>CAXXIG010000001.1:0-4833751 GCA_963674505.2 Desulfobacterales bacterium
AGGTTTTTCGCTGGATATTGTGCGGCGAGGTGCGTTTCCAGGTGGGAAGGCTCGAAAAGTTTTCAAAGGCGTTCTCTGTGTACTGCGCGAAGACTTCCGGATCGACAGGGACGTGCCGAACCAGCATGTACCGGTAATTGGCGCCGGGGGCCTTGGCGTCGGTATTTAGCCCGATTTTCATCGTTTCGGTGTCCTTTTTGTTGACGAAGTAAGGCAGCCCCTGCGGGTCCGTGCCCGTATGGCAGCTGTAACAGTTGGTGTACGTCTGGGAATGGCAGACTTGGCATTGCACCTTGTCGATATGGATTTCGTGGTCCCGGACCGACCCGTATTTCAAGTCCTCGTGGCAGTCCGCGCAGGCGATGCTTTCCTCCAGATGATAGCGGTCCTTCAGGCCCTTGGGAGCGGCGGCGTGCATTTCTTCCTCCGTGTGGCACGATACGCACGTCATGTTGTATTTGACCAGATGAACGTCGCCCTGGCCCCGCATTCCGTAGTATTCGTTTCCGATGCGGCTTCCGTGGCAGGCGGTGCACTGGTTGATGGGGTCTGGACGGCTGTTGAAATTGTGCCCGTCCACAAATCCTTTTCCCACGTAGGAGGGCCTGCTCACATGGCACCCGCCGCAGCTGGTGTGGCAGTCCGCGCAGTGCCTCTCGCGCCCTCTGGCGATGTCCGGCCATTTTTCGATTTTCGAACGGCGTTTCAGGATGGTGGAAAAGGTGGAAAGTGTGGCGTGAAGGGAATCCTTGGCGGTTTCCACGATCTCCTCGTGGCAGTCGCCGCAGGCGGATTCCGGATTGTTCACCGACGGGGTCGGATCGAAATCCTTGTGGGCGGCAAGCTTGTTTTCCGCCCCCGGGTCGCCGCCGTGGCAGACCTCGCATTCGATTTCGCCGTGATCTGTGTCCAGGAAATCTTCGGAAATCAGCACTTTCTTTTGAGGCTCCAACGGAGTCACTGAGCCGCCTCATCCGGCCCCGGATTGAAGCGCCGATTTCTTGGGTTTGGCCTCGGCGAGGTTGCTCTTCAGCATTTCCTCGTTCGTGTGGCACCTGATGCACTCGGATTGCGCGAAAATACATGGCGCAAACATGAAAAAACATGCGAAGAACGCCAGCAATGCCGTTTGGGCGTTCTCACCCTTGCCTCTTGTGGTGTTGCGATTCCCCATAGCCGCCTCCCTGTTTCGATCGCCTCGTAAATGAGGTCGTCATCAATATCATGTACAATACGGCGGCCTTTTTTTCAATCGAACATCTCTTCCTGGTCCCAAATCTCTTTGAATTTCCTTATTTTGGCCTCGATGCTGAAAAAGCTTTCGCACAGTTTCGGATCGAAATGACTTCCGCATTGTTTCCTGATTTCTTCCAGGGCGTCCTCGATGGACCAGGCCTTTTTATAGGGACGTTTTTTGGTCAAAGCGTCGAAAACGTCCGCGATGGCCACAACCCTGGCGCATTCCGGAATTTGTTCACCCTTCAGGCCTTCCGGATAGCCGGTGCCGTCCCATTTTTCGTGATGGCTCAGCGCGATTTGGGCCGCCATGCGAAAAAGGGGAGAATCGCATTTGGAAAGGATGCCGTAACCGATGGTGGTATGGGTCTTCATGATTTCCCATTCGGTTGCGTCGAGCACGCCCTTTTTTTTCAGAATGGAATCGGGAATTCCGATTTTGCCCGCGTCGTGCATGGGCGCGGCCAGTTCCAGGTATTCGATTTCCTTGTCGGACCATCCCGCCGCCCGTGCGATGGCGGCGGAATAGGCCGCCAGCCGCCAGATATGAAGCCCGGTGTCCGTGTCGTTGTAATCCCCGGCCTCTCCCAGCATGTAGACGGCGGCCCGCTGGGTGGCCTCGAGTTCGGCTGTCCGTCGGCGAATCTCCTCCTCGTATTGCCTTTCATGACCGCGCTGGGCCAGCTGTGTGGCGATTCTGGCCAGGACGACGGGTTCGGACACCGGCTTTGCGATGAAATCCACCGCGCCCGCCTCGAAGCTGCGGCTTTCGTAGCTGTCTCCGGCCATGCCCGTCACGAAGATCACAGGGACATTGGCGGTTCGAGGATCGGACTTCAAACGGCGGCACGTACGGTAGCCGTCCATGCCGGGCATCACGATGTCGAGAAGAATCAAGTCGGGTATGGTCTTCTCGACGACTTGCAGCGCCCTGACTCCGCTGGTCGCGACAACCAGGTTGTATCTGTCCGCCAGGATATGTTTCATATGCTGCAAATGGATGGGATCGTCGTCCACGACCAGGACGGTCCATTCTTTGTTCGCCATGATGTCGTACCTGTGACAATTTCTGTTTAATGGCATGTCGTCCAACATATCGTTTATCGTATGCAAGCAGTCCTCGTTCCCACGCTCCGGCGTGGGAACGAGTCGAACGAGTCAATTCCGCAGATGAGTATGTCATGGTTGGTCCTTACACAAGAACAGCAGCGCCTTTTCCGGTGTCAGGGGCGCGTCGAAAAAGACGTCGATGTCATTCTTGAACGCCTTGATCGCGTTTATGACCGCGAAATACGCCCCGATGCCGTACATGAGCGGCGGCTCCCCCACGGCCTTGGAGTTGAACAGCCCTCGCGGGTTTTCTGCGTTCTCGAGAAAATGCACCGCTATTTCATCCGGAGCGAACCGGATGTCCGGCGCTTTGTAGGCGGAAAGGGTATCGGTGATCAGGCGGCCTTGTTCGTCGATCATGATCTGCTCCATGGTCATCCATCCGATTCCCTGCACGATGGCGCCCTCGGTCTGTCCCAGGTCGATGGCGGGGTTCAGGCTTTCTCCGAAATCGTGGACTGCTTTGACGAGATCTATGCGGTATGTGCCGCGCAGGCAATCCACCGTCGCCCGGAGCACGGCGGCGCCGAACACGTGGTAGGCGAAGGGGGTCCCCTTTTCCCGTTTCCGGTCGAAATAGAGGCCGGGTGTGGCGTAGTGGGCCTGGGCCGACAGATTGACCCTGGAAAAATAGGCGTGGGAGACCAGTTTCTTCCAAGTCAGAGGGGTGGTTTCGCCGTTGGCGAAAACTGTTTCGCTTTCGATTCGGATGCCGTCTGTACTGACGCCGTCCATGAGTTTTTCTGCGGCATGGCGCTTGAGCCTGCCGAGAATGTCCTCGCAGGCCAGCTTGACCGCCTGGCCGTTCAAGTCCGCGCCCGTGCTCGCCGCCGTGGGGGACATGCCCGCGACCCGGGTGGTGTCGGGCGGAAGTACTTTGACCAGATCCGGGTCGATGGAGAAAACCCGGGCGGCGACCTGCCGGATTTTCGTGTTCACGCCCTGGCCCATTTCCACGGCGCCGGCGCTCACGCCGACGCTGCCGTCCGTGTACACGTGCACCAGCGCCCGGGCTTGGTTGAGAAAATCGGAGGTGAACGAAATGCCGAAACAAATCGGCATGATCGCAAGGCCTCTTTTTTCGAAGACATGGGCGTCGTTGAATTTTTCGACGTCCCGGCGCATCCGGTCCAGCTCGTATGTTTCCTCCAGCGTATCGAAACATCGGACGGCCGTGTCGTCGTCGATTCTCATGCCGTAGGGCAGAGTGTCGTTGTTCTTGAGCAAATTGCGTCGCTGGATCACTGCCGGGTCCATGCCCATGGTTTCACCCGCCTTGTAAATCGCCGATTCCATGACGAACATGGCCTGGGGGCCGCCGAACCCCCGGAATGCGGTGCTGGGGGCGATATTGGTCCGGCAGCTTGCTGCCGTGGCTCGGACATTGGGAATGAAATAGCTGTTGGTGGCATGAAGCAGGGTCCGTTCCAGGATCGCCGGGGAAAGGTCGGCGGCGGCCCCGGCGTTCTGATAGAACATCGCCTGGTAGGCCAGGATTCGCCCGTCTTTTAGAAGACCGATCTTGAAATCGGTGGAATAGGGATGGCGTTTTCCGGTCATGCGCATGTCCTCGCCGCGATTCAGGACAAGCTTCACCGGCCGATCGAGCCTGAGGGCGGCCACGGCCGCCATGGCGGCCCACGGCGTGGCCTGGTCCTCCTTGCCGCCGAAGGCGCCGCCCAACCGCGGCGCCTCCACCTCCACTTGGTTCATGGCAAGGCCTGCGACCCTGGCGACAATGCGTTGCACCGACGTGGGCGACTGGGTCGATGACAACACCCTCACGCCGCCCCCGTCCAGAGGAATGGCCAACGCCGCCTGGGTCTCCAGATACAGGTGCTCCTGCCCGCCGGAGTCGGCTCGGCCCTCGACGATAACGTCGCACTTGTCCCACGCCTTGTCCACGTCCCCCATGGAAAATATGCGGGGCGGGAAGATCAAACTGCCTTGCTCGTACGCCTCCCGAGGGTCCAGGACCACGGGCGCCTTTTCGATTGCGACCTTGACGGCGCAAAGGGCTTGCCTCGCTGTCCGGGCGCTTTTCGCCACGATCACGGCCATGGGCTGTCCCGCGTAATGCACATGCTCGCCGGCAAGCAATGGTTCGTCCATGATGGCGCTGCCGATCTGGTTTTCCCCGGCAATGTCCGCCGCTGCGAAAGCGTCGCTCACGCCTACGATTGCAAGAGCGGGCGACAGGTCCAGTTCCACGATGCGGCCATGGGCGACGGGAGAGCCGAAAACTGCGGCGTGCAACGTATTTTCCGGCACGGGCAGGTCGTCTACGAAAAGAGAACGCCCCCTGGCGTGCAATATTTCGTCCATGTATTTCATAACAACTCCTTTGCTTTCAACCGTTCGGGAAAAAGGGCCAGAAAGTGCGCGACGACCAGCCTGCCCAGCAAAAGGCGCTTGTACCGGGCGGAACCTCGCACGTCGCTTATGGGCGAAATCTCGGATTGGGCCGCGGCCGCCGCTTTTTTCACGGTTTCAACACAGACCGCTTTGCCGTCGATAAAACGGCCGGTTTCGGACAGGACCAACGGGATCGGCGCGACGCCCCCTGCGGAAACGGTCGCCTTTTTCACGATGCCGTTTTCAACGCAAATCCCCATGGCTGAGTTTACGCTGGCAATGTCCACATAAGTGCGCTTGGAGACCTTTTCGAAGTTAAAACCCGTGGACTTGTCCGGGATGGGAAACGACAGGGACGCCACCATTTCGTTTTCTCGCAGATCCAGCTGTTTGTATCCCTTGAAAAAGGCTTTCAACGCCACGCTGCGCGATTTCTCGCCGTCGGACAGCGCCACGGTGGCATCCAGTGCGAGAAGGAAAACTGCCAGATCGCCGATGGGCGAGGCGTTGACAATATTTCCGGCGACCGTCGCCCGGTTTCGGATGGGCGTGGAGCCGAAGCGTTTCAGATCGTCCTCGATTCGGGGAAACATCCGTTTTATCTCGGGAGACGAAGCCAGTTCCGCGACCGTGACCGCTGCACCGACGATACACCGGCCATCCTCCGTTCGAATTCCCTTCAGGTCCGGCCTGCCCGACAAAAATACCAGGCTGGCGTCGGCCAGCTGTTCGCCCTTTTGGACGAACAAGTCCGTGCCCCCGGCCACGAGAACTTTGGCGGACGACTCCGCAGCCGAATCGCCGTTCTCCAAAGCCTGGAGTTCCTTCAGCCGTTCCGGCATCTCCAATACATACTCGGGAAGAATTTTCCAGCGCACGAGCAATTCCAGCCGCTTTTTGCCGCCGGCGGCGCCCGCCGGAATGGAAAACTCTTCGCAGAGCCCCCTGACCGCCCGCTTGATGCCCCCGTAGCCGGTGCATCGGCACAGGTTTCCGTCGAGCGCGGCGACCGCGTTTTTCTCGTCGATTGTCGGGCTGTCGATGAAAAAGCCGGTTGTGGAAACCACCATACCGGGCGTGCAATAGCCGCACTGGATGCCGCCTTGGGAGACAAAGGCCTTCTGGACGGGGGTCAAGTCGGACTGGCCGGGCCGGTTCAGCCCTTCGATGGTGATCACATGGGCGCCGTCTGTTTCCCCCAAAGGCAGCAGGCAGGAGTTGACCGGCTTGTAATCCACGTTGTAATCCCCGGCATCGCCGGTCAATCGCCCCAGCAACACCGTGCAGGCCCCGCAGTCGCCCTCCCGGCAAACCTCTTTGGTCCCGGTCATCTTTCGATGAAGTCTTAGATAATCCAGCAAAATCGTTCCCGGTTTCGCGTCGGCCGCGATCGTTTCGTCGTTGAGAATAAAACGGATCATTTGTCGTTTGTCCTCGATGTTCAATCCATGTTTCTTCCCGGACATTGTCGGGCAGTAGAATATCGTTGCGAATCAACCAATATCCGATCATCGTCTAATGTTGTTTATAAACAATATCTTGTTTCAGATTATAAGTAAAGGAAGAAACAAACAGGGAGTACGGCCAAGCCGCCCGGGGGTTTTGGTTACGACGTCGGCCAACCAAGACCGTCATTCCGGGCGGAGCTTGCTTTAGACCCGGAATCCAGGCGACGACCGTAACTGTTGGATGAAAACCGGCCGAAGTTAAAACCAAGCCCCCCGGGTCTCGGGAGAGTTCAATGAAATCGCCTTATCTGTCGAGAAACCCAAAACTTTGTTGACATGATAAAACCCCATTTGGCATATTTTTTTTATTTGTTTTGCAAAGAGGCTTACATTGACGCAATACGAAATTTTCCCCGGTGTACGAAGCGTCTTTCGAACCTTTGGCATGTTTCGGGAAAAAAGGAGGCGGAAAATGAGATGTGACATACGAAATCTTCCAATCAACGAAAGAATCAGGCTTGTGGAGGACCTGTGGGACAGCATTGCGGCCGATCAATCGGTTTTGCCGCTGACGGATGATCAAAGGGCCGAATTGGACAGGCGGCTGGACGCGTACGAAACCGACGGGATCAAGGGGCGAAGAGGCGAAGAGGTTATCGCCGATATCAGGAAAAGACTGTGAAAAGAGAGGATTACTCGTTCCCACGCTCTAGCGTGGGAACGCCGGAAGGACGCTCCTGCGTCCCGTGTAAAGGGACCGCGCCTTGTGAAATCGTTTGTGCAAACGCATTCTCGAAGAAGCAAGGGGTACTCGGGACGGGAGAGAGAGCTACGCTTGACGGGACGCTGGAGCGTCCGGATATGCGTTCCCACGCTGGAGCGTGGGAACGAGAACGAGTCGATCCTGTTCGTCAGCCGGGACGCCCCGATTCTGCCTTGCAAGCAACTCTCCATGATTCTTCTGCCCGGAGTTTCGGGGTAGGTCGCTTGGCAGTCAACCCCCATGCAGTGGATTTCATTCGTTATGCCTTGTAACCGGAGGGGGGGCTTGGAGTTTCCCGCCGTCGATGGCATCTGCGGTTTCGTCCAGCAAACGTTCCGTTTGCCCCGCAAGGTACATGGGAAGCGACAGCAGCACATACCGGAGGTTGTCCTTTTTGTTTTCGTACCGAACCGCCGCGTCGAACTCGCCGACCGATGGAACATCCGTGTTGAATCGCAGCCCTAAACGCAGGCCTTTTTCGTGGAGAAACAGGTGCAGCGATTTGAGGCCCCCGGTTTTGCCCGCCTTGACCTCCACAGGCACCACCCGGTTTCGATGCGCAAGCAGATAGTCGATTTCGGCGTTGGCGTTCTTCTTTTCCCTGGCCCAGTAGAACAGTTCTTTTTCCTCGAACCATTGCCCCGAGTTCAGCAACTCCTGCCCCACGAACTGTTCCGCCAGTCTGCCCTCGTACACCGCGATCAATTCGTCCGTTTCGGCCAGCTTCAAGCCGCTGATGTTGTTCGCCAGGCCGATATCCAGGAAAATGGCCTTGAAAATGTCCGCAGACGATTCAGCGTCCAGGGGCAGGCCGTTTCCGGCGGTTTTGCGAACCAGGTGAATCGCCTTGGAAAGCGCCAGTTGGCCAAGAGCGTCTTTCAGGACCGCAGACCGGATGTCCCTGTCGATATTCACGTATTTGACTTTCCTTCCGATGTTTCCCGGCACGAAACGAAGCGTTTTTCTCAATACGTCCTGGTCCAGCCGGGAACCGTATTTGGCGAAATCGTGCTGCATCGTCGTCGCGACCCCGTTTTGAATTCTCTGCACTTCCAAAAAATTTCGATTCCGAACGAAGGAAGCGACCGCTTCGGGCATGCCTCCGATGAAAAAAAACAGACGCAGCAATTCCCTCGCCTTCTGATGTATCGCCGGGCTTATCCCTTCCCGAATGGACAGGTTTTGCAGAAAGGACAACAACTTGGGATTGTGCGCCAGCAAAAATTCCTCGAATGTCATGGGGTTCAATTGCAGAAATTCTATCCTTCCGACCGGCATGGAATAGTTGAAGTCTCTGAGCGCGAACTCCAAAAGCGATCCGGCGGCCACGACATGCAGTTCCGGCATCTTTTCGTAAAAATACCGCAAGGAGAAGATCGCAGGAGGGCATGCCTGGATTTCATCCAGAAACAACAGGGTGCGACCGGCGACGATGTCGCGGTCGTAGAGCAGGGACAATTCGGCGACGATCTTTTCGGGATCGGGAGTCTCGAAAACGGACTTTGCCTCCGCGTCGAATTCGAAATCGATTTTCAAGAAGTTTTCGAAATGCTGCTCGGCGAACCGGTCGATCAGGTATGTCTTTCCCGTCTGACGAGCCCCCCGGACAATCAGCGGCTTTCTGCCGCTTCGGTTTTTCCATTCCAGAAGGCATTGTTCGGCGAATCTTTTCATAGAGGCGTCCTTTTCGAAAAAAAGGTTGTCGGTTCGCATTCACTGTTGGATAATTGCGACCTTGGATGAAAGCATGGTTGGATTTTAGCATCGATTTTTATGAAACACAATTGGATTTACGCAAAGCGGGCAGTTCGTAGGTTCGCGGATTTCACGGATTCACTGGTTCCACTGGCTATCTGGTTCCAACGCTCCGGCGTTGGAACCGGAGACGGACGCTCTAACTGGTTCCAGCGCTCCGGCGTTGGAACCGATGATGGACGCTCCAGCGTCCTTTAACGGGCGCAGGGCAGGCAGTAGCAACGGACGCTGGAGCGTCCCGATATGCGTTCCCACGCCGGAGCGTGGGAACGAGCGAACGAGCGAACAAGCAAAGGTTCGTTGAAAAACAGCGGCGTTTCTGCTATGGAACGTTCTTGTTTCGGATGGCGCCCGGCGATTCGCGCGCAGGGGCGGCGCGGCGCTAGGACGCGTTTTACTGCCAACCAAGGAGGCATCGACAATGACTGTGCTGACATGGCTTCACCTTTCCGACATGCATTTCTGCGACCCCGAGACCGGGTGGGAGTCCCGGCGGGTGTTCGAAGAACTTCTACAAGACTTGAGGGATCTGGAGAACAAGGAAAAACTTCGGCCGGACCTGATTTTTTTCACCGGCGACCTGGCCTTCGGAAACAAAGGCGACAAGGAAGGCATGAGCCTGGGCGCCCAGTTCGCCGGGGCCGACGAGCGGCTGGATGAAATCCGCCGCGCCTTCTCCATCGAGGTCCCCAAGGAGAACGTGTTTCTGACCCCCGGAAACCACGACATCGATTTCAAGAAGGTGAGCAAGCAAGTTGTTGCCTGGCTGAAGGCGCAGAAAAACGACACGGAAATCGTCGAGACGATCCGGGACGGCGGGATCGACTGGCAAAACTGTATGCGCCCCCTGGAGGATTACCGGAAATTTCTGGAGGAATCCGGATATGCGCACCTGGTAAAGCAAGATTCGGAACGGCTGATCTACGGCCTTGTTCGGGAGATCGACGGCGTGAAGGTGGGCGTCGGGGCGTTCAATTCGGTGTGGGCCTGGGTGGACAAGAGCGAGGAGCAGAAGGGGAAGCTGTGGATGGCCGCCGATTGGCAGTGCCAAACGATAGCCGGGAGAATGGCGGGGGCGGATTTCGGCATCGGCCTGGCGCACGTGCCGCCCAACTGGCTCGTGGAAGGCGAGGAGCTGTATTTGAAAATGCTGATTGCGCAGAACTTTCGGTTTTACCTCCACGGCCACGAACACCGCAGCTGGGTCTCCACCGAGGATTCCAGGCTGACCACACTGTCGGCCGGGGCGTTCTACCAAAGCAAAAAGCGGGCGATCGGCTACAGCATGGTCCGGCTCGATTTTGCCAAAGCCGAGGGGCAGGTGTTTCTCCGGAGTTACGACTTTCACGGAGGCGGATGGATACCCCGGGTTATCAAGCACAAGTCCGACAATCCTCCGGGCGTAGCGAAACTTACCGGCCTGCCATGGATGGAAGAACTGTCGAAGAAGCTCTCCGCCAAGGGGCCGAACCGGACGGACCCGGACGGCGGCGGGGGCGGTGTTAAAACCGGTGAAACTTTCCCGAAAGACGAAACGCCCGTCGCGACGAGGCCCGCCGACGCGGCTGCGCTCCTGAAATCCTACCTGAGCAGGGTGTTTCACGATACCGGGACACTCCATCTTTCCGGAATCGACCCCAAGGCGGTGTGCAATCCCCAGGACCGGGGAAGCGAGCAGGAGGCGTGCCTCAGGCTGGGGGCGGTGTACACGGCCCTGATGACACGGGGCGTGGAAAAGGACGAGAAAGCGTCGGAACAAGTCCTGATGGAAAGGGGAGGGCAACGGGGCGTGTCCGCTCTTTCCATGCTCGACCGGAACCATCGGCTGGTGCTGCTGGGTGATCCCGGAAGCGGCAAGAGCACGTTCGTCAATTTCGTGGCGTGGTGCCTGGCCGGGGAAGCCCTGGAAAACGAGGGCGCGGGCTTGAAGGACCTGGTCCGGCCCCTTCCCGACGAAGACGGCAAGGACCGGGACGAACCCCAGCCCTGGGGGCACGGTGCTTTGCTTCCCGTGCGGGTGGTCCTGCGGGACTTGGCCGCCAGCGGGCTTTTCGCAGAGGACGGTAACGGGGAAAATCTGCTGTGGCGGTTCGTCGAAAAGGAACTGGAAAATATCGGCCACCGGGAGTTCGCGCCCGTCTTGAAAGAAGAGCTTCACCAAAAGGGCCGCTGCATCCTTCTTCTGGACGGCCTCGACGAAGTCCCCCAGGCCGACAGGATGCGCGAACGCATCAAGAAGGCCATCGAGGACTTCTCCGCCGACTTTCCGGACTGCAAGCTTTTGGTGACCAGCAGGACCTACGCCTACCAGAAGCAGAACTGGGGGCTTTCCGGCCTTTCCGAGGCGATCCTGGCGCCGTTTTCCCCGGGCCAGATCCGACGGTTCGTGGACCTGTGGTACCGCCACATCGGCGCCCTGCGGGGCTTGGACGGCGAAAACGTGGAGGGCAGGGCGCAATTGCTGAAACGGGCCATATTCGGCAACGACCGAATCCTGGAACTGGCCGGGCGCCCCCTGCTGCTCACCCTCATGGCCAGCCTGCACGCCTGGCGCGGCGGGAGCCTTCCGGAAAAAAGGGAACAGCTCTACGACGACACCGTGGAACTGCTCCTGGACTGGTGGCAAAGCCGCAAGAACTACGTGGACGCCGGCGGCCAATGCGTTTTGACGGAGCCCGGCCTGGCGGAATGGCTGGATACCGACCGGGAGGAGGTCAAGAAGGTCTTAACCGAGCTGGCCTTCGACGCCCACGGCCGTCAGCCCGAACTGACCGGCACGGCGGACATCCCCCAGAAGGAGCTTGCGGAAAAACTGCTGGCGGCCAGCGACAACATGGACCTGAACGTCGGAAAGCTGGTGGATTTCTTGAGGGACCGGGCCGGAATCCTGGTGCCCCACGGCGTGAAGGTCTACACCTTTCCCCACCGGACCTTCCAGGAATACCTGGCCGCCAGGCACCTGACCGACAACGAGTTCCCGGAAAAGGTGGCCGACCTGGCCCGCCAAGATCCGGACCGGTGGCGGGAGGTGGCGCTTCTGGCTGGTGCCAAGGCCGCCAGGGGCGGCGCGGGCCAGATCTGGTCCCTGGCGGAACATTTGTGCTTCAAAAAACCGGACGATTCCGGCTTGGTCCGGGAGGATTTCTGGGGCGCGCTGCTGGCCGGGCAGGCCCTGGCCGAAACCGCCGATTTGAAAAGGGTGTCCGGCGTCAACGACAAAAAGCTGAAGCGCGTTGTCGCCTGGCTGGTGAAACTCCTCGCCTGTCGGGAACTGCCTGCCGTCGAACGCGCCGCGGCCGGGGTGGCCCTGGCCACGCTGGGCGATCCCAGGGAGGAAATCACGACCCTGGAGCGCATGGCGTTCTGCCACGTGCCCGGCGGGAATTTCATGATGGGCGAGAAGGGCGACATGGACGCAGAGCTTCACGAAAACGATTGCCTGAAAACCGGATATTGGATCGGCAAGTATCCGGTGACCCAGAGGCAGTTTTCGTTTTTCGCACAAGACGGCGGGTACGAAAAGGAGAGGTTTTGGGCGGAGGCGCGTAGGCATGGTTACTGGAGCGAAAAGGGCTTGAAGACCTACCGAGATAGCGCACCCAGGAAAAAGGCCTATCCGGCGGGACCGCCCTTCGACCTGCCCAACCATCCGGCTGTCTACATCACCTGGTACGAAGCCATGGCATTCGGCCGTTGGCTAACCGAAAAGTGGGTCGCGTCCGGGATGATCCCCGACAATTGGATCGTCACGCTCCCCTCGGAGGTCCAATGGGAGAAGGCCGCACGGGGCGGGATTTTTCTGCCGGAACGCGAAACGGTTTCGCCTGCCTCCGAAATGGTTATGCGGCACGGCCCCTTGGAAAAGGACCTGAAGTTGCCGGAAAAGAACGAAATTCCGGTGCGGGCCTATCCCTGGGGTGACGACATTGGTCCCGAACTGGCCAACATCAAGGAAAGCAAGGTCGGCTCCACTTGCACGCCGGGATGTTTTGCGCTCGGGAAAAGTCCATACGGGTGTCTGGATATGTCGGGGAATTGTTACGAGTGGACACGGAGCATTAAAGAAGATTACCCCTATGTTCCTGCCGACGGACGTGAAAAGCTTGCAGAGGTTGGCGAGTTTTCAGGGATGGTTATCAAGGGCGCTTCTTTTTACCATGGTGAAAGCTCGCAGATGCTGCGTTGCGGCGCGCGCAACAACTACTTTCCGTACTACCTTGTCGGCAACGGCGGTTTTCGGATGTCAGCAGCCCCATTTACCTCTGGACTCTGATCCCTCTGAACTCTGAACCCTCTGAACAGGCGATTATCGAGGCCGGAGGTGCCAGGTAACAACGGCAGCGCAAGACGCGCACCCCCGACACGGGACGCTGGAGCGTCCTTCAGGCGTTCCCACGCCGGAGCGTGGGAACGAGCCGACGAGCCGACGAGGCGCAACATGTTGTCCGCATCGAACGGACGAGGCGAACGAGGCGAACGAGGCAAGCAGGGCCGCTCGTTCCCACGCTCCGGCGTGGGAACGCATGCCGCGACGCTCCAGCGTCGCGTGGAGAGGGAGCGCCCCCGCGCAGGAGCGCGGGAACAAGTCGAACGAGGCGAACGAGGCGAGCAGGGCCGCTCGTTCCCACGCTCCGGCGTGGGAACGCATGCCGCGACGCTCCAGCGTCGCGTGGAGAAGGAGCGCCCCCGCGCAGGAGCGCGGGAACAAGTCGAACGAGGAGAACGAAGCGAGCAGGGCCGCTCGTTCCCACGCTCCGGCGTGGGAACGCATGCCGCGACGCTCCAGCGTCGCGTGGAGAGGGAGCGCCCCCGCGCAGGAGCGCGGGAGCAAGTCGAACGAGGCGAGCAGGGCCGCTCGTTCCCGCGCTCCGGCGTGGGAACGCATATCGCGACGCTCCAGCGTCGCGTGGAGAGGGAGCGCCCCCGCGCAGGAGCGCGGGAACAAGTCGAACGAGGAGAACGAAGCGAGCAGGGCCGCTCGTTCCCGCGCTCCGGCGTGGGAACGCATGCCGCGACGCTCCGACGTCGCGTGGAGAGGGAGCGCCCCCGCGCAGGAGCGCGGGAACAAGTCGAACGAGGAGAACGAGGCGAGCAGGGCCGCTCGTTCCCACGCTCCGGCGTGGGAACGCATATCGCGACGCTCCAGCGTCGCGTGGAGAGGGAGCGCCCCCGCGCCTCCGTCCGGTCCCTCGTTCCGCCGAGGCGGCGATGGGAGCCAGGCCGGAACTCTGGCAGGGCGACTCGTTCGACTCGTCGACTCGTTCCCGCGCTCCGGCGTGGGAACGAATAACCGGACGCTCCAGCGTCCATTATCTTAAGGAGAGTTACAAGATGGCCAGGTCCCGCTACAAAATCTACGAGTCTTCCCATCCCCATTTCCTCACATTCACGATCATCAACTGGATTCCCGTCTTCACGCGTCCCGACACAGTGAAAATCGTGCTGGATTCCCTCCAATTCATGCAAGACCAAAGCCGGTTGATCCTTTACGGGTATGTCGTTCTCGAAAACCATTGCCATCTGATCGCGAGGGCGGACGATTTGAACAGGGAATTGACAAGCATCAAATCCTATACGGCAAAACGAATCGTCCAATACCTGGAAGGCAAAAACGTAAGGAGGATACTCGATCAGATGCGCTTATACAAAAAGCGTTTCAAAACGGACCGGCAATATCAGGTATGGGAGGAGGGATCTCATCCGCAATTGATACAGGGTGATGAAATGATGCGGCAGAAGCTGGACTATATCCACTATAATCCGGTAAAGCGGGGTTATGTGGACAAGCCTGAACACTGGCGGTATTCCAGCGCGAGGAATTACGCCGGATTGGAAGGGATGATTTCAGTTTCCACCAGGTGGTAGTGTGCAACGACGCTGGAGCGTCCTTAAGGCGTTCCCACGCCGGAGCGTGGGAACGAGACGATGCAGGATCGCGAAAACGAGACGAACCGCGTGATGCTGCTTGTCTGCTCGTTGTCTGCTCGTTGTCTGCTCGTTGTCTGCTCGTTCCCACGCTCCGGCGTGGGAACGCATGCCGCGACGCTCCTGCGTCCCGTCAGGTGTACCTCTCGCTCTTGTCCCGAGTTTCCGGTTTTTCATCAGGAAAGTTTTTCCTCAAACGTCTTAGCAAGGTGCGGACGCCTCGCACGGGACGCTGGAGCGTCCTTAAGGCGTTCCCACGCCGGAGCGTGGGAACAAGACGGCGCATGAGCGCGGGAACGAGACGAACCGAGTGATGCTACTTGCATGTTCGTTGCATGTTCGTTGTCTGCTCGTTGTCTGCTCGTTGTCTGCTCGTTGTCTGCTCGTTGTCTGCTCGTTGTCTGCTCGTTGTCTGCTCGTTGTCTGCTTGTTGTCTGCTCGTTGTCTGCTCGTTCCCACGCTCCGGCGTGGGAACGCATGCCGCGACGCTCCTGCGTCCCGTCAGGTGTACCTCTCGCTCTTGTCCCGAGTTTCCGGTTTTTCATCAGGAAAGTTTTTCCTCAAACGTCTTGGCAAGGTGCGGACGCCTCGCACGGGACGCCGGAGCGTCCTTAAGGCGTTCCCACGCCGGAGCGTGGGAACGAGACGGCGCATGAGCGCGGGAACGAGACGAACCGCGTGATGCTGCTTGTCTTCTCGTTGTCAGCTCGTTCCCACGCTCCGGCGTGGGAACGCATGCCGCGACGCTCTTGCGTCCCGTCAGGTGTACCTCTCGCTCTTGTCCCGAGTTTCCGGTTTTTCATCAGGAAAGTTTTTCCTCAAATGTCTTGGCAAGGTGCGGACGCCTCGCACGGGACGCTGGAGCGTCCTTAAGGCGTTCCCACGCCGGAGCGTGGGAACGAGACGGCGCATGAGCGCGGGAACGAGACGAACCGAGTGATGCTACTTGCATGTTCGTTGCATGTTCGTTGTCTGCTCGTTGTCTGCTCGTTGTCTGCTCGTTGTCTGCTCGTTGTCTGCTCGTTGTCTGCTCGTTGTCTGCTCGTTCCCACGCTCCGGCGTGGGAACGCATGCCGCGACGCTCCTGCGTCCCGTCAGGTGTACCTCTCGCTCTTGTCCCGAGTTTCCGGTTTTTCATCAGGAAAGTTTTTCCTCAAACGTCTTAGCAAGGTGCGGACGCCTCGCACGGGACGCTGGAGCGTCCTTAAGGCGTTCCCACGCCGGAGCGTGCGAACAAGACGGCGCATGAGCGCGGGAACGAGACGAACTGCGTGATGCTGCTTGTCTGCTCGTTGTCTGCTCGTTCCCACGCTCCGGCGTGGGAACGCATGCCGCGACGCTCCTGCGTCCCGTCATGTGTACCTCTCGCTCTTGTCCCGAGTTTCCGGTTTTTCATCAGGAAAGTTTTTCCTCAAACGGCTTGGCAAGGTGCGGACGCCTCGCACGGGACGCGGGAGCGTCCTTCAGGCGTTCCCACGCAGGAGCGTGGGAACGAGACGACGAGACGAAACCTTGTTTTATCCCCCCTAACGCTTGCCTCCGAAACTATGCTCTGATAAGAATGTTTTTTTCAACCACAGGAGAATGTCCATGGAAAATTTTGACGAAAACACATGGCGGCAGAGGGCGAAAAAGAAGCTTGCGGGGCTGAAGGACTGGTTCGGGAAGGGAGGCGCCCCGCAGTTTACGTACGGCTTTCTCGGGGCGCTGTCCCTTTGGCCCCTGGTGGATGCGGCCGCCAAGGCGGGCGGGGCCTTGCCGGTGTCGCTTTTCATCGCCATGGGCAGCGTGCTGGGCAACGTGGGGGCCAACCTGGTGGCAGAGCAGGTCCAGAGGTGGAAGGACCGGGCCGACGACGTGGACGAAGCGGAGGTGGTCCGTTGGGTGGACGAGACCGCGCGAAGCAATATCGGCTTCCGGGACGCCGTGGATACCCTGATCGAGAAGATGGACGCGTTTCCCGTCGCCATGGATCGGATGGAGGAGGACCTCAGGAAACGGTTCCTGGACACTCTCCGGGAGGAGATGCGGGGGATGGGCAACCTGGCGCGTTTCGAGGCGAAAATCGACAATTCCCTGCGAATCAATGTGATCGGCGACTACGCCACCCTGAATATCAATGTCGCGACGGATGAGTTCTTAAAAGGCGTGCAGCCGAGACGCCTTTCCGAAAGCCGGTTCCGGGAAACCGCCAAGGACTACCTCTCCCACTTGGGGGCGCGCTACAGGTACTTGGACTTCAAGGGCATGGGCGTGTTCGACAAGGCGCCGCTTCGAATCGAGCTGCTGGACATGTATGTTCCCCTGAAAGCCCGCATCGAGCTTCCCGAGGGCGAAACCTGGGCGCGCCAGCTGAGGGTGGCCGGAAAGCCCGTGGGCGATCAGGAGGAAGAAGCCATGGGAAGGCGCGTCAGCGAACCGCAATCCCTGCTCGAACTGCTGGAAAAAAACGATGTGCTGGTCATCCTGGGGGACCCCGGCGCGGGCAAGACCACATTTCTGAAATACCTGACCCTGCTTCTGGCCGGGGGCAAGGGCGACGAACTCGGCCTTGGACGGAGGGTCCCCGTGCTGGTGCCCCTGTCCGCCTACGCGACCGCCATGGAAGCCGGGGACGTCCCGTTGAAGGAATTCATCGGGAACTACTATCGCGGCAGAAACGTCGATCTTCCGGTGGGGACCATGCTGGACGAGGCCCTGGAGCAGGGCGCGGCCATGGTGCTCCTGGACGGCCTCGACGAGGTCCAGGCCGCAAAGGACCGGCAGGTGGTGGTGGAGCGCATCGAGGACTTCTGCTCCTTTCATAGAAACAAGGGCGCCAAGTTCGTCTTGACCAGCAGGATCATCGGCTACCGGGAAGTCCGGCCCTACACCATCGATGGGCTGAAGGAATGCACGCTGGTGGATTTCGAGCGCGAGGACATCGAGCTGTTCGTGAAGAAATGGACCCTGGCCATCGAGAAGGCCGCCCGGGACCACGAGGGCCTGGCCCGGCAGGAGGCCCGAAAGGAGGAGCAGGAGCTGCTGCGGGCGGTGGAGCGAAATCCCGGCGTCTCACAGCTGGCGTCCAACCCGCTGCTGCTCACCATCCTGGCGCTCATGAAACGCCAGGGCGTATCCCTTCCCGAACGCAGGGTCCAGCTCTACGACCAGTACGTCAAGACCCTGATTCGCCACTGGAACCTGGCCCGGGGCCTGGACAAGCGCAGCGGCTGCGCCCTGGACGACGTGGACACCATCCGCATGCTCGCCCCCCTGGCCCTTTGGATGCACACCCGGAGCGCCACCGTGGGCATTGTTCCGCGCGCGGCCTTGTGCGCGGAACTTATGCGGCTGTTACGGCTGCAGTGCGCAGAAGACCCCGAAAAGGAGGCCAGGGCCTTTCTCGATTCGGTCCGCACCCACACGGCCCTGCTCCTGGAGCGGGGGCAGGGCGCCTACGGGTTCATCCACCTGACGTTCCAGGAATACTTGGCGGCCGTGGCCGTGGCCGACCTGGGGCAGGTGAAGGTCGAGCCGGTGGCGGACATTCTGGAAGAACACCTGGACGACCCCGTCTGGAACGAGGTGTCCTGCCTGAGCGTGGCCTACACGGGAATCGTGCAGGGCAGGGACGTGGCCGCCTCCGATATCCTGAAGGAGCTGATCCGAAGACAGCCCGACAAGGGCGCGGTCCTGGCCGGAAAGATCGTCCGGGACGCCTGGCCGGGGGGCATTCGCGGCGATTGCCGGGACGAGGTTAGAAAAGCGCTGGTGCGATCCCTGGAAGGAAAAAACGGCGCCCCCGCGAAGCAAAGGGCCGATGCCGGGGCGGCGCTGGGAAGGATCGGCGACCCCAGGAAGGAAATTATGACTCTGGAAGACATGCTGTTCTGCTATGTGCCCGGCGGGGATTTCATGATGGGGGAGAAGGGCGAGGACGGATGGGAGCTTTCACAGGAACGGCTGCCTGAAAAACGGGTACTGGATCGGCAAGTATCCGGTGACGCAGAGGCAGTTCGCTTTTTTCGTCGAGGACGGGGGGTATGACGAGGCGGGTATTGGGTGGAGGCGAGGGAGCATGGCTATTGGGACGATAAGGGCTTTAAAGGCAGGTATGATAGCGAACATCGAAAGAAGCCCCTTTCATTGAAATCGCCCTTCCACCTGCCCAATCACCCGGCGGTGGGCGTCACCTGGTACGAGGCGCTGGCCTTCACGCGTTGGCTCACGGAGAAATGGAACGGTTCGGGGCTCATGCCCAGGCCTTGGAAGGTTATGCTTCCTTCGGAGGCGGAATGGGAGAAGGCCGCAAGGGGCGGGATTGCGCTGCCGGAACGCGAAACCGTTCTGACTATCGGGAAAGCCGTGGCCGTTCACGATTCCCTGGAAAATGGACCGGTATTGTCGAAGCAGAACCAAATGCCGGAACGGGCCTATCCTTGGGGCGACCATTTGACCCCCGAACTGGCCAATATCGAAGAAAGCCAAATCGGTTCCTCCTGCACTCCCGGTTGCTTTCCCAACGGGCAAGGCCCGTATGGTTGCCAGGACATATCCGGGAATGTTTGGGAATGGACTCGGAGCATACGCACGGGATATCCTTACGATGCCTCGGACGAACGGGAACTGCCGAAAAATGTGGAGAGCGATTCCCTGATAATTCTCAGAGGCGGCAGCTATTATGAAGATACTTCGGAAGAGTGGCTGCGTTGCGGCGCGCGCGGGCTACAGCGATCCGGACATCCATGACGTCAACTACGGTTTTCGGATGTCAGCAGCCCCATTTACCTCTGAACTCTGATCCCTCTGAACTCTGAACCCTCTGAACAGGCAATTTCCGGGGCCAGGTGGTTCAAGGGTCGGAGCTGGCAGCCGGACGGTGCAAAGCGCCGTTCGTCCGCCCGTTGCCGCGCTCCCGCGTGGCTACGAGCCGATCAGGCCGAGACTCGGACGGTGCGCCACGTTTCCGCGCTGCGGCGAGGAACCGTGCAGAGTCAGGCTGGGACTATGATGGTGCGCCTCGTTCCCACGCTCCGGCGTTGGGAACGCATGCCGCGACGCTCCAGCGTCGCGAAGTGCGGAAGCGCCCCCGCGCCCCCGCTCGATGCCCCGTCCCGCCGAGGCAACGACGCGAGCCAAGCCGGGACGTTCACAGGGCGCCTCGTTCCCACGCTCCGGCGTGGGGAACGCATATCGCGACGCTCCAGCGTCGCGATATGCGGAAGCGCCCCCGCGCCTCCGCCCGATGCCTCGTTCCATCGAGGAAACGACGCGAGCCAAGCCGGGACGCTCACAGGGCGCCTCGTTCCCACGCTCCGGCGTGGGAACGCATATCGCGACGCTCCAGCGTCGCGATATGCGGAAGCGCCCCCGCGCCTCCGCTCGGTGCCTCGTTCCATCGAGGCAACGACGCGAGCCAAGCCGGGACTCTTACAGGGCGCCTCGTTCCCACGCTCCGGCGTGGGAACGCATTCCGCGACGCTCCGGCGTCGCGAAGTGCGGAAGCGACCCCGCGCCTCCGCTCGATGCCTCGTCCCATCGAGGCAACGACGCGAGCCAAGCAGGGACTCTTACAGGGCGCCTCGTTCCCACGCTCCGGCGTGGGAACGCATACCGCGACGCTCCAGCGTCGCGTGGCGCGGGAGCGCCCCCTCGCATGCGTTCGATGCCACGTTGCACCGAGGCAACGATGGCTGTCAAGCCGGAACTCTGGCAGTGCGACTCGTTAACTGGTTCCAACGCTCCAGCGTTGGAACCGGTGACGGGCGCTCCAGCGTCCTTTAACGGGCGCAGGACAGGCGGTTGCAACGGACGCTGGAGCGTCCGGAAATGCGTTCCCACGCTGGAGCGTGGGAACGAGCGAAAACGCGTCGTAGCCTGGCTGGTGAAACTCCTCGGATGCCGGGAACTGCCAACCGACGAAAGCGCCGCCGCCGGAGAGGCCTTGGCCAAGCTTGGCGACCCAAGGGAGGAAATCGCGACCTTGGAGGGCATGGCGTTCTGCCACGTGCCCGGCGGGAATTTCATGATGGGGGAGAAGGGCGACGAGGACGCGGAGCTTCACGAAAACGATTGCCTGAAAACCGGATATTGGATCGGCAAGTATCCGGTGACCCAGAGGCAGTTTTCGTTTTTCGCAAAAGACGGCGGGTACGAAAAGGAGAGGTATTGGGCGGAGGCGCGGAGGCATGGTTACTGGATCGAAAGGGGCTTGGAAACCTGCCTCGACAGCACACCAAGGAAAAAGCCCTTACGGTTGTCTCGATATGCCGTGAAATGGTGGGTTGGGCTTGGTACAAGCTCGAAGGGCACGGGTGTAAACAAGCTTTGAACCAGCCCCGAACGCCAAGGTTTCGACCCACCCGCCCTATGTTCCCGAACCAGGCTTAGTGATAGTTTTCGCGGAACAAAAATCGGCAGATAATTTACAGCAAAAATTTGATCCTGGCTGTTGATCTTTGAGTTAAAAAATAGCATAATCATGTGAAAAAGAAAAAAAATGATCAGGAGTCGTCAGATGGTATTGCCCAAAAAGAAAACAATCTCTTCGGATGAATATTTCGATTTGGAAAGTCTTTCGGAGACCAAAAGCGAGTTTTACCATGGCGAAGTGTTCGCCATGACAGGAGCGACTTTTTTTCACAATGTGATAGTCGCCAATATCATCGCCGCTATGAAAAGCGCGCTTAAGGAAACAGGGTGCTACGTATTGCCGAGCGATATCAAGGTGGAACTCGACTTCGACAAGCACTATGCTTATCCGGATGTATCTGTGGTATGCGGGGAGGTTGAATTTTTCCCAGCGGTTCGACGACCATTTGTTCGTGTGGAATATTACCAAGGCGACCGAGGCGGGGCTTTTGGCCGGACCGTATCATTTTGCCAGGCCGGATATCGTCGAGACCACGCCTCAATCCGGCGGGATTGCCAACACGGGGGCGGACGAAGCCGACCATTTCGTGGAGATGGCTGGCGCATGGATGCGACCCGGCTACCTGTTGCCTGTTTTCGATCTGGATGAAGTAGATAACGAACGGACGTGGGAAGAATTTGCCCAATTCTCCATCGACTTTTCGGACCGGATATTCGAGCTGACGGGAATCCGGCCGATGATGTATGTAAACGGAGACTATTCGAGTTGCCTGGAATTGGTACCCGGTCCATTGGCCGGCGAGCTGGTTTCCGCATTCCCGGTACTCTGGAATGCCCGGTATGCGTATGACGCAAATCCCCATTCGCCTGAAGTCCAGACCGCTCATCGACAAAACACGGAGCCTAGGTTCTACGGCCCATGGGATGATCCGCCCAATCCGACGCACCCCTGGAGTTTTTGGCAGTATGCGAAAACCGGCAGTTTGATCGGATACGGCGGAGATCTGGACTTCGATGTCGCCCAAGGCGATATCGAATTTGTCAAGGACCATCTTGTCCCCGCGCTTTGGATGTCCGATTGGGACGGCGAGTGGACGGAAATGGAAAACTGGAACTGCGGGCTCGCGCCGGTTCCGCCTGAGCAAGGACCGGGCCAGGAGGACCGGTTCGGCCCCTTGACGTTGCCCGAAGAGCGGTTGCCGGGTCCTGGCGACACGGTGATTGTCTACCGCGCCGAAGCCGAAATAACGGTCGTCCTTTCTACCGGCGCGCATGCCGTTCGCAAGCTGGAACTCCGCGAGACTCTGGAAATAAATGGCGGGGCGCTTATGATCGGTCCTGCTACATCCTGACAATTGGCGCGCCAACCGTTGCTTTATTCGATTCGATTTGTTATTGGAAACATTTGTGTGAAAGTCACAATCGAGAAATGCAAAACATGACGAAAAGGACTGTGTAAACGCTTTATGTGGAAAAAATTGTCAGACCTGAGAAAGGAATATCTGGAGTCCGGATTGCGGGATGCGATGGATTACGAAAAATTCTGCATGATATCCATCATATATCACTCGACGAAAATTGAGGGATGCTCCTTGAGCGAAACGGATACATTGGTATTGATCGATAAAGACATCACAGCGGCGGGAAAGCCGCTCAGAGACCATCTGATGGTGAAAGACCATTACGAAGCATTTCTTTTCGTCAAAGAAGAAGCGCGGAAAAAGAGAAAAATGAGCGTCGATTTCTTCAAAGAGATAAATGCACGGGTCATGAGGAATGCAGGTGGAATCAATAAAACCGTTTTGGGCGAATTCGATACATCGAAAGGCGAATTGAGATTGGCGCAAGTCTATGCGGGCAGAAAATATTTTCCCGATTTCAGAAAAGTACCGAACCTGTTGGAGTTGTTGTGCGAATCGGTAAATGAGAAAATCGACGAAGTGAAGGGCATGGACACCTTGCGCTTGGCGGCCGATTTGCACTACAGATTCGTGAATATCCATCCCTTTGGCGACGGAAACGGCAGAACTTCAAGGTTGTTGACCAATTATATCCAGTTGTACCACGACGAGCCTTTGGTCAAGATATTCACCGAGGACAGGGCGATATATATCGACGCGCTAAATGAAACAGAGGAAAAGGAGGATCTCGAAATATTCAGAAACTTCATATGCATGCAGCAAATCAAATTCTATAAAGCCGAAATAGAGAAATATAAAAAAATAGCTTGAACCGAATCGAGATCGGGGCATGGTTCTAACTTCGGCCACCTGGATTCCGGGTCTACGCTACATCATCTCGCTTGGCGACGCCGAGGGAAACCAGGCCCCTTTGGGTTTTATCGACATCCGGGTTGAATGCCGCTCCGCCCGGAATGACGACTATAGGAGCAATTGTCTCTAAATTGGGCGAATTCGATACATCGAAAGGCGAATTGAGATTGGCGCAAGTCTATGCGGGCAGAAAATATTTTCCCGATTTCAGAAAAGTTCCGAACCTGTTGGAGTTGTTGTGCGAATCGGTAAATGAGAAAATCGACGAAGTGAAGGGCATGGACACCTTGCGCTTGGCGGCCGATTTGCACTACAGATTCGTGAATATCCATCCCTTTGGCGACGGAAACGGCAGAACTTCAAGGTTGTTGACCAATTATATCCAGTTGTACCACGACGAGCCTTTGGTCAAGATATTCACCGAGGACAGGGCGATATATATCGACGCGCTGAATGAAACAGAGGAAAAGGAGGATCTCGAAATATTCAGAAACTTCATATGCATGCAGCAAATCAAGTTCTATAAAGCCGAAATAGAGAAATATAAAAAAATAGCTTGAACCGAATCGAGATCGGGGCATGGTTCTAACTTCGGCCACCTGGATTCCGGGTCTACGCTACATCATCTCGCTTGGCGACGCCGAGGGAAACCAGGCCCCTTTGGGTTTTATCGACATCCGGGTTGAATGCCGCTCCGCCCGGAATGACGACTATAGGAGCAATTGTCTCTAAATTGGCCGATGTTAAAACCAAGCCCCGAGATCGCACCGATAGGCTACCGCTCGGTGAGCAGGCGCAGAGCTTCTTGGGCGCACTTTGCCAGAAACGGATTCTTGTCCTTCAGCGTGGCGCGCAAGAGCTTTTCCGACGAGGGAACGCCCAGGCGTCCGATGGAAATGCAGGCGTTGGCGCGCACGTTGATATCTTCCGATTTGTCCGCGAGCAGCTTTTCCAGGGTCGGAAGCACCCTTGGGTCTCCAAGCCTGCCGAGCGCCGCCGTCGCCTCGACGCGCAAAGCGACGTCCTTGCTGTCCAGCGCGCGCAGGAGCGCGTCCACGGCCTCTTTTCTGTCGTCCCCGATCCAGCCCAGGGCATATGCGACGCGCATCCCGTCGCCCGAGGGACGATCCAGGTCCTCCTGTTGGAGAAGTTCGACGAGGAACTCCACGGCACCCGGAAGAGACCGTCCCTCTTCAAACCAGTTCTCGTAGGAAAAACCGGGCGGCGCCACGGTGCCCGGATCGTCGAAAGGGGCTTTCATCAGCCATTCTCGTACTGTTTCGCGTTGTCTGTCCTTCATGCACGGACTCCTTTTTTTTGAACGTTTCAATGAAAGGCCATTCGGGGGTTGGTTTTGGCTTCGGCTGGTTTTGGTATCCATGAGCCTCGATCATCGCCTGGATTCCGGGTCTCCGCAAGCTCCGCCCGGAATGACGGGGTCGGTTGGCAGACGTTAAAAACAAGCCCGGCCATTCGTTATTCGTCGTTCGTTTTTCGTCGGGATCAACCAGGTCCCCTTCGTGTTTTCTTGTCTCCGCGACGGCCTGATATCGGCTGTCAGACCGTGGTTGTCGGCCCTATGGTGAACGAGGAGGCCGAGGCGTCTATATTTCCGTTGACCATCGTGAGCACTTGGGTGGCGGTGGCCATTTTGCAGCTGGTTCCGCAGGTGCATCCCGGGCCGGATTTGGCGATCAGGCGGAATCTGAGGGTCCGGGTTATGGTGCGGCCGGGAGCGTTTCCCAGGCTCGGCGGGTCGGTGATGGTCACGGTCAGGTTTCCCCCGGCCGGACACGGGACGGTTCGACGGTCCCAGGGGCCGAATGTGGGGCTGCCGGGGGAGCCGACCGTCATCATCTCCGTCCAGGTATTGGCCGGATGCGTGGAGTGCGCGGGAAGGTTGACCTGCTCCCACCATTCGCACGTGCAATCGGTCGTTCCGCCGGACCCTGCGGCGAATGAAAAAGTCATGGTGAAATCGAACGCGTGGCCGTTGTAAAGGGTGCTGCCCGTGTTTGGCGAGACGAATCCGGTAGTTCCATAGAACTGCCGGACATTGCCGATGGTCGCGTTTGTGACGCAACAGCAGCAGCACGAGGAGGGGCAGCTTGCCGTCGGACTTGCCGCAGGTGTCGCGCCGCTTCCGCAACTCGGCGGCGCCGGACTGGAACCGTCGCTCATAGCCGTTCTCCTTTGCGCAATCTGGCTATAACATGGTCGAGCCATGTCATCGCCTTGTTTTCCAATCTCATGGCTCTCGCTTCGGGATCGACGATCTTTTCGTCTCGCAGCGTCGCCGAAATCCATGGATAGAG
Source organism: Desulfobacterales bacterium (assembly GCA_963674505.2). GTDB lineage: Bacteria > Desulfobacterota > Desulfobacteria > Desulfobacterales > SKZT01. Next base: position 25,535 of record CAXXIG010000001.1, read on the forward strand.
GGGATCGTCGGTGCAGCCGTGGCCGAAGGCGAACTTGAGAATCACCAGCATTGCGACCCCCCTGAGCGTGGGAAAACCATGCTCTTTCGCTTCAGTTCGACCCTCCCGGATCAGTTTCGCCAGACCGTCGTCGCCCACATAGGCCGCCTTCTGAGGAAAGGCTCGCGCCATTTCCCGGACCATGACCGCATCGAAGCCGTCCGGCGTCAGAGCGATCGGCTTGTGCTTGAGCGCGGCGAGAAATTCCAACGCCTTGTGAACGTTCGCGGAGTCCGGCCCGGCCACGTTTTCCATATAATCGAGAATTTCGTGATATATCCGGTCCGCCCGCCGCATCTGGTCGTCGGGGTCGTTCAGGATTTTGCCGAGTTTGGGATATTGGGGATCCGTATCGAATCGACTGCCGAAAAGAAACATCAGCTCGATATAGAGCCGCATGGGCCCCCGATTGGTAAATCCATAATCGCCAGCCCTTTCCATTGCCTGGTGAAGCGCCGCGTGCAGGTGTGCGTCGCCGAGGATTTCACAAAGCCGCGGCGAGAATTTCCTGGCATGGGCGGCCATTTCGTCCTCGAAGCTCCGCAGCGCGGCCGCTTCGAAGACTGTCATTTGTTCCTCGCGAATTTTCAGCATGGTTCACACCTGTGGCGATGAAAATGGCGCCGAAAACAAATTGAGATTTCCGCCAATTTTTGTTCAGTCGTCCTGTGGAAATTGTCAGTTATAAGGTGTTGGGCGTAAGGTTTAAGGCCTTGCAGCTTATGCCTTCGCCTTATACCTGACGCCCGGAACAATTGGAACAAATTGCGGCGAAATAACAAACCCGGTAAAAGGGATGATTTTCATCATCCCGGTTCACACCCCATTCGGGATTTGAAAAGCGCCCGCTATGATCCCGTTCGATGTGAAAATGATGTGCCGTTTGAGTGGGATTTGCTTTTCATTGGAGCAAAGAAACGAGGTGCCGGGCGATTTGCTCTGTAATTTCAATGATCGCGCACCACGCCGACCGGCTCCCCGTTTTTGGTCGCCACCAGGCGGCGTTCCTTTTTGGATACCATGGCAAAGGCGGCTTCCATGAGGTTTGCGCCGGCGTCGATGGTCTCCGGCGGCGGGGCCATGATTTCCGACAGCTTCTTGGTTCCCAGCTTTTTGACCGCCCGTGTGAATTCGCCGGTCCAGAACATGGTGGAGTACTGCATGGAGTCGGCGGTGCTGGGCTTGGGCGCGCTGAGATAGGCGGGCATGATGTTTTCCAGCAGATCGACGATGGCGACCACCCCTTTGACCCGGTTTGCCGAATCCATGACCAGAAGTGAGCGATGGCCGGTCTCCATGATCCGGCTGGTGGCGATCCTCGGATAGAAGGACGCCTTGATGGACTCTATCGCCTCGTGGATCGTGTGATCCTCGGTCAAGGTCGTGTAGTCCTCCAGGGGGATCATGATGTCGCCTGCGGTGTTTTCGACCGAGGACCTGGGCGCCGTGGCGCGGCGACGGGCTTCCAGGATCTTGGCAGCCAGGATGTCGATGTCGCAGGGCTTGGAAAGATAGTCGAAAGCCCCCTGCTTGAGCGCCTCCTTGGCCGAGGGCATGTCGCCGTGGCCGGTGAGCATGATCACGGGGGTCTCGGGTTTTTTCTCCTTGATTTTGCCGAGGGTCTCGTGGCCGTCCATGCCGGGCATCTTGATGTCGAGCACCACAACGTCGGGATCGACCGAAAGCTGTTCGATGGCCTCCTCGCCCGAGCCGGCCAGGAAGGTGTCGAAGCCCCTGCGGTCCAGGATTTTCTTCGTGGTCGCGCGAAACTGGGCTTCGTCGTCCACAATTAAGAGTTTTATTTTCGAAGTCATTTCTTCCGTCTCCTTTTTGATTTTTATGCGAAAAAGACGCCTTTTCATTTTTTCCGTCGGGGCGCTACAGGCCGCAAAGCCAGCCTTTCACAGCCGCAATGACGGGAAACAGGGAGTAGAAAAACAAATACAGGCACCCGATGGCAAGGCCAGAGGAAAGCAGGGCCTGCCTCCACGTCATGCGCAGGGCGTTCACCATCCCCAGGCAGACCAGGTACCATTTCCAGGGCTCCGTGACCCACGCGAAAAAGGGCACCCACGACACCAGCATGACCGTGCCTGCGGCATATGCGAAAATGGAGAACATCAGGGAAAAAGCCACGCGCCTTCTCGTCGCCAAGGTCGTTGTGATAAAACAGAAAAAGGCCGATATCACGGGCATTCCCACCGCGTTGACCCAGAAGATGGAGACGATCGTAAAGTGCCGGTCCCGTATCGCCACAAGGCTTGCGCAGGCGAAAAACACGCTCGAGATCAGCAGGAACGCCGCCGCCCGCCCGCAGCCGTCCTTTTCGGAAAGGCCGTCGAAAAATTCCCCCGGCCTCTTGAGCATCGGGACGATGGACCGGAAATAGGCCTGAAAGACCGTCGGGGCCTTTTCCCGGATCTCCGTTCGGGGTCCGTTTCCATTGTTTTCCGTGGATGTCGCTTCCATGGTCTTTACCTTCTACTTGTCGTGTTGTTTGTCAAAGTATGCCCAGCTTCGTGAAGATCCCCCACAAGAGCATGGCGAGGGTCAACGCGAAGAACACTTTTCTCTCGGTCGCCCGGCTGAACCAGGTTACGCCTTTCTGGTGATGAAAGGCTTTCTCCGGTCCACTGTTATCTTTGCATTCCATGGCTTTCCTCCCTTCTCGCGGCGTCCGTTTCAATCCCCGCGTCGTTTAAAATCCCGGCAGTTCCCCGAAGCCTCTCATCATCCAGTAGATTCCGGTCATCAACAGCAGCAGAATGTTGGCGATAATCCACATGGGGATGCCCACCCTCAGGTAGTCCTTTGGCTCCAGAAAGCCGCTCGCGTAGACGATGGCGTTCGGGGGAGTTCCGATGATCAGGCAATAGGCGAAGGAAGAGGCGATGGCGGTGCTCATGGCCATGAAGGGCAGATAGGTCGTTCCGGGATGCACCAGGCCGGCCATGTTCAGCGCGATGGGACCCACGGCTGCGGCTGCGGGGCCGTCGGCCATGAGGTTGGTCAGGATTGCGGTCAGGCCGTTGGATACGGCCATCAGAGGCAGGCCGGAATCCATGCCCAGAGGGGCCAGCGCGTCGATGGCGCTTCGCGCCATCCAGAAGGCCGCGCCGGTCTCGTCAAGCGTGCGGCCGAAGATGATGGCGCCGGCGTACAGCCACACGACGCCCCAGTCCACTCTGTCCTGGTAGTCGCGCCAGTTGACGATGCCCGCCAGCACGTAGGCCACCGCTCCCGCCACGGCGATCACGCCGATTCCCAGCCGGACCGGATAGATGCCCAGGTTGTAGAACTCCTTTTCCGTGAACCACCCGAACACCATCACCAGGAATATGATCAGGGCGGATATCTGCTGGCGGTTCCACGGGCCCATCTTTCCGATCTCGTTCTTCAAATGATCCATGGCGGGGGCGAGGGACTTGATTGTCGGCTTGAATCTCCAGTTGACCACAAACCAGGTGAGGGGGATCATGACGATCACATAGGGAAAACAGTATGTGATCCACTGGAAGTATCCGATGTCGAAGCCGAACATGTCGTTCAAGTAGGTCATCATGATGACGTTTCGCGCGCCGCCCGAGGGCGCGCCCGGACCGCCGACGTTGCAGGCCATGGCGATGGCGATCATGAGCATCTTGCCCAGTTCGGGGTCCTCCGGGACATCGTCGGTGAGACTGTTCTGGTACAGAAGAATGCCGATGGGCAGGAACATGGCGGCCAGGGCGTGGTCGGAGATGAAGGAGGCCAGGGGGGCGATGATGACGAAAAAGATCAGGGTGATCATGCGGGGGTCGGGTACCGCCAGCTTCTTGAACATCATCAGGCAGACCCGCTTGTCCACGCCGGTCTTGACGAACGCGGCGGCGAACATGAGGCTGCCCATGATGAACCATACGGCGTCGTCCCAGTAGAGCATGGCCACCTCCTGCCTGCTCAGGACCCCGGTGAAGACCAGGATCAGGCCGATGCAGAACGCGACGGCCGGAAGCGGGATGCACTCCGTTAAAAAGCAAAGGACCACGAAGGCCATCATGGCGATGGAAACCTTGATATGCCAGGCGCCCTTGTCGGCCGTCTTCTGGTCGCCTTCGGACAGATCGGCGTAGTCGAGCTTATCGTAGCGAAGTTCCATGCCGCGCTTCATGACGTCCAGAAAACGCGCCTCCTCGACCTTGTCGTTGACGAAGTCGTGCGCCCTTTCGAAGTTGGTCTTGTCGGTGGGAATCTTGTATTTTTTGGCCCATTTGTAGTCGCGCTTCAGGTAGCGCGACTTGGTCAGGGCGCCCATCTTCATGTTCGTTTCCATGATCTGGGCGGCGGCCATCTGCCACTGCTCCACGTCGGAAGCTTTCCGGTTGAAAAGCTCCTGGGTGAAAAAGTTAACGACCGCTTTGGGCCCTATGGAGTACTCCGTGCCCACGTCCCGCATGCTGTTGGGCGTGGGGATGACCAGAAGGATAAAAAACAGGACCACGGGTATGACGAAAACCTTCCAATCGACATACTTGTCGTAACCCGAGGCTTTTTTCTTTTCGTCTTTCATAAAAGACCTCCAAGCGTAGGGTTGTACGTTTTGGCAAAATTCGCCGAAGAAAAAAGAGTCGCGCGGGACACGGGCCGGGAATTTTCTGCGTTCCCGCCCTTTTTCGCGCGCGGCCCTTCCGAGAAGTCGTTAGTCCTCGGCATCGGCGCCCTTGAGGATTTCCCTCGGCGACTTCATGTAGAGCTTGCTTTGGGCCATCCGGATTTTCTCCTCCAGGCGCTTGCGCTTTTCGAAGGCCTCCTCGGCCTTGGCGATCAGGTCGTCGATGTCGGTCGGCTTGCTCAGGTAGTCGGTTGCGCCCGATTTGAGGCCGTCAACCGCCGATTCCACCGTCCCGTGGCCGGTGAGCATGATCACCTCGACGAGAGGAAAGCTGCGCTTGATTTCCTTCAGCACCGCGATGCCGTCCATGCCCGGCATTTTCACGTCCAGAATGACCACGTGGATGGTGTGGCGCTTCAGGTTTTCCAGAGCGGTCATTCCACTGGTGGCGGTATAGACGTTGTAGCCTTTCTTCGCCAGAAGCTTGGAGGTAGTGCTCAGGAAGCGCTCCTCGTCGTCCACCAGCATCATTTTCATTTCTTCCATTTTAGACTCCTTTTTGGTTGAGTGGTTAAACGTTTGGGTTGTCCTGTTCAAAAGCGTACCGTTCGGCAGACGCGTCGGCCGAACGGCTTGTCGTTTTTTTTGCCTTTCATGCAGGCTTCGATGACACGGGAAGCCGGACCGTGAATGTCGTGCCGATCCCCTTTTCGCTGCTCACCTCCATGGCGCCCCCCATGGCGTTGACGATTCCGTAGCAGACCGAAAGACCCAGGCCCGTGCCCTTGCCTACGGGCTTGGTCGTGTAGAACGGGGAGAAGATCTTTTTCTGGTTCTCCAGGCCGATGCCGCAGCCGTTGTCCTTTACGGTCACGCGGACCATGCCGTCGCCGTCGGGCCCTGCGGATACCTCCAGCTCTCCCCCCTGAACCCCGTGCCTTTCGCGGATGGCGTCCAGGGCGTTGTTGAAGAGGTTCAGAAACACCTGTTGCAGCTGGCTGGCGTCGCCGTGGACCGGCGGCGTGTTCTCCGATACGTTCACCCTGATTTCCACGCCGTCCACGCTGGCCTTGTTGGCGACCATGCCGGTGGCGTCGGGTATGAACTGTCTCAAATCCACGTCCTGGGGCGCGACCTCGGACTTTCTTCCGAATTTGAGAATCGAATGGGTGATGTCCGAACAGCGGCCGATCTGAAGCTCGATCTGGTCGATGGAGTCGTTCAGCTCCGCCAGTTCCTCCGGCGCGTTGAGAAGGCCCTTCTCCACCAGTTCCTCCATGATCATCTTGATCAGGGCCTGCTCGCTCTTAATAATTTGCAAAGGGTTGTTGATCTCGTGGGCGAAGCCTGCGGCCATTTCTCCCAGTTCCGCCAGGCGGCTGGCCCGTATCAGCTGCTCTTGCAAACGGTCTTTTTCCGTGTCCGTATCCACCATGCTGTCGATAATCCGCCCGGTCAGAAAAAAAGCCACCGAAATGATGACGCCGCCGCCGACGATGCTGATCAGAAGAATGAGAATTCCGGCATATCGCAAGTTCTTGAATGCGTCTCCGACTTCCTGGCGCACCACCATGAGCCATTCCTTGTCTTTCAGCCAGGTGGTGGCGTAGACGTATTCGAGCCCCAGGTAGTCCCTCTGGACGAAGGTCTCGACGTTCTCCTTACTGGTGACGTATTGTCCGAAATCGTGGTCCGTGTCCAGTATGCCCCCCCCGGAGCGCCGTTCGGTCTGGAAAATTCCGTCCTTGTTCAGCAGGTAGGCCTCTCCGGTGGTTCCGATGCGGACCTTTTTCACCAGTTCGTTGAACATGTAGGTATCGATGGTGGCGCGGACGACCCAGCGCGAGGGCCCGTCGGACTTGGCCATGGCGATCACGAAGTGGGGCACTCGCCGGAACCCCAGAAAGATGTCGCTCACGTAGTACCCTTTTTCCATCACCTCCTTGAACCAGTCGGCGTCCTTGTAGACCCGGCCCGTCAGCTTGTAGGGCCCCTGGTACATGACGTGGACCCCTTCCTGGTTGAAGATTCCCAGATCGACAAAGGCGTTGGACTCCGCTTGCAAACGCTCGAAGACCTTCCAGAGCATTTCAGGCTGGGCCAGCGTGGCGAAATCGTAGGAATTCAAAATGAATTCCAGGTCCGCCTTTCTTTCCCGCAGGAAGGACTCGATCATGAGTCGGTGGTCGTCCACGATGCGGCGCGTGCTGGAAATGGTGGTGTTTTCCAGAGCGGAAGTGAAATAATAGAAGCCGATGAAGACCGCCAGCATGAAAGGGACCAGAGGAACGAGAATCATGCAGGACAAGACCATCTTTCTCAGCTTGACATATCTTTGCCCGTTTTGCATTGTTGCTTTCCTCCTTTCAGTAAAAGGAACGAAAATGGCTCGCTCGATCATTTCGAGGCGGGTTGTTTTTTGGATGAGCAACCTCCGTGCCAAGAAACGGTCCGGAAGGAACGCCGCCAAAAACCGCCTGTTCGCGGTTTTTCTCCGGTATTTTGCATTGGCGGAAAAGATCGCGGCGTGTCGATGTTTTTGACAGACTGTAAAAAAACGGGGGACCGGACGGAAAAAAAACGGTTCATCGCGGATTTGTGGGGAGAGGTAAAGGTAACCAGAGCTTCCAGCTCTGGTCCCACATCTCGAAGATGTGGCCGTTCGGAAGCCAAGGCGGGCCAGACCAGGATGGTCTGGTTACCATCGACACGCATTTTCCCACAAATCCGAGATGAGCCAAAAAAACAATCGATTTCCAATGAAAGGTCTCGCGGATCGAAAACCGGCTGGATCGCCTCCGCATGGAGGCTTCCGCGCGCGTTTCGGCGATGTCGGGACGGCCGATGGACTGCGCGCCGATTTGACGCAGAATCGTATCTTGTGCTATTGGAAGCGGCGGGGGCTGTCTGTTCGCCCGTCCATGTGACTTTTTCGAGTACCCCGTATGCCCGTTCCCTCAGAAAACGGGCGGAAATTCGTACCGAAAGAGAACCTGCATGACACGTTTGTTTATTTCCAGGGAACCGAAATGAAAAATCATTCCAGAGCAGGGTTGTTCCGTTTTTTTCTGCTGGCCCTGGCCGTCTATCTGACGGGCGCGGGCGTCTACGGTTTTTACGCCAACCAGCGCTCCCGGTCCGAAATGCTGGAGGCTTTGGATCGCAGGCTCCTGCTTGCGGCCCAGTCTTTGAAATACATGCTGGCCGACGATTTCCACGACCGGGCCGTGGACGCGGATTCCATTTTACGCCAGGAAGAGCTGGTCAACCGCGACAAAATTTCCAGGTTCGCGCAGGAAACCGAATTCGTGTATGTGTACACGCTGGCGATGCAGGACGACCGCTTTTATTTTTCCGCGCCCACAGTCACCGAGCAAGAAGCGAAGGAACGGGAGAGCTGGTATTTTTGCCCCTACTTCGACGCCCCGGCCGAATTCTACGAGGCATTCGATCAAGCGGCCGTCAGGTATGTCGATTATCGCGATCAATGGGGCCGGTTCAGGTCCGTGGCCCTGCCCCAGACCAGTCCGGGCGGAAGAAAGTACCTGGCCTGCGCGGACCTGGAGATCGGCTATATCGAATCGCTGTATTGGAACGGTCTTCTCAAGTCGTCTCTGCTGGTCATGCCCCTGCTGCTTTTGACCCTGCCCTTTGTCTTTCTGTTTCGGGCCAGCGCTCGTTCCCACGGAAAGCAGCTGGAACAAGTCAACCGGGAGCTTGTGGTCCGGGCCGAGGAACTGGCCATCTGGAAAGACGGCCTGGAAAAGGAGATGAAGGAACGCAGGCACGCCGAAATCGCATTGCGGGCAAGCGAAGAAAGATTCCGGAAAATTTTCGAATCGGTCCAGGCCGGAATTCTGATCGTCGAACCGGAATCCCGCACGGTGGTGGACGCCAACCCGGCGGCCCTGGCTATCCTGGAAACGACTGCGGAAAATGTTATCGGGCGACAATGCCACAGGGTCATCTGTCCGGCGAACGAGCATCATTGTCCCATTGACGATTTGAAACAGGATATCGACAAGAGCGAACGCGAAGTCGTAACATCTTCGGGCGAAAGAAAGCCCGTGTTGAAAACGGTGAGTCCGATTTTTTTGAACGGCCGGAGGCACCTGCTGGAAAGCTTCATCGACATCGGAAAATTGAAAGAGGCCGAGGCGCAAAAGATCGGGCTGGAAAAAGAATTGCGGCAGGCCCAGAAAATGGAGTCCATCGGCGTCCTCGCGGGAGGGGTCGCCCACGATTTCAACAATTTTCTGGCGGTCATCAAGGGGCGCACGGAACTTTTGATGGAGGACATCGAGCCCGAAAGCGAACTGCAAGAAGATCTCGGAGAGATTCACGATGCCGCCGAAAAAGCCAGAAACGTCGTTCGACAGTTGCTGGCTTTCGGGAAAAAACAAATTCTCGAAATGGAAATCGCGGACATGAACCAAGTGGTGGAAGATTTCCAGAAAATGCTGCGCCGGTTTATCGGGGAGGATATCATGCTTCGCTTGGACCTCAAGGGAAACGGGCTGCTGGTGAACGCCGATGTTTCCCAGCTGGAGCAAGTCCTGATGAACCTGGCGGTCAACGCCCGGGACGCCATGCCCAAAGGGGGCGAACTGGCGGTCGAAACCGATATCGTCGTCATCGACGACGTCTTCGCCTCGCACAAGCCGGGACTTGCGCCCGGAAGCTACGTGCTTACGACGGTCAGCGATACCGGACCGGGCATCGACCCCGAGCACATCGAAAACATATTCGACCCTTTCTTTACGACCAAGAGCCGCGAAAAAGGCACCGGCCTGGGGTTGTCCACCGCTTACGGCATCGTCAGGCAGCACGGGGGCGACCTTCTTGTATACAGTGTGCCCGGCCAGGGGGCGACGTTCAAGATATTTCTCCCCCACGCCGCGAGCGCACTCCAAAAGCAAGCCTCCCCCCAGCCTCCCGCCCCGGTTTTTCGCGGCACGGCGACCATCCTGGTGATCGAGGACGAGCCCTCGGTGCGCAGAATCATCGGCGAGATCCTGTCCAAGCAGGGCCACGAAGTGCTGGAAGCCACAAGCCCGGCCCATGCCATCGGCATCGCCAAAAACAGAACGGAGAGCATCGACCTGCTCGTCGCCGATGTGATCATGCCTTCGATCAACGGACCCGAAGCCTTCCGGCAAATCTCGGCCTTCCATCCGGAAACCAAAGTGCTCTACGTTTCGGGCTACCCCGGCTCCACCATAACGATCCGGGGAATTTTGAAGGAAGGGATTCAATTCATCCAGAAACCGTTTTCGAAACAAACGCTTCTGGAAAAGGTGCAGGAAAGCATCGGGCCGCGTTAAAAAAAATAGTTATAACGGATTTGGGGGAGCGGCAATGCGTAGGTTGGGTTGAGCGAGTTCCATGTTGGGTTTCGCTTGCTTCCCAACCATTTCGCGCGCCTTATCTGTTTGTTTGATAGAATTCCGTAGCGAAACCCAACAATTGAAGACGCTCAACCCAACCTAGCCCCCCCCAATCCGTTATAACCAGAAAAAAAACTGGCTCGTCGCAGAATCGCGGGAAAAGGCGTTTCGATGGCAGCTTATGTCATCCAGGGGCCTTTTAGTCGCCCAGGTCCGTTTCCCTATCCTCGTTTTCCTCCGGAGGCGGCCTGTACCCGATTTGCGGCCTTTGCGACCAATCCGCCGCCATCTCCAGCTGCAACCGCTCCTTTTCGATTTCGGTGCGGCTTTCGATGGTCTTGACCGCCAGCCGATACCTCAGGTATATCACCCAGACCACGACCGCAAGAAAAATCAGGCCGCAAACGATGAAAAACGTTTTGAACCGCACCAGGGTTTCCATGCCGATCTTTCCCGCGAGCGTGATGAAGTTGGGGACGACCCAGTAGGAAAACAGCGCCAGGAAAATCAAAAAACCGATGGTGAAAATATTGAAACGGCCCACTCTCGACAAGAGGTCCTCGAACCTGGATGCGCCCCGGTCGCCCGGGGCGGGGTCGGAAGCGGGGTTCGCGCTTTCCTCGCCGTGGAAAAGCGCCACGTAGGACTTGACCACGAACGCGAAAAGAAGCACGATTCCCACCGGAATGCCCACCGCCGCCACGAACCATGCACGGAAGGGAAAGGGACGCTCCTTGGTTACCAGATTCACGCGGTACTGGTCCAGGGAGCCGAACGTTTTTTCGAAATAATACTTGTTGAACTCGCTCAGGTTGTCGCCGTCGGTTTCGTGAATCACGTTTCCGCCCTGGTCCATCACTTGCAACCGCGAATGCCTGCCGGATTTCATGACGGCGACCGCGAAAATCTCAAGTTCGAGCAAAAAAAGCGCCACCGCTATGATGACGAACAGGGTCTTGTGTTCCCGCATCGTTTCCTTGATGTTTTTCGATTCTGTCATTCCAAATTTTCCTTGTTCTCGCACGCGTCGCGCGCTAACCTCGCCGGAACAACCTCGTATGAGGCGGGCGTCGTTTGCCGTTTTTGAAGCAAGACGTATTTTTTACCATAACGCAAGCTTGCTGTTCAACCCATTAAAAATGGCGTATTTGCCTGGGGCGAATGCGGTTCGATCATGGAAATCGTTTCCAATCCCTCGATATTGGAACAACCCATGGAGGATTTCCGTCGGGCGCGTTTCCAGAAGGGGAAACGGCATCCGCTCCATGGGCTGCGGGACATTTCAATTGCTGGAGGTTTGCCGTGAACAAAATAACATTTCTGACAAAGGCAGTCGCGTGGGCACGGGTTGTTCCGGGATGTGCATTGCTATTGGCGGCCTTGGCGGGCTGCAGCAGCCTGTCCCTGATTCCGGTCACTCTCAAGGAGGCCAAGGACTTTGCCTTCGGCCAGGACCAAAGTTTCTCCTATCCGTTGTCCAAGGTCCTTCCGGCCATGGCCGGAAGCCTCGCGAACGCGGGCTTTCAACTCGAAAGAATCGAGTATTTCAACGAAGCGGGACATATCGAAGCCCGATGGCGGCAAACCGTTGTGGCGGTCGAACTGGTATCGATCACTCCCATGGCGACCAAGGCCAAGGGCAGAATTTCCAGCGACTCGATCAGTCGGGAATACTCCCTCGAAGAGACCATCTTCGAAAATGCGGAAAACGCACTGAAGGCAGACCAGGCCTCGGAGCTGAATACACTGGTCAAGGGCATGTCGAAGGTCCATATGGGACCCGAGGCGAACTCGCCCGTCGTGGCCTATCTCGCCCAGGGAGCGTCGGTAAAGGTGGTCGGCGAAGATGGCCCCTGGCTCGAAATCTCACTTCAAAACGGCTATAGCGGGTACATCCGGGAAAGCCAAGTCCAGTGAGCGCAATCTTCCGCGCCCTCCCACAGCAATTCTAATTTTGACGGGAAATCCATGCAGAAGAGGTTGCAACGAACAAGGTAACCAGACCATCCTGGTTTGGTGTGCCCACGGTAAAGGGGCATTTCCCGACGCGTCGAACCAGACCAGGATGGTCTGGTTACCTTAAAGGCACCGGAGACACCCAAGATTGGAACTGCTTGCGTCCCCATCTTTGGCTTGCGCCCGGTTTGTTTTTTCAATATCATGCCGACGATTGTCTCGTCATTCGATACCATCAAAAAGGGACTTGGAAATCGAGAAAATGCAAATGAAAAAAAACAAGCGGCAACGCACGGAAAAGAAGGACATGGCCCCTGAGGACATAACCCGCAAGGACATCGTCGAGCACATCGAACAGGTCCTGGAAAAAAACGAAAAGGATTACATGACCCCGCTCCAGATCGGCAACAGCCTTCCCAAAACGGTCCGGGATTTTCTCAAATTCGGCTCGAAAGCCAAGGCAAGCGACGTGGCATCCCGCCTGGCCCCGTTTCTGGGAGACCGTCTGAAAAAATACAAAGGCCCCAGAAGCGTCTACATCGGTTTCGATTCCACTCCCGAGGAGATCGTCCATAAAAAAATCTTAGAAAGGCCTGGGGTGTCGTCCAAAAGCCTGGCAGCCTCTCTTCCGATGGTGAAAAAGGAGTATCTGGAGGCCATCAACAGCCTGATCGCCCGAGGCAAAGTGGCATGCGTAATCAAGCAGGACCATTGTCCGCGTTTCGATGCCGCGACATCGGCCGGTCCCGAGTCCGTCGCTCCTCAGACTTGCGCAATGGACGACCGCGCCGTATTCAAGAAAGCCTTCGACGAAGCCGCCGAAGGCGGCAACTTCGTCAGAATCCACAGGATCCGGGAGCGCCTGGGATGGTCTCGGCAGCGCTTCGACAACATGTTGAATCGGCTGCGGGCCGACTTTTCGATACAGCTTCACGGCGGAGACCCCTCGGTCTTGTCCGAACAGCAAATCGCCGACTCCTTCACCGACGAAAAAGGGCGTCTCAGAATCACCGCCACCTGGAGGGGCGCCGATGAACAGGGATGAAGCGCTGGACATCCTGAAAAAAAACAACCCCTTCGTTTCGTCGAGCGCGGGAGACCCCTGGAAATCCAAATACCCCCATGTCGAATCCGTCAACAAGAAAACCTTCGAAGCCCTGAAAAGGCTGATCGACCAGAAACGGCAGGACCTGTCGCTGAACGCGGCTGGCCTGGTGCTGGGCGAAGCCGGAAGCGGCAAGACGCACTTGATCGGAAGAATCCTGAAACTCGCCGGAAAGAAGGGGGGCTCTGTCGCGTTCGCATATATCCAGCCCATCGAAGACCCCGAACAAACCTTCCGGTATCTTCTGCGCGAAGTGGTGGTAAACCTCTGCCATCCGGTCGAAAACTCCTCGGACAAGGCCCCTCTGGACGATCTTCTGGCGTACCCGATGCTGGAATGCCTGGAATTGTGCTTCGGAGGGTCCAGGGAAAAGAAACATGAAATGCTGATGGCGAGCATCCGGAAAAATCCGCCGGGAATATTCACGACGCGGCGCTTGAAGCCGGAAGCTCGACTGCGCATAGCGCAATCGGCCTGCTTGCTTTTGGAGCGGTCGCTTCCCGAACTGCCGGACGGTTTTCTGAAAGCCCTTCTTCGGTATCGGTTCGGTCCCGAAAAGAGAGCCGCCTTCCAATGGCTCAAAGGCGGCGCCATCGACCCCGACGATTGCCGCGCCCTTGGCGCGAGGCCGCGAAACGACCGTTCGGAAGCGTTTTTAGAACAGGAGGCGCGAAGCATATTGAACGCTTTCGGGCTCCTTCTGGCCCGATACGGCCACGTCCTGGTCGTCTGTTTCGACCGCCTCGAAAACCTGGAATCCCCCGGGCAAATCCGCTCGTTCGGAAAGATGGTCGAATTTCTCGTGGACACGGCCCCGGCCATGCTTCCACTGGCCTGTTGCCGGGGCGATCTCTGGGACAGCGGTCTGAAAGCCAGGCTCAACGAACACGTAACCACCCGCCTGGCCGCCAACCCGTTCGTCCTGGAAGGATGCAGGCCCTCTCTCGCCATGAAAGTCGTCGAAAAACGACTCGCCTCCGTTTTGGGAGAAAATCGAAGCGACCCCCTTTTCCCGCTCCCCGAAAACAAGCTGCGAAAGGCCTTCGAAGGCGAGATTCAAAGCCCCAGGGAAATCATCGTCCAAGCAAACCGAATACTGAACGAGGAGCTGGGGACCGAACCCATGCAAGTCCCCGGAATCGTCTCGCAAATTGCAGAAGCCTTCAGACGCCAGTGCGAAACCGTTCTTTCCGATTTCAAAAGGCACCCGCCCGACAGGACCAGGCTCAGGCTGGCCATCGAACTGCTTCTGTCCCATGCGGGCGACGCTACGGGCTTTCAGGCCGACAATTTCAGAAAAAACAACGAATACTTGGATTTCATGTGCCACATCCGGCCCAAACACGCCCTGGAAAAAAACGGCGCCCCGAAAGACGCCATATTTATCGTGGACGTGGAAGAAGACTTCCACCAGGTAGGCAGATGTCTTCAGCGGGGACTGGATTTTCTGGAGAAATATCCCGACGGAAAAGCGTTCTATATCCGCGACGCCCGTTGCCCCTTTCCGGCCCTTCCCCGATGGCCTGCGACCAACAGGAAAAGGGAAAAATTCGAGAATTCGGGAGGCACGACGGTTTTCCTCCAAAAAGAACAAGCCGCAAGACTATACGCTCTGGCCTTCCTGAAGTACGCAGTCAAGGAAGGCGACGTTTCGGTGATCGCCTACAACCAGAATCGGATTACGAGGTCCGCCACCATGGCGGATCTGGAAGAATTCGTCCGGGTATGGGTCCACGGCGGCGAAGATCCCTTTTTCAAGGAATTCGATAGGATTGTCGAAAACAGGGGCGAAGCGTCTCGGGTCCCATAGGGCTCCTTGCTCTTTTTCAAAAGGACACACGACAGCATCGAAAATCGTCTTGTGCTAAAAGGAATATTTCCTTGTTTTCGATATCAACGCGTCTTTGTCGGGCAACGAGATTCAGCGCAGTGTCAAGAGGGTCTTTCTCTATGAATGCTCTTCAGTGTAAAGCTTCGGGCCTCATACCAGCTTGTAGTTCGCATTGTTGTCCCAGATGATCTGGCCGATCTTCTTTCTGTGCTGCAAAACGGATCGCACCTTTTTCTGCCACAACGCCGGTATGGCGTTGTCTTCGATGTCCAGATTCCCGTGTTCCTTGACCAGCCCGTAAATGTCTTTCAGCGACATCCATTCGTTGTACGGCATCTTCCCGTCCAAAATATTCCATATTTCGGGCGACGTAATCATCTCTGTCATTCCATCCTTTTTTAGTCGTAATTGCAGGGTAAAAACGAATTTGTCATTTTTGTTTGGTTCGATGAAGAAAGCGGCGATTGTAGACACCCTTTTCCGGTTCGAGTTTCATTTTACCGATAGCTCCACTCAGCTTTCGCAAATCGCCGAAAAGGTCGTTCTCTCTCCCCCCTTAAATAGTCTCTTTATAGATGGACCGAGCACAGATGTCAACCAAAAAATCGCAAGAAAATCAATGGGTTCCGTCATTTCGGGCGGTCAAAAAAGATATATCCCGAAAAGAGTTTTGCTTCATTTTCACGGGCGTTTTTCAGACTGCTATCCTTAAGGGCAGACCCACGCTTTGTAGACCCTGCAGCGCATGAGCTGACCCTTGTAGGGCCATGCGCCGGAAAGCGGGTCGCATTTTTCCGGGTCGTCGTCGGTGGTGACGTTGATGTTCGACTCCCATAGTCCGAACAGGGAGGGTTCCTCGGCCGCCTTTTCCGGAAACCACCAGGAGTGCTGCGTGACGATGTATCGGGGGTGGAAGCAATTGGAAAGCCTCGCTTTCTGCCTGGCCCTGCCCAGGGGGGTCTCGATGTAGACCCAGTCGCCGTCCACTATTCCCTTCTTGCGCGCCACGTCGAAATGGATTTCTACTATCGGATCGGGGTGCCTGCGCCGGAACTCGTCCACGTGCCTGAATTCGCTGTGATGGTAGGGAATGACCCTGACTCCGCTGATGTTGACAAGAGGGTATTTCTTTTTAATGGCTTCCGGAATCGACGGTTCCATGTAGTCGGGGACAGGATCGTAGTCCAGTTCCTCCATGATTTTGGAATAGATTTCGATCTTGCCCGATGGCGTAGCCAAAGGCCTCCTTTCGCCTTGGCCGGGCTCGGGGGGAACGACTACCGCTCGCTTTTTTCGGATGAATTCGGAAAGTTCCCGGCACCCCTCCTTTTCCATCAGCTCAGCCGTTCGATACTCCCAGACCCGCTCGAAGGTTTCCCAGGGCCAGTGCTTTTCCTGCCCCAGACGGAGGCCGAGCGCCCTCCAGAATTCGTAGTCGTTCCACCGCTCGTACTCGCCGGGCACCCGCGCCGGGACAGCGGCCTCCCCGAGCTGCACCAGCGGATAGCCCCCGACCGTGGAAAAGCTGCCCATGTCGGCCCTTTCCATCCAGCATGCGGCCGGAAGCACATAGTCGGAAATGGCTGCCGTGGGGGTCCAGGTGATATCGTGGGTAACCAGAAGCTCCGCCGACTTCAGCGCCTTGTAAACCAGCTTGGTGTTGGCGTAGGAAAGAAGCGGATTGCTGCAATTGACCAGCATGGCTTTCACGGGATATGGCTTTGCCGTGATCATCGCACGGAAAACCGTGGGCGCGTGGGCGGGGCTGTGAAGGTTGACCGCCGCCGAGTGGCGTTCGCCCCATACCTTTCTCATTTCCTTGTCGATCAGTTCCCATCCGGGATATCCCAGGAATCGAAAACGGTCGCTGCCCAGCTGCTTTTTCCTCTGCTCTGCGGAAAGCATTTCGTTGGCCTCCATGGCCACGTCCGGAATGAAACCCGGGCATGGTCCGCAGATGAGTTCCCCTCCCCGGACGTCTACCGTGCCCACGAGGGCCTTGAGCAGGTTGATGGCGCGTATGGCCTGGATGCTGTTGGGCGCGCTGTGCTCCGAAGCCACCCCGATGACCATGTTCGACGGCTGGTTGGCGGCGTAAAAGCGCGCGATTTCCACCAAGGCGTCCACGGAGAGGCCTGTGATGCTCGAAACCCGTTCCGGCGGATATTCCAGGGTCCGCTTTCTGAGTTCGGCAAAGCCCGCCGTGCGCTTTTCCACGTACTCCTTGTCGTATAGTCCTTCCTCGATGATGACATGCATCATCCCCAGCGCCAGAGCCGTGTCGGTGCCGGGCTTGAGCTGCACCCACCGGTCGGCCCGTCTCGATGGTTCCACGAAGCGCGGGTCGATCACCATGGTCTTCATGCCCGCTTTCTGCGCCTTCAGAAAGCTGGTCCAGGTCGAAACCCCGCCTTCGTGCGCGTTTCGTCCCCAAAGGACCATCATTTTGGTGATGCCGGGCTTCTGGTCGGGCACCAGGTGGCCGCCGAACGTGCTGAACCAGACCATGGCACGGGGGGCGTAGCAAATGGAGATGACTCCGATGCGATTCGGGCTGCCGAACAGGTTCATGAACCGGGTCTTGGCGAACTCGGCGCCGTTGCGGCCCGTGCCCGAGGAGGTGGCCACGGCCTCGGCGCCGTAGCGCTCGCGAATGCTCGCAAGCTTTTCCGCGATCTCGTCCATGGCCCGGTCCCAGGAGATCTTCTCCCACCCGCCCGCGCCCCGCTCGCCCGCGCGCTTCAGGGGATAGTCGAGCCGGAACGGATGGTCCTGGTAGGCCTTGGCCAAAGTCGGACGCACGCAGAAACCGCCCGGTCCCACCGGGGCGCTTTTGTCCTGGGCCACCCGCTGGACCTTGCCGTCCCGGACGTAGATCTTCATGGCGCAACCCTTGCTCGTGCAAAAGTAGCAGGAGGAATATTTCAGTTCAGTTTCAGACATCAAATAACCTGTTCGATCATTTTCTCCAAGGCGGGAAGACCATCCTCTGGCTTTTCGTTCTGCCACGTCACCCACTGGCGCAGCTTTTCCAGGGCGCTTCCGTCGGCGATGGCAGCTCTGGCCATCTCGACGCCGGTCTTCAGGTCCTTTGCCTTGCCGGCGACATAGAGAAGGGGGGCGGCGTTCACGCAGACAATGTCGCTTCTCGGTCCCTGGTCCTTTCCCATGATCACGCGCAGCAGCGACAGCGCGTCCTTATGCACGTCTCGGCTGGACGCCAGCTCCTCGAACTTCGTCCGTCCCACTCCCAACTCCTCGGGGGTCACGGTGTACTTTTCGATGGCGCCGTCTTCGGTCAGTTCCGCCACGTGCGTGGTTCCGATAGTGGAAAATTCGTCCATGCCCTTGTCGCTGTGGTCGTCGAGGCCGTGCATGACCACCGCCCTTTTGAAGCCGATCTCGCGCAGAGTCTTGGCCTCGATATCGATCATGCCCACGTTGGGCACTCCCATGACCTTGAACGTGGGCATGGTGGGATTGAGCAAAGGGCCGACCAGGTTGATGGCCGAACCGAAGCGAATCTGGGACAGCACCCGGGCCAGGGTCTTGGGATGCACGGAGGGAAGAAAAGCATTCCAGGCGCAGATTCCCGCCTTTTCGATGCTCTGCTTGGGCAGTGCCGGGGCGGATTCCACGTTGACTCCCAGGGCTTCTACCACGTCGATGGCCCCGCAGTTGGAGGAAATGGCCCGAGCGGCGTGGCGCACCACGTAAAGGCCGCAGGCGGAGGCGAGGATGGCCGCTCCCGAGCTGATGTTGAACGTCTTCAAAGTGTCCGCACCGGTCCCGCAGTTGTCCACCAGGGGCTCGGGCGTATCCACGGTGACCTTGACCGTGTCGTACTCGTACAAGGCCTCGAAGGTGCCAGCGATTTCCTCGGGGGTTTCCGGCTTTGCCTTGAGCGCGCCGATGAAGGCGCCCTGCTGGAGGTCGGACTGCTCCTCCTCGCATATCTGCCGCCAGCAATCCCGCGCCTCTTCCCGTGTGATATCCTGTCCCTGCGTGAGCCTCACCACGATGGCCCCGAACTTTCTCCAGCGCTCTTCCCTGCTTTCCATTTGCATACTCTTCTATAGCCTCCTGTACTACTCGACGCCTTCCTTGCGTCCGTAAACCGTGTAAATGTAGTCTCCCATCTTATCCGCCCGGATCAGCCGGTACTTGGGAATTTCTTCGTTCGGCCAGAACGACTTGCGCTCCACCGGCGTGATCGAATCGTTCCCCCCGATGACAAACGGGCATACGATCATATGCATTTCGTCGTACAAATCGTCGGCGATCATGGAACGGTGGACCGTTCCGCCCCCTTCCACGATCAGCCGTTTGATTCCCCGGCTTTCGGCAAGCTCGTATAGAAAAGGGGGAATGTCCACGAATTTTCCCCTGCCCGAAACGATGATGTCCGCCCCCTTTTTTCTGAGCGCCTCGACCCGTTCTTCGGGGGCGTCCCGGGAGACGCAGACGATGGTGGGAGCTTCGTCGCTCAATACCCTCGCGGTGTCCGGTATCTCCGCCAGTCCGTCAAGAACGATGCGTGTCGGGTTGTCCCCCTCGTGGCCCCGGAGAGTGAGGCGGGCGTCGTCGAGAAGGATGCAGTTGAGCCCCACCATGATGCCGTCGGTGTCCGACCGTTTGGAATTGTGAAACGACATCATTTCGGGAGATATCAAGGACGGCCCGACGGGGTTCGATTGCCCGGCCTGCCTCATGGGCGAAATCTTGCCGTCCAGGCTGACCGCCACCAGCATCATTGTATAAGGTCTTTTCATGAAGGATTGTCCCGTTCGATTCCTTTGACTGTTCTGATGAATTCCCGGACCCGGGCCGGGTCTTTGACGCCGGGGGAGGACTCGACGCCGCTGATGATGTCCACGCCGTAGGGTCGCGCCAGCCGGACCGCCTCCTCCACGTTTTCCACGGTCAGTCCGCCCGCCAGGATCAGGGGGATCGGTATGGAGGAGGAAACTTCGCCGATCACGCTCCAGTCGAGGGATACGCCGGTGCCCGCAGGCTTGTCGGCCGTCTTGGAATCCACCGCCAGCGCCGATATGCCGCTGTCGGCAAGCCTTTTCGCCGCCTTCACCGGATCGGTCTCGGCAAAGCGCGCCTTTCCGGTATCCACATCGATTCTAAGGGCCTTGACCACCTTGATGCCCTCCTTGGACAGCACCGAACAGATACGGGCGATGTCTTCGAAGGTTTCGTCCCCGTGCAACTGCACCGCGTTGGGACGGACCGTCAGGGCGATTTCGACGATGGACTCGGCCGAACCGCCCACCACCGCCACAGTCGTGATGAACGGCGGACAAAGGGCCGCCAGCTTGCGCGATGTTTCCCTCTCGATATTCCAGGGGACCGGGACCGGATATTCGGTAACAAACCCCAGCGCGTCGGCCCCCGCCTCCGAACAGAGACGGATGTCCGCTTCGCTCATGAGTCCGCAGATTTTCACTCGTATCATTTGGGTTTCACCATGCTCGGGTAACATTGAAAATCGGGTAACATTGAAAAAAGGAGTGGTTCAAAACGACGTCAGATTCTCCAGAGAGGCGCGAAGGTCCGCAGCCTGCAGGATGGCCGTGCCGATCAGGACCGCGTCCGCGCCGGCGCGAAATGCGCGTTTCACGTCCTCGGGCGTCAGAAGCGAGCTTTCGGAAATGGTCGGAATATGTTCCGGCGTCAGGGGCGCCAGTTTTTCGGTCACCCGGACGTCGCCCGCGTCCAGCTCCAGGCGGTTGATGTCCCGGTTGTTGATGCCGATGATAGACGGTTCCAACGCGATGGCTCGTCGCAGTTCCTGTTCCGTGTGAATCTCCACCACCGCTTCCATGCCCAGTTCTTTGCCTCGCTCGTGGAGTCTGCGCGCGACTTCGTCCGACACGGTGGACAGGATAAGCAAGAAGGCCGACGCTCCAGCATCGCAAGATTTGTCCACTTGCTCGGGCCTGGTGAAGAAATCCTTCTGCAACACCGGCAGATCGCACCCGTCGGCGACCTCCCGCAACATCTCCAGGCTCCCACCGAAATGCACCGGCTCCGTCACCACGGACACCGCGCAGGCCCCGGCCTCCTGGGCCATCCGGGCCAATTGCACCGGCGTTCGCTCTTTTAGAAGGTCACCGTCTCTGGGAGAAACCGGCTTGATATCCACGATCACCGGCGAACGGCCCGCTTTTTTCGCCTCGACGATCGCACGGGACAAGGAACGCTTTGCGGTCATTCCCCGATGTACTGCGCCCACATCTTCTCCATGTCGTGCTTGGAATAGCAACGGAAAGCCATGCTGGTCACGGTCTTGGTAATGCCAGGGGTCGATGCGATCTGCTCGGACACCACGTCGGAAAGAGAATCGAATTCCTTGACGCGGATCACGGCGAAAATGTCCCATTCCCCGGTCACGGAATAGACCTCCGCCACGCTGTCGAACCCCGCCAGCTTCTCGGCCACTTTCTTGACCGCGCCTGGCTCGCATTTGATCGTCACAATAGAGGTGATCATGGATGACGCTCCTTAGCGTTAAAACGTTCGTCAAAATGTCTTGTACCTGCGGAACCTCCCATGAAAGCAAGGTGTCCGGTACCGCTGTTCGGGCTTGGTTTCTATTTCGGCAGTGTCCTCACCGCCTCGTTCCAACGCTTCGCGTTGGGATGCATACCAGGACGCTTCGCGTCCGCGTTCCACCGATGCATGGCCGAAACAAGAACCAACCCCCCGTTTCCCCGTTCAAATTCCGCCAACTATCTCAAAATGCCGTGTTCCTGTCAAATTGGATTTGCCGATGCGGTCCGTCTTTCCTTGAACATTCGGACCGTTTCGCGTATGTTGCCGCCTATGAAAAGATTCAAATGCATCGTGACCAACGACGACGGCATCGACGCTCCAGGGCTGTCGATCTTGACGGACATCGTCCGACGATTCGCCGACCCCGTAGTGGTCGCCCCTTTCAAAGCCCAGTCGGGCGTAGGCCACCGGGTCACCACCCACCGGCCCATCGTACTGGAAAAACGCGACGAGAACAGGTACGCCATAGACGGCGCCCCCGCCGACTGCGCCCGCATCGGACTCAAAGCCATCTGCCCGGACGCCGTCTGGGTATTCGCGGGAATCAACCCCGGCGCGAACCTGGGTACCGACGTCTACAACTCGGGCACCGTGGCGGCGGCAAGAGAAGCGGCCCTTCTGGGAAGCAAGGCTCTCGCAATTTCCCAATACATCGCCAGAAACGAAACAATCGACTGGTCCCTGACCGGACACCACGCCGAATCCGCCATCTCCGAAATCATGACAAGAAATCTTCCAGAAACCCATTTCTGGAACATCAACCTGCCACACCCCATCCGAGACACCTCCCCCATCGACCTCGTCGAATGCGACATGGACCCATTCCCCCACGGCTACAAATACGTCGAACACGAAAACACCCTGGTTTACCAAGGCGTCATCCACGACCGCCCCAGGGAAAAAAACGCCGACGTGGACATCTGCTTCGGCGGAAGGATTTCGGCCACCTGCATGCCGGTACGGCTCAGAAGGATGGAGACATAGCCAGCCGAGGTGAAACACCAATGAAAAAAGCGGGGCTGAACAATATTTTTTTAATCGCGTCATGTGCCCTGCTTGTTCTCGGGTTCGTCGCTTCGGCGGAATCCCAGTCGAATTGGAAAATAATTACGGACGATTTCGAAACGGGCGATCTTTCCAAATGGGAAGCCGAGGGCGGCAATTGCTCGGTCGAACCATCGGCCGCCGAGACCGGGCAATATGGGCTTGAAGTGGTGGTCGGCGACGGGGAATATTATTGCTACAAGGAGGATCTCGGGGGAAATTTCGACAAGACATGCTATTTTTCCTTCGATTTCGATCCCAACGGCGTTTCCATCCCCCCCGACGAATGGTGGACACCGGGAGGGGCGATCCGAATCGCGGCACTGGTCTCCGACGACACGTGGGACACCATGGCGGCTCTGTATGTGCGCGAATCCGGAACCGGCCGCTACCTGGCGTTTCTCGTCTGGGAGGAGACCGACGGCATGCACTACGCCTGCGATACGTCCCATGAGTTCGAACTGGCGAATTCCTGGCAGCGCATCACAATTGCCTTGGAGATCGATTCGTGGGTCAAGGCGTGGGTGGACGATGCATTGAAGTCCGAGATCACCGTTGCAAACCATGCGGGGGCCAACGTGCATTCGGCCTCCATCGGCAAAATTTGGGACACCGACAACGGGCCTTCGGGGGCTGTTCGCTTCGACAATGTCAGCTTCGAACTGCCGCGCATCGAACAATTGTGGGTGGATGCGTCCCAGACCGATTGCGCGGAAAGAGACGGCCTCGCCCAGGCCCAAGCGTTCTGCACCATCCAAGAGGCGGCGGACCTGGCGGGGCCGGCAACGGTGGTCCATATCCTGCCGGGAACGTACAACGAGCACGTGAAGCCTGGATATTCCGGGGAAAACAACGGCGGGGAGTACATCGTCTATCAGGCGGAAACCGTCGGCGCTGCCGTGATCGATGCGACAGGGCTGGACTGCGGCGCAATGAACGGGGTGTTCGAGATTTACAAGTGGAACACCGTGAAAAGGTTCATCAAGATCGTCGGCCTTGCCATAGAAAACCCGATCACGTACTCCGGGTGCGGCCGGGACGGAATCTACATGAGGGGCGCAAAGGACATCGTCGTTTCCCAGGCCTCCGTGAGGGATTCGTCGGGCCTTACGCCGGTCGCCTCCGAATCGGTGGGGATCTACATCGTGGATTCGGAAAATGTGACCGTGTCCGGTTGCTCCACCTACAACACGCGCTCTTCGGGAATCCGCATCAGGGACTCCCAGGACGTGGTCCTGGACGGAAACGACGTGCAAAAGGCCGTCAACGGCGGCCAGGGCGAATGCATCGCAGCGGCCAAAGGGGCGACACGCTTCGAAATCAAGAACAATGCCATTCACAACGGCTCCAGCCTGTACACAGGCGGCGAAGGCATCGACATCAAAAACGGCGCGTCCTCTGGCAGCGTTCACCACAACCACGTCTACGATCTTCCCGGGGAAGCCCAAATCTATGTGGACGCTTACGAAAACGGCGTGAGCGACGTGGATGTTTACTCGAACCTGATCGAATGCTCCCCCGGCGGGGGGACCGGAATCGCCCTGGCCTCGGAGCAGTACGGATTGCTCTCCTGGATACGCGTCTACAACAACGTGGTCTGCGATTGTTCCGGGGCTGGCATCGAGGTGGCGGACTGGTCCAACGACGGGCCGAAGACGCATATCCGGATCGCCAACAACACCGTCTACAACAACGGAAGCACATGGGGCGGGGGGATTTTCGTAGGCAGCGGCCAGATCGAGGATGTGGTCATCGGCAACAACATCGCCAGCGACAATTGGCGCTGGCAGATCGGAGCGATACCCGAAAGCCTCGCAGAAGTGTCCGGGTCGCACAATCTGGTCGATGGCAACCTCGACGAGGGGGAGGAATACGGACCGGACTGCGGTTGGGACGAATGCTACGAATTTGCGGGAACGTACAGAATCGTCGCCGATCCCGCCTTTGCGAGCACCACCCAGGGTTCGTACGATTTCCATCTCCTTGCCGGTTCCCCGGCCGTGGATTCGGGGACCGCCGCGACGGTGGACTACGATTTCGACGGAAAAACAGAGGAGCTGTTTTTCGACCATGAATGGACCGCGCGCCCGCTGGACGGCGACCTGGACGGTGCCTGGGTTTCCGAGTCCCGGTAGCGCCGCCTTCCACGGCGGCGCAGTGTTCGATGCTCCGCCGTTGCGAAATCCAAACGCACCAGCCACTGCGCCGCCGTGGAAGGCGGCGCTACCAAGCTATCCGGCTTTGGTCGCAATGGAAGAACACCAACCGCACAGTCCGATTTCTTCCACGCCCCTTTTGTATTCCGGCGCGACCGCCAATAGAAATAATGAATTTGACACATGCTCGCATATCCGATTACAAGAGGTATTTTTTTAAGCATATGCTTAACCGATTGGGCTTTGGTTATAGCGTTGGCCAACCAATACCGTCATTCCGGGCGGAGCTTGCGGAGACCCGGAATCCAGACGATGATCGAAACTGTTGGATGAAAACCGGCCAAAGTTAAAACCAAGCCCACCGATTGAAACGAATCAATCAAGGGAGGCGGAAATGAAAAGAATTGCAAAGCGGGCGGCAAAATGCATTTTGTTTTCCCTGGCGCTTGCGGCATTGATCGCGGACAGCGCTGCGGCAGAAGACATCCTGAAAAAGATCGAGGAAACATCGACGGTGACCATGGGTTTCCGGGAAGGGTCCGTGCCGTTCGGATACATGAACGAAAGCGGGGAATGGGTCGGGTTCGGCCTGGATTTGGGGGCCGAAATCCACAAGGCGCTGGAAAATAAGTTCGGCAAGGAAATCACGCTGGTGAAAAAGCCCATGAACCCCAAGACGCGGATTCCCATGGTGGCCAACGGGACCATCGATGTCGGCATCGGCTCCACGACCATCACTCTCGCCAGAGAAGAGGTGGTCGATTTCAGCCTTCCCTATTTTCTAACCGGCACCAGGCTTCTGGTCCCCAAGGACAGTCCGATCAAGGATTTTCCGGACCTTGCGGGAAAGCGCGTGGGAATGGGAAGCGGCTCCACGGCCAACATCAAGGGCATCGACCGCGCCATGGCCGACGGCATCATCTCGCCGGAATGCCAGAAAGTGCTTTTCGAAGAGCACAACAAGGGATTTCTGGCCTTGCAGCAGGGCAAAATCCACGCCTATTTCACCGATGCCAGCATTCTGGCCGGCATGAAAGCCAAGGCGCAAAACCCGGACGACTGGGCCATTGTCGGCACGTTTCTGACCTACGAGCCCTACGGCATCCTGATACCGGAAAACCAGGGCGAATGGCGGGACTTTGTCAACGAAACGCTGGTCAAGACCATCAAGAGCGGCCGTTTTGAAGGAATCTACGAAAAATGGTTCGGTCCGCAAGGAGAAGTGCCGCTGGAAATGAGCTACGAGTACAAGACGCTTCTCAGAGCGCTGAGCTATCCGGATTGATCGAGGCTACGAAGGCAAGACAAAGAAGGGCTTGGTTCTAAATTCGGCCACCTGGATTCCGGGTCTACGCTATATTTTCTATTTGAGAAATTCCTGGAAAAGACGGAACCCGGCTATTTTATCGACATCCGGGTTATATACCGCTCCGCCCGGAATAACG
Organism: Desulfobacterales bacterium; assembly: GCA_963674505.2. Lineage (GTDB taxonomy): Bacteria > Desulfobacterota > Desulfobacteria > Desulfobacterales > SKZT01. Next base: position 51,653 of record CAXXIG010000001.1, read on the forward strand.
ACTGCCGGGACGATAGTCTTTGAAAGTGGCCGAAATAAAAACCAAGCCCGCTCTTTTCGGAGCAAAAGGAAATTCCATCGAGGCGCGGATGTGGGCCTGCTGAATTACGATTTCGACTGGAGCGTGCTATGGCGCGCGCCCTATGGCCGGATGATGCTGGAAGGAATCTTCACCACGCTGCATCTGTCGTTGCTGGCATGGGTGCTGGCCGTCGTTCTGGGCATCTTCATAGCGGTGCTGAGGACCCAGCCATGGAAGCCGGGAAGGTCCTTCGGGGCAGCCTATGTACAAGTGTTTCGCAACACGCCGTTTCTGGTCCATCTTTTTTTCTGGTACTACGCCGCGCCGCTGGTCCTTCCCGAGGCAGGCCAGAAGTGGTTGTACGACCATGTGCCCGACTACGCATACTGGGCGGGTGTCGTCGGTCTGGGAAGCTATACCGCGTCCAGGGTGGCGGAGCAATTTCGGGCCGGGTTCCAATCCATCCCCGAAGACCAGTACAGGGCCGCGTATGCGTCGGGTCTTCGAACGTTGCAAGTCTACCGGTGGGTGATCGTCCCGTACGGATTCCGTCTGATTCTGCCGACGTTCACCACCGAATTTCTCACGTGCTTTAAAAATTCGGCCCTGACAATGACGATCGGGGTCATGGAAACCACGCACACGGCCTACTATATCGATTCGTTCACATGGCACGGCCTGGAGACCACGACGGCGGCCAGCCTGGTGTATCTGCTGATCGCCTGGACCGTCATCGCCCTCATGGGGCTTGTCGAAAGACGGTTCCGGATACCGGGCCAGATCGGACGGGCGGTCTGAAGGCGACATGACCATGGACTTCGACGTAATCGTTCGCAACGCGCCATTCATCTTCGGCGGCCTGTCGCTCACCTTCCAGCTGGCGGTCCTGGCGATCCTGGGCGGTCTTTTTCTGGGCACGCTGCTGGGTGTGGCGAGGATTTCGCGTCGCTGGTGGATTTACTACCCGGCCAGCGCGTACGTGCATTTCTTTCGGGGGCTGCCGCTGATACTGGTCATTTTCTGGCTCTACTTTCTCCTGCCGGTGGTCGCGGGGCGAAACCTCGACGAATTCGCGGCCGCATCCGTTTCCTTCATCGTCTATGAAGCATCCTATTTTGCGGAAATCGTGCGGGCCGGAATCCAGTCGGTGCCCGAGGGACAGCGCATGGCAGGGCTGGCCAGCGGCCTGACGGAGGCGCAGACATTTCGCTCGGTCGTCTTGCCCCAGGCCCTTCGCAACATGGCACCGTCGCTGGTCACCCACTCCGTGGTCATTTTCCAGGACACCTCCCTGGCGTACGTGATCGGGCTTCGCGAATTTTTGCGGCGGGTCAACCTGGTCGATGCCCGGGAAGCGCGCTCCATCGAGCTGTACCTGTTCGCCGGGCTGGTCTATTTCGCAATATGCTCCATCGGCGCCATGCTCGGCCGATGGCTGCAACCCGCCACGGGAAAAAGGCTCGCCTATGATTGAAATTCGCGATGTCAGTCTCTGGTACGGGAAGCATTTCCGGGCCTTGGACCATGTCACCGAAACCATTTCCAGGGGCAGAAAAATCGTGGTTTGCGGTGCCAGCGGTTCCGGGAAAAGCTCGCTGCTTCGCTGCATCAACGGTCTCGAACGGTTCCAGGAGGGCGAAATTTTAGTCGATGGCGTCTCCGTGCTGGCCAAGGACACCGACATCCACAAATTGCGCTCCCGAATCGGCATGGTGTTCCAGCACTTCGAGCTTTACCCGCACATGACGGTCATGCAAAACGTCACGCTGGCGCCCATGCGCGTCTTGAAAAAAGACAAAACGGAAGCGGAACAAAAAGCCCGCGAGCTTCTGGCCCGCGTCGGCATCCTGGGACAGGCGCGCAAGCATCCGGGGGAACTCTCCGGCGGCCAGCAGCAGCGCGTGGCCATAGCACGGGCGCTGGCCATGGAACCGAAGCTGATGCTGTTCGACGAACCAACATCGGCCCTGGACCCGGAAATGATCCAGGAAGTGCTCGACGTGATGGTCGATCTCGCCAGGGAAGGCATGACCATGGTAGTGGTTACCCACGAGATGGGATTCGCCCGGCAGGTCGCCGACGAGATCGTTTTCATGGACCAGGGACGGATTGTCGAAAAGGGAAAAGTCGAAGATTTCTTCGACCGGCCCGAAAACGAGCGTACGAAACGTTTTTTGAGCAAGATTGGAAGGTTTTAGGGGGAGCTGTTGGCTGTTGGCCGTTGGCTTTTAGCTGTTGGCTGTTGGCTGTTGGCTGTTGGCTGTTAGGCTTTTGACGCAAGGAGAAAAAACATGAAATGTAAAATGACCATACTGTGCGAAGACCAGGCGAGGATGGGATTTTTGGACAAAAAATATTCCGGGCAGCACGGGTTGGCAATCTTTTTGGAGGCGGGAATCAAAATCCTTTTCGATACGGGCCCGTCCGACGTTCTGCTGGAGAACGCCCGCACGGCATCCGTCGATCTGACCGATATCGACTGGATCGTATTGAGCCACGGCCACTGGGACCATGCTGACGGTCTTGTGGCGTTGGCCGAAAACGATATTCGGGCCAAGCTTCTTTGCCACCCGGATGTGTTCGTCGACCGGCGCAAGCCCACCGGCCAATTCAACGGGGCCGCCATGAAAAGAGAAGAAGCCGCCGCAAAATTCGATCTGACGGAAAGCGTAGAACCATTTCCAATCGCCCCGGACATTTGGTTCCTGGGCCAGGTCCCCAGGGAAAACGACTTTGAAGCCATCAACACCCCGTTTCATTTCTACCAGGACGGCGAGAAGTACCCCGACTATCTTTACGACGACACGGCGCTGGCATTGAAGACGGCAAAAGGCGTTGTCGTGGTTACCGGATGCTCCCACGCGGGCGTTTGCAACATCTGCGAATACGCCAAGAAGGTTTCGGGCCAGGACCGCCTTCACATGGTCCTCGGAGGTTTTCACCTGCTGGAGGATTCCGAGGCCTTGGAAAAAACGGTCGATTATTTCAAAAGAGAAAAGCCCGACCGCCTGTACCCCATGCACTGCACGGCTCTCCCGGCGCTTTCCAAATTCTACGAGGCGTTCCGAATCGAAAAATTGTGCGCGGGAGATGTGATTTCACTCGACGCATGATTCTGTGTTATTATCTCCATATTTGCAGTGCCGACGGATATCTCGGTTAATTGCAAACTTCGACCTGTGCAGTGGGAGCGACGAAAAGGCGCAAAACCCTCTTGTGCCGGTAGCGCCGTCTTCCACGGCGGCGCGGCGCCTGGTGCGTTTGGATTTCATAAGGGCGGTGGGGTTTGGTTCTTGTTTCGGCCATGCCGCCTCAAAATGCGGACGCGAAGCAGCCCGGTATGCATTCCAACGCGAAGCGTTGGAACGAGGCGGTAAGAGGGCACTGCCGTAATAGAAGCACAGCTCCGGCATTGTATCGGAACACCGCGCCGCCGTGGAAGACGGCGCTACCTGAGCTATCCGGCTTTGGTCCTTCCATGGACGAACACCATCCGCACAGGTCGCAAACTTCCACGGTTGGCGTTATACTCGATGATCAAGTTTTTCCTCCCAACAGCTTGAGATGCACGTCATTCCGGGCGTAGCGTAGCGGAGACCCGGAATCCAGGAAGTCTGCGGAAGCTCATTGGTTCCCGCTTTCTCGGTAATGACGGAAAAAAACTTGATCATCGAGTTATAGGTTCGAGATTATGGCGAAAGCAAGGAGCGCGGTAAATCTATGGATACAACGTCAGGCGGACAAAAGACAATACAAACGAATGGCGGAATCGGGAAGGCCGGTTCTCGTTTCGAACGCGTCGAAAAGCATGAGAGCGGCGTTTTGTGCGTCGTTTTGGAAGGCGACTGGAAGCTGGGAGAGGTCTCTTCGGGAGCCCGGGCCACGATTGCGGATTTGGAACGGGAGAAAAACATATCCGGAATCGTTTTCGATTCGACCGGTCTGGGACAGTGGGACACCGGCTTGCTCGCCTATCTTTCCGGCATTGTCGCGTTCGGGAAAAAGCAAGGGGTGGAGGTGGACACGGGGGGCTTGCCGGACGGGGTCCGGAGACTCCTGGATTTGGCTTCCAAAGTCCCCGAGAGGGCGGGAGCGCGCCGGTCGCAGAGTCGGGAGTCCTTTTTCACGCGGGCGGGAGAAGACGCCGTCGGTTTCGTCCAGGGCGCCTTGGATTTGTTCGAATTCATCGGCGAGTGCGTCTTGGCTACAGGCCGGTTGTTCGCGGGAAAAGCCAGCTTTCGGGGGCAGGACCTTCTTTTGTTCCTCCAGGAATGCGGGGTGTCTTCGCTTCCCATCGTGGCTTTGATCAGCGCGCTTTTCGGCCTGATACTCGCTTTCGTGGGGGCGGTGCAGCTGCTGATGTTCGGCGCGCAGCTCTACGTGGCCAACCTGGTCGCCATCGCGGTGGTGCGGGTGATGGGGGCCGTGATGTGCGGGGTCATCATGGCGGGCCGGATCGGGGCGGCGTTCGCCGCGCAGCTGGGCACCATGCAGGTCAACGAGGAGATCGACGCGTTGAAGACCCTGGCCATTTCGCCCGTGGAGTTCCTGGTCCTTCCCAGAATGATCGCCCTGGTTGCGATGATGCCGCTCTTGTGCCTGTTCGCCGATGTCCTGGGAATCGCGGGGGGACTGGTGGTGGGCGTGTTCGTGCTGGACATCAACCTGTTGCAGTATGTGAAGCAGACCGAGGCGAGCCTGAACCTGACCCAGTTCGGCATCGGCCTGTTCCATTCGGTGGTGTTCGGCGTGCTGATCGCGGTCGCCGGTTGCTACAAGGGACTCAAATGCGGACGAAGCGCGTCGGCGGTCGGGACGGCGACGACCTCGGCAGTGGTGGCCTCCATCGTGGCCATCGTGGTAGCCACCGCGTTGATCACCGTCATGTGCAATGTGTTGAAAATATGAGGAACGCGGGATTGGTTTTAACATCGGCCACTTTCAAAGACTATCGCCCCGGCAGTCGTCATTCCGGGCGGAGCGGTATATAACCCATGTGTCGATAAAACAGCTGGATTCCGTCTTTTCCGGGAGTTTCTTAAATGGAAAATGTAGCGTAGACCCGGAATCCAGGTGGCCGAATTTAGAACCAAGCCCGAGAATTCCTATTTCTTCCAGACGCATTTCAAATCCGGATAAAGCTTTTTTGCGCAATCGGGACATATGCCGTGGCTGAAGTCCGCGTCCGTATGGTCTCGGACGTATTCTTCGACTTGCTGCCAAAAGCCGTCGTCGTTGCGGACTTTTTTGCAATTGCTGCAAATCGGTATCAGGCCGTTCAGCGTTTTAATTTGCTTCATCGCCAGTTCGAGCCGCAGTTTTTCCTGCATGAGCATCCGGTTCTTTTCATCCAGCTTTTCAGCGAAAGAATGCCGCGAGGACTCGAATCCGTAACCGAACGCAGTGACGACAAACAGGATCATGAAAAAGCGCGATACGGTGACGCCATCGTATTCATGCCAGCCGAAAAACGGCCCCGATACGATCACGAAGCACAGGGCCACATAAAATACCGCCGCCCAAAGCAACCCCTCTCTCTTGCCGAAAAAAAAGAAAAACATAAGGGGCACGGTCAGGGCCCAGTAAAGGACAGTCCCCTCCCCCGCCCCGATGGCCACGCTGGGCAGAAAGCACAAACAGATGAACAGATGGACGGCGCGATAGATGGAATCGTCGGCAAGACGACGGGCAAATGCGAACAGAGCGGCTGACATGATCAAAACAACCAAGAGGTCGAGGATGAGTTCAACCCATTGCCTTTCCAAATAATCGACCACGGCAAGGGTGACGAAACACAAAATGATGATCGAAGCGCAGAATTTGAAAAAAAAGCGCTTGCGTTTTTGCTCCAGTTTTTCCATGTCGTACATCAGTGACACCTCCCAATGCAGGCGGCTTGTCGGGGGGAGATTTGAAGCGGTTATCGCCGTCGGAGATCGATAACCTGGTTTGCATTCAATTGCATTGCCTGTATTGAGAGCGGAATCGGGAACCAACTTCTCGTTCTGGGCGTATCAAATATGCTCGGACGACCGGCTTTTGAAAATACCACCTGCGATCGAATCAAAAGCCTTCAGACAAAATTGGATTAATTTATCCCAATCATCGATGAACGGCAATCTTTTTTTGAGTAAGATTCTCCTGTTGCTTGATGATCAAGTTTTTTGCGCCCACCGGACCGAGGCGACCGTCATTCCGGGCGCAGCGCAGCGGAGACCCGGAATCCAGGAGATCCGCAGAAGCGCATGGATTCGAAGCTTTCGGGGGAATGGCGAAAAAAAAACTTGATCATCGAGTGTTAGGACGGATTCGCGGCTTGGTTTTAACTTCGGCCGGTTTTCATCCAACAGTTTCAATCATCGCTTGGATTCCGGGTCTAAAGCAAGCTCCGCCCGGAATGACGGTGTTGGTTGGCCGATATTATAACCGAAACCAACGCGGAGGTTCGCAGACAAGAGCCAGGCAAAACAATATTTCCAAATATCCCGTCGAAAAAATTCTGGTTATAGGGAATTTGGGGGTGGGTGGAATGTAGGTTGGATTGAGCGTCGTCAATTGTCGGGTTTCGCTACAGAATTCCATCAAACAAACAGATAAGGCGCATGAAATGGTTGGGAAGCAAGCGAAACCCAACATGAAACCCGCTCAACCCAACCTACGCATTGCCGCTCCCCCAAATCCGTTATAACCAGAATATTTCTAAATATCCCGTCGAAAAAATTCTGGTTATAGGGAATTTGGGGGTGGGTGGAATGTAGGTTGGGTTGAGCGTCGTCAATTGTCGGGTTTCGCTACAGAATTCTATCAAACAAACAGATAAGGCGCATGAAATGGTTGGGAAGCAAGCGAAACCCAACATGAAACCCGCTCAACCCAACCTACGCATTGCCGCTCCCCCAAATCCGATACAACCAGAAAAAATTCGTTGCAGCTCGAAACTGCAATTTGTTACACTCGTCCGACGAAAACAAACCTGAAAGGAGGGAAGAGTTCCCTGTTTCTTGACCAGCCAGTCCCGAGAGGGACGACAGACAATAGCCCGGCAATTCATTGCCGGGGTGGAATCGCCCATGTGCCAAAGTCCCGTTAGGGACGACAGACAAAAGAAGCTCGGCGTGCTGGATGACGGCTTTCCGCCGGATTTGCAGGAAACAGGGAATACTCCCGAAAGGAGTGAACCATGCGCTATTGGACTCGATCTATCGTTTTTTCGGCAATCACACTGCTTTTCGCAAGCCTTTCAACCACTTTGGTATCGGCGGCGGAGGGCCAAAAGGTCGCGCTTGTGATCGGAAACGCCGCCTATAAAAGCGCCCCGCTGCAAAATCCCGCCAACGACGCCCGGGACATGGCCAAAGCCCTTGAAAACATGGGCTTCGAGGTCCTGCACGAGGAGAACGCCTCCAAGCGGACCATGAAGGACGCCGTCCACCGTTCGGCCAGAGACTGAAAAAAGGCGGCGTGGGGCTGTTCTACTTCGCCGGGCACGGCATGCAGGTCGATGGGCGCAACTACCTGATCCCGGTAAACGCCGACATCCGGGCCGAATCCGACATCGAGTTCGAGTCGGTGGACGCAGGCCGCATCCTCGCAAAGATGGAGGACGCCGGAAACGACATGAACCTGATCATCCTGGACTCGTGCCGGGACAACCCGTTCGCCCGAAGCTTCCGCTCCTCCTCCCGGGGCCTGGCGCGAATGGACGCCCCGCACGGTTCTTTCATCGCCTACGCCACGGCCCCCGGACAGACGGCGGCCGACGGGACCGGCAGAAACGGAATGTTCACCGAAAGCCTGCTCAGACACATGGCTACGCCGAATCTGAAGATCGAGGACGTTTTGAAGCGCGTACGGGTGGAGGTCGCGGAGAAGACGTCCCAAAAGCAGGTCCCGTGGCAGTCCTCCTCGCTGATGGGCGATTTCTATTTCGTGACAAAACCGGGGACGGCCTCGGACGCCTCGTTTTCGCCCCACCTGCCGCAAAACACCAGCCCTTCTCTGGACCAGTATCTCAAAGAATCGGAGGTCCGTCGTCTGGAAATCGAAAGGTGGGACCAGTGGCAAGCAGACCGGCAGAGCGACTATGAAAAAATCCTGCAAATCGACAAGGCGCCCTATCTGGAAAAAGAACGGAAGAAGGAGGCCTGGAACAGCTTTCTGGCGGCCGTGTCCCAGGACAATCCCCACAGCTCCAAGGACGACGAGATGCGGGATTATTCCCAATCTCGCCTGCAATATTGGGAGAATTACAGGGAGGAACCCAAGAAACCTGAATCGCATGAAAACATCGGCCTGCTCGGCGAGTCGCCCAAAAAATACGCGTCCCTCGACCCGGCCACGACACGCGCCAAAATCGTAAAACGCGACCGCCACTTCGAAAAATGCGATACCGGGGTCGTCAAGGACACGAGGACTGGTCTTGAATGGTACCCCGGGCCAGACAAGGACACGGACTGGAACGAAGCCAGCAGGTGGGCGAGCAACCTGAATGTCGATGGCGGCGGGTGGCGGATGCCGACGCGTTCGGAATTGGCGAAGCTGTATGAAAAGGGTATCGGAGAGGGAAACATTACGCCTCTTCTGATGGATTCGGGATATTTTGTGTGGTCTGGAGAAAAAGAGGGTTCGTCCGGTGCTCGGGGCTTCTACTTCGGCATCGGCGAAGAGTACTGGCACTTCCTGGACGTCAGCTACAGTAACTACCGCAGTTTTGCTGTTCGCTCGCGATGACGATGTGGATCATTTGATGATTTGATCCTTTGGTCATTTGAAAATTTGATCCTTCCAGGGGGTACAGGGGGACTTGTCCCCCTGTTCGCGACAAAATTTTTTTCGGGGCTTTTTTTCGGCGGGTTGACTCGTTCCCACGCTCCTGCGTGGGAACGCATGTCGGGACGCTCCAGCGTCCCGTCAACCGCAGCGCGCCCCCTTGCCCCGAGCTTCCCGTTCTTCTGCGAAAATGCGTTTCAGCAAACAGATTTGGTCTTAACATCGGCCACTTTCAGGGACTGTCGTCGCGGCGGTCGTCATTCCGGGCGGAGCGGTATGTACCCATAGTGTCGATAAAACAGCTGGATTCCGTCGCTTCCGGGAATTTCTTAACTGGAACATTTAGCGTAGACCCGGAATCCAGGCGGCCGAATTTAGAACCAAGCCCCGCGAGGTCCAAGCGAATCCCGCAGACCGAAAGCCGAGACCCCGGAACTCTGGAAAGGAACAAAACCGGGAGGATTTTTCCTGGTTGTAACGGATTTGGGGGAGCGGCAATGCGTAGGTTGGGTTGAGCGGGTTTCATGTTGGGTTTCGCTTACTTCCCAACCGTTTCGCGCGCCTTATCTGTTTGTTTGATAGAATTCCGTAGCGAAACCCAACAATCGATGGCGCTCAACCCAACCTACATTCCCCCCCCCCAAATCCGTTATAACCAGGAAAATCCTGCCGAGACGACTGGCGAACAAAACCTTATTTTTTGATTTCAACCTTAGTTTCATGTTGGGTTTCGCTTACTTCCCAACCGTTTCGCGCGCCTTATCTGTTTGTTTGATAGAATTCCGTAGCGAAACCCAACAATCGATGGCGCTCAACCCAACCTACATTCCCCCCCCCAAATCCGTTATAACCAGGAAAATCCTGCCGAGACGACTGGCGAACAAAACCTTATTTTTTGATTTCAACCTTAGTTTCATGTTGGGTTTCGCTTACTTCCCAACCGTTTCGCGCGCCTTATCTGTTTGTTTGATAGAATTCCGTAGCGAAACCCAACAATCGATGGCGCTCAACCCAACCTACATTCCCCCCCCCCCAAATCCGTTATGACCAGGAAAACCCTGCCGAGGCGACTGGCGAACAAAACCTTATTTTTTGATTTCAACCTTAGTAGCAAACGACGCATCTCACCTCCCATAACCTTATTACCTTATTCTTTGCCAGTTTTTGAGCATGCAAAGGATTGCCGGTTCAGTTCGAAAAACCGCTTACTTCATTGGAAAATCCGGCAACAATGACAATTGATAAGGCAATAAGGCTGCGAGATGGGGGAGACGACCTTTCTACTAAGGTTTTCAAAAACAAAAATAAGGTTTTTATGGCCCGCTTTTGACATGATGTCCATTCCGGTATAAAATCGAGCCATATTCCAAAAACGAGCGCCGCAAACGCGACAACGGAGGACGATCATGGCGGAGACGGAAAAGGACAAAGGCATTTCCCACGATCAGAATTTCAAGAACCTGATTCTGGACTATCCCAGGGACTCGCTCCGGTTCTTCGCGGAACCGGAGGCTTTCGACCTGGCCGACGACGTGGAAATCACGCCGGTCCGGCAGGAACAGCTCAAGGACCGCCTGGGGGACCATTTTTGCGAGCTGGACACGCCGCTGAAGGTGGAATGGCCGGACGGAAGCCGGGCTGCGGCACTTTTCGTGGCCGAAGAGGAGACCGAGGCGGGCACGTTCTCCATCCATCGAATGTGCCGCTACTGCGTGCATTTGTCGGAACTGATGGAAACGGACCGCGTGGTCCCGGTGGCAATCCTGCTTCGGAGTGGAAAGTATCCGACATCGCTGGTTCTGGCTGGCGACAGGCATACGTTTCTGCGTTTCGAAATCATCGCCTGCGATTTGAAAGGCATCCCCGTCGACAGGTACATGGACAGCGACAATATTGTCGCGCGGGTGAACCTTCCGAACATGGCGTACGACCGGGATCGCAGGCTGGAGGTCTACGCCAAGGCTCGCGAAGGCCTGGTGGAACTGGAACCCGATCCGAACAGGCGAATCAAATATTCGGAATTCATCGACATGTATGCCGAACTCGACGAAAAAGACCTTATTTTATATCAAAAACAATATTTGAAAAAAAGTCGCTATAGGGAGGTACTTATGGGATTGACACAAATGGCCCGGGAAGAGGGCATGAAGGAAGGGCGTAAGGAAGGGACCGTTCTCACGTTGCGTCGGCAATTGGGAATCAAATTCAAAGCGATCCCCGATTGGGCCGAGGAGCTTCTGAAAAATGCCGTGCCTAACGATCTGGAACAATGGACGGACCGAATTCTGACTGCCGATACCATAGAGCAGGTTTTCGGCAAGGGGCATTAGGGCATAGTCGCCTATAGGCAAATAGTTGAGCGCTGCAACCATGACAACGGGGGGCGACCATGATCGAGGCGGAAAAGGATAAAGGCATTTCCCACGATCAGAATTCTTTCGTATAGATAATGGATTTTCGAAGAAACCCAGGTGATTTTTTCCGGCGGTATCATCCGGAGGATGAAGTCCAAAAGAGCGGGAATTTGCTCGGAACGGTTTTTTTCTTCTGTCCTGCGAGCCAACACGCTTATCGTTTGATTAGGGAAGCAATCGAGCCATATGATTTCGATATGGCTTCTATCAAGCGCATCCAGCAATGCGGACGCTTTCGGGTGCCATTTGTCGCGGGGGGCTTGGTCTTGACTTCGGCCACTTTCAGGGACTTTGGTCGCGGCGGTCGTCATTCCGGGCGGAGCGGTATGTACCCCGGGTGTCGATAAAACAGGTGGATTCCGTCGCTTCCGGGAATTTTTTAACGGAAAAATGTAGCGTAGACCCGGAATCCAGGTGGCCGAATTTAGAACCAAGCCCGTCGCGGGCATCTATAATCGCCAAAAGAACATTGGTATCGATGGCGGCTTTATTCATAAAGACGTTCGGAATCCTCGACGGCATCCCCCCCAATGAAACCAATCCTCTCAATGAAGCCAGCTGGCCGGGGGAAACAGAATTCAATTCCTTTGTACGGCTTTTTACAATCAGCGCAAAAGAGATTATCCGCGCGATTTGATCGTCGGACAATTCATCGACGATTTTCATAAGAGCATGTTTTTTTACCGATGGCGAAATATCGCCCGTTGCATTTATTGTTTCCATTTTATTATCCTGGCAAATCTTAACACGGCGGCGCGTCTTCGTCTGGCATTCGGGCTCGGAGGAGCACCGCGCCGCCGTGGAAGGCGGCACTACCGGGTCGCTTCGGAATTCTTCCCATGATAAAAATGCGCTATCCGTGCAGGCCACAGATTTTCCACACCTCTGCGGCATCTCGAAATTCCTCCCCCTCCTCGAACACCGGCACCCGAAACCACAAAGCACGGGAACAAACGACTACTGCTCCCTGTCATTCGCAACGATTTTCATCCCGCCTGCTGCCGCCTTTGGCCTCGTCCAGCACTCTTCGAGCTTCTGCCGCCAGATCGGCTCTAACGACTGGCTTCATCAGAAAGCCTTTTATTCCCAGAGATCTCGCCTTCTTTTCGTCTATTCTTTCGCTGAATCCGGTGCAGATGATAATCGGCACATCGGGCCTGACCGCCAGGATCTTCTCGGCGAGCCGAGCCCCTGTCAAAGACGGCATGGACATGTCGGTAATTACCAGATCGAACGAAAACGGACTGGCCATGAAGGCTTCGAACGCCTCCGTGCTGTTCAGGTGCGACGAAACCTTGTACCCCAGCCGTTCCAGAACCAGCTTTTCAAGATTTGCAATGGGCCCTTCATCGTCGACCAGAAGAATCCGTTCATTTCCTCCCGGACACTCTTGGGCCATAGAGGCCGGTTCGCGGCCAATTGGTTTTTCCATCAACGGTAGATACACGTCGAAGGTCGAACCTTTTCCTATCCGACTGCGAACCCGTATTTCCCCCTTATGCTCCTTGACAATGCCGTAAACCACGGCAAGGCCTAGTCCGGTCCCTTTTCCCTGCTCTTTTGTCGTAAAATAGGGGTCGAAAATCTTATCGATGATGTCTTCCGACATTCCATGGCCGGTGTCCGAAACAGACAGCATGGCGTATTTGCCCGGACGAAGATCGACGTCGAACGCTTCCAATGCGTCCAGTTGCACTTGCCTTAGGCCGACGGATATTTTTCCGCCCGTTTCCTCCACGGCATGGTAGGCGTTGGTGACGATGTTCATGGCGATTTGGTGAATCTGGGACGGGTCCGCCATGACCATGCCGCAGTCCGATTGAATATCTTGCCTTATTTCGATGTAGGAGGGAATGGACGACCGGGACAATTTCAGTACTTCTTTGAGAACATTTTGGATCCGGGTCGGAATCATCTGGTGTTCGGATTGGCGGCTGAATGCGAGAATCTGCTTTACAAGATCGCCGCCCCTTTTGCCGGCCAGGTAGATTTGCCGGAGGCTTTCCCTCTCGGGGCTGCCCGGGGGGAGATCGTCGATGAGCATTTCGGACATCCCGATAATCGGGAAAAGAATATTGTTGAAATCGTGGGCGATTCCGCCGGCCAGATCGCCGATGGATTCCATTCTCTGGGCCTGCCGGAGCCTTGATTCGAGCTTCACTTGGTCCGTAATGTCGCTGATGATGCTTATGATGCCCTCTATCTCCCCCTTCGCTCCGTAGATATAATCCCAGTTAACCTGGACATCGATTTCGCGGCCGTCTTTGCTTTTGTCCCGGTTGAAATACACTTCGGGGACAGGACGTTCCCTTAGGATTTTTTCGTAATAGGATTTGGCTTTCTCCCTGTGCTTTTCATCGGCCATCAGGTCCCAGATATACTTGCCGACGAGTTCGCCGTCGGCATACCCCTGGATTCTGTGATGCGCTGGATTGCTGAAAACGATCTTTCCCTCCGTATCCGTCAGCTGAATGCCGTAGGGGGCCATATCGACCAGTTTGCGATATTTCTCCTCGCTTTCTCGAAGCGCCATCTCGGCCTGCTTTCGCTCGGTAATGTCCTGGTTCACCCCGTGCGATTTGACCGTATCGCCGTGCGCGTTTTTCACGATGAAAAAACGAACGGCGATGAAACCGGCCTTGCCGTCGGCATACAGCATCCGATGCTCCAGGGTCCTGCTGAAATCGGTACCTGTGGCCTCTATCGCCTTTTGAATCTCCTTCGCCACGAGGTCTCTGTCGTCGGGATGGACGAAGCGCCGTGCGTATTGCGCCGATGGCATCGCATACCCGCCTTCCTGCCGGGCTGTGGTTCTAAAAATCTTGTAGAACTGATCGTTGAAGGTGAACAGGTCCTTCCGGACATCGTATTCCCAGTGCCCGAGCCGCGCCATTTCCATGGCGTCGGCGAGCTGCTTGCGAAGCTTTCTCTGCTCTTCTTCGGACCGTTTGTAATCCGTGATATCGGTAGCCACGCCGCTGAGCGCGATCGGCTTTCCCTGATTGTCGTAAACCACCTTGGTTCTGCAATCCAAGATCAGTTCGCCGCCGTCGGCGGCGAAATTGACGACCTCGCCGCGCCAGGAGCCATTGCGAATTGTCTGCTCGAGAATTTCGTTTTGTGTCGCGCCCCTTTCGGCGTCTTCCCCGTATATGTCCGTTTTCTCGCCGACAAGAGCCTGCCTGCTTCTGCAAAGGCTTTTCTCCGTGGCTTGGTTCACGTACGATATCACTCCGTCCAGGTCCGTAATCGTCACATGGTCGTGAATCTGATCCAAAACCAACGAACGCAGCTGCAATTCCCGCTCTTGCTTCTTTTTTTCGCTGATATCCCTGACGAAGCAGACAAAGCAAGCCTCCTCGCCCTTCCGGTGCATGGCGCTGACTTCGACATAGACAACGCCGCCGTCCTTTCGTCGATGCGCGCTTTCAAACCGGTCGTGTCCCCGAGTCGCAATATCCTTCAAGCGCCGGACAATCTCGTCGGCGGCTTCGTCGCTCACCAAATCTTCCACCTTCATGCTCAGAAGCTCGCCTTCGCCGTAGCCGCTCATCCTGCAATAGGCCTCGTTTACTTCCAGAACTCTGCCATTGGCATCTGTCATGATAAACCCGTCCATCGCGGTTTTCAGGATGGAACAATGTTTTTCTTCACTTCTTCGAATTTCTTCTTCGGCATTCTTTCTTTCCGTGATATCCTCCACAATGCCTTCGAAAAAAACAGGATTATTCTCCTCATCGCGCACTGTCTTCAGGTACAGGTTCGCCACAAATTCGCTGCCGTCCCTGCGGCGATAGCGATTCAGGTGGTGCGAAACGCCCTCCTCAAGAAACTGCTCCGACACGATTTTGTCTCTTTTTTCGGCTCTCACATATATCTGTTCGCCAATGTCATGGATTTTTTCGACGACCTCCTCGGGAGAATCATAGCCGAGCATGGAAGCCAGCGCGGGGTTGACCTCGAGAAAACGACCTTCGAAAGTGGAACGAAATATTCCGACCGGGGAGTTCATGAATATCGTCCGATACCATCCCTCGCTTTTTTGAAGAGCGTCTTCGGCCTGCTTGCGCCTTTCGATGTCGCAAAACGCAGCTGCTCGCTCAATTCCGTCCCTGGTTTGCAAGTTCCGGGCATCATGTTCGGCCGAAGAGATTTCGCCATTTTCAATAGCCGCCCGGGGAACGTGTGGGCGGGCGATTCGATGTTCCAAATTCCGAGCAGCAACCTGACCGGACAGACCGTCAAGGAGAGCGTCCCTTTCCCGCAAGGATTCCTCCAGCATCTCAATCCGCCGCTCCAGTTCTTCATACGCTGGTTTTTTACACATACTTCGACACCTGCATTTACCATGGGATGGATAGTTGCTCATGATTTCACATTCCGTATGATTCGGAACCTATCGATTCAACATCCAATATCAAATTTATTCGGAGCGAATCGCGCAGTGCCCGATTCGCAATGTTCATGTTAAATCCAAAATTTTCATAAAACGCAATCATTTTTTTCAATTTCCAGCAGGCCCTCCGGCGTGTCCGGATTTTTGTCCGGACGCGAGAACCTAAACACAGGGTTGACACAGAAGAGGTCCCCTCGTTTGAATCGATTGTTTTTACAAACGAAATCGGCAGACGTCGCTTTGAAAAAGATTCATCGCGGATTTGCGGAGGTTTTTTTCATAAATCGGCCATGGCTTGGCGGAACGCGGATGCGACGGGCGGAAAACAGACGGGAAGCGTATTTCCCCAAAAGAGGTCGCCTCTTTCATGGCGGCTCAGAAAAGAAGGAACAAATCCAGGCAGAAAAATTGTGCCCTAAAATATTGAATTTTCATCACCCCAGTCGCGGCCCCCCCCTGTTCCGACCCGCGAGCGGGCTCGAACACGCAGAGGTAGACATCTCCACGCTCGGGTTGTCTTTCGGAGGGCTTCACTGTTCCGGCTCCTGTGCTACTTTCGCATAATCTTCGGCGAGTTCTTCCTCTTCAAGGGCGAAATTCTCGTCGCTGTATACCTCGGCTGTGATACGATGAAGCGCTTTTTCCAAAAGGCCGAGGACAAACTTGTTGCGCGACAGGTTTCCTCGTTCCCGGTCGAGTTGATCGATGAATTCCGGCGGAAATGAAAAGGATACTTTTTGCATGGAAAATCTCCCTCAAATTAATGATCGATTATTCATGACCATAAATTTAAATCCTTTTTGCGTCAAGAGTTTCCCGATTACCCCATACATTAAAAGGGGAAACCTTTTTCCATTTTCCTTGATAAAACGCGAACTCCTGTTTTATACCATACGAAAAATCACAGAGTGGATTTCCGATCAAATCTGGAAAGGAAGAGGCATGATCAATTTCAGAAGGAAAAAGAGGGAAGGGTATCTGACGCCGGTAGAGCATGCGTTTCGGAAAATAGAGCCGGGGATGAGCATCTTTCTGGGCACGGGAGTGGGCGAGCCGCGCACTTTGATCGAACATCTGATGGAATCCGGCGCTCCCAATCTTCAGGACCTGGAACTGGTCCAGCTGGTGAGCTTCGGCCAGGCCCTGGGCGGGGAAGACGGCGGCCCCAGACGCTCCAGAAACTTTCGGCTCAAGACGTTTTTTTCCGGATGGGTGGCCAGCGAGGCCATATCCGAAGGGCGTGCGGACCTCATTCCCTGCCGTTTTTCGCGAATCCACAGACATATTCTTTCCGGAAGGGTCCATATCGACGCGGCGTTCGTGCAGGTCGCCCCGCCCGACGACCAGGGCTATTGCAGCCTGGGGCTGGCGGTGGACGTGGCCAGATACGCCATGGAAAAGGCGAGCATCGTGATCGGGGAAGTCCATCCCGACATACCCTTCACCTTCGGAGACACGCTGATCCACATGGACGAATTCGATTGTCTCGTGGAATCGAGCCATGGACCGATCTGCCTGGAGCGGTGGCCATATGCTCCGGTCCACGAGAAAGTGGCGGAAAACATCGCGTCTTTGATCGGCGACGGAAGCTGCCTGAGCTTTTCGACCGGTCCGTTGTTCGAGGCGCTGGGCAAAAAACTGATGGACAAGCGCGGGTTGGGGATTCATTCGCTGACCTTCACCGACGCCCTCATGGAGCTGGTCCGCAGCGGGGCGGTGACCAACCGGAACAAGGGGGTGTTTCGGGGCAAGTCCCTGACCTCCTACGCCATGGGCTCCCAGGAGCTGTATCGCTGGCTGGATCGAAATCCGCTGGTAGAGTTCCAAGGAATCGAACGGGTGTTCCACCCGTCGTACATCGGGAAAAACCCCGATTTCATGGCAGTGCTTCCGGCGCGCAAGGTGGACCTTACCGGAAGAATCGCCCTTCACACGGGAAAAAGGAATGTCGCGGCAGGGCCCGGCGAGGCCATGAATTTCGTCAACGGCGCGGAAATCTCCGACGGCGGCCTGGCCATTTTCGGTCTTCCGAGCAGGAATCGCGCAGGCCAGCCGCGCATCGTATTGAGCGTCGAGAGCTGCCCCAGCCTGTTTTCGCTCAGGGAGGCGGTGGACATCGTGGCCACCGAGTACGGCATCGCGGACCTGGCCGGAAAGAGCGTCCGGGAAAGAGCCCAGGCGCTGATCGAAATCGCCCATCCGGACGACCGGGCGCGACTGGTGGAGCAGGCCAAGGAGGCCAAGCTGCTCTACCGGGACCAGATTTTTCTTCCCGAAAGCGCCCGCCTGTATCCCTCGGACATTGCCGGCGCCCATGTCTTCAAGGAGGATCTCAAAGTCAGGTTCCGCGCCATTCGGCCATCGGACGAAGAACAGATGCGGCGGCTGTTCTATCGCTTTTCCGACGAGGCGGTCTACTGCCGGTATTTTTCCCCTGTCAAGACCATGCCCCACGCCAGGATGCAGGAATACGTCAACATCGACTATTCCGATATCCTGTCCATCGTAGGGCTGGTCGGCGAGCCGGGGGAAGGCAGGATCATCGCCGAAGCCAGGTTCGCAAGGCGAGACAACAATCCGTACGCGGACATCGCGTTCACGGTGGACGAAAGCTGCCAAGGGGCGGGAATCGCGACGCATATGTACAAAATGCTGGCCCGATTCGCGAAGAACCGGGGGCTCAAGGGGTTCACGGCCGACGTTCTTGCCTCCAACAAGCCCATGCTGAAGGTTTTGGAGAAGACCGGCCGTATCGTCAAATCCCGCATAGAGGACGGGGTCTGCTCGGTGGTCATCGATTTCGACTGAATTTCACTTGTCCGGCTCGCAGGCGCACCGGAAGCCGAACAGAAAGGTCCGGTGTTCGGGCGCATAGCGGTCCCGGTTGGCGGAGCGGATGCTTTCGACGCCTTCGATGAAGGAGCCTCCCTTGACGACCCGTTCGTCGCCCGTTTGGGGTCCTTGGGGATTGCGCTCGACCCTCTGGTCCACGTCGTACCAGTCCTGGCACCATTGATAGGTGTTGCCGGCCATGTCGTAGAGGCCGTAGTAGCTCATGCCCTTGGCATACTTGTCGACAGGCGTCGTGGTGCCGACAACGTTGTCGTAGTTGGCCCGGGTGATGTCCGGTTCGGAATCTCCCCACGGAAAGACGTTTCCTTCCGGTCCCCTTGCCGCCTTTTCCCACTGGGCTTCGGTGGGAAGTTTTTTTCCCGCCCATTGGCAGTAGGTGGAAGCGTCGTTGTAGGAAACCTGTGTGACGGGGTGGTCGGGAATGTGCAGCACCGAGGAAAGGCCGTCGGGTTTTCTCCAGTTTGCCTCCGTCGTTTTCACCCAGCGCAGACCGACGCGCACGTAACCGAAGCCTTCCTTTTCCGCGTCGGTCTGGTATCCGGTGTCTTCGACGAACTTTTGGAATTTCTCGTTGGTCACCAGGAACTTGTCGAAGAAATACCGGTCGAGAAATATGGTCTGGACGGGCTTTTCCGCGCGGTATTTATCGGACCCCATGACGAATTGCCCTTCGGGTATCATGACCATGGCGCTGTTATCGACCGGGTGGCTGAATTCGTGGAAGCCTTTTTCGTTTTCCTCGATGTATTCGTAGGGAACATCGGGAAACTTGGAGACTTCGGGCGCGGGCTCGGGCTGGACCACGGGCGCCGGAGGCGTTTTCGGCGTCTCGACGGGCGCGGGTTCGGTTACCGCAGGCGGTTCTGCGACGGCAACCTTTTCTTCGGGTCCCAACCGGGTAAAATAGAACGCGGCCCCGCCTGCGATCAGCAGAATCGCCAGCGCAATCATGGCGATCAACGGCGCTTTGGATTTCTTTTCACTCTTTCTATCACTCTTGGTTCCCCCGGCTTTTTCATGGTCGAAAAGCCCCTGCCTCGAAGCGAAAACGGTCTTTTCGTCCCCGACAACCAACGAATCGTCCACCTGCTCGAAATTTTCGAAGGCTTTGGCGAACTCGTTGAAATCCTGGTACCTGTCGTCGGGTTCCTTGCTCAGGGCTTTCAGGATGGCCGAGCTGACGCCCGGGGGAATGTCCTTTGAAAAACTCTGCGGGGGCTTGGGCAGTTCGTTCATGTGGCAAAACATGATCTGGCCGCTGTCCTTGGCGTCGAATGGTCTTTTTCCGGTGAACATTTCGTAAAAGACGATCCCCAGAGCGTAGATGTCCGACCGGATATCGGCAGTCCCTCTGAACCTTTCCGGGGCGGTGTAGTGAAAGGAGATCATGTGCGACGCCGTCTGGTGGGTGGCGGCGGTGGAAATCTTGGCGATCCCGAAATCCATGATCTTGATGATGCCGGTCTTGTTCTCGATCATGATGTTGGGGGGCTTGATGTCCCTGTGCAAAATCCCCTTTTCATAGGCGTACTGGAAGGGCTTTAAGATCTGCTTGGCCATTGTGATCGCGTCCTTGTAGGGCATGGGCCCTTTCAAGCGTTTCAATATGTCGTCCAGCGTGAGCCCCTCCACGAACTCCATGACAATGGCGTAGTTGTTGCCGCTGGGAAAGAACTCCAGCAGGCGGGTAATGTTTTCGTTGTTGAGCGTGGCCAGAGCCATTGCCTCGTTGAAGAATTTTCTGACCACCTTTTCGTTGTTGGCAAGGTGGGGATTCAGGACCTTTATGGCCACAAAGCGGCCGTCTTGGGATAATCCCTTGTAGACGGTCCCGAATCCGCCCGCTCCCAATTTGTGCGTAACCGTGTATTCTCCGATTTTCTCTCCGATCATACAGTCAACCCTATGCGATCCTTTTCCGTGCGGTGCTTTTCATTGGCTCGATTTCACTCGGCGATTTCTATTGGCCCAACTTAAGCAGATGGGCGGCTTTTTTCAGAAGACTCGGGTCTTTTTCGATTCTGGCGACCGCGACGGTGACGTTGTCGGGTCCGCCGCGGTCGTTTGCCATTTCTATCAGTTTCTTGCAGATCAGGTCCGGCGCGATCCAGGTGCGGACAATTTCGCGGATTTCCTGGTCGGGAACGACTTTGAACAGTCCGTCGGAACACAGAAGGACATGCCAACCCTTTTTCAGGAGCCGTTTTTTTTCCGACACGTCCGATTCGACCACGGTTTTGATTCCAACGGCGCGAAGGATGATGTTGTCCGACGGATGGTTGACGGCTTCCGACTCGGTAATGGCGCCCGCCCTCACGAGACTGGCCACGTAGGAATGGTCCGAGGTGAACTGTTCTATGTTTCTCCTGTCGATCAGATATCCTCTGCTGTCTCCCACATGCGCGAAGTAGAGGGCCGAGTCCTTCAGGACCGCCACGGTGAGGGTAGTGCCCATATGATCGTAGTTGTCGTCGTCATGGGCGAGGGTGTAGACGGCTTCGTTGGCTTTGGCGACCGCCAGCCGAAGCGCCGACACGATGTCGCGAGGGGCCAGCTTGTAGTATTCCGAAAGAAGCACGCCCAATGCGAGCCTGGAGGCCACCGCGCCGCCCCTGTGCCCCCCCATGCCGTCGGCGACGGCCATCAGGAACCCCTTGTCGCGGTTGACGGCGTATTCCTTGTTGGCAAAAGCGAAACCGTCTTGATTATCCTGTCTTCGTCGGCCCGGATCGGTCAGGCCCGCATAGGACAGGCCCTTGATCATTCCGCTTTTGGCATCGGGCCTATCTTGCGTAACGAACCGGCCAGGCATGTCCGTAATCATCCTTTTTCAGATACCCTTTCTTTCCATAGTATAAGCTGACTTGGTACTGGTATTCGGGGCCGAAATGGCGGTATTGGGTCTTTGACCAGTACCCCAGGCGCGTCGGGACCCGCTTGAACGGGTGCCTGGGCGGAAGAGAGGGGTCCTTTTTAGAAGGATCCACCACGTCCAGCCATTCCTCCAGCGTCGGCAGCCTCCATCCCGTATACCCCTGATGTTCCTGCTTGCAGTACTCCACGGCTTCGTCGTATTTCACCGAAACCAGTTTCGGCGACATGAGCCACATGAGATTGGTGAGACGGTCAGTGGCGGTGCCGTCCTTGTTATCCACGAAACGCTCCTCGACCTGGCCGCTGACCGCGTTTTTCACCATGCCGTTTCCGGCGTCCTCGTACTTGTTTTCGGCGCTGACGATCTTCAGGGAGGTCCGGAAGGCCGCCCCCGGCTGTTCGTCTTCGTTTCTGGCGACCATTGCGATGGCGAGGTCGCCGATATCTTCGATTTTCCGCGACAGTTTCCATTCCTCGCCGTCGCGGCTCATTTCGTATTTCAACTCCCCGATGCTCAGAGTGACGCCTCGTGCGCCTGTCTGGGCGCGGGCGGCAAAGACGAAGGTGTCCCCGGCGAAACCGGCCTGGGGAGTCACGCCTGCCTGCAAAATATCGACCGGCGCCGCAGGCGGTTTTTCCGCGAGAACCGATCCTGTCTGCGGCTGTCCCTCCTTGCCCTCCATGTTTTCGGCAATCACGCTGAACGGGGTTTCCCCCGCCCGGTCGATCTTAACCTGGAAACTCCAATCGATCCCCGAACCCTCCATGGGGTATTTCTTGCCGTCCAGAATCAGGGTCGCACTCCGGGCGGGCATGGCCGTCTTGGCCTTGATTATGAATTCGTCGCCCGCATAGCCCTTGCCGGGGGGCGCCACATCGACCAGCACGGCCTCGACTTGTCCGGGCGCGAGCGGCTTCTTCTCCGCCATGATCGCGCCCTTTTTCGACTTGCCCGAAACGCCCTCCGGGTTCCTGGCCGACACTTCGAACGATTTCTCCTTGAAATCCGGTATGATCTTGTATTCCCATGTTGACGCGTTCACTTTGGACATGGCAAAAGGCGCCTTGTCCATATACAGGATCACTTCCGACGCCTCGCCGTCTGTCTTGACCACCACCGTGACCTCGTCGCCAATCCAGGCCTTTTCCGGCGTCACCCGTACATCGACGACGGCCACCAGCGGCTCGGAGACCGACAGATGTCCAAACCCAGAAGCGCCCTGCTCGCCGTCACGGTTGGTCGCGACGGCGGAAAAAGAGACGGCCCCCGAAACCTCCAGCTTCTTCTTCAAGGACCAGGATTCGCCGGCGCCGGACATTTCATGGCGTTTTTCGCCGATGGTCAAAAACACCCCGGCGGCAGGGCCGCCGGTCCGAACGGAGAACGAAAACACATCGCCCTTGAATCCGGTCTTCGGGCTGACTGCGACTTCCAAAACATCCACCGTCCCGGCCGGCTCGGGGGCGACCGCGATGGCGCCATCCTTGGGCTTTCCGCTTCGGCCGTCCTCGTTCACCGCCACCGCCGTGTAGGGGAAGCTGCCCTCCCGCCCCAGGCTCGTCTCGAAAGTCCAGCTGTTCCCCTCCCCCTTCATGGGGCGCTTCTCGCCGTCGAGTTGGAGGAAAACCTCCCTGGCCGGCTCGCTGGTTTCCACACGGACCAGAATCGGCCGGTCGGGATACGCCTTCTCCGGGCTGACCGTCACCCTGGCGATTTCGGCGACCGGAGCGGGCTTCTTGACGACCGCAAGCTCGACGCTTTTTTCCGGCCCGGCCTTGTCCTCCTTGTTGACCGCCGAAAAAACCAGTTCCTTTCTTCCGGTCTCCAGGATTTTCCTGGTGAAAAACCACTCTCGCCCGGACCCGTTCATGGGGTACGTGACGTCGTCGATTCGGACCGACACCGATTTGGCGGGAATGTCCGCGAAGGCTTTGAACGTGAATTCTTCGCCTGCGTAGGGAGGGTCGGGGTCGATTTCCACCCTGCCGATTCGCACCGGAGGGGATTTGACCACGGCCACGGCATTCCGGGGGTGGCCCTTGACGCCGTCGCGGTTGACCGCGGCAACCTCGAAATTCAAAGTCCCGGCGTCGTCCAGCACCTTTTCCAGCTTCCACTCGGTGTCCTGGCCCTGCATTTCGAATGTCCGGTCGTTGAAATTGACGAGCACCCTGGATGCGGGCCTGTCGGTTGTCGCGTTGAACATGAACGGATTTCCGATCTGCCCCAACTCCGGGGAAACCTGCGCGAGCAAGACATGGACCGGCTTCGCGGGCACGGCCAGGGCGGTAACCCGTCCCGTCGCCGGAGGTCCTTCCTTTTCCTCCTGATTGACCGGAATCATCCGGTACTCCAAGTCGCCAGTTTTTTCCATCCTCATGCTCAGACGCCAGGTCCTGCCGCGGCCGCTCATCAAGTGACGCTTGCCGCCTATTTCCAAGTACACGCCCGTGGCGGGAATGCTGGTGTAGATTTCGAATACGAAACGGTCGCCCACGTAACCCTTCTCCGGGGTCACCAGCGTATCGACAGCCTCCACCAAAGGGGCCGCCACAGTCCGGTAGAACACGAACTGCCCGCCCGCGTCCATGGGAGAAACGATCCGCCCCCTCGACAATTTCGTTCCGACGATCTTGGAAATGTTTCTCAGAATTTTCTCGTCGAACAAAAGGTTCTCGATATCGGCCACCTTGGCCCAGTTGGCCCGCAGAACGTTTCTCAAATGGTACCCGAAGAGGCTCAGCCCTTTGGTATGCGGGCTTCCCTCCCACGGCTGGTCGCCGAAGAAGATCACTTCCCTGGAACGATCCATGGCCTTTTCCACGATTCTTTCGCTGTAGCGAAGGTCGTAGATCGTCAGACTGTTGGGGGCGTATTTCAGAAGCTTGTGACGAAACATGGAATTGGCGAGAATCAGAAGGTCCTTGGCCTTGAAATCTTCGGAGGCGAAATATTTTTCGCACAGTTCCGTATGACTCAAAAGGGTTTCCCTGGAAGCCGCCGCGTCGTCCTTGGGAAGCCAGTAGGTTTCTCCCTGGCTGTCCTCTAGGCTGTGGCCGGAATAATAAATCAACAGATTGTCGTTTTCCCCCAGCTCTCGCCGGAAACGTTCCAAGTGCCCGAGGATGGCGCTTCGCGTCGGTTTCTCCTCGGAATCGTCGGTCAGCACAACGACGTTGCTTTTCTTGAAATTGTACTTGCCCAGCAACAGGCCCGCCAGTTCGCGGGCGTCGTTGGCAGGCGTTTTCAGGGCCGGACGGTTGTCGTATTTGCCGATTCCGATTATCAGGGCATGGCTCTCCCCGGTATTGAGCTGTATGCTTCGCGTGGATACCCCGTCTTCGACGAGATAAATCCAGCAAATCGATAGCCCGAGGATGACGAAGAGGAAAAAATTTCGAATACTTTTTAGGCTCATGATAAGAAGACCGATCAGTTGTTAACATAGAGCGTAATTTGCCACTTCGATGACACCAACAAGAATTTTCTTTATAGAATTAATACTCATGACTGTCAAGGAACATCGGAGGGCGTCCGCTGTTCATTTGCCCAGGACGAAGACAGCGTCCAGGGCGACTGGCTTGGCGCCGTCGATCACGACAGAGTCGATATCGGTCTTTTGAATCGACGAAAAAACGGAAGGCCGGACGCCCCGGGAGGATCTGCATGCCCGCGAGGCTATCCGCTTCGGAGAAGGAAGCGCCCCGAAACGGCGTCGGAAGCTCGTCGGACAGGATCCAAAATATCCTGATTATAACGGATTTGGGGGAGCAGGCGTAGGTTGGGTTGAGCGGGCATCCATGTTGGGTTTCGCTTGCAGGCTGCTTGCATCGAGTACCTTCCAGTCTCATTTGAAAGGAAAAATTAGCGAAACCCAACAATTAACGACGCTCAACCCAACCTACGCCTGCTCCCCCAAATCCGTTCTAATCAGAAAATATCGAATCGAGGGCCTCGTCAAGAGCCAAAGCCGGTAAGCCCCGGCAAGCGAGTTTTTGCGCTTTGCCGTCGATTCCAACCGCACAGATACACGCTTTTCCGGCATGGCGATCAAACGGGACAATCCATGAAGTCAGTCGGCAAGTCCGACATCCTTCCCGTCCGCCGACCGCTCCCCCGGACAGCTCGACACCCTTGAGCGTCGACGAATCAGCCTTATCCAAAATCATTTCCGTTAGAACCAAGTTGCTTGTTGCAAAGATCGAAAAAATAGTCTAATTAATAGAGTAAATAATTTTGACGGGCTGCGAAAGACAATCTATCGAGGATCGAAACAGGAGGCTCGAAAACAACATGGCCGATACAATGGTATCGATGGACCCGTTCGACAAAAGAGGTTCCGTTCGGATCATCATCGACAAATACTATACCGTCGAGTTTTTCGGAAAAGATCGCGAATGCGCCTATCGCTTTAAAATCCGAGACGCGTCCAGCTTGGGAATGTGCATTCTGGTCGAAAAGAATTCCCCGCTTCTAAAAGAGATCCAGGTTGGGGACGTCATTCAGATGAGATATTACCCCTCCAACGAACCCAATCCTCCCAAAAAACCCGGGGAAGTCAGAATCGTCCATATCTCGGATTGCAAGGACGGCGAACACGAAGACAGGATCAGAGTGGGGCTCTGCGTTCTGAAAGATCAGAGCGGCGATTCCCTGTGCAAGTCCATCGAAATGCAAAAAAACGAAGAATAATGGTTGCGGGGCAATACGACCGTTGTTTTTTCAGCATACTTATGACCCGAAGATATCCAAAAAAAACTCCGGAGGTGACAGAAATGGCAAACCAGATTTCCATCGATCCTTTCGACCGAAGATGTACCGTGCGAACCATCATCGACGAGTATTACACCATCGAATTCGTCATCGCTGGCGACGAGGTGGTCAACCAGTTCAAAATCAAGAATGTTTCTCCTTACGGGCTGTGCTTTATGGCAAACAAAGACGAACGTCTTTTCGACCTGTTGAAAGCCGGAGACGTCATCGACATCAAGTATTATCCGACCGAAGCGAAAAAACCGGTGAAACCGGCTCGGGTGAAGATCATTCATATTACCGAAGACGCGGGAGGCCAATTCGAGGGAGTGAAGCTTGTAGGGCTTTCCCTGCTGCAGGATCAAAGTGGAGACACCCTCTGCAAGCAGGCTGCGAAAAAAGCGCTTGGCTTGGAATGACGGTCTCGGGTCCATGGGAAACGGTCACACCGAAATGATGAAACATTTCATTATTGTCACGATCTGTCTTTTCGCGGCGTGTTTCATTGCGACTTTCCCCTGTCGGGACGCTCTCGCCGCAACGCAAGATGCTGGCATCCCTCAAGATCTTTCCCAATGGGCGCCCTGGGTACTCCACGGGCTGGAAGACAGACGTTGCCCAGTCGTTTGCAACCACGCCGACTCCCGCATGTGCGACTGGCCGTCGTTTCTGAGCCTTCAGGCGGACCGGGACGGCGGTCGTTTTCGACAAATCTGGCTGGTGTTTGCCAAAGGCTGGTTTCGACTGCCGGGAGAAACGTCCAACTGGCCACGAAACGTCACCCTTGACGATACTCCGGTCCCGGTGATGGAGCGAAGCGGTTTTCCGCATATCTTTATGGCGCCGGGAAGCCATGCGGTCGAAGGCGAATTCTTCTGGAAAACCATGCCGGAAACCCTCACGGTCCCCCCCGACACGGCGCTGGTCGAAATTGTCATCGATCAGGAAGTCCCCGTATCCCCTGTCGTCGATGCGGACGGGCGTGTCTGGCTGAAAAAAAGGTCGGGCCCGGCCCAGGCCGAGGACAAAACCTCCGTCAAAATTTTTCGTCTTGTGGAAGACTCCATCCCGATGAAAATCGAAAGCCTTCTGCGACTCGACATTTCCGGCAGGGCG
Source organism: Desulfobacterales bacterium (assembly GCA_963674505.2). Taxonomy (GTDB): domain Bacteria; phylum Desulfobacterota; class Desulfobacteria; order Desulfobacterales; family SKZT01. Next base: position 78,849 of record CAXXIG010000001.1, read on the forward strand.
CGCGAGATCAGGCTCGACCAAGTCATGGTCGCCGGTTCTATCGCCATGGAGCTGAAAAGCCCGCTTCCGGCAAGAATCGATCCGGACGGGGGCCTGACGATCCAGGGAAGGCCCGGCAGATGGGAGATTCGCATCGCGTCTCGCCTGGAAGGCTCGCCGAAAAAACTCGCGGTCCCGGAGGGAAGCCACGGTCGAGAAATATGGTGTTTCAAGCCCCTGAACCACCTACGACTGGCGGAGATCAAAGGACCGCCTGCAGTCGATCCCCATCAGACCGAAGTCCCGGACAATTGGAAAAGCTACTCCACCTTCATAATGGACCCCGGCGCCGCGATGCTTTTCGAACAAACCCGCAGGGGAAACCCCGACCCCGAACCCGACCGGCTCTCGCTGGAAAGAACGCTCTGGCTCGATTTCGACGGCAAGGGCTACACCATCCAGGACAACGTCACCGGCAAGCTGAGCCGGACCTGGTCTTTGTCCATGAATCCCCCCGTGCGCCTGGGCAGGGTCGCGGCGGACGGCCAGGACAGATTGATCACGAAAGGCGACGACGGAAAGCCCGGCGTGGAGCTTCGCCAAGGCAGGCTGAACCTCTCTGCGGATTCCAGAATGGACCGCGGGGGCGCGACAATTCCGGCCGTGGGATGGGACCGCGATTTCCAGTCCGTCTCCGCCAAACTCCACATCGGCCCAGGCTGGCGCCTTCTGCACGTGCAGGGCGTCGATTCGGCCTACGGCACCTGGTTTCGCCGCTGGAGCCTTCTGGATTTGTTTCTGGTTCTGATCGTGTCCCTGGCGGTTTTCAAACTTAAAAACGCGGCCTGGGGAGCGCTGGCGCTCGCCACCCTGGCGCTGACTTTCCACGAGCCGGGCGCTCCCAGGACCGTCTGGCTGTCCCTGCTCGCCGCCATGGCCCTTCTTCGAGTCCTTCCCCAGGGCTGGATGAAGCGCTTGACCAAGGTCTGGTGGCTGGTTTCCATCCTGGTCCTTCTGGCAATTTCCATTCCGTTTCTGGTCCAGCAGTCCAGAATCGGGGTCTACCCCCAGCTGGAACAAGGGGGCGGATTCCGTCGCTTCGCCCCTTCCGCGCCCGGCTTCGGGATGTCCGTCGAGCTTTCCGCTCCCATGGACGCGGTCAAAGGCGACATCTACAGTCGAAGCGAAAGTGAAGCTCCTCAAATGCAGCAACAGACTGCGGAAGGATACTGGGGAAAGCGGCAAATGACGTTTCTGAACCAGGCCCCGGACGCCTTGGTTCAGACGGGCCCGGGTCTTCCCGACTGGACTTGGCGGTCCTTCGACCTGACCTTCAACGGCCCGGTGGACAAGGAGCAGACCATCCGCCTTTGGCTGACGCCTCCATGGGTCAACATGCTGCTTTGCTTTGCTCGCGTGGCCCTGCTGGCCGTTCTGATCTTCGGCTTCCTGGATTTTTCGAAATGGGCTGGAAAAGGCGGACTCCGCCCGTCTGCAGCTCTTCTTATCGTCGCATTCTCGGTCCACTTTTTCATGGCGGCGCCTCCGGCGGGGGCCTCTTCGTCGTTTCCGCCGGAAAAGCTCTTGCAAGAGTTGCAACAGCGACTGCTGGAACCCCCGGAATGCGTTCCCCACTGCGCGCAAATCGAAACCATGAAGATAGTGGCCTCCCCGGATGAGATCCGCATCTCGCTCGACATCCATGCCGCCGCAAAGACAGCCGTGCCGCTGCCCGCATCCTCCGGGTCCTGGCTGCCTCAATCGGTTTTCATCGACGGGCAAGGGGCGCAAGGCCTTGCCAGAGACAAGAACGGCGTTTTGTGGGCACTTGTGGAGGAGGGAATCCACGCGTTGACAATGAACGGTTCGGCCAAGGCCTTCGAGGTAATCCGCCTGGCCCTGCCGCTGAAGCCCATGAGCGCCGAGATTCAGGCCGACGGCTGGGACGTGCAAGGCGCCCGCGCCGATGGCGGGATCGAAGGTTCCATTCAGCTCACCCGCCTGGAAAAGGGCGAAAAGGTCCTCGCCGCCTTGGAGCCTCGCACCCTTCCGCCATTTTTTCTCGTCGAGAGAGAACTGCGCCTGGGGTTGTCCTGGGAAATCGAAACCACAATTAAAAGACTGACCCCGACGGGAGTTTCCGCAGTACTCGAAATCCCGCTGCTTCCGAACGAATCGGTGGCCTCCGAAGCGGCCCGGGCCGAAAACGGCAAGGCCGTGGTCCACGTGGAGGCGACAAGCGGCCAGACCGCGTTTCGCTCCACCATCGAGCCGACATCTAAAATCACGTTGCAGGCTGCCGAACAAAACCAATGGGGCGAATCCTGGATCCTCGACGCAAGCCCCATTTGGCACTGCGAACTCTCCGGCATTCCCGTGATCTACCACCAGGACGAAAACGACGTCTGGCGTCCCCAGTGGCGGCCTTGGCCAGGAGAAAAGGTCCAAATCCAAATTTCCAGGCCCGAAGCGGTCAAGGGACAAATGGTGACCATCGAGGACGCAAGTCTTTCCTGGACCCCCGGAAAACGATTCTCCAAGAGCGTTCTAAGCCTCACGATCCGCTCCAGCCGGGGCGGACGGCACCAGATCTCGATACCGGAAGACGCCAGGCTGCAAGCGGTCAAAATCGACGGCGAAAGCCAGCCCATCGGCCAGGATAAGGGAAAGGTGACCGTGCCTCTGGCACCGGCGAAACAGGTTGTATCGCTGGAATGGAACCAGCCTGTGGCTTCGGGCCTGGTCCGGAAAGCCCCACGCGTGGATCTCGGACAACCCGCCGTGAACGCCCGAATCGACTTCAACCTGCCTTCCGACCGATGGGTCTTGTGGGTCCATGGCCCGCGAGCGGGCCCTGCGGTCCTGTTCTGGAGCTATCTCATCGTGGTGACGGTCGCCGCCCTGGGTCTCGGCAGGGAGACGCTGACCCCGCTGAACTGCCGCCACTGGCTGCTGCTGGGTCTGGGACTCACCCAGATATCCCCCTGGGGCGCTCTGGTCGTGGTCGGATGGCTCCTGGCACTGGGGTTTCGAAAACAAAAAGGAGGCCCCGAAAGCCCGGTGGCCTACAATTTCGCCCAGATGGCGCTCGTAGTCCTGACCGCAGTCGCGCTGGCCTGTCTCTACACGGCCATTGAAAACGGACTTCTGGGAATTCCCCGCATGCAGATATCGGGAAACGGTTCCACAGACTTTTCGCTCCACTGGATGCAAGACCGTATCGAGGGGACCATGCCGCAACCCTGGGTCTTGACTCTCCATCTGTGGATCTATCACATCCTGATGCTGGCCTGGGCGCTCTGGCTGGCCCTCTCCCTGCTCAAATGGCTGCGCTGGGGGTGGAAATGCGTCGGAACTCCCAGCCTATGGAAAAAAATCCGTTTCCGGAGAAAAAAGGACGTCCCGCCGCCCATTCAAGGCAAATCATAAATTGCCATCCGCTTTATTTTGCAGTATCATGAATCTATTGTTGACAAACGCTTCTGCATCTATACCATAGCACGAATTTATTTTGGCCTGCTCGAAAGTTGAAACGAAACCTAAAAAGAGGTCTCAGCGAAAATGATTCAAAATATCGGTTTCATATCGACACGGTTTTCCGGCACCGACGGGGTCTCCCTGGAAGCCAGCAAATGGGCGGAGATTCTGGAAAACGACGGATACAGTTGTTTCTGGTTCGCCGGGGACTTGGACCGGAACACGGATAAGAGCTTTCTGGCCCCTCAAGCCTTCTTCAACCACGAAGACATTCGCGACATCAACGAAAAAGTCATCGGGTTCAAATACCGAAAGGCGGATGTCACCGGAAAAATACACGAGATACGGCACATTCTCAAAAAGAGGCTTTACGATTTCACCCGGAAATTCGACATTCACATGCTGATCGTGGAAAACGCATCCACCATCCCCATGAACATTCCCCTGGGCCTTGCCATCTCGGAATTCATATCGGAAAACGAAATACCGGCCATCCTGCATCACCACGACTTTTACTGGGAGCGGGACCGGTTCGCCATCAACGCGGTGGGAGACTACATCCGCATGGCGTTTCCCCCCAACCTCGCCAACATGAAACACGTGGTGATCAACTCGGCGGCGCAGGAGGAACTCGCCCTCCGCACGGGAATCACCTCGGAGATCATTCCCAACGTCATCGATTTCGCCCATCCACCGGTGATCGACAAGCGACGGTCCGAGCAGTTGAGGGAAGAAATCGGCTTGAAACCCGACGACATCGTCCTGCTCCAGCCGACCCGAATCGTGCAGCGCAAGGGCATCGAGCACGCCATAGAGCTGATCGAGGAACTGCACGATACGCGCTACAAGCTGGTCATATCCCACGAGGCGGGCGACGAGGGATTCGAGTACAAGGAGTGGCTCGAAAGACACGCCAAAAAGCACAACGTCGATCTGATCATCCTGAAGACCAAAATCGCGGACCCCTTGAACACGGCCACCAACGGCCATTGCCGATATTCGCTCTGGGACATCTATCCCCACGCGGACCTGATCACCTATCCCAGCCTTTACGAAGGGTTCGGCAACGCGTTTCTGGAAGCCATCTATTTCAAAAAGCCCATACTGGTCAACCGGTATTCCATATTCGTCCGGGACATCGAACCCAAGGGATTCGACCTGATCGTCATGGACGGCTACGTGAACCAGAATGCCGTCGGTCGAATCCGCGAAGTTCTGGAATCGGAGGAGAGAAGGCGCAAAATGGTGGAACACAACTATGCGGTGGCGTCCAAGTTCTATTCATATGCCGTCCTGCGCCATCGCCTCCATTCCCTGATTTCTCAATTTTCGGGCGAGGAGGATTCGCCGGATTTCAAACTCCGCGCGGCTTTCGCCTGATACTCCGGCACCTCGACCATCGGGGGCCTCTCCTTTGCCTCGATCTTGAAAATATCGGGCGACGGTTCGTCGTCGATCAGCTTGTGCTGGATCATCTCGTCGAAGAGCGGTTTCTTGATATCGATGCGGTCCAGTTTTTCAATCCGGGAGAAAAAGGTTTTGATGATGGTGAACGCCATGACCCCCAAGGCCTTGGTATCCTGGTTCTTGTGGACGCGCCGGTCCAGATCGACCTGGGCCATGACGTCGAGCCCCCACCGCTCGTAAATGTCCAGCAGCATGCTGGTCTCGACCCCGTAGCCGACGGGAAAGGGAATTTTTTCGAAGATTTCCCGATAGCCTGCGTACTCGCCGGACAAGGGCTGGCTGATCTGGGTCAGCTCGGGAAAAAAGAGGGAAAACAGGGGGCGCGCCACCAGCTCGGTGACCCTTCCTCCCCCGGTCGCCCGCAGCGTGCCCTGGGCTTCGAAGATGGGACGGTCGTAGAACCCCTTGGAAAACTTGGTCCGGTCGGAAAACAGCAACGGCCCCAGAAGGCCGTATGCGAACCTGGGATGGATGTTGTTGATATCCGAATCGATATAGACGACGATGTCTCCTTTGGTGATGTACAATGCCTTCCAAAGGTTCTCCCCTTTGCCCCGCGCTTTTTCCAGGTTCGGAAGGATGTCCTCGGCCAGATGGACGTCGACTCCGTAGGAAGCGGCGATTTCCCGGGTGTTGTCCTCCGAGCCCGAATCGATCACCACGATCTCGTCCAACAGGGGATACCGGACCATCAGCTCGGATTTCATCACGACGATCTCCTTGGCGATGGTCTTTTCCTCGTTCAAGGTGGGAAAGCAGAGGGAGATTTTCAGGCCCCTCTTTTCCTTCTGCCCGGTCAATGCGCTCAAGTCCTTGAACTGGGAATGATGAAACGTGTTTTCCTTCAGCCATTTGTTGGTCGCCTTGCTACTCATCGCTCACCCCCTCGTCTATGGCGCGGAGCACTCCGATGACTTGGGCGATTCCTTTTGAAATCGGCGCGATCTCGATCACCGCGTCCTCCTGTTGGTAGTTGAATCCGGTCGTGATTCCGAGCGTGACCGCCGGTATGTTCCGTGAGAGGAACACGGACAGCTCCGAGGAACTGGGACTTCCAACAGGCTCGATTCCCAAGTCGGCCATTACCTTCGTCGTTTTCTTGATCAGCGGGTGGGAATAATTCAGGCGCGCGGCCTTCTGTCTGCTGATGGTCTTGAGCGTCAGATCGACTTTGTATTCGTGCTTGATTTCGTTGACGATATCTTCGACCTTGTCGTAGATGTTTTGGACCATCGCGTCGCGTCCGCTCAGAATCTCCATGCCCAGGCTGGCTTCGAAAGGGACGATGCCGTGCTTGATTCCTCCCGACATCTTGCCGATCACCACCTTGGAACGCGGTCTTTGCGGAAGGCAAATGCCCATGATATCGTTGATGATTTCGTTGAGGACAATGATGGCGCTGGGCTGGTATTCGTACTCGTACTCCCACTCTTCCCCCCTGGGCACCTTGCAGTCGATTTCCGCTCGAATCATGGAATGAGAATAGTAATTCAAGCGCCCCAGTCCGCCGCTCTCCAGGCAGATGGCCCCCAGGACCGGCGTGTTCAGATTCTCGAGCAGAGCGCGCACTCCGCCCAGGTTGCCCTCGCCGATGGATTCCACGACCCCGGCCAGCAGAATATCCGACTCGAATTCCAATCCGAGTTTCTTGAAGATCTCCGGCAACGACGCCAGGACCCCGACCCCGGTGGAGTTGTCCATGATTCCGGGACCGGTTACGGTCTGTTCGGTCACTGTGTAATTGTGGTTCACCTCCTCCTCGAACACGGTATCCAGGTGCGCCACAACGACGATGGGGGGTCTGCCGGGCCTCTTTCCCCGAATGATTCCCACCGGATTGCCGAACTCGTCGGCCTTGCAGTCGTCGGCCCCCAGCTCCGACATGCGCTCCAGAACCATGTCCGCCCGTCTCTTTTCTTTGAACGTAGGCGCGGGAATCTGCCCGATCAGCACAACGTTGGTGATGACGATCTCCCGAAAATGGTCGATCGTTTCCACGATTTTTTCGAGATCTTCTATGGATTTGCTCATGATGTCTCTCTTTTGTCCCATGCGACCCTGCCGACGATATCGATCAAGTCCGTCACGACCAGGTCGGGTCGTAAGTCGCGTGTGTCCGGGCGGTCCTGCCGCAGGCGAAGCGACCTGCGATCTCCTGCGAACAGCGCGGTCTTGAATCCCGCCAATTGTGCGGGAAGCATGTCTTTCAGCATGTCGTTACCGACATACAGCGCCTCGTCCGCTTCGATTCCCATCTGTTTCAAGGACGCGGCGGCCTGTTCGAACATGAAAAGCGACGGCTTGCCGCGCCCGCATTCAAACGAATAAAAAAGCAGGCCGGGTTCGAACCCGCTTTCTTCCAAGCTGTTGCCCAAAAAAAATTCCAGAATCAGCGGAGTGTAAAACTGCGCGTTGGATATCAGCCCGAGCTTCACATTCCGCCTGCGGCACTCGCCCAAAAATTCCTTGAAATGGATCATAGGATAAACCGGATTGACCGTCAACTCGTATTCCAACGCAAAGGACCGAAGACGCCGAATGTCCTGCATTCCGGCCACTGTTTTCCAGATCGAAAGGATATCGACTTCGGGACAATCCGCGCCTTCTTGCCTGCGCCTGGCATGCTCCCGACGAATTTCGGCGCGGAGCCTCTCCGCCAAATCCTCGGGCGAGCCCTGGACGCCGTATTGCCTCATCAGCGGCGCCGTCGTCCGAGAGTCCTCCTCCAGCGCGCCGTCCACGCCGATGTCCCCGGCGGCGCTCACGATCACGGTGCCGTAGACATCCAATAAAATGCAACGGACCGGGGTCTCTATGCGTCCTCGGGGGACTGCGCCGGTAGGAATCGGTTCCAGCGGACGGACATGCTTTTCAATCAGGGAATGTTCCATCGTACTCCGCCCATTTCAACAGAGAAAACGTTTCCGGAATCAAGAACCTCTTCAAAAGCACCTTTTTATCTATCCTTTGCTTCACAGGCCTTTCGCAAACCCTACGGTAAATTTCCAGAAGGCGGTTTCGATATACGGCACGGTTATAATGCTCCAGGATGGCGCTTTTGTTTTGTTCGATTGTCTCGTTGCATTCGACACGGCGACCGGGGTCGTCCAGAAAAGGATTGAGCCCGGCCAGCACCCTTTTGCTGTCCTTTCCCTCGATCAGACGAAGGAGCGCCTTTTTCTGGAACTTTTCGTTCAGCAGTCCGAATTCCACGCACAAAGTTCCGTCACGTTCCTTTCGAAGGGGCGCAGCAGGTTTCAGGCCGACCTGGAAATTCTTGCATGCGGCCTCGAAAGTCTCGGTCCACTTTTCCAGAAAGGCGTCCTTTCCGATCCAGTCGGTCGGGACCGACAGGTTCGAATACAGGTGGTCCAAACGAACGCCTTTCTCTGTGAAATCGGAGCAGATGTCGGGCAAAATCCTTCCCCAGAGCCATTTTTCGAAAAGCCATGGCTCCATAAAGCAAAACCCGAACCCTTCGGTTACGCTGGTGTTCAAAATGTACCGGGCCGAACCCATCAGGCGGTGAAAATCTTCGCCCACTCCCGCCTCGAAGCGAACCGAAAGGCCTTGTTGGCGAACGAAGTCCTTCCATCCCAGGTAGCCTGGCTGGTCTGCGGGACTGTTGGGCGGCCGGGTGATGGCAAGCTCTTCTGCGTCGCGGAAAAACAGCGACAACAGCAACGCCTCCCCGATGTTCTTGCGACGAATCGCTCTCACCGGGTACAGAACGCGGTTGGAGAGGGGGACCCGAGGCAAGGCCGACGGGGCGTCCACCATGTTGGGAACAAGATGCAGCCCTTCCGGCTTCAATCCCGCATCAAGCAAAAAGCCGCAGTCCCTGGAATTGATCGCCGCGTAGTGGCAGTCCCGGGGATACTCCTGGTCGCTGTACGCCAGAGGGCGTCCGTCCTCGGCGAAGTCGTGCGTCTGTACAAGAAGTCTCACGCCCCGCCTTTGCAGTATTTCCAACACGGTCAACAGCGTCTTGTTCTTGACCAGAGTGGCGTTGTGGACATGAAGGACATCGCAACCGTCCTCCCAGTGGCCGCAGATGGCGTCCATCACGGCGTCGGCGGTGTTTTCCGGATCTTCCGGCGGGCTATCGTCCGAATGATAGTCCAATCCGGGAATTTCCACGACCGGAAAAGAGTATTCCCGCTCGGGGACCTTGCCCGCCAGGACCAGCCGGTCGCAATGTCCCTCGACCGCCTCCGCCTGCTGGCGAATCACCGTGCTCACGCCGCCGGTTTTCAAGTGATAGTGAAGAAAAGCGATTTTCATGGGCGATCTTCTCGTCTGCTCAGCCACAAGTATTGATAGGGTGTCAGTTCCAACTCCCGGACCTCTTTTTCTTCTTCTATGAACAAGTCGCAGTAAGTCTTTCCCCCTGTTTCCGCAGACAAATCCACCGCAACATTTTCCGGCGACAGATTGGCCAAGGCCAATAAGGTCTGCTCTTCGCAACGACGCTCGCAGGCGAAGACGCGGGAGTCGCACCGCAGTATCCGGAACGCGGCGTTGGGATGAAACGCAGGCTGGCTTCGCCGAACGCGGATCATCTCCAGATAGGAATGAAACACCCGGGAACGAAAGCTGTCCGGGTCTCTCAATTCCGCCTCCACGGCTTCGGCGTCGAGTTTTTCCCGATTGATGGTTCGCGCCATGCCGGTCTTTTCGACCCCGGCACTCCAGTTGCGCGAACCCAGCACGCTGTGGATGTAGGTCGCGGGAACGCCCGGAAGCGCGTATTGCACGGCCTGGGAGAGCAGAAACATAGCGATGTCCGTCGCTTCGTCGCTTCCGGCCGGGTCGCGCAAGGCGTCCAGGTAGACGATATTGAACTCGTAGGGGCTCCGGGAACCGTCCGGGTTCGACTTGCTGGAAACCCGTCCGCCGTTTTTCAAAACGATATCCGACAGCCAGGCGATTTCCTCGTCGGGCACGATTCCTTCCAAGGGACGCACCCCGATGCCATCGTGGGACGCCGTGAAATTGAAGAACGCGCATTGGTCCGAGGGCGTCGAAAGGCCTTCGGCCCAGTCGGACAGCTTTTTCGCGTCGCCTTTGTGAATGCTGTATAGCAAAAGCGGCGGGAGCGTGAAGTTGTAGACCATATGGGCCTGGTCGCGGCCGTTTCCGAAATAGCTTACGTTTTCCTCGTGCGGCACGTTGGTTTCCGTTATGACAACCGTTCCCGGCGCCAGGCGGTCGATCGCCGCGCGAATCAGGCGGACCACGTCGCGGGTCTGCTCCAGATGGATGCACGACGTTCCGATTTCCTTCCACAGGTAGGCGATGGCGTCCAAACGCAGGGCCGTCGCCCCTTGCGAAAGATACAACAGCAGGACCGCAAGCATCTTCTCCAATACCTGCGGACTCCTGTAGTTCAAGTCGATCTGGTCGGCGCTGAACGTGGTCCAGACGCTGACCTCTTCCCCCGATTTCTTCGCGAATTCCGTCAAGAGAGGCAATGTGCGGGGCCGCACCACCATGGAAAGATCGACGCCCGGTCCCACTTCGATGGCAAGCTCGTCGAACTCCTCCTCCTGGGCCAGGTATTTGGCGAACCAGTCGCTCTTGGCCGACACGTGGTTGATCACAAGGTCGAACATCAGCCCGAAATCCTCCCTGAACGCCCGGATGTCAGACCAGTCGCCCAGCTCGGAATTGACCGCCTCGAAATCCATCACGGAAAAACCGTCGTCCGACGAGTACGGGAAAAACGGCAGAATGTGGATCGTGTCGAAAACGCCCTTGAAACGGCGGGCGGCAAAATCGCGCAGTGTTTTCAAGGGACGCTCGCCGCCTTTTTCAAGCGAGTCTCCATAGGTGATGAGAAACACGTCGCGCTGGTCGAACAGATCCCCGCGTCTTTTTTCCACAGGCGAAAACGATTCGATCAGCGGCGCGATCAGCTCGCGAGCCCGAGCCCCCTCGTTTTCCCCGTAGATTTTCCCCAACAAACCGTCTATCGAGTCCATGCTTTTTCCTCCGACCTCAATTCCTCTTGCGCATTTTGAATTTGTCACATAAAATTAATGAATTATATAGGACATCGGGTTTCGCCGTGTCAAACCCTATGTCCCAGGTTCTCGAACAAGCGGCCACGCAATGCTTGGCAAAACGCGACAGAACAATCTGGTTTTGGTTTTAACGTCGGCCAACGAGCACCGTCATTCCGGGCGAAGCTGGCGGAGACCCGGTATCCAGGCGACGGTCGAAACTGTTGTATGAACATCGGCAGAAGTTAAAACCAAGCCCAACAATTTCAAGCAAATGACGAAGGCAGGAGCGAAACATGCACACCTCGTTTGAAAACAAGAAAAGAGTCGGGTTCGTATCGACCCGATTTTTCGGCACCGACGGCGTTTCACTGGAAACCGCGAAATGGGCGGATATTTTGGAAGCCGAAGGCTTTCAATGCTATTATTTCGCCGGGGAACTGGATCGCCCCCCGGAAGTTTCATATCTTCTGCCCGAGGCGCATTTCAAAGACCCGGACGTCAGAAAAACCTACCGGCAATGTTTCGACAACCGGCTCAGGACCCCGAAAAGCACCGCACGCATCCATTCGCTGACCAGGCTCATCAAAAAGCACCTCTATAAATTCGTCGAAAAATTTCGAATCGATCTTCTCATCGTGGAAAACGCGTTGACAATCCCACTGAACCTCCCGCTGGGAATCGCCCTGGCGGAATTCGTCATGGAGACCGGCATCGCCACCATCGCCCATCATCACGACTTTTTCTGGGAAAGACAGCATTTTCTGTCCAACGCCGCCTGGGACTACATCAGCATGGCCTTCCCTCCGAACCTGCCACCCATCCGGCACGTGGTCATCAATTCCTCCGCCGACAACCAGCTGAGTCTTCGCACCGGTATTTCCGCGACCGTCATTCCCAATGTCATGGATTTCGAAACCCCTCCCCCGCCGCCCGACGAATACGCGTCCGACGTCCGCCAAGCCCTCGGCATCCAGGACGATGAATACATGATTCTCCAGCCCACCCGCGTGGTCAAACGAAAGGGAATCGAACACGCCATCGAGCTGGTCCGGCTTCTCAAAAAGAAAGCCAAGCTGGTGATCTCCCACGCGTCCGGCGACGAAGGCCACGAGTACGAAAAACACATCAAACGTTTCTCCAAAAGGATGAACGTCGAAACCGTCTTCGTCGCAGACCGGATCAACTACCAGCGGGGCCTCACAGAAAAAGGCGAGAAAATCTACACCCTTTTCGACGTCTACCCCCACGCCGACTTCATCACCTACCCTTCCACCATCGAAGGCTTCGGAAACGCCTTCCTGGAGGCGGTCTACTTCCGCAAGCCCGTCCTGATCAACCTGTATTCGATCTACGCCTACGACATCAAGCCCAAGGGATTCAAGGCGGTGGAAATCGACGGCTACGTGACGGAAGAAACCGTGCGCGACGTCCGGCGCCTTCTCGAAAAACCCGAGCTTCGCGAAGAAATGACCGAAACCAACTACAAGATCGCAAGCCGCTACTACTCCATGGCGGTCCTGAAGAAGAAATTGAAAAGCCTCCTGACGGATTGACGGGAAAGGCCAGACATCCAGACAGTACTATAAAGGCCACTTTTAACTGGATATCCACAGACCGCTACGGACTTGGGATGGCAGCGCAGGTCGGGTCGAGCGGGGCTTTGCGTTGGGTTTCGCTTGCTTCCCGCTCCTGTCGAGAGCATGGAAATTCGGTCTGAAAGTACGACTCAGCGAAACCCGACAATCGACGACGCTCGACACAACCTACGCAATTTAAGAGATCGCGTTATTTCACAAGCTCGTCCGTAAAATCTATCGCCTGATCGTAGTTGATAATCGGAAATATTTCCGGAAACGAAAAAAAAGGCTTGTACTTCTCCATCATGAGTGCGACTTCCTTTTCGCTGCCTTCGGCAATCCAGATCCCCTTGAGCGATCCGGTAATCTTGCCCCACTCCTTCAATATTCCGCTATCCAAGTCTTCCTTCACCATTGCCAAAGCCTTCTTGTAGGCATGCCCCCGCTCCTTCATATCGACGGGTAGCCTGGATGTGTCTCCTTCCCAAACGATCCAATATCTCGCCATAATTGACCTCCTTTTTTTGGGATTCATAGAGTTTGTGAAGGAATCGCCTGAAGGCAGCCCGGCTGTCTTCTCAAGACCCGTGGCTTTCCGTCCCCCCCTCGCGCAGGGTTTGGCCCTATCGACAAGCATTCCAAATTCATAATTATCGAACACGCATTCTTTTGTAAAGGAAAAAACAATGAAAGCCCGCAACACCGACCGGGTCCTTTCCAACGAAGTCGGAAAGCTTTGATCGCGAAATTTTCAACTCACGCCGTCTGCATAATCGGGTGCCTGCCTCGCGTGGCCCCATTCCCGGACCGTCTCCCGTAGGTCGGGTTGAGCCGCCCTTTTTGTTGGGTTTCGCCTGCCCCCTCTATCCAACCAATTCCGGCGGACGCTCCTACTCAAAGCAACCAGCGAACCCCAACATCCAACGACGCTCAACCCAACCTACGCGAAGCCAATACCTTAGAAAATTTCATCCCGTTAAGCGCGATTTTCTCCAAAATTTTATTTGACAAAAACGGAACCGTATTCTACAAAGGAATTCTCGCAGGTTCCCGTCTCGTTTTAGAAGGCTTGCGGAAAGATCGGTTTTGATGCAGGCCAGTTGGATCGCGCCAAGGAATCGCGTATCAAAAAAAAAGACGGACAAGCAACGTGTAAACGCGGCCAATCGGGTCAGGTTACATGATTCCCAAGGCGACTGGACAAGACAGCCGAATTGCTCAACCTCCCAAACGATTGTCGTTTCACCGGCCCGATTGTGTTGCAAGTAGTTTGCATGAACATAGTAATGTCACACACTTTCAAGTCGGATGCAACCAATGAAGCAATGGCATCGAATCGTTTTGAGCGCGGTCATCCTGTTCACGACCGGACTATCCCAAGCGTTCGCCACCACGGTGGATGTCTATGTCCAATGCGTTTACACGGACGACACCTTAACGGCGAAAATCTACGCCGATATCGAACCGTCGGCCCTTGGGCCGCTGGTTAGCGCCGGGGTCAAACTCGCTTACCCCGCCGACAAGCTCTCCTCGCCTTCGGCCGCCAACAACGAAGAGGATTGGTATCTTGGCCCCCAGCAACCCCTGTACCCCTATCCCGTACCCGACGCGGCCGCTTCCGGCCAAGTGGTGTTTTTTCTGGGCAAAGTGGACAGCGGCAATCCCTTGGCAGGGGTCCATGGCGAGGGAATCCTCCTGGGAAGCGTCGCGTTCGCCAGAATCCCCGGCCAGGGCAACCCCGCGCAGGAAGATTTCGCAATCGCCGACGGAAAGCCCTCCCCGTTCGTGGATTTCGCAACTGTGGAGGGACACGCCCTCGACGATTCCGTCTCCTTTTTCATACTGCCCCCTATTTCAAGCGATTGCTTCTATTTGACAAACGTCGTAGCAATCCTTCAAGTGCTGGTCGGAACTCCGCCGGATTGGCAATTCCAACCGCCCGATCTAGACCGGGACAACAACGGTGTCGTCGAAATGGCAGACGCGGTACACTTGCTACGCAAAACAGCAAACCCGGATTACGTCCTGCCTTAGGAAAGCAATTTATGAAAATCGATATTTAAACTTATCTTATAATTAAATAAAAACAGAATGCAAACAAGGGGGATGAAAATGGGCAGAGAAAAGTTTCCAAAGCATCAGGCAAAGCATTGTCATTGCTCGGAAAAGGACGGAATTTCGGAGGACACCGTTTTCCCTAAAAGGGAGGCATCCAGATGCGGCAACGGCAATCATTGCAGCCGAAAAGCATCAGAATTGGCGTTGATGGCGGGTATTTTGTTCGTTCTTTTCATCGCAATGCCGGTGTCTGCGGCGTTGACGATTCCGGGGGCCGACGATTCCGACGGTATACTGCATATCGTCCAAGACACGGTCATCGACCTTTCTCTGGCCGAGGAAGGGGCGTGGGATGCCGACAACTCTGCAAACGCGGGAAACGGTATTTACGATTCAGGCAAATGGGCGGTGGTCTTCAAATACCAAAGCGTCACCGTGGACGAGGGCGTGACCCTGTCTTTTTCCAATCATCCGTCAAGAGCGCCGGTGGTCTGGCTGGTCAGCGGGGATGCGACGATCAGCGGCACGCTGAGCCTGAATGGACAGAATTATCAAAGTGCGCCGACAAATCCCGAACCCGGCCCGGGCGGGTTCAGAGGTGGAACCGGCACGTATGCCAGCGGAGTCAGTGCTGGCGCTGGTTTGGGACCCGGCGGCGGCGGTTTTCAGTATGACTTGGGTTACGCAGGCAGTTATGGAACAGTCGGCGGGTCTGGTCCGGCGCGATACGGCAATCAGTCCCTGATTCCATTGATCGGTGGGTCTGGTGGCGGGGCAGATCCTCAGGGCAATATTGGCGGAGGCGCCGGCGGAGGTGTAATTCTTATTGCCTGCCAAAACACGCTGACCGTAAATGGTTTGATCCGCGCCAACGGCGGTGCCGGTTATGACGGTTATCCTCAAGATACTGCCGGCGGAAGTGGCGGCGGCATCCGACTGGTTTCCGACACCCTGTCCGGTACGGGAACCATAACTGCGCTGGGCGGCGGCGGTTACAAAGCAGGCGGTTTGGGCCGAATCCGCATCGAACGGGTCGTCAACGACAACACCTTGCAAGTTACCCCGGACGCCAGTCTTTTGGCTCTGACTGAGGAATCGACGCCGATCATTTGGCCCCCGGATGGCGCGCCAACCGTAAGGATCGTATCCATCGGCGGCGAAAGCGCTCCCGACGATCCCCTCGCCTCGTTCGGCACTACCGGCGCAGATGTCGTCCTGCCCGAGGTTTCCACCACACAAGTGCTCATCGAGACCGAGAATGTGGAAGAGGCCTCGCAGGTCCAGGTCCGCGTGACCCCCCGATTCAATTCCACATATACGCTCGTGGATGCGACCGTGGATACTATCGTGTCTTCGGATCCGCTTATTATCCACTGGGTAGCCGACCTCCCTGTCAATGTCGGCTACTCCGCCGTGCAGGTAAAAGTCGTTCGGCCGTAAATCAAGCCACCAACCCAAACCTGTGGGGAGCTATCCATGCGCCGGTTCCTAATCATCGCATCCATCGTCTGCGTCACCCTGTCGGGGTTCGTTTCCAACATAACCGGAGACGACTCCGGCCCGGTTCTGATCAAGGAGGTCATGTCCCGCGAAATGTCGGTCCAGGTCGAACCTGGCGGGACGGAAGGAGTGAAAGAGGTTTTTTCCCGGGAGATTTCGCTGTTCGTCGAAAATGGCGGTCTCGATCTTTATCGGCAGGCCATCAGCCGGGAGGCAAGTATCGTTGTGACAACGGATACGCCTCCCGCGTCGGTCACCGAACTGCAAATCAGCCTGTCTCCCACAGGAGACCGGGCCACGCTCGATTGGAGCGGCTACAACCAGTGGGCGGAAAACGACATCGACCATTTCGAGATTTATTACACCTCGGACGGGCCTTTCGACACAGTTCCCGCCGATGGACTTTCGATGATCGAAGTACCGGCCAATACCACCTCCACCGTGATCGAAGGATTGCCCGAATTCACGGATCATTATTTCGCCGTGGTTGCCGTGGATGCGTTGGACAACTATGAACCCGCCGTGACCTATTCGGCCGGGTATGTGCTTTCTTCGGAAACGTTTTCCCGGGAGTTGTCGCTGTTTGTCGAAAACGGCCCCTTGGATCCGACGTTTTCCCAGTCGATTTCAAGGGAAATCGATATTGTCGTGACATCGGACGCACCCCCTGCGTCCATTGTCGATCTGGTCGTAAACGCCTCCCCCACAGGCGAAACCGTGACCCTGGACTGGAGCGCCTACAACCAGTGGGCGGAGAAGGACGTCGCCCGTTTCGATATTTATTTCAGCGACGCCGGTCCGATCAACACCGTGCCGGACGACGGAACCCTATACCTGAGCGTCCCCGCCAACAGCACTTCGGCCGTCATCGACGGACTTGCTCCTTTCGCAGATCATTTTTTCGCCGTAGTCCCGGTGGACGCACTGGGCCAATTCGAACCCGCAGTCTACTATTCTGCTGCCTACACCCTTGCTCCTCAGGTCATATCACGGGAATATTCCATTTTCAGCAGTGGAAAAACGACGGAACCTTCATATTCGCAGGTAATTTCCCGGGAAACGTCGATTTTAATCCCGGATTCCAACGTGCCGGATCCGGTCACGGGAATCGACAGCGGTTTTTATGTTGAGACTTCCGTTACGGAATTCGGCGCTGTCGATATGGACTGGACCAGCTACAACGAACCAGCGCAGCAGGATGTGGTCTCATATAACATTTATGTCAATCCTGAATATTTCGAAGAGGTGCAAGGGCCCGATTCTTCCCCGCCCGATGGTCTTTTGCCCTTCGCCTCCGTGCCTGCGGGGATTCAGAGTTACACGCTGAGCGGTCTTCCCGGCGGAGAGATCCTCTATTTTGCCGTGGTGGCGGTGGACGCTCTTGGAAATTTCGATCCCGCAGTGCGCGGCTTTTCGGCCAAGGTCTCAGTGTCGGGAGTCGGCGAGGTTGTCAATCTCGATGTCGAAGGCGGCGCCGAAAGCCTGACCTTCACGTGGGAGATTCCGCCGGAAGCGGAAGCGTTTCTTTCCCATTACCATGTCTATTTTGCGGGCGCGACCACGCCCGAAACGCTTTCGGCGGACCAGACCTCCTGGACCGCCACGGAGCTGGCCGCCGCGACGGGCTATCCTTTCCGAATCGCCACGGTCGATGTGTTCGGCGACGAAAGCGACGGCACTTCGGTCATCGGCGCCACCTGGCTGCCCAATCCGACAAATGTCGCTCTGACCGCCGAGGGTTCGGATGTGATCCTCCTGTGGGATGCCGTTGAGCCGTCGGAGCTGGTACAATACTATGCGATCTACAAAGATACGGCCCCCATCGCGGATGTGAGCGGTCTGGCGGCCATTGCGACCCGAACGGGAACCAGCATGGTGCTGGGAACGTTTTCCGACGTCGCCGATCAATATTTCGCGGTCGCCACGGTCAATATTTCCAACGGCATGGATCCAAACGTGGTTTCGGTATTCGGGACCAAGCAGTCCCAAACCATGGAATTCACAGCCATTTCCGAAGGCCCCCTGACGATTCCTCTCGAAGCCTCGGCGTCCAGCGGACTGCCGGTCCGGTTTATTTCCAGCGAGCCGTCCGTCGCGTCCATCGAGGACGGAAACCTGATGGTCCACCAAGGCGGGGCCGTGACGGTGACGGCAAGGCAGGATGGAAACGCTTCCTATTGGCCGGTCCAGGAAACGCAATCCCTGCGTTTTGCTCCAATCATCCAAAGCGTTACGGCCAATGGCGTCGAACTCGAAAACAATTTTGTCTTCGCCAGCCCCGAAGTCGCTGTCCAGGTCTATGCGCTCGACAACGACGGCATCGCCATCGCGGAATTCCACGGAAGAATACCGGGACAAACATGGAAGTTGCTATCGACCGACGCATCCGAGGAAAACGGGTTGATCGGCAAGATCGACGTAATCGCTTTGACCGACGGCGGCTATGAACTGCGCGTGGTCGTGAAAACGGCCGGCGGGTATTCCGCGGAACGAACCTATCAGGGGACCATCGCACTTGCCCCGCCGCCTCCTCCGGTCCTCGATGTCAGCCTGGACGGGCTCGTCGTCAGCGGTGCCACCCTCACCCTGACCGGCGCCGCTACGCCCGACACCCGCATAACCGTCTACAACAACGGCGTCGTGGTCGCCCAAAACGTCCTGGTCAATTCCAGCGGACGCTTCACGGTGGTGATCCCCTTGAACTCGGGGGATAACATTATTCAGGTTTCGGCCACAAACCGCAGCGGGGAAAGCGTCCTGACCGATGCGGTTACGGTCACCCACGATCCGACCGCCTTGTCGGCGCCCATCGGGTTCGAGGCGGCTTCGCGGCCCGCGGGATTGATTCGCCTGTCGTGGATGCGACCCCAAGGAGGAACTCCGGCCGGCTATCACATCTACCGCTCGGCCCAGCCCTTCGACAGTCCGTCGCAGGCCCTGCGCGTCACCGGACAACAGGCAACCGGGTTGTTTTACGAGGACCTGCCCATCGACGAGGGCGACTACTACTACGCCGCCACGTCGGTGGATTCCGTGGGCAACGAGAGCGAGATGACTGCAGTCCGATCTGCACGGTCCGATGCCACGCCGCCCCAGGCCTTGTCCATTGAGTACGCGACCGACGGGGCTTACGATCCGGCAACCGGCCGGTTCGGCGTCGGCACGGTCGAAGTTGCCCTGACCGTTTCCGAAGCCTTGGCGGCCACGCCCTTTTTCAGCATGAACGTGGCGGGAAAGGACCCGCTTCCCGTCACCCTCCGGAAAAACGGAGAGGAAGCCTACGAAGGGTCTTTCGCCATTGAACCGGGATGGGCGGCCGACACCGCCTACGCCGTGTTTTCGTGCAAGGACAAAGCGGGCAATTCCGGTACGGCAATCGTCGAAGGACAAAGCATAGAGGTCGATGCCGTCGGCCCGGCCGTTACCCAACTCGATACCGCGCCGGCATCGCCCGTTCACAACGATCCCGGTTCTCCGGCGACCATAACCGTCACCTTCAGCCTGGACGAAGCCGTCCCATCCGGCACAACGCCCGAGCTTTCCTACCTGCTCTCCGGCGAGGGCCGCGACCCGGCGGCAATCGACAACCTCGTCGCCGTGGAGACGGCGCCCGGCCACGCCCAGACTTGGCAGGGAGATTTCACCCTGCCGGCCGACGCCGGTTCCATCGACGTGGAAACCTTTTCCTTCATCTACCAGGGAACGGACGACCTGGGAAACACAGGCGAAACCATCCTGGTCGCCAATCGGTTCCAGGTCTACCAGGGAGAACTTCCGCCTTTGGAAACACCCACGGGCCTTGTTGCACAATCCCTTCCCGGAGGGCAAATCCAGCTCCAATGGGACCAGGTGGCTCAGGCGGCAGGATACCAAGTCTATCGACAGGCCCCGGGAGAGGACAGCTTGCAGCCTTTGTTTGAAGTGCCAACGGCGCAATATCTGGACAGTCCCGCCGTCGAGGGACTCTATGTCTACGCCGTAGCCAGTGTTCGCCGATTCGACACCGAGGAAGCAGTCAGCGCCATGAGCGAAAACGTGGAAGCCGAATCGGATGCCACCGCACCCGGCATCCCGCAGAACCTGGCCTTGGAGTTGACCTCCACCGGCATTCACGCCGTCTGGGACGAAGTTGACGACCAAGACCCCGTATCCTACCGTCTCTACCGGTCGGACCAGCCGGAAATCGCCGACGTCTCGGGCCTGACGCCCGTGACGACAGTCGTCGATGCCGACCAAGCCGTTGACGCGCATCCATCGTCCACCCACCACACCTACGCCGTCACGGCCGCAGACCCGGCAGGAAACGCCTCGGCACCGTCGGAGTCGGTCTATATCAACTTCGAACTTCTGCCCGTGGACAATCTGGCGGTGGTCCAGGCCGACGACCAAAAACCCGTCATCACCTGGAGCGCCGACGGCGACAGCATCGTCGGATTCGACATCTACCTGGGTCCCGACACTTCCGGAGTCCGGCTCAACGACGAACCGCTCGTCCAGCCGACCTACACCGATGTCGGCTACTCCGGCGACACCCGCACCTACACGGTCGTGGCCCTGGACGACGGCGGCCACGAAAGCCTCGGCCGCACCATTACCCTTCCCCGGATCGACATGGCCCTGGCCGAAGGCGAAGCCGTTCACCGCAACCTCATGAACCTCTTGACCTGCCAGGTTGAAAACCTGACAGACGCGCTTCTATCCAACATGACTTTGATCTTCGACGTCGCAAACCACACCGGCCACGCATCCGAGACCTTCGACCTCGAGCCGAACGCCACGTCTTCCGTGTCCGCCACCGTGGGCGGATACGACGACCTGCCCGCCGAAGCCGACCTCGCCGTGCATCTTATGATCGAACCCAACCCGGGAGAAAGCGTCGCCATCACCCGCACAGGCAACATCGAAGTGATCGAAGATACGCTTGTGGCGACCATCCTCAGCGACAACTGGATTCGCGGCGGCACCGCCAATGTGCAGTTCACTTTGGAAAACACGGGCGAAGACACTGTCGAGATCGTCACCGCCCGAGACATGGGGGCCGAGCCCTCCGACGAAGTCCAGGCCCTTCTGACCGACACCGACGGCAACGTGCTTTCCGAAGCCAGCCTGCGCCAGTCCCAGGGAGAATACGTCGTCACATTGGGCGACGGCGTCAGCATCGCTCGAATCCCGGCCGGGGACGTCTTCACGTCTGCGACCATCGCCCTGCCCGTGCCGCACAACGCACCCGACGAAGTCCGAGTGAATATTCCGATCGACCAAGTGCACCACGGACTGGGGCAAGCCGAGGTCGTTACGCTGCCGGGTCCGACCGCATCCCAGCAGGTGAGCCTGGTGGACACCTCCTACACGGGAATGGTGACGAGCGCGACGCCCGAAACCTCCAACGGCGGCGAAGACATCGCGATCACGGGCCAAGCCATCGAACGCGGCAGCCAAGCCACGGTACCCCTGGCGCCGCTGAAGCTGGTAGTATCCAACAAGGGATACGAGCATACGTTCACGGTCTACACGGCCGAGGACGGCGTCTTCACGCACACATACGTCCCGACAGCCAACGACTCCGGCACCTTCCTGGTCTGGGCAGTGCATCCCGACATCACCCACAAGCCGGTCCAGGCAGAGTTCGTCATCAACAAGCTCATCCTTGAAGAAACGACCTGGGAGCTTAGCATCCCCCGAAACTACGAATACCGGCTCGTCTGCCCGATCAAAGCCGGGGAAGGCGTCTCCATGCACAACCTGCAACTGGAAATACTCGGCGCAGACCAGCCCGGCGGCAGCCTTCCCGCCGGACTGCACCTCGCCCCGGACGCCCCGGTCGCCATGCTTGCATCCAACGAGAACGCCGATCTCGGAGTCCTTTTCTGGGGCGACAATACCGCCCCCCAGACCGGGCGGATTGTAATCAACGTGAAAAGCGACGAAAACCCGTCCTGGGGAAAGCTTTCCGTCGATTACTACCTGTCGTCCGCCGAACCGGCCCTCTTCTACACCCCCAGCTATGTGGAAACCGGCGTGGCCCGCGAAGACACCGTAACCGAAACCGTGACCCTGGAAAACAAAGGATTGGCGGACATGACCGGCGTGACGGTGCGCCTGCTCGATGCCGACGGCAACCCCGCGCCGGATTGGGCGGTACTCAACAGCGAAACCGAACAAGGCGATCTCGAAGTGGGCGACACCCTGAATATCGACATCATTTTCGCCCCCCGCGCCGACACCTCCGAAGCCATCCACCATCTTGTTCTTCGTGTCCAAAGCGACAACGCCCCCGACACCGACATCAACCTGTATGCGGCAGTGACCCAGTCGGGCATCGGCAATGTTTTCGTCAAAGTGGAGGACCTCTACACGGGCTGGGAAAACCCGGAAACCCAAGTAACGCAGCAGGGCGTGGCAGGCGCATCTGTCAAACTGCAAAACGAAAATGTACTCACCGAAGAGTACGAATCGACGACGGACGAGTCCGACGAGGCCCTGTTCAACGACCTTCCCGCAGGATGGTACAAGCTCCTGGTCCGGGCAGCCGACCATCAGCAGTATCTCGGCCGCGTCAAAGTGCTGCCCGGCGTTACCCGGAACAAGGACGTTTTTCTGCAGTGCGACTTGGTTACGGTCGATTGGGAAGTGGTGGAGACCACGGTGGAAGACAAATACGACATCGTCCTCTCCGCCACCTATGAAACGGAAGTCCCCGCTCCCGTCGTGGTGGCCGAACCCGCCTACCTGAATTTGCCCGAAATGCAAGCAGGGGAAGTCATCCACGGAGAAATTCGCTTTATCAACTACGGACTCATTACAGCCCAGAACCTGGATCTGGGACTGCCCGAAGACGACGAATATTTCAAATACGAATACATGGTATCCAGTCTTCCCGAATCCCTGGAAGCCAAGCAGGTCTTCACAGTTCCCTACCGAGTCACGTGCAAAAAGCCTCTTGAATACGGCGAGGATGGCAGCGGCGCGGGACAGGGATATTGTTTCTATTCCGGCATCGTAACTTTGTATTTCTGCTGGCCCTGCATCAACGAGGTGTGGGCCTGCGGAAGCGCCTCTTTCAGCTACTTTTTCGGGTGGCCTTGCCCAGGAGAAGGAGGAGGAGGAGGAGTCCTATGGCCAGGTGGCGGAGGCGGGCCAGGAGGGTTCATCGATCCAAAAGGCATGCCCTTGGAAATCTGTCCGCCCTGGCTGATGTGCCTTTTTGCGGAGAACCCTTGCGAATGCCTGTGCCAAAGCCAGCAGGCGAGCAGCCAAGTCCACCTCCTCACCGGAACCTACATGGACGATGAAACGGATATGTCCGTAAAGACCCCTGGCGGCATGTATGAGGTAAAGCGATTATACTACGAAAATCGCTGGCATTTCAGAGATGTCAACGATCAATTGGGGTTTATTTACGAATTGGGCAAGGACGGCGAGCTAAGCGCCATCAATATGGACGGCTTGCTCTTCAAAAAGGAGGACGAGGCGGGAACGGTCTTCGTGTCCTTGGGAAAATACCGTATTCGGGTTGTCGATGACGGCTATCGATGGGAGGACAATTACGGCAATTGGCTTGCCTACGATGCCGATGGAAAAATCACGGGCAGAGGGAATCGCAACGGACTGGTGGCGTCGTACGGCTACCACAACAACCGACTTTCCGCCATATTCGACTCGACAGGAAGGCAAATTGTCTCCTTGGAATACGACGGCGCCAATCTGTCGGCCGTGCAGGATTATGCCGGTCGCCGGGTGAGCTACCATTACACAGAAGGCTTGCTCGTCCGGGTGGCTGACATGCTGGATCATGAAACATTGTATTTCTACGATTCTTTCGGTCGCCTTGTTCGAAAACAACTTCCGGAAGGTCGCACAGTCGATATCGCTTACAACGATTACAACTACGTCACCAGCATATTGGACGACCATCAGGAAGGTCAGTATTTCGAGTATTTTTCCGACTCCACCCAAAGCGAGTTTTACGCCAAGGTCACCACAACCTTGGGCAAGGAAACCGAATATTGGTATGACGCCGACGGCGACCTGATACGCCAGGATGTAAACGGAACCACCGTACAGCGCATCGCGTTTACGGGCCGCACCAAAAGCGTTTTCGACGCCGATGGTCGCGAGACCGTCTACAAATACGACAGCCGCGACAACATCATCGAAACAATCTATCCAGACGGCACTTCTGTCAGCTCCGATTACGATCCCGTCTACAACAGCTTGTTGGGCACGACCAAAGAGCTGGGCATCGAAACAAGATACGAATACGACGACCGAGGCAATCGCATACGAAAAACGGAAGCTGCGGGCACGGCCGACGAGCGCATCGCCGAATACGAATACGACGAAGCGGGGCGAATGATCAAAGAAAAACGCATTGGCCATATCGGCGAGGACGATGCTGTGACCACGATGACCTACGACGAATTCGGAAATATGGAAACCCTTGCCGATCCTGAAAACGGCATCACCAGGTTTCTGGAATACGATTCCATGGGCAATGTGCTTAGAAAAAAGGACCCGCGCGGCAAAATATGGCTCTACGCGTACGATGCCATGGGCCGCTTGGAAACAATCACCGATCCACTGGAATATGAAACCCGGTATTTTTACGACGCGGCGGGAAACAAAATTCGGCAAATAGACGCGGAAAACAGGGAAACAGTGTTCGACTACGATACCGCAGGCAACTTGATTCGCATTATCGACGCCGAAAGCGGGGCGACCTTAAAAACCTACGATGGCGAAGGACGCTGCCTGACAACAACCGACCCGGAAGGAAAGCTCGTTTCCAGCAACGAGTATAACTTGTTTGGCGATTTGATCCGCACTATCGATGGAAACGGCAATGCAATCGAACATGTCTACAGCTACGGGGGTGGTTCAGGCTGCGCCACCTGCGGCGGAGCAAGCTTCGGCAAAATTTCCAAAAACATTTATCCGACGTTCGAACGTGAATATCAATACGACCCCAGAGGACGCCGGATTTCAGTGACGGACAAACTGGGCGAAGACGAAAATCAGATTACTGTTTTTGAATACGACGCGGCCGGCAACCGTATCGCGGTTATCGACCCGGCAGGAAATCGGACCTCATATGAATACGACGCTCTCAACAGGAAAATCGCGACAATAGACGCGACAGGCGGCCGGACAGAATTCGCTTACGACAGTCGCAACAACCTTGTCGCACTGAAAGATGCCAATGGAAACGTCACGGTCTTCGAATACGACCTCAACGACCGCCTGGTCAAAGAGATCCGTCCCATGGGGGAGGAAACCGCCTACGCCTACGACGAGGCAGGCAATTTCATCGAAAAAATCGATTCCAAAAACCAGCGCAGCGAGTATATCCACGACGATGGCGGCCGGCTGGTCGAAACCCGTTATTACGAGAATTCGACAGATCCGTCCCCGGTCAAATCCGTGGCATTCACCTACGACAAAGTCGGAAATCTCCTTTCGTATGACGACGGAACCACATCGGCCAGCTATGCCTATGACAAAACCAACCGCAAGTTGTCGGAAACGGTAGACTATGGGGATTTCAGTCTCGGCCATAGTTATACATACTACGAAAACGGACTGAAACGGACATTCACCGGCCCCGACGGCAACAGCTACGCATACGCGTACGATGCGAACAATACGCTCGGCAGTATCAGCGTGCCTGGCGTCGGCGACATGATTTTCGAAAACGATACTTGGAACCAGCCCACCCGGAAGGTCCTGCCGGGAGGAACAAGTCAAGCTTTTGAATACGATCCCTTGATGCGCGTAAAAAGCCTTTCGGGAAGCTCCTCGAGCCAGGGGGAAATCATAAATTACGAGTACAACTACAATTCCGCCGGAACGATCGACCAAAAAATCACCGAACATGGCGCCTATGACTACGACTATGACCAAATGCATCAGCTAACATCGTCCGACAATCCGGATTTCGGAGACGAGACCTATTCATATGATCATGTCGGAAATCGTCTCCATTCGGCAGATACAGTCGAAAGCTGGGCTTACAATGCCAACAGCGAACTGGACGGTTTCGACGGCACCTCGTTCGAATATGACGACAATGGGAATCTGACTGGAAAAATCGTCGATACGGCAGCAACCACTTATCTCCATAACGTTGAAAACCGTTTGAAACGCATCGAGGACAGCGTCCAAGGCGTGATAGCTGAATATTATTACGATCCGTTTGGGCGACGCCTGATGAAAAATGCAAATGGAGAAACGACTTGGTTTCATTACACAGAAGAAGGTCCGGTCATAGAATGCGATGCAAATGGAAACATCCTGAAAAAATACGCCTTTAAACCCGGTTCGACATGGTGCGCCGACCCTCTGTTTGTGATGGCCGACCGAAACGACGACGGCGAATTGGAAGTCTACTTTTACATGAACGATCAGCTCGGAACGCCCCAAAAGGCAATTGACACTAGTGGCAACGTGGTTTGGGAACAAAAATATACCGCTTTCGGATCGACGGTCTCTTCTCAAGGCGAATCTGTCTTTGAAAAATTCGGGTTTCCTGGCCAATACTTCGACGATGAGAGCGGTTTGTTCTATAATATGCATCGTTATTTCGATCCAAAGACAGGAAGGTATATCGCGACCGATCCGATAGGCTATGGAAATCGTCCTGTGGAATACGGGGTGCAAGGCTACGGTAAAAACGATCTTAGGCAAAATCCATTCCATTACGCCAATAACAACCCCTTAACTTATATCGATCCGTTCGGTACAATCCCGGTTTCCGGTTCGATTGGAGGAAACGCTTGCGCCTTTCTCGGCGGTTCCGGTCAAATTTCCATTGTGCCGTGCTGCGAAAATTGCAAGCTGGTATACAAGGTTATCCTCACCATATGCTTTGAAGCCTGTACGACGCCTGGCGGAGGCGTCTCGGCCGGAGGCAGCGTCGGTCCTCTCGGGGATTGTCCCAAACAAACAATACCACCGCCTGAAATATGCTTTGGATGCAGCGCGTCTGTGCCTGTTTCCGGAGTGGTCGGCGCGGGCGTAGGCTGCCAGACCTGCATCGATACAAGCACAGGCAGCGCATCGACGAGCTGTTCTGGCAATGTGGCCATCGGACTGGGAGGTTCGGAGTCGTCCGCCACAGCCGGTTGCACAATCGGTATTTGCATAAAAATTGTTCTATATTGAGATTTGGTTTCGCTCAACCCTCCATGAGGGTGCCTGCAAAAAACTCGAAAACGAGATAAAGGAAACTCCTTGACGAGGGAAATATGGTAAAAAACCGATATTGGAATACCGTGGCCTTGTGGCTTTTGCCGATCGTTGTCGGCTGCGCCGTCGCCAACAATGTTCGGGCCGAAGAGTGGCTTTGCGCCCGTGTGAAGATTCAGATCAGACAGGAGCTGACGTTGGAGCGCCAGGCGTTCGAGGCGCATATGCGCATCAACAACGGGTTGACCGACGTTGCCGTAGAAAACGTCGCCGTGCTGGTGAACTTCTCGGACGAGGATGGGAATCCGGTTTCTGCAACATCGGACCCGGACGACACCTCCGCATTGTTTTTCATCCGCCTAGATTCTACGAGCGGCATCGACGACATCGACGGGACCGGTCAGGTGGCGCCGTCGTCTTCGGCCGACATCACCTGGCTGATCATACCCGCGCCGGACTCATCCAACGGGGTTCCCCAGGGAACGCTTTACTATGTAGGCGCCACCTTGATCTACACCATGGCCGGGCAAGAGCATATTACCGAGGTGATGCCCGATTATATCTACGTGAAGCCCATGCCGGAGCTGGCGCTGGATTATTTTCTGCCGACGGACGTATACGGCGACGACGCCTTCACCGACCAGATCGAGCCGGAGATACCGTTTCCTCTGGGAGTGCGCGTAGCCAACAACGGCGGGGGCATGGCGGCGAACCTGGCCATCAATTCGGCGCAGCCCGAGATCGTGGACAACGAGATGGGATTGCTTATCGGATTTAAAATCCACGAGACCGAAGTCAACGGCCAGCCTGCCCTGCCGACGCTTAAGGCGGAATTCGGAGACATCGGCCCCAATGCGGCAGGAGTGGCCAAATGGATCATGACCTGCTCGCTGTCGGGGAAGTTCGTGGACTTCGAGGCCGATTTTTCCCATTCCGACGAACTGGGCGGCGAACTCACATCCGTCATGGAGAGCGTGGATACCCATTTTCTGGTCAAGGATGTCCTAGTGGACGCGCCCGGCCGGGACGAAATCGACGATTTTCTGGCCAAGGACGGTTCGGTCTACCGCGTGTACGAGTCGGAAAACTTGACCACGCTGGTGACTGACTACGACGAACAGCAGGCCGTGATTTCAAGCATCGGCAGGTATATTTACCAGCTTGCGGTTCCAGTGACAGCCGGATTTATGACTGTACAGCTAACCGACCCGGAAGGCGGGCGGATGGCGATCGAAAACGCGACGCGTTCGGACGGCAAGGCGATCAAGGAGGCCAATTGCTGGCTTTCCAAGACACGGGACGACCAAAACAATTGGTTGTATTTCATTCGCCTGTTCGACGACAACACTACGGGGTCGTACACCATCGAGTTCGGCGCACCCGAGCCAAGCCACACCCCGGTCTTGCAGTTCATCCCCGACCGTACGCAGGTGGAGGGAGGCCAGCTGGCCTTTCTGGTGGAGGCGTCCGACCCGGATGGCACCATTCCCATGCTGTCGGCCTCGCCGCTGCCCGCCGGTGCGACTTTCACCGACCGCGAGGACGGTTCCGCCATCTTCGACTGGACCCCGGCGGCCGGTCAGGCTGGAGAATACCCGATCACCTTCACCGCCTCCGACGGCGCCAACGAAGCGAAACGCACGGCAAAGCAGACCATTTTGACCGTCGATGCCGGGACCGACAGCGACGGGGACGGCATGCCCGACGAGTGGGAGCTGGAACATTTCGCCAACTTGCTCCGCAACGGCCTGGGCGACTTCGACGGAGACGGTTTCAGCGACTTGCGGGAAGCCTTGGCAGGCACCAATCCCGAAGATGAAAACGACACGCCCGACCCCATCACGGTGTTCGTGGACGACGACGGCGATGTAGCGCCGGAGCTGGGCACACCGGAAGCGCCGTTTAACACCATCGCCGAGGGCGTTGCCTTTGCAGGATACGGGGACACCATCGCCGTGGCTTCCGGAACCTATATGGAAAACCTCACCATAGAAAAAGACCTGAACCTCTCAGGCGAAGATCCCGAGACCACGGTGATCGACGGGACCGACGCCGAAGAGGCTGTGGTCCGGTTCGTGGACGCGAGCGCCGGGTCCCTGCAAGGATTCAATATCCGAAACGGCTTTGGTTCGGGTATCCGTTGCATGCGCTCGACGGCGGCCATTTCCCGCAATCATATTTCCGCCATCACGGGCCCTGAAAACGGCGAGGGCGACGGCATCCTGGTGGAGGACGGCTCGTCGGCCACCATTGCCAACAACCTGGTCCTTGGCAGCCAGAGGCACGGCATTTCCATCGCCGAGGGCTGCACGGCGCAGGTCGTCAACAACACCGTCGTGGGAAGCGGAGATACCGGCATTCACAGCCTGGCCGGAGCTTCCGTTTCCATCGCGAACAACATCGTGACGGAAAGCGGCTCCCACGGCATCGCCTGCATGGGGCAGGAATTTCCGGATATTTCCTACAACAATATCTGGTCCAACGCAGTGCAGGATTACTTGAATTGCGGGGCCGGGGAAGGCGACATCTCCGCCGATCCAATGTTTTCCGATCCCTCGGGCGGCGATTATCACCTGCGCCTGTGTTCGCCCTCCGTGGATGCTGGCGATCCGGCATCCGACTTCTCGCTGGAACCATGGCCCGACGGCTCTCGCATCAACCAGGGCGCATACGGAGGCACCGCCGAAGCGACCATCTCCGCCGCCTCCATTGCGGACATCGACGGCGACGGCGACATCGACGGCATCGACCTGGCAAGGGTGGCGCGTCTGATGGGCACCGCGAACTGCGACGGATGTCCCGAAGACATCGACGGCGACGGGGACGTGGACGAAGACGATCTGGCGGCCATGTCCTGCAACCTTGGAAAGACGGGGTTATAAGGAAGCGATGGCATCGATGAAACGAATGGGGATGATTGTGGTCTTCGGGTTGATTTTCTTGGTTTTCTTTCTGGGAAATTATCCGGGCAGGGCCGCCGAACAAACGGGAGATGACGAAAAGACGGACGACGCCACCGATGTGGCCGCCTTTGAGCCGGACCTTTTCGCCCATCCGGAGCAAATTCTCAAGAAGATGCAAAAGGGGGATTCGGGTATCCAGCTTGTGGATGTGCGTCCGGAGGGAGTGTTCGCCGAAGTTCGCATTCCAGGGTCTTTCAATATCCCTTTGTTCGCCTTGAAAACCAAGGCTTTTTTGAAATCGAAGCAAGTGGTCGTCGCTGGCGACGGCCGATCATGCGAGGAGCTTCAGAGGGCTTGCCGGGAATTGAGGGCGCTCGGGTTCGACGCGAACATTCTGTTCGGCGGTATAAACCATTGGCGGCAGGCGGGCGGGCTGGTCCAAGGGGATTATTTCAAGATGGAGGAGTTGAAATTCGTCTCCCCGGAAACTTTTTATGCCAACCGATTTTGTGGAAAATGGATTGTAGTCGATGCGACTTCGGCCGATTCGACCGTTTCTGTCCCTTGGGAAAGCTATCCGGCCGTATCGCGGGTGGAATTCGCGCCTGATTCAGAGTCGTTTTCAAAACAATTGGCGACTGCCGCCAAACAACAGCCGTCGGGGTTCGTGACCGTCCTTGCGGTCACCGACTCCGGGCAAACGGACAAAACCCTCGAAGACGCCGTTCGGTCGGGGTCGGCCGGTTTCCGGCACATCGTGTATCTTAAAGGCGGAGAAAAGGTTTACGCGCGATTTTTAGATGATTGGAAAAGAATTTCAAAAGACGGCAGGCAAAAACGATCCGGGGGCTGGTGTCCCGGATGCCCTTGACAACGAGAAAGTTCGCGTAGGTTGGGTTGAGCGTTTTTGCATGACGGGTTTCGTTGTTTTCAACGCCAAGCGTTGTCCCGGCGATCGCAGAACAAGCTCGGGAAAGCGAAACCCAACATTTGCGTTCGACGCATTTGCATCGCACAGGTTGGCGCAGTTCACCGTCGTGACATTCGGACGATTGCAAATTCTCACGGAACCGGAGAATGTGATTCTCCTTCGATTCCGAAGATTTGTCCATTTTTTCATCGTTTTGGCGGCTTCGTCTTTGATTTTTCTTCTCCAACAGGGGACGTGCGGGGAATATGCGAGGCAACCGACTTCATCCCCTTCCGAATATCCCCTTTCCCGGCATGTTCGATTCAGCTATGAAATCTTCAACACGACCGGCCTGCTCATTCCCGAAGCGGACTTCTGGTGCTACGTTCCGGTAAAACAAACCGGCACCCAATTTTGCGAGGGAATAACGGCTTCGGTTCCCGTAAAAATTTTGATCGACGATCTGGGAAATCAAATCCTGCATGCCAAGATAAAACAACTTCCACCGTATGGCAGGCTACAGCTGCATATCCGCGCCGATCTCAGACTCTCCCATGTTCCCAACGCAGTATCCCGTCAAGACCAGGACCGATTCTTGCGGGAAGAGCCGTTCATCGAAACGACGGACCCTGCCATCCGAAAAACCGCCGCGACGCTCAGGGCAAAGACGCCCCAGAAGACCGTCGATCAGATATTCGAATGGGTGGCCGGTCGAATCCGATACGCCGGGTATTTATCCGAGGAGCGAGGGGCGGCATACGCCTTGAGGGAAAAACAGGGCGATTGCACGGAGTTTATGTACTTGTTTGCGGCCTTGTGCCGGGCCAACGGTATTCCGGTGCGATGCATGGCAGGCATGGTCTGCACGGCAGACGGGATCTTGCGAGCCCGCGACTACCACAACTGGGCCGAATTTTTCGAAGACGGCGCGTGGCGGCTGGCAGACCCGCAAAACAGAAGAATTCGAACCAAGCCTGGCGACTACGTGGCCATGCGCATCCTGGGAAATGCCGATTCGCCGATGGGCGACTCCCATCGTTTTCGGATTTCCGATTCCCGGCTGGAAGTTCGATTCGGAAAGTGATCGGGTTAAGGAAGTCTCCGATTCGGCAAATCGGGATTTCGCGCCCTCCTTTCCCGAGAAAACCAGAGATCTCCCGAGTAGGCGTTGATGCGCAGTGGGGCGTAGGGCGTAGGTTGGGTTGAGCGGTCGGAATTGTCGGGTTTCGCTTCCTTGTTCTTTCCTTGTCGATTCCCGAGACGACGATTCGAAGCAAAACGCAGCGAAACCCAACATGCAAGGCCGCTCAACCCAACCTACGCATCTACGCCCAGCAGCCTGCCGCCGACTCTCAGCTGTAAAGGCTGTTGGTGCGCCGACCGGTCGTTTTGCTTCTCTCCATTTCCCTGGCGACGCAATATATCCCTTTGCCCTCGAATCCCGGATTGAAGCATAAATTGTCGGATTTGCATTCGGCCTTGCGACGATCTCCTTTTCGCCACCTGCCGATCAAATCCGGCTCCCTGATCAACGGTCTGCTCATCGAGATATAGTCGGCAATCCCGTCTTCAACGATCTTTTCCGCGACTTCAAAAGACCTCACACCACCTACGAGGATCAACGGCGTTTCCATTTCGTCTTTGAATCTGCGCGCGTATTCTTTGAAATAGGCCTCCTTTTCCGCGTTCGTAATTCCCGGCCTGCTCGGCGAACGCTTGCCTGTCCGGATGATGCCGCCGCTGACCTCGATGGCGTCGAAACCGGCATCGGAAAAGATCTTTGCGGCCTGCAACGAATCTTCGATCTCCAGTCCGTTTTCTATCGAGTCGGTGCAATTCATCTTGATCAGGACGGGATAGTCTTTTCCGACGACGTCTCTAATGGCACGATATATCCGGAGATGAATCCTGGCCCTGTTTTCGACCGTTCCTCCGTATTCGTCCTCGCGTCGATTGTAGGCGGGGGAAAGAAACTGGCTCAGGAAATAGCCATGGCCCGAGTGGATTTCGATCCCGTCGAAACCCGCTTGCCTGGCCCTTTTCGCCGCCTGGGAGAAAGAGTAAACAATACGCTCGATATCTTCCAAAGTTACGATCTTGATGTCCCTGTCGGGAAGGTCGCCATTGTCCGAGACGGCCAGTGCGGGCAGGCCCGTCAAAGGGACTTCGGCATACATCCCTGCATGGGCCAGTTGCATGATCATTTTTCCGCCATTTTCATGGACCGCCCCGGTCATTTTCCGCAGCGACGGTACGAGGCTGTCGTCGTAAATGCCGAGTTGCCAAGGCGTGCCCTGGCCTTCCGGCGATACATACGAATGACTGCCGATGATCAGGCCTACGCCGCCTCTGGCAAGGGACACCATCATGTCGATCAATTTGGCGGTGGCTTCCCCCTTTTCGGTGGCAAGGCCTTCCCATGTGGCCGCGCGAACGAACCTGTTTTCGATCATCATTTGATTGATCGAGCTTTTTTCAAACAATATGCTCATTTTGTTCTCCCTTATTTCAGCGATGGGCGAGGGTGCATTGATTGATTTTCCAATCAATCAACGCACCTTATAATTCTCTCGCATGCATCGGTATCTTCGGCGTAAAAATGCTATGAAGTTTCTGATTACTACGGATTTGGGGGGAGCGCAGGTCGGGTTGAGCGGTCGGAGTTGTTGGGTTTCGCTTTCTTCATATTTGCATCAAGCACCTTCCAATTAAGTTTGAAATAACAAATCAGCGAAACCCGACAATCAACCACGCTCAACCCAACCTACGCTCCCCCCGCAATCCGTTACGATCAGGGAAGTTGCAACCTCGACGGCCCTCAATTGTTTTTAGCCGAAATAATTGAAATACCGATGATAGTCCCCTCATCGTCGCGCCTCGCTTCGATTTTCAGACTAGTTTCATCCTTGTCTCCGAAAAGACCGCCTGTCAGAAAACCCGCTGCAAGATAGCTTTTTGGGGCTTTGGCGAGGCCAAAGTTCCGACTCCCCAGCAATCCTAAGGATACGAGCAAGCCCCAGAGCCCGAAGATGAAAAAATTGACAATAGCGGCCACCATGCCGCCATTTGGTCCCGGAGTCCAGAAACCTCCCCACACGAACCCCGAAATGAAACCGCCTATCGCCAACGCGACGACAATTCGCAAGACTTCCTTGATCTCGCCTTCATTTGCCTGGCCAAGTCTTTCAACAAAGGAAGACGCTTCCTCGTATGGGGGGTCTTTCCTTGCGGATGGAGAGTCTTCATCCTTGGAAAAAACAGCCGGAGAGGAAGGTTTGGAAAACTTGGCGACAACGATTCCGCAATATATGCAAGACTCGGCTTTCGGCTGTCTATGATTGCATTTCGGACATATCATGGCCTCGGGTTCATGCGTGGATTTTTTCCCTGCGCTTTCAGTTTCAGGGGGCTCGGGGGTCGCATTGCGAATTTCGCAAACCAATCCGATCTTTTTCAGAACAAGGGCATATCTGCGGGCGGTTTCGCAATCCAAGTTCCGCTTGACGACGACCGCTTTGCCGGCGAACATCCGTTCGATTTTAGTCTCGGTAGTTTTTAACAAACGAGCAAGTTTTTTTTTGATGGTACCGAGATCGTAGCCATCCAAAGTCTTGCCTCTGAACACAATAAAAAAGTTGGCCTTTTGTTCTCTGTCTGTCATTTTTCCAGCCCGCCCCCATCTTATGGCGCCATTGGTTTTTGCCAAAGGCGATAAAAAACCACTTATAGCGGATTTGGGGGACTGCTCGTAGCTCGTAGCTCGGGTTGAGCGGGGCGTTGCGTTGGGTTTCGCTTGCTTCCCGGCTGCATCGAGCACTTTCTTAGCGAGTTTGAAAGTACAAGGCAGCGAAACCCCACAATCTGCGACGCTCGACCCAAACTACATACAACCGCCCCCCCCCCCAAATCCGAAATATCAGAAAAAAACGATTTTTTCCGTTAAACCCCAGTTTGTTCTTAGACCATGATCGTCGAAAATTGCAAGGATTTTTCGAGCCGTGCGGTTGCTTCGCAGGATACCCATGAAATTCTCACACCAAGCCACAAAGACACCAAGATTGCCAGGTACGGCGATTCGCGTCTTTGCCTCTTTGCGCGAGGATTTTGAAGGGTTACCGCGCAGGTCGGTATTTTCTCGCATTCGAGCTGTATTCGAAAGCCCTGCTCTTTACACTTTTGCCACGATGTGCTAACCGAAAGTTTCCAGTCTCAAATGATGGGTTTGGTTCTTGTTTCCGCCATGCATCGGTGGAACGAGGCGGTGAGGGCAAGGCCTAAACGAAAGCATAACGCCGGGATTTCGACCGGCAAGGCCGCTGGAGAAAGCGGTTGTTTTCGATCAATTTCGAAGCCGTAAGGGGGTATTATGCCAAAAGCATGGTCAGCTTGGAGCTTTGTCGTATTGGTTCTGTTTTTTTCCGGCAATGCGTCGGCGTCCATCCCGGATTTTTTCGACGAACTGTTCCGGGAATCCTCGATCGAGTACGCCGATTTTCGGAATACCGAATTCGGAGAGTTTTGCTCGGAGCACGGCCTGGACCCGTCGTATGAAAAAACACGGGAAGCCTTTCTGCGCATCTACTTTGTCCACGACCTTCTGACCACAGTCGGCGCCTCGAATTGCGCGCGGGGCGGATTTCTGAAAATCCCCTACTTCTGGCACTGGGTCGAGCCCAACCCGCGCCACGCCATCGTCTTTCTTCCGAATTCGGTCAAACTGTGCGAGTCAGCCCCTCCGGCCCCTTACGGACGATACAAGACACGCGCCGACATCGACCGGGTCCCGGCGCTCTTTCTCGGGGACCTGGTGTCCGAAACGCCGAAATATTCGCACCCGGATTGCGGCACGTTCTTCACATTCGGATGGTGCAGCGAACGGGAGATGGCATACACCGCGATCATGACCGCCTGGGGCTTCCAGGCCAAGATTCGCCAGTCCGGCATCCATACCTATTCTGTCGTCTGGAACTCGTTCACACGGTCCGATGGGACAGAAACGGTCCTGGAGGCGTATATCGACAACACATTCGACGTCGTTTTTTGGCGAAAAGTGTCGAATACGCTTCGCCTGGCGCAATGGCGCAATGACATCGGCGCCGGGACCCAGATCCGGTGGTACAACAAAAAGGCCCAATCTCATAAACAGATGGAATCGCTCGGAAATACGCTGGTCGTCGATGGCTCGAAGACAAGAATCCGGAGAATGATATTTGAAGCCTTGTCTTGCGAAAATCAGTTTTTTTATAGCGGCCAAAGCGCAGTTGACAAAAAAACTGGAATATGGAAAAATTCCTGCTGTCCAGAAGATGTGCGATGAGGATGTTAAAACACGAGAAAAATCAAGACGAGGAAATACCATGAACGAAAAAGGTGAATCGATTCTCGATAACTTTTTAATTAAGATAGAGGAGCTTTACCGTGACATTGATTCTTGGATAAGTTCTTACGGGTTGACCTCTATAAAAGAAAAAGTGGAGATTAGAGAGGAAACTCTCGGCGCATATAACGCCGACAAACTCGGAATACTGGATAAAAGAAAAAAGTTTGTGGCGGAGATCAGGCCTATTGGCGCTTCTGTTATCGGTGCCGAAGGCAGATTGGATTTGACAGGAAAATTCGACAAGGCGATTCTTGTTTACTTGGAAAAGGAGCGGCCTGAGTTAATTAGCACGATAAAGGATGGAGAACGCGAATATGCTCATACTGAAAAATTGTTTAAAGGAGCTAAAGAAGCCGGATGGTATTGGATCGAAGACAAGCTGCGAGGCAAGGCCCACATGGTAAACAAGGAGCTATTCTTCGACCTTCTATCGGTGGTTTCCGACTATGAGCGCTGACGATATTCTTCGAGACATATGGCAATCTTACAGGGCGACGGTCGATTGTTTTAAAATCGCAGGCAGAAGTATAGCCCGAAACGAGTATCGTCTTTTTGACAACACCGAATTCCAGTATAAGTTATCAGACGAAGTCCAAGACGCAATAAGAAAAAGCCGGTCGGCTGCCGACGATTATGCGATCCTCGCCCTTTAGGCTGTTTTCGAGAGACAGCTGTTCGAATACCTGCAAAGAATAAGCAAAAGAATCTCGGAAACCAACGGCTCGGATTTCACCCGAAAATTGCAAAGCAAAATCGAGGACGAAATGGAATACTGGAAAGCTAACGACATACTCGATCTTTTCAAGGTCGTCCTCAACCCGGAACTAATCGGAAGGGCAAAGCAGGTAAAAAAATACAGAGACTGGGTCGCCCACCGGAACCCCAAAAAAGGCCAGCCGACCAATGTTCCACCCAAATCTGCCTTTAAAATTCTGTCGTGCGTCATCGAGCAGATTGAAACACATGCCGAATTTCAACACGACACAGACACTGCATAAAAATTAGGAGAGACATTAATCTCAAGGAGTGCAATGAAAGGTAAAAATGAAGAATTCAATTTTTTTTTTTTAATCGGAGTGTGCATTTTTTTTCTTGCGGGATTGTCAATATCAGCAAATGTCTATGCATTTAATCTGCAAGTCCTTCAGACACAGGAGCGCTTGACGGAACTCGGATACCAGCCGGGACCAATCGACGGCTTGTGGGGGCCTCGCACTCGTGAGGCCGTCGAGGACTTTCAAAGGGACAATCGTTTGAAAATCACAGGCGAGCTGGACACACGAACGTTCGAGAAGCTGGGATTGAAACCGGCGGCCTCGACCGTTCTCTCATATCATTGGGGAAGCATTGGTTCCGAGGCTGCCGAAACCGTCGAGGAGCGAATAGCAGTACCGTCCGGATACCAGAGGGTCGAGGTCCCCGTAAATTCGTTCCAGCATTGGCTGCGACAACTGCCGCTGAAAAAGGCCGATTCTCCCGTCTACCTGTACGACGGGCGAAAGAAGGGAAACCAGCATGCGCATTTCGCGGTGATCGACATGGAGGTCGGTCGCAGGGACTTGCAGCAGTGCGCGGACGCCGTGATACGGCTCAGGGCCGAGTACTTGTATTCCATAGGAGCCTATGGTCAAATTCATTTCAAATTCACCAGCGGACACACCGCCTCCTATTCGAAGTGGGCGGAGGGCTACCGGCCGGTGGTCAAAGGAAACAGGGTGGATTGGACGAGGTCCGCCAACCGCGACGGTTCCTACGCCAATTTGAGAAAATACCTCGACACGGTCTTCATGTACGCCGGAAGCTACTCTCTGAGCAGGGAAATGGCGCCTGTGGATGTCGGAGACATGCGAATCGGAGATGTTTTCATCGTAGGCGGTTTTCCCGGCCATGCCGTCATCGTGGCGGATATGGCCGTGGCCGAAGATACGGGGAAGAAACTGTTTCTGCTCGCCCAGAGCTACATGCCGGCGCAGGAAATTCATATCCTGAAAAACCCGATGAACCGTTCATTGTCACCCTGGTATGAAACCGATTTCGGCCAAATCCTGCAAACCCCGGAATGGACATTTGAAAGGAACCAGCTCAAGAGGTTCGAATAAAAGGCATAGAAAACAAAGCTGTCAAAAGTGGTGATATCCATGTTTCATTTTTTCAGGAGCGCCCTTTTCAGGCTCGCGCCGATTCTGATCGGGTGTCTTTTACAGGCGGCTACGGCGATTTGCGCCGAGTACTATGTCTCTCCGGACGGCGACGACGAAGACGGCGCCGGGTCCATTTCCGAACCTTGGGGCACCATCGACTACGCTGCGGCACAACTTTCCCCGGGAGATAAGCTTTACGCAAGAGGCGGCCTTTACAACGAAATCGTGAGTGTTGAAGTCTCAGGTTCCTCCGCAGACGGCTGGATCACCATCGCGGCATATCCCGGAGAAACGCCTGCGATCGACGGCACGGGCCTGGCCGTCCAGTGGGAGACGGGGCTTTTCTATTTGGAGGACGTATCCTACGTCAAGATCGTCGGGTTCGAACTGCGCAACCTTTCGACCGGAAACGCGAACTACACTCCCGCCGGCATCTGGGTCATGGGATCGTCGCACCACATCGAACTCGCGGACAACCTGGTACATCACATCGAAACCGACCACGACGAAGGCAACGCGCACGGCATCGCCGTGTACGGCACGACGGGAACCGAATCCATCCACGACATTTCCATCGCGAGAAACGAAATCCGCAACTGCAAACTGGGCTCCAGCGAATCCATGGTCCTGAACGGAAACGTGGAAGACTTCGTTGTGGAAAACAACATCGTGCACGACAACGACAACATCGGCATCGACTTCATCGGCCGGGAGGGCGTCTGCCCGAATCCGGCAAGCGACATGGCGCGAGACGGCCTTTGCGCGGGCAACACGGTGTACGGCATCGATTCCGCGAACAATCCCGCCTACGGGGGAGATCTCGGGGCCGACGGCATCTACGTGGACGGCGCGGTGCGAATCGTCATCGAACGAAACATCGTCTACGACTGCAACATCGGCATCGAACTGGCCTCCGAACACGCGGGCTTTTTCACGGAAGACATCGTCGTGCGGAACAATTTCGTCTATTCGAACCATATCGGCGGCATGTTCGCCGGGGGCTACGACACCGCGCGGGGAGGGACCCGAAACTGTGCCATCGTTCACAACACGTTGTACCAGAACGATTCGGAAAAAGACGGAAACGGGGAACTGACCCTCCAATACGACGTAAACGGCCTGACCATCGAAAACAATATTTTCGTCGCCAACGAACAGAACCTGTTTATTTCCAATCCGTACGAGGAAAACGTCGGTTCGATTGTCGATTTCAACGTGCACTACGGCCCCGGAGGACCCGACAACGGGGAATGGCAGTGGCAGGACCAAGCCTATTACGAATTTTCGGCGTGGAAAAGTGAGACCGGAAACGATGCGAACAGCGTTTTCGCCGACCCGCTTCTGATTTTGCCCGCATCGGGGGACCTCCACATCGCAAGCGACTCTCCGGCCAGGGACGCGAGCTGCGACCTGGACGACGCTGTCCGGGGCTCGCTGGATATCGACGGCGACGACCGCTCCGGAGACGGGTCCGCAGACATCGGCGCCGACGAAACCGTTTTCGCCAAAACCATTTTCGTCAGCGGCACGGACACGACTTGCGGACAGAACGAGCCCTGCCGTTCCACTTTGGAGGCCGGGCTCGCCTTGTGCGAAACCGGTCGGCCGAATATCGTAAAGGTCGAGCAAGGAACCTACCCGGAAGATGTAGCCATCGAGTCCTCGTGCGAGATCTTTCTTCGTTGCGGCTACGGTCCGGATTTCGCGACCAATCCGGGAACAAGCTCCGCGAGAACAGTGTCCGTGCGCCAGGCTTCGGTAACCGTCGAGAACCTGATCTTGGAACCGGTCCAAAACCAGGCGTCCCGATAGCCCCGACGACGAAGCTTTCACGGGGCGAGCATTGGCTATTTCAACGCGGATTTGTTTCTTTTCGATTATAACGAATCTGAGAGCGCGGTTGAAAGGCAGGTTGGTTTGAGCGTCGTCAATTGCCTGGTTTCGCCGATCTATTCTTTCAAACTTGATCGGAAGGCGCTCGATTCAAGTAGGCGCCAAGCGAAACCCAACATACCCGTTCAACCCGACCTGCGCGTACGCCCCCCAAATCCGATATAACCCGCAAAAATCCTTGCTTGCTAGTACTGTTCGTGATAATCATCCCAATGTCCGAGATGCCGCAGGGCAACGCTCGGGCCATCCCGGCTTTTTTACGGCCTCGGTTGAAAATGCAAGGCCGATAAGCCGGTTATCCGAGTTAAAAGCGATTTTGCAAGAACGCACGAAATACGGACACACAAAGCAAGGACCACTTGAATCAAGAACGTACCGGAAAAAGGACATCTCGAAATGTTAGGTTCCACACTGAAAAAAAATATCTGGGTCGCGGCAGGCGTTTCATTTTTGATTTCCTTCACGTTCACGTTGTTTCTGCGCTACGGGGCGATCATTTCGCTATTGGCGGGAATCGCGGGCGCTGGCCTGGTGCTGGCATCGTCTCTGCTCTACCGCCGAAGCAAGGAAAAAATAGCCGCTCTCCAGGAAGAGACGGACCCCGACGAGCTGGTGCGCGACCCGCATTCGGAGTATGACGGCATCGAGAGCATCGTCCACCTGTTTCTGGACATATTCCGCCACCAAAGCAAGGCGAAAATGAGCAACGAGGCCGAATTCGTTCTTCTGGATTCGCCCAGCAACGCGATGGGTCTGCGCTACGAACTGCGGGTGAAGAGAGGGGAACAATGGCTGACCCGGAACATCACCGTGGGTGAAATCGGAGAGCCGGGGACCAGCAAGAGCCAGTGCTATCATGTCATCTTCGACAAGCGGCTGGTGGTCAAGGTCCCGCCCAAGCCCATTTCCTCGCTGCAAAAATACACGGAGAGCATCGCCAAGGAGACCTCCATCGTAGAGAGACTGGCCCCCCGGGAATGCCTGGTGCCCACCGTGTCGCTGATTCTGGACAAGCTGGTGTCCGCCGAAGACGAAGCCGATTTCGAAACCGAAGAAGAAGCCCTTGCATGGTTCGAGACTGCGGAAAAATACCATCCGTATTTCAAGATCGGCGACGGCTTCATCTATTTCATGGACCTGGCCAAATATTTTTTCCTCAACCGCGGGCTCGACGAAATTCACGACAAAAAGAACCGGTTTTACAAGGAGGTCCTGCGCGATCCGGACATCGTGCTGGAACCTTTCAAGTTCGAGGACCGCTATGGAGACGAAGACCTGGGATACGCGCTGCAGAAAATGTATCTCCGGTACGAGCCCAAGGTCAAGCAGCTGATCGCCCGCAACCCGACCCGGTCGTCGGCGTCCATTCATTCCCAGAAGTTTCGCCAATGGTTTTTCCTGCGTCTTGCAGGAAAAAAGGTATCCGCCGCCGACGCTCCGCTTCCCGAAAATTTCCTTGCGGCCCTGAACCGCATGCTTGAGCAGATGGAAA
Source organism: Desulfobacterales bacterium (assembly GCA_963674505.2). Taxonomy (GTDB): domain Bacteria; phylum Desulfobacterota; class Desulfobacteria; order Desulfobacterales; family SKZT01. The sequence goes on from CAXXIG010000001.1 coordinate 120,818, forward strand.
ACGACAACCGGCAAACGGTCAAAACCTATCGAACCCTGGTCCGAAAAACCGTAGAGATTCAATACCTGAATCTGAACCTAAGCTCGATCACCAGCATATCCTCCAATATCCTGGATTTGCTCGGATGGTTGAACCAGAAGAAGGTTTCCATCCGGGACTTGAAGCCCGACAACCTGCTTCTCACCGGCAATCCCGACGGCTATCCGGAATTCATGAAATACCCTGGCGAGTTCCAGATCGGCCTGATCGACGTGGAAACCGCTGTGGACTACGGCATGCAAAACGGCCAACCCGTTGTCCAACCCCTGCTCGGAGGAACCCCGATCTTCGCCACTCCGTTGCATTTTCTGCCCAACTCCGCCATCGAGAGCTTCTACGGGGACTTGCCCCGGATACTGCACTTGCAGGACTGGTACGCCGCCATCGGCATGATCTACAAGGTGGTCACCGGAGAACACCTGTTCCAGTCGGCCCCCGGCATCTTTCCGACCACCGTGCAGACCCTGCAGACCGCCATGAACCAGGACGCCATGTCCGAAAACGTGGTGGAACAGGTCGGCAGGGAATTCTGGCAAGGCGCCCGGCAGGACATGGATGAGAAAATCAAGTCGCAGAAAACATCTCTGACAAAGGCGGAAATTCTCGTTCCGGAGAGCGCGAGGCCCCCTCTGCTGGAACTGTCCAAAGCAACATCCGAATACATCGACAGGGACCTGAAACGACTGATCGTTTCCCAGAAGCTATTCGACAAGAAAAACATGCAAAACGGGCTTTACAAGGCTTCGGCGGACGAGATCGCCGGCATCGGCAAAAAGTGGGTCAAAGCGAAAGGTCCGTCGGCGTCGCCCAATGTGAAGGCCTACGCATCGAGCTTTTCCGAAAACTGCTTTACTACAAGAAACAAGCGACGCTGCAAAAGTCCTTACAGACCGCCCTGGACGACATCCCCTCCCAGGTCACGGCCCTGATCCTGCTGGAAGCGCTTTTCGACATCGCCTTCGTCCATATGCACCAGCGCATATGGGGCGTCGTGTATGGCGGAAAACCCGCCGTGCGGCGGCAGGCGGCGGCAGGCAAAACGGCGGCCGGAAGATCGGCTGTGGCGAAAAGGACGATGTGACGGACAGATCGGTATTTAGTACATGGCTTTTTCACCCAACATCAAAGCGAGCCTCCGCGCGCATTGCCCCCGGACAATCGGCTGCCACCGTCCACGCGGCCGGCTCTGCGTGTCGATTGTTCTCGCTGCTACCTTCAAACTCAACCCGATTATAGATCTCAAATAATGGCAATTCACATTCAATGGACTCAATTTTAATAGCCTGTCCCATGTCCTCGTAAATAGGTTCGGGAAATGGTTCGTTGTTTTGGCCCACATCCGACAATACATCCGCTACAACTTTACGTATTCCTTTCAAAGCCATTTCCGGTGTATCAGCCAACCAACTTAAGCTGGGAAATTCAGCACAATCACCCCGACCCGGGCCGCCGCACCGGCGCCTCCGAGCAGTGCGCCGAGGACAACAAGCACGATTTCGATAAAAGTCGGCCTGAAGCCGCCGTCATTCGACAATCGAGGTCCCTCCGGCAACCGGTGAAGCGCATCCAGCAGTCCTTCGAAGTGCTCGTCCCTTGGAAAATCGCCGTTTGGGAACGAATCTGATCGATCAGGTAGATCCATTCCAATCGTGGAAAGGTGATTCAAGTGACAAAGACTGCCTTAAATACATGTGTATCCTCCATGAACGCAGCCCCGTTCGACCTAAGCATGAAACTGCGGAAGGATTGCGGAAAGGCCCCCCCAAATCCACCTCCAGCGCCTTGAGCGCTGTAGGCCTGGCGCCTTCCTGATATTCTACGTCGTCAAATATTCTCATTGCCCGTTTTCCCCTAAAATCTCGAATCCCGCCCATAGAATCGCCGCCAGTGTGGGGCGTACCTGAGTTTGCGTTGGATTTTTTTGTTCTTTTCGTGGCGCGTATCTTGCTTGGCAATCTGGGTTGGCGGGAGGAGGGACCCCGTTCACCTGGGGGCAAGCAGATGGATCGCCGGTTGCCTTTCCGGAAAGCCACTGCAAAGCCATAGACGGGTGAAAAAAAGTCGAACATAACAAAGTATGTGGAGGTTACGTTTCCATGGCAAAAAACAATCGGGATAAAAAGCACGAAATACAGGATGCGGAGATCAAGGCGTTTGAGCATATAGTCGGCGGGAGATGGATCGGCATTGAATTTCACCAGGACGATATTCCATACGGGAATATGGCAGAGCAGCCCATGCGATTCTGCAAGGCGGTAAAGGCGTCGAGCACTGGACCGATCACCTTGACAAAGAAACTTCTAAGCTGCCTTGGAGGCATGAGAAGTTTCGGGTGGGCAACGGGCAAGGACGATCAATTGGCGAAAAACATGGCAAGGGAAAACGGCATGGATCAAAACATTGCCAGGATGCTGATAGAAAAAACGCCCCATCTCGATGGAAAATTTGCGGCGATTACAGTCGGGGTTTATCAAAATCCCGATATCCTTATATCCTACATACAGCCGGAAGCGGCCATGAGGTTCGTGCGTCAATGGCAGGCAAAACACGGCGCCGCACTTGATGCAAATATATCTTCCGTGATGTCCGTTTGCGGAAATGTTGCCGCGAAGGTTTTTCTTTCCGATGCGATATGCTTGTCGTTCGGGTGTCCTGAATCGAGGAAATATGCGGGGATTGGAAATGATCGTTTGGTTATTGGAATCCCCGCTCGGGTAGCTGAGAATTTTGCCGGCAACCCTTGAAAATAGCAGGGACGCGGGGTGATCAAAATCATCCAATTTCGGGGGCTTTTTTTTTGCCGGGATTTGTTCCCCCTCGCGGCAATCTGCGCGGGCTGGTTCGGGATCGTAGGGTGGGTGGGTCGATGGCCGGGGGCTGCACCAATCCAATTTCTCTTGCAATAAACGGCCCGGCAATCTTGCAAGGAGTCCAACCCACCATTTTCCCCGCCAATTCGTCGCTTCTTCGAACAAGTGACACCCATGCGGCTCGGGAAATGGTGGGTTGGGTTTCGTTCAAGCTCGAAGGGCACGGGTGCGAACAAGCTTTGAACCAGCCCCGAACGCCAGGGTTTCAACCCACCCACCCTACGTTCCGACCCTGGCCTGCGATATTCGCAGCGGAACAAAATACAGCGGAATTATCGGCATGTTTTCAGCGGCATTTTCATCAGCCCATTGCCGACGCAGAGCGCCGGAGCGAAACTCGCCAAAATTGGAACGTCGAAAGCAAGCCTGTGCATATCTTCCTCCAGGAAGTATCCCCTGTTTCTCGCAAAATCAGGTGGAAGCCCCATTGTCGGACCTCTTGTTTCCGTCGTCCCTGACGGGACTCCCGGCTCAAGAAGCAGGGCATGCTCCCTTCCCCGACTTCGGAGAGATCCGTTTCGGATTGGTTGCGTTAACATGCGCAATAAAGAAACGTTACCAAACGTTACTTTGGCGTATCCAGAACCGGATGGATTGTCGATGGCAAACCCACCTGCGGAAAAATCCTTGGCATTGCCGGGTCGGCAATTCGACCGGGCGCAAGAGGCCCGCTCCTGGAGCGCGTTATAACCGAACCACCGAAATGCGGTCATTGGCACAGATGTTGAATTACAGTACTCCAACATCCAAGTTCGCATCCTGTAGTCGGTTTCAAACAGGATGCAAGCAAGGTGCAATAGCCGTTTTGGTTCATCGCGGATTTGTGGGGAGCGGAAAAGGTAACCAGAGCTTCCAGCTCTGGGCCCACATTGCCAATATGCCGCAGTTTACAAGCTTGAGGCATGCCCAGACCAGGATGGTCTGGTTACCGTCCATGCCTGACCAGGATGGTCTGGTTACCGTCCATGCCCAGACCAGGATGGTCTGGTCACCGTCCATGCCCAGACCAGGATGGTCTGGTTACCGTCCATGCCTGACCAGGATGGTCTGGTTACCGTCCATGCCCAGACCAGGATGGTCTGGTTACCGTCCATGCCCAGACCAGGATGGTCTGGTTACCGTCCATGCCCAGACCAGGATGGTCTGGTTACCGTCCATGCCAGATCAGGATGGTCTGGTTGCCATAGAAACGCCTCTTTCCGCAAATCCGCGATGAGTCGCCGTTTTTTGGTAGCGGCGGGCGTTTTGAATCGCAAAAAAATCCCGCCGATCATCGGCCCAACTTTTTACCCCGAAGGTATGATGTGCTCGCCATGTTGCTTGGAAAAACAAAAGAGTCCTCTGCCGAGGTCGAAAAAATCGTCCTTCGACTGTACCGTTCGCAAGTCGTGCTCGCGTTGGACAAGACACGGTGCATCGGTTGCGACATCTGCTCCCGGATTTGTCCGAAACAGGCGGTGAGCGTCGAACTCGACGACGGAAAACCATTTGCGGACATCGATCCCGACAAGTGCGTTCTGTGCGAAGTCTGCTCCTATTTCTGTCCCGTTTCCTGCATCAGCCTGGAATACGACCGCGCCCCCAAGGAGATACTCAAAAGCAACGAGGCCTTTCCTCCCATGCCCGAAGCCTGTGCCATCGACACGGAAAAATGTCCTCTTCCCTGCACCTTTCACGGCGAGGAATCGGGGGAGTTCAGGTGGTGCAGGCACGAGCGAAAACTGATCGAAAATACCGACGAGGCCTGCCCGAAACATTGCCTGGAATGCGTCGAGAACTGCCCCAGGGAGGCGATTGTTGCAAACGGGGATTTTCCGCTGGCCGATCCCGGGCAATGCCTGCGGTGTATGCGATGCATGCTCAATTGCAGGTACGGCTCGATTTGCGTCAACCCTGTTTTCGAAGGCGCCATCGAGCTGGACGATACCAAATGTCCGCCGGGGTGCGACCTGTGTATCAATGTCTGCCCTGTGGATATCATCGAGCGGCGGGGCGACAATGTGTTTGTGGACGACCGTTTTTGCACCTATTGCGGGGCGTGCAAGAATATCTGCCCGCATGAGGCTATCGTCGTAAGGCGCACGGGGGTGCTGTTGGCCGAAGACGATTTCGGCCGTCTGTGGGGGGAGGTTTCCAAAAAGCTCCGCTGCGCTTGAACAAGGATTCGGTGAAAAAATCCGGTTTTGGTTTTAGCTTCGGCCGGTTTTCATCCAACAGGTTCGATCATCGCATGGATTCCGGGTCTACGCAAGCTCCGCCCGGAATGACGGTGTTGGTTGGCCGACGTTTTAACCAAAGCCAAAAATCCTTTAACCCGTTAACCGTCAGGAACGCCGGATGATCAACGAAATTCGAATAGGAGTCTACGTCTGTCATTGCGGGCTCAACATCGCGGGAGTCATCGATATCGACAAGCTGGTGGAGGAGGCTTCCCGGCTCGACGATGTCGCCGTTGCGCGGGCGAACCTTTATTGCTGCTCGGAGCCGGGACAGATGGAGATCCAGAAGGACATACGGGAGTTGTCCTTGAACCGGGTGGTGGTGACGGCCGGGTCTCCCAGGCTCCACGAGGTCACGTTCAAAAGAGCGGTGGCCGCAGCCGGCCTGAATCCGTATCTTCTGGAGATGGTCAATATCCGGGAACACTGTTCCTGGGTGCATCACGGGGACCGCGAAAAGGCGCAGGCCAAGGCCTGGGACCTTCTCAAAATGGGAATTGCCAAGGCCCGCGGGCTTTCTCCATTGACCGACAGGACGTCGCCGGTAAAAAAGCGCGCGCTGGTTTTGGGCGGCGGCGTCGCGGGGCTCAAGGCGTCGCTTGTGATCGCCGACAGCGGTTTCGAGGTGGATCTGGTGGAAAAGGGCCCGGTTTTGGGCGGCGCGGCCGTGCGCCTGTCGCGTGTGTCGCCTGCGTTCGAAACCGGCGTTTGCCTCCTGACCCCCATGGTCACCCGCGTGGCGAGGCATCCCCGGATCAACAAGCTGGTCAATGCGGAAATCGAGAGCATCGAGGGATACGTGGGGGCCTTCGAGGTGGGCGTCCGCAAACGTCCGACATTGGTGAATGAAAACTGCGATCTTTGCGGCGAGTGCCTGTCCGCCTGCAACGTGGAAGTCCCCGACGAACACCAGCAGGGTCTGGCCCTGCGCAAAGCGGTCTACCTGCCTTTCGACGGGTGCTATCCCGACCGGTTCGTCATCGATTCGGAGGCATGCACCCGGTGCGGGGATTGCGTTTCCGCGTGCCCTGCGGACGCCATCGATTTGACCATGGCCGAGGAACGGATAAAGCTGTCGGTGGGGGCGGTAATCGTGGCCACCGGTTTTTCTTCGTTCAAGCCGGAAACCCACGACCTGTATTCCTACAGCCGATTCGACAATGTCGTCACCTCGTCGCAGCTGGAACGGATGCTCGATCCCCACGGGCCTACCCAAGGGAAAGTAATAAGGGTTTCCGACGGCAAAGCGCCCCGCAGAATCGCGTTTATCCAATGCGTCGGCTCCCGAAACGAGGAGACGCACCCCTACTGCTCAAAAATCTGCTGCCAGATTACCCTGAAACAGGCGAGGCAGATTACGGATTCGTTTCCCGAAATCGATATTGCGGTCTACTACAAGGACATACGGGCCAATCGGAAAGGATACGAGGAAATTTACGCGGAGATCCGGAAAAAGGGCGTATTGTTCGTCCGGGGCGAAATTGTCTCCGTCGATGAAAACCAGGACCGCTCCTTGGTCGTCCGCGCCAATGCCGAGCTTTTCGGCCGCGAAGTCGCGGACGAAGTCGATCTGGTGGTCCTGGCGACGGGAATGGAGCCGTGCGAGAAAAAGGACGAGATTCACAAAATTTTAACCGTTCCCTACAGCGCCGACGGTTTTTTCCTGGAGTCGCACCCCAAGCTGAGACCTATCGAGACCTCTCTGGACGGCATATTCCTGGCGGGTTCGTGCCATGGACCGAAGGACATTTCCGAAACACTGTCCCACGCCTCCGGAGCGGCCGCCAAGGCGCTGGGCATGTTTTCCAAAGACTATCTGTCGCTGGACGCCTACGTGGCGGTCGTGGACGAGGAAAAATGCAACGGATGCGGCATATGCGCCGGTCTTTGCCCTTATCGCGCCATCCGGATCGTCGGGGAGAAAAAGGAAAAGAAAGCGCAAGTCGTCCTGGCCGCCTGCAAGGGATGCGGGGTCTGTGCCGGGGAATGCCCCGAAAACGCCGTGACGATCCAGGGGTTCACCCACGACCAGTTGACGAGCCAGATCGACGCCGCTTTGGAGGAAAACCCTGCGGAAAAGATCGTGGCGTTCTGCTGCAACTGGTGTTCCTACGCGGGGGCCGATTGCGCCGGGGTGAGCAGGATGCAATACCCCTCCAATGTTCGAATCGTTCGAACCCTGTGCTCGGGGAGGGTCTCCAGGGAGATGATCATGCGCGCGTTCGAAAACGGGGCGGGCATGGTCCTGGTGTCCGGGTGCCACCCGCCGGGGGACTGCCACTACATTTCCGGCAACCTAGTCGCGGAAAGGCGGATTCGGCGGTTGAAAAAGAAGCTCGCCAAGGAGGGCTTCGACACGAACCGCTTGAGGCTCCAGTGGATATCCGCCACCGAGGGCGCCGTCTTTATGCAGACGATCAATGAAATGAACGACTATCTCGAAAAAGAGATGTTAAAATGAAAAACGCCGTATTCTTTTGCACCTGCACCGATTTGATGAAAAGCCGTCCCCCGGATTTTCAAGCCATCGAAAAGCGCCTGGAGGAAGAGGGAATCTCGGGGCACACGTCGGATCGTCTCTGTTCGCCCGCAGGCATACGGGAATTTATCGACATCGTTCGTCGCCGCGGCTACACGGATGTCCTGGTGGCCGCCTGCGGGCGCGCGATCAGCGCGGAGCTTTTCAACGACGTGGCGGCCGAGTGCGACATCAACATCGATCAGCTCGACATCCACAAGTTCGAAAGCGACGAGGAAATCGCCGGCAAGGCGATTTTCGCCTGCCTGGAGGATTCCCTGCCGGGAAACGGAAAAATAGGTTCGACAAATACCGCCCTGGTGATCGGCGGCGGCGTCGCCGGGTGCCAGGCGGCCTTGGATTTGGGCAACGCCGGCGTCAAAGTCTACCTGGTGGAACGACTGCCGTCCATCGGCGGCATCATGGCCAAGCTGGACAAAACCTTTCCCACGCTGGATTGCTCCATTTGCATCCTCGGTCCCAAGCTGGTCGATGTCTATCATCATCGGGACATCGAGTTGGTAACATACGCCGATATCCGGAGGATCTCCCGCGAGGGTCCCACCTTTCACGTTCAGATCGCTAAAAAAGCCCGGTATATCGACTCGGCCAAATGCGTCGGGTGCGGCGCCTGCGCGGAGGCCTGCCCGGTGGTCGTGCCCAGTGTCTGGAACATGGGCCTGAAGCCCAGAAAATGCGTCCGAATCCTTTTCGAGCAGGCGATCCCCATGGTTTCCTGCATTGAAAAGGACGCCTGCATCGAGTGCGGATTGTGCGAAAAAGTGTGCGAACGCGGCGCCATCAATTTCGACGAGACGGAAGAGCTTTTGGAAATCGACGCCGACGCCATCATCGTGGCCGCCGGCGTCGATGTCTTCGATCCGCGTCTTCGGCCCGAGTACGGCTACGGAAAAATCCCCGGAGTGGTGACCAACCTGGAATTCGAGCGCATCGTGTGCGCCTCCGGCCCCACCGAAGGGGTATTGACCACCCACGACCAAAAACAAGTCAAGACCCTGGCGTTTATCCTTTGCGTCGGTTCCAGAGACGTCCGGTTCAATCCCAACTGCTCCGGCTACTGCTGCACCGCCAGCATCAAGGAAGCCATGATCGCCAAGGACCATGATCCGGACATGGAAATCGCCATATTTTTCAATGATATCCGAACCCACGGCAAGGGTTTCGAAGAACTCTACACCCGCGCGAAAAACAGCGGCGTGAAATTTATCAAGGCGATTCCCGGCGAGATCGTGGAAAAAAACGAAAGACCGGTCCTGATATACAGCGATTTCGCATCGGGGCAGGTGCGGGAGATGCAGGTGGACATGGCCGTGCTGGCGCTGGGATTGGCGCCGCATCGGATGAAAATCCCGTTCGACAAGGAGATCATGCCTGCGTCGGATCATCTGGGTTTCGGAAAAGCCATGCACCCCACCTTGATGCGACACCATTCCACGGTGGAAGGTGTTTTTTGGGCCGGGACCTACGAAGGCCCCAAGGATATCGCCGAGTCGGTGGCGCAGGCCAGCGGCGCCGCGGCCGGCGCCATCGCCCGAATCAAAGGAAAAATCGACCCATGGAACTAATGGAATCAATCGTTTGTCCCGGTTGCGGATCGCTTTGCGACGACATCGATCTGTACGTGGAAGACGGCGAGATACAGGACGTGATCAACGTCTGCGCATGGGGGTTGAGCAAATTCAAAGGGACAAGAAAGTTTCATCCGGATCGCAAACGCGCTCGGCTGCTCCAACCTTCCATCAGGCAAGGACTGCACCACCGGCCGGTCGAAACGGAGGACGCTTTGGCCAGGGCCGCCGATATCCTGTCGAAGGCGAAAAGACCGCTGGTGTGCGGCCTTACCAACATCGGATATCGCGCGCAGGTCGAGGCGTTCGAACTGGCCAGGGTGATCGGCGGCGTCTACGAGCCGGAAGGTTTTCGCTTTCGAAGGATGGTCCACGACGCGTGGAAAAAATCCGACCTCCCCGTCCTCTCGCTGGAAGAAATCAAGGACAAGGCGGATTGCTCTGTTTTCTGGGGCTTCAACCCCCTGCATTCCTGCCCGAGATTTCTGACCCGGTACGCCCTTTTCCCGAGAGGCAAATTCACAGAGAGAGGTTTCGAGGACCGAAAGGCGTTCGTGGTCGATGTGCTCGAGACGGAAATGAAAAAGCTGTCCGGCCAGTTTCTGACGGCCCAGCCGGGAAACAATGCGTTGATCGCCGACGCGTTGAAGACGCTTGTAGCGGGACAGGAGCCGGAACAATATCCCGTAAAAAAGAGTCGTTTGAAAGAGATGGCCGAGCAGATAAGGTCGGCGGCGTTCACGGCCGTTTTTGTCGGCCGGGGCATCGGCTACGATCCCGTGCCCGAAGAGTCCTTAGAAGCCATTTTTTCGCTCATGGCCGAATTGAACGCAAATTCGCGCTGTACCTTTTTTCCGGTTTACAACGAATTCAACGCCTGCGGCGCCGACATGGTCCTTTCCAGAAAAACGGGCCATGTCCGGCCTGCGGATTATAGCGATCCTCCCGTTGTCGGAAAAAACGGCGAGAGCGCATTCGACCGCCTCGACGAAATCGACGCCATACTCTCGGTCGGCTCGGATTTGTTCTGGGGGCTCCCGGAGGAAAAAATCGACCGCATTAAGGAAGGAAAAACGCCGCTGATCGTTGTTTCGCCCTATTTCAACCGGACCACCGGTTCGTGCGATGTAGCGATACCGTCGGCGGTCAGCGGCATCGAGGAAGAGGAAATCGCCTATCGCATGGACGGCGTGCCCTTGGCGCTCAAGCAGATCGTCCCTGCGGCCGCCGAGGGAACCAAGGACATTTTGAAACGGATGCGGGAATTGATTCCATGAAGATTTTAATCGAAAACGGTCTGGTTTACGACCCGAAACATGGCGTCAACGGGGAGCAAAGAGACATCTTCGTCGCCGACGGGATAATCTGCGAGCCTTTTTCGGGGCCGGAAACAACCATAGACGCCCGGGGAAAGGCGGTGACCCCCGGCGGCATCGTCGTCAATGCCCATGTCGCGTTTTTCGGAACCCACCACCTCAGGAATCGACTCGGTTTCCCGACCCCGGAGGCCATAGGAAAAAGCTTCGCGTCCCTGGGAATCACCCACGCGGTGGAATCGCTGATGACGCCGCAGACCGCCGGGTTCGTCCATCACGAGATGGGCCATATCCCCTTCGTGGACACCTCGGCGCTGCTCGCCGTCGCCATGACCGACATTGAAAAATGGATCATGGCAAACGACGAGGATGCCATCGTCGATCTGTTTCGCGGACTCCGGGACACTGCGGGCGCCGTCGGCATCGCCGTCTACGAGCCTTACATAAAATACGAGCAGGAATTCTACGTTCACAAGAACAAGCCGATGGATTTTATTCTCCAATTGCTGGAAAGCATATCCTCCAAGCTCGACCAAAGGATTTTTCTTCATGCCTGCCCGGGACTTTTGGACCAACTGGAAAGTCATAACGGAAATTTCCATTTGCTGGATTTTCACAAATATATCGCCGATGAAACGGACACGAGCAAAGCCTTGCGAATTCTCGCCAACGGCATAACGGCGGACATCTGTTTCGGCAACGGCGCTCCCTGCCTGTCAATCGGCAAAAACGGCGATGGCGTCAATCTGGACCTCGGATTTTCCAGGCCGTTGACCTTTTCTATTCGAAACGATTCCACCGATGCTTCGTCTTTGACGGAGATGGCAGGGCGCCCGGAGCATATGGCGATTTCGGCAGATCCCCTTTCCCTGCTGCATGGCGGGCATTTCCGTCCGCCGGAAATCGATTTCTACGACGCCGTCCGAATGACGACGGCCAATCCGGCCGGGTTTGTCGGTTTGACGGACAAGGGGCATCTCGGCATCGGCGCCGCAGCCGATATCGCCGTCTATGAAAAGAACGCGGAACAAAACGCCTTCGACCCGGCATGCAAGTTTTTGATCAAAGGCGGAAAGGTCGTTATAAGCAACGGATCGTTCACGGGCGAACAGCCCCGGAAGACCACTTATTTCAAAAAAGGCGACCGGGACGCTTCGGACGTTCTGAATCGGTTTTTCCAACCGAAAACCGTCCGCGCGTCGAACCTTTTTTCCTGGAAACTTTTAACAAACGGCGCCATCAGGGCGATTTAGGCAAGATTATGGCAACAGTCGAAGAAACACTGGAGTTTTTACCGCAAACCGACTGCGCCCAGTGCGGCATGACGTGCCGGGAGTTCGCGGAGTTTCTGGTTTCCGGAGACTTGAAGCCCGAAGACTGCCCTGTTCTTCACGAACCGGACTATATGGGCTTTATCGATGCCTTGAACGAGCTGCTGGGCCCCGCCGTCGCCGACAAGACGGAAACCGGGCATGTCATCGACGAGAAAAAATGCATCGGCTGCGGCGTCTGCATCTATGTATGCGAGTACAACACGGCCAACTGCATGGAGCTTTATTCGGGAAGGGCCCCCCGAAATTCCGACACGGTGGTCCTCCGCGTGGAAAACGGCTGCATCAAGATCGTCCGCCCCGACCTGTGCACGCGAATGACGCAGGCGGCGGACAAATGCGCGAAGTGCATGGATCATTGTCCGACGGGGGCGATAGTCATTAGCTAACAGCCAACGGCCAACAAGGAACATCATAGCATGAACCAACTCGACAAAGATTTCAAATATCGTATCCAGCGGCAAGCGGGCGGCGAAAACATCACCCGCTGTTTTTCCTGCGGCATTTGCACGGGGGCCTGCCCGGTCAGCCGGGTGTATCCGTCGTTCAGTCCCGCGAAAATCATCATGATGATTCTGTGGGGGATGAAGGAGGAGCTGCTCTCCTCCGACCTGCCATGGTACTGCCTGACGTGCTTCAACTGCTCCTTTCATTGTCCGCAGGACGTGAGGTTCGCCGAGGTGATGAAAATCGTTCGCGAAATGGCGGTCTCCGAAGGATATGTCGATCCCAGTTGCGTGAAAAACATGGACTATGTCCAGGAAGCGCTTCAGCTGGCCAGGATTCATCTTTGCTCGGACATTCTTTCGAAAAAGAAGGAAAAGTATCTTCTGGGCGAAGAAGAATTGAAGCAATGCTTGCCGGGGTCCCTGGAAAAATCGATTCGACAACTCAAACAAGGATAAGCGGGTGTGTTGTGGGCGGAAAAAACTCGATGAATGACAGGCCCGACGGGACGGTTCTTGTCGTCGGGGGCGGAATAGGGGGCATTCAATCCGCGCTGAACCTTTCCGAGGCCGGATACACGGTATACATCGTGGAGTCCTCGCCCTCTATCGGCGGGGCAATGGCGTCGCTGGACAAGACCTTTCCCACCAACGACTGCGCCATGTGCATTATGGGGCCGAAGATGTCGGAGTGCACCCGGCGCAAGAACATTCATATGATGACGTTGGCCGAGGTTGCGGAAATTTCGGGTTCGGCCGGAGATTTCAGGGTGCTGGTCCGGCAGAAGCCCAGATACGTCGATCCGCAAAAGTGCATTGCCTGCGGCGCCTGCGCCAAGGTGTGCCCGGAAAAAACAGACGACGCCTTCAACGCCTCCATGATCTCCCGGTCGGCCATTTCCATATTTTTCCCACAGGCCGTTCCCGCATGCGCCTATATCGACATGTCGCTTTGCACCCGATGCGGCGACTGCCAAAAAGTGTGCAAGGCCGAAGCCATCGATTTCGAAGATAGGGAGCGTTATTTAACCCTCCATGCCTGCGCGGTGGTTCTTTCCGCCGGGGCCGTGCCTTTCGACCCGTCGCCGATCCTGCCGCTGAACTACCGGCGGTTGAAAAACGTGATTACCAGCTTCGAATTCGAGCGAATACTGAGCGCGTCGGGCCCCACCAAGGGGCGATTGATCCGGCCCTCGGACGGAAAAACCCCGGAAAGCATCGCCTTTGTCTTGTGCGCAGGCTCCCGTGACGTTTCCATCGGCAGGGGATTTTGCTCCGGATTTTGCTGCATGGCGGCCCTCAAGGAAGCCGTGGTCGCCAAGGAGCACGCCGGGCAACCGTTGGACGTCGCCATCTATGGAAACGATATCCGCGCGTTCGGCAAAAACTTCGAGACCTTCTATCAATCCGCCGTGGACAAACACGAGGTTCGCATCGTCCGCTCGAAGGTCTTTTCCATCGACAAGGACGAGAATTCGGAAAACCTGAATATCGTCTGCATGGACGAAAACGGCGGGCGGCACGCCAAGAAGGCGGAGCTTGCCGTCCTTTCGGTGGGCTTGCAGGCGTCCGGGTCCCTCGACATCTTCACGAAAAACAACGGCGTCGGTGTCAATGCCGACAACTTTATCGCTACGCGCCCTTTCTCGCCCGTCACGACCTTGCAGCCCGGCGTTTTCGCCTGCGGGACCGCCAAAGGCCCCAAGGACATTCCCGAAACCGTGTCCGAGTCCTTTGCGGCGTCCTGCGAATCGGCCATTCTGCTTCGAAAGTGCGGCCCCCCGGTCCAGTCGACCCGCGAGACCATTTCGGAAAACCCGGACATTCGGCTCGAACCGCCCCGAATCGGCGTGTTCGTCTGCTGTTGCGGCTCCAATATCGCCGGCGTGGCGGATGTGGACAGAATCGTTAAAAACATCAAAAAAAGTCAAAAGGATGTCGTGGTATGCCGCAGTCTGCTTTTTTCCTGTTCGCAGGACGGGCTAAACCGTATCCGAAACGCTATCGTAAAACACGAACTGAACCGGGTGGTCGTGTCGTCGTGCAGCCCCCATACCCACGAGTCGATTTTCAGGGAAGTCGTCGCGGAAGCCGGTCTCAATCCCTACCTGTTCGAGATGGCCAATATTCGGAACCATTGCACGTGGGTGCATAGGGAAAACCCGGAAAAAGCGACTGAAAAAGCAGAAGAGCTTACCCTCATGGCCATCGCCAGAGCGCGGCTTCTGGAACCGCTTCATCCCTACGACGTCCCTGTGGATTCCAGAGCACTCGTGGTTGGCGGGGGAATCTCCGGCATGACGGCGGCACGGGCGCTGGCGGACATGGGATTTCCGGTCGCCCTGGTGGAACAGGCCGATCAATTGGGCGGGCTTGGCAGGGATGTCAGAAAGACCATCGAAGGCCAGGACGTCGGCGAGTTCGTAAACGATCTTGTCCATGCGGTGAAGAACCATCCGAATATCGATGTCATGACCGGCGCCAGGGTCGTCTCATCGTCCGGCGTCGCAGGCGATTTTTCGACCGCCATCGACACCGGCTCCGAAGAGAGGGTCGCCATACGGCACGGCGCCACGGTTTTAGCGACCGGCGCGCAGCCCTGTCAACCCGACATAGGGGAATATCTGTACGGCGAAGATCCCCGTGTGGTAACGCAGCTGTCCCTTGAAAAAACGATCAACGACGCCCCCGAGAAGCTGGACAAGCTCAGGACCGTCGTGATGATCCAATGCGTGGGAAGCAGAAACGAAAAGAGGCCGTATTGCAGCCGCGTGTGCTGCGCCGAAGCCATCAAGAACGCTCTCGAACTCAAAAAACAGAATCGAAAATGCGAAGTCGTTGTTCTGAACCGGGATATCCGTTCCTACGGGTTTTTGGAGCATTACTACTGGAAAGCCAGGCAGGCGGGTGTCCGATTCGTCAAGTTCACCCCGGATAGTCCCCCCGCAGTCGAGGTCGTCGAACGAAACTTTCGCAAAATTCTCGAAGTCGATGTAAAAGACGCGTTATTGAACCGCAATGTTCGGGTCGATGCCGACCTGCTGGTTCTCAGCGAAGGCATTGTCGCGCAAAAAGGCGTCGAGGAGATTTCGGCCGTCTTCGGGACCGCCGTGGACGACTTCGGTTTTTTCATGGAACTCCATCCCAAACTCGAACCGGTGGACACCGCCACCCCCGGAATTTATATCTGCGGCTTGGCCCACGGTCCCAAACTGATCGACGAATGCATCGGCCAGGCAAAGGGCGCCGCCATGCGAGCCATGACCATCCTCTCCCAGGAGACCCTGCGCACCGAGGGTGTAAAAGCCGTCATGAAACCGGCGGGCGCGTGCAGAAAATGCCTGACCTGCCTTAGGGTCTGCCCCTTCAACGCCGTGTCGGTCTCAAACGGCAAGCCCGAAATCAACCCCCTCGCATGCCGAGGCTGCGGCATCTGCGCCGCCGAATGCCCCGCACACGCCATCGACCTGCTCCACTACAAAGACGACCAGATTCTCGCCCAGTGCGATATCGGCGCAAATCGGGAGATTTAGATAAGACAGGAACTTGCTTTTTTTAACGAAAATACAACGGACGATTGCCGAACGATTATCCTAAGCCGTGTCGCGGAGCCAGGCGAAGGAAGGTCGCATGCAAGCGGACTTTCATTACTAGGCGAATAGGCTAAGTTGTTTAGATCTACTCGGTACGATAGCGTTTGGCAACAAGTCCAATATGAATTTAGCGGGTACGTTGCCGAGTTCTCGCGGCTCTAATTTGTGAAGCCCGCCGCCGTAAACTCGTCCTTCACCGAGCATTATCTGTGGGGAAATATCGTTCAGGAGCATCCAGACCTGACGCTTCAGCTCCGGTGTGTCCTGCAGAACTCGTTCAATCTGCCGCTTCGGGTACAACATCAAATACACATTCGCGGCCGTCGCCTGTGAATTGTTCAATATAAAGCGGAACGGCCGTCCGTTTTTCTTGTCGCTCCGGCCGAGATAGGTACACACGAACGGTGCAGGTGGGCGATCTTCTTGTCTGTACCAGGGTTTCCTATGCCGGCAAAGGTAACGTTCAGCGATCCCCTTAGCCTTGCCTTCCTCAAAATACGCAAACAGTCTCGGAAATCGTTTCCTAATCTCCTCTTCCGTCCACGGAGGGTCCAGAAGGAACAATCGTCGCTTCAGGATGGGGTTTCCTTTCTTATCCGCCTTGATCTCGTCATCCGGCAAATAGCGTGGACTCGGCAAAATTGGCTTGAAAGCCTCTATCGGCAGTCCACGCCGCTCAATCTCCTCGGCTGGCAGAATAAAATAGCTGTTGTTCCCCGTCGCTAGGCCGCGCTTTATCGTGAAAAAATCTTTCAAAACCGGCCCAGCCGATGCTTCAAGGCCCTTGTCTTGCGGAAAGCGTGTCCATTTCGGATTGCCAACCAGCGTTTCGAGTGGGATAAGCCGGTCAACCTTCGGGTGTTGCAGTAAACCGCCATAGGTAAAACGCACTTCATGCCCTAACGGTGGCTGCGATTTACGAAACCACACCACGGCTGACGAGACGAGCGCATCGCCGAACTGAACATCGTTCGGGTCGAATCGATGAATATGCAATAGCGTCACCTTGTCGAGAAGGTAGCGTTTCAACGATATACCGTAATTCACGTCCATGAATTCGCTCGGAATAAGCCAGCCGGCCAGTCCACCATTGCTCATCCACGCATGACTCAGGCAGAGAAAATAGCAATACAGCCCGGCCAGGCCGTTGATTTCAACGCTGCAAGCGTCCTGCGCACGAAGCTTCAACCGATGCTTCTCGCCATTGATGATGTAATGATGCCGTACATATGGTGGATTGCAGATCAGCAAATTGAACTTTTCGGCATCGCCCGGTGCCTCGGCCCGGGTAAAGTCTTCAAGGCGTATATCCAGCCCGGTATCGCTCCATAGCTCCACCGCCGGATCGCCATAATGCCGGTCGATCTCGTACCCGACAGCAGCACTGATAAGGGGGTTCGGGAACACATCGAGCAGGGCGGAATAAAAAGATCCCGTACCGATGGCTGGGTCGATAAAACGCACTTTCTCGCTCATTCCGAGTTGCGCCTTGGCATAGCGCAGTATATCGACTGCCAGTCTATTCGGCGTCGCGAACTGTCCCATGCGGTTCCGCTCGGAGCCTTCCTTTTTCGCGTCCAGCTCATCCTGAAGGGCAATCCGTCGCACCTCGTATTTTGCAATCGTTTTTTTTGTCATTTATAGACCAAACTCCCCGAGATCGTCGATACGGTGCTCCCATACCCAATCGATGCCTTCCGCCGCCTCGTAGCCGAGATACCCGCTGTCGAAATATCCACAAAGGAACAAAATGAACCGGACGTTGTGTCCGTACGTGCGGCGCAACTGGTTCATTTTTGTGGCTTCTTCTTTGCGCCGCTTATTAACGTTCGTAAAATCCCCTGCCGACTTCGCCTCGATCAGCAACGGCAGCTCGCCTGGTTTTGCCGTTTTTGGCATCACGACAGCATCCACTGGAATGTTGATCGTTTTTTCTGTGCCTTCATGTTCGACGGGCACTATGAGCCGAAATGAAAACGACCCCGGCGGCATCTCGTCATACCTCGTTCCCTCGCCTGCAGGCAAATTCCGATAGCCCAAATTCGTCAGCCACTCGTCGATCGCAGCAAGCTGGCGCTTTTCCTGTGCATTGCGAATGATAGGATTGGCGACCGCTCCGCACAGGCGGTCTGCAACGATTGTAGCGGCACGATACAACTCCTTCTCTGTCGGATCGTCGCCACGTTCTAGCCAAACAAAGATATCCGGGTCGGCCATCCTCTCGATAATCTCCCCAATCTTCTCGAGGTCACGGCCTAGCTCTTGCCGCGACATGCGAGGCGGCAACTTGTTGTTCTTTTCCATGACCCTAACCAGGTTCCCCGACACACCAGCAAGGCCGATCAGTCGGTCCACGGCAAGTGGGGGGCAAGTGGACATCCGCAGAGACGGTAACACTGATGGGTTCGCCTTGAGCAGATCTGTCCCGACATCAGTGAGGTTCTTGGTCGCTTTCAGCGTCCCCTTAACATCCTTGGTGGTCTGCACCCGCGTCGTCCTGTAAGCTTCGGGTGCAAAGCGCATGAACCACTCGTTGTACATGTCCACCGAGTTCGCAATGTCCTCTTTCCATCTATCCGGTTTATCTCTGTTGACTGCCATACGTTAAGAAACCTCTCCTTGCCCCCTAACTGCTATCTTCATCGAGCCCGTGTGAAACGGTTAGTTAAACGGCTCCGCATATCAATATAAAGTTTGATATACGATAGATAGACCGTTTAAGTTTGAGGTTATTATTAAAGCATGCTGGACAAAAGTTGCAAGTTTTTTTTTAAATCCTCGAGGTCGATGTAAGAGACGCGTTATTGAACCGCAATGTTCGGGTCGATGCCGACCTGCTGGTTCTCAGCGAAGGCATTGTCGCGCAAAAAGGCGTCGAGGAGATTTCGGCCGTCTTCGGGACCGCCGTGGACGACTTCGGTTTTTCATGGAACTCCATCCCAAGCTCGAACCGATGGACACCGCCACCCCCGGGATTTATATCTGCGGCCTGGCCCACGGTCCCAAACTGATCGACGAATGCAGCGGCCAGGCAAAGGGCGCAGCCATGCGCGCCATGACCATCCTCTCCCAGGAGACTCTGCGCACCGAGGGTGTAAAAGCCGTCATAAAACCAGCGGGCGCGTGCAAAAAGTGCCTGACCTGCCTTAGGGGCTGC
This sequence comes from Desulfobacterales bacterium, assembly GCA_963674505.2. Taxonomy (GTDB): domain Bacteria; phylum Desulfobacterota; class Desulfobacteria; order Desulfobacterales; family SKZT01. The sequence goes on from CAXXIG010000001.1 coordinate 139,896, forward strand.
CCCCTCAACGCCGCGTCGGTCTTAAACGGCAAGCCCGAAATCAACCCCCTCGCATGCCGAGGCTGCGGCATCTGCGCCGCCGAATGCCCCCATACGAATCAGGCTAACAGTTGCGAGGAGCTGTAAGCTTGATGATACCATGAAAAAGACAGGAGCATTCCCTGTTTTTTAACCAGCCAGTCCCGTTAGGGACGACAGACAGTAGCCCGGCAATTTATTGCCGGGGTGGATTCGCCAAGGAATTCCAAGTCCCGTCAGGGACGACAGAATGACATACGATATTGAAAAACGGTACCGCAAGTTGCCCGCGCCGGATTGTCGCGAAACAGGCGGTACTGCCAGGCATGCACGGGTTCAAACTGGCGGCGCAATTCACCGGCGTTTTTTTGCCGCGACGTCTCGATGTTTCGGGGGGTCGCTGTCGATAACTGGCGCCTGTCCATTCATATGGGAAGATTTCGGGCTGAAGCGCGGACCCTTCAAAGCCGGGGAGGTTCATCGAACCGGAATACAGTCGGACATCAAACGACTTTTTTTTCGTCGGAGTTCATTTTTCAGGGGACAAAAAATTTTACATATGGCATAAGATACTATTTACTCTTTTTTTATGAAAGGGAGACAATGAAAACGAATCAAAAAACTTGAAATCCATCGAGGGCAAAATCGAAAAAGACATCCTGAACATATTCGACCGGGCCGAACTGAGCAGACTCGCGAAGGAAAGCAAGTTCATCCAACGCTCCACCAGCAGGCTCGAGGGCTTCGACTTCGTCTTTCTTTTGGCCATAACATGCATGCTGGAACCCAATATTACCCTGGAAGGTCTTTGCGACTGTCTGACGGAAATCAACCCGGAGGCCGAAATGAAGCCCCAGTCGCTGTCCGACCGGATAAACTCGGAATATTCGGCAGCCTTCATGGAAAAGGTTCTGGAGTTGGCGCTCGAAAAAAACCTCGAGCACGTCAGGAAAGGAAAAGCGGCCGAGGCCCTAAATGGCTTCAACCGCGTGTTTCTCCAGGACAGCACGCAAATCAAACTGTCGGAAAAGCTTTCGGAAATTTTCAAGGGATGCGGCGGAAGCGCCAGCAAATCGATATTGAAAATAGACCTTTTGTACGAGCTTCATAGCGACGAACTCGAAAACATCCTGATAACCGACTGCAAGGAGCCGGACCAGTCGCTGGCGGCGACGGCTTTGAGCCACCTTCGCCGAGGCGACCTTATTATCAGGGATTTAGGATATTTCGCGCTTTCAAGATTAAAGGAAATAGTGGATGCGGAAGCCGATTATCTAAGTCGATTGTTCAGCTCGCTCCAGTTGTATCTGCCCGATTTCAGCGCGGATGTGATCGAAGATCTCGGGGAATTTTTCATGAGGAAATTCCCCGGGGAATCTGTGATCGAGACGGAGGCGCTGCTTGGACGCGATGAGAAATTCCCCGCCAGGCTCGTCGGTTACAAACTGCCCGACAAAGTTGTCAACGAAAGAATCAGAAAAGCCCGCAAAGCGGCTGCAAAGAAAGGCCGAAGCCTGACAAAAAAAACAATCAACTGGCTTCGGTTCGCTTTTTACATTACAAGCGTAGACGAAAAGATTTGGCCCGCGGAGGTGGTCGGAACCATATACAGAATTCGGTGGAGAGTGGAGCTGATTTTCAAAACATGGAAGTCTCTGCTGGGCATCGACTTATTGAAGGGGGCCCGCCCGGAAAGAATCACATGCTTTGTCTATGGTCGCCTCATAGCAATTGCCGCAATGACTTCTCTTTACGCGTACGCCGCATGGTATGCTTTTTGGGAGTACGGTCGGGAAGCGAGCGGACATAAATTCTTTAACTGGCTGAAAAGGCGGGAACGCATTAAAAAGGCCCTTTTTTCCGGCATACTGGAATTAATGTTCGATGAAATCAAGCGGGATGTTCTGAAAAATTGCAAACAGCAAAGAAAGCGCAAAACTAGCCTCGAACTTATTGATCAAATGGTTCCATTCATGGATAGCTTCGAGTCCCAAGAATCCAATTCTGAAAAAGCAGAATGCTTAGCCTGATGCGTATGCCGAATGCCCCGCCCACGCCATCGACCTGCTACACTACAAGGACGACCAGATCCTCGCCCAGTGCGATATCGGCGCAAATCGGGAGACTTAGTGCGTCAAACTACTTTCGTTCCCGCGCTCCAGCGTGGGAACGCATTGCGGGACGCTCCAGCGTCCAGTCGTCCTGACGCGCCCCCTTGCTTTTGCCATCCCAATGCAGTGGTTTGGGAAAATGTTTTCGCAAACGGCTGCGCAAGACATGCCCCCTCGACACGGGACGCGGGAGCGTCCTTGAGGCGTTCCCACGCAGGAGCGTGGGAACGAGTCAACGAGTCAAAGCTATCGACATCCAATTACGCACTTGAAGTGTTCTCATTTTTCTTGTAAGGTTCGACCGTTCTTAATCGCGCAAAGCGATTTTGTTTTTTTTTCTTGGTCGGCAGTCGTTGGTTTTGATGCGTTTCAATTCGGGATTCGGATGAAAGGAAATAAAAGATGCCGTTGCCCAGCCTTTTCGATGTATGCGTACCCTGGGAAGATGTACGCAAGGGGTTGCTTACGGAGTCGGACTTCGCGGCCGACTTGGCCCAGGTGCTTCGGGGGGACGCCCCCGACGAATACAAGGACCCGGCACGTTTTTTCGCCAACACCCACCCCACCAGGGGCCTGAAAAATCTTCTCTGGAATGTCTGCCAGCAACTGGGAGGCGAGGGCGGGCAGTCCGCCTCCATTTTCCGGCTCGACACCAACTACGGGGGAGGCAAGCCCCATGCTCCGGCATGAAAGAACCCGTCCGCGTCACCGCCGCCCCCGAATTTTTCGACGCGCACCCGGAAAGCACGGAATTGTGGTCCCCGGGCGGCCCTCTTTTTCCGGAACCTGAAAACATGGAAAATCCCGGAAACATAGATCGGGAAACATTTTTCAGAATTTTGGGCAAGGACTGAATGGGATGGGGTTGAAAAACTTGTTCAAAAACACAAAGTATGCGGTGTTATTTCTGAATAAAAACTAAATGGAATTTATTTTGAATATGGTTGCAAAATCAAGGCATAGTTACCAACAAGATTTGGCGGCGGATGGAAGCTTGTCGGGTGTCGAATCCGAGGAGCAAGACAACGACGAGCATGAACCTTTTGATCCTGAAAAGATTTCCTTTGACCTCAAAATCGTAACGATGGACGCGGTTATTCGGCGCCTGCTGCAATGTACTATCCGGCTTGCACCGGCTTTTCAGCGAAACGAAGTGTGGAATATCGAAAGAAAAAGCCAACTGATCGAATCCATGATGCTCAAGATCCCTTTGCCGATGTTTTATGTGGCCGCAGACGAAAAGGGCAACTGGGATGTTGTGGACGGGCTTCACCGCTTGACGACAATCAAGGAGTTCATCCTGGGTCGGGAATATTTGGAAACGAGAAAAGAGGAGCATAAGGGCAAGGGGCTGGAGCTGCAAAGCTTGGAATTCTGGGGAGACAAATATAACGGATGCCGTTTTTCGGAATTGCCGGGACCGATGATTAACAGAATACTGGAAACACAGTTCCAATTTACCATTATCAATCCAGGCACCCCGGAAGAGGTAAAGCGCAACATTTTCAAACGAATCAACACAGGAGGCATGCCTTTGACCCCCCAGGAAATTCGCCACGCGCTCTACCAAGGGAAATCGTCGGCTTTGTTGAAAGAACTGGTGGATACCATTGAATTCAAGGAAGCGACATCGAGATCGGTCAAAGATAGCCGTATGGCCGGAAGAGAGCTGGTTTTGCGCTTTCTTGCCTTTTCCATAAGGAATTTTTCTCATTATCCGAAGAATTCGGACATGGATGCGTTTTTAAGCGATACAATGCGCCTGATCAACCTTTTACCCGATTTGCCCGAAAGAGAGCTTTTAAAGATTTATCCGGGTTCGTTAAGGCCGAAATTAAGATTTACCGAACTCGACGATCTCAGGGACCGTTTTAAGGAGGGCATGAATAGAGCACGCAAGCTGTTTGGAAAGCATACGTTCCGAAAATCGTACGGAAACAAGGACAGATCGCCCATCAATAAGACTCTTTTCGAAGTGTGGGGCAACCTTTTGGCGGATTTGAAAACGAAAGAGTTCCAAGCTTTACTGGAAAATAAAGAAGATTTCCTGTCTGAATACAGCGAGCTTTTGGACTCCCAGGAAATCGCCAATATGGTTTCCAGATACAGTTGGAAACATTCCGCCGTCATGGGCAGATACGAAAAGTTTTCCGAAATTTTGAAAAAATACTGCAAGGTGCCGCATGATAGATCAAATTAAACTGACCAACTTCAAATCGTTTTCCAAATTGGAACTCGGACTGCGTCCCATGACACTTTTGTCCGGGCTGAACAACTCGGGCAAAAGTTCCGTGATACAGGCGATTCGCATGGTGCAAAATTGGGTGGAAACAGGTGATCCGACCATCCTCGGACACGGTTCCTTAGAGGAGATGAAAAATCGCAAATCGGCGCGGAAGTCTCCGATGGAAATCTCCATTCGAAAATCGACCGAATCCATTGATCTGAAAATCGATTTTTCTTCCGAAGACAAGCCCGAGGCTCCCGTGTTTCGGGGTGCGGATGATATCCTCCCGTTAATTTGCTATTTGGGCGCGGAAAGATGGGGGCCTCGAGTTTACCTTCCCGTATACAACTACATGGGGGAGCTGACGCATGTGGGCGAATACGGCGAGTACGTCGTAGATTTTCTGGCTCGGCACGAATTGGACATTGTCGATCCAAGCCTGAAGCATCCAAAATCCGAAGGAGACACTTTGGAATACAACGTCCGCAGCTGGCTCACGGAAATTGCCCCAGGCATAACCTTCAAGCATGAAACCGAAAGGAAAATAGACACATCCTATGCCATGATCAACGGTTTTCGCCCCCCGAACACGGGCTTCGGACTGAGTTATACGCTTCCGGTCATTGTTCTTCTTTTGGGCATGGCTGCCGAATGGAGAAACGAGACGCAAAAAAAAGTAAAGAAAAAAAAAGGGGTTCTGATACTAATGGAAAATCCGGAAGCGCACCTGCACCCCCGGGGGCAAACAGTAATGGGAAAGCTGATCGCATACACTGCGGCAACGGGTGTTCAGATCGTTGTCGAAACGCACAGCGAACACATTATGGATGGTATTCGCCTTGCCGTGAAAGAAGGTGGGCTATCCAACAAAGATGCGATTTTCCATTTTTTTGAAAACAAAGAAATAACCGAGGACAAACTCGTCGAATTCGAAACGGTCGTGACGACACCCTCTCTCCATGCCGACGGCAAGCTGGATTTCTGGCCCGAAGGTTTTTTCGATCAGACGCTGATCAACAGAGCCAAGTTAGCTGGCCGGAGGTAAAAATTGGAGCATTCGATCTGCATGAACACTCTGAGCCTGCCCGCCCCCGATAGAAAACAGGCATACGAATTGTTGCTTGACGCCTGCTACGGCATGCTCGAATTGAACACTGGCGAGGATCGATTCGCCTTGTATTTCGACGATAAAAACAATCGGATTTACGATTGTCTTCTTGCAGAGCATTACACATATAGCGATTTCCTGGACGATCTTGAAAAGAACCAACTCGTAGATCTGCTTTTAACATTGCAAGAAGCCGAGGACAAGAGCCCCGCATTGGATTATTTAAGCGAAGACGATTTCTTCCAGGTTTCTTCTTTCGCATTTTATCTTCAAAATGAAGGCTACAACTTAAACATGGACATTTTGGGCATCGCCTGGGTTGTCGATGGCGTTTTGTTGAGCCTTCGAACGGAAGCCAAGTGGGCAAAACCAAAAGTATCGATAGCGCGCTGGAATGAAGATGAGCATAGAGAGGACAGATACTCTGTCAGAAATATTTCTACGGAAGAACATGGCATCGCCCCAAAAAAGGAAATAGAAGATTCTCTTGAAATATCGCTCGAAGATATTTGTCCGCAATGCGTTTTTACCGATGATTTCCATGCATGGTATGGCGCTTTGGACGATACCAATAGCCATCGAGTTTATAATAAAATTCAATTGGCCATTGCAAAAGACTTTTCAGGAGGGGAACCGTTGTTCAAGACCCTCGAAGATGCCGAGGGAATGAGGGAATTGAGGCCGTCCGCCTATCCAGGCGGAGCAATACGTGTTCTGTTCGGCGCCCTGCCCGATCAGAAGCAGGCTATCCTTCTTGGATTTATTAAGAAGAGTGACAAGGAAGGATATAATACCAACATAAAAAAAGCGAAATCTTTGTGGGACCAGCTTTTCACTTTGACAAGAGCACTTGTGTCCACGTAATAGACGTCTACCATTGTCCTCTATCCTCGATAACAATCTCCGATAGCGTTTGTTTTGAATTCCTGGCCATGGCATCCGATAGCTTTCGCCTCTCGGCTTTTGAAATCGACGATGACCGGGAAGGATTCGAAGGTGGTGTTATCAACCCCATCTTTACCAGAAATTGAATAATCTCGTCCCCTTTGTCAACCACAGGTTCGGAAACGATTTTTATGCGAACCTTGCGTCTTTCGGGTAGTTTTAAAGGTTCTATCGGACGCAAAATCCCATGTTCATAGACAGCCATAATGCTTTGCGACATAGCCTGCTCCTTTCTTAAATTTTTCGCCGTCGAAGAAAAAGAACTGGGTGATTCCCGGCGGTATGGTGGCCCGGATGAAATCCTGCCACATTTTCTTGTTCTGCAGCGATACCCGCTTGCCGTCGCGAACCACCACCAGCCGCTCCTCCAAGTCTTTGGCTTTGGGAGAATCCACGGCCCCGGCGCTTCAGGATCGTTTGATGAGCAGCTGGGAGAAATCGTCCATTTCGATTTCCAGTTCGAAGGAAACGCTTGCATTGCCCCGCGCCTTTTCTTTCCGGTTGACGGCCTTGAAGACGGTATCGGCGCGGCCGCCGTAGAGACAGAGATTGACGGCCTCCAAAATGGCGGTCTTGCCCGCGCCGTTCATGCCGCCGATCAGAAAAATGCTTTTCCCATCGGCGCCGTCCGGAAAATGCAATTCCGTCGGGAATTGAAACGATTTGTAGTTTTCGATGATCAGTTTTCGAAATTTCATTTTTCGGCCTCGCTTCGACTCGGGTCGCATTTGATTATTTCCCGCAAGGCGTCGTAAATTCCGGTTCTGCGGTCTTTCAATTCGAATTCGTGCACGGTGGCAAGAAGCCGGATCACCTTTTCGAATCCGACCGCGTGCCGGTCGCACAGTTCCTTTAAAAGCATCTTGTCTTCATTTGTCAGGTTCATCAGAGGCCCTCTCTTCGATCATGCGGCGCTTCCGTTTCAGTTCTTTTTGCAGTTCTTTCTCGCTGGGCAAATACGTGACATATTTGGACGCGAAAAGCTGCTTGCTTTCGTTTAGAACAGAGTATTTGGCGATGGCTTCGTTTTTTTCGGAACAAAGCAGAAGCCCGATGGTGGGGTTGTCGTCTTCGGCGGTGAAAATATCGTCGTACATACGTACGTAGCTGTCAATTTGCCCGATATCCTAATGGGTCATCTTGCCGATCTTCAAGTCGATGATCAAATAGCACTCCAGGATACAATTGTAGAACACCAGGTCGGCGTAAAAGAATTCGTCCTCGTATTGCAGGCGCTTTTGGCGGGCGACAAAGGCGAACCCCTTGCCCAATTCCAGCAGGAACTGTTGAATGTTGGTGATGATGGCGGATTCCAATTCGGTTTCGTGAAACGCCCCGGCATCGGGCAGCCCCAGAAAATCCAGAATATAGGGGTCCTTGATGGTATCCGCGGGCGTTCGGAGCACCTGGCCCTCGGAGCAAAGAGACAGCACGGCCTCTTTATCCCTGCTTTTCAGAAGCCTGGCGAAAAGAAACGAGTGGATCTGCCGCTCCAACACCGCCACGCTCCAGCCCTCTTTTTCCGCCTCGATTTCTTAGAACAGGCGTTCGCTTTCGCGCTTGACCTTGGCGAGGGTGCGGTAATGGGACCAGCTCAGGTTCGGGCAAAAACCTTTGACGGCGTCCCCCTTTCCGACCGCGACGCTCAGGTCGTCCAAAACCCCGCGCGACTTACGATCCAACGTAAGGTTGTCTTCCTGTCCGGATTCTCCACAAGGCTTGTGGAGAATTCCAAGCCCTTGTTTATCCGTCGATACGGGCCGAATCTCGGGAGTTCGTTCGGCATAGGCCAGATAAAATTGCCTGAAATACCACAGGTTGGTTGCCGAAAAACCTTTTCCGAACTTTCTGTTCAATCGGGCGGAGAGTTGGTTTACGATCTCCTTTCCGTACTCCGCCCGCTCGTCTCCTTTTTGGATCGTCCGCACCAACTCGCGGCAGATCAGCCAGTAGGCAATGACCATGCTGCTGTTCACCGCGCGCACGACATTGGTCTTCGCCTCTTCGACGATGGCGACGATGCGTTCGACCAGTTTCTCCGTGGATGGCGAATCAACCGTTTTGGGACTCATGGGGCCTCCGCTGCTTGTTCGATGAGTTGTTCGACACGGGTTTTGGCTTTTTCTAAGAGGAGCCGGGACTCTTTCCGATGCTTTTCCGATAATTCAAGAAGTTCTAACAATTGTTTCTCTTTTTCAGGTTCTATGGTAACGAATATGAAGCGATACAGAATGATGCTGTCGCTTCCGTTCGACCAGACCCCCACAGGAGAGCCTTCGACATTGAGGTAGCTTTTCAGCTGCTCGATACCGTCCTTGCGCTTGGGCTTTTTGACCTCGATAACGATTTTGGGGGGTTCTTTGTCGCTATCCGTGTAAACGACGATGTCCGCAGCCTTTGTGCCGACCTCGGTGCCGAAATGAATGCTTTTTTCCAGTTCGATTTCGTCGGCCTGATACCCGTAACTGTGAATCAGCTTGTAGACCCATAGCTGTCTAACGATTTCTTCCGGGCTGGTTTTACCGCCATCGGCAAAAACCTGGACTTCCTCCTTGCCAGATGAAAACGGAACAAAGCTTTTCAAGAAATATTTCGTCTTGCCGGCTTCGCGCCCGGTTTCCATAGTCTTCGGGTAAATCTCTATCATTTGATCGACCGGTTTTCCGAGCGCCTCGAACTCCGACAGTTCATATTTCGTTTTCGGGTCTTTAAAGATTTTGTCGATGATTTCCTTTGTATCCATAAAAGCTCTCTAATGCCGATGAATGCCCTTTTATTTCGATTTCATCTTAAGGATCATCCCGGCGGCCTTTGTTTCGTCGGGCGAGAGGATCAGCATGAGATAGCGGACGAAAAGATCGGAGTTTTCGATGATCGACCGGAGAATCATCCGGTCTCGTTCGGCCGGAAGGTTGTGGAGCGGCAGATTCGGCACGAACGAAATTCCGGCGGATTCTCCCTCCAGCCGCGCGGTCGCCATGAACGCGAAAAAAAGGACACCTTTGCAAATCCAAGACCCCCGAGGGAGACCACGACTTCGTTTACGACGCCGTTTCCGGCAGATTGACACAGGCCGTCTCGAGAGACGGCCAGCAGATCGCCTACACCTACGACGGCTCGCTGACAACCCGCGCGGACTGGACCGGCCTAATATCTGGCAGCGTGGCTTACACGTACGACAACGGCTTTCGAATCTCCCAGATCCACTACGCGGGCCAAAGCCTCGCCCTCACGTACGACGACGACGGTCTTCCAGTCGGCGCAGGGTCCATATCCATAACCCGGAACGCGGCAAATGGACTGGTAGAAGAAATCGAGGACGGGGACTTTTCCGTCGCATACACTCGCAACGCCTACGGGGAAGTCGCAACGGCCACGGCAGTCCACGGCGCGACCACCCTTTACGTTGTCGGCACGACATACGACGATCTGGGCCGCATTGCGCAAAAAACCGAAACTATCGGCGAAAATACCCGCGTATGGTCCTATCAGTACGACAGCGTGGGCCGGCTTATAGAAGTGAAGCGAGACTCGGCGGTCGTGGAAAGCTACGAATACGACAATACGGGAAACCGCATCTCTGTGACAAACACCCTTACGGGGGTAAGTCTCGATAGCGAAGACTTCAGCTACGACGACGACAACAAGCTCCTTGCGGCAGGAACCACTGCATACGGCTACGACGACGACGGCAGGCTGCACCAGATGGTCCAAGGCGGCGATACAACGACCTGCCACTACAATACCGACGGCACCCTCGCATCGGTCGATCTGCCCGACGAGCGGCAAATCTCCTATGAACACGACCACCTGGGCCGACGCGTCTCCCGCAGCATCGACGGCGTACGAACCCACGCATGGCTTTACGGCGAAGGACTTACTCCTCTGGCCGAATACGACGGTACCGGCAGTCTCCGCACCATCTACATACATGCAGGCGGATCAACGCCTGTAAAAATGATCCGTTCCGGAGCCACATACCGCATCGTCAGCGACCATCTCGGCAGTCCGCGCATTGTGATGGACAGTGCAGGAACCGTGGTAAAGCAGATCGATTACGACAGCTTCGGCAATGTTGTAAACGACACAAATCCCGCGTTCGATCTGGTTTTCGGCTTCGCAAGCGGAATAACCGATCCGGAGCACGAACTTGTCCGGTTCGTTTACAGGGATTATCAGCCGTCAATTGGTCGGTGGACAGCCAAGGATCCGATTTTTTTTAAGGGAGGATTGAATTTGTACGGGTACGTTTCCAATAACCCCGTGTGTCGTGTCGATCGGAAGGGACTGCAGCATGTTGGAGACCCCTGCATATATTCGTTGACAAAAAGCAAATTTTTATCTTATAATTTATATATTATTCACATCTTAGTCGATCAAAAGCTAAAATCGGGGAATGTTCCCCTGGCGGTTTCCAAGAGTTCCGTTTTTGGGGCGGGTGTTCTGGTTCAATGGTGGCCGAGGCTGCGGACGTGGCGTTACAGGTAGAACAAAAAAAAAGGCGGAGCCTCGTGAGAGGCCCCGCCTTTCTATCCTGAGTACCAGGTCATATTTTCAGCCTGTGATCGAAGCTCCGCCGTTATTTATCCTTGTACGTCAATTCCGAGGTCGCAGCCCAAAGCCGGATCGGGTTTCTCGCATTCGTGATTTCTGTCGCGGGTATCGGCATGCCCTTCTTCCCTTTCCTGATCGGTCTCGATGTAATCCTGAACTTTCGCCATAATGTCACCTCCGTTGGTTTGTCGGTTTGTTTTCGTTTCGTTCTCTTTGATTCGCAATATGCGGACCAAACGATTGCGGGCAACTTGGGTCGAATGATTGAAGTATGGGAGGGCGAAACTGTCATCGGGGGTCGGGAATGGCCTGAGTTTACGCAGATGCCTCCGCCCGGGGACCGGCGCTAAGCGCGCGCATGCTCGCGCAAGTTTGCGCTCCGGAGACGGAGGCCTCCGATTATTCCCTCCGACCGAAGCGGACAAAAAAAGTCTCGGTCGTATATTCTTCCAGTCCAGTGCGTAACGAAAAGCCTATTAGCCATCGACTGAGGCGATATGTTCTTGTTCGGTAGCCTGCAACGCAGCACCTTCTCCGTTTCTGATGAAAATCTCTACGTTCACCGCGTGACTTGCGATATCAAAAATCCGTTCCAGCCTACGGTCGCGAAAAGACCGGTAGCTCGCAACGTCCCAGGCAAGAAGAGACGGGTTCTGGGAAACGTCCCTCAACAGAAGGTGCTTCTCTATCTGGATTTGCGCATTCTTCAACCGCTGAAAATAGGAAGAGGGCTGTTCGCCTCGTTTCCGTATATTGTCCGTGGCACCGACGAATCTATAGTTGCCAAGGTGGTTGATCTCGCTCGTCGGCAAGCCGAAGTGAGTACGCAGCCCATGCTGAGGGTAGATGTGGTCGATGTGCGGAGAGTTGTCTTTGAAACGGACATCGAAGGGTCCCGTGCCAAACTGTTGTACGTAAACGAGCTGGAGCAATATATAGCGGAGGCGCGTCTCCGCCACGTGATCCCTTGTCAGCTCGACGTAGTAGTTGTTGCGCCCGAAAAATTCCTTCACAGCCTCGATGGGGAAGCCGGTTTGCAGCCGCCCGCCTACGATACGATGCATCATGTTCAAAATATTGTCGGTCCGTGCGCGGTACCAGTTAAAGAGCTGAGCCTTGTAGTGATAGGCGCGCATCAACTGGCGGCTCAGCTCGTCGGGTTTCGGATTGTGGAACAGGTAATCGAAAAGAGGGACGAAGCTGCTATAACTGCGGATGACGGCGGGTGTGTCGATTCGCAGATCCTGAACGAGGAAATCGCGCAGCTGGCGGAACGTCGCCTCGGCGCGGTCCCAATCCTCTTTAACTTTTTCGAGCAGATTTCGCGCATCCGCATCGGCGAACTTCTTCGGCGTCAGTTCGGCGCCTTTCCCGTGCGCGACCAACAGACACTTCAAAGGAATCGATTTATCGAATGACAGGCAATCGCCATTGAGAAGCTCGGTCACTTCCTCGATGCGCTCCTCGATCTCTGCCCATCCCTCTTTCATTGCGGCGAACATCAGGTCGCCCGCATTGAGCTTGGTGCCGCCGGAGTTCACGCGCACGAAGATGTCGAGCACAGTCCCGTAAGGGAATTTTTCCGCAACGCCATCGAGTTCCTGGACCCAAAAGAAGCGTTCTTCGCGAAGCAGGGAAACGAGCTGCGAAACGTTTCGCCGCACCAGCTTCTCTCTGCGCTTTCGATCGTCCGTGCTCTCGTCCAGCTCGTTTTCGATGCGGTCGTTGATCTCGTCGGCGATCTCCTCCGCGTTGCGCTGGTTGAAACGCCCCGTGAGGTCTGGCAGTCGAAGCCACGCCGCGTTCAGTGGTTCGGCGGAAAACTGAACGCGGTAAAGAAATCCGTCGTCGTCAATGTCCGAGCCGCTTGTCAAGTCGATGTAGGCTTCGCGGCGTTGCCCAAGGGTTGCGCCTTCCACGCCCCCCTGGAAAAGCGCAAGCAGTGTCTGAATCCGCTGCTGTCCGTCGAGTACGAGGACTTTCTCCACGCCCTCGCGGCTTTTTTCCTCGTCGTAGAAGTCGCTAAGGTTCGGGTCCCACTCGACAGTCAACATGAATTTGCGAGACTTGATTTCGTCTTTTGTTCGCCAAAAAAGGAGAGTCTGGATTGGATAGTTTCTCATAAGGCTGTCCAACAAACGTCTCATCTGGTCTTCGTCCCATACGAACGGCCTCTGGATATGCGGAAGGAAGAGGGACCTGTTGACGTCCTCTATCATGCGGAAAAGCGAACGTGGTTTGTAGCTCATGCAATACCCCTATATTGTTTGTTAACTGAACGTGTTCATCACTGATCGTTTATTTTCATCATACCATTTAATTTGGCGAAAAACTATCCAGAATCTCGACCTACGCAGGTAATGCAATCTCTTTAATCCATGTCACTTAAACGTACTTGTACGATCATGCATCAAGGATTATGCGCGCTCTCGGGGGAAAGAGCTGGCAAGGATCAAGGGGAACCGACGATCAAGAATCTTGTCGAAAATCAACATTCAATCGGACGAGGAGGCGTAAATGGGCATAAGGCTGATAATCAGGGATTGTCCGCCCGAGTCGAAAATATCTCGAAGACGAGCATGCGAGCTATGCCGACGCGGTGGTCGAAGACGGAAACGAAATCGGCTATCCTGACAAACGGGGACTTTGCGAAGGTTTCGTGTCCCGTTCCACCGTATGGCGCTTCATGGAGTATTTGGCTTCCGTCCATATCGAAGAAACCGAATCGTCGAAGGAAAATCGGCGCCGGCCCCTCTGGTTGCCGCCGCGCAAATATCGGTCGGAAAAGCGCCGCGGGATTCTGCATCGGGCCGCCGAGGCGGTCGGGCGATTTGCGCGACATTCTTTTCTTCGGCCCTTCCCCGACTTCGAAACGGCTCCGTCCCGATTTTCGTGGTATGCGTCCGAAGACGGCGATAATTTTAAAAGGAAGGACGCATCATGAAAAAAAGATTCACGAAAAAGGAACTATACGAACTGCGAAATTTCGTTCCGGTCAACGACTGGATTCGCGAACTCGGTATCCCTTGCAAATTCGACGAAGACGGACGATTCAGGTTCCTCTGTCCCGTCTGCGGAGAATTTTCCACCTCGACGAAGGCCGACACGAACCTTGCCGGAGGTTTCCGATGCGAAAGAAATTTCAACACCATCGACCTGGCCATGGTTTGCCGGCGCGTCGGGTTCGTCGAAGCCGCGGAGTCTCTCAAGGCTTTCCTGTGCAATGCCGGACGCGGCGGCGGTTCTTCCGAAGGTCTGTCCGGCCGATCGACGAGACGGGCGAAGGGGGAAACGATGGAATTTGCGCAGGCCGTCGAGGACTACCTGGACTGGATGAGAACCAACAGTTACGCCGACACCAAGATTCGCGCCTATGCGAACGCTCTGAAGCGGTTCGGCAAATTTGCGGAATCCATGCGGATTCCATGGCCGGAAAGCCTGACGTATGCGTTTGTGCGACATTATCGACAAGCCGAGGGGCCCTGGGCCAGAACGGACGCGGTCAAAGGCCTTTCGCGCTTTCTTTGCGCGAAAGGCTTCGTCCGCTCTCCGATCGAAAAACCGATTCTGAAGCTTCCCGAGATCTATGAAGACTACCTGGCGTACTTCAAGAACGCGAGAGGAGTCGGCGACGGCTATCCGGACGACGCCCGCCGACTGTTGTCCGCTTTTCGTCCGTACCTTGAAAGGCGCGGACTCGATCTCGGTCGCGTCGAGATCGAACACGTCGACGAGTTCCTCGCGGGCCGCAATCGTCGTTTCTCGTCGAGCGCGAACCGCCGCGATCGTTCGCACCTTGGAAACTTCTTCAAATATTTGCGTTTCGAGCTGCGCATCGTGAAAAAAGACATAGCCGGTCTGATCGTCGGAGCAACTGAATTCGCGCAGAGAAAGCCTCCGAAATTTTTAAGGCCCGGCGAAATCGAGCGTGTGTTCGAAAATCTTTCCTTCGACGGCAAAAAGTCTTGCCGGCAGGCCGGAATCGCGCAGCCATGAAATAACGGTCAGATCATCTGGATTACAGTCCTGCGCCTCATCTACAATCACCTCACCAAAGCGCCCCGCGAGTGCTTGGGCGATACGAACAGCAAGCAAGGGATCTTTTAAGCGTTCAAGGGCCGCCGCACGCGCTTCGTCAAAGCTCAACCGGCCCTTTTCTCGTAAACGGGCCCGGAGCCGGGTAGCGGCCGTCGTATAAGCTTGAAGCTGAGAATCCGGTTTTCGGGATACATCGAAGCCCGCGCTCTTTGCCGCCTGCTCTAAGATAGTACCCGTCTGCGGACAAAAACAGAAGAGTGACAAAGGATTGGCACCAGTAAACGGTTCAACCTTGAGTTGGACGATATCGGCATCAAGCGATTCTCCAGTGAATCCGCCCGTTGAAAAATACGCCGGAATGATGCGATTGTCCGGATGCAGCAAAGCCAGGACGCCGATCTTTTCCTTGAAATCCCGCACGAACGCGATGCCGGCGGGGTCCTTTGTCTTTTTGACTTCCACCGCCAGAATCCCGCCGCAATCCGATATTGCCAGGATGTCCAACTCCATGGTTTTGCCGTCCGGTCTCTGAAACACCGGTCGCATTTTGGTGTCGATGATATTTAGCTTCGCATCGTCGGCCACATTCGCAAAATACCGGGATGGCGAAAATCGTTTCTTGCTTCTGAATTCGGTCGTCAACTGATATTCGGCCATCTTTCCGGTCAGATGCCGGACAAGGCCCTCCAGGGATTTTTTATCTTTTCTTAGGTTTTCCAGGTCTTCATGAAAATTCTTCTTCAGATCGGGCTGATAAGACTCGATTTCCTCCTCGAACCGGCTCCTGAGAATCAGGTTGAGGGTTCCGTCCGTCAGTCCCCGAAACCGGATGTCCGACTTGCCTTTTCGGATCAGGTCGGCTTTTGCCATATTGACCAGCAGCTCCTTGATTTACTTTTCTCCGATATCCAGTTGAAGTGTTTTCTTCAGTTCTGCGGGCGTCCATTCCCGGTCCGCATGTTTGCTCAGGTGCAACATGATATGTTTGGAATTTATCGTGTTGATCCGCTTTAACGACAATTCGATATATTCGCCCCAGGTCATGGACATCTCCGATTCCGGGGAAGTGATTTCATAATGAACCGTGTCCACGACGCTTTGTTCGGTCGTCAGGTCCTTTCCCTCGAAATCGCTCTGGAACACGCAATAGATAAAGAACGGATCCGACATGCAAAGCCGGTTTTTCGATAATATACGCTGCATCATCGGCCATAATCGAAAGGCCCTTGGACAGTCCGTATTCCCTATTTTGCTCGAGGGTAAGCGGATTTGTCGCCGGAACTTCGTCCCGTTCCAGAAATGAAATGAACTGGGATGCAAATGTCTGAAAGAAGTTCACGGTGAAATCCGCAAGCCATATTCTGCGCTCCCGCACATTTATGTAAAATGGAATCACCCGGCCGTTTTCACTCCACAACCGGTTGAAGATGCGCTGGACGATGGCTGTCTTTCCGCTTTTGCGACGGCCGAGTATGGCGCGGGATTTTGCCATTCGGTCAGGTATCCGGCCGATCCATTTATCCAAAAGAGCGAATTCCTTTTCCCGACCCACGAGAAGATCGGGATTGCCGATGATCTCAGGAAGTGGATATTGCATGATGCTTCAAGCCTTTCTCTCGGTAATGCTTTCGCGATGCTCTTTGGGTTTGCGACCTTTTGCCGCGAGATTCGCCGCGACGCTTTCCATGTGTCGAAATATCGCCAGGTAGGTCGGACAATACGGGTCCTTTTCGAAAAGACCGCCCCGCATCGAATAAGTCCGCACCGGGCATCCGCCGTGGCAGATCGCCAGGTATTGGCAGTCGATGCAGTCCTGGGTTTCCATGATGCGTGCCGGGCGATCCAGGAACTGTTTCCGGGCGCTGCTCGCATTCAAGATTTCATCGAGGGGTCGGTTTTCGAAGATATTGCCGAAATGGTATTCGGGATAGCTTGCGGTCCAGCAGTCGCATTGCGCAAGGGTGCCGTCGGGTCCAACGCAGATGAACTGGTCTGCGCAGTTACGATGCCAGATGCAGGGAAGGACGTGGGGTTCGTCCAGAAAGCAAGCCAGGAGCTGGTCGAACGGGCCGAGGCGAACGCCATTCTCGTATCCTTTCTCCACCCAGATATCGACGAGTCTCGTGTAGAAAAGGCCCAGTCTTTCCGGATCCAGGGGAAAGCCCTGTTTCACTGCGTTTGACGTCCCGCCGGGAAAGGGATTGTTGAGCTGAAAGTCGTCGAGCCTTAAAAAACGGGTGAAATAGTCGTAGAATTTTTCGGCCCCGGCCTGCAGGGTTTCTTCTCCGGGAATCGCGATCACTCCCAGTCGATTGCCAGCCTTGCGGGCTGCGTCGGCTTTTTTGAGCCAGAAGGGGTTGAAATCCTCGGGCCGCCCGCCTTTGGCTTTTCTATGCCGGTTGGGATAATCGACGGAGGAGCCGATTTCGTTTCCGAAGATGCGAGCGATCACCGGCTCCCACTCGGGACCGTAGGCGAGCAGGTTGGATTGCAGAAAATGCGCGACATGTTTGCCGCAGCAATCGGCTGTGGCTTCGATGCGCTCGTGGGCCTTTTCGATCCATTCCGGCGACAGGGTCAGGACTTCTCCTCCCTGCCAGTAGACTTGAAGCTCGTGGAGGTTTCGTCCGTCCATGTACGAAAAGACTTTTTCGAACAGTTCGGAAAGCAAATCGAGAGCAATGGGCGGGCCGCCCTTTTTTTCAAAACAGTATTCGCAGTCCGCGTCGCATCGCAGGGTGGGAAGAAAGATCATGGAAAAGGGCGGGGGAGGGAGCATCATTCGGCAAGACACCCTCCGGAGGCCAGGTCTTGTTTCAATTCAAAGGCCGCCTTCTCCAAGTGTTCCAACAGGGGATGGATCGAAAGGCATGTGTACCCGGGGTCGGGGTGCTTGAAAAAGCCAACGCAGTTGGGGAAAAAACGGCACTCTTGGCAATCGATTCGGTTTCCGGCGACGGAAGGCCGCCTATGAGAATCGCCGTCTTCCGCGTTGAATTCCTGCCGTTTTGGCCAGAAAACCGGCTTTGGCGGGGGTGCGACCGATCCGTCGTCTTCGACATGGCAGAAGCGCGCGGGATTTTTTTCCAGGATGTCCCACAAGGTCGTCTTTTCCCCGTTTACAAAAGCGAAAAAGAGGCTGTGGAAAAATTCGACGGGTTCTTCGATGGCCGGGTTTCTCAGGTAGAAATCCGCAAGTTCGATCAGTCGTGGCAAAATCGCTTCGTTCGGCTGCCCGGGAACGATCGCCACGCTGAAGCGCAAAGAGGCGGCCAGCTTGACCGCCTTTCGCATTCCATCGACCGCCGGAATTTGGACCCGGACCGGCCCCCGATCCAGCAGGGGCGCAAAGGCGTAGAGCCGGGAAAACTGCCGGCCGGGTGCGGTCATGGTCAAATCCAGTGCAAAGGTTTGCTTCCACCGAATCAAGGGGGACGGATCGGCGTCGAGATCGGTCAATTGCACGTAGTCGATCCGTTCCCCCAAAACGTCGTCGATGCGTTCGACGAGGGCGCAAGGGGCGCCCGAGCGAACCACAAGCAGGTTCTCGGGAAAATTATCGACAAGATGGACCGGGACGTTGACGGTCGCACCCGGCATGCATGGAGTTAAATGGTTGTCGCTGTCGCGATTGGCTGCGCCTTTGCGCATCTAGTACGGTCTCCCTCCGCCCCTGCGATTGGCCCAGCCGCCACCGCCGCCGCTGCGGTTGTTCCAGCTTCCACCGCCACCGCCGCGATTGCCCCAATCTCCGCCGCCACCGCCATGGTTCTTCCAGCCACCGCCACCGCCATGGTTCTTCCAGCCACCGCCGCCGCCACCGCGATTGCCCCAATCTCCGCCGCCACCGCCGTGGTTCTTCCAGCTCCCGCCGCCACCGCCTCGATTGCCCCAGGCGCCGCCTTTGTTCTTCCAGGAACCTCCGCGATTTCCCCAGCCTCCGCCTCGGTTGCCCCAGGAGCCGCCCCAATTGTCCCAGCGTATTCCGCCGTTGCCCCAGACGATGCCGCCGTTGCCCCAAATGACCCCGCCGTTGCCCCAGCCGTATCCGCCGTTTCCCCAGCCGAAACCGGCGCCGCCGCGGCGGTTGATCCAGACCGAGCCCGCCTGCGCGCTCGAACCGACGCCGGCTGCCACGACGCCCGCAACCACGGCTTTCGACCACTTTTTCAATCCGATCAGAAAGTCTCTCCTGCTGATCCCGTCTTCCTTCTTGCTGTCGCCCATGACCCCCTCCCCTTGTCTATTCGCAGCTAATGTTGGAAATGTGACGCTGGACAAACTTCCAGACGCCGTCCTGCTTGACGATCACGCTGGACCAGTTCAATGGAAACTCGTTGAGTTCGTTTTTAAAGTACGAACGAATCATGGTCATTCCCGTAGCCCACAGGACATCTCCTTGCGTGCCTGCTTTGTACCAGGTGACAGTGGAATCCTCCCGGTCGAACGAATTGAAATATTCCAGATATGCGTTTTTGATTTCCTCCTGCCCCTCGAACCGTTCGCCGGGGCCGGTGCCCATCAGGACCGCGTCTTCGGAATACATGGACATGACGGTGTCGATGTCCTTTTCCTGAAAGGCCTTTCGGTGTTTCGAAATAAATTCTTTGATTTCCGTCTTGGTCTTTTCGTCGAGTTCCCCGGCAGTCGCGGGACCGACCCATAAAACCATTAAAAAAAGCGCCAGAAATACTCTCGTCATCCTCATTTTCACCTCCCGTGCCGCTTGAACCGCAGCACCGATTGTCGGTTAATGAATATTTGAACCCGGTTTGTTCCGAAAAAATACTGTATCAGTAAATCACAATATTTTTTCATTGGCAAGCGAAATTGGGAAGGCGCAGCAGTTCTAATTTTGAGTCTCTCCGGTGCCTTTAAGGTAACCAGACCATCCTGGTCTGGTTCGGTGCGTTGGGAAAAGCCCCTTTACCGTGGCACACCAGACCAGGATGGTCTGGTTACCTTGGTCGTTGCAACCTCTTCGGCATGGAATTTCCGTCAAAATTAGAATTGCTGGGGAAGGCGCAACGATCACATAACTTCACTTTCGCGATAGAATGCCAATTCTTTTCTTTCCACGGCTGTCGAGGGAAATCAAAGGCAGGGCCGTTTCCGGCCCTGACTCTTGGATCCGCATTCGTTTTGGTTGGAAATATAGCTTCTGGAAGACGTGCTTTTTGAATAACTATTCGATATTGAAAAATGAATTCGTCGTCACGCCGTCCCAGTTGTATCCGGACGCGTCACATTGGTTGTCGTGGCCGTGTAGGCGCCTGGCGAGGTGCCTCCCTGGCCCTTTTTGTTGGGCGCATGGGTCTGCCAAGCGGCTTCGGCCCAGCCATCGGCGTCGCTCGGATTGCCGTTCAGGGTTGTCGTTTCCGGTCCGCCGATCACGATTTCCACGGTGGCATTGGAGACAGGCCGACCAGTTTCGTCAAGCACCAGGAAACGGACGACAACCGTATCGCCAGCCGCAAAAGTGGACTGGGCGATGAACTCCGTGTTCGTGCCTTTGCCTGCGTACATGCCGGCCTGCATATCGGAAACGCCCGCAGTCGCTCCCGTCCGTCCTTGATTTTCCGGGACAGCGCACAGGATATTGCCGAACCCGTACTCGCACGTTTCCTGGTACGCGGAAACCTTGTAGCAATATTCCACGCCGTTGGTCAGGCCGGTGTCGGTAAAGGAGGTGATTTCAGGGGGCGCGATGTGCGCCACCAAATGGGCCTTGCCGCCCTGGTCGTAGTATAACATTGTAACCGGACGAGCCATCTACTGCGGCCCACGTCAGGGTCACCTCGGAGTGTTCCGGTGCAGCGGACAAAAGTGTCGGTGAGTCAGGGGCTGTGCAACCCTCGGGAGGCCTGCCTACCGCCCCCGATGCCATCAGGAACGGTGCGGCCCCTTCCACGTTCATGTTGTGGGTCTACAATTGCCAGATCGTGTCGCCCCACGCCGCAAGCTGAGCGAAGAACGGTTCGGTCTGGGCGTTATAAGAAGGATCTTGGCCCACCCCGTTTCCGTTCAATGTCAGGTTTCCGCTCCCGTTGATTTCATCCCGCAGAAATTCGATGTACTCTCGGCTTGTGGTCTGATAGTACAGGTTGACCTCGACGGAATCCGCTCCTTGAGGGATGGTGAGATTGATGTCGTCCCGGCCATAGACATTCTCGTCAGATGTGAAATATTCCGGTTCTTCAACGCCATGCCATACAGGTATCGACAGGCGCTCTCCTGCTTCGTCGTTATCAAACCCCTTTGGCGGGATGCGGTTGTGACACCTGTTGCTATGCGTAAAATACAAAAAGCCGGGCAACTTTGGAATCATCCAAGAGCAACCCGGCTGTCTCGATGGTTCGCGGCAACGACCCGCGAGACCCGCGGCTTTCCGTCCCTACCTTGCGATAGGTTTGGCGATTGTAACCGAAATGAAAAAACTCGCGCATAGAAGAGCCTGCTAAAATTAGAATTGCTGTTCGTTTGGTTTTTGGCTTGCATTTCGTCCTGCCGCCTGCTAACAATTCCGACTCCAATGCAAACTTGAAAAAGGAGACGCCATGAAATCGTTTCGTTCGATTCTCTTTGCCTTGCTCGTTGTTTCATTCGTATCGATGGTCGCGACGCCCTTTGCGCAATGCGCTTAGGACTACAACCAAGCGATAAGCGAAAACGTGTTCAATATCCTGAACCAGCTGAAGTTCGACGGCAAGCTGCGCGACAGAAACATCGCCGTGTTCGGTTTCTGCGAAGCCCGGACCGACGAGGGATGCGCCGCTCTCACCCATTCCATCGCGGACAAGGTCATGAGCGCCATCCACATTTATAAGATGGTGCTGTCCGGGGACCTTCAGGATTGCCTCTTCAAAAAAGGATACGGAGGCCCCGATCCTGATCCCGGCGCGATTTGCGCGCTCCAGGAAACAATCAACGACTACGACCGCGGGATCGAGGAGATCCGGCGCAGGCAGCAGCAGTCGGCACAGCGGGGAAAGGAAATGGGCGCGGCCCTGGAGGAAGATGTATGGACAGGGGATGCTCTGAGGCGCGACTTGTCGCTGCAAGGACCGGATTTTCGAACGGCGCCTCCTATCGCTTTTTGCAGAGAACCGTGGACAGGCATGGAATTCGGAATGTTGCGATGCGACCGGTGACGCTCCTATCAAACGGCCCCGGTCCCCGGTAGAGAGACCCAATTTGATCAAACCGTGTAATTCCCGTTTTTTTTCGACGGGGTGATGTAGTTGCCCCCTCCCAGTTTCACAAACCGGCAAATATCGGCCCTGACTCGTTCGGCGCAGCGCAGTTGAAGGGCGGACGGCTCCGCTGGTTCGGGCGGAAGAAGCTTTCTGTCGATGTGAAGATGCCTTGCGGTACGAAAGGCTTTCCAGGCTTCCCTGTCCCCTTTGCGACATTTTTTCTTCCAGAGAGCAAGCAAGAATACGTCCCGCTCTTCTTCAGGCCATTGGGCAAGCTCGACCTTTCGGTTCAGCAAATCGACGACTTTCGCGAGCATTTTTTCTTCCAAGACGATGTCTTTTTCTACTTTTTCCGCCAGATCATTCATAGAGATTCCCCTCCCAAGTCTCGGCCAGCAATTCGATCATAGAGGCGGGCAATTTCAATCTTTCGATAATTTCCACCGGATTGTGCCCTCTTGCTTGCATAAACGATACGAATTCATCCGCCAGCCCCAAGACGCCGTCGGGATCTCCATGCCATTTCCAGATAATGTTGAAGCGATCGACCAATCGATTCATATCTGTGTGTCCAATCAGGATGGACAGGTCGGCAATGTCCTTTTCTCTTCCGGAATCCAATTTCAGAAAAAAGAGGTCCTCGATGCTCAATTTTCGAAGAGTATAGCAACGGTCTTCGATACGGATTTCGCTGTCGGGCTCGGCATCTGCAATATCGCGAAGCATTATGAATCCCCAAATGTTTTCGATCGAAGTCACGTCGATCCTGAAAGCGTCGCCGTATTCGGCTCTGAATTCGGTTTCCACCCGCCTGACAATGTCGATGGAAAAGTCTCTGACAAAAAGGTCCACATCGAACGATTGCTTCCGCAATTCGTGCGCTATCATGGCGGTCCCTCCCACCATGACAATCGGCTCCATGAATGGCTCGTTTTGCTCGATGGACATTCTCAAAAGACGTTCAAGGACTCTGAAAACATCCTCTTTTTTTAGCGCTATCGCTGGTTTCATAATAGCAAGTGCCAAGTTCGCAGATTAAAATGTTAATCAAAGAAAAATGGAAAAAAAACTTCCCATTAATTATTCTTCGGGCCGGGCCTTGTCGGCCACGTCTCCCGTGATCACGATGGAATCGACGTTCAATTTGTTCCGTTCCGCCATCGATTCGATGAATTCCGTCAGGGACCCTGTGACGGAACCCTGCTTGAAAGCCTCCGCAGGGTCCTTGCCGCCGGTCAAATGAAAATCGGACAGGTGCGGATATCGTATGTTCATGTTCGGAGTTCCCTCTCCATTTTGCTTACATCGGTCGAACATTAAAGAGTTACCGCACAAGTGAAACCTTTTCGGTTTCTCGTTTTTCGGAAAAGGTACACTATTTTCGGACAACTCGCAACGGATTGGAAACAAGGCGGCTTAATTGGGTCGAACGTGAAACAGTTCGAAACGGATTGCAAATAGCCATAAATCCGGTTATATTCAAGCCGACATCACCCTTGGAAAGGATAGAATCATGGAGAAACCAATATCCATCGCGGAAGCGAAAAACAAGCTGCCCTCCCTTGTCCACGAGGTCGAAAACGGTCCTCCGGCCATTTTGACCCGCTACGGAAAAAAAGTGGCGGTTCTCCTTTCCATCGCCGATTACGAAAAGTCGAATCTCGGAAAGCAGGGATTTTGGAGCGCCCTTATGGATTGGAGAAAGGCAATGGATGACGATAATACCGCATTTTCCGACGACGATTTTACAGGATTGAGAGACTGGACACCCGGGAGAAACGTCGAGTTTGACGAAATGGAACCATGAGATATCTACTGGATGCCGGGATCGAATTCGAAAATTGGTTCGAAATGTTCTATCAGTAGCAGGCCGGTACGCTTGACGGGACGCCGGAGCGTCCCGATTTGCATTCCCACGCTGGAGCGTGGGACCGAGTCTAACCCGGCGGAAAAGGACCTATCTTCCCGAGCCGGGGCGCTGTCTATCATGCCGACAGCCATCCCCTTCCGATAATGACAATTTAATTGTATCCCCCCTCGAATTCGACTCGTTCCAACGTTCCAGTCCCCCGCCGGAGAGCGGCCTATCCTGCCGAACGGCAGCCCTTTTCGATCATGGAAATTTAACCGCCCCTTCTCAAATTTATCTTTCTTTCGAGACCGATTTATGGAATAAATTCAGATTGACGCGCCTTCGTAACTATGTTCCGAACGGCCTGTCGTCGAGTGTGCCGGAGGCTTTCGATTCGGCAGCATGCTTTCCATCGTGGATTGTTCTTTTCAAAACTGTTCCTAAATGTTTTCCGCTTTTCGGGGACGATCAGTCACTGTTTTTTTAAGAATGAGGAGGAGGAAGAAATGGGCATGGGATTTTTTGGACTTGGCAGGGACAAGCATTCCGACGCATCCGGCGAAGAAAACGGGTTGAGCAAGCGTTTTTCGCAGGGTGTTTTCGCAAGATTTTTTCTTCTACGCGGGCTTCTGGCGATTTCCATGGCTTGTGCGCTTGCGTGCGGGTTCTTTTTTCCGAGCGCAGCCCGGGCTTTGTATTTCGAAAAGCAGCAGGTGACGGACATTACGGAAGCAAACGCCACGGATGTGCATTCGGCGGACATGGACGGCGACGGGGACATGGATATTCTGGCGATTGCCGCAAGCGGCTACGTGGTCTGGCATGAGAACGTCGCCGGAAACGCGACCCAATGGACTATGGTTTTGGTGGAAGAAGGATGGATCGGCGCCTCTTCCGGAGTCGCGGCGGATATGGACGGCGACGGGGACATGGACATTGTCGCATGCAATCAGACCACCGACGAAGTGGCCTGGTGGGAGAACAACGCCGGCAATGGAAAATCCTGGACCAAGCGGACCATGGATGCGTCTTTCGACGGCCCGATTGACGTATGGGCGGCAGACATGGACGGCGACGGAGATATGGATGTGGCGGGCGCCGCCAATAGCGGCAGCGATGTGTCGTGGTTTGAAAACAAGGACGGCGCGGGCGGCCAATGGGAAACCCATTTGATCGACGGGGACTTCCTCGGGGCCATGGGCGTGCATGCCGCGGACTTGGACGGCGACGGCGACATGGACGTTTTGGGAGCGGCCAATAGCGCCCACGAATTCGCCTGGTGGGAGAACCAGGGCGCAGGGGTCTGGTCCAAGCAAGTCATCGAATACATGCCGTCCAAATATCCCTACAGAGTGCAGGCGGTGGACATGGACGGCGACGGCGACCTGGACGTCGCGAGCGCCGGATACTATACGGGCGGTCCGAGCGTCGTCTGGTTCGAAAACGCCGAGTCCGGTTGGACCACCCATGTCGTCGAAAACAATGTCGCTCGCGTTCGCACGCTCTATGTCTCGGATCTGGACGGCGACGGAGATATGGACATGACCGGGAACGACAACCAGAATCATGATTTGATTGCCTGGGAAAACACCGGCGTCGGATGGTCGAAGCACATATTGGACGAGCAATTTATAAGGTCGTACTCGACTTATGTCGAAGACCTGGACGCAGACGGCAAAAAGGAGATCATGGCCGTCTCCTTCCTTCGAGCCGAAGTGGCTTTCTGGAAAAACCCCGGCGACCTTTCGGGAACCTGGCCCAAGCAATTGGCCAATTCCGGCATTCGCAGCCCCAGTGACGCCCGCGCCGCCGACATGGACGGAGACGGAGATCCGGACATCGTCGCCTGCGCACAACTTAGCCAGGATTTGAGATGGTTTGAGAACAACGGAGGAGGATCGTTCTGGAACGATCATACGATAGAAAACGACGCCGAAAAAGGCTTCTCGAGCGTGGATACGGCCGATTTCGACGACGACGGCGACCGGGACGCAGTCTCTATGACTCAATTTGCCGAGTACATCGAGTGGTGGGAAAATCCCCATGGCGAAGGCGGCGACTGGACAAAACACGCAGTTTATGAACCCGGCTTCTCCCCCGCCGGCGTCAGGAATGTTTATGCAGTCGATATGGACGGAGACGACGCGCCGGACATCCTATGGTTCAAATACAAAACTCTCGCGTGGTTGAAAAATCCCGGAACCGGAGAGGGCGCATGGTCCAATACCAATATCGACACCAGCCAGAGCCTTTACGGCATCTGCGCCGCGGACATCGACGGCGACGACGACGCGGACGTCATAGGCGCCGCCAACGACGCCGGCGCCATCGTCTGGTTTGAAAATTCCCAGGGCGACGGGCAATCCTGGACGAAGCATACTGCGGACGGCAGCTTTTCCGGCGCGTCGTGGGTCGTGGCGGCGGATATGGACAAAGACGGCGACATGGACATTCTGGGGGCTTCCGAGACCGGCGACGACATCGCCTGGTGGGAAAACCAGGACGAGTCCGGCGGAAATCCCGGAAACGGCGCGCTCTGGGTCAAGCATCCGGTGGTCGGGGATTTCGACGCCGTAAAGCAGGCGTACGCCGACGACATGGACGACGACGGGGACATGGACATCCTCGGAATCTCCCCGACCGCCGCCAGTTGGTGGGAAAACACGGACGGCACCGGGAATTCCTGGCAAATGCATCAATTGACGGAGAATCTGCAAAAACTTTCGACCGGAATCATCGCGAATCTGGACGGCGACGCGGATTTGGATTTCGCGGCGAGCGGCACGTACGAAGGCATCATCTGGTTCGAAAACACGACCCCGCCGCTGACCGTGGTATTGCCGGCTTCCGCGACCGAGGGCGACGATCTTACCGGGCTGGGGACGGTAAGCGTTCCGGAGGCCCCCGATTCCAATGTCGAGGTTTCCCTCTCCTCCGACGATACATCGGAAGTCTCTGTGGATGCCTCCGTCACGATTCTTTCCGGAAACGCTTCGGCCGTTTTCAACGCGGCCGCCGTTGTCGACAATATCCTGGACGGCACGCGAACCGCGACCGTGACGGCGTCCGCCGACGGCTACGCTCCCGGGTCGGCCGCGACCGCGATCCACGACGCGCAGACCGGCACGCTGACCGTCGAACTCCCCTTGGGCGCGACAGAGGGCGACGGCACGCTGGCCGGGCTGGGGACCGTGACAGCCGGTTCGACAGTCGATGAGGACGTGATCGTGGATTTGGTTTCGGACGACCGCACAGAACTCCAAGTCCCGGCCACCGCGACCATTTTAGCGGGCGAAAACAGCGCGACCTTCGACCTTTTCATCATGGACGACAACTTGATAGACGGCCCGCAGACCGTCGAAGTGTCCCCTTCCGTCGAAGGCTGGACCGGCGTCGGTGACACCATGATCATCGCGGACAACGAGACACTCGACTTGAACCTGACAGGCCCGGACACGGTCTTTGAAAGCGACGGGACACTGGCGTTGGCAATGGAACTGTCCGTTCCCGGCCTGCTGACTGCACCCGTCGAATTCACTCTCGACTCCGAAGCTCCGTCGGAGGCGACCCTTCCTGCGACCGTCTCCATACTGGCGGGTCAAAACCACAGGAAATTCGACCTGACCCTGATCGACGACCTGATTTACGACGAAGACTCGCCAGTCAACTTCACGGCGTCTTCCGCAGGCTGGCCCCAGGGGGAACACAGCCTGACCGTCTTGGACGACGAATCCTACCCGGCCGTCCAGTTCCAAACCGGTTCCTCCGAGGGCGACGAAAGCCAGACAGATGTCGCGCTCACCGTCACCTTGACCCCCGGATCGTTTGAGACCGTGACCGTGGATTACGCGATAACCAGCGGCACGGCCGGCGGCGACGGAGTCGATTACACCCTGGACGCAGGCCAGTTGACCTTCGAACCCGGCGAGACTTCCGCCGCCATCCAGGCGACAGTCGTCGACGACGGGGAGGAGGAACATCGCGAGGATTTCGTTGTCACCCTGTCGAATCCGACAAACGCGAACCTGGGGACCAACGCAGTCCACACCTACGAAATCGTCGATAACGACTGGGAGCCGATCACACGGACGGTCTGCGCTTCGGGCTGCGACTATTCGAGCATCCAGTCGGCCATCGACGACGCGTGGGAAGGCGACACGGTGGAAGTAGGTCCGGGCGTGTACGCGGAGAACATCGATTTCAAGGGCAGACGCATCACGGTGGAGTCCACCGACGGGGCGAACAAGACCAAAATCAACGGGGGATGCGCGGGCAGCGTGGTTCGCTTCGTATCGGGCGAAGGGTCGGATTCCGTCCTGGAAGGTTTCGCCATCGAAAACGGCTGCGCCGACTACGGCGCCGGGATTTTCCTGGACGGCTCGTCTCCCGCGATCAACCACTGCCAGATTCTGGAAAACAGGGCGGCGGCGGGCGGCGGCGGCATCTTCGCGGCCAACGGCGCCTCTCCGACATTCTCCCGTTTCATAGTGCAGGACAACTATTCGACGGGCTACGGCGGAGGACTGGCGGTGGAATCGTCCAGCGCCCCGGAATTCGCCGACGGCCTGATCGCCGACAACCACGCCAACAGTAACGGCGGCGGCGTCCATATCCACGCCTGCTCTCCGGTCGTCCTCCGGACGGAAATCGCGGACAACTCGGCCCTGCAAAACGGCGGGGGGCTTTTCATCGCCGACGGCGCCGCACCCGAGATTTCGAAAAGCTACATCCAGAACAACCGGGCTTTCCAAAGCGGAGGCGGCGCGCACGTCGAAAACGGCGCTTCTCCCGTGTTCACCAACGTCATTTCGACCGGCAACTCCGCAGACCGCGAGGGCGGAGCATTCTGCGCCACCCACGCCGGGACCGAACTGAAAATTTGCTCCTCCACGGTCGCGGAAAACACCGCTGTCTTCGGCGGGAGCGTCTGGGCCGACGACGCATCCCTGCGGGTCCACAACAGCATCCTGTTCTACAACGGCAACGAACGCGAGATCGACCTTTTCGGCGACGCAACCGCCGACGTCTCGTATTCCAACGTGAATCACCGCCTCGGGCATGCATACACCGGCGAAGGAAACATCAGTTACAATCCGGAATT
Source organism: Desulfobacterales bacterium (assembly GCA_963674505.2). Lineage (GTDB taxonomy): Bacteria > Desulfobacterota > Desulfobacteria > Desulfobacterales > SKZT01. Next base: position 169,046 of record CAXXIG010000001.1, read on the forward strand.
CGTCTCCAAAGGAAGCGACTGGCATTTGCAGGACAGCTCCTGCTGCATCGACGAGGGAAGCTCTGCGGAAGCCCCGGCCGACGACATCGACGCCCAGGCGCGTCCTTTCGGGTCCGAGGTGGACATGGGGGCCGACGAAAGAAACGACGCTTTGCCCGAGGCCGTCTTCTCGGCATCGGTGGTCGAAGGCGACGCGCCCTTGAGCGTGACGTTCGAAGACCTTTCCCGTCCGGCGACCGGGATCGTCTCCTGGACCTGGGATTTCGGGGACGGCCAGGCAAGCGGCGAGACCGATCCGGTCCACGTATATTCGGAACCGGGCCGCTACACGGTGAGTCTGACCGTGGAGGAATCCGGCGGCGGAACGTCCGCCAAGACCAGATTCGGCCTGATCGAAGTCGCGGGAAGCAAACCCGCCGCGGCTTTCTCCACGAGTACGGGAGGGGGCTTCGCACCCCTGACCGTCTCCTTCACGGACGAAACCACGTCGCCCGACACCGTGGCGAGCCGGCTCTGGGACTTCGGCGACGGAACCACCTCCACCGAGCAAAACCCCGAGCACGTCTACAGCGCGCCGGGTACGTACAGGCCCAGACTCACCGTCACGGACGCCGACGGAGACTCGGATTCCGCGCTGCCCCCCGATCCGGTCGTCGTCGAAGATCCGGACCCCAAGGCCTCCTTCTACGTCTATCCCGCAGCAGGCGACATTCCCCTGGCCGCCGGTTTCTTCGACTCCTCGTTTTCCTTCGATCATATAACTTCCTGGACCTGGTCCTTCGGGGAGGGCTTTCCGGGTTCCAGCGAGCAAAACCCCGCAGTTTCCTACCCCGATCCGGGCCAATACGACGCGACGCTGACCGTCGTGTCGCAAAACGGGGAAGACGACGCGACAAGCCTCGCCTGCGTACGGCCCGTGTCCACGGGAACCACTTGGACCGTGTGCTCGAGCGGCTGCGATTTTAAAACGATCCAGGGGGCCATCGACGGGGCCACCGACGGCGACACCATCGAAGTGGCCGCCGGGACGTACGAGGAAAACGTGACCTTCGGCGGCAAGGGCGTGACGGTGGTCTCCCTGTCGGGTAGCGCCAATACGATCATCGACGGAGACGCATCCGGCAGCGTGGCGAGCTTCATCGACGGAGAAGACACCCGGTCCGTGCTGGACGGTTTCCGCCTCCGCAACGGCAGCGCCCGGTTCGGCGGGGGCGTCTATTGCGATTTCGGCTCGTCTCCCATGATCCGAAACTGCGACCTCTACGAAAACGCAGCCACGGACGGCGGCGGTGTCGCGGCCTTGCGAGGTTCGCGGCCGGTGCTCGCTTCCTGTTATTTTTATCATAATACAGCCTATTCCGGGGGCGGGCTGGCCTGCCTGTACTCCTCTTCGCCTGTGATCGTAAATGGAGATTTCCACGGCAACATAGCCAACGACTCCGGCGGCGCCGTTTTCGCCTACATGGATTCGTCGCCCGTCTTCGAATCCGCGTTGTTCAGAAGCAACCAGGCGGACTACGTGGGAGGGGGCGTCTTCGCCAGTCTTTGCTCGATTCACATCAAGGACTCCGTATTTGAAACCAACTACGGGGATTACGGCTCCTGCGTCACTTTTCGCAGGGTCTTCTCCGGGGTGGTGGAACGCTGCGAGTTTCTACACAATTCGGGAGACTACGGCGGAAGCGTACTCGCCTCGGGTTCCTTTGTAGTAAAGATTCGCAACTGCCTGTTCGACGGCAACTACGGAGACTACGGGTCGGCGGCCCGCTTCGACAACGTCTACTACCCGTCGGTGACGAACTGCACGACGCATACAAATACGGCGTACGTCGCCGGGTCCGCTATTTACGGAACCGGCATCCGAGGAGGACTCGTCGTCAAAAACTGCATCTTCTGGGATAACGAAAAGATCGACGCCATCTCCTTGTCGGACTCCGCCCCGGAAACCGTGACCTATTCCGACGTGCTCGTCGGATTCGGGCAGACGTATCCGGGCGAGGGCAACATCAACCTGGATCCCGAGTTCTGCTTGGGCGTCGGCGGCGATGGCTTGCACCTGCGTTCGGGGTCGCCGTGCAGGAACACGGGAACGGCGGAGGGCGCGCCTTCGGACGACCTGGACGGAAAGACCCGGCCCCTGGGGGCGGGCTTCGACATGGGTTGCTACGAAGAGGACAACCTGCCGCCGGTCATCTACCAGCACGAATTTCAACGAAACATGGACGAGGACGGCGACCCGCTCGCCTACAACCCTCCGGAAATCGAGGCCACCGACGGCGACAACGACACCCTGGAATGGTCCATCCTAACGCAGGCCCAGCACGGGACCGCCACGGCAAGCGGCACGGGATCTTCTCCGCCTGTCTTGGACTACGTCCCCGAACCGGACTGGAACGGCGACGACAGCTTCGTCGTCCAGGTCTCCGACGGCCAGGGCGAAACCGACACCGCGACGCTGACCGTGACCGTCCGGCCGGTAGAGGACCCGCCGACCATCGAAGGAACTCCGGCCACGAGCGTCGCCGCCTATTCCGACTACGAGTTCGTTCCCCATGCCGACGACGTGGACGAAGGCGACACCTTGTCCTTCCTGATCGAAAACAAGCCCGGGTGGGCGGGTTTCAGCACCCAAACGGGCGCGTTGACCGGCAAGCCGAACAACGAGCATCACGGGACCTACGAGGACATCGTGATCACGGTCAAGGACTCCACAGACAGGACCGCGTCCCTTCCGGCCTTCGACGTGACCGTGAACCTGACGCCGCAGACCCCGTCGGCCGCCACCGGCGACGCCACATCCAAGAAATGCACCCGCGCGACCCTGAACGGGACCGTCGATCCCAACGGCGGCGACACGGAATGGCATTTCGAATACTGGCAGGATCCCGCCGACGTCAAAACCACGGCGACCGCAGTCGAACCCGCTTCGCTGGGCGACGTCTCGGTTTCGGCGAACGCCTACGGACTGGACCCGGAAACGTCCTACTCCTACCGCCTGGTCGCCGTAAACGACGCAGCCCAAGCCCAGGGCGAGGAGATGATCTTCACCTCTGAATCCATGTCCGGAGACACGATCTACGTCGAGCCCGAAGGCCAGTGCGGCGACAACGTCCCGTGCTTCGCAAGCGTCTCCCACGCCCTGGAGTACGCCGCCGAAGGGACCACGCTTATCCTCGGATCAGGCGCCTATTACGAGAATCTTGTAATCGGAAAAGGAATCACTTTCCAGATCGAAGGGACTGCGATCATCGCGGGGGAAGCGAAGTAGCGCGCAAACCGAGATAAACATCAAAAAGACCAATGGGGGGGAAGACACCACTCTTCCCCCTCCCCCTATTTTGTACAGGGTGACGAAAACCACCATTTTTCAAGAGTATATTTTCTGTCGGAATTTGTTCCTCCGGCAATCTGCCGCAGCCTGGTTCGGGACGTGGGTGGGTTGAACCCCTGGCGTTCGGGGCTGGTTCAAAGCCTGTTTACGCCTGCGCCCTTCGAACTTGTACGAAGCCCAACCCCCCATTTCCCGAGCCGCCTCGATGTCGTTCGTTAGAAGAAGCGACGAATTGGCGCGGAAAATGGTGGGTTGGACCCCGTGCAAGATTGTCGGGCCGTCTATTTCAAGAGAAGTTGAACTGGCGACAACGCGAGGGGATCACCCCACCCACCTTACGATCCCGAACCAGCCCGTGCGGATTGCCGCAAGTGGGAACAAATCCCGGCAGAAAAAAATCTCCCTGGTTATAACGGATTTGGGGGTGGGTGGAATGTAGGTTGGGTTGAGCGTCGTCAATTGTTGGGTTTCGCTACGGAATTCTATCAAACAAACAGATACGGCGCGCGAAATGGTTGGGAAGCAAGCGAAACCCAACATGAAACCCGCTCAACCCAACTGGCGACAGCGCCAGGGGATCGACCCACCCACCCTACGATCCCGAACCAGCCCGTGTGGATTGCCGCAAGTGGGAACAAATCCCGGCAGAAAAAAATCTCCCTGGTTATAACGGATTTGGGGATGGGTGGAATGTAGGTTGGGTTGAGCGTCGTCAATTGTTGGGTTTCGCTACGGAATTCTATCAAACAAACAGATACGGCGCGCGAAATGGTTGGGAAGCAAGCGAAACCCAACATGAAACCCGCTCAACCCAACTGGCGACAGCGCCAGGGGATCGACCCACCCACCCTACGATCCCGAACCAGCCCGTGCGGATTGCCGCAAGTGGGAACAAATCCCGGCAGAAAAGAATCTCCCTGGTTATAACGGATTTGGGGGTGGGTGGAATGTAGGTTGGGTTGAGCGTCGTCAATTGTTGGGTTTCGCTACGGAATTCTATCAAACAAACAGATACGGCGCGCGAAATGGTTGGGAAGCAAGCGAAACCCAACATGAAACCCGCTCAACCCAACCTACGCATTGCCGCTCCCCCAAATCCGTTACAACCAGAAATCTCCCGAAATTGGATGATTTTCATCACCCCAGTTCCATACCCCTTCCAGGCGGAAAGAAAAGCAACCAACGCATCTATCATTTTTCCGCAGCGGCGCATTGCGAAACCTCTTGGATCGGCTACTGCGGGAGAGGCGGTCCCTTTATGACCGCTGCGTTTTCGGGAGGATTGCAGCTAAAGTCGGAACTCCACGTCAATTCCAGGGAAAAGCCGGGCTCGATAACGACGTTTCCCTATATTCTCCCTCGCCGACAAAAATGACGCCTGGCGTGGGCATGGAGGCCATCACACCCTCTATGCTCGCGTAGCAGGGTTCGTATCCGCCGCAATCTTCGCCCGGCTCCACATGGGCTATGGTGTGCTATGGGTGTTGTGTCGAAGGTCTGATAGCTCTCCCAATTGCCCCGTCCTGCTTCTGGTCCAGGAAATTTTTCACGCCGGTATTGGAGGTTTCAAGGTGATTGTCTTGGAAATCGCTCTGACCATCCAACAAAGCCGTAAGATTTGTAATCTCTTCCGGGACCTCGCCCGAAAAATGATTCGAGGCGATATTGATCTTCTCCAGGCTCCCGCAATCGCCCAGCGCGGAGGGGATGCACCCCCAGAAATTGTTGTCGTTCAAATACAAAGTCGTAAGGCTTCCCAGGTCCCCCAGATCGGGCGGAAGACTCCCCTCCAATTGATTGGTGCAAAGGGAAAGCGTCTCGAGCTTGGAGAGATTCCCCAATTCCGGCGGTATTTTTCCGGTCAATTGGTTCCAGTCCAGGCTCAAGTATGTCAGTTCGGCGAGGTTGCCCAAAGTGGAAGGGATATTGCCGGAAAGCTCGTTGGATGCAAGACCGAGCCATTCGATCTTGGCAAGGTTTCCCAATCCCGACGGTATGTTCCCGGTAAGTCCATTTCCACCCAGATACAGATGAGTCAGTTCCGTGAGGTTTCCCAGCGACGAAGGAATCGAACCGTCGAGATTGTTATCGGCCAAGTAGAGATAAGTCAATTGCGTGAGCGCCCCCAGTTCCGAGGGGATGTTTCCGCTCAATTGGTTGACCATGAACTGGATGGTGCGCAATTCCAGCAGAGTTCCCAGTTCCGGCGGAATATTTCCCGTCAGATTGTTTTCCTGAAGAAAAAGATAGCGAAGATGTGGCAGATCCTCTATATCGGCAGGAATGGGGCCGTCGAGATTGTTGCCTCCCATTTGAAGCTTATAGACCCTGTCGTCCCCATCGCAATAGACCCCGAACCAGCCGCATTCGGTCCCGGCGGCCGAGAAATTCCCGCCGGTTTTCCAGTTCGAACTGTCCGTCCAGCCATCCCCCTTCGTGCTCTCGTAAAATGCGATCAGAGCTTCGCGCTCCGCTTGCGGCACCTGGGCGTGAACAAGTCCGACCGGGTGCAAAAAAAGAAAGGAAAGCACTACCATTTTGGCAATTTTCATTTTCTCTCCGCCCGCTTGTTGAATTGTTTACGAATTTGGACTGCTGCACCATCCCCCTTAAATTTCGACTTCTTAAAACGCTGAACTCTATACCATGATTTCAAGGGTTGCGCCATATGAAACTGAAAGGAGCAAGTCGAGGAACAAGGCCGTGGCAAAAGGTTCTATGTCGAAGCTTCATCGACCGGTAGCGCCGTCTTCCACGGCGGCGCATGGGCGTGGAGGCTTCCGGGATTTGGGCTTGGTCTTAACATCGGCCACTTTCAGGGACTATCGTCGCGGCGGTCGTCATTCCGGGCGGAGCGGTATGTACCCCGGGTGTCGATAAAACAGGTGGATTCCGTCGCTTCCGGGTATTTCCTGACTGGAACATGTAGCGTAGACCCGGAATCCAGATGGCCGAATATAGAACCAAGCCCCGGAATTTGTTCCGTGTTTCTTCGCCGGTACTCGGATCGGGCGACATGCCCGTCCCGACCCGTCGGAGAAAGGGGCGGCTACGACTTCGGCAGGCACCGCGCCGCCGTGGAAGGCGGCGTTACCGAAGTTACTCAAAAATGAAACGCATCGAACACAGACCAAAAGTCGATGCGATCTCGGGTCCTTTATTTTCCGCCTGCGCCGACGGGTTCGACGTTGATTACTGTTATTGCCTGGGTCCCGACAAGCTCGGCATTATCGGTCGTATAGCCGACCAAGGTAAGTTCATTCTAGCCCGGGACTTCCAAATCGCCGCTTTCGACCAGGGCCTTGACTTCGGTCATCAAGAATTTCGCGACGAAATTGCCCTGGTTGTCCGCTTTCCAGCTGCTGATGAGTCTATCATTGAGATACACGTTGTCGTGGTTCACGGAAGAATAGGCGATGCTGGTATGCACTGTGACGACCTGGCCCTGGCTTTGAATGTTCAGCGTGGCCGGTGCCACGTCGATATCGATTTCAAAGCCATAGGATTCTTGCGGGCCGTAAAAAAGAGCGACCGACATGGAAATACAGCAAAAAACGGTTAAAACGAAGATTCGGTTTTTTCCAATCATTTTCTATTCTCTCCCTTCTTTTGTTAAAGTTTCCCCACATGAAAAGCATGGCCGCTTTTCACATTTGATTCTATTAAATCGCATCGGAAAAACATATCGGGGGAAAACTGAATCTTCTGTAGGAATCCAGGCTGCGGCGTTGTCGGTGTTTGTCCTACAAGGCGAGCCGGGAAGAAGTTTCTCGAAAAGGCGCAACCCGATTTGCAGACAGTCTCTGGAGTCCTCTGGCATCCGAATCGAAAGCATTTCGCTCGTTTCGGCCTCGAGGTCGTCTTGCCGAGAGGTCGGGCGATGGTCATGCGGGTCCGAAGACGAAAAGGCTGTTTTACGAAAAAAAAAATTAAAAAAATGCCTCCAGGCTGGGGTGATGAAAATCATCCTTTTTGCCGGTCTTGTTTTTCCGCCTGAATTTTTTCCGCCAAAATGCTCGAACGCTGTCGGCGGCGAATGCAGCACGGGAATTTCGTTTTAGATCCCAAAAAAACCTTATTTTCTGTCCTTAACCTTAGTAGCATGGCGAATTCCCCTTTCACCCCAACCTTATTACCTTATGTTTCGTGATCGAAAGGAAAGCCGGGATTCAAAGCGAGAATCTATCAATAAGGCAATAAGGTTATGGGAGAGAGAGAACCCGGAATGCTACTAAGGTTTAAAAAATTAAAATAAGGTTTTTCTTTTGGAAAAAATCTGGTGCGATGAAAAGCGCACCGAAAATATGCCGATTATTCGGCAAGGTTTTCTCTGTTTTATAAGGGAGAGGTGCAAGGTGGGGTGATGAAAATCATCCAATTCCGGCAGATTTTCACCGCGTTCTGCCGACGCGCCGCCGGGACTTGAACGGAAGCCTGGATTCCGGCTCTCCGCGCGCGCTTGCCGGCAAAAAACGGCGATCCTCGAAAAGGCCGCGGGAGAGATCGGAAATCCGTTCCTCCGACAACCGCGCGCGCTCCGGCCGGAATGACGGTCCCCTTGAAAATCCGAGGTCCAGGCGAACCCCGCAAACCGAAAGCAGGCACCCCGGAAAGGAACAAAACCCGGCTGAAAAATTATCCACCATTCCAGGGGATTTTCATCACCCCACCTCCAAGCTATATCGAAGCTCGGAGGCAATATCGCGTTTCCCGAGCCTTGCGCTAAGAGGGGCCCGGATTATTCCATTTCAAGTCGCAAGCGACGTCATCCCTGGCAGGAGCCGTCGCGCTTCTGGTCCTTGGCAAGAATCGAGTCCGCATCGAACTCGATGGCATCCTGGCAGGAGCCGTCTTTCTTTTGATCCCGTTTTTGTTCCTGACCTTCGGCCATCGCCAATCCGATGCTGAAAAACAATACAACAAGAACTACCAAGTTTTTTTTCACCACATTTGACATAATCATTCTCTCCCTATTTTTATTGGTTTATTTTTTTATTCTGACGGTCCTTGATTCTTTGTTTACCATCCTCCTTTCCTTTGTTTGTTATTTTCCGCTCGCAATGATTGCGGCATGGAATGACAAACCGTCAGAGCGCATTTCACGCGCTGGCTATCGTTCGATGAAAGCTTACAAACGTATAACCGGACGGAAGCTGAAAGTAAATCGGAGAGAATCTATTTTTTTTGTAGGATTTTGTCCTACATAAGGGGGTTTCATGCGCTGCTTGATGTTCGCACGAATAAACAGAAAATTTGAAAAGCCGCCGATTATAGCGGATTTGGGAGTGCGGTGTTAACGGAAATAGACATTCTGCCTTGCCCTTTGTGTATCGAATATTTTCATGCGAGTTCTCGCCCAACCCAAAGCACTCTTCCGATAATTCTCACGCTTTTCATTTCCTCGGAAGACAGAATTATCGATTCGTACGCGGGATTGTCGCTCAGCAAAATCAATTTTCCCGGCCGCTTTTCCAGCCTTTTCACCATGATCACGTCTTCGATTCCCACCGCGAACAAAGCGCCTGCAAGGACGTCCCTTTGGGACTGGTCGATCAGCACCGTGTCCCCCTCCTTCAGCTCGGGCTCCATGCTGTCTCCGAAAATTCCCATGAGAACCATTTCGGACGCGGTTCCCTTTCTTCTCAGCCAGGCGGATTGGAAGGAACAGTACCCCTCGACGGACTCCGAAGTCTCAAACGAACCCGAACCGGCGCAAAGACGGGCTTTCACCCTGGGAACCATTCTGAATGCCGCTTCAGACCCCGAAGTCCTCGTATTCGTTTTCGGACCCGCTCCGGTTCTCAGCCACGACGGATTCAAATCGAACTTTTCAGCCAATTTTACAATCCATTTGTCGGGCACGGAATCCTTTCGCTTGGCCTGCGTTATCGCGGAACGATGGATACCCAGCGCCTTGGAAATCTGATTCTGACTTGCCAGCCCAGTCGCTTCGGATACCCTTTTAATGAATGGAGCAAAACTTGTATTTGCCATTTTCATCCCCCTTACGCCACGATTGAATCCAGCGGGCTTTTCACCGCCATCGCCCCCTTGTTCATTACATGCGTGTAAATCATGGTGGTGGACACATCCTTGTGGCCAAGCAATTCCTGCACGGTGCGTATGTCGTAGCCGTCTTCGAGAAGGTGCGTAGCGAAACTGTGTCGATTATGCCGTGCTCGGCATAATCGACATTATGCCGAGTACGGAATTATGCCGAGTTGTCGGCCGGGACCCGCTTCTTTGTTAGGAACGACAATAGAATTCTCGGCATAATTCCAAGCGGCTTTTTCATCTGAATCTGTTTGTAGCGGTGGCCGGCTTCGAGTTTCAATCCAATTTCAGCCTACCTCGAATCGCGTCGAGGTCTTTGATCGTAATGTTGTCAGTGCGGGAAACGCTTGGAAAGGCATATGATTTCGCCCTCGTCGATAAACGGCCGAAAAACAATGCACACTCGTTAAACCTCATCGCTGAACAAACCATTTGTGGTGTCGCTCAAACATCAAGCCGACTGCTCCAATCGGGGCCTATTATTATGCCGAGCAACAAAGCACGTTCCCGCTAATACATGATGGATAAACTGTACGCTTAAGCGATGGATTATGGTGAACTCGGCATAATTCCGTACTCGGCATAATGGCGAAGAGTATGAGGCGTGGCGGGCTTTGCGATCTTCGCCTTGAAAAGCGCGTTTCGAACCGCCCTCTGCACGCTCGTTTCATACAGGTGGTGCCTTCTCATCTTCCCCGACCTGGGGTCCTTGGATATTTTTTCGGATGGAAAAACGAATTGCCAGCACCATTCCCTGGCAGCGCTCGGATATTTCCGGCAAAGCGCGTTCGGCAGATACACTTCGCCATAGCCGTTTTTCAAATCCCGTTCGTGAACGGCCTTCACCCTCTTCAATTGTTCCTTGAGGCTTTCTCTCGCCTTTTCCGGCAGCATGGTGCCGCGATCCTTTCCGCCCTTGCCGTTTCTGACGATCACCTCGCCGATTTCGAAATCGATGTCCTTGACACGCAGACGCAGACACTCGATCAAGCGAAGACCGCACCCGTAGAGCAACAGCGCTATCAACCTGTACTTGTGAGAGATGAATGAAAATAAAAGCTCCACTTCCTTTCTGGATAAAACCACAGGAAGCCGCTGCGGGGTTTTCGCACGTTGGAATTTGCCGAAATCCCCAAGCTCTTTTCCTATTATATGTTTATAAAGAAAAACAATAGCGTTGAGCGCCTGGTTCTGCGTGCTGGCAGCGACTTCGCGCTTGACGGCCAGGTAGGTCAGAAAATCGGAAATTTCCTTTTCCTCCAGTTCCTTGGGATGGCGCTTGCCGTGAAAAAAAATGTATTGCTTGGTCCAATACACATAGGCCTCTTCCGTTCTGATCGAATAATGTTTCTTCCTTATCGTCGCTCTCAATTGGTCCAGCAATTTCATGGCAACCTCCTGAATTGGAAAGATTGTTCGTTTATAACCGAACAATGAAACGATACGGCCAGTTCACTATTTATATACATTTTTTAAACATTCTTGTCAAGCTTATTGTTTATTTATTTTTGTCAAGCCTTCACACGCTGTATATTATTTTCCGCCTTCAAGCATTTAACAGCCATTTTTAGAAAACCCTTTGAAATGAAGCCCTTAAACCTTCTATCGCAAGGACCTTGACGCCGCATATTACCTTGACAACAAATGAACAAATTGTTGCAACCTGTTGATTTAACAATGAATCCTTCGTCGATAAAAAAATGCGCCGCAATTAAAAACGGCGCGTTAGCCGCTATTTTAAAGCCGTTTACTGTGCGCATATTGCGGAACGAAAAAATCCATTGACATCCGCAATCCCCTTAAAGTACAAGGGGATTTCAATGTTCGGCCTTTAGAGCGCCGCAATTGATTGCGGCGATTGGGCCGCCTAATACATGTTGAACTGAACCGCTTCGCGCTAGTCATCCCGACCGGATCGCCTGCAATATCAACAGCATAGCCGCCTCTTCGAAAGGATTTCCCATGAAAATCCCGAAAATGTTATAATCCATTGTATGGGACGGGTCCCCCGGGCTCGGGATCCGTATCTTCCACGAAAACCCCATGCAAAGGAGGTATCGCCATGTCCGAACTTAGACAAAGAATGATCCGGGAGATGGAGCTTCGGGATTTCGCCGAAAACACGCAGAAGGCGTATCTGGCGGCTGTCGAAGGGCTCGTCAGGTTCTATATGAAGCCGCCCGACCAACTGAACCGGGAGCAGGTGGAGGACTATCTGCTCTGGCTCAAAAAAGAAAAGAAGTCCCCGTACAGCACGAGAAATCAAATAACGAGCGGGCTGAAGTTCTTCTACAACAGCACGCTGAAAAGAGACGGCTTCAGGCTGGAGCTTCCGAAAAAGACCGGAGAGCGCAAGCTTCCGGAGGTTCTCGCGCCCGAGGAAGTTCTCAGGGTCGTCGAGGCGCCGGCCAACCTGAAGCACCGGGTCCTGCTGAAGACCACGTATTCCTCGGGACTGAGAGTCGGCGAAGTCATAGCCCTGAAGCCGGAGCACATCGACAGCTCGAGAATGCTCGTCAGAGTGGAGTCGGGCAAGGGTCGCAAGGATCGCGACACGATTCTCTCCAAAAGACTCCTTCCCGAGCTGCGCTACTATTACAAAGTGTGCCGCCCCCGCAACTGGCTGTTTCCCGGCAAGGATCCCGAAAAGCACATCTGCGCCACCACCGCGCAGCGGGCCTATACGAAGGCGAAGAAAAAGGCTAAAATCATAAAGGGAAAAGGCATCCATACCCTTCGCCATTGCTTCGCCACCCATCTTCTCGAGATGGGCTACGACATCCGCAAGATCCAGATGCTCATGGGGCACAAGTCGATTCAATCCACCATGATCTATCTCCACGTTTCGAGAAAGCACCTGACGTCGGTCAGGAGCCCGCTCGATCTTCTCGGGAACGAAAGCGACGCTCCCGCAGAAAAGGAAAAGAACGATGACGGGAACGCATAATTCAAAATTCGAAGTCGCCGACATATTCCGCGAGCATATACGCGACTACCTTAAGGTCTACAAGATGCCTCCCGCCCAGTTCGAGGTGGTCTCGGACATAATCGGCTGCCGCACGGAATGGCTCGGAGGCCGCATTCAAAAATGCTCCGATTGCGGAAAGGAAGTCCCTCTCTACAATTCCTGCCGCAACCGCCATTGCCCCAAGTGCCAGTCCATGGCCAAGGAACGCTGGCTTGAAAAGCGCAAGAGCGAGGTGCTGCCGGTCAAATATTTCCACAACGTCTTCACCGTCCCGCACGATCTGAATCCGATTATTCTCTGCAACAGGAAAGTCGCAATCAACATTCTGTTCAAGTCCGTGTCGGAAACCCTGCTGCAATTCGGCGCGAACCCGGACAACGGACTGGGCGGCAAACTCGGCTTCATGGCCTTTCTTCATACCTGGGACCAGGCGCTTCTGGACCATTTCCACGTCCATATCATCGTTCCCGCGGGAGCGCTGTCCGCAGACGGCGAGAACTGGATCGCCTGCGAATACGACTGGCTTTTTCCGGAACGCGCCCTGTCGAAGGTCTTCCGGGGCAAGTTCATGTTCCACCTGCAAAAGGCGTACGACAAAGCCGAACTCGCATTCCCCGGAAACACGGCCAAATATGCAACCTCGAAAGGTTTCCGACAGCTGAAAAACGTCCTGTGGTCCAAGACATGGGTCGTCGATGTCGAACCGCCTCTCGACAACCCCGACCGCGTCATCGACTACGTCGGCCGCTACACGCACAGGGTCGCGATCTCCAACAGCCGGATTCTCGATCTGTCCGACGGAAAGGTCACATTCTCATACAAGAACCGCGAAAAGGGAACCGTAGAGGTTATGAGGATCGAGGCGGTGGAATTCATCCGAAGATTTCTTCTTCACACCCTACCGAAGGGCCTGATGCGCATCCGCTATTACGGATTTCTCGCCAACCGCTGCAAAAGGGAGAGCCTGAAAAAATGCCGGAAAAGCCTCGGCGTCTCGGAAGCGCCGGTCTTGGCGGAGCCCAAAACCGTCCGGGAAATCATGATGGAGAGAACAGGGCGCGACATAACGAAATGTCCGTTCTGCAAGAAAGGCGATCTGGTCGCCGTTCAAAGCGTTCCGCCGCGCTCGGGAACGAGTCCGTTCGAAATAATCCACGGCCGGACTCAGCGCAACCTGGTCCGGCTCGAGTGAAGTTCGACGACAAGACGAAACCCGACTTTCAAAAAAAAAGCTCGATCAACGAGCAACAGGACAACTGCGTCAAAAATCATGGAATCGAAGAAAAAATACAATGAAAACAACGACTTAGGAAGGTCATCGATGAAAATTCGAGCCGTTTTCCGACAAAAAATCGATAAAACCGGAACGGCACGGCCTCTGTCTCCGGCCCCCTCCCAATTTTCCCGCCTCAAAAAAGCCTTTACAATCCCCATATATATTTGGTATCCGATCATTCTGAAGGATGTCATGCGGCTCAGTTCAACCTCGTTTTATCCGGCATCACGCTGACCCTGTCGTTCAAAGACATATCAAGCAGAAAAACAAACGTCCGGATGAATCGAATTTTTTCGCTCTTTTGCCGCGTGACGCCGGATAAAACGCTAAACGTTGAACTGAACCGCTTCGCGCTAGTCATCCCGAACGGATCGCCTGCAATAGCAACGGCACAGCCGCCTCTTCGAAAGAGTTTCCCCTGAAATCCCCGAAAATGTTATACTTCATTGTATGGGACGGGTCCCCCGTGCTCGGGACTCGCACCCCCCTAAAAACCCCATGCAAAGGAGGTATCGCCATGTCCGAACTTAGACAAAGAATGATCCGGGAGATGGAGCTTCGGGATTTCGCAGAGAATACGCAGAAGGCGTATCTGGCTGCCGTCGAAGGGCTCGTCAGGTTCTACATGAAGCCGCCCGATCAACTGAACCGGGAGCAGGTAGAGGATTATCCGCTCTATCTGAAAAAGGAGAAAAAGTCACCGTACAGCACAAGAAATCAAATAACGAGCGGGCTGAAGTTCTTCTACAATTGCACGTTGAAAAGAGACGACGTCAGGCTGGAGCTTCCCAAAAAGACCGGAGAGCGCAAGCTTCCGGAGGTTCTCGCGCCCGAGGAAGTTCTCAGGGTCGTCGAGGCGCCGGCCAACCTGAAGCACCGGGTCCTGCCGAAGACCACGTATTCCTCGGGACTGAGAGTCGGCGAAGTCATAGCCCTGAAACCGGAGCACATCGACAGCGCAAGAATGCTCGTCAGAGTGGAGTCGGGCAAGGGTCGCAAGGATCGCGACACGATTCTCTCCAAAAGACTCCTTCCCGAGCTGCGCTACTATTACAAAGTGTGCCGCCCCCGCAACTGGCTGTTTCCCGGCAAGGATCCGGAAAAGCACGTCTGCGCCACGACCGCGCAGCGCGCCTACACGAAGGCGAAGAAAAAGGCGAAGATCAAGAAGGGAAAAGGCATCCATACTCTTCGACATTGCTTCGCCACCCATCTTCTCGAGCCGGGATACGACATCCGCAAGATCCAGATGCTCATGGGACACAAGTCGGTTCAATCCACCATGATCTATCTTCACGTTTCGAGAAAGCACCCGACATCGGGCGCATCCGCCAGTTCGGGGGAGAATTACGGGTCGATTTTATGATATACTGAAATAGTGCGGGACTTTTGTTCGAGTTTGTGAGACCTTAACGGGTGACATATTGAAACTTAACCCGTTAAGGAGCAAGGATGAGTACGACAAGTGATTCGTTTGACCAAAATTTTGGTTTGAAGCAAGCTCTGAACCGACTGGCTGCGGACTTGGGCAATGCGGAAACCTTGAAACAGATCGTTTCATGCGCTTTCGGTTACGCTTTTGTAATTTCGGCGATCATTGTCGAGGAAACTCTCAATGATCGGGCCAAGGCGATGGACGAAAGAAAAGCGTGTCCCGAATGCGGCTCGATGCTGGAAAGCAAAGGGTTCGAGCCTCGTCGGATAAGAACCCTGATCGGAGTCGTCGCATGGAAAAGGAGGATATGGAGATGTCCGAAAAGATGCGAAATCGGGCAGACGGCGCCTTTCGACGAAGCGTTGGGGATCGGACCGAATCAGAGGACAAGCGAGGAAATAAAGGAACTGGCGTGCTTGCTGGCGGTATTCGTGCCCTATGGAATAGCGTCGATGCTAATGACGGCTCTGGTCGGCGTGAAAGCCTGCTCGACCTCGATATGGGAATGGGTTCAAATATACGGGAATAAAGCCGTTTCCAAACTCGAGGGAGAATTGAAGCTGTTGTCCGAAGGACAGTTTCCGGACAGGGCCGAAATGGACGAAAAGGTTTCGAAACTGCTCATGGCCATAGGAGGAGACGGAGTAATGGTTCCATTCAGGCCGAACGGAGGGTCTCCCGAAGGAAAGGCGCGGTGGCGCGAGGTCAAAGTCGGCATTTTCGCGCGATTGGGTAGAAAAGTTACCAAAAAAGGCAGGGAAGTCAAGATCGTTGTTCGAAAGCGCGTGGTGGCCGTGCTGGGAACGATCGACGAATTCAAGGCGCGAATGGCGCTGATGTCGGAAAAAGAGGGGCTTTCGGAAGAGCAATCGGCAGTCTGGCTGAGCGACGGAGGAAAAGGTTTCTGGAGCATGTTCAATGAAGCCTTTTCCAAAAAGGCCATAGGCGTTTTGGATTTTTACCATGCCGCTCAGAATGTCTGGAAGGGAGCCAGGGCATGGCTGGATGGAAGAACGAGGGCCGCTCGAAAATGGTTTGCGGATGCGCGTGGCAAAATTCGCGAAGGCGACGTGTCGCAAGTTTTGCGGGAATTGAAAGACGAACCGGATACGGAGCGGCTTTCGCCGGAGGATCGCAGAACGCTGGAAAATCTGATCGCGTATCTGGAGACTCATAAGGAGCACATGGACTACGACAAGTTCAAGGCCTTGGGGTTGCCTATCGGAAGCGGAATAGTTGAAAGTACATGCAAGTGGCTTATTCAACAAAGATTCAAGGGGGTGGGAATGCGCTGGAGCGAGAAAGGATTTCGCACTCTGCTGCATTTAAGGCTCGAATGGGTTAATGAGGGATTCGACGACTTATTTTCGGCTTCCCCGAACTAATGAATACGCCCCCCGACATCGGTCAGGAGTCCGCTCGATCTTCTCGGGAACGAAAGCGACGCTCCCGCCGAAAAGGAAAAGAACGATGACGGGAACGAATAATTGCAAATTCGAGGTGGCCGACATATTCCGCGAGCACATACGCGACTATCTGAAGGTCTACAAGATGTCTCGCGCCCAGTTCGAAGTCGTCTCGGACATAATCGGCTGCCGTACGGAATGGCTCGGAGGCCGCATTCAGAAGTGCTCCAATTGCGGAAAGGAAATCCCGCTCTACAATTCCTGCCGGAACCGCCATTGCCCCAAGTGCCAGTCCATGGCGAAGGAGCGCTGGCTCGAAAAGCGCAAAAGCGAGGTACTGCCGGTCAAATATTTCCACAACGTGTTCACCGTCCCGCACGAGCTGAATCCGGTATTTCTCTGCAACAAAAGAGTCGCAATCAACATTCTGTTCAAGTCCGTCTCGGAAACGCTGCTGCAATTCGGCGCGAACCCGGACAACGGACTGGGCGGCAAACTCGGCTTCATCGCCTTTCTTCATACCTGGGACCAGGCGCTCCTGGACCATTTCCATGTCCATGTCATCGTTCCCGCGGGAGCGCTGTCCGCAGACGGCGATAGTTGGATCGCCTGCCAATACGACTGGCTTTTTCCTGAACGCGCCCTGTCGAAGGTCTTCCGGGGCAAGTTCATGTTCCATTTGCAGAAGGCGTACGACAAAGCCGAACTCGCATTCCCCGGAAACACGGCCAAATACGGAGCCCCGAAAGGTTTCCGACAGCTGAAAAACGTCCTGTGGTCCAAGACATGGGTCGTCGACGTGGAGCCTCCTCTCGACAACCCCGACCGCGTCATCGACTACGTCGGCCGCTACACGCACAGGGTCGCGATATCCAACAGCCGGATTCTCGATCTTTCCGACGGAAAGGTCGCCTTCTCGTACAAGAACCGCCAAAAGGGAACCGTCGAGGCCATGAGAATCGACGCGTTGGAATTCATCCGAAGATTTCTGCTCCACACGCTTCCCAAAGGCCTGATGCGCATCCGCTATTACGGCTTTCTCGCCAACCGCTGCAAAAGGGAGTGCCTGAAAAAATGCCGGAAAAGCCTCGGCGTCTCGGAAGCGCCGGTCTTGGCGGAGCCCAAAACCGTCCGGGAAATCATGATGGAGAGAACCTGGCGCGACATAACGAAATGTCCGTTCTGCAAGAAAGGCGATCTGGTCGCCGTTCAAAGCGTTCCGCCGCGATCGGGAACGAGTCCTTTCGAAATAATCCACGGCCGGACGCAGCGCAACCTGGTCCGGCTCGAGTGAAGTTCGACGATAAGACGAAACCCGACTTTCAAAAAAAAAAAGCTCGATCGGCGAGCAACAGGACAACTGCGTCAAAAATCATGGAATCGAAGAAAAAAGACAATGAAAACAACGACTTAGGAAGGTCATCGATGACAATTCGAGCCATTTTCCGACAAAAAATCGATAAAACCGGAACGGCACGGCCCCTGTCGCCGGCCCCCTCCCAATTTTCCCGCCTCAAAAAAGCCTTTACAATCCCCATATATATTTGGTATCCGATTGTTCAAAAGGATGTCATGCGGCTCAGTTCAACCTCGTTTTATCCGGCATCACGCTGACCCTGTCGTTCAAAGACATATCAAGCAGAAAAACAAACGTCCGGATGAATCGAATTTTTTCGCTCTTTTGCCGCGTGACGCCGGATAAAACGCTAAACGTTGCCAGCACTTGACTTTGAAAATGTACAGTGAAAGTACTATTAAAAAGTATAGTATGGGGAGAAAATATATGGCAAGAGAATCGATCATGAATAGTCTGCACCGTTTCGCTTTGGTTTTTATTTTTTTGTTTTTTGATATAATACCTATTTGGGCAGAAACTTATTGTGTTTCCACTGTAAATGAATTGAACATAGCTTTATTTGATGCTCAAAGCAACGATCAAGACGATATAATTAATATTGTTCAAGGGGTATATTTAGGGTCCTTTGTATATTCATCCTCTGAAGATAGAAAACTTAGTGTTCATGGCGGCTACAATAGTGGTTGTACCTATAGGATATTGAATCCTTATAATACGACTATTGATGCTGAAGAAAAAGGGCCTTGCCTAGTGCTAAATTGCACGTCAAATGGAGACTTTGAGGTTCAAGGAATAGGATTTAAAAATGGTATAGCTTCCTCAAATAATAACGGTGGTGGAATGTGGATTTATTCAGATGAAGGGGTTATAACAATTGAGTCTAACTTCATATCAAACAATTTCGCCGAATTGGCTGGAAACGGAATTTTCATCAATGGCGCAAGCTCTACAATTTTAAAAAACAACACTGTAAAAAACGGATCTTCAGTATCTTCTCCTTCTAATTCTTCACGTTCATCTATCTATATTGCATCGTCATCTGTTGATTGTGAGGATAATTATGTAGTTGATAATACAACCAGAGGGTTTTACCTAAGAACCGGAGGGTTGAGTTTTAGATATAATACAGTTGTAAGGAATAATGCCGGTGGAGAAGAAGGGGGAGGTTGTTACATAAGCGCCACAGGTGGAGGTGGAAACTTTTACTTTCTTGATAACCTGTTTAATGGTAATTATGCTAAATTTGGAGGCGGGATCGCCTTCTATGATCGAAGCAACATGAATATTTACCTTGAAGGAAATAAGCTTTACGCTAACGATGCCATCGTTGATGGTGGAGGAATATATATACCAAATTATAGTTATAATACTGTTAAGGACGTATATATTTTAAACAATGTTTTTTTTGAAAACTGTTCCGGATATGACGGTTATGCGATATATTTAGAGGATATTCAATCTATAGCTATTTCAAATAATACTTTCGCGAAAAATAAAACACTATTGACGGATATCGGAAATGGAGGGGCTTTATATGTTAAACATATTAGTGATACGCAATATTCCAACATTTATAACAACATATTCTGGAACAACTCCGCCAGCACATGCTCAGATATCTACTTAAATGATGATGGCAACAGCAACTATGTCTACTCACAAGTCAATATCTATAACAACAACTTTGATCATAGTGAAGAAGGATTTTGCATACCTCATTTTTTCCCAATCGATTTAAGCAACCTTAATAAGGAAGATCCTTTATTTGCTGATTATTCAAACAACTGCTATCTTTTAGATGAATTTTCACCTTGCATTGATACGGGAACAGATTGGGCGGATGCACCAGACACCGATATAGACGGAATTTATAGGCCCATTGGAACGGAATATGATATGGGCGCTTACGAAAGCATTTATTCATGTGAAATTAATGATATCAAATTTGAAAGTGCATATTTTTCAAACTTCTATAGCTTCCTTGATAGTGTTGCTGCGGACTGTTCAATTTATTGCCATGCTGTCACAATTGAAGAAAATATCGATTTCAATAAAGATTACAACATCAATCTAAAAGGTGGCTACACATGCGATTTTTCAACTAACTCATTACAGGGTTACAATACGACTATTCATGGCTTAATTACTATATCAAATGGTTCGGTAAACATAGAGAATATAATTGTTCAATGATCATAAAAATCATTCCGATTTCGAAAACGGTATTGGTATTGGTATCGGCCAAAAGTTTCTATAACAGAGACATGGAGACAGCATTGAGTTTAGTAGGTGAACTTAAATGGCCCATGTATGATCAGCCCTTTCAAGGTAGTGCTAAAAAGTCGGTCGGAAGCAAAGGGTCGAAAAATGGCTTGGAGCCCTGACAGCGTGGAATGGGGGGGGGTGGACAGAACGAATCCTAAATGTTATGTAGCCGATAGGACACATAACATTTAGGAGGAACGAATATGCCGACACCTATTTTCGAAAGATTTTCCAGCTTGAGTCCAATATCGGTCATGGCGCGCTCCATAGTGGAGCGCACCCTGGATCCGAACAATCTGGACGAATGGTTCGACAGAACGGCAAGGGCGCAATATACGGCCACACTGCTGTTTTCTTCCGTGTTCCAAATCATGAGCGACGTGGTCAACGGAAACCGCCCGTCGGTCAACGCCGCTTACAAGGCCATGAAGGACCAAGTCGGGGTTTCCGTCGCATCGGTTTACAACAAGCTCAACTGCGTAGAATCGCACACCTCCGAAGAATTGGTCAGGTACGCCGCGGGCGAGTTGGCTCCGGTCGTCGAAGCGCTCGGAGGAACCCGAAAGCCTCTTCTGCCCGGATTTCGTTCGAGGATACTGGACGGAAACTGCATCGAAGCCACGGAACACAGAATCAAAGAGCTTCGCGGCATCGGTTCCGGCGCTCTTCCGGGAAAGACGCTGGTGGCATACGACTCGGAACTGAGACTGCCGGTCGACGTTTTCGCTTGCGAAGACGGCCATGCGCAAGAACGTTCCATGCTCGACCGCGTCCTGGCAACCGTGGACGAAGGCGATCTATGGATAGGCGATCGCAACTTTTGCACCGTATCGTTCTTGTTCGGAATCGACGAGCGCGACGGACGTTTCATAATCCGCCAGCACGGCAATTTGCCTTGGCGCGCGGTCGGCCCGGAGAAGGCTCGCGGCAAGACGGACACCGGCAAGATCTTCGAACAGCCGATCGAAGTGACCGACGAATCCGGGAAGTCGCGCCGATTTCGAAGAATTCGGGTGGCATTAAAAAGCGAAACCCGCGACGGCGACACGGAGATTTGCATTCTGACGAATCTAAAGGACGGAGAGGCGTCGGCGAAAAAGATCGCCACAATCTACAGGAAAAGATGGAGGATCTAAACCGCCTTCCAGGAACTGAAAGAGTATTTGAACTCGGAAATAAACGCGCTGGGCTATCCTCCGGCGGCAATATTCGCGTTCTGCGTCTCTCTTGTCTCGTACATGGTGATGTCGTTGATTAAAGCGGCTTTGTCCGCCGAGCACGGTACGGAAAAAATCGAGAACGAATTGTCGGGATATTATGTTGCCGACGAGATATGCGGAACGTATCGCGGCATGATGATCGCTATTCCGGAAGAGGAATGGAGCGTGTTCGCCGAAATGTCGGTTGAAGTGGATATAACATGCCGCCTATTTCGAACAGCCCAACTTTTAAACAGCTTTGACAAATGTTTGTATTCACAGGGTTTAACGGCATCGATTGAACACCGGATAGCACCACAAAGTGTCAACAATATATGACGCAAATATGTATTATAACTACGAAAAGCGACAAAATTATGGTAAAATACGCGCTTATAACGACAAATATGGTTGACACTTTTGTGGAAACAGTCCATCATGGTCTTGTTCAAAAGAGAGAGGAGCAAGACCATGGGCAAAAAAAAGAGGGAATTCCTGAAAAAAGAGGGAATCCTCAACCCGAATCCAGAGCGCGTTTTATGTTCGGAATTCCAAAGCCTGGATTTCTTCGATTCTTTGGACCTGCCCCAGGTCCGTTACGAGATGTTGCGCCTGGCAAGGGTCGGCAACGTTTCCGTGTCGGAAGCGTGCCGACAGTTCGGATTCTCGAGGGAGTATTTCTACCGCCTCGAACGAACTTTCATGGAGCGGGGATACGTGTCGCTTTTGGGGTCTCGCAAAGGACGCCGGCCGGTCATCGCGCTCAACCAGGAAATCGTGAACTACGTGGCCCAACGAAAGATCGAAGAGCCGGGTCTGTCCGGAGAGAAGCTGCGCAAGGAGATTCTCCGAATATACAAGGTGGAGTGTTCCCGTCGAACGGTCGAGAGAATCGTGGAGCAGCTGGGACTCGGAAAAAAAGGGGGCCTCAAGTATTAGCTTTAATAGTCGGTGGCGAAGCCTGCGGACATTCGCAGTTCATGGAGAAGGCGGACATGCCTCAGAGTCTTTACGAAAAGGCGCGCAGGGGCGCGCTTGATCGCCGCTTCAAGGTGCCGGAGGAGCTTTCGAGCGCTTTGGAAAATCACGGAGTCGCAGGGATTTTCATCGATCCTTCCGGCGTCGTTCTTTCATCGTCGAAATTGCGTTCAAAGCGCAATCCGCGCATGGGCACGGCCTTTTATCGTTCCCGCCTGGACGACCGGGTTTTCGCGACGGCGGCAAGGTCGCTCGCCGAAGGCGTCGGGGTTTCGAGCACGGCTCGAATCCAGGATATCGACAAGAAGACCGTCCTGCTGGTTCTGGCCAGGGCCTCCGAGCATATCGCCAAGGTAAACGAATCGTACCTTCGCGATCTTTGCGTTTCGGAATGCCAGCTTGACGAGATGTGGTCTTTCATAGGAAAGAAGGAGAAGAACCTCGACGCGATCGAAAAAATGAAGTCGAACCTCGGCGACGCCTGGATTTGGGTGGCTTTCGACGCGGCAGACAAAGTCTTCCTCGCAGCCAATGTCGGCAAACGCACCATGCCCTTCGCCGTCGAAGTAGTAGAAGAGGTCCGGAGGGTCACTTCGAGAATGCCTTTGCTTTTTTCTTCCGACCAGCTGGCCCACTACGCCCAGGCCCTTCTGCATGTGTACGGCAGGAAGGAATACCCGAACCGAAAGTCTTCAAAGGGAAGGATTCCGAATGCGCGGCTCGTGCCGCCCGACGACTTGCTCTACGTTCAAGTTGTAAAGAAGTATAAGGAGAACAGGGTTTTCAAAGTGACCCGCAAGATAATATTCGGAGATCCCGAAAAGGTGGACGAAGTACTTGAAAAGTCGCCTGTGAGTCGGAAGATCAATACGGCATACGTCGAGAGAGGAAACGGGACGATCAGGCATATGAACGCTCGTTGCAACCGAAAAACTCTGCGATTCTCCAAGCTGGAGGAAAACCATGTGCGCCAGTTGAGGCTCAGCCTGGCTTATTATCATTTTTGTTGTCCGCACAGGACACTGACAAAGCGCTGCGGAATTCCGACAACACCGTTTATGGCAAGTGGCCTGACAAATCACGTCTGGAGCATGCAAGAGTTGTTAATGTGCACGACCTAAATGCAGAGGCTTTGATCTGGACCACCACCGAAATGTCCAGGGACGAAAGAATGGGGTCAAACCTTGATTTGGACGAAAGAATGGGGTCAAACCTTGATTTGTGAAGAATGGGGTCAAACCTTGATTTGTGATTTGGTTTGACAATTTGCGTAGATTCGTTTTATGATACCCACATGGCACGGCAATGGAGAATAGAATATCCTGGGGCTTTCTATCACGTGTTGTCTCGGGGCAACAACGGTCAGGACATTTTTATAGGGGACAAGGACAGGCGGTTGTTCCTGGAACTGCTTGAAGAAATGCATGCCCGTTTCCAAATCGAGATGCACGCCTATGTCCTGATGGACAACCATTACCATCTTTTGATCCGGCCACGGGAAAGAAATCTTTCCAAAAGCATGCAGTGGCTCGGAACCACCTATACCAGGAGATTCAATCTGTCAAACAAAAGGTTCGGGCATCTTTTTCAGGGCAGGTTCAAAAACATCGTAGTCGAAAACGACGAGTATCTAATGCGTCTTTCATGCTACATTCATCGGAATCCTTTGAGAGCAGGCATCGTCGGGCGATTGATAGATTATCGCTGGTCCAGTTATCGTTTTTACGGATACAGGAAAAAGCCGCCCGCATGGCTGAACACGGAATCGATTTTGAAGAAGGTCGGAAGCGAATCGCCCCGCAGAAAATATCGCAGGATGGTTCAACGATATTCCGAAGAAACTGCAAAAATATGGGAGGACGTCAAACACGGCCTGATATACGGCTCGGAGGACTTTGCGAATAAAATAAAAGCGCGTTTTCTAATGGACGGGAAGAACGACGAGCTTCCGCAGCACAATAGCATGTTCGTTTCGGTCGGCTCCGACGAGTTGTTGAAGCGGGGTTCGGACATATTGGATTACGATCTTGAAAACGCCAAAAAATCCAAAAGGATATCGGCGTCCGAAATTGAAAAACGCGACATCCTGATCCATTATCTGCGAAGTACGGGGCTTTTTACGAATCGTCAGGTAGGGCGGTTTTTCGGTTTGACGTATTCTTCCGTGAGCCACAGGGTTCGAAATCTGAATTATAGATTGGTTTCGGATAAAAATCTGAGGAGGAAATACGAAAAGTTCAAATCGCAAATACAAGCCTGACAGGTTATCCGTTTCTTAATTGATGTCGCAGGCATAAGAGGTAAAAAAATGGAAATGATCAGCCGCATAACTTTAGATCCCGATGTAATGGGCGGAAAACCTTGCATCAGGGGAATGAGAGTCACAGTTGGAACAATCTTGGGCTTGCTTTCGGCAGGGCATTCGCATGAACGGATACTTAAAGCTTATCCTTATCTCGAACCAGATGACATCAAAGAGGCTCTTGCATATGCAATGTGGCGAGTCGAAGAAATCGAAGCGCCGCTAAAAAGGGAAATCGCGTGAAAATTCTAATCGATATGAACCTATCGCCTGAATGGATAGAATACCTTGAAAAAGACCGACACGAGGTTGTTCATTGGAAAGATGTCGGCAACTCCAATGCGAAAGATTCTGATATTATCGAATGGGCCAAGGAAAATGAGTGTACTGTGTTTACCAACGATCTGGATTTTGGAAGAATTCTTGCTCTGACTCATGCAGACGGACCAAGTGTCATTCAAATACGAGGCAATCTTCTATTGCCGGAAGATTCGGGTGAAATAGTTCGAGAGGCCCTTCAATCCAGTAAGGAAGAATTGAAAGATGGAGCACTGGTAACCATTGATGAAATTGCCTGGAGAGTAAAGATTTTGCCGATTAAGCCTATTGGCCGAAAAATAAAATGAAAAGACCATAATCGTTTTCAAACCGTATTAATCGGGCGCCAAGCCGGAAGCATCCATAAATGCCAAACCGTTGACCAAGCAATTTAGAGCAGGCTTGGCGTCGATCGAAAGTGTCGAACTGTTCGCCAACCAGTCGCTGCACCCGACACCGGGATCTGCGGATTCGCTCCACCCCCGATGCCGGTGAGCTTGTCGTTCGGGTGCGACATGAGGTCGCGCAAATAGCTGTTTTGAATATGGATATTAACCTATTGCAAAACCCTGTTTTCTGCAACAGGTATTCTACCGAGACATGCGTTCAAAGTAATTTGGGGGTGTGAAGCTCTCGGGACAATGAAGCCCGCGGAGAAATTCTCCGGGAGAGGGAACCGCGAGGGGAACTCAACTCTGCAAGCATCATGCGGTAAGGGAGCTAGAATCGAGCGGTATGGTTAACAAATGTGAATCGCTGCAGCGCCGTCAAGAGAACAAGCCTAAGATGCTGACAGGCTTGGACCAAAAGGTACGTGGCCAGGCATGGGGGTTCCTAACTCCTCCATCGCAGACGACATGCCACCGGCGCAGGGGCGGAACCTAACCCGCTCGGGTATTTGCGCGGAACATGGCAAGCCCGTAATCCTCCCTTCGGGAAAAGCGAGTCGCGAGGCGAGCCCATGGGATTGCGGGTAAAGGATGTCGGAGAAAGCGAAGGCCTCGCTGTAATGACGGGGATACGGATTGACGGCGTGTGCGCCCACATTATCCGGCTCGAAAGAGAGCAGACTTCCGACGGGCGTTCCATTGCGAGATAATCTGCAGAATCTTCAAACAGGGGAAAGCAAATGACGGTGGCCTCCTTGGTAACTGGTGCGCCTTTGGACGAACAAAACTGGTGGAAATCCATAGACTGGAAAACCGTCGGCGAACACGTCAGAAGACTGCAGGTGCGTATCGCAAAGGCTGTGAAAGTGAATCGATGGGGAAAAGTCAATGCTCTTCAATGGCTTCTGACCCATTCATTTTATGCCAAGTTGCTGGCCATCAAGCGCGTTACCTCCAACCGAGGTAAATACACACCGGGAGTGGACAAGGAAATATGGACCACTCACTGTCATAAAATGCGGGCCGTAAACGACCTGCACCGAAGAACCTACCGGCCTAAACCGCTGCGCCGGATTTACATACCCGAGAAAAACGGCAAGAAGCGCCCGCCGGGCATTCCCACGATGATTGACAGAGCCATGCAGGCACTTCACAAGCTGGCACTTGATCCGGTGGCGGAAACCACCGCCGATCCGAACTCCTACGGGTTCAGGCCGTATCGGGGATGTGCGGACGCCATCGGCCAGTGTTTCATATCCCTGGCCAAAAGCTACTCTCCCGAGTGGGTTTTAGAAGGAGATATAAAGGCCTGCTTTGATGAAATCAGTCACCGCTGGATGCTCGACAATATCCCCATGGATAAGCGAACGCTTGGAAAATGGCTGAAATCAGGGTATGTGGAAGGTGGCAAACTTTATCCGACATTCATGGGAACACCGCAAGGTGGCATTATCTCTCCGACACTGGCCAATATGGTCCTTGACGGCTTGGAAGCTACTGCCAAAAGCGCTGCGCCGAAGAGAATTCAGGGAAACATACGGTCAAAGATCAACGTAATAAGATACGCGGATGATTTCGTCATTACCGGCAACTCCAAGGAGATGCTGGAAGCGGTCAAGCACGAGATAGAAGCGTTTCTGGCTCAAAGGGGCCTTTCGCTCTCGGCGGAAAAGACGTTGATTACAAAGATAGAGGACGGATTCGATTTTCTCGGACAGAACCCGCGTAAATACGACGGAAAGCTTTTGATAAAGCCCGCTCGTAAAAACGTGAAAGCCTTTTTAGGCAATATCCGGGAAACAATCCGAAAGCATGCGGCTTCAAGGGCCGACATCCTGATCCGGGCGCTGAATCCCAAAATCAGGGGGTGGGCCGATTACCACCGACACGTGGTTTCCGGCAGGATATTCGGGCTTGTGGATAACCGTATCTACAAGTATATTTGGCAATGGATGAGAAGGAAGCATCCGGGCAAGAGAAAGAGCTGGCTGGTGGAGAAATACTGGTCGAAAGGATCTCGCCCGCGGTCCTTCTCGGCGGTGATCAAGGATGGCGACGCGAAATCGGCAAGAATTGAAATGGAGAGGGCTCACAACGTCAAGATAAAGCGCCATGTTAAAATTCGAGCGGATGCGAATCCGTTCGATCCGAAATACGAACAATATTTCCGGAAGCGTTACGCCCTGCGAAACGCGAAGAGGGCTAACAGGCGCAAATGGCATAAAGCGTCACAACCGGGTAGCCCCTAAAGGGCTCGCCTTAGGAATGCTTGAGCCGTGTGCGTTGAAAGGCGCATGCACGGTTCTTAGAGGGCTGGGGGATGGCAACATCCCCTGGCTACTCGACCATCTTCCTTGGGCGATAGAAACTATATCATACTGCAAAGGCTTTTTGTCTGTTGCTTTTTTCCTGGTTATAACGGACTTGGGGGAGCGGCAATGCGTAGGTTGGGTTGAGCGGGTTTCATGTCGGGTTTCGCTTGCTTCCCAACCATTTCGCGTGCCGTATCTGTTTGTTTGATAGAATTCCGTAGCGAAACCCAACAATTGACGACGCTCAACCCAACCTACATTCTACATTCCACCCACCCCCAAATCCGTTATAACCAGCTATTTTCCTCTAAATTTTGACGCCTCTGAAAAACATAGAGTACGGCGGCCCGCATTCTGCCCCTGCTATGCTTGTCAGGCAAATCCAAATCCGCAAGCATATACGCGATTGACTGTAGGTCTACAAGATGCCGCCCGCCCAGCTCGAAGGCGTCTCGGACATGATCGGATGCCGCACGGAATGGCTCGGAGGCCGCATCCAAATATGCCTCGATTGCGGAAAGGAGGTCCTGCTCTACAATTCCCGCCGAAATCGCCATTGTCCCAAATGCCAGTCCATGGCCAAGGAACGCCGGCTGGAAAAGCGCAAGAGCGAGGTTCTGCCCGTGAAATATTTCCACAACGTGTTCACCGTTCCCCACGAGCTGAATCCGGTAATTCTTTGCAACAGGAAAGTCGCGATCAACATCCCGTTCACATCCGTCTCGGAAACGCTTCTGCAATTCGGCGCGAACCCGGACAACGGACTTGGCTGGAAACTCGGATTCATGGATTTTCCGCATACCTGAGACCAGACGCTCATGGACCATTTCCACGTCCATATCATCGTTCCGGCCGGGGCGTTGTCCGCAGACGGCGAGAAATGGATCTCCTGCGAATACGACTGGCTTTTTCCGGAACGCGCCTTGTCGAAGGTCTTCAGGGGCAAGTTCATGTTCCATCTGCAAAAGGCCTACGACAAAGTCGAACTCGAATTCCCCGGAAACACGGCCAAATACGGCGCCCTGAAAGGTTTCCGACCTTTGAAAAACACCCTGTGGTCGAAGACATGGGTCGTCGACGTGGAACCCCCTCTCGACAACCCCGACCGCGTCATCGACTACGTCGGCCGCTACACGCACAGGATCTCGATCTCCAACAGTCGGATCCTCGATCTTTCCGACGGAAAGGTCGCCTTCTCGTACAAGAACCGCGAAAAGGGAACAGTCGAGGCCATGAGGATCGACGCGGTGGAATTCATCCGAAGATTTCTTCTGCACACGCTCCCGAAAGGCCTGATGCGCATCCGCTATTACGTCTTTCTCGCCAACCGCTACAAAAGGGAGAGCCTGAAAAAATGCCGGAAAAGCCTCGGCGTCTCGGAAGCTCCCGTATTTGCAGAACCCAGAACCGTCCGAAAAATCATGATGGAGAGGACCGGGCGCGACATAACGAAGTGCCCGTTCTGCAAAAAAGGGAATCTTGTCGCCGTGCAAAGCGTTCAGCCGCGATCGGGAACGAGTCCTTTCGAAATAATCCACGGCGGGACCCAGCGCAATTTGATCCGGTTCGAATGAAGCTCGGCGACAAAAACAAAGGCCGACTATAAAAAAAAGCTCGATCGACAAGCAACAGGACAACTGCGTCCAAAATCCCGGAATCGAAGAAAAAGACAATGAAAACAACGACTCGGGAAGGTCATCTATGGAATTTCGAGCCAGTTTCCGACAAAATAACGATAAAACCGGCAGGGCACGCCCTTTGTCGCCGGCCCCCTTCCAATTTTCTCGTCTCAAAAAAGCCTTTACAATCCTCATATATATTTGGTATCCGATTTCTTGAAAAAAGAAAGAAGATTCCGGAAAGTAAAACGCGGGTTTTTTCAATAGGTAAGATTCTATATATGACCGATTCATCGAAAGGTTCTTGGTCTGAAACCGTCATCGAAGAGAGAGAAGAACGTATATGAAATACTACTTTGATACATTCTCTCTTGTCAAAATCTATCACAGAGAGCTTGGAACATCGGATGTTCTTGAAATTTACAACAATTCGGATAATCATATCCAAATTTCGGAACTGGGCCGTATCGAATTTCTTTCGACGGTTTACCGGAAATACAGAGAAAGGGAGCTTACCGCAGAAACCCTTGACGCTCTCCGGTGCAAATTTCAGGATGATGCCGAATTCCGATTTGAAACTCTCAATTTTCGTCATTGGCAGCAGATGAAGCTAAAACACTTATTCAGAATTATGCAAAGGAACACTCCTTGAAAACGCTTGACAGTATCCAATTCGCCTTTTTCAAAGTATACTGTGAAAATGATACCTTCTTCGTATGCTCAGATTCAAACTGGTAACAATTTCATTTGACAACATGTATCCATAAGGCGACAATATTTGTCATGATTCAAGTTCGAAAAGCCGAACACTTTGCAACCCACTCCATCTCATCGCGCATCTGTCGGCGCGGCATCGTCCCCCGCTTTTTTCGGCTTTTCGTGGATTTCGTAAATCGTGCCGCCGCAACCGTCGGAGACTTCCTCGACAGTCCAGTATTTCTCCCGCACCAAGGCCATGGGGTCGAGGATTTTTTGGTATGCTTCCTCCATTATATCCAGCAATTCCAGGATTGACTCGGTGTCGTCGGGATCCGACTCGACGATCTCGCGAATCATCTCCATGTTCATTTGCAGCGTCATAAGCGGCGTGTTGATCTTGTCGCTCAGGCCGCCGGCCATTTTTTTTATGGTCTCCAGCTTTTTGACCTCGAGCGTGCGGGTGACGTTGTGAACGATGCCCTGGTAGGTCCAGTTGTCGGGCTGGGCGCTTCGTTCCGCGATGGCGTTGATGACCACGTCGATTTTGACGTCGCCGCCGACTTTCCATCTTGCCAAATGCTGCGCCTGCGCCCGTTGCTCCAGTTGAAGCAGCAGTTTCTCGCGCTGGCTTTGGTCGATGTATAAGTCCAGAATGTTGCATTTGCGAAAGTCTCCGACGATTCCCAGAAGCTTCATGCCGGCCGGATTCAGGTCGAGGAAATTTCCAGCTTTATCGACGCGGTAGATCATCTCGGTGCTGTTTTTGATGATGCTGGAAAGCTTGCGGCGCTCTTCTTGCAGCTCCAGTTCCTTGTTTTTCTGCTCGGTAATGTCCACCAGGGTATGGTCTATGCGCCGGGGCATGCCCCCGCCGTGCTCGACGAAAAGGGTGTTGCCCATGTCGCGCACCCACTTGGTTTTGTGGTCGTTGCTGACGATCTT
Source organism: Desulfobacterales bacterium (assembly GCA_963674505.2). Lineage (GTDB taxonomy): Bacteria > Desulfobacterota > Desulfobacteria > Desulfobacterales > SKZT01. The sequence continues at coordinate 199,896 of CAXXIG010000001.1, forward strand.
GTACTCCATTTCGGCGCTTTCATGGGTGTCGGGAAAGCCGTTGTAGAAATCCATGGCCGCCTGCAAGTGGTCGGAGTGGACGAAATCGAACAGGTGGCGCCTGCCGTTCAAGATGTCTTTCATGGAACAGCCCAGAAGCGCCTCTACGTACTTGTTCACAAGCAGAATATCGTTGCAGTCGTATGGCGCGACATCCATGAGCACGCTTTCGGTGTCGTCCAGGTGGCTGCGCATGCGCCGGTTTTCGCGCCGAAGCTCGACGATCTCGTCCTGGAAGCCGGTAATGTCGGTCAGGCAGCAGCAGATGCCCGGAGCGTTGTCGTAGATGCCCTTAAGCTGAAGCGAGGATGCCTTCAAACGGACCTGGCGGGTGGCGCTGGTCGCGCGCTGCAACCGAAAATCGATGCCGTTCGCCGACATCTTCGACAGTTTCAGACAGTCTTCCACCAAGTCTTGGTCGGCATCGACCGCCAGACTCAAAAAGTGGCAGCCTATGATTTCTCCCCGGTTTTTTCCCGACATTTCGCACAAAGCCGCATTGGCGTAAATTACGCGCCCCGCGTGGAGCACCGCCACCCCTTCGCTGAGAGTTGCCATAACATGGCGGAAAGGGATCGGGTTGGCCGACGGAAAGCCGTCGTCTCCCTGGACATTGTTCATCTGTTGGCCTGTCATTTGGAAATACTCATTTTAAGAACGCTGTAAACACATCCCGGCTCGGCATCGCAAAATTTTCCGATCTGTACGGCAGAAATATACCGAACTTTTTTATTTTTGAACAAGGAACCGCACCAGAACATCGCCGCTTTCCACCGCCTGTCCGGCTTCGACGAGAACGTCGGCGACAATCCCGTCTACCGGCGATGCCACGCCGCTGGCCCTAACGTTGCGATGGAAAATCTCCCCGTAGGCGGCCAGAGAGTCCACGCCCTCCTGAATTCGAGCGCCGCCCGAATCGTTCAATCCGATGATCGTGGCGCCGACCTTCACCGCCAGGTCCATGGCCTTGCATATTTTCTGGGAGTGGGCCTCTCCCAGGGAACCGCCCACGACCGTGAAAGCCCGGCTGAATACGAACACTGCCCGGCCGTCGATGTTTCCATGGCCGGTGATCACGCCGTCGCCGGGGTATGCGCGCTTGTCTCCCAGAGCGCCCCCTCGGCCGGTCTTCAGCATGTCGAACTCCTCGAATGTGCCGTCGTCCAGCAGAAGGTCGATTCTCTCCCTGGCGGACAGCTTTCCCTTGCGATGCTGCGCTTCCAGCCGCTTATCGCCCCCGGCGGCGATGGATTCGGCGCGCAGTTTTTCCAAGGTTGCGAGTGTCGAATTGTATTGAACATCCATCATATTCACCTTTTCATAATTTCCGACTGCCAATTTCAGTCCTGAATATGCCCGGAAAGGTAAGGCGGTTTTTGGTTCGTTCCAGGTTGCAGTTGCCGAACAGGGCAGTTTTTCCGGTCGGCTATACGGGGGGGGCAGGCGCTTGAAAACGCTCTGCGTTCGAGAATGGTTTCGGTCGCTCTACGAGTTGCGCGCCGCAGCGGAATAGATGTGCGCTCATCGGCTGTTTCCACGGAACTTTTCGAGTTTTTTTTCGGATTCGGAAAGTTCCCTCTCGAGTTTCTCTAATCGCCGTTCCAGCTCGGCTGCCTTGTTCTTCCAGTATCCGACCTTGTCGGCCAAAAGCTTGGCCCTGTATTTCGCCTCCTTGTATTTCGCCTTCCAATTGTCCCGCCCCTTTCTGAAAAGCTCATATGAACGGCACCAGGTCCAGCAGGTCCGCGACCGCGACGAAAGCCTTGAACGCCTCCAAATAGTCGCGGGCTTCGTACACCAGGGTGTCGCCGCCTTTCCGGCAAGTTCCCGGAAGTCGCAAGGCCCGGTCGATGCCGGATGCCGTGGTCATGCGCATCTCCATGACCACTTTTTCGTCTGCGATTTTCAGAGGGGAAAAGTCGGTCAAGCGCGCCAGCGCCTTTTCGACGGCATTGTAGATCTTTTCCCGGCATCGATTCGGATGGGGACAAATTCCGGCGTACGCGCCGATGGATTCCTTGACTTGCGCCGTTTCAATCCCCGGGATCAGTTCGCTCGCTTCCCGGCAGGCGGTCTGGTCGCCGGATATCATCACGACCGGGACTTTGAAGTATCCCGCCAACAGCGCGTTGAGGCCGATTTCTCCGACCTTGAGCCCGTTGAACTTCAACTCGGCGACCCGTCCGGTGAAAATGTGGGCGATACAGGCGTCTGGCGTGCCGGCCATGCCGTGGTAGCCAATGAAACAAACCGCGTCCATGCCCCGTTCCACGCCCTCCATCATGGCCAAGGGACGCGGCGATCCCATCGCCAGGAGCGCGCGTTCGTCCAGTTGCTCGGGAATGAGATTGAGGCCGACATTGTGGGAGTCGGCCACCATGACCTCCGATGCTCCCGAATCGAACGAGGCGCGTATCGCCGCGTTGACCTCTTCGGTCATGAAATGCCGCGCTCTGTCGTATTCCCTGGAGCCGACGCTGGAGTGTTCGCTGCGCACCACCGAACCTACGCCCTCGATATCCGCCGAAATAAATATTTTCATTTTTGCTTTTCCTTTACCAGCCGTTTGAATTATCGTCATTTGATCATTCGCTCTTGGCCTTCCACGGCTTGGAACACGCCCAATAACGCAAAGCCCAATGGAAGCGAAGAACAGTTCCTGTGCGATTTATAGCCACGACATCCTGTCGTCGTGCGAGTTTTAGCATCGGTAGCGCCGCCTTCCACGGCGGCGCAAGGGGTCAAGCGGCTGTGCAACACCGAGTGGCCCCGCGCCGCCGTGGAAGGCGGCGCTACCGTAATCTCCCATGCCTTTCCGGAACAAAAGGCGGTGGCAATTTCGGTGTTGAAACACTGCCGACCATCATCTCCCCCACCCCACCCGAACACCGGCCCCGCCCTACCCATTTCGGGCATGGTTCTAACTTCGGCCACCTGGATTCCGGGTCTACGCTACATTATCCAACTTGGCGACGCCGAGGGAAACCAGGCCTCTTTTGGTTTTTATCGACATCCGGGTTGAATGCCGCTCCGCCCGGAATGACGACTATTGGAACAATTGTCTTTAAATTGTCCGAAGTTAAAACCAAGCCCTCCTTTTCCGTACAAATGGCAATCCACCCAATGCTCCGGTGCGATCTCCACTCGGGGCGGTGGTTTTAAGCAGCAGATTTCCATGGCCTCCGGGCAGCGGGTATGAAAACGGCAACCCGCAGGGATTCTCATGGGGCTCGGGGCGTCGCCGCCGAGTACCGCCAGGTCTTTTCGCCGAAACGGGTCCGCGAGCGGCACGGAGTCGATCAGTGCCCTTGTGTACGGGTGGCGCGGGTTGTCGAAGAACCGGTCCTTGGGAGCGGTCTCCACTACCGCGCCGAGGTACATGATCGCTATGCGGGCGCTGATATGCTTCACCACCGCGAGGTCGTGGGAGATGAACAGGCAGGCGCAGCCCCTTTTTCTCTGGAGTTCGGCGATCAGGTTCAGAATCTGGGCCTGGACGGAAACGTCCAGGGCCGACGTGGGTTCGTCGAGCACCACGAACTCCGGATCGGTGATCAGGGCGCGGGCGATGCCGATGCGCTGGCGCTGTCCGCCGGAAAACTCGTGGGGGTAGCGTTGAATATGTTCCGGGCCGAGCCCCACTTCCTTCAGCACGGCGGCCACCTTTTCCTCCAGGGCCTTGCCTTTCACGCCCCTCCGCAACTGCAACGGATACCCCACGATCTTTCGGACGGTCATCCGGGGATCGAGGGAAGACTGCGGATCCTGGAACACCATCTGGAGATTTCCCCGCAAAGACCTGAAACGGCTTTCACGCATGCTCAGAATGTCCTCGCCTTTGAAAAGGACCTGGCCGCCGTCGGCCTCCAGCAGCCGCAGGATGCAGTTTCCCGCCGTGGATTTTCCGCTTCCGGACTCCCCCACCAGCCCGAGGGTCTCTCCTTTCTTCACCTTTATGGACAAGCGATCCACGGCCGTCAGCAGCTGCGGGCGTCTTCCGAAAAAGCCGTCGGAAACGCGAAATCGCTTGACCAGATCGCGGGTTTCGATCACCGGGGTCATGTTTCGACTCCTTCGGCCAGAAAACAGGCCGCCCAGTGGTCCGGTGCGGCCTCTTTCAGCTCGGGCGGCTCCTTCGCGCACCTTTTAAGGCAAAATTCGCAGCGGGGATGAAACCGGCATCCGGGAGGCGGATCGTTCGGGTTCGGGACTGTACCGGGGATGGAATACAGGGCCGGACAGCCTTCGCCGTCCGCCGAACCGCCCTTGTCGCCGTCCAGATCGGGAATGGAAGCGATCAGGCCCTTGGTGTACGGGTGAAGAGGGTTCGCAAACAGTTCGAACACGTCCGCCAATTCGACGATTCGCCCGGCGTACATGACGGCCACCCGGTCGCATACCTGTGCAACCACGCCCATGTCGTGGGTGATCATCAGGACCGAAATGTCCCGTTCCCGGCTCAGGCCCGTCAGAATGGCGAGGACCTGGCCCTGCACGGTCACGTCCAGAGCGGTGGTGGGCTCGTCGGCGATCAGAAGCGCCGGGTCGCACGCCAGCTCCACGGCGATCATGACCCGCTGCCGCATGCCGCCGGACAGTTCGTGGGGATATTTTTTCAACGTTTCATACGGGTCGGGCATCCGGACCTTTCGAAGCATGTCGGCGCACACCCTGTCGGCCTCGCGCCTTTTCAATCCCCGATGGACCCGCACCACCTCCCGCATCTGGTTTCCCACAGTGAACACCGGATTCAGGCTGCTCATGGGCTCCTGGAATATCATGGAAATATCGTTTCCCCGGATACGGCGCATGCTTTTGTTCGACATTTTCAAAAGGTCCTCGTCCCGAAAAAAAATCCTTCCTCCCGCGATTCGTCCCGGCGGCTCGGCAATGAGCCTCAGAATGGCGCGTGCGGTCACGGACTTGCCGCACCCGCTCTCGCCCACCAGTCCGAAGATCTCGCCGCGCCGAACGGAAAAACCGACGTTGTCCAGGACTTGCGAAACCCCCTGGTAGTTTTCGAATTCCACAGTGAGATCTTCGACGCGAAGCAAGTCGTCCATGGCGGCTACCGTCGAATCCTGGGATCGAGGATGTCGCGCAGGGCGTCTCCCAGGATGTTGAACCCGATCACCGTGGCCAGGATGAAGAGCCCCGGAAAGGTGGCGTACCACCACTGGTCCATCAGAAATTTCCTGCCTACGCTGATCATGGCCCCCCATTCCGGCAAGGGCGGCTGCGCGCCCAGCCCGATGAACGAAAGCGAGGCCGCGATCAAAATAGCGTCGCCCAACGTCAGCGTTCCCAAAACGATCACCGAGTTGAGGCAATTGGGGAGAATGTGGTGGGCGATGATCCAGCTGTTTTTCGCGCCGGACACCTTAGCTGCCGCCACGAATTGCGCTTCCTTGACCGCCAGCGCCTCGCCGCGCACCAGGCGCGCGAATTTCGGCACCATGACGAACGCCACCGCCATCATGGCGTTGTTCAGGCTTGGGCCCATGGCCGCAGCCAGGGCCATGGCCAGAACCAAGGAGGGAAAGGACAAAACGATGTCCATCAGCCGCATGATGACGTTGTCCGTCCGCCCGCCGTAATATCCCGCCACCGCTCCAATGACCGAACCCAGCCCGCCGGAGATGAACACCACGACGAACCCGATTCGAAGGGATATGCGCGCTCCGTATATGACCCGGCTCAAAATATCCCGCCCCATCTCGTCGGTGCCGAACCAGTGGGAAACCCCGGGCGGCTGGAGTCGCTCGCCCAGACTCAGCTTGATCGGGTCGTAGGGAGCAAGCCATCCGGCCGAAATCGCCATGATCCCCATGACCGCCAGAACCGCCAGCCCTGACGCCGCCGTGGGATTTTTCATCAGCAAACGGCCGGTCAGTTTCATTTCCCGCCAGCGGGGACGGTCGTCAAGGGACAGTTTCATCGCGGTTTCGTCAATACTTGATTTTCGGGTTCAGGAATGCGTAGAGAACGTCCACCAACAGGTTGACGGTCACGTACACCAGCGCCACCACCAGGGTGAACCCCATGATGGCCGGAAAATCCAGGTAGTTGACCGAGTCCACCACGTACTTGCCCATGCCCGGCCAGCCGAAGATGGTTTCGGTCAAAATCGCCCCGCCCATCAGTTCCCCGAAGGACAGCCCCGTGATGGTCACCGTGGGAATCAGAGAGTTCTTGAACGCGTGCTTCAGCACCACCACAGTTTCCGAGATCCCGTTCGCCCTGGCCGTCGTGATGTAGTCCTGCCCCATGACTTCGATCATGGAGGAACGGACGATTCTCGTCACGATGGCAAGATAGACATAGGACAGGCAGAACGCGGGCAGCACGATGTGGGAGGCGGCATTCAAAAACTTGTCCGGACGCCCTTCCAGAAGAGAGTCGATCAGGTACAGCCCGGTGGCCTGCGCAGGCGGGCTGAAATCGATGTCCAGCCGCCCGGACCCCGGAAGCCATCCCAGGTTCCGGTAGAACAGAAACAGCAGCATCAGCCCCAGCCAGAACACCGGCATGGATACTCCGAACACGGAAAAGACCCGCGTGACATGGTCGGCCAGCCGGTTTCGCCGCACTGCGGAGACGATTCCCAGGGGGATTCCCGCCCCCAGACATATGGCGAGGCTTGCCAGGGTCAGCTCCAGAGTCGCGGGAAAAAAATCCTTGAGGTCGCGGGTGACGGGCCGGTGATTCCGGATGGATATCCCCAGATCTCCCCGGACCAGGCCCGAAACGAACCGCAGGTACTGCACGGGAAGAGGGCGGTCGAGACCGTGGCTTTTTCGGATGTTCTCCACCGCCTGCCTGCTGGCCTTGGGCCCGGCGATCATCTTGGCAGGATCGCCGGGAATCGCATGCGAAATGACAAACACCAGGATCGTCACTCCGATCAGAACGGGGACCATGTAAATCAGGCGCTTGATTATGTATTGCAGTGTTCGCATTTGTTGGCGGTTAGATGTTGGCCGTTGGCTGTTGGCTGTTGGCTGTTAGCCGTTGGCCCTCGCCCCTTGGCCCTTGGCCCTCGCCCCTCACTTCTTCCAGATGCTCTCGAAGTTGTACATGGATTCCAGCATGGGGTTGTAGACGTAGCCCATCACATTCTTTCTCATGGGAACGATGGTCTGGACCTGGTACAGAAAGATGTAGGGGGCTTCCTTCATGACGATCTCCTGGGCCTGATAGTACAGCTTCGTTCTTTCCGACTGGTCGGCAATGGAGGCGGCCTTTCGCACCAGGATGTCCACTTCGTCGTTCTTGTAGAAGCTCCTATTGCCGGGAAGTCCTCCGTTCTTGGAGTCGAACCAGAAGTTCATGAACATGAACGGGTCGGCGAAGTCGGGGCTCCAGGCGCCCAAGCAAAGCTCGAAATCGCCCTTGTCCACCCGGTCGCGCAGGGTGGGGTTGGCCATCAGCTCCAGCTTCAGCTTCACGCCGATTTCGGCGAAGTTGCTCTGGAGAATGGTGGCGATCTGCTCCCAGGAGGCGCGCCTTTCGGAATAGATCAGGGTCAGTTCCAGGCCGTTGCCCGCTCCGGCCTCATCGAGCAGGGCCTTGGCCTTTTCGATGTCCCTGGAATGCTGGAACAAATCCTCCTTGTGCCCCCACATGCCCTGGGGGACCGGACCGCGCATCTGCACGCCGTTTCCCTGCAGGACATAGTCGATGATCCCCTTGTAGTCCACGGCGTAGCAAAGGGCGTTTCTCACCTTGGGGTTGTCCAAAGGGGGTTTCCGGTTGTTGAGATACACGTATTCGACGAGCTGCGAGGGATAGCGCTTCACCACAACGTCGGGATTTCCCACCAGGGCGGGAATCTGGTCGATCAAAACGTTCTCGGCAATGTCGATGTCGCCTCGCTCCAGGGCCATGCGACGGTCCGCCGACTCGGACATGAACCGGACCACCGCCTTTTTCAGCTTGGGAGCGCCCCCCCAGTAATCCTGCTTGGCCACGAGTACGGCCCGCTGTCCCCGGGTCCACTCCGCGAGCTTGAAAGGCCCGCTGCCGTCGGTGTTCTCCGCGAGCCACGCCTGCGCCAGGTCGCCGTCCTTTTCATGCTTCATCACGCCGGGGTTGACAATGGAGGCGCCGTCGGTGGCAAGGGTCTGCAAGAAGGGTCCGTATGCGTTTTTCAACGTTATTTCAAAGGTGTACGGGTCCTTGACGCTCATGGACGCGATGGCCCCGATGTTGTCGGCAGGCCCCTTGCCGACTTTAAGGGTGCGGTCGAACGCGAACCGGACCGCCTCCGCGTCCAGGGCAGTCCCGTCGTCGAAAACGATCCCCTTGCGGATCTTGAACGTCCACACCGTGCCGTCGTCCGAAACAGTCCAGGACTCGGCCGCCTGGGGCTCCACCTCGGTCGATCCCCTGCCGTCGACCACCTTGTACTTCACCAGACGGTCGTAGCAGGGATAGATCTGCCGCCAGTCGTAGTTGTCGCTGGAGACGCCGGGGTCCAGCGTGTGGATGTCCGAAGACACCCCGACCACCAGCGTGTCCGTGCCGGCCGCGCCGAGGACGCCCGCCCACCCGAAAGAAAAGCAAAAGGCAATCAGCAAACCAATGGACAATCGTTTCGCCATGTTTCTCCCTCCTTTGTTGAATTAAGACGTCGAACCCCGGAACAGGTGTTCGCTGGAACATTCGATTTAATTAAATCGCCGCCATCGCGATTGTCAAGATTTTTCCCGCATTCCCGATTTTGGATGCCGCTGGCATCTCGAAGGAAGCCAGACCAGGATGGTCTGCCTACCTTGTTTCTAAACCGTAGAGTCCCGTCAGGGACGACAGACAATAGCCCGGCAATTCATTGCCGGGGTTGGTCCGCCGGAGCGTCCCAAGTCCCGTCAGGGACGACAGAAACAACAACCCTTGCATGGGGGCCCTCCGCCGGGCTTGCAAAAAAAAGGGAATGCTCCCGCAAGGCAGGAGTTTTTCCAAATGGAATATGGTTTCCTTTGTTTCGTTTTCGTCCCCAAAGCCGGAGCGTGTCAATGGCACAATTCTTGCTTTACCAAACTTGCGGAACGCGCGGCATCTGTCCTTGTAATTCGCCCAAGCGACTTTATTTTGAGTCTAAAAATTCCCGGAAAGAAACGGGCTATGTTAGAAATTGGACGAAACGAACACGCGTTCCCGCTTTTTCCAAACAAGGTTTCGCATTTGCAAAAAATTTAAGCGAAGGTGTCCTGAACATGCATGTCAACCGACCGAATGGTTCATCTTACCGCCCCGGACCTTTCCAAAGTGTCCGTTTTGCGTTTTTCGCGTTTTTTTCATTTTTTTCCATTTTTGTGTTCAGCCCGTCGAACCGCCCGCCTGCGGCCGAGGTGCTCGAAGTCGTGAAAATCGGGGTCCTTGCCAAGAGGGGGGTCGAACAGTGCATGGCCCAGTGGGGGCCGACCGCGCAGCATCTTACGGGCAAAATCGACGGTTATCTGTTCGAAATCGTGCCTCTGGGCTACGAACGAATCATGGCGGCGGCGGAAAACGGGGAGGTGGATTTCATACTGGCCAACCCGGCCTATTACGTGGGCATCGAGCACGGATACGGGGCCAACCGGATCGCCACGATGAAAAACGGCTGCGCCGGAATCGCGCAGACCGTATATGGCGGGGTTCTTTTCTGCCGGAGGGACCGCAAGGACATCGGGAGGTTCGAAGACCTGAAGGAAAAGAGCTTCATGGCCGCCAACGTAAATTCGTTCGGGGGCTGGATCGCCGTTTGGAGAGAGCTGTTGGAAAGCGGGATCGACCCCTATAAGGATTTTTCCAGACTGTCGTTCGCAGGGGACCATGACAAGGTCGTTCACGCCGTGAAGAAAGGCGACGTGGATGTAGGCTGCGTCAGGACCGAAATTCTGGAGGAGATGGCTGCGGAGGGGGACGTCAAGCTCGAAGATTTTTTCGTCCTGCCGGGCAGGAACATCGACGAGGCCGTCGATTTTCCATATCTGCATTCCACCAGACTCTATCCTGAGTGGCCCATGGCCAGGCTTCGCGGCACCTCCGAGGAACTGGCGGAGAAAGTGACGGTGGCGTTGCTGGCGATGTCTTCCGAATCCATGGCGGCGGCGACCGGGCAGTGCGCCGGGTGGACCATACCGCAAAACTACCAGCCGGTGCACGAATGTCTGCGATACCTAAAGCTGGGTCCGTACCGGAACTTGGGAAAGGTCACCCCGGCAGAGGTCATCAAGAACTACGGGTACTGGATCGTGTTCGCAGGGGTCGCCTTTTTCGGGTTCATGGTATTCACGTTCGTGGTCCTGAGAATGAACGACCATTTGGAGGAGTCCCGGATACAGCTCGCCGCCGAGGTGGAGGAGAGGCGAAAGACAGACGACGCCCTCAAGGAGGCCAAGCAAGTCGCCGAAGACGCCGCCAGGGCCAAGAGCGAGTTTCTGGCCAACATGAGCCACGAGATTCGCACGCCCATGAACGGCGTGATCGCGGCGGCGGAACTGGCCATGAACGAAACGCTGTCTCCCAAGGTGGAGCATTTTCTCAAGATCATCCTTTCGAGCGCGCATTCGCTGCTGGGCCTGATCAACGACATCCTGGACCTGTCCAAGATCGAAGCGGGCAAGCTGAGCATCGAAAGCCGCGGATTCATGCTCGACGAAATCATCGACCGGGTGGTGGACCTTTTCTTCAACAGCGCCGCTGCCAAGCGAATCGAGCTTCTGGTGGACCTTTCCCCGGACGTCCCCCGCTCGCTGGTGGGAGACCCTCTGCGGCTCCAGCAGATCTTCACCAACCTGGTGGGAAACGCAGTCAAGTTCACGGACAAAGGCGGCCACATCCTGATCGGCGCGCGCTGCGCCGAAACCATGGAGGACCGCGTAAAGCTCGCCCTGCGGGTCAAGGACACGGGGGTGGGCATATCGCCGGAGTATCGCAGGCTTCTGTTCCAGCCCTTCAGCCAGGCCGACGCCTCCGACACGAGACGCTACGAGGGCACCGGGCTGGGGTTGAGCATCTGCAAGCGGCTCGTGGAGATGATGGACGGCGAGATCGGGGTCGAAAGCGAGCCGGGCAAGGGAAGCGAGTTCCGCTTCACCGCGTGGTTCAAACTCCAGGAAAAGGAGCCCCCGCGCGAATTGAAACCACCTACGGAACTGCAGTTTCTCCACGTGCTCGTGGTGGACGACTGCGAGGAGAGCCGCGAGATCGTATCCAGCTATCTTACGTCCTTCGGATTCACCGTGGAGACGGCGCCGTCGGGGGTCGAAGGCCTTTGCCTGTTCGAGGAGCGCCAGCAGAAAAACGCCCCCTTCAATCTGGTCATCGTGGACTGGCTCATGCCCGAAATGGACGGCCTCGAAGTCTCGGAAAAAATCAACGAGAAAGGCGAAGCAGCCCCCCCGATCATCATGATGACCGCGTTCGGCAGCGACGTGGAAAAAGCCAAGGCCGAAAAGATCGGCGTGCGGGGATTTCTGATCAAGCCCATCTACCAGTCCACCCTGTTCGACGCCATCATGGACGCTTTCGGCAAGGAGAGCCACAAGAGGCGCCGCGTGTCGGGCCGGATCACCACCGACGCCATGGTTTTCAAGCGGCTCCTGCGGGGGTTCGGAATCCTGGTGGTGGAGGACAACCCCACCAACCGCGACATCGCGGTGGCCATCCTGCAAAGCGCCGGCATCCGGGCGGAAACGGCGGTCAACGGCAAGGAAGCGGTGGAGCGGGTGGCGAAGGAGCAGTTCGACGCGGTCCTGATGGACATCCAGATGCCCGAGATGAACGGCTTCCAGGCGACCCGCAAGATCCGCGAGGACCCCGCCTTGGCCAACCTTCCCATCGTGGCCATGACAGCCCACGCCATGAGGGGCGACGAGGAAAAATGCATGTCGGCGGGCATGGACGGCTACGTGGCCAAGCCGGTGGACCAGGCCCGTCTTTTCCGGCTGCTGTGGAGACTGCTCAAAAACCGCCGGCCCGCCCTGGACCCGGGACCGCCGCCGGGCGAAACCGAACCGGATACGGCGGAAAAACCCAAGGTACGAACGGCCCTGCCCGCGCGGGTGCCCGGCATCGAAATCGCCCTCGCCCTGGAAAACATGGGATTGGACCCGGCCGTGTACAGGAAGATTCTTTCCAGGTTTTGCAAAAACAACCGGGATACGTTGGATAGTCTCCACCATGCTTTTGAAAGCGGCAATACCGAACAGGTCGCCGAGCTGGCCCACTCGTTGAAGGGAAGCGCGGGCAATATCGGCGCCGAGGAGCTGCAAAAGGCCGCCGCCAAGCTGGAGACCGCCGCCAAGGAACAGTCCGCCGGGCAATTGTCGCAAACACTTGTAGAGCGGATCGATTCGGCCATGGAGGTCGTGCTGAAATCCATCGAGGAGATCGAGGCCGGTTGCGGCCTTCCCGACGGCCCGCCCTGCCCGTCCTGCGAATCCGAAAACGAAAGCGAAGCGGCAGACGTCGTCCCGGCGGACGAGGCCATAGGGGCTTTGAAAAACGCCTTGCAAAGCGCCGACCCGGTCGAAATCGCGGCTCGGCTGCCCCGGCTGAAAGGAATTGTCACGCCCGACAGCTACCGACGCCTCCAGAACCTGATCGAAAAATACGACTACGACGAGGCCCGGGAATTTCTGTCAAGAATGGAAGAGGACACCAGCAAGGAGGACACCAGCGAAAAGGAAGGGGAAAAGTGATCGGCATGGAAAAAGAACAGGATCTCGTACTGATCGTCGACGACAACGCCACAAACATCGACCTTCTGATCAGCACGCTCTCCGCCCGGTATCGCCTGGGGGTGGCGAAAAACGGCGTCAAAGCACTGGAGTTCGTTTCCAGAAGAAAGCCGGACATCATACTGCTGGACATCATGATGCCCGAGATGAACGGTTTCGAAGTATGCAGCCGCCTGAAGTCCGACCCGGCCACCCGGGACATCCCCGTCATCTTCATAACGGCGGTGGACGACGCCTCCAGAAAGATCAAGGGGTTCGAACTCGGCGCGGTGGACTACATCACCAAGCCGTTCATCGGAGAAGAGGTGCGCGAAAGGGTGCGCACACATCTTTCCATCAAATCCATGCGCGAAGCCCTGGCCGACCGCAATATCAACCTGGAGGAGATGGTCAGGGAAAAGACGGTCGAACTGGAAAAGATGCTGCAAGCCGCCATCTCCACCATCGTCCTGATGGCCGAAATCCGCGACCCCTACACCTCGGGCCACCAGCGGCGCGTGGCCGACCTGGCCGTGGCCATCGCAAAGGAACTGGGACTGTCGCCGGAGAAGGTCCGGGCCGTGGAACTGGCCGGAATCCTCCACGACATCGGCAAAATCCGGGTGGCTTCCTCCGTGCTCAACCGCCCGGGAAAGCTCCTCGAACCGGAAAAGGAGCTATTGAAAGTCCACCCGGAAGTGGGCTACGAATTGCTCAAAACCATCCCCTTCCCCCAGCCCGTGGCCGAAATCGTGCGCCAGCACCACGAACGCATCGACGGCTCCGGCTATCCCAGGGGGCTCAAGGGCGATGAAATCCTCTTCGAATCCCGCATCCTGGCCGTGGCCGACGTCACCGAAGCCCAAAGCTCCTACCGCCCCTACCGCCCCGCCCTGGGCATCGATGCCGCCCTTGCGGAAATCTCCGCCAACCGGGGCAAACTCTACGACCCCCAAGTGGTCGATGTGTGCCTGAAGCTGTTCAACGAAGGGCTCTTCAAGTTCGCCGAGGACGACCGGAGGAAAGATCCCGGGCATATTCAGTGAGGCTTGAAAATGAGTTTAGGTTTGAAGAAATTACTATTGGGATTTTTTTCTATAGTACTATTCTTCGCTTATGCAATCGGTTTAAGATTAATCCCGAACAAAACAAACAGATTTCAAGATGCCATAGAAAAGGGGCGAATCGATATGATTGCAAACATGCTCACGGAGAACCCAGCCTTGGCTAACAAGGAATCCGTTTGCAATTTCACTCCCTTGCAGATCGCTTCATCGAAATGCAATAAGAAACATACGAAACTGGTAGGACTATTGATCGAACATGGCGCAGACGTCGATAAAAAAGGTGGGCGACATAAGTCTCCCCCCTGATAGTTGCTTCGATAAATTTTTGGTTCATCGCGGATTTGCGGGCCTCTTCGTGACGTTTCATGTTGTTTGGTGCCTTGTTCAAGCCGTTCGGAGCGGGCGGCGCCAAGCTATCAGCGATCAGGAATTCGACCGTGTAATTTCACGGAAGAACACAAAACGATTTACGGGTTTTTTCGTGTCTTTCGTGTTTTTTCGTGGCCTATTCGAATGAAAGATGGTGTCAGGCTTGTTTTGCGACGAAATTATTGTGTTGGGATTTTGATTGGTTTCCAACCAAGCCCGTCGGAATTTTGGTTATCTGAAAAAGCGCTTGTGTCCGAGGCAGGTATCGAATATATTTCCTATGTCGATTTTTTTCTAAAAAGGGTCAAACGCTGACGGTAAGCGAAAAATCCAATCGATTATGACAATAACGAAATGAACACATCCAGAAAACATCCCGCGAAGCTGATTCGCATCCTCGGTACCGGCACATGGGCGGAAAGCAGCTTTGTCCTCAGGCTGACCGCGACCGTCATCATTATCAATGTCCTCATATATGCGATGATCGGGTTCTGGCTTTATAAAGACAACCGATATTACCATCATATGGCCGAAAGCACCACCCAGAACATGGCCAAAGTCATTGCGACAAATATTCGCGGTATTTTTGACAGAATCGATACCGGGCTGTTTGCGCTGATGAACGAAACAGAAAGACAACTGGCCGGACGAAAGGTCGATAAGGCGGAACTGGAACATTATCTAGAGCGTCTGCTTGAGAATCTGCCCGAACTGTTCGATCTGAGCGTAGCTGATGAAAAAGGAGATGTGCTGTACGGAACACAGATGGTTGCCGGCAAATCGGTCAACATCAAAGACCGTGCTTATTTCAGGTATCTCAGCGAAAATCCGGAAAAGAAAACGGTGCTTTCGAAACTGGTACACGGACGGGTATCCGGAAGATGGTTGTTCGTGCTTGCGAAACGAATCGACTATCCTGACGGATCGTTTGCGGGCACTGCCGTCGGCATGTTTGATATCAGTTATTTCGACAACCTGTTTTCAGAACTCAAAACCGAAAGCCAAGGCCATATAGAACTAAGGGACAATGAGTTCGACCTGATCGCCTTCTGGCCCAAAAGCAAAGAACCAGGCTGTCAGATCGGCTCTCGAATATTATCGGAGAAAACCTCCGAATTGATAGCAAGGGACGCTGTTGCCGCGACATACAAGGCAATTGTACCGTGCAGCAACACCGAACAGATGATATCGCTGCACAAGACGGACGGATATCCTTTCTTTGTCATTGCTGCAAATGCGACAAATGAATATCTGAGATCGTGGAGAAATGAAGCCTTCACCGCATTGATGATTGCCATCGTATTCACTTTATCGACGATCCTTTCCGCAAAAATTCTTTGCAAGAGCAGGGAAACCGAATTGCTGCACGTCGAATCGAAACGATTGGCGGAAGAGAAGGCGCGGCTGGAGGGAGTGCTCGAAGGTACCCAGGCCGGGACCTGGGAATGGAATGTCCAAACCGGAGAAACCGTTTTCAACGAGCGCTGGGCGGAAATCATTGGCTACAGCTTGAAAGAGCTGGCCCCGATATCGATCGACACCTGGATAAGCAACACCCACCCCGACGATCTTGAATCCAGCAACGAGATGCTCCAGAAACATTTCAACAATGAAACGGACTACTACGATTGCGAATGCCGCATGAGGCATAAAAACGGCCATTGGGTATGGATTCTGGATCGGGGCAAGGTGATTTCCCGGACCGACGACGGCAAGCCTCAATGGATGTTCGGCACCCACATCGATATAACCTCCCGCAAACTGGCGGAAGAGTCGCGGGAGAAACTGCGGGCGCAATTGAACCAGGTTCAAAAAATGGAATCCATAGGAAATCTTGCCGGCGGAATTGCGCATGATTTCAATAACATTTTATTCCCTATAACGGGGATGTCCGAACTTCTTCTCGAAGATTTGCCAATGGGAAGTCCCGAATGGGAAAATGTTCAAGAAATTTTCAAGGCAGGAAAAAGAGGTAGTGATCTTGTAAAGCAGATTCTCACGTTCAGCAGGCAATCGGAACACAAGATGATACCTACACGGATTCAAAGCGTTCTCAAAGAAGTGATAAAACTGTCCAGGGCCACCATACCCTCTAATATCGAAATATGCCAGGACATTCAACAAGACTGTGGAATGGTCATGGCAGATCCGTCCCAGATTCATCAAATCGGCATGAATATCATTACCAATGCTTTTCACGCCATAGGAAACAAAGGGGGCAAAATATCTGTTCGATTGAGGCAGGCGGTATTGGGAACCCCAAAACCGTTGGATACCAATCTCCGTCCAGGCCTTTACGCGGTTCTGTCTATTTCGGATACCGGGCATGGAATGTCCGAGGAGCTTGTCGGCAAGATTTTCGACCCGTATTTTACGACCAAAGAACAAGGAAAAGGTACCGGTCTCGGATTGGCGGTTGTCTACGGCATTGTCAAGGAGCATAAGGGAAAAATAAAAGTGTACAGTGAAACAGGGAAAGGCACGACATTCGATATTTATCTGCCGTTGATGGAAAAAATTGACAGAACCGAATCATTGACGGAAACCGAAGGTCGCCAAGGAGGGAAAGAACGAATTCTTCTGGTTGACGATGAAGAATCCATCGCCAGGCTCGAGGCCCAGATACTGACCCGTTTGGGTTACGACGTCACCTTCCATGCCACCAGCCAAAAGGCCTTGGACACATTTCGGGACGATCCCGATGGGTTCGATCTTATCATCACCGATATGACCATGCCGGAAATGACCGGTGATCAGCTTGCAATGGAAATTTCATCGATAAAGCCGGATATGCCGATCATCATCTGCACAGGCTTTAGCGAAAGGATAAGCAAGGAGCAGGCCGGGAATATGGGGGTGAAAGGTTTTTTGATGAAGCCTGTCCTTAAATCGGATATGGCCCGGATGGTGCGAAAAGTGCTGGATGAATCCAAGGAAAACTGATCGAATTTGATAGAAATTCCACAAAAGAACACGAAACGGTTTGCGGTTTTTTTTTCGTGGCTTTTCGTGTTCTTTCGTGGCCTGTTCTTTCGTGGCCTGTTCTTTCGTGGCCTGTTCTTTCGTGGCCTGGCTTTAAATACCCGAGTAGATTATTTCGATCCACCGGCCGCCGGTGAAAATGCCGTCGCCCCAGGTTGCCTCCAGGTCCGCGAGAGGTCTGGCTTCTATGGCTTCCTGGGCGGTTTTGCCTTCCGCCTTGAGCCGGTTCAGCCGTTGGTAGGCCGTCGCCAGCATCTGGCGATACGTTTCCAGCTGGGCCTTGTCGGCGAGGGGGCCATGGCCGGGAATGATTTTCGTTTTTTCGTCGGCCAGCGCCAGAACTTGATCCACCGCATCGATCATTCCCTTGAGCGATCCCCCGTGGGTGACGTCGATAAATGGATAGAAGCCGTTGAAAAACAGGTCGCCGGCGTGAATGACGTTGTTTTTCTCGAAATAGATGAAGCAGTCGCCGTCCGTATGCGCGAATGGCGTGTGCAGGGCGCGGACATGATCGCCGTTGATGTGGTAGCTGATGCTTTCCGAAAAGGTCACGACTGGAAGCCCGTCTTTTTTGACAGGCTCGCGTTTCATGTTGAATTCCACGAGAAAAGAGCCCGTGGAGAGCCGGTCCCGGACATTGTCGTGGGAAAAGATCAGCGCGCCGCCCTTGCCCAGGTTCTCGTTTCCGCCGGTATGGTCCCCGTGGTAATGGGTGTTGATGACGAATTTGGGGAATGTTCCGCCGACGGATTCGATTGCCTCGATGATTTTGTCCGTCAAAGGAGCGAACTGGTCGTCGATTAAAAATGTTCCGTCCTCTCCCGTGAACACTCCCAGGTTGCCGCCTTTTCCCGTGATCATGTGTATTCTCTCGGCAACCGGGACAGCCGTTACTTTGACATCCGCGTATTATAACGGATTTGGGGTGAGGCTGAAACGTAGGTTGGGTTGAGCGTCGTTAATTGTCGGGTTTCGCTAATTTTTCCTTTCAAATGTGACTGGAAGGTACTCCGATGCAAGCAGGTTGCAAGCGAAACCCAACATGGAAGGCCGCTCAACCCGACCCACGCCTGCTCCCACAAATCCGTTATAATCAGGAAAAATGTGCCGGGGTAGGAAGACTCCATGAAGATCTGGCCGTCCGGGTGGGCACGGAAATAACGCTTGCATCCGAGACCGGTATCGAATACATTGTCAGCCGTTTATTTCGGCGCTGGTTGGGAACAATGGAAGAACCAAACCCGTTTCGAGGAAAGATACCCGAAAAGAAGGGAAAAATCAAATGGAACAAGTACTCAGAAATTTCACATTGGAATTTTTTGGCAAAGGAAAACACAAGATTTCCCCGGAGAGTTTTTTCGAACTGGAAGATGGCGTTTTATTGGATGTCCGGTCGAAAGAAGAAGCGGGGTCTATTTCCATAGAGATGAAAATCCATCCCAACATCGACTGCAAAAACATCCCGATCGACGAAATCCCGGATCGCATCGACGAATTGCCGAATAATAGGCCGATCGGCGTGTTTTGTCCTGCAAATGTCCGGTCGGCCATCGTCTATGCCTTTTTGTTGTCGAAAGGCTTTTCGGATGTTCGGATTGTCGAAGGCGGATATGCGGCCCTCACGGATGCATTCAAGCCAGGCAAGGTGCTCAAGGCGATCCAAAAGACGAAATAAGGAGTGTTTCGGGTGTCCAGTATCTTTGTGGCAGGCATTTTTATCTTTGTCGTGGCGGTCGCCATGACCATGGTGGGGAAAGGAGGAGGCAACTTTTATGTCGTGATTTTGACTGTTTCCGGCGTCCCCATGCACGAAGCCGCAACGACCGGCCAGTTCATTCTTTTTTCGGCTTCTGTCGCGGCGATGGTTGTTTTTCAAAAGAACAAGTCCGTATCATGGATGCTGGCTGTCATAATCGGCACGATCACGGCCTTGTCGGCACTCGGAGGGGGATATTTTTCCCATTTGTTCAGTGGCTTTTCGTTGAAATTGATATTTGCCGTCATGTTGCTGGTCGCGGGAACATTGATGCTGGCGCCTGTTTCGGAGTATAAGGCAAACCCGGGAAAAAAACATTTTGGAATCGTCGGCATCGGATCCGGCGGCGATATCTATGAAATAAACCTTTGGATTGTCCTGCCGATTACTGTTTTAACGGGTTTTTGCTCCGGGATGGTCGGCGTTTCAGGAGGTTCCTTTCTGGTTCCGCTGATGGTCCTGGCTTGTGGAGTGCCGATGCACACGGCGGTCGGGACCGCATCCACATTGATAGCGGCGACTGCGCTTATGGGTTTTTCCGGCCATGCCGTTCAAGGGGATTTCAATCCTTCATGGGCCGTCCCATTGGCCGTTATTACGATTATAGGCGGAATATTGGGCGGGAAGTTCGCATTGAAGACAAAACCCAGGCATCTCAAGAAACTGTTTGCCTATACGAATTGGCTGGCGGCTTTGTTCATGGCAATCAATGCGTTACATGCCAAAGGAACAATATAGATTGAAGACACGCTGGATGGAGATGTCCCGCCGACTGGCTTGGCAAATCCGGACATCATGAAAATCGGCCGCGAAACCCTTCCGCGTGGGAAAAAATATCCGAAAGGCTGGAAATGTCGGACGAAAAACCGCTTCCCGCAGTCGATTTGATCGATGCGCCGAAGTTGCCGCCATTCGCTTTGAAAGACGGGCCGATTCCGATCCTGATCGTATTGCACCGGCTGGCGGGCGCCGACGAACGGGCGGTTTGCCAGGAAGGCAAGTTCGTCCCTTTCATGATAAAGCTGGAACTGGAACTCATGGCCAAACGCCCGTAACGATTCTCCATCATACGGTTCGCAATTGTTGGCATACGGGGAAAAATAGTCCGTGTATGCCAGGAGCTTATCAATACGGGGCTCGCCATCGTCGGCGAGCGCGTCCGAAACGCAACCATGGTCGCCATCGCGGGCAATGGTCCGATCCTCGGACAAATTGCCGCCATATGTGAAAAACACCAAGTCCTTGAGCCGGGAATCCCGGAAACTGCTTCGAGCGCTTCTCGGTGCCAGGGTCCCCATCTCGTCGCTGTTCGAGGATTTTCTCCGGACTGTCGGACTCGAACCGTTCGAGACCCAGAGAGCCGGCGAGGCAGAGAGCCCATAGGAATTCCAGGTTCGCTTTCGCTTATTGTGAAATCCGGATTATTCTCATAAGCCTCTTTTTCCGATCCAATACATCGGAATTTTGGTTCTCTAAAAAAACTCTTGTGTCCGATACAGGTATCATATATATTTCCGATTATTGATTTTGGCCTGGGGTGCAAATAATGTAAATGGTTGAGTCGTTCGGAATTTAAGATTAATGAAAGAAATCATGAATTTTTCGGAATTCAAGATTAATGCAAGTATCTTTGATTTTTCGTTCAATATGCAATTCGTCATTATGAACGATTTTCGCCCAATTACTGTTTATGCTTACAAAGTGAGATGATGGAAAATGACTCCTTTTGAAAAATGGTCAATTGTGGTCGGGGTGGCAGGTGCTGCGACAACATTTCTTGCCGTCCTGGTAGCGCTCTTTGGGGAAAAGATTCGACAGCTTTTGTCGGCACCGAGGCTTAAGATTGAGTTGTTTGAGCCCGCAATCACCACAACAAACAACGGTGTAAAGGGGTGGTACTATCTGCTCCAGGTATCAAAAATGAACACCGGTCGAATCCCGCCGCAAACGTAAGAGTTCTATTGACCAAGATCGAAAGGAAGGCACCCGATGAAACGTGGGTTGAGGAGCCGTTCAGCGGCCCGACCCAGGTTATGTGGCGATTTCCGCAAATCATGGCTCAGTACCAGACAATTGGACCGAGACAAATAGCAACTTTCGCGTGCGTGCACGAGAATGAGAACGAGATTTCTCTCCGACTCTATTGGTTCCCAAACAATATGCGGTACTCAATCACGCCCGGTGAGACCGTCCGTCTCTCATTCGTAGCGGCCGCTGACGTCGGAGAATCAGATTTATTGCCCATCGAAATCGTTTGGGATGGCAAGTGGAACGAGGACAGAGGCGAAATGAAGAACAACCTTAAGATGAACTGAATGCGCATAACGAACAAGGTTCAGATTGTGGCTCGCTCGACCGCTCGCACAATCTAAGCTTATTCGTTGGACAAGCCCAACTCAAAAAAAATCATCGGCCGCTTTGTAAAAAACGGCATCCAAACATTATCATCCAAGTCTTGAGTTTTGAGAGGGAAATTTTTTCAAGGATATAGGAAATAATCGAAAAAAGAATCTCTGCAAACACTTTTCTGAACCATGCCAAGAATTATGCGTTTTAGGTCTGCCTAAAACGGGTATTGAAAGTTGAGATATTGAAATCACGGTTCCAGCATTTGGATGTTTCACTTAGCTTTCACACAATAAACCAAAACTTGCAGAAGGAGGCGGCGGAAAACGATGGCAAAACCCAAAAAGAGTTGGGTCTACAATCCTCCAAAATCAGCAAAACCAAAAGTTCCCGAAGCCGTTAGGCAAGAGGTACAGGCCCAGGCGAACACACTTATCGAAACGGTGCTGAAACCACAGCACGTCAAGACTCCTCCAGACCCTCCCGATCTGAATTACATCATTGATATTTATGCCAAATGGTATCGAAACTATTTTTACTTTTGTGCCACATATGCTTGCCCAAGTCCGCATGCGATTTCCCCGACATTTGACACCAAATTCGCACGGATGGAATATTTGGAAAACGGACGATACCGTTTGTCATATATGCGCCATACCGGGCAATGGTGGGAACTCCAATCTGATGTTTCGATGGAAAAGGCGCTCGAAGAGGTCGGTGAAGGCGGGTATTTTCATCCATAATTGACACTCTCCTCGTAGGAAAAAATTGGGGAGCATGAAGAAGCCACCGAATACACGAGAGAGATCAGAAGAATAGGAAAAAATGCAACAAATGAGTAAGGTTTACGGATGTGCGCCATTCTATTTTTTAGGAGCCGCTATTTTTCTTGCGATTGGAGGTGTATTTATTTTTTTTAAGCACCCAATAATTGGGGCGATTGTAATGACACCTGGAGTTGCCTTGTTGGTTTTAGCTCTCTTGACGTCCTTAATATCTTTTCAACTCAAGCGTAGTGATAACGTAAATATCGTCATTAGAGATTCTGAAAACGGCAACCAGAATTTGAACCTCCAATTAACCGGCAAAAAACACAAAAGAAAGGAATTTAAGTAATGCACAATACGGGATTCCAAAAAAAAATGTGCGTGGATTGATGAAAGCACCGCCGGTGAACAGCGCGTTCATGATTTATTATCCAAAACTTGAATATTCACGCTCCTATTTTTTCAAGGATACCGATACAAATCTTGAACAACGAAGGAAACGATCTTTGAAATAGCCGGGCAGAATCCGGACTCCCTGCCCGACCTTTGCGTTTTACCCGTGAATGTTGTCAATCCAGCGCATTGCCTCCGCATCGCTGATCTTTCCGAGATACTTTTGAATAGTCGAGAGGTTCGAATGACGCAAAAGGACTTTCGAGACGATTTCAATCGGCACCCCGGAACGGGATGCGTATGTCGCACCGTGCCGCCGCAGATCGTGTGGCCTGACATGTACGTCGACGAGCCTTCCAGCCTTTTTCACCATCATTCTCGCAGCGGCGTAGGTTATCGGAAATATCCTGGCGTCGCCCCCGATTTCGTTTTCGCGGATATAGTCAGCGAGTCGTTCCGCCACTTTATGAGTAAGAAACGCCGTTTCGGTCTCTTTTCCGCTCTTGGGTTCGCGAATGATCGCTTTTCGGTCATCTATATCCGAAGGCGTTAGCTTCAAGACCTCTCCGATTCTCATGCAGCTTCTCGCCATCAGTTCAATTATAAGCCGGTTGCGAGGATTTGGGGTTCTGAAAATGATTTCATCGACCACGTCCTTGTCGAGAATCGTGATCCGAGTCGTTTTTGCGGCTCTGAACAATTTTTTTAGCGCCGGACTGTCGCAAGGGTTTTGCAAATCGGAATCAAGGGAATTTTTCATGAAATTGAAAAAGGCGGAAAGAAGGGCGAAACGCAATTTTTTGGTGCTCTGTTTTTTGCCGTCCGTCAATTTCAACATGAAATCGAGGACGTCTTCGGGCGTTATCGACGACAATTCGGTGTCTCCGAAATGTTCTTGGAGATTGCCGAGGACGAATTCATAGTTCCGGAGCGTATTTTTTTTTCAAATTCATCCTCTGGTAATTGAAAAAATGAGTGACGCATTTGAGAATTTTCATTGTTGACCTCCCTGTCTTTTCGGGTTAAAAAATAAGGGTACGGTTAATTCATGGATACTGGATATAATCTTGAATATAAGTTCGGAAATGGATGTTTTCGAATTATGCAAGAAATCATGAATATCTCGGAATTTAAGATTAATGCAAGTTTGGTTGAATTTCCGTCCAACATGCGATTTGAAATATTGAACGATTTTAGTTCAATCTCTGGTTTGCACAATAATGGGAGGCAAGTGTGACTATAATAATTAAGGCCTTTTTATTTTCGTTGTTATGTATGGTAATAACCCTTAATGTTTTTGCTTTTGATCTGAAAATAATTATCGAACATGAGGTGAACAATGGAAAAGTATTCATAAAAGGAATAA
Source organism: Desulfobacterales bacterium (assembly GCA_963674505.2). Taxonomy (GTDB): domain Bacteria; phylum Desulfobacterota; class Desulfobacteria; order Desulfobacterales; family SKZT01. The sequence continues at coordinate 223,691 of CAXXIG010000001.1, forward strand.
CGAATCTTCCGCCTGGTACAAAAGTGGGTGTTGATCTTTCATCTCAAGCAGAAGAATATTCAGCTCAAAGCTATAATAATTTCGTAAAGCGTGATGGGTCATTTTCTAGTGAAGGTTTCACAAAAAAGGGGGTTCCATTATCTGGTAATTACAAAGCTGAAATAATTACATATTTAAATGGAGCTTGGCAGAATAAAGATATTTTAAAAAAGCTGGCTAAATATTCTGGATACGGTATTGAGTCGGGAAAGATGTTAATTGCTTATAATTTTTCAATCATATCTGATAAAACGTCTGGCACACAAAGTAATGAGCAAGGAAGACCTCTAAAACACGAGGCACTGGTTCAAAATTTTTGTTATGCATTACAAGCAACAATGATGTGTAAGGATCTCAATATGAGAGCAGACACTGAAAGAAAAATAGAAAACGAGGTTGGAATGAAAATAAGAGGACCTGAATCGCCATATAATCAAGCATGTATGAAAGGCTTGACATTAGCTTTAAAGGACGAAAAACGGGGGATTTGTTCTAAAGCATGGAAAAAATTTGGCTGTTATGGAAATAAGGTTCCCCGTTTGATTCAGGAAAATCCATTTAAGAAAAGAAATGGTGTTTTTTGCGAGTATTGATCTAAAGAAATGAATGAGGCAAGTCTTGATTCGTAATAAGCGGGAAGCTTAACATCATATTGAGGATTCGAACAATCTGCCAACCAGTCGCTGCACCCGACACCGATGTCTCTGCATTTACTGCGCCCTCTGGGCCTTCGATCTTGTCGTTTTAGGTTTATTATCCTCATCTTGGATATTTAAGACGCTGATATTGTCAAAAATACAAAAAACATTCTTAAAAAAAAATTTCATGAATGTTAGTTGCGAATTATGCAAGTAACCTCGGATTTTTTACAACATGCAATTCAAAACGATGAACGATTTCCGTTAAATAACTTTTTAGGCGTATACAAGCTGATATGTATTAATATGAAAATATTCTATTCACAGTTTAAAGTGGAGCCTAAGGCAGAAAATGAACAATATGATATTGTTGCAGGAGCTGTTGCCCATTGTTGGATAAAAGAGACAAATCCTAAGAACGCTCATTTAAAAGCAGAGTTCTTTGTTTCAAAAAATGATTGGGGAATCGTTGAAGTTGAAAACTATCCCATTGAGGTAAATGAATCGCATTTTGCAGAAAAATCCATGGGAAAAGAAAATTATTTAAATGCAAAGTCAAACGGCATTTCTATTTTTTATGTGGGGTGGGCAAGAGATGGAAAAACTATCATGGGGCCGGTTCAATTAAAGCGATCTTATAAATTTCCGATTTCAGAATACATCGCTTCCAGGAAAAAGATTTCGCAAAAAGGTCGTTGTTTGCACTATGAAAATGGACAAAGATGTAATGAAATTATTAGAGCACATTCAATACAGAAGAGCAAATCCTTGTCAGAAATCGCACAAAATGGTCATGTCTACACATACAGTTCAAATATAGGTACCTTTAAAAAGAATAGAGGATATTTGACTTTCGAAAAACATGGCATAAATAAAGTTTCAACTTTTTTAGGCTTTTGCAAAAGGCATGATAATGAATTGTTCGCGCCAATTGACAATAATTTTCTAATTCCTACTGATGATCAAGTTATATTGTATTCATATCGATCACTTTGCAGGGAATTGTTTGTTTCTGAAAATTCATTGGAATTAATGAAATGTCAATTAGATAAAGGAATAAATCAAGATGCAATAAAAAAAATGTTGTCTAATTATGTTAAAGGAAAATCGTTTGGCTTAAAGAACTTGAAACGGCATAAACGTGAATATGATAAATCATTGGCGAATAAATCATATTCAGATATTAAGTATATGATTTTTCAATCGGACCAAAAACCTACAATCTCATTTTCAGGACTTTTTTATCCAGATTTTGACTTTTTAGGTCGTCAACTACAAAATTTAGGTGATCATTCACGAAATTTGCAATTGCTTACTTTTTGTTCAGCCCCTATCCAAAATGGTTGGGCATATATATTTGCGTGGCATGAAACATCCTCAAAAGTCTGCGTAGATTTTATGCGGTCATTAGCAACAAAGATTTATGATGATAAAAACTCACTGGGTGACCATCTTTTTCGATTGGTGATTACAAACTGTGAAAATTCCGCGATATCGCCAGAATGGTGGGAAAATTTGGATAAAGACAAAAAAGAAAAAATCGAAGATAGAGCGAAATACTGGACAGATATTCTGTCTGTCACTGAGCAATACTACTTGATTGATGGCTTGGAAGGGATATCAAACTGGAAATTTGAAAATGTAATTTCAAATATGGATTGAGCACAAGCGTAACCATCAGAATGCAGCGGACTCGCTAATCGTTCTCCGTGAGCTTGTCGTTCAACAATTATCATCCTAAGCTTGAATTTCTGTTACCGGAAAATGTTCAAGACTTATCATCCAAATCTTGAATTTAAAGGGGGCGAAATTTTTAAGGATACCTGAACTATACTTGGAAAATAAATCTGAAAAAAAAACGGATTAATATAAATGCAATATCGACACTGTTGAACCTTTTGCGTTAAAATATGAGTGTCTTTTCTCTTATAAAAAATATAGCCAAACTTTTGTTTGGTATGGACACGACAGAGCAAGCTAATCAGCCGAAAATAGATGGAAAACTTGTCCAAGTTCAGCCAATAGTGCCCAAACCTATTTCACCAGAGGCTCCTCAGAAAAACAATCCCATTGAAATTCTACCTGAATCTCACTTTGATATAAGCAGTCAGGCAAAACATTTGCTTGGGTTTGATGAAATAGAACCGGTTGATTTTTCAAAAATCGACCGAGAACTTGCGCCGACGCAGCTAACGAAAACGAGGCGTAGCTCTTCTGTAATGTCAAAAGACCCAGACCCGATTGAAGTATTACCTGAGTATCAATTTGTCTTAGAAGCGATTAAGGGCGGTTGTCCGAACATTTTCGTGACGGGAAGGGCTGGTACTGGAAAGTCAACCCTTATCCGGTTCCTCTCTGATAACATTAAAAATTGTGTGGTTGTAGCACCGACTGCACTTGCGGCGGTCAATGTGCGTGGTTCAACAATCCACTCGTTTTTCAGTATTCCGCCTCGGACCCTGAATCCAGATGAAGTATTCAAGCCGAGACGGCAGATTGTTCCTGTAATCGAATGCATAGGCGCACTGGTTGTTGACGAAGTATCGATGGTCCCTCCTGATATAATCGATTGTATGAGCAACACTCTTAGAAAAGTTCGAAGGGACTCTCGACCATTTGGTGGTATTTCAGTAATATTCGTAGGAGATCTTCTCCAATTGCCGCCTGTTGTTGGAGATCCAGAAATAGCAAAATATTACACTGATCGCTATCGGACCCCCTACTTTTTTTCTGCCGATGTTTTTAATTATTCGAAATTGATACCTGTTGAACTGGCGAGAGTGTTTCGGCAAACAGGTCAAGACTTCATTGACATGCTGGATCGTATTAGGCTTAACAACGACCACCGGGAGGCTGTGGCACGTATTAACCGTGAATGTTTCAGAGATCGGACCCCAAACCTCGATCCATCATTGTTCCTCGTTCCGACCAATGCTGCAGCTAAATCAATCAACACTCAGAATTTGAACGCCATTGCTGGGCCACTCCGGAAGTTTGACGCAATTATCGAGGGCCGCATTCATTCTCAACGAGATCGGTTCCAGGCTCCTTATCGGTTGGAGATTAAAGAAGGAGTTCAAGTTTTGTTTGTCAAAAACAATAAGCCATATTGGCTTAATGGGACCCTTGGAAGAGTGACAAACATTGATAACGAAATGATACGAATCAAAATCCAGACCAGCGGGAACACTGTCAGTGTTGAACGTGCAACTTGGGAAAAGATTCAGTATAAATATGACAGCGACGAGAAACGTATCGTTAGTAAAACTGTGGGTTCATTTCAACAGTTTCCAATTACACTAGGATGGGCAATAACCATTCATAAGTCGCAAGGCATGACCATAGACTCAGTGAGGATTGATTTGGGTCGAGGCGCGTTCTGCTCAGGGCAAACCTACGTTGCTTTGTCGCGTTGTAAAACCCTTGTTGGCTCCGGTGAAGATTGAACCCGCCCGTGCAAAAAAATGGACCCGGCCTGAAGTTGACTAAATCGAGAAAAACAGGTGTTGTTTTCCGGCTTGGAAGCTTCTTGACCTCGCGTTCAGGACCCCGCCCGAACCCGCCCCGAACCCGCCGAAACCCGCGTGCAAGAAAAAAAGAAGGAGCCCGCCACGATCCCGCCCGCAAAAGAAAAAGGCGGAACCTGCACCGATCCGGCGGCAGACCGAACTTTGCATAAGGATGTGGCATCCTGTGCGGGCTTGCGCGGATTCTCCTTTCATGTCGAGCTTTTCAGACGATTCGAAGATTGATCAGGGCTTTGCGGATTCGAACATCGCCGCGAGCGCATCCAGCCTGGATGAAAGCCGGTCGATTTTTTTCTCCAGTCTGTCGATGCGTTCGGCGAGCGGAGCGTCTTGTTCGGGGGGCTCCTTCTTGAAAACGGCGCCGATTTCCTTAGGGGGAAGGATTGGAGGGATGATTTCGGCCATGGAGGCGAAGCCGTGTCGATTCGAAGCGGTCTCGCCTCCCGCTTTGGCCGATTGTCTTGATTTGCGGTACTGCCTGAGTCTTTCGACGCTCCCGACGAAATCCAGAGAGGTCAGACTCATGGTAAGGTCGATGGCGTTGAAGTTCTTTTGGCACGAGAAGCATCGCGCCAGATTCTTTTCGTACAGCACCGACGTGTCGTAGCCCGAGCAGATCGGGCATGAAAACCGAAAGCGGCCGGAGACGCGCCTGACCGGCATGCGCAGATGATTTTCGATCAGTTCTTCGACGGGAATTTCGTTTCGCAGCTCCCGGAGTTCCCTTTCGGAGAAACGCCGTTTCATTTCTTCCCTTTGTCGGGGGGCCTGTTCAGGGCCTCGGACTCGTGCATGCGGTAGCTCGGCCCCTCGATGTTGATTATGACCGCGTGGTGGACCATCCTGTCGACGAGAGAGGCGGTTATCACCGGGTCGCCCAGATAGTCGCCCAGCGCCTTGAAGTCGATGTTCGTGGTCAGAATCGTCGAGTTTTTGCGGTAGCGACCCTCCACGACCTTGAAGAACAGCGACGCCTTGCGCGATTCCTCCTGCTCCAGGCGGTCGAAGCCGATTTCGTCGATCAGAAGGACCTGCGGCCGGACGTATTGCTTGAGCTTTTCCTCCACGGTGTCGTCGGCGAGGCCGGACAGAAGCCTGCGCAGCATGTCGGAGGCGGTCGTGTACCTGCAGCGGTACTGCCTTTTGCAGCACAGAAGGAGAAGCGCCTTGGCGATGTGGCTTTTGCCGGTGCCGGAGCTGCCCGCCAGAATCAGCCATTGTCCGCGTTCCGCGAAGCCCAGGGTCGCCAGGTCCATGATCTGCCTTTTGTCTATCGATTTTTGAAAGTCGAAGTCGAAATCGTCCAGAAGCTTCAGTTCGTCGAGCTTCGAGTCCTTGATTCTGCGCTCTATGCGACGTTGCGCCAGCGCCGCGTATTCCATGGCTAAAAGGCGCTCCAAAACCTCGAATGTCGCTCGGCCCTCCCTTTCCGCCTCGGACAGAACGGCGTCGAGCTCCTCGGCGATTTTACGCAGTTTCATTTCCTCGAGCATTCGTCGAAGTCTTTCCATGGGATCTTCTTCCATTTTACTCTTCCTTTCCCCCTAGCAGCCGGGAGTATTCCGACAGCGGGCGCTGACGGACTTCGGGAAGTTTCTCCAGAAGCTTTCCCGCTTTTCGCCTCGCCGTCGATTCCAGTGTGCGGGGCCTGGCCCTGGCCTTGAGAATCCGCTCCACCGACTTGCCGTCGAAGGCGCGGTATTTCGAGGCGTGGCCCAGAGCCGCGTCGATGTCGTCGCAGTGGTAGTTTTCCTTCTGCCGAAGAATGCAGCGCGCCTGGAACCCGCAGTTTCTCGGGTGGGCGCTCTTGAGGCCGTCGAGAAAGTCCCCGGCATGCTCGCCGAGCCGCAGAAACGCCTCCCGCACCGGTTCCAGGCCGTAGCGAACCTTGCTTGCCAGGCGATGCGCCGGATCTTCCATTTTCTCCCTGGCCCCCAGAGGCCGCCGCTCGTGGCGGGCGATCCGGACCAGGTCGGGGCTGTAGACGAATATCTCCTCTTCGGAGGCCTTCACGGTCAGAATGTCGGCCGCGTATTCGACAGGCACCGAGTAGAAGTTCGTGTCGTGCTCTATGAAGCCGTCGGGTCCGCACACTCTGAGAGCGACTTCGCAGGAGTCGTAGGGATGCGCCGGAAGCGGCAGCAGCGCGGACTTTTCGCGCTCGACAAACAGCTGCAGGGGCGAAACGCCCGTGGTTCCGTGTATGTGCGTGTCGCTGCGATTTGCCAGCCACCACTGCGCCGTCGATCTCAAGTCGGCCATACCCGTGAATTTGCGGGCGCCGAGCAGATTCGTCTCGACGTACTGGAAGGGTTTCTCCACTTTTCCCTTGGTCTGCGCCCTTCCCGGCCGGCAGGCGACCGGGCGGAAGTTGTAGTGGGTGGCGAAGGCGGAGAAGGCCGGATTGAAGACGGGCTGTCCGGCCTCCCAGCGCAGGACCACCGTCTTCTCGCCGTCGTAGAGGCAGGTGAAGGGAACTCCCTTGAAATACGCGAAGGCGTCCTGGTGCCTGCGAATCAGGGTGAAGAACTTGCGGTCGAAGGTGAAATCCAGGTACTGCCGGCGCGAATGGCCCAGAATATAGGAAAAGCAGAGCACCTTGCGCCTTCCCTCCTCCACGAAGTCTATCGTGTACGGGCTCCAGTCCATCTGCCCCTGCCGGCCTGGTTCCGTTTCGAATCGCACGACCGGCTCGATCTTCGGACGGGGGCGGATTTCCCTGAGAAGATCGCACACGATGGTCTTTCCCCCGTCGAACCCGGCCGCGACGAGTTCCTCGCGCATCCGGACTCCGGTTATGTTCGGGAACTCCTCCAGAAGGCTCGCGATCATCGGGCGGTGCTCGTCGAGCTTGCTCGGGCGGCTCGACTTCCTTTTGTCTTCCAGAGCGTCGTGTCCCAGGTCGCGACGAGCCTCGTTTTTGCGCAGTATCCTTCTGATCGTGTTGCGGCCCATTCCGAAGTGCCTGGCCAGCGCGCGAATCGCCCAGCCTTTCGCGCGCATCGACACGATCCGATTTTCCAGATCCGCCCTGTCGGCGAAGAATTCAAACATCGGCGCCTCCCTTCTCTCGCAGCGACTCGCGCATGCCGCCGAACGCCGATTCGATGCCGTCCAGCGCCGACAGCACTCTTTTGGCGTCGGATTCGGACAGCTCCTTCAAGACGGCCGGCGGAGTCGTGGCGAGCCATATTTCCATTTTCAGCAGCCTTTCCATGATTTTCACGCTCCGGCGGACGGGCGGCCCGTCCGGTCGATGCTTTTCAAGCGCCTCTTTCGGCGACTGGAGAATCCCGCGCCTGCCCCAGGCCGGCCGGTCCGACAGAAGCCGCACCAGGCGGGCGGTTTCGTCGCTGGTCAGATTGTACTCGATCACCGCCCGCAGCGCCTCGGGCTGGTTGCCGCGCGGCAACCGCGCCAGTTCCCGGCCGACGGTCATGTTCACCAGTCCGAGCCTGAGATGCTCGGTCACCTCGTCGCTCAGCCGCTCGACCACCGACAGGATGCGGCACACCCAGCTCTTGTGGCGCCCGAGCAGCACCGCGATCTGCGTCTGGCTCAGTTTTTCGCCTCTGTGCAGCGAACGGATCACCAGTCCCTTTTCGAGTTCCGAGATCGTTTTCGCCCTCGAATTCAAGAGGATCATCGCCGCCTTGGCCGCCCGGACATTCCCGGCGAACACGCGAACTTCCAGCTTCGGCATATCCAGCTTGACAGCGGCCCTGAGACGCTTGAATCCGTCGATCATCTCGTAGACTGTCCCTTCGAAGCGGCCCGCGACCACCGGCATCATCTGCCCGCGGGTCTTCATGGATTTCTCCATCTCCGCCTCGGCCCTGGGATCGGCGATTCGCAGTTCGGCGAACCGCTCTCCGATCCTGCCGATTTCGATATGCGAACATTCGTTTTCCATTATCCCGGTGCTTAACACATTCCGGGGGCGATGTCTCTTGCGTCTTAAAAAACGCATCCCGTTAGTCGGCGAATATCCTCAATAAATTCGGCGGGTTGGCTCCATGAAGCGTCTTAAAAGACGCTTTCGCTTTGTTCGTCGATATCCCCTGTGATTTCGGCGGGTTAGGTCCATGATGCGTCTTGAATACGCTACCCCGTGTCCGGCGGGCAGGGCGCTCGCGCCGCAGGTCGCCTTTTGCGTTCCTCAGCTTCCTTTTCGATTTTGTATTTCCGAAGGATTTGCTCGACGAAGTATTCGATCACGACAAGAAGAGGCAGACCTATCGCCTCTGCAATGACGTCTCGGGGCAGATCCAGGTCGATTCTGGAGCGGGCGACCTCCGGGTCGATTCTTCCGTCGGAAGCCGACCGGCAGTACAGATCGACCTCTTCGAGCTTTTTCTGCAGGTGGTCGGCCTTCGACGACTTGCGGTTCTTCCTGTTGTATTCCGCGCACTGTCTGCGATGCAGCTCGGTTCGACATTCCGGGCCGCAGGTCTTCTGGCGGTCGGTGTGCCGGACGTCGGGCATGAACCATTTTTTGCAGATCTTGCAGCGTCTTTTTCTCGTTTTGGCCTTCGGCATTGTTTAATCTCCATCCAACGGTATGGAGATACGATACCTTGATCGGCGACCCGGGGGGCAGGATTAATGGGGGGGACTTCAGGCGGGTCCGTTTTTAAACGGATTTTTCGTGACGTTTATCCGGTCGGGTGGGTCCGATTTCCGGCGGAAAGTGGGTCCGAATTTGGCCGGAGCCAACAAAACCCTTGAAGGAATCAGCCTTGACCGACCAATTTCCATGAAAGACGTAAGGGCAGACAAAACAATACTTGATTTTTACGAACGATTGAGGGCTTTGCGAAACAAAAACAATGTATAAAATCGACAGATGACTTGATTGTTGCCAAAACAGGGCACCGTCAAATCACAGTCGCTTATTCGGTCAATTTGCCAAAGTGTCATTCAACCATAATCATCCAAGTCTTGAATTTTAAGATGCTGATATTGTCAAGGATACCGAAAATATTCTTGAAAAAATTTTCTTGGATGATAATTTCAAATAATGTAAGTATGTCCAGATTTTCATTCTACAGGCAATTTGTAGCTATGTACGATTTCGGTTCAATAATCTGATTAGTAATTGACGGGGGCAAATAGATAATGCTGTTTGAAGAAAAAGACCGCACATACCCGGGATTTAAGACCTATATCGAAGGGGACTTCGAATACTTAGATAGATCCGCGCGGAAAGAAGCACGGAAGGTTCGTGAATTCCTGAATGAATGGATAGCCTCTTTCCCAGAAAGTGAGACTGATGAACTTGTTTCAAGAATCAAATCAGGAGACAAGAGAGCATTCGATTCAGCAACGTTCGAAATCGTACTGTTTGCAATTATTAGTCGCTTAGGTGGTGCACTCGCAGTTCATCCAAAGCTCGACAATGGCTCTGATAAGCGGCCTGATTTTCTTGTCCAACTGCCGAATGGCGAAGAATTTTACCTTGAAGCAGTGTTGGCGTCTGAGTTCAGTAAAGCGGAAAAGGCTGCAGAACGAAGGAAGAATGTTGTATTGGAGGCTATTGAAAAGCTTGATTCACCAAACTTCTTTGTCAGGATAAACGCTGAAGGTAATCCCGATACTCCTCCACCAAGTAAGGCGCTGCGTCGGGATATTGCGAGTTGGCTCTCCAGCTTAGATCCCGACATAGTGACAATGGAAGTCGAGGAGATGGGGCGCGTCAAAGTTCCTAATATGGCTTGGGAACACGATGGTTGGAGCGTTCAGTTCGAGGCGATCCCAAAGAAGCCGGAGCGACGAGGAAGGGGACAGAGAGTTATTGGAATGCGTTTCGGTGGTGCTCGATGGGTGAATGTATGGCAGCCAATAAGAGATGCGGTTCGCTCGAAAGGAGGAAGATACGGCGAATTGCAAAAGCCTTTCATTATCGCGGTAAACGTAAACGACGCGGTTTCTTTAGATCGTATCGATGAAATGGATGCCTTATATGGTAAGGAGGGGTACGTCTTTAATAACACAAATCCGAATGGTCACCCTGAAATGATACGGGCACCAAATGGTGCGTGGGTTGGCCCAAAGGGGCCTCGATATACGAGAGTTAGCGGCGCCTGGATTTTTGATGGTCTAAACCCATGGAACATCGTAACTCGAAAGAACACACTCTATTTCAATCCATGGGCACAACTGCCAGTTCCAGCTCCACTCCAGACAGTTAACCATGCCATGGCAAAGAATGAAAAGATGGAGTGGATAGAAGGTGAAAAGCTTTCTACAGTTCTTCGGTTATCAAAAGACTGGCCGGAATAAGTGCTAAAAATGGTCTGCAGGATATGTCAAAAAGCCACGCTAAGTCCTAACTTCACTTTTTGTCGCCCCTGAGGCCAATCTTTAAGATTTATTATCCTAATCTTGAATTTCGGGCTCTGGAAAATGTTTAAGATTTGTTATCCAAGTCTTGAATTTTAAATGGCGGAAATTTTCAAGAATACCGTAAATATTCTTTAGGAAACTGCTTTGATGAAATATAATGTCGATAAGTTATCGGAGCTGGCACTTCTTCTTAATTTTGTTCTTGCAAAAGCATTCTTTGAAAAAGGATTTAAAAGTAAACTTGAAACATCAATTTCTGTTTTTTCCAAGAGTCTATTTATTGAAGAAAACGAAATTCATACCATTATCCATGGACTGGAAGGCGCATTTAACGAACTTTACCATCACCAATTCATTATGTACAAATTTGAAGTGACGATTTCATCCGATCCAAAAATCGCTATATCGATTCTGAATCATAATAAAATCAAAAGAAAAGCCATAGAAAAAATGTTACAAGAAAACGCAAAAATTTTGACGAGTTTGGGATATGAGGCAACATTGGAAGGACTCTCGTAATCCATCGCACCAACAATTACTATTCAAGTTTTGAGTTTTGGGGGTGAATTTTTTTCAAGGATACCGGAAATATTTGAAAATAGAAACTTGGGAAACGGCAATCCCGAATTATGCAACAATGTTTAAGTTCTCGTTCAACACTCGATTTGTAAGGATGAACGAAAATCATTAAATCACTGGTTAAGCAGGTTAAAGGACTGAATCATGGACACTTGGAAGTTCTACGACATCACTCACCGCGAACATGTGGTATGCAACCCTACGAGCGAGGAGAAACTGACTCGTCTCGTGGAACTTCTGCGCCTTCCGACCGACGCGCAGGTGGTCGATATTGCGTGTGGAAAGGGCGAGTTCCTGATTCGCCTGGCCGAAGCCTATGGCGCTCGTGGCGTAGGGATCGACATTTCTCCTTTCTTTGTGGCCGATGCGGAGAGCAGGCTTGAGGCGCGGGCATCGGCTGCGGGCATCACTTTCACTCAGATGAATGGTGCGGACTTCAGGCCAGACGAGCCTCACAAATTCGATCTGGCGTCATGCATCGGCGCCAGCTGGGTTTTCGGGGGGTACGCGGATACTCTTGAAACGCTGATCCGCATGGTGAAACCCGGTGGCTGGGTGATCGTGGGAGAGCCATACTGGCTGCGGGAGCCGTCCGAGGACTACTTGGAGGCATCCGGGGTCGCGAGAGAGGACTTCGGGACCCACATCTCCAATGCAGAAGCCGGACAGCGGGGAGGATTGGACCTCGTTCACACCATTGTGAGCAGCAAGGACGACTGGGACACATACGAAGGCCTCCAATGGTGCGCTACGGCCGAGTACGTTCGGACGCATCCAGATGATCCGGACTTGGCGGAGTTGGTTGAGCGAGTGGAGAAGGCTAAAGCAACATACCTGCGTTGGGGGCGAGACACGCTTGGTTGGGCGATATACATGTTCAGACGCCGCACTCCTCGTTTCCCGAGTGACACGTCAGCGGCTTGATCGAAGACAAAGGCTGGCTGTGACTAAACGAGCGGCCTAACTTCCCGTTCATGATTTATCATCCAAGTCTTGAATTTTAAGAGGCCGAGATTGTCAAGGATACCAAAAATATTCTTGAAAACCATTTGTGTGGATGATAGTCTCAGGATACAAGCGGGGTGATGAAAATGTTCCCTGTTTGGCCGCAGCAATTCCGCCGGGTTTTATTCCGCCAAGCTATCGCAGGGCCTGGTTCGGGAGCGTAGGGTGGGTGGGTTGAAATCCTGGCGTTCGGGGCTGGTTCGAAGCTTGTTAACGCCCGCGCCCTTCGAGCTTGTACGAAGCCCAACCCACCATTTCCCGAGCAGCCTCGATGTCATTCGTTCGAAGAAGCGACGAACTGGCGCGGAAAATGGTGGGTTGGACTCCGTGCAAGATTGTCGGGCCATCCATTTCAAGAGAAGTTGTATTGGCGACAACTCCTGGGGATCGACCCACCCACCCTACGATCCCGAACCAGCCCCGTGCGGATTGCCGCGAGCGGGAACAAATCCCGGCAAAAAAAAATCTCCCGAAATTGGATGATTTTCACCACCCCACGTCTCAGGTCCTCCAGCCCATTCACCGGCATTTTGAGCGAAAGGGAAAGAATGGCGATACTCGATCGATTTAGTAGAACCGTAAGTTCCCTTGAAAAGTGAAAATGATTCGAACCAACAAAACAAATCGTCAAATTGTACGATGAATTTTATCTTCAATTATTATTCCACAGGAGCATATACAATGATAAAACTTGATAAAACTTGATAAAAAAACTGCTTTAAAAAAGATAGCGCCCAAAGTGACTTCAACATTTGAAGTTTTAAAAGTAGAGCTAAACTATAACGAAGTGTTGTTGGCGGATATAAACCAGGAACCTCCTCTCAAGGTCTGGGTTACTCTAACTTCGGAATATAGAATCCTGGCCGTTGGGTGGAGAAAAGGAGTAAGAATAGATGCTACCTTAAGGTCCGAAATCTTTACGATAGAAGAGAAAGTGAAAGAAATGGGCTGGGATAAGGAGATATGTGAAAAAGAATTGAAAAAATCGGGATATGATTGGGACAATGCATTGGCGAATTATTTTTTTGACGGAAAAATAATAAAACATAGGTAGCTAAAAATTTAAAATCGGCCGTATCGCATGGCCCCGATTGGACCAGGGATGGCGGTTTCCCCGATTTCACTATGCCAGCTACGCGTAAAAGAAGTCATAAACCCAATGATAGCAGAATCCCTCCGACAGCCAATCCGAAAACAAAGTTGAACGCCTTGATCAGAAGGGAATCCTTGATGCTGTAGGAAAGAAGCGGCAGCATTCCGTGGCCGTCCTGTATGAAGGATGTCGTGAACAACACGGAAAAAGGGACCAGTCCTTGCGCATACATCATCACGAATACCAGGTGCGGCCCGGACTCCGGCACGATTCCCAAGAGCGCGCCTGTGACCAATACCCAGAACATGTGCGCGCGGACGAACGATTCCAGGTCCCAGAAGGCAAGGCCCGCGTCTACGAAAAGCAACGCCCCGAAAGTCCATAGGAAAACACGGAAAAGATGTCGCTGGATGATGTGCCCCCAGATGTGCTCGTGCATATAGTGCTCGGAGACGACCATGGCGATGTAAAGCGAACTTGAGCACAGGACGATGAACGTGATCCGCTTCCAATTCCAGTACGAGGGCCCGACAATCCCCAAAAAAATGAGAGTGCCGAAAGAAAGGATCAGCATCAGCAACAGAAAACGGGTGAAAGACAGCGAGCGAAGATTGCCCAAAAGATTGCCGGGACGGAAAATGTCCGCCATTTTATCGTCGCTGTCCATGATGGCCTTGCAATGTTCGCAGCTGCCTTCCAGGCAGGTTTCGCAGGGGACGAAATTAAACATTTGCACGAGCTTGTCGCTAATCCAGGCGAAAACGATCCCGGAAACGAACAACAAGGCGAAAAGCAGCAGGGCGACAAGCGGAAACTGCGTCAGCATCACGAACGCTTCGTCGCCCGAGGTCGCGATCATTCCGCCGACGATAGCCCCGAACCCGATCATGCCGTGCACATAGAGACTCACGTTCATAAACGCCCCCAGGCACCCCGGCGTCGATCCGAGAAATGCGGCCAGCGTATACTGTCTCCAAGTTCCGCCCTTGATTATGTTCGAGATCTTTTTCTCGCTGACCGTGTCGAAGAAATCGACCAGCAGCATCATCGAGAATACGAAGAAACTGATCATCAAGGCATGTTTAAAGATGGACAAAAAATCCATTTCCATCCCTCTCGGTCGACGGTTGACCGGCACGACCTTTTTGCCGCTACGCGCTACGGATCGCGCAAGTCGGCTGACATTTGTCCACCCCGCCTTTCCGCCGGGTCGGCCTCGGGTCCGGGTTGACCCTTTAGATCGCCCTTGTTTATGGGTATATGGTCAAAATTAGCCGCGCAGCCGTTTTTGTCAACGTTTATTGCTTGAATTTCCATGGCCGCAGTTATTTTGGTATGCGGGCGAAGTCGCCTGGGGTGGTCTCGCCGGGCTGCGGCATGCATCGCCTCGATGACAGTAGCTCTTGGCGTCATGAATCGACCTCGGCCCAGTAGGCGTCGATGCGCGCCTGGATCTCCGCCAGCAACTTCTCGTCGCGTTTCGGTTCGAAAAGGTGCTTAAAGCGTCCCTGCAGTTTCAGGTACTTTTCGACCGGCGGACGCTTCGCGGGCTTCTTGGTGTGGGTGATTTTGCCGTTTTCATACTCCTTGAGCGGCCAGATGCCGGTGCGCACCGCGAGCTTGCCGACTTGCGACGTCAATGACGGATCGAAATCCCAGCCCGTGGGACAGGGCGACAGCGAGATGATCATGCGCGGTCCTTCGATGTCGCGCGCCTTCTCGATCTTGCGTGCCAGGTCCAGCGGTTCCGATCCGATGACAGTCGCGGCATAGGCCGGCTTGTGCGCGGCCCAGATCGAGAAGAGATCTTTCTTGAAACCGGGATGTCCGCCGGGTCCCGTACTGGTCGAGGTCTTCGCCGCATGGGGCGTGGCATGGGAATACTGCTGGCCGGTGTTTCCGTAGCCCTCGTTGTCGTAACAGAGGTAGATGAAGTCCAGGTTGCGGCCCATGGCGCTCGAGGTGGCCGACATCCCCATGCCATAGGCCGAGCCGTCGCCGGTCAGCACCACCACCACCTGCAAGTCTTCGCTTTTTTGGATCCTTTTCTGCTCGATCAGGATATCGAGGGCGTCGCGGATACCCTGCGCGCCGGCCGGCGCCGAGGTCGCGCTGAAAGTGCGCACGCCGGTGGCCGCCGCTGCGCCTGCCGCCGTGATCATCGAATGTTCGGATTCGAGGGTCACAAGCCGTGCCTGCATTTGATCTCTGCCGATCCAATGTTCCAGCGTTTCGATAATCTCGGTCTGGGGCGTGATGGGGAAGGCCGGGATGTAATCGACGCGCGCGAGCCGCGCGCCCCAGGCCGCCGCGCCATTGCCTGTCAAAAGTTTTCTGCTCATGATGCCCCCTCCGCTGTCGCGGCCTTGTGTTCCGGTATCGTTGCGATGGCGTGCGACGGACAGACGCTTACGCAGGTCAGGCATCCCTTGCAGTGGTCGTAGTCGATCTCGGGTGCGCCTTCTTCGTTGACCGAGATCGCGCCGTCGGGGCAGGAACTGCCGCAGACCCACCAGCACCTCTTGCAGTGGTCGTAGTCGATGACCGGCCGCATGGTGCGCCACAACCCGGTTCTGACCATGATGCTGGTCAGGCCTGCGTGGATCGAGGGCGAGGAAATTCGAGCCGCCTCGAACGGCATGTCGATCCAGTCGGGCGGTGTGTACTCTTTGGCGGAAGGCAGGGTCCCTTCCCGCACGATCCCCTTGTGATCGGCCATGCGGTCGTAGCCTTCGAACGCCATTTCGATGTTGCGACCGATGACTTTCTGCGATTTGCCTTCGAGTTCGTCGCGGATCGCCTGCTCGAGTTTCTCCTTGGAGACGACGCCCGTGAGGCAGGCGGCAGCGCCCGCGCACTCGGCCCCGACATAGCGCAGCTTGAGCCGATCCTCGACCTCCTCGGGTGCGGGCAATGTGAGTATGGTGCTGTTGACTTTGAGCCGGCGACGCCACTCGTCGGCGGTTTCGGTGGTACTGAACAGCAACACCGTTCTGTCGGTCAGACCGGCCATGACGCCGGCAGCGGGCACTGGAATCAGCGAGTCGTCGGCAACGACGACGAGATCGGGATACAGTATGATGCCGCGCTCGAAGATGTGCGTCTTGTCGGCACGGACATAGGCGAAAATGGGGGCCCCGCGTCGTTCGGCGCCATACCGCGGGGCGTCCTGGACCGCGCAGCCTTCCAGGAAGAATGCTGCGCCAAGCAGGCGGCTGGCGGTTTTCATGCCCTGGCCGCCGCGGCCGTGAAAACGTATGCGATACATACTCTATCATCCTCCTTTGGCCTTAAGATCATCGTTACAATTCAGTCTCTGGTTTAGGAACGAAAACAAAATTAATGGTACAAAGATATGCTGGAAGGTTTTGCCAGGCGCTACGGTGTTCATCGATTGTCATTCCGGGCGCAGCGGGCAAGTTCTACGTAATTCCGATAATTATCGGAGCTTTTGTCCGGCGCGAGGTCGGGAAAATGAGAAAACCCAGCGGAGACCCGGAATCCAGGCGCCCCATAAGAGATCCTGGATTCCGGGTCTCCGCTAAGTTCTATTATTCTTCGAAATCCCCGCAAACCTGAAGACCGTTGTTTTTTTGGAGAATCTTTGCAGTATGCCCGCTCCGCCCGGAATGACGGTCCGACGAGGCCTTCATTATTCTTTGAAAAAATGTTTCAGTTATTTAATTGTTGTCCCTTACGTGAATTGTCCCACTGACCAGGATGACCACCGCAGGCCCTGACGCTTACATGCCCACCCCGTCGATGGTCTTCCCGCACTCGGGGCATTTTCCATCCTGCAACCGAGTGCGTATGAACCTTAAAGCTCTTTTTTAAGGGTATCCCAAATGTGATGCATGGCCTCGACAGCCGTTCCCTTGCCGTATTTGATCACGGTTTTGCCCTCCATAAGCGCATCGTTCACGTTCCGATCGAAAGGTATCCTGGCGATGACGCGCGATCCCATATCTCTCGCGATGCTTTCGATTCGGTCGGCCTGTTGGGCATTCAGGTCGGCCTTGTTGATGACAATCAGCGCGGGGATTCCAAAGTGGCGTGAGAGTTCAAGCACGCGCTGCATATCGTGAACGCCGGAAACAGTGGGTTCGGTGACGATCAACACCAGGTCAGTCCCGCTGACCGAAGCGATGACCGGGCAACCGGTTCCGGGCGGGCCGTCACCGAGGATCTGTTTCTTCTTCAGCTTTTTAGCGAGGTTTGCAGCGACCATGCGCACCTGGGTCACAAGCCGCCCTGAATTTTCTTCGGCAATTCCCAGCCGAGCATGCACCATGGGGCAATATTCCGTATCGGATACATACCATCTGCCAACCATATTGTGCCTGGCGCTGACAGCGTCGAATTCGCATACGTATTGACACATGCCGCACCCTTCGCAAGCCAGTTCGTCGATTTTGCAGACTGCCGCTCCTTGATCATCCGGCGGCTCGTCGCAATGGATGGCACCGAAATGGCAAGCTTCGGCGCACTCGCCGCAGCCCGTGCATTTCGATGGATCAATCATCGCTTTTTCTCCGCCGATAAACTCATGCGCCTCTATGACAGACGGCGCAAGCAGCAGGTGCAGGTCGGCCGCATCCACATCGTTGTCCGCCAGTACGCTATGATCGGCGAGCATGGCCAAAGAACCCACCAATGTCGTTTTGCCGGAACCACCCTTACCGCTGATAATCGTGATTTCCTTGTAGTTCGACGCGCCTCCGCTGGAAAAGGTTGCGCCCGATGGCGGTTCTACCGTAAACACCTCTTCTTCGGGCGGTGCGGGGGGCACGGTTCCGACCAAACGTGAAATGCCATCGAAAATTTCCAAAAGCGTTTCTCTCGATTCGGGAAATTCGTTTACAAGGATTTGTCCGCTGGAATAGGCTTCGGCGTATTCGCGCTTAAATGGAATTCGGCCGACCACGGGAATACCGATATGCTCCGCATAATCGGTAATGATGGCGTCTTTGCCGTCCGAGCGGTTGATCACAATGCCTGTCGGCACCCTTTCCATGAGCGCAAGTCCCGCAGCCAGCTTAAGATCGTTTAAGCCGAAAGGAGTCGGTTCTGTCACCAATACAGCCACATCCGACCCGGCAACGGTCTCAACTACCGGACAGGACGTGCCCGGGGAGGCATCCAGGATATTAACGGCCTCCGGATCAATGTACGTTTTCACGTGTCGAATAACGGCGGGCGCCATTGCTTCAGCGATGTTCAAAATCCCATGGGCGAAGAAGAACGGCTGATTTTCCGGTGCCGCCTGAACCTTCCCTATCTCGGCAGCGCGTTCCGCAAGCGCGTTTTCCGGACAAACATAGGCGCATACCCCGCACGAATGACAGAGTTCGTTGAAGATCAACACCTTGTCTTTTACAACGGCTATAGCGTTGAAGTGACATGCTTCGGCGCACTCGCCACAGCCGGTGCAAAGTGTCTCGTCCCACTTGGGTTTCCTTACCGTCACCGACGCTTGCTCTGTAAATTGCGGCTGAATGAACAGATGATCGTTGGGGGCTTCGACGTCTCAGTCAAGCAGTCGGACGGTATCTCCGCGATCGGCCAGTGCATAGGCCAGGTTGACGCAGAAGATCGTTTTGCCGGTTCCGCCCTTGCCGCTGGCAACTGATAAAATCATAATCACCACCTTCTTGTATTGATTGGTTTCTGTTTATATTTCGACGATTGTTCCACCTCCTGTGTTGAAGATTATCGAGTTAAAGCCTCGATAAACAATACTATTGCATTTAGGAATATCTGACGGAAAATGCCGGATATCCGAGGACCGGTGGAGGGACGGAAGACAGGTCAGCGTTTGGACGTATCTGCCTGGAAATTGTGCGGTTTCCGTTCTATGAAATCTCTTGACTGAGAATACAGGCTCGAATACGCAAGAGATTAATCACCTTAACGAAAATGTCCATATAAAAAAAGCCGCGAAATTTTATTGCAGATAGAGAAAATCCGCCGTCAAGAAGCTTACCCAGGATGCATTTCGCGATTCTCTGAGCTTCGGAGAAATATAGAGGAACAAATCGTTGCCGACCTCAAAATGACCGACCTGTTGAGAATTATGCTTAAATGACGGACGAAAATGGTTATATTGTCCGTAGATAGCTAATGAGAGGGGAATAACCTTCAGAGAAAAGGAGGAATCCATGTATCAATACAAAAGACTATTGGTTGGGGTTTCATTGCAGCCCCAGGACGGCACCTCTATCCGCTATGCTGCAATGATCAGTCGTCTGGCCCAATCCGAAAAGATCACCTTTCTTCACGTCGCGGACACGCTCGAAGTCGAAGAGGGCATCTGCGCCT
Organism: Desulfobacterales bacterium; assembly: GCA_963674505.2. Taxonomy (GTDB): domain Bacteria; phylum Desulfobacterota; class Desulfobacteria; order Desulfobacterales; family SKZT01. The sequence continues at coordinate 243,235 of CAXXIG010000001.1, forward strand.
TGTATCCCGAATTAAGGCAGTCCTGCGACGGTACGACGACGCGGGAAATTGAAACCTTGGTCAAAAAGTACTATGACGGTTCGCCGGACACTCGACTGGAATGCGAAGCCGTCGAGGGGTCTCCTCTCGTGGAATTGCTGCGCAGAGCCAAAGAGGAAGACATCGATCTCATGATCATGCGCAAGCGCGCTGGCGAAACGCCCAGCGAAAATCTATCGACCAAGCTCGCGCGCAAGGCCCCCTGTTCGTTGCTGTTTGTTCCCGAAGGGGCCAAATCCTGGTACACGAAAATCATGGTTGCGGTGGATTTTTCGGAAAACTCCAAGCTGGCGGTTGAAACGGCTGTCGATTTCGCCGTCTCCAACAACATCGATAAAATCGAGTGCCTCCATATTTATTGTGTGCCTGCCGGCTATTACAAGACCGGCAAAAGCTTCGAGCAGTTCGCGGAAATTATGAAAGGACACGCCGAAAAACGGTTCCGGGAGTTTATCGACGAGATCGATCTTAAAGGGATTTTGGCGGTCCCCAAGTTCAGGCTGGAAAAGAAAGGTTGCCGGGGCATATGGGAAGCGGTGCTGGAAGAGCGCGATGTCAACCTTCTGATCGTGGGGGCCCGGGGCCGCAGGGCATGCGCCGGCGTGCTGCTGGGCAGCGTAACCGAACATCTCATCAAAACGACGAAGATGCCCCTTATGGCCGTCAAGAAAAAGGGCGCGGGGATGAGTCTTTTCAAGGCATTGCTCGAATTGTAAAGTCTCCAGCATTTTGCCGAATCTCCTTGCCGCTTCCATTCAGGCGAAAAGCGGTGGGAGCAGCTTGGAAAGCGGTGGGTTGGACTCCGTACAAGGCTTGAAGGCCGTCGAATTCAGGAAATTCATGGGTAGCGAAAAAATTCCGGGTCCCGACCCACCCGCCCTAAGCTCCCGAACCAGCCCTTTGCAGATTGCAGTAAGGCGTTATAAATCCAGGAAGAAAAAGATCTTCCGAAAACAGATGATTTCCATAACCTCGGCGATTGCCCATAGATATTTGTCGTTTTGGCGATACGAAGTGTCGGAGGCGAGCCATTCGTCGCTCTGGGCAGGGCGAAATCGAAGTTCCTGTTTATTATTTGGGCAATATATTGCTGAATTCATATTCCTGCGCTTGCTCGCCGGCGAAGGCGGTCAAGACGCGGGCCGATCGTTCGACCAGCCGCAGGCTTTTCGTTTTGTCTTGGGAGACGAAAAAGCATTGTCCGGTTTCGATTCCCTCTCGAACTTCATCGACAAACTGCTTTCCGTTGTAGACTTCCTTTTTGAAATAGACGGTTCCCTCGAAATCGATTTCGGACGGTAGATTTTTGAACTCGTATTTCGTCAAACCGGCCGACTCCAACTGAAACAAGTCGATTTTTCGTTCTATCCAGACGAAACTCGCGCCCATGCGGCTTTGGAGATACAGCAATATGGAATCTTGCCTTTGGCTCGCGAGGCGGAACAGAGTATCTGTTTCTCCGCCGATCCAGTCGTATTGGGTCCTGTATACGGTTTCCCAAGTCGTGTTGTCGTAGGTGAGAACATAGCCTTTTTTCAAATCGTTCAGAGTGATGTCGGTCGGGTTCAAGTCCTTTCCCGAAGTTCTTCTCGTCTGGCCTTTTCTCAATTTTCCATCGGCGGCGTATTCGCCCTCGACCGCGTAATCTTGAATTTTCAGGTAGTCTTCGATTTTTCTTTCCAGCAGTTTGGCCTTGCTCGCGCCGCTGGCCAGTCCCATCTCCTTTTCGGTCAGAAGCTTGATGTCCTGGTCGTTTTTCAGGATGCAGCGAAGTTCGTAGGTGTATCGCGTTCCATTCTTTCCCTGGACCGTATTTTCCCTGACGTAGATTTGGACTATCTCGGAGGAAGGAATTTCCTTGTTGCCGGGCCACGGCAGCGGGGCGTGCCTGATCCGCAATGTTTCGTCGTCTGCGGCGATGAACGTCTTGTTGAAAAAAAGACAGAGCGTATAGTAGGTCAGTCCTACGCCGACGGCCACGTGGGCCAGCGGAAATACGAAAAAAATCCAAGGGGCGTCGCCCCCGCCCGCCATCGAATACCAGAACACGAGAAAAGAGTCCCACGCGATGCAGAAAAAAACCAGGAAAAAGGCTACGGGCGTGAACCACCTGAATTGGACGATCAATTCCCGGTCGCTTTCGTAAAAATCGATATTCCGACTCGTTTGCGATCTCATATGCAATCCGTTTCTCCCTTTTTATCACCGAAGGACAAAGGCGTCGGGGCGAGGAACTAACCTCGCCCCGGAATCGAATTTTCGTCCCTCTACGAGTTCGTTTTTTTGCGCCTTCTGGCGACGACTGCGGTCGACGCCAGAAGAACCATAAAAACGGCGACGCCAGTTTCGTCGAGGGTGGGAATGGCCGGCGCCTTGGACTCGAAGATCGCCGTCACATCGGTGACGTCGTCTATCAGCACTTGGCAATCGCCGGTCCCGCTGCAACCACCCCCCGACCATCCGACGAACACCGAATTTTCGTCGGGGGTCGCGCTCAAGGTGACGGTAGTGTTCGCAGGGACCATGGCCGCGAAGGAGGAACTGCTGTAATCGGTCTCGGAAGAGGATACGACGCCCCCTCCGGACCCTGAAGCGACTACAGTCAGGAGATTGGGGGAGGTGTACCGGTCGTTCCATATTCCGATCACGGCCTGGGTGTCGCTTTGGGAGAGCACCTGGAAATTCCAGCCGTAGGCGCCCCCCGCGTCGCCGGGGTTGCCGCTTCCGCCCGCGTAGTTCAATGTGGTCCAGAGCGTGCTGCCGCCGGTGAACCGACCGTCATTGTCCAACTGGCAATGCCATCCCAAATACTCGCCTGCGGTGTAACCCTGCGCATTGATCCCGTAGAATTGGGTGGAGGGTATCGCCACGCTGGCGTCGTACTGCCTCAGCAGCCAGTCCTGCGTCCAAATGTAATCCGGACCCGGATCCACGAATTCCGCCCCGGCGTAATATCCCAGGGAATCGTCGAACAGGCTCACGGCGGGTCTGCCGGAAAAAGCGGTCGTCTGGTAGGCGTAGGGCCACTTCTGGACGAAATCGATGGTGTCGTTCAGGCTGAAGGGAGCGTCCCTCATGCTGCCGCGATTGTAGCGGTTGTTGTTCAAATTGTCGTGCAGGTTGGCCGCTTCGCAATTGATCCCCTGGGATGTCCAGTAGGGGTCCCTGTACGGCTCGGGATGGGAGTCCACCACTAGCATGCGCCCCTTGGGACCGAATCCGGGGTAGTCTTGAAGATAATTGTCGATTTCGTTGTCTGCATAGTGATTGTTGTTGTACCATACGAGCAGGCCGGAGTTGGCCTGGTAGCGAAACCTGGAATCGCCCAGATGCCTGTCCACGCCACCATCGGGGCCGACATTGCGCCATTGCAGATAGTAGTTGTGGGTATGGCTATCGTATCTCCCGACCCGCGACCAGCCCTCGGCATAGCTCCACTTTCCGTTTTCCGATTCCGCGCCGTCCGAAAACGCGGTCTGGCCGTTATCGACGATGGTCACGTTGTCGATAAACGGTCCGTCCCCTATCGTTCCCCAGTCTGTCATATACCAGAACCTCACCAGGATGGACTTTCCGGCATAGGCGGACAGGTCGAAGGTTTGCGTCTCGTAGGACGGATATTGCGGGTTTGTTCCGTAAAAGCCACCCAGGCCCGCCCCGCACAGGTCGGCCGGAAAACCGTTTTCCTCGCCGATCCAACCGGAGTCGTGATCGCACTGCGTATTTGCGTTGACAAGGGTGTTCCAGCTGCCGCCTTTGTCGTCGGATACCTGGACCCAGAGAAAATCCCACTCGTCTTCGATATCGTATGCCAAGTCGAAGTTCAGGGAGGCGCTCGGGCCGGTCAGGGCTAGGGGAGCAGCCAGGGTCATCGTGGCGTTGATCTGGTCGGCGCCCCCCCCCCGCCATTGATAGGAGCCGTCGGGTTGGACGGGCCAGGGAACCTGGCCGTCTTCCAGCGCGACTTTGGCGGCCCGGTAGACATTGTCTCCGCCGGGAAAATCGCCTGCCTGCCCCAGGACCACGTTGTAGACCTCGGAAGGATCCACAATCAGCTTGGGATCGAGGACACCCCAATTGTCGAGGTGCCACGGATCCATCGCCTGCGCGGCAAAGCCCAAGGGGTAGCCGCACCAGCTGTCCGCCATGAGTGTCCAGAATCCCGCGGAAGTGTTGGCGGTGCCGTAGCTGTACAAATCGATGGCCCCGAGATTGTGGCCCATCTCGTGGGCCAGCACCGCGATTCCGGCGTCCTCGGGGTTCATGATGTAAGGCCCGGCGTATAGGCCTGGCACGATCTCATAGTAGGGAATTGCCGAGGAATGGGACCAGATCGCCCCTTCGCCGTAGTCGGTGAGTGCCAATATGGATTCGCTGGCCTCTTCGCCGTAGCCCGCGTGGATGAACCACAACCGGTCGATGACGCCGTCGCCGTCCAAATCGTAGCTGGCCCAGTCGAAATCGGGGTAGGCGGCCTTGACCGCCTCCAGGGCGTCTCGTACCAGGTCTTGAGGGGTCCCGTCGGCAGCGCCGTCCGCAAAAGCCGAACTGCCGGCGCTTTTGGCGCCGGGACAGTAATCGGCCCCGTAATAGTAGGAGGAATGGTTCACTTGGACCCATCCCACCACCTCGCCGACGATATTGTACATTCCGCCGGACATTTCCCGGTAGTAGCTCGCGACCGATTGGCCGGTGAAATCCTCGCTCACCGTGGTGCCGTCCTGGCGCGTGTACTCGAGTTTCACGCCGTCTCCGAAAATCAAATCGTGGTAGTGCTGGGGACTGAAATCATCGACTAGGCTCTCTCCGTTGAAATCCTCCTGTTCATTCAAAGGCCTCGGCATCTGGTTGTGCAAGGGCCCCGAATAGGTGAATTCGGTCTTTTCCGTCAGAATATTTGCGCAGGAGGCGGGCCATCCGTAGTCGCCGCCCGTGTCTTCGGCGGGATCTAGTTTTCCGTACGGGTCCCAGGCCGAGTCGACCGGGTCCCATATCATGGTGTCGGTGCCGGCGAATTCCACCAGGATCACCAGGACCCTGTCGGTAACGGGCTCTTTCTGCCTGAGGGCTTCTTCGACATCGGCATCGACGGTTCCCCGGCTCCTGAGTTGCCGAATCTGCTTTTCCAGCATTTCCTGGCGCGCCCGTGCTTTTTTCAAGTCCTTGGGGTTGGGCTGATCGATGGGCTTATGCGTCTTTTCGAACCTCCTGATCGCGTCCTGTCTCGCCTTCGACCCGCTCGACAATCTCGCCCGCCCGGGGTCGGCGGACGTAATGGCATGCGCGTCGCAAACCGGCAAAAGCAGACATAGCGCGAAACCAAGCGCCGAAAGCAATGTGGGCATCAGTCCTTCAAACCATCTTTTCTCCATGTTTCCCATCCTTTCTTCGAAGTGTATTAGATCCGACCGTTGAGGCAGCGTCGGAAAGAAAATTCCGGTCACTCTCTGCGCAGCGAGGAGATCATTGCAAAAATTTCTGTTTTTGTCGAGATTAAAAGCCGTTTCGAACCTTCATGAAAAAGATGATTCCCGATTATGGAACTCATTGCGCCGTCGGTTCAAACCATGCTATTGAAAACGAATAGTCGGAATTGGGAACGCAGGGCGGGCTGCACCGTGGGGTGTGCTTTTTCCGAAATTCAAACATCGGTCTTGAGGAATTGCAATGAGATTGTTTCTGTCGAAAATACTGGTTGTCGCGTGTTCGCTTGTCGTATTGTTCTCGGGCGAAACCATATGCTCTGCGGAACGAAGAACAGCGCTTGTGGTCGGAAACGGCGCGTATGAATCGGCCCCTTTGGCCAATCCCGCAAACGACGCCGCCGACATGGCCGAGGCCTTGGAAAAATGCGGTTTCGCCGTGATGAAACACATAAATGTTTCCAGGAAACAGATGCGAGCGGCGATTCGAGAGTTCGGGGAGGAGATAAACAGAGGGGCGGTGGGGCTGTTCTATTTCGCGGGCCATGGCATACAGGTGGACGGAGAAAATTACATGGTGCCGGTCGGGGCGGAGGTCCATAGCGAGGCCGAGGTGGAAGACGAATGCCTCAGGGTTTCGTCGGTGTTGAGGCAGATGGAAAGCGCGGGAAACAGGCTCAACATCGTCATCCTGGATGCTTGCAGGAACAATCCGTTCGGAAGAAGATTCCGGTCGGGCCAAGTCGGACTATCGAAGATGGACGCGCCTACGGGGTCGATATTGGCTTATGCCACGGCCCCGGGATCGGTCGCCGCCGACGGCACGGACAGAAACGGGCTATATACGGCGATGCTGTTGAAGCACTTGAACACGCCGGGACTCGAGATCGGAAGATTGTTCAGAAAGGTCAGAATCGACGTGGTGAACGCGTCGGGAAAGAGGCAGACTCCGTGGGAATCGTCGTCTCTGATGGGAGATTTCTATTTCCAGTCGGAAGATCGGAAGCCTGTCGAAAAAAGCGCGGGGAACGGCTCCGGAGCGCCGGTAAGAATCAGGGCCAGCCATATTCTCATAGGCCTTTCTCCGACTGCGGACGAAAAGGCAACGGCTGCGGCGATGGAAAAGATACTCGATATTCGACGCAGACTGGAAAACGGCGAAGATTTTTCCGCGCTCGCAAAAAAATATTCCGAAGGACCCAGCGCTCCAAAAGGCGGCGATTTGGGCTACTTCGGCCGAGGGGCCATGGTGAAACCTTTCGAAGACGAGGCCTTCGCCTTGGAAACGGGAGAGGTCGGCGGCGTCGTCAGAACCCGGTTCGGACTTCATTTGATCAAGGTTACAGACCGAACGTTCTGATATGCAAATCCTGCAGGTCCCCAAGGAAAGCGACCCGCCGGTGGTCTTCGCCGAAAGCGTAGCCGACCGGGTGCATCGTTTCCACAGGCAGCTGACAGGCGAAGTGGTTCGGGGTCGCATCGGACGCATGACCTTGACGACGGCCGCGGACTGCAATCACGGTCGCGGCATCGCCTGGGCCGCCGAGCAGCTGGGGCAGGAAGCCGTGATCTACATGCCCAGAGGCACGATGGCTTCGCGTCCGAGTTCTGCCAAGGCATGGCCGATTTTAGAACCAACCCCAGCAGTGTCACTCGATGATCAAGTTTTTTTTCGTCATTCCCCCGAAAGCTTCGAATCCAGGCGCGTCTGCAGATCTCCTGGATTCCGGGTCTCCGCTGCGCTGCGCCCGGAATGACGGTCGCCTCGATCCGGTCGGCGGAAAAACTTGATCATCGAGTGTCATATCCAAATTTCAGAAAGACTGACGTCGTCAACGAAAAGGAATTGTGTGCTATTGTTCTGATATATCTACCTTTTATGGTCGCAGTTCCTCAACTTGCATATCATTATGAACTGATTTGTGTTTTACCTATGATACCTCCTGTTTCGTGGTTCTGGGAAAATAATGCTTCGCCAACGGCCAGGAAAATACTTACATTTGTTGCGGTAGGAATCGCATCGAGTCAATATCAGGCTGTTGCTGCTGAAAAATTGGTTGGATCTTCATGGCCTCATTTTGTACCAGGATTTGGATTGTTCATTGTTATTGTTGGAACATCTGTTTTCAGGCTGTATATTTCTTTGAAGATCGAATCCAACCAGTTGTTGCAAGGGACGCTCGAACCTCTCGCCCCTGAAGGGAACTCTATGTCGAACTGAACCGCTTCGCGATAGTATTCCAGAACGAATCCCGAGCAATAGAGGTCTGTTTGGACAGGTGGGAACGCGACGGCCTCGTAAACATTTGCGAGGTTGAAACAATAGGCGGCATCAAACCCATCATGTTTTCTTTCAGGGGGGACGGAGGTATTCCGGGCGAAGTGTCGGAGCTGGCTGTATTGATTTCGGCCATGACAGCGCCCTGGTCATGGGAATCGCGCGCTGGCTCTTGGAAAACGAAAAAATCAACGAGCGATTCCTGTCGTCGCCCAATCTGGAAGAAGCCCGAAAGCGCGGTTTTGCGGCCTACTCCAACGCGCCCCACCTGGTGGTCTGCGACCCGGACCATCCCAAGGACGGGCTTTTTCTTCGCTATGGGGACATCGACCCCTCGGCAGGGGAAAAGAGAGGCGAAGACCTGGTGGTGCTCGCTCCCGGGTCCGATAAGCTCTCGCCTGCGGAAACCGCGACGGAGGCCGTCCTGGACGATGCGGCGACCGTCAAGGACTACTCCGGAAATGCCATCCGGGTGAAAACGGCGTTTCGCTTGCTGAAGGAAGGGCTCATGGAGCACTCCCTGGAGGAATACGCCGGATTTTGCGGCGTGCCCAAAGACAAGATCGAAAAAGCGGCTTCCGATTTCAGCTCCCATGGAACCAAAGCCGCGACAACCCCGTACCACGGAGCGGGCAACTATGTTTGCGGGGTCTACGCCTCCTACGCCGTGGCGATGCTAAACGCCCTGGTCGGAAGCGTGGATATGACGGGGGGCTCACGCCCCACGCCCCCGCTCTGAAATTCACCGGAATCCGAACCCCCATGATCGAGCCCCTGACGGGAAAGACGGCCGACGGACGGCCGTTTTGCACCGAAACGTTCTTCATCGACACGGCCGAAAAAATCGGGCTCCCCGGGTTCGGCAAAGGGGCCATACCGGCAAGCGACGGCAAGCTCCACGCCCTGCGCCGGGCCGAGGACTTCTATCTGCGGGCTTTCGCCAACATCGCCGAAAACGCTGACGTGCCGGAGGCCTCCCCCGAAGACAGGGCCTTTGTGGAATCCAACTACCCGGTTTCCCGGTTCAAGGGCATCCTGCCGGAGAGCCAGTGGAACAAGGTATGCCACATGCTCGCAAGAGGCGGCGTTTTCCTGCCGTACGAAAACGTGTTCGAAGGCGACAAGTTCAAGCACGGAATCAAACGCGTCGCGGTCTATAACGAAGAACTCGCCGCGACTGTTATTTCTCTCACAGGCAAGCGTTTTCCCGGAACATTGAAATACACGCCGCCGGCGAATTCGGCGGGACAGAAACTGGAAGAGATCGACGCGGACTATCCGTTCTCGGCGGTCACCTATAAAAAGAACCTCCATACCCAGTCGCGCACGCTCTGGAGCGACTTCGCCATGCAGATCCTGCCGGAGAATTTCGTGGAGATGAACCGGGCCGACGCCGAAAAACTGGGCGTGAAAAATGGCGATTTGGTGCGGGTGGCGTCGAAAAGCAGGCCCGAAGGCATCCAGGGCAAAGTCCGCACGACAAGCCTGGTTCGCCCCGGCGCGGTCGCCATTTCCTTTCATTACGGCCATACCCAGTTCGGAGCGTCTCGCCTCTATGTGGAAAAAGCGGAAACCGTATTCCAGGGAGGAAAAGAGGTGACGGACGAAAACGGCCTGATCCCGAACCCGAAATTCGCAGCCGGTCTCAACTTCAACGACATAGCCCGCCTGGACGAAAACCTGGGCGACACACCCATGGTCGATACGGTCGGGGGCATCCCGGATTTCAGCAGCACCAGGGTGAAGGTCGAAAAAATTTAGGTTCGCACGTACGAGGGCCGGTGCGGTTTTTCGATGAGCTTGGCAATGGCCGCGCCACGCCCTTGGCAGTTAAAAAAAGCAAACTCCTCGAAAAGCCGGTATCAAGCGGATTCCAACCCGAGGGAAATGAAAGGGGCAGTATCTTCATACACTCGTTTCAGCAGCCCTTCCGAACTTCGACAAAGCTGACACCAACCTTGTTCGTTTATCCGCGCCATATGTTCCAGCTTCATTCGATTCTTGTCGAATATCCAATATTTAAGCGAGGGAACGAGATACCGAAGCAACGCCATCCATTCGGCTTGGTTGATCGCCAGGGGATTTCCCTGCATAAGGGCGATTTTCCCGGCGTTGCCGGCACAAGCCACGGCATGCGCCGACAACAGCATGCATCTATATTTCGGATTGTCGGCCAAAACGAATTTTGTTTCTCCATATTTTGAAAAGTGGCGCACCAAAAGGTATGCTCGCAGGATGATTTCTATCGTCGCAGGAACGATTCCCATCGTGACGAAGTGACGCAAGTCGTATCCGTTATGGTACATCCATAGAATCATTTCGCTCACCGTGTGGGTGTGCCCTGTCGGTCCTTGGAAAGCGCCTGTCTTAAGGGCGCGGAGCATGGAAGCAAAAGGCACCGGCAGCCCTCTGGATGTGGAAACATCCGAGAGCATGTGCAACACCTGGATCGCCAATGCGGCCAGCGGGTTTCTGACGGGGTCGGCTATCCCATCCTCAAAGGCGATGTTGCCGTTTTTTATTGTCGTGGCCCCCCCTCTTACAATATCGATTGTCCCGAAAACAAATCCGAGCACCGGGTCGTGGCCGAAAGTGTCGATGCGATGGTCGCCGCCTCCGGTGTGATCGTACGGCACCTTTGCCTTCATTTCGAGCCACGACTGGACAGGCTCCGGCAAATGGAGCGAGCGCAACCTCCCGGTAATGACGCTGCCCTGCTGCCCCTTGTAGACACCGCAAGTCATAGTCTTGGGAATGCCCACCAGCATGATATCCACAATGGATGCCAGAACGCCGGCCGAACCGACGAGAATGTAGTCCCATTTATCCCAGCGGTATTGCGCTTCATAGCTCTCCGATTCGATCAGTGCAAAGTCTTCATCTGTCAGCATGGCCTCCCATGGCAACGAGTATTCAATGTTCCTGGAAAGGCAATAGACTTGGCTGTCTCGAACGAACTGGGGCCAGTTTCTGAACTGAAGCGTCTCCAGATCTTCCGTGTAGGACTTTCTGGTTTGTTCGTAAAGGAGGGAGATACTGGCGTCGTCGTCCGACCAGCCCTTGAAATCTTCCAATTCCAGCAGTGCCGCATTTTTTTCGATTTCCGCCATGATCGACGAAAGCTCCCGGAGATCTTCGGCCTGGACATCGGCATCGGCAAGTTCGCGTTCAAGCCTCGAAACCGCCGTATCGGCCTTGCACAGTATTGCGCGCTGAGCAGACAGCACCTGTCGCATTTCGACAATGATGTCTCTATTCATATCTTCCTCTCCGAACCCAAACGGTTCCGGCAAGTCGGGGTTGGTTGTCGATTCCGCCACGAATTGGCGGAACGCGGGCGCAAAGCATGCGGGCATGCATTACCACGTTAATAAAGGGAACGGGCGGCATAAGAAAAACAGGCCCTGCTTTTCTTATGCCGCAACGCACCGCTGCTTGCGTTGCTCGAGCATGTGATTCAGAGATTTCAAGCGGTTGCGAAGAATTTCTATCGCTTCTCGATTCGCTTCGGCCTGGCCGGTCTTTCGTTCCAAGCGCCCAATCCTTTCTAAAAGTCCGTTGATGGCATCCTGAAGGTTCCCAATGACGAGTTGCGCCTTTCTTTCTCGCTCGGCCACGAGTTTTTCTTCCTTTTCTTTCTTGCTGTCGCCGAGCAGCCACCGAATCCCGCAGAAAAGTCCCGTTCCGATCAAAACGGCGATTCCAATGCCAGGTACCATTCCCAAGCCCAATCCGAGCGCGGCAAGGCCGGACGTTATGCCTGCGGCGCTCAACCCTATCACCGACCCGCTAAAGTAAACAGCCGCAATCGGGACACCGACGGCAGTCAGACCGCTCGCCGCGTTCTTGAGGGCCATTTCGGCGTTATTGTCATCGACGCCGTCGCGGCGAATTCTCCGTGCTTCCTTCACGAAATGGACTATCGCTTCGCGCTGGTCGTTATTTACTCGCAGACGCCGGCAGACTTCGTCGAGAAACGATTTCTCGTCGTTTGTCATCACATCGTCGGCAAACAGAACTTCGATAATGCCGACTGCCGCAGCGTATCGAAGCTCGTCGGAACCGTTGGCGACTCCGCGAATGCTTTCATCCAAGCTCGGCGGACTTACAATATATCCTCTAACCGTCTCCTTCTGGCTCTCGGTAAGAGTTGTCATGTCCAAGGATTCGAATATGATCGACAACTCGTCCCTGTCCATCTCCCCATCCGTTCCCGCTGCTGCGAAGCTGAGACCGTAGAAAGCCACAAGTTGGTCTCCGGGAATCTTTCCCATATCGAATGTTTCCGCCATGGCGCCTCCTTTTCTTTTTTCTTGTGCAGGATGTCGGGTCCAGCCCATTGCATGGAACCGTTTTTCCCGAAACAGATCAACTGTCGAAAATCCTGAAAATCTTCGACATCATTTTCAATTCGCTTATTAATCAGAACATTTTCAAAATAATTATTTTGTTTATCATAAAGCTAAATATCTTTCAACTAAAAAAATCGAACTTTCGTAACAATTCCAGACCTTGTTTTCTCTTAAAATTTAACCGATCGAGAATCGTCTTCCGCAGAGACGTGTTGACACAAGATCGAAATTGATATATCAAATCTGGCTTACAAAGGTCTGGTACGTGAAATATCTTGCGGGTTTGTTTTTTGATTTGGCCATGGCTTCCGATGCTGTACGAAGAATGCTGGTTATAACGGATTTGGGGGTGGGTGGAATGTAGGTTGGGTTGAGCGTCGTCAATTGTTGGGTTTCGCTACGGAATTCTATCAAACAACCAGATAAGGCGCGCGAAACGGTTGGGAAGCAAGCGAAACCCAACCTGAAACCCTTTCAACCCAACCTACGCATTGCCGCTCCCCCAAATCCGTTACAACCAGGAAGAATGAAAGGTGCGGCCTGGTGGTACGCGTGGTACGCGGACGCGAAGCGTCCGGGCAGCGTTTCCGCGCGAAGCGTGGAAACGAAGTTAACGATGTTAAAGGGAAAAACAGATTGCGGAGAGAAGCGTCATATGGATTTTAGCTATCGCTGCAGCCTTTGCGGAAAACACTATGGCATCGGACCGGAAGCGACGGTATGCCCGGATTGCTCCCGAGGGCAGCGAAAGGACCAACCGCTCGAAGGGGTCCTGGAGGTGGAGCTTTCCGGAATCGCGCCCCCGGATTTCGACGTTTTCGACTTGCTTCCGGTAAATCGGGACTATTTTCCTCCCATCCCGGTGGGAAACACCCCGTTATGGACGCCCGAAAACATCAGGAAGGCCACGGGATTCAAAAGCCTTTTCATAAAGGACGACGGCGCCAACCCCACCTCATCATTCAAGGACCGGGCCTCCTTTCTGGTGTCCGCCGCAGCCAAAATGTTCGGCATCGACGACATCGCCCTGGCCTCCACCGGCAACGCCGGATCTTCCATGGCAGGCGTCGGGGCTGCGGCAGGGCAGAAAATCACCTTGTTTCTGCCGCAAACGACACCGTCGGCCAAGCTGGTGCAGGCGCTCCAGTACGGCGCCACGGTCTATCGGGTCAACGGCAACTACGACAAGGCCTACGAGATGTCCCTGGAATTTTCCAGACGAAAAGGGGGATTGAATCGAAACACCGCCTACAATCCGTTGACCATCGAAGGCCAGAAGACCGTCGCACTGGAACTCTACAAGCAATTGAAGCGCGCCCCGGACGTCGTGTTCCTTCCGGTGGGAGACGGGTGCGTTCTATCCGGGGTATACAAGGGGTTCCGAGACCTTTTGCAGCTGGGCTTCATCGCTTCGATCCCGAAAATCGTCGGGGTGCAGGCGGAAACATCGAATGCCCTGCACCAGGCCTTTCTCACCGGAAAATTCGAAAACAAGACCACCTCCACCGTCGCCGATTCCATTTGCGTGGACAATCCTCGAAACGGAATTCACGCCTTGTCGCAATTGAAAACATACGGCGGAAGCATGACTTGCGTATCCGACGACGAAATCATCGCGGCCCAGGCGTATTTGTCCCGTAGCGCGGGATTGTTCGCGGAGCCTGCGGCAGCGGCGGCTTTCGCAGCCTTTCAAAATTCGGCGGAAACCCTCGACCCGGAAGCCGTGGTGGTGGTCTTTTCCACCGGCAGCGGCCTCAAGGACACCGACACGGCCGCGCTCGGTGTCCGCACACCCGGCAAACCCATCGATTCCATCGACGAAATATTGTGAAGGGGCGAGGGGCAAGGGCCGAGAGGCAAGGGCCGAGGGGCAAGGGGCGAGGGGCAAGGGCCGAGGGGCGAGGGACAAGGGACAAGGGGCGAGGGGCAAGAGGCAAGATTGGGATGGCCCGGTAGCGCCGCCTTCCACGGCGTCGGGGACTGGTTCGAAGCCTGTTCGCCCCCGCGCCTGTCGGTTTTGTACGAAGCCAAAACCGCCATTTCCCGAGTCGCCTCGACGACTTGCGCCGAAAAAGCGCAACCTGTGCGGTTGGGATCAGCGGCAACGTACAAAGCTCGTTTTCTCGGTAGCGCCGCCTTCCACGGCGGCGCGGTGAACGTTCCTCCACCGTTATGAATTCCGAACTCACGAGCGCCGCGCCGCCCTGGAAGGCGGCGCTACCATGATATCCGACATTGTTTCTTTCTGTAAGAGCATCTCTTTGTAAAAGCGCCAACCGCACAGGTCGAAAAAACGCCGAGAAGACTCGAAAAATGGTGGGTTAGACTCGACGCAAGATTGGCGGCCAGCGATTTCAAGAGAAAGCGAACCAGCGACAACTTCCGGGCCTCGACCCACCCACCCTAGGTTCCCCGCCCGCGCTGGAAAAGCTTTTTTTGCGGAACAAGAACTGCCGGAATTGCCAGCATGTCTTCGACGGGATTTTCATCCCCCCAGGTTAGGCCCTTCCCCCTCGGCCCTTAGCCCTCGTCCAAAATCTCGCGCATCTTGACGGCCAAATCTCTCAGCGAAAAGGGCTTTTGGATGAAATGGGCCTTTTCATCCAGTACGCCTTGGCGGGCAATGACATCTGCGGTATATCCGGACATGAATAGGTGTTTGATTTCCGGACGGATGTTTTTCAGCCGATCCGCCAGTTCCCGTCCGGTCATCTCGGGCATGACCACATCGGTGAGGAGCATATCGATTTCGTTTCCACTGTCTTGCGCCAGAACAATGGCCTTGGTGGGCCATTGGGCAGACAGGACGCTGTATCCCAAAGTTTCCAGCATGGAGGCGCCCATTTCCAGCAGCATGGGGTCGTCTTCCACCAGCAGGACGGTTTCTCCCTGGCTGCAGGCGATATCCCTGGACGTCTTTCTGTCCGCTCGCACCTCGGCCGCATATCGCGGGAAATAGACCATAAAGGTCGTTCCCTCGCCCGGTTCGCTGTACACGCCGATAAACCCGCCATTTTGCTGGACAATGCCGTACACCGTCGCCAAGCCCAGGCCCGTGCCCTGCCCCACGGGCTTGGTAGTGAAAAACGGCTCGAAAATACGTTCCACCGTGTCTTTGTCCATGCCGCATCCGCTGTCGCTGACGGACAGCACCACATATTCGCCGGGGTCGCAGCCGGGGTGTGGGCTGCAAGCGGCTTCGTCCAGGTTCGCCACGTCGGTTTCAATGGTGACGCGGCCCACATCGCCGATGGCGTCGCGGGCGTTCACGCAGAGGTTGGCCAGGATCTGATCGATCTGGGAGGGGTCCAGCTTGACATTGCACGGCCTGGTTTTCGGCAGCCATTCCAGGTCGATGTGTTCGCCGATGAGGCGGCGCAGCATCTTGAGCAGTTCTTCCACGGCGTCGTTGATATCGAAGACCTCCGGCGCGATTGCCTGCTTGCGGGCGAATGCCAGCAGCTGGCGTGTGAGGGCGGCGGAACGGCCGGCCGCATCCAAAATTCGTCCGATATTTTTTCGCAGGGGATGGTCGGCGTCCATTTTGCCCCAGGTGAGTTCGGCGTATCCCATGATGGCGCCCAGCATGTTGTTGAAATCGTGGGCCACGCCGCCGGCCAGCGTTCCCACCGCCTCCATCTTCTGTGCATGGAGAAGCTGGTCCCGGAGTTTGCGACTGTCTGCTTCCAGCTTTCTCGTTTCCGTGATGTCCTGCATGACGAAAATGAGCGTCCATTCGTCCGACACCCTGATCGCTCGCGCGGAATACAGCCCCAGCCGCTCTTCCCCGTCCTTGCGCCGAAATTCAAGCTCACGATGCAACACGTCCCTGCCCTCCCTCAACTCCTCCACCATGAAGGCCCTTTCGCAAGGATCGACCCATAAATTCAGATCGGATACGCTTTTCAATCCGACGGCCTCGCTTCTTTTCCAGCCCGTGATCTCTTCGAAACCGTTGTTGACATCGACGAGCATTCCGTCCTCCAGGCTGCTGACGGTAATGACGTCCGGCGCCATGGCGAAGACTTTCGAGAATTTTTCCTCGGACAGGCGCAGCTGCTCTTCGGCCTGCTTGCGGCTGGTGATGTCCCGCGCCACCCAGATCACCTGGTCGGCGGACAGCGGGGAAACGTCGGCGGCAAACCAGACTTGCCGGCCGTCGATGGCCAGCTCGTAATCCAGCGACAGCGATTCCTTGCGGGACAGAACGTTGCGTACCGTTTCCGAGAATACGTCGGCGATTTCCGGCGGAAAAATTTCCGCGAAACTTTTTCCCAAGTGTTCCCGGGGGGGCAGCAACTCCGTGTTGGTGGCCGCGAATTCCACAAGACGGCATTGCGCGTCGAAAACCAGAACCACGTGGGTCATGGCCGCAAAAATGGAGCGCAGTTGCTTTTCCGATTTGCGCAGGGCCTCCTTGGCCCGTTTCTGCTCGGTGACGTCCACGGCGATCTCGAGCCGGACGTCCCTGCCGTCCGGCCATCGGATGAGCTGATCGACGATATCGACGTCCATGTGGCTCAACGGGTTATGGTATTCCCACCTGTAGGCCTGCCTGTCGTTGTCGAGAATGATATGGTTGGTGCAAAACGGGCAGGGCCGGTCGAAGCCCTGGAGGACCTGGTAGCACATCTCGTCTGTGGGTTCCTTGTCAAGAAGGTCTCTGAGGCGGCGATTGGCGAAGATCATTTCATAGGTGACGGGATCGGACACATATATGATTTCGTAGAGGTTGTCGAAAATGGAAAGGAGCTGGCGACGCTCGAAGTCTATCGCCTCCTCGACCTTCTTGCGCTCCGATATGTCCCGGAGGTCCCACACCCGGCCGGTCTCCTTTCCGGACATGACCACCGGCGCCGTATAGCACTCGAACACCCGTCCGTCCTTGAACAATAGTTCGAACATATCCTGGCGCCGGCTGCTGTAAAGGGCATCGACCCTGTCCCGAAAACCGGCGGGATCTTGCAGTTGCTCCATAACGAATTTTCTCAAGGCGGCCTCTTCGTCGGCTTTCCGGAGATCGGGCGGGACCTGCCACATTTCGTAGAATTGCCGGTTGGCCTGGGTAATTTTCAAGTCCTCGTCGACCACCAAGATTCCGTCGCTGGTGGCGTTGAAGGTCGCCCTCAAGAGTTCCATGCTCTCCTGCAGGGCCGCTTCCTTCTCCCTGAGTTCGGTGATTTCGAACAGGCTGACAATGATCGCATTCCCGATCGCGTTGGCAACGACGACCGCCCTTCGGACGCGGCCGTCCTTGCACGTCACGCTGGCCTCTGCCGGCCCCACTTTGGCATTCGAATCGATTGCCAGGCGAACCGCGCTCTGCCAGGCCGATTTCGCGCGGCCCCGACGGTCCGGCTCCGGATAGGCGAGCTGCCACCAACGATCCATATCGGGAATGTCTTCGACGGTGTATCCGAAAAGGTCGGTGAAACAGTCGTTGACCTCGGATATGGTCCCGTCCAGAGAGACAATGGCCAGAGGGATGGGCGCGTTGGAGACAATCGCCCGAAATTTGGCTTCGCTCTGGTTCATTCTTCGCCTGAGAACGTCGCTGACGCCCAGCAGCCCCAAGGCCAGAAGGGTCGAGAAAACGACGACGGCAAGCAGCAGATGCAACTTTTCGGAAGACAAGTCGTCGTTTATTTCGAGAGAAATCCATTTCCTGCGCACCGCTTCGAGTTGCTCGCCCGGAATCGATGCCAAGGCCTTTTGCACGGCGCTGAAAAGCAGCGGATACTGGCGGCCGACTCCAATGCTCCAGGCGAAGCTGTACGGGGTGCTACCAACCACGCGCAAGTTGGAAATGCCCTCCTTGTCGATGTAATAGGCGGCCACGGCCAGATTCTCCACGAACGCGTCCACCTGGCCGAAAGACACCGCGCGCAAGCCGTGGACCACGTCCGGCATGGGCGCCACCTCCACCCCGATATCGTCGCATTCGCGCAAATAGCCTTCCGTCGCGTACCCGGAAACCACCGCCACCCGCATGCCCGCAAGGTCCGCCAGTTCCAGGCCGCCGGGGGACCCGTTTCCCGCGATGATGACCACGGGCGCCGTGGCGTACGGGGACGTGAACCAGACATAGCGCTCCCGTTCGGGCGTCGCCACGATGGTCGGCGCAACAGCGCACGCTCCGCTTTCCAACGCGGCCAAGTGCTCGTTCCAATCGTCCGACGCTCGTTTGACAAAAGAGATCCCCAACTTCTCTTCCACCATGGAAGCGATGTCCGCCCCCATGCCCGCAAAGTCCCCTGCGTCGGAGACGAACTCGATGGGAGGAAACTCGGTGTTGAACCAGAGCACAAGCTTATCGGGGTTTTGATCCATCCAGGCTCGTTCCGACTCTGTGATTTCCACCACAGACGAACTGTCAGCACGGGAAGTCCCAACGGATGGCGTCAAAAAAACGGCAAGCAGAAAAATAACCAAGCGGAAAATTTCTTTCGGCAAAATTCGTCGCTCGAGTTTTTGGTTATAACGTCGGCCAACCGACACCGTCATTCCGGGCGTAGCTTGCGGAGACCCGGAATCCAAAAGACGATCAAAACTGTTGGATGAAAACCGGCCGAAGTTGAAACCAAACCATAGCTCGATACTAAATCGATTGTCCAAGGGTTCTCGCTTCTTTGGAAAAAGCAGTAATTTCGGGCGCATAGCACTCAGCTGCAAGTCTTTCGAAAAAAATTGTCGTATTCGAAATAGCGGTGAAAAATCGAGTTCTCATATTTCTTTTCAGTCGCTGGCCAAGGCTGGCCACCTATTCCGACAACATGCGCCAGCCCGTCGCGAAATGCCGTCGAGTCATATTCGTCGCTTTCGCCAATTCGTTCCGCATTGCGGAACAAAAGCGTCAAATATGTTAAAGGCGGGGTTGAATGCTACAGCACCGTCTTTTCACTGTCGGCAGAAATATCAGATTTTCACGGGTATTGCAAAGCAATTCTTTCGGGTGTTCTGTTGCATATCGATTCTAACAACTTGTCCGGGAGGCTCTGGTCGGCTTTGGATGTGGGCCGCGAAAATGGTTTGGAATGGCGGATAACTCTTCTGCCCGGGTCCCTTCCAACGCGCCGAGACTTAAGGTGTCATGAAAATCGCGGAAGTCGTTCGTGACTGGCCTTCGCCTGGGGTGGTGAAAAGCATCTGTTTTGGAAGCCTGTTTTTCCGCCGGGATTTGTTTCGGTCTGCATTTGCCGGGTTTCAGCGTTCGGTGTTCGGGAAGGCGCCGCGCCAATTCAAGACAGTTTGGGCGAAACAAAGGTGCCGACACTCCAAGTTGTTGTGGCTGTGCGAACACCGAAAAAAACGGAAACCAATCCAAGCGGAAAAACTGGTCATAAAGGATTTGGGGGTGGGTGGAATTGTAGGTTGGGTTGAGCGTCGTCAATTGTTGGGTTTCGCTACGGAATTCTATCAAACAAACAGAGAGAACGCACGAAAAGGTTGGGAAGTTAGCGAAACCCAACATGAAACCCGCTCAACCCAACCTACGCATCGCCGCTCCCCCAAATCCGCTATAAACAGCGGAAAAATCAAGCCCTAAAAAGTGAAATTTTCATCGCCCCGGCCCTCGCTCGAATTACGCAGCCAGAACTTCGCGTATCTTGAGGGACAGATCTTTCAATGAAAAGGGCTTTTGGATGAAATTGACCCTTTCGTCCAGAACGCCTTGGTGGGCAATGACATCGGCGGTGTATCCGGACATGAACAGGTGTCTGATTTCGGGGCGTATCGTATGAAGCCGGTCCGCCAGTTCCCGACCGGTCATCTCGGGCATGACCACATCGGTGAGGAAAAGATGAATCTCGTTTCGACTGTCTTGCGCCAGATCAATGGCCTTTGAGGGCCTTTCCGCCGAAAGGACGCTGTATCCCAGGGTTTGCAGCATTGAGATGCTCATTTCCAGCAGCATAGGGTCGTCTTCCACCAAAAGGACGGTTTCTCCCCGGCCATCGGCGATATCCATGGAAGCCTTGCTTTCCGTCCCGGCTTCCGCCCCATGCATCGGGAAATAGAGTGTGAAGGTAGTCCCCTCGCCTGGCTCGCTGTAGACGCTGATAAACCCGCCGTTCTGCTGGACAATGCCGTATACCGTCGCCAAGCCCAAGCCGGTGCCCTGGCCAACGGGCTTGGTGGTGAAAAACGGCTCGAAAATACGTTCCGCCGTCTCCTTGTCCATGCCGCATCCGTTGTCGCTGACGGACATCACGACGTATTCGCCGGGGTCGCATCCGGGATGGGCCTTGCAATGGGCCTCGTCCAGGTACGCCACATCGGTTTCTATTGTAACGCGGCCCACATCGCCGATTGCGTCGCGGGCGTTCACGCAGAGATTGGCCAGGACCTGATCGAGCTGGGAGGGGATTTCTTTCGCACGGCTTCGAGTTCCTCGGCCGGAATCGAGGCCAACGCCTTTTCCACGGCGCTGAAAAGCAACGGATACCGGCGGCCGACCCCGATGCTCCAGGCGAAGCTGTAGGAAGTGCCGCCCGCCACCCGCAAGTTGGGAATGCCCTCCTTGTCGATGTAGTAGGCGGCCACCGCCAGATTTTCCACGAACGCGTCCACCTGGCCGAAAGATACCGCCCGAAGTCCGCGGACCACATCCGGCATGGGCACCACTTCCATCCCGATATGATCGTAGTCGCGCAGATAGGTTTCCGTAGCGAATCCGGAAACCACTGCCACGCGCAGACCTCCGAGGTCCGCTGGCGTCAGGCTCCCGAGGAAGCCGTTTCCCGTGATGATGACCACAGGCGCCGTGGCGTATGGAGGCGTGAACAATGCATAACGCTGCCGCTCGGGCGTCGCCACGATGGTCGGCGCAATGGCGCAAGCTCCGCTCTCCAACGCGGCCAGGTGCTCGTTCCAATCGTCAGACGCTCGTTTGATAAAAGCGACCCTCAACCTTTTTTCCACCATGGAAATGACATCCGCCCCCATACCCGCAAAGCTACCCGTTTCCGAAACGAACTCGATGGGAGGAAATTCGGTGTTGAACCAAAGTACAAGCTTGTCTGGGTTTTGCTCGATCCAGGCCCTTTCCGTCTCTGTGATTTCGGCAAGAGAAGCGTTGTCGGCTCGGGCGGGTCCTGCCGATATTACAAAAAACACTACAAGCAGAATAACGGTCAGGCGAAAAATATCGTCAGGAAAAAGTCGGCGCGCAGAAAAAAACGGTTGCCAAATGGATCTCGTTCGATAATCCTGAAAAGATAGTTCGCTCGCATTACAGTTAGTCGCCATGCTACAAAAAAAATCGTCATTTTCGATTGAGCAGTGAAAAATCGCACCTTTCAATATGGTTTCATTCGCATTCCAAACCTGATACCGAATAACAGCGAAATGACCAGAGCGCCAATCGATCAACATTGTCAGCGATGAATATCAATACCAAACGACGATGCTCATTGTAAAGGGAAAACATTTTTCTAACATAAGTGGACTCTCGCGTTCTGCGACTATAAAATCGAAAACAACGTTGCATAACGATACCCTCAACCTAACATTGAACACGGAATGTCGATTTTGGAAAGGCGCTTTTTGCCGCCGTGGCTATTTCCGACACAAAGGTGAAAATATGGAAAAAAAGCTTTTTCCCATGAACCGCGCAGGAGGCATAAATCATGATGGATAAGTTCCTTCGGGCCGACGAACTGGGAATTCGGCTGGAAATTGTCGGTGGATTGCCCATCTGGGAAGCCCAGCCGGTTATGAAACATCAATTGGCCATCGACCGGATTCGCGCCACGATCAAAAACGAATCGACCTCCGAAAAAGAGGACTGTTCCTGCTTCCATGTGTCCGACGTGTATGTCCAATTTCCCGACGGGTCTCTTAAAAGGCCCGACATCGCGATTTTCTGTCGAAAACCCGACGAGGAAGAGGAGGCCGTGACGCTGGTTCCGGAAGCCGTGGTCGAAGTGATCAGCAAAGGCTACGAGGCCAAGGACCTGATTATCGGTCCCCAATTCTATCTGGCGCAGAACGTCAAGGACGTGGTCGTTTTCAATCCCTACACGCTTTTGGTGATCCACGTACGGCGCGACGGGGTCCGGCACCTGGCTTCTCCGGCGGAGATTCAACTGGAATGCGGATGCCGGTGCGTCGTCTGATCTTTTGGACGGGATGAATCGGCACATAGGTTTAGTTCAGGGCGGTCTCCATCGGGTGCGTTACCCGATCTTCAACAAATTTTGTCGTACATTTTCGGCAAATAGGTTGAATGGCTCAGACCAAAGCCAAGGTAACCAGAGCTTCCAGCTCTGGTCCGCTCCAGACAATGAAAATCCTCCAGACCGGGGCAAGCCAGACCAGGATGGTCTGGTTACCATGCGAGGCTCGTCGCGCCAATCTATTAACGGGTAAAACTACCGTTCCGGTCGGAATCGAGAGCGTTGCGCACGGCCATGCCGATATTCTCCATGGTGTAAGGTTTTTTGACATATTCGCCTGCCCCCAGGCGCTGGGCGTCCCTTACGCGGTCGGTTTCGGAATATCCGCTGGCGATGACCGCCTTTTGCCCCGGATGCATTTCGATCACGGCCCTGTAGGTGTCGAGCCCGTCCATGCCCGGCTCCATGATCATGTCCAGGACGATCAGATCGACTTTGTTTGTGGAAAGATACGCCACGGCGGCTTCCCCGCTGGGCACGGTCCCGACTTCGTATCCCAGTTCGGACAAAAGATCGCTTGCGATTTGCCGCTGTTCGGCGACATCGTCCACGACAAGAACGGTTTCCCCCTTGCCCCGGTAGGTTTCCGGCGGAATTCGCAAAAATTCAGCCGTCAAGGCCTTTCGTGTGACAGGAAAGTAAAGGTGGAAAACGCTTCCTCGCTCCGGGTCGCTTTGCACGTCGATATAGCCGCCATGATCCTTGACCGTTCCCCAGACGACGGCCATCCCCAGCCCGGTGCCGCTGCGGCCCATGAATTTTTTCGTATAGAACGGCTCGAAGATTTTCTCCCGGTCCTCCGGCGAGACGCCCGCTCCCTGGTCGGCCACGGAAAGCAACGCGTAGTCTCCCTCGACGATGGAATCGTACGCGCCGAAGGGCTTGTCCACATAGCGGTTTTCCGTGCGGATTTCCACGCGCCCGCCCGACGGCATGGCTTCGACGGCGTTGGTCGCCAGGTTCGCGACGGTCTTCATGAGGTGCGCCGGAGAACCTTCCACGTTCAAAAGCCCCTCTTGCAGCTTTTTCTCCCATCGAACCCCTGGATGGCCTGCGGCGAGCTTTTCGAACTCCGGGCTTCCCATATATTCGTCAACCATATGGTTCAGGTTCAGGACCTCCGAAGCGACAACGCCCCTTCTGGCCAAAGTCAGGAGATCCTGGACGATGGCCGCCGCCCTCAGGCCGGAATTGCGGATGCTCTCCACGGGTTTTCGCATCGAATCTCCGGGAGAAAGCTTGTGCAAGAGCAGGTCCGGATAGGTGACGATGCCCGAAAGCACATTGTTCAAGTCGTGGGCCACCCCGCCAGCCAGCGTTCCCAAGGCCTCCATTTTCTCTATTCGTTGCAGACGCATCTCCAGCTCTCTTCGTTTCGACTCCGCCGCATGCCGTTCGTCGATCTCCTTTTTCAGCTTGTCGTTGGCCCCCGCAAGCTCCGCCGTTCGTTCGGCCACCCGCTTCTCCAGTTTTTCGTGCGCTTTCTGCAACATCTCCTCCGCCTCCCGGCGCGCTACGACTTCGGCCTCCAGAGATACGTTCTGGGCATAGATTTCGGCCAGGGATTCCTTCAAGTGAAGCGACATCTGATTGAAAGCCTTCGCCGCGACCGCGATCTCGTCGTTGCCGCAGATGTCGATCTGGTACCCCACCTCCCCTGCGGCAATGCACTCCGAAGCCTTCTTCAACAGATCCAGCCTTCTCGCCAGGTAGGAGCCCAAAAGCGTGGACAGCAGAATCGAAATGGCGATCTCGGCCACCGCGACCAGCGCGATGGTCCTTCGAGCGTCCTCCAGGGCGTCCACGATGCTTCCCGCCGAGATTCCGATTTCCACCTTTCCATAGACAATTCCGGCCTCTTTGATTTTGGCGGACGTGTCGAAGACGCCGTCGTCGAGGCCCCGAATGTCCAGGTCTTCACGGAAAGGCCGTTCCAGCAGTTTCGACGGTCCTGCGGCGGCAAGGACGCGTCCCATGGCATCCAAAACACGGGCGTATGAAAAGTCGGGGTTTTTAAGGACTTCGTCCACGAAACTGCTCAGGGACGCCAAATCCATGGACAAGACCGCGTCTTTGGTAGTCGTGGCGAAGAGTTCGGCGGCGGTCGCGGCCCGTTGCCTCAGTTCCGTCTCGTGGGAGCGCTGCATCAGAAACTGGGCGCTCCAGATGATGGCGATCAGCAAAAGGGTCTGGATCACGGCGAACCCGGCGATCATTTTCATGCGAAAGGACATGGGGACCTCGTCACTACAGTATTGAGCGTCATGGTTTGTCCGGCTGAGTCAACTCGTCGATCTTCAGCGCTCGAACTTCGTCCCATTCCCGGTCTTCGGCCGGGGCGAAGCCCTTGAACTCGATGGCTTCCAGCAGCGGCTTGGCTTCGGGATCGTCGTTCATCGCCAGCATCGCCTCCAGCAACCGGCGCCGATCTTCTGCGGAAACCCGCGGATGGGCGGCGATGGCGTGGGGAGGATACGATTCGGTCTTCCAGAGGACCCTCAGCCGGTTCCTGACGGAAGGTTCCGTATTCAAAAGAGTGCGGACCACTCCGCCGCCAGCATCGTAAAATCCCCGGGACACATTGAGATACACGGAATCGTGCGATTTTACGTATTTCACGACAATGGGGATTCCCAGGTCCCGAAACTGCGCTCTGGTGAGGATGCTCGCCGCAAAGGCCGCAGGCGACGGAAACACCAGGGTCTTTCCCGCAAGCTCGCGCAAATCCTGGTAGGGGGAGTCCCGGCGCACGACGACAATTCCGGAAATGCGCTTTTCCTTTTGCTTGGCAAAAGCCTCGTAGCCGGGTCGAACGCAGAAGACCGTATAATGGTAGGGATTCATGTAGGCGAAATCGTAGAGGCCTGCAGCAAGACGACGCTCGAATTCGGGGATGTCGGGCGCTGTGGCGAACGTTATCGCAAACCCGCTTCGCTCGGACCAGTAGGCGCAGATCGGCCCCCATTTCCGGGCCAGCTTCTGAGCCGACTGCTGCGGCACCACCCCGAAAGTCGCTGTCCACGCGCTTGCTGCGGACAACCAGAGAACAACCGCCACCAGAGAAATGATTCCGGTTCCAGTTCTCAGCATCCCTTCAACCTTTCATGCATTGGACCGTTTCCGTTCTCCCCATAGATCGTTCGACAACATTTCCAAAAACATTTAGATAATCCAAATAACCACGAAATACAACAGAAAACCCGGCGACCCGGCAACTCTAATTCCGGCGGAAAGTCCATTCCCAAGAGGTTGCATCAACCAAGGTAACCAGACCATCCTGGTCTGGTATGCACTGGGCAACATGGCATTTTCTGACGCGCCGAACCAGACCAGGATGGTCTGGTTACCTTGAAGTCGCCGGAGACGCTCAAAATTAGAATTGCTGCTGGCGACAGGGTATCCGGCGCCGGCGCGGACGGGATGTCCAGCCGCCCACGACGCCCGGCGGCCGACACGTGAAACAAGCTTACGCCGCAGCCGAAAAAAAAACAAATCCTATTGTATCCGCGAAGATCGTCTGGTAATATCCCGCCTTTGCTTTGAACGATTTTAAAAAGGGGATTGTTAATCATGGCTGTCATTACGAAATATTTCATCGTCAGAAACGGCGTCGAACTCGACAAGGTGTTCGAGGACAAGAAAGAGGCCGAAGCCTATGACATTATGCTCGACGCCGCCGAAAAGCTCGCCGGTCTCATCCGGCAGGGCGATCTCGACATCGATCTCGACGACAAGGTCGTCGATGAAATCTCCATATTCCTGGCCAAGAACGGCCCGGCAGTCACCAAGATTCTCAAAGGCGTAAAACCCTTGAAAAAAGCCGCGCCCCAATCCGCGAAATCCAAGAAGCCAGCCGAAGCAGCACCCGCTGAAACCGGAACCGACAAAACCGGAACCGCCGAAAGCGAAACCGCCGAAACCGGAACCGCCGACGAAAAAAAGACGCCCGATAAAAAATCCGGCGCCAAGTCCAAGGGAAAATAGTCGCCCTCCATGCCGGCCGTCACCAAGCAAGAAGCCGACGCATACGACAAGATAATCGATGCGGCGGCCGAACTGGCGTATCTGATCGAATCCAGCGATATCGAACTGGACGAGTACGCCCTGGAAGAGCTGACCATCTATCTGGCCAGCCACGCCGAGCAGGTGAGGAACATCTTGCGGAATGTGAAGCGCAAAATCCCTTGAAACTCGATCGTCGAGTGAAAGCGATTCGAATTTCAAGCCTTGGGCGGCTGCAAAGGAATATTTAACTTCTTCATGTATTTCCAGACGGCGGTCCTGCTGACCCCGATTCTTCTGGCCGCCTCCGCCTTGTTCCAGTCCGAATCGCCAAGGATGGACACCAGCGTCTCCCGGTCGATCTTCGCCCCTTTCGGCCGGGAAGCATTCGCCGCGTTTCCATAGCAAAGCATCGAAGGATGCAGCCGGGCCTGTCGTATTTCCATGGGAAGGTCCGCAGGTTCGATCAGTGGACGGTCGCAAACGACGAATGCGTGTTCGACCGCGTTCTCCAGCTCCCGAACATTGCCCGGCCACGAATGCTCCATCAATATTCTAAGGGTCGCCGGAGACGCACCCCGAATGCGCTTGGAGGTCTTCTCGCCCAATTTCCGCACGAAATGGTCGAACAATAAAGGGATGTCCTCGCGCCGCTTCGACAATGGCGGCAAATAGATGGGAAACACCTTGAGACGATAGTACAAGTCCTCCCGAAACGCGCCCTCCTGCAACAACGTATACAGGTCCCGATGGGTCGCGGCCACGATCCGGATATCGATCCGGCGCTTCTTCGACTCCCCTACCCTCTCGATCTCCCGCTCCTGCAACACCCGCAATAGCTTGACCTGAATAAACGGGCTCAGCTCCCCGATCTCGTCCAGAAACACCGTGCCGCCCTCCGCCTCCTCGAATCGCCCCGAACGGCTGTGGATCGCTCCCGTGAACGCCCCCTTCACGTGCCCGAACAATTCGCTCTCCAGCAAAGACTCGGGCAGCGCCGAACAGTTGACGGTGATCAGCGGCGCCTTCGCCCTGGGGCTATTGTAATGGATGGCCGACGCCACCAGCTCCTTGCCCGCGCCGCTGTCGCCCTGAATCAATACCGTGGCCTCGCTCGCCGCCGCCACGCGGATCGCCTCGAACACCTCCTGCATCGCATGGCTCTTGCCGATGATCCTGTCGAACCGGTACACCTCCCCCAATCGCCGGGAAGCCTCGTCGGCCTTGCGCCGCGCCGCATTCAACTCCGTCATGTCCGTGACGGTCTCCACCACCCCGATCACCCTGTCCTCGTCGTCGCGCACCACGCTCGCGTTCTTGATCACCGACGCCTCGTGGCCGTCCTTGTGCCGAAGCATGCACTCCTTGACCTCGGAAAAGCCGTTCTCCAGGATTCCGCACTGCTCGATTCCCGCCGGACACGCCGTGCCGAAACACCGGCTGAGCCCCAGAATCCCGCACGTCTTGCCCAAAGCCTCCCGGGCCGCGTACCCGCTGATGCGCTCCATCGACGGGTTCCAGGACGTGATCCGGCCCTGGGCGTCCATGGTGAAAACCCCGTCGGCCATGGAATCGATGATCTTGTTGAAAAAGCGATAGTTCCAGAGTTCGTGCGTTTTTTTCGTCATTTGCGGCCTCCTGTGTCAACCCGACGGCGGGTAACGTTCGTTACGTAACGTTACTTATTGTAAACTGCGACGGCCTCGGATGTCAACCGTACTGATGAAAATCCAGCAGTTCTCATTTTGGATGTCTCCGGCGCCTTCAAGGTAACCAGACCATCCTGGTCGGGTTCGGCGCGTCAGGAAAATCCCTTTTATCATATGCCGCCAGACCAGGATGGTCTGGTTACCTTGATCGTTGCAGCCTCTTCGGCATGGAATTTCCTGGTTATAACGGATTTGGGGTAGCGGCAATGCGTAGGTTGGGTTGAGCGGGTTCCATGTTGGGTTTCGCTTGCTTCCCAACCTTTTCGCGCGCCGTATCTGTTTGTCTGATAGAATTCCACAGCGAAACCCAACAATTGACGACGCTCAACCCAACCTACATTCTGGTCGGGTTCGGCGCGTCAGGAAAATCCCCTTTATTGTATGCCCGCCAGACCAGGATGGTCTGGTTACCTTGATCGTTGCAGCCCCTTCGGCATGGAATTTCCTGGTTATAACGCATTTGGGGGAGCGGCAATGCGTAGGTTGGGTTGAGCGGGTTCCATGTTGGGTTTCGCTTGCTTCCCAACCTTTTCGCGCGCCGTATCTGTTTGTCTGATAGAATTCCACAGCGAAACCCAACAATTGACGACGCTCAACCCAACCTACATTCTGGTCGGGTTCGGCGCGTCAGGAAAATCCCTTTTATCATATGCCGCCAGACCAGGATGGTCTGGTTACCTTGATCGTTGCAGCCTCTTCGGCATGGAATTTCCTGGTTATAATGGATTTGGGGTAGCGGCAATGCGTAGGTTGGGTTGAGCGGGTTCCATGTTGGGTTTCGCTTGCTTCCCAACCTTTTCGCGCGCCGTATCTGTTTGTCTGATAGAATTCCACAGCGAAACCCAACAATTGACGACGCTCAACCCAACCTACATTCTGGTCGGGTTCGGCGCGTCAGGAAAATCCCCTTTCCATCCTTCCGGGGTTGTAAAAAAAAACGGGAATGCCAGCCAACCCAGTCAGTATATTTGGCACAATTCTTGTTTAAGCATTGGAAATAAAAAAACGCAACAACTGCGGAAGGCAAGCGATATCGGTTGCCGTTCGCGGCGGCATTTGGTTCATCGCGGATTTGCGGGGATTGGAAAAGGCGGCCAGAGCCAGCTCCGGTCCCATGTTGCGAGTATGCCGCCGCTTGGAAACCGATGCATGCCAGACCAGGATGGTCTGGTTGCCATCGACACGCCTTTTCCCATAAAGCCGCGATGAACCCGGCATGTAAACGCGAGTTCCGGAATTTCAATGGTGCGAATCGATGCTTCAAACAACGACCATGAACTTGGAAACATGGAAGCAGCGCCTTCCCGCAGGGGTGTGCCTGGTCCATTTTCTTTCCTCCATGCGCGCGCTGTGCAAGGAGCAGATGCCTGCCATCGATGAATTGTCCGGGGAGTTCGGCGAGAGGGTCCGCGTATTGAACATCGACGTGGAAACGCAGCAGTGGCTTGCGATCCATCTGGGAGTCGCGAGCCTTCCTACGTTGATCATATTCAGAAACGGCCGAGAGTTGACGCGCTTCATCGGGTTGCAGGACGCTGCCGACCTGAAAAAGGCGCTTTTGGAGGCTCTCGGCCCATAAAAAAGAGGAGATATCTATGGAGACATTGTTCCAATCCTGCAACCTGGGTCCGTTGACCTTATCCAACCGGTTCGTATTTCCGCCTGTCAAGACCGGCTACGGAGAACCGGGGGGCAAGGTGACCGAAAGGCAATTGTTGTTCTACCGACAGATCGCCCGAAAGGGTCCCGGGCTTCTCATCCTGGAGCCCGTGGCGGTGACGGCCGAAGGACGCGAACACCCCAAGCAACTGTGCGTGCATCTTGACGACAGCGTGGGGCACCTGGAAAAGATAGCGCGGGCAATCCACGGAGAAAACCGCCTGGCGTGCCTGCATCTCAATCACGCAGGCGCGGCCGCCAATCCGATGGTCATCGGCGGCGCCCCGAAAGCGCCTTCGTCCATCACATGCCCGACCCACGAAAAGACCGCCGAGGTATTGAGCGAGGAAGAGATCGAAGCCATTGTCAAAGGATACGAATTGGCCGCGAAAAAGGCCGTGGAGGCCGGTTTCGACATGCTGGAGATCCAAGCCGGGCACGGCTACCTGGTTTCCCAGTTTGCCAACGGAAAAGTCAACAAGCGCGAAGACCGCTACGGGCAGGACCGTCTCGCCTTTGCCAAGGAGGTCTTTTCCGCAGTCCGGGCGGGAGCGCCGGACCTGCCTTTCATGGCGAGGATTTCGGGCAGCGAGATGTCGCCGGAGTTCGGGATCGGCCCCGAAGACCTGTCCCCCTTGATAGAGCTTGCCCAGTCCCAAGGCGCGGTGGCAATCCATGCGGGCATGGGCAGTTCGTGCTTCAGCCCGCCCTGGTACTTTCACCACGGGAGCCTTCCGGAAAAGCCCCAGGAAGATGCCTTGGCCTGGGTCAAGAGCAAGACGTCCCTGCCGGTGATCGCGGCCGGGCGACTGGGGAGCCTCGAAAGGGTCGAGCGCATGATGGAACAGAAACTGTTCGATCTGGCGGCCCTGGGCAGGCCTCTGATCGCGGACCCGGACCTGATCGAGAAATGGGAAGACGGCCGGTCCGACCAGGCGAGGACCTGCGGGTACTGCCTGCAAGGCTGCCTGCACCGTCTCAAGAACAAGCAGCCCCTGGGGTGCAACATCAACCCGGAGATCGGAATGGGCGACCTGGAACGGACGGCCAATCCCCTGAACGTGCTGGTGGCGGGCGGCGGTCCCGCCGGCCTGAGCGCCGCCGTATACCTCGGAAAGCGCGGACACAAGGTGAACCTGGTGGAAAAAGGCGACCAGTTGGGCGGCCAGTTCGAACTGGCCTGGCGCGCGCCCGGAAAAGCCGGGATGAGGCAAGGCCTGGAATGGTTCAAGAAGGAAGCCGAAAAAGCCGCCGTCGCGGTTTCGACGGGAACGGCCGCGGATGCGGACATCGTGTCCAAATACAAACCCGACCTTCTGGTCTGGGCGGCGGGCGCCGTATCCTTCAGGCCGGAAATCGAGGGCCTGGATACCCAGAACACCATGACGGCGGTGGAGTTTTTCCAAGGAAACAAGAGGGTGGAGGGCAACCGGGTGCTGATCATCGGCGCTGGCAGGTCCGGCCTTGAGATCGCAGAGCAGCTGGGACGAGACAAGTTCGAGGTAGTGGCCACCAAGCGCACCGACCCCATCGGAAGCATGATGGAAATGATCACCAGGAAGCTTTCTCTGATGCGAATCGGCCAGATGGAAACCGTGACGCTGATGCCCCACACCGCGGTCAAGTCCTTTTCGCCCGACGGGGTCGTTGTGGAGCAGGACGGCGAAGAGAAAAAGCTCGCGCCCTTCCAGACCGTGATACTGGCTTCGGGGATGCGCCCGTCCCCCGGCCCCCAAGACGAAATCCGCCAAATGGTGGAAAAAATGGAAATCATCGGAGACGCCGGAGAAGTCCAGGACATCTATACGGCAGTGCATGCGGGCTACGAGCTTGCGCTGAAGTACTGATCGCCATGGACAACAATTTCCGGCAAGGGAGTCTATCATGGAAAAACCATCCTTTTCGGACATCGCCATCGTGTCTTGCGGCACGCTGACTCTGGAATTGAAGCATTTGAAGGACGAGGGGTTTCTGGACGGGGCCAAGCTCCTGTTCACCACTCCCGGACTGCACGAGGACATCCACGAGCTGGAACGGCAGCTTTTGGAACGGATAGCAAAAGCAAAAGAGGAGGTCTCCAAAGTGCTGGTGGTATACGGAGGCAAGTTCTGCTACGTGAACGCCGACGAACCCACCCGCACCATGCGCGTGATCATGGAGGAACAAGGCGCCGGGGTGGCGCGCATCGACGCCACCCACTGCATGGACATGATCGCCTCGGAGGCCGAGCGGGAGACCATCGCCCAGGAGGTGGCAGGCGGGGAGAAGGTCTGGTGGATGACCCCCGGCTGGATCCAGTTCAGACACAAGGTTTTCAAGGGCTGGGACAAGGGCCTCGCCAACGAGAATTTCCCGCGCCACACCGGCGGGGCGGTGGTCTTGGACGCCATCGGGTTCATGGATAAATATATGATGGAAAAGCCGGAGGAGTTTCTGGAGTACAGCGACTGGATGGGCATCCCCATGACGCCCTACCCCGTTTCGCTGGACCGGTTCAAGGGCCTTTTGAGCGACGCCGCCCAAAAACTTGAATAAACAAACGAGAAAGGAGAAACAAACAAGAAAATGCCCTGGGTGAAAGAAGACATGTGCACGGGTTGCGGAACATGCGAAGAGGAATGCCCGGCCGGGGCCATCGCCCTGACCGACGGAATCGCCTCCATTGACGACGACAAGTGCATCCGATGCGCCGTATGCCACGAAGCCTGTCCGGAGGACGCCGTCCGCCACGACGGCGAAAGGGTCCCCATGGAGGTGAATGCGAACCTGGCCTGGGTCGAACGGATGATGGATCACGAATATTACGCCAACGATTCGCAAAAGAAAAAGGAGCTGCTCGGACGCCTCCAGAAGTTTTTCAACAAGGAAAGAAAAGTGGTCGATTTGACCATCGAGAGAATCGTCCAATTGCAGAATTCTCTGTAATCGGGCAGAGAACGATAAAAGGTTCGCGGGGCTTGGTCTTAACATCGGCCACTTTCAGGGACTATCGTCGCGGCGGTCGTCATTCCGGGCGGAGCGGTATGTACCCCGGGTGTCGATAAAACAGCCGGATTCCGTTGCTTCCGGGAATTTCTTAACTGGAACATGTAGCGTAGACCCGGAATCCAGGCTGCCGAATTTTGAACCAAGCCCGCGCATTCCAAAGCGGTTGCGGCGACCAAGGCAGCCAGACCATTCTGTTCTGGTGGCCTCACGGTGAAAGAGAATTTCCTGACGCGCCGAACCAGAACAGGATGGTCTGGTTACATTGAAGGTACCGGAAACACCCAAAATTAGAATTGCTGACGAGGCATATATGTTCTTGACTTCGCGAAACGGTCGGGCTATAAATCTTTCTCAATCGTCTGCAGAAGCCGACACGCGAAATTCGAGAACGAAACAATTCGGGTTTGATTTAGATTTGATTTAAAAAGGCCCGTTAATAACGGATTCCATTTCCAGGCCGGAATACCGGCCCGGTTACATATTTCGAAAAAAGGCCACGAAGGTCACTGCGCCCGCAAGCGGGATGCGCCGTCGTGGCTTTTTTTTTCGGAACCGCGGGAAATGGAATGCGACACATTTTAAAACATGCATCAGCGCCCGGAAATCGGACAATAATTCGCCATCTGCCCATGCGGCTGCGGCTGGACATCAAAAATCGGAGATCACAAACAAAACGATGGCATCGTCGCCCTCTCAAATAAGACGCGCACACAAGTTCTCGCCGGACCGGTCCATAACCCACGCCCATTTCAGCCGATTGCGACGCAAATTCATTTTGATGGCCGGGATGATCGTCGCCATTGTCATCGCGGCCGCGCTGGCGGTTTCGCGAGGGGCCTACCAGATTCCGGTCGGAGATATTTTTTCCGCCCTGGCCGGAGACGCCGAGGGACCATCCCGCGTGGTCGTGCTCAACATTCGCCTCCCGAGAGTGGCGGCCTCGTTGGTTTGCGGATGGGGCCTGGCGCTTTCCGGCCTGGGTATTCAATCCCTGCTGAAAAACCCGCTCGGATCTCCCTCCACGCTGGGAATCAGCCAGGGGGCGGCTTTCGGCGCGGCGCTCTCCATTGTCGCATTCGGCGCGGGCGTCGTTTCCACCACCGCGTTCGCGTTCGCCGGGGCCATGGGCGCCACGGCGGTCATCCTGCTTTTGGCCCGGCTCAAGAAGCTTTCCCCCGAAGCCATCATTCTGGCGGGCGTCGCGCTGTCCTCCCTGTTCGCATCGGCCACGACCCTGATTCAATTCATGGCCACCGAGCTGGAGCTGGCCATGGTGGTGTTCTGGACCTTCGGCGACGTCGCCCGGTCCAACTGGCCGCAGATCGGCACAACGTCGGTCGCGGTGTTCCTGGCCTCCCTGGCCATGTTTTTCGTCCGATGGGACTTGAACGCCATGTCCACGGGGGAGGAGACCGCCCGTGGCCTGGGGGTGAGCGTCGAAAGAATCCGCGTGATCGGCATGGTGATGTGCGCCCTGGTGGCCGCTCTGGCCACGGCGTTTCACGGCGTGATCGCCTTCGTGGGCCTGATCGCGCCCCACATGGCCCGACGGCTGGTGGGCGACGACCACGGACTGCTGATTCCCTTCTCCGCCGTCCTGGGCGCGTTGCTGCTTTTGGCGGCGGACACCCTGGGACGCGAACTGATCGGCTCCGGCGCCCTGCCGGTGGGGGTTGTCACCTCCTTTCTGGGCGCGCCCATGTTTCTTTTTCTCTTAATTCGAGGTTTCAAATAATGCTTGCCGCAGAAGACATCCGATTTTCATATAACGGCCACCCCGTCCTGGACCATGTGGACTTCACCCTCGGCCGGGGACGCTTCATGTGCGTGCTCGGCGTCAACGGCGCTGGAAAATCCACCTTGCTCAAATGCTTGAATCGCATTCTGAAGCCCCAGCGGGGAACGGTCCTTCTGGACGGAAAGGACATGTTTTCCATGGGGAAAAACAACGTGGCCAAAATGGTGGGCTACGTGCCCCAACGCCACCCCAGGAACAACCTGACGGTCTTCGAAGCGGTCCTGATGGGGCGAAAACCCCACATTCGATGGTCCATGAGCGCCGACGACTACAAGTTGACCGAGAGCGTCATCCGCAGCATCGGCATGGAGCATCTCGCGCTGCGCCCCGTAAGCGACCTTTCCGGCGGCGAGATCCAGAAGGTGGTCATCGCCAGAGCGCTTGCGCAGTCCCCCCGGGTACTGCTCCTGGACGAACCCACCAGCAACCTGGACCTGAAAAACCAGCTGGAGGTGATGGGCCTTGTGCGGCGCATCGTGGACGAGCAGGGCCTGTCGGCCATTGCCGCCATCCACGACCTGAACATCGCCGTGCGCTTTGCCGACACATTTCTTTTTCTGAAAAACCACCGCATCCACGCCATCGCCGGCAGGGAAGACCTGACGCCGGAGCTGATTCGCCAAGTGTACGGCGTGGAGGTCGCAATATCCGAAGTCAACGGACACACGGTGATAACTCCCCTGTAGATCAACTTTTCCAAGGAGATTTCCCATGAAGAAAATATCGATTTTCGTTCTTTGCCTGTCTCTCGCTTTCGCCTGGACGGCTTTTGCCAAAACATCTTTCGCCGCGGAAAAGACCGTCGTCGTCACCGACATGGCGCAAAGGCAGGTGGAAGCGCCTTTCGACCCGGAACGAATCGTCTGCCTCGGCCCCGGCGCCCTTCGCCTGATCGTCTATCTTCAGGCGGCGGACAAGGTGTCGGGCGTGGAGGACATGGAAAAGAAAAACCCGGACGGACGCCCCTACTGGCTGGCCAAACCCGAACTTGCCAAGCTTCCCCGCTGCGGTCCCGGCGGCCCCGCGAGCATCAACAAGAAGCCGGACATGGAAGCCTTGCTGGCATGCGATCCCGATGTAATATTCGTCACCTACATGGACGCCGCCTTGGCCGACTCGGTCCAGAAAACACTGGGAATTCCCACGGTGGTCATCAGCTATGGCCTGTTCGCCACCTTCGACACCAAGGTCTACGACGCCATCCGCACGGCCGCGAAAGTCCTGAACCGGCATGAGCGGGCCGAAAAGGTCGTGGAATACATCGAATCCCTGCGAACCGATCTGCAAGCCCGGATCGCGGACATTTCCGAAGACGACAAGCCCGGCGTCTACGTGGGCGGCATCGGCTACCGGGGCGCGAAAGGCCTGGAGAGCACCGAGCACAGGTACACGCCCTTCGAGTGGGTAGACGCCGAAAACCTTGCCCTGAAAGTGGAGTCCTCCGTCGATAGCCACGTGTTTTTGGACAAGGAAAAGCTGCTTGAACTGGACCCGGACATCATCTTCGTCGATGGCGGCGGCATGGCGCTGGTCGAGGAGGACTATAAAAAGAAGCCCGAATTCTACAGCGCCCTGACGGCATTCCAACAAGGCCGGGTCCACACCCTCTATCCGTACAACTCCTACACCACCAACATCGGCACCGCCGCAGCCGACGCTTACGCCATCGGAAAAATCCTTTACAAGGACCGCTTCCAAGATGTAGACCCGGAAAAAAAGGCCGACGAAATCTATACGTTTCTCGTGGGCGCGCCCGTCTACAAGGACATGGAGAAGGACTACGGCGTCCTCGGCCAAGCACCGGCTTTTTTGAATCAATAGAACTTCCGGGAGAGGTTTCCATTTCGGCCGTGCTCTCACCGCCTCGTTCCAACGCTTCGGGTTGGAATGCATACCAGGACGCTTCGCGTCCAAGTTCCACCGAGGCACGGTCGAACCGAGAACCAAACCCGATTTGCTTTTAGACAGATAGAATTCCGTAATTCCGAAGAAAGGATCCCTTATGAGCGACAATTCCCCCAATATGCCCAAAATGGAACTGCAGGCAGTCGGCGTTGTAAAAAGCGAAATCAAGGAGCCCATGCTCCTGGCAGGGCTGGCCGATCTCGAACTGGCCGAACGCATGGAGATCATCCGCCAATACCACGAAAAAACGAAAACAGCGGTATGCGAAATCGAAATTTTTCCTCAGTGGGCCGACCTTCTGGACGGCCTGGAAGAATTCTCCCATATTCTCGTACTCTACTGGCCGCACCTGATCGATCCGGAGCGAAGAAAACTCAAAAAAGTCCATCCCATGGGCAGAAAGGACCTCCCCATCCAGGGCATCTTCGCCACATGCAGCCCCGCGCGCCCCAACCCGGTGCTGGTGTCGGCGGTGCATCTGGTAGAACGCGACGGAAACTTCTTGAAAGTACAGGGATTGGAAGCCGTGGACGGCAGCCCCGTCGTGGACATCAAGCCATACGTGAAGAACTACTACGCGGCCGAAAACCCGGCGGTGCCGGAATGGATGAAGCAAATCCACCGGGAGCTGGGCGTGGACGAGGAGTGATGGCAGCCTCTCGTTTTGAAAATGTTTCCGATTGGAAACGAAGGGCTTTGTTTTTCTTTCAATACAATTTCTCGACGGCGTCGGCGTGGTACCAGGGTGGGTGGGATATTTCCCGGGAGCAGTCCCCTCAAGCCAGCTTCACTCTTAAAAGGCGGCTCGGCAATCTTGCACTGAGCCAACCCACCATTGTTGGAACAAAAAGGACGAATAATTTGAAAACCGAACGAAAGGCCGATTTCTTCGATTCACGGGCCGAAAACTGGGAGCAAACCTGCTATCCGCCAGACGTCAGAGCGCGCCTGGAGGAACTGATCGATGAATTCGGCGTAAAACAAGGCGAGAACATCCTTGACATCGGCACCGGCCCGGGCGTCCTCGTCCCCTACCTCAGAGACAGGCTCGGCCAAAACGGACGCGTCTGCGCCTTCGATTTCTCCATGGAAATGGCCCGCCAGGCGATGCGGAAACTGAAAAACAATGCGGACACGGTCCTTCGGGCCGACGTCCACCACATCCCTTTCAAAGACGAAACCTTCGACCGGGCCATTTGCTTTGCGGCATTCCCCCATTTTTTCGACCCGCAGAAAGCGCTGCGCGAAATGGCCCGAGCCGTGCGCCCCGGCGGAACGGTGATCGTCGCCCATCTCCTGAGCCGCGAAGAACTGGCCGAGCATCACGCGAGACACTCCTCCGTAAAACGGGACATCCTTCCCGAAGAACCTCAAATGCGCTCGCTTTTTTCCTCGGCCGGACTGTCCATATCCGAAATCGTCGACAAGCCGGGACGCTACCTGGCGAGGGCCTCCAAACCGATCTCTTCCGTCAAGGACCGATCCCGTTAGCGAAAAGCGTCGTCAACCCGGCCCAATTTGTCGAGATTCCGCTGAATAAAACGGATTTGGGGACTAAAGATCTTCGTGCTATTCGTGTTCTTCCTGTTTTGACAAACAAGGTTTTTTACTACGAAGACCACGAAGAGCACGAAGGACGACTCCAGCTAAAAGCCACTCCCCCTAAATCCGTTATAACCAGGGCATTTTTTTGCCGCGTGCAATTTTGCGCCTCCCTTTTTTCGATACATCTTTGGGAGAATATAATCGCGCGCTTTTTTTTTAAATGTTCAACTGCTTTTATGAATATTTCAGACAGTTACGATCAATATTGGACGAGTGTGTATGGAGCCTTATAAACAGGTGCCTCGTCAGCGGTTTTTCGGTTGAATTTTTTGGTGGGGATGTTTAATCTCCAATTAAATAAACGGCTGTAAACCCTAAATTTTTTTTACAATTCAATAAAAGCCTGGATGGTCTACAAACTAAAATAGGAGGGAAAAATGACCGCACAGCCTCAAAAAAAAAAGACAATGACACAGGCTGAATATCTTGTGCGTGAAAGAAGTTCTCTTGATATTAAACACGAATTTTTTAACGGTGATGTTTTCGCTATGGTTGGAGCCGGAAGAAATCATAACCGTATCAATATTAACCTGGCAGGAGAATTAAGAAATAAGTTTAAAGCCGGCCAATTCGCTTGTGATCTGTTTTCCAATGACATGCGGGTAAAAATTGATGGCAGTTATGCTTACCCTGATATTGTTATTTTTTGTGGGGATGCGCAGTTTGAAGATAATGAATTTGACACGCTGACAAACCCGGTTGTCATCATGGAAATTCTTTCAGATTCAACCGAAAGTTTTGACAGGGGGGATAAGTTTGCTTATTACCGAGCAATCCCTACGTTTAAAGAATATATTCTTGTTTCTCAAAAAAAATACCGTGTTGAACAATTTATACGCGATGAAGAAGGTCGGTGGGAATATCGTTCATATGAAAAAATAGAGCAGAGCTTAAAAATAGAGTCCGTCAATTGCGAACTGCCGCTATCTGATATTTATTTGAATGTTAAGTTTGAATCAAAATAGGAGTGGCACCGGCAGATCCTGGAACAGGAATCAAACGCACATTTGCGTATTGATTGTAACTGCAATCAGCGACGCTAAAATCAACCTACGTTTCAGCCTCCCCCCCCAAATCCTCTATAATCAGTCCGATTCTCTTTCAAGGACTCGCGCCACCCCGAAATCTGCCTGACCGACGACCTTGTTCTCCATATTCTGGAAATGCCCGTTTTCGAGCGGACGAAGCCGGAGGACGTCTCCCCGGAACTGGCCGAATGGATTCGGTTCTTCAACAACGCCGAACAGGAAACGGAGGAAACCGTCATGGAACACTACACGAACCCCAATATTCACAAGGCGTTCCGCGCCCTGCAAGCCTTGAGCGCGGACGACGAGGCCCGCCAGCTGGCCGAAATGAGAGAAAGGGCGCTGAGCGACGAAGTGTCCGAGTTGAACGCGGCCAGGCTGGAAGGGGAACGGATAGGGGAAATAAGAGGGGAAAAGAGAGGGGAAACAAGAGGAGAGAGAAAGGGAATGCGCAGATTGGTCGTCGAAACTCTGAAGCTTCGTTTTCATGTCGTACCCGACAGAATCATGGAAAAACTGGAGGCCGTAAAAGATGTGAACGCGCTTGGTTCCATCCATAGGCAATCCATAACGGCGGACAGCCTCGAAGCGTTCGAAAAGTACATTTCTTCCCTGTAGTTGCGTCGTTGCGCACAGGCATTTTGACTCGTTCCCACGCTCCTGCGTGGGAACGCCTTGGGGACGCTCCCGCGTCCCGTGTAAAGGACCACATCGTGCGAGTCCGTTTTGCGCAGACGCATTCTTGCTACGGCATGGGAAAATCGGAATGGGGGGGCAAGCGGCACGCTTGACGGGACGCCGGAGCGTCCCGGTATGCGTTCCCACGCTGGAGCGTGGGAACGAGTCAAAGCATGCAGCGGGTGTTTCGTATAGTTCCTGTTTTTCGTGTTTTTCGTGTTTTTCTTGGTCTAATTGGGCGCCACCGCTCCGGAAAGGACGATCCCGTCTACGACCGCCGTGCCTTTTTCCACCGTCAGCGATCCCCGGATCGTGGAGTCGGTGTCCGTCCTGCTGCCGAAGTCGCAGCTCCAGCCGCCTTGCAGCAGTATCGTCGTGTCCTCCATTTCGATGTTCGCGTCCTCGTCCACGGGCGTGCGGCCCAGAAGAACGGCGTCGCCGTCCTGCGCATCGGCTATGGCCTCGGAAAGCAATTCGTACTCGGACCCGTCTTCGATCTTTGTCGGCCAATGTTCTCCGCACGTGCTGTCGATGTCGCCGGTGTCGAACGTTTGGCAGTCTCCGTAGGCGGTCCCTGCGGAGTTTTGGGCGACCGCGCGGTAGTGGTACGTGGTGGACGCCGTCAGGCCCGCGAGGAAGTCCCCGATCGGGGCCGAGCCTTCGCTGCTTCCCTTATCGTAGCCGGGGTCCGGAAGCTCAGGGAGCCTGTTGGCATACGGGTCGTCGTCCGTTCCCCATTCGAACCAGGCGAAGGTGGCAAGGCCGTTGGGCCCCACGACGCCGTTTAGCGTGGCCGTGGTTTCGCCCACGGAGGAGGCCGCCTGGGTGGTGGCGTCCGGCGCCGCGCTGGCGAACGTGGCTGCCACCGTGCAGTCGCCCTCCACCGGGTCGGTCGTGTAGACGATGCCGTTGGTCGAGTCGGCGGGATTTCCTGTGTACGAGCCGCCGCAGGTGCCGCCCACCGGGGTTGCCACGCGGTAGTTTTCGTCGGGGGTGATGGTGAAGACGGCGGTATCGCCGTGCGTGACGGTTTGAGGCGTGTCGGGATCGATGGCGCCGTTGGCTCCTGCCGACGGGGTCGCGGTCCAGTTCGTCAGTGTCGCGGCATAGTCCTGCCACGTCTGGTCGGTCTTTACTTCCGTGTAGCTTCTGCTGGCAGGATCGAAGTCGTAACCGGTCTTGGAAGGCGTCACCGTGCCGCTCCAGCCGTAGGAAACCGTGAAGGAATATACGCCGCCGTCGCCGGCCGTCGCCTCCTTCTCCCCCCCGTCTTCGTAGCTCAGCACGGCGCCGACCTCTCCCGCGCTGCCGGATATGGCATGGTCCCAGGCGGTTTTGGCGCCATGGGCGGCGTAATCGGTGGAGGCCAGGTTGAAATTGATCCATCCGACCGCGTCGCTCCAGGCGTAGCCTTCGAAGACGCCGTCGGAAAGGTCGATCTTCACTCCGTAGTCCACCTCGCCGCACGTGTCCGTGTTTTCGCACGAAAAGCTGATCCACCCGGCGCTCTCGCTCCACGCCCACCCGGACAGGTTGCCTTCTCCGTCGTGGGTCACCCCTCCGTGGCTTTCGGGACTCAGGTTGATCCAGCCCGCCGTGTCGCACCAGGCGTAGCCGGTCACCGCCGTTTCCGTGACCGTGACGCCCGAATCGAACCCCGGATTGAAATTGATCCAGTCCACGGCCTCTCCGTAGGCGAACTTGCGCCCGTCGCCGTCCGGATCGACGGTGGCCGCCGAAACGCTCCCGGCGAATACGGCCAGCGCCAATGCGAACACCAATGCAAAAATTCCTCTTGTCGCTTCAAGTCTCGATCTTTTCATTGTTAACCCCCTGGAGTCAAAGAATGTTATAAAATCGCAACCATGCCCGGACCGACATGCCCTGGCATTTTCAATCAGGTGCGGTTTGTCCGTTCCTTTTGCGTTTACCAATTGTCTTGCGTTGTAAAACCGCCAAATGCGCATATTGGAAGCAAAAATCGGAAAACCTTGTTTGCTTGTTCGCGGTCCTCGATTTTGCCCCCGCATCGGGCGCGCCAGCCTCCACTCCGCCTTCTTGTTTCCGATATGCACACATTGCATGCCACATCTCCTCTTTCTCGATAATAAGGTAATAAGGTAATAAGGTTGGTTCATATAATGCGACCTCCCTGCTACTAAGGTTTGAAGTACGAAAATAAGGTTTTCAGGGCGAAACCTGCGGTTTCGCGCCAAAAACACTGTCTCCATGGCCCAAACGACGGCCTTGCGGGCGAAATGGCCGCCCCACAGGCGAATCGACGGCCACGGGGACGAAACGGCGGCCCTGTGTTTTTTTCCGCCGTGCACGGTGCCTCGGTTCGTTTTTCCGCGACGCGCTCCCCAGAGGCAGCAGGCGAGAAAAACCTTATTTTCTGTTCTTTACCTTAGTAGCACGACGAAACTCCCTTTTCCCTAACCTTATTGCATTGTTCCACGATTCACGGTTTCCGCGCATGTATTCCATGTTCATATGGGACCATCCCGTAATGCGCCGAAACAACAAACAGACTGTGCCAATAAGGTAATAAGGTTGGTACATATAATGCGACCTCCCGGCTACTAAGGTTTGAAGTACTAAAATAAGGTTTTCAGGGCGAAACCTGCGGTTTCACGCCAAAAACACTGTCTCCATGGACGAAACGACGGCCTTGCGGACGAAATGGCCGCCCCGCAGGCGAATCGACGGCCCCGCAGGCGAATCGGCGGTCCCGCAGGCGAATCGGCGGCCCCGCAGGAGAATCGGCGGTCCCGCAGGAGAATCGGCGGTCCCGCAGGCGAATCGGCGGCCCCGCAGGCGAATCGGCGGCCCCGCAGGAGAATCGGCGGTCCTGCGATCAAATCGGCTGCCCCTACTGCAGAAACGGCGGCTATGCGTTTTTTTCCACCGTGCACGGCGCCTCGGTTCGTTTTTCCGCGACGCGCTCTCCAGAGGCAGCGGGCGAGAAAAACCTTATTTTCTGTCCTTTACCTTAGTAGCACGACGAATCTCCCCTTTCCCCAACCTTATTACCTTATTGCATTGTTCCACGATTCACGGTTTCCACGCATGTATTCCATGTTCATATGGGACCATCCCGTAATGCGCCGAAACAACAGACAGACTGTGCCAATAAGGTAATAAGGTTGGTTCATATAATGCGACCTCCCTGCTACTAAGGTTTGAAGTACGAAAATAAGGTTTTCAGGGCGAAACCTGCGGTTCCACGCCAAAAACACTGTTTCCATGGCCGAAACGACGGCCTTGCGGACGAAATGGCCGCCCCCGCAGGCGAATCGGCGGTCCCGCGGGCGAATCGACGGCCTCGCGGGCGAATCGACGGCCTCGCAGGCGAATCGACGGTCCCGCAGGCGAATCGACGGCCTCGCAGGCGAATCGACGGTCCCGCAGGCGAATCGACGGCCTCGCTGCAGAAACGGCGGCTATGCGTTTTTTTCCGCCGTGCACGGCGCCTCGGTTCGTTTTTCCGCGACGCGCTCCCCAGAGACAGCGGGCGAGAAAAACCTTATTTTCTGTCCTTTACCTTAGTAGCACGACGAATCTCCCCTTTCCCCAACCTTATTACCTTATTGCATTGTTCCACGATTCACGGTTTCCGCGCATGTATTCCATGTTCATATGGGACCATCCCGTAATGCGCCGAAACAACAGACAGACTGTGCCAATAAGGTAATAAGGTTGGTTCATATAATGCGACCTCCCTGCTACTAAGGTTTGAAGTACGAAAATAAGGTTTTCAGGGCGAAACCTGCGGTTCCACGCCAAAAACACTGTTTCCATGGCCGAAACGACGGCCTTGCGGACGAAATGGCCGCCCCCGCAGGCGAATCGGCGGTCCCGCGGGCGAATCGACGGCCTCGCGGGCGAATCGACGGCCTCGCAGGCGAATCGACGGTCCCGCAGGCGAATCGGCTGCCCCTACTGCAGAAACGGCGGCTATGCGTTTTTTTCCGCCGTGCACGGCGCCTCGTTTCGTTTTTCCGCGACGCGCTCCCCAGAGGCAGCGGGCTAGAAAAACCTTATTTTCTGTCCTTTACCTTAGTAGCACGACGAATCTCCCCTTTCCCCAACCTTATTACCTTATTGCATTGTTCCACGATTCACGGTTTCCACGCATGTATTCCATGTTCATATGGGACCATCCCGTAATGCGCCGAAACAACAAACAGACTGTGCCAATAAGGTAATAAGGTTGGTTCATATAATGCGACCTCCCTGCTACTAAGGTTTGAAGTACGAAAATAAGGTTTTCAGGGCGAAACCTGCGGTTTCGCGCCAAAAACACTGTCTCCATGGCCCAAACGACGGCCTTGCGGGCGAAATGGCTGCCCCACAGGCGAATCGACGGCCACGGGGACGAAACGGCGGCCCTGTGTTTTTTTCCGCCGTGCACGGCGCCTCGGTTCGTTTTTCCGCGACGCGCTCCCCAGAGGCAGCAGGCGAGAAAAACCTTATTTTCTGTTCTTTACCTTAGTAGTACGACGAAACTCCCTTTTCCCTAACCTTATTGCATTGTTCCACGATTCACGGTTTCCGCGCATGTATTCCATGTTCATATGGGACCATCCCGTAATGCGCCGAAACAACAAACAGACTGTGCCAATAAGGTAATAAGGTTGGTTCATATAATGCGACCTCCCTGCTACTAAGGTTTGAAGTACTAAAATAAGGTTTTCAGGGCGAAACCTGCGGTTCCACGCCAAAAACACTTTTTCCATGGCCGAAACGACGGCCTTGCGGACGAAATGGC
The DNA here is from genome assembly GCA_963674505.2 of Desulfobacterales bacterium. Classification (GTDB taxonomy): domain Bacteria; phylum Desulfobacterota; class Desulfobacteria; order Desulfobacterales; family SKZT01. Next base: position 287,648 of record CAXXIG010000001.1, read on the forward strand.
CGCCCCGCAGGCGAATCGGCTGCCCCTACTGCAGAAACGGCGGCTATGCGTTTTTTTCCGCCGTGCACGGCGCCTCGGTTCGTTTTTCCGCGACGCGCTCCGCAGAGGCAGCGGGCGAGAAAAACCTTATTTTCTGTCCTTTACCTTAGTAGCACGACGAATCTCCCCTGTCCCTAACCTTATTACCTTATTTTACGGATTCCCTGTCACCTCCTTTCTTTGATCTTGTGCAACGTATCCTGGTAAAACTTGACAAATCGTTCGTATTCCTCGGCAAAGGTAACCCTTTTATGATGGTTCGGCTGATTGAGGATATATTTGCATACTTTATCGACGTCCGATTTTGACACGGAAAAGGCGGAAGCCGAACGCTGCCATGCAAAATGGTCCGTTGAAAGTTTGTTGGTGTTGATAAACTGCTCGCTGCTGTCGGCGACTATACCGGCAAGATTTTCCTCCGATATTGAAGGCGACCGCGAGACCAGAAAATGCATATGGTCCGGGTTTGCGTAGATCGAGTACATTCTGCATAGATTGTTGTTGACAATTCCCGTAACGTATTTTTCAATCCTGACGCGATTTCTTTCCGGTATCAGGGCTTTCCTCCCGAATGTGCTGAAAACGAAATGGGTATAGAGATTGTTGTATTCTATTTTCATCTGAAATCATCCCATAATTAATAGAATTAACGGACTGATTAAATCACGTAATCATGCCAATAAGGTAATAAGGTTGGTACATATAATGCGACCTCCCTGCTACTAAGGTTTGAAGTACGAAAATAAGGTTTTCAGGGCGAAGCCTGCGGTTTCGCGCCAAAAACACTGTCTCCATGGCCCAAACGACGGCCTTGCGGGCGAAATGGCCGCCCCACAGGCGAAGCGACGGCCACGGGGACGAAACGGCGGCCCTGTGTTTTTTTCCGCCGTGCACGGCGCCTCGGTTCGTTTTTCCGCGACGCGCTCCCCAGAGGCAGCAGGCGAGAAAAACCTTATTTTCTGTTCTTTACCTTAGTAGCACGACGAAACTCCCTTTTCCCTAACCTTATTGCATTGTTCCACGATTCACGGTTTCCGCGCATGTATTCCATGTTCATATGGGACCATCCCGTAATGCGCCGAAACAACAAACAGACTGTGCCAATAAGGTAATAAGGTTGGTTCATATAATGCGACCTCCCTGCTACTAAGGTTTGAAATACTAAAATAAGGTTTTCAGGGCGAAACCTGCGGTTACGCCCCAAAAACACTGTCTCCATGGCCGAAACGGCGACCCTGCGATTTTCCGGCCATAACGGATTAGGGCAAGGCTCTCGTTCCCAGGCTCCGCGCGGGAATGCATACCCCGAGGCTCCGCCTCGATTGCACCGAATCAATTGGTTGCAACGCCGCCTTTTGCCTTCATGCAGCCGGCAGTCCTCGTTCCGATCGGATGGCGGAGCCGCAAGTCATGCATTCCCAGGTGGAGCCTGGTAACGAAAACGTTTGTATTGCCATCCTGATTTCCTACTCCCCCAAATCCGTTATAACCAGACGATTTTTTCACCGTGCACGGCGCTTCCGTTCGGTTTTTCCGGCTTGGTTTCTATTTCGGCAGCGCCATCACCGCCTCGTTCCAACGCTTTGCGTCGGAATGCATGCCAGGACTTCGCGTCCGCGTTCCGCAGAGGCATGGCCGAAACAAGAAGCGACCTCGGTTTTCCGCAGCGCGTTCCCGGAACTTACGGTCGAAAAAAACCTTATTTTCTGTTCTTTACCTTAGTAGCGCCATGGCAAGGTCGTCATTCTCCGTCCCGAACCGGCCATACGTAGTTCGTATTCGTCTTATTGTCGTTGTTCACGTTGCCGTTGTTCAGGTTCACGTTCCAGGCGTTGTCCGTGTTGTTCGCGTTGCTGGTACTCGACCAGTAGTTGGACGACACGACACCTTGATCCGTCCACTTTGCCGGGCGTCGCCGCCGGGCCACCGACCCCCGATTCCCTGTCGCGGGATACGGCAGGTCTGTCCTCTCATGCCTTGCATTTCCTGCAAGGCGGGACGGACGCACAATGATGAAACGGGCTCGCTCGGAAACACCCTCTTGCGTTTCCGATTCCGGCCTTCCTTGCCTCGTCGCCTATATTCCTCTCTTTTGCGGCACTTCCCGATTTCCCGACCTTTTCGGTCCCGGCCTAGGGTGATACTCGATGATCAAGTTTTTTTTCGTCATTCCCCCGAAAGCTTCGAATCCATGCGCTTCTGCGGATCTCCTGGATTCCGGGTCTCCGCAAGCTTCGCCCGGAATGACGGAGTCGTTTGGCAGAAGATAAAACCAAGCCCCATGTGTTCGTTCGGGAAACCAGTGTTTCCCCGGTTCAAATCGATTCAGTCAACAGCGTCGGGGGACGGCCCGGGCTTTGCCCCGCCCTTTTTCCGGGTCTGCTTGATCCACCCTTCGTTCTGTTTGGCCAGCACCGTGATGCGTTCGGAAACGTGCATGTAGCTTCGGGTCGATGCGAAACCGCCAGAGTCGTGGCACAGGCGGCACAGCACCTTGATGCTCTCCAGCTTTTCCCGCAATTGCAGGAGGTGTTCCAGCCTTTCCCTGGCGTTGTTGGCCTCGACGATCTTTTCCAGTATGTCCCAGCTTTTGTCCCGCAGCTTCGCCCCGATTGTGTATTTGTGGTATCTGCCGAAGTGCAGGACGATCTTTTCGAAATGCAGCGCCAGGTCGTAGGCGTCTCGGAAAATGGGAAGATGTTCGTATCGGGCCATTTTATTCTCGGATTCTTATGGTTTCGCCGATATTGCGTTCCTTTTTGTCGTCCTGCATGGCCACGGACACGGAATGCCCCGCGCGAACCAGGCGGCCGATGTACGCGTCGAGGCCGGACTTGGGAAACCCGCCGATTTTCACGGGGTCTTCCATGTCCCCGCCAAGTTGCAGCTTCAGGCCCGTGACTTTCGACACTGCCGCCGCATCGTCGTCCATCACGTGCATGAACGCTCCGACCTGCATGAGCAGGATGCAATCCGCGCACTCTTTCTTGAGCTGCCTGTATCGATCCGAGAGTTTTTTTGAAAAAAACATGAACGATAGCCTCCTTTTTTAAGATTTCCGTTGAAATGCCGGCGCCAGGGGGGACGCCCCCCTGGACCCCCCGTCAAAGGGCCCAAAGAACCAAAGGGCCGAAGTTTCTATTGTCCGTCCCGAACCGGCCATACGCCGTGCGTATTCGTCTTATTGACGCCGCCCACGTGGCCGTAGCTCAGGGCCACGTACCAGGCGTTGACCGTGTAGATCGCGTAGCTGGTACTCGACCAGTAGTAGGACGACCCGACACCTGTAAAGGGATCTCCATCGGTCCATTTCCCGTCACCGCCGGTGTTGGACAACGCGGGACTGTAATATCCCCAATGGATCAGGCTGTGCAATTCCTTTATGTTGGGAAGACGCCATTCGCCCGCAGAGGAGCCGTCGGTCAAGTCGCAATCCCCGTTCTCCAAAGAGTTGGCGAATGCCAAGGCGTCAGTCCAGTTTTTGGCTCCGTCGCAGTTGGCGTTCTTCAGCCAGACCAGCCCGGTCAGGTTGTCGGTCACGGTGCCGTTGGTATTGTCCGTGAACCTCGGGGAATGCCACTCGAGGCCTGCTTGCAGAGCGCCGTCCTGCCCCGTGTCCGTGCAATCGATGGTAGAGCCTGATGCGTCATAGCAAGTCGTCTGCCCGGTCCTGGGTACCAAGGCTTGAGTGCAGGTCCCGCCCGCGCTGGCAGTGCCGGTTATTTCCGTTCCATCCACCCAGGCAATTTTTCCGTCCGCGATGTCCTCCGCGACCGCATCCCCGGAACTCGTATCCACCACGTTGGAATCGCCGACAACTCCGAAGATCTCCGCGCCGCTCTTGATGTTGCCGCTCGCCAAATCCTCGTCGATAGTCGAAAGGTCGAAAGCCTCGTAAATGCCCGCGCCCTGTTGGACCGTGTCGTTCTCCACGGTTTCGGCGGCAAGACTTCCCGTGCTTGGCCCCCATTGCCCCGTAGTCAGCCTCCAGAACGTTTTTCCTTCGGCCACGTCGGCCTCGGTCGCGCCGTCGGTGTCGTCAATGGCGGGCGCCTTTCCCATGATTTCATTCACGGTAGGCCTTGAGTCCGCCGGCCCGGCCGAAGGCGCCGTGGCCGTGCTCAAAGTTCCGGCCGCCCCCGTGTGCAGACGGTCGTAGACGTCCTGAAGAGTGTACGTGCCCTCCTCCCCAGGCCCCGCCGTGGGCTCCAGGTCGCCCCCGAACGAAGCCCCCGGCCCGCACAATATCAATGCCCCCAATACCAGGATGATGCCGAACACGCCTCTTGCCTTGCCTTTTCCGTCCATTTTTACCTCCTTGCGTTTGGTTTTTGTATTTGGTTTTGAAAATTGGTAGAAAGACCGCCGAACTCGATGAAAAAAACAGAACGCCCGATCACCCGAATCACAAGAATGAAACGAGCGATTCGGCGCGGTTGACGCGGATGTTTCGCAATTGTCGGGGAGGGTTCGGACGAGCCTGTTTCCAGGCCTGGCCGCACACGGTCCCAGCCCTCGCGGGAGCGGGGCTAAAATCGCGGGGGGGGGGGGGGGGCGAAAAAAGAATGCCGTCCGTTTTTCGAAAACCATATTTGCCATCGAACCCATTGCCTTCTCCGACAAAAGCGCTGTCAAAATCGAAACAATTTCGCGACTGTTTTGAATGCCGACCAAGAAACGATAGAAACACAAACCCTCGAAAAATAAAAGCGAAAAAACATAAAAATCAGGTATTTTTGCATTGATTTCCGATTTTTCGCTTTTTTCCTTTTTTTGGGGGTGCGCCTGACAAGCAGCGACAACAGGCCACGAAAAGGCCTGCAAATCGTTTCGTGTTCTTTGGTGAAATTTCGTGTGGCCCAATACCCGATCGGACAAGCTTGGCATTGCCTTTTTGGGTACTCGGAACAAGATTTTCGCTCATACATGCGTTGCTTGTTTTCTGGTCATTTCGGATTTGCAGGAGGCTCTCGTCCCAAGGCTCCGCCTCGATTGCACCGAATCAATTGGTTACAAGGGCTGGGTTTTAACTTCGACCGGTTTTCATCCAACAGTTTCGATCATCGCCTGGATTCCGGGTCTAAAGCACGCCTTGCCCGGAATGACGGTACTGGTTGGCAGGCGTCAAAACCAAACCCCATAAACGCTTCTCCGTTTTTGAAAAATTCCTTGCAAATTGTGCCGCTCGTGGTCAATATTGAACACAAAAACAGTCGGCCTTTTATTTCGCATAAACAAAAATAACCGCAAAAATATGAAAAGGGATTAATCATGCCTGTGAGATGGAAAAATCATATTGAAAGCACCGCTGATGTACTCGGCGGAAAACCTCGTTTAAAGGGAACCAGAATCCCGGTAAGTCTTATTTTGGGATACCTCGCAGCAGGATATTCACCTGTGAAAATTATCGAAGAGTTCCCTGACATAAATGAAAATCATATCTTGGCGTGCTTGGATTACGCCAGGGACTTAGCTGAATTCGAGGTCGCTGCGTGAACAAATTAAGATTTTTCGCGGATCATTGTGTCTCCAATTACATCGTTCAGAGCCTGCGGAAAGAGGGATACGAAGTATTCGTTTTGAGAGAGCATATTCCGCAGGATTCCAAAGACACGCTTGTGATCGAGAAAGCTCAGGAATTAGAAGCCATACTGCTTTCTTTGAATGGAGATTTTTCAGATATCGTGAGGTACCCGCCATCTGAGTATAGAGGCATTATATCCCTCCAAATACGAAATCACCCGGAAATCACAACAAATCTTATGCAGAAACTGACCAAGTATTTGGCTGAACATCCGGATGCCAGGCATTATAAAGGCAGACTTTTCTTGGCGGAAGTTCACAGGATAAGAATTAGAAAATGACCAAGAAACAAACAAATGACTTGGCAAAGCGACGGAAAGATCGGTCTTGGTCCTAAATTCGGCCAACTGGATTCCGGGTCTACGCTACATGTTCCAGTTGGGAAATTCCCAGAAAAAACGGAATCCATCTGTTTTATCGACACCCGGGGTATACACCGCTCCGCCCGGAATGACGACTGCCGGGACGATAGTCCTTGAAAGTGGCCGACATTAAAACCAAGCCCGAAAGCTCCGGTTTTCCGGGTTCGGGGCATATTGAAAGACAGAGAAGGCGACACGCTTGACGGGACTCCGGAGCGTCCCGGTATGCGTTCCCACGCTGGAGCGTGGGAACGAGGACTCGCGCCACCCCGAAATCTGCCTGACCGACGACCTCGTTCTCCACATTCTGGAAATGCCCGTTTTCGAGCGGACGAAGCCGGAGGACGTCTCCCCGGAACTGGCCGAATGGATTCGGTTCTTCAACAACGCCGAACAGGAAACGGAGGAAACCGTCATGGAACATTACACGAACCCCAATATTCACAAGGCGTTCCGCGCCCTGCAAGCCTTGAGCGCGGACGACGAGGCCCGCCAGCTGGCCGAAATGAGAGAAAGGGCGCTGAGCGACGAAGTCTCCGAGTCGAACGCGGCTAGGCTGGGTTGAGCGTCGTCAATTGTTGGGTTTCGCTGCGGAATTCTATCAAACAAACAGATACGGCGCGCGAAATGGTTGGGAAGCAAGCGAAACCCGACATGAAACCCGCTCAACCCAACCTACGCATTGCCGCTCCCCCAAATCCGTTATAACCAGAAAAATCCCGGAGCGCCGCCTTTGAGATAGGAAAATTTCCTATTTTCTACTCAAAGTCAACCCCGCCAATAAATTGCCGGTCTATTGTCTGTCGTCCCTCACGGGACTGTCTGGTAAAGAAACCGAGTCGGCTCCCACCCGATACTTGCGACCAGAGATATCGACTGGATCCGTGGACTGCATGGTTATGAAACAGGGTGGGCTCCCGCCCGACGGGCATTTTCATTGTTTCGAAACAATTGTTTTTCGAAAACCGCCGCGCAAGAGAAATTCAAAGTTTTCGGCGAAGGGCTGTTTCTATTTCAATTAGACTGTCACGCTCTCCTTCGCTTTGGCGCACAATCAAGCCAGCGAATTGTTTCATCTCTCCAAACGTCGCTTTTTCACCGTACAATGTCAAATCCTCCCATCTACCTGCTTGCAATATGCGACGAGCATACTATATAATTCCGTTTTTTGTGGGCGGACGGCGATTTTGGTCTAATAACGAACAACGAGGCATTCGCCGTAAATCTCGGATTTTCGGCAGGGGAACACGCTAAAGAGGACATGCTTACATGGAAAAAGGTTATGTTCAGGTCTATACGGGAAACGGGAAGGGCAAGACAACGGCGGCCATCGGGCTTTCGGTCAGAGCGGCCGGGGCCGGGCTTCATGTGTATATCGCCCAGTTCGTCAAAATGGGCGATTACAGCGAAATCAAGGCCCTCAGGCAGCTCAAGGACAAGATCACCGTCGAGCAATACGGGTTGGCCCGCTTCATCGGCAAGAACCCGACCAAGAAGGACATTCTGGTCGCCCGCAAAGGCCTGGAGCGTGTCAAGCAAGTGATGGCCTCGGGGCTATACGACGTTGTCGTTCTCGAAGAGGCCAACATCGTCGTCGATTACAAGATTTTCAGCGTTCAGGAACTCCTGGATGTCATCCATTCGAAGCCCGACGACATCGAATTGATCATCACGGGACGCTACGCGGCGCCGGAAATCATCGAAGCCGCAGACCTGGTCACCGAAATGAAAGCCGTCAAACATTACTACGACCAGGGCGTAAAGGCAAGAACGGGCATCGAAAAATAAGGACGCGCAGGGCTTGCGTCGGCCAACCGAGACAATCTGTGAAAATTTGCGACCTGTGCGATTGGTGTTTTTCCATGGAGGACCAAAGCCGGATAGTCCCGGTAGCGCCGTCTTCCACGGCGGCGCGGTGTCTGATGTTCTGCCTTTGTGAATTCGAACGCACGGGGTTGGTTCTTGTTTCGGCCATGCCCGGGCGGAACGCGGACGCGAAGCGTCCTGGTATGCATTCCAACGCGAAGCGTTGGAACGAGGCGGCGAGGGCACGGCCGAATTGGAAACCGAGCCCGGCCAAAGCACGCGTTGGGAGCGATTGACAAATCTCGCAGCTTGCCATAATCCCCGGCATTCGGCCGAACAAGGGCGCTAATCCACGAAATCGAATCGGACCGATTTGGGAAGGGCCATTCCGGTGGCCACCTCCGCGGCTTTCGACAAGGCGGCGGGAATCACGCAGGACGCATGGCAGCCTGCCCGCTCGGCGGCATTGTAAATCGGGTTGCGACTAAACGGCACGAACAGATCTTTCACGGTCAGCGGCGTCAAAAGACCGGCCAGTCGTTTGATCTGCTTGCACTCCGGTTCTTCGATGACCAGCCGCACGCCTCTTTTGTTCTCCGGAATCGCCAGGATGGTACAGCAAAAGCCGCAAATCCCGGGTTCCACCCTCACACGAAAAGCGTTTTTTTCAGTCTCCATAAGTCTCCTTTCACATCTTACTAAGCAAATGCCCCTGGAACCACGCCAATGGAACGATCCTGGTTGTAACGGATTTGGGAGAGCGGCAATGCGAAGGTTGGGTTTCGCTTGCTTCCCAACCATTTCGCGCGCCTTATCTGTTTGTTTGATAGAATTCCGCAGCGAAACCCGACAATTGACGACGCTCAACCCAACCTACATTCTACATTCCACCCACCCCCAAATCCGTTATAACCAGGAACGATCATCTTGGTCGAACGATTCGAACGCTATAGACGTCGTCAATAGTCCACCCCTGTCGTGTTCGCAGCACCGGGGCGACATACTGAATCAATCCGATCTCCGGATCGGGCGGCGGGCGAAAAACAAACGCCGGCGTTCCCTGGGTAACATCCAATAACCAGCGTCCAATGCGAACGTGTCCATCATAATCTATCCATCCCTCCGAGTTTGCGACCGGGGGCGCCAATGCCTCTTTGATTTGCGGTTTGCTTTCACGAAGTCGGTTTTTCAGGGCCTCGCAAAGCAAGAATGATTACCATGCGAACCCATTATTGAAAAATCAGCCTTTTGTCAAGAGTTACTCAAGACAGGAGCTTGCCCATAAATCAGACGCGACTTCAAAATGCGGCTCCGCCTCATGGCCGGCCCCCCTTGGCAATGCCAAATTGGAACTGCTGCGGCTTGCCGCAATTTTGCCTCCCGCCTTTGCCTTTCACTTCGCACCGAAATTCGTTTCGTTTTTTCGACGATCATCGTTGAAAAACCGAGAGGTTCATTCTATCTTGATGGGAATTTGTGCTTTCATGGATTCAAACCCGCATTCGAAAAACGAGGACGGAAAAAACAATGACCACTGACATAATCCTGGTGTTTTCCATACTGGCCGTATCGGTCCTATTTCTCGTGACGGAATGGATTCCCATGGAGGTCACGGCCCTGCTGGTGTTGGGGGCGGTCGCCACCACGGGGCTTGTCAAGCCGTTGGACGCGTTGTCTGGGTTCGGCAACCCTGCGGTAGTGACGGTATGGGCGGTCTTCATCCTGAGCGGCGGGCTGACCCGGACCGGGGTCGCCAACGTGATCGGAAGGCTGGTTCTGAAACTGTCCGGAAGCAGCCGGACGCTCATGGTGATCGTGATCATGGTATGTGCGGGGGTTCTGTCCGCAGTCATGAACAACGTGGCCGTGGCGGCCCTGATGCTTCCGGTGGTGATGGACATCGCGCGCCAGACCGGCCGGTCGCCGTCGCGTCTGCTGATGCCTCTGGCCTACGGTTCTCTTCTGGGCGGCCTGACCACCCAGATCGGCACCCCGCCGAACATCCTGGTCAGCGAGGCCCTGCGGGAGAATGGAATGACTCCCTTCGCTCTTTTCGATTTCACCCCGGTGGGACTGGCGGTGATGGCGGCCGGGGTGCTTTTCATGGCCTTCGTCGGGATCAAGTTTCTCCCGGAAAAGGCACCGGGAAGACAGGACGGTCCCTCCGGCGAGATCGATCTGGGAAGGCAGTACCAGTTGTCCGAGCGGATGTTTCGGCTTCGGATTCCGGAAGGCAGCGCCTTGGCGGGAAAGAGCCTCGCCCAGAGCCGCATCGGGACCGTGCTCGGCCTGAACGTGGTGGGGATTACCAGACCCGGCGCCACCGTGCTGGCGCCGGGTCCGGGAGAAACGCTCGGAGAATCGGACGAATTGACCGTGGAAGGTCCCGTGGGGCAGATTCGGGAGCTTGCCGAAGAGCTTTCGCGCTGGAGCGAACTCGATGTCCAACACTCGGACATGAACGCATTGAAAGAGCTGGTCTCCGAGGATATCCACATCGTGGAGGCATCCGTCTTGGAAGGGTCTTCCTTTTCCGGCGTGACCATCGGGGAAACGGCCTTTCGGACCCGTTTCGGGGCCACCGTTCTATCGGTTTTGCGAAAGGGACAGGTCCACCGGTCGCAGCTGCAGGATTTCAAACTGCAATCCGGCGATGTCCTGCTGTTGCAGGGCGGGGCCGAGGATTTGGAAGCATTGGGCCGGTCCGGGCTGGATGTTCGCCGGGACCGGCTGTCCCTGGAAGAAATCGCGACGCGCTACCGTCTTGCGGAAAGGCTGTTGGACATGCGAGTGCCCGAACATTCCAGGCTCGTGGGAACCACCCTTCGGGACAGCCGGCTGGGGGAGGCCATGGGCGTGCGCGTTCTCTCGGTGAAAAAGCAGGACGGGTCCCACATGCTGCCCGATCCCGAGCTGGTCGTGGAAACCGGCGACAAGCTGCTCGTGGAGGGCAGGTTCGAGGACATCGAGTTTCTGTCGAGTCTCGCGCAGCTTCAAGTGAAGGCAATCCCGGAAAATTTCTCCGACGATTTGGAGTCGGACAAGGTTGGCCTGGTGGAGGCCATGCTTTCGCCCCACACGCAACTGGCGGGAAAGACGCTGAGGCAGCTTGCCTTTCGGGAAAAATACGGCCTGACGGTCCTGGCCATCTGGCGGGAGGGGCGCGTCTATCGTTCCAATTATCTCCGGGACATGGCCCTGAAACTCGGGGACGCACTTCTGCTTCACGGTCCCCGGGAAAAATTCAACATACTCGGACGGGAACCCGACTTTCTGGTCCTGACCGAATCGGCCCAGGAGACGCCCAATTTCAAGATGGCCAAGGTGTCGGTGGCCATACTGGCGGCGGTGCTTGTTCCGGTCATGGCGGGCTGGACTCCTATTTACATCATGGCCGTGATCGGAGCGGCGCTCATGGTCCTGACGCGGTGCCTGACCATGGAGGAGGCCTATCGGGCCATCGAATGGAAAGGAATCTTTCTGATCGCCGGCATGATGCCGCTGGGACAGGCCCTGGACAGCACGGGGGCCGCCCGGTTTCTGGCAAACGGCGTGGTGGATTTGGTCGGTCCCATGGGTCCGCTGGCGGTCATGTTCGGCCTGATGGCGCTGACCTTCCTGGCCACATGCGTGATTCCCACGGCGGCCTTGGTGGTCCTCATGGTTCCCATCGTCCTGAACGCCTCGACGCAAATGGCCGTGTCGCCCTATTCCATGATGATGGCCATGGCGATCGCCGCTTCGGCGAGCTTCATGACCCCCATCTCCCATCCGGCCAACGTGATGGTCATGGGACCCGGCGGCTACAAGTTCGCCGACTATCTGAAGGCGGGAATCCCCTTGACCCTCGTGGTGCTGGCGACGGCCATGATACTAATCCCCGTCCTCTGGCCCTTCACCCCCTAGAACCAAAAAAACAAGCAAAGGAGAAACGAATGAAAGTTGTCGCATTCAACGGAAGTCCAAGGAAAAACGGAAATACGTCCATCTTGATCAAGACCGCACTGGAAGCATTGGAAGTCGAAGGAATCGAAACCGAATTCTACCAGCTGGGAGGCAAGAAGATCCACGGCTGCATCGCATGCATGAAATGTTTCGAAAACAAGGACCGCCGCTGCTCGGTGACAAACGACGTCATCAACGAGTGCATCGGGAAAATGGACGAGGCCGACGGGATCATCATCGGCTCTCCCACGTACTTTTCCAACGTGAGCACCGAAGTGAAGGCCTTGATCGACAGGGCAGGGTTTGTGGCCATCGCAAACGGACGCATGTTGAAGAGAAAGGTCGGCGCGGCCGTGGTGGCGGTCAGAAGGGCCGGATCCACGGACGTCTTCGACGCCATCAACAAGCTGTTTTTCATCAACGAGATGATCGTGCCCGGCTCCATCTACTGGAACATGGGCATCGGTCTGGACAAGGGGGACGTCAACAGCGACGAGGAGGGGCTCCAGACCATGAAGACTCTGGGGGAAAACATGGCCTGGCTCCTGAAAAAAATCCAAAACGACTGATTCGAAGAAAACTCAGGCGTCGTCGCGGTCCGGGGGGGCGGGCACGGGGAATTTCAGGAATTTGATGCCTTCCTTGCGCAGCACTTTTTCTTCCTCGTCGGAACTCGACCCCCGGATGTTTCTGGGTTCGGCGGCGCCGTAATGGATTTTCAGGGCTTCCTGCGCGAAATTGCATCCTACGTCGTCGAAATTCTTTTCGATGTAGTTCGCCACTTGTTTTCCGAACCATTCCATTTGATTGCGGGGGTCTTGGGCATCGGTGACCGGCAGAGAGCTTTTGGGCGACGAAGCGGCCGATCTTATGGCAAAGGTCGATGGCAGGCGCTCGATTCGCGCGTCGTCGCAGACGGGACAGGAAACGAGACCTTTTTCCTTTTGATCCTCGAAGGCCTCGAGATTGTCGAACCATCCTTCGAATACGTGGTTGTTTCCACATTTCAAGTCGTAGGCGATCATAATCTTCCTGTTTTGCGCGCAATCACAGGCGATTGCGGTTGAACACGGAACACGAAGGAAAGCAAGCGTGTTCCCCAAGTGCATGTCAATGCACAACATGTCGAATGATAACACAATCGGGGTTGCTTTCAAAGAATTTGTTGACATGGAAGCGCTTTGCCAGCAGAATGAGGGTTTTTCGAACCTTAACGGAAATCGAACATATTCCGGCAAAGCCTGTTGACACGATTTTCGAACAGGCTGTAAAATCCCGGAAATTTAGATGGAAAAACGGCATGAAACGGAGTGCGATTATATGAATGCTATAAAACGCGCGGCGCTGGCGGTCTCGACCTTGTTCTTACTGTTTGCGACCAGCGACTGCCTGGCGGAAACAATGTACGTCACCGATCTTATGGAGATCACCATGAGAACTGGCCGAGGAGTGGGAAACAAGATTATCGCCATGCTGGAATCCGGCCAGAGGGTCCGGGTCCTGGAGGCCAACGACGACTGGACCCTGGTGGAGCTTTCGGATGGAAAGCAGGGGTGGGTCCTGAGCCGTTTTCTGACGCGTTCCGAACCCAAGAGTTCCCTGCTGGAAAAGCTGCAACAGAAGCACGACAAACTGGCGGAAGACTCCAAGGTGCTCAAGGATGAAAACGCCGTTCTCAAATCGGAAAACAACAGACTGAAATCGGAGCTGGAAACCCGAAACAAGGCCTTCGAGGAGCTTAGCGTCAAATACAAAACCCTGAAAAAGGAATCCGCGGAATACATCGAGCTGAAAGCCAGCGAAAAGGAAGCCAGGCAGAAAGCAGGCGTTCTTTCCTCCAAGACGCAGCAGCTGGAAGAGGAGGTGTCGAGACTGCGGACCCAGCAGAGCATCCGCTGGTTCGTCGCAGGCGCGGGGGTCCTTTTCGTGGGTTTTCTCATTGGTTTGATCAGCAGACGGAAGCGCCGCCGGTCGTCGCTTCTGTCGTAACACGGGGATGATCGAAAATGAAAATCAGGACTGATTTTTTGGTGATCGGAAGCGGCGTCGCGGGTCTGACGTTCGCACTTAAGGTCGCGGATCACGGAACGGTGGCCATCGTGACCAAAAAGGAGGTCATGGACGCCAACACGTCGCAGGCCCAGGGCGGCATCGCCTCCGTCTTCGGCAAGCTGGACTCCTTCGACCTGCACATTCGCGACACGCTCATGTCCGGCGACGGACTGTGCAACCGCGAAGTGGTGGAAATGGTCGTGAAAAACGGACCGGAACGCATACGCGAACTCATCGAGATGGGTGTCCGGTTCAACATGTCGGAAAAGGGAGAAAACAGCGACGACATCGACCTGGACCTGGGCCGCGAAGGCGGCCATTCGCAAAAGCGCATCGTGCACGCCGAAGACATGACCGGAAGGGAGCTGGAGAGGGTCCTGGTCGATCATGTAAAAAGGCACAAGAACATCACCCTCTACGAACACCACATCGCCATCGATCTGATCACCTTTTCCACGCGCATGAAACGGGGCCACATCACCACCACCCACGAGGATTTCTGCTGCGGGGCGTACGTGCTGGACCGGGAGGCCAACCAGATCAAGACCTTCGGCGCACAGATCACGCTTCTGGCCGCCGGGGGCTCCGGCAAGGTCTATCTGTACACCAGCAACCCGGACATTGCGACGGGCGACGGCATCGCCATGGCCTACCGGGCGGGCGCCACGGTGGCGAACCTGGAGTTCGTGCAGTTCCACCCCACCTGCCTGTACCATCCGGATGCGAAGAATTTCCTGATCTCCGAGGCGGTCAGGGGCGAAGGGGCCGTGCTCGTCACCTCCAAGGGAGAGCCCTTCATGGAAAAATACGACCCGTTGAAGGACCTGGCCTGCCGGGACGTGGTTGCACGCGCCATCGACCTGGAACTGAAAAAAAGCGGCGACGACTCCGTATTTCTCGATATTTCCCACAAGGACGCCGATTTCGTGAAGAAGCGGTTTCCCAATCTGTACAGGGAATGCCTGCGCTTCGGCGTCGATATGACTGTGGAGCCCATTCCCGTGGTCCCGGCCGCCCATTACATGTGCGGCGGGGCGGTCACCGATATTTTCGGTCGAACCGACATCAAGAAGCTCTATGCGGTGGGAGAGACCGCCTGCACCGGTCTGCACGGCGCCAACCGCCTGGCCAGCAACTCCCTGATCGAAGCCCTGGTCTACGCCCACCAGGCCGCCAAGCAGGCCTTGGAGGAAATGAAAGCGCCCGACTTCAAGGAAACCCCGGAACTCGACCTCTGGGACGAAGTGGGGGCTTCCGACAGCGACGAACTGATCATGGTCGCGCACAACTGGGACGAAATCAGGCGCTTCATGTGGAACTACGTGGGCATCGTCCGCTCGGTGAAACGACTCGAAAGGGCGTGGCGAAGAATCGAGATCATCCAAAAGGAGATCCAGGACTATTACTGGAACTTCAAGGTGTCGCCCGACCTGGTGGAACTCAGGAACATCGCCATGGTGGCCGAGCTGATCGTCCGTTGCGCCATGCACAGAAAGGAGAGCCGGGGGCTTCATTACAACATCGAATACCCGCACAGAGACGACAAGCGCTGGCAGAAGGACACGGTAGTCAGGCGACCGTTTGTCGGGTAGCAGGCCGGGCGGCTCCATGCTGGATGGATGAAAATCGTCCTTGGATTCGGGATACGGCACCCCGATGCCGCAATGGCGTTGACACATGCCCTTTTTGCTTTATTTTAGTCCCGACTCGATGTTAGGAACCATTTCGTTCGCATCATTTCAAAACATATCGGCAAACCGAAACGACTGAGCATGAACACTTTCAGAGACAATTTATGAGTAACAAACGCGACTACTATGAAGTCCTAGGCGTAAACCGAAATTCGGACGATTCCCAGATCAAGGCCGCGTATCGAAAACTGGCCATGAAGTACCATCCGGACCGCAACCCCGGAGACAAGTCGGCCGAAGACAAATTCAAGGAGGCTGCGGAAGCCTACGAAGTGCTTAGAGATGCGCAAAAACGGCAGCTGTACGACCAGTTCGGCCATCAGGGTTTGGAAGGGTCCGGATTTTCCGGGTTCGGCGGCGCCGACGACATCTTCTCCAGCTTCGGTGACATTTTCGGAGACATCTTCGGCTTCGGCAGTTCCAGCAGGAGAGGCCCGCGCGTTCAACGCGGCGCGGACCTTCGCTACGACCTCCAGATCGATTTTCTGGAAGCGGCCTTCGGCACGGAAACGGAACTGAAGGTGAAAAAGCAGGAAACCTGCCCGGAATGCAAGGGCACCGCGTGCAAGGAGGGCAGCTACCCGGAGACCTGCCGGACATGCAACGGCATTGGACAGGTGAGTCGTTCCCAAGGGTTCTTCACGGTCAGGACCACTTGTCCGACGTGCGGAGGCAAAGGACAGACAATACCCAATCCCTGCGAGAAATGTTCGGGCACCGGCAGAGTCAAAATTTCCAAAAAAGTGGCGGTGAGAATTCCGGCCGGAGTGGACAACGGTTCCCGTCTTCGCTTGAGCGGCGAGGGAGAGGCCGCGCCCTACGGAGGACAGCCCGGCGACCTTTATGTGTTCATCACTGTCAAGCCCCACGATTTTTTCCAGCGAAAAGACACGAATATCTATTGCGAAATCCCCATTTCATTCGTTCAGGCGGCCTTGGGCGACGAAATCGACGTGCCCACGTTAAACGGCAAGAAGAAGCTGCAAATACCCAAGGGGACCCAGCCTTTGGACATTTTCAAGTTTCCGGAGGACGGCATTCCCTCGCTGAGAAACGGAAGGCGAGGAGACCAGATCATTCAGGTCCTGGTCAAGACCCCGACCGATCTGAACAAAAAGCAGGAAAAACTGCTGCAGGATTTCGCAAGACTGGAAAACAACAAGCTTTCCAACAAATTGAAAAACATCCTCAGAGGAAATTGATCCATGTTCGAGTTGAAGATAGTGACAAGGTTCGCCGCAGCCCATCAATTGAAAATGGTGGCGCAAAAGTGCGAAAACCTTCATGGCCACAACTGGAAGGTCGAAGTTCGAGTCGCGGGAAAAGAGCTGAACCGGGCGGGTGTGCTGGTGGATTTCGGCGAATTGAAAAAGCATGTGGCGCAAATCATGGATACTCTGGATCACCGTTTCCTAAACGAGGCCGATTTTTTCTCCGACGACGTGCCTCCGTCGTCGGAAAACATCGCGTTTTACATCGCCAGGCAGCTGGAGACCAGGCTCGACGGTTCCGAAGCGAGGGTCACCCGGGTGAGCGCCTGGGAATCCGAGGATGCCTGCGCGACATACATCGCGGATTAGCGGTCTCCAATCCGGGGTCAGGAATCCGGATTCAAGCGCCGGTATTGCTCGACAAGTTCCTCTCTGGTGACAATGGCGGAAACGTCGGCCACCCGCCGCCGGATATTTTCGAGACCGCCCTCCTGCCTGTCGATCAACACCACCGCCTTGACCACTTCAAGCCCCTGGGATTCGGCCCTCTCGACAGCCTTCAACGTGGAGCCGCCGGTGGTGGCGACATCGTCGATGATGGCCACCTTTTCTCCGGGGTTCATGTCCCCTTCGATCCACTGGCTTGTCCCGTGGGCCTTTTTTTCCTTGCGAATGGAAAACGCCTTGACCGGTTCGCCCTTCAACTGGGACACGAAGGCCGTGGCGACGGCGATGGGGTCGGCGCCGAAAGTCAGCCCCCCCACCCCTTGCACGCCGGCGTTTCTGATTTCCTCGAAAACGAGATGACCCACCAGATACATGCCTTCGGGACTGAGCGTCGTGGGCTTGCAGTTTACGTAAAAGCAACTCGTTCTTCCGGAAACCAGCTTGAATATCGGCTCCCGGCTGTACTGAAACGACTTGCGGCAGAGGATCTCTACGAGTTCCCGTTTCAATGTTCCCTTTCTCCATGACGTTTGTTTCCGGCCAAATCGCAATAAACCCTTGATTTTATAGCCGCGTTCGGATAAGAAAAAGCCTCCACGGAATTGGAAGAAGCCTTTTAATGGGATTCGGTGGAGGCAAAACGCAAGGAAAACCGGAGACGGCACTCCCTGACTTTTTTTGCGTTTTTATACCAATTAATCTTTTGCAGGTCAATCCGAAAAACATGCGAGGAGCGTCGGCAGCCTTGAATTGGATTCCCGCGAACAGCAAAATCGTCGTCTCGATCATTCTGATCGTCTTTTTTCCGTCCTTCATGATTGTTTCCGTCCCGTGGACGGTCGTATGGGCACAGACAGGACCGAACCCTTTTTTCGACCTTACGAGGACCGTTCGAGACGCCGTTTCCGCCAACTTGGGCCTTGAGAGCGCCAGAGAGGAAATCCTGGCGTCGGAAGCCGACGTCAAAGCCAAAAAATCCGAGTTTCTTCCGGTTTTGAACCTGGGCTACGAATATGTCCGAAACGACGACGATCAAAGCGCGTCTGGAATTGGAACCATCGGCACCGAAAACGAGTATTCCTTGTCCGCCACGCTGTCCCAGCCGGTCTTCAGGGGATTTAAAAACCTGAACCTTTTGAAGATTTCCCAAATTGGCATGGAAAGCGCCCGTTTGAATGAAGAAGTGGTTTTGCAGAATATCGTGTTTCAAGCCAAGGACGCGTATTTTTCCTTGTTGAAAGCCAGAAAGATCCGGGAAATCAGCGCGGAAACGGTGGCGCAGATCGAAGCTCAGAGGGACGTGGCGCAGCAATATTACGACGTGGGCATGACCCCTCGCAACGACTATCTCCAGGCCGAGGTGGAGCTTGCCAATGCGAAACAAAGCCTGACTATCGCCAAAAACGAAATGGAAACCGCCGAAGCGGCTTTCAACACCCTGCTCAGAAGACCCATCAACGCTCCGGTGGAACTTGCGGATATCACCACCTACGAAACATTTTCTAACGATATCGAATATTGCCTCGGAGAGGCCGAAAAAAACAGGCGGGAAATCCGGATTGCGGAACTCGAACTGGAAATTGCGGAAAGGGAACTGGAAGTCGCCAAGAGCACTTATTATCCGACCGTGGATTTCCAATGGAACTACTTGCAACAAGGCGTGGATTGGGACGCCAGGGGCGGTCTGGGGGCGTTCGGCGACAGTTCCAGCTGGAATATCGCGGCCGTGGCCTCCTGGGACCTTTTCGACTGGGGCAGGACCTATCATTCAGCGCAGGAGCAGGTCCACAGAGTATCGCAGGCCCGCCTGCAACGTATGAAGCTGCTGGACGACATCCGCCTGGAGGTGAAAAAATCATACCTGGCCATGCGCGACCTGGAGGAGAACATCAAGACCGTAGAGCTTGCCATCGAACAGGCCAAGGAAAACTACCGGATCTTCACGGAGCGCTACAAGGAGCAGGTCGCCACCCAGACCGACGTGCTGATCGCCCAGACCCTTCTGTCCAGGACGCAGACCAACTATTACAACGCGCTTTACGATTACAAGAGAGCCAAGGCCGCGCTCTTGCGGGCGATGGGAAGCGGCGGCCTCGCGGAAGACGCAGGCCGATGATCGATGAGTCCTTCCGAAATACCATCATCCGGATGTTTCATGTCCACAGACGCTATGGAAACGAGCCAGCTCTGGCCGACATCTCCCTGGATATCGAGAAAAACGAATTTCTGTTCGTCACCGGCCCCAGCGGCGCAGGCAAAACCACCCTGTTGAAGCTTTTATACCTGGGGGAAAAGGTCAGCCACGGACACATCATCGTCGACGGGGTGAACCTTTCCAGAATCCCGCCCAAGAAGGTGCCGGATCTGCGCCGCAAATTCGGGGTCGTTTTCCAGGATTACAAGCTGATTCCCACGAAAACCGTGTACGACAATATCGCGTTGGTGCTGGAGGCTGTGGGGAACAAACGGAAAGAAATACCCGAAAAAGTCGATAGATTGCTGAAGATGGTGGGCATGGAAAACCGTCGAAAGGCATATCCGCCGACGCTTTCCGGCGGGGAGCAGCAGCGCGTCGCCGTCGCCAGGGCAGTCTGCGCCACGCCCAAGATCATACTGGCCGACGAGCCCACCGGCAATCTAGACAGCGAATCGGCCTCTATCATACTCAATCTTCTGATCGGTTTTCACACCAGGGGCGCCACCGTGATCGTAGCCACGCACGACAAGGAGATGATCGTAAAAAAGGGCGGACGTGTGGTCCACTTGAGCAAGGGGCGTCTGGATGGCATCGATTTCACAGATTCGCCTCGGGAATTGCTGAAATGATCGACCATTTGAGAAGAGCGGCGGGGGACATCTGGGACAACGGCTTCGTCAGCGCGATCACCTTCGTCACCATCGGGCTTCTGGTCATGATGGTGGGCGCCTTCGCGCTGTTTCTCGACAACACCGGGCAAATCGTCGATTCCTGGAAAAAAGGGGTCCGGCTCATGGCCTATCTGGCCCCGGGAAGCGACGGCGAATCGAGTTCCGCAATCCGGGACAGAATCCTGAAAATGAAGAATGTCAGGAAGGTTCGTTTCATTTCCAAGGAGGAGGCCCTGGAATCCTTGCGGCAGCAGCTGAAACGCCGGGATTCCCTCCTGGACGGCCTTGAAGGGAACCCTCTTCCGGACGCCTTCGAAATCGAAACGAGCCATGGCGACGGGTTCGAGACAACCGGTTTCGGTCCCGCCGAGGACCTTGCGCTGGCGGTCGAGGCCCTGGAAGGCATCGACGAAGTAGAATACGGCAAGCAGTGGTTCGGGCGATTTTCCGCCGTATTCGAGCTTTTTCGCTTCCTGGGGTTCGCCATGGGCGGGATTTTCGTCCTGGCCGCCGTTCTGATCGTCGCCAACACGATTCGGCTCGTGATCTACACTCGCCGGGAGGAGCTTCGAATCATGAGACTGGTGGGGGCGTACGACGAATTCATCAAATACCCTTTTTTTTTCCAAGCCCTGATGCTGGCGGCGGCAGGCGCGTTGGCGGGCCTTGCGGGGCTGTATGCCGGATACGCGTACGGAGCCGCCACCATGGAGGCCGGTTTTTCCATCGTCGAGGTCCGTTTTCTTTCTTGGAGAGCCTGCGCGATCATCGTCGGCGCAAGCATGTTTTTGGGATGGTCCGGATGCTATTTGGCGCTAAGACAGTACTTGGACATCTGATTTTGTGTTCGGTCATGCACTTCTGGGCGACTGCGGCGGTCGCTGACGCCGAGTTCGGCGTTGTCGCCGCAGGCCTCTTGAATTTCAGGTCCGAACCCCGCATTTGCGACAATGTGCTGGACGTGCTTGCCGCAGGGACCAGAGTGGAGATCGCGGGACGAAAGGACGGTTGGCTGCAAGTCGTCCACGACGGCAGGGTCGGCTACCTGAGAGACCTGCCGAAATTCGTTCGGGTCGGTTCCTCGCCGGAAACGAAGGCCAGCGGCGAGGATGCGGAAAAGGTCTTCCAAGAATCCGAAAAACTTCACGAAAAAATGGAGGCGTCCGAGGATAAACTCCGGGAGACCGTCCGGAAGGAAATTTCGCTGCTGACGGCACTGGACGATATCGACGCCGGCCTGAACGCCGCCAAAAGCCAGGCGAAGAAAACCCGCTCGGAAATCTCCGCCCTGGAAAGGGAAATGGATAGGAACAAGAGCCTTCTGGAAAAATGCGAAAAAAAGGCTGGGCCTCTGACCGAATACGCGAAAAAACGCCTGGTCTCCATCTATAAGATGCAGCGCCTGGGAGCGGTCTCCATCGGGGCGTCGGCCGAATCCATTTCACAGCTTTTCTTCAGGAAAAAAGCTCTGGAGAAAATCTTCGAACACGACGAAGCCAAGCGCGCGGAGCTTTTGGAGGAAAAGAAACGCCTGAAACAGTTTGCGCTGCAAATAGAAGCCCAAAAGATCGAGAAAAAGGAGCTGGAAGGATTGCTCGGGGAACAGATCGCGGCCATGTCGGAGGAACGGGAAAAGCGCGTCAAGTTCCTGGACTCGGTCCGACGGGAAAAGACATCGGTCGCCGCCTTTTTGGAAGCCTGCCGGGACGCGGCAACCGTTCTCGACGAAAAGATCGCGGCCTTGGGACTCGAAAAAGCCACCCCGACAAAAGAAAAGATCGACTCCCAAGCGCAGGTCCTTTCCAAGGAGAATTTCGAATCGTTAAAAGGGTTGCTTAAAATGCCCGTGAAGGGTACAATTGTCGGCGAATTCGGCCAACGGGTGGACAGAACGCTCGGCGTGGAAAGGTTTTGCAGCGGAGTTTCGTTCAAAGCGGACCGGGGAGAGCCGATTCGGGCTGTGACCGACGGCACAGTGCTTTTCGCCGGATGGTTTAAAGGGTACGGCAACATGCTTATCGTCGATCACGGCGAACACTACTACACTGTGTACGCCTACGCCCAGGAACTGTTCAAGGCGAAGGGAGACCCCGTGGAGTCGCGGGAAGTCGTCGGGACCGTGGGCGATTCGGGACCTGTCGCAGGTCCCGAACTCTATTTCGAGATCCGGCACCATGGAAAACCGGTTGACCCGCTGGAATGGATACGGACAGGATAGACGGTAAGAAAAAATACAAGGAGAAAGTATGTCATTTAAAAAGCAGCGTTTCAGATTTTGGTTGATATTAGGGTTCGTCGTCGTTTTTCTGACAGTCGGGACCAATTTTTACCGGGGCAATTTCGCAAACGGCCAGGAAACCTACAAGGGGCTGAAGCTGTTCACAGACGTCATCGAGCTGATCGAAAAAAATTATGTGGATGAAGTCGATACCGAAAAACTGATGCAAAAGGCCATCCAGGGAATGGTCCGCAGCCTCGACCCCCATTCTTCCTTTCTGCCCCCCGAAGCCTTCGAGGAGTTGCAGATGGACACCCACGGGGAATTCGGCGGCATCGGCATCGTGATCACAATGAAAGACGGCATTCTCACCGTGGTTTCTCCCATCGAGGGAACGCCCGCCTACAAAGCGGGTGTCCAGGCCGGAGACAAAATCATCAAGGTCGATGGCGAGTCCACGCAGGAAATGGAACTGTGGGAGGCCGTCAAGAAAATGAGGGGGCAACAGGGCACCAAGGTGGTCATCACAGTCATGCGCGAAAACGAAGCCGACCCCATCGAATATCCCCTGATTCGCGACATCATTCCCATCGAAAGCGTCAAATCCGCCACTTTGCAGCCCGGCTACGCGTATGTCTGGGTGACCAACTTCAGGGACAGCACCACGGACGACATCAAGAACGCCATCGACGAGTTCCAGAAGGAAGGGCCTCTCAAAGGCCTCGTCCTGGATCTCAGAGACAATCCTGGAGGTCTTTTGAACCAGTCCATCAGCGTGGCCGACCTTTTCCTGGAAAAAGGGACCATCGTTTCCATCAAAGGCCGCCTGGAAAGACACACCAAGACCTACGAAGCCCGCGAAAAAGGAACCTATCCCGACTTTCCCATCGTGGTGCTGATCAACGGGGGAAGCGCCAGCGCATCGGAAATCGTTGCGGGCGCGCTCCAGGACAACAAAAGGGCCGTGATTCTGGGCACCGTATCCTTCGGAAAAGGCTCGGTGCAGACTGTCGAGTCTCTCAGGGACGGCTACGGCCTGAAATACACCATAGCGCTGTATTACACCCCCAACGGAACGTCCATCCAGGCCCAAGGCATTCAGCCCGATATCTTGGTCAAGCAACGCTTCATCGACGAAACCGAGACCAAGGAGGACAAGCGGCTGAAAGAAAAAGACCTGAAGAACCACTTGGAAGGGGACCAGAACGGCAGCGATGAAGAAGGGGGCGAATCGGAAGACGAACCCGACAAGGACGATGGCGAAGAAATCACGCCCCCGAGCAGACACGGCCCTCTGGACATCGAGACATTGAAAAGCGACAACCAAGTAATGCGGGCTTTGGAAATTCTCATCGGATACGATATTTTCACCAGCGCAAAAAAATAACAACGATCAATGCCGGCGGCGGGAATCTCCCGCCGCCATTCGAACCTGTCGGACATGGCCACCGGTAAAAAAACGACATCGAAAAAAACAGCTCCCGGAAAGATTCCCCGAAAAAAAAAAGCAGCCAGGAAAAAGCGTTCCGCCGGCAAGGGTTCCCTGAAAGACCAGCTCTTCAGATCCATGGCGGGCATCTGCCTGCTCATCGCCCTCGTGGTCACCGCCGCGATCGTTTTTCGCTACCTTCTGCCCGATCCCCGAAACGAGCACCCTTTTCACTCCGAAACCATCAGGCCTGCGGAACCGGCCGGAGCCAAGGCAAAAGCATCGATGGTCAAGAAAGACGACCAATCGCCGCCAGCACGGATGCCCGGCACGGATTCAGGTCGCGACACCAAGACCGCATCCCCGAAAAGACCCGTTGCGGCAACCGCTCGCGACAAAGCGCCGGCGTACGAAGTCTTTCCGGACAAAGATTTCGCGTCCCCGAGAAAACCGAAAAAGGCGTCCGCCGAAACGCCGACACCGACGCTGCCCAAAATTGCCATCATCATCGATGACTTGGGCTACGACACCCGCCTGGCGGAAAAATTCCTGGAAATGGACACCCGCTTCACATTCGCCGTCATTCCCCACAGTCCCCACCACAGGCAGATCGCCGAACAGGTCCGGGCCAGGGGCGGCGAACTCATGCTCCATCTGCCCATGGAGCCGAAGGAATATCCCGATGTCGATCCGGGTCCAGGCGCTCTTCTGACCCGAATGTCCCCCGACCAGCTCATCGACCAGTTAAAAAGAAACATCGAAGCCGTTCCCGGAATCAAGGGCGTCAACGGCCACATGGGATCGAGACTTACCGAGGATTCCGCGAAAATGAACCAGGTTTTCACCATTCTGAAACGCGAAAAGCTCTATTTCGTGGACAGTTTCACGACCCCCGACAGCGTGTGCCTTCCATCGGCCAAGCTTCTGAAGGTACCGTTCGCCCGCCGCGACGTGTTCATCGATCACCGCCAGGACCCCCAATTCGTTCGCGGGCAGCTCGATCTTCTGGTCCGAATCGCCGAAAAGCACGGGGAGGCCGTGGGAATCGTGCATCCCTACAAAGTGACCATCGATGTCCTGCAGCAGTACCTTCCGAAACTGAAAAAAAAGGCGGACCTGACCCCTGCTTCGCATTTGGTCAGAATCGTCGGATAGGAACTCTCTTAAAAAGCCTTCTTCAAGGCGTCTTCCTTTTCCTTGGCTGCCTCTTGCGCCTCGCGCTCTTCCTTTCCAATCAGGTCCCGAATGTTGCCCACGTAGTAGATGACGATCTGATAGGCGGGATTGTTCAACAAATCCGGCGTGTTGGAGAAAACCAGATAGTCGCCCGATTTCTCCCAGACATCGGAATATTCCCCGGGCTTTCCCCAGTCGGTTCTTTTCGGCTCGCCGTATTTCGTCTTCAACACGGACAGAATCTCGTCGCCGTCCCTCTTCGCCTTGACCAGGCAATACAGCGGCAGGCCCGTATAGCCCGAAAAAAGGAGTTCCGCGTAATCGAACGGCGTGGTTTCCTCGGGGATGTACCGGTAGACGAGACGGACGGTATTGTGTTCGACGCGCTGGCCCCGGGCGTCGTTGAGCTTGCGGTTCAACTGGTGGACGACAGGCAGGTGTTCCTCGTTGAATCCCCCGTGATGGAATTCCAGGTTGATCGTGGACCAGGTCTCCACAGACCCGGAACCAAGCTTGTCCCCGAGTTCGTCTTTCAGGCCCATAGTGAATTCCGTGCCGGGACCGACCTCGAAAAAGGTGAAGCCGTCGGTCGATTCCGGATTTGCCGAGGATCCGGTCCGCAGCGTGTCGCCCTTGAAAACCATGAATGCCGCCACCGCGATCACCGACAAAAATAAAACGAATAAAACGGTCATCAATTTGCGTCTGTTTTGCGTCATTGGCACCGCCCGGACCTCTCGATGGTTTCTCTTTTCGTCCTTCTCCCAAAACAAGCCTCCACACTATACCCAGGCAGTCTTTTTTGTCAAGACAGGTTCCCCGCCACCAGCAGTTCTCATTTTGGGTGTCTCCGGCGCATTTATGGCAACCAGACCATCCTGGTCTGGCTACATTGGTCGTTTAAACCTCTTCGGCATGGAATTTTCGTCAGAATTGGAATTGCCGACCCGCCTTCTTCGAGCCTGCCTTCCGATGAATAACATGTTGATTTATTCTCGATAAGGAGTATTATCGAGGGTTACATTTGGAAAAACCGTTGAAAGGCGGTGACGCAAAGCTACGGGTCTAAAGTGGGGTGATGAAAATCATCCAATTTCGGGAGATTTTTTTCTGCATGGATTTGTTCCCGCTCGCGGCAATCCGCACGGGGCTGGTTCGGGATCGTAGGGTGGGTGGGTCGATCCCCAGGCGTTGTCGCCAATACAACTTCTCTTGAAATGGATGGCCCGACAATCTTGCACGGAGTCCAACCCACCATTTTCCGCGCCAATTCGTCGCTTCTTCGAACGAATGACATCGAGGCTGCTCGGGAAATGGTGGGTTGGGCTTCGTACAAGCTCGAAGGGGGCGGGCGTTAACAAGCTTCGAACCAGCCCCGAACGCCAGGATTTCAACCCACCCACCCTCCCGAACCAGGCCCTGCGATAGCTTGGCGGAATAAAACCCGGCGGAATTGCTGCGGCCAAACAGGGAACATTTTCATCACCCCACCCGACGCCTATATCTCCAACACCACCTTCACGGGCAACACCGCCAACGGTCAGCACGGCGGCGCGTTGGCCATTTGGGGCGGTGTCGTGCATCTCGATGGCTGCCGTTTCGAGGACAACAGCGCCCCCAACAACAGCGCCGGGGCCATATACACCTATGAAGGCGCGGTTATCGACGACACCGACTTCGTCAGCAACACCGCGCTCGGGGGCGGCGGGGTTATCTGGCTGCAAAGCGGCACCGGTTCCGCCATCAGCAACAGCTCTTTCAACGGAAACGCGTCGGAAGGCAGCGGTGCCAAGGGCGGCGCAATCCTAAACAATGCCACGCTGGAAATCACCGCCAGCACCTTCACCCAAAACTCTGGAACCGGAGAAGGCGGCGCGATCTTCAGCGACGGCATTGCGACGGTCGTCAACAGCACCTTCGACGGCAACACCTCCGGGGTGTCGGGGGGCGCGGTCGCCCAGACCGGCACCTTGTCGGCGATCAACAACACGTTCTCCGGCAACGGCCAGCCATCGGGCGGAAGCATCGACGCGGGAGGCACAACGCACCTGATCAACAACATCGTCGCCAACAGCACCAACGGCGACGACTGCGCAGGCACATTGGCCACCAACACAAACAACCTCGTCGAGGACAACACTTGCTCCCCGACCCTGTCCGGCGACCCGATGCTTGGCGCAATGGAATACACCGGATTGGGCGGCACAGGCGTATTTCCGTTATTGGCGGGTTCTCCCGCCATCGATGCAGGCGATGCCGCCAGCGCACCGGCCAACGATCAGCGCGGCGAAACACGCGACGCACAACCGGACATCGGTGCGTACGAGAGTCAGAGTCAGCCTCCGATCGCCATAACTCCCACGACAACTGACGGAACCGTGCCCGGAACAGCTATTGACTATACCATATCCGCGACAGGGCAGGCCCGGGCTATTTTTTCGCTTGGCACTACCGATTCGGGCCTCTGGGGATGGTCGAACAATTTTCCGGAATTTGTCGGACAAAACGTACAAACGCTGACTGTAACCTTCGACGCGCCGGTCCCGATCAATCGCATCATACTGGGAGTCAATAGTGTCAGCACCAGTCCATTCACGCTTATGGTCGTTGGAGCGGCCTCCACAGCGGACTTCGATCTGTCCGATGCAATCAGCCTGTATGGTAACCCGGGAGCGACATACATTGCTGACAAATCCTCCCCTCGGGGAGAATGTCAACAGATATACCGACACCACCGTAGAACCGGGCGTGACCTATTCCTACGAAGTGATCGCCATCCTGCCTGGCGGCAACCAGAGTCTGGGTACCGACTCGGCCGCCCGACCGGCGGAACCGATCCCCACTCTTTCCGAGTGGGCATTGATCATGTTGGCCGCAATCCTGTCGCTGACAACGATCATCGGCGTCAGAAGGCGCAACGCTACCTAAAGCCAAACCCTAACCGGGGCCGCATGCCGTTCGCGGCCCCCTCAAACCCGAAAACAGCCCAGACGGGACGGCGGATAACATGCTTCAAGGAAATTCTGTCGTCCCTAACGGGACTTGACCAACACGCGACCCACACCCCCGGCAATGAATTGCCGGGCTATTGTCTGACGTCCCTAACGGTACTTCCCGAAACGGATTCGCAACCCCGTCAATGAATTGCAGTTCAAACAAGCAGGAAGGTAGACAATTGTTTTTCTTCAACGATATGCTCCGGAAACCGCAGGAACACATGAACACACGACAAAAAAACAAGCAAGTTGATTTCGAACAGGATGGCATCTACCAAAGCCTGTTCGAGAATTCCCCCGTCTCCATATGGCTTCAGGATTTTTCCGAAGTCAAAGACTACCTGGAACGGATCATGCGGCATACCGTCCTGACCGCCGGCGAATACCTCGACGAGAACCCGCAGGAGGTTCGCCTCTGCGCGAAAATGGTCCGGATCGTCGATGTGAACAAGGTCGGGCTTGCCATGTACGGTGCCCTCGACAGAAAGGACCTTGCGGGAAATCTGGACAGACGTATAAAAATGTCCAACCTGTACGGTTGGCGTCTTTCCATGCGGGCTTAAAACCGGACAACCCGGTAGCGCCGCCTTCCATGGCGGCAGAGGGGCTTGGTTTTAACTTCGGCCGGTTTTCGTCCAACAGTTTCGATCATCGCCTGGATTCCGGGTCTAAAGCAAGCTCCGCCCGGAATGACGGGGTTGGTTGGCCGACGTTATAACCAAAACTGCGGAAGAGCATCGGAAACCCCGCCGCCGTGGAAGGCGGCGCTACCGGGACTGTAAAGGGCCATTTGCAGAACATCTACGGAAAACTTGACGTCAACAACCGCCTCGCATCGGTCAACAAGGCCAAAAGTATAGGCATTCTTTGATCCTAATGCTTATGGCGGGATGTTCATGAAGGTAATTCCTCGGTCTCATGCGGGTTTAAAGGAGTCTATCATGACATGTTGAACGCCAGCCGGCAGGTCGGCATCTTCAAAAATGATATGGGCGGACTCTCCTCCCGGCTCCAAGGTGACTTTCTTCGGTTTCGAGCATAGCGTCTCGAAGGGGGAAATCCGCGCTTTAAACTTTTCATGCCGTATCCATGGGCACTTCATCGATGTTGATTATTTCCATGGTGTCGCCCACCATCGCCATGGCGAAAATGCTTTTTCTGGTGAGATATTTGACGATCTCTTCGGGGATGTACAGGGAGGAAAAGATCGGGAGCAGTGTTTTCTCACGATATTCGGGAAACCAGTCCCAAATTTCGTCCAAGGTTTCTATGAATTTGTCGATATATTCGATCTTGGGGGTCGCTTTGGTTTCGTTGAGTACGAAGTGTGTCTTGGACACGGCGATCGCTTCGAATTCTCTCCTGCGTCCGCTGTCGAGAGCGTTTCTTTTCCTCCGGAGTACGGAGAAATCGTCGATTTCCCCTATGCCGAATACGTCCGTGGCGATCCTGGGAATATTGGGGGCGACTATGTCTTCGGCGACAGTGCCCAATTTGTTGGCCAATTCCCCCCACTTTGTATTCATTTGTTTTCGACATCTTCCACTCTTTCCAGCAGAGTTTCTTCCATGGGCGTCCTCCTTCCATTGAAACGGGTTGTGCAAACGAAACCGGACTTGGAATAATGACGATACTACCAAAATGAGTACGAATCAATCTTCGACGGAATTTCCCGGCAATTCGATTTGTTTGCAACCTTTGACAAGCATCTGGAGACCGTGCAATCGCGATAATATGAGCGCACGGACTTATATTATCTCATATCCTTTTCTGTTTTATCTTTTTCGAGAAGAAGCCCCAGCTTCTGTTTGATTGCCCCGATTTTGAATTGGGCCGTCAGTTCCAGGAACAGATCGGCGAAGGGGCCAAAGGCGTCGCCGGAGCGCTTCAAATCCGTCAAAGCTCTTTCCAAAGCTTCGATGTCCCCCATTTCGGCGAGATCGGCGAGCCTTTCCATTTCCGATTTCGGCGGTACCGCGATGTCTTCCGGGCAAATTGCGCTTTCGCCGTTCGCCTCGTATCGCCATTGCAACGCCAGCAGCCGCTGCAAGGAATCGAAAAGTCGGTCGGCTTGCATGGGCTTGGGCAGGAAGAGGTCGGCCCCGGCTTCGAGGCTGGCGGTCCGGTTCTCTTTTTCGACGTCGGCGGAAGCGGCGACGATTTTCATGTTTTTCAGGGTTTCGGACCGGCGCACCTGGCGTATCAGCTGGAAGCCGTCGATTTCCGGCATGATCAAGTCGGTGATCATCAGATCCGGGCGGAACTGTTCGGCGATTGTCAAAGCCGTCGGAGCGTCGGCGGCATCACGGACGACAAAGCCCAAAGGGACGAGCAAATCCTCCAGGACTGATAGGTTTTGGGGGTTGTCGTCCACGATCAGCAGCTTGGGGGAGGCGTTTTTCACGCCGAGGGTCCTTCTGTCCTCCTCCGGCGCGACGACGTCCGAGGGCACTTCCTGCAAGTCCAAATCGAAAGAAAAGACGCTCCCGGAACCCGGCTCGCTGACCACCGAGATGGCCCCGCCCATGAGCCGGACCAGGCTGCGGCTGATGGACAGCCCCAGCCCCGCGCCGGCGGCCTTTCTGCCGCTTTCGCCCGCCTGCTCGAAAGGTTCGAAGATCCGTTCGATTTCTTCGGATGCCATGCCGACGCCTTGATCCTCGACCGTGAACCGGACCCTGCCGTCGAACATTTCCACCCGGAAACGCACCTCGCCGCTGTCCGTAAATTTCACGGCGTTGTCCAGCAGGTTCAAAAGCACTTGCCGAAGCCTGCTCCCGTCGATGCTCACCGCTTTCGGAAGACTGCGCGCGTCGAAGTCGCCAACCATGGCCAGTCCTTTTTTTTCCGCCCTGACCCGAACGATTTCGAACACGGACGCAAGAAACGGCATGAACCGGAAGACCGACGGATTCAGCTCGATGACGCCGGATTCCGCCTTGGCGATGTCGAGGATGTCGTTGATCAGGGAAAGCAGGTATTCTCCGGACTGCTCGATGGTTGCGATTCCTCGTTGGCGGCGACCTGCGGAGATCGAATCCCCCTTGAGGATCTGGGCGTATCCCAGGATGGAATTCAGCGGTGTGCGCGATAGGCCTCCTTGCGCGAGACGGCTTCCTGGACTTTTTCCCAGACCGCGTCGCGGTCCTCCGGGTGGATGATGCCTTTATATGCCAGCTGTTGTGGCGTGGCCCAGGCTTTCCGAATCGTCGTCGGAGTGACGGTAATGGATGAACCGGTCGTTTTCCGGGTCGTATCTTCCCCCCCCCCGAGGGCGGCTATCCAAAAGTTTCCGAAATTGTCCTTCAACACGTCCAGGACCCGGTCGTCCAGGAGGCTGCCGGGATCGTCCGGATCATGCCGGTATCTTTGGAAGGTCCCGGTCTTCGGGTCGAAACGATTGACGCCGCCCTCCCAAAAGACCAGCCAGAGCGCACCGTCGCCCCCGTCGCAAATGGAGGTCACCATGGAGCCGCCGATGGATGCCGGGTCGTCCTTGTCGAATGTGAAATGGACCGATTTCCCGGTTTCCGGGTCGAAGCGTTCCAGTCCGCCGCCCCAAGTCCCGACCCACATGCCGCCGTCTTGGTCCTCGAGCAAGGAGTAGCAATGGATTTGCCATAGGCTGTCGGAGTCGTTCTCGTCGGGACGATAATGCGCGAACTTGCCGGTCTCGGCGTCCAGGCGGGACAGACCGGCCCCGGTCAGGGCGAACCATATGTTTCCCCGGCGGTCTTGCAGTATTTCGTTGATCAGGTTGCTTCCGACGGCATCGTCCGAATCGGGGCGGCTTTTGTAACGGTCGAATTTTTTCAGAGACCGGTCCAGCCTGCTGACGCCGTTTCCCGAGGTCCCGAACCACAGCATGCCCGAGCGGTCTTCCAGAAAACAGAGCAAGGCTTCTTCGGCCAGGCTGCCAGGATCGTTGGGAACGTGCCGGTGGCGAACGAAACGGTCCTCGCCAGGATGGTATTCCACAAGCCCCCTGCCCCAGGACCCGAACCACATGGTCCCGGAGCTGTCTTTCCTTGCGAACTGAAATCCTCGTAAACGGCGTTGACCGCGCTGGTGCTCAAACTGTCCGGGTCCGTCCGGCGGTGGAAATAGGCAGTCACTTCGTATCCGTCTTATCGGTTCAACCCGTTGGCCGAACCGATCCATATGAAACCGGCGCGGTCTTCGTGAATGAAGTTGATGTACCGGGCCGAAAGCCCGTCGTCCGGCGTCAGGTGCTTGAACTGGACCTCGGGGACAGGAGCGCAGTAAACACCAATGGCAAACGAAAAGGTCGTAACGGCGCAGGCAATAAAAGCAAGCAAAAAACAGCGGTGCTTTCGTTCAAGAACCAGCAGGTCTCTTTTCAGACGACAACTTATGCGATATACTCCTTCGTTCTCAGACATTCTTCATTGCTTCACATGCAGGCAATTCAAACCACGAAATGTTTTCGAACACGCCGCGTTTTCCGGGAACCGCATCCGGCATACGTTGCCGAGCCAACGGTTTCCATTCGAATCTATCCCGAAACATTCGCGATATCAACCCGCAATTTCGTTCTTGGACAATTATCCAGTTGATCTGTCCCGATTCAAATGTTAATCTCGACTGTCGAGTAAAAAAGAGACCGTCTTTGCGAAAGGAGGCTGGCATGGCATTGAACCTGTCGGAAAAGGTCGACCGAATCGATTTCAAAGTGGATTCTCTGGAATCCATATTGGGAACGTTTATCGTTTCCACGAATACCGCTTTGCTCCGGCTTGAGCGCGAGATGCGTGAATTCAATGACGAGATGCGCGAATTCAAGGACGAAACGGAGCGGGACCGAAAAAGGATGAACAAACAATGGGGGGAATTGGCCAACAAGCTGGGGACCGTCGTTGAAGACATCGTGGCACCCAATATCCCTCGAATCGCAAAAGAATATTTCGACATCGAGGACATCGAATTTTTCGCCGTGCGTGTGCTGAAGAGAAATTCCCGCAATATAGAGCGACGAAAGCAATTCGATGTGATCGCGGTATCCGGGACGCATTTTATCCTAAACGAGACCAAGTCCACGCCTCGAGTGAGCTACATTGACACGATGCTCGAAACCCTGGATGAAATCGAAGACTGGTTTCCGGAATACCGCGACAGAACTCTGATCCCGATTTTCTCTTCCCTTTCCATTCCCGAGGAAATCGAAAAATACCTAACAAGAAAAAAAATCTTCGCCATGGCCATGAAAGACGATACCATGGAAATTGTGAATTTCGAAAAGGTCAACCCGGAACTATAGAGTGGGCGCAAGCAAAAGGCGTCCAAAAGGAGAAGCCCCATGGGCGGTAAATTGGTAAAAGAAGAAATCCTGGAGATGAAATGGCGCTGCGAAGTCCCGGACAGATGGACGGGTGAACCCTGCGGGCACGAAAACAGAGGCCCCGACGTAATGTGCGCGAAATGCCATCACCCCCGCCCCGAGGGAGACGACATTTTCTATCTTCCGGACGACGCCCGTGTGATCTCGGACGCGGAGGAACAGCGGCGCGCGCTGCAAGGCGCCGATTGGAAATGCATGAGCTGCGGTTACGACAACAAGCACGGCGAAGTGCATTGCCACCATTGCGGCGAGCTTCGAAAAGAGGACGAAGAACAGTGGCTGAACATGGGCGGCGACCGCCAATCCGTCGAATACGGAGCCGGGAAAATTGCCAAAAACGCCGACGAAGCTCTAAGAAGAAGATCGCGAAGAATTTCCGGCGCGGGCGCCGACGCTGGCATCCCCCCGCTGCGCTCCGGCACGGCTGGCTCGGCAAAAAAAGTGGTTTTCGCGGCAGTCGCGCTGGCGATCGTCTTTGCCGTTTGGTTCTTCTTTTTCAAAACCTCCAAGGCCGAATACGAAGTATCGGGATTCGAATGGGAGAGGCGGATTGGAATCGAAAAGGCAAAAACGGTGGTGGAGGAAAATTGGTCCGTTCCCTCCGGCGGGAAGATCGTCGCGCGTTCGACGAAAGTGCATCACTACGACCAAGTCATCGACGGCTACAAGGAAGTCGCCGTGCCTGTCTATGAAGACGTGCAAGTGGGCACGGAAACTTACGAATGCGGCACTGTCACCTTGGCAAACGGTTACGTCAAGAAAAAATACTGCGAGCGCCCCACGTATGAAAAAAAACGGACGAGGACGGACTACGTGAAAGAACCCGTCTACAAAAAAATACCTGTGCCGCGGACCTGGTACACTTTTGAAATTCGCAGATGGTTTCCGGAAAGAACCGAAGTTGCCTCGGCAAAAGATAGGAATCCAGGATGGCCAAAATACCAATTGAAATCCGACGAAAGGATCGGGGAAAAATCCGAATCCTACATCGTGAATCTGGCAGCGACGAATTCGGACGAGAAGTTTCGATCCCTATCTTACGCCACGGACGAGGCGTCTTGGAAACGATTCGAAAAAGGCCGCCGATTTATCGTCGAATTGACGCGAACCGGGTCTGTCAAGCAGTTGAAATCTCCGTGAGAGTACGAATCGCCGGAATGCCGGAGCAAATCCGGACGCGGGCTGCAGGCGATCATAAGTCGAAATACTTGAAAACTCCGAGCAGGCCGAGGTTCACGGTCATACTCATGGCGAGAAGCGCGTTGCGCTTTCTGCGGCTCTCCGTTCGCGACAACGCTATGCCGACGCATTGATCGACGACGGTCAATACTGCGATCAGCAACAGGAAGCGCTTTTCCCACGCGCCGTAGTTGCCTAAGTTCGTTTCTCTTAAATGCCCTTTCTTAGAACGATCTCCACACGATCCAGTATCTCGTCCAGAATATCGGACGTATGCGACAAGGATAAAAAACAAGGCTCGAAATGGTTCGGATGCACATACACCCCGTATCTTTGCAATCGATGTTGAAATATTATGAATCGTTCAGGATCGGCATAGGAGACAACATCCCTGTAATTTTCTATAATCGCATCCCTCCTTTTGATAAACCGAAGACTTATCATGGAGCCAACATGTTGAATAACGATCGGAATTCGTTTTTTTTCGAAAATAAGTTCCAGCCCGGAGACAAGTTTTTTTGCATTTTGCTCCAATTGGTCGTAAATATGGCGGTGGTTATATTTAATGTGCTTTTGCACAGCCAAGGTGACCGCCATAGCCAAAGGATTCCCTGAAAACACGCCGCCATGGAATACTTGCCGATTGGATAGTAAATCCATCAAATCTTTTTTTCCGCCGATGCAGGCGGCAGGGAATCCGCAACTCATCGCCTTGGAAAGCGCAGTCAAGTCGGCGTCGATGCCATAGCGCTGCTGCGCGCCACCCCGGGCAATTCTGAAACCGGTGATGATTTCATCGAAAATCAGTACGATTCCGTGCTCTTTGGTCAGCTGTCGAACCTGGAGAAGAAAATCTTTTTTCGGAGCAACGACGCCGCTATTGCCCATGACGGGCTCCATCAAGAACGCCGCGATTTTACCCGAATGTTTATTTACCAGTTGCTCCAAAACGCCAATATCGTTCCAGGGCGCTATGAACGCATCCATAGGCGCCCGCCCCATTCCCCCCGACCCCGGAATCGGACGACAGTGTCCGTTTTGCTCAAGATCATTTACATCGGCATGGTATTTGTGGAAAACGCTGTCGCTTGATCCATGGTAATGACCTTCAAACAGCACTATATATTTTTTCGATGTGTATTTGCGCGCCAATCGAACCGCAGTCTGCACCGCTTCCGTACCGGTAGAAGTAAACCGCAACAGGTCGATGGAGGGAAAGCTCTCCTTGATCAGGAGCGCGGCCCTGTGCGAAAGCGCATGCGGAAATCCGATGACCGTGCCTCTCTTTTCCAATTCCTCCAGAACGGCGTCGGTCACTATTTTGTTGCGGTGACCAAACAATTGCGGTCCGTAGCCCATATTGAGATCAATCAATCGTTGATTGTCCTCATCCACGATATAAGCTCCGTCTGCCCGGCGAATCATAGTCGGCAAATGGCAGGGCAATACGCGCATGGTGCTGTTGGCGCCTCCGGCGATGCTTTGTTTCGCTTCATTGAGCAATGCCCGGGACCGAGGATTGACTGTCGTTTCGCCAGAGTCCATTGGCACGACCTCTTTGGTTGACAAAAAACTGGTCCGAGAAAAGTTTGCTTCCTATCCCCCCCTATCTTCGAAGAATGTAGGCTCTCACATCCGGCTGACGCAACAACTTGATTTGCAAAGACTTCCCATGGTTGTAAAGCCCCTCCATTTCGTCTTCAAATACGCCGAACCTCTCTTGCGCCTCCTCCGATTGCCGATCTTCGAAGAACGCTCGCAAATATTGCCTGATTGTGTCGTGGATCTTTCTCTTTAGCTGCTGTAGTTCCGGCCATAACCCCGTCGTGCTTTCCGGAAACAGTCTTCGCATATAACTGTAAAAATAGACCGTGTTTTGGAATCCGGAATCGAGATAGAAAATTTGTGAAGAATCCTCGGTTCGATTGAAAAACGCAGTCGTCTGTTCGAGATCTGGATCGATACAGGAATAAGCAAACGGCTTCCGGTATGAATATTCCGGTTTGAGCAATCCCAGCTTCGATGCCGATTGATGAAGCCTTGTGCCTTCGTACACCGGCGCTCGGCGTACGAAGTCGCCCAAGCGGTAGGCCCCGCGTTCGATGAGAAATTGAAAACTGGCCAGCGCCGATGCCCTCGTGCTCAAAGGATTGAACATGAAAAATTCCAGCGTAGTCTCGATGTCGTTTTTATCAAACAAGGAAAGGACCTTTTTTCTCCGTTCAAATCCCGATTGCCTCTTGATGGCGAACATGTCCTCTTCGTTGCCGCTTCCAAGCAAAAACATGACAATGTCAAATCCGGCCTGTTTCATTTTTTTTACCAACGACTGGGTGACGAACTTGCCGTCGATCATACATTCAAAGGATAAATTTTCAGGAAATGAAATGGCCAGGTCGCAAAATCTGTTCAGTCGGTCGGCACCCAATACGCCCGCATCGTCAAACGGACAATCATGCAGCATAAAGCTTTTGATCCCATGCTCGCGATGAAGCGCCTCGATTTCCGAAAACAGGTGGTCGATATCCTTGCCGACGAACTTTTTAATTGCTCTCTGCCGTTTTGTGTTGACCAGGCAAAAGGCGCAATTTCGCGTGCATCCCTTTTTCGCATACAGCCGAGCCGTCGTATTGGCCCTTCCATGAGAAGAAAACATCAGATCGCGGGCCGTCGCCGAGATTTCCAAACGTTTGCGCCTGCTGAGAGTTGCGGAATGACCTCTGGTAAATACGTTGTCAATCCCATTGACGCGGTCCATATCGGGATATGCTTTTGCAATCTCCAGCATGGGCCCTTCCCCATATCCCAAAACGACCATATCCAACAGGGGACATCGGGAAATGATTTGCTCCGGCGATTGCGTGGCCCATCGGCTGCCGGCGCAAATAACCGCACGCCGATTCTCTTTTTTGATCAAGCGCATTAACTTTTCGGCACAGGAGATTGTCGAATGGAAAAGTGGAAAGCCGTAAATCTGAGCGTCCATATCTATTGCGGACAATTGTTCGACAATCGGCCTGGAGCTGTCCACGCTGGTCAAGGAGACTTGTACGCCATGGTTCCTTAAATGATGGGCAAGAGCGGCCAATCCTAAATTTTCGGATTCGGGAATCAAGCGTTTGTTTCTTATGTCGGTTAACGCAATCTTGACCATACCAAACTCATAATAGCTGATTTGTCTGCGGCCAAGCATAGCAGGTTGTCGAAAAAAAAGCAAGAAATTATCCGGTCTTTTCCATTTATTTTAACCACGCCGTAATATTTTAGGCCTTTGAAAAAATATACAAAAAAGTTCGGGACTTTTTGCGACATATTTGATATGTGCTGTCTGAAAAAGAAATGGTATAATAAACCGACGGACAGCGATGACAAAAGAAACGGCCGAAAAAATACTGAGCCTTCCGGAATGAAAGCCCCTTACAAAAAGCCGCCCGGGAAAAAGCGCAGAAAGAAGCCCGGGCAAAAAAAGGGGCATCCGGGAGCGGCGCGTCCGAAACCCGACAAGATCGACCATTTCAAGGAACACACCTTGGAATGCTGTCCCGATTGCGAGAACGAATTGGGGGAGCCCGTAAAAAATTACAAGCGCTATACGGAAGATATACCGCCGGTCGAAACGGAAGTGACCGAACACACTATACAGGGATATTGGTGCCCCCGCTGCAAGAAGATCGTGTATGCGAAGGTTAGCGACGCTTTGCCGAACGCGACGATCGGGCTCAGAGTCGTCGTCTTTACAGCCTGGCTCCATTATCTGATCGGCGTCAGCGTCAACAACATAGTTCGCATTCTCATTTTTACCGCCAATTTCAAGGTTACCGCGGGCGGTTTGACCCAATCGTGGAAAAGACTGGCGGATAGACTGGAAGCAAGCTACGAAACTATCCGCAAAAGCATTTCGGAAGCGGCGGTATTGCACGGGGACGAAACGGGGTGGCGCATAAACGGCATTACGCACTGGCTGTGGTGTTTTGCCACCAAAACGCTGTGCTACTACATAATTGACAAAAGCCGGGGGTCGCCGGTCGTCGTCGAAGTGATCGGCGCATTATTCAAAGGCATTCTGATTACGGACTTCTGGGGCGCGTACAATTTGGTCGGGGCTCTGGCGAAGCAGAAATGTTTCTTCCATCTGTTCACGGCGCTCGTCAAAACGGACAAAACCAACAAGTCCCGCGAGTGGAAGGCTTTTCGGAGGAAACTGGGCCGCTTGCTGAGGGATGCGGTTCGTTTGGACAAACGGCGCGACAAATACGACGGACCGGTTTTCCAAAGACGCCTGGAAAAACTCGGCAAAAGGCTCGACCAATTGATCGAAGCGGATTCGGAGGACAAGGACGTCAATCGAATCAAAAAACGTCTGAGTCGTCACCGGAACGAACTGTTCACGTTTCTTGAATATGAAGGAGTAAGTCCCTACAACAACCATGCCGAACAGCAGATGCGGACACCTGCGATAAATCGAAAAATATCGCACCAAAACAGATCTCGGGAAGGTGCCAGAACTCAAGCCATCCTGATGACTATGTTTAAATCCGCGGTATTGCAAAAGCTGAACCCCGTAGAGGCTTTACTGGCCTTGGCTAAAAAGGTTCTCGATCCGAACGCGCAAGTAAAAGTTGATCTGAAATTAGCAAACTAATTTTCAAAGAGCTAAAATAATACACCACGCCTATGTATCCAAGAGCAACGGCAAACCGCAAAAACGGGAAACAACCTCGACTTTTTCGACCGGGTTAAAACTGCCAGGCATTTCAGATTTTTGTTGACAAAACACAAACACCTATTTTAATATTTGCAATATAGAATCGAGACGAGAGGCTATGCAATTTACCGGGAAGGATTTTAGGAATATGTTGTCTCAAAAACTTGCATTCCGCCCCCGGATTGCCACCCGACATCCTTGTCCAATGACCTCTATTCCGGATGGATTGGAGGATGTGAAAAAGACGTCGAGTGATCAAAAGCCCTGATTTGTATTTCGCAAGGAGAGTAATATAGGTGCTTGCCATGGGTAATAGACACGCGGGGACGCGCTTGGCTTCTGAAGCAGTTGCCAAAACCAATTGCGTCACCTTTCCTCGCAGCGGCCATACGCTGTTGGTAAACATATTATTGCGTTATTTTGCAGCGGATGCATCCTTTCCCGTCATAGACTCTGAAGATGTTTGCCGTCATGTTATTCGGGCCGGAGTTCTTTCCTATTGCGAGTTTTACTTCCACTGCAAACAAACGCCCTGTATCGACGAATCGACCAATCTACAAAAAAATCACGATTTTTCGCTCAAGTTGAAAATTTCGCCCTGGGCAAACTATATCGTGCAATACAGATTCCCGCTTGAATCTATCGTTTCATGGTATAAGTTTGAGCTGGACAGTGGATTGATCGACGATTCCGCTGCGAACTGGCGACGGTTCGCGTGGGCAAAAATCGAGTTTTGGCGCAATTTTGCAAGGAAGTGGCTAATCGACTATCCATTTTCCAACGCATTGCCAATAGACTACCATGACTTGATTTATCGCGTTCGACAGACGGCTATAGAGGCGATTCAATTCATATCGGCGAATACAACAATAAACGAGACCCTCTTAAAGGCAGTAATCGATTCACTGAATATAAGGCCAAAAAATAAAATGACAGATTTCAAGTATTACGATCCTGTCTTTTTCGACGCCCTCGTACAAGAGGTTCGACAGGAGATTGAGATATTGAACATGAAATCCCCGGATATCGCCGAATAAAGGCAAAATATCGTCTCGATTCTAAGTTTTCAGATAAGGTTTGGACCAAAATGGAGCGCAAGCGCGATAACGAAAATTTGACAGCCCATTGTTGCGGGAATCGAAATCATCGATCCCGAC
The DNA here is from genome assembly GCA_963674505.2 of Desulfobacterales bacterium. Classification (GTDB taxonomy): domain Bacteria; phylum Desulfobacterota; class Desulfobacteria; order Desulfobacterales; family SKZT01. Next base: position 327,871 of record CAXXIG010000001.1, read on the forward strand.
TCGGATCATTTGCACATTCTCAACATCAAGACATCCGTTTGCAATCAGAGTCCGTATTTTTTATTTCCTTGCACAAATGTGCAACTACTTGTTTCAACCATTATGTGCTCGATCATTGTAGAAACCTGACCCACATCGACTATGCGAAGGCCCTTTTAGAAAATCCCGTACAAAAAATCGACTTTTGGCCAACAGGATACGTTTACGGAGTAATCCGATTGTCCGCGCACGAGAAGGGTCCCGTATATGACCGCCTGGTCCGGAAGATCATGGACGATAGCGAGTTTTACGATCAGAAAATCGTTTTTATGATTCGCGATCCCCGTGATATCTTAATATCCTTTTATTACTCCTTATACAATACCCATAGGGTTTCGGGAATGGAAATGCTGGGCGATTTGATATTGGAGGCAAGGAGGCGGAAGGCCAATGTGAGCTTGGACCAATTTGCGATATCGAATGCGTCTTGGATAGCGGAAAAATTCGGCTGGATCGAAAAATTGATGCGGTTCAATCGGCGTCACATATTGCTGCGATACCGGGACCTGATCGAAAATTTCGATCGTTTTTATACGGAACTGAACAGTTTTCTGCCGCTTGCATCGGATGTAGAGAAGGAACTGTTTCTTCAAACCAGACCCCGAATCAAAGAAAAACTGGAGCATAAAAGAAGCGGCAAAACCAATCAATACAAAAGCAAACTGAAAAAATCGACCATAGGTGCTTTGAACGAAATTCTAAAACCGGTCCTGGATCGCTTCGGGTACTAAAGAATACACGTTCGAATCCAGATCTACGTGGGCGATTCGATGCGATCCCGGCATGAATGAGCCATTTTTCCATGACCGGCTTCAAAGCTGACCGGCTATGCATCGATTCAACGTTTCTCCGGCGATATTATGATAATCTCTGATATAAGACAAATGATCGCCAGGCGTTTTCACCACGCTCAACATTCCGCCAATATAAGGGCCCCATCCCAAAAGCCGATCAGCTTCGGCCGTCTCCTCGCTGGCAATCAGGATCGCACCATGTTCGTAACGTTCGGGAATATAACGCAAAGCCGCTAGATAATAGGCCGACCTCGGAATCAACAGAGGATAATCCTGCGTCAAAAGCTTTGCTTCGATTTCCCGTTTTATTTCTTGATACAAGGCGGGTTGTTTTTTATCGATGACAGGACATAACGTATCCATCAGGATCAATCGGCCCACGGAGTCGCCTCGTTTTGCCAAAATTCGCGCCATTTCAAAAGCGATGATCCCTCCGATGCATTCTCCGACCAGAATATAGGGTCCGGAAGACTGAACGCTTTTTATCGCCTCTATAAAATCCGAAGCAATTCTTCCGACATGGTCCATATGAACGTCATCTACAGGCCTGCCCTCTCCCATCAATTGATATACTGGTCGCTCGGGCTCCACATAGTTTATCATTTGCGCATAGACAAACGCTTCCAATTTTCCTCCTCCGCCGCCTGGGACCAAAAATAAGGGTCTCCTGTCCCCCTCCTTTCGCAAAGGCATGATCCACTCCAAATATTGACAACGCAAATTGGAACCGTCGTGTTTTACCGCCTTGTTATCATCTTTTTTTCGAAACAACCGAGACAACCTATCCTTGAACCATGACCCAAATGCAAATTTTGCATGATCGGTGCTCAGTCTTTGATCAATGTGCGCAGCCAGCTCTCTTATGGTGGGATGATTGATCAAGTCGGGAATTTCCAAACGTATGTGAAACAAGCCAGATAGCCTGTCCGCTAGGTACAATCCCATTATGGAGTCGCCCCCAACGTCGAAGAAATTATCTTCCGCGCCAAGATAGTGAACTTGCAACAACTCCTGCCAAACTTCGAACACCATTTTTTCCGTGACGCTTTCGGCCTGTTTGGCCGATATATTCGAACCTGACGAGGAAGCAGGCTCGGGTAGACAGCTTCGATCAATCTTTTCCGACAAGGTTCGTTTTAAATCATTGACGAATATAAATCTGCTCGGGACCATATAGGTAGGAAGCTTTTTCTTTAAAAAATTGCGCAAATGCATTTGAAACAATCTATCTTGCTTTGCGATTTGCGACTCGGTCAACAGGTATGCGATCAAAAATCTATGCTCCCCGATTTTGCTCGCCTTGACGACCGCGTCAATAACCAGGGGATATTCAACCAGTACGGATTCCACCTCGCCGGGTTCAATCCGATAGCCTCTTAATTTGATTTGATTGTCGTTTCGACCGATGAAGTAAATAACGCCGTCCGAATCCCGTCTTGCCAAGTCGCCCGTTTTGTACCACGTTTGCGATACGCCGTCGGAATCGCTGTGCTCGACAAATTTTTCGCGGTTGAGTTCTTGATCGCCGAAATAGCCCAACGCCAGACAATCCCCTGCTATCCAGATTTCTCCGACGACCCCGCAAGGAACTCGATTGCCAAAGGCATCGCGAATGGAGATGCTGACATTGCGAATCGGTCTGCCGATAGGCGGGATCCTGGGCCAGTTCTCAGGATCACCATCCAATGTATGCCAAGTGACCACGTGGCTTTCCGTCGGTCCGTATTGATTGACCAAGATACAGGCTTTCAATTGTTTGAACCAGGCCCTGATTTCCCGGGTAATCACCAACTGTTCGCCTGCCGTCACTACTTCCTTGAGAAACGGAAGCTTGACAGGAGAGGCGCAATGTGCACGGGCCGTTTCCTTTAGCATGGTGTAAGGAAGAAACAGTCTGTTTATGCGATTTTTTTTCAAATGCCGCAACAATCGATGGGGATTGATGCGTTCCCCATAGGAGAGAATGGATAGAGTCCCTCCAAAACACAGGGTTAAAAAGATCTCTTGAATGGATACATCGAAACTGAAAGATGCAAACTGGGCGGTCAGACCCCGAGCTGGAACTTTTGTCTCCGAGCGATTCCATAATACCAGGTTCAATAGAGTTCGATGGGCAACGGCGACCGGTTTGGGCAGCCCCGTAGAGCCGGAAGTAAATAAAACGTAAGCGGGGTCTTCACTGGAAACAGAAGGAGGGGAAAAGGCAGCGTCCGAAATGTTTTCAGGCTTTTGGGCGACTACTGATTTTATACCCGTCCGAGCCAGTTCCCACCGGGTGCCTGGCTCCAGAACGACGGTTTTCGTTCCCGTGGACTGCAGCATGAAAAACATTCGGTCTTTCGAAATCGTTTTCTCGATGGGCAGATAAGCTTTTCCGGTTTTTATTACAGCCAGGATGGAAACAACCGTCTGGATTGATCGCGCCGTTACAATTCCCACAATTTTTTCATTCGACCCGGTCACCTCTTGCAACCGCTTGGCCAACCAATCCGAGCGTTCGTCCAGCTCTTTGTAGGTAATCCCGTGACGTTTAAACTGGATCGCTCGTATATGCGGCGACTCTACAACCTGCCGTTTAAACAGGTCTATTACGATTCCGTCGAATCGAGGGACAGGCGGCGGTTCCCCAGCACGGGATGAGGCCGATTGAAAGTCTTGTTCCAGCCTATCCGTACTTATACGGATTATTTTCGACAATTGAAGAGCCGGATCTGCCAGGCACGCAGAAAGCAGTTCTTGATAATGACGTACGATCTGCTCCATCATTTCACGGCAAAAGCGATCCACATCGTAGGTCAGCTCTAATTTAACATCTGTTTTCAATTCCGTCACATACAGACAAATGTCGAAATGCATCCGGCCCAATCCCTGGGGACCGTTTCTTATCGCAAGATCGACCATTCCGGGTTCTTTTTCCCGTTCCGGCAATTTATTGAACATCACTCGCAGTGCAAAGGCACCGTCTTGCTCCCGAACGGGATTCAGGCCCTTGAGGATCAATTCCAGGGGATAAAACTGATAGTCGTAAGCCTCGGCCAGTTTGCGATGCACTCCTTTCAGCATGCTTGTAAATGCCTGCAGATCGTCCACATGGAATCGTATCGGAGAGATCCCCGCCATCGGTCCGAAGATATCGACAAAAGCCGAGAAAAAACGGCGCCCTGAGAAGGGAAAACCGATAACGATATCGTTTTGATTCGAATAGATACGCAGCAATATGTAGAATACGGCCAGCAAAGCGCAGGCAGGAGTGGTTTTTTGACGAAAACTCAATGTTTTCAAAAGGCTTGTCTTGACCGGGTCAACGCAAAAAGCGATTCGATCGACCAGATAAGTCCGACTTTCCGGTTTCTCGATTTTCGACGGCAATGCCAAATACTGAAAATTCTCTTTGAACTCGTTGTCCCAATAGTCCTGCAACGTCTTGAAATAGGGGGAGGCAATGACATCCTGCTCCCACAGAACAAAGTCGAGAAATTGCGGTGAAACCGGCAAGCGAATCGATTGTTCCTGCTTGGCCAGACAGTTATAAAAGGTCGAAATTTGGCGCCACATGAGGCGAACCGATATTTCGTCGCAAATAATATGGGGCAATGTGAAGAAAATAACATGCTTGAGGGGATGCATCTTGAACAATTGCACAACAAATAGAGGAGCGTTGTTGAAAATGAAAAATGTATTGCATTCATGACTGATCGCCAGTCTTTGCAGTTGCTCGTCTTGCTCCGGCGGCGATAAATGGGTTAAATCGACGACGGGGATGTCCAAGGCCGGGATGCATTCGGCTCTTTGCATGACCTGCCCCTGATGCAAAAACAATCGGGCTCTCAACATGGCGTGGCGCTGCATGACCCTATTGAACGCCAAGTTGAGACAGTCGTATTTTAGCGGTCCCTCGATGGTTTTTGAAAAAAACAAATTCCAGAGCCTGGGATTGATATGGTGCAGATACCAATACGCCCGTTGATTGTACGACAAGGGGTAGAGATTTTTTTCCGCATACGTGCCGAATAGCGGCGGTCGCTTGGCCCCGGGCGGACTTGTCGCGGCGCTTTTTCCGTCCTTATAATCTGCTATTGACATAATCTGCCAAATTGGAAACTGTGGTGAAAAGGTCGCGATTTAAATCCTCGTCGGCGATCTGTATCCCGAACTTTTCCTCTATCAGCAAAAGCGTGTCCAGGGCTTCCATGGAATCCAGCCCGACCTCGGTTAACAGGTTGGTTTCATCGTTCAGGCCGTCCGGTGCGATTCTGCCCCGGGTTCCTTCATTTAAAATTTCCTTCAACTGGGATGTTATGTTCGCTCGCTCCATTTTTCCATCCTTTCCGTTTGGGCCTTTAATGATTCATTTTATTGGGGAAAAGGTATTTTACCATAGAAGTAAAGAAATTCGATTGGGCCGTATAAAAGCCTTCCGCCGCGAGTATGGATGGGCGGCGTGTCAGATGTGCTCGAAATCGGTTCAGCGATCGGGATATTTTCAATACGTTAAATCGCCTTACCTGACTTTCGTATATTTCGATCAGTTCTTGCTTTTTCGCGGCGAACCGGGTGATATCCACGAACTGATTGGCGAACAAGGGATACATAATCTCATAGGAAGAGGTCAGACACGAATACTTGCTGGACAACAGGGCTTTGGCCAGAATCACGGCGGTCATTTGATGATCCGGATGCCTGTCGAGCATCCAAGGCGCGAAGATCAACTGGGGGGTCAATCGTTTCAGCACCGAGCTTAGATCCCTTGCAAATCCATCGAGGTCATTTCCTACCGAACAATCTGCGGCGTCCCGGTAGATTTGTCTAATTCGCGGGAAAAATTCTTTTAATCTGCGCGACTCCGTTTTTCTTGCATTTGCATTCCGGCTCCCCGCCCCGTAACGGCCGTCCGTCAGATAGTACACGGCGACGTCGGCGTCGCTCTCGAAATAACGAAACAACGTCCCGCCGCAACCCAATACTTCGTCATCCGGATGGGGCGCTAAGACCAGAATCCGTTGCGCCCGGACAGGTTGTCCGAATTCGGGTTTTGGATGATAATCCGATTGGTTGAGTATCGTCAAAAAATCCATTTTTCCCGCCACGCTATTGCCCGGCCATCGACAAGAATTCGGACACGGTGGATATTTCCCCGCTTAATAGCTTGTAGAGCGAACGGACATATTTATTGTCGTGCTTTTGCGAAAAATAATCCATGGAGCGTCGCAGCTGATCCTGCCAATCGGCGCGGTAATGGGCGATATGGTAGTTTACAGCCCGCCGGCAATATTTGAAACGCATTCCGGCAAGAAACAAACGATATCCCAATTCCAGATCTTCTCCTCCCCAGGTCGTTGAAAAGGCCTCGTCGAACATGCCATGCTCAAGCAGGCTCCGTTTGGAGACCGATACGTTTCCTCCTGTAAAACCCAGCCAGAAAAGGGGTCTGATCTCGTCGGCAAATATCGAATCGATCTGTTTTTCAAAAGCGGTCATTTTCGCTTGCCGAACAATCTTATCCATTGTCAGTATGTCGTCGGGCGCAATCAGATATTTGTCGAGTGCGACAGGAGCAGAATGCTTCATTTGCAAATGCCTATAAATAACGCCGCAGCTGGGGTCTTCGAAAAATTTCAAATAGCTCAGGTTGCATATTTTTCCATGTATTATCAAATTTTTCGAGGTATGGGCCCCAATATGCTCTTTTATAAAATCGCGGGACAGAATCGTATCGTCGTCGAAAAATATAAGCAACTCGTTCCGGGCCGCTTCGACGCCCTTGTTCCTCGCGGCGGATCGTCCCTGGTTTTGCTGATAAAAATAACGGATGTTGAGGTGGGAGCGGTACTTTTTGACTATAGACTCCGTCCTGTCCGAAGAGCCGTCGTCGATCGCCACGACTTCAAACAGCTCCGAATCGCAGGATTGACGCCTGATCGATTCTAGGACCAACGCGAGCCGGGCGCATTTGTTAAAAGTCGGGATAATCACACTGGCTTTGCGGTATGTCATCGAACCACTCCCTGTTCATGAGCCATGGATGATGTCCGGGTAATCCGGCAGCTCCCGGCGCAGGCATTTTCCCGAAGGAGAACGGCGTATTTTTTCGACCACATGGATTTTTTTTGGCGTTTTAAGACTGCCGATGTTTTCATTGCAGTAGGCGGTCAAGCGTTTCGGATCGAACGTATCGTTGATCGGAACGAGCGCGGCTTGTACATACTCGCTTCCGTCGTCATACACTCCGGGATAAACAAACGCATCCGCCACCATGTCATTTTGCCTGAGAATTCGCTCGACCTGCCTGGGATCTATCTTCACGCCACCGACATTGATGATGTCCCTTTTGCGGCCGATGACATGCACGTTTCCATCACTGTCCAAATAGCCGATGTCGCCTGTCGGAAAATACTGATCCTTGCGGACCGTATTATCGATATAGCCTTGCATCATGGACGTGGAGCAAACGGCAATTTCACCCGCCCCCGAACGCAACTGGCGATAACGGCTTTGGTCCGACATTTTCACCTGCACGTTGCAAAGCGCTTTTCCAACGCCGGCGCACTTCATTTCGGGAAAATACGTGGTTGTAATTCCACCGGTTTCGGTCGTGCCGTATATTTCATAGACGTTGCAATGAAACCTCTTTTCAAAGTCGCTTTTCAGATCGTCCGGACATAGGACGCCTGCCGTGAAAACGTTGAGGGGCATACCGGTCGATTTTTTGGAAAACCTGAGCAAAGACCTCATCATTGGCGGGACGAGCATCAAAACGTCTCCCGCCTCCGTATCGAGTTGTTTCAACAATCGCCTGGGATTAAAAGACGGCGCAAGGCGCATCGAGCTGTTGGTAAGCAAGCATGTGATCAAACCGAATCCGAAAGCGAATGCGTGGCTCATGGGAGTTGTTACCGTGATATAGGACTGATCGTATAAATCAATGGACTGTGCGTAGTTGGTCGCTTCCGCCGCAGCGTCACCTTGGGAACGAAAACAGTATCGGGAGAACCCGGAAGTCCCCGATGTGGGATGAACAACCACATCGCTTGGAAACGGCGCCAATTGCCGTATCCGTTCAAAAGAAAAGATGCGGCCTTGGATATTTTCCAATCCGAAATCATCCATGGACGAATATGCCCGGTCAGGCACCCGCAGTTGAGTGGCGCCTTTGACAAAATCATGGATCGCATACTTGATTCCCAACTGATTGATCGCACAGGAAAGCTCCTGCCATAATATGGAAGCGGAAAGCAGCACGGGTATGCAGTTTTTTTTGAGAAGCGCAAAAAATGTCAGCGGGAACAATACGGTATTGGACAAGCACACGGCAACCAGGTCTCCCGGCTGGACGCCGTTGTTGGAGAGTATGGAAACATACCCCCCCAATATATTTTTCAAGTCCGAAGCGAGCCATTTCTTTTCGGTTTGCGAACAAACGACCGCCCCTTCCCAATCGTTCCAGATACTTATCAATTCCTTGCTTCGATCTGAAATCATACCGCTATACCTTTTGATCTGAAGAAAACATCAATGCCTATTGCGAACAATGGACCGGAAATCGGCCTGAAGCTGCCCTCGCTGATCAAAGCGACTTTGACGCCACGGTACCTCGAACGATGGGCAAAAGCAGCCAATCCTATAACTTCGGATTCGGGAATCAAACGTTTGTTTATCGCATCTGCCAATGCAATCTTCGCCATATTTTACTCGCAAGATATGACATTTTTTTAGCGATTTACAGCCCAATCTAACATGTCATCGGCAAAAAGGCAACGAATAATTTGATATTGCCAGCAATTCTAATTTTGCCGATGCATCCAGATGCGACTGCAAAATGCAAAAAATCGCCTGACGTTTTCAATTTTTGTTGACCATACACATACGCCTGCCTTATATTTCAAAGGTTAATATTGGCGGAGGATGTCGAAATTTGAAAGCCGTAGTTGTCGAAAAACCGAATGTGGTTGCGATTTGCGAGCTTCCCGAGCCGGAATTGGGTCCCTATGATGCTTTATGTGAGAATGTCTATGGCACGGTTTGCTCGGGAACGGATTTGCATTTGGTCCGAGGGTCTTTTCCGCAGCCGGTGAAATATCCTGCGATTTTAGGGCACGAGTCCGTAGGAAGGGTGATCAGGGCGGGAAGAAAGGTTCGTCATTTCAAAACCGGGGATTTAATCAGCCGCACAGGCCTCATTCAAATGAGAGGCTATGGAGTTTACTGGGGAGGATTTTCGGAATACGGCGTCGTCAGGGACCATAAAGCCATGCGGGAGGATGGTTGCGAGCCGTTTTCATGGCGTCCATTCACCGTCCAGCAGGTCATTCCTTCGACCATCGAATGCGCGATGGCACCGTTGATCGTCACATGGCGGGAAACCTACAGTTATATCCAACGGATTGGCGTACAAAAAAACAGCCGTGTTTTAATAATCGGGTCGGGAGGAAACGGACTGTCTTTTGCCCGGCACGCGCACAACCTGAAAGCAAAGAGCGTCGCCATGGTCGGGAGTCTCGGCAGGAAAAAGGCTGCTTTGCAAGCTGGATGCGATAGCTTTTACGACTATCGATCGACCCGGCTGAACCTCGGATTGCATAGTGATTACAAAACCGGTTTCGATGTCGTCATCGACGCAGTCGGCGCCGTCAATCCCCGCTTGGCACCCTGCAGGCATCTGCGATCCGGCGCTTCTCTGGGAGTCTACGGAATCGATGATTTCAACGAGTATACAATCCGACCCAACTTGGCGCGCGGCTCTTTCACGATATACAAAGGAGGCTACGACGAAGCGGAAGTTCATGAACAGGTAGTCGATTTGATGCTGCAAAAAAAATTGCGGCCCGAACCCTGGCTGGATGTCCGACACTCCTATCCCATGTCCGCTATCCGGGAGGCTTTGGAGGATGTGAAAAAACGTCGAGTGATCAAAGCATTGATTCAAATTTCGCAAGGAGAGTAAAATGTCGATAAACACACGGCCGCGATTTTGCATCGATATGTAAATGAGACTCGCCATTGACGAACTTACAGCGAACGACCGCATCATTCAACTAATCCACGACCTTGTCGTTCAGGAAAACGTCTGCAACCTCGCCTGTCGATATTGCATGACCGCCGACTCTCGATTCCCTAAGAAAAAGATACGCTATAAGTCCCTCGAGTACAAATCTTCCGGACCGTTGGCTGACAACATCGACAGTTTGCAAAAAAGATACCAGTCTCGTTTTGACAGCCCGATTCTTAAGCTAAGCGGAGGGGAACTGTTTCTGATCAAAGATATCGAGAGATACATTGTCGAACAATCTCACAGCTACGAAGCTGTTCAAATTCTGACAAACGGCATGCTGTTGTCCCCCTTCGTCCTGGACGCCATGCGGCACAGGCCGAACATATACTTCCAAATATCATTGGACGGACATAGGCAAGAGTTGAATAAATTGCGAACGAGATGCAACAAGCAACTGTCACAAATATTGAGCAATCTGGACGAACTGGTCGAACGAGGGTTCCATACCGAGATTTTTTGCGTACTCAGCAGTCAGAACACGGCCGGCTTGCCGGAATTCTGTCGATTTTTGATCGAAAAGTATGATGGCAAAGTGGGCTTGACCTGTTTTCCGGTTCGTCATTCCATCGGCGCCGGCTTTCTACCGAGCTTAAAACAATTGAAAGGATTGCAAGAGGTAATCGATCATTATGCTTATTACTACGAAAGCCTGCCGCCGTTGGTCTATCTCGAAGATATCTATACGTTTATGGCTACAAAAAAGCGCCGCCAGTTGCCTTGCCATGTTCCTTATATAATGATGCAAACCTTTGATTCCGGAGATGTGACGCCATGTCCCTACAACTGGGCGGTCAACTTAGGCAATCTGATCACTGACGCAAATGAAGTTCTTTCCAATTATGCAACTCATAGCACCTACCATATGCGAACAACCAGACCGCCTTGGGCGCCTTTTTGCCGGTATTGTTTCACTGATGCCAATATTTTAAGCTTATATTTCGAGGATGAGATATCGATGGAAGAATTGAATTGGAACAGGCCCATATACGCGCTTCCCGGCGTTGTCGAAAGGTTGCGGTTGTTCAAGACCATCTTCAGGCGCAATCAGGGTCTTCGGTAAAAAATAGGAGTCGTCGAGTCATCGCAAGGGCCAATGTCCGGGTCGAGCAGGTCTGAAATGGCCACTACACCTTTTTTTTCGACAGCCACGGTTTTCAAATCCGAGTTTTCTCCTGTCATAAAGTTTTTTTTACTCATCATTTTCTTTTGATGGGAAGGTTCGCACCAGAATTTGAAATACCAATATCGGTATTTTCTGAAAGATTTCTTAGCCGCTTCAAAGGCCTTTATATGACTGGAAGCGAAATTTTCAATTGAAAAGAGCCTCGCGCGTTTTTTACCTTTTTCGATCAGCTCTTTGCGCAATCTTTCGTCATTCCATAGCCGCAGAATGCTTTTTGCGATTATTTCGGGGTTTTCCGGTGAAAAGAGCAAAGCGGCGTCCCCGACAATTTCCGGCAGGCTGGCAACGTTGGAGCAGGCAACAGGGCATCCCATGGCCATCGCTTCGACAACAGGAATTCCGAAACCTTCGAAAAGGGATGGAAAACAAACCATTTGCGCGTTCGCGTAGATGTATCTTACAGATTGAGAAGAAACAAATCCAAGAGACCGAATCGGGCGCATCCGCCAGTTCGGGGGAGAATTACGGGTCGATTTTATGATATACTGAAATAGTGCGGGACTTTTGTTCGAGTTTGTGAGACCTTAACGGGTGACATATTGAAACTTAACCCGTTAAGGAGCAAGGATGAGTACGACAAGTGATTCGTTTGACCAAAATTTTGGTTTGAAGCAAGCTCTGAACCGACTGGCTGCGGACTTGGGCAATGCGGAAACCTTGAAACAGATCGTTTCATGCGCTTTCGGTTACGCTTTTGTAATTTCGGCGATCATTGTCGAGGAAACTCTCAATGATCGGGCCAAGGCGATGGACGAAAGAAAAGCGTGTCCCGAATGCGGCTCGATGCTGGAAAGCAAAGGGTTCGAGCCTCGTCGGATAAGAACCCTGATCGGAGTCGTCGCATGGAAAAGGAGGATATGGAGATGTCCGAAAAGATGCGAAATCGGGCAGACGGCGCCTTTCGACGAAGCGTTGGGGATCGGACCGAATCAGAGGACAAGCGAGGAAATAAAGGAACTGGCGTGCTTGCTGGCGGTATTCGTGCCCTATGGAATAGCGTCGATGCTAATGACGGCTCTGGTCGGCGTGAAAGCCTGCTCGACCTCGATATGGGAATGGGTTCAAATATACGGGAATAAAGCCGTTTCCAAACTCGAGGGAGAATTGAAGCTGTTGTCCGAAGGACAGTTTCCGGACAGGGCCGAAATGGACGAAAAGGTTTCGAAACTGCTCATGGCCATAGGAGGAGACGGAGTAATGGTTCCATTCAGGCCGAACGGAGGGTCTCCCGAAGGAAAGGCGCGGTGGCGCGAGGTCAAAGTCGGCATTTTCGCGCGATTGGGTAGAAAAGTTACCAAAAAAGGCAGGGAAGTCAAGATCGTTGTTCGAAAGCGCGTGGTGGCCGTGCTGGGAACGATCGACGAATTCAAGGCGCGAATGGCGCTGATGTCGGAAAAAGAGGGGCTTTCGGAAGAGCAATCGGCAGTCTGGCTGAGCGACGGAGGAAAAGGTTTCTGGAGCATGTTCAATGAAGCCTTTTCCAAAAAGGCCATAGGCGTTTTGGATTTTTACCATGCCGCTCAGAATGTCTGGAAGGGAGCCAGGGCATGGCTGGATGGAAGAACGAGGGCCGCTCGAAAATGGTTTGCGGATGCGCGTGGCAAAATTCGCGAAGGCGACGTGTCGCAAGTTTTGCGGGAATTGAAAGACGAACCGGATACGGAGCGGCTTTCGCCGGAGGATCGCAGAACGCTGGAAAATCTGATCGCGTATCTGGAGACTCATAAGGAGCACATGGACTACGACAAGTTCAAGGCCTTGGGGTTGCCTATCGGAAGCGGAATAGTTGAAAGTACATGCAAGTGGCTTATTCAACAAAGATTCAAGGGGGTGGGAATGCGCTGGAGCGAGAAAGGATTTCGCACTCTGCTGCATTTAAGGCTCGAATGGGTTAATGAGGGATTCGACGACTTATTTTCGGCTTCCCCGAACTAATGAATACGCCCGACCGAATCTGCTTTTCAAGTTGATATTCACGAATTTTTTTCCCCAACGGATAACCGTTGTCATAGTCAAATCCCGTGAAGACGCATTGAATTTCCAAGCCGTTTTCCCTTTTTAATATTGTCAAAGCCTTCAACAGGTTATCGTGATTTTTATGAAGCCATCGATTCGCAGGATAGTAGATAAAGTGATCGGGCAATTTCAAGTTGTCTTTGTTAACGATTTTATCCGGCCTGAAATATTGTTCGCCTACTGCCATATGCGCTACATGAATCTTATTTTCAGGTATCTTATGGTGAAAAGCAATGGATTGTTTGCAAAAATCAGAAACTGTTATGACCTGGTCGGCGGCTTTGGTGGAGGCCATGTAATGGTATGCTCGATAATTACGATTTTTTTCGTCGAAAAAGCCGGGATAATATTTTTCCTGTATGTCGTGCAATGTCACCACGCATGGGATTGGCAAAGGTCTTGGCCATAACGCGCTGAACGGGCAAAAATACAAATCGATTTTATCCAGATGGCGACAAACCTCCTGCTGATCGGAAATAAGGATGGCGTCTTTTTTCCATTTGTCGTTTCCAATAATTTCCAATTCCTCGCGATTTTGGTTGAAATAGAAAAAAACATAAGAATTTTCAGAATCTTTAGCCAGCAATTCTCTAAACAGCCTGAAAAAATATTGCCTCATGCCTCCAATTCGTTTTATTAGCCAAAAGCAATTGACTCCGATTACCATGATATTCTCCGTTTTCAGGAACTGCATTTCCCTAATGAATTTAGAGATTTTGTAGACTAGGAAGTTGATTTTGTCAATGAATTTTGCTGGTTATCACGGATTTGGGGGAAGCTCTCGTTCCCAAGCTCCGCCTGGGAATGCATACCCCGAGGCTCCGCCTCGATTGCACCGAACCGATTGGTTGCAACGCCGCTTTTTGCCTTCATGCAACCGGCCGGCCTTGTTCAGATCGGGTGGCGGAGCCACAATTCATGCATTCCCAGCCGGAGTCTGGGAACGAGAACGTTTGTATTGCCATCTCGATTTCCTACTCCCCCAATTACGCTATAACCAGCGATTCTTGCCACCTCCTGTTCAGGAAGGCCTGTCGAACCTGCAGCGAAGCACTATGGCCCCCTCCTCCAGGTTCGTGCGCACCTTGTAGGGCAACGACTTGAAAAGCCGGATCATGCTTTCGTTGTCGGGCGACGTGTACGCCATAAATCCCGCGATGCCGTTTTCCCTGGCGGCCTCGGCCAGTTTTCTCATGAGTATTTTCCCCAGCCCCAGCCCCTGGTAGTCCTTGCTGACGGAAAAAGCCACCTCGGCCACGTTGTCGGTCTCGTCCAGATTGTATTCGCCGAGTGCCACCACGGTGCTGAAACCGTACTCCCCCACCACCGCCACTAGGGTCAGTTTCTTGATGTAGTCCACCTGGGAGACGCTTTCCACCTCTTCCATGACGAAGCGCTCCTTTTCGTGGAAGAACCTCGAAACAATGTCCTCCTTGTCCAGGGAGTAGAAATGCTCCTGGATTCTTCTCTCGTCGACGGGCTTGGCCGGCCGCACGGTCACCTTCTGCCCGCCGATTTCGAAGGTCTGCTCGATCTTGACAGGGTAGATCGCCTGCAACGACTCCTTGACGGTCCGTTCCGGCCCGATGAGTCCCAGTTTCTGGGCGTCGTGAAAAAGCCGCTCCCGGAAATTCGGATGGGCGATGCTGATCAGCGCCAGGGCCCTCTCCTGGATGTTCTTGCCGAATAGATTGACCGCGCCGTATTCCGTAGCCACATAGTTGACGTCGCTTCGGGGCACCACCGTGGCCGTGTCGTTGAGCATGGGGACGATGCGGCTTTTTTCGCCGCTGGCGGTTGTGGAGGTGAGCAGAATGAAAGACTTTCCGCCCTCGGAAAGGGCAGCCCCCCGGACGAAGTCCAGCATGCCGGTTACCCCGGAGAAAAAATTGAACGGAAGGGCGTCGGCCGCCACCTGCCCGGTCAGGTCCACCGCCATGCCCACGTTCATGGAGACCATGCGGTTGTGCTGGGATATGATGGCGGGATCGTTGACGTAGTCGGACGGGTAGAATTCGATGGCCGGGTTGTCGTCCAGAAACTCGTAGAGGTGCTTGCTTCCCATGGCGCTGCTGGCCACCAGCTTGCCGTCGTTCAAGCCTTTGCGCCGGTTGGTGATGATGCCCTTGGACACCAGCTTCATGATCTCGTCGGTGATGTACTGGGTGTGGATGCCCAGGTCGTTTTTGCCGGAAAGGGCGAGCAGGACCGCCTGGGACGTGGTCCCCAGCCCGATCTGAATGGTGGAGCCGTCGTCGATGAGCCTTGCGATGTGCCCGGCCATGGTGTTGGCGGCTTCGAGTTCCGGCGGGTTGTCCACCGTGAGAAGATCCTCGTCCCGTTCCACGATCACGTCCACGTCGTTTACGTGAATGAAGCTCCTTCCCAGCACGCGGGGCATCTTGCTGTTGACCTGGGCGATGACCAGGTCGGCGGAGTACGCGGCCGCCAGCGTGATGTCCACCGCCACCCCGAGGCTCATCCAGCCGAAATCGTCCGGCGGCGCCACCTGGATGAGCGCCACGTTGATGGGAAGCAGGCGGCTCTTGAACAGCCGAGGCACCGAGGAGAGATTGATGGGAGCAATGTACCGGATATTGCGCGCCAGACCGGCGGGCTTGGCCGAACCCGCATAGAAGGACCGGATGTTCATGCTCTGGTCCCTGGTCTTGTTGGCGATCAGAGTCAAGGGCGAGCTTTCCAAAGACAGAAGCCGCACCACTTCCAGGTCCGGAAAATTGTGGAATTCGTCGGCCAGCACCCGCAGAAGCGCCTGGGGTTCGCCGCAGGACGCACCCGTGAAAACCCTCTGCCCCGGCCGAATCAGATCGATGGCCTCGTATGCCGTTTTCTTTTTCTTGACGTAATTGTCGGCCCAGTACGTTTCGGTAGCCATATCGTCTCCGTCTGTTTTTTTGATGAAAAAGTTATCCTACCGGTCTTGCTTCGAACTCCATCGAATCAGAAACAGGATCACGCAGACCAGCACCGTGGAAATGGCCGATAGGGTGAAAAACACCGTCTCGATTTCGTGCCCCGCCTGGATGGCCTGCACCATCTTCACTGAGAGCGCTCCCACGCCGAAGGTGAGCACGAACTTGGCGCCGAACGCCGACGAATGGAACCTCCGGGGCGTGTAGGTGGCGACCAGCGTGTTTTCCGCAGGCTGCATGCCCAGCAGGAAAAAAAAGTAGATCAACGCGAACACCACCAGGGGAGTGTTCGCCGCCAAGGCCATCATGAACGCCGCGGGCACGGTGATGACATGGAACAGCAGATAGCAGTATCTCGGATCGTAGCGGTCGGCGGCCCGTCCTCCCGAATACTGACCCAGCATGCCGAACAGGAAGATGAAGGAAGTAATCGAGGTCGCCACCAGGTTCGGGGACAGGTCCGACCACGCCAGGGAAGAAATCCACTGGAATATGGCCTGGTTCTTCAGCTCGAAATAGGCGGGCGTGATCACCGTGGCGCCCCGGTAGACCACCCCGCCCAGCATCATGGCCACCAGAAGAATCAGAAACGAGGACAACAGGCTGTCTTTCGCTCCGGCCGGGCTTTTTCTCGCCCTCTCGCCGCCGGTCTCCAAAGGAAGAAACGCCATCAGGACCGCTCCCGCCAGATTCAAAAGCCCCAGGGCCACATAGGCGGCCCTCGGCCCCCAGGCCCAGGTGACAACCCCGGCGATCAATGGCGCCATGGCAAGCCCCAGGTTGCCGAACATGCCGTTTATGCCCATGGCCACGCTGATTCGATTCACTTCCTTGGCGATCAGCCCCAGCCCCGCCGGATGGTAAATGCCGGAAAACAAGCCGATGGACGCCAGCGACAGCGAAAGCAAGCCGGGCGATTCCATGAAAAATGAAGTGGCCAGCCCGCCGATTCCCGCTCCCGCGTAAAAAAGCAGCAGCAGCGGCTTTACCCCGAACTTGTCGGCGGCAAATCCCCACGGAAGGGCCGTGATTCCGAACAACAGATACATCCAGAAGGAAATCCCCAGCGTTTCCGCCAGGGTCGCTCCCGACATTTGCGCCAAAGGAAGCGCCACCGCAGGAAACGTCAGCATGTTGAAATGGCTCAGGAAATGCCCGTAGCAGGTCACTGTCAGGATGCGCTTTTCCCTGGAATCCAGCCCGTTTCCAATCGTTTCTTCGTTTCTTTCCATGTCCGACCGCCATTCGAAAATTCGAAAAGCCCTCATGCCGCGACGCATGAGGGCTTTTCATCGTTGTTACATACAGTTGTTGAGCGCCCGCTCTACCCCTTCAGCGAATACTTGTCCGCGATCACGTCGTAGTAGGCCTGCTCCGACACCGACCCCCAGACGCCCACCTGCTCCTTGAACTTCTTGAACGCCTCGTGGACCTTCCGGGACATGGGGTCCTTGTCGGCCTCCTCCTCCATGGTCTCCTTGGCCAGCTTCCTGAGATCGTCCAAAAGCACGTCGGGAAATCGCACCAGGTTCACCTTGTGCTGGGTGATCAACTCCTGCAGGGCCGCGCCGTTGCCGGCCTCGAATTCCGACAGGCTCCAGAGGTTGGTCTCCATGGCCACCGCGTCGATGGCCGCCTGCAAGTCCTTGGGAAGGTCCTCGTAGGCCTTCTTGTTGAACATGACCTCCAGGCATGTGCCGGGCTCGTGCCAACCGGGATAATAATAATACTGCGCGGCTTTGTAAAATCCCATTCGCAGATCGTGCATGGGGCCGACCCATTCGGTGGCGTCGATGACACCCCTTTCCAGGGAGGTGAAGATCTCGCCGCCGGGCAGAAGCACCACGGTGCCGCCCGCTTTCGCGATGACCTTGCCGCCGAGTCCGGGTATGCGCATCTTCAGGCCCTTGTAATCCTCGATGGTGTTCATCTCCTTTCGAAACCAGCCGCCCATCTGCACGCCGGTGTTTCCCTGGGGACGGGCGATCAGGTTGAACGGGGCGTAGACCTCCTCCCAAAGCTTCAATCCGCCGCCGCTGTAGAACCAAGCGTTGATTCCCTGGGGATTGAGCCCGAAAGGCACCGCCGCGAACCACTGCGCCGCAGGCACCTTGCCCGCCCAGTAATATGCAGCCCCCGAACCGACTTCCACGGTACCGGCGGAAACGGCGTCGAAGACCCCCAGCGCGGGCACCAGCTCGCCCGCCGCGAAAACCTGGATCTTGATGCGTCCCTCGGTCACCTCCTCCAGCCTCTTGGCGAAACGCTCGGCCCCGGTTTGCAGCACAGGAAGGTTCGGCGGCCACGTGGTGACCATCTTCCAGTTGTACTTCTTCTGGGCCAATACCGCCGGAGCGCCGATGGCCGTAGTCGCCACGGCCGCCGCTGCCGCGGTCCCCGTCTTTTTCAGAAATTCCCGTCTCTTCATTTCTTGCCGGCTCCTTTCTTTTGCGTTGTTGATATAAAGGACGATGCCTAACCCTTACAAACCCGATAACGGCCGCTCGAAAAAAACGTCATTGCGAAAACACGATTTTCGGCAGCCATGTCACCAGCTGGGGAAAAAACACGACGATCAGCAACCCGATCAGCTGGAAAATAACGAACGGGATGATCCCCCGATAGATATGCCCCGTCGTAATCTCCGGCGGCGTGACCGCTTTCAGATAAAACAACGAAAACCCGAACGGGGGCGTCATGAAAGAGGTCTGGAGATTGACCGCGATCAGGATGCAGAACCACAAAGGGTCGAACCCGAACTCGATCATGATCGGCGCCAGGACCGGGACGTGGATGAACGTGATCTCGATGAAATCCAGAAAGAACCCGATCACGAAAATGAGAGCCATCACGATGAACAGCACGAACCATTTGGAATGCTCGTGTGCGATATTGCCCAGAAACTCCCTGACCAGCCCGTCGCCGCCCATGCCCCGAAAAACCAGCCCGAACGCCGCCGCGCCCACCAGAATGATGAAAACCATGCAGGTCAGCTGGAGCGTCGCGTGCATGACATCGTGCAGGATCTTCATGCTGAACTTGCGATTGGCGACGGTCAAAATAGTCGCGCCCACCGCCCCCACGGCGGCAGCCTCCGTGGGAGAGGCCACTCCCGCGAAGATGGACCCCAGCACCGCCACCATCAGAAACAAAGGCGGAAACAGCGCCTTCATCACCCGCAAAAACAACGTCTTCGCGGTGAAAGCGTCCAGCTCGGCCCGAGGTATGGCAGGGGCGCTTTTCGGAAAAAACATCGCGGCAAGCGCGATGTAGAATATGTACAATCCCACCAGGACCAGCCCCGGAAACACCGCCCCCATGAACAGATCCCCCACGGAAACCCCCACGATGTCCCCGATCAAAACCAGCACGATGCTCGGCGGAATGATCTGCCCCAACGTCCCCGACGCGGAAACCGTGCCGGTGGCAAGCTCCTTCTGGTACCCCCGCTTGAGCATGGTGGGCACCGCCAGAAGCCCCATGGTCACGACGGTCGCCCCCACGATGCCGGTGGACGCCCCCAACAGCGCGCCCACAACCACCACGGATATGGCCAGCCCGCCCCGGATTCTGCCGAACAAAAGCCCCATGGTGTCCAAGAGGTCCTCGGCCAGTCCCGAACGCTCCAGCATCACACCCATGAATACGAACAAAGGCACCGCCAGAAGCGTCACGTTGGTCATGACCCCCCAGATTCTCAAAGGCAGCAGGTTGAAAAAATTCCACCCGAAACCGATCAGCCCGAACACCAGCGCGGTCCCCATGAGCGTGAACGTCACCGGAAACCCCGCCATCAGCAAGATCGTCAGCGCCAGAAACATCCATGCAGGCAAATATTCCATCAGCGCTCCTCCCCCTCCTCCGTCTCGAACGGGTGGTGGTCCACTATGGTGAAGAAACTCTTGATTCCCATGGATATCCCCTGCAGCACGATCAAACCGAAGCCTGCGGGAATGCACGATTTCAGAATGAACCGGTACGGGATGCCCCCGGGATCGGGAGAGCCCTCCATCACCGACCAGGAACTGTACACGAATTTACTGGAGGTCTCGATGATCATGTAGCTGCCCGGCAGAAGAAAGAAAATCACCCCGATCAGGTTGATCCAGGCCTGGGTTTTCGGGCGGGCCCTCTGGTAGAAGATATCGACCCGGACATGGCCGTCCTTGAGCAGCGTGTAGCCCGCGCCCATCAGGAAAATGAAGGCGAACAGGTGCCACTCCAGTTCCTGCGTGAACACGAAGCTGATCTTGAAAGCGTACCTCATGACCACGTCCACGAAAACCACCAGCACGACCAAAAACGTGGTCCACGCCACGAAATTGCCCACCCACTGGTTGATTTTGTCGATCCACCGCGAAACGAATTCGAGAAATTTCATAGGCTGGCGACCGCCGCTCCTTCCCTTGCTTGCGATTTGAGTTCCATTTTCGTTAAACGTCTCCACAAATCATGAATCAAATTTATTCCCTTTACATCAAATCAGTTCGATATTCAAGGTGCAAACGCAATTGCGTCGCGGTAAGCGAGGATAAAAGAGGGTAAGACAGGGATTGTTTGAGGGAGATTGGAACGGAGGGTTGGAGGGATCAAGAGATGCAATGATCGGGTACCGTAAGACAGGGAAATAACAGTTTTTGTTTGAAGGTGGGGCTGCCTTCCGAGTCCCGTTTGGAGGGCAGCCCATGGCCGGACGATTCCCATGAATTAACCATCGTCTTCTCCCGTCACGATTTTGTCCGGCTCTGCGGGATTGGCAGGGCTCGGTCATCTGGTCCGGGAATCGAACTTAAGCCAAAAACTCGCTACAATCTTCGCCGAACTAATTGCAAGCCCCGCCGCCATCGAGAAGGTTCTTCAATTCTTTCTGAACGCGTTGGATTTCCACAATCAAATTCAGTTTTTTTGTGTCTTGGTCAGAAAGAAAAAGCGTCTGATCGGCCGTTCCTGCCCGCAAATGGGAAGAATGCTCTTCGCACATCTCTTTCACTACCGACTCGAAGCTTCCACGAAATTTGCCCGCCTCGTAAAAAAACATGTTTTCAAGATAAGGCAATGTGTTGATCATCGATAAATTGTACATATCCAAAAAGTATTTTGCGGCTTTTGTCTTTACGCCCGCTTTGTCTCCGGCAGCCATAAATCTGTCTATCTCTTCGATGAGCTTTTTTCTTTCAGCATCGACAAATCCGGCCAGCCATTCGTTTCTTCCAAAGGCTTCGAGACCTCTCAACGCCTCAAACGCCTCAGCCTCTTCTGCTTCTTTCGTTTCTTGCAACGCATGTGTTTCCTCGGTTCCGTCAGTTTCTTTTGGACCAAACCAAGCCTTAAGCTTTTTTTCCAGACTGCCCGAACTGACTGCGCCGGACACTTTGTTGCCAACCACTGTTCCGACAGCGGCGCTCGCAGCTGGCCCCATAATCGGACCTGTCGCCCCACCAGTCGCCGTACTTGCGGCGGCACCCAACATAGCTCCAATCAAATTAGGGGCGATATCCTTGACCACGGCCCATACTTTGTGCCGAAATTCGCTTTTCAAGTAAGGGTAAATGCATTTGAGGAACTCATATGCCAATATCCAACGGCATGTTTCCAAATAATTGTTCCGCATGGCCATTTGAATTTTTTCCAGCTTTTGAGCTGGCCTTATGTATTTGTCTATGTAATCCTGACCGTAGGTTTTCTCGTTTATGGCCTTGTAAAGCTCGGCCTCGTCGATATCTTTTTCGAACGCATTCAAGTAGTATCGAGCGATCTTTTCCGAAGTTACTTCGACTTTCAATATCAAATTGTTGCGGATTTTATCGTAAATCTTGACGGGAAATGTTTCCGTGCAACTCGTCAGAAATACATCGTCGATCGTTTTGCCCATAAAAGTATCTTCGCTTTCGAACACCTCTTCGACAGATCTTTCTATACATTCTTGTATTTCTTCGAATATGCTTTCCATCTTTCTTTTTAAGTCGTTCCGGTGCTCCTGAGACTTCCTCCACTCGCAGAGTTTGTTCTGAATGGAACCGTATAATCTTTGCAGTTCCCTGTTATCGGCTTCTATTCTCGACAAGCAAACACCCCTTAAATAACCGTCGCCGCTTCGAAAATTCCCGCCCCGACATGAAAGTTGCGACAATCTGTCCTCCAATCCCGCCAGGAGCCGTTCTGTCAAATTGTCAAAAAGACTTGAAGCTTCGTAAAGCACCAAAGCAATCCGCCCTCTATGCAAATAATCCTGGAGATGCCGCTTGATCGAAGGAATTTTACTCCATTCCAGTGCGTTTTCATGAATTGCGGAATCGGACCATTGATTTTCGCCGGAGTATTTGGCAATATGGCTGCTGTAAGCTCTCTTCTCGTCCTCGTCCAGCTCCTTTTTGGACATGAATTTTTGTGATAGGCAGGCGAGTTCCGAGTTAGCGTCGAAACACTGCCGCTCGAAAAGATGCATAGCTCTGTCGGCGTTGCCTTTCAGCACCGATTCGGATATTCCTTTAATGGAAGTGTCGAGTCTCTTCAGATCGTCTTTTTTTATCTGGTCGATTTTATTCTTCACCACTACAAGCTTGGCAATAAGTCGATCTTGCTGTTTCTGCCCAAGTCCTTCGAAAAGCACATTCCTGATTATGCTTGCGAGGTGTTTCGAACTTTCCTCGGGCCTGTTGGAATTAAGCACGAGAATAATCGCATCGGCTTTCTCCGCCTCCATTTGTAAAATTTCAAGATGCCTCAAGGTACTTGCGCCTATTCCGGGAGTATCGATCAAAACGGCGTGGCTGAACACGCTACTGTCGTCAATCGAATTCACCGGCAAATAGAATTCCGCCCTTAAAATGCCCGAAATAATCCTTGTATCGGAATTCCGGTCGTTTGTCTCGCTATTTTCCTCGATAAGCATTTCGACTTCGGAAAGGTCTTCAAAAGATTCATATGGTTTCTCGGAATCGATTCGTGTCTTCATAAGCTCCCACGCACATACGATGTCTTCCAAATCTTGGCCCAACAGATCCGCCAAATGTTTTTCGAGCCTGGCATCTTTTTGCAATTTCTTTTTGATTTCGGAAAGTTCTCTTTTTATAACCTCCATGTTCGAAGGAAGCTCTTGGTCGTACCTTTTTGCCATTCTTTGCAGCAATTCCAAGAAGGCTTCCTCGTCCCTGTATATCAGCCTGAAAATTTTTTTTTCAGCATTGGGATAGATATAGGTGGATACACCGGTCACAGCTCCTCCTGCACCTACCTTAGCGACCATATTTCCGAGCAAAGCGTTCAGCAAACTGCTTTTGCCCGCTCCGGTCTGTCCCAATAAAACGACACGGTATGGCTCATCGTACTTCAATTTATCTACTATGGAATTGGCTATTATTTTTTCTTCGTACAAGTCCAATTCAGAATGCTCCAAGATCTTCCTTAAAGAGGCCGCCTGTGTCGAAATCTTTTCCCATTCCCGATAATGCACTTTCGATTCTTTTTCGTTTAATCCCGAAAACCACGCGGCCCATTTCTCGAAATTTTCATTCATTTTTTCTGGCATTTTAAGTCACCCCATTACGCAAAACGTTACGAAAAAAAAACTGTCCTTGAATCTACGCCACAGCCAAATAGATGGAAACCATGTCCCGAAATCGAAATTTCGGCGTTCGCTCGTTTCTACTCATAAAAAAAAAAGAAATTAAAACTTTTGCAAGTTCTTCAATTACCAAAAAAGATTTCAATTGGCAAACAAATTTTTCGGAGCTATTTATCATGACCATTTCAGGATGAATGAAAAGATAGGGGGGGGCTTGTTTTTCTTGGGGGAGGGACTCAACCCCCAATAGTCGCAAATTGAAATTTGAGAGTCCGAACGGCCGTATGCAAGTTCGGGAACAGGCGAATCGACGAGTTTAGTCTTTCCGAAAACGGTTGTGGATGCCCGTGAGGGAATCGATCATGGCAAGCACCCTGACTTTTTGGTGCAAAAACGCGTTTTCAGCGGCGATGCCAGTGAACGAACCAGTAGCCGAAAGGATTTTCATATCCCTTCGGGTGAACGTCGCGGAGGTGGGATATTGCTCTGCTCGCGAGTCATTGCCTCGATTTTCGGATTTTGCGGGTGGAGGCGTCACTTTATTGATGAGTTCGATTGCGCCGATAAGGCAACTGTTACCATTGAGCGGGAGCAGCGACAAGTTGCGAGGCGATAAAAAAATCGCCGATGATGCGCATGACCCGATTGAACACCTCCTTGGAGTTGAGAGAGGAAGTGGGCACGCGTCCGATATGGGCGAATATTTCCGAACTGTCATATTGTACAGTATTATATGGGTAGGAGGGATTGGATTGTCCATATTTCGAGTCTCATGGGGATAGGTTGATGATGTTTGGCAATAGGTCCTTGATACCACAGATGATTTGGAATTTCAAAACGATATTCAGGCGAGCAATCGTCCTTCTTGCAGATCCTTCCGCTCGATTACCAAGCTTTTTTCGTCATTCCCCCGAAAGCTTCGAATCCATGCGCTTCTGCGGATATCCTGGATTCCGGGTCTGCGCTACGCCCGGAATGACGGTCGCCTTGGTCCGGTCGGCGCAAAAACTTGGTCATCGAGTTCCACTGTATTGCCCGGCAGTTTCCTGCCAATAGTCATGTTCGACGCGTTCGTTTGCGCCCGAGATCCGTTCCCACGCAGAGCGTGGGAACGGAATAGAACGTCACTCTCCCTTGGCAAACACCCCGAGGTACGCTCCGTAGCCTTCCTTCTCCAAATCCTCCACTGGAACAAAGCGCAGGGCGGCGGAGTTGATACAGTAGCGCAAGCCGGTGGGAGGCGGGCCGTCTTCGAACACGTGCCCCAGGTGGGAATCGCCGTGCTTGCTGCGCACCTCGATTCGGACCATGAACAGGCTGCTGTCCTTTCTTTCCACGATATTGTCCGGCGCCACGGGTTTTGTAAAACTCGGCCATCCGGTCCCGGAATCGAACTTGTCCGTGGAGCTGAACAAGGGTTCTCCCGAGACGATGTCCACGTAGAGCCCTTTTCTTTTGTTGTCCCAGTATTTGTTGTTGAAGGGCGGCTCGGTGCCCTCTTCCTGCGTGACATGGTACTGCAAGTCCGTGAGCATTCCGCGAATCTCGGCCTCGCCGGGCTTGGCGTAATTTCCATCGGCCGATTTCGACGCCGCCTTGGCCGGATGATCCTTCCACGCGGCCTTGACGAACTGATCCCGTCCGGAATTGGAACGGTAGAAGGAATACCGCAGCGGACTCTTTTTATAGTAGTCCTGATGATAATCCTCCGCCTCGTAGAATTCTTTCAAGGGGACGATTTCGGTGACGACGGGCTTTTTGAAAGGCCCGGTTTCCGAGAGCTTTTTTTTGGATTCTTCGGCCATGCGGCGCTGTTGTTCGCCGCGGTAGAAGATGGCCGTGCGGTACTGCGGCCCCCGGTCCACGAACTGTCCGCCGGAATCGGTGGGGTCCACGTGCCGCCAGAACACGTCGAGCAGCTCCTCGTAGGACACCTTTTTTGGATCGTATGTCACCTGCACGGCCTCCAGATGGTCGGTCCGGTGCGAGGAGACCTCCTCGTAGGTGGGATTGGGCTTATCGCCCCCCGTGTAGCCCGAAACCACCTCCAAGACGCCATCGACCTTCTCGAAGTCCGATTCCACGCACCAGAAGCATCCGCCCGCGAATGTCGCCACGGCGGCGTTTTCCGGCTTTTCGCCAATATCTTCGCCTGGGGAGGATTTGCCCCCCGCAGCTTCGTTGTTTTTGAATATTCCAGCCATGAATGCACCTATGAATAAAATCGTGATTGTTATACGCAATGTTTTCATGTTGCCACCTCCTTGATTCGATTCGAGAATATAAAACGCAATTTCGATTTTTCATCGATTTTTCCGATACGATTAATTTAATCACGAAAAATCACGGCGGTTTCAAGAAATGCTCACGATGGGGTTGGTTCTTACGTCGGCGGTCCCCACTCCGGGGCGACGTGCGTTTCCTGGAAAACCTTGACACGATGGGATTGGTCCTTTCGTCGGCGGTCCCCACTCCACCTCGTTCCCACGCTTTGCGTGGGAATGCATACCAGGACGCTTCGCGTCCGAGTTCTGCCAGGGCATGGCCTATGTTAGAACCAACCCCGCTCACGATCTTATCCAAACGTTCCATTTTCGGAAAGCAGCTGACGCAGCCCCCAGCAATTCTAATGTTGGGTGTCTTCGGCACCTCCAAGGTAACCAGACCATCCTGGTCTGGTTCGGAGCGTCAGGAAAGTCCCCTTGATCATGGACCCGCCAGACCAGGATGGTCTGGTTACCTCGCTCTTTGCAACCTCTTTTGCATGGAATTTCCGTCAAAACCAGAATTGCTGCGCAGCCCCCGACATCTTCGTTAAATTCGGAAACATACGAATGGCTGTTCAGTCCAAAGGATTCGGCCACACGACATTCCAGGAAAAGTTGCTTTCGTGGCTTTGCACCGGTTTTCGCGTTCACATCAGCGATGAACAGACAAGACCTGGGGTGATGAAAATCCCCCGGAATGGCGGATAATTTTTCAGCCGGGTTTTGTTCCTTTCCGGAATGGCGGATAATTTTTCAGCGGGGTTCGCCCGGACCTCGGATTCCCAAGCGGACCGTCATTACGGCCGGAGCGCGCGGGGTTGTCGGAGGAACGGATTTTCGATCTCTCCCGCGGCCTTTTCGAGGATCGCCGTTTTTTTCATGCAAGCGCGCGCGGAGAGCCGGAATCCAGGCTTTGGCTAGTTTTCGCGAACGGGGCGAGGCGGAATGTGCAGGTTCCGAACTTTTGGAAAGCGGGCGTTCGTTTCCCGACGCATCGGCGTTCTTGTCTCGTCAAGATGCCGGAGCTTGCGGTTCGGAGGTTTTCGCCCCCGTCCGCCGCCGCGCCGCCGGGACTTGAACGGAAGCCTGGATTCCGGCTCTCCGCGCGCTCTTTCAAGTGCGACGCCGCCGGATTTCAACGGACTCTCGCGCATGCGGGGAATTGTCGCACGACTCGGGAAACGCGCGCTCCGGCCGGAATGACGGGGCACGGAAATGCCGGAGTGAAAAAAACGGAGCGTCGGCCAACCCACTCCGTCATTCCGTAGCAGTTCTAATTTTAAACGGCTTTTCTCTGCGTATCTCTGCGCCTCTGCGTTAAATACACACAGCCCTTGGATGGCAAGAGGGATTTTTAACGCAGAGGCGCAGAGACGCAGAGGTACGCAGAGGGCAATACCAAGATAAGGCCATGAGGGAGCATTCCTCAAAATGTTGATCGGCAAATGTTTAGAGCTGGGGTGATGAAAATCCCCCGGAATGGCGGATAATTTTTCAGCCGGGTTTTGTTCCTTTCCGGAGTGTCGGCCTTCGGTTTGCGGGGTTCGCCCGGACCTCGGATTTCCAAGCGGACCGTCATTCCGGCCGGAGCGCGCGGGGTTGTCGGAAAAACGGATTTTCGATCTCACCCGCAGCCTTTTCGAGGTTCGCCGTTTTTTGCCGGCAAGCGCGCGCGGAGAGCCGGAATCCAGGCTTTGGCTAGTTTTCGCAAACGGGGCGAGGCGGAATGTTCGGGCCCTGAACTGTTGGAAAGCAGGCGTTCGTTTCCCGGTCATCGGCGTTCTTGTCCCGTCAAGACGCCGCAGCTTGCGGTTCGGTGATTTTGGCCGCCGTCTGCCGCCGCGCCGCCGGGACTCGAACGGAAGCCTGGATTCCGGCTCTCCGCGCGCGCTTTCAAGTGCGACGCCGCCGGATTTCAACGGACTCTCTCGCATGCGCGGAATGAGGCGCCCGACTCGGGAAACGCGCGCTCCGGCCGGAATGACGGGGCACGGAAATACCTGAGTAGGCCTTCAAAGCCGGAACAAATTTCGGAGGAAATTAGATACCAAAAACCGGATGATTTTCATCACCCCAGATAAGACCTCGACCCACGATTCTTGACACCCGACCAATGATTTGGCATATACGCAAACGAAACTTTGCGGTGCTTACCCTGTAGTATGCGATAAATTGTAGTATGCGATAAATTATTTTTTTTCGGGAAACTATATGAAAAGAGAAACCATCGAAGCCAAGGACAAGGAATTCTGCGACAAACTATGTGAACTCCGAAAGGACCTGGCCAAACGCCAAGAGTTGGCGGCGCATAAGAAGGGAAATATCCGAAATCCATTCAGGATAGCGGCCCCTGTTTTGATCATTATTCTTCTGGCGGCGTATTTTTCCGTCGGAAAAACAACGCCAAGCCGTCAACCGAAACCGACAGTCATCCCGAACATACGGCAAGCCGAAAGACAAACAACTGAAGAAAAAACAAACGCGGCGTCGCAGGGTCCATCCGAACCGGCTGAAACCCTTGCGGAAACAGAGAAACCGCAGAACAATTCTCGGGACGTGGCTATGGCGGAACCTCAGATTGACAAAAGCCCCCCTTTGGAAAACGAGCGGGAAACAGACGGTCCCTATTTCGAAATGGAAACCGCTAAAGAGTCCGGAAACGACAGCCAAGAGGCGTCAACAGAAAATCAGACACAGGAGATCCCGCCTTCGACCGACAATTCGAACGTGAAAAGTCCGGTGTCATCCGAAAATCCAACCGCCGAGCCCGTGGAATCGGAACCTGCGAAAGAGACGAATCCGGCCGCGCCACCGCCTTCGTCCGCCGGTTCGCCTTCCGCCCATGGCGAAAAGATTGCCCGAAAATCCGTTTGCTCGGATGTTCAAGACCACGAATGCGTCGCGCCGCTATCCCGTTTTTCATTGGACGAGAAGACAAAACCGTACTTTTGGATGGAAGTCCACTCCGATTCGGTCCCGTATGTACTGAAGCATGTCTATTATCGCGAAGGTCGCAAATATACCGAGGTCCCTCTCGAAATAAGGCATCCCCGCATGAGGACATGGAGCAAGATCACCTTGAACAACCCTGAGCAAGCAGGTTCATGGCGGGTGCAAATCGAGACCGAGGACGGGGTCGTGCTGGGGAGCGGCGAATTCCAAATCGTGAGGGGAGACGGTTGAATCCCGGAGCGATGATCATAATCGAAACTCGGGAGACCATTTCCAGACGGGATTTGTTCCTCTCGGAAGGCTTTCGAACGTTTCCAAAGACAACCTAATCCACGCGGTAGCCGCCTCTTCCTCCGACATTGCTTTTTTTGTGGAAACTGAAAAGGACATTCAGTTTACGATTGCTCCGGTTGACACAGGCGCATAACAATGATATACATCCTTAGTATGTATATCCGAAAGAGGAGGTGAATCATGCGAGTCTCAAAATGGGGAAACAGTTTGGCCATTCGATTGCCAGCTTCGGTGATCGCCGCGCTGAATTTGAGCGAAGGGGACGATATTGAAGTGATCGTAGCCGACGACCGGCTTTTTCAGGTCAGAAAAAAAAACGATAAGCAAGCCTTGCTCGCCCGGCTGCGAGAGTTTCGCGGAAAGCTTCCCGCCGATTTCAGATTCGACAGGGATGAAGCCAATGCCCGGTCATAAAGCGTTTATCGATACAAATGTTCTGCTGTATCTTTTGTCGGCCGATGTTCAAAAAGCAGACCGCGCGGAATCGATTTTGCTATCCGGCGGTCTGATCAGCGTGCAGGTGTTGAATGAGTTGGTCAACGTCGCCAAAGGAAAGCTTTCCATGTCATGGACGGAAATCAATGAATTTTTGATGTTGGTCCGAGCAATGTGCGGGGTTGAGCCATTGACCGAGCAAACCCATGATCGGGGAAGACAAATCGCGGAACGGTACAAGATAAGCGTTTATGACGCAATGATCGTAGCTGCCGCATTGATCGGAGAATGCGATATTTTGTACTCCGAGGACATGCACGACGGTCTTGTGGTTGATGGCCGGTTGCTTGTCCGCAATCCGTTCGGAAATGTTTCGGAACAGATAGAAACCTGAGAGATCACATGGTGTTTATTTTCAAGACCACGCCTTCCTGCGACATTCCCGAAAAATCCGGCTTGTAGCCCGGCGCGACCGTGGCGAACCTGTCCACGCTCACTTGTTCCCCGTACTCGCCCGACGCCACCTTGACCCAACCGCCGGGCATCACATCAATTATAGCCGACTGGATCGAATCGCGACATGGTTCCCGATCCCCGCATCCGGAGTTCTCATCGACATAGAAAATATCGGTCGCAAAGTATCGTCCCTCTCCCGTAGCGGTCCCGCCCGCGTTTTGCACCGCCAGACGATAGTAATACGTACTGTCCGAATCCAGTCCGGCGATCGTTTGGGACACCGTTTGCCATGTTTCTCCGACGCCCGCCGAAACCGGCGCGGTCTGCGTGCCGTAGCCCTCGGTGGGACCGTACTCGAAATAGAATGTGGTTTCCGCCCCCGCAGGGCTTACCTCGCCAGTCAGGACGACCGTAACGCTGGCGTCGAGGGCGTCGGTCATGTCGGCGACCGTCGATGCGCCCACTTGGGGCGAATCAATGACACCGACGCCTTGGCCGGATAACGAGACTTCCGATACTGGCTCGTCCTGGTCGTTGGAAGGTATCGACAGGGTAGCGTTCGCAGCGCCCGAAGCGGAAGGAACGAATACGACGCCAACCGTGCAGCTTCCGGTCACCGCCGCGAGGGTTTCATCGGAACAGTGGTCCTGCCGAGTCTGAAAAGACGCCGCCTGGGCGCCTGTCACGGCGATGGTTCCCAGCACAAGTTCAGCGTCTCCCGTGTTTTCGACCGTCACCTGGGAAAGAGAGGACTCCTCGCCCGTCTCCACTTTTCCGAAATCCAGCTGGGACGGATTCGCGGATATATTCGGCGCGCCCGTGTACTCGTCCGCGCCCATGTCCGGGTATTCGCCCACGACCCGAGGGTCCCCTTCGCAATCCTCCGACGGCAAAGCCTGGGCGGAACCCGATCCCTCGTCTATGCATGGAGAGTCGCTCAACAGGTGGAAATCCCCCAGGTCGGGATTCGCCAGGAGGGGATCCTCGTTTATATTGCCGGTCCCCGAATACGGAAATACAGTCCCGGTCTCCACGTCGGAATACGTCACGTCGGAATCGCTGTCGGCCCCGTCGTATATGCTATCCGGTTCGTTGTCCCACACGATGCAGTTGGTGACTTCCGGCGAAGAGTAGTTGGCGGCCAATCCCCCGCCGTCGTCACCGGCGTCGTTTCCGTAGAAGGTACAGTTGGTTATGATCGGATACGGAGGATAGTACCGGTGATAGCTGAAAAAGGCCCCATTTGATCACCTCCCTGAAATTCGGAAATGGCAATGCGAAAACCGTTGCACGCGATGATCGAGTTTTTTCCGCCCGACAGCTTGAGGTGCCCGTCATTCCGGGCGCAACTAAGTTTCGACCCGGAATCCAGGAAGTTTGCGAAAGCTCGTGGATTCGAAGCTTTCGCGGGAATGTCGGAAAAAAACTCGATCGCCGAGTCGCAGAATCGCCGGCCATTTTACCTGTTCGAGTTATTGGTATCTGGGCTTCGACGAACACCAATGTTAGTATCTTTTTTTATACGGTTAACACGGGAGATATGTCAAGGGAAAACAACTGCTGGCACTCACTGCACGCTCCACACGTGGACGACTGCTGCGTTGTCGCCCTGGTAGCCCCCGAGCCCCCTTTCGATCATAAAGAGCCTTGCGCCGGAAGAGTCGTAGGCGACGCCCCCGATGCTTCCGCATACGTTCTCTCCTGTAAGATAGAAGTCCGAAGGGCCCCAGACTTCGTAGGGAAGGACCTCCCACGGGTCGGTCGTCCCTTGGGCCGCGCTTCCCAGGGCTTCGGGATCGTAGAAAATCAGCTGTCTCCGGTAGGGGCCGCAGTGGTATCCCCGGTCCTCTTCGCAGTATCGCAGGCATTCGTCGATGGGCGGGGAGACGTGGCATTCCGGGTCCGACCCGGTTTCGTCGCAGTAGTAGCAGTTTGTGCTTCCCTTGCGCCCGAGCAGCACCAAGGCGTTTTTGCCCGAGGCTGAAACGAACGCGCCGCCGTCCCATTCGTCGCACATGGAAAATCCGGGATAGTCGCAGTCCGTGGGCGCGCCTCCCACGCCGACATCGGGTCCGGCGCAACCCGGATACTTGACCCGGTAGTACAGCATGGGCAGGGCGTCGAGGTCGGCGACTGCGGGATCGTCGGACTGCAAGGGCATGAACGCGAACAGCGTCGGCCCCTGGGAACCGCCTGCCGTGGTCAGCTCGCCGTTTTCTCCCGCAGGGGTCCCTCTGGACCTGCCGGTGACGAGGGTCCTGCCGCCGAGATACTGGTCGGCGTACCATTGAGGCACGCGGAACATGAAAGTCCCCATTTTTCGTCCGTGATACAGGGGATCGCTCTGGGGTCCCACATGAAATACCCCCTTGGCGTCCGAGCCGTCCAGATTCGAAAACCATACGGTGGGAAAGGAACCGTCCCCGTATTCTCCCTCGGCATACCAGTGGGTCAGCGAACCGTAGAGCTTGGCGGAGGTTTGGGCACCCTGCCGCGGCATGTATTCTATGCCCGTTAGAAAAGCGTAGTCGTGCGAAACCGTCGCCGCCAGGCCGCCGTCGAAAACCGTCGGCGTTCGCAGATAACTTGCCTGCGGCAGGGACGTCCACTCCGCTTCCTTGGCGGGAACGGGTATGGCCACCTCTCCGAAATAGGCGGAGCAATTCTCCAGTCCGGTGTAGCAGACCTCCCCTTCCGGCGTCCGCAGGGCCTCCGACGCGGCGATGAAAAGGGAGCCGGAACCGCCGTTTCCCTCGGGATAATAGGACATTCCCCTGGCGCCCCAGCAGAATTCGTCGGGCAGCCGGAACGCGCCGAGGTACGCGAAGTCCGTCGAACGGACGAGTCCGCCCCCGGACGACGACGAAGCGGCCTGCCGCAATGCGTTGACCCCCTCCGCGTGGCCGATTTTCTGGTCGTCGTCGATTTCGGCCTCCACATCGACTGCGAACCCGGCGCGCCCGGCCAGCACCTTCAAGGCCGTTTCGGCGTCGTTCAGATCGACCAAGCCGTCGGGACTGGCGTCGATATTGCCCGGCACATGGGACCCCGAGAGGGTGGCGAAGGTCTCGTCCGCTCCGTTGCTCGTTCCCTGGCTGTTGGTGGCGGTCAGGCGATAGTGGTAGACCGTCTCTGGATCGAGTCCTCCTATCGTTTCAAAGACATCCGTCGCGCTCGTGCCGCTGCCCGCGTCCTTCTGCGCGGTGGTCGAACCGTAGCTTTCGGTCTTGCCGTATTCGAAACTGTAGACTGCGGCGGCCCCGTTGGGATTCACGGAACCGTTCATCGTGGCGCCGGCGGCGTTTACTCCCGTTGCCTCGTGGGTTGCGACCGTCGGGGCGGAAACGGGCGCGCCTCCGCCTTTCCATTCGTTGTAGCAATAGTTGAGAAGGGGCACGAATTCCTGCGTGGCCTTTTGCTGCCCCTGCTTGTTGGGATGGCTGTCTCCGCTGGGATAGTAGGCGAAGTCGCTTCCCCCTCCGATCACGTGCTCCACGGACCCCGAAACCACCCGGTGGTGGTTGGAGGGGTCGGTCAGGACGTTGAAGTAGTCGAACACGCAGACGTTGGCGTGGCCGTAGCCGTCGAGCCAGTCGTGGACCAGCCAGTTGTTGAAGGCGCGGGCGTTGGCGGCGTGCGCCTCGTCGGTGGCGCCGGATACCAGCGGCGGCGCGGTGACCGCCACGAACAGCTTGTCGGTCCGGGTGGCGAAATAGGTCAGGATGTCTTTGTACGCGGCTTTGGCGTTGCCGACGCTGATTTCCCAGTCGTTGGGGCTTTCGTAGGGGGCGTCGCCCGGGTTTCCTTCCATGTGGGAATTGGGATAACAGGATTTGAACATAACGATCTCGTTTTCGCCTCCGGGATCGCTCCCCAGGCGGGTCCAATCCCCGAACCCGCCGACGTTCTGCCCGGTCTCCGAATACAGGGCAGCCAGAATGGTCGCGGCGTTGTCGCCGGTGAACCATTCGGGCCAGTTGTAAATATCGGTGCGGTCGCCGATACCGTAGGGGTCCCAGCCGTAATTGGTGGCGCTGACATAATAATTGTCGGCCATCAGAGCCAGGGCCAGGCCGCCGTAGGGCTCGTCGCCGGCAGTCGGGTCCGCCAGCCAGTTGCCGCCGCAGGAATGATGCACGAAAATCAGCTTGGTCGTCGTCGCAGGCGGGTCCGTGGCCGCCGACGCAAACGTCGCAAAGCCCGCCAAAGCGAAGACCAGGGCCATGGTCAACTCGGAAAATGAAATCGCTTTTTTCATTTCGTCCTCCTTTTGGGATGTTTGTCCGCGCCACTCGTTTTCTTTCGGAAAAGACACTTCCTTTATAGTCGATTGTTCAAGACGGGTAAAGCTTTTTTCCAAAACCGCCGGGGATTTGGATTTTTCCCTTGCCCCGACGGCACCTTTTTTCCTGATTATGACGTATTCGGGGGATTAACGATCTTCGTGCCCTTCGTGTTCTTCGTGTTTTAAAATCAAAGAATTCTACCACGAAGAACACGAAGGGCACGAAGATGTCATGGAACAGTCGCCAGCTGGGGTGATGAAAATCATCCAATTTCGGGAATTTTTTTCTGCCGGGATTTGTTCCCGCTTGCGGCAATCCGCACGGGCTGGTTCGGGATTGTAGGGTGGGTGGGTCGAAACCCTGGCGATCGGGGTTGGTTCAAAGCTTGTTAACGCCCGCTCCCTTCGAGCTTGCACGAAGCCCAACCCACCATTTCCCGAGCCGCCTCGATGTCATTCGTTCGAAGAAGCGACGAACTGACGAGGAAAATGGTGGGTTGGACTCCGTGCAAGATTGTCGGGCCGTCCATTTCAAGAGAAGTTGAATTGGCGACAACGCCAGGGGATCGACCCACCCACCCTCCGAACCAGGCCCCGCGATAGCTTGGGCGGAATAAAACCCGGCGGAATTGCTGCGGCTAAACAGGGAGCATTTTCATCACCCCAGTCGTGAACTGCCTTGGGAACCCAGGCGCCCCGAACAAGCTCCTGGATTCCGGGTCTAAAGCAAGCTCCGCCCGGAATAACGGAGTTGGTTGGCCGACATGACAACCAACTGGGGAGCGGCAAAGGTAAACAGAGCTTCCAGCTCTGGAATGACGGTGTTGCTTGGCCGACATGATAACCAACCCCGCTTTTTCTCTGCTGCCGAATTTCTTGGATTCGACGGCCTGCGGGTCTTGCATGGCGCCCCACCCGCCCAACGATCCCGAAACAGGCCTTCAATAGTGGCAGCGGAACAAAAAGCCGCGAATTCATCGGGAGCCGTCGCCGAATATCAGGGGGCATTCGCGATTCTCAGTGGTTCAGACATTTTTTCTTGACAATCGGCGGGGGGGGGGGATATAAGGAAGTCATTTTCAATTCGATTTGAATTCGCAATGAACCAATGAAGCAGAAAAAGGAGATCGGAAGATGGAAAAAGCGGCAACGTACGTATCGGATGAGGCAGTCGCGGTTTCGAAATCCCCGGAAAGATCCTCGCCCTTTGAACCGCCCCTGGTCAGGACCGTTACAAGCACGGAAATCCAGGCTGAAATCGGTCCGGCGCAGATGTGTTCGCCCAGCCCGTGTCCGCTGTCGCCGTAACGGGGGAATGCGGAGATTCCTTCGCGCATGCCGCTTCCGAACACCGGGGAATCGATCCCTTTCGGAGCGGAAACAGTCGGACAAGTTTTGAAAAAGGAAAGGAGAAAAAAGAAATGAAGCTCTTCAAAGCGGTTGTCGGGATGAACGGATTTGTTTCGTGCGGCATTGTTATCGTTTTGGCATGGATTGCTTTTGCCAACACGGCGGCATTGGCCGTCGATTACTATGTCGATCCTGCCGGGACCGACGACGGCTCCCATGGCGCCGGGCCCGGGACCGACGCATGGAAAACCATCGAGTACGCCGTCGTAAATGTAGCAGACCCGGCAACAGCCGGCATCGTTATCCATGTCTCCGGCGACACGTACACACTGAACAGCAATCGTATCGATATCCAAAGAGGTTTTGCGGACCTTACAATTCGAGGCGCAGGCGCGGGGTCCACAATTGTTCAAGCCGCCGCATCCGCAGGCGTTGCCACAGCCCCTGTTTACTACATTTATAGCGGCGAAACTGTCGCCCTTGAAGATATGACCATAAGGCATGGAGTTGGCAATAGAGTAGGCGGCGGAATTCATAATTTAGGTAGCTTGAGCCTTGCAAACTGTACCGTATCTGACAATAATGTCAAACTTAATGCGTATGGTGGCGGGATTTGGACCCGTGGTCCATTAACCATGACAAATTGCACCGTCAGCGGGAACAGCTGCCTCTATAATGGCGGAGGTATATATGCCACTGAGGACCTGGTTCTCGCCAACTGCACGATAACCGGAAACAATGCCTATGGTAGTACTTCAAGCGGCGGGGGGTTGTATGTTAAACAAGTTTTTAGTGGTTTTGACGCCGTTCTGACCAATTGTACATTTACAGGCAATTCGGCCGCCAACCTTGGCGGAGGTATTTTTTTAGGCGGCTCCAGCACTGCCCTATCCATCCAAAACACGATTATTGGAGGCAATTCATCAAAATCTGGCGCGAACGATTTCTTTAACTCTGGCGGAACAGTTACCGACAACGGCTACAACATCGTGGAAGACAGCTACGGTTATACTTTTTCCGCCCCAGGGGACATAACCGGCGATATGACGGGACGGCTGCACCTGGGCGAGCTGGCCGACAACGGCGGCCCCACGCAGACCTGCGCGTTGCTGGAGGGCAGCGTAGCCATCGGCAGAGGGACCGACACGAACGCGGCCGGACCTTCGACGTGAATGACGGTTCGACAGACCTGGCCGACTTCGTGGTCGATTCCGGCTCGGGCGCGGGAAGCATGACCGTGGAACGTTTCGAAAGCGGCTGCGAACCCGTCTGCACCGCCGGCTTTTTCTGGGACATCCATGTCACCGGCTCGTTCGCCGGCGATCTCACCCTCTACTACGGCGGCCTGGACCTGAACGGCCTCGCGGAATCCGCCCTGAGACTTTACCACTGGGACGGCGAGTCCCTGGAAGACATGGGCGGCACGGTGGACACCAAGGAGCACACCATTACAGTGGATGACATGACCGAGGCCGATTTCTCGCCATTTTTCCTGGACACCTCCCCGAACCTGATTGCCATGGGTTCCTTCTCGGCATTGTACAGAAACGACGCCGTGGTCCTCTCCTGGAAAACGGCCACCGAGATTGACAACGCCGGGTTCCATATCTGGCGAAGCGACGGCAAAGACGGCGAATACGTCCGAATCACCGAAACCCTTGTTCCGGCCATGGGTGACGAAGTCACCGGGGCCGTCTATTCCTACATGGACACCTCTGCTTCCGGCACGGGATTTTTCTACGAACTGGAAGATA
Organism: Desulfobacterales bacterium; assembly: GCA_963674505.2. Lineage (GTDB taxonomy): Bacteria > Desulfobacterota > Desulfobacteria > Desulfobacterales > SKZT01. The sequence continues at coordinate 365,242 of CAXXIG010000001.1, forward strand.
TCGACTACGGCTGCACCAGCACCTTCCACGCCCTCACAGCCCGGTACCTGAACCTGGAACCGGGGTGGAACGTCCTGGACGGCGACGACTTCGCCGCATGGCGTAGGCGTTCAAATTCGGAGATTTCGGCGGCAGGCGAATCAGTTTCAAACCGGCGTCCTTTAGAATCTTGCGAAACGAGAGACAGAATTTGGTATCGCGATCATGAATCAGGTATTTGCAATCGGAGAGAAAGCCCCGGTCAGCCATCGCGATGTTTCTCGCGATCTGGTTCATCCACTTTTCGTCGGGGTTGGTCGCAACGCCCGCAATGTGGGATTCGCGAGAGCCGATCTTGATGAAAAACAGAACGAAGAACGTGATCAGTCCCGCAGGAAGAAGGATTTCGGCGGTGAAAAAGACGCATGCGGCCAGAACGCGTTTGTGGCTTTCGACGAATTCGTTCCACGGGATGTCGGGTTTTCGTTTCGGAGCAGGCGGGACGCCGTTCCTTTTCAAAATGTTTCCAACGGTCCGGTCGCTGATTTCGTATCCGAGATTGCGCAGTGCGCTGGCAATGCGATCATAGCCCCATGTCGGGTTCTCGCGTGCCATCTTCAGCACTTCGGCCTCGATATCCGGATCGATCTTCGGACGCCCGGATCCCGATGGATTCCTTGTCCCGGGCCCGTCGAATTTTCCGGTCAACGCGAAACGTTGGAACGAGGCTGCGATTGCTCAACGCTTCACAGCCGTATGGCAATCGTTCCGAAATTCGGTTGGATCCTCCCAACATGTTGAAATCATTCAACATATTTGCAATTTCATTTCACATAGTTTAACAAAAAGACGCTCGTTCCATTCAAAAAAGGTCGCTTTTGACAGAGTTTTCGCAGGATTTATTGAAATTTAGGGTCCAAAATGTTAATGTATGTTATTTTAATATTGACATATTCATTTTATAACAACATACATTACCACATCATGAAAAATCTTACTGTAAGAGAAACAGCCGTAATCGAAAAATTGCGAAAATGCAAAGTCGCAAGAAAATCCGAATTGTGCGATCATTTGAAAATTTCGCATATGACTGTGGTGCGGGCTTTGAAAAAGTTCGGCTACTATTCGAGCTACAACAAGAACTCCTCCTTCTATACCCTTCGGGATACTCCCGATTTCGACTCGTACGGACTATGGGCCTACAATGATATCCGTTTTTCCCGAAACTTCACTCTCGACAAAACAATCGTCTCCATAGTGGACGATTCGGAATCGGGGTTCACCGCCGAGGAACTTGAGCGCTTGTTGAAAACGAATGTAAAAAACCTTCTTTCCCGTCTTGTATCCAAAGACAGGTTGAGTAAATACATGGCAGGTCGTTGCGCCGTATATTTGTCCGTCGATCCCGATCTTAAAAAGAAACAGGAAGAATCCCGGAAAAAAAGGATTGAAGAACGCGATGCGAAGTCGGCAATCCAAAGACGCGACGAGACGCCTTTGCCCGACAATATGGATTCTCCGGCCGTGATTGAAATTCTTGTTAGAATGATCGAGTTTCCGTCGGCAAGCGCGGCGTCTATCTCGCGAGCGTTGCAAAGAAAAGGGGTTTCCGTCACCGCAGGAAATGTTCGAAGCGTAGTCGAGTTCTATTCGCTCGAAAAAAAAACGGCTCGCTGAAAGTGGCCGAACTTGTCAACTGTCTGCGAGACGATTTCATGGGGAAAATCTCCGATATTTCCGCTCTGCCGGACGACGCCGAATACGTATTCGAATCTTGCGTCGATAATTCCATCGTTCAGAAAACGAGGCGCCGGACCGTTATCAGTCTGAAATATTCGAAATTCAGGTCCATAGAGATTGCAAGGCGGAAAAAAGACCGTTCGAAGACTTCGACTTTTCGCTCGTCGGAATTGGCCGCGATCGTTCCTTCCGGAGCCAAATACTCGTTCGATCTCATCGCCTTCGTCGGCAGAAAATGCTATCTGGAAGGATGCACGTTGAAATCGGTCAACGCAGAGATAGAAAAACGGAAAGGGCTGTCGCCCATACCCGCCAGCAGTCTTTACGATATTCAGCGCAAGTTTCTTTTCTATCTAGGGGAACTTCATCGAAGGGCGACTCCCGAGATCGAGGCCTTTCTTCGCAAGCGCGGAAACGTCACATGGCTGATCGACGGAACGATCGAACCGGGTTCCCCCGTTTTTTTCGGCGTCAAGGAGGCGCAGGCGGGAATATTTCTCAAAGGATGGAAGATTCCCACGGAAAACGAAGAGGACATTTCAAAATGCCTTCTCGAAGCCGCCGATCTTTACGGCAAGCCGGACGAGATCCTTCACGATCTGAGCGAAAGAATGATCAACAGCTGCGAAGCGGCCCTTCCGGATTGTCCGCACCGCGTATGCCACTACCATCTATGCGGCGATTTGGGCAGGGATCTCTACGATGCGCCCCAGAAAATGCTGAACAAGCGCATTCGAGCCATTAAATTGCAGCCGTATCTGAAGAACCAGAGAAGCAGTCAGACGCAAAGGATTCGAGGACAGATCAGGGACGGGAACGCCCGGTTGATTCTCAAGGATCTGTTGAGCGGAAATACAACGGATTTCGAATTCACCGACGTTTTAGCCCGCGAAATTCTTCTGGGCCTGCATTCCTGGATGCTCGACTACGCAAACGACGGTCGCAGGCAAGGTTTTCCGTTTGATCCCTACCTGCTTTATTTCCATCGCAGAATCGCCAAAATCAACGCCGTGGCAAAAAGCTTGATTGCAAGAGACAACTCGATCAGCAAATTGCCGAGAGTTTTTTACGGTTTTTCGGAAAGACTTGAAAAATACCTTGCCGATCCCGTGGTCGATACCGCTGCGAATTTATACGAGAAAGCATTCGATATTTTCCGGCGGATACGGGAAGTGCTTCGCATGGACGCCAAGGGACCGAGTCCCATGCGCGATTCGTACGAACTGACTTCCAGGGGAAGGAAAGACGTTCGCGAGTCTCTAAACGATCTTATGGAGCAATTCGGGAAGAGCGGACGCAATTGTTCAAGCAGCGAAGAACTCGCTCTTTACAATATCGCGTTGTCGCATGTCGGCAAATACAGACAGTATCTGTTCCGAGGCGACGAGGAAAAAAACGCGGGAGCTTCTTTCGTACGAACGACGAATGCGATCGAATCCCATTGGGGAAGCGGAAAACGGCTTCGCCGACAAACTCACGGTCGCATGAAGCTCGCACGGGATTTTTTCGCATTGCCCGCCGAATATATGCTGATACCGAATTTAAACAATCCGGTCTATGTCGAGTTGGTTTTCGGAAGTCTTGAAAAACTCCCGGAAAAACTCGCGGAAGCCGGAAAAACATCGGGCTCGTATAGTTCATGGTGCAAACGGCAACATCCTCTTAATACCGGAAGGCTGCCGATTAAGACAATAAGAAGCGAAGCGTTTATCGACGATTTAATCGAACTTTTTTAAATTTAGAACACAACGAAATAGGGCGTCCAAAATTTAAATCCAACCGAATTTCGGAACGATTGGCCGTATGGAATGGTTCTTGTGTCCAGACCACTTGGGCAGATCGTCCCGGACATCGACGACACGTGCGCCATAGAAAATATGGCATGTCGGCTTGAATGAATCCGGCACTCCGCAGAGGGGGCCGAAATTGAACAACGAGGGAAAGGCAAGCCACATCCTGCGCCCCTCGTCGGCAATGGGCGCGCCGCATCTGCCGCAGCGGACTTTGCAGGGCAGGATTCGTTCGCGCAGGCCTTGTTCGCTGTTGAAAAACCGCAGATGTTCCATGCCGGAGACGAACCTCACGTGGCGCTTGTGAAAGATGGCGGCCCACTGCATGGGAGCGCCGTGCAGTCTCTGGCACGTCAGGCAGTGACAGATTTTCGCGTCCACGGGATCGGCGTTCACCTCGTATCGCACGGCCCCGCAAAAGCAGGCCGCACCGTATTTGGGAACAAACGCCGGGTCGTCCAGGGACGCGTATTCCGGTCCGAACCGGTTTTTCATGGAAAGCATTGCGCGTTCCCCTAAAACTCCTTGTAGATTCTCGCCAGCGGATGCCCCGGGGCATCCATGGAAAGGTCGTTGAAATAGCCGTAGGGCGTCTGAACCGTAGCGTAACCGGTTGTTTCCAATCGCGTCTGCACGCGGTCGAAAAGACCTTTCGCGGCTTCGGGGTCCGCCTTTCGCTCTCCCAAGTGGGTGAACGAATGCAGGATGATACTCCGCGTTTCCCACTTTCTGGCCAGCCACTTGGCGTTTTTCACCAGCTTGGTTTCCGCCGAGCTTCCCTCCTCAACGTCCGGCGGCTCGACATGGATGAAAGCCACCACCACTTGTTCATAGGCCATGGGCGCCGCCTCCGGAGCGCTGTCCAGCGTTTTCACAGACGGCCGCCAGGCGAATCGGTCGCAATACCAGAACAGCAAGCGCATCGTCATCCCCCTTTTGTTTCGTTTGCGTCGCCCCCCGAAAGGATGCGGTCGCATTCGTATTCCAAACCGGTAATTAGAACCTGACTCTTTACAAAATGCAAGATTTTATTTGCGGCTAATCCCGTGTTATCTGATCAAAGCGACTGTCTTCGGGAACGAATGAGAAGAAGCGGGCGGTCGATTCTTTGAAGGACGCCAGCGGAAACGCTGCCATAGAAAACGCGCGACAATCCGCCACGCCCGTGGCTGGTCATGGCGATCAGGTCGGCGCCTTCCTCTTCGGCCGCCGCGATGATCGCGCCGGCCACCGGCCCGTAGAATATTCGGGTGACGACTTCTATACCCTGTTGTTCGAGCCTTTCTTTTATACTCATGAGGTAGGCCGCGCCTTCCTCCGTGAGCCGGGCGATTTCCTGGCGGTGCCGGGTTAGCTCGGAGAAGGGTCCCGCGCCTCCCGGTATGTCGGCCTCCACCACCTGCAACAGGGTCACCTTGGACCCGCCGGACAGGGCCAGCCCCTCCACATGGGGGAGAATTCTCTCCGCCCTGGGTGAACCGTCCAAAGGGACAAGTATGTTTTTATACATGGCCGTCGCTCTCCTCCCGCCCTCCGCTTCCCACCGTTTCAGCGGCCCAGGGCTTTGCATATCCAGCCTTTGAACTGCTCAAGAGATTCGCACCTCAATGACTTTCTGATCAGTTCGTCCAGGATTTCGGCGGATTCTATCTTGTTTATATCCTCTACAAGTTGCTGCGGCAAAATATCGAGCTTGTCGTGGGCAACGACCAACAAGACTCTTCTGGCGTGTTTCAGCTCGCCCTTTTTCTCGCCCTTTTTCTCGCCTTTTTTCTCGCCCTTTTTCTCGCCCTTTTTCTCGCCTTTTTTCTCGCCGATCAGGATTCCTTCATTTCTCCATTCTTCAGCCAATGTATTCATAATGGTTTCACCTCCTTCGGGAAAAACGTCCAATGACTCGCGTATGCATTCCTTATCGAGATTCGACGTGGTTTGCACCATGTATTTGAAGAATATGCGAATATAATCCATGGCGGTTTCGCTGTCCAAGGCCCTGAAAAGCCCCTGAACCAGACCCGGCAGCATTTTTCTCAAATCGGGGGAATGCAACGATTTTAACATCGCCAAATAAAAATGGAGAACGACCTTGTCCTGTATTGCGCGCAATTCGTCGTCGCCGAGTCTTGGAACATCGAAAAATTCAAAGGTGAAATCGGGGGCGTATCTTTTGAAATCGTCGGAGGGGAAAACGATCAAATCGTGAAACGACGTGAAGGCTTTCCAATTCCGCTCTCCATGGTAAAGCACGATGGCGATCATCGGCGGGAGCTTCCCCTCGGAAAGCTCGCGGTTGTCCTCCAGTTCGGTCCATTTCAAAGCCATATAGCGCAGAAGCTGCAATCCCACAAGCCTGGCAGGAGCGCTCTTATGTTCCAAAAGACAATACAGGTTCGCCCTGCCCCGGTTTTCTTTCAGGTCTACGCTTAATACGATATCGGAGAAATGCTTTTTCAGGTTTTCATCGACATAGGAGCCGTCTTCCACCTGAACCGATGACAGCACCAATTCGGACACGATATTGTCGGGCAGCGCCGTCTCCAAGAAATCACCCGCATTCCCGCGTTTTTTGATTATGCTCATGAACAGAGCTTCATGCGGGCTTTGTTTGCCAAGTGTCTTTTTTTTGGGTTTCTTCATGAAAACCAATATACAGAATGGAAGGACATTGTATCAAGAACAATTTGAGAGGGTGTTTGAACGGCTGAGGCGAAGGATAAATGAAAACGGGATCATACCCTGTTTCTTAACCGGTCAGTCCCGTTAGGGACGACAGGCAATAGCCCGGCAATTTATTGCCGGGGTTCAACCCGCTGGTGGGTCCCAAGTCCCGTCAGGGACGACAGAAAGGAAGTTCGGCAATGGGGCCTTCCGCCGAATCTACAAAAAACAGGCAATGCTCCCGTCAAAATTGGCCCCGAGCGCGAACACGAAGCGTCCAACAAGCGATACAAATCCAGAAGAAATCCGTGGCCTAATTGTTTTTCAGACCATCCTCCGCCAATTGCCCGACTTTTCGTTCGACAAGCTCCAGGCCGATGTAAATTTTCACGACCGATTCGTCGTCCAAAAGCTTTCGCAATAAAGGTGCGACAGGCGCAGTGTCCAGGGGAGCGACCGCCCAGGCGGCGTATCCTCTCAAATACGGATCGTCGGAGGACATGTATGGAGCGAGAAACGGGGGGCAGTCCGCCATGATTTCGGGGCGGGCATGGGCGAGCCTTCCGACGCCCCAGACGGCGCCCCGCTGCAGCATTTCGTATTCCAGGTAGTTGCCGTCCTCGCGGATGTAGGACACGAGAATGTTTCTGAATTCGGATGCGATTTTCGGACTTTGAGCCATGATTTCGCCCATGGCTTCCGGGGATCCCCACCCGATGCCGCCGGATTCGTCGTTTAAGTTCCACATGAGACGCCGCATCACCACGCGCGCGGCCTCCGGGTCCGATTCGGCGAGCCCGGCCACCACTTTTCCCATGGCCGCCACCGCTCGCCAGCGGATCAGGTCCTCCTTGTTGTAAAAGAACGAAAAGAGCGGGTTCACCGATTGTTTCGGGGGAAATTGCTCGATTCGCGCCAGGGATTGTTGGAAATCTTCCCTGGAAAGCAAATCGAGAATTTCCCTTTTCAGTTTCCGGTTGGTCGTTTTCATCGGTTCGCGGGCCTCGGAATCAGAAGGTTATGATCTCGTAGCCGTCGGCGCGGTAGCCCGTCATGCCCGGATGGCCGTTCATGTCCTCCAGCAGTTTCAGGCCCTGCTCCTTGGCGGCCTCGAGGGTCCCGGACTTTTTGGAGCAGGCCAGGCACGCGCCTTCCACCAGCCCCTCGGCCTTGGTCTTTTCCCACAGGCCGTGGAGCGGGTTCTCCTTCTTGGCGAGTTCGGGAAGCAGCCGGGTGGCCGCGCCCTCCACGACGATCTTCACATCGTATCCTTTTTTCTTCATGTCCAGCGCGTTTAGCAACACGTGGATGAAACACATAGAATCGCCGTTGAAAACGAACATGGCCACTTTATTCATCTTATTCCTCCTCCCAGGATATGCAGTCCTCCGGGCAATTCTTGATCGCGTCGTCGACTTCTTCCTCAGGGTACTTGTCGAGTTCGGCCACGACGATGTACCCGGCGTCGGAAAGCTGGAAGACTTCCGGGCACAATTCCACGCACCCGCCGCAGAGGGTGCAGTCGCCTATATCCACTACCGGTATTTTCATATCGAGCCTCCTTGTCCTTCCGGCGTCGAGCGCGCCAGGAGCAAATTGCCTATGCGTTGTTGACAGCGTCTCCGATCAGCCTTCCCAGCTCGCGGCATGCTTCGAGTCCGCCCGTGTCGGGCACGTACTGGTATTTCAGGCCGGACCCCACCATTTCGAACTTCATTTCCTCCAGCTGCTTCTGGATGAGGCCGACCGCCTCCCCGCTCCAGCCGTAGGAGCCGAAGGCCGCGCCGATCTTGTTCTGGGGCCGGAGTCCCTTCATATAGGTCAGAAAATCGGCGAGGCTGGGAAAAAGCCCGTTGTTGATCGTAGGAGATCCCACCACCACGGCCTTGGAATCGAGCACGTCGGTCATGATGTCGCTTCTATGGTTTTCCCTGAGCTTCAAAGGCTTGACCGAAACGCCCCTTTCGTGGATTCCCTCCGCAATAGCCTCGGCCATGGCCTGGGTGCTGTGCCACATGGTGTCGTACACAACCACTGCCTTCTTTTCGGCCCCCTGGCTGCTCCATTGGACATATTTTTCGATGATCCTCCCCGTGTCTTTCCTCCAGAGGACCCCATGGTCCGGACAGATCATGTCGAATTCCAGCCCCATCTCCTTTACTTTCTCGACCAGCTTCAGAATCAAGGGGGCGAACAGGAGAAGAATGTTGGCGTAATATTTCTTGGCATGCTCCATGATCTTCGATTCGCCAACCTCGTCGGCGAACTCCTCGAACCCGGCGTAGTGCTGGCCGAAGGCGTCGCTGGAAAAAAGCACCTTGTCCTCGTTCACGTAGGTGAACATGCTGTCGGGCCAGTGCAGCATTTTCGTCTCCAGAAAGGTCAGTGTTCTGTTTCCCAGCGAAAGGGTTTCGCCGTTTTTGACCGGCACGTAATTCATAGGTCTGGAAAAATGCTTGGAGAGGTTTTTCATGCCCATGTTGGAGCAGTACAGGGGCTTGTCCGCGCCGATTCGATGCATGACCCGCTCGAGGCTGCCCGAATGGTCCATCTCCGTATGGTTGCTGACCACCAGGTCGATCTTTTTGGGATCGATGATCTTCGAAATGTTGCCGATCAATTCGTCGGCGAACGGCTTTTTCACGGTATCGATCAGAACGTTCTTTTCGTCGATGATCAAAAAGGCGTTGTAGCTGGTCCCCAAATCCGTGGAGTAGCCGTGAAAATCCCTGATGTTCCAATCGACAACGCCGACATCGTATATCTTGTCGGCGATTTGCATAGGCTTCATTTCCTGAATCCTTTATTGTCTCGGTTAAAGTTGCTGGATGTTCCCAATTTATATCGGATGAAACAACGCTACCTGCGAAAGAAGAAATTATGCCCTTTTTCGCCGTTGAAAAGCTCCGCGAGGGCGAAAAAGGGCATGGCTTTTCGAAACAATTGCTATTCTTTCTCGAAGTCGTCCTTGGAAGCTCCGCAGACGGGGCATTCCCAGCTGTCGGGAAGGTCTTTGAATTTGGTGCCGGCGGCGACGCCATTGTCGGGGTCTCCGACGGCGGGGTCGTAGATGTAACCGCAAATCTGGCAAACGTAACGATCCATTCTCTTTTTTCTCCTTTTTTTAAATTTCTTTAAGGTTTCCTGAGCAACCAGACCATCCTGGTCCGGCGTGCTGTTCTATCCTATCCGGCTTCGGAAATACAATTTTGAGAGCAGCGCAGTAAGCTCTCTTTCATACAGTCTCGACGAATTCCGATACCCGTCTTTCGATTTCATCCCGCAAAAAGCGAGTCTGTTCCAACGATCGATCCGTTTCGACATCCCTTTCCATGTCCCAAACCCGGAAGTCGCATTTCAGATCGAGCTTTTCGGCCACTTGCCTGCCAAAACAGACGACGATTTCGGGTTCTCCGTTCTCCCGGGCTTGTTCCACCGGCCGGGGCTTGCGAAACTTCAAGTCGATCTTCTTTTCCGCCATGGCCTCCGCCATTTTGCTATCCAGCTTGTCGGCGGGATTGATTCCGGCGGTGGCAACGTCGAATTTGTCGCCGGCCATGATCTGGGCGAAAGCCCCTGCGGCCTGGCTCAAGCGCGCGCCGTCTTCGCAGACGAAAAGGACCTTTTTTCTTTTAGCCAGAGGTCCCACAATATCGGCGACGGCCCTGCGCACATCCTCCTGGACCGATGGGTGCTTGTCAATGTCCCCCGGATGTTCGATGCCCCCGTAGGTCAGGCTTTTGGCGTAATCGGCATCCAGAGCGTCGAAAAAATATCGGACCCCCAGCTCGAGACCGTCGAACAAGTTCTTGAACTTCGTGGCCCCTACTGCCAGCAAGACTCCTTTTCGCTGCTTTGCGAGGGGGTCCTTCAGGCGGAACCGATACTTTCTCGCCCAGAAAGTCTGGCAGCGATCCACCAGCGCCTTCAGTTGGGCGGTCATGTTGAAGAAAAATATCGGCGTGGCCGCCACGACGACCTCCGCCTCCCGCAGAAGAGAATAGATCTCCTTCTTCATGTCGTCGTCGATGGGGCAGAACCCTTTCTTTTCGCACGTGATGTATTCCTTGCACGGGACGATGTTCTGCCTGTCCACATCGATCATGCGAACGCGAGCGCCCAGTTGTTCCGCCTCGTCTAAAAACATCGACAGCAGCCGGCGGGTGTTTCCCTTCAGCCGGGGGCTTCCTTGCAGACCGAGAACCAGCATCCGAACTCCTCTTTTTCTACTTGCTGTGGCAGCTTGTGCAGCCGGTGGGGCCGCTGGGCTTGCCCGCCTTTTTGTTATCGCGGTGGCACTTGAGACATTGTGTGTTCATGACCTGCTTTTGCTTGAGCTTGCCCTCCGCCTTTAGCTTGTCTATGCTGCCTTTTTCCTGGGGAAACGTATCGTGGCACACGTTACAGTCTTTCAGATTGTCCTGGTGGGCCTTGTGGGGAAACGCCACGGAGCCTGTCTTTCCGCCGTCCAAAACGAGGTTTGCCTCACCGGTATTTTGGACAGCGACCGAGGTCGCCACCGCCAGGAAAAAACACACCGCCGCGATGATTATTGTCTTGGCTTGCATACTCCTCCTTTGTCTCGATATTTCCAGCAACGGGACGTTCAACAGGAACGTCCCGGTATCCGATTTCATTTCAACTCCCGCATCCGGCCGTTTTCTTCGGCCAAAACGAGGTCCCCCGAGAGGTTGCCTAATAGGCCTCTTCGTACGACAAATCTTCCTCTGTGACCTTGCCGCTGAACAGCTTGTACGCCCAGAACTGATAGGCCAAAACTATCGGAACGAAGATGATTACCACTATAAGCATGATTTTCAAGGTCAACGGCGAAGACGACGCGTTCATGGCCGTGAGGTTGTAGGCCGGATCGATGCTGGAGGGAAACAGGTTGGGAAACAGGCCGATTACACCGAAGAAGGTCGCGCCCACGATGGTCAGCGCCGACGAAGCCCAGGCCTTGAAGTACGCCTCCTTCTTAAGAAACACAATAATGCCCAAAAGCGCGACGACCGTGACAAGCAGAACGAGAAAAAACGCCGGGTTGGCGAAATAATTGTCATATAATTTGGTGTAAAATTTGGTGGCGACGAGAAACGCCACCGCGATCCCTAGCTCCACCGGCCACAGCTTGGCGGCCAGTTGCGCCGACCTCTGCTGCAAGCCCTTCTCGGTCTTGAAAGCCAGCCAGAGCGCGCCGTGAACCAGAAACATCAGCAGGAAGAACAATCCTCCCAACAGACCGTAGGGATTCAGCAGCGAAACCAGCGAGCCGTGGTAGATGCCGTCGCCGTCGAAGGCAATGCCCTGGAAAATGTTGGCGAAAGCCACGCCGAACAACAGCGCGGGAGCAAAGCTGCCCACGACGATCGCCGAGTCCCATAGAAATTTCCAGCTGCCCGCCTCCGAATGGCCTCGAAACTCGAACGCCACGCCCCTGAAGATCAGCGCGAACAAAATGAGCATGAGCGCGGAATACAGGGAGGAAAACATCACCGAATACACCAGGGGAAAAGCCGCGAACGTGACGCCCCCCGCCGTGATCAGCCACACCTCGTTGCCGTCCCACAAGGGACCGATGGCGTTGATCATCAAACGCTTGTCCTCTTCGGTCTTGCCCAGGACCGGCAGAAGGCTCCCGACGCCGAAGTCGAAACCGTCGGTCATGAAAAACACGGCCCACAGAAGCCCCCAGAGAAAAAACCAAACTATTTGCAATTCCATTTCCTTGTCTCCTTAGAGAAAATCTTTTTCAAAAACCCCTAAAGCCTTTCTTGAAATTCCAGCCCTTTTTTTTCCAACCGCTTGCCTTTGTTATGCCGCGACAAGCTCCGGACCTTTCTTGGCGTGCTGGGCCATCATGTAGAAGCCCGCCGCGCCCAGAAAGCCGTAGACCAGAATGAAAGCCGCGAGAGTGAATCCCACCTGGGAGGTCGCCACGGGGCTGACCGCGTCGGAGGTCTTCATAAGCCCGTAGACGATCCACGGCTGGCGTCCAACTTCGGCCACGATCCACCCGAGCTGGTTTGCGATGTAGGGCAAGGGGATGGAAAAGAGCATGGCCTTCAACAGCCACGGTGTTTCCACCAGCTGGTTGCGTCGGAACCAGGCGACGATGGTGATCAGGGCGAAGTACATGCCGAGCCCCACCATGCCTTTGAACGAAAACGAAGTGAGCAGTACCGGCGGACGTTCGTCCGCAGGAAAATCGTTCAGGCCGGCGACGCTGGCGTTGACGTCGCGAAACGCCAGAAAGCTGAGCACGCCGGGCAATTCGCCGATCTGCACGGAATTTCTCCCGTTCTCCTGGTCGGGCCAGGCGAACAGATAGATCGGAGCTTTCGTGGTGGTGTCCCAGTGGGCTTCCATGGCGGCGAGCTTGGCAGGCTGTTTTTCGGCCAGATCGACCGCGTGCAGGTCGCCCTCCGCGATGATGAAGATCGAGGAGACCAGACCCAAAACCAAGGCGATATTGAAGGATTTGGTGAAGAATTCGACATGCTGTTTCTTCAAAAGATGGTAGGCGCTGATTCCCATGACGAAGAAGGCGGCCAGAACGAATGCTCCCGCCAAGGTGTGAAGGTACTGCAAAAGGGCGAATTTCTGGAATACGGCGAGAAAGTCGGTCAGCTCGGCGCGACCGTTGCGGATGGTGTATCCGACCGGGTGCTGCATCCAGGAATTGGCGATGAGAATCCAAACGGCCGACAGGCTTGACGCGCCCGCGATAATCCACATGACCGTGGCGTGCGCCTTTCTCGACAGCTTTTTCCAGCCGAAAATCCAAACGCCGATCAGGGTGGATTCCAGAAAGAAGGCCGCTGTCGCCTCGATGGCGAGCAACGATCCGAAAATGTCTCCCACATACGCGGAATACCTCGACCAGTTCGTGCCGAACTGGAACTCGAGGGTGATTCCCGTGACGACCCCCAGGGCGAAGTTGATCAGAAAGAACTTCCCCCAAAACTTGGTCATGGCCAGATATTTTTCGTCCCCGGTCCTGGCGTACCGTGTCTCCATGATGGCCACGATAATCGAGAGTCCCAGGGTCAAGGGGACGAATAGAAAATGAAACATGGTCGCGGCGGCAAATTGCAGGCGCGAAAGGATAAGGGCATCCATTTCTGACTCCTTGGAATTGCTTCTTTGGTATCGGGGAATTCTGCGGCCGGAACCGTTCGCGCATGGCGCGCGCCCCTCGTACAGACGGAACGCGCGCCGATGCGCAATCTGTTTCCGGCGTCCTTATTCTCCAGTCTTTCCGGGAAGGAAAACTGGTTGCGGTCCGTTGACTACCGTCCGCAGACTAGCCTTTGGTGGATCCCTCCAGCGTGCACTTGGTGAAATCGATGGGTTCGCCGCATTTGCCGCAAGTCTGCGGTTTGTCGAACTCGTCGGAAAAGATTTCTTTCGGTTCCCCGCATTTGGGACACTTGCAGGAAAACGCTTCCATATTCTTGAAGCTCTCAAAACCGGGACAATGTTTCGGAGTGGTTTCGGCCATAGTATTCTCTCCTTTCCTTTTGTTTGATTACCGATAATAGTGAAATATCGCCTGCCCTAAAGATCGCAGCCAGCTAAGCATTGAGCTTGGCGGCGATTTCTCGTCCGTAATCCTGGGCCATGGTGATTCCGCCGCCCAGGGAACTGGATTTCAAGCGAAGAGGACCGCCGACCATGTTCATCTTGAAGATGTTCTTCATGGTGTCGTAGATGCGGTCGGGTGCCTCCCCGCTCCAGCCGAAGGCGCCGAAAGAGCCCCCCACCTTGTTTTCCAGCTCGGCCTTTTCCGCCAGGAAAAGAAGCGTCTTCATGGGCTGGAGCATCTCGCCGTGATAGGTGGCGGACCCCAGAACCAGGGCGTCGTAGCCCTTGAGATCTTCCTCGCTCTTGATCTTGTTCACCTTTTCGATCTTGACGTCTACCAGGGACATCCTGAGACCCTCGGCGATCAAATCCGCTATCTTGGTGGTCTCCCCGGTCCTGGTCGCATACACGATCAAAGCTTTCGGCATCGAATTTCCTCCAAAAAATCAAACTACGAATCCATTAAAATCGCCAACCTGCGAAAAACCGTCGTTTTCGAAGACAGTTTTCCGCCGAACCTATTCCTTTTTGCCGATCCTGGGATCGACCCCCTCCGCCTGGCAGTCGGGCGTATAGCAAGTGTTGTCCAAAAATTCGCATTTCTGCTTGCACGACGGACATGTGTCCGGAGGAGCGTCCGCCTCGAATTCGTAGCCGCAGTTTCCGCATTTCCATTTGGGCATGGGATTACCTCCTTGCTTTTGATTTTCCAGTTAGGGTTGAAGCCTTTTTCACTCCGAGCCCGGAAGGACCATGACGGGCGCTCTCGCGCCCAGTTCGCGGTCGAGCATGAAAAGGCCCTGCTTTGTTCCGCTGACCCGCTTAACCTGCTCCAAAACGCCGCTTGCGTTTTCTTCCTCCTCCACCTGCTCCGTGACGAACCATTGGAGAAAGATGTTGGTCGCATGGTCCCGCTCGGACATCGCCAAGTCTACCAGATCGTTGATCAATCCGGTAACCTTTTGTTCATGGGCGTAGACGTTTTCGAAAACCGCCTCCACCGACTCCCATTCCACAGGCGGCGCGTCGATCTTTTCCAGGATCACCCTGGCGCCGCGCTGGTTGATGAAGTCGTAGAACTTCATGGCGTGCACCATTTCCTCCTGGGCCTGTACGTACAGCCAGGTGGCGAACCCGTCCAGATTGAGAGACTTGCAATAAGCGGACATGGAAAGGTAGAGATAGGAAGAGTACATTTCCGCGTTCAGCTGGCTGTTGAGTCCCTTCGCTACGGTTTCTTTCATCATTTCGGTCTACCCCTTTCCGTTCTATGCCTTCCAGAGGCCGTGCAGATTGCAGAATTCCCTGGCAGTCACGCTGGCAGCTTCGACCATGAATACGGCCTCCGGAGCGTCGCCGGGTTTCAGGAACTGCCGGTACGCCTTGCCGTCGGCGATCAGCTCGATCCATTCGATGAAATGCTTTTCCTCCATCGGGTGCGCGACTTCGCCCACCTTGACCTTGTAGCCGCCGTCGATCTTCTGGATCGCGGGCACGTGCTTTTCCTTGGCCGCATCGACGGTGTTTTCGGTCATCAGCTTCATGGCCTGTCCGCAGCAAGTCAGTTCGCCTTGGCCGCCGTGGAGCACTTCCACGATGTTTCCGCAAACGTTGCACTTGTAAATCTGTAATCTCTCTGCCATCTTACCTCCTTCTAGATAACTTGAATTTCAGGTCCGCCTCTGAAAGCGCACCCAGTAATTTGAAGAGCCGAAACATCCATCTATTGGCTTTTCGGCTACGACTCCGGTATCGCCGGAAGACTACATACGTTTCCGAATTCCGCCCGCCGGCAGCTCCTTCCACATCCCCTTGCGGATATGGGATTGTCTTTCCTTCTCGGCAGCTTTCCTGATCTTGTAGGCGGAATCCCTCAAGATGCCGTATAGAATTCCGCACCCGGCGTCCTCCCGCTCTTGGTCGCCCCGGTCGGCCAAATCGAGCATGCGGTCGGCCAGAAGCAACGCATCGTGAATATTCTGATCGCAAGCTTTCATGAAAGCCTGTCCGACAGGTATGTTCGTTTTTTTCCCCTTCATAGCCGAAAAATCCGATACGTTCGCGTTTTTGTTCGAAATGGCCGTTGGAAGCGACCCCGTTCGCCTTCGTATTCTCATAGCAAATTCGGTGCCAACCTATCGAATCCCGTTTTTCCAACTGGCCCGAAGAATGCCAGTCCACGCGAAACAGCATGCCCGCCGCTCCTGCCCTGCGGCCCCCTTCGCCGTGTGTCCCGATATTATTTCCGGCATGATCGGATTTGCCCATCACAAACTCCGCAGCCGGGTTCGATTCTGTTTCATGTGTATCGCTCGGAAAGAGATGGCGTGGGAAAATTGGAAATGCGACAGAGGCGCAACGCAGCCAGAGCGCGCCATTTGCGGCGTTGCCTGCAAGAACGAAAGGTGTCTCCGGTTGTATTGTGAGACAGTTTTGTATCATAAGACAGTCGAGACAATCCTGAACCTGAAAAGTTAACTGTTCGAGAAATTTATCTGACACGTCATTGTAAGTTCTCCGATGCGCGTGGTCAAGGTTCCGCGCAGCAGTTCCAATTTTGAGTGTTTCCGGCGCCTTCAAGGCAACCCGACCATCCTTGTCTGGTTCGGCGTGTCAGAAAATGCCCTATCACCCCGGACATACCAGACCAGGATGGTCCGAACACAACCAGGATCGCCGCAGTCCCGCCGAGGAAAGTTTGGCCCGAATGTTGCTTCATTTTGGTTGAACGCTCGACTTCGATTGTTATTTTCGTAATGTAGTCTTCGGACTATCGAACCAACCCGAGAACGCAAACGTCATAAATATAAAGGAAGGTGCATTGTGACAGACCTCGACAGACTCAAAGAAAATCAGGACTTGATCGACCTCATCGATTGGGACATGACCCCGGAGGAAGCGGTCCGTCTCTATTTGGAATGGGGAAACAACTGGGCGAGAGGAAACTATGTGATCCGTTCCAAAAACGATGTGGCCCATTATTTCGTGGTGAACACCTGGGGCGGCGAACCGGTCATCTACCTGATGCGCCGCAATTCGGAGGACGCTCGCGAACTGGCGGAGATTCAGATGCCCGACGACCTGAAAAAAGTCTTCATGGAGTCGATAGGCCACAACCGGGGAGTGTACTCCATCGAGGGGGAAGTCCGGGAATGGCTCAGAGAAGAACTGGAAGCCGCCTAACGCATACACCGTAAAAAGGAACAGGAGAGGCTCCCATGGGGAGCGCTCCTGTTCCCTTGCTAATTGCCGCCCGGCTTGATTTCCCCGTCCGCGCCTTTGATCAAAATGTCTGAGTGGTGGGAATAGTGCTTGAACCAAGCCTTGATCAGGGCGTGCAGAAGAGTGGCGAGCGGTATGGCGAAAAAGAGTCCCCAGATTCCCCACATTCCGCCGAAAACGAGCACGGCCGTGATAATGGCAACCGGATGGAGATTGACGACCCCCGAAAGAAGCAGGGGGACCAGAAGGTTGCCGTCGAGCGCTTGGATGATCGAATAGGCGATGACCGCATAGGCGAATTCCGACCCGAGGCCCCATTGGAAAAAACCGATGAGAATCACCGGCAAAAACATGATGGTCGCGCCGATGTATGGTATCAGGACCGAAAGCCCGGTAAACAGCGCCAGCAGCATGGCGAACTGAATCTGCAACCAGGAAAAGGTGGCGTAGCTCACCCCCCAGACGATCAGGATTTCCCAGACCTTTCCCCTGACGTAGTTGAGGATTTGCACGTTGACCTCTCTCCAGACTTCGGTGGCCAGGCCCCGATGCTCCGGCAATATCCCCATAATCCAGTCCAGGATCAGGTCCTTGTCCTTCAGAAAGAAGAAAACAAGCAGGGGAACGAGAATCAGGTACACGAGAAAGGTGATGATGCCTTTGACGGATGCCAGGGAAAGGGTCAGGAGATTTTGCGCCAGGCCGGTCAGCTCCGATGTGAAATATTCGGTGATTCGCTTGATTTGGGCGGCCGAAATAAAATCGGGATATTTTTCCGGCAATAGGATCAGCTGTTTTTGAATTCCCGCCAGAATGGACGGCAGTTGCTGGACCAGCTGGGCGATTTGTCTCGACACCAAGGGAAGCAGCCCCACGAGAATGACCACGAGAAATGCGAGGAAAATGAAAAAAACCACCAGTACTGCGGCCAAGCGGGGCATTTTCAGTCTTTCGAGTCCGGCGGCCATTCCGTCGAGCAGGTACGCGATCACCAGCGCGGCCAGGACCGGGGTCAACAAGTCCCCCAGATAGAAAATGACCCCGAACCCGAGGATCAGAAGGAACCCCAGGATGACCAGTTGCGGGTCGGCGAAGTGCCGATTGAGCCAGTCCTTGATTAGTCTAAGCATTTTAAGAGAGTAGCAGCTTCCAGTTTGGGGCCGGAAAGATACCGGCCCGCGAAAAAACGTCAGAAATCACCCAAAGGTCGCTTGAACGTGTAGCGCGCCGGGTCGGCCATGAGTCTTTCATAGGCTTCGCCGGTGTTTCCTCCGGCGGCGGAAAATGGCAAGGATACGACAAAAGCCGCAGTGCCGAACACGCAGCCTACCATTCCCAGGACCCTGATGAAGGCCGCGTCGAAGACCATGGCCTCGGCGCTCCTCTCCGCAGTCGGGTCTCTTTTGTCCCCGGTTTCCCCCATGGCCCAGGCGCCGACCGGGCAAATGACAAGGCCCGCGCATACCAGCAGGACCGTCATGCAAAGAACGTTCTTGTTTTCGAATATCTTGCGCATCGTCGCCTCCTGTTCGAATTGGCGTTGGTTGACGTTGCATTCTCGCATGCAACTTGTTAAACTCCTTATTTGTTTGATCAATAGCATTTTTTGCAATCAAATAAAAGCGAATATTGTTGCTTGTGAAAACCGAAAACACGCCTTTTATGCCCGACGCTCGGCACGACTTTGCAGAAGTGGCGGTCGCCCTGCCGGTCCATCCCGTTTACACGTACGCCGTACCCGACCGGTTCCAGAACGCACTGGCGGTCGGCATGCGAGTCCTGGTGCCCTTCGGGCATCGGAAAGTCACAGGATACGTGCTGGGCTTTGCCGACAAGGTGCCGGACAAGAAAATCAAGCAAATCCTGGACATGCCGGACCCCGAACCGCTGTTTCCCGTCAACATGGTGCCTTTCTTCCAATGGATGGCCCGCTATTACAAGCACCCGGTCGGGGAAACGATCAAGACGGCCCTTCCCGGCGGATTGAACCAGTACGAGTTTCTTTCCGTCCGGGTCCTGGCTGCCGGACGCGAGGCATTGGAACAAGACATCGTTTCTCCGGCGGAAAGGGACATTCTCCAAATCCTGGAAAACCGCGACAAGGGGGTCCTTTTGAAGCAATTGGACGACCTTTCCGGGGGAAAGCCGCGGCGCGCCCTGGTGGCCCGCATAGAGCGCAAAGGTTGGGTTTCGACTGAAAAGCAACTGCGGGGCGGCGGCACGCGCCATTTGACGGCCAAATACGTAAGGCTTCGCGAGGACCCGACCCTGTCCTTGCGAAAAAATCCGGGACCGGTCAAGGAGCAGCTGCTTTCGACCATCGACAAGGCCGGGGAAATTTCAGTGGACGACCTGAAGGTCCACTCGCGACACGCCGCCAGGCACGTGAAGGAACTCGAAGAACTCGGTCTGGTGGCCTCCGTTTGCAAAAAGGAGTTCCGGGACCCTCTGGGCGCGCCCATACAACGGGACACGCCCCCCGAACTCAACCGGGAACAGAAGACCGTAGTTTCAAACGTTCTGGAAAACCTGTCCGATGGCTTCCGCGCGTACTTGCTGGCGGGGGTAACGGGCAGCGGCAAGACGGAGGTCTATCTTCGCCTGGCCGCAGAGGTGGTCGGCCTGGGAAAGTCCGTGCTGGTTCTGACGCCGGAAATCGCCCTGATATCCCAGATGGTCCGGCGTTTCCGCGCGCGTTTCGGAGACTCCCTGTCGATCCTGCACAGCGGGCTGTCCGACGGAGAGCGCCTGGACCAGTGGGTCCGGATCAAATCCGGGCTGGTGGATATCGCCATCGGAGCGCGCTCCGCCATTTTCGCGCCATTCGAAAACCCGGGACTCATCATCGTGGACGAGGAGCACGACACGTCGTACAAGCAGGACGCGCGCTTTCGCTACAACGCGCGGGACCTGGCGGTGGTGCGCGCCAAGCAGTGCCGATGCTCCGTGGTCCTGGGGTCCGCCACGCCCTCTTTGCAGTCCTACCACAATGTCAAGGTCGGAAAATTCGCGGAGCTTACCCTCAAAAAACGCATCGAAAACCGCCCTCTGGCCGAAATTGCGGTGGTGGATCTGCGCGAAAACAAAGGAGCGAAAGGAGTCGGGCGCTTTTTCACGCCGCAGCTCGCACAGGCCATGGAAAAGACCCTGGAGAGAAAGGAGCAGGTCCTGCTCTTTCTAAACCGACGAGGGTTCGCATCCTACCCGGTGTGTTCCGTCTGCGGCCAGGCGATGCGCTGCAAGAACTGCGAGATCACCCTGACCCTCCACAAGTCGTTCAACGCCTACCAGTGCCATTTTTGCGGCTACTCCATGGCGTCATCCTCCCCCTGTCCGAACTGCGGCGCCACCCGGATCGTCCAGCTGGGGATGGGAACGGAAAAAATCGAGGAAGCGGCCAAGAAGATATTTCCCAGGGCGCAAACCGTGCGAATGGACCGGGACACCACCAGAAGGAAAGGCTCCTTGGGCAAGATACTGAAAGACCTGCGCGACGGAAACATCGACATTCTCGTCGGGACCCAGATGGTGGCCAAGGGGCACGATTTTCCCAACATCACGCTGGTAGGGATCGTATGCGCCGACCTGTCCCTGGGTTTTCCGGACTTCCGGGCCGGAGAACGGACGTTCCAGCTCCTGGCGCAAGTGGCGGGCCGGGCCGGACGGGGGCAAATGCCCGGCCAAGTGGTGCTCCAAACCTACAACCCGAGCCATTACAGCATCACGGCGGCGAAGGAACAGGACTTTCTGCGGTTTTACAACCAGGAAATCGTATTTCGCAAGGCGCTGTCCTATCCGCCGTTTTCGAGACTCGCGCAGCTGGCCATTTCCGGGCGGGATAAAAAGGAGACCGGCCGGTTCGCACAAAGCTTCGGGGAGCTTCTCTTGCGACTGCAAGCCGCCGACCCGGAATTTGTCCGGCATGTGGAGATCCTCGGTCCCATCGAGGCGCCGCTGGCGAAAATCGACGGCAACTACCGGTGGCAGGTCCTGTTGAAAGGGCTCAAGACCGCACCCCTCCACGCTTTCGTAAACCTCCTGGTACACCGTCACCATGAGTGGTTCGACAATCGGCGAATCAAAGTGGCCGTGGACGTGGACCCCTATTTCATGCTTTGACCATGTAGAATCGACAAATCCCTTGAAAATTCGCCGGTTTTTCATTATGAGTTGGAATCGAAGACGCGATACTTTTCACAACATTCTCGAACCGTTTGAAACGAGCGATGAACCCGGAACATAAAATCCTGCTTGTCGACGACAATCTCAAGCCCCTGCTGGGGCACATCGAACTGTTGCGGTCGAGCGGCTACGCCGTCGAAACCGCGGAAACCGGCGAGGAAGGCTACAACGCCGCCATCGACGGCTGTCCGCACCTGATCCTTCTCGACGTGGTGCTCCCCGACATCGACGGGTTCGAAATTTGCCGGCGCTTGAAACAAAGCCATGTCCCCCGCACTCCCTACATCGTCATGTTTTCCGGGAGGGAAACCGACCCGAGAAGCCTCATCAGGGGCCTGGAGATCGGGGCCGACGACTATCTCGCAAAGCCCATCGCCAAGGAGGTCCTCCTGGCTCGCATCAATGCCATGTTCCGGACAATCAAGGCGGAAGAAGCCCTCATGGAGAGCGAAAAAAAGTTCCGGTCGGCATTCTTCTTTTCCGGGACCGTCATGGCCATGATCGATCTGGACGGCAAGTTTCTGGAAATCAACCAGGCCCTCATGGACTTTCTGGGATACACGCCCGACGAGATGCTCAAAAAGACCCTGTTCGACATCACCCACACCGAAGATCTGAAGGCCAGCATCTACGATTTCAGGCGTCTTCTGACCGGCGAATACGAAAGCTACAGCGCCGAAAACAAATACGTCCACAAGACCGGAAAGACCCTGTGGGGCATTCTGACCGTATCGAAAATCCGGGATGAAAACAGATCGACGGCCTACTGCATCGCGCAACTCAACGACATCAGCCGCCGTGTCGAGGCGGAAAAAAAACTGGAGGCGGAAAGAAAGCGGCTCAACGTCACGCTCAGATCCATCGGCGACGGCGTCATCACCACCGACCAGAAAGGAAAGGTGGCCTTGATCAACAAGGTGGGCGAGGAATTGACCGGATGGAGACGGCGCGACGCTCTCGGCAAGCCCCTGGAAAAGGTTTTCCACATTGTCGATGAAAAGACCCGGAAGTCTGCGGAAAATCCCCACCTCGAGATTCTGGAAACCGGAAGCGTGGTCGAACCAGGCGGGCATACCGTCCTGGTGTCCCGCGACGGAGTGGAGAGAATCGTCGAGCAAAGCGGCGCGCCGATTCGCGACAGGGCGGGAAACGTCGTAGGGGTCGTCATCGTTTTCCGCGACATCACCGAAAGAATCCAGATCGAATCCGAACTGCGCCAGGCCCACAAGATGGAGTCCATCGGGACCCTCGCGGGCGGCATCGCCCACGAATTCAACAATGTCATGAGCATCATCCTCGGGAACAGTTCTTTGGCCCTGCACAAGCTGCCCGTGGAAAGCCCGATCAGAAACAATATCGAAGACATCAATTCGGCCGTCATGAGAGCCAAGGATGTCGTGCGGCAACTTCTGACTTTCAGCCGCCTGACCCACTCCGAACGGGAGACCATCGATATCGGGCCGGTCGTCAAGGAATCGGTGAGGTTGATTCGGTCGTCCATTCCGGCCAATATCGATATCGTGGACAAGATCTCGTCGAATCTGGAAAAGGTCAAGGCCAACGCCTCGCAAATCCACCAGGTGATGATCAACCTGTGCGGCAACGCGGCCGACGCCATGTCGGAAAGAGGCGGCACCCTGTCGATTCGGCTGGTCAACGTCCAGATCGACGAGGCCAAGGCCGCGCGCCTTCGCAAAGTGTCCCCCGGCGACTATGTCAAGCTCACGGTGGGAGACACCGGCGTGGGCATGGATAAGGAAACCCTGGAGAGAATCTTCGAGCCGTACTTCACCACCAAGGAATTCTACAAGGGCACGGGCATGGGACTCGCCTCCGTGCACGGGATCGTGGAGCAGCACAAAGGCGCCATCCTCGTGGACTCCAAGCCGGGCAAAGGGACTGTTTTCACCCTTCTGTTTCCCAAATGCGAGGAGGAAATGCCCATGGAGGTCCCGAAAAACAAAGACCTGCCGACCGGACAGGAAACCATTCTCGTCATCGACGACGAAGTCGTGATCATGAAACTGTGCAAACAGCAGCTCGAAAGACTCGGCTACCGCGTGAAAGGGACCTCCAATCCCCTGGAGGCCCTGGCCTTGTTCCAGGCCGACCCCAACCGCTACGACCTGGTCGTCACCGACATGGCCATGCCCTACATGGCGGGCGACGAACTCTCCGTCGCCTTGCTAAAAATCCGGCCCGACATCCCCATCATTCTCTGCACCGGCTACAGCGAGAAAATCTCAGAGGAAAAGGCCCTGGAGTTGGGAATGGCATCCTTCGCCCTGAAACCCATCGACTGGGAGGATTTCGCGGTCACGGTCAGAAAAGTCATCGACAAGGCGTCGGCCTGAATCCTTTTCGGTTCATCGTGGATTTTTGGGAAAAGGCGTGTCGATGGTAACCAGACCATCCTGGTCTGGCAGGCTTTGGCCTTCGAGCGGCGGCATCTTCGAGATGTGGAACCAGAGCTGGAAGCTCTGGTTGCCTTTACCGCTCCCCACAAATCCGCGATGAACCTCCTTTTCGCCATGAATTTGCGGCAGCCCGAATCCGCTTCGCCATGAATCTGCGGCAGCCCGAATCCGCTTCGCCATGAATCTGCGGCAGCCCGAATCCGCTTCGCCATGAATCTGCGGCAGCCCGAATCCGCTTCGCTATAAATTTGCGGCAGCCCGAATCCACTTTGCCATGAATTTTCGGCAGCAACTTCAATTATGGGATTGCTGGTTTTGGGATTACCGGTGCCTCGAAGGTAGCCAGACCATCCAGGTCTGGGTATTGGTCTTAATATCGGCCACTTTCAGGGACTGTCGCCGCGGCTGTCGTCATTCCGGGCGGAGCGGTATGTACCCCAGGTGTCGATAAAACATCTGTATTCCGTCGCTTCCGGGAATTTCCTGACTGGAACATGTAGCGTAGACCCGGAATCCAGGTGGCCGAATTCAGAACCAAGCCCCAGGTCTGGCTTGGCCCGTCGATCGGTTCCGTCTTTGTTTCGACGCTCCAGACCGGAACGGCCCGGCCGCCAGCATCGCAGCAACTTTTTCGGCATGGAACTTGCTTAAATAGATTTTCCAAAACCGTGGTGCATTCGTTGACATAGCGCAGGATAAGTGTTATTAAAAATAGCTCTTTGTATTCAACGAAACCCAAAGAAACAAAAATCCAAACCGACAAAAGGAGAGTCCAAATGGCGGGAAAGAAGGCCTACAGCATTTGCGGCATGTGCACGGTGCGTTGCCCCATCGAGGTGGAAACGGAAAACGGCGAGATCAAGTTCATCAAGGGCAATCCCCATTCGCCGGCCATGAAGGGGGCCGTGTGTCCGAGAGGGGCGGCCGGCAAGGCGCTCATCCAGGACAACGAACGGACCCAGTCGCCCATGATGAGGGTCGGAAACAGGGGCGAGGGCCAGTGGCGCAAGGTGAGCTGGGACGAAGCCTTGGACTACGTGGCCGCCAAATTGAAGGACGTCATCGAACGTTACGGCGCCAGGGCCATCGGATTCTCCGACCGGGGCGGGCCGTTCAGGGACATGCATCGCGCCTTTCTCCGCGGGCTGGGCACTCCCAACTACTGCAACCATGACGCCTCCTGCGCGAGAAACGTGCAGCATTCCGCCCTGTCTCTCACCGGCATGGGACGAAAAGGGGTCTCCTACGACCTGAAAAACGCCAAGCACGTGGTCCTGCAACTCAGGAACATGTTCGAGGCGATCAACGTCCAGGAGGTCAACAACCTCATGGATGCCCTGGAAAACGGCTGCAAGCTCACCGTCATCGACATCCGCGCCAACATCTCCTCCACCAAGGCGCACAACTTCATGATGATTCGCCCGGGCACGGACTACGCGTTCAATCTCGCCGTGATTCACGAGCTTCTGGCCAAGCGCCTGTACGACGTAGCCTACGCCGAGAGATTCATCAAGGACCTGGGAAAACTCAAAAGCTTCGTGGATCCCTACACGCCGGAATGGGCGGAGCAGGAGACGGGAGTTTCGGCGGACCAGCTCAGGTCTTTCGTCAGGGAACTGTCCGAAGCCAAACCCTCCGTCATCTGGCACCCCGGATGGATGACCGCGCGGTACACCAATTCCTTCTACACCTGCCGCTCCATCTATATCATCAACGCGCTTTTGGGATCGTACGGCGCCAAGGGCGGACTTCCCTTCGTCAACAAGCCGGCGGACTTCGGAAGGAAAGGCCTGAAGTCGTTCATGGATCTCTACCCCAAGCCCGAGGAAAAGCGCGCCGACGGCGCCGGATGGAAATACCCCCAGTTCGAGGAGGCCCCCGGACTCGTGCACCTTCTCTTCAAAGCCATGGACACAGAAGATCCCTACCCGGTCAAGGCGTACTTCGCCTACCGCCACGATCCGCTCATGGGGTTCCCGGAGCCCGACAGGCTCAGGAAAATCTGGGACAAGCTCGACCTTCTGGTCTCGGTGTCCTTCACCTGGTCGGACACGGCCTGGTACTCCGACGTGGTGCTTCCCATGTCGCCCTACCTGGAACGCGACAGCATTCTCGCCTGCAAGAACGGCCTCAAGCCCTATTTTTTCCGCCGCCAGCGCGCCGTGGAACCCAGGTTCGACACCAGGGCCGACTGGGAGATCATCAGCGGCCTGGCAAAGCGAATGGGTCTCGACGACCTGGTCTTCGACAATGTCGAGGACCTCTGGAAGTTCCAGCTGGAAGGCACCGGCGTGAGCGTGGAGGACTTCAAGGACTCCGGCATGGTCAAGCTGGCCGACGCTCCCAAGTACAGAACATTGGATGAGATCAAGTTCAAGACCCCCAGCGGAAAAATCGAGATCATTTCGGAAAAACTCGAAAAGGCGGGCATCGAATCCCTTCAGCCCTACGAACCGCGACAGAAACCGGGCGAAGGCGAATACCGTCTCACCTTCGGCCGCTGCGCGCTCCACACCCAGGGCCACACGGTCAACAACCCCATGCTCTTCGAGCAGATGCCCGAAAACGTGCTCTGGATCAACAAAGGGGAGGCCGACAAGCTGGGGATCTCCGACGGCAACTACGTCACTGTATCGCAAAACGGCTACTCCGAAAAGATCAAGGCAAAGGTGACCGAACTGATTCATCCCGAAGCCGTTTTCGTGATCCACGGTTTCGGACATCAGCTTCCGGTGGAAAGCCGGGCGTTCATGAAAGGCCTCGCCGACAACAAGTTCATGAAAGGCGGGCTGGACATCTACGACCCCGTCGGGGGCGCTGTGGCCCTGCAGGAGCA
Source organism: Desulfobacterales bacterium (assembly GCA_963674505.2). Lineage (GTDB taxonomy): Bacteria > Desulfobacterota > Desulfobacteria > Desulfobacterales > SKZT01. The sequence goes on from CAXXIG010000001.1 coordinate 391,653, forward strand.
CTTCGTGAAGGTCTCCAAGGACTGATCGTCCGCAGATTGATTTTTCGCTACATCGCCGTTCGCGGCTAATGCCCTGCCGCGAACGGCTTCCATCCAAAAAACAAATTCCCGGCGACAACGGATTCGGGGCAACAGGCGCGCAAGCCGGCTCGAGTGATTAGCATTTCGATTTTTGCTATCTATTGCCATCTATTGCCATCTGTTCCCAAATTCCGACAAAAGCATGCTGACAATTTTGCCGTTTTTTTTTCATCCAGTACCCTACTGCGTCGGCGGGAATCGTGGGTGGGTCGGGACCCGGGCTTTTTCGCTGCTGTTGAATTTCTTTCCTCCGACGGCCCGCCCAGTCCTGTACGGAGTTTAACCCACCATTTCCCGAGTTGTCCCGCCGCCTTTCGCATGAACGGAACCAGCAAGAAGACTCGGCAAAATAGCGAATTGGTCATTGTACAAAGATTCACTGGCGTGGTCTGAGGTGATGAAAATCCTTCGGAATAGAGGATAATTATTCCGCCAGGTTCCGTTCCGACGTCTCTGGGTTTCAGGTTTCGGGTTTCAGGTTTCGGGGGGGGGGGGCCGCTCCCGAAACCTGAAACCCGAAACCTGAAACCTCAAAATCGGAACAAATCCCGGCAGAAAATAATCCCAATAAATCGGATGATTTTCATCCCCCCAGGAAAAACCCGATTTTGTCGGCTTCGTTGACAGCCCGAAATTTGGGGTTATCATCTTTTTATAGAGCGATCCGGTTTATTCCCCCGAAAAATTCCATCGGAAAAAGGCTTCGACCCAAAATTTTCGCGCCGTGTCGATGGCAGGCATGAACGCCGTGAACTCTTGGAGCTTCCGCCCGCCGTGAATGCATGGTATATCCAGCGTTCACGACTCGCGCCCATTCGAATACAGTCTGCATACGCTTTCTTAAAGGCTTGCCGCACCTGCAATTCCCCTGTCGGCAAAAATGCCATGAGCAGGCTCGCGATGCCTTCGGCAATTCCGCCGGATCGCTCCCCTGGCCGGGCGGAAAATCGACCCACCTTCCGCCCCTTGCGAAAATGCTCGCTTCGGAAAATCCGAAAGAAAGGAGGACATCATGGCAGTCAAGGTATTGATCAAACGTCGTTTCAAGGAGAAGTACTTCAACGAAATCAACGAAATGATCAAAAAACTTCGCTACGCCGCCATGGATCAGGAGGGTTACATGTCGTCCGAAACGCTTTGGGACGCAAAGGATCCCTACCGCGTGGCGGTCGCCTCGAACTGGAGGTCGCAGAAGGAGTGGAATGTCTGGAAAAACAGCGATTTGAGAAAAATCGAGGGAGACAACCTCGATAAGTACCTCGACGGGGAAACCGAATACGAAATCTACGAGATGGGCCTTTATCCCCATTAGAAGGGTTCATTTTCGCGCCAGACGATTTCAAGGGACTCGTCGTAGTGTTCGAGCAGATCGGCGGAGATCTTTTCCAGGGCGGGAAAAAACATTTCGCGCAAGGCCTTGTCTTGTAACAGCTTGAAAGGATGCAGCATCTGGTTGCACGTGTCGGGCGTGGCCTTTTTCTCTTTCAGGATGCGTCGGAGCGCCTCCCGCTTCTTTTCGATTTCGGAGACGACTTTCCGCCGGAACTCTGCGATCAGCGTTTCGTTTCTGTCTTTCAAGCGGGCGATCAGCGGTTCGATGTCCTCGAAGAACAAAGATGGCTTTTCGTGGCTTCGAATCGTGGTCATCCGCTCTAGAAAATCTTCGGCCTCCGGGTCTGTTTCCAGAAGGGGAAGGTTGGGTTCGAAATAGTCCGCCGCCTCCAAGAGCTTTTTCCAGAGATCGAGGTGTTCGCAAAACCTTTCGAGTTCCGCGAGGCTGTCCATGCAAGCGAGGAGTTTTTCGCGGCTTTCGTTGAATATCTGGATGGATTCCGGGGTGTCGTCCAGGCGGTTCGACAGTTGCTGTAACGTTGCTCTGGCGTCGTATACGGCGCCCTCTCTCGAAAAATGGAGTCCTCTGGATTTTTCAAGACAGCGAGCCGCGTCCCGCCTGCGTTTTTCCAGTTCTTTTCTCAAAGCCCGGACCAGGCTGTTTAGGTCGCGAGGATCTTCCTCGGAAGGAAAATCGTCGCCGAAAAGATCTCTTCCCAGTTCTGTCGCGTCCTCCAATTCCTTGTCGCCGACCTTCTTTTTGACTCCGACCGACATGCGGGGCCATTGGCCGGGCAGTGCCAGGGCGGTGGGGACCTGCTTTCCGGCAATTTTGGCGCCGCCCAGAAACAATGCCAGCGCCCCCTCGGCGTAAAGTTCGGCCACCGCCGCGACCGCTTCGCTTTCGGAAAGCCCCAAAGGCTGCTGCGCGAAAATTTCCGCCAGACGCCCGAAAGAAAAAGGGCTGGCCAAAGTGGCGTTCTCTTCCAGAAAGGCCTTGATTTCCCCTGCGCCTTTTCGCGGTGCGTCCATGAAGTCGAAAAACAGCTGCGCGTCGGCGCTGTTTTTCGACCGAAGAATTTTCCGGACTTGATCGCGGATTTCGGTTCGAAGTTTTTTATCGTCAGCGTCGGCGGCAGCCTGCGCTGCGTCCGCCTGGACAATCTTCGCCTTGTCGTCGATCATGGAAGCCAGCCTCTTTGTCCCCGTCAGGGAGTGTTTGTCAGCAGGGCCGTGGGCGTGGTGGCCTTGATGTATTCACGGACGCCCTTGACGATGGCTTCGCAGAGGTGGATCTGGTAATTGGGATCGACCAGTCGCTTGCATTCCGTCGGATTGCTGATAAAGGACGTTTCCACGAGAATGGCGGGCATGCGCGCGCCCAGAAGCACATAGAACGGCGCCTGTTTCACGCCTTTGTTGCGAACCTTGCTGTATTTTCTTTTGATGTGGCTGTAGAGATTTTTTTGCACGAAGGAGGCCAGGCGGGTCGATTCCTGGATTTTCGTGTTTTGCATGAGGTCGTTCAAAATGGCTTCCAGGTCGCTGATGTTCTTCTTGGATGTCGCGTTTTCCATGGCGGCCACCCGGATGGCTTCGTCGTCGGTGGCCAGGTTCAAGTAGTAGGTTTCGATTCCGTAGGCCCGCTTGTCCGTGCTGGCGTTGGTGTGTAGGGAAATGAAGAGGTCGGCCTCGCGGGTGTTGGCGATGGCGGTTCTTTCCTCCAGGGTGAGGAATCGGTCGCTGTCCCTGGTCAGATAGACCTCGCAGCCGATCTCCTTTTCGATTATCTTTTTCAGTTTCTTGGCGATGTCCAATACAACGTACTTTTCATGCACGCCTTTCAAATAGCCGGGGGCGCCGTAATCCTTTCCGCCGTGGCCGGGATCGATCACGATGCGGCTGACGCCCAGGGCGAACTGGCGCGCCAGATCGCCCGGTCCCACCTTTTCGTTTCCGGGAATCGGTGTGGTCAGTCTTTCCGGCGAGGCTTTGGCGACCGCCTGTTCCCCCCAGACGTCGATGACGATTCGAAACGGGTTTTTCAAGGGGAAGATCTTGTACGTCTCGAATGTCTTGATGTCGATGACGACCCGGACGGTATCGGGCCTGAATTGGCCTGCCCTGGCGTCTTTCAACAGATTGTCGTTGATGGGTACGACTTTATCGACGTCCTTTCCCAGACGGGCTTCGGCAAGGTCCACGTAGAGCCGCCTGGGGGTGTTCAATTTCGGGTCGGGCTTGAGCAGATGGTGTACGAAGTCGGTTTCGCCGGAGGCATCGACCACCACGCGGGTGTAGCTTGGGTTGGACCAGTACCGAAGACCCGTCACCACATTGTCCGGGACTGCCGTGTCGGTTTCGGGCGAAGGCGGGAGGATTTGCGCAGGTTCGGGCGGGGCGGAAGGCACTTCCGGTTCCGGTTCCGCGACACGACGGTCTTGAGAAACATCGGGGCCGGCCTCGAACCGCTCCATTGTCAAATGCTTCAGGCTTTTTTTCGGCGTGAATTTCTTCCGGGGCGCTTTTGCCGCAGGAGCAGCGCCGATCTCCTTCAGAGCGCTTTCAGCCCTGGCCTTATAGCTGCTCGCGGGATATCTCTTGACAACCCTCTGGAAATTGTCGATGGCTTCCTGCTTGTCGGAGGCCTTTCCGGATCGCTTGTGAAGCTCCGTGTACAGCTTGCCGGACATGTACAGGCCGGCGGCGGCCCAAGGACCGTGGGGCTCGTTTCGATAGACATCCTGGAACTTGTCGATGCAGCGCATCCACTGGTCCCGGTATTGCTGAAGCCGGGGGGCTTTCTGCAAATCGATGTAGCAGCGTTCGGCGATGAAATATTTCTGCTTGGAACTCGCGCCCCAGGAATCTTGCGGCCGGACGAACGACATGGCGCAAAAAAGAGCCGCGAAAACGGCGACGGCTGCCTGAAGCCTTCTGTTCAATCTACGCGTTGACTCGAAATTCGATTCGAATTGCATGAAGCACCAGTGATTCACCAGGTTTTCGGTTCGGAAACGGCAAACAGGACAAATCCGGAATTCGTCCGTCCTGCCGTCTCTTAAAGATCTTTCAACTTAGACTTGAAGTCGTTCAGAAGGTTCAACGCTTCGACGGGCGTAAGCGTATTGATGTCCAGACCCCGAAGCTTCTGCGCGACTTCGACTTCGGGCCTCTGGAACATTTCGAGCTGAACCGGGCCTTTGATTTCTTTCTGCTTTTCCCGGACCACCATTCCCTTCAGACTGTTTTCGCCTTCCTCCACGCGCTTCAGGATAACCTTGGCCCGCTTGATCACCTTCTGGGGAATGCCGGCGAGGCGGGCGACCTGTATGCCGTAACTGCGATTGGTCCCTCCCTCGACGAGCTTTCGGAGAAAGATGATCTCGTCGTTCCATTCCTTCACCGCGATATTGTAGTTTTTCACCCTGCTCTTTGTCAACGCAAGATCGGTCAATTCGTGGTAATGGGTAGCGAACAGGGTCTTGACGCCGGTCTTCTTGAGGTCGTGCAAGTACTCGGCCACGGCCCATGCGATGCTCAGACCGTCGAACGTGCTGGTTCCCCTGCCGATTTCGTCCAGAATGACGAGGCTGTCGGAGGTGGCGTTGTTGAGGATGTTGGCGGTCTCCTCCATTTCCACCATGAACGTGCTCTGGCCCTGGGAGAGGTTGTCCAGCGCGCCCACGCGGGTGAAGATCCGGTCGGTGACGGCGATGTCCGCGCTTTCGGCCGGCACGAAGCTTCCCATGTGGGCCATGACCACCAGCAGCGCCACCTGCCTCAGTATCGTGGATTTGCCGGCCATGTTGGGACCGGTAACGACCAGAACCTGATTGTCCTGGTTGTCCATGAGAACGGAGTTGGGGACGAACCTTTCCCCGGCCACCATCTTTTCGATGACCGGGTGCCTGCCCTCGTCGATGCGAATGACTCCGTCGGCGTTGATTCTCGGACGGTGATACCCGTCGCGGGCGGCCACCTCCGCGAAATCGAACAGGCAGTCCAGGCGGGCCAGGAACTCGGCGGTCTCGCGCACGAGCCTGTTTTGCCCTACGACCTGCTTGCGTATCCGGTCGAAGATCTCGTACTCCATGGAGGCCCTTTGCTCCTCGGCGCCGAGCACTTTATGCTCGAAGGTCTTGAGTTCGTCGGTGATGTAGCGCTCGGCGTTTACCAGCGTCTGCTTTCTGACGTAATGCGGGGGCACGGTCTCGGCATGGGTCTTGGGAACTTCTATGTAGTACCCGAAGACCTTGTTGTAGCGGACCTTCAAAGAATTGATGCCTGTCTTTTGCCGCTCCTCGGCCTCCAGGCGCGCCAGAAATCCTTTGCCGTCGGACCCGATTCGGATCAGCTCGTCCAGTGATTCGTCGTAGCCTTCCCGGATGATGCCGCCTTCGTTTATCACCGGCGGGGCGTCCTCTCTTATGGCCATGTCGATCAGGGCGGCCAGTTCGTAGAGCGGCGACGGATCTTCGTATCCCTGGTACAGTTCCGACCGCAGACCGGAAACCGCTTCGACGATTTCCGGAAGCTGCCGGATTGATTTTTTCAGCGCCGTAAGGTCCCTGGCGTTGCATTGCCCCATGGAGATCTTGCTTCCCAGACGCTCCAGGTCGTAGACGGACTTGAGCTTTTCCCGCACCGCCCCGCGCGTATTGCTTTCCTCGAAGGCCTCCTGTACGGCGTCCAGCCGGGCGAGAATCCTTTCCTTTTCGACAAGCGGATATCGTATCCATTGCCGCAGAAGCCGTCCGCCCATGGATGTGGCCGTCTTGTCCAGCACGGACAGAAGCGTTCCCTGAACTCCCCTTGTTCGGATGTTTTCCACCAGCTCCAAGTTGCCGCAGCTCAGGTCGTCCACCTGGAGAAACTGGTCGAGCATGTAGGGCTCGATCTTGGACAGGTGGGTCACGTCCTGCTTCTGGGTTTCCCGGACATAGAACAGGACCGCTCCGGCCGCGCTCACCGCCGTTTTCATATTCTCGCATCCGAAGCCTTCCAAGGAAACGGTGTTGAACTGCTCCAGCAGACGCTCCCGGCTTCGTCCGTATTCGAAGGCCCGGTCCGGGAGCCAGGAGACCGACGCATTTTCCACCGCGCCGGAAATCTCCACGGACAACCGGTCGTTTTTAAGCGACTCGGCGAAAAGCAGCTCGCTGGGACGGACCCGGAGGACTTCGTCCGCGAGCCGTTTCAAATCTCCGGCTTCGCACAACTTGAAGTCGCCGGTGGAAATGTCGAGAAAGGAAACGCCGACGGTCTTGCGGCCGGGACAGACCGCCAGGATGAAATTGTTGGCCTTGGCGTCCGGAAGTTCGTCCTCCATGAGCATGCCGGGCGTGATGACCCGCACCACGTCGCGCTTGACCAGTCCCTTGGCCTTGGAGGGGTCCTCCACCTGGTCGCAGATCGCCACCTTGTACCCCTGCCCGATGAGCTTGGAAAGATAGCTCCTGGCCGCCTTGGCCGGCACGCCGCACATGGGCACGGGATCCTTGTCGTTCTTGTTTCTGGAGGTAAGGGTGATCTCCAATGCCCGGGACGCCACCTCCGCGTCCTCGTAGAACATTTCATAGAAATCCCCCATCCGGTAGAACAGGATCGCGTCCGGGTATTCGTCCTTGATGGACAAATATTGCTCGAGCATTGGGGTTTTCTTGCTTGGAGGCATAAATCGGGATCCAGGCTGCTGTTTCAGGTCTGTTTCAGGGGGTTCTTTTCGGAGTCGGGCTCGTTATTCGACGTTTTTTCATCGACTTGGGCGTTCGTCGGGTCGGAAGCATCCTTTGAAGAGTCTTTCTCTCCGCATTGCGGGGCCTGGCATTGCGCGCCGGATTCGTTTTCCTCCCAGCAAAGCACAGGTTCCTCCTCGCCGGTGGCCCCCTCCGGTTCGCCGCAAAGCCTTTTCGTGCATTCTCTCAAATCGTTCTCCAGAATTTGAATTCTCTTGTTGTCCTTGAACTTGCGAATCAATCCGGCAAAATAGGCGGCTAAAAAGCCGAAAAGCAAGCATATCAGGCAATAAAAGCCTACCGGCAGCGGAGAAACGTTGAACTCGTGGAACAAAAGGTTCAAACGCAGCTTGCCGTGGTAATCGAAGAATTCCCTGTTTTGATAATACAGCAAGGCCAGCAAAATCACAAAAACCAGAGAAAAAACGATTTTTCCATTTTTGGTTTTATTCATCAACCCCCCTGAAAAGGCTTGTCTGTAAAGGTTTGCATTTCGTTTGATTCATCGCGTTCCGGTCGGTACCCACGTTCTTCGCCGGGGACGCGTCGAATGCAATTGAATATCCTTTTTGCCTTTAAAACTCAACCCTTTTCTCGGAGACTCGTCAATTCGACCTCTCCCCAGGCGCCGATTCTGTCGCCGACAATCGCCACGATTCCCAGAACGCCCTCGATCCTCTTTGCCGCCTCGACCCCTTTTGGAATATCGTCGGGACTCGACACGAGATTGCCAATGGCGGTCGCGGCGGCGTCGGCCAAGGCGCAGGACCGGGAAACCACGACCACCGCGTCGGCCTTGCCCAGACTTTTGGAATGCCCGACAGTCCCCGACGACGTGCATACGGCCATTGGCGATTGTCCGCATTCCACCCTCAAGCCCAGCTCGAGGCTCAAGGGGGAACGTCCGGCGAAGATCGCCACTGTGGAAGACCGGTCGGTTTTCAGGAAAACATCGCCGCCGTTTTCCACCACCACCTGGGATGAATGCTCCAAGAGATCCTTGCCGACATGCTCCGCCACCGCCCCCGCCACCGCCGCCATTGGACCAACCCCTGCGGCGCGCCCTGCGGCGACCATGTCCCGGACGATGGACGCCGCAGGTTCTTCCGACGACCAGGGCGACAGCGTGGTCGCAAAATCCGGCCGCCTTTCGATATAGGCCTCCAAATATCCCCGATGTCGCAGGACCGATTCACGGGCGATCTCGCCCAAGTCCCTGTCCGCGCAAACCGCCAGGTCCGTCTCCTTGACCGCCACCCGGAAAAACGCCATTCGCCTGTTTTTCACCAGGTCGCGGTATGTTCTTTGCTTGTATTTTTTCATGCCCCTTCACATGTTCAAAGGCGCGGGTCTCAAATGCTCGGGACAATTGCTCAGAAAGTAGCGGTCGGTCATCCCGGCGATGAAGTCCCTGACAATCTCCTCGCGCCGGTGCTTTTCGGTATACCCCGGCGCCATGTCCTTCAGAAAATGGGTAAATATTTTCGACCCCCGGTTGTCCGTCTCCAAGTCCTCCAGAAACTTGTCGAACAGCATAGGAAAAAGGGTGCGGATCGAACGGTAATACGTCTTGACCTTGGGGTGCAAGTAAATTCGCTCCAGGTTGAACTCCTTCAGCCGCTTCAAGCCTTCGGAGACCTCCTCGCTGAAAGAGATGCAGGGTCTGCGAAAACTGCTCTTGATGACGTCGGTCACAAGCCGGTATACGATGGAACCGTTGGTGTCTCCGAACAATCGGACGCAGGACGGCGGAAGATCGGACCGTCGAATCATGTTCAGGCGGATTGCATCCTCGATGTCGCGCCCGATGTAGCTGATGGTGTCTGCCATTCGGACCACGCACCCCTCCAGCGTCATGGGCGACGAGTCACGGTCGGGGTCCTTCTTCTTCCATTCTATTTCGGAGTCCAGGTCTTCGAAGGTCTTGCCCAAGGCGGGCTCGAGCCTGCGCTGGTGAATCTCCCCGTCGTGGCACAAGATGCCGTCCAGGGTCTGGAGACTCAGGTTCCACCCCCTGCCCTTGCGCTCGACTTTCTCCAGAAACTGCACGCTCTGCACGTTGTGGAGAAAATGACCGATTCCATGCTCCACGCACAATTCCGACAGAATCCGCTCCCCGTCGTGGCCGAAGGGCGTATGGCCGATGTCGTGTCCCAGGGCCACGGCCTCGATCAGGTCCTCGTTGAGTCCCAGAAACCTCCCGATGGTCCTGGCGATCTTGGAAACCAGCTGGACATGAAGCATCCTGTGCGTGATATGGTCGTTGTGGATCAAATAGAAGACCTGGGTCTTGTCGAAATACCTCGTATAGGCCAGAGAATGGAGAATCCGATCCACATCCAGAGAGAAGTTCTGCCGATATCCCTTCGCCAGCCGCTCCTCCTCCCGTCTCCGGACACTATCCGAGCTGAAGGCGGCCCCAGGCGACAAGACCTGCCTTTCGCGCTCGTCGAGCATGCTTCGTATGCCCGCCAGCTCGGCGTCGAAGGCAATCCCAGGCCCCATGACGTCAAATATCCCCATTTTCGATCATAGCCTCCATCATCCTGGAAAAATCGATTCCCGCCTGTCGGAACCCCTCCCTGCCGTATTTCATGTTGCCTTCGATAACATAGAATCGCCCGTCGCAGAGACAGACGTCCATCCCCACGTCGTTCCATCCGCATGCTCTCGCCACTCCCAAGGCGAACTCCAGCGCGCCTTCGGGTATCTGCCGGAAACTCACCCGCGCACCGGCGGCCACGTTGCTCTTGAATTGCCCCGTCGCGGCTATTCTCCAGTACGCATGCGCGACCCTGTCCCCGATCACCACGATTCTCATGTCGCGGTCGATGGGCAGATATTGCTGGATATAGGCGGGACCGCCGAGAGAAAGGTACGATTCGAGATCTTCGTCGCTTCTCACCAGAAAGACCCCCCGCCCCATGGCGGACCCCCTGGCGACCTTCGCCACGAACGGGTACGAAAACCAGTCGAGGATCTTTTGTTTCTGTCTCTTTCCGTAGAACACGCGGGTCCGCGGATGGGAAATGCCCAGCATTTGAAAAACGGCTGTCTGCTTGATCTTGTCCTGGGCGAACCTGTAGTTGGAACTGCTGGGAAATATCCGCCTGCCCATGGCCTCCAGCATGTCGGCGTAGAACGTGGACGGATAATAGATTTTGTCGGCTTCCATGATGAGCCGGACTTCTTCCGGCGAATAATCGGAAAAGTTGGGACGCACGCCCAGAGTCCTTACGTTTCCGCAATCTCTCAGGCGCGCTTCCAATGCGATGGCGGGCTTTTTCTCGCTGCGGGAAAAAGGGCGGGCCCCCTCGGCCCGCCCGTCGTTTCTAAACCGGCAATCGCTTTTCAATGGCCCCGACCACCTCTTTCAATGCCTTGGAGAAATCGCTTCCGGCGCTCGTACCCAATATGGGCATGCCGATATCGCAAGCCTTCACCACCGCCGCGTCGAACGGAATCGAACCCAGAAACGGGATGCCCATCTGCTTGGCGGTCCTCTCCCCGCCGCCGCTTCTGAACAATTCGATGGTCTTTCCGCAACAAGGACACGTGAACGGCCCCATGTTCTCCACAAGGCCGAATATTTTCATATTGACGACTTTGCAGAAATTGATCGATTTTCTCACATCCGACAATGCCACTTCCTGCGGCGTCGTCACGATGATGGCCTGCGCGCCGGGCACGCTCTGCGCCACGCTCAACGGCTCGTCTCCGGTGCCCGGCGGAGAATCGATAACCAGATAGTCCAGCTCGCCCCATTGCACGTCCGCAATGAACTGGCGAATCACACCGGTCTTGGCCGGACCGCGCCAAATGACCGCCTTGTCCCGCTCCTGCTCGCCTAAAAGCGACTGCATCGACACAACCTTCAAACCGTTGGCCGAAACCGGTATGGCGAAACGGTCTTCCGTTATTTGCATCTGGGACTTCACCCCCATGATGTTGGCAATGCTGGGCCCGTGGAGATCGACATCCATCAACCCCACTTTGCGGCCGCTTTTGGAAAGACCCACGGCAATGTTGGCGGCGATGCTGCTCTTTCCAACGCCGCCCTTCCCGCTCATGACCAGCAGCTTGCGCTTGATCTTGGAAAGGGAGTTTTCGATCATCTGATCCTGGAGTTTCTGGGCCATGGACCCTCCCCCCGAAGGGCACGAGCCCGAAGAACATGATTCCGCATTTTCTTTGTTTTCGGCATTTTCCGACATATTGAAACTTCTCCTTATTGGAATTGTGTTACGAACATATTCTCATTTAATGTTTTTTTTCCGATTATCAAGCCCCTGAAATTCGACCGGGGACCAAAAGGGCGACCGCTGAGCTTTCTCGCCATTCTTGCGTTCTCTCACCCTTTTCGTCACTGCTCGCCGCCCGCCGAACGGTGGAAAAGCTCCCGGATGCGTCCCGCCGCCCTTTCCGAATGGGTGCCCGGCCAATAGACGCGTCGGCAGCCCGGGCATCGGCGAAAGTACGTCGCGGTCTCATAGACATATTCCGGGACCTGTCCCCGAGCATCCTGCCGAGCCATTTCCGCAAGCGGCAAATTGCAGCGTATGCACCTGGAAAAGGGCCTGATATCCGAAAAGGATATGTGCGTTTCCCGGACGACCTGCCGTACTTGTTCCTTGGGATTGTCCGGACGAATGAATATAAGGTCGAAGCCTGGGTTTTCATTCAGCAACGCCGTGGAACGCGTCAGCAGCACCCGTTTTTCCTTTGCGAATGAAAAAAGGGACTTTCCCGGTCTGCCGGCGACGTACAAGGCGTCGAAGCCGAGGATTCTAAGCCACTTGGCGAGCTTTCCCAAGGAACTGTCCGCAGCGAAGCCGATCATTTCCTTCCTTGGGATTTCGGACCTTGGGTCCATATCGGCTATCCTCCCGGAGATTTAAGAACGAAGGTGGAGGCGGGAATGGGTATATCGGCCCAGAAACGGCTAACGTCAAGGCTCGCCTGTTCGCCTTTGGCATTTGAAACGGTCAATCGGGAAGGCGCGTTGTATTTTCCGGCTTTCTTGGAGGGACCGAACACGACCCTGTATTTGAGTTTGCCGGCGCTGTCGAAAATTTCCGCCGAGCGAATTTTTTCGGAATCGGGGGCCATATGGATTTTTTCATAGTCGCCCCACCATTTTTCCTGGAGCAGGATCACCGGGCCGACGCCGGTTTCCGGCTCGGCCATGGAAATGAACGAATAATCGAGGACAGGCGCTTGTCCCGCCATGATGGAAACGAGATGGGCTGGTTCCATGGAGATCCCGAGGATGCGCTCGAGGCTGGACTGCAGGGCCTTCGATGTGTAGAATTTTTTATCTCGATGGACAATGGCATATGCGTTTTGCCCGTCGGTGGAGAAGCTGACGGCCGGTTGCCCGTATGGAGTCAGGAGTTCCATGCGAACCTTGTCGGGCGACGATGCGGCCCAGGCCAGCCGGACGCTTTGCACGACGTCGTTTGCGACCAACCTGGCGTTTCCGATGCCTTTGAAGGTCTTCGGCGCAGGGTTGGCGGCAAGGATCGAATCCAACAGGTGTCGGGCGCTTTCACGGGATTGCTCGTCGTAGGGAACATGGTGATGTGCGCCGATCATCCTTGCGCATCCCGCGTTGACCAGTAAAAAGAGACAAAGCAGGGATGCGAATCGCAGGGAACTCATTTTGCCGATGTTTCCTTCTCCAGTTCAGATTCGAGCGCCTCGATTTTTTCGATCAGCTTGGCCATTTCTTCCTCGGCCTTCTTGTCCGCCGCCGATTTTTCTCCATCGGCATCTTTGGGGCCTTCTTCCTCAAGGTTCTTTTTCTTTTGCGCCAGCGATTTTCGATAGTACTCCAGGGCATCCTTCTTGCGCCCGACCTTTAAATAGGCGTCGCCCATATGCTCCAGAATAATGGAATCGTCGGAGACGAGCGCCACGGCCTTTTCGAGCGCATCGACGGCCTCTTCGTATCGACCTTGCTGGTAATAGACCCATCCAAGGCTGTCGGTGACATAGCCGTCGTCGGGCTTCAGCTTCATGGCTTTCTCGATGAGCGACTCGGCCTCGTCCAGCTTGACGCCCAAGTCCGCGTAGGTGTAACCCAGATAGTTGAGAGCGTTGGCGTCTTCGGGGTCCAGTTCGACGACCTTTTGCATGGTTTCGATGCATTTGTCCTTGTCGTCCATTTTGTCGTAGACGACCCCAAGTCGAAAGAGCAGCCTGGTATCCTCTTCGTCGAGCGCGAGCCCTTCCAGAATTGTCTCTTTCGCCTTGTCATATTGTTCGTCGTCCTCGTAAAGGATCGCCAGATAGTTGTATATTTCGGGATCGTCTGGAAGCTGTTTTCGAACGGCCTTGAGGTAATCGATGGCGAACTGCGTGTCGCCTTTTTCCTGGTGCAGAAAAGAGATGTGCACAGCGGCGTTCTTATAGAATCGCGAATCCGGAGCGACCTTTTTCAGATATTCCATAGCGGCTTCGTCGTCGTCCTTTTCATCGAAAGCGACACCCGTCAAATAGTTCAGCTCCGAGTTGTCCGGGGCGCCGGCAAGCATGCCCTGCAAAGCGACGGCGGCTTTTTCGTAGAGACCTTCGTCCAGGTAGACGGAAACGACGGTTCGAAGCACTTCGATGTCGGAGTTGCTTCTTTTCCCCAGATCGGCGAAAATGGCAGCCGCTTCTTTCTCCTTGCCAGACTCGTGGTAGAGGAGCCCCAGCTCGAGAGCGGCCCGAATGTTTTCGGGATCTCCGGAGAGGATTTCGTTGTAAAGCCGCTCGATTTTGCGGGTTTGCCCCTGGCTTTCGTATAGTTCCACCAGGGCGAACCTGGGCTCCTCGAGTCCCGGTTCCAGTTCAAGGGTCTTCTTGAACGATCTTTCCGCAGCCTGGTAATCTTTCTTTTCCAGGTAGGCCTTGCCGAGATAGAAGTGTCCGGCGTAGGAATCGGGTTTCCTCTCCAGCAATTCCTCCAGCACCTTTATAGCGCTGTCGGGCATCTCCTTTTTCAGGTACAGGTTGCCCAAAAGAAGGTAGGTGTTTTGCTGGTCGGGGTCCTGTTCCAGTATTTTCCTGAAGGCCGAGACCGCCTCGTCGGTCTTGTCGAGCGATTGGCCGAGGCGGCCGTACAGGGTCAACAACCTCTGGTCGTCGGGTGTTTTTTCCAAGATTTGCCCGGCCAACTCGAACGCCTTTTCGTTGTCTTTCTCCCTCAGATAGATATTAAGAAGCTCCTTTTTAAGAAAGATCGATTCCGGGTCTTGTTCGATGGCCTTTTCCATGAAGCCCGCCGCAGCGGGGGCGTCGCCCTTGGATGCGGCGAGTTGCGCCTCGGTGTAGTAGAAATAGCGGTTGGGCTCCTGTTCCGGCCCCAGCGACCGCTTCACTACCGCAGGCTTCTCTACCTGCTTTTGACCCTGCGCGTCGTTCGCGGCTTTTTTGGTGGAAGCGCACCCGGCCAGGGCGAAAAAGAGGCCGACTGCGGCGATGAAAATATATTCGATGGTTTTCTTTGCTTTCATATCTCGTATGTTCTCTCTGCGGTACGAATTCCGCGCTCCGATTCTAATCCGTTTCGGCACCTTCGGTATAGGATTCGAAATCAGGTATTTCCTTTTTGAAAAATTCCCTCATTTTCTTGATTATCGCCTTTTCGACTTGGCGGACCCGTTCCCTGGAAATGTCATACCTGTCGCCGATCTCCTGCAAAGTGACAGGTGTGTCCGAGAAAATCCGCTGCTCGAAAATCTCCAGTTCCCTCTTGTTGAGTTTCTTCCTGAACTCGGCTATCTTGTTGTGCAGAAGGGTCTCCATCTCCTTTTTGGCCACGCGGTCCTCGGTGGATTCGGTTTCCGTGCTCAGAAACTCGATTCTTTCCGTGTCGGAATCCTCCTTCAAAGGAGCGTCCAGGGAGACATCCCAACCGTCCAGCCGCTGGTCCATGTCCACGATCTCCTTTTCGGAAACTCCCAGGCGCTGGGACAACAGCTTCGGCTTGGGATCGAACCCCTGGTCGATGAGTTTCTGTTTTTCCTTTTTAAGCTTGAAAAAAAGCTTTCTTTGTCCCTGTGTGGTGCCGATCTTGACCAGCCGCCAGTTGTCCATGATGAATTTCAGAATGTAGGCCTTTATCCAGAAGCTCGCATAATAGGAGAACTTGACGTTCTTGTAGGGATCGAACTTGGTGACCGCCTGCATGAGCCCGATGTTTCCCTCCTGTATCAGATCCAGAAGGTTTTGCATCCAGACCCTCTGGAATTCCAGAGCGATTTTGACGACCAGCCTCAGATTGGAGGTGACAAGCACATAGGCCGCTTCCTCGTCTCCGCCCTCCTGCACTCTTTTTGCAAGCGTCTTTTCCTCGTCGCGCGTAAGCAGGCGGTACTTGCTGATTTCCATCAAATAGCGCTGCAAAGGGTCGTACTTGACGACGGCCTTCTGCGATTTCCCGCCGCCCTTTCCGGAACCCTTGCCTTTTTCGGAGGACGGCTCGTAGTTGAAATATTTATCTGTTTTTTTATTTTTACCTTTGCTTTTCATATCCTTTTGCATACCTTGGTCATAATTGTCATCGATTGCCGGGTGTCAAAAAAAGAGGCGAAACAAAAAATTTTCGAAATATTTTGACAATCCTTTTCGTACATGATATCAGGTCTTGTTGTTTTTGAGATCGTGCGCCTGTAGCTCAGCTGGATAGAGCAACGGACTTCTAATCCGTAGGTCGCAGGTTCGAGTCCTGCCAGGCGTACCATTTCCCGAAAGCGTCGATAGACGCCCCCCGGCCAAAAGCCGGTTCCCCCTCCAATATACCGTGCCAAACTTCGCATTTTCCCGTCATTATATCCATCGACATAAATCGATCTTTCTTAACGATTGTCCCCATCTCATTATGATCCCTCCTGATTCGTCCATGATCATATTCGAATGAATATAACCCGCCATGCCGCTATTCGTCAATGATTAACAAATTTTCAATCGATTCGTTCCCTCGAACTTTCCATCGAACTTTCGGCGTTTATGCCCGGTTGTCTGCGGCAAGAACCAAGGAACGACCCTCTTCCAAGCGTCCCCAATACACCGAAATGCCTAAAATGTCAAAACGTAAGGAATTTTTTTCGGCCTTGACACCGCGCGGCGGCCTGGTCTAATTAGAATATTCGGGCGCCGAGGGTTCGGCTGCGCGAACAAACATCCGTATTTACCAGCCATGACCAAGGAGATTTGCCATGAAAATCGAAAGAACAATCACCGTAACGATCATGTGTTTCGCCGTGGCCGCCTTGTTTCTGACCCTGTTTTCCGCAGGGCCGGTTTCGGCGGGAGAAAAGAAGATCAAGGCGGCTTTCGCCTTGTTGTGGACCACCGACGACCAGGGCTGGACCACGTCGCACTACCGGGGCATCCAGCACCTTGAAAAATTGTACGGGGACCGGGTGGAGATCAAGTATACCGAAAAGGTGCGGGCGGCGGACGCCGAGCGGGTGTTTCGCAACTACGCCAAGGAAGGCTTCGACATTGTCTTCGGCACGACCTTCGAGCATATGGACCCGTTGCTCGCAGTGGCGGCGGACTTTCCGGACATCAGATTCGAACATTGTTCCGGCTACAAGACTTCGGCCAACATGGGCTCCTATTTTATGCGCATGTACCAGGGCGAATACCTGGCGGGGTATATGGCGGGGCTGATGGGGTTCAAGAACGTCGGCACGGTGGCCACGCAGCCGATCCCCGAGCCGGTGCGGGGAATCAACGCGTTCACCATCGGCCTCCTGAAAGGATTGAAGGAAGCCGGGATCGACCATAATCCCGAAAAGGTCAACACCGTGGTGTGGCTGAAATCCTGGCGCGACGCCGTAAACGAGACCACCCTGGCGGAAACGCTCGCCGCCCGGGGCCACGATCTGATACGCCAGATGGCCGACACGCCGGACAGCGCCAGTGCAGCCTGCGCCGCAGGCGTTCCCGCCGTGGGCTACGGCGAGGACGCGACTCGATACGGCGCCGACTGCGCGCTGGTTTCCACGATCTGGAACTGGGGCGTTTTCTACGCCAATGCGGTGGAGCAAGTCCTGAACGGAACATGGAAATCCGACGAGTACTGGGGCGGATTCGAAGACGACGGAATTGTCTTGAGCGCCTGGCACCAAAGCGTGCCTGTCGAAGTGCGCAAAAAGGTGGAGGCCGAAAAAAAGCGTCTCGCGGAGGGCATCGACGAGATTTTTTCGGGTCCGCTCTAC
The DNA here is from genome assembly GCA_963674505.2 of Desulfobacterales bacterium. Taxonomy (GTDB): domain Bacteria; phylum Desulfobacterota; class Desulfobacteria; order Desulfobacterales; family SKZT01. The sequence continues at coordinate 409,018 of CAXXIG010000001.1, forward strand.
GACCAGGACGGCAAGATCATGGTCGAGGCAGGCAAAAAAGCAGGCGACAAGGACTTGCTGACCATGCGATGGCTCGTTCGAGGCGTGGGTGGAAAAATCCCCGATTAAAGAGGAAGAAACCATGAGGGTCCGAAAAGAATTGGAAACGGGCGAGAAATACACGCTGCATTTTCCGGGACTGCCCTATTCCGTGCAATTGCCCAAGGTTGTCATTTCCAGCGACGCCGGGGACTTGGAGATCGCTTCGTTGAACCTGATCGGCATGGTTCGCCTCAATTACGACCTGGGCGTCCTGCTGGCCAGGCGAATTCGCGAAGTAGTATCCGACCTGGACGGCGTGGTGATCGTCACGGTTGTGGAAAAGGCCTTGCAGCTTGCGCAGGTGGCGGCTCGGGAACTGGGCGCGGAAACCATCGCAGTGGCCTACAACCGTCTAAAGCCGCACATGGAGGCGAGCAGGCGGCCGACCATCCAGGTGGGCGCCGATTCCATCACCAGCGGCGGCAAATTTCTCGCCATGTACGAACGGGACCTGAACCTGTTGAAGACGGCGACAAGGGGGGTGGTGGTGATCGACGACGTGGTCAGCACAGGCGGAACCCAGCTTGCGCTGGCGGACCTTCTGGAAGAGGCCGCGGCAAAAAACCGGACCCCGACGCCCCCGGTCGTCGGCATCTTCTGCGCGGCCTTGGAAGGCCGCAGGCAGCCGCTTCTGCCAGGCACTGTGTATCATCTGGCCCGATTGCCCGACCCGATCCCTTTGGATCCGAAATGATTCGAGGTTCGAGATGATCGAGGGACGGCCCCCGGCTGTAAGACTCGAGGCAATCTCCAAAAGGTTCGGCGAGGTCCTGGCGAACGACGGCATCGACTTGGCCGTGAGGCATGGAAGCATCCACGCCCTTCTGGGAGAAAACGGCGCAGGCAAAAGCACGCTGATGAGCGTGCTGTCCGGACGCTATCGGCCCGACCGGGGAAAAATATTCATAGACGGACGAGAGATGCGATTCCGTCGTCCCGCCGACGCTCTCGCCGCAGGCGTCGGCATTGTCCACCAGCGATTCATGCTGGTCGAGCCGCTCACCGTCCTGGAAAACATCATGCTGGCCGACCGAAAGCCCGACAGACACGCCCTTGCGCGCAAAATCGCGAAGCTGCGCGAGACCTACGGGCTTTCGGTCGATTTGAAAAAGCGTGTGCGAGACCTGTCCATGGGGGAACGCCAGCGGGTCGAAATCGCAAAGCTTCTCGTGCGCGAGGCCAAGGTGCTCGTATTCGACGAACCCACCGCGATACTGACCCCGAACGAAATCGACGGTTTTTTCGGCATTCTCCGCGAGCTGAAAAGGCAAGCGCGCGCGGTGGTATTCATCACCCACAAGCTCGACGAAGTCCTTGCGGTGGCGGACGAAATTTCCATTCTGAGAAAAGGAAGACTTCGTGCCGCTTTCAAGCCGGGCGAAATCAGGACAAAGCGGGAGATCGCGCGCCTGATGGTCGGAAGGGAGGTGGTGCTGGAGATCGACAAAGATCCGGTCCCGGCTTCCGATGCCATCCTTGCGGTCCGCAACCTTGGAAAAAGGGGCTGGCACGGCCGCCCCGTATTTCGCGACGTTACTTTCGAACTGAAAAAAGGCGAGATTTTCGCGGTCGCGGGCGTGGCGGGAAACGGCCAGACGGAGCTGGCGTCGGCCCTGGCGGGCATCGCGGGCATCGACAGCGGCACGATCCGCTTCGAGGGAAAAGACCGGGATGCGAGGCAATGGTCCAACCGAGACCCGGATATCCGAAAAAAGGTCGCCTACGTGCCCGAGGACCGCCACCGCATCGGCAGCGTGCCCGGCATGAACCTTGTCGAAAATTTTTCCCTCACCACTCTTTCGGAGATCCATCCGGGCGCCTTGGTCTCCCCAAGCAAGGCGATGGAAAGGACGAGGCGCGCGGTCGAGGAATACGGGATCGCGGCGGACGATGTCCGCCAGCCTGCCGCACAACTCTCCGGAGGCAATCTGCAACGGCTCATCCTGGCCAGGGAGCTTTCCAGAAAGCCGTCGCTTTTCATCGCGGAACAGCCCACACAAGGACTGGACATCCGTTCCACCGAAGAGATCTGGCATGCCATCCTCCGGCAGCGCAGACATTCCGCAGTGCTGCTGTTTTCCGGAGATCTCAAGGAAACGCTCTCTTTGGCGGACAGAATCGCGGTAATGTACAGAGGGCGCTTCATAGAGGTGTTCGATTCTACCGATACCGAGGCGGTCGGGCGAATCGGGCTGCTGATGGCCGGCGTGGAAAACCGGACATGAGCGTTGTCCTGCAGAAAAAGCCGCCCTTCGCTTCGGTTTGCGGAAGGTTCGCGTCCATACCTCTGGCGCTTCTGTCCGCCATGCTTGTCGGCGGAATCGTTTTTTTGCTCTGCGGGGTGGATCCGATTCGCGCCTATCTCGCCATGATCGACGGTGCTTTCGGGTCCGCCTACGCCTTTTCGGAAACCGTCGTGAAGGCCATGCCTTTAATATTTACCGGCTTGGCGGTATCCTTGGCGGCGACCATGGTTCTGTGGAACATCGGGTGCGAAGGCCAACTGGTGATGGGCGGCATTTTCGCCGCCGGGGTCGCTCTTTTCGGCCCCCAACATTTGCCGCAATGGTCTGTGTTGCCGCTGGCCGTCGTGTCCGCGGCTTTCGGCGGCGCCTTGTGGGCCGCCGTGCCGGGCGTGTTGAAGGCCAAACTCCAGGTGAGCGAAATTCTGACCACGCTCCTTTTGAACTACGTGGCCATTATTTTCATGGAACACCTTTATTATGGTCCCTGGAGGGACCCGGCGGGGTACGGTTTTCCAGGGACCGCCATGATCGGCGAATCCTGCCGTCTCGCGCGCTTTTCCGGCACCCGGCTGCACGGCGGCCTGTTTATCGCCCTGGCCCTGGCGGCCGTATTGTTTTTCGCTGTCGTTCGCACGAAATGGGGGTTCCGAATCCGAGTTTGCGGGCAGGGCCCGGATGCGGCCCGATACGCGGGATACGACATTTCCCGCCAAACGGTCCTGTTGATGGCGATCAGCGGGGCGGTGGCAGGGCTGGGGGGCATGGCCGAAGTGTGCGGCATCCACCACAGGCTTCAAACCGGACTGGCCGCCGGATACGGCTACGACGGAATCATCGTGGCATTCGCAGCGAGGAAAAACCCTCTCGCCGTGCCCGTGGCGGCGCTGTTCCTGGGGGCCGTCATGGTCGGGGCCGACCGCCTGCAAACAAGCCTGGGGCTGCCGTCGGCCATCGGCATGGTCTTGGAGGGCACCCTTCTGTTCGGGCTTCTGGCAAGCGATGCCTTGGCAAAATTCCTGCCCTCTATTCGCTTTATAAAGGGCGAAAAACAGTGAACGCGGCGGACTTGGTCTTCATATCGCAGATCGCGGTGAAAGCCTCCACGGCAGTGCTGCTGGCGACCTTGGGGGAGCTTGTGGCGGAGCGGGCGGGAATTTTGAACCTGGGAGTGGAAGCCATGATGCTCGCCGGCGCGCTGGCAGGCTTCTACACGGGATTTGCGACCCAAAACGCATTGCTGGCGACAGCTGCCGGCTGCCTGGCAGGCGGACTTCTTTCTTTGATACACGCTTTTTTTTCCATCGGATTGAAAGCAGACCAAGTGCTTTCGGGGCTTGCCCTGACCATCCTGGGAACGGGCCTGTGCAATTTTCTCGGAAGGCCCTTGATTGGAAAGGTCGGAGTCCGAATTCGCGCCTGGGAATTGCCCGTGCTTGGAGACGTCCCGTTCCTCGGCGACATTTTTTTCAAACAGTCCGTATTCGCCTACATGGCCTTTCTGGCGGCCCCGGCCATCTGGTTCCTGCTGAACAGGACCAAGGCCGGTCTCGCCGTACGCGCCACGGGAGAAGACGCTGCGGCAGCCGATTCGGCCGGAGTGAACGTTGCGGCCGCCAGATACCTCTGCACCTTTTCAGGGGGCTTGGCGGCAGGGCTCGCCGGAGCGTCATTGTCCCTTTCCTACACCCCAGGCTGGAAAGAATCCATGACTGCGGGCCAAGGATGGATTGCCATCGCCATGGTCGTCTTTTCCGTCTGGGACCCTTGGCGGGCTGTCGCCGGGGCGCTTCTTTTCGGTGTTCTGACAGCCTTGCAGTTTCATTTCCAATTGACGGGCCAGGATCTGATTCCCGCGTACGTTCTCAAAATGCTGCCCTATCTCGCAACTATCGTCGTACTGGCGGTTGCAACGAGGACGAATTTGTTTCGCCGGGGCACGGGCGCTCCGTCGAACCTTGGAATTGCTTTCCGCAGGGAATCGTGATAACCGGAATGAAAATTTGAAATGACGGGAAAGACGTGCTACAAAAGACCGGTTCGAACGGTGGGATTTCAAAAGCCTGGTGTATGGTGTATGGTGTATGGCAAAAGAAAAAAGAAAAAACAAAGTGGCCGTGCTGGGGACCCTGCCCCCGATCAAGGCCTTGAGCAGCTACTGTTTCGAGTTTGCAAACGCCTTGTCGGATATTTGCGACGTGAATTTCCTTTCCTTCAAAAGCATATATCCGTCGTTTCTGTATCCGGGCGGCGGAATGCTGGAAGACCGAACGTATCCGGAACTCGAAAAAAACGGCCTTTCGGTGGGCAGGCGCCTGACTTGGTACAACCCTCTTTCCTGGGTTTCCGACGGGCTTTTCACCCAGGCCGACCTGCTTCACGTCCAATGGTGGAGCCTGCCGCTTTTCCCCGTCTTTTTCACGATCTGCGCCGGGTTCAAGCTCAGAGGCAAGCCCGTCGCGATCACGGTCCACAATGTTCTTCCCCATGAAAAGTCGGCAGCCTTCGTCCAGTTGTCCTCCCTGCTGTTCCGTTTCTGCGACCATTTCATCGTACATTCGAAACAGGGCCGCAAACAAATGCTGGAGCACTACGGCATTGCGGGGAACAAAGTTTCGGTCATCGCCCACGGAAGCCTGGATTTCCACAGAAGGCAGAATGTCGATGCGACCTTTCTGAGAAAGAAGATGGGCTTTTCGCCGGACGACAAGATCATGCTTTTGTTCGGGAGCGTAAGGCCGTACAAGGGCGTGGAGTTCGCATTGAAAGCCATGCCGGAGATCCTCTCCAAAGTTCCGGAAGCCCGGCTGCTGGTGGCGGGAAGGCTTTGGATCGACTGGGCGCCTTTCAATAGACTGATCGAATCCCTGGGTATAAAAAAGCAGGTATCCACCCGTCTCGATTACATACCGTCGGAAGACGTCCACAAGTTCTTCGAGGTTTCCGACCTCTGCCTGTTTCCCTACACCCATTTCGACAGCCAGAGCGGGGCCGGGGCGACGGCGGTCTCCTTTCGAAAGCCCATGATCGTTTCCGACACCGGCGGACTCCCGGAACTGGTGCCGGAACAAAGGTTCGTCGTTCCCCCGGAAAATCCGTCCGCGCTGGCGAGGGCCGCCGTATCGTGCCTCCAAGATTCCGACCTGCGGGAAAGTTTCCGCCGCAAAATGGACCGTGTATCCCGGGAACTCGACTGGAGCCAAATCGCGAAAAAAACCGCGACCATATACGAACGTCTGCTCGCGGACACCACGAAAGCCGCCTTTGAAAAAACCGAGGACCGACATGTATTTTAAGGAAATCTTTCCGGAAATCGTGCACTACCGTCTTGCCAGGGCGAACCTGCTCGATGTCAAAAACCCCATCAACCTGACCTTTTCGGTTACCAACATCTGCCAGTCCCGCTGCAAGACTTGCAACATCTGGCAAATCTATAAAGACGATCCGGCCAAAAGAGACGAGGAACTCACCCTGGCGGAAATCGAAAAGATCTTTTCCTCCATGGGCCATATCTACATTTTCAACGTCAGCGGTGGAGAACCCTTTTTGAGGCCGGATTTCGTCGAAATCATCGAAGCGGCCTGCAAATATCTGTCTCCGGGCATCATCCACATCCCGACCAACGCCATCGCCGAAAAGCAGATACGACACAAGACCAGAAAGATCGTCGGGCTGCTGAAAAGCAAGTACCCGTCGACCAAGCTAACGATCAAGCCCAGCCTGGACCATATCGACAAGCGCCACGACACGATCAGGGGGGTCCCCGGCAACTTCGAAAAGGTGATTTCCGTGTTCGAGTGGCTCAAGTCGATCCGGCCGGAATACCCGAACCTGAGCGCGGAACTGGGCACGGTCATTTCCCGCTGGAACATCGACGACGTGGAGGAAATCGCCGCCTTCATCACCCGCCTGGGTCCGGACAGCTACCGCAACGAGATCGCCGAACAGCGCTCCGAAATGCTCAACATCGAAGATCCCATCACCCCGGGGCCGGAGGATTACAAAAAGGCGGTGGATTATTTCATCGGTCTGATCAAAAAGAACATGAAAAGCAAGAACGTTTTTTTGGGAATCACCAACGCGTTCCGCCTGGAATACTACCAGCTGGCGGCCCGGACCCTGGCGCAAAAGAGGCAGGTCATCCCGTGCTACGCGGGAATATCCAACGCCCACATGACGCCGTACGGGGACATCTGGGCGTGCTGCACCCTGGGATACGACATGCCCATGGGCAGCCTGCGCGATTTCGACTACGATTTTCAAAAACTCTGGAGAAGCCCCAGGGCAAAGGAGATTCGCGCCTACATCAAGGCGGGCAACTGCCACTGCCCCCTGGCGAACCAGATGTATTCCAATATTTTGCTCCACGGCCCTTCCCTTTTGAGGGTCCTGAAAAACATCGTCGCCCCGTGACGCAGGGTTCGCGGCGGTTCGGAAAGGAGTCGACTTGAAATATCTGATAACGGGCGCGACCGGATTCATCGGTCCTCATCTGGTCGAAAGACTGGTTTCCCAAGGCAATTTTTGCAGATGCCTGGTCCGTGCGGGAAGCGAAGGCAAGTTGCCGGCCTCCCCGAATATCGAGATCGCGGAGGGCGACGTCACGAACCCGGCGAGCCTGGAAGGCGTCGCCGACGGCATGGACCGCCTTCTGCACCTGGCCACTCTCGGCCACATGAGCAATTACACCGTCACCGAATCCATGTTCCAAAAAATCAACGTCCAGGGCGCGATCAACGTCATGAAGGAAGCCCTGCGGTCGGGTGTGGAAAAAGCGGTGCATACCAGCAGCGTGGCGGCGGTGGGCATCGGCGAAGAGGTCCCCGTGACCGAAGAGACGCCGTGCAAGCCGCATCACCCTTATGGCCGAAGCAAGCGCGACGGGGAAAGGGCGGTGCTGGAAATGGTGCGAAACCAGGGACTGCCCGCCGCCATCGTGAGGTTTTCCATGGTCTACGGACCGGGCGACTGGAGAGACATTCTGAAAATCGCCCGCATGTTCAAGCGCGGAATCTACCCGAAGATCGGAAACCGGCCGAAACTGACGCCTCTGATCCACGTCAAGGACGCCGTCGAAGGTCTTCTGCTCGCAGCGGAAAAGGGCGCGCCAGGCAGAATCTACCACATCACGAACAAACGGTCGGAGCCCTTCGACAAGATCGGCGAAACCATCATGGACGCACTGGGCGTGAGGAAAATCCCGATCCCCGTACCCGAATGGATAGCACTGGCGGGAGCCTCGGCGGTGGAAAAGACGTTCTCCCTTCTGGGCAAGGCGCCGCCGGTTTCCAGAAAGAATATCGAATCGACCCTGGCCGACCGGGTCTTTTCCGTGCAAAGGGCCGCGGAGGAACTCGGTTTCGACCCAGCAGTCGATCCGGAGCAGGGATTGCGGGAAACCGTCCTGTGGTACAAGAAACACGGTTGGATATAACAATCAAGGAAAGAGGCATACATGAGAAAGGAAATCGAAGTTTTCGGCGTCACATACGACCGATACGTGCTTTTGCAGCTTCACGGAATTCTGACGAAAAGCCTTGGATTGAAACGGGTCGTGGACATGCCCAGCCACGGGGCCAAGGCGGCCGGATCACTGTATTCCATCGGTTTCGCCAAGGCGGGCTGCAAGGTCGTTCTGGTCAATCCGGAAATGGAAACCATGTACGGCTGGGAAAAAATCGGACTGGAGGACGCCGTGGAAACCAGGCAGAACGTCGATGTCTGCCGGACGGGGTTCGAAGACGACGAGTTCGACCTGGCCTTCAATTTCGTTACCTGGACCGAACTGCCCGACCCGGCGAGATACCTTCGGGAAATGAAACGGATTTCGAAAAAGTACGTTCTGCTGGTCACGTGCAACAATTTCCAGCCCGGCTATCCCTGGCACCGCCTGATCCATTTCGTGTTCGGATTTCCCTGGACCCACGGGCAGGTGAAATACAACCACATCACCACGGCGAGAAAGCTCTTCAAAAACACCGGCCTGAACGTCGTGGAATACGGAGCCATCGATTCGCCGGGCTGGCCCGACCCCAGCGGCCCCAGGGACATCAGGCTCCATAGCAGATACGGCGCCACCGGAAGCGCTCCGCCGAAGGAAAAGCCCCTGTGGCAAGTCCCTTTTCTGGATTATGTCGAAACAGGCTTCTACCCCGAATGGATGAAAAAATTGGGAAAATGGGACATGACCTTTCGGAAAGGCGTGTTCAAGCTTCCGATCAGCCACCTGTTCTATGTCCTGGGAGAAAAAAAATGATTGTCAGGATTTACATCGGTCGTTGTCCGGATTCAGGCTACTGTTGTAATCCATGTCGAACCACATTCCGAAAAACAGGGTCTGCAGACCGCTGATCAGCGTGAACACGACCGCCAGGGCGTTCATGTCCGGAATGTCCGCCCTGACGTACCAGACCCACAACAGCCGGACGGCCAGAGGGACCGTGGCCAGAAGCAGCACGAAAGACAACAGATAGAAAAAAACCAGCGGGTGGAAATCCTTGATCACGTATTTGAAAAACAGTCTCTGCCAGAACCCCTTGAACAACACCCAGCTGATCCTGGGGATCACCCTGGCGAGCTTCATGCCCGACTTTTCGCCCACGTTGTATACCGGCCGGGTGTGAACGTCGATCACGCGAAAGTCGTACATGTTCAACTTGATCAGTATGTCGTTGGGTACGCCGTATTCCTTGTATATGCCGTCCAGGTCTATTCTTTTCAGCGCCATAAGGCCAATCGCGGTAAAACCGCTCTGGGAATCGGCCACGTGCCAGTATCCCGAGGATATTTTCGTGGACAGAGAAAGAAATGAATTGCCCAGGTAGCGGGTGTGGGGGATCATATTCCAGGCGTCTCCGAAAAACAGCCGGTTTCCCTTGGAATAGTCCGCCCTGCCCTCGGCCACGGGCGCGACGATGGAAAGCAGGTCCTCTGGTTTCATCTGGCCGTCGCCGTCGATGCGCACGGCGACGTCCATTTCGTTGTCCCGCGCCCATTTGTATCCGGTGACCAAAGCGCCGCCGCACCCCTGGTTTTTCTCGTGTTCCAGAAGCACGACCCTGGCGTCTTTTTCCATGCAACCCCTCACCACCTTGTTCGTATCGTCCTGGCTGGCGTCGTCGACCACCACGATCCGGTCGACGAAGTCCGGCATGGTCTCCACGACCCCTCGAATCTGGGTCTCTTCGTTGTGCGCCGGAATGACGACGCAAATGGACTTGCCCTCGTGCATGTCAGAAATCCGCATCCATATTTTGTTCCCGCAATTTCTTCAATTCGACGTTCTCCCCGATTCGGGAAAAAAGCTCGACGAAAGGACCCCCCACTTGCAAAGACGGTACAATACCGCCGTCGATAAACACCCTATGCCGTATTTTACGCTCCTTGTGAAGTTAATGGAGGAAGCCTCCGCAAAGTATTTCGTCGGGCAACTGATTTCGGCGACAACGTTTCCGAACCAAATGATTTGCGCCAGCATCTGGTTGTCGAATACAAAATCGTCCGAGTTGACATCGAGGGGAAGACTTTCGAGAAGGTCCCTGGAAAATGCCCTGTACCCCGTGTGGTATTCGGAAAGCTTGGCGCCGAGCAGAAGGTTTTCGACGAATGTCAAGAACCGGTTGGAAGCATACTTCCACCAGGGCATGCCGCCTTTCAAGGCATATCCTCCCAGAATTCTGGAACCGATGACGCATTTGTAAATCCCGTTTCCGATCAAGGAGGCCATCGCCGGAATGAGCATGGGAGTGTATTGGTAATCGGGATGAACCATGACGACGATATCGGCGCCCGCTTCCAGGGCCAGACGATAGCACGATTTCTGGTTCGCGCCGTAACCGCAGTTCTTTTCGTGGCCATGAACCAGACAATCGGGCAGAGAGCTGGCGACTTCGACGGTTTCATCGCTGCTGGCGTCGTCGACCACGATCACAAGATCGACAACCTGCTGCTCCATGACCTCCCTGTAGGTCTTAATAAGGGTCCGGGCCGCATTGTAAGCAGGCATGACCACAACGATTTTTTTGCCTTTGTACATCCTGATACCGCCGCTTCAAGCAATGATGTTCGAAAAGCTCTCGGTTCGCTCGCGTCCGAAACAGTTCACAACCATCCATACTGTTTAGACAATAAAATTTCAAGTTTTTTTCCAATCTTTTCACGGCTGCGAAGAAATGGCCTGCAAGTTTTTCCTGGCATCCGAATACGCAGGGTTGATTCGCAAAGCCTTTTCGAAATGACGAGCGGCCAGATCTTTTTTCCCCGTCGCCCAGAAGGCCGCCCCCAGGCTGTTGTGAGCCGCGTAATCGGAAGGGTTCGCCTCGACCGTCCTTTTCAGAAATTCGACCGCTTTGTCGTAACGGCCGATATCCATAAACAGCATGGCCAACTTGTACAAAGCCGGGTCGTAGGCGGGGCGGTATGCGGAACAGACCTCGATGGTCTTGAAATATTGCGCCATGGCCGACTTTTTGTCGCCAATGTCCTGATAGGCCGTACCGAGGTTGAAAATGGCGGGGCAATAGCGAGGCTCGATTTCCAAGGCCATCTTATAATGTTTGATGGCCGGTTGCAGCAACCCTTGATCGGCTAGAGTACTGCCCAGATTCTGGTGGGCCACCGGGTTGTTTGTGTCAAGCTTGAGAGCATGATAGAACAACGATACGCTGTTTTTCCAGACACCAATCTGACCGTAGGTCAACCAGGCCATGGCGAAAAGAACCGCCGCCGTGCAGATAGCCGCGGTTTTTTTTCGTTTCGATCCTTCCACATATTCTCCGAGAAGCCAGGAAAGGGAAATGAACAATCCTATGTAGGGAATGTAGGAATACCTGTCGGCCATGGCTTGCCAGCCGACCTGGACCAAGCCGATCACCGGAACCAGGGTGCCTATGAACCACAGCCATCCTACGATCAAATAGGGCTTTTTCCGGTAGAAGAAACAACATGCGAGGGTGATGGCCGACAAGGAGACCAGGGCTCCAAGCGCGCGCCAAATAGCGATGGACTCGGGGCGCGGGTAAAACACGGAAAGCTTCACGGGAACGAAAAGCTTGACCAGATACATATTGTAAGAAACCAGAGCGTTGGAAATCCTGAACCACAAAGAATCGTTTTCCAGAGCCATTACGGCGCCGACTTCGTGTTGAGCAAAAACAACAACCACGCAGAAAACGGCGGTAATCAGGAAAAGCGGGACTTTTTCCAAAAACGACCGCGCAATCGCCTTTTCCAGCCCAGTCCCTTGCTCCTGCCGCACGGATTTGAATTCGATGCGTCCCAAAGGCCAATAATCCAACAAAACGAGGACGAAAGGCAGCGTCACCAGCATGGGCTTGGACATCAGCCCCATAACAAAAAACAACACGACTCCCAAATAAGCGAAAACAGTCCGCTTTTCCAAAAATCGAACGTAGGAAAAAATCGTCAATATGAAAAAAAACGTCGATAAAACGTCCTTTCTTTCGGAAACCCAGGCGACCGATTCGACATGCATCGGGTGAAGAGCGAACAGCACGGCCACCAGGAAGGGAGGCCATAGAAGACCCGTCATGGAACGAATCAGCAGAAATAAAAGCATCGCGTTCACGGCATGAATCAGAACGCTGGTCATGTGATGGGGACCGGGTCGAAGCCCGTAGAGCTGAACGTCGAGCATGTGCGATATCAACGTTAGCGGATGCCAATTGCCTGCAACGGTCGTCTTGAAAGCCCATGCGACGGAGTCTTTCGCAATGCCTCTCTGAACCATCGGGTTGGCCGTGACGTAAGTGTCGTCGTCGAAATTGACAAAATCATGGGACCGCACTTGCCAGAAACACGCAAGAACAACGATCAGGAGAAAAAGGCACATCCAAAGGGGGCTTTCCAAGAGCCGCCTCGTCGAGCCTCCTCCTTCTTCGCTGTCGAATCTTCTCTTGAATAATTTCATATTCATCATACCTTCTTCGCGACTATTGCCCGACGATTTCCGGATCGAGTCCCTTCTTCAACTCATACACGGCATAGCCGTTCTCGAAAAATAGAAGCCGGACCTTGCTCTTGAAAAACGCCATTACGACCGGCAGCCGTTGCTCGTCGAAAATCAGAGGCGCGAGTCTTTCGAACAGTTCCGTTCCAACTACCAAATGGGTGATCCCCTGACTTTTCAGAGCATCGACGATCTTTTCCGGCCCCCCGTTTCTCGGCACCGATCGCTGCATTATGCCGGTTCCAAAGACGACTTCTCTTTCGAAATAGTAGCGTCTGTTTCCCAAATACAATGCCAAAACCTTGTCCTCGGGGGCAAGACTGGCATTGACGTATTGCACTGCGGAAAATTCCGGCACGTGCTTTCTCAAGTACTCCTGCCGGTCAACCCGGCCGCTGATATAGGAAATCGAATCGACTTTCCGAAACAGCTCGACCAGATAGGATGCGTTCATTGAAAACGCGACCAGCACGCTTGCCACCGCCAGAATTCCGACAATCTTTCCATAAGAGTCCGATTCGCGCGCCACGCGCGACAAATCTTCGATTCCCATGACCGACAGTATCACAAGGGGAGGAATGATCGGTCCAATATAACGTATCCGCATCTTTGTGGAAAAAAAGGCGAACAACAGGAAAAGCACCGAAAAAGAGGCGAGGATCAACTTGTCCCGTCGCCTTCCCGCAGGGTCTCGCTTGAGCCAAAAAAATGCGAAAATCGGCCAGATGATCAGAAACGGATTCAATCGACCGTCGAAATATCTCGGATTGTCGTCTTTTCCTTGAAAGAAAATCCGCAAAGGAACCAGCGCGGTTTCGTACCATTGCTCTCCATACAGAATCTTTCTCATGGCCAGACTGCCTGTCTTGCCCGCCCTCCTGCCCTCCTGTTCTTCGTCCTGCTCAACCGGAACCTTTTTGAAAAAACCCTGATACAAAGGATAGATCGGATTGTCCGTCCAAACCACATTTCGAATCCCCCACGGCGAATAAAGCAGGACCGACACAAAAACAAAAATCGCGCAGTACCTTGCACCCAAATACAATCTCCGGGTTCCCACGATCTTTATTCCGGGCTTTTCTCCGTTTCGAGCATCGGATTCATTATAGAAGCGCGAAAAACAAAAAGGAATGAACACGGCAAGCAGGAAAAAGACAACAAGGGCGTTGTATTTCGTTCCCAACGCCAATCCGCAGAAAACGCCCGAAACAACCAGTTGGCTTACGACGAATTCTTTTTCGATCCAGCGCAAGAAAAACAACAGTGACGCCGCGGAAAAAAAAATCAATCCCAAATCCACGTAGGCCGAAATCGATAATTTGACCACGACGGGTATCGAAAGAAAAAAAAGAGCGCCCAAAAGGCCGTACGTCGCCCCCGATCTTTTTCGCAGATAGATTCCGATCAGCAGAGCCGTCAATATCCCGAACGAAAAGTGAATGAATTTGGGTGCGATATCGTTTCCGAAATAAAGGGGAATCATATACAGAAAATCCAAATTCATTGGATAATACGAGAAGGGGAACGAAGGAAGCTCGACAATCCCTCCCTTTTGCAGATACAGCTTCGGGGCGGCCAGATGATGAGTCAGGGCGTCCCGGTCCGTCGGCGGTGTCAGGGCCATAAGGCAGACGCACAGAATCAAAGAGACGATCGCCGCAGCGATAACGATCTCGCACCAATATCCGGGTTTGCGCCAGGAAGGATTCATGGTAGAGCTAGTCCAGCATCTTCGAAAGGATGTCGCCGGGAATCTGCGCCTGGTAGACCTCGCCGTCGATCACATACGCCGGAGTCCCGACAATATCCAATTTGAGGCCATCCCTGATATCGACGTAGAGGCGACTCCACAGGTTCCGATCCCTCAAGGCCCGATTCAAGCTTGATATGGGCAACCCCGTACCTTCGGCAAGGGTCTTCACCTCGACATTCTCCTTTTTTGCCGCCAACTGGAAGAGCAGGTCGCTCATCTCCCAGAACTTTCCCTGGTCCTGGGCGCAAAGGGCGAAAAGGGCAAAGTATCCCGCCGCTTCGTGATAGGGCTCCTTCACAAGCGGGTTGAATTGGCTGTCCATTGGAAAATGCCGATGGACAAGCCTGAGTTTTTTCGCGTTTTCGGAGACGAGCTGTCTGAGAAAATAATGCATTTTCCTGCACTGAAAGCACTGATAGTCGGTAAATTCCACGATTGTCCATTCGGGATTTTCCGCTCCAATCCAGGGATGTCCGTCCGCGGTTATCCCCCTGGGCGCATCGTCCGACAATTTTGGCGGTGACATGTGCCAATACTCGGGAAAAACAACCCAAACCAGAACTGTGGCGAGAAAAAATGGCAGAAAAACAGGAACCGCCCTTCCCCGCTCGCTCCAAAGGAACCTGGCGTCTTTGGCAAGGCCCATGAAAAGCCCCTGCTCGTCGAACCGTCTTCTGATAATCCAGACATAGAACAAAAGCGCAAGATTGATGGCGTAGCTTACGATGCACATGATGCAATAGCTGTGCACGAGATATGACGAAATAATTGCCAGCACCACGCTGTAGAGGCTAAACGCCAAGGCGACGACAAAAAGGATCGACCATGTCCTTTTTTTTTCGGCCCTGTCCGAGCGGGCGAACGGCAGAAAAAGGAGAAAGAAGGCGTAGCCCACAATCCCCCAGACAGGCACCGGAACTCCTAACAAAATGGAATAGGGACTCTGGGAAACGGTGTCGCAATTCAACGATCTGGATATTGCGCAAAAGCTTTTATATCCGATGTCCGCATACACTCTGTAATGAGAATAGCTCAGATAAACCGAATCCAAAAGGCCCAGAAAGCCAATTATAACGACGGGCCAGAAATAATAGGCAAATGCCAGAGGGACAATTTTTTTCTTCATTTCGTTCACCGGCTTTGGATGCCAAGATTGTCGATACTCCTCGCGGCCAATTCGCTCCTTTCCAATATCCTCCTTGATATTTCCGGCGAGTAGGCGTCTAACGGAGGCGCAAGAACCTGAATCCTTCCCGGCAGACTTTCCAGAAAGGATCCGATTTGGTCCAATCCGACCAGATCCACCAGCGAGTCCAAGACAGCGTCCCCGCGTTCCCCCTCGCCGAGCCGGTAACGATGGAACAGCAGCCAACAGAGTACGTCGGGATCTTTCGGAAACATGCGGTCGGCCACTTCGCCAAACCAAAGACTCCGGTCGTCATGGCCCAATCCGGAAAGCGCGGCGCCGATATTGATTAAAATATTCTTTTCCATTTTTTTTTCTTGCAGGCCTTTTCGCAGCAATGCAAGCGCCTTTGCAGGTTCGTTCATCTTGACATGGACATAGCTTCGGGCGTTTAAAAACCTTGCATCGTTTTCAGCTCTCCTCCCGAGAACGTCAAGGACGCGAGCGGCTTCCTCGTATTTTGCGGATTCGATCAGAACCATGCCCAAATGATAACGGGGGTTAAGAGCATTCGGCGACAATTCAATGGCCTTCCTGAAAAAGTCCGATGCCTTGTCCAAATAGCCGTGCTGGGCATATATCACCCCCATATTGTTGAGTGCTTCCACTTTCGAAGCAGGTCTTTCGTTACGCAGACCCAGCGATTTGCCGGCAAGTGCGAGGGCTTCGTTGTAGCGTCCGCTCGGCTCTAAAACATACCACGCCAAACATTGGTAAGGCCGGCCCGAATTCGGGGCTTTTGCCATCGCGTCTTCCCACAATGTCTGTTCGGTCTTCCACGCCATGTTCCTCGTGTATGTTCCCAGCCCAAAACCGACAAGCAGGAAAACCGTAAAAAAAAACAAAGCGCCTCCGATTATCGGCTTTTCCTGGGCGAATCGCGATATGCCGGCATGAAGGGCCGACGCCACGGGTACGAAAAGAAACAAGGATGCCAGATAATTTCGATGTTCGAATACTATTTCAAGAGGCAGGATTGTCGATTCGACCGCATGCGCCGCAAAGAAAAACAGGATTGCAAACCCGGCGAAAGGCGCCTTCTTCGACATCTTTGCTCCCAGAAGCAGAAAACCGATTACCGCCAGGATCGAAGGCAGCGTCGTCCAGGGGTGAAACAGAGAGGTGGAAAGCTCGATGTCGTGGACAAAGGAAAGACGGTCGGGAATCGGATAAAAAATCTGCGAAAGGTGTAAAATCAGGACCCGCGGCTGGGTTAACACTCTTTCCACCAATGAAAAAGATCTCGCCCCATATTCCCGGAGCATGCCAAGCGCGTCGCCGCCGAAAAACAGCAGGATTCCGGATATGGCACATGCGGCGGCAATGGCCGCCAGGCCGGCGAAGACAACCCTTCGCGTCTTCGGATGTTCCAAATCCTGGAAAAAGATGATTTCTACCAGAAAAATCGACAGGGGAAAGGTAACCGCGTTCTCCTTTGAACCGACTGCGGCCGCGAAACAAATTGCGGAGAAAAGATAGTTCGAAAAAGACTTTTTCTTAAAATCGGCGTTCCTTGCTCCGATATAGAAAAAGATTCCTGCCGTATAGAAAAAGGCGGCCATTACGGCCATTCTTTGGACGATATAGGTGACCGCTTGAACCTGTATCGGATTCAATGCCCAAAGAGAGGCGGCCAGAAACGAAATGAAAAATACGCTGTCGTTTCCGGTCCCTTTCAGCTTGGGGGTTTCATACAGGCGCAGAATGGTCAGAAACAGCATTGACGCCGTCAGGACATGAAACCCGAGATTCACCAGATGGTAGCCAAACGTTCGCTCCTTGCCCAAATACCAGTTGATCGCGAACGTGAGCATCGGAAGAGGCCTGTAAAGCCGGTCGCCGCCTCCCCACGGTTTGGCGAAAAACGCCTTGAAAAGGGTTTCGGGATGCACATCGTCGATGTGCAGGCGCTCGTTGGAAACGATGTTGCAGTAGTCGTCGAAATGCCAGGAGGCTTGAAAAGAGTTCAGGTATGGCAACGCGGCCAGAATCGCCAAAAAAAAGAGAGGCCGAAAAAAAGCAACGGCCCGGGCCCCGAGATGGAGATAGTTTCTTGGACATTTCATCTTGTCATGGAATTGCTTTCATAGTTGCGAAGGATTGCCCTTCCCGAATCGATTTAGCCGTAAACAGCAAAAAGGAGGGGGTCGCCCCCCTCCTTTTCATACTCTGATCAAGATTTGCCGATTATTCGGACCATCCGTCGTTGGTGGGAGATTTGGGCATGGAAAGCGTGTAGTAGGAACCGTTGGGGCATCTCTTGCTTACGTCGGTGACCACGATGGTGATCGAATCGTCTTCCTCGACCTGGGCAATAGTATAAGTGTTCTGCGCGCCCGATTTTCCGGACATCGTAACGCCGTTCAAACCACTGCTTGTGGACACGGAGAGATTGTCGGGGTCGGTGAAGTAGTCCGCAATGGCGGAAGCAAGGTTCGCGGCATCCGACTCGGCGGCGCTGCAATAGCTCTTGTTGCGGTAGTTGATGAAGTTGGGGATTGCGATCGCCGCCAGGATTCCGATGATGGCGATGACGATCATGAGTTCGATCAGGGTGAAACCTTTTTCGTTGGTGCCTCTGAGTTTCTGTAACATGACTAATTCCTCCTATAATTGATTGAGTGTGTTGAAAGTGCGTTCCCGAAGGAACTTTTAGAAAAAAATGTTGTTTGCTCTTGTTTTACGTTAGTTCTTAAGACATTCCCGCTCGACGACTCTTCCCCACCACCTCCTTTTTTTCTTCCGCTGTTTTCAAGTTGTGTGTTTTGTTGTTTTGCCTCTCGTTCACTTGCCATTTTCTTAGAGCAAACGGCGTGCCATTTTCGACAATCGGCGATTTTTTTTAAATTTCGAACGGAGAAGGCGATTTTACGGGGGGTCCGTACGGAAGGGGCAAGGTTCGGAAAAAACGCTTTGCGGAATCGAGGCGACAAATTCTGTCAAAATTTGTCAAAGTCCAACAAAAATTTGTCACCGAAGCCCTATCAAGAACGGTTCTTCGCAGACGACGGTTCTTTTTTCGGCGGCTCCTTATCCTCGATGCCGAGCTTGTCGAGCCGGTACCGGAAACTTCTGAGGCTCAAATCCAGCAGCTCGGCGGCTTTCTGTTTGTTGCCGCCGGCGCAATCCAGGCTCTTCTTCAAATAGGCCCGCTCGATCTGTTCCAGAATATTGTCCAAGGACACGCCTTGGCATACTTCGTCCAGATCGAACCTCTGATCTTTAAAGCCCTCGATCCATCGGCGCTTGTGGACCGAGATAGACAGGCTGTCCGGCAGAATGATGTTGGTGCTGGTCAAGGCCACGCTCCGTTCGATCAGGTTCTCCAGCTCCCGAATGTTGCCCGGAAAATCGTACTTGTTCAACAAATCGATGGCGTAGGATGAAATCTTTGTGACCTTCTTGCTCAGGTCCTGGGAATATTTCTCGAGAAAATGCTGGGCCAGGGTTTTCAGGTCCCCCTTTCTCTCGCGAAGCGGGGGGACTTTTATCTCGATGACGTTGAGCCTGTAAAAGAGGTCCTCGCGGAAACGCCCCTCGATCACCTCTTCCTCGAGTTTCTTGTTGGTGGCGGACACGATGCGAATATCGACCTTGACGTCCTCGTTGCCTCCGACGGGCCGAATGGCCTTTTCCTGTACCGCGCGCAGGAGCTTGACCTGGATCGGAAGGTCCAGTTCGCCGATTTCGTCCAGAAACACCGTTCCTTCGTGTCCGATTTCGAACAATCCTTTTTTTTCAAAGGTCGCCCCGGTGAAGGAGCCCTTTTTGTGGCCGAACAGCTCGCTTTCCATGAGGTTTTCCGGAATGCCGCCGCAATTAATGGCGACAAAGGGCTTGTCCCTGCGCTCGCTTTGCTCGTGGATGGCTCTTGCGATCAGTTCCTTGCCGGTGCCGCTCTCGCCGGTGATCAGCACGTTGGTCCGGGTCTTGGCCACTTGGCGAATCATGCTGTATATGTGCATCATCTTGGGGCTGTTGCCCACGATCTTGCCGAAATGGAGGGTCTTTTTCAGTTCGTCGTCGATGTTCTTCTTTTCTTCCTCCAGCGTCTTCAACTCGAGGGCCTTGGCAATGGTCTGCCGGAGTTCGTCGGTGTCGAAAGGCTTGGGCACGTAGTCGTAGGCGCCGCTGTTCATGGCCTCCACGGCTGTCTCGGTGCTGGCATAGGCCGAAATCATGATCACGACGGTCTCCGGGTGCTGCGTCTTGGAAACCTCGAGAACATCCAGCCCGGTGATGTCCCCCAGCCTGATGTCGCAAAGGAGAAGATCGAACGATTTTTTCTCGAGCAGGTTGATGGCATCCTTGCCGTTCTTGGCGCAAGTCACGCGATACCCCTCCCGGGTCAGCATGAATTCGAGAAGTTCCCGCATACTCAATTCGTCATCGACGACAAGAATGGAAGCCGCTTTTTTTTCCATGATTTCAGCTCCTGATCGGTATTGGTTTTTTCAGCCTGTTTCCAGTCTGCGAGAAATGTCCTTGACCAGGCCCGGCCCGGCATATATCAAGCCCGTGTAAACCTGAACCAGATCTGCGCCCGCCCGAACCCTCGCCAAGGCATCGTCCGTGCTCAAGATTCCGCCCGAGGCGATAACGGTCGCGTCCTTGTTAATATAGGACTTGAGTATTCGCAGGACCTTTTCGGCTCTTTTTTTCAAAGGCGCGCCGCTCAAGCCCCCCGCTTCGGCAGCGTGTACAGAGTCTTCGACGCCCTTTCTGCACAAGGTGGTGTTGACGGCAATGAGCCCGTCCATGCCGGAGTCGTTGAAGACCCTTGCGAAATCCGCCAGCTGCGACTCGCTTTCGTCGGGCGACACTTTCACGAGAACGGGAACGAATTTTCCGTGCCTTTGCGCCAGCCTGCCCCGCTCCTCGCCGATCAGGTCCAGAAAGAATGCAAGGTGTTCTTTTCTTTGAAGCGACCGCAATCCAGGAGTATTGGGAGAGGACACGTTTACAGTCACATAGTCCGCCGACGCATACACTCTGCGGAGGCAATGCAAATAGTCTTCGTGGGCGTTTTCGATGGAGGTGGCCAGGTTCTTGCCGATATTGACCCCGACGACGCCTTTGAACCGGGCCTTTTGCAATTGCGAAACCAAGTGGTCCACGCCTTTGTTATTGAAGCCCATTCGGTTGATGACCGCGCGTTGCCGCGGGAGGCGAAAAAGCCTGGGCTTGTCGTTTCCCGGTTGCGGACGGGGAGTCACGGTTCCGACTTCGATGAAACCGAATCCGAGCGATCCCAGCGAGTCGATGAAGTCCCCGTTCTTGTCGAAACCTGCGGCGAGCCCCACCCGGTTTTCGAAATCGATGCCCATGGCCCTGTACGGCGCGCGCCAAGCCCCGCCGAACAACCGAGTCATCCCCGCCCGGTGTACCGTCTTTAGCAAAAGCATGGAAAGGTCGTGGGTCGTTTCGGGATCCAGCTTGAAAAGCAGTCTCTTCAGCACTGGGTACAAAGAGGACATGCGGCCTTTATGCGTACTCGTAAACAGTTTTTCCACCCACGATGGTCATCTTCGCCCGTCCTTTCATATTCCATCCCTCGAACGGCGTGTTTCGACTCTTGGAATGGAAATTTTCGGCGACGACGACAAATTCGAGTTCGGGATCGACCAGCGTCATGTCCGCGGTTTTTCCCTCGGCGAGGCCGCAGTCCAGCCCCAGAATCCTCGACGGATTCAGGGCCATCTTCTCCACCAGCTGCTCCATGGAAAGAATGTTGCTGCGAACCAGACCCAAAGAAAGCGGAAGCGAGGTTTCCAGACCGATGACACCGTTGGCGGCCCGGTCGAACGCCACGTCCTTCTCCTTTACGGCGTGGGGCGCGTGGTCCGTGGCGATGGCGTCGATGGTCCCGTCGGCGAGTCCAATGCGAACAGCCTGCCGATCCTTCTCCGAACGAAGCGGGGGGTTCATCTTGGCATGGGTGCCGCATTTTTCCACGGCCCGCTCGGTCAATGCGAAATAGTGGGGCGCGGTTTCGGCGGTGACTTTTATCCCCCTGGCCTTGGCATCGCGAATGGCGTGGACGGATTGTTCGGTACTCACGTGGGCGATATGGACCGGGGCGTCGGCAAGCTCCGCCAAGGCGATATCGCGCATGACCATGATGCTTTCGCAGGCGTTGGGAATGCCGGCGAGACCCATTTTGGCGGCGACCGGCCCCTCGTTCATCACCCCCCGTCCCACGAGATCGAGGTCCTCGCAGTGGGAAATGACCGCGAGACCGACCTTTTTGGCGCACTCCAGGGCGCTTCTCATCAGAAGGCTGCTTTTCACCGGAAAGCCGTCGTCGGTCACGGCGACCGCGCCCGCATTCTTCAAATCCCGATAATCGCACAAGGCTTCGCCCTTGGAGCCCACACTGATGGCCCCTGCCGGCCAAACCCTGGCACAGCTCGCCTCGGCCGCCCGGGAAAGGATAAACCCGGTAATATTGGCGTTGTCGTTGATCGGGTTGGTGTTGGGCATGGCGCATACGGCGGTGAAACCGCCGGAAACGGCGGCCCGGCAGCCTGATTCTATGGTCTCTTTGTATTCGTGCCCTGGTTCGCGCAAATGAACGTGCATGTCCACCAGACCGGGGAACAGAAGCAGGCCGGACGCCTCCACGACCCTGCGGGCAACCGCGCCTTCCTCTTTTTTTCCCGCCGCCTTCCCTTCGTGGTCTTCGATCTTTTCGATCTTGCCGTTTCTTACGAAAACGTCCACTTTTCGACCGTTGAAAGGAGACGATGGATCGACGATTTTCGCGCCTTTAATCAGCATGTCCTCAAGCAGAACCGACATTTCGTTTTTCCCCCGCTTCGAAATACAGGAGCGCCGCACGTTCCACGGCGCCGTTTCTCACCTGGCCACAAATGATCGCCCCTTTCATTCCAGAAGCTTGAAAATCCTTTCCCAGCGAACGTAATCGAAAGGAGAGCCGTCGTTTTCCTTGTTCCAGGACCAATAGATCATGAAGGCCTTGCCTTTGAGGGCCTTCTGGTCCACAAATCCCCAGAACCTGCTGTCGTAGCTGTAGTCCCGGTTGTCCCCCATCACGAAAATCGAGTCCTTGGGGACGGTTGTCGGGGACATGTTGTCGCGCCTGCTGCCGGAACTCTGCACCTGCGGGTCCAGATGGATTGCCTGCTCGAAATCCTGAAGATCTCCGTTCACAAACACCTTCTTGTTCCTGATCTCCACCTTGTCGCCCGCGACCGCGACAACCCTTTTGATGAAATCCTTCTTGGGATCTTCGGGGAATTTGAACACCACGATGTCCCCTCGTTCGGGCTCCGAAACAGGAATGACGACCGTTCCGGAAAACGGCACTCTCACGCCGTAAATGAATTTGTTCACAAGAATGTGGTCTCCGATCTGAAGCGTGTTCAACATGGAGCCGGACGGGATTTTGAAGGCTTGCACGACAAACGTCCTGATGAAGAGGGCCAAAACGATCGCCACCAGGATGGCCTCGACGTTTTCCCTCAACGCGCTTTTCTTTCTGCCCTCTTTCGATTTGGAATTGTCGTTATTTTTCAATTCGGCGCCTTTTTTACCGTATTTTGGCTTGGCAAGTGAAACGGTATCGAAACTTTCTGTTTTTTGCACTTTTGACATGAAATTAAAATCTTCCGATATGGTTCGTCCAAATTAAAAAGCTACAGCCGGACCAGCGGGTCCAAAATGTATGCATGGTCTCTATAATTTAGAGTGGTATTTGTCAAGGCATTGTTCCGCGAAGAATTCCACGGCGACAGTCTCGATCCCCCCTACCTGGCGTGCTCCTTTATAATCTCGAGAACCAGGTCGGCGGACATGACCATGTCGTCGAGCCTTATGCTTTCTCTGACGGTATGCATGTCGCGCATTCCGGTCCCCAGTACGCCGGTCGGTATTCCTTTGGAAAAGAAAATGTTGGCGTCGGCCCCGCCGCCGGTGATTTTGGTCCGCAAGGAGCGTCCGAGATTCCGCGCCGCCTTTTTGGCCAGGACCACGGTCCGATCGGTTTCCGAAATGCGCGTGCCGGGAAAATCAAGCTCGACCTTGTATTCGAGACGCGGCAACCCGTCGTTCGATTCCCGGGCCTGCATTTCGCCCACGGCCTTGCGAAAAGCATCGACCATCGCCTGCGTCGTTCTCTCCAGCTTGGCCGCGTCGTGGCTCCTGGCTTCGCCCTTCACCGTCACCAAACTGGGCACGATATTGGTTGCGAGCCCGCCCTCGATGACGCCGATGTTGCACGTGGTTTCCCGGTCTATCCGCCCCAGGCGCAAGCCAGCGATGGCCCTGCACGCGATTTGGATCGCGTTGATCCCCTTTTCCGGAGACGCCCCGGCGTGGGCATCCTTGCCGATGACGGCGAATTCCAGTCTGTTCGCCGAAGGCGCCTGGACAATGATGCCGTCCACGTCGGAGGCGTCCAGAGAATAGCCGAACTTGGAATTCAACAGCCCGTAATCAAGGTTCTTCGCCCCCAAAAGACCGATTTCCTCGCAGACGGTGAAAACGATTTCCAAGGGGCCGTGCGGTACATTGTCCTCTTGCAACACCCGCAAAACCTCCAGAAGTATGGCTATGGAACTTTTGCAATCCGCCCCCAGAATGGTTTCCCCCGCGCTGCGGAATTCCCCGTTTTCCAAAACCGGCCGTATTCCGCGTCCCGGCTCCACCGTGTCCATGTGGGCGTTGAACAACAAAGACGGTCTTGGCACGGCCCCCTTGAATTTGGCGATCAAATTGCCGGTGTCGCTTCCGGTTCGGCTCGCCGCTGCGTCCACGATGGTTTCCGCCCCCATGGATTCGACGATTTTCCGAACCTTGACGCACAAATCCCTCTCCCGCCTGGAAACGCTGTCGGTTTCGACCAGAAATCGGAACGTTTCGGCAAGCCTCTCTCTGTTGATCATTTCAAGAACTCCCTGTTTTTTTCGGTTCGAAAAGAATCATCAATTTTGGCCACGACCCAATTAAGCATTGACAAAATGAATTAAGCATATAAAATTGGCTCTTTGAAACGGGGCGGCGGGAAAGTCCCCCGTTCGAATGCAAAACGGAAGTGCGCAGCTCACTGGTGGGGCTCCCGGACTTCAAATCCGGTGTGGGGCGCTAAAACCGTCCCGGGTGGGTTCGATTCCCATGCACTTCCGCCATCTTTGTCCCAACCATGCCTGTTTTCACTCGCCCTCATCGACAAGAACCAACACCCAGCCTGAATATTCCCCTTTGATGCGAAATGGCGACACGACAAAGCATAACGCCTTGCCGTCGTTTTTCGCATTAAACGAGATTCTTTCAGGTTCATGCTTGCTCATCAGCCGTTCCATGGATTCGTCAAGCACTCTCGCGGACTCAGGAGCAAACAGCCCGTCCACCTTTTTATTAACAACATCCACCGACGATTTTCCCATGATCGCAAGGGCAAGACTGTTCGCATTCAAAACGGTCTTGTCCTTGTCGATCGTCACGATTCCCACCCCGGCGCTCTCCTGGATGCCCTCCTGAAAATGCAGGGAATCGAGCAGGTCCACGGCTTCCCGGCGGGGAAAAACCATTCCCGTATCGAGCACCCTTTTGCCCGAAGACAGGCTTTTCGGGTCCTTTTCCATCAAATCCAGGAATTCGTTGAGCTGCTGCGCCATGACGTCCAACGGCCCTTTGGCGACGTAATAGTCGGCGCCTATCTTATGCAGGTCCTCCAATTGTTCGATAATGGTCCCGGATACCGCGACAATAGGAAACGGCGAATCGGGAAACTTCAGGCGGGCGTAGTTGATCAACTGCCTTCCGTCGATCTTGGGCATCACGAAATCAACGAACAGCAAGTCCACCAAGCCCTCGTTGAGCAACGCTATCCCCTCCTTGCCGTCGTAGGCCTTGCTTACCTCGAACGCCCTCTTCTCCAGCAACTCCGTGAAAAATTCGACGAAGAAAAAATCGTTGTCAACTACCAGCGCTCTCTTGTTTCCCATTTCGTTGGTCCTCGGCATGATATTATATCATTTTCTCGCCTCCCGTCGTTCCGTGGCGAAACCTCCGGCTTTGCGGACTAACCGCTTGTTTTCGACCGAACCGACCTCCTCTTTCATCGATGAGCCTTCCTTGCCCCCGGCTTTCCAGGCTTCTCTCCGGTCTTCGCCGATTCGAAAAGAGCGGTTCTCCCATTCACCGGACATCCTACCATAATATCGAATCGCAATCCTCTCAAATCGTAACAATCATATTTCTTTTCGATATCAAGCCGTGCCGTGTTTTTCAACCATGAAATCGCCTCGCCCATTTCCAGTTGCGCAAAGCCACATCCGGAACAAATTTTCTGGCTCATCGCGGATTTGTGGGGGGAGGGCGGAAAAGGCAACCAGAGCTTCCAGCTCTGGTCCCATATCGTGAATATACCGCCGCTTTGAAACCAAGGCATGCCAGACCAGGATGGTCTGGTCTGGTTACCATCGACATGCCTTTTCCCCCAAATCCGCGATGAACCAATTTTTTTTTAACAATCCGTAAAAAAAAGATTGACATAATCCAGACTCAACTGTATTATCACCTTTTATTGATCGGGGCCGTTAGCTCAACTAGGCAGAGCACCTGACTCTTAATCAGTAGGTTGAAGGTTCGATTCCTTCACGGCCCACCACGAAAACATAAGGATTCCGGCTACTTACGGAATCCTTTTTTTTATTTGCAAAGGCCTTGCCCTATCCGCTTCGCCCTCCCGAAAACGAAGCATGTCGGACGATGCAGGCAAACTCCGTCGCCCCCCATACACAAGCAAGTTGACTCGAAACCCATCATGCTGATATTGAAACATTGTTTCTTCAATCAACTGAATATTATCATAGTGGAGAAGACATCATGAAAAAAAGGTTTGATACACTGTCTGTCATGGTGACCGCCAAAGCGTCAATCGCAATCATCTCCATACTTTCGATCATCGCGGGCTTCGCCCCTGCGGTCGCTGCGGAAGGATATGGCGGCAAGTATCCTTTCCGTGCGGCGGCAACCGTCGGAATGGTCGCGGACCTAGTGAAAAACGTAGCGGGCGACAAGGCGGAAACAACCCAAATCATCGGGGCCGCAGTGGATCCCCACATGTACAGCCCGACCCGCGGGGATGTCGCCGTTCTTCTGAAATCCGACGTGATATTCTATTCCGGGCTTCTTTTGGAAGGGCAGATGGTGGACACGCTGGTCAGGGTTTCCCGTCGGCGACCCGTCTTTGCGGTCACGGAGTTGCTCAAAGGCTCCTATCTCATCAATAGCCCAACGTCCAACCACCACGATCCCCATGTCTGGATGGACGTGCAAGGCTGGATGAAGGCGGTCGAAGTGGTTGCCTCGTCCCTTTCGGAATTCGATCCCGCCAACGGACCATTCTACAGACAGAACGCGGTCCGTTTTCTGGAGGAACTCAAGGCCCTGGACGATTACGCCAGAAAAAGCATCGCATCCATTCCCGAGCCGCAGCGCGTGCTGGTAACGGCCCACGACGCCTTCAATTACATGGGCAGAGCGTACGGCATCGAGGTAATGGGCATCCAGGGGATTTCCACGGAGTCCGAGGCCGGGCTCAAGGACATCAATCGCCTGGTGGATTTGCTGGTCCAGCGCAAGATTCCGGCCGTGTTCGTGGAGACCAGCGTCTCGGACAAGAACGTCAAGGCGCTGATCGAGGGCGCCGCCGCTCGCGGGCACAAGGTGCGCATCGGAGGCAGCCTGTTCTCCGACGCCATGGGTCCCGACGGGACCTACGAGGGCTCCTACATGGGCATGATCGATCATAACGTCACGGTCATCGCTCGCGCGCTGGGCGGGGACGCCCCGGAGAAGGGCATGAAGGGAAAACTGTCCGGGAGCCGTTGAAAACATCGTAGAAAGCGCGCCGCCACAGGAGCGCGTAAAAAGGGAGCCACAGACCGAATGCTGTTTCAAAACGACCGAACGAACAACGACGCGAAAGACACACCTCTCTGGATAAACGACCTGACCGTCGCCTACCACCGGAAACCGGTGCTGTGGGACGTCGATCTCGCCCTTCCCGAAGGACGCCTCGTCGCCGTGATCGGACCCAACGGCGCGGGAAAAAGCACCTTGATCAAGGCGGTTTTGAACCTTGTCCCGCGCGCTTCGGGGGAGGTTTCCTTCTACGGAAAACCCTACGAAAAGCAGCGTCGTCTGGTGGGATACGTGCCGCAAAGGGAGAGCGTGGACTGGGACTTTCCGGTGAGCGCTCTGGACGTGGTGACCATGGGACGCTACAGACATATCGGCTGGTTTCGTCCGGTGACGGCCAAGCACCGCCGGGCGGCCATGGCGGAACTGGAGAAGGTCGGCATGCAGGACTATGCGGACCGGCAGATCAGCCAGCTTTCCGGCGGGCAGCAGCAGCGGGTGTTTCTGGCGCGCGCCCTGGCGCAGGACGCCCGCATCTATTTCATGGACGAACCCTTCGCCGGCGTGGACGTCGCCACGGAAAAGGCGATCGTGGCGCTGCTGAAGGAACTCAAATCCGCAGGCAAGACCTGCGTGGTGGTGCATCACGACTTGCAGACCGTGGCCTCCTATTTCGACCACGTGGTGCTCATGAACATGCGGGTGATCGCCGACGGCCCCACCGACCTGGCATTCACCGAAGAAAACTTGAAAAAGACCTACGGCGGCAAGCTCACCCTGCTTTCCCAGGCGTTGCACAAGTATTCGACCCAGCCCGGCCTGTCGTCCCGGGAAAAGGGGGGCGAGCGATGAGGCGATTGCGACCGCTCGTTTTCTACCTGATTGGTGCTTGCGCAGTCTTGTTCGCCCAAGTGTCGGCCGCCTGGGCCGCTTCGCTCGGCGACAATGCCTGGAACTGGCCTTCGTGGACGGAATTCTGGCGGGTGGTTTCGCTGCGCGACTACAACACCAGGGTTGTGATGGTCGGCACGACCCTGCTCGGTTTCGCTGCGGGACTGACCGGGACGTTTCTTCTTCTTCGCAAGCGCGCTCTTCTGAGCGACGCGTTGAGCCACGCCACATTGCCGGGCATCGTACTCGCCTTCATGCTGATGACGGCGTATCTCGGCCAAGGCAAGAACCTGATCGGCCTGATCGCCGGGGCCGCCGTGTTTTCCGTGCTGGGAACCATGTCCGTTTTGTTGATCCAACGCCACTCGCGCCTCAAGGACGACGCCGCGCTGGGCATCGTGCTGAGCGTCTACTTCGGTCTGGGGGTCGCCCTCATGGGCCTTGCCACCCGCATGTCCACGGGGGAGGCGGCGGGGCTGTCCTCGTTTATCTACGGAAAGACCGCGTCTATGCTTTATTTCGACGCTGTGCTCATTGCGGCGACCGCCCTGTTCGCGGCGCTTGCGTGCCTGTTTTTGTTCAAGGAGTTCGCCCTGCTGTGCTTCGACGCGGGCTTTGCGGCCACCCAGGGCTGGCCGGTGGCCCGGCTCGATTTTTTCATGATGGCTCTGGTGGTGGCGGTCACGGTGGTGGGCTTGCAGGCCGTGGGGCTGATTCTGGTGGTGGCCCTGCTGATCATACCGCCGTCCGCCGCGCGTTTCTGGAGCAACCAGCTTTCCCGCACCCTGTGGCTTTCCGGCCTTTTCGGAGCGATCAGCGCTCTTTCGGGAAGCGCCGTCAGCGCGCTGATGGCCAACCTTCCCGCAGGCGCGGTCATCGTCCTGGCCGCTTCGGGCGTATTTCTTTTCAGTCTCGCATTCGGCGCCGAGCGGGGGCTTTTGAAAGTTGGCCTGGAACGTATTCGCCTGCGGAGAAAAATCGCCGGCGAAAACCTCCTTCGCGAAATATACGAATGGCTGGAGGCCACCGGCGAAAAAAGCGCCGAACACTTGGAAAAAAGGGCTTCGGAAACTTCCGTTCCTCTGGAAGAAATTCTTCCCCGGCGCTCCTGGGGCCGTCGGGGACTGGAGAGCATGGTCAACCGGACGGCCAAAAAGGG
Source organism: Desulfobacterales bacterium (assembly GCA_963674505.2). Classification (GTDB taxonomy): domain Bacteria; phylum Desulfobacterota; class Desulfobacteria; order Desulfobacterales; family SKZT01. The sequence goes on from CAXXIG010000001.1 coordinate 438,187, forward strand.
TTTCCTCAAACGTGTGGAAAACGATGCGGTCCGGTTGACCGGAAAAGGGTTCGAAGAAGCCCGCCAAGTAGTGCGAAAGCACCGCCTGTGGGAAACCTACCTGATCACCCACGCGGATATCGCGCCGGGCCAAGTGGATTTCGGCGCCGACCGGATCGAACATTTGCTCGATCCCGAAATGATTGCGAAACTGGAGAAGCTTTTGCCGGAGATGGCGGCGGAAAAAGCGCCCAGGAGTCCGCACAGGCTGGAAGCCGCGAAAAGCGAGGTGTGATATGGAATGGACCTTCATCGATACCTGGATCGTCGGCACCGGGATGCTCAGCGCCATGTCCTGCGCCCTTCTGGGGAATTTCCTCGTGCTGCGCCGCATGAGCATGATGGGCGACGCCATCAGCCACGCGGTCCTGCCGGGCCTGGCCGTCGCCTTTCTGATCACCGGCAGCCGCGACAGTGTCACCATGCTGGTCGGCGCGGTTCTGGTCGGCATCGCCACCGCATTCCTGATTCAGGGAGTGACAAAGCTCGGCGGACTGGACAAGGGGGCGTCCATGGGCGTGATTTTCACCACGCTGTTTGCTCTCGGCCTGATTTTAATCCGGCAGGCCGCCGACCACGTGGATCTCGATCCGGGTTGCGTTCTCTACGGCGCCATAGAGCTGACCCCCCTGGACGTCTACGAAATCGCCGGATGGGAGGTCCCCAGGGCCGCAGCCACCAACGGGGTCATGCTTCTGGTCAACCTGGTCTTCGTGGGCCTGCTGTACAAAGAGCTGAAGATCACCTCGTTCGACCCGGACCTCGCCACCACCATGGGAATCAACGCGGGCTTCATGCATTACCTTTTGATGTCCCTGGTGGCTGCAACGACCATCGCGGCGTTCGAGAGCGTCGGAAGCATTCTGGTGATCGCCATGCTCATCGTGCCGGGGGCCTGCGCGCACCTTCTGACCGACCGCCTCCCCGCCATGATCGCGCTGAGCCTGCTCGTAGCCGCAACGAGCGCCGTGCTGGGCCACTGGGGCGCCATCGCGCTTCCGCCCCTGCTCGGCTTCCGGGACACCGGGACCGCCGGCATGATGGCCACGGCCGCAGGCTTTATTTTCGTGCTGGTGTTTCTTTTCGCCCCGCGACACGGTGTCGCGGGCCGCTGGCTCGGCCAGGCGCTGCTCGCACTGCGCATCGACCGCGACGACATTCTCGGCTTCCTGTACCGCCATCGGGAACTCGCCCCGGAAAACGCTCCGCCGGTGCAGAAAAAAGACTTGGCCAAAGCGCTTTTATCCGGAAGACGCGCGCGCATCGCCTCGTGGGACTTGGCACGGCGCGGGCTGGTTCGCATCGGGGAAAACGGCGTGCGCCTCACAAGCGAAGGACTTGCGGCCGCCAAGGACCTGGTGCGCTCCCATCGCCTCTGGGAGGCTTACCTGTGCGACCAAATGGGCTTTTGCGAAACCGACGTCCACTACACCGCCCACCGGCTGGAACACTTCACCGACACCGACATGCAGTCCAAGCTCAACGAAGCCGCCGGCAAACCGCAACAGGATCCCCATCGGAAACAGATTCCCGACTAAACGACTTCGTCCCCCGGCAGTCGGGTCATTCCATAAAGGAACAAAGCTGGATTGCCCTTGATCCCAACCGCACAGGTCGAATATGTTTGCCAGGCGTCCGTTGTGTTTCAGAGGAACGGAAGCGGCTTGCCGGTGCGGTAGGCCAGCGCCTGGCAGGAGGCGATCAACGCCCCGGAACCGGCGTCGGTCACCTTGATGTCGTACGAAGCCGTTTTCCTGGTCAGGCTCAGTTCCTTTGCCTCCGCGCGCAGCAACGCCCCCGGTTCGGGACTTGCGACATAGGTGACGCTGACATTCAAGGCCACCGCGATGGCGCCTCTCGCCTGGCAAACGGTTTCGAACGCTTCGTCGATGAGGGAAAACAACGCGCCCCCGTGGGCGCGACAATAGATGTTGTCCATTTTTTCGGCGTCGTAGACCATCTCCACGCATGAATAATCCTCTTCGAGCCGAACAAGCTTCATGCCCATGGCTTGCGCAAACGGTTCGTTTTCCACCGCGCGGGCAATGCCGTTTCTGATCTCTTCTTTCAAAATTCGCCTCCTGAAAAAACGGGCTTGGTGTTGACTTCGGCCGGTTATCGTCCGACAGTTTCGAGCGTCGCCTGGATTCCGGGTCTAAAGCAAGCTCCGCCCGGAATGACGGTGTTGGGTGGCCGACGTTACAACCAAAACCGAAAAACGTTTCCAAGATCAAAATCGGATTTCAATATCACAACCGCCAGACTTTTTGAACCCCCGACGACAATTCTCGCATTCCCTTTATTAAACCAGCCGACGTACCAGTCTATTCAAATCGAGGGGCTTGGTTTTAATTTCGGCCGGTTGTCATCCAACAGTTTCGAGCGTCGCCTGGATTCCGGGTCTAAAGCAAGCTCCGCCCGGAATGACGACTGCCGGGACGATAGTCTTTGAAAATGGCCGATGTTAAAACCAATCCCAAATCGAGTGTTGTCATCGAGACGCATATTTAATATAAAAGGTGAAACAAACGGGAAAGGAGAAAAAACGACACAATGGTCCATTGTTCGAAATGCCAGACCCCGCTCGAAGACGACAGCTTCGCGGGAGGACAGTTCGTGTCCTGCGCAGGGTGCGGCGCGCTTTTGCAAGCCGACATATTTCCAGCCAATGCGGCGCCTTCCGATTGCGCGCTGACGCCGGAAGAAAAACAGGAAGGCGAGGCGAGCTGCTTTTTCCATCCGTCCAAACGGGCGCAGACGACCTGTTCCTCCTGCGGCCGTTTTATCTGCGCGCTTTGCGACATGGAGCTGGAGGGACGCAGCATTTGCCCGGTCTGCCTGGAATCGGGCGCGAAAAAGAAAAAATTCGCCGACCTGGAAAACGAACGGACCCTCTACGACCATATCGCCTTGTCGGTGGCGGCTCTGCCGATGCTTTTCGTTTGGCCCACCATTGTGACGGCACCGGCGGCCCTTTTCCTGGTTTTTCGCTACTGGAAAGCCCCTTGCAGCATCGTAGGGAAAAAAAGGTGGCGTTTCGTGGCGGCGTTCGCATTCGCCGCATTGCAAATCGTCGGCTGGATTTCCCTGCTGGCGATCATCGTGGCGGACGCATAGAGCCATGGCAGCCGACAAAAAATACCGACGACTTCCCGGCAGGAATAGAGGTTCCTTTTCCCAGGAAACCCTGTGGGAAGGTCCGGATCATCTGCTCAGCGCAAAAGCGACCATTTTTCGCGAGGAATACCGTCGTTTCTACTATAAGGACATTCAGTACATCATAGTCAGAAAAACAGGACGGGGAAAGATCATAAACATCGTTTTCGGCCTGCTCCTTTTCCTTTCCGTCCTTCCGGCCGCCCTGTATCTGGAAGAATGGCCCGAACCGCTGGTCATGGCCTGGCCCTTTTCCGCTCTTTTTTTGTCGATGCTCGCGATCAACGCGATTCTGGGCGGGACCTGCGAAGCGCACCTGAAAACGGCTGTTCAAATGCAGCGGCTTCCTTCTCTGAAGAGAATCAGAAGCGCCCGCAAGGCGATGAAAAGGCTTGCGCCCCTCATCAAAAAGGAGCAGGCGGACTTGAAAAGCACGGTGGCGCCCCCGGAAACCGCGACGGGCCGAACCATCCATCCGTCCATGCCCGCCTCCGGGGCCGATGTTACGCGCCCCATGGCCGATGCCCCGCGCCCTCGCGGGACCCAGGCTTGGCACGTTGCGCTTTGCCTTTTGCTTTTCGCAACGGGGATGTCGGCTGTCCTGGATTTTTTCGATCCGGACGAGATCGTCCTGATGGTGCTTTTCGGTAGCCTTGTGGCTTCGGCGCCGGTTTGCGTGGTGGCGTTGGTCAAGCAGGCGGGAAAGCAAATGCCGGAAGGACTGTCGAAAATCGCCTGGGCTTCGTTCGCGTACCTGTGCCTCAGTTTCGTTCTGACGGAGTTGACCCATACGCTCCTTTTGTTCGAGACGGCCTCCGTGGCGAGTGGCAACTACTTGGACTTCATCCGAGCGGCGGCGGCTATTTCCCCTTCGGAGAACCGATTTTCGGCGGTTGCCCATCTCTATTTCATCGTCGGCGGAATTGCCCTGGGCCTGGCAGGCCTGGCCGTCATGGCGAAAGGCGGCGCGTCGAACCGCCAAGGCGCTCCGGAGGCCAAAAAAGCCCCGTGAACGACCTGATCTACAAAAGATGCGCCAACCACGCCGCAAGAGAGGCTGTGGCTCGATGCCCTTCGTGCGGACGTTTTTTCTGCGCGGAATGCGTGACCGAACACGAAGGGCGCGTGCTTTGCGCAAACTGCCTGGAAAAAACGCTTCCGGAAAAGTCGCGCCGAAGCTCTTTCGTATCCGGCCTGGTTCGCACGGTTCAATTTATTGCGGGCGTCTATTGCCTGTGGCTGGCCTTCTACTACCTAGGCCGTGCGCTGCTTTCGATCCCCTCCTCCTTCCACGAGGGCTCCATCTGGAAATCGATGGTGATGTGACGATGGCCCTGCCGCGCGGAAAAAAAAGGGGATTGGAGTCGAAGGGGGCGCTGGAGCTTGTGGATTCCGCAGTCCATGTGCTCAGGACGGCCCCGGCTTCGGTCCTTTTGACCTACTTGGCGGGGACTCTGCCCTTTGTCCTGGGGCTATTGTATTTCATCGCCGACATGAGCCGTTCGTCAGCAGCCGAGGACTATTGCGCGCCGGCCGCCGCAGGACTCGCCGCCTTGTTTCTATGGATGAAGATGCTTCAAGCCGTTTTCGCCCGGAAAATAGAGGCTTTTCTAGCCCCTGGAGACCGGGTCGCATTGGATTTCAAGCGGCTCGTTTTTCTGGCGGCATCGCAGTCGCTGGTGCATGCTTCCGGTTTCCTGGCCATTCCGCTCGGATTGCTGGCGATGTTTCCCCTCGCATGGATTTATGCGTTTTACCAAAACGCCACGGTCCTGGCCCTTTCCGACTCGATTTGGCGTTCCGGGAACGCCGGGGTAAAGCGCCTTGGGCGGGTCTGCTGGAATGAGGCCATGCGCGCGCCAGGCCAGAACCACCTTCTGTTGCTGGTATTGAGCGTGTTCGGCCTCCTGGTGCTCGCCAATGTCGCCTCTGCGATCCTGACGCTGCCCTACTTGGCAAAAAGCCTGCTGGGAATCGAGACCGACTTCACACTGAGCGGCATGGCGGTTTTGAACACCACGTTTCTGGCGGCAGTCTGCGGCCTGACTTATCTGTGCGTCGATCCGGTCGTAAAGACGATTTACGTCCTGCGGTGCTTCTACGGCCTGGGACTTGCCTCCGGCAAGGATTTGACAAGCGAGCTTGCGCGTCTGCGAGAAGAAACGCCGAGTTCGTCGTCCACCGCAGCGCAGGACAGGAGCGAAAGCAGGCCCCGTATCGGCGGCAAGGCCTTGTTGACCATGGCATTGCCGGTGTTGATGGCGGCGGCGTTTTTCGCTCTTCCTTCCGCAGGGCAAGCCCGCGACATTGCGCGCGCCCAAACGTCTACCGGCGGCGCGACGGTCCCTTCGGACCAGCTCGAATACGCGATCCACGAAGTCCTGCAACAACCCGAATTCACCTGGCGTCTTCCCAAAAAGCCGCGCGAAAAGGACGAGAGCGAAAAAAAAGGCGCGCTCCACTCGCTTTTCAAATGGATCGCGGACACGTTGAAACCTCCGGTGAAAGCGGTCCTAGAATGGCTCGGAAAATTCTTCGACTGGCTGGCCAAAAGATCGCCCGAAAGAAGCGCTCCCCACAGCGACCGCGACAGCTCCTGGCGCGGATGGGTCCGGGGAGGCATGATCGCGCTGCTCGTCCTGGTTCTCCTTCTTTTGGTCCGGCTGTTCATCAAGAGCAGGAAGGCCGGACAGACCGTGGTCGAGGCATCGGCGGTCTCCGCGACCGCGCCGGACGTTTCCGACGACGATGTCGCGGCCGACGATTTTCCCGAAAACCGATGGATCGAAGCCGGACTCGCGCTCATGGAAAGGGGGGAATTGAAAATGAGCCTGCGGGCCTTTTTTTTCGCCACCCTTTCGACCCTGTCCGACGCCGGACTCGTCGCGGTGGCCAAGCATAAATCCAACATGGAATACCGGTCGGAGCTGGGCCGGAGAGCGCACGACAGGGGCGAACTTTGCGAAATCTTCGCGACGCGCGCCGAATTCTTCGACCGCGTTCGATACGGGCGCCATCCTTTGACGCTCGAAGAACTGAAACGATATGCCGCAGAACAAGAAAGGCTCGCCGCCTTATGCTGAATAAAAAGCGATTGCACCTTTTCTTTCTGATTTCGATATCCGGGCTTTTCGCCTGGGGCGTCTACGAGCTTTTTTCCCTGCGTTTCCATAGAGGAGACATCTATCCCCCCTATTCCAGCTTCCGCAAGGACCCTCTGGGAACGGGAGTTTTCTATCGAAGCCTGGAAAACCTGGATGGCGTGGCAGTGGGTAGAAATTTCGAGAGGTTTTCCCGGTTCCGGCCGGCTCCGGCCTCCGCCCTGTTCGTCACGGGGGCTTCCGAATACGTTCTTGCTTTCGGAATGCTCGATGAACTCGGACCCTTTGTCGCCACCGGCGGACGGCTTGTGGTATCCGTTTATCCCGAGAAAAGAAACGACGAAAAAAAAGAGCCGGGAGAGGCTGAAACAAAAAAGGAGAACATCGAACCGGACGAAGCGGATGACGCGGATGACGCGGATGACGCGGATGAAATCGATTGTACCGAGGAAGAAGACGTTCCTCCCGAAATTATTCCGCGCTGGTCGGTGCCCGTGGAAAAGTCGCTTTCGGAAACCGCCGGAGAGGAGGCATTCCTGTCGGACGCGGCAGGCGATCGGGGACTTCCCGACTCCCTTTACTGGCCCTCCGATCTTTGCTTTCCCGTTGACTCGAAGGAGTGGAAACCCATCTATGTCAAGGACGGGCGGCCGGTCCTGATGGAAAGGCAATACGGGGACGGGACAATCGTTTTGGCGTCCGATTCGTTTTTCCTTTCCAACGAAGGCTTGAGCAGGGAGGCCAACGCGCCCTTGCTGTCCTGGCTGGTGGGAAAAAGCGAAAGGGTATTTTTCGACGAATCGCTAAGAGGGGTTCGCAAAAGACTGGGCATCGCCGGACTGGCCTTGAAATACCGTCTTCACGGCCTTGCGGCGGGGCTTTTGGTTTTCGCGATTCTGCTGGTATGGAAGCTTTCGAGCAAGCTGGTGCCGGATTCGGCGTGGCTTTCGTCGGAGCGCTCCCCTTTCGGACATGCAGGAGGACCGGCCTTCGCCTTCTCCGCCGAGGACCGGGAACGGGGACTGGCGAGTCTTCTGCAAAGAAAAATACGGAAAAAGGACATCTTGCGGGCCTGCGTGAACGAGTGGAAAAAGTCCTTCGGATCGGACCCCCTGCGCACGGCCCATTTGGAAAGAATCATCGCCGGGCTTGCGGCAGGCGCGCCCGAAGACGACTTTGAAATCGAGCCCGCGACCGGCTACCACGCCATACGCAAAGGACTGATGGAGGACCGTACGGAATGGAAATGAAAGCCAACCTGGAACTGTTGCAAAAAGTGCTTTCCAAAGCCAGGAAGGAAGTCGCCCGGGTGGTGATCGGGCAGGAGGACGCGGTAAATTCCTCCCTGATCGCAATATTCACGGGAAATCACGCATTGATCGAGGGCGTGCCCGGCGTCGGCAAAACGCTGCTGGTCCGGACCCTGGCCAAAGTCCTGGGGTGCGAATTCGCCCGGATCCAGTTCACGCCCGACCTGATGCCTGCGGACATCACGGGAACGCACATTTTCGATTTGCAGAAAAGCGCGTTCAAGCTGGTGAAAGGGCCTGTTTTCACCACGTTTCTTCTGGCCGACGAAATCAACCGCGCGCCTGCAAAGACCCAGTCCGCCCTGCTTCAGGCCATGCAGGAGCGCACGGTGACCATCGACCGAAGCACCCACGAGCTTTCCCCCAACTTCACGGTGTTCGCCACCCAGAACCCCATCGAATACGAAGGCACGTATCCCCTGCCCGAAGCGCAAAAGGACCGGTTCATGATGAAGATCGTCATGGCCCCCCCGGACCGGGACGACGAACTGGCCCTGGCCCGCAGGATGCTTGGCGAGGATTCTCCGGAAAACGTCCTGGCCCGCGAGGAAATCAAGCCCATCGTCTCCGCCGAAATCCTGGCCAGTCTTCGCCGATTGCTCACAGCGGTGGCCACCGAGCCCGGACTGGTGGACTACGTCGTGGACATCGTAAGGGAGACCCGCAGGGAGCCCAGCCTTCTGGCCGGTGCCGGGCCGAGAGCCACCCAGGGCCTTCTGCTCTCCGCCCGCGCCAACGCCGCCGTTTCCGGCAGGGACTTCGTCACGCCGGACGACGTGAAGCTGATGGCAGTCCCGGTCCTCGCCCACCGGATGGTCCTTCGGCCGGAGTTCGAAATCGAAGGGCTGACCGTGGAGGAAGTGGTGGAAAAACTTTTGACCAAGGTGGCAGTGCCCCGATGATCCGCCCCGAAAACAGGCTGCTGTTCCACACGGCGGCGGTATTCGCCCCGGCATTGGCCCTGGCTGCGGCCTTTCCGGCAAACGCCCCCGTTTTTGCCGCCGTTGCGGCGGCATTCGTCCTTCTGACCGTTTCCGACGTTTTTCTGGGAAAAAAGAAGGCCACCCACTTTTCACTCGCCCTGCCCGAGCTTGTCAGGCTGTTTCGGGACAGGCCGGGACAGTTGGAAATCCTGGCGACCAACAAGACCGCAAATGCCGAACGCATCCGCATCGGCATCGCGATGCCCCCCCGCATCGAAACCGATAACGTGGAACTGGACGCGATGCTCCCGGACGGCGCTATCGAATCACGCGTGACATGGGATCTTACTGCCAGGTCCCACGGACAGTGCTTCATCCCTGCTGCCTACCTCCAGGTTCTCTCGCCGCTGGGCTACTGGGGCGTTCGGAAAAAATGCGATGCGGCCTGCGAGGTCAGGGTCTACCCGGATTTGACCGCCGAGAAAAAACACCTGGCCGCCCTTTTTTCCAGACGCGGCGCGGGCGTCCATCCCATCCGCCAGATCGGAAAGGGACGCGAATTCGAACACCTCCGGGACTACATGCCCGGCGACATCTACGAAGACATCTACTGGAAGGCCACCGCCAGAAGGAACCGGCCGGTCACCCGAATCTACCAGGTGGAAAGGACCCAGGAAATCTACGCCGTCCTGGATTCCTCTCGTTTCAGCGACCGTCTTTGCCAAGGGACTTCCCGGAATGTTGGCGAAGCTGGGGAAACGGAAAACGCGCGAACCGATTCCGGACCGCCCGTGGCAACCGTCTTGGACCGTTTCGTCACGGCCGCCATGGTTCTAGGGCTCGCGGCGCGCAGCCAGGGAGACCTGTTCGGCGTTCTGACATTCAGCGATAAAGTGGAACGCTTCGTGCGCGCCGGCGCAGGCAAGGCCCATTACAACGCTTGCTGCGACGCTCTCTACACGCTTCGGCCGACAACCAAAGCCCCGAACTTGGAAGAGGTGTTCCGGTTCGTGGCGACGAAGCTTCGAAGAAGGTCCTTGCTGGTATTTCTCACCAGCCTGGACGACCCTGTCTATGCGGAAAGCTTCGTGCGCAGACTGGAAATCGTCCGCCGAAAGCACCTGGTGGTTGTGGGCATGCTGAAACCGGAACGCGCCCGCCCCATGTTCACAGGAAAAAACGTCTCCGTCGCCGACGACCTCTTCGAAGAACTCGGCGCGCACATACTTTGGTCCCAGCTAAAGGAAACGGAAAAGGGACTTCTCAGAAAAGGCGCCGCCTTTCACCTTCTGGAAAACGAAAGACTCTGCGGGCAACTCGTCTCCCGCTACTTGAACATCAAACGCAGACAGCTGCTGTAAGGGACAACAATTAAATAACTGAAACATTTTTTCAAAGAATAATGAAGGCCTCGTCGGACCGTCATTCCGGGCGGAGCGGGCATACTGCAAAGATTCCCCCAAAAAACAACGGTCTTCAGGTTTGCGGGGATTTCGAAGAATAATAGAACTTAGCGGAGACCCGGAATCCAGGATCTCTTGTGGGGCGCCTGGATTCCGGGTCTCCGCTGGGTTTTCTCATTTTCCCGACCTCGCGCCGTACAAAAGCTCCGATAATTATCGGAATTACGTAGAACTTGCCCGCTGCGCCCGGAATGACAGTCGATGAACACCGTAGCGCCTGGCAAAACCTTCCAGCATATCTTTGTACCATTAATTTTGTTTTCGTTCCTAACATCCATTCGGGGTTCGCCCGGACCTCGGATTTCCAAGCGGACCCTCATTCCGGCCGGAGCGCGCGCGCTTGTCGGAGAAACGGGTTTTCGACCTCTCCCGCGGCCTTTTCGAGGTTCGCCGCTTTCTGCCGGCAGGCGCGCGCGGAGAGCCGGAATCCAGGCTTTGTCTTGTTGCTTTCCGGAGCGCCCGCTTTCGGCTTGCGGGGTTCGCCCGGATCTCGGATTTCCAAGCGGACCGTCATTCCTGCCGGAGCGCCCGCTTTCGGCTTGCGGGGTTCGCCCGGATCTCGGATTTCCAAGCGGACCGTCATTCCTGCCGGAGCGCGCGCGGTTGCCGGAGAAACGGGTTTTCGACCTCTCCCGCAGCCTTTTCGAGGTTCGCCGTTTTCTGCCGGCAAGCGCGCGCGGAGAGCCGGAATCCAAGCGATGATCGAAACTGTTGCATGAAAACCGCCCGAAATTAAAACCAAGCCCTCTGAAACCTATAGGCAGCAGAACGGAAAACCCGGCTGAAAAACTATCTGCCACTCCGAAGGATTTTCATCCTCCCCCGGTGCCAGGTATCCTCACCCGAGTTCTCGCCCCACCCAAAGCACCCTTCCGATGATTCGCACGCTTTTCATTTCCTCGGCAGACAACACGATCAATTCGTACGCGGGATTTTCGCTCAGCAAAATCAATTTCCCCGGCCGCTTTTCCAGCCTTTTCACCATGATCACGTCGTCGATTCCCACCGCGAACAAAGCGCCTGCCAAAACTTCCCTTTGGGACTGGTCGATCAACACCGTGTCCCCATCCTTCAACTCTGGCTCCATGCTGTCTCCGAAGATCCCCATAAGAACCATTTCGGACGCGCTTCCCTTGCTTCTCAACCAGGCTGCCTGGAAGGAACAATACCCCTCCACGGTCTCCGAAGTTTCAAACGAACCCGAACCGGCGCAAAGACGGGCTTTCACCCTGGGAACCATTCTGAAAGCCGTCTCAGGCATCGAAGCCCTCGCACTCGATTTCGGACCCGTCCCGGTTCGCAGCCACAACGGATTCAAATCGAACTTTTCAGCCAATTTGGCAATCCATTTGTCGGGCACCGAATCCTTTCGCTTGGCCTGCGTGATTGCCGAACGATGGATTCCCAGCGCCTTGGAAAGCTGATTCTGACTTCCCAACCCCGTCGCTTCGGATACCCTTTCAATGAATGGAGCAAACCTTGTATTAGCCATTTTCCTTCCCCTTACGCCACGATGGAATCCAACGGGCTTTTCACCGCCATCGCCCCCTTGTTCATTACATGCGTGTAAATCATGGTAGTGGAAACGTCCTTGTGGCCGAGCAACTCCTGCACGGTGCGTATGTCGTAGCCGTCCTCGAGAAGATGAGTTGCGAAACTGTGCCGAAGAGTATGAGGCGTGGCGGGCTTTGCGATCTTCGCCTTGAAAAGCGCGTTTCGAACCGCTCTCTGCACGCTCGTTTCATACAGGTGGTGCCTTCTCCTTTTCCCGGACCTGGGATCCTTTGATATTTTTTCGGATGGAAAAACGAATTGCCAGCACCATTCCCTGGCAGCGCTTGGATATTTTCGTGAAAGAGCGTTCGGGAGATACACCTCGCCGTAACCGTTTTTCAAATCCTGTTCGTGAACGGCCTTAACCCTCTTCAATTGCTCCTTGAGATTGCCTCTCGCCGTTTCCGGCAGCATGGTCCCTCGATCCTTTCCGCCCTTGCCGTTTCTGACGATAACCTCGCCGATTTCGAAATCGATGTCCTTGACACGCAGCCGCAGGCACTCAATCAAACGAAGCCCGCACCCGTAAAGCAACAGCGCTATCAACCTGTATTTGGGCGAGATAAACGAAAATAAAAGCTCCACTTCCTTTCTGGATAAAACCACCGGAAGGCGTTGCGGAGTTTTCGCGCGTTGGAATTTCCCGAAATCCCCAAGCTCCTTTCCAATTATATGTTTATAAAGAAAAACTATAGCGTTGAGAGCCTGGTTCTGCGTGCTGGCAGCGACTTCGCGCTTGACGGCCAGATAGGTCAGAAAATCGGAAATCTCCTTTTCGCCCAGTTCCTTGGGATGGCGCTTGCCGTGGAAAAATATGTATTGCTTGGTCCAGTATACATAAGCCTCTTCCGTCCTGATCGAATAATGTTTCTTTCTTATCGCCGCTCTCAATTGGTCCAGCAATTTCATGGCATCCTCCTCGATTCGAAAGACAAATGTTTTATAATGAAACTATGAAACGATAATTTTTATATACATTTTATAAACACCTGTTGTCAAGCTTATTGTTTATTTTTTTTCAAGCGTTCACAAGCCGTATATTGCCCGCCGATTTAGGGCATTTAACAGACCTTTTTCAGAAAACCCTCGTAAATTCGGGCCACAGGCCTGCGACTGCAAAGGGCTTGACGCCGCATATTACCTTGACATAAAATATACAAATTGTTGCAAACTATTGATTTAACAAAGGATCCCTCTTTGTTTGAAAAAAGCGCCGCAATTAAAAACGGCTTGTTAGCCTCTTTTAAAAAGCCGTTTACGGTGCGCATATTGCGGAACGGAAAAATCTGTTGACACCCGCAACCCCCTTAAAGTACAAGGGTATTTTAACGGACGACCTCGATGCGCCGCAATTAATTGCGGCGATTGGGCCGCCTAATACATGTTGAACTGAACCGCTTCGCGCTAGCCATCCCGAACGGATCGCCTGCAATATCAACGGCATTGCCGCCTCCTCGAAAGAGTTTCCCCTGAAATCCCCGAAAATGTTATACTTCATTGTATGGGACGGGTCCCCTGGGCTCGGGATCCGTATCTTCCACGAAAAACCATGCAAAGGAGGTATAGCCATGTCCGAACTGAGACAAAGAATGATCAGGGAGATGGAGCTTCGGGATTTCGCAGAAAACACGCAAAAGGCCTATTTGGCGGCGGTCGAAGGGCTCGTCAGGTTCTACATGAAGCCGCCCGACCAACTGAACCGGGAGCAGGTAGAGGATTATCCGCTCTATCTGAAAAAGAAGAAAAAGTCACCGTACAGCACAAGAAATCAAATAACGAGCGGTCTGAAGTTCTTCTACAACTGCACCCTGAAAAGAGACGACGTCAGGCTGGAGCTTCCGAAAAAGACCGGAGAGAGGAAGCTTCCGGAGATTCTCGCGCCCGAGGAAGTCCTCAGGGTCGTCGAGGCGCCGGCCAACCTGAAGCACCGGGTCCTGCTCAAGACGACGTATTCCGCAGGGCTGAGAGTCGGCGAGGTCATCGCCCTGAAGCCGGAGCACATCGACAGCGCAAGAATGCTCGTCAGAGTGGAGTCGAGCAAGGGGCGCAAGGATCGCGACACGATTCTCTCCAAAAGACTCCTGCCGGAGCTTCGCTACTACTACAAAGCGTGCCGCCCCCGCAACTGGCTGTTTCCCGGCAAGGATCCGGAAAAGCACGTCTGCGCCACGACCGCGCAGCGCGCCTACACGAAGGCGAAGAAAAAGGCGAAGATCAAGAAGGTAAAAGGCATCCATACTCTTCGACATTGCTTCGCCACCCATCTTCTCGAGCCGGGATACGACATCCGCAAGATCCAGATGCTCATGGGACACAAGTCGGTTCAATCCACCATGATCTATCTTCACGTTTCGAGAAAGCACCCGACATCGGTCAGGAGTCCGCTCGATCTTCTCGGGAACGAAAGCGACGCTCCCGCCGAAAAGGAAAAGAACGATGACGGGAACGAATAATTGCAAATTCGAGGTGGCCGACATATTCCGCGAGCATATACGCGACTATCTGAAGGTCTACAAGATGTCTCGCGCCCAGTTCGAAGTCGTCTCGGACATAATCGGCTGCCGTACGGAATGGCTCGGAGGCCGCATTCAGAAGTGCTCCAATTGCGGAAAGGAAATCCCGCTCTACAATTCCTGCCGGAACCGCCATTGCCCCAAGTGCCAGTCCATGGCGAAGGAGCGCTGGCTCGAAAAGCGCAAAAGCGAGGTACTGCCGGTCAAATATTTCCACAACGTGTTCACCGTCCCGCACGAGCTGAATCCGGTATTTCTCTGCAACAAAAGAGTCGCAATCAACATTCTGTTCAAGTCCGTCTCGGAAACGCTGCTGCAATTCGGCGCGAACCCGGACAACGGACTGGGCGGCAAACTCGGCTTCATCGCCTTTCTTCATACCTGGGACCAGGCGCTCCTGGACCATTTCCATGTCCATGTCATCGTTCCCGCGGGAGCGCTGTCCGCAGACGGCGATAGTTGGATCGCCTGCCAATACGACTGGCTTTTTCCTGAACGCGCCCTGTCGAAGGTCTTCCGGGGCAAGTTCATGTTCCATTTGCAGAAGGCGTACGACAAAGCCGAACTCGCATTCCCCGGAAACACGGCCAAATACGGAGCCCCGAAAGGTTTCCGACAGCTGAAAAACGTCCTGTGGTCCAAGACATGGGTCGTCGACGTGGAGCCTCCTCTCGACAACCCCGACCGCGTCATCGACTACGTCGGCCGCTACACGCACAGGGTCGCGATATCCAACAGCCGGATTCTCGATCTTTCCGACGGAAAGGTCGCCTTCTCGTACAAGAACCGCCAAAAGGGAACCGTCGAGGCCATGAGAATCGACGCGTTGGAATTCATCCGAAGATTTCTGCTCCACACGCTTCCCAAAGGCCTGATGCGCATCCGCTATTACGGCTTTCTCGCCAACCGCTGCAAAAGGGAGTGCCTGAAAAAATGCCGGAAAAGCCTCGGCGTCTCGGAAGCGCCGGTCTTGGCGGAGCCCAAAACCGTCCGGGAAATCATGATGGAGAGAACCTGGCGCGACATAACGAAATGTCCGTTCTGCAAGAAAGGCGATCTGGTCGCCGTTCAAAGCGTTCCGCCGCGCTCGGGAACGAGTCCTTTCGAAATAATCCACGGCCGGACGCAGCGCAACCTGGTCCGGCTCGAGTGAAGTTCGACGATAAGACGAAACCCGACTTTCAAAAAAAAAAAGCTCGATCAACGAGCAACAGGACAACTGCGTCAAAAATCATGGAATCGAAGAAAAAAGACAATGAAAACAACGACTTAGGAAGGTCATCGATGACAATTCGAGCCGTTTTCCGACAAAAAATCGATAAAACCGGAACGGCACGGCCCCTGTCGCCGGCCCCCTCCCAATTTTCCCGCCTCAAAAAAGCCTTTACAATCCCCATATATATTTGGTATCCGATTGTTCAAAAGGATGTCATGCGGCTCAGTTCAACCTCGTTTTATCCGGCATCACGCTGACCCTGTCGTTCAAAGACATATCAAGCAGAAAAACAAACGTCCGGATGAATCGAATTTTTTCGCTCTTTTGCCGCGTGACGCCGGATAAAACGCTAAACGTTAGACATTCTTTTGAAATTACTCTCAGATGAGTTATATAGTTTATGGTGAAACATTTTTCTTATGAATAACTGGAAACATGTCCGAGAAATTTCGATTGGACATCTTCTTGTAAAAAGCGTCTCTCAAGTTATTGTTGAAATGATACGATTACGGTCTTGACTATGCAAACACTCATATTGCCCATTTTGCTGGTTGTTCTTAATATCTACCTCGCTGGGGTTGTTGGTCACCTTTTGGATACTGGGGTAGGGTTTGAGTTCATCCTATTCTTTGTCCTATGGCCGTTGGTGTCAGGTATAATATTTTTGTGTGTGCATCTTTCTCAATTACCATTTCCCACAAAACGAACAACGAATATCATTATCAGCTTCGTGGTCACGCTTCCCATCTACTATCATGCCGTGACGGCCCCAAAATATCCCACACGAGAAGTGTTCGATTGTGGCCACAATCGGAAGATTGTCTTTTCAACCAGTCATTTCTGCGAGATCACTTGTCCATTATACTACCAGGTGTTTATCGGAAAACACGAAGTCACCCCTCGGACCTTTATTTATCTTGGTGACTACAGTCAAGAATTTCCCGATACCTCATACGATCCACTCTTCCTGGATTTACCCTATGAACTTATCGTTTCCCAGGATGAAGATCTTGCTGTGATTATGGTGAAGGATTGGCCGTATGCGCCACTTGTGATGCATGATTTTAACATCCAACAGTCCTGGCCTCACCAGGAGGAGGCGTATCCTGAACTTCGTCAACGTCTTGAGCAACAGTGCCCAACGTTAAGTGCGTTTGCAAAACTTGAGGATCGCGCCTATCTCACAACAACCTCATCGCTCGACCTTGGGTACAGTTTAATTCGCGATCACGATCTTCACCAATTACAAGGCGGTCAGCATATTCGGACATTATCCCTGGCGCATACACACATTACCGATAACGGGCTGCACACAGTCGCAAAAATACTTCCAACATTGCGCGAACTGAACCTTGAAAAGACGGCGATAACAGATAACGGACTCAACGCTCTTGAGCGCTTCTTTACCCATTTACGCCGCCTGAATCTAAACCACACCGAGCTTACCGATAATGGACTGAGAAGTCTTCAGGGATCGACCTCGCTAGAGTGGTTATATCTCGATTATACGCGTATTACTGATGACGCGCTGAAATCTCTTGTTTTAATGCCCAATTTAGTCTATGTAAGTCTGACTCATACAGGCATTACCGATGCTGGATTGAGCATTTTCCAGGAAGTTCCCAAAGACTACCACGTCATTATCGATGTCAGTCACACATTGGTAACATGCGAGCATCTCAAGTCATTACGCCACATATTCCCCAATATTGATTTTCGGTTTCATGATAGGTCGTGTGGCGGATGTTAGCGACAATTGGGGAGGTATAGGTCGAGTAATGTCTAACAAAGGGTTGGTACAGACCACACCCGCGCTCGGTAATTTTAAATAATTGCCCGCTATTAAATGTGTGGTGCTGGTTTTGGCTGCGTACTTCCGGTCAGGGCGCGGGTGCGGCTGCACAACCCAAGCGTTAGGCCACTCCTGTAAATGAAAATTATGAAATCGACAAGCGTACATCGTATGCGGTCAAAAAACAGGACAAATGCAGTTTCTCTGATATTTCCTCAACAGTTTTTGCTGTGTCTCCTCATGTTTTCAGTTATGAGTTTTGGATGTGCTACGACCGTGAACAACGACGCAAACGGAACGTATGCGCAAATAGTGGCGGGAGAGCCAGAAATTGTTATTCTGGAGCGTGAATTGCAGAAAAATGGAGAATGGTGCTCAGACTTCACGCTCACCACAGCAGATGTGCGGTATTTCTTTCAACATGCTCGCGAAATTACGGGGCCAGAATATGCTGCCCTCGACTGGTATCCCTGTAGCATACGGGGGAAAATTATCTCAAATATGCGTGTCTATTCTTGGAATATCAATGCGTCGGGGAACGGTTCTGTCACGCATTCATGTTGGCTCCGGCCAAATTCGGACCCACTTTCCGCCGGAAATCGGACCCACCCGACCGGATAAACGTCACGAAAAATCCGTTTAAAAACGGACCCGCCTGAAGTCCCCCCCATTAATCCTGCCCCCCGGGTCGCCGATCAAGGTATCGTATCTCCATACCGTTGGATGGAGATTAAACAATGCCGAAGGCCAAAACGAGAAAAAGACGCTGCAAGATCTGCAAAAAATGGTTCATGCCCGACGTCCGGCACACCGACCGCCAGAAGACCTGCGGCCCGGAATGTCGAACCGAGCTGCATCGCAGACAGTGCGCGGAATACAACAGGAAGAACCGCAAGTCGTCGAAGGCCGACCACCTGCAGAAAAAGCTCGAAGAGGTCGATCTGTACTGCCGGTCGGCTCCCGACGGAAGAATCGACCCGGAGGTCGCCCGCTCCAGAATCGACCTGGATCTGCCCCGAGACGTCATTGCAGAGGCGATAGGTCTGCCTCTTCTTGTCGTGATCGAATACTTCGTCGAGCAAATCCTTCGGAAATACAAAATCGAAAAGGAAGCTGAGGAACGCAAAAGGCGACCTGCGGCGCGAGCGCCCTGCCCGCCGGACACGGGGTAGCGTATTCAAGACGCATCATGGACCTAACCCGCCGAAATCACAGGGGATATCGACGAACAAAGCGAAAGCGTCTTTTAAGACGCTTCATGGAGCCAACCCGCCGAATTTATTGAGGATATTCGCCGACTAACGGGATGCGTTTTTTAAGACGCAAGAGACATCGCCCCCGGAATGTGTTAAGCACCGGGATAATGGAAAACGAATGTTCGCATATCGAAATCGGCAGGATCGGAGAGCGGTTCGCCGAACTGCGAATCGCCGATCCCAGGGCCGAGGCGGAGATGGAGAAATCCATGAAGACCCGCGGGCAGATGATGCCGGTGGTCGCGGGCCGCTTCGAAGGGACAGTCTACGAGATGATCGACGGATTCAAGCGTCTCAGGGCCGCTGTCAAGCTGGATATGCCGAAGCTGGAAGTTCGCGTGTTCGCCGGGAATGTCCGGGCGGCCAAGGCGGCGATGATCCTCTTGAATTCGAGGGCGAAAACGATCTCGGAACTCGAAAAGGGACTGGTGATCCGTTCGCTGCACAGAGGCGAAAAACTGAGCCAGACGCAGATCGCGGTGCTGCTCGGGCGCCACAAGAGCTGGGTGTGCCGCATCCTGTCGGTGGTCGAGCGGCTGAGCGACGAGGTGACCGAGCATCTCAGGCTCGGACTGGTGAACATGACCGTCGGCCGGGAACTGGCGCGGTTGCCGCGCGGCAACCAGCCCGAGGCGCTGCGGGCGGTGATCGAGTACAATCTGACCAGCGACGAAACCGCCCGCCTGGTGCGGCTTCTGTCGGACCGGCCGGCCTGGGGCAGGCGCGGGATTCTCCAGTCGCCGAAAGAGGCGCTTGAAAAGCATCGACCGGACGGGCCGCCCGTCCGCCGGAGCGTGAAAATCATGGAAAGGCTGCTGAAAATGGAAATATGGCTCGCCACGACTCCGCCGGCCGTCTTGAAGGAGCTGTCCGAATCCGACGCCAAAAGAGTGCTGTCGGCGCTGGACGGCATCGAATCGGCGTTCGGCGGCATGCGCGAGTCGCTGCGAGAGAAGGGAGGCGCCGATGTTTGAATTCTTCGCCGACAGGGCGGATCTGGAAAATCGGATCGTGTCGATGCGCGCGAAAGGCTGGGCGATTCGCGCGCTGGCCAGGCACTTCGGAATGGGCCGCAACACGATCAGAAGGATACTGCGCAAAAACGAGGCTCGTCGCGACCTGGGACACGACGCTCTGGAAGACAAAAGGAAGTCGAGCCGCCCGAGCAAGCTCGACGAGCACCGCCCGATGATCGCGAGCCTTCTGGAGGAGTTCCCGAACATAACCGGAGTCCGGATGCGCGAGGAACTCGTCGCGGCCGGGTTCGACGGGGGAAAGACCATCGTGTGCGATCTTCTCAGGGAAATCCGCCCCCGTCCGAAGATCGAGCCGGTCGTGCGATTCGAAACGGAACCAGGCCGGCAGGGGCAGATGGACTGGAGCCCGTACACGATAGACTTCGTGGAGGAGGGAAGGCGCAAGGTGCTCTGCTTTTCCTATATTCTGGGCCATTCGCGCCGGCAGTACCTGGATTTCACCTTCGACCGCAAGTTCTTCACCCTGATTCGCAGGCACCAGGACGCCTTCGCGTATTTCAAGGGAGTTCCCTTCACCTGCCTCTACGACGGCGAGAAGACGGTGGTCCTGCGCTGGGAGGCCGGACAGCCCGTCTTCAATCCGGCCTTCTCCGCCTTCGCCACCCACTACAACTTCCGCCCGGTCGCCTGCCGGCCGGGAAGGGCGCAGACCAAGGGAAAAGTGGAGAAACCCTTCCAGTACGTCGAGACGAATCTGCTCGGCGCCCGCAAATTCACGGGTATGGCCGACTTGAGATCGACGGCGCAGTGGTGGCTGGCAAATCGCAGCGACACGCACATACACGGAACCACGGGCGTTTCGCCCCTGCAGCTGTTTGTCGAGCGCGAAAAGTCCGCGCTGCTGCCGCTTCCGGCGCATCCCTACGACTCCTGCGAAGTCGCTCTCAGAGTGTGCGGACCCGACGGCTTCATAGAGCACGACACGAACTTCTACTCGGTGCCTGTCGAATACGCGGCCGACATTCTGACCGTGAAGGCCTCCGAAGAGGAGATATTCGTCTACAGCCCCGACCTGGTCCGGATCGCCCGCCACGAGCGGCGGCCTCTGGGGGCCAGGGAGAAAATGGAAGATCCGGCGCATCGCCTGGCAAGCAAGGTTCGCTACGGCCTGGAACCGGTGCGGGAGGCGTTTCTGCGGCTCGGCGAGCATGCCGGGGACTTTCTCGACGGCCTCAAGAGCGCCCACCCGAGAAACTGCGGGTTCCAGGCGCGCTGCATTCTTCGGCAGAAGGAAAACTACCACTGCGACGACATCGACGCGGCTCTGGGCCACGCCTCGAAATACCGCGCCTTCGACGGCAAGTCGGTGGAGCGGATTCTCAAGGCCAGGGCCAGGCCCCGCACACTGGAATCGACGGCGAGGCGAAAAGCGGGAAAGCTTCTGGAGAAACTTCCCGAAGTCCGTCAGCGCCCGCTGTCGGAATACTCCCGGCTGCTAGGGGGAAAGGAAGAGTAAAATGGAAGAAGATCCCATGGAAAGACTTCGACGAATGCTCGAGGAAATGAAACTGCGTAAAATCGCCGAGGAGCTCGACGCCGTTCTGTCCGAGGCGGAAAGGGAGGGCCGAGCGACATTCGAGGTTTTGGAGCGCCTTTTAGCCATGGAATACGCGGCGCTGGCGCAACGTCGCATAGAGCGCAGAATCAAGGACTCGAAGCTCGACGAACTGAAGCTTCTGGACGATTTCGACTTCGACTTTCAAAAATCGATAGACAAAAGGCAGATCATGGACCTGGCGACCCTGGGCTTCGCGGAACGCGGACAATGGCTGATTCTGGCGGGCAGCTCCGGCACCGGCAAAAGCCACATCGCCAAGGCGCTTCTCCTTCTGTGCTGCAAAAGGCAGTACCGCTGCAGGTACACGACCGCCTCCGACATGCTGCGCAGGCTTCTGTCCGGCCTCGCCGACGACACCGTGGAGGAAAAGCTCAAGCAATACGTCCGGCCGCAGGTCCTTCTGATCGACGAAATCGGCTTCGACCGCCTGGAGCAGGAGGAATCGCGCAAGGCGTCGCTGTTCTTCAAGGTCGTGGAGGGTCGCTACCGCAAAAACTCGACGATTCTGACCACGAACATCGACTTCAAGGCGCTGGGCGACTATCTGGGCGACCCGGTGATAACCGCCTCTCTCGTCGACAGGATGGTCCACCACGCGGTCATAATCAACATCGAGGGGCCGAGCTACCGCATGCACGAGTCCGAGGCCCTGAACAGGCCCCCCGACAAAGGGAAGAAATGAAACGGCGTTTCTCCGAAAGGGAACTCCGGGAGCTGCGAAACGAAATTCCCGTCGAAGAACTGATCGAAAATCATCTGCGCATGCCGGTCAGGCGCGTCTCCGGCCGCTTTCGGTTTTCATGCCCGATCTGCTCGGGCTACGACACGTCGGTGCTGTACGAAAAGAATCTGGCGCGATGCTTCTCGTGCCAAAAGAACTTCAACGCCATCGACCTTACCATGAGTCTGACCTCTCTGGATTTCGTCGGGAGCGTCGAAAGACTCAGGCAGTACCGCAAATCAAGACAATCGGCCAAAGCGGGAGGCGAGACCGCTTCGAATCGACACGGCTTCGCCTCCATGGCCGAAATCATCCCTCCAATCCTTCCCCCTAAGGAAATCGGCGCCGTTTTCAAGAAGGAGCCCCCCGAACAAGACGCTCCGCTCGCCGAACGCATCGACAGACTGGAGAAAAAAATCGACCGGCTTTCATCCAGGCTGGATGCGCTCGCGGCGATGTTCGAATCCGCAAAGCCCTGATCAATCTTCGAATCGTCTGAAAAGCTCGACATGAAAGGAGAATCCGCGCAAGCCCGCACAGGATGCCACATCCTTATGCAAAGTTCGGTCTGCCGCCGGATCGGTGCAGGTTCCGCCTTTTTCTTTTGCGGGCGGGATCGTGGCGGGCTCCTTCTTTTTTTCTTGCACGCGGGTTTCGGCGGGTTCGGGGCGGGTTCGGGCGGGGTCCTGAACGCGAGGTCAAGAAGCTTCCAAGCCGGAAAACAACACCTGTTTTTCTCGATTTAGTCAACTTCAGGCCGGGTCCATTTTTTTGCACGGGCGGGTTCAATCTTCACCGGAGCCAACACAATATTCGAACAGGCGCCTTGCCTTGTCGTCCTCCGCCGCTTCCAGCTCGACATTTCCCAAATCCTTCAATCGACCGACAATCGGACTGCGGCCAAGTTCGATTCCGGGCTCAGGGCGGGAAACGACCTTGCCTGCGCAGCCGCGCCTTCGTTTTTCGGGAAGCTTCAGCAATCCGGCGGATTCCAGTTTTTCAAGAAGCCCCAGACATGCGTCTCTTTTGTTCCGACCCGAGAACGTTCGCCATTCCAGGTGTTCTCCAACCGTTTGGGCCAGTTCGGTCAGACTCAATTTGGGAAACAGGCCGACCGTTTCCTTTATTTGACCAATCTCCCATGCGGAAATCCATCGGCCGCAATGTATCAGACCCTTCTTTTCAATACGTTTCATAAAGCGCCGTCCCCCTTGTTGCGATTCTCAAAAAAAAAAAATAACTCGACGTTAACGTATCAAATTTTGAAACTCGCGTTTATAGGCTTATTGCGACATCTTTTTCAACGCAAGCTCTGAGTTGCGCTGCCCAAGCGGTTCGGCGTGATGTGCGTCAGAGCTGGCATCGCGCTTTGTGCGCCAACGAAAAGCTCACCGGCACCGGGGACGGAGCGGATGCGGAGGCCCCGATGTCCGCGTGGAGAGAATGGTTGCCGGGCTGCTCGACCCTCCTGACAAAAGGTAGACTGTTGGTTTCACTGATCGCATTTCAATAGGTGGTTTCTATTCTTTAACAGTAGAATTCTTTTTCCGTTGGCGGAAACTGAATTCCTATATGAGGAGAAGGCATCACCCTTTCTTTTTGTTTGGTTTCGGATTCGAATATTGGATCAACAAGAGAATCTATATATTTCGCGATTTTACCGGGTATGATTCTGTAGTAACATTTCTTGCATACATTTGCAGGTATTCCGATAACGTCAATCTGAATGTCGCATTTATTTCGTTTGTACAGAAGGTTAATGAGTTTTGGCATCATTTCTCCGCCGCACTCGGGACAATTTCGTTTTTTTAAAATTCCCATATTGATTGCTTTCTATTTTTTCTTATTTGAAATTTTATCCAATGCCTGCTGTCAGGAACGTAGCTCGTAACAAAAGCTGGTTCTTCTATCTGAGAATAATCAACGACTACGTGAACTGGCAGGTCGTCTTCAGCGACAACTCTATATATAAGCATCCTTTCGCGTTCAGGATACTCTTCGATTATTTTGCCATTCAATACAACCTTTTCGAGTTTTTCAATCGTTTTCGGATCTATTCCGTCTTTTCGGGCCTCAATGATCGCGTGGTCGCTAACTGCGTAATCGCCCTTTTTTATCTGTTCTTTGATCGTAACATCTCATTAAGTTCGGGTAGAAAATAAAAAAAGTTCGGGACAAGCGGGAAATTAGGGCGTATACTCATCGATATGAGTGTATCGAAAAAGATAAACCAAATTCCGGACGACGAAAAAAGTCCCCTTGTCCTTAGCCTGATTGAAATCATCCAGTTTCAGCAGGAGACGATTCAAGCCTTGAAAGACGAGGTGGCGAGGCTGAAAGGCACCAATCAGAAACCAAAGGTTCCCCCGTCGAATCTCGGCAAGACAAAGAAAAAAAAGGACAATCCGACGAAGCGGCGAAAAAGCTTCATCGAGAAGCGATTCGACGAAATATTCCTGGAAAAAACGGACTTCGCGACATTGAACGAAGCCTTGAGACGAATTCACGCCAACAAGGATGAACTTTTATTGGTTTTGAAGCGTCCGGATATTCCCTTGCACAACAACCTGAGCGAAAGCGATATTCGCGAATACGTGAAAAAACGCAAAATCAGCGGTTCAACGAGAAGCCCGACTGGAAGAAAGTGCAGGGATACCTTTGCGAGTCTGAAAAAGACATGCCGGAAGCAGGGTGTCTCGTTCTGGGAATATCTCATGGACCGTTTGGGCGGAGCAAAACGCAGTGTGCCGTACCTTCCCGATTTGATAAGAGGAGTATGTCCGAAAGGGTCGTAGTTCTCTGCCTAGTGTCCTGTGCTACCCGACCTTTATGAGAAGTTACCTTTGATCTTGTCAAAAAGTACCATTTACGCCATTTTCCAATAAATTTTATCGTTTTTCGCAAGCTTCGTTTTTTCGTCCCTCAAGCTGTAGAGGGAAATCGTTTTGTTTTTCCGGCTTGCCTCGGCGGCGAAAAGATTACCTAAGCCGGGGTGGAGCGAAGGCGGAGGCCTCGCTGTTCGCCATAAGCGCCTGGTTGCCGGTCCCAAAAAATGATTGACAATGCGAGTTGTAGGTTCATTCGATTTCAATGGCAAGGAACCGTATGGACTTCAATATTCACGTTAAGCTTTTGGCGCAATATGTTCATTATTGATTTCAAATTGTTCATCGTAGGATTTCCGCCGGCAGATAGCATGCGATGCAAACTCTTGCTCGGCTTTTTGGTTTCAAGAGCAAGCTCTTCAAAGCCCAGCGTCGCGTTTACAAGGTCCCGCAGTATGAGTCTCGAGGTGGCCGGTTCATTGTTTAGAAAAAGTGAAATTGCTTCGTCAAGCAGGGCTGAAGCGAATTCGGGATCCCTTTGAATCCGATTGTTCACCGTTTCTTTGTAATCTCTTGTCATTTCAGCCATGGCTATTTCCTTTTGGGTATGTGTCTTTTCTTTTTTCGTTCTTTGTATTCTCCAAAAAGTTCTATGGATAAAGCGATAAATTTCTGCTGCGTTTTCTTCGTTCCGCCACCAAGCAATATAATGAGCATTTCACCTTCGCGAGCCAGATAAATTATGTAGCCGGGACCCCAATCGCTCTTATATTCACCGAATCCTGGAAAAACATTTGATGTTCGACATATTGCAAGACTCCAAGCCATCCTTTGCGGCTGTTATTTTCACAGCGGCATTCGGGTTAAGGCCATTAAACCATTTACGGGACGTACTGGAATCAACTTCTCTTACGCATTCCAGAACTTTCATTGAACGACAGTAACGAATATGTTACCTTGCGTCAAGTGCGATTGACTTTTATTCCGCAACAATATTCACTGCGCCATCTATGATCGCCAGTCTGCACGGGGGGTCAATTGATACGATCCCGTTGTAATTGCCTGAAAATACCTTTATCAGGCTGTAGGGATTGGCGGCCAAGATGGCATAATCAATGCCGCCCTGAATGGAGAGCGAGCAATGAAAATCTCCCTCGCACTTGCCGCAGGCCCCTGATTCGTCTACGCATACGATGCAAGGGCTTGACGAAGTAAGCAATGGATCGGACCCGGCCATGACTTCGTCGCCGTCCCAGTAATTGTCGTCGTCCGAGTCCCAATCGTCGACTTTGGTTTCTCCTGGGTCCGAAAAACCGTTTTTATTGGCGTCTTCCTGCCCGTCCGGCAAACCGTCGTTGTCGGAGTCTTTTACCAGAGGATTGGAGGTCGTGGTCGGATCCGAATCCGGCTTGAATACGGACGTGTCCGTGTCGGGCCTGATATCGTTCGTCGTATAGCCCAGTTCGGTACCGTCCTGGATGCCGTCGCCGTCCGTGTCGATATTGTTCGGATCGGTCTCGCCAGCATCCAGGATTCCGTTTCGGTTGACGTCTTCGTCGAAGTCGAGGATGCCGTCGTTGTCCGAATCCTGGCTGTATGCGGCTTCAAAGTCGTAGAATTTATAAGTGCACGAGTGGGATATGCCGGGCTCGTAGTCTATGTATTTTTCATCGTGCAGAATCCCGACCCGTTCCAGTTGATATGCGCCGCTAAAATGCAAGCCGTGTATCGACTCCCCATCGAAGGAAAGCTCGACAATATTCACGCCCTCGGTTAAATATTTTTCCGATCGGGCGACCACATAACCGTCTCCGCATTTTAAATGCCCGCTGATTTGGTATATGCCCGCTTCCGCAACATCGACGTCCGTTTCGATTACCAGCGATTCGTAAAATCCGTTTCCGTCGGTATCGTTGCCGCGGCTTGCATATTGATCGGTCATTCGGGCGCGTGAACCTTCGAAATCGCCATAGAAATATACCGAAGTCTGATATGGCTGGCTCCTTTTTCCCAGGATTTCGCCCGAAGATTCGTTGCTTAGAACCAAATCGGTCAATTGGTAGGATTGATCCATTCCGGAAGCGCTTATTGCTTGGCCCTCGACGGCAAAAGTGAGCGTTGTAACGCCTGCCTGCAATTCCTTGCCGACGCTTACATTTTGGAACACGTTTTCGCCTTCCAGATTGGCCGTGACGCGGTAGGTTCCGGGCTGGACGACTTCCACGCCGGCCTCGACAACCAACAACTCGTACAGTCCGTCGCTATCGGTGTCCTCGGCATGGTCCGCATACACGTTGGTCAGGAAGGCGTCGGATTTTTGAAAGGCCGTATAAGCGAAAGCGCTTGTTGCATTGTCGAATTCGTCTTGAAGCTCGGATTGGTTGTCGAGCACCTGGAATCGAAATTCGTAAGGCCCGTCGACGCCGCTTTGGCGGATCGATCCGCCGTCGAATCCCAGCGTCGCGGTGTTGTCGCCGGCAGTTAAAGTCGCTTGGGCGGACGCCGAAAAATCCGTACCTTCCGTCAAGCTGTAGCCCTCGATTGTTACCTCTTGGGAAACCTCGGCGTTCAAATGAACCGTGGCGTCGAGAAGGTCGAACAAACCGTCTCCGTCGTTGTCGATTCCATCGTAGACCACATCCGTTATCGTAATCCATGGCGATTCGAAGTCGGAAAAAAGATACGCATTGGTTGCGCCGAGCGCATCGGATATGAATGCCGGCGAGTCTTCGTTTTCCGCAAAGGCCATTGCGCCGAACGTATAGGGGCCGTCGTGTCCCTCATTCCGGATCGACAGACCGTCGAAATCCAAATAAACTGTATGACTGCCGGTTGAAAACGCATCTTCGATTTGCGCATACCCTACGCAATCGTCCTCCTTGTATAACATGCCGGAAATCTTGAATGTGCCGGCCGTATTGACATTCACCCCCGCCTCGACACGCAAAATATCGAAACTGCCGTCTCCGTCCTGATCTATGCCAACGTCGGAAACATATGCGATCGAGATATCGTCTGTCGCTCTCTGCTGTATGATCAAAGGGGCCTTTTCGCTCTGTTTGGCTTTAAATTCTATCTTTACCAAGTCCTTGCCGGAGCTGCCTTTGATCCCTAATGATCCTACTATCCCCTTGGACAATCCAACCGACCGGCCGAGACCGAATCCCAGATGCCCTCTTTGGGATATAGCGTCGAAATTGAACGCATACAGAGAACACAACGCATCCAGACTGGCTTCTCCACCGAGCCCTGTTTTTGCCGAAAAATCGACGCCGGAAATGACTTTCAATTCGCCGGAAACGCCAAAATCGAAACCGAATTTGCAAAAAGTATGATCCAAATACTCGGGACCTTTGTCTTGGAGCTTTTTGGCCAACTTGCGAGCCGTCATGAAGGCTTTTGCAACGGCTGGTATGGAAAGAATGTCCAGCTTGCTTAAATGTCCTAGCTTTATGAATAGATAACCATTGGCTGCCAAAAACTTGGACAAATCAGAAGCGTCTCCAACAATATCGTCTACATAAGGCGGACTCGTCTCTATATCGACACTCATCCCTCCTTCCAGATTGGCACTGCCTTTCACTGCCGCTACGCAAGGGCTTCCCCCGGCGCCTACTCCCCCTTTGAAAGAGACGCCGATTCCCGCGCCTATGGCTATTTGCTCGAAAAATTCTCCATCGAACTGGTTTCTCAGGCAAGGATACGAATCAATCGACGCTTGTATCATTCCCTCGGGATCGGCAAGAAGGGAGACAAGGCTGATGCAATCGTCAACCCCATCGGCATAAGTCGAGGTATCCAACAAATCCAAAGGGATATCCGTATAGATTTCTCCTCCGATATCTATGCCGCCGCCAATTCCTGGATAAAGGGAAATATCGCACCCGGCATACCCCGCCAGCTTTGCCGAGCTATTCTCCATGGACTTGGAATCATTGAAAGTGAAAACAACATCGAAATTGTCGTTTTCTACGACGATTTCGGTATGATATCCAAATGAAGGAAAATAAATTTCATTCGAAAACCGAACAATGTTTCCATTGTCGCAGTCAAAGCTCGATGCGAAGCGAATGCCTTTGTAAGAGGTGGGTCCTGCGATGGCACCCAATGAAAACGAGAAATACTGGCCCCCCTGCAAGAGCCTTACCTCTAAGCTTTCATAGCCATTTTTAGAAACATAAATCTCGGAAAAAGGACCTATATCGACGCCTTCGGCAATGCACGTGGCTCCGCTGTCGTATACAATCATTGCTCCGGAAGAGTACGGCAATATGGTAAACGAGCCCGAACTGAGAAGGAAATCGATGAGATCTTGAATGTTGGACAATGTAAGCCCGGCCATATTTCGAAAGGACAGGGTTTCCGCCTCGAAGATTCCCTCGAGGCCGCTTTCCACGTCTTTCAAGTTTAAATCGTTCAATTCCGCCAGATCGTTCCATTTATCGGTTGCCAACAAATAGGCGCATTTTTTTACATCGTTGACAGCTTGAATCAGCCGCAAAATGGCGGGCGGGTTTTCGCATGGCAGGATTTCCCCGGACCACGGGCTTTGATCCATCACAACGTATTCTCCATTGACATTGCATTTGGCGAACGCCGTCACGTAATATTTTCCGGAACGGTCATGTTGCGGAGTAAAATCGAAGGAGAAAATTTTCGTTCCGCCGGAGCGGGGAATGTATTGAGAGATCGGCGCGCTTTCTATCCAGTCCCATGGCGGCTGTTTGTCCCTATCGAGAACGATTTCGGCTTTGGCCTCCTGATCGTAGTGGCTGTGGTTCATAATCTCCACGTCAACGGCAACATTTTCTCCTGCTACGAGGTATTTCGGCAGGTTCGGGACTGTGTGCACGCCGGATACCGAAATCAGTTTTTCAGTCGGTTCGATAACGTAAGAGACCACATTGGAGACCGACCCTGTTGTATCGTCTATCGCCCACCACTCATAAGTGCCGGCAGGCTTGTTCCAAGGCGCCGTGTATTGGATCTCGAAATGGCCGCTCGAATCGAGAGGCTGGCTTTGCGTGGGGTACTCGGTACCGTCTGGCTTTCGGAAATGGAGGGTGGCGGTCCCGTAAGGGGTGAAGCCGGTTCCCCATTGAACGAACTCGTTTCCCGGAGGGCCCGACATCGGGGACTGCGCTATGGTGGGGTTGATTGCGGGTGCTTCGATGGTGTAATCCACCTCGTTGCTCATGCACCCCGTCGCGTTGTCTACGGCCCACCAAGTGTAGGTCCCGGGCGGCTTGTCGTACGGGGCCGTGTACTGGGTCTCGAAATGGCCGCCCGAGTCGAGAGACAGGCTTTGCTTGGGATACTCGCTTCCGTCGGGTTTGCGGAAATGGAGAGTGGCGGTTCCGCTGGGGGTGAAGCCAGTCCCCCATTGCACGAACGCGGTGCCCGGAGGACCCGACATCGGGGACTGCGCAATGACCAAAGGGCCGAATGTCACACACTTCCCTCCGCGCACGGCACGAACATGCCAACTATCGCCCTTACCGTTTGTATCAACGTCGTGGAAGTAATAGCTCCAGCCGAAGCCGAAGTCTACGTACCACGCGTACATTGCGCCGTCGGCCAAGGTAGATGAAGACCAGTAGCAGCTTGACGTAGTATTTGGAGTATTTGGAAAATAGGTTTGGTCTATACTTGGCAAGTACTTCGAATAATCGACGATCGAGCGCAATTCTTCCCTGTCCGGCAATCGCCAATCCGTGTGGCCCGCAAGGTCGAGGTTTTCGCAATAGCTCAGGGCTTGCCGCCAGGTGTACGTATTGTCCTTGTCCCGCGCTCCTCCGTCGGCGGTTTTGATCTCCCATATCAAACCGGTGGAGGTGTCCGTAACGGTACTGTCGCGGTTGTCCACGAATCCCGAGTATGACTGTTCTCCGCGCACGGCACGAACATAACAACTATCATACTTACGGTCCCCGTCATCAAAGCCTTGCAAGAATTTTACGTTCCACGCGAGGTCGTCGTAGAAAGGGGAGGGAAAGGAAGAGGACGACCAGTAATGGCTCGACTGCGTATTCGGAAAATATATTTCGTCGATGCTCGGATTGTAGTTCCCCAGATTCACAATAGACGCCAATTCCTTGATAGTAGGCAGCCTCCAGTCGGAATATCCGCCGAAATTGGCGGCGTTGAGGGCGTCGATGAAATCTTTGGTGTCGTTCGCGCTTTCGGTTCCCTCGTCGCCGCCGCTGGTTGCCGGGTTCGGGTCGTACCAGGTGTAGGTGTTGTCCCGGTCGTGGACGGAACCGTCGTCGGTCTTGACCTCCCACATGAGCCCGGTGACATTGTCCTGAACGATCTGACCTCCCGCTAGGACGGTGTAGGAACGTGGTTTCACATAATTGCCGTCCTGCCCGTAAAAAGGTTCCCCCTCCGACGGGCACGGGATTTCGACCGTATGGTTGTAGCACTTTGTCTGACCGGTGTCGGGCAGGCTTCCGGCCATTGCGGCTCCCGAAAAAAATAGGGTAAACAGGACAAGAGCGATTTTTCCCATTGAACAGTCCTTTCGTTTCGGCATCTCAAATCATTTTTAGACCCTGTTTTGTGACGTTTAGCTCCTTTGCATATTTGCTACGAAGAGCAAATCCATTCTTATAGTTCATCGCTTTATTCCGCTTTCTGTCTCTTGTCAGTTCGACATTCTCGATTTTTTGTGCCATAGCTTGCATTGACAACGATTATCTCGACGGTTTGCATGGGCATAGCGCGGCTGGGTTGCCGCAAATACGATGGAGTAAGACGTAAAGCGCTCAATTAGGATGCTTTTGCCGTTTCTATTTGCGATAGTTCGTTTTTCATTTTCAGTTCTGTATTCCATAAATCAAATGCTTGTTGCATGCGTAACCAAATCTGTGGACCATTACCTGCAAACTTGCCAATCCTCAATGCCATTTCAGTTGTGATTGGATGTGTGCAAGCAAGAATGCGATGCAATTGTTGCCTGGAAACCCCCAAACGCCTGGCAGCTTCACTCACCGATAGACCTAAAGAGGGCAAAACGTCTTCACGCAATATTTCACCCGGATGTATCGGGGGTCTTTTCAAGGGTCGTTTGGTTATATATTCTTCCATGATTTCACCTCAATGATATTGTTCAAGATCCACACGAAAGGCATCGCCGTCATGCCATTCAAATGTTATGCACCATGGACCGTTAACATGAATACTGTAACGCTTCGGAACACCGTGCAGTCCATGAAAATTGAATCCGGGGATGTTTAATTCGCTAAGAGATTCAGCTTGATCCAAGGCGTCCAGACGCCGAAGACAACGCGATTGTAAATCTTTGCGTATTCGGCGCGTACTTCCTGTTTCGAAAAGCTCGGCAAGGCCTTTGTGTTTGAAGCTTCTTATCATATTCAGAATTGTAACAAATTTTGTTACAGTGTCAATGCTTTTTTGTTTTCAAAAGCAAGCGGCTCATCAATTTCCAGGAGTATCTATGTCCATTCTATTTTTTTTTACGAACTTGAACGGGTCGCGGAAGGAACGCCTGTTACCTATGCCGGACTGATCGACTTGTTTGACTTGCCCCTTAAACACAAATCAAGTTTTGAGCTCACTCATTGGACAGAAATATCAGAAACGACAATAGAACCGTTTGTGATTTCGAGAAACGAAACGCTCGTAACAGCCCCCCGATTTTCGAAAGTTTCGTCGTAGCCGCCAACGATGGTAAGGTTTTTATTATCGTTCAGAATTATATTTTCCGCAAAAGCCCCTTCCTGCATTGCGATGTATCCGACGGGACCAGCCGTATCGATTCCTGCCGGGATGGAAGAACGGCAGATCGATTTTCCAGAACACAGTCCCTCCTTGTCGATATAAATTAACGGGATGTATTGATCGTCGACAGGGTCCGATTTTCCCAAAACTTCGTCGCCGTCTTTGTAACCGTCGCCGTCGGTATCGCCGACCAGAGGATTTGCGCCCCACGTTATCTCATCACCGTCTGATAGGCCGTCTTCGTCGGAATCGGGATTGTTGATCGAAGTTCCCGCCGCCGTTTCATCGGCATCGGTCATGCCGTCCGAATCGCGGTCGTTGTTGAGAACGACATTAGAGAAAAAACTTTCCGTTCCCGCTGCGTTATGCGCCGTCACGGCAAAAGCACGAACCGAGGTCTCGTCGTCCGCCGACCACGGAAATTCGCTCTGAAACGGGGTTGTTCCCGAATCGACATTATCGACGTGGGTAAACAAAGAGTCGCCCTCCAAAAACGCATAAAGAGCATAACCCGTTACCGCCGGATCTTCCGGTGCTGTCCAGGAAAGGCAGGTAACAATGGCATCGCCAATCCCCGGACAAGGTTGTGTCGAAAGCTCTGTGGGCTCTAAAACAGCCGGGGTTATGGAAATGGGAGGCTCCGAAGATGCGTCGAGAGCCAAGCTGAAACTGGTCGGAAAATCGGACCTATACCCCAATCGGACCAGTTGTACGACGCCGTTTTCATCGTTATAAGTGATTACGATGCGAAAATCCTTGGGCAAGTCTCCGTAATAGGTCACCATGTAGGTTCCAGTGGCGGGATCTTCTATATGCACCGCACCGCTCCGGGAGGAAAACTTGGATGACGACCCCGGTATAGCGTCACCGTGCGAACCGGTTGCGGGATTGATTCCGCTTGAATTCAGGGCCTCGTCATTCGCTAAAAGCCTAATTGAACCGCTACACCATATCGATAGGTTTGGAGAATCTTGTTCTCCTACTTCTCGCTGCTTACTTGAGAAATCAGATATACGATCACGGGTTTCCCCGGCGAGAAACGATACTATCGCTTGGCTGTGAGCCCCGATCAGCGCCATATGCTTTTCTTCCTTTTCCTCGGCCTTTTCGGCCCACCCTTCAAAATAGGGTGCAGTTTTTTTTGTCACCCAAGATGATGATATTGAATCAGCCGTCAATTCCATATGTCGGCAAGCTTCCGGCCTCCTTCTTTTTCAAAAACAAATTTTCTTTCATCGACTGCGCTTGCGAACGTGTCGCGTCGTGAACATATGAGATAAAGTCGTCCCAATCTCCGTTGATTTCTATGCAACGGAGCTGCAGCAGCGCCTCCGCGCGTTCCTTAATCCATCTCATGCCTCCGTTGTCGAAGCGTTTGGCGATCACATAATTCACTGCTCCCTCCACGGAACCCGACGATATTTCGAGATCCTGCTCGCGCAGTGTCTTGTAGTCCATTTTGTCGAGCCGGTTGTTCAGATAATTTCTTGTCTTTTCAAGGGTTTCTCGCTTTGTCTTCGAGCCGGGCCCCCGCTTCGGGAGCAGGCTCGGTCTTCTGTCGATTTCTTCGACGATCTTTTCCGCGAGACCTTCGTACAAGTGTCTTTTCTGTTCCTCCGCCCACTGCGCGAGTTCGTCGCCGCCTTCCTTGTACAGACTGCCGGCCGCTTTCCAGATATATTCGACGGCGTGGAAGATATCTATGGTGTGAATGGCTCCGGGAAAAAATTCTTTCGCATATAGTTCAAGATCGTTGTCGCCGTCGGCTGCGATTTGAATCAGTTTCCCGCTGTCCGCCGTGAACCCGCGTTTGTCAGCCTCCCTGCGAGCGTAGGCGAACGCATGGCGCTTGGGCGCGTACGAGGCGTAAACCCTCTTGTTTATCGGTCCTTCCAAAAGCCCGTCGGCGCTTCGTTTAAGGGTGTACATGACCACTACAGTCGCCATTTTCGCGTTTTTGGACTTGTCTCCCTTTTTCCTGCGCTTCTTCGGTCCCCGAAGCTTGCGAGCCTTCCTGCCTCTGTGTCTTTGCGAGCCGGGGTGCGGGTTCTTTTTTCGTTTTCCGCGGCGCTTGTTCAACTCGCCTTCCGTCGCCGTCGGCGTGCCTTTGCCGTCGATTTGAATGATAAGGACGTCTCCGTCGTCCTTCGGCGCCGAGACGGTCTTAAACCATTCGCCGGTGTGTCGCCCCAGACCCAGCACCATCTCTTCGACGGTTTTCTGGCAGGGGGACCAGTGAAGAAACATGCCCGGTACCGCAACGGTTTGCGCATAGCTCATCTTCGTCGCGATACGGGTCGCGAGGCTTCGCACCTGCATGCTGAATCCGTCCCATGGAATCCCGAGTTCTATATCCAGCGGATAGCGCCCCCCGCCTTTCTTCTCTCTGTATAAATAGGTTCGCCAGTACTTTACCTTTCCGAACACCGTGCCGAATTCGCGAGGTTTGAGACCCTGTCGCTTTTCGCCTTCTTCAACGACGTTGTTTTCGGATCCTTGCCAGTATTCCTGGCGCATCCAAAGAAACAAGGAAACAAGAAGACGGCCAGGCTCCGAAATCCGGACAATCAGGCCCTTCTCGAATTCCATGAATGTCGCTTCCCTGCAAGACATCGCCCAATCGACGATCTCGGCGAATTTTGCGCAGGCCTCGCGCCTGGCGATTTCCAAATACTCGCTTACATCCTCAGTCCGCGGCGATATTTCCGGTCCGTCTTCCTTGTCAAATGTTTTTTACCCATCTGAAATAATTCCTTTGTTAAGTTCATTGTGGATTCTGGATTTAAAAAACGCAGTTTTTGCATAATAGAATACACGGGATGGAACACTTTTCCCACAAAAAAATGAAGTGATCGATTAAATTATTCCAATTTTCAGCCGGTGGAACAAATCCGAATCTCGTCGTTGCCAACACGAAACAGTGAAATATTCGATGATTTCGGAAGCTCGGCATCTGGAAACAAGAAAATCTGCGCCCCATTGGTCATTGCAAAGTGCTTTAGAACTTCTTTTTTATCAAATTTATAACCTGAGAAAAGATCTGACAAAATATCAATAGTGCCTTTCATATGTGGATTGGCATCCTCATACACTACAGCCTCAATAGTGCGAGTTCTGTTATCAATATTTTCAGAACCACCTCCAGTATCTAACGAAAGAACAAGGACTTTTGCAGGATCGCCATATTTTGTTCCTAAGTGAGCTTCAGCTCCACTTGATAAAGGGCGACCGTTTGCCTTGTCAGAACACTCCAGAAAATGATCACAATTGAAACTATCACAAGATATCTTTTTCTTTTCATCTTGGATTTCGCTTTTCGGCGACCATGTTTTGACAATTTAAAAACGCGCGAAATCGTTTGATATCAAGAGCATGAAGGAGAAAATACCGTCATTATCGACATATTCATGATTAATTGTCGTTAGACGAACTGGACGAATTCGTTCTCCGCATCTAATATAAAATCCCGTAGGAACGGAAAAAAAGTACGGGAAAGGAGAACGAAAAATGGTTGAATACGAAACAAACGAAGTCCAGACCAAACCCGTCGGATTTGCTCCGATTCTCGATCATTATTTTAAACGAGCCGGGATTTGCGAGATCATAGACGACCATGTCGATCTGGACCCCCGGAGAAAAATCCTGAGCCACGGCGAGGCTTGCGTCGCAATGACAACGGCGATTCTTTTTCAAGTACTCCAGCTTTACCGGCTCTGCAAATTTGCGGAAGACTCGACGGTTCTCGAAACCGTTCTGCCCGGAATCGCGCCGGAGGAATATTTCGACGACCGGCTCGCGGACACGCTGGACGCCATCTACGACTATGGACTTGGCAACCTGGAGGCGCTGATTACGAAAAAAATGATAGAAGAGTTCGATATCGACACCGATATTTGCCACAACGACACCACGTCGGCTTCCGTGTACGGAGACTGCGACAACCGACGGACCGAAGACGGCTTGAAAATCACGTTCGGGTACAGCAAGAAACACCGCCAGGATCTGAAACAGCTGGTATGGTCCCTTTCGGTAAGCGACGACCACGCCTTTCCCTTGTTCCAACAGGCATACGACGGCAATACGTCGGACGTCGATACCTACGTGGAACAATGGTGCAATCCGATCGATCTTCTTGGGCGGGAAGACTTTCTCTTCGTTTGCGATTCAAAACTGGTGACGTTTGAAAACATGGCGCACATAGACGGAAACGAAGGCTTTTTTCTGGCCCCGGCTCCGATGTACGAAACATACAAAAGCGTTTTCGAGGAAGCCGTCGCAAGCCACGATTCGGAAGTGTTGATCGAGTACAAGAAAAAGTTCAACCGGGGCTTCGAAACACCCTTGAAAATAACCTATGCCAAAAAGGAATACGAATTCCGGATGGTGATCATTTTCGACCACGGGCTGTTAAAGATAAAGAAAAAAAGCCTGGAAAGCGGGAAAGACAAGACCCGTCTGGCGTTCGAGCAATTTGGCGGGAAGCTGAACAAATATAAACTGAAAGAGGAACACGCCATCGAAAACGCATGCGAGGCCATCCTGAAAAAGTACGGCGCCCGGAACATTTTCAACTATTCCCTGGTCAACGAGCCCAAGACCGTCTGGAAGAACGCGAAGAAAGGCCGCCCGGGAAAAAACAAAAAACCCTAAAAAATAGCCGAGCATATCGACAACTGGCGAATCGACCTGGAATTCGATCGGGAGACCTACGAAAAGGAACAGTCGCTTTGCGGCTATTATCCTCTGATAACCAACAAGCCCGAAGAAGACCTTTCAATCGAAGACGCCATGATGGCCCACAAGAACCAGCACAAGGTGGAACATATAGTGTTCAAGAAAAATAATATGGCAAAATCAGCATGCTTTCAGACCTCTGTAGAAGCCGAAAAGCTTTAAAACCTCTTCTTTCATTATCTGAAACCCTTCCAGTGCCAACTCGACCTTATTTTTCAGGTCTTCGAAGGTCGGAAAGTAATGCAGATGAATGTCGGCTTCCTTTATTTTTTTCCAAAGCTTCTCAATCGGATTATAATCTGGCGAATACGAGGGCAATTGGTAAACCGAAATCCGATCGGAGTATTTTTCGAAGAAGGCCTTCATAGCCTTGCTCGTATGGTATCGCGCTCCGTCTTGCACAATGATCACGTGCTTGTCCGTTTGTTCCAGCACCTCTTTCAAAAATTGTTCGTAAATCTCGGAATTGAGTCTTCCTTCATGCCCCTTGCAAAAAAAGGTTCCGGTAAAATAGTCGATCAATCCCAGAACCTTGTAGCCTTTTCGAATCCCGGACGTTTTCACAGTCGGCTGTTTCCCTCTCGGAGCCCACGTGTAAGAAAGCGATCCCCATTGGGGAAAAGACGCCTCGTCTCCGAACAATACAAGAGAGTCCTTTTCGGCGGCGAGTCGCATGATTTCAGGCCAAGTGCTCTCCAGCCACTTTTTGCGTGCATCTTCGTCGAGATGGTCGGATACGAATTTGGCCTTTTGATACGAAAAGCCCATGTTTTTCAGGAGTTGAGCAATGTAATTTACCGAATAGAGAACGCCGAATCTCTCATATATGAGATCCTGTATCATCGGACTTCTCCAGCATGCTCCCGGATAACCGGCGTTCTCCGGTCCATCGATAATTATTTTACACAACTGCCTTTTTTGGGTTTTGGTAAGCTTGGACGGTCTGCCCTTTTGTTTGCGAATTTTTAGGCCCGTGACGCCTTTCAGCACGAAGTTTTTGACAATCTGCCTTGCCGTCTCGGTCGAAATCCTGAAGATGCGGGCCAAAGCCTCGAATGTGAAACCTTCGGCAACGGCAAGAACGATCATTATCCTGTGAACCATTTTAATGTTGCCTTTGGCTTTTTCGTTTTTCATTTTCTTTTGAAGATTCCTATGCGTTTGGTTTGACAATCGGATTCTGATTTTTTGCATGGCATCCTCCATAAGTTAGAGTTTTTACCATGCTTTTACGCTCTGAGTTTTCAAAAGTCCAGCACAAAGTTTGAAACCAAAAAATTAATCTTGAAGCCTATATAAACAGGAGAGCCAAAAGCGGCCACAGCCTCGAACCCATTTATCTGCATACCCCGGAACGTATAGAATCCTACTTGTTCCTTTTCAAAATAGCGTTGCAGATCGTCGTGCTGCTGGAAAGGACTGCCAGGCAAAATATCGAAAAGAGAGAAAAAGGGCTGGACGATTTCATGCCGAACCGAAAGGACGTCAGAAACCCGAAGGCCGAATACTTGCTGGCGGAATTCGAATTTTTAGTCAAAGGCGAAATTCCGCTGCCAGGCGGCAACTACAGCGGATTCGTCTCGAAGTTGACTGATTTGCAAATAGAAATACTCGAAATACTTGAAGTGCCTGCATCTTGTTTCACCTATTCTCATTTATTCGGGGCCTTGCCAAAAAAGCGGCCTCCCACGTAAACCCGGAAAAAAGTAAAAGTAAAAAAATAAAGGTTAAAACTAACAAAATGAAAGAGCGAAATCCAAGTTTCATAATAATTCTTTAGTTTTATTCTATATTGCTCTCTCATGTTTTTTCTCCGTGATGATGGATGCTCTTTTCCTGCTCACAACGTTAAGGGTTTTATCCGACGTCACGCGTCAAGTTGCCGCAAAAAATCATCTAAAAAAAATCATAATGTCGCAAATGCGTTGCGATGTTTGAAACGAAAGCGTGATGTCGGATAAAACCGGGTTGAACGGAGCCGCACCACTGTGTTTCCAATACGAAGGGTATACCAATATATATGGGGATTGTAAAGGGGGGATTCGCTTGTTTAAGCGGGGCGGGTCCTTGTTTTTCGAAAGCTTTGCAGTGTTTTTATCCTGTCGCATGTCCGGAATCGCCGGGCTGTCTTTTTTCGTGTTGCGAAAATGCCTGATTTTATTGACTTTTTTCAAACATTTTTCCATGCGGGAGAGCAACTGTCCCGTCGCGATCGAGTTCGCGTTTCTTCGTTTCGAAAAAAAAATTGTCCGAAGGAAACGTCCGGTCTATTCTCTTTGTATCTGGTTCGTCTCCGCCGTCCCGTGAACGATATCGTACGGGTTGGTTCCCGTCTGCGGGGGAACGCTTTTCGCCGGTTTCATGTTTCCGGTCTTGCAGAACGGACATTTTTCGATGTCCCGCCCCGTTCTGTCCAGCATGATTTCCCTGACGGTCCTGTTTTCAAAGATGATCGGTTCGTCGGCTTCGAGCAGCTTCCTGCATTTGGCAAGGGCCTCCCTTTTGTTCCGGTTCGCCAGGAACCCGAAGTACCTTATTCGCATCAGCCCCTTGGGCAGGACGTGGAGAAGGAAGCGCCGGATGAACTCGACGGCCTCCACGACGGCGACTTCGACGGTCCCCTTGGATCTGTTCCTGTAGGAGAATGTGACTTTTCCGTCGGAGAGATCGATGATTCTATGGTTTGAAATCGCCACTCTGTGGGTGTATCGTCCGACGTATTCGATCACGTGGTCCGGATTGTCCAGCGGAGGCTCCACATCGACCACCCATGTTTTCGACCAGAGGGCGCATTTGAGGCCGTGGAAGCCCTCGCGGGTCGCGAATTTGGCGGTCTTGCCGGGAAAGCGAAGCTCGCCGTTTTCGAACGCCTGCGCGAAGTAGTGCATGAACTTGCCTTTGAAGACTTTTGAAAGGGCCTTCTCCGGGAACAGCCAGTCGTTTTCGCACGCGATCCATTTCGAACCGTCGTCGGAAAGAGCGCCTGCGGGAACTATGCAATGAACATGATAATGTTCGAGCATCATCTGGGTCCACGAGTGCAAAAACATCATGGCTCCGATTTTTCCGCCAAGGCCGTTGGCCGGGTTGGCGCCGAACGCGAGAAGCGTCTCCGAAGCGGAGCGGAAAAGGATGTTTGTCATCGTCTTCTTGTTGCACGCGAACACCGGGTTCGCCTCGTGCGGGACTGTGAAGACGTTGTGGAAATATTTGACAGGCAAAACTTCGCTTTTGCGCTTTTCCAGCCATCTTTCCTTCGTCATGGACTGGCACTTGGGGCAGTGGCGGTTGCGGCACGAATTGTACAGCGCGATCTCCTCGCCGCACGAGTCGCATTTTTGAACGTGCCCGCCCATCCATTCGGTCCTGCATCCGATGATGTCCGAAACGACCTCGCAGTGTTCCGGAGGCATCCTGTACTTTTTCCTGTAGTCTCCGATATGTTCCCGGAATATGTCGGCGACTTCGACGGTGGAACTACGATTTGCCGACATTTTCGCCTCCGTTTCCGTCCTTGTCTTCGAAATCGATGAAATCCAGAGGGCTTCTCGTGGATGTCAGGTGCTTTCTTGAAACGTGCAGGCAGATCAATGTGGTCTTGATTGATAGGATGCAAATAGTGTAACGCAGTATACCCCGCGCGATTTGCAAAATAGTGTAACGCTTGAAACGGGCGCTCCCCCGCCTACCTCGCCGCACCCCGCCATACCCCGCCCCGGAAAAATAAACAATACACAGCCCACCCCGCGATTACCCAGCCGCCCTTTGGCCTTTACGAAAATTCGGTGGTGGTCCAGATCAAAGCCTCTGCATTTAGGTCGTGCACATTAACAACTCTTGCATGCTCCAGACGTGATTTGTCAGGCCACTTGCCATAAACGGTGTTGTCGGAATTCCGTAACGCTTTGTCAGTGTCCTGTGCGGACAACAAAAATGATAATAAGCCAGGCTGAGCCTCAACTGGCGCACATGGTTTTCCTCCAGCTTGGAGAATCGCAGAGTTTTTCGGTTGCAACGAGCGTTCATGTGCCTGATCGTGCCGTTTCCTCTCTCGACGTATGCCGTATTGATCTTTCGACTCACAGGCGACTTTTCAAGTACTTCGTCCACCTTTTCGGGATCTCCGAATATTATCTTGCGGGTCACTTTGAAAACCCTGTTCTCCTTATACTTCTTTACAACTTGAACGTAGAGCAAGTCGTCGGGCGGCACGAGCCGCGCATTCGGAGTCCTTCCCTTTGAAGACTTTCGGTTCGGATATTCCTTCCTGCCGTACACATGCAGAAGGGCCTGGGCGTAGTGGGCCAGCTGGTCGGAAGAAAAAAGCAAAGGCATTCTCGAAGTGACCCTCTGGACCTCCTTTACTACTTCGACGGCGAAAGGCATGGTGCGCTTGCCGACATTGGCCGCGAGGAAGACTTTGTTTACCGCGTCGAAAGCCACCCAAATCCAGGCGTCGCCGAGGTGCGACTTCATTTTTTCCATCGCGCCGAGGTTCTTCTCCTTCTTTCCTATGAAAGACCACATCTCGTCAAGCTGGCATTCCGAAACGCAAAGATCGCGAAGGTACGATTCGTTTACCTTGGCGATATGCTCGGAGGCTTTGGCCAGAACCAGCAGGACGGTCTTCTTGTCGATATCCTGGATTCGAGCCGTGCTCGAAACCCCGACTCCTTCGGCGAGCGACCTTGCCGCCGTCGCGAAAACCCGGTCGTCCAGGCGGGAACGATAAAAGGCCGTGCCCATGCGCGGATTTCGCCTTGAACGCGATTTCGACGATGAAAGAACGACGCCTGAAGGATCGATGAAAATCCCGGCGACTCCGTGATTTTCCAAAGCGCTCGAAAGCTCCTCCGGCACCTTGAAGCGGCGATCGAGCGCGCCCCTGCGGGCCTTTTCGTAAAGACTCTGAGGCATGTCCGCCTTCTCCATGAACCGCGTATGTCCGCAGGCTTCGCCACCGACTATTAAAGCTAATACTTGAGGCCCCCTTTTTTTCCGAGTCCCAGCTGCTCCACGATTCTCTCGACCGTTCGACGGGAACACTCCACCTTGTATATTCGGAGAATCTCCTTGCGCAGCTTCTCTCCGGACAGACCCGGCTCTTCGATCTTTCGTTGGGCCACGTAGTTCACGATTTCCTGGTTGAGCGCGATGACCGGCCGGCGTCCTTTGCGAGATCCCAGCAGCGACACGTATCCCCGCTCCATGAAAGTTCGTTCGAGGCGGTAGAAATACTCCCTCGAGAATCCGAACTGTCGGCACGCTTCCGACACGGAAACGTTGCCGGCCCTTGCCAGGCGCAACATCTCGTAACGGACCTGGGGCAGGTCCAAAGAATCGAAGAAATCCAGGCTTTGGAATTCCGAACATAAAACGCGCTCTGGATTCGGGTTGAGGATTCCCTCTTTTTTTAGGAATTCCCTCTTTTTTTTGCCCATGGTCTTGCTCCTCTCTATTTTGAACAAGACCATGATGGACTGTTTCCATAAAAGTGTCAACCATATTTGTCGTTATAAGCGCCTGTTTGACCATTATTTTGGCATAATTAGGAGTTATGATACGTTATTGCGTCATATATTGTTGACACTTTGTGGTGCTATCCTGTGTTCAATCGATGCCGTTAAGCCCTGTGAATACAAACATTTGTCAAAATTGTATAAAATTTGGGCTGTTCGAAATAGGCGGTA
Organism: Desulfobacterales bacterium; assembly: GCA_963674505.2. GTDB lineage: Bacteria > Desulfobacterota > Desulfobacteria > Desulfobacterales > SKZT01. The sequence goes on from CAXXIG010000001.1 coordinate 480,818, forward strand.
TGTTATATCCACTTCAACCGAAAATTCCAGGATGGTCTACAACACCGGAGCCGATTGCCGGCGATATTTGGCAAGGGAACAAAGAAAGCCCGAAACTGCCATTTCGGGCTTTCAAGATGCGAACTTCGATGCGAACCGGAAGCTCTATAGCGCGACCAGCCTAACTGATTTTCCGGTTGCGATCAACAGGATTTTCATGAAACTGATTTTCGTCGCATGCCGGTGGTGCGGAGCCGGATTCCACGTATGCCGTCGCTGCTGGCGCGGACAGGTCTATTGCGGAGAGCATTGTCGCAGAGCCGGATATCTCCAGGCCCACCGTCGGCGTCAGCGACGGTACCGACAGACCGAAAAGGGCAGAAAGGCCCATTGTCTCTCCGAAAATCGTCGCCGCCACCCCGAACTGTTCCCCGATTCGAAAAACATGGATGACGGTACTTCCAAATCCCCTTCGAACAAGGGTATAGAGACGACGCGACGGGCAAACGCGTCGGATTTTCCGCCCCGTTTTCCCGCCCGCTGCCATTTTTGCGGTCGATCCGGAGAAATCGTGGATCGATTTGCGAGGCGAATTTGAAAAAAACATCTTCGCCGCTTGAAAAACGACGAAAAATCCGGGAGGAATGCGATGAAAAGACGATTTACAGGCAACGAATTGTTCAAGCTGCGCAACTCGATACCGATCGACAGGCTGATAGAGGACAATCTGAAGATCGCGTCGAAAATCAGCGAGGGATGGTTCAGATTCCTCTGTCCGATCTGCGGCGAGTTCGACACCGCGGTCAATCCCAGGACCAATCTGGCCAGATGCTTTCGCTGCGAGAAAAACTTCAATACCATCGACATGGTAATGACGGTCGAGGGCCTGGACTTCGTGGACACCGTAGAATATCTGCAAACTCTTCTGCCGGGACCGGAGCGCGAACCTTCGGAGCGTCTCGGGCGGACGAACGCGGCAATCCGGCGGCTGGCACGATGAGCGCGGACCGGTTGCGCAGTTTGGAAAAGGTGATCGATCGAAGCCGCCGGCGTTTCCGCGAGACCGGGGCGGCGCTGGGGAAGATCCGCGACGAAAGGCTGTACAAGGTATCGCTGTTCGACAGCTTCGAGTCCTACGTCAGGCATCGCCGGGAAATGGGAAAATCCCAGGCGTATCGGCTGATCGAGGCGAGCAGGGTGATGGAGAATCTTTCCCCGATTGGGGACGCGCTGCCTGCCAACGAAGCCCAGGCCCGCGTGCTGGCCCGACTTTCGCCCGTCGAGCAGAAAAGGGTCTGGCGCGAATTTCTGGAGTCCGGCGCCGAACAGACCGCCTCGAACATAAGACGGTTCGTCCGCGCGACCGGCGCGAAGACCCAGGACCCTCGAAAGGACCTGACCGGCGTGATCGGCGACGATTACAAAAAGGCGGCCCTGGAAATGATGAATCAGATCGACCTGGCGAAAAACGACTCGTGGAGGACCACTTCCAGGCAGGCCGCGCTGCTTTGGAACCGGTCCATGAAGGACAAGATAATTTCGAAGCGCTGAAGCGGCGCGCGGACGAATGGAAGACGACATTCTCGCCCAAATAGCCGGTCTTCCGCTGGACGAGCAGTTCCGGATTCTTCTGCACAGGAAGATCATGCACAAGGAGGGCGCGGCCGGACGGCGGATGAAGAAGTACTACAAGGATCGGTACGCGAAGACCGGCGTCATACCGAAGCCGCTTCTGCTTGCGGCCAAGGGGCTCCAGGAGGGAAGAAGATGCAGCGGACGCGCCCCGGCCCTCGACGACGAGGTGAAAAGGCGCTTTGCGGAAATGGCGGAGGCCTCCGCCGACCTGTCCGACGAGCGCTTCATGTTCGTGAGCCGAAAGTGCAGGACCATCGAGAACTACCGCTGCTGGCTCGAGGAGGAATTCGGGGGCCCCCTTTCGATTCACGCCCTCAGGCGATACGCCAAAACGGCCGGCCTGAAAAGGCATTTGGAAAAGCCCGACTTCGGACAGGAGCGAACGGTCCGGCACGCCTTCGTATCCGTGCCGGTTTTCGGCCTTGTTCAAATGGACGGATGCACGGCGAGATACATCAGGATACGCGATTCGGCGGGCCGCTGGAAAAAGCCGGTTCTCATCGAGATCTACGATACGCGTTCGCGCTACATGTTCTCCATGGACGCCTTCTTCGGCGAAAGCAGCAGAAGCGCCCTGCGCCTGTTTTCCAATTTTCTTCTGAGCGTCGAATTTCCCCGGCAGACCGTCCGGTTCAGGCCGGACGGGGCCGGCGGCTTCAAAAACCTCGAAAGAGTGATAAAAGAGCTGAACATGAAGTATTCCATGCCCGGCGGCTTCTTCATGAAGCCGGATTTCGCGCGTCCGGCCAGGCCGAAGGACAAGGCGCACCTGGAATCGTCGCACCGGGCCCTTCACAACTTCGAAGCGCGCGTGCTCAAGCGCTACGAGGACAGGATAGTCAAATACGCTTTCGGCTTTGCGTTCGGCCAGGGAAAAAAGGAGGCGACCATCGCGACCTGCGTCGATATCGACATCGAGCGGCTCCGAAGCGACGGTTTCTTCGAAGTCTACCGCAGGGAACGCAACAGCCGGATGCGCGACTTCTCCGAAGAAGGAAGGACGGCGTCCTGGATCCCCGAGAAAATGCTCGGGGAGTACCTCGAAAACGCCGACACGTTCGTCTTCGACCCGGAAACGGTCCGGGGCCTCGCCAAATACGGATACAGGAAGGTCAATGCCACGGTCTCGAAGAAAAGGACCCTCGTCTACGGAAAACGCGAATACTACGTGGCCTCCGGCGCGGAAAACTTCGGCACGGCGAAAAGCACGCCGGTTTCGATCTCGTGTTCGGAAAGCGGAAAGCTGTTCATCTTCGAACGCGGGGCCGACGGCGTTTTTCTCGGGGAGGCGCTGCCTCGAAAGCCCTTTGCAAGGCCCGTCGAACCGGTCGCGGAGGAAAACGAAACGGAAAGGATCGCGCGCTTTCTGCAATCCAAGGGCATGGCGGTCGATTTGAAGCAAATATCGGAGAGGCGCGAAAAAGGGCTGAACCTGGAGACCGCGCGCCGCGTCCACGAAGCCAATAAAATACGGTACGAAACGTACGAAGCCAAAATCCGGCTGCCCCGGCAAGCCAGGGCGAAGGCGATTTTCGACGCCTTTCTCCTGGACTGCGACCGCCGCCTGGAAAAAACCGACGTCGCTCCCTACGCGGCGTTCGAGGAAAGGACCGAACGCAAATGAAAAGAAAGGAAAGCTTCATAAACGACAAGCGCCGGATATCGTACCTCGGCGCGGTCTACAACAGAATCTACAGGGGAAGAAGCGTTCTGATAGAAGGCGACTACGGCGCGGGCAAGAGCAGGTTCCCGAATCTGATCGCGCCCAAAAAGCTTCGCGGGGTCCGCGTCGAATCCCTCTTCGGCGTCCACGAGACGATGGCCTCGATTCTGCGCGAATTGAACTACGAGACGACCGCCCACTATCGGCGCACCCCCGAATATCTCAAGACGATATGCGGCCTGTCGGACTGCTTTCTGGTCATGGACGAGGCGAACGACCTGGATCCGCGCGTCTGGCCGTACTTCAAGAGAATCATGGACGCCGGGGTCCCCGTCGTGATGGCCGGGCTTCCCAGAGTGAGGACCTTTTTGAAAAGCGAACACCCCGACATCCTCAGCAGACTCAAGACGCTGGTTCTCTATCCGATCGTCGTCGAAGACTTCATCGAGGAATACAAGGACATCGAGGCGGAAGCCGTCGAACAGATCTACGTCGCCGCGCGAGGGGACATGCGAAAGTTCAAGGAGATCTGCACGGATTGCCGCGACAGGGCCAGGGAACTCGAATACAGTTTCGTGGACGTCAATCTCGCCCTGGAGTTCATAGCCGGTCTGCCCTCGCCGTAACCCCTCGACGCCCGAAAACTCCGAATTACGCAAAAGCCGTCCTTCATGGACGGCTTTTTTTTGTCGAAAAGGCGGGCCGGAAAAAAGACGGAATGCCCTTTTGGGGAAACGTCCCGTCAAAAAGAACCCATTATGGCGAATTCGGTCGAGCGTTACACTATTTTGTCAAGTCCCAAATATGAAACGCACAACATAACCTGCTGATATTATTAATGATATGATCAAATTCGTCCATGCTTTTTCTTGAAAAGCGCGTTACATTATTTGCATCCCATCACTTGATCGACTTGTGGCCGAGAAGCATCTGGATCTTGCGCAGATCGCAGCCCATCTCCGGCAGGTGGGTGGCAAGGCAATGTCTCAAGGTGTGAATGCCCTTGCCTTTTTTTATTCCCGCTTTCTTCTTGGCGCTTTCGTAGATTTTCTGCGCCGTCCTGTCGCTCAAATGTTTCTCCCGGCTTCTCGAGGGAAAGAGCCATGTCTTGGGCTTGCAGGCTCTGTAGTAGTCTCGAAGTTCCGGAAGAAGGTTCTCCGACAAAAGCGTGTAGCGGTCCTTGCGGCCCTTGCCCTGTTCCACTCTTATGAGCATTCTTCCGCTGTCGATATGCTCGGGCTTCAAAACCACAAGTTCGCTCACCCTGAGGCCTCCCGAATACGCCGTCTTCAGAAGAGCGCGGTGCTTGATGTTTGACGGGGCCTGCAAAAGCCTGGCGACTTCGTCCATGCTCAGAATCTCGGGCAGTTTCTTCTGCGGTCTTTTCCTGGGAAGGCGAAGGACCATGTCGTCCCTTTTCAGGGTTTCGTTGTAGAAGAATTTCAGGCCGCACGTTATCTGGTTTCTCGTGGAGGCCGTGTAGTTCTTGAATTTCTTCAAATACAGAAGATAGTCCTCGACCTCTTCCTGGCCGATTTCGTCCGGGGATCTCATGTAGAACCCTGCGAGCCCCTTCACCGCCGAAAGATAGGCGGAGATAGTATTGGGGGAAAAGTCCCGCAGCTCCATTTCCCTGGTCATTTTTTCCCTGAGTTCCGTCATTGCGATACCTCCTTTGTTTTTGGGAATAAAACCCTTGAGGCCTCTCTCCGGAGGCCTCTGCCTTTCTTGGAAGTATAACATTTCAGGGATTTTTTGTGTTGTTTTTCAGGCGGGACTTTCTTTGGAAGGAAATTGCTTCCGATTATGCTCGGTTTACTAGCGCGAAGCGGTTCAGTTCAACGCAAAGGTCAGCGGCATTCGGGGACGGAGCGAAGCGGAGTCCCCGAATGCCCGATGAACCGACTGGTTAGCAAAATTCAGTATTTGTTTTTTTGGCTATGCGGCGATTAAGTCTGAGAATTTGTCCACAACTGCAATAAGAACATTTTTGGTAAGTGATTCAGCAAATACCGATATCTTTAGGATTTTGTTTACAGGGGGTGATTTTAGAATTTCTATAACCATTTCCTGCCAGTCCGCCTCAAGCTCAGAAACTCCTGTCAGAGGAAAATTGCGTGGGCCAAATCTGGTTGCTTGTACCAACGCTGAAAAATCAAGAAGGGTTAATCCAATCGCTCGTTTTTCTTCATAGTTTAAACGCAACAAAATGTTTTCATTCAATTCCACGGCTGTTGTCGCTTTTTCGCCCGGATGGAAAGAAATATATAAAACATCGACATCTTTATCGTAATTATAGTTTGTTTTATTCATCTTTGGTCCTTAACCATAATGTGTTTGAAGAATGCAGTCGCAACAAAATTGTTGGACGAAGCCGTTCCGTCCTCTTTAATGTCGAATCCATACAAAACGATTGCAACAACAGCATTTGAATAATCGGGAAGATTATCAAAAAAGTGTTGATAGCGATATTTTCGCGGATTAAGAGGTTCTTGCCTCCTTCTTCCTATCTGTATCGTTTTTTTCAAATATTCTTCATATTCTACCATTTCAGGATGATTCATTGTATCTGTAATGTGTTTCCATCTTTCTTCTGTGAGGTATATTACATTTCCGTATCTGTCTCGAACAGTCCATCTTTTTTGATTTTCTCCCATCAATTCGGCTCTCGTCTTTTAATTTAAGGTCCGTATGTTTATTTCAAAATGAAAAATAATATCTTTGTGAAAAAACACAATATAATGGTATGATACTTAAAAGCTTATTGTGGAAATTATGTGAAACTGAGTGGAAACTTTGATTTTACTTGTCTTCAAGCTTATTAACAAGCCAGATTGCAAGCGATCCTAATGCAACATCTTTTATGTTTCCTGTCAGAAGCCCTCTTATGATTAAAAAGATTCCGCCCAAAAAGATCGCAATTAATCCAATAAATATTATTGCCCCAAATAACATTGCAAATGCAAATATCACGTCCCCATCCATTATGCTACACCTCCCTATGCTAACGACAGAGTTGAGCGGCGTTTTGACTGAAGCGTAGCGCAAGTCAAAATGTCCGCTCCAACGAAAAGCTCACCGGCGCCGGGGGCGGAGCGTAGCGGAGACCCCGGCGTCCCGGTGAAGCGGCGGGTTGCCGAGGCCTGCGATTGCGTTTGTTCGATGCGATCATTTTGGAGCCGCCTGTTTGATCCCGACGAGCGAGTTTCTTGTTTTCGAATCAACCTGTCTTTGTTTTCTCATGTTTCTTGGCCGCTCGATATTTCCGTTCGTTCCTTTCCCTCCCCTGCCTCGGCAACGAGAAGCTCACCGGCGCCGGGGGCGGAGCGTAGCGGAGACCCCGGTGAAGCGGCGGGTTGCCGAGGCCTGCGATTGTGTTTGTTCGATGCGATCATTTTGGAGCCGCCTGTTTGATCCCGACGAGCGAGTTTCTTGTTTTCGAATCAACCTGTCTTTGTTTTCTCATGTTTCTTGGCCGCTCGATATTTCCGTTCGTTCCTTTCCCTCGCTTGCCTCGGCAACGAAAAGCTCACCGGCGCCGGGGGCGGAGCGTAGCGGAGACCCCGGCGTCCCGGTGAAGCGGCGGGTTGCCGAGGCCTGCGATTGTGTTTGTTCGATGCGATCATTTTGGAGCCGCCTGTTTGATCCCGACGAGCGAGTTTCTTGTTTTCGAATCAACCTGTCTTTGTTGTCTCATGTTTCTTGGCCGATCGATATTTCCGTTCGTTCCTTTCCCTCCCCTGCCTCGGCAACGAAAAGCTCACCGGCGCCGGGGGCGGAGCGTAGCGGAGACCTCGGCGTCCCGGTGAAGCGGCGGGTTGCCGAGGCCTGCGATTGCGTTTGTTCGATGCGATCATTTTGGAGCCGCCTGTTTGATCCCGACGAGCGAGTTTCTTGTTTTCGAATCAACCTGTCTTTGTTTTCTCATGTTTCTTGGCCGCTCGATATTTCCGTTCGTTCCTTTCCCTCCCCTGCCTCGGCAACGAAAAGCTCACCGGCGCCGGGGGCGGAGCGTAGCGGAGACCCCGGCGTCCCGGTGAAGTGGCGGGTTGCCGAGGCCTGCGATTGCGTTTGTTCGATGCGATCATTTTGGAGCCGCCTGTTTGATCCCGACGAGCGAGTTTCTTGTTTTCGAATCAACCTGTCTTTGTTGTCTCATGTTTCTTGGCCGCTCGATATTTCCGTTCGTTCCTTTCCCTCCCTTGCCTCGGCAACGTTAAGCTCACCGGCGCCGGGGGCGGAGCGTAGCGGAGACCCCGGCGTCCCGGTGAAGCGGCGGGTTGCCGAGGCCTGCGATTGTGTTTGTTCGATGCGATCATTTTGGAGCCGCCTGTTTGATCCCGACGAGCGAGTTTCTTGTTTTCGAATCAACCTGTCTTTGTTTTCTCATGTTTCTTGGCCGCTCGATATTTCCGTTCGTTCCTTTCCCTCGCTTGCCTCGGCAACGAAAAGCTCACCGGCGCCGGGGGCGGAGCGTAGCGGAGACCCCGGCGTCCCGGTGAAGCGGCGGGTTGCCGAGGCCTGCGATTGCGTTTGTTCGATGCGATCATTTTGGAGCCGCCTGTTTGATCCCGACGAGCGAGTTTCTTGTTTTCGAATCAACCTGTCTTTGTTTTCTCATGTTTCTTGGCCGCTCGATATTTCCGTTCGTTCCTTTCCATCCCCTGCCTCGGCAACGACAAGCTCACCGGCACCGGGGCCGAAGCGAATGCGTAGGCCCCGGTGTCGGGTGCAGCGACGGGTTATGTTATTTTTTGTTGAAATAATAAAAGATGCAATTCATTTCGGTGGCCCTTTACAAAATTGCTTTGCTATGAATTTATTAATGCTATAAACAAATTTATACAACATCTGCACGATTCAGAAAAATCATTTTTTTTGACACATTATGACTATGCAGAAAGGAGAGTTTTAGATAAACAGTACAATGCACTTTAGTCGCTTGCGGCAATAAAGAACGCAATAAGTAGGGACAGGGCCAATAAAATGGATAGCCCCTTAAGAGAATATAAACAATTTGGAAACTGGGTGTAAAGTCTTGGAATTAGGCACTTGCGAATGGATGCAATATAATCGCGCACCCGAAGAACCGAATTGCACAAGAACTTATCATGCGTCTCTTTTTTTGCCGACCGCTTGAAGAGCGAAGACTGTAAAAAGGATAAAAATTAAAACGAAACCCCATTCGTTCAATGTGGGTATTGCCGCCGTTGCGGATACCGTGAAAAGCTGAGACCACACTCTCGAGTAATTCTCTATTTCATCGCTATCCTGTGCGTCATGAGCTCGAATCCAAACGCGGTAGGTTTCACCTCGCGTCAACAAACCGGAAGGCACCGTTAGAGAAGTGATATCCGCAATGCGACCCGAGTCGTAAACCCGAACACTATCATTGTCTCTGTCGATGCTGACGCGGTAATAGATTGTCGTTGGAGGATTGCAAGTCACGGCGTCCCAACTGATTTCCGGCGTGAGCGTATCGACTTGTCTGCCATCTGGAGGATAAAGGATATTCGGCAACGACATGGTGCGAATGGTGTTGATTCTGTCGGTGGCTCTGACGGTCTGGACGGGAGTGTCGCCTGTGATATCCAAGACGTACAGCATATCGTCGCGCGCGGGAGTGCCGCTTGTCGGGTAAAATACGCCGTCGTCGTACCAATCGGAAATTTGAGGTTGATAAAAGAGGAGAGGACCAACATCGCTGCCGTCATCAGAATCATAGAAAAAAGACATTGATTCGACAGCCTGCGGAAGAGGCTCGTTGAAGCCATCAACGATTATCTGATAGTCCTTGAAATTTCCATTCGGATCAAATCGATTTATAACTCTTAACTCCACGGTAAACGCGTACGACATTCCACACAACGCCAAAAAAAACACCGGAAAACCAAAGATGATGCTGAAAACCCTTCTCATTTTTTCTCTCCTTTTTGTTTGTTGTTGGCTCCGGCCAAATTCGGACCCACTTTCCGCCGGAAATCGGACCCACCCGACCGGATAAACGTCACGAAAAATCCGTTTAAAAACGGACCCGCCTGAAGTCCCCCCCATTAATCCTGCCCCCCGGGTCGCCGATCAAGGTATCGTATCTCCATACCGTTGGATGGAGATTAAACAATGCCGAAGGCCAAAACGAGAAAAAGACGCTGCAAGATCTGCAAAAAATGGTTCATGCCCGACGTCCGGCACACCGACCGCCAGAAGACCTGCGGCCCGGAATGTCGAACCGAGCTGCATCGCAGACAGTGCGCGGAATACAACAGGAAGAACCGCAAGTCGTCGAAGGCCGACCACCTGCAGAAAAAGCTCGAAGAGGTCGATCTGTACTGCCGGTCGGCTTCCGACGGAAGAATCGACCCGGAGGTCGCCCGCTCCAGAATCGACCTGGATCTGCCCCGAGACGTCATTGCAGAGGCGATAGGTCTGCCTCTTCTTGTCGTGATCGAATACTTCGTCGAGCAAATCCTTCGGAAATACAAAATCGAAAAGGAAGCTGAGGAACGCAAAAGGCGACCTGCGGCGCGAGCGCCCTGCCCGCCGGACACGGGGTAGCGTATTCAAGACGCATCATGGACCTAACCCGCCGAAATCACAGGGGATATCGACGAACAAAGCGAAAGCGTCTTTTAAGACGCTTCATGGAGCCAACCCGCCGAATTTATTGAGGATATTCGCCGACTAACGGGATGCGTTTTTTAAGACGCAAGAGACATCGCCCCCGGAATGTGTTAAGCACCGGGATAATGGAAAACGAATGTTCGCATATCGAAATCGGCAGGATCGGAGAGCGGTTCGCCGAACTGCGAATCGCCGATCCCAGGGCCGAGGCGGAGATGGAGAAATCCATGAAGACCCGCGGGCAGATGATGCCGGTGGTCGCGGGCCGCTTCGAAGGGACAGTCTACGAGATGATCGACGGATTCAAGCGTCTCAGGGCCGCTGTCAAGCTGGATATGCCGAAGCTGGAAGTTCGCGTGTTCGCCGGGAATGTCCGGGCGGCCAAGGCGGCGATGATCCTCTTGAATTCGAGGGCGAAAACGATCTCGGAACTCGAAAAGGGACTGGTGATCCGTTCGCTGCACAGAGGCGAAAAACTGAGCCAGACGCAGATCGCGGTGCTGCTCGGGCGCCACAAGAGCTGGGTGTGCCGCATCCTGTCGGTGGTCGAGCGGCTGAGCGACGAGGTGACCGAGCATCTCAGGCTCGGACTGGTGAACATGACCGTCGGCCGGGAACTGGCGCGGTTGCCGCGCGGCAACCAGCCCGAGGCGCTGCGGGCGGTGATCGAGTACAATCTGACCAGCGACGAAACCGCCCGCCTGGTGCGGCTTCTGTCGGACCGGCCGGCCTGGGGCAGGCGCGGGATTCTCCAGTCGCCGAAAGAGGCGCTTGAAAAGCATCGACCGGACGGGCCGCCCGTCCGCCGGAGCGTGAAAATCATGGAAAGGCTGCTGAAAATGGAAATATGGCTCGCCACGACTCCGCCGGCCGTCTTGAAGGAGCTGTCCGAATCCGACGCCAAAAGAGTGCTGTCGGCGCTGGACGGCATCGAATCGGCGTTCGGCGGCATGCGCGAGTCGCTGCGAGAGAAGGGAGGCGCCGATGTTTGAATTCTTCGCCGACAGGGCGGATCTGGAAAATCGGATCGTGTCGATGCGCGCGAAAGGCTGGGCGATTCGCGCGCTGGCCAGGCACTTCGGAATGGGCCGCAACACGATCAGAAGGATACTGCGCAAAAACGAGGCTCGTCGCGACCTGGGACACGACGCTCTGGAAGACAAAAGGAAGTCGAGCCGCCCGAGCAAGCTCGACGAGCACCGCCCGATGATCGCGAGCCTTCTGGAGGAGTTCCCGAACATAACCGGAGTCCGGATGCGCGAGGAACTCGTCGCGGCCGGGTTCGACGGGGGAAAGACCATCGTGTGCGATCTTCTCAGGGAAATCCGCCCCCGTCCGAAGATCGAGCCGGTCGTGCGATTCGAAACGGAACCAGGCCGGCAGGGGCAGATGGACTGGAGCCCGTACACGATAGACTTCGTGGAGGAGGGAAGGCGCAAGGTGCTCTGCTTTTCCTATATTCTGGGCCATTCGCGCCGGCAGTACCTGGATTTCACCTTCGACCGCAAGTTCTTCACCCTGATTCGCAGGCACCAGGACGCCTTCGCGTATTTCAAGGGAGTTCCCTTCACCTGCCTCTACGACGGCGAGAAGACGGTGGTCCTGCGCTGGGAGGCCGGACAGCCCGTCTTCAATCCGGCCTTCTCCGCCTTCGCCACCCACTACAACTTCCGCCCGGTCGCCTGCCGGCCGGGAAGGGCGCAGACCAAGGGAAAAGTGGAGAAACCCTTCCAGTACGTCGAGACGAATCTGCTCGGCGCCCGCAAATTCACGGGTATGGCCGACTTGAGATCGACGGCGCAGTGGTGGCTGGCAAATCGCAGCGACACGCACATACACGGAACCACGGGCGTTTCGCCCCTGCAGCTGTTTGTCGAGCGCGAAAAGTCCGCGCTGCTGCCGCTTCCGGCGCATCCCTACGACTCCTGCGAAGTCGCTCTCAGAGTGTGCGGACCCGACGGCTTCATAGAGCACGACACGAACTTCTACTCGGTGCCTGTCGAATACGCGGCCGACATTCTGACCGTGAAGGCCTCCGAAGAGGAGATATTCGTCTACAGCCCCGACCTGGTCCGGATCGCCCGCCACGAGCGGCGGCCTCTGGGGGCCAGGGAGAAAATGGAAGATCCGGCGCATCGCCTGGCAAGCAAGGTTCGCTACGGCCTGGAACCGGTGCGGGAGGCGTTTCTGCGGCTCGGCGAGCATGCCGGGGACTTTCTCGACGGCCTCAAGAGCGCCCACCCGAGAAACTGCGGGTTCCAGGCGCGCTGCATTCTTCGGCAGAAGGAAAACTACCACTGCGACGACATCGACGCGGCTCTGGGCCACGCCTCGAAATACCGCGCCTTCGACGGCAAGTCGGTGGAGCGGATTCTCAAGGCCAGGGCCAGGCCCCGCACACTGGAATCGACGGCGAGGCGAAAAGCGGGAAAGCTTCTGGAGAAACTTCCCGAAGTCCGTCAGCGCCCGCTGTCGGAATACTCCCGGCTGCTAGGGGGAAAGGAAGAGTAAAATGGAAGAAGATCCCATGGAAAGACTTCGACGAATGCTCGAGGAAATGAAACTGCGTAAAATCGCCGAGGAGCTCGACGCCGTTCTGTCCGAGGCGGAAAGGGAGGGCCGAGCGACATTCGAGGTTTTGGAGCGCCTTTTAGCCATGGAATACGCGGCGCTGGCGCAACGTCGCATAGAGCGCAGAATCAAGGACTCGAAGCTCGACGAACTGAAGCTTCTGGACGATTTCGACTTCGACTTTCAAAAATCGATAGACAAAAGGCAGATCATGGACCTGGCGACCCTGGGCTTCGCGGAACGCGGACAATGGCTGATTCTGGCGGGCAGCTCCGGCACCGGCAAAAGCCACATCGCCAAGGCGCTTCTCCTTCTGTGCTGCAAAAGGCAGTACCGCTGCAGGTACACGACCGCCTCCGACATGCTGCGCAGGCTTCTGTCCGGCCTCGCCGACGACACCGTGGAGGAAAAGCTCAAGCAATACGTCCGGCCGCAGGTCCTTCTGATCGACGAAATCGGCTTCGACCGCCTGGAGCAGGAGGAATCGCGCAAGGCGTCGCTGTTCTTCAAGGTCGTGGAGGGTCGCTACCGCAAAAACTCGACGATTCTGACCACGAACATCGACTTCAAGGCGCTGGGCGACTATCTGGGCGACCCGGTGATAACCGCCTCTCTCGTCGACAGGATGGTCCACCACGCGGTCATAATCAACATCGAGGGGCCGAGCTACCGCATGCACGAGTCCGAGGCCCTGAACAGGCCCCCCGACAAAGGGAAGAAATGAAACGGCGTTTCTCCGAAAGGGAACTCCGGGAGCTGCGAAACGAAATTCCCGTCGAAGAACTGATCGAAAATCATCTGCGCATGCCGGTCAGGCGCGTCTCCGGCCGCTTTCGGTTTTCATGCCCGATCTGCTCGGGCTACGACACGTCGGTGCTGTACGAAAAGAATCTGGCGCGATGCTTCTCGTGCCAAAAGAACTTCAACGCCATCGACCTTACCATGAGTCTGACCTCTCTGGATTTCGTCGGGAGCGTCGAAAGACTCAGGCAGTACCGCAAATCAAGACAATCGGCCAAAGCGGGAGGCGAGACCGCTTCGAATCGACACGGCTTCGCCTCCATGGCCGAAATCATCCCTCCAATCCTTCCCCCTAAGGAAATCGGCGCCGTTTTCAAGAAGGAGCCCCCCGAACAAGACGCTCCGCTCGCCGAACGCATCGACAGACTGGAGAAAAAAATCGACCGGCTTTCATCCAGGCTGGATGCGCTCGCGGCGATGTTCGAATCCGCAAAGCCCTGATCAATCTTCGAATCGTCTGAAAAGCTCGACATGAAAGGAGAATCCGCGCAAGCCCGCACAGGATGCCACATCCTTATGCAAAGTTCGGTCTGCCGCCGGATCGGTGCAGGTTCCGCCTTTTTCTTTTGCGGGCGGGATCGTGGCGGGCTCCTTCTTTTTTTCTTGCACGCGGGTTTCGGCGGGTTCGGGGCGGGTTCGGGCGGGGTCCTGAACGCGAGGTCAAGAAGCTTCCAAGCCGGAAAACAACACCTGTTTTTCTCGATTTAGTCAACTTCAGGCCGGGTCCATTTTTTTGCACGGGCGGGTTCAATCTTCACCGGAGCCAACATTGTTTGTTAAATTTTTCGTTTCCGTCCACACAATTCGGTTTGTTTTTTTCGGACCATAAGCTGCTTTCAAGCAATTTTTCTTTTACGAATTTCTCCGATCTTTTTTTCATATTTTTTTGCAGCAGTTTTATTTACTGACACATAACGAAAAGCTCACCGGCGCCGGGGGCGGAGCGTAGCGGAGACCCCGGCGTCCCGGTGAAGCGGCGGGTTGCCGAGGCCTGCGATTGCGTTTGTTCGATGCGATCATTTTGGAGCCGCCTGTTTGATCCCGACGAGCGAGTTTCTTGTTTTCGAATCAACCTGTCTTTGTTGTCTCATGTTTCTTGGCCGCTCGATATTTCCGTTCGTTCCTTTCCCTCGCTTGCCTCGGCAACGAAAAGTTCACCGGCGCCGGGGGCGGAGCGTAGCGGAGACCTCGGCGTCCCGGTGAAGCGGCGGGTTGCCGAGGCCTGCGATTGTGTTTGTTCGATGCGATCATTTTGGAGCCGCCTGTTTGATCCCGACGAGCGAGTTTCTTGTTTTCGAATCAACCTGTCTTTGTTGTCTCATGTTTCTTGGCCGCTCGATATTTCCGTTCGTTCCTTTCCCTCCCCTGCCTCGGCAACGAAAAGCTCACCGGCGCCGGGGGCGGAGCGTAGCGGAGACCCCGGCGTCCCGGTGAAGCGGCGGGTTGCCGAGGCCTGCGATTGCGTTTGTTCGATGCGATCATTTTGGAGCCGCCTGTTTGATCCCGACGAGCGAGTTTCTTGTTTTCGAATCAACCTGTCTTTGTTGTCTCATGTTTCTTGGCCGCTCGATATTTCCGTTCGTTCCTTTCCCTCCCCTGCCTCGGCAACGAAAAGCTCACCGGCGCCGGGGGCGGAGCGTAGCGGAGACCCCGGCGTCCCGGTGAAGCGGCGGGTTGCCGAGGCCTGCGATTGTGTTTGTTCGATGCGATCATTTTGGAGCCGCCTGTTTGATCCCGACGAGCGAGTTTCTTGTTTTCGAATCAACCTGTCTTTGTTGTCTCATGTTTCTTGGCCGCTCGATATTTCCGTTCGTTCCTTTCCCTCCCCTGCCTCGGCAACGAAAAGCTCACCGGCGCCGGGGGCGGAGCGTAGCGGAGACCCCGGCGTCCCGGTGAAGCGGCGGGTTGCCGAGGCCTGCGATTGTGTTTGTTCGATGCGATCATTTTGGAGCCGCCTGTTTGATCCCGACGAGCGAGTTTCTTGTTTTCGAATCAACCTGTCTTTGTTTTCTCATGTTTCTTGGCCGCTCGATATTTCCGTTCGTTCCTTTCCCTCCCCTGCCTCGGCAACATTAAGCTCACCGGCGCCGGGGGCGGAGCTTGCGCAGCCCCCGGTGTCCGCGTGGAGCGACGGGTTGCCGGGCGGGCCTTTTACGAAGGCTTGGTATTTTCGCGTCCCCGATGCGCCCCATGGGCCGTCGGCCTCAATCTCTGCACTTTCCCGATCCCGTCGCATCCTGCCGGCTCCCGGACGCTTCCTTCCGGACGGAACGGCTGACATCTGCGCCGAGCGGCAACATAGAGCTCACCGGCGCCGGGGGCGGAGCGTGCGGAGCCCCCGGTGTCCGCGTGGAGCGACGGGTTGCCGGGCGAGCCTTTCCCGAAGCCTTGGTATTTTCGTGTCCCCGATGCGCCCCATGGGCTGTCGGCCTCAATCTTTTCATTTTCCCGATCCCGTCGCATCCTGCCGACTCCCGGATGCTTCCTTCCACGCGGAACGGCTGACATCTGCGCCGAGCGGCAACAAAAAGCTCACCGGCAGCGAGGTCAGAGCGAAAGCGAAGACCTCGGTGTCCCGGTGAAGCGACGGGTTGCCTGCCTGATCGATTTGTTCGAAGTATACCAACTTCTTCAATAATCATGTTTTTATGTACCACTCATTCTGAAGATCTTTAGCAAACATGCTTATTCCACGTATTTTTAAAATCAATCAAAAGCGGAAGAACGAGGAAAATAATTCCAATCCAAAAAATAAAATCTCCATAGATGTTTAGCTTTGAACCTAAATATCTTTGACCAATTTTTTTGTCGAGATCATGCTTTTTAATTGTTAATGGCGCAAAGTTCGTGGCATAGAAAGTAAGTTTAATACCAGTGTGCCATTGGCGATCTGGTTTAGTGCCTGAGAACTTGTAAGTTCCCTCGCTTTCAATCTTAATAATGTCCGGAACTGGATAACCAGGGTTTTTCTGCTCGACGAAATAAGTTACTAACTCTTCAAAACCTTTATCACCTTGTTTTATGGATGCGCCCTTTTCTTTCAACTTTGTCAAGGCGAAATTTGCTCGAACATATTTTGGTGCTAATACATTAAGAACAATCTGAAACCTATTGGCATTAGATAAAAACCATCCAATGATAGTTATTAAAATGCCGATAACGCAAAATACGAATTTGAATTTTTCAATTCTTCCCATCTGGACTTTATTAGCCTTTTAGTATGGTTTCTCTAACAGGCAACCCTTTATTATGCGACAAATGCGGCATATACATATAGATGCTTTTATCTATATGTATATGCCGGTATCTATATATAGATGCTTTTATCTATATGTATATGCCGGTATCTATATATAGATGCTTTTTTTCATCTATATATAGATGCCGCCCCTATAATTTCAAAGGCATATAAATGTAGATGCTTTCATCTATATCTATATGCAAGCATCTATATGTAGATGCTTTCAAAAGCATATACATGTAGATGCCTCTGAAAGTGTCAAGCGCGGGGGTTGACAGTATATACATGTATATGCTTGCATCTATATATAGATAAAAGCATCTATATGTAGATACCGAAAAGCATATACATGTAGATGCCTGTCGAAAAGGACGCGAAGCGCCCCTTGACACTTGGGGATTTTCATCTATATGTAGATGCCATTTTGTCAACCCCCTTGGTCGTCGCTCAAGTCGCGGACGACGATTCGGTCTCGCAATTCCATTTTTTCCGCCTTTGCAAGGCCGAGGACCCAGACTTTTTTCCGAGGGTCCCATTTTGCGCCTTCTTTCTTGAGTCGCCCTTGCAATTTCGTCTCCTTGTAACCGACACGGATGCCGACAATTTCGTCGGTGGGTTCCGCATTTTCTTTCACCGGAGGCGTCCATTCGGTTTCCTCCTCGATCAGTTCGACGGTTTTGTATCGTTTGTTCCCGGTCGTATCGTATCGATATCTGACGCATACGAGGCTGGGGCCGTATTTTTCGCACAGCTTTTTGGTTCCCTTTTGTCCCGGTTTCAAAATCAGCTTTGTTTTCATTTGCATCCACAACCTGCTGCGGCGTTATAATAATAGGAATAGTATCATTCACGTTTCAGGACTGTGCGTTTTGCCTGTCGCCGAGACCCAGCTTTTCGATCCGGGACTTGACGGCGCTTGGCTGCCTTTCGAGAATCGTCGAGATTTCATCGATGACAAGGCCGTCGGCGACGGCTTTTGCAAGCTTTCTGTCCTCTTCCCGCTCCCATTTTTCGTATGCGCGCGCGTATTTTTTCTTGATTTCGGAAATGTTTGCGTTGTTGCTCGCAAATTTCCAGCCCAGGCTTTTGGCCGCATGGTCGAATGCGTCCCGGAACCATTGCGCGTTTGATTCCGTTACGACGATTTCAGGCCTTCCCTTTCTATTTAAAGGCTTGAGGATGATCGAACCCGCGCTGTTTTCGTCCGACCGTATTTCGAATTCGCAGGCCTTGACGCTTTTTTGGGAGGACGCCGAATTGTTGTTCGAGTGAACGGTATCCTCAGGCGTTTGCCTGGGCGATTCTTTGCCTTGGCTTGCAAGAAGTCCGCCTGCGTATTCTTTGAGAGCGGATTCAAGGATTTGGATGCGTTCGTTTTTTCTGCAGTGAGAAAGGGCCTTTTCTTCGAGCTGGCGCACCCTTTCGCCGCTGAGCCGCATCCTTGCGCCTGTGTTTCTCAGAGAGAGGGGACGTTCTTCCTCCAGTCCGTGCCTGAAGGACAGAAGCTGGAACAGGAGCTGATGGTCCTTGAAAACTTGCTTTTTGACGATCTCCCGGAGCTTGTCGGCAAGTTTTGCCATGTGGCGGGAGCGCAGCGTTTGGATGTCCCTGGCATCGAAGCCCGCGCGGGCCAGGAGTTGGCTGACCCTTGCGTCTTCAGTCTCGTAAATGTCGGATAGAATGCTGTTCAAGGCTGTTACTTTCGCATTGAGGTTCATGCGTCTCATCCGTTCCGTACAAAGGACCTTCCGTGTTTTTTTGGTTTATTATTCCATGGCGAGAAACCATTTTCGATTGAAAAAACAGCTTGATAGGATTTGCGCGCGATTGTATGATTGAAAAAAACGGTGCGTGTCCGGCCGGCCGGATTTGTCGGATGCGGATTCCGAATCGCCCTGCGCGAGGGGCCGATAGGATGTTCGAAGTTGTATCTGCCTGAAATTATTGAGTTTTTTGCAATAGCCATGTCGATACCAGATTCTGTTATGATTCACTTGTCGCAAACATTCGAAACAGCTCTGAGAGGTTCTTAGCATGAGGAATCAAAAAATGCAAACCAAATTTAACAGGAGGCGGAAAAAACACGGGGAACTGTCCATCGATGGTTTTGTACGCGGCCACCTGGATTCCGGGTCTACGCTATGTTTTCCAGTTAAGGAATTACAGGGAAAGACGGAATCCAGCTCTTTTATCGACACCAGGGTTGTATACCGCTCCGCCCGGAATGACGACTGCCGGGACGATAGTCTTTGAAAGTGGCTGATGTTGAGTGCTTTTTGACGTCTCTGGCCCTGGACGGGAACGTTTCAGCTTCCACCCAGAATCAGGCGTTCAATGCCCTTTTGTTTCTTTACCGGGAAATCCTTGAAATCGAACTGGACGAGATCGATTCTTTCCGGGCTAAGGAGCCGGATCGTCTTCCGGTAGTCTGCACGTGGGGTGATGAAAATTATCCAATTTCGGGAGATTTTTTTCTGCCGGGATTTGTTCCCGCTCGCGGCAATCCGCACGGGGCTGGTTTGGGATCGTAGGGTGGATGGGTCGATCCCCTGGCGTTGTCGCCAATTCAACTTCTCTTGAAATGGACGGCCCGACAATCTTGCACGGAGTCCAACCCACCATTTTTCGCGCCAATTCGTCGCTTCTTCGAACGAATGACATCGAGCGGCTCGGGAAATGGTGGGTTGGACTCCGTACAAACTCGAAGGGCGCGGGCGTTAACAAGCTTTGAACCAGCCCCGAACGCCAGGGTTTCAACCCACCCACCCTACGCTCCCGAACCAGGCCACGCGATAACTTGGGCGGAATAAAACCCGGCGGAATTGCTGCGACCAAACAGGGAGCATTTTCATCACCCCAGTCTGCACGAAGGACGAATGCCTTTCCATTTTCGAACATATGAATGGGCCCCATCTTCTCGTATGCAAGCTGTTATTCGGTAGCTGAATGCGCCTTAAGGAGAGTCTTCGGCTGCGGGTGAAGGATGTCGATTACGCGATGAACCAGATCGTGGTCAGAAACGGCAAGGGGTTCAAGGACCGGACGACGATTTTTCCCGATTCTTTGAAACCCGAACTGACACGGCATATCGGAAGAGTGAAAGAGCAACACGAAAAGGACCTGAACAGCGGTTTCGGCGCCGTGTACATGCCCTATGCGCTGGACAGGAAGTATCCGAATGCGTCGCGGCAGTGGGGATGGCAGTACGTGTTTCCCGCGTCGAAGATATCCAGGGACCCGCGCTCCGACCAAATGAGAAGGCATCATGTATACGACAGGACCATACAGCGGAAAGTGGCGGAGGCAGTGAAGAGAACAGACATAAACAAGCATGTCACGCCCCATGTGTTCCGCCACAGTTTCGCGACCTTTCTTTTGTCGGACGGCTACGACATTCGAACCATACAGGAATTGCTAGGTCACAATGACGTGGCCACGACCATGATCTACACGCACGTGTTGAACAAGGGGGGCAAGGGGGTGAGGAGTCCTCTGGATTGATCCGGGATGATCGTAGAAACTGAATTTTGGCGGCGTTGTCCCCGGAATTTTTTCGTCGGTAAGGAACTCATGTAGGTCTTTGTGTTTTTTAACGGGACTCTGAGACCCGGAATACAGGAGACGACTGGGGTGATGAAAATCATCCTTTTTGCCGGGTGGATTTTTCTGATAGATTGTGTTCCGGTTTTACAGATCGGCAGGCGTAAGGTGGGGTGATGAAAATGTTTCCTGTTTTGCCGTAAAAATTCCGCCGGGTTTTATTCTGCACGATCAATCACGGGGCCTGGTTCGGGAGCGTAGGGTGGGTGGGTTGAAACCCTGGCGTTCGTGGCAGCTTCAAAGCTTGTTAACGCCTGTGTCATTCGAGCTTGTACGAAGCCCAACCCACCATTTCCCGAGCCGCTGCATTGCCATTCGTTCGAAGAATCGACGAATTGGCGCAAAAGATGGTGGGTTGGACTCCGTGCAAGCTTGTCAAGCCATCTGTTTCAAGAAAAGCTGAATTGGCGACAACGACCGGGTATCGACCCACCCACCCTACGCTTCCGAACCAGCCCGTGCAGATTGCCGCGAGGGGGGAACAAATCCCGGCAGAAAAAAATCTTCCGAAATTGGACAATTTTCATCACCCCAGGCGTAAGGTTTAAGGTCTAAGGCGTGAGTCCCCGAAGCTTATACCTTAAACCTTACGCCTTGCACCTCTCCCTCGATAATGGAATAAAACCCTGCGGAATTAGTAGCCTGTTTTCGGAGACATTTTCATCACCCCAGGCGACGACTGGGGTGATGAAAATGTCACTGTTTTGCCGTAAAAATTCCGCTTGGTTTTATTCTGCACGATC
Source organism: Desulfobacterales bacterium (assembly GCA_963674505.2). Lineage (GTDB taxonomy): Bacteria > Desulfobacterota > Desulfobacteria > Desulfobacterales > SKZT01. The sequence continues at coordinate 501,672 of CAXXIG010000001.1, forward strand.
CATCACTGGCTTGGTTCGGGAGCGTGGGGGGGGGGGGTTGAAATCCTGGCATTTGGGGCTGGTTCAAAGCATGCCTATCCGGTTTCCGCACACAGCGTTTTGCTACCGAATCTGTATCCCGGATGCTTCCAGGCTGCTCTGTGTAAGCCTTGTGTATGCATTAAAAACATCCTACCACATATGGGAGCGTTGCGCAGCAACCGGATAGGCATGGTTCAAAGCTTGTTTGCGCCCCGCGCCCTTCGAGTTTGCACGAATCCCAACCCGCCATTTCCCGAGTCGCCCTATCTATAGCCTCGGTGTCATTCGTTCGAAGAAGCGACGAATTGGCGCGGAAAATGGTGGGTTGGGCTCCGTTCGAGATTGTCGGGCCGTCTGTTTCAAGAGAAGTTGAATTGGCGACAACATCCGGGAATCGACCCACCCACCCTACGCTCCCGAACCAGCCCCGTGCGGATTGTCGCGAGTGGGAACAAATTTTGACAGAAAAAAATTCCCTGAAATTGGATGATTTTCATCACCCCAGGCGACGACCGAAACTGTTGGATGAAAACCGGCAGAAGTTCAGGAATTTTGATGCATGGGGATTTTCGAGGTTGTTCAAGCTTGGCGGAAAGCCGGTCTTTCGCTCAAACCTCGCGGCTTTCCCAGGACAGTCCCGATTCCCGCACGATTTTTCTATCCAGGGCCTTTTGAAAGGCGGTCGGCTTGCCGTAGATCACGACCCTTTTTTTGGCGCGGGTGGCGGCCGTGTAGATCATCTCCCTTGTCAGGAGCTTGTGGTCTTCCTTGTCCGGCAGGACCACCATGACGTCGTCGAATTCGGAACCCTGGCATTTGTGGACCGTGAGCGCATAGGCAAGCTCCCAGGATGAAAGCATGTCGGTGGCATACTCGACGTAGAAATCGGAGCGTTTGAAATAGGCCCGGAAAGTCCCCTCGGGGTCCCGGATCACCACGCCCATGTCTCCGTTGAACAGTTCCTTTGAATAATCGTTGCGGGTGACGATGATCGTCGCTCCGGAAAAAAGCGGCTCGCGAGGGCCGCCGCGCGATTTCAGGCGTTGCATCAGATGGCTTGCCAGGAAACGGTTGATTTCCACCGCGCCGTACATGCCCTGCTTCACCAGCGTGAGGATCCGGCACGCCATGGTTTTTTCGAAAAGAGCGTCCAGCACGAATTTTTTTCCTCCCTGCCGGCCGGACAATTCCGAGGGCGCAGTGGCGGACGCAAGGGCGGTCAGCTCTTTCAGGCTGGCCCGGCCGATGGTTTCCTCGTCGTATTCGACTGCGGCGCCGTCGTCCTTGCCTTTGCTTTTTTGCTCCGTTTCGCCCTTCTTTTCTTCGGCATGGCCATTGCTTTTCAGCAGGCGGTTTTCGGCCCAGAGGATCAGGTCGTTTTTCCACTTGGCAGCGGTTTCGGTTGCTACCATGGCCCAAGAGTCCTTTTCCATGGCAAGCGCCGTTTTCAGGGAGACGGGCTGCGGATCCGGCCACTCGCCTCGGTTGATTCGCGCGGCCAGTTCCTGGAGTCTTTTTTCGGAGCGATAGGTATTTTTCAGTACCACCAGACGGTCGTGAAACGTCTCGGATTTGCCTTCTCTCGGAATCATTTCCGCGAAGACGGCGCCTGCGTCCACCGACGGAAGCTGGTCCTTGTCGCCCAACAGGATCACGGTCGTGCGCTCGGAATCGATGGCCCGGAGGAACTTTTCCATCATGGCCACATCCACCATGGTGGCCTCGTCCACGACGGCGAGCGCGGCCGGAAGCGGGTTTCTTTCGTTGTAGAAAAAGTCGTTGAAACGCGGTCTGAACCGCAGGGTCTTGTGCAGCGTGGCGGCTTTTACGCCTTCTTTGATCGCGATGTCGCAATCGTCGGGATTTCGGATGGTGCGGATGTTGGAGTAGATGGCCTCGGTCATTCTCTGTGCGGCCCGTCCGGTGGGGGCGCACAGGGCGATTTCTTCCGGGGCCGTGCCGCAGCGGACAAAGCAGCGGAGAATGTTGACCATCAGGGATGTTTTTCCGGTCCCCGGGCCTCCGGAGACGAGGCAGAAACTGGAACCGAGCGCCAGCTCCATGGCTTTGACCTGAAAAGGGTCCTTGATGACGGGCTTACCGGCCGCCCCGATTCGCAGGGTCAGCTTCGGAGAAAAGAGCCGGTCGATCAGGGCGTGCGCCTTTTTCCCGTCGATTCTTTTTCCTGTCCCGGATTCGGCCCTTTTCAGAAACCGGTCGATTCTATTCTTCAAAAGGTTTTCGTAGACGAAATATTTCTGGAAGTAAAGCAGTTTTCTGCTTCCGGATTCGACGAACACCAGGGGCTTGTATTCGTCGCAGTTTCGGGATACAAGGCAGTCGTATCCGTCGTCTTCCAGGCGGGAGGCGAAAGATTTCGCCATCTCGGCGGCGGTTTTGCTCTCGGAAAATACTTCCAGCCGTTCGGCCAGGGCCTTTTTATCCAGGCTCATGCACAGGCTGCCCTGGCCGAGTGCGTCGAACATGCACAGCAGTGCGCCGAAAAGAGGGGCGTCGTGCTCGTAGCCTGACAATTCCAGCAGGTCCCGGATGGTCATGTAATCGACACGCGCAACCAGCGTCTTGTCGAAAAAGGGAAAACGCTTTTCGATTTGCATCGCGGAAAGGGGCGAAAGAAAACCGCTTTCCGCCAAGTCCATCAATATCTTGCTTTTTTCCGGGTTCGAAAATGCCACGCAGGTGTCCTTTCAACTTTTTACTCGATGATCAGGTTTTTTTCGTCATTCCCCCGAAAGCTTAGAATCCATGCGTTTCTGCGGATCTCCTGGATTTCGGGTCTCCGCTGCGCTGCGCCCGGAATGACGGTCGCCTCGGTCCAGTCGGCGAAAAAACTTGATCGTCGAGTTTTGCGGTGTTGTTCGCGTCTGGCCCGGATGCAAGACCTGCTTCGCTCTCTAACCGATTTCGAACACCGCTTCCGAGATTCTTTCGTCCTTGCACAGCGGGCAGCGGCTGGGCGGATGGAAATGTTTCCTGTCCTTGAAAACGAAGCCGCAGCCCCGACATTGGTAAGGGGTGGTCCTGAGCCTCTTTCCCTTGGCTTTCACCGTTTTTTCGACGTGGGGGAGGTGCTTGTAGACCTCCTTTTCCTTGATTCCCGCCAGCTGGGACAGCTCGATGGCCGTGCGAGGTCTCTGCTCGATCAGTTCCTGTATCCGCTTTCTTACGGTTCCCATGCTATCCTTGAGTCTTGGCGCGCTGTCCTAATAGGTCGCGGAGATCGGTTCGCGGAGATCGTTCGCAGCCATTTCCTCTTCGGAATTTTCCGGAGGGGAGGATTGCTCGAATTCCATCCGCAAGGAGTCCATGAGTTCCTTGACGGAAACGATCTTATCGACGCGATAGGCGTTTGCGCCCGCGAATGCGAACCCGTAGCTGAACTTGCCCCTGCGGGCTCCGGCGAGCGCAAGCCCGATGCAATAGGGACTTTTTTCCGGCACGCACGATTTGACGCAGTGGTAGGGGCACTTGAACGGCACTTTTGCTCCGGATTCCACTTCTTCGAGAAAACGGTTGCTGAGCGCCCGGCCGGGCATGCCCACCGGACTCTTGATGATCCTCAGGTCCTCTTTCCTGGCGGCGACGAAGGCCTCTTTGAACTTGATGTCCGCGTCGCATTCGTGGGTGGCCACGAAACGGGTGCCCATCTGGACCGCCGCGGCTCCCAGCTCCAGAAAGTCCCGGATGTCCTGGCCCGTGTATATCCCGCCTGCCGCGATCACCGGAATGGTCGTGTTTTTCTCTGCGGCGATGGGTTTGATTTCATCGATGACGTCCTTGACCAGGATTTTCAGCTCGAACGCGGGGTCGTCGATCTGTTCCGCCTTGAACCCCAGATGGCCGCCCGCCATGGGGCCCTCCACCACGAACGCGTCGGGCAGATAATCGTAGCGGTTGAGCCATTTTTTTGCGATGAGCCTGGCGGCCCTGCCGGAGGACACGATGGGCGCGAGCTTGGTTTTCGCCCCGTTTTTCAGATACCCCGGCAAATCCAGGGGAAGACCTGCGCCGGAGAAAATGATGTCCACGCCCTCCTCGATGGAAACTCTCACCATGTCGGGCGAGTGGGTCAGGGCCACCATCAGGTTCACGCCGATGGCACCGGCGCCGCTGGTCATGGCGCGCGCCTTTCTGATTTCATTTCGCAACGCTCTCAGGTTCGCCTCGGTCGGGTCCTTGGACACGTCGGGTTCCGCGATTCCGATCATGGCGCCGGCGATCACGCCGATGCCGCCCTGGTTGGCAACCGCCGACGCAAGGCCCGAAAGAGAGATTCCCACGCCCATGCCGCCTTGAACGATGGGCACGGGGCAGGTCAGATCGCCTATTTTCAATTCGGGAAATTTCAATGTTCTTCCTCCACGCATTTTCGGTAACAAATTTTACGGACACTTATAAAACAGAAAGAGAATTAATAGGCTAGTTTGAACGAAATTGCAAAACGGATGATGCCTTTTACAAAAGTTTTACATACTCGGCGGCTGGTGTTTCGGACCGGGCGGCGCGAATGCGAAGGCCTGGAACAAGTATTTCGAGTTGTTTCCCTCTCGGCCTTGGCCCTTGTCGCCCACAGTCTGGCTCCCGCGTGCAAATACAATTGGTTCCTCGCGGATTTGTGGGAAACGGCAAAGGTAACCAGAGCTTCCAGCTCTGGTCATATATCGCGAATATGCCGCCGCTTGGAAGCTGCGGCATTCCAGACCAGGATGGTCTGGTTACCATCGACTCGCGTTTTACCCCAAATCCGTTATAATCGGCAAAAATGGTTCAAAGCAGACCCTGAATTTCGGGTATGATCATTTTCAGGATGGCAACCGGCAGAGAACTGGTGAACTCGTAGTTTGCGGCTTCCGCGCCGGGAACAAAGGCTGTCACGACACCGAAGTGTCTTTTGCCCAGAAAGAATACAAATGTGGCGGCACGGTTTACGACCCTGGAAGAGATCAAGGCGCCGCTGGAGCCGAATGTTTTGTAACGGTGGTCGCCGGTACCGGTTTTCCCACCGATGACAATTCGGGTGCCGTCGGCGAGAAGCTGCGCATTGGCAAGGCTTGCGGCGGTACCCTGTTCGACGACCTTTACCAATGCCGACAAGGCCGCTTTGGCGACTTCCGGACTGATTACCGGCGTGCCGGGGGAGGGCGACTTGACCAGGCGGGTTTCAAAGGGGGTGCCTTTGGCAAAATGAATGGTATTGAACCTTACCCTGGGGTAAAACACGCCATCGTTCAAGACAATGCCGATCAGATCTGCGAGCGCATCGGGGCGGTCTCCGGAACTGCCCAGAGCGCTGGCGTATGACGGGGACAGATAGTCAAACGGATAGCCAAGCCGTTTCCATTCCCGATGAATCTCGGCGAAGGCCTCCAGTTCCATGATATTGCGAATGCGTGAATTCTGCTTGCGGCGGCTTTTTGTCTTGAACAGCCATCGGTAGACCTCCTGGCGCTGCTCGACGCTTTGCTCAATTACTTGCGACAACGTTGCTTCGGAATTGGTTCCGAGGTAACGCACAAGCCATAATTCCAGTGGATGAACATGGGCGAGGTAGCCGATATCGGAAAGTGAAAATCTGTCGGGGCCGTATTTTTCATAGAGGCTGCGCAAATAGGACTCTTCCAGGCGCGAGGCTGGCAATTGCTTTTTTACCGAATCGGCGAATGCCTCGAAAGGTTCTTCGGGCGAAAGGTACCGATGGATTACCGATACGCGCACGGGAGTGGGGAAAATCCCCTGCAAGATGAGTTTGCGGGATTCCTCCGTGCTTTTGGAGTTATGTCTCGAATAAAACTGCCTGATGTAAGCTGTCCCCTCCCTGTCCGCAAAAAAGGTGAGCAGCCGCTTTCTTTCAGAGGAATCCAATTGATCGATCTTTGCCGGAGTGATGCCGTAGCGTTCATGGATATAATGGTACACGATATCGCGCATCATTCGAACAAACACCAGATTGACCGAACCCGCGAAGGCGTCGCGGACGCTCATCACCCTGTTGCCGTCGGCCTTGCGGTAGTTGGCAAAAGAGTGCATTCCTCCGCCTGTGAAGAAACGTTCGCCCGAACTGGCGGAATACTTGCGCTCCAATGCGCGTTCCAAAACCGCTTCCGGGGCAATGGTCGGCAGAGCGAGAACGGTTTTCGCGACCCAACTGCCAAGAGGGTCGAGGTTTGGATCGTTCGCATGTTTTTTCAGTTCCGACGCGGGCAGTCCGCGGCATTTTTTATGCAGTTTTTCGATGACGTCCAAGTAATGGACCAGGACTCGAAGTTTGGCCGACGACCCCAAATCCAGTTTGGTTTGCTCGTCGATATTGAACGGCCCGCCATAACTGTTGGTCTGAACCCGCAGAACATTGCCCTCATCCACGTGTTCATAGAGGCTGAAACTATAGACAACCTCGGCCGGATCGCCTCGTTGCAGAGCTTTGGATCTTTTAAGTCCGTTTTTTTTCAGGAATGCGGGGTCTTTCAATTTCATGAGAATATCCGTGACCTTTTTCTGTGCCTCCATATCAAGGGTTGTCGCGACGGACACATCGACCCGGTCCAGATCGTAAAGGCGATCTTCCCCCATATCGGCCATCAGCCTGGATCGTAGCATGTTGGCGGATTTTTGCTCGACGATGTCCAAAGGATAGCTGAAAGGCGCCCTTTGTCGAAACGACAGTCCGGCCTTCAAAGCCGCATCCCGCATTCCAGGCGCTATAGCCCCTTGGGCGGACAAAATCCTCAGGTAACTGTCGGTCAACTCTCCCAGATTCTCTTTGTGGGAAACCAGGTAGGCGGACGGCCTTCGCAGAGCCAGGAAAAGGCTGAGGCATGCCTTGATGGCCTCTCCGACCGAGGCCAGCTCGTCTTCTGAAATGCTCCTTTCGTCCGAATGCCTCAACAAACGGTTCACGGTGTCGAAATCCATTCCATACCAGGCCCAGAGCCCGTCGCCCAGTCCGTTGACTTCGCCGTAACCCGGAATGGCGGCCAGTGGAATGGAATTGATATAATCGCAGATGATGCGGCGGCGGCTTTTTTCAGTCAGCTCTCCCGACAGGTAAGCCCGAAACGAGGCCGAAAGCATCTGGCGCAGCTTTTCTTTCGCGCTGTCCGTATAGCCTTTAGGAGAATGCCGGTACTTTTCCAGCTGGGTCGCCAGAGTGCTGCCGCCGGAAATCGACCGTTCCCCCGTAAAGGGAGAAAGGACCTTCCCCATGATTGCCTGGGCCAGCCTTTTCCACTCGACCGCCGGGTTGTAGTACGGGGATGGATGTTCCAATATCTGCCTGTTTTCGATAAAAGTCAGCATGGTTACCAAAACAGGCGGGATCGCTTCAAAGTCAGGGTAGATCCTTTTGGGAAGCATGGTGCATAATATTTCCTCGTCTTGTCGGTCCCGAATGCAGATACCGGCCTGGGCTTTTTCCCGGTAAATCGGAAAAAAACCCATATCCGCGATTTTTATCAGTTCCTGGGACCAACGGGCCTGTTGTTCGACCACATATCCCTTTTTAGAAAGCATGGCTGTCCATTCCGGAATACGCACGTACCCCAGCCGAACATCGGACGGACCAAAGGCGGGGAAACGGATATTCTTGCTGGCCCCTTCTTCCGTTCGCCAGGTGAATTTGGCCGCTTCTTTGGAAAAGAACCAGGCCTGAACTTTCGAGTGCCTGGTTTCCAAAAAAAACAGAGCGATCAGAGTGCCCAGCACCAATAGAACAAAGGCAAGCGCTTTTGCTTTGTTTGAAACACGCCGGGGTTTCTTTTTTCGAAACCTTTTAACCGAGGTGTCTCGCGGATTTTGTTCCAGATGCTTGATCATGGTTCAGCGATAGGCTGCCTCAATAGAAAGCCGCTTTTTGTATTCTTTATGTCTTCTTCAGGGATGGACGCTTCCATAAGGGCCATTTAACCTCCAGCTTGAAGGAATGAAATAAATAATGACAGACAGTCCCAGAATCTTCGCATATTGTAATGTATCCGGGGATCAAATGACAGAGTATTGTTTGGAAAGCGTGGGAACGACAGGCAGGTTGCCGGCCTGAAAAAGAAACCTGGGGCTTGGTTCTAAATACGGCCACCTGGATTCCGGGTCTACGCTACATGTTCCAGTCAGGAAATTCCCGGAAACGACGGAATCCGGCTGTTTTATCGACACCGGGGGTACATACCGCTCCGCCCGGAATGACGACCGCCGCGACGATAGTCCCTCAAAGTGGCCGATGTTAAGACCAAGCCCGAAAGCTGCGGGCCGGAAAGTCCGTATGGAAATATGTAACAGGCGCACAAGGGGTCTACAGTCGATTCGCGAACGCGAATCGATGGGATATCTACTGGTTATAACGGATTTGGGGGAGCGGCAATGCGTAGGTTGGGTTGAGCGGGTTTCATGTTGGGTTTCGCTTGCTTCCCAACCGTTTCGCGCGCCGTATCTGTTTGTTTGATAGAATTCCGTAGCGAAACCCAACAATTGACGACGCTCAACCCAACCTACATTCCACCTGGGGTGATGAAAATGTTCCCTGTTTGGCCGCAGCAATTCCGCCGGGTTTTATTCCGCCAAGCTATCGCAGTTTCATGTTGGGTTTCGCTTGCCTCCCAACCGTTTCGCGCGCCGTATCTGTTTGTTTGATAGAATTCCGTAGCGAAACCCGACAATTGACGACGCTCAACCCAACCTACATTCCACCCACCCCCAAATCCGTTATAACCAGGATAGAATTCCGTAGCGAAACCCAACAATTGACGACGCTCAACCCAACCTACATTCCACCTGGGGTGATGAAAATGTTCCCTGTTTGGCCGCAGCGATTCCGCCGGGTTTTATTCCGCCAAGCTATCGCAGTTTCATGTTGGGTTTCGCTTGCTTCCCAACCGTTTCGCGCGCCGTATCTGTTTGTTTGATAGAATTCCGTAGCGAAACCCGACAATTGACGCTCAACCCAACCTGCATTCCACCCACCCCCAAATCCGTTATAACCAGGATAGAATTCCGTAGCGAAACCCGACAATTGACGACGCTCAACCCAACCTACATTCCACCTGGGGTGATGAAAATGTTCCCTGTTTGGCCGCAGCAATTCCGCCGGGTTTTATTCCGCCAAGCTATCGCAGGGCCTGGTTCGGGAGCGTAGGGTGGGTGGGTTGAAATCCTGGCGTTCGGGGCTGGTTCGAAGCTTGTTAACGCCCGCGCCCTTCGAGCTTGTACGAAGCCCAACCCACCATTTCCCGAGCAGCCTCGATGTCATTCGTTCGAAGAAGCGACGAATTGGCGCGGAAAATGGTGGGTTGGACTCCGTGCAAGATTGTCGGGCCATCCATTTCAAGAGAAGTTGTATTAGCGACAACGCCTGGGGATCGACCCACCCACCCTACGATCCCGAACCAGCCCCGTGCGGATTGCCGCGAGCGGGAACAAATCCCGGCAGAAAAAGATCTCCCGAAATTGGATGATTTTCATCACCCCAGGTCCGAACCACCTGTAAGATACCGATAGGAAAATGTATTCTTCCAGGGTGCGAGCCGGGATCAGAACGGATCGTCCTCGTCGATCTCGTCGTCGTAATAGTCGAAGTCGGCGCTGGCCAAGGCCAGGGCTTCTTCGGCGGCGGCGACGATCTCCTCGTCGTCGGACTCCAGCAAGGGCGCGAGCAAGCTTTCGGCTTCTTCGGGGCGGATGAGCGCGGCGGACTCCATGGCCGCCATGAGAATCTCCTTTTCGACGTTCCGGGACTTGACCAGGGCGGAAACATGATCCCAGGCCGAGACCATCTCCCAGGCGCCGGCCGCCCGTATGGCGTGATAATGGATGTCGGGGTTGTTGGTTCCGAGCGCTTCCTGGATCTGGTCTTCGAACCCCATGATGTAGACCATGCAAAATACCGCCGTGAGCTTCCATTCTTCGTCGTCGTCATCGTAGGCGGCGCGCACGGCTTCCTTGTGCCATTCCGAGGGCGCTCGCACCGAGGCCTCCAGGACCCGGCGTCTCAGCAGCTTGGGAGAGTCGGTGTCCATATAGATTTTGCGAAGGGTCTTTTGGATTCCGGTGCAGGTCTTTTCGGAAAGAAGAATGTCGTCCGGATCCTCGAAACCCATCATGTCGGCGTGTTCCAAAGCCGCTCCGAACGAGATTGCGGACACGGACCTCAATTCTTCGTCCTCCTCCGGGTCCGTCACTATCGAAATGAGTTCGGCTGCGAGTTGTTCGCCGATCACCACGTATTCGCCTGCCATTTCCGCGGCGAGCTGGCGGTCGGATTGGTCGGCTTCACGGTTCCGCAACGTCTTTAAGATGATATCGTCGGCGTTGGGGGGCCAATTGTAGGCCGGCATGCCAGCCAAGGTTTCCAGGTCCATATCTCCTCCTTCCTAATTGTTTTGAATCCGTTTGCCAAGCCTCGGACTCGTACAGGCGAATCGCATGTTTCCAGCCCGTGTTTATGGCGAAATTCGAACCGTTTGTCAATTAAATGCGAACGGTTTTCAAATTTTGAGATGGCGTTCGCCGCAGCCTCGGACGGAAGTTCATCTAAAATGACAATTTACTGGTTGCAGATTCCAAACAGTTCCTTCAGGCAATCCTGGACGGTTTGGGCATCCTGGGGTGAAGCGCCGGATTTAAGGATGAACCTGTAATAGCCGTAATCGGCGGTCTGTTTCAGGGGTGCCTTCTTGGTCTCGGTCCGGCCTTCGACCATGCTTTCCGTAACCGTGGTATCGATTCTGACGGGTTTGTCGCCGTCGAATTGCAGGATCAGCTGGAGATTGTTTTCGCTGCCGGGATATTTTTCCACGCTCATCTTTGCCGTTCCGATCTGCGAGAGGGGCAGCGAGGCCAGGTCGGTCCTGGTCTGTACAAGAACTTTGTCGTCTCCCTGCGGCAGCTCCAAGCGGCGGAAAATCCGGTTGAACAGAACGCAGTCTTCGACGGACAGCGAAATTTCTGTGCGGTCCTCTTTGGTCGCCTGCGCAGAGCCTTTGTAAAGAAAGCCGTCGATACGCATGGCGAGCTGCAAGGATTTCTCCTCCATCAGCCTCTTGCGTTTTTCCTTGGGCATCAGTACCCGGGCGTATTCTGCCATGACCCTCTTGGAGCCGACGAAATCGACGAACACGGTTGCCAGATCTTTGTTTTCGAAGGTTATCCGGGCCTTGAGGACGTTGTTGCCGAAAGAGACCGTGTCCCTTTCCCATTCGTAGTTGGTGACCTGCATGGTCCCGGAATCGATGTCCAAGGCGTTTTCCATCACTTCGAACCGCTCCCAAAGATCCGGAGCTCCGGGGACTTTTCTCCAGATTCCGACATACTCGGCAAGGCCGCCGGAGGATGCCGACGCCGTTTGGTCCCACAAGGGGGCGAATAAGGGGAAGAGAAAAACGAGAAAAAACAAGGCCAGGGCTGTCGATATTTTTCGGTTTGTCATCATCGTGTCTTTCGGTCTCCTTTCGTTCGATTTTTCCGGAGGTTTTGTTGGAAATTTTGGCTCATTAATGAAAAAAACATTTTTCGTATCCCGCGTCAACTGGATTTTAATGTGGAGGCTTGTTCAACCGGAATTGTCACGTTGCGATTTTTTCCTTGTAAATCGGTTTCGGAAATGTGAAAAGATGATTTGTTTTTTCCCGTTATGGACTGTCGGCCGAAAGGTCCGCAATGAGAGGAGGAGGGCCGACGAAAAAAATGAAACCCGATAAGCAACATTTCCGCAGGCTTCTAAAGCCTTTGGGTGCCTTCTTTTTCGCGCTGTGCATCCTACAGTGGCCTTTTTCGGAAGCGGCGACCGCCGAAGAAAATTCCCGGACCGTCGTTTTTTTCAATTCGTACCACGAGGGATACAAGTGGTCCGACGACGAGCAGAGAGGGATTGCGGATTTCTTCGCGTCTGAGAACACGGACATTTCCGTGAAACTCTTCGTGGAGTATATGGATACCAAGCGCGTGGCCAATCCCGCCTATTTGGAGAAGCTGGCCGAGGTCTATCTGGAAAAATATCGCGGGACTGCGGTCGATTTGATTCTTTCCGCAGACGACAACGCGTTCAATTTCCTGATCGCCAACCGCGACAGGATTTTCCCGGGGGCGCCTTGGGTTTTTTGCGGTGTCAACTATTTCGATCCGAAACGAATCGAAGGTTTGAAAAACATCGCGGGCGTCAACGAGGCCGCAGGCATCAAGGAAACCCTGGCGCTGATTTTCGATCTTCATCCGGATACGAAAAAAATCCTGGTTATAAACGACCAGACCGTTACGGGGACCCGCGTAAGAGAGCAAATAGACAAGCAGACGGGAGCGTATGAACAACGCGCGACCTTCGAGTTCTCCAACGGTCTGACGTTCGGTCGAATCCTGGAAAAAGCGCGGGAGCTGGGCAGTGGCAGCGTGATACTCTACACCTTCTATTTCCGCGACTCGACCAACCGATTTTTCGAATACAACGAGAGCATATCGCGCCTGGCCGCCGCCAGCCGGGTGCCCGTCTACGGGACCTGGGATTTCAATCTGGGGCTGGGCATCACCGGCGGAATGCTTACCAGCGGCTATTTCCAGGGGCGAAAAGCCGCCGAACTGGCGGCAAGGGTCCTGGCCGGAGAGCCGACCGACCGAATCGGCGTGGTCATGGAGAGTCCGAATCGCTATTTTTTCGATTACAAATACCTCCAGCTCCACGGGATATCCGAATCGCGATTGCCGGAAAGCAGCATCGTCGTCAACAAACCGGACACCCTCTACCAATTCTACGAGAAAAACAAGGTCGTGGTGTTGATCAGCCTGTCCGTATTCCTGACCGTCCTGGTTTTCGTCCTGATGTACAGCGGATTGAAGATCTGGCGGGCCAATTTGCAAACAACGGTTTCGGAGCAAAGGTACCGGTCGATTTTCGAGCATACCGGCACGGCCACCATGCTGATCGCAAACGACACGACGATCCTGACCATTAATTCCCAGTTCGAAAAACTCTCGGGCTACAGCCGCAGGGAGGTGGAGTCGAAGAAAAGCTGGACGCATTTCATGCACGAGGACGACCGCGACAGGATGCTGCAATACCACAAGGCCAGGAGAACGGGCGAAAAAGAGGTCCCTCGCGACTATGAGAGCCGATTCATGGCAAAGGACGGTTCCGTTCGCAATGTCTTCGTCACCGTGGGCATGATCGAAGGCACCGACCAGAGCGTCGCGTCCCTGCTCGACATCACGGATCGAATCGCCATGGAAAAGGAAAAGGAGGACTTGATCGCGGAACTTCGAAAGGCGCTGGAGAAGGTCAAGACCCTGAAGGGGCTCGTTCCCATCTGTTCCCACTGCAAGAAGATCAGAAACGACCAGGGGTATTGGGAAAAAATAGAAGAATTCTTTTCTGAGCACTCGGAGGCCGAATTCAGCCACAGCATCTGCCCGGATTGCGCGAAGGAGCATTTCCCGGACTTGGAGATTTATCCGGAGGAAACGGAGCACAGTGACGAGTAGGGTTGCAGGTTCAACGCGGATTTGTGGGGAGCGGCAAAGGTAGCCAGAGCTTCCAGCTCTGGTCCCATATCTCGAATATGACGCAGTTTGGAATCCAAGGCATGCCAGACCAGGATGGTCTGGTTACCATCGACACGCCTTTTCCCGCAAATCCGCGATGAGCCGGGTTACAAGAGCAGCCGCTTGAACTCTCTTTCGTCCATTTCGATGACGCCGCCTTCCTTGATGAACTTGGCGGCGCTGTCGGGAGGAAAGGAAATCAACTCCACCGGGGCCGAACGCCTGACCGGGGCCGCAGCCTTTCGAAGCTGCTTGAAAAGAGGAGCGAGGTTCTGGTCCCACTTGGCGAACACCAGGTGCGTCGCCGGATATCGCTTCACCAGGGCTTTGATTTTCCGGTCCCCTACCCTTCCCGCCTCCGCCCAGAAGACGGGTTTTCCGGCATGATTCAGCTGCACCAGGTCGGGCTTGTACTTGCCTCCGACCGGGACCTCCACCTGGATTTCGGGATATTGGGGAAGATACAGCCCCCACAGCAGCGCCTTCATGACCACGTGGCGCTCGTGTTCCATCGCCTTTTTGAAAAAGACGACCTTTTTTCCGGAAGCCTGGAACGTGTATTTGCGTCGAAGCGTCAGTTGCTGCTTGTCAGTCATGCTGTCGTGGGGACCTCCTTTTCCGCCTCTCCCTTGACGCGGCATATGGCGTGGTTCCAGACCACGTCGTGGGCGAACTCGGGAAACAGTGTCCTGAAAAGTTTCCAGAAAGCTTTGCCCATCGGTCCCCGTCCCTTCTTGAAATCGAACGCCGTGTAGATTACCAGGCGGTTGTTTCCGTCCTTGGTGGGCGCGATGTCGAAAATGAGCCTTCCGTTTTCGGCGAACAGCTCGCCCGGTTCGTAATAGAGCGACCGGCCCGGCATGCTTTGGACAAGGCGGATGTTCATGGCGAGGGGAAAGCCTTTCAGCTTGTATCTGACCACCGCGCCCTGCCGGTTCCGATGGCCTGCGACCCGTTCGACATCCACGAAGCGCAGTTTCAGGAACTTGGCGTCCTTTTCGCCGAACTTTCCCAGCTCCTCGAAGATTCTTCGGGAGGAGGCCCGGATTTTTATGGCGTACATCCGTTCCATTTCCGGGGCCGCAGGCAGGGCGATTCCGAGGGGCGCGGAGATGGACCTTTTGAAAAAGTCCCGCTTTTCTTTTAAAATCACGGTGGGATATCTGCCGAAGGCCTCCCAGCTCAGGCCGAACGCCCATTCCGTCAGGATGTTCCTGGCGGTTTTGGCCATGCCTCTGAAAACGGACCGGACCACCGGGGGCGAAGCCATCCGGCGAAAAAGCCCTTCGTATTCGGAAACGCCGCTGGCGGTCTGTCGAAGCACGTTTCCCAGGGGCCATTCCTCCATTTTTTTGAACTTCATTTCCGTGGCGAATGTCTGGTAGAAGACGCGACTCGGCAGGGGGGATTTGAGGATTGCCTGGAAAAGGTCGAAGACGATCCTTCCGTATTTGTTGTCGTTTTCCAGCCAGGTCATGACAGGGCCGCAGCCCTTTTCAAGGTCCTTTCTGTCCACGCCCTTTCGGACTGCGGTTTCAGCCAGTGCGCGGGCGGAGACGAAGGCCGAATAGAGGCCGTCGCGATAGAGCCTGGCGCCCATAAGGTCTCCTGCGACACCGATTCGGTCCGCGAACGGAAACCTGGCCGGGCGAACCGCCATGCGGGGCGTGCACATGCAGGCGATGGGCGTGTTTTCCGCATCGATTCCCGGAAGGATGCTTCTAACATGGGGAAGGGCCAGAAACGCTTTGGCGATTCGGCTTGCGTCGTCGGGAAGTCGCGCCCGGTCGATGCTTTTTCCCACCAGGGCGACAGTCAGGTATTCTCCTTTGGGGGCCAGGGCGATGTGGTCCAACTGAAGGTCCCTGGTTCCGGACACGATGAAGTAAAGCTCCCGGTACATGTGCCGCGTCAGATAGTCCCGGCCGGGTTTCAGTTCGAAAATCAGGGTGGGGCGGGTCTTCGGGGGGGAAAAAGACGGGGCGAGCCTTGCGAAGGATTGCAGCAGCGGGTTTTCTTCGAAGGCTTTCGACAGGCTGGTGTTGATTCCCGGACATAGCGCCAGAAAGTCCGATTCCATGGCGACTTCTTTTTCCGAAGACGTTCGGATTCGCAGCACCGGCTTTTTCGAACTGCCGCGTTCGACCCGATACGCCTCGCCCGGGACCAGGGTCGCGCCCCTGGCCTCGGCCTCTCGCAGCAGGAAATTGTCGAACCCGCAGTCCGCAGCGCCCTTGTCCTTGGGCAGGGTCCCCCGGAACACCGAATACAGGCTTTGCCCTTTGGGGACCTTGAGAGGAAAGTTCTTCCACATGCCGTGAATCCAGATATGGGTGAACTCCTCGCAAACCAGGTCCGGCGGGGGCCGGAGGCCAATTCGGACCATTTCGTCGTGGAGTCGGGGAAAGACGGCGCCCGCGCAATAATTGCACCCTTTTAGGGGAGGGGAGGCGGAAGCATTCCCGGTTCGCGAGATTTTCTTGTCCACGACAAAAACCGAGATTTTCCGGGAAGCTTGCTCCGCATCCCGGAGCAGGTGGATGGCGAAAAAGGCGCCCGCCGGTCCTCCGCCAGCCACCACGACCCGGCTTCCGTCTTCCAAGCCCGGCATTTCTACATGTTCTTCTTCAGAATGTTCAAGGTCCTGTCCCTGGCGGCGATCACGTCCTGGTCCACTCCGACCATGTTGTCGTAGGCCAGCTGGTAGTAGTAGTTGGCCTCCTTGTAGTCGCACCGGATTTCGGCGCAAAGACCCAGGTTGTAGGCGAGTTCGGAGGAGTTCGGGTTCTGCTGGTAGGCCGCTTCCCATACGGGGCAGGCCTTGTCCCACAGCTGGTGTTCGGCCGTGATATAGGAAGCGGCGGCATCCATGGCTTGTTGGCAGGACTGGCCCTTGCAGGTCGTCTTGATCGCCGCGTTCATGGTGTGGACCGAAATGTTTCCGGCAAGGGCGCCTACCCCTTTGCCCATGGCCTCCTTGATCGCCGAGGTTTCGTCTTGCAGCGCCCCCAGGTCGGTGGAGCTGAACATTCCTCTCCAAAAGTCGGCGGACTTGTCGCCCGTGCTGGCTTCTCCTCCCATTTTCTTGGTCGGATTGCATTGCTTGGTTTCGCCGGACTCGTTCTCGATGTTCTCCGAATGGGTGACTCTCGACGTGGCCACGTCGATTACCTTGTAATTGAAGGTGAAATAGCCCTTGCGCTTGACGCACGGGATGAAGTACGATTCGAACTCCTCGCAGCCCAGCCCCAGGACCTTCTCCAGCTCGGACGCCTTCTTTTTCCACCGGATGCATTTCTTTTCCTCCTGGGTGTAATAGGTGTCGTCCACATCGGCCCGGGTCACCTTGCCCACGATGACCGTCTTGGCCCCGGCCAGCTTGCCGGCGCGGGCGACCTTCTTGGGGTCGAACATCCAGGAGGCGCTCGAGGTCTGGATTTCCTTCACCACCTTGTCCATATGCTGTCTGTCCACCACTTCGTAGACGCTTTGTCCTTTCCATTTGGAATTGACCAGGAGTGATTCGATTTTCCCACTGAGTTCGTTGGCGTAGCCGGGAGGGCCGCCGAAGCCGAGAACGGCTATGGGCGATTCGATGCTCACTTTGGGCGGTACCTTCACGATGCAGGTTTTCTGAGTCGCCACGCATGAAAAGGTCGCGGCCGAGGCGACCGCGACGAGTACGAGCAGAAAAAGCGCGCTCCTTTTATTCCCGTGTCCGAATCCGAGGCGATGTTTCCGCATTGTCCAATCTCCTTTCAATAATAATGTTTCCATTTTCTATTTTCTTCCCAGTATAATTGTCGCAAGTTTTTCCCCGATGTTTTCATCCTCGAAGATCTGGTTGACCACCATTTCCGCCGCGTCGTCGATCTGGGGCCTGAAGGTGACGCCGCTTTCGGAGAAGCTCCCGGCCACCTTGCCCTTGGAATCGAGGACTTTGAAATTCACGGTCGCCTTGGTGGCTTTTTTTCCGAATTCCATCTGGGTACGCACGTCCATGGTCAGGACCACCTTGGCGCCGCCGCGATTTTTCGAACAGGGTTGCGGGGTCAGCCCGCTTTCGGCCAAAGCCTCGCTGGTGTTGTTGACCAGGGTGGAAACGGCGTTGGACGAGGCCGAAATTCCGGCGCCCTTCTGATGGCGGTAATCGACGCAGACGGATTGTTCCGACGTGGCGCAGGGCCGTTGCAGGGCTTCGGGCACGCTGGCTGTGTCAACGTCGAATACGGCCGAGGACAATGTCTTTCCCAGGTTGTCGATCACGTTGACGTGAAACCGGAACTTGTCGCCCAGCTTGACGTACTTTCCGTCAATGCGCGCCTTCACGATGGATTTTCCCGTCACGCCCGACGCCCGGAACACCGAAGATTTCGACACGGCGCTTTCCAGGGAGCGGGAAAATTCCTTTTCCAGGCAAAGGTTGGGCTGGCCGTACATGCCGGGCTTCAGATCGGGTATCTCGACATCGATCTGGTAGAAGCCTCGGGACATGAAATTGTCCTCAAGAAGTCTCACAATGGTCCTGGCGACGCGGGGAAATTCGGGCGCGAACCAATTGGCGTCCAGCCTCGATTTCAGAATTTCCCCTCTGGCCATGGCCACGTCCTGGCTGTGGGTTTCGCCCATTTTTCGAACCTTGACGGTCGTCGCCACCAGGGCGTTGTCGAAATCGTAGGAGCCGAGCAGAATCATGGGCTCGTCTCCCACCTCCTGGACCGTCACGGTGGCGCCTCTCTGGGACAGCGCCACTCCCATGGCGTCGGCCAAGGCGGTGGAGAACGGAAGGTTCAGCTTGGTGGCGCCCTGCCAGAAATTGTTGTCGCTCACCTGGATTTTCTTGCCCCCGAGGGCGACGAGCATGTCGAGCTGGTCCGCCAGGCGCTGGGCCAGCGCATCGATGCTCGTCGCGGGCGCTGCGCCGGTCGCCGTTCCCGTAGCCGCGAGGGCGTTCGACGCGGACGGGCGGGACGAACCTGTCGTCGAAGCGGTCACGCATCCGAAACAAAGGGCGGCGGACAGCATAAGTACGAACCAAAATTTCCATTTTTCATAGTGTGCTTGGGTGTGGGATCTCATGGTACCTCTTTTCTCGTGTTTTCGGTTTGCCATCTGGCGTCGGGTCTAACCCGGTCGGAAAGATCGGAAAAACGGCGAACAAGCGCGGGAAGGATTTGGCTTGTTTTCGGACGTTCGAACGAAACAATAGAAAATGTATAAAATTATCCGACCGAGATTGCAAGCCCAAATTATTTTGCATATTCAAATGCGGACCTTAGTTTCCCGTGTTGCATTTTCTGGAAAATAAGGAGAGCCGTGCGAACCATTGCCGAAAACACATACAACCGAATCACGGGACCGGGTCCGCTGGCGCCCGTGATTTTCAAGCTGGCGGCCCCGGTCGTTCTGATGATGTACTTGCAGGGGATGTACAACATCGTCGATACGATCTGGGTCGGGCGCCTGTTGGGAAAGATTTCTCTGGCGGGCATTGCCACCGGGGGCTTCGTGCTTTGGTCCCTGTACGGCATGACCAGCCTGATCGCGGTGGGGGCCGCCGCCAAGATATCCCGTCGCCTGGGGGAGGGCAATGTCGGCGAGGCCGAAACCGTGGCAGCCAAAAGCCTGCTTTTCGCTCTCTTTCTCTCGGTCTTTTTCGGTGTCTTGTTCTGGTTTCTGACCCCCGTGTTCTTTTCCCTGATGGGCACCGGCGCGCAGGTGACGGAAACGGGCATGCTCTACATTCGGGTCTTGCTTCTGGGAAGCCCCTTCATTTTCTTTTCTTTCACCTTGGAGGGAATCTTCCAGGCGTCCGGGGACACGGTGACCCCCATGGGTCTGATGGCCGTATCTCTTATGTTGAACGCGGCGCTGGACCCTGTGCTGATGATCGGCATGTTCGGTTTTCCCGCCCTGGGAGTGGCCGGGGCCGCGGTCGCCACCCTGGTTTCCCGAATCATGTTCGTGTCTTTGGGGCTGTCCTTTTTGATGCGAAAGAAAAGGATCGGGTTTCGGCGGGCGTACAGCCCGGTTTTCCGGTCGCTGCTGCCCTTTGTTCCCGTGGTTTCGGAAGGGGTTTTGAAACTGGAGGCCGGGAACATTTCCGGATGGGACCGCCGGCTGTTCCTGGATGTCATAAAGATCGGCCTGCCGAGTACGGTGTCCCGCACGTTGTTTCCGTTCGTCTACATGGTGATCACGAGGCTTCCGGCCGAGTTCGGTCCGGAATACATCGCCGCGCTTCGGATCGGCCACACGGTGGAGGGCATCAGCTTTTTTTTCGCCATGGGCTTTTCCGTGGCGGCCTCGACCTGCGTGGGGCAGAACCTGGGCGCGGGTTCCGCCGAGCGGGCCGAAAAGGCGGCCTGGATTGCGGCGGGGGTGGTTTCATTGGCTCTATTGTTGTTTTCCGTTCTGTTTTTATTTTTCCCCCGCCAAATCGCCGCCGTTTTTTCGTCGGAACGCGCCACCATGGAGGCCGCCGCGCAATACCTGGTCATTCTGTCGTTCAGCCAGGTTTTCATGGGGCTCGAGATCGTCATGGGCGGCGCCTTTTCCGGCGCGGGGGACACCGTTCCTCCCATGGCCGCGTTCGTGCCCCTGAACATCAGCCGCATTCCTGCGGCCTACATCCTCTGCCACACCTTTGGCCTGGGCGTTTTGGGCGTGTGGTGGGCCATCTCCGGTTCGAGCATCGTCAAGGGCATCGTCATTTCATTCTGGTTCGGGAGGGGAAGATGGAAAGAGAAGAACGTCTGAGCAGATACCGGAAGCTGTTAACCATCGGATATTCCACCCATCGTCCGGAGAGCCTGCCGTTCGCCGAAAGGCTCATGGAAAAGCACGATGCGATATTTTTGGAAGACCCGGAAACTCCAGGTTTCGAAAGCATGCTGAAAAGCGAGGTCTCCGTCGAAGAGTATCTCATGGCCACCGATACGGAATACCCGGAGTTCGGGCGAAGGCTCTGCCGGGTCCTGCGCAGGCAGTACGGGAAAGCAAAGCGAATCTTGCAGGTGGAGCCTTTCATCGACGAGTTGCTGGGAATCCACGAATTTTTCGCCGACGGCGGCGCGCCGGGGCAAATCGCACCGGGTACGCCGCGTTTCGAGGTGTACATGGCCGAAAAGAGGGCCACCGGAAGGCTGCTGGAATTCTACAAGGCCTCCGTGGACGGCGACTTCGAAGAGAACGTGCGGGCGGTGATGGCGTTTGCTTCCGCCGATGCAGCCAGGTTCCGGCTCAGAGACAGGATGAGGGCTGCGGCCATCGCCAGGCTTGCAGGCGGTTTTTCGTCCGTGTACGTGGAGGCGGGCGAAATCCACGCCGGGTTGTTCAAGCAGCTTCGGCTCCGGATGTCCATGGAGACGAGAATCGCCCCGACCTTCCTGCTCGCCCCGGTCTACAGGGAGCTTTCGGGAAAACGGCACATTTTCGGACCGGGGGATATCCTCACGCTTCGCTACGTTTTCCATCCGGGCGCAAACGGCCCCGATCTCCGGTTGCTTGCGGCGCGCAGCCTTCTCTACAGCAAGCTTCTGGAAAAAGAGGAAATCATCGATGCCGCCGAGCCGCACCCCCACACCAGAAACGAGATCGAAACCATACGCAAAGCCGGGTCGTTGACGATGGAGGACTGCGAAACTATTTTCCCGGCCATCAGGGTCTCCTCGTCGGCGGACGCCAGGGCGTTCGTCGATGGTTTTTTGGCAAGCAACAGGAACAAAGGACGCAATCCCGCATGACGACCGAAAACAACCGGCAAAAGGTCCCTCGAACCTTCCTTCTGGGTCCCCGCTACCACGTGGTGGTGGCCGGATGCAATTTCGCGGGCCTGAAAGCCGCGTCGGCCCTGCCCGACGACTTCAAGGTGACCGTCGTCGATCCCGGCGACTCCTTCGAGTTTCTCCCCAACATTCACGAGCTGTTGTCCGGCGTGAAGAAGCCGCAAAATCTCCGCCTGCCGCGCAAAAGCCTTGTCCAGGGCTTCGGCCACCGGTTCGTGCAAGATTTTGTGGAACAGATCGATCCTGTGAAAAAGCGAGTTTTGACCGCCGGGGGCAAGCGGTTCTACTACGATTTTTGCATCGTCGCGGTGGGAGGAGTCAACAACACCTTCGGGGTGGAAGGCGCCGACCTGCACGCCATGCCGTTCAAATCGGTCGAGGACTGCCGGCAGATCGGACTGGCCTTGGAAAACGCGGCCAGCGCCGGGGGCGAAGTCTCCGCAGTGGTTGTCGGGGGCGGCTTGGAGGGCGTGGAGGCCCTGGGGGAAATCCTGAGGAAATATCGAAAGGTCCCCGGATTCTCCGCAGAATTGATCGAAAAAAGCGAACGACTGCTCCCCAAGTTCGTACCTTCCCTCGACGAGGAAATTCGAAGGCTGTGCGAAAACCTGAACGTGAATTTTCGGACGTCGAGATCCGTGGCTGGGGTCGGGCCCGACAGCGTGTCTCTTTCCTCGGGGGAGACCATCCCGGCCGATGTGATCGTCTGGACGGGCGGCGCTGCGGCGCACCCGTTGCTGGAAAAATCGGGGCTGAGCCCCGGCGGGGGACGATGGGCGCCGGTCCGGGCCTCCTGCCAGAGCGAAGGCTACGACGAAATCTTCGTGGTGGGCGACGCGGCGGACTTTCCCGATCCTTTGGAAAAGCAGGCCTATTACGCCATGGACCTGGGAGTTTTGGCGGCCGGGAACATCCAGCGAATGGCAAACGGCGACGAGCCTGTGGATTTCAAACGCTATTGCCGTCCGGCGGTGGTGACTTTCGGCGACCTTGCCACGTTCATGATCGCCGACCGCTATGCTGTCGCGGGCAGCGCCCTGTCCGGGATAAAGGAGAGCATTTTCCAGCTGACCATGGCGAGACTGGACCGCCCGACCAGGCCGGGGGCTTATTTCGACGCTTTCGGAAGGGCGAAGTCGGGGGCGGGCGGATTCATTCTTCCGGCCCTGAAGTCCTTTTCCGCGCTGAAAAGATTGGGCAGGGCGAGGCTCTTGGTTTAAGGGTGTTTTGCCCACCTGGGTTTCAACCGATGCCAAAAGCCGCAACGAACGGCATGGTTTGTTGCTCCCCCTACCAGTAGCCGTCCAAACCCCTCAATCCTTGCATGTACAGGCGGCCGCAGGAGACGAAAATCGTCAGGGCCGTGGTCAGCACAGGAAGGTCGTAGGACCGGGCCAGTTCGAGGAGATCATCGCCCGGGACCTTACCTCGGACGAACACCACCGCACCGATGTCCATGACCGTGCAGATGCGAATCACATCCAGCGTCGTCAAGCCGGTCAGCAGCAACGCTCCCTTGGCGGTCGATTGCAAGACGTCCTCCATAATGTCCGCCGCCCCGGCCGCGAACAAATCCTCGTCCATCTTGTCCTGCCCGGTAAGGACAGTCGCATCCAGAATATCCCGAATCTCGGAGATTTTCATTCCACCTCGTTCTCAGACGTTGCCGCTGTCATTTGATCCCAACTCGTTATTGTTTTCGTTCGGATTTCAGCCAGACCGCCGCTTTGCTTTGTTTCCCCGTACTTGGCGCACGGCGTCAACACCCCGTTTTTAACCTCGCTACGGGACGTCGATGAAAAAGAAATATAACTTGTAATACGCGTCTAATCAATGAAATATTGTCAAAAGGGGACGAATCGAAAACGAATCCCGGTCGAATCAAGGATTTAGGCGCTTTTTCCATTCTTATAAATCGGCATTGACCTTCGAGGCGATTCCAACTATTCAAAGAAAAAAGCGATTTTAGTTTCCCTTCGCACATCAAAAAGGAGAGGGCCATGACTGTAATCGAAACCATAATGGACCAAATCAATAAGTTGAGTTTGTCGGAAAAAATTCTAATTGTCGAGGAAATATGGGACAGCATTGCGAATGGGGTCGAATATCCGGAACTGACTTCGGAGCAGGCCGAAAAGCTTGACAAAAGAATCGAATCTTATCGTTGCGGCAGGTTCGAGGCGAGGCCGTGGGAAGACATAAAAAAGGATTGTTGGAGATAGGAAGGAGAAGGAGATACGAGGCATGGCCATCGAGCTGAACGTGACGTTATGCCTGGACGTCAACGGTCGGTGCGATGACCCGCGAGCACCGCGCCGCCGTGGAAGGCGGCGCTACCGGTTGCGGGGCTTGGTTCTCGGTGGGCTGCTGGTTCCCTGGGGCGCCGTCTCGTTCCCACGCTTTGCGTGGGAATGCATGCCAGGACGCTTCGCGTCCGCGTTTTGACAGGCCGGGGCCGAGCCAATAAAAAAAACTTCGGTTGCGCAGCATCCCCGTCTGTCCAACACCTTCCTTTTGCGCTCGTTTGCAAGGGGAACAAGCTTTTCAGGGTTTTTTCTTCTTGGCTTGCTTTTGCATGGCGCACCGCTCCGACTCGAGTTCGGCGAGGAGCTGTTTCAGGGTCCAGGTTTCCGAGGTGGGGGTGACGACCGCCCACAGGGATTGTCCCATGCCGGCTTCACGGCAGGTGTTCATCAGGACGGGGAGTTCCTTTTGCTTGATGCCTCCCACGATCACGGCGCGAGGCAGCTGGGAATCGGCCTCCCATCCGGTCTTGTCTTCGGCGGCCATCAGGTCGGAAAGCAGGGTGTCGGCGTCGTCGGGCGTGTTGGCCCAGACCGTGGGGACATCCCCGATGCCCGCCATTTCCATCACTTTGAGAAACAGGGGCTGGGCCTTGGCGGGAAAGCCGCACAAAAGCAGTTTCCTGGGGCCGTAAAGCGGCGTGTCGGTTTTGGAAACTTTGCTGAACGTGGATTTGCTCATGTCTGTCCTTTCCGGCGGTTTTGCCTTGGGTCCGTCGATTGCAAAAAAAAGGGTCGTTTTTGATTTCGGCCATGCCTCGCCGGAGCGCGGACGCGAAGCGTCCTGGTATGCATTCCAACGCAAAGCATTGGAACGAGGCGGCAAGGGCGCGGCCGGAATAGAAACCAAGCCCAAAAAGAATAAAAACAACCGTCTCGAAATGCCGAGAGATTCGTTTCATTGACGGACGTGTACCAGATTATCTCTTCTCTTTCAACCTTTCATCCGGGCTGTCTGCCAGGGGGCATTTCCAACGGGGCGATGAGCGCAGGGTGCCTTCCTCGTTTTTTGCCATCCCTCCGGGATTTGCTAAGGAGCCGGGATGGTTTCCATGAATGCGGCGTCGATCGACGAACCGACGATCCGGCAGGGAAATGGTCCCCGGCTTTTCAGCGGGACCGCTTTTCCCGTAAAAATCCGATGGAAGGTACCGGGCGGGCGTTTTACCGACAGGGCGGCGGGGTGGCCGGGCAGCGGTTCCAGCAGGGCGAATTGCCACTGCTCCAAGCCCGGGTCGTCGTCGATGCTTGTAACGAAGGATATTTCCGAGGGCCGGTCCTTTTCCAATCGATCCTTTCCCAATCGGTCCTTTTCCAAATGGAACGAAAACTGGTCCAAAGGCATGGACAATCCCTTGCCGCACGCCTTGATGTAGGATTCCTTCAGGGTCCAGTAGCGAAAAAACTGTTCCCTCGCCTGCGCTTCGTCTTTCTCGGCGGCGTCTTTCAGATCCTCGGCCTCCGGCTTAGAGAAAAAACGGTTCGCGATTCGGGAGATGTCGCTTCGCCGCTCCGGGTTTTCAACGTCAACGCCGATTTCGTGTTTCAAAACAAGGGCGATGACGATCAGGCCCCGGGTATGGGATAAGTTGAACCGGATTCCCTGCGGGTTCATGGCTTCCTCGATTTCGGGCTTTCCGTATGGGTTGGTTGCGAATCGCCATGTTTCCGGTTCGACGTCGGCGTACAGGGAGAGGGTGGTTCGCACCAGCGCTCTGGTGACGGCGAAGCGATGTCCGTGTCTTTCGAATCGGAATCGTTTTCGACGGGCGTTTTCTTCCTCGGAAAGCAGCCGCTGGTATTGTTCCAGAAGCTCCGGCGACTGGATTTCATCGGGAAACGCGAACCACAGATGGACTTGGCCGGGTTTCAGTAGCAAGGTCTGTATTCGTATCCCCTTTCTGCCTTTCGAAGGCGGGCCCACGCTTTGCCGACGGCCGGGTTTTTATAAGTCTTGGTTGGGTTGGGTTCTCGTTTCGGCCATGCATCGGTGGAATGAGGACGCGAAGCGTCCCGGTATGCATTCCAACGCGAAGCGTTGGAACGAGGGGGACAAGGCGGTGAGAGCGCGGGCGAAATGGAGACCAGGAGGCCCGTCATGGTGCTTTCCCTCGATGGACACTGCAGTAGCCGGAACCGTCCACGGGTTTGTTTTTGCAGCGCTTGCCCTCCCTGGTCGTGGCATTGCATCTGTCATTGTCGTCAATCTCGGACGCCTCGGGCGTTTCCGCCTCTTTTTTCTCTTCCAGGGATTCGGCGTACCGGTCGTGCAGCACCAGGGGCCGGCCGAACACCTCTCCGGACTCGGCCAGATCGAGAAGATAGCGGAAGTCCTCCTCGAACCCTTCCAAGATGGATTCCGGGTCCGGAATCAGGCCTTCGTCGGCGGCGACGCCCACCGTGACCTTGCCGTCGTAGCTCAGGATGCTGATTCCCAGGCTCAGTCCGCCGGTTCGCGGCACCCAGAACATCATGTTGGCGATTTTTTCTCCCGCCAGGTACAGGGGCCGCCGGGGTCCGGGGACGTTGGTGAGGACTGCGGTGGCCTTGTTGGAGAACAGCCTGGCGGCGCTTTTGGCGATCTTGGCCGGGGACATGCCCAGGGCGTTCAGCACCTGGAAACCGACAAAGGCGTCCGGGGAGCGCTTCAGTTCGTCCATGCGCCGCTTGACTTCCCGGAGGCGCAGCACGGGGTCTTCAATATGGACCGGAAGGGACAGAAAGACGAGACTGAACTTATTGCCCAGCTCGAACTCCGTGCCCGGCTTTCGGATGTTCACCGGCACGGCGACCCGCAGATCCAGTTCGTTGATCCTGCTTTTTCTCTTGATCAAATATCGGCGGAGCGCGCCGGTCACCGCCGCGATTAGCACGTCGTTCAGGGTGGCTTCGACGGCCTTGCCCACGGTCTTGACGTCCAAAAGAGGCATCGGCCGGGTCCAGGCGACGCGTTTTCTGACGCCCAGCCTTCCCTTGAGCACGGTCTTGGGATCCGGCGGCATGACCGTCAGCTTGCCCAGAACCGTGGTCGCATCCAACGTGAAGTTCGCGGCGTTCTTGGCGAGGGCCACCAGCCGGTCCGGTTCGGATACCGATTCGGATATTTCGCGGAGAATGAATCGCGCCGCCTTGCCGTAGGCGTCGGCGGCGCTTCTGACGTTTTGCACGATCGACTCGAAAGGCGAGAAAGAACCCAGAAGGGAGCGCGACCTCTTCTTTTTTGGCTTCGGCGGGCCTTGGCATGTGTCCGGCCCGGAGTCGGCCAGGGAGAGCAGCACGTGAATCAATGCGATGCCGTCGGCGATGCAGTGGTGGATTCGAAACACGACCACGCAACCCTCCCCGTAATTTTCGATGAGATGGACCTGCCACAGGGGCTTGGTGCGGTCCAGGGGAGTGGTCATCAGGTCGCCGGTCATTCTTTCCAGCTCCTTTTGGTCGCCCGGGTGCGGCAGCGCCACCCGGTGGACATGGGAGCGGATGTCGAAATTTCTGTCCGCGCGCCACACAGCCGCCCCCACCCCGGATGCGGGTCTGGAAACGCGCCTGGTGAAACGGTCGAAGCACAGCAGCCGCCGGACAAAAACCATCTGGAGACGGTCGAAATCCAACGGTTTTTCGAACTCCATGAATCCCGCGATGACCATCAGGTTGGTCGGCGTGTCCATGTGGAGCCAGAAATTATCGACGTTGTTCATGGTTTCGCTCACGTTGCGGCCTCCCGTCGCCGTTTCTATTTCATCAACCTTCGATGGATTGTCTCGCCTGCCGGAACTTCTCGGTGATCTGGTCCGTCAGGTCCGCCGCTTCGGAAAGAAGTCCGGCGGCACTGTCCAGGCCCGCTGCGGAGGCCTTTTCGGCCCACTGCCTGTAGTTGCCCGCATGGTCGTCGTTGTGGCCCACCCAATGTTCGAGCAGTTTTGCCAGCTTGTCCTTGTCGGACATGGGGCTGGCGGCTTCGTGGCTGTGAGTGTGGCCGTGGTCATGATGATGGTGGGAGTGGTCGTGGCCATGCGAATGGTCGTGATCGTGACCATGGCTGTGCGAGTGATCTTGGCTGTGCGAGTGATCGTGGCTGTGGCCGTGGTCGTGGTCATGGTCGTGGTCGTGCGAATGGCAGTGGCCGTGACCGTGGTCGTGCGAATGATTGTGGTCGTGGCCATGGCCGTGGGTATGATCGGACATTGTGATTTTCTCCTTCTTAGTGTTGAAAGATATTTCAAGCTACGAAAAATTCTGGCGGATATTAGATTCGCAAGGATTGTTCGTCAACAAGAATCGTTTTCTTGGAAGGGCCGAGGGGCGAGGGGCGAGGGGCAAGGACAAAGGATGAAGAGCAGGGACGCTAATGCTCGATGAGCAGGTTTTTTCCGCCGACCGGACCGAGGCGACCGTCATTCCGGGCGCAGCGCAGCGGAGACCCGGAATCCAGGAGATTCGCAGAGGCGCTTGGATTCGAAGCTTTCGGGGGGAATAACGAAAAAAACTTGATCACCGAGTATTAGGAGGAATGAGCTGCCAAAGATTGTTCTTGAAATTTTTCGACCTTTGCGGATGGCCGTTTTCGATAAACAACCAAAAACGCATGGGACCGGTAGCGCCGTTTTCCACGGCGGCGCTACCGGGATATCCGACTTTGGTCCTATATCTCGATGATCAAGCTTTTTCCGTCATTCACGCGAAAGCGGGAACCCATTAGCTTCCGCAGACTTCCTGGATTCCGGGTCTCCGCTGCGCTACGCCCGGAATGACGCGCATCTCAAACTCTTGGGCGGAAAAAACTTGATCATCGAGTTTATGTAAGAGCACAATGTTGCAAACGCGCCAACCGCACTGGTCGGAATATTTCAGCAAGATATGGATAATTCTCATCACCCCAGCCCTTGGCCTTTGCCCTTTGCCCCTTGCCCCTCGTATTTCTTGACATGTTTCGCCATTGCGGTTTATCCTTCTGTCTACGGGTACCGAATCGGGCAGCGGTTTCCGTTTGCTTTTCCCATGATTTTCCGACGCGCGAGCCGGCTTCGTTGATTTCTCTGCTATTTCTATCGTTGATGCGAAAGAGGGCGCGGATAGAAAAAAACAACCTTTAAGATGAAAGGACCGATCATGCCTCTGGAAGGTTTGAAAGAGTATTTGGAGGAAAATTACGGGTCTTCCGTTTTCGACGAAGCCTTGGAGAGCGGGGAAAGCTACCAATTCCATGTTCACGGAGGCGAAGTGCTCAAGGGCAAAGTCGTGGAGAACGCAAGATACGAGATCAAGGTCGAGAACGAAGAAGCCGGAGGTGTCGTGGAATGCTTGAAGCACGACATCAAACTGGCGTATCCCGGAAAGCTTTCGGACACGGTCCTGCCTATGATCAAGACCGACAAGAAGGTGGCAAGGCAAAACATCGGGCCGATTCTGCAGGTTTCCGCCAGGGGACATATCAAAAACAAGACGCTCTACCCGCTTATGAAGGAGAGGGAAGTTCTGTTCTTCACGCTTTTGGGAGGAGAACAGCTTAAAAGGGATCGTGTCGTCCTTTTCCAGGTACGAAATCGTTCTGAACATGAAGGGCGGAGCGCCGGTCACGATTATGAGGCACGGCGTCCACGACGTCAGAAACAAGAAAAAGCGCTGTTTTTTGAAAAGCACCCAGGAATACACCAAGGATTGGAAACGCAGCAGCTTGTATGTGGAAATGGCGAACGGCTAGCCTTTCCAGGATTCCAGATCGATCAGTCCCAGCCTGGCGGCGTATTTGACAAGCTCCTGACCGTTTGAGAGGTTCAGCTTTCGCATGATCTTGCTGCGATGGTTCTCCACGGTTTTTTGGCTGATTCCCAGTTTTTTTGCGATCGTCTTGGTGGGGCTTCCCTCGGCCAGATGCGTCATGATTTCCTTTTCCCGGGGGGTCAGGGTATCGTAGGCCTCGTCCGAGGAGGCGGCGCCGTTTTCGGGAACGGTTCCGGCGGTCAGCGTCTCGATGACTTGGCGGGAAACGGCGGCGTCCATGAAATAGTCTCCCTTGGTCACCGCTTCCATGGCTTGCAGCAGGGTTTCTCCCGCCGTGTCCTTGACCGCGTAGCCGGCCGCGCCTGCCTTGAAGGCTTTCAGAATGTTTTCCGCCCGGGAATGCATGGTGAGCATGATGATTTTGATGTCCGGGGATTTTTCTTTGATTTGACGAATGACTTCGATTCCGTTGCTGTCCGGCAGCGAAAGATCCATTAGCATAAGTTCCGGTCTAAGTTCGGTCGCCTTTTGCAACGCGTCGGAGCCGTTGTCGGCCTCGCCGACGATGTCGTATTTTTCATCGGTTCGTACCAGCGCCTTGACCCCTTCTCTGAACAATGGATGGTCGTCCACGATGAGGACCGTCGTTTTTCGATTCATCGATGCTATCCCTCGAAGCTGAACATAGTCGTTTCGCCCGTACCCGAAATTCGATATCTGCGGCGAGCAAGTGAGAACACACCTGCAAACAAGCGAGAAAAACCGCGCGATATTTTGTTGCATTGAAGAAAGATCTGTTCTGTTTCAATCTCCCTTCCATTGCCGTTTATAGGCGATTGTATAATGAAAAGCAAGCGGCGCGTTAAACGGGGACCTTAAATTGTCTCAATTTTCCTTTGGGAAAAGCACTATGCGAAAACCCAAAGACGGCCCGGAGCCTTCTTCGGGAAAGCCGAAGCGCCGTGCGCAGCGCGCGCTCCAGGCGTCGGTGTTCCATCCGCCACCGCGAATCACCCGGTCGGAGCACTGCTCGCGGCACAGCGGGTTTCTTTCGTCGTGAAACCGATAGGCGTCCTGCTTGTAGAAATCCAGGCACCATTCCCATACGTTTCCGCTCATGTCGTACAGGCCCAGCGCGTTGGGCGCCTTTTTCCCCGCCGGATGGGTCGTGCCCCCGCTGTTGTCTTCGAACCAGGCGAGTTTTTCCGGATCCTCGCCGCCTGCGTATTTGTCGTTTCCGCCGCAGCTTGTAGCCGCGTATTCCCATTGGGCTTCGGAGGGAAGGCCGAA
This sequence comes from Desulfobacterales bacterium, assembly GCA_963674505.2. Classification (GTDB taxonomy): domain Bacteria; phylum Desulfobacterota; class Desulfobacteria; order Desulfobacterales; family SKZT01. Next base: position 532,330 of record CAXXIG010000001.1, read on the forward strand.
GTCGTAAAGGCCGTTGTTGGCTTCGGCCAGCTTTTTGATGAATTCGAGGGCTTTCCGAAAAGAGACCCGTTCCACAGGCCGGTTTTCTCCGGAAAACATGGATGGATTTTCGGGCATCAGGCGGTCCCATTGGGACTGGGTCACGGGATATTTGGCGATATAGAAACGATCCAGTTCGACATCGTGGACCGGCGTTTCGTTTTCGATGCCCTCCTCGAACCGGTCGCCCATGGAAAAAGAGCCTGCCTTTGCCAGGACGAACTCCATGCCGACGACCGGCTCCACGATGCGTTCGGGGAGCTTGCCGGAGGAGGCGGTTCCGCAGGAGGGGCACCCGCCGCCGTCCGCAGATAGCCGGGTTTTGCATGAGGGGCAAAGAATCGCCGCTTCGCAGAAGGGGCATCTGACCCAGTGCTCCTTCACGGGTTTCGCGCATTCCGGGCACAGGGGCGAGTTCAGGGGATGCTCGCAGGCCGGGCACAGCCTCCATTCTCTTTCGACCTCTTCGCCGCATTTCGGGCACTTGGGCACGTTCGGGGTTTCGGACATAAAATCAGGTTCCTCTTTTCAACGGTTTCTTCGTTTGTTCGGGCCAATCCTTATAGCATCGAAACCGGGGAGGTGACAAGGGGCGCGGACGGATATCAGCAATTCTAATTTTGGGTGTCTCCAGTGCCTTCAAGGCAACCAGACCATCCTGGTCTGGTTCGGCGCGTCGGGAAATTCCCCCTTACCGTGAACCCACCAGACCAGGATGGTCTGGTTACCTTGGTCGTTGCAACCTCTTTGGCATGGGATTTACGTCAAAATTAGAATCGCTGGACGGATCTGGCAAAAATGCGGTTGCTGGCTAACAAAGCGCTTGACAACACCGGTCGGTCGGCTTAGTTGAATCGAACGATTTTACGATTTGATCGATCTATTTCAAAAGACCCTTCGTAAATTCGAACACGTTTAAAACTTCCATATGAAAGAAGGACCCGCATGTTTACCTTTTCCTGGCTTCCGACCATCGTCCGGATATTGCTGGTATTTTTCGCAATCCTGTTGATGGTCCGCAAAAAGGTGCCCTTGGGGGCCGCCTTTTTGACTGGCTCGGCCATCCTGGGAATCGTGTTTGGAATGACCCCGATCGGTTTGTTGAAAAGCGGGCTGTCGTCCCTGTTTCATCCCAAGACGCTGGCCCTGTCCATGGTGGTCATCCTGATTCTTGGGCTGAGCCGCTCCATGGAGGATTCCGGGCGGATGAAGCGTCTTTTGGAAAGCTTTCAAGGCCTGGTTCGCCATCCGGGCGTGAACCTGGTGTTTTTTCCCGCGATCATCGGCAGTTCTCTACTTTTTCGGCCTCGGGGCGTGGATGGGATGAATGGGCAATTTTTGCTGGAAAGGGTTTAGGTGATGGAAGCGACGACGAGCGAGAGTTTGTACCAGAGATGGTGGTTTGGAAGCATGCGTTCCTTTGCGATCAACATGGCGCTGATTTTGGGGGGGAGCCTCATTTACGTGGTGGGTATGAATTCCGTACTGATCCCGGCGAAGCTTCTCTCCGGGGGCGTGACCGGTATCGCGGTCCTGCTGCACTATCTTTCGCCCCGGTTGGATTTCGGGCTGCTGTATTTCCTGCTGAACATTCCCCTGATCGCGCTGGGCTGGTTCTATGTGAGCAGGCGGTTCATGATCTACACGATCATCGGCATATTCTCATTTTCGGCCATGGCGTCCTTTGTGCAAACGCCGGCGCCGAAAATCACCGACCCCATCTTGTCGGCGCTTTTGGCGGGGGTGATATGCGGCGTCGGAGCGGGGATCATTCTGCGGTCCATAGGCTCCGCAGGCGGTCTGGACATCATGGCGGTCGTGCTCAACAAGAAGTACGGGCTTCGGCCCGGCATGGTCGTCAGCGCGACCAACATTTTCATTCTCGCGGCGGGCCTTTATTTCCACGACTTCGAGCTGTCGCTGTATTCCATCATTTACGTGTACACATGCGGCAACGTGGTCGATCAGGTCCTGACAGGGTTCAACCGGAGAAAGTCCATGATGATCGTGTCGGACTATTCCGAGGAGATCGCGGCGATGATTTTGAAAAAGGTCAATCGCGGCGTCACGTTTTTCCAGGGAAAAGGGGCCTACTCCGGCCAGGAAAAACAGATCATATTCACGATCATCAGCATGGTGGAGCTTGCGAAGATGAAGGAGATCGCGTTTTCCATCGACCCGGACGCCTTCATCGTGGTCAACGACACCCTGGAGGTCCTGGGCAAAAGGCACGGGAAGATGCGCGCCTTTTGAGCGGACGTTCGACGAGGGGGCCGGGCTTTGCACTTGTCGGTCTTGGTTGGAACGTCGGCCAACCGACACCGTCATTCCGGGCGCAGCTTGCTTTAGACCCGGAATCCAGGCGGCGACCGAAACAGTTGGATGAAAGCCGGCTAAAGGTAAAACCAAGCCCCGCTTGCCGTTTCCGATTTTTCGTTGCGGTCGAGTTCTCGGTGGCGTATAGAAAATATTAACCTCGAACCTTCTTGTGAGGAGAGCGCAATGGTAGAGAAGATCAAACTGGGGGTGAGCACCTGCCTTCTGGGGCAGAGGGTCCGCTACGACGGCGGCCACAAGCACGACCGTTTCATCACCGACACGCTGGGCCAATACGTGGAGTTCTGCCCGGTCTGCCCCGAGGTGGAGACCGGGTTTCCCGTCCCCCGCGAGGCCCTGCGGCTGGTGGGGGACCCGGAAGCTCCCCGGCTGATGACCGTCAAGACCAAGATCGACCACACGGACGAGATGAAAGCCTGGGCCGCCAAAAGACTTGCGGAACTCGAAAAGGAAAAACTCTGCGGCTACATTTTCAAGAGCAAGTCGCCCAGCAGCGGCATGGCCAGGGTCAAGGTCTACACCGAAGAGGGCATGCCCTATTCGACGGGCTCGGGCATTTTCGCGCGGGCCTTCATGGACCATTTTCCCCTGATTCCCGTGGAGGAGGAGGGCCGCCTTCACGATCCGAAGCTTCGGGAGAACTTCATCGAATCCATTTTCGTCCTGAAACAATGGCGGGAAACCCTCGAAGAGAATCGCGAACCGGGGGGCCTGGTAGATTTTCACACCCGGCAAAAGCTCCTGTTGCTCTCCCACAGTCCCAAGCACTACCGGGAGATGGGAAAGCTGGTCGCGGAGGCCGGGAAAGTCCCCCCCGACGAACTGTTTTCCCGATACGAACGACTCCTTCTGGAGGCCCTGCAGCTGAAAACCACGGTGAAAAAGAATATCAACGTGCTTCAGCATATCCTGGGATATTTCAAGAAACAGCTTTCCGCGGACGAAAAGCAGGAAGTCCTGGAAATCGTGGAGGAATATCGCAAGGAAAACGTCCCGCTGATCGTCCCGGTCACTTTGTTGAACCATTTCACCCGGAAGTACAAGGAACCCTATCTGGCGAAACAGACGTATCTAAACCCCCATCCCGTGGATTTGAAGCTTCGAAACCACGTCTGATGAAAACCATGTTTGCGGAGGAAAAGGGCATATGGCCAAGGCGAAAAAATACTGGCTGATGAAATCCGAGCCGGGAGTATTCTCCATCGACGACCTGATGGAAAGTCCCGACGGCATCACACACTGGGACGGCGTCAGAAACTACCAGGCGAGAAACTTCATGAGGGACGAAATGAAGAAGGGCGACCGGGTCCTTTTCTACCACAGCGGAAAGAAGCCGTCGGTGGCGGGCCTGGCTAAAGTGGTCGAGGAAGGCTACCCCGACCACACGGCCTGGGACGAAAACAGCGACCATCCGGACCCGAAAAGCACCCCCGAAAACCCGGTGTGGTACATGGTGGACATCCAGTTCGAGAAGAAATTCGACAAGCCCATCCTTTTGAAGGAGCTGAGAAAAGTGGAAGGGCTGGAGGAGATGGCGCTCTTGAAGAAGGGCATGAGGCTTTCCGTGCAGCCCGTGTCGAAAAAGGAGTTCGACATCGTGGTTTCTCTGGCTGGTGGAGCGTAACACTCGATGATCAAGTTTTTTTATGCGGACCGGACCGAGGCGACCGTCATTCCGGGCGCAGCGCAGCGGAGACCCGGAATCCAGGAGATCCGCAGAAGCGCATGGATTCGAAGCTTTCGAGGTAATGACGAAAAAACTTGATCATCGAGTAACACGGATAGAAGTGCGGAAACAGGAGAAATATGAGCTTTGTCAACAGCTATAAACTTATGCAGGCGTTGGTGGGCCGCGAACGGATCGATGCGAAGGCTTTGCTGGCCGATGTGGATGAGGCCAAAGTCACGCGTGCTTTGAAGGCCTCCAAGGACGGGATGCCGAAAGTTATCCCCATGACTTTCGAGCCGAAGGTGGAGAAAAATATGGCCAAAATGCAGGCCAAGGACAGGAAAAAATTGAGGAAGCTGCAGTTGCAATTGCAGAGCGCTCCGGAAAAGGCGCTGAAAAACCTGCTTGTGCTCAGGAGAAAATACCCGGATGTCCCGGCTATCTACAACTACGTCGGTTCAGCATATCGCCTCTTGCACGACGACGAAAGCGAATTCCGGACGGTTTCGGAAACCGTCGAGAGGTTTCCTCTTTACCTGTTCGGAAAAACGTCCATGGCAGAGTACTATCTGGGGCGCAAGGACCAGCGGAAAGTGAGGGAGTTGTTCCAGGGAAAATTCGAAATGTGGCAGCAGTTTCCGGATGTCGAAATCTTTCATGTCAGCGAAGTCCGTTCGTTCTTCAATGTGGTCGGAACATACTTCGCCCGCGCCAACAACATATCCAGAGCGCTTTTCCATTACTTGGTGCTCAGAGGAATCGAGCCTGACCATCAATCGACCTTTCGGGTCGGAAACGAAATCGTCATCAAGGAACTCGATAATTTGACGAGAAGATGTTCCAGAAACGCCGGAGGCAGGCCGCGTAAAAAATAAGCGGTTCATCCCGGATTTGTGGGAAGCGGCAAAGGCAGCCAGAGCTTCCAGCTCTCGTCCCATATCGAGAATATGCCGCCGCTTGGAAGCCGAGTCAAGCCAGGCCAGGATGGTCTGGTTACCATCGACAAACCTTTTCCCACAAATCTGCGACGCTCAACCCAACGCAACGCCCCGCTCAACCCTACCTACGCGCAATCCCCCAAATCCGTTACAATCAGAAGAAAAACATCCCATTTGAAGCGCATTTGACGTAGTCTGCTAAAAGGCGTCTCTATTTCCCGACACGTACTGAAGCAGCATGGCGCAGTCTTCCAGGTCGAACTTTCCGTTCCGATTCAAGTCGTGCGTTTCCATGTTCAGGAACTGTTGCGACTCGCCGAGCCCGGTCAGTGTTTCTATGATGGCCATGCAGTGGGTCAGGTCAGGGCCCTCGGAATCGTCGGAAACGAGGATTTTCGATTCGAAGGGTCCAAGTTCCAACATATCGTAAAAGCCCTTTCTGTCCAGATCGAGATATCTGCCCTGCCCAAGGTCGAAAAATTTGGGGGCGATGGTGTCATTGTAGTAAATTCGGGATATGGGGGAATCCCCCGGTCCCAGAGAGAACCAGCTTTTTTCCGAAGATCCGTCGAGACCGCTGTACGCTTGCCATTGCTCGAACGTTTTGCTTCCATCGGCTGAGATTTGCGCTTCCCTGAAAGGATGGTAGAACCGGTTGCAGTCCGACGACGCCAGGGTCGTATCGGCGCCGACGCCGAGGGTGGACGCGTCGGCGCCGATGGCGTAAAGCGTGTTTCCGGTAAAAGGCATGATCGCCGTGGGGTCCCCGGTCAGGCTTACCAGCTTTCGGCCGTAGTTCCGGGAGCAGTCGTACACGGTGTTGTTTTCCATCGAGCCCGTGGAATCTTGGTAAAGTATTCCCGTGGAGGGCGCGCGGATGATGGAGTTGCCCGTCGCAGCGACGTTTTTGGAGTAGTGGTCGATATAGAGTCCGAACCCGAAGTTTTCCTGGTTGTACTTGTCGTTGGCAGCGTCCACGTTGCCCACCGTGTCCACGACGATGTTGTCCTCCAGGACGATGTCGTAGACGTCGGTGTCCGCCAGGCTGTTCCGTCCGAAAGTCCTCACCCCGCCGCAGTCGGCCTTTGTGGCGCATGCCTGTTCGATGAGATTTCGGCGCAGGGTGTTCTCGCAGCCGAAGATATCCATGCCGTTGTAGCCGACCCGGACGATCCTGTTTTCGGAAAACAGGTTGTTGTTGCCCGTGTCCGCTCCGATGCCGATTTTCACGCGAATGCCGTCGCCCGGCTCCGTGCACGACCCGCCGCCGCCGGAGTACCCGCAGCCGATTCCGGACTTGTTGACGTTTTCGATCAGCCCGATGTTTTGGACCGTATTGCCGGTGAAACTGGAATCTCGTGAATAGAGGTCCATTCCGAAATGGTTGGCGCCGTCGATCACGTTGTTTTCCACCGTCAGATCGTGGCCTCCCCGCCAGCCGTTTTGCCTGCCGTCCTGCGCGTTCCAGACCCAGGCGGCGAACTTCATGCCAGCCTCGTCCACGTCCTTGATTGCGCAGTTGCGGACAGTCACGTGGTGGAGTTCCGACGTTTCGTAGTTGGTCGGCGTGGAGATGCCGTGCCGGAACCAGTTTTTCACCTCGAAATTGTCCAGGATCGCGTAGGACAAATGCTCTTTCAAGTCCACCCCGAGAGTGACGCCCCCCCAGTATCGGTCGTCGTCCTTCAGCACCGCCGAACCCTCCGCGTTTTGGGGAAGACCCGAAGTCGAATACAAGTACACCTTCGACGTCGCATCGTCGAAATACCATTCGCCGTCCATGTCGAGGGTGTCGAGATGGTTGTTGAGAAAATAGCCCCATCCGCCGTCGGAGTCGCACCCGTCCTGGCAACTGGCGCTTGCGGCCAGAACGAGAGTTTTGCCATCGGTGGCCGTGACGATTCTGTTCAGGATGTACCATCGCATTCCCATGATGTGGACGACGGCACCGGTCCAGTCGCCGGACGGAAGCTCGTTGTCGGTGATTTTGTCGTCTGCGGGCTGGGAGTCCACGAAGGAGTATCCTCCGTTTCCCGCGTTTATATTCGGCCACCGGCCCATGGCTTTCCTCTCGCCGTTTACGAACAACTGGTTGATTCCGTGAGGAAACTTCCCTGCGTTTTCCCCGGTCGAAAGGTCGGCCGCGTAGATGTTTCCCCTGTGCAGGGACCATCCGGCCACGGGCAGGGCACCGGAGAGGACCGGCTTGTTTGGACAGTCGGTTTCCGGATAGGACCCGAAGAAGATCTCGTTTCCCTCGGTCCCGGATTGCGTGATGCGCAGCATTTGCCCACGCCACGTGTCCCCGCATTTGAAAAGAACGCGGTCGCCGGGGGACAGGTCCAGACCATTGACCTTCGAGACGGTGGCAAAGGGCGTCGATGGCGTCAGTCCGTCGTTGTGGTCGTCGTCTCCTTGCGAGCTGGAGACGTAATAGTCCGTCGCCAGGACAGGCAGGGCCGTCGCGGCCCCAAGCCACAGGGCCGCGATCATGCAAATCGGCAGAATTATTTTACGAATGGTCGCCATGTTGTTCTCTCCTGTTTATTGGGCAAACTAAATATTACTGTAAACTATTTTGCGGCCGTTTTGAAGAGCGAGACGGAAAGACCATTGCCTTGACGACCGGTTTCCAAAAAGATACAGTCCGATCGGCGGGCCTTGAACGCCGAGGAATTGCAATCGCTTGTTTTTTTTCGAGTTCGTGCCATCGGAAAATGAAAACCATCCCGGAAATACCGTTCGAGAAACAGACCGGCGGAAAAATGGAGTTCGAGATTTTCACGCTCGAAAGCCTGTTCGCGCGGGAGGGCAGGGTGCGTCGCCTGCTCCGGAAGCCGCACCGGCTGGAATTCTACAATATTTTGTACATAGAAAAACAGGCGGGGGTCCATTATATCGACTTTCGCTCCGTACCCTTCGACGAAGGCGCGCTGGTATTCGTTTCCGCCGGGCAGGTGCACGCTTTCGAGGTCGTCCCCGAAAGGCGGGGGGCGTTGATCCTGTTCACGGAGAATTTCCTTTCCAAAAACCTGATCCGGTCCGATCTGCTGTCCATGCGCAGGTTGTACGACTGCCATTTTCAAGGACCGGTGGTCCATCCGGACGAAACGGCAAAGACCGATTTCAAAAAACTGATCGGCGAAATGCTCCGAGAGTACGAATTGCACGAGGAGTTCGCCAAGGAGGAAATGCTGAGGCTGCTGTTGAAGATGCTCCTGCTGAAGGCCGAACGGTTGAAAAGGCGGTCGGCAGCCCCCGAAGGCAGCACCGGATGGTTCGAAAAGTTCGCCGCGTTCCGAAAACTTGTCGAAAAACGGGTCGGCGAGACCAGAAACGCCATAGACTACGCCGCGTTCATGAACATGTCCTACAAGCGGCTCAACGAAATCTCCAAGGCGGTTTCGGGCAAGACCGCCAAAGGGTTCATCGATTCGTACGCAGTTCTGGAAATCAAGCGCCAGCTCGCCACCACCGACCTTTCCATCAAGGAATTGACCTACCTCTCGGGCTTCGACGAACCCACCAACTTCGTCAAATTCTTCAAAAAACACACCGGACAGACTCCATCGCAGTTCAGACGGTCGGAATAGAATCGACGAAAAGGTTCGACATTAACCATTTTTTTGCGCGGATGGACCTTTTTCAACATGGTAGCGACAGGTAAAATCGATCTACCTTTTAACTCGATGGTCAAGTTTTTACGCCGACCGGACCGAGGCGACCTTCATTCCGGGCGCAGCGCAGCGGAGACCCGGAATCCAGGAACTCCGCAGAAGCCCATGGATTTGAAGCTTTCGGGGGAATGACGAAAAAAACTTGATCATCGAATTTAAGGAGAATGCGCAAAATCGCGTAAAAAATTTATGACCGCCACGCAAAAATGGACGACAGGACTCGAAAAAAAAACGAAAGATCGGGAAATCCTTTGGAACCAAGGGGGAGTACCGTTTCGGCCGAGCAACGCGAACGGCTCCCGAGGACAGAAAACGACGAACCATGCTTGCAAAGACTCCGTTTTTTCTTTTCCGTGTTCGAGTCGCTTCCGGGATGTTGAACCTGGCCTGATTATAACGGATTTGGGAGAGCAGGCGTAGGTTGGGTTGAGCGGTCTTTCATGTCGGGTTTCGCTTGCAGGCTGCTTGCACCGCGTACCTTCCAGTTACATTTGAAAGAAAAAATTAGCGAAACCCGACAATTAACGACGCTCAACCCAACCTACGCTTCAGCCTCACCCCCAAATCCGTTATAATCAGAATCTGGTCACCGGTGATTCGCAAAAACCAACAGAAAAAAGGAAAGCGCAATGAACAAGACGACAATATCTGGGGGCATGATTAAACAACAATTCGCCAAAGCTCTGGAAGAGTTCCGAAAAATCCTGGGCGAGGAAAACGTCCGCACGGACCCGAGAAAGCTGAGATCGATGGCGAGTTTCATTGTTTCGGGCGAACCGCGAAACCACGCCCCGTCGGCCGCCCTGTTTCCCGAAACCGCAGAGCAGACGAGCCAAATCGTCAAGACCTGCAATCGCTACAAGGTGCCGATCTGGACGTCCTCTACCGGAAAGAACATCGGCTACGGCGCCATGGCCCCGCCGAGGAAGGGAACGGTGGTGCTGTCGCTCAAAAGGATGAACAGGATCGTCGAAGTCGATCCCCGGCTTTGCTATGCGCTTGTGGAACCGGGCGTGACCTATCGGCAGCTCTACGAGCATATCCGGTCGAAAGGGCACAAGCTGTGGCTGAACATTCCTACCGGCCCCACCCCTGTGGCAGGGCCGCTAGGAACTTCCATCGAAAGAGGAACCGGGTACACGCCTTACGGAAACAATTTCGAACACGTCTGCGGCATGGAGGTCGTGATGCCGGACGGAGAGCTTCTCAGGACGGGCATGGGCGGTATCCCGAACTCCACCTGCTGGCAACTGTACAAGTGGGGATACGGACCTTGGCTCGACGGCCTGTTTTCCCAGGGCAACTTCGGCATTTGCGTCAAAATGGGAATCTGGCTGATGCCGGAACCCGAAGACTTTTTCCCCTTTGCCATCGTGTTTCCCCGAGACGAGGACCTTTGCGCCCTGGTGGAAATCCTCAGGCCCTTGCGGCTGTCGGGCGCGATTCCCAACACCTGTTCCATCGCGCCCTCCTACGGCGAAAAATACGCGGGCCCGTGGAACATCTACGCGGCCCTTTACGGAACTTCCGAACAGAACCGGGTGAATTGGGACATCGTAACAAAGGCCTTTTCCGGAATCGAGGGCGTCCAGTTTTATACCCGAACGGATTTGTGCGACCACCCTTCCTTTCAAATCAGGTCCAACCTTATGAAAGGCGTGGTGCCCGCCAAGCCCTATTCAAAGTTCAAGCATGCCAACTGGTTCGTACCCATAGTGCCGACCGACGGCGATCATGTCCGGAAACAAAAGCGGCTCGCCGACGAAATCGTCGGAAGCTTCGGGCTAAACTACAACGCGGAACTGATCGTAGGCATCAGAAGCATGCACCATGTCATGGAAATCCCCTTCGACAAGAGCAGCGAAGAGCAAGTCGAAAACAGCGTCCTGTGCTACCGGAAACTGATCGAAGTCTTCGCCGAAAACGGCTACGGGCTTTACAGAACCAGTATCCTCTTCATGGACGAGGTGGCAGAAACCTACGGCCCCGAAATTCGGAAGGTGTTCGGAAAAATAAAGCGAGCGCTCGACCCCAACGGCATCGTGGCGCCGGGAAAATCGGGCATTGGATGATTTCTCAAGGTTACCGCTCGGGAATATGCGACAAATATCACGCGGCCATAGGCAATTCCAGCTGCCTGTGCTTTTCTTTCACGGTTTTGCTTTTACTTCTGGTTCCGGCGATATCGAGAAGCAGCCTAGCCAGAGTCGCAAATGTGGCCCTCGCCAGAAAGCCGTGCTGGCTCCTCGTCCTCGGGCCTTCCAGACCTTCCCGCTTTTTCAAAAGATTGACATGCGATACAAGAAGGTTGTGCCGAGCGGATGCTCATGTCATGGCGAAAACTTCGCCATGTCACAACATCGTGGGGGTCAAGCACCATTTAAAAATACGGACCCTTTGCGCTCCGATTGACTTTATGCCAATGTGGGGGTGTTCTACGGGATCAATATCCCGCCGGTGGTTCCGGATATGTTCCTAAGCCTGGACGTTCAATTGCCCCAAGACGTTTGGGAGAAAAAAAACCGCTCCTATTTTTTGTGGGAGTATGGAAAACCGCCGGAGGTCGTGGTGGAGATCGTATCCAATACCGAAGGCGGCGAAACAGATAAGAAATCCGCCATATATTCGAAAATCGGGGTTTGGTATTATATCGTCTTCGATCCCTTGAAACAGGTTCAAAAAGATGCGTTGCGCGTTTTCGAACTGTCGCCCGAGACTATATTCCCAAACTGGACAACCAGCTGCAAAAAGCGGGGCTCGGCGTAACCCTCTGGGAAGGCGCATATGACGGACTCCATGAGGTATGGCTGCGCTGGGTCGATACCGATGGAACGTTGATCCCCACCGGCGCCGAGAATACAAGGCAGGAGCAGGAACGGGCGGAAAAGGAGCGAGAACGCGCGGGAAAACTCGCGGCCAAACTCAGATCCCTGGGAATCGACCCTGATGAAATTGCATAAATATGACGAAGATTACATCTTGTCGCCTCCATAACCGAAAGCATTGTCGATGACGTCGAACCGGAAGACCGGGAAGATTTCATCGCGCCCTTCTTATGCTCGATGATCAAGTATTTTCCGTTATTTCCGCGAAAGCTTCGAATCCATGAGCTTCCGCAGACTTCCTGGATTCCGGGTCTACGCTACGCCCGGAATGACTTGCATCTCAAGCCGTCGGGCTGAGAAGTCTTGACATCGAGTTATACCCTGCCAAGGTGGTGAAAAAACGTCGCGTTATCGTCAGTTTTGCCGTCCGAAAAAAACGGTTCGAGCGTCTAACCCGTCTTTTTTTTCGAAATGGCACGGCTTAAGATCGCGGGAACGGACTCATTGGGTCCGATGTGATTGTGGAACGAACCTTGGTTGCGTAACTGGAAGAGTCGTAGGCGCGATCCCCTCCTCCCAGCTGCCATCCGAAAAAGTTGAATTAGGAAACGATGTTGCTCTGGAATTCGAGGACAATGTCGTTCGTTCCGACCCAATTCACTCGAATCGACGGGATGCTTCTTGCTTTTCTACTGCTGATGGTTTAGGCCCATTGATCAGGAAAAAGGGAATGCTTCCGATAAAAGGGTATCGACCAGAACGTAGAAGATAGTCGCCAGAACAGCGTCGTTGTTCTTCAAGCGTTCAAGGTCGCTCCGGGCTTGAACATGCATTTGATCGTCACTCGCAAGAAGGGCGAAAAGCGCAGATGTGTCTGCGAAAACAATCATGAAAAGGCCTCTTCGAGGTGCTTGTCATGATGCGCCTCTACGTTTGAAAGGGAGAATAATGCGGGACGGTAATGGGGGGCGACGTAATGGGGCGTTCGTTATGAACGTGCAAAAAGAAGCCCTTCTCCATATGTTTTGTTCAACCCGTTGATTTTTTTATGATATATGCGCTTGACAAGACGCTCCGATTTTTTGTAAACGTATATTCAGAAACAATCCTTGAAAAAGCCAAACCCTCCGCAAGGCGGGGACGGAAAGCCACGGGTCTTGTAAAGATAGCCGGGTTGCCGAAAGGTAAGCAGGCTTTTTATTTGCCTATGGCAACCTGCTTTGCTGGAATCGCTCCATCCTGCTCGGATTCAATACAATACGCAAAGAGCCTTTCCGATAGACAAACAGGCTGGAAGCAGACCTCTCAGGTTCGCAACATTCTCTTCAATCCGCTCAGGTTAAGCAAAAACATTTTTACTTGAAAGTAGTCCGGCGACGGTTCCGGCAATCGAGCATTCATACGAACAACAAAAGGTTCGTCCAATGAAAGGAGATAAGCCATGAAATTCGGTCGAGTGTTTTTTGGGCTTTTGGCTATCATTATGGTTATGTCCATATCGGTTGCGGCGGCTCGGGCGGGAACCATATATGTCGGACCCGGCGGGAACTGCGGACGATATACGCCATGCAGCGATACGATTCAATACGGGATCGAGGCGGCCGACGATATCGCAACTCTGGAAATCGCTCAGGGTACATATATCGAGAATTTGTCCTTTCCCGAAGGTCCTTCTGCTCGACAGCGCAACTTCGCCTGCGACGGGATCGTTACGATAGACGGCAGCCTGACCGTCCAGAACGGGGCCGTGGTTTTCGATTCAGGCGTTTTCGTCGTCCAAGACCAGGGCTTGACCCCGGTGACAGTGCCGGATGTGGTGGGCCTGGAAAAAACGACCGCGAAAACCGCTTTGGCCGTGGCGAACCTGACGACAGGCGACGAAACGAACCGGGGAAGCGATACGGTTGCCGTCGATCATGTCATGGGGCAAAACCCGGACGCGGGGGTGTCCATGGCGCCGGGCAATCCTGTAGACATTGTCGTATCGCTGGGCGAGATTACTGTCGAAGTCCCCGATGTTTTCGGGATGGGCCAAGAGGAGGCCCGGAATGTCATTTCCAACGCCGGACTCGATACCGGCGCCACTGTGGAACAACACAGTGAAACAGTGGCGCTCGGCTGCGTGATCAACCAGAGCCCTTTGGGCGGCTCTATTGTCAATTGGGATGTTTCCGTGGATATCATGGTTTCTCTCGGTTCCGGCGGGGGAGGTCTGCCGCCGGAACCTTCCACGGTCGCTACGGAAATAGACGAAACCACGATTGCTTCCATGGACGAAAACTGCGAGTTCTTATACGTCGGGCAGGACCCGATACAAAAAGGCGTGATGCCCGGGACCGTCGAAGAGCACAGAATCGGGGTGATCAGGGGAAAAGTCGTCGATTCGGCAGGCGCCCCCTCTCCGGTGTCGCGGTAACCGTTTTGAAGCACCCGGAATATGGAAGTACGTTGACGAGAAGCGACGGCATGTTCGACTTGGCGGTAAACGGGGGCGGGCTTTTTACGGTCAGCTATGGAAAGGAAGGCTTGCTGCCGTCCCGGCGCAAGGTCGATGTCCCTTGGCAGGGCTATGTTTGGGTACCGGACGTGGCAATGATCCCCTTGGATACGCATACGACCGTCGTCGATCTCTCGGGTTCCGAGCCATTCCAGGTCGCCATGGGCAGCGTGGTGACCGATGACGACGGCGCACGGCAGGCCATCTTGATGTTCCCGCAGGGAACCACCGCCGAAATGTTGCTGCCGGACGGGACCACGCAACCTCTGAACACCTTGAGCATACGCGCCACCGAGTACACGGTGGGCGATATCGGCCCTATGACAATGCCTGCGGAGTTGCCGCCGACCACCGGGTACACCTACGCCGTGGAGCTGAGCGCGGACGAGGCGTTGGAAAATGGCGCCAAGATAAACGGCAGGGATGTTCTACTCAGCCAGCCGGCGCGTTTTTACGTGGACAACTTTTTAAACTTCCCCGTGGGCAGAATCGTCCCCGTGGGCTATTACGACAATGACAACGCCGCATGGGTCCCTTACGACAATGGGCGCGTTCTCGGCATCGTCGGCGAAACCGGTGGGTTCGCCGACGTGGACGTGGATGGAGACGGCCTGGCCGATACAGGGGAAGCTCTCGAGGAACTGAATATCACGGATGCGGAGCGAGAGCGGCTCGCTTCTCTTTACGATCCGGGTCGGAGCCTGTGGCGTGCGCAGATAGTGCATCTATCCACCTGGGACTGCAACTGGCCCTACGGTCCGCCGCCCGGTTCCCCCAAACCGACTGTCCCCCCTCCTCCCCCACCCCCATATCCACCCGATCCCGAGCCATGCAAGAAGCTGCTTTCCTCGACAATAGAGTGCCAGAGCCAGACGCTCGGCGAGAGCGTGCCCGTCACCGGAACGCCTTTCACGCTCAACTACAAAAGCGACCGCGTACCGGGCCGATCAGATGCATACACCATCGAAATACCGATCTCCGAGGCCGTCGTGCCGGAAGGACTGCTGCGCATAGAGCTTGAGATTGTCGTTGCCGGACGGAAATCTGAAGAAACTTTCCCTCCGGACCCCAACCAGACGTACGACTTTACTTGGGACTGTCAGGACGCATACGGTCGAAAACTCCAGGGAATACAGGAAGTCTCGGTAAAGGTGGGATATGCCTACGAAGCGTTCTATTACGAAAATGCGGCGACTTATTGGGAAGATATTAATGCATTCGGATTGCCGGGCGACACGATCACTGGCGACAGAGCGCGCCAAGAGTTTATCGTGTGGCAAAATTGGCAGGCTGACATCAACACCTGGGATGCCACTGGCCAGTCTCTGGGAGCATGGACTCTTGACGCGCACCATGTTTACGACGGTTTCGGACGAGTGCTGCATCTCGGCGACGGCAGCAGCCGAAGCGCTGAAACGTATTTCAAAGTCATCACCACAACTGCGGGGAGCAAATTATATGGCCACGGCTTCTACGGCGATGGCGGTCCGGCCACGAACGCGCGGCTTCATGGTCCCAGGGATGTTGCCGCAGGTCCGGACGGCAGTCTGTATATCGCCGACACGTTGAACCACCGCATCCGGCGCGTGGACCCGGACGGCATCATTACGACGGTGGCAGGCAACGGATTGTGGTGGGACCCCAGCGGCGACGGCGGTCCGGCCACGGAGGCAATATTAGACAGTCCCTGGGGGGTTTCCATCGGTCCGGACGGCAGCCTGTATATCGCCGAAACAGGCCATAATCGCATCAGGCGTGTGAAGCCGGACGGCATCATTTCGACGGTGGCTGGCAATGGAACGTATGGCTTCGCCGGCGACGGAGGTCCCGCCACGGACGCCGAGCTGAGATATCCCTTGGGTGTTGCAATCGATCTGGACGGCAACATCTACATCGCCGACCAAGGAAACGCACGCATCCGACGCGTGGGATTGGACGGCATAATTACGACGGTGGCGGGAAACGGAACGTATGGCTTCGCCGGCGACGGCGGCCCGGCCATAGACGCTCAATTGACTTATCCATTTGCCGTTGCATTAGGTCCGGACGGCAGCCTGTATATCGCCGATAAGAGTAACTGCCGCATCCGGCGCGTGGATCCGGACGGCATCATTACAACGGTTGCGGGAAATGGCGATTTCGGGTTCGGCGGCGACGGCGGGCTGGCCACGGACGCCCAATTAACGAATCCCGAGGGCATTGCCATTGGCCCGGACAATAGCATATATATCGCCGACACGGGAAACCAACGAATCCGATGGGTTCGTCCGGACGGAATCATTACGACCGTGGCAGGGAACGGAACTTATGGATTGTCTGGCGACAACGGCTCGGCCGTGTTCGCGCAACTGGCAAATCCAGCAGGAGTTGCGACAGGTCCGGACGGCAGCATCTATATTGCCAACGGCAACCACCTCGTCCGGCAGGTAACGATACCTGCGCCGCTTTATGGCATGACAGCGGATATTCAAATTCCATCCGAAGACGGCAGCGAGCTTTACCTGTTTTATCTAAACGGCCGTCATCTGCAAACCCTGAGCGCTTTTACCGGTGCCGTGCTTTACGATTTCGGCTATGATTCGAACGGCCGTCTGATCGAGATCGTGGATGGCAGCGGCAATAAAACGACTGTCGAACGGGACGGCGCAGGCTCTCCGACCGCCATCAAGGCGCCTGGCGGACAAACTACGGAACTTGTCGTAAACGCCGACGGTTACCTGGAAAGCATCGCAAACCCCGCCGGCGAGGCGATAACGCTGTCATATGGAAACAAAGGACTGCTCGCATCGTATACGGATCCAAAAGGCAATTCCAATCAGTACACGTATGACAGCTTGGGCCGGTTGATTCTGGACGAGGATGCCGCCGGGGGGTCCGATACACTGTCCCGCACCGACGACGACACGGGATATACCGTCACCATGACGACGGCAATGGGCAGAACCTCTACCTACCGGATGGAATACCTTTCCACCGGCGATGGGCGCAATGTGGTCGTCGATCCCGTCGGGGCGCAGACAGAGGTATTTTCCGGAACGGATGGCAAGAGTACCATTACCCATCCCGATGGCACGGTCGTTACCATGGGATATGGTCCGGACCCGCGTTTCGGGATGCTGTCCCCAGTTCTGGAAACTCTAACCGTAGAAACACCGGGGGGCAAAAAAAGCGACACCACGCAGACCCGTTTCGTGGAAATGGCCGACCCGAACGACATGTTGAGCCTGGTGACTCTTGAAGACACGGTGACCACTAACGGGCGCACCTCGACGTATGAGTATGACGCCGCAACGCAAAGGTTTACCGCGACAACGCCCGAAGGTCGCCGGACCATATCCGACACAGACACGCTTGGACGGGTAATCCGCGTGGATTTCGAGACCGGGGTGGACCCGATAACCAGAAGCTACGACGCCCAAGGGCGTATGACACAAACAGCTCAGGGCGCGCAGTCATGGGACTACGCTTACGATACGCTCAACAGGCTTGCTTCACGCACCAGCGCGCAGGGAGACAGTCTTCTTTTCTCATATGACGACGCCGACCGCCTGGTCCAGTTGGAGCTGCCCGGAGGCGAAACCGTCGGAAGCGTCTATGACCTCAACGGCAACCGCACCCAGGTGATCATGCCGAACACCGAGACGCACACCCTTGGATATACGGCGCGCGATTTTCCGGCAAGCTACACCCCGCCGGATAACCCGGGGGGATTCATCCGCACCTACGATCCGGACAAGGCACTTGTCAGCCTTACGCTGCCGAGCGGCAAAATGGTATCAAACAGTTTTGACGCAACCACAGGCCAATGGGAAAATACAATCTACCCGGAGGCCACGGTGGCATTCGGATACGACGGCTGCGGCTGCCAGCTTACCGACATAACACGCACGCCGTCGGGTGCCGGCACGGCCCAGGGAATATCCTATGGCTACGACGGAAAACTGGTCGATGGACAGACCTGGAGCGGGCTGGCCATTGGCGACTATCAGTACGATTACGACAATAACTTTTTTCTTGCGAACCTGACGTTAACCAGCGGGTCAGACACGGTCCAAACGACGTTTGCCCGGGATGACGACGGCATGGTTACAGGCTACGGACCTTTCACCCTCACCCGCGAAGGTCCCGGCGGAGCGTTAAGCCAGGTTGAAGACGCCGCACTGACAATGACATTCGACTACGATACACTGGCACGTGGGAAAAGCCGAAGCTACACGGTTGACGGCATTCCGGTATACGGGTTTGATTTAACCCGCGACAATGTCGGCCGTATCGTGCAGAAAATCGAAACAGTCGGGGGCGTATGCACTGTCTGCGATTATGCCTATGATGCAAACGGTCAATTGACGAGCGTAACCCGAGACGGTAGCGTGGTTGTCGAAAGCTATACCTACGACGCAAACGGAAACCGCTTGAGTACGAAAACCGCGAGCGCCACCTTCGACACACAGGACAGAATCGTCGAACAAGGCAGCGTCGGTTACGGGTTCGATGTCGATGGTTTCCTCGCACAGCGAGGCGTCGACAGTTTCCAATACAGCGCCCGGGGCGAACTTCTCTCGGCCGTCATTGACAGTGAAATCGTCACTTACGATTACGACGGTCTCGGCCGAAGGGTGGGGCGTACGGACCCATCCGGTACAACCCAGTACCTGTACGGCTATCCGGAAAGCCTGTTTCTGGTGACGGATGTGCGCGACCCGGCCGGAGTCTTGACAACGTTGTACTACGACGATGACGGATTTCTTTTTGCCATGGATCGCGGCGGAAGCATGTATTACATCGGCACGGACCAGGTCGGAACGCCGCATGTCGTCGCGGATTCCACGGGGACAATTGTCAAGGTCCTTGAATACGACAGCTTCGGCATATTGATAAACGACAGCAATACCGGTTTCGACCTGCCCATCGGCTTTGCCGGAGGCCTTGAGGACGCCGCCACAAGGCTGGTGCGATTTGGTCATCGGGACTACGACCAAATCTCGGGACGCTGGACGGCCCGTGATCCGGCCCTTTACGACGGCGGTCAGGCCAACCTGTACGCGTACTCAGGCAATGATCCGGTCAGCCAGAGAGACCCGACGGGATTGTGGTGCGTCGGCGCTTCTGGCTACATGGGACTCGGCGGCGGCTGCGAGGTCTGCTGTCGCGACGGCAAGTGTTCCTTATGCTGCGAACTTGGCGCCGGGGCCGGCAATGATGTTAGCCTCGGAAGCGGGGGCGCGAAGGATAACGAAGCCTTCACGGAGGGCGAGTTGGGAGTCGGTTGCGGTCCCCTCGAAGGAGGGGTCAAGTGCAAATACGACACCTGTGGAAATTTGGATTGCAATTTTAAGTTCGGTGTTGGACCTTGGGGAGTTGACTCGGAAGGGGGGGTAAAATTTACCAGAAGAAATGTTTTTTCACATTCCGACGATATCAAGCCGGAACTCAAATGCAAACCTCAAGCCAAGTTAGCAACGGTCTTTTGCCAAAATATTGAATATTGAACTGATTGAGCATTTGCCAATTTCGCCCACTGTTGCGAGCCGGGTGATGAAAACGTCGTCGATTTATTTCTTGCCACGGCCCTTTCATCAGTCCGGCAAATACATGGCCGAGCTGTCGAAACCCTCTTCGGGAGTGCCGTGCCAAGTACCGTTGTCGAAAAAGCAGGGCTCGTATTTCATGTGTGCATATGAAAAGTACGCCATAGACCATCTTTCCTCGTTTCCGAAGAACCGAGGTCGGCAGAGATGGGTGGGGACGTTGCGCAAATGTTCGATTCGTTCCTCCCGGGATTTTTCGCCAAAAAGTTCAGGGCCGTAATCTTCGGATACTTCCGGCTCCGTGTATGCTCGCGACATCGGCGCCGGAATAGCCCAATTCTCTTACGCAAAGCCATGACAAAGCACGTCTGGCTTTGACCACTTGACTTCGTCGACTGCGGGAGGTCAGTTCTTCCATGGAAACATCGTACTTTAAGGCCACCTTTTCGGCAACCGCCTCCATATCGATTCTTTGGCCGGACAGTCGCAAATTCCTTTTGACGAAATCATCCAGGTCCGAAACAACATGTTTTACTCGATGATCAAGTTTTTTCCGCCGACCGGACCGAGGCGGCCGTCATTCCGGGCGCAGCGCAGCGAAGACCCGGAATCCAGGAGATCCGCAGAAGCGCATGGATTCGATGCTTTCGGGGGAACGACAAAAAAAACTTGATCATCGAGTTTTACAAAATCGCCGTCTCCCGGAATACGTTGATCGAAGGCTTGCTTTTCGCCTCGTTTTCGGCTCGCCAATACCTCGGACCATCCTCCAAGGCTTCTTATAAGTCCTCCTCCGACCAATTCCGGTCGATGTCCTTGCGCGAATCCCTTTTCAACGTATGCAAGATAATTGTTCCTTGAATTTTCAGGGGCGCCGAAATAAGACAGAACATATCGGGTATCCTGCCATGGTCTGTCAACTTCGCCCGCAAGGGCGGAATGCCCGGACCACGGGTTTCCGTTCAGCCGATCGAGATCCTCGACCAATCGCCCTCTCAACAGATTCAGATGGATGTAGCGGACCAGCTCTTTGAGATAAAGATCCTCCTGGCAGACGATGGATTTGCATCGGTTCTGGAACAAGTGTCCTCGTCTTCTATGGCGTCCGTTGAAATTGACGACCTAGCCCGTCAGCATTTTGCGCATGCTTGTCGACAAAGGAATGTTTTTTTGTCTTGCAAAGGATATGGAAGTGGTTCGGCATCAAAGCCCGGGCGTAAATATCCATGGCGCCGTCGAAGGCCAACGCCGCCAAACGCTCCAGGAAATCTTTCCGATCATCGTTGTTCCAAAAAATCTTTTTTCTTTCAATGCCCCTGCCCATCACATGATGCAGAACGCCGGGAGCATCCAATCTTGCCGATCTTGGCATGAGGGCAACTTTCGGTTTACAGGTTGAATTTCAGGTCGCCATTGGCCGATACATCCGTCAGCCGGTGGTTTGCAGTCCGAAAAAGCCTCCGGATGAAAACACTGCGGTTATTATCATTTATAACAAAAAAGGCGGGGTGAAAATTAATTCTCCGAAAATGAGAGGATTAAACGCGGTATTATTTATTTTGAGGGCGGGATAGCAGGATAGCGGGGTCCAAACTCGCAACATAAAAAAACTCGCAACATAACGTCCCCTATCATCTTGTCAGCGTTTTGTGGAAATCGCACTCCCGGCTGCAGGCAACTTGGGAAAAGCGCAAATCGAAGAAATACGACAAGGAAGCCACTATCTTTTTTCGCCTTTTTTGGCTTGCCGAAAAAACGACGCGGTCGCGGCTTACAATCAACTGGGAAAACGGCTGCATCGGATTTCCCGATCGGAAGCTACGCCGACAATCATGGATTTCGCGGCGGAGGCAAAAGCCCCGGACATAAAAAAATCGATGGATAATTTGCAGAGGGCTCTAATATTTTCCGAAGAAAATCGGAACGGCACCTCGCTTGCGAATCTTCTAAAACAATATCGAGAAACTTCGATAAGCCTAAATCGTAAAAAAAACGAAACAAGGAATTTGTTGCCGGACCTGAATTAAAAAACAAATTCAGGGAAAAATTAAGGAGGTTTTCGAGAAAGATCCCCACAGGCACCGGGCCTACGGCATGCCCAAGGGCCTCCTCAAACGATAAACGAAACAAAAGCCACAGCCGCCAAACCACCATCCGGCTGATTTCCCCTGCCCGCGCAGCTGGCGAATTACCCACGACAACCCCGCTATCCCATCTTTTCAGACGCCACATTGTCGTAAAATACACCTGTTTGTAAATTTTTTATCAATCTTTAATATTTACAATAATATTTACATAAAATAAGCTGGGCCAATGCGAGAACAGAACTTTCGGTTTTTATTCGCAATCGCGTATTGCGACGGAACGGTCTTTCGCCATGACGAAATCGAACGAACGCATTGACGGAATCTACAAGCCTCGCAAACCAAAGGAAACGGCCTTCTACAATTGCGTGGAAAACCATTTCGAGGAATTGGAGGCGATTTGGGACGATCTGTACGCTTCCCGATACGGATTCTGGCGACCTTATATAAAGGACGTGATCTACAGGTATCTGGACTGCGGCGACCTGCGATGCGGCTTCGCCCGGATTCGATGCGACAATTGCGGCCACGAATATCTTTTGCCGTTTTCGTGCAAGCGCCGCCATTTTTGCCCCTCGTGCCACCAGAAGCGGGTCGTCGAATACGGCGAATGGCTTTTGACAGAGGTTCTGAAAAAAGTCCCCCACAGACACTGGGTTTTCAGCATACCCAAACGCCTCCGGATCTATTTTATATACGACCGCTCCCTGCTCGGAAAACTGAGCAAGTGCGCGTGGAATGTCATGAGCGCCTTTTTGAAATCCGCAGTACCGCGCGACGGCGCAGTCCCCGGAGCGAGCATCGCCATACAGACGTACGGCGATTTTCTCAATCCAAATCCGCACCTGCACGCCATCGCCACCGACGGCTGCTTTCTCCCGGACAACTCTTTTGTCGGCGTTCCGGGTTTCCACGCCGAAGACCTCGAAGAGGCCTTTCAGTACGAAGTTCTGAAGATGCTGAAGAAAGAGGGCAAAATCAACGACGCGATAATCGAAAACATGCTTTCCTGGCGACACACGGGATTTAGCGTCCATATCGGCCCAAGAATTTGGCCCGAAGACGAAACCGCCCTTGGCAACCTCGCCAAATACATCGTCCGAGCCAGTTTCTCCCAGGAGCGCATGCGCTACATCCCCTCCGACAAATCGATCGACGGCACCGCCAAAGTCATCTATACATCAAAGGACGGAAGGACCGAACAAACCTTCGACGCCATCGACTGGCTCGCAAGGCTCGCCGTACATATTCCCAACAAATATGAGCAATTAGTTAGGTATCTTGTCTTCTACTCAAACAAGTCGAGAGGAATGAGAAAAAAAGCGGAAACCGACGATGCGATACCGTCGATCGCGCCCGGAGAATTGACGTCGAAACAGTTCCGCCGCAGCCGGGCGATGCTGATTCAAAAAATCTACGAAGTCGATCCTCTTTGCCGTCCCAATTGTCAAAATCAAATGCGGATTATATCGATTCTCGAGGCCGGTCCGATCGTCAGAAAGATCCTGGAGCACCTCGACCTGTGGGATGTCCGCAACCACGACCCGCCTTTGGAAGAAGATTCGCATATCCAGGAACTCGTCTACGACGATTCTGACTCTCAAATCCCGCAATACGATTATTGGGATTGAATCCCTTCTCGCACCCCCGAAAAAAATCGAAATCCGGGATCGGCGCCGAACTGCGGCGCGAAACAGGACGTTTTCCATGTTTTCCGGCCTTTCCCCGAATTTCCGCAAACCATTTTCAATCCATCGACAATCTTTTCCATTCTCTTTCCGACTTGACGGCCACCCGTCCGCCCGCGCCCGTCCTCCGCCGCAACATGTTGCGGCGGAGGACGGGCGCGGGCGGACGGGAAACAATTGAAAAGCACGGTGTAGTTTCGTTGACAAAAAGCAAGTTCCTATCTTTTCTTTAAGCAAGTTCCTATCTTTAAAAAGCAAGTTCCTATCTTTTCCGATTGACACGCTTTCCTCCCTTTGGCATATCTGACATTCACGAGCCGAATCCGAACGGCGACAGGCAGTTTTAACCGACAACTTCGAAGAGGTGGAAAAATGTCACAACCGCGATATGCTTTTTCAAAGACGTTTTGCTTGGCGATGTTTTTGGCTGTGTTTTGTCTTTTTTCGTGTGCCGGGAACACGAAGGTCGAAAAACTGGCGGCGCTGCCCGACGGAAACCAAGGTCGAATTGCCGAGTCGCCGGAAAAAGCGGCGAAGCCTTCCAACAGCAGCCAAGACGATGGGCAAAAGGCCGGTTCGCCGGAAGCCGTTTCCAAAAACAGGGATTTTCATTCTGTTTTTCAAGGTAACCGCACAGAGTTCTAACAGTCAAGGCTATAACGGAATAATCCCGTATATTCAGGATGTTATGTTTCCATCCCTCAACCCTCCCTCGCCAAACGGCACTGGAATTACCTGAACCATAAGATTTTAATTCAATTTAACATTTTTGTATTTTGCATATAGTTGTGCATTTATATCGATTTGTTCGCGAACAGACTTACTAAGAACAACCAATATAAACGTTTCGGCTGATTTTTTATAACAACATACATTTTTTTATTGACGTATCGTTCAGGATATTTTAGTAACCTTCTTATTATGGATCCAGTTGATTATTTCAAAAAGCCGCTTTTGCCAGACCATCGAAATTACGAAGCTTTGAAAGCTTTTTATTGCGACGGACTTGGTTCGGCTGAAACGGCCGAAAAATACGGATTGTCGCCAGCCTATTTCAAAAAACTCCGCCATCTTTTTTTGCAAAATCTCAAAAAGGGAATCAATCCGTTTTTCTCGAAAAAAAAGCCCGGTCCCAAAAAGCGTTCCACAAGCGACCAAACGATAGAGCTTATTGTCGCATTGCGTAAGCGGAATTATTCCATCACGGACATCAAGGTCCTTCTTGATTCCAAGGGAAATGCCGTTTCGCTCGACACCATCGATAAAGTGCTGAAGGCCGAAGGCTTCGCGCCTTTGCCCAAAAGGACTCGAATGGAAAGGCTCGCAGTTTCCGTTCCGGAAAAAATCGAGGCGCCGAAAAGCGTGTCGATAGAACTGACCGACGAAAAGTTCATAACGGAACACGGCGCCGGTCCCCTCGTTTTTTTACCCCTCATCAGGGATTTTCATTCTGTTTTTCAAGGTAACCGCACAGAGTTCTAACAGTCAAGGCTATAACGGAATAATCCCGTATATTCAGGATGTTATGTTTCCATCCCTCAACCCTCCCTCGCCAAACGGCACTGGAATTACCTGAACCATAAGATTTTAATTCAATTTAACATTTTTGTATTTTGCATATAGTTGTGCATTTATATCGATTTGTTCGCGAACAGACTTACTAAGAACAACCAATATAAACGTTTCGGCTGATTTTTTATAACAACATACATTTTTTTATTGACGTATCGTTCAGGATATTTTAGTAACCTTCTTATTATGGATCCAGTTGATTATTTCAAAAAGCCGCTTTTGCCAGACCATCGAAATTACGAAGCTTTGAAAGCTTTTTATTGCGACGGACTTGGTTCGGCTGAAACGGCCGAAAAATACGGATTGTCGCCAGCCTATTTCAAAAAACTCCGCCATCTTTTTTTGCAAAATCTCAAAAAGGGAATCAATCCGTTTTTCTCGAAAAAAAAGCCCGGTCCCAAAAAGCGTTCCACAAGCGACCAAACGATAGAGCTTATTGTCGCATTGCGTAAGCGGAATTATTCCATCACGGACATCAAGGTCCTTCTTGATTCCAAGGGAAATGCCGTTTCGCTCGACACCATCGATAAAGTGCTGAAGGCCGAAGGCTTCGCGCCTTTGCCCAAAAGGACTCGAATGGAAAGGCTCGCAGTTTCCGTTCCGGAAAAAATCGAGGCGCCGAAAAGCGTGTCGATAGAACTGACCGACGAAAAGTTCATAACGGAACACGGCGCCGGTCCCCTCGTTTTTTTACCCCTCATGGAAAAACTCGGCTTGGCGGAGGCGATCAAAAGCGCCGGATTTCCCCGTACGTCCGAACTCGACGACCTTCAAAGCGTTCTGTCTTTTCTGGCCTTGAAACTGCTGGGAGGCCTCCGATGGTCCCACGATACGAAATGGAACATGGACAGGGCTCTCGGGTTGTTTGCCGGACTCAACGTCCTGCCGAAATCGACTACTCTTTCAACCTATTCCTACCGCGTGTCAAGGTCGCAGAACAAAAGGTTCCTTTCCGCGCTGTCGCGCATTTTCCGCGACGACGAACTCGAAAATGGCGAGTTCAATCTGGATTTCAAAGCGATACCGCATTGGGGAGACGCCAGCGTTCTCGAAAAAAACTGGGCGGGTTCCAGATCGAAGGCGATGAAGAGCCTTCTCGCCCTGGTTGCGCAGGATCCTTCAACTGGCAATCTTTCCTATACCAATGCGGAAGTAAAGCACAGGAACCAAAGCGACGCCGTTTTCGATTTCGTCGATTTTTGGAAGCAAGGTCGCGGCGTGGCCCCGAAAATGTTGATTTTCGATTCGAAGTTCACGACCTACAAGAATTTGAGCGAGTTGAATCAGAGCGAGGAAAAAATCAAGTTCCTGACCATAAGAAGGAGAAGTAAAAGCCTGATCGAAAAGGCGGAAAAAATCGAAAGCAACCATTGGCGAAAGATATCCGTCGAGCGTTCGAAGGGTAAATATCAGAAAATCAGAATATACGAAGAGCACTGCAAATTGCGACATTACAAAGGCGAAGTAAGACAAATCGTTATGACCGACCATGGAAGACGAAAACCGACCTTTCTTATTACCAACGACTTTGACGCGGATGTGGGAAAGCTTGTGAAAAAATATGCAGGCCGATGGCTGGTGGAACAGGAAATTGCCGAGCATGTGGCGTTTTTCAACCTGAACAATCCTTCCTCTTCAATTGTTGTCAAGGTGGATTTTGACCTGACGATTTCCCTTTTGGCCCACAACCTGTATCGGATATTGGCAAGCCATCTTGAAGGTTTTGAAAAATGCACCGTCGAAACAATAAGCCGAAATTTTCTTGAAAACGGCGCCTCCGTGGAAATTGCCGGAGATCGGATAAAAGTTTTTTTGAAAAAGAAAACGCATCTGCCTTTACTTCTCGATGTCCCGTGGATGAAATGCTCCACAAAATTGTCATGGCTTGGTGCAATAATATCCTTTGAAACCGGAACATATTCTTGAGGTACCTTTTTTATCTGAATGAAAATCCCTGCTCATGGAAAAACTCGGCTTGGCGGAGGCGATCAAAAGCGCCGGATTTCCCCGTACGTCCGAACTCGACGACCTTCAAAGCGTTCTGTCTTTTCTGGCCTTGAAACTGCTGGGAGGCCTCCGATGGTCCCACGATACGAAATGGAACATGGACAGGGCTCTCGGGTTGTTTGCCGGACTCAACGTCCTGCCGAAATCGACTACTCTTTCAACCTATTCCTACCGCGTGTCAAGGTCGCAGAACAAAAGGTTCCTTTCCGCGCTGTCGCGCATTTTCCGCGACGACGAACTCGAAAATGGCGAGTTCAATCTGGATTTCAAAGCGATACCGCATTGGGGAGACGCCAGCGTTCTCGAAAAAAACTGGGCGGGTTCCAGATCGAAGGCGATGAAGAGCCTTCTCGCCCTGGTTGCGCAGGATCCTTCAACTGGCAATCTTTCCTATACCAATGCGGAAGTAAAGCACAGGAACCAAAGCGACGCCGTTTTCGATTTCGTCGATTTTTGGAAGCAAGGTCGCGGCGTGGCCCCGAAAATGTTGATTTTCGATTCGAAGTTCACGACCTACAAGAATTTGAGCGAGTTGAATCAGAGCGAGGAAAAAATCAAGTTCCTGACCATAAGAAGGAGAAGTAAAAGCCTGATCGAAAAGGCGGAAAAAATCGAAAGCAACCATTGGCGAAAGATATCCGTCGAGCGTTCGAAGGGTAAATATCAGAAAATCAGAATATACGAAGAGCACTGCAAATTGCGACATTACAAAGGCGAAGTAAGACAAATCGTTATGACCGACCATGGAAGACGAAAACCGACCTTTCTTATTACCAACGACTTTGACGCGGATGTGGGAAAGCTTGTGAAAAAATATGCAGGCCGATGGCTGGTGGAACAGGAAATTGCCGAGCATGTGGCGTTTTTCAACCTGAACAATCCTTCCTCTTCAATTGTTGTCAAGGTGGATTTTGACCTGACGATTTCCCTTTTGGCCCACAACCTGTATCGGATATTGGCAAGCCATCTTGAAGGTTTTGAAAAATGCACCGTCGAAACAATAAGCCGAAATTTTCTTGAAAACGGCGCCTCCGTGGAAATTGCCGGAGATCGGATAAAAGTTTTTTTGAAAAAGAAAACGCATCTGCCTTTACTTCTCGATGTCCCGTGGATGAAATGCTCCACAAAATTGTCATGGCTTGGTGCAATAATATCCTTTGAAACCGGAACATATTCTTGAGGTACCTTTTTTATCTGAATGAAAATCCCTGAAAAAAGAACCGGTTGCGCCCGACATGGAAACGGCAAGAGCGGGCGGCGAGTCTCGCGATATCGAAGTGGTGTTCGACGCCCCTTCCGGAAAGGACGTCGTTGGCAGCGTAAAGCTGTACGACCGAATGATCGCCCTGGTGATCGGCATTGACCGATACAGCGACCTTCCTGCCCAAGACCAGCTTCGGTACGCCGTGCGAGACGCAAAGGGCGTGGCAAGCGTGTTGCGCCGAAAATACAGCTTCGACCGAATCGTGGAGCTTTACGACGAGCAGGCCGTCAAATCGCGGATCATGAAAATCCTCCAGGGAGAGTTTTCCAACGCCGGACCCAACGACGCGATTCTGATCTATTTCGCCGGTCATGGTCTCACCCGTGCCTCGGCGGCCGGCGAATTGGGATACCTGGTTCCTCACGACGGCTCCCTTCGCCACGACGAAATGTACAAGAACATCTCCATGCAGCAGATCAAGTTCGACGTCTGCCCGCTGATTCCGGCAAAGCACGTGCTCATCGTAGCGGACGCATGCTTCGGGGGCCTTTTGCTCACAAGGGCGGGTTCGCTGCAACCCGCGCGAACCTTGGCCTACCTGAAGGAGATCACCGGAGAGCAAGTCCGCCAGATCATCACCGCCGGGGGAAAGGACCAGACCGTCCTCGACGGCGGCCCCGGAGGCCATTCCGTGTTCACCGGACGTTTGATCGAAGCGCTGTCGTCCGTGGAGGACTACGCGACCGCCAAAGCGCTCGGGCTCGAACTTCGAAGGACCGTCCACGCCGAAGCCGCCGCCCGAGGACACGACCAGATGCCCCAAGTCGGAGAAATATACGGCGTCGGCGATTTCGTGTTCGTTCCCGACGTGTCGAAACAGCGGAGAAAGGCAGAAGACGAGGTCCGGCAACTGCAACAAGAGTTGGCCTCCCTCGAAAACCTGAAAGCGCAGGCCGAAAAACACAGGGAGGAAGCCAATGCCAGAGAACTGGAAAGGCAACGCGCGGAAAAGGAAATCGAACTGGAAAACGCCCGCCTGCGAGAACAGGCCGCCCGCGACGCCGCCGACCGAAAACAAGCCGCCGAGAAAGCGGCCATGGAAAACCGGTCGCTGGCCGCGCAAATGGAAGCCGAACGTGAACGACAATTGGCGAGCCTGAAAATGCAGGCGGAACAAATCCGCAAGGAACTCGGCTCCCCCGGCCAGGCGTTGGGCATCGAAGCCGCCGCCCAGGAGATTCGGCGCATCAATTCCCTGATCGATAAAATGGAGGCTGAACTTGATCGAAGCCTCCATGCCCAACTGGGACCACTGCGGCACGAATACGCCAGAAAGTTGGCCGAAGCAGAGAGCATCCCGCCTCGGGACACAATGTTTGAAACGGAAGCCGATTATCAGGCGAGATTGAGCGAAAGCCGAAACAAAGCCGATGCTATAAGGGGCGAGCAGGTTACCAAGGAGAAGGAGATTCGGAAAAGCGCATTCGATGCATTGAAGGAAAAACGGGCGCAGTTGGTTCAGCAAAGAGACAACTTGATTTCCGAGAAATACACTCTTGGACTTGATAAGATCGGATTCGAACTCATAAAATATCATCCGGATAAAGAATATTTCGACGTTTATTTGATACTAAACAAAAAATTTCGTTTCGGTACATGCCCGATACCAAAATCAAAAGCAAAAGTGTTTTACAAAAACCCGAATTTACTGTTGCTCACTGCCTTGGTTGCACTGACGGAGGACGCCAAAATAGCAAGTTATGAAGCTAAATTTACAGGGCCGGAAAAAGTTGAATTTCCTGTTACGAGTTCCAGTTTACCAAAAGACGTGAAAACAGACGGATTTTTTTTAAAATTGGAAAACGGGGTGGTTATTTAGGGCAATCGCATGAAATTTTACCCGCCAATCAGCTTGCCAACATATTCATCGTCCCATCCGGCAACTTTCCTCTTGGCTTTTACTCCTGCTTTTGTCGTGTCGTCGTTTTTTAAAAGGTTTAACGCGATGCGTCTGGCTCTCGAAAAATTCGCAGCGGAATTTCCTTTCCTTTTCCTGCAATCGTCTTCCCTGAATGCTATGTCGAGAGTCCAATGACATCCGTTTTCGACGCCCCAATGCTGCCTTGCGGCTTTCGCAAACAATTCGGGAGCATCAGTCAAAGAAGAAATATAGAATCTGTTTTCAACGGTAATGTCTTCGCCTATATGCCGCTCGGATTGAACCATTCCGATCGAGTTCAGCTCTCTCCATTTTTCTCTGCCTTCGAGCCAGTCGATTTCGTTGACCGTATAGTATCTTCTTATTTCGACTCTGCCGTGATCTCCGTCTATTGTCTCCACCATCCGGCTTTCCACGCCGTCGAATTCCTTTTGCAAGGCGTCTTCGAAAAAATGCTTGATATCCTTGTGCATATTTCCCTGATTCCCCTTTAGCGACAGAACGTAGTCGGCTCCCTGTTCGACGATTTGATTCGCGATTTTCTTCTGACACCCCATGGCGTCTATCGTCACAATGCATCCTTTGATCTCGAGAAGTTCGAGCAACGCCGGAATCGCGGTTATTTCGTTTGATTTCTCCTCTGTTTGCACCTGCCCGAGGGTTATTCTGTTTTCGGAGGCCCACGCGCTCACCATGTGTATGGCGGATTTGTTCGACGAGCGATCATGAGAGCGCCGCAGCGTCTTGCCGTCCACCGCGACGACCTGCCCGTCCGTTTTTTCGAAAACGGCGTTTACCCAGCTCAAAAAGCAACGCTCCATTTCGTCTGTCGATATCATTGAAAATACTCGCGAGAATGTATCGTGGGAGGGGATTCCGTTCGGCAATTCGAGAAAGGTCCCAAGCCAATCCTTTTTTTTATCTCCGTAGAGAGATACCTCGGTCCAGTCGTCGCAACCGCAAATTACAGCGCATATCGTGATGGTTACGATATCGACGAGCTTGTGACGCACCTTGCCTTGCAAACGAGGGTCTGTCAGGGATGAAAAATGGTCTATTATGGCAACACCGGGTTTTTCCGTCATATGTAAACCTCCTTGAAAAACGTTTGTAAAAACAGCTCATCAAGATAGGTTATCATCCCTCTTTCCCCGTGTCCACAACTATTTCATGCGATTGCCCTGGGTGGTTATTGATGCTGGAAGTGGCCTCAAGTGGTTTGCGGGACCGGACAAGGACACCAACTGGCACGAAGCAAAAAAGTGGATTGAAAATTTACAAATTGACGGAGGGGGGTGGCGAATGCCAACAATTTCCGAGCTTAAAGGTCTCTATGTAAAAGGAAAGGGCAATCGTAACATGACTCCTCTCTTGGCAACCACTGGTTGGTATGTTTGGTCCGGAGAAAAAATTGGTTCGGGAACCGCATGGCTTTGGCTCTTCCGCCACGGCGAAAAGGAAGGGTTCAAACTGGACGACCATCGCAATGATCGGGCGTTTGCCGTGCGCTCGCGTTGACGATGGGGATTATTCGATTGTCTGACACTATGTATGTTTGATTTTCAGGAAGCTACGGAGCATTTGCACCGACATGTACCAGCGCGATCTCGTTGAATACCGAACACTCGTGGGAAAGCGCAAAGCTATAACAACCTGAGTTGGAGGACGGGATCTGGATTTCCAGCAGCATACGGCATCTCAAAAGACAATACCAACATTTACCGAAGCAATCGGCGCTCAGCCAAGTCGGGGTTACCTTCGGCGGTCGGAGGCCAGGTTTAGGCGAAGAAAAGGTCAGGGCGGTTGAACGCAAAAGCTTGTCGGCCTTTGCAATGGCAAAAAAAGGGATTCGGGCCATGACAAAAAGAACGGGTTGGATCACGCCCAGAACTACGACGTAATCGTCAAATGGCTGGGCGAGGCTTTGCGTGGGGAAACGCTGAAATCCATCGGCGTGGAAACCGGGCGCATCGAAGAGGTTTTCGGTTTCGAACCCGCCGACATCGTCGTGACGGCGGGCCGGGTGGATCTGATGTTGCGCGACGACGCCTCCAAGTATTATCATCTGGAGAAGCAACGGGATTTGTCGAGACAGGACATGTATCGTTTCGCGGCCTATCATTTCATGGGGGCGGCCAGGTGGGGCGCCGGCCTGACCGACATCGTGCTGGCCTCCGGCGACGTGTATTCCGGCGAAAAAAGCATCGTCACCGAAAGCGGCAGGTACGCTCCCGTCGTGATCGATTTCAGTTCGAGGGACGGCCGGAAGCGCCTTTCCGAAATCCGTCGCGAAGTCGAAGAAGGGGCTTTCGAAATTGGAGGCGATTTGGGACGATCTGTACGCTTCCCGATACGGATTCTGGCGACCTTATATAAAGGACGTGATCTACAGGTATCTGGACTGCGGCGACCTGCGATGCGGCTTCGCCCGGATTCGATGCGACAATTGCGGCCACGAATATCTTTTGCCGTTTTCGTGCAAACGCCGCCATTTTTGCCCCTCGTGCCACCAGAAGCGGTTCGTCGAATACGGCGAATGGCTTTTGACAGAGGTTCTGAAAAAAGTCCCCCACAGACACTGGGTTTTCAGCATACCCAAACGCCTCCGGATCTATTTTATATACGACCGCTCCCTGCTCGGAAAACTGAGCAAGTGCGCGTGGAATGTCATGAGCGCCTTTTTGAAATCCGCGGTACCACTCGAAGGCGCAGTCCCCGGAGCGAGCATCGCCATACAGACGTACGGCGATTTTCTCAATCCAAATCCGCACCTGCACGCAATCGCCACCGACGGCTGCTTTCTCCCGGACAACTCTTTTGTCGGCGTTCCGGGTTTCCACGCCGAAGACCTCGAAGAGGCCTTTCAATACGAAGTCCTGAAGATGTTGAAAAAAGAGGGAAAAATCAACGACGCGATAATCGAAAACATGCTTTCCTGGCGGCACACGGGATTTAGCGTCCATATCGGCCCAAGAATTTGGCCCGAAGACGAAGCCGCCCTCGGCAACCTCGCCAAATACATCGTCCGAGCCAGTTTCTCCCAGGAGCGCATGCGCTACATCCCCGCCGAAAAATCCGCCGACGGCGTTGCCAAGGTCGTTTATACGTCAAAAAACGGAAAGACCGAACAAACCTTCGACGCCATCGACTGGCTCGCAAGGCTCGTCGTACATATTCCCAACAAATACGAGCAATTAGTTAGATATCTGGGCTTCTACTCAAATAAGTCGAGAGGGATGAGAAAAAAAGCGGAAACCGACGATGCGATACCGTCGATCGCGCTCGGGGAATTGACGTCGAAACAGTTCCGCCGCAGATGGGCGATGCTGATTCAAAAAATCTACGAAGTCGATCCTCTTTGCTGCCCCAATTGTCGAAATCAGATGCGGATTATATCGATTCTCGAGGCCGGCCCGATAGTCAAAAAAATTCTGGAGCACCTCGATCTTTGGGATACGCGAAATCACGATCCGCCCGCCGAAGACCACTCGCATATCCCCGAACTCGTCTACGACGATTCGAACTCCCAAATCCCGCAATACGACTATTGGGACTGAGTAGCTCCCTATCCGAAAAAAAATCGAAACCGGGATCGGCGCCGGACTGCGGCCCAAAACAGGCCGTTTCCCATGTTTTTCGCGATTTTTCCGACTTTCGAAAACCATGTTCAATTCATCGGCAATCTTTGCCCATTCCAGTTCGGATTCGACGACCGCCCGTCCGCCCGCGCCCGCCCTCCGCCGCAACATGTTGCGGCGGAGGGCGGGCGCGGGCGGACGGGAAACTATTGAAAAGCACGGTGTAGTTTCTTTGACAAAAAGCAAGTTCCTATCTTTTCTTTAACCAGCCCATAAAAAGCTTCCCCTCGGCGCTCACGCCCAGACCGGCAAGCACTAGGAACACCGGCAGCATGCGAATGACGGTCAAGCTCAAAACGGCATACAGCAGCATAACCCAGTCGAAGTGGCTTATCGCATGCACCACCACCGCCGAACCGAAGACAACCCAAGTAATCAGGGCCATTGTGTCGCCCGTGCCTTCCGCCGAGCGTAAAAAATCTTCCCGGTGCTTTTTCGACAGCGCGCCGAATAGAATTCCTCCGCTGAAAGCGGCTATAAAGCCGCTGCCGCCTGAAAGCTGGGCTGCGGCGAAACAGACAAGCGCCAGCGCGATGATCGGGACCTGGATCCAGGTTTCGGTCAACCAGCGCCGCTCCCAGGCATACTTTAACATCAAACTGGCCAACCCGGTAATCAGCAGGCCCGCAGCCACGCCGATGCCGATCTCCTTGGCCACCAGAATCAAGGTTAGCTGCCAAGCCCCCCATTCACCTGCCCTTCCCGTGGCGAAGGCCAAAAAGGCGAACAGAATCGGTACGCAGATACCGTCGTTCAGGCCGCTTTCCACGTTCAGCCCCTGACGAAAACCGGCAGGTACCCTTTCATTGGTGACAACGGCTTTGCCCAGCGCGGCGTCTGTCGGCGCCAGCATGGTCGCCAGCAGCCCGATTTCCAGCAGGGAGAGTTTCGCAAAGAGGAGCGTTGCCACCCCGAAACCAAGCAATATGGTTAGCGGAAGGCCGATCAACAGCAGACGGGTGGGCAAAGCCTCCGTCTTTTTCAACACGGCCAAATCCGCGCCGGCGGCATCCGTGAACAAAACCAGCGCGAGCGTCAGTTCCGCCAAGGTCTTTATGGATTCGGAATCCGCCTCGAAGGAAACCAGGTCTGCCCCCGCCGGACCGATCAGAAGGCCGAATGCCGTGAATACCAAGGCCCCGCTGAACCAGGTCCGCTCGATAGCGCCGGCCAACGTGCTGTAAAGAAAAGTGAACAGGGCCAGAATGACGATATCCTGATACATAGGTACCTTTGCTATCTCTTCTTGTTTACCAGTCCGGTCGGTTGAACGGACGGTCGTTTTGTTCGGAAGGCGAAAAATCCATCCTGCCCGGGGACAGCAAATCGTCCCAATCGGTTCGTTTACGCATTTCCTCCTTAATATCGGCGGGCACGAAATCTTTTCCTACGCGCATTTCCCATCCACCGCCCAAAGCTTTGTACAACGCCACCAGATTCAGGCACACATCACCGCTTACGGTCACCTGGTTGTCCTCCTGCCTGACCAGATTTTGCTGGGCGTCAAGCACCCGCTGAAAGTCCACCAAACCCTCCTGGTACTGCAGTGTCGATAAATCCACCGAGCTTTTGTAAGACGACACGGCTTCGGCCAGCAACACGGCCCGGTCGCGGGTGCGCGAATATGCGGCCATCGCGTCTTCCACTTCCTGAAATGCCTGCAGCACGGTGTTTTCGTAGTTCACCGCCAGTTGCTGGAAGCGCGCGTCTTCCACCCTTATGTTGTTGGCGATTCTGCCGTAATTGAATACGTTCCAGGTAATCGAAGGACCGGCCGAATATGTGAAACTGTCGCTCTTGAAAAGATCGTCCAGGCCGGCGTTCCTGGATTGGGGGGAGCCGACGCTGCCGGCGGCCGCGTATCCGATAGAGCCAAACAGCGAAAATTGCGGGTACAAATCCGCCTTGGCCACGCCGATCAAGGCGCTTTGGGCCGCAAGTCGACGCTCCGCCTGCCGGATATCGGGCCGCCGCCGCAGCAATTCTGCCGGCATGCCCAACCCGATGTCGGCTGGCGTCCGCGGAATGCCGGCCGGTGCGACAAGCACCGCGTCGATTTGCCCGGGGAGCTTGCCCAGCAAAATGGCCAGTGCGTTTTTGAACTGACGGATCTCGGATTCCAGGCCGGGAATGGAGGCTTCCGTGCTGCGCAACAGGGCCTTGGATTGAAAGACGTCCAGTTCCGTGACGGCCCCGGCATTGAACTGGATTTGCGCCAGCCGCAATGTTGCAATTACCGTGGTCAATCCTCTTTCCACATCACCGCCAACGCTTTTGGGTTCTGCCTTGCCGAAGGTCGGGCTCATGTCCGTATTGTCCGAGGTTACTTTAAGATAACATTTTCCGCAATAACTGTCCCGGCTCTAATGGTAAGAGCCGGTTCAACGTCTCCGTGTATCGCTGTGTAAGAATTTTGGGTTGAAAAGTCAGCATTCCATCCTCCCTCAAGAATGAATGTTTCATTTACACTCGCGGTTATGCTTTCGGTAAAATTCCCCTCTGTAATTTTTACGGTTATTACCGACCCGACATGTTCACATGCTTCCTGTATCGTTTGAAAGCATGGCGCATTTCCATTGCAGGGAGACACGAAAAAATTTTGAACGGGAATGAGTATAGCGTCGTTGTTATTGCTTTCGTCAAATTCGTCCGACATATTCTCGTCGTCCACGACAACATTGATTTTGTATTCGGCCACCTTCAACGAGGCGACATCCCATAAAAAATTTATGTCGGCGGATTCCCCCGGACCGAGAGAATCAATGTTGCCTTCATGAATCAGGATTCCATTTTCGTCGAAAAATTTGACAGTGGCGGCATCCGCCGATATGGCGCCCGTATTTTTAATTCTCACGGTCACCGAAAGCTCATCGCCTGTCAACCGGGTCCAGCTGAACAGTTGAAAGCCAAGGTCGGCTTTTACAAAGCGGCGGCTGATCAGATTGTTCGACCTGTTCGACGGGTCGAAAGCAGCGTCCGGATCAATTACCGCAAAAATTTCCAGAGGTACTTCGGTCTGAGGCACATCCCAATGCATGGAAACCGTCTTTTCGTCTCCGGGGGAAAAAGCCCCGAAGATGACTTCCTGTCCAATTTCCACGCCTCCGGCTGCGGGATCACCGTTGTAAAATGCCACTGGAATGTTTGAAAACGAGATATCTCCAAGATTTTGCGCGTTGGCGGAAAGAACGGCTTGCGAGCCAGGCAATGGATTTTCAGGTAAAACTTTCAGACTTTCGGATTCCAAAGCCAAATCTTCTCCCAACGTGTGCTTCAGCATAAACAAATCCGTGGCAATGATTTCCGGAACTTTAATCGATACTGTTTCATCGGCAAGGGTGCGTCTTTTAATTTCAGTTATTTCGATTTGGTTCCTGCTGTATATGACGATCAGATGATCCTCGCCGTGAAAGGCCGCGACGATATTTCTTTCGGTTTCTTGATCCATAGTCAGCTGTCGATCTCCGCTCCAGGAATTCAAGGAAGGATCGTAAAAAACCGAAAAAATATCGGAGCTGTAGTCGGATGGTTCCGCCCATATCACCGACAGTTTTCCGTCCGCAGAGGAGGCCATTTTAAAATCGGCCAAGTTGCTTGAAAAATCATCGGTTTTTATGATTCTCTTTTTGTTGAACTCGAAATCGATCAAGGATGCTAAGTTGCCTTCCTGAAGCCATGTCAGTACAATATGTCCGTCCGTATCCTCAGCCATTTGAGGATTGTCGTCCGGGACTGAATTATCTGTGAGCCTTTCAAGCGTTTTCCAGGTTCCCGAAGCATATTCGAGCAGATATAGATCGCGGTCGTTTACGCTGGCTATGTTGTTGTCCGTATCCAGCGAAAATACGATGTACGCGTTTTCGCCATCATAGATGGAGTCATATTTGATAATGCCGTGCGGGATTTCACAAGCCATGGCCTCCGCCTCCCATCCAGAGCCGTTCCAGAACGCCGACCAGATTTGATTCGGCTCCGTCGAAGTTCCCATCAGGTTGTTGTCGGGATTGGCGATCCAGGTCAGCAGCACGTCGTCAGAATCATTTCCGGCCAATTTGGGACTTCGGTCCAGATACGGATTCGACGTCAATTGGGTCGGGTTATTCCAGGTTCCGACGGTCCCGTCATAAGAAGCGAAGGCGATTTCGAGATTTTCGACCATATCTTCGAAAACGGCCGTGTCCGGATGCGCGATTTTCTGATTCTCCCACGCCAACAAGGCCGAGCCGGAAGAAAAAACAATGATTTCCGGATGAAAATCGGCGGTTCCGTCGTCATGAACAACTTGCGGATCGCTCCAAGATGCTCCATCCCAAGATGAAAAAACGGTCTCGGTTCTGTTGACGGAGCTTCTTTGGGCGTCGTCCTGCAACCATGCGAGATAAAAGTGATCGCCGGCCGATGAAACCGAGGCTTCGGAATAGGGAAATGCCGATGACTGTAAAGAGGTCAGACTGACGGGGCTTTGCCCTTGTCGCGAAGACCTTTGGATCACGGATTCGCTTTCTTTTCCGAACTCGGTGCGTCCGGTGTTTTTCAGGTACTCCCTTGCAATCAGCTTTGGTTCCGGCACGATGTCCTTTTCGGAAAAGGTCGAGGACTTATCCTGCTGATAATAGTCCCAGTCCCATCTCAAGCCTTCGTGTTCCCACTCCCATAACAAGGCGTATGCGGTGAGTCCCGCATTCACATAAAGGGTCAATTCATCCATGGTGGGTTCATCCGGCCACTGGAGACCTAAACTGGCTCCGCCGCCTATCCAGCCCTCGACGGCAATAGTTTCGTCAAAACCGCATCCCACCGAGCCCCGCACATAGGGGGAGAGGATGAGATTTCCGTTCATGGAGATTGGATCCAGGCTGGCAATAGAGCCCAGAAATTCCGTGGAAACCTGCACGGCCACTTTTAAATAAGTGGGTATGATTACAGGTCCTGCCGCAATGAAAAAATGCTGGCTCTTTTTTAGTTCGATCTCTCCTTTCAATCCGAAATAACCGTCCCAGTTCCATTGGCATGCGGTGCTTGAAAATTGTCCGTCAATGCCCAATTCAGGCGTAATGGTGAATGGAAAGCCCGCCACTTCTCCCTCGGCCAGTTTGAAATTGTCGAAGTCCAGTTCGTATTCCGCGCTTCCGTCGCTGTCGGCTTTTACGTTCAATGTGGGAACAAACTGAAGGCCGAACTTCTCGGACCCGAATACGGGGATATTGCTCGGAATAACGCCTCGATCCACGCCTTCGTCGAATAACTCCACATTGATCAACCCCAAGCTGTCTTCAAAACAAAATCCATCCCCGAAATCGAACCAGGTCAGAAAGGAGTGTGTAAAAGGCAGCGGCGACATCACTGTAAAATCGGCAGTTTTTTCCTCGGAGGATGCGCCGTCGCCGCTGACGGCAATGGCTTTCAGCTTTTCGCATGGACCGAAATCATATCCCATATCAAATTCCCGAGAAGCCGTGTTCGAACTCGTCGGAACATGGAAAGAACCTTCGGGCGTTATGAACCTGACATAGCCCGGGGGGCGTCCGGCCCAATCCACGACGGCGGTATAGGTCGCATGGAAAGAGACGCCATCCAGAAAATAAGCGTTGTCCGGATACTTGGATTTCAAACTGACAATTTGTATGCCCGAGGATTCGTTCAATTGGTAATTGCGGATGATTTTCGATTTCGCGGGGATATATACAACGTCGTTTTCAGTGGCGTATCCGGTTTTGGTAAGAATCAGATCGTGAACGCCATCGCTGATACTCGAAAAGAAATACTCGCCGTCCGCGTTCGAAGTGGTCGAATAAACGCCTAAATCTATACTTACATTGTTCAAAGGAGTCCCGGATTCGTCATAAATCGTTCCTTCCAACGATGAATCACCCATGGAATTTTCAATCGTATAGTTCACTTCGTTGCTTTTTATCCCGGTCGTAACATCTACAGCCCACCAAATGTAAGACCCGGCGGGCTTTTCCACGGAAGAGGTGTATTCCACTTCAAAATGACCCTGGGAATCCAGTGATTGATTATGGGACGGGTATTCGGTCCCGTCGGGCTTTTTGAAATGAAGGGCTGCGACGCCGTCAGGCGTAAAACCGGTTGCCCATTGCGTGAAAGTTGCGCCAGGCGGACCGGACATTGGGGTTTGGGCTATGACGGGATTGAGCGCCGGGGAGTCGCTGATTTTTACGATGAATGCATCCGTTTGGCCCCAAAGGTTCGGGTATATTGGGTTGACTGTGGGAAAATCTGAGGAGTAGGTAAATCCCGCAACATAAATATTTCCCGAGTCGTCAACAGCAATATCCTCTCCACAATCAGACCCGCTTCCACGCAAATAGGTTGAAAATAAAGCCTGGTTGCCATCGGCGCTCAATTTGAAAATGAATGGATCAGATCCGCCCTGATTATTCGGATAACTAAATTCGTAAAGTGCATCGACAGTTGGAAAATTAATTGATAGAGTTTGTCCTGTGATATAGATATTCTCTGATACGTCAACCGTTATTGCTTCTGCCCAATCATCGGCCATCCCTCCTATAAATGTGGAAAAAAAAACTTGGGAGCCATCGGCGTTTAATTTGAAAATAAAAGCATCATCATCGCCCCGGCGATAGGGGTATATTGCATTAACGGTAGGAAAATCAGAAGAACCGGTATAACCCGTGACGTATGCATTTCCCAAGCTGTCGGTAGCGATTCCCCAACCAACATCGTGCATGCTTCCGCTTAAGTAGGTGGAGTAGACGACGTCGTCTCCATCGCCGTTAAGCTTAAATATGAAGGCATCTGGCGAGCCTAAACTGTCGGGATATATCGCGTTTTCCGTTGGAAAATCGGAGGACCAGGTCAAACCAGTGACATAGACATTTTCTGATTCGTCAACAGCTATTCCAAAACCATAGTCATGCTCACTTCCTCCTAAACCAGTGGAATAGATTGCCTGGGTTCCATCTGCGCTGAGTTTGAATATGAAAGTAAACACGGAACCAGATAAACCGGTATAAATCGGGTTGATCTCGGGAAAATTATAAATGCCTGCATTGTAGAATGAAGTAGTAGCACCTGTAACATAGGCATTTCCGTATCTATCTACCGCAATGCCGTATCCACAATCCCAAGCACCTCCTCCTAAATAGGTGCTAAAGATGATTTGATCCCCAACGGAGTTCAGCTTCAAAATGAAAGCATCAGAATCACCGGTTTTATTAGGATAGACCGCATTGATTGAGGGAAAATCCATAGATTCCGTACTTCCCGTTACAAAGGCGTTGCCGGATTCATCAACCGTGAGGCCATAACAGGAATCATCATTTCTCCCTCCCAAGTATGTGGAATATAGAATCTGAGTGCCATCGGGATTCAGTTTAATTATGAAAACATCGTTGTTCCCTTCGATTTCATGATTTAACGCATTGTAAGTTGGAAAATCGGTTGAGCCGGTCCGCCCTGCAATATAGGCGTTTCCTCGACTGTCAACCGCTATTTCACAAGCAGAATCGTAGTCACTTCCTCCCAGGTAAGTTGAGTAAACTATAACGGGATCTATCACTAAATCCCTTTTTTGATCCCATGAAGCCACCTGGAATCCCACGTCACCATTTTTAAAAAAATGGTACTGTCCGTCAATGTGTATCTTCTTTCCACTTTTTTCCTGATAAAACGATGGGGCCTTTTGAATTATATCTCCGTTTTTCGTTTGGAGGATCAGATTGCCTTTCTCGTCAAGCTTCATTCGGTCCGCTCCTTGAAATGCAATGCGAATGGAGCAAGGATCCGTTCCGGGCTTCAGAATAAAGTCGTATTCGAGTCGCCTTTGATTTCCATAGAACACAAGGTCAATGCCGGGATAGACTTCGCGATAACGAACCCTGGCGAAGTTGGATACGCCTTTTCGCCATTTGGAGGAGTCGTTTCCCTGAAAATAGTTGCTGACTCCCGGAAGCTTATCCTCGCCTTTAAGAGAAGGACTCGCGTTCGCGCCTTTAAGGCGCATTCGAATAACGGCTTCTATTGTCTTTCGATCGGCTTTCAATTTGTCGGGGACCGGTTTTCCGCCAAGTTTCCCCTTATTTTTCTCAAGCGCATTTCCTTCGGACTTTCGAAGTTTCAAAACCGCTTCCTCCGGCGTCAGAAAAAGAGCGTAGCCGCTTCCCCTGGAAAGAAAACGAACACGAGAATCGGTTTGCCACTTGTTTTCCTCGAACGACAGAGGTAGTTTTCCGTAACTATTCTCCATCCGCAACGCGGGAGTGGCACCAATTGCGGAAGGAAGCTCGCATATCATTATGACGTGGAACAAAAACAGGAAGAAAAAGAAGAATAATCTTGACGGAAAAGAAGAGAATTTTAACGGTTTCATCGGTTTCTCCCGGAGACAGTTCATTTATTTGATGATGATATTTTCAAAAATTGCGCATCCCTTGGCGATAGTGATCCGACTTGCCACTCCGGTCTCCCCGGACCTTGATTCAAAATAGCAATCTTCATAGCCGCCTTTGACGGTTACGGTTTTATCGGCGGTAAACGAAAGATCCCCTCCATATGTTCCTTTCCGGCATTTGATCGTACCGCCGTTGCTTGTTGCGTCGTAGGCATCGGTCATCAAATAGAAGAATGACAGACCCGTCTTGAAGGGATCGCAATCGGAGGTGAATTCATAAGCCCCTATGTCGTGACCGGAGCCGGATGGTCTGCCGAGTCCTGAAATATCGATATCCGGGGCGCCGTCCGAAGTCCCGGCATCCACGCAAGGAGATTCGTCCGGTATCGAATAATCGCAATTGAAATAAGCAGGCCAACAAGGGCAATCCCCGGAAGTCGCATATTTTTCGCCGCCCTCCACGCAATAGTAATATGATCCCGGAAAAAGCGGATCGGAGGAAATATTGCCTCCCGAGTCCGTATAGGCGCCGAAAGTGTCGCCGAGATCGCTATGGGAAATCTCCATGTCGGCGGTATTCATATAGTTGTATAAATCCGGACCGAACGGCGATTGGTTGCCGTAGATAACGTCGTTTTTAAAAGATAAATCTGCGCCGGAACCGGTAACGAAAATGCCGCCTCCGTAATTTTGGGAACTTCCGGATCCCGAGTCGTTGACCGACCTGTTGTTTGTAATGGTGTTATTGACAGAGTTGAAATCCATGGTTCCGCCGGTATTGGCGAGATAAAGCCCTCCCCCCTTGGAAGACCCTCCGGCGAATCCCACGAGCGAGTTGTCCGAAATTATGTTGTTGCTGAAATGAAACAGCATTGCCGCCACGTTTTGAACGAAGATTCCACCGCCATTGGTTGCTCCAAAATCGCAATAGTTGCCCCAAATTTTGTTTCGGCAAAAATTCACGGTTGTGCTGGAATCGGATTCATTCCTGATGCATATTCCATTTCCCGCCGGAAAGCCGCTGTTGGCCCCCATAAGGTTGTTTTCCAATATGGAATTGTCGCTGAAGTTCAAAACGGATGGATCGGAGGCGAAATAAAAGTACAGTCCCGCCGCCTCTTGCACGCTTTTATTTTTAGAGATGGTGTTTCCGATCATGTTAATTGTCGGCCCAACACCTCCGTCGTTAAATAAAAAACCGCCCCCGGTGACCCAGGATACATTTTTATTTATGATTGAATTGGAGACCGTCAATTGTAAGGAGGAGCCAGACGGATAGATGTATATACCTCCGCCGTTGCAGTAGACTTCATTCTCCATGATCTCGTTATAATCGATGCTGATATCGATCGTGGCGCCGGAATCCGACCATGCGTAAAGGCCGCCCCCGCACCCGGAATTTCCCGTGGAATTGTTATTTTTTATTTTATCTCCATCGGAATCGTATTCAAGAACAGATCCGGAACCGTTGGCGCATAGATAGATCCCGGCGCCGTTTCCCTGGATTGTATTCTGATCCACGACATTGTCGATCATTGTTACGGATATGTTTCCAAAATTTTCCGCGTTGCAGGCCAAACCGCCCCCGCCTCCCCAACCCGCCGAGTTGTTGGAGATCGCGTTTGCGGTAAATTCGAGTTCTATAAATCCATCGTAAATGGCCTCCGCGCTTATACCACCGCCATATTCCGAGACGACGCAATTCGATATTTCGCAGTTCTTGATTTTTACAGTGGCCATGGAACCGGTCCCGCTTGCTTTTATGAAAACGCCTCCGCCGATATCCGACTGGCCGCTTTTCACGTTAATTCCATCCAGTTCGATGTTAATGCTTGCGCCCGCCGCAATTATAGAAACGCCGCTGCCCATTCCGCGAGCATCGAGGATCGTGGCGAATGAACCATGATCCCTGCTGGTAAAATCGTTATTCCAACCGCCTTTGATTGTAAGGATTTTCGAACTTGTCAGAGAAATGATTTCTTGATAGGTGCCCTCGGCTATCCTGATTTCATCTCCCGATATGGATGAGTCAATAGCGGATTGAATGGCTGTATATGCACATCCGTTTTTGCACACGTTTAGGATTTCTCCATAGGCAGGAAGACTCTGGAGAGAAAAAACGCAATTTAATAACACTATTGCAACAAAAAAAGATTTCATAGCCCTCAACTTTTCCTCTCTCTATAATGCGATTGCGATTCGTTTGAATTGCAAAGTGTTGGAAACATCCAATCCTTTCGAATTCTAATTTTTTCCCAAGTCTACGGTACTTTGCCAACAGTCGCCTCCGACAGACATGTTGCATGTTTGCATATAAAAATCAAATGGTCAATACTTTCAAACATTTTTAAGTGATAGCCATACGAATTTGTCTGCCATTACGTTTTTTGACTTTTTACTCTACGGGAATAGCAATCAGGCTGCCGCAATCCAGGAAGTCCGCGGAAGCTCATGGATTTTCGCTTGCGCGGGAATGACGGAGAAAACTTGATCATCGAGCGACAACAACCACAACCCACAAAACAAACGAAGGGACGACCCCGGTCGTCCCTTCCAAAAACAATAACGGCGTTTGCGCAAGACCCATAACCCAAGCCCGCCGCGAACGCTGCCGCCTTCGCCCGGCGACTTGCCCTCGCGCCGCCCGCTCCGAACACCGCAACGGGCGGCGCTCCCTTTCCAAACATTCAGTATTCTCGTTCCTCAAAGCCCTCCTTCGGCAATACCATCCAGCCA
This sequence comes from Desulfobacterales bacterium, assembly GCA_963674505.2. Classification (GTDB taxonomy): domain Bacteria; phylum Desulfobacterota; class Desulfobacteria; order Desulfobacterales; family SKZT01. The sequence goes on from CAXXIG010000001.1 coordinate 577,082, forward strand.
CTTCCCCCCTCCCGCGCACCCGGCGAATGTCCGGCAAAGACCTCGCTCTCGCATCTTTTCAGACGCCACATTGTCGGAAAATAAATCTTATTGTAAAGTTTTTATGAATTCTTTATATTAACAAAAACATTTACATAAAAAGATGGATTCAAAGCCGGGACTGCTCTTTCGGTTTTTATTCGCAATCGCGTATTGCGAAGGAACGGGCTTTCACCATGACGAAATCGAACGAACGCATTGACGGAATCTACAAGCCTCGCAAACCAAAGGAAACGGCCTTCTACAATTGCGTGGAAAACCATTTCGAGGAATTGGAGGCGATTTGGGACGATCTGTACGCTTCCCGATACGGATTCTGGCGACCTTATATAAAGGACGTGATCTACAGGTATCTGGACTGCGGCGACCTGCGATGCGGCTTCGCCCGGATTCGATGCGACAATTGCGGCCACGAATATCTTTTGCCGTTTTCGTGCAAGCGCCGCCATTTTTGCCCTTCTTGCCACCAGAAGCGGGTCGTCGAATACGGCGAATGGCTTTTGACCGAGGTTCTGAAAAAAGTCCCCCACAGACACTGGGTCTTCAGCATACCCAAACGCCTCCGAATCTATTTCATATACGACCGCTCCCTGCTCGGCAAACTGAGCAAGTGCGCGTGGAATGTCATGAGCGCCTTTTTGAAATCCGCGGTTCCCCGCGACGGCGCGGTCCCCGGAGCGAGCATCGCAATACAGACGTACGGGGATTTTCTCAATCCAAATCCGCACCTGCACGCCATCGCCACCGACGGCTGCTTTCTCCCGGACAACTCTTTTGTCGGCGTTCCGGGTTTCCACGCCGAAGACCTCGAAGAGGCCTTTCAGTACGAAGTTCTGAAGATGCTGAAAAAAGAGGGAAAAATCAACGTCGCCATAATCGAAAACATGCTTTCCTGGCGACACACGGGATTTAGCGTCCATATCGGCCCAAGAATTTGGCCCGAAGACGAAGCCGCCCTCGGCAACCTCGCCAAATACATCGTCCGAGCCAGTTTCTCCCAGGAGCGCATGCGCTACATCCCCGCCGACAAATCGCCCGACGGCGCCGCCAAAGTCGTTTATCGTTCGAAGGACGGAAAGACCGAACAAACCTTCGACGCCATCGACTGGCTCGCAAGGCTCGCCGTACATATTCCCAACAAATACGAGCAATTTGTTAGGTATTATGTTTTCTACTCGAACAAGTCTATAGGGATGAGAAAAAAAGCGGAAACCGACGATGCGATACCGTCGATCGCGCCCGGAGAAATGACGTCGAAACAGTTCCGCCGCAGCCGGGCGATGCTGATTCAAAAAATCTACGAAGTCGATCCCCTTTGCTGTCCCAATTGTCAAAATCAAATGCGGATTATATCGATTCTCGAGGCCGGTCCGATCGTCAGAAAGATCCTGGAGCACCTCGACCTGTGGGATGTCCGCAACCACGACCCGCCTTTGGAAGAAGATTCGCATATCCTTAGAACTCGTCTACGACGATTCGGACTCTCAAATCCCGCAATACGATTATTGGGATTGAATCCCTTCTCGCACCCCCGAAAAAAATCGAAATCCGGGATCGGCGCCGAACTGCGGCGCGAAACAGGACGTTTTCCATGTTTTCCGGCCTTTCCCCGAATTTCCACAAACCATTTTCAATCCATCGACAATCTTTTCCATTCTCTTTCCGACTTGACGGCCACCCGTCCGCCCGCGCCCGTCCTCCGCCGCAACATGTTGCGGCGGAGGACGGGCGCGGGCGGACGGGAAACAATTGAAAAGCACGGTGTAGTTTCGTTGACAAAAAGCAAGTTCCTATCTTTTATCTTTTTATCTTTCCCGCCCGGCCAGAGGGCCTTTGTAGATATCCATGTCAAGGTCGCCCATCCATAAAAGCTGGTAACCGCAACCGATGTTCAGCTGCTCGGACCAGTCGTATCGCGCGCCCAGTCCGAACCGCCACTGATCTCCCATGGGCAGGTCGGGCGTCATGTCTTCTTCGTCCACCATGGCGCTGTCATAGCCCACTCCGGCCGACACCAGCCATGGTTCGGAAAACCGATATTGCACGCCGAAGGCGGCATGCCAGGTATCTTTGTAGTTGCGATCATAGGTCAGGCCGGCGACCTCTTCCGCGCTCACGCTTACGCCCACCATGCCGAACTCGGACCAATCCTGCCACCCCAGATTGCCCATGTTCGCCAATCCGTCGGAGATTTCATGGTATCCGCTGAACATAACTGATTGAGGCATGGTCATTTCCAGATCGATCCTGGAATCCAGAAACCCGCCGGATTAGTTATAACGACCGCCGCATCCTGGGCGCGCGCGGCCCATCCCGCGCCCGCCAGCCCAACCTCCGGGCCGCCCAGTTCATATAAATAGAGACCACCGGCATGGGTGTTCCCGGAAATGAAGCCGATCAGAAGCACGATCGAAAATGCGGTGACAAGCGCTGACTTTTGGATAGTCATTAGGGTCTTGGCGGAAAACGATCTACGACCTGGCCGCAGACCCCGCAAAAGCGGCATCGGGGTTTTTCAAATCCGCTTTTCATCTTCGAGCACAGCAGATGCGCGAAGATTGCCATGGTTATAAACCAACGCAATCGGACTGTTGAAGTGGCATCATCCATGTTTATTTCGGTTTTTCGACCTGCGAGTTTTTGTCGCCGACGATTTTCGGCTTCACGGTGGGCCTTTTTGCCTTTCGGCGTTTGTCTGCAGCGTCTCTGGGCCTGGCGATGCTTTTGCCTCTTGCGCAGGATTCGACATAATCCGCTGCAATAGGCTTGTCCTCGATAGCAGCAGCGGCAGATATGAAAGATCTCGCGACACAGTCGGCAGGTGATCGGCATAAGGAGCATGGCAAAACCTCCGAAGTTGTAAAGCACCGGAAGTCTGGCTATCATTAGAATTCTGTTTGGCTTACGACGTTTTTCGGAATGCTGTTTTTCAATGCCCGGGGCTGCAGCTCCGGGCATTGTTGTTTCAAAACCTAACGATACTGCTTATTCCCGACATTAAAAGGCGGAAGAAAAAGAACCAAACTCGAAGAATATATATTTTTTATTTTTTTTGAGAAAGTATTGTAGAAAAGGAAGAACGGGAAGAATAGTTCATACTCCATTTTTATCGGCCGGAATTAGGGACTTTTTCTCCGGCTGTAATTCTGCACTTTTTCATCGGTGTTTACATTTTATTATTCTCGCGGTGTATTTCATTACAATATTTGCATCTTAAGAGACGAAATGAGGTATAGGGTTCGATTTTTGTTCCCGCCCCCATCGCGGATCGATCTTTTTGCCATTGATGTGCTATATCGAACGATGTATCATGGATAAAAAGGGGCGAGAGGTAAGGGCCAAAGAAAGAAAAAAACGACCCGCCTTGCTTGTCTTTTCGCCCAAATTCCGCGTTGTCACACCCAATGAAGACTTCAGTATGCATGGGGTGCGACGCCTTGAATTTGAGCGAAAATCCTGCTCATTCCTAGCCCATTATTTTATTTCCGCGGCCCTAAAAGGTCTGTAAGAGGTGAATATGAACCGTGAAGGATTGAAAAGCTTTATCCGGGAAAATACACACCTGTTCTGGTGGATAAATCCGAAAGAACGGGAAAATGTGGAACTGGCGTTTGTTGTGGAAGCGGTGTTGAATTACGGCGACGAGAAAAGCGTCAGGAGACTTTTCGAGCTGGCGGGAACGAAAACCGTGTCCGATATTTTCCGTCGCCAAATTTCCGGCAGTCGAACCAACTATCATCCCCGAACCATTAATTTCTTTAAACTTTATTTCGATCGGCATGCATAGGGAAATTCTAACCAAAGATCAAATCGATTTGTTGCCTCTGATTCGGTTGTTCAAAAAGGATTATTACTTGGCCGGAGGAACCGCCATCGCCCTTTATTTAGGGCACCGTCGTTCCATTGATTTCGATTTGTTTACGTAAAAGGACGTCAAAAGGCAACGGATCAAGCGCATATTCGACAAGCAGGGAGCGCATATCGACGGAATCCTGTATGAAGCCTACGATCAGATTCATTTTTCGATAGGCGGAGTCAAAATGGCGTTTTTCCAATATCCGTATTCTGTCGCCCCCGCCCGGAATTTCGAATATGTCGTTTTGGTCCCTTCGCTGTTGGACCTTGCCGCCATGAAAGCCCATGCATTGGGTGGACGCGCCAAGTGGAAAGACTACGTTGATTTGTACTTTCTTTTGAAACATTCTTTACATTTCAACGAGATTTCCGCCAGAGCGAAAGCGATTTTCGGGCCCTATTACAGCGGAAAGCTATTTCGGGAGCAGCTGGCCTTTTTCGAAGATATCGATTACCGGGAATCCATCGATTGCCTTGGTCAAACCATCGAAGACGATGAAATCAAAAAATTCCTGATCAAAGCGGCGACTACGAGAATCTGATAAATAGCCCGCTGCGGCAAGGTCTCCTTTTGATGACACCGCACATAAAAAAACAGGCAACACAAGGGATTCCGGGGACACCTTACTTATCTTCTGTTTTTGATCCAGGTTTTTAAGGTTTGAGTTTTCGATTCAAAAGCCTTTCCATTTTTTCAACGAATGAATCGACACCCAAAGGTCCGCCGGTTCGTTCATGTTTTCCAAACAGCTTCATTTCCGAATCCAGCGCATCCGCCTTCAAAAAATCTCTCCAATTTTTCCCAACGATTTCCAGCAGCGGTTTCGTCGATACTGGAATGTCGTCCTTGCCGTCGATGTGCGCTTTTGCGCCGCTCCATGGCCAATCTTCGGGTTGCTTCGCCAAGCCGGCCCTAGCAGGGTTCGGTTCGACATATCCTGCGCACGCCAAAAGATATCTTTCGTCCATCATGAAAGACGAAAATCTCCCTTGCCGCAAACGACCTCGCCGGCCTTCTCGAAAATCGATCCTGCGGGTGTATCGCCTGCGGGCTTCGCCGACCGACAGTTTCAATCCGTCCTTTGTCGCCGGTACGACGATCAAATGAACATGGTTGGGCATAAGACAATATGCCCAAGTCCGCACTTCGTGCTTCCCGCACCACTCCGCCATCAATTCCAAACAGGCTTGACAATCCTCGCCGCTGAAAAATGTCCGTTGCCGCCTGTTGCCGCGTTGGGTCACATGGTGTGGAATCCCGGGCGCCACTGCTCTCGCCATTCTTGCCATGCGTTAACAGGATCAATTATATCGGAATTTGTCAATAAGTATGTATGGTGTCCCCGGAATTCCAATGGTGTCCCCGGAATTCCGGTTTTTTCGTTTCCAACCGTTGTTTTCAGTCGTATATTGCTTGAAATCAAATCGTCTGGAGCCCGCATCCGTCGGAAAACAAGGATTGTGTTCATCGCTGCCAAGGAGACGTTCATGAAGAATCTCAAAATCAAAATATCGCCGATCGCATGTATTCTATGTCTGGGTTTGCTTGCTTTCGCCGCTTCAATTCCCGCCGGCGCCTATGCGGAACCGGACCCCGCATCCGGCGCGAATAGGCTGCGTCAGCAGGCCTGCACCCTGCCGGCAACGGTCACGACCGCAGACGAGCTGTATGAGTGCATCACCGCGGCCAATGCCGGCGCGGGCGGCACGATCACCCTGGGCGGGGACATCGACCTGACCACCCTCACCACCAGCCCGCTGCCCCAGATCGCCAGCGCGGTCGTATTGGAGGGCGGGGGGTACGCCATCGACGGCGGCGGCAGCGTGCGCTTCTTCGATGTCGGGGCAAGCGGCGATCTCGCCATCGACCAGGCCACGCTTCGGAACGGCGACACGGGCAGCGGCGGCGGCATCTATAACGCAGGCGGCGTCACGGTGACCGACAGCACCTTCTCCGGCAACGTCGCCAGCGCTTTTGGCGGCGGCATCTACAACTCCGGCACGCTGACCGTAGCCGACAGTACGTTTTCCGGAAACGAAGCGGGCCTCGGCGGCGGCGCCATCTACAATCTTGGCGGCACGGCGTCGGTAATCGACAGCACCTTTTCCGGCAACAGCGCGAACAACGCGGGTGGCGGCATCGTCAACACGAACGGCGGCACGTTCACGGCGACCAACAGCACCTTCTTCGGCAATGCCGCGACCGTCGCCGGCGGCATCCTCAACGATTTTGGCGCCACGCTGCACCTTGCCGGCAACCTTTTCGATACGGGTTCGGCCGGCACAAACTGTTCCGGCACCGGCACGCTCAACGACAACGGCTACAACCTGTCGGATGACGGAACCTGCACCAACGGCGGCGCAGGGTCCGCGACGAACGCCACGCTGAACCTCGGCGCGCTGAGCGGCGGGGTACATACGCCCCCGGATCCCAGCGACGCGGTTGCCGCGATCCCCAACGGCACCAGCATCGACAACAACGGCACGACGCTGGCCTGCAACGGCACGACCACCGACCAGCTTGGCAGCACGCGCCCGATCAACAGCGGCGACGCCTGCACCAGCGGCGCGGTCGAGGTCAGGCCCAACAGCCTGACCATCGTCAAGGATGCCGACCCGAGTGATGGGACCGATTTCGACTTCATCTACAACCAACAGCCACTCTCAATGCCCTACAGCGACAGTACAAGCGGCGGCCCGCTCTGGACACGACCGAATGAAGGCACAACCTGTACGCTCTCATCCAATACGGTCAATTATCATGTCCAGCCCTTTGCGATAGATACGAGCGGAACCTACTTTGTAGTCAGCCAACAGAATTATGACGGCTATATCCATCTCTACCAGGACGGCTTCGACCCGGGCAGCCCATGCACCAATTACCTCAACGGTGACAATGATGCCCTTTTCAGCACATCATCGGAATTATCCCACGCCCTGGAAGCGGGCAGGATTTATTATGTGATCACCAGTGGTAATCTGGCGGGGAACACCGGTTCCTTCAATAACACCATCTCCGGGCCGGGGACGGTGTACGCCTTCGATTTGGCGTTTACGCTGGATGACGCCGACCCCGATGACAGCGACAGCGTCAACGGTAGCATCACCTTCAGCAACCTGCCGATTGGCACGCATACCTTCACCGAATACGTGCCGGATAACTGGAACCTGACCGGCGCGGTGTGTACTGGCGGCAGCGACAGCGGCACTCTGAGCGGTGATACCCTGTCTGTTGCGCTTGGCGCAGGCGAAAATGTGACATGCACCGTCACCAATGAGTTTACCTGCGCCAACATCGTCACTGAAAACCAGCTTGCCGGGTGCATCACTGACGCAAACAGCAACGGCGCTGGTCTGGACACACTGACCCTGGGCGCTGACATCAACCTGACCAGCGCGCTGCCCGAAATAAGCAGCGCAATTACGGTGGAAGGCGCGGGCTATGCCATTGATGGTGGCGACAGCGTGCAAATCTTCTATGTTCTCCCAACTGGCGATCTCACTATCAATCAGGCCACGCTGCAAAACGGCGCAGCAGACTTTGGCGGCGCCATCTCGAACTATGGCACGGTGACGGTGACCAACAGCACCTTCTCCGGTAATTCTGCGAACGTGGACGGTGGCGCCATCGAGACCGCTGGCACGGTGACAGTGACCAACAGCACCTTCTCGGACAATTCGGCTGTTAACGGCGGCGCCATTGTGAACTATTTGGACACGGTGACAGTGACCAACAGCACCTTCTCCGGCAACTCGGCGACCAGCGGCGCTGCCATCTACAACGACATTGCCGGCATAACCCACCTGTCAGGCAGTATTTTCGCAGCAAGCGTGGGTGCCGATAACTGTTTCAACAACGGCGGCACGCTCAACGACAACGGCTACAACCTATCGGATGATGCGTCATGCGGCTTCACGGACACGGGGTCGGTGAATAATGCCACGTTGAATCTCGGTGCGCTGAGTGGTGGCGTGCATACGCCGCAAACGGGCAGCGATGCTATCGGTGCGATCCCCAACGGCACCAGCATCAACAACAACGGTGTGACGCTGGCGTGCAATAGCACAACCACCGACCAGCTCGGCAGTACACGTCCCATCAATGCAGGCACAGCTTGCACCAGCGGCGCGGTCGAAGTTGAGTTGCAGTTCTGCCCATCGTGGACAGTCACGACTGCCGATGAGCTGTATGAATGTATCACCAAAGCGAACATCAACGGCGCGGGACTGGATACCATCACGCTGGGCGCGAACATCAATCTGACCAGCGCACTACCACCAATCACCAGCACGATTGTAGTAGAGGGTGCGGACTACGCCATTGATGGCGGCGACAGTGTGCGAATCTTCAATGTTGGGTCAAGCGGCGATCTCACCGTCAACCAGGCCACGCTGCAAAACGGGTACTCCGCAACAGATGGCGGCGGCATTCAAAACAATGGCACATTGACCGTGAGTAACAGTACTTTCTCTGGTAACGACGATCGATCCGGGGGTGGCATTTACAACGGTAGCGGCACAGTAACGGTGACCAACAGCACCTTCTCCGGTAACACTGCCCTCAACTCTGGCGGCGGCATTTACAACCTTAGCGGCACAGTAACGGTGACCAACAGCACCCTCTCCGGAAACTATACAGACACCTATGGCGGCGCCATCTACAACCGCATCGGTACAGTGACGGTGACCAACAGCACCTTCTCCGGTAACACTGCCCTCAACTCTGGCGGCGGCATCCTTATCGACGGCGGCACTCTGACAGTGACTAACATCACCTTCTCGGGCAACTCCGGGTTAATAAGCGCCATCTATAACTACGGCCAATTAGCCAGCAGCACGGTATACGCGGCGGGCAATATCTTTGCGGCAAGTAGTAGGGATAACTGTTCAAGCTTTAGTGGTGGCTTCGGTGCCACGTTCATCGACAACGGTTACAACCTGTCGGGTGACGAGACGTGCACCAACGGCGGCACCGGTTCCGCGACGAATGCCACGCTGAATCTCGGCGCGCTGAGTGGTGGCGTGCATACGCCGCAAACGGGCAGCGACGCCATCGGCGCGATCCCCAACGGCACCAGCATCAATAACAACGGTGTGACGCTGGCGTGCAACGGCACCACCAGCGATCAGCTCGGCGCAGATCGCCCGATCAACATTGGCACAGCGTGTACAAGTGGTGCAGTCGAAGTGGCAATGCCGCCAATTTGCACGTCCTGGACGGTCACGACTGCCGATGAGCTGTATGAATGTATCACCAAAGCGAACATCAACGGCGCGGGACTGGATACCATCACCCTGGGCGCGGATATCGATCTGCCGACGCTCACCACCAGCCCGCTGCCCGAAATAAGCAGCGCAATTACGGTGGAAGGCGCGGGCTACGCCATTGATGGTGGCGAAAGCGTGCAAATCTTCAAGGTTGGGGCAAGTGGCAATCTCACCGTCAATCAGGCCACGCTGCAAAACGGGTACTCCGCAACAGATGGCGGCGGCATTCAAAACAATGGCACATTGACCGTGAGTAACAGTACTTTCTCTGGTAACGATACCGATCTATCCGGGGGTGGCATTTTCAGCAATGGCACATTGGCCGTTAGCAACAGCACATTCTCCAGCAACGACTCCGCTATATTCCACAGTGGTTACAACTCAGGCACGGCAACTGTCTGGAATAGCACCATATCCGGTAACTTCATCGGTATTGTCTATACGTATGATGGATTGACCCTCCAAAACACCATCATAGCCAATAACGCTGATGACTGCTTCAATGCGTTCGGGGGGGTCTTAACTGCCAATAGCTTCAACTTGGACAGCGACGGCAGTTGTGACAGTGCAACGACCGCTGACCCGCTGCTTGGCCCGCTAGCTGACAACGGCGGTCCCACGTTTACTATGCTGCCGGGGAACAGCTCTCCGGCTATTGATACCGGCGACGATTCTGTCTGTGCGGCTGCGCCGGTCAACAACCTCGACCAGCGCGGCATTGCCCGCCCCCAGAGAAATCAATGTGATATCGGCGCGGTCGAAGTGGAGCCGCTGTGTCCATCCTGGACAGTCACAACCGCCGATGAACTCTACAACTGCATCACCGAAGCGAACACCAATGGTGCAGGGTCGGATACCATCACGCTTGGTGCGAACATCGATCTGCTGACCCTCGGCACCAGCCCCCTACCGCAGATCACCAGCACGATTGTGGTGGAGGGCGCGGACTACGCCGTTGATGGTGGCAGCAGTATGCGTATCTTCGATGTTGGGTCAAGCGGCGATCTCACCGTTAACCAGGCCACACTGCAAAATGGTTCTACCAATCAAAGTGGCGGCGGCATCATCAATGCAGGCACAGTGACTGTGACCGACAGCACCATCGCCAACAATGCGGTTCTCGTCCCCTCCGGCTTCAGCAATGGCGGCGGCGGCATCTACAATGCGGGCACGCTGGTGATGACCAATAGCACCATCGCCGACAATTCTGTTCTCGGCGACAGCGGCGGCACCGATGGCGGCGGCATCTACAACGACTTCGGTACGCTGACAGTGACCAACAGCACCTTCTCCGGCAACTCCGCCGTCACCAACGGCGGCGGTATTTACAATTACTCCGGCACGGTGGCGTTGTCCAACAGCACCTTCTCCGGCAACAACGCGGCGACATCCTCCGGCGGGAGCATTTACAGCAACGACGGGGGCACGATGCACTTGGCGGGCAACATTTTCGAGGCGGGCGCGAGCGGCAGCAACTGTGTCAACGCCGACGGCACATGGAACGACAACGGCTACAATCTGTCGGACGATGCCACCTGCACCGACGGGGGGACGGGTTCCGCGACCAATGCCGCGCTGAACCTCGGCGCGCTGAGCGGAGGCGCGCACACGCCCCCGGAAGGCAGCGACGCGGTTGGCGCCATCCCCAACGGCACGACCATCGTCAACAATTCGGTGAGTTGGACCTGCGACCAGACCTTCGCCGACCAGCCCGGCAACGCGCGCCCGATTAATGCCGGCGACGACTGCACCGCCGGTGCGGTCGAAGTAGTGCCGCCGCCGTGCCCAACCTGGACGGTCGCGACCGCCAATGAACTCTATAAATGCATCGTCCTTGCGAATGCCAACGAAAGCCCCAGCCCCACCGCCGATATCATCACCCTGGGCGCGAACATCGACCTGACGACCCTTGCCACAAGCCCCCTGCCGACGATCACAACCGGGATCACGCTTGAAGGGGCCGGTTACGCCCTCGACGGCGGCGACAGTGTGGGCATTTTCCATGTCGGTTCGACCGGCGATTTCACCGTAAATCGGGCCACGCTGCAAAATGGCTCTGCAACGATCAGCGGCGGCGGCATCGAGAATTATGGCACGGTCACGGTTACAAGGAGCACCCTGTCCGGCAACGCCGCGGCTAGCGGAGGCGGAATCTACAACGAGGGCACGCTGACGGTGACCAGCAGCACCTTGTCCGGCAACGCCGCGTCCGATGGCGGCGGCATCGAGAACGAAGGCGGCACGCTGACGGTGACCAACAGCACCTTCTCCGGCAACTCCGCACCCGGCAACGGTGGCGGCATCGTAAACTGGGGCGGTGGCAGGCTACACTTGGCCGGTAACATTTTCGAGGCCGGGGCGAGTGGTGAAAATTGTATCAACTATGGAACATTCAACGACAACGGCTACAACCTGTCGGACGACGACCACTGTGTCAGCGGCGGCGACGGTTCCGCGACGAACGCCGCGCTGAACCTCGGCGCGCTGAGCGGCGGCGTGCACATGCCCGTCGATCCCAGCGACGCCATCGGCGCGATCCCCAATGACACGATCATCGTCAACAATGCGGTGAGTTGGACCTGCGACCGGACCTTCACCGACCAATTGGGCAACACGCGCCCGATCTCCGACGGCTACGACTGCACCGGCGGCGCGGTGGAGTATATCGATCTTTGCTCCGCCATCGCATCGGGCGACTGGACCGACAGCGGAATCTGGTCGTGCCGCCTTGTCCCGACAGACACCATCGTCGCGGTCGTCGCGGATGAGCAAGTGGTCACGATCAACTCCTCGTCGACGGACAATCGGGCGGGCACCCTCATGATCGTGAGCGGCGGCGTTTTGCAAATTCAGGGCGGCCTGACGGTCGGCCAGGGCATGTAAGCGACTTTGCTCGGACTCGGTAGGGCGGGGTTCCGAGGCCATGGATTGGCCGACATTGGAACCATGCCCGGAACAAGCCGCGGCTTGCCGGCTCGAAATCGCCGGTTTTTTCGTTTCCAACCGTTGTTTTCAGTCGTGCGTGGGGTCAAACCTTGATTATTGAATTTCTATTCACAAATCAAGGTTTGACCCCACACACACATTCACAAATCAAGGTTTGACCCCACACATTGAATTTCTATTCACAAATCAAGGTTTGACCCCACACACACATTCACAAATCAAGGTTTGACCCCACACATTGAATTTCTATTCACAAATCAAGGTTTGACCCCACACACACATTCACAAATCAAGGTTTGACCCCACACACACAAATCAAGGTTTGACCCCACACACAAGGAGAGATTAAGATGGAAAAAGCATTATCGAAAAGCTTGGCGATCCTCTTGCCTTTGGCCTTTTTTCTGGCGTCTTTGCCTGCATTTGACGCCGTAGCACAACTAGCTTCGATCAAAATCGAAAAGGCCACCAACGGAGAGGATGCCGACACGGGCACCGGGCCCTACATCACCGCCGGCGACCCCGTCACCTGGACCTATGAGATCACCAACACCGGCAACGTGGACCTGACCTCCGTGGCCGTCAGCGACGACCAGGCGGGCGTGGTCATCAGCTGTCCGGGCGGCAACCCCATTCCGAGCCTCACGGCGGGCAGCTCGGTCACCTGCACGGCCACCGGCACCGCCGTGGCCGGCCAGTACGCCAACCTGGGCACTGCCACCGGCACGCCGGAGCTGGGTGATCCGGTCAGCGCCGACGACCCGAGCCACTACTTTGGCTTCGCTCCCGGCATCCTCATCGTAAAAAAAACCAACGGAGAAAGTGCCGATACGGGCCCGGGTCCCACTATTCCCGTGGGCGATACGGTTTCCTGGACCTATGAGATCACCAACACCGGCAACGTGGAGTTTACCGGTGTCACGGTCACAGACGACCAACTGGAAAATGACGCGACCCAAATTAACTGCGGTGCCGGCACCAATGTAATTTCTTCGTTGTCTGCCTCGGGCGAAGCTGGCGACTCGGTGATCTGCACGGCTACCGGCACCGCCGAAGCTGGCCCGTATGCCAACATGGGCTACGTTACCGGCACCCCGGAGGTGGGTGATCCGGTCAGCGCCGACAACCCGAGCCACTACTTTGGCTCCGCTCCCGGCATCGACATCGAAAAGGCCACCAACGGAGAGGATGCCGATACGGGCACCGGGCCCTACATCACCGCCGGCGACCCCGTCACCTGGACTTACGTGGTCCGGAACACCGGCAACGTGGACCTGACCTCCGTCGCCGTCAGCGACGACCAGGCGGGCGTGGTCATCAGCTGTCCGGGCGGCAACCCCTTTCCGAGCCTCACGGTGGGCAGCTCGGTCACCTGCACGGCCATCGGCGCCGCCGTGGCCGGCCAGTACGCCAACCTTGGCACTGCCACCGGCACGCCGGAGCTGGGTGGTCCGGTCAGCGCCGACGACCCGAGCCACTACTTTGGCTCCGCTCCCGGCATCGACATCTTAAAGCTCACCAACGGAGCGGATGCCAAAACGGGCCCGGGGCCCAGTATTCCCGTGGGCGACACGGTTACCTGGACCTATAGGATCACCAACACCGGCAACGTGGAGTTGACCGATCTCACGGTCACAGACGACCAACTGGAAAATGACGAGACCCAAATTGACTGCGGTGCCGGCACCAATGTAATTTCTTCGTTGTCTCCCGCGGGCCAACCGGGCGACTCGGCGGACTGCACGGCCACCGGCATCGCCGAAGCTGGTCCGTATGCCAACCAGGGCTACGTCACCGGCACTGCGGAGGTGGGTGATCCGGTCAGCGCCGACGACACGAGCCACTACTTTGGCTTCGCTCCCGGCATCGCCATCGTAAAAAGAACCAACGGAGAAAGTGCCGATACGGGCCCGGGTCCCAGTATTCCCGTGGGCGATACGGTTACCTGGACCTATGAGATCACCAACACCGGCAACGTGGAGTTGACCGATGTCACGGTCACAGACGACCGACTGAAAAATGACGCGACCCAAATTAACTGCGGTGCCGGCACCAATGTAATTTCTTCGTTGTCTGCCTCGGGCGAAGATGGCGACACGGTGACCTGCACGGCTACCGGCATCGCCGAAGCTGGCCCGTATGCCAACATGGGCTACGTTACCGGCACCCCGGAGGTGGGTGCTCCGGTCAGCGCCGACAACACGAGCCATTACTTTGGCTTCTCTCGCATCATTGTTGACACAAATGCCGACACCATCGATGCCAACGGCGGCAACTGCACAAGCATGGCTATTTCAGACCTGCCAGGCGCGGACGGCGTGACCAGCCTGCGCGAAGCGATCTGCGCCGCCAACGGGACCGCAGGCGCAGACACGATCACCTTCGCCGGCGACTACACCATCACGCTCGGTTCGGCGCTGCCCGACATCACCACCGAGATATCCATCGACGGTACGGGTCAAAGCGTCACCGTTAGCGGCAACAACGCCCACCGGGTCTTTTACGTGGACACAGGGAGCAACTTGACTGTCGATACGCTGACAATTGCAAATGGCTATGCAGACAACGGCGGTGGTGGTATCTTCAATGCAGGTACCGTGACAGTAACCAACAGCACCCTCTCCAGCAATGATGCGACTAACATTGGCGGTGGTATCTCCAATACGGGTACAATGATAGTGACCAACAGCACCTTCTCCAACAATAGTTCCGCTAGCGGTGGCGACATTTACAACAGCAGCACCGGCACGCTAACGTTGACCAGCAACACCTTCTCCAACAACTCCTCAAGTATTGGCGTCAACATCTTCAATGAAAGTGCAATGGTGTATCTATCGGGTAACATCTTTAAGGCGACGTCTGGCTCCAATTGCGAGAACATAGGCACGCTCAACGACAACGGCTACAACCTGTCGGATGACGCGTCGTGTGGCTTCACAGGGACAGGATCGGCGAATAATGCGACGCTAAACCTGGGCGCGCTGAGCGGCGGCGTGCATACACCGCAAGCGGGCAGCGATGCAATTGGCGCGATCCCGTACGGCACGAGCATCGACAACAACGGCGTGACGCTGGCATGCAACGGCGCCACCACCGACCAACTCGGCGCAGACCGCCCGATCAACATCGGCACAGCGTGCACGGCAGGCGCAGTTGAGGTCGAGATGCCCCCAATCTGCACATCCTGGACGGTGACAAGCGCCGATGAACTGTATGAGTGCATCACTCTGGCAAATGCCAACGAAAGCCCCGACCTCACGGCGGATACGATCACGCTGGGTGCGGACATCAATCTGAGCGCAGCCCTACCGCAGATCACGAGTGAGATCACACTGGAAGGCGCGAATCACTTCATCGATGGTGGAAATAGTGTGCAACTCTTCTATGTTGATGGTGGTGGCGACTTCACCGTCAATCAGGCTACGCTGCAAAACGGCTCTGCCAGCAACGGCGGCGGCATCGACAACCGTGGCACGCTGACGGTAACCGACAGCACCGTCTCCGGTAACTCCGCAACCAATGGTGGCGGCGGCATCTTCAACGTTAGCACGCTGACGGTGACCAGCAGCACCTTCTCCGGCAATTCGGCGACCAACGGAGGCGGCATCTTAGAGTTGACTGGCACGTTGACGGTGAGCAACAGCACCTTCTCCGGCAACTCTGCAAGCGATTATGGCGGCGGCATCCGCAACAATGGCGCGCTGACGGTGACCAACAGCACCTTCTCTGGCAACAATGCCCTTAACGAGGGCGGTATATCCACCTTGACCACGGCTTATCTGTCGGGCGTGATTCTGGATACAGGCAGCAGTGGCGCAAACTGTTCCTCCAACATAATCGACAACGGCTATAACCTGTCGGATGACGCATCTTGTGGCTTTAGCGGCACATCGGCGGATAATGCGACTTTGAATCTCGATGCTTTGAGCGGCGGCGTGCATACGCCTCAGACGGGTAGCGATGCCATTGGTGCGATCCCGCACGGCACGAGCATCGACAACAACGGCGCGACGCTGGCTTGCAATAGCACCACCACCGACCAGATTGGCGCCGATCGCCCGATCAATGTGGCGACGGCGTGTACGAGTGGCGCAGTGGAAGTCGCCATGCCCTCTCTCTGCCCCGCGCCGCTTGCGATCTCTGACACTGCTGAACTGGAAAATTGCATCACCTGGGCGAATGCCAATCCTGGCGCAGACACGCTCGGACTGGATGCGGACATCACACTGAGTGCGGCTCTGACGCAGATTACGACTGAAATCACACTGGAAGGCGGCGGGTTCTATGTCGATGGCGCGGATACCTACCGCGTATTCTATGTGACCGGTACCGGCAATTTGACGATCAACCGGATCACGGTGCAAAACGGCTCTGCCAGCAACGGCGGCGGCATCGACAACCGTGGCACGCTGACGGTAACCAACAGCACCATCTCCGGTAACTCTGCTGCCAGCAACGGCGGCGGCATCTATAACACTGGCTCGCTAACGGTGACCAGCAGCACCTTTTCCGGCAACTCTGCTGACAACTTCGGCGGCGGAATTTACAACACTGGCACACTAACGGTGACCACCAGCACTATCTCCGGCAACAATGCTTTTGGCGGCGGCGGCATCGACAACGATGGCATACTGACGGTAAACGACAGCACCTTTTCCGGCAACTCCGCGATCAACGGCGGCGGCATTAACAACTATGGCACGGTGCATCTGGCTGGAAACGTCTTTGATTCTGGCGCCACTGGTGACAACTGTATCAACTATGACACACTCAACGACAACGGCTACAACCTGTCGGATGACGCGAGTTGTGGTTTCAGCGGCACATCAGCGGATAATGCCACGCTGAACCTGAGTGCATTGAGCGTCACCACTACACCGGGCCAACAGGTGCATGTACCGCAAACCGGCAGCGCTGCCATCGGCGCGATCCCCTACAACATAACGATCACCAATAATACGCTGAGTTGGACCTGCAACCAGACCTTTACCGACCAACTCGGCGACGAGCGCCCGATCAACAGCGGTGACGACTGCACCAGCGGCGCGGTTGAAGTGACGCCAATCTGTACCTCCTGGACGGTCACGACCGCCGATGAGTTGTCCGGCTGCATTACCTTGGCGAATGGGAACGAAAGCCCCAGCCCCACAGCGGATACGATCACGCTGGGCGCGGACATCGACCTGACGACGCTCACCGCCAGTCCCCTGCCTCCGATCACGAGTGCGATCACGCTGGAAGGCGCGAATCACGTCATCGATGGTGGCTGGGATGGTGTGCCCGGCAGCGGCAACGGTACACGAATCTTTTATGTTGCTTCGACCGGTGATTTCACTGTCAATCAGGCCACCTTGCAAAACGGTGAGGCAACCGAAGGTGGCGCCATCTACAACTTCACTGATGGCGTAGTGACGGCGAATAACAGCACTTTTGATAACAATTCGGCGACTGATGGTGGCGCCATCTACAACTCAGTTTATCGAACAACCCTGACAGTCACCAACAGCACCTTCACCAACAACTCGGCCACTGATGATGGTGGCGCCATCTACAACTCAGCTTATGATACAACGCTGACGGTGAGCAACAGCACCTTCACCAACAACTCGGCCACTGATGGTGGCGCCATTTCGCACAAAGGGGATGATAACACGCATGTAACTACAATCATAAATAGCACTTTCTCGGGTAATTCGGCCACATACGGTGGCGCTATTTATAAGTACTTCGGTATGTTAACGGTCAGCATTAGCACCTTCTCCGGCAACTCGGCTCCCAACACCGGCGGCATTTATTCCGGTAACTACCGAGGCGCTCTGACGGTGAGCAATAGCACCTTCTCCGGCAACTTGGACGGCGGCATCCGTGATTGGACACCATATTTGGCTGGGAATATCTTTGTCGCCGGCACCACTGGTAACAACTGCACCATTATTGACGCCATTAACGACAACGGCTACAACCTTTCGGATGACGCGAGTTGTGGTTTCACGGGTACGGGTTCCATCAACAACGCCACGCTGAACCTGGGTGCGCTGACGGGTAGCGGACCGGGCAAACAGGTGCATCTACCGCAAACCGGCAGCGCTGCGATTGGCGCGATTCCCTACGACATAACGATCACCAATAATTCGGTGAGTTGGACCTGCAACCAGACCTTCACCGACCAATTGGGCAACACGCGCCCGATCTCCGACGGCGAGGACTGCACCGGCGGCGCGGTGGAGTATATCGATCTTTGCTCCGCCATTGCATCGGGCGACTGGACCGACAGCGAAATCTGGTCGTGCCGCCTTGTCCCGACAGACACCATTGTCGCGGTCGTCGCGGATGGCTACGAGGTCGCGATCGACTCCTCGTCGACGGACAATCGGGCGGGCACCCTCATGATCGTGAGCGGCGGCGTTTTGCAAATTCAGGGCGGCCTGACGGTCGGCCAGGGCATGTAAGCGACTTTGCTCGGACTCGGTAGGGCGGGGTTCCGTCCCCGCCGAAAGAACACCCCATCTGTTAAGATAGGAACTCGCTTTTTGTCAAGGAAACTACAACGGGCTTTTCTAATGCGCCCCATCCGCCCGCGCCCGCCCACATCCGCAACATGTTGCGGATGTGGGCGGGCGCGGGCGGATGGGCGATCATCGAATCGTAAAGGAAATGGGTAAAAAGTGTCGATGGATTGAAAATGCTTTGCGGAAGTTCGGAAAAAGCCCGGAAAACATTGGAAACGGCCTTTTTCCGGACGCAGTCCGGCGCCGATCCCAAATTTCCTGTTTAATATTGAAGGCGGGATTCAGTCCCAATATTCGTATTGAGGGACCTGAGAGCCCGAATCGTCGTAGACGAGTTCGGTGATCTGCGAATCCTCTTCGCAAGGCGGGTCGTGATTGCGGACATCCCGCAGATCAAGGTGTTCAAGGATCTTTTTGACTATTGGAGCGGATTCTAGAATCGATATGATCCGCATTTGATTTTGACAATTGGGACGGCAAAGAGGATCGACCTCGTAGATTTTTTGGATGAGCATCGCCCGACTGCGGCGGAACTGTTTGGGCGTCATTTCTCCGGGCGCGATCGACGGCACGGTTTTGTCGGCACCGGCCTTTTTGCGCATGCCTCTTTCTAAAACTTCCAGATCATATTGAAATTGAAAAAATGCATGGCCGTATCCTCGTAGCGACCCGAAACCCGCCCGGCCAGGGGGCCTTTGTATATATCCATGTCAAGGTCGCCCATCCATAAAAGCTGGTAACCGCAGCCGATGTTCAACTGCTCGGACCAGTCGTATCGCGCGCCCAGTCCGAACCGCCACTGATCTCCCATGGGCAGGTCGGGCGTCATGTCTTCTTCGTCCACCATGGCGCTGTCGTAGCCCACTCCGGCGGAAAACAGCCATGGTTCGGAAAACCGATATTGCACGCCGAAGGCTGCATGCCAGGTATCTTTGTAGTTGCGATCATAGGTCAGGCTTGCGACCTCTTCCGCGCTCACGCTTACGCCCACCATGCCGAACTCGGACCAATCCTGCCATCCCAGATTTCCCATGATCGCAAATCCGTCGGTGATTTCATGGTATCCGCTGAACATGACGGATTGAGGCATGGTCATTTCCAGATCGATCCTGGAATCCAGAAGCCTTCCGGATCCCAAAATGGCAGACAGACCGTCGCCGAGGCCTGAGAACTCGGGGTTATCGTCGAATTCCAGGTCGGCTTCCGACATGTAGGTGAGCCCGAACCTTGTGCCGTCCGCGGGTTCGAAGAGGACCCCGGTGTTAAACTGATACGTCCAGTCGTTGGCGTCCAGTTCCATTTTTCCGTCCGGCAGACCGGGTTCCAGGTTGTTGACGGCCGCCTTTTTTTCCAGAACCCCGTAAAGCGCGTTGATGCCCAGACCCAGGGAAAACCGTTGGTTTACCCGGTAGGACAGGGCCGGCTGAAAAGCCAGGGTCTGCAACTTGATTTCCTCCAGGTAGTAGCGTCCGGCCCAGTCGTCTCCATAATCCAGACCCAGGCCGAAATAACCGACCATAGCCATGCCGAGTCGGATGTCGGGGGTTATCGGGTGAACATAGTACATCCCGCCGGCCGGAAGCCAGTCGGAAGCGTCGCCGCTTCCTCCGTCCGGTCCCGTGTTTTGGTCCGGCGTAAAATCCACCGACAGGTAAAGAGGCTGCGCGCCGACCATTAATTCCGAATGATCCAGGCGACTCATGCCCGCCGGATTGGTTATAACGACCGCCGCATCCTGGGCGCGCGCGGCCCACCCCGCGCCCGCCAGCCCAACCTCCGGGCCGCCCAGTTCATATAAATAGAGACCACCGGCATGGGTGGTCCCGGAAATGAAGCCGATCAGAAGTACGATCGAAAATGCGGTGACAAGCGCTGACTTTTGGATAGTCATTTACAAATCCTTTTTTTTATTGAGCCTCTGTTTTCGGACGGGAAAAATCAATGGATTCATCCATGCTTCGGAGGTGCAGATCTCGTTGGGGAAATGAGATTTCGATATTTTCCTCCCGGAACCGGCGGTCGATTTTCTGGTGAAGCTCGCTGCTTACCGTAAGCTTGTGATCGGCGTCCCATACCCAGACGCGAAGCTCGAAGTCGAGGCTGCTTTCGCCAAAGCGCAAAAACAGGACCTGCGGCGGGGGCGATGCAACCACCATCGAGACCTCTTTGGTGCATTCGAACATTGTTTTCATCACCAGAGGCACGTCGGAGCCGTAAGCCACGCCCACGGGAATGATCAGCCGAATCTGGCGATTTCCCAGGGTCCAGTTGGTCACCTGGTTGGAGATCAGGTCCGCGTTGGGAATAATCAGGTCCGCCTGGTTGAATGTCCGCACGGTGGTCGCCCGTATGCCGATTCTCTGGATTTCCGCCCACTCTCCGCCTATTTCGATGATGTCTCCCACCCTGACGGGTCTTTCGAACAAGAGAATGAGCCCGCTTACGAAATTGTTCACAATGCTCTGGAGACCGAAGCCGATGCCGACGCCAAGGGCGCTGAGCATAAGAGTTAATTTGGCAATCTCGAACCCCAGGGCGGAGAGGGCCCATAAAAAACCGAAAAATATGATCACATAATGAACGAGTCGCGCGATGGAGTGCTGCACTCCTTTTTCCACACGACGTCTGGGCAGCACCACCTCTGTCAGCATTTTGCGCACGATCCATGAAAAGATGGCCGATCCGTAAAGGATGCTTGCCGACAACGCATGTTTTTTACTCGATGATCAAGTTTTTTCCGCCGACCGGACCGAGGCGACCGTCATTCCGGGCGCAGCGCAGCGAAGACCCGGAATCCAGGAGATCCGCAGAAGCGCATGGATTCGATGCTTTCGGGGGAACGACAAAAAAAACTTGATCATCGAGTTTTACAAAATCGCCGTCTCCCGGAATACGTTGATCGAAGGCTTGCTTTTCGCCTCGTTTTCGGCTCGCCAATACCTCGGACCATCCTCCAAGGCTTCTTATAAGCTCTCCTCCGACCAATTCCGGTCGATGTCCTTGCGCGAGTCCCTTTTCAACGTATGCAAGATAATTGTTCCTTGAATTTTCAGGGGCGCCGAAATAATACAGAACATATCGGGTATCCTGCCATGGTCTGTCAACTTCGCCCGCAAGGGCGGAATGCCCGGACCACGGGTTTCTGTTCAGCCGATCGAGATCCTCGACCAATCGCCCTCTCAACAGATTCAGATGGATGTAGCGGACCAGCTCTTTGAGATAAAGATCCTCCTGGCAGACGATGGATTTGTATCGGTTCTGGAACAAGTGTCCTCGTCTTCTATGGCGTCCGTTGAAATTGACGACGTAGCCCGTCAGCATTTTGCGCATGCTTGTCGACAAAGGAATGTTTTTTGTCTTGCAAAGGATATGGAAGTGGTTCGGCATCAAAGCCCGGGCGTAAATATCCATGGCGCCGTCGAAGGCCGACGCCGCCAAACGCTCCAGGAAATCTTTCCGATCATCGTTGTTCCAAAAAATCTTTTTTCTTTCAATGCCCCTGCCCATCACATGATGCAGAACGCCGGGAGCATCCAATCTTGCCGATCTTGGCATGAGGGCAACTTTCGGTTTACAGGTTGAATTTCAGGTCGCCATTGGCCGATACATCCGTCAGCCGGTGGTTTGCAGTCCGAAAAAGCCTCCGGATGAAAACACTGCGGTTATTATCATTTATAACAAAAAAGGCGGGGTGAAAATTAATTCTCCGAAAATGAGAGGATTAAACGCGGTATTATTTATTTTGAGGGCGGGATAGCAGGATAGCGGGGTCCAAACTCGCAACATAAAAAAACTCGCAACATAACGTCCCCTATCATCTTGTCAGCGTTTTGTGGAAATCGCACTCCCGGCTGCAGGCAACTTGGGAAAAGCGCAAATCGAAGAAATACGACAAGGAAGCCACTATCTTTTTTCGCCTTTTTTGGCTTGCCGAAAAAACGACGCGGTCGCGGCTTACAATCAACTGGGAAAACGGCTGCATCGGATTTCCCGA
The DNA here is from genome assembly GCA_963674505.2 of Desulfobacterales bacterium. Lineage (GTDB taxonomy): Bacteria > Desulfobacterota > Desulfobacteria > Desulfobacterales > SKZT01. The sequence goes on from CAXXIG010000001.1 coordinate 599,693, forward strand.
TCGGAAGCTACGCCGACAATCATGGATTTCGCGGCGGAGGCAAAAGCCCCGGACATAAAAAAATCGATGGATAATTTGCAGAGGGCTCTAATATTTTCCGAAGAAAATCGGAACGGCACCTCGCTTGCGAATCTTCTAAAACAATATCGAGAAACTTCGATAAGCCTAAATCGTAAAAAAAACGAAACAAGGAATTTGTTGCCGGACCTGAATTAAAAAACAAATTCAGGGAAAAATTAAGGAGGTTTTCGAGAAAGATCCCCACAGGCACCGGGCCTACGGCATGCCCAAGGGCCTCCTCAAACGATAAACGAAACAAAAGCCACAGCCGCCAAACCACCATCCGGCTGATTTCCCCTGCCCGCGCAGCTGGCGAATTACCCACGACAACCCCGCTATCCCATCTTTTCAGACGCCACATTGTCGTAAAATACACCTGTTTGTAAATTTTTTATCAATCTTTAATATTTACAATAATATTTACATAAAATAAGCTGGGCCAATGCGAGAACAGAACTTTCGGTTTTTATTCGCAATCGCGTATTGCGACGGAACGGTCTTTCGCCATGACGAAATCGAACGAACGCATTGACGGAATCTACAAGCCTCGCAAACCAAAGGAAACGGCCTTCTACAATTGCGTGGAAAACCATTTCGAGGAATTGGAGGCGATTTGGGACGATCTGTACGCTTCCCGATACGGATTCTGGCGACCTTATATAAAGGACGTGATCTACAGGTATCTGGACTGCGGCGACCTGCGATGCGGCTTCGCCCGGATTCGATGCGACAATTGCGGCCACGAATATCTTTTGCCGTTTTCGTGCAAACGCCGCCATTTTTGCCCCTCGTGCCACCAGAAGCGGTTCGTCGAATACGGCGAATGGCTTTTGACAGAGGTTCTGAAAAAAGTCCCCCACAGACACTGGGTTTTCAGCATACCCAAACGCCTCCGGATCTATTTTATATACGACCGCTCCCTGCTCGGAAAACTGAGCAAGTGCGCGTGGAATGTCATGAGCGCCTTTTTGAAATCCGCAGTACCGCGCGACGGCGCAGTCCCCGGAGCGAGCATCGCCATACAGACGTACGGCGATTTTCTCAATCCAAATCCGCACCTGCACGCCATCGCCACCGACGGCTGCTTTCTCCCGGACAACTCTTTTGTCGGCGTTCCGGGTTTCCACGCCGAAGACCTCGAAGAGGCCTTTCAGTACGAAGTTCTGAAGATGCTGAAAAAAGAGGGAAAAATCAACGACGCCATAATCGAAAACATGCTTTCCTGGCGACACACGGGATTTAGCGTCCATATCGGCCCAAGAATTTGGCCCGAAGACGAAGCCGCCCTCGGCAACCTCGCCAAATACATCGTCCGAGCCAGTTTCTCCCAGGAGCGCATGCGCTATATCCCCTCCGACAAATCGATCGACGGCACCGCCAAAGTCATCTATACATCAAAGGACGGAAGGACCGAACAAACCTTCGACGCCATCGACTGGCTCGCAAGGCTCGCCGTACATATTCCCAACAAATATGAGCAATTAGTTAGGTATCTTGTCTTCTACTCAAACAAGTCGAGAGGAATGAGAAAAAAAGCGGAAACCGACGATGCGATACCGTCGATCGCGCCCGGAGAATTGACGTCGAAACAGTTCCGCCGCAGCCGGGCGATGCTGATTCAAAAAATCTACGAAGTCGATCCTCTTTGCCGTCCCAATTGTCAAAATCAAATGCGGATTATATCGATTCTCGAGGCCGGTCCGATCGTCAGAAAGATCCTGGAGCACCTCGACCTGTGGGATGTCCGCAACCACGACCCGCCTTTGGAAGAAGATTCGCATATCCAGGAACTCGTCTACGACGATTCTGACTCTCAAATCCCGCAATACGATTATTGGGATTGAATCCCTTCTCGCACCCCCGAAAAAAATCGAAATCCGGGATCGGCGCCGAACTGCGGCGCGAAACAGGACGTTTTCCATGTTTTCCGGCCTTTCCCCGAATTTCCACAAACCATTTTCAATCCATCGACAATCTTTTCCATTCTCTTTCCGACTTGACGGCCACCCGTCCGCCCGCGCCCGTCCTCCGCCGCAACATGTTGCGGCGGAGGACGGGCGCGGGCGGACGGGAAACAATTGAAAAGCACGGTGTAGTTTCGTTGACAAAAAGCAAGTTCCTATCTTTTATCCATTCCGACACCATCAACGTGACTGTGTATGATATCTCCTGGATAGACGATGTGCCGGATTACTCGGTCGACGATCCTGAAATCGGCTACAACGGAACTCCGGGCGATAGTGACAACTACTTTTTGAGAATGAACGACGACCATCGAAACCTCGATGTCAATTATCGCATATTGCCGGCCGATCTTCCTGTCACAGGGGTTTATATCAAAATATACGACGATGATGTTGCATATGATTTTTATTCAAATCCAATAAAGCTTAAGACCGGTGAAAAAGTTGACAATACCGAAACCTGTAAAACAGGTGACAACCTGCATATTATCTGGACACCGTCACTGGAGCCGGTTAACGTGGATACATCGAACGCGGCCATTTCCCGGTTCTATCGTTTGCAGCTGGAGGTATTTGCGGAAGGTATCCAGAGACCTGTCTGCAGGACCCCGATATCTGATGCAGAATTTTATGCTTTCCATAAGATTGCAGATATACCGGGATACCAGTGCCCTCAGAAAGGTCTGGTGGTCCACGACCTGATCTGGAAGCATCGGCCAGAGGTATACATGGGGACAGTCGAGGTTGTAGGCCCGCCCCAACATCCGTTCAATCACCTGGTGGTACCGGGCATGCGCCATAAGAACGGTGCGGAAAAGACGAATCCGGACAGTGATACAAGTCGTCTTCCGGAACCTTATGATTATAATGATTTTGGAGATATGTCTACGACTACGGATTTTGAGACACTTTTGGGAGATTCCGCAATGACATATGAGATAGACAATCCGGCCACTGAACCTTATTTTGATTTGCGTGAAGATGTACTGCAAACACCGGGTGCGCCTGCATATCTGCTTTATCACTGTCCTAGGGCGGAAAATGAACAAGTGCGGGATAAATATTTGTTTATGCAATATTGGATGTATGAGCCCGCCAGCCATGCACCTTACAACATTAGTGGTATTTTTAATAATTCACTGTTCCACGAATGCGACTGGGAAATGTGTCAGTTTACCTTGCGGCTCAAAGATCCGAAAAAGCCGTCTGTCAAGGCTAAATGGGTTGAACCATTTGCCGCCACAGCCTCTCAGCACTATTATGGTCAGACTCTGTTGTGGGATAGAACCGAAAATGAATGGGCCTTAAGAAGTGAGCAGAAGTATGTCCGGCATACGGACAGCGGAAATCGTGTCTTGATCTACATCGCGGAAAATAGCCATGCCACATATTTTCGCCTTGGTGAAATTAGCACCCCAGAGAGCGTAAAGGGGTGCGGGATACAGGAACAGTATGAATATTTGTCAGTCGCTTATGACTATATAGGTCCTGGGAACAGTCCTCTTAATTTCGGGTTGGTCTGGCTCGCACAGTCTAATATTTATCATTGGGCTGATAGGGAAGAAGGTCTGTGGGGGCAAACCATTCATCATTGGACAATAGGAAAATATGGTCACGGTCAGCCGAGTCCGCATTTTCGATTTGGACTTAACGATAAAAATGAACATGATCAGGTATGGCTTGCACGCGAACCCGTTCGATTTCATGAGCTATGCCGCAAAACCGAAATCAAGGATGATTTGGAGCTGAAATAATGAAAAGACTTATTTTGATGGCTATTGTATCGTTGATTCTTTGCGAAACAGTCTATGGAAACGGGATTCAGTCCGGAAAGTACATGCTTTCCGCGCCTGCACTCTATGCTTACGTGCTTTCCGATGATATTACACAAAGCGATGGAGAGTTCTTTGTTCGAATAGTGCCTGTGGAGGGCAATGTCTACAGGATGGATCTTTTAAACGGTAGAAGACATTCTTTAAAATTTGAAATAGACGAATACGGTAAAATCGAGATCGTTGAAGATCGATTTTCAGGAGACAAAGCAAGAGGATCGGGAAGGTTGATCACCAATAAAACAGCGAAAGGCGAGATAACTGTATTTTCAACGGCATGGGGGACCTCCTGGGAACGATCTGCCAGCGAATGGTTCCTGCGACCTGCCACTCAAGAAGAGATTGACAGGAATTTAAAAAAGGGGCTGGGTGCTGTCATATCGAGCCTGACGAGTACTCGAAGAGAAATAACAAAAGAAAATATGATAAAAGCACTCGGTTCCGGCAGTGGCTACGGATACTCGCCCTCGGATGAACCGCAAATAGAAAATATGATAGAAAGCGGCGAGATTGAATATAAGGATGGCGAGTTTACAATCCATAGAGAAGAAGATAATTCCGCGGAGGTTCCAATAAAGCCGGATATCTCTCCAAAGTTTAATAAGCAAAGGATCTCAAGGGAAGAAATAATAAAGATTTTCAAGGATGAATTCGCTGCCGGACCGGTTTCCGCCCCCAAATCCGCACCTCGAAAGGCGGCCCGGAAACCCGAGCCGGCGCCGCCTGTTAAACATGCACCACCTGTTCAAAAGGTTGCCGAACCGCCAAAACGGCAAGAACAACCCAAAGCTGTCCGGCCGGAGAAAACAGGCCCGAGTTCTATTGTTATCGGCTTGATAGTCCTTGGTGTTGTGATCGTGCCGGGATTTATCATATATGTATTAATAAAAAAAAAGCGGCGTAGATGAATTTGGTTGAATTCAACGAAATTCAATACGGATTGGAGATAAAGGAAGTTAAGTTTTTTTATTTTAATTTCCCTTTGCGTACTACTCTAAAACTGACGGAATACCATCGAGTGCCTTGTGTCGAGCCTGCCGTGTCACGGCACCGCGAAAGCAGTTTATCTCGGCGAAGTCGAACCGCGGGCGGAAAACGTGTACGGCAACCTGGTCGCGAGCCTGGTCCAGTACGAAAAGAAGCCCCTCGAGCCACTGGGCGAGGAGCGCGAGCTGATCCTGGACGCGGCGGGCGAACAGGTACGCGCGCTTCTGAACGAAGGCGAACAGCTCCTGGAACTCGACAGGATCGATCCCGGACTGTCTGCGGAAGAATGGCTGGTTCTGCGGCTCCGTCAGTCCGGCGACGACTGCAACCTGCTGTGGGAATACGAAACCCTGGACATCGACATACGGATCGAGGACGAAAACGACCGGAGAATCGACCGCGTATTCCGCGGACAGACCGCCACCGCCAAGGGGGAAACCAATCCTCCCGGCAAGACCCTGACATGGAGCATCGCAAAGAAAACGAAAGGAGTCGATACGGAGATCGAAGCGGACTCCGGCATAATTACGGTGAAACCGAACAGCGGGAAAGGCTGGATCGTGGTCCGGGCGTCGCACGGCGACTCCTTCAGGGACGCGGCGGTGTACGCGGGCTGCATGTCGTGCAAGGACTGCGACAAAGCCGCAGGCGGCTTCGTCACCCTTTATATCGGGTATCCTGCCATGGTCTGTCAACTTCGCCCGCAAGGGCGGAATGCCCGGACCACGGGTTTCCGTTCAGCCGATCGAGATCCTCGACCAATCGCCCTCTCAACAGATTCAGATGGATGTAGCGGACCAGCTCTTTGAGATAAAGATCCTCCTGGCAGACGATGGATTTGCATCGGTTCTGGAACAAGTGTCCTCGTCTTCTATGGCGTCCGTTGAAATTGACGACCTAGCCCGTCAGCATTTTGCGCATGCTTGTCGACAAAGGAATGTTTTTTTGTCTTGCAAAGGATATGGAAGTGGTTCGGCATCAAAGCCCGGGCGTAAATATCCATGGCGCCGTCGAAGGCCAACGCCGCCAAAAATTAATTCTCCGAAAATGAGAGGATTAAACGCGGTATTATTTATTTTGAGGGCGGGATAGCAGGATAGCGGGGTCCAAACTCGCAACATAAAAAAACTCGCAACATAACGTCCCCTATCATCTTGTCAGCGTTTTGTGGAAATCGCACTCCCGGCTGCAGGCAACTTGGGAAAAGCGCAAATCGAAGAAATACGACAAGGAAGCCACTATCTTTTTTCGCCTTTTTTGGCTTGCCGAAAAAACGACGCGGTCGCGGCTTACAATCAACTGGGAAAACGGCTGCATCGGATTTCCCGATCGGAAGCTACGCCGACAATCATGGATTTCGCGGCGGAGGCAAAAGCCTCGGACATAAAAAAATCGATGGATAATTTGCAGAGGGCTCTAATATTTTCCGAAGAAAATTGGAACGGCACCTCGCTTGCGAATCTTCTAAAACAATATAGAGAAACTTCGATAAGCCTAAATCGTAAAAAAAACGAAACAAGGAATTTGTTGCCGGACCTGAATTAAAAAACAAATTCAGGGAAAAATTAAGGAGGTTTTCGAGAAAGATCCCCACAGGCACCGGGCCTACGGCATGCCCAAGGGCCTCCTCAAACGATAAACGAAACAAAAGCCACAGTCGCCAAACCACCATCCGGCCGATTTCCCCTGCCCGCGCAGCTGGCGAATTACCCACGACAACCCCGCTATCCCATCTTTTCAGACGCCACATTGTCGTAAAATACACCTGTTTGTAAATTTTTTATCAATCTTTAATATTTACAATAATATTTACTTAAAATAAGCTGGGCCAATGCGAGAACAGAACTTTCGGTTTTTATTCGCAATCGCGTATTGCGACGGAACGGTCTTTCGCCATGACGAAATCGAACGAACGCATTGACGGAATCTACAAGCCTCGCAAACCAAAGGAAACGGCCTTCTACAATTGCGTGGAAAACCATTTCGAGGAATTGGAGGCGATTTGGGACGATCTGTACGCTTCCCGATACGGATTCTGGCGACCTTATATAAAGGACGTGATCTACAGGTATCTGGACTGCGGCGACCTGCGATGCGGCTTCGCCCGGATTCGATGCGACAATTGCGGCCACGAATATCTTTTGCCGTTTTCGTGCAAGCGCCGCCATTTTTGCCCCTCGTGCCACCAGAAGCGGGTCGTCGAATACGGCGAATGGCTTTTGACAGAGGTTCTGAAAAAAGTCCCCCACAGACACTGGGTTTTCAGCATACCCAAACGCCTCCGGATCTATTTTATATACGACCGCTCCCTGCTCGGAAAACTGAGCAAGTGCGCGTGGAATGTCATGAGCGCCTTTTTGAAATCCGCAGTACCGCGCGACGGCGCAGTCCCCGGAGCGAGCATCGCCATACAGACGTACGGCGATTTTCTCAATCCAAATCCGCACCTGCACGCCATCGCCACCGACGGCTGCTTTCTCCCGGACAACTCTTTTGTCGGCGTTCCGGGTTTCCACGCCGAAGACCTCGAAGAGGCCTTTCAGTACGAAGTTCTGAAGATGCTGAAGAAAGAGGGCAAAATCAACGACGCGATAATCGAAAACATGCTTTCCTGGCGACACACGGGATTTAGCGTCCATATCGGCCCAAGAATTTGGCCCGAAGACGAAACCGCCCTTGGCAACCTCGCCAAATACATCGTCCGAGCCAGTTTCTCCCAGGAGCGCATGCGCTACATCCCCTCCGACAAATCGATCGACGGCACCGCCAAAGTCATCTATACATCGAAGGACGGAAGGACCGAACAAACCTTCGACGCCATCGACTGGCTCGCAAGGCTCGCCGTACATATTCCCAACAAATATGAGCAATTAGTTAGGTATTATGGTTTCTACTCGAACAAGTATAGAGGGATGAGAAAAAAAGCGGAAACCGACGATGCGATACCGTCGATCGCGCCCGGAGAAATGACGTCGAAACAGTTCCGCCGCAGATGGGCGATGCTGATTCAAAAAATCTACGAAGTCGATCCCCTTTGCTGTCCCAATTGTCAAAATCAAATGCGGATTATATCGATTCTCGAGGCCGGTCCGATCGTCAGAAAGATCCTGGAGCACCTCGACCTGTGGGATGTCCGCAACCACGACCCGCCTTTCGAAGAAGATTCGCATATCCGGGAACTCGTCTACGACGATTCGGACTCTCATATCCCGCAATACGATTATTGGGATTGAATCCCTTCTCGCACCCCCGAAAAAAATCGAAATCCGGGATCGGTGCCGAACTGCGGCGCGAAACAGGACGTTTTCCATGTTTTCCGGCCTTTCCCCGAATTTCCGCAAACCATTTTCAATCCATCGACAATCTTTTCCATTCTCTTTCCGACTTGACGGCCACCCGTCCGCCCGCGCCCGAACGAGGCCTGTCCATTTCGAACCGTGTATGCGATCCTCCTTTCCAATGGATGACGAAGACAAGCTTGTCTTCCGAATCGTTCGAATTCGCAACCACTTCCTCTACTATGGTCCGAACAATTTTCTTCTTCATCTCGGAAGCACAGATTTTGCTTCTCCATACGATCTTGAAATTTTCGCCGAGTTCCTCCACCCTCTTTTCCTCCACTTCCGAAAACGCAGTCTTTTCATCCTCTATTTCGGACAGTAGCACTTTAAGCCTTTCGACTTCCTCCAGCTTTTCGTTCCAGCGTCTTTCCAGCTCCAGGGCGACAAGCCGATTGCGGGGATCTACCTCGTCGTATTGTTCGAAAGCGCGCATTGCTTCGTATTCCGCCTGGGCGATCTGCTTTTTAACTGCCTCGACGCGGCCGCTGTTTTTTCCGCCCATGCGCTTTATTGCTTCCATGCCGGCCCTGACTCCGAAAGGAGATATGACTTTCAATATCTCCTCTTCGAATCTTCGATCCACCATGCCTCCCCCGAAGCCAAGACAGTGCTTTCCTCCATTGTCGAAGTCCCCCTTGCAGAGGTAACGGGCATTCGTACCGCTTTTGCCCCAATAGCGAACATTAAGCTTGCGACCGCAGCGGCCGCAGCGAACAATGCCGGACAACAGGCCCTGTCCCTCACGCACCGCACCGGCCGATTCATCCTGGCCCAGGTTGAGATTGTTTTTTCTTATCATATCCTGATTTCTTTCATATGTTTCCCAGTCGATATACGCTTTGTGGTGGTTCCGGATGAAAACCTTGCATTGCTCCGGAGGAAGAATTCCACCCGTCCGCTTGACGACCTTTCCGTTTTCGACAACCTTTTGCGTTTGGCGACGCCCGTAAACATAGGCGCCTGCATAGAAAGGGTTGATCAAAACATCCTTGATAAAGGACCTGGTCGGCAACTGCCATACAATACCTATTTTACCATTTACACTTTTATTGACCGGAAGTTCAAGCCCTTCGGCGTGAAAATACAGGAAAGTTTGACGAATGCTCCATAATTCCGCAAATTTTTTGAAAATCAGACGGATTGCATTTCGGATTCTCGCACTGGGATCCATAACGGCCTTGCCGTCCTTGTCCTTTATATATCCGGGAGGAAGCAACCTTATCATTTCCCCTCTCCGTGCTTTTTGTTCGGCGCCGGCCAACAGACGCATCTTAAGGACCTTGAGTTCCACGACACTCAGGGTCCCCTTGATTCCGAGAATCAACTGATCGTCGAGTTCGTTCAAATCATAGACCTGATCGACGTCTCCGATAAGGGTCCCGAAAATCTGGCACACTTCCAGCAGACGGCACCAGTCCTTGTCGGTCCTTGACAACCTGGATATTTCACTGCTCAAAACGATCCCGGCCTCCCCCTTGGCCACCGACGCTATCAACTGGTCGAACCCTTCCCTGGCAGCTGCTCCCATACCGGCGCTGGATCCCAAATCGGTATCGATCACCTCGATCTTTCGCCATCCGTATTCTTTTGCCTTATCCACCAGAGAATACTGAAGCCGCTGGCTTTCCAGATTGTACTTCGCCTGCTTTTCGGACGACTGGCGCAAATAGACTATTGCTTTTCGTTCCAAATGCGACGAGTTTATTTTGCTATTGCTCGGAAGGTCCTTCATTCTCCTTTCCCCTTTCGTTTTTGAAAACTTCCCCAATGGCTTCCGCCATTTGACGAACTATTTCCTCTTCGATTACTTCTTCCAGAAAAACTTCTCTTTCCGCGAATTGGCCGTAAACTGTCGTAAAAGTCAATTGCCGCATTGCGATAACCTCCTTTGGCTATTGGTTTACACAAAGGAGGTTATCATCGACGGTTAAATCGTCACATCGTTTTCTTCCAAAAATGATTCAACCAGTTCCGAGAGGAAAAGAAGGGCTCGGGGACATATCGCGGCATGATCGGTCAGACGGTAATTTTCCGCTTGCGGCATTGTCATCCATGACGGAATCTTCATCCTTACACCGTCCGGATCGACAATCGTCAATGAGCCCGCTCCCTTTTTCGGTCTGCAATCGACCTCAAGTTCGCGGCCATGCAGGGGGTGGAAAGGATAGAACACTGTAATCTTGGAACTTATGGTCTTTTGGTTGCGGGTGCCCAAATCCGCACCTGCACGCCATCGCCACCGACGGCTGCTTTCTCCCGGACAACTCTTTTGTCGGCGTTCCGGGTTTCCACGCCGAAGACCTCGAAGAGGCCTTTCAATACGAAGTCCTGAAGATGTTGAAAAAAGAGGGAAAAATCAACGACGCCATAATCGAAAACATGCTTTCCTGGCGACACACGGGATTTAGCGTCCATATCGGCCCAAGAATTTGGCCCGAAGACGAAGCCGCCCTCGGCAACCTCGCCAAATACATCGTCCGAGCCAGTTTCTCCCAGGAGCGCATGCGCTACATCCCCGCCGACAAATCGCCCGACGGCACCGCCAAAGTCGTTTATCGTTCGAAGGACGGAAAGACCGAACAAACCTTCGACGCCATCGACTGGCTCGCAAGGCTCGCCGTACATATTCCCAACAAATACGAGCAATTAGTTAGATATCTTGGCTTCTACTCGAACAAGTCGAGAGGAATGAGAAAAAAGGCGGAAACCGACGATGCGATACCGTCGATCGCGCCCGGAGAATTGACGTCGAAACAGTTCCGCCGCAGCCGGGCGATGCTGATTCAAAAAATCTACGAAGTCGATCCTCTTTGCTGTCCCAATTGTCAAAATCAAATGCGGATTATATCGATTCTCGAGGCCGGTCCGATCGTCAGAAAGATCCTGGAGCACCTCGACCTGTGGGATGTCCGCAACCACGACCCGCCTTTGGAAGAAGATTCGCATATCCGGGATCGGCACCGAACTGCGGCGCGAAACAGGACGTTTTCCATGTTTTCCGGCCTTTCCCCGAATTTCCACAAACCATTTTCAATCCATCGACAATCTTTTCCATTCTCTTTCCGACTTGACGGCCACCCGTCCGCCCGCGCCCGTCCTCCGCCGCAACATGTTGCGGCGGAGGACGGGCGCGGGCGGACGGGAAACAATTGAAAAGCACGGTGTAGTTTCGTTGACAAAAAGCAAGTTCCTATCTTTTGACTCGACTCCGCCCGTCATCGAACATACGTCTGAAGAAAATGCGAACAGCGGCGAAAGCAAATTGATCGAAGCGGTCGTTTCCGATAACGATGCCATCGCCTCCGTGCAGCTCTTATATCGTCCGAAAGTTGGCGAGATCCCTTTTAGTGCGGTCGAAATGAATCTCGACGGCTCTTCCTTGTATTCCGGCGAAATACCGAAAAGCCAAATCACATCCCACGGCGTGCGCTACTGTATCAAAGCCATAGACGAGGCGGGAAACGCGACGCAAACGCCCTTCGCCGATATTATCGTCGAAGATGCCATCGGCCCAGAGATGACCGGGGAAATATCGATTCGGCGAGAAGCTGGAGGCTTCCTTATCTCCTGGCCCCCTCCCGAAGACGCCGATCTCGAAGGATATAGGCTGTACATAGGCCCAAGCTCCACAGGGCTGCAATTGCACGAAGATCTTAGGTTAAGCAATTCCGTCTTTTTGGACGAATCTTTCGAAAAACTAATTTGCAAAGTCTCGGCGTACGATACATCAGGGTTGGAAGGAGCCTCTACCAACGCGTTCGCGGTCCAATCCTGTCTTCCCTGCGACGCGGATTGCGATGAGTTCGTCGGATTAAACGACATCGAGCAAATATTGAACATCCTCTGCGATTTGCCCCATTCAGCCATTTTTCCAAAACAAGCCGATTCGAACGGGGATAATCGCATCGATTTGAAAGAGGCGACCGATATCATGCGAAATCTCCCGTCCGAGAATTGAAATGAAATACCGCAAAACGGCGACGGTTGTCTTGTCTTGGTCAAACGGCAACACGTCCTGTCTTGCCATCTGTTTTAAGAAATCTGAAGGTTGAATCGAACGATCCTTTTTCGGTCCATGAGAAAAGGCCCGGTCCTGTCGCGGAACAAAACGGATTCAATTCTACAAGCTCAAATCCAGGGTCGTTCCGAGTCAGCCGGATATCCGCGACTGCATTTGGAATGTGCAGGGCATTCTCGATCTTTGTCGATGCCTTCCGGAGCACCACGACAATATGGCTTGCGTATGATTCCAGTTCGGGAAAGGCACGACGGGTGTGCAACTGGGTAGCTCCAATAAACTGCCTGTTTCGGTAAAACAATCTCAGTTCCGTCCAGGGCGATATGTCGCGCCATTGCCGCAGAAACAGCCATACCGGTTCCGAGGCGAATCGGCGGCGAAATGCCATCGACGACGCCCTTTCCCCCGGATGGGCAAGAAGGCGCAGGACCTGCCAAACAGCCGTCAGGCGCCGAGGAGGGCGTTGGACTGTCGTAAAGCTGCACATGCCCAGACGGGCGAAGGCGCCGGCCTCGAATTTCCGAAGCGCGTCGGCGACCCACTGCTTCAATTCGGCACTGAAGGTGAGCCTAGAAACGGCGCCCGACAGCCTTCGGATCTTAGGCTCTTGAGAAAGCAGCGCATCCAAATCGCGCGATGAAAGGGCGCGACCCGCGTGAGGAGGCGCCATCCGCACTATTTGCGGGGGCCAGTTCTCCATGAAAGTCGCAGTTACGGCGCGGTCGATACCCACGCGATCTAAAAACGCAACATTTCGGGATTGTCCGGGGCTGTTTCGGGATTCGACCAGAAGCTGTGATAAAAATCCGGTCCTCCATCGGCCAGGCTTTCTATAAAAGGTATAAAGCCTTCTGCTACCTCTCCGATCCGGTCGTTTCCCGGCTCGCCCCATATCAGGTCGTAGTTTTTGTACCAAGTTCGGATTCTCCCATATGTTTGCGGCGCCAAGCTCAGAAGGAGGCAAATATCGCGAGGGTCTTCCCCGATCACCAGATGCAACGGGGGGACGGAGCGAATCGAAGGGGCATCGTCCAGCTGAGATTCGTATTTCACCTCGTCCCAATCCAGAAGGACTTCTAAAACCAGGCGTTCTTCGTCCTGGCCCGCTTCTGGATGTTGATGGGAAAAAACAAAAGGAGACAGGGTACCGCCGTTCCAAACCTTCAGGAATCGTCGATACTCGTCGGGAAGTTTCAAGCCGGTTTCGGCTCTCCACTCGGAAAGCTCTTCTTCGGTGGGCCTGCGTTTGGCCTGATATCCGCGACGTGCGATTACGATTTTTTGAGTCATGATTCAAAACTCCGATCTGTTCATTAACGAGCCGCCGCCAGCATGGCCGCTCTGGTGTCTTCCTCCATGCAAATGCCTAGGAACAAGCTGCATGGTCACTCCGTCTTCTTTATGATGCCAAGTCAGTTTCGTGCCCAATTCTTCTTCGAGCATCGCTTTGGTTTTGCCGGTAGAAGCCATCAGCGCTTCATCGGCAGCTTTGAAATCGGCATTGTTGACACCCGTTTGAGGGATTTCGACTTGCGCCTTTTTCCCCTTTCCGGCGGGAACGACGAAACCGTCGTAGTCGGGAAATCCGTTTCTGTAAGGGATAGAGTCGTGTTTTTTGCCGCTGGGGTTGAGCTTCTTGTTATTGGAGAAATCATCGAGTTGCTTGCCGAGCCTCGAATCGGGGTCGGGTTTCCAGTGGCCGTCGCCGCGGGTCCCGCCGACCCAATCGCCCTTGCCCTTGCCCGCCGAGGGAGTCAGAGCATATTGATCTCCTTTTAAAGTGATCGGGACTTTCTCCCGGCACGCTTGGGTTTTGCAGTTGGCGATCGCATCGTCGTACTGTTTCCGACCTGCCTCGGCGATTTCATCCCAATACTTGGCAGCCTCGGCTTTGCGGGCTGCGAGCAAACCGTCCTTGAGACGGGCGACTTTGCTTTTCAAGGCCTTGATGGCGGTTTTCAGGGCATCGGCTGTCTTGACCAGCTTGGTTCCTTTGCCTGCCGCTTTGGCTGCGTCACCGAACAGGGGGACAAAGCCCACAAGGTCCAGCAGCGCGCCTCCCCAGTCTCCGGTGAGCACGGACTTGCCCAGGCTGACGGCATCGGCGATCGTCCCCGCAGGCGGAGGCAGCATGCTTGCACCCGCCAAGGCCACGTCAGCAGCAATTTCGGCGTATTTGGATTGAAGCTGAGATAGTTCTTCTTCGGCTGCGGCAATTTTGTCGCTTGAAGTTTTGTCAAGACGAGAACTCACCTGTCGTCTCTCCCGAGAAGGTCCGGAGACCAGCAACGGTCCTCTGCCCCTAAAATGGCCTCTGCCGCTTGTTCGCTTGTCACATCTTCATAGTAGCGACGGATTCGCTCGGGGCCGGGTAAATCCGGGGCTTCCGTAATCTCCTTGAATCCTGGAAACTTAAAAAAGGTTGGTCCGATCTTGAACATCAATGTGACAAAATGCACTTGGCTGGGCGGATCTCCGAATCCTTTTTCGATAGCAGTTCGCCGTGCAAGGGCCGTCATCTCTCTCAATTCCCGGTCGTCGAAAGTCTCGTGGAATCCCGGCAGGTGGTCCGGTATGAACTCTTCGACATACCAACGGACAAACCAGGACTCATCCGCGAGAAACGCGTCGAGCTGTTCGGTTCGTATTTTGAGCAATTTTCGTCCCCCATATGAAAATTTGGATAAAAAACCAAAGAGAATCTATATCGTTTTTTCGCTTTTTGTCAACACAATTTGAGTGTTCTTGACGGCAATTTCGAGGTTCCGGATGATAGGATGCGAATACTGTAACGCTGTTTTTCATAAAAAACTCAAACGTGTATTCCGAAATCCACAATAATATCTGCAGGTTATAATCGAAGTCGCATATTTGGGAAGTGGCAAAATAATGTAACGCCCGGGCGAATTCGCCATAACGGCGCTTTTTCGACGGGACGTTTCGCGAAAAACGTCCCGGGCTCTTTTCAGAGTCGCTTTTTCGGGGAATAAAAAAAGCCGTCCCGGAAGGACGGCTTTTGCGTATCGAGGAGAGTTCGGACGCCGGAGGGTTACGGCTGAGGCAGCCCTGCGATGAACTCCAGGGCGAGGTTGACGTCAACGAAGCTGTACTTGAGTTCCCCGGCCCTGTCCCTGCAATCCGTGCAGATCTCCTTGAACTTGCGCATGTCTCCGCCTGCGGCTACGTAGATCTGTTCGACCGCCTCCGCCTCGATGTCCTTGTATTGCTCGATGAAGTCCTCGACGACGATCGGATAGAGAACCAGCGTCTTGAGCCTGCTGAGGATGTCGGGGTGTTCGCTTTTCAAAAAGGTCCTCACTCTGGGAAGCCCGGCCATAACGACGGGGACCCCCGCGTCCATGATTCTCTTGAAGTAGGGCCAGACGCGACGATCCAGGTCGTTGGCCTCGTCCATGACCAGGAAGCAGTCCGACAGGCCGCATATCGTCTTGAGATATTCGGGCGTGCGCCTGTAGTGGGCTTTCGTCTCGTAGTCCAGCTCGCGCAGAATCGAAGCCATGATCTCGTGGACGCCGAAAAGCGATTCGACCCGGACGCCGCGAAGTCTTTTGGGCGCTATCAGTTGCAGGAACCTGCTCTTTCCGACGCCGTAGCCGCCTTCTATCAGAACGCTGCCTCCCCTGTAGATTCTGTTGTAGACCGCGCCGAGATACGATATTCGGCGCTTGTCGCTGATGAAGTCTTCCTTTCTTTTCATTTCACCGGGTCCTTTCCTCGAACGCCGCGTAAGGGGCGACGTCGTTTTTTTCCAGACGGCGGTCGCAGTCCAGGAGAAAGGCGTCGAAGAGCGCCTTGGCCTTGACTTCCCGCGGCAGCCGGATCTTGGCCTCGTACCTCTCGTATCGCCTCCTGTTGGCTTCGTGGACGCGCGTCGCCAGCTCCAGCGTGAGTCCTTTTTCGCGCCGTTCGACTATTTCCTTCATATCGACCGCCATGCCTTTGGATTGCGGCAGGCGCGCGATCCTTTCCGCCTCGTTTTCCCCGGGGGCCGGTTCGGCGGGCTTTGAAAACGGCTTGCGGGGAAGCGCTTCTCCAAGAAAGACACCATCTTCCCCGCGCTCGAAGATGATGAGCTTGCCGCTTTCCGAGCAGGAGATCGAAACCGGGGTGCTTCTGGCCGTGCCGAAGTTTTCCGCGCCGGAGGCCACGTAGTATTCGCGCTTGTCGTGGACGAGAGTCCTTTTCTTCGAAACCGTTGCGGAGACCGTCCTGTATCCGTACTTGGCGAGGTCTTCGACAGTTTTCGGATCGAAGAGGAAAGTGTCGGCGCTTTCGAGATATTCCCGGAGCATTTCCTCGGGGACCCATGAAACCGTCTTTCCCTCCTCCGAAAATCGGCGCGGTTCGCGGTTGCGTTCCGTTCGATAGACTTCGAAGAAACCGTCGCTTCCGAGTTGTTCGATGTCGATATCGACGCAGGTCGCGGCGACGGCTTCCTTTCTTCCCCGCTTGAACGAAAAGCCGGGCGCGTACTTTACTATCCTGTCCTCGTAGCGCTTGAGCACGCGCGCTTCGAAGTTGTGAAGGGCCCGGTGCTGCGATTCCAGGTGCGCCTTGTCCTTCGGCCTGGCCGGACGAGCGAAGTCCGGCTTCATGAAGAAGCCTCCGGGCGTGGAATACCTCAGGTTCAACTCCCTGATGACTCTTTTGAGGTTTTTAAAGCCCCCGGCCCCGTCGGGCCTGAACCGGACGGTGCGCCGGGGAAATTCGACGCGCCGAAGAAAATCGGAAAACAGGCAAAGGGCGTTTGCGCTGCTTTCGCCGAAGAAGGCGTCCATGGCGAACATGTAGCGCGAACGAGTGTCGTAGATCTCGATGAGGTCCGGCTTTTCCCAGCGGCCCGCCGAATCCCGTATCCTGATGTATTCCGCGGCGCATCCGTCCATTTGCAAAAGGCCGAACACCGGCTCGGATTTGAAGGAGTGCCGGACCGTTTGCTCCTCTCCGAAATCCGGCTTTTCCAGATGCCTCCTCAACCCGCTTCGCCTGGCGAATCGCCCGAGGGCGTGAAGCGAAATCGTCCGCCCGAACTCCTCTTCCAGCCAACAGCGGTAGTTCTTGATCGTCCTGGCCTTTCTGCCTGCGAACATGAAGCGCTCGTCGGACATGTCGGCGGATGCTTCCGCCATTTCCGCAAAGCGCCTTTTGACTTCCTCGTCGAGCGCCGGGGCGCGTCCGCTGCATCTTCTTCCCTCGAAGACTCCCTTTGCCGCAAGCAGAAGCGGCTTCGGTATGACTCCCGTCTTCGCGTACTGGTCCTTGTAGTACTTCTTCAGGCGTCTTTTCGCCGACCCCTCCTTGTGCATGATTTTCTTGTGCAGCAGAAGCCGGAACCGGTCGTCCAGGGAGAGGCCTGCTATTTCCGGCGGGATGTCTTTTTCCATCGGCGTCTCCTCAGCGTTGTATCTTCGAAAGTATCTTGTCCCTCATCGACCGGTTCCAGAGCAACGCGGCCTGTCTGGATGTGGTGCGCCATCCGTCGTTTTTCGCCAGGTCGATCTGCTCCATCAGTTTCAGGGCTGCCTTCTTGTAGTCGGCGCCGATCACGCCGGTCAGGTCCTCTCGCGGGCCTTCCGCCTTCTTCCCGGGCGCGCGGACGAACCTTCTTATGTTCGAGGCGGTCTGTTCGGCCCCGGATTCCAGAAATTCCCGCCAGACCCTTTTCTGCTCGGCGGGCTGCAGTCGCGCCAGCACGCGCGCCTGGGCTTCGTTTG
This sequence comes from Desulfobacterales bacterium, assembly GCA_963674505.2. GTDB lineage: Bacteria > Desulfobacterota > Desulfobacteria > Desulfobacterales > SKZT01. The sequence continues at coordinate 617,630 of CAXXIG010000001.1, forward strand.
CCGGCAGCTCGTCCCCAATCGGGGAAAGATTCTCCACCACCCTGCTCGCCTCGATCAGCCGGTACGCCTGGGATTTTCCCATTTCCCAGCGATGCCTGACGTAGGACTCGAAGCTGTCGAACAGCGCGACCCTGTATAGCTTTTCGTCGCGGATCTTCCTCAGAGCCGCCCCGGTCTCCCAAAAACGACGGCGGCTTCGATCGATCGCCTTTTCCAGAAGGCGCAGCCTGTCTCCGCTCATCGTATCGGCCGTCGGATTGCCGCGTTCGTCCGCCCGAGACGGTCCGAAAGTTCGCGCTCCGGTCCCGGCAGAAGAGCTTGCAGGTGTCCGACGGTGTCTACGAAGTCCAGGCCCTCGACCGCCATGACCAGGTCGATGGTATTGAAGTTTTTCTCGCAGCGAAAGCATCTGGCCAGATTGGTCCTGGGATTGACCGCGGTGTCGAACTCGCCGCAGATCGGACAGAGGAATCTGAACCATCCCTCGCTGATTTTCGACGCGATCTTCAGATTGTCCTCTATCAGCCTGTCGATCGGTATCGAGTTGCGCAGCTTGAACAATTCGTTGCCTGTGAATCGTCTTTTCATCTCGTTTCTCCCGAATTTTTCGTCGTTTTTCAATCGGCGAAGATGTTTTTTTCAAATTCGCCTCGGAAATCGATCCACGATTTCTCCGGATCGACCGCAAAAATGGCAGCGGGCGGGAAAACGGGGCGGAAAATCCGACGCGCTCGCCTGCCGCGTCGTCTCTATACCCTTGTTCGAAGGGGATTTGGAAGTACCGTCATCCATGTTTTTCGAATCGGGGAACAGTTCGGGGTGGCGGCGACGATTTTCGGAGAGACAATGCGTCTTCTTTCCCTTTTCGGTCTGGCGGTACCGTCGCTGACGCCGGCGATGGGCCTGGAGATACCCGGCTCTGCGGCAATGCTCTCCGCAACAGACCTGTCCGCGCCAGCAGCGACGGCATACGTGGAATCCGGCTCCGCACCACCGGCATGCGACGAAAATCAGTTTCAAGAAAATCCTGTTGATTGCAACCGGAAAATCCGATAGGCTGGTCGCGCTCGAGAGCTTCCGGTTCGCATAGAAGTTCGCATCTTGAAAGCCCGAAATGGCCGTTTCGGGCTTTCTCTGTTCCCTTGCCAAATATCGCCGACAATCGGCTCAGGTGTTGTAGACCATCCCGGAATTTTCGTAAAGGCCTAAGGGCTGCGGGGTAATCGCGGGGTAGGCTGTGTATTGTTTATTTTTCCGGGGCGGGGTATGGCGGGGTGCGGCGAGGTAGGCGGGGTAGAGCCCGTTTCAAGCGTTACACTATTTTGCAACTCGGCGGGGTACTGAGTTACACTATTTGCATCCTATCACCGGATTGCAACTGCGGCAAATGCTTTCCAAGTCTCCACGTGGACTATTTCAGCCGACGCTTTTCGTTTGCCGCTTCGCGTCGTTTCTGAGAACGTCCCGAATCGTCGTCGCCATCTTGTACTTCAAAATCGGTTTGAAAAGAAGAGCGCGGATTCCTTTTTTCGCCGCCTTGTCGGCATCTACCTTTTCGCTGAATCCCGTGCAGAGAATGACGGGGATGTCTTGTCGCAGCTTCATTGCTTCTTCTGCAAGTTCTTCCACGGTCATGTTCGGCATCGTCTGATCCGTGATAATGACGTCGTAATCGCCGGGGGCCGAGGAGAAATCCCGCAGGGCCTCCAAGCTGCAGGTTCGGGCCGTGACCCGATATCCCAGCTTTTCCAGCATCCGCTTCCACATATGTCGGCCAGAACAGGGCCGCATTCGGGATCGATATTCCAGGTTATGGCGATGGTAGTAGGCACGGAAGCGCGCAGGAGTTTCAGAGCTTCTTTTATGATACTCTGACTGTACGCTTCCCGATACGGATTCTGGCGACCTTATATAAAGGACGTGATCTAAAGGTATCTGGAATGCGGCGACCTGCGATGCGGCTTCGCCCGGATTCGATGCGACAATTGCGGCCACGAATATCTTTTGCCGTTTTCGTGCAAACGCCGCCATTTTTGCCCCTCGTGCCACCAGAAGCGGGTCGTCGAATACGGCGAATGGCTTTTGACAGAGGTTCTGAAAAAAGTCCCCCGCAGACACTGGGTTTTCAGCATACCCAAACGCCTCCGGATCTATTTTATATACGACCGCTCCCTGCTCGGCAAACTGAGCAAGTGCGCGTGGAATGTCATGAGCGCCTTTTTGAAATCCCCGGTACCACTTGAAGGCGCAGTCCCCGGAGCGAGCATCGCCATACAGACGTACGGCGATTTTCTCAATCCAAATCCGCACCTGCACGCCATCGCCACCGACGGCTGCTTTCTCCCGGACAACTCTTTTGTCGGCGTTCCGGGTTTCCACGCCGAAGACCTCGAAGAGGCCTTTCAATACGAAGTCCTGAAGATGTTGAAAAAAGAGGGAAAAATCAACGACGCCATAATAGAAAACATGCTTTCCTGGCGACACACGGGATTTAGCGTCCATATCGGCCCAAGAATTTGGCCCGAAGACGAAGCCGCCCTCGGCAACCTCGCCAAATACATCGTCCGAGCCAGTTTCTCCCAGGAGCGCATGCGCTACATCCCCGCCGACAAATCGCCCGACGGCGCCGCCAAAGTCGTTTATCGTTCGAAGGACGGAAAGACCGAACAAACCTTCGACGCCATCGACTGGCTCGCAAGGCTCGCCGTACATATTCCCAACAAATACGAGCAATTAGTTAGATATCTTGTCTTCTACTCAAAAAAGTCGAGAGGAATGAGAAAAAAAGCGGAAACCGACGATGCGATACCGTCGATCGCGCCCGGAGAATTGACGTCGAAACAGTTCCGCCGCAGATGGGCGATGCTGATTCAAAAAATCTACGAAGTCGATCCTCTTTGCTGTCCCAATTGTCAAAATCAAATGCGGATTATATCGATTCTCGAGGCCGGTCCGATCGTCAGAAAGATCCTGGAGCACCTCGACCTGTGGGATGTCCGCAACCACGACCCGCCTTTGGAAGAAGATTCGCATATCCTTAGAACTCGTCTACGACGATTCGGACTCTCAAATCCCGCAATACGATTATTGGGATTGAATCCCTTCTCGCACCCCCGAAAAAAATCGAAATCCGGGATCGGCGCCGAACTGCGGCGCGAAACAGGACGTTTTCCATGTTTTCCGGCCTTTCCCCGAATTTCCGCAAACCATTTTCAATCCATCGACAATCTTTTCCATTCTCTTTCCGACTTGACGGCCACCCGTCCGCCCGCGCCCGTCCTCCGCCGCAACATGTTGCGGCGGAGGACGGGCGCGGGCGGACGGGAAACAATTGAAAAGCACGGTGTAGTTTCGTTGACAAAAAGCAAGTTCCTATCTTTTTTATCTTTTTCAATCCATCGACAATCCTCACCCTTTCCCTTTTCGATTTGACGTTCCCCCCTTCTTAACGGCCGGTGAGCATGGGCGCAATAACGCTATCAAGAGAGCAATCGGGATAAATTTCGATAAATGTCTTTTCGGTGGCCAATCTTGACAACCAAAACGATTAGGACGTCCTCTTGTATTTCGTAGATTATTCGATAGTCCCCGACACGAACTCTATGAAAAGGGTTGTCCCCCTTCAATTTTGTCGTATCCGGGTTTGGGAGGTTTTCGCTCAGAGAATCGATTTTTGCCGCTATTCGCTTTCCATCGGTTTTCGGTATTTTCTTGAGAGTTTTGGCAGCAGAATCTTTAAAAACAATTTCGTATTTCAAAGTTCAAGTTCCTTTTTTAGCTCTTCCCAAGGGATTTCCGTGCCAGGTTCATTTTTTGCCTTCCAAGCATCCTCAATATCAATCTTATCTTCAATTTCTTGCAGGAGCCTTAGTTCGTCCATTGATACTATAGCGGCAATGGGTTCGCCGCGGCGGGTTAAAACAAACGACTCATTCCCGAAAGCAACCCTGTTTAGTATGTTTGACAATTTTTTTCTGGCATCAGCCGTAGTGATTTTATTTAACATTGGAACACCTCAAATGTACATAATGTTGATTTTGTACACAGTGTATCTCGACGTGTGATCGGTGTCAAATGTTATCGCACGGGTAATTTATTCTAAACCACTCGCATGCTACTGGCGGGAGGCCTGAGAATTTTTTGTCATTTTCAAATAATCCAAAACCAATCTGGCGTTTTTATTCAGTTTTCTCATTTTCTGGGCCACGCTATCCACCTTTGCCGTTCTTTTTCCTGGCGAAACCTCGCGTTGGACCGACGAGAAGCCAGTTCGACGCCTTGTAGACCGTGCCCGAAAAAAACTCCGGATCCACGAATGTTTCCACAAGAACGAGCCTGTGTCCGAAAAACTCCATCCAATCGTCGCCGATTCTCTTCAGGCACAGTGCGATGTTTCGCGACGCCAGGTTCCTTATATGCCAGCCCGGCAGGATAAGGAACCTGCCTGGATTCCGGGTCTCCGCTGCGCTGCGCCCGGAATGACGGTAGCCTCGGTCCGGTCGGCTGAAAAATTTGATCATCGAGTGAAAGGAGTGGAAAACGCCGGTCATTTCTTGCAGGAGGATTCTCCCTAATTCGTTGAAAAAGAGATTTTGGCCTTTTTTCTGGATTCCAACGGGGGATAATTGGAAATCGGAACGCTTGAAAGTTCATGGAAAAAAGAATAAAGTAAAGGAATTCTAAACATGCTTTAGTGGAAGATACGACAATGCATTTGCCTGATCGTAAAACGGGGAAATATACCTATGGCGATTATATGGATTGGCCGGAAGAAGAGCGTTGGGAATTGATCGATGGCCAAGCTTTCGATATGAGTCCGGCACCATTGAGACGCATCAGCAAATATCCATGGAATTGTCCCGCCAAATCGCGAACTTTCTGCAAGACAAGCCTTGCCACGTTTTCGCCGCTCCTTTCGATGTGCGGCTACCGGAAAAAGACGAATCGGATCGGGATGTGAAAAGCGTGGTTCAGCCGGATATCGTCGTGGTGTTCGACACTTCAAAGCTGGACGAACGGGGTTGCAGAGGCGCGCCCGATTTCATTGTCGAGATCATTTCCCCTTCCACTGCGGCAAAAGACCAAATTCAGAAAACGGCGCTGTACGAAAAGCACGGTGTGCAAGAGTATTGGATCCTGCATCCCGCAGACGGCATATTGACCGTCAGGCGACTCGGCGAAGACGGCAAATACGGCGTACCCTCCATCTACGAAGGCAAGGGCGGACTCGGCCTTCATATCATGCCGGAGCTGGAAATCGATCTGGACGCCGTATTCGGGGATTGAAAATGGTTTGCAGAAATTCGAAGAAAATCTGTATTCGGAATCGGCGTGGGTTCCGCGCGTCGCCAACGCTGATTCCATTGATTTTGTTTTTTCCTCGTCTCTTGGCACGGTTTCGTCGATAAGAGCGTCGCCAAAGAGTTGGTCATATGGCTGATTCCGTCGATCCCCGGCGGAGAACGAGCGCCATCGGTGGAGGATTTGCGAAAATAGGGGACGTTATGTTGCGAGCGTGCATAACAAAGCCCATCGCATTGCCGTCTTCGCTACGGTACGTTCGGAACATCCCCCTTCACATCGCCCGAATGGCTGGCCTCCGAAGCTTTCTAAGCCCGCCTTGCAGCATCTACGTTTTCTGTTGTTCGACAGGTCTGCAATAGAAGAGCGAGAAGAAGGGGCGATACGAAAAGTCGGGCGTGATGGAGTACTGGATCGTCCACCCCGCCGACAACACCCTTACTGTCCGGATCCTCTGGACCGCCTCGTCGTTGAGAGAGGATTTTTAATTCAATCCCTGATCGCAACTTCGCCGGTTCGCATCCGATGCGATCAAAGATTGCGGGCGAAATTCATCGCCGACCATGCGGACCGACAACATCTCAAAACATTTGGCAGACACATCGGAACCGCTTTTCGAAAGATGATCGACGAATCGCCATCCAAGGGCATCCAATTTTTTTTCCTGGCGCTTTTTATCCTGACGACCGCCGGGCTGGTATGGCTGCTGTCGTCTTTTTTGTCGGTACTTGTTTTGGGCTCCGTCCTATCCAGCGTTTTCAGGCCCCTGTACGTGAAGTTCAACAGCAAAGCCGGACCCGCTATCTCCTCACTGGCCACATGCAGCCTGCTCTTCGTCCTGTTGTTCATTCCTCTGGCGTTTCTGGTAAGCGTCATATCCAAGGAAGCTTACGATTTTTACATAATGGCCAAAAGCGCCGTGATCGACAAAGAGATCCAGACAATCGTCGAAAACAGCGAACTGGTCGCGAAAGCCAATCAGGTTCTCTCCACCTTCGATATCCGCCTGACGGGGGAACAGGTCAAAAAAATAGTGTCCGAATTCGCCAAGCAGACCGGGCTGTTTCTCTATCGTCACGCCAGCTCGGTGGCTTCCAACGTCTTCGTGTTTTTCATCGATGCCTTCATCATGCTCATCATCGTGTTTTTCCTGCTCATCGACGGAGACAGGCTGGTTTCGTTTTTCAAAGGCGTCTCGCCGCTTCCCGACGATCAGGAAGAGCGGTTGATCGCAAAATTCAAAGACATGGCTTTCGCCATCCTCGTCATCAACGGATCGAGCGGATTGATCCAGGGGACCATGGGAGTCTTGGTTTTCTCCCTGTTCGGGTTCAAGACGGCGTTGCTTTGGGGGGTCATATCGGGACTTGCGGCATTTTTGCCCGTGATCGGCATTCCCGCCGTTTTCATTCCCGTGGGCGTATATCTCATGCTCACGGGGCGCGTGGGAGACGGCGTTTTCTTCGTGGTGTTTTCCCTGGCGGTTTCCATGGTCGTCGACAATGTCGTCAAACCCAAACTGCTGGGAGACCGGTTCAAAATCCATCCATTGCTGGTTTTCCTATCCATTGTCGGAGGCTTGAAATTGTTCGGACCTCTGGGAATCGTGTACGGTCCCTTGATAGCGACCATGTTTTTGACCCTGGCCGAAATCTACCATTCCAAATACCGGACTATGGTGGAAGAGAACTCGCCGGAAAGCCACTCATTAAAGGCGAATTCCGCAAAGGAACAAACGATGTACAGGTCGGTTTTCGATGACCAACAATGGACCTCCGGCGTGTTGTCCGCCGGTTATAATCAGGAGAATTTCAAATTGCGGTAAATTTTTTCCAGGGATACGGAAACCTGGAGATCTTCAAAAAGCAACGAATCTTGGAGGCTTTCATATTCATGCATAACCCACCGTCCGGGTCCCTGTTTGCGATGATGCTCCACCAATACGGAATACTGGTCTATTACGATGAAATCGGTCAATGATGGAAGTTTTCGGTACGCCGCGAATTTGGTCCCCCTGTCATAGTCCTTCGTAGATTCGGACAAGACCTCGAAAACGATTTTCGGATTCGTGATGGCGTCGTTTCTCCTCTTTGCCGTTTCGATTTGCTCGCATACCACGCTGACATCCGGATAGACGTAATGTTTGTCGAATTCGAGTTCCACCTTGATATCGCTTGGAAATATTTCGCAATCGGTTTCTCCAAGCGCCCTGTCCAAAGCGCCTATTACATGCGATACAATTAGGTTGTGCCGAACGGATGCTCCTGTCATGGCAAAAACTTCGCCATGAAGATACTCGTGCTTCGTTTCCGACGTTCGTTCCAATTCGAAATATTCCTCTGCGGAAATTGTTTGCGGTTTTGTCATCTGCATCGAACACCTCCGGGTTATTAGAATGAAGCTTGAACCCATTATGGAGGTTTTCACCGGCAAAATCAATTTCTAAAAAACAGTATCCCGACATCGCGGCGGTCAAGCACCATTTAAAAACACGGGCCTTTGCGCTCCGATTGACTTTAGGCCATTATGTTGCTAACAACATATTGTGTCGTGTCAATGTTCGCGGGCACGGTCCGCGCCGCAAACGGATTCATGGGAGGACTATTATGGGCGAAGAAGTAATCGAACCCGGCACCTCTGATATCCCCGAACCCGATATCAGCCATATCGTTACGGAGGATGACGAACCAATGGACAATATTTTTTCGGCAAAACAGCAACATTTGCTGACGGAGCCGTTAAATAGCTTTTGGAAACCCGGCAAACCGTTCATCGCCCTGGCCAATGTGGGGGTGTTCTACGGGATCAATATCCCGCCGGTGGTACCGGATATGTTCCTAAGCCTGGACGTTCAATTTCCCCGAGACGTTTGGGAGAAAAAAATCGCTCCTATTTTTTGTGGGAGTATGGAAAACCGCCGGAGGTCGTGGTGGAGATCGTTTCCAATACCGAAGGCGGCGAAACAGATAAGAAATCCGCCATATATTCGAAAATCGGAGTTTGGTATTATGTCGTCTTCGATCCCTTGAAACAGGTTCAAAAAGATGCGTTGCGCGTTTTCGAACTGTCGCCCGGAGACTATATTCCCAAACTGGACAACCAGCTGCAAAAAGCGGGGCTCGGCGTAACCCTTTGGGAAGGCGCATATGACGGACTCCATGCGGTATGGCTGCGCTGGGTCGATACCGATGGAACGTTGATCCCCACCGGCGCCGAGAACACAGGGCGGGAGCAGAAACGGGCGGAAAAGGAGCGAGAACGCGCGGAAAAGGAACAGGAACGCGCGGAAAAACTCGCGGCCAAACTCAGGTCCATGGGAATCGACCCTGATGAAATTGCTTAAATATGAAGAAGACTGCATCCTGTCGTCCTCATAACCGAAAGCATTGTCCATGACGTCGAACAGGAAGACCGGAAATCATTCGACCTGTGAGGATAGGCTCGGCGGATAAGGTGATGAAAAAACGAGAGGTCTTTCTCCAAGACCGATTTTTCGTCGGGTTTTGCGGAAGCTGCAAAGGGGCGTTCCCGCGTGGTGAGCGGGAACGCATTTGCCGCAAGGCCAGTCAAAGGCCTTTTTACCTTGCCTTTTGCTACGCGCCCGAAATCGCGTATGTCTGGAAGAAAAGCTTGATGTCCTTTACCGTATCGACGAAGGTATCCAGGCCGTATTCGGCGTCGTAGTGGAACGAGGCGCCGGGGATGACGATCAGCCAGCGGGTGTTCCAGACGGAGCGGCCGATGGCTCGGCTGCTGTAATTCATCTGTGCTTCGTCGTAATATCCCGCGTCGTGGTAGGCCAGGATTCTGGAAAAACGCCGGATTTGGGTCATGGTACCGTCCAGGCTGTCGAGACTCGGGATGAAATCCGGATCGATGATGTCGTCGCCGTCGGCCGGGATCGGGACCGGCAGCATTTGGTCCACGACGCTCCATTCGCGGCAGTCGAACTCTTCGCTGTCGGGCACGTACATGACATCCATGCCGGCGGGGAACACGTAGACCCTGGGGGTCTCGGAGAGCAGGGAATTGTCGTAGCCGTCGAACCACATGCCCACGGAACGGACCTTGGTGGCGTAATTGGAAGAGTCGTAGGCGTGATCCCCTCCTCCCAGCTGCCAACCGAAAAAGTTGAATCCGGAAACGATATTGCTCTGGAATTCGAGGACGATTCCCGGCTGGGGCCCCGTGCTTTCGGCAGCGAAGGGTCTGCAGAAGCTTCTGAACTCGGGCACGTCCCACAGGTCTGCCACCCGATGTTCCTGCAATTCCCCCCGCCAGTCCTCGTCGAACTGTTGGTCGTCGCGGATTCGGAAAAGCTCGTAGCGAAGGGAGAACCTGCCGGTTTCTTCTTGCGGATTGTTCAGGCCCATCTGGCTTTTCAGAGAAGCGAAATTGGCCTTCAGGCGGCCCATGACGTCTCCCAGTCCCCCCTGGCCGATCACGATTTCACCGTCCTCGAATTGACCCAGGGTTCGCTGTCGCATGATCTTGGACATCAATGGCAAGGCGGAGGCCGGGTCTTCGTGGCTCAGGTTTGTTTCGTAGTCGTAGGCCTTGGCGGACAGGTAGACGTAGCGGGCCGCCAGGTCGAAAGCCTGCCGGTACATGGACAGAGCGTCGTTCAGGCTGACGCGAAAGGCCATGTCTCGATATCGATTTCCCTGGGTCTTGGCGGCCACGCGGGCGTTGAACGCCTTTCTTTCCTCCAGGAGCCTGAGTCCCTTGGCTAGTACCGCCCTGTACTTTTCGCTCATGAGCCTCAAGTGTTCCCGGGCCTTGAAAATATCCAGGCGCAGTCCCATTTCCTCTCGGAAAAGGTCCTCGATTTCATGGAGCCATTGCTGAATCTCTTTTTTGAACTCCTGCTTGTCTATGTCTATTTCGGTTTGCATTGCCGAAAGTTCCCGTTCCAGCTCCATGCCGTCGGCCGAAGTCTCCGCCGCGAATACCCCGACGCGAAGAATGTTTCTGGAAATGATGTGCGGGGTCTTCACCGCCGTGCGAACGGAAAAGCTGATATCGTTGGAAAGACCGCTTACCGTAGGGAGTCCCGAGATTGTCATTTTTTCGTATTCCTCGTCCTCCTGTATGTAGTTTTTGGCCATATTCGCGACATTTCTCAAGGAAACAATCGAGGCGCCAAGACTGGTTTGATAGTCTAAAGCTTCGTCCTCGATTTTAATCTGCTCGGCATCGATGTCGGCCGTGGCTTCGAGCATCCTGATCCAGGCGTCGATGTCCCCGAGAAGACCTTCGTAGCGAAATAGAGTGAGGTTGAAGTCCGCTTCGGCCTTGACCATTTCGATCAGCGCTTCCTGGATTTCCCCGGGGGACCTGCGCAGTTTCCAGTCCGCCGGGGCCTGGAAGCTGTAGTCGGACGCCGCGCTGACCGGGTAGGAAATCGTCAGCGTTTCCGGGCTGGGAAGCGCGGTGAAGACGCCTTCTTCCAGGTCGCTTTCGAAGAAATGGCTGAAAACGGCCGGCAAGCCGTCCTCGCCGACGTTGTCTCCGTCTTCGGGATCCTTGATGCTTCTGTTGATAGGGGCGAAATAGGCATCGAACTTTTCGGAAGGTTCCGGGACGGTCTCTTCGCTCACCTCGTTGACGTCGATGTAGTTGTAGTAGAAGTAGTCGGGTCCCTTGTAGCCCGGCGGATAGGTCTTTCCGGTCCCGATGGTCCCTTCGTAGGGCGTGCCGAAAATGGCGATTAGCCGGTTTCTATAGTCGCGATCCTGCTCGATGGTCTGGGTCTTGAACTCTTCGGTGGATGCGGCCACTTGCCGGATCCGGTTTTTCAGGTCGCTCGCGTGGTCGAAAATGGCCCTGGCGTTTTCCATGGCCTCCTCCGCGCGCTCGTACACTTGTTCGAAATGGGTGGCGAAAGTGAACAGCGACGGATCGAGGCGGGCGGGGTTGATGTCGAAGGGAACTGCGGATGACGCAAGCCCCAGAGGGTTGAGCCCGGAATTGGAGTCGTTGTATTGGTTCTCGATGTTTCTGGCCTGGCCCGCGATTTCCTGGATGTCCACCACGGTAACCCGGTCGATCTTTTTCATGCCGTCGTGTTCCGTGTCCTCGGCGGGAAGCATGGCGTTGGCCGCGACCCAGTCGAAGAAAGCGCCCTGGAACGCTCTTTGCGCCCATTCCTCCACGCCCCAGGCCCGGTCGGAATCCGCGTCGCGATAGCCCTGCCACTGGCCGTCGGGGTCCTCGGTGTATTTGGACCGGTAGGTGAGATTGACGATCTCCGCGCCGGTCTTGGCCTTGGCGGCGGCGATCTCGGCGAATTTTCTTTCGTCCAGGTAGTCCACTTCGATCACGACGCCCTCGATGGAAAAGCTTTCCGCACGGGATTCCCAGTTGAATTCCGGATGCTTGAGCAAATCGTAATACGTTTGCAAGGCCGTGAGATAATGTCCCCAGGCGTCGCCGTGGGCCTGCGGGTACAGCGTGCGGCCGTCGGCCTCGTCGATGAAGCCGTCCAGGGTGACGTCGGAGATGTTGTAGGAAAGCGCGTATGCCACTTCTCCCTCGCCGTTGGTGAAGTTCCAGAGCAGGCGGTTGTAGCCGGGGCGAGCGCCTTCCTCGTCAAGTCCGCGCAGCAGGGCCAGCTCCTCCTGGAGAAGCGTGGGCATCTGGTTCATGAACGAAAATATGGTCGGCGCCAGAGAGCCGTACTCGCCGCTTTCCGTGTCGAACCCGATGGTGGGGTCCAGGGAATCGGTGTAGGCCTCGTTGCCCAGCAGGGCGTAGAAGCCCGCGATGCGGCTTGCGGCCAGCTGGAGCGCGGCGGTGACGCCCGACGTGCTGGCGGGCTGGGTCAGATCGATGCTCAGGTCCTTGCCGCGATCCAGCACGGTCTGGTACAGTTCGATCAGGCCCACGTTTTCGATCACGTCCTTATCCGGGTTGAAGGCCACCGCGCCCTCGTACCTGGGCCCGGCCTGCTGGATCATGCTGGTGTAGGTGGCGGGGCTGTCCGAGCTGTAGAAGTCGCTGATTCTGGCTTCGAACGGGTTGATCGCCATCGTGACCCGCTTGATCCATCCCTCGGCCAGCTGGGCCTGGTAGGTATCGGCGGGATCTTCACCGGGTCCCGGCGGACGGGAATTGGCCGCGCCCGCCCAGTCGGACCAGCAGGTCGGATCGCCTGCGGAACAATCCTTGTGGCGATACCGGGTGAAAAAGAAGTTGTCCACCAGCAGGTCCTTGCCGGCCCCTGCCATGGCGATCTCCACCGCTCCCAGGCCGTTGTTGCCGCTGGGGTCGGGAAAGACCGCCCAGGCGTCCGGCAGGACGTCCGGCGGCGGCTGCACGGTGTCGTCGTCCTCCCGATACCACCACTCGAACACGAGGTTTTCCGGGTTGGCCCCGAAATCCGCCGTGTGGCGCAGGGTGATCTTCTCGTCGAAAGCGTTGTCGGGAAGCACCCGCTTGATGGCCCCCCGGTACTTGTCCTTGACCACTTTCACGATATGCAGTGCGACGGGAAGGGATTCCATGTCCGGATGGTTGTTCTCCGCCAGGGTGACGTAGCCTTCGGTGAAAGCGCTGAAGGTAGGGTCGTTCGGGTCGAACAGGTCGTCGTTGGGCATCACCGCGAGGCCCGGCCCCAGCGCCCTGATCGGCGATGCGAAGTCCTCGAACACTTGGCCGTTTTGGTTGACGTAGAACTCCAGACCGACCGTGTAGTCCAGTCCCGAAAACTCCTGGGGGTTCCGGGTCAAGTTGTACAGCTCGTCCGCCGCCGTCTGGAATGCCGTGTCGGCGCCCTCCAGGTTCATGATGGTGTCCCGTTCCGTCGCGGTCATGATGTTGGGCTGCAAGACGTAGATGGACGGCGGAGATGCCGTCAAGGTGCTGTCGCCCAATGTCTTGTCGTTGACGAACCCCTGCATGCCCAACTCCTTGAGCAGCGGGTCGTAGAAGATTCGGGTTTGCAGACCCGCGTGCAGGTCGGCGAACCAGTACATGCCATCGACATACTTGACCCTGCCGGTGGCCGGGTCCATGTCTGCGGGAAGAGCGTCCAGGGGGACGGTCCTCTTTTCCAGCACTTGCGCCAGGCGTACGAGGTACTGCGTAAAAATGCCGATCTCATCCATGCTCGGGTTCAGGTCGTCGAACACGACCTGGCCAGCGGCCCAGGCCAAAACCATGGGAAGCCCGTCGTTGTCCGGGTTGTCGGCCCTGTATTCGCCGCCCGAGAAGGTCAGGGTCTCGCCTGCTTTGAGCACGGGCGTCTCTGCGGGCCATGTAGTGTCGTAGCGGATTTCCTTGGGCATGGGATAAACGGGCGCAGGCGTTTCGGTGTCGTCGTTGGCGTATTTCGTCGGAAGCCCCTTCCAGCCGAGGCCGTCGAGTTGCGCGAACGTTTTTTTGTCGGTCCCGTTCCAGAGCCACGGCACGACCTGGCCGACGGTTTCGACGTAGCCGTCGCCGTCCGCGTCGCGGTCGTACCAGAAACTCGGCGCCAGGGGATACCAGAACGCCGCCTTGAACCAGGCGTCTCCGGAAACCGCCCATGCCTGCCCCTTGTGGTCTTCCCAGTAGCAGCGCTTCAGCGGATTGCCGTTGATGCCGATCTGCTCGGAGATCTGGACCGCTCCGATCACCTCGTTGACCGGATACGGGGCCACCAGAATTTCGCCAGCCTCCATGGGGTACTTGAATTCGTATCCGAGGTCAATGTCCTCGGTGTCGATCGTAAAGACTTCCATGCCGTAATTTCCCAGCATTTCGTCGAAGTACTGCACCAGCACGCGGGGCTCGGAGGTGTGGGTTTCGTCCTGCGCCGTGACGTTGAGATCGTTTCTCAGCGCGAATGCCGCCTTGGGCCGGGGGGTTGCCGACGAGTAGCGGAAGGAGGGCGCGACCAGCGCGTGCTCTTCGTTGGGATTGTAGCCGGGCAGCGACGGATCGTTCTGATAGTAGACCGACAGTTGGGAATATCTGGCGGGATCGAACCAGTTTTTAAAAGTCCCTTCTCCGTCGGGATACTTTGGATCGGTCCCGCCGGTCGTTTTGGATTCGGAGCCGTACCGGCTGGCGATCACGATCCGCTTGGAATCCGCAGGCCAGACACAGGAATATTTCACGGAGTTTTCCGGCCAGGAGATGCCGTCGCGGGTCCGTCTCCAGATAATCAGAAGGTCGTCTTCTTCGTCGTTCGGGGTGAACTGGCGGTTTACCGGAAAAATCTGGCCGCTGCTCTGGTAGATGGAGGTGTTGTATCGGGATCTGGGATAAAAGATTTGCGGAGGCGTCGCATCCGGATCGTGCAATATGCTGGCCAATTCGCGGCCGATGACCGCCTCCCGCTCCCCGCCTGCCTGGCTTTCGGCCAAAGATTTCATTCGCACGGCCCTGACGACAGTCGATTCCGTCCCCTCGTCGCCTACGGCGGGGGCCGCCGTCGCCGCAGTATCCACGACCCAGGACGACGGATATCGCCAATCGACCAGATCGGCGTCCCGGCCGTTGTCGCTGGAATCGAAGAACGTGGATCCGCGATTTTCGGCCGCCGTCCGGTACAATGCCAGAAGGTCGCCCTCGACGCCCGAAAGGGAGGCGTTCATCGAGGCCACGATATTCTCTTGCGACCGCGCCGTGCTCCAAATGCGAACCTCCTGGAAAAGCGCGTCGCTCGTGTTTCCGGAAGGCTTTCCGCCCATGTAGCTGTTGCTTCGCGTCGTGTTGGCGGGCGCACCGATGGAGCCCGAAGCGGTCTCGACTCCATTTATATATACGCGCGCGGAGCCGCCCTGAAGCGTCGCCGCCACGTGGGTCCAGACGTTCAGGGGGATGGACTCCGAACTGGTTATGCTCGACGACGCTCCGAATCTCGGCCTGCCCGAAGTACCGTCGGAAAGCCACAGATACACCGGGTTGTTGTTGCCGCCGTCCCTGAAATCCAGGAAAACGCCGTTTGCGATATGGTTTTCGACGAGGACCCAACCCTCCACGGTCAAATCGCCCGAAGAATACAGCGGAGGAAGATCCACGTAATTGCCGTCGGCGTTTCGGAACAAAAGGTGGACCGTGTCCAGATGCGGCGCCATGTTCTGCATGGTCGCGTGATAGCCGCGCTGGCCGCTGTCGTGGAGGTAGCTTTCCCCCGCCCGGTCCATTTTGTAATAGGCGACCAGGTTGGCTATGTACGGGGAAATGGGGCCGGGGTACACCGGGTTCCGGTCCGTATTCCAGAATGCGACTTCGTCGATCTGGCCGGCGAAATGGTTCACACTCTTGTTCAGCGCTCCGATAAAAACCGAATCGTCTCCGCCCGGAGGATCGACAGTGGCACTGCCGCCGGGCGAACCGTTTCTGTATAGTTGCAACGTTCCGGCGATATGGTTGTAGCTGACCGCCACTTGCTGCCACTGGCCGACCGACAACGACGGTCCATACGCCACGCTCCATGTCCCGGATTCGTCCTTGTGGGCCGCGCGCAGTTGTCCGTTTTCCACATAGAACGCCCGATGCGAGGATCCGGACGCGATGTCGAAACGGCCCGAACCGCTTTCCGGCCTGATCCAGGCTTGAATCGCGTAGGAGTCGGAGAGAATGTCGCCGCAATCCACATAGTCGTCGATGCCGTCGAACCAGAGGGAAACTTCATGCATCGCCGGGTCGGGAATATGGGAAGCGGAAAAGTACAGGCTCGCGCGTCCGCTCCGGTCGGCGGAGAACTGTTTTTCGGAGGAGACTGCGGCATCGTCGGTCGCATATTTGATGTCCATATAACGGATGCTGTCGTCTGCGAAAGGGTCGAGGGACACCGGATCGGTACCCGCCGTAAAAACGTAATGGGACGACTCCGGCCAGGAAACCGCCACCCGCACCACCATTTTGTCGAAACAATCGCCCTGTCCCATGGGATATTCCAGTTGCAGTTCCCTGTCGCCCACGGTGGGAAACAGTTTGCTCTCCGCCGCGTTCCACACGTAAAGATATTCCGGGTCTTCGTTGGGATCGTTGACATTCTTGACGACCGAAGGCTTGGCCAGCAACTTGTCGCGATATTCCACAGGGACAGAAAGAAATGCCACGGGACTTCCCACCGTGACGGTTTCCTCGTACGACGGAGTTTCGTATTCCCAGACCACAGTGTAGTTCTGGTCCACGGTCTTGGTGAATTCCGTACCCGGCGTAACGTCCACCGCGTTTTCCTCGATGATCTTGTATCCCGCCAGATCCAGACATCCGTCGGTGGAGGAAAACTTCAACACGGTACCCTTGTTGTACCATTGGACGCCGGAACCGTTGATGGGGTCCTGGCCGCTTGCGTCGGTCACCTCGGTCAGAGGAAGGTGGGATACGCTTTCCGCGGGAAGCGTGCTTACGGAAATTCTGTACTGGGATTTCCACTTGTACTCGATCTTGGCCCAGGCATCCATGGCGAAGTCCGGAACCGCCAGCAGGTCGTCGTCGTTCAGATCATCGAGGGTTATGCCGTAGAAATGGGGATCGGACGAGCCCGAGGTGTTGGGCGGGCCGGTGGCGTAGTAACCGCTGACCACGTACCTGAGGTTGATGTTGTTGGTCTCCAGAACGATGCCGTTTACGCTGCACGATACGGTTTCGCCTTCGGATATCCAGGCTTTTCCGAGGGCAGGATCGGGATTGGCGAAGGTGTCGCTGGCGCCGTCGCCCTTGCCGTCGGAATGGTCCATGTCGATGATCAGGGCGTATTCGTTGACGCCTGCGGTCATGTGGAACCTTCTGACGGCGTTTTGAAGAATGTCGGTTTCGGTCGGGTCTTCCAAGATCCGGCCTTCCTCGTCGAAATAGACCCATCCGGTTGCCTGATCGGAGGATATATCCGCGCCGGATTCGACCCAGTCTTCGTCCTCCATTTTAAAAAGCAGACCGGTGTTATCCTTTCCGAACGCGAAGTTCTTCAGGCCGAAACCTTCCGGGTGGTCGAAATTGTAATATGCCAGCAAGCCGGTTTCGTCCCCGGCGAGCACCCGGTTTTTGTTTTGCAGGATTTCCTCCTGGGTGCGTGCCACCGACCATATGCGCACCTCGTCGATCATGCCGTTGAAAAAGTCGTCTCCGTCGTTGCAACCGATAAATATGCGGTTTCCATTCAGGGCCGTCCACCCTGTTTCCGTGTCTACGATATCGCCGTTCTTGAACAGCGTCGCGGTGTCCGTTGCCGCGTCGTAGGCGACCGCGACGTGGTACCACACGCCGGTATCGAGTGTTTCCGTGTCCTCCAGCCTGTCGCCCGTGCTTTTGTCGTTGTACGCTTTCAAGTATCCGTCGGCGCCGACCCAGAAAGAGTGAGTGTCTTCGAGGCCGGAAACGATATCTTGGGTTTCCGAATTGTCGTCAAGCCTGATCCAGGCTTCCTTCGTGTACGAAAAGTCCCCCTGGAGCGCTTCGAAGTCGCCGCAATCGACGTATTCGTCCACTCCGTCGAATTCGAGGGCGTTTCCCGGCGCTTCCATGCTCCCGGAGCCCTCCGTGGGAATACGGTAGACCGGAGCGTCCGATGCGACGATGTCAATATGAGTGTCGATTGTATAAAAAAGGGGAAGGTTGTCCTTTTGCAGATAATGTTTGCTTGTAAAATCCTCAAAATAGAAAACACCTGGTACGTCGGTGAAGAGATCATCGAACCTGAGATATAGCGCCAAATTCTCTTCGTCTCCCCGGCAGACAGTGTTCATTTTTTCGGCGATTTCGGATTCCGCAAGGGTTCTAGTCCACACTCTAAGCTCGTCGATGGCCCCGCGTAAATTCTTTCCGATGTACATGTAACGATCACCGCCGCCAACGTCGATAAGTTCGTCTACGGATTTGTGGGCCGCATGAATGCCATCGATGTAAAGATCTATGGCATTGCCGTCCATCGTCGCGGCAACATGGTGCCACTCTCCGGACTCAAATAGGGCGGACACTTTAAGGCTGTCGCTGTCGTTATCTCTGTAGAAGAATTCCAATATGTCCTCGCCGTCCTCTTCTTCGATATGAAGCACGTATCCGCCGTCATAGTCCCAGTCGGTATTCGATGCGAATCGAAAAATCTCGCTTGGCGTCGTGGTAATCGAGTCGGCCCTGACCCACGCTTCCACCGTCAGGTTTTTATCTACATTGAGAACATCGTAATCGTCGATACCACTTTTGCGCAAACCGGCGCCAGCGGAGCTGAATTCCACGCAATTTCCCGGCGGATAGCCGCTCTCCCCGACAGCGGGAAAAACAAGAAGCACTGCCGCAATCACGACGCATAGAAACGAGCGCAGATAATGTTTCGAAAAGCTGCCAAATTCCGTATTTGTCTGAATCTTTTTCATGTTGCACCTCTTCAAGGTTCCCGTTGGTCGGGGCCAAACGCAAGGGCGTCGGGAGACGCGGCCCATATTTAGACGTTTTTCAAGTTGATCGGTATGTTGCGAAAATACTCGAGGGCCTATCGCGTCGGATTGTCCAAGACGGTCGTGCGAAAAACCGACAGTGCGAAATCCCCTTGTATTTTTGCGTCCAAGTTTCCATATCACTGGTCGTTGAGCGTGGGGACCAAGGAGACGCGGTTGATGGTAAAACGTCCTTTTATATTGATCGGGATTTTGTGCAGACCCTCGATGGTTTCCTCGTAGTCTCCCTCGAAGGCCTCCACGCCGGATTCGGGATCGTCGGGGTTCGCGGCCGGATCGAACGTGAGCCGGAAGGTCCTCGCGATCTCGTAGCCGCTCCTGTGGTCGGGGTGGTATTTGTGACGAAACGGGTTGACGGGGTGGTCCGGGTCGAGCACGATGGCGCCCTCCAGGACCTGGCCCAGCCCGATGGTTCCCGTCAGGTCGAGTGCGTCCGAATCCGGATCGAACTGGAACCCGGCGCTTCCCAGGCGGATTCCCACCATCTTGCCGTCACGCCGTATCACGCCCTCGTAGCCGGCCAAAAGGGAGTCGTCGGTCAGAAGGACCCGGCGGACCCGCTCTTCGACGGTCCCGTCTCCGTTGTCCACGGTGTAGCGTTCTCCCATGACCGTGACCTTCCTCAACAGCCTCGTGGTTTCGGGGACCAGATCGTCGTTTGAATCTTCGGCGTGCAAAAGGATGCTCATATCGAACGGGTGCGCCACGTCGGTCGGCGTGACCGTGTCCGTCGGGTGGCCCACCTCGCTGACCTGCGTGATTTCGATCCGCCCGAACCACAGGCCCGCCGTTTCAGCGGACCGGGATACCGCAGGGACGCAAAATAAAACGAAGAACAGAATCAGGACGGGAAAAAAAAGGGGGGCGATCACTGCCGGATCGTTTGAAAATCGTCCTTCGACGGCGATGGTTGCGGCATGTCGTTTCATGACACTCTCCTTGCTGTAGATTTATTGCGGGGACTTGAAAATTTGTCCGATTATCGACAGTTTTGCAGGTAGAAAAGGACGGTTCAAGGATCGAATCCGTCTTTTTCGAAATGTCGCGGCCTACGGTCGCAGGAACGGACCCATACGGTCCGATGTGAGATAAATTCAAGAAAAAAAGGAAAAACGCCGCAGTGAGGCTTTTTCGGCAAGCCTCGATAGTTTTTTGAATAGAGAGATCGGATTTTAAAACCATTTCCAAGTACCTCGCGCCAAGAGGGCCTATCGACAGGTTTGAAATGGCATTCAAAGGAGCGAAGGGCTTTCGGCATCCGGGATTTCGCAGACCAATGAGCGAAACCAACCAGCGTTGGCATTCCCTCTTTTATGGCATGAAACACGCCGCATTTCAAGATCTAACCGAAGACACGGCGATTCTAATCTGGACTGATCGCAATGCGCCTGGCGCAAGGTTAAAAATCAATAACGGTCCTGCAAGGACGACAAAAAGACGGGGCTTGGTCATAACGCCGGCCAACCAACACCGTCATTCCGGGCGGAGCTTGCTTTAGACCCGGAATCCAGGCGATGATCGAAACTGTTGGATGAAAACCGGACGAAGCTAAAACCAAGCCCGAAAGACGGGATCGATTGCATTTGTATGGAAGGGGATAGGCTCTTGATTCGGGGAATTCTTTTCGCAACGCGGACGCAAAGGGGAGCATTCCCTGTTTCATGCAAATCCGGCGCAAACCCCATTGCCGAACCACTTATTTCTGTCGTCCCTAACGGGACTTGGCACATTCATGCGGGACAATCCCGGCAATAAATTGCCGGGCTATTGCCTGCCGTCCCTGACGGGACTGCCGGGTCAAGAAACAGGCCTTGTAAAAAGGCCGCCAACCGCACAGGTCCAGGCCTTTTGCATTGCCTTTTACTACGCGCCCGAAATCGCGTATGTCTCGAAGAAAAGCTTGATGTCCTTTACCGTGTCGACGAAAGTATCCAGGCCGTATTCGGCGTCGTAGTGGAACGTGGCGCCGGGAATGACGATCATCCAGCGGGTGTTCCACACGGAGCGGCCGATGGCGCGGCTGTCGTAGTTCAACTGGGAGTCGTCGAAATAGCCCGCGTCGTGGTAGGCCAGGATCCTGGAAAAACGCCGTATTTCGCTCATGGAGCCGGCGAGGCCGTCGAGATTCGGGATGTAGTCCACGTTGTCCAAGTCCGAGCTGTCGGTGGGAATCGGGACCGGCAGGACCTGGTCAACGATGCTCCATTCGCGAGTGTCGAGCGCTTCGCTGTCGGGCACGTACATGACGTCCATGCCGGCGGGAAAGACATATATCCTAGGGGTTTCGGCCAGAAGAGAGTTGTCGTAGCCGTCGAACCAGACCCCGACGGAACGGACCTTGGTGGCGAAATTGGAGGAGTCGTAGGAATGGTCCCCGCCACCCAGGGTATTGTCGAAAAAGTTGTAGCCGGAGACGATGACGCTGGGAAAGGACAGCACCAGTCCGGGCTGCGGGCCTTGGGTCTCGGCCTCGAACGGCCGGCAGAACTTTCTGAATTCGGGAACGTCCCAAAGGTCGTCGTGCGTTGAGTCCACGAGCAAGTTTCGCCAGGTTTCGTCGTAAGCCTCGTCGCGGGGTATCCTGAAAAGCTCGTAACGGAGGGAAAACCTGTTGGTTTCCCTTTGGGGATTGTTCAGACCCATTCTCCCCTTCAGAGGCTCGAAATTGGCATCCAGCCTCCCCATGATCTCCCCCAGTCCACCTTGCCCGATCACGACCTGTCCGTCCTTGAATTGTCCCAGGGTTCGCTGGCGAATCAATTTGGTCATCAACGGGATGGAAGAGGACGGGTCGTCGTGGCTTAGGTTGGTTTCGTAATCGTAGGCCTTGGCGAGAAGATAGACATACCTGGCGGCGAGATCGAACATCTGGCGGTACAGGGAAAGGGCGTCGTCGAGACTGGTCCGAAACGCCATGTCCCGGTACCGGTTTCCCTGGGTCTTGGCCGCGACCCTGGCGTTGAAGGCCTTGCGTTCCTCCAGAAGCCGCAGTCCCTTGGCGAGCACGGCACGGTATTTTTCCCCGATCTGTCGAACGCGTTCGCGTCGTTTGAAGGCCTCCAGTCGCAACCCGGTCTCTTTTCTCATCATGCTCTCGATTTCCTTGAGCTGCTGCTGGATTTCGTACTTGTACTCGGTCTTGTCGATGTCCATTTCGTGTCTCAGCTCGGCCAGTTCGCGGTCCAGTTCCATGCCGTCGGCCGAGGTCTCCGCCGCGAACACCCCGAGCCGGAGAATGGTCCGGGAAATGACGTGCGGGGTTTTCACCGCCGCGCGAACGGAAAAGCTGACGTCGTTGGAAAGCCCGCTGACCGTGGGCAGTCCCGAGATCGTCATTTTTTCGTATTCCTCGTCCTCCTGGATATAATTTTTGGCCAGGTTCGCGGTGTTTCTCAGGGAAAGAATCGCGGCGCCGAGAGATTTTTGATGGGAATAATTGTCTTCCGCCAGTCGTATTTCTTCCGCCTGCATTTCCGAAGTCACCTCCAGAAGGTCCAGAGCACCCTCTATATCTCCCATCAAGCTGGTGTAATCGGAAAGAGCCAGCTGGTAGTCCGCCTCGGCGGTGACCATCTCGATCAATGCCTCCTGGATTTCTCCGGGCGATTTTCTCAGCCCCCATTCGGCGGGGGCCTGGAAACTGTAGTCCGCTGCCGTGCTCACGGGATAGACGATTTCCAGGGTGTCCTGCGTCGGAAGGGCCGTGAAATCGCCCTCCTGGAAATCCTGTTCGAAGAAATGGCTGAACAGCGCGGGAAGATCTCCGTCGCCCACGGGATCGCCTTCCGGGTCCTTTATGGTTCGATTCATGGGAGCGAAAAAGGCTGTAAAGGAGGCGTCGGGCGGGGACACGGTCTCCTCGCTGACCTCGTTGACGTCGATGTAGTTGTAATAGTAGTAATCGGGTCCCTTGTAGCCCGGAGGGTAGGTCTTGCCGGTTCCGATGGTCCCCGTGTAGGGCGTGCCGAAGATCTCGATCAGGCGATTGCGGAAATCCCGATCCTGCTCCATGGTCTGCAAGGTGAACTCCTCGGTGCTGGAGGCGACCTGCCGGATGCGGCCCCTCAAGTCGCCGGCATAATCGAAAACGGTCCTCGCGTTGTCCAAGGCTTTTTCCGCCCGTTCGTACACCTGCTCGAAGTGGGTGGCGAAATGGGTCTGGTAGGGGTCCAGGCGGTCGGGGCTGATGTCGAACGGGACCACGGATGTGGCCAGCCCCAGCGGGTTGATCCCGGAGTTGGCGTCGTACAATTGCTTCTCTATGAATCGCGCTTGTCCGGCGATATCCTGGATATCGACCGTGGTGACGCGGTCGATCTTTTTCATGCCGTCGTGCTCCGTGTCCTCGGCCGGAAGCATGGCGTTTGCCGCGACCCAGTCGAAAAAAGCGCCCTGGAACGCTCTTTGCGCCCATTGCTCCACGCCCCAGGCCCGGTCGGAATTCGTATCCCGATATCCTTGCCACTGGCCGTCGGGGTCTTCCACGTATTTCGACCGGTAGGTGAGATTGACGATCTCCGCGCCGGTCTTGGCCTTGGCGGCGGCGATTTCGGCGAATTTTCTCTCGTCCAGGTAGTCCACCTCCACCACCACCCCCTCGATGGAAAAGCTTTCCGCACGGGATTCCCAGTTGAACTCCGGGTGTTTCAGAAGATCGTAGTAGGTCTTCAGGGCTGTGAGGTAGTGCCCCCAGGCGTCGCCGTGGGCCTGCGGATAGAGCGTGCGGGCGTCGGCCTCGTCGATGAAGCCGTCGAGAGTGACGTCGGAGATGTCGTAGGAAAGGGCGTAGGCCACCTCGCCCTGGTCGTTGGTGAAGTTCCAGAGCAGGCGGTTGTAGCCGGGGCGCGCGCCCTCTTCGTCGAGCCCGCGAAGCAGGGCCAGCTCCTCGTCCAGAAGCGTGGGCATCTGGTTCATGAACGAAAAGATGGTGGGCGCCAGGGAACCGTACTCTCCGCTTTCGGTGTCGAACCCGATGGTGGGGTCCAGAGAGTCGGCGTACGCCTCGTTGCCCAGAAGCGTATAAAATCCCGCGATGCGGCTGGCGGCCAGCTGGAGCGCGGCGGTCACTCCCGACGTGCTGGCGGGCTGGGTCAGATCGATGCTCAGGTCCTTGCCGCGATCCAGCACGGTCTGGTACAGCTCGATCAGGCCGACGTTTTCGATCACGTCCTTGTCGGGATTGAATGCCACCGCGCCCTCGTACCTGGGTCCGGCCTGCTGGATCATGCTCGTGTAAGTAGCGGGGCTGTCCGAGCTGTAGAAGTCGCTGATTCTGGCCTCGAACGGGTTGATCGCCATCGTGACGCGTTTGATCCATCCCTCGGCCAGCTGGGGCTGGTAGGTGTCTTCGGGCTGCTCGGGAGGAACCGGCGGACGGGAATTGGCCGCGCCCGCCCAGTCGGACCAGCAGTCCGGGTCGCCTGCGGGACAGTCCTTGTGGCGATAGCGGGTGAAGAAGAAGTTGTCCACCAGCAGGTCCTTGCCTGCGCCCGCCATGACGACCTCCACCGCTCCCAGGCCGCTGTTGCCGCTGGGGTCGGGAAAGATCGCCCAGAGGGCAGGCTGGACGTCCGGGGGCGGCTGCACGGTGTCGTCGTCCTCCCGGTACCACCACTCGAACACCAGGTCTTCCGGATTGGCCCCGAAATCCGCCGTGTGGCGCAAGGTGGTCTTTTCGTCGAACGCGTTGTCCGGAAGGACCCTCTTGATGGCCCCCCGGTACTTGTCCTTGACCACCTTTACGATGTGCAAGGCCACGGGAAGGGCTTCCATGTCCGGATGGTTGTTTTCCGCCAGGACAACATAGCCGTCGGAGAAACCGCTGAAGACCGGGTCGTCGGGATCGAGGAGGTCGTCGTTGGGCATCACCGCGAGCCCCGGACCCAGGGCCTTGAGCGGGGACGCCGCATTTTCCAGCACGTCGCCGTTCTGTTTTTCATAGAACTCAAGCCCTACGGTGTAGTCCCGTCCGGAAAAGCCGACGGGGTTGCGGGTCGCCTCGTAGAGTTCGTCCACGGCGGCCTCAAACGCCGTATCGGCGCCCTCCAGGGCCTTGATCGCGTCCCTTTCGGTGGCGGACATGATGTTGGGCTGAAGCACGTAGATCGAAGGCGGCGAAGCGGTCAGGGTATCGTCTCCCAGGGTCTTGTCGTTTACAAACCCCAGCATGCCCAGCTCCTTGAGCAGCGGGTCGTAGAAGATTCGTCCTTGCAGACCCGCGTGCAGGTCGTTGAACCAGTACATGCCGCCGACGAACTTCACTCTTCCGGTGGCAGGGCTCATGTCTGCGGGAAGCGCCTCCAGGGGCACGGCCCGTGTTTCCAGCACTTGGGCCAGCCGCACCAAGTATCGGGTGAAAACGAGGGTTTCGTCCATGCTCGGGTTGAGGTCGTCGAACACCACCTGTCCTGCGGCCCATCCCAGGGCCATGGGCAGGCCGTCGTTGCCGGGGTTGTCGGCGCGGTATTCGCCTCCCGCGAAGGTCAGGGTCTCGCCGGCCTTCAACACGGGCGTTCCGGCGGGCCATGCGGTATTGTACCGGATTTCCAAGGGCATTGGGTACGCGGGGATCGACGTGTCGGGATCGTCGTCCTCGGCGTATTTCGTCGGAAGCCCCTTCCATCCGAGGCCGTCGAGTTCGTCGAACGTTTTTCTGTCGGTGCCGTTCCACAGCCATGGGACGACCTGTCCGGTCGTCTCCACGTAGCCGTCGCCGTCCGCGTCGCGGTCGTACCAGAAACTCGGCACCAGCGGATACCAGAACCCCGCCTTGAACCAGCCGTCTCCGGACACCGCCCATGCCTGCCCTTTGTGGTCTTCCCAGTAGCAGCGCCTTTGCGGATCGCCGTTGATGCCGATATGCTCGGCGACCTGCACAGCCCCGATCACCTCGTTGACCGGGTACGGCGCCACCAGGATCTCGCCCGCCTCCATGGGATATTCGAAGGTATAACCGGCAAGGGCGGGGTCCTCGGCATCTATGCCGAAGACCTCCATGCCGTATCTTCCCAGCAGATTGTCGTAGTACTGCACCAGCACCCTGGGAAGGGAGGTGTAGTCGTCGTCATAAGCGACATGGTTCAGGTCGTTTCGCAATGCGAAAACGGCTTTGGGCCGGGGAGACATGCTGGAATACCGAAACGAGGGCGCAATCACGGCGTGTTCCTCGTTGGGATTGAACCCGGGAAGCTGCGGGTCGTTTTGGTGATACACGGCCAGCTCGCCGTATCTGGCCGGATCGAACCAGGCCTGGAAACCGCCGTCCATGTCGGGAAACCGGGGATCGTCTCCGCCTTCGGCCTTGGATTCGGAGCCGTACCGGCTCGCGATCACGATGCGTCTCGAATCGTCGGGCCATTGGCACTCGTAGCGCGCGGGACTCGTCGGCCAGGAAATGCCGTCCATGGTCTGCCGCCAGACCACCAGCATGTCGTCGATCTGTTCGGAATCGGTCACTTCGATATTCACGGGAAAGATCTGGCCGCTCGCCTCGTAAATGGCGGTATTGTACCTGGCCTGCGGATGGTAGATGATGGGCGGATCGGCTTCGGGGTCTTGCAGCGTACTGGACAACTCGGTCCCGATCACGGGACTGTGCAGCGGGGTGTAGGGATTGTCAAGAGCGTTTTTCGATTCCACAACTCGGATAATCACGCTCTCGACGGCCTCGTTGCCGGATGCGGGATCGGAAGTCAGGTCCGTGTCCACGATCCAGGAGGACGAGAACGGCCAGTTGTATATCCGGCCGACCGTGCCGTTGTCCCGGGAGTCCTTGAGACGGGTCCCCCGGATGGCTTCCGGAGACCGGTACAGGGCCGCCAGGTCGCTTTCCGTGCCGGTCAGCCGGGCGCTCATGGCCTGGACGATCTCGTCTCTGGATTTGGCCCTCGTCCAGATGCGGACTTTCTCGAACAGGGCGTCCGCGACCTGTCCGGAGGGCTTTCCTCCCATATGGCTCGCCCCGGGGTTCGGGGGCGCGGCCATGTTGCCCTCGGCCACCTGGGAACCGTTGATGTACAGGCGGCCGTATCCTCCCTGGTAGGTCGCCGCGATGTGGGTCTGCGAATGGAGAGGGAGCGCATTGGAACTTACGATGGCCGAGCCTGCCGTTGTCTTGAACACCGGCTTGCCGGAAGTGCCCGAGGAGAGCAGGAGGCCGACCCCGGCGCCGTTGTTGAAGTCTAGAAAAACGCCGTCGGAGGCATGGTTGTCGATCACCACCCATCCCTCCAGGGTGAACCCGTTTCCGGACCAGACGGGAGTGGATGTAATTTCGATATAGTTGTTTCGATCGGAGGAAAACCGCAGCGCCGGAGTGTCCAGATAGGGAGACATGCCCTGCATGCCTGCGTGACGGCCCTCGGCGCTGTCGTGAAGATAGCTGTCGCCGGGCCGATCCATTTTATAGTAGGCCCGAAGGTCGGGATCGCTCGTGGACAGGGCGCTTGTACTGACAGAAGTCAACGCGTCGTCGAAGATGGCGACTTCGTCCATCTGCCCCCGGAAATTGTGCGAGGTTTTGTTAAACGCGCCGATGTAGACCGCCCGGTCTTCCCGCAAGGGTCCCGCGCTGCCGGAGTGGGAGTATGAACCGCCGCCTTCGAAAAGATACAGTTCGCCGTCGGCCCCGGCCTCCGGATCATAGCTGACCGCCACGTGGGTCCAGGCCCCGGCGGGGACGCTCGGGCCGCAAACCGTGTCCAGGCCGCCCGATTCGTTGGTATGGGCCGCGCAAAGCTGGTAGTCGTCGATGTAGAACGCCCGGCCTGACGCGCCAGAAGCGATGTCGAACCGACCGTTTCCGCCCGCGAACTTGATCCAGGCCTGGATCGTGTAGGCGTCGGCGAGCATCTGCCCGCAATCCACATAGTCGTCCGAGCCGTCGAACCACAGGGAAACGTCGCGCATGGCGGGGGCGGGGATGTGTGAGCCGGTGAAATACAGGCTGCTCATGCCTGGGCCGGTTGTCTGAAATTCTCCGGCTTCCGTGATGGATGCGATGGGCGCATTGGTTTCCGGGTCGGCCGTGGAGAACTTGAGTTCCTTGAAATGGATGTAATCCTGGGGGGAGGCTTCCAAGCCGACCGGTCCGGTCCCGGCCATGTGCGTGTAATGCCCTTTGTCCGGCCACAGGACCGAGACTTTGACCACCATTTTGTCGAAGCAATCGCCGTCGCCCATGGGATACTCCAGCTGAAGCACCTTGTTGCCCACGGTGGGAAAGAATTTGCTTTCGGCCTGGCCCCACACGTACAGGTATTCGGCGTCCTCGTTGGGATCGTTGACATTGGTGACGGAGAGGGGTTTCACATTGACCTTGTACATATGCTCCGAGGGAACGGAGACGAACCCCACGGGGCTTCCCACCACCACCGTTTCCTCGAATGACGGCGTTTCGTACTCCCAAACCACGGTGTAGTTGCGGTCCACGGTCTTAAAAAATTCGTTTTCCGGCGTGACATCGACCGCGTTCTCCTCGATGATCTTGTATCCCTTCAGATCGAGGCATCCGTCGTAGGAAGCAAATCTCAATTCCGTGCCTTTGTTGTACCATTTCATGTCCGAACCGATCATATCGTCCTGGCCGCTGGCGTCGAGCACCTCGGTCAGGGGGAGTTCGGAAACGCTTTCCAGCGGAAGGGTGCTGACGGAAATCTTGAACTGGGATTTCCACTCGTATTCGATCCTGGCCCAGGTGTCCATGGTGAAGCTCGGCACGACCAGCTGGTCGTCGGGGTCCAGGTCCGCCAGCGTTTTCGGGTAGAAATGCGGATCGGGGTTCCCCGAGGCGTTTGGCGGGCCGGTGGCGTAGTATCCGCTCGTCACGTACCGCAGATTGATGTTGTTGGTTTCCAGCACGATGCCGCTCACGCTGCAGGAAACGGTTTCGCCTTCCAGCACCCAGGTCTTGCCCAAGGCCGGTTCGGGATTGGCGAACGTATCGCTTGCGCCGTCGCCCTTGCCGTCGGAATGGTCCATGGCGACGACCAGGGCGTATTCGTTGACGCCGTTGGTCATGTGGAACCTTCGCACGGCGCTCTGGCGGATGTCGTCCCCGGTGGGGTCCTCCAGAATCCGGCCGTTGTCGTCGAAATAGACCCATCCGGTGGGCGGATCGGCGGAAATCGCGACTCCGGATGGCAGCCAGTCTTCGTCCTCCATGTTGTAAAGCAATCCCGTGTTCCGGTGGTTGCCCTTCATGTTTCTCATGGTGTATCCCTCGTTGCGGTCGAAGTCGTAGTAGGCTTCCAGGCCCGGCTCGTCGCCGGTGAGGACACGGTTCATGTTTTGCAAAAGCTCTTCCTGGGTGCGTGCGATGCTCCAAACACGCACCTCGTCCATGTGGCCCGCGAAAAAGTTGCTTTGGTTGTACGCTCCGATCAGTACCGCGCCCTCGTCGGGATGGACGGAAGTCGTTTTGCTATCGACGATATCGCCGTTTTTATACAGGGTCAGCGCGTCGGTAGCCGCGTCGTATGTTACCGCCACATGGTACCAGACGTCGAGGTCCATGGCCTCCGAGTCGTTCACCCTGTTGTTGGTTCCGCTCAGGGCCTTGAGCACGCCGTCCTCGATGTAAAGAGCATGCTTCTCGACGCCGGACACCACGTTTCTCGTCCCGTCGTTTCGGGTGCTCTTTATCCAGGCTTCCTTGGTGTAGGACACGTCCCCCTGGAGGGCCGTGATGTTTCCGCAGTCGATGAATTCGTTTGCTCCGTCGAACTCGAGGGCGTTTCCGGGAGGGGTCATGCTTCCGATGCCCGGTTCCGGGACCGCGACGTCCGCGCCAGACGATGTCAGATTGGCAGCCAAATCTGTGCCTTGGAAAGTGGCATCCAAACCGTTTACGCTTCTGTCCTTTACGGTCTTGCTTGCGGTATCGACCAGATCGAAATCGTAATAGACCAGCAAGCCGTCTTCGTATCCGGACAGAACCATGTTTTTTTGCTCGTCGATTTCGTCCTGGGTAAGCGCTCTTTCCCAATAGCGGAATTCATCGACGAGAATACGATTGGTTCCACTTTGGTTTTTTGCGATTTCCAGCGCCGCCTCCGGGGACGTGTCCAGGCTTCCGCTGTACCAACCTTCGGCCACCTCGTGACCGTTGAAATACAGGATCAGTCTGTTGTCGGTGACCACTCCCGCTATATGAATCCATTTGCTTGCTTCTATCTTCTGTTGGGACTTGGCGTATTCCTGAGTGTCATCTGTGAAACTTCCCCACCATTCCACCTGTCCGGTATCATGAACGTACAAATGCCAGCCGTCCCCCGAGTCCTGTCTTTTGATCGCTATACTCAGGCCTTCTCCGAGCGTCGGGACCATTACCCAAGCTTCCACGGTAAAATTGCGATATCGATCCAGGAACGTCATATCGTTTCCGGTAAGAGGCCCGACCGACACATAGTCGGTTGTTGCTGCGTTGTCGATGCAGTTTCCGGGCGGATACGCCTCGGCAAGTCCGAACCCCAACGCCAACAGAATAATCGCAGACAGTCCTGCGGCGGCTACCGTTTTTCGAATCGGTCCAAGTAAAAAATCACGGGAATCTATGCTCGTATTCATCATCGGATGTTCCTTTCATGCATTTCGGTTGCGTTCGTGCCTTCGTTCGAAAATCCACAATCACTGGTCGTTGAGCGTGGAAACCAGGGATACGCGGTTGATGGTAAAACGTCCCTTGATATGGACCGGGATTTTGTGCAAGCCCTCGATGGTCTCTTCGTAGTCGCCCTCGAAGGCGTCCACGCCGGAGTCGGGATCATCCGGGTTCGCGGCCGCGTCGAACGTCAGCCGGAAGGTCCGCGCGATCTCGTAACCGCTTCGGTGGTCGGGGTGGTATTTGTGGCGGAAAGGATTGACCGGGTGGTCCGCGTCGAGCGCGATGGCGCCCTCGAGGACTTCGCCCAGCCCGATGGTCCCCGTCAGTTCGAGGGCGTCCAAGTCCGGGTCGAACTGGAACCCGGCGCTTCCCAGCCGAATCCCCGCCATTTTGCCGTCCCGCCGTATCACGCCCTCGTAGCCGGCGAAAAGGGAGTCGTCGGTCAGAAGGACCCGGCGGAGCCGCTCTTCGACGGTCCCGTCGCCGTTGTCCTCGGTATAGCGTTCTCCCATGACCGTGACCTTCTTCAACAGCCTCGTGGTTTCGGGGACCCGATCGTCGTTTGCATCTTCGGCGTGCAGAAGGATGCGCATATCGAACGGATGCGCCACGTCGGTCGGCGTGACCGTGTCCGTCGGGTGGCCCACCTCGCTGACTTTCGCGATCTCGATCTGCCCGAACCACAAGCCCGCCGTTTCGGCGCACTGGGATACTGCGGGCGTGCAAAATACGGCGAAGAACAGAATCAGGACGGGGAAAAAAAGAGCGGCGATCACGGTCGGTTCGTTTGAAAACCGCCGTCGAATGGCGATGGCTCGGCAATTTCGTTTCATGAGACTCTCCTTGCTGTCGGTTTGCCGGCAGGGGATGAAAAATCGTCGGGTTATCGTCGGTCTTGCAGTCAGAAAAGGACGGTTCGAGCATCGAATCCGTCTTTTTCAAAATGGCGCGGATTACAATCGCGGGAACGGACTCATTCGGTCCGATGCGAAACAAATTTCAAAAAAAGGGGAAAAAATGGCGCTGCGAGGCTTTTCCCGCAGGTCTCGGAGAGTGTGGAAAAAGAGAGATCGAATTTGGAAATCATTATCAGGTACCTTTCGTTAATACAGGTGATCAATAGGTTTGAAAAGGCGCTCAACGATACGAATGGTTTTCGTAAACCGGAATCTCGCCGACAAATTTGCGAAACCTGTCGGCCTCGGATTTCATTCTTTTATGGCATGAAACACGCCGTCTTTCAAGACAAAAACCGGAGACACGGCGATTCCAATCCGGACCGATCACTTCGAACTGCGAATGGATTTACCGGCATATCGGAGCCGCTTTTCACAAGATGATCGACTAATCGCCATCCAAAGGCATCCACTTTTATCGCCACCCAAGGCGGAGGACTCAATCAATTCGACAAGGCGTCAAGGACCTTCAAGTACTTCAGGCACGATCTCCAAAATCCCAACAGCCTGAGCAGCGACAAGACAACTGCCGTCATGGAGGATAGAGACGGCATTCTCTGGTCCGGCGTGTTGCAGTCGCAGCTTCCCGGTTCGACTTTGTCGGGATCGTCCGGGCAGAAATCGCAGGCGTCGCCAATGACCTCGCCGGCCTTCCCGGAAATTGATTCTCCGAATCCCTTTTTTATGCCGCCCTCAGCGGAGCCAAATCGTCCGCAGTCACAGGCGGGGCATTTATTGCTTCCAAAACTCGGTTGAGATCGTCGGCAGTAACATGCTCTGGCGCCGTGATCTCTATGCCGATCGCCCTGCCGCTTTTTTCGAAATCCACAATCATTCCCCGGCCCATCATTTCGGTTCGAAAACTCCTATCTCCGGTTTTCCTCGGCAAAAACAAGTAGGCGGCGACGGGGCGACCACGCCGAAATGTTACTTCTAAAAAAAGGTCCTTCATTTCATTTCTCCCAAACCGGATAGGCGGTTATCACAACAAGAAACTCGCTTTGCGAATCCGGCTCCACGATGACTTGCCATGCTCTCAATCCGTGCCTCGTTTCAATTATCCACCTTCCTTCCACGAAATCACGACGGTACGTTTGAGCCTGTTGGAGCATGGTCCTCAAATCAAGTTCGTTGAAATCGCGATCTTCCATTCTCTTAAATACGTGCGGCGTTAATTCTAATTCCCAATCCCACCACTCCGGCCATGTTCGTTTTTTCAATCGTATCTCCTAAACGGTCATCGTCACCCGCCGACTCGATATTCAAGTTTCGAAAAAGCCGATCCCCCGTTTACGATACTACGGTTTTGGATATCATTTTGACCATTCTCATTCCGCCAGCAAAGAAATTTCCCCCGGCACCAGAAGACAGAAAATTGATAGCAAGGCAGAATTGGGGCGCACCAGGCGGCCGAATAGGTTCACTCCCGGGCAACTCGCTGCCAAAGAACACATAAAAGCGGCTCACAGACAGTTGCCGTTTCTCAAAAATCAGACAGAGAGGTCTGTCGGGCCTGCTCGTTCCCACTCTTGGCATGGTAATGCAACCGATACGATTCGCGTCCGAGTTCTGCCAAGACATGGCAGATTTTCGACCCAACCCCGATCCTCTCGATCTTCGATATTAATCGTTCGGCTATTCCAATTGCAAGGAAAAAACCGGCATTCTTCGTGTAGGGGGACGTAAAGGGGGACGTTCGTTCCGTGAAGGGGGACGCGTGAAGGGGCACGTTCGTTCCGAACGTACCATAGCGAAGACGGCAATGCGATAGGCTTTGCCAAGCACACTCGCAGCATAACGTCCCCTATCATCTTGTCAGCGTTTTGTGGAAATCGCACTCCCGGCTGCAGGCAACTTGGGAAAAGCGCAAATCGAAGAAATACGACAAGGAAGCCACTATCTTTTTTCGCCTTTTTTGGCTTGCCGAAAAAACGACGCGGTCGCGGCTTACAATCAACTGGGAAAACGGCTGCATCGGATTTCCCGATCGGAAGCTACGCCGACAATCATGGATTTCGCGGCGGAGGCAAAAGCCCCGGACATAAAAAAATCGATGGATAATTTGCAGAGGGCTCTAATATTTTCCGAAGAAAATTGGAACGGCACCTCGCTTGCGAATCTTCTAAAACAATATCGAGAAACTTCGATAAGCCTAAATCGTAAAAAAAACGAAACAAGGAATTTGTTGCCGGACCTGAATTAAAAAACAAATTCAGGGAAAAATTAAGGAGGTTTTCGAGAAAGATCCCCACAGGCACCGGGCCTACGGCATGCCCAAGGGCCTCCTCAAACGACAAACGAAACAAAAGCCACAGCCGCCAAACCACCATCCGGCTGATTTCCCCTGCCCGCGCAGCTGGCGAATTACCCACGACAACCCCGCTATCCCATCTTTTCAGACGCCACATTGTCGTAAAATACACCTGTTTGTAAATTTTTTATTGATCTTTAATATTTACAATAATATTTACATACAATCAGCTGGGTCGATGCGGGAACAGAACTTTCGGTTTTTATTCGCAATCGCGTATTGCGACGGAACGGTCTTTCGCCATGACGAAATCGAACGAACGCATTGACGGAATCTACAAGCCTCGCAAACCAAAGGAAACGGCCTTCTACAATTGCGTGGAAAACCATTTCGAGGAATTGGAGGCGATTTGGGACGATCTGTACGCTTCCCGATACGGATTCTGGCGACCTTATATAAAGGACGTGATCTACAGGTATCTGGACTGCGGCGACCTGCGATGCGGCTTCGCCCGGATTCGATGCGACAATTGCGGCCACGAATATCTTTTGCCGTTTTCGTGCAAACGCCGCCATTTTTGCCCCTCGTGCCACCAGAAGCGGGTCGTCGAATACGGCGAATGGCTTTTGACAGAGGTTCTGAAAAAAGTCCCCCACAGACACTGGGTTTTCAGCATACCCAAACGCCTCCGGATCTATTTCATATACGACCGCTCCCTGCTCGGAAAACTGAGCAAGTGCGCGTGGAATGTCATGAGCGCCTTTTTGAAATCCGCGGTACCACTCGAAGGCGCAGTCCCCGGAGCGAGCATCGCCATACAGACGTACGGCGATTTTCTCAATCCAAATCCGCACCTGCACGCCATCGCCACCGACGGCTGCTTTCTCCCGGACAACTCTTTTGTCGGCGTTCCGGGTTTCCACGCCGAAGACCTCGAAGAGGCCTTTCAGTACGAAGTTCTGAAGATGCTGAAAAAAGAGGGAAAAATCAACGACGCCATAATCGAAAACATGCTTTCCTGGCGACACACGGGATTTAGCGTCCATATCGGCCCAAGAATTTGGCCCGAAGACGAAACCGCATCCGGAAACCCAGCCAAATACATCGTCCGAGCCAGTTTCTCCCAGGAGCGCATGCGCTACATCCCCTCCGACAAATCGCCCGACGGCGCCGCCAAAGTCGTTTATCGTTCGAAGGACGGAAAGACCGAACAAACCTTCGACGCCATCGACCGGCTCGCAAGGCTCGCCGTACATATTCCCAACAAATACGAGCAATTATTTAGATATCTTGGCTTCTACTCGAACAAGTCGAGAGGAATGAGAAAAAAAGCGGAAACCGACGATGCGATACCGTCGATCGCGCCCGGAGAATTGACGTCGAAACAGTTCCGCCGCAGCCGGGCGATGCTGATTCAAAAAATCTACGAAGTCGATCCTCTTTGCTGTCCCAATTGTCAAAATCAAATGCGTATCATATCGATTCTCGAGGCCGGTCCGATCGTCAGAAAGATCCTGGAGCACCTCGACCTGTGGGATGTCCGCAACCACGACCCGCCTTTCGAAGAAGATTCGCATATCCTTAGAACTCGTCTACGACGATTCGGACTCTCAAATCCCGCAATACGATTATTGGGATTGAATCCCTTCTCGCACCCCCCGAAAAAAATCGAAATCCGGGATCGGCGCCGAACTGCGGCGCGAAACAGGACGTTTTCCATGTTTTCCGGCCTTTCCCCGAATTTCCGCAAACCATTTTCAATCCATCGACAATCTTTTCCATTCTCTTTCCGACTTGACGGCCACCCGTCCGCCCGCGCCCGTCCTCCGCCGCAACATGTTGCGGCGGAGGACGGGCGCGGGCGGACGGCAAACTATTGAAAAGCACGGTGTAGTTTCGTTGACAAAAAGCAAGTTCCTATCTTTAAAAGACGCCATATTTCAAGACGAAATGGTTCATCGTGGGTTTGTGGAGAGCTGTGAAGGGGGGTTGGTTTTAACTTCGGCCGGCTCTTTATCCCATGAGCCTCGACCATCGCCTGGATTCCGGGTCTCCGTAAACTCCGCCCGGAATGACGGAGTTGGTTTGCCGACGTTAAAGCCAAGCCCTGTGAAGGCAACCAGAGCTTCCAGTTCTGGTCCCATATCGCCAATATGCCGCCGCTTGGAAGCCAAGGCATGCCAGACCAGGATGGTCTGGTTACCATAAGCACACCTTTTCCCACAAATTCGAGATTAGACGACGAAATTGGGGTTCCAGCGACCAGGCGATTCTCATTCTGGCTCGCCGCAATGCTCTTTCGCGAGCCTAAAAAACGTTTCTGAAAGGACAACGGACACAACGGGATGAATTGCATTTGCATTGAAGCATTGGCGAACCTTTGTTACAGTATGAACAACAAGGCACATTCGAACCGCGCAACTTTTAAGGATTGGTATAGACGGAGACAAGAAAACATGACGGGAAAAAACGGGCTCGAATACCCGCACAACTACGACGTTGTCGTAAAATGGCTGGCGGAGGCCCTCCGGGGACAAACGCTGGAGGTGATCGGGGTGGAAACCGGGCACATCGTGGACGTGTTCGGATTCGAACCGGTCGATATCGCCGTCAAGACAGGCCGGGTGGACGTGATGTTCCGCGACGACGCGGGAAAGTTCTTTCATCTCGAGGAACAGCGCAATTTAAGGCGCATAGACCTTTACCGTTTCGCGGCTCACCATTTCATGGGCGCCCGAAAATGGGGAGACGGACTTACCGACATCGTCCTGGCCTCTGGAAACGTTTTCGCAGGCGAAAAGGCCGTGACCACCGAAAGCGGCGTCTATCGGCCGGTCGTCGTGGATTTCAGCGAGCGCGACGGCGAGAAGCGACTGGAAGAAATCAAGGACCAAATTCGGGAAGGCACGTTTCAAAACTGGCTGGAACTGGTCTTTCTGCCCTTGTATGGCAAGATGACGGGAGAACTTCGCGAAGAATTCGTGGAAAACGCTATCCGGTTTGAAACAGAGCTGTTCAAGGCGAGAATGATACCGGCCACTTTTTTGGCCGCCGTTTTGATCATGTCGAACAAAATTATCCCCAAGATTCGTTTGGAAGAAATATGGGAGGAAATAAAAATGCTGGACATTTTGGAAATCGCGCATGAAAAAGGCAGGAGCGCGGGACTCGAAGAGGGAAAATCGCTCGGAATCCAAGAGGGAAAATCGCTCGGAATCCAAGAGGGAAAATCGCTCGGAATCCAAGAGGGAAAATCGCTCGGAATCCAAGAGGGAAAAAACCTCGGGATTCAAGAGGGAAAATCGCTCGGAATCAAGGAGGGAAAAGCCATCGGCATCTTGGAAAACACCAGGGAAATGCTCTTCGACGCCCTCGCGGAGAAATTCGACGTTGTCCCCAAGGCCGTATTGGAAAAGATCAGAAGCATCGACGACGTCGAAATACTCAAAGTCCTTTTCCGCAAGGTCTTCAAGTACGACGACATCGAACAGTTCGAAGGCTTGCTGGCCCGGTATTGACCGAACTCGCACATTTGGATTGTCGGGCTTGGTTTTAACTTCGGCCGGTTTTCATCCAACAGCTTCGATCGTCGCCGGGCTTCCGTGTCTAAACCAAGCTCCGCCCGGAATGATGGTACCGGTTTGCCGACGTTACAACCAAAACCGGACTGTCAGCCGAGCCTGACCTTCTTCTTGGACAAAACGTACTTGCCGTCTTTCTTGACGACCTTCAGGCCCATACCCGGCAGTACCTGGTTCAGGGAGCGGCCGAAGAGGAAATCCAACATCGCTTCGTCGAACGAAGTCTTTTCCAGCACCAGAGCGCGCAGGTGGTCGTCGAGGGCCAGGATTTCCCGGAGCTGCTCCATAGCGTCCTTGTTTTTGCCGTCGTCCAAGACCTCGATCAACTCTCTTATTTTCCGGTAGTCGCATTTGCTTTCATGATAGGCCACGAGTTCGGAAAAATCCGGGCTTTTTTCCAGGATCTCCTTTCGCGAGAGCCGCTCTTCTGCGTAGGCTTCCTTAATATCCTGGGTGTCCCAGCATTTAAGGGCGCGGCATTCCAGGGGACGGTCCGTATAGATGGTACACTCGTTTTTCTCCACGTCGAACAACACGCATGCGCCAGAGCCATCGGCGCTTTTGATCCTGACGATGTCTTTGGAAACCTCGAACAGCCGGCCTACTACGTTGTCCAGGGCGATTTCTCCTTTTCGAATGGTATAGAGACAACCGAGCGGAATGCATCCTTGTTCCACCAGCTCCTTGTCGTCCAAGTGCAGGGCCGGGCCGCCCTTCATGCAGCACGTGCCGCATCGCTTGCATTCGTCCACTGTCGTTTTCCTTTTTTGTGGCGTTTTTTCGCCGCGAATTGCGTCGATTCCCTCTCTCAAAGGAAACATTGGTTCGATGATCATCATCCCCGCTCCGCGACAATTCACTTTTTTTCCAGACCACTACGACCTGTGCGGTCGGGATGAGGACCGTTTTTCAGGAAAAGGCTTGGGTTGTTCGGTAGCGCCGCCTTCCACGGCGGCGCGATGCCTCTCCAGTCCGAGTTCCATACGGGAACGCGCCGCCGTGGAAGACGGCGCTACCGGGTCTCTCCAGATTTGCACCTCGGCCATAAGGCCGCCATCCGAACAGGTCGAGCCATTATAACCCGCCGGTTGCATTCCACAAATGGAAAAAAGGCCTTGCCGCATGATTTGCGGCAAGGCCCCTTATTGCCTTGTTTCTTTTTTACGACATGTACGACGCCGTGCGGTCGCCGTATCGTTGCCTCCGACCCATTATCCCAAGTATGTCGGCATGCCCATGAGCGGCCAGAGGATCCAGACCGCGAAACCGGTGACAACCATCAGAATGATGCTTGCCGGGATGCCGTACAAGAAGAATTCGCCGGTGGAAAACTGTTTCGAGTCGTAGGCGATGGCGTTGGGGGCGGCACCCACGAGAAGCAGGAAGGGCATGCCCGCGACGATCAGGGACGCGAACAGAATCACCTCGCCGGAGACGCTCAGGTAAGGAGCGATAACCAGCGCGACGGGAAGCGAGATCGCGATGGCGGCCACGTTCATGATGAAGTTGGTCATCATCATGACGAAGAAGGCGATGCCGAGTACGAACACCAGCCAGTGGGACTCTTTGAACATGGTCAGCCAGTTGATGGCCAGCCATTCCGCAGCGCCGGTCTGCCAAAGGCAGAAACCGATGCTCATGGCGCCCGCGAAGAGCAGAATGATGTTCCAGGGAATCTGTTCCAGGTCGTCGATGTCCAAAATTCCCGTGATGAAGAAAAGAATGGTGGAAACCAGCAGCACTGCGGTCTTGTGCGGGGGCACGAAGCCGGGCATGGTGGTTTTCAAGACGGCGGACACGCCGAGAACCAGGATGACCACGCCGACGATGATCGCGGCGATCAGTTCCTTCTTGGTGATGCGGCCGAGTTCGGCGTTGAGTCTTTTCGCCTTTTCTCGCAATCCGGGGATCGTTTTTTTCTCGGGTTTCAAAACCACCATGAAAAATCCCCACAACAGAAAGGTCATGAGCCAGCCGATGGGGGCCATATAATAGGACAGTTCGAAAAACCCGATGTCCTGGCCTGCGACATCCTTGTAGAACCCGAGGGCCACGGCGCCGCGCGCCGCTCCCAGCAGGGTGACGATACTGCCCGCGCCTGCGACGTACGCCATGCCGATGAACAGGCCCTTGCCGAACTTGGTCTGCTTGTCGCCCTCGCCGTACAGGGCGTAGATGGCGACCAGCAGGGGATAGATGGTGGCGGCCACCGCCGTGTGCGCCATGATATGGGTCAACGCGGCGGTCACCACGAAGCAGCCCAGGTAGATCATGCTGGTCTTTTCGCCCACGATGACGAGCATCTTATACGCCAGCCGTCGGGTGAGTCCGGTCTTGGTGAACACCAGGCCGATGACGATGGAGCCGAAAATGAACATGACCGACGGGTCCATGAAGTCCTTGAACGCCTCGCTGGCGGGACGTATGAGAAACAGGGCCTGCAAGACGCCGATGGCCAGGCTGGTCACGCCGATGGGCACGACCTCGAACACCCACCAGGTGCCGGCCAGCAAGAAGACCGCCAGGGCGCCTTTGCCTTCCTTGGTCAAAAGAAAGTGCTTTCCGTTGGGATCCACCGCGTCGGGCCAGAGGGGCGAATAGTATACCACGACAAACAAGACTACCCCTATGGCCAGAAAAAGCAACTTTTTCCAGTCGAGACCGTTCTGTTCGGCGACTGCCGCTGAGTCATTAGACATATGAATTTACCTCCATTTCTTTCTTATTGGTGCTTTTTTTCTCCAACATACAGGGCCGCCGTTTCATATTTTGCAGGAGCTGATTTCATTGGCGACTTCCTCGAAAACGTCGGTCAGCTTGAGTATTCCGACGCATTCCTTGCCGTCTCTTACGATCAGGGACTGGCGGTTTCCCATGACCAGCTGGTGGATAGCCTCGTTGATCGAAGCATCCTGGGATATGAACATGCCTTCGGACGGTTTGGTCATGAATTCGGCCACTTTCTTGTCCACGGCCTTTTGACAGATGTGGTCCAAAGGCTGGTCCCAAAGCCTGAGTTGCTCCAGCATGGTTTTCTGGAACTCGAGAGGCAGCCCCAGATGCAGCCCCCCCTTCTTCGGCAGCATCTCGTCGTACTTGGGCTCGAGCGCTCGCAAAAGGCAGATCATGCTGAGCTTGCCCACGACTCGGTTGTTTTCGTCACAGACCAGGACGGCGCGATGCACGTACTTGCCGTTTGTCTCTTCCTGCGATTTCTTCAATTCCGCCACGGCCTCTCCCAAGGTGGCGTCCTTGGAGACTGTCGCGTAATCGGATAGCGGTACCATCAAATCTTTGACAATTTTTGTTTCCAATACTGACCTCCTAAACTTACCGTTAACCAAATGGATATAAAAAATCTCTACACTTTCTTAAGCGGTATCCGGCATCAGCCTGCCGGCACCCTTATTTCGATTTCATCGACGATCCTTTCGTCTCGTCGAAGGCGGACACACCCATGCCGTCCGCCATTTCCACGACGGCTTTGAGAATGTCGTCCAGATGTATGATGCCGGTCACTTCCTCGCATCGGACCACGGGAAGATATCCGACTTGGAACTTGTTCAACAGAAAAATGGCCTCCATGAGCTTTTCGGTCCCGTTGATGCACGTCTTGATCGGCGCCATGATCTCGCCCACATGCTTTTTGAACGCCTCCGCGCATTCGTTTTTCAACTGGCCCTCCCAGAAGATCGGACCGATGCTCTTTGCCCCTCTCAAAAAATGTTCCGCCATGCCGAACACGATCTCGGGGGGCGTGACGAACCCCTTGATCACCTTTTTGTCCGAATCGCCGTCGCCGACCACGATCAAATGGGGGGGCCTGTGCTCCCTGATCGCCCCTCCCATCAGCTTCAAGGCCTGTTCCACCCTCTCCTTTTCGTCGATCGACGGATATTGGCTCAACGGCCGCATTATGTCCTTCACCAGCTTTTCCAAAGGCATTACATTTCCTTGGTTACCGCTTCCCCGGTTGCCGAAAAATTAAAACAGCGTTAGGGGAGCAAGGACCGTGCCGTTCTTTCGCCATTTGTTGCTTGACGCGCGAAGCATCCTGTAAATCGTACGTTTCCGCCACGTGAAGATCGCTTCTTTCTAAGGTCCGGCCGGCATGCTTCCGGCAAAATCTTGCCGCTGCCGGAAAAAGCTTGCCGCCTTTTCCGTTGAATTCCGGCTCCTTGTATGGTATCAGAGGGCGCTCGGACGACGGCGCGATTGGAAACGGGCGGGGAACGTCGGTGCCGATAATTTGAACATGGTGGAATCATGAAGATTCGTTACCCGAAAAACAAACACGACAAAAAATTCATGGAGGAGTTCGTCTTCGCCAGCGAGACGATGATGCAAGTCATGGAGGTCGTGCAACAGGTCGCCAAGTACGACGTCAACGTGCTGATCGAGGGCGAAAGCGGGACAGGCAAGGAGATGCTGGCCAAGATCATCCACTTGCAGAGCCCCAGGGCGGAAAACCCGTTCGTGCCGGTCAACTGCGGCGTGCTTTCCGGCCTGATGTTCGAGGACAAGCTGTTCGGCCACGAAAAGGGGGCCTTCACGGGGGCCATCGACCGGAAGAAAGGCTGTTTCGAACGGGCGCACCATGGCACTTTGTTTCTGGACGAAGTCTCGGAGCTTCGGCCCGAAAACCAGGTGGACTTTCTTCGCATCCTGGAGGATTTCCGGTTCACGAGAATCGGCGGGGACGAAATCATCGAGGTCGATACGAGGATTCTTTCGGCCACCAACCGCAACCTGAAGGGCCTGATCGAGCAGGACCTGTTTCGCGAAGACCTGTTCTATCGGCTCCAGGTCATACCGATCAGCCTTCCGCCCCTGCGCGAGCGCAAGAAGGTCATCCCCAAGATGGTGGAGCATTTCATGAACCAGCTGGAAATGGCCTACAAGAAACCCAAGCCTGAGGTCCATCCGGAGGTCATCGAGCTGTTTCTCCGCTACCATTGGCCGGGCAACGTCCGGGAACTTAGAAACCTGATCGAACGAATCTTCATCATCAATCCCAAGCCGTCGCTAGGACCGACAGACCTTCCCGAAGATTTCCTGAGCAACTTCGAGGAAAAGTCCTGCGCCATGTCCCTGGCCGATGTCCGTGAGGAGGCCGAGAAAAAGGCCATCGCCGAAGCGCTGGACCACGCCGACAACGACCGGGGCAGGGCAGCCCGAATCCTCAAAATCAGCCCCAGGACCCTGCGCCACAAGCTGCAATGCTACGACATCGATTCGTCCGGGGACAAGGGCGAATAGCCGCCGCGACCGGTCCCCCCCCCCGCACTTTTCAGCTTACCGCTTCAGCCAGACCTCCACGCGCCGGTTCAGGGCCTGCCCCTCCGCCGTTTCGTTGGAACCGATGGGCAAGGCTTCGCCGAAGCCGACGTTTTTTTCGATGGGC
Source organism: Desulfobacterales bacterium (assembly GCA_963674505.2). Taxonomy (GTDB): domain Bacteria; phylum Desulfobacterota; class Desulfobacteria; order Desulfobacterales; family SKZT01. Next base: position 660,116 of record CAXXIG010000001.1, read on the forward strand.
AATCCGGCGATGGACAACGCCTGAGAGACCGATTCCGCTCGCTTTTTGGACAAATCCAGATTCATTTGCCAATCCCCCCGGCTGTCGGCGAACCCGGCCAAGATGATCGGACGGCTTTGCAATTCGGAAGATATGACCCCCGACATGATGATCCCGGCGGGAATGTCCGTCCGGTTTTTCAATGCTCCGACCGGTTCGACGGCCGGAGACGAGCGTGCCGGAGCGATCTGATAATGCTGCAAGATGCGAAACGCCGCCGACCGCACTCCCGAACCTTCCGCGCCGAATGCCACCGGTTTGCCGGAGAGGTCCCGGAGGGAAACGATCCCGGCGCCCTTCCTCGCGACGACATGAACCAGTTCGTCGAACAGCGGCGCGATGATTCCAGTGCCTTCCGTGGGACCGGACCCGTTGGAAAACAACGCCAGCTCCGCCTGACCATTTGCCAGAAAAGTACGGTTTTCCACGGCCCCTGCGGTTTCCAGCACGACCGTCTTTTTTCCGGTTTTTTTCTCAAGCTTCACTCCGAACGCCGAAGCAAAGGTGTGGTACAGCGACCCCGGCGGACCGGCCGCGATTCGGATCTCCTCCGGCAGGCGTTCCCGCCGAAGAAACCAGAAGACCACCAAGGCCGCCAAAACAAGCAACATGAAAAGCGAAAAACAAGTCTGCAAGGACTTGGAATCAAATTTTCCCTTCGCCATCATTCGACACCCCGTTTCATTTCCCGTTTTCAAAGCCGGGTACCCGGCCTTTGACTCGGTTTTTCGGCCCATCGCGGATTTGTGGAAAAAGGCGTCTCGATGATAACCAGACCAACCCCTTCCCCGGCTTCTTCAACCAAATCGTTCCATTTGTTTGCAACATGTCCCGCGCGAATATTTGCATTTTGTTAGGGACAGAAATGTCGGCGGGAAAAAATCGATTCATCACGGATTAGCGGGGAGCGGAAAAGGCAACCAGAGCTTCCAGCTCTGGCCCGAAGCCGTCTATATGCAATCCCGTCGGAGCCGAGCCACGCCAGAATAGGATGGTCTGGTTGCCATCGGGACGAACTTTCCCACAATTCCGCGATGAACAAAAGGACCCTCCTGCGGACAAGCAATAGAGAAGCTTGCACCAGGCAATCCCCAATTCCTTGACAATACGGATGCTTTACGGTTAGTTTGCATTAATTGGCATGTTCCGAAAACAGCGAGCAGATAGGCGAGCAGACCAAAATGTTTCCCGAAGAAACAATAAAATCTTTCGCAATTCTTCTTTGCCTCCTGGCGATTATCGTGTCGCTTCAAACGGTCCTGATTTTTCATTTGATCGCCTTGAACCGGAAACAAAAAAAATTGTCCGCGAAGCTTGTGGCGGCCGAAAACCGGTACAGAGAAATCCTGCGCATGGAAAGATCGACGCGCATAGGAGAGCTTGCCGGCTCGCTGGCCCACGAGCTGAACCAGCCCCTGGCCGCCGTCCAGAACTCCGTCAACGCCGCCATGTTGTTCATGGATGCCGACGATTGCCACCCCGACCGGATGCGAGAGATTCTGCAAAAAGTTCCGGACTACAACAAAAGGGCCGCGGAAATCGTCGATAACATGCGCAAGATGCTCAAAAAGCGCAAGGGAACAAAAGGTCCCGTGAACATCGACCGAATCGCCGCCGATGTCGTGGAGATATTCGGAATCGAAGCCAGCGCGCGACGAATCTCCATCCATACGGATTGCGAAAAGGACCTGCCCAGCGTCTTTGGAGACGAAATCCAGCTGCAACAGGTTCTCTTGAATCTCATCTTCAACGCGGCGGACGCCGTTTCCGAAAACGCGGTGGAAAACAGAAAAATTTTTATTACCGTACAAGAATGCGGAGACCGAGTACGGGTCGAAGTTCGCGATCTCGGGCCGGGCATCGCCCCGGAATTGATAGGCAGCGTCTTCAAGCCTTTCGTCTCGACCAAAGAATGCGGGATGGGCATGGGGCTTTCGATCTGCGAAACCATCGTCGAAGACCACGGCGGGACCCTGCATGCCTTCAACAACGAAAACGGCGGCGCCACGTTCGCCTTCGAATTGCCGGTCAGGGAAAATGAACAGTGACAACGCCAGAATAATCGTCATCGACGACGACGAATCCATGCGCCAAAGCATGGTGTTGCTCCTGCATTCCATGGGATACGAGGTCGAAACCTATTCGTCGGCCAAAGCTTTCCTCGAAAACGGTCGAAAGGACGGGCGAGGCTGCATCGTCCTGGACGTCAAAATGCCGGGTATGAGCGGCATGGAATTGCAGGACCGGCTCGGAAAAGCCGAATATCACATGCCTATCGTATTCGTCACCGGCCACGGCGACCTGCCCATGGGAGTCCAGGCCATGAAAAAAGGGGCCGTGGACTTTTTGGCCAAGCCCTTCGAGCCCGAAGACCTCAAAAGGGCCATCGACAGCGCCATCGAAAAAAGCATATGCGCAAAAAACCGGCACGACCAGATTCGCGAGTACCGCTCCCGAATCGACAGGCTTTCTCCCCGGGAATACGAAGTGTTTCGCCATATCGTATCGGGCGTCCTCAACAAACAAATCGCCGCGGCTTTGGACATCGCGGAGCAAACTGTAAAAATCCATCGGGGGCGAATCATGAAGAAACTGGAAGCCGCATCGCTGGTGGACCTGGTCAGAATCGCCGACACTCTGGGCGTGGAACCCATCGATTCCCGAGGGCCGGAATAGCCCGACCCCAAACGGAATCATTGAACGATAGCGCATAGAACCAAAGTTCTATAGACAACATCGATCTTGCAAACTATTATTGATACCATGCGATGGAATCGGGCCGCATCCGGGACGCCCTTCGGCTGGTACGGCCCGCGCGAACGGCTCCGGGACGAAACGGTCCTGCCTCGGATTCGTTCGGGTTTTTGCCATTTTCCCATTATTTCTATATTTCATTTTTCTTAACGGACTGAACCTACGGAGATTATGTCATCATGAACGGCACACTTTCATTGAAGATACTTCTTGTGGACGACGAAGAGATCGTACGTGCGACATTGAAAGGCTATTTGGCTTTTGTGGGTCACGATGTGCATGAGGTGTCGGACGGCTTTTCTGGCTTGAAGGCTTTGAGAAACGAGGAATTCGACGTTGCCGTTTCGGATATCCGCATGCCCGGAATCGACGGCTTCGGTTTTATAAAGGAAGCCAGGAAACTGAGGCCGAACCTGCCGGTCATGCTCATTTCCGGCCACGGGGACTCGGCCAGCGCAGAGGACGCATTCGAAGCCGGCGCCGTGGGACTGTGCCGAAAGCCCTTCAAGCTTGCCGAATTCGAAAAGCTTCTGGTCTCGGTGGTATCCGACGAATCGCCGGAACGTTTCTGCCTATAGGCCTATCGAATCGTTACGGTTTTGTGCTGAAATACCTGTGTGCCAGTCCCCCCTTTTGCTTGTGCCCAATGCTGGCATTTAAATGCGCGGCCGTTTTCCAAGTCCCGGCGGAATTCGATATGCAAGAAACAAGGCGACAGCATTTGCCACAGCGAATTCTCTCCGCAAATCGTTGGTCTTCTGGCTGATCGGTCGCTGAACGCTATCTCTCGAAGAAAGGACTCAAGACGTGATCAGAGAAACGCGTATCGGGAAAATATCGACAGCCGTTCGCATCGCCGTGATATGCTGTTTTTTGCCGGCGACCATTTGGGCCGCGGACTTGGAGGAAATTCGAAAACGAGGATCGATACGGCACCTGGGCATTCCCTACGCCAATTTCGTCAGAGAGACCGACGACGGAATCGACGGGCTCGATGTGGAACTGATGCGGCATTTCGCGGCCCACCTCCATGTTCGCTACGAAACGGTCACCACGACTTGGGCGCGGGCTTTCGCCGACCTGACCGGGAAAACCGTCGAGGTTGACGGGGACGACGTCAGGACGGTCGGTGCCGCGCCGGTGCGAGGAGACATTCTCGCCAACGGCCTGACGGTGCTTCCGTGGCGACAGAAGATGGTGGACTATTCCACCCCCACGTTTCCGACCGGCGTCTGGCTCGTGGCGCGCGCCGGTTCCACGATCAAACCCATCGAACCCGCCGGCGACATGATCCGGGACATTGCCAAGGTCAAGGAGCTGCTCTCCGGGCGCACGGTTTTGACCATGAGAGGGACCTGCCTGGATCCGACACTCTACGACTTGGCATCCACCGGGGCCGACATCCGGTATTTCACGGCCAGCCCTCTGCTGGACGACATCGCGCCCGCAATCATCGAGGGTGCTGCGGAAGCCACCCTGCTCGACATTCCCGATGCACTGATCGCGTTGCAGAAATGGCCGGGAGAAATCAAAATCGTGGGACCGCTGTCCGAGCGTCAGATCATGGGAGTGGCTGTCGCCAAAGGCAGCGAGGATCTCTTGGAGGAGTTCAACCGGTTTTTCGCCCGATACTGGAACGACGGAAAATACAAGTTGCTTGTCGAAAAATACTATCCTTCCGTATTCCTCTACCTGGGCGACTTTTTCGAACTAGAATTGCCGGAGAAACAGATTCCGGAATGAAGGACCGCTAATAATGTCGAAAACACGTTCGGACAATCCATTTAGAGTGCGACAAGGAGAAACAAAATGAAAACAATAATGTTGGCTGTAATTGTTGCGATCCTGGGTGCTGCGGCTGGCGACGGATGGTGTTCCGACCTGGACGAAATATTGAACAGGGGAAAATTGCGGCATTTGGGAATCGCCTACGCGAAATTTGTCACGGACGACGAGCCCGATGGAGAAAAATCCGGACTCGACGTGGAATTGATCCGGATGTTCGCCATCCACCTGGGAGTGGAGTACGAATTCGTCGAAACCGATTGGAGAAATATCATTCCGGATCTGACCGGCAAGGCGGTCAAGCCTGCGGGGGAGGATATCGAAATCCTGGAGGAAAAACCCGTCAGGGGAGACGTCGTAGCCACGGGATTCACGGTATTGCCCTGGCGGAAAAAAATCGTCGATTTCTCGGACATGACATTTCCAACCGGCGTCTGGCTCATTGCCCGCGCCGATTCGCCATTGCGGCCGATCGAGCCCACCGGCGACATTCTGCGGGACATCGAAGCCGTAAAAGGCAACTTGAAGGGCGTGAGTGTGTTGGGGCTTAAAGACAGCTGTTTGGACCCGGATCTTTACAAACTGACGGCGACCGGTGCCGAAATCAAACTCTTTGCCGCCGACCGGAACCTGGCTGAAATGATTCCATCGGTAATGGCCAACTTGGCCGACACCGTCATCATGGACGTGCCGGTGGCGCTGGTCGCCCTGGAAAAATGGCCGGGAGAGATCAAAATCATAGGCCCGGTCTCGGAACAACAGCAGATGGCGTGCGCCTTTGCCAAAACATCTGTCAAACTCCGGGACGCCTTCAATGTTTTTTTCGAAAAATGCAAGGCCGACGGCACTTACAGAAAAATGGTGGAGAAATATTATCCGGCATTGTTCATGTATTATCCCGACTTTTTAAAAGTCGTCTCTCAGTGATATTTCGGGCTTGCTTCTAGTTTCGGCCATGTCCTCGCCGCCTCGTTCCAACGCTTCGCGTTGGAATGCATTCCAGGACGCTTCGCGTCCTCGTTCCTCCGAAGAATGGCCGAAAAAGAAACCACCCCCGACTTCTCTCCAACACACCAAACTTCTATCCAACGCCAATAACGCCCCGGACAAGGGGGATGGGAATGGGCCCGCCTATCCGCAAATCCGTCGTGAAAGAGTTCGGAAGGGACCTTTTTTTTAAAATCGTTCTCGAAAGCGGCACTGTTTTCGTGGTAGAATCCCCGAAATTTCATTCAACTGAGGAACGTGCGAAAGATGATTTTAAAAATCGACAAGACAGGTTCTATCGAAGGATTGAAGAGTGTCGTCGAAAAGGTATTGGAGGCCGGGGCCAAAACCATTCTCATTCTGGCCTGCGATTCGAACGGGTATGCGCCGGCAAACATCGACAGGCTATTGAAAGACATCCCCGTACCTTTGTGCGGCGGAATTTTCCCCGCCATTGTCGCGGGCGCCAAGGCCCTCAGGAAAGGCAATATCGTCCTGGGCTTTCCGATGGAACTCGACTTGCTCTATCTTTGCGATCTCGACGACGGCCATATCGACCACGAGGCGATCATCGACGAGCGTTTTTCATCCATTTCCGACATAAAAACGGCGTTCGTATTCGTCGATGCCTTGTCAAGCGGCATTCAAAACCTGATCGGCAGCCTTTTCAACGTGTTCGGATTGGAGATCAACTATGTGGGCGCGGGGGCCGGTCCATTGAATTTCAAACCCAAGCACTGCCTTTTCACCAATCGCGGGCTTGCGAGGAACGGGGCGATCATCGCGGCGACCAAGCTAAAAAGCGGCATCGGGATCGCTCACGGATGGCAACCCATGGAGGGGCCCTTTCGCGTGACCGAAGCCAAAAAAAATGTCTTGCGGTCCCTCGACTGGAAGCCCGCGTTCGAGGTTTATAGAAACGCCGTTGAACAGCACGCCTTTACAATGCTGGACAGGGACCATTTTTCCGAAATCGCGATCAGCCACCCCTTCGGCATCGCCAAGCTGGGAGCGGAAAGCATCGTAAGGGACCCGGTGATGCTGCGCAGAGACGGCTCGATGGTATGCGCGGGCGACATTCCCGCCGGCGCCTTCGTCGATATTCTTCAAGGAGACGAAAGGCTGCTGCTGCAAGCGGCGCGAACGGCGTCGGAGGACAGCCGGAGACGGATGGAAGGCAGTGCGGAAAAGCAGGTCACCTTGTTTATCGACTGCATATCAAGGGCGCTTTACCTGAGAGGCAGCTTTCACAAGGAGCTGGAACAAGTCTTCTCCCCGGACCGATACATGTTCGGGGCGCTGACCATCGGGGAAATCGCCAACAACGGCAACAGTTACCTCGAATTCCACAACAAAACGACGGTAGTCGCGCAAATCGAGACATCATGAAAGACCCGAAACAAAACTACGTGGAGTTGCAAATATTCTACGAGATCGCCATGTCCATCGGCAATCGACTCGAATTGGACGCTATGCTGAAAGAGAGCCTGCAAACCTACCTGAGAAAGCTCGATTTCATGGGCGGGACCGTATTCAGAACGATGCGGGATCGCGATGGACTGTATTTTTTCGAGAAAATATTTTCCATCCCCCGGCGTCTGGACGGCAACGAGGCCTTCCGATCCGCAACGCGGCATTTGCCGAATCGTCTGGAAAAGGAGGCATTGAAAGGTTTTACCGACCGTCTTCCCCTGGTCGGGGATCCGAAGAACTCCGTCAATTTTTGCATTATGGAACTGGCCGACTTCGGGGCACTCGTTTTGATATTTCAGGCGGAAAAGCTGAGCGAAAGCCTGATGAACACCCTGATGCCCATCAACGACAAGCTGGCGTGGGCATGCATCGCATGTTTCCAAAACAGGCGGCTGCTCAAAGAAATCGAAAGACGCGAAAAACTGGAAAAAGCGCAAAGACTGGAAGCCTTCGGCAACTTGGCGGGAAGCATGGCCCACGATTTCAACAATATCCTGTTTCCGATTCTCGGATGGTCCGAAATACTTTTGGAAGACTATCCCGAGAACAGCCCGAAGAGAAAAATATTCCAAGATATGCTGAACTCCGCCAAGAGGGGCCGCGATCTGGTCAAGCAAATCCTTTCTTTCAGCCGCGGCGCCGAACACGGGAAATTGCCGCTGTCGCTTCATCCGATTCTCATGGATGTCTGCGATCTGTGTCGTTCGACGATCCCCAAAGACATCGACATGGCCTCGGAGATCCGCAAGGATTGCGGGATGGTCCTCGCCAACCCGGCGCAAGTGCACCAGATAGCCATGAACCTGATCACCAACGCCTACCATGCCGTCAGGGAAAACGGGGGGCGTATTTCGGTCCGTCTGGAAGAAATAGAGCTGAAAGCCGCGGACCTGTTCGAAGATTTGACCGAAGGAAAATTCGCATCGCTCACCGTCGCCGACGACGGCTGCGGTATCGATCCGTCCCTGGGAGACAAGATTTTCGAACCCTTCTTCACGACCAAAAAGAAAGAAGAGGGGACTGGACTCGGCTTGTCCCTGGTCTATGCGATCACAAGAGAACTGGGAGGCGCCGTAAAAGTGGAAAGCGAACCCGGAAGGGGCGCCAGCTTTCAAGTACTTATCCCCCTGCTGGATGAAAAGCGCGACATCGAATCGGGAACAAACAAGAAAACCGCCGATCCCGAGGGCTCGGAACGAATCATGGTGATCGACGACGAAAAAGCCATTGCGGGAATGGAAAAGGAAATATTGAAAAGGCTGGGCTACAGCGTTAAGGCCTTTACCAGCAGCCTGGAAGCCCTCGATTTTTTCCGGGCCGATCCGCAGGCCTTCGACATGGTGGTCACCGACCAGACCATGCCGGATATGAACGGCGACAGGCTTGCCCAAAAAATCTTGTCGATTCGCTCCGACATGCCCATTGTTCTCTGTACAGGCTTCAGCGAAATCGTAAGCGAAAAAAAAGCGAAAGAGAAGGGGTTCAAATCCTTTTTGATGAAACCGGTGTCCAAATCCAACATGGCTCGGGCGATCCGGGAGGCCTTGGACGGCCAGTCGCTTCCAAGACCTTCGGAAACCAGCCAGGACACGGACAAGGCCTCGCAAGATTAACTCGTCGCTCATTGACGGGCGCGGCTTTGGTTATAACGTCGGCCAACCGACACGGTCATTCCGGGCGGAGCTTGCGGAGACCCGGAATCCAGGTGCCGATCGAAACTTTTGGATGAAAACCGGCCGAAGTTTAAACCAAGCCCACGGGCGCCTGCGGACCGGATATGCTGGCTTTTTTACGACAACGCCGTCAGGCATGGAAAGGATCGGGAAGGAGGGGGTATGGATTTTTCGCTGACCAAGGAACAGGAAATGCTGAAAAAGGCGGTGCGGGAATTCGCCGCCAAGAAGATCGCGCCCAACGCCGACCAGTGGGACAGCGACCACTATTTTCCCTACAAGGAAGCTGTCAGGCCCATGGGCGAACTGGGCTTTTTCGGAACGGTCATTCCCGAGGAGTACGGCGGAGAGGACATGGGGTGGATGGCGGCCATGATCGTGACCGAGGAAATCGCCAGGGCGTCGAGTTCCCTCAGGGTGCAGGTCAACATGCAATGCCTCGGCTCCGCCTACACGATCTACCGGCACGGCAGCGAAACCCTGCGGAAAAAATACATCCCGAAACTCGTCTCCGCCGAATACCTGGGCGGTTTCGCCATCACCGAGCCCGACGCTGGCTCCGACGTGCTGGCCATGACCTCCACCGCCGAGGACAAGGGGGACCACTGGGTCCTGAACGGATCGAAAACCTGGATCTCCAACGCGGGCATCGCCGATGTCATGATCTACTATGCCTACACGGACCAGTCCAAAGGCTCCAAGGGCCTCTCCGCATTCGTCCTGGAGCCGAAGAACTTCAACGGCGTGAAAACCACCACGCTGGACAAGATGGGCTCCCACTCCTCGCCGACCGGCGAGATGTTCCTGTCCGACACCATGGTTCCCAAGGAAAACATACTGGGCGAACCGGGCAACGGCACCAGGATCGTCTTCGAATCGCTGAACCACACCCGCCTGTCGGCCGCCGCAGGGGCCGTGGGACTCGCCCAGGCCTGCCTGGACGCCGTCGTCAAGTACAGCGGCGAAAGAAAGCAATTCGGAAAACCCATCGGCCAGTTCCAGATGAACCAGGACATGATCGCGCAGATGTCTTCGGAAATCGAGGCCGCCAGGCTCCTGGTCTACAAGGCCGCCTGGGAGAAGGACCAGGGCAACCTCAACAACGGCCTGGACGTCGCCCAGGCCAAGTACCTGGCCGGAGAAACCGTCTCCAAGTGCGCCAACTTCGCCATGCGGATCATGGGGGCCTACGGCTACTCCACCGAATACCCCGTCGCCCGCTTCTACCGCGACGCCCCCACCTACACCATGGTGGAGGGCTCTGCCAACATCTGCAAATGGATCATCGCCATGGATCGGCTGGGAATTCGCAAGGCGAACCGGTAGCGACAGCACCCGAATTCGCCCTTGCCTCACCACTTTTAATTGTTACACTCCTTCCGTCTTTGAAAAACGGAAACCGAACAGTCAACTTTTTTACGGAAAGGAAAAATCGACATGACCGGCAAGGTACTGGACCTTGAAACCAAACTGAAGGGGGAAAACAAAGAAGCTTTCGACCGCCTGATCGGACTGGTGGGACTGCGGGACCAAAAGGACGAGGATCTGCGGAAACTCGTCGCGTTTCGTCTGAAACTCGACGGCGAGACGGCCATGCGCCAATATCTGCTGAAAAAAATCAACTCGGCTCGTCAATGCGGCTTTTACGGGCGTTTCTTCGACTTCATCAAGGACGACCAGGAAGAAAAACGCTGCGAGATACCCAGCGCCCCCTATCCCGACGAAGCCGGTTGATAAAGGAACAAAGGGACCGAAATGCCATTGCGACCAGAAGCGCCAGCCTATCCCCACTTGTCGAGCCCCTTGGATTTGGGGTTCGTGGTGTTGAAAAACCGCCTTCTCATGGGTTCCATGCACACGGGCCTGGAGGAAATCGAGAACGGCTTCGAGAAGATGGCCGCATTCTACAGGGAACGGGCCGAAGGCGGAGTCGGACTCATTGTCACAGGAGGTGTCTCGCCCAACGCGGAGGGACGGGTGTTTGCCGGCGCCGCCAAGCTGGATTCCCAAGAGGAGATGCGAAAGCACAGGCCCATCGTCGAGGCCGTCCACGCCGCCGGGGGAAAAATCGTGTTGCAGCTGCTGCACGCCGGTCGCTACGCCGCCCACAAGGAACTTGTGGCCCCGTCCTCCGTGCGCGCCCCCATCAACATCTACAAGCCGCAGGAGCTTACCGACGGACAGGTTCGCGAAACCATCGAGGATTTCGCACGCAGCGCCTCGCTGGCCAGAGAGGCGGGCTACGACGGCGTGGAAATCATGGGCTCCGAGGGCTACCTGATCAACCAGTTCGTCGCAAAGCGCACCAACCGGCGAACCGACCAATGGGGCGGGGAATTCGAAAACAGAATTCGATTCCCGGTCCTGGTCGTCGAAAAGACGAAAGAACGCGCAGGGGAAGATTTCATCCTGATCTTCCGTCTCTCCATGCTGGATCTGGTGGAGGGCGGAAGCACCTGGGAGCAGGTCCGCGCCTTGGCGCAACGGATCGAAAAGGCGGGAGCCACCATACTCAACACGGGCATCGGATGGCACGAAGCCCGCATCCCCACCATCGCCCATATGGTCCCCAGAGGCGCTTTCGCCTGGGTGACAAAACTGCTGAAAAAAAATGTGAACGTCCCCCTAATCGCGTCCAACCGGATCAACACGCCGGAACTGGCCGAACAAATCCTTGCCGACGGCGTCGCGGACATGGTCTCCATGGCCCGCCCCTTGCTGGCCGACCCGCACTTCATGAAAAAGGCCGCAGAGAACCGCAGCGACGAAATCAACACCTGCATCGGCTGCAACCAGGCCTGCCTGGACAACATCTTCGAAAATCGGATCGCCACCTGCCTGGTCAATCCGAGGGCGTGCCGCGAAACCAAGCTGGTGTTTCACCCCGCCAAAAACAGGAAACGAATCGCGGTGGTCGGCTCCGGACCCGCAGGGCTTTCCTTCGCGGTGGCAGCAGCGTCAAGGGGACACGACACGGTCTTGTTCGAAAGAAGCGGGAAAATCGGCGGCCAGCTCAATATGTCCGTGAAAATTCCCGGCAAGGAGGAATTCGGAGAAACCCTTCGCTATTTTTCCCGCCAGCTGGAGATCAACGGCGTGGAAGTCCGCTTGAACGAAGCCGCCACTGCCGAGGCAATCAAGGAAGGCGGTTTCGACGCTGCGGTAATGGCAAGCGGGGTCGTTCCTCGCCCAATCCGCATCCCTGGCGCGGACCACCCCAAAGTGCTGACATACGTCGATGTTCTCGAAAAAGAAGCGCCGGTGGGAAACAGCGTGGCGATCATCGGCGCGGGCGGAATCGGGTTCGATGTCGCCCTATACCTGTCCCAGTCCGGCCCGGCCACCAGCCTGGACACCGAAAAATTTCTCGCCGAATGGGGCATCGACACCGCATACCGCAACCAAGGCGGCCTGGCCCCCGAAGGCGCCAAGCTCGCAAAATCCCCCCGAAAGATCTACCTGCTCCAAAGAAAAACCTCCAAAATGGGCAAGACACTAGGCAAGACCACCGGATGGATTCTAAGAAAGACCCTTCTGGAACGAGGCGTGGAGATGATCACCGGAGTCGGCTACGAAAAAATCGACGACTGTGGACTCCACTTGAAGATAGGGGACAAGCCCCGTCTTCTCGAGATCGACAACGTGGTGGTCTGCGCAGGCCAGGACCCCGACCGCGCCCTGATACCCGCCCTGGAAGCCGAAAACATCCCCGTCCACATCATCGGCGGCGCCAAGCTGGCGAAAGAACTCGACGCCATGCGGGCCATCGACGAGGGAACTAGGCTGGCAGCGGACATTTAGTTCAGTAAGGGACTTGGAAATTAATAAAACGGCCAAGATCGCGCCGGATTTCTGGTTGAAAGACGGAATACGGGCGCAAAGACAGGCGAAATGGCAGATTTATTTGTTTCCAAGTCCCTGACGTCAAACTGCAACACTCGATGATCAAGTTATTTTTAGGCGAGCCTAAATATTACGATATATTCGACACGCATTGTATTGGCCATTCCGGAGATTTGCCGAGGAAGAACCCTAACGGGTACAAGGTTGTAGTTTGACGCCAAATCGATCAACATCTTGTGAAGCCCTACAACTTTATTTTTAGGAACGCCAAGAGCTTTGCTTAATTGCGAATCGTTTGTGCCGATAATAACTGTACAGTAACGACCGCGGCGGAGAACTCTTGAGCATTCGGACATTGTGGATTCCATATCCTGAACGTAAAGCTCGTATTTTTCTCTTAAACCTTTACCTCTCAACCCGATCATGCATCTCTTTAGATCGGAAACGTCACACCCCATGGCTCTTAAATGAAAATCATCATTTTTCAGATAATCTATCGAAAAGCTATAAGGAGGTGAAAAAAGAATGCCGTCCACGCTGTCATCGACAAGGGGAATATTGCGGGAATCACCTCTTATGGACTTTGCATTGGCAAGGGGTATGTTTTTTTCTTTAATTGTTTTTTGTATTTTTGCAGTGACAAAAATATATCTTTCCAAGATATTTCGAAATTGTTCTATCGGTGCCTTTCGAGAACTCCTTTCAGAATAACCGACACTATCTAAATACGCCAATAGCAGAAAGTCGTAAATCTCGCCTTTGCCACTGCCGACCGAATCGAGAAAAGCTCTTATTTGATCAGAATCGAGACTTCTGAGCTTCTCCTCAATAGTGGCATTTATTTTTATTGAAGTCTTGAATTTTTGTTTCTTACCAGGGATGGAAGCTCCGATAAGCTCTGAAAAATATTCGAACAGGTTCCGGAAATTCTTTAGAGCTTGTTGTAAAGGTGCCAAATCCAAAGTAAGGGCATTCAGCTTGACTTTGGTCATAAAACTGCAAAACGGGCTTGGGTCGGAACCGATGGAGTTGATGCCCATCAAGGAGGCTTCAACGAGAAGTGTGCCGGAACCCATCATTGGATCAAGTACGGTTTGGCCTGGCTTAAGGCCCATGATGTTGAGCAGCGCCTTGACCATTTGCGGGTGGAATTTTCCCCGATATGGAAAAAGTCCATGGGTTGCGTATCCAGTTCTGAAAATTCCCCTTTCAAAAAAAGATTTAAGCCTTGACGATGCATAATCGGGAACTTTGACTGGATCTCCAGCACACATCAGATAATGATTAGTTGCAGAGCCTTCGATACGGGAAAAGTATGCGCCATTTCGTAACAATTCATCGTCGCTTAAAATCTGGCTTTCATAAAAAGCAAGTGCCGATTCATAAACTTCTTTTATGTTAGGTATTATTTGAAGTTTTTCCGAAAAAAGACGAGGGTACATTCCTGTTTTTAGAATTGTTTCAATTGAATCTTCCAACTCGTTCATTTAAATCTCTTCATTATCTTAGCGCTCTTCCATCCGTTCCCTTTATGATGGGCGAAATATTTTCCGAGACTCCGTCATGTTCGATTTAAATGACAGCAAGAATTCCCTTTTCGATCTCAATTTTACGCCACATGGGAAAATATGGTTCAAGTTCGGCATAGTTACCGATTCTGTCGGTCAGGTATCTGTACACGGTCCGTGAAGGAAGAATTAAAATTCCACCCGCCAGCACTCCGTCGATCAGTCCGATAGCCATTTTATTCATTGCTCTGTGACTCGATGAAATGTTTCCTGTTTCCCATTCAACTGCAAACCAACGGTTATCGGACAGTTTTTTAACAGCGTCTACAGGTCCCGGCCTGAGTCTCGCTGCAATAGACATACGGTGTTCGAGAATCCAGCCCTTTTTCTCAAGGTATGCCAAAAAATTCTTTTTGATTGGAACCACTCCATTGCCTTTATTTTTCGGGAACAATATGAATTGGTCGTTCCCTTCCGGCCAAGCTACAGCGAGAATGGCGGAATGAACTTCATCAACCAAAGAATCCAATTCGCTCGATCTGGCAAAGTTTCCCTTCCTAATCAGAAAATTGGTTTGAAGAATTTTCATTCAGCGCCCTTTCAACCTCCCCAACAATCTTTCCGGCGGATATTCCCAATGATTTCGACAATTGAAAAATGGTCTTCAGGGTTGGCTGCCTCAATCCTCTCTCAAGAAGAGAAATATAGGTGCGGTCCAAGCCACTCATTAGCGCGAGCTTTTCCTGGGTGATCTTTTTTTCACGCCTGATGCTTCGTAAAATTTGACCAAACGCTGATTCAGACCTCAATCACATTCTCCTGTCGATACAATTTTGTTCTTCTCTATTGACACAATGGGAAAAAATGTCTACAGACTATAGTCTTCATTTTGCGCTTGATTGAAAAAACAAATCGTGATAATTTTATAATTTTGAAGAAACAAATGAACAGAGAAAGAGATGATTGATTCGAAGATGTTTTTCAGAATATTTGGCATAAAAGAAAACGATAAAAAGAGCTTAAGCAAGTTCTCAAAAAAGACAGGTATTTCTGTATCCAGGCTCAAACATTACAACAATACAAACACATTGCCATCCGGAAAGGATCTTGAGATTATATGTGAAGCCACATCGATGAAACCAATCGAAATAATGTTGAAAATGGGGCGATTGGACCGTAAGACCGTTTCACTCATAAGAAACAACTCTGACAAGATAGCAGAGCTAATCACTCCTGATTTAATTGCGAAAAGAGAGACGACAGATAAAACGGAACTTAGACTTGAGACATCATTGGGGAAATTGTACCAAGGTGACTGCCTTGATTTTATGCGCACGATGAAAAGTGACGGGGTCGATCTCATCTTCGCGGATCCTCCGTTCAACCTAAACAAACTATATCCTTCGGGAATCAACGATGATCTTAAAGAATCGCAATATTTGGAATGGTGCGAAGAATGGGCCGGCGAATGCATTAGAATCTTAAAACCAGGAGGCAGTATGTTTGTTTGGAATCTGCCAAAATGGAATACAGCGATGTCTGAATATTTGAACGGTCGATTGACGTTTCGGCATTGGATATCGGTCGATATTAAATCTTCGTTTCCAATATCCGGAAGGCTTTATCCATCTCATTATTCGTTATTGTATTATTGCAAAGGGGAAAAGCCCTCGACATTTCATCCAGACAGGCTTCCAATGGAAATTTGTCCCCATTGCCAAGGAGATTTGAGAGATTACGGGGGATACAAGAACAAAATGAACCCGAAAGGCGTCAACATGACCGATGTTTGGTTCGATATTCCGACGGTCAGGCACGCCAAATACAAGAAAAGAAAGACTGCCAACGAACTCTCTGTGAGGTTGCTTGACAGAATCTTGGAGATGTCCTCGAACGAACACGATTTGGTTTTCGACCCTTTCGGCGGTTCGGGCGTCACCTATGTCGTGGCGGAGATGAAAAAGCGCAGATGGATAGGCATCGAAATCGGGCCGGTAGACGATATTGTAAACCGTTTCGAAACAATTGAATCGGAAAAAGAATTCTTACGCAAGCTTAGAGACGGTTACAACAATCTATTTACAGACGAAAATTTGGAAAAAAGGCGCCGCAACGGTTTATGGACCCCTGAAAGTGTCAGAAAAGGTGATAAATCCAAGCAATTGCAGTTCGACATGAACCTCCGCGCGACTTGATTGTCAACCCTTCTTTTCTTTGAGCGCCTACATCGCGGGCAACGCATCCAGCATCGTTCCATCCGCCGAAGAATTGACTTGAAAGCCCACCACGGTCGCGTCCGATTCGAACCGTAAATAATCGGCCTTGGCGATGTCTTTTTCGAACAGCAGAGCGGGGGTTTTGACCAGTTTTTGAAACGGTTGCAACTCGATTTTCTGTGTGGCCACTTTCGCGCCGGAATTTTCGTGGGCGAACAGGTTCACGGTGGCCGGGCTTTTCCCGACGTTGACGAACGCGATTCCCGTGGCGCCCTGGCGGACTATTTGCACAAGCACGCCCGATTTTCTCTCCAGGTTGACCGTCGAAAAACCCGCCATCTGATTCGGCCGCTTGAACAGCTCGAAGCCCGCGACCGGATTGGAGGCCTATTTTTTTCGTTTCCGGAGAAAGTATCATACCGGTGGCGGCCGCGTCAAAGCCTGTCGGTAAATCTTGTCGTGGCCTCCGAAAAAGATTGAGATGGATTGTCTCGCCTGATAGAATTCTATTTTTAATTGGCCTCCATGGTGCCGTCGCCCGTCCAAAACCATAGCTCTCAATACAGAGAGCACTCGCTTTGGATGAACGCCCTTTACGAACTGGCCCCCGAGGATTACAAATTTGTTTCGGACAGATGGCGCAATACGCACAAGCGCAGAAAAAATCTGTGGCGAGACATGGAAGCGAGGAAGCTGCCGGTGTGACTATGGTCGAAGACAGGAAGAAAAAAACAATCGCGACCGTTTTGTTCTTGGTTGCAACCGGTCTGCTTTTCGCCTATCTCGGCTACTTGATCGCGAGCGAAGAACTGTCTCTGCAGCGTTGGCAGGCGTCGTACCTCGCTCGCAGGAGCGCCGAGGAGAAAAGCATCGCGGATTCCATACTGTACAAGAACCATACGTGGACCTTGGACGGAATCAAAATTAAATATTGCGGCATGGAAAAGGACAAGGTCCTTTTCGACGTCTACATCCTGGATCTGGACCCATTGGCAGGCTATCGCTACAGGATCGACAAGAAGGAAGCCAAAAAAGGCTTTCTGCTTGCGAAACGACGATTCCAAGCCACTTACGTGGATCCGAACAAGATTCAATTGTATCGCGAAAAAAAACCGTCGGGACAATAGAGCGCAAAAGGGGGCCCGGCTCCTGCGTCGGCAAAACGCGGACGCGAAGAGATGGAACGAGGCGATGATGGCACAGCCGAAACAATAACCAAACCCGTCGGACCGCATCAGTCCGTGTCGCTGCAATTGGTCGAGATCAAAACAAGCCCGACTGTGGCGTTTGCAAACCGAAATAGATTCAATCCATGGAGGAAGATATTGTGGCGAGTCTGTCGGAGAAAGCGGCCGCCAATCTGGAGGCGGTCAGGGAAAAAAAGCCCTTGGTTCACAACATCACCAATTTCGTGGCAATGAACTTTACGGCCAACGCGCTGCTGGCCATGGGGGCATCGCCGGTGATGGCCCACGCGAAAAACGAAGTGGCCGACATGGTTTCGCTTGCCGCATCGCTGGTGGTCAATATCGGCACGCTGGACGAAGACAGGGTCGCATCCATTTTATTGGCCTGCAAAAAGGCCTCCCAACGGAACCTGCCGGTCGTCCTGGATCCGGTCGGCTCCGGCGCCACGGCCTTCAGGACCGACACCGCAAAAAAAATCATCCGGGAAACCCGTTTGAGCGTCATCCGAGGAAACGCTTCGGAGATCCTGTCCTTGCGAAAGGAGAATTCCAAAACCAAGGGCGTGGATTCGCGGCATTCGGTGGACGATGCGGCTTTCCAGGCAGGCGAACTGGCGAGAGAATTGAATGTCTGCCTTGCCGTCACCGGTGCCGTGGATTTGATCACCGACGGCGTGCGGGTGGTGCGGGTATTCAATGGCCATCCGCTGATGGGGCGCGTCACCGGTTCCGGGTGCGTCGCCTCGGCGATCATCGGGGCGTTTCTATCCATCGACGACAACCCCGTGCGCGCAGCTGCCACCGCGCTGGCCTATTTCGGCCTGGCCGGAGAAGTCGCAGGCCAAAAGGCGAACGCGCCCGGCAGTTTTATGATTCAATTGCTGGACGCGCTGTACGCGATAACCCCGGACGAACTTCGACGCGGCTGTAAAATACAAGATTCGCAGCTGTCCTAAATAAACCAAAGCAACCGAATGAAAGGAGGTAACAAGATGAAGAAACTCGTCCTATCCGTTATCCTGATGGTTCCGATGCTGTTGTATTCGCCCCATGGAAACGCCATGGAGTGGAACATCGACCGGCCAGGGTCGGATTTCAGCAATTTCGACCTGTCCGCGCCCAATCCCGAACTGTGCCGGGACCGTTGCGCCCAGGACCCGAAATGCAAGGCGTGGACCTATGTGAAGCCCAACACCATTCAAGGCCCCAACCCGAGGTGCTGGCTCAAACACGCAGTTCCTCAAAAAAGGCCCAACAACTGCTGCGTTTCCGGCGTCAAAACGGCGACGCCCGCTCCCCCCCCAATCGCTATGGAATGGAACATCGACCGGCCCGGATTGGATTTCAGCAATTTCGACCTGCCCTCCCCCAAGCCCGAACTATGCCGGGACCGATGCGCCCAGGACCCGAAGTGCAAGGCGTGGACCTATGTCAAGCCCAACACCATTCAAGGCCCCAACCCGAGGTGCTGGCTCAAACACGCAGTTCCTCAAAAAAGGCCCAACAACTGCTGCGTTTCCGGCGTCAAAGCGGCGACGCCCGCTCCCCCCCCAAGCGCTATGGAATGGAACATCGACCGGCCCGGATTGGATTTCAGCAATTTCGACCTGCCCTCCCCCAAGCCCGAACTGTGCAGGGACCGTTGCGTCCAGGACCCGAAATGCAAGGCGTGGACCTATGTGAAGCCCAACACCGTTCAAGGTCCCAACCCGAGGTGCTGGCTCAAACACGCAGTTCCTCAAAAAAGGCCGAATAATTGCTGCGTTTCGGGCGTCAAGTAAAATTTTCGCTAAAAGTCGTCGATATCGAACAGGGAACAGTTTTGTTGCTGGCCGAACTTGACCAGGATGCTGCGTACGCGTGCGATGTTGGCGAGGAACACGTCCGCGATGTCCGGGTCGAAATGCTTGCCGCGTTCCTCCCGGATGATATCGACGGCGTTTTCCACCGTGAAGGCGTCCTTGTAGGACCTGCAGGAAACCAGGGCGTCGAAGACATCGGCAACCCCGACAATCCTGGCGGACACGGGTATGGCCTCCCCGGAAAGGCCGTCGGGGTAGCCCTTGCCGTCGAACCTCTCGTGGTGCCACAGGGCGATATCGTAGGCGCACTTCAAAATGTCGGATTTGGGTTTGATGAGAATCCGGGCGCCGATGGTGGTATGGGTCTTCATGATCTCGAATTCTTCCTTGGTCAGCTTGCCCGGCTTTTGCAGAATGTCCCGGGAGATGCCGATCTTTCCGATGTCGTGCATGGGCGCGGCGTAGCGGATGATTTGGGCGTCGGGCTCGTCGAAACCGAGGCCTTCGGCGATCAGCAGGCTGTAGCGGCCTACCCGGATGACATGGTTGCAAGTGTTGTTGTCCTTGCACTCGGCGGCCAGCACCAGGCGCTTGATGGTGTCCAGGTGGGCGTCGTGCAGCTCCTGGCGCCCCATGACGAACTCCAGGTTCTCGATATGGCTGGTGGCGTCTCTCAGCTTTCGCAGCAATCCTTTGGTAATCCCTAAGACAAAGTCGGGGTTGGAACCGACCCTGTCCCGGAACTTTTCGCTGTCGATCTCCAAGACTCGCCCGGTTTTGGTCATCTCGACGCTTGCGCACCTGGGTTCCCCGTCGAGAAAGCTCATTTCGCCGAAACAGTCCCCGGTCTTGAACGAATTCAATACGATTCGTTTTCCGCTCCTCACCCCCGTTGCGTTGGCCTTCCCGTTCATCACCACGAAAAGGGACCTGGTTTTGTCGCCCTCTGAGATGAGGGTTTCGCCCTCGGCAATTTCCCGTTCGCAGGCGACTTCGGCTAAGAAATTGATTTCGGGCTCGTTCAGTTCGGAAAACAAGGGAATGCGAGAAAGAATGGAAATTTTTTCCGACAGGCTTCTTTCCATGAGTCACACCTCGAAGGCCGGCGCGGGAACGACCGGCATTTGTTGGACAAGATACGCAACGATAGGTTCAATCTATACGAAAAACGGCGCCAATACAAGGCCCTTTTCATTTCGCTCGCCCTAAAATCGAAACGGCGGCATTGTCGAGGACAAGCCGCCGTTTTTTGCAGATTGTTACTGTCTCGCCATCATGTCAAAAGAGATTAGGACTTCGTTCCGGAACACCGTCTGGCGAAACAGGGTTCATTTGTTCGCCCGTCTATCAACTCGCTCAAGCTTGGAAAGCTCCATTATACGGCATTTTCTCTTGCATGCCCTATACAAAGGTACTTGCGGGGTTTCCCTTTATCATAGATACATGCTCCTCCTTGAAACGGTACCCAGGCGCATGAAAACACACGTAAAATCCGTCCTTCGGCCACGATTTTTCGAAAATATTTCCCAAATAATCCTTCAAGGGAGATGATGATACATTCCGAAATCTCCTGTACGCCTCGAAACCAGCACCGTCTTCCCAGCAAATTGTAAATACTGTCCCCGGAGGAAAGCTGTTTGCATTGGCGGCTTTTATTTCAAGCTGTTGTTTTGGCTGTAGGCTTGCGGAGAATTCAAAATCGCGCGGTGGACTTTTCCAAAGTTCCAATGACGGATCGCCTAGAATATGGTATATTTCGAAATGGCGTTTTATCTTCGAATCCGCATTGCTTTGGGCAATTGGCAGATAGGCTTTCGCATAGTTCATGATGTCGCCCAGGCGGTTGTGCTTCAGGGCCGTGCCGCTCCTGGGCGGAAAGGTTTTCAGGATTCCGGGCCAAAGGGCGTCGAACAACGCTTTCATCATGCTGTTGTTGAGCCAGGTATTGGATGACCTTGTGGGCGCGATCAGCGAGGGCGCCCCACCTTCGTGCTTCAACAGCTTCTCGCCCATGCAATCGGGTTTTTGGTAGAACCGCCCTGTCAGACAGTTGAGGCTGAAGAAAATACTGGGCTTCGCATTCGGCCGCAAAAATTCAGGATCGAATCTCGGGACCAGCCATTTGACACTGCTGGCATGGCCCCTGTGTCCGATGATCAACCTGCCGTGGTTGGCGGCGTTTATCAGACTGGCTTTGGCGGAGGTCTCTGGCAACATGTTGCCTGTCACATCGCGTGGGACCCCCTCCCCATTGCAGTACTTGTCGATGATCGTGCCTTTTTCCTGTACGTAAATCCTTTCTACCTGAAAGCCCCGTTTCGGGTCCTCCAGATGCTGTAGTATGTCTTCCATGGTTTTGACGTAATTGCTGGAATCCTTCCGGTCCAATCTGCCCACGCGTTTCTGCCAGTAGTGGGCGCTGTCTTCCAGATAAGCACAGAAGGTCATTTTCTTGTAGTACTCCTTGTCCTCAGTCGGCGACCGCTCGTATTCGATGATTTTCCCGACCACATTTTCGGCTTCCGCTTCGGTATCGACCGGCACCCGCCCGCAGGACAACCAGGGAAAAACAAGCTTGGTATTTTTCCAGTCTGGCGGGGTGGAATAAAAGAAATCCGAGTTCGCGCCTGTTTCGATGGGAATCGCATTCACGTCGCCGAACAAGAGGAGGTATCGGAATCTGGTCGAGCCTTGGGTTCCCCTATTCACGGCGTAGTCCCAGATGTCCTCGCGCAAATCTTGCGTGCTGCTTTTTTTCGGAATCTGGGCCACGGAAACGACCTCTGTATTCAGGCCTTTTTTATTTTTCCATTTTCCGAGTTTTTCCGCAGCCTTTTTCATTTTGGCGTCCGTGTAAACGATCAGCAATTCGAGATCATCATCCTGCGTTTGCTCCCCTGCCGTGCTCGCGCCAGGGTTGAAAAACAGGTTTTCGAAAGCGTCCTCGCAGCAGCCGGAATCGACGGACACAAAGGCTGTGCCGCCCGAAGCATTACCGAGCGTAATATCCAAGCTGATGTTGTTGTAAAATACAAGATCGTACTTGAACGTGGGCCCATATTTGACGTATTTATACTGGAATGGCCTGACATGCACAAGCAGCGCATAGCGACCGTCGATCAGGTATGGACCGGTCACCTTTGCAATTTCGTTTTTTTTCGGATAATCCACCTTCCTGTCATAGAACCCTCTAAAAAAGTCCTCCTTCATGTCCGGGCCGAAACAAGTCCTGCTCCAATCGCTCAATTCGAATTCGGAGCGTGAGACAAGAATTTCGTCGCCGATCTCATCTCGCAAAGCGTCCAACGGACAGGGGATGGTTACCAAATTGTCCACTGTAAAATTGGCGTTCAATTCGTTGTTCGCATAGAAGACATAGTTGGAATCAATTTGCAGATACCTGCCGAAAGACGGCAAAAGAGGTTTATATGCTTCGTTTAGGAACCCCGCTCCGGGAATTTTGAGTTGCGTGAAGAACTTCTCCCGGCCGTCGATTTGAAAGGCGTTCCGGTCCTCGTGATAAAACAAGAATCCCGGAAATTCGTATTCGAGAGTGAATCCCGCGCTTCCTTTGAGCGGAGTGCACGCGACCTTCGGCTCGAGGCTTGTCTTCTTCGAAGCAGAGCCAACCGATGTCGCGCTTTGGTTCGCTGCGCGTTGTTTCGCTGCGCCTTGGTTCACTGAAAAACATCTCATCTTTTTGCCTCCCGATGAAAGCACCGGAAACATGTCCGGCTTGTTATTTTCGCAATGGTTCCTGCCGGGGAAACAGCCTGTTCGGAGTCGAGTAGAAAAATGATCCGATACGCCCCTACCCCATCGATAAGGCCGCAAACCGTGTTTTTTTCTTGCCCCGCGCGGAACGCTTTCTCAACAGCACACCGGCCAACCGAAAAGCTCCAGGCAAAGGTCGTCGCCGTCCAGTCTTTTCCAAAGAGTGAATTTCGGCTGGATCTTTTTCTTTTGCCCGTCCTCTACTTCGATCTTCCATCCGTTTTTCACTTTGAAGCAAAGGATAACTTTTTTGTGGTCCTGTTCGTCGTCGAAACTGTAGACTGTATCGTTGATTGTGATTTGAAACTGACTGTTTTGAATTGGTTGCGTATCGACTTGTCCGTACAACTCGAAATCTAAGCAATCTCTCAAAGGGGTGGTTTCGTTATTGTCGCACAAAAGCTTCCCATTTTCGTCCAAGATTTTGACGTTGTAACCGTCTTTAACTTCCATGTCAATGACATGCCCCATGCTGTCCTCCTTTCTGCGGCGATACGCCGACATCCAGAATATTGGTATTCACATCGTGCCGTTTCTTTCTTCCATTGCACATCTACTGGCATTCTTCCACACTTTATGTCCGAAGAACGCATCGTTAAAATTCCAAGGCAACCTTGCCTAAAAACTGTCTTTCCGGAAAAAAACGAGGATCCGCAGCGTCGGTATCCTGATAGTGAAAGCTTTCGTCAAACAGGTTTTTCACCTCCAACGAGAAGACGCCCAGTCTTTTGGGAAGGCGATAGCTCAACCCGATATCGACCAGCCAAAACCTGTCTCTGTCGTCTTTTTCCTCTTTAGTGCCCGTTTGCAAAAAACCGTATTTCTGATCCACATAAGACACGCCGATTCGGGAAGCGAAACCTGATTTGAAGAAGCAGGACACCTTCAGCGGGAACCTGTGGGTCTTCACGTTTCTGTACTTTGTCCTGTCGGGGACGTCGGAGTCGGTTTTCTGCCGTTCGTAGAAATATTCGGTGGATAAAGACATCCATGCCTTTGGCGTCCAATACAAATAGGCTCGGACAGTCTCCTCATCCCAGTCGTAGAAGACCGTGCGGGTGCCTTCCCCCTGCGTGGAAGACTGCCCCACCGGCGTGTCCCCTTTTCTGGCGGCAAATTCGGCGCCTGCAAACAGCGTATCGGAAAGTTTCCGATCCGCCGCCAAACCGTAGCGCCACGATTCGGTGCCGCTGGTATCGCGGAAGAGCTGGTTGAAACCGGCAATCTGCGTGGGCTGTATGGTCTGACGGGATATGAAGGACCTCTGAACAGTTCTGAAAACAGCAGCTCGAAATGTCGTATCCGTAAAAGCCTCCCATGTGACGCCCAGCTTGGGGCTGAAAAAATTTTCATTCAGAAAATTGCTTTCTATCAAATCGACGTTGGCCCCAAGTGTCAGTTCGACCCTGCGCGGCAAGTGAATCTGCCAATTCACATAGAAGTTGGTATGGTTCTCCTCGGGCTTGTCGGTTACATCGGCCAGTACGGTTTCATCTTTCATCCCGGACCCCAGATCTTCCTTGCTATAGGTCGTAATATAATGATCTACGAAATCCGAACGGGAATAGCCGAACCCGCTGATCAAATTGAAGCGATCCTCCGCAAGAATATGCTGGGCCTCGGTCAGGTAGCCGTCCATCTCGAGCCAGCGCTCCATTTCCAGAGTGTGTTTCAACACTCGCCCGTCGCCATCCCGCGCGATTTGCGATTCCGAGCCGTAGCCGTCGCCATCGGCGTCCTGGTAGACTCCAGTTACTACGATCACGGAGCGGGGCGTGCATTCGTGCTTCAACCCGACCCTCATGGAATGTGTCCGCTCGTTTTCCCGAAGGGTCTCGGAAAAATCATCCGGATAGAACCGAAGCGCCAGATCGCCGCGTTCCAAATCGTCGTAGCGATATTCGGCCAGAATGCTCGTTTTGTGGGAAATGGCGGCCTGGGCGAAGGCATTGTAGGCATCCCTTTGCTGATCGTTGTTTTCCCTGAACCCGTCGGTTTCATAGTGAAACTGTCCGAGACTGTAGGAATATCTTCCGAACATGCCGGACTGTACGACATCGTCTCCAAACGTCGAGTTGGAACCCGTCACGGCGTTTGCTTCAAGGGCGAAGCGGTCTCGTTCGAAAAGAGGGGCGTATTCGTTATAGGCCGTTCCGGAAGGCAATGCATCCTGCGCGATATAAGTATCAAGCTTGGCGGTTTGGGGCTGCACCGGGTTCACGTTGATGGGTTGCAGAAGCTGGGCTTGGAGAAGTTCGCTGACGCGCGCGATCTCGTGCCTGGGGAGCCCTGCGTACGAATCCGCCAAAAACCGATGGGCAGAGTAGTTGCCCGGATCGTTTTCCAGAGACTTCCACCCTTCCGCCAGCGCCATTTGCTCGAACCCCAGATCGGCGTATACTTGCGCCAGACTGGCGCTGCGGGAAGCGAGGTCCCGGTCGAGAAGCAGCCGGGATCGGTATATGGCCCGGTTGTCGTTGAGTTCGATGGATTTCTGGATGTCCTGCAAGGCCTCCACGGGGTTGTTCTGCGTCCTTTTCTGAATCGCTCCGTACAGCCAAGGAGTCGGATCGTTGGGATCCAGCTCCTTGGCCGCCGCGTACTGCTTCTCCGCCAGCTTGTCGTTCTTTTCCTCGTAGTAAGCCTTTCCCAGGTAGCTGCGAACCAGCGCGTTGTCTGGGTCTAGACTCGCCGCGATCTCTATCTCTTCCCTGCCCTGCTTTAAATCCCCCCGGCGAATTTTGGCCAGCCCCAGCCCCAGTCGCGGCATGGGGTCTCCCTGGTCCAGAAGAATCGCCTTTTCAAACGCTTCCGCTGCCGGCTCCACCTCGAACTTGGTCAGATATGCGAAACCGAGCACGGTCTGGGTCCTGGCAAGGTCGGGGTCCAGCCTGGCCGCGTTCTGCGCGGCGCCGCCCGCCCGGTCCAGGTCGCCGAAAGCCAAATGCAGTTCTGCCAGGCGCGCCCAGTTCAAAGCGTTTTGGCCGTCCAGGGCCACGGCTTTCCGCTGCGCTTCCAGCGCCCCCTTCAAATCGAAAAGGGCCTGCCTGGCGTAGGCCATGGCGGACCAGGCGGCCGCCGAGCCGGGATCTTCGGCCACGGCCCCCTTCGCCAGTTCCAAGGCTTTTTGCTTTTCGTTTTGGGCGGTTTCGACAATGGACAGCAGCGACAAGCCCAATGCAGGCTCGAATCGCTTCGCCGTTTCGATGTCGGCCTTGGCTTCGTCCACGCGGCCCGCGAACAGATACAGCCCGGCCCGATAGGCGAAGAACCTCGGACCCCGCGAATCGACCGGGACCTCCTCCAGAGCTTGCACCGCCCCGGAAATATCTCCGTCGAGATAAAGCTCTCTGGATTTTTCAACGGCCGGTCGTGCTGCCATAGCAAAATCCGCAGGGCGAAAATCTGAAATGGGCGGATAATACAAAGCCCATTGGACCGCGTCGCGCGGTCGAACCAGGATCACCCTCTTCGGGGCCTTGCCCTTTTGCGCCTCCGCCGATTCTCCGCTTGCCAAAACCAGGCTCCCGAGATCGTTGGACACCCTCACCCGGCCCGAATAGACCGTGACCGTGGACCGGTCGTAATCGACCTTGACGAAAAATTCGGTGCCTTCCACGGCCGCGCTGACAAAAGGCGTGTCCACTTCCAGACGGCGGGGATCGCGGCTGAAGAAAAGCGCGGCCCCCTCCAGCAGCCTGATGAGAAGCGGGCGTTTTTCATCCACTTCGGGAAAGATCACGCCGGCGTTCTGATCGATCTTGACCGTCGCCCCGTCGTGCAGCTTCACTGCGGCCGAGCTGAGTTCGCCCGTCCGGATGGAATCTCCAGGACACAGCGTATCGCCGATTCGCACCGGAGACCATCGGGATTCTCCAACGCGAATCGCCTCCACCGTTCCTTTCACGGACACGGCCTTGGCCCAGTTTTCACAGTCTTGCGCAAACGCGGCAGTCGAAAACGCCAGCAAAATCGTCGCAAACAGATACAGTCTCGCTGTATTCGCAAAGGATTCTTCCGATTTCATTTCCCCACCCCCTAGCTTGTATCGGTTGTTCCATCCCCCAAATATTTCTACTTGCCCACTTTCACGAGCCCGCTCCAGTCCCCCTCCGGAGGGTTCGTCTTGAAAGTGTCGCAAAGCGCGATGTAAAACGACGACGGACCGTCTTTTTCCCTGAACCGCAGGCATTGCCGGAACAACGAAACCGCACTGTCCCAGTTTCCTGCCGCAAAGGCGTCCAAAGCCAGTGCGAAGGCGTCGCATAGTCTTCGGTCCGCATAGGAAGCTCCATCCTTTACGCCTATCAGTTCGTGGACCGTCATCGGCATGGATTTTCCGGACAATAGAAACTCCCCCACCTTCCTGTGCAGCACGTCGTCCACGCCGCGCAGGACCTCGTCGGACACCAGTATCCAGGTGCCCAGTTTCTTGTTGAGCCCTTCGAGCCTGGATGCCGAATTGACGGCGTCCCCCATGGGCGTGTAGTCGTAGTGCTGCTCGCTTCCGATGTTGCCGTAGAAAAACCTCCCGCCATGGACCCCGATGCGCGTCGGAAGGCTCGGCACTTCGGGACGCTCGCGGGAGCGCCGGAGCGCCGCAGAGATTTCCAAAGCCGCGTGGCATGCTTGTCGCCCCTGATCCGGGTCGGGCTGCAACGACGCCCACACCACCAGCATGGAGTCCCCCACGATTCGCGATACGATCCCCCCTCGCTCGGCGATGGGCCGGGAAATCTCGTCGTAGTAGAGGTTCATCAGCCTGCCCAGCTCCATCGGAGAAACGGATTCGGACAAGGAAGTAAAATGCATGGCGTCGGTGAACATGCAGGTGCCATGCACCATCTGATTGCTGTTTCGAATGTCGCCGATATTTTCCACCAGACGGTCCACCAGACGGTCGGGAATATAGTACCCGAAGGCAGTGCGTATTTTTTTCCGTTCCCGCTTGATCTCGAAATTTTTCCACACCACGGACAGAAAGAAGGCAAAAGGGACCTGGAGGGCGACGGGGACCACCAATGGATGCCAGACGCCCGCGTGTTTGAACCGGTAGAACGATACCGTCGCCCAGACAGCCGCCCCCCCCAGCGTAGCCAGCGCCGCAGGCAGCGTCGGGAGAAACCGGCAGATCGCCCCTATCGCCGCGCCCCACCCCGCCAACGACAAAAGACGGTTGCGGAAGGAAACCGGCTCCACCGGAAAATCCTCCAGGATGTTCGCAAAAGCCGTCGCCAATATCTCCACACCGCAAAGGTCCACCCCGTCGGGACGGGAAAAAACCGTGAGGAAACCGTCCTGCTGCTTGGGATGATACAATTCCGAAAGCCCGATCACCACCGCCTTGCCCTCAAAAATCCCCTCTTCCCCGTCGATTTCCTCCCCCAGGACCCGCCAGCTGGAAATCGTTCGAATGGATCCCGGAGGACCGTAGAAGTTCAAATAGCGGTCGTCGCCCCGAAACATTGCGATCAGAGAACGCAAAAGACTTCTTGCATCCGTTCCCCGCTCCAAGCTCGCATCGCTATTCAAGTCGTCGAGCATTTTCTCCATGAGCGACGGGTCGTTTTTGAAAATTTTCCTGACGGTCCTGATACGCTCCTGGATAGTTTCTGCATTCTCGTCGCCTCGCCCGATTTGGAGAAGGCTTGCGATCTCGATTCTGGAATTTTGCCTAATCAACTTGTAGAATTCATCGTGGACATCGCGGCAATAGAAGAAGAAAAGGATCGCCGGGAGGGTGGCAGCGTCGTCTATTTCGGACTTGAAGGTCCAGTAGCGGGCCATCCGCGCGGGCTTCTTCGGCAGAGGAAAGGGCGCATAGGCGACGGCGGCCCCCGCCAGTTCGGGAAGGGGCGGATCGCGCTTTATCTGATACAATCCGGTGCGCCTTCCGGGGCCGTCCAGCAAAGGCGTTATTTCAAGATCTTCGTGCAAGAGCACATTGCCCGCCTTGCCAATGGATTCGGCGAGCATCCGATCATCTTTCTTGTCTTTCTCGTAGCCCGGCCGGTTGAAATTGATGTCGAAACAGATCGCCTTGGCCCCCTTCGCATCCAAGGTATCCACCAGTTTCGCGTAAAGGGACCTCGGCGGCTTTTCAACGGCCCACCGCGATTCCATGGGCGCGTCCATGCGCCGGTCCATGCTGACGATCAGGACCTCGGAAGGGGGCGTTCTTTCTCCTCTGAGCCTGAATAAAATCCCGAGGCCGAAATATTCCTCCAGAAAGCCCCCTCCGAGCGGACCGGCGGCCACCCCCAGCAAGGCCGTCAAAAAAGCGACCCCGCATATGCGCCACAGTCTCTTCATGGCGGGCGCCTTTCCCCGGCCACGCGGTCGCCCTCTGGAAAAAAGACGGCCCGACCGGAAACGATGTTGGCGACCAGAAACACTGGATGCTCCTCATGGCTTTGCGCCCCGAAGCGAACCCGATTCAAAACGGAAGAAAAGGGGTTGAACAAATGGAAATCAGCGGCTGGTCAAACTTAACGCGCGATTAATAAGAGGTCCGGCGCTTGTTGTGTTTTTCGAAACCAATATGCCCTTAATTAACTCTCACTATTATCCAACTTATAAAAAAACGGGACGAAACTTGTCAAGCGTTTTGTTTTCCAACATCGGACGCCTGGCGTTCGGCAACATTGCCGAAACGCCCTATCGGTCCGAAGAAAGCGATCTTGTCGATTTTCAAATTTCGATTGACAAGAAGAAAGTTCCCATTTTATTCTGTATTTAATTATCGTATTGCTACAACAAATCGCGGCCGTGCTATTCAACCGTTTCATCTTGCCATATACAGTTTCGACCATGGATTTCTTCCCATGAAACCCGTGTCAATCTTCATGGCCGCAGCCAATAGAGGAGGACGCGATGAAAGCCAAGTCTATCCGGATGATTCTCCCGACCTTGACCCTTTTTCTGGGCTTCGCCGCAACGGCCTGCGCCGGCGGCGCTTTTTTCTCGGACCGGCAATGAGTTCTCCGCCAACCGACCCAAAGGGCGATCGTCGTCTGGGACGGCAAGACGGAGTCCATGCTCCTATCCTCCGAAGAGCAAATCGAGGATGCCGCCGAAGTGCTGGGAAGAAACAAAGACGCCCGAGCCGTCGATGCCCTTATCGAAGCTGCAATCAGTGATGAATCGGCTCAAACCAGAAGCAATTCGGCCTATGCCTTGGATCGTATCGACGATCCGCGCACACTGGACAGACTGTTTGCAATGCTCGACAGCGACGATCCCGAGGCGAGAGTGCGCGTCGCCGAAGCACTGAGGAAGATTAAAGACCCGGAAGTCTCGAAAGTCCTGGCCGGCCTGCTCGAAGACCCCGATCTAAAGGTGCGTAAGACAGTTTCACTGGAGCTGGGGAAATTGAAGGACCCGAGCACTTTCGACGCCTTGATGGCGACGCTCGACGACGAGAATGTCAACGTCAGATTAAACGCCGTTTATGCGCTGGGACAATTGAAAAATCCGAATGCGGCGACGGCGTTGATCGCACTGCTCGAAGACGCAAGCGCGGGCGTCAGGAGGAATTCCATCGAGGCACTTGTGTCCATCGGAGCCACCGGGGCCGTCGACGGGCTTCTAAAGATTTTAGACAACGACGAACCCCGCTTGCGACGAAAGGCCGCCCAAGCACTGGGAAAGCTGAAATGCCTTAAAGCCGTCGATGCATTGACAGCCGCTCTTGAAAGCGACGACGAGTACTTGAGGGCGAACGCCGCCGCTCTGGGCGACATCGCAGATCACAGTGCCGTGGGGCCGCTGACAGCGGCGGCAAAGGACACTCCATATGATAGACATCATGCCATATCGGCCCTGGGAAAAATCGGCGGCGACGAGGCTGCGCAAGTTCTGATATCCATCTTTCACGAATCTATGGAGAGCGAAGACAAACCCCTTCAGGATCTCGTCCTACACGTGCTGGCCAGGGCGCGGGATAACATGTCCGCTTCTCGTATGGAGGTGTTGCTCAACGCCCACGCGGAAAAATATCCGGATTATATCAACACGGTCAACCATCTGCGGAACCAACTCCCTGGCTGGACTTACGCCCCATCCGGCTCACATAACATATTGATCCCCCTGCCGCCGCTTCCCAAAGCGAATCCGCCAAAACTGCCACCGCCAAAGGTCGAAGATCCGTGCGTCAACATCCCCATAGGCCATTCTCCCTCAATGTGGAAGCGGCAGCACAACTGTCCGCAATAGGAGTGCAAGCCGGACACCTATATGCGAACACAGGAAATCATGGCTGGCCCGTCCCCTGGATTATCGTATTTTTCCAGAAAATACCTCCATCCTTGTCGGGCTTTAGCCGTTGGCAATATGGCGGTGTACGCGCAAAAGTATCAAAAAAAACCGCCCGACGACATGGTTATGTCGTCGGGCGGTTTTTTTCTTTCTCTATCCAGCGAGACGGCGCTGAACTGACTCGCTACGAATCCATCTGGCCTGCCGGATGTTGACGGCGAATGGAGGGGCCGTCGATCTTACTCTTCAAAAACGCGCCACTTGGCCATCTGTTGCCACGATCCCGACAGCTGGGGTGTCTGGGGATAGTTCACATGAGGTAGAATTTCGCGGATGCTTTTGTACCAGTCCCGATATACGGCATCGCTTGCCAAGCTCTTGAGCGTATGCAACGCCACATATGTGAACGCTCCGTTCGGTCTTCCATTGAACCAGGCGTCGTAGCTGTACTCGTCGTCTTTGCACCCGGAAAGCAGGACCGACGCGGCCCGGATCTTTCCCCTTGCCTTGATATTTTCCACCTGCCGAGCCCTCCTTAGGCGACCGGCGTCGCCTTTTAAGTAGAACTCGGGCGCCAGGAAACGGATCTTCTGAAAATTCCACGGATCGCTTTCGGCCCCCGGCATGATCGTGCGCGCCCGGTTCACAGTCCCGGAATGGCACGAATCGCTTATCATGACGATCCGGGCGCCACGTCTTCTATCGCTGAAAATATCGTAGAGTTCGTCGTCCGTCAGCACATTGCCCTCGGTGATGTCGTGCGGACACAAGGCTTCGTCGCGGCCGTCCGGCTCGTCGCCGTCCTCGTCCGCAATCCAAGTCCCGTGGCCGGAGTAAGTGATGACCGCAATATCGTCCCTGCCCGTGTCGCCCACGATCTTGGAAATGGCCTCGTGCATGTTGCTCTTGGAGGCTTCTTTGTCGAGCAGCGAAACGGTCTGGAAGCCTTTCTCCGCCAGTGCGTCCCTCCAGTCTTTCGCGTCGTTGACGCATCCGGAAAGATCCGAACCTGTCCCTGGATAATCGTTTATACCGATGTGAAGCGAACGTTTCATCTTGTTGTTCTCCTTTTTTGATTGACGATACCCCCTGTTCTCGGCACTCTCCATTTTATAAAAAAGGATATCCATTCCATCTATCTTATGGTTGCCTGCTTGCACATAGCTTGAAAAAACGGCTTTTTTTTTCGGACGGGCGCCAATTCGGCCAACGCCCTACGGCGCAGGCTAAATCAGGAGTCTCTCTTAGCGTTCCCCCGCGTGTAGACTTCCTCCCATACGTCGGTTTCTTCGAAGAAATCCAAGTCGAGTGCCTGGATGTCCGTACTTCTTGAGAACCTGATGTCTTCGACCTCCTTCATGAGTGTTTCCATATCCATCAATTCAGACAGCGTTTCCGCAACTCGGTGCCCGAGAAGTCTCATAACATTGATCGTGACCGGCAGGATGTATTCGAAGCTGTCCTTAATACCCGTCATTAATTCTTCGTCAAATCTGTACTCATCCCAGTGTGAAAATTGGGTTCCCGGTCCGTAATCGGTTTCTACGAACATGTACTGCAAATCGCCGATCTGACTTATATACTCGCTTTTAAAGCTGCCATTATCATGATGGAATAAATCCATCCATTTGGCCCAGCCGAATCCCAGGGTATGGCCGATTTCGTGGATGATGGTGCTCGCGATTTCATACTTCTTGTACTGGTTGAGGTATTTTGTGTTGAATTCGACCCTGCCATAGGTTACACCGGCCGAAGAATAAGGCCTGTAAGCCCTTGCGATGACCAGTCCATTGCTTGTGAAGGTGCCAAGCCTGATCACAATGGATGAATTGGGGACAATGAAGCGGTTCCAGAAATTGCAGGCTATTTTTGCTGTTTGCTTTAGCCTGTCATTGTCGTCGCTTTCGATTTTATAGGTGATCAGTGTGCGTTTGACGGCGAGCTCCAAGTGCATTCGGTAGGGAATAAAGCGCTCGCTGTTGTAAAGGCTTATGATGCTCTCCACATAGTTCGGAGTAGGGCAATATGTGGGTCCGATGGCTTGAATGAATCCTATCGGGTCATTGGCATATCGCGTTTTATTGGTGTTGAATGAACTGTACGGGGCGCGCTCCAAAAATTCCCAGTAGCCTTTGATAAATTCTTCCGGGCTGTCAAATTTTTCATATTTTATACCGCCGTGCTCATAAGCTCCGCCCCTGCTTACCTCGGGCCTGTCCTGCAATCCTCCAAAGTTAAAGGCGTTCCGGGCCAAATCGCTTCTGCACCAGCCGCTTTCGAGTATCCATTGCGCAAAGCTGATTCCCATGAGTCCCGGCAGTTCAACGGCCCCTTCCCGGTATGCTTCCACATAAATTTCACAAAGGCCGTGGGGGGTGATTTTTTCTTCAGGCATTGCGCCGTCATGGGCGATACTGAAAAGGGCGCCCACGACCTCGAGCCATCCGCCTCCCATCAGCCATTCGCAGTCATTGTCGTTATCGATAAAACAGCTTTCCAATAATACTGTGGGCATATCGCATCTGGATATGCAATTGTATGCGTTGCGGTTTTCAGTGGGTGTCGCATGCTTCAAACCGCTGCCATGAGATTTCAACGATACATTAGCTCTGTAGGCTTCTCGGACTTTTTCGGCCAGTCCTTTCGACTGATCTGTGGCGTAATACACCCCCCATCCGCTGACATGTCCGTTATGAGCATTGTGATGCAGGCAGAAACAGATGTCCGCTCCGAAGTCGTTTGCTCTCTGCTGCATGACGGACAAACGTTCATCGACATTCTCTTCTCGGCACATTCGAACCTGGTGGCCCGCCTGTTTTAATTTGCCGCAGAGTTCAGTGGCTTCTTTCCAATTGAAATCTCTTTCTGTCTGATTGCGAGTCCGGTTGATGGCGCCTGGATCTGAGCCGCCATGGCCCGGCATGATAGCGATCTTTTTCATTTTTTCCTCCTTGCAGGTGTGACACCGCCTGCTCTCAAAGCGCATCGCGCCCGCTCTCCTGCGGGCCCTTGCCTCCTTACCGGGGATTCGCAGATCCGGGCCAAGCCCCTTTAGATTCTTTCATGTATTTCATGCACCGATCATATGCCACCGGGTAATCCGTCTTAACTCTTTTCTCCAGCTTTTCTGCAAGTATTCGACTCTTCTTTGCGCTGGCGATCAGGTGGGTATAACCGGCCTCTTTTGCTTTCGATGGATCCAGTGCATCGGTGAGAGAATCGAAAAGGTATTGGATATCAAGCGTATGGAACGGCGAACGCTCCATGCGTTTGTGGTATTCGATACAAGCGGACAGGAGGTATTGTTCGGCGAGGATGTTCCTTTCGACGTTTTCCTCGAGTCTGTTCCAGGCGATCCGGTTGGAGGGATGCTCGATGAATCGAATGGCTAGATTGGCGAAATATTGAATGAAATCGGTCCGGGTCCCTCCGAAGATCCCGCAGGATACCGCGCGTTGTACCAGGTTGCTCGACCGATACCACACCCACTCTGCGGGAAGCCAACCGTCAGGGACCGCTCTGAGGGACATCTCAAATTGCTCGGGCATATAACAGGAGGTTTCGGTAACGAAATATTCCGGGTTTTGCGCGATCAACGGAGAAGCATATTTCAACTGCGGCCGCTTCCACAGATACACGTCACTATCCACATGGATGAACGCGTCTTTTTGCGCCCGATAGGTATAAATCTTTCCCAACGCCCACCATTTGGGGTCGCACGCATCCAGTGCGTCGAGTTCCACCGATACAACGTCAAATTCGAGACCGAGGCCATCGACCAGCATCCTTGCGCCCGGTTCGTCGGTAAAAAGGGCCGTGCGTTCAAAATGTTCGCGAGCCGTGTGAAAGGATAAAATCCAGGAAAAAAGGTGACAGGTTTCCGAAAACCAGATCTTTCCGTAATAGGCTTGAAAGGGTTTTGTCCAAAATGACCATACCGCCTGCACGGTTACCTCCCGAACTACATCTCTTCGGGACAAATCAAATCCACTCCGATACCCAGTTGCCCCAAATAAGAGTACGAGCAGTTATAGGATGACGGACGAAACTGGCATCTGCAATCAAATATGCGGGATACACTGCCCTCGTCGGAAACCCTGATGATCGCCAGCGGAGCCAAATGGTGAAAAACACCATGCGGGGGCAGAAATCGGGTAATCCAATGTCCCTGTTCATCCTCCACTGGCTCGCCGGTTGTATCATCGTATTGCTTGGGCCATTCCACATCTCCTGTGAGCGTACGCGCCGGGATCAGCCAATAATCGCCCGACCGGTACCTTCCGCCTGGCTTGAATTGAATGTTGACTCCATCTTCGACACTGATCCACTTATCGTCCCAATCACCGTTTTCCGAAATTTCCAGCACACCATTCGGGCCCGCATTTTTCTTCTGGTCCCAGCGTCTCAGCAACGGGTGCCGTTTCATGTCAACGGCATAGCTTTCTCCGCTCTTTTTCTCCAGAATTACCGTCATGTCGGCCGGATCCACGGACTGTACCTTGAGCAATGGCTTGACCTTATTGCCCAAGGCGTATGCATCATCCACGATTTCGACCCAGTCTCCCGGCGCCAGGCCGAACCGTTGATCCCGCCCAAGATGCGAAAGTTCCAGAGTGACCGTTTCGGAATCGGCCAGCTTCGTGATCGGAAAGACAACCGAACTATTTTCCCGCGACCACTTGAATGTGGCCGGCGTGGTATTTCCCGCTTCGTCCTGGCTGCCGGTATGGACTTCGATCCGATAGAGTTGGTTTTCCTGGCCCCGGTAACGCGCCTCCGGATCTGCCAGGCAAGGTTCGTCGGCCTGGTCTTGTAGTTTCGCCCGGGCGCGCAGGCATGCCTGGCTTATGGCCAGCTGTTTTTCGTCCAATACCTGTATACCATCCATGCAGTAGCCGGTAGAGTAGATCGAACCGGTTTCGACGACCTTCACCTGCCATACGATTTTCGACCGCGTGGCGGTATCGGCGCCTCCCAGCGCCTTCTCCCTGATTAGTTCGTCCTCGAGAGCGGTAATGTGCCGTTCCCACACATCCAGATAAACTAGGTAGCGACCGCCCTCCAACGGATCCAATTCCGGATAGTCGGGTTGACTCAGATAGGTGGTTTCCGCTTCGTTTTCACAAAGGATTCCATTCACATAATAACGTCCGCTACCGATGGGAAAGTCCCCGGGAGCGCCCTCTTCGCCGATCTCAAAGCCATTGTTGCCCATCGGTCCCGCGTAAGGTCCGATAAGGTCCGCCGCCAGGGTTTGCAGGTAGTGCAATAAAATCGAAACCTGTTCGTTCCAATCCGCATCGAGTTGAACCCTTCCCTGCTGCATCAATACGCGGCTGAAATGCCGATACGGATCAAAGGTCTCACGAGTAAAGTCTCCTCTGAATTCACCTCGCGGTTTATGATCGAAGGTTTTATCGTGCATAATTTTCTCCCTAGCTTGAAAAAATTATTCCGGCATCCATTCCGGCCGGCAGATATTCGTCAAGACGGACTCGCAAACTGGCAGCCCGCTGCGGTTGGTACAGGTCATGAAAAGCGCCCATTTCGGACTCGTCATCCGCTCCGCGCGCGATTTCCGGAGCGCAGGATTCCGCCAATTGGCAATAGGTAGGAGTGCCGTAGCGGACGCTGTTGAATCGGGGACGAACCCGCATTGTTTCGCGCAATTTTTCGCGGTCGATTTCATCCGCATCGGGCGGATCGGGCGGGGGCTGCCCCATTTCCTCGGCCTCGCGGATCATTTCCTCGGCCTCGCGGATCATTTTTTCGCAAATTGCGTTTTCCGCCAAATCGGGCTGACACTGATAGCGCCGTGGCGTTCGCGATCCGGGGGACACGTAGCAGAAGCGCAGGCAACCGACCTGTCGGCGCGCCACGGTCATAATGCCGTTGAAAACGGTGTTCTCGCCCAGCTCCACGATATGGGCCTGGATGCGTCCGAAAACCGTGCTGCGCACGATGTTGAGCACGGCGTGAGCCACAGGACAACCTGGCGCGCCCAAGGCCTCCTGATCCGGGTCGGTGGCATCCAGGACGGTATCGGCAATGCAGATGCGAATTGGATCCAGGCGCACTCCGCGGCCGATGCCGCGACAGCGCGCCTCTTGAACGGCCTCGTTGACGGAACGAAAGACTTCGGTGTCGTCGTCCGACGTCACCGGTGGCTCGTCGGTTTCCGGCGTGCCGTTCGGATCATTTGCTTCAATGGGGCGCACCAGGCGCGGATCCACTTGGATGGTACCCACGATGCTGCGGTCGATCTTCACGCAGACCCTGGGGCTTTCAATCTCCAGACTTGCTCCCTTCATGCGTTTGGGGATGCAGTCATGCCCCAGGCTCCAGCCCGGTACCAGGGTGGTGTGCCGGATTTGCAGCTCGGCCAGATCTCCGCCGACATGCACCCCCCGCCCTGTGACCAGCAGGCCGTCCAAGGTGACGCGACTGCCCTCGATGCCTTTGATGCTCAAGGCATCGGGTTGATCCGTCTGCCAGTCCAGCAGGCGGATCACCGGGCGTCGGCGGCTGGCGGCGCGCAGCTGCATGCTTTGCTGGCCGGTTTTGAATTCGATGGCGATGGGCTCCACGTAAACTCCGCTGTCGGCGATTTCGACGACGGCGTGTACCACGGGCGTCTCCTTTGAGTCGTGGCGCCACTGGTCGAGGGCCGCGTTGATGGTCTTATGTTCCTCCTGACGCCCCACGCGGTAAACCGTGGCCGCTTCCGGCTGGGATAGCATACGTTCATACTCGCCGCCGCCCATGTCCGTGCTAAAGCCGTAGTGATAGCGCACCCATACGCCGTGCTCAGGCCACTGCCGCTCGGGAAAAGCGATGCGACCCAGCACCGGGTCCACGGCCACAGTGCGTGGCCGGGGAGCATAGACGTCCCAGCGGCTCAGGTCCGCCACCACGATTCGACGAGCGGGAATGGGTTCACGTTCCACCTTGTCGCCTTGCTTGACCCCTCGCCAGATTTGCAGGCTCTTTTGGGGGCCGTAGAGCCTGTCCTTGTGGTCGGCCAAGAGGCGACGCCGGATGGGCACGGGCAAGTTGAACGCGTCGGCGATGTGGGCGGGGTCGATTTCGGGTTCGGGCATCATATATAGAGGTGCGTCGTTTCCCAATATGCTGAAGCTGTAACAGTGGGGACCGGCTTTGGAACTGATGGCCTCCTGGTAGTACGCAGGCGTTTCGGTAACCGAGTTGGACGCGAGGCGCCAGACAAACAGGGCCACGCTGGGAAGATTATGGTATCCTTGGGTGTGGATGGAATTGATGCGGCGCACGTTGACCGAGCGGGCAGCTGTATCGAAGGGGGTGTCCAGCAAATCCAGCATCGATCCGCTGCGCACATCGATGGTTTTCCCCCGGCGGGGCCGCTGGTGATCGAGGTGCTGGACGAAATTCAGGATGCGATACCCCTCGACGGCCCGGGACGGCCATGCGGCCACGTCACGGGCCAGTTCCTCCAACAGAGCCAGGGTGCCCTTGCGTCGGCGGCTGCGGATGGTGTTGGCCACCTCCCGACGCGGGATGAGCACCCGGTTGCGCTGACGGCCTTGGGGTGTGTCGATCATGGCGGGCAGGCCGGCGGTGGGAACAGGGGTGTAGCCCACCAGCGCGCCCAGGTAGGGTACCACCCAGTCTTGGCAGGTCTCGATGAACCAGTTGTCGTAGAGCTGCGCGATGTCATCTTCCACCAGGTTGACCTGTTCGCCGATCACTTGCAGCAGGGCCTCCAGGACCCGGCCCTGTTCGGCGTCGCGCATGCGGTAGATGGTCGGCAGCAGATCGTACAATCGATTTATGCGGGCATATTTCATGTCAACCTCGCAGGATGGGGTTTAGTACCAGAGTGTCCGGCAACTCACCGGACAACAAGGCCAATTGCGCCGGGTGGATGACTTGGCCTTCGAAGCCGGCCTGGTTGACCGGCAGGACTTGAGTTGCAACGCCGGAGCCGGTGTTCCGCACCTTGGTATCCACCCACCGGGCGATTGCACGGGTAACATCGGATTTGCAGCTGTCTGGATCGGCGATGCAGTTGACGGCTTTGGTTACTTCGTCCGGGGTCAGAATCCGCCGGGTGTCGCTGTCGCTGATCTTCTCGGGCACTCCGCCGAAGCTTTCCACGTCCACGTAGACCACGCCGCGCACGGCCTGCATCACGGCATAGACCTCGCTCAGATAGACATTCTGCCCCAGCTCCCGGGCCTCGAAGCCGAAGGCGTCCAGCAGGGCGCTGCGCAGGCGCGCGGCAACATCCTCCCACTGGTAGTCGGGGTGGATGCGCACATTGGCGCTGATAACGATGAGCATCAATTCCCGCACGGCGAGTCGCACAGGCTGGAAAGGATCGCCCAGAGACTGCAGCGCGCGCAGCAGGTTTTGATAGAGGTCTCCGGTGGTATCGATGGGGATGTCGTCGGCCCCGGCAATGGTGACGTGCACCAGGGACTGGCTCCCCGTGCTCATCTCCACGGCATCGGCCTTGCCGATACCGGCAAAGGTGCGGGAAAAATCCGCATAGTCTCGCACCGAAACGAGTCGATCCAGGGCCATTACCGCCAATGGCGCGTTCTTGCGCGCCTGCTCCCGGTTTTCGCGGTCGGCGCCGCCCGAGGCGCGCAGTGGGTTGATCACCTCCTTGACTCCCAGGGGCTTGTCGGCCAGCAGCGAGATCTGCTGCGCCTTGACATTGCCCGATTTGCCGATGCCGCTGCGGTACTGGGCCTTGATGTTCTCCGTGCCAGTGGGCAGCCGGGCGCCCTGCCGCCCGTTGCCGAAGATGATGCCGGTCTGATCCTCGTCGTTGGTCTGGGTGATGAAACGCCGGTCGGCGGGGCCAAGCCCCGCCAAAGCGTCGGCTTCGTGCCACAACACCTCGTTGACCCTTACTTTCAGGGAGCTTTCCACTCCGCTGGGGTTGGACGCCGCCGTGTAGGTCAGGGGTTTCTGCTTCAGGGCAAAGGTCTGCATGGTTTTGGCGCCGTCGCCGCTGCCCAGGACCTCCTTGCGCGTCTCGCCGTGGGTCGCCTTGACCACGTTGCCGTAGATAGTGATGGTGTCGCGTTTGAAGCAGTATTCAAGCTCTTCGGCCAGGGTGATGTAGGTATGCTTTTGTTCTCCGCTCGCCATAAGATCCGCTTCGGTGGCCTGGGTGACCGAGGCCAGCATGGCCAGTTCGCTGAACCAAATTCCCGATGTGATTTCGGCTTTATCCTCCTGGGACGCGCCATACACCGCCGTTTGATCATTTCTATTCTCAGGTTCCGTGATATCGCGCTCGCCCGAAACGATCACCCAGCGTCCCGATTCCAAGCCTTCGTAAAAGCCGTCCAGTTCGATGGGATCTGTCAATCCCCCACAGATACGCTTCTCGATGGGGGCCTCGGCCAGCTCGAGCATTTCCGGAACGGCATACACCTTGGTGCCGCGTAAGACGTTGAAGTCGTCGTCTGCGACCGTGGATGGTTCATTGCCTTCAAGGAATATCCATTGCTCCGGCAATTCGATTCGCGTGGTGGGCGCCGTGATACCGTATTTGGCGCACTGCAGTGACGCATTC
Organism: Desulfobacterales bacterium; assembly: GCA_963674505.2. Taxonomy (GTDB): domain Bacteria; phylum Desulfobacterota; class Desulfobacteria; order Desulfobacterales; family SKZT01. Next base: position 700,984 of record CAXXIG010000001.1, read on the forward strand.
ACACTTACAGCCTGAACGATGTAGGTCTTGCCCTCTGGAGTGAGGCGTGTTGCCGGGGTTTGGACCACCAACCAATCGCCCTGCCGGATATCCTCGTAACTGGCGTCCAGGTGCACGGCCATTTGTTCCTCATGCTCCACCCGCACCGTCTCATCACTGTTGTAGATTTCGACCTCATCGATAATGGGCCAATCACCCACCACGAAGACCTGGCCATTGGCAACACGGGTGCGCTGGAGCACATTGTGCCCGAAGAGGGATGCACGACGCCGCAAAGCATAGACCCGGATGGGGTTGGGCATACTCACTCGGGAATTGGCCGCTGCCCGGGAGAGGTTTTCCTTGAGTACCGGCGCAAGGGTCTTGACGGCCATGTAGCCGGTTTCGGCATTGCGTTTAAATTGCTCGGTGAGGGCACGTTTGAGTCGCAAAGCGTTGCGAGGCTGCAAGGAGGGCGGATGGGTCAAGGCGGCGATGATGTTCCGCTGGAGGGCTTCAGTACCCACCGTTGCCGACGGAACGGCCTCGGGATGGTGCAGTAGAATCAGGGTGCGGTCGGCTTCGTTGTCAGGAATCACTTGTTGGACACGGAAAAACTCGGGTACGGGATCGACGGCCGTGCCGAAATCGACGAGCAGGGGATCGTTTGGCATCAAGTTGGTGGTCACGCCTTTAAGCCAGATTCGCGGCCGGGCATTGCCATTTATATCCACGTTTAGGATATCGTTTTTTGTCTGGGGCCGGCTCATGCGCGGTTTGAGATTGTTCCAAAGGGCACGCGCCTTTACATCCTCGCTGGTTTCGAAGGTCTGGGGCAGCTCCCCTGGCGCGGGAATGCTCTGCACCCGGCTGCTGGTTGGGATGGTGGTCTCTTCTTCGAACTTCTCGTCCAGGGTGTAGGCCAGAAAAACGCTGGATGCCACGCCGGGTTGCAGCTTGTAGCCCACCAGTCGCGCCAGCTCGAGGATGGAACGTCGTTCGATGGCGCTTGGCAGGTAGCCCTCGTTGGCGATACGCTCCTGGTAGAAGGTGAGCACGTCGGCCACCACAGCCCAGGCATCCAGCAGGGCGATGGCGGGATCATCAGGGTCACGGGTGGCGAGACCGGCCAAGGCCGGAAAATCGGTGCTGGACAGGCGCACGATCATGCTCTCCAGAAAATCGGCGTGACTGCCTATGCGGTAGCGCAACCGGCCGAGGCCCGGGCGGTTGAACAGAGCCAGGGGTGTCGTCGCCGCAATGCCCTGGCAGCATCCGCAGCTACGGGCATCGACGCTTTCGGGGTGGCAGCAGTCGGGGCAGCGGTTGTTCATCGTCCACCTCCCATCTCCAGAGTCAGGCGGCCGTTTTCGGGCCTGCCGGGGTCGTTGTCAAGGCGTGCGATCTCAAGGGGTCCGAGGGTCAGGACGCCGTTTTGCAACTCCTGGTTATGTCCCTCCTGCAACCGCTCCAGACGCGTCACCACAACATTCTGCACCCCCTCCACAGCCTGGGCTGCGGCGACAAGGGCGCTGAGGTGCACACCCTCGCCGAAGCTCAATCGGTCGGGGTGGAAGAAGCCCAGGCTGCCGTCGGGCAGCCTGCGGTTGCTGAAAAGATCCAGCAGGGCGGCTTTGACATGTCCGCGCAGGTAGCGGGGCAGGACACAAACCAGCAGGACGATGTCCAGGGGCACGCGCCGGGCGGCAGCCACAACCAGGTCGTGGCCTATGCGCCGATAGCGGTGCAGCCTGGCCTCGATTTCGTCCAGCAATCCGGGATCGGCCGTCTCGCTGCCCAGCGGGTCTACGCCCACCAGCACTTCGTACCAGCTGCCGGTCCAGCGCAGACTCGCCGAAGCGCGCTGGATGCGGTCGCCGAAATCGCGCTGCACGATGGCTGCGTAATCTTCGGCAGTGATGGCGCGCTGCAGCGTTTTGCGAAAGGCTTGGGGTGCCAGCAGCTTGGCTTCCGCCACCGGCTCGGGTGAAGTGCCGCCCCGGGCCGGCATGGGATTGCGCACCTGGACAGCTACTCCGCCCAAGGTGGTGCCGCGCAGCACCAAATGAGCGATGGAACCAGCGCCGACATTGCCCGCCGGACCGTTTCCCACACGGTAGAAGGCGTCAAAAACCGTGCCTGCATCGGGCTGCTCGCCGCACACATCATCGCCGAAGCGCAGGTGGGCGCGTCCTTCCTCGTCCATCTCGGCCACGAAGTGCCGTTCGTCGGCGCCGCTGGCCAGCAGATCGGACCGGGGCTCCCACCAGGGATCGCCGTTGACTGCCGGTTCGCCCTTGAGCCGCACCTGGGGCAGGGCCAGGCGCGGCTCCTGGTCAAGCAGCCGGGTGGCGGGCGCCGTGTCGTCCAGGGGTTGACCGAAGGTCAGAGGCGCCAGGGAAAGTACCGGACAATACTTTTTCGGTATCAGCTTCTCATCGGCCAGCAGTCCCACATCGCGGCAGCAATCGCGGCTGTCGCCCGCAGGCACTTCGCCCAAGGACTCATCCCCACTGCCGCCGTGGTCCACCAACACCACGTTGCCCATGGCGATGCTCACATCCTCCAGCAGTTCGCATGCCGGCGGCGGCCCCAGGGCCGAAAGGCACAAAGCAAAGGGCAGAGCGTCTTCGGCAGCCCATGCGATCTTCACCACTGACAAGCCGGTGAGGGGATCGAGTCCGGCTTCCACCGATATGAGGCGCACGGCGTGGCGGCGATTGGGATCGGCATCGTCGGCATGGCCGGTTAGGGAGCCAATCACCTCTTGGAAGATCAGGATGTCGCCGGGCTTCAGATGCAGGCGGGGGTATTGCATGGCAGAGGCGACCCTGACCTCCGGCTGGCAGGTCGCAGCCTTTTGTGTTTCGTCGGCCACCAGCTCGCCCGCCAGGGTGGCCTGGGTAGCCCCCTTGGGCAGGCAGCACTCGGCATCGCCCCAGGTATAAAAGGACATGCGGCTGTGGTCGCGGTAGAGCTTGAGAGCTTGGGGCCTTAAAGGTTCGAATATTTCGTACAAATGGCCGGGAATCGGTATCAGCTCTTCCGAAGAAAGCACGCTGCCCAGAGGCTTCGGTGATTCGACGGGCCGCGTAATGAAATAAAAGCCGCCGTCTTCCAAACATAGGTCGGTATCGGTCTCGATGCTAATCCAGGCGCGTGCGTTGCAGCCCTCGTGCAGACGATAGTCCACCAGTCGAGCGTGGCGCCGCACCGAGATGCGTTGCCGCGCCGTGGCCAAGTAGGCCTCGGTGGCCACGGCATCCTGGTAGTAGCTGAGGTAGTCGCCGGTGTAAGCCAAAAGCTCCACCAGGGCGATGCCCACATCAGGCACGTGGCGCTCTCGCCAGTCGGGCATCGTCAGAGCCAGGCGGTCCAGGATCAGCCGCCGGAAACTCTCGTAGTCCTTGGCCAGGTAATTGATCTCGGGGATGGTCTGGGGATCGGGCGGACAGATCCGTTCCGCCTTGCAGTCCAGGTCGCTGGGGCACGCCACCGTGAAGCTGAAAGCGATGTGATCGAAGCGCGGATCGAAGCCGGAATGGGGCCGCCAATCCCCGTGCTCGTCGCGCTGCACCATGCGCAGCGTGTAGGTGGAAAAATCGCCGGGCCGATCCACGGTGACCACCATGCAATCGTCCAGTTCCGCATCCCGGAAGCGTTCGATATGTACGGAAACCACATCGATGCCTGTGATGCGCTGCCCGCCTTCGATGCGCAAATGGCTTTCATCGAGCTGCCGGGGGGCTTTGCCCAGGAAGTAGACCGTCAGGGTGATGTAATCGTCGCCCACCTCCAGGTAGTCCAGGCCGTATAGACGCCGATCCCGGCGCACGGCCTCGCGCCGCGCCGGATCTTGGCACAGGAGTTCGTTCATGATGCTGTTCTCCGTACGAGGGTGGCGGTGCGCACCTCCTGGGTACGACGCACTAGGTATTGGATCTCGACCCGGATCGTAGCCTCTTCACTGGTCACCTCCAACTTGCGCACCTCGATGGCATCCCCCAGCCACTGCTGCAACCCGGCCTGAAGGGTAAACCGCAGGGTCGAGGCAAGCTCGGGACTGTTGGGGGCAAAGACCAACTGCAAGATACCCGAACCGAAATCGGGCCGATTCACGCGCTCGCCGGCGTTGGTGAAAAGAAACTGCTCGATCATGTCCCGGATGTGATCGTCGTTGTCGGTGGACGCGGTACGGCCGCGGTTGTCGAAATGAAAGGGATAGTCGATGTTCATGTTTTCCTCACATGGCGCTCACCCGAGTCTGGGTGGCGGCGATAATCAAGGGTGTGCCTGTGGGCGTGCAGATCGCCTGGCTGCTTTGCACCAGAAGGGGCTGGCCGTTGGAGAAGACCCTGGTGGCGCCGGTGATCCACTGGGCGGAGACACACGGCCCGTTGCCCGCCGGTGGCGGCGGAAAGGTGCAGCCGGCCACCACGTAGGGGGTTGTCAGCAGTACCGTGGGTTGCCCGCTCACCGTCACTCGCGGATTGGGCGCGGTCGGGGTGGCTTGACCGGCATGGGCGCAGAGCACCTGCGCGCCCACGTGGAGCAGAAATCCCGGCATATTTCCTCCTCATGTCACGACCAAGGCGCCATTGTTCACCGTGACCGTCGGCCCGGTCATGATGAGGCTCGCACCCCGGCCGTTCTGAATATAGATGCCCGTATCGTTGACAATGATGGAAGCACCAGCCGCGCTTTTGAGCATGAGCCCGCCGGTGGGCCCGGGCAGATCGCTTATTACAAAACTTTGCTGGCCCAGGGTCTGTAAAACGATATTGGGCGACACAGGAAGCCCTGCGTGGGCCAGGGGCGGGATGTCCGAAGGCGAGCCCCAGCGGCAACCCACCCAGATGGGGTAGTTGGGATCGCCACGTTCGAACTCCACCCACACCCCGGCGCCGATGGGCGGCACCATGTAAACCCCCATGCCCGGACCAGTAGGCCCGGCCAGGGGCGTGCAAGGTTCGGCCCAGGTGGAGGGCATCACATTGAGTACATCGGGAACGTTGATCTGCAGGCGTCCGCGCAGCTCGGGATCCACGTTGTTGATCACCGTACCGCGATACTTTCCCCAGAACTGGCGTGTATTTGCTTCTTCGGTCATGGGATCACCACCGGTGTGTTGGAGATCAGCCCGTCGCGGGAAAGGCTGAAGTTTTGTTTGTATTCGCCCTTCTTGATGTTATGGGTGACGCTGTCCACGTAGTAGAGACCGTCGTAGGCCAAACCCGCTCCGCGAACGCCCACCAGGGTGCGGGCTCGCAGGATCTGCCCGTAGTGCATTACGTCCAGGGTCCCGTTGCCTCTGATGGCCGTGGCGTTGTTCATCAGAAAGCTCAGGATTTCCCGGGCCGCCTCGTCGGGGGCCAGCCGCGCGCCGCCGTTGTGAAACTCGACTTTGGCTGGCGGCGTGGGGCGCAAGCCTAACGGCGGTTTCACCGCGCTTACATTGGGAAGCGGAATGGGGATGGGAATCCGGTTGGTGGCCGGATCCATCACCGTGAAAATACTGATCTTCTTGGCAAGCCCATCCAGGGCGAAACTTAAGGACGCCACGTTGGAAAAAGCATCCATATTGATGCTCAAGGCGCGTTGGGGCACCGGTACGCTGATGTCGGGACCGAAGTAGGCCACGCTTTGGCCCGGCAAAGGGCCGGGTTCGATAAAAAAGACATAGCCGTTACGCCTGGCCAGCTCTTGGATATAAGCTAAATCGGTCTTGGCGGCCTGGGCTTCGATGCGCGTGGTTGGCGACTGCACTGTCGTGACGATGGGCGGGATGATTATGGGAACCATCCCCAGGGAAGCATAAGGCACCAAGCATACCGCCACTTTCGCCGCATCGGGCATGGCCGGATATGGCAATATTTTCTCTACGATGTCCATGGCCACGCTCAAGTCCTCGCCTGTAATCGTCAAGGTCGATTCGCCGGCGGTGTTGCTCGGCTGCAGCTCCTGCCGGGTAATAAAACCGTCCATCAGCACCTGGGGAACGCCACTCAGGGTCACCACGATTACTACGCGGGTCACAATGGGATCGAAATAGCCCGCCGGCAGCAGGGCCAGTTGCAGCGGGGAACGCTTGCCCACGCTGAAACGCAGCTGGAAACCGCTTCTGTCCCTGGCGCTGGTGACCTGCACGCTCTTGAGCGCCTCGATGACCGGCAGGGGCGCCGGCGCCGGCACGGCCGGACCGATCATCAGGGTGAGAATGGCATTACCCAGCAACACTGGGAATCTCCGGCAGCCCCTCGGGCAGGGTGATGCGCAGGCGGCGTCCCACCTCGGCAGCCAAATCAAAGGGATTCATGGCGTTGTTGGCGTCGCAGATGCGCCAGAACTGCAACGGATCGCCCAGATAGCGCGCCGTAATGTTGTCCAGGCGGTCGCCGGCTTCCACGACGTGTTCCTGGAGCAGGGCGAAACGCTCGGCCGGGGGTACAAAGCGGCGTCTAAGGTACAGGATCTCGTGTGCCCCTTCGGGACCGCCGTCGAGTTCCAGGGTCGCCGTCTCGATGCCATAATAACGGCTCGTGGGCGCAAAGAGCTGATTTCCGATGGTAATATTCATAGCTTGAGTCCTAACGCGATGTTTTGGGCGCTGTTGGCCACGTTCAACGCCCCCATGACCTCTTTGGTCACCTGGTGGGCCATAAACAGGCTGAAGCCGGGATGCAGCATGCCAAAGTCCTGATAGCTGAGCACCTGCAGGGAGAGTTCCACCTTTGCCAGAATGGGGTTCAAGGCCGGATCGTAGGCCTCTTCGGTGATGCTGAAACTGGTCAGGCGCACGGGCAGCACCCGGTTGACTCCCCAGGCAAAGAGCACCAGAGGACCTTCAATAGGTAGAATCTCGATGGAGCCGGCCAAAGCCAGGGTCGAATTCAGGGCAACCATGGCCGTCTTGGGGTAGAGCATCATCTCCAAGGCAGACAGCGTGGGGTAGATGCCCATGCTCACGGCCAGGGGATCGGCCTTCTCCAGCTGATCGGCGGCGTCGATCTCCACCGAGAGGGTGATGGTCTCCTTGGGCGGTCCGCCGAGGCGGGTGGTTTCCCCGGGGTCGGTGTCGTCGCTCGCCGAACGGGCCTCCAGCCGCCGGGTCATGGTGGCCGGGTTGTATTGGAATACCACCACGCTGGCCAATGGATTGGCGATATCGACACCCACGAGGGCGCCTTTGATCAAACGGGGAGATTGGGGAAAGGTGGTCATATCTCTTCCTCTCGACTTAAGCAACCTGCATCGGTTTGTTCGCCATGCAATGTGATTTCTATCCAAGACATCAATTCACGCCCATTGGTTCCTTTTGTATCCAAAACGGAGGGATTTGCGCTGCACGGCTCTATTTCTTTTCTAATCTTTTTTGCGTAAACGCGTTACGAGGAAGCCTGATATCAAACCAGCGAGGACTGCGGCGCAGATCAACAGCAGGTGCTCCGAAAGCACCCTGCGGAATACTAACAAGTAGAAAACAAGGATCAATGCCAAGGATAACATGAAGAGCGATAAACGATATCGAGGCATCGCAGCTCTCAACGGCAATCCCACAGGATTCCTGCCAGGATTCCAATTTCTACCCCCGTGGCTAAGGCTAGGCAACCGGCAGCAGCCAAGACCGCCGGAGGGATCACTCCCGCCTCCGCGCCCACCGCACCGGCTATCGCTGCAACGACGCCGCATAATCCGATCACAATCCATCCGATGTGAATCTCCAATCCCATTTCGCCTAACCGGCGATTGATGCAATCTCGATAGCTTTCTCCTCGCCTGCGGGCACCGAACAACACCCCCGGATGAGTGTGGGTCAGTGATACAGTATGTCCTTGCGAAAGATGCCGAGGCTCGATGCCTGCGACATCGTTGCCATGCAGCGAATTCACGTTTTCCGACATGCGATCAGCTTCGCCTTCGAGGGTTCTGGTTTCGGCCGGACTGTGGAGTGCGAGAAATCCGTTGCCTCTTTGTTGAACGACATGAGTGGCCTCATGGACAAGCAGACGTTGTCCTTCTTCGGAATATGGGTTGTACTCGCCTTGAGCGAAGAAAATATGAGAACTTATTGTAAACGCCTTCGCACCCAGTCTTCGGCAGGCTGCATGGGCATGTCGATCTGTATGGATACGTACATCGCCGATATCTTCTCCAAGCTGAGCCTCAATCAAATTGCGCGTGGTTGCATCAGGCGTATTTCCTTGCGAAGGTGCTTTTCGGATTATCTCATCAATTGATATTGCAGTTCTTGGGACACAAGACAGATTTCCCTGGTCGTATTTCTTCACATCCGACGCACCGGTCAAGTCGTTGTCTCTGTTTGTCTCTGCGGCAAATGCTTGAGGGGACGATTCCTGTTCTGTTCCGTCCGCCTCTGTTTCATAGCGCATGGGTACGCTGCTTAAATCATATCCGAAATGGGATTCCATTTGATTGCGGGTCTCCGATCGCATCGGCTGGCCTGATGCGCAGGACACATCCTGGACGATGGGCGATGCCGTTTCGGAGGCGCTACTCGTCAGGGCGCTCCGCCTCAAAACCGGCCGTCCTTGTCCCTCCTCTATGCTTTTGACGACCGAACCGGTCGTCGTTTGGGCCGGTCACTTGCGCTGGAGCCCGACACCTTTGGAGGGTGAAATAAAAAGCGCCTCCGCAGACCTCGATGATGGTTTCGTCTTGGTTGACAATTTACGATTCATCGGCGTAATCCTCCATGCACTGATCGGGCGATCCGCTCTCCTAACAGAAAGAAATCGCTGTGTTGGGCGGAGCTTATCGGATCGGTATAGATGGTTTTGATTTCCCTGATTTGTTGCAGCTGGGTGCCAATGCCCTCTTTGGCCAGCAAATGGGCCAGATGGCTCTCGAAGGACGACTTTAGAACACTCAGCTGTCGCGGCGTCGCGTCGATGCCGTCCAACAGGAGCCTTTCGATATGGATATCGATGTTCATGCCACCGCCTTGGTCGATCCTGGCAATTGAAACTCCGAGGCCTTTATGGGACGTTCCAATTTCTTAAACTCGACCTGGGCCGAATCGAGGAGCATGGCCATGGTCACCGCTTCCCCGGACTGGGCGGCCTGGAAGGCGGCGTTCAAAGCCACGTTGTGAATGCCGCCGCCACTGAGGTGGAGCCTGGCCAGAAAGCCGTAGTCCAACGGGTCGTCCAGGGGCGTTTCAGCCGGGAAGACCTTTTGCCAAATCTGTTTACGCAGGCTTGTATCCGGAAAGGGGAACTCCACGATGAAACGAAGGCGCCGCATGAAGGCTTTATCCAATGCGCTTTTCATGTTGGTGGCCAGGATGGCCAAGCCATGGTAGCTCTCCATGCGTTGCAGCAGGTAGTTGATCTCGATGTTGGCGTAGCGGTCGTGGCTGTCCTTGACCTCGCTGCGCTTGCCGAAGAGGGCGTCGGCTTCGTCGAAGAAAAGGATGGCGCCGCTTTCCTCGGCGGCGTCGAAAAGACGCCGCAGGTTCTTTTCGGTTTCGCCGATATACTTGTCGATCACGGCGGAGAGATCGATGCGATAAAGATCGAGGTTTAGTTCGTTGGCGATCACCTCGGCGGCCATGGTCTTGCCCGTGCCGCTTTCACCGGCAAAGAGAGCGTTGATGCCCAGACCGCGGTTCATTACTTCGCGGAAGCCCCACTCTTCATAAACCCGGCTGCGCTGATGGACCTGTTCGATGATGCGGCGCAGCAGGCGCGCCTGCTCCAGGGGCAGCACCAGGCGCTCCCAGGTGGCCTTAGCGTCGATCCTTTGGGCCAATTGTTCCATATCGGCCCGAGCCGCCTCCCGGCAGACGCGCCACAGTGCCTCTTCGGGCAAGGGCAACCCATCGGGGTGTTCATCCAGCATGGCGGCCGCAAGGTGTTGAATCTCGAACTGATTGAAAGAAAACTGCTCGGCCAGACGCGCCGTGAAGTCCTGGCCCCGGTCCTGCAAGGCCTCTTGCCATAGCCTGGCCTGCTCCTCTGGGTTGGGTTTGGCGATCTCGAATGCCGTGCGATGGCGCAACGCATCATCCCCTGGGTCATGCCGATCGACAAATACAAGCCCTTGATTCTTACGAAAAAAACGATCCAGCTGCGATGTTTCCACATCGCCGGCACCATCGACATGCAGATAGAGTCCGATAGGCAGCAACCGCGCTTCCCGCCTCCACAAGCGGGTGAAGTTTTCAAAATCGGCGCTTTGGACCGGGAGCGTTTTGATGTTCATCAATTGCAGTTGCAACTCCAGTGACTCCGCCACCCGGGTGGCCACCAGGCGTTTGCTAACGCTATCTCGTCCGAGGAGTTCGATAATGTGCGGCTTCTCCTGGGGAGTATGTTGTTTCAGGCGTTTTAGGATCTGGTCCACGCGCTCCTGCTGGGATGGCGGAAGCGGACCGTTTTGGGGCAGTTCATCGAGGGGGTCCACCATGGGACCCAGCCGGTCATCCAGGTAGTTGAGACCCTTGAGGTAGTTAACGATGCGCTCGTCCGCGCGCAGGGCTGCGGAGGTCAAAGGACGGCCATCGGGCTGGTTGATCTCCAACAGGCGCCAGTAGCGCAGGGCCCCGTGTGGCGAGAGGGAATTCCAGTCGGGATCGTCGAAAAGGGCAAAGGCCAGGGCAAACGTGGGGAAGGCTTTGTTGGGATCGTCGTGCACACGGGCGCACAGCGGTGCAATGCGCGTGTCCAACTCCAAAGCTGCGCACAAGGCCAGCACGTTGCGGTCAAAAGGAGTCAGTCCCAGCAACTGGCCCAGCAGGATAAGGGAGGGAGGGGGCTCGGAGGTTTCCAGCTCCGTCATGGCGTGATACGCTTTGGCGATCTCCTTTTCTGTAACTTTTTTGGGACCGGTGCTATCCGCCAGCACCGATGACGGGTCCTTCCTGAACCAGGAGCAACCGCGCTTCTCTTTGGTCCCAATCCGCAGCGGAGGGGCCAGCCTCTGCAAGCGCAGACGCACCCATGTGACCGCAGCCGTCAGGTGCCGGGTATTGATCTCGCTCCACTGTTGGGCGTCGTTCATGTAATGGTCACCTTCTGGTCGTCGGCGAATCGGGGCGTATCGCCTGAAAAATCCACCGGGATGCTGTCCACGCCGTCCACCCGCAGGCGCAGCACATAGGGTTCGGTCCGCGCCTGTGCATTGGCGATCTGAAAAGTCAGCGAGCTGGCCGCATTGGGATCGCCGGGCAGCACGAACGGGTCCGGTGCTATGGTGCGGTCCCCGAAAATCAACAGTGCGCGTTGTTCGGGACGCACCTGGGGCCTGCAATCGACGGTCAACGTCACATCGCCGGCAGGCACCGTGACGGGATTGATGGCGATAATGCGCGGCGCCAGGGGCATGGCCAGCGCATTGGTGCTCCACTCAGGCAGTTCGGACCGCCGCACTGCCAGGCTCAGGGTGTAAAACCCGGCCGGCCACTTGGCACCCACGGCCGGATCATCGCCCAAGCCAGGCAACACAACCTGGATCTCGGTGGCGCTTCGATCCGCCAGGGGAGCCAGGTCGATTGGGTCATCCAGCAGAGGGTGCCGGAAATGCGCCGAAAGCGTATCTCCGCCCAGTTGTGTCCCATATATCGCGAGGGTGTCGCCCAATCGGGCCGCAGGTGCGTCGTCGGGAAACCTCATGCTGAAAAGCGCGGGAGAGGCCGCCCCCGTAGCCTGGCCGCCCCTGTCCTCTTCTCCGCGCCGTAACACGGGCAGGGGCGCGCTGGCGGCCCGGCCACTATCGATGAGCAGTACCGAAACCCGATAGGACGTTGAGAGACGGTATTCGCTATGGAAGCTGCTCCACAGCTTGGACATGTCGTCCAAGGAGAGCATCTCGGGGGTGATGCGCAGGCGCTCGATCTGGGACTGCACGCCCGAGTCGGGCAGAATGCCCTCGATATCGGCCTTACCTAGCAGGGGATGGTCATGCAGGGCGATCATGGCCTGGCCCATTAGTGTCTGGCCGGCGATGTCGTCGTCACTGGCGCCGTAGGCAGTGAGCATGTAATGCAGCACCAGGGGCAAAGGCGGCGTTGCGCTTTCGCCGTTTCTCACCTGGCCGGGCAGGGCCATGTTGTTGAAGGCCGGATCGATGTGCGTGGCGTAGAGAAAAAGGTTCAACTGGCTGCCGTTGCTGCCGCTGCGGGCCGCCGATGGCGGCTTGGTGGTGACATCCGCACCGGCCGTGGCCTGAATTAGCAGATGCTGCAAAACTGCGGTGACGGTGGCGATGGCGGTGGGTGAACTCATAACGATCCCCTGCCTTGACGATGTTTGAGATAATCTTCCAGGCTCATGACGGTCGGCGCCTTTGCCTTTGATTTATTTTGCGGGGGGGCTGGCGGGCCCTGGGCCCGCACCTCCACCCTGCCGATGGTAACGTTTATGGTTTGCTCGTGTTGCCTTGAATGCCGCTGAAAATCCCGGAGGCGCCGGAACTCCACCTCAAACCGGTCCAGCCAAGCCGGGGGGACCAACTGCCCTTCACGGGTATGCGGGTCATCACTTGGTGCTACCGGTCGTTCGGGACCTTCGGTGTTCGTGGATTCGATGCGCAAAGGGATATCCGGTTCCAATATGTGCATAGGGATGGCTGCAAACGGCCTTTTGCCCGATTTCCGCTCGACACCGCGAGTTGGTGGATGTTCGGAAGAATCGTTCGACCTTGGCGTGATGGATAAAGGGGGATCCGTTTCGAGGGGACGCTCCGGGGAAACTGCGGGTGGCGTACCGGCCTGCAATGGTGGTTCAGCCGGTTTTACACGCCAGCCAAGGCTTTTATGATCTTCCAGCGGAGGCACTCCGGCCTGCTGCATGTCGTCATGGCGTTGAATATCGTCAGACATGGCCGCCTGCGGGGCGTGCCGAGACGGATTGCTCGGAAAAACGGATTGACGGAACGAGGACCGGGCGTCGGGAAAAGCGTCGTTCGAGGCAGCGATGCGGTGCGAAACCGGCGGCTCAGTCGTGGTGTCACCCCCTGATTGTGTTTGAAGACGTGGCTGCACCTGGATACCTGGACAGGCCTTCACTCCTGCGGGTTCCGCGCGATGGGCGCTGGCGTCGTTCTCCTCGATGCTTGGCGCTGCCTTTTGTTCTGCGGACAACTCGTGCGCAATCGAGTTTACAGGGGCATAATCGGGTGGCGCAACATCTCTTGGAGCCGGGGAAATCTGCGGCGTTGTTTCGTTTCCAGGTCGGGCCAGCAGGGTTTCGTCCTTAGGGGGGTCTTCCCAAAACAAAAGCGTCGTCGATACGGCCAGCGCCATGGAATCGGGTTCGAAACGGCTTCGAGGACGCGGCTCCACCCTGGGGGTCTCCCCTTGGTGGCGTTCAAGCAAATGGCTGAAAAAACCGCTCATGAATGGATCAATCCCAAATAAAGCTGACGTCTCGCCGGACTCAATTCAAGAATGTCGCGCTCGGACCAGCCGTAGGCCGTAGCCAGGCGATGAACGGCATTGAGGGTCTGTTGGGCCCACTGGTGGATCTCGGTCCACAGGTAGCCGACGATATCGAACTGCGCGTTCCAGCCGTGGCTGCATTGCGGACAGGTAAGGGCGATACGGATGTCGGCCAGGGGGTCCAGCTCCTCCATCCTCTTGGCCATATCTGTCAGTACCGCCTCGGGCAAGTCCGAGGCCTCGCATGGGCTGTTCCCCTGGCGGGCCGAGATGGTGCAGCGGGTCAGGAGTCCATGCATGGCGGCCTCGCCTGGTTCTTGCAGTACCTCGGCCATGTCTCTGCTGGTGGGCAGCCGGAATCGGACTTCACACCCCCCCGTGCTCAAATCGAAAGCTGCGGTCGCCGAACCCGCGTCAGCGTTTGGCTGAATGAAATCGGAGATGCGGCTCTCCCACTCCACACGCTCGGAACATTGAGGGCACTGGGTCGTATTGGTTAAAAGCGGTCCGAACATCCACTCCCGCAACTGCATCAAGCGGGCGTCACGCGTACCTATTGGCCAGGCGGCGATGGCTTCGGCACTGCTTTCCGGGCAACACGCAGACAGCAGCGCCAGCGCCCGCTCCAACAGGCTTTGAGACAGGCCTCGCTCCCATACCATCAACAACTCGGTGGCTTTCAGTGGTCGCATGGGAAGCTGCCCATCCCGTTATCCTTCAGGTTCGGTGAACTGGGGTTCCGAAGGTTCGGGGACTTCGTAGTCGCGTTCCCAGCCCTCATTTTCCAGCTTGAGGCTCTGGATGGCCACGGCATTGGCGCTGGCGTCCAGCTCCGGCAGCGCCTGATATTCCGAGACCCAGCAGCGAAAGACCTTGTAGGCGAGGGCCAACTGGCCGGCCTCGTTATAGACCTCGATGATCACGTCCTTGCGAAAATCTTTGAGCGAGACTTCGCTGCCCAGCCCCGAACCGAAGTTCCACACCTTGTTGGCCCACTTCTCGAATTCGGGATCATGGGTCACCCCGCGCTCCAGGGTAATGGCCTCGAACTTGGACTGGCCCGGCGATTTGCGCACCGTACTGGGATCGCCCCCCTCGCGGTGTTCCACCAGTTCGGTGGTGCGTTTGAGGGCGCCGATTTTACTGACGCCGGCTACGAATTTGCCGTCCCATTTGATGCGAAACTTGAAATTTTTATAGGGATCGAATCGTTGCGGATTGACACTGAATTGAGCCATGGCTGCCCCCTCCTTTAAACGGCAAGATCGCCAGCGATTTGCTGGAGCTTGATGATGACAAATTCCGCAGGCTTCAGGGGTGCAAACCCCACCACAATGTTAACGATGCCGCGGTCGATGTCGTTCTGGGTAGTTGTCTCCTTGTCGCATTTGACGAAGTAGGCGTCGCGGGGGGTTGTTCCCTGGAAGGCCCCCTGGCGGAAAAGGTTGTGCATGAAGGCGCCCACGTTGAGGCGGATCTGCGCCCACAGCGGTTCGTCATTGGGTTCGAAGACCACCCATTGGGTCCCCCGGAAAAGACTCTCTTCGATAAATAGCGCTGTTCGCCGAACCGGGACATACTTCCATTCCGAGGCAAGCTGATCGGCCCCCTTGAGGGTGCGCGAGCCCCAAATGGTCCGGCCGATGATGGGAAATGTGCGCAGGCAATTGACTCCCAGCGGGTTCAGCCGGCCGTTTTCTCCATCGGTGAGCTTGACCGTCAGCTCGGGAACGCCCCGTAAAATCGCGTCCATTCCAGCGGGCGCCTTCCACACGCCACGTTGCGTATCGGTGCGGGCGAACACCCCCGCCACGGCCCCGCACGGCACGAACGCTTCAAGCTGATTGTCTCTCAAAGGATTGGTTTGTTTGATTCGCGGGAAGAAGATCGCTGCGTTTTTGCTGTTTGTGCCCACTCCCGCGCCGATACCGGTAACGGCAGCGTCGGTATCGGTCCAATTGCTGGGCGGATCGACCAGAAGCATGGCGCGTCTTTTCTCTTCGCAGTAGGTCGCCGCAGCGGCCAGCAAGCCACCCGGATAACTGTTGTTGGCCGAGGTGTCCCAATCGGGCGGCAAACACAGCAGGTTGAACAGATCGGTCTGCTCCAGGGCGTAAAGTCCGGTCTTGGCAGTATCCTTTCCCGTTCCGATGTAATCATTCACCCCGAGCACGGTGCCGTCCGATGCTGCATTGGCGGTCTGTACCGTATAGGCGCCATCCGCCGGGCGCGTTGCCGGAAGGGTGAATGTTGCAGGCACAACGGCCAGTTTCGAAGAATTATCCAATACCTTGTCGATCCGACGAGGGCCTTCCACAACCGATACGTTCAGATAGTTTTCGGTCGCGCCTGTTTTCAGATCTTCGATGGCGAGATTGAAAAGATCGGTGACGTTCAACCCCTGTTGGGCGGCGACATCCACCGTCGCCCCGTCGTCATGGGAGACGGTCACTTTGAGGTGATTGCCCCAAGCGCCCGGAGAGATCGCTTTCAAATCCAGGTTGTCGGCGCCCAGGGTCGCAGTGCCGGTCGCACTGCCGCTGTTGAAAAGACGGACAATGACGGCCTGACTGCCCCCATTACGAAAAAAATCGCGCACCGCAAAGCTCATTTTGCTATTGAGGTCCAATCCCCCGAATTTTCGCTCGTAGTCCGCATAGCTAGTAATCACTTTGGCCTCATCAACCGGACCGCGCTTCGCTCTTCCAACGAATGCAGTAATAGACGTAGCCACCCCGGTGATGGTGCGCACGCCACTGGGGATTTCCTCGATATACACACCTGGATAATTTAGTGAGACAGGCATGAAACATCCTCCTCTTTAATGATTGATGGTGACGAACCTTGCCCAAAAAAGTGCCAACCTCATTGGTGCCAGGAAGAAACCCTGGTCCAAATGGCTTCCCCGGCGATGCGCGGATCAGTTCTTTTTCAGCCAAGCATCTTTTGAGGTTTTATCGGATTTTATCGGCTCCAATCCATCGGGAATTCGAGGTGTCAAGCATAGCTCCGCTCCTTCGACGCCGCCGGGCGTCTCGAACGATTCCAAATAAATCCGAGCACTTGCAATGAATACTGTCCGCCTGAGAGCACATTTAACTCCTCACTGAATTCCCCAGCCGATTTATCTATTTCGGTCGCATGCGGCCACGTTGAAAGCAATACAATCGGATACTTTTAGGTTTATTTTCCTGCCGGATTGAGTTCCAAACATTTCAAGCAATACACGTGCCAAGAAAACCAGTCGAAGGCTCCGTTGGAATTTGTTTAAGAAAAACAACAGGTTACAAGATTTCTCCCTGGACCGCATGAGAAGTTTTTTTTCCGAAGTGTAACATATCCATGTTACGTGTCTTTTTATGGAAAAGAGTAGCCATGCAAGGGCGAATGCTCGACACTTCTGCCGCGAGGCTGTATTTTTGGCGCTTTTGAAGAAATTGCACCAAGAGCGAATGGGCGACATGGTCGCCCAAGGACTTGTAACGTTGCTGTAACCTAACAGAGTTCGGAAAATTACATCGACGTGCAAACCTACAAATTCGGCCGGAAAATGCGGAATTCCGCAACTATCCGATCTTAAACTTTTTCATTTTTCTGTAGAGCGTCATCCTGGACCATCCGAGCTTGCGAGCCGCTTCGCTTTTGTTCCCTTCGACCGAAACGAGCGTCGATAAAAGCATGTCCCTTTCCGTTGCTTCGCACCTCGAAATTTCCTCGAGTTTTTTCCTGAAAAAGGCAGGCAGATCTCCAAATCCGATCAGATCGCCCGAGGGATTGAGAAAGGAAGATTCCAGCACGTTCATCAGCTCTCGCACGTTTCCAGGCCATGGGTAGCGCAGAAATCGTTCCAGGACGTCGAAATCAACACCTCCTATCCTTTTGCCGAAACGTTCGTTGAGTTTTTCAACGGCGTAAGCGGCCAGAAGCGGTATGTCTTCCTTTCGTTCCCTAAGGGGGGGGATATGAAGGCGTCCAACGTTGAGGCGATAATAGAGGTCTTCCCTGAATTTTCCTTCCTCTACGAGTCGTTCAGGGTCCCTGTTGGTAGCCGCTGCGATTCTGAAATCCAAGGAAATGGAATGCTTTCCGCCCAGCCGAGCGATTTGCTTGCTTTCGATGGCCCTTAGAATCTTGGCTTGTGCAAAGGGGCTCATTTCCGCGATTTCGTCCAGAAAAACAGTCCCGCCGTCCGCCAGTTCGAATTTTCCTCTTCTCGATCCGAAGGCCCCGGTAAACGCTCCTCTTTCGTAGCCGAACAATTCGCTTTCAACGAGGCTTTCGGGCACTGCCGCGCAATTGACGCAAATGAAAGGCCTGTGTCGCCTCTTGCTTTTCATGTGCAAAAATGCGGCGGCAAGCTCCTTTCCAGTGCCGGTTTCTCCGGTGATTAAAATGGTGCTGTCCGCGAGGGCCGCGCAGCAAAGATAGGATTTCGCATCTTCCATGACCTTGCTTTTTCCTATCATTTCAGGGCTGGCGTCGAATTTCGCGCGCGATCGCCTTCGGTCGAGCCTGCATTTCAGGATGTCCACAAGATCGCGCTCCGAGAAAGGGGCTTTGAAATAGTCGTCGGCCCCTGCTCGAAGGGCGGCGACCGCTTTTTTCTCGGAACTGTGCCTGGTCACCAAAACGATAGGAATGGTTTCGTCAAAACGACGAATTTTCTCTATCAAACGGATGCCGTCGTCTTCGTCAATTCCGGCGGAGGCCACAATTACCAACTCGGCACCGTCGATGGAAGCCGCTCCCCTGAAATCCCGGGCCATCACCGAAACATCGCAACCCTCGTGCTTCAGGACTTTCTCCATCTCTGGAAAAGTAATCGAGCTTTCCCTGGCTATCATGATTTTGATTTTTTCCATGGAAAAACCTTCGAAACCCTTCCTGCTAAAGCCTCCCCTATAGTAGAAAACGACCCCTTTGCGTCATTGGGCAAGTTCCTATTCCCCACTGTTTCCTGCAGGATATCTGGAACGTCCCCATTCGCAAGCCTGCAAAGTCCAAAACGAGTGAAACAATCCGCACAGCCGTCGCCAGCGTACATCTCCCGACCGAAACACATGGCAGAAAAATACAACTCGACCGATCCGGAAAATCCACCCCCATTCTCAAAAGGAAAACGCTCGTTTATTTGGCCCGAACATATGCGAAAATATTTCTATCCTTTCAACTTGCGATAAGTACATTTTGAACGCCAAATCGCCCGTTGTCAACGAAAAAACGGATCGCCCCCCTGCCGATCCGGCCCGCGAATGACCAAATCGTCATCATGCCGTGTGTCTGCAAAAGAACGAAACAATGCAGGCACAGACTCGCAACCCCAAAAAAAAACCGGGCTGAAAAGGATCGAACTAAAATATTCAATAAGCGTATTGACTCGCCAACGAAAATTTAATAGATTCCCTGTTGTCATCTATGGGGAGTACCTATTGGAAAATCGCATTTACCGTTTTTACGAAAGGAGCTTATGCAATGAAAGAATTGGTGCAAATGATCGTTGAAGCCTTGGTGGATTATCCGGAAGAGATCGAAATCGAAGAGATATCGGGCGGACAGACCACGGTTTTGGAATTGTCGGTTGCCAAGGAGGATCTTGGAAAGGTCATCGGCAAACAGGGCCGGACCGCGCAGGCCATCAGGACCATTCTCAATTCCGTGTCCGGCAAGACCCGCAGGAGCGTCGTGCTGGAGATCGTCGAATAAAATAGACAATCCAGTCGAACAAAGTAGACAATTAAAAGGATTCGCTTCCCGCATCGTAAACCGGGAACACATCCTACCCAATCAAAATTCCTTAGGCCAAAGCGACAACGGGGTTGAGGTCCGCGAAAAGCACCCAACCCCGTCGCATTTTTTTCGGGACGAATATCGTTTTCCGAGCCTTAAACTCGATGATCAAGTTTTTTTCGTCATTCTCCCGAAAGCTTCGAATCCATGCGCTTCTGCTTAGTTCCTGGATTCCGGGTCTCCGCTGCGCCCGGAATGACGGTCGCCTCGGTTCGGTCGGCGGAAAAAACTTGATCATCGAGTTTAAGGCTCGGTGTGGAACATAAAAAACAGGGAAAAGCCCGTTTATCCAGGCCTTTCCCTGTTTTTTTATAAATCCGCCTGTGTTTCAGTCCGCTGCTACTTGGACAACTTCACGGCGCAGACCTTGTATTCCGGAATTTTGGAAACCGGATCCAAAGCCGCGTTGGTCAGGCGGTTGGCCGCTGCGGCAGCGAAGTGGAACGGCAGAAACACCGTGCCGGAGACCGCCTTGTCGGAGACCTTGACATCGACCTCGATCTCCCCTCTGCGGGATGCCACCTTGACCTTCTGACCGTCCAGAAGCTCCAGTTTGGCGGCGTCCTGGGGAGAAATCTCCACGTAGGTCCCGGGAGCGCGCTCGTTCAAGCCCTCGGATTTCATGGTCATGGTGCCGGTATGGTACTGGTAGATCAGCCTCCCGGTGGTCAGGTACATGGGATATTCGTCGTCGATCTGTTCCGCCGGCGGAATGTACTCGATGGCGTGCAGCATGCCCTTTCCTCGCGTGAACTGGCCGATATGCAGGACTGGAGTTCCCGGATGCTCGGTGTTGGGGCAGGGCCAGTGCAAACCTACCTTGTCGATGCGCTCGTAGGTGATGCCCGCGTATGAAGGCGTGACTTTGCGGATCTCCTCGTGGATTTCCTCGCTGCTCTCGTATTTCATCTCGTAGCCCATGCGCTTGGCGATTTCGCAGGTGATCCACCAGTCGTCCATGGCGTTTCCAGGCGGCTCCACGGCCTTTCTGACCCGTTGCACACGACGCTCGGTATTGGCGAAGGTGCCGTCCTTTTCGGCGAAGCAGGCCGAAGGAAGAACCACGTCGGCCTTCTGGGCGGTCTCGGTCAGGAAGATGTCCTGCACGACCAGAAAATCCAAGTGCTTGAAGGCGTCTTCCACGTGCCCCAGATCGGGGTCGGACACGAACGGGTTTTCACCGATGATGTACATGGCCTTGATATCGCCGTCGTGGATCTTGGGGATCATGTCGGTGACCACCAGTCCGGGCTTGTCAGGGATGCCCTCGACGCCCCAGGTCTCTTCCAAGAGCTTCCTGGCGGCTTCGTCCGTGACGGGCTTGTATGCGGGGAACACGTTGGGAAGGCCGCCCATGTCGCAGGCGCCCTGCACGTTGTTCTGTCCGCGGAGCGGGTTTACGCCGCCGCCCTCGATGCCCATGTTCCCGCAGACCATGGCCAGGTTGGCCAGGGACTTGACGTTGTCCGTGCCCGTGGTGTGCTGGGTGATGCCCATGCAGTAGCAGATGCATCCCCGCTCGGCCTTGGCGTAAATGCGGGCTGCCTCCGCCAGTTCGGCGGCCGGAATGCCCGTGATCCCCTCCACGTATTCCGGGGTGTATTTTTCCACGAGCTTTTTCAGGCCGTCGAAGTTTTCCGTGCGCTCCTCCACGAACTTCTTGTCGTAGAGGTCTTCCTTGATGATCACGTGAATCATGCCGTTGATCCAGGCCACGTCGGTGCCCAGGTTCTGCCTCAGCCACATGTGGGCGTGTTCGGCGAGCTTGATTCTTCTGGGGTCTATCAAAAGCAGCTTGCCGCCTTTGAACTTGACGTTCCTCTTCATGAAGCTGGAAAGGACGGGGTGGTTTTCGGTGGTGTTGGAACCTGTTACGAGGATGACATCGGCCTTTTCAATACAACCGATGGTGTTGGTCATTGCTCCACTTCCGAATGCTGCGGCCAGACCGGCCACGGTGGAGCTATGTCAGAGACGGGCGCAGTGATCGATGTTGTTGGTCTTCAACACCGCCCGCGCGAACTTGTTGGCTATGTAGTTTTCCTCGTTGGTGATTCGGGCCGAGGTGAGAACGCCCATCTTGTCTCCGCCGTGCTTTTCCCTGACTTCGGAGAATTTCTTGGCCACGTAGTCCAGCGCGGTCTCCCAGGGGACCTTTTTGAACGTGCCGTTCTCCTTGATCATGGGTTTTGTGAGACGTTCCGGGGAATTGACGAAGTTGTACCCGAAACGGCCCTTGACGCAGAGGCTCCCGTGGTTGGGAGGGGCGTCGTAGCCGGTCACCTTGACCACCTTGTTGTCCTTGACATGGAGCAGGAGCTGGCATCCCACGCCGCAGTAGCTGCACGTGGTGCGGACCTTCCTGGTCTCCCAGGGACGGGTCTGGTAGCGGACGTCCTTTTCCACCAGCGCTCCCACGGGACACGCCTGGACGCACTCGCCGCAGAACACGCAGTCGGAGTCCTTCAATGCGCGGTCGCCCGAAGCCACGATCTTGGTCTCGGCGCCGCGGTATCCGAAGCTGATGGCGTTGTTGACCTGCACTTCGTTGCAGGCCTGCACGCAGCGCCCGCAATTGATGCATCGGGAAAAGTCCCTCACGATGAACGGGTTGACCAGTTCCATAGGGTACTTGTTTTCGGTCGCCGGAAAAATGTCGCCGGAAACCTGGTAGCGGTAGGCCAGGTCCTGGAGGCGGCAGTCGCCCCAGACCGGGCAAAGCTCGCTGCTGGCGTCGTCCTTCTGCACGTTGAGCTGGAACTGGCTCCAGTCCTTGTCGTCGGAGCCGCGCACGGCGCAGTTGTGGTTGCCGGAGGAAAGCAGAAGCTGGATGATCAGCTTGCGGGCCTCGATGACCGGCCTGCTTTCGGTGCGAACCACCATGTTGTTGCCGGCGGGGGTCGCGCAGGAGGCCATGAGGCTTCTGGCGCCCTCCACTTCGACAACACACACCCGGCAGGCGCCGGTGGGCGTCGCACCCTTCAAATGGCAAAGGGTGGGGATATCGATCGAGTTTCGCTGCGCAACCTCGAGAATCGTCTCCCCCGGCTCGAACGCTAACTCGTGTCCGTTGATGGTGATAATGTTTTTTTCCGCCATAATCTGTATTCACACTCCTTGAATGGGTTTAAAAAACAATCTATTCGGTTAAAACCCCGTAGTCGGCCGTCGGCTTCCGAATTCGGCTTCGCAAGGGGCGTTTTTCGTAACGTGTTTTTCAAGCTTGGCGCACCACAGGGACTGAAAGGTTCGGCAACTTCCGTCCATAGCGTCGGCCTTGGCGAACTCGGCGTGTTCGCAACGCAGGTCGCACCACTTGATCCTGTGGGTGGTCACGCCAGCGTTTTCGTCTCTTTCCGTCCTGTCGTCCTTCATCGCTGGTCCCTGCGTCCGCCTAATCCGAAAAAATCTCCAGGTCCCGCTTTCTTTCCTTGACGTGCCTGTGGACCCGGTCGAAGAATTCCTCCTGGGATATGCCGTATTTCACGGCTCCGTCCAGCGTGCGAACGGCCAGCGTGCCCTTCTCCTTCTCCTTTTCCCCAAGGGTGATCATCAGCGGAATCTGGCTGATCTGGGCGTCGCGAATCTTTTTCTTGAGACTCTCGCTGCGGTCGTCGGTCTCCACGCGGAGCCCCTCCTTGCGCATGATCGCCTCGATCTCGGAGGCAAACGGGATCAGGTCGTCGTTGATGGGCAGCAACTTGGCCTGGACCGGTGCCAGCCATAGGGGGAACTTGCCTGCGAAATGCTCCACCAGAATGCCGAGGAACCGCTCGATGGACCCGTAGATGACCCTGTGGATCATGATGGGGCGGTGCCTTTCGTTGTCCTGGCCGATGTAGTGCAGGTTGAAGCGTTCGGGAAGGGACATGTCCAGCTGGATGGTCCCGCACTGCCAAGTCCGGCCGATGGCGTCCTTGATATGCACGTCGATCTTGGGACCGTAGAAGGCGCCGTCGCCCTCGTTGATCTTGTATTCCAAGCCGTACTCGTCGAGCGCGGACTTAAGGCCGCCGGTGGCCATGTCCCACTGCTCGTCGGTGCCGATGGACTTGTCGGGCCGGGTGGAAAGCTCCAGGTGGAACGTCAGGCCGAAGGTGCCGTATACGCGCTCCACCAGCTTGAGCACGCCCAGGATTTCCTGCTGGATCTGGTCGGGCCGCATAAATATGTGGGCGTCGTCCTGATGGAACACTCGCACGCGGAACAGGCCGGAAAGCACGCCGCTGAGTTCGTGCCGGTGCACCATGCCGATTTCGGCCGCCCGAAGGGGAAGCTCCTTGTACGAATGGGGACGGCTGCCGTAGAGCAGCATGCCGCCGGGACAGTTCATGGGCTTGATGGCGTACTCGGTGTCGTCCACCACGGTGGTGTACATGTTCTCGCGGTAGTTCTCCCAGTGGCCGCTTCTCTCCCAGAGGCTTTTATGGAGCATGATCGGGGTCTTGGTCTCCACGTACCCGGCCGCTCGATGCTCTTCGCGCCAATAGGTTAAAAGCTCGTTCCACAACTCCATGCCCTTGGCGTGGAAAAACGGCATGCCCGGGGCTTCCTCGTGGAAGCTGTACAGATCCAGCGCGGTCCCCAGCTTCCGGTGGTCCCTCTTGCGGGCCTCCTCCAGCATGGTCAGGTACTCGTCGAGTTCCTTCTTGGTGAAAAAGGCCGTGCCGTAAATCCTCTGGAGCTGCTCCCGGTTTTGGTCCGCCCGCCAGTAGGCGCCGGATACCTTGGTCAGCTTGAAAGCCTTCACAAAGCCGGTGTCGGGAACGTGGGGGCCGCGGCAAAGGTCCGTGAACTCGCCCTGGTCGTAGAAGGAAATGGTCTTCCCGTCCAGTTCCGAGATCATCTCGCGCTTGTAGGGTTCGTCCTTATAGAACTCCAGCGCCTCTTCCTTGGAGACAATCCGCCTTTTCACCGGGTACTTGGCCTTGACTATCTTCTTCATCTCGGCCTCGATCTTGGCGAAATCGTCTTCGGAGACCGATTCCATGTCGATGTCGTAATAGAAGCCGTCCTCGATGGCCGGGCCGATCGTCAGCTTGGCGTCCTTGTAGATTCTCAATATGGCCTGTGCCATGACGTGCGCGGCAGTATGGCGCAGGACATGAATGGCTTCGGGGTCCTTGGTGGTGATGAAACGCACCTGTGCGTCCCCGTCGATCTGTCGTCCCAAGTCCATCGTCTGGCCGTCGATCTCCATGGCGACGCAGTTTCTTGCGAAACCTTCGGAGATGCTCTTGGCGACATCGAACCCCGTGGGATTGGTTTCAAATGTTTTTACGGTTTCATCTGGAAATGTTATGTTAACCATCGGCAATGCTCGAACAAACGGTCGAAATTTTTGTTTTTTATTGTTAAAATAAACGCGAACGATGCAGTGGAGAAGGATAAAGGAAGATGGTCGGGATGTAAAGAAAAAACTGAAACCGGCTGTCAAGCACCTTGAATTTGACATTGTTGTTCGCCGGATTTTTTGTTATTTTAAAAGGTTGCCTCGAATTCGACGAAAAATTGGGGGCGCTTAAACAAATGAAGGATGCGAATTTACAGACATTATATCATGTGCGCACTGAAATACGAAATAATAGATACACCGGAGCAATTCGAGGCCCTGGTCGAGCATTTGGGCAAACAGGAAGCTGTGGCCGTGGATCTGGAAGCGGACTCCATGTTCCATTTCCGGGAGAAGGTGTGCCTGATCCAGGTGGCAACGGCCGACGGCAGCTATGTGATCGATCCGTTCGAGATCCCGGATCTTTCGGCGTTGAAGCCTCTCTTCGCCGACCCGTCCATACAGAAGATCTTCCATGGCGCCGACTACGATGTCCGATCATTGTACAGGGATTATGAAATAGTGATTAACAATCTGTTCGACACCCAGCTGGCCAGCCGGTTCGTGGGCGCCAGGGCCACGGGGCTGGAAGCCGTGGTGGCGGAGCGTTTCGACGTCAAGCTGAACAAAAAATACCAGAAAAGGGACTGGTCCGAACGCCCCCTGTCGGAAAAAATGATCGACTATGCCGCCAGAGATGCCATCTATCTGTTGCCGCTGGCCAGGATACTGCAAGAGGAACTGGCGGAGAAAGGGCGCTCGGAGTGGGTCTTGGAGGAGTGCGATCTGCTGAGCCAGGTACGCACGCCCGAAAACAACGGAGAACCTCTTTTCATGCGGTTCAAGGGGGCCGGCCGGCTCAATCGGAGGCGTCTGGCCGTTCTGGAGTCCATTTTGCAACTTCGTTTCAAGATCGCCGAAGAAAAGGACCGTCCTTTGTTCAAGGTTTTCTCCAACACCTCGGCCATGAAGCTTGCGACCACCGCGCCGACATCCGCAAACGACCTGAAGGAGACCTCCGCCCTGAGCGCCAAGCAGATCAACATGTTCGGAGCAGCCTTGGTGGATGCCATCCGGTCGTCGTACGACATCCCGTACCACGAGCTTCCGAAATACCCCAGGAAAAAGGCTCCCGTGATCGATCCCAAGGTCCCGGCCCGTGTCAAGGCCCTCAAGGCGTGGCGGGACTCCTGCGCCAAAAAGCTCAAGATCGATCCCGCCATCGTGGCCACCAAGGCCATCATCACCAATTTGGCCGTCCAAGACCCCAAAACCATGGACGAACTCGACGCCATCGACGAAATGAAGAATTGGCAAAAAAAGGAGTTCGGGAAAAAAATCCTGGACCTTCTGGCGAAATGCAGATGATTGCCCGAACATTCGAAAGGTAGGATCAATATGGAGGAAAGGCTGTTTTTCCCGTCCGGGAACCTGAAACTCGAAGGGCTGTACGACGCCCGTCCGGGCGGCCGGGCCGCCCTGGTGACCCATCCCCATCCCCTCTACGGGGGCGATATGGAAAACATGGTGGTGGAACTGATCGCGACGGTCTACAAAAGCAAGGGTTTTTCCACGTTTCGGTTCAATTTCCGGGGTGTCGGCGCCAGCTCGGGGGCTTATTCCGAGGGGCGGGGCGAAGCGCAGGACGTATGCGCGGCCGCGAGGTTTTTAAAGGAGAAGGGCGCGGAGGAAATCCATCTGGCGGGGTATTCCTTCGGCGCGTGGGTCAACGCGTCGGTGCGCTGCGAGGACGTTTCATTCGACCGGCAGGTCATGGTGTCCCCGCCCGCCGCGTTCATGGATTTCGGCGAAGGGGGACCCATCGAAAACCTCTCTTTGGTAGTGACCGGCGAGCGGGACGAGATCGCGCCCCCTGCGGCCGTCGAAAAATACCTCCCTGTCTGGAACGAGTCCGCAGCCTTCGAAATCATCGACGGCGCCGACCATTTCTATAGGGAGCACCTGAAGGCCTTGGACGACGTTCTCTCCAGGTACATATAGAAAAACCAGGCCATCCTGGCCTGGTTGTCCCCAGGCTTCCATCCGGTCTTTACAGCCTCCAGTAATTCACATTGTTCTTTTCGGCCTCCGCCGGGGTGAACACGCCTTTGACATCCAAAACCACCGGGGCGCTGTCGCCGCACATGGCCGCTATGCCCGCAAGCCCCATCGCGAGGTATTCGCTGTGGCTGACCGCAACGATCACGGCGTCCATGCCGACGATCTCGCCCAGGTCCCGCAGTTTCACGCCGTAATATGTTTCGGCCTCCACGGGGTCTGCCAGGGGATCGTGGACCAGCACGTCGATGCCGTAATCCTGCAGTTCCTCGATGATGTCCACCACGCGGGTGTTTCTCAGGTCCGGCACGTTTTCCTTGAACGTGATGCCCAGGACCCCCACCCGTGCCTGGCTCACTTTCCGTCCGCCCCGGATCAGCATCTTGACCGCGCGCTCGGCGATGTACTTGCCCATGCCGTCGTTGATCCGGCGGCCAGCCAGGATCATTTCCGGATGATAGCCGAACGCTTCGGCGCGGAAGGTCAGGTAGTAGGGATCGACGCCGATGCAGTGCCCGCCGACCAGTCCGGGACGAAACGGCAGAAAGTTCCACTTGGTGCCGGCCGCCTCCAGGACATCCAGTGTGTCGATATGCATCTTTTCGAATATCATGGAAAGCTCGTTCATAAGCGCGATATTCAGGTCCCGCTGGGTGTTTTCGATCACCTTGGCGGCCTCCGCCACCTTGATGCACGAGGCCTTGTGAATCCCGGCGGTCACGATTTTTCCATAGACTTTGCTCAGAAGCTCCAGGGTGACGTCGTCGGACCCGGACACGACCTTGACGATCTTGTCCACCGAGTGGACCTTGTCGCCGGGATTGATTCGCTCCGGGGAATACCCCACGGTGAAGTCCTTTCCGTAGACGAGTCCGGACTCCCTCTCCATGATGGGCACGCAGTCCTCCTCGGTCGCGCCCGGATAGACCGTGGATTCGAAAACCACGCAGGTTCCGGGGGACATGTGCTTTCCAGCGGTGGAGGCCGCGCCCTTCAACGGAGTCAGGTCCGGAATTCTGTACCGGTCGATGGGGGTCGGGACTGCCACGACGATCAGGCGGCATTGGGAGAGTTTTTCCGGATCGTCGGTGTATTCGATGGAAGCTTCCTTCAATTCGGAATCGGAAACCTCCAGCGTACGGTCCACGCCGGAACGAAGCTCCTCCACTCTCTGGGTCTTCAGATCGAACCCCAGAACGTCGAAATGCCTCGAAAGATGCACTGCCAGCGGAAGGCCGACATAGCCGAGGCCGATTACCGCGATTCTGTCCTTCCTGTCTGTCAACGATTCGAATGTTACCATACTAGCTCCCGCTCCTTCTTCAAGTTACTTTTCAAATTATTGGTTCATTGGTTTCCGACGAAAAACGGACGGAACTGGCTTTCGTCTTTTTTCAACGCCGCCTTTAGCAGCCCCAGAAGCCAAGACCTCGCCTCCGGAAGCCGCCCTTCCAGATTTATATAGTTGGTGTAGTGGTCGCTGGTCAAGTACGTGGGAGAACCGATCTTTTCCACGATGGTCGCAGTCTCTTTTAAAACACGGTGCGGGCCGAGCATCTCGAATACGCCGTTTTCCACGTCATTTAGAAGCGGCGTGCCGATCTTGGGCACGAACGTTCGCAGACGGGTGAAGTGGGGCGAGATCTCGGTCAAAACCCGGGCCGTCGATTCGGCATGCTGCCGGGTGCGCTCCTTTCCCCCGATTCCCAGAATGACGTACAGGCTCAGCTCGATTCCGGCTTCCATGGCCATTTTTCCCGCCTCGATCTGTTCCCGGCTGTCCGTGCCCTTTTTGATCCGCTTGAGAATCTCGTCGTCTCCCGATTCGAGCCCCACGTGAATCCGGGACAGTCCCGCCCGGGCCAACCGCGCAAGACCGTCGGCCCCCTTTTTGGCGATGTACTGGGAGGAACCGTAGACGGTGATTCTCCGAAGCTTGGGAAACACCTTTCTCGCGTACTCGCAGATTCGACAAAGATCGTCGGTTTTCATGGCGATGGTGTTTCCGGCGGGAAAGAAAAGGGTCTGCACGCCATGGTCGTACACGCGCCCGGCTTCGTCCAGGTCCTCCATGATGTCGGAAACCGGACGGACCTTGAACCGAGGCCCTTTCTTGTAGACCATGCAGAAGGTGCACCGGTTGTGGGGACACCCCACCGTGGTCTGGATCAGAAGCGACCCGGCCTCGCTGGGCGGGCGGTAGATCGGACCTTCGTACCTCACCAACACCTCCCCTGCTCTCGAACAATGCCCTTCAACCGTCCTCCACCGCCGAGCCCGGAACTTCCTCCTTGGCCCTTGCTCCTCGGCCCTCGCCCCTACTTCTTCTTGAGCGCCTCTTGCAGCTTCGCGGCCAGATCGCTCATGGGGGGCTTTTCCTCGGCCTGCTTGAATTCCCGCCAGTTATCGTCGGCATCTTCCCCGCAGGGAACGAGAGTGATGCGCCTGGCATCCCTGTCCACCTGGAGGACCGTCACGGGCACGGTGTCGCCCACCTTGGCGTTGTCGATCTCGGGGACTCCGGCGGCCTTGATCTTGGACTTGGGCATCAGACCGGTGACGCCCTCCATAAGCTCAATGAAATATCCGAAGGATTCCTTTTTCACCACCATTCCCTGGGTCTTGGTCCCGGCCGGGAATTTTTCCGCGACAGTCTTCCACGGGTCCTGCTCGGTGTCCTTGATGCTCAGGGAGATGCGCCGCCGGCTCGAATCGATCTCCTTGACCGACACCTGCACGGTTTCGCCTAATGACACGGCGTCCTCGACTTTGGGAATGCGCCGGGTATGGCTCAGTTCGCTGATATGGACCAGCCCCTCGATGCCGGGGGCGATTTCCACGAACGCGCCGAAGTCGGCAATGCGAACGACCTTGCCGTCCACCTTCTGTCCCGCTTGGAAACGGTCCTCCACGCTCTCCCAGGGATCGCCGTCGATCTGCTTGACCGACAGGGATATCTTGGCGCGGTCGGGCGTGTCGGCGTTCTCGATGCCGAGGACCTTAACCTTGAGTTTCTGATGCGCGGAGACGGCCTCCTCCGGCTTTTCCACCCGGGACCAGCTCAGTTCGGAAATGTGGGCCATGCCCTCTATGCCGGGGGCAAGCTCGATGAACGCGCCGAACGGCATGAGCTTGGTCACCACGCCGTCCAAGGTCTGGCCTGCGGAAAGGGTCTCGAAAAACTTCGCGCGGGTTTCGGCGATCTCCGCCTCCAGCAGCTTTCGCCTGGACAGCACGATGTTTCTTCCGTTGTCCTCCAGCTTGACGATCAGAAATTCGAGGGCCTGCCCGACGAATTCGCCGGGGCTCTCCACGTATTTGACGTCGATCTGGCTGACAGGGCAAAAGGCCCGTCTTTGAAGGACCTCCACCTGGAACCCGCCCTTCTGGGTCGCGATCACCTTGCCCTCCACCGGGACCTCGCCGTGAAAGGCGTCCCGGAGCATCTCCAGGCCGCCGATGCCGGACAGGGCCTTGGACAAGCGTATTTCGTGCTCGGAAAGCGCCACAATGTAAAGCTCCACCTTGTCGCCCTCCGCATAGGCCAGTTCCCCGTTCTCGTCGACAAGCTCCTCCTTGTCCACGGCGCCGTCGATCTTGGTTCCCGTGTCGATGTAGACCGCGTCCTTGCCGATGGATATGATCGTGCCTTCGATCTTGTCGCCCACCGCCAGGCTGTCGTCCATGCCGGAACCGTACGCGTCGAGAAGCTCCTCGAAATTCTCCTCGACCATCCCTTCCCCGTCCTCTTTCTCCTCGCCTGGCTCCTCCTCGAAACCGGGCTCGTCGCTGATTCGGTCGCTCATTGCAAAATGCGTCTCCATAAAAATTTTCGATTTTCATCCCATACAACAAAAAGGTATCCGTACCCAAATTCACCGCATTCCGTCAATAGCTTTTTGCATGTATTAGGAACCTTTGGCGAGAATCGGACAATTTTCGGTTTGATTCTTTCTGTCAACGCCTATATCATTACACCGTAAAACCACGGCCAAAATGATGGTCCAAAAGGAGGTACCATGTTACAGGCAAAATTTAGTATCGGAGATGAACATGTTCATTTTTTGAACAGTTTCAGGGAATATGGATTCAAAGATAAAAGCTCCATGCTCAGAAAAGCCCTTGAGACTTTCAAAAAAGAATTGGAACTGGAAAAATTGAGAAAATCGGCAGATTTATACTCAGAGGTCTATGCCGAAGACAGCGAATTGAAAGAACTTACGGAATCGGCGCTCGAAGGATGGCCCGAATGACCGTTCTAAAAAGGGGAATGGTGGTCGATGTCAACCTCGATCCTACAATGGGTTCGGAAACAGGAAAAAGCAGACCATGCGTCATCGTAACCAACGATGTCTACAATGAGAGGGTCCCTGTAATCCAAGTCGTTCCCGTAACCGGTTGGACCGAAAAAAAATCCAGGATTTCCACGAATGTCGAAATTCATCCTTCCAAGGAAAATGGCCTGTCTAAAAAATCAATCGCGGATTGTTTGCAGACAAGGCCTGTTGATCGTCGTTATCGACTCGTGAAAATTCGCGGGAATTTAAGCCGGACAAAAATGATTGAAATTGAAAACGCATTGAAGATTGTTTTCCAGCTTGCCTAAAAGCTTTTGGGCTTGGTTTTAACGTCTGCCATCCAACTCCGTCATTCCGGGCGGAGCTTGCGCAGACCCGGAATCCAGGCGATGATCGAGGCTAATGGATACCAAAACTGGCCGAAGCTTATGACAACCCCAAGCTTTTGAACGAAAAGGAGTTTTATCCATAATGCAATTCGCAGCGTTTCAGAAATATTTTCCGGAACTCGCCGACGCGGAAACGAGATTTTTTCAAATCGTAAAGGCGAGCGACCTTCCCGCCGACACATATTACCTCGAGGAAATGTACTGCGAGGACCCGAACTGCGATTGCCGAAGAGTGCTGTTTTTCGTGTTTCCGGAATCGGAACCCAAGATGCTGGCGGCCATCGGTTTCGGATGGGAAGGCGAAAAATTCTACACCAGGCAAACGGCAGGCTACGCAATGCAAAAGCCGGAAACGCGCAAAGGCCCCTTTTTGGACGAAAAGTATCCCCAGTCCGAATACGCATCTGCCATTCTGGACGTCGTAGCGTCCGACATTCTCACCGACAAGGCCTACGTGAAAAGGCTGAAAAAACATTATCAAATGACCCGGAAGGCCGCCGCCGACCAGAGAGCGGGACGGGATGCGAACCCGGTCTCCATAAAGGAAAAGGTCGGAAGAAACGAGCCTTGCCCTTGCGGGTCGGGGAAGAAATACAAGAAGTGCTGCATGGGCTAACCTGAAATGAAGAAAAAAAACGACCGCAGCAAAAAGACGTCCAACACCGGAAAACCGAATTCTCTTGAGACGTTCCGCCAGTTGCCGCCGCTCGAAAAGTCCCTGATGGAGACGCTATCCATCATTTACAACTACACTTCGGAAACCGATTTCGTCAATTGCCTGAAAAAGCTCGGGATTCGCAAATCGAAAGGCAAGACGTTTGACGTGAAAACCGTCGAATCTTATATCTACAAGCTGGAGAACGCGGGACTGGTGGAAAAAATCGGCATTCATTTGAGGTGCAGCCGAAACGCAGTCGATTCCATCGCCAGGGAGATCGTGGAGCAGGGGCGCATCGAGGCGTTCGCCGAGGCCGTGCTAAGCGTGTGCAAGCCGACAAGCGTCGGCTATGGGGAGTTTGTCGGGGGCGACAACGACCACTTTGTAAACGAAATTCGCATGGCGCTCTACCAAAAGAACGCCTACAGCGTTCGCAATTTGTTTCCGGACCATCTGAAAAGATATTCCGGGGAACTCTGCAGAAGACACCCCTACGTGTTCATATTCGAAAACTACCCCGAGGTGAAATGGCTTCTGGACTACCTTCCGGAAGACCTTTCCGTCCAAGTTTCGACAACACTTCTGGAGAACTACGCGTCGTACCTGTCGCCGGCCGCAGGCGAGGTTTTCGCGAGCCTGAAAAGCAAGGTCGAAAAGATCGGCGATCGGGATGTTCCCGCACCGGCCCGGTCGCAAATGGCCTGGTGGAGCATGCTCGCAGGGCGATTCGACGAGGCCTTGGGCCACTTGTCGGGCCGGGACTACATGGAAAAGATGTTGCTTGCAGGGTTCGCGTCGTTTGTCAAAGGCCGGAACGACGAAGCGACATCCTTCTATGAGAAAGCTTTAATAGCGTTGAAACAAACAACTCGGCAACGCAAAATCTATTTCACGCACCCGGCGGGGCTGTTTTTCATTTTGGCTTTGGTAAAAAGGGGAAATCCGGACGATTTGTTTCGGGCTGCCGGATATTGTTCGGTCGCCTGCCGCGACAGACTGAATCCTTATGAAAATGGCTATCTGTTTCTGGAAATGCTCGCAAAATCCAGAAATGCCGATCCGGATTATACATGCATCCTCGAAAACGAATCTGCGTTGTCGGAACAGGACCCGGCGCTCGCCCTTTTGCTTCAGGCGATGTGCGTATTCTGGACCTCCCCCAGGGGAGTAGTCAAATACAAGACTTCGCTGGAGAAACTCCATGCGAAAGCCCAAAAAAGCGGCGCGGCCTGGATCGAGGCGGAGGCTGCGGATTTGTGCTCTCGCATCGAAAATTCCGCCAAGGCTTTCCAAAAACAGGCGGCGGACTTCTACAAGGAAACCGGCGCCGCGCCACTGGCGGACATCATCCGGCGAGCGGTCAAGTGGGAGAGGGTCCTGGACGCCATGATCGCCCTGAAAAAAGGACCGGCGGATGTTTCCGCGCAAACGGTCGAAAAAACATCCCGAATGGCCTGGCTTTTAAAACTCGACGAAAAGTCCGGATACTGGGAATTATCTCCCAGGGAGCAGAAAAGAAACGCAAGAGGCGGCTGGGGCAAGGGGAGAAAAATCGCGCTCAAGCGTTTCCTTTACGAGCTGGAGACCTTCGACTATCTGACTGCCCAGGACATCGAAATTTGCAGGCACGTGGGAGAAGACAGCTATTCCTGGCGGGGCTGCACAGAAACGGAGTACTACTTCGACGACAAAACGCCCCTCGCCCTGGCAGGGCACCCTCTGGTCTTCTGGGAGGGTTCTCCCGGCACCCCCGTGGAGATCGTCAAAGGAGAACCGGAACTGCTCGTGGGAAAAGCGCCGGGTGGAAAGATAGAGATTTCCTTTCCATTCGACTTGAACACCAATCGCAAAGTCCAGCTGATCAAGGAGTCCCCCAACCGGGTCAAGGTAGTCGAGGTCTCCGAGGACCTTCTGAAAATCGCGAAATTGGTCGGCAAAGGAGTGAAGGTCCCGGAAATGGCCAAGGACCGGGTGCTGGAGGCGGTCAACAGCGTGTCGTCCATCGTGACCGTGCACGCGGAAATCGAGGACGCGGGGCTGGGGGCTGCGGAAATCCAGTCCGACGCCGTTCCGAACATTCACCTGCTCCCCTTGGCTCAGGGGCTTAGAGTCGAGTTCTTCTGCCGCCCCTTTTCATCCGTCGGCCCCTATTTTCGTCCGGGAAAAGGGGGCGAGACCGTCATCGCCGACATCGACGGCCAAGCCACGCGCGCGCGCCGCGACCTGGAAGAGGAAAAGCGCCTGGCCGAAGAAGCCCTGGCCGCCTGCCCTACCCTGCTCTCCTTTCAGGAAACCTCCGGCCGCGACTGGAGCCTGCGACTGCCGGGACCCGAAGATTGCCTGGAAGCCATTTCCGAGCTTCGGGAACTGGGCGACAAGGCGGTGGTCGCATGGCCCGAGGGCGAGTCGTTTCGCATTCGCGGCAAAGCGGACATGAACAAATTCTTCCTCGGCGTGGAAAAATCCCAGGACTGGTTCTCGGTGTCCGGGCAGGTGAAGATCGACGACAATCTCGTGCTCGACTTGAAACAGCTCATGGAACTGATGGCACACTCTCCCGGACGTTTCCTACGCCTCAACGACGGCCAGTTCGTCGCCCTGACCAAGGCTTTAAAAAAATGCCTGGAGGAAATCGAAGCCTGGTCCAGGCCCTCCGGCGACCACAGACGATTCCATCCCCTAGCCGCCCTGGCCCTGAACGACTTGTCCGACCAACTCGGCGGCATCGAGGGAGACAAGGAGTGGAAAAATCACCTGAAAAAGCTCGACGACGCCAGCAAACTGGAGCCCCAATTGCCATCCACCTTCAAGGGAAGTCTGCGGGAGTACCAGGAGGATGGCTTTCGGTGGCTGGCGCGGCTCTCCTGCTGGGGCGCGGGCGCTTGCCTGGCCGACGATATGGGGCTCGGAAAAACCATCCAGGCCCTGGCCGCGATTCTGAACAACGCGCCCAACGGTCCCTCCGTGGTGGTCGCCCCGACCTCCGTGCGCATGAACTGGAAAGACGAGGCCGCCAGGTTCGCCCCCACCCTGAACGTGGTGGAATTCGACGGCCCCGACCGCAAGGACATGGTCGCCAAGCTCGGCCCGTTCGACCTTCTTCTTGTCACGTACGGCCTGATTCAACAGAAAAAGACCGCCGAAATGCTTGCATCAGTGAACTTCGCCACCATTGTCCTGGACGAGGCGCAGGCGATCAAGAACTTCTCCACACAGCGCTCCAAGGCAGCCATGGAACTCAAAGGCGACTTCAAGCTGATCACCACCGGCACTCCCCTGGAAAACCATCTCGGGGAGCTTTGGAACCTGTTTCGCTTCATCAATCCGGGCCTTCTGGGGTCTTTGAAGGAATTCAACGACAAATTCGCCGTCCCCGTGGAGAAATTCCGCGACCGAAACGCGCGACATAGACTGAAAAAACTGGTGCAGCCGTTCATGCTGCGCCGAACCAAAAACCAAGTCCTGGAAGAACTTCCGCTCCGCACCGACATCGTCATGCGCGTGGAACCGGCAAAGGAGCAAATGGCCTTCTACGAAGCCTTGAGGCAAAAGGCCTTGGAGAAACTGGCAGAATCCGGCCCGGGCGAATCGGGCACTCCGAAACACATGCAAATCCTGGCCGAAATCACGAAACTGCGCCGTGCCTGCTGCCATCCGAAACTGGTGCATCCCGACATCTCCATGGGAAGCGCCAAGCTGGACGCCTTCGCCGAGCTGGCCGAGGAATTGCTTCAAAACGGGCACAAGGCCCTGGTGTTCAGCCAGTTCGTCGGACATTTGGAGATCATCCGGGAATACCTGGACAAACAGGGAATCTACTACCAGTACCTCGACGGTTCCACGCCCGCCAAGGAGCGCGAAAGACGCGTCAAGGCGTTTCAGGCCGGAGAGGGCGAGATGTTTCTGATCAGCCTGAAGGCCGGCGGCACCGGCTTGAACCTGACCGCCGCCGATTTCGTCATCCACATGGACCCCTGGTGGAACCCCGCCGTGGAGGACCAGGCCTCCGACCGCGCCCACCGCATCGGCCAAACCCGCCCGGTGACCGTATACCGGCTCGTGACCAAGGACACCATCGAGGAGAAGATCATACAGCTGCACCGGGAAAAGCGCGACCTGGCCGACAGCCTCCTGGAAGGCGCCGACATGAGCGGAAAGGTTTCGGCGGAGGAGTTGCTGCGGCTGATCCGGGAGCCCATCGGATAGAATAGGCGTTGATTTCGCATAGTGGCAATGTTAACATGACTGTATCCTTCCGACAATAAAGGAGCAAGTCATGAGAAGATTTTCATCTTACGGCCCTGTGGACAAGGACATCCATTTCCACGTTCCCAGGACGGAACTGGTCCGGTCGGCCTGCGCTCGGCTGTGCGGCGAAATTCCCGAAAAGGGCGGCCACTACATCACGGTCTGGGGGCCGAGACAGTGCGGCATGACCTGGATCATGCGGGAAGCTCTGTGGCAGCTCCAAGCCGACAAACGTTTTCTTGCCCTCAAAATCAATCTCGGGGCGGCGCAATACGAAAATGATCCCTTTCAGGCGGTTCGGATGATCGCCGAAAAAATCCAGGACGCGGGCAAGCTGGATAAAACCGAGATACAATCGTTCCGGGAGTTCAGCGCCCTGTTTTCGAATCAAAACCTTAAAAAGCCGCTGATTCAAATCCTCGACGATTTCGACTCGCTGGACGAGAGCATGATCGCGGCCATAGCCGACGTTTTCAGAACCATATACATCGACAGATGCGAAGACGGGGCCGACGCCTTCCACAAACGCCATCTTCTCCACGGCGTGGCGTTGCTTGGCGTTCGCAGCCTGATTGGCGAGAATGATGTCAAAGGCGTCCCTTTCGAAGTCCAGCGAAGCATGCGCATCCCAAACCTGACCTTCGAAGAGGTTTGGTCGATGTTCCGCTGGTACACTAAAGAAAGCGATCATGTGGTGGGAACCGAGGTCATCGAGCGAATATTCTATGAAACACGGGGACAGCCGGGCCTCGTATCCTGGTTCGGACAGCTGCTCACGGAGGGCTACGAGGGTCATTGTCCCGACAGAAGCCATCCGATCACATCGGATGTTTTCAAAGCGGTTTTTGCGGACGCGATGAACATCCTGCCGAACAGCAATGTTCTGAACGTTGTCGGCAAGGCCCGCGAAGGACCATGCAAAGAAACGGTCCTCGAACTCTTCGAAACCCGCTGCGCCATGCCGTTCCGATTCGACGCTCCCCGCATCGATTTTCTTTACAGGAATGGCGTGATCGACTGGGAAAAAACCGGCGAGGCGGAAAAGGCGGTCCGTTTTTCCTCGCCCTTCGTGCAGAAACGCCTGTTCAACTATTTTTCACGGGAACTTTTCCAAACAACGGGTCGCCTCTACGACCCCATGACCGATATCGAAGCCGTTGCAGGCCAAAGCGGCATCGACGTCCCCGGACTGATGAAGCTCTACCAGACCTATCTCGATCGGAACAGGCAATGGCTGCTCAAAAACGCCCCCCGCCGCAAGACCGACCTGCGGATTTTCGAAGCGGTATTTCATTTCAATCTGTACATGTACCTCGCGTTGTTTTTTCAAGACAAGGGCGGCAAGGTGTTCCCGGAATTTCCCACGGGAAATGGAAAGATAGACATCCTGATCCGCCACGCGGAAAAACTCTACGCCCTGGAGCTAAAATCCTTCAAGGACCGCTACTCCTACAAGCAGGCTCTCGCCAAGGCGGCAGAATACGCCGTCCAACTGAGGACAGATCGGATTTATCTCGTTTTTTTCATCGAAGCCATCGACGATGAAAACCGGGAGGTTTTTGAAAAGCCGTATCGCGACGACAGCGCCGGGGTCGTGGTGGCGCCGATTTTCGTGGAGACTGGCGACGCCTAAGGTGGTAGTCAAATGCTTGTTCGACGATAATGTCCCTTGCTTTTCGTGAAAGTCCTGCAAGGACGACAGACAATAGCCCGGCAATTCATTGCCGGGTTTGCGCACCGCGTTTCGCCAGAGTCCCGTTAGGGACGACAGAAGATTTCGACCTGTGCGGTTGTTCTTCCATCAAAGGTCGAAGCCGGATGGCCCGGTAGCGCCATCTTCCACGGCGGCGCGGGACTTGGTTGCAAAATCGGTCGGGGGCTTGGTTCTAAATTCGGCCACCTGGATTCCGGGTCTACGCTGGGGTGATGAAAATCATCCTTTTTGCCGGTTTTATTTTTCCTGGTTATAGCGGATTTGGGGGTGGGTGTAATGTAGGTTGGGTTGAGCGTCGTCAATTGTCGGGTTTCGCTACGGAATTCTATCAAACAGACAGATACGGCGCGCGAAATGGTTGGGAAGCAAGCGAAACCCAACATGAAACCCGCTCAACCCGACCTACGCATTGCCGCTCCCCCAAATCCGTTTTAACCAGTATTTTTCCGCCGGAATTTGTTCCGCCAAAATGCTCGAACGCTGTCGGCGGCGAATGCGGCACGGGAATTTCGTTTTAGGTCCCAAAAAACCTTATTTTCTGTCCTTAACCTTAGTAGCATGGCGAATTCCCCTTTCACCCAACCTTATTACCTTAT
This sequence comes from Desulfobacterales bacterium, assembly GCA_963674505.2. GTDB lineage: Bacteria > Desulfobacterota > Desulfobacteria > Desulfobacterales > SKZT01. Next base: position 739,442 of record CAXXIG010000001.1, read on the forward strand.
TGCCTTATGTTTCGTGATCGAAAGGAAAGCCGGGATTCAAAGCGAGAATCTATCAATAAGGTAATAAGGTTACGGGAGAGAGAACCCGGCATGCTACTAAGGTTTAAAAAAATAAAAATAAGGTTTTTCTTTTGGAAAAAATCTGGTGCGATGAAAAGCGCACCGAAAATATGCCGATTATTCGGCAAGGTTTTCTTCGTTTTACAAGGTAGAGGTGCAAGGTGGGGCGATGAAAATCATCCAATTCCGGGATATTTTCGCCGCCGTCTGCCGCCGCGCCGCCGGGACTTGAACGGAAGCCTGGATTCAGGCTTTCCACGCGCGATCCGGCCGGAATGACGACTGCCGGGACGATTGTCTTTGAAAATGGCCGACGTTAAAACCAATCCCGCAGATTGCGGTGAAGGGGAACAAATCCCGGCAGAAAAAAATCCCGAAATTGGATGATTTTCATCATCCCAAATTGCTCCCGAACGCCGGAAGATCAATAACAACCATAGGGAGACGAAGACCATGAGTGGGTGTTTAGGGGTTGGAGTCGCCAAGGCCAGCAAAAACCCCACCTTGTTCACCGCCGCCCCCCACGTTGTCCGAAAACCGTTCGGTCGAAATGCCACTCGGAGATCCAGCCCTCCAGCAAGGCGTCCAGGGCGGGAAGCAGGCGGTCGGGGTCCAACAGTCCCTCCGTTTCCATCCATTCTTGCGCTTTTTCCTGGGGAATGTTGCGTGCCTGGGCGCACGCCCCCAAAATGCCGGACACTTGGCGCGCAATATCTTCGCGCTGCGGATGATTTTCTCCCCGGGCCCCGATCAAAAACGCCATGGCCCCGGCCAGCAAAGGGCCGGACTCGGCCTCGACGCCCCCGGCTTTCCCAATAAGGCGCCCGCACAGGTTCAGCGAATCCATAAGCGGCACATGGACCCGAAGCGAAACCCAGAGCGCCTGGGAGAGGCATCCCAGTGCTTCCGACTCGTCGAGAATGGTGCTCATGTTTCCCAGAACGGTGACGACATCCAGCCAAGCCCCGTTCCGAACCAGCGCCTCCAAAGCCTGACGGTTGAGGTCTTTCGCACGTTCCGTGTTGCCCTGCTGACCCGCCAGCCAGGCCATGCTTGCAAGCGTAGCGGCTGTTCCCTGAACGTCACCGATTTTTTTAAACAATCCCAGCGATTCGGCCCACAGTTGCATGGCCTTTTCCACGTCACCTTGCTGATGAAATATTCTAGCCATGTTTGTAAGCGTGATGGCTCTTCCTCGAACATCTCCAATTTTTTTAGACAATCTCAGAGATTCAGCCCATAGCTTTAGGGCCTTTTCCACATCGCCTCGTCGAGCGAACAGCCAAGCCATGTTATTAAGCGTGACGGCTTTTCCTCGAACATCGCCGATTTCTTCATCCAGCTTCAGCGATTCAGCCCATAGCTTTAGGGCCTTTTCCACATCACCTCGCCGGACGATTAACCCGGCCATATTTGTAAGCGTAACGGCTTTTCCTCGAACATCGCCGATTTCTTCAAACAGTTCTATAGCTTCGGTCCACAGTTGCAGGGCCTTTTCTAAATCGCTTTGATGGGCTACTGCCCTGGCCATGTTTGTAAGCGTAGCGGCTTTTCCTCGAACATCGTCGATTTTTTTATACAGTCCCAGCGATTCGGTCCACAGATTTAGCGCTTTTCCCAAATCGCCCTGATCTGCGAATGCTCTAGCAATATTTGAAAGCATATCAGCTTTTCCGTGAACGTCATCGATTTTTTCTAAGAATCCCAACGATTCGGTCCACATTTTCAGGGCATCTTCCACCAAACCTCTCTGTAGCTTCAGTTCAGCGAAATCGTAAAGTGTCAAAGTATATTCCCTTATATCCTTTTGGGAAGTTTCCTCCGAAATACCCGGTGCCAATTCCAACGCCCGGCGATAATGCGATTCGCATTCCGAGTCGCCCAGCACTTTTTCCGCCCGTGCAAGTTGGTATAAAACCCGCCAGTCTTCCTGCTGAGAGAGGGTCTCCCGACACCAGTCCCGGGCGTCGCGATAGCGGGCTCGGTAGATGGCGACGGAGGCAAGGCGGTCTGTGATCTCCGCCGCAACCGTCCATTCCTTTCCAGCGAGTGCCAGCCGTCGAATTTCCAGGGACTGATCTTCCCCGATCCCGCCATCTTCCTCCCACCAGAGCTTCTTTAAAACCCGTGCGGCCTTTTTTTGGGCGACTGGAATTTCCGCCTCTTCCAGCTCGCCGGACAAATGGTCCCATAAAAGGGGGGAGGCGAAGTAATGGAGGGTCGGTTCATGGGCCGATACGCCGGCGCCGCCGGGAACGGGAACCTGTTCGACCAGTCCGAGGTTGCCGAGCCTGGTCAGATGGGCGGGGGCTTCCGAATCGTCGGTCAGGGCCGTCACCGCCGCCAGGGGGACCGGCAGGCGGTACAGGGACAGCAAGGCCAGGGTCCGCAGCACCGGGGTTCGGAGCTGTTCCAGCAAGGCCTCCAGCAGGATGTCTTCCCGGAACTCTTCGGTCCGGGCCGCCAGCCGGTTCAGGACGGTTTCATGGTCGGTCCCTCGATCCAAAAGGACCTTGTCCAGCCATTCCAGGAGCCTGGGATTTCCGGCTGCCAGCTCCCGTGCGCGGTTGCGAAGTGCTTCGTCCACGCCAGCGTTTTTCCCGAAGGCTTCCAGCGCGTCGATCTTTTTTTCCAGATCGGCGCCTTTCAGCGAATCGAGGTCGAATTCGACCAGGGGAAGACCGGCGCCGTACCGGCATGTCACCATCACCCGGCTCTCCGTGCCGCTTTCCGATATGGCTTCGATCAGGGTGCCCAGGACGGCCCTGGCCTCGTTTTTCAGCACCAGTTCGCCGTTTTCCCGCGTTCGTGGAACCGGGCGGCCGCCGGGTTTGCCGGGGTCGATGGTCACGGCGTTGTGTTCGAAGTCGTCGAAGACGAACAGCGCCGGCCGGTCCAGATGGTTTTCCAGGATGCGCGCGAGCCTGTGTTTAAAGGAAAGGCCCGATTCGTTGAGCACGGCGTTGGCGTCGGTGCTGCCCAGCTTGTCGGTGAACACGCGGCGCACCTCCATTTCGTCCACCCCGCCGTACCAGACCCAGTGGTCGTGGGTGGGGGACATGCGGTCGCAGATGCGAGCGGCTAGACTGCTTTTGCCGAGCCCGCCCATTCCCTTGAGCAGTATCCCGGCAGCGCCGCCGGGATCGTCAAAATCGGTCTGGAGACATCGGAGGGCCTTTTGGAGCAACCGCCTCCTGCCCACGAAGTCGGCCCTGCCGCATACGGGAATCCGGCGTCCGTTGGCCGCCTCGAGAAAAGCCCTGGCGGCTTCCCGGCGTTTCAGCCTTTCCCTTCCGGGCGTGTTCTTGGGCGTCACGCAGGCGGTCATGGGCGTAGCGTTGCCGTAGAGGCGAAGCAGGTGCCAGTAGCGGGAGTCGGCCTCCTTGAGCGCCATGCGGGCGCGGGCAACAGATTCGTCCAGATCTTCGCCGTTGGCAAGACGGCCGTAGATGTCGGTGGCGGCCGAGGTGGCGGATATGTCCCCCACCGGCAGGGCCCAGCCCAGAACGGCGGGCACGCCAGCATCCACCAGGGATTCCGCCAGCGAGGGCACCCCGCCCCCGGACGGACCTTGGCCGCTTCGGCAGCCGGAGAGAAAGAGCAGCCGGGGAAAACGGCTCCCGAAGCAGTCCGCGATGCGGTCGGCATCCGCGAAGTCCGGCGCGCCCACCTCGTTTTCCAGCCAGAAGCCTGGGACGCCATCCTCGATGTCCGCATGCCCGGTGAGATGAACCACGTCGAAGTAACCGACGGGATAATCGTTCACGACCCGTTTCAGCCCCTCCAGGGAACCGCTTTCCTCCACGACCAGCTCCAGGCCCTGATGCCGGGTCGCTTCGAGAATGCGGGCCTCCTCGATCTCGAATTTCAGCACGGGTTCGACCTTTTCCGGAGAAGAGGCCATGAACAGCACCCGCAGCGGACGGTTGTCCGCCGCCGCATCGTCCCGGGAATATGGGGTGACCCGCCTTGCCGGGGTGAACGGCCTGCGAGGGATGGCGCAGAGAAACACGTCGCCGTCGTGGAGCAGTTCCCACGGCAGATGGCGCAGTCCGGCGGCGGTGTCGATGTGGAGGCACAGGGCCTGCGATGTCGCCCGAATCCGTCCCAGAAAGCCTCCTGAGACCTGTTCGAGCCAGGAATAGAGGTCCTTGCCCAGCCGTTCCTCCAGCAGGGCCGGGCCGCCGTATTCTTTTTCGACCCGGTCGATGAACGCGGTCAGGTCGTCGGCGGGCATGGGGTGCTGGGAGATCAGGTTTTCCCCTTGGAAACAGCGGATTTCGAAATTTCCTTTGGTTTTCTCGAAAAGGCGAAGCGTAACGTTATTCATGGCTCTTGTGCTCTTTTGGTTTCGTAGTATGCCGCAAGGTTTAATCGACGGCATGCGGCGTAAAATTGCGCCATAGGGTCGCGCTGGGGTGATGCAAATGGGCTCATCGCGGATTTGTGGGAAAAGGCGTGTCTATTGTAACCAGACCATCCTGGTCTGGAATGCCTCGGCTTCCAAGTGGCTGCTCATTCGCGATACGGGACCAGAGCTGGAAGCTCTGGTTACCTTTGCCGCTCCCCACAAATCCGCGATGAACCTGAAAATGAAACCCTGGAGTTCGGAGCTGGTTCAAAGTTTGTTTACGCCCGCGCCCTTCGAGCTTGCACGAAGCCCAACCCGTCATTTTCCGAGTCGCCTCGATGTCATTCGTTCGAATAAGCGACGAATCGGCGCGGAAAATGGTGGGTTGGACTCCGTGCAAGATTGTCAGGCCTTCTATTTCAGGAAAAGTTGAATTAGCGACAACACCCGGCCATCGACCCACCCACCCTACGATCCCGAACCAGCCCATGCAGATTGCCGATAGGGGGTACAAATCCCAGCGGAAAAAAATCTCCCGAAATTGGATGATTGTCATCATCCCAGGGTCGCGCCGTCTTTCAAGATTTGTCCTCTGGGGATTCGGACGATGCCGCCGGAACCCGGGGCGATGCCGTCAGGTAGTCTCCCAGCATCCGCTCCACCTGCCGTGCCGACCCGGAGAGGGACACGTTTCGGCGGCCGTCCGGCGTTTCTTCCAAGGTGACCGACACCTTCCGGTCCGCCAGCGTCTCCAATACGCGGGCCAGGCGCGTGAGGAAACCCTCCTTGCTCATGGCGACCGTCAGCGCGCCCCCCGCTCCCACCGCGGCCAATAGGACGGTGAAAATCGTTACAGGGTCGCCCTTGACCGCGCCCCCTGGCTTTTCGGCGACAGGCGGGGATACCGTCAACGTCTCTTCCATCCCGTACTCCCCGAGCAACGCGTACAATTCGACGCGGGCGGCCTGAATGACGGCTTCGTCCGTTCCCGACAATTGGATATGCATGATTCCTCCCGATTAGCACTATTTCTTTGTCGCATTATACATCTAAAGCTCACAGCGAGTTTCCCAGAACGAGTGGTCAATGTCAAGGCGAGTTTTTCGGCAACAATTCCAAGCAACCCGGACGCGCGAAACGCCCCGCCGCCGTGGAAGGCGGCGCTACCGATGTATCCGACGTCGGTCCCTTTTTCCGGCTTTGGTTCCCTTCTCAAAAGCACAGATCTGCAAGAGCGCCAGCCGCGCAGGTCGAAATATTGTACAAACATGGACAACCAAGCCGGAACCATCCACGCCCTTTACAATCCCCGGATATACTGGTATTCAGAAATCATATACGACCGGGTTGCGGCTCGGCGCGACTTGTTTCAGATGCTGGCGTTCAAATTGTTCGTTTCGCGATCCATCCTCTAATAATAGGAAATTCGGTATCATTGGAATAGTTGGGGGTCTTTGGCATCATCTTTCAGGGGGGGTGCTCCATGGTCCATGGCATCGATCTTTTTTTCGCCTTGTTCAACAACCTGGCGATTTTCATCGCGCTGGTCGCGATATACAGCTACCTTCTTGTCCGTTTCAAGCAAACGGCGCACCGATGCGTGCGTCAAACCATATTGGGCCTGTCTTTCGGCGCGTTCGCCGTGGGTTGCATGTTCGCCAAGATTCCGGCGTACGAAGGGGTAATTGTCGATCAGAGAAACGCGGTCGTGGCGCTGAGCGGAGCATTCGGGGGGCCGCTGTCGGCCTTTGTCAGCGCGGCGTTGGCCGGAAGCTTCCGAATATACCTCGGAGGCGGAGGGGCTTTTGCGGGCGTGGTCGGAGTTTGCCTGGCGGCGACGGCCGGCACGGGGATGCACCTGTTTTCCGGTTGCTTTCAATCCTTGGGCAAGGCGGCCGTCGGCTCCTTTCTGGCCTCTGTCCTCATTTTGCCGGGCTTTCTATTTGTCGGGGACCTTCCGACCGGCTGGCAATTGACCAAGGCCATGGCCCTGCCGTTCGGAACGGCCATCTTCCTGGGAATTTTCCTGGGAGGTCTCCTTCTGCATCGGGCGGAGGAACGATACAGGGTCGAGTCGCTGTTTCACGAAAGCGAGAAAAAATACCGCGAACTGGTGGAGGGGACCAGCGACCTGATCACCCACACGGACAACGACGGGAATATTACTTTCGCAAACCGGGTCTCGGAGAAGATATTCGGCTTCTCGCCTGAGGAATGCGTCGGGATGTCGGCGTTTCAATTCATCCACCCGGACGACCGCGCGAGGACCAGGGAGTGGTTCGACAAATGCGTGGCGAAAAAGAAGCAGCAGGCGAATATCGAAAACAGGCAGGTCAACGCGGCGACAGGCAGGTCGCATACCCTTCTGTGGTCGTCCTCGTTTCGATACGACGATTCCGGAAACTTGGCCGGGGTGGGAGGCATCGCCAGAGACATGACCGAAGTCCGCGAAGCCGAAAAGAACTTCCGAAACCTGTTCGAGAAAATGCCCGACGGCTGCGCGATACATGAAATCGTCAGGGACGACGACGGAAAACCGGTGGATTATCGGCTCATCAGCGTCAATCCCGCCTTGGAAAGAATATCGGGGCTTGACCAAGAAGCGCTCGCCGGCAGGACCCTCCGAGAGGCCTATCCCGAAGCCCAGGACCACTTGCTTGACATGTACGGCAAAACAGCCACCTCCGGGGAATCCACGGCTTTCGAGCACTATGTCGAAGAACTGGACAAGCATTTCGACATAACCGTCTACAGCCCTGCGGAAAACCAGGTTGCCGCCATTTTACAGGACATTACACCGCGAAAGAAAGCGGAGGAGGAAAAAAAAGCCTACGAGGAGCAGATTCGCCACGGGCAGAAGATGGAGGCCATCGGAACGCTGTCCGGGGGCATCGCCCACGATTTGAACAACATCCTGGTCCCCATCCTCGGCTATGTGGAAATGGGAATGATGGCCCTTTCCCCGGACGACAAGCTCTATGCCAGCCTGGAACGGGTGCAGGAGGCTGCGGAAAGGGCCGCGAAGCTGACCGGCCAGATTCTGGCCTTCAGCCGCAAGCAAGTCCTCGCGATGGAGTCGTTCGACTTGAACGGGGTCGTGTCGGACTTCAAGAAGATGATTCGCCATCTCATCAAAGAGGACATCGAGTTGAAGACGTTTCTGGACCCCGAGATCGCCATGGTGAAGGCCGACAGGGGACAAATCGAACAAGTGCTCATGAACCTGATCGTCAACGCCTGCGACGAAATGCCGAATGGCGGCAAACTGATTATCGAAACCGCCAATGTCCGTCTGGATGAAACCTATATTGAAAAATACGCGGAAAAGCTGACGCCGGGTCCGCACGTGCTGTTGTCCGTCGGAGATACCGGCCGGGGCATGGATGCCGAGACGCAGCAAAAGATTTTCGATCCGTTCTTCACCACGAAGGAACAGGGAAAAGGCACGGGATTGGGACTGTCCACCGTCTTCGGCATAATCAAGCAGCACGGCGGGAGCATCCACGTGTACAGCGAACCGGGCAAGGGATCGGTTTTCAGGATTTATCTGCCGCGAGCGATAGGCGAAGTCCAGACAGCGAAACCGAAGCAGGAAGGCCCGCCTTCCACTTTTGGAACGGAGTCCGTCCTGGTGGTCGAAGACGAGGAAATGGTGAGGCAATTGGTTTGCGAATGCCTGGCGGCCAACGGCTACGAGGTGCTTTCGGCCAAGGACCCGAAGGAAGGCCTCCGGATCGCCTCCAAACGAAGGAAAAACCTGGATCTGCTGCTGACCGACGTTATCATGCCGGTGATGAACGGCAGGAAGCTGTATGGCGAGCTATTGGCTATTCATCCGGAAACAGAAGTCCTGTACATGTCGGGTTATACCGACAACGTCATTGGCGCACGAGGCCTATTGGAAGAAGATGTCGAGTTTCTGCAAAAGCCTTTCACCGTGAGGGGCCTTGCGCGAAAGGTCAGGCAGGTCTTGGGACCGGGCGGTACCCAAATGCCGAACGATAACTGAAACCAAAAGGAAAGGAGGTTCATCGTGGATTTGTGGGAAAAAGGCGTGTCGATGGTAACCAGACCATCCTGGTCTGGCATGCCTTGGCTCCCAAGCAGCGGCATATTCGAATTACGGGACCAGAGCTGGAAGCTCTGGTTACCTTTGTCGCTCCCCACAAATTCGCGATGAACCGGAAAGGAGGGCGACAATGGTACCGGCGATCGCGGCTATTCTTTTACTTGCGATCATTTACGTATGGCTGACCTACAATGGAGCGTGGGAACGAGAGTAACGAGATCGGCGCGGGAGAATCGGCATGATACACGAAGCACCGTCCGAGGAAGAGATTCGGAAATTCTACCGGGAAACGCTTAAGCCCGTGCTGGGAAAATTTGAAAAGCTGCGAATCCGCCTGGCGTATTCTTCTGTCGTCATTTTCCCTCTTGCTGTCGCGGCGGTCGGCGCATTGATTTACCGGTCGGATGACCGGTTTGTCGGGACAATCAAGTGGGTGCTGCTGTCGCCGATCGTCTTCCTGGCGGTGGCTACAGTGTGCACGCTCGTTTTCATGATCTTCGACAGAGGCTTCGACCAAGCCTTCGACAGCCTCAAAGGCAAGGCTTTCCGCTGGGAATTCAAAGGGGAGGTGATCGCGAAGATTTGCGAATTCGTCGATCCGGGTTTCACATACGAACCCAAAGGGTATGTGGAAGAGGCGGAATACATGGGCTGCGGCATTTTCGAACCGCCGAAATTACGGTACAGCGGCGAGGACCTGATCGAAGGCTTTGTCGGCGATACCCGGATTCGGTTTTGCGAAGTCCTGGCCATATCCTATCGGGACGAGGGAAATTTCAACGGATTGTTCTTCGTGGCCGATTTCAACCGGCGATTTTCCGGCACGACCGTCGTTCTTCCGGATTTGTTTGAAAGGAGCCTGGGAAGAATCGGGCGCAAGTTCCAGAATTTGAGAAAGCGCTGGGGGGAACTGATTCACATGGAAGACCCCGAATTCGAAGAGCTGTTCGGGGTAAAGGTCGTGGAGGAGTTGAACCTGGACAACCGGATCTGGGGACGAATGGGGGTTGATTGAACAAGCGAGAATCGTGCATTGGAAGAAGGACATCTGGAAACCGGCATGCCTTTGAATACGATGGATATGAATTTTTCGAAGCGGCTTGCGATCAACATGACCGCAGTGGCGAGCTGCGTTTTCTTCCTGGGCCTTTTGGCATTTGTCGTCGCTTCGCTTAAAATCGTGGTTTTCGAGGAAACGGCGCAGGGTTTGGCGCGGCAGAACCCGTTCATGGAGCACGTTGCCTACTGGCTTCGTTCCGAACAGGGAGTGACCTGGAAACTGGTCCGACTGCTGTTTTACCCGTCGGCGTTTCTCGTGTTCGACGTCGCCGCCATGATCGCCGGGCTCGCGGTGACGGTTTCGAGGCAAGTGGAATATTGGAGACGGAAACAAAAGGTCCTGCAACCTTCCAGCACCCCTTGGGAAGTATTTCTTGCGGTCTGCCTCACCTTCATAGTCGTCAATGTTCTGTTTGCCGCCGCAATAATCGGCGCAATGGAGCCCGCAGGAGGAGAAAGGGCTTTGTTTGCGGCGGCTTTGCTCCTGGCGCTGCTGATTCTTGCAACCGGAATCGTTTTCGTCGTCTTTTTCTTTTTCGGGCTTTTCAATCCGCTCCCCGTCGTCTTTCTGGACGGAAACCATATCAAATTGGGGGAGAAAACCGGCCTGGGATGGGTATTTGCCGGAAACGCGACAGCTGTCCGCCGGTTCAAGATCGTCCAGGAGGGGACCGAATCGACGCAAATCCATTTCAACGACCACAGGGGGAGAAAAAGACAAAAGACCCTGGAAAACAGTTTCGCCCGTTTCCTTGTCCTGGAAACCGACGACCTTTCGGAGATTGCTTCCGGTCGTCTGGAGTTCGTCGTGCCCAAGAACACCATGCATTCCTTCGAATCGTCGTACAACAAAATCGCATGGCGCCTCCGGGTGTACGGGGAAATCGAAAACCGACCCCATATCGACGAAACCTATCCGGTCGATGTTCTGCCGGAAGCGAGCAGGCAAGATGCAAGCAGGCAAGATGCAAGCAGGAAAAAAAGGACGAGCCATGGCCGATCTTGATATCAAAGTCCGGAACGATCAAACGCATTTCAGTCCCGGAGAAACGTTCGAAGCCAAGGCTTGCTGGCGTCTGGACGGTCCGGCCAAAGCCGTCGAATTGAAATTTTTATGGACCGCGACCCGCAAAGCCGAAGAAAAGCGGTCGGAAACCGTCGTCGTGGACCGCATCCGCATCCAAAACCCTGTTCTGTCGGAAGACCGTTCTTTCAAATATTCTTTGCCGGACAGGCCTTACAGCTTTTCGGGGAAATACTTTTCTCTGTGCTGGTCGTTCGAATTGTCGGTCGAGCCGGACATGGGGACTTGCAGAACCGATTTCACGCTTTCTCCTACGGGGGGTCCTGTCGTCCTGGGGAAAAAGCCAAGACAGGAAAGGATCGGTTCGAACAGTTTTTTTCTCCCAGAAAGTGATTGCCATCGCACCTGCCGCGAACCGAGTTTCATGCCTGATATCGCCGATGACAGAAAGCAGGGAGAAGCAGACGGATGCGACAATCCGAGAACATACACGGTTGATCCCAAAACGGGAAATTTCGACGAATTGGGGTTTACATCCAAATTCGAGTATGCCGTGGTGGAATGCCCGGTCCCGGAACCCGGAACCATTATGACCTTGGGGGCCGGTCTCCTGCTTCTCGCTGGAATCAGATGGAAGATGAGAAAATAGAAGCTGTTCGATATTCTTACACTGTTCGATATCATAGGTGGGAATCGGTTCCGTTGAAGGAGATGGAGTCGTCGCCGAACACCTTCTCGGTGTCGTCGATAGAGCAATTTCTATTGGTGACGGAGTGGCTCGAATCGCTTGCGTCGGCGAAGTCGGTGTCGCCATGGAGAAGGAGTTTGGCGTATTGATCGACGTCGTCCGAAGGGGTGGTTATTCCTTCCCAATCCAGTTGCGAGGTGACTTCTTCTCGCGGAAGTCCTTCCGTCGCGGCTACGGTGGATTGCGGTTGCTCGTTGACGGAGATCTCGACGTTGTCTCCGATGGTGGCGAGACCTTTGAGCTTGGTTGTTCCCAAGGAGATGTTCAACGGGTTGTCAGGGGAAGCCGGCGATGTGATGATTGGGGTTTCTTGCGCCCGCAGGTATACGGTTAGGCAAAGCAAGCAAAAGCAAACGGCTGTTGCTTGTGTCATGGGGCTTCCTTTCCATTTATCGTTTCACCCGGAGACGCAGAGGGTGGGGAGATGATTCCCTTAAAACGTCCGCACAAAATGTTTATTTTCTCCAAACGGTGTAAGGAGATGTCGCCGATTTACGAAGCCCTTGTTTTTTAACCGCAAATCATTCGACGTTTCCAAACAATTCGGTCACTTTGGCAGACAGATTTGCATCAGCATAATTTAATGTGTGATAAGTTGCAAGCATTTAATTGGTCCGGAAAGTGATCGGGCAGTCTTGGGCGGGGGTGATGAAAATCATCCTTTTTCAAGGGGATATTTTTTGTCGGAATTTGTTCCATTTTTAAGGTTTCAGGTGTCGGGAATGGCCCCCCGACACCTGAAACCTGAATTCTCGATGCGTTGGGACGAAATTGGGCTGAAGAATTATCCGCAATTCCGAAGGATTTTCATCACCTTAGGCTTGAACTGGGGTGATGAAAATCATGGGCTTGGTTTTAACTTCGGCCAATTTAAAGACAATTGTTCCTATAGTCGTCATTCCGGGCGGAGCAGCATTCAACCCGGATGTCGATCAAAACCAAAAGGGGTCTGGTTTCCCTCGGCGTCGCCAAGCTAGATAATGCAGCGTAGACCCGGAATCCAGGTGGCCGAAGTTAGAACCATGCCCCATCTTGGGCTTGGTTTTAACTTCGGCCGGTTTTCAGTTACGAGCGTCGCCTGGATTCCGGTTCTCCGCAAGCTCCGCCCGGAATGACGGTGTTGGTTGGCCGACATTATAACCAAAACCGACATCTTTAGCCAAGGTTGGCCCGGACCTGCCATTGCCACGTCAAAATCGAGCAATTTTTCCGGTTGACACAAAGCTGGTTTCCCACCTAACATCCTACTTTCGCGAAGCTTGGCAAATTGGCAAATTACCTTGCCAATAAATCCTAAAATCGACGCAAAAGAAAAAGCAAGCTTGCAAACCAAATAGAGATGGGAGCGAGGTTTTTTTCATGACGGACGACATATTGGAAACGACGGAGGGTTCGCCGGGCGATTCTTTTCTTCTGGAGGAATACCAGAAGGAAATCGCCAGGCAGGCGGACCGGATGGACGATCTGGCCAAGGAGTTGTTCAAGGCGGAGCTGGCAATCCCGGGGGTGTACGTCGCGGTCCTGAAGCTGTATTCGGGCGGCGGGGGCGGTTTTTCCGGATGGGTCGCGGCCGCCTTCCTGTGCTGGGCGCTGGCCCTGGCCGCGACGCTCTACGGGCTTTTTCCCAAAAAATACGACGTTCTCGAAGGCACGGTCGAACGGGTCCGGGAATCGTTTCGGCAAGAAAAGCTGACCATTGACGAATATTTTTCCAAAGTCGCCGAATTCAAACGCTCCGTTCTCGTCCAATCGTCGGTTCTATTTTTCGCGGGCCTCGTTCTCGCGGCAATTTCCATATGGTAGAGGAGAAAAAGTCCATGAACCAACAGACAACCAAGGCCAGATGCTGGAAATGCAAACAAATTTTTCATATCGTATTGCGCGATTCAGATGCGCGGTCCTACGGCAGGGTCAAAAGGAGCGTTCCGTGTCCCTATTGCGAGGCCCTTTGCAATGTCGTTCTGAGGGAAGACCAGGTTCCGATTCGGATGGTGTATCGCGGGGAAAACGGCGAAGAAATCGGCGCGAACTGGTTTGCGCGGCTTCCGACCGACGCCCTGTCGGGTCTGGTGCTGGAAAGCGCAGAACGGGAAAAGACGCAAAACCAAACCGATTCTTCCAACGAACCGGGGTTTCGGTTATAACGTCGGCCAAGCAATACCGTCATTCCGGGCGGAGCTTGCTTTAGACCCGGAATCCAGGCGCCGGCCGAAACTGTTGGATGAAAACCGGCCGAAGTTAAAACCAAGCTGGTCATAACGGATTTGGGGGTGGGTGGAATGTAGGTTGGGTTGAGCGTCGTCAATTGTTGGGTTTCGCTACAGAATTCTATCAAACAAACAGATAAGACGATAGAAACGGTTGGGAAGCAAGCGAAACCCAACATGAAACCCGCTCAACCCAACCTACGCATGGCCGCTCCCCCAAATCCGTTATGACCAGAAACCAAGCCCCGAACCTGGCGAAAGGAGTTGACATGCCGCTGAACGTAGCCGACAATTTTGTCGTGGATATTCCGTCCGATTTTCCCGCACGCCATCCGCACCTGAAAAGTCTCGCAAGACAGCTTTCCATCAAGTACGCGCGGAAGATGGCCGTCACCGAAATAGACCTGAAAACCGTCGGCACCGCGCTGTGGGAGGCTTTGGACGTCCCGGGACCGTTCGAGGCGGCCCGACGGGGGACGGGCGGGAAAATTCTGCCCCTGATTTTGCGGTCCGGTTCTCCGGAAGTCCTTTCCCTGCCGTGGGAGTGTCTCTGCCACCCCGAACTGGGATTTTTGGGAATGCACGACGGTTTTACCCTGTCGAGGCAAATTCCGGACGCGGTGTCGGAAAGGGGGGGCGCGCCACCCGCCGGTCCGTTGAAAGTATTGCTGTTCACCTCCCTTCCCGACGACCTGGACGCCGAAAAGGAACGCCTGAACACCGAGGCCGAGCAGGAGAACGTGATCGAAGCGCTGGACCCCTGGGTCCGGGAGGGCCGCGCGGAACTGACCTGTCCGGACGACGGACGTTTCTCCGTGTTTCGAAGACTGCTCAGGGACGAGGAATTTCACCTGGTGTTTCTCAGCGGCCACGGAATGTTCCGGGAAAATACGCTTGCGGACAAGCCTTCGCAGTCTTTTTTCATTTTCGAGGGCGAGGACGGCCGGTCGGACCCCCGGGAGGCGGGCGAGATCGCGGAGGCGTTCGCGGGCACGGGCGTGCGGTGCGCGGTGTTGTCGGCCTGCCTTTCGGGCAGGATCGAAACGGCCCGTGCCGACCGGGAGGCGGAACTGAACGCGGGGTTGGCCCTGCGTCTTTTCCAGGCCGGGCTGCCCCATGTGGCGGGAATGCGGGAATCGATCTACGACGCGGCCGGAATTCTCTTTTCCCGGACATTCTGCGACGCCGTCGTCCGGGGCGAGCGAATCGACACGGCCGTGCAGGCCGCGCGAAAATCCATTTCCGGGCCGTTTGTCAAAACAGGTTCGCCCCGACGGGACCGGGCCGAAATCGCGGCAGCGGAACTCGGCGCCGGGCAGTGGTGCCTGCCGGCCCTGTACACCAGGGGCTCGGGTCTCGAACTGGCGGACAAGGATTTCACCCCCGAAGAAAAACCCTTCGAGATACTTCTCAACGACGCCTTCCAGGAAATCCAGGTCCCGCAACGGTTCATCGGTCGCCGCATGGAACTTCGCAAGCTGGACCGCCGCCTGATCGACGGCGAGATACGCCGCTTGCTCGTCACCGGCCCGGGCGGGCAGGGCAAGACCAGCCTGGCGGGACGTCTGGCGAAAAACCTGGAAAAACGGGGCTTTCGCATCCACGGGTTCTCGGCCCGTCCTCCGGCAGACTGGGAACGGTTCGTCAGCGGCCTGAAATTTTCCCTGGACGAAAAGCTTGGTGAGGAGGTGGACAGGCATTGGGGACGCTGCCGGGACGAAGAACAAAAGGCACTGCTGGTCCTGACGGCGCTGCAACGGCAGACCGGCGGAAAAACGGTCCTGTTTTTCGATAACCTAGAGACCGTGCAGGACCCGGACACCGGTTGCGTGTCGGACGAAAAAGCGGCGGCGTGGCTCAAGGCCTGCGCGCGCATGGGAACACAGTCCCCGACGGTCCTGGCCACCTCCCGGTGGAACATCCCCGGCTTTGCGGACGATCTTGCCATCCACCACGCCCTGCAAAGCTCCTCCTACGACGATTTTCTGCGGTTCGGCCAGGAATTTCCACGGGCCGGGCTGAGCCGGAAACAGATGAAAACGCTGCACCAGGAGATGGGGGGAAATTTCAAGGGCCTGGAACTCTTTTGCGCAGCCACCCGCCTGGGCGCCGACCCCGATTCGTTTCTCCAGCGACTGGCCCGAAAAAAGGAAGATCTTCGCGTGTACATGACCGTGGAGGAGACCGTCGCTCTGTTGCACCAAGAGGAACTGGAACTGCTGGACCGCCTGCGGGCCTACGTCGGACCGGTGCTGGAGGACGGCGTGAAAGTGGTGTCCCAAGACCTGTCCGATCCCGCAGTCTCCATCCGCCGCCTGGCCGCGCTCTCCCTGGTGGACGCCGAATTCGACCCGGACTTGCGCATCCGGCAATACAGCCTGTCGCCCCTGATCGCCGGGTGGCTGGAAGAAAAAAGGGCTGCCCTGCCTGCGGATATCGCCCAACAAGCCGCCCGGTACCAAGTCTATGTCTTCGAAAACATGCAAAACACTCTCGACAGAGCCATGGCGGCCCACGCGGCATTGACCCGCGCAGGGCTTGGCGAGGACGCCCACCGTTTTTTTCTGAGATATTTGTTCGATTACTTCAAACGCCGGGGGATGTTCCGCACGCTACTGGATGTCTGGCTGCCGCCGCTGCTCGAGTCCCAAGATCTTTCCATCCGGGGAGTTGCCCTCAACAATTGCGGAGCAACCTGTAAGGCTTTGGGCGATTTCGACGGAGCGCTCGACTATTTGGAGCAATCGCTGGCCATACTACGCGAGATCGGCGACCGCGCGGGCGAGGGTGTAACACTCAACAATATCTCCCAAATTTACCACGCCCAAAGCGATTACGACGCGGCCCTGAATTATCTGACTCAATCGCTGACCATACTACGCGAGACCGGCCACCGCGCGGGCGAGGGCCAATCCCTCAGCAACATTTCCCTTATTTACCACGCCTGCGGCGATTACGACGCGGCCCTCGATTATCTGACTCAATCACTGGCTATACTACGCGAGATCGGCGACCGCGCGGGCGAGGGCACAACACTCAATAACATCGGAAATATTTACCAAGCCCGTGGCGACTACGACGCGGCCCTACATTATCTGACTCAATCGCTAACCATACGACGCGAGATTGGCGACCGCGCAGGCGAGGGCGTAACACTCAACAACATCGGACTGATTTACGACGCCCGGGGCAACTACGACGCGGCCCTGGATTATCTGACTCAGTCGCTGGCCATACACCGCGAGATCGGTGACCGCGTGGGCGAGGGTCAAGCCCTCAACAACATCTCCCAAATTTACAAAGCCTGCGCCGATTACGACGCGGCCCTAGATTATCTGACGCAATCGCTGTCCATAGTACGCGAGATCGGAGATCGCGCCGGCGAAGGCACGACACTCAACAACATCTCCCAGATTTACGACGCTCGGAGCGACTACGACGCGGCCCTGGATTATCTGACAAAATCGCTGGCCATACGACGCGAGATCGGCAACCGCGCGGGCGAGGGCACAACACTCAACAACATCGGACAGATTTACACGGCTCGGGGCGACTACGACGCGGCCCTGGATTATCTGACACAATCGCTGGCCATACAACGCGAGATCGGCGACCGCGCGGGAATGTGCATCACCTTGTTCAATATCGGGCATATTCTTTGGCAAAACCAAGACCGCCCCCAGGCCATCTTGGCATGGGCGCAATCCTATGGAATCGCTTCGAAAATCGGGCATGCGCAAGTTTTGCAAGCGTTGGAAGGCTTGGCGAAGCAACTGGTCGGCGACGGGCTGGAATTTTGGGAGAAAGAGTTGAAATCGGCAGGGCTTGACGAGGAAGAGTGATTGCGGTGGCAGCCTCCGAGCGCGGGTGGCAGGATGAAAATATCCGGGCGCGACGGCGAGATTCCGACCGCAAAACTTTTTTCAAGGACCCTCTTCAGAGACGAATCACACGACTACCAAAACGACGTCGTCTTCCAGGGCCAGCCCGCCTTTGCATTTTTTCTGGTTATAAGGAATTTGGGGAATTGGTAAATCAAGTTGGCAATACAAACGTTCCGCCAGGCAGCTCGTTCCCGGTGACCTGGCGAGACCATAGAAAAAGCAGCGTCTCACGGCGCTACTACGAGCGGGGTCCCAGGTTCGTAGTGGGCCCGTGAGGGCCTGGGGAGAAGGCGTTGAAGCGACCAAGTTCCCAAGATAGAACTTGGGAACCAGCTGGAAAAGTTTCGATCAGCCGGGCTGTCAAGAGTTGCCGATAGGAAAGAATGCGGACATCGTCCGGATGGGATTGCTACCAAGCAACTCCCCGGAATTCCGTTTCATTTCGGTGGGTTGCTGTTCTGAAAAAATGGGGTCGCCCGACCACATGGAAAAGCTCGTTCCCAGGCACCGCCCTGCGCTTATCCCGAAAGTGGCGACGCGGCAATCGTAGAAGGGTGGTTGGATCGAAGCCCGAGGTTTCGTAGCCGGATCTCATTTACTTGGAATCGACTGCGGAACAATCCGGCAATGAAGCAAACCCACCGTCGTATCGAACCAATTAGAAGTGTTTTCGTGATGATACGTTCAGGTGTTTACGGCAATGGTGGGTTTACTCTCCGGTTAATTGGAGGAAGACGGCCTTGACGTGCTTAAATGACAATCCCGAATGACGGACTTCGATCCACTCACCCCTGCATCCGTATCCATTTGGGCTCGGAAGGCCCTGCGAACAAGAACTCCCCGTTGTCGGTCGCCGATAACGGCAGATATTTGAAAACGAAAACGACCGACGTTCAGGAAGGTTCGTCTCCTTTTTGCGGAGGTTCCCCGCCGGGCCTGAAAAGAATTTCACGAAACGATTCCAAATTCGCTTTCTTCGCCCTCTCGGCGAAAAATCGCTCGGTTTCCAGGGCGGATAGTTTTTCAGCCACCGCGATGGCTATAAATTGGTTGATACTCGTGCCCTCGCGCTTGGCCACTTTCGCCACTTCATCCTTGAGAGACTTCGGCAATCGAAGCGGATATGTAGATGTTTTACTCATTCCTCAACCTCCTGATCGCGGTCCCCGGTGTGACGACTTCAATGTTAAAGGTCCCCGGAACAGGACCGTAATCGCGTATGTTGAATGTCGCGATCGCATCGGCTTGGCCGTTGACAGCCACTTCGAGAACCATTTCATCGTCGGCGTCACGCAAAGTGGGACGCCAAAGATAATGGGTTTTCACCGGTTCGATCACACTGGCAATGCCGTTTAGAAAAATATCGACTTGCCCAAGAGTCATGCCCGCAGCTGTAAAATGCTCCGGGGCCGTGCATTTCGACTCGTATTCGATAAAAAGCGGCACACTGGCCAATATGGTTATTCGGCCATCCAGCGCAGCGCCTAACAGAGCTGCCGATGCCCCAGTCGGACTACGCATAGCTGCAACGATTACATCCGTATCGAGAACGAGCCTGTACATAATCATCAATCCTATATGACATTGCATACGATGTCAAGAAGCCGCTTTGTCACTTTTTTCCAAAGTTTCTCCTCTGCGGTCCTCTGCGTTCTCTGCGCCTCTGCGTTAAAAAGAAAGCCCGTTGCGCTTCCAAAGTTAACGATTCAACGCAGAGGCGCAGAGAACGCAGAGAGCCGCAGAGGATCCCATCCCGGTCCGTCGGTTTTGGACGGCAAAAATTAGAATTGCTGTTCAAAGGCGAATCGCACAATGACCAAAGTGACGTCGTCTTCGAGGGCCAGCCCGCCTTTGAATTTTTTCAAAGTCTCGGCGGTTTCCTCGACGATGGCATGGGGACCCTGCACGTGCTTTTCCAGGGGGATTCCCCTTCTCCCTTGAGTTCTTCGAATGAATCGGGTCAGAAAGTCAGAAAGCTTCCACGACGGCGGAATGGCCCGGAGACGAGGCAAGGCGGATGTCGCATGTAACCAGATTGGCAGGCAGACTTTCGGCGAGGGCGACGTAAACGGCATCGCAGGCAGTCAAATTGTGACGCAATTGCCAAATCCTGGACACAAACAGATCGTGGCGATAGCGGTTGACGGGAAAATCCTGGAAATCCTCGATGGCTTCCCGCGCGCGTTCCGGTTCGATCTCGCCCAGCATGCAATATCGACGAAAAACCTGGATCACCTCGATATCGATCAGGTGCGGAGCATGTATGGTTTCTCGGTCCGCAAACAAGCGCTCTTAGACCTGCAAACTGGGGGGATGAAAATGATCTTTTTTCAAGGGTATTTTTTCTGCCGGAATTTGTTCCGCAACGATGCTCGAACGCCGTCGGCGGCGAATGCAGTACGGGCAATTCGTTTTAGATGTCACAAAACCTTATTTTTTGTCCTTAACCTTAGTAGCATGACGAATCCCCTTTTCCACCCAACCTTATTACCTTATCTTTCGTGATCGAAAGGAAATCCGGAATTCAAGGCGAAAATTTACCAATAAGGTAATAAGGTTATGGGAGAGAGCGTCCGTCATGCTACTAAGGTTAAAAAATAAAAATAAGGTTTAGGGCTTTACACCTTACAACTTGCACCTGCCGCCCTGCAGATCGGAACAAAATCTTGCAGAAAATTCAACCCGAAAAAAGGATGATTTTCCTCACCCCACCAGCAAACCGACATCTGTCCGCAACAAAATCTCTATCATCGCGGATGCGTCGACGACGATCATCTGGAATTCCGGCCTTCCCTGACGACTTCCGCCGGGCGGGTTTCGGGAAAAACCCGCGTTCTTTTTCCGAGTCGTTCGCGCAGTTCGCCGATCATTGGACGTTCCGCAATGCGGACGATTTCCGAGAGAAGATAGTCCGACATGCTCACGCCCTCCATGGCGGCCCTGGCCTTGAGCTTCCCGTGAATTTCCACCGGCACATTTCGTATTTGAATCATCTTGTTCATGCGGGCACCATAGCAACATACGGGCCACATGGCAAACGTGGCTTTTGTGAACCAGCAATTCTAATTTTGACTTTGTGGAATCCATGGAACGACACGGACTGACACTGACAAACACGGACCCGGGATGGACCGACAGTGTTGGCAAGGAATAATAGGGACCGTTATGCAAGGTCTTTTCAGACTTCGGCGGGCGGCGATCAACCCTGACGGCAAGAGTCGGTCCCCAGCAACAATGGCATTGGCGCACAACGTCTTTTGTTTCCCCCGGTCTGGCCCATAGCTAAGCGGCTAGGGCAGCCAAAACCAACGCCGGCTGGTTTTCCGACTGTCTGTGTTTCCGTGCCTCCGCGCTGATAGATCGTAGTTAACAGTTCAAAATTAGAATTGCTGCCAATGAACTGAAAAACAAAACATGCATAGATCGACCTTTTAACGGCAATTCGTTTTAAGGAACGAAAACAAAACAAATGCAACAAAAATTCACACGCAATTTTCTTCGTTGGGGGAATTGCGACATGGCCGGGCTCAAAAAACATTGAAAATATCCCCGAACCGTTTCGCAACAATTCGCGCACTGGCGACGGAAATTGTCGCGGCGCGGCTTTTACCTCGTAGAGGTTGAATTATTGTAGCCCCCGGTTGTCCGTCGCGCCATTTCCCCGTAGGGGATGAATTATGGCGGCGCGGGACCCGACAATAATTTATCCCCTACAGGGAAATCTCGACCTGACCGCGCCGGAGCTACAATAATCGATCCCCTACGGGGAAAGATCGAACCGGCAGCTGTTTCAAAAATAGGTGGCGGCCAGACATAAGCCTCTGGTTTCTTGAGATCGAACAAACTGAAATTTTGTTTCAATTATTTAAATTTCATTCCTAACTCGATGATCAAGTTTTGGACGATGCCTGATAGACATTGATATTCTTGGACGAAAAGGCCTATAATGCGCCAAATTTAGCAATGCAATCACAGACGAGCTGGAATTGGGGGAGGTCGGAACATGGAAAAAAACGGCGGGGAAAAACAATGGGACGTATTTGTCAGCTACGCCCGAAAGGACTGCGAGTGGGTGCGCGCGTTGGCGGAGAACCTGCACAACAGTGATCTGGACGTGTTTTTAGACGAGTGGGAGATCGGTCCGGGCGACGTTGTCCTCCATAAAATCGACGAGGGATTGCGAAAATCCAGAAACGGAATCGTGGTCGTCACCCCGACGGCCCTGTCGCGCCCGTGGGTGCTGGAGGAATACGCGGCCATGGCCCGCATGGCCGTGGAAAACGCAAAGCGCCTCGTCCCCGTGCTTCTGGCCGACGCCGACATGCCTGCCATCCTGGCAAATCGCCATTGGGTAGATTTCAGAGACGCCCACGGTCCCGAGTACGAAAAAAAGATGGAAGAACTCGTCAGGGCGCTCAAGGGGCAGGGTCCCCAAGGTCCTCCCGCGCGAACCGGAAAGATTCGTCCCGCCCCCGGCGACGCGTTTCATCCCGAAGGCCCCATTGTCAGGCGGCTTCGCATTGGAAAGGACAAGGTGTCCTTTTCCGGCGGATACATGGAGGCCGCCCACGAGCCCCGAGGATTGGGGCACGAAGACGAGCAACGGTTGTACGAGCTGGACAAGGCGAGACGGCGGGCGGTGCCCGAAGACACGCATGTGCATCGACCGGGGGCCGCTCGCGACGGCTCGATCCCCGATCCGGGCTCGCCCGTGTACGGAGCGATCATGGCGGCGGGCGCCGCGCTGGGAAGGGCGTTTTTGCAGGGCGAGGCCGGAGACGCCATTCGGAAAGCGGCGAGGCAGGCGGCGTCTTTAAACGTGTCCTTGCGAATCGCCCTGGCCATCGACGACCCAGACCTGGCGAACCTGCCCTGGGAGAGCCTCCGAATCCCCGAAAAAGACGGTTCTCCGGGAAAGCCCCTGGCCCTGCATCCCAATATCCGCCTTTACAGGGCCGGAAAACAGGACGGTCCCGCCACCGCTTTCGAAATACCCGGTCCGCTTCGAATCCTGGCCGTGGTCGGCAGTCCCGAGTCCCAGAACCAAAGGGGGGAGCTTCTGGACATGGAGCTGGAAACCATGCGCATCCTGGACGCCGTGGAAAAGGCCGCGGGCAGGGGGGACGCCCACGTGGAAATCCTGGAAAACGGCAGCCTGAAGGCCATCCGGGGGGCGCTGGCATCCATGCGGTACCACGTGTTGCACATCTCCTGCCACGCCCGCCCCGGATACCTGGTCCTGGAAACCGAGGACGGCAAGGAGGACGAGGTTTCCGCCGAGCGGCTCTGCGACGAAATCCTGGCCCCGGACCGGGGGGTCCCTCTGACGGTCCTGGCCGGTTGCTCCACGGGACTGGGCGGGACCGAGGGCGAAAAACAGCTGTCCTCCATCGCCGAAAGCCTCATGGACAGGGGCGCGCCCTGCGTGGTCGCCATGAACGCCCCGGTGAGCGACCGCTACGCCACCGAATTCGGGGGCCTGCTCTACAAATATCTGGCCTCCGCCCAAAGACCCGACCCGCTGTCCGCCTTTTTCGAAGCCCGGCTCGGCGTGGAGAAAATGCGCCAGGACGAGACCGCCCCCCAGGAAAAGGCCGCCCTGGCGGACTGGGCCGCGCCCGCGTTGTATGTACGGGCAAAGCCCCTGGACCTTTACGATCCCCGGGCGCCCCGCGAAACAATCGAAACCAGGACCGAACCATCCCTCACGCCGGGCGTGTGCGTTCTGGGTCCGGGCCATTTCGTGGGACGCAGGCGCGACCTGCGTCTCCTTTTCCGCGCCATGGAAAACCCCGAACGAGCGGGCGTCGTCGCGCACGGCATCGGCGGATGCGGCAAAAGCAGTCTGGCCGCCCGGTTGTTCCAAAGGTTGTCCAAGGACGGATGGACGGTGGCATCCGTGGCGGGACATACGGACGTGGAGGCGATCCTGGGAGAGATCGGGAGCAGGCTTTTCGGATATTGCATCGAAAACAATCTGGACGAAAAACACCCGCTTCGGCAATTTTCCGTGGTCGCGCAAGAAAAGAAGTTCGATTGGCACCAGAGGTTCGAACAGCTGCTGCGGCAGGTTTTTCCCGGACTGAAAATGGCGTTCCTGCTCGACAATTTCGAGGACAACCTGACAAAGGACAGAACCGTCGACAACGAAGGTCTCAAGGCCGACCTGGGCGAACTTCTCTCCCTCTGGGCGCGCTCGGCCGGAAAAACCAGGATGGTGTTCACCTGCCGCTACCCTTTCCAGCTGCCGGACGAGGCGGAAACTCTGCTGGAGCATTGGCATGTGGGCCCCCTTTCCTTTGTGGAAACACGGAAGCTGGCCTGGCGGCTTCCCGCGCTGAAGGCGCTGGACAAAAGCGAACTGCAACGCGCCTACGAATCGGTCGGAGGGCACCCCAGGGCCCTGGAGTACCTGGAAGCGCTTCTGCGAGGCGGAGAGGCCCGGTTCCCCCATGTGGAAAAAAAGCTGAAGGATGCCATCCGCAAAAAGGAAGGCGTGGACGATCCCGGCAAATGGCGCAAGGACGCCGCCGGAAACCTGGACCGCGCCCTGGCCGAAACCGTGACCCTCGCGGCCGACGATGTCTTGCTGGACGGATTGCTGGAGATGATCGAAAAAGTCCCCCCGGCC
This sequence comes from Desulfobacterales bacterium, assembly GCA_963674505.2. Lineage (GTDB taxonomy): Bacteria > Desulfobacterota > Desulfobacteria > Desulfobacterales > SKZT01. Next base: position 763,475 of record CAXXIG010000001.1, read on the forward strand.
CGCACACTTCTTTTCGGCGCTTCGGTCTACCGGCTGCCGGTGGACCTGGACGGACTCCTGTGGCAGATCGGACGGGAAATCCAAGTCGAGCCCGACCCCGAAAGGGACGCGCGCATGCAAGCGGCCATGGAATCGATAAACAGGGATTTTCATTCTGTTTTTCAAGGTAACCGCACAGAGTTCTAACAGTCAAGGCTATAACGGAATAATCCCGTATATTCAGGATGTTATGTTTCCATCCCTCAACCCTCCCTCGCCAAACGGCACTGGAATTACCTGAACCATAAGATTTTAATTCAATTTAACATTTTTGTATTTTGCATATAGTTGTGCATTTATATCGATTTGTTCGCGAACAGACTTACTAAGAACAACCAATATAAACGTTTCGGCTGATTTTTTATAACAACATACATTTTTTTATTGACGTATCGTTCAGGATATTTTAGTAACCTTCTTATTATGGATCCAGTTGATTATTTCAAAAAGCCGCTTTTGCCAGACCATCGAAATTACGAAGCTTTGAAAGCTTTTTATTGCGACGGACTTGGTTCGGCTGAAACGGCCGAAAAATACGGATTGTCGCCAGCCTATTTCAAAAAACTCCGCCATCTTTTTTTGCAAAATCTCAAAAAGGGAATCAATCCGTTTTTCTCGAAAAAAAAGCCCGGTCCCAAAAAGCGTTCCACAAGCGACCAAACGATAGAGCTTATTGTCGCATTGCGTAAGCGGAATTATTCCATCACGGACATCAAGGTCCTTCTTGATTCCAAGGGAAATGCCGTTTCGCTCGACACCATCGATAAAGTGCTGAAGGCCGAAGGCTTCGCGCCTTTGCCCAAAAGGACTCGAATGGAAAGGCTCGCAGTTTCCGTTCCGGAAAAAATCGAGGCGCCGAAAAGCGTGTCGATAGAACTGACCGACGAAAAGTTCATAACGGAACACGGCGCCGGTCCCCTCGTTTTTTTACCCCTCATGGAAAAACTCGGCTTGGCGGAGGCGATCAAAAGCGCCGGATTTCCCCGTACGTCCGAACTCGACGACCTTCAAAGCGTTCTGTCTTTTCTGGCCTTGAAACTGCTGGGAGGCCTCCGATGGTCCCACGATACGAAATGGAACATGGACAGGGCTCTCGGGTTGTTTGCCGGACTCAACGTCCTGCCGAAATCGACTACTCTTTCAACCTATTCCTACCGCGTGTCAAGGTCGCAGAACAAAAGGTTCCTTTCCGCGCTGTCGCGCATTTTCCGCGACGACGAACTCGAAAATGGCGAGTTCAATCTGGATTTCAAAGCGATACCGCATTGGGGAGACGCCAGCGTTCTCGAAAAAAACTGGGCGGGTTCCAGATCGAAGGCGATGAAGAGCCTTCTCGCCCTGGTTGCGCAGGATCCTTCAACTGGCAATCTTTCCTATACCAATGCGGAAGTAAAGCACAGGAACCAAAGCGACGCCGTTTTCGATTTCGTCGATTTTTGGAAGCAAGGTCGCGGCGTGGCCCCGAAAATGTTGATTTTCGATTCGAAGTTCACGACCTACAAGAATTTGAGCGAGTTGAATCAGAGCGAGGAAAAAATCAAGTTCCTGACCATAAGAAGGAGAAGTAAAAGCCTGATCGAAAAGGCGGAAAAAATCGAAAGCAACCATTGGCGAAAGATATCCGTCGAGCGTTCGAAGGGTAAATATCAGAAAATCAGAATATACGAAGAGCACTGCAAATTGCGACATTACAAAGGCGAAGTAAGACAAATCGTTATGACCGACCATGGAAGACGAAAACCGACCTTTCTTATTACCAACGACTTTGACGCGGATGTGGGAAAGCTTGTGAAAAAATATGCAGGCCGATGGCTGGTGGAACAGGAAATTGCCGAGCATGTGGCGTTTTTCAACCTGAACAATCCTTCCTCTTCAATTGTTGTCAAGGTGGATTTTGACCTGACGATTTCCCTTTTGGCCCACAACCTGTATCGGATATTGGCAAGCCATCTTGAAGGTTTTGAAAAATGCACCGTCGAAACAATAAGCCGAAATTTTCTTGAAAACGGCGCCTCCGTGGAAATTGCCGGAGATCGGATAAAAGTTTTTTTGAAAAAGAAAACGCATCTGCCTTTACTTCTCGATGTCCCGTGGATGAAATGCTCCACAAAATTGTCATGGCTTGGTGCAATAATATCCTTTGAAACCGGAACATATTCTTGAGGTACCTTTTTTATCTGAATGAAAATCCCTGATAAAGCAAGCCGAAGCCGCAGGAAAAAAACCTGGCGAGGAAGGCTCGGGAATTTCCCCGGAAGCACTGGCTGGCTTGCAAAAAGATTTGCAGGCACGGCAACGCCCGCCGATCAAGTCGCCGAAAAACGCGGCCGCCGCCGTTCGAGCCCTGCAAGACTCCTCTCTGCTGTCGCCGGTCCAGTACGCCGAAGACGACCCCGTTCGCTTCGCCGTCCACCGCTGGACCGCCAACGCCCTGGCCCGGCGCATGGACGAAACGGAAAGTAAAATCGCCCACCGGCGTGCCGCCCGGTATTGTGATTGGCGGGTACGAAACGTCTCTCACGACATAGCGGAACTTTTGGAAGCCCGGCGGCACTATTTCGAGTCCGGCGACCTGGAGCAAGCGGTGGCATTGTCCGAATCGATTTGCTCGCAACTGGAAACTTGGGGGGCTTGGAGGCAGGAGGAGCGCCTGGTACGCGAGACCCTCGGGTGGCTGCCCGAACCCTCGGAAAAAAAGGCCGCTTTTCTCCACCATATGGGAATCGTCAACCAAAATCGCGGCGCATACGACGAGGCGCTCCAATGGTACCGAAAGGCTCTCCAAATCTTTGCAGAGCTGGGAAATCGCGCGGGCATGGCGAACAGCTACCACGAGATGGGAATCGTCGCGCAAGATCGCGGCGCATACAACGAGGCGCTCCAATGGTACCGAAAGGCTCTCCAAATCTTTAAAGAGCTGGGAGATCGCGCGGGCATGGCGACCGGCTACCACCAGATGGGAATGCTCGCGCAATATCGCGGCGCATACGACGAGGCGCTCCAATGGTACCGAAAGGCTCTCCAAATCTTTGCAGAGCTGGGAAAACGCGAGGGCATGGCAAACACCTACCACGAGATGGGAATCGTCGCGCAAGATCGCGGCGCATACGACGAGGCGCTCCAATGGTACCGAAAGGCTCTCCAAATCTTTAAAGAGCTGGGAAATCGCGCGGGCATGGCGACCAGCTACCACGAGATGGGAATCGTCGCGCAAGATCGCTGCGCATACGATGAGGCGCTCCAATGGTACCGACAGGCTCTCCAAATCTCAGAAGAGCTGGGAAATCGCGCGGGCATGGCGACCGGCTACCACCAGATGGGTATCGTCGCGCAAAAAAGCAGCGCATACGACGAGGCGCTCCAATGGTACCGAAAGGCTCTCCAAATCTTTGAAGAGCTGGGAAATCGCGCGGGCATGGCGACCGGCTACCACCAGATGGGAAGGGTCGCGGAAGATCGCGGCGCATACGACGAGGCGCTCCAATGGTACCGAAAGGCTCTCCAAATCTTTGAAGAGCTGGGAAATCGCGCGGGCATGGCGACCGGCTACCACCAGATGGGAATGGTCGCGCAACTTCGCGGTGCATACGACGAGGCGCTCCAATGGTACCGAAAGGCTCTCCAAATCTTTAAAGAGCTGGGAAATCGCGCGGGCATGGCGACCGGCTACCACCAGATGGGAATGCTCGCGCAAGATCGCGGCGCATACGGCGAGGCGCTCCAATGGTACCGAAAGGCTCTCCAAATCTTTAAAGAGCTGGGAAATCGCGCGGGCATGGCGACCGGCTACCACCAGATGGGAATGCTCGCGCAAGATCGCGGCGCATACGACGAGGCGCTCCAATGGTATCGAGAGTCTCTCCAAATCGATGAAGAGCTGGGAAATCGCGCGGGCATGGCGACCGGCTACCACCAGAGGGGAATCGTCGCGCAAGATCGCGGCGCATACGACGAGGCGCTCCAATGGTACCGAAAGGCTCTCCAAATCAAAGAAGAGCTGGGAAATCGCGCGGGCATGGCATCAAGCTACGGCCAGATCGGCATTTTGCTCACCGACACGGGCAAGGCGGAGGAGGGAATCGGATACAACCTTCGAAGCCTTGCCATTCACATTGAATTGCGGGTACCTCAGGTCGCAATCGATCTGAGGCAGCTGGAGCGGCAAAAGGAGGCGCTGGGGGAGGATCGTTTTCGTCAGATCCTGGTCGAGCAAGCCGGGGAGGAAACCGCCGAAACGATTTTCGGCCTGATGGAAAAGGTCGGCGGGCGGGAGTGACGGTTTTTTTCCTCGTTCCAACGCTCCAGCGTTGGAACGTAATTCCAGACGCTCCAGCGTCTCGTCAGTACCGCAATCCGGCTATTTTGCAATCGATTTTGAGTTGCGACAGCCGGCCGTGCGCCGGAGGGCATATGGCGGAAAAGGATTTCCGCACTCCTGTCGGCCTGGAGAAACAAATTCGAAGCGACCAGGTTCCAACGCTGGAGCATGGGAACCAGAGGGAAGAGTGAAATCAATACGGAAAAAATGGCTGCCTCGGTTCGATTACAGTTCGTCATCTGCATTCTGCGCGCTTATGTTTATCGTGTATCGATGAGAAGGCAGGTACTGTTTCAGATCCACCAGACCATGCGCGGCAGATAATTCCGAGCCATAAGCGACCCGGTCTATCCACGGTGATGACGCATTGGGGCAATCCGCCCACCAAAAAAAGTAGTTGCGCAATTCGGCGAGAATCGTCATCTTCCAAATTGCCTTTTGCCGCCAATCAAGATATGCTATGATTTTATTGGCGGATGTAATCATAAAACAAATGGAGAACGAACCATGCAAAAAATAACCGCGGACCAATTTTCGGATGATGTAAGGACGATTTTGAAGAAAGTAATCGACAATCAGGAACCTGTATCCGTTACCATAGACGATGATAGCGAAGTGGTTATCGTCGATGCCGAAGATTATGCGGGTATAATGGAAACGTTTCATCTGTTGCGCAATCCCGCAAATGCGGATCGGCTTCGAGAGGGGATTCGTCAACATCGCGCGGGAATGAAGAAAGAGATAGATGTTAAAACTTACCTGGACTGAAACAGGGTTGGAAGACCTGGCTTGGTGGACGGAAAAAAATCCGAAAACCCTAAAGCGAATTATCAGGCTCTGCATCGAAACCTGCAAGAATCCTTCTTCCGGAATCGGCAAACCGGAGCCGCTAAGATTCGATCTGGAAGGGTATTGGTCAAGGCGTATCAACCAGGAGCATCGACTAGTATACGCTTATGACGAAGAGGAAGTAATCGTAATTCAATGCCGTCATCATTATGAAAAATAACACCGGAAAATCATTTTTTCTCGCCCATTGAATTATTTCGGTATCCCGCGCACCAGGATCGCCGATGTCCTTCCCATTGGAGACTTCGCGTCTGGGGTGATGAAAATCATGCCGTTTGACGGTCCTGTTTTTCCGCTGTAAACTGTTCCGCTTCATAGGTTCGTCGGGTATCGGCTTCGGCCCCGAGGGTAACCAGACCATCCTGGTCTGGCCCCATGGTGCCAGTGTGATCGCGGTTCGGCAAGAAGCCAGACCAGGATGGTCTGGTTACCTTTGGACGCGCAGGCTGACGAAACAAAAACCGGATGATTTTTTCAACAGTATTGCCCCCCTCAAGGGGAAACGCTTGATCGAAAATCGTTCGGTTTACTTAATTTTCGTTCTTTGACTTGAAGGTGCCGGGAGCGCCCAAAATCTGAATTGCCGAACAGTCCGGGGGGCATTTGATCGGAATCGCTTACCGTGATATGCTTTGCACCGCAAGTATGGAACAGTACGGAACGAAACCTTTGGAGAAAGGACTCGACGTCATGCGGTATCCGTTACCCGAAACCATCGGCGATCCCGATCTTCTCGTGGGAAGGAAAAAGGAATTCGCGCGGCTGGACAAATGGATCGGCCTCATCCCCAGGCGCGGGGCCAAATCCCGGGCGCTTCTCGCCCGCCGGAAAAGCGGCAAGACCGCCATCGTCCAGCGCATTTTCAACCGGCTGTGGACCGAAAGCGGCCGGGTAGTCCCTTTCTACATCAATATCAGGGAAAATCGAGTCTGGTTCCCCGCTTTCGCCGTCCATTACTTCAAGACCTTCGCATCCCAGTTCATATCGTTTCTGGAGCGCGACGAATCTCCGGTCGAAAACCCCTTGTCGCTGGAGGAAATCAGGGAATACGCCGCGACCCGAAATCTTGTTCAGGTGGCCAAGGATTGCGATTTCATCATCAGGGATTTTCATTCAGATAAAAAAGGTACCTCAAGAATATGTTCCGGTTTCAAAGGATATTATTGCACCAAGCCATGACAATTTTGTGGAGCATTTCATCCACGGGACATCGAGAAGTAAAGGCAGATGCGTTTTCTTTTTCAAAAAAACTTTTATCCGATCTCCGGCAATTTCCACGGAGGCGCCGTTTTCAAGAAAATTTCGGCTTATTGTTTCGACGGTGCATTTTTCAAAACCTTCAAGATGGCTTGCCAATATCCGATACAGGTTGTGGGCCAAAAGGGAAATCGTCAGGTCAAAATCCACCTTGACAACAATTGAAGAGGAAGGATTGTTCAGGTTGAAAAACGCCACATGCTCGGCAATTTCCTGTTCCACCAGCCATCGGCCTGCATATTTTTTCACAAGCTTTCCCACATCCGCGTCAAAGTCGTTGGTAATAAGAAAGGTCGGTTTTCGTCTTCCATGGTCGGTCATAACGATTTGTCTTACTTCGCCTTTGTAATGTCGCAATTTGCAGTGCTCTTCGTATATTCTGATTTTCTGATATTTACCCTTCGAACGCTCGACGGATATCTTTCGCCAATGGTTGCTTTCGATTTTTTCCGCCTTTTCGATCAGGCTTTTACTTCTCCTTCTTATGGTCAGGAACTTGATTTTTTCCTCGCTCTGATTCAACTCGCTCAAATTCTTGTAGGTCGTGAACTTCGAATCGAAAATCAACATTTTCGGGGCCACGCCGCGACCTTGCTTCCAAAAATCGACGAAATCGAAAACGGCGTCGCTTTGGTTCCTGTGCTTTACTTCCGCATTGGTATAGGAAAGATTGCCAGTTGAAGGATCCTGCGCAACCAGGGCGAGAAGGCTCTTCATCGCCTTCGATCTGGAACCCGCCCAGTTTTTTTCGAGAACGCTGGCGTCTCCCCAATGCGGTATCGCTTTGAAATCCAGATTGAACTCGCCATTTTCGAGTTCGTCGTCGCGGAAAATGCGCGACAGCGCGGAAAGGAACCTTTTGTTCTGCGACCTTGACACGCGGTAGGAATAGGTTGAAAGAGTAGTCGATTTCGGCAGGACGTTGAGTCCGGCAAACAACCCGAGAGCCCTGTCCATGTTCCATTTCGTATCGTGGGACCATCGGAGGCCTCCCAGCAGTTTCAAGGCCAGAAAAGACAGAACGCTTTGAAGGTCGTCGAGTTCGGACGTACGGGGAAATCCGGCGCTTTTGATCGCCTCCGCCAAGCCGAGTTTTTCCATGAGGGGTAAAAAAACGAGGGGACCGGCGCCGTGTTCCGTTATGAACTTTTCGTCGGTCAGTTCTATCGACACGCTTTTCGGCGCCTCGATTTTTTCCGGAACGGAAACTGCGAGCCTTTCCATTCGAGTCCTTTTGGGCAAAGGCGCGAAGCCTTCGGCCTTCAGCACTTTATCGATGGTGTCGAGCGAAACGGCATTTCCCTTGGAATCAAGAAGGACCTTGATGTCCGTGATGGAATAATTCCGCTTACGCAATGCGACAATAAGCTCTATCGTTTGGTCGCTTGTGGAACGCTTTTTGGGACCGGGCTTTTTTTTCGAGAAAAACGGATTGATTCCCTTTTTGAGATTTTGCAAAAAAAGATGGCGGAGTTTTTTGAAATAGGCTGGCGACAATCCGTATTTTTCGGCCGTTTCAGCCGAACCAAGTCCGTCGCAATAAAAAGCTTTCAAAGCTTCGTAATTTCGATGGTCTGGCAAAAGCGGCTTTTTGAAATAATCAACTGGATCCATAATAAGAAGGTTACTAAAATATCCTGAACGATACGTCAATAAAAAAATGTATGTTGTTATAAAAAATCAGCCGAAACGTTTATATTGGTTGTTCTTAGTAAGTCTGTTCGCGAACAAATCGATATAAATGCACAACTATATGCAAAATACAAAAATGTTAAATTGAATTAAAATCTTATGGTTCAGGTAATTCCAGTGCCGTTTGGCGAGGGAGGGTTGAGGGATGGAAACATAACATCCTGAATATACGGGATTATTCCGTTATAGCCTTGACTGTTAGAACTCTGTGCGGTTACCTTGAAAAACAGAATGAAAATCCCTGATCATGGAATACTCCGAAAAGGACATCGGCCCCGACCTGATTTGGGACACCGCCACCAGCGCTCCGAACCGCTACGCCAAACTCTACGACCGCAGCTTTCTGGTCGTCATCGAAGAATTCCAGAACACCGCCGCGTACGTGTACCGGGACAGGGAATGCGAAAGAGCGCAGGACCCCAGCATACCCGGCTCCTGGCACCACCTCTCCGAGTCCAAGCTGGCCCCCATGCTGGTGACCGGATCGTACGTGGGCTGGCTGACCCGCATCTGCGGCAAATACCTGAAGGCCGGAAGGCTGAAACGCACGTTCATCGACCCCTATCTCACGCCCGAAGACGGCCTCGAAGCCGTGTACCGGTACGCCGAATACTTCGAAGAGCCCATCACCAACGAAACCGCCGTACAGATAAACAAAGTCTGCATGTCCGACCCGTTCTTCATCTACTGCGTGTTTCAAAACGATTCCGAAGAAAAGGACCTGACCACCGAGCGGGGCGTCGTCGATGCGGTCCATTTCGAAATCGCGGACGAAAATTCGGAAATGTCCCTGACCTGGGGCGAATACATCGAACTTTCCCTGAAGCGTATCAACACCAGAAACTCCAAGCGCCTCATGCTGCACCTGAGCAAGCATTCGGACCGGGAATGGACGCCGAAAGATCTGAAGGACGCCCTCGGGCTGGACATCGACGAGGACCGAATCAAGGCCCTTCTGGAAAACATGGTCGAAGCGGACCTGATCGCCAGGGGCGGTTCGGACATCGACTTTCGCGGTTTGAAGGACGGCACGCTCAACCTGATTCTCAGACACCGATTCGAAAAGGAGATCGAATCCTTTCAGCCCGATCTGAAGAAAGGCTTTCGCGAGGAAGTGGAAGCGCTCGAAAAGGACAAAAAAGCCCTCCGGGGAGTGGTGAACCACCTGGCCGGAAAGATGGCCGAATACCAGCTGGCCACCGAATTCAGAAGCAAGAAGCGGTTCGCGCCCTCCCGCTATTTCGCCAACGTCGCAGACGACGCGGCGCTAAACGTCGTGGATGTCCGAATGCGCGCGACGTTCCAAAGGGCCGACGGCAAGGCCATGAAACTGGATGTCGTCGCGGAATCGGACTGCGGAAGGGTCCTGGCCGTGGAGGTCAAGAAGACGAAAACTCCGGTCGGCGAGACGGCGGTCGCGGATTTTCGGGAAAAGCTCGGAGCGTACGCGGCCCTGCACCCGGACAAGCGGCTGGTCCCCGCGTTTTTCTCCACGGGCGGATTCACCGACGAAGCGCTGAAAAAATGCCTGGAACACGGGATCGCCACGGCCTCCGAATTCGTTTTCGAATTCTTCCGAAATTAGAATCGCCAGGGGTGCTTGCAACGTACCATGCGCAGTCGAGGTGTCAACAGATCACATCCGGGGTGATGAAAAGATCGACACGGCGAACCTCGAAAATTCCGCGGCAGAGGTCGAAAATTCACTCCACCGACAAACGCGCGCGCTCCGGCCGGAATGACGGCACACTCCAAGATTCGATAGAATACGCGAGGTCCAAGCGAAACCGGCATACCGAAAGCCGGAACTGCGGAAAGGAACAAAACCAAGAGGATTTTTCAAATGCGCGGGCCTGGTTTCATTTCGGCCGTGCGCTCACCGCCTCGTTCCAACGCTTCGCGTTGGAATGCATACCAGGACGCTTCGCGTCCGCGTTCCACCGATGCATGGTCGAAACAAGAACCAAGTTCAAAGTCGCGCAGGGCTATCGGGGATAGCGATTTTTCAGAAGCGTTGTTTTTCCGAAGCGTCGAGGACCAATGATCAGGCAGCTTTTCGACGCTGGCATGTCGAGCCATCTTTGAAACATGGCTTCAAAATATCCTGGATAAATTGAAAGTCAGGCTTAAAGATATCCATATAAAAAGCGGCTCCTTCAAAGGCGCGTTCAACTCGAATGGAAAAAGAACGACGGGAAGATCCCTTCTAAAACAAGGCAGCCGTTTTTTCAAATCCTCTTGCTTCGTCCTGCGTAATTCAGGCCGTTTCTTCCTGCTTGATTTTTCATCGAACGATCATGCGAGTGGTCTTTTTTTCCATTAGCCAGCGCAGCGGGCATGGACGCCCCCAACCCGGTGTTTTTCCTCGCTGTCCCGGACAAGGCGAAAGTAAAGCGCCCGAGACAACCATGGGCAGGGCGGAACTCGGGGGACGCACCGTCACCTATTACACCCGCCTTCCGGCCGGAAGCTGTATCGAAGAAATCAGCATGGGCGTGACTTATGATTGCTCGCAACCCGCGCCGCCCGCAGTTTACTTGCGCAGGATCGAAATCGTCTACGAAAACATCCATTCCTCGGAAGCGAGCTGGCCTCGAAACTTCTTTCCCTGCACGAGAGACGGTCTCGCGTTGCAGGCAGTCGTCTGGGCGACCGAGGACAGCGGCGACCGGCAGGGCAGCCCCTACACGTTCTGGCGAGGATGCGGGGACGGCGATACGCTGCCCAACGACAGCCAGCTCCTTTGTTCCATGGGCAGGGGCCCACTGGGCAACGAACGATTGGACACGAGAGACGCCCTTCGACGCGCCCGCCCCGATCTGTTCGACCGAAGGCGTTTCCTGACGCCGAGCCTGGATGCCTGGCGAAGCCACCTGCTGCCCGAATCCTTCCCGGTCGCCGCCTGGCCGTCCGCCTGGCCGTTTCCGACCTTTGCATGGCACGAACTCGCCTACAGCACCCGAACAAGAGGCGCACGCGACCCCAGGCCCTACTACTACGAAAACTCTTCGGCCCTGGAGACGGCCCCCGGTTCCAACGGCTGGTTTGTCGCCGTGCCGCCCTACGGGTTCGACGCCGGGGCCCATCGGTTTTCCGCTTCGGCCAGTTTGAACGGAGTTCAGGTCTCCTGCCCCGCCGACGCCACCGAACAAAACAGGGGGCTCGTTCTTCAAGCCTGCATCCGCGAAACGGACATCCAGCGACCCGACGCCGCCGTGCACCAACAGCTGACGGCCGAGCATCCCGACTGGCAGATTCCCGAGACGGAGGCCTGGACCACCGAATGGCTGCGGTGGATGAGCGCGTTTTTGAACACGCCTTCCGAGGTAGGAGGAAAATGGTTCGGCGGGTTGTCTCCGGGAGGAAGATCGACGAACGTGGCGGCCTCGACCGGATACGACGGATACGGAATCGACTGCACGGGTCTTCCCAGCACGGCCAGGGCGATTCTGGACGGGGGATGGGGAGACAGCTTTCCCGAATGGCGTCGAACCACCTACGCCCAGAACAATCCGATCCCGGATCTTCCCCTCTACGACCACTGGAACGACTGGCAGTGGTCGCCCGGAAGATGGGTGCGCCGCGCAGGCAGATTCGAACGATTCACCCAGGAAATCGCAAGGTTCGTCCAGCCGGGAGACTTCCTGGACACCGGAAACCCCGACGGGCCCATAAACCACGTACGCACCGTCTATCGCATCGTGGAACGAGATCGTTCCGGCGACACGTGGATTGAAATCATCGAAGCCTCCTCGTCCGAGGCGGGCAAGGTGCGGACCACCTGCAAACCCGAAACGGCGACCCGCTTTTTCTTCTCGAAGCACTTACGAATTCGACAACGCATTACGGCCTCTGGAGACCCCTGACGACGCACCCTTCCAGCGACCCGTTCGGATAGTCGAAATCTGGGATGATGAAAATTGTCCGGAATCGGGGTTGATTTTTCAGCCGGGTTTTGTTCCGAGACTTCGAGGGCAAACCCGCGTGCTTTCCTATCCGCAATATTCCCAATGTGGCAAACGAAGCGAAGACCCGGAATCCAGGACGTTTATACGTGCTTCCGCATAGCTCTATAAGTTGTGTCCTTAAATATATATCATTCCTGAGCAAACAAGAACGCGTTATGTACATTCATAACTTCTATCCAAGGCAATCCGAAGGTTTCTCCTCCTGCGATGAAAGGACTTTTGCCTGAGTTTTTCGAGCCAGGCATGAAAGGAACGAAATTCCTCACATTTGCCAGTGCGCGAAGAAAATACGAAGTGCATTTTCGATCCCTGAAGCTTTCCGCTTGACGAAGCTTTCTTTTTACTATTTTGAGAAAATTGTCCACAAGGGAAGTTGTTTTTTTGATTCCGCGCCTTCTTTTCCAAACGGTATAATGGACGGCGTTTTTCTTCAGCTCCTCGATTGTCGGACAAACCAGCGGATGCTTGAAAGCCTCTTCGCGCGCCATTTCAATTTGAACTTTCAGCCTTGTCTGCGAATCGGCCGTTTCCAGAATGACTTTCACCAAATCGTAAATCCTTTTAACTTCACTTTTGTCTTTTCCCGTTTGCCTGCTCCACTCGGAAAGCGCGCCCCAAAGCTTTTTGAAAAAATGGCGATGGCAGAAACCGATCCATATTCTCCGAAAAACGGACTTCAGAGCGTTGGTCGAGGCCTTCCACTTGTCCTTCGTCACTCCGCACACTTTGAAGTCTATCCTCTCGACGAACTTCTCGAAAGAATCGCGGAGCGTCTTTTCATCCACTCGGTCCAAATAGTCCATATGCCAAACGAGCATGCTTTTCGAATCGACCATGGCCAGGGAATAAGTGCGAAGGTCCGGCTCCTTCTCGAACCCTTCGTCCTCTTGGAAATAGCCGCTTCCAGCCACCCCCGCCCCGGTCAGAATCCGCGCCGGATGCAGAAATCCCATCCATTTTATCCAATTCATTATCGTCTGGACGCTTTTCAGCTTCCCGCCGCTGAGAGCCGTCGCTTCGAAAGCGCCGCGAACGCTCTGGCAAAAGAGGCAAACCGCCCTGACCGTCTCCCCTATGATCGCCATGCAGAAATTCTTTTCGCGAGGAAGAAAACTCGGCAAAACGGAAAATCTTTCCCGACAGCCGAGACACTGAACCATCCGAACCGGAAACGTTTCCCGCTTTCCGCCCCGCATTGCGGTTTTGCGAGGGTTGCGGCGGAAACCTTTCATGCAATAGCCTTCGCCGCCTTCGCAGCCGGGCTTGTGGCCGAGGAGGCGCCCAAGTTCGGGCAGCTTTTCGACCACCTCTATCTTGAACCTTTTGCCGTCATTGACCAATCGGACGTAGCCGGCCTCATCCGTATACGGAAAGACTATGGTCTTGCTTCCCCTCTTTGATATCGACCGCTCGCCTTTGATTTGAGTCGGCTGCGCCTCGCACCTTTCGAACGAAGCCGAAAGGGCTTCCTCTATCGCGCTTCCAACGACGGTTTGCGACGGTTTCAACGATTCGATCCTCTCCGCAAGGCTGTCGGCCATGGTACGCAACGACTTCAGGATATTCTCCCTTTCCCGTTCCCAACGGCCCTTTTTTTCCTTGCGCTTGCCGTTGGCGGGAACGCATTCATCGGCGAGCCGGCAGATCAATTTGCCGATTCGTTCCGCAGCCGCTCCGAGCAGCCATGCGAATAGCGCCACGTTGCAGAAGGCCCGGTTTTCCTTTGCCCACGACCGAATCGACGAGAACAACAAGCCTATGAGGACGATCGATTCCGGATATTGAGACTCATGATGCCAGTTTTTTCTCTTTAATCTGTCAAGAGCCTTTTCCAGCATGTTCAAATTTCGAAGAATGTTGTCGAGAATTTTCTCGTTGTTCGTGCCGTTCTGTTTATCGTTCATATGCTTCCTCCATGTTTCCGTGTCATGTTGGAACATAAGAAAGCATATTGACAAATAAATGTCTAGTCTAAACTTTATTTATTTGCTGATCGCCATTCATTAAAAAAGGCATATTCACACATTCAATAAATGCCTATAACAGGTGATGGCTCAAAGGACAAAACTTTTAGAACTATGCGGATCATTGAAAACACTATCAATCCCAAAACTTTGCGATGGTATTTCGAATGGTGCGACCAAGTTTTTTCTTCGCGGCTGCAACCGGGTCAATTTATACTGATCGGCGTTTCGTTTCTGGTCAACGATCCGCCCAAATTTTTATACTGGTTGAGAAAAGAAATCAAAAAGATGACCTTGCGCAACATTATGGTCCGCCCTTTGGAGGCCATGAAAAAAATCGAAGAGGAAGATCTGAAGGAATTTTTTGATCTGAACGACATCCCTCTGCTATTCGACCGACGCGACAAAGTGATCGAAGCGATCCTGTCGAAAACTGGAGGTAGCTACGACCGCACCGTCTCCGAACTGCGCAAGTGGCTTGAATGCGGTTTGAAGACGGAAGAGGAAATATCAGAAGACGATGACGACTTCATCCCGATCATGGTGTAAAAAATGGATTTGACTCCAGACATTTTGCAAGACATAACGGCGGACAGCTCTTTTGCCGAAGACGCCCGCAGATTCGTTCCCGACGAGAAACTGACAACAGCCATCCGGACTGCCGTGGCAGTGGGCTCTCCATTGCTATTAACGGGAGAGGCGGGAACCGGTAAGACCCAGACCGCATATTACGCGGCTTACAAATTGGCTTTGGAACCCGCGATCCATTTCCAGGTAAAATCCGAGAGTACGGCCAAAGATCTCCTGTACCACTTCAACACGGTCCAATATTTCCACGATGCCAATTTTCGCAAATTGGAAAGTTTGGCGGCCGGTATGCCGGACAAAACCTAGTATCTGGAGCGACGGCCTTTGTGGGAAGCATTCGACCGCAGCGACGAAACCGACAAGCCCGCCGTGTTGCTGATCGATGAAATCGACAAGGCCCCGCGCGATTTTCCCAACGATCTGTTGCACGAACTGGATAAAATGGAATTCACGATCACCGAAATCGAACCGAAAATGCTGGTTCGTCCCCGAAACCGGGTTCGGCCCATCGTGTTCATCACTTCCAACAGTGAACGTCGCCTGCCGGAACCTTTTCTGCGCCGTTGCGTGTATCATCACATTCGATTCAAAGACGACCTCGTCATAAGGGCTGCGGAAGCTCACGCAAAGGGCCGACCGGAGTTCAGTAACTTCCCCGAGAATTTGCTGAAGCTTGCGATCCGGCGTTTCCTGGATTTGCGGGGTCTGGATGTGCTTCGGAAAAAGCCCGCCACCGGCGAATTGCTGATCTGGCTTCGTATGCTGGCCCTGGAGGCGCGCGTTGATGCCGATACGTTGGAAAAACAGCTTGCGACCAAAGACCTGTCCAAGTTGCCTTACCTGGGAATGCTGCTCAAAGACCGCCAGGATATGGAAGAAACAGAAGGCGTCGGTTGAAATAGACTTTTTCCGATTAAAAAAAGAAAAGATTTCAGTCAAAGGCTGTTTTCCATGCAGTCCTTGGCAGCCGCGTGGCGCGTGGTTCCCGGATAACATTATGTCAGACTTGCGTTTTGATGACCGATCTGGCTGCGGAACATCCTTCCCAACGAAGCCGCCTATTATCGGGTCATGGAAAAAATGGGGCTGAACACCGGCCCGCAAATCCAATTCGATTCCGACGCTCTGTTCAGTCGGCGTTTCGACAGAAAGGCGACGGGCCGGGAGGTGCAGACCTCTGTTGACATAGACAGCCTGCCAATCTTGCATGGAGTCCTCCCCCTTTTTTCCGCCTCTTGGTTGCTTTTTCGAGCGCGCGCCCCCAACCCGCGCGGAAATGGCGCGCTGGACCTCGAACAAAATCTAAGAGCGCGTAACCGCGCACATCGGATCGCAATCTGGCGATGAAACCCTCACCGCGGCAGCTCGTTGGCCAGGCGGTCGAGCATTTCTCCGACCATTGCGCGGGTGGAAGGAAAGCTTGCGGTGGAGACGGTCAGCCAGCCGTTGTATCCGCTGAGCCCGACCCCGCAAAAAGGGGGAAATCCAGCGGGAGGGATTATCCAGGCCCGGGAAGCCGGACGGTCGAAGACGAGGCCGCCGGGTCCCACCGGCCCCAAATTCGTGAAAATCGGAAAAACGGTCTTGTTCTTCCTTATCAAATCGGCAACGCGCGATAATCGGTCGATCATCTTTTGATACGGACACATACGAAAAAGACAGAGCGGTCCTGCCAAGGCGTTGAGACCGATCCAGCTTTTCTTTCGTTTGCGGGTGAAACGAGCGACCTTTTCCAGCGTGTCTTCGAACGTTTCTCCGATTTGCGTACCCAAGGACATGAATTCGAAGGCGCTCAGGTTGCAGATGGTCTCCGACCGGCTCTCGGGCATGTACCAACGCCGAAGGTCCACCGTCATGGCGGTCTTCACGGCAGTTTCGCCGTCCCAGCCTGCGGGCAGGACGCTGCGGACAAACGCGGCGACGACCATGTCGTTTATTTTCGCGCCGCGCGCCCTGCCGTATTCGCGGATACGCCAGACCCGACTTGGACGGATATGGCGCGCCTCGTACCGGCGCGGGTCCTTCGCTCCTTCCGGCAGGGGGGGATTTTGCGCATTTCGGGGCACGGCCAGGGTTTTCAATTCCTTCAAGTAGTTCAGGAAAATCCGTGGATAGGCGACGGGCGGGACATTTCGCGCCACCTGGGCGAAGCTGCGGGAAGCGTTCAGGTTCGGTTCCGGACGCCAGTGCGGCTGCCTTGATAGGCGTGTGTAAATGCTTCCCAGCTGCCGCGCCGCCTCCTCAAAGCCACCTGCGTCCGACGCTTCGTGAGCGATTTTCAGAAGCAGCCTGCATCCGCCGTCGCCCGACTCCGGCAGCAGTCCGCCGCTCAGCGCCGGACCCAGAGCCGGATCGATGCTGTCGTGCTTGCATCGGTTGTAAAAGGCGAAGTTCGAAAACACCTGGAAATTGTCCCGACCGTCACTGCGCAGCCGCTCCCAATAAGGCTTTTGCGGATGATAGACGAACCGGCATCCCAAGACCGGCTCCGCGTCCAGGATCAGATCCATAACCGACCGAAGCCGATCCGGATCGATCCGGTGGACGAAATCGATTTCCATCTGAATTATGATGTCGCAGGTTATATAGAACACCGCCGATACGGCGCGATCCAGAGTCGCCGTCGGAAAAGTCCTCGGGATGGTGGATGTATTCAAGACGCCTCCTTTTTCACTCTGTTTCGATTTTTTTCGGATACACCTCCAGTTCTCATTGCGCCCGAAAACGATCATGTGTCGAACGGTTTTGGTTCTAACGTCTGCCAACCATCACCGTCATTCCGGGTGGAGCTTGCTTAAGACCCGGAATCCAGGCGCCGACCGAAAATGTTGGATGAAAACCGACCGAATTTAAAACCAAGCCCTGCCTAACAATTCCCGCAATTCGTCGAAGCAGTACGATTCGATCCGTCGGGTTTGGTTATTGTTTCGGCCAAGCCCTGCGGAACGCGGACGCAAAGCATCCTGGTATGCATTCCAACGCAAAGCGTGGACCTGTGCGGTTGCTCTTCAAAACCCTCACGCAAAGACGCAAAGTGCCGTATCTGACAATCCTAGCATCTTGGCGTCTTTGCGCCTTTGCGCCTTTGCGCCTTTGCGCCTTTGCGCCTTTGCGTGAGAATTAAACATGTATCCGCGAGCCAACCGCACAGGCCGCAAAGCGGTGGAACGAGGCAGTGGGGGCATGGCCGAAATAGAAACCAAGACCGATCCGTCCCTTCAACGCCATGGCGTGGGCTTTCCCTATACTCGGAGATTAGGTCGGCCATTAGGCCAGAAATGCGCCTTTTGTCAATGAAAATACAAGGGGCTTTGAAAATGCATGCCGATTCGCATTAGGGGATTGGAAAAAAAAGTCTTATTAAAAAAGAAGGAACCCAAGCGTTCACTTGCTTCGGGCTCGCGAAAAACCGGCCCGCGATTATGGGCATCGGGCCCACGGGCCGACCGGAGGTAAAAACCCGTTCGCATCGACAATACCATGACGCCAAACGATATCGAAGAATTCAGAATCATGCTTGCCGAAGCCTTCAGACTGGGGGCTGCCGGAAGGCGTCCGGGATCGGGCTGCCTGGATTGGTTTATGAGCGATGCGGACGGCGACATCGCCGTATTCACCGGCGGCGGTCTCGATCTGGTGCCGGTGGATGTGTTCGATGACGAACGGACCTTTGTCGATGTGTACCTTTATTTCTTGAAACGCGGAACCACGGACGGTCGATCCGAAGACTATCGGGAATGGGAAGACCATGATTTGTTCGTTTACGAAACCGCTTTTTCCGGCCGATGCGAAGGCGCCTACCGCAGAATCGCCGTTCCTGGCAGACCGCTCAATATCGAAAACCTGGAAGGCCGAATCGTTCGCCATTTGAAAAAACTCAAAATAAACGATATCAAATTTCAAGACACTTCGTTCATCAATCTGACTCGATATTTTTCGTGTATATAGGGTGAAAGGAGGCGAACCGAAGTGAAACGCAAGAATCACAGAGATCGTGCCCAACAGACGACAGTGGCCGGCTCGAGCCAGCCCACGGCGTTCTTCGCAGCACCCGTTCCCGCAGGCTTCCTTAAAACCTTCGGCATGATGCTCATCGGCGTCTTTCTCGGCTTTCTTTTGCTGCCGCCGGTCGTCCGGGGACAGCCGAACTGTCGCGTGGCCATTTACGATACGGGCGCGAGACTTGGGATGGCGAGCGCCCGAGCCAGATGGGGGCCGCACGACCCTGCCAACGCCAACAGTATCATCGGCGAAATAAACGCTTCCATTGCCAGCATGCGGCTGGCCAACAGGGTGTGCGTTGGCTGGCCGTATTTCGGGCCTCCCTGGCCCACGGTGAATGCGATCGAAGCCAGATTTCTGTCGAAGGCCAGGCGATTGAGACGACCGCCCTACCCTGCGTACTGGGACCAGTTCGCCATATTTCTGAGCGACGTCTACGCAGATGTCGCCGACAAGCTCAGTTATCAGATGACCGGCGATACCGGCCAACGGGAATGGATGACCACATGCGGCAATCTTTACTACAGGATGGGCTATCTTGTCGCCTTCGCGGAGATTTCGTTCGGTCTGGCATCGTCGGGGGCCTCCATTGCCGACGCCGAGGTGACCGGGCACATTCAAAGGGCGATCCAGCTCGTAGACAAGGCGCGGGAACTCAAAACGGCCTCCGGGAGCTGCCTCAAACTGCCGCAATTTAAACAGGCGCTTCAAGAAATCCTTCGCAAAGGCGACCGAAGCCGGGCCGACGCGACGCGGGCCAGGAACATCGGGCGAAGAGAACTCTCGTCGGGCGCCCCTCGAGCAGGTCGGCGGCCAAGCACCGGCGAAACCCGTCCTCCGGGCTTGTTCCCCACAGACGACGCGATTCCCGACTTCGACAACTATCTCGAATCCTTGGAGGGCCGCGACGAACCCGGCGGCGGAATCGAGACAGCGTCCGACTGCGGCGATCTGGAAGAGGATTGCCAAGACGAGTGCAAACGCATCGGCGAGGAGGCCAAGCCCTTGGGCTACAAGGCCGTCGATGTCTTTACCTGTGACGCCCACATCTGCGACTACGCATTTGCACAGAAATTTTGCGACATTCCAGGCTACTGGGCCTGCGCGACAACGGTTATCGACGAATACCACCAATGCCTCCGGGCATGCGTTGGCACCTACAAGGCACTGAGGCAGCGCCAAGGCGGGGCCGAAACCCGCGAAAAGAGGCAGTTGCGCGCCAACTGCCGCACCCCCTGCAAGAACGCATGGCATCAAGGGATCTACGAGCTGTGCAGGCCACGGGCCTGCGACCGGTATTGCAGAGATCGCGGCTACCCAGGCGGAGAATGGGTGAAGCACGACCGCGGCCGACGGGACTTCTGCCGCTGCCGGTCCGCCCCGTAATCCGGGGCCTTTTCGCCTTCGCGGCTACCGCAGTCGGCACCCCTGCAAACGAAGACGGCATCGATTCGGTGTACGTGCGGGTCGTAAACCCCCAGGGGCCTTCCTGTGTTGGCTTTGCGCCTGAGTGCGGAGGCGCTGTTTTCATAAAAAGAAACGCATAGAAGCAAAAAAGTCCGGCCGGGCTGCTACGAAAACGCCGCCTTAGCACAGACTCGGCCTGAATCCCTTTCGAGAATCGAAACCGACCAAACCGAAAACCGGCAATTCCAAGTTTGACTCACCGCCAAGCAAAACCATCAGCAATTTGGATTTTTCTTCGTTTTCGTTGACAAAAAACAAGTCCCTATCTTATCCTGTTTTGAAAACGGAACTGCGGTACGTTCCATCTTAATGGGCGTCGGTGAAATTCCGAAGCTGAAAACGGAGGTTCAATGAGAAGGTTCCATTCTTACGGCCCTGTGGATTGCCAAGAGCATTTCTGCGTGGCGCGAAGCGAGCTGGTCGAGCGCTGCCGCGATCTTCTGGTCGGCAATCCCGAAAAGGGCGGACATTTTTTCACTGTGTGGGCGCCCAGGCAGACCGGAAAGACCTGGCTTATACATCGGGCGAAAACAAATATCGAAAAGCGGTATCCCGACCGGTTCGATATTGGCGCGATGTCCATGCAGGGGATCTTTCTGACAGACCAGGAGCCTCCCCAGGCCTTTCTTTCCCGCATACCGCTGCTTTTCAACCGCTTTTTGAAAAAGAAGGTCGATAAACCCGATAACTGGGAATCGCTGGGCGAGTATTTTTCAAAATCTTCGGGGGTTTTTGAAAAGCCATTGGTTTTGTTCATCGACGAATTCGACAAGTTGCCTGCCGGGGTCATAGACCGTCTGGTGGGTCTTTTCAGGGAAATGTATTTGGACAGGGACAATTTTGTCGTCCACGGACTGGCCCTTGTCGGCGTGCGCGGGGTCCTTGGCGTCGATAGCGAACGTGGCTCGCCCTTCAACGTACAACGGTCTCTTCACGTTCCCAATTTCACCATGGAGGAAGTCGAAGACCTTTTCCGGCAGTATCGCAAGGAAAGCGCACAGGAGGTGTATCCGGATGTCATTCGCAGCGTATACGAGGCCACGCGGGGCCAACCCGGCCTGGTGGGGTGGTTCGGGGAGTTGTTGACGGAAAAGTACAATCCCGGCAAGGACAAGCCTGTCGATATGGAGGTCTGGGAGGACACGTTCCGGCTGTCGCTGTCGGTGGAGTGGAACAATACGGTCATGAATTTGCTGGCAAAGGCCAGGGCCGATCACCTGGATCGCATCGTAGAGCTTTTCACGCGGTCGGACGTCCTGTTCGCCATCGATTCGGAGTGGTGCAGCTACGCGTATCTGCACGGCATCGTCGATGCGGAAACTATAACCAACCCACAAGGGATTAAAAAGGAAGTCTGCCGCTTCTCCAATCCCTTCATCCAGCGAAGATTGTACAACGGCCTCGTCCTGGACCTGTTCGGCGACCGCACGCCCATTCCGGCGCTGGCAACCGACGACAAGCTCGAAGGCGTGTTCGACAAGCCCCGTATCGACCTGCCGGCTCTGATGGACCGGTATAAAAAATATCTGAATCGCCTGAAGGCCAAAGGCGTCAATCCCTGGAAAGATCAGCCCAGAAGGGCGGACCTGCATCTTACCGAAGCCGTTGGTCACTTTCATCTGTACGCCTGGCTGAAGGAAGCAGTGCAGGATGTCTGCGTCGTCAGCCCGGAATTTCCCACAGGAAACGGCAAGGTGGACCTTCACCTCCGGTGCTCCGGCATGAGTGGAATCATCGAAGTCAAAAGCTTCGTAAGCCTGATCAGGACCGAAATAGCCAAAAAGCAGGCCGCCGATTACGCGAACCAACTGGGCCTGGATGCGATCTGCATCGCCTTGTTCGTTCCCGTCCTGGACGAAGCCGAGCTGGAGAAGCTTTCGGGCGAGACGGTCGTCGATTGCGTCAAGGTGTTCGTTTCGGCCATCGGATGGACGTGAAAATTACAATCTCTTTTCTTGAAATTCTTCGTAAAGTACGGATTAGGCAAGTATTGATTGCGGTTAACGTCCTGAAATCATGATGTTTTGAAAGAAACATAGGTAAATATTCGGTTAACCCATAAATCGGTCCCTCGGAGCCGTTTTCCAGGCGGCCGCGCCGAAGCCCGGCAGGGCCGGCATGTCGTTGCCGTTTCGGACCATGTATCGCAACTGGGCGCCGGCAAGCCTCTTGCAGCCTAAATAGTGATATCGATGAATGTATTCGTTCCACAGGGAGGATTGCTTTTTTTCCGGAAACCAAATCGAAACTCAGGTCGGTCAAATGCCCGGCCGGAGTCGTCAGGCAAGGCTTTTCCGCAGTCTCTTCGGTAAACCGGATTTCCATTTTCGGATTGCCGTTGAGACCTCGGGACGGCGGCAGGCTTATCAGGCCGGATTCGCACATGCGCAGCATGGCCACTCGACAGCTCATGTCCTTGAGTCCGCCGTCGGGCTTGTACCATTGCAAGGCTTCGCAAACCAGTCTGGAAATCGCGGTGCGGCTGTTTCCGGAATCTCGCGCGACAATGGCGCGTATGGTTTCCATTTCATCGGCGGTGAAATCTCTGCCGCAATATCGATAAACGCCCATTTTTTCAGGAGGAATCCCGATGCGTCGGTTCGAAGGATAATTCTGCCAGCCTTCGCCTTGTCATATTCCAGGGCAAAAAAGCCTGAATGTCCCGGGGAGGCCTGCCTCCGTTTTCCGCGCAAGCCTGCAGATATGCTTCGAGCCACCGCCTGGGGTTCAAATTGAAAAGGCCCAGTGTTTGAAAGATGCTGAACAAGACGGCGGCCAATCGACCGCTCCGATCGGAACCGGAGCCGTAGTAGTTTTTGCGGCCCACCACGGGACCGCGCACTTGTCTTTCCGCTTTGTTGTTGTCCATCGGAATTTCGGGTCGATCGACAAAAACCGTCAACCCGTCCCAATGGTTGTCGAGGCTGTCGAGAACTTTGCTGCAAGCATAATGCGTCTTTTCGTCCTTGCGCTCCGTTTCCTTTCTTTCGGCCATTTCGTCCACCGCCCGTCTCAATTCCTCGTCTCGTTCGGCAAACCTTTCGGGGTGCTCCAGCACCTCCAGTCTGGAATTGTTCAAATGGTAGAGGTTGCCGATCAGCGCGACCCATTCCATGGCCCAGTCCGAGCATTGGGGCCAATTGTTGTAAACGGTAAGAAAGTCCCTGCGAACGCGAGCCCGGCAATAGACCAGGACGATGTGGCAGTCCCTGGCCATGGATTTGCAGGCGCCGTAGCGATCCACATTGAGGACGCCTTCCGCGTCTTCTCCGAAATGCTCCTTCGGGACTTTGGCGCTTCGACTCGGATCGAGAACGCAGACCACTGCGGACTCGGAAATGAAAAACTACAAATACCATCTGTATCCGACTTTGCCTTCGATCATGGCGAAAACGTACCAGCGGGTCTCGTCCGCGTGCCATTGTTCCTCTTCGAAGTTTTTGGCGACTATCGCTTCGTAGACGGGGTCGAACATCGGAGCCATGGCCTTCAGCCCGTCGGTCAGCGTGCCTTGCGCCAAGTCGAAGTCGCGGGTGCGCAACTCTTCCAGGAGCCGATTGGTCGGCCTCATGAAGAGATATTTGTCCAACAGCGCTTCGACCCGGACCGAAACGCCGTAAATTCCCTTGGGCAGGACTCTGGCGGCGGGAGGAGCGCAGACGATTTCGGGCCGGGGCGACAGCGACATGCGGGAATATACTTTTTCCGTTTGACGATTCGCCTGTGGGCACTGACTTCGATTTCGAGAATCTCGGAATCTTCCGTATCCGGAAATTCCTCGAAAGGAAGCCCGCAAACCGAACAGGTTCGTTCGGTTTCGGGCAGGCGCAAAACCTCCGTTTCCGCTTCCAAACGGGAATAGTCCCTGCGACCGTGACCTCGGCTCCCGCGCTGCCGGCCTCCGGGTCTCTTTTCGCCGTCGGGTCTTTCGGTTTCGGATTTCCCCGAACTCTTTTCGGATTTGCGTCCGTAAAGCTGTTTTTCGCGAAGCTTAAGCTTCGCTTCAAGCTCGGCTTTCTCTTCCTTGAGCCCGGCCTCTCTTTCTACGGCCTTGGCGTGCATTGCGCGCCAGTAGATCCTCTCGCTGTTCGATATCGAAATTTCACGGCGAAGCGGACAATTGTCGCAGACCTCTATACCGTATGAACCTGACGGAACCGCACCCGAAACAACCGGATTCCCGTTCTCCGCGCTTTCAACGGTATCTATTGGAGCCGATTCCCCGACCTCCTCGCAAATTGGCTCGGGTGCGCGTATATTCTCGGCATGCGTACACATGCCCTCTTTCTATCATGAAAGAAGGCGCCGTGTTCCGCACTTTTTTTCATATTATCGGAATTTTTCCAGTTTGTCCCGAACGGCAAGCTGGTAGAACATGATGAACTCACTAACCACGGAAATACAATTGCATCGATTATTTACTATGATGGGTTAACCGAATATTTACAAACATAGGCGTCGATTATAGCGTGTTCCCTAAATCCTGATTCCCAAAATCATCCCTCCTATAATAGCGAGGTGCTTTTTTCGTATCAAGTATTACGGAACACGCTATAATTGTTTTTATACAAAAAGAGATATAAAAAAGAATCAACAAATCACTTTAGCAAAATACAGATGGAATCAAGGAATCGGTTATGAATAGAGACGATAAAGTGAAGGTGCTCTTTCTTTCAGCCAATCCAAGAGATAAAGATTATTTGGATATCGACCGCGAATTCAGGGAGATTAAGGAGCAAATCCGGCTGGTCATTTTGAATGCCTGTTTTACCGGAACTCAGGCCAAAGTTATTGCACGGACCATCGATTCCGCAATCGGCATGAGCTTCGATATAGGAGACGATGCGGCCATGGATTTTGCGGCGGCGTTTTACCGCGCTCTTGGTTTTGGTAAATCTGTTCAAAGAGCGTTTGATGAAGCAAGGTTGGAACTGATGCTGAAGGGGATTGAGGAAGAGGATGCCCCCCGGCTATTCACACGGGAAGGCATCGACGCGGACAGGCTTTTTCCGGTCGGCAGCTTGGCGGCTGAACTGGGCAAAACGGACCCAGCCCAAGCCCCCGAATTCATTAAGTCTTTCATCTCTTTCCTGAATACAAAAAGGCGAAATTGGCAGGTGATATGTCTGCGCCCCCTTACCGTTCCGAACATTACCGAGGCGGATTACTTTAAGCTTTTACTGGATCAGATTCATGGTTCCGATGCGGTTTTGCAGGCGGGAAACAGGTCTGCTGGGAAAAGTCCATCGATGCAATTTGACAAAACCCTCAGACAGATCATCCGCCGCACCATCGCCAGAGTAATCGTCATATTCAACAGCCTGGGCAAAAGCGATCCGTGCCATCTCCAAGTCGTTGTCAGCATGCTCAAGGCGCTTGCCGACGATGTGAACAACAAAAAATTCAACTTGGTTTTCATCGGGTACGAAAAGCTGCATTCTCTTTGCTACTATGGTATAAGAAAAAAGCAATCGTCCCTCCATATCGCGGAAACCGTCCACCTGCCCGACCTTTCCGAGAGTGAAACCGTTTCCCTGATAATGCGGGAGCTGCCGGAAACAGAGGCGGGTTCGGCCATTGAGATCTACCACTTAACCGGTGGATATTATGGAATCTTACGGCATGCGATTGAATATTTCCGAGAATGCGGAGGGGACCTTTCGCGCCTGACATCCACTATAGAAAAAAATGCACACTTTTTCAGTGAGCTGAGAATAACGCTTTTGAATAATCCTGATTATCTGGATGAATTTTCCCGGTGGCTGGAAAATCTGCCGGAATATTACCGGGATTTGTCCAACATGAAAAACCGGCAACTGTTCTGGCTGGGACTGCTCAAAGTAGAGGCGGACCGGTTTTCCTGGCGCTGCAAAACGGTTCGCCTGATTGTGGAAAAGATTGGTCAGGTGGCTCACCAGTCCCTGGAGGGCTTTCCTGTCCTTTTCGAGCGCTTCCACTTTCTCGCGAAAACCCCTCTTCAGATCGGGCTGAAGGGATGCGATCTCCTCTTCGAACCGATGCCTGAGAATCAAGTTGAGCGTGCCATCCTTCAAACCGCGAAAATCGATATCCGAACCGCCCCTGGCGATCAGGTCCGCTTCGACCATGTTTTCCAGAAGGGCCTTGATTCGGTCCTCGTCGATGTCCAGCCCGAGGGCGTCCTTCAGATCTTTCGGCGTCCATTCCCGGTCCGAATGCTTGCTCAGGTGCAGCATGAGGTGCTTGGAAATTCTGGTGTTGATCCGCTTCAGGGAAAGCTCGATGTATTCGCCCCAGGTCAGGGACATTTCCGAATTTTCGTCCGCGATTTCGAAATGGACCGCGTCGACGACGCCCCGCTCGGTGGTCAGGTCCTTTTCTTCGGAATCGTTTTGAAACACGCAGTAGATGAAGAACGGGTCGTACATGCAGAGTTTGTTTATCTGCATGGCGGTTTCGTTGGTGATGGGCTCGCCGAAGTATTCGGTAATGTCGGCCATCCCCCGGTATCGGAATGTCTTCCATTGAATGATCGGCTCAAGATCGGCGGCGTCTCCACCGGGCGGCTCGCCGCCATGAGGGCCTGCATTGACAGCCGCTATTGCAATTGGAGCATATTTTTGATCATTTCGTCGATTGTCCGCAGTGTTTCCGAATCCGTATCCCCGATTTTGCGAATCAAACGCTTGCGGTCGGCCCTGAGCTGAAAAGCCATTGCCACCGAAATCGAACGCAATCCGTTTCCGGGCGATGGATGAACTTCCACCGTCTGGAGAAAGCGCAAGACTGTCAGGTTGGCTGTGAACGTCACTATGAATACTATGTTGGCGAAGACCGACGAGAAAAGGATTACACTCGATGATCAAGTTTTTTTCGTCATTCCCTCGAAGGCTTCGAACCCATGCGCTTCTGGGAATATCCTGGATTCCGGGTCTCCGCTGCGCTGCGCCCGGAATGACGGTCGCCTCGGTCCGGTCGGCGGAAAAAACTTGATCACCGAGTTACAGGTCTCAATCCGCTTTGTTCATGACCGGTGCTTTTCGGAATTTCGACCAGCCACACCTCCCCTTTTTCATAGCATTTCCTCGAAATTGGAAAGCGCCTCGTCGCTCAACACTTCCCAATCGTTTATTTCGTTCTTCAAATCCACTTGACTCTGAATTGCGTCCGAGTAAAACAGGATCGCCTTTTGGACCAGGTATTCCTCGCGTATATCGGCTTCGGCAGATATTTTTTTCAGCCTCGCCAATGTCTGTTCTTAAAATCGACTTGCATCGGTTTCCTCCTTACTTATCGAGCGGTTCGTCTGGTCGATTTCCTAAGCGCTTCTCAACGTCCAAATTATAGCATCGAACATACTTTTTACAGAGCGTCTTGTCAATTAAAGGCAATACGTAGGATAAGGCTCTGGAACTCCATTTTTACCAAGGGTGCCGCACTATTTTATAAAAACCAGCCGAAGTTAAAACCAAGCCCGATTTTTCCGATGCCCCTCGACGCAAGACCCGAATCTGGCTATGAAACCCTCATCGCGGCAGTTCGTTAACCAGGCGGTCGAGCATTTCTCCAACCATTGCGAGGGTGGAAGGAAAGCTTGCGCTGGAGACGGTCAGCCAGCCGTTGTATCCGCTGAGTCCGACCCCGCAGAAAGGGGGAAATCCGGCGGGAGGGATTATCCAGGCCCGGGTAGCCGGACGGTCGAAGACGAGGCCGTCGGGTCCCATCGGCCCCAAATTCGTGAAAATCGGAAAAACGGTTTTGTTCTTCCTTATCAAATCGGCAACGTGCGAAAATCGGTCGATCAGCTTTTGATACGGACACAGACGAAAAAGCCAGAGCGGTCCTGCCAAGGCGTTGAGACCGATCCAGCTTTTCTTTCGTTTGCGGGTGAAACGCGCGACCTTTTCCAGGGTGTCTTCGAACGTTTCTCCGACTTGCGTTCCCAAGGACATGAATTCGAAGGCGCTCAGATTGCAGATGGTTTCCGAGCGGCTCTCGGGCATGTACCAACGCCGAAGGTCCACGGTCATGGCGGTCTTTACGGCCGTTTTGCCGTCCCAGCCTGCGGGCAGGACGCTGCGAAGAAACGCGGCGACGACCATGTCGTTTATTTTCGCTCCGCGCGCCCTGCCGTATTCGCGGATACGCCGGACACGACCGGGACGGATATGGCGCGCCTCGTACCGGCGCGGGTCCCTCGGTCCTTCCGGCAGGGGGGGATTGTATGCATTCCGGGGCACGGCCAGGGTTTTCAATTCCTTCAAGTAATTCAGAAAAATCCGGGGATAGGCGACGGGCGGGACATTTCGCGCCACCTGGGCGAATCTGCGGGAAGCGTTTCGTTTCGGTTCCGGACGCCAGTGCGGCTGCCTGGACAGGCGTGTATAGATGTTTCCCAGCTGCCGCGCCGCCTCCTTAAAGCTACCCGCGTCCGACGCTTCGTGAGCGACTTTCAGCAACAGTTTGCATCCGCCGTCCCCCGACTCCGACAGCAATCCGCCGGTCAGCGCAGGCCCCCGAGCCGGATCAATGCCGTCGCGCTTGCATCGGTCGTAATCGGCGAAGCTCGAAAACACCTGAAAATTGTCCCGGCCGTCTCTGGGCAGCCTTTCCCAAAACGGCTTTTGCGAACGATAGACGAACCGGCATCCCAAAATCGGCTCCGCATCCAAGATCAGATCCATGGCCGACCGAAGCCGATCCGGATCGAGCCGGTGGGCGAAATCGATTTCCATCTGAATCATGATATCGCCGGTTTTACAGAACACCGCCGACACTGCGCGGTCCAGAGTCGCCGTCGGAAAGGTCCTCGGGATGGCGGATGTATTCAAAGCACCTCCTTTTCCACTCCGTGTCGTATTTTTTTCGGATACACTTTCAGTCCTCATTTCGCCCGCGAACTATTAAACGATTATATGTCGAACAATTCCCAATAGCAAGTTGAAAAAATCTTCATAGACATTGCCCGCCTTTTGTTCAGTTTTGGCATGGCATTCCTCTTGTTTGCATTGGTTGAGACCCTCTTTCCGCCATAATAGCGTATTTCAGGCAGACAAGTCGTCCCCACTCACAAATCGCGAATCCGTCCGAGGCAGGTTTTTTCCCGGACTTCCAGCCAAAGGACGGAAGGGCCTAGCAAACCTTCGACGGCATCGACTGGTTCGCGCGTCTCGTCGTTCATATTCCGAATAAATGCGAGCAGCTCGCCGGATACGTAGGCTATCATTCAAACAAATCCCGGGGCATGCGAAAAAAATCTGAAACCGGCGATATCGCTTTGTATTCGGGCTGTCGCATTTTCGTTGACAAAAAGCAAGTTCCCATCTAATGTCACGGCCATCTTTTCCTAAGCACCTTTCCCCATTGCGGATTTCATGTCCGCCCTTCAGCCAAAACGACGAACCTTGACAGTCCATGGAGGTAGCATGGCAAGATTTATCCTGACCCACATCGTATTACTCGCATTTGGGACCCTTTCATTTTATACTAACGCCTGTTGCTCCAGCCTGCCGGACACGGGGCAGACTACGTGCTATGGCGCGGTAGACATGGACGGAAGCCATTGGGGCCTGCAGTTCGCTGGTCCTTGGCGATGGCAATCTGGACGACTGGCGGCTGCCGAACATCAAGGAGAGTCAGTCTCTTCTGGAGCCGACGCTCTCTACGATGATAAACCCCGATTTTTTTCCCGATTACAATGAGGCCAGGAGCATATGGACATCGACCACCCTCAATCATGAACCCAGGTACGCGTTCCATCTGAATCTGAACACAGGCGAAACGCTATACGGCATGAAGATCGACGTTGACTATCTTCACATGCATGTCCGCTGCGTGCGCGGAGATGCCATAGCGTCGTCGCTTGCCGATCTTACGGTAGATGCCACCGGAGTCGGGCAGGGAAGCATATCGTCGGACCCCGAGGGCGTCGGCTATACGAAAAGCAGCTCCCCCTCGACACAAACAGGCACATTCGTCGCCGGTCGGGAAATAACCGTCACCGCGACTGCGAAATTCGGCGCGACAGTTTCATGGTCGGGAACATGCGCAGCCGCAGGAGGGGCGGAAGGCGGCACGGATACAGAAGCGACATGCCATTTCGCAGCTCTCGACGACTCGAAAACCATAACGGCCGATTTCCCGCAAACCACCCCGTTGCCGCCGGTAATGACGGAAACCGATCCTCACTATTACAACACCATCGCCGAGGCATACGGTGCCGTAACTTTTGATGTGATTCGAATTCAGGCGGTTGCTTTGACCGAAAGCCTCGACCTGAACAAAATCGCCTTGATCGTTTTCAAGGGCGGATACGACAGTCTTTTTCATCGAATCCCGGATACAGCGCAATAGACAGAGATGTGACCATCGGCGCCGGATGGATTGGGCTTGAACGAATCATTTGCGACAAGCTGACCATCGGGGGCTCGGATAGCGTGCAAGTTATCGTCGCCTCCGTCATAATCGGTTAGCCGCAAAAGATATCTTGCCGGCAATTGAATTTATTTGGCGGAACAAAAACAGGTGGAATTATCGATATGTTTTCAGAGACATTTTCATCGCCACACTTTCGAAGCATGCCGATTTACGGGGGGGCTGCTATGCATAGCCCTGTTCCGTTTCGACTTGCTTTAGTAGACAGGTCAAGGCCTGGGGGATTTTGTCTATCAGTTCCACCACCTGGGTGGCGGGGGTCGGCCCGGCCAGGCATCCTGCCTGGCGGTTGGCCCGGGCGGCCAGCACTGCGGCGTCGATTCGGTCGAGGCCCGTGCAGCACAGGGCGGTCAGCAATCCGGTCAGGCTGTCGCCCGTGCCGCCGATGGCCTCCATGGCTTCGACGCATGGCTGCGCCACGGTGGCGACCACCCTCCCCTGCCGAGCGATGAAATCGGTCGCGCCCTTCACCAAAAGACATGCGGCCGCGTTTCCGTGCTCGTGGGCCTGCCGGATGAGATCGGGCACGTGGTTGTTTTGGTGCAAAATGAACCCCCGTGTATAAAAGGGGTGCGGCGCCAGCTCGTCGGCCAGAAAGGCCAGTTCGCCTACATCCGGGGTGAAGAAGTCATAGCTGGCGGACTGTCCGCTCATTTTGGCGGCATACATGAAACCGGCGTCGGCAATCAAAATCGGCCGCCGCTTCATGGCCTCGATAGCGAACAGGACCCGATTGTGCCAGTCCGCGTCCGGTTGAAGGTAGTGAAAGGCCAGCACCTGGAAATCGAATTCGGGCAGGTGCCGGGCCAGAAACTGGTACAGCCGGCGGCTGCCGTCGCCCTTGCCGATGTCTCCGACCAAAAAGGCGTAGATCTCGGGTCCACCCATGGTTTCGGAAACGCTCAGAGCGGCAGCCAGAAGAGCGGGCGTGCAGCGATGCACGGGAATGCTGCGCCCGTCGATCTTAAGGCAGTCGCCCACTCTGCGGGGGCGTCCGTGAACCAGCGGGAAACCGGGGTCAGGAACGGTGCCGACAATGCCTAGCATCTTCTAAGCAACTCCTCGTATGCGAGTTCCAGGGCATACCCGCAGAGAGTATGCCCCAGCTCCCGGGGACGGGGGGCGTCGGCCAGGGTCTTTCCGATCATGGCCTCGGCCAGATAGGGCACGTCCGGGCACCCGCCGCCCGAGATGTTTACGATCGTCATGCTGTCCTTGGCCACCGTGATTTTCATGTTGGCCGCGCGCACCATCAGCCAGTCCCCGAAATCCTTGGTTTGAAACAAATCCACCGGCGCCAGCAGCGTGGCAGTCACCGGCACTACCTGAAGGGGCGCCACCGCGGCATGCTCGAGTTCCCGAAGGATATTCAACTCCTCGATGAGGGGAAAGACCACGACCAGATCGCACCCGGTGCGAATCTCCGGGGGCGGCCCCATCACCCGGACGGGCCATCCGGCCTTCTTGAGCACGTTCTCGGCCTGGATCACCTCGCTGGTATTCTCGAACACCAGAATCCCCCGGTCGGCCGACGATTCGGTTTTCCGGCGTTCGTCACCCTTCTTTTTCCTCTTGAAAAATCCGAACACGACCGCCCTTTTACCCTTTGCTCAGGGAGATACGGTACCCCTCGCCATCCGGCGCCACATCCCAGACCTTGCACCCCTGGCTTTCGGCCGCCCGGATCACGTTTTCCTTGGATGTGTCCGTGTCCACCAGGACCACCATTTCCTTGTCCGAGCCCCTCTTGATCGCATCCAGGGTCATGAGCACCGGTTGCGGGCACGAAAGCCCCCTCGCATCGACTGTTGCCGCCATCGCAAACCTCCTTCCTCCATAGCGATTTCAAATCGCTTCTATGCGCCTTTTTTTCGCATGGTAAACCCAATGAACAGGCAGACCAAAAGCCCCACGACCACGGCCGCGATACCGTGCGGCCCCACGCCCTTGGGGGAACTGGCCAGCCCGAAATTGTGGGCGAACCCCGCGCCCACGATCATCCCCAGCACGAACACGGCCGCGTCGCCGTCGCCCTCGCCGGAGAGAAACAGTTGACGTCCCGGGCATCCGCCTGCCAAGGCGAAAGCCAGTCCGGCCAGGGTCATGCCTGCAAAATTCCAGACGTGCATGGTGTGGGCCACCGGCTGTCCCGCAAACCCCGCGTTGAACTGCGATAGAGCAAGATTGGTCAAAAACGCCGCCACGGTAAGGCTGACAAAGCCGCCGAGCAAGTGGGTCTGGCCGAACAAAACCGCGTCCCGAATGGCCCCCATGGTGCAAAACCGGCTCCGCTGGGCCAGAAACCCGATGCCGAGCCCCACCACCAGCGACAGAATGATCGGAGCATGCATGGCGCCGGGACCTTTGAGGCTGTAGAACAAAACCCCGCTCTGGGCCTCGCCATCGACCTGCGGGTAGATCAGCAGCAGCGCCAGCAAGCCCGCCATGAGCAAAGACAGCATCCAGCCGACTGCGGCATGGGTTGCCTGGGTGCGGCCCAGGTTGTATCCGTTTTTCAAAAAAAGGGTGCCGATCCAGATGCCGAAGGTCAGCCCCAGCAACCCCAGAATGGCGTTGCCGTCGCCGCCCGCCAGACGCAAGACAGCCCGCCAGGGGCACCCCAAGAACACCAAGGCGCCGATCATGGCGAAAGCCCCCAGAACGAACCGGACAATGGGGGCCGAACCCACCCGAGGGCGATACTCCTTGAACAAATAGGCCGCGATCATCGAACCGATCACAAAACCGATGATCTCCGGCCGGACGAATTGCACCACCCCGGCACGGTGAAGTCCTACCGCACCGGCGATGTCCCGCTCGAAACAGGCCACGCAAATGCCCATGTTGCCGGGATTGCCCAGCTTTTGCAGCACTGGCGCCAAAATCCCGATTAAAGCCCCGACTCCGATGATGCCCCACCGCGTCGCAAAAATGTTCCTCCCTTGCATCAACACGATCCTCCTTCCTGACGGTCCCAAAGGAAACTTGATCATAGAACGGACACGACAATCGCCTTTTATGCCATGCCGGCATCCGTCGTTTGCGATCGACTTTCCGGCGTCGCCTTTTCGAACAGCGCCGTATTACGAGCATAAACCCATAAAGTTGTCTTATTTACACAACTCTTGAAAGCAGGTCAAATCGTTAAAAACGATGCATGATCGCATGGCGTATTGGCGCGACCGATACAAAGGCGAGGCTTGGTTTTAATTTCGGCCGGGGGGTTGGTTCTAACATCGGCCATGCCTTGGCAGAACTCGGACGCGAAGCGTCCTGGTATGCATTCCCACGCGAAGCGCGGGAACGAGACGGAGTGGGGATGGCCGAAGTTCGAACCAACCCCTTCGGCCGGTTTTCATCCGGAATTCGTGCGGAAGAAGGTCTAAGACGTGGAATCGTTCGTGCCCCGATTTTGGCCATTATCGGGACACGGAGGTTTTCACCAGGTTTTCTAGTTCCTCGACCTTTTGGCTCAGCGCCTTGTTTCGAGCGTACAGCTGCCTCACAGCCATCCAGAGGGCCATCTGGACCTCCTGTCCGTTGATTTCCTTTTCGGAGCCCCTTTGAAAGATGGCGTGAAAATCCTCCGCGATCAGGCCCATGCGGTCTTTGCAGTTTTCGCCGTCGGCGCAATGGCTCGGCTTGAAATCGAAACAATTGACGGGGATGTCCGCCATTTTTTCCAAGATATCCTCTTTGTCGAGGGGGCGGATATTTTCCTTGCAGCTTCTCGAAGAGCTTGTCGTAAACTGCGCGTCGCCGGCATTGATTTTAGAAAAAGTCGAACCCCGGACGATTTCGAGATCGTAGACCGGGGTTGTCTGGCCGATTCCAACGTCTCCGTCGGGATCGATGGTCATCTTGTGATCGTCATCGATGTAAAATCGTATGTTGTTGTTTTCATATGTATGGATTCTGAAGTTTTCACTCGGGTCGATTCCGACCAGGACCCCGTCCGTATGGCCGCTGCCGGTTGTCGAATTTGTAAATGATAAGTATGAATAGTCACTGGAACCCTTGTGAACATGCAAACGGTATTGCGGATCTGACGTTCCGATGCCCACTTTGTCGTCTCGTGTGTGCAGGGCCTGTTGCAAACTTACGGGGCCATCCGAGTGAAACCCTCCTTGTCCCGCGTTGATCCCGTTTAAGACTTTAAGACCGCCTTGGGCAAACACGTCCCCAAGCACTTGCAGACTTCCGGCTTCCAGCGAATGTGCCGCGAGGGCGGTGACCTCGGCCCCGGAGACATCGATCACTTTCAACTCAAAGGTATAGCTATCCCCCACATAGGCATATCGGCCGGATATGAACAATGCCGATGGCACCGACATCGATCCTCCTCCGATATACAGGCTGCCGACGAGGACAGGCTGGCTCGGATCCGATACGTCAATCACCTTTAAATCATCGGAACCAGCGTCGGTTACATAGGCGTAGCGGCCGGATACGAACACCGATTCCGGCGAAGTCCCGATCGCCACGCCACCGACTTGGGCAGGCGCCGCCGGGTTCGACACGTCGATCACTGTCAGATCTTCGGTTTCGAAATCGATTACATATGCATAGCGACCGGATACAAACAGCGATTTCGGCTTGATCCCGACTTCCAGACTGCCGACCGGGGCGGGGGCAGTCGGGTCCGATACGTCGATCACCATCAAATTCGCGTTGGTCACTTCCGAAATATAAGCGTACAGGCCGGATACGCAGAGTGCCGTGGCCGACACCCCCCCCAGCGACATGTAGCCTACTACGACGGGCTTGGCCGGATCCGATATAACCACCACTTTCAATGCACCCGAATCTACCACATAGGCGTAAGGACCGGATACGACAATCAGCTTGGGCGACGTTCCCATTCCCACACTGCAGACGACGTCGGGAGCACTCGGATCTGAAATATCTATTACTTCTAGTTCGCGATCCCCGGAATTGACTACATATGCGTATCGGCCAGACACCGCAACCCGTCGCGGC
The DNA here is from genome assembly GCA_963674505.2 of Desulfobacterales bacterium. Classification (GTDB taxonomy): domain Bacteria; phylum Desulfobacterota; class Desulfobacteria; order Desulfobacterales; family SKZT01. Next base: position 799,012 of record CAXXIG010000001.1, read on the forward strand.
TGATGCCCGACAGGGACGCTGCCGACTATTTCGGGCGCAACCGGGTTCGACACGTCGATCACTTTCAGCTCGTCGTTGGTATAATCGACCGCATAGGCGTATGTTCCGGCCACGACGATATTCTGCGTTTGCCCGCCGATATCCATGACGCCGACAAATGTCGGGTCCTGCGGCGTCTGCAAAAAACTGCCTCCGTCCAGATGAAAAGACTCTTCCGGACTGGAAGTATTGATGCCCACCTTTCCTTCGCCACCCAGGAACAATTGGGCGTCGGCGGACCCTGTGAACAAAAAGCATAAACATAGCGCCAAGATTGTCTTGTGTTTCATTTGCTCCTCCCTTCTTTTTTTGGTTAGGTCCGACCTGGACCGTAAAACTATGCCTTCGAGTGCTTTGCAGGGTGTGGCAACAGGCAGGAGAGTCTACGGTTCTCGCCCCGAGCAAGCTTTGCGATGCGGTCAATTGCCGGCATTTGAAGGTTTGTTTTCGGCTATCTCGTATTTTTCGCGGGGAAAGTTCAGCACGATTCGTCTGATTGATTTTTTATTCTACGCCCAAACTTCGGAGAAAGGCAATTTTTTTTCTGGCGGGGTTGGTCCTTGCTTCGGCCCCGGCTCGGCGAAACCCGGACATGTGGCCTCTCGGCATGCATTCCATGTTTTCCGGCCGACAGATCGACTTTGAAAAAAAAGGTTGATCCTCCGTCGAGTCACCGGCTGGAGCACCGACGGACCGGAAGAATTGTATTGCGATATCATGCCCTGGGTCCAAGGCGACAATTTTTCCTATGCCGCCTCCGCACCTTCGCCGGCCCAATTGACTGTGGACGACGCCTGGTACGAATTCACCGCAGGCGGGACGACAACGTACAGGGTCGCGTCCCTGGCGAGCAACTACGCATTTGCGCACGACACAGCCCATCCCGGCTACCATTCCGACTGGGATTTTTTCGACTATCGCACCCACTACAAAACCAGTGCGAGCGCCGATGACGAGAAAGATTATTTCTCAAACGTAATCCGGGGACAGGTCGTGGATAATTTTCTGGCGACCACCGCATTTGCCGTGACCGGGGGCGACACCGTCGCAGTCCCTGCCGTCTCCGATGGCGGGGCGGCGGGTCTCGTCGTTCTGCTATCGATATCCGCAATGTTCTATCTTAGACGGAATACCGGAAAGAAAGCGATGTAAGGCGCTGGCGGACGGGGGGGAGCTTTTGAAAAGCTCGTTGCTTTTTCGTTGACAAAAAGCGAGTTCCTGTCTTACGCTGCCTAAAAGCGAGTTGCTGTCTTGACAAACGGGCCCTCCATCATTGCGAAGGGGCCGAAACCGGACGCCCCCATTGGTCGGAAACGCGTTCGAGGAGTGCGGTCGGACGAGCCGAGACGACTCGCTGCTAAAAAAAAACGCGTAGCCCGACTTCGACGACGACGCGACGAAACCCGCTTGGAGGAAAGCGTTATGGGAGAACCGGCGGAAAAGAAAGCGACCTACGACGATTTGTGCCACATTCCCGAGAATATGATCGGCGAAATCATCGACGGCGAACTGCATGTCCACCCCAGGCCATCGCCGAAACATGCGAAAGTCTCCTCGGATTTGGGGGTGATCATCGGCTCTCCTTACAGGTTCGGACGCAACGGGCCCGGGGGGTGGATCCTCTTGGACGAACCGGAAATCCGGCTGGGAGGACATACCCTGGTTCCCGATATCGCGGGCTGGCGAAAAGAACGCTTTCCCGGACTTCCGGAAACGAACTGGATCGAGGTCGTCCCCGACTGGATACTCGAAGTCCTGTCTCCCGGCACCGTTCGCCTGGACAAGACGAAAAAAATGCCGATCTACGCCATGCAAGGCGTCAAGCATCTCTGGCTGATCAATCCCATGGAAAAGTCTATGGATGTCTTCGCGCTGGCATCGGAAGGGTGGCTGCTGACCGATTCGTTTGCCGAAAACGACAAAGCCAGAGCCGAACCGTTCAGGGAAGCCGAAATCGACCTTGCAGAGCTTTGGCTGGAGTAGGCCTGAAAGGACAACGCGCCGCCGTGGAAGGCGGCGCTACCGGGACACCCGTGATCTTTCCCGGTTTCTTAGTGGACGAAATGCGCTTCGCAAGACAGCTTTCATGAGTTTGGTTATAACGCCGGCCAACCAACACCGTCATTCCGGACGGAGCTTGCTTTAGACCCGGAATCCAAGCGATGATCGGAACTGTTGGATAAAAACCGGCCGAAGTCAAAACCAAGCCCGCTTTCGTTTATTCCGTTTTCGTTCCCAATCTTTCGAAATTCTTTATTTCCGGACTCGCGAACATTCCGGGGTGCAAGATCGCCACGATATCCCGGAATATTTCGTCTGGCTTGTCCACAGACTGCCAGAACCAAGGCTTGTAGCACCACACGTTCCCGGTTTGAACGCTCTTGAAGTTTTTCAATATGTCGTTCACCGTTACCAGGTCTTCGATGGTTTTAATTCCGCCAGCTTTTGTGTTGGACAAGAAGAACACATCCGCATCCACCCCTTTTTGGTAGAACATCTCCAGATCGCATGCGAGATATCCGCCACGAGCATTTTCCAGTTCCTTTCGCAACACATATTCCCCCCCGCCGTCTTCGATGGCATTGGCAATGAACGACGCGCCTCCCGGAACAGACGCTCTGTGAGAATAAACAGTGCCCCACAAGACTTTGGGCGCGTCTTGGTCTGGGTCGATGCTCGTTTTTATGCCATTGTAGCGATCCGCTCTTCGGTTGAAGACACATTCCGCCTTGATTCCCTCGCTATAGAAAGCGCCGACCATCTTTACCCATTCGAACTGCCCCAAAAGAGTGTTTTCCTTATGTGTGCAAACGGACGCGGTTTTTATTCCGCTCGTCCTTAAAATTTCCGCCCATTTCGCCGGGTACTCGATATTGTTGAAAACAATGTCGGGTTTTATTTTCAGGACCTGCTCGTAATCGACATAATCGTGAGACCCGTTGCCGATCAGAGATATGTCGCCCGTCTTCATTCTTTCCCTGACTTCCTCGATATGCCAGGATTTCGCAGGCAGCTTGACCCCCGCCAGGCTGTCTGTCTTTTCGATGGATTTTATCAGCGATACCGCCGGCGCCGAAGTGGATATGACCTTGGCGACCGGCGCGCCGATCGTATAATCGGACGAGGCTGCGTCATGCGAGCCCTTCTCGTCGTGTACGATCGTAATTTGAACCCCCAGACAGTCCGTTATGACAGTTACGTGCTCTGTTTCTTCGAGGATATGGAAACCCTGCGCATAGTAAACATTGTTTTCCGTCTTGTTGCCGTCGGAAAGGGTGCAATGACTTGAAAGCAACGCGACGAAAAAGAGAAGAGCGAGCTTTTGTTTTTTCATTTTCGCCAGTTTCCCGAATGCACTTGTTTTTCTCGGCCGATGCAAAGTGGCTTGTTTTTCAATTCTGTCGTTCGTCCGCATATTTCGTTCCATCGTTCTCACGTTCCTACCTCGTTTACTTCGTTGCCACGCTTCGCTTGGGAATCCATACCAGGACACTTCGCGTCCGAACTCCTCCAAGCCATGATCGTTCCAAAACCGACCCCGTCCAAAGAAACGGTTAGACTCGATGATCAAGTTTTTTCCGCCCGACAGCTTGGGATGCACGTCATTCCGGCGTAGCTGAACTTCGACCCGGAATCGAAGTAGTCTGCGGAAGCTCATGGATTCGAAGCTTTCGCGGGAATGACGGAAAAAACTTGATCATCGAGTTAGACTATAGGATAAGAACGCGGGTTTGTTCAACCAATCATTATCCATAGACAGATTCAGAGGGAAGGGCTTGGTTTTAAACCTCGGCCACCTGGATTCCGGGTCTCCGCAAGCTTCGCCCGGAATGACGGTGTTGGTTGGCCGACGTTATAACCAAACCCCTTCCCCTCCATGCCTGAAACAGCTGGCCCGGACCGCGGGTCCGAGCGAGAAACCTTTGATTCTTATCCTCATTCCGTGCTATATGCATCGCATAGAAGTTTTCTGTCGTGATTTTTTCCTTCATGCCCTTTTAAACAATACCAATAAAGGGGTAACGTTTTGGAATCTGTCCCAAACCCATCTTAAGAGGAGGATGTATGGAGGCTTTAAAGCGCATCGTTGTCGGTTTCATATTTTTTGGGTTGACCATTTTTCCGTTTTTTTGCGGCCAGAGCCAGGCCTGGACCGATGCGCATGCGGCAGACGGCCCTGCGGACAATACCGACCGGACCGCCGCCGCCAGCGACGCCGGGACCGACCATGCCGTCCTGTTGGCTCAGCTTTCGGTGGATAGCAGCGGCGTGCTGGCCGAAGGCGGCCTGACCGTGGACGGAAATACGCAGATCAACGGCGACCTGACTGTCTCCGGAGAGATCATCGGAATCGCCAAGGCCAACAGTTTCGAGACGATCGAAAGCGACGCGGGCGAGACCACCGCCGATTCTTCCACCGATACGCTTACGGTCACCGGCGCCGGAATCGTCTCCACCTCGATTGCCGGAGACACCCTGACCATAACCGCGACCGAGGCGGACGGAAGCGTTACAAACGAACTGCAGAACCTCTTCTCCACAGTCGCCGGCGACACGGGCATCGCCACGGCGGATTCCACCGCCGACGCCCTGACGATCAGAGGCTCCGGGATCGTATCCACCTCGGTTGTCGGCGACGCTCTGACCATCAGCGCAACCGAGGAGGACGGAGACGCTACGAACGAACTGCAAAACCTCTTTTCCACGGTCAACGGCGACACGGGCAGCGTCACAGCCGACAGCCAGACCGGCACGCTGAACATTGTGGGCGACGGCGCGATCTACACCTCCGTCGCGGGCGACACCCTGACCATCAGCTCCTCCCCCCCGGACGATTTCCTCGATTTCGCCCAGTTCAAGGACGCCATGACCATGGACGCCGACACCGCCGTGGACATGGATACCAACGGCGTGAACCTGGATATCGACAATCGGACCCTGTTCGTGGATTCCTTTGAAAACAGGGTCGGTCTGGGCACCGACGCCCCTGAAGAAGCGCTGCATATCGACGGCGGCAATTTCCTGCAAACGCCTGCGGACCCGGTCATAGTCGCCAGCCTGGGAATCGGCGGGGACCCGAGATCGGTTTATGTCTCCGGCCGCTATGCCTATGTGGTGAGTTGGGACTCCGGAGACTTGAAAGTGATCGATGCGTCGAATCCGGGCGCTCCGAGCCTGGTGGGCAGCTTGGCGATCGGCGCGTATCCGAACTCGGTGTATGTGTCCGGACGCTACGCCTATGTGGTGGACAGCGGCTCGGACATGCTGAAAGTGATCGACGTGTCAACACCCGACACCCCCGCCCTGGTCGGCAGCCTGGATATCGGGGAGTCTCTGTGGTCGGTCTATGTATCGGGCCAATACGCCTATGTGGCGGATGCTGAATCCAACCAGCTGAAAGTGATCGACGTATCGGACCCCGCCGTCCCGGTTCTGGCGGGCAGCTTGGATATCGGGGGCGTTCCCATGTCGGTTTGCGTATCCGGCCGCTACGCCTATGTGGCGGATTCCGGCTCCGACCAGTTGAAGGTAATCGACGTGTCGGACCCCGGCGCTCCCGCCCTGGCAGGCAGCGTGAACGTCGGCGGAGCACCGCAATCCGTTTGCGTATCCGGCCGATACGCCTATGTGGTGGATACCAGCTCCGACGATTTGAAAATAATCGACGTGTCGGACCCCGGCGCTCCCGCCCTGGCCGGCAGTCTGGGGGTCGGGGATGTTCCGCTGTCGGTTTACGTATCCGGCCGCTACGTTTATGTACCGGATTCCGGCACCGATGTATTGCAAATCATCGATGCTTCGAACCCCGGCGCTCCCGTCCTGGTCGGCAGCGTGAACATCGGCGGTGATCCGAGATCGGTGGTTGTCTCCGGTCGCTACGCCTACGTGGCGGATTCCGATTCCGACGATCTGAAAATCATCGACGTCTCCGGCGCAGAAGTCGTCTCGCTGACTGCCCATTCCCTGGAGGCGGGCGTCTTGCAGGTGAGAAACGACATTGTCGCCCAGGGCCAGCTGCAAGTGGCAGGCGGCGTCAACGTGGGCGCCGGGGGCATTTTTTCGGACGGAGACGTCGGCATCGACGGCAACACGGTGATTACCGGAGACCTGACAGTCACCGGAGAGCTGAACGCCAGCAGCGCCAAGGCCAACAGTTTCGAAACCATCCAGAGCGACTCGGGCGAGACCACGGCGGATTCCTCCACAGATACCCTTATGATCGCAGGTGCCGGAATCGTATCCACCTCGATTGTCGGCGACATTCTCACCGTCACCGCGACCGAGGCCGACGGCAGCGTCACAAACGAGCTGCAAAACCTGTTTTTCACATTCAGCGGCGACACGGGCAGTACTTCGGCCAATTCCACCGCCGATACGTTGACGGTCAAAGGCTCGGGAATCGTATCCACATCGATTGCCGGCGACGTTCTCACCGTCACTGCGGCTGAGGCCGACGGCAGCGTTACAAACGAGCTGCAAAACCTGTTCTCCACGGTGAGCGGCAACACGGGCAGCACCGCTGCCGACAGCAAGACCGATACGCTGAACATTGTCGGCGGCGGCGGGGTCTCCACCTCCGTCACGGGCGACACCCTGACCATCACCTCGTCGATCCCCGACGATTCCATCGATTTCGCCCAACTCATGGATTACCTGACCCTGGACGCCGACACTTCCGTGGACATGGACACCAACGACGCAGACCTGAACATCGACAACCACACCCTGTTCGTGGATTCCTCCGAGAATCGCGTCGGCATAGGCGCCGAATATCCCGACGAAGCGCTGCATATCGACGGCGGCAACCTGCTCCAGACGCCGGCGGACCCGGTACTGGTCGAAAGCCTGGGAATTGGAGGCTCTCCGCAATCGGTGTGCGTTTCCGGCCGCTACGTGTATGTGGTGGACACCGATTCCAACGACTTGAAAGTAATCGACGCGTCAACCCCCGGCGCGCCCGAGCTGGTCGGCAGCTTGTCGATCGGAGGCAATCCGACATCGGTGTATGTCTCCGGCCGCTACGCCTACGTGGTGGACTCCGGTTCCTACGATTTGAAAGTCATCGACGTTTCGGATCCCAGCGCACCCAGCGTGGCCGGCAGCGTGGGAAGCGGGTCCAATCCGAACGCGGTGCATGTATCCGGCCGCTACGCCTTCGTGGTGGACAGTTTTTTCAATTCTTTCCTGGTCATCGACGTGTCCGATCCCGGAGCGCTCAGCTCGGCCGGAAATTTGGGAATCGGAAATTCTCCGGTATCGTTGTATGTCTCCGGCCGCTACGCCTATGTGGTGGATACCGCTTCCAAAGATTTGAAAGTGATCGATGTGTCAGATCCCGGCACCCCCAGCCTGGCAGGAAGTTTGGGGATCGGGAGCTTTCCGCAGTCGGTTTATGTGTCCGGCAGATACGCCTATGTGGTCGATTCCAGCTCCAATGATTTGAAAGTGATCGACGTCTCCGATCCCGGCGCGCCAAGCCTGGCAGGAAGTCTCGTCATCGGGGACAGTCCGAAATCGGTATATGTGGCCGGACGCTACGCTTATGTGGTCGATACCAGTGCCAATGATTTGAAAGTGATCGACGTCTCCGACCCCGCCGCGCTCAGCCTGGCAGGCAGTCTGGCTGTCGGGGATTCTCCGCAGTCGTTGTACGTATCCGGACGCTACGCCTATGTGGTGGATTCCTCTTCCAACGATCTGAAAATCATCGACGTCTCCGGCGCCGAAGTCGCCTCTCTAATGGCCCATTCCCTGGAGGCGGGAAACCTGCAGGTCAGAAACGACGTGATCGCCCAAGGCAAGCTGCATGTCGCCGGCGGCCTCAATGTGGGCGCCGGGGGCATATTCTCGGCCGGGGATGTCGGCATTGACGGCAACGTAAGCATCAACGGCGACCTGGATCTCTGGGGGACTGTCGGCGTCGTCGCCCTTGCCAATGTGAGTGCGCCATCCTCTTCGCCCGCCGACATGGTGCAGCTCTACGCCGAAGACTATATCGACGGCGACGGCACTGCCACATCGGAACTGATGGTGCGCGACGAAGACGGAAACATCACCGTCCTGTCTCCCCACAACTTCTCGCTGATCGGCAAGCCCTCCGAACCCTTGGCCTGGTCCTTCTATTCCGAAAACCGACACGGCAAGGTCAATGTGGACATGATGCGCGCCATGCGCCTGATCGAAGGCGTCACCGGCGAGCAGCTGGTCCTTATCGAAGGTTGCGAAGGCTGCGAAAACCCGCGACAGGCGGCGGAACCGAGCCTTGCCCAGCGCCTGGCCCAGCTGGAGGCTCAAAATGAAACGCTGAGCAAACAAAACGCCCGGCTGCAAGAAGAACTCCAGCGCATCAAGACGGCTTTGGACCTGAAGTAAATGGAAGCCGCGCCGCAGGGTTGCCTACAGGAGAGCTTTTAGACAAAAAAAGGGACCTATCGGGATTGGACGGGTCTGGGGTAATGAAAATCATCCAATTTCGGAAGATTTTTTTCTGCCGGAATTTGTTCCCCCTCGCGGCAATCCGCACGGGGCTGGTTCGGGATCGTAGGGTGGGTGGGTCGATCCCCAGGCGTTGTCGCCAATACAACTTCTCTTGAAATGGATGGCCCGACAATCTTGCACGGAGTCCAACCCACCATTTTCCGCGCCAATTCGTCGCTTCTTCGAACGAATGCCACCTCGGCAGCTCGGGAAACGGTGGGTTGGGCTTCGTACAAGCTCGAAGGGCGCGGGCGTTGACAAGCTTCGAACCAGCCCCGAACGCCAGGATTTCAACCCACCCACCCTACGCTCCCGAACCAGGCCCTGCGATAGCTTGGCGGAATAAAACCCGGCGGAATTGCTGCGGCCAAACAGGGAACATTTTCATCACCCCAGGTCTGGGGTAATGAAAATCATCCAATTTCGGAAAATTTTTTTCTGCCGGGATTTGTTCCCCCTCGCGGCAATCCGCACGGGGCTGGGTCGGGATCGTAGGGTGGGTGGGTCGATCCCCAGGCGTTGTCGCCAATACAACTTCTCTTGAAATGGATGGCCCGACAATCTTGCACGGAGTCCAACCCACCATTTTCCGCGCCAATTCGTCGCTTCTTCGAACGAATGCCACCTCGGCAGCTCGGGAAACGGTGGGCTGGCTCCTTACAGGCTCGGAGGGCGCGCGCGTAAACAAGCTTCGGACCAGCCCTGAACGCCAGGGTTTCAACCCGCCCTACGCGTCGGAAAAGGGAATCCGTCCTTTGCCCGCGAAAGGCTCCGAATACCTTCCCGGCTTCGGTGTCAAGTCGGTCATCGGCGGAAAGAAGGTCGTTTTGGGCTCTGCCGAAACATTGAAAACCCTGGGCATGGCCGCCCCTTCGAACACCAACTTGCAAGGCAGGGCCGTCTGGATCGGTATCGACGGAGATATCGCTGGCGCGGTGGTTCTTCGGGACGGGATGCGAGAGGCAGCCCAAGGCCTTGCGCTTCATGACTTGGGAATCCAAAGGGTCGAACTTGCCACCGGCGACAACGAGAAGTCCGAAGCCTGTCGAGTGGCAAATCTCATCGACGCCGATGGATGCCATTGGGGATTGAAACCCGAGGACAAGACAGCCATCGTCGAAGACCTCGGCAAAAAAGGCCCCACCGTCATGGTGGGCGACGGCATCAACGACGCCTTGTCGCTGGCCGCCGCGGACGTGGGAGTGTCCATGGGATGCTCCAAAGCCGACCTGGCCATCCGATCCGCCGACATCGTGGTGCTTCGGGAAGAGGCGGCCAGCATTGTGACCATCGTCGATACGGGAAAGCGCCTGATCCGAATCATCCGGCAGAACTACGCCTGGGCCATCGGCTTCAACACGGCGGGAATCGCATTGGCCACCGCAGGGGTCCTGGCCCCTTGGACGGCGGCCTTGCTCCATCATATCAGCTCTGTTGGGGTGGTCCTCAATTCCGCCCGGCTGGTCCGGCCGGGAAGGCGGAAATTTGGTCTCGAAAAACGACATGGCAGGTTACGGTAGGTTCCCGTGTCTTTTGTTCGAGCACTGTTTCGAACACGCGTCTTTCAATGTACACGCCCCCTCCAAATCGGATTCGTATTCCGGAATGGCCTGTACCATTCCGGAACATATGTCCATTTTGACGGGCTTGGTTTTAACATCGGCCACTTTCAAGGACTATCGTCCCGGCACTCGTCATTCCGGGCGGAGCGGTATGTACGCCGGGTGTCGATAAAACAGCCGGGTTCCGTCTTTTCCGTGAATTTCTTAACTGGAACATGTAGCGTAGACCCGGAATCCAGGCGGCCGAATTCAGAACCAAGCCCATTTGGCGCAACAGAATGGCATCGGAGACACCCATATTTAGAATTGCTGTTTGCAGCGTTATTTCAAGACGACCGCGCCGGCCGCGCTGCTGCCGTCAAAGTCGCAATTCCAACCCAATTCGACCGTGACGCCCCTTCCGATTTCCAATTTTTCGAAATACGTTTCCGCCCCGATTCGGACTACGGCGCCATCCGCAGCGTGTCCGGTTCCTTTCGCGATCCGGGAAAAGCAAGGCGTGTTGTCGCCGCAAACGCCTTCCGGCTCGACAAATATAACGGTTTCCTCGGTCGAGATCGCGGGCGTGGTGAAAGTTTTCGCTTCGCCGTTCGCCGTTCCTATCGAGTTTTGCGCCACGATCCGGAAGGTGTACTGCGCTTCGGGATACAGGCCGTATGCGGTGGCCTCCACATGGGCGGCGTCTACAGCCGAGGCCATCTCGGATGTCGCGGTCTGTCCGATATCCGACGGGTCGCTCCAGTATTCGAAATAATATGCGGCGGCGTCGCCGTTGGGGTTGACAGTCCCCGTCAGAAGGGCATTGGTGCTGCGGAGCGGTTCGGCCCCCACCGTTTCGACTTCCGGCGCGACCACCACCGTATTTACTTCAATATCGAAGGCAGGCAAGGAACATGACGCTCCTGCGGAGTCGCTCGCCGCGATCGTCACGCCTTGGCAGGTTCCCGTGTCTTTGTTCGTCGGAGTACCGGTCAGCGCTCCGGTTTGGACGTTGAAGTCCGCCCACGAAGGCTTGTTTTGGATGGAGAAAGTCAACGTGTCCCCGATATCCGGGTCGGACGCGGCAGGGACGAACTCGTATGCGCAAAAGGCATCGACGCTCGTGTCCGGTTCTCCTCCGATCGCCGGGGGATCGTTTACCGACTCGACGGTCACGTTCACCGTAATCGTATCGAGTCCTCCCTGGCCGTCGGACACCTGTATTTCGAAGCTGTCCTCGCCGTTGAAATCGTCGTCCGGCGAGTAGTCGAACACGGAAGGGGAATTTCCTTCGCCATCGACGGTCGCGGTCCCGTGCGAAGCCGCAGACGCCAGAGACCACGCGAGAACGTCGCCGTCGCCGTCGGTAGCCGAAAGCGAAGGAGCGCTCCAGGCATCAGGATCTCCGTCCTCGTCCATCGGGACCGTCAAGGGACCTGCCTGGGCAATGTCCGGGGCCAGGTTTTCCACTTCGTAGCAGCCCATGTCGTACCCTGCGCCCCTGGGACGGGCATTACGTTCCAGATCGTCGCCGGGCGCTCCGACGGCCGTGCCGGTGTTCCTGCACGGCGATCCCGCCCCCGGCCGATAATCGGCGGGAGGCAGGGTGAAAACCGGGTCCAGGGCCATGTTGCCCGTTCCGGGATAAGGTTCGGCGTCCGTCTGCACGTCGGAATATTCCACCGTTTCCGGATCGCATGTCGTCAGGTTCAACTCGTCGCCGCCGTCGAAGAGAATGCTATTGCGGACGACGAGGGATTGCTCCACCGAGATGGCGCGAATCCCGTCGCCTTTTCCTCCCGCCTCGTTGTCGGCGACCGTGCAGTTGACGATCAGCGGGGCGGAGCAGTCCTCGAAATGCAAGGCGCCTCCGTCGTTCGCAGCGGAATTGCCCGCGATCAGGCAGTTTCTGAACTCCGGCAGGGAGGTGTCCAGAACATGCGCGCCGCCGCCGTCGCCGGTCGCGGCGTTGCCAGAAATCTCGCAACGCTCCAGGATCGGAGACGACGCGTCGGCAAACGCGACGCCTGCGCCGTCGTCCGCATCGTTGCCCCGCAGATCGCAATCGGTCAGACGGATGGTCCCCAATGTGGCATAGACCCCGCCGCCGCGTTTTTGGGCGACATTTTCCATTACGGTGGTCCCATCCAGGGCCGGAGACGAGGAATAGTACGTGTAAAGCCCGCCGCCGCTTTCCTCGGCCTGGTTGTTTTTGATTTCCGAGTCGTCGATGTCGGGCGACGACGAATAATAACAACCGATTCCCCCGCCGAACTCCGCCGAATTGCCCCTAACGACCGTGGAACGAATCGCGGGATTGGAGCTGTAGAGGGCCGCGATGCCGCCCCCTCCCGAAGTCGCCGTATTGTTTTCGACGATGCAGTTGCGAATCGTGGGCGAGGACGAGGTGTTGCAGTGCACGCCGCCGCCGTACGCGGCGCAGCCGTTTCGAATCGTGAAACCGTCGAGCACCGACCCGGCGTCCTCGCCATCGACGAAACTCGCCACGCTGTCCGCGCATTGGCCGTCGATGATCGTTTCAGCCGCCCCCGCAACGGACGTCACCGTCACCGCCCTGCCATTGAAACGAATGTTTTCATAGTACGTTTCCGCATGGACCCGGATGGTGTCGCCGTCGCCAGAAACGTCGATGGCCTCCTGGATTGTCGTGAAATCGCAGCTTCCGCCCGGGCATACTTCGTAGGTCTTGGCAGTGGAGATCACCCGGACATAATCGGCTCGCGTGGCGGTGTCCTGGCCGGATTCCGAGGCCACGGCGAGCGTCACCGCGTAGTAGCCCTCCTGTGTATATTCGTGCGACGGGTTCTGTTCGTCGGACCCGGCGGAAGAATCCCCGAAGTCCCAAGTCCAGGTGTCGATGGGATAATAGGACGAGGAACTGTCGAAAAATTCCACCGTCAGCGGAGCGTTTCCGATTCTGGGAGTGCCATAGAATGCGGCTTTGGGCGAAGTATCGATCACGGACACCAGATCGACCTTGGTTTCGGTATCGCAATCGCCGTCCGCGTCGGTCACGGTCAGGCGCACCGTGTATGTGCCCTCGTCCGTGTAATCGTGATCGGGATTGGGTTCGTCGCTGGCAGCGCCGTCGCCGAAGTCCCAGTTCCAGGATACGATGTCGTCCGGGGAATAGGTCTGGTCGAGAAACGACACCGCCAGGGGCGCATACCCGCTTTTGGGACTCGCGTCGAAATCCGCCGTGGGTTGCGCGCCTTTGACCTCGATATAGTTGTATCTCGTGTTGGTGACGGCGTCGCCGTCGGCGTCCGTCACGGTCAGGCTCACGGCGTAGTCGCCCTGCTCCGCGTAATCGTGGGACGGGTGCTGCGCGTCGCTGGAACCGCCGTCGCCGAAATCCCAGAGCCAGGAATCGATACCGCTCTCGGAATAGGACCGGTCCGTGAAGGAAACGGACAGCGGCGCGTATCCGCTGGTCGGAGATCCTGTGAAATACACGGCGGGAAGCTCTTCGTTCCATTCGTCGGCCCCCATGTCCGCGTCGTCGCCGAACGGCCGCGCCTCCCCGTCGAAGTCCAAGGCCGGAGCGGCCACGGTGTCCGCTGTCCCGATGCAGGGCGAGCCCTCGCGCAGATGGTAGTCGCTTCCCACCGAAACGAACTTCGGGTCCGCGTTGATGTTGCCGTCGCCCGGATATGTGCCGGAATCCGTTTCCACGTCGGAATAGGCCACGGTCGCCGCGCCTCCGTTGGCGTCGATCTCGCGGCCGTCGTTCCACAGGATGCTGTTGCGGATTGCAGCGGATGCTCCGTCGATGTAGAAGCCCCCGCCGAACGTTCCCGAGTTTTCGCTGATGGTGCAGTTGAGAACATCGACCGACGAAGCCTCCCCGAGCAGGTAAAAGCAGCCGCCTTCGTACTGGGAGGAATTTCCGGCGAGCATGGTGTTGGCAAAAGACGGTGAAGCGCCCCCGGAGACGGCGATCCCGCCGCCGTTGTCGAACGCCGAATTGCCGCGAACCACGCATCGGTCGAACGATGGCGAACTGTTTCCGTCGATCTTCGCCCCGCCGCCGTCGCCCATGGCCGAGTTGCCGACGATTTCCGTCCGCGAAAATTCGGGCGAAGAATCGTTGGAATGGACACCGCCGCCGTCGGTTCCCGCGATGTTGAAATCGATGGTGCTCTGCTCCACGGACGGGTCGCTTGCCGACGCGCAGGCAAGCCCCGCGCCGTAATCGTCGGAGTAATTGTCGTTGATGTCGCAGCGGTAGATTTGCGGCGAGGAACTGTCGGTCGCGAACACGCCGCCGCCTCCGACCGTCGCGTTATTTTTGGAAATATCGCAATGCCGAATCAAAGGAGACGAGTTCTCGAGATAAATTCCCGCGCCAAATTCGGCGCATCCGTTTTCGATGGAGAACCCGTGCAGTATGGAAGCGGAGGTCTCTCCGGAGACAAACCGCACGACGCTTCCCGCGCACCCGCCGTCGATGACCGTCTTGTTGGCCCCGTGGGTGGATTGCACCGTGATGGCCTTGCCCTTGAAATCGATGTTTTCGAGGTACGTGCCCGGGCCCACCGAAACCGTGTCCTCGTCGAAGGCCGCGTCGATGGCCGCCTGGATGCCGGAAAAATCGCAGCCCGAATGGCAGACCGACAATGTAACCGGCGTATAGTCGTTGTCTACGATGGTGTACTGATGTTCCGCGCTCCCTCCCAATTGGGCGTTGGAAGGACTGGAAAGCGCAACTGTGAAAAACTCGTCGTCTTCGTCCACGTCTTCGTCGATCACCGCGGCGGTAATGACCTGGCCGGTCTCTCCGGGCTGGAACGTCAACTGCCCGGCCGAAAGCGTGTAATCCACGCCTCCGCCTATCGCCGTGCCTCCCGTGACCTCGTAATCCACCGTCGCCGTCAATTCCGATTCGGCAGAGAGCGTTACGGCGATTTCGACTGAGGTCTCACTTTCGTCGCCTTGGGAAGAACCCTGTTGGAAGTTCACGTACGGCAGTGGCTCGTCGTCCAGAACTTCTATTTCGTCGCTTCCCGACGTCCAACCCGAAGCCGAGGCGGTGATCGTGGCGGTTTTTGGGCCGTCTATTCCGGCATCGTCGACAATGGTCAAGTCGAACGGGGCCGAAGTCTGCCCTGCCGTGATGGTTACCGTGGTCGGAACCGTGGCTTCCGAAGTGTCGTCGGAGGAAAGATCGACGGTCAGGTTTTCGCCGAGAACGGCCGGAATGCTCGCAGATCCTCCGTCCGCCAGCGTCCCGTCGCCTTCGGTCGCTGTCTCCGGGACGGTTACGGTCAGTATCTTGTTTTCGTTGTCGGCCACCTGGATGGTGTCCGTGGCCGATGTGCAGCCTGTGGCCGATGCGGTTACGGTGACGGTTTGCGTATCGTCGAAAATCGAATCGTCCACGATGGTCAAGTCGAACGTGGCGGTGCTGCTTCCCGAAGCAATCGTCACTGTGGCTGGAACGGTCACCTCCGTGGTGTCGTCCGAGGACAGGTTGACGGTCAGTTCGCTTTCCGCAGCCGACGGCAGGCTTACGGTCCCTTGGTCTGAAAGCGCGCCGTCTCCTTCGGTGGCGGTCTCGGGGATTTCGAGAGTCAACGGGACAGACAGGGAATCGCCGGTGACGGAAATGTCGTCCCATTCGCGGCCGTCATTGGAATATGGATTATAATCGTATTGCTGGAACTTGATTTTGAATCGGGACGTATACCCGAATGACGGATCGTAGTTGCTCTGGATGGACGCGACCTTTGCATCCAAATCCACATTGAATGTTTGCCCGGAAGAACCCGTATCCAAGTCCGAAGCGTCGAGGATTCTGTACCACGTGGCACCGTCGTTGCTGACAGAGACGCCGTCTCCGTTTGTATGGCCGGAAAACGTTTCGGGAATGGAATGGTTGCTGTCATTGAATTCGGCCTGCAAAAAGGTCAGTTCGACATTCTGGGAATTGGACATGTTCAAAGACAGCACTGCCTCGTTGAGACAATAGGGGTCGTAGGTCGAAGAATCCATTCTCATTTTGCCGCTGACGACTTGAATCCGACCGTTCTCCAGAGAAGAGTAGTAGCGCCACGCGCCGGAAGCGGGAAGGCCCGAGGAGAAGTCCTGGGAATACGGCGGGCCGGGGAAGTCGTTGGCGAGAATCGTCAGGGTCGCGGAAGTCGGGTTTCCGAGGACCGCTCCGCCCCCCGGATTGCTCAGGGTCAAATCCACCGTTTCGTCATTTTCCAATTCGGAATCGTCGATAAGGGGTATTTCAAACGATTTTGTCGTTTCCCCGTCGCCGAAAGCGAGAGTTCCGGAAACTGCCGTGTAATCGTCTCCAGAGGTCGCCGTTCCGTCGCTCGTGGCATAGTCCACCGAGATGGCGCCGCTGCTGCTTCGGGTCCTTGTCACGGTTATGGTCGCATAATCGGCCCCCTCTTCCCCGGAGTAATCCGAGGCGCTGAATTGAAGTGTGCCGGGATCGTTGTCGGTTATGGAAATGGTGTCCGACGCCTGCGTCCATCCGGCGGCCGTTGCCTTTATCTCGACTGCCTGGTCGCCGTCCATGTCGGGATCGTCGATGACTGTCAGATCGAAAACCGCGCACGTTTGGCCCGCCGATATCGTCGCGGCGGAAGGCACTTCCACCTCGGTAGTGTCGTTCGACGACAGATCTACCGGGAGGTTCGATTCCAAAACACCGGGGATGCAAACAAACCCCTGGCTTGTCAGAATTCCGTCTTCTTCGGCGGCTGTCGATGGTATCGACACCAGCAGGTCGTAGGTTTCGTTGTCGTCGATCTGGACAGCTTCGCTTCCCGAAGTCCATCCCCCGACCGAAGCCGTGACCGTCGCGGTTTGAATTCCGTCGAAGACTTTGTCGTCCATTATCTCAAGGTCGAAAGTCGCCGATGTCTGACCGGAAGGTATGGTCAGGAATTCGGTAACGACGACCTCGGTTTCGTCGTCCGATACCAGGTAAACAACGACATCCGTATCGACCACCGTGTCCGTCGTTACCGTTCCCTGTGCCGAGAGCACCCCGTCTCCTTCGGAAGCGGAAGCGGGAATGTCCACTGTCAGTACGGCGGTTTCGTCGTCGTTAACCGCAATGTTGTCCGAGCCAGCTATGTGATTTGCGGAGGATGCGGTGACGGTGACGGTTTTGGAACCGTCCAGCAAGGCATCGTCGATGATTGTCAAATCGAATTCGGCGGAAAGGTTTCCGGCAAGGATAGTAACGGACGCCGGCACGGTTGCTTCGGAAGAGTCGTTGGAGAACAGATCGACGGCGAGATCGACACCGGGCGCTTCATCCACGCTGACCGTCCCTTGCGCCGCCAACACGCCGTCGCCTTCCGCAGCCGAACCGGGGACCGACACGACAAGCGCGCCTTCCATGTTTTTCCACAGGGCGATTCCGTCGTAGTAGGCAGCGCCCAGGATGTCAACGTCTCCGTCTTCGTCTATGTCCCGCGCATATGCCGACCATGCGCCATGAAAATTCCCATCCAACGTATGCTCTTCCCAGCTGGCGCCGGTGCCGTCTATGTTTTTCCACCATGCGATATCGCTGTAATTATCGGAGGTCCCGATGATGTCCGTGTCGCCGTCTCCGTCCAGGTCCGAGGAATACACCGAGCTGGCACGATAAAAGCTGCCGTCCACGGTATGCTCCGTCCAGCTGGCGCCGGTGCCGTCAACGTTCTCCCACCACGCGATATCGTAGGCATAGTAAGCCGCGCCCAGGATGTCCGTGTCACCGTCTCCGTCAACGTCCGCAGCATGCACGGAAGATGCGCCGTCGAAATCGCCGTCCACCGTATGCTCCGTCCAACTGGTGCCGGTGCCGTCAACGTTCTCCCACCACGCGATATCGTCGGCATTGTAAGCCGCGCCCAGGATGTCCGTGTCACCGTCTCCGTCAACGTCCGCAGCATGCACAGACCATGCGTCGTCGAAATCGCCGTCCACCGTATGCTTCGTCCAACTGGCGCCGGTGCCGTCAACGTTCTCCCACCACGCGATATCGTCGGCATTGTAAGCCGCGCCCAGGATGTCCGTGTCACCGTCACCGTCAACGTCTGCAGCATGCACAGACCATGCGCCGTCGAAAGCGCCGTCCACCGTATGCTCCGTCCAACTGGCGCCGGCGCCGTCAACGTTCTCCCACCACGCGATATCGTCGGCACTGTAAGCCGCGCCGAGGATGTCCGTGTCACCGTCTCCGTCAACGTCTGCGGCATGCACCGACATTGCGCGGCTGAAGTTGCCGTCCACGGTATGCTCCGTCCAACTGGCGCCGGTGCCGTCGGTGTCTTCCCACCAAGTTATAGCGCCAGCATTTTCGGCGGCAGATAGGATGTCCGTGTCTCCATCTCCGTCTATGTCCGATGCGTACACCGACAGGGCGTAATAATTTTCGTCCACCGTGTGCTCCGTCCAGTTGGTGCCATCGCCATTGCTGTTTTCCCATAATGAAACAGGGTGTCCGCCATATGACGCTGCCAGGACATCCTTGTCCCCGTCTCCGTCCAGGTCCTCCGCATATACCGATCTGGCCCAGCTGACATAGTCGATGGTGTGCTCCGACCAGACGGCACCGTCGCCTTGGGTATTCTCCCACCATGCGATGTTGCTGGCGTTATTTGCGGCGCCCAGAATATCTGTGTCGCCGTCGCCGTCCACGTCCGTCGCAAACACCGAATATGCGCCGTCGAAATCGCCGGCCACGGTGTGCTCGGACCAACTGGCACCGGTTCCGTCGGTGTTTTCCCACCATGCGATGTCGTCGGCATTATAAGCCGCGCCCAGGATGTCCGTGTCACCGTCTCCGTCCACGTCTGCGGCATACACGGAACGAGCGCCGT
The DNA here is from genome assembly GCA_963674505.2 of Desulfobacterales bacterium. Taxonomy (GTDB): domain Bacteria; phylum Desulfobacterota; class Desulfobacteria; order Desulfobacterales; family SKZT01. The sequence continues at coordinate 817,928 of CAXXIG010000001.1, forward strand.
CGAAATCGGAACCCACATCGTGCTTTCTCCACCCGTATCCGTTCCCATCGACATTCTCCCACCATGCGATATCGTCGGCACCATAAGCCGCGCCTAAAATGTCCGTGTCACCGTCGCCGTCCATATCCGTCGCATACACCGAAGATGCGCCGTCGAAATCGCCGTCCACGGTGTGCTCGGACCAACTGGTGCCGGCTCCGTCGGTGTTCTCCCACCATGCGATGTCGTCGGCATTATAAGCCGCGCCCAGGATGTCCGTGTCCCCGTCGCCGTCCACGTCTGCGGCATACACCGATGCGGCATAATAAAAATAGTCGTCCACCGTATGTTTCGACCAGCTCAGGCCGGTGCCGTCGGTGTTCTCCCACCATGCGATGTCGTGGGCGTAGTAAGCCGCGCCCAGGACGTCCAAATCCCCGTCGCCGTCGATGTCCGCCGCATGCACAGACCAAGCGCCGTCGAAATTGTCGTCGATTGTATGCGCCGTCCAACTGCCGCCCGAGCCGTTGATGTTTTCCCACCATGCGACATTGTCGGTTTGGTAAGCGGCCTCCAGAATATCCATGTCCCCGTCTCCGTCCAAATCCGCAGAATAAACGGACTGGAAGCCGCTATACATTTTCCCGCCGACCTCCTGCTTTTCGAACAATACATTTCTGGCATCGTCGTTGAGCACGTCGATGGTATCCGTTCCCGAGGTCCAGCCGGAAGCCGAAGCGGTTATGGTCGCGGATTGCGTGCCGTCGGCGAGCGCGTCGTCGATGATCGTCAGGTCGAAATTGACAGAGGTCTGGCCCGTCGGAATGGTCGCCGTGGCGGGCGTCGTCGCCTCGCTCGTGTCGTCGGAGGCCAGGTTCACCGTCAGGTCGGATGCGAACGTGCCGGAAATGGATACCGTTCCGGCGCCGGAGAGCACCCCGTCTCCCTCTGCGGCGCTTTCGGGCACATCGACGGACAAATTGCGGGTTTCGTCGTCCAGAACATCGATGGTATCGCTTCCCGAGGTCCAACTGCCGTACGAAGCGGTGACGGTTGCCGTTTGCGTGCCGTCTATCGCACTGTCGTCCACGACCGCGATGTCGAACGCGGCGGAGTTCTGGCCCGAGGCAATCGTGACGGAAGCGGGCACTGTCGCTTCCGTGGCGTCGTCGGACGCCAGGTTCACGACAATGTCGTCATCGACTGTCGTATCGACATCGACGACTCCCTGTCCGGCGAGGACGCCGTCTCCTTCCGTCGCCGAAACAGGAAGGGTCACTGTCATCACTGCGGTTTCGTCGTCGTGGATTTCCATCGTGTCCGAACCGGCGACGCATCCTGTCGCGGAGGCCGTGACGGTTGCGGTTTGGGTGCCGTCCAGCAGGGAATCGTCCAACACGGTAATATCGAAATCGACGGAATTGTTTCCGGAAAGAATTGTCACGTTCGCGGGCACGACGACTTCGGAAACGTCGTCGGACGACAGGTTCACTGTAACGTCGGTCTCAGGAGCGGTATCGATGCTCACGGTCCCCTGCCCGGCGAGCGCGCCGTCGCCCTCCGTCGCGCTTTCGGGCACGACGACGGTCAGGACCGGGTTAGGGTACGAGGTTTTGACGCCGTAGGTCGTCGCATACGAGTGCCCGAAATCGACCCAACCAATGTTGTTTCCCCAGGCTTTTCCGGAGAACACGCCGGTGTCGAGGTCCACCGTCACGCCGAAGTCCACCGTGGCACAGCTGTCGGTGTTGTCGCAGGAAAAGCTGATCCAGCCGACGTTTTCGCCCCAGGCCCATCCGGAGAGATTGCCGCTGCCGTCGTGGGTCACGCCGCCGTGGTTCGGCGGGCGCATGTCGATCCAGCCGACGGCGTCGTTGTACGCGTACCCGGTGACTTGCGAATCCGTCACCGTTACGCCGCCGCCGTACGCGGGCTCGAAGTTGATCCAGGAAACGTTCTCGCCGTAGGCGAACTTGTGGCCGTCGGCGTCGGGATCGACCGTGCCGGCCGCGACCGTCTGAACGAACATCGAGATGGAAACAATAGAGATCAGAATGGCTGACGACAGTTTACTCGCTAAGACCTTCATTTTTCACTCCTTGGGGCGACGAATTGGTTGGAGGGACAAAAATGCGTCCCCGAATCAACAAAGGATTTCTCGTATGCCGAACAGCCGCGTTTCGATATGGTCGGTTGCCGACTCGCGGCGGAGAATACGAAACGGGCGTGCGGATTGCGGTGTTGCATGAATGCGATCGAAAAGGCTTCGTTTTCAATAAGGCAATAGGGTTGGGGCAATGGGGGATTGCATTGGCCAAGGTTTAAAAGAAGGGAAACAAGTTTTTTTTGTTCCTTCCGACTTCGAAACGAGCCGGCGGTAGCTCTGCGGCGCGGCGCCGAAAGAGCGACCGTATGCTTTTTGCGGTTGGCATGGCCCGCATATTGCGCTTGTCCTGCGGAACGGAAAACCTTATTCACTTTCTTTCCAACCTTAGTAGCACCGAGCATCATATTCGGATAACCTTATTGACTTTCTTTTCAACCTTAGTAGCACAGAGCATCATATTCGGATAACCTTATTACCTTATTACTTTATTACCTTATTATCCTATACTCATTTGGGGTTTGGTTTTGGCTATAATGTCGGCCAACCAACTCCGTCATTCCGGGCGGAGCTTGCGGAGACCCGGAATCCAGGCGATGATCGAGGCTCATGGGTTAAAAGCCGGCCGAAGTTAAAACAAACCCATTTGGCGCGAGACAAATCACGGGGAGGGACAATCTCGAACCGAATTCGCGGCGGTTTTCCGCAATAACGACTTTCCGGTCGCGCATTTTCCACGCATCCGGATTTGAAACGCGGCTCGTATCGACGTCGCATGTCCCGCCCCGACAGGCCGGCATCCCGCCGAGACCCCGTATTCCCGGGCGGGCTTGGTTTCTATTTCGGCCATGCCCTCGTTCGCCTCGTTCGCCTCGTTCCAACGCTTCGCGTTGGAATGCATACCAGGACGCTTCGCGTCCGCGTTCCGCAGAGGTATGGCCGAAACAAGAACCAAGCCCTCCCGGACCTTCAACAACCCGACAAAACATGCGGCTGCGCTTCCAGAGGGAAAAATCCGCCCCCCCCCAAAAAAGCTTTCGCAAGCACCCATGCCCCCGCCCCCGCGCGCCGGCCAAAGGGTCCAAAGAATCAAAGCCCCGAAGTTTCTATTGTCCGTCCCGAACCGGCCATACGCAGTTCGTATTCGTCTTATCGTCGCAGTTCAAGTAGCCGTAGTACAGGGTCACGCCCCAGGCGTAGTACGCGTAGCTCGCGTCGCTGGTACTCGACCAGTAGCCGGACGACACGACACCCGTGAAAGGATCGTCCGAAGTCCATTGTCCGGTACCCGCCGTGTCGGGCAAAGCCGGATAGTAATAGCCCCCATGGATCAAGCTCGACAGTTCGTTCTTGTTGGGAAGATGCCAATCTCCTGCGGCCGACCCGTCCCCCAATCCACACTGCCCGTCCGCCAAGCCGTTCGCGTTCGACAGGGCGGTCTCCCAGTCAACCAGCCCCCAGCAATTGGCGTTCTTGAGCCAGATCAGCCCGGTCAAGTTGTCGGTCACGGTGCCATCGGTATTGTCGGTGAACCGGGGATTGGGCCACCCCAGGCCTTCTTGCAAATCGCCGTCCTGGCCGGTGCCGGAGCAGGCGATTGTGTTTCCGCTGGCGTCGTAGCAAGTGGTCTGCCCTGTCGCGGGAACCAGCGCCTGGACGCATCCGCCGCCCCCTGTCGCAGTGCCTGTTTGCGGACCCCACTCTCCGGTCGTCAGCCCCCAGAAGGTCTTTCCGTCGGCCACGTCGGAGGCTGTCGCGCCGTTTGTGTCGTCCACCGAGGGCGCTGCGCCCATGATTTCGTCTATGGTGTGCTGGGTGCCTTCCGGGGGAGGAGCGGCGGATGGCTCTGTCTGCGTACTCGGGGTGCCGGCCGCGCCCGTGTCGAGTCTGTCGTACAGGTCCTCGAGCCGATAGGAGCTGGTGACTCCCGGTTCCGACGCGGGCGTCAAATCTCCCCCGAACGAAGTCCCCGCCAACGCGAAAAACGCCGATGCCAACGCCAATGAAATAGTGATTCTCCTGCCTTTTCTCGAAGTGCCGATCATCGTTTTCCTCCTTGATTTCCTTTATCCTTTATCCTTTATCCTTTATCCTCTGTCCTCTATCCTCGCATTCTTTCCCGATTGTCGCGATTCGACGGGAACAAGCCCTTTTTTCCACATCTGCTGGCAGAAAGCCCAATTTGCAGGACCGGCGTCGATGCAAATTGGTTTCGGCAAAAACGAAAATGCCCTATAACACAATGCAAAGAAAAAGCGACAAAATGAAGTCAAAAAGGCGCCATCTGCGAGGCGATTCCGAATTTTTTCAATAATCCCAGGTATTTACGATTCCAATTGTGCGAAAAACATTTTTGAAAAAAAATATTTTCCCGCCGGGGAGGGATGCCCCTGGCAGGGCGATTCCCCAAAAAACATGGGGGCTGGCTGCCCCATCGCATCCTTCGGCGCCACCTCGGGCGGGGGGCGATCGGGCTTGGTTCTAAATTCGGCCACCTGGATTCCGGGTCTACGCTACATGTTCCAGTTGGGAAATTCCCGGAAAAGACGAAATCCGGCTATTTTATCGACACCGGATTGTATACCGCTTCGCCCGGAATGACGACTGCCGGGACGATAGTTCTCGAAAGTGGCCGATGTTAAAACCAAGCCCGGGCTATCTGTGGTTATGAAAATGTTCTGGTTATAACGGATTTGTGGGGAGCAAGAAATCCATATGGCAATTCAAACGTTCTCGTTCCCAGGCTCCGCCTGGGAATGCGAGACTTGTGGCTCCGCCACCCGATCCTAACAGGCTGGCCGGTTGCATGAAGGCAAAAGGCGGCGTTGCAACCAACTAATTCGGTGCAATCGAGGCGGAGCCTCCTGGTATGCATTCCCAGGCAGAGCCTGGGAACGAGTGCCTCCCCCCAAATCCGTTATAACCAGCGTTTTTTTTCACTCCGGCATTCCCGTGCCCCGTCATTCCGGCCGGAGCGCGCGTTTTCCGATTCGGGCGCCTCATTCCGCGCATGCGCGAGAGTCCGTTGAAATCCGGCGGCGTCGCACTTGAAAGCGCGCGCGGAGAGCCGGAATCCAGGCTTCCGTTCAAGTCCCGGCGGCGCGGCGGCGGACGGCGGCGAAAATCTCCGAACCGCAGCGCAGGATGCGGCACCTTGACGGGACAAGAACGCCGATGCGCCGGGAAACGAACCCCTGCTTTTCAAAAGTTCGCGGCCCGAACATTCCGTTTCGCCCCGTTTGCGAAAACTCGCCAAAGCCTGGATTCCGGCTCTCCGCACGCGCTTGCCTGCAAAAAACGGCGATCCTCGAAAAGGCTGCGGGAGAGATCGAAAATCCGTTCCTCCGACAACCGCGCGCGCTCCGGCCGGAATGACGGTCCGCTTGAAAATCCGAGGTCCAGGCGAACCACGCAAACCGAAAGCCGGCACTCCGGAAAGGAACAAAACCCGGCTGAAAAACTATCCGCCATTCCGGGGGATTTTCATCACCCCAGGTTGTACCCCTGGCGTTCGGAGCTGCTTCAAAGCTTGTTGACGCCTGTGCCCTTCGAGCTTGTACGAAGCCCAACCCGACATTTCCCGAGCCGCCGCAGTGCCATTCGTTCGAAGAAGCGACGAATTGGCGCGAAAGATGGTGGGTTGGACTCCTTGCAAGATTGTCGGGCCATCTGTTTCAAGAGAAGTTGAATTGGCGACAGCACCCGGGTATCGACCCACCCACCCTACGCTCCGAACCAGCCCATGTATATTGCCGCGAGGGGGAGCAAATCCCGGCAGAACTACGCCTGGGCCATCGGCTTCAACACGGTGGGAATAGCATTGGCCACCGCAGGGGTCCTGGCACCCTGGACGGCGGCCTTGCTTCATCATATCAGCTCGTTGGCGGCGGTCCTCGATTCCGCCCGGCTGGTCCGGCCGGGCCGGCGCAGATTTGGTCCCGAAAAACGGCATCCGAGGTTGCGGTAGCGCCGCCTTCCATGGCGGCGCAAAGTCATCCTTTTGTGATTGTCTTGTCCGCCCCGAGCTGGTTTATGACGGGTAGCGCCGCCTTCCACGGCGACGCAGATTCTGCCCTGGATCTTCTCTCCGGGTTACGGAAGACATTGGCAAGAAGTCATTTCGACCAGCTCCACGCGTTCGCCGGTTTCCGGATTGAGTTCCAGGACCATGCCCGCGCCGGGGGCGTAGTACTTGTATTCCAGGACGTCCGGCTCTATCGGGGTCCATTCCCCGGTCTCGAGAACGTTATCGGAAAAGTCGCCTGCGGGAACGCTGACCGAGACATCCCCCACCGTGACCACCTTCGCCATGTCCTCGGCTTCCCCGAGGAGAAACTCCTGGCGGTAGACGTCGCCTGGAAAAGGCGCGGAAGGAATGACGACTCCCGGCGCGGCCATGTCCCGGCCCGCCTTCCAGGAACCGTCCAGGTCCGTCAGCTCGCCGTCCTCGTAGTTTTTCGCGATCTCGCCGAAATACCAGAGATTGGCCTCGCGGTCCGTCGCATACCAGTCCACCGTGTCCTCCACCAGTTCGTCACCCATGGTCACGACGTCTCGCACGACCCGGCATTTGAAAATCAGGCCCGAATCCTCGGGGTACTCGATCTCCTTGATTTCGTCCGTGACGGTCACCGTGATGGTCTCCAGGTCCTCGTCGGTCATGCCTTCGTATACCCAGACGTTTCCGGGGACCAGCGGAAAATAGGGGTTCAAATCCGACTCCTCCGCAGTTTCCGGGTCTATGAAATCGGAGGGATGAATGTCCGGCTGCAAGGTGACGCCGCCGAGCATGTCGCAAACCTCCTGTCGCGCCTCGAATCGCGCTCCGCACATTTCCTTCGATTCGTCAAAATCCTCCCAGACATCCCTTTCGCACTCTTTGCGCTCTTCCTGGTCCGAAAGCGTAAAGCATTTTCCCAGTTCGATGTAAAGGTCTTCCGTCGCATCGGTCAGGCAGCCATGCCAGGCGAGCCGGGAAGCTCTATCGCAGGAACCTTGCTGCGCAAAAACTTCGCCTGCGAAAAGCGATAGCGCGACTGCCGCGAGAAAAGCTGTCGCCGCTGCGGAAAAAGTCGTTCTTCCCAAATTTACGGTTCTTTTTCTTCCCATTCTTTCCATGATTGTCCTCCTCTTCCTGTGTTGCGGTGAAAGGGCCAAAACGCCCTCGTTGCAAAGTGGCTTGCCAATCGCCCTTGGCTGGAAAGGAATATAGATCCCGAAACTAACGGGAAGATTATCCGAAAGTTACCTTTTGATAATTTCTGGTTAGAACGGATTTGTGGGTGGGTGGAAGGTAGGTTGGGTTGAGCGTCATCAATTGTTGGGTTTTGCTACAGAATTCTATCAAACAAACAAACAAACAAACAAACAAGGCGCGCGAAATGGTTGGGAAGTAAGCGAAACCCAACATGAAACCCGCTCAACCCAACCTACGCATTGCCACTCCCCCAAATCCGTCACAACCAGAATATCTTCGTGCTCTTCGTGAGCTTCGTGGTGTAATATCGATAAATTTTGGATTCATCTCGGTTTTGCGGGGAGCGGAACAGGAAGCCAGAGCTTCCAGCTCTGGCCCCGTATTGCGAATATGCCACTGCTCGGGAGCCAAGGCATGCCAGACCAGGATGGTCTGGTTACCATCTGGGGCGATGAAAATGTTCTTTGTTTTGCTGCTACAATTGCGCCGGGTTTTATTCCGCGCAAGCTGTCGAGGGGCCTGGTTCGGGAGCGTAGAGTGGGTGGGTTGAAGAGCTGGTGTTTGGGGCTGGTTTAAAGCTTGTTTACGCCCGCGCCCTTCGAGCTTGTACGAAGCCCAACCCACCATTTCCCAAGCCGCCTCGGTGTCATTCGTTCGAAGAAGCGACGAATTGGCGCGAAAAATGGTGGGTTGGACTCCGTGCAAGATTGTAAGGCTATCTATTTTAAGAGAAGTTGGATTTGCGACAACGCCTGGACATCTACCCACCCACCCTACGCTCCCGAACCAGCCCTGTGCAGATTGCCGCGAGGTGTAACAAATCCCGGCAGAAAAAATCTCCCGAAATGGGATGTTTTTCTTCACCCCATGCTAAGACTGTCGGATACGAAGCTTTGCGCCTTTGCGCTAGGGTTTTGAAGAGTAACCGCACAGGTCGAGTTTTTTCCGTCATTCCCGCGAAAGCTTCGAATCCATGAGCTTCCGCAGACTTCCTGGATTCCGGGTCGAAGCTCAACTACGCCCGGAATGACGTGCATCTCAAGCTGTTGAGCGGAAAAAAACCTGATCATCGAGTGTCAGGATGAAAATCGCAGGGTGAACACGCTGCCTTTTTCCGGCGCGCTTTCCACGCTCACCTTGCCGCCCATGGATTCGGCGTAGGCCTTGACCAGGCTGAGACCTAGCCCCACGCCACTTTTTTCTCGGCTTTTGTCGCACCGGTAGAAGCGTTCGAAGATATGCGGCAGGTCGGCTTGGGGGATTCCGGGGCCGGTGTCCGCGCAGCGTAGCGAAAACCGTCCGCTTTCTTCGGCGGCGGATATGGACACGGCGCCGTTTCTGCCGGTGTATTTCACGGCGTTTTCCAGCAGGTTGGCGACAATGCGCTGCATACGCTTCTTGTCTCCGCGAAAGGTGAGCCCGGGCGGGACTTCGGGTCGGACTTCGATGTTCTTTTCTTCCGCCACGGGCCGGAAAAGCTCCACCGCCTGCCGGACCAAGGCGGAAAGGTCGAAGCTGTCCCTTTTGGGGGGGCTGGCCCCGGCTTCGGTCTCCGTAATCTCGAGCATGGTCTCGATCATGTTGACCAGGCCGTCGCATTCCTCGATGACCCCGGCGGCCATCTCCTCGTACTCTTCGATGCCCGCATTGTTCACCAGCGCCATTTCGACGGCCCCGCGAATGCGGGTCAGGGGGCTTCTCAAGTCGTGGGCGATGTTGTCGTTGATCTGGCGGATGGATTCCAGCAAGGTTTTGATATGGTCCAGCATGGCATTGAAGGCCGCGGCCAGTCTGTCGATCTCCCGGATGTTTCCCCGGACTGCGACGCGGCGGTCGTAGGCGCCCTTGGCGATTTCCTCGGCGGTCCGGGCGACCTCTTCTGTGCCGGCGACGGCCTTTCTGGCCAGAAACCAGCCGGACAGCGCGGCCATGACGACCAAGGCCGCGATCAAAATGGCGAGCAGATTGCGAAATTGGTCCAGGTAATCCTCGACTTCCTCCATTTTCTCTCCCCATTGCAACACCAGCGACGGTCCCAGCACCGCCGCCAGGACCCGCGTGCGTCCTTCGCCGTCGCCGTTGTCCACAGTGGCCGCCACATGTCCGGCGCCTTTCTCCACGGCCTCGGCCGCCAGTTTCTCCAGAGAAGCGCCCCGCCACGGGGACATGTCTGTTTCGGCGAGCGTATTTCCCCGGAAATCGAGCAGCCGATAGAACTCCTCGTCGGTATCCTCGCCTTGTGCAAGCACCATGATTTGATCGCCCATGGCCTCGCGTCCTCTTTCCGACGCAAGAGTCGCGAACACGGGCAGTTCTTCGAGCAATTCATGGTCCAGCCTCTCTAAAAACGACGAATAGACCCTCTGGTAGAAAACGGCGAAGCCCGCCGCCGCAAGCACCGACAACAGTGTCGCGTACAGAACGGTCAGACGGAAAAGAAGGGAATTTCTCCACTCAGCCATCTTGCCTGACAACATATCCCACTCCTCTGACGGTGTGAATCAGTTTTCGGTCGAAGCTCTTGTCCACTTTTTCCCGAAGATAGCAAATCCGGGATTCCACCACGTTGGTTCCGGGGTTGAAATTGTAGTCCCATACGTTTTCCATGATCATGGTCTTGGACACGACCCTGCCGGCGTTTCTCATCAGGTATTCGAGAAGGGAGAATTCCAGGGGCTGAAGGTCGATGCTTTTGCCGGCCCGCTCGACCTTTCTTGAAAAGGAATCGAGTATCAGGTCCGCTACTTGCAGCCGCCTCGCCGGCGTCGCCATGGACGACCGTCGAACCAGCGCGTGGACCCTGGCCAGAAGCTCCGTGAACGCGAACGGCTTGGTCAGGTAGTCGTCGCCCCCGGCGATCAGCCCCTCGACCCGCTCGTCCACGGAGCGCTTGGCACTCAGGATCAAAACGGGCGTGTTCACCCCCTTGTCCCTCATTTTCTTGATGATGGCCAGGCCGTCGATTCCAGGCAGCATCAGGTCCACGATGGCGGCGTCGTAGGTTTCCACCAGGGCCAGATGAAGGCCGTCGTCGCCGTTATCCGCGTGATCCACCACGAACCCGGCCTCCTTCAAGCCGGTCGTGACGAACCCGGCGATCTTTTTGTCGTCTTCCACGATCAACAATTTCATGGCAGCCTCCGCTTGCCGGTTTACACGCGACGGGGACCGTATCCGGTCGAATGCCCTGCCGCGCTCTTTTCAAGGTCCTTCCATACCAAGTTTCATTCTCCCAATTTAAATTACTCTGAAGTTATCTCAACATTATTATCCGATAATTTTTCGATTTTTGTCGTCCATCCGAGAATCCTATTCCGGGCATATCCGGCCACCATTCTTTATCGTGCGGAATTAGAATTGCCGCTTTGCGGCCAAAAGCATTTACGCAATCGAAAAAACCTTGTAAAATAGGCGTTATTAAATGCAACCGTGCATACATTGCGGCCAATTCATCGCCAAAGCACAACATCCCGAGCATAGCGAGGAGACAATGACCCAAACGGCAAATGAACTCATTTTGAAAATGCCGATTTATGCAAAGTTTCTTGTTTCTTGCGCGTGGCTAATCGATCCCGGCGTGAAAACCTTGGAAGCATTTCAACTGGAAGACGGCTTCTGGAAACTGATCGGCGTTTTCGCCGAAAACGACCGTGTTTCCATTGCGCCGTTCGATGAAATCGAAATCGAGCTTTCAGAATTGTGGGTGTAATTGTCTTGCCAAATCGTTCGCTGCTTTCTAAAAAGCGGAATACGATATATGGAAGAAAAAACGGCACACCCTTTTATCTGTCAGGAGGAAATTCAACCCCTTTTTCTTCGAGAAACGATATGACCTTTTCCTTGGCAATGTATTTGTCGGTGCCTTTTTTCAAGTTGGATTCATGGGCATAGTAGGCCAAGGACGCGCCGTCGTTATCGATTTTGCGATAGTCCGCGCCTTTTTTCAGAAGATAGAGGGCCGATTCGAATTCGTCCATCATGCCGGCGTATAGCAAGGCAGTCGTGCCGTCGTCGATCTGTTGTTCCAGGTTGGCGCCGTATTTCAGCAGAAGATCGATATTTTCGAACCGTTTGTTAGATGCCGCTTTCATCAACGGGGTATGATCTCCGGAGGCGACAATGTTGGGATTGGCGCCGTTTTGGAGCAACTTTTCCAGGTAGAAGGAATCTTGCGCTCCAGCGGCGACAACGGTCGCCGCCTGGGTGCGGACGGGGTTTACGTTGGGATTGGCGCCCGCTTGCAAAAGGGTTGCAAATCCTCTTTGGTCCTGCTTCAGCATCATCCAAAACAGCGGGGTCACATCCCTGTCGCCTTTTTTGTCCAGATTCGCGCCCTTGTTCCTGAGTTCGACGAGTTCTCTCAGTTTGCCTTTACGGGCCAATTGGATGATTTTCAGAGTATCCTTGTCAGAAAATACGTCCGACGCATTCATATAAAATCCTTTCCTTTCCAGGCATCCGGTGGACGCCGTCAGCCACGCGAGCAGCAAGAAAATATTAATTTTTAGGTAAAAGCGCATTGAGATTTTGCCTTATCATGGATTGCCGGTCTTGGACACTGTGCAATACGCTGTCCATGGAATGCATTTCGACGCCCTCGGCCGGGTTGTATCCCAATTTTTCCGCCAGTTTCCATTGGTGATGCACGCCTTTTTCCGATGCCGGCAATTTATGGATATGGCCCGTCGCCGCCGGCATCGCACCGTCTTTAAGCAACTTTCTTCCCAAGAGGTATCCGCCGCCTGCGCCCTTGGGTCCGCCAAGAGAGCCGACTGTCGTTGTGATTCTCGGCACGATGGCTTCTCTGTTTTCCTGAAGAGTCGTCAATATCTCGCCCTCCAATTGATAAACGTCAATATCGGCGTTTTCGACATCGTAGTCCTTAAAGGTGTTTGGATGCACTCCCGCAGGATTGAACACGGTTGTTTTCATGCCGGTCGCGACCCCGGCCGCTGTCGCCAAACCGCCGCCCAGCGAATGCCCGGTAATTTCCAGATTATCCGCGATTTTCTTTTTCTTCTTCAATTTCTTTGCAAGTTCGATGGAATGCTTGTAATATTCGTCCTCAAGCCCAAGGCCCTGTATTCCGTTGTGGATCCAGTCCTCCTTGGATTCCGTGCCCTTAATGGACAGCACGTATTTTCCGTCCTTTTCGTAAAGAGCGGACTTGAAACCGATACGCTCGGGAGCAAAATCATCTGGTTTCAGGCCCAATTCGGCGAGTTTGTCCGGATCGGCGCTTACCTTTGTCCAACCTGGCGGGGCATCCGCGCTGTCGATATTGTAGACATCCTTGGCAAGCCAAGCCATTTCCTCCACATGATTCAGCTCTTTCAATTGATCCGCCAGTTTTTTCGCTTCGGGATTGTCGCTGTTCAACGCCACTTCGATCAATTTGTCGTCCTTGTCTCCGGTGATTTGACAATGGGCCGTAGTTTCACCGACTTTTTGGGGCAATACATAATCCTTTGCTGCCTCATAGGCTTTTTTCACATCGTCGGCTTTGGTCTTTGCATATTCTGCCGCGTCTTCGGCCTTGTCCTTTGCCCAATCGACCGCCTGTTCGGCTTTTTCCCTGGTCCAATCCTTGGCCTGATTATATTTTTGCCTGCTCCATTCTTTTACTTCGTTTGATTTGTTCTCGACCCATTCGGCGGTTTCCTTGGCTTTTTTTTCCGTCCATTCAGCCGCCTGCTCGGCTTTTTCCTTGGTCCATTGCGCCGCCTCGGATGCCTCGTCCGCCACCCAATTGCCTACATTTGCAGCACCGGTCGCCAAGGCGCCAGCGGCCTGGCGCGCGCCTTCTTTCGCTTGTTTCCAAGCTGCGGCAAAAGCATCTCCAAAGCCCATCAGTTCAACCCTTTTTCCAGAGTTTCAAACATGGCGTGCGTCCACTCTTTAAGCCAGTCGGATTTTTCAATGGCGGTATAATTGCTGTCGTTCAGCATGGCCTTGGCCGCCGGGAACTCGTTGTCGAATTCAGGGCCAAGCAGCCATGATGCAATGATATAATCCGCCACTTGAGGCTCCATTCTGAAATTGTAGGAGCGTGCTTTCTCAATCTGATTATGAATTTCTTCCAGAAGCTCGTCCCGGGGAATCTTCTTTGATTCGGGAAATCGGTCGTTCAATAATGCCATCATTCTTTTCTCGAACAGGTCTGTTTCCGCCCGGGCGAATGCTTTCATTTGCTTTGTGGAAATTTGCATCGTCATCACCTGTCTATTTTAGATATCTGGTCAAACGAGACACTTCATCGAGTCTAATAATTTAAATCAGACGATTTTTTAAAACATGAAATCGTCTTTTGTCAATGAATACTTTGTCGCGAATCGTTTCAAGGGCGTATCGGTAGAAATCGATAAGCGAGGATTCTGTGCAGGAGCTTGCGGGGGCCTGGCTTCAACGCCTGCCAACCAGCTCCGTCATTCCGGGCGGAGCTGGCGGAGACCCGGAACCCAGGCGATGATCGAGGCTCCCTGCTTTTTACCGTTCTGTCGCAGGAATGTGTTTTCGCGAACGGCTGCTCGAAACGTGGTTTTTTGACACGGGACGCAGGAGCGTCCTTCTGACATTCCCACTCAGGAGCGTGGGAACGAATCAACCCTACGTTCATTTGACTCTCGCTAAAATCCGGCTCAACACCGTCGCGTCGTATGTGTGACCCAGGGGATAGGTTGTCAGGGAAACGTCAAACCCCATTTTAAGCAGTTTCTGATATGCCGCCTTCATTGAGGAAAACGAATTCACATTGCCCTTGTCGCCGTGGAAAATATCGATTTTCAGTGTTTTGGCCTCTTCGATGTGCTTGTCCAGCAGCGCATCCATGTAGACGCCGCCGATGGGCATGATAGCGCGGAACAGACCCGGTTTTTTCATTCCGATGTAAAAGCTCGACCGGCCGCCTTGCGAAAAACAGCTCAATTATATTTTGGCGGGATCGATTTTGTGATTTTCGACGAGCTGTTTTACCAATCCCTCGACCAGGTCCGACGCGCGTTCGGCGTCGGATTCAAAGACAGCCGTATTCGCCAGTCTGTACCACGAAAACCCGTCGCCGAAAGCCATAGGGGCTTCCGGTATCAGGACATAATAGTCTTGTCGGGCGATCAGACCGCCAAAATCATCGACAACCCATCCTGGGCATCCTCCCAGGCCATGCATGAAGATGAAAAGCGGATACATTCTGCCAGTGTCGAGAGTCTTGGGCCGGATGAGCAAATGGCCGGACCGGTTGGCTTCCAGCGCCGTCGGTTCCATATGCCGGCAAGCTTCCGGCCTCCTTCTTTTTCAAAAACAAATCCCGCGTTTGTCCGCCTCCCTTCGCGCGTAGGCGAACGCATGGCGCTTGGGCGCGTACGAGGCGTAAACCTTCTTGTTTATCGGTCCTTCCAAGAGCCCGTCTGCGCCGCGCCTCAGGGTGTACATGACCACTGCCGCCGCCATTTTCGCGTTTTTGGACCTGTCTCCTTTTTCCTGCGCTTCTTCGGCCCCCGAAGCTTGCGAGCCTTCCTGCCTCTGTGTCTTTGCGAGCCGGGGTGCGGATTCTTTTTTCGTTTTCCGCAGCGCTTGTTCAACACCGATTTTCTCAGAGCCATTAGTCGTCAAATTATTCCCCTAAACATTCAATAGGCTGCGCTCAAAATCCATAGGAACAGGGCTTGCCCCAAAAATAACTTTCCGAAACAGCCGCGAAAAAGCCCGTCAAATGGAAGGTTTGGGGTCAGGTTCGCATGGTTGCCGCCTTTCGTAAAAACGTTGGTAAAAAAATCACATAGGGACTGATCCTTCTTCTCTGTATCACGGCGCAGGCACGCTTTTCCCGAACTATTTTCGTCGGCGAGAAAAAAATCTCGCCCGCGCCGGAAACCGGGGCCGCCCGCGCAAGCCTCGAGCCTTTTTTTAAATCCGATAGCCGCACAGGGAGCGGCAAAAAGGGATTGAACTCGAGAGCGAGACGTGTTAATCGATTGGAATCACGGGGGCTCCAAATCCGATACTCCTCTGGAAGGCGGCGCTGCCGGAGCAAGCGAGTTTTTTTTGTTAATTCGTCGATCTGAACTGCACAGGATAAAAAATTTCGATTCTTAATCGCGCGAAAGGAAGGAAAGGGGGCATTATATGAAGGACACGGTTGTATGGGCCGTTCTGATTTTTTGTGCGGCCTTCTCTCAAGTTTCGGCGGGGGAAAAAGCCTCCGTCACTCTGATGACCCACGACAGCTTCGCGGCGAGTCGGACGGTTGTGGAGGCTTTCGAAAGCGCCAACAATGTCGAGCTGAAAATTCTTAAGAGCGGCGACGCCGGGGCCGCGCTGACGCAGGCGATTCTGTCGAAGAACAACCCATTGGCCGACGTTTTCTTCGGGGTGGACAACACCTTCATGAGCCGTGCGCTGGCTGCGGGCATTTTCGTGCCGTACGAGTCGCCCGTGTTGAAGAACATCCCCGACTTCCTGAAGCTGGACCCGGAAAACCGGCTTCTGCCCGTGGATTTCGGGGACGTATGCCTCAACTACGACATCTCGTGGTTTCAAGAAAGAAAGACGGCCCCGCCCAAGACGCTGTCCGATTTGACCCGGCCGGAGTTCAAGTCCCTTCTGGTCGTCCAGAACCCGGCCACGTCGTCTCCGGGGCTCGCGTTTCTGCTGGCCTCCGTGGGGGCGTTCGGCGAATCGGGGTACCTGGATTTCTGGAGCGAGCTTCGAAAAAACGACGTGTACGTTTCCGACGGCTGGTCCGACGCCTACTACGGCCAGTTCAGCCGGGCCAAGGGAGGCACGAGGCCGGTGGTGGTCAGCTACGCCGGCAGTCCGGCGGCCGAAGTGCACTTCAGCGAGAAGAAATTGTCCGAGTCTCCCACGGCCGCCGTTCTGGCGGAAAAAAGCGTCTTTCGGCAGATCGAGTTCGCGGGAATTCTAAAGGGCGCGAAACATCCCGAGCTTGCCAAAAAGCTGGTGGACTTCATGCTGGGACCCGAGTTCCAGAAGGACATCCCTTTGCAGATGTGGGTTTTTCCCGCCGATTTAAACGCCCCGCTGCCCGAGGTGTTTTCCAGGTTCGCGAAGATGGCCGAAAGCCCGGTGGCCCTGACTCCGTCGGCCATCGAAAAGGGCAGGGAGAGCTGGATCGAGGCATGGACCTCAGAGGTGCTTCATTGACCAGCCGCTATCGATTTCTTTTGGCGGCGCCCCCGCTGATCTTCCTGGGGATTTTCTATTTCTATCCGCTGTTGAGCATTTTCAAGCTGAGCTTTTCTCCCCAAGGAGCCTGGGAGTGGAGCAGGCTGGAGAAGCTGATATCCACGCCTTACTACGGCAGGGTATTGTGGTTTACTGCCTGGCAGGCGGCGCTTTCCACCGCCATCACCCTGGCTGCGGCACTTCCGGCCGCCCACGTGTTCGCCCGGTACGATTTCAAAGGCAAGCATGTGGTGAAAAACCTTCTCACGGTCCCGTTCGTGCTTCCCACCGTGGTGACGGCGGCGGCGTTCAAGGCCCTGCTGGGAAGCGGCGGCATCGTCAACACTTTTTTGACGGGAGTTTTCGGACTGGAATCTGCGCCGATTCGAATCGACCATACCGTCTGGTTTTTCCTTCTGGCCCACGTGTTCTACAACTACACGGTGGTGCTTCGCATCGTAGGAGGCTTCTGGGAACGTCTGCCGGAGGACCTGTCCGAGGCGGCCCGCATGCTGGGGGCGTCGGGATTCAAAACTTTTCGCACCGTCGTCCTCCCGTTGCTCGCCCCCTCCATACTGGCGGCGTCCGTGCTCGTGTTCGTGTTCTGCTTCACCAGCTTCGGTGTGGTCCTCATCCTGGGAGGACCGCGCCTGGCCACCCTGGAGGTGGAGATCTACCGCCAGGCGGTGCATTTGTTCAACCTGCCCATGGCCGCGGCGCTTTCCATCGTGCAGATCCTGTTCACCTTCGCGTGCATGGCGGTGTACGCCCATTTCGAAAGAAGGACGGGCGTTTCGCTCATGCCGTCCATGGGCGCGGGAAAAGGGCTGCGGCGGGCGATAAGCAGAAGGGAAAAAACGGCCATCCGGGCCACCCTCGCGTTTCTCGCGATTCTTCTGGGCGCGCCCCTGGCGGCCCTGGTGGCCCGCTCCGTCGCCACCGAGACCGGGCTTTCCTTCTCCTACTACGCCGCGCTGTTTTCCAATCGGACCGATTCCATCCTGTTCGTCCCGCCCTTTCGCGCCATTTTGAACTCGCTGGGCTTCGCCGCAGGGACCGCTGTCCTGGCGTTGCTGCTGGGCTGCTTTTCCGCCGCCTACCTGGCCGGGGACAAAAAGGACAGGGGCGCGCTCCTGGACCCGCTCTTCATGCTGCCTCTGTCCACGTCGGCCGTAACCCTGGGGTTCGGGTTCGTGGTGGCGCTGGACGAACCTCCTTTGAACCTTCGCGCGTCAATCTTTCTGCCTGCCATCGCCCACGCCATGGTGGCGTTTCCGTTCGTGCTGAGAAGCATCCTGCCCGCCTGGAGAAGCATTCCGGAAAGCTTGCGGGAAGCCGCCGCCATGCTGGGGGCGTCGCCGTGGATGGTCTGGAGGAACGTGGACTGGCCCATCCTGGGCCGCGCTCTGGCCGCCGGGGCGGTTTTCGCGTTCGCCGTGAGCATGGGCGAGTTCGGCGCGGCGGTTTTCGTGGTCCGTCCGGACACTCCCACCATGCCTCTGGCCATATACCGTTTCCTGTCGAGGCCCGGCCCGGTGAACTACGGGCAGGCCATGGCCATGAGCACGATTCTGATGGTCACCACGGCGGCGGGGTTTCTTGTCCTGGAAAAAATGCAATGGGCGCGGAGCGACGTGTGACATGTCCCTTCTGAGAGTCGAGAACTTGAGCAAAAGCTACGACGGCGCCGCTGCCGTATCCGACATCGGCTTTTCCCTTTCCCAAGGGTGGATCCTGTGCCTTCTGGGGCCTTCCGGCTGCGGCAAGACCACCCTGCTGCGCCTGATCGCCGGGCTGGCGCGGCCCGATTCGGGACGGGTCCTTTTCGAAGGCGAGGACATTACCTGCAAGCAGCCCCACAAAAGAAATTTCGGACTCATGTTCCAGGAGTTCGCCCTGTTTCCCCACAAGAGCGTCTATGAAAACGTGGCCTTCGGGCCCCGGATGCAGGAACTGGCCCCCGGCCTCGTGCACAGGCGGACCGAAAACATGCTGGCCCTGGTGGGAATGTCGGATTTGGCCGAAAGGAACGTGGCGGAGCTGTCCGGCGGAGAACGCCAGAGGGTGGCGTTGGCCAGGAGCCTGGCGCCGCGGCCGAGGCTGCTGATGCTCGACGAACCCCTCGGCGCATTGGACCGCAATCTCAGGGAAAGGCTGCTTCCGGAAATCCGCACGATACTCAAAAGACTGGATGTGCCCGCGATATTCGTCACCCACGACCAGTCCGAGGCCTTTGCCGTATCCGACCGGATCGCCGTGATGAACCGGGGACGGATCGAACAGATCGATTCGCCTGAAAAATTGTACATGCGTCCGAAAAGCGAGTTTGTCGCGCGGTTTCTGGGGTTTCAGAACCTTTTGCAGGCCAGGGTCCTGCCCGACGGCGGGGCGGAAACCGAATTGGGGACGTTCCACCCGCCGGGAGGTTTTGAGAAAGACGACAATGTCGCCATGCTGCTGGCCCTGCGTCCGGAGGGGGCGGCCGTTTTGGACGACGAAGGCCAAGCGGCCGGTTCGCCGGTCGTCGAAGGCGTGGTGACAAGACGGGTGTTCACGGGACAGACCTACCGGGTGACAGTCGCCGAATCCCGAGGGCCCACGCTGGTTTTCGACCTTCCCAACGCAAAGCCGCCGCCGAGAAAAGGAGAGAGGATTGTCCTGAAGATCGATCCGTCTTGCATGGCGCTCGTGGCCGCTTCAAAGGAAAACAAAGAAAACAAGGAATGAAAACGCTCATATTCGCAAACGGGATCATGGAAAAACGACCGGCCGGGCTCGGGGATTTGTCGTCCTTCGATCTTTTGATCGCCGCCGACGGCGGGCTTGCGCTTTGCCTGCAATTCGGCGCGGTCCCCCACATCCTGGTGGGGGACATGGATTCGGTGGAAAAGGCCGACCTGGAACGGATGAAAGCCCAAGGCGTGGAGATCGTCAGGCGTCCGGTCAGAAAAGACGAGACCGACTTGGAGCTGGCGCTGAAGGCCGCCTTGGAGAAAGGCGCCGGTCAAATCACCGTGGTGGGCGCGCTGGGCGCTCGCTGGGACATGACGTTCATCAATGTTCTGATGCTGGGGGCGGATTATCTCGACGGCATCGACGTGAGAATTGCGGACGGAAATACCGAGATCAGGCGAATGAAAGGTCCGGAGACCTTGGAACTGGCGGGGAAGCTTGGAGACAGCCTTTCGATCATGCCCATTTCGGGTCGGGCCGAAGGCGTCACCTTGGAGGGGTTGGAATATTCTCTGGACGACGAAGACCTTCCGTTCGGGTCCACGAGAGGGCTTAGCAACGTATTCGCCGCGAATAAGGCGATAGTGTCGTTGAAAAAAGGGCGAGTGCTAATGATGATCAAAAGGGGGGAGCAGTGTCCTCGCAGGCCTGGCCTGGGGTGATGAAAATGTTCCCTGTTTTGCCGCAAAAATTCCGCTGGGTTTTATTCTGCACGATCAATCACGGGGCCTGGTTCGGGAGCGTAGGTTGGGTGGGTTGAACCCCTGGCGTTCGGGGCTGCTTCAAAGCTTGTTAACGCCTGTGTCATTCGAGCTTGTACAAAGCCCAACCCACCATTTCCCGTGCCGCCGCAGTGTCATTCGTTCGAAGAAGCGACGAATTGGCGCGAAAGATGGTGGGTTGGGCTCCGTGCAAGATTGTCGGGCCATCTGTTCTAAGAGAAGTTGAATTGGCGACAACACCCGGGTATCGACCCACCCACCCTACGCTTCCGAACCAGCCCGTGCAGATTGCCGCGAGGGGGGAACAAATCCCGGCAGAAAAAACCTTCCGAAATTGGACGATTTTCATCATCCCAGGCCTGGCCTGTTGGATATCGAAAAGGTATGCTTTTGAATCATGTTCCATATATCGCAACCTTGTCTCGCTCGATGTTTTTTTTGACGTATGGATTTTTCACCGCGCCCTGTTGAATGACATCCACGCGGAGACAATTCCAATAAGCGTCAAGCCACTGTTTTTTCCTTAGCGTCGAGACCATCGTCAAACCAAAGGTCCTGTTGTTTTTCCATGTCCTCTTCTTCAAATGCGGGCAAATAAACTCGGACCTCGGTGCCCTCCCCGAGCCCGCTTTTCAGACGAACGGTCCCGCCGTACTTTTTGACGACCCCGTGAACGACCGAAAGCCCCAGGCCCGGGCCGTCCCCTACGCGCTTGGTGGTGAAGAAGGGGTCGAACACCCGCTCGATGTTGTCTTCGGGGATTCCGGAACCATTGTCCCCGACCAGAAGCTCTATGTACTTTCCCTGCCGCATGCCGTTTTCGAGCGCGGGGTCGCTTGTTTCCAGCCGGGTTTCGCGCATTTGAATATCGACCGTTCCGCCTTTGCCGTTCAAGGCTTCCACGGCGTTTCTGCACAAATTGACGGCGACCTGCCGCAATTGGGATTCGTTGGCCAGGACGACGCAGCCGTCGCAGAAGGACCCGAATCTGAAATGGACGTTTTCGTTGGAAAAGTCGCGATGGATTGCTATCATGGTGTCTTTTACAATCTTTGCCGCATCGACGGGCCTGGGGTGTTCCATGCTCTTTCGGCTGTAGTCCAGCAGTTGCTTCACGACCTTTTTGCCTCGCAGGGACATCCTGCGGATTTCGTCGAGGAACCCGGAGGCGGGATTGCTCCGGGGGATGTCGTCTCCGGCGAGTTCAGCGTTTCCCAGCACCACTGTCAGAATGTTGTTGAATTCGTGCGCGACGCCCCCTGCGATGGTCCCGACCGCCTCCATTTTCTTGGCCTCCCTCAGTTGTTCTTCCATGAGGTTCTGCTCGGTGATGTCCGAGGCCACGGCGACCAGGCCGACCACTTGGCCCGAAAGGTCCCTCCGATAGTCCCAGTCCACTCTCAGATCGAGTGTCCTTCCGTCGCGGGTGGCGGTTTTGCCCACCCAGGTCCAGGGGCGGGGCTGCTGGTCGATCACGTGGAAAAAAAGCTCCTTGAGTTCCTTCTCGTCCCTGATTCCCTTGCAGAAAAATTCCTCCCCGCTGTTTTCCGGGGCAAAGCCGAACATGGTTCGGCAGGCGGGGTTGTAGTAGAGGAGACGGCCGTCCAGATCGACTTCGGCGATAGCGAGAGGAACGGTTTCCGCCAGGGTACGGAACCTGGTTTCGCTCTTTTCGAGGTCTATCAAGGCCGCGTTTCGCTGTTCTATTTCCGAAGCCAGTTCTTCCGTTCTTTCCTTCACTTTTTCCTGAATGGAGTGGGACCAGATCAGCGAAGCGATCAGCATTAGAAAAAGGACCAGGACCGTGCCGACCGAGAAGTAAAGATAAATCGCCGGAATGTGGTTCTTGTCTTCCAGTCTGCCGAACCACTTCCGATAGATTTCCGTGTAGCGTCCGCTCTGGTAGAGCGCGGCCAGGCAGCGATCCAAGGCGTCGATCAATTCGCAGCCGAGGCCTTGCCTCACGGCATAGCAGTATTTCGGGGAGAGTATGGGGGGACCGGCGGCGGTCAGGTTTTCCAGCCCGAGCCGCTGGATCCAATAGAGTCCGGGGAGCTGGGCTACGAGCGCCAGATCGTGTTTTCCCGCAGCCAGGCGCTCCAGCGCCTCCTCCTGCGTTTCGACGGCGACTATCCTGGCGTCGATCCCGTTTTCCAGAAGCCAGTCGTGCATGATGTCGCCCTGCATGACTACGATTTCCTTGCCTTCGAAACCGCGCCAATCTTCGGCTGCCGGTTCCCCTTTTCGCGCGAAGGCCGAGTGGTTGACGATGGTATGGGCCGTGGAAAAGTCGAATGCGGTGTCTCTTTCGACGGAATAGAACATGCCCTGGATCGCGTCGATGCGTCCTTGTTCCAGGTCTTGTCGAACCTGCGCCCAGGGACCCAGGCGTATTTCGATGTCGAACCCGGCAGCCTCGGCCAGGGCTCTTGTCAAATCGACATTGTACCCGGCGGGCTTGCCGTTTTCGTCGAGGTATTCGTAAGGAGGATAATCGAAGTCTCCTCCGAATACGAGCTTTTTGCCATGGAAGCCCCCCGCTTCGACGGTCGGCTGGACGACCGCCGGCAAGAGCAGAACACAGGCGAAACACCAAGCCAAAGCCCATGGGGAATGATTCGACCTGCGAGTTCTTGTTTTCGCATCTTTAGATTTCATCGGCATATACCGTATATGGAAATCCCGAGTCGTTTGAGTTATCGGCCCTATGACAACATGCCCGAGTTTTATCCGATTGTTGCAAGCGTCCTTTCTCATACATTTTTTTTTCGATCGTTTCAAGTATTTATTTTTAATTTTTCCGGCAATGAAACTTCGATGAAGACATACCCGCTCAACACATGTCTTGCTTTCTCGGGCGGATAGGCATAAAATCCGTATTTCAGATTCGGTGTTTTGGGCCAAGCGGTTCCGGCTCATCGCGGATTTGTGGGAAAAGGCGTGTCGATGGTAACCAGACCATCCTGGTCTGGCATGCCACAGCTTCCAAGCTGCGGCATATTCACGATATGGGACCAGAGCTGGAAGCTCTGGTTACCTTCGCGGCTGTCCGCAAATCCGAGATGAACTGCGGTTCTTTCGAACTGCGGGATATCGTCCAGGCATTTGCGTTCGAGTTTCATGACAAGATCGACAACAACCAGAGGAGTGCCAAGCCAATGAGTTCCGCAGATTCCATTTCGAAGAAACCCCCTCTCAAGGTCGTGCTGGTCGCCCCGTTTATCGCGTTGATTTTTTTGACGGCTTGCCTGGCGGCGTACCTTTCCTTCAGAAATGGTCAGAAGGCGGTCAACGACGTTGCCGGAAAGCTGCGCCAAGAGGCGACTCGCCGCATCGAAGACCATCTGCGGGATTTTTTGCAGACGCCCTGGCAGATCAACGAGGTCAACGCCGCAGCCCTTTCGCGTGGAATGCTCGATGTCCAAGACCCCGACGCGATGGAAAAATTCTTCTGGCGGCAGGTGGGCATATTCGATTCCGTCACGAGCGTCTATTTCGGAAACCCTCGCGGAGGTCTTGTCAACAGCGGCCGGGAAGGCGCCGCCGGCACGCGCTATGTGATCGCCACCGAGGGGTTTGCCAAGGGGCCTTTCGAAAAGTACGCCGTGGACGATTCCGGGAATCGGACCCGCCTGCTGGTGACCGTGCCGGACTTCGACAGCCGCGCTCGACCCTGGTACGCCGGGGCCGTCGAGAAAAAAGGCGCCTTCTGGAGCGACGCCTACGTCCTTTTCACCGGCCAGGACCTGGCCATATCCGCCAGTCGCCCGGTCTACCAGGACAGCCGGAAGCTTCTGGGAGTGGTGGCGGTTGATATCTTTCTTTCCCACTTGAACAGCTTCTTGAAATCGATGGATGTCAGCGAAAACAGCCTCAGCTTCATCATGGAGCCCTCGGGCCTGCTCATCGCCACTTCCACCGGAGACCCCCTTTTCCGAAAGTCGAAGGTCGGCGACAGGCACGAACGCATCGGTCTGGAGGAGAGTTCCATCGCGCTTGTGCGCGAAGCCGCGTCGCAGTTGACGCGAAAATTCGGCGGCTACGACCGAATTTCTACGAAGCAGTATATCGAGTTCGATTTGGACGGAGAGAAGCAGTTTCTGCACGTTTCGCCCTTTCACGATCCACACGGGCTCGACTGGCTCATTGTGATCGCCATTCCCGAATCGGATTTTCTGGGGCATATATACGTCAGTCGCAGGATTACGATCTTGCTGATCGCGTGCACGCTGATTCTGGCGGGCGCTCTGGGGGCGGTATTGTCGAAGTGGATCACGTCCCCCGTCTACAGGCTGAACAAGGCCGCCAAGGAAATGGCGAAGGGCAACTGGGACTATGACTTCGAAGCTTCGCTCTGGATTCGGGAGATCGCCGAGCTGACGCGCTCTTTCGAACGCATGGGCAGACAGTTGAAAGCCACGGTGACAGGGCTTTCCGACGAAATCGCCGAGAGGCGGAAGGCCGAGCAGTTGTTGCGCGCCAAGTCCGAGGAACTCGACCGCTATTTCTCCCACAGCTTGGATCTTTTATGCATCGCCGACACGGACGGCGTTTTCCGAAAACTCAACCAGGAATGGCATCGAGCCTTGGGATATCCACTGCGGGAACTGGAAGGAAAGCCTTTCATGGAGTATGTCCACCCCGACGACGTAGCCGCCACGATGGCGGCGGTGCAATCGCTTGTCGAGAACAGGCGGGTCGAAAATTTCGCCAACCGGTATCGCCATTGCGACGGGACCTATCGTTGGCTGGAGTGGAGGTCCTACCGCAGGGACGATCTTGTTTACGCCGTCGCCCGGGACATCACCGACCGCATGGAGGCGGAGAAGAACCTGAAAAGACAAAGAGAGCTTCTCCAAACTGTGATCGACAGCATTCCCGTTCTGATCACGCTGTACGATCCCTCCATGAATTTCACTTTGCTCAACCGGGAATTCGAGAAAAAGACGGGCTGGAAAAACAAGGACCTGGAGCAAATCGACCTGATGGAAAAATGCTATCCCGACCCGGAGGTCCGTGCACAGGCTGCTGCCTACATGCAAAAGGCATCGACCGAATGGCGCGAGTTCGAAGTGACCGCCAAGTCCGGGGGCCTTGTCCGGTCCATATGGTCGAACGTGGTCGCCGACGACATCCGCATCGGCATCGGCATCGACATTACGGAGAGAAAGAAGCTGGAGGCCCGGCTGCAACATGCCCAGAAGATGGAATCCGTCGGCGTTTTGGCGGGCGGCATCGCCCACGAGTTCAACAACATTCTGGGCATCGTCATCGGCAACGCGGAATTGGCCATGCTCGACGCGCCACCCGACGGGACTCTCCGGGAAAACCTCCGGGCGATACAGATGGCGTCGGAAAGGGCCAGGGACGTGGTTACGCAGCTTTTGACTTTCAGCAGAAAGGTAGAAGACAACAAGGCGCCCGCCATGGTGGCGCCCATGATCAAGGAGGCGGTGCGACTGCTGCGCTCCTCGATTCCTTCCAACATCGAAATCGATCTGCAAATCGAGGACAAGGACCTGGTGGTCGAAGCCAACGCCACCCATATCCACCAGCTGATGATCAACCTGTGCGGAAACGCCGCCGACGCGATGCCGGAGGGCGGCGGCAAAATTTCCATCCGCGTTTCGGCGGAAAACCGCGGCCCCGCGCCCGGCAAAGAGAATCCGTCCATGCAGCCTGGACGCTACGTGGCGATCGAGGTCGCCGACACGGGCGCGGGAATGGAAAAGGAAGTCATGGACAGGATATTCGAGCCATATTTTACTACCAAGGAGGTCGGCAAGGGCACGGGCATGGGGCTTGCCATCAGCCACGGCATCGTGGAGCAGCATCGCGGCGCCATCGCGGTGGAAAGCGAACCCGGGCAGGGGACCGTCTTTCGCATACTGCTGCCCGCCGTCCAAAAGAAAGTCGTCGAAGAGCCGAAACCGCTTTCGACTTTGCCTTTGGGGTCCGAACGAATCCTGTTCGTCGACGACGAGGCTTCTCTGGTGCAAATCGCCAGGATACTGCTGGAAAGCCTCGGCTACCGGATCGTGGGCCATGTCGATCCGGTTCGCGCCCTGAAGGCTTTCAAGGAGGACCCGGAAGCCTTCGATCTGGTGGTCACCGACATGGCCATGCCGGGCATGACCGGCGAGGAACTGGTCGTGCAAATCGCCGAATTGCGCCCCGGCATTCCCGTCGTTCTGTGCACCGGTTTCAGCAGCCGGATGGACAAGGAGAGGGCCGGGGAACTGGGAGTCAGAGAATTTCTGCGAAAGCCCTTGGAAATGAAGGAGTTCGCCAAGCTGGTGCGGAAAATCCTGGACGAGGAAAAAGGCCGCGCCGCCTCGTAAACGGGCAGATTTCGCAACAGGAGGTTTTGGTTGTACCGTCGGCCAACGTTGGCCAACCTGCACCGTCATTCCGGGCGGAGCTTTCGCAGACCCGGAATCCAGGCGATGATCGAAGCCGTTGGATGAAAACCGGCCAAAGTAAAAACCAAACCCCAATAGTGCTGTTGGGACCGAATCCCTGCCTTTACGAAAAAACCAGCTTTGGAATCTACTAAAAACTGTGGCCCGAAACAGGCCGTTTCCCATGTTGCAAGGCTGTTTCCGACTTTCCGCGAACCTTTTTCGACCCGACGGCAATTTACTCGTCCCCTTTCCGCCTTGACGGGGCACGATTGAAAAGCCGTTATTCTTTCGTTGACAAAAAGCATCATACCTTATAATTAGCCCGCCTGATAATTTGCGTCCAGAGTGCTAAGCTTAAGCGAAGGTTTTTTTTTGCAGCCTGTAACCAGAAGGCTTTGCTTCCGGTAGAAGCAACCAAGACAGGGGGCGCCACAATGATAGGAGGTGATGAATTGTTTCACTTTTGCATGAAACCTCCGTAATCGCGGAGAAGCGATGGTTCGTCTTTTTTCTTACGACAAATCTTTATTCACGCAGTGCCTGGGGTGATGAAAATTCAACCTTTTAGGGCATAATTTTTCTGCCTGTATTTGTTCCAGCTTTTTTTTGTGTTCGGTGTTCGGCGGTCGCACAGCCACGATAAATTCGGATTGCGCCGCCTTTGTTTCGCCTGGCTCGCTCGAATTGGCACGGCGCTTTCCCGAACACCGAACACTGAAACCCGGCACATAGGAACTGGAGCAAATCCCGGCGGAAGAACAACCTTTTAAAACAGGAGATTTTCATCACCCCACGCTGCTTGTAATCTTATGCTCGACCAGCTGTCGGATTCCGGCGCAGGCTTTTTCAAAAGATCCCTGGCCCCGGATCATGTCGTGAGTGGCTCGGTCTCCTTCCAGGCTCACCTGCACATAGGCCGGTTTGAGCCCCGCCAATTTCATTGCCGCTTGCCGGTCGATCAAAGTGACGTTTTTCAGAATCGAAAAGAAAACAGGCCTGCGTTTTCAGAAAGAAGGCGCAGCAGGGAGAAGAGTTGCCGGTGCATGAAAGGCTCTCCGCCCGTGACGGAGACATGGATCCTGACAGGGAAAGACGCACTGCGCCTGAAAACGCGCAGTATGTTTTTATAAATCTCAAAAACTGAAGGAAGGGAAGGCAGATCGCATGTTCGACCGAACTGGTCCTGGTAGCAGTGGGCGCAGCGAAGGTTGCAAAGGTCTGTGATGTGCCATTGAAGAAGCAGTCTTTCGGGAATGTACGGTCGCTGAAATGGCGTTGCAGTTCCTTTACATACTTTTTTCCCAGCCGGGTGGCGGTCTCCCTTGGACGATTCGAAACTGGAAAAAACGCGTCTTCTGCTGGAGACGGAAACGGTCGGTCGATATGGCTGGTTCGTCTTTTCCGTCTCCGGGTTCGCAAAGGAGGCGCTGGAATATATGAGGGAGAAAAAGATCGCGTGGAGCGACGACGAGAGTTGGCTGGAAGGATAGAATGTCCCAAAGCGCGCTGCTGCGGAGCGAGTCCGCCAACAGCCGCATGTTCTGCGCCTTAGGGGGGTCCTGTTGAGTGAAAGCTTTCGATTGGATTGAACGCAGTCTCGCAAATACAGGTTTATTACATTTTGATATGGAACTACAGTCTCATCGGCCAAATTCCTAAAATGGCTGAACTGAACCGCACGACGTCTGTCTCAAAAAAAGGCGCGAGACCGGATATCGATCACGAAATGGTCCCCGGAGGCTTGGGGGACCTTTCGTTTTCCCGCCGGTCTTCCCGTCTCGATGGCTTCGCGCATGTTCCGGACGACCGGTTCTGCGGATGCGAAGTAGACGTGCCCCAGATCCAGCAAGCCTAAGCCGCGGACGTTGCATCCCCATGGTCGTCTCACGCAGCAATTCTAATTTTGACGGCAATTCAATGCCGAAGAGGTCGCAACGACCAAGGCAACCAGACCATCCTGGTCTGGTATGCCCACGGAAAGGGGGCATTTCATGGCGCGTCGAACCAGACCAGGATGGTCTGGTTGCCTTGAAAGCGCCGGAGACACCCAAAATGAGAACTGCTGTCGTCTCACGGTCCGAATTTGACCAGAATCAAAGTTACGTCGTCCTCTTGGCTTTGATTCCCCCTGAAGTCGGACAGGGCGGAAAGAATGGCCTTTGAAATTTCACCCGCGCTCTTGTCCGCGTTATGCCTCACGATATTCTCCACGTTCTGCTTTCCGAACATTACGCCGTCAGGGTTGCGTGTCTCCCAGATTCCGTCGGTCCCCAAAAGGACGATCTGGCCGGGCGCGAAGGAAATTTCCTCGGATTCCTCGAACTGGAAACCCTCGAAAACGCCCAGCGCCGGCCCTTCTCCTTTCAACTGGCAAAATTGGTCCGTCTCCGGAATGTAGGAAATGGCCGGGTCGTGTCCGGCCCTGACCCAGCGGAAGCTTTTTCTTTCGGAATCGATCTCCAGACAGAAGAGAGTGACGAACTGGCTGGTTTCCAGGGTGTCTTTGATAAGAAGTCCGTTGACGTCGGATACGACTTCGCCCATTTCGCCCGGCAGGGCCGAGCGGGACCTCAGGTAGGCTCTGGACGAGGCCATCAGCAGGGCTGCGGAAACGCCGTGGCCGGTGACGTCGCCGACGACGGCGGCAGTCATGGCGCTCTTTTCCCGCCGCACCTCCAGAAAGTCGTAGAAATCCCCGCCCGTTTCGTTGCAATACAGGCTTTGCGCCGCGATGTCGAACCCCTCCAGCTGGGGAGGCGAGCCGGGCAGAAGGTTCTGCTGGACTTCCATGGCCAGGTCCAGGGCCTGCTTCATTTGCACGTGTTCTTCCAGGGCCGGGACCATGGCGTCGAATTTCCTGGCCAACTCTCCCAGTTCGTCTTTGGATTCCGACGCGATTCGTGCCGAAAAGTCCCCGGAGGCCACCCGTTTCACTGCATCGGCCATCCTTGAGATGTGTTTTGTGAAAGACCGGGACATGAAAACGGACACGATCACGGTCAGCAAAACAATGGAGCCCAGAACGAGGCCTGTGAAAAAGATCTGATGGTCGATGCGTTCCCGGACATAGCTTTCCATGGCTGCGGCGTCGGCCAGGATGTCCTTTTCCGGAATCAGCAGCAAGAGCGCGTCGCCGTGCTTGTCGAAAACCTGGTAGGCGGCCAGATTCATCACTCCCTCGTAGAGGAGTTCCCTGACGCCGGACCTGCGCTCGGAAAGGTCTGCGGCAATGGCCGCCAAGCCTGGCTTGTCCGCCGTCTTCAGCCACTGGCGCTCTTCGGCCGAAAACCACCGCATGCGCCTGCGGTTCATTTCGTCCTCGGTCGCCACGATTCGGACCGGATATTCCGCGGAGGAGTCCGCCCTGACGATCAGGGAGGTCACGTTGTCGGAAAGCATTCTGATATGTTCATTCTCATGGAGAAAGGCGGCCGCCGGCACCGCGACCGCCACCGCACCCATGAATTTTCCCTCTGGGTCGCGCAGGGCCATGGATACTTGAAACACGAAATTTCCGGTGACAGGGTCCCGCGAGGGCTTGGACCAGACGATTCCTTCGCTTTTTTTCGCCGATTCGTACCAGTCCGAGGCAGGCTCTGTGTTCCAATACCTGTGCCTCATATGCTGCCTGTGCGCCGTTTCGTAATGTGGATAGACGGCTTCCAAACCGTTTTCCAGACGAGTCCATATCCATGACAGAAGCTCCGGGTGGCGTAAGAAAAAGAATCGATAGAGCGGAATGGCGCCTGCCAGGCGCTCCCTTGATTCCGCTTGCATGCCTCCTTGCTCCTTGTCGGAATCGTTCGAAAATTTCTGTCTGGCATAGTCCACATTCAGGACGACTGTCCTTCCCGAAGGCGTTTCCATGACGCATTCTCCGGCCGCAGAATTTCCCGACACGTCATCTGCTGCCTTGAGAGCCTTTTGAAACGGGTCGAAATCCACGTCGCTCGATTCCATCGCGACTGCGCACGCGAGGAGTCTCTCCCGGATTTCCGAGGCGATGGTCGTCAGGGCCGTTTCCACCAAGTCCCGTTCTCTTTCCAGAATGCGGGCGTGGTCCTCCACCAGACGTTGCAATGCCGACTCGGTCTTTTCGATCAGTTCGGCACCCGAACGGGAGGCGAGTTCGTTTCCCAACTCCCTCAGCGCCCGCTGTCCGTTTACGCGCATGGCGGCCATGGGAACCATCGATACGAGCAATAAAACGATCAACAATTTCCAGCGTATTCTCATGCAAGATACCCTTAAATCCAAGGGGTTCGTTTTTTCCTGTTGCGAACTCCGTTCGTTTTGTTATATAAAAAACCGGATCGTGTGATGAAAAAAGATAGTTTATTAATGAAAAGAACAAAACGAATTTTTTTAAAATGTCCAACAAAATCATCCAATTCAATCCCAAGGAGCGCCTGCTTTCCCGGATCGACGATTACGTGGAATCCCCCGAGCGGTTTCTGGAAGATCCCGACACGGCGGTCCCGTCGCTGCTCAAGGCCATGAGATACGCCGATCACGAACGCAAGCAGCAAATCATCATTCTTCTGGGCAGTATCGCCAAATCGGAGGTCGCGTGGCCCTTTTATCGAATCGTGGCCGACCCCGAAGAAAACGAGGAGATTCGATACATCGCCTCCATTCAGTTGCGCCTGGTCCTTCCGTCTCTGACAAAGGAAGACCGGGAACCGCTTTTGGATAGGCTCTTGAAAGATTTAGAGGAAGAGGATTCGGAAATGCGGCTGTACGCTGCCAGCGCCTTGGGGTGGAAGGGCAATTTCCGCGCGGCCATCCCCTTGATTTCCCTTCTGTACGACTCCGACCTGGATGTGATGCAGGCGGCGGTGAACTCGCTGACGGACCTGGGCGACGACCGGATTTTAAACGTGCTGCTGGAGCGCCTGGAAAACGGACCGGTGGAGCAGAAACGCTGCATTCTTTTCAATCTTTGGCACCTGGCTTCCAAGCAAGACGAAGTCATCGGCATCTACGAGGAGTATCTGCGCCATGAAAACCCGGATCTCCGGTACGACGCCCTGGTGCTCCTGCGCGCCGTGACCCGGCCGGGGCAGTGCATGAACGCCTACATCACGTGCCTGCGAGACGAAGACGCCCGCATTCGGCTTCTCGCTCTGGAGCGTATCGGCGAGTCCGAGATAAACAAGCTGTTCGGATACAAGAAGAAAATCATGTCCATGGTCATGGACCCGGACATCGAGGTACAGGCCGTGGCCAGGAAAATCATGAACATGTTGTAGGCGGCTGTGGCGACAAAAGTCGCGGCTGCGAAGACGTATCCTTTTAGATAAAATCCAAAAGGGCTTTTGCGAAAAAGCCCTTTTTTTGTTTTCGCTTTTTTTTATCATGGCCGCGCAAAGCGGCCGGCAAGACGGGAGCGACTTTTGGAAACAGACGAAAGAAACGCAAAGAACGGCCGGGATGTAAAAACGTCGGTCGATATCATGTTGGAGGAAGCGGTCCAGGCCCATCGGGCGGGCATGACCGACAAAGCCAGAGAGCTTTACGAAAAAGTGCTGGATTTGAATCCGGACCATCCCGACGCGCTGTACCTTTTGGGTGGCGTCCATTACGCCCGCTCGCAGCCTTCCCTTGCGGAAAAGACCATCGGACGCGCCATCGAGGCCGCGCCGGACAGGGACTATTTCTACGTCAGCCTGGCGCTGGCGCTGA
The DNA here is from genome assembly GCA_963674505.2 of Desulfobacterales bacterium. GTDB lineage: Bacteria > Desulfobacterota > Desulfobacteria > Desulfobacterales > SKZT01. The sequence goes on from CAXXIG010000001.1 coordinate 849,932, forward strand.
TTGCGCAGGGGAAAACCGACGACGCCCTGGACGCCTTCCAGGCCGCACTGGCCATCAACCCCGAAAATCCCGAAACCCATAACACCATGGGAAAAATCCTCGCCAAGCAGGGCGCTCCCTCCGAAGCGGAATGCGCCTTCAGAAAAGCTGTCGAGCTGGACGGCGAATATCTCGATGCCTACTACAATCTGGCGTCTCTGCTCATGAAGCGGGCCGAACCCGATTCCGCCGCAAAGGTCTGCCAGGAAGCGCTCGACCGGTGCGGCGTCTCGGTGGAGACGTTCAACCGCCTGGGCAAGGCCTTTTTCGCCGCGGAAATATTCGACCGCGCCACTGCTGCGTTTCTACAGGCCCTGGGGGTGGATCCGAACGATTCCCGGACATATCAGAACCTGGGCGCTGCCTACGAGGCGCAGGGCCTGGGCCAAAAGGCTGCGGAGGCCTTCGAACGTTCCATCGAGCTGGCCCCCGACCGAGCCGAGGCCTGTCTCGATTTCGGCAACTATCTTGTCGCACGGAAAAGGACCGGGGAAGCCATTCGGTATTTCAGGCGGGCGGCGGAGCTTCGGCCCGATTTCGCTTCCGCCTACAACGGCATGGGCATCGCCCTGAAGGGAGAGGGCAGGCTCGAGGAAGCTTTGTGCGCCTACCAAAAGGCGGTGGAAATCGATCCCGGACACGCGGAAATATATAACAACCTGGGCGTGGCCCTGGCCTCCGCCGGAAGGGCGGAGGAAGCCGAGGAAGCCTATCGCCGGGCCGTGGAACTGGACCAGAACAATCCCCACCTGTTCCAGAACCTGGGAATCACTCTGAAAGGTCTTGGAAAATTGCAGGCCGCCCTGGTGGCCTTTCAACATGCGGCGGCCCTTTCCCCCGGTTTCGCGGACGCCTTCCACAACATGGGCAGCACCCTGATAGAGATGGGAAGGCCGGACCATGCCCTGGCCGCGCTGAAAAAGGCGGCCGAACTGGACCCCTCGAACCATTCCGCCAAATATATGGTTTCCGCTCTGTCCGGGGAGGGGCCGGAAAGCGCGCCCCCGGAATACGTCAAGGAACTCTTCGACCAGTACTCGCAACGCTTCGACCGACACCTTGTGGAAAAACTCGGGTACCGTACGCCCGAAGTCTTGAAGGAAACGCTGGAATCCGCTGCGGGAAAACCGCTTTCCTTTTCCAACGTGCTGGATTTGGGGTGCGGCACGGGACTGTCGGGGGACGTTTTTCGCGATTCGGCGCGTCGCCTGGACGGCGTTGACATCTCAAAAGACATGGTTCGCGTGGCGGAAGGAAAGAACATCTACGACCGGCTGGAAGTCGCCGAGATCAACGAGTATCTCGACGAATGCCGGGACCGTTACGATTTGGCGGTCGCCGCCGACGTATTCGTTTACGCGGGGGACTTGTCCCGAATTTTTTCAGGGGTCGGAAGATGTCTTGAAAAGGGCGGCTATTTCGCGTTCTCGACGGAAAACTGCGACGGCGACTCATACCGGCTGGGGGCTTCCGGAAGGTTCGCCCACGGGCAAGAATACGTCCGCAAGCTTGCCCTGGAAACGGGTTTCGACGTGGTCGCCGAAGTACCGGCGGTCATCCGCCAAGAGGATGAAAAAAACGTGCAGGGAATGTGCTATGTGCTACGGTCGGGAATTTGAAAAGGCCAAGTCCTGCCTGCACGGATCCTTCTGCTGGACGCCTCCGCCGAATTTGGCGAAAAGACAATAGAGGATGTTGAAGAGAAAAAACAGGATGAAGAAAACACCGAATCCAACTACCTTCTTTCCAGGCCAAGCATGTTTTGGAATCATAACGACGACCTCCTTTGTTTACTTGGGTTGATCGATTGATGGCACCGCCGGGCAACGGGAAAAAATCCTTTGATTTCTATGCTCCGACCGGAAAAAATGGGCGGGGATTTCAATTAGGGGGTTGAAATCCCCGCCCGGCTGTCCCGCTTTCAGGGGGTGCGGAATTTTCGAATTATTTGTTCCGGAACCGATATTTCTGCCGGATTGTCATGCGAAAAAGGCGAGGCGTCGCCCGGCTGCCTGGAAAGGCGGGGAGCGGAAAGCGGTGGCCGGTGTCCTGAAGGCATTCGCTCCCGAACACCGACCTGCCATCTCCCCACTTGCGCACGCCGCTTTCCTCTGTCGGTCGCGGCGCTCTTTTCAAGAAAACGCATCCCTTCTCGTTTTCCGGTCCCCGTTTTTTTTCGACTATGAAAGATCGTTTCGAACTTGCCAGATATGGATATCAATTTTGATGCCAACTCGTTTTTTCCATGGGGTTCGACCGTGAGGAAAACTTGATTCGACAAGTCTTTTGACGTTTTTAATTTTTTTTCCACATTGCCGAGCAAACCAATGGGGACCGGTTTGACCCCTTCGGTTGCGGCTTTTTTTCGCTTCCGGGCGTATCCTTTTTGAAAAATCGCGTGCACAAAAGCATACACCTGCTTTGGGGAATGCAATACCATGGTATCTCCAGGCGCTTTTTTTTCCGTCACTTGCCGCTTGACATGTCGGATGCGGCAGGTACAAAATTAGAAGAAAGAAGATTTTTCGCTCGGCTCTCCTTGGACGGCGAGTACGAGGGGGCCTTGCAGGGAATGCGGGGTTGAATCTTGTTTCGGCCGCGCCTCGACGGGTTGCAGACGCGAAGCGTCCTGGTATGCATTCCAACGCGAAGCGTTGGAACGAGCGGCGAGGGCACGGCCGAAATGGAAATCAGGTCCATGAATGCAAACAAGTCGGCAATGAAAGGGATGAATCAAATGAAAGAAGAATTGAAGACGGCGGCGGGGTGCCTGATGGCTGCCTTGCTGGTTGTTTCGGCCTTGGGGTGCGCCTCGAGCATGTCCGGAGATGTCTATTCGAGACAGGATGCGCAAAAAGTGCAGACGGTCGAGGAAGGGGAGGTGGTCATGGTCCGTGAAGTGCTGATCGAGGGCACCAAGTCGGGGCTGGGGACCATAGCGGGCGGCATTTTGGGAGGCGCGCTGGGAAGCGCCATCGGCAGCGGAAGCGGCAGGACCATCGCCACGGCCGGCGGCGCGGTGCTGGGCGCCTTGGGCGGAAGCGGCGTGGAGGAGGCCGCCACCAGGCAGGCCGGACTGGAAATCACGGTGCAGCTGAGGAGCGGCGAGGTCGTGTCCATCGTGCAGGCCGCCGACCAGCCTTTCCAGGTGGGCGATTTCGTCAAGGTCCTGAGGCGTCCGGGCGGCGTCGCCAGAGTGATTCAATAGGCGTTAAAAAGGCGCTTCGGAAATCGAAGCGCCTTCGAAACGCAGTTCTAAGTCGGCGTCAAGCTCTGGAAACGTTTTTGGCGGCCGGGCCGCGATGGTTGTCCTCCACCTCGAAAGTCACCCGTTCCCCCTCGCTCAAGGTCCTGAAACCCTGCATGTTGATGGCCGTGTGATGCACGAAGACATCCCCGCCCTCGTCTTGCTCGATAAAGCCGAAACCCTTCTTGTCATTGAACCATTTGACAATGCCTTCTGCCATAAAACCTACCTCCTTGCACCAAACAAAAGATGAAACATGGTTTCCATTGGCTAAGTCGTTGAATTTACACGCAATTCAGACCTTGCATGGAAGCCGCCAAAAAAAAGCAACTCGACATGCGAGTTGCTTGCACTATGCTTTCTTGAATTTGTTTTCCTTCATACAGGGAACTTGGAGTGACACCTTTTCAATCGTTAACGGCCCTAACCCATATTTTGAATGCGCGGCATATTAGGATATCGTCGCCAATATTTCAACCCCTTATTTTTCGTCCGGGTCCGATTTTCGCTTTTTTTCATCCAGCCTTGGGCGGCAGACCACCCGCGTTCGGACGACAATAGCCGAAAGCAGCCCAAGCGGTTTGCCGTAAGTTGCACTTTTACCCTTTTCCGTCGGATTTGTTAATGGGGGAAATACCTTATTATTGGAAAAAATTGAACTGATGCTCGCGATGAAAAAAGAGATGGCCTTTTTACCGATTGATCCAATCCAAGATTGTCGGAGGGGAGGGCACGTGGGAGGAGAACGGTCTCCAGGCGCAATGGGCGGTAAGCTCCACGCCTTCCTGGATGAGTGAAACGGGTCGGTCTGCGGAAACGACAACCACGATGGTATGGTGGTTCTGGGACGTGAACCTCAAGGCGGAATTGAACCTGGCGCCCCGCGCCCTGTCCTCGTTGAATATGGAAAGACCGTCGAGAATGCAGGCGAACGCGTGCAGTTTCAGATCGGCGCTGATGTGCAGGGCGCCGTCGAGCATGGAAAGGGAACGGGTCAAGTCGAAATGCTGCGGGTCGGTCAGATCCAGAGGCGGAGAGATACTCTGTCCGGACAGCTTCAAGGGAGGATCGTTGAGGTCGATGACAAGTGTGCATCCGTGCTTCTTGTCTCCGGCGCAATGCACGAGGTCCATGACGGCGTTGAAGAGCGCGAATTTTTCCGCGGGCCGAATCATGGGGGATTCCAGCAGGGCCTCCTCCAGTTCCACCAGCTTGGTCTTTCTCGTGGACGAGTGGAAAGAGCCGTCGAAGAAACTGCAAATCGGGTCGTCGTCGATGCAGAAGAAGCCCTGCCCGTCGCAAAAATCGGCGGTCAGATAGTTCTTGGGCCTTTTCTCCGAACCGATCCCTATGATGCTTTTTCCGTCTGAAACAAGCACTCTGTGCGAGTCTCTGACGGCCAGCAGCAGTTTGACCACGTGCTTGTGGTTGGTAAGGTAGGGCTGTTCCGATGGAAGAAACCGCACGAGAAAATCGAAATAGCCCATGGCCCTGGGTTCGGCGAACACGATTTTTCCGGTGGGAGACACCCCCTCCTCGCATGTCCTGGATATTCCCAGCACCGCGTCCAGAATGGGATATATGCGAATCTGGATGTCCATCCCCAGTCTCACGTCCAGTTCGTCCACGATGTAATCGCGTACGGCGTGGGTGGCGTATTCCCTCAAGACGTAGCCGGACGTGTTCAGGTATGTGGAGTCCCGGGAGGCCACGTCGTGGGAGAGCAGCCAGACCGCATGCTCCAGCCATCGTTTCGTGGGGCCGGTGGAACACATGTCCGGGTGGTGTTCCGTGAACCACATCTGGTAAAAAATGTTAAGGGATTTGCCGCCCCGGGAGATGAGCCCGGCGAGCTGGAGGTCTTTGACCGGAATGGGCTGGCCGTCGGTCATATGGCTTTCCGGATCCCCCCCCTCGTATCTCCACGCGTTGGAACCTACGTACAGTTCCTTGAGCTTGGGTTCGTGGCCTTCCAGAAGGTTTTGCGGATCGTAGACCCGAATCGCGTCGTCGGGGCATGAGGCGTAGAGCAGCGCGGCGCGGCTCGGTCCGGAAAAGTGCGAAAGACCGTCGCACAAGCCTTCGTATATGTGAAACGCGCACAGTTTGTTGATGGGTCGGTACACTTCGTGTCTCTCTCTTGAGCCTGTCGCAGGGGCGCTCGGTCGGCCCGGGACGCCCGCGCAGGGTCCTCTTTTGAACAAGAGGTTTCTTGTATCAGATTGCGGATGACAATTCAACGGCGTTGTGTGCCTTTGCGCATGAAATCTTGCAAAGCGAGGGTTCGTGGTTAGCATTGCCTAACGATTTAGTACAGGAAAAAACGCGAAGGCGAACCTTTCGCACGCAAGGCGCAGGGTTTGCGTTCTTACATGGAATACCTCGAACAGGAGGGTTGTGAAATGCTGTTGATAGAAGATTTACAAGTCGAACTGGAAGGCAAGGTCATCCTCAAGCATATCGATCTGCAAATCGAACCGGGAGAGACCCACATTTTGTTCGGGCCGAACGGTTCGGGCAAGACCTCGCTTCTGATGACCATCATGGGATATCCCCAGTACAAGGTGATCGGCGGAAAGATGTTCTTCAAGGGAGAAGAGATCACAAACATGCCGATCAACGAACGGGCCAAGCTCGGCATCGGCATGTCGTACCAGCGTCCGCCCACGATAAACGGCCTGAAGACGCGCCAGATGGTCGGCATTTGCGCTGGCGAAAAAGAGGTCGATGTGGACGACCTCGCAGGGCGCGTGAATTTCGAAGATTTCCTCGACCGCGACGTCAACGCCGGGTTCTCCGGCGGCGAAATCAAGCGCTCCGAACTCTTGCAGCTCATGGCCCAGAAGGCGGATCTGATGCTTTTCGACGAGCCCGAATCGGGGGTCGATATGGAAAACATTTCCCTGGTGGGAAACAGCATCGGCGATCTGTTGGAGAAAAGGATCCATCCGGGGAATACCAGGCCGATCATCGAGCAGAAGAAAGCCCGGACCAAGATGGGCCTGATCATCACCCACACGGGATACATCCTCGACTATATCACGGCCGACAAGGGGCAAGTGCTCTACGACGGCGTGCTCAGTTGCACGACCAATCCCCGCGAAATCTTAAAATGCATAGGAAACATGGGATACAAGGAGTGTGTACGATGCGTAATAGAGAACAATTGAAGGAAATAGCGCAGAAGGCGACCGCCAAGGCGGCTGCCCTCGGGCCTGATATCGACTTAGAAGAATACGACCGTTCCGACCTCGCCCACGGTCCAATGTCCGAGCAGGACCTGCAAAGCCTTCCTAAGGCCGAACAGGAACGCCTGATCATGTCGGGACTCGATTTGACCGAAAAGGAGCGCGGCGGGACCTTCCTGCAGAAGGACTCCAATGTCGTGCACTGCAAGAGCAAGAACGAAGGCATCGAGGTGATCCCGATCAAGCAGGCCCTGGAAAAGTACGACTGGATCTGGGACTACTACTGGAAGCTGGCCTCACCGGATACCGACAAGTACACGGCTTCGGCCGAGCTGAACCTTCAGGACGGCTATCTGATCCGGGCCCTGCCAGGCGCAAAGAGCATCTATCCGATCCAGGCCTGCATGTACATCGACAAGGACGGCCATCAGCAGCTGGTGCACAACATCGTGATCGCGGAGGAAGACTCCGAACTGCACATCATATCCGGCTGCGCCACCTCGCCGCACTTGAAGCGCGGCGTCCATATCGGCGTTTCCGAATTCTACGTCAAGAAAAACGCCAAGCTGTCCTTCACCATGATCCACAACTGGGCCGAGGACATGAAGGTGCGTCCCAGGAGCGTCGGGCAGGTGGAGGAGGGCGGCCTTTTCATGAACAACTACATCTGCATGAAGCCGGTCAAGTCCCTGCAGATGTATCCCACCACCCATCTGGTGGGAGACAACTCGGTGGCGCGGTTCTACAGCATCATCGTGGGCGCGCCCGACAGCGAGTACGACGTGGGCGGACGGGTGTTTCTGAAAAAGCCCGGCACCCGTGCCGAGGTCATCGCCAGGACCATCAGCAACGGCGGCGACATCGTGGCAAGGGGACACCTGATCGGCGAAGTCCCCGGAGTCAAGGCCCATCTGGAATGCAAGGGCCTGATTCTAAACGGAGGCAGAATCCACGCCATCCCCGAACTCGAAGGCCACTCCGAAGGTGTGGAAATGTCCCACGAAGCGGCCGTGGGCAAGATCGCCCAGGAGGAGATCATGTACCTGATGTCCCGGGGGCTGAGCGAGGACGAGGCCGTCTCCACCATCGTACAGGGCTTCCTCAGTCTCGACATTCCGGACCTCCCGCCCCAGCTGAAGGCCGAAATCGACCGGGCCATCGAGGAAAGCGACAAGGATATGATGTAGGGCTTCGGTATCCGGGTTTCGGGTGCCGGGATTGCCAAGAATCGGTAGCGCCGCCTTCCATGGCGGCGCTTTTTTTGGCGGGGTTGATTGTCTGGGGGACTTGCATTTGACAAAAAGTCCTTATATGGCTACAATCCTTTCAAAGTGGACACTTCGGAGGATGTGTTATGCAGACCGTTGGCATCAAAGAATTGAAAAATTCACTGAGTCGATATCTTGCCTCTGTGAAAAACGGGGAAGAAATTATTATCACGGAAAGAGGAAAACCTTTTGCCCGGATAATATCGGAAAAGCCGACAAGGGTTTCTTTCCACGAAGCCCTCAAACCTTTAATCCTTGAAGGAATCGTCTCGATGCCCGGCAAAGATGTTGACAGGGATGTCCGAATGCCCCGCGAAGTCCCCGGAAAATCGGTTTCCGACATGGTCGTCGAGGACCGAAGATGATTCTCTACCTGGATACGAGCGCGCTGGTTAAAAAGTATTTTCTGGAACCTGGAACAGACGATGTAATCTCAATATGGAATTCCGCTTCTTGGATTTTGATATCGATCGTGGGATTTGCGGAGAGCATGGCCGCTTTTCACCGAAAAAAGAGAGAGACGTCGATGGAAGACGACGCTTTTGAAGAAGTGCTTCGCTATTTCCGGAACGATTATGAAAGTATGGTGCGCATTCAAGTCAATGACGAATTTATTGACATTGTATCCAGTATCCTCTCGAAGCACCCTCTTAGAGGATCCGATGCCATCCACTTGGCATCGGCCCTGATTGTCCAACAAAGATTGACCGAACCAATTCTATTTTCCTGTTTCGATAGACGTTTGCTTTTAGCGGCCCAAACCGAGGGGCTTCGTGTTTTCCCGGAATCCTTTTGATTTCAAAGTTCTTTTGGTTGAATGGAACCTTGACCTTTTTTTTGATTTTTGGAGGCGAAACCTTTTGGGACGGCCTCGTTTTTTTGACGGTAATCCACCGAAAAAATGACCACAAAAAAGGAGGGAACAAATGGCATCAAAAACCAACTCGTCGGCCGGGTTCGAAACCGTACCCGCTTTTTTACTTTTCGTGCTCGCATTTCTTGCGGTAGCGCTACTGCCCGCGTTCATTGCACAGGTCTCTGCCGCAGACTCCGACGCCTTGTACAAGGAGGCCGACAAGGCCATCAGGAATTCCCAGAGGGCCATGTTCAACGGCAAAATGGAGGAGTCCAGGGACCTGTTGAACAAGGCGGGCGAGCTAATCGAACAGATCAAGGCCGCCGATCCGGGGTATTCCCGTCTGAAGACCCTCGAGAGCAAGCATGCAAAGCAGGCCGGGGATTTGGACCGTCGCACTCCGAAGGACGCACCCAAGGTTGCCGCTCCAGCCGCACCAGAGGCCCCGTCTCCCTCGGCAGCTCCGTCGCTTTCGGCACCGGCTGCGACCTCTGCGCCCAAACCCGCAGCCCAGGACGCCAAGCTGCCCGGCGGCGTCACCTATCGCCTCAGGCAAGTCGATAAGATTATCAAGGGGGCCGACCGCGTGTTGAACAAAAAGTCCGCCGCCTCCGACGAATGGCGGGTCAAGGAGCTGGAGTCCACTGTCGAACAAGCCCGAAACATGATGGACGATGTTCAAGAAAGCTACGGCGATCAGATCCCTCCGAATCATCCGGAAGTTGTCGCCAGGGAACAGAAAATCAAGGATTTCGAGGCCAAAATGGCCCAATTTAAAAGCGGGGTGAGCGCCGGCCAGGAGGCCGCCGCCCAGACCGAAGCCCGCAAGCAGGCGCAGTCCGACGAGTGGGTGGCCAAGCTGAGACCCTACGTTGCCAACCAGGCCAATCCCGCCTACGACGAAAGCAAGTACCTGATCGCGGGAGCCGTGGAGGATCCGGCGGAAAACGCCCGTCGAAAGGCCATCTACGACGAGGCCTCCGCATTGTTCGACCTGTACCGGAACACCGAATTTCCCGACGGCAAAACACAGGAGCTGGAGCTGGTGGAAAAAGACATGGATTACTCCCTGAAAAGCTTCGCGGAAAGCCACCAGTCCATGAGCCAAAGCCATTTCCAGCAAGCCCGGCAGAAGCTCGATAACGCCGCGCAGTGGTTCCAAAAGGAAGAAGAGGCCGACGACGACAAAAGCCAGCCCAAGCTCTTGCACAAGAGCATACTGCCCGAAATAGAAAGGCTGATCGCATCCGCCGAGTCCGCCGCTCCGGACGATTCGCGCATCCCCGAAATGAAAGCCCAACTGGAAGATCTGCGGAAACAAGACGCCGAGTTGAGAAAAAAACGCGTCGCCAGGACTTTCATGACCCCGGACAAATTCGACGGCTCGGAACTCGACGACGTCAAGGAACGGGCGCAAAAGGCGCTGAAGGAAAAGCATCCGGGTGCCAAGATACTGCGCACTACGGTGATCAGCGAGGACTGGAAGGAAGAACGGGTCCTGGAACATACCGACACCACCAAGACCGCCGTCCGGTATCGCGTCACCCGAAGCGTGTCCGCCCAGATCGCCGCCAAGGACGGCGGCAAGGTAAGCCTGTACACCATGTACGTGGGCAAGGACCAACGCTCCGATGGCTCCTGGGGACCTTTGAAAAGCCACGTGATGTTCGAAGATTCCATGCTGGAGGAAAATGTGGACCGGTAGGAAACCCTCGACCCTAAATGGGAGGATTGTTGACCATGGACTGGATTGCCAGCCCCGAAGCCTGGATCGCCCTGGCGACTCTGACCGCGTTGGAGATTGTTCTCGGCATCGACAATATCATCTTCATATCCATCCTGGTGGGTCGCCTGCCGCAAGAGAGCAGAAACAAGGCCAGGCTCCTGGGACTGGGACTTGCCATGATGACCCGCATCCTGCTCCTGCTCTCCATCGCCTGGATTATGAAGCTGATTTCTCCGCTGTTCACGATTTTCGGAGAAACCATTTCCGGAAGGGACCTCATCCTGGTCGCGGGAGGGCTCTTTTTGCTCGTGAAAAGCACATTCGAAATCCACAACTCGCTGGAGGCCCACGAGGAGGCCGCCGAAGGAACCCAGGCAGCCTCCTTTGTCCAAGTCCTTTTCATGATCGCCGTGCTGGACGTGGTTTTCAGTCTCGACTCGGTGATCACCGCCGTGGGCCTGGCAAAGCACATTCCCGTCATGATCATCGCCATCGTCCTGGCGGTCTTCGTTATGATGCTCTCGGCAAAACCCATCGGCGACTTCGTCGATACCCACCCGACCGTCAAGATGCTGGCCCTCAGCTTCCTTCTTCTGATTGGAATCTCCCTGGTCGGCGAAGGACTCGATTTCCACATCCCCAAAGGATACATCTATTTTGCCATGGCCTTTTCAGTCTTTGTGGAAATCCTGAACATGAAAATCCGGAAAAAGAGGCGTGACCCCGTGAAGTTGCGGCGCGCCAAAAGGACCGGATTGTCTGCATGAAGCTGGCTATCCCTTGTGCAATCCAATTTCTTTCAAAACGAGGGGATTGACGCGATGGAATCCATAAAAAGTTTCTTCCGGCTTCCGGCGATTTTGGCCGCCTTGTTTTTCGTCCTGGCGGGTTGCGCCTCCACCGGTCATCGGGAGCATCCCCGGTTGGAAGATCGTATGCAGGGTGTGGAAACCTTCGGTTTTTTGGTCCCGGAAGTCGATGTTCGGGAAATATCCGCAGGCGGAGTCATGGAGGCTCGAAGCGATTGGTGCGAAACGGGCAGGAGCAATATCGTGGTTGCCGTATCCGACGTTTTGAAGGAAAAGGGCGTCGGGTTCAAAATGATCGATCTGTCCGTGGCCGAGGAAATGCGGCAGGAGATCGAGGAACTAAAGGCCCTGTACCGGGCGGTCAGCTACAGCATCAGGCTTCACACGTACGGCTCCCACGTTTTTCCCGAAAAAGTCCGCAATTTCGAGTATTCGCTCGGACCCGTCCGGCATGTGCTCGACCGTTTTCAATGCGACGCGGTCTTGTTCGTGTACGGCGCAGACGCCGTTTCCACATCCGGAAGAAAGGCGCTGATGGCCTTGGGAACGGTGGTGGGGGTTCTTTCGGGGGTGATCGTGGTTCCCAGGGGCGGAACCGCGACGATCAACATCGCCGTCGTGGGGCCGGCCGGGGATATCCTGTGGTATTGCTCGTCCTCCGACGGCGGTATGAACCTGACAGACCCGGCGAACGCTAAGGGTATGGTGGAAAAAATGCTGGTAGATTTTCCGGGAGGTGCGCCGTGAAGATGCTCGGACTGCTCATGGCGTCGTTGCTGCTGTGTTTCGGGTGCGCTTCCACGAACCTTGCCCCCGTAGACCAGTCGAAAACCTTTTCTTTCGAAGAGGATGAAAAACGGATCTGGGAAGATTCGCGGCGGGAAAGAGAGATTTTGGATAAGAGCGGCGCGTTGTTCGAAGATCCGGAGCTGGAGATCTATCTGCATTCCGTGGCCGAAAAGCTGCACCCGGAAACGGTCAGGGAAAAAATGCCCTTTCGTTTCAAAGTCCTGGAGGATTCCAGCCTGAACGCGTTCGCGTTTCCGGACGGCACGGTCTATGTTCATACCGGAATTCTGGCGGCGCTTGAGAACGAAGCCCAGCTGGCCGTGCTGCTCGCCCACGAGACCACCCATTGCACCCATCGCCACGGCGTCAGGGACAGGCGTCAGCTGAAAAACACGACAGCCGTCTTCGCCGCGTTGCAAACGACCGCCGCTCCGCTCGGGGTGATCGGCGACGCCACGTACCTTCTGGGGCAAATCGGCGCGGTCGCCGCCGTGACCGGCTATTCCAGGGACTTGGAAACAGAGGCCGACATCGTAGGGTTCGGTCTGGTCGCCCAGGCGGGCTACGACCTCGGGGAATCGACCAGGGTTTTCGAACTGCTGCTGGAGGAGAGCAAAATCCAGGGGACGAGTGCCCCTTTTTTTTCAGCACCCATCCCAAACTCGCGGAGAGAATCGAAAACTATCGGGAGCTTTTGGAATCCGGGGAAGGCCTGTCTTCCGGGGGAATGAAAAACGAAAGAACCTACCTGGAAAAAATTTGCCGCGCTCTGCTGGCCAACGCCCGGCTGGATCTGAAGAAAGGACGGTTGCAAGCGGTCGGCAAACAGATCGACAAGTTTTTGATAGTCAATGAAAACAACGCCGAGGCATACTGCATCCAGGGCGAAATGTTCAAGCAAAAGAACGAACCGGACAAAGCCTTGGACGCTTTTTTGAAAAGCGCGGCAATCAAACCGGATTATGCCGACGCCCACAAGGGCGCAGGACTGATCTGTCTCAAACGGCAGGACGAGGCAAGGGCGAAATACCATTTGGGACGCTACCTGGATCTGTCCCCCGAGGCCCCCGACCGCAAATTCGTCGAGGCCTATCTGGAGCAACTCGACGACAGCCATGAGCCAGATTCTTTGAAAAGGAGTCAGTAGCCATACGATATGAAAAAGGTCCTTTTGCTGTTTATCGTGTTTGTCGTGTTGATCGCGGGATGCGCCACTAAGGTCTGGGTGGAGGCCGGCGGCCCCTATCGGAACGAAGAACTCGGCTTTTGCGCCGAGCTTCCGCAAGGCTGGATGCGGGTACAATCCGCGCCGTATCTTCTCGCCACCAGAGACGGGCTCGCTTTGCAAAACATCGCCGTCGAAAGGTTCGATGTTCGCGAGCCCTTAGAACATACGCAGAAAAGACTGCAACCCGGCATGACTCCTCTGGAAGCCGCCGAGGTCGCGCTGGACAACCTGGCCCTGCGCCCCGGCGTAAACGACTTGGAAACCGCCGAAATCGTGCCCGCCACAGTCGATGGACACGACGGATTCAAAGCGGTCTGCGCCTACAAGGATCAGTCGGAAATCAAATACAAGACGGTCTATTGCGGCGTGATCTCCGGACCATGGTTCTACGCCGTTCGATACACCGCCGCTGAAAGACACTACTTTCAAAAGGACTTGGATACGTTCGAAAGCGTGTTGTCCGGCTTTCGTTTGACGGAAAAAGCATCGAACGATTGAAAAAAGCCTTTTTTCCCGGCAACTTCGGCAAATCGAGAATTCGTTCGTACATGTCAAACCGCATTTGCTTTGCAAGTCCGGGTCCCCGATTTTTTCTTCCAAGTATATTTTCATGGCTGTACCCAAAACTGCGAAACAGTGGACTTGGTTTCTATTTTTCCCATTTTTTTCGGCTCAGCTCGATTTTTTTCCGGACGGTCCCCCAGGTTTTTCCGGAGAGAAAGGACTGTTCGTAGCGCCGAACCATGTTCCGGAACATGTAGAAGGGGACGGTGAAGGATAGTTCGTCGGGCTTGAAGAATTTTCTGGCAGACGGGTCCCATCCGCCGAGGACCGGGCGGGGAGTTCCCTGTTGCAGGAATTTCAGGGGCCATGCGATCAGATTGCCGCAGGCCGAGCCCCAAGGGGACGCTACGATTTCCGGGTCGTTCGTCACGAAGGCGGCCAGCTGGTGCAGTCCGCAAAGGGACTCGGGCCGTGCGAAAAACGCGACGATCTCGGGCGTTTCGTGTTCGGAAAAGAGGGGGAGCGGCTTGACGACGCAATATTGGGCGCGCGCGGGCCGGGGATCGATCTCGTAAAAGATGCGACGCAGATTGTCCGGGGAATCGCAGTAGCGTTCCCCCTCCATTCGGCCGGGGATGCCGGAGGACACGTATTGGACGATGGTCTCGCTCTGGGGTTTCATGAATCCCATCCAGAACGCGGCGCCGGGGCAGCCGTAGTGGGAGGCGTCGAAAAAGGCGGCGGTCCTTTTCTTGCGAGCCCGCCAAATGTGGCCCAAGGCGCAGGAGAAATTGGAAAAGACGCCCTGCCAGTCGATCTCGTTTTTCATTTCCTTTTCTTTGGTCGGCAGTTCCCCTTCGGGCGGAGAGGTCCCTTCTGCCGGTTTTTCATCCGTATAGAAAATCCCCATGGGATCTTCGTCCAGACCCAGGGTTTGCAAAAAGCCCGGCAGTCTGTCTAACAACGCTTTTTCCATTTCAAAACCTCCGTGTTTCTTTTCGCCTGTTTCTTTTTTCTTTCGCATCGAGGGTTGATCTTTTGTTTCGGCCGTGCCTCGGCGCAACGCGGACGCGAAGCGTCCTGGTACGCATTCCAACGCGAAGCGTTGGAACGAGGCCGGACGAGGAGGCGGGGCATGGCCGAAACGGGAACCGAACCCGCATCGATTATCCGAAAAAGGATCGCGACTTGTCAAATGCCCGATGCATTGCCATTATCGGACCGAAACATTTGGACCTGTGCGGTTGCTCTTCGAAATCCTCACACAAAGGCACAAAGACGCAAAGTGACGATTCGGCAACCTTAGTGTCTTTGTGACTTTGTGTGAGGGTTAATGGGGATCCTCGAACCAACCGCACAGGTCGAAACATTTTTGGGAATCGTGAAATCCGAGACAATTTTAAGAAAAAGGCGAAATGGAATGTTCAATACGCAAGAATTCATCGAGAAATACGGCGCGCAGGACCATGAATTGACATTGGGGCAGAAGGTTGTCCGATACTATCTTCCGCGCAGCATCGAGCAGTTTATCGACACTACGGACCCGATGAAAGGATTTCCTCTGTGGGCGAAGGTCTGGCCCGCATCCATCGTGCTGGCCGACTTCATGGCGGCCCTACCGGTAGAGGATGGAAAAAGGACCCTGGAGATCGGCGCGGGGATCGGCATCGCGGGAATCGCGGCGGCCGCGTTCGGCCACGACGTCGTGATTTCGGAGTGCGACCCGAACGCCCTGGAGTTTGCCAGAGCTATCGCCCATTTGAACGGCCTGGCGGACCTTCCTGTGATTTGCATCGACTGGGCCGACCCGGCCGTCGCCGGGCCTTTCGACAGGATCATCGGGTCGGAGGTGGTCTTTCGCAACGACGATTTGCAGCCGCTGCAAAACCTCTTCCAGAGGCTTTTGAAGCCGGGCGGCGAAGTGGTCCTTTCGACCGAAGTACGGAAACCTGCCATCGATTTTTTCCAGAACTTGAGCGCCTCGTACGACATGAAGGCTCAAACCAGGACCCTTCGCTCCGGTGCCGACGAGACCAAGATCGTGTTCTGCCGAATGAAATCGCGGTAATCTGCAACTGGCTTGAGATGAGGAAGCCCGAGGCGGAAAAAACGGTTTTCCGACCTTCGAGCTTCCATTTTCGAATGGTGATTGTACTGAATTTGCTAATAACAAGGCGCCCCTCTGGGATTTGTAAATCGGATAGTCAGATAACGGGCGTCGGCAATGTTTACTATACCGTCGCCATTTAGGTCGTACAATGGGTTGCGAGGCGCGGGCGATCTTATGTCGCCGAGGATAATGCCTAAGTCTTCGATGTCGATACAGCCGTCGTTGTTCACGTCGAAATAGCTTGGTTCGTTCGGCGGCCAATCAGTCTCCACGGCAATATCGACAGCCGCATGGAAAATCCGGCCACGGTCGTCAAATTCGCGAACCAAGTTCAACATTGTAGCCAGGTCGGGCTCTACCACCGCGTTGAATACGATAGCTCCGTTAACTTCGACAACGATAGGATTGCTAAAGTCCGCCATGCAAGGGTGCAAGTACATACGAAGCTCACGGACGTTCTCCGATGTGATCCCAAATAGATTGTCGCCTTTATTGACAGCCCAGACCCTTTGTATCGTATCTTCGCTTTCCGCCGGTTTCAATCTCAGCCAGTGGAACGTCGATGCGGGAATGGGACGCGCTGCATTCCATGTGTGAGTCATGCCCCAACACGAGTTCTGCTCGGGTGTGTTAAACTCTAGCGCCGGGATGTCCAATCCTCCCGGCGCTCCCCAGGGGCCGGCACCTGCAAAGACTGCTTGCCTGTATATATTTCGATCATGATCGACGAACCAATTTGCCACATCGTCAATGTAGTCATCGAAAATGCTGTGTCCACCACCGGGCTTTTCCCAGTTTTTCCATGGGAAACCGCGAGCTTCCATCCAATCCCGGATTTTGCGATTGCTGTCTTCAATGCCATACAAATCAAACTCCCCCCAAGTGGCAAATCCAGGGACATTAAACAGGTTTTCCACCAGACCGCTTTCAACGTAGTCGTAGCCACCGCTCATCGGACTGATCGAAGCCCAGCGGTCGCCCAAGTATATGCCGCTGCGATACGACAGATGTCCCCCCATGGAGTGTCCCGTAATGTAGATTCTGTCGGGATCGACATTGTAGTCGCGTTGCACTATGGACAATGTCGAGAAAAGGATGGAGTAACCGATAGCCCCCCAGCCTCGATCAGTGAGAGGTGCAACCATTAAAAAGTCATTCTGTTCGGCAAAATCTACCCAAGGATCCATGCCGCTGAGCGCCGCAAGCTCGCCAAAGGCTATGTCCCGGCATGAACTTCCTCCATGACCCACCACGATCAAGGGCGTCTGGACCGTCTTGTCGTAATTGGTTGGCACATAAAGGATATATTCGCTTGAATGGTCCACATGCTGGGCATCGACCTGTATGCCAGTCGTAATTTGCCCCATAGGCTGTGGCGGATCGGGATATGCGGCGCGACCGGCGCGAAGCAGTTCCTCCACGTCGCTCATACCGAGACCGGCGCGGTTGATCGCTTGTATCAATGCCTGCGGGGTGTCTCCAGTCCAACGATTGTCTATCCATGCGTCGATCAGCGCATGCAAAGGATTGCGATCAAGCTCGACGAGCGAAGCACGCAATTGCGATGGATCTCTATCGTTCCATTCGTATCCGTCGGCATTGTAAAACGATTCATGATACTATGTCAAAGCCCCCTCGACTCCATTGAAATTGTTAGGCTCTCCGCTATGCCAGTTTGTGTATCCCCACGCTTCTGCGTTTGCCCATTTCCAAATCCCCTCCGTCTCGATATCGCTGCCGCCAAGCCAGAAATAATCCCCATTGTAAACTATCCCGAATTTATCGGATATCCATTTGTTCTCTTTTCCCGAAGTGATTGATACCAAATAACCACCCGCCCCTTCTGCCGATAGCTTGGCATCCTGCCAAGACATTGGCTTGGGGTTTATGGCGTACCAATGCCCAGAATCGCTATTGTAAACATATTGGGCTTCATGCTCTATTAATGATGCCCGCAATTGCGATGGATCTCTATCGTTCCATTCGTATCCGTCGGTATTGGAAAACGAGTCATGATACCATGTCAAAGCCCCCTAGACTCCACCGAAATTGTTAGGCTCTCCGCTATGCCAGTTTGTGTATCCCCACGCTTCTCCGTTTGCCCATTCCCAAATCCCCTCTGACGCGATATCATTGCCGCCAAGCCAGTAATAATCTCCATTGTAAACTATCCCAAATGTATCGGATATCCATTTGTTCTCTTCTCCAGAGGTGATTGATACCAGATATCCCCCTGCCGCTTCTGCCGATAGTTTTGCATCCGGCCAGCTTTCGAGAGACGAATTGATTGAATACCAATTCCCTGTAACATTGCTAAAAATTGCTGTGTCGCAAAAAGCCAAATCCGCAATGATTACAGGGATAAGTAAAAAAAGTTGCAATACGATTAATTTCATTGTTTTCATATCTTACTCCCTTGCATTTTAATGATTCCCCGCCTGTGGCATTTTTCGTCCGAGGTGATGAAGATCACCCGAAATGGCACAAAACTTCTCCTTCATGCCTTGTATCCCTTCTTTTGCGATTTTATGAAATTTTTTCATCTTGCGCGGACATTTTCCTTCCTAACATCCGCTTTGAAAAAGCGCAGATAGACATTAACATCCCGATGCCTAACATCCAAATCGAAGCGGGTTCCGGCACTACGTTCACGCTCCCAATGCCTCGATGGTCGATATCCAATGAATTCCCCCATTCATCGCTCAGAAATATGTTGTCGGGAATGATATAGCTGTGGCCGCACCCGCTGAAAGCGGAAAACTCCAGGCTGGCCAGGATGAAGCTGTCCGGCTGAAGAGCGTTCAGCCAATCGGCGGATTCCAAGGAAACTTCCTGGATTCTTAGAGCATCGTAGGCGATTCCTCCATATTCAGGCCCTCCATAGGGGCCGTCGAGCCATTGGAAAAAGGGATTGTCGCCTAACAAAGAGCCGAATACGAGGCTGCCGTCAACATATTCCAATACGTCTGGGTTGAAAAGAATTTCCATGTCGAACGCTCCAAGCGACGGCAGATCGAACTCTCCAAGACCGGCCACTTTTATATCGAAACCAATGCTCTCTCCCGGAAGGATGTATTGCGTGACTTTTGGTTCTAAATAAATGCTTAAAGCAAAGACATCGCTGCCAAACAACAAGATGGCGCAGGCCAAGGTCGTCAATAAAACAAGTTTTTTCATTTTTTTGTCCTCCTTGAATGTTCTTTTTTTCCTTTTTCAGAAAGACCGGGAGGGTCTTTTCTGCTTTTCCGAGAGCTTCGGATCATCATGGATACCGGCATCGACGTAAATATTGTCTACCTTGTCAGTTGCGGGGTTGCTGCGTTGTAGAGTATCTCTTTTCCATGCCAATAGCTTTCCGAAAAAAAAAGCAAAATATGCGGACGATGTCATTATCGGACATTGAGACTCGATGGGGTATAAGTTCGACATCCGGATCTGCTTGGAGTTCGGTTCAGAGAATGGTCGTGTAGCAGGGAATTTCGGGTGGATTATATCTCAGCCTGCCAATTTGTTTGCAAGTCCGAAATTAGGCTGCCGTTAAAATTTTTATGGGAGGTGGAATTGGTACATGAAAAAGGTTCATGCTGTGGAGAAACAAACCAACAGACCATTTTTCAATGGGGATTGGGGATACGTTAATGAAATGTCAATAATTGATTATTCTATAATGCTCATTACGATTGTGTCAATTTTTTTTGAGCGGCACGCGGAAAACGCGGTCGGATTTGGATAGGGGGCAAAGCCGGTAAGTCCGTGCCGTGCCAAGTGTACGATTTCGGCCAATTGGGTTGTTTTTATTTTTTGTGTCGCAAAGACGTTCATCAGCCGAGACATGTTTTAGCGGCAACTGGCTTTTGGCACGGAGGAGGCTTTGGTTATAGCGACGCCTGACAAAATAGATCATTGAAAAATCGACTATTTGCCGTGGTTGAGGGGCTTCCTTCCTCTACTGTATCGCCATGAATGTATCGCCATGACGGTTCACTTGAACTTGGGAAGCCCGCTGATCAGAAACCATTTCTTGGCTTCGGGATCCCATTCCCAGATGAAGTGCTCCGTGATGGTTTTTTCCACCATGCGGTCCACCCAGTAATAGCGGATTTCCGCGACCTGTTCGATGGTGTTGATCTCTTGGTCCACCACCATGCGCTTTTCCTCGAACGCGGTGACCTTGATCTCGTCGTAGACCGGCTCGACTTTTTCGTTTTTCCTGTAGCCGTCGGCGAGAAATTCGGATGCGTATTCGAAATCGGACCAGAGGATGGCCTTGCGGAATGTCTGGCTCAGATTCGAGTACATCTTTTTCTGTTTCACATCCTGGAACGATTGGCAGCTTGGCAGCGACGCGGCCAAAGCGAACAGAAAGATCGCCGTTAGAATGCGAAGCGGTTTGTTTCCCATGCGTGTCTCCTGGCTAAGCCTTCTGGTTATGCCTCTTGGCTATGCTCCGTAATAGTTGTCAAGATCGAACCGTTCCAGGTAATTCGAGAGTTGTTCTCTCTTGTCGATGTCCATGGGCGGACAGTCCTCGGGGCCGTTGATGCCTCCCGCAAGCCTGGTGGCGAACACCAGGCAGGTGGGAAGACCGCACTGCTTGCAATTGGTCTGGGGCAGAAAGCCCAGGATGCGCACGACATTGGGCTTGGGAGCGCCTTCGCGGCTCGGTTCGATCTTGTCGCGGTTTTCCCAGGTCTCGTTGATTTCCCGTTGCAGCCACGCCAGGATCTTGTCCGCCTCGGCTTCGTCCTTCAAGGCGTTGACGGAAATCTGTCTGGCCTGCACCGTTATCAGTCTTCCGTTGGACTTGAACGTCACGGCGGGCGGGTCCTTCATGTACTGGAAGCCGCCCAGGGCCGTGTTCAAGTAGGGCAGGACCTCGCCGATGTCCTGGTCGAGGGTCGCGATGCAGTGGACGTCCTCGAAACCCGGATTGCAGTCCGCCAGCACCATGTTTTTGCTGAAGCTTTTCAGGAGCATCTTTTTTTCTCCCCGCGCATTTCGGAATTCATTGCAGATTGTCCAGCATTTTGTAGTTGACGGCCTCCGCGTAGGCCTTGAGGTCGCTTTTTTCCACGTTTGCGCCCTCCACGGTTATCAGGTAGCGGTTGCCGTAGACGATGTTGACGTTTCCGCCGCGGTCGGAGGGCGTGTACTTGACGATGGCCCTCTGGCCTGCGATTTTTTCGAGCTTTCCGCCGTCGGACGTGGCGAACATGGGATTGGACATCATCATGACCATGCCCTGGAGCATGGGAGAATCGGCCGATAGGTTTACCGCAATGGAACTGTCGCCCTTGGTGAACCTGCGCTCCGCAGTGACGCCCCCGCCCAACATGGCGGCGCCGTAGGCCTGGGAGGATGCGTCGTCGGCGGTCCATCCGGGAAGCGCTTCGGGAAGGACGTTTTCGAGCTGGCCGCCTTTTTTCTGGCGAATGAGCTGGGCGGCGTAGTCGAGGTTGCCGGCCGCCTGGGTGAAGTCGCCTTGCTTGTAATATTCCAGGGCTTCTTCGATGGCGTCGGTCACGTCGTCCGCATGGCCGACGGCGCCGAAAGAAAGAACCAGCGCGATTGCCAATGCGGCGCGAATTGGCGTCGAAACCGTCCTTTTTTTCATGTTCTCCTTTTTCATAGTCTCCCCCTTGCGAATTGAATTTTCATTGAAAAACGGCTCATGGACAATCATGGGCCGATGCGTCTTTTTAGTTCCTCGATGTTTTTTCTGATTTTTCGGATGGACTCGGCAACGCCGTCCAGCGAACCTTTTTTCGCCCTTTTTTCCATTTTAAGCGCGGTTTCGGATATTTCCCTGAGTCCGAGGCTCGCCGACGCGCCTTTGAGCGAATGGGCCGCCTGCGAGGTTGAATCGATATCGTCGGTCTCCAAGGCGGTTTCGAGCTTTTTGATGTCCGCGTTGCTGGTGTCGATGAAGAGTTCCACGAGTTCGACGAATTCGCTTTCTTCCAATCCCAGATTCTGTGCCATTCTGTTGAAATCAATCATGCTTTGCGTGTTCTCCGCTGTTAAGGACGAGGTTCATAATCTCCGGTGGTAAAAAAAACAATGCCCCGAAAAGCCTTCGCGTTGTCACCGATTGTTATAACGCGTTTCGGCTTCCGGGGCAAAGAAAATGCGGACTTGTTTTCCCTTTCAGCCATGCGCTCGCCGCCTCGTTCCAACGCTTCGCGTTGGAATGCATGCCTGGACGCTTCGCGTCCGCGTTGCGCCGGGGCACTGCCGAAACAAGAACCAAGCCCGAAAATGCGAACGCGATGCCGTTTCCGACTTATGCTGCCGGATGTCGGCGCTACTCCTCGGGCAACGCGCCCGCCATCAGGTCGCCGACCATCTTGCCGAACCTGGAGGGGTTGTCGATCTTGCCGCCTTCGCCGATGACCGCGATGTCGTAGAGCAGTCGGCTGTAATCCTTCAGGACGGGATTGTCCTTGTCCTTTTCGAACATGTTCCTGATCTTTTTGAGGACCGGATGGTCCGTGTTGAGTTCCAGGACTCGCTTGTTTTCCGGCACGTCCTTTCCCGAAGCCTTGAAAATCTTCTCCATGAACGGACTCATGTCGTATTCGTTACCCGACAGGCACGCG
This sequence comes from Desulfobacterales bacterium, assembly GCA_963674505.2. GTDB lineage: Bacteria > Desulfobacterota > Desulfobacteria > Desulfobacterales > SKZT01. The sequence goes on from CAXXIG010000001.1 coordinate 872,295, forward strand.
GCGGAATCCTTGAGCCGGGCGGAGGGCTTGACCTCCTTGACCTTGGCATCCAGCTCGTTTTTGATGAACTGGAACACGTCTCCGAACTCTTCGCCTTTCTTGTCCCGGTCTTTCTCGTCGATGTCCAGGTCGCCCTTTTCGGCGCTCTTGAGCTTTTTGCCGTCGTATTCGTCCAGAGACTGCACCACCCATTCGTCCACCGGGTCGGTCATCAGGAAGACCTCGTAGTCCTTTTCCTTGAGCGCTTCCAGATGGGGGCTGTTGGCCAGGGCGGAGCGGCTTTCGCCAGTGATGTAATAGATGCTCTTCTGGTCCGGCTTCATGTTGGCCACGTAGTCCTTGAAGGTCGTCCAGTCGTCGCCGGACCTGGTGGTTCTAAACCTCAGCAGGTCGGCGATGCGGCTTTTGTTCTCGAAGTCGATGGCCACGCCGGTTTTCAGGATGGGGCCGAACTCGGCGTAGAATTTCTCGTATTTCTCCTTGTCCATTTTTTCCAGGAGTTCGAAAAGCTTCTTGACCAGGTTCTTGCGGATATTGCGCACCAGACGGTCCTGCTGGAGGATTTCCCGGCTGATGTTCAGGTTCAGGTCGGCGGCGTCCACCACGCCCTTGACGAACCGGAAATATTCGGGAATCAGTTCCTCGCAGTTGTCCATGATGAAGACGCGTTTGCAATACAGGCGGACGCCATGGCGAACTTCCGGCTGGAAAATGTCGAAGGGGGCCTGGGAGGGGATGTATAGAAGGGCTGTGTATTCGGTGGTGCCCTCCATCTTGAAATGCAGGTGCGTCAGCGGGGGGTTCCAGTCGTGCCCCAGGTGCTTGTAGAATTCCTCGTACTCCTCGTCCGTGACCTCCGACTTGTTCTTGGCCCATATGGCCTTCATGGAATTGAGGATCTCCTCGACAATCTCCGTCTTGGATTCGCCTTCCTTGGGTTTTCCGTCGTCGTCCAGGACCGGTTCCTTTCTTTCGACGTCCATGGCGATGGGGTAGGCGACGAAGTCGGAATGCTTGGTAATTATGCTCCGTATGGTCCACTGGTCGGTGAATTCCTGCTCGCCGTCCTGCTTTTCCTTGAGATGGAGCACGACGCTGGTGCCTCTGCCCTCTTTTTCGGCTTCCTCTATGGTATAGGTGCCGTCGCCTGCGGACTCCCATCGGACCGCCTTTTCGGAACCGGCCGCTTTGGTGGTCAGCACCACCTTGTCGGCCACGATGAAGGCGCTGTAGAAGCCGACGCCGAACTGTCCGATCAGCTCGGGCGCAAGGGTCCCCTCCGCCTTCTTGGCGGCCTCCAGAGCTTCCATGAACGCCGCCGTGCCGCTTTTGGCGATGGTGCCGATGTTTTCCATCACCTCCTCGTAGGTCATGCCGATGCCGTTGTCGGAAATTTCCAGGGTGCGCGCCTCCTTGTCGGGGACGATCTTGATCTTGAATTCGCTGTCGTCGCCCAGGATCTCCGGGTCGGTCTGGGACTTGAAACGCAGCTTGTCGATGGCGTCCGAAGAATTGGAAATCAGCTCTCGCAGGAATATCTCGGGATTGGAATACAACGAATTGATAATTATTTTCAGAAGCTGCTGGACCTCTGTCTTGAATTGATGGGTTTGTCGGTTTCTGTCTTCGGTGTTCTCGCTCATTCTCCTCACTCCTTGGGTTGTTTCTCCGGGATGCCGCCTCTCGTGCAACATCCTGTTTTCATTAGGTTTTTAAAATCCAAAAGATCGATGACGGTCGAAATTTCGGTTAAAAAATTGTCTTGTTTGCACTTTTGTCAAGACCGCTGCTGCAGCCGGGAGCATTCCCGGGTCGTTCGAGAACCGGGGAATGCTCCTTTTGAAGTGCATGAGGGCTGACCGGGCCGGACGCATTTGGTTTGACTTTTGAACCGGAATGGTCCATAACGTGGAAAAAATCCGATCAATTCAAGGGAGGGAGAGTGGATATGGAAATATTCGGCATCGATGTGGGGTTCGGTTTTACTAAGGCGACCGACGGCAAGGAGTTCGTCATTTTCAAATCGCTTTTGGGGGAGGCGACCGACATTCAGTTCCAGATGAACATGGGAACGCGGTCCTTTCTGGACCACCTTCACGTCAGCATCAACGGCCAGTCGTTCTTCGTGGGCGACTTCGCCGATCAGCAGTCCAACGTGCGGCAGTTCACCCTGGACCAGGACAAGCTGGTTTCCGAATTCGTGAAGATCCTCGCGCTGACCGCCCTTAGCAACCTGACGGAAAAATACGTGCCCGTCAACATCGTTTCGGGTCTTCCGGTGAGCTACTACAAGGATTACCACAAGAAATTCATGAAGGAGGTCAAGGGCCACCACGACATCGTGTTCCACCATCAGGACGGCAGCACGACGACGCGCAGGCTCAACGTCAACAAGGTGAGGATGATGCCCCAGCCGCTGGGCAGCGTGTTCAACCTGCTGCTGGACGAAAACGGGACCATCGCCAACAAGGAGCTTACGAAGCAGAAGATCGGCGTGGTGGACATCGGGTTTCAAACCACGGATTTCAGCGTGTTCGACAAGCTGCGGTACGTGGAGAGGGGAAGCAGCACCACGGACACGGGCATATCCAAAATGTTCGGGGTGATCGCCAAGAAGCTGCGGGCCGATTGCGGAGTCAGCGTGGAGCTGTATCGCATGTACAAGGCGGTGGAAACTGGTTTCATCAAAATCAGGGGCAAGGAGTACAACATCTCCGGGCTGCGCGACCGGGTCTACGCCCATGCGGCAGGAATCATCGCAAACGAAATCAACCGTCTCTGGGCCGACGACTGGGACATGGACGCTGTGATCCTGACAGGCGGCGGCAGCGTGGAGCTGGCCAAGTTCCTTCAGCCTTTGATCGATGGAAACGTGGTCCCCATCCCGAGCAACATCGACGCCAGGCTCAACAATGTGCAGGGATATCTCAAGTACGGCAAGTTCGAGTGGGGCCAGCAGGCCGCCTCGGCGGGGGCTGCCGCCGACGCGCCTGCGGCGGACGCAGGCGAGAACAAGTAGGGACATTTCCAGGCAGTTTCCGAATACAATGGGAATTTTCCGAAAAAGCAGGGACCGGGGCGCGGCAAAGGGACCGGACGATGCCAGGAGTCCGGCCCCGGATGGAAAAAACGACGCGAACGAACCGCCGGAGTCGATAAAAGTGAAGCAAGACGAGAAGAATCATTCCTTGGAAATTGGCGAAAACGAAACCGGGCCGCATTTCGAAAAGAGCAACCGGGGGGTCCGCCTGACACGGCTGCCGCAGGCGACGACGTTCTGGGAGGAAACGGAGGCGAGTCCCGATTCGATCTCCTTCGCCGCCTATGTCTTCGACACGGAGCTTTCCGCCATGGACGCTCTCTTGTCACTTTCCTATGTCCACGAGGCTGCGGACACGGGAAACCCGGTGTGTTCTTCGAACTACTTTTTCGGTTGCTACCGGAGGAGCGACGGCAAGTACGAGGTCCTTGCGGCCGGCAAAGACATGTCCAAGGACCATTGGAGGGAAGCTCGGGAAGCTTTTTGCTCCGCAGGCGGCGCGCTGGACCAGGAGAAGGGCCCGGGAAAGGCCAAGGCCGGCATGGCCGACCGCAATGTGCGCAAGGTGGAGTTCGTACGGGAATATTCCCGGATCGATTTGACGGAGAGCAATTATTACAAAGTGTACAAAGGTCCCGATCCGATAACAGCCAAGTCGTTTTTAAACGATCCATCCCGGCGGGTCTCGCGCAAGAATTACATCATCCTGGTGCAGACCCCCGAAGGCGATTTCTACCGGGACTTTTTCGGAGTGCACGAAGGACAGTCGAAAAGGACGGAAACGACATGAGCGACGCAAGGGAAACCATGAGAATCAACGTGAACGTGGAAATCACCCCCGAATCCCTTCAGGCCGTGGTGCAAAACGCCAAGGCCATCGTGGGCAAGGATCAAAGGGGCGTCTACCGGGTGGACACGGCGGACTTGGTCAGCGAGATGATCTCCAGGTTTTTGCTGGAGAAGGACTTCGAAGGGTATGTTACCGAAGCCTCCAATTACCGGGGGGTTGCGACCCTGAAGCAGGACTGACCGGGGTCGCAAGTCCGGTCGGTTTGGCACCGGAAACGAGGATTCGACCCGCCCTCGTCGTTTCGGCTTGAGATCCACTGCGAAAAACAAAGGTTCCGACGATCATGAGCAGGGCCAAAATCCTTACCGACAGCGCGGCAGACCTGCCCGAGGATTTCGTCCGATTCCTCGGTATCGAAGTGATCCCCATGAATCTGGTGCTCGACGGCAGGATCTACCGGGACGGAATCGACATCAAGCCGGCCGATATCTACCAGTCCTTCGACAAGTTGAGCCGGATGCGTTCGGAGCCTTCGCGCTACGAGGATTACGCTCTGGTATACAAACGCCTGGTCCGCGAAAACAAACAGCTTTTCATCATTCACCTGTCGGGCCGCCTGAGCCGCACTTGCGAGAACGCCTGCCGGGTCCACGAGGATTTCAAGCATACGCACGACTGCCGTGTGGAAATCGTCGATTCCCGGACTTGCAGCATGGGATTGGGGTTTTTGGTAATGGAGGCCGCCCGGCTCGCCGTTCAGGAAAAATCCGTTTCCGAAATCAAAGAGGATATTTTGAGGAAAATCCCCGGGGTTTCCGTGTATTTGAGCGTGCCCGATCTGAAGTATTTGAGAAGGGGAAAGAAAATCGGCGGGTTGAAATCGCTTATGGGAAGAGCGATGAAAGCGAGTCCGATGCTGGCCATCGACCCCGAAGGCAAATTGGTCGTGGCCGGAAGGCTTTTCGGCAGGCGAGGCAATTTCATGATGGAAATGCTGGAGCGAATCCGGGAGGACATCGGCGACAGTCCCGTGGAACTTGCGGTGGTCCACGCGAATATGCCGGATTACGCCGAAGAACTGAAGGCGACCTTTGACGACAAGTTGGATTGTCGAAAGATTTACTTGACAGAAGTGGGACCGTCCATCGGAATCAACACCGGTCCCGGAACCATTGGAGTCATGTATTTGAAAAGGACCCACTGAATGGAAGCGGGCGAAGACGAATTCCGGAGGTTGTTCATCGAGGAATGCCGGGAAAACCTGGAGCAGATCGAAAGGGACCTGCTCGCCCTGGAGAGCGGGGGAGAGGATGCCGGGGCGGACTTGGTGAACAATCTGTTCCGGGCGGCCCATTCCATCAAAGGCGGCGCCGCGTTCATCGGCCTGGAAAACATCAAGCGGCTCGCGCACCGGATGGAAAACGTCATGGGACTGCTTCGCGACGGTCGCGTCGTTCCGGAAACCGACGTGATCAACCGCCTTTTGAACGCCTCCGACACGTTGTCGCTGCTGTTCGAATCCATCGACGAAAGCGACGAAGGAGATATTTCCGGCCCGTTGCAAGCTTTGTCCGAAATCGCCGCCTGCGAAGTCGCAGGTTCGGAGATGGCCGTCGCCGTATCGGAAGCCCAAGGCGCGGATCGGATGCCCGACGATTCGAAGCCGTCAGACAAAGCGACAGCGCAAGCCAAGCGCCCGCTTTTCGAAATTTCCCGCGACGATCTCCGCAGAGTGGAACAAGAAGGGAAATTTCTGTACGTGGTGCGTTTGGATGCCCGCGCGGAAGCAGGGGGGGAAAAGGAAGGGCTCGCAGAAGAACTGGCGGGCCTGTCGCCATATGGGGAAATACTGGAAAAACGCTTTTTTTCCCAGGCTGGCCGAAGCCTCCCGGAACCGGTCGAAGGCCCAGTCGAACTTGTCATGGCCCTTTTCGCCACAATTTTCAAGCAGCAAGAGTTGTCGCTGTTGATTCCGTCGCGACGGGGACGGATTTACCGCCTCGGCGCCGAATGCGTCGTCCGGGACGCCGGAGTTGACATGAAAGAAATTGCACTGTCTTCGGATTGCGGCTTGCCCCATTCCTGCCAGGCCGAGAGCTTGGCGGAAGAACGCGGAGCCGCCGATTTTCCGGGCGCGGGGTCGCGATCCCGAGAAGCGGGACAGGCAAGGGAGGCAGGGCGAGTCGAGTCCGAAGACGCCGACAAGCGGGGTGGAAAAAAGGGCGACGAAAACGGCGGGCGAGACCGATCCACGCTTCGCGTCAAGGTGGACCTTCTCGATTCCATCATGGACCTGGCGGGAGAACTGGTCCTGAGCAGAAACCAGCTTCGCCAGGCCCAGCTTTCCAAGGACCACGAATGGGCCGAGAAGGTCGGCCAGCGGATCGATGCGGTAACTACCGAGTTGAGGGAAGCTGTTATGCAGACTCGAATGCAGCCCATGGGTGCGGTCTTCAACAAGTTCCCCCGGCTCGCCAGGGACCTGGCTGCCGAGTTGGACAAGGAGGTTCGGCTTGTGATCGAAGGCGCCGATGTGGAAATTGACAAGTCCCTCATCGAAGCCATCGCCGACCCGTTGAACCATCTGGTCAGAAACGCGGTCGGACACGGCATCGAATCGCAGAAGCAAAGGCGGCTGGCCGGCAAGAACGCCCGGGGCGAAATCCGGCTTACGGCTTTCCACGAGGCTGGTCAGGTCAATATCGAAATCAGCGACGACGGCGCGGGAATCAACGGAGATTCCCTGGCCAAGGCGGCCGTGGCCGCAGGGACCCTTTCGCCCGAACGGGCAAAGAGCATGTCGGACTTCGAAAAAGCCAACCTGGCCTTTCTTCCGGGCGTTTCCACGGCGAAAAACGTGACCGACATCTCGGGCAGGGGCGTGGGGATGGACGTGGTCAAGACCAATATGGACAAGCTGGGCGGTCGAATTTCCATATTTTCCAGGCCCGGAAGGGGCACGACGGTCAAAATCCAGCTGCCTTTGACCCTGGCCATCATCTCCAGCCAGATCGTAGGCGTCCAAGGGGAGCGATTCGCCATTCCCCAGCTCAACCTCGAGCGACTCGTTCGCATCCCCCCGCAGCGGATCAAGGAGAAAATCGAGGCGGTCGGCAAGACCGACGTTCTGAGGATGGACGACAAGCTGGTGCCTTTGTTGAGGCTGGCCGACGTTCTGGACATTGCCCGCACCTACTTCGATCCTGCGGACAAGGAGCGCAAGCCCGACGAACGAACAAGGATATCGGACAGGAGGGGAATTTCCTGGGAGGAATCGGGCGAAAGATCGCCGGAAAGGCCGGGAAACGACGAAGACCGGAACTCCAAGGCCCCTGGCCAGTCGTCCGGGTCGATTTGGGAACGCAGAAGCGGCATCGAACGAAGATATCGCGTATCCAGCGCGCTGAACATCGCGGTGGTCTCCGGGGGCGCCGTCACTTACGGAATCGTGGTCGATAGAATGCTGGATCCCGAGGAAATCGTGGTCAAGCCTTTGGGGCGGCACCTGAAGGCGTGCAAGTGCTATTCGGGCGCCACGATCATGGGCGACGGACGGGTGGCGCTGATCCTGGACGTGGGGGGGCTGGCGGCCATGGCGGGCCTTTCGACCATGGAATCGGTCAAAGGGCGGCCCGATTCGGCGAGCAAGGCCTTGGACTTCGGGGCCGACTCGCAGCTGATCATCGTTTTCGGCGGATCTCCCGACGAACGCTTCGCCATCCCCTTGAGCAACGTCGTGCGTATCGAAAAGGTGGACCGGGAAAAGATCGAAATTGCGGGCGGCGAGGAGATACTTCGGGTCCAGGACAGCCCCGTGCCGGTTTTTTTCATCGACCAGGCCGTTTCCGCCAATGCCTACGAGAACGCCCCCGTTCTTTTCGTGATTGTTTTGTCCTTCGCCTCCGGACCGGTGGGGCTTTTCGCCACCGGCCCCATAGAGATCGTGGGCATCGAGGACTGCCGGATCGACGACGGCGCTTTCAAAGGCAGGGGGGTCATGGGATCCATCAAGGTCGATGGAAAAACAACCGTTTTTCTCGACGGTTTCGAAGTGGCGTCGGCCTTGAAACCCGAATGGTTTTCCTCCAGGGACCTCGAACAGGGCCTGCGGCACGAACACGCGGCCATTCTTTTCGCGGAGGACTCCAAATTTTTCCGGACCCAGGTCAAGTCCTACATGAAAAGCGAGGGGTTCGACGTGATCGAGGCCGAAGACGGTCAGCGGGCCTGGGAGCTTCTCCAGGAGAACCGGGAGAGGATCTCTCTGGTGGTGACCGACATCGCCATGCCCCGTTTGAACGGCTATCAGCTTACGGAAAGAATCAAGCAGAGCGACAGGTATTCCCACCTGCCGGTCATCGCCCTGACCACTCTGGGCGGAGACGAGGACATCGCACGGGGAAAGGAGGCAGGCGTGGACGACTACCAAATCAAGCTGGACAGGGAAAAGCTGATCGAAAGCATCCGCAGGCACTTGGGAGCGGCCTAGCGGCCATGGCGCGGATTTCGCGCGGCCGCATGCATTGGGCAGGCTGGAACGACAAAAAAACAGGAGAAAAACAACATGTTGGCAAAATTGAGCATCAGGGCCAAGCTGACGATCCTTTTCGGCGTCTCCTTGCTGGCTATCCTGGCTTTGTCCATCGGGGGAAACCTGATACTGATCAAAAACACCAACAATGCCAGAAACATCAAGGACAGCAAATTCACCCACGCCATCGCTGCGGAAAAGGTCGCCTCTTCCCTGCAGTACCTGGTCTCCAAGTTCGAGTCCGGCATAGAGAACGCCTCGGAAAGGAGCGTTGTTGAAGCCGAAGAGGAAAAGGGCCGGTTCGACAACTTCATTTCCGCCATCGTGGACACGTCGGAGGAAAAGATCTTGGCGGGGCTGGTCGGCAAAGCCGAAAAAGGGGTCGAGGAACTGATGGAGGCCGGAAGAAAAGCCGTCGAGGCGTCGGTCGCCGGGGACCCTGAAAAAAAGAACTCGTCGGCGGCGTTTTTCGACGAAAAGGCGCGCAAGTCCCAAGGAGCCGTGACCGCGCTCAGGCAAGCGATCAGCGGCGATCTGAAGCTTTCTCTGGAAAACCTCGCGGATGTGTCCGAACAGAGCGCGAAATGGGGAAGGTGGTTCGGAATCGCCGCGGTGATCGTGGTGCTGGCGTTGAGCATTCTCGCCGACCAGGCCGTCACAAAGCCCATCAAGCATATCGAAAGGGTCGTAAAGGACTTGGCCAACGGCGACTTGACCGCTGCCAGCAGGCTGGAATCCGAGGACGAGGTCGGGAGCCTCTCGGTGTCCATCAATTCCTTCATTTCCAACCTGAGGGAAAACATACGGCATATCGTGACCTCGTCGGCGTCGTTGAACGATTCGTCGGAAAACCTCTCCCGCCTGTCTGCGGAAATGTCCGCGAGCGCGGAACACGTTTCCACCCGGTCCACCGCCGTCGCCAAATCCTCCGAAAAAACGAGCGCCAACATGTCCGCCGTGGCCGAATCCATGGAGCAGACCTCCGAAAACGTCGCCACCGTGGCGGCCGCCACCGAGGAGATGACCACGACCATCAACGAAATCGCCAGAAACTCCGCCAATGCCTTTTCCATCACCACCGACGCCGTGTCCGAAGCCCAGAGCGCCCTGGACATCGTGGACGAACTGGGAAAGGCGGCGGCCGAAATCGGCAAGGTGACCGAAACCATCAACGAAATTTCCGAACAGACCAACCTTCTGGCCCTCAACGCGGCCATCGAGGCGGCGCGAGCCGGCGCGGCCGGAAGGGGATTCGCCGTGGTCGCCAACGAAATCAAGGAGCTGGCCAAGCAGACCGCCGAAGGCGCCAGCGAAATCAAAGGCAAGATCGAAGGCATACAGGCATCCTCCGGCGGCACCATCCAGAAAATCGAACAGATTTCCAAGATCATCAACGAAGTGAATGAAATCGTGACCGCCACGGCCACCGCCGTGGAGGAACAGTCCGCCACCACGAGGGAAATCGCGGCCAACGCCTCCCGGGCGTCTCTTTCGATCAACGAGATGACCGAACTCATCGGCCAGGGTTCTCTTTCCGCCTCGCAGATCGCCGGAGACATCGCCGAAGTGGACAACGCCGCCGTCGAAATGTCCCGAAACAGCGTCAAGGTCAGGGAAAACGCCGTCGAACTCAACGAACTGGCCAAAAGGCTCGAGGGCATGATGAAACGGTTCAAGGTGTAGGACATGCGCGGCAAAAGAAAAAAAGATCCCTTGGAAGAGACCGCCCGCAAGGACGGCTCGCATGGGGACTTTTTGGACAGAAACGCCCGCAGCGGACGACAAGCGTCCGACGAACAAGGCTTTCGCGAATTCGCGGTCTTTACGGCGGCGGACTCTTTGTTTGGAATCGATATCGTGTACGTGCGCGAAATCATCAAGCCCGGCCCTGTCACCATCGCCCCCTTGGCGCCTGCCTACGTGATCGGGGTGTTCAATCTCAGGGGACAGATCATCACCGTGATCGATCTGCCCAGGAAGCTGGCATTGGAAAACCCTGTCCGAGACCGACGTTCCAGGTACATCGTGGTCGAGTTCGAAGGCGAAAAAATCGGTATCCGCGTCGATAGCGTACAGGACGTGGTCGAGGTGCCGGAATCCATGATCGAAAGAGCCCCTGCCGGAATGCGAAGGGAACACGGAAATTTGTTTTCCGGGGTGATCGGGATGAAAGACCGGCTGATCGGCATCTTGAACCTGGAACGGCTGTTGGGGAGCGATTGATGCAAGGAACGGAAAAAATGACGGAAGCGGCCAAGGCGATTCTGGTCGTGGACGACAGCAGCGCCTACAGGCTTGCTATCAGAAAGGAACTGGAGAAGGAGGGATTCCAGGTGGAAGAGGCGGCAAACGGTTTCGAAGCCCTGATTCGCCTCGGTTGCCTCCCGACCCCGGATCTGATCACCCTGGACGTGGAAATGCCCCGCCTGGACGGCTTCGAAGTCTGCGGCAGGCTGTCCGACGAACATTACGGCAGGCTTTTTGAAAACCGTCGGCCCCCGGTGGTGTTCATCACTTCCAAGGATACCATGGAGAGCCGGAAGAGAGGTTTCGAACTGGGGGCGGCGGATTTCGTCACCAAGCCCTTCCAAGAGGGCGAAATCGCCCGGGTCGTCAAGAAGGTGCTGGCGCGCAAACGGGCCGGACGGGGATTGACGGCGCTGGTGGTCGACGACAGCGCGGCTGCCATAAGGGTGGTGGCCGACAGCCTGGAGCGGGAAGGCATCAAGGTTCTGGAAGCCAGGGACGGCCTGCGGGCGTTTCAGATTCTCCAGGCATCCGGCTCGGAAGTCGATCTGGTGATCACCGACCTTCTGATGCCCGAGATGGACGGCGCGCAGCTGATTCGTAAAATTCGGGGGGAACTGGAGATGGAGGACGTGCCCATCATATGCCTGACAGCCGTGGAGGACCGCTCCGAGCTGCTGAATCTCTTCAAGGCCGGGGCTTCGGACTATCTCGTCAAGCCCTTTCCCAAGGAGGAACTGCTCGCCAGGATCAACGTCCACCTGGAGAGGACGCAGCTCACCAAGCGGCTGACCGCCATGGTGGAGGAACTCAAGAACTTGAACCGGATGAAGGACAATCTGCTGGCGGTATGCTCCCACGACTTGCGCTCGCCCCTGACCAGCATCATGGGGTTTACGGACATTCTTCTGTCCAGAGGCTATCTCCGGGAGGACGACCGCGAAGGCCTGGAGGCGGTCAAGGCCTCGGGTGCCTCCCTGCTGGGGTTCATCGACGATATCCTGAATCTCGGAAAGGCCCGCTCCTCGCAGGCCGAGCTGAAAATGGAACCGGTCGATCTGGCCGAGGTGATCGAATCCAGCATTCGTTCGCTGCGCCACGGCGCAAAGGAAAAAAAGCAGGACCTGCAATTCGCCGATCTGGCCGCAGGTCCCAAGATCGTGACCGGCGACAGCGTGGGACTCAACCGCGTGCTCAACAACCTGATCTCCAATGCCGTCAAGTACACCCCGGAGCGCGGGAGCATCCGGGTCCTGCTGCAAAACGAGAGCGAGGACGAAATCGCCGTGGATGTGATCGACAACGGCATCGGCATTCCCGAAGAGAAACTTCCCAATATTTTCGACCCCTTCGCCCAGTTCCACCAGCTGGGGGCGTCCGGAGAATTCGGCGTCGGACTCGGCATGGCCATCGTTAAGGAAATCGTGGACAAGCACGACGCGAAAATCCGGATCGACAGCGCTGCGGGGAAGGGCACACGGTGCCGCATCGTCTTCAAAAAGGCGCGAAGAACACAGGCGGACATGGATGTCGAGACGCTAAGAGGGGAATCTATGGCGGACGGCGGGGCATACGGCGAGGCTGCGGAGAAAACGGCGGCGACAGTGCTACTTGCCGAGGACGACGAGTTGGCGCGCCAACTGGCCTGCCGCGTTCTTTCCGAAGCCGGAATCGCTTTCGATGTCGTGGGCGACGGAAAGCAGGCGGTCGAAGCCTGGTCGCAAAACCCCGATAAATACGACCTGATTATCATGGACTGCCGGATGCCGGTCATGGACGGTCTCGAGGCGGCCAGGCGCCTTCGCGGCATGGGCTGCGATTCGGTGCCCATCCTGGCGCTGACCGCCCACAACCGGACAAAGGAGCTGGACGAGTGCATTCGCGCGGGCATGGACAGGGCTTTGCTCAAGCCCCTGACTGCGGAGGCCGTGTTCGACGCCCTTGGAAGTCTGGCCGGAAAGAAGGCCGCCGCTGGGGAGAGCGCCGCGTCTGGCGAGGAGACTGCGTCTGGCATCGGCCTGAAACAGATCGCCGAGAATCTGAATTTCGACGAGGAAAAATGCGCCAAATACCTCGGGCTGTTTCTCAAGTCCGCCGACGCAAGCCTGTCCCGGCTTTCCGAAGCACTGGAAAAAAACGACGGGAAGCTTGCCGCCGACGCCGTTCACTCGATCAAAGGCGGCGCGCTTTCCATGAAGCTGGAAAAGATCCGCGCGCTTGCCGAAAAGCTCGAATACCGCGCCAAAGACGGCTTCCTCGACGAAGTGCGCGAGCAAATCGGCGCACTGGAAAAGGAAATCGCGCGCATTCGCAAGATTGCCGGATAGGGAATTTTTCCTTGTCAATCGCGAGTCCATGGACTACAAAAGTGCAAGGTTCGAGTTGTCTTTAACCGGAAATGTCCGTCGTCCTTACAGGACTTTCCACAAATCCCAAATGTCAGCCAACAACAAAAGGAGGGAGAAAGGATGAAGATTCGCAAGGTATTGATGGTGGTTTTCGTCGCGGCGCTATTTATCGGAGGCGTCGCCTTTGCCGGCACGCTCGAAGAGGTCAAGGCCCGGGGCGAGTTGATCGCGGGGGTTAACGGGGGCGTTTTCGGATTCAGCATGCCCAACGAGAAAGGCGAGTGGGAGGGGCTCGACGCGGATACGGCCCGGGCTGTCGCGGCCGCCGTGCTGGGCGACGCCAAAAAGGTCAAGTTCACCGCGCTGACCGCCGTGCAAAGACTCCCGGCGCTTCAGTCCAAGGAGATCGACGTCCTTTGCCGAAACACCACCCAGACCCTCACCCGGGAGACCACCAACGGGCTCGATTTCGCCCATGTCAACTACTACGACGGCCAGGGCTTTCTCGTCCCCAAGAACCTGGGCGTAAAAAGCGCCAAGGAGCTTGGCGGCGCCACCGTATGCGTTCTTCCCGGCACCACCACGGAATTGAACGCGGCCGATTTCTTCAGAAAGAACAACATGGAATGGAAACCGGTGGTCATCGAGAATACCACGGAGCTGAACAAGGCGTTTTTCGCGGGGCGATGCGACTGTCTGACTTCCGACATGTCCCAGCTGGCCGCCCAAAGGTCGGTTTCTCCCAAACCCGCCGATTACATGCTTTTGCCCGAAATCATCTCCAAGGAACCCCTGGCCCCGGTGGTCCGCCACGGGGACGACCAGTGGTACGACATTGTCAATTGGACGGTCATGGCCATGATCGAGGCCGAGGAAATGGGGATCTCTTCGAAAAACGTGGACGAGATGCTCAAGAGCAAGGATCCGGCCGTGCAACGCTTCCTGGGAGTTTCCCCCGGACTGGGCAAGGCCATCGGCCTGGATGAAAACTGGGTCTACAACATCATCAAGCAGGTGGGCAACTACGGGGAGATCTTCGAGCGCAGCGTGGGCGTCAACACCCCGCTGGGTCTGCAAAGGGGCTTGAACGCCCTTTGGACCGAAGGCGGACTGATGTACGCCGCCCCGTTCCGGTAGCAGGCGAAGGTCCGGGATGATCGCGGATTCCCGGACCTTTTTTCCCCGTCAAGCCAAGCAAGGTCGAAGCGCCGCCTTTCGAGGCGGCGCTTCCCGACGGCGCCATTGAAGTCGAACCCGATGTCGTTCGCGCGAAACAATCCAACTGGTTCAGAACAGCCGGACCGTCTTGGTCTGGAACTTCAGAGTAACCAGACCATCTTGGTCTGGAATGCCGAGACTGAAACGATGACACAAACGTCGCCCATGAAACCCGCCGAGGAAAAGGTCCCTTTCTGGCTGGACCCCAAAAAGAGGGGGATGGTTTTCCAGATCGGGGTGTTTTGCATGGTGGGATTGCTGGCCTGGTACCTGGTGTCCAACACCCTGGCCAACCTGGAACGGCAGAGCATCGCCACGGGGTTCGGCTTTCTGCAAAAAGAATCGTCGTTCGAAGTCGGCGAATCCCCCATCGAATACTCGGCTGCGGACACCTACGCCAAGGCGCTGCTGGTGGGCGCCTTGAACACGCTCAAGGTCTCCTTGATCGGCATTCTGATTACCATCGTTTTGGGGACCTTCATGGGCATCGCCCGCCTGTCGTCCAACTGGCTCGTGTCCCGCCTGGCCGCCCTCTATATCGAAGTCATGCAGGATATTCCCGTGCTCTTGCAGCTTTTCTTCTGGTATGCCATCTTCTACGAAACCCTTCCGTCTCCCAGGCAGGCTTTGAACCCCTTCGCGGGCGTGTTCTTGTGCAACCGGGGCGTCATGTTTCCGATCCCCGAATACCATTCCGCCTACAAATTCGTGTTTTTCGCGCTACTGGCGGCCTGCGCGGCCGCGTTTTTTCTGAAACGATGGGCTCGTGCCAGAAAGGAAAAAACCGGCCAGGACTTCCCCGTGCTCACCGTTTCCGCCGGGGTCGCGGTCGGACTGCCGCTTTTCACGTGGATCGGGTTCGGCGCGCCGTTTTCTCTGGAAATGCCCGCGCTGGCGGGTTTCAATTTCAAGGGGGGACTGACCCTGAGCCCGGAATTTTTCGCGCTGCTTCTGGGGCTGGTGCTCTACACGGGGGCTTTCGTCGCGGAAGTCGTCCGGGCGGGCATCCAGTCCGTGGGAAAAGGGCAGGTGGAGGCCGCCATGGCCATCGGCCTCAGGCCGGGGCAGGTCCTTCAGTTCGTCGTTCTGCCCCAGGCCCTGCGGGTCATCATTCCCCCGTTGACCAGCCAGATGCTCAACCTCACCAAGAACAGCTCCCTGGCCGTGGCCATCGGGTTTCCCGACTTCGTGTCCGTGGCCAACACCACAATCAACCAGACCGGACAGGCCATCGAGGGCGTCGCGTTGATCATGGCCGTCTATCTGGTTTTCAGCCTGTCCACATCGGCGTTCATGAACTGGTACAACAAAAAGGCGGCCCTGGTGGAGCGATAGGCATGGAAAAAGCGGACAGAACGAAAAAAACGGACGCCGGGGAAATCAAGCCCCCCATCACCAACATCGGACCCGTGGGCTGGGCGCGCCAGAACCTATTCAACGGCGTTTTCAACACCATCCTGACCCTGGTCACGCTTTTGCTTCTCTATAAAATCGTGCCGCCGCTGGTCCGCTGGGCGTTTCTGGACAGCGCGTGGCTTTCCGACGGCAAGGGATGCAGGGAGGCCGCCGGCGCCTGCTGGTCCGTCGTCTCCAACAACTACCGGTTCATCATCTTCGGCTTCTACCCCTACGACCAGCATTGGCGCCCACTGCTCGCCATGCTGATGCTTTTCGCTCTCCTGTTCTACAGCCGCGACAGGAGGCACTGGAAAAAATCGCTCCTCTACCTGTGGATCGGCGGAATCGTCGCCATGGGCGTTCTCATGAGAGGCGGGATTTTCGGGCTGGAACCCGTGGACACGAGCAAGTGGGGCGGCGTGCCCCTGACGCTGCTTCTGTCCTTCTTCGGATTGACCGCAGCCTACCCCCTGGGCGTCGTTCTCGCCCTGGGCAGGCAATCGAGAATGAAGGGCATCCGATACCTCTCCGTGGTCTATATCGAACTGATCCGGGGCGTCCCCCTGATCAGTCTCCTGTTCATGGGCTCCATCATTTTCCCCCTGTTTCTGCCCGAAGGCGTGACCATCAACAAAATCCTGCGCGCGCAGATCGCAATCATCCTGTTTACCGCCGCATACATCGCCGAAGTGGTCCGGGGCGGTCTCCAGGCCATGGGCAAGGGCCAGTACGAAGCCGCCGAATCCATGGGGCTCAACTACGTGCTCACCATGCGTCTGATCATTCTTCCCCAAGCTCTTAAAATCGTCATCCCCCCCACGGTCAGCATTTTGATCTCGGCTTTGAAGGACACATCTTTGGTGGTGATCATCGCCCTGTTCGACATGCTCAAGACGACCCAGACCGTGCTGGCCAACCCCGAATGGATGGGCTTCAGCCGGGAAGCCTTCCTTTTCATCGGCATTCTCTATTTCCTGGGCTGCTTTTCCATATCCCAGTACAGTCGCAGACTGGAAAGGGAACTGTACACCGGAAACTGACGATATACTTTCACCAAAACGGATTTCGCAAGAGCAGACGACATAAACAACGACCTTACGAGGACAGACGCCATGAGTACCGAAACCACCGACAAAGACGCAAAACAGCTTTTGGAGGAAATCCGGGACGAACCCCATATCATCGAAATCAAGGGCCTCCACAAATGGTACGGCGACTTCCACGTCCTGCAAGACATCGACCTCGACGTCAAAAGAAAGGAGAGAATCGTCATCTGCGGTCCCTCGGGCTCGGGAAAATCGACCCTCATCCGATGCATCAACCACCTGGAGGAACACCAGCGGGGCAAGATCGTCGTGGACGGCACCGAACTGACCAACAACATCAAGAACATCGAAAAGATCAGGGCCGAAGTGGGCATGGTGTTCCAGCATTTCAACCTGTTTCCCCACCTCACCATCCTGGAAAACCTCACTTTGGGGCCCATCTGGGTGAGAAAGACCCCCAGGAAGAAGGCCGAGGAGACCGCCATGTACTATCTGGAAAAGGTGCAGATCGCGGAGCAGGCCAAAAAGTTCCCCGGCCAGCTGTCCGGCGGCCAGCAGCAGCGCGTGGCCATCGCCAGGAGCCTCTGCATGGCCCCCAAGATCATGCTCTTCGACGAACCCACTTCCGCGCTCGACCCGGAAATGATCAAGGAAGTCTTGGACGTCATGATCGAACTGGCCGCAGAAGGCATGACCATGCTCGTGGTCACCCACGAAATGGGATTTGCCAAAAGCGTCGCCCATCGCGTTCTCTTCATGGACTACGGAAAGATTGTCGAGCAAAACACCCCGGAAGAATTCTTCGACAACCCGCAAAACGAACGAACGAAATTGTTCTTGAGCCAGATTTTGCATTGAGGGGCGAGTGGCCGCCTTTCGCCTGAATGGAAGCTGCCGGGAGATTCGGCAAAAAGGCGGAGTTGCTTGTTGCCACGCTTCTGCGTGGCAGCTTATTTTTCACGCTCCGCATCTATGCGGTCGGGCGGCTTTCGCCATGTTTCGACCCTTTGCGAAGAAGCAGAGGAAACCCTGAATCCAACGGGAGGCTGTCATGTCGGAAGAAAACCGGAAAGAAAAAAATCAGTCCAAGGACACTGTGTTTCTCACCAGGAAGGAAGCCATCGACGCGGTCCGGCTGGATTTGAAAAACTATCCTCCGCAGCCCATCCTGCTCAGAAGGCTCGCGCACCTGGTCTTCGGCGACGACCGGATCGTCTCCGAAGATTCCCGTCAAGGCGGGCTTTGGGTCCGGCCCGCAGGAAAGCGAAAAGCCGTCCTCTTGCACTGCGAAGCACTGCCCGAATCCATCCTTGCCGAACTTGGAAGCCAATCCATACCGCTAAAGACCCTCGTCGCCGTATGCGGCTGCGTGTTCCAGGAAAAGGCCCGCCCGAAGACCGGGGAGGGTGGCGAGGCCGGAGGCGTGATTCTCGAAACCGGCGTCGAAAATTTCAAATGCCGCCAGTGCGGCCGCTGCTGCCGGGTGCTGGACTACCACCGGGAATTGACTATGGAAGACTATCGCCTATGGCAGGAACTGGGCAGAAAAGACATTCTCAAACGGGTGAAAGTGATTCGCAGGAAAGCAGAAATCGTCGGATTCCGGATCTGGATGGACCCGGCGACCAAGGAAATTCTTCCCACCTGTCCCTGGCTGAAAAAGGATTCGGAGCACAACCGCTATTTTTGTCTCATCCACGACGTCCGTCCCCGCATATGCCGTCAGTATCCCGGAACCCGCAAGCATGCCCGCATGACCGGATGCCAGGGGTTCGAACGGTAGCCGCGTTTTCTTCCGTTGCTTTCGCGTCGATTATTCAGACTGCCTGGCCGCAGCTGCCTTTCGATTCCTTCCGATTTCCTCGAACTCCATTCCCAGGTCCATGGCTGCCTTGGCGCCCGGCAGCTCCAGCATGGTCATGGCGTTGCTCTGGTCGCCCGAAGCGCCCTGCCCCATTTGAATGGCAGGGACCAGCTTTGCCTGGGACATGTACTTGTACTTGGAGATTTCCACATCCTTCCAGGCCTGTACGACTATGAGTTATCCAACTCCGACTGGATCTCTTCCAGTGTCTCCTTGACCGAATCCCTGTGCTCGCGGGGGACCTCCAGTATGGAAATATCCCGCCGGATCACGGCGTCAACAAGCTCCTCCTCGGTCATCTCGTCGATCTGTTTCAACCGCTTCTGCCCCTTCAACCATCGAACCATGTAGACGACAGCCGCAACTGCCAGAAAAATGACGATTAGTCTGAACATTTCATCCCCTCATCCAAAGAAACAGGTTTCAAGAATTACCCCCCATTTCGAATGATTTTCATCACCCAAGCGGCCGGCTCCATTCTTATTTCCAAAGCCGCCAAGCCCATTCATGTTTCATGACATAGGATGAGAGCCCCTTGCTTGTCAACGAAAATGAGCAAGCCTTTCGTGACGTTGCGGTATTTTTCCCGGCAATGGAATTATAGCAATCACTTGCAAAAACGTATTATTGAAGGTGGAACTCGACTGGATCGAGGGTTTCTTTCGGAACATCGTCGGGATCGATTCGACCTTGCAAATTCCAACCGGATGTTTCAAAAAGGCGTGTCATGGTTATTCTGGAAAGATATTGCTCCTTCGCATGTCCTTATTTACAGCCGGATTTCCACTTTATCATACACTTCGGCCAAGGCAAGCCTGCATGCGACCGACGGCAAATCGACAATGCCATCCAGTCCCTCGTGTTCGGAAAGCAGCCAGTTGTTGTCCGGTTGCCGGATGTAATGTTCGATGAGATGCCTGTCTTGGGAAACCAGCAGGTATTCCGCGAGCGAATCGATTTTTCGATAATGCATGAATTTTTCGCCGCGATCATATGCTTCGGTGGATTTGGAGAGGACCTCGACAATGACCTCAGGGTTCAGCAAAGTGTCCGCATGGTCGTCGTCAAACTGCGGATCATCGCAAATCCCGACGACATCCGGATAGGTGAAGGGTCCCGTCGGAGAAACTTTGACGCGCATGTCGTTCGAATAGGTTTTGCAGGGCCGCCCTTTCATCTGTTGCCTCAGTTCGCCGGCGATGTTGATCGTAATCAGGTTGTGCCTTTCGCTCGCCCCTCCCATCGCGAAAATTTCGCCGTTGAAATATTCGCTTTTGCTTTCAGACTCGCGCTCCAGGGCGAGATATTCATCGGGCGTGCATGTTCGACTGGGTTGAACGGACATTATCATTTTCCTTTTATCAGCGGCATTGGCGAGGCCTATATTTCTGAAACTAGAACTTGCCCCTCACCTTGTCCAAAAAATTCTTCACGTTCTGGGACGGCCCCGGCACATAACCCGTCATGCCGGTCCTCACGGCGTCCTCCAGGTATTTTTTCATCTTCTTGACCCGAAAATTGACGGTGCCGTCCGGGTGCAGGGTAATGTGGGCCGTTTCCGTGGTCCCCAGCAGCTTGTGCTGCAAGACCTCGTCGTTTCCGCCCCCGGTGGTGCTTTGGTAGACCACGTAATTGATGGTATCGCTTCCTTTCTTGTATTGTTCCTCGATGCTCGGTCTTCCGCTCATGGCAAAAACCTCCTGATTATTTCATAGGTTGCGATGGAACACGCGTTTGCGACGTTCATCGACGAGTTGACCCCCAGCATGGGGATGTGGACGGTCACATCGGACGCGTCCAGCAGCTCCTGGCATATGCCCTGGTTTTCCGCCCCGACCACGAGGCAGATCTTGTCGTTTTCGGATATGGACAGACTTCGAATGTCCACGCTGGCCGAGGTGATTTCGAGGCTGACGATCCTGTATCCGTCGGCCTTGAGACGCTCGACAATATCGAGAGGATTTGGTTCGTATGAATAAGGCACGTACTTGTCGGCGGACCTCGACGTCTTTTTGATCTTGCTGCTGGGAGGCACCGGCGAGCTGCCGGACAAATAGATTTTTTCCACCCCCAGCGCGTCGGCGATTCGAAACAAGCTGCCCACGTTCAAAGGCACGCCGATGTCGTGCGCAAGATAACACAGCGAAAATTTCCGTTTTCCCGGTCGATGATGGCTGTGATCCAATTGTATGTTCGCCATTGTACTTGCCTGTCTTTTGATCCCGCGCCGATGCTTTTGGCCAAGCGAACAGCTGCGCGATTAAAATAAATCGAGTTCTTTTTTTGTGTCGCCAGAAATGCCTTTCAAAAGATATTTTTTCGACTCGGATGAAAAGCCGTGCCACAGCTCCCTGTCGGTTGTGCAAAGAAAAAAGTGGTAAACTGTTGTTTTACCGACGTCTCCCTTCATATTACTGTGATCACTTTTCCCATTTTAGGCCTCTCTTGGCGGCTCTGGCAATATTATGCTCTGTTTTATAATTATTTTCGTTTCAAAAATTACCATTGTGACAAAAATATATCAATTGAAATCTAATGCACTGTTGAAGGCCTATCGAATTTCGCGATCAGGCTGTGTTATTTTGATTTAATATTTTAGACGGACATAAAATGAAAGCTCCGCCCAATGTTTTATTATTGCGGCGGGTCCTTTTTTGGAAATAAAATGGAAAACATTGTTCCGGAAACCAGAAAAAAGCTTCGGGTTGGTTCTTGTTTCGGCCATGGCCCTGCGGAACGCGGGCGCGAAGCGTCCTGGCATGCATTCCAACGCGAAGCATTGGAACGAGAGGCGAGGGCATGTCCGAAAGAGGAATCAAGCCCGAAAGCCTGCAGTTGAGAAAAAGACACAAGGGAGCTTGGAAAAAAAATGAAAAACAGCGCCGCTTATCGCGAATATTTGCGCGAGGAACTGGAAGCCGCCGTCCGAATCCGCGCCGGTTTGAGTGAAGACGACCGGAAGAAGGCCCTGTCGGCGGTGGAAGCCATCGGCCGGGTTCGAGAGCGCGTGGACCGTTTCGCGAAAAGTTCGGGCTACGCCGCCGGATGCGCGGACTATATTTCCGAATGCAAGGGGTTCTGCTGCCGCTGGCACTATCCCGAGAAACTGGACCGGCGGGACATGTTCGTCGCGGTCTGCACGGCCGGCCGGGAAACCATAGAACGGCTGAGGCAATATTTGACAACCGAGAAAGGTCCGCACCAGTGCCCCATGCTCAAGGCCGATGGCTGCGCCCTGCCGTTCGAAAGCAGGCCGCTGGTCTGCTCCAACGCCTACCCCTGCTTCGCCGGACAAAAATACCACGATTTTCTGCAAAGCATGAAAGAAGAAATCCAGAAGCGCTTCGCCGAATTGGGAGAGGTCCTGGACAAGTACTCCTGAGCCTTCTACCGGGTATCGACATCTACGTCGCCGTCGAGCAGCCCTCGAATCATTTTCGACAGTTCGGTTTTGTCGAAGGGCTTCATGAGCATTCCCCGGATGCCCAGCGAAATGCTTTTCTCCGGAGTTATCCTGTCGTTGTAGCCGGTCACGATGACCACCGGCAGGTCCGGACGAATTTTCATGATCTCCCCGGCCAGCTGCTCTCCAGTCAGATCGGGCATGGTCATGTCCGTTACGACCAGGTCGAAGGAGTCCGGCCGGGAACTGAATTCCTCCAGAGCGTCCAGGCTGTTGGTATGGGCGGTCACTTTGTAGCCCAGCCGTTCCAGCATCATCTTTCCCATCCGCGACAGGCTTTTTTCGTCGTCGACGAACAGGATGTTTTCCGTACCGTTGGACGGCGCTTTTCCGAGCTTTTGGCTTTCCGGACGACGGCTGCCGGTCTTGATGACGGGAAGATAGACATCGAACGTCGCCCCCCGGCCCGGTTCGCTGTCGGCGGCGACCACGCCCCCGCAGCTGTGCACGATTCCCTGCACCACCGACAACCCCATGCCGGTGCCCTCCCCCGCCTTCTTGGTGGTGAAATAGGGGTCGAATATGCGCTGGGCCGTTTCGGGGGAGAAACCGTGCCCGGTGTCTGCGACAGTCAGCCGCAGAAACGGACCGGGGGCCGCGTTGGGGTTCCGGAGCGTCTGGTCCTCGTCGAGCCAGGTCTCTTCCAGGCAAACCGAAAGCCTCCCGCCGTTTTCCCTCATGGCATGCCCGGCGTTGGTGCACAGGTTCATGACGATCTGGTGAATCTGGGTCGGGTCGGCCAGGGTATAGGCGTCGCTTTTGATCTCCGATTCGATGGCGATGGTGGACGGCAGGGAGGAGCGGAGAAAGACCAGGGTCTCCTTGACGATGGCCTCCACCAGGACAGGTTCGCGCTTGGCGTCGGTTTTGCGGGCGAAGGTCAGTATCTGCTTGACCAGTTCCTTGGCGCGCACGGCGGCCAAATGGATTTCCTGCAAGAAGACATGCTGGTTGGAGTCCTTTTGGGTGTCCATGATGGACAGGTCGCAATAGCCCATGATGGAGTTTAAAATGTTGTTGAAGTCGTGGGCGATCCCTCCGGCCAGCGTGCCGATGGCTTCCATCTTCTGCGCCTGCTGGAGTTGTCGAGCCAGCTGCTTGCGCTCGGTGTCGTCCATCATGTATCCTCTGATCTCGACCAGCTCGCCCCGGTCGTCGAAGACCCCCACGGTGTTTTCGACGGTGTGGATGATGGTGCCGTCCTTTCGGAGCATTTT
Source organism: Desulfobacterales bacterium (assembly GCA_963674505.2). Lineage (GTDB taxonomy): Bacteria > Desulfobacterota > Desulfobacteria > Desulfobacterales > SKZT01. Next base: position 895,457 of record CAXXIG010000001.1, read on the forward strand.
CGCTTCGTATCGGTCCAGCTTCCTCTTTTTCTTCAGCAGAGACAGAAAATCTTCCCTCTGCGAATCGCCGGGATAGATCGACTTCAAATGGATATCTTCCAGCTCGGAAGAAGAATCGTAGCCGAACATCCGGGCGAAGGCGGGATTGCAGGCGACGATTCTGCCGTCGGGACGTGTGATGAACGCGCCGGACAGGTCTTCCTCGAAGAAACGGCGATAGCGGATCTCGCTTTCCTGCAAAGCGGCTTCCACTTTCCTACGTTCCGCGATTTTTTCTTCCAGTTGTCTTTGAAAAACGAGATTTTCTCTTCGCTCCATGCGGAAAAGGTAGATAATATAGGAAAAACTCAAGGCGACGACAAGAAAGGACACTCCGGCCAGCAGGCCGATGAGGACGGCGAACTTGGTCAGGGGCGAAATGATCGCCTCGTATGGCGCGCAGCTCGCCAGCGAATAGGCCTTGTCTCCGACCGCGAAAGGATGGCAGGCGAGAACGAATTTTCGGTTTTCAAAAAAAGGGCCGTTCACCAGGGCCGTCTTCTGCTTGAAGAAGAAATCGGGAGGGACCGCCTTGCTTTCGCAAGTAATGGCAGGGGCTTCGCCGAGGGTCTTTCCGGTGTATTCGGCATTGGGATGGTAGATGATCTTTCGTTCCGGATCAAGGAGCATCATGAAGCCGCTCGGCGAACTCATCGCCATCTTGAACCAGTCGCCGAACGCGTCCCATTTCACCAGCGTGGCGGTGCTGCCTCTCACTTTGCCGTCCTCCAGAATGGGACTGTGGACCGCGACGGCGAAATAGCCCTCCACGGCCTTGAAAGAACCGCTGACAACCGGCTTGCGCGTTTCGAACATTCTTTTAATGTGAGCCTGTTCGCTGATGTCGCAGCCTTCGCCGGAACAGTCCTTGCCCTCCACGATTTCAAGGACCCCGTCCCGGTTCATGAAATATCCGGCGACCACAAAATCGCTGTGGCGACTGTAAAAGTCCATCAGTTGCCGCCTCACGTCGCTTTCGACATAATCGCCGGGCCGAATCTGTTTTCCGACCAGGCTCAGGTCGTTTTTGATATACCCGAACGTGTCGCGCAGGCGCGTGCTCTGCTGGGAAACCGCAATCAACTGTTCCTGCTGGTATCGTCTCATCATTTCGCGAGACACCTGCCGGTTTAGCTGGAACGAGGAAAAGACGACGACGGCGAGAATACACGCGGCGATGGCAAGCACCGCAGCTACTCGCGACCGAAGACCGCCGTTGATCCTGTTTTTCTTTCCGCGAATACCCATAACCCACCCCCCCTAGCGGTATTATGAATTTTGTCCATGTTCCGAAAAAGACAGATTTCAAGGAAGTGTCGAAAAGAACGCCGCCGAAATTTCGATTTCAAAATCGCGTTCAGGGATTGAAAGATGCAACCGATCATCCGCAGTTAAGCACGATGTAGCAATTGCAGGAACGGGAAAAACCAGCTAATGTTTCACGCTACAATGAACGGATTGCCATTGTCAAGAATTAAATCTCGCCTCATTATAAAGGATTCTGGGGATTAAACATCTTCGTGCTCCTCGTGCTCTTCGTGGTCGAAAATCAAGTCAGTCAATTTTACCACGAAGGACACGAAGAACACGAAGAACACGAAGCACGAATGAGCCGGGTTGATGAAAATCATCCAATGCCTGGGGACTGTTTTCTGCCGGGATCTGTGGCATTTTTCTGGTTTCTGGTGTCGGTTTTCAGGAGTGGCAACCCGACACCCGGCACCTCGCGCATTTCCTTGCTGCTGTTCCATCGGTCGCATTTTTCTTACCACCCGAAAAAAGCATTCGCTCGGAGGGTAACGGTCATCTAACAGACAAGGACAAATCTCCGCCTCAAGGCCAGGTCTATGGAGAACAACAGTACTTCCAGAGACAGAGGCATAGAAAGCTCCGCAAACGGCTTTGGTCGTTGGAAAAAATCTCACCGGTTCATCGCGCATTTGCGGGGAGCGGTAAAGGTAGCCAGTACCTGGAAGCTCTGGTCTAATGTCGCGTATATGCCGCTGCTCGGAGACCGAGGCAGGCCAGACCAGGATGGTCTGGTTGCCTCAGACACGCCTTTTCCACAAATCCGTTACGAGCTTTTTTAATTCCACACTATATATTTTTTGAACGTCTTTTGACGTTTTAAGACAGCCAGTCGCCGCCCCAAGAGAACGGCGGACTGGCCTTGATTTCCGCCGAGGATTACTTTGTCGGTTCCCGATATGTGAAAAGACTGGCTGGCATCGAGGTGCGCCTTTCCGAATAGTCGCCAGGCATCAGTCGCTGCCCAGCATTACGCTTGTGGCTTTGATCAGGACCTGTATCTCTCCCCCGACCTTTACGCCGAGTTCCTTGACGGCTTCCGTGCTGATGATCGACGTAAGAGAGTTTCCGCCCCCGATATCGACTTTCACTTTCGCCATGACCATGCCTTCTTTCACCTCCGTCACCTTGCCTTTCAGTACGTTTCTTGTGCTGATTTTCATTTCCTTCTCCTTTTCAGTTGATGTTTTATAATTCGGCCACTGTCGTTCCGGTCACGGAACTCTCGTAGCCGGGGAGCGCGTCGATTTCCCTTCTGAGGGCTGCGGACTGGAGCACGTCCAGAAGGACCTTGACCGTCGGGTGGCCGGTCATGTCGTCCGGGACGATCAGGTCGCAGCGAACGGTCGTGACCGGGACGAATCCCAGACCGAACACTTCGGATACGGCCCTCATGCCCAGGGCGGCGTCGGCCACGTTGCAGGCGATGCGATAGGCGCCTTCGCGGTGGGACTTCACCACGTTCTCGTAGCCGTTTATCTGGGACCGGTCTATTCCGGCGCGCTGCAACTGGTCGTCGAGCAGCACCCGCAGGGCCGCGCCCTCCTCCCGGTTGACGAACCGCACCATGGGCTGTGCGAGATCGGCCACGGTCCGGATGCCCAGCGGGTTTTTCCTTGCCACCATCAGGCCCTCCTCCAAGAGGGTGAACCCCAGGACGAAGGCTCGCATGCCCTTTAGTTTTCGCGCCGCCGCAGCCACGTTCGCCTCGGCCTTGCCCGTGTTGTGCAGGTGCGTACCCGCCACGTGGGTCGCCCCCTCGGCCAGCCCGTTCAAGGCGCGGTGGCTGGAGGCGAAGCGGCAATGGACCCGCGCGTCGGGGGCCACGCGGCTGACATGGCTGCCCAGTATGTCGAAGGCCGGGTCGCATCCCATCAGAATGATCGTTTTTTCCAGACTTTCCGACGGAGACAGAATGCAGACGCTTTTGCCGTCCGGATTCAGAAGGCCGTCGGCCGACCGCAACCCGAAAGGGACCGACTGCGGGCCGTGCAGCGGAAACCCCACCAGCCGGTCGCGCACCCTGCCCAGCGCCAGGCGCGTCGATGGCCCTTCGCCATCGCCGTTGACCAAGTGGACCTCCTCGGTCTCCGGTTGCGCGTTATCGACGAACAGGTCTTCCACGCGGCATCCGAACAGCCTCGCCAGGCGCAAGGCGATGGCGGTGTTGGGCAGGTAGCGCCCCGATTCGATGTCGTAGATGGCCTGGCGCCGCACGCCCACCTTGTCCGCCAGCTCCTGCTGGGACCAGCCCTTTTTCATGCGAAATTCCTTGACGTTGCAGACGATGGCGTCCTCTTTGCCGGCCATGGCATCCTCCCGGGCCCCGATAGGCCCTTGTAAAAATCTAAAAAAGTTGTTGACTAAATTCTATATCACTGCAATTATCCTATGTCAATTGGCGTTTTTAAACGTCATTTGTAACAATGGTGACCATGTGGTTCACAGATTGCAACATCAATTTTCAAACTGCATATGGATTTTCCATCGATGCAAAGGAGCTGTTTTCCCATGCGCGACATTTACGACGAACTGAAAAGCAAGGCCGGGGAGGTCCTGTCCGCCAACGGGCTGATGAAGGAGACGGTGCGGGTCAAGGCCAGGGCGCTGAGCACGGAGGAGGCCATCGGCAATCCGGAGTCCGACGACTTTCCGCTTCAAAAAGGCAAGGAGCGCCTGATGCAGGCCGATATCCGGGGGGCTTTCGGGCAGGCTTTCACCGACCGCTTCGGCGACTTCGAAGGTACGCTGGAGACGATACTGGAAGCGCCGTTGACGAACAATTACAGGCGGGCGATTTTCGTGGCGGCCTTAAACGCCTCCCTGCGGCACCTGGGCCTGGTCGGCGGCACGGTCCATTGCCGCGACAAGGGACCCAAGGAGTGCGCGGAGGCCCTAGGCGGTCACATCCAGGAGCGGTTCGGACGGGTGAAGGTGGTTCAGGTCGGGTTCCAGCCCATGATGGTGAAAACCCTGGCCTCCCGGTTCGAAGCGAGGATTTTGGACATGGACCCGGACAACGTCGGCCAGGAAAAATACGGCGCCCAAATCGAACCGCCCGAGGTCTTCGAGGCGGCGGTCGCGTGGGCGGACTTGCTGGTGGTCACGGGCACGACCCTGGTCAACGGAACGATCGGCGACTTTCTGGTTGACAAGCCGGTGATTTTCTACGGCACCACCATTGCCGGAGCGGCGCATTTGATGGGCTGGGAACGGTTTTGCGCACGCAGCAGCTGAAAAAAGGAGGCGAAATGGCCAAGCGAGCAATGATTCCCGTGTTCGGCGCTGTGGGGCTGCTTTTCGTACTGGGGCTGTTCGGCACGGCGATGGCGGATGAACTCCACATGTTCGCGGGCGCCGGACTCCGCCAGCCCGTAGACGAACTGGCAAAGGCGTTCGAGGAAAAAACCGGCCACCGGGTGTTCATCGACTACGGGGGCAGCGGCCAGCTTCTGACGCGCATCGAGGCCTCCGGCCAAGGCGACCTTTTTATACCGGGCGCGCTTTTCTACATCGAAAAGCTGGAAAAGGAGGACAGGGTCCAGTCGCGACATCCCATCGTGCTGCATACGCCTGTGGTGGGCGTGAACAAAGCCCGGACGGACCTGATATCCAGTTTCGACGATCTGGCCAAGCCTGGGGTTCGCCTGGCCATGGGCGACCCCAAGGCCATGGCGTTCGGACGCACGGCCATGGCGATCTGCGAAAAATCGGGCAAGAAGGACGCCATCCTGAAAAATGTCGTGGTGTACGGCGCGACGGTCAAGCAGCTGGCCCTATACGCCGGGCAGGGCACGGTGGATGCGGCCATCATCGGACGGTCCGACGCCTTTCAGAACAAGGACAAGGTCGCGATCGTGCCCGTTCCGCCGGAATATTTCCAGGCGGAAACGGTCGCCGCCGCCGTTCTCCGGTCGTCTTCGAACCCCGAACTGGCCGAAGAACTGGCTCGGTTCTTCAGCGACGAAAACGCCGTGGAAGTATTTGAAAAACACGGATTTTTGCCCCTGGAAAAATAGACGGCCAGCCATGCGCTCCATCTGCATCGTTCCGACCGGAATACTGGTTCTTCTTGTCGTCGGGGTCCTCGCGGGTCTTTTCATGCAGCTTCCGCTGTCTGCGGTTTTCGCCACGCTGGCCGCGGAGGAAACGCGGTTTGCGCTGCGATTGACTCTTCTGACTTCGGCGGCGGCCACCCTCGCGGCCGTGGTTCTGGGAGTGCCCGCCGGGCACTTTCTCGCGCGGGAGTCCTTCAGGGGAAAGCTTCTGATCGACACGCTGATCGACCTTCCCATGACCATGACTCCCCTGGTGGCCGGCGTGGGGCTGCTTTTCCTTCTGGGCGACGACACCGCCAGGCACGTTCTGGACCGGTTGGGCATCCGCCTTCTTTTCACGCCCCTGGGCGCGGTGCTGGCGCAGACGATCATCGTCGCCCCCGTCATGGCCAGGACCAGCAGGGGAGCCTTCGCTTCCATGGACGACCGCTACGAGCAGGCCGCCCGGACTTTGGGGCTGAAGCCCTGGCAGGTGTTTTTCCGGGTCTCTCTTCCCATGGCGCGGCCGGTGCTGTTGAGCGGCGTTATTCTATGCTGGGCGCGGGCGGTGGGCGAGTTCGGCGCGACCCTGATGGTCGCGGGCGCGACCCGTTTTAAAACGGAAACCCTGCCCATCGCGGTCTATTTGAACATCTCCAGCGGGGAGCTTGGCATCGCGCTGGTATGCGCCTGGCTTTTGATCGCCACCGGCTTTGTCGTGCTGCTGGCCATGCGCTGGATAGGCGCTCCCCTTTCCCCGGACCGGCCGGTTCCCGCCGACGGGTCCGCTTCGAGGATCGACCGATGACCACCATTCGTCTTGACAAAGTATCCGCGAGAGTGTTGGAGCAAATCGACCTGACGGTCGAGGCCGGGGAGCTGTTCGTGCTGCTGGGACCTTCGGGAGCAGGCAAAAGCACCCTGCTGCAAGTCATCGCCGGACTTCTTCCCGGCAAAGGCCGGATTTTTTTCGACGGCGACTGCATCGATTGCCTTCCGCCGCATAGACGCCGCGTCGGGTACCTTTTCCAGGACCTGCTGCTTTTCCCGCACCTGACCGTAAGCGGGAATTTGAAGCTGGCCATGGCCCATAAGAAGCCGGGCCGACGGGAGGCGAGCGGAAAAATACGCGAAATCCTGGGCCGCTTCGGGATTTCGCACTTGGCCGACCGGTACCCGTCCCAGATGAGCGGAGGGGAAAAGCAGCGGGCCGCCCTGGCCAGGGCCATCGCCACGGACCCGCGAATCCTTCTGTTGGACGAACCCTTCAGCAGCCTGGACCCTCCCAACGCCCGGCGGTTGCGGCGCGAGCTGAAGGACCACCAGCGCAGGCTCGGAATCACCACCATCTTCGTCACCCACAACTGGCAGGAGGCCCGCCAGCTGGCCGACAGGATAGGAGTGGTCCGCGCGGGCAGGCTGCATGCATTTGCGAACCTGCCGGATGCGCAAGCATGCGCGGATGCGATATTCGGAGAAGACACGGGGGAAGTCTTGCGGCTGGCGGCGAGGGCCGAGGGGAAAGGGCCAAGGGCCGAGGACCGAGAGCCGAGGGCCAAGATGCTGGGAATCGCCCTTTAGGAGTCTGACTTTGCGTGTGGAGTGGAGCAATGCACTCTTTATTTCGTAGAAAGGAGAAACAGAAATGAAAAAAGGAAAGACCATTTCAGTATTGCCGGCGGTATTGCTGCTGGTTTTGGCTCTGATCGCGCCGGGGCTTTTGGCAGACCGTGCGTTTGCCGCCGACGGCGACGTGACCGTGTTCGCGGCCGCATCCACGACCAACGCTCTCACCGAGATCGGCGAGCTTTATTCCGCCAAGGGGCTGGGCAAGGTCACCACGTCGTTTGCGTCGTCGTCCACGCTGGCCAAGCAGATCGCCAGCGGCGCGCCGGCCGATGTCTACTTGTCGGCGAACATCAAGTGGATGGACTTTCTGGCGGAAAAGGACGCCATCGACAAGGCCACCCGGTTCGACCTTCTGGGCAACCGCATCGTCCTGATCGTCCCTTCGGACAGTCCGGTCGAAAGCGTGGAAGTAAAACGGGGGATGGATCTGGCGGCGATTCTGGGCGACGACGGACGTCTTTCCATGGGCGATCCCGAGCACGTGCCGGCTGGAATGTACGGCAAGAAGGCCATGGAGGAAATGGGACTCTGGCAACAGGTGGAAGGACGCTTGGCCCCCATGAAGGACGTGCGCGCGGCCCTGGTGCTGGTGGAACGCGCCGAAGCCCCCCTGGGGCAGGTGTACGCCACCGACGCGGCCATTTCGGACAAGGTGCGCGTGGCCGGGACCTTTCCGACGAACAGCCATCCGCCCATCGTCTATCCGGTGGCGGCGGTGGCCGGGGGAAACTCGAAAGCGGCCGCCGCGTTTCTGGATTTTCTGAAATCTCCCGGGGCCAAGGCCATTTTTGAAAAGTACGGGTTTGAAGTTCGAAAATGAGTTTCTGGCATTTGACAGATGTGGAACTGGAGGCCCTGCGCCTGAGCCTGTGGGTCTCCGGATGGGCCGTGGCCGTCAGCCTGCCGTTCGGCGTGCTGGCGGCCTGGGTCCTGGCACGCCTGCGATTTCCGGGCAAAAACCTCTTGGACGGCCTGATTCATCTGCCCTTGGTTCTTCCGCCGGTGGTGACCGGATATCTTTTGCTGGTGATGCTGGGGCGCAGGGGCATCCTGGGGGAAGCGCTCTACGACATCTTCGGCATCACGGTGGCCTTCAACTGGAAAGGCGCGGTGGTGGCCGCCGCGACCATGTCGTTTCCCCTGCTGGTTCGCGCCGTGCGCCTTTCCCTGGAGAGCGTGGACCAGGGGCTGGAAGCGGCCGCGCGCACGCTCGGCGCAGGGCCCTTGCGGGTCTTTTTCACCGTGACCCTGCCGCTGATATCGCCGGGGATCATCACCGGACTGATTCTGGCCTACGCCCGCAGCCTGGGAGAATTCGGCGCAACCATCACCTTCGTGTCCAACATCCGGGGACAGACCCAGACGCTGCCCCTCGCATTGTACACGCTCACCCAGGTGCCCGACGGCGAAATCGGGGCCATGCGCCTGTGCGTTCTTTCGGTGCTCATCGCCATGGCCGCCCTGGTCTGCTCCGAGGTGCTGGCCCGTCGCTTCGCCGCGCGGATGCGAGGATAGACTGAAAAGACTCTGGTTATGGCAGATTGGGCGGGACCGCGCGTAAGTCGGGTTAAGCGGGGCTTTGCGTTGGGTTTCGCTTGTTTCCTGCTTGCATCGAGAACCTTCTCAGCGAGTTTGAAAGAACAAAGCAGCGAAACCCGAAATCCTGCGACGCTCAACCCAACCTACATTCAAGCGCCCCCCCAATCCATAATAATCGGAAATGACTTAGCTCAAAAGGATAAAATCGATTGGAAATACGACTCAAGAGACAACAGGGAGATTTTCTGGTGGACGCCGCCTTTTCAGGGACCAAGTCGGGCGTCACCGCGCTATACGGCCCGTCCGGGGCGGGCAAGACCTCCATCGTGAACATGGTGGCGGGCCTGATGCGACCCGACGAGGGACGAATCGACGTCAACGGCCTATGCCTGTTCGACTCGCGGCGCGGCATCGACCTTCCGCCGGAACTCCGCAGAATCGGATACGTGTTCCAGGACGGCCGTCTGCTTCCCCATTTGTCCGTACGCTCCAACCTGACCTACGGAATGCGCCTGACTCCCCCCGCCCTGCGCTTTGTCGAATTCGATCCCGTGGTGGAACTGCTGGGGATCGGCCATCTTCTGGACCGGCGCCCGGCCAGGCTCTCCGGCGGAGAGAAGCAGCGGGTGGCCATCGGACGAGCACTTCTGACCAGCCCGGCCATGCTGCTCATGGACGAGCCCCTGGCGTCCTTGGACCCGCCCAGAAAGGCCGAGGTCCTGCCGTTCATCGGGCGCCTGTCCCGCGAGTTCGCCATCCCCATCCTCTACGTGAGCCATGTCATGGACGAAATCCTGAACCTCGCCGACCGCCTGGCAGTGGTGGATGCCGGTCGGATCGCGGCCTGCGGAGATCTGGAACAACTGCTGGCCGAACCCGAACTGCAAGCTCTTCTGGGCAAGGACGAACGGGGATCTGTAATCGCGACCACGGTGGAGGAGGCTGCGGACGCCGACGGACTCACCCGCCTGCGTTTCGGTTCCAGAATTCTCCGGGTGCCGCCCATCGACGCCCCTTGCGGCGCGCCCGTTCGCGTGCGCATCTCCGCCCGGCATGTGGCCGTCGCCCTTCGACCGCCGGAGAACACCAGTTTCCAGAATATCTTCCCGGGAAAAATCGACCGGATCGTCGATCGGGGAGATTCGCTGATCGACGTGCTCCTGGACGTTGAACGTCCGCTCTGGGCGCGCGTCACCCGCCAGGCCGCGCGGGATTTGAACCTGGAACCCGGCCGTCCCGTGTTTTCCCTGATCAAGAGCGTGGCGGTGTCTCTGGGGGGCTTTTCCGATACGTAGGCCATGCGCATGGCAGGCTTGGCGTCTATCTGTTCAAACGCGATCGATCTCTGCCGCTAAAATCCCGATTAGGAAATAGGGAATGCTCCCGTACCCGTCCGGCGCGTTTTGACCGCCGCTTGACATACCGATCATTGATAATTATTTTTGTTTCAATAGAATTTTTTTCGCCCCTCCACCCAATGCTTTATCGACAACAACTCCTTATGTACGGTTCGTTTGTTACATTTGAGCCGGCATCCGCAACCCCATGCCTTCGAGTGCAACGAGTGTTCGCTATGCGACCTTCCTTTCTTGATGCACAGCGGTCTCGACAGCGGGAGGGCGGAATGCGGTCGCTTGATTTAACGACGTGCCGTTTTCGGCACGCCATCCTGGGCCGGCCGCTCCATGACCGACCTGAAAAAGGAGGTAATTATGTTGTCGGCATTCAAGAGAAGACCAATTTCATTCGCCTGGGCTGCCGCCGTGTGCCTGGTTCTTTCGTCCCCCGCCTATGGGTTGTTGATTACGCACACGCAAGTGCATATCACAAAAGTAGAGTTTATCCCCCTTTCCGGCGGGATCCTTTTCGACGACTGGATTCCGATCGCCGGTGTCGGCGCCTTCAGCGATCCGGGGGGCTGGAGCCAAGCTTATGACATCGACTACGACATGGACGGCGAGGCGTCCGCCTCGGCAAACGTGGCGGGGCCGCTTCTGTCGGACCCTTTCCTGAACGAGAGCGCGGAGGTTTCCGCAAATGACCTGACCCTCGATGTGACGAGCGATTTGAATTACACCGGCAGCGATTTTGTCAGCTATGCTTCCTACGGTTTCGCGGAGCTTTACAACACATTTATGATCACGGCGACGGATCCGATCGAGGTTCAATTCCTCCTGTACTACACTGCCGAAATGAGCGGAGAATCGACCACATACCAGGCCTTTTCAATGGATTACGGAATCGACTTGGTCGTGTCGGACGGATTCACGGACTGGACCTTGGCTACGGATTACACCCTTTCCGGCGCGAACACATCCCTGTACCATTTTGACAGCGGGATCCTTTCCGGCACATTCACACTCGATCCTTCGAGCTACTACTCCATCGACATCGCCATCGACCCCAACCAGGGAACTTACGATACGCCGGAGCCGTCGACCTTTGCGATGCTGGGGATCTGCATTGTCGCTTTCGTTGCGCTCGGGCTTTTACAGTCGAGGCGGCCGCCGGTCCGGATGCCGGAACTGCGGCATGAAAATTATCGAGTTTTCCAAGGAGAATGACGATGAAGACTCAAAAAAACATTCTGTATTCATTTATATGCGGGCTTTTATGGGGCTTTTCGATGTTTTTGGTCCCATCTGCCGCTTTTGCCAATTCAGTTCCCCCGGACACGCCCCCGTGCCAGGATTGCTGCGACTGTGCCGATGCGGGGAGCGACGGGGTCAGCGGTCCCTGTTCCGGGGAGGAGGGGTCCGGGTTTCTGAGCTTTTCCGAAGGCAACCTGAGCGAGACCTACCCGGTATTCACGGTGAAAAACGCTTCGAAGACGCTTCTGGAGATGAGGCTCCGGTACAACAGCTTCAATGCCGACGGATCGAACTTCCGGGCGGATACGGTCATGGGGTTCGGCTGGACCCACTCATACAATGTTTTTCTGACCGAATATCGGATGGACATCTACAAGCACGGAGCGTCCGGCAGGACGCGCAAATTCGACCGGAACCCCGACGGGACCTACGACTCTCCCGAGGGGAGCCACGAGACCCTGACGAAAAATCCGGACGGGACCTTTGAGATACGCCTGAAGGACGGAACCCGGTATCTTTTCGAGAAGCTGAATCCCGCGCCTTTTCTCATGCCTTCCCCGCCCCTCTACCTGACCCGCATCACCGATCGAAACGACTTGACCACCCTCCTGGAGTATGGCGCAGACAGCCTTCTTGCGAGAGTCGTGGGACCCTACGGCCGGACGATTCATTTCACCTACAACGGGGACGGGAAGTTGAGCGGCATCGGAGATCCGGCGGGCCGCTGGACGCTGCTCGAATACGGGCCGAAGAGCTACGACCTTCAAGCGATCGAAGATCCGGCGGGAAACGTCACCCGATTCGCGTACAACCTCAACCATCAGATGATCATGAAAACGGACCGGGCCGGACGGAGCTTCACATACGGTTACAACTCCCGCAGCAAGCCGGTCTCCATCGCAGACGGCAGCGGCCGGGTGATCATGGCCCTTTCCAACGCCGCGAACTGGGCCGTGAATTTGATGGCCTTCGTCCGGGAGGGCAAGCGCCGCTACATTCCGGCCACGACGTTCAAGACGGACGGGCGAGGCCATGCCTGGCAATACGCTTACAACCGGGAAGGGTACATCACCCGGATGGCCGCGCCGGACGGCGCGGTCACCGTCTATACCTACGACCCGGCGACCCTGGACGTGGCCACGGAAACCGACCCCAACAACCATACTACCTCCTTTGGGTACGACGAGTTCGGCAATCGCATCCGGGTGACCGACGCCATGGGGAACGTGACCACATTCATCCGGGAGCCGGTTTTCCACCAGGTGACCCAGATGACCGATCCGAGCGGCCGAATCACCGCCTACGAATACGATGCCGCAGGAAATCTGGTCCGGGAAACGGACCCTGCGGGCCATATTCGGCAGTGGAGCTACGATGCCTGCGGCAACCTCCTGACGGAAACCGACCCGAACGGCAACACCACCGCCCACGCCTACGACGCTATGGGAAACCGGGTCAGAACCATGGATCCCCTGGGCCACGAGGTGGTCATGACCCACGACGCCATGGGCCGGGTGGTGTCGCTCGCGGACAAGAACGGCCATGTCACCATCTACGAGTACGACCTCCTGGATCGTCTGGTACAAAAGACCGACGCCGCCGGCGGTGTGCAGACTTTCGTTTACGACGGGGAAGGCAACTGCATCCGGTCGGTTGACCGAAACGGCAACGCCACGCTCTTCGAATACAACCGCCACGACATGCCGGTCCGGAGCACCAATGCCCTGGGGCATTCCGTTGTCCTGGCCTACGACGACAACGAAAATCTCACGGCAGTCACGGACAGAAACGGCAACACCACGGTTTCCGAGTACGATACCCGCAACCGCCTGATCCGGACAATCGATCCCGAGGGGGGAATCCGGACGAAGAACTATGACGGGGCGGGCAACGTGATCGCCGAAACGGACGCCAACGGGAACACCACAGCCTATGAGTACGATGCCCTGAATCGGATGGTTCGAAGAACCGACGGGGAAGGCGGGCTGGGGCTCTTCGAGTACGCCGCACCGGGAGCGCCCCCATGCTGCGGCCCCGCGCCGGGATCGCGCCTGTTCACCCGAACGGTCAACGAGAACGGAAACGTCACGTTCTTCAAGTACGACCTTCTCGACCGGCTCGTCCAGACGGTCCGGAAAGAGGGGGACACAGCGGATCTCATCGATCCCACGGATGCGGTGACCGAATTCACCTACGATGCCGTGGGCAACCGTCTCTCCGTGACCGACCCCACGGGCAGCCGGACGGAATATCATTACAATGCACAGAACCGGCTGGTGCGTCAGGTGGATGCGGAGGGCAGCGAATGGACCTACACCTACGACGGGGAGGGAAACGTCGTCGCGGAGGTATCGCCCACCGGAAATGTCCTTGCCATGACGTACGACCCCCTGAACCGTGTGATCCGGGAGGAGGACGGCATCGGCCTCCTTGGGGAGTTCCAGTACGACCCCGAGGGCCGGCTTACTGTAGAAACGGACGGCAACGGCAATACCGTCTCCTATGCTTACGATGAACGAAACCGGCTGGTGGCGACGACCGACGCCAAGGGGGAATCCATGGCGTACCACTCCGATCCGGCAGGAAATCTCGTCGAGATCGTGGACCGGGAAGGAAACCGCTCGACATTCTCCCATGACCGGAACAACCGCCTGCTGCGAACGACGGATGCACTGGGGAACACGACGATCCGCGCCTACGACGCCGCAGGAAATCTCGTGCAGGTCACGGATGCAAGGGGGAACTCCACCGCGTACGCGTACGACGGACTCAACCGGCCGGTCCGGGAAACCTATGCCGACGGAGGCGAAAAAAACTATGTCTACGATCCCCTGGGGAACCTGGCGGAACGTACGGACCCAAAAGGCCTGACCACGCGGTATGTCTACGACGATCTCAACCATCTCGTCCGGCGGGATTATCCGCTGGGCCCGGACGATGTCTTCTCCTATCACCCCTCCGGCCTGCTTCTGTCGGCCGAACGCGACGGCTGGATGGTTACGTTCGAATACGATGCCGTGGATCGCCTGATCCGGACCGTCCAGAACAGCAGGACCGTCACCTATCTCTACGACATTCCCGGACGGTCGCGGACCGTCACCTACCCAGGCGGCCGGATGGTCACCGAATGGATGGATCTGCGGAGCCGGATCGGCTGGATCGAAGATTCCCTGCTGGGCGCTGCTGCGGCGTATGTCTACGACGACGGCAACCGGGCCACAAGCCGTGTTTTCATCAACGGTGTGGATACGGCTTACGGTTATGACGAGAACAACCGGATCACCGACCTGGAGCACGTCCAGGGCGGCACCCGGGTGGCGGGTTTCGACTACGGCTACGACCGGGAGGGAAACCGGCTCTTCGAAAGGAAGCGACACCTGACCGCCCGGTCCGAGGCCTATTCGTACGATGCCCTTTACCGCTTGATCGATCACAGGGTGGGGGAGCTGTCCGGGTCCATGGTCCCCGTGCCGTCCACCCAGACTGCCTACAGCCTGGATGCGCTGGGCAACTGGGAGGAGGTGATCCGGGACGGCGTGACCGAAAACCGCACCCACAACAGCGTGAACGAACTCACCGCCGTCGATTTCGCGACTCTCGCCTATGACGACAACGGCAATCTCGTTGAAAACGACCGGTTCCAGTTCGCCTACGACGAGGAGAACCGCCTGACCGCAGTGCTCCGGAAGGCGGATGGGCGAACGGTGGGGCAGTACCGCTACGATGCTCTGGGGCGGCGGATTTCGAAGGTTGCCGATCCGGCCACAACCCCGCTGGAGACCCTGTTCTTCTATGACGGCGCCAGAGTCGTCGAGGAGCAGAATCCATCAGCGGTCACCCTGGCGACCTATGTCTATGGAAACTATATCGACGATGTGCTGACCATGAATCGGAGCGGACAGGATCTCTTTTTCCATGCCAACAGCCTCCATTCCGTGGCGGCCCTGACCGACGACGCCGCACAAGTCGTAGAACGATACGATTATGATGCTTACGGAACGGTGACGGTCACGGACGGCGCGGGCGATCCCCTTCCGATCAGCTCCTGGGGAACGGCCAGCAGCTCCGTAGAGAACCCTTACATGTTCACAGGGAGGCGATTCGATGAGGAAACCGGACTCTATCATTACCGGAATCGCATGTACGACAGTGTTGCAGGCCGGTTCCTGCAGCGGGATCCCAAGGGCTACTTCGACGGCATGAATCTGTATGAGTATGTGAGTGGATCACCCGTCAATCTCCTGGATCCCCTCGGACTGAACGGATTTCGGAAAAAGGGCTCGTGGTTCCGGATGGATGGCGATACGCGCCCGGACGGATCGGTGATCAAGACAAAAAGCGGCAACCAGTGGCGAAAGGAGGGGGGCACCTGGTACAAGTATGAAAAAGTGCCTCCGAAACCGGAACCCCCCAAGCCCGAACCGCCCAAGCCGGCTCCACCGAAACCCGAGGGCCAGGAACCCCGGCCTGCCGATCCCGAAGACAATGCCCCGCCCGAACCGCAGCCGCCCCCTGAAGCTCCCGCCGTTCCGCCCCGACACTGTCCGCCCCCCGGTCCTCCCGCGCCCCCTCGATCGACTCCGCCTCAGCCGCCTGTGAATACTCCGCCCCAGCAGCCTGTGGCTCCTCCGCCCCAGCAGCCTGTGACTCCTCCGCCCCAGCCGCCTGCAAAGCTCGACGACAAGCCTCGGACAATCAACGACTGGGTCGATGAAAAGACCCGGAAGTTTTGCGATGATTACGGGCTCGATTACAAAGATCCTACTGAACGGGGGGTTGCCCGGAACTATGTGATCGCAGGTGTCAAGGCAGGGGACATGACCATCCCCGAGGCGATCGGGCAGATCGGAAATATCGCAAACCAGGGAAGACCTGCGCCAGGTGTCCGGGGAGGGCCGACCCAAAGCACCATCCAGGCGGTCGTGCAATTCCTCTTCGGTCCCTGATTTTGGTATATGGCGAGTGATGAACGCAATACGAACATAAATCTCAAAAAGGGTTGGGCAGAGCGCCGTCGGTTGCCGGGTTTCGCCGAGTTGGACTTCCAAATCGATTTTGCATGCTGTCGATAGCAGCGGCAAGCAAACGAAACCCGACGCAACGCCCGCTCGACCCGACCCGCAAACCAATAACGTCGGTGCTACGGAAATAGACAGCCTGTCTTGCCTTTTTGCCATCACGATTCCTGCGCCCACTATCGCTATTTTATCAACAAAGGGGTCGATACCGTGATCCCCCTATCGGCGAAGAGCAAAAAAGTCTCCGTGCACTTGCCCGGACGCGACGAAGTCCGCCTCGACGCCGACGGAACCCCGCTGTGCGCTGCGGGAAAGCCTATGCGCTAACAGCACTTCAACAAGAGAAAGCAGACTCACGTCTTCGCCTGCCCCGCGAAGAGGGCCGCGCGACGCGACAGCAAGCGCGTTTTCGTCTTCCATCGGCAAGATTGCCCGAACAGGGAGGACTGCATGCCGGACAGCGCGATGGCGCCTTTCGCCTGGGGTGAAGAAAATGCCCCTGTTTAGCCGTAGCAATTCCGCCTGCTTTTATTCCGCCCAAGCTATCGCGGGGCTTGGTTCGGGAGCAAGTGTGGGTGGGTTGAAACCCTGGCGTTCGGGGCTGGTTCAAAGCTTGTCTGCGCCCGCGCCCTTCGAGCTTGTTCGAAGCCCAACCCACCATTTCCCGAGGTTGCCTTCGCAACCTCCGAACTCCCTCTTTCACGCCATTTTTCGCTCTTCGGCCGCCGATATCATCCCCGCCGCGTAAAAATTCCTCCCCGACAAGGCCCGGCGACACGCTTCGCGCTCGAAAACCGCGCCACCGCAGGCTATCGAATTTGAAATCCGATACTCCTCTTCCACGGCGGCGCGGGGTCCCATGCTTCGGATTCCACCATGGCAGAACATCGAAAACCCAGCAATTCTAATTTTGACGGAAATACCATGCCAAATAGGTTGCAGCGACCAAGGTAACCAGACCATCCTGGTCTGGTGGCCCCACGGTGAAAGAGAATTTCCTGACGCGCCGAACCAGACCAGGATGGTCTGGTTACCTTGAAGATACCGGAAACTCCCAAAATTAGAATTGCTGTCGAAAACCTTGACAGGGACGTTTTTCCGGTTCAATCTAAAAACATGAAATCGTCCCCGACCGCCGCAATCCTGCTGTCCAGACAACCGCTTAGGCCCTGCGGCCGCACCCCCTGGGTCCGGAAAAGCGCCGAGGCGGTGGAGTGGGTCGGGCAAAGAGGTTTCCGCCTGCTGACCTCCACAGGTATGCAAACCTGGGAGATGCTGGTCTATCTGGCAAAAACCAGGGATGTGCCCCAGACCGTCTTCGTTCCGACAAGCGACGCCGATGCGTTCAACCGCCAGAAAGCGGCGATTTGCCGCCAGTTCGACATCTCCCCCGCCTCTGCGGAATTCCTGATGGTCGAAAGCGAGGATGCGAAAAAAAACGGCGCCAAGCATATGCGATTCAGGGACGAATCGATTGTCGCCGCAGCGGATGTTCTCCTGCCGGTTTCCGTCAGGCCGGGCGGTTCCATGGAAACATCGATACAAAAAAAACGCCGCGAGACCGGGACCGAAATAAACGAAGAGTTTCGAATCCAATACGAGAAGAAGCGCTCCCGAATCGCCTACGAGCTGAAAACGGATAACCTTTCCAGCGAGATTTTCGAAGCGGGGACCAGGTACATCGTCCACTGGACTAGGGCTTCCAACGGCCCCTGGCCTGCGGAGAAAAAAGGCGACTTCTACGCTGCCGTCGAAAAATCGGACGCCTACCCCCGCACAGCCTGCCGCACCCTGGGAAACATCCTCAGAATGCAAAATATCGTGGCGTCCTCCGCCCACATGCCCCGGAACATCCCCACCGTCTCCTTTTCCGGGCTCGCCCCGGCAAAGATCCTGCCGCTGATGAAATGGCGCGCCAGATACAGAATCATGTCCTTCGAGCCATACGGAATCGGCGTAGAGAGAAACCTGGCGAAAAGAATGGGGATCGAACCCGTCCGGTACTACGAAAAGGGCCCGATCCCCCGAAACGTCTCCCCCTGGCTGTCGCAATCCGCCGGCAAGAAGACCGACTGGAAGCGAGAAGAAGAATACCGGCACAAAGGGGACTTCGACCTGTCTTCGGTTCGACGGCGCGATCTGGCTTGCTTTTGCAGACGAAAAGACGAAGCCACCCTCCTTGAAAAAGAGTTCGGAATCAAAGCATATGCGTTCGAAAAACCGGCCTCTGGCCTATAGACATCTTCAAACGCATTCTAAGGAACCAGTGCGAAACCTCCTTTGGCAATGATGAGCCTTTCCTTTTCAATAGTCATGGAGCCCTCGATATTGACGGTTGCCGGAATTGCGTAGGAGGAATCCAGTCCTTGCAAGTACAAATCCTTTGAATTCTGTGTATTTTGAAAATAAAGCAGGGCCTCGTCGTATGCGCCGCCGGCCACCCTGACCGGCGAGCCGTGAGCGCAGCCATCAACCGCTTGCTGCAAGGAGGTATAGCATGGCGAATTTCCCCCGCAAGTTCCATCTTGATTGTTGACATAGCATGGGCTTATATAAGTGAAACTTCCCGGCAACGTGTCACTCAGCGACGCGTCAGCCAAGCCCAGCGGATTGGTCACCGTGACATCCACCGATCCGGCGACATGCGCGGGCGTTTTGACGGAAACAATCGAACCGTCGGCTGAAACAGACACATCGGTTCCCTCCACGCCGCCGAAGGCTACAGAAGCATCGCCGGCAAAATTCTCGCCTTGGATTTGCACCTCGGTCCCGCCGTCAACCGGCCCGCAGGACGGGGACAGCGAATTTACGACCGGCCCGGCGGCAATAGCGACATAGTCGAATTCATAGGTCGCGGAATAGCCATAGAATCCCGTTTCGTGGACAATTTGAAAAACGATCTCGAAAGTGTTGCTTCCACTCCAATTTGTCGGAGACGTCCTCAAATCATGAATCAACAAGCTTGGCAACGCATCGTCATGGGCAACACTCGCTATTGGAAATCTTTGGCCTCCATTCTCCACAAAAATGTTCAGATTGCAGTTGCTGCCATTATTTGGATCGCGTATTTTGTAATCGGCTATTCGAACCAATAAGAAAGGATATTCATCCACATCGACATCAACCAATTCCGAGGAAACGGCTTCTCCTTTGTCATCTTCTCCGATTCCATGCTTGAACAGCGCGGCGCTCCCCTCCCGATGGCTGCATTCGAGTATCTCCTCCGGACCATATCCCTTGAATGTGGCGCCGAATGAGGCTTTCTCCACTTCGTCGTATCTGTAATTTTCCGTCCAACCAGGAATCGAAGCGGATGAAACAACTCTTCCATTGAATTCATCGAGGACCTTTATTTGATCTCTGTAATGGTCCATTACAATGTCGGCCGCATCTTTTTGGGAATAGTCCTCGGGGTCCGAAATTTCGCATGAATCGCCGGTTCCACTGTTTCGCAGAACGCCGAAACAGTGTTCTTGTTCATGCGCGCCGTCAAGTATCTGTGAAAAATCGTTCAAGGTCCAAAAAAGACGCCCCGCCATATTTTTCGCTTCGCTCATAAATAGCAAAGCATTGTAATAGGCAGCCTGCTCGAATTCCGTATGCGGTGGATCGGCGCTTTCGCAAGTATACAGGCCAAATTCTTCCAAAACGACCGGCTTGTTGCCGACCAAATCTTGAAGCGCGAGAAAATTTTCTTCGAACTTATCTTCGTAATCAAAATAATGGAAGCTGACAAAGTCGACGGCGGAAACCATATCGACGTGCCCGGGAATTGTCGGATCAAATATAACGCCGCCGTTGAAACCGATCGTAACCAGATGGTTTCCATCTATCGATTTTACATACGCCGCCATATCGACAAGCCAATCCTGTACTGTTTCTTCTCCACAGTCGCCATAATCGCAATCGGGTTCGTTCCTGATATCCCAGGACAGGATATTGGCGTTCGTGTTTCCCAAAGCATTTACGATTGCGTCGATGTAATCGTGGCAATCCGGATAGTCATCGGACGCATACGGATTCGGAGAACATTCCGAAGAGCTATTGAAGATATCGAATAAAGTTACGATGGCCAACAGCCCGCGACTTTCCAGCCGTTTATCGACGAAGTCTTGAACATCGGACAGATTGACGGAGCTTAAATCATATGGAAGAAAAAAACGAATCGTATTGATTCCCATGGAAACGGCCATGTCCAGTTCTTGATCGATCTGGCCGGAAGCTTCCGAGTAGTTTTCCCACATTATCCAGGCATAGTCTTTGGGATAATAGTTGACGCCGCGAATTTCAAACACCTCCCCATCGCGCACCAGGCTCTTGCCTTGCACCTGGACGTAGGATTGCGCTTTCGCGCTTGTCGCGTCAAAGAGCGGCGAAAGACCGATAAAAACGATGATTGCGACAAAATGCAAAGCCAGGACGATAAGGCCGCGAATACTTTTCACATACTCGCAAAAAACAGTTCCAAGCATTTGATACCCCTTCATTTCTCCCTCCCACGATTTCAATGTTGATAAAGAGCGAGTTCCGTCGGAAGAGTCGCAACCCTGGGCGATGAACACTGAAACCCTATAAAGCAAAACTGGAATAAATAGCGATAGAAAAACAACCTTCCAAGCCAGAAGATTTTCATCACACCAGCCGCAGCCCGACGACGTTTTCGCATGACTGGCAGCGTGTGCGCGCATCAGTCAAAAACGGGGTTGAACCGAGCCGCAACACGGTGTTTCGGACGGAAGGCACATATCAGAAACACATGGGATTGTAAAGTGGCGATTCGGGATTGAAAGTCCCGGAAGCTCCTTGTTTCCAGGGACCTTGGCGGTCTGTTTGTTGCGTTGCCTATCCGGAATAATTCCGAAAGTAGCCGATTTTATTGGCTTTTTTTCGGCGGCCAGACGCAACTGTCCCATTACGTTCGAATTCGCCCTTTTTTCTCGGGCAAAAATTTTCTTTCGAAAAAAAAACCGTTATATTCTCGTTGTGTCCGATCAATCCTTTTTTTCCCGTAAACGACATCGTACGCGGTGGTTCCGGTTATCCGTGCCAACCATCATCGCCTGCTTGATTATCTGAAAAACATCATTTAAAGTGACCTGTCGAACGGCGGGAGGCGGTTACGTCGAAGACGGCGCCCGCGACTCTCCTGATAAGCGGGCATTGCGGGGAATCCGAAAACGGCATTTCCCGCAGGACGCGACGAGCAAGGAAATACAAACCAGGAGGTTTGCCATCGAAAACGAGTATCTTTTTGACAGCGTTTCGGGAACAAATACGCTGCGCGGGGTCCGCGACACCGGTTCCGCCATCCGGTTCCGGCCCGACAAGAAATACTTCGACACCGTCAAGATGGCATCGAACTTTGCATAGGGCGAGAACCAATCCCGTTTTTTCAACGTGCATCTGGCCAAGTGCCTGTCGAACCTTTGCAGGCCGGGCAGGAAATATGATCCGCCCCTCCGTCGCCGGGCGACGGGGGGGGGCGGATGCCGTCCCCGCAAAGTTACTCTCCAGCGCGGACATGAGCAATTCTGAAAATTTCAGCGTAGTCGGCCAAGAATATTATTTCCACATTTTTTAAGGAGGATGGGAAACATGGTCCCGGAAATACGACCGTTTTTTCATGGAAGGCGTAGTGGGCTGTCTTTTTTCCGCAAGTTTTTTATCTGCTCGCTGGCGCTCGCATTTATTGCCTTTATTATCAGCGAGATGAATGCCTACGCCTTATTCACAACCCACATGGAGACCTGCCGGAATATGACGGCGGCCTGCGAATATCAAATCGACGGGACCTGCGACGCCACGACCTACGACGACTGGCGATTGCCCACGGCGGAGGAGCTGGCCCTTTTCGTAGGAATCGATACTGAGGCAACCAGTTATCTCTATACCCGAACGCCTTCTTATTCCACGGAAGGCGAATACGTCGTAATGAAAATCAGCGACGGCGACTGGTTCAGCTTTCCGGCTGTAATCGGCTCTTACGCTAATGCGCGATGCGTGCGGTGACATCCCGATATCTTCCAACGACTCATCCGGCGCCTGATCATCCCTTGTCCCGCGCAGCGCAAGCGTGGAGCGATGAAACGCCAAGGTTCAGAGCCTGAATTTTCCGCCAGGATTTGTTCCTTTTGAAAGGTTTCAGGTGTCAGTGTTCAGGTATCAGCCCCTGCACCCCCGACACCTGAAACCTATCGTGATGAAAATGTCGCTGAAATAATACCAATAATTCCGTCGGTTTTTGTTCCGTCCAAATGCACTGTCGGCCTTGGCGCGGATCGTAGGGTGGGTGGGTCGGTCCCCGGGCTTTTTCGCTGGTCCTGAATTTCTTGAATCCGACGGTCTGCCAGCCTTGTACGGAGTCCAACCCACCGTTTTCCGAGCTGTCCGGCCGCCTTTCGCCTGCATGGAAGCGGCAGGGAGATTCGGCAAAATGGTGGGTTGGACTCCTTGCAAGATTGTCGATCATCTGTTTCAAGAAAAGTTGGATTGGCGACAGCACCCGGCTATCGACCCACCCACCCTACGATCCCGACCCAGCCCGTCCAAATTGCCGCGAGAGGGAACAAATACCGGCAGAAAAAAAATCTTCCGAAATTGGATGATTTTTATCACCCCAGCCCCTGCCTATCCGGCCTTGATCCTGAATTCGTAGGTTTTTTTCAGCAGCTGCTCGTAGGTTTTTTCCAAGTCGGTCAACAGGTGGAACAAGCCGTCGCTTCCGGACAAAAGGGCCGTGCGGACAGATTCGGTCTTTTCGCCGCAGAGTATCAGCATTTCCCGGCCCTTTACGGTTTTCAGGTACATCTTGTCTATAATGGGCTCCAGCCGGTTGTCGAGCTTTTCGATTCGATAGGACAGTTCCTCGGACACGCCTTTTTCGGTCAAAAGTGTTTTCCACCGGCCTCTCAGGTCCGCGGCCAGGATCTTCGGGGTGGTAGCCATGGTTTTTTCGGCCATGTTTTGTACTCCTTTTTTCTAAAAGTATTTGCACAATCCTTCGTGGATCATCGATTCCTTCATGATTTTTCCGCCGTTTTTCGTTGCTAAAGACTTCAGGAACGAAAAGCCTTCCCCGGCCTGGCTGAATCGTATGCAGCCCGGTTCGAAACATGTCCGGCACTTTTTGAAATGCCCCGCCTTTCTGACGGTCGCCTTGTTTTTCGGGGAACGGAAAATCCTTTCGGCGGAGTCGTGCCGGATGTTTCCCATGGACACCGGGGTCACCGGGCACGGATAGACCTCGCCGTCGCCCTCGACGAACACGTGGTCCATGGCGGCGGAACAGCCTTCCCTTCTTTTTCCCGCCCGGAGGGAATCTCTCATGATCCGGGCGAAATGGCCCCCCTCGAATTGCTTTCCTTCGTACAGGGACAGCAATTCGGCGCGATATCTGTCAACGACTTCCAGTCGTTCTTTTCGTTTGAAGTTGTGGAACCTTTCTTCCGTGAAAAGCACTGGAGACACGATATGGAAAAAACCGTTCTCCGAAGCAAAATCCATGAGTTCCGGCAAGCAACGGATATTTTTCGGGAGAATCGTGGTCTTGATTCCCAGGCGAAAATTGGGGGCCCCCGTTCTCAAACGGTTTAGTCTATCGATGGTTTCCCTCGATTTTTCGCAAGCGCCTTTCACGCCCCGGATCGAATCGTGAAGATCTCCGAAGCCGTCCAGGCTGCATACCAGGGCCAGGTCGAAACGGCCGTCGATGGCATCCAGCAAGGCCCGGACCTGCCGTTCGATGTATTCGGGCAAAAGTCCGTTGGTGGCCAGGGCCAGGGTTTTCAAGTTTTTGAGACGATTTTCGCCGGGTCCGGCCGCGCATTCGATTATCTCGGGCAGGTCTTTTCGCAACAGGGGTTCGCCGCCGGTCAGGTCCAGCTCCACCAGTTCGGCGAAAACCGGCGACAGGAGGAAGCCCAGGATTTGCCTGCGGGAAAGTTCGTCCTTTTTTATGCCCAGCCTCCAGATGTCGCACATGGTGCAGCGGGAGTTGCACCTTCGGGTGACCGTGATCGTCACGGCCTTCATGTGCATGGGTCTGGCTGCGAGCTTTCGGGCGCGAAAGTACAGGCCGTTGGCAAGAAGACGAACGCACATGCGCTTTTTCGACCATCGGAGCACTTTGTTATTCTCTTCTGAATTGCCAACCTTCATATTCTCGACCTTGAGAGATAAAAACATCCAGTGGATGAATTTGATTTTTCCTGGTTATAACGGATTTGGGGGAGCGGCAATGCCGTAGGTTGGGTTGAGCGGGTTTCATGTTGGGTTTCGCTTGCTTCCCGACCATTTCGCGCGCCTTGTCTGTCTGTTTGATGGAATTCTGTAGCGAAACCCAACAATTGAAGACGCTCAACCCAACCTACATTCCACCCGCCCCCAAATCCGTCATAACCAGGATTTTTCCGGTTATCGTCTTGCCGCCCGGAAGCATTGGGCGGTCCCCCTCGCAGACCTAGTCGATTTCCATGGCCCCGCAGCTTACAGACCGGACGAAAAACATGACCACCCGTTCGGGGTTGAGTCCCTGGGTCTGGAAAAGCAGGGAGTTGAGGCTCTGCTTGCCGTCGATTTTTCGGATGAACTCCTCTTCGGCGAGGGCCACCGGGAACGGGGCGTTCACCGGGTCCAGCAGCACCGACGCGCCGGGTCCCGCAAAGAGCCGCCCGCGAGACTGTGGCCCTGTCGGCGCCGCGTTTTCGTCCCAGCCGATCTTTTCCCCTGGAAAGGGCGGCTGGTAGAACGTCTGGGGCAGGACCCACCGGGGAACGACCTTTTCGGGGTCCCGGCCTTCGTACCGGTCGCCGTGCTGGTGGCCCCTGTGGGGGACCAGCAGGTGGTACAGGGCGTGGTTCAGCTCCCGCTCCTCCTCCCGGAGCTTCTTCAGGATGTCCGGTCCGCCGTGCTTGAAATAGAGAAACCCGTGGTTGGTGGAAAGGGCGCCGACATAGGGGTAGTCGCCGATGGCGTACCGGGCCTCCAGGGTACTCAGCCTCTGGTAGAGCTTGTTGACCGACATGGGCGACATGCGGTACTTGGAAAGCCATACCGGTTCGGGGGTCCTCAGGGGGTTTCCCCGGTAGTTGATTTCCGAAACCCCGAATTCCTGGGGATTTTCGTACATGCGGGAGCCGGGAACCACCATCAGAAGACCCATCACGTAGTAGGAAATGCGGTCGATGTTCTGCTCCAGAAAGGCCACCGTCTCGGCCCCGTCGAACTCGGTTTCGCCCGGAAACCCGAAAAACCCCATGGCCTGGGTGGCAGCGCCGACATCGTGGAGATTTTTGAACACCTCCCGGGTGGTTTCCTTCCGGTTGCCCTTGTCCATGAGATCCAGGACTTTCTGGCAGGCGCTTTCGAAACCGATGGCCACGCAGTTGAGGCCCGCGTCCGCCATCAGCTTGCACAGCTCCGGCGTGAACTGCTTTTCCGCACGGAGGTCCGTGTTCCAGTAGAATGTCTTTTTCGAATCGATCACGGCGCGGCTGAATTTCTTCGCGTAGGCCGGGTCGATGACGTCGTTGCTGAAATTGAAATGGGAAGTGCCGTATTTTTCGCTCAGCTCGGTCATCTCGGACAAGGCCTTTTCCAGGGGCACGGTCTGGTATTTCCTGACGCCGTGGTCGCCGTAGCGGTTCTGGCAGAACACGCACTTTCCCCAGTAGCACCCCCGGCTGATCGCGTACGGGATCACGAGGTCGGGGGCCAGATATCCGGACATGTCCAGGTCGGAAAAATCCGGCGGGGGCTGCTCGGCGACATCGGTATAAGTCATGGTTTCGAACTTACGGAACCCCTTGGCCGACGAGTCCTTGAAGATCAGATTGGGGCTTCCTTCGAGACTTTCCCCGTTTTTCAGCCGTCTCAGAAGGTCGGAAAAAGGCGCTTCGCCCTCGCCGCACACGATGGAGTCGGAAAAGGAGAGTATGGAGGCCAGCAGACTGTCCTCCATCTGCATGACCCACTGGGAGAAATAGGCCCCGCCCAGGACGACATGGATCTCGGGAAAGTGTTCCTTGACCAGCGCGGCCAGCGCCAGCCCCTGGACCGACTGCGCGCCGAACACCATGGAAATTCCCACCACCCCGGGCTTTTGTCTTCTGATCGCGGGAAACAGCTCGTTGAAGTAGTAATCGACGAAGGGGTTGATCTCGCGCTCCTTGTGGGCCAGGATGTTCTCCAGCGTTCCCATGACCCGCGCGGGCGGGTATTCCGAGGGGGTGATCTCGCCGGGATAGTGGGTGGCGGATAGAAGGCGGTAGAAGGCGTTCAAAGCGGCGCAGGATTTTTTGTACTCGAAATGGTCGTAGAACTTTTCCGGGTCCTGGAAATCGCGGATGGCCTCCCTGGCGATCCCCGGCTTGAGGCCGAAGCCCATGGCTCGCACCAGAAGCGCGTACCATCGCTGTTCCTCGGGTCCCAAGGACGGCTTTGCCTCCAGTTTCTTGCGAAAAAAATCGGCGAGCCCGACAAGCGCCTTGACCCGCGAGCCGTGCGAAAGAAAGTGCAGGGCGTCGATTCCAAGATCCATGGTCCCGACCGCAAAGCCGTCGCTTTCCGCCCGGGACTTCAAGTATGCCATGGCAGGGTACGGGCCGGTCAGGTCGCCGGGGGGCGGCTGAAGCAAAAGGGCGTCTATGGCATTGTTCGAATCGGTCATGGCTGTGTTGGCTCCTTGAGAAGAAAGTCCAGGGGGGATATCTTGAGCGTCTCCAGATAGACCACCCGGTAGGACGGGCGGTTGAGTTTCTGGTACTGGGTCGAATGGCTGAACACCGGTATGTCGCCCATGCGTTTCGCCATCCCCAAGGCCTCGTTGATGAACATGTCCACGCTTTTGTTGTCGATTACAAACCGGGTCCCCCCGATCTGAAAGGCGCCTTGGGCGTTCAGTTCCCGGAATTTCATGAGCAGGTTCAAAAAGCGGTCCGGCTTGCCTTTCTGCACGCGCGCGGATTCGAAGCAAAGCCGGGAGAGAATTTCGGCCGCCTTTTTTTCTTCGTTTTCGAACAATTTCCGGTAGGGCCGAAGGTTGAGGCGAAGAGTGGAGCCGTCCAGGGAGATGGCCTCCAGCGCGGGTTCCCCGGCGGGCGATTCGGCCCTTTGGATTTCCCTGAGCAGCCGGTCTTGAAACGCGGCCGGCTCGTCGATGAGGTGTCCGACCCCGAATTCGGCCTGGTGCAGGCACTTGTAGATATCTTGCATGGTGTGCGCCACAGGCTCTCTTGCGACGGCATCCGCCGATTCGCCCCCGAGGCTCTGGTGGTGCCTGACCTCGTGGAGCATGTACTGCTGGACGACGATTTCCTCCAGGCTTTTCGGCGTCGCGACCTTCTTGGTCGATTCGATTTCCTTGTCCTTCATGTTCATCCCCAGGTCTTGATAAAGCGTCCCAGTTTTTCCATGAACTCGGGGTCTTCGGCCAGAAACGGGTCCTTCATGGACAATTCCAGCGCGTTCATGATGCGTCTGTTGCGTATGAACGGATGCACGGGGCTGTTGTCCCGGTTCCTGGCCCTGACGGCGATCTTCTCCCAGTTTTCGACGACGACATCCACGTTTCTGCCCATGGTTTCCTGGATCACTTTTCCGCGGATGGCGGCCCGGGTTCCAGACGGAGGCGCTTTCAGCGCCTCTTCCACGTCTTCGTCGCCGATCAGCCTGTCGATCAGGCCCATGGAAAGGCATCTCTGGAAAAAGCCCTCCGCCGGGTCCAGATCGTGATACTGGAAATCCAGGGCGATCAAATGGCGGTCGTTCCAGGCAAGCCCGCCCTTTTTTCTGTACCGGTCGATCAGCCAGAGCTTCACCAGCCAGTCCACTCTGCGCCCGAGGCTTTCCGGCGCGTATTCCAGCTCGCCGGTCCGGGGGGAAAATTCCAGCTCGTCGAAATCCTCCAGGGTTTCCTGCCAAAGCTTCAGAATCGACTGCTCCTCGTCGGAGATCTCGTTGGAAGCAAAAAAATCAAACGCCTTTTCCAGGTAGAACCGCTGAACTTCCAGGGCCGTGGTCTTGCCCTTCTTTCCGGCCAGGTCCAAAAGAGCGTAGAGGTCCCTGGAAACCTGCTTCATGGCCTTGACCGGATACAGCAGCTTGGGAAACTTCTCCAGCGCGCCTTCTTCGAGCATGCGGGCGAGAATCGCGGTGACCCCGAATTTCAGGGCGATGGCGTACTCGGACATATTGCAGTCCCCGCAGATAATATGCAGCCTGCGGTCCTCGCCCAGCTTGGGGATTTCTCTTCTCCTCGTATTGATGATCCCCCTGGTCTCCGAGGTCCGGTCGCTGAAGACGCGGTTGAAAAAATCGGCGCGCTGGCTGATCTGATAAGGGACGTCCTGCTCGGGAAGCTTTCCGGTGGCCTTTCCCGATCCGGTATAGATCTGGCGGGTGGCGAGAAAGGCGATGAGCGCCTCGACGTTTTCCATGCCGGCTGCCGTGATCAGATAGTTTTCGTGGCCGCCGTAGGTAGCGCCGTAGCCGTCGATATTGTTCTTGTAGATTTTGAACCGGCGGGAATCGTCTGGCCCCTCCCCTTTTTGCATTTGCTCGCGCGCGGATACTGTCAGCCGCTGGACCAGACGGTCGCCGGCCTTTTCGTGGGCGACCAGGTCAGGGATCCGCCTGCATTCCGGGGTGGCGTATTCGGGGTGGCCCCCCCGGTCGATGTAGAATCGCCCGCCGTTTCCCAGAAACTCGCCGGCATGGGCGATTCCCGTTCTTTCCAGAGAAGCCACCAGAAGAGCGTTCAACCCTTTCAGAAAATCCAGGAGTTTTTCGCCCCCCATCACGGAAGCGGGCCTGTGGTCGTCCTGATGAAAATACAGGGCGTATTCCGCCTCGGCACCGAATATCCGCTCTTTCAAGAGCTATTCTCCTTCCACCTGTCTGAACTCGTCCAGGAATTCATCCCCGGCCTCTTGGAGCACTCCCTCGATGAAATCGTCCAGCTCCTTCAATTTCTTCTTGCTGGGCGCCGCGAGGGATTCCTCGCCCGCGTTGCGTTTTTTCTTTTTCTTCGGTTTTCTTTTAAAAGTCTGACCTTCCGTCATAGATCCTCCTGTTTAACCTCAATCCGGTTCCTTTCAAGCCGTGATCGCGGCGATCAGTTCCGCTGCGCTTTCGCATTCTTCGAAAATCCGTCCGAAACGGTCCTTGGTTCCCTTCATGGGATTCATCAGCGGGATCATGCGATAGACATCGCCCTGGTCGAACCCGACCACCTCCCAATTGACAAGGTTTATCTCGCCGGGGAACTTTTCAATGCATCTTCCCCTGAAATAAGCCCTGGTGTCCTCCGGGGGGCGCGCCACAAAAGTTTCGATGTCCGAATCCTCGAGCAGCCTTTCGGCCACCTCCCGGTCCTGCAAGTGGTAGAAGATCCCTTCCGATTCGTCGATGTTGTGGTATTTCAGATCCAGCACCCTGATCTGGGGGTCGTCCCATTTCAGGTTCTTTCCGAGCCTCACCCGGTTGATCAGCCACAGCTTCAGCGCCCAGTCGAGCTTTGCCGTCATCTCCGACGGGTCGTCTTCCACCGCCATGTCGCTTGATAGCACAAGTTCCTCCAGGCCGTCCAGCGCTTCTTCCCAGTATTCCAGGACATGCCCGGCGTCCGGGACCGCTTCCTCGCCGTGCTTTTGGAAATAATCCCCGGCCCTGCTTAGAAATTCGCGCTGGATTTCCACCGCCGTCATTTTCCTCCCGTCTTCCAGCTCCAAGGGCTTTTTATAGTCGGCCGATACGATTTTCACGGCCTCCACCGGGTCCTTCAGGGAGAAATCGTCCCTGACGAAATTGTCCTCGAGCATGGCGAGCACGGCCTGTGCGGTCCCGATTTTCAAAAAGGAGGCGAACTCGCACATGTTGGCGTCGCCCACGATCAGATGCAGTCTTCTGAACCGCTTGGAGTCGGCGTGGTGTTCGTCGCGGGTGTTGACCAGAGGACGGGCGTAGGTGGTTTCCAAGCCGAACAGATTTTCCATGAAGTCGGCCCGCTGGGAAAGCTGGTAGTCGGGCTTGAGCGGGTTGCCGTTCTCGCTTCCGACTTTTCCGGCCCCGGCGAAAATCGCGCGGGTGACCAGAAAGGGGACCAGGACCGACACGGTCTTTCGCGGGTTTTCCGCGATGAACCGCTGGTGCGCGCCGGCGTCCATGAGGTAGTTTTCGTGGCAGCCGTAGCTGTGGCCCTGCTGGTCGGTGTTGTTCTTGAACAGGGAGATATGGACCGGGGCGAGTTCCTTGTGCACCATCTCCAGGGCCTTTCGCAGCACGATCTCTCCCGCCTTGTCGGCGGCCACGGCGTCCAATGCGGAGGCGCACTCCGGAGTGGAATACTCGGGGTGGGCGTGGTCGGTGTAAAGCCTGGCGCCGTTGGCAAGCGAAACGTTGATTCGCCGGTTGTCCTCTGCGGTCAGAATCTCCTGGCCGGTGGCCTTCTTGAACAGATTTCCCCGAATGTCCTGGAAAGGCGTTTCATGGCCGTAGTCCCATACCATCTTGGAGTCCGGCCCCCTGAGACCGGTCTTGCGGGCGTATGCGTTGACCAGGGCGCAGGAGGCGTGAAATGCCGACAAGTCCGCCGCGTTGGCGATCTTGATGGCGTACTCCTGTTCGATTCCGACGATTTTGGGAATGCTCATGGCTTCTCCTCAACTCAAGTTGTCCCCGACCTTCACCGTCTCCTGGGGTTTCTTCTCCTTTTCGACCTGCTCCGATTTTCCGTAGAGGGACCGGATGCGAACCACGCGTTCTCCTCCCTTGCCGATGATGCGGTACCATTCCGCCGGGTTCGTCTTGCTGGGAAGGTCCTCGTTTTCCTCGAACTCCTTCTTCAGGGCGCTCAGCAGGTGCTCCACGCGGATTCCCTTCCGGCCTTCGTCGATCAAGGCCTTGACCGCCGCGAATTTCGCCCGGTTCACGATGTTTTCCACGATGGCGCCGCTGGAAAAGTCTTTTAGATACAGGGTCTTGCTGGTACCGTCGGCGTAGGTGATCTCCATGAGTTCGTTTTCGGGCTTGGTGGCGAACATCTCGTCGGTGACAGTGGCGATCATGAATTTCACGGCCTTCTCGGCGTCCCCCATTTCCTCCACCAAGTCCGGGTCCACCGGCAGGTCCGGGGTCAGGTATTTGGCCAAAATATCCTCGGACGCTTCCCGGTCGGGCCTGGGGATTCGGATTTTCCGGTCGAGCCTTCCGGGGCGAAGAACCGCCGGATCGATCAGGTCTTCGCGGTTGGAGGCGCCGATGACCACCACGTTTTCCAGGGCTTCGAGACCGTCCAGCTCGGACAGAAGCTGCGGCACGATGGTCGATTCCATGTCAGACGACACCCCGGAACCCCGCACGCGGAACATGGAGTCCATCTCGTCGAAGAATATGATCACCGGGGTCTTGTAGGTGGCCTTGTTTCTGGCCCTGGCGAAAAGGTCCCGGATTGCCTGCTCGGTTTCCCCCACGTACTTGTTCAACAACTCAGGA
Organism: Desulfobacterales bacterium; assembly: GCA_963674505.2. Lineage (GTDB taxonomy): Bacteria > Desulfobacterota > Desulfobacteria > Desulfobacterales > SKZT01. The sequence continues at coordinate 927,107 of CAXXIG010000001.1, forward strand.
CCCTTCACGTTGAGAAAGTAGCTCTGGCCTTTCTCCCCGGTCTTTTCCTCGATTCTTCGCGCAAGGCTGTTTGCCACGGCCTTTGCGATCAGGGTCTTGCCGCAGCCCGGAGGCCCGTACAGCAGGATGCCCTTGGGGGGCGAAAGCTTGTGTTCCTCGAAATACTCGGGATAGAGGTGGGGAAGCTCGATGGCGTCGCGAATCTGAAGGATGGCGTCCTCCAGGCCGCCGATGTGCTCGTAGCTGATGTCCGGCACCTTTTCCAGGACCAGCTTCTCCACATCGCCCTTGGGCATGAGGCTGTAGGCGAAAAGGGATTCGTGGTCGTACTCCACGTTGTCGCCCGGAAGAATCTTCATGTTGACGATCTGTTCGGCCCGGGTGACAATGATGGTCTCGTCGCCCACGGTCTTGATCAGAAGCTTGTCGTCGTCCAGGACCTGGACCACCGAACCCAGGCTGCCGCAGATCAGGTCGAACCCTCTGGCCTCCACCACTTGCAGCTCGTTGTTCAGAAGGAGCAGTTCCCCCTTGATGAATTCCCTTTTGACGGGCACGCACACTTTCTGCCGCTCCCGGATGGCGTGAAAGGTGGAGCCTTTTTTCGGTTTTTCCTCCTCCTCCTCCTCTTCCTGCTCCAAGTCCTGGATTTTCGCTTCGTAGAGCCGTCCGTGGTGGCGGATGATCGCGGTTTTTCCGTCCTCGCCCATGCGGACGAAAACACCGAACGGAAGCGCCCGCTCCTCGTCGTCCACCGACGGAAACGGCATCAGTTTGCGCATCCTGTCCCGGGAAGTCTGAAGGGCTTCGGCCAGCATGCGGCGCTTTTCCTCAGACGCCTTGTAGCGTTCCTCGAAGTCCTCTCCCACGGGATCGTCTATGTTTTTCGGTCCCCCCGCCTCTCTGACGATGTCGTCCACCCGTTTCTTCTGCGAGGGGGTCAACCTTTTGCGAAGGTTGCCCGCATCCTTTTTTTTGTCCCTGCTCATTGCGCTTTCTCCCGGCTAATTGTTGCCACCGTTCGAATATCAAACATCGGCTTTTGCACCCAGACCCTCGGCCCTTGCATCTCGGCCCTCGGCCCTTGGCCCTTGCACCTCGGCCCTACTTCTTCTTCCCCTTCCCGTGATACATCCGCTTGGTCTTCTGGTCGAACTCGACCCGGTGTGCGAGCCATTCCAAGGCTTCCTCCCTCCCGCACCCCTTGATCTGGCAGACCAGGTCGGTGACCGTGCCGCCCACATCGAGGCACGTCTTGCACATGAATGTGTTCTTGCCCAGATTGAAAAACAAAGTGAAGCCGTCCCCGGCCTCGGGATGGTTTTCCGCCCGGAAGCATTCCCCCATGCTCTTGCTGAATTTCACCCCCAGCTCCTTGGCCACGTCGATGACGGAATTGAGCCTTTCGAGTTCTTTAATTTCCTGTTCTTCCATGTATTGCTCCCTTTTCCTCGCCCGCTTTTTCCGTAGCGGATTCTTGTCAATGCAGCTGCGTGGGCATCACCTTCAAAGCGTTGAGTTTTTCCGCGATAATATCGGCGTCCGGCGCTCCGGGATATTTTTCCAGATATCGCCCCAGATCTCGGAAGGCCATGCCCGCGTTTCCCATGCTCTCGTATATCAATCCGCGTTCCCTGAGTTCGTCGAAGGAATCGGGAATGAGCACCAGAATCCAATGGATCATCTGGAATACCAGCATGTCCTTGCCCATGCCGGTATAGATGCCTTTCAGGTTGCGCAGGATGCGGACCAGAAAATCGCGGGGACCGACGGGCTGGAGAAACCGTTCGGCCTCCTCCTCCCGGTCGGGTCCTAGGCGGTCGGCGATTCTCTGCCTGCATTCGCCCTCGGTGAGGATTTCGCCCTGGTTGAAGGCGTCCAGGAAAATCCGGCCCGATCCGTGGTAATAGGCCGTGATGAAATGTCCGGGCAGGCCGATCCCTCGGATGTCCATTCCGGCCCGCTTGCCGACTTCCATCTGCACCAGCGACAGGGTGATGGGAATCCCCGTCTTTAGGTCCAGGACCCGGCTTAAAAAGCTGTTTTCGGGGTTGTAATAGTTCGTGAGATTGCCTTGGAATTTTTCCTCATCGAACATAAGGCGGTTGAGTTCCGCAACCTTTCTGATCGGATCGGTTTCGTTTCCGATCCTCTTGTAGAGCCTCTCGCCCATGTCGTCGAGCCGGGCGAGGTGTTCGTTTTCGTCCAGATTTCGAAAGGCCAGCTTCGATATCAACAGCGCTGCCCTGGCAAGGTCGATCTCATGGTCGGCCTTGGTTCCGTATTCCGCGAATCGTTCCCTTATTTCATCCAGCGAGTCCAACATTCGATCCTTTTTATTTCTCCGTTGGGCGTCCGTCGCGTTGCCCGAGAAAATGGGCCAGCGGCGAGCGCTCTATTATCGTGAGGTCGGCGACCACATACGCCGGTTTGTTGAGAACATGATAAGTTTTCGAATGGCTGAATAAAGGCAGGGCGCCGCAAATTTCCACGAACCGGTAGAATTCCGAAAGAAAATTGTCCACGGTTCTTAAGGGAAACCGGTACGTCGCCTCGCCCGCCCGGATGCCGTCGCCGCTGTTCAATTCCTTGAAAAGACGCAACGCCTCGAAAAAATCTTCCATGGAACCTTTCTCGATCAACGAAGATTGCAACACCACCTTTTCCAAGACGAACAAGCCCTCCCGGTCGTGCCCTTTGACGGCATACCTGAAGGGCCTCAAGTTGACTCTGAAAATCCGGTCGTCCGGGGAGACCGGCTCCAGTACGCCTGCATCGTCCACGGGCACGACTCCGAAATAGTCGTTGGCCAGATGCTCGTGCAAAAAGGCCTCGCTGGGAATGTGTTCGTAGTATCCGAACACGGCCTGGTGGAGGCACTTGCAGACATCGGCCATCTGGTGCGCTTCGGGGGCCACCGGCTCGGAAGCAGGCGGACCGTTTTCCGATATTTCCAGGTGACGGACCTCGTGCAATTCGAACTGGCGTCGCATGACTTTGCGCACCCCTTCCAGTTCGGTGATCGAGAATTCCTTTTTCCCGTTTTGCTCCACGCCCTCTCCCTGTCATTTCAGGCCGAGAAGACGGCTGCCGTTTTCGCCCAGCAAGGCCCGCTTCTCCTCGTCGGTCATCCACGGATTGTTTTTCAGTTTCGCCACGATTCCCTCCAGGGTCATGCCGTAGTGCAGGGGACCGGGATAGTCGGTGGCGAAGAGCACCTGGCCGAACCCGTCGATGTCCCGGATCTTCTCGATGTTCTTCTTGTCTTCGAAGATGTACTGCACGGCGCTGATGTCCGCATAGACGTTTCCGCAGTTCTTCAGGGTATCCAGGGCGTTGTCGAACCAGATCATGGGCTTTCCGGAGCTGTAGGAGCCGAAGTGGGCCAGCACCACGGGCACGTCCGGGTATTTCTTCGCCATGGGCTGCCACAGTTCCGGACGCGAGTCCTGGCCGAGTTCCTCCAGTTCGAACGGTCCGGCGGCGCAGCCGGTGTGGGACAGAATCATCGAACCGGTCCGGCGGCAATATTCGAACAGCAGGTCCATGTTTTCGTTCTCCGCCGGGTTGAAAAACTGGGAATAGGGCAGAAGCTTGATTCCCCTGAGCTTCAGCGATTCTATATACTCCAGCTTCTTCGCCACGTATTCGGGACTCTTGGACAGGTTCACGGACCCGAAACCGATCAGGGTCTCGGGATAGTCGGCCACCCAGTCGGCCACGTCCCGGTCGGTGACGTGGGTGGTGGAATACAGGTCCTTGCGGATGAACTCCAGGTATTGTTCGAACGGGACCTTTTTGGAATAGTCGGAGCGGGAAAAGCACTGTTGGAGCCTGGCCCTGATCTCGGGCCGGTCCACGTCGGAGGGGTCCGTGTCGGTGGCGAGAATCACCGCGTGGGTGACACCGGCCTTCTTCATGTCGGATAGAAATTTCAGGTCGGGCATCTTGGGATGCACGTGGAACTCCACAGTGGGATAGATATCGGGCTTTTCGGCCACCTGGTCGAGTTTTTCGATGTCGTACCCCGCCTGCTCCAGTTCGGCGGTCGTGTACGCCCCCTTGCCCTTGACCACTGCGTAGTCATCGACCTTGACAGGCCTTTGGATCGAGTCCAAGGCCAATTTGATCCGCATGATGATGTCCGGCTTGGGGGGTTCCTGGATCTGGTTGAGGCGGTCGATGAAGCGTTTTCTGGCCTCCGCGAGCCGTCCGGGATCTTCGATTCTCAGAAGCGCCCTGACCGAGCGCCACCGTATTTCCGGCGGATCGGAGATCAGCGACTCCAATAGCTGGTCGATGTCCGGAAAATCGCCGAACCCTATGTACGATCCGTGCCGATCATTCATGGCAACCCCCTCCCAAGACTTTTTTCAATTCATTCCTTCGAGATTGAAATGTCTGGTTCATCGCGGATCAGCGGGGAGCGGAAAAGGTAACCAGAGCTTCCAGCTCTGGTCCCATGTTGCGAATATGCCGCCGCTTGCAAGCCAAGGCAAACCAGACCAAACCAGACCAGACCAGGATGGTCTGGTTACCATCGGCGCGCCTTTTCCCATAAATACACGATGAGCCAAATTTCGCCCCATTTTGATTTCCCTCGCAGTTCCCTGCTCGCTTCGACGCCTACCCGATCCTCAGCAGCCTGGCCGCGTTCTCCCCCAGCACCTTTCGCTTTTCCTTCTCCGTCAGGTGCAAGTTGGCCTTGATTCCGCTCGTTAGGTAGGTCATGGTCACGCCGGAGGTCAAAGGGATGGGATAGTTGGAGGCGAACAGCACCCGGTCGAAGGTCATGGTCTTTCGTATTTCGTTGACCACGTTTTCCTTGTCCAGAATCCAATCTGCGGAGGAAAGGTCCGCGTAGACGTTTTTGTGCTTCTGGCCGAGCTGCATGGCCTCGTAGAGCCAAATGCCGGGCACGTTGGTGCTGTAGGCGCCGAAATGGGAAAGCACCAGGGGAACATCCGGGTGTCTTTTCGCGCAGGACTCCCAGTTGGACGGATGGCTGTTTCTGCTCAGCTCAAGTATCTCGAACGGCCCCAGGCCGCATCCGCAGTGGGCCATGACCACCATCCCGGCGTCGGCGCAGAACTCGAACAGCAAATCCATGTTCCCGTTCTCCGACGGGTTGAAAAACTGCGAGTGCGGAAACAGCTTGACGCCCTTCAACCCCATCTCCCTGATACTTTCCAGGGTCTTTTCCACGTACTCCCCGTCCTTGGACATGTTCACGGAGCCGAACCCGACCAGCTTGGCCGGATAGTCGGCCACCCAGTCGGCCACGTCGCGATTGGTCGCGCGCATGGGAGAACGAAGGTTCGCCTTGATGTGCTTCTTCAGGCTTTCAAACGGCATGCGGCTCGCCTGGGCGCACTGGCTGTAGGCCTCCTCCAGCTTGGAACCGATCTCAGGACGCTCGATGTCCTCCGGGTCCATGTCCTCGGCAGCAAGCACCGCATGGGTGACCCCCGCCTCCCTCATGTCCGAAAAAAACTTGATGTCCGGCGTCTGGGGCTGCACGTGGAAATCCACCACGGGAAAAAGCTCCGGCGGACACGGAGTTTCCGCTTCCTCCATTTCCGACGGCTTCAACGCCCCCTTGCCCCTCACCAGAATGTAGTCTTCCGGCTTCAACGGGCGATGCAGGGCCTGAAGCGCCAAGGTCAGGCGCTCCTTGACATTCTGGTCGCCGGTTTCCAGAAGGTGGGGGCGAAGCTTTTCGATCAGCGCCTCCCTGTCCTTGGTCTCCTTGATATGAAACAGCTCCCTGGGCACTCTCCATCGGATCTCCGGCGGATCGTTCAACAATCGGGCGACAATTTCATCCGGTTCCGCAAGCGGCGGAAATCCCTTGTAGCAGTCCTGTCTCTCCATTAAACGCTCCCCCTCGTTTTTTCCATGGCTTCGATCATCCTCCGATTCTCGACATGCTTTTTCGACAATGGACCGTTTCCCGGTCCAGACGATGGCCGTCGGGCTTAAGATCGATGGCCTCCGCGATGATCCCCATCAGCTCTTGTCGGCCCGCGCCCTCTCGCAATGCCTCTTTGATATCCACCTCCCGGTCCGACAACAGGCACGGACGCAACTTGCCGTCGGCGGTCAGGCGCAACCGGTTGCAGGTGCGGCAAAAATGGTTGCTCACCGCGCTGATCACGCCCACCTCCCCTTTCGCGCCCTCGAAACGGAACCGCTCCGACGGCCCGTCGAGCCGACCGCCTGCCACCGGAATCAGCCGCCCGACCTTTTCCAGCCGCGCCATGATTTCCGGGGACGGCACCGTTTTCTCCAGGTCCCAGCGGCTTTCCACTCCGACCGGCATGTATTCGATGAACCGCACGTGAAACGGATGGTCCAGGCTCATCCGCGCAAACTCCTCCAGCTCGTCGTCGTTGACCCCGCGAATCACCACCATGTTGATCTTGACCGGGTCGAACCCCATGTCCCTGGCGGCGGAAATGGCATCGACCACCTTGTGGAAATGGTTGGCCCTGGTGATTCTCATGAATTTGAACGGATTCAAGGTGTCCAGGCTGATATTGACTCGCCTAAGCCCCGCTTCATACAGCTCCCTGGCCTTCTCTTTAAAAAGGACGCCGTTGGTGGTCAGCCCCACATCCTCAATGCCGGGCGTTTTGGCGATTTGCGAGACCAGACTGCAGATGTTCTTTCGAACCAAAGGCTCGCCGCCGGTCAGCCGCACCTTGACAATCCCCAGGCTCACTGCGGCTTCCACCACCCGCACGATCTCCTCGTAGGAAAGAATCTGCGAATGCGAAAACGGAGTCACGCCATTTTTCGGCATGCAATAAAAACATCTCTGGTTGCAACGGTCCGTGACGGACACCCTCAAATAGTTGATCTTGCGGTCGAAACGATCCGTGTTCAGGCCCAATGTACGCTCCACTCCCCCTTGTGTTTTTCATCTCCGCGCACAAGACAAGCCAGCGCGCCACAGGTCAATAAACTCTAGACGGTAAAGCAATATTTATACCACGCGGCCTTTACAGCCTTGAGCGGAGAACAGTCGGTTTGCCAAAAGGACGTTAAACGAATGAATCCCTTTCAGTACGCTGGTTTGCGAAACCGCCTCCTGAGAAAACGTCCCTGGCGCCTTTCGATTTTCCGCCCCGTTTGTATCCCATTCGTTCCCACCCGACCCCAAAATGTCGATTTCGCTGTAATTTCAGCAGGTTGTGGCCGAATGCCGCAAAAGCGACGGGGTCTTTCATCCCTCAACCGCGTCGGGAACATCCCCTGTTTGCAAGCCAGCCAGTCCGGAGGGACGACAGAAAAAAAAACGGGAGAATAAGATACTATCTTATTATAGCGGATTTGAGAGTTGAAATTGGCTAAGAACATTTTTCCTTCGTGCTCTTCGTGTTTGATAATCAAGGAAAAGGAATTTTACCACGAAGGACACGAAGAGCACGAAGATATGGTTCATCGCGGATTTGTGGGGAGCGGTAAAGGTAACCAGAGCTTCCAGCTCTGGTCGCGATCCCGCGAATATGCCACTCCCTCGAAGCCAAGACACACCAGACCAGGATGGTCTGGTTACCATCGAGGCACCTTTCCCCACAAATGCACGATGAACCGAAGATATTTGATTGTAACGAGTTTGGGGAGAATGCGCGTAGGTCAGGTTGTCTCGTTCCCACACTCCAGCGTGGGAACGCGCCCCAGGACGCTCCAGCGTCCAGTCAATCGTACCGCTTAGCCCTGTTTCGGGGCGATGAAAAATGCTTTCTATTTTGCTGTTAATTTTCCGCCGGGTTTTATTCCGCCCAAGCTATCGCGGGGCCTGGTTCGGGATCGTAGGGCGGGTGGGTTGAAACCATAGCGATCGGGATCGGTTGAAAACGACTGCCAAACCCCAACAGGACGCGGGGCTGTCCATCGATGCAGGCGACGATTTGCCGGAAGCTCTCGGCGTCGATCCCGGCGCGGTTCTCGCAGGACAAATCGGCGGATATGATCAAAAAGACTGGTATCGGCTCCATGTGCCCGGCGGGGATATGCGGCCGATAAAAAAAGCGACGCGGACAACACCGAGCCGATGCATGGCATATCCGGGATATTGGGCGGTTTTGACGTGCAGGATTGGTACGTATTCAAACCTGCGAAAGGTCAAATTCTTGAATTTTCCACTGCCGAAACGGGAAACTTCGAACTGAATATCCACATTTTCGACCCCAGCGGCAACTGGGCTTGGCATCCCACACGGGTCAAGCCTTTGCAAAAAAAATATTTCACGATAAAACGGATTGCAAAACCCCAGCACATGCCGGAAGACGGGGTGAAATATGCAATAAGGGTTTCCTGCAAAGAAAACAGAAACGCAAAATGTCCGAATGAAATAATGCCATACAGAATCAATTGGTCGCAATAGCAGTAGTTCGCCCAATGAGAGCGGATATGCATGTTAAACAACGAAAGGGGATTGAGTATGAAACCGCGCCTATAGTCCGTTCCGTATATCTTGATACCCAAATTTGCACCATTCTATTACATGAGTACTGTTTTTCAGCATCAAGAATTACGGAACGGACTATAATCGACACACTTGTCGGTACACCTGTCGATACTATCGGAACAGGCAATAAGACTTGCCGCTATATTGCGGCGCTTTTGCTCGTCTTTGGGACCTTGGCGGCATTTCTTCCCTTTGTCGAAGGATATGCCGCAACCATGGCCATCGAGACGGGCGCCCACGAGATCGATGCGTCCGATGGCCCTTGCCCAATGCGGAAAGCCATGCAAAATGCAGACGCCTGCGAAGCGCAGGAGATCTGGCGGGAAAGCTTCGAAATCGACGGCAGCGGTACGCTGTATACGGTCAGCGAAACCTGCAACAACAACGGCACCATCTTTTTCACCCGCACGGACGGCACCGACATCTCGCCGGACTATGTCGTCACGGGCCAGGACGGAAGCTACTTCTTCGCAGCGCAGGATACCAACGGCCCCCCCCTGCTCTTCGACCACGCAAACCCTCGTTTTTAGCGTCTCGGACATTTCGGCATGCACGGACCTGACCTTCAAGGGTCTGTTTGCTGAAGACGATTCGAACGACGGGCTCGAGGACTGGGACGACGATTCCCAGGTGACCATCGCATATCGAATAGACGGCGGGGGCTGGAACACGATTTTGCAATTCGCGGAAATCAACACCGCTGGCCAGACCAACCAGGAACCGGGGCTGGATACCGATTTCGACGGGGTCGCCGAAGGTCCGGCGCTGACACCCGAGTTCACCGAATATTCCGCGTCGATTCCCGGCGGCGGGTCTTTTCTGGAAATCCGGCTGACGGTCGAAAACCTGGAATATACCGACGAAGACATCGCCTTCGACAATTTGAGGATAGAAGGCAACGGCTTTTCGACCTTGACAGTCGATATCGATGAAGCAAGCATCCCGGAAAACGGCGGCGCAACCAGTGCCACCGTCACGCGCAGCACCGGAACGTCGGGAAACGCGACCGTAACCCTGGCAAGCACCGACGAAACCTGCTCCCTGTACGGCTTTCCCTACACTGTGGGGACAGTCACCAGCGACCTGCCCGCCGATCTGCGCAACGCCGTCGAATGCGCCAACTCGAACAGCACGGACGATGTCATCGATCTGGACGGTCAAACCGCGACCTTCGTCTCCGCGCCGAGCGAGTATGCGCTGGACGGCCACAACGCCCTTCAACCTGTCTCGGGAACCGGCAATGGCGCGCTGACCATCCAAAACGGGGTCCTCGAACGCGACGACAGCCTTGCGTGCGACGGCGCAACGGGCGACCTCGCAGAATTCCGATTTCTCCACCTCGACTCCGACGCCGACGCGTTCTTCCACGGCATGACATTTCGAAACGGATGCGCCAGCGACATCGATCCCGGCACCGAAAACGATACGAAAGGCGCGGCCATTTTCAATTCGGGCTCGTCAGCGGTGTATCTATCTGATCGGATGCCAGATCGAAAACAACGCAGGAGCGCAAAGCGTACTTCATAATGCCAACTATATCGTCAATTCGTCGCCAACAATGGCGAGGACAACGCCGATATCGCTCTCGATTCGCTGGCGTCGGCAACGAACGGCACGCAATACTATCCGCTGCTCGGCGGCGTTGCCGTAAACGGCGGCGACAATAGCTTGCTGCCCGACGAGACGGATTTGGGCGTCGATATCGACAAAGACGGCGACGCCCTCGATCCCGTCGGCACGGACCAGCGCGGCGAAGGCCAACACCGCATCGACTGCGACACCGTGGACGCAGGCACCTACGAATACACCGTCGGCGTGTCGGATGCTCTGCCGGTCCTTCAAATCCTGACCTCGGGGACCGGCGTCGATTTCATCGATTTCGACAACAACGGCCAAGCGGAGACCATCGACGCCATCGGCATTATGCAGTGCGCGAGCGAGACCAGATAAGCTATTCGATCAAAACGTCGCGGATAAAACGCTGTGTCATGGTCTTTGGGGGCCGACGTTTCCGAACTACCAGCATTGCTGATACGATCAGCGCCAGCGACAGGACGCCCGCGCCCCAGGGGCCGATGGACGGTATCGGTGGTATCTCTGCGGCCCGGGCCGGTCCCGAAAGACCTGTGACGGGCAGATCCGGCGTGTGGTCTCCAAGACTTCCCCGGGACAGGACGATTTCCACATAAGGCGTTTCCACTCCGCCTATGGACTTTTTATCGGGGGTCGCGTTGGTTAGTTTGTACCAGACGGGAAGGTCCCAGTTGTCGGGGGTGGGGCCGTAGCCGTAAAAAACTGCGTCGTCCAGACTGTCGGCGCCATGGTAATATATCCGAAAACTCACAGGAGAACAGGCAAACGAATAGGTTGTCAAACCGTATGGAAACTCCAGGGAAGGGTTGTCTTCAAGCGACTCTTCAACAAGAGAACGCACGTCGAGATTGGCAGAACAATCGTTCGCCGCTCTCGCGCTTCTGCCGGATTCGTAGAGGTTCTCGATAGTGATATAGACATCGCCCTTGGCCGCAGGGAAGGAAGTCACATTGTCCTGCTCGCTGTCCGGTATGCCGTCTCCATTGCCGTCGCCGTTGTTTGGCGCCGCGTCTTCCACTTCGGGCGGGATTCCCTCGGCGTGTTCAATTGTAAGCGAGGCGGTGGCGACATTGTTGCTCTCGTTTAGGTCCGGCACGGAAGAGGCCTTAACGGAGGCCGTATTTTCAACCTCTCCGGCCATCTGCGCCTGTACCGTGATTACCAGTTGGGCAGAGTCCCCGTTTTGCAAATCTCCCACATCCCAAATGCCGTTGTCGGAATTGTAGGAACCCTGCGTTGCCGTCGAATCCTTATAAGCCAACCCCGAAGGAAGAATATCGGTGATTTGCACATTGGAAGCGTCCAAAACACCGTTGTTGACTGCGGATATGGTGAATACGACGAGATCGCCGAAAGAGGGATTGCCGTTGTCCGCAGTTTTCGCCAGTGCGATGTCGGCCTGTTCGCCTCCGACGGCTATGGACAGGATATCCGTATCGCTTAGGGGGTCTCCCTCGCCCGTGTTTCCGAGATCGTTGGTGGTCAGCCGAACCTGCGCGACGCCTGTGAAATCGGTCGCGGATCTGAATTCCATGCCGTCCAATGCCGCGTTAATGTCGGCAATGCCGCCCTGAAAAACCATGTTTGCGTCACCGGCGCCGTCTCCGGAGCATCCGGCGCAGGAAAAGTTCAGTCCATTCGTGCCGGACAGGGTCAATGTCCCGTTGTCGGCGCTTAGCGAAACCTGGATCGGATTTTCTCCGGCGTCGGGATCTTCGATGGAAACAGCGGTTTGCTCTGATACCGAAAAAACCAGGACCGAATTTTCTTCCATTGCCAGGGAGCCGGGCGCCGTATTGACCGGCGTTTCGTTGACATTTTTCACGGAAATGGCGAACTGCTTCTCGTAGGTGCCGCCGGTTTCGTCCTCGGTTCGGATGCAGATCGTGAAGGAGTCGCGGCTCTCGTAATCGAATTGACGGTTGGTCCGCAGCTGGTCGCCCACGATTTGAAAAGCGTCGTTATCAGCGCCGTCGCATCCCGGAATTCCCGATACCAAGCTGTATGTGTGAGCCTCGGCCTGAGAGGCAAGCATGCCGCATGCGAAACAGGCTGCCACCGCGAAACGCAAAGCGGCGGCGATCCCGCCAGCAGGGGTCCGATAACTTGTCTGGGACAATCTCGATCTTTGCATTTTTCTCACTCCTGTTGTTTTCCACATCCCCCGACCAACGGAGAGCTGTTCGCCAATCATCCGTCGGTGTTGTTTTTCAATTCGGCCATGTCCTTGCGCAACGCGGACGCAAAGCGTCCGGGTATGCATTCCCGAGCGAAGCATGGGAACGAGGTGGTTTGCGAACGGCCGAAACAAGAACCAAGCCCCATCCGTCTTTCGCCGGTCTTCAATCGTCCAGGTCCGTGGTGGACAAAGTGCCGACAGGCGATCCGGGCGGTAGGTTTTCCGATACGCTCGCGTTGTCCAGCTCGATGTCAGTTGGCGGATCGTTGACCGGAGCGACCGTCAGGGCGATGCTCCCGTCGGACGGCCCCGCGCCGGAAGCGTCCTCTATGTGCGTGGCTATATTCGCGTCCGCGTCGTTGTCCGCCGTCGGTTCAAATGCGACTGCCGCAAGGGCCGCGTTGACGGTCGATACGTCGGAGGTGACGGTCCAGACGCCAGTTGCGGCGGTATAGGTTTCCCCGTTTCCGCTGGTCGCGGTCAAAGAGCCCGCAGACGGATCGTTCAGCGTCAGGGTCGCGGTGATCGCATCCCCGGTGTCGGGATCGGAGACCACAATGTCGTCCAAGGCGACGGAAGCGTCCCCTTCGCTGTAGGCCTTCGTCTGGGTCATGTTGGTCGCGGTCGGGGCGTCGGGCGACGGCGTTACGGTCAAAGAAACGACCCCGTCGGAAGGCCCGGCGCCGGCCGCGTCTTTTATGTTCGTAGCTACGGTCGCATCCGCGTCGTTGTCCGCCGCCGGTTCAAATGCGACGGCCGCAAGGGCCGCGTTGACGGTCGAAACATCGGACGTGACGGTCCAAACGCCCGTCGCGGAGGTGTAGGTTTCCCCGTTTCCGCTGGTCGCGCTCAACGAGCCGGCCGCCGGGTCGCTTAGCGTCAGGGTCGCGGTGATTGTCTCTCCCGTGTCGGAATCGGTGACCACGATGTCGTCCAGGGCGACGGAAGCGTCCCCTTCTCTGTAGGCCTTGGTTTGGGTCATGTTGGTCGCAGTCGGAGCGTCGTTCGCCCCCGTGACGTTCAGGGAAATGACGCCGTCGGAGGGCCCGGTTCCGGCGGCGTCCCGGACGCGGGTGGCCACGGTCGCGTTCGCGTCGTTTTCAGCTGCAGGAACAAAGGAAACCGCCGCAAGGGCCGCGTTGACGGTCGGTACGTCGGACATGATCGTCCACACGCCTGTCCCGGCGTCGTAGTTTTCCCCGTTTCCGCTGGTCGCGGTCAACGAGCCGGCCGCCGTATTGCTGAGCGTCAGGGTCGCGGCGATGGTCTCTCCCGAATCGGGATCGGAGACCACGATGTCGTCCAGGGCGACGGAAGCGTCCCCTTCGTTGTAGGTTTTGGTCTGGGTCATGTTGGTCGCGGTCGGAGCGTCGTTCGAAGGCGTTACGTCCAGGGAGACGACGCCGTCGGAAGGCCCGGTTCCGGACGCGTCCCGGACGCGAGTGGCCACGGTCGCGTCCGCGTCGTTGTCCGGGTTCGGAGCGAAGGCGACGGCGGCGAGGGCCGCGTTGACGGTCGAAACGTCGGAGGCGATCGTCCAGACGCCGGTCCCGGCATCGTAGGTTTCCCCGTTTCCGCTGCTCGCAGTCAACGAGCCGGCCGCCGTATTGCTTAGCGTCAGGGTCGCGGTGATCGCATCTCCCGTGTCGGGATCGGATACCGCGATGTCGTCCAGGGCGACGGAAGCGTCTCCCTCGCTGTAGGTTTTGGTCTGGGTCATATTGGTCGCGGTCGGAGCGTCGTTCGAAGGCGTTACGTCCAGGGAGACGACGCCGTCGGAAGGCCCGGTTCCGGCCTCGTCCCGGACGCGGGTGGCCACGGTCGCGTCCGCGTCGTTGTCCGGGTTCGGAGCGAAGGCGACGGCGGCGAAGGCCGCGTTGACGGTCGAAACGTCGGAGGCGATCGTCCAGACGCCGGTCCCGGCATCGTAGGTTTCCCCGTTTCCGCTGCTCGCGGTCAACGAGCCGGCCGACGGGTCGCCCAGCGTCAGCGTCGCGGTGATCGCATCTCCCGTGTCGGGATCGGATACCGCGATGTCGTCCAGGGCGACGGAAGCGTCCCCTTCGTTGTAGGTTTTGGTCTGGGTCATGTTGGTCGCGGTCGGAGCGTCGTTCGAAGGCGTTACGTCCAGGGAGACGACGCCGTCGGAAGGCCCGGTTCCGGCCTCGTCCCGGACGCGGGTGGCCACGGTCGCGTCCGCGTCGTTGTCCGGGTTCGGAGCGAAGGCGACGGCGGCGAGGGCCGCGTTGACGGTCGAAACGTCGGAGGCGATCGTCCAGACGCCGGTCCCGGCATCGTAGGTTTCCCCGTTTCCGCTGCTCGCAGTCAACGAGCCGGCCGCCGTATTGCTTAGCGTCAGGGTCGCGGTGATCGCATCTCCCGTGTCGGGATCGGATACCGCGATGTCGTCCAGGGCGACGGAAGCGTCTCCCTCGCTGTAGGCCTTGGTCTGGGTCATGTTGGTCGCGGTCGGAGCGTCGTTCGAAGGCGTTACGTCCAGGGAGACGACGCCGTCGGAAGGCCCGGTTCCGGCCTCGTCCCGGACGCGGGTGGCCACGGTCGCGTCCGCGTCGTTGTCCGGGTTCGGAGCGAAGGCGACGGCGGCGAGGGCCGCGTTGACGGTCGAAACGTCGGAGGCGATCGTCCAGACGCCGGTCCCGGCATCGTAGGTTTCCCCGTTTCCGCTGCTCGCGGTCAACGAGCCGGCCGACGGGTCGCTTAAAGTCAGGGTCGCGGTGATCGCATCTCCCGTGTCGGGATCGGATACCGCGATGTCGTCCAGGGCGACGGAAGCGTCCCCTTCGCTGTAGGCCTTGGTCTGGGTCATATTGGTCGCGGTCGGAGCGTCGTTCGAAGGCGTTACGTCCAGGGAGACGACGCCGTCGGAAGGCCCGGTTCCGGCCTCGTCCCGGACGCGGGTGGCCACGGTCGCGTCCGCGTCGTTGTCCGGGTTCGGAGCGAAGGCGACGGCGGCGAGGGCCGCGTTGACGGTCGAAACGTCGGAGGCGATCGTCCAGACGCCGGTCCCGGCATCGTAGGTTTCCCCGTTTCCGCTGCTCGCGGTCAACGAGCCGGCCGACGGGTCGCTTAAAGTCAGGGTCGCGGTGATCGCATCTCCCGTGTCGGGATCGGATACCGCGATGTCGTCCAGGGCGACGGAAGCGTCTCCTTCGTTGTAGGTTTTGGTCTGGGTCATATTGGCCGCGGTCGGAGCGTCGTTCGAAGGCGTTACGTCCAGGGAGACGACGCCGTCGGAAGGCCCGGTTCCGGCCTCGTCCCGGACGCGGGTGGCCACGGTCGCGTCCGCGTCGTTGTCCGGGTTCGGAGCGAAGGCGACGGCGGCGAGGGCCGCGTTGACGGTCGAAATGTCGGAGGCGATCGTCCAGACGCCGGTCCCGGCGTCGTAGGTTTCCCCGTTTCCGCTGCTCGCGGTCAACGAGCCGGCCGACGGGTCGCTAAGCGTCAGGGTGGCGGTAATGGTGTCCCCCGCATCGGAGTCGGAAACCACGATATCGTCCAGAGCGACGGAAGCGTCTCCCTCGTTGTAGTTTTTGGCCTGGCTCAGGTTGGTCGCGGTGGGCGGCGAGTTGGGCGGTTCGACTTCGCCGGCAGTGATATCGCTGCCGTCGTCCTGATAGGCGTATTCCGTGATTTTGACGTAAGAGGCGTTGGAAGGAAGTTCTTCGACTTTGATCCAGCCTTTGCAAACGCCTGCGGTGCAACTGAATTTCACTCCCAGAAATCGAGGCGCGGACAATCCGAGAAAATTCCCGGAACTCCAAGGGGCGCCGCATCTCATAGCCATGTTGGCCGAGGTATAATTTCCTTCGCCTCGAAGCCAGCTCCCTCCGGCACCGGGAGTAATGGAAGCGCCGCTGACCAATGCCGAAGCACTCGAGTAAGTGCCTAAATCCTCCGCCGCAAAAAAGGCGCTCGCAGTTTGAGCGAAGACTCCCACATAGCCCTTGGAAGTGACTGTGGCGCCGCATTGGGGAGGAGAAGCGTCGTGAGTAATCCTGAATTGGACACCCGCACCTGTAAAATCGATATCAAGGCTGCCATCGACGATGGTCTGGCTGGCAGGGGGAACGGTCGTGTGTTGAATTTCGGCATTTGCGTCGGAAACCGAAAGCAGAGCGATGCCGGCGGCGGAGGAATAGGCGGCCAGGCGTCGGTTCAGCTTCTGCTTGGTTGCGGTCCGTTTTGTCTTGCGTTTTTTCTTCATACCCTTCTCCTTGGATACCATTGCCCGGAGGCTTCCGGATAATCGAGCCTTTGATTCGGAGTCGATTCGGATTGTCTTTGCCTGTACATTTCGGGGACTGCGGCCATCGCCATTTGCGAAGGCCGCAGAAAACCGCCCAGAAAATCGTTGACCGCCTCCGCCGCCGACATTGGATCGGAAACGGCATCCGCGTAGGATAGAAACAGGACTCGGGCGTTGTTCCAGGCGGCCACATGGTTATAGACCTCCTCCATCCACCGCTGGTACGTTTTGCGCAACTGGTCCATATCCACGAAACCGGCGGCATCCTTTTTTCGTTCGCGCATTTTCCTCTGGGACGCCAGGATTTGCGACAGGTCCCTTTCCATGACGATGATCCTGTAGTTGTATTTGCGAGGAATTCTCATGAGCAGGGGAACGACGATCTTGACGGCCTTTCCGCGCGCGTTGCCCATCCAGGAGTCGTCGGCGATCAGGCCTTTTGCTTTTTCATACTCGTAGTACCCCCGGGGATTGTCTTCGTCGGCTTTCCGGACCTCGTCGGTCAATACGGACATGCCGCCGCAAGCCAGCATCTGCATCATCAGGGACGTGCCCGAACGGGGAAGGCCCGATACCACCGTGACGGCTTCCGGATCGAAATTTTCCGCACGCCGCATTATCGGAGGCCGCTTGTCGATTTTCAGAACGCGACCGTTTTTCGATTCGTCGGACGGCGACGCGGCATTTTCGAAACATTTCCGGTGTGTCTCCGCTCTCTCCGGCTTGTTCAAATGCTTCTCGTACAGACCAATCAATTTACTCCTGGCATCCGTCACGCCGGACGCCATGCTCAGGCAAATCTCAAAGGCCTCGGCGGCCCGTTCGTAGTAGGCCATTTCCTTCAGGGCCAACCCCAGATGGTAATGGGCGCGGGGAAACTGGAATCTAAGCCCCGCAGCGGTCAACGCCATCTCCGCGGCGTCTTCCCATTGTTCCCGGTTCAGATAGACCCAGGCGAGTCCGTCGTGGGAGTCGGCGTTGTCCGGGTCGATGTCGATGGCTGTCAGAAAGGCCCGCTCGGCGTTCTGCCACAGCTTCATCTTGCCGTACACCCTGCCGATCTGGTTGTGCAGGACGGGATCGGAACCGGCGTTTTCCGCTTGCAGCAAATATTCCAGGGCTTTGTCGTATCGCTTCTCCAACAGACTCAGGGAGCCCCGCAGCACGTTCAGCCGGGGGACCTCCGACCCGCATCGGGAAATCACGTCGTTTACGACCCGGCGACAGTCGTCGAATCGCCGCAGGGCCTCCAGGCATTTGGCCAGATAAAAGCCGTATCTCGTCTGATCCGGGTCCTTTTCGTACAGGTATTCCAGAAGCGGCAGGGCCTGGTCGTATCGGCGAACGTTGAGATACACCCGTGCCAGGTTGTAGCGCGATTCGTCCGATGTTTTTTCCACATTCTTTTGAACGTCGCCTTCCGGCGGATCGATGTACCCGAGGGCGACAAGCTGTTCCAGGGCCTCCTGGTCGGCCAGGGCATCGTTTCGCATGTCCGGCGGATGCAGCCCGGCGTCGCCGTCCACACTCTCCCAGGAGTCGATGAATTCGGGGCGGACCGGAGATGAAAAGGCATCGGCCAGGATTTTTCCGTCCATGTCTTTTCCCACGGGAAGGCCGAAAAAATTCAGAATCGTGGGAGCGATGTCCAGCAGGGTCGCGCCGTAGATTCGCTCGTCCTTTTTTACTCCGGGACCTTTCATGCACAGCACGCCGTAGGGCCGGTGCTGGTGCGCGGGACCGGCCGGTTCGTCGGGAATGATGTCCGGACGCATGGCGTCGGAATGAAATCCGTGGTCGGACACGAGAATCACGGCCGTGTCCGGCCCCGCCAGAGCCAGAAGGCGGTCGAGCATCATGTCGTGAAACAGATAGCCGCCGGCGACCACTTCCCGGTAAATGTCGAAATCCTCTTGGGAGACGCACTCCATTTTGGGCGGATGATAGTTGATGAAGCCGTGGCAGAAATGATCGATGGCGTCGTAGTACACGGCCATGAAGTCCCACGGCTCGTTTTCCATGAGATAGGTGGCAGCGGCGTGAACCGAGGCGCATCCGGCGACGATCTTGGCCAGGGAGAAAAGCCGCCGGTCCCGATCCTGATCCACCCGGTCCATTTGCGGGACGAAGGGAAGCAGGTGCGCGCAGGTCAGCTCTTCGGGATGCACGCGCAGCTCCCGCATGATGTTTTCCAGTCTCGGCGGATGGACGGTATGGGGAGGCATGGGCCAGAGATTATGCAAACGGTCGCGGACACGATAGTAATGATTGGAAACCATCGCCCCGCCGATCGGCTCGGCCGGATGGCTGGGCCACCAGCCGACCACGTTGGAGCGAAGGCCGTTCTGGTTTAAAATGTTCCAGATCGCCTTTACCTTTCTGGAAGTTACCGTCGCCGGACGGACGCCGGCCCCGGACGGCGACGTCTCGGTAAATCCCAGGATCCCGTGCTTGTGGGCGTGCATGCCGGTTGCGATGGAGGTCCACAACATCGGAGACAGGGGCGGGTCCAGCGTGGCGATGTTGCCCATCACCCCGTTTTCCACAAGGCCTTGCAGGGCGGGAAGTTTTCCGGCGTCCAGCAGGGGGTTGATAATTTTCCAGTCCGCCGCGTCCCATCCGATCAGAAGCAGTTTTTTGGCTCTGTCGTTACCCATCTGATTCTTTATGGAATTCCTGTTCCGATTTCGATTCCAGCGCGGCCGCCGCAACGGCATCCCGCTTTTTGCGCCAGGCGACCACTCCGACGGCCCCCAGGGCCAGAAGCCCCAGGGAGCCCTCCGGAGGAATGGAGCGAAAAAACGCGTCCATCTGGTTTCTACAGGACGCGCTGTCGTCGTTTGCGCATGGGGTCGAAGGTTCGCGTTTCACAAGGGCTGCTCCGCTTCCGGTTCGCATCATTGGCGCGGCGGGTACATGCCATTCAAGCAGATGATAAAGTTCACCACAGTATACGGCTGCATGTTGTTGTGAGGCTGCCCCTGTCCGGAAGGCGCCACGGCCGACGAAGCCAACGGCGCCTTGTTGCCGCGTTCGACGTAGGCTTTGTTGCCCCTGCCCGCAACCTTGGCGAGTACTCGACCGGCCGGGTTGCCGCTGTCCGCGTCCGCCGTGGAGCACTTGACCGCGTGCGTATGAACAGGCAGCTCGCGCGATGAAAGCGTCATCGAATCGTACCCCCCGCTCTCTCCTAACCGGCGGGGAGTCAGACCCGGACAATTTCCCTGGCCCATAGGCGCCCGCATCCTCAAATCGGGAAGGGCGAAGGTGTTTCTGCCGTCGCCGCCGTAGTAGTTCCCGATGATGGAGAACAATGCGGTGTAATTGGCAATAGGCACCAGTTGTCCCTCGCAAAACGCCCAGTCCCTGGGAGCGTAACTGCCCGCGAACATTCTGATTTCCCCTATATATGGATCTGACATGGTTGGTCTCCTTGCATTATTTCATTAAGGGATGCGAATTGAAGCGTTTTTGTGATAGGCTTCAAGGTCTTGACGGATACACGCCCCGCACAGCTATGATAAACCGCAGGACGCAATACGGCTGCAAGTTGTAATGAGGGCCTCCCTCGCCTTCCACGGCGATGGCGTCCGCCACCATATCGGCATCCGGCGCGCTCGAACCGTAGAGATTTCTTGCGGATACGCCCGGGACCTTTCCGGCCGGTTCCGTCGAACCTTCCGAGTTCGAAGAGCCTTTCAGGGCATGGTCGTGGCTCGGAAGCATATCCGGGGAAAGGGTCGCGACTTCGCCTCCGGTCCTGTCTCCCAGATTGCGGCTTGTCAGCCCGGGACCTTGTCCGAAATGCATGGGCAGGCGCCCCCGGAGATCGGGAAGGGCAAACGTAGTTCGGCCGTCGCCCCCGTACCTGTTTCCCAGGAGGGAATACAATGCCGAATTCTCTGATATTGAAAGCAACCGGCCGTCGCAATCCATGTAATGTATCGGTGTATACGGTCCGGCGAAAAGGGTGATTTGTCCTAAAAAAGGTTCCGCCATAGCGACCTCCTTAACTTCTTGATGGATATATGCCCTGAAGCGCTATGCAAAAATTGAGCGCGCAGGAGGGCTGCATGTTGTCGTGGGCCCGATTGCCCCCGGCATGGGAAAGGGCCTGCGAGGAGAACTCCTCCAGGTTCCGACCGTCGAACGAGGTGTACACCGGGTAGGCGCCGATGTTTTTGCCATCGGGGCCGGTCTGGTCCGGCGAATCGCTGCAGACGAACCATTGGTGGGCGTGGGAAGCCATCTCGTTTTCTGTTAAAACATGTTTCTCCTCTCCGCCCTGGCGACCCAAAGGA
This sequence comes from Desulfobacterales bacterium, assembly GCA_963674505.2. Lineage (GTDB taxonomy): Bacteria > Desulfobacterota > Desulfobacteria > Desulfobacterales > SKZT01. Next base: position 947,923 of record CAXXIG010000001.1, read on the forward strand.
TAAGCGCTTTCGCGATGAATCGGGACCCTTCCGCGAAGGTCTGGCAGGCAAAACGTGGTCCTGCCGTCGCCACCGTATGTGGTCCCGATAATGGAGTAAAGCGCCTGGTTCTCCATGATCTGTAACTTTTGACCGTTGCACAAGGCCCACCCCTCGGGAGCATAATCGCACCCGAATATCCGAATTTCTCCTATAAATGGTTCCGACATGGCGTTTTTCCTCACTATGCTTGCATTAAGCGTTAATAATCAAACAGCCATTAGTTAATTATTATTTATGATGCGGACCCGCAATCCCCCTTGCGATGCATATCCGTCGTATAATAAGCCAGTCTGGTTGTCAACATAAAAAGGGGCCTTGCCATCGCGGGTTCGGAACACGAAATCCGGGGTGATGAAAATTATCCAATTTCGGGAGATTTTTTTCTGCCGGGATTTGTTCCCACTCGCTCCAATCTGCACGGGCTGGTTCGGGATCGTAGGGTGAGTGGGTCGATTCACGGGTGTTCTCGCCAATCCAATTTCTCCTGAAATAGACGGCCCGACAATCTTGCTCGGAGTCCAACCCACCATTTTCCGCGCCAATTCGTCGCTTTTTCGAACGAATGACACCGAAGCGACTCGGGAAATGGTGGGTTGGGCTTCGCACAAGCTCGAAGGGCGCGGACGCAGACAAGCTTTGAACCAGCTCCGAACGCCAGGGTTTCAACCCACCTCCCTACGCTCCCGAACCAAGCCCCGCGATAGCTTGGGCGGAACAAAACCCGGCGGAATTGTTACGGTAAAACAGGGAACATTATCACCACCCCACCCAAGGACTACCCCTTTCCACCCCGTGCCAGTACATGCTAATCCCCATCTTCATCGTTTCTCTTCTTGTTCGTCGTGCCTAAAAATTCGGCAATTAACCGAATTTCCTCCCGAAGCTTTTCGTTCTGGCGCTTGAGGTCGCGGTTGGCGACCTCGAGTTCCCTTATTCTTTTTTCGTGGCTTGGGGCAGTGGCCGCTTGCGTCGCCGAATCGCCTTCCATGTAGACTATTTTTTCGCCGGTCACCGATTCGATCAGGCGAACGGCGCGCAGCATGTCCACGTTGATCTTGCCGTGCCGGTTTTCCGAGTAGAAGGACCAGGCCATTGGTTCGGAGGGCTCGCCGACAAGCGAAAAATTGTGGGGCGACAGGGTAGTGACGATGCCGGCTTCGTCGCGGACCCTCAGCTCCGAACTGCTGGCGAAGTTCTGCGCGTAGAGCTGCACCAGGCCGTCGGGGGAAGAAGTGGGAACGATGTCGTTGGCGATGGCTATCGTGCCGGATACCCCGATGTCGCCGTCCGAGAATATGCCGCCGGCGCCTACGTTGACGCCACCCGCGACTTGCAACTGCCCCTGGGCGACTACGTCGTTTCTCACCTGCAAGGTTCCCGCCTCCAGCGAATGTGCTACGAGGGAGGCGACTTCACCCCCGGAGATGTCGATCACCTTCAAATCGTCGGATTCACTGTCCACCACATAGGCGTAGCGCCCGGATACGGACACCGCCTGCGGATACCCGCCGACCGCGAGGTTGCCTACCAACGAGGGGGCGTAGGGGAGCGATACATCGACCACCTTCAAATCGTCGGATTCGTCGTCCACCAAGTAGGCGTAGCGGCCGGATACGCACACCATTCGAGGAGCCCCTCCCAAGGCAAGGCTTCCAGCCATAGCAGGCGCGGCCGGATTCGACACGTTGATCACTTTCATATCGTCGGTATCCCGGTCCACCACGTAGGCCCAATGGCCGGACACCGCGAGCCATTCCGGGGACCACCCCGATATCGCAAGGCTTCCAACCGTCACAGGAGCGGCGGGGTCCGAAACGTCGATGACTTTCAAATCCTGCGACAAGTGAAAAAGGGTTTCGTCGACAGCTACGAAACCCTGAAAGAATCGTTCGACAAAGCGGCCGAAAAATTCTAACATCCTACCAGATCTCTCCCAGGTCTCTCTCCGCCCGCTATCCGCCTGGAATCCCCGTCAAGTCGCTGAATATCAGGTACATGGCAAGGGCCGAGGGAGCGTCGAGGAAATGGTCGGCGCCGGCGCTGACAATCGCCCGATCCGAGGGGGTCATCAGTTTTTTCAGCGTTCCGACAAACCCCTTTGCGCCGACTTTCTCTCTCGGCAGCCAAGTCAGCTTGGCGGCCGGCCGGTCCCTGTCCATAATCGCGTACTCGCCGGCCTTGACCTCCAGAAGACCGTCGGAAATATCCGTTTTGGTATCCACAAGACGGTATCTTACGCGTTCGTCCCAATCCAGGACGACAAGAACCGCTTTGTAGACGGGACTGATGAACTTACCGACAGTCTTTTGCTCGAACTGGGCCGCAATTCGTTTTTGAGGATCGGTGACAATCCAACGCGACGCCTTGATCTTTCGGGCGGGCTTCATCTGGGGTGATGAAAAATCCCCGTTTTAAGGCCCATTTTTTCTGCCAGGATTTATTCCTTTATTTGGGCCAGTACATCCACAGGCAACGGCAAGCTCATGACCAATAAGGAAACACAGATGAATACGGATGGACACGGATGGACACAGATTTTCATATAAGGAGGAAACGCACAGGATAATCGGATGTGCTATGGAGGCTTCGAACACCTTGGGGCATGGCTTGCCGGAAAAGCAGTATGAGATCGGTGTTCATAACGGCAGAGAATGATTCTGCAATATTAATCCGTGTCCATCCGTGTCCATCCGTGTCCATCCGTGTCCATCTGTGGTTTGATGCTGTGGCTTGGTGCTGTGGCTTGGTGCTGTGGCTTGATGCTTTGGTTTGATTCTGTGGTTTGATGCTTTGGCTTGATGCTTTGGCTTGATGCTTTGGCTTGATGCTTTGGCTTGATGCTTTGGCTTGATGCTTTGGTTTGATTCTGTGGTTTGATTCTGTGGTTTGATTCTGTGGTTTGATTCTGTGGTTTGATTCTGTGGTTTGATGCTGTGGTTTGATTCTGTGGTTTGATTCTGTGGTTTGATTCTGTGGTTTGATGCTGTGGTTTGATTCTGTGGTTTGATTCTGTGGTTTGATTCTGTGGTTTGATTCTGTGGTTTGATTCTGTGGTTTGATTCTGTGGTTTGATTCTGTGGTTTGATTCTGTGGTTTGATTCTGTGGTTTGATTCTGTGGTTTGATGCTGTGGTGATGAAAATCATCCGATTTCTCGGGGTTATTTTCTGCCGGAATTTGTTCCTTCGATCCCCGCCAAGACCGACAGTGTATTTGGGCGGAACAAAAACCGGCGGAATTCTTGGTATGATTTCAGTGACATTTTCATCACCCCAGGCTTCATCTGCCAACGCCGATTGTTTTTATCGACGATCTCGACTTTGGCAAAAGTCGCCTGTCCGAACAGATCGCAACGGGCCAGGATCTCTTTGGTTCTATCGTCCGAAATGTCGAAAGTGTCGCGATAAATCAAGGGCTTATCGCTCTCATGGAAAAAGCGGCCAATTCGATAGACTGCCCGATCGGAATCGCTATTCATATCCTATATCCTATCCTGTTTCATTCCATCCAGAACTTCACGAATTTTACGAGAAAGCCCGGACATGTCAAACGGTTTTTGGATGAATCCATTGCACCCTCTGCGCATGATCGCTTCCGCCTGCCCGTCGATGGAGTATCCGCTGGATGCGATCACAGGCAGGTCCGGCCGAATTTCTTTCAAACGGTCGAAAACCTGTATGCCATCCATGCCCGGCATAATCAGATCCAATATCGCCAGGTCGATCTCCTCGCCGGCTCGCCGCATCGCCTCCAGGGCCTGGGGACCGCCGTTGGCCGCAACGACCCGATACCCCAGCTTTTCCAGCATCGGGCACGCCACTTCCAATATCATCTGTTCGTCATCGATCAGCAATATGGTTTCCGCCCCTTGGACGATCCTTCGGTCCATTCCGGGGGCCGGATGGGGCGCTTTGTCCGAAGTCGGCAAATAGACCGCGAAAGTGGAACCCTGGCCGACCTTGCTGCCAACGGTGATCACGCCGTCGTGATTTTTTACGATTCCGTATACCATGGACAACCCCAGGCCCGTGCCCCTTCCCACCTCGCGGGTGGAGAAAAAGGGGTCGAAGATTTTTTTCAGGGTCGCCTCGTCCATTCCCGTGCCCGTGTCGGCGACCGAAATTTTGGCGAAAGGGCCGGGCGCATTTCCTCGCAACTCGGGGAATGTTTCATCCAGAAAGACATTTTCCGTTGTGATCGTCAGATCGCCGCCGCCCGGCATGGCGTGCCAGGCATTGACAAAGAGGTTCAAAAACACCTGCTCGATCTGTTGCCGGTCGATTTCCACCGTGCCGAGGTCCGGCGCGAAATCGGTATGAACGACGATTTCCTTTTTCGTGCGGCCGAACATCCTGGCGCTGTGCTCGAGCACCGTGTTGATGTCGGTCGGCTTCACGTCGTATTTGCCGCCCCTGGCAAAACCCAGCAGCTGGCTCGTGAGTTCCGAAGCACGCAAGATGTATTCTTCGATGGCCCGGATATGCTCGACGACAGCCTTGCCCCCATCGCATTCCAGGAGTGCGAGGGAAGCCCGTCCCTGGATGCCCATCAGGAGGTTGTTGAAATCGTGGGCCACTCCGCCGGCCAGCATCCCCAGGCTCTCCAGCTTCTGGGACCGGAACATCTGCTCGCGGATTCGCTCCTGGTCGCGTTCCTTCTCCATCAACTCGAACTCCGAGCCCGCCATCCGGCTTGCCGTCTTGATAAAGTTCATGTCCCAGTCGTCGATTTCCCGTGTCTTCCCGAAAAGATGCGTACAGCCGACAGTGCGGCCATCCCGGTCCGAGATGGCCAGGCCGATGTAGCAATCGGATTTGCAGGCGGCGATGCCCTTGAATTCCGCAAAACGTTCCGCAGCCCCGTGCGGCACGACAATCGGCTCGGACCGGCTCTCCAACAGTTCGCAGGGCAGACCGTCAACAAGATCGTCCAACGCAAGGCCGCACCCGCCCTCTGGCTGTGCCACGGCCACGATGCGGAAACCCGCGCCCTCGTCCTCGGCTCTCGTGATCACGGTGTCGAGGCCCATCGTGTCGGCCATAGCCCGAGCGATGGCGCGGAAGAAATCTTCGCCCCGATGGGTCGTTCCAATGGCGTAGAGGCGCTCCAGCCATTGGGTATGCTCCTTCAATGAGGTCATCATCCCGGCGATGTTGCGGCTCAGAAACTCGAACTCGTGGATTCCTCGATAGTCCGGGGGGCGTTTTTCGCGAACCGCCGCGATGATCCGCCGCACCGGATTGCGCAGACTGCGGTCCAGGGCGAAGATCAAAACAGAGAGTCCCAGCAGCAGGACGATGGCCGTGAGCCCATAGACCCTCTTGACCCCGTCGATCAACGGGGCAAACGGCGCGGTGTCGCTTATCAGATCGATATGCCATTGCCAGGGCTTGAAATCCAAATGATGGAAATAGTAAACCTCGGAGCCGATCCGCCAGTGCCAGTCAGGCCCGTTTTGATTCACCCTGGCGATGTCAGCGATCAATGCGTCGTCGATTCGAACTCGCAAGAGCACCTCCTGTTTTCTCTCCCGGAGGATAAGGCGCAGGTCGTGGCGCTTGGCATAATCCTCGATCGATCCCAGAGTCAGCGCCCGGCTGATCCGGACCATTTTGTCGTCGCCCAGCTGGCCGCTCTGCAACAGCGTCGTGAAATTGCCGTCGCAGATGTCGTAGATTTCCTTGGCGGTCCTGGCCAGGGAAGCCCGTATTTCCTTTTCGGCGTAGTCGGACAGGGTTCGCAGCACGAAAAAATAGAACCCGACGCCCACCGCGCAGACCACCAGCACCACCGGGACGATCATCCGCAGCGTCAATTTATTGAATATGGGGGTATCGGAAGACATGGTCAAAATCGAGGCTTGGCGGTCTGGATGGCCTCCGGCCATACGATTTCTTTCCGCCCGTCCTGCCATTGAACGATGAACGCCTGCTGGCGAACCTGCTTTCCGGTCCGGTCGACGCCGAATCGCCCGATGATCGTCATGGTATCGAGATGGAAAAGCAACTCGCGCACCTTCTCCCGGTCGATGCCGCCGGCCTCCCTAGCGGCCTCGGCCAGTACCTGCCCCCCCGCGTAGGCCAGACCGGCGTGGTAGCCGGGAGATTCTCCATACGCGGCGATAAAGTCGTTCTCGAACTTCTTGGCCCCGGGATAGTTGGCGCGAGGTTCCCAGAGCGAAGTGCTGAAGACGCCTTCGGCCTCTTCGCCGCAGCGCTCGCGAAAAGCCGGGAACGTGGGCCCCACCGAAGCATAGCGAGCCTGCGGACGCCATCCGATGCGTTTCAGGGACTCGGCCATGCGCACGGCCTCGTTCATGTGCCCGCATACAATCAACACCTTGGCCCCCGAATCCCTGGCCTTTCCCACGAGATGGTCGAGCCGCTCGGTCCCCTTTTCAAAGGTTTCGAAAAAGACCATGTTCAGCCCGAAACGCCGAGACCAGTCCCGGGCGCCGTTTGCCAAAGCCACCGAAAAGGTGTCGTCGGCGCTAAGGACCGCGAGGTCGTCCATACCGTTCAACACCAGCAGTTCCAAAAAACCCACGATAAACTTGCTGGCCGTGATGTAGACCCCGATCACATTCCGATACCCCTTCTCCCAGAGACTGTCGGCCGCGGCTCCCGCCACCAGGATGGGAATGCCGTGCCGCTCGGCGACCGGCAATACCGCTTCCGTGATCAAGCTCGAATAAGGGGCGAAAAGAAAATCGACCTTTTCCGTCTCGATCAGTTTCCGGTATATAAGGCGGGCATTCTCCGGCGAGCTTTGGTCGTCTTCGCAGACGATTCGCACAGGCCTTCCCAACAGTCCGCCAGCGGAGTTGACATGCCGCTCCCAAATCTGAAGCCCTTTATGCAACGCATCGGACATCACCGCAAAGCGCCCGGTGAGCCCCAGGCTGACGCCGACCTTGACCGGCTCCTGGGCCGCGACGGTTAGTGGCATAAGGCCCCACAGCAGACAGAACACCCAGACGGCTATCGCAAAATGCCCCCCGGCCGCCATCCATGGTGCCCTGCTTCTCGGTTCCCGTAAAAATCGTAATGCGGTTTGCATGGCGAACTCCTTTGGTATTCGGAACTGAAATTTCAAACAATGCCGAATTCGATATTAGCATAATCATTCCTGAATGATAAGCTCTGCGGAAGCCGGGACTTACACCAAGCTTGAAAATGCGTTGAATTTCAGCTTGCTTCGGCCGGTTTTCATCCAACAGTTTTGATCTTCGCCTGGATTCCGGGCCTAAAGCAAGCTCCACCCGCAATGACGATGTTGGTTGTCCGACGCTATAACCAAAACCGCCGGCGCTATTGGTTCGCACGCGCAGATTGGCAAAGGCGCAGGTTCTCCCGCGCAAGCTCGTCGGAGGGATCCATGGCAACCGCTTTCGACAGTACTTCTTCGGCCTCTTCAAGCTTCCCTGCTTGAAACAAGCTCCACCCGAGGTCGTTTACCAGTTTCTGGTTTTCAGGTTCGAGTTCCAACGCCCTCCGCGATGCCTCTATTGCCTTTTCGGACAACCCTTGGTTTCCGGCGCAACAACCCAACCCCTGATAAAGCACCGCCCGTTCGGGAAACCTTGCGACCGCAGCTTGATACAACTCCAATCCTTCCTCATACCTCTGCTCGTGAATCAGGAAGTCGCCAGCCTTGTCCATGACCTGCCAAAGATCTCCGTCTTCGTCCGGAAGCGAGGGCAATGTCGAGAACAGACGCGCACCCTCGTCCGGTCTCCCCCGTTGATATTCTATCGATCCCATGGTCAGTACCGCCGGAGGATAATCCGGCTTTATCTCGAGCGCACGTTCGGCAGCGGCGACACACGCTTCCATATCTCCAATGGCTTGGCGAAAGATACTCTCCGCATAAGCCGCTTCGGCGTCAAGCAAGCGCCAGTCCTCTTTAGACGACTTTCTATTTTCTTACTACCCATTAAAAAATCCTTTTAACGTGTCGAATCGTCCTGTCAAAGCATCTCTATCAACTCCATTATGCTCCTGACGAACTGTCCGTGTCCTTCGTGAACATATACTCCGATTTGTGCGATCAGCGAGTACGCCGCCGCAAATTGGGCAAGCGCATAGCCTGCAATGGTGAACTGACTGATGCTGACAACACCAATCCCGAATTGAGATAGCGTGAAGATACCGCAGGCGAACTGACCGATGGCAATGATTCCTTTTGCCGGAACAGGTCTCCTGGTCGGTCTGTACTTGAAGGAGATGTGAATCCATGGCAATCCGCAGAAGGTTGCCTCGGATTTGTATTCAAATCCCCATCCATCCCATTTGTCTTTGGCGGGAAACGGCGCCCCGCACTGAGGGCAGGCCATAGCCTGTTCCGAAATCTCATGTCCGCATTCTCGACAAGGTTTCATATTTCTTCTGTTCCAACTGTACGATTAAAGAAGTTTCATTTGTATTTATTCCCGATTTCTTCTACGATTTCGTCTGGTCTCATTTTGCCATTCCTTTTTTCATATCGATATTTTCTTTCAACTTATCGGTCTCAAGTTTTTTTTCAAATATGGTCACACAAAAAGCTCGCCGTTGCCGGGCGCTCTGAACGAATTCGCAGCCCCTGTCGACGGTTGCAGCGAAGGGTTGCCGGGCAGATCGAATTTTTTTAAATATTTCGACATTCCCGGTAATCACAAACCAAGGCTTGCCCCCTTTCTGCCTCCTAAAATTCAAGACTTGAATAACAAATCTTGAACATTTTTAAGATGTATAAATTCAAGATTAGGACAATTATGGTTGAACGGTTCACGAGAGGTTTCTTGAGCGTCTGGCGAAGCGCTTAGTCGGCTAAGCATCACGGAAATTCTTGCAAGAATTTGTGCAACTTACGACAAGTTGCGTCAAATGCCCTTAGCTCAGATTCTGTTTCCAGGTGCCTGCAATACGGCCCGCCATCAAGACCTACTTGCTGTTTCAATTTCTTAACGGGCGGGGTGGTATATTCGTCATCCAGACTCACATTCCTAATTATCTCCCCTCCAAGAAGCCAGAGATTATCAATATGCTTCTTAATGGTTTTTTCCTTCAACCCACTCGCAATTAATCGTTCAACAAATAAACGCATGGCTTCTATCAAACCTCTCCCATATGGAATATCCTTGTCGATTACCATCCATCTTTTGGGCCATTCTGTAAAATCCGGGCATATCTCTTCGAAGGTCTTCATTTATCTGTTTTTGCAATGCATTTATTAAATCGTCATACAGCCGCGATTAATTCAACTATTTTAACGTTATCCTTTAGAGTTTCCACAGTTTTACATTCAAGACCTCGATAATAATGGTTGAACACCCCAAATCACAGCCATCACATCATACAGCTGTGGCCAAGTTGAATTTGAATTTTTAATGCCCTATTTGATTCCTTCAGTAGCTTCATAATGATCATTCCTGAGCCGTTTTGCCAATGCAGACCTCGATTTAATCAGTTCAATTGTTTTACAGATTAACCTACTGGTCTTTTTATCATGCGTTACAGAAACAATTGCGTGATTATTGTCTGAATCGTTTTCGACTAAAAGAAGTTTTTTGTATTCATGGCGACCGGACACAAAAATATCTTTCTTAAACAGAGGGTCATTCTCTTTTAATGAGCCTTTAACGAAGTTGATCCATTCCTCTACACTTTCAAGAGGCATCATTGTCCATGGATATTTGAATTCAATTATTATTTTTTCTTCTTTCATAAGTTTTCAGATTAAAAAAGTTTCGAATTGTTTCGGTATTCTTGAAAATTCCATCGATCCAAAGTTCAAGACTTGGATAATAAATCTTGAACATCCTCCTGAGTCAAGAATTCAAGACTTGGATAATAAATCTTAAACATTTTCCAGAGCCCAAAATTCAAGATTAGGATGATAATGCTTCAATGTGCTATTCAGCAACTTCAAAATGAAGCGAGAGGATTGATTCCAGATTTCTATAGTTCTCTATGGTTATCCTAACTTTTAATCTTTCTTGAAATAAAAGTTTCCTGTAAGAGATGTCGCTTCCCACGGTACTTGTAGGCCTCCCGATTGTTTCTTTACACTATTCCTCACATTCATGAACATTTCCATAATGCTGATGTTTGATGTGGAGATGTGTTTCAATAAAGCCGACGTATAAAGGCCATTTTCACCATCACCATCAGAGGCTGTTTTTCCAGGTGATGTCGCATAGGCTATCAGGTAACCATCGGGGGCGTCCATAAACGCCAATCCTTTTCCTCTTGCGGAGCGAGACCAACTCCTCTCAAACGGATTGTCTCGGCATGCATCCAGAATAATTATATTTGTACCGCTTTCTTTTTTTTCCATTTGAGAAAGCACCCGTGATGCATCTATACAGTCGTATTCAACCTGCTTTTCACTTTTCAATTCCGCATCAACAGGTATTAAATAATTTCTTCCATTAACCTGAACACCATGGCCTGCATAGAAAAACAATCTGACTTGGTATCCAGAAAGCCTAGAACCGAAATCGTCTATCGATTTTTTCATCTCCTTCTGATCTAAATTCTCATGGAGGATGGTATGAAATCCACAATCATTTTTTAACACAGATTCTAATGCTTTAACGTCGTTGACTGGATTGGCAAGTTGCCCACCATGCTTATAATCAGCGTTTCCGACTAACAAGGCTATACGAGTTTCTCGGATTTTTCCATATGGTTTCTCTGCACTTTCAACAATTGTTTGCTTTGAAATATATCCGGAGCATACAGAATTGCAGAAGCCTACCTTTCCGTTATTTTTTCCGTCATCGCACTTTTCACCCTCGTTTGACTGAGTTTCACCGTCTCCACAAAAATGAAATACCGCGCTGCTTTTTTCCATTTTTTTGGACAATTTTGATCTATTAGGGCTTTTAAACTTAAACGTGGATTTTGCTGAAGCGATTGGAAGATTGTTAATATCGGCAATTGAATTAGGATCAACCGTGAATGCGTATATAACTACCACTGTTTTGTCATAATACATATCAAACTGGTCGTTAGGGTTATCTTTTGGCAGATTTGAAAGATAAACGGCACTGCTTGGGAAATTGTCGAATGTGAAAGTGTTTATTTCACTATCACTAGAGTATCCGCATGTGCATCCTTCGAAACTTTTTCCAGTATCAAAATTGTACGCTTTGCAGGGGGTAGATCTAAGTTTTTCATCTCTAAATTTTTCGTCACAAATGCATCTCGCTTGCCAATCAAAAGCTATATGCTTGTCTCCAACAAATTCTGTATTTATTTCATCTAAATAAAATACTTCCGAATCTTTTTCGCTGGGATAGAATGAATGACAGAAACGGAATCCTTGTTCAACGTCCATTTCGCTTAGATAAGGTTGGTAATTAACACTACCAGAATAACAAAAAGAACACATTATCAAATTATAAATTATAGCAATTTGGAGAAGAAAAAAACGTCTGTTTTTTATTAAGGTTGTCATCTTGCATCCGTAAACATTGAAACGTAAATTGTCCAAAAGCTTAGCAGAACATGCACAAGCCAAAAAACTCGCAAAAAGCATGATTTCTTGCATAAATCGCAAATTACACAGAATTCAAACATACTTGCATCAATCTTGAATCTGACAAAATTTGCGATTTCTTGCATTAATCTTGAATTTCGGGACAGACCAATAATTCATCATGCAAAAGCCAATTGCCGACCTTTAGGTTCCGGAATAGGGTCGTTGAATTCCTTGGCCGTTTCGATCCATAATTCCATGGCGGACTTTATGCTTTCCAATGCGGACTCATATGTGTCTCCATGCGCCATGCAACCCTGGAGTTCCGGAACGTCCGCGATGTAAGCTCCATCTTCATCGCTCCAATAGATTATGATCTCGTATCTGTTGATCATCGTTCACTTCCCAGCTTATATTTCAAAATGATATCTCTTACCTGTTTAACTTGATACGGTTTTACCTTGTTGCCATCTCGTTGCAGATTCGGTTTTTCCTCGATGCCGAATTCTCACTGCTTGCAATCCATGCCAAAATCGAACATCGAAAATATATTCGAAACCTGTCTCAGGCGCAAGCTTTTTTTCAGAGGACAACAATTCCGACGAATTTGATCGGAAAAAGAGGTATAGAAGAAAAATCCCCATTCCGGCATTTCTTTTCGCGCCGACTGTTATTTACCGGTTCGCATGGCACCCATTCCGAGGACCGTGAAGAGGCTTTACGGTATGAAGACCTCAACATGTCGAAATAACAGGTTGATGAGAGAGACAGCTTCGTATCGAACATGGCGAAGACCGCCCTATTCTGGAAAAAAACAGTCTAAAATCGCGGTGTTGAATTCTATCCTGGTATGAATCAAAAAGAGGTTGAAATTGACTTTTTTCTTGACAATACGATGCATTGGCGTTTATACAGGTCCGCGATTTCGAGTGGAAACGATGGAAGATGAAACAAGAAAGCGGCAGAGATCGGAATGAAGGTCCCAAAGGTAGATAAAAAGACGAATATAAAAATCGAGATCGGCGTGTCTCTGGCAGTTGTTTGCATGATCGCGCTCTATTCATACAACTGCTATTTGGAGGGACGAAACATTGTGGTTCTGTATTATGGAGCGAAGAAGGCTTTCGATGCCATGGATAGCATGCGCAACGGTGTCTTTCTCGACCCGCATGTGAAGGTCTTGCCGGCGAGCAACGAGGAGGCCCATCTGGATCCGCCGGAACAATACAAAGACGAATATATCCAGAGTGTCACCATTGTGAAAGGGGCTGTGATCGTCGTCGAGTTCACCGAAGACTTTTTCGATGGCGACGCCGTGATGGTTTGGCGTCCCGACCGCGAAAAAAGGGGAGCAATGCAGTGGGAATGCGAGACGTACGGAATTGCGAAATGGTATTTTCGCAGATGGATTCAGCCCTGTGAAACCCACAAAGGATCTTTCGATATGGAGCAGGTGATCAATGGGTCGAACTGAGGAACGTTACGTCGTTCGCCTGCTTGGCAAATTCGACGAGGGGGTGGACAAGGAGCAGGCTATTGGAAGTCTATCCAAGCGTTTCAGGGTCCCGGCCGCGCAATTTCGAAAATTTTTTAGCGGCACTCCCAGGATAGTCAAGCGAAACGTAGGACTCGCCCAGGCAAAACAATGCGCGGCCGTTTTTAAAAAGGCAGGCGCGCCTTGCGAAATCGACATCGATTTCAGTCCCGGATTCTTCAAAGATTCGCTCTATGAAGTAATGGTGCAAACCGACCCCGGGAATTCTGCGGCGCAAAGCGAATCCGAGGCTTTTCCGGCGAAGCCCGAGACTGCGGCCCCGTCTTTGCGGCCTGAAGCCGGGAATCAGGCCGCCAATCCCCTGCCCGGCGCGATCCTTGGTTCGGAAACCCGCGCCGAATCGGCTTCGGAACCCGAGTCGCGCATTATCCGTTTCGAAAGGTATTTTATTACGCCACTCATCTGTTCTTTTCCTTATTCCATCGCCTTGACAGACGACAACAACGCCGCCATAGGCGCCGTCGAATCGGACAAAATCGCGATGGGCTGGTTTCTGAGCTTATTCCTGGCGGTATTTCTCGTTCGCGAATCATTCGACCGCGTTTTGGAATTCACCCTGGTAAACAGTTTGTCCAGCCCTGTATTCACGGTGCTCAACATTGTCGGCTTTTTGACATTTTTATTATGTCTGCCGAAGTTCATGCGTCCGCGCAAGAAAGTCACCTTGCTCTCCGGCACCCCCGGAAAAGCGGACGTTTTTTGCCGGGTGGAAGAAAAATGGCTGAGTCCGATCAGCAAAAGGACTTTTCGGGTAAAAGACGGGCGGGGCAAAACAATCGCCGTGATCAGAAAGAGTCTCCTTTTTTCCGTGTTCACCTGCAAATTGCCTGACGGACGGACGGCGTTTTCCGTGGACAAAAACAAGGATTTGGATATCGATCACACCGCTATGGGCGTTGCCGGCACCATACGGGACGGTCTGATGGATTTGGGCTATGTGGGCGATTTGATCTGGTCGAAGCTGGATCCGGACCTGGATCCCAAAACCTGGGCCGTCAGAAACGACAAAGACGAAAAGGTGGGTGCATTCCAATTGGGCAGGACCTGCCGTTTGCGCGCCCGGGTGAGAAACAACGAAGAAGACAGAATCGTGCAAGCCTTTGCCATGGTATTGGCGGGCTTGTAGGGGTTCCGATTCGGTTCCCAAATGTAGGCGACTGGTTTTATCATGTTTGTATATTTCAAAGGCGACATTCAGGAGAACAAGGACCGGAAAGAGGTCAAAAGCGGCCTGGCCGCGCTGTTTTCGGTGCCGGAAGCGTCCATCGACCCGCTTTTCAACAACGAGGCGGTATTTTTACGGTCGGGGCTCGACCACTTTGCGGCCCTGAAAATGGTCGAGGCGTTTACCAAAGCCGGAGGCCGTCCGTACCTTGGCGAGGAATCGATTTTCGCGGATGGAACACCGGACCCGAACCAGGTTTTTTCCTTGGAATCCGCGGAATGCATCCAGTGCGGCGTCGAGCAGACTGACGGCGGCGACAGGTGCCTGTTGTGCGGCGGCCATCTGCTGAAAAAAAGCATCAAGAAAGAGAGCCCGGGAGCAAGCGTACAAGACGACTCTGCCCCTGACCAAAAGCTCCCTGCCAACGAATCGGAACCTCCGCCGGACCGGCATTCCCGAAAATACGACGAAGATTTGCGGCGCAGCGACCGGATCGTGCGCCGGGTTTTCCGGTTCGGAAGTCTCATGATGCTGATTCTGTTCATTTTCGACGAGGAGCTTTACCAATATTCCCTGCGATTCGCCGGGTATTATAATGAATCCAACACCCCGACCCTCGGCATCATGCCCTTCGCCATCATTACCGGTTATATCACCTACGGTTGTCTTCACTATGCCAGAATCAAAGGGTATTCCAAGTGGTTCGGCCTGCTTGGAATGGCCAATCTATTCGGCATCGGGTGCATGGTCCTTCTGCCGAACAAATTCAATCCGTCCGGGTCGAAAAAGCTGTTGACCAAAAAGAATCTGCAGGGAGTCATCATCGTCTTGATCGCGATGTACACTCTTCCGGGCATGCTCCTGAAAAGAGTGGATATGGAGGAGTTGGCCGGCGAAGATGTCATGCGGTTTCTCGACCGACCCATACCCTTCGGGGCGGAACTCGAAGTTCGCGACGACGATTCGCGTCACAGCTGGTCCACGACATGTGAAAAAGGCGCTCCTGTATTGAAAGCATACATCGACGAAGCACTCGAACTCCTCGCCGATCACGATTACAGCATATCATTGACGGAAAAAATCGCGGACCGTTATTACCATGCGCTTTCCAACTTTTCCATCTGGTTGACCTACCAGCATTATCTGTTTCTGAAAAACCAGGAAGAAATCCCGAATGAACTGAGAATCAAGGCCATCGCATTGAAGGTCAAGGAATATTACGATGCGATCGAGGCAAAGATCGATGAAATACACAATCCTGTCATCTATCGAACCCGCAACGACTGGACGAGCGGGTATTATCGGCAAAAAGACCCGGAAGCGAAGCAAATCGAGAAACTGGGCAGGTGGTTGGCCCATTGGATGTCGAATCTGGGCGACCGCGGGCCCTACATCGATCTGAAACAATATGTCGCTAATTTCGATCCCGCCCCGTACATGTTTCTTGGAGACCTGAGGCTCGAAGACGGAGAATTGGTCCTGCAATTCAAGGAGGGTCTGCCGGAATACTATGCAGGCAAGACCCTCCGCTTTGGCATATGGTTCGAAGAAGGCACCAGGTATGACCAATACGTATTCCGAAGAATCGGCGGAACTGTCTCTGGAAGGTACATCGACCTCCAGCCCTCTTCGATCCTGACATGCCTGCATTTTGGCATCGAGTATTGCAGGTAGCCTGTTAAAATTCGAAAGACTGACAATACCCGGGGTGATGAAAATCCCCCGGAATGGCGGTCCGCAGAAATACTGGAGTGAAAAAAAAAATTGAACGTCGGCCAACCCACTCCGTCATTCCGGGCGGAGCTTGCGGAGACCCGGAATCCAGGCTATGGTCGAGGCCTATAGATAACAAATCCGGCCGAAATGAAAAACAACCCCAATCACTCCGGTTGAAAACGGTCTCATGCCGATTTTCCGTTCATTTCAACAGCTCGACAATCCGTTTCGGAGGTCTTGCCCGGGAATTTGCGATGTCGTAGGGTGTTTGGTCGTACATATCCCGGATGCTTTTCGAGGCGCCCGATGCGAGAAGAAGCTCGACGATAGCCACTTCAACATCATGGTCCGTGGAGTTGGCCGCCATATGCAAAAGTGTTTTTCCCTCCCCGTTTTGTTCATTCACCCTCGCGCCGTTGGCAAGGAGAATACGGATGGTCTCCTGGCCCAAACTCCCACTGTGAAGCGGCGTATTGCCCAAGTCGTTCTTTGCGTTCACATCCGCCCCCAGTTCGATGAGTTTCTTCACCAGTTCCGTCAGATTATAGAAAGCGGCCATGTGGAGCGGCGTTCTCCCATACCTGCCTTTTTCTCGTGCCAAACCGGGACTCATCGATAAGAACTTGTTCGCCATCCTTTTTCCACGTTCCGCCGTCGAAGTCGCGCCGCAAGCGCTTATGGCCGACATTAACTCATCAACAGACACCTCTGCGGCGGGAACCGGTATTCCCAGCCTTTGATATACTGCGGTGATATCGGCGCGATGGTTCCAGTCGCACGCGAATTCGAACGCCGTTCTGCCTTCATGATTTCTGACCTTGTAATCGGCCCCCCTTTTCAGGAGATGCTCCAGCATTTCGTAGCTGCTCTTTGAAATTGCGGTATGCAACGGGGTCCCTCCCATCCTTGCATACCAAAATGCGCCCAGCGTTTTGCTCTTGATAACTCGGTTGATATTCGCTCCCTTTTCCAGCAGAAAATCCACCATTTCCTCCCGCTTCATGAAAACCGCCAGGTGGAGGGGTGAAAACCCAATGCTGCGATGCAATTCGTTGACATCGGCCCCCATGTAAATCAAGTATTCCGTGGTGATTTTGCAGCCGGACGCAACGGCCATGGTCAATGGCGTCCATCCCGTCGGGTCCGTTTCGGAGTCGAGAAGCGTTCTGTCCTGTTTCAATTTGGCGCGGAGGGCATCGATATCGCAATTTCGGATATCTTTGAAAATTCCCTCCAGGCAGTTGCTGCAAATATCCATGCAACATCCGGGTTTGGGTTCGTCTTTCAAGGTGCCTGGGGGCGCATTGAAATTAGTCGCAGGCATCGAGGGCAACCCTTCGGCCCATTCACTACCTGTTTCGGACGCCTCGTAAACCACTTTTTCCCCGCTCATCGTATAGCATTCCCGTTCCGGGTCCGGGAATTCCGTGAAATGCTTGGTTCCGTTTTCGTCAATCCAATAAAAGGTCGCCGCATACAAAGCAGAACCGGCAAGTAGAAATGCCATCAATACCACTATGCCGAAAGCGCCGGACAATCTCATAAAATACCTCCTGTATCGATTTTCCGTTGGGTTGCAATCGGAACGCCGTTCATCGCCAGCTATGGCCGCCCCCTGCGATCTCATACTCCATGATCCAAAATAAAACGCTCCGATTACCTAAAATTGACAAAAATAAGAAATATCGCAGATTTTTTCGCGTCAGTCAATCCAATTTTTATTCCATACCGCTGCACCCTTTCGTTTTGAATGCCGAAATCGGCAAGCTACCGGATATTCAACCGGTTTTGCTTTCACAAGCAGGCTGCCAGCCGTGCCTTTCGGTCCGGTTTCTCGCCGAATTCCAGCCGGCATATTGGCCAATCGGATGTGCCCAAGGAAACGAGGGCCTGATTTTTTCACAACGAAGTAGCAATGTGACAAGGACGTAGCATGGCAATGGCTGTTTCGAAAAGAGCGGAAAATGCCGGAAGCCGTAAAATTCCTTGCCGTCTCCAAGCTCGCCTTCTGTTGTCACTCGGATTTCCGTCTGCGCCGTATGAATACGACGCCTGCCGCCGTGGTCAAAAGCCCCAGAAGGATCGTCCCGGTGGCGTCCAAGGCAGGAACGTCGGCCGGAGCGGCGGCGGTGGCGTCCAACGCGAAAACGGCGGCCGGACTGGCGACGGTGGCGTCCAAAACAGAAACGGCGGCCGAATCGGCGGCTGTAGCGTCCAAAGCGGAAACGGCGGCAGAACCGCCGGCGGTGACAACGGCGACAGTGTCCGAATTTGCGCGGGCTTCGCCGTCATAGCGGACCCTTACGCGGTAGAAATACTCGACGCCCGGCGACAGCCCGGTTACGCGAAAGGTTGTCGCGTCGTCCACGTCCCTGTCCTGATATCCGCTGACGAAAGTCGTAAACGATTCGTCCGTTGCCACATCGAGTCGATAGCCTTCGGCACCCGCTACGGCATTCCAGTTGGCGTCGAATCCGGTCTCGTCGATGCCGGTGGCGGCGGCGACCATCGGGGATAGCGAGGCGCAATCCTTGCCGCCGTCGGTTATCGTCCAGCAATGGGTATTCTGCATGTTCGCCCTGGCGCTTTCTCCGGCGCAGTATGTGCTGCCGCCGCCGTCGAAAGCTACCCTGGGTCTTAGGGACTGCGCATTCCAGCCGACGAGCAGAGCGTCGTAGTTGGCGGTCGATAGCGCAACCCCGGCAAACATATTTAGAG
The DNA here is from genome assembly GCA_963674505.2 of Desulfobacterales bacterium. GTDB lineage: Bacteria > Desulfobacterota > Desulfobacteria > Desulfobacterales > SKZT01. The sequence goes on from CAXXIG010000001.1 coordinate 966,584, forward strand.
CGGAATAGAACGGCTGCATCATTTCATTACTTGGTCCGGGAACGAGCTGCGTCACATCCCAATCGCCCAGGTTCTGGTCAAAGGACGCGGCATTCTGGAACATGGAAGTCATCAACCACACTCTGGAAGTATCCCAGTCGCCGATGTCTTGGTTGAAGGAGCCGGCCTCGCAGAACATCTGGGACATATCAGTGACATTGGAAGTGTCCCAGTCACCGATGGCTTGGTTGAAGGCGGCGGCTCCGAAGAACATCGACGACATATCCGTGACGCCGGAAACGTCCCAGCCGCCGACGGCCTGGTTGAAGGCGGCGGCCCCGGAGAACATCGACGACATATTCGTGACGCCGGAAACGTCCCAGCCGCCGACGGCCTGGTTGAAGGCGGCGGCTCCGAAGAACATCGACGACATATCCGTGACGCCGGAAACGTCCCAGCCGCCGACGGCCTGGTTGAAGGCGCTGGCCCCGGAGAACATCGACGACATACTCGTGACGCCGGAAACGTCCCAGGCACCGACGGCCTGGTTGAAGGCGGCGGCTTCGGAGAACATCGACAACATATTCGTGACGCCGGAAACGTCCCAGTCGCCGACGGCCTGGTCGAAGGCGGCGGCTCCGGAAAACATCCCTTCCATAGCCGTGACGCCGGAAGTATCCCAGTCGCCAATGGGCTGGTTGAAGGCGGCGGCTCCGGAGAACATTGATGACATATCCACAACTTGGGAAGTGTCCCAGTCGCCGATGGCCTGGTTGAAGGCAACGGCGCTTCGGAACATCGATGACATATCCGCGACTCGGGAAGTGTCCCAGGCGCCTATGTCTTGGCTGAAGGCGGTGGCTCCTGCGAACATCGAGGACATGTCCGCGACTCGGGAAGTGTCCCAGGCGCCTATGTCTTGGTTGAAGGCGGTGGCCTCTATGAACATCGATGACATGTCCGAGACTCGGGAAGTATCCCAGCCTCCGATGTCCTGGTTGAAGCTACGGCTATTGAAAAACATTTCCCGCATCGACCGGACGGAAGAAGTGTCCCATGCGCCTATGTCCCGATCGAAGGCGGTGTTTACGAACATCGATGACATATCCGCGACGTGGGAAGTGTCCCAGTCGCCTATGTCTTGGTTGAAGGAAAAGGCTCCGAAAAACATCGATGACATATCCGTGACTCGGGAAGTGTTCCAGTCGCCTATATCCCGATTGAAGGAACGGGCGGCTCCGAACATCCATGACATATTCGTGACTCGGGAAGTGTCCCAGTCGCCGATGTCCTGATTGAAGGGGGTCCCTGAAAACAAATATGACATATCGGCGACTTGGGAAGTGTCCCAGCCGCCAATGTCCTGGTTGAAGGCATAGGCCCCGGTAAACATTTTCCGCATCGACCTGACCATGGAAAGATCGGGGGTGTCCGCAGCTTGGCAGGTTAGGTTGTAACAGCCGCTAAACGCTTCTTCCATCGAAGTCCACTTGCCCGTCCCCCACTGATCGATGGCCAGCAGTTTTCTCCTGTCCCCGCCGTCATTGAACCAGATGCGGGGAAATCCGGTCCCGACCCCGGTATTGTCCTTGATTCGCAAAGAATAGGCGCCTGGCGCGGCGTAATTGCAGGTGTAGTCACCGGTCGCCCCGACGACTTCGTCGATGCCGTCGCTGTCGCAGTCCACATTGTAGTCGTAGACGCTGTCCGGGGCGGTGGGAATGGTGAATCGCGAGTCTTCCGATGTGTCTTCATAGCTGTCCATGTCCGTCCGAACGGCGATGACAAAGTCGGCGGCGGAGGCGAGCGTGGCGACAGCGACAGTGTCCGAATTTGCGCGGGCTTCGCCGTCATAGCAGACTCTTACGCGGTAGAAATACTCGACGCCCGGCGACAGCCCGGCGACGCGAAAGGTTGTCGCGTCACCCACGTCCCTGTCCCGATATCCGCTGACGAAATTCGTAAACGATTCATCCGTGGCCACGTCGAGACGATAGCCTTCGGCGCCGGAAACGGCGTTCCAGTTGGCGTAAAACCCGTTCTCTTCGATGCCGGTGGCGGCGGAAGCCACCGGGGACAGCGAGGCGCAATCCTTGCCGGCGTCGGTTATCGTCCAGCCGTGCGTATCCTGCATGTTTGCCCGGGCGCTTTCTCCGGCGCAGTAGGCGCTGCCTCCGCCGTCGAAAGCCACACCGGTTTTTAAGGACTGCGCATTCCAGCCGACGAGCAGAGCGTCGTAGTTGGCGGTCGATAGAGCGGCCCCGGCAAACATGTTTCGCGCCGAAACGAACGGCGAACCCCATCCCGTATCCGGTGCGGGAGCAAGCGACGCCACATCCCAATCGCCCAGATCCTGGTCGAAGGAAACGGCATTCCGGAACATGGCATACATTCCCCTCGCTCCGGAAGTGTCCCAGCCGCCGATGTCCTGGTTGAAAGCGGCGGCGTCGTTGAACATCCACAACATATACGTGACATTGGAAGTGTCCCAGTCGCCGATGTCCTGGTTGAAAGCGGTGGCCCCCGAGAACATGCAAGACATATCCGCTACATTGGACGTGTCCCAGCCTCCGATGGCCTGGTTGAAGGCGCTGGCTCTCAAGAACATTCCCGCCATTGTCTCGACTTGGGAAGTGTCCCAGTCGCCGATGTACTGGTCGAAGGCGGCGGCGCCCAGGAACATCCCTGCCATTGTGGCGACTTTGGATGTGTCCCAGCCGCCTATTTCCTGGTCGAAGGCGCCGGCGCCCAGGAACATCCCTGCCATTGTCGCGACTTTGGATGTGTCCCAGCCGCCGATGGCCTGGTCGAAGGCGGCGGCCTCCAGGAACATGCACGACATGTCCGCGACTTCGGAAGTGTCCCAGGCGCCTAGGGCCTGATTGAAGGAACGGGCGGCGTGGAACATCCAGGACATATCCGCGACCCTGGAAGTGTCCCAGCCGCCTATGGCCTGGTTAAAGGCCCTGGCCCCCGAGAACATGCGCGACATATTCGTGACCTGGGAAGTGTCCCAGTCCCCTATGTCCTGATCGAACGCGGCCGCGCCTTCGAACATCGACGACATGTCCGTGACATTGGAAGTATCCCAGTCCCCTATGTCCCGATTAAAAGCGGCGGCGCCTTCGAACATCGACGACATGTCCGCGACCCCGGACGTGTCCCAGTCCCCTATGTCCTGATTGAAAGCGGCGGCCCCGGAAAGCATTGCCCGCATCGAACCGACCAGCGAAAGATCGGGAACGTCCGAGGCTTGTCCGGAAAGGTTGGAACATCCGTAGAACGCACCGGCCATGGAAGTCCACTTGCCCGTCCCCCACTGCTTGACGGCCAGCAGTTTGTACTTGTCTCCGGCATTGTTGAACCAGATGCGGGGGAACCCGGTCCCGGACTCGGTGTTGTCCTTGATCCGCAGGGCATAAGCGCCTGGAGCGGCGTAGTGGCAGGTGCAGTCTCCGGTCGCTCCGACGATTTCGTCGATGCCGTCGTTGTCGCAGTCCACATTGTAGTCGTAGGCGCTGTCCGGGTCGGTGGGGATGGTGAAATCGTTCGGGGTCCGGACGATGATGACAAAGTCGTCGGCGGAGCTGTTCGGGGGGCCGACCGTGGCGACGGCGACCGTGTCCGAATTTGCGCGGGCTTCGCCGTCGTAGAGGACCCTTACGCGGTAGAAATACACGACGCCCGGCGACAACCCGGTTACGCGGAAGGTTGTCGCGTCGCCCACGTCCCTGTCCCGATATCCATCGACGAAATACGTAAAGGCTTCGTCCAAAGCCACGTCGAGCCGATAGCCTTCGGCACCCACGACGGCGTTCCAGTTGGCGTCGAACCCTGTTGCGTCGATACCTGTGGCGGCGGCGACCATCGGGCATAGCGAGGCGCAATCCTTGCCGCCGTCGGTTATGGTCCAGCCGTGGACATCCTGCATGTTCGCCCGGGCGCTTTCTCCGACGCAGTAGGTGCTTCCGCCCCCGTCGAAAACCACACCGGGCCTTAAGGACTGCGCATTCCAGCCTGCGAGCAGAGCGTCGTAGTTGGCGGTCGAAAGCGCTACGCCGTAAAACATATCCTTCGCGTTTTCGACTGCGGTCACATCCCAGTCGCCTATGTCCTGATCAAAGGCGGCGGCCCCGGAGAACATTCCCGCCATTGTCTGGACGGAGGAGGTGTCCCAGTCGCCTATGTCCTGATTGAAAGCAGAGGGAAAGTTGACGTCCCCCGAGAACATGTATGACATATCCGTGACGGAGGACGTATCCCAATCGCCTATGTCCTGGTTGAAGAATCGCGAATTGCTGAACATGCTCTGCATCGACTGTACGGAGGAAGTGTCCCAATCTCCTATGTCCTGATTGAAGTCATTGTCATCCGCGAACATCGACGACATGTCCGTTACGGCGGAAACGTCCCAATCTCCTATGTCCTGGTTGAAGGCGGACATGCAAAACATAAACGACATATTCTTGACAGAGGAAACGTCCCAATCGCCCAAATCCTGGTCGAAGGGGACATTTCCGAACATCCATGACATATCCGTGACGGAGGAAACGTCCCAGTCGCCGATGTCCTGGTTGAAGAGGGTACCCAAAAACATCTCCGACATGTCCGTGACGCCGGAAGTGTCCCAGTCGCCTATATCCTGGTTGAATGAGGTCGAAAAGAACATTCTGCGCATCGACCTGACCAGCGAAAGATCCGGCGCGTCCACAGCTTGTCCTGTAAGATTGAAGCAGCCTTCGAACGCGCCGTCCATCGAAGTCCACTTGCCCGTGCCCCACTGCTCGACGGTCAGCACTTTGTCCGCGTCCCACGCAAATCGGAACCAAATGCGGGGAAAACCGTTCCCGGTCCCGGTGTTGTCCTTAATTCGCACGGTGAAAATGACCTCCGGGGGAAAATGGCCTGGGTAATCAACGGGATAATCGTCGGTGTAGTCGCAGGTGTAGTCGCCAGTCGCGCCGACGACTTCGTCGATGCCGTCGTCGTCGCAGTCCACATTGTAGTTGTAGACGCTGTCCGGGTCGGTGGGGATGGTGAATCGCCAGTCTTGCCGGGTCGAGACGGTGATGACAAAGTCGTCGGCGGGGCTGCGGGTGGCGGCGCGGGCCGCCGGCATCGAAAACAATCCGGCCAGAAGCATCAGGACGGCGGCCGGGATGCCCGTCAAACAACGGGCGCCGCAAACGATGTGCCTATTTGCCATGTTTTTTCTCCCTGGTTTGCGATTTGATTCCATGCAATGCTTCGTTCTTTCGATCCATGGCTTCCGTCCAGGGAACACGGCGCCTGCGATTTCCCGAGTCCTGTCGCTAAAGCTTCTCCAATCCCCTGCCTTTGCAAATCGGCCATCAACTATAGGCGCCGAAGCCCTCCGAATAAACCAACTGCCAAACGGCAGGAGCATTCACTCCGCCGGTCCCTGCTCTTCTATGTCTCACATGGAGAAGTTTCTGAGTTTTCGCATTGCGCTCGACGGTCAATCGATGGAGTCGCTGGCGGTCCTTTATTGAAAAGTACCTTCAATTCGCCGCTTTCCCGAGATCAAACCGAGCAGGAGGACCTTTGAATTCAATGTGGAGAGTAACTTTTTTTTTGCTTTTTCCTTGTCAGCCGGGAACTACCACAACTCGTCTTGGAGCATCCAGATATCAACTACCATACTAATTTTTCTTATGCAACATTTTTTGGGGCAGGCAGGCGGGCCTGACATCTTTGCATAGGCCCCTTGCATCCAAATAGGACTTTTTTCCAAGGCCAGTCCGGCCGGCCTCCGAAAAAACGGGAGTCGGGCAGGCTTTGGAAAAAATTCCGGCTTCAAATGACGGACTCGGCGGTATCCGCTCCCGTCAATGCCGGTGGCGGAGGCCGGAGGCCACCGGCAATGGAGAGGCGCAATCCTTGCCGCCATCGGTTATCACCCAGCGGCAGGAGGCCTGCATTTTGGCCCGGGCGCTTTCTCCGGAGCAGTAGGTGCTGTCGCCGCCGCCGAAAACCACATAGGATTTCAAGGGCAGAGCCTCCCAGCCGACGAGCAGAGCGTCGTAGTTGGCGGGCGACAGCGCGATGCCGGTAAACATATTTGTCGCGGAGACCAGGGCCGTCACATCCCAGCCGCTCAGGTCCTGGTCGAAGGAACTGGCATTCTGGAACATGGAATCCATTCTCTCGACTCTGGAAGTGTCCCAGTCGCCGATGTCCTGGTCGAATGCGGAGGCATAGCGGAACATGCCTTCCATATATGTGACATTGGAAGTGTCCCAGGAACCGATGTCCTGGTTGAAGGCGGCTGTTCCGGAGAATATGGAATCCATCCTCCTGACGCTGGAAGTGTCCCAGCCGCCGATGTCCCGATTGAAGGCGGAGGTCCCCGCGAACATCAATGAAATGTTTCCGACACGGGAGATGTCCCAGCCGCCGATGTCCTGGTTGAAGGCGGAGGCGCCGGAAAACATGGAATCCATTCTTTCGACCCTGGAAGTGTCCCAGCCGCCAATATCTTGATTGAAGGCGGCGGTCTCCGCGAACATCCACGACATGTTCCTGACGCCGGAGGTGTCCCAGCCGCCGATGTCCTGATTGAAGGCGGAGGCCCCTGCGAACATGTACGACATATCCGTGACTTTGGACGTGTCCCAATCGCCGATGTCCTGGTCGAAGAAGGAAGCCCCGGAGAACATTTCCCGCATCGACTTGACCCGCGAAAGGTCGGGCGCATCCTCGGCTTGGCCCGCAAGACGGGAACATCCGCAAAACGCACCGGTCATGGAAGTCCACTTGCCCTTCCCCCACTGCTCGATGGCCAGCAGCTTTTCCTTGTCTCCGCTTTCCTTGAACCAAATGCGAGGGAATCCGGTCCCAAATCCGGTATTGTCCTTAATCCGCAAGGTATAAATGCCAGACTCTGCATAATTGCAAGTGTAGTATCCGGTTGCTCCGACGACTTCGTCTACGCCGTCGTTGTCGCAATCCACATTATAGTCGTAGGCGCTGCCCGGAGCGACAGGGATGTTGAAATGCGCGGCTCCCGAAGTCCCATCGTTGGAGGTTCGGACGGTGATTACAAAATCGTCGGCCGAGTTGCGGGAAGCTGCGTAAACCGGCGGCATCGAAAACCATCCGGCCAAAAGCACAAGGACTGCGGCCGGGATGCCCGGCAACCGCCGTGCGCTCTGGTCGATTCGCTGATTTTTCATGTTTTTTCTCCTTGGACTGCGATTCGGAAACGTTCTATGCGCCTCTGCGTTTCAGAACCAATTTCAACCCTTCTTCGGCTATTCTGCTTCCTTTGGCTTCGACAAACAGCACAAAATTAACCAAATTAATAACATCGACGTTTCTCTTTTCCGCATCGTCAAATGGTTCTCGGCCAAGTGCTTCACGGAAAATAGCCCTGAACGTTCGCAGCCTGTCTTCCTTGAAAATCGTTTTGAAATGCAATTGTGGAAACTCAGGATTCAACGATTCCTCAAGTCGCCTGTTGACGTACGTCAAGGTCCTGGCCGTAATTCGAAATCCGAACATTTCCTCCAGGCGCATTTGGAGTTCGGCGGGTTGTAGCGAATCGGCCTTTGCAACACCGGCGTCTTCGACAGGGGGCCATTTGCTTGCATCTCCGGCTTCAACCGCCGTTTCTGCTTTTTGTTTTCGGAATGTCGATTGTTTATGAACATCTACCTGCCTGCATAAGTATTCAGCCTGCATGGCAGCAACCTGAAGATAGGCACTTAAAGTATAGAACCCGTTATGTATGCATTCGGGGAGTTCAACGCCGCTCCTGCTGAGGACATATCTGTATTTGTGATCGATCTCGCCCCATGCCTCCTCGAGGATGGTCCTGACTTGGAATTCGATCTGCATACCCATCAGATCGTCGCCCGCACCCGATTTCTCCCCCAGCTCAACCTGGTAGTGAATTGACGAATATCCGCTGTATCGCAGGACAATGTTTTTCGGAAGCGCCTCGTCGGGATCGATAGGAAGGATAAACGATCTTTTCTTGTCGGGTCCCTCCAAAAGCCGTAAGATTTTCTCTTCCGCCAAAAACCTCAAGTATTCATCGACTTTATCGATATCTGAAAGACGAAGACATACAAATCTGATGCCTGCCAAATCGCCGATTCTTGCTTTGAAATTTTTTTCCCCGATAGGTTTCGATCCCGCTTTCAGCCGACTGTTTTCGTCCTCGATTTTTTCAACCAGCCTCTCTTCGCTCTTGATGCGATAAATCATCGTATGAAGGCTATCCTTCGGAAACGCCGGATCGTTTCCGATCAGACCGACAACGTATTCGGCAAGTTTTTCATATTTTTCTTTACTTCTAATGAACGATATTACAATTGATTCTCTATCGGCCTTGATCACGTAAAAACTCCAAATGCAAAGACAAGTAAATCTTTAATGACTTGAAAGTATTGTAAGAAGAAAAGACTCCAAACCGTGCTTTAGCGGGGGGAAGGCTCCGACGACGGTCGATTTTAACAGTCGATTTTAAAAAATGCGAATTCAAACCAGACGAAAACAGGCGTCCTCCCATTATCGGGGAGGACGCCTGTTTGACCGAAATACGGAATTAAACCACGGTGACGTTTGCAGCGGCGGGACCCTTTGGCCCCTCCACGACATCAAAGGTAACTCTGTCGCCTTCATTGAGGGTTTTGAAACCGCTCGCATTGATCGCGGAATGATGGACGAAAACATCGCCTCCGTCCTCGCGCTCTATGAATCCGAACCCTTTTTGCTCGTTGAACCATTTAACAGTTCCCTTGGCCATGACAACCTCCTTTTAAAAAAAAATTTTCAACGTCTCAAACCGGAGGCAGCCATCGTGGCACGTGGACTGTTCCTTCAGGCAGAAACATTTCCGTCATTCAGACGGGACTCGTTTAACAACGCGGGAAAATAACCTTTTCTCGGAAATATAGCAAGCACTTTGTTCATCATGCCGACGATATTGGAACAAGTGGGCGGAAAAAAATTGACCATCGAATTTAAAGATGCGCTCCGTGTAAAACTTTCGTAATACGTCGCGAACGATCTTGCGCGAATTTTCTCCGATCAATAGACTGAATTATGCAAGCCGCTTGCAAGCCGTTCGCCTGCCGAAGTCGTTCGGCATGAAAAAAAACATGGCGCGCAACATGCCCCTTTCCCGCAACGCTCCAATGGTCCCGGTCGATCGCGAGGCTGGATTTTCGGAAGGGGATAACAGGACCGATGAACGCGTCGATACAAACCCGAATATCGAGGAGACCGACCAACATGATGAAAGATGCAAGGCACCCGTCTGGAACCCATGCGAAGATTCTGCTGTCCAGCGTCTTCGGCCCCTATGCCCGCGACGATGAATACGGCAGCAGAGAAATCAACCCCATGGAGCTGTACCAAAACCAAGTGACAAGGCGGCAGGGGCCTTTCTCCCTGCGGATGTTCCATCGCTCCTTCGGGCTGATGATGATCCAGAGCAACATCGACGCGCCGTGCGTCCTGCTGGATTTCCCCTCCCTCGACCGTTTCGTGGAGGAACTGGAGAACAATTCGTACGACATTGTCGGCATCGGGGCGATTATCCCGAATGTCGGCAAGGTGAAAAAAATGTGCGAACTGGTTCGACGCCACTGCCCCGGCGCTGTCATTGTCGTTGGAGGCCATGTCGCGAACACGCCGGACCTGGAAAACATCGTCGATGCGGATTACATCGTCAAAGGAGACGGCGTCGCATGGTTCAGGCGTTTTCTGGGCCAGAAAACAGATGCTCCCGTGCGACATCCGGAAGCATATTCCGGTTTCGGCGCCAGAATCCTGGGGCATACGCTTCGCGACGAACCGGGCGACACGGCGGCGGTACTGATTCCCTCCGTCGGGTGCCCCATCGGGTGCAATTTCTGTTCGACCTCCGCGCTGTTCGGCGGTAAAGGCAAGTTCGTCAATTTCTACGAAACGGGCGAAGAGCTTTTCTCCGTAATGCAAGGGCTGGAGAAGAAAATGCGGGTGAGGTCCTTTTTCGTACTCGACGAAAATTTCCTGTACCACAGAAAACGCGCGTTGAGACTGCTGGAACTGATGCGGGAAAACCAAAAAAGCTGGTCGCTGTATATTTTCAGCTCCGCCCGGGTGGTGAAATCCTACACCATGGAGCAATTGACCGGACTCGGGGTGGCCTGGGTCTGGATGGGAATAGAAGGCCAAGAGAGCGACTATCGGAAGCTATCCGGCGTGGACACGCGAAGACTGGTGGAAAAGCTTCAGTCCTGCGGCATTCGGGTATTGGGTTCCACGATCATCGGCATGGACCACCACACCCATGAAAACATAAGCGACGCCATCGATTACGCGGTTGGCCACGACACCGTCTTTCACCAATTCATGCTCTATACGCCCAATCCAGGCACCCCCTTGTACGAGGAACACAAAAGGGCCGGGACCCTGCTGGACCAGTCCGAATTTCCCCTGGCCGACGCCCACGGCCAGTATCGTTTCAACTACCGCCACCGCAACATCCAGCCGGGAAAAGAGCAATCCTTTCTCGTCGAGGCGTTCGACCGGGACTTTAAAACCAACGGCCCCAGTCTTTTTCGCCTTATCCGGACTCTTTTGAACGGTTGGAAGAGGTACAAAGACCACCAGGAAAAACGCATCCGCAATCGCCTCGCGTGGGAGGCGAGCCCCTTGAAGACAACCTATGCAGGCGCATTGTGGGCAATGCGGAAATGGTATCGCAACGATTCGGCCTTGTCCGGAAAAATTGAAAATACTCTAAGGGAAGTCTATCGCGAATTCGGTCTCAAAACAAGGCTGATCGCCCCGGTAGTCGGAACATACCTCCATTTTTCCATGAAAAGGGAAGCCAGGCGCCTTGCCGAAGGGTGGACATACGAACCCTGGTCCTTCTGTGAAAAGAACCAGGCCGCGCTCGCAAAGAGCCCGTGCCGCCAGGTGGCACCGCAGACCATTTTAAAAGAATGCAGCTCCTGATTGAAAACACAAAGCGCGATTTTCCCGAAGAAGGTTCCCTTATTTTTCGCCATTGTTTTGCCGTCGCAACATGGCCATGGCGGATTGCAGATTGTGCAGGACATTGGCGTTGTCGGGGCAGAGCCGCAGGGCGTCCTCGAAATGGGCCACGGCCTGTTCCGGGTTTCCCCGGGTGAAAAAAAAAGTCCCAGGTTGTGGTGGGTTTCGGGATTTCGGGAATCCAGACGCAGGGCGCGCGAAAGAGATGCTTCGGCTTGCTGGATTCGGCCCGTGCGCAGGTAGACGAGGCCCAGTTCGTTAAGAGCGGCGACATCGTCGGGAGACAGGCGCAGGGCAAAGACAAGCGCCTGGGCTGCGGAGTCGAGGTCGCCTGCGGCGGCTTGGGCCATGCCCAGGTTCTTGTGGGCTTCGGCATGGGTCGGGGAAATTTCCGTCGCCAGGCTCAGGTAGCGCACAGCGTCGGAAAACCGTCCTTCCTGTGCCGCCAGCAAACCCAGGGCCATGTATGCGTCCACGTTGTCGGGGGCCATTGATGCTGCTGTCTCGAACGCTTTGGCCGCGTCTTCGATCCGTCCCGCCGCCGAGAGGGCCAGCCCCAGATTGTAATAGTCGGCGGAGCGTCCGGGGGACGAAGCCAGGTGTTTTTCTATGAGACGGGCCTGGATTCGGGCGCAAATCCGCTTGGCTTCCGGGTCGCCGAATACCCGATAGGAGGGTGCCAGGGTACAGTCGCAGTACGATCCGACCAAATCCAGGTAGCGTTCGTGCTGGGCCGCAGTGAATGTTTTCGGTTCCAGCCTCGAAAAGAGCGGAAGATATAGCGAGACTCCCGTCTCGACCAAATCCAGAAGACTGTCGTTATCGCTGTGCTCTGCGATCAGGCGAAGGGTCGCGGGGGCGAGCCGCCGGCGGTCCGCCGCTTCCGCATTCATATCCAGCCCTCCCCCGTAAAGCCGCCTGGGGGCCGCGAACTCCAGGCGGGGGCGGTCGTCGGTGTGCAAAGGGCCGGTCCCGAACAGGCGGGGCAAATCCTCGGTGACCACCAGGTGGGCCAGGCTGGAAATATCTTTCAGAACCATGCGGTCGGAGCGCCGGGCAAAACCGATGTTGTCCCTGGCGTTCTCCCACACCAGCCCTTTCTTATCTGCGAATCCCATGAGCAGATAGTCCCCGGGACCGACCTCGATCAACGCCCCGCCTCCGAACACCGACGTAAAGGTCCTTCCCAGCAGGCTGAAGGTCTCCCAGTCCATCTCGTAGGCCTGAATCCACTGGGCGAAAACGCCGTGTTCCGTCAGGCGGTCCTTGACGAGCCGGAAAAAATCGCGTGTGTACAGGTTGGCCAGACCGGCCATCCAGGGGTTGGAGGGTTCGGATACGATCACGTCGTAGCGCTGACGATTCAAAGCCAGGTGGTTGCGGCCGTCCTGTACGATCAGCCTTGTCCTGGGATCATGGAGGCAATCGCGGTTGTACGGGCTGAAAAATTTCTCGCAGGCCTGGACCACCTGTTCGTTGATTTCCAGAATATCCAGGCGCTCTATGGGGTAGAGCAGGGCTTCTCCGGCGGTCATGCCGCTGGCCAGGCCCAGGACCATCACGTTTTTCGGGTTCGGATGAAACAACAGCGGAATATGCCCCGAAAGGGTCTGGGTGGACCTGTCGCCATGGGAGGAGGCGTCCGCCTTGCCGCTGTTGAACAGCGCCAGCTCCTCGGCGCCCATGCTCGTGACTTCCTTCTCCACGGTGGTGAATCCGCCAACGCCTTCGCTCTGGAAAACCACCTGCTGGCCCGTGCGCTTCTTTGCCAAAATCGTCTTGCCTTTTAATAGAGCATCCATCCAGCCGGTGCGGTCCAGGTCGTCTGCAATCGCATCGAAATCCCGGTACCAGCCTCTCGACAGCAGGCCCGGCGCCCAGGAGGGATATTGCGTCAGCGCCAGCGGACCGGTCAAAAGCAAGCACATGGCTGCGATGCGCGCACGCAGGGGCCATCCGGAGGTCCATCCCTGTTTCGCCAGCCCCAGACAGGCCGCAACCAGCTGCAAGGCAACGGTCAATTGCAGCCCTGTTTCCTTGCCGACAAGCGGAATCGCAATGTATCCGGCGCAGAAAGCGCCTAAAATCGCGCCCACGGTATTGACGGCGCAGGCGTTTCCGATGGATTTTCCCAGACTCGGCAAACATCGCGCCCTGATGCGGTTGACCAAAGGGAAAGCCGCCCCCCAGCACAGGGTGGGTCCCAGGAGAATGCCGAACAGCAGAAGCGACTGCCACAGCAGCAGGTGGGAGTAGTCATGCCGGTTGGCATGGATCACCTTGGCGAAGAAAAACTGGCTGTCCCCCAGAAACTGGCTGACCCATAGGGACAGAAGGGCCGCGCAAAACTGGGTGACATGCAGCAGGGCAAGGTCCCTTTTGAGCCTGTCTCCCAGCCACCCGAACAGCATGCCTCCGGCCGCCAGTCCCACGATAAACGCGGCCACCACCAGGCTGAACGCATAGGTGGTCGGTCCGATAATCAGGCCGATGAGCCGGGTCCAGTAGACCTCGCAGGACATGGCACAAAATCCCGATATGAAAAAAACGGCCAGGGCCCATCGGTCTTCGTTGCTTGCGGGCGCCGTCGGACAAGCCGCGCCGCATCCGCTCCCCTGCCCTTCTTTCCGCAGAGCCGAACCCTCTTTATTTGGGGAGAAATGCAGCCTGGAAAGCGCCAAGCAGCAAACGCCGACCGCCATATTGACGCCCACCGCCGCATGCAGAGTCGTTGCCAGCCCCAGTTTCGGTATCAGGAAAAAGCCGCACAAGACAGCGCCGACGGCGGCGCCGACGGTATTGAGGCTGTAGAGTCCTCCCGCCCTGGCGCCCAGGGTGGCCAGGCTGACCACAAAGTACCGGCATAGCACCGGCAAGGTGGCCCCCATGAGGGTGGTCGGGGGCAGCAGCAGAAACAGGCATCCGCAGAAAGTGAAAAGGGTGTACAGCCATGGATGGTCCCACAGATGGGCGTAGGCCTGGACATAGACGGGCTTGACAGCCGCGATCAGCCATGGAAACGCCAGCGCGTAAAGCCCCACGCCGATTTCGATCTTGCCGTACAGCGACAGCATGGAATTTCTGTCCGGTATCCTGTCCACGAACCGTCCGGCAAGATAGCTTCCCAGCGCAAGCCCCCCCATGAACACCGACACCACCGCAGCCACCGCAAAGGGCGCGCTTCCGATCACCTTGTCGATCATCCGCACCCACAGAGTCTGGTAGACCAGCCCGGCCATGCCCGATATGAAAAAACACGCGGGCACGACGGTTGCCATTATGCGGGCTCGGCGGTCCGCCGCATGATTTTTCGAACGACTTGCGCAACGGCGGCGTGCATATCGGTTTGGGTTGGATACGGATTCCATGGCGTCAATTCCCATCAAATGCCTTATACCTTATAGTTTACAGCCAACAGATCAAGCCTGACCCCCATGCGCTACCCGCCGTCCTTTCCAGCCGTAGAACAGGCCGAACAGACCGAATATGACCGCCAGGCCCGTGACGATGTTGTTGACGCTTCTGCGAGAAGATTTCAGGGGCTTGGCAGGGGTCGTTTCCAGCGGGGTCGTATTCGACGGTTCTTTCTCCAATGGGGCCTGGTTCGATAATGCCTGGTCCGGCGAAGCGGTGTCCGGCGGGGTCTGGCGTGTCGGCTCCGGGTCCGGAGCGGGCACGTCTACATCCAGGGCCAGGCGATGCCCCATACCGTCGGTGACTTCCACCTGCCACAGGCCGGGCTTGTCCGGCTTGAACATCATCAGGCCGTTGCGGTCCGTCCTGCCTTTTTGAAACGGAAGGTCCGAATCGGATGTTTTGATTTCCACGGCCGCATAGCTCATGGGTTCGCCGTCGTCATACATGGCCGCGATCAAATACCCCTGTTCCGGGGAAACGTAGCCGTCCACGCCATGCCCCCAACCGGACGGCGCCAACAGGCAGCAAAGGGCCATGGCAATGAGCAATTTGATTAAAGTACGCATAACTTTTCCTCATTTTCGATTATTCCGGTTCCCGCGCCAAACGCGGGAACCGGAAAGCGAGTGCTGCAGCGCGCATCGCATTCATCCATCCGAAAACTCTTCGCTCAATTTTTCCTGGTCATAACGGATTTGGGGGAGCGGCAATGCGTAGGTTGGGTTGAGCGGGTTTCACGTTGGGTTTCGCTTGCTTCCCAACCATTTCGCGCGCCTTATCTGTCTGTTTGATAGAATTCCGTAGCGAAACCCAACAATTGACGACGCTCAACCCAACCTACAGTCCACCCACCCCCAAATCCGTTATAACCAGAATTTTTCGTACCCGGCTCGGAGCGCGTGTTCTTCCTTTCCCCTTCGCGCAAAGAACATATACAGGGCCATTCCGGCAAGGATGGTGCCCAGGCCGAAAAGAGCGCCCACCGGTCTGCTTTTCAGCGAAAAGAAGATGATCCAGCAATTGCCCAGGATGAAAAGCAGCGGGGTGACCGGATAGCCGAATGTTCGATAAAGGCCCGGCCCGATTTCCTCCTGGTCATGCTTCCGTATCCGCATCAGGCCGACAACAGTTAGCATGGCGCACAGAGACAGCGTGAACCCGATGTAGATCAGCAGCGTTTCAAAAGAAGCCGATACGACCATCAGGACCGCGATGGCCGCCTGCAGGAAAATGGAGGACGCTGGGCTTCTATGCGCCGGGTTCAGCCTGCCGAAAACGGAGAAGAAAACGCCGTCTGTGGCCATAGCGTAGTAGATCCGGGGGCCGGTCATCACCATGGCGCTCAGCACCGACAAGATGCCAAGGGCCACGGCGCCGCTGAAAATTCGACTGATGTTCTCTCCGAAAAGATGGACCGCCGCTTTTGCCCCGATTTCCATCACGCCCGACATTTGCGCCGCGCCCATGGAATAAACATAGACCGCGTTCAGCAGAAGATAGAACACCAGCACCACGGCCGTCCCCAAAAACAGGGCGTACGGGATGTTTCGCTCCGGGTTTTTGATTTCGGCTCCCAGATAGGCAGCCGCGTTCCATCCGCTGTAGGCGAACGAGATGAAAATGAGAGACACGGCGAATTTTTCCGCAGTCAACCCGGACGACATTCCCGCAGACGGTTCGAAATGGCTCAGGGAACCCTGGCCGAAACAAAATCCCCCAACAATGAAAGCGGCAATGAGCGCCACCTTGAACAGGGTGAGCCAGTTTTGCACCCGGCTTCCCAGCTTCAATCCGAAGAAGTGGATCAGGGTGAACGCCCCGATGACGCAAATGGCCGCCAGGTTCACCATCGACAGGGTGGCGACCGGCACCCCGAAGGGCGACCAAACCCATTCGGCGCCCTGCGGCATGGAAAACGCTTTGAAAATGTAGGAGGCGAACGCTATGGACGCCGCTGCAATGGGGGCCGAAAAGCCGACAACCAGCGAGATCCATCCGGATAGAAACCCTACCGGCTTGCCGAAGCTCTCCTTTAAAAACACATATTCTCCACCCGCCCGTGGAAAGCGAGCGCCCAGTTCGCCGTAGCAAAGCGCGCCGCACAGCGCGAACACCCCGCCCAACAGCCAGCACAAAAGCAGCGCGCTGGGATCGCCCAGCTCCGCTACGATAAATCCAGACGTGGTGAAAATGCCTGTTCCCACCATGTTGGCGATCACCAGGACCGTTGCGGAAAGCAGTCCGAGGTCGCGGCTGAGGCCTTCGTTGTTACGCAAATCGTTCATGGCTTGACTTGAAAAGTAAACGTCACGTTGTACATGTATTCGTCGCAGACCGCCGTGTCCGGATAGGGGGGCCTATGGGAGAGCATGATCATCCAGTAGCCCGCCTGGCTCAACTGCAACTTGGCCTGGCCCTGCCCGTCGGTGGCGCTTTGCGCCGGGAATATCCTGGGCTTGTGCTCCTTGCGCTCTCTTGCCTCTTTTCCGGCCTTCGGGGGCGGGGGCGGTTGCCGCTTGCCGTCCATCTTTTCTTTTCCGGGCTTGTCATGGGGGGCGATATCCTCGGCCTCGAACCCGGCGTAGGTGGCCTTCAGATCCATGTCGGCCAACGGGGCGCCTTCGAACATCACTTTCACATTCAGTTCTTCGCCGCTTTTCACAGTCCCGGGATTGACGAGCGGAATCAGTTCCAGTGTCTGGCCCGCCGCTCCTGTCAGGTTTTTATCGCTTCCGCCCGCAATAAGCACCGTCTTGGCCTCGATATGAAAATTGGTGCACTTGACAGCGTCGGAAATGGCGGTCTTGTCTCCCCATTTTCTGCCGTCCGGGGTCATCGTGAAAAAGCCGGGCTTGATTTTCGCCGCGATCAGATAGGCGCCCGCCTTTTCGATTTTCAGCTTGTACAGGTCCGCCGACACCTTTTCAAGCTCCACCGAAACGCCGTCGGGACCCACCGCCACGATTTGCTCCAGCCGCCCCTCCTTCATCTCCTGGTCGGTGCGGTCGGCCGGATACTTGTGTCCCCAGCCGATGCCGATATCCACGGTCTCGCCCACTTCGGGAAAGTAGTTTCCGGGGTTGAGCCAAAGGTTGTGGGCGGACACGGGAGCGCAAAGGACCGCCGTGAAAAACATGCAGAAAATCGCGACGACACACAATTTCGTTTTCATTTGTCTTCTCCTCCATCGCATCGACCGGTTCGACACGGAACCGGTCGGTTGTTGCTCATCGGATCGATCAGTTGCTCAAACGATCCACGCTTTTGTTCAAAAAATCGCCCACATAGAGCAGATACTCGAAAGGCAGCCTGTCCTCTCCCACCTGCTCCAGGATGGAACCCAGGGAACCGTGCATCACCTTTTCCCTCTCCGCATAGCCGGCGGCGAAAACGATGGCCACGGGGGTGTCGGCCGGATAGTGCTTCGACAGGCTGTCGACGAACTTCTTGAAGTCGGTCCGCATGGTGAAAAGCACCATGGTGCTCTGGTGGACCGACATCTCCTCCACGGACCAGCCCGAAGCCAGAATGACCGAATGGGTGTCCTCGCCCTCGGTCACTCCCGCCCGCAAGGCCGCGTTGGCGGCGTTGAAGCAGCTGAGTCCGGGCACCACCTCCGTATCGATGTCTTTCAGTTCGGTCAGAGACCAGGAGCAGGGGCCGTAGACCAGCGGGTCGCCGCTGTCCAGCATGGCCACGGTCTGGCCTGCGGCCACCGC
Organism: Desulfobacterales bacterium; assembly: GCA_963674505.2. Classification (GTDB taxonomy): domain Bacteria; phylum Desulfobacterota; class Desulfobacteria; order Desulfobacterales; family SKZT01. The sequence continues at coordinate 984,712 of CAXXIG010000001.1, forward strand.
CTCGCGGACCATGGCGGAAAACTCCGCCTGCCTGCGATGGTACTCTTCGCAGCTCATTCGTTCCCGCGGCATGTCGGATTGCTTCACTTTTGCGCACTCCTTGCCGTAGAAGGGAAACAGCCGGTGGTATCCGTGGACGACCTTCTTTCCCTTGAGGCAGTCGGCGAATTTTTCGCTCAGGCGCTCATGGCAGAAGATCAGGTCGGCCTTTTCGATGACCTCCAGCGCCCGCAGCGTGGCCAGGTCAGGGTCTCCGGGCCCCAAGCCCACCAGGTAGTATTTTCCTTTTTCAGACGCGCTCTCCGTCGGCTTCGCGGCGAATTGGGCTTTGTCGAGAGCTTTTCCCACATATACGATGGACAGCCGCTCGTCCACGCCGGACAGGTCCGATGCGAACCCGCCCACCGTGCCGGACACGACCTTCTCCCGGCCGGCCATGCCCGCGTTGGAAACGATTGCGGCGGGAGTATCGGCGGAATAAACGCCCGCGAGCCGGGAAAACAGGTCCTTCATGTCGCGAGGCATGAAAATGACCATGGTGGACCGCTCGTGTCCTGCCAGGCTCTCCACGGAGTCCTTCGGGTTGTCCCGCTTGAAAGGAGCGGTGAGAATCACCTCCCCCAGGCTGACTTTGAGCGCGGCGTTGGCGGCGTTGAAAGAGCTGAGGCCGGGGACCACCACAGGATCCAGATCGCGCAGTTCCTGCAAAGTCCACATGTCCGGGCCGTAGATGGTGGGGTCGCCGCCGCTCAGCATGGCCACCCGCTTTCCGGCGGACACGGCTTCGCGCACCAGGCGGGCGAACTCGGCCTGCTTTTCATGGTACTGCTCGCAGGTCATGGAACGTCGCCGCATCGTCTCCTCGCCGGCCTGTTCGGCCTTGTCGCAGTCCTTGCCGTAGTAGCGAAACAGCACTCCGTAGCCATCCAGGACCTGCTTGTCGGAAAAATCCACCAGGGAGGCCAGCTTCTCCTTTGTTTTCGATCCGCAAAAGACAACGTCGGCTTCTCGAATGGCTTTCACCGCTCTGGGGGTGAGCAGGTCCGCATCTCCCGGCCCTGTGCCCACCACGGTGAAACTGCCCTTCGCGGACTTCATGGCGATGTCGTCGGCCACACGATCGGGGGCCGGCTCCGCTCCGGTCTTGCATCCGGCCATGGCCGCAAGCCAGAACAACGCCAGCAGCGCGACGATTAGCCGGACCAGTTTTCCTTGCTTCAGGGTTGACATGAATCCTTCTCCTTTTTAAATCGGTTAAATTGTTGCATTCCTATGTTCGAGTTTTCCACAGGATGGAAAAGCCCGGTTTTGATTATAACGTCGGCCAACCAACACCGCCATTCCTGGCGGAGCTTGCTTTAGACCCGGAATCCAAGCGACAGATCGAAACTGTTGGATGAAAACCGGCCGAAGTAAAAACCAAGCCCAAAGGCCCTCTAATCCTGAAACTCCACACGACCCCGAACGTTCTGTCCGTGGAGGGATAGCCCCGTGCATCGTAGTAGACTTCGTCGAAAACGTTCTTGACATAGAACTTGAGCTTGGAATCGGACCTGGGCACCAGCTGGTTCCACTCGCGCCTGATCCATTCGCCCCGGTTTGGAATGCCGCTGGTCTGGCTGTTGCCGACATAGATGGCGACATTCTCGTTGCGCAGCCCCAGCTTGGTGTCCAGATAGGGCGTGATGAACCACTGGTGCTGAAGGTAGGTCCCGTTTTTGTCCACGCGCTTGTCCTTGTCGTCGCCGTGGTAGAGCGTGGCTTTCTCGAAACCCAGCGTGCTGATATGGTTTTGCGACACAGCTTGCGCTGCCGCTGATGTCCGGTTTCAACGTGTCCCGGGGCTTGGGAGCCTGGGTGACAAGATTGACCACGCCTCCGATGCTCTTGCTGTCATACCGGGCGGAGTGGGGTCCGGCGATGATTTCTATCTTGTCCAGAGGGACCGCCGACAGCAGGCTGTAGTCCACGATGTGGGTCCCTTTTCTGCCGCCGGTCTTCTGCACGGTCAAACCGTCCAAAGCCATCACGAAACGGCTGCTGGAAAAGCCCCTCATGTTGAGAGTGTCGCTGTCGGGCACAAGGTCCGTCTGGCCCCGGAAATCGAAAATTGCCTGGGTTTTCAGCGTATCCTCCAAGTTGCCAGGCGGGCCGATCAGAGGAAAATTCTCCGGATCGATAACGACCTCGCCCGGGCTCAATTCAATGGCCTTCGCGCCCTTTTTTCCCGTCACCACGACATCTTCCAGCTCCTGGACATTTTCCTGCTCCGGAACCGTTTCCTCAGAGACTTCTACCGTCCCCTCCTGGCTTGTTTCCTGGGCCATGGACGGCGTTGCCCACAACAACAGAAGCATGCAAGCCGTTAGAATCGCCATGGCCATTCCATGGACGGAATTGGTTTCTTTTTCCATCTTGTTCATCCCCTTTTTCTCCTTTGTTTGAGAACGAAAACCAAACCCTGCTTCCATAAATGGCACCCTGCTTTGAAAACGATTCGTCTGATATATGAATTTCGGGCGTCCTCCCGGCTGCGGCCGCAACCGGATGCTGGTAAGTCGAAACATTATTCGATGAATGCCGTCCGGACGAATATGCCGTCTGGAATACATTGGAATGGATTGACAGAGAAATGCCGGGATCGTACACAATAAATCGAGGCATCCCTTGTTCCGAGGGGCTTCTTTTCCAGGGAGGCGGTCGGATTACCCTGGCCGGTGACAGACTGCCTCCCGCTTTTCCTTTTTTTCATTAAATTACCTGGCTGGCTTTTGTTGTACCAGACCACCTCCTTTCCATCTTAAACACCCCGCCCGCACCATAAAAAAAGGCCAGAAAAGCATGCGACGGCGTTCATCGCCTGCATGGACCTTCCTGGCCTTTTCGTCGTATCACGGGCTTTCAGCCGTCATTCTCGAAGCGCAAAAGACGGCCGTCAGCAAAAAAAACGGTGATTATAAAAACAAAAAATTACGTTTGTCAATTTCTTATTGACGATTAAAGTGGCATTCTATAAACGAATACGAATTCCGTGTCAATCTTTTTATAGCATGCCATTCGACAACGGGTCATCTATAATATTGCTTTTGCGTTGACAAAAAGGAATCCCGCCAGTGGGTCCTGGACGACTACAAGAGACGCGTTCATTCAAAAGATTCGGAGATTTGATTCAAAATGAAACAGGCGTCCTCCATTCCGATCTTGCCATCGCCGTTGGAATCGGCGGATTGGAAGACCTGGAATCCCGGATCCGTTCCCGCCGCGATTTTGCAAGCCGTCAAAGCGTCGTGGAGTTCTATGTTGTTTTCCCCGTTTACGTCTCCTTTCATGCCCGGATGAGAATCGGCGGCTTTCGGGTCGTATTCTTTCAGGTCCACCCGTCCATTGCCATCGGCGTCTTCCAAACCGTCGTCGAACGTATCGCCGTCCGTGTCGGAAATTAAGGGGTCGGTTGTCGTCGCGGGGTCGAGATCCGGCCGGAAAATTTCCGTGTCGGTATCCGGGGCGACGTCGCCGGCGGTGTAGCCCATTTCCGTTCCGTCCTGTACGCCGTCTCCGTCCGAATCCAAGGAAGACGGGTTCAACCGTTTTTGGTATTCGACCAGGTCGGTTACGCCGTCGTCGTCGAAATCGGACGATCCGTCGGACCCCAAATGGCCCAAGTAGGACGGCTCGAAGCGAATTGCGACAGATCCACCGTGTACAATCCGGTCCCCGAATTCAGGTTCGTCACTGCCGACAGCTCTACGGTTTCGGGTATCCTGGCAAATACGAGAATGCCCGTCTCCCTAGTGGCGACGGTATAGTACGGCGGTTGGTCGGCGGCTTTCGACCTGAAGACCGGGTCGAAGGTCTCTCCCGTATTCAGGTTCGTCCAAACCGATGTGTCGTAATTGAAAACGTACGGGTCGATTTTCCGTCGGCTCGTCGAGTTTGGCTATGCTTATTTCGTCCACGTTCGGATTTCGTTTCCGGATTGTCAGACCTCCGGCAATTGCTTCAACCCGGCGTACGCGAGCAATCCGTTCAAATCCTTTCGGTCGGACCAGAATACTTTCTTTTCGGCCATAAGCTCCCGGGCCTCCTTTGAAAAACCGTCGTGGGCGAAAAGCCACAGGCGGAGAGTTTCGAGCCCCGGCCCCGCTTTTTCCCTCAGCAGACGTCCCTTGTACAGCAAGGACTCCACTTCCTTGACACCCGCCTTTCTGCCTCGCCACCACTTGCTCTCGCAAATCCACATTTCCCCTCCGGCCGCGGCTTCCACGTCGATTTCCATGTCGGGAGCGGCCCCCAGGCGCGTACGGTGCCTGATGTATACGAAACGATGAGGGACGACGACGTCTTCGGGGCTGTGCAGCAAATGGCCTGGAAGCGCTTGTCGCTGGGTGTTCCACAGGACCTGGCTCATGTACACCTCTCCCAGATAGCCGAAATGGTTGTGGATTTTGCGCTTCAATGCGCGGTATTCGAGGAGCAGTTCCTGCTGCACCGTCATGGAATCGTTGCTTTCCACGGCAACGCGCCCCCAGACCTTGAGAAATTCCAGAAGGATAGGATCGTCGATCTTGCGGAACCATCCGCCAAGCTCGTTGTATTCCAAAAGATCCCCGCGAGAAAGCTTGACCAGGATGTCCCTGACGGTCTCGACGGACACCTCCCGGCCATCCCGGTCGCGAAGTTCCTTGCGAATCCTTTCGGGATCGATCCGCTCCCCTTCCTCCAGGGACGACAGGTACAGAACCCACTTGGTGACGCCGAACTCGTTGATTCGCTTGATCCATCTGCCCACCTGGTCGTTCAATTCCCCCCAAATGAACCCGGAGGCCAGATCGACGGCGAGGATTTCGTTGATTCTTTCCTCGGCGACCAAGGATTTCTTTTGTTTTGCGGACTGCCTGACAACGGCGGTAATGTAAAAAGGGTTCCCGCCGCACCGGGCGGATACCACCGGCGCCATGTTCTCCGGCAGTTCGGCATTGTAGAAACGAGCGCTGCGCAGCGCAAGCTCCGCTCCCCAGTATTCCGTCATGGGCTTGACAGGCTCGCTGTCGAACCGTCCGAAAAGCGAGCCGCGCCCAAGTATCTCGTTCGCCAGGATGCCCATGGCCGACCCGGTCACGAAGTGAGGGCAGGTGGGAGATTCCACCGCCTCCTGCATCAATCCGACGATGTCGAAGCCGTACTGGGGAAGACGGGTGTTCTGAAATTCGTCCAGGAACATGACTATCGCGCCCTCGTGCCTGTCGGATACCCGGCGCGGCATCCAAAGCGTCTTTCCTTCCGGATCGATCACGTTTCTTCCGGGCAGGGCGTCGAAGAGGTTCAGCGCGCCCTTGAGTTCCTTCGATAGAACGGAATCGCCGCGAATGATTTTGGCCAGGTCCGCCTGATCCAGCGCATCGTCCGAAAGAAGGTCCGTGTTCCTCAACCGGAACGCCGCGTACCACCGGAGAAAATTCTCCAGGTATTTCTCGGCGAACGCCCATTTGTCGGTGGGCTTGTCTTCGAAGCAGAAATAGACCGGCACGACGGACCGATGAAGGTCCCCGTAATGCTCCTGCTCGAAAAAGAGGCGATTGACAACGCGCTTGAAAATTTCCGTCTTGCCCATGCGGCGCTGTCCCAAAACGACGGTGGACATGGACCGGCGCGTGACGGCCTTCAAGGCGTAGTCGTACAGAAACTCCAGGTGCTCCGCCCGGTCCGTGTAGATTTCTTCCGGCGTGATCGGCCGTACCGCCCAAGGGGGTGTTTTCCCTTTCGAAATATTAGTCACGTGTCAAGTTACCTCATAAATCCATCGATAATACACACCTGTTTTCGCCAATGGGTTATTTCATGGGTCCTCAACTCGGCTGTTAATACTGCATTTCAATTGGCGTCAAAAATTTTTCACACAAGATATTTTAATTCGCAATTGCACTTCGTGTCAAAGACAGAAACGCATATTTTCGGGTTGATAACCGGGTGCGAGTGCCATGCGGCAACGCAATCCTCGTTTTTCCGAGTTGACCCGGCTTGACGCCAGCCAGCGCTTTATCGCGCTAAACTGCAAATATCGCGTTCATTCAAGAGATTCGGAGATTTGATTCAAAATGTAACAGGCATCCTCCATTCCGATCTTGCCATCGCCGTTGGAATCGGCGGATTGGAAGACCTGAAATCCCGGATCCGTTCCCGCCGCGATTTTGCAAGCCGTCAAAGCGTCGTGGAGTTCTATGTTGTTTTCCCCGTTTACGTCTCCTTTCATGCCCGGATGAGAATCGGCGGCTTTCGGGTCGTATTCTTTCAGGTCCACCCGTCCATTGCTATCGGCGTCTTCGAAACCGTCGTCGAACGTATCGCCGTCCGTGTCGGAGACCAAGGGGTCGGTTGTCGTCGTGGGGTCGAGGTCCGGCCGGAAAATTTCCGTGTCGGTATCCGGGGCGACATCGTCTGCGGTATAGCCCATTTCCGTTCCGTCCTGTATGCCGTCTCCGTCCGAATCCAAGGAAGACGGGTTCAACCGTTTTTGGTACTCGACCAGGTCGGTCACGCCGTCGTCGTCGAAATCGGACGATCCGTCGGACCCCAAATGGCCCAAGTAGGCCAGTTCCCAGTCGTCGTCAATGTCGTCTCCGTCGATGTCGGTCTCCCAGTAGCCCTCCTGGATGTCCAAGATGTACCGATAGGCGACCGATTCTCCGTCGCCGTCGCGACCTTCGATGACGATTTCCGACCGGCCCGGGCCGATCACGTCGATTCTCAGTTCCTCTGTTCCCGCAACCGATCCGCTGGCGCAAGAGACGACCGAAGGGTTCGAAATCGATATGTCCGCAATTTCTTCGAGTTGACGATTCGAAGCGAATTCCGACAGATCCACCGTGTACAATCCGGTCCCCGAATTCAGATTCGTCACTGCCGACAGCTCTACGGTTTCGGGTATCCTGGCAAATACGAGAATGCCCGTCTCCCTGGTGGCGACGGTATAGTACGGCGGCTGATCGACGGCTTTCGACCTGAAGACCGGGTCGAAGGACTCTCCCGTGTTCAGGTTCGTCCAAACCGATGTGTCGTAATTGAAAACGTAGGGGTCGATTCCGTCGTATTGTCTCATGTACGGCGTGATGGTCGCGGGAGAAGCCAGCCTGGACCCTCCCGAATAGATGTACACCAAGGCGTGGGAAACGATTTTTCTGCCCATGATCTCGACGGGTATCCTTTCCAGGCTGATATCGGCGGCCAAAAGAAATTCGCCCTCCGGCATGCACGCCGCATCCAGGTCGATCCGATATCTTGCAAGGCTTATGCTTCCCGGCGAGCCGCCGTTGGCCCTACCCGTGTCTCCGTCCGATACGAATACGGAATATTTCCGGTAAACGGTTTTCGTTCCGTCCGAGACTTTGACTTCCACTCGATTCATGCCCGTTTTCGACGTATCTATCGAAAAAAGGGCCTGTGCATTTTCTACGGAATCCCCGTTGAACTTCCATTCGAAGGAAAGCGGATTGCCATTGATGTCAAAGGAGTCGGACAGGTCTATTTCCGCCGGCTCGTCGAGTTTGGCCATGCTTATTTCTTCCACGTTGGCTACTACGACGGGCGAAAAGTCGATATTTTCGTAATTCGCCACGTCGATTCCCGGTTCGTTGAAAACAGTCGGATCGAGACCCGCCAGGTATTCGATATAATTGGGGTAGCCGTCCGAATCGGTGTCTTCCATGATATCGGTTATTTGGAAAAAGTCTTCCCAGTCGTCCGCGACCGTGTTTTTGTTGGCGTCGATATTGTTCAAAGGCCGGGGATCCAGCGGGTCGTCGATCCCGTCGCCGTCGGTGTCGGCCATGCACGGATGGGTGCCCAGGGTCGATTCCGTGCCGTTGTCGTACCCGTCCGCATCCGGGTCGTCTGAAGCGTCGTATTTCAAAGAACCGAAATATCTGGCTTCCCACATGTCCGGAAGGCCGTCTTCGTCGGTGTCCTCGGATGTGAAAAGACTGATTTGTTCGACGTACGGTTCCGAAGCATTGTTGGCGAAACTGTGCGATACGATGCTGATCGCGGCCAGCTTGCCGAAATGGCCTTTTCCGACCGTCAACGAGGGCTGCAACGCGACGGCGTTCGAAAGAATCGTTTCGGTCCCCGAAAATAGACCCACGGTGTAGAAATCGGCGTTGGCAGGGGGTGTCCACTCGACCACGGCTTGATCGACGCCTATTTCAACCGTCACTCCGGAGACGGTATCCGGAATGACGCTGGAGACGACCTTCGCCACATCGAAAACCAGCGAAGCCGATTCTCCCGTGTTTCCTTCCTCGTCGTATCCGTAGATCTCGGCGGTGTACTGTTCCTCCAAAAGGTCGGTCACCTTCAACCGGTCCGCCCTTACTCTCGTTTCATAAATCAGCTGATCCCGGCAGCTGATGGATACCTGGTAGCCCGTCGCTGCCGGGTCCGCATCCCAGAAGAGTTCCACGTAATCATTCGTGCAGAGCGCTCGAATATTTTCAGGAGATCCGATGCTTTTTTGAAGATATATCGTTTCCGAACTGATCGCTTTTCGGGCCGGATTGATGGTGTCGTTGTATACCAGCATCGCTCTGTACTCTCCGGTTTCCAGATGGGAGACCGGGCCGATCACGTAATCGAATTGACCGCCGGTGGTCGTTTCGTCTTTGATCAGGAAATAGACGATGTCTTCCCGGTCGTCCACCAGCGCCAGGCTGTATTGCATCGTTTCGTCTTCGGCGTCCTGCAAGGAGAACGACACGGTGTCGCCCGCAATGGATACCATCCCATCGGGCGCGGGGTTCGTGCCGAAAACCTTCACATATTCGTCTCCCGTCAGAATGTAGTAAATGCCGTACTCTCCCGACGGGGGATTGGCCACCGCTATTTCGGTATAGCGGCCCGCCGCTTTTTCCACGATGACCGAATCGGTGGAGGGGGAGTCCTGCGTCAACGTCGTGCCGTCGGGCATGACCATCGTGAAGGTGTTGTCCGAAGAAACCAAATCCACGATCAGCAGCCTTTCTCCGGGATCTACGGAAAAGGTTTTCCAAACAGTGTCCCCGACCGCCCTGGCCGAATCGATTCCCCGGGCGTATTGCGCAAATGGCGATTTGTCCGATGGTTCATCGACGGCCAGTACCTTCATGTTCAAAACGAAGGACACTCTGTCGCCATCCTTGTCCTCCATATGATCGAATGGGATGAACACGCTGACGGGTTCGTCGAAAAAAACCTCTGATTCGGCATGCAAACCGGAATGGATCCCCAGGTTTTTTTCTTTGTGGCCAAGCCACCACCATTCCTGGGTTACCTCGAAATATCCCAGGGACAAGCATGCCGAGAGCAAGGTTTTTCCCTCTTTCCAGCTTTCGGGGATAATAAACCAATCTTTGGTCACCTTCGGCATTTTCAGTTCGGCTTTGCCTACGGCCTGGATGGAAACGTCGTAGTCGTAGCTTGTTTGACTTTCGATCCCGTAGACCCGCAATCCCATGGCTCCGTTCACGATGTCTTCGAACCTGCCGCCGAAGGCCTCGTAGACTTGGTCGGTGTCATCTTCTCGAAGCGTCAATTCCGCGCGAAATCCGACCCCCAATCCTTCGAACACCGAATCTTCGTCGGCGGGCACCAATTCGAAAGGCTCTCCGCCGCAGCCTTCGACATCTGGGCAATCCATCGGAAAATCGTGGCGAATCCGGCCGTAAAGCAAACAGGCGAGAGCGTCGCCGTTCGTCCAGTCGATATACAGGTCCGTGCCGATAACGGGGGTCGTTAGAGAAGTCAACCCAAACGAGATGCTGTCGAAATCCAGGTCGGAAGTGATTTGCGCGTGTCCCTCGAACATGTATATTTCCCGGATGAACTGGTACAGACTGAAATGTGCTCCAAGGCTCCAATACGACGGGTTGTTCTTGCTGTAGTCGTAGCTGCCGCTGACGCCCGTCATCGTGAAAACGCCCGACGCCGGAAAATTCCCGATGTCCTCCATGTCGAAATGCGCATGCATGATGTTCGGCTTGTCCCCGGTCCCCAGCGAAAAGCTCTCGTCGTCCAAATCGAGGTCGAGTCCGGCGGATAGTCGCAGGTCCGTATTGCTCTTGCGAAAACTGAATTGGCGTTTTCTCAGAGTCCCGCTGCCGCCCAATGCGATCAGGAACTGGTTGAGTTCGTCCGGGTATCCGTCGTCGTAGCCGGTTGCGCCTTCGGGAATTTCGTCCCTTATGATGTAGCGCAAGTATGCGGCCAAATTTTCCAGCGCCCAGTTCGGAGACAAGTTCAGGTTTTCGATTTCGACTTCTCCCCCGATTTCCCCCGAAACCAATTCGAATCCATCCGGGCCTTGCACGAATTTCAATTTGCGGCCTCCGCCTTGGAAGTCGGCGAACTGGTTGCTGTTCATTTTATTGTAGTTATCGAGTTTCTTCTTCAACAAAAAGTTCGCCTTTCGAACCATTAACCCACAATTCAATGCATTCACCTCTCTTGTAGACTCCAACCAAGTGTACATACGAATCGGCTACTACCGGAGAGCCTGTTTTATACCAAGTGTGATTACTTAGCTTGACTTGGAATTTGAATTGGTTTTCAAAAGTTAAAAGGGAAGCCTCTCCGTTTATTGCTCCTTTATACACGATAAGCTTATTTTCTTGAAAGTCTGTGGCGCTGGTGGAAACCCAACACGAGAAGGTAAAGCCGGCCACCGAGATGCCGAAAACCCCATCCGGAAAAGCAATATAGTCGTCGAGTCCGTCAAAACAATATGCGCTTTCGACCACATCGGATTTATCCGGACAGAGCGATGCTCCGTTGACCGTTCCGTGGTTTTTGTTTCCGCTTGCATCGTCAGCATTGCCATTAAAGGGATAATAAGCAACTAACCCGTCGTCTATACCCGCAAAAATCGGATTTGCAAAAACAAAAACAAAAGCAACTACCATTGCTAAGAATGTAGAAAGCATTGAAAATCTTTTCATGTAACCTCCGTATTTTTCGACGCATATGAATAATTGAGATTTCTTTGGGCATAAAAATACAACGTGATTCCGTTTATTAGACGTCTTTAATAGCGAAACTGATGATCTTCTATCCATTAGAGCCTTCCCGCTTTTTTTAACTGTTCGGAGCATCGAGCATACGCTTGACAAAGCCAATTGTACACCCTTCCGAAAGCACATACGCCCCAGACATGCGAAGGGACTGATGGAATGGGCCGATACTAAAGCCAGGCGGGAACACGCGCTTTTCACCGAGCACAACCCAACAAATCCCGAGTTTCTCGCGGCCCAGAAAGTCTCGAAGCGAATCCTCTCGGAGGAGCAGCGCCGTCGGGCCGTCGGCGTGAACTCCTGGGTCCTGAGCGACAACACGGCCCGCAGCGTCTACGAAGTCCGCGCCGAAGCCGCTCCACCGGATTCCGAGCCCGGTGACCAGATCGCCGATGGGCAACCGAAGCGTGAAGCTTTCATCGACTGAGCAGTCAAAGCCGTTGGCCTCGCTAAGGTAATCAAGCGCAATGGTTCGGACCTTTACCGGACAACCGTGGTTCGGCTGCGTCCAGCCATCGTCGCCGTAGCACGGTTTCTGGAAGTGTATGGCCGCTGGCGCCCACCCATGCTCCCCGAGGAACATACGGTCTACTTCGGCGGCTTCAGGCATCCAACGCCCCCAGAAATCAACCCCCTCGGCCCATTTCAAAAAAGACTGCTCGTCACCTGCGCGAAGCAAGTACCCATTGAAGAGATACCACAGTTCGCGACGCTCGACTTCCATAGGTTCCCGGTCGGCCGGGGGTTGCTTTTTCCATTTAAAGAAACCTTGTCCATTCAGCCAGCGCGATCCATCCGCCTGGTTCGTGACAATCAGCAAGTCTTCAATCTTCGGCAGGTCGTCGCATTTCAGGACCCAGTCGCGCGGGTTGTTCGGATCTCCCCACGCATAGTACTCGGCTGGCCCCCACCACGCGGTCGCGTGGCCATCCAGCGAAGTTCCCCCGCGCAGGGACTTGATAGTACACGACGGATCTATGTCTCTCAGGCCATCCTGCCAAGGACCTTCATACGCCTGATCCCACTCTTCCTCGCGGAACTCTTCCCGGAATTGAAAGCGGTCGGACAAAAATGCAACGATCTCGTGGTAGGCGATCCATTGGTACTTCTTGCCGATCCGTTCGGGCTTCGATGCTTCACGTCCCTGATTGCCGATTTGAAAACGGTCGAAGCGTCCGAAGCGCTCGGTAGTCCACCCCAGGTCGAACACTCGCCAAAGAATGTAGCGCTGGATATGGCGCAGTTCGAATCCCGGCGGCCGCCGTGCCTCGTGATAGTTTTCCTTTTCAGCCAGGATCTCCCCGAGACGCTGCTTGCGCTCCTCGGTCAAGACGCCCTCAAGATCGATCAAGGCCTTGCGCTTGGACTCTTCCAGCTTCGCAAGTTCAGCCGGACACACATCCTCGTCCATTTGGTCGGGTAACTCCGAATCTGCATATTCATCGCCCCCTGAAGGTTTCTCCTTCTCAAGCGACGAAGACCAGCCTGCAAAAAACGAGCGCATCGCAGCGTCAGCATGCGCCTTTTCCACAGCATCAAACTCTGCCCACGCTTTTAGCTCGTCGGCGGAGAACTCGGCAACCAATGACTGCAACAGATCCTCTGGATCAGGAGGCGGCTTCCATGCCGGTTCGTCGAGCGTGAGCGGCAGCCAGCACCTCGCAATCGACAACGAATTTGTTCCGATGACATATCGTGCGAAATCGTCATCCATGACCGAGTAGCCGATGTGATTCCGCGCCCACTCGGGATCTCCGCTGTCATAAGACCCCTTTGACCCGTCAAGCATGAAGGGCTTGATCTCCTCCTCGCTTGGGATCTTCGGCCATGTGCTCTTGTAGGGTGGGCGGATACGCTCGGGGATTACGTCGATCTTCGTTCCCAGACAAAGCGCTCGCTCGACAACACCGCGTGCGTAGTCGCGCAGGAGAACATGTGGCGGCGGGCTGCCCGCATCGAAGACGCGGTCATATACAGCTTGTGCGAGAGCACCTATCGCGTCGGGATCGTGGCATCGCATGGCTACCCCGTAAGCTGCGGCATAGATGCGCTCGGTAACGTAGGGATCGTCGATATCGGCGAATCGTTCAACGAGTCGAACGGTCGCGTCCGGTCGCCCTGTCAGGAGGCTTACCAGAGCCTTGGCTGCACGGTCGCGAAGGAAACGGTTGGAGGTGGAAAGCATCCACGACAGCGTTATGGAACAGAGTTCAACCGTTTTTTCATCGATGGAGGTGCCGGGTCCTAGCGAGGACGCCCAGTCCACCAGCCTATCGACGGCACCGTGCGCACCCCATGCATCATGGAGGTACACGCTCCACCAAGCATCGCGATCAGGCATTGCATCTTTTCGTAGTCGCCGGTCCAGGAACCGCGCATTGAACGGATGCTCGGGCAGGGAGGCCACGGTCAATAGCACGTCGAGGGCGTCGTGAAGGTCTTGCTCGCTACGGCTCAGTTTGGTCAACAATTCGCGGGTCTCGCCCGAAAACGCCCCATAGGCGCGCCAGATCAGACTTCGTCGGAATGCGTAGCCCAGTCCCCATTGCTTTTTACAGCTTGGCGCGACGGAAGGCAATTCCCGGCCGGTCCGCTCAGGAAGCTGGATACACAGGGCCTCCAGTAGGCCGGGCGAAACATAGGTCTTTTCGTCGCCGATGAAGGCCAGCGCGCCCCCTTGGTTAAATGCCGCAGCGGGATCATGGACATCCAAGTTTTTGTCCAATAGGAGTTTGGCAGCCAGATGATCGGCAAAGCGCTCGTAGGCGACGAAGACAACCTCCTCGGTCGCCTCCTGTCGTAGCGAGGCTTCTTCTACAAGGATTCCTTCCGTGACCAGTCCACGGTAGAGCGACCGCTCGTAGCCACGCCCGGGCAAGAACGAGTCCACGACCTCTTTTGCCCTGGCAAGGTCGAGCCAAGACCCTCCCGAATCGAGGATGGCTTTGGCAATGGCTTCCAAGGCCTGGCGCACCATCGGAGTCCGCCTATCGAAGTCAAGGGCCGATGCCAGGCGTTCGTTGACTGCATCGAGGTACAGGTCGAAGATTGCCGTGATGCCTTGGAATCCACGAGGGAGCCGGCGCTCTCCCTTCGCGTTGAGACCTCGGCATAAGGTCTTTAGAAACAAAGGGTTCCGAAACTCCGGGGCCAAAAGGGGCGTCGAAGGAAGTTCCAGTCCGTAGTGGACGAAGAATGTCCTGGCGGCGTCGTACTCGTGCTCGTTGAATCCTTCATGCGTCACTTTCACCGCGCGTTTGCGCACATCCTCGGGAATAACGATTTCCTCGTAGGACGAACGAACGGCGAGCACCGCGCCAATCCAAGACGAACGCTCCGCGTGTGCCAGGAAAGCGGCGAGATGGCTCGGCCATATGGTTCGTCCGGTGCCTTCATTGAGCGCATCGACCATCAAGAGCGCCCGCGAGTCCGTTGCCTGTGCCGCCGCTTCGAGTGCGCCGACGAACTCCTCTGCGGACATGCGAGCCAAGTCGAGTTGCTGAAGCGCCTGGGACCAAGGCGCATCGTTGCTCACGAATCGATGGCCCATCAGCAGTACCGTTGGGCGACCTGCGGCAATACGTTGCCGTGCGACATCGCACAGCAGGTGGGTCTTGCCGGTACCCGCATCGCCGCTGAGGATCATCAGGCTGCTGTTGGCGACCCGATCCGCATGGTCGAGCGAATCGCGTACCTTCCTGAGTTCGGAAAGCAAACGAAGGGGACGAAACCGGATGTCTCGGAAGAGGTCCCTTTCATGTAAAGGTCGAGGCGGCTTTTCTTCTTTCGGTTCGGTTTTCGCCTCCAAATATTGTTCACGCTCCACGAAAAGCCGTGAAAGCTCGTCGGCGGCTTTTTCCAAGGCGCGAATCTGCTCCAAGATGGCCTTAAACGGCAGTTGACCGGCCGGCTGCCTCTTGATAGTGCCCATACTGGCGAGCATCGATAGAGCCTTTTCCAAAAAGGCTGCCAAAGCCGCACGGACAGTCGCGTCGGATACATCCTTGGCGGAGTGTTCTATGTTTCTTATTTCCTGTCGAATTGCGCGAGCGCGGGCCTTCTCGCGGTCAAAAAAGCGTTCGGTGCGTCCGAAGGCCTCGAACTCCAACGCGACCGGCAGATCCACGTGGACCTCGGGTGTATAGCGAGGTCCCGCAGTACGCAGGGCCTCATCGAGCCTTCCATTGAACCAGGCTGCATCGAATCCCTGAACGCCGAACCAGAAACGGACGCGGCCGACATGCTCCGGTCGAGCCAGGCGCTCGAGCAGTTCGTGGCTGCCCCAGAAGACGAACTCGACGGTCATGCCCTTGTCCGCAGCAAGTTTCGTCCACTTGTCCACGTGTTCGTCCCATTTTTCCTTCGCGGATTTCTTCCCGTCGATGCGAGCATCGGGGCGGTCGGTCGGCGTGCAGATCAAGTACCGGACAAGGCGGGGATGCTTGTCGAGCGCTGTCTTTACAGACTTGTCGAGCTGTGACCACTGCGAATCCCCCAAGGTGTCGAAATATTTCGCCTGCCATGCCCATTCCGAGCCGCCATTGAGGACCGCATAGCATTCGACCCCAGCATCGGGCGTGCCTTTCCGCTCGAATTGGGCCCCCGGCGGGGTCTCGGCTCGGGCAAGTTGGGCACAAAGCTCCTCAAAGCCCTTGTCTCGGCCTCCGTTTAGCGGCCTTATGCTTTTCCAATCGAGATTCATTCGGCCTGTGCCTCAGCGGTTTGACGTTTCGAGTCATCAAACATATCGGGAAGAAAAATTTTCTGGTTATAACGGATTAGGGGGAGACTTGCTTACTATCCTGCAAATCCTGTAAAAAATTTAGACAGGATTGACAGGATTAACGGGATTTTTGACCTCGATATCCGACGTCGCAAAGCCATTCCCCCAAATCCGTTACAATCAGAAAATTTTCGGAGCGGTCATCTTCGATTCCAGGTCCATTTCCCGATCAAACAGCGGCTTGTATGTTCGCGACCGTTTGTTTTTTGTTTCGAAGTACAGATAAAAACAAGTGCCGATCTTATTCTAAGACAAATATGCCTCCATTGAATACCTGCTTTAAACGAGTCTGTTTGAGTTGTGCGATTCGTTTCGATTTGCACTCGACGCGTCTTCGGTCTGTCGGAGCGACAGGTCCGAAAATTTTCAGAATTGCCAACAATGGCCTTTCCGGCTGCTCACAGGTGATCGTATCCGCCTGGAATCATTGGATTTTTTGCGAAAGCGACCGTCTTTTCCGTCTTTCTTTTTTTACTCGTTCGAACTATGAATCGGGAACTTTTCTATCACATGGCAAGATAAAATTCAATTGAAAATCAAGACCAGAAAAAATTCGGACTGGAAACTGACTGGAACGAAAACGGGCGCTGTCGCGGCAGAACTCGGACGCGAAGCGTTTTGGTATGCGTTCCTACTCGAAGCGTGGGATCGAGGCGGGGTTCGAATGGCCGAAGTAGGATCCAAGCCCCGCAAAATCGATTGGCGCAACAAAAGTCTCTTGGACGGCACCTCTCGGCTGCCGCTTTTTCTTCGCATGCATTGTGATTTGTCGGAATATTCGGCAGGTCCATACCGGAAAAACAAATTCCAACGATTATAAAGCGTTTGATTTGTTCCGGTAATGCCAATATGATACTTAAAAAAAGTTCGATCCATCAAGAGCCCGATCACAGGAGAAAGGACAATGACGCTTCCGGACAAAAAAACGGAACGCTTTACCTATGCCGACTATTTGGCTTGGCCGGAGGACGAAAGGTGGGAAATAATCGGCGGTGTCGCCTACGCCATGGCCCCGGCGCCGTCAAACCGGCATCAGAAAATAACCTGGGAGTTGGTGCGGCAGATCAGCGGTTTTCTGGCGGACAAACCCTGCGAGGGGAGAACCGCCCCCTTCGATGTCCGTTTTCCGGAAGGGGTCAAGGAGAACGATAAAATCATCGATGTGGTTCAACCTGACATTTCGATCATATGCGACCCGTCCAAACTGGATGAAAGAGGTTGCCTGGGAGCACCCGATTTCATCGTCGAAATTATTTCCCTATCTTCAATCTCAAAGGACTTCATCGTTAAATCCCGCTTGTACGAACAAAACGGGGTGAAGGAATACTGGATTGTCGATCCGTTTTCCGACTCGGTGACGGTGAACATCCTGGGAGACGACCTGAAATACATGCCATCGATCCACCTGCGCAAAGGCATGCTGGAGGTATCGGTGCTTGCAGGCCTGAGAATAGATCTCGAGGCCGTATTTGAAACTCGATGATCAGGGTTGCGCAGCCGAGACTCAAGCAACGAAATATGGATTCGCCTGCTGCGCATTTTTCTGCAAAAGTTTGAGTATCCCGTCGCGAATTTGGTTCGCTTCCTGTCCGGTGCGATTTCGGGGATGGGGCAGATCGACCGGGAAGACCTGGCTGACGCGTCCCGGTCTGGCGGTCATGACGACGACGGTGTCGGCCAGGAAAACAGCCTCGTCCACGCTGTGGGTGACGAACAGGACGGTGATGTGCTTTCGGCTCCTTACTTTGAGGAGTTCGACCTGCATGGTGTTTCTGGTCTGGGCGTCCAGGGCGCCGAAGGGTTCGTCCATCAGGAGCACTTCCGGTTCGGTGGCAAGGGCTCTGGCGATGGCGGCCCGCTGCTGCATGCCGCCGGACAGGGCGTGGGGGTAGCTGTCTTTGAATTGTTCCAGGCCGACCAGCTCCAGGTAGCGGCTGGCCTTTTTTCGGAGGGACGCCCGGTCCTGGCCTCGGTAGCGCATTTCCAGGCCGAAGGTGACATTGCTCAGGATGGTGCGCCAGGGAAACAGGGAGTACTGCTGGAATACCATGCCGCGCTTGGGGTCCGGCCCCATGATGGGCGTGTTGTTGAGGGAGATCTCGCCGGAGGTCAGTGGCTCGAGTCCGGCGGCGATTCGCAAGAGGGTTGTCTTGCCGCATCCGGAGGGGCCGAGGAGGCATACGAACTCCCGGTCCCGGACATCGAAGCCGACATTGTCGAGGACATTTGGCCCTGTCGAACCGTCGAGGGCCGGATAGGCGTGGGAAACCCCTGAAATGGTCAGCCTGCCCATGGTTCGACTTTCTCCTTGCCGAGCGCGACCCGGCCGATGTTTCCGCGAATCGCTTTGTCGAGTCCAACGCTGCTCGACTTCCTGTGTTTTTTAGACAACGGTTTCATGCCACGATGCCCTTTGTCCACATCAACAGCCTGCGGTTCGCATAGCGCCTGAAAAGGCCGTCGATGAGAAAGCCGCAAAACCCCAGCAGCAGCATGTACATGAACACGGCGTCCATTCGGTGAAGATGGAAGCTTTGCCAGAGTTCGTACCCCAATCCGTCGCTGGAAACCCCGAACATTTCCGCCGCGACCAGGCACATCCAGCCCGTGCCCATGGCGATTCTGACGCCGGAGACGATGGAGGGCATGGCCGACGGCAGGGCCACCTTGGCGATCAGGTCCCGGTCCTGGGTGCATCCCAGCACCTTGGCGGCCTCTACATGCACCTTGGGCACATTGTTGAATCCGGTGTAGGTGTTGATGATAATCGGAAAGATCATGCCCACGAACACGACGAACCCTGCGGCGGCATGGGTCAGTCCGAACCAGGACATGGCAAAGGGGATCCAGGCTAGGGGCGGTATGGGGCGAAGGATTTCGATCAGGGGGTTGGCGGCGCTGCTCAGGTTTCTGAACCATCCCATGAGAATGCCGGTCGGAATGCCGATGGATACTGCCGCCAAGATTCCGATGCCGAAATGGAGGAAACTGACCATGGCGTCGGCAAAAATGGACCCGCTGGCCACGACCGCAAAAAAGGCCTGAAGAACGTCGGTGAAACTGGGCAGCTTGAACTTGTTCTTCACGACGAAAACCGACACGAGCTGCCAGAGAATCAGAAGGGACGCCACCGAAGCGACTTCCAGCATTTTCCCGTGTCGATTTGAAAACGGCGGTTTCATATCCTGTCAGGCGCCCCATTCACCGGGCGCTGGCTGCGGCCGCGCGATAAAAGGCGTGGTCGAAAATGTCGTCTTCCGTCAAAGACTTGTCGATGTAGCCGAGTTCGTTCTGGATTTTGGCGTAGGCGACCGCGGAGGCCGCGATATCCGCCGGGTCGGTCAGCCATGCGCCGTCCCAGTCGCGCAGGGACTTTTTCACCTTTTCGACATCGAATCCGGTACGTGCGGAAAAGATTTGCGCCGCTTCGTCCGGATGGGCGATGTTATAGCGGGTGGCTCGGATATGAACGGCGACGATCTTTTCGACCAGCGACGGATATTCCCGAATAAGCCCGCCGGTGGCCACGAGGACGCAGCAGGCGTGGCCGGGTTCCATTTGTCCCGAGCGCACGACGGAACGTCCGTTTCCCTCGGTCTCGATAATGGCGGGCGCCGGGTGGGGGAGGAACACCGCCGCCACGTTCCTGCCGCCGATGGCGCTGATGGCGTCGCCCGGCCCCATCCCCCGGATGTCCACGTCCTTTTTCGGATCAATTCCGTTTTTCATGAGCCATCCCCGGAGCAGGGTGTCCTGGATGGTACCGGGGGGAAACGTCGCGATGGTGAGGCCCTTGAGGTCCTCCGGGTCGTTGTAGGGATATTCCGGTCGCAGCACCAGGTCGGAGCCCTGGTTCTGGACCGCCGCGACGACCTTGGCGTCGAGCCCCTGCCCCAGAGCGGTGATGAACGGGGCCGCTCCCACGTAGGCCACGTCGAGGCGGCCTGTCAGCATCGCCTGCATTTCCGGAGCGCCGGTCGGGAACACTTTCTCATTTAAGACCGCGATCCCCTCGCCTTCGAGAGCCTGCCTCCACCAGCCCTTGTCCCATGCGGTCATAAAGGCGATCTGGTGGGTGCTGGGCTGATATCCGAAGGTGATTTGACGCAGAGCCTGCGGTTTTTCGCCGGTCGGGGCCGATGCCCCTTCCTGATTCCGGTCGGTTGTATCGGAAGAGCAGGCCATGCAGCAGGCAATCATAAAGAATGCAAGCCATAAGTGCATTGCAGGCCTGTTTTTCGAATTCTTGAAAATTGTCTCCATTTCAATCTCGTATTTGGTTGTGTCGGATAAAAAATCGACCTGTGCGGCAATGCTTCAAACTCCTCACACAAAGGCACAAAGACGCAAAGTGCCGCAGGTGGCAACCTTTGTGTCTTCGTGGCTTTGCGCGAGAAAACCATTGGGTATCCGTCGAAACAACCGCACAGGTCGAAACGGGCTTGGTTTTAACTTCGGCCGGTTTTCATCCAACCGTTTCGATCATGTCCTGGATTCCGGATCTCCGCAAGCTCCGCCCGGAATGACGGTGTTCGTTGGCCGACGTTATAACCAACCCCGGTCGTAACATTTGGGTCCAGGCGGACGAAGGCCTTTTTTCAAAACAAAGCCCGTATTGTCCCGGTTCCATTGGGGACGTCATGAAACTTGCCGAGCGAAATTCTGTCGTCCCTACGGGACTGTCTATAGACTTGGGACGAAAGCCATTCCCCATGCCCCCGGCCGAGATCCCCGCCAAACGAAAAGCTGGGGTTGGTTTTTATTTCGGCCATGCCTCTGCGGGACCCGGACGCAAAGCGTCCTAGTATGCATTCCAACGCAAAGCGTTGGAACGAGGCGGTGATAGCGCGGCCGAAATAAAAAACCAAACCCGAAAAGCTGTAAAGGAATCGTCCGAGCATGTCAAGCGAAACAGTTTCCTTTTCAACGCCCCAGCCAGGACCCCTCCCCCTCGACCACCTTCTCCTTGAACAAAATGGCCCCGATATCCAGAACGGCGACGATTTCGGGTTTGCACCCGTATTTTTCCGGCACCTTGTTGCGCCATCGGTCGGATGCCACGTACTCGTCCAGTTCTTTTTTGGAATTGAAAATGTACATCGCGCCCCATTCGTTTTTTTCCGGGTTCACCCACCACGTTTTGCTGTAGAGCGAATCCATGTCCCTGAAATGGGGATACGAACCCATGAACTTTTGTCGCATCTCCTCCACATCCACCTTTTCGTCCGGTCTGAATACGACCCACAGGGCTTTTTTTTCATTGGGCATGGTTCTTTTCTCCTCGTTCTTTTTCGCGTTTGCGAATTTTCTCCAATCCATTGCTATAGCCGCGTCCGGCCAGCGACGGCAGTACCCTCCGAGACTCGTCTTCTGACATGCTCGGCTTTACACAATGTAAACGCACCCGACATGGATATCGGCCAGACCATCGGTTCGGCGTCGTCGTTTTTTCGTCGAATTGTCCTATAATATGTACGTGACATACCCATTCTAATACTTCTCCTGCGGATCCAGGGAAGGTCTTGGCAAAAAAGCCCGATTATCGCAATCCTCGGCATGCAACTTGCTCTTTTTCTTTATGAGGGGCGCCTTCGCGGATCTGCGGGAAAAAAGGCGTGGCCGGTCAACATTTCGATGAAAGCCGGAAAGGCGGGCCGGGCTTCCTGCTCTGGTCAGACACTGCGAAAATGCCACCCGGTCGAAGTCGGGGCGCGCCAGACCAGGATGGCCTGGTCGCCGGCGATACGCCTATTTCCCGCAAATCCGCGACGACCCGACGAGGGATGTGTCTTTGCGGCGGCGAAGAACAGGCCGGGCGGTAAATCGCCTGGAAGCCGTCTCGAAAATCTTGCCCCCTCGTTTTTTACAACAGGCGCGTGCGGTTCAACATAACTTATAAACGCAATCAGGAGGTGACGTCATGAATTACAAAAAAATCGTAATATGCACGGATTTTTCCGAAAACTCGGAGAAAGCGTTCGAAAAGGCCCTTGAAATTGCGAAATCCAACCAGGCAAGCCTGGATGTCCTCTATGTCAGAGAGCCCATTGTCAATCCCCTTCGGACCGCCGGGGGCGGGGGGCTTTCTCCGGAAGCCATCGAAGCCACCCTGAAAGAAATCGAGTCGGCGGTGATCAAGAAGTACGATTCTCGCATCGACCCTGCCATCGACCATACGATAAAGGTCCGGGAAGGCCATCCGTCTACCGAAATCGTCGAATATCTGAAACGAGTCGGCGCCGACCTGGCGGTGACGGGCGCATCCGGCATTTCGGGCTTGGGACGGGTGCTTTTGGGCAGCGTATCGGGGCGCGTGGCCAGGAAAAGCCCCTGCGACGTTCTGATCGTCAAGCCGGAAAAGACCGAGAGCTAAAATATCGGATTGCGTGGGTCTGTTACCCGGAGCATTCCCGGTTTCCAATCCTCCATTTTCTGTTACGCTGCCTCGCCGTGCACGTAAACAAATGCGGCGGGGAGACGCGGAAAATGGTGGGTTGGATTCCGTACCAGATCGGCAGGCCACAGTTTCGAAAAAGGCAATGGCAGCGCGCAACGCCAAGCTCGCGACCCACCCACCCTACGATCCGGCCATCACCAGCCAAGCATCGACACGGGAGGGCTCTTTTTTTTTGAAACCGGCCAGTCCTCATTTATCTCGTTCCCCCGCTTCGCGTGGGAATGCATACCCGGACGCTTCGCGTCCGCGCTCTATCACTCTATGATCGAGTTTTTTTCGTCATTTCCCCGAAAGATGCGAATCCACGAGCTTCTGCGGGTCTCCTGGATTCCGGGTCTCCGCTGCGCTGCGCCCGGAATGACGGTCGGCTCGGCGCGGTCGCCTCGGTATGGTCGCTTCTGTATGGTCGCCTCGCCGCAGTCGCCTCGGTGCGGTCGCCTGAAAAACCTCGATCATCGATTATAAAACCACGCCGAAGCAAGTAGGCAACCCCAAGCGGCCAGGTACGGGATGCTAATTTAAGAGGCCGCTTGCCGGGATGCCTCGTCTTCCGCGTATCGGATTCCCGTGATCTCGTCCTTTGCGAAATCGAACAGGACCGCCTGCGATTCCTTGTCCACGAGCCGCACGACCGGCCCCGCGTTCACCTTTCCCACGACGCCGGTGTCGATATGCCGTGTCGCGAACAAGTCCCGCACCTTTCGGGTGTGCCCGGGATCGACGGCCAGGATGAACCCGAAGCTCTGGAAGCAGTGGATCCAGTCGATCAGGTCGATGCCCGAGGGCCTGGGAATAGCGTCCATGTCGATTGTCCCGCCCTTGCCGGAGTTTTCGAGCATGATCGCGATGGTGCCCAGAATTCCGGCGTTGCTGATGTCCTTGGCCGCGCAGGACCATCCTCGCTCGGCGATTTCCGGCAGGACCTCCAGGCGGCGGAGGAGCTGCTCCGACGTTTTTCCGGAGTTGGCGTCCCAGCTGGTCACGGACCGGCATCCTCTGCGGCCGTCGAGATCCAGGGCCAGGACCAGGTCGTCCCCCTCCTTGGCCAGATGGCTGCGCAAAAGCTTGCGGGCCGAGCCCAGAATCGCCACGCTTAATGAAGGCTCTTCCAGCGCGGGGTCCGGGTGCAGATGGCCGCCCAGCATGGGCACGCGAAGCTTGCGGCAACCCTTTTCGATCCCTTCCACGATTTGTCTGCGCTGTCCGTCGATCCCTCCGGCCAGCACATTCACCATCCCGATGGGACGGCCGCCCATGGCGTAGATATCGTTCACGGTCACCATGACCGAGGCCTTGCCTGCGGCGTACGGTTCGTTGACGAGCAACGCGGTCATGATGCCGTCGGCCGCGAGCAGAAGGTATTCCCCTTTCCACGGGATAACCGCTGCGTCGTCGCCGTAGTTCGGCAGCGCGTTTCCAAATTCGTGGGTGCTTTTGAGCCGCTCGAAAACGTCTTTGACCGGCTGCTTGCGCACCAGCCCGATGTAGTTTCTGACCGCGCCGACAATTTCCTCCAACGACTTGTTCAATGCAAATCCTCCGGTACACGGCCCAAATCGGCCTCCATTTTCAAATGCGGTATTCCGAAATGGTCTTGGATCTCCCCGACAGGCTTCCATCCGAGCCGCTTGAAAAACCGAATGTTCTTTTCCTGGATGTACGCCGTAAAAAAGCGGCATCCGTTTTTTTTCACCCGCTTCATGGCCTCTTTCACCAGCAGGGAACCGGCGCGGGTCTTGCGCGCCTCGGCCGCCACCGCGAGACGTCCGCCAATCCAGCTGTCCTGTCCGGACGGATCTCGGAAGACGCGAACCGTGCCCACGACCTTTCCCCGCATTTTCGCCACCAGGTGAGTACCGTCCCGGTCGTAATCGTCCCGGTCGGATTCGGAGAATATCCCCTGCTCCTTCACGAACACCTCATTCCTAATTCGATAGGCACGCTCTCGCTCCTGGACGGTCCGCGCGCTGTGGCAGACGAGATCCGGCTCGTCGGTTCCGGCATCCTTTCGCAGGGAGCATTCGTACAGGTCCAGACCGCAGCAGGCGGAGCACCTGACGCACCCGGCTCGGGTAGCCCGCGCGGAAAGCCCTTTTTTCCGAAGAATGTCGGCAGCGGACTCGTAAATGCGTTTCATCCGGTCAGGCGGCGGCGGGGCCTTGTCCTGCAAACGGGAACCGGGGATGGGGCGCAGGGGGACCACGAATGGATACACCCCCAGGTCGGCGAGAAATTCGCACCCCCAGGCGACGGATTCCGGGGACTCCCCCAGTCCTGCGATGAGAAAGCTGCCGACCTGGTTGGGACCGAACAGCTCCACCGCTCTCTTCCAGGCCGCGACATAGCGGGGAATTCCGATTTCCGCCTTGGCCGGAGCGATATTTTCCAGAACGTCCGCATCGAAGCTCTCCACGTGGATTCCCACGCTATCGACGCCCGCCTCCACCAGAACGTCCATCATGGACAGATCTTCGGGCGGGGCGAACTGGACCTGGACCGGAAGATCCACCGACGCTTTGACAGCCCTCGTACACTCGGCAAGGTACGAAATTTCGCTTCCGGGCGGATCGCCGGTGCCGGAGGTCAGCACGATGTGCGCAATGCCGTCCATCTCGTATGCCGCAGCGGCCGCCTGCGCCAGTTGCGCAGGCGTTTTGACGGCCACCGTGGCGTTTTTTTCAAGAGATGCTTCCGTCGCGCAGAAAGCGCACCTTTTGTCGTTCTTCCAGTGAACGCACCTTTGGAGCACGGTAGTGGCCAGGCAGTCCTTGCCGTGCAGAAGCGCGATTTTGCGAAACGGGACCCCGTCGTCGGCGCTGTGGGCGTAAAACGCGGGCTCCCGCACGATCTCGGGCCGGGCCACGGTTTTTTCGTCCTTTACAAGCAGGTAGCCCCCCTCGTCCTCCCGAAGAAGGTAGGGGGACCGGTCCACGTAGTAGCCGGAAAGAGGGACCATCACCACCTTGCCGTCGATGACGAACGCTCTTCCGTCGGCCGGACCCGCCCCGCCCTTTCTTCCGGAGATATGCCGGTCGACACGGACCCCCAGGCTCTGGATCTCCGTGATCAAACCGTGCATCTCAGGAAAATCCCTCCAGAGTTTGCAAAAGCTTCTTCTGCTTCTTTCCGAGCTGCTTCAATGCGGTCGCCACTTCGGGAAGCGCCTTGATCTTCTTGGCGGCCTCCGTGTAATACCGCAGGTTCCGATCTTCGAGCTTGGCTGCCGTCTGCACAATCTCTCCGGGGTCGCCGACCGGCAGATCGTCCGCTTCGATCACAAACGCCTGCCGGGTGAAATCCTTGATCGGCTCCAGAATCATTTCCGCCACGTTTTCCCTGCGGACCCGCTGTATGGTTTCAATCTGCTTTTCCTTGCCCTTGACAGCCTGTTCGAAAAAGGATTTGACATCGCCGTCCGGCAACGCCCCGAGCGCCTTTTCAAAGTACGCCTTGTTTTCCTCCTCGATGGACTCGGCAAACGTTAGTATGGCTCCAAAACTGATTAATGGCATATACCGCATCTCCTATGATTGTATATGTCGTTCGTAAACATCCCCTTCGACCTTCGCTGCTTAATTCAATTCGGCGCAAAAATCAAACGGATTCGCCGACGCAAAACTACGCGTGGCTCGTTCCCACGCTCCAGCGTGGGAATGCATATCGGGACGCTCCAGCGTCCCGTCTATCGCAGCGCATCCCCCTGTCCTGTGTTTCCCATTTTCCTGCAAGAATGCGTTTTCCTCAAACGGCCTGCCTCGCAGGGTGTATGCCCGTTACACGGGACGCTGGAGCGTCCATCCTGCGTTCCCACGCCGGAGCGCGGGAACGAGGCCGAGACCGCCCCGACGGGCGCGCCACCTTGCGCGGGACGCTGGAGCGTCCATCCCCGGCGTTCCCACGCCGGAGCGTGGGAACGAGGGCGGAGTATATTAGAACCAGCGTTCGATCAACACTTTGGTGTCCGTGAAGAACTGGAATATCTCCTGTCCGTGTCCCTTGACGTCCCCGAACATGGAATTGCCCGCGCCGCCGAACGGAAAAAAGCTCATGGGCGCGGCGATGCCGATATTGATGCCGATCATGCTCGGTTTGACCTTGTATTTGAACTTGCGCACGGAACCGCCGTTCTGGGAATAGATGCAGGCGGCGTTGGCGAACCCGCGGGAATTGCAAAGTTCGATGGCCTCGTCCAGGGTGTCCACCCTGACGATGCTGACCACCGGGCCGAAGATTTCCTCCTTGGCGATGGTCATGTCCGGCTTGACATTGTCGAAAATGGTGGGTCCCACGTAGAAGCCGCCGGGATAGCCTTCGACCTGGCAGTCGCGGCCGTCGAGAATCAGATCGGC
The DNA here is from genome assembly GCA_963674505.2 of Desulfobacterales bacterium. GTDB lineage: Bacteria > Desulfobacterota > Desulfobacteria > Desulfobacterales > SKZT01. Next base: position 1,011,337 of record CAXXIG010000001.1, read on the forward strand.
GCCCTCCTCGATGCCTTTCTCGATATACCCGAGGACCCTCTCCTTGTGGGCGGCGCTCACCACCGGCCCCATGGCGACATTTTCGTCCAGACCGTCGCCGACCTTGATGTTTTTGGCGGCCTCCACAAATTTTTCGACGCATCGATCCTGGCCTTCCCCGACAGGCACCAGGATGGAGCCCGACAGGCACCTTTGCCCCGCGCAGCCGAAAAAGGAGGTGATCATGGAGGGCATGCCCGCCTCCAGGTTGGCGTCGGGCATGACGGCCACGATGTTCTTGGCGCCTCCGAGGGCCTGCACGCGCTTTCCGGTCTCGCCGCACTTCCTGTAGATGTAGCGTGCCGTCGGCGTGGAGCCCACAAAGGAAATGCCCTCGATGTTCGGATGATCCAGCATCCCGTTGACCACGTCCTTGGAGCCGTGCACCATGTTGATGACCCCGTCCGGGAACCCGACCTCGTCGATGATCTCGAAAATCTTGGTCTGGGTCATGGGGACCTGCTCCGAAGGTTTCACAATGTAGGTATTGCCGGCGACAACACCGTAGGGAAGAAACCACCAGGGCACCATGGCCGGGAAATTGTACGGCGCGATGCATCCGAACACCCCTATGGGCTGGCGATGCCCGGCGCAGTCGATCCCCCTGGCGATGTCTTCCAGGGCGTAGCCGCACATCAGGGTGGTAACGCCTGTGGAGTGCTCTACGTTTTCGATCATCCGGCGGACTTCCCCCCGGGATTCGTCGATGGCCTTGCCCTGCTCGGTGGTCAGTGTCCGCGCAATGTCCTCGAAGTTATCCTCGAACGCATCCTTCAACCGGAAAAAATATCGCGCGCGGGCCAAGGGCGGGGTTGTGCGCCATCCTTCGAAAGCCTCGACCGCGGCCTCCACGGCGCTGTCCACGTCGGCTGCCGTGGAATACGGCACCTGCGCGATCAATTCCCCCGTGGCCGCGCACGTAATATCTCCGAAGACAGTAGACTCCGATGCAACCCATTCCCCATTCACATAATTTTGAATTTGTTTTACAGACATTTTCTCTCCTCAAGACAAATGGTTATCACTCTTCATTCAAGACTGTCGCGACCGTCTGCTCGGAAACCAGGTGAAAGCTCTATCGGCTTTTCGTCTCCCGCAACGCGACGCGTGAAATGATATTGGCGGCGATTTCATAGGTGCGATCCCGGCCGGATCCGAAGACCTCCCCCGCGCGTCGCGGGTCCATCTCCATGACATCCATGCCTGCCAGGCTCGCCCTTTCGGTCGCTACTTGCGCGACCGCATCCACCAGCTTGTATATTCCTCTTTCATCCATCCCCTTCCAGTTGCGAAACCGTACCCCCTCCACCGCGTTCATGGCGCCGATGTCCATATCGACCGAGACATACACGTACGGAGTGCGAATTTTCGCCAGCAGCGCCTTGAGCTTTTTCGGGCTCGACAGGCACTCTTTTTTCGCCAGAATCGTGCATCCGCTTCGTTTCAAATCGGAAAAGACGCCCGCGTACCGCTGTATCCTGGGGTCCTTGATTCGAAACGTCTTTTTGTCCGGGTAGTCCGACACGCCCAGTACGTACAAGTCCCGAGGCTGAACGATCCCGTCCTTGACGAGATGATGCAGAAACGAACTGGCGTTGTAGGAATCCGGCCGGTTGTAGAGAAACGGGTCGGCCGGGTCGTACACGGATTGGGGATTGGTGTCCATGTCGTACTGGATGGCATCCGACAGAGCGGACATGGGCACCGCATCCGTATGGGTGTCTACGACCACCAGGGAGACGGCGTCCTTTCCATAATAATCGGCCACGGCCTCGAACGCCCCGCCGGTGAGGCAATGGTCGATTCCCACCATGCAGGGGATGTCCGGCAGGACCTTTTCGGCGACGAACCGTTTCACTGATCCTGCCATGTCCCGGCATCCGTCCCGGTCGATAAACCCGATGAACTCCTCGGAAGTAATCCTGGCCTGTTCGGACGAAGGCGGGGCGGGAAGCAGCCACGGCGGCACCTCCAGGGACCCGATCTCGCGGCACCCGTCCGGCATCCTCCCGTTGTCGGACAAGACCGCCATGACAGCCCGCAACGGGTCGTAGGTCTTTTCGGACGACCGGAGTCCCGTCCGCTTGTCCTCGATGGCGTCGTATTTTTCGTCGCAGTCCATGGGACATCCGAAAAAAACGAGGGCTTTCTGGCGGTCCTGGTTCATTTTTCTATATTCCTGCCTGCCGTCCTTTCGATTATCCGAATCGATTATTTGAAGTAGTCGTCTCTGGCTTTTCTGAGTTGCAGCACGTTTTCAAGGGGCGATCCCGGCGCGATGCCGCAGCCCGGGCACAGAAAGTCCGTTCCGTTTTCAAGGGCCTGGATGGACTCCTTGTAGCATTCCTCCGGCGTTCCTCTGAAAAGAGTCGTGGCCGTGGCCACGTTGCCGAACACCCGCACGCCGTTGGCATGGGCGATCTCGACGGCTTTTTTCATGTTCGCGGCCTCTTCGATGCTGATTCCCTTGACACCGGTTTCGCACATCAGAGGAATAATCAGATCGGTGTTGCCGCAGATATGCAGGCACAGGGGGCCGTTGGATTTTTCGACGATCTCCTTGAGCACGGGCACCACGAATTTCTCGAACGATTTCGGGCTCATCAACGCGGGACCGGCCGTGGGCTCCGCCAGGACGTAGTAGTCCGCGCCGTTTTCAAAGGCGAAGTTGACCACGTCGATCATGGCCTGCGTGGTGACTTCCAGCACCTGTTCCAGCATCGCCTTTTTCTTGAACGTCCACTTCATCAGCTGTTCCGTTCCCACCAGGTTGGCGGCGCAGGTGAAGGCGCCTTCCGACTCGCCGAAAATCACCTTTTCGTCCCCGACCTTTTCCTTCAGGATACGGAACTGCTCCTTGTAGACGGGAAACCGGCCCCGCTGCAGAAAATCGGAAGGGTATTCCAGGCCGTCGATGCTCTCCGCGAAGGGATGGCCCTTGATGTAATACTGGAGGTCGATTTTGGGTTCCCCCAGAATGCAGCCGAACACCTCGCTCATGGGCGTGATGTCCCATCCCATGGCCTTGACCCATTCGAACCCGGCGTCCTCGGCGGCCAGCGCCAGCGTGGCCATGGCCTCGGGGTCCGTGTCGGCCAGGGGGCGCTCCGCGCCGCATTTTTTCATCAGTTCCACTACCCCGTAGGTCGTGGTGGAGCCTACCGGGGTCATGTCCACGGACTTGCCTTCGAACTGATTCATAAATCTTTCTTTCAAATTCATAAAATGCCTCCGATTCTCCTGTTTTCGTGAATGTGCATTCACGGGTGGCTTTGATATATTTGTCGATCTATTTCCGGGTACTGCGCCTGACACGCTCGATCCGCTTGCGGAACAGGGGCTGGTAAATCCCCCAGAAGACCGCCAGCCAGACGAAAAGAATCGCGACAAGGTACTTGCTGTCCGCAAATACATGCTTGAGCAGGTACAAACCGGCGAAGACAATCGCCATTCCCGCCAGCGTGTAGGGGACCCCCGCTTTGACCAGTACCGCCAGATTGCTTTTCGCTTCGCTTTTCCACATGGTACATCTCCTTGTTTGCGACCTTCACCTTCCGCAGCCGACAGACCGATCCTGCCGGCGAAAGACAATTCTTAGGGATCGTACTACGCCGCCCCCTCCTCCTTCTTGTCGTACTCGAGCAGGAAGAAGAGAAGCGCGCCGACGATCAGGGCGATGGTGGGTCCGGACCAGAAGGCGCTTCCCCACAGCTTCACGTAGTTGGCCGAAACCAGGGCCGCGCCCATGACTCCCGCGATGCCCCTCTGCACGTTGGTCGTGCACATGGCGTAGGCCAGGTAGACGCACAGATACCCCTGAATCAGCAGGGTCAGACCGAACCCGATCAGCTTGGCGGGAAGGATGATCTGGACCAGCGGATGGAAGATCATGGCGATGCTCATGCCCCAGAAAATGGAGGTGGCGCCGCCCCAGTAGGAGGGTTCCTGCTCGGGGGTCGAATGCTTGTAGCGGTTGACCACCAGAGCTTGGCCTCCGGTCCACTGCGGGCCGCACAGGGGGAGAAACGGCAGCATGATTCCCTGGAAGATATTCCGGGTGGCCGTGATCACGTGGTTCCTGGGGATCTCCAGCACGATCTTTTCGTCGGGGCGGGCCTTGTCGGCGTCGTCGATCATGGCCTCCAGCACCAGAATGTCCCCGAAGGCCAGAACATAGGCGACGATGGCCAGGGAAATCGCGGCAACCCACATGCTGGCCGATGGAAATCCGACGCCCAAGGGGGTGAAGGAACTGATCATTTCCCCGAAAGGCACGGCGATGATGAACTGGTCGAACACCTTGACCGGGGCCTCGATCTCGCCGGTGATCAGTCCGGCGATATAGCCGATGACGAACCCGGGGGCGATGCCGAAGCTCGCCACCCACGCGAACAGGCTGTGCTTGGCGCGAAAGCGCAGCGCTCTTGCGGAAAACAGGATGAAGAAGCTTCCCAGAGAAGCGACGATAAAGGCGATGGGCATCTTTCCCATGAAGGGCTGCTCGGGGTTGAAGATCCGCATCAGGGAGGCGAACCCGGCCCCCAGCAAGATGCCGGACCTCATGGATACCGGAAAGTTTTTAATTACTACTTTCGTGATGCCGGTCACCCCCAGCACAAGGAAGATGAGCCCCACCAGAATCTGCAGGGCCACCAGGGCCTGTATTCGCTCCGGACCGGCCGGATAGTCGTTCAGATAGGCGATGTACAGCGGAATTCCAGCCGTAATCCAGCCGGAGACCGACGGGTCCCCGAAAGAGGTGTGAAGAAGGTACAGAAAGTTGTTGATCACCACCATCAGCACCGCGACCTCGATGGGAATGTCGAGCACCTTGACCATGGCGGCCGTGATTCCCAGCGGGACGCAACTCAGGATCGCGCCCTGGATGAAGTCCTGGTACTCGATTCGGTAGTGGACAAAAGGAATGCGGAGCTTCAATTTGCCCGCCGCATACGGCAGCTCCTTGCCTTTACTCCCCAAGGAAATCTCATTTGCGTCTTCGTTAACAGCCATGACTTTTCTCCTTTTCGGTTGACGGTTTTATTAAAGCGCCATGTCCAGGACTTCGACAAGATCGATCAATTTCATGGGGCTTTTCAGGCGCTTGGCCCCCTCGTTGAGATTGTAATGGCAGAACGGGCAGATGGAGATCATGTGCTCGGCGCCGGTGGCCATGCCCTCCTCGATGCGCAAGGAGGCGTTCTTCTTGGCCCAGTCGCCGTAGCCGGTCATGACCCCGCCTCCCCCGCCGCAGCAGTAGGAGTTGCTTCTAATGCGCTCCATTTCCCTGAAATCGATGCCGGGGATGGACTTGAGCATTTCGCGGGGAATGTCGTACAGGCAGTTGTCTTCCTTTTTGCCAAGGAACGAGCCGACCCACTGCTGGGAACCGTCTTCGTCGATCTCGAACGACAGAAGGTGCCGCCCGGTATGGCAAGGATCGTGATAGGTCACCTTCCAGGGAACTTCCTTGGTGAAATTCATCTTGCCTTCCTTGAAAAGCCTGAAGAGAAAATCCGTGGTGTGAATCACCTCGATGCCGTCCAGCATCTCTTCGTATTCGTCCGCCAGGCTGTAGTCCTTCTTGATCGCGCGATAGCAGCCGGCGCAGGAAGTGATGATGGTGTTTACCCCGTGATTTTCGTGCAGGTCCTTGAAGGTGGCCATATTGTGCTCCGCCACCCTCTTGAACTCCTCGGCGACTCCCAGCCGCATGGCGGTGGAGCCGCAGCAGACCTCGTTTTCCCCCAGGATGCCGAAGTCCAGGCCCACCTTCTGGAAAATGGAGGCCGTCGCCGTGGGAAGGTTTCTCACGGGAAGGTTGAAGGCGCCCGTGCATCCCACGTAGTAAAGAATGGGGGCGTCCTGCTTCATGATGTTCTTGATGGGATTTTTCGCCTTTTTGAACGGGCGGGTCCAGTCGGTTCTCACCCGGCGGGGTCCCTGATAGGGATTGTTGTAGCTTTTCATGGACTGGGCGATCACCTTCTGCGTGGGCATGGGACCGACCCCGTCGTCCACCGCCTTTCTGCGCATGGATTCGATGATCTCCGGAATATACGGCTTGTGGTCGAGTTCGCACTGGTTCTGGCACCCCGCACAGACCGTGCATTTGTAGATGGCGTCGAGAAAGTCGTCGTTCCACTCCAGTTCACCGTCCAGGATGCCCCGAGCGAAGGCGATCTTTCCCTTGGACGCCATAAAGCCGTCAAAGCCGTACTCCACCCCGGCCGGACAGATTTCGCCGAAGGTCGGCGGCGGGCCGAAATCGTATGCGACCTTGCAGTTGCCGCACGCCGTGCATTTCCAGACAACGTCTTCCAATTCCTCTAATGAAGGAATGTTCCACTTCATATCTACCTCCCAAGATTTCTCCGTACTGTGAATGGTTCAGGTTATAGCGCCAGCTTCCCGCGATTCATGATATCGTTGGGATCGAGCAGGTTTTTCACTTGCTTCAATAGCGATATATAACCTGGGTGCGCCCGTTTGTTGATCTCCACCCCGAAATCGACAGGGGGCTTGTAGGGGATGCCTCCGTTGTCCAGATCGACCTTCAGGCATTCCACGATCGCCTGCCTGGCGTTCTCCACGGCCGCCGGGTCCTTCTTGGGAAAGGGGATCATGGCGCGCAGCATTCCGTAATGCACGCCGCGATAGTTGGTGACGCGGACCGAAGGCGAAAGATTGCGGCCCACGAGAATCTTCTTCCATTCGTCGTACACGGGCTCCCATTTATTCAGGGGAGTAAACGTTCCCGGCCAAGAGATGCCCGCCCCGGCCTGCTTGGTGTAGTTCTTGGTGGAACCCACGATCTGGCTCGGAAGCTGGGTCCTCGCCCTGAGCGCCTCTTCGGGGTACACGGTCTCCTTTACGCTCGTGCCTTTCTTGGCCTCCTCCTCCATGACCGACTTCCAGATCTCTTCCCGGGCGTCTCTCTCCTTTTCTGTCCAAGAGAACGTCGTGGCGAAAGAAACCCATTCCGGGGCTTCGTCCGGCTTGGGCTTGTACGGATAGGGAATGGGCACCTGGGACAGCCACCAGGAAACCGCCGTGATGTCGTCGCAAAACTCGTAGTTTCCCAGGGTCCTCATGTACGAGGCCATGTCCCCGATGTTTTCCGCCGACGCCGTGAACACTTTCAAAACGGGCGGAAGCGGATGCACCCGCACGCCCAGCTTGGTGACGATTCCGGTGGTGCCCAGCCAGCCGGTGAACAGGCCGTCCACACGGGGCAGCGGAAGGCAGCTGTGCCAAGCGTCCTCCTGGATGGCGCAGGACCCCACACGAACCAGCTCGCCTGTGGGAAGCACCACTTCCATGCTGGTGATCTCCTCGCTGTTCAATCCGTATCTTCCGCTCAATCCGCCGATGCCGTGGCAGATGGCGTTGGAGGAAACCGAGGCCGACGGCGGTCCCACGGGCCAGCTCCAGCGCAGGCCGTACTTGTAAAGCTCCGCTGCGAACTTGGCGTGGGAAACCCCCGGCTCGATGATCGCGTAGTGGGACTCTTCGTCGATGCGGATGATCTTGTTCATCCGCTTGAGATCCATCAGAATCCCGCCTTCCTCAGGAATGCAGAGCCCCCCGATATTGGTCCCCGCCGTGAAGGGGGTCACGCTGATCTTTTCCTGGTTGGCAAGCTTCATGATCTCCTGGACCTGCTCCACCGTGGTGGGCATCACCACGTAGTCCGGGTTTTTGCGACTCACAAAAGACAAGTCGTACGAATAAGCATAGCGAATATGCTTCAAATCCGTCGCATTGGCTTCCCCCACGATCTCCGCCAGCCTTTTGGTCACCCGGTGATCGACATTTTCCTTTGGCATTTCCGTCATTTACACCCTCCTGCTAGCCGTTTGTTTTAGCCTTATATGCCAATCCCGCGCTCATGGCTTCACGCGGGAATCGAAACTTGCGCAAGCGGGACCCCCGCACTTCCGGCGGGACCCGATTGTTTCCCATGGTCAGGTATTCGGGGCCGCCTTTTTAACTTTGCAAGCTTGCATGCCCTTTTCCACGTCGTTGATATGATTCAGCATGCATTGGCTCGCCCTCTCGCCGTCCCTGTCCCTCAGAGCGTCGATGATCTCCCGATGGCCCCCGCATACCATGTCCAGAAAGTCCTGATCCGTCTGCATGATTCTCTTCAGCCGGATAAGGGCCGTCTGAATGCTCTCCACCACCACGCTGAGGATGGCGTTGCCGGCGATATCCACAAGCCTCTTATGGAACGCGATGTCCAGGTCGCTGTTGAATATCTCACCGTCCGGCTCCTTCTCCATTTCCGCTACATTCTCCTCCAGTTCCCGGAGGTCTTCTTCCGTTATTTTTTCCGCGCAGATCCTGACAATCTGCGGTTCGATAAAAGTCCGCGCCTGGGTGTATTCCTCCAATGAGGGGTTTCTGAAAAAAAGATAGTTGGCCAGTCCTTCCCTGACGATCTCGCTGTCGACCTGCTTGACAAAGGCCCCGCCGGACATGCCCTGCCTGATATCCAGCATGCCGTAAGCCTCCAGGACCCGATACGCCTCCCGGAGGGAGGACTTGCTCACACCGAAATGCTTCGCCAAATCGTTTTCCGACGGCAGGCGCTCGCCGACGCCGATCTCGCCGCTCATGATGGCATTGCGGATCTGCTCGACGATATTGTGCGAAATGCGACTTATTTTTACGTTTTCGAATTTTAGATCCATGGTGCTCATACCTCTTTGTTCGAAACACACCGGGTTGAACGCCGATGACGGCGGGGGAGCGCCCGGCGTTGTCTCTTTCGCGCGCTGTGTGAATGGGAGCCGTCAGGGGTGCATAATCCGACATGGGTGAATGAAATCCGAAACAGATGAATTGAACCCCATATAGACAGATTCGCGCGGCGATGTCAATAAATATTTTAAATATTAAAAGATCGGATGTTTTAATATTTTTCTATTGACATCCCTCGGGGCCTTGCATTAAAACGAAACAACAATGTGAACCTGGCAAGATCAAGAACTCCGGTTCGCAGCCCTCATTATATAAAGGAACGAACCGGATTCATTCCGGATGCAACCAACCTTAACCGAAGCGAGGGGACCCTATGGGAATCAAAATCGACGCTTTAAAATGTATCAACTGCATGGCGTGCGAAATGGCGTGCAGTTACCACAGGGACGACGGTTTCGCGTTTCTGTCGTCCTGCATCGTCGCCTACCGCGCCCGCGAAAAGCAGGATTATTTCGGAGTTCTATTAAAGGAGGAAGAGGCGCTCGTCGTCTTTCGGCCGGAGGGCGTTGAAATCAACCGTATCGGGGAAGAGGCCGATCCGGACAAGGAGGCCGACGCTTCCGCCAAGCCCATGCTTCTCAGGGAGGGGTGCGACCTTTGCGAGGACATGGACGACTACGGCCCCATGTGCGTCGCGTTCTGTCCCGTGGACGCCATCACTTACGAAGAAGACGAATAAGGAGAGACGATATGGATTATCTATCGACCGATAATATTCTCATCGTGGACTTGGCGACCTCGGAGATCGAGGAGGAGGAAGTGGAAGAAAGCCTGGTGTCCGAAAAGATCGGCGGCGCGGCAGTCGCCCGGTATCTGTACGAAAAGTACCAGGATTCGGACCCGGTGGTGGTCGGCGCGGGGCTTCTCTCCGGCACGACGTGCCCTGCCTCGGCCATCGGGGTGATCACCGCCAAGAGCCCGGTCACGGGAAAGCTCGCCCACTGTCCGGTCACCTACAAGGTGGGCGTGGAGATCAAGTATTCCGGCTACGACTACATCGTGGTGAAGAACGCGGCGTCGTCCCCGAAATATCTCTGGATCCACGACGGCGTGGCCGACCTGGAGGATGCGGACGACATCTGGGGAAAGGACGTCTGGGAATCCACGGACGCATTGCGGAAGCTGGTGGGAGACGACCTTCTCCAGACGATGATGATCGGCCCGGCCGGCGAAAAGCAGTCGGATTGCGCGCAGGTGTGCTTCAACCACTGGAGCAGCCCGGACCGCTTCGGTTTCGGCAAGGTCTTCGGGGCCAAGAACCTAAAGGGTTTCGCTTTCAGAGGCATGGGTCTTATAGACGCCGACGACCCGGAGGAGTTCGTGGCCCAGTCCTTGAAGATGCTCAAAGCGATCAAGAAGAACGCTTTTCTAAAGAAAAAGGGAATTGCCGAACTGGCGCGGGCGATCGGAGAAGAACCTCTGACCGACTGGCTGGCGCCGCTGGTCCACCGTCACAGCGCGGATTACTTCACGCCGTACGCCACGATCACGGCCCTTTTCCTGGACGACGATCCCAAGATTGTCGAAAATACCAAGGTCAAAGAGCCGGGGGTCCTGGTCTCGGACATCTACGCCCTGCTGGAATGCAAAAAGCTGGGCCTTTCGGCCGAAGACGCGGGACGGTTTTTAAAGGCATGCGCCAAATACGGCATCGACCCGGTGGCCGTTGCCACGCTGTCCGGAAAGAAAACATTGAGCGATCTTACGGGTTCTTTCGACAGCCTGTCCGGGACTGCGGCGATCGCCGGGGAGGGGATTTTCAGCCCCTGGGCGCCGATCAAGCCGATCTTCAACGATTTCGGCCTTTCCGGTGCCGACGAGACGGCGGAATGGTGGGAGAGAAGACAGGCCGTGGCCTACATTTTCGGCATCCAGCCCCTGTTCGCCCTCATGAGCCCGGAAATTAGCGAGGAAGGGCTCCTGGAGCTGGCCAACTTGGGCACGGGGCTGGAACTCGAAGCGGACGATCTGGAAGAAGTGATCGCCTATGTTCGCAGATCGTAGGGTGGGTGGGTTGGCACCCGGGATTTTTCGCTGCCGCAGGCTCTCTTGAATTCGACTGCCGACCGGACTTGCACGGATTCCAACCCACCATTTTCCGAGCTGCTTCGGCGAAACCTAAGGGGTTGTGGTACTTGTTTCGACCATGCCTTGGCGGAACGCGGACGAGAAGCGTCCTGGTATGCATTCCAACGCGAAGCGTTGGAACGAGCAAACGAGCGGCGAGGGCATGGCCGAAATAGAAGTCAAGCCCAAACCTAACATCCAATTACGAAACCCTCCGGCCAGCAAAAAAGAAACAATTGCCGGCGGAAACATGGGCTGGAAGAGAGAATGAGTTTCATCACCCCAGATCGCAGCCACGCGGACTTAAGCGCCGTCGTAAAAAAGGGAACGCCCTTGTTCATGGGCATAAGCCCTGCGGGATGTCGTTTTTCCACCCGGCGACATCCCGATTTTCGGCGTCTGCGCCCGCCAAGAATCGGCATATACGCCGGAAAAGGGGCATCCCACTCCTGGCTGTGGTTCGTGGACCTGTTCGAAAAGCCGGGTTTTTGGGACCTTGTGTTTTTGGACGAACAGATCGTCCGGAAAAGCGATCTGTCGGGACTCGACGTGCTGGTCGTTTCCGGCGGCGACACATTCGCCGTGGCGGAGGCGCTCGGGGCCGAAGGGTCCGCGAGGCTTCTATCCTTTGTCCGCAGCGGGGGGACATACATGGGTTCCTGCGCCGGCGCCTACCTTCCCATGAACTCGTCCAAGAAACCGCTGGACCTTTTCAACTTCGTCGATGTCAAAATCACGAACCTGACCAAGATTCTGCCGGAGGTACCCGGCGACGATTTCAAATACCGGACCGCCTACGGGTGCGACTATGTTTTCCATCCCGTGAGAGAAGCGGTGAAACTGGAAGCGAAAAGCGGCCCGCCTTTCGCCGGGGTCCCGGCATTTGCCGCCCCGCTCTTCGGCGGGCCGGGCATGACCCACGACAATCCGGAAAACATCCTCGCCGTCTACTCCGCTTTCACGGACAAGACCGCGTTTTTCGTCCCCAGAGAGACGGCGGAAAATACGCTGATCGGAAAAGCGGCGGTGATTCGTGTCCCGAAAGACGACGGGTGTTTCTACCTTTTCGGCCCCCATCTCGAACACCCCCATTATCCCGAGGCCAACGCCTTTGTGGCCAATGCCGTTCTTTGGGAAACAGCCGGATCGGAAAATGGCCATCACAACAGCTTTCGACCCGACATGGCGTACTTGACCGGAAAACCGGCAAAGGAAATGATCCGCGATCTGAAAAGAGAACTCAGCAACGCGAGAATCGCGGCCTCCAGCCTGGAGTTTGTTCCCGTGCGCTGGATGATCGGCAAAAAAGCCTACGATCCGGTAAAAATCAGGGTGTTTCTGGAGGCCATGTGGAAAAGGATCGCACCCCTTGAAAAATGCGGATGTCTCCTGATCGCCCCCGACGCGCGCGGCAGACTTGTAGATGAAGCACGCCAGGCGGCACGGCTGCTACGCGGAATGAAAAACGATATCGACGATGGCATGGACACGCTTGAACAGGCGACTCTGCTGTTTCAGAGCCTGCAAAAATTGTCCGTATTTTTCTTCGAACTGTATTTTGCATCGAAGGACCGCGATGTCTTCGCACGCTCTGCGAAGCGGACGAAGCCAACAGCATCCTCCGCCATCCGCATTGTAACGGGAAAAACAACAATGGAAACGGGAGAAGAAATTGGGAACCTTGCAAACTAGACCATCCACCATGCGGTACGAAAGGGCCGAGACAATCTTTCGCCTGCTATCGCGTCTGTCTCGTTCCCACGCTTCGCGTGGGAATGCTTACCAGGACGCTTCGCGTCCGGGTTCGGTCAAACCATGGCCAAAGCAAAAACAAACCCCGGCCGCGACCATTGCGCACCTTTTTTTCCCGCTATTTGCAGCGTTTTGCATAGTGATGCTCGTCCCGGCCCCATTCCAGTGCGCCTGGGCGAAAACGACGCCGCAAGCCGCGCCGGGAACAGCCGCATCGACCTGGTTCGTCGAAATGAACCGCTTTTCCAACGCGGCCCACACCGCCGTGAAATGCGAGGAGTGCCACGGCACCATGACCGAGGAGGGAAAGAAGCACCCCGACCCCGAAGCACCCGGATACCTGAAACAGGACCCCAAGCGGACATTCGACTATAAAAACTGCGAAAAATGCCATAAAAAAGCCTACGAACGCTACACCAAGGGCGCGCATGCCGAAGCCCTGGCAAAGGAGAAAAAGGACGGCAAAGCCTCGGAAACCGGCCCCGCCCCCGTCTGCGGCGACTGCCACGCCGCCCACTACGCGCCGTCGCACCTTTCCCGAACCGAGACCGGCATTAACGCGGCAGAAACCTGCGGAACCTGCCATCCGAACCAAATGCGAAGCTACCTCGCCAACTACCACGGCAAGGCGGCCGTGAACCTGGACTACGAAAAAGCCGCGTTCTGCACGGACTGCCACGGTGCCCACGACTGCCGCTCCCTGAAGGAAAAGGAAAACACCCTGGCCGCCTGCCGCAGGTGCCATTTCGACGCGCCGCCCTCCTTTGCCGACGTGATCATCCACGACGCGACGGCAGCGGCCGATGTTCAGGAAAAAAGCGAGACCAAGCAAAAGGGGCTCAAGGTCGTCCATATGCTGGGATGGATATCACTTGTTTTCGTCGTGACGCTGCTGGTCTTCTTTTACAGCCATTCCTCCCTGCTGTTGCTGAGGAAAATCCACGAAAAACTGAGGAAACGAAAATAATGGAAAACAGTCGAAACGCATCGGAAAACCATCGTCGATTCCATGTGCTGCACCGGCTGCTGCACATCGTGGTCATCGTCAAATTCACCCTTCTGGCGGTCACCGGATTTCTCCTCGGACTCAGCCGCTTCGGGATCGCGCAAGTCCTGACCGGATGGTTCGGGGGCGTCGCCGTCATAGGAGGCATACACCGGTTCTGCGCCACTGTTTTCTATATCGGAGTTCTCGTCCACATCCTGTGGCTGGTGTACTACAAGATCGTTCTCAAGGGGCGTCTCACGGGGCCGGGCACCATGGTCCCGACCAAAAAAGACTTCGCCGACATCTACGAAAACCTCCGATATATTTTCGGACGCGGCACACCGCCTTTGTTCGACCGGTACAGCTATCTGCAGAAGGTGGACTACTGGGCCGTCATGCTGGGCATGCAGAGCATGGGCATCACCGGCGTGATCATGTGGCACCCGGAATTGTTCGCGGGCTTTCTTCCCGGCTACGCAATCAACATCGCCCAGCACTTCCACTTCCACGAAGCCGTGCTCGCGGTCATGTACATCGGTTTCGTCCACATGTCCGACACGCACCTGGTCCCGGAAGTCTTTCCCTTGGAAAAGTCCATTTTCAACGGGAACATTTCCGAAAAACGGTTCGCCGAGGATCACCCCAAGGAATGGGAGCGCAGAACGCTCGCCCAGGATTCGCTCGAATGAAATTTCGAACCATGGCCCCCACGGAACCCGCAGGAGGGAGAACTATTTACATGAAATCCAAAACCATCGTTTCCATTCTCGCCGGTCTCTTCATGATTCTGGCATGGTCCCATTCCAGCATCGGCGCAACCGGAGAAGCAGCGCACGATGCCCCGCAGGCGGCCAAAGCTGCGCAAAACGCCCCGGCGGCATCGGCCGAAACCGCAATGCCCCCGCAGGGCGAGGGCACCTTGGAATGCATGGATTGCCACCGGACGCCCAATATCCACACCAACGAGGGCGTCGTCGCCTCCCAGGCCTTCTGCTACGACTGCCACAAGGAAAAAACCTGCGTCGCCAAAAGGGACGGGGTCGATGTCGCTCTGCAGGTGACCGAGGCCGATTTTGCGAAAAACCAGCCCCGGCACCAGTACGAAGCCTGCATCCAATGCCATGTGGATGTCGCGCGCTCCCCGCACAAAAGCCTGGCCGGAGCGCAGTGCATAGAATGCCACCCGGTTCACGGAGAAGGCGAAGCGAACGCTCCCCATCTCCGGGTCGCATGCCAGTCCTGCCACTTCAAATCGGAATTCGTAAAATTGGACCCGTCGGACTACCGGGTGAAACTCGCCCGCGTGGACGCCGACGGCAAGCCGATAAGCCTCGCCGAACATGCCGAAGCCGACACCGCCGACAAGGAGAGCTGCAAAAAATGCCATGCAAAGGACAACACCGTCGGCGCGCCGACAGCGGTACTGCCGTCCAAAAGCGCGATCTGCATCCTGTGCCACTACTCGCCTTTAAAAATCGGCAGCGTCTTCTTCGGGCTCGCCCTGCTGGCATTTCTGGCCGGAGGCATCCTCACGGTTCGGTTCTGGTTCATCGGAAGCGTGCAGGGCGAACAGGAATCGTTCACCCGAAAACTCGACCTGACATCGGAATCCGTCTGGAAAGCCGTGTTTTCCAAAAAGTTCTTCGCGCTTGTCAAGACCTTCATCCTGGATGTCGTGCTGCAACGAAGAATCCTGAAGGAAAGCATGGAGCGCTGGTCCCTGCATTCCCTGATTTTCACCGCCATACTGCTCAGGTTCGCCCTGGCCCTGTTCACCGCAGCGAGCTTTACGGTCAATCCTGACGGCGACATGGCGCTGGCTTTGATCGACAAGAACGCCCCCTTTACCGCCTTTGCCAACGACATCCTGGGACTGCTCGCCCTGATCGGCATCTTCTGGGCGATCATCAGACGCTATATCGTCCAGCCGGAACACGTCACGACGGAATACGAAGACAAAGTCGCGCTGTTACTCCTGGGCGGCCTCGTCTTCATGGGTTTCGTGGCCGAGGGCGCAAGAATCCTCGTCTCCGGAGTCCCCGCGTCCATCGCCGGGTACGCCTTCGTCGGCTACCCCCTGTCGAGGCTCTTTGCCCTCTTCGGAGAAACCTGGTGGGCGTCCTTTTACGCCATCTTGTGGTGGACCCACGCGCTCCTGGGTGCCCTGTTCATCGCGTGGTTGCCCTTTGGAAAAATGAGGCACATGTTTGTCACGCCGCTCACCTATTTCATCGAAGCGGTGGCCGGCGTAAAGAGGGGCGAACGGGTGTAGCCCTTTTTCTCCCTTCCGTTGCTTGAAAAACAGGGGCTTTGTTTATAACGTCGGCCAACCAATACCGTCATTCCGGGCGGAGCTTGCGGAGACCCGGAATCCAGGCGATGATCGAAAAACAAAAAAAAAGAGCGTTTTCAGAATCTAAATATATCCAAAAAGAAGGTTTTCAAAATGAGCACGCAAGAAGAAAAAATATCCGAACCCGCCCCGGAGGAGACCAGCGTCCCCGAAAAGGTCCGCGACATCCCCATCCACAAGCTGGACATGGTCCGCCTGATCGAACTGGAGGCCTGCACCCGTTGCGGAGAATGCCTGACCTGGTGTCCGGTCTACGACCAGGACTCCAAGGAGGACATCGTCCCCCGCAGAAAGGTGATCGATTTTCTGAAAATCGTCCGGCGGCAGAACGGAATTCTCGGCAAAATCCTGAAAAGCGACCTCATCGGCACCGACCTCAAAGACCGTCTCAAATCCCTCTTCAAATTCAAAGAGCCGACCAACGCGGATATCGAGTCCTTCGTGGCCAACCTCTACGAGTGTTCCACATGCGGCCAATGCGAAGTCGTCTGCCCCGCCCACATCGACACCGTCAACCTCTGGGAAAACCTGCGGGAATTGATCGTCAGCGTCGGATACGGCCCCTTGGAGCCCCAGAAGGCCCTGCGAAAAAGCGTGAAAACCTTCGACAACCCCTGGCAGCAGCCCCGGACCGGACGCACCAAATGGTCGCGCAGGGCGAAAAAAGACAACCTGATTAAAGACGAGCCCAGGCTCATCTCAAAAACCGGCGGAAAGGTGCTTCTGTTTCTGGGATGCACCGCCTCCTACGACGCCAACGTCAAACAGGTGGCCATCAACACCATCAACATCCTGGAAGCCCTGGACATCGACTACGGCGTGCTGGGCAAGGATGAAAAATGCTGCGGAAGCGTCCTTTTGAGAATGGGCGATCCCGAACACAAGCGGCTCTTCAAGGAAAACATCGAACAGTTCAACGACTTAGGGATAGAAACCCTCATCAGCTCCTGCGCAGGCTGCTTTAAAACCATCATGCAGGACTACCCCAAAGTGGCCAAGCTCAACTTCGAGGTCCTACACACCATCGAATACCTCACAAGACTCTTGAAACAGGGAAAACTCAAATTCCCCCACCCCGTCGACCGCACCGTCACCTACCACGACCCCTGCCACCTGGGCCGCGCCACCGGAGGGTTCCAGGCCCCGCGCACCATCATGGAAGCCATCCCCGGCCTGAAACTGATCGAAATGCCCCGAAACAGGGAATATTCGAGATGCTGCGGCGCCGGCGGCGGCCTCAAGGCCGGATATCCCGACATCCAGAACAAAATGGCCCAGCGCCGGGTCCAAGAGGCCGAAGAAACCGGCGCCGACGAACTGGTCTCCTGCTGCCCCTTCTGCTACCAGGGCCTTCAGATCGGCATCAACGCCCTGGGTTCCCGCATGGTCATGAAAGACCTCTCCGCCTACGTGGCCGAATCCCTGCTGGGATACGACGTCTTCGAAAAGGCCGCACAGGAGGCGGAAGAAAAAAAGAGGAAAAAAGAGGAAGCGAAACAGGCCAAACTGGCAGCCAAAAAGGAAAAGAAGAGCGAAAAACGCAAGGAGAAGGACGAAGACGACAACGACCAGGATGGCCAAGACGAAAACGAAAACAATAAATCCCTAACGGGATGCGACGTCTCCGAAAAGACGGCCCAGGAGGCGGAAGAAAAAAAGAGAAAGAAAGAGGAGGCGAGACAGGCCAGGCTGGCAGCCAAAAAGGAAAAGAAAAAGAAGAGCGAAAAACGCAAGGAAAAGGACGAAGACGACAACGACCAGGACGGCCAAGACGAAAACGGCAACGACAATGACGACCAAGCCGATGAAACGTCCTGAACATTGCCGGAACCGGTCCCCGAAAAAAATGCGACCCGTGCGGTTGTTTTTCTTCCATGGAGGAGCACAGCCGGATAGCCCGGTAGCGCCGTCTTCCACGGCGGCCTTATTGGGATGAGCGAGTTTTCTGATTTTAACGGATTTGGAGGAGCAGGCGTAGGTTGGGTTGAGCGTGCTTTCATGTTGGGTTTCGCTTGCAGGCTTCCTGCATCGAGTACCTTCCAGTTACATTTGAAAGAAAAAATTAGCGAAACCCAACACTTATGGACGCTCAACCCAACCTACATTTCAGCCTCACCCCCAAATCCATTATAATCAGCTAATTTTGCATCTTGCCGTCGATACCAACTGCACAGATCGAAAAAACGCCGGAGCATAGATCATGTACAAGAAATACACCTACTGGCTAACGGAACAGGATTTTTTCCAGGCGAAGGCCCGTCTGGAATCGGAGGGCGTTTCCCCTAAGGAAACCCGAAAAGCCGTCTGCCTCCCCCTATCCCCCAAAATCCCCGTCGGCTACGTCCCCCCGGACGCTTGGACAAGATTCGACCTGTGCCGACGCCAGCTCTCCTGGTACGCCGTCTCGGAATTCGCTGGCCTCTATCTGCTCGTCAGCGAAACCCCGCTGACAACCTTCGGCTTGGACTTCTCCCCGGAAACTCTCATTGAAAAATCCAAATTCAAACCCAAACGCCTCCCCAAGAAAGACCCGGACGCCATCAAAAAACTCGCCGACAACCAAGCCTTCCGCACCCGCTGCCCTTCCGAGTTCCTGGACATCGCCTCCGTGGAAAAGTCCACGCAATCCCGATGGCTGAAAACCATGGGAATCCGAGGCACCACCTACGAAGAACTGCTCGTAGAACACTGCGCCAACCACGCCAATTTCATCGCCCCCGAGTATTTTTCGGAAAACGGCTCGGCAACAGACCCGAAAATGGGACCTCGCAAAAACCGCGAACAAGAAACCAGCAGCCTTGAAGCAACCGCCCGAGCCGAAGGACATGACCGACACGAAGACAGTGCCTCGAACACGGAGACGGAAGCTCGCAAAACAAAGACGCCTGAAACAGGCACCCGCAGCATAGCCCCCTATTCCATCGCAAAAACCGCCCGCGTATGCTCCGCCTGCCTCCAGTTCTTCAACATCATCGGCCGGCAATTCCGCGAAAAATACGTGGTCCCCTGCCCCGGCGCGTCCCTTTTCGCCGGCATGGCCGTCAACAAATACTACCGCGTTCTGACCCACCCCGACCAGGGGCCTTCATAACACTACAGCGCAACATAAAGGAATAAGCATCCATATATTGATCGAAATGTCTTGAATGACACAACCTATAGATTGATTTGATTTAAGTTGCGCTGTAGTGATAATTTCTCTGGATTATAACGGATTTGGTGGTGGGTGGAATGTAGGTTGGGTTGAGCGTCGTCAATTGTTGGGTTTCGCTACGGAATTCTATCAAACAAACAGAGATGGCGCGCGAAATGGCTGGGAAGCAAGCGAAACCCAACATGAAACCCACTCAACCCAACCTACGCATTGCCGCTGCCCCAAATCCGTTACAACCTTCCCGACAGACGGAAAGTGTTGCCATTCCAATATCGTTTTGGCATCCGGTTATCTGAGACGGTTCTTTTGGGGACCGAGCTATACGGACGTCAGGCGACGATATCTCCATTTTCGTACCTGCGCGAAACGTAGGAACGAAAAAACCGAAAAACTGAGATTCCTTTGGATTTTTGGATTTCCGCTGAAAAACGAGTCGAATTTCCACGATGGGCAGAGATATTTCTCGTAGTAATTTCGCCGACTCTTGAAAAAAAAACGGACAATTCGATGAATTGGGGAAGGTTCCCGAAAGCCAGGAACAAACGTCCCGTCGCCCGCTGCGGGGAATAGGTACCGGTGGCATGGCAGGCCCTCAAATCCTCTCTGGAAGCCGTTTTTCAAAATTCTTGGATTTTTTTCTTGACAACCGGTTTGTTTTTATGTTCGGATTTCAGAAAGGCTCGATTGAAGTTCCAAGTACGACTCGGTTTTGACGTCCTGTTTTCGCTCTTAACTCGAAAACCAATCTTTTGCTGCTCCTGCTCTACGAAAGGACTTGTCCCATGGATTGTAAATCTGCGCGCAATGGCGGACGGAAGCGATCGACTTTTCACCAGCGTATTTGTTCCATTCTTTTTTTGCTCCATATTTTGCTATGCCTCCATATCCTCCCGTCGGACGCGTCTTTTTCGGACGTTTCGATTCGGAGCGTCGACGGGAGTACGCATGTCGTCTCCGTAGACGGACAGAGCGGATATTCGCGCATCCAGACGGCCTTGGACGACGCGGACTCGGGCGACGCCGTGGTTCTCGAAAAAGGCGTCTATGTGGAAAACCTCGTCGTTGACAAAAGCATCGAAATCCTTGGCGAAAGCGGAAACAGCGGCGATACCGTGGTCGCCGCCGCGGATCCGGAAAAAACGGTCCTGTCCGCGTCCCGCGACGGCGGCCTGCCCGTGACGATCAGGCTCTCGGGAGTCAGCCTCCACGGAGGGGGCGGCCCGGCGCCCGCTCTGGTCTGCGATTCTTCCGCGATATTCGAACTGGAAAACGTCGCCGTCTGCGGGCCGTATATGCAGATCGACGAGGTCCCTCTTCGGCTGGAAATATCGAGCCCCGTCGAAGGGGAGCGGTTCGAAACCGGCCTCGTGGAAGTAGCCGGGACCGTGAGCCGCCCGGAAGCGGCTGTCTTCGTGAACGGGGTCGCCGCGGATGCGGCGGGCGGCAGTTTTTCGGCGCAAGGCCTGAAGCTGTCTCCCGGACGCAATACCATCGCCGTACTGGCCCAAGACGGAGAAGACGAGGCCGTCGCGACCGTCAAAGTGGAACTGCTGGCGGCGGCGGATCTGGAGCCCGTTCGGCTTGCGGTCTCCTTTTCCTCGGATTTCGACGAATCCTTGAAGGTGGCGGGAAAGGCGACGGCGACCGTGGCGAACAACGGAAGCCTCGATGCTGGCAAGCCCTGGCGAATCGTCGTTTTCGAGGACATCGACGCCGACGGCGCCTTCGACGGGACTGCGGACAATGTCCTGGGCGAGGAGACGGTCTCCTCGGGGCCGGGGAGCGGCGAGGCGATGGATGTCGCCGTCGAATTCGCAGGGGGGCTTCTTTTCCGCGACAGCCCGATTCACGCTGTCGCGGACAGCGAGAACGATGTCGAAGAATCGGACGAAGGCAACAACGCAACGTCTCTGCGGGCTGTCGGAGTCGATTTGAGCGCGTCGCGGCTCGAAATCGACGATTCCGCCTGCCCGGACCTGGCGACGCTGGCAGTTCGCATCGGCAACGCGGGAGACGCGCTCGTCGCCGCAGGCGTTCCGGTGGCCTTCCATGCCGGAGAGCCGGGCGACGGAGGAACGCTTATCGGAACGACGGAGACTTCGAGAGAACTCCGGCCCGGAGCTTTCCAGGACGTATCGTTCGCGTGGACCGGGCCTTTTGCCGAAGCGGTGTCAATCTACGCGACGGCGGACGACGACGGAACGGGCTCGCGCCTTTTGTCCGAAGCCGACAGGGAAAACAACCTGGCGCTTTCGCAAATATCGGCATGCGCGTCTTCTCCGCAGTCGGACGGCGTTTTCGGAAAAGTCGTGGATGCCGGGACGGGCGCCTTTCTCGCCGGGGCCGAGGTCGTTTTGCGCGAAAGCGAAAACGGCTCGCCGGGCGCGGTCGTCGGGCAGACCGTTTCGGACGTCGGCGGCGGGTTCCTTTTTCCGGCCCCGGGGCCGGGAGAATACGTCCTTGTCGCATCGATGGCGCAATACGTCGCGGCGGAAAGCGAAATCGACCTTGCGTCCGGGGATTCTTCGATTCGCCGGGACATCGCGATTTCGCCCATTTTGGCGCCCGGAGAGATTCGAATCGTGCTGACCTGGGGGGAACATCCCGCCGACCTGGAGGCGCACCTGACCGCGCCCAACCCCGAAGGCTGCCGCCACCATTGCTTCTATTGGAACAAAACGATACCGGGGGCGTCCCTGGACCTCGACGACACGCGGTCCTACGGCCCCGAAACCGCGACCATATCCGAAACAGCGACCGGGACCTACCGGTTCTACGTCCACGACTTCGAAAACCGCAATTCCTCGACCAGCCGCGCCCTGGCGGAATCCGGCGCGGAGGCGGCCGTGTATTTCGGCTCCGGCGATCCGCCGCGAACCTTTCGCGTGCCGGACGAAGCCGGGACCGTATGGCACGTGTTCAACCTCGACGGAGGCGACGGGACAGTGGTTCCGGTGGATAAAATCACATGCCAGGCCCATCCGGGACGAATAGATTTCCCCGAAATCGTTTCCTCTCCTCTCCCGGCCGCAGTCTGCGGGACGCGCTACGTCTATCAAATGGAGGCCGAAGATCCGGACCTGGACCTTCTTGTCTACGGCATTGTCTCCGGCCCCGACGGCATGGTCCTGGACCCTTCCTCGGGTTTGCTGGAATGGACGCCGCGAAGCGACCAGGGCGGACGGCACGACGTCGAAGTCCGGGTGTCCGACGGCCGATGCGGCGAGGACTCTCAATTTTTCACGCTAAACGTATCCTACATGCCCGCCGTCGAGTTTTCCATCGAGCCGCTGTCCGGCATGAATCCAGGAGGGGAAATCACGCTGGCATGGCGGACCGAAAGGGCCGACTCCATAGCCATAGACCGGGGGATCGGCCCCGTGCCGGCGCAAGGAAGCATGAACCTGCCCTCGCCCGTCGAACCGATACCCTTCGCCATCGCAGCCTCCAACGATGCCGGGCGGGCGACGGCGACGGTTCCCCGGCCTCCTCGCATCTCCCGGTTTTCCGCCACCTGCGCAAGCTTGTCCGGCGGGAGCGCCGAGCTGAACTGGAGCAGCGACAGGGCGGTCGAGTGCCGAATCGAGCCGGAAATCGGAAGCGTCGGAGTCGAGGGATCCTTGACGGCGACGCCCTCCGAACTGCCCGCGACCTACACGCTCTCCTGCTCCAACGGTGCGGGGGAATGCTTTAAAACCGCCGACGTGTCGGAATGCGTCCCCCGCGCGGACCTGAAGGCTTCCGCAGACTGCGGATGGGCCCCCGGCAAGCCGGTCGTCCTGAGCTGGACGACCGGCGGAGTCGAAGACTGTTCCATTTCGCCGTCCGTGGGCCCCGTTCCGACGACCGGCTCGGCGGAAGTTACGCCGCTCGAAGAACCGGCTTCGTACACCCTTTCCTGCGCGGGGGCCTCCGACTCGGTCACGGTCCGTAACCCTCGAACCATGAGCCTGGGGGCGACGACCTACGCCTTGCTTCCCGGCGAAAGCACGAGCCTCGTCTGGGACACGACCTGCTTCGACGCGTGCGCTTTCGATCAAGGAATCGGCGAAGTCGCCTGTTCCGGCTCGATGGGAGTGGCCCCCGAGAAATTGCCGGCCACATACACGCTGACGGCGGCCGACGAATTCGGTACGCAAACGAGGTCGGTCACCCTGGTGTATCGTCGGCCGGACGCCACGTTCGCCGCGAGTCCGGCGACGCTGAAAATCGGGGAGCGGGCGACCCTGGCGTGGACTTCCAACGGGGCCGAATCCTGCTCCATCGAGCCTGACATAGGACAGGTTCCCGCAAACGGAAGCATCGAAGTCGCTCCGGGTCGAAACACCGAATACACGCTCTCGGCCGCGGGCCCGGGAGGCACGACGACAAGAACGGCCGCGGCGACCTATGTAAAGCCGACGGCTTCGATCCAGGCGGGTCCCGAACTCCTGCAGGAAGTCGGCCAGACCTCGACCCTGACATGGGTCTTCTCCAACGCCGACACCTGCTTTGTCGATCAGGGGATCGGAGAGGTCGAGCCGGGCGGGAGCATCGCGGTCAGCCCGATGCGAACCACCACCTACGCCATCATCGCCGCAGGTCCGGGCGGAATCGCGAAAGACTACGCCACCGTGGCCTTCGTCCCGCCCGAAATAGATTTCTCCGCCACCCCGGAAATCCTCGACGAAGGCCAGACGGCGACCCTGTCCTGGACCGTCCGAAACGCGGACGACCGCGCCATCGACCAAGGCGTCGGCCAAGTGCCGCCGCAAGGCGAAACGACCGTCGATCCGGAACAAACAACCACTTACGTTCTTTCCGCCGAAGGACCCGGAGGCAGGGTTTCGGAAAGCGTCACCGTGACCTGCATGGCGCCCAAAGCCGAGATATCGGTTGAACCCGGCTCCGTCGAGGAAGGCCGGCCGGCCACCTTGACATGGAGAGTCGATCATGCCGCGGAGCAGTTTGTCGAGCCCTCCGCAGGCCCGGTCGAGCCGGAAGGATCGGCCGAAGTGCGGCCGACAGTCACCACGACGTATACGATAGCGGCTTCCGGAAGGGGCGGGACGGCGTCGGCGCAGGCCGAACTGGTCGTGGTCAATCCCCCCTCGATATCCGTGGTCGAGCCCGACGGCCTGGACGACTTCGCAAACGAAAGCTACGCCATCCAGTGGACCGACCGGGACCCGGACAGCGACGCGACCATTTCCCTTTTCTACGACATCAACGACGCGGGCGAGGACGGCGTCTTGATCGAAGCGGGAATCGACGAAACGCCGGACGGTCCGGATGATTTCTATCTTTGGGACACGTCGGAAATCCCGGACGGGACCTACTACGTGTACGCGATTATCGACGACGGCGAGCATCCGCCGGTCTCGGCCTATGGCGGCGCGGTGGTCGTCGATCATTCGGTCGCGGACGAAGTCAAGCTGCTGGCCGGCGACGGCGAAGCCAACGACCACTTCGGCAGCGCGGTTTCCATCGACGGAGACTACGCCGTCGCGGGCGCGCCCGACACCGGCGAAGGCGGCGCCGTATATGTCTTCCACCGACAAGGGGCAACCTGGGTCGAGCAGGCGAGAATTTCCCTCGGCGACGTCTACCCGGCGGAGCAATTCGGCGAATGCGTGTCCATCAGCGGAGACACGCTGGCCGCAGGCGATCCGTACGGAAACGAATACAAGGGCGCCGTGTACGTATTTGCGAGGGAAGGCTCGACGTGGAACCTGCAGGCCCGCCTGGTCCCCCCGGACTGCCCGGCCTGGGGCGCGTTCGGCCAGTGCGTATCCATCGACGGCGACTTCCTGGTCGCGGGCGCGCCCGGCCACGAGCAGGGAGCCGGAGCGGCCTACGTTTTTCAACGGCAGGGAGCGTCCTGGGGCGACCCGGCGAAGCTGACCGGGGACGAGGGCGCTTTCGGAGGCAGCTTCGGCGTGTCCGTATCCATCGACGGGGACCGCCTGATCGCGGGTTCCCCGTACGTCTCCAACGCCGCAGGCGCCGCCTTTGTCTTCCGGCTGGCCGAATCCGCCTGGGTCCGCGAGGCGCGGCTGGTTCCCGCCTACGCGTTGGAATGGGGAAGGTTCGGCTCGTCCGTGTCCATCAGCGGCGACTACGCAGTTGTCGGAAACAACGGCGACGCGGAGTGCGGCGTCGAAGCCTCGGCCTTCTTTTTCCACTATAACGACGCCGCCTGGGAGGAGCAGGTTAAAATAAGCTCCGGGGCGGCGGGGGCCGGATACAGTTTCGGAGAATCCGTTTCCATCCGCGGCGCCACGGCCGCGGCAGCCGAACCGGACGTCTGGAACGATGTCGGAGCGGTCTACCTTTTCGAGCGCGACGGACCGCAATGGACGGCGCCGGAAGCCGCGGACCCCGGCGAAGGAGAAGGCGGAGAAGGCGAGGTTCAGCCCGAAGATCCTACGTCCTCCGGCGCATTCGCGAAACTGACTCCCGGCGACGGCCAGGCCGCCGACCGCTTCGGCGACTCCATCGATCTGGACGGCGGGCACGCCATCGTGGGCGCGCCCTCCGACGACGACAACGGAAGCTACTCCGGTTCGGCCTACATATACCCGCTCTTTTTCGTCCGCATCTCCGTCGATCCGCCGTACGTTCAAACCGGAGGAGAAGAATCCGCCACATTGTCATGGACGTCCCGGGGCGCAGACGAGGTGCGTATCGATCCGGACATCGGGACCGTCCCCGCGACGGGTTCCCTCGCGATATGCCCCTCTGAAACCGCCACCTACACCATCACGGCCACAAGAGACGGAATGTCGATCGCCGACGCCGCCACCGTCACGGCGATCGACCCGTCGGCCGAACCGACCGTGACCTTATCGGCGACCCCTGAATCCATCGTCCGGGGAGACTCGACGCTCCTGTCCTGGACTTCGTCCGATGTCGATTCGGTCGTCCTGGACAACGGAATCGGCGAGGCCCCGCCGACCGGCAGCCTCGTCGTCCGTCCGGCCGAGACCACCGCCTACACGGCCACGGCCTCCAACGAAACCGGCACGGCCACGGCGAGCGTTGTAATAACCGCGGTCGATCCGCCTCCCGAAGTCTCGTTTTCAGCAGAACCCTCGGAAATCGAAGAGGGAGAATCCGCCACCCTCTCCTGGACCTCCGAATACGCCGAAACACTGGCCATCGGTCCTGAAATCGGGACCGTGGAGCAGAACGGAAGCGTAACGGTTTCTCCGATTCAAACCACCGCCTACACAATAACGGCGACAGGTTCCGGCGGCGACGCCTCGTCGCATGCGACCATCGCGGTTCGACCGCCGAAGCCGACGATTTCATTCTCCGCAGATCCCTCGGAAATCGAAAACGGGGAATCGGCGACATTGACATGGAACACGACCAATGCCGAAGAAGCCTCCATCGACCGGGGAATCGGCACGGTTCCCCTTTCCGGTTCGAACGCGGTGTTCCCGGAAGCCGACACCGTCTACAAACTGACCGCCGTCGGTCCCGGAGGGGTTTCGACCGAGTCGGCGACCGTGAGGGTGACACCGGCAAACGGCTTGCAAATCCAGTATCCCGCGGATGGCGACACGATCAGGCATCCGGACGTGCTGGTTCGCGGAATTTTCTCCAACAACACCGGTCGCGAGAAAGGGATCTCCGTCAACGGCAGGGCCGCCTTGATCTGCGGCAACCAGTTCGCCGCGAACCACGTTCCGCTGGAGGAAGGCTGGAACGATATAACCGCCAAGGCCGCCGACGCCGACGGAGACATCCAGGAAGAAACCGTTTCCGTTTTCATGGAAATGCCGGAAGATTACATCAGCCTGTCTTCCATCGACGACTCGGGCGCGGATTCGCTCGAAACCAGATTGCTTGTAAACGGCCCCCTGAATCATTTGACGCCGTCGATAGCATGCTCCGGCCCGGCGGAGGTCGTTTTCGGCGATAGTTCCGAGGAAAACGAATATCCCGTGGAATTGAACGGCGAAGGGCTTTATTTTTTCACGGCGGAGGTCGCCGATGGAGAGGCGGCCATATTTAGCGATTCGGTCGCCATAGCGATCATATCCGGAGAGCAACTCGATACGCTGCTGAAAGCCAAATGGGACGGCATGAAAGCGGCTTTGATTGCGGGGGATATCGACGCCGCCCTGCGCTACCACCACGAAAGTAGCCATGAAGGATATTCAGCCATTTATAATGCTTTGGGTGCAAATCTGCCGACGCTCGTCTCTCAGATGCGGGAAATTTCCTGGATATGCTATACGGACGGGACCGCCAAATACCGGATTAGACAGGACCACGACATCGAAGGCGAAGTTGTCACAATCACCTATTACATATATTTCAGGCAAGGAGCGAATGGCGTGTGGCTGATTGAAAAATACTGACACAGATTCGGACGGCAGGCAAGCTTGCTCCGTTTTCGAAAAAAGGATAATAATATGTTAAATAAAAAACTGTTTTGGGCATTATTAGCATTGGCGATAACATTTGTAAGTTTTACAATCTGCCATATGTATGGACCGTTTATGGGAAAGGTGGTCGATGCGGAAACCGGAGAGCCGATCAAGGGAGCGGTGGTTTTGATAGCTTTTTATACTAAGGCGTATACTGTGGGTGGATGGAGCGGGAGCTTTGCAGATACTGCCGAAACCCTCACCGATAGCAATGGAGAATTTCGGTTGCCTACGAAATTTGTGTTTTCGTTCAGGTCTCTTGCCGTTTGGGATAAAAAATCCCGTATTTCAATTTTCAAACCAGGTTATGGAGCTTATCCGTTGCACCCGAAAACATTTCGCGTGCCTAATTTGCCAAATTCATTGATCATTCCCGAAAACAATCACATCACCTTCTACCTTCCAAAACTACTGACTTTAGATGAGAGAAAAGAGAATCTGTCTTGCATCCGAATGCCCGTAGGAGCTACTGATGACAAAATGATGAAGCTATTAGAAATGGAAAATGAAGAGTATAAATATTTATATGGCCCATAAGGTGAAAAGCGAATTGCAAAGGAGATGGTTGAGATGAAACCTATTGTTAAGTCATGCATATTTTTGCTTCTTGCATATCTTGCCCCATTTTACCTGCATACATATGCATATGATAACACAGACACACATCCTTCAATTAACAGAACGGCCTTAGACGAATCAAAGGTGGACAAAGTATTGAAAAACTCTTTAGGATTTAAAAATGGAAAAGAAAAAAAATTTGAGAACAAGAATGTCTCCCAATGGATAGCTCTTGGAGGCTTCGAAGAAGACGAGCCAAAGAAACGTTGCTTTAGACACTTTCACGATCCATTGAAAAATTGGGCGGAGGCGGGATTTGATCCGACAAAAAACTTGATCGACTCAGACTTTGATAGTTTTTTCGAATCAATGATCTATTGGGCGCAAGCACCCGAACCCGACAGCCCGAATGTTTTGGCAAACGAGTATACGTGGCAATTGGCCAGACAATACTATCAAAATGCTTTGCTGGAAGGATCCGAGAAAAATTACGCTATGACTTTTCGTTCTCTCGGCCAACTGATGCATTTGATTTCAGACGCCGCTGTTCCAGCCCATGTGAGAAACGATCCGCATCCATTTAACAAACCATATGAAGATTGGGTAGAGAACAATCCGGGTATCATAAAATCATTCGGAGCTTTCAGTGTCGATAAGGCCATTTTCGACATGGCAGTCCAGGATACTGAGGCGCCATCTCCGATTTCGGCCCTATGGGACCATGACGAATACATTGTCGGTTCAGCCATGCCGGACGGGTCCAACAATACAATTGGCCTTGCCGAATACACCAATGCGAATTTTCTCACCGAAGATACAATAGAGTGTTATCAACATCCTGCGCTCGCAGAAACTGGCTACGATAATTTTAGCTGGCAGAATTTAGAAACAGTAACTGCAGATGATTTTCAAATTGATAAAAGGATATATTTCGGCAAAAAAGCTGGTGACCCAATCGATCATCTGGTGGCGGCCAGATATTGGTTCGTCCATCTTCACGGAACAAATCAAAAAGTGCTGAAACACGCATTGATGCTGGACAAAGAATGCTTCGCCGAGTATGCTGAAAAGCTCCTCCCTCGCGCAGTGGGATATTCCGCCGCCCTGCTCGACTATTTCTTCCGAGGCGAAATGCAGGTCTCCGTCGCCGTGCCGGTGATTCAGGACGAATCCGTGCAGGCCTTCCTGCTTGTCGTCAAAAACGTCACGCCCACCGAGGAGACCATGTCGGACGGCAATTTCGCGATTTCGGTGGGCTACACGCCCTATTGCGGAAATTCCGACGGCAGCGACGACATGTTCGCCCGCTCGGACGACGTCCCGAGCGACGTATTGCAGTACGGACAGGAGACGGCCTTGCTGTTCAGTCTCCAGGAGCCCATTCCTCTCGACCTTTTCAACTCCGCGAGATGCATGCTGGCTTTCCATGGCAAGCTGGGCAAAGAGGAGGGCGCGGTGGTCGGCAAGTATTTTCTTCCGGGAAAGATCAAATTCGTCGAAGACTGGTACAAGGGGAAGCGTGGAAAGCATCCCTGGTTTCATTCCACGGACGCGGACAACTACGAAAACGGTTTCACGGACAACTCGATCATCGGCGATATTTTCCTCTCGAAGCGCAACATTCGATTTATCGGCGACGACAGGCGAAGAAGGAACGAATCGTTTCTCTGGCTCATCGACCATGGTTCGCAGTACCAGGAGGCGGACCCGAACAGCCCGTACGGAATCCCGATCACCCCGGACACCTATCTGCAGTTTAAAATCGAGAAAATGTCGATAAACCATAAGCCCCCGGCCATTCCGGGATACAAGAGCCACTACCAGTACCTCGGCCTTGTTTTCGAATTCGCTCCCGCCGGCCAGCCTCCGGCCTCCTATCCGGCGCTTCAAATCACCATGGACGACCAGCAGGTCGATCTGATCGAATACGACGAGGCCTATTATATTTTCAAGGAGGGGAAAAACTATCTTGTGAACATATTCGACGCGTTCCAGAGTCGGGGGATGACCGTCGCCACGCCCTGCTATCTGCGGCTGATCGACATGAACCAATACCTTCACAGTCTGGACCAGCCTTCAACCGTCCAGCACGAACAAAACATGCAAGTGAGGTTTATCAATATCGTAGAGGCCTACAGGGAGCAGTCCACGCCTTAGTCGCAATTCCGAAAAAAGCGAATTCAATGGGCTTGAATCAAGAGGTTCAGGTTATCAATAAAAGGCTCTCCAAATGGACAAAAAATTATTCCGGATTTTTATTTTATGGGCGGTGTTAGTGATATGTTGCACCTTCTGCCGTTTTTACGGTCCGTTTTCCGGCAAGGTTGCCGATGCCGAAACCGGCCAACCGATCAGAGGGGCGGTTGTTTTGATTGGATTTTATACGAAGTCGCCTTCCGTTGGAGGTATGGTCTGGAGCTTTGCGGACGCGGTCGAAATCCTAACCGACGAGAATGGCGAATTTCAGTTGCCTCTGGAATTCGTATATTCGTTCCAGGCGTTTGCGGTTTGGGAAGATGATTGCGAGGTTTCGATTTTCAAGCCTAGTTACGGGGCATATCCGATGCACCCCAAGGTTTTTTGTACGCCAAACTTGCAGAATTCAATGGTCATCCCCGAAAAAGAATACATCACCTTCCATCTTCCCAGGCTGGCGACTCGCCAGGAAAGAGAAGAAAACCTCATGAACATATGGAGCCCTGGGGGAATAACCAGCGATAAAATGACCATGCTAAAGAAACTGGAGGATGAAGAGTATGCGTATGTTTTCGGCCCATAGCCCGAATTTGCCAGCTGGTGGTTTTGATACTCGGTGATCAAGTTTTTTCCGCCGACCGGAACGAGGCGACCGTCATTTCGGGCGCAGTGTAGCGTAGACCCGGAATCCATGAGATCCGCAGAAGCGTATGGATTCGAAGCTTTCTGGGGGAATGTCGAAAAAAACTTGATCATCGAGTGATAGGCTTTCACACGATGATCCATACTGTTGCAGGCGGCAGTTCGAGCTTTGCGGATGCAATCGAAACCTTGACCGATCACAATGGCGAATTTCATTTCCCTCCGGAATTCGTATATTCGTTCAGGGCTCTCGCCGTTTGGGACGAAGAATGCGATATTTCTATTTTCAAGCCCGGTTATGGAGCATATCCGGGGCACCCGAAAACGTCCTGCGCCCCTGGCTTGGAGCAGCCTTGGTTTCTTATCAGTCAGGGGATCGCCCCATACGGATGCAATGCGGCGGTATTTTCTTGCTCGCGCTTGCGCGAACCGCAGGAACGAAAGAGCCGAAAACCTGTTAAAATCTTGCATATTGGATAAACCAGGAATATGTTTTTCATCTTTACCGTTGGGTTTGGTTATAACGTCGGTCATCAAACACCGTCATCCCGGGCGAAGCTTGCTTTAGACCCGGAATCCAGGCGATGATCGAAACTGTTGGATGAAAACCGGCCGAAGTTAAAACCAAGCTCTTCGTGTCTATGATTCACTGTATCCGCCGAAAAAGGGGCGCGATAAAAAAGCCTGACGAAAATCAAATACCGAGGAACTTGCAATCGCGGAGGATTTTTTGCAGAAATACGCATCGGAAACGAAATCAAGCAGATCGGTAAACGGTATCAGAATCGAAGATTACCGCATCGCCGAGAAACCCTTCTACCTTCCCACCGGCGCCTAGGAGGCGCTTTTCGAATCCGCCTACCGTCTGAAACTGCCCGTGCTGCTGAAAGGCCCCACCGGGTGCGGCAAGACCCGATTCTTAGAATACATGGCATGGCGACTTTCCCGCCCGCTGGTGACCATTGCCTGCCATGAAGATCTGACCGCTTCGGATCTTGTGGGCAGATATCTGCTCAAGGACAATCAGACCGTCTGGCAGGACGGTCCATTGAGCCTGGCCGTCAAGCACGGCGCTATCTGCTATCTGGACGAAGCCGTGGAAGCCAGAAAAGACACCACGGTAGTGATCCATCCGCTCACGGACAACCGGCGCATTCTGCCCCAGGAAAAACGGGGCCTGCTTTTGGAAGCCCACCCCGATTTCCTGATCGTGATGTCGTACAACCCCGGATACCAGAGCGTGCTGAAGGATTTAAAGCATTCCACGCGGCAGCGTTTCGTAGCCATCGATTTCACCTATCCGCCGGAGGATGTGGAAAAGAAGGTCATTATGGAAGAAGGCCAAGTGGATGAAACAACGGCCGGCAATTTGGTCAAGCTGGGCAAAATGGTCAGAAACCTGCGGCAGCACGGCCTGGAAGAAGGGGTCAGCACCCGCCTGCTGGTGTATGCGGCACGATTGATCTGCGACGGAGTGACCCCGGCCTTTGCCTGCGAAGCCGCAGTTACACGGGCCATGACCGACGATATCGAAATCCAGGAAGCCATTTCGGAAATCGTTTCCGGCATTTTCCCGGACATGCGGCCGTGAAAGGACCTTTGCTACAAACCGTTTTTTCCACTGTTGCCGGTCAAAAAACTTTTGACGAATTGAAATCGTCGGTGGCTCGGTTTCGGACGGCCGCATCCGGGAAGTTTCTTAAAAAAGCCGAACTGGAAATTCTTGCCGTAGAACGTCTCGACCACGCCCAAATCATTTTTTCCGGCGCCAAAAAGGTCTGCCGGACCCACTGGTCCCTGGTTCTTCCTTTTTTCAACGCCATACGCGTTCTTCCCGTAGAAGACCACTTCATCTCCAAATGGCTGGAACTGGGCCTGAATCTGGCATTTCACGACATAGACACGGCGGCCGCCTTTTTCGAACACACCCCGAACGCCATGGAAAACCTGGCACGGGGAGAAGATAAGGCAAAAGATCCGGACCAAATAATCGCGTGGGGAAAACAAGCACTCGATGCCTTCAAGCGCACCGATGGCGTTAGGAACATAAGCAAGGTGGTCGGCGCCTACCTGACAACGGCATCGGCGCCCAAATGCGGGATTTCCCTGGAGAACTGGCCGTTCTTATTGACCCAGGCCCTTCGGATATGCGCTCGTTCCGAAACGGCCGCCGCAGGATTTATCGCCCAAGGGTCCCGTCTGCGCCGGCGATTGGATCAGCCGGAAACCACGCAATGGGTGGACGCAGGCCTGGAAGCCTGCCAATCCGAAAAAGAACTGGTCTGCTACTTCAAGGCAACGGCATCAAGGGCGGCGCAAGAAGAAACCGGCCTGATATGCGCCATCGCGTTGAAAGACAAGCAAAAAATCCTGTCCATCATCTGCGAGGCATTTCTGGGAAAAACTGTGGAAATTCGGTCGAATGAGAGCCTCGGGGGGGCGAGCGGATTTTCAGGCGGGCCCGCAACGGACGGCCTGCATATCTTCCTTCCGGACACAGCCCGCAGCATGCGTCTTTACAAATTGATGGTCCTGCACCAGGCCGTACTCATGGAGCTTTTACCGGCGCGCTTGAAGACCGGAGGTGAAAAAGCAGACGCCATGCCGGACCCCGTTCACCAAGCGGCCGACCGGGAATTGATCCGAATTTTGCCGGGACTCGAAAAGGAAATGCGGCACCTGGAAAACGACCCGTTTTTAAAAACCGATCGTCCTCCTTCCGAAACCGGCGATTTACCCGTCAAACCCTGGTGGGGGGACATTCTTCAGGGACTTTTGGAAGACACCGACCAAGCCCTGTCCCAACTGATGGACAAAGCCGCTCAACACTATGAGGATATTTCTCCGGAACTCGTGGAGGCGCTCTTGTTGTCTCTCATGGCATCCGGCGACATGGATCAGGATGCGCTTTGGGAGCTGTTGGCGGAAATGCTGGACAACATCGAATTCATGTCTCCAGATGCGGATACCCTTCAGGAAAGCGTTCAGTTCTATTTTTACGACGAATGGGATTGCAATATCGACGATTATAAAATCGACTGGTGCCAGGTCCGACAGCGAATCTCGCCAGAAAAGCCCAATGATTTCGTCAGCCTGGCAAACCAACGGCTGAGAGGGACCATTTTGCTGATCCGCAAGCAATTCCTGAAGCTGAAACCGGAAGTCTTCAAAAAATACAAGGCACAGCCGACAGGCGACGCCCTGGATATCGACGCCCTGGTCCAGTCGCTGATCGACCGGCAATCCGGGGCATCCATGTCGGAAAATGTCTATATCCGCAGGGACAAAAGGGTCCGGGACGTGGCGGTATTCTTCCTGGTGGACCTGAGCGGTTCGACCGACGAGAAGGTAAACGGCCAACGGGTCGTCGATATCCAGAAAGACGCCATGGTCGTCATGTCGGAAGCATTGGAAACTTTGGGAGACCCTTATGCCATTTACGGATTCAGCACCCAGGGGCGGTTTCGCGTGGATATGTTCACGGTCAAGGATTTCAACGAGGCTTACGATGAAAAGGTGCGATACCGCCTGGGAAGCCTGGAACCTATGGGGCTGACCCGGATGGGCACGGTCGTCCGCCACGCCGCCCACCGGCTCGACGATGTGACGGCGGCCCAGAAGCTCCTGGTGGTTCTCACGGACGGCCGTCCCTACGACAGCGAGTACGGCAACCTGGAATATGCCATCGCAGATACCAAAAAAGCCATCCAGGAAGCCAGAAACAAAGGCATTCATCCCTTCATCATCACTTCGGACAAAAAAGGCAGCGACTACCTGAAAATGATCTCGCCCCAGACCGAATGCATCATCGTAGACAAAGTCGAGCAACTGCCCACGCTGCTGCCGACCATTTACAGGCGGATGACCGGCTGACCCCAAAAAGACCTGTCGCAAACGAAGGCAGTGCCCAACTCGTAGCGGTCAAGAATTCGGCCACGAAATTTCACAAAAGAACACGAAACAATTCACAGGCTTTTTCGTGTCTTTTCGGGGCTTGGTTTCTATTTCGGCCATGCCCTCGTCGCCTCGTTCCAACGCTTCGCGTTGGAATGCATACCAGGACGCTTCGCGTCCGCGTTCTGCGGAGGTATGGCCGAAATAAGAACCAAGCCCGCTTTTCGTATCCTTTCGTGGCCTGTAATCACTACTTGTCAAGCGCCACCGACTTTTTTATCATGCCTGTGCGGTCCGACGAACCACGGCAGTGAATTGCTCGATGTCCACGTCGTTGACGAACGAAATATCGGGATAAATGCTCAGCGCGCGCAAAATGCCGCTTCCTATCCCCCTGAAATTCAACACGTCGAAGGCGAACGAAGCCAGGGTCTGATTGCGTTTGATCGAAACGCCCCTTTTGATCTTTTCCACCGTAAGGCTGTCGGGCAGCTTTCCGGGGCTTGCGATTTCTATCCGGTCGTCGAAAATCAGAATGCGAATGTTGCCGCTGATGAAATAGTCCCTGTGAATCAGGGCGTTGACGAGCAGTTCTTCGAAAACAATCAGAGGAACTTCCGGCTCTCCGACAGTGTTCACGCTCCGGCCGTTCTGGACCTTTTTCAGGTTCCGGGATATGAATGCCATGCCTTCTTTGAAAAGCTTGCGAACATTGCCCTCGATATTTTCGCTGTCCCTGTACTGCGTCCCCGCAATGTCGTCGCCGAAAAACGAAACGCAAATCAACTGGTTCAATGGAAAGTACTTGGACACGTTTCTTCCAAAAAGCAATATTCCGGACAGGTTGAATTTGCCATCGGAAGCCAGGTTCAAATTCTCGAACAATCGTGGAACCATGGCCTTGTCCGAGATATGCTCCTTGTATTTTTGTCCGAAGAACTCAAAGAACAAATCGGAATCGATGTCGTCCCAATCGGCATTCGGAAAGGTCGTTTCATCGGCCCGCAATTGCCCCGATTCCTGAAACAGACGGCGCATTTCGTCGCTGGAGATCTGCCTTTTGTCCGCGCCCGATTTGGTCAGATAGATTCCTTTGTTCGTGCAATACGGCCTGTTGGTGCCGCACAAGACGGTAAGCACGATCACCTTCCTGCTTTCGTATTCGACAATCTCGGTTTTCGGATGAATCGACGGCCTGACATGCTGGGAGGCCGCATTGGATATCATTTGGTTAATCCTGTTGATATCCTCGCCGCCCAAGCCCTTGATTTCCCCGCTGTCCGAAACGCCGATCAAAATTTGTCCGCCCGCGCTGTTGGAAAACGCGACCATTTCCCGGGCGATCTGTTCCGGGCTGTGGATGTTTTCCTTGAACTGGGTGGTGCTGTCCTCGCCTTTTGAGACAAGAGACATAAACAAAGATGTTTTCATAATGCGATTCCCGCCGGTTAAGTCCCAAATCGGTTCGCCGCAATCAGCGATGGTTCGGACAAATCGTTCCACCGCCACATGGACAAACAACGAATTACCCTTTATCTGCAAATCCATCGATCATCGCAAAGCAGCCAGACCATAGATCTCAAACATACACGTTTCTTACGATAATGCGTACTAAATAAGAGTATGCACGAACGCGGCCATTCGGGATTCTCGCAAAGCTCTTTCAACAAGACTTTCGTCCTTCACCTCTCTTTTCACGAATTCAAATTCGTCCATAGGCCACGCGCCGAAAAGTCCGGGATCGTCCGTGGCCAGGGCGCAACAAAGGCCGGGTTCGGCGAGAAACGTTGCGATGGGAGGGCGCGAAAGCCCTGCCACGACCACGTTCGAGGTCGGGCACGACTCCACAGTGACTCCCCGCACGATCAGTTCCGCCACGACCTTCTGTCTGAGGTTTTCGAAGCGTTCGAGCCAATGCTCGTCCAGTTCTACCCATTCCCGGTCGCGGGCGTCCAGATCGGACGGGCTTTTGTAACGATGGCCCCTCAAGCCCAAACGTACGAAAGGTCCATTTCGCCTGAGATCCATCGCCATCTGTCCTATGGCCGCAGGGACCCGGAACGAGCGCGTCGCGAGTTCGGCCAAAAACGACCGAATCAGTCTGCTGTCCGCTTCATTGGCGACCTCGCTTTCCCAGGCCAAGTCCAGAAAATGTGTCCCTCGGGCTTTGAAAATCCGCCATTTCCGGTCTTTCTCGACGACCTCCACGTCGGGTTCGCTCGGCGATTCTCCCCGGCGATTCAATAGGCGAACCAGTTCGTCTTTTTTCA
The DNA here is from genome assembly GCA_963674505.2 of Desulfobacterales bacterium. Lineage (GTDB taxonomy): Bacteria > Desulfobacterota > Desulfobacteria > Desulfobacterales > SKZT01. Next base: position 1,048,436 of record CAXXIG010000001.1, read on the forward strand.
GCGATGCAGCGATGCAATGGCCCAGGCGGTCGCCCTCTCGCAGGTCGAACGTCGTGCATGCCTCGTGTATTTGTCGCAGTCCGGTCATTGGATCTACGAAGTCCTCTCCCACATGGAATGTCATGCCCAGTCGGGCCTCGGGACAATCCCAGTCCTCGTCAAGCAGTTCGAACAATTCTGGTGGGTCGAGATCACGACCCTCATATTGGCCTTTTCGCCTTAGCTCGTCGATTTTATCGTTCAAATTTTTCCGCAACCGATATGTATCGATTCTTCTGCCGGGGATTTCATGGTTAAGACCATGGTCGCTGTTGTAGGCCCGTACCAAATCAAAAGAGTCTTTGAACGCGCGAGGAGGGCAGCCCCGTTCCTGGCCGGCGGCATCGACGCCGACTACGAAATAGCGAAGGAGGGGATTTTCCTCCACTATGGAGATCAGCGTTTCGATCTGTTGCAGCCAAGCTTCCGCCTGGAGGTCCCAAGTCGCGGAATCCGCTCCGTCGTAATCCTTTTTCAGAGCTTCTTGCTTGAATAGAGACATAACCAGGCCCATGGCGACAGGCTGGTCGCTTTTCAACAGATAGTCGAAATATGCCGAAATGATATCTGCGAGTTTTCGCCGGAGTTTTGACCGGCTCGAGTCTAGGGTGGGGCGGAGTTCCACAGCTGTTGCGCCATCTTGCTCGAACCTTCTCAAGATGGCCCCAACATTGTCAATTTCCCTGGTTCGGCGATTTCTATTCGGACCTTTTTGGGTATGCGAATACATGTCGTAGGCGTCCACGAACTTGGCCAAGCCTGTTTCACTCCGCTGATAGAGCAATTTTCTGCGCAAAACTGAAAACGACGACAGGTAAATGATCGCCGCACAGATCCAGCGCGATAAAGCGCCGACTGGGCGTAGGATTTCTTCCGCTATGTGTGCAATCAATACGTTCTCGGATTCCACTATGTTCGGAGGCAATACCGGAAAATTCTTCCTCGCTTTTATCGCCGTTTCGACAATTTCGCCATAAGTGCAACGCCAATTTCCGACTGTGAAGGTGAATTTGTCCGTACATAGAGGGGCGGCAAGGGTTTGGTTTTTAATCCAGCCTTTCCATAGCTCGGCGAAAGGCAGGGAGCCTCGCAGGTGGGCGTGGATTTCCACATATTTTTTTTCTTTGATGTTTTTTTCTTTTTTGCCATTCGGCGACATAAAGAAAAGCGGAGATAGCCAGAACTTAGCCAGCACGTCTCTGGCCTCTCTCTCTTCAGTCGAAAGATCATTTTTCAGACCGTTCAGAAGTGCTCGGCAACAGGCTGTCGCCATCGCTTGTTGCCCGTATATATCTCCGTTCTCGAGCCACTTTTCTATCCTACCCCAAGCCACTTTTCGATAATCTGGCGGATGCTCCCTATCCGCCTTCAGCGACCAGAAGGTGTCCTCGAAAAGCCGACGTCCGCAACCTACCACCGACCGACTGCTTTCGAATTCCTCAATGTAAAGCTTCAGAAAGGCCGGTTCGTTAAATGGGCGAAACAGCCAACGAACCATATCGGAAGCGGACATGGCATCTACTCCGCAAGCTGGAATACATGTCGATATCCCTTTCTTTCAGGATCGTCGTAGTATTCGTACAGATGGATGTCCCCTAAGGCGTTCAGCTCGCGGCCCAAAAAAAACGCGAACACATCCGGACAGGCAAGTCCGATATGGAATTCTTGCACTTCGTTTCGGTGGCGCAATCCTGAAATGCATTCGTAGACGTCTTCGAGCGCAATTTGGAGATCTTCGGGGTTTAGCCTCCAACCTTTCCTTTTCGGTATCATGCGCACGGCCAAAGCGGTTTCCGAATCCAGACTTTCGCCGCTTTTCGTCGGATAAAATTGTTTCAGTTGCTCCGGAACGCTTTTTCCCAATAAATCGATCAGCAAAATCGCATGTTCCCATGAACGGCGCGAGGACTCGGTTTTCTCGGGTTCCAAAAGCGTATAGCGCCCTCGATCTTCGTACTGCAAGGGTTCCGAAGGCCCGACGTACGGGGTGAACCTTCCGGCGAAATCATTGTAGGCGGTCACAAGGCGCATATGGCGAAGGTACCACCCGAGCCAGCACGCAAGAGGGAGCTGTGTTCGAGCCAGCAGTTCTGTTTTGCCTGTCATCTCTCTGATGTTTCTTGCTTTTATGAACTCTTTGGCCCTTTCGCGTGCTTTCAACAGCTCTTCGGGTGACGAGCGGTCTTCACCGCAAAACTTCCTCAGATCCAAATGCAGCACTTCCTCTTCCGCAAATAACCCGGACCATAGTTCTTCAGCTCGTACCATCGCGTCTGTATTCAGACTCACTGCGAGAAAGTTTTCGACCCTTTCGGCACCAAGGGCGGACTGCTTCCACCAGTCCCACATCCCGGCCAGCTCCCTTAAAACGCGTTTCACGCGCCCGAGCCTTCTTCCCGAAAACCAAGGTGGACGCAACCTGTCCTTCAGAGGCGAATCGGATATATCGCCTATCCCATGCAAGCCGATTAGATTTTCCGACTCTTCCTTTGTTCCTGAAATTCTTACAACATAAGAAGGGGAAAAATTAACCACGCCTTGTTCCATCGCTTTGATTTTTTCCGTGTATCCAATGCCCGCTTGCATTTGCTCCGAACCATCCGAAGGATAGAGAAGCGCATCAAAAGCTTCGAGAACATCCCCAGGCCTTTCCAGGATTTCATGCAAAAGCCCAAGTTCCCCGAACTCCGTGTCCACAGACGCGACGACGCTGAGAAAAGGGTAGACAAGCTCGTCCGGCAAACCGTGATCGATGAAAAAACGTTTCGTTTCCGTTCTGTAAGAAATGGGGTGAAGCGCGTCAGATTTGCGGCGATCATCAATATCTGCCCTTTCATGCTTTTCTTCTGTCCAGAATTGCTCGTGCAAGGCGACGAGAAGGTTATGGAACGAATTCAAGCCTCGATAGGTCGATGGCAAAAAAGGAGCGAAAGATGTCTTTGCGGCAAGTTCCAATGTCCCGTATTGCGACTTAGCTTCTTCCTCGCTCTTTCTTCTTATTTCGTACCTGTTTATTTCGTGATCTGTATCGCTTTGTTCTCTCAAAGCCTCGACCTTTGAATTCACCCCTCTGTCCACGGCGAGATTGAAAAGCGTTACGCTGGCTCTATCGTTCCACCAAAACCGAAGTTCCGATTTCACGGCTTCCGAAGAACGGGTTCTTACGACCCCGTTCCAAAGTCTATCGAACCTTTTGCGGTCACTCGGAGAGGGCACGTGCCACCGGTACGGGATCAGCTTAGCGATGAGGGCATGGGCGAGGCCCGGCGGGTTCAGTTCGCTTTTCTTCAACGAGAGATTAACGGCCTCCGCAAGAAGATCAGGATCTGCGGCGATCAGTACGACTGCTCCGGGGTGCGCGAAAAAAAGGCGCAGCAGTTCGAGCAGTTCGAATGCTCGGTCGGGCTTCAAGTCAAGATCGTCCACCAGAAGCAAAAACGGCCTCTTTGCTATCGTCTCGTTCGTCTTCTCGTCAATGGCCTTGCCCGTATATAATGCGCAGATTTTCTTGAAAGCTTTCGTCAGGTCACGTGTCGTCGTTGCTGTCTTTTTTCTAAGCTCGACAAGATTTTCGACCATCCGTTTACGAGACGTGCTCACCTCCTGTTCGTATTCAATTACACGATCAAAATCCCGTCGGCGGACCTCCAGTTCGCGAGCCTCCTTGAATGTGTCTTTGAGATCATTGTACTGGTCGTTTTTGATCCCGTATAGGTTTTCCAAATGGTCCAAAAGGAGAAAATACAAGTCGTCGTGGTCCCGTGTATCCGCTGGACCGAAAAGTTGCGTTGTCGGAAACGACCCCGATTTTTCGTTGAATTTGGGGAGGCGAATATCGTCCCTGCCGCTATTGTCCCTTCGTTGGCGAAGCTCATCCAATACCGTCAGCAACAAGGATGTCTTTCCCGAACCTCGAGGGCCGTACACGCCCACCACCCATGGGCCGCGCTCCAACCTTTGGGGACGAAGCACCCAGTCGGCGATCACTTTGGCAGTTTCGCGCAAACGGCCCGCTTGGATGACATCAGGACCTTCGAAAAACATTCTTCCGCCTGTATGGCCGTTTCCATTCATTTCGCACCTCTCTCAGTGGTCCTCAACTAGGACCAGCCGTCCATAGCCAGCGGACTTTTTGCCGCCGATGCCGTAAAATTCCAGGCCTTCCCGCAATGCCTGTTTCACTTTTTCCAAATCGTCTGCGGCCTTTCCGGAAGCGGCGACGACATGGAAAACGAAGCTCGTATCCACGACCGTCAGAAAGGTGAAGGGTTTCGGGCTCATCCAATCTGCGGGGGGCTTGGGGGCTTGTTCCTGATAATACTCTTGGTAGTGGGGTGTCAGAACATCCAAGGAGAGCCGGTAGTCTCCGTTGGCAGGCAGCGCGTCGAAGAAGAGCAGCTCGCCTTGCGCCCCCCCTACGCCGAGGTCGTCCGAATCCCGGCCGAGAAGACGTTCGATGGTCGCCGGCCTCTCTCCTTCATCCTCCATGACCATTCGCACAAGCCCCTTGATCGCAGAGCCAGCGATTTTAGGAACACCCCAGGTGTGGTGGAAAGACAAGGACGTTTCGATGGCGCTGGCTCGACCCGCGTCGATCAGCAAGCGGCCCTCCACCTCCGCGACCAGCTCCGCCATGCCGTGCGGGCAATCCTTTGCGGACTGGCGTTGTCGTTCCAAGGCCTGCTTGCCGACAGTCGAATGCCACCTCCGGCAGAACATTTGCTCAAGCGCGTACAGGCGGTACTCTGCTTGAAGTGTCCAAGACTCGTCTTTAAAATCGGAACCGGGTTTCCGCCAAGGGACCATCTTGTCGAGCCAGAGGCCCATGTTCAGCAAATCGGGGAGTTCCGCGTCGCCAGGACGAAAGGGGACCTTGTCGAAATCGTACATTTCTTTGGGCAGGGGCCTTTGAAAGTCTTTCGGGCTCGGCGGCTCCTGAAAGCGCCGTCCGCCTTTTGGGGGCTGTCTCTTGCCTCCCCGAGGGGTAGAACGATATGGCTTGCCGCTTCCTGCCATTACTTTTCCTCCTGCAGTTTGGCCTGCGCGAAGCGCTTGAGCCAGTCGGCCATTTCCTGTGCTTCGCGCAGCGCTATGCGATAGCGAGACGGCTCGCAGTCGAGAACCATCTCCATCGTATTTCTCCCGGACCTCTCGCCTTTAAAAACACCCTCACGCAAGAAACTGTCGATGTCGCAAAAAATCGCCCGGTGCCCGTTTTTCGGCGAAGAATTCACGTCTTCCAAACCGCCTTTGGCCGCAAGAAACGCCAGTGTCTGGCCCAGTCCTGACACTTGCAACATGCTCGGCAGCTTCAGGGCCAATGCCATATAGTCTTCGCTCTTGTAAGTACTCTGTCCGGCGGCTTTTTCGACACTTTCCCACGCCCACAGGGCGACATTTCGACCTCGATCACGCGATCTATTCAAACGCGAATCGTTTGAATCCATCATCCCTTACCTCCCTTTGCCGTTTTGACGCCCGCGACCCCGCGCCCAACCGTCAGGTCTCCGCCGAGGCGAATGCGCTTTTTGCCTTCGACAAACTCGCAAAACGCGTCCAGCAAGTCGGGGGCCTTGGAGATCGGTCCGTCTCTTTTTGTTCTGGCATCGGTCATGGTCACGACAGTCCACAGTAACGACTCGGCCGGAAAACACTCCTCGGACCAGAGCGCTCCCTTTGCCACCGTTCCGGTCTTTTGGTCCATGCGTATCCGGATGTTGACCTCCATGGCGGTTTGCGCCAAATAGCGGAACTCCGCGTCGGACAAGACCGCAAGCTGAAAGGGAATGCGATCTTTGAACCATTTGTAGGACTCGTGCTCGGGCAAGGCCCCTTGGAGGTATGCGGCTAGGCTGTCCGCAAGTTGATCGGTATCTGCCTTGTATACCACATCCTCAATGTAAAGGACTTTGTTTTTCGCCACTGCGCTCTCTTTGCACACAATGGCCGCGTCTTCGTTTTCAGGCGACAGTCCTGCCCACCTGGGAATGTCGATTCCAAACAGCGACATGTCCCGTGCCAATCGTTGGATAACCATGGGGCACGTGGCCCAGGCCCATCCACCGAACACGGTCCTCAATGGCAACAGCAGCAATCCGGCGTCACGGAAAGCCGCCGCGCCGGTCCATGATTCAGATTCTTTCTGCTCTTCGTTCTCGTCCCCCGGAGGTTTCGGTCCGAACAGCTTTCCGGCAAGTTCTTCTCCCAAGCCTTCTTGGCACGCCTCTCGCCAAGCGCCTTTGAGACCCGAGCCCTGGATTATCGGCAAGCCGCTCATGCGTTCCCGCTGCAAAGGCAGGTCGATCGCGCCCATGCCGGCGCCGGCTCCGGCGTGGAGCGGCGTCTCGGCATACAGAAACAGCATCGCTCCTTGGTTTCTTTGATTCGAATCGGTCATCCGTTTTACCACCTTCCTGCCAGCGCCGTGCCGTACCCGGCCCGGCGGTCGCTTTCGTCGTGCGCCCCTATCAACGCGTCCAAAGCCGCTTGGGGCGATATTCCTTCCAGCCAGACAACAGTTCCCGGCGGCAACGCACGCTTCAATTCGCGGGGACTTCGATTCGCCAGGTCGAACCCGCTCACGAAAACGGGACGGCCGGTGACCTTTCCCGCTATTCGAGAGCCACTGGGGAGATGCTCCTTGCCGGGCAGGCTCAACGCCGGGGTCTGAAGCCAAAGCTTGACCCGGTTTCCATTGCCATACTCTTCGCTGTCGGCCAGTCCCAGATCGAAAAGCGGAGACTCCAGTACTCGAATCGAAGCGAAATGCCGCTTGCCGCCGAGGGGGACCAGCCTGCTGTCGAGTCTTGTCAGCTCTGCGGCAAGCAATTCTTGGTTTTCTGGTCGAACGCTTTCCGCCACATCCACTTCGACGGCGAAACCGCAACATTTTTCCAAGTCTCTATGGAACCTGTAGCAGAGGGTCTTGTAGAACATCCCCTCCTTTGCCGTTCGGGTGTCCTGGTCCCTGCCGATTCCGACCCGTTCCTCGATTTTGAACACGTTTTCTTCCTTCGTCATTTCCGTTTTGCGCGGCAGTCCATCGGCATCTCCATCCAAATAGGCTCGCGATTCTTCGGCAGTCAGCAGCAGCCTGCCCCCGCTTTCTTTGCAGATAACTCTGTCTGTCCAGGGCAACCCTTCCCGAATAAGTTCCAAATCGTTATTCGGCAAACGATGCCATCGAGAAAAACGAACCGATTCTTCGAGATCCGAGAATTTTCTGGGACGCAGTATTCGCCACTTTTTCCGGGGGGCTTTTTCATCCCGGTCATGATTCCGCGTTTCTACCAAATCCAGCGGGGGATGGAAAAAAGGCCGGGCTTTTTCCTGGTTCGTTTCCTTGTCCCGAATCAATTCCGCTGCGACAGGTCCCCGCAGGGTCAAGCGGCCGGGGGCGCTTTTCCCGCCCAAGACCTCCTTGGCCCAATCCAGTTCCAGCCCGAAGTGCTCGTCTCTTTTCCCGAAATCGGCGCCGAGCTGCCGGAAAAGCGCCGTGCGGACAGCCCCCCGGAATACCGTCGGCTGGGGGAATACGCTTCTGGCCAGCACGTGTTGGCCCATGTCGAAAGGGCGGGCGTCCCGGAAAAGCAGAACATCTTCGGGCTGGAAGAATAACGTGATTCGGTTTTTCATGGCTCCTCCTCCTTGCCTTCGAGTTCCCGGAGCAGCGACCATGCTTCGATTCCCTTTTCTTCGCGAAGCAAAAAGCGTACGATCAGCAAAATATCGACGATTTCGATAAAACTGTATCCGTATTCGACCAGAGCGTCGAGGAAGCGACTTCTTTGTCCTAATAGGCAGGCCAAGCGGCTTTTGAAAGCGGCTTTTGCGGCCCTGATGGTCGTCCGGTCGGCACCGCCGCCGGGCTCCAGAATTCTTGCTTCCCTTTCCAGTCGGTAGGCGATATTGGGGCTTTTCAGAGGCTGTTTTTCATCTCCTGTGAGATCGGGGCCGCCAACAGGCTTGGCAAGGGCCAGCAGTTCTTCCGCCGTGAGCAGCCTGCCTTCTTTCGACGTCGTTGGGAGCGTCCACGGAAGCGTCAGGGTCAGCGGGGCACCCGATCTCTTCATGACTTTCAGGGAGAATCGGTCGCGGCCTGCATCCTTTGCGGTCTTCTCCGCCCGCCGCGCCTCCTCAATGGCCCTCGAAAGCGGTTCCAAAAAATGGCACATCGCGATTCCCGCGCTGGCGGTCACCTTGCTTCCCAAATACTCGGAGCGCCGCAATGCCCGGTAGATCGCCCAGGCGCAGGGCAACGCCGTGTGGACCGGCAGCAGGGCCAACACGTCGTCTCCGCCGGAATAGACCAGGCGGCCGAGGTAGACGTTTTCGACGAGGCGCGGTATCTCCTTCACCGCCAGGCCGCCCAGACGTATCGACAGTTCCGCGTGCAAAGCCGGAAACAGTGGCCTGGGGAGGTCCTTCCATTCCCACATCTTCCCATCTTTGCGTTCTTCCGGGAGCAACAATCCCCGGTAGGCATCGGCCACAGTCGGCGTGTCCTTATGCCTACCCGTCAGCCAATCCCCCATATTGTCACCGTCCATGACCAGCACGGCGTAGTATGGCGACGGCTTCGCCCCGACAATTTCCTGGGCGCGAAGAAACCACTTGCGTGCCTCCTCTAGTTTTACCTCGACTTTTTTCAGGGATTCACCCTTTGGTGGCAGCTGGCCATAATGGTCGTTCCAGACGGTTTTCAAATCGTAGGAACGCCCGTAGAACCAGGTGCCGTCGAACTTGAGGCGAAGATCTTCCGAGCCCAGCCTCCCTAGCCCGGGAAGTTCGTTGCGGGGCGGGTCCCAATCCATTCCGTGCTTGTCGTGAAGCTCGTCGATTTTCCGCAGCCATTGCCCGACGGCGGGCTCGTGCATGTGCCTTCCCAAGAGCCTGCGCCAGGGAGAGGACGCCACACTGGCGACAGACGGAAAACGCAGGAGGTGGCGGTCGTTTACTTTGTCTTTTGTTCCCCATTTGAGGCCGAGTTTTGCCTTGGAGCTTCCGAAGAAATGTTCGGGTGCGAAACGCTTGGTCAGGCACACGCCGCACAGCCCTTCTCCCTCTTTGATCTGAAGCGACAGGCGCCGTGTATTTTTTTCGACCTGTTCTCCTCCGCTTTGAATGTTTTTGCTCAGCAGGGACCAGAATTCCTTCAATTTGGGTTTTTTATCGATTGGACCGATTTGTTCACGCTCGCCGCACTGTACGCACTTGGGCCTGAAGGCTCCTTGCAACGGTTCGGGGAACACTGTTTTCCGATGGGCGGAAAGCAGGCGATGGGTCAAATTGAAGAGCTGCCCGTATCCGTCTCCGGTCTGGTCTTTCGGGGCTTTGGAGGAAAAGCCCTCGAAATCCGGCGCAAGGACCCGAAAGGCTTCGAGCATCGATTCTCGGGTTTCGGGCCAGGGTTGGGCTACTGCGTCGAACTCGACGAAATCATTGATTTGTCGATCAAACAGCTCGCGAGGATTTTCTACGATTTCCTTTTTTCTGGCGGCATCTTCCAGGTATTTTGCCGAGGCCTTTTCGATTGGGTCCCTAAGTGCGTCCCATACGGAGTTCGCCATATCCTTAAACGATTCCTCAACGGCTTTCGAAGCGGCGCGTGCCAATTCCTCCGCCCTTGCCCTGTCCACCACGGCGACAAAGCGGTTGGGCATGCAAGGTCTGGTCAGGCGTCCTTTAAAAGAGTCCCTTTCATTCTCGTCGATCTTGAAATCCCAGCCCCTTTTCGACCACGCCAGGGGAAGCGCCGCGAGATCGGGATAGACGAGGGCGCTGGGACCGGCCAATTGGGCGACCTTCCATGCGGCCTGGAAAGTCAGGAAAGCCACCGAGAAGCTGGAAACCCAAAGGTCGTGGGTGCGGCGAGAGGCCTTGACGAACCCCTGCACCGGTCCCACGTGAAGGTATAGAAGGGCGGGCCTTCCTCCGTTCGCCCGCACGCCCGCCAGGGCCGCCGCTATATTGCGATGGTTCCACGCCGAGTGGTCGGGAAAAAACATGCTGCCCGGCACCTTGTACGGAGAAATCGCTGGATACTCGCCCGGACCGTCGGCAAATTTCGCGGTTTCGGGGTCGAACCACTGGCGGGTCCTTTTCCATAGCTCTTCATACCATTCTTGCGAATCTTCCTGCCGGTTCGGGAGCTTTTCCAGAAGCGCTTCGTGGCTTTTTTGGATCGAAAGCGTGCCGCCGTCCTCCCCGGATTTCGAACTTGCCGGTTCCGTAATGATGGTTCCCTTTTCGACGCGGCAATAGGGGCCGGGGGTGCAATCGAGAGGGTTGGTCACCGCGAAGTAGGAACCGGCTGGCACGCGGTCCGCCTTTTGGGTCGCTTCCGGGGGAAGCATGACATGGGCGTGGTAGGCATCCTGGCGGCACCGTTTTAGAAGCGTCTTTTCTTCTTGCGTGCATTCGAAAGGAAAGCCGCAGTCCTTCAGCCGCTCCAATGTCCGTTCCGAGCGGAGCTTCTCGCCTTCCATATCGACAATTTCGAAAGGCGATGGGACCAGCAGGGCGAGCGCCTGAAGATAAACGGCCCGGTCTTGTTTTTCCGACATCACCACCTCCCTGTTTTTGCTTGCGGAGACCGCTTCACCTCGTTGTACGCCCAGGCCACGAAATGTTCAATGATGCGGCCGTCCGGAGATGCGATCGTCCGTTTCCGCCTTTGCTCGATCAGGTCCTGGCCGAGAAAGACGGACTTGCCTGCCTGTTGGATCAGATTGATAAGCACCACGGCGACGCGCTTTGTTGACAGCGGGAAGACCCGGAACAAAAGGGGCGACGGCATTCTGTCGCCGTCGCGCGGCTTGAACGTGGCGCGCTTGCCGCCGAGGGACCGGAAATAAAAAGGCAGGGGCAATCCGAACGAGGCACGGTCCACGGTTTTCGGCGCGGCGTTGTTCTGGATTAGCCGCTTGACCTCGAAGTAATCGGGCAAGGGGGGCAATCCGGCTTTTTTGCGTTCGAGAGTGGATCGATAATCCTGGAAAAGCCTTCCCGCCGTTTCGAGCGCCTCCTCCCAGGACGGAAAATCGGCGGGCAGGACATGGGGCGGTTCTTTTAAGGAGCCGATGCCGGCGAAGGTTCGCACCGGGATGGAAGAATCGTGTTTTTCGGAGCGGATGCGACGCCAATGCCGGTCCAGGAACCGGTCGAAGCAGTCGTTCGCCGTTCGAAGCCCCGCTTCCAGCCGTTTAAGCAAGTCCTCTCGGCTGGCCGGACGGTTCAAATCGAAGGGGAAGCTTGTTTCGCCGGAAACCTCCCGCAGGGACAGCCCTCCCCAGCCCCGCCTAGAACGCGCTCCCAAGCCGCCGAGGTTCGCCCACAGCCACACCGTAGCGGCGAAAACCTCGTCCAGCCCTTCGATGGCTTTCCCGCGCAAAGCAAAGCGCAATGTCAGGACGGGGTCGCGCATGCCCGGCGGAAACAACGCTTTCGGATTGTCACCGCGCCCTTCGAACAAGCCGTAGCCCAAATAGCGCAACCCCCGACTTTGGCTTCTATCCGGCGGCGGATAACTCCGCGCCAGCGGTTCGACGTCTTTTCTTTTCGGCGGAAGAACCATGAGCGCAGATGCGTTTTCCGTAGAACCGAAAATCTCCGTTTCGATCTTTTTCAACGATTCCGTCGCCTTTTTCCAGTCGCGCCAGTCGAGCTTCGGCGCGACTGCGGCCCGAAACCAGTAGCGCAACACGCCCCTGACGCTTCCGGGCCGCAAAGGCATGAATTCATCGGTCTTCCGCGTCTCCGGGCCGCCGATGAAAGCAGGGGTTGTCAAGTCAAATGAAACGCTCATCCAATCCTTAATCAATGGAAATCCTTTCGTGCCCGATGAATCAAGTCCTTGAATAATCGCTTTTCGGACCTTTCCCGTTAAAATGTAAGCGATAAAGTATCGCGCAAAAGGGACATGTGTCAACTGCTATTTTCCCAAAAGCGAAATCTACGTAATATGTTATAAAACGCGAAGCGAGGATTTCTCATTTTTCAGTTGATCAAGGAGAAAGACGACGGGTACCAACAGTTGCCGTCGAATCCGGATCCTTCAACCCGATTTTTTCGCCCGGAAGAAGTCCGTTGCCATTGTCCTCCGCATCGCTTACAGAGTTTTCCTTTGCCATGTCATCCCTCTGCTCGAGCGTAAAAATCGAATTCTTCCACTGGTTTTCCCAGTTTTCTCTTGAATTGTTCGGCTTGTCGCTTGCCTTTCGACGAAAGCCCTGCGGAACGCAAAGTAAGAAGGCGCAACAACCCATTCGTTTTCCGCAAAGACGCGAGCATTATCTCCTTGGGGTTCGCCTTCCGGTCGCTAATGCCGCCGAAGCGTATCATGAATTTCGCGCCGGGCAAACACGCCCGCGTTATGTTCTTCCAAACGGCGGCAAGTTGTTCCGCGTATTTGGACGGCGAAGAATGGGCCATCTGCTTTTCAAAGCTGTAAACCACCTTTTCCGGACCGCCGAGAAACCAGTATCGAAGCCATTGGTCGGGAATGTATGTTCGCATTCCGTAATACGGCGGCGATGTTACCACCTTTGCGAATCGGCACCCGAAAGACGAAAAGTCGAGAAATCTGCTGTCTCCGCAAATCACCTCGGATAAAACGCTCGGCTTTTTATCCCCAAAGTAGTATTTTGCCTTTCTGCTCACCAAATCGACAACATCGACTTCAACAGGGTCGAGTCCTTTTTCGGTCCAGAAACGTACGGCATAGTTCGGTTTCGCGGCATATGTCCTCGGCATCTGATTCGACAGATAGCTGGGAAGCCCTTTATTTCTGGGACCGTGGAGTATCCCCAGCATCAACGCCCGAAGGGCCTTTTTTTCCGGGGATTGGCAATCCTCCAGCAAAGCGTTTCTCAAAGCCACGATTTTTTTCAAGGTAGCCGGATGATAGCAAAGCTCCCAGAATCGTCCCCGGGGCAATTCGACGCTGGCATCGATTTTCAATAAATCTCTGCATGCCTCGACAACGGCCTCGGGAGAAACATCCACCATCTTGCCCTGTGCGATCGCCGTCGCTATAGGGCTGCTGTCTACGCCCATGGAAGGTATGCCGAGCAGACGGGCCGCGTAATTCGTGGTACCGCGACCGCAAAAAGGATCCAATGCCCAACCGCCTGAATCCATTCCTTCGAGTTGCTTGTATGGCACGGAAAGGGGAAACATCGTGAAATACGGACATATCCCGTTCAAGGTGTCCGATCTGGCAATGGAATCGAGTGAATTGAATTTCAAAATAGTCCTTTCCGAGCGTTTAAATCTTTCGAATGATTCATCGACCAATTTATAGGACAGGATTCCGATCATTGTCAAAGGAATTGTTCCGGAAAGGGTGCGAACGAGCGTGTATTCGTCAAGAGGCTGCGCAAGTTCGCGGGCGGACCAGCGGCTTTCGAGCCTTTTTTGGGAGGAGTTTGGTATTTACATCGGCCACCTGGATTCCGGGTCTACGCTATGTTTCCTGTTTTATGATGCCAGACAAAATCGGAATCCATCGGGTCCCGCCGGCATCCGGGTTGTATACCGCTGTGCCCGGAATGACGGTTATGGGGACAATGGTCTTTGAATGGGCCGATGTTAGAGCCAAGCCTTTTGGGAGCTTCTGGTGCGCATGTACAATCCGTCTGAACCGATTCGGGAAGATTGCGTTTTTTTTCGCGTTCCATGGAATAGCCGAGTCGATCCAACCTGTTCGAACCGAGCAGCCCCATGGAATCCAATCGACGCCAAAACCGTTGACACAGCCTGCTTAATTTGGCATATACCCAAAATCGAGATGGTGAAACATGTTTTTTCTTACCGAAACGCTTTTTTTAAACCGGGCAAAGGAGACATGCAGTGGCCAGCAAAACCGAGGACGATTTCAAGTCCGAAATACTCGACGACCTGGAGAAGGCGGGAAAAGCGGGACTAAACAAGAGTCAGCTGGGGATCAAGGCGAAAACGAAAAAGGAAAAGGCCTTGATGGCGCTGGCAAAAGCGGGGGAGATCTCGAATTTAGGCACGACAAGCCGCCACAGATGGGTTTTGGCCGTTCACGACAAGCCATTGGAGGAGGCTTACGATCACATTCTACGGACCGCCAGATCAAGCAACGTGGAGCTTTTGCCGAAGTCCAAGCTGGAAGAGGACTTGAAGGGAAAAATCAAATCGCATTTCGGAGAGGCCTTGCGGTTGCTGCTGCAAGAACAGCTCCTCGTAAAGCTGAAAGCGTCGCGAACGTTTTACTATGTCCATGTAGATCGTATTCCGGTAGTCGTTTCGGCCGATGGCAAAGCCGGAACGGTTGGCGAAAAAGACGAGCCCGCCGATAGAGACGCTTCCGATGTCGATGAGAAAGTGTTGCGAGCTTACAAAAAGCTGGTCGATGAATCCCGATTCGGCTTTTTCGACGTCCATATCGCTCGATTGCGAAAAGAAGCCGGGGTGACCATGGAAGACCTGGCGCGGTTTTTGAGGTCCCAAAGCCGGAAGGGAAAGGCTGTTCTCAGCATTGGGGACTGGTCCCTTTCATCCGATGAGGACCGTTCCGGAGCTATATACATCGACGGGACTCCCTATCTTCTGGTCCGTTTCGAATAGGAGGATGCCATGCAAATCAACCCGTTTTGCAGCGACATCGTCAAAAAGCCCCGCGAAATCGAGGTCCCGGTTCCGGGACTCAACGATTCCCAACTGTCCGAAATCGTGGACGAATTCGAAGTCTTGCTGAACGACGACGAGAAACGTCTCGACCATTCGGTTTTCGTTGTTTCCTCCCAGGCTGGATACGGCAAGTCTCATTTGCTGGGTCGATTGTTCGGAGAATTGAACACCCGGGCGACATTGCTCTACGTGCTGCCATTTCAAGACCCGGATTCTTGCTGGAAATCGATCTTGCTGCGAGCGGTACAGGAACTGAAATTTCCCGACAGGGTTCTGGATTCGAAGGCGGAGAGGTCCGGCCCGAGCCAGCTGGAGACCATCGCCCACGGAATCGTCGTGGATTTGACAATCCAAGCGATCCAAAACAGCCCGAAAGACGCGAACCCCGAAAGAATCGTAACCGCGTTGCAGTGCCAGTCGGTGGAAGGATTGCGCGCCAGCGGGCAGTACGTCAAGATGAAGAGGCATATACCCAGAATGGCCTCCATTTTGCGCTCGTTGAACATCCAGCTCAATTCCAGCATCGATAGCTGGATGAATGTCCTGTTCATCTTGGCCTACGAACCGGAAAGCTCGTTGTTCCAGGGTTGCGAGGATTGGCTGAAAGGCGGAAGCATCGATTTGGATGAAGCCAAAAGGATTGGAATTCGACGGAACGATTTGATTCGCTACGATGCCAGCGCTCTGGAAGTGAACGACAATTGCCGTAAACGACTCGAAGACCTGTGCGGCCTGATGCGGCCAGTCCGGCCTTTCGTGTTTTGCTTCGATGAAACGGAACGATATCTTTCCCGCCCGCTGGGAGAAACATTCGCACTCGTGATCCAAATGCTGACCAAAGATTTCAGCAACCACATGACCGTGGTAACGGCCAACTTGGAACCGTGGGAAAAAATCGCAGTCAACTGGCAAGCGGCTCAATCCGCTTGTCTTGGCCCCCCTGTTCAGCTGGAAGGCATAAACAAGGAGCAGGGCGAAAAAATGATCGATAATCGGTTGTCCTTTTGGGGATTCGGCCCCGATGAATTGGATAAAATGCTGTCCGGCGGATGGCTGGATGATCTGTTTTTCGAGACCCCGAAACAGGGAATCCGGCACTTTCTGAAAAGCTGTTTTAAAAGATGGAACGATGTCCATGGTGACGTTTCCTATAGTGATTTGAAAAGCTACTATGAGACTACGGTTGAGAGGATCAAATCTGAGAAGCGCAGACAAGTGTTCGACAGGGACGCATTGCGTTGGCTCGTGGAAGAAGCCGCAATCGGGTTGGACGGTTTGAAGGTCGCACCTTACAAGGGACAAAAGCCATATCTGGCGGTTCGATGGGAAAAAGACGGAGAAGTTCGATATTTCGGTTTCGAGGACGGCAATCACTGGAAGCGATGGGGAGCCATCGCGCAGGAGGCGGAGAGGCATTTCAACGGCGCCGAGGGGGCGCAGAGCGTATTTCCCAGAACGCGAGAACTTTGCGAGATACCTTCGGGCAACTGGAAAATATCCGGCAAGCTGAACCAGGCGAAGAAGAGCTTCCTGCATATCCTCGAATTGGACTACGATACGATTTGCCGCGCCTACGCGGCCCGGGATGTTTTCTGCGAAGCGGTATCCGGAGACATATCCTACTCCGCCGACGAAACGCTTTCCTTCATCCAGAAGGAGCTTTCGGATGTCTGGGAATTGCTTACAGGAAAATCGACGGGCGAACCTCGCGTCTCGCCTCCGACTCCCCCTGGCGAACCTCCTGTCGAATTGATCGAAACCATAAAGAGCATTGTGAACACGGAAAAATTCATGGCCTTTTCGGACTTGTTCTCCACGATCCAAGACGCTTGGCCGGAAGAATCCATAGTCCGGGCGGGCATCGACGCAATCGAAGAGATCAAACAATATCACGCACCCAACATGACGGTGTTGAAATGGCTGTAAAAACGATCAACGCGACCCAGCTCAAGTGCGCTATATTCGATTCCGCTTGGCGCGCCAAGTGGATCGGGGGGGAAAATCCCGCCCCGTTCGCCCCGGCGACCCCGCGCGCGACCGTCGTTCACGGCGTTTTGTTCCACAAACTGGCCGACCAGTTCGTCAAATGGCTGGCGGCAAACGGCGGAGACACAGGGAAAAAAACCGAAGCACTCGCCTCTGGCGACCAATTGTGGGAACAGATGTGGGATTGTTTCGCTTCGACGGAAATCGATTCGCTGCTGGCGTCGTCGCCCCTGCCCTCCGTGCTGCACCTGAAGGAATGTCTCAGAAACTTTTGCGGGAATCTGGCCGATTTGCGAGCGGAAAAGCGAGACTTCCGGGAGTGGAACGACCTTTTCGTTGTAAGCGAATTTAGCGCGGACGATGTCCGCTTTCGCTTCGGCGACGAAGACATCTACGTCGGCGGCCGGGTGGACGCAGTCAGAAAAGAGGCCAGACGAGGATTGGTCATCGTCGATTACAAGCTCGCCAAAGGCGACAGCCTCAAGCAGGACATGATGCAGTTGGCCATTTATTGCGCTTTGCTGAAATCGAAAAAGCCTGGGTTGGACTTCAATGGATTGCTGGAATATTACGAACCCAAACTCCACGCCGTCCCAATCGAATGCGCCGAACTCCAGTCGTTGTTCGACGAATTGGTTCTGCCTGTGCTGCGCGATTTGGCGGTCGGCGAAATCACGGAAACACGAGAATCGCCTTTCGACAAAGAAACTGCTTCGGCCCTGGGCGAAAACGAGTTCGAAATGTCGGGGAAAAAGATCGTGGAGTGCTACGACAGCTTCCGTTTGAAGGTGGAAGTGCTCGATTGGAAAGAAGCTCCGCAAGTGGTTCGTTTTCGTTTGAAACCGTCCCCCGGCGTCAAGATCGTGTCGCTGGCGAACCGGTCCGAAGATTTGCAAGTGGCCTTGGAATTGGAAAGACCGCCGGTGATCGGCGTCGAAAAAGGTTCGGTGGTCGTCGATTTGCCGAAAGCCAAGCCCGATGTCGTCTATTGGCGCGATGTCGTCAAGGACGAAAAAATGAAAACCCGTCGAGGGAACATGGTCATTCCCATCGGTCTGGACGTGGACAACCGGCTTCTCGTGTCGGATTTCGCCGATCCCAACACTTGCCACGCGCTTGTCGCGGGAGGCACGGGAAGCGGAAAAAGCGAGTTCCTCAAAAGCCTTGTCGCCACTTTGATACGAAACAACAGTCCCGACACGCTAAGGATCACGCTGATCGATCCCAAAATTCTCACTTTCGGCCCCTTGAAAGAGTCGAGTTTTTTGACCGGCCCCATCGTCACGGACTTGAGCGAGGCGATCCAATCGTTGGAAAACGCGGCGGCCGAAATGGATCGACGTTATCGCCAACTGAGCGAGGAAGGGTACGAAAAGCTTGGCGAGCGCTTCGCCGACGGCCGCCAAGACATTCCTTTCCAGGTGTTGGTTTTCGACGAATTCGCCGATTTGATATTGACGGGCGGGTCCGAAAAGAAAGCATTCGAAGCCCTTGTCGCTCGTATCGCCGCCAAAGGAAGAGCGGCTGGCGTGCATCTGGTCCTATCGACCCAAAGACCCGAACGAGCGGTTGTGACAGGGCTGATCAAGTCCAACTTGCCTTTGAAAGTATGCCTTCGCGTCAACAGCTCCGTGGACTCAGGCATCGTCTTGGGCGAATCTGGCGGTCAAAACCTTGTCGGCAGAGGCGACCTTCTTTGCGACCGAGGTCGCGGGGTGGAAAGAGCACAGGGGCCATACATCACCAAAGAGGAACTGGCTGCGTTGACGTTGGAAAAAATCACGCATCGTCATCCAGCCCCTCGAACCGATTGATTCCCTTCAAATAGGCGACGTCCTCCCGATACCAGCCTTTCCACCCGAGTTTTCTGATCTTGCGGTCGAAAAAGTACTGGGACATGGGCTGGAAGACATAGTCGGTGAGAGCGGCCCAGATTTTTCCGCCGCGCATCAGATCTTCTCTGGGAGTCAGCCAGCCCAGGATATTCTGCTTGTGGTACCAGTAGTAGTATTGGAGCTGTTCGGCGCTCAGGCGGCGGGTGCGGACGTTGGCCCAGAGTCCGTTGTACCATTTGTAGTCGAACCGGTTCTGGATCAGGTTGGCATCGAGCAAGTCTTTTCGGATGGCGGTCTTGGGGTAGGGATTCAGCAGCTGGCAGTATGGGACATCGACGTCGAGTTCGTTTAAAAACTGGAAGTTTTCCACGATGCTCTGCTCGTCGTCGTCGGGAAAGCCGACGACCAGGCCGCCGACGACCATGATGCCGTATTTGCGGCATAGGGCCACGGCTTTTCGGGAGGCCTCCACGATGTCTCCCTTGCCGGCGGCTTTCAGGTTTTTTTTCGAAACATTTTCGATTCCCAGAAATACGGAGTTCATTCCGGCCCTGGCCATTTTCGCGACCAAAGCTTCGTTGCGGGAAATGGTGACGCAATCGGCCTGGATCACCATGGTCAGCCCCTTGTAATTTCTTTGGATGATCGCCTCGCACAACGCCATGAGCCGTTTTGTATCCAGCACGATGTTGTCGTCGGAAACGAACACCCAGCGGGTTTTCTTGCGATAATAGATTTCATCCAGATCCTGTATGACGCGCTCGATGGGAAAGGTTCTGAAGTTTTTGCCGTACATGTGGCGGATGCTGCAAAAATTGCAAGATCGGGTGCAGCCCCTGGAGGTTTCCATGACTTCGATCTTGTCGGTCATGAGATGATAGCCCCAGGTAAGCCTGCGGCGGTCCCGGACAGGCCGTTTGATTTTGGACAGGTCCGCCAGCTCGGCGGGCTTGTTGTGCACAAAGGCCCCGTTTTTCCGATAGGACAGGGAGGGGATGTCGGACAGAGAGTCCCGGCCGTCGTCCAAGGCGTTGACAAGACGGCGGCAAGCCTCTTCTCCCTCCCCGCGAACGATAAAATCGATCAGGGAGCTTTCGGGCGACTGCGCGATCTGTTCGTACATCAACGTAGGGTGATATCCGCCTATGACGATTTTCGCCTCTGGCAGGACCCGTTTTGCCAGGCGGATGATTTTCACGCAGGTTTCATACTGCCAGGTCATGGATGACAGGCCGACGAGGTCGGGCCGGAGTTTTTTCAGGGTGCGGGTCACATACTGTTTCACGTTCCTCCGCTTTCGGATCAGGTCCACAGTGTGCACTTCGTGCTGAGCATCGATATTGGCGGCAACGCTGGCGACGCCCAGGTTGGGCATGTGAATCGCCGCCTCGTGTATGATCAGCGGCGCGACATCGGGCATGGACATCAACAAAACTTTCATGGATCCTCGTAAAAGGCTCTGGTAAAACGTTATTATCCTTGTTCAAAGGAATTCAAAGAAATACGGGCAAACTCGGAAAAAACACACTGCAAGCCCGTTTTCTCGGCAATGCTATACCATCTGGGATTTTTTAATCAACAAAAAGATGATCGAAGTCGCTCTTAAATCATAACAGGCTACGTTCGTTTTGAACGGACCGAACTAAGACGCGATCCGTGAACTGAACGGATCGGTTGTATCCGCAGGGCTTACACCGTCACCTGGTTCAAAGCAGACATGCAAGGAGATGTCCTGTGGGCTACGGGAATGACCATGATTCGTTCGTACTTTAAAAACGAACTCAACGAGTTTCCATTGAACTGGTCCAGCGTGATCGTCAAGCAGGACGGCGCCTGGAAGTTCGTCCAGCGTCACATTTCCAACATTAGCTGCGAATAGACAAGTGGGGGATTCATGTCCGACAGCAAGAAGGAAGACGGGATCAGCAGGAGAGACTTTCTGATCGGATTGAAAAAGTGGTCGAAAGCCGTGTTTGCGGGCGTCGTGGCAGCCAGCGTCGGTTCGAGCGCGCAGGCGGGCTCGGTCTGGATCAACCGCAGCGGCGGCAGCGGTGGCGGCGGCTGGGCCAATCGCAGGGGCGGAGGGAGACCGTACTAGATGCGCAAAGGCGCAGGCAACCGCGGCAGCGACAACCATTTAACTCCATGCATGCCGGGTGCGACCGTCAACGTTCCGGTCCACCTTGTCGATAATTTTCCCGAGAACCTGCTTGTGGTTCGCTCGGGCGCCCCTGGCGCCCTCGTCGAACGCATCGACGACGACTTGGGGGAACGGATCGGCTATGTGCAATTGACCGATCTCGACGCCGATCCGTCCCCCTTTATCCGGTGGAAGCAAACAAGTCCTGACCCTGTCGCCGGAATGAATCGAAAAGGCAATTCGGACATCCGGTTTCGGGGACTGACGGACGGAACCCTCAACCTGATTCTCAGGAGCCGGTTCGAGGAGGAAACGGAAAAGCCGCCTTCCAGAACAAGTAGAAAGAGCGGCTGAAAATGGTTGACACTCAGGGACCGAAACGGCAAACTATCGCTCATGAAAAAAACAACGGAACTTAAAGTTTTTATATCGAACCGAGACTCAGTCTGCGAAGAGTGCCAGGAACACCTCGGACGAAAGGCCTGGATCACGCTCGTGAAAGATCGCGGCGCCCTCTGTCTTTCGTGCGCCGACCTGGACCACTTGGAATTTCTTCCGTCGGGCGATGCGGCCCTGACGCGGCGTTCCAAGAAATATTCCACCCTCTGGACGGTGGTGTTGAAATGGAGCCGGGCGCGCAAACGCTACGAGCGCCAGGGACTCCTCGTGGAACCGGAGGCCGTCGAAAGGGCGGAACGCGAGTGCCTCGCCGATGCCGAAAGCCGGGAAAGAAGGCGCATTCGCGAGGCGGCCCGGCGCGCCATCCTGGACCGCGAGTATGTCCGGCAATTCGCGCAGCGTGTTCGGGAACTGTTCCCCCGTGCGCCCGCCGGCAGAGAACGGCAAATCGCCGAACACGCATGCTTGAAGTACAGCGACCGCATCGGGCGGACGGCATCGGCAAAGGCCCTTGACGAGCAGGCGGTCCAGCTCGCGGTGGTTGCCCATGTTCGCCATCGCGAAACACAATACGACGCCCTTCTTGCCAAAGGATACGAGCGGCGGGAAGCCAGGGACGAAGTACAGGACGCCGTGGCGGAAACTCTTGCGGCATGGAAGGGAACAAAAAAACAGCGGTGAAGAGTATGAAAGGAGAAAAATGATGGGCTATTCGTTCTGGGAAATTGTCGGCAGGGCAAAGGAAGAAGCCGGGGACGACTGGGAATCCAGGCCGGATACGTTGAAAAGCCTTTTAATGAAATTGCCCCCCGAAGAAATCTGCCGGTTCGACCTCGATTATCATAAAAAACTGATAGAGGCCTATCGCTGGGATTTGTGGGGCGCCGCTTACCTGATCAACGGCGGATGCTCCGACGACGGATTCGATTATTTTCGCGATTTTCTCATTTCCGAAGGCAGGGAAGTTTACGAAGCCGCATTGAAAAACCCGGACAGCCTGGCCGAGCTGGACGACTTGGAAGACGCCGAGTTGGAATCCTACAGGTATGTCATCTACGAGGCATATGAAGAACTCACGGGCAAAGAGATGCCGTTCGCGGATATCGACTACCCGGACGACCCCGCAGGCGAGAGCTGGGAAGAAGACGATCTGGAAAAGATGTTTCCGAAACTTGCCGCCAAATATGAATAAAAAACACAAAAGAATTGCGATTATCGGCGGCGGTATAGCGGGCTTGACCGCCGCTTATCTACTCAATAGAGATTACGACATAACGGTATTCGAAAAATCCGGTCGAATAGGCGGCAATGCCTACACGCTGACTACAGAAAGCGGCGAGGACGTGGATATCGCGGTCGCGGCCTTCGGAAAATTTTCCTACAAGAACTTTTTCAGCCTTCTGTCGGAATTGAATGTCGAAACTGTCAGCCCCTTCGGCATGAACCCTTTCGACATCGGGATGGGGCTTGCCTTTTGCCATCTCGACGCGAAAAACGGGCTGTTCCTGACGCCCGGTGTCAGAGGGTTGATTTCCCAGAATTTTGAAATACTCAAGCCGTCCAACATCGACCAGCTCTTGCGGCTGCTGACAGGGTTGAAACAAGCGGAGGAGATGTTCGATGCCGGCAAACTGAAGGGCTTGACAGTCGAAAACGCCTTGAAGAAAATTCCCCGGATCAGCGGAGCGGCAAAACTGATTCTCATAGGCGGCCTGTGCTGGATGTCCTCGATGCACTGCCGCGACGTTCTGGACGCCCCCGCGAGCTTTTTCGCCGAGAAGCTCAAAGTGCACGGCGACCTTCTTCCCCCCAAGTCCCTGTTCTCGGTGCGCTTTGCGAAAAACAGAGCAAAAAGCTACATAGACGCCCTGTCTTGCGGTTTCAGAGACAGAATCGTTTTCGACTCGAAAATCAGAACAGTCACGAGACAGGAAGAAAATGTCGTCCTGGCGATGAACGACGGAGAAAAAATGGTTTTCGACAAGGTTGTCTTCGCCTGCAACGCCGACCAGGCCCTGGAGTTGCTGGACGAACCCACGGACAAGGAGGACAGGCTGCTCGGAGCATGGCAATACACAGAAGGCAGAATCGTCGTTCATTCCGACCATTCTCACTTTCCCAAAAGAGAGCTGATGAAGGGCTACACCTTTCTTTATCGAGACAAGGGCAGGTACATCGAAACTTCCATAAGCGGCTCTCTGTGGGCGCTGCCCGGCGTATCCGACCGCATCGACCTGATCAGCACCCAACATCCCAATTTTCCCATCGCCAAAGACAGCATCGTATTTGAAAAAACCTTCAGGACCCCCATATTCGACTTCAATTCCTGCCGGACCATAGAGGATTTGCCCTCTCTGAACGGAACAAGAAACACCTATTATTGCGGCAGCCACTTCGGGTTCGGCGTCCATGAAGACGCCGTGTCTTCCGCAATGGAAACTGTCGAAAAATTGAACGGAGACATGTCGCGCAAAGGATAAAAAAACAGATGGCTCATCGCGGATTTGTGGGAAAAGGCGTTTCGATGGTAACCAGACCATCCTGGTCTGGCATGCCTTGGATTCCAAGCGGCGGCATATTCGCTATATGGGACCAGAGCTGGAAGCTCTGGTTACCTTTGCCGCTCCCCACAAATCCGCGATGAACCAAACAGATAGACCAAGCCGGTGGAGGGTAAAGCATGCACATTATCGCGATCATCGAGATTCTTTTTCAGGTGTATTTCATCTCCCATGCAATCCGAACGCAAAAGCCACGCTATTGGATTGTTGTCCTTCTCGTGCCGTGGATCGGTTTCATCCTGTATTTTTTCACCGAAGTCATGCCCGAGATCGGACAAGACCAACCTGTGGCCGATGCGTCCGGGCCTGTCGCCGGACCGCAGCCTTCCGTCAACTGCAAACTGGCCTATATCTCCCAGGGCAAGCTTTTCCGAAAATCCGGACCATCGCCGCTGACGCAGATTCAGAGCCGTTTCGGACAGAAAATCATCGACCGGACGGTCAGGATCAACCAGAAAAACGAATGGAAAACCAAGCCGACGGGGTCGCCTTTCAGCGGCAGCGCGCTGTGGGGAGGCGACCAGGCCGACCCGGACGCCATACGGGTCTTTATCACCAGCGTTTGCCGAAGCTGCGAAAAGGACACGCTTTATTACGTCCTGGAATCGGATTCCACAGGAGGGGTGTTCGCTTACAACCATGAAACCGACGAAGAAAAGCGACTGTTCCACAGGAACAACTTTTACGCGAAAGACCTGGACCTGAATCCGGAAACCGGCCAGCTTGTCTGTTCCCAGACGTTTGCCGACGGGACATCGAACATTGTCATGATGAACGGAGACGGAAGCGGTTTGAGCGGGG
This sequence comes from Desulfobacterales bacterium, assembly GCA_963674505.2. Lineage (GTDB taxonomy): Bacteria > Desulfobacterota > Desulfobacteria > Desulfobacterales > SKZT01. Next base: position 1,072,855 of record CAXXIG010000001.1, read on the forward strand.
TAACGGAGGGCGATTCCATCGACGAGGCCCCGTCTTGGATACCGGGAAGGCAGCGCCGCATCCTTTTCCAGTCGTCGGGGGTCGGGCGCAACAAGGACGGATACATTGTCGGACGAGGCCCCGCCTCCATACAGGCCGTGGATCTCGACCAGGAACGCGTGACGGGGGTGCTGGAAGACGGCAGATACGACTATCTGCAACCCCGCATCGCTCCCGACGGATATCTGTACTACATCCGCCGCCCATACGAAACACAGCAGTACGACAGCGCGACCGCAGTCGCCGATTTCTTTCTGCTTCCCTTCAGGCTGCTGCGCGCGGTTTTCCATTATCTCAACTTTTTTTCGCTGGTGTATTCCCGGAAGCCTCTGACCACCGCGTCCGGACCGAAAGCGCAAGGGGACGACTTCAAGACGATCATGCTCAAGGGCAGGATCATCGACGCGGAAAAGGCCCTGCGACAAGGCACGAAAATCATGGGAGTGCCGTCGCTGGTTCCCTCGTCCTGGGAGCTTGTCAGACGCAGCGAGGACCATTCCGAAAAAGTGATCGCGAAAAACGTGGCGGCATTCGCCATCGGTTCCGACGGCGAAATTGCGTATTCCAACGGGTGCGGCATCTTTGCATTGGATAGGCAGGGGGTCCCCAGGCTGGTTTTGAAAGACAACATTATCGAAGATATCCTGTTGGATTGACCGTTAAACAAAAGCAAGGAGACGGAAATGAGCACCATACCCATTTGGTTCGAAGGAAACCCGGAATCGGAAGACGAAGTGCTGGGCGTGCTGTCGCCCGGTGCGGGCGGAGGGGTCAAAGAGATCGACGTCGGGACCGTCAAGAAATCGCTGTCGGGTCTGGCGGGAAAGCTGTCCGAGATCCTGGGCGACATTCGGTCGGTGGGCGATTTTCAGCTGGAAACCGCGCAGCTGGCCGTACAGGTCAACGCCGAGGGGGGCGTGTCCCTGGTCGCCAACGCCAAGGCGGGCGTCAGCGGGACCATTACGCTGACTTTCTCCAAGGGGAAGCATTAGGGGCGAGGGACGAGGGGCAAGGGACGAGATGCAAGGGACGAGATCTAAGGTGTAAGGTGTAAGGTGTAAGGTGGGGTTATGGAATTCATCCATATTCGGCTGTAATATGATCGCCGCATTTTGTTCCGCCACAACTGTCGCGGGCCTGGTGCGTAGGGTGGGTGGGTCGATCTCCCGGCATTTGGCGATGGCTCGCCGCATGTTTACTCCCGTGCCCGTCGAGTTTGCTCGGAGCCCAACCCACCATTCCCCGCGCCTCTCCGGACGCACGGCCCCGAGCTGGCTCGGGGGGCTTGGTTTTAATTTCGGCCGCGCCATTACCGCCTCGTTCCAACGCTTCGCGGTGGAATGCATACCAGGACGCTTCGCGTCCGCGTTCCGCCGAGGCATGGCCGAAACGAGAACATAACCCTGGCCCGGAAAATGGTGGGTTGGACCCCGTTCAAGATTGCCAGGCCGCTTTTCCCAAGAGAAGTTGGCCTGGCGACAAACTCCCGGGAACCAACCCACCCACCCTACGATCCCCGCCTAGGCCTTCGAGGCATTTTGGCGGAACGAAAAACGGCAAATTATCGGCATGTTTTAAGCGGAATTTTCATCACCTAAGGCGTGAACGAACCATAAACGAAACATCGAAACCCAATGGAACCATTTCCGCCATATCCTCTGCGGATGTTTTTGAAACTTCTCGCGCACGACCACATCCCCGTTTCCATCGGGGACTTGGACCGGATGGCAGTGGTGTTTCGAACCGGCGGAACATGGGACCTCGCCCGGTTGAAAAACGCCTTGACGACCCTTCTGGCCAAAAACGAAGAACAGCAGAAACTCGTGCGGCGCCGGTTCGAGCAATTCTTCCACAACGACGCCGAGACGGACCTCATGTTCGCGCAGGGGGCCTTCGAGGAACTCCCGCCGCCCGATGAGAAAGAAGAGCCAGATATTCGTCGAGTCCACCAGCGCGTCGTGTCCCCTCCCCCCTATGAACCTCGGGGTAAAACCGCAGCCGTTCCGGAAGCCGGTTTCTCCAAATGCATGCGATGGATTTTGCCCGGCCTGATGTATGCGGCGATCCTGTTCTCGATTGTTCAATATGTTACCGCGCCGCCCCGAATCGAACATCGCGTGCGAACAGCGAAACCGACTTTGGAAATACGTCCCTTCGCCCTGGATTTCGGCACCGCGGCCATCGGCGAAACAAAATCGAAAACCGCCACTCTCTCCAATAGCTGGACAGATGCGCTTGTCATCCGAGAAATGGAATTCGAAGAAAACGACTCGCAAGCTTTCCGCATTACCGTTCCGGCCCTGCCCATGAACATTTTGCCGGGGAAAACCGAAAAGCTCGAAATAACGTTCGCAGCCGCAACCGAAGGAACGTTTTCCGCGCGACTGCGCATCGTCATGGACAGGCAGAAGGACCCAAAGCTCTTGCCGGTCCGGGGGTCTTGCGCAAAACCGGTCGAAAACCTCGCCCGGCTGTACCGGGACGTTCCCTATGTCGCCGAAGTGCAATATGTCTCGTCATCCGCCCTGGTGGACTGGAAAAAGTTCGTCGCGCTTCCGGCGGGGGGGCTTGGTTCGTTACTTCTATACGTCCTCTACCTGCGTTTTCTTTTGCGCGGTCCCAAGGTCGAAAAGCCTTCCCGTACGCGAAAAAGAACAGGCCATCTGTTTTTTCATCCGGGCAGGATCGGCGCAAAGCCCGAGCCGAGGCTCGACAGCGAAACCCTCGTCTTTCTGGCGGATTCCATGGGCTATTTCAAGAGCGGGGTCCCCGGAAAAAACCTGGACGTCCCTGCTTCGGTCGCGGAAACCCTCGCGCAGGGCGGCATCCCGTTCTGCATTTTCAAAGAGAAAAAGCAAATCCGGACCTTGCTGATCCTGGAGGACGAAAACGCCGAGGCCTTGGAGTGGAACCCCATTTCCGCCGAATTGGCCAAGGGGATGCGGCGCCACGGCGCGCCGGTGATCTACGGGCGCTTTTCCGGCTCGCCGGAGGTTTTCGCCACCCCGGACGGCCGCGCCCGCCTTTTGGAGGACTACGAAGACCAGCGGCGAGGCATTCTTTTGCTCATGTTCACCGACGGAAAGTCCTTCTACCGAAGAAAGAATAAATTCGCTCTGGAACGAATCGCCCGATGGCCCATGGCCGCCTGGATGCATCTGAACGAATCGCGCTCCCGGAACGACTGGTCCATGCTGGCCCAAGAAAACGGCTTGCCCGTGTTTCCCGCCACCAGGGACGGCTTGACAAGGGCTGTCGCCAGCTTCATGGCCGAGCAGGGAAAAAGCAGAGAGGAAAAGGGCCTGGATGCCGACGGCGCGCCGCCAATCGAACGGGCGGAAACCCACGACGAGCTGTGGCTGGAACATCTTCTGGGCGACGCCCTGCCGTGGGCGCGGGACTGCGCCTGGATCCAGCCCATCACCGTTGGCTTGGCCGAGGAACTTCGAAAAGAGTACCACCCGCGACTCGTCCCGGAGAGAATCGAACGCCTTGTCAACCTGCCGAACACCACCCGCACCGCCTCCGGCATACGCTTTTCCAAAGACATCCTGAGATTGCTGCGAAGAGGTTTTTTAAACGGGCGGACCGACGACGACCAAAAAGAGGTCCTGGAATTCATCCTCGAACGCGTGGATGCCGCAAAGCCGAAAGACGAAGAGGAAGACTCCCTGGCCATGCTGTCCTGGGAGGCCCTGCGGGAACGGGTGAACATGGAGATCTCCATGGACGACAGCCTGACGCGGTTCGCCGAACTTCTTCAAACCCCGCTGGCCGATTCCCTTTCCGACAGCCTGGCCGATTTCGGTCTTCCCGACGATCCGAAAAAAATCCCCTTGCGTATCGAACCCAAGACACGGGAAGCCAAGAACGTCCTGCGCCAAGTCAAGGGCAATCCATTGAACCTGCCCTCCCCTATTACCAAAGCGCACAAAATCGTTTGCGGCCTCTTGCTCTTCGCGACAGGCCTCATTGGCGTCGCGGCCTGGACCGGATATCGGAATGCCGTGGCATCTGCGGGCAACGTGGAAATCGTCGGCCTGGACAAGGTCCCGGCAAGGCTGTTATCCATCCGCGACGGCGACGGTTCAGAACAAATCGAAGGCGGTATGGAAAGAATTCCCGGGTCGATGGAACCTATTAAAACCTCGAAGCGGTCCGTGGTTTACGAACTGACCGATACGGACGAAATATCGGGAACGGCCTTGCCAGCCGATCAAAAATACGAACTGACTCTTTATGGCTCCTTGTTTCGAACCGCATCCGAATTCGAAACCAAGGACGGAAAAGTCGCAAGGCTCATCCTCGGAAAAACGGAAGCGAAAAGGCCCTGCGTCGAAACGTTTGAAAATGCCCGACTCTCTGCCGAATGCTGCGCAGGGACTTCGCCAGGACAGCCCGGCCAGGCATTGAGCATATCAAGCTGGAAACAACGCCTGGGAAAGGAGGCGCCCGGGGGAAGGGCCATGAGCGTCGGGCTGGAAATCGTCGGAAACCAAGGCCAAAGTACCGAAACCTTGCGGCGCACGTTGCTTTCCACCGGGTCCGTCGATGCCATTTACCGGGTTCGAATCGAGGACGGCCTGAAAACGATGTTCCAAAACGCCTTTGAAAGAATAAAAGCCGATATCGGACCCTGGATACGCGAAAGCCAGATCCTCGTGTGGAGTACCTCGCCGGACTTCGACTCGCCAGCTCTCCTGGACCTTTCCGAACTCGGGTTCGAAAGGATACTGGAACTGCCGAAATCGGAAGACAGCCAATGGATGTCGGATTTGGAGAAGCTCTTGGAGACGGGCACGACGCTCGCTCTGAAGGAGGAAGAAATAGTGCGCAAGATCGACGGCGCATCGGCAAGCGGAGATGGGGCCCCCATGCTCCTGGTCCGGGCCTCCGGCGAACCAGAAAACGAATTCGTCGAGGAAATCACCGGCATGGTGTTCGTAAAAGTCCCCGGCGGACAATTCCAAATGGGAAGCCCGGATACCGAAGATGGGCGCGGCAATTACGAAGGCCCCGTTCACACCGTCAAAATCGATTCCTTCTGGATGGGCAAATACGAGGTCACCAACGGCCAGTACCGAAAGTTCAAAAAGGACCACAATTCGGGAAATTTCCAAGGACAAAGCCTCGATGGAGACGACCAGCCCGTCGTTTATGTAAGCTGGAACGACGCCATGGCCTTCGTCGATTGGCTCAACGGGCTGGAACCTTACAAAGGCAGGTTCGAATTCTTCCTGCCTTCGGAGGCGCAATGGGAATACGCTTGCCGGGCGGGGACGGACACCGCAAGGTTTTGGGGCGAAAATCCGGACGAAGCATGCCAGTATGCGAATGTGCATGACAAAACATCGGATGCGGCTTTAAAATTGTCTTGGACGGCCCACAACTGCGAAGACCATTATGCGGTAGCCGCACCGGTGAATTCGGACAAGTTCCAGCCCAACCCGTTCGGATTGTATCACATGCTGGGAAACGTCTGGGAATGGTGCCGGGACGAATACGATTCCGAAGCCTACGGAAAGCGGGGGGAAGCTGCAGCCAACCCTGTAGTTCAAGCTGGCGGCTCGGGCGGTCGGGTGCGCCGGGGCGGCTGCTGGGTCACCGTGCCTGTCGGCGTGCGCTGCGCCAATCGCCGCTACGGCGCCCCCGGCCGCGCCGGCGACGGCCTCGGGTTTCGCCTCGGCGGAAATCCCGTTACCTTTTAGGTTTTTTACATTTTTACCTTTTGGAGCGGGGTCCAGGGGCGCAGCCCCTGGTCGCTAGAAAAACGATATTTATGACAAATTTGTCATTTTTGGCGTTTTTTCGGTCGTTTTGCCGCAATTGCGCGAGTTTTCGGGCAAAATCCGGCCGATTTTTCCCGAAAATCCGTACGCGGCAGAACGGTTTTCGGAAAATTCATCGAAAATCGACAGCCAGCTGCAAAGAAGCTGCCAGGTAAGCTGGCAGCTTAGCTGACAGGCAAGCTACAGCTTCACCTACAGCATAGCTGTCAGCTTGGATACGGCATGGCAAGGCAAGGGACGGAAATCAAATTCATGAAACTCGATGATCAGTTTTTTCCGCCGACCGGACCGAGGCGACCGTCATTCCGGGCGCAGCGCAGCGGAGACCCGGAATCCAGGAGATCCGCAGAAGCGCATGGATTCGAAGCTTTCGGGGGAATGGCGAAAAAAACTTGATCATCGAGTGAAACAGAATTCGGGCTTGGTCTTAATATCGGCCACTTTTAGGGACTATCGTCGCGGCGGTCGTCATTCCGGGCGGAGCGGCATGTACCCCGGGTATCGATAAAACAGGTGGATTCCGTCGCTTCCGGGAATTTACTGACTGGAACATGTAGCGTAGACCCGGAATCCAGGCGGCCGAATATAGAACCAAGCCCCTTGGCGGGCTTGGTTTTAGCTTCGGCCGGTTTCCATCCGACAGTTTCGATCATCGCCTGGATTCCGGGTCTCCGCAAGCTCCGCCCGGAATGACGGTGTTGGTTGGACGGCGTTATGACCAAAACCCGTCCTGGCATTAACAAAAGGGGGCTTGGTTTTAGCTTCGGCCGGTTTCCATCCGACAGTTTCGATCATCGCCTGGATTCCGGGTCTCCGCAAGCTCCGCCCGGAATGACGGTGTTGGTTGGACGGCGTTATGACCAAAACCCGTCCTGGCATTAACAAAAGGGGGCTTGGTTTTAGCTTCGGCCGGTTTCCATCCGACAGTTTCGATCATCGCCTGGATTCCGGGTCTAAAGCAAGCTCCGCCCGGAATGACGGTGTTGGTTGGACGGCGTTATGACCAAAACCCGTCCTGGCATTAACAAAAGGGGGCTTGGTTTTAGCTTCGGCCGGTTTCCATCCGACAGTTTCGATCATCGCCTGGATTCCGGGTCTAAAGCAAGCTCCGCCCGGAATGACGGTGTTGGTTGGCCGGCGTTATGACCAAAACCCGTCCTGGCATTAACAAAAGGGGGCTTGGTTTTAGCTTCGGCCGGTTTTCATCCGCCAGTTTCGATCATCGCCTGGATTCCGGGTCTAAAGCAAGCTCCACCCGGAATGACGGTGCTGTTTGGAAGACGTTATGACCAAAACCCGTGTTAGAATTGACAAAAGGACATCGCCATGAACAATTGGTTCAAAAAATGGTTTGGATTATCTGGAAAAGAGAGCGGGAAAATGTCGGCCGACGCTTCGAAGGAAACGTCGGACACCACGAATAACGCAGGACCCGACCATGACGCAACACATCGTGCCATACCCGGAAAAGCCGTCTCCCTCGATTTGCGCTTTCCGGTTTTCGTCCGAATCGAAGACACGCCATCCGGCTTCACGGTGTCGGTTCACCAGGGCGATTCGGAAAAATATAACGGCCCCTTTGCCTCTCCCGGTCTCGCCAAGCAAGCCGTCCCCGTGAGCAACCGGTCCTGGACCCTCGAGAAAATCGTGGAGGCCATTCTGCGTTTCCGCACGGACGATCTGAAGAAGCTGGACGAATACGTGCAGCAGGAGACGGGGAGGCACCTGTACGGCGCGACCTTGGGACTGCTGCCGAAACCAGTCCGGGACCGGCTCGGGGAGCGCGAGAACATCGATTTGCGAATCGAGACGGGAAACGATTGGATATCGAGTCTCCCCTGGGGGCTGTTGGCCGACGGCAACCTGTTTCTGGCCGCCAAGAGATGGTCGATTTCCATTTCCCGCTGCGCATCGACCGGGACTTGCGAGCTGCCGCCGTCCCCGCGACTGCTGGTCGTGGCCCCGCAACCCGCAGGCGTTAACGAAACCCACGCCGATGAACATCTGGAGGAACTGGAAAACATGCTGTCGAGCTACGACCAGCGCCTTTCCTCCGGGGACCATATGAAAACGGTCCTTACCTGGACGGAATACCTGTCGTGCGTGGAGGATTTCAAGCCGCACCTGGTCTATTACTACGGCCACGGCGTCGGCGACGGCGAAAAGGCGCGCCTCGTGTTCTCCAAAGGTCCGAACCTGCAACGAATCGACAAGCCATTCGCGGATTTCGCCGCCCCCTTGCGCCGCCTGGAAAGACCGCCGGTCCTGGCGTACATCAACTGCTGCCAGGGCGACGCCGGCGGTTTTCTGGGCGCGGGAGCCCAGCTTGGGGACTTCGTCCCCGCCGTGATCTCCAACCGCACGGTCGCCCAGATCCCGGTGGCGCAGGCGCAGGCCATGGCGTTCTGGAAAAACGTGCTGGGCCATGCGGTGGCACCCCACAAAGCGGCCGGAAACCTGTACGCAGACATGGATCGGTTCGGGCTCGGTGTTTCGGACGTGCGCTGGATCACGCCGGTGTTCTATGCCGGATACGGCGCGTGGAAAGCCAAACCGCCCGCACAGCCCGACCGCCTGGTCCAGGACCCGTACTGGCACCTGAAAATCGACCGCGTAAAACAATACAGCATTGTCATCGCCCAAACCCGCCTCATGATTCGGGAGCAGAAGCCCAAAAGCCACGCCTTCGTCTGGTACGGCCAGCAGGGCCAAGGCGTCGAAATCTTCCACAAGCGGCTTTACCTGGAACTGAAGGAGGAACTGCCCAACGTCCATGTCCACCAGGTCCGCCCCCGATGGCCCCAACATCTGGAAAGCTACCACGACGCCTTCGAGGACGTTCTGACCGAAGCGCTCGACGTAAACCACCTCGACGACGTCGCCGGGCGACTCCGGCACGAGAGCAACGGCAAAACCACCCTGCTGTACGTCCGTCACGAACCGGTGCTCTCCGCGAACCTGATCAACCCGGAGAGCCTGAAGGAATACGTGCGTTGGTGGGACGCCGAGTTCGCCCGGCTTCTGGAGGAAAACCAATACGGCCTTCTCTCCGTGTCGTTCATCGTGGACAACCCGCCCGCCTTTCTGCAATGCGTAAAAGAAGAAAAAATCGACGAGCAAAACCTGAAAAGCACGGTCTTTTGGGTCCTGGACGAAATGGAGAAGGTCGCCAAGACAGACCTTCTTCGCTTTCTGCATACCCACAGCATCGACCTGCCCGAAGACCGCCGGGACGAGGTGTTGCAGGAGATCCTGGAAAGGACCAAGGGGCGCTACGAACAGACCGTGGAGGAGCTGAAGCTGCTGCGGCGAAACGCCTGGAAGGCGAAAAAATGCCCCAGGCCCGGAAAGAAGAAGAAAACCGCCAAAACGTGGAACTATTGACCCAAAGGGTTTTGGTTATAATGCCGGCCAACCAACAGCGTCATTCCGGGCGGAGCTTGCGGAGACCCGGAATCCATGCGACGACCGAAAATGTTGGATGAAAACCGGCCGAAGTTAAAACCAAGCCCACCCAAAGAAAGGAAACCAAAAGCAACCGCCATGGAAAGATACCCGTTCGACCTGATCCCGCCGCAATGCGACAAGCCTTTGGACGACAGGGGCTGGGCGCAAAATCGTCCGTTCATAAAAAAAAGACGCACCTTGGAGGAGGACGCCCCGCGCTTCGTGGCCGGACAGCCCCTGGCCGACGCCATGAACACGGCCATCGCGGTGGGCGATCCTCTTCTTCTGACCGGGGAGCCTGGCACCGGCAAGACCCAGGCCGCCTACTACGCCGCGTGGAGGCTGGGGGCCGAATGCTTCCATTTCCAAGTCAAATCGGACACCGCGGCCAAGGACCTCCTCTACGACTTCGACATGGTGCGCTATTTCCGCGCCGCCCACCTGTCCAACATCCGCTTTTCCGAAAACCTCGCCGACGATCCCGAAAAAAAGGAAGCCTGGGTGCCGGAGGAACTGGACAAGAAAAAGTACAGGGGCAAGGGAAAGCTGTGGCAGGCGTTCGAAAAGGCGGAAAAGGAAGACTATCCCCAAGTGCTTCTGATCGACGAGATCGACAAGGCCCCCAGGGACTTTCCCAACGACCTGCTCCACGAGCTGGACCAGATGGAGTTCGAAGTCCCTGAGACCAAGGAGAAGGTCAAGGCGGAAAAGCGCCACCGCCCGGTGGTCTTCATCACAAGCAACAGCGAACGCAGGCTGCCCGAACCGTTTCTGAGACGCTGCGCCTACCACCACATCGAGTTTAGCGACGACGTGGCCTTCAAGGCGGCAAAGGCCAGGGCCGAGGACTACGTTGGCCTGAGCCCCGAATTCATCGACACGGCGGTCAAACTGTTTCTGGCCCTGCGAAGGCGGGAATTGAGAAAAAGACCCGCCACCGGCGAACTTCTGACATGGCTGGGCGTATTGTCCCTGGCGAGGGGCGGATACCCCGACCCCCTGGACGACGACCTGTCCAGACTGCCCTACCTGTCGGTGCTTTTGAAGGACCACAAGGACATCGAGGAAACCAGGGGGAATAAATAGATTCTGGTTATAACGGATTTGGGGGTGGGTGGAATGTAGGTTGGGTTGAGCGCCGTCGATTGTTGGGTTTCGCTACGGAATTCTATCAAACAAACAGATAAGGCGCGCGAAATGGTTGGGAAGCAAGCGAAACCCAACGTGAAACCCGCTCAACCCAACCTACGCATTGCCGCTCCCCCAAATCCGTTACAACCAGAATAGATTCAATTAAAACTTGATCATCGAGTAAAAGGAGGAAATTGGAATATGATTGCAAGGATTTTGACGATATGCTGCTTGATAGCTTTTCTGTCTTCGTGCGGAAACAGCGAAAAAATTTACAAAGGCGTCGCACAGGGCATGTATGAAGGAGCAAACCAAACACAGGAATGGAAAAAGGATGCCCCAATCCCGGAACCAGGCAAAGAGCCCGCTTCATATGATCGGTATGAGCGAGAGCGGCAGGAAATGATAAAAGACAAAAGCGAATAAAGGCGGGCAGGAAAGACCTGTGGAAAAGGCTTGACAGAATGGGACCGTGACGGCACACTCATGCCCATGAAATCTTGCAGCGACCCTGAAAATCTTGGACCTGTGCGGCAACAATCAATAATCCTCACACAAAGGCACAAAGACGCAAAGCGACGAATTTGGCAATCTTGGTGTTTTGGCGCCTTTGCGCGAGGACTGAACGGGTATCCTTCGAACCAGCCGCGCAGGTCGATAATCTCTGATTATAACGGATTTGGGGGTGAGGCTGAAACGTAGGTTGGGTTGAGGCTGAAACGTAGAAACGTAGGTTGGGTTGAGCGGCGTTACTTGTTGGGTTTCGCTAATTATTTCTTTCAAATGCGACTGGAAGGTACACGATGCAAGCATCCTGCAAGCGAAACCCAACCTGGAAGGCCGCTCAACCCAACCTACGCCTGCTCCCCCAAATCCGTTATGATTAAAAAAAATGAAAGGAAAACGGGTCATGATAAGCACAATGATTTTTCCAGGACGTTATGTCCAGGGCAAGGGCGCCATCAAAAAGCTTGGAGAGGAGTTGTCCCGGTATGGACGGAAAGGAATCGCGGTCTGCACGTCCTTTGTCTATTCGAATATGCTAAAGGATTTAGAGTCCTGCATGAAGGACCGAGTCCAGGTTGCCATCGAGAAATTCGGGGGCGAGTGTTCGGATGAAGAGATCGAGCGCCTGCTGAATCTGGTCGGGAAAGAGGAATGCCATTTCGTTGTCGGCATAGGGGGCGGCAAGGCCCTGGACACCGCGAAAGCGGTGGCGCACGAGGCCGGGCTTCCGGTGGCCGTAGTGCCGACGGTTGCGTCCACCGACGCCCCATGCAGCGCGCTTTCCGTGATCTACACGGCCGAAGGCAGTTTCAAGCGCTATTTGTTTTTTCCCAAAAATCCGGATTTGGTACTGGTGGACACGCAGATCGTCGCCAACGCCCCGGTGCGCTTGCTGGTCGCCGGAATGGGGGATGCCCTCGCCACATGGTTCGAGGCGGAATCCTGCATGAGAAAATTCGCTCCCAACATGAGCGGTAATCCGGGTCCCATGTCCGCCTATGCATTGGCCCGTTTGTGCTACGACACCCTTCTGAAGTTCGGAGCGACCGCGAAAATGCTCTGCGAAGCCCGTGTGGTGACGCCCGCGTTGGAGCATATTGTCGAAGCGAACACGCTTCTCAGCGGGCTGGGCTTCGAGAGCGGCGGGCTGGCCGCTTCGCATGCCATCCACAACGGCCTGACCGCGCTGGAGCAAACCCGTCGCTGCTATCATGGGGAGAAGGTCGCGTTCGGAACGCTGGCTTCGTTGTTCCTGACGGACAAGGCATCCGAAACCATCGACGAAGTTTACGGCTTCTGCGAATCCGTCGGTCTGCCGACAACTCTTGCGGACATCGGATTGGCCGGTGTCGGAGACGAGGACCTGGCCAAGGTCGCCGCAGCAGCCTGCGCGGAGGGGGAGACCATGCGCAACGAACCGGTTCCGGCGACTCCGGACATGGTGTTCTCGGCGCTCAAGGCGGCGGATGCCGAGGGGCGGAGACGGCGGGCTTCCGATTGAATTGAAAAGGCGCCTTTCGGCAACTCGCGCAATTGGCCGGTACTCCATGGAAAAAGCCCGATTTTTACGAATTTGAGGATGTCATAGGAGCCGCCGCCGCTCGATAGAAGGCGGCGCGTCCGTAACATAGGAGGAAGATCGCAATGGGTTTGTTAGATATTATCCTCGGCCTTTCGGGGAAGTCCGGAAAGGTCAAGGGGGAAACCAACAGAGAGCAAGGCCCTGCGGACGAACTGTTCGCGACCGTGGACGGCATCGTCCGCGTGTGCAACCCGGCGACGCTTCGGCTGCGCCATTACCGAAAGACTTTGACTTCGGCGGTCGAACGTACGCGGGAATATTCCAAAGTACTGATCGCCAAGGTGCCTGGACCGGTGGAAATCGACGCCGACAGCTGGTCCAAAGATCCCCTCGTAAACGCCCTGTTTGCGACGGTCGATCAGTTCAACGACTTCTTTTTCCGAAGCAAGTGGCTGAGGGAATTCTTCGAAAAGTCCGGCGCCGAGCACTGCTTCGCCCTTCTCACCATGAACCACGAGGAAAAGACGGTGTTCGCCACCGACCAGGAGGGGGAAATCCTGAAGCGCAACGTGCCCAAGACCGCAGTGAATTTCGACGACCATCGGCTCGTCGCCCCCATGCCCTCTATGGAAGAGACCAAGAGGGAACTGGCGAAGCGCACGGTTTCCGTGTTGACGGACTTCGTGTGCGAAGAACTCGTTTTCCTGAAAAAGTGGAAAAAGGAGCTGGAGGACGAAAGGCGTCTTCTGGAGGCGCAGATCGAGTTCAGGGAAGCCAGGGACGAGGACGTCCATCTGCTGTTCAGGGGCCGGGAGGAGGAGGACCGGGGCGGAATCGAAGAGGCGAAGAAAGTGCTCGCGAGCATGGACGGCAAGATTGCCGAGGTTTCGAAGGAAATCTCCGGCCCGGAGGACTATCTTTCGAAAGTGGCGGGAGTATTGTCCAACCCGGAAAAGTATCTTCAGCTCGAAACGGTGAGCATCCGGATGGGCGATTTGGGCATCAAGGCGACGGACTCGTCCGATCCCGGGGCCAGGGAAATCCGTTTCGCCGAGTTGAGTTTGCAGACCGGCCAGAAGAGAGCGGCGGTATTGGTTCGGTGCCCGAAGGATTCCTATCGGTAGGCATGAATTTTTGGGGGGAAGAAAATGGCGGTTTTCCGGCAATGAAAACTGGTTCATCAGGGATTTGTGGGGATCGGTAAAGGTAACCAGAGCTTCCAGCTCTGGTCCCATATCGCGAATATGCCGCCGCTTGGAAGCCAAGGCATGCCAGACCAGGATGGTCTGGTTACCATCGACGCGCCTTTTCCCACAAATCCGCGATGGGCCTGAAAATTTCTCCTCTTTTCATTCCGATTCAAGGTATGGGCAATTATGGCCGCGCCGCCTTCCACGGCGGCGCGGAGCCTTTCGGAATTACGGGGAGCATTCCCTGTTTCTGCAAATCCCGCGCAAGGCCACAATTCCGTACCTCTTTTTTCTGTCGTCCCTAACGGGACTTGGGGGACCTTGACGGTTCCACCCCGGCAATGAATTGCCGGGCTATTGTCTGTCGTCCCTCCGGGACTGGGCGGTTAAGAAAAAGGGAATGCTCCTGAATTTCGGATTCTCTGTGCCCGCGCCGCCGTGAAAGGCGGCGCTATCGACGGGCCGCGCACCACGACATGCGCCCGAATCACGGGCCTTCGACGCCCGCGCCGCCGGGGAAGGCGGCGCTACCGGCGGGCCGCCTACTACGACAGGCGGATCTCGTTCGAAGAGCGGGGCGGACCGCCAGCGCCGTTTCAATGATTCATTTGCCTGAAGTTCATGAAAAAACGATCAGCGAATCGAAGATATCCTCCTGCGCAATGCGGCGATTCCCAGCGCGGAGAAAACGATCATGAGCGCTGCGATTCCGTATTGGTTCAACGAAGGAATCGCGGTTGCGCTTGAAACCGTATAGGTGGCGTTGCCCGGCGCGCCCAGAGCACCGACTTCGGCGGCTTCGACAACCATGCCCGCCACGACTGTGACTACCGCCACCCCCCTGCCGTCCGCGCCGATCTCCACGACCGTTGTTTCCGTAGTGCCGTCGGGATATTCCAAGGCGACCTCGTATACGGCACCCGGAGTCCCCGAGATGACGATGCCTGTTTCTTCGCCCTCGGCGACGCCTATGATTTCAGGCGCGGCGACTTCGGCGTCGATTCTATAGATAGTGGTGGAGCCGCTGATTTCGTTCATGACCGCCAGAAGGGGCTGGTATGTGGGGCTGTCGATGGCGGGTATGAAATGCAGGCCTTCGGGGCCCAGGTCGCCGGCGGTCCCGTCTTCCGGGTCGCCGTCGAAATCGCGGTTGTTGACGTACTGGAGAAATTGCGGGGAAGTCGGATCGGTCACGTCGTACATGAGCACCCCGCCTATTCTCTCCAGGCACACGAACGCCAGATGCTTGCCAGCCACAAACCCTACCGCAATGCCCTCGGGCTCGGGTCCCTTGGCGTCGCTCCTCGAATCGAAAGAGTCGTTGTCGTCGTTGCTGGAATTGAAATATTCCGGCAAGGCATCGGCGGTGATTCTTTCAATGTCGTCGCCGGAATCCCACACCAGGTTGCCCGAGGCGTCCCGGACGGAAAACGAACGGGCGCCGTAGCAGAACAGGCGGTCGTAGTCGCCGTCGCCGTCGTCGTCGCCCAGGGTCGTGGTGGTCTCCAGGCGGCCGATGTTTTCGTCCTGCTGCAATTCCGCGGCATTGGGAAACGCGGCCGGGTCGAGCGCGAGGTCCTTGATTCGGGCTTCCTCCGAAAAATTGTCGTAATCCCTGGAATCTCCTTCTTTGGCGGTGATGAGATACGTGGTTCCGGAGGGTGTCACGGCGGCGATGGCGTCGGGCTGGTACATGCCCAGCACCGGCCAGGCGGCGATGTTGACGGCGTCGTCCTTGTCGCTAGGGTCCAGCGCGTTTGCCTCAAGACTGTGGTCCTTGAACCCGAGTCCCGCGACTGCCGTAACCGTAGCCGTATCGATATCCACCACGGCCACGGCGTTGTTTTCCTGCAAGGTGACCCAGGCGGTCTTGCTGTCGGGCGAAACGGCGATGTATTCGGGCTCGAAATCCTGCGCGGCGGCGGACCCCGGAGTGAACACCCGGACGCTGTCGTCGAGCTGCGCCCCATTATAAGCCGCAAAACCGGCGGTGGACACATTGGCCTGGGTCAGATTGGCGACGCCGCCGGAAATGTCGATGATGCTGACCGTGCCTTCCGGGTCGGGGTCGAGGTCGTCGTCGGGCTCGCCCTCGTTGGCCACCAGCACCTTGGCGCCGTCGGGGGTGAATGTCAGCATGTCGGGCAGGGCGCCCACCGTGACGGCGCTCAGAAACGCGCATTGGCCGGCCGCCTCGAAGAACACGGCCTTGCCGTTGTCCTGGGAATTTTCCGCCTCCACTGCGGCCGCGACCACGCCGTTTTTGACATCCACGCTGTTGGCGCCGTCGCCGTACGGCCCCAAATCGATGGCAAACAGCTTGACCGGGGCCGTCGGGTCGGAAATGTCGAGCACGTCGATGTCTCCCGAATCGCCGTTGACCACGAAAAGCCTGTCGGTACCAGGATCGAACGCGCCGATTTCGGCCGCCCCCTCGTCGAATACGCCGGTCTTGTAGGTGCCGAGCACGGTCAAGGTCTGCGCCCCTGCCTGGGACGTGCAAACTGCGGCCAACGCAGCCGCCAGAAAAAAAGTTTTCAATTTCATCCCAATCCTCTCCTTTCTTTCGATTTGTTCGATAATCAGTTTCTGTTACCCCCAAAAACGGGACTGCCGGACAAGCGGCGTTCCCACGACCCGATGGATTTTCCACGGGCCGTGAATCGAAACACACCAGTGTTGCGTTCGTATTAGGCAGCCTGAAAAACGAGGTCTTGTTTTCGGTTGCCGGGTGTGCTATCCCAACTCGTTATGAATCGAGAACCTTTGCATTTTGCGGCCGTGGACATCGGCTCCAACGCCGCCAGGCTCCTTCTGGCCAACGTGTTCGAGGACGAAGGGGACGGCACGTGGACGTCCAGGAAGGCCTCGCTTTTGCGCATGCCTGTGCGGCTGGGCGACGACGTGTTTCTGACCGGGCGCATATCGGACAGAAAAGCGTCCAAGCTGACCAACACCATCATGGGCTTCAAGTACCTGATTGACGCCTTCGAACCCCAGGCCGTCATGGCCTGCGCCACGTCGGCCATGCGAGAAGCCGAAAACGGCATGCGGCTCTGCGACGAAATTTTCGAGAAATCGGGAATCCGCATCCAAGTCATCGAGGGCAAGAGAGAGGCCGAAATCATACTGGAGAACAGAAGACGCGAGATCATAGGCGACGACGAAAACGTCCTGTTCATCGACGTCGGGGGGGGAAGTACCGAAATCACCATTCTTTCGGGCGGAAAAATCGTGGATTCGCGGTCGTTCAACATCGGTTCCATCAGACTGGCCAACGACTTGGTGCGACAAGAGGACTGGCAGAGGATGAAACGGTGGCTGAAGGAGACCGCGTCGGGGCATGGCCCTTTGTCCTCCATCGGAAGCGGCGGCAATATCAAGGCGATCTTCGGCCTGTCCAACACCCCGTTCGGAAAGCCCATTTCCCGCAAGAAAATCAGGGAAATGCGCGACTTTCTGAAATGGTTCACCCCGGACGAGCTGGTCGCCAAGCTGGGGTTGAAACCCGACCGGGCCGACGTGATCGCGCCCGCGTCGGACATCTACATCAACGCCATGAAATGGGCCGGAGCGAAGAAGATGCACGTGCCCATGCTGGGGCTGGCCGACGGCATGATTCACGTGATGTACAAGGACTACAAACATGGGACGGAAAAAGAAATTGAAAAAGAAGAAACAGTCCGGGATTCTTCCCTATCGCGTTGACGAAGGCCGCGTGGAAGTCCTGCTGGTCACCACCAGCACCGGCAGGAACTGGACCATCCCCAAGGGCAATGTCAAAGGCGCGCTGGGAGCGGTCAAGTCCGCCGCCGAGGAAGGCTGGGAGGAGGCTGGCGTCAGCGGCCAGGTCCGGGAGCCGCACGTGGGAACCTACGAGCTGAAGAAACGGGGAAAGCTCTTTTCCGTCAAGGTCTTCCTCTGCCGGGTGACCGAGATCGCCCTGGAGTTCCCCGAAAAGGATTTTCGGCAAACCAGGTGGGCGACTCTGGCCGAAGCGGCGGAGCTGGTCAAGAACAAGGGCCTGCGAAAACTTTTGGGCGGCCTCGACGGGTGCGTCTTCGAGACCGCCTGAAATCAATTCGGTTCATCGCGGATTTGTGAGAAGCGGTAAAGGTAACCAGAGCTTCCAGCTCTGGCCCGAAGCCGTGTATATATGCAACCCTCTCTCAACCGAACCACGCCAGACCAGGATGGTCTGGTTACCTTCGGGACGCGTTTTCCCACAAATCCGCGATGAACCATCACTTCTTGCCCTCCCGGCTTTTATGAAACTTCTTCTGCTTGGTCTTCAGCAGTTCCGGCCGAAGCGCGGAGCCCCTTCCGGACAGGCTGGGGTTGGTCATGAAGAACTTGTGGGCGTTGAACGGCTCCTTGTCGGTCGAGCATCGCTCATAGGCGCCGTCGGCCTTCAGGTTCCAGCTTTGTTCGTTGTCCCTCAGGTTGGCCACCATGATCTGTCCCAGGATCTGCTGGTGGACCGTCTTGTTTTCCACGGGAGCCAGGGTTTCGATGCGCCGGTCCAGGTTGCGGGGCATCCAGTCGGCCGACGAGATATAGACCTTGGCGTGGATCGACGGCAGTTCGTGGCCGTTGGCGAAACACGCGATTCGGGAGTGCTCCAGGAACCTTCCCACGATGGACTTTACGCGGATGTTTTCGGAAAATCCCGGAAGGCCCGGCCTTAGACAGCAGATGCCGCGCACCACCAGATCGATCTGCACGCCCTCCCTCGACGCCTCGTAGAGCGCGTCGATGATCTCCTGATCCACCAGGGAGTTCATCTTGGCCCATATCTGGGCCGGTTTTCCATTCCGGGCGTTTTTGATTTCGTCCCGGATGTTCTCGAGGATTCGCTGCCTCAGGTTCAGCGGGGCGATGGCCATCTTTTGCAGGTTTGCGGGTTTGGCGTAGCCGGTCATGTAATTGAAGATTTTCATGACGTCGGAGCAAATCTGGGGGTCGCAGGTGAAAAACGACAGGTCGGTGTAGATCTTGGCGGTGATGGGGTGGTAGTTACCGGTCCCCACGTGGGCGTAGGACTTGAGCTTTTCGCCCTCCCTTCGGACGACCAGCGACAGCTTGGCGTGGGTCTTCAGGTCGATGAACCCGAACACCACCTGCGCGCCCGCCCTTTCCAGCCTTCGCGCGAATTCGATGTTGGCGGCCTCGTCGAAACGGGCCTTGAGTTCCACCAGGGCGGTAACGGTCTTTCCGGCCTCGGCCGCCTCCACCAACGCGGCGATGATGGGGGAATCCGCGCTGGTCCGGTAGAACGTCTGCTTGATCGCCACCACGTTCTTGTCCTGGCTGGCCTGCCGAATGAACTGGACTACCACGTCGAAGCTCTCGTAGGGATGGTGGACGATGATGTCCTTGCTGCTGATGGCAGCGAAGCAGTCCCCGCCGAAATCCCGGATTCGCTCCGGGAACCGGGCCTTGTACTTGCCGAAGCGCAAGTCGGGCCTCTTGTCCACGATCAGTTCCTTCAAATCCGCCAGGCCGGTGTGCCTGCACGCGACAACGTCCCTCTCCGACACGGCCAGCCGGTCGATCACCAGCGCCTTCAAGTCCTCGGGGGTCCTGTCCTCGATCTCCAGAAGGACCACGTTGCCCCTGCGCCTTCTTTTCAGCGCGGACTCGAACGTTCTCACCAGGTCCTCCGCCTCCTCGTCGATTTCCATCTCGCTGTCTCGAATCACGCGGAAGCTGCCTCCGGCGGACGGCTTGTAGCCGGGAAACAGCTCGTGCAGAAACATCACGATCAGCCTGTCGAGCCGGATGAACCTGCGGTCGTCGCCGGGCAGGCAGATGTAATGGTTGCTTTGCGCCGGAAGTATGATCAGGCCGACCATGGGCAAACCGTCCTTTTCGTTCTTCAAATCCAGAACCATGGAATAGCCCCGGTTGGGTATGAAGGGGAACGGATGGGCCGGGTCCACGGCCAGGGGACTCAGAAGCGGAAAAATCTCGTCGTTGAATTTTTTGGCAAGCCACGCACGGTCCCCCTCGTCGAGGTCTTCGGGTCCCACCACGAAAATCCGCTCCGCCTTCAGTTCCTGCAAAAGGGTCTCCGCGCGCCTTTGCTGTTCGCCGATCAGAATATTGACCTTTTCCTTGATCGCCTTGAGCTGTTGCGCGGGGGTCGTCTTGTCCGGACTTTCGCTGACCGCCCCGGCGGCTTTCTGCGCTTTCAAACCCGCCACGCGCACCATGTGGAATTCGTCGAGGTTGCTGGCGGAAATGGACAGAAACATCAGCCTTTCCAACAGCGGGTGGGACTTGTTGTGCGCCTCCTCCAGCACGCGGCGGTTGAATTTCAACCAGGACAATTCCCGATTGATGAACCTTTCGGGAGAATCGAACGGAATCACCTCCGCCGACGCCTCGTCTTCCATAGCCTCCATCTGCGTATTTTGCATGCATCCCATCCTGAATGTCGAGTTCGTTGTTTTTCCAAGAGAGCATAAAGCGTCAGTGTTTGGTTTTCGTTAGGGACCTTGTCTTCGAAAACGCCATGGAATTTTACATCCGCCCCTCGGTTTGTCACGCCGTGACATACGCGCCAATAATGTTTCCATGAGGAAAAGAATTTCGAGCGAATCCGATTGACACATACGATTCGATACTGGATTGACATCGAGAGTGGCTGCGGATATAATCGCTGGATGAGCCATGAGACTCGATAAGCGCTGGGTGTTCCGGTTTTAGTTTCGTTCTCATTTACGATTGTCGCCGCTTATTTGCGCCTTTTTCCGTTCACTAAAATTGGTTTGAAAACGACGGATTTGCCATGGAAAAAAACACTGTCACTCTGGATGAAGAAGCGGAAAAACTGTTTCGCGAACTCGACGGGCTGGATTCTGCTCGAAAGCTGGAAAGCTTCTCCGAAATCGCCGATTTGCTCGCCAGTTGCCTCAAAGTCGAAGAGGAGAGGCTCGACAAATGGCGCGTGCATCTTTTGGACGCCGCGTGCCATCTCAGTTCCTACTTCGCCGACGCGCGCAACAGTGGAGCCCCATCCCCCGAAGGCCCCCCGACCAAGGGAGCTTCCATCGACGAGCTTTCGATAGCCCTTAAAAAATTGTCGAAAATGCCGAACGCCTCCGAAGGCATCCTGATCAAGTATCAAGGAAGGCCCAAAGGGCAAAAAATCCCCCCGGAAATCGATTATGGCATACAATTCGGAGACATTGCCCTGGATTTCAAAATCGCCCAGGCGATGACCGAGAGGATCGGCCGGCGCATGCCGGATTTGATCGAAAGAATATCCAAGGCCTTCGAAATGTTTTTCGAACAAGGGGTGAACACCCTGTTCGTCCGCCTGCCCGAAAAGGGCCTCGCCGCCGACCCCAAGCTCCAGGTCTCCTTGCACATCGCCGCGCGATTCGACCGGGCCGTCAAAATCGCAAAGCCGATAGAGTTCGCGGACTCGGGAAAAAACAAGACCGTGTCGCCGATAAAGGACCAGGACGGCATTCCCGATGCCAACCTCACCCTCGTATCCGCCTTGAACAATCTTGGCGTCGAATTGATGGATCGGGTCAACGAAAGAATACAGAACTGGGTGCAGTCGTCCGGAGACAGCATCGACGACCGCCACTGCGGACTGTTCGAGGCGATCTTCTGCCACCCGGCGCTGAAAAAGAAGCTGGTCAAGCCGCCCGTCGAACTCAACAACGTCAAATGGCTGGTCAAGGACAAGGAAGACTCGGATCTGTCCTGGGAAAAAACGGTCGTCGCCCGCCACGTAGTGAGCAAGGTGTCCGGCCCCCCCGAAAAAAAGACCAGGGTTTTGAAAAGCGTCTACGGGGAAGATTACCGCAAGATCGGCTCCGAGGACTTCGGAGAACGCATCGGCCACGTTTCCGAACTGGTGACCTCCATGGAAACCGACAAAATGGACAAAAAAGTCCAGGACGAGGTCATGGAGAACGTCCGGAGCCGTTTCGAGGAGGTTCGCGAGGAAATTTTCGACGACCTGTTCATTTCCGAAGAGCGGATCGAAATCATGTCCCATGGCAAGCCGACCATCCTGGACAAGGTCAACGATACAATCAGGGAGATGGTGACTTTCTTCAAGGGACGCGCCCTGATGCGAAAAAAGATCAAGACCATGAACCTGAATTTCACCAAGGCGGATTACGAAAACCTCGCCAAGGACTTCGGCGTCCCGGTCAAGTTCGCGGAAAAAATCATATCCATGTTCAGCTCCTGTTTCGACAAGAAAGGACGGTTCCAGAGAGCGACTTTCGAAAAAAACATACCCGCCTTCGCCAAATACGAAAAAAAGGTGTTCGACATCCTGTGGCATTTCCTGAAAATCATCCAGGATCGAAAGGACCGCGTCGCGTTTTTGAATTCTCTTCAGCACCTGTTCGTGAACATGAAACATCCCGAAGAAGCCCTCAAGGTCCTCCTGAACGACATCGTCCAAGACCCGACAAAGGTGGAATACTACGACAGAAACGCGTTCATGCTCGCCAATCTGCTGGTCCGCACATACAACCAGGAGCTTGGGGTGGATATCGAAATCACCCCGGAGGAGGTGCTGGAAGTCCGCAAGGGCATCCACCGGAAAGCGGCGGATTCGGCAGTGGCCATGATCGAAGCCGACTCAGAGATCTTTCTGAACAAAATCAGGACCATCCACGCAAAGCTGATCCAGGCGATCGGGGCGGAAGCCGCAGGGGGCGCGGAAATGCCGCTTCGCTTCTTGCTGGCCTTGGAAAGAGAAGCCTGCATGTTCTTTTCGCTGGTGGAAGGCAACACCGCCAAGTCCGTCCTCAGAAGCGCCGTCAGGGGATACGGCGATCCGGACGCCGATCTGTACAGCGCAAGCCAGGATCCCTCCTATGTCCCCATGCTTCTGCTGCACCTGAGAACCATCATCAGGGCCTTGGGACGCCTGGAGGACCCTGGCGCCGTGGAGCTTCTGACCGACATCAGGGTGAAGGAGGCCATGTTCTACAGGCTGGGCAGCGGTTCCCAGCACGAAAACCTCGTGGTAAAGATCATGGAACGCGCCCAAGTCGCGGCGGACGCGGCTCGGAAAAAGGCGGAAGGCTGACATGCCTGGACGCGGCGGGGAGCGATCCTCCCTGGAAACGAGTCAAATCGAATCCTTTCCGTTTATGCGGCCCAGCATCGAGAGCGCAAGCGGCCCCAAGGCGCAACCTCCGCCCATGACCGCGAAAGCCGCCCCCCAGGAAACGGCGGGATAGCCTTGTAACAGATCCAGGACCACCCCGACCGCCAAGGGCCCCAGAAACGCGGCCCCGAACCCCAAAGTGGAATGCACCGCCAAGGTCGCCCCCCTCCCTCCGGCTGGAGCGTTCTCCACCGCTCCAGCCGTGAGAGAGGCCGAATCGCCCACCGTGAAAACGCCGTAAAGCAACCCCAGCACGACCGCCCATCCATACGACAGCGAACCGGAAAACCCCACGACAACACTCAACGCCGCCGAGACCGCCATGATGCGCACGATGGTCCTTTTTCTCCCGAAACGGCGGCACAGCTCGTTTCCGCCGATACTCGCCGGAAGTCCCAGAAGGTTGATCAGTGCGGCCACCCTGCTGGGAGTCAACGCGGAAACACCAGCCTGGTCGCCGCCCTGCCAACTGAACGCCAGAAAGGCCACGATCCAGGAACGCATTCCGAACAATTCCCACATGTGCGCCGCGTACCCCAGAACATACGCCATGGCCTTTTTTTCCCGAAAAACCCTGGCGAACCCCGCGCGGCTGCCCGGCGCCATTTCGGCGGACGCCTTTTCTCCCGACGGCGCGGCCAGCAGCACAGTAAAAAAACCGAGCAGGGTCAACGCTCCCGCGACCCCGAACGCCCAGCGCCAGCCCAGCGACTCGTTCAGCTCCCCCGCCAGAAAATAGGACAGGCTGGCCCCTAAACTGAACGACGCCGTGTAGAACGAAACATACCGCGTTCGCTTGGAGCCCCGCACATGGTCGCTCAGCAATTTCAGCCCCGGCATGTACACCCCCGCCAGGCTGATTCCCGCCAGGAAACGCGGGGCCAGGGCCGATGCGAACCCCGAGGCGAAAAACGCGAACTGCCAGCAGGACACGGCCCCGGCCGCCAAGCCGAACAGAAGCACCCGTTTGGCGTCCCGGCGGTCCGTCCTGGCGGTCAGCACGGGCACGGCGATCACGTAAGCCCCATAATAGACCGCGCTCAACCAGCCAGCCTCGGTGTTGCTCAATTGCCAGGATTGGATGAAGTCGGGCAACAGCGCGGCAAAGGAGGCCATGCCCGACAATCCCAGAATCTCGGCGGTGCACAGCAGCAATGTGACCGGCAACGGTTTCATTTTTCTATTCCCGGATCATCCCCCGGCCAATTTGACGGCATAGCCCGCCTTTTTAATCTCATCCATGATCGCATCCCGATGGTCGCCCTGCACGACGATGACGCCGTCCTTGACCGAACCTCCGGTCCCGCAGCGCACCTTCAATTTCTTGGCGAAATCGCGCAGGTCGCGGTCTTCCAGGGGCAGGCCGAAAACCGCCGTGACCGTCTTGCCCTTCCGGCCCTTCACCTCCCGCCGAACCCTTACGACGCCGTCGTCGAGACCGGCCCCTTCGACCTTTGTTTGTTTCTTTTTTTTGCGGCAAACGCATTGGCTCGCAGGCTTTGAGCAATCGGGACAAATCCGTCCCGCTTCCGTTGAATACACCAGTCGTCCGTCTTTCATGAAGCGCTGTCTCTCCTTCCGGTTCCATGTCGATATAATTGAAACAAACTGATTATGGCGGATGCGGTGGCGTTGGAACGTAGGTTGGGTTGAGCGTCGTTAATTGTCGGGTTTCGCGGGTTTATTCTTCCAAACATCATTGCAAGGTACTCGTTGCAAGCTGTCAGTAAGCGAAACCCAACATGAAACCCCGCTCAACCCCACCTGCGCCTCCTCCCCCCAAATCCGTTATAACCAGATTTTAGATCCAACCCCCAGGAAACGAACCCACTTTCGGGGTTGAAAAATATCGCAGCCTGTGTTCATTCTAAGCAAAGCACGTTAGCTTCGACAGAAAGGAGTTCGCGACCGAGACTCGTTCACTGTATCATGAACTCCCGACGATACGCTATTCCAAACCTCTCGGACCCAAAAAAGGAGGCCGAATCGCCATGAAAAAACATTTTCGACTCGCACTGCCGATACTGGTCGCGGCAATTTGTGCGATATTGCCATGCACGGTCGCCGCCGACGATATCTTCGTATCCACAACGGGAAACGACACTTCCGGCGACGGGACCGTCGGCAATCCCTACGCCACCATCGAGAGGGCCTGCGACTTCGTCGGTCCGGGAGACACCATCTATCTTCGCGGGGGCGTCTACACCGGCGTCCAGCACAAGGTCAATCCATGGAACCCTTCCCAGAACGGCACGGAGAATGCCCCGATCACCGTGACCGGCTACGACGGCGAAGAAGTCGTCCTGGACGGCACGGGAGTCGATCTGGGATCCACCGGCGGCCTGCTGATCGTCGCCAACTGGAACGACGACCCGCTCACCTATTTTATAATCGACGGCCTCGTCGTGAGAAACTCCTCCGCCAGAGGCATCAGCTACTACAAGACCGAATACCTGACCATCCGAAACTGCACGGTGCACGACATCCAAGACAGGGCCATCGGCGGGTGGGGCCTCCATGTGACCATCGAAGACAACGAGGTCTACAACGCCGGGCTGGAGAACGAAAACGGACAGATGGGCAACGGCGGATGGCCCATGATGATCTACGGGGCCGAGGACTATGACTCCGGCGACCCGTCCGTGGATCTGACCATTCGCAACAACTACGTGCACAATTGCTGGGGAGAGGCCATCGGGCCGGGTGTGAAATCCTGCGACGTTCTCATCGAGGGCAACACCCTCCGGGACGTTTTCAGCGTGGGGATCTACGTGGACAAGGCGACCCAGACGGTCATCCGAAACAACTATATCTATTCCACCGACCCCGCCTACTACCGCTTCGACCGCCCTGCCACGGGCATCGGCATGGCCAACGAGACCTCCTTCTCCGGGGGCTATTCCCACGTGCAGGACATCGAAATCACCAACAACCTGCTCGCCAAATGCGGCAAGGCCGTCAACTACTGGCACGACAGCTCCAACGGCAACGCGAACAACACCTACTCCGACATCGTGGTGGCCTACAACACCATCGTCGAACCGACCTACCGGGGAATCTTCTTCGACGACGTCCCGTCGTCCAACACCCAGCCCACCGGCTGCGTTCTGAAAAACAACATCGTGGAGAGCGGAAGCGACGACCATCAAATATACGAACCGACCGGATGGGACATTTCCCACAACTGCTGGCCCGACGGCGTGCCGGCCCTGGATTCTTCGGCAAGTTCCTTCGCCGCGAACCCGAGCTTTCTCGCCCCTGCGGTCGCGGACGGGGCAGACGGCTACCGCCTGTCGTCCCGGAGCTTCTGCCAGGACGCCGGAACGCCGCTGGCCGCCATCGGAATCGACATCGACCGGTGGGACACGGCCAGAGACAGCCTCCATCCGGCAGTGGGCATGCACGAACCCTGCTTCGACATCTTCTACGTGGACGCCTCCGCAAGCGCTTCCGGCGACGGAAAAAGCCGCGCCACCGCATTTAAAACCATCGGCGAAGCCACCTCGTCGTCGCTTGCTCCCGGAAACATCGTCTACATCCAGCCCGGCGTCTACGAAGAGGACGCGGCCATCGACTCCAACGGCGCGCAAACCGTGCCCGTCACCACCGGCGTATCCGTCTCCGACATAGACAAGATCTCGTTTCCCTCCGGCACCGACCTGTCCGGAATCGACCTTGCCAGCCACCCCGAGCAGTACTACGCCTACGTGTACCGAAGCATCAACTCCAAAAACGGCTTCTACAAGATCGCCCTCGTGGACGACGACAACGACTACGTAAGGGTGGAAGACGCCGATTTCATTCAGGAATCGGGGACCGCAGGAGACATCTCGCGGCTCAGCGCCTCGGTCGGCCGCCCGGTCGTCTACAAAAAATACTCCGACGACCCCGAAAACGAAAGGGTCGTCATAGACTGCGAAAACGTGCCCGAAGCCTACACCATGCTCTACATCGGCGACTACATCGACCCGTACCACGCCAATCCGGCCGACTACAACATCGTCGATGGAATCGACGTCAGAAACGGCCCCGGCGGCATCGCCATCCAGTGCTCCAGCCACAACGTCTACGCCAACGGAAAAATCCACGACGTCGGAGACACCATAGGATGCATCATCGACGGAAACCAGGAGCATCCGGCCACATACAACTTCGTCATGAACTACGAAATCCGCGACGTGATCGACGAAGGAATCTACATCGGCGCGGGAGACAACGGCGAATACTACAACCAAACCCACTGCAATCACATCGTGGGAAACGAAATCTACATGAGCGGCGCCATGGACAAGCTGGAAAACGCAATCGATGTCAAGGAGTACAACCAGGCCAACGTGATCGAAAGAAACACCATTCGCCATTTCAAGCTCATGAGCCAGGCCAACGGGGCCATCGAAATCCGGGACCGCGCCCACTTCACCCTCGTATACAACAATATTCTGAAAGACATCGTAGGAACCAGCAGCAGCGGAGACACCGAATACGTGCTCAACGTCTACCCGGAAACCCAGAACGTCTGGGTCTTCAACAACCTGATCTACCGCACCGCCGCCAACCAGGACTACGTCTACGCCGTCAACCTGGAAGGAAAGAACACCTCCGGCAACTTGTTCGCCCACAACACGATCCACAACATGGACCTCGGGATCTTGCTGCAAAACTACGGCACCGGCGTCGATTTCACGGTGGCCAACAACATCTTCGACGACATCCGGGGCAGACTGATCAACGAATGGACCAACACCGGCTCCCAAGAAGGCCGGTTCACCCTTTCCAACAACCTCTTCGACCGTGACCCGGAATTCGAAACATACCCGACGTCCCCCGAATTCATCGGCGAACCCAATTTCGAAGACCCCGCTGCGGAAAACTTCCGCCTCACAGCACAAAGCGACAAGGCAATCGATACCGGCGCCACCCTTCCCATCGCCCCGGCGGACTTCGACCGCCACCTCAGAAACATCTCCGCCCCCGACCTGGGCGCATTCGAGTACGGCGCATCCGACGGTTCCATTCACCAATGGCTCGGCTACACCCAGGACTGGTCCGACTCGCAGAACTGGCCCGGCGGCACAATCCCCGGAGACCAGCACAACGTCCTGATTCCCGCCTCCCCACAGGAGGGCTCGTTCCCCCACGCCTGCACCGAAGGCTTTTCCCCCATCGGCAGCCTTTGCGTGGAAGCGGGGGCGGAAATGACGGTCCCGGCAGGCGAAACATTGACCGTCCGCGGTGCGGCGACGCTTTACGTCGATGGGATTTCGGAAGGAACGTTCGTCATCCAAGGCGCATTGACCATGGATTGACAACGCTCTAATGGTATTCGTTCAATTAGCCTGAATTTTTCCGACCTGTGAGGTTGCTCTTCAAAATCCTCACACAAAGACACAAAGACGCAAAGTCACGATTTGGCAACCTTAGTGTCTTTGTGCCTTTGTGTGAGGATTATATGGGGATACTCGAACCAACTGCACAGGTCGAATAAGTTTAAGCCAAAAAGTGTGGAAAATGAAAAACGAAGTTCTGGAGCATTAAGAAAGCCGGAATCGCATTATACTGTATGTATGAAGCTGACAATTCATCCGGCTTTTCCGGTTATGAATCGTTTTTTATCGATCTGCTCGGTTTTTGACTCTGTAAACATCATTTTGAACCTGATATTATTTGCAAAGCATTCACGGCTTCCTCAATGCCAATTTCATTATCGCCGTCAATGTCGCCAACCAAAGCTGGTTTGGCTTTAACATGTAGAATCAACTGTGCAATTGTGTCAGGATTGCCATCGGATTCGATCTTATTGAAAGAAATCCTATCTGTATTCGAACAGCTTGAATTAATTGCAAAATCTACGATTTCGACCATTGTCCCATCCGGCGCCGTATAGACGGATTTTCCGGGTGCCTTGTCAAAAAAAATACCACCGTTTGCTCCGCCCATAATATCTGTATTTTCCTCATGCGTCAGAAATGAAGAAATAGTAGGGTTTGAATTGAAGACCGTAGCTTGAGGCGGAGTCGCAACCCCGTCGAAAAACAATATCGCACCATAGAAATTATTTGAGGGAAGGATGTAGTTTCCGAATAACGTGAACCTGTTGATTCCATATTTCAAAGGAATGGATATTTCACCCAAACAGTAGCTATTCGATCCTTCATTCAGAAAAACCCTATCAACCATGACGCCCACTTGAGACAATGGATCACCGGTATTTGTAGACCATGCACCGGGCGCATTTGTTGTTGCACCATCAGAATCCTCAGGGTCAAGCGTGATACTGGTCAAACGAACAGAAGAAAGAGGCAAATTCGGCTGCATATCGACAACCAACCCATAATTTCCTATAAAAGTCGGATTGGAGGCGGTGAGGATGATTTGATACATTCCATCTTCAGGACATGTCGCCGAACTAACGGTCCAGTCATTCGATGAATTAAAGGTTCCACTGTGCCCGCTCGGCACAACACTTTTAAATATTTCGATGTCGCTGCCTCCGCCAACGGGATGAAGAATTCCGGCTCCAACGAAATTACCGTTTCCGGGTTCGGATGAAAATGACCAGCATAACTTCACCTGTTCGCCAGCATTCATATAAAACTCTTCGCTTATGGCAAGATTCCCGATGGAATTTGATATTCCGGTATAGCTCGAAGTATCAGCCGCTCCACCTTGATAAAGAGCAAGCATGTATTTTCCAAATGCTGGCAAAGGCGGATCGACCGTGTTATCAACTCCCCCGAATCGGTCAATTAAGTTGTAGCTGATAAACGCAGAATTCGTAACGAATGTCCAATTTGCCGGATAAAGATAATTATCGCCAGAAATTGGGTCCTCAAATCCATAATTTGGAATATCAACTGCAAGAACATGAGATGCGATAGAAAATCCTATAACGAGATGCATAGTAAATAGTTTTAATACATTTTTTTTCATTCCGTACTCCTTTTAAAAGTTCTGCTAGTTTGTGATATGACGCCCCGAAGGACGAATAGAACTCTGCAAAAGCGACATTTGTATCCATTTCAATTCTATTTTTTTCCACCCCCCTGCCAACACCCTATACGGTATTGATTGTGATGTTGTCAATTTGAAATTCGATGGTGCTAAATTTTCGCCAGCTTCGGACGCATACCACGAAAAGCAGAGCGGAGCCGTTTCGAAGTCGGAAAACGGCAGAAAAAAAGGAAGTCGCTCAAATCTCCCGCCCGCCTCGACGGCCCGACGCAACAGCCTGCGCCGATTTTCCTTCGACGGTTCGGTTTCTTCGATATGGAGGGACGCCAAATACTCGATGAAGCTGCGGACAAAACAGGACCGCGACGCTTGGATGGAACTTGACGAGAAAAACCGAGAGGGTGGCCGGCAGGTTGAAAGTTTCTTGAAGGGCAGGCTAAGCGGGGTAGTTCATCGCGGATTTGCGGGGAATTTTTTAGGAGGACGACCTTTAATAACCTGTTGATTCCAATAAAAAAAGAGGCTGATATATGCGACAATTGCTAAAGAATTTTTTTCACAATAAGTCCGCGCCGTTTTGGATTGGGTTTGTCATCGGCATGCCATCGGGGGGCTGTTGGTCTACGGGTTTGTGTACATTATTATCGGAGGAATGTTCTCACCGCAGATTTATACCGGCGAAGAGGCGAAAGCACCCATTGAAGGTTTTTTCGGCATTGCCCTTCCACCGTCCACGACGGATTTTTATTACAAATACGAGGGATTTCAGGATTATATGATCGACATTCGCCTGACGCTCCCGCCTCAAGACGCCTCGAGTTTTATTCGGGCGTATCTGGAAAAAGTAAAAGGAAAATATCCCGATTATGAATTTTCGAATAGCAGGACCTATTCGTACGGGGTTCGCGACAGCGACAGTCACGAGCATATCTCTTATGATGAAGAGTCGCGAAGGTTGTCCGTGTATTTGAACACTTGGTAATATGCCGGCATGCGTCAACCCCTTAACCCCTTGCCGATACAATGAACCATCCTGAAATGGCGGAATATGAAAAAGGATTCATATCATGAAATGGAAGATGAATTGCGACCTGAATATGATTTGTCTGAATTAAAAAATACAACCAAGGGTAAATATGCTTCGAGATATATAGAAGGAACCAATTTGGTTCTGCTACTCGATGTGGCTGAAGTGTTTCGAGACGGTGCGGCAGGCGACGAGGCATTAAGACTTTTGATAAAAATAGCCGACACCAAAATCCTCAAAACGGCGCAACCCGACATTCCAGCGGAAAAATAAAGCCTTCGATAGCGCTTCGGCCTCGTTTGCCGCCGAATTCGTCGTTTGTGCTAAATAGCAGCGTATGACAAAGAGTAAAATAAAAAACTGTTTTCGACCATGGCATATACGAAATAGGACTCGACTCAATTTCGATGACTCAAATCCAGATTTCCATAAAAAAGCCGAACAAGAAACGGATCAGGATTTACAAAAATCTCCTCAACAAGTTGTTTTTTTTTTAAAGCACATTCCCTGACGGATTTTGATCGTCCCAGGCCGGGTCTATCCGGTCAATTCGATGATCCTCCGCGAGAGTTCCTTGAACTGGAAGGGTTTTCGGATGAAATCGACTGCCCCGCAGTCTTTTCCCAGCATGCTTTCCAAGTCTTGCCTGTCGTTGTAGGCGCTTGTAAACAGGACCTTCACGGACGGATCGATTTCCCGGATTTTCGCGTAGGTTTTGACGCCGCTCATTTCGGGCATGATCATATCCAGAATGACCAGGTCGAAGCGATTGTTTTCGTTCGATAGCAACTCGATGGCGTCGATTCCGCTTTCCACGGCGGTCACGCTGCTGCCGAGGGCTTCCAGCATTCTTTGCACGGCCTTTCGAACGCTGTTTTCGTCATCCACGACCAGCACCTTGGCGGGGCTGTCCAAACGGAGCCGTCTTTGCCGCGAATCGCGAGCAACGGCCTTTTTCGCCGAAGCAGGCAGGTATATTTCGAACACCGAGCCCCGGCCTGGTTCGCTGGAAACGAGAATGTGTCCCCGGTGATTTTTGACGATGCCGTAGGCGGAAGCGAGGCCGAGGCCAATGCCCTTCGTATCCGTTTTGGTGGAAAAAAACGGATCGAAGATTCTTTCCGTCGTGGCCTTGTCCATGCCCAGGCCCTCGTCGGCGATGCAGATCCTGACGTATTTGCCCTCCGGCATTTGGTTGGGGAGCTTCGAGTCGGCCGAGCCGGCCTGTGTATCGAACATGCGGACATCCAGAAAGACATCGCCCCCTTTGGGCATGGCCTGCCACGAATTGACGAGAACATCCAGGAGCACTTGCTCGATTTGCTCCGGGTCCACTTCGACAGTCCGCAGATCGTCCTCGAAAAATGTGAAAAGGCGGACATCCTTTCTGGCGCCTCGGAAAACGGCAGCAGTCTTCAACACCAGTTCCTTGACGTCCGTCACTCTGGATTGGTGCTTGCCTCCCCTGGCAAAGTTCAGAAAACGCTCGGCCAGCAGGGAGGCCTCGTCGACGATCTTTTCTATATTGGCGAGATATTTCCGGGCGGGATTCTCCTCTTGCAGCATGTGGCAGGCAATGGCGGCGTTGCCCTGGATTCCCATCATGAGGTTGTTGAAATTGTGGGCGACGCCTGCGGCCAAGGTACCGAGAGCCTCCTGCTTTTGGACTTGCAAGAACTGCTGCTCCAGGGCCTTGCGATCCGTGACGTTTTGCGCCACCGTCAGGGCCCTCACCGGTTCTCCGTTCTCGTAGACCAGCTTGGTGCCGCCGTAGACCCAGATGGTCTTGTCGTCCTTGGTCTTGACCCTGTACTCGAAAGGCGGGGGTTCTTCGTCTTCGGAAACGGCGGCCTTGAGTCTGTTCCTGACCGTCTCTTTGCATTCCTCGTGCAGAAGATCGAACGGTCCCATCTTCAGCAATTCGTCTTCCGAATAGCCCGAGACCCGCGACACTTCCCGGTTGATCGAGACAAAACGGTTTTGCAACAAATCGAATTCCAAAATGGCGACGGGGACGTTTTCGACGATCTGGCGGTATTTGGCCTCGTTTTCCAGCAGCCTCTTCTCCATGCGCTTCCGTTCCCGGATTTCCTTCAGGAGCCGGTTGTTTTGTTCGGAAAGCTCAACGGTCCTTTTGGCGACCATGATCTCCAGATCGCGGTTCAGGTCCTCCAGCTTTTTTTTCGTCCTGTTCAGGTCGAATACGGTCTTTTGCAGTTCGGTATTTTTCGAATCGAGTATCTGCTTGGCCTTCCCCAGCTCCGATTTGCGAAAAGCGAGAAAAAGGCCGGAAAGACTCGCCATAAGCCCCCCCGAACTCAAAAGAACCTGAAAGGGCTCCCCGGCTTTGGCCGAATCGAAAGCACAGTAGGCGAAAAGAACGACCGATATGGCAAGAAAGCCCTTCATCGCCTTGCGCTTGTTCGAAATGTCCTCGTCCCAATCGCCGGTCTTGAATCCGTCGCTGTGGAAAAATACGGGTTTCATCCGGAGCGGCTCCTTTGTTCAGCGTACCGTTTGTCACAGGCGCAACTTAGAACTGTTGCCGGAACATAACATAACGTCTCTGTTTTGGCAAACAGATCGAGTTTCGCAGATGCAGATTTGACGACATGGATCAATCATGCTATAAGATCGAAGCGGGCGGAAAAACGCCGGAGGTCGCGTTTTTTCATGTCGTTTTCGCATAGCTGCCCATTGACCCATGAACCTTGGCGAAACGAAAGACCGGAATGAAAAAAGAAATTCTCGTGGTCGATGACGAACCCCATAACTTGCGATTGCTCAAGGACATCCTGGAACACGAAGGGCATGCGGTCCTGTCCGCCCACAACGGCAAACAGGCCATTCAGCTCGCCCTGAAATGCAAGCCGGATCTCATACTAATGGATGTCGGCCTGCCCGGCGTAGATGGATTGACCGCCACGAAAGTCCTGAAAAGCACCCCGGACACGGCGGCAATACCGGTTCTCGTCGTGACAGGTTCGGGGTCTTCGGACGACGAACGCCGAGCGACCCTGGCCGGATGCGACGCGTTCATCGAAAAGCCGTTCGAACTTGTCCAATTCCGGAAAACATTGAACAAATACCTGTCCAAATAGCCCGATCCGGCAAAGGATTGCCCATGAAGGATTGCCCATGAAAGACAAGCCGAAAATCATGGTAGTGGACGATGAAAAGAGGAACCTCAGACTCATGGAGGCCCTTCTTTTTCCGCTGGGATACGACCTGCTGCTCGCAAACAGCGGCGAGCAAGCATTGGAAATGGTCAAGGAGTATTCCCCGGATGTCATCCTGCTCGACATCATGATGCCCAAAATGGACGGTTTCGAAGTGGCCAGGCGCATGAAGGGAAACGAAAACACATGCATGATTCCCGTCGTCATGGTCACGAACCTTTCCGATGTCGAAGACCGGGTCAAGGCCCTGCAGGCTGGCGCGGACGATTTTCTCAGCAAGCCGGTGGACCAGCTGGAACTCAGGGCCAGGGTCAGCTCCCTGGTCAAGGTCAAGGCCTACAACGACCATCTGCGCACCTACCAGGAGAAACTGGAAACCGAGGTTACGGAACGAACGCAGCAGTTGCGGCTTGCCATGAAACAGCTTCGGCGCGCCTCCTGCGAAACCATCTACCGACTTTCCAGGGCGGCCGAACACAAGGACGAGGACACTGCGGGCCATATTCAACGCGTCAGCCACTATGCCGCCCTCATATCCCGCGAGATCGGCCTGAAGGAAAAAACCACCGAATCCATTCTGCTGGCCGCGCCCATGCACGATATCGGCAAAATCGGGGTGCCGGACCACATTTTGCAAAAACCAGGCAAGTTGACGCCGGAAGAATGGAAAATCATGAAAAGGCATACTTTGTTCGGGGCCGAAATCCTGGAGGGTTCCAAGGTTGGGTTCATCCGCCTTGCCGAGGTCATTGCGCTGACCCACCATGAAAAATGGGACGGCTCCGGATATCCCCATGGTCTTGCCGGAAAGGAGATCCCCCTGGTCGGACGGATCATGGCGCTTGCGGACGTATTCGACGCGCTGACCTCCAAAAGGCCCTACAAGGAGCCGTTCTCCGTGGAAAAATCCCTCGACATCATCGAAAAGGGCAGAAGCAACCACTTCGATCCTCATTTGGCGGATGTTTTTCTGAGCCTCCGGAACGACATTCTGGAAATCAGGGAAAAATACAGGGAAGATGTAGTGGATCCCGTAATGAAGCTGGAACGGTTCGTGTCGTAAATGAAAATCGCTGTCTTTTCCGATATCCACGGCAATTTCGACGCGTTTCGCCAGGTCCTCATCGACATAGACAAGAACGACATAGACGTCATGTTCTGCCTGGGAGACAACGTCGGCTACGGCCCCGAGCCGGAAAAGGTACTGAGCGTCTTCCAGCAGGCCATCATTCCCACCGTATTGGGCAACCACGATTTGGCATGTATCGACGAAAAGATTCTCAACTGGTTCAACCCCGTGGCGGCCTACTCCTTGCAAAAGACCATAGAGATGCTTTCTCCGGGCTCGCTCCGATTTCTAAGAGGACTCAAGACATCCATCGTCTACCATGGCTGCCGTTTCGTGCACGGCTTTCCCCCGGATTCGGCGAAAACATACCTTTTTCAGGTATCCAAGGATAATCTTCGGCGCTATATGTCCAAAATGGAGGAAAGAATATGCTTCATCGGCCATACCCATGAACTGAGAATCGTCGAATACGACGGCGAGGAGGTCCGATTCGATCTGCTTCACGAGGGTAGGGTCGCCCTCAACCCGGACAGCCGCTACATTTTGAACATCGGAAGCGTGGGGCAGCCCAGAGACGGAGACAACCGGGCCAAATACCTGGTCTGGGACACGAAAAACGACACCGTCGAGGTCCGTTTCATCCCGTATGACATCGGACTGGTCGTGGAAAAAATCCTTGCGGCGGGCCTGCCCGAGGCGCACGCATCGAGGCTCTGGTAGCCGCCGGGGAAAACCGGGAGAATCGACTGGATGAAAATAGGCAGGTACGAAGTTTGCGGAATGCTCGGACGAGGTGGGATGGCCCGTGTATACAAGGTCAAGTCTCCGGTACTCGAAAAGATAGAGGCGCTCAAGCTGCTTGCGCCCGACCCCATGCTCGAAGCGCTGGTGGGCCGGGAGAAACTCGATGCCATGTTCAAGAGCGAAGCCACGACCATGGCATCCCTGCGCCATCCGAACATCGTGGACGTACGCGATTTCGACCGGGACGGCGGCAATCCCTTCTACGTCATGGACTACTATTGCAACAACCTCGGCACAATGATCGGAGAAAGCTATCGAACGGAGCTTCCCTCGAGGGTGATTCGCCTGGACAAGACCGCCCACTACGCCCTGCAAATCCTGGAAGGGCTCGCCCGACTGCACCACGCCGGAATCATCCACAGGGACATCAAGCCGTTCAATATCCTGGTGACCGAGCAGGACACCGTGAAGATCGGCGATTTCGGACTGTCCAAGCTCAGGGGCGAAGCC
The DNA here is from genome assembly GCA_963674505.2 of Desulfobacterales bacterium. Lineage (GTDB taxonomy): Bacteria > Desulfobacterota > Desulfobacteria > Desulfobacterales > SKZT01. Next base: position 1,109,111 of record CAXXIG010000001.1, read on the forward strand.
TTCCGCGGCCCTTCCAACTTGAACGTGGGCTCGCCTTTCTACGCGGCCCCGGAGCAGGAGCAAAACCCGGACGACGTGGATTTCTCGGCCGACTTCTATCCCGTGGGAGTGATGCTCTATCGCATGTGCACCGGGGAGCTTCCCGATCAATATCCGACAAGACCCAAGCCGCCCAGTCTCGTCAATCCGGATTTGGACGAGGACTGGGACCGTTTCATCCTGACGGCCATGCATCCGGACCGGCGAAAACGCTTTTCTTCCGCTGCGGAAATGGCGGGAAAGCTTGCGGAGCTTTTTTCGCAATGGAGACGGAGGCAGGAGAAATCCTGCAGAATCGCAGACATGGATGGAGCAGGCAGTGACCGGGCCGCCCCGCTCGGGAGGCCAGCCTTTTCAGGAGAGCTGAGAAAGCAGGGTGCCAAGGTGTGTCCCTCCAGTGCCAAGGCACTGTTCGGTCTTGACGATCTCTGGCGTCCCGCCGAGCATGTCGCCAATGATTTCGTCATAAACGCCGACGAAACGGTTGCAGACCGGGCGACGGGCCTGCTGTGGCAACAGGGGGGCTCGCCGTATCCTCTGGACCGGAATCGCGCGTTGGAATATATCGACGATCTGAACCGAAATCGGTTCGCTCTGCGCGACGACTGGAGGCTTCCCAACGTCGATGAGCTTTGCTCGCTTCTGACCCCGACCCCGCAAGGAGATGATTTCTGCATGGGACCCGTCTTCGACCGGACTCAAAAGTGGCTTTGGAGCATCGACCGCCGCTCGTTTCAGGCTGGCTGGTACGTGAGCGTGGATCTGGGCTTTGTAGCTTGGCACGACTTCAGCGGATACTATTACACGCGGGCTGTCTGCGACGCGCGCTGAAAAGCCGTCGCCGAATCATAGACGACGGCGCGCCGCAGCTTCGACCGCACGAGCATGCGTTTCAAAACGCCGCTATTTCTTCTGGACGAATTGGAACGTGACCGAGCCGATATTGATCGTGTCGAACTCCTGTAGCCGGATCGATTCCTTGACAACCTCGCCGTTGACTTTCGGCTTGGACATTCCCCCCACATAGCTCAGATAATAACCGTCCGCGCGCCTGCTGATTGTGCACGAGGTCTTTCCGACCATCAGGCCGCCGACCACCACGTCGGCCGAGGGGCTCTTTCCGACCCGCACGATCTTCTTGTCCAACTCGATCTCCCCTTCGCCGCCGGACAAATAGGTCAGGACGCCGACCGGCTCCGCCCTGGTGCCCGAAGAAAACGTATCGGTTCCGCCCTTTGCCATCATTCCCCTGTAGCTGTCCGTATCCATGACCATGGTCTGCCCCATGGCCGATTCTTCGGACTTGGGACGCCGTTCGTCCTCGGTGTATTGGAACAAAAGGGAATGCTTGGCTATGGTGATATTGTCGCCGTGCTTCAGCCAGTGGGAAGAAACCAGTTCCTCGTTTACAAAGGTGCCGTTCTTGCTTTTCAAATCGGTCAGCAGGTAGCCGTCGCCCACGGTGTCGATTTTGGCGTGATGGCTGGACACCGCCAGGTTCTCGATAGTCACGTGGTTGTCGTCGGCCCTGCCGATGGTAACCGTGGCGCCCTGCTTGAACCGGAAACGCTTCAAGTTTTTGTCCTTGAACTTCAACGTCAATGTTGGCATTTTGACATTCACTCCATATCTGTTGGTTTATAGTTGGATCGGCTCAGGTCAAGCGCGTCCGAAAAGGTTCGAAAAAAAACCGCCAATGCCGTCTCTATCCTCTTTGACCTTCTTGAAAAAAAGAACGATCACGGTGATGTTGTCGTCGCCCCCGCGACTTTTCGCCATGCCCACCAGCCTTTCGCAGGCCTTGGCGGGCTGGTTGTTCTCCACGAAGGCCAGAATTTCCTCCGGCTCGATCTTGTCGCTCAATCCGTCGGAACAAATGACGATTCTATCGCCTGCAAATGCCTGTATTTCGCAAATGTCGGCTTCCACGTCGTCCTTCGACCCCATGGCCCGCGTCAGGATGTGGCGGAACTGTTCACCCTGAGGCGCCGGTTCGTCCGGATAGAGCCTTTTTTGTTCCTCCAGAAACGTGTGGGGCTTGGACAAAACCTCCACGGCACTGTTTCTTACCAGGTAGATGGGACTGTCGCCCACATTGGCGGCGATCACCGTCCCGTCCGTCAAATACACGGCGGATACCGTGGATCCCATCCCCTTGTAGGCGTTTTTGCCCTCCGCCACTCGGTAAATGGCACGATTGGCCAAGCAGATGGCCGCCAAAAGACGATTCGCCTGACGAGAGAGACCGGCGTCGATCTCGCCCAATTCCTCGACAGGCCTGCCGTCTGCGAACCGGGCAATGTAGTCCCGGATGGTATCCACCAGAATCCTGCTGGCCACCTCGCCGGCCTGATGCCCGCCCATACCGTCGGCCACCACGTACAGACCGATTCCGTCGTCCACGCAAAACGAGTCCTCGTTGTTCGTTCTCTTCAAACCGACATCGGTCAATGCAGCAGATTCGACAATTATCATACGATCGCCCCGCACCCGTTCTCGTTGGCAATGTTTTCCCCTGCCAATATCCCGGACTGGCAACGCCCTACTTGGCAACGTGCTTGCCGCCCCCGCCCTTTTCGGTCGTGCTCTTGGCGCGGGATTTTCTCTTCGAGGCCAGATTGTCCATTCGCACGCCAAGCTCCCTCAAATGGCCGGCCATGGCAGAAGCCCTTTGATATCGTTTTTCCCTTTCCTTGGCAAGCGCTTTGTCCAGGATCGCGCACAAGGGAGACGGCACTTTCGGATTGATTCTCCTGGGATCGGGATGCCGGACATTCATGATCTTGTTGACCAGGCCGGCGGGACTCTCCGCATAGAAAGGGACCTCGCCGGTCAACAACTGAAACAGCATGGTGCCAAGGGAAAAAATGTCCGACCGCCCGTCCACCTTCTCCCCGGCGATCTGCTCCGGGGACATGTAGTAAGGCGTCCCTTTGATCACCCCGGTCTGGGTCTGGGAGGAAGCCGCGATTCTGGCAATCCCGAAATCGGTGATCTTGACGGTCCCGTTTTTCAACAGCATGACGTTGGAGGGCTTGATGTCCCGATGGACAATTCCCCTCTGATGCGCGTAGTCCAAAGCATCGGCGATGTCCGCCCCGTAATCCACGACCTTTCGGATCGGAAGCAGGGAATCCTTGCGCGTGTAAGGCTTCAACTCGGTGCCCTCGAGATACTCCATGGCGATGTATGCGAGGTCGTGCTCCTCTCCCGCGTCGTAAATGGTCACGATGTTGGGATGGGAAAGGGTCCCGGCGCTTTCGGCCTCGCGGAAAAACTCCGCCTTCAGCTTGTCCGTCTCCTCCTTGTCCAGGTCCTCTCCGAGGGTGAACGTCTTAATGGCCGTGGTCCTGTTGATTCGAGGATCTTTGCCCAGGTAGACGATACCCATGGCGCCTCGCCCGAGCTGGCGGCTGACTTCGTAGCGTCCCAGAGTGGGAAGCGTTCCCGAACCGGAGGCCAAAAGCGGGTCCGAAGACGACCCGAAAACGCCCTCGCCGAAAATCATCGTCTCATTGACCTTGATCAGGCGTTGCTTCCGTTCGGAAATGTCCTTGAATTTCTTGTCGGCCGATTCGATGTGTTCGTAGACCGAAACAGCCTTGCTGAATTGACGTTTCCTCTCGTAGTCCAGGCCAAGATTATAGAGAATCTCCTTCATCTCCTTGTCGACGGGTACCTTCTTGAGCTTGTCGAAAGCCATGTCCAGCATGCCCTGGCTCTGGAAGGACAGGCCGAGCATGCGATTGGTCTCCGCCGATTCCCCCTCCACCTTCGCCTTGTCGGCCTCGGTGAAAAAATATTTGACACTGACTACGCCGATATAGCCGACCACAAGCTGGACCATGGGATACGTGAGCTGGATCCACAATCCTTTCCCCACGAAAAAAAGCGAGGAACCGGCCAGCATTGCTGCAAGGATGAAGACGAACGCCCCGCCCGCGACCGCAGCCTTCAACCTCGGCATCACAAAAGCCAGCAATACCCCGACCACCAGAATCATTCCCAGCTCCAGAAAGGGCGACCAGGGAGGCTGTTCGATGAACTGCCGGTTCAAAATGGACCAGACCGTATGGGCGGAAAACTCGCCCAGCGGCATGGTCGGATCCGTAGGAGTGCTCAAGGGATTGACAATGCCGGCTGCCGACGGACTCACCAGAACCAGCTTGCTTTTGAAAACCGACGCCGGTATCTTGTCGCTGACAACGTCGAAAAAGGAATACCGCTTGAAAGACCCCCTTTCCCCCTTGAAACTGACCAGAAGGTCGTTGAACATCGTGGTCGGAATCGCGAGGTCGTCCAGATAGACGGCGGTCCCCAGTTCCACCCTTACGGAGTCGGGCGCGACGTTCAAAAACAAGGTGGCGAGCTTCAGGCTGTAGGACGGAACGTAAAGGCCGTTGTATTCGTAAATCAGGCGTTCGCGCCTGGCGGTCCCGTCCATGTCGTACACCAGGTTGATATGGCCGACGCCTTCGGCCCCTTGGAAAAAGGGCTCGATCGGCGTCACGATCTCCGAAACTCTCGGCAACTTCAAGTCCGATGGGCCCCGGACATTCTGGACGGACTGGGCGACCAGCAGAGGGGACGGCTCGCTTTCCTCTTGCCCGGCAAACCTGGCGCCCTTGAAATAGACGGGCAAAACCACGTTTCCAGTATCCGAAATGGCCGCAGCCAGCGCGGCGTCGTGATCCAGCCGCCCCCGCGCCTCGCGCATGGCTTCCAGAAACAGCAATCCGCTGGCACCCGTCTGGGAATATACCGTGCGGCTGAACAGGTCCTCCAGACGCTTGATCTCGTACAGCCCCGCGCTGTTCTCCAGTTCGCTCAGGATAATGTTGAGGCCGACGACCTTGGGATTTCCCGCCGCGATCTTCCGCAGCCCCTGCGCGATCAGGTCTCTGGACCAAGGCCACCTGCCCAGCTTCTCTATCGAATCGTCGTCGATTTCCACCATGACCACTTGGGAAACTTCCTCCGGTTCGCCCCGAAGCCCCATCATCATATCGTAGACCTTGTAATCTAGAGTATCGAGAAAGCCGAACCGGTAAAACACCATCACTAAAAAAAGAAGCGTCACGATCAGGCCGAGATTGACAGCAAGATTTTTTTTCACACTTTTCATAGGTCGAAACCACGTTTCATACCAAAATAAAATACATGCAAGTCTAGAATTTATATCCAAAACCCAAATTGGTGTCAAACCAAAACTACGAACGAGGGTTTCCCTCGTTATTGTTGGAATTTTTTAAGGACTCTGGTATTTTCGGAAAAACAATTAAATAGAAAGGAATATCGACATGATCGGCAAAACAATCGACGAAATGAAGCCGGGCGACTGCGCCGAATTCGGCAAGACGGTTTCCGAATCCGATGTGTATCTCTTCGCAGGAATCACCGGGGACTTCAATCCGGCGCACGTCAACGAAGCCTACGCGGAAAACACGTTCTTTAAAACCCGCATCGCCCACGGAATGCTCTCCGCAGGCCTTATATCCGCCGTCCTGGCCAACCACCTGCCGGGTCCGGGGACCATTTATCTAAAACAGGACCTGAAATTTCTGGCCCCGGTAAAAATCGGAGACACCATCACAGCCCGGGTCGAAGTCCTCGCCATCGACCGCGACAAAAACCGGGTTCGCCTGAAAACCACCTGCGCAAACCAGCGAGGCAAGCAAGTGATCGACGGCGAGGCGCTGGTCAGCGCGCCAAAAGCCAATTGACAAAAAAAGGCGGGCTTTTTTCAAGCCCGCCTCCTATCGCGCTGTCTTTTGTGCGCCGCATTTTCACACTGCGAGAACGCCTTCGAAATTCTGTCCGGCAAAACGCGCCAGCCATCCTTCTTTCGGAAGCCTTCTGTCGCCCCTACTCGCTCTTGGGAGCGAAAAGTTCCTCCATCTTGGCAAAACCGTCATCGACCGCCTTCTTGAAATCGTCCCGGGCCTTTTTGTAAAAATCCAGGGCGTCGTCCATGGCTTTCTTGCTCTCTTCCGGAACCATCGGCATCTGGGACATGAAACTTTTCGCCATGTTTTCCGTCTGCTCGATGACCATATTCATAGCGTGGTAAGAGTTTTCGAATACGCTTTTCTGAAAAGAGACCATCTGTTTCGCCAGTTTTTGGGGCTCCATAATTTTTCCTCCGGTATGAATGAAATTGTTTGAAAAATACGGCGACGGGGCCGTCCGACAAAGCTGGAAATAATGCAATGGAGGGATAATATCGGCGAAGAGGTCGGATGTCAAGAAAAATTGATGCATTGCACAAATATTTAACGCGGGACGCACTCTCAAAGTCGGCGACGCATTGCAGACTTGCGAACAGCCGAAAAATACACTATAACTGAACCTCGAACTTATCGCATGAAACATCGTTCGAATATTAACACGAACCCAACGGGCAGCCGGTTCCTTATTTTCTTTTTCCAAATCGCCGAAACGGGCGCTCCAAGTCCCCCGAGGCGACGGGAACGGGAAAAAGCGGATATCCGGCCAATAGAATGGAAACAAGGGAGATGCTTGAAAAAAATGGAGCAAAAAGAGGATCGTAACGGAAAAAACGAAGCGACCGACATGGCCAACATGATGGGCGAATGGATAAAAAACGCCATGACCTTTTGGGAGAACATGCCTCAAATGCAGCCTTTCGGTTCCGCAGTGTTCCCGTTTTTCACCAAACAACAGCAGGGACCTGCGTACCAGGCGCAAAAGTCCATGGAACGGGGAACCAAGATCGCCCAGGCGCTGTTTTCGATGCTCGGGGAGCCGGAAAACCTGGACGCATTGTTCAACGCGGCGGACACCGTTCCCGAATTTGTCATGAGGCTTTCCCGGCAGGTCGGCGAGGCGTACTTCGGAGCCCAAAAGTCCTTTGCCGAACGCGCCGCGAGTCTTGGAAAGCACGAGAAGGCCTACAATTTCAAAGACCTGGACCACGAAACCTTCGAGGCTTTTCGCGAAATCTACGAGAAGGAGTTTCAGAAGTTTTTCCACGTCCCCCAGATCGGGCTCGCGCGTTTCTACCAGGAGCGCGTCAACAAAACCATCGACAAATACAACCTGTTCCAGTCGGCCTTGGGCGAATTCGTCTATCTGTTCTATGTTCCCATGGAGAAGTCCGCGTCAGTCCTGCAGGAAAAAATCGAAGAGATGGTCAACAAAGGCGAGATCAGCGACAACTACAAGGATTATTATTCCCTGTGGGTTAAGATCCTGGAGGGCCATTACATGAAGCTGCTCCAGTCGCCCGAATACACGAGCGTACTGAGCAAGACCATCGATTCGCTGGTGGAATACCGCAGCGCGCGCGACGAAATGATGTACGACCTTCTCAAGAACGTTCCCATCCCGACCAACCGCGACATGGACGACCTTTACAAGGAATTCTACCAATTGAAGAAAAAGGTGCGGGACCTTTCCAGAAAGCTTGAGGAACGGGAATAAGACTACGGTTTCAAGACAGAAAACAGAGAATAGCTTTGCAAATAAGGAGGGAAGCTTTATGGGCCAGGCAAAGATTCCGGTCGATTTGATTGTCAAAAGGCTGGCGGAAAGCACGGAGGAAGCGCAGGAAAAGGCGCAAAAGGCGTCGGAGGTCCTTTTGGGGCCATTGGAAACGGACCTTTCGCAAACGCCGTACGAGGTGGTCTACGAGCAGGACCGCGTCAAGCTCAAATATTACCGGCCCGAAAAAATCGAACACAAGATTCCGCTGCTGGTCGTCTACGCCCTGATCAACCGCGAAACCATGCTGGATTTGCAACCGGGCAGGAGCACGATCCAGAATTTTCTCGACCGGGGAATCGAAGTCTACATGATCGATTGGGGATATCCCACGCGCAAGGACCAGTTCTGCACCATCGACGACCATGTCAACGGCTACATGGACGACATCGTCGATTTCCTGAGAAAAAAGTACGAACTGCCCAAAATCAACCTGATGGGCATTTGCATGGGAGGAGCTTTCTGTGTGATGTACTCCGCCCTGCACCCCGAGAAAATTAAAAACCTGGTCACTACCGTGACCCCCACCAACTTCGACACGGACCAGGGGCTTCTCCATGTCTGGATGAAAGGATCATCGGCCGAAAAAATGGGCTCCACCTACGGCAACATGCCCGCCGACATCATGAACCTGGGCTTTCTTCTTCTCAACCCCGCCCGCCTGATCATCGACAAGTACGTGGGCTTTTTCGAAAACATGGACAAGAAGAACTTCGTGGAGAACTTCATCCGCATGGAAAAATGGATCTTCGACAGCCCCGACGTCCCGGCCGCCACATTTCGGCAGTTCATAGAAGACTGCTACAAGAAGAACCTGCTGATCCAAAGCAAAATGGAACTGGACGGCAAGCGCGTGGATCTTAAAAATATCACGATGCCGGTGCTCAATTTCTACGGGCAATACGACCATCTCGTGCCGCCGGAAGCCTGCGAGCAGCTGACCAGGCATATCGGCAGCAAAGACACCGAGGACATCTGCCTCAAGACGGGACATATCGGAATATACGTCAGTTCCAAGTGCCAGGAGCAGTTCGCCCCGAAAATCGCGCGATGGCTCAAGGAAAGGGAGGGCGACGATCCCAGGGCAAAGAGCAAAACCAAGACGAAAAAGACCGACAAGGCCGACTCATCGAAGAAAGCCGACATCGCCGAGATCCCGGCGTCGCCGGTTTCGGAAGAGAAGAAAAAGGCCGTCAACCATTGATCAGGCAAGGAAGATGCCGATTCATCCATCCAAGCGCGACATCGTCGTAACCGGTTTCCACATCAAAAACAGCCCGCTGAAAAGCGGGCTGTTGGGTCTTGCACGGGCACTCTCAGTCAGTACGCGAATAAATTCTTATCCAGCCGCGCCAAAAGAACAAGATCAATTTTTTATGGATGTTGCATGGATATTGATATTGACCCGTTTATCCCTTGGACCCCAGGCGCAGTCCTCCGTGGATGAAAAAGACATCGCCCGCCAGAGCTTCGTTTCGATACAGTTCCCCGGTCAAAGAAGCCACCTCCTCCGGCTCGATCAGCCGTCCGATGGGCACCTGCCCCAAAATTCCTTCCAGGGCCTTCTGGTTCATCCCTTTGACCATGGGGGTGCCGACGTACCCCGGCGCGATGGCCACGCAACGAATCTTGTCCGAAAGGCCCCGGCGGAAAAACTCGGCAGTGATGACCTTTGGCATGACCGACATGGCCGCCTTTGACGATGAATAGTTGATCTGGCCCGCAGTCCCCAGGGAACCAGTGGAGGAAACAAGGCAAATCAGGCCCTTGCAATCGTTGTTGACCATGCGTTCGACGCACTCCCTCACGGTCAGAAACACGCCGGTGAGATTGATGTCGATGACTTTCTGGAAACTTTCCAGCGCCATCTTCTTTTTCACCTTGCCGGTCTCCTTGTCCGTGGCCACCAGCAGACCGTCCTTTATGATTCCTGCGAACGGGGCCACCAGATTGATCGCGCCGAATTGTTCGATGGCCGTGTCGGCAAGCTTTCCGTTGTCCTCTTCCTTGGTCACGTCCATGACGACCGTGGCCACTTCGCCGTTCATCGCCTTGATTTTCTCGGCAGCCTTCGAGAGCGGCTCCTCGAATACGTCGCCCAAAACCACCTTGCCGCCGTTTTCAACCCAGTACTTGGCCAGCGAAAGCCCGATGCCCCCGCCGCCGCCAGTGATCACCGCCACGGAATTTTTGATCTCCAACATGCCTCGTCTCCTCCTTTTTCTTGTTATTCCCCTTATTGCGGAACCCGTCTTCGCACCACTCGATAATCACGTTTTTCCGCCCAACAGCTTGAGATGCACGTCATTCCGGGCGTAGCTACGCTTCGACCAGCAATCCATGTATTCTGCGGAAGCTCATGGATTCGAAGCTTTCGCGGGAATGACGGAAAAAAACTTGATCATCGAGTATCAGCTCTCTCTACCTTCCTTTTTTTCAACCTTCTTTCTGTCGTCCTTCTTGAAATATTCGCCGACGGAATCCATCATCTCCACAAACTGCTCGCTTTGCTTTTTCATAAGGTCCTGAAAGACCTTCACGCTCTCCCCCTGATCGGCGCCCTTTTCTCCGAGAAGCATTTGCAGGTGCCGTATCGTCTCTTCCTGGTCCCGCACTCTGACCTTGAGGTCCTCGTATCTTTTCACAAGGGCGATATATTCTTCCTTGGGAACTACGCCCAGTATGTTCAAGTATTCCTTGAAGGACTTCTGGAACTCCTCGGAGGCCTGCTCCCAGGTCTTCATATACTCGGGGGCGTTCTTCTCAACCTTGTCGAGGCCGTAGAAGCGGCGAAACATGGAGGACATTTCCTCGAAGCCCTTGAATCCGTGCTTGCTCATGGCCATGAGGTCGTCCATCTGTTTGCGCGCCTTTGCGGCGCTCAAGAAAAAATTGCCTAAAAATTCAAAGTATTTCTCTTCCAACTCGCTTCTCCCGAATGCTTTGTGTCCGCCCATTCTATTGCGCGCCCCCCCCGGCGTACCGATCTACCGCACCATGCCGGTCGCCGCCCCGCTTGCCGTTCAAATTAAACGGCTTCAACTCTTCGATTTGGCGGACTTCGCCTTCAATTTTCTGCCACCACCCTTCTTGGGATCCTCCTTGCCCTTGGCCTCGATTTTTTTGGGCGAAGACTTCTTGGCAGCAATCTTCTTGCCGGACGTTTTTTTCCCTTTGGTCTTTTTTCCTTCGTCTTCGACAGGCCCTTGTTCGACAGTATCTTCGGCCTCTTCCTCTTCGACCGCTTCTTCTTCGACCGCTTCCTCCGCAGGCACCTCCTCCAAGGTCAAAGCAGTCTCTAACAGGTCCTCGGGGGGCTCCGTCGCGTCCCCGTCATCCTTCTCGACTTCGGGCACTTGAATCGTTGCCGAAGCGCTGTTGTCGATCTCATCGTCCAAATCCAGATGGAACCTGACGGGACCTCGGTAGTTGTCTCCGAAATAGGAATGCAAGGAGCATTCGGAGGTGGGCAGGGACCAGGAGGTCGCGATGGCCACATGGCCCTTTGGAAAAGCCGATACTTCCGCATCCACGAAATCCAGAGGCGCCAGGGCCGTGTTCTTTTCGACCAGATCGTCCTTGATGCCATAGCAGATGAGCCACTTGACCCCTTTTTCCTGGACTCTCTTGAAATTGAGTTCGCGGTCGAACATTCTCACGGGCAGAACTCCGTCTTTGGTCACGGGCGTGTTGTAGGAATCGAAACTCATCTGGGTGATGCTCAGCGGAAGGTCCGTTCGCTCGAAATTGAGCCAGTAGTTGATTGCGGCGGCGACTTTGCTCACCTGGGGCTTTCTGGACTTTGACAGGCGCCCGAACATCATCAGGTCTCTGTAGTAGGCGACGATGGGAGATTCGTGTTCGATGCTCTTCAATTTGTACACCCAGCCCATCAGATTGCCGTCGGCCACCTTGTTTCCGCTCGGAAGCGTCTTGGTACCGTAGGCCAGGTCGTTGAACCTCTGGGGAAGACTGTTCAAAAACTTGGCCAAACCGTCGCTTCGGGTCCCGTCCATGGGCGATACGCAGGTGATGATCGCATCCACGTAGTCGTCGAGTTCTCCCGTGAGATAGTCGCAAACTGCCATGTAACCGCCCTGGCAGTAACCGTTGAGAGTGACCGGCTTGCCGTTTCTCTCGACGATCTTCTCGCAGAAATATTTGGTGTCCATGCAGTCGTCTTCGGCCGTCATCACCTGCATCGCCTCCGTAGTCCGAATATCCTTCATGATGCGGATGTAGGTGGGAATCTCCAGATTGGCGAAGCAATGCCCGTAGCTTCGATTTTCGTGGGGCAGAAATCCGAGAATATTGGCCCCGAGAACGAACGGGGGGATGATGATAATCGGCTTCTTGCTCGGGTCGGTCTTCACTTTTTTGTCCACCGGGGCGACCTGGTACAGATAGAAACGGTCCGTTTCAGCCACAAGCTCGTGGTCGCCGCGCTCGAAGTGAAATCCGTATTCGGGCTCGATGTCCCTGATCGCCTGCGGATATTCGTCCGACAGCATCTTCAGAAGCTCGGACTGGCGACCGATGAATTCGCAGATGTTTTCCCCGTCGCTCTTAACGAAGGGAAAGATCGTATTCATCAGCGCCGCCGTGGCGTTTTGCATTTCCATCTGGCTGTAGTTGGATATGGCTCTGATGCTGCTCTGAAATCCGCGGCTGAATATGTTCATGTTGAATTCGAGGAGATCCATGTATGCCTGAAAACTCTCCAACGGCGACTTGTCCAATAGCCTTTTCTGTTCCACGCCATTGAAGTAGATCGTCGCCAGAAGATACGGAATCGTAAATTCATTGGCGTATTTGGAAAACCCGGCGCAATAATTTTGTAGCAGCTCGAACGTATTGGTTATCGTTTCGAGGCCCTTGTCCGAGTGTATCCCCAACTCCCCCCCGTCAATATTGCAGTCGAAAGCAAACATTTCCTTTGTTCTCCACGATTGTTTTTAAGTCGATTTCCCCGATTTCAAGAAGCTGGATAAGGCGGCGCGCGGGCAATGCCCGCGAACCGCCTTGCGCGGCAGACTATTTTTTTCGGTCGTTCTTATCGCGATCGACCTTTTGGCGATCGTCCTCTCTGAAATCGTCCCCCTGGCATCCGAAGTATTCCAGGATCCTTTCGAAATTTTCGTCCACGGTCCTTTTGAAATCGGAGCGGGCCTTTCTATAGGCCTCCAACCAGTCTGTGAAGGCCTTCCTGCCTTCGTTCGGAAGCCACGCGGACCGGTCGAGAAAGGTATCGATCATCTCCTCTCCCTGTTCCTGAAGCTTCGCCAATCCATAGAAAGAATTGTCGAACGTGGCTTTTTGAAACTCTATCAGCTGCTTGCAAATCCTGTTGCGATCCATGACAACCTCTTGTCGAACACAAAAATATCGAGCGGGCAAAAAGGTTGTCCACAGCCGCTCTTACACGAACACCTGCTCCATCCTGTCGAAACCGTCGGCAACAACCTTTTTGTAATCGTCCCTGGCATTCTTGAACATCTTCACCGAATCGTCCAAGGCCTTTCTGCCTTCCTCGGTCACCCAAGGCATCTGGCCGATTGCGTCGAAGGTCATCTTTTCGGCCTGATCTTGAAGTTTTACAATAGTGTCGAACGTTTTGTCAAATGTGGTTTTCTGCAAATCAATCATTTGCTTTGCATAGGTTTCCATGTTATAACCTCCTTGTTTTTTTGCACTTTATCTAAGGTTCGTTTTTGTTGTCGCTTTGGAAAAGCGCGACGGGTCGCATTGTTTTTCCCTGATCAGGTTAAGACAAATATAAAAGAACCTGGGATATTGTCAAGAACTTTTTATTGCAACGCACAAAAAAATTACGACCGGACGAAACATGCCGATTTCTTTTGTTATCGTTTTGTTACCCCTTGCAATTCGGGTGTTTCATAGTTTTCAAATCGGATTCAAAAACTGAATCCGAGTTTGTTTTTGTTGCAACATAACAAAGCAAAGCGGATTGCCCGCAAGAGGAAAAAATGGGGGAACAGATACTGCTGAAGAAATACGCGAACCGACGTCTGTACGATACGGACCAGAGCGCGTACGTAACCCTTTCCGAAGTGGCGGACATGATCAAGCGAGGGAGCCAGGTCAAAGTGATCGACGCCAAGAGCGAGGAGGACGTCACGCCGTTCATCCTGTCGCAGATCATCATGGAAAAGGCCCGCATGAAGAACGCGCTGTTGCCGTCGCCCCTGCTTCACTTGATCATACGGCACGGAGACAACGTCCTCGAGGAATTCTTCGACAACTACCTGGAACAGACCATCAAGAATTACATCGCATACAAAAGCGCGGTGGACGAACAATTTAAAAAGTGGCTGGACCTCGGGATGGACATCTCCGACATCACCCACAAGACGTTCACGGGACTGTCCCCATTCAAGAGCATTTTCGAGAAGAATCCGGAAGGCGCCGCTGACGGCAAGGCGGACAAAAAGGCGAAAACGGACAAACCTTGAACCAAATTGGACTTTAACCATTCGCAATGAGGCGTGAAACATGACCACTCGAATTCTGATCGCCGACGACCACAAGATCATGCGAGAAGGGCTCAAGTCGCTCATCGCCAAGCAAAAGGGATTGGAGGTCGTCGGGGAAGCGGAAAATGGAAGAGTCGCGGTCCAGCTTGCCCGCAAACTCAAACCCGAAATTGTCATCATGGATATCGGCATGCCGGAATTGAACGGGATGGACGCCTCCCGGCAAATCATCTGCGAACTGCCGAGAACCAAAATCATAGCATTGTCCATGTATTCCGACAAGCGTTTCGTAACGGAGATGTTCAAGGCCGGGGTTTCCGGATATCTGCTGAAGGATTGCGCCTTCGACGAACTCGCCCAGGCGATCAAATCGGTCGGTTCCAACCAGAAATACGTCAGCCCCGCCATCGCGCGCACGGTGATCGACAGTTACCTGAACAAATCCCTGGACGAATGCGACACCAGCCAGGAACTCACCAATCGCGAACGCGAGGTCCTTCAACTGATCGCGGAAGGCATGACCACCAAGCAAATCGCCAACAGTCTCAACGTCAGCGTCAAGACCATCGAAACCCATCGCCGGAAAATCATGAAGAAGCTGGATATCCACAGCATCGCGGAATTGACCAAGGCAGCCATCCAGAAAGGCCTTACGACTCTGGAAATGTGACAGGGGCTTCCAGGGAAAGGATGGTCGCCGTCTTTGCGACCACCTTCCATTTGACGTCGAAATCAAACAACCGCATGCCGTACACGCGCTCGCGACAATCCTCGCCGTGATACGGCGGCCGGGGATCCAGCGCGACGACTTGCTCGATCAGCAGAGCCAAATTCGGCATCCCGTCATTCTCTTTCTGCTCGCATTGTGCGGCCGCGCGGTCGGAAAATACGACTTCGAGGCTGTTGTCGGGACACCGGGCGGCAAAGCCTCCTCCCGCCCCCTCCGGGGCGTCCGACCAGGCGATATAGGGTTTGATGTCCAAAACAGGCGTACCGTCCAGAAAATCGCCCCCCTGTACATGAATTCGCATTCGGTCTTTTTCCGGCTTAATGGACTGAATTTTTACCGCCGACATTCCGATGGGATTCGGGCGAAACATGGAACGGGACGCAAACACCCCTATCCTCGTGTTTCCGCCCAGTCGCGGGGGCCTGACGGATGGATGCCATCCCTGCTCCATGGTTTCGTGAAACAAGAAGATCACCCACAAGTGGGTAAAGCCTTCGAGGCCCCTGACCGCTTCGGCACCTGAAAACGGAGCAAACAGTTCGATCGCCGCAGACGCTTCCGTCACCAGCCCGGGCTGCCTGGGAACGCCGAACTTTTCCTTGAAACAGGAACGAATCACTCCGATAATTTTAAATTCGACGGTTTGCAAATTCATTGTTCGACCGGGATTTCCATCGCCCCTTCTTCCGCCCGAAACCAGTATTTTTCCCCCCGGCATTCGATCCTGTCGGAAATGCGCATCAAAGGACGGTCTGAAAACCTTGCCACCTCGTCGCCAATATGCAGGTACAAAGAGTCGCCTCTTATAAAGAGGCGTTCGGGCGCAAGCTCGATCTTCCGGCCTGTGTTCAACGTCAAAATGATCGCTCCGCCATCCTCCGCCATTTCGAAAACGAAAAGGGCCGTGTCCTCGTAGGCGAAATACACCTTTTCGGCCCGTTCTCCATCGGATTGAAAGAGATAATAGCCGTCGCTGTCTCTTTCAATGGATCTGTGAAAATAATCGATTATCCTCTTGTGTTCGAAAGGACCGTGCCGATTTCGCCATCGGCCGTTTCTGTCCAGCCAGAAGACGGCCTTTTCCTTCGGAATCACCCTGGTCTTCGGCTGTTTGTCTGTCGTCATGCAACCTCCCTTGCCCGACCGTCGCGAGGCGACGCTTTTATTCACAGTGGCCGAAACCCGAATCGGCGCCTTCATAATGCGACTCGCTTCTATTGCAGTTCGCACTATTGTTGTCAATGTCCCAACCCCGCGAATATAACAAAACCCTCAATAATTTCAAACAAAACAGCGCAAGCATCCTCCCGAGGCGCCCGCAAGATCATGCTTGGCCACCTGCCTTGCGGACGCGAATCCAGTTGTGTCCGCTTTGCAAAATTTCTTGACATTCGTATCTTTTTAAAAATATCATACAAGATAGTCGAGATTCATTTTCCCAGATCAAAGACCAACTGGCGCAGGCCGATATCCAGGAACAGTAAACTGCTTAAAAGCATTTCGGCTTCCTGCCCGCTCTCTTCGTTGGCCGCGTTTTTCTCAAGAACCGCCTGTTGACGATTCGCACATTTTCCAATATCAACAAGAAGAAGCAAAAAAAAAATGGAGGGGAAATCATGGCGGAAATAGACAAGTTATCGACCGATACGAGATGGCAAATCGCAACGAAAGGTTTGACCGGAGCCTACGCGATGCTCGCGAAAGCCTACAAGGAGGCGTTGGGCGAAGAGAAGTACAACGAATTCAACGGCCCGCTTTGGAAAATGGCCGGCGCAGGGGTCAAGCAACTCGCGGACAGCCTCGGAATCCGATGCGAAACCGCAAAGGACCTCGCCGAAGTATTCCTGGCGGGGGTGGTTTCCAGCATGGGACCCGAATTCGAAGTCGAAATCGTGGAAGCCGGCGACGACAAGGCCGTCGTCAGGTACACCAAGTGTCCATGGTTCGAGAGGGCCAAGGAAGTCAACATGGGGTTCGATTATTGCAAATCCGGCCACGAGAACTGGGGAGACGGCGCCTGCGAAGCCCTGAATCCGGAATTTGCGATAAAATTGACCAGGACGATGATGGAAGGGGACCTCTATTGCGAAAACGTCATCCGGCGAAGCCGATAGGCTGCCAACGTTTTTCCGAGTCGTCCCGAAAGACAATTCAGACACGGGAAAGGAGGAAATATGAAAAATCTGCTTATCGTGGTGGACAGCACCGCGCCGTACAACCAGTATGCCGCGTATCTGGACGCTTTCATGGCAAAGCAAATCAGCAAAGTGCCGAAGGTGACCATATTCTACGGTCCCAACTGCGTCGGCCTGACAAAAAAGGGCGAGTTGGCCAAAATTCCCATCACCGACGAGGTCAAGGAACTGATCGCCGGTCAGCTTGAAGGACTTTCCGCATCGGACCTCCCGGACAACCTGGAACAGATGGCCCGCTTCCAGAAGGAACAATTGGGCGTAGAAATTCAGTCTTGCGGCACGGCCAACGTACTGGAAGGTTTCGCGAAAAGTATCGAGGACGTATCCAACATCGATGACTTTTTCGTCCCCAGAAAGCTCCCCCAGGTGTGGGCGAACTACGCCGAAGCCGATAAAATCCTGTTCTGGTAGGATTGTTTCCTTTGAGGGAGGACCGGGGGACACAATGCATATAGCGTTCCCGCGCTCTGCGCGGGAACGCTTTTTCGCCGCTCCGCACCGAGACCCGCCCTTTGCCGCACAGAGCAGCATATCGGTTCAAAGCGGCGCCTCCCGAGCACCAGACCGCCTGCTCCATCCGTCCTATTTCGTATCTTTTCCCCTGCCCCACAGGGGGTCGGCCCCGAACCGTTCAAACCACCATTCCTCCCCGGATAAATAATTGTTCACCTCTTCCTTTTCAAAAGAAAATCGATACCGTTCGCAATAAGCCTGGATGACTCTGTACGCATCGACGATTTTTCTCGTCATTTCCTCGCACCTGTCCAAATTGCCGTCGCAGGTGTCCGGATGCCACTTGCCGAGAAGCCTTCTGTAGTTCGACTTTTTTTCGTTCATGGTGGCGCGCTCGTCAAGCTCCAGCAACCTTCTCGCCTCGTCGATTTGTTGAAACTTGTCCAAACAACCTCCTTTCGCCCGTCGCCTCGTTCCTCTCCGACAGGCCGCATTTTTCGAAATCGTACCAAAACGGTTCGTTTTCCGCCATGTCCTTTCGCGTTCGTTCGATCTCCCTGGCAGGTTTTTCGCTGTCGATCACACGAGGAGGGGACGGGGCTTGGTTTTAAATTGGGCCGGCTGCGCCCTTTTATTATCGCTTGATTTTTTTTGCGGATTTGGTTACCATGCTCCCCATAGGCTATATCAAATCCGGGCACAACTTAATTGCAACCAAAACGCATTGTCTATTGGCGCGTCCTAACGGGAGAAAAGGACATGGAATTTTCGGAGCGTAAAAGGTTCTACAATCGATGCCTTCCGAACGAACCGCTGGAACCCGACGACGACAGGAACGTAGACTTCGATTATCTCGGGGAAAAAAGCGGCCTGCCGGTGCGGGGAATCAATTGGGCCGAAAAGATCGTCGGGGATATCGCCCTGTCGGACAAGCCGGTTTGCAAACTGTTCACAGGACAAATCGGCGCAGGCAAGACCACCGAACTGAAACGGCTGGCCACCCGTCTGTCCAAAAGCGAAGAGGCCAACCTTTTTCCCGTCTTTATCGACGGCAAGGAGTATCACGATCTTTCCGAGCCGCTGGAAATTTTCGATATCATGCTGGTTGTGGCCCATTGCACGGAATCGGCCCTGTCCGCGACCTTGACCGATTTGGGAATGGAAGCGACGCAGCCCGATTTTTTCAGCGGACTTTGGGATTGGATGAAGGCCAAGGACGCGGATTTTTCCCAACGAGATTTCACGGTCGAAAAACCCGGCGAACTGGTTCTGGAAATGAAACAAAGGCCCTTGTTGCGAGAGAAGGTCCGCAACGCGTTGAGCGTGTCATTTCGCAGGTTCGAGACGGAATTCAAGCATGCCCTTCGAGACTTGGCCGACCAGGCGGTCGAGAAACTGAACAAGTCCGGCGTGATCGTCATATACGACTCTCTTGAAAAAGCGCGGGGCATTTCGGACACACGAGACACCGCGTTGAACGCGGCGGAAAGAATTTTCGCCTTCGATTCCCTGGCCTGCGATCTGCCGGTTCATTGCATTTTCACGGTTTCGCCCGCCCTGGCCACCAGGATTCGCGACGTGGATTTCCTTCCGATGCTCAAAATTCGCGAACGCGACGGCTCCTGGTACGAACCCGGTATCTACGCCGCCCGGGAGCTGATTCTGAAACGGACACCGGAGAACACCCTGGAGGAGATATTCGGCATCAACATCAATACGCGCATGGACAGGATCAGCACCTATTCTGGCGGCTGCCCCGGGGAAATGGTCGCCATGCTGCAAATGTGTCTCGCCCAAAAGAAACACCCCATGGCCGACAGCGAATTCGAACATGTCCTTTACAGCACTTGCAACGCTTATCGGGGCTTCGTAGCCCCCTGCGACGTGGATTGGCTCGCCCAGATCGCCGTGAAAAAATTTCTGGCCCTCGGAGACGGAAAAAACAGGAAAAGAATCGAGTACGCGTTGTGCAACAATATCGTCTTGAGGTATTTGAACGACGCCCTTTGGTACGAGCCGCACCCGGCCATACTCGACGACCCTTCCGTGCAAAGGGCCATCAAGAAGATCGGCGCAGATTAGGGATTTGGATACCGGCAGCAGAGCATTGCGAAAAACCAAACCTTGCACAGATAGTACGAGACGGCGCCCGATTTGTCTTTTGCCAAGTCTGCCGGGCACATTCGTGATCGGAATTATATTTGCGAAATACGCAATTTCCCCGATTGACATGAATGAAGCTTGAAACATAGATTTTATCGAGCGGTTAAGTCTACGATAACCGTTTTTCAGAAAGGCGGTACACTATGAAGGAAAACAACGGAAGAAGATTGTACGCCCGCTGGAGGGTTGAATCCCCGATTATGTGCGCCAAACCCAATTCGGACTCTCTGATTCAAGCCAAAATGTTCAACATCAGCGAGGCCGGCATGTATTTCGTATCCGGTGACGACATCGTCGGAGATGCGGAGGTATGTATTTGGACGGGGAAAAAACCGCGCATCGCCACAGAAAAGGTGAGAGTATACGAATTTTACCGTTCGAGGGTCCGGTGGCGCCGGGAGTTGGAAAACGGAGATGGCCTGGGCATCGGTGTAGAACATATCATCAAGACCACAGGCGTGGTGGGACCGGACTACTATTGCACGATGTGCGGGGACAAAATTCCCATCGGCAAGGTGCATTTCGAAAAGGATTTCCTCTACCTTTGCCCTTCCTGCCACTCCTCGATCAGGAATTGCTCAAGTGAATGCAGGAATGAAATCCTCAGGATGCTGGAGGGAAATGTATTCTGAACAATCGCAGAGCGTCCTGCGGTTGGAGGAGCCGCCCCGTTCCTTTTTAAGAGGTTGAAGCGGCGTTCCGTTGTTTGTCTTTCATCCATAGAGAGAACCATGTCCCCGCGCTTCTCGCCGAAAGGCGCGGGGAGATGGTATTTTGAGGCATTCGCAATCCGCCACAATCCGCACCATCAAAAAAATAACGCCGCCGAGTATTTCAAACCATGCAAGGCCGCTCGTCCGTCGTCGAATCCTCCATTGTCATCGAGTCCAAAAACCGGAAAAACGGCTTTGACGTCGGAACCGAATCCTTATGGTTTCCCGTGCCCCCGTTTCTTCGCTTGAAATATTGGTGCCACCCGAAAATTGACAATTCGCTCTACAATATTTATCAAGTTCATTCTTAAAAGTTCATTGGTTCTTGAGGAAAAACGCATATGGTTATCGAAGAGGCGAAGAGGGTTTTAAGGATCGAGGCGGAAGGTGTTTTAAGCCTGATCGAACGTATCGACGACAATTTTTCCGACATGGTGGATCTGATCTACGAATGTTCCGGCCGAGTTGTCGTGGGCGGCATAGGCAAATCCGGCATCGTTGGCCGGAAGATAGTGGCGACATTGAACAGCACGGGCACCCGTTCAATCTTCCTGCATCCAGTGGAGGCCATGCACGGCGACTTGGGAATTGTCAGCGGGGACGACGTATTTCTGGCGATATCCAACAGCGGGGAGACGGACGAGTTGAACATCCTCATACCGAGCATCCGTCAACTGGGCTGCAAGGTGGTCGCCTTCACGGGAAATCCCCGGTCCGCGCTGGCCAAAAACAGCGATATCGTCATCGACGTCGGCGTGTCCAAGGAAGCATGCCCCATGGGACTGGCCCCCACGGCCAGCACCACGGCGCAGCTCGCCATGGGCGACGCCCTGGCGGTGGTGCTCATCAACAAAAGACATTTCAATTCCTGCGACTTCAGAAGGATTCATCCGGGAGGCGCGCTCGGCCAGAGGCTTTCCCGCCGCGTGGAGGACATGATGCTGTCGGGAGAACATGTTCCCCTGGTGCGATCCGATGCGACCATGGAGGAGGCGGTGCGCGAAATCGACCGTCCCAATCTCGGCGTGACTTTCGTGACCGACGAAAGAAAACGCCTGCTGGGTATCGTCACGGACGGCGACATCCGGCGACTGATCGTCCAGAAGAAGATCATCCACGATCTGCGAGTCCAGGACGTCATGACCAGGACCCCGTTGCGAATTGGCCCCGACACGCCCGCATACGACGCGCTCAACCTGATGGAAAGGCACCAGATCACCGTGCTGCCGATCATAGACGACAACGAGACGGTGATCGGAATACTCCATCTTCACGACATTTTGGGAAAGGGCGAATTCAAATTCAACGGCTCATGAATTCCGTCTCCGGAGAAATCTCGTCGCCCGGTTGTTTCAGCTCCACAAAGCGCCCATCCCTGACGTAAAGCAGAAAAACCTTCTTTTCGGCCTCTCCGGTCGGATTGAACGAGGTCTTTCCGGTCACTCCCGGAAAGCCGCGCAGGCCCAATAGCGCGTCTTTCAGCTGACTTCTGCCCGCAACATGGCTTCGCGTCAAGGTTTCCATTACCATCATTGCCGAATCGTAGGCCACGGCCTCCACAAAGCCCGGGGTCCTTTGGTATGTGTTTTCGTAGTTTTGCACGAAAGACCGGACCTCGCTTTTTTCGCTCTCCGCGAAAAAACCGCCCGTTACAACGACAAGCTGGGTATAACCTTGCGCCATCCTGAGGAACTCTTCCGAATGCCACAGATTTGTCCCAAGGACGAAAACTCCCGAGATGCCGTAATAGGCGAGTTGCGGCAGGATCATGCCTGCCTTTTCCACAGAGTCGGGAATGAAGACAGCTCCGACGCCTGTCAGAGGCCTTTGGGCGACGTCCTCGCTTTCGACCGCGCCGGACGGTTCGCGGTTTTTTTCGAAAAATTCGAGTCTTTCACGCAGTTTGCGCCCGTTTGCCTTTGCGAACAAACCGGACAGCTTTCCGATGGGACCTCTGTAATCGTTGATGTCCAGCCGGTAGGGTTCCACTGCGTAAAGGTCGCCGCCTGCGGCGATCACGGCGTCCCTGAAAAGGTCCATGAACATATTCCCGTAATTTTCCTCGGGGTAGAGAATCGCAAAGCGTGTCAGCCCGAGCGAAGCCGTCATAAAGGAGGCGAGAGTGTCAGTCTGCATCTTCGGTGTGATAAAGTTTCTGAAAACGAAGTCCCCGACTTCCGTGATTCTGTCTTTCAGCGTCAACGCGATCATAGGGATTTGCTGAATTTGGGCTTCCACGGCGGCTTCCTCGGCCGTGGCCATGGGGCCGATAATGGCTGCGGCGTGGCCCTGGGCCAGCTCCCTGACGGCTTGCGCCGCCTTTGCCGGATCCGATCCCGAATCCCGGATCACAATGCTGACCCCCGGCGCCCCCTCTTTTGAGCCGAATTGCCCGACGGCAAGCTCGATGCCCGACCAAGCCCTCTGTCCCATTTCTTGGTACTTTCCGCTCAAAGGGAGCAGGCAGCCGATGGTATAGCGTTCTTCGTCGGCCTTCTCCCGAATTGAACTCAGCAAGTCCTCCGCATCGGCCACGGCCGGATGCTCCGGAAAGGTCCATTTGAATTGCTCGAATGCGGCAACGGCCCTGGAGTATTCGCCAGCCTCCATTTTTTTCACCCCCAGCTGGTACATGATGTACCCCTTGGGAAAGGCGTCGGGAAGCTCTGCGGAAAGCGATTCCAGTTCTTCCATGGAAAACCGGGAAATCCCCTTCTTCACCTTTTCCAGAATCTTGTCCTTCTCGGCGGCCCCGGCTTTGTTGTACGCCATGGTGTAGAGCCTGACGGCGTTCTCGACATTGTCCATGTTCAAGTAGGCGTCTCCGACCACGGTGAGCACGCGGGGCGGATAGTTGCCGCCCGCGTCTCCCGGATAGAATTGGGAGGCCTTTCGGACGACGCCTTCGTTGTTTCCCTCCAGCAGTATCGTTTCCAGAATTTCGTACTTGGCGTCGTCCTGAAAAGAGCTGCCGGGGTATTCCAAAAGCAGCTTTTCGAACAAACGCCGCGCCTCTGCGAATTGTCCCACGGCTTTGAGAATAAGACCGTTTTTCAACAAGGCGTCGTCGGCTTCCTCCGATTTCGGATACTGAAACAGCAGGTCGTTCAAGAGCCTCGCCGCCCCCTCGTAGTCTCCTTCCTCGATTTTGTCCCCGGCCTTTTCCAAAAGCTCCCCGGCAGGATTGTACGTCGCAGGCATCTCGCGAACCACCGGCTTGGGATAGCATGAAAAAATAAAAACGGTCGCAAGCAATAGTGCCAATGATGCGTTTTCTTTCGACTTCAATCGTTTCATAACGTTCCAATCCTTACGAAAAAATCATGGTTTATGTGAACGCGCCCAAGTACGCAGAAGTTTCAACTTTACCCGACTGGGACGAATTGTCAAACGGATTTCGACGTGTTTTTCTCCGCCAAGCCTCTCTTTTTTTTGCCGAAAACACTTGCATCCGAACAAAATTTTTGAGAACTTCGATTTCATGCCGGTGGAGTTTCTTCAGAGGGATGCGGTAAAAAAGCAATCGGCCAGGATTGCGTAGGATTTTGGTTTCCTTGCCAAAAGGCAGGCTTGATGGCGGTTTCGTTTATTTCCACGTCCCCCGGAACATTTCCAATCCCATATAAAAAAGCGAGGAAAAAGTGAACGAGGATGCCATAATTTCCACAAAAGAGACGGAACAAAAAATCAGGGACTTCGAAACCGCACTGGAACAACTCTCGGAGGACATCCGGGAGTATTATCCCAAGGCGGTCCTTCTATTCGGTTCCCTGGCCCGCTGGCTGGCGGGAATCAAGGCCGACAGGCCGCCAAACGACATGGACATCCTGGTCGTGGGGAACATGTCGCCGTTCAAGGTGGAGCGAAAGGACTACGGCGTGCCCATGCAATTGAACAGATTGCCGGTGGACCAGACCGTGGCCATCGCCAAGTCGCTCCGCTACGACACGAAGGTGGCGGCGCTGTCCAAACTCTATTCCAAAAACGTGATGAAACAGCACTCTATCGATGTCATCGCCGCCTGCCTCATGCTGGGTCCGGAATACAACGAGTTCGGAATCGAGCAGATCGAAATCGACGGCATCATCGACAAGCGGGATTATTCCGTCTACCGGGCCCTGGTCGGCCAGGACTGGTGGCAGCGCCTTGTCGCCTATGCACAGGAACGCCGAGGCCCTTGGAAACGCTTCAGCGACCGCATTGTGCTGAACGATAATTTCGAAGGCTGACGGCCTCGCAAAAAAAAGGTCGGCCAAAACCCGGCCGACCTGATATTCGTTGAACGAAGATGTAGAGAACCTATCCCCCCGCCCTATTTTCTCGCCTTTCCGAACCCGATCTTCTGGACGGCCTCTTCCATTTCGCCGAGGATCGTGGGATCGTCGATGGTTGCTGGCACGGCGTACTCTTTGTTGTCGGCGATCTTCTGAATCGTGCCTCTCAAGATCTTTCCGGAGCGGGTCTTGGGAAGGCGCTTGACCACGGTCGCCTTCTTGAAGGCGGCTACCGGCCCGATGCGATCCCTGACCATTTTCACTACCTCGGAAACAATCTCGTCGTGGGAACGATCGACCCCCGCGTTGAGTACCAGAAATCCCACGGGAATCTGGCCCTTGAGCTGGTCTTCGACGCCCAGGACCGCGCATTCCGCAACGTCCGGATGGTCCGCCAGGACTTCTTCCATTCCGCCGGTGGACAGACGATGGCCCGCCACGTTGATGATGTCGTCGGTCCTGGCCATGACATACACATAGCCGTCTTCGTCGATGAAACCGGCGTCTGCGGTCTTGTAGAAGCCGGGGAAATCCTCAAGATAGGCCTTCTTGTATCCCTCGTCGTTTTTCCAAAGCGTGGGAAGCGTTCCCGGAGGAAGCGGCAATTTCACGACCAATGCGCCGATCGCTCCCGGCTCGACCTCCTTGCAGGCATCATCGACCACCTTCAGGTTCCATCCCGGCGCCGGCTTGGTGGGAGACCCCTGCTTGACATCGTACTTGTGCAAGCCGAGGCAGTTGGCGCAAATGGCCCAGCCCGTTTCGGTCTGCCACCAGTGGTCGATGACAGGAACTCCGAGCGCCTTTTCCGCCCAGACCAAGGTATCGGGGTCGAGTCTTTCGCCTGCCAGGAACAGGGCCTTGAAATTGGACAGGTCGTAGTTTTTCATGAGAGTGGCCTTGGGATCTTCGCGCTTGATCGCCCGAAACGCCGTGGGGGCCGTAAACAAAGCTTTCACCTTGTGTTCGGAAATGACTCTCCAGAAAACGCCTGCGTCCGGGGTGCCTACGGGTTTTCCCTCGAAAAGGATGGTGGTGCATCCTTTCAGCAAGGGACCGTAGATGATGTAGGAGTGGCCCACCACCCAGCCCACGTCGGATGCCGCCCAGTATACGTCGCCCGCTTCCACGTTGTAGACCGCTCCCATCGTGTATTTGAGAGCGACCATGTGCCCGCCGTTGTCTCTCACCACGCCCTTGGGCACGCCGGTGGTCCCGGAGGTGTAGAGAATATACAGGGGGTCCGTGGCCTTTACGGGTACGCAATCGGCCGGGGTGGCATTCTTCATCGCCTCCATCCAGTCGATGTCCCTTCCCTCGATCATCGGGGCGCTTTCCTGCGGACGCTGGAAAATGATGCATTTCTCCGGCTTGGAGTCCGACATATCAATGGCGCCGTCGAGCAGGGGCTTGTAAGGAATGACTTTCTTCACCTCGATGCCGCAGGAGGCCGAAACAATGACTTTGGGCTTGGCGTCGTTGATTCTTTTCACAAGCTCCTTCGCGGCGAAGCCGCCGAAAACGACCGAATGGACCGCGCCGATTCTGGCGCATGCCAGCATCGAGATGGCCGCTTCCGGAATCATGGGAAGATAGATCAGGACCCTGTCCCCTTTCGCCACGCCTTGAGCCTTGAGTACGCCGGCAAACTTCGACACTTCGTCTCTCAGCTGGTTGTACGTGTATTTTTTGATCGTATTGGTTACCGGGCTGTCGTAGATCATCGCCAACTGTTCGCCGCGACCTTTTTCGATGTGATAGTCGAGGGCATTGTAGCAGGTGTTGCACTCCCCTCCGACGAACCATCGGTAAAACGGCACGTTGGAGTCGTCGAGGACCTTGTCCCATTTCTTATACCAGTGGCAATCTTCGGCGATGGGTCCCCAGAAGCCATCCGGGTCGTTGATTGATTGTTCGTGAGCTTCGATGTACGGGTTGGTCATGCTTTCTCCTCCTCTTGTGTTAAAAATGCAATACAAGCCCGCTTTCTCCCGGCGCAAAAAGGCCGGATAGCGGGCCGCCCCGGGCGGACCCCGGCAATCTTTTCGAAAACGCGTCGGCAAACCCTCCGCATATTTGCCGGCAACCGTACCTGCAAGGTTGCCGTTGTCTCGAAAGGTGCGCGGACGGGGGGGAGCGTCTGGCATTCCGACCAGTCGCCTTTGGCCAAAACCCTGTTCGCATTTCGTTCCCCGGACCGCAGTTGACCGAGCGCTCGCTCAATAGTTTCGCGTATTCTATCCTCGGCCTTTTTTATTTGTCAAACCTTTTTTTCATTAATTGAATCCCATTTATTGTTTTCACGTCCGTTCTGAAAATTTACCCGCCGCAGTTTCTTTTCCGCATTCCACCGACAGGACAAAAGAATGTCCGAACCACTCTTTCGGAAGCTTCTCTAAATAAAACAAACCGGAAACAAACAAAAAGAGGGCTCGCTTTTCATCGAGCCCCCTTTCGAATGCCATCAAATGTCGGCCAATAGCGACCGGCCGGCTGCGGGTTCGCTCCTACTCGAAGCCAGGCGAGCCTGCCGGTCTTTTTTCACGGGCCTTGTAAGGGTCATGGCGCCCGGAAAACTCCCGGTCCCTGGAAAGCTCGCGGTCCACGACAAACTGGATTTCCCTGCTGGTGGTGTCTCCGGGCCGAATTCCCTTGAGCAAATCCACTTCGGCGGCCGTGTATCGATAGGGAACGCCGTTGATGTTGATTTCTCCGCCCGCGTCGAGAACATCGTTGATCATTTTGATAATGTTGGCTTGGAGGCGGAAAGGATCGGTGTCCTCGATGGTGACCCTCCAATTGGAGAAGCAGGCCTGGGGATTGTCGGGTACGATTCTGGAGCCGAACCGCTTGGCTTCGATAACGCCGGTGGTGGTGTTGACGATTTTGCCGAAGACTTCGGCCAGCTCGTATTCGGTGGCGCCGTCGAGGCGGACATTGATCATGTTTTCGTATTTCGCGGCGTTGCGGGCCAAAGCCCCGCCCTCAGCGGCAGGTTCGCTGTAGCCCCCTCCGGAGGGAGCGCCGCCGCCGCTGGAAACGACCGCGCCGCCTGTCGGTTGGCCGCTCCACGCGGTGAGCTTGCGACCTACCAGGTCGCCGACTTCCTTTTCCACTTCGGCAATGGCGTCGTCGCAGTCTCTTTTGGTGATATTGAATGTCTTGGATACGCCCACGCCCAGATCGCGTCCGCCGCTGTCGTAGCCTTCGCCGTCAAGACGGGCTTTGGCCTTGCAATAGCCGTCATCGGTCTGCCTGACCTTGACATCGAGCCAGATGATGTAGGCGGCATCCACGCCGTATTTCCTGGTCATTTCCATGGCGGCCAGGACCGAATCCTCCCGTGCGCGTTCCATTACACGGTTGTATTCGCGTTCCGCAGATTCCTTGGCGAAGGCGTTGATCACCTCGAAGTCGTGCCGGACCAGTTGATTGTTGATGAACCTCATCACCCTGCGCATGTGGTCTGTTGCGGTTCCCCCCTGGTTGGCGTCCCGTCCCTCCTCCGTGTAGAAAGGAAGCACGACGATTCTTGTTTGCGCGAAAGCCTGGGTCGAAAACAACACGCTGCCGATCGCGACCGCCGCCGCAAGCGCAACCGCCGGGAATTTCGCGCATGCCGATTTAAATATCTTTCCAATCATTTTCCGTCCTCCTTGCTTAAAGGTTGATATGTTTTTGCCATGTTGCGATTATCGATGGTCCATCGTTTTTTTTCCATTGTTTTTTTTCAGATCCGCTCGTTTTTTTGGAGCCATCTTCGTACGGAATTCGTCTTCAATTGGAACCGCCGATGGACCGGGTATTTTCGGAGGCGTCGAACCCCATGTCGAGACAATCGGGATCGTCTCCGAATACGAAAAACAATTTTTCCTTCACCATGACCACCCCCGATTCGATCATGTCGAAGCCTTCGAGATCGAGGAGAAAGTCCTCGAAATCGACCGACGGAAACACGAACTCGCCGGGATTGGCGTGATACCGATAAATCTGGGTGGCGTTGTCGCCCCGGCTTTTCGAGACGAAATCGCCTTTGTTTTTCAATTCTCGCCGCAGCCTCTTGATCCAGGAAGGATTGTCGAAGGAACAGAACATAAGGCTGTATTCGAAGCCCTCCTGCAACTTGCGGTTCCAGTCCTCGATCACGCGATGGGCGCCTGTTTTTTCCGTGATGACCTTGGCGCAGTTGCCCATGGCGTCCACGATGCTCGCCTTGTCGTTTTCGCCGACGCCGTAGACGTCCCTTGAAAAGGACACCTGTTCGTTGGAGGAAATGGAAAAAAAACGCAAAGTAAGCCCCACTTTGGTCTTGAAGTATTTGCCTGCGTCCATGGAGGCCACGTCTTCCTCGAGAAGGTCCACGGCCCCGAACAACAGGTAATTGACTTCGGTGGAATATTTCACAAACGACTGAAAGACCTTCTGCGGGTCCTCTGCGTCGAGCTGCTTGATCAGGCGGGAAGGCGGCGTCCCGATTTGAAAGCCCGCCCTGCCGAAATGTTCTTCGAGGTTGTTGTTGACCCGGTCCAGGAAGAAGGCCTTTTCGTTTGCGTATGCGGGGGGAAGGGACCGAAAGACCACCGCCACGTTGATCCGGGGTCTTTTCAAGGCTTGCAGGGTCGGATTCCGGTGCTTTTCCACCATGGCCTCGATGGCGGTTCTGTCCACGTTGCAAAAAAACACTGGCGTGAATACGCCTTTGTTTTGCTTTTTGTTCAAAGCCTGCCGAATGGTCACCAGACGTCCGGCGTCGGCCATGACCGACTCTCTCAATTCGGCAGGAATCTCACCGGAGCCGAGCATTTCCAGGGCCCGCTTCAACGCTTCCGTTTTGGCGGCGCTTTCGGCCTCCTCCCAGCTTTTCGCAGTCACCACGACGGAATCGACACGAATGGTTTCGGCCCGAAGATCGGCCGAGACGGAAAGGATGAAGAACAGGGCGCCGAACAGAATCGGCGTTTTTTTTCCCAAAGGCATTGTTTTGCGCATAGAATTAGAAATCCTCCTCGCTCAAACCGGAAATGGCGTTTACCAGGCTGTTGAAATAATAAACATCCGATGTTTTTCTGGAACCGGTCACGGCCTTTTCGAATCGGTTGGGCAGGGAACATATCGTCTTTTTCCCGCCTTGTGTTTCGATGAAGCACATATCCAGTATCGTGTTGTATTTTTTAATGAAAGCGTTTTCGCCGATGGGCGTCTTCTCGATCACATAGCGCAGACTGAGTTTGACCTGGTTGGCGGGTTCGGGGATGTTGACGGCGAGCAGGGTTTGCCCGCTTTCATCGTAGCCGGAATACTCGGATTGGGAGAAACGCACATCGCCTTCCTTGGTCTTGACCGTGAAGGTATGAACGGAGTCCTGGACCTTCTGTTGCTTTTCCGGGACAGGCACCACCTGTTTATATTCGGCCATCTTCACGTTGAAAAAGAAACGGGCGAATGTCCGCAAACGGCGCATGGACTCGTCGCCCAGATCCTGCTCGGTGGTACGCACGCACCGCTCGCACACGGGAAACACGCCGTAGGTGTCTCCCAGCTCGCCGGTGGCCATGCGCAACGCCTCCTTTTGTTCCCCTTCGTCCCCGAAATAGTCTTGCAGATCCCGTTGCATCCTCTCTGTGAATTCGTCCTTGGGGTCTGCCAGCTTCGCTGCGAATTTTTCCAGGCCGAACCCGACCATCGCGACCGGGGGCAATCGTTCTTCACCCTGGTATATGACGAAAAAAGGACGCGAATAGACCAGATTGCGCGTCTCCATGTTGAACAGGTTGAGAGAGCCGAAAATGTACGAAGCGTATGTTTTGAAGGTTTTTTGGAAGACGGTGACCTCGTCCGGCTCGAAAGGCAACAGCTGATCCACGGTCAAAAAGAACCCGTAGGCGCTGGAAAGGTTTTCCATCTGCGGGCCTTTTTCCCCGGCATTTTCGCGCGTGACGCCGACATAGCCGTGGTAGGTCATTTCATCCCACCGCAAGCGATTCAAAAGCTTATGGATGACCCCGGTTTCCTCTTTTTCAAACGTATCGAAAAATTTTTCGAAAACCGGGTGCAGCTTTTCCGCAGACAGCTCGCCGTCTTGGGTCTCCGACGGCACGAAGAAGCCTGTCCAGCAGAAATCCGCAATGGCCGCGTGGGCAAGCGAAGGGGCGCAGAGAATCAATATTGCAATTACCGGCCAATGGGTAAAAAATCTTTTCTGGTGGATCACGTCGATGCCTTTATGGAAATTCGAAAGGGTTTGTTTTTTTGTTTAATAAGAAACGGTAATACCGGACTGTTCGTCGAAAAGCTTTTCGGCTTCCTTGATGGAATCGATGTCCCTTACCATCCTGGTGCGCGCCTCGCCGGTCTGGTCGGCGGTTTTTCGGGCGTCTATGGACGCGCTTCCCGCTATGGACGACGTACGCCCCAGCGCGTCGGCCGAAGAATACGCCTGCTGGGGCGCGCAACCCGCGACCAGCCCGATGCATGCGACCGCAAAAGCGACCGCCAGAATGAACATTCCAATGGTTTTGAATCTCATGTGTACCTCCACGAAAAAAAAATACCGTACGGAAAAAAAGCAACTATTCGAAAATGGGTTCTCCGAAAGTATCGTTCGCCATTTCCTTGATTTGCTGTTCCTGCTTTCTGGAACGTTTGGAAGCCAGCCTCTTGTTTTTCTCCTCCTCGTCCTTGAGGACCTTGGAGAGGTCCTTGACCTGCACTTGCCTTTGCTTGGCGATTTTTCGAATTTCGACCACCTGTCCGGCCCACATCCGCTGAAAACTCGCCCCGATCTCCCTGAGGTCCTGGCTGGAATTTTGTATTTCGTCCCCGGAGGCCTGGCACAAACTGTTGATCTGCGCGGACTGGCTGGCGAGTTTGTCGCGAAGCTGCTGAAAGCTGCTGTAGACGCTGTTTAAGCGCTGGATCTCCTCCAGCAGCGGAGTGACCTTGGGCATGTTGTCGAGAAGAGCGAAGAGAGTCCCCTGCTTGGAATCCTTGGTTATCGTCCTCAGTTCCCTGGCCCGCGCGTACAGAATGTCCATATGCTCCGCAGCCTTGACCGAAACCAGAGCGGACTGCTCGTTGAACACGTCGATGGCCTTGCGCATTTCCACTTCGGCCGACTTGAACTCCCTGGACATGTTGGCGAAGATTTCCGAAGCCGTTATCTGAAACTGGGTGATCTGACTCAAACGCTGCATGTATGAATTCAAAAGCGAATCCAGGGCCGCGTTCTGCCGGCTGATGACGTCTCCGAAGGCGCAGCCGACGATAGGATTGCTGTCGATCATGTATTTGACAGCCTCGCGGAGCTGCTGGTTCTTTTTTTGGTTCAGCTGAATCGTTTCCGACGAAGCGCTCAGGCCTGCCGACGCATCCAGAGTGACTTGGCCGATGAGTTCCATCTGCTGGTTCTGTTTCACCTTGGTCTGCCTGATGAAACTGTCTACGCTGCTTGCGCCTTTTTTATCGAAGGAATCCAGGTCATTGACCAGCGACTTGTAGCTTTTGCCGAGACTCAGCCATATGGCGCCGTTCATCGCCTGATAGGTCCTTATCTTGACAAAGACCTTTTCAAGCTGTTTTTCCAGAACCACGGTCCTGGCTTCGATCTCTTTGCCCACATCGACGTCTTTGAGAGCGCCGGTCAGATAGCCCTTTTCTTTTGCGGCTGCGGAAGCCGGTTGGTTCGTGGATTGTTTTTTGAAAATTTTGAAGAGATCCGGAAGTCCTCCCTGTTTTTGTTGTTCCTGGGAACTGCTCGGCGTCTTGCTGGTCTCTTTCTTGGGACCGGTCAGCAAGTCGAAGATCTTGTCGAGATCGCCGGCCGAGGAATTGCCGGAAAACGGCGGGAAAAACAAAAGCGATACGGTTAGGACTGCGGCGAAAAATACATTGGTTCGAATAATCATCAACATGCACCTCCGAAGCGATTGACACACTGGTCCTTCATGGGGACAATGAACCTATTTAATCAGAACCGCATTGCCAAGTCAATATCGATGTTCGAAGACGCAATATTTTGCCGGGACCGCAAAAGCATGACGATGCAGCTACTCGATATGCTTTGCGGTCCGTTCGGCTATGGCGGAAATGGTCGTCGACGGATTCAGGCCGATGGGCCTCGGGATCGCGGCCCCGTCGGCCTGAATCCGTCGACGACCGCTCTTGCGCTTTCGTGGTCCCAGTCCATGTCCGGCACTCGTCTCCAAGGGACGAACCAAGGCCTTGCCAGGCGAAGCCTGCCTCCGCCCATGTCGATTCCCTGCGCGAACCAGGACATGACGTCATCCAAAGGGTCGCGTCCCGAATCTTTTCGCCGAGCACCGTCAAAATCGCGTCGAAGCGGGGGGTCGGCCGACCCCTCCTCGATTTTTTTCTCGAGGTAATTGCACAGAAGGTCGGGAAAACCGCCGTCTTCGATGAAATATTTCAGACCTTTTCGATGCGCTTGAAGTGCACCAGGTACTCGCCGTTTTTTTGGGAAACGCAATCGACGATATGCAGCGGACACGCACCTGCGCGCCGTTCTTTTCCGCGAGCGGTTTATAATTGCGGTATATAATTAAGGTCCAACGCATTTCTGGCGCCGACCGGGCATCCGATGTCGCAATTGCCGCAATGGACGCACGTGCCCTGCTCGATTCCCCATTCGTTTGCAAAGGTCTCGGACCGTTTTTCGTTGAAAGGGTCCGACGAGTCGTAGCGCCAGTTTTTTCCGAAGTTCACGGCGAGGGGAAGCTTTCTGAAACGCTCCGCGCACCCCAGCTTATCGGCGCCTTCCTTCATGAGGAGAAACCTTCTGGTGAGCCGTTCGTCGGGAAGATCCTCCCTGCCCCATCGTCGGCCCCGCTCCAGGGCCAGTACGCTCATGCCTTTTTGAGCCAGCCGACAGGCCGCGATCGTTCCTCCGAAACCGATTCCGACTATCACTGCGTCGAATCTTTCTATCATGGTGCCACCTCCTTTCTAAAACGGCGAACAGGTTGAAAACGCCGCTTTGCACGGGAAATCTGCCACCTAAAGCGGGGCAGTCGAGATGGCCGCTTATGGAAGCTTCATGGTCCGGCTGGACGACGAAGCGATTGACGCCGTCTATCTCGATGGTCAGACGGACCGACAAAGTCGATCTTTCTTCTTTTCCCCGGTCGAACCCCTTCTGGAAATCGGTTTCCCCGACATGTCCTGGCAGAGCATCGAAAGGTTGAAAAGACCTCCGCTGGCCCCGTCGAAGAGATCGAACCGGATTCCGGCCTCGTCCAGCCATACATCCAGGACGCCTGCCTGAAATGCCACCTTGACTCCGCCGCCAGCCAAAATCAACGCTTTTTTCTTATGTTCGTCATCCATGGGAACTCTCCTTTCTTGTCGCCTGGATTGTTTTCATTTAAAGAGGATGGCGAATGGCCCAATCGGTCGCCAACGAGATTCCGATTGCCGGAACCGAATTGCACCTATGCCATCGAAACAGGCGTGTCAATTTTCCGAGCCTTGCAGCAGCCTCCCCGTTTTTTCGGGCTTTGTTTCCGTTTTACACCTTCGATGTTTTGTTTTAATGTATTGGCCGTATGGGCAAGTCGAATGGAAATAAAAGAAGCTTCTGGAGCCACGTGCCGCCCTGGTTCGTCGTCGGCGCGGCAGCGGTGCTGTTTCCCATTTTCGGGTACATGACGCTGGAGAATATCCACCGGCAGAAACAGCACGGAACGAGACTTCTGCTTGAAAAGGGCGCCGCTTTGATCCGTTCGTTCGAAGCGGGCACGAGAAGTGGCATGACAGGCCGTCGGCGCGAAGATTTCGAATTGCAGCGCCTTCTGAAGGAGACGGCCCAGCAACCCGATATCCTGTACCTGTACGTTGCGGATTCGGACGGCAAAATCATGGCTCACAGCGATACTTCGCATATTGGAAAGAGACTGCGGGACAATATGGATTTGAAGGCGATTTCTCACCAGAAGAAGGTCGCGTACCGAATCGTCCAACAAAAAGAGGCGGGCGAGGTCTTCGAAGTGTTCCGCCGTTTTTCCCCGACCGGAGGCCCTCCTGGATTGGATGGAAGAACGGTATTCAACCAGCTTTTTCGGGACTCTTTCCGGCCCGACGAGAATTTCCGCACCCCGGACCTCATCATCTTCGTGGGACTGGACATGACGTCGGTGGAAGAAGCGCGCAAGTCGGACATGCTTCACACCATCGTGATGGGCGTCACCTTGCTGTTCGTAGGATTCGCAGGAATTCTGATGCTGTTTTTGGCCCAAAGCTATCGCGCCGCCAAGGCGTCGCTCTCCCAGATCAAGGCCTTTTCCGACACCCTGGTGGAAAACATGCCCATCGGGCTTCTAGCCATCGACAACGACAAAAACATCGCGTCCCTGAATCCGGTGGCGGAAAAGGTGCTGGAAATATCCTTCGACCGAGTCGCCGGCAGGCCCGCCAAAGACGTCCTGCCCGCCAGCCTTTGGAAAGAACTGGAAGGCCTCGGGGACGCAAGGGGCTTTTCGGACAAGGAAATCGAATGCGCGGTGGAGAGCGAAAGCGAAACGATTCCTTTGGAAATCAGCGCGGCGCCGTTGAGGGAGGATGGCGGGGCCGTTTCCGGATGCGTTCTTCTGTTCAAGGACCTCGCCGAACTCAAGTCGTTGCAGAAGCAGATCGAAAGAAGCCAGAGACTGGCGTCGATCGGACGTCTTGCCGCAGGCGTCGCCCACGAGATCAAAAATCCGCTGAGTTCCATCAAGGGGTTCGCCACATACTTCAAGGAACGCTATCGGGAAATACCCCAAGACTTCGAGACCGCCGGAATACTGATCCAGGAAGTCGATCGGCTCGACCGCGTTGTGAATCAGCTTCTGGAACTCGCTCGCCCCACGGTTATCGAAAAAAGACCGGTTTGCGCCGAGGAACTGATCGAAGACTCTCTGCTTCGAATTCGAAAAAAAGCCGAGGAAAACCGAATATCCATTGAAACCGGATTTCTCCATGATCGCTCAGTTCTTCTCGCGGACAGGGACAAAATATGCCAAGTCCTTTTGAACGTATATCTCAACGCCATCGATTCCATGGCCGAGAACAATCGCGAAAAAACGCTGTCCATCTCGCTGAATCGTCCAGCCGGGGGAAAAAGGCTCGAAATTCATGTCGCCGACTGCGGAACGGGCATCGGCGATGAGAACCTGGCGCACATTTTCGATCCCTTTTTTACGACCAAAGCAGGGGGGACAGGGCTGGGACTGGCGATCGTACATAACATCATGGAGGCCCACGGAGGCGAAATCCAAGTGGACACCAAACAAGGAAAGGGAACCACCGTAATTCTCCGATTTCCGCTGGAGGAAGAATAATGGCCGAAGAACGCAAAGTCCTGGTCGTGGACGACGACCGGGCGCATCGAACCATGCTGCGGACCCTCCTGAAAGGGTGGGGATACGACGCCGACGAGGCCGACGACGGCAAGACGGCGGTGGAATCCGTGGAAAGGAGGCCGTTCGATCTGGTCGTCATGGACATCCGGATGATCAAAGTGTCGGGAATAGAGGCTCTGGATCGAATCAAAGCGATCAACCCGGCGATCCCGGTAATCCTCATGACCGCCTACTCTTCCGTGGAAACGGCCGTGGAAGCCTTGAAAAAGGGCGCCTACGATTATCTCACGAAACCTCTGGATTTCGACAAGCTCAAGGTCACCATGGAACGGGCGATGGAACATATCCACCTGAAGGAAGAAAACCGGATGCTCAAAGAAAGCCTCGGAAAGCACTTCGACCGTCGGAACATTATCGGAAACAGCTCCGCCATGCGTTTTCTATTGGAAACCGTCGCCCAGGTGGCACCTTCCGAAGCGACCGTCCTTCTGCAAGGGGAATCGGGCACGGGAAAGGAACTGATCGCGGGAGCGATTCACTTCAACAGCCCTCGAAAAAACGGACCGTTCATTAAAATCAACTGCGCGGCCATCGCAGAGACTTTGCTGGAGTCGGAGCTTTTCGGCCATGAAAAGGGCGCTTTCACCGGCGCCGACCGAAAAAAAGAGGGTAAATTCGTCCAGGCCAACAGGGGCAGTCTCTTTCTGGACGAAATCGGGGAGATGTCTCTGACCATGCAGGCGAAGCTTCTGAGGGTCCTTCAGGAACGGGAAGTGACGAGAGTCGGGGGGGAATCGGTCATACCGGTGGATGTCCGCGTGATCGCTGCCACCAACCAGAAACTCAAGAACAGGATCGAAGAGGGGGAATTCCGGGAAGACCTCTACTATCGCCTGAATGTCGTGGAACTGGGAATGCCCAATTTGCGGGACAGAAGGGAGGACATTCCGCTTCTGGCGCAACGCTTTCTGGAGACATTTTCCGAAAAGAACCGCAAAGAGGTCAAGGGGTTTACACCGCAGGCGATGAACCATATGATACGCTACGATTGGCCCGGAAACGTTCGAGAGCTTATGAACGCCGTGGAGCGCGCCGTGGTGCTGACGCGCTCCCCTTTCATAGACCGAGAGGTCCTGCCCATCTCCAGCGAGGACCTGATCGAAGAAAGCGGCTTGTTCGAGGCATTTGCCAATTCCAGCATCGCGGGCAAGCCGCTCGAGGAGGTGGAAAGACAGGCCGTGGTCGGTACGCTGGACCTATGCGGCGGAAACAAGAGCGAAGCGGCAAGGCGGCTGGGCATCACTCGCAAGACACTTCACTCGAAACTGAAAAAATACGGACTGATGCCATGAGTCGCCGCAGACAATAATCCCTGTCCTTATCTTATCGAA
This sequence comes from Desulfobacterales bacterium, assembly GCA_963674505.2. Classification (GTDB taxonomy): domain Bacteria; phylum Desulfobacterota; class Desulfobacteria; order Desulfobacterales; family SKZT01. The sequence continues at coordinate 1,146,420 of CAXXIG010000001.1, forward strand.
GGAGAAATTGGAAATGAGCCATGAAAAACTGATCGTTGCATGCGGGCAATGCGGAGCGAAAAACCGCATTCCCTGGGAAAAGATCGGGGAAAAGGCGCGCTGCGGAAAATGCGGCGCAGACATCGATACGGCGCAAGCGACGTCCAAACGACCGAGAGAGGAAACGACACGGGGAAACACGTACCTTGTGCGATGCATTTCCTGCGGTGCCAGAAACAGGGTCCCGGAAAACAAAATGGGCGGGACCGCCATATGCGGCAAATGCCGGGAACCCATCGAGACCCAGGGGCTGCTTTCTGGAAAGTCCGTCATGGTCGAGGACAAGGATTTCGAAGCGAAAGTATTAAAATCTCCGGTCCCGGTTTTGTTGTTCGCTTTCGCCGACTGGTGCCCGTCCTGCCGCTCGGTCGCCCCTGCGGTGGAAGAACTGGCGAGGGATTGGAAAGGAAAAGCGCGGGTGGCCAAGGCGAACGTGGATCGGAGCCCTTCCATCGCCAACCGTTTCAGCATCATGAGCGTTCCAACCATGATCTTCTTCGACAACGGCCAGGCCAAGGATCGGTTGACCGGCGCGGTCCCCAAACTCCAAATCGCGAGAAAAATGGCCCCTTTCCTGTAAAAGAACACGACCCGTTGAAATTTGGATTGACACGTTCAGTGTAATTCTGCAATACTTCCGCATATCGTAAATGGGTTGTCTATTTTGCGTCAACGACCCCGTATTTAAGGAAAATGAGGCGGCACAATGAAAATTAAATTAAAAATAAACCTGTTGCTTCTGGTGCTGGGAATGGTTTCGACAGTCCTGATCACCCTTTTCCAGTATTACGTTTCCAAAAAACAGGTCATCGACGACGCTTTCGACAAGGCGGAGCTGATCAACTCCTTCGCGCTGGCCTCCCGTCAATACACGGTGGAAACCATGCGCCCGCTGGCGGTCCAACTCGCGGGCCCCGACCAGTTCCATCCGCAAATCATGGGGGGGTTTTTCGTGGCGCGGGCCATCGGGGACCATTTCGCAAAAGCCCAGCCGGGGTATTCTTTCAAACAATCGACGATCAACCCGATCAATGCCTCCAACAAATCGACCCGACAGGAAAAAGAAGTCATCGACTTTTTCAACAGCCATCGAAATGAAACAATCCAAAAGGGCATCCTGCAAAAAAACGGGCAGGACTATTTTTTCACAGCCAAACCCATCGTGGCCCAAAAAGGATGCCTGAAATGCCACGGGAACAAGGAAGACGCCCCTGCCGGCCGTGTGCAGAAATATCCCGGACCAGGGGGCTACAACTACAAAGCCAACACCGTGGTCGCCGCGTTCTTCACCTATATTCCTGTAGAGAAAGCGCTCGGGAACCTCAAGGCCACATCCCTTAAAATCGCGTCCGTCGGCATCGGCACGACCATATTCATCCTTTTTATCATCTGGCTGTTCATCGGAAAGTTCATAACCAGACCCATCGACAACCTCACCATGCTCGCCAACCAGGTGAGCAAGGGCAAGTTGCTGGCCCAGGAAATATCCTTCGACTCCAAGGACGAAATCGGAGACCTCTACCAATCCTTCGACAGGATGAGAAAAAGCGTTATAAAACTGATAAAGATGATTCAGAGAAAAAAATAAACAAAACGGCGTATTTTCCAGGCAAAAATGTACAAATCCCTTTTTGCGGTACTAAAACCCATAGTGGCCTACAAATCGACAGGCAGACTGGACATCGTCTACGACCGCCCGCCAAACGGCCGCATCTTTTTGAGCAAAGGTTCGGTCACGGGTATTTCCCTGGGAGACGTCGAGGGCATAGATGCGCTGAAAATCATGTCCAAGACCCTGACGTTCGCATCCTTCATGACGGAAGAACCACTTCCCAATCCAACCGAGACCAAAGCTTACAACACGCTCAATATTTTAAAGCAGCTTTCCAAGATCGAGAAATTCATACCGGTCATCCTAAACAACCTCGGCGGCAACGACACGATTCTCAGTTTCGACAGAAGGGCGATCGGAAAGGAAGTGCAGTTCAGCCCCATCGAACTGGAAATCTCGTTCGCGCTGAACGGGACCAACAACATCAAGCAGGTCATGGACCGGGTCGATGCACTGGAACTCGACATCCTAAACACCCTCATGCGCTTTCTCAAGAACAAGGCGGCGTCCAAAGTGCTTTCCCACAGCCCCATGAACGAGGAGCGCCGAAATCGTTTTATAAAGCCGTTGGAGGAGATTCTGGCCGAAGTCACGGGGCCGGTCGCTCCGGTTATCATTACCCAGTCCCTGGAAGCCATAGAGGGGGACAAGGTGGCCCTGGCCTTTTCAGACCTGCCCCTTCTGTACGCCACGGTGGGCTACCATCTCGAAGAAGACGAAAAAAAGGAGCTGGCGAAATTCGCAGGCGAGGACCCGATATGGACGGAACTCATTTCTTCATGAAAAGGGAAAAAAGGCCTTTGTTTTTTTTGGCAACGGCGTCTTCTTCCTGTCGCTCTTTGACCTGGTCGGCCTCCGTTTTTTTTTCGGAGGCGGCTGCGGCCACTTCCAGCAGATCCACGGACATCGTGGCGTTGAGGACCTTGTATACGTCGAAGCGCCCATAGTCGCTCAGTTCCACGATTTCGCGCACCGACCGCCGCCCGTCGATCAGAGACAGGATTTGCCAGGCTTCGGCATCCAACGTAATGGTCTGCTGCTTTTTGATCTTTTCGCTGATGCGAAGAACGACGTCTTCCGATTCGATGTTTCGCTCGAAAAGCTGCATCTCGTCGAGCCGTCTGGCGGCGTCGAAAATAAGCTTCATCACGTTGAGTTCGAAAAAAACCATTCGTCTTGGGTCGATGTCCGTATCTTCGAAATTGAATTCGCCGCTTTCCCAGGTGAACACTTCGAATAGAATTTCGGTCGCCTGCTTTTTGATCGCGCATTTCAAATCCTTGACGGTCGTGAATTTCGATTCGATCAGAATCTTTCCGAAGGATTTGTTGTTTCTACCCGCCATTTCCAGAATGCGGGTCAGGTCTTCCTCGGACAGCACGCCCTCGCGGACGAAGTACCTGCCTAGCCGATGCTCCTCGTTGCAGCCTTGGACGTAGACGATCACACCGTCGTACAGCAGGATGTTTGCCTTGTTGTCGCCGCTTTCGAGCGTTAATACGCCGGTCTTGTTTTCCTCATTCAGAAATTGGAAAATCTTGGATATGAAGAACGAATCAAAATGGCCTTTAAAGGGCATAACAATTATTTCCTATCTTTTCAAAAAGACGAATTCTGCAACAGACCATCGTTTCTCAATAACAGAATAGAGCGAGTTGGTAAACAATTTTAAGCATCCTTGTTAAAATTCGATATTTTCGAACGTTTATGGAAAATCATTTTCACAAAATCCGGATTCATGGTAATCTTTTATTTTAATTGCGGGATTAAATGTAACCGAACCCGACGAGATTATCAAATGATTATGCGAACGATCATTCGGGTCCGTTTTGCCGAGACATTTTGTTGGTGTTTTTTTTCGAAATGAAGGGAGCATGCCATGAAACTAGCCCATTATTCTCAAATCGACAGCAAGCGATTCGATTCCGAAATCGCCAAAGGGGTCACCGGTCGCGTGGCCATCGGCAAGAACGACGGGGCCGCCAATTTTTGCATGCGGGTTTTCGAAATCGACGAGGACGGATTCACGCCGTGCCACACCCACGACTGGGAACACGAGATCTTTTTCCACGAGGGGCGGGGCGAAGCCCTGTGCGAAGGCGAATGGAAACCGGTCTCCGCCGGCAGCGTTCTGTACATCCCAGGCAATATCGAACATCAGATCAAAAACACAGGACGAGGGCCGCTGGTATTCGCGTGCCTCATTCCATCCGGCGCGCCGGAGCTGTGAAACCATGGAAAAAAAATACAGGAACCCGTTGACGACCGTCGATATCATCATCGAAACCGAAAACGGAATCGTTTTGGTGGAAAGGGCGAACCCTCCCCACGGCTGGGCGCTTCCGGGGGGCTTTGTCGATTACGGGGAATCCCTGGAGGATGCCGCCAGACGGGAGGCCGAGGAGGAGACCACCCTCGGTGTGAAGCTTGTGGAGCAATTCCACTCCTATTCCGCGCCGGACCGGGACCCTCGGCACCATACGGTGACCACGGTCTTTATCGCAAAGGCCGAAGGCGTCCCCGAGGGCGCGGACGACGCCAAGCGGGCGCGAGTGTTTTCAAAAGATACCGTGCCCGAAGCCATGGCGTTCGACCACGGCAAGATTCTAAGCGATTATTTCCGATATCTCTCGGGCGAAAAGAAAAAGGACATTTTTTCGCTCTGACAAAGGTAGCCGCGAACGGGAGGACGAAAAATGAAAACCGCAAAGCCTTCCGCAATGAACAGACCTTTCAGAAATCTGAAATCCTTTCTCGAAGAAAGAGAGGTACCGCTCCGTTCCTTTCCGGTCGAAAGGGTCCTGCTGGATAAAAAGGCAGCGGGGCGAATGGCCGGGCCGGAAAACGAAGAAGCCCTTTTCGAAGCCGCCATGGCCGACGTGCTCCCTCTGGAAAAGGACAATGTCCCGGAATTCGACTTCGAACCGCCCGGCCGGCCTTGCGTCTTGCGGCAAGGTCCGCCGGACGCCACTCTTGCCAAGCTGGAAAACCTGGTCAAGCACGGGGAAGGTTTCGTGGTGGAATACACTTCGGAATATATCGAGGGCGCCGGGCCGGATGTTTGCCGGGAGATCGTCACAAAACTCCATCAGGGCGAATTCTCCATCCAGGGCTATATCGACCTTCACGGCTTCAATGTGGAGCAGGCTCGGGAGGCGTTCGACGATTTTTTGAAGGACTCAGTGGCTTCGGCCAAACGGGGAGTTCTGATCGTGCACGGCCGCGGTCTCTCCTCGCCGGAGGAGCCAGTGCTGAAAACCAAGGTCTTCCATTGGCTCACCCGGGGGCCTTGGAGAAAATGGGTCGTTGCGTTTTGCAGCGCCCGCTCGTGCGACGGAGGCGCCGGCGCCACCTACGTCCTGCTGCGAAGGACCCCGGTCACCAGGAAGCGCCGTAAAAAAGGAATGCGGGCCATTTAGAAACGGCTTTCAGCCACCCGGAAAAAAAACGAGGTATTTTTGCGCGACCACGTAAAGGACCATACCCACGACGACGGTCCCTCCCAGGGAGCGCGTCCAAAGGGCGAACAGCAACGTGGGAACCGCCGCCCAAAGCTCCGGCTTCGACAGCGTCAGCCGCAGCGGCTCGCCTTCGGTCAGCAGTGCGGGCACAAGCAGCGCGCTCAAAATGGCGGCGGGTATCAGGTCGAGCCAATCGACGAGCCAGGGAGGAAGGCTCCTTCGGGAAAGAAAGAAAAGGGGCGCCCATCTGGGAACGTAGGTGACAAGGCCCATGGCAAGGATCAGAAGAAGGTAGTCACTCGTCGTCGCCATCCGGTTTTTCCCTTTTTTTCATAAACAGGGTCCCTGCCGTAGCCGCCATCGCCGACGCCAAAACGATGTACCAGTTGCCGGGGACGAGCATGGAAAAAGCCACTGCGGCCGCGCCGGAAACCACGGCGGTGAACACGTACCGTCGTCCCCTGAGCTGGAAGACCAGCAGGCATATGAACATGGCGTAGAGCGCATAGTCGATGCCGAAGGCGCCTTCCGGGATGTAGCCGCCCCCGATTCCGCCCAGCACGGTGCTGGCGAACCAGACGAAGTTGGGGAGCTGGTTGACGGCCAACGCGCTGTCGATGTCCCATCCGCCCTGCCTGAAACGCATGTAATTGACAGCGAAGCTTTCGTCCGTGACCCCGTATGCGAAAAAAGACAGCTTCATTCTGCCGACTCGTCTCAAGAAGACAGCCAGAGAGGAACTCATCAGCAGATGCCGAAGGTTCACGGCGAACGTGGTCAGGACGATAGCGGCGGAGGAAGCTCCGGAAGACAGCATCGAGACCGCGATAAATTGAGAGGAACCCGCGAAAACCACGGTGGACATGAGGCCGATCTCCAAGGGCGAAAGCCCCGCTTTCTCGGCCAGTACGCCGAAAGCCGCGCCAATGGGCACGTACCCGAGGCAAATGGGCCATGCCGCGACCGCGCCCGCCTTTAATAAAGATGCTGTGGTTTTCTTTCCGTTATCTTTCATAAGCGACCGTTTTTATCACATTCGAAGGATATGAAAAAGGGGGAATCTCCCGCAGTTCGAAGTTTTACGGGGAAACGAGGCGGCGTGCCGACGGCCGAAAGAAAAATCAAGCCCCGCCGAGCCAGACCAGGATGTTCAGCCCGCCTCCGAGGCTTCGAGAATTCCCTATGTTTGAATCGCCGGGGAACCTCGGACGGGTTGACAACCATTGGATTATTCCCTAAATTGCTTCCCTTTGGAAATCATCGCGGCCATTGCGTCGCTGCATCGTGGCAAGGGCGTTCGACAACGAGCGAACTTCCTCCATTAAAGGCTACAATCGCTGGAGGTACGAAATTGGCGGATATCGAGAAGCTTACGGAAAAGGTGGCGCAGAAGCATGTGCTCCTAAGCAGCATCCGGGAGGAAATCTCCAAAATCCTGGTGGGGCAGCGCCATCTGATCGAGGGGCTGTTGATCGGCCTTTTCACAAAGGGACACATCCTGATCGAGGGAGTGCCCGGCCTTGCCAAAACCAGCGCGGTCAGGGCGCTCGCGTCCACGGTCAAGGCGGAGTTCAAACGAATTCAATTCACCCCCGACCTGCTTCCCGCCGATTTGATCGGCACGGAGGTGTACCTTCCGAAAACTGGGGAATTCACGATCAAGAAAGGCCCGATCTTTCACAATATCATCCTGGCGGACGAAATAAACCGGGCGCCTTCCAAAGTTCAGTCCGCACTGCTCGAAGCGATGCAGGAGCGCCAAGTCACCATCGGGGGAAACACGTTCGTTCTCGACAATCCTTTCCTGGTGCTCGCCACCCAGAACCCCATCGAGCAGGAAGGCACGTATCCTCTCCCCGAAGCCCAGATCGACCGGTTCATGCTCAAGATCGTCATCGATTATCCGTCCATGGAGGAAGAAAAGCAGATCATGAACCGGGTCGGCTTCGAGCAGGAAGGCACGTATCCTCTCCCCGAAGCCCAGATCGACCGGTTCATGCTCAAGATCGTCATCGATTATCCGTCCATGGAGGAAGAAAAGCAGATCATGAACCGGGTCGGCTTCGAAAGCCCCTTCGAAATACGGTCGATCATCGATTCTCCGCAAATCGACGAAATCTCGGCGATCATCAGGGAGATACACGTCGAGGAAAAGCTCAAGGAATATATTGTGGACTTGGTTTTCGCCACGCGCAAGCCAGAGGATTACAAAATCGATATTTCCAACTACATCCAGTACGGCGCCTCCCCCCGTGCCACCATATTTCTGAGCTTGGCGGCCAGGGCGTACGCGTTTTTGCAGGGAAGGGCCTATGTGACTCCGCAGGATATCAAGACCGTTGCGCCCGACGTGCTGCGGCACCGAATCATTCTCTCTTACGAAGCGGAGGCCGAGGACGTCACCACCGAAGACATCGTCAAGCAGGTTTTCGACTCTGTGGAGGTCCCCTGAAAGCCATGCTGACTCCGGAGATGATCAAAAAGATCAAAAAGGTCCACATCAGTACCAGAAGGCGGGTGAACACCATGATGGCCGGCCAGTACCGTTCGGTGTTCCGCGGTTCGGGCATGGAGTTCGAGGAGGTTCGGGAATACTCTCCGGGAGACGAGGTCAAGAACATCGACTGGAAAGTATCCGCCCGCATGGGACGCCCCTACGTGAAGCTGTTTCGCGAGGAGCGCGAACTGGTTGTGATGCTGCTGGTGGACATGAGCGCGTCGGGAAATTTCGGAACCGCCGTGAGGACCAAGCGGGAAGTCGCTGCCGAAATGGCCGCAATTCTGGCCTTCAACGCCATTCGAAACAACGATAAGGTAGGTGCCTTGTTGTTTACCAGCGAAGTGGAAAAACATATCCCCCCGCAAAAGGGCGCCGCCCACGTATGGAGGGTGATCAAGGAAATATTCGCGTTCGAACCGAAAAATCCAGGAACAGATATCGAAAAGGCCATCCGGTACATGGGGCAGGTATGTCGCAAAAAGACGGTATGCTTCATCATGTCGGACTTTCTGAGCCAAGGGTATGCCAGGCAGATGAAAATCGCAGGAAACAAACACGAAATGACCGGCGTCGTCTTGTCGGATCCCGGCGACTTTCGCCTGCCGGAAGGCGGGATTGTTCTGGCCAGGGATTTCGAAACCGGCGAAACGGTCCTTCTGGACGCCTTCGACCATAGGACCCGCAAGGCATATTCCGCCCGAAAAAGGGAGGAATACGCAAGAATCCTGGAAAACCTGAAATCTTCGGACGTGGACACTATCGAAATTTCCACCGACGGAGACGCCGCCGATTCGCTGGTCCGATATTTTCGAATCAGAGAAAAAAGGATGCATTAGCTTGCAGAGGTACACGGCGGCATCCATAATCTGTATTGTGCTTTGCTGGGCGCATTTGTCGGTCGTGATCGCCCAGCAAAGCCCCCCTGCCGGGCAGGACGTCTCTGCGGAATCCCTTCTATCCGACATGACCGACATCCACGACCTGAAGAGCCTGGAACCGCCGCAGGGCATGCCCTTTTCCACCAAGCTGCTGCTGGTTCTCTTTGCCATCCTGGCGACGATCTCGTGTTTCGGGGGAGTCTACCGCTACTATAGGAAAAGAGTCGAGGAAAAACAAAAAACGCCGCCGCCCGTTCCTCCGGAGCAAGCCGCCTACGATGCGTTGAAGGAAATAGGGAGGTTGATGGATTCGGACGGAAAGGCATTTTATTTCCGGCTCTCCCTGGCCTTCAGGGAGTACATCGGCAAAAGATTTTCCATAAATGCGGCGGAGATGACCACCGAAGAACTTTTCCCAGTCCTGCGCTCCTTGCCTTTGGAAAAGGACCTGGTTTCGGACACAAGTCGATTCTTCGACTACAGCGACCCCGTCAAATACGCAGGTGCCGTCCCTGAAAGAACGAAAATGGAACGGCATTTGAAGCTGGTTCGTTCCTTCGTGAAAAAAACGACAGAAGCGATCTTGCCGGAACCAGACGGAGCCGGGATAGTTTCGCTGCATGAAAAAGCAACGGGTGCTGCCTGATATGTTCCGTTTCGCGTCACCCTGGTTTTTCACAATTCTGACTGTGTTGGCGGCCTGCGCCTGGATACGCCGTCGAAAAAGGTCCCATCCGGCTTTGGGCCTTTCCGGCGTCCAAGCCGTCAAAGACATCCCCAGCTCGTTCTGCCTGAAGGTTTTCAAAGCCTTGCCGCTTCTGAGATACGCCGCTTTCTGCCTCATGGTCGCCGCCATGGCCCGCCCCCAGTGGGGTACAGAGCAGACGGAAATTCTCACGGAAGGTGTCAGCATCGTTCTCGCCGTGGACATTTCGGGCAGCATGAGGGCCATGGATTTTCAACGCGAAGGAAAAAGGATAGACCGCCTGGAAGCCGTCAAGGGAGTCGTGCGCGATTTTATCAAAAAGCGCGCCGGAGACAGAATCGCCATGGTCGTATTCGGCTCCAATGCCTATACCCAACTCCCGTTGACCATGGATTACAATACCATCGAGTTCATTCTGGAACGTCTCGAAATCGGGGCCGCCGGGGAGAAAACCGCCATCGGGGACGCCATCGGCATTTCGTTGAAGCGTCTGGAAGACGTTGAAAGCAAGACCGACATCATTATCCTTCTTACCGACGGACGAAGCAACAGCGGAGAATTGACGCCCGAGGAAGCATCCGAGATCGCGGCGCAGAAAGGAGTCAAGATTTACACCATCGCCGTAGGCACTCAGTCCGAAGCGCCATTCCCGGTCGATCACCCTTTGTTGGGCAGGCAGTACATCAATCAAAGGGTGGATATGGATGAAGAATCCCTGCAGGCCATCGCGAAAAAGACGGACGGGCAATTCTTTCAAGCGGCGGACGTTGCTGGCTTGGAAAAGATCTACGATACCATCGACAGGCTGGAAAAGACCGAAGCCAAGATAAAGGTGTATGCAAACTACCAGGATTTATATCCGTACGTTCTCGTTCCGGCGTTCGTTCTGGTCTGCCTGTGGATTGTATTGACCAACACAAGGTTTATGAGGGTGCCGTGAAATTCGTCGATCTACAAAGTTTGTTCCTGATCTGGGCGGTACCGGTTTTGTTCCTGTTTTGCTTTTACGGGATGCAAAGGCGCAAGAGGATCATGCGCCGTTTCGCAAAGCCGGAGGGGCTGAAGGCCGTTTGTCCGGAGGCTTCGGCCATGCGAAGATGGATCAAAAGCATGCTGCTGCTCTCCGCAGTGCTGTTTTCGGCGGTGGCCCTCGCGGGTCCCCAATGCGGGTTCAAGTGGCAGGAGATCGAGCAAAAGGGCGTGGACATCATCCTGGCGGTGGATTGTTCCAGAAGCATGCTGGCCGAGGATGTCAAGCCTTCGCGCCTGGCTCGTGCAAAAAGGGAAATACTGGATCTCGTCTCCATTTTGAAAGGGGATCGGGTGGGACTGGTCGCCTTTGCAGGCACGGCTTTTCTCCAGTGCCCTCTCACCTTGGACTACAGCGGGTTCCATATTTTCCTGGACGTGCTTTCGCCGGATTTTCTGCCAGTCGGAGGTACGGACTTGAACAGGGCCATCGCCACGGCCCTCAAGGCGTTCGAAGAAAAAGGCGAGACCGAAAAGGCGATTATCTTGATCACCGACGGAGAAACAACACGGGGCGACCCCATGAAAGGGGCCTTGTCTGTTTCTCGAGCCGGGGTCAAACTGTTTTGCATCGGCGTCGGCAACCCCGACGGCGTTCCGGTCCCTGAAAAAGGGGGCGGGTTCAAGAAGGACTCGAAAGGGGGGATCGTATTGAGCAGGTTGGACGAAAGCATGCTCAAGGAGATGGCTTTGGCAACCGGCGGAGCGTATGTGCGGTCGGTTGCCGGAGACATGGATCTCGATCTGATCTACGTACGGGAAATACGCGGCAAGATGCGCACGGAAACGGTTTCGGCCGGCAAAAAGAAAATCTGGCAAAACCGATTCCAATGGGCGCTGGCCATCGCGCTTTTCGCCTTTTCCATCGAGCTTCTCATTTCATCTGCCGATCCGAAAAAAAACTTTCGCTCAACAGCATGCTTATTGATGTCCATCTCATTGCTTTCCAGCGGTGTCGCCAACGCCGAAGGGATCTACGAGAAAATGGGCAAAGGTCTCCAGGCCTATGAAAACAATAATTACGACAAAGCCATGGAACATTTCATCGAAGCCCAGCTCGACGAACCGGAAATGCCCGAAATTGCCTACAATCTCGGGGCTGCTTACTACCGGTCCGGGGACTTCGACGCTGCCGCCAAAAATTTCGCCCATGCTTTGAATTCCCAATCCCCCGAACTTCGTGCCAAATCGTTCTACAACTTGGGAAACGCGAATTTCCGGATGGGAAAGTACGACCAAGCAGTCGGAAATTACGAAACAGCGCTGAAAATAAAACCGGAGGATCGGGAAGCGGCCGCGAACTTGGCTTTCACAAAAAAGCTGCTTGAGCAACAAAAACAGCAACAACAATCCGATACGAAACAAAACGGAAAAAAGGAGGACCGGCAACAGGATTCCCGGGAACAATCATCCTCCGAACAGCAACAACAACAGCAACAAAGGCAGGCTGAATCCGATTCAGACAACGCGTCGTCCCGGAACCAAAACGCACAAAACAAAAGCGCAGACTCTTCCAAGCATCGGCAACAGGAACAATACGCCTCCGACCCCGGCGAAAACGAGTCGGCAGGCACTGGAAAAGACCCCGGAGAGGAGCAGGAGCGACAATCTTCCGCCCGGCCCCAACAAGGCAAGGAACCCATGAACGACAAGGCGCAAGCCCGAGATGGCGAACAAAAAAGAGTACAGGCGGAAACCATGCTCAATCGCCTGGAAGACAAGCCTGGCAGGGCGCTGATGCCCGCCTACGGCGAAACCAGGGTCGAAAAGGACTGGTAGTGAAACGCCTTTTCATCTGCATATTCCTGGCAGCGCTGATCTTGCCGCGGCAGGCCGCCGCAGTCGAGGTCGATGCGACCGTGGACCGGGTCTCCGTGTCGTCCGGCGATGTGGTCCGCCTGTCGGTTTCCATCGGAGGCGGCGAGGGCAGCGTCGATGCTTCCTCCATCCGGGACTTTCAAGTCATAGACGCCGGAACCAGCACCAGCATGCAAATCGTCAATGGCGGCATATCCAGACAGGTAGTCCATACTTACAACCTCGTCCCGCTTAAGGAGGGCCGACTGACGGTCCCCCCGTTGAAAGTATCCTCCGGCGGCAAAACCTACACGACAGACCCGATCGCGATCCGGGTAGGGGACAAACAGCAGCAAGGCGAAACAACCCCGGATGTTTTCGTGGAAGCCGATGTTTCCGTGCCGCAGCCCTACGAAGGCCAGCAAATCCTATACACATTCAGGATCTCCACCGCAGTCCCGTTCACGAACGTAAAATTCCAAGCCCCTTCGTTCGAAGGGTTTTCCGCAAGGCAGATCGACGACCAGAAAAGCTATAAAAAGGTCGTTTCGGACCGGCAATACGATGTTGTCGAAGTCTATTTCGTCCTGGTCCCGCTGAAGGCCGGAACCTTGCGAATGGAACCGGCCCTGCTCGGCGGCGACATTCTCACCGGCAGAAAGACGCGCTTTTCGTGGCCGTTCGGCATTCCCAACGACCCGTTTTTCGAACGGGCCGAACGAAAAAGAAAGATACTCAAGACCGAAGCCATCGACGTGCAGGTGCGGAAGCTTCCTGCTTACGACGGCGCCGAAGCGTTCTCCGGACTGGTCGGACAATTCCGGATCAACGTGGAACTCGAAAAAAACGCGATCGAAGTGGGTGAATCTACGACATTGTCCATTCAGGTTTCCGGCGCAGGCAACGTAATGGACGCCCGTCTTCCCGAAATCAACCCGCCCGAAGGTCTCAAGGCGTACCAGGACGCTCCGGAGGAAAGCATCTCCGTCGGGCGGCAGGGTTATTTTGGAAAAAAGACCTTCCGAACGGCGCTCGTACCTTCAACACCGGGGCAGTTTGTCCTGGGACCGGTTGCGTTGACGTTTTTCAACCCGGCAAAAGGCGCTTACGAGACAGTGAAGGCGGGAACTTTGGAATTGAAGGCAGAGGCTTCGAAGGTCGTCGAGCAGCTCAAGGCGGCGGTGGCGACGCCTTTGGACGCAAAGGCGGCCAAGAGGAAAGTGGAATTTACCGGTCGCGACATTCTTCCGCTCAAGGATGGCCTCGACGCATTGGAGTCTGCCAAAAGCATCGGTCTCGAAAGGTTCTATTTATACCTTGCCTCGCCGCCATTCTTCTATCTGGCCCTGCTGGCTTTCTTGCGATTCGGGCGCAAAAGGGACGACCCGGCAAGCATCATGGCCAAACGGGCGGAAGAAGCCTTGAAAAACGCCGACAACTCAGGCAATGATTTCGAAAAACGACTGGAGAGCCTTCATCGCGCGCTTTTGTCGGCGATATTCTCCAAAGGCGGCGTCAAGGGCGAATCATTGACCGGCAGGGAGACCATCGAGATGCTGGAAAAAAGCGGCGTCGATTCCGAAACGGCCGCGAAGGTCTCCGATCTTTTGACAAAAATCGAATCCGCGCGCTACGGTGGCCCCAAAGAAAACGAATTTTTGGACGAACTGTCCAAAGACGCCACTGAAACGGTCCGGCTTTTCATACGATGAACATCCCGATAATCGAACTTTGCACATGCAGGATGGACGTTGCGGGAACCAGGCGGACGAAAACGAACCAGCTCTCGCGCCGGCGGGCAGTCCCGCCTCGAAAATTCGTCCGGCTCTTTTTCTTTTGTCTTGCCGTTTCTTTCGTTTTGCAATCGACAGCCCTGGTGTTCGCCCAGGACCCCGAGTTGAGCAGAGAATTTCTCGACGGCGTCGATCATTTTCGGAAAGACGAGTTTTCCAAGGCGGCGGAAGCGTTTTCCCGCCTCGCGAATTCCGGGGTCGAGAACGGCATGCTGTATTACAACCTGGCCAACGCGTACCTGAAATCAGGAGAAATCGGAAGGGCCATCCTGTGGTACGAAAGGGCACTGCGACTGATACCCGGAGACCCTGACCTGAAATTCAACCTGGAATACGCCCGGTCTTTCGTCAAGGACGCCAGGGAGGAGAAAACGTCCGCTTTGGAAAGGGTCGTGTTCTTCTGGAGACACACCCTGAGCCCCGATACCGTCAAATGGACCGCTATCGTCGCAAACCTGGTCTTCTGGCTCCTGCTGGCCTTGAAAAAGTCTCGTTTCGTCGCGCGGCGGCGGATCAATTCCCTCAAAATCGTAAGAAACGCGGCGTTTGTGATCGCAATCGTATTCACCGCGACCGCCTCGCACAACTTCTACATCGAGCGAAACTTCAGAAGCGGGGTCATCCTGTCCGACGAAGTGTCGGTGAGGTCCGGCCTGTCGGACGATTCCACCGAACTCTTCGTGCTGCACGCGGGAACGAAAATCAGAATCGAACGAGAAACGCAAAACCATTATCGGATTTATTTCTCCGAGGACAAGATCGGTTGGTTGAAAAAGTCGGAAGCGGGGGTCATTTGAAACCCTTTGGCGGCAATAAGAAAAGACTTGTCCGATCCTGCCAGCGAAGTCGCCTGCTGCTCGGCCATCTTCAAAACGCCGCCGTGGATGCGTCGGTTTCGATCTAAGACTTCCGTCCATTTTTTTGGCCGACGGCCAAAATCCGGTGGTTCATGAATCCGTAATCGCCCTTGGCCCGGTGAGGAGAAAAATCGCCATGGCATTCGATGCTTTCGAATCCGCATCCCGAAAAAAGCGCCGCCAGGCAGTGTCGGTCGTACAGACGGATGGCGTATTTTCTGTCGCGGATCAGGCCGTCTTTCTTTGAAAGCACCATCTCGCGGGCGCAAATCCGGTCGCCGACGATCTCCCGGCCTCGACAAACCACCATGTCGTCCTCGACTTCATGCCACGCCCTGGGGATGAAATTCTTCACCACCATTTCCCCGTCGGCGACATCGATCAGAAGCCATCCTCCCGGACGTAAAAGCCGAAAGGCCTCCGACACGATTTCGAAGTCGGCGTTTTCTCGAGACAGATAGCCCAGGGAATTTCCCATGATCAGCACGTGATCGAACATGCCGGAACGAATCCCCGTATTTCTGGCGTCCGCGCGGACGCAATAGACTCGCCGTCCCGATTCGCACGCTTTTTTTTTCGCCCGCGACAGCAGGTATTCGCTGTAATCCACCACAATGCACATTCCGTAGCCCCTGGAGACGAGTTCGAGGCTGTGTCGCCCGTGCCCCCCGCAAAGGTCCAGGATTCTCTGGCCGGGTCGCACGGGAAGAAGTCCGCAGATCAGGTCGATTTCCTTTCGGGTGATTTGCTCGTCGCAAACCGAACGGGCGTCGGTTTGCAAATATACCTCGTCGAAAAGGGTCTTCCACCACCCTCGTTCCGGTTGCAAGGTCATGTTTCCTCCCGGGGCTCCGCCCCCGAATCCGATTCGCGCACTTCGTTGGCGCTCTTTGCCCCGCTTTGCGTAGAAACGCATACCAGGACGCTTCAGGCTCCGCGTCCAGCCAAGCCATGGCCGAATCAAAAAACACGGGATTTTCCCGTTCGTATTTCCGATTCCATCTTGCCTGGCCATTATACGGGATCGTTTCGGGTCGGTCAAAATCATTATTTTGTATACATTTGGATTCTTTTCATATAGATTTGTTTTTGTGCGAAGGCAGGCACCGGATCCTTAGAAGCGCATGGCTGCGCTCTGGCGACAGATCCGATCAATGGCTCGACATACCGTCCCTCGACCCTTCGGCCGACGGACTTGGTTGGAATGTTATCTATTTTGTTGACTGCCCTCACGTAATGATGTTATGGAAGAAACATGCTGGTGGGGTAAACTTTTTACTCGGTTTAGCTTAATGGAGGTTCCCTGATGAAACGGTTTTTTCCTAAGGCGGCTATGTTGGTAATTTCGTCCTTGTTGCTATTATCGTCGGCCTATGGGCAGATCGGCGACGCCTCTTTGTCTGGCAACACCGTGAAAATCGGAGTCAACGTCCCGCTGACCGGCTCTTACAGCGATCAGGGAAAGGACGAGAAGAGGGCCTACGAGCTGGCAGCGGAAAAAATCAACGCGCAGGGGGGCGTATTGGGCAAAAAATTGACCCTGATCATCATGGATACCCAGACAAATGCACGCACGGCGAGCAAGAATGCACTTAAAATGATCAGGGAGCATAATGTCGCAATGATGACCGGAGGGTCCAGCAGCGCGGTGGCCGTCGCCCAAAGCGACGTCTGCCAGAAGCACGGCGTCGTCTTCATGGCCGCGCTGACACACTCGAACGCCACGACCGGCCACATGCATCTGGACAAGTGGAGTACCGTGCAAAAAGCCCACAGACACACCTTCAGATGGTATTTCAATGCCTGGATGACCAGCGAAGCCCTCGTGCCGTTCATGATTAAAAGTTACGGAAAGAGCGCCAAGTATTATTACATCACGTCCGATTACACATGGGGCCATACGCTCGAGGAATCCTTGAGGCGGGGGACCGAACTTGCCGGGTGCGAAACGATGGGGACGGTATTGACGCCGCTGGGTTCCAGGACTTACGCTCCGGAACTCGTCAAGGCGGGGGAATCCGAAGCGAACGTGCTGGTACTGCTTCTTTTTGGAAGGGACATGGTCACGGCCCTCAAAGAGGCCGACAGCATGGGGCTGAAGGAAAAAATGCAGATCGTAGTCCCGTTGATGGAGCTGAACATGGCCTATGGCGCAGGCGCCAAGGCCATCGATGGGGTCATCGCCACCAAAAATTGGTATTGGGGATTGAAAGACAAGTTCCCCGGGTCCAAGGAATTCGTGGATGCTTTTCGGACGAAATACAACAAAGCCCCCGGATCGGCCGCCGCATCCGCCTGGGTTGCGATCCACCAGTGGGCGGACGCTGCCAGACGAACGGGAAGCTTTGCGTCCGACGCGGTAATCAAGGCGCTGGAGGGGCATAAGTTCACGCTATTGAAGGGCGAAGAGCAATGGCGCGACTGGGACCATCAGGCCATTAGCTCCGTTTTCATCGTCAGGGGGAAAAAAGCGAACGAATCCAGAGACCGCTGGGATCTTCTGGAAATCCTGGAGGAGGTGGAAGGCGCCGAGGTCATGCGAAGCCGGGAGCAGAATCCCGTGACCTTGGAAAAGCTCCCGTCGGAACTGTTTTAGTCTCTGTGGATCTTTTCCGCTTTTTGGGGTATCTTCGACCATGGCGAATGGGAAATCGAACAGCCCTCCGAATGAGCGGGGGGGCCGAACTTGCATTTTTTACCTACAAATTATAGGAGGTCGATAATTGTCTTACACTCTTGGACAAAAACAGTTGGACGGTATTGAGGATATCCTTAACCAGGATCTCATAGATTTGGGAGTTCAATGCGTTTTCCTGATCGACATGGCGGGAAACATCATCGCTGATCTTCACAAGGGAGAGATGGTGCATGACGTCTATTCGCTGGCGGCCTTGGCGGCGGGCAATTTCGGCGCGGTCAGCGCCATGGCCAAGATCATCGGCGAGGACGAATTTTCGCTGCTCTTTCACAAAGGCAAGAACGAAAACATTCATTTCAGCAAGGTTTCCCAGGATTTCCTTCTGATAACCATATTCGGAAACCATGTATCCCTCGGTTTTCTCAGATTGAAAGTCACAGAGGCGATCGAAAAAATCCAAAAGATTCTGGAGCAGGCGCAGCCGGATTGATACGAGTCCGAAAGCCAGGACGCAAGACTCAAGGATAGAATGCGTATCTTTTTCGTTTCAATTTAGCTCGGGTGGCGAAGCATGGCCTTTATCAATCAGAAAAGGAAGGAAGTTCAAGTCAAAATTGTGTATTACGGCCCCGGCAGGGGCGGTAAAACGACCAATCTTGAATACATATACAACAAGTTCAACCATCGCATCAAAACCGAAATGGTGGCGATCAAAACCCATGGGGATCGAACGCTGTTTTTCGATTTTCTTCCGTTCAACATCGGGAAAATCAAAGGGTACGACGTCAAAATCCAGCTGTACACGGTTCCGGGTCAGGTCAAGTACAACGCGACGCGCACGCTTGTGCTGCGCGGAGTCGACGGGATCGTCTTCGTGGCGGACGCCATGGCTGTCCGAAAGGAAAAAAACATCATATCGCTGAAAAATCTTCAGGAAAATCTCGAACTGTACAAGAAAAAAATCAACAAAATCCCGCTGGTCTTGCAATACAACAAGATGGATTTGGCCGAGCAGGGTATTCCCTTGCTGTCCTACGAAGTCCTGCAGCAGACCCTGAACTCCCAACTCAAGGTGCCCGCCTTCAAAGCCAGCGCCCTTCAGGGAGTAAACGTCGTGCAGACCATGAAAAAAATCATTTCCATGACACTGGCGTCCTTGCAAAAGGAGCTGGCATAAGGGAGGTTTCAAATGGCCGACAATAAAGACAACTCGGTTTCTTCCGAGGTGGAGGACCGCCTTGAGGAACTCTTTATGGAGGACGACGAGCCGATGGGCGAAGACTTCGGCGAAAACGGCGATGTGACCGACGACCGTCTGCGCGAAATCAAGGCGGCCGTACTGTCGATGGATTGGGAAATCAACGACGATACCTTGGCCAAGCTCCTGGAACAGGTCAAACAGCTTTCAAGCGAATACAAGGACGACCGCATCCTGCTTATGTTTTTGCAGCTGCTCGGATCCATCGCGAAATACATTCAGAACAACAGGGTCAACGCGCACCCGGATTCCATCAAACTGCTGGGGTCCGTATACCGTTCCTTCGAAAAGACGGCCGTCTCGGAAGGCATGCCGGAGGCGGAACGTAAAAAGCTGCTTCAGGAAGAAGTGGCGCGATTCAAGGAACTCAAAAAACAGATCGCATCCAAAAAGGGCGTGCCGGCAAAGGACAAGAAACCGCAAAAACCCGCTGCGGAAAAGCCCAAGCCGGAAACGGCGGCGCCTCCCCAGGTCGAGGAGAAACCGGATGAAGCACCGGTCGAAAAAGCAGATGTGCAACTTTCCGCCGAATCGAAGGCGATTCTGGAGCAGCTCCAAAAAACGATCAGAGAAGAGTTCCGGCTTTTGAGAAAAGAACTTAAGACAATTATCGAATCGAAATAATGCATGGCAAAATCGTAATCGAGCAGACTCGATCGGAACACCGCTTTTTGGAATGGCCTTTTAGCGGATAGATTATCGGGGCATCGGAGGTCAAAAAAATGGGAATTTCTTCAGGCGACGTTTCCGCAATGGTCTTCAGAAGGGTGGTTAAAGACGACCTTGGAAGGTTTTCTTTCGACAGCCAGATGCTCAGCGTGTTCATGGCGCTGGACGGCGTAAAGAACCTCGGTACGGTCGCCAGGGAAGTCGGCTTGAACCTGGGCACCATCAAGGCCGTTATTTCCCGGCTGATGCGCCTGAAACTCGTCGAACCGGAGCAGGAGGCGATCTCCATCCTCGACGATGAATTTTTCGATTATTTGAGCAGCGAACTCTCCATGGCCATCGGGCCTCTGGCCGACGTCCTGATCGAGGACGCCGCAGAAGACCTGGGCCACGATATCGAAAGGTTCCCGAGCCACCGCGCGGCGGAACTCGTCGATCTTCTCTCGCAGGATATCCAGAGAGACGAAAAAAGGGCCGAATTCAAATTCAACATGGTTAAAAAATTGAAGGAGAAAGGGTATTGAGAAGCCCCATGTCGTTTAGCGCGGGGGCTGCGAATCCTCCTGTTTTGTCGTCGTTTTCATTAAGCGCCAAAAGGCAAGCGCCAAAAGGAGTTCAATCATGATTGTTATATGCGAGGAGTGCGGAAAGAAATACAGCATTGACGCTTCGAAAGTCGGAGACAAGGGAGCCAGATTCAGGTGCAAGGCCTGCAAGAACACCATTCTGATTCAAAAACCTGAAGCCCCTCAGGAGGCGGCGGCGCCATCTTTGCCGACCCCCTCCGTCCCGCCGCTCGAACCGGAATCCCATCATGCCCCCGAACCGGATCTCTTCGAACAAATGGCTGAAGAACCATCCAGGTCGGAGAAACTGGCTAAAAAAAAGAAACGGATCGCGAAAAAAGCAAAGAAAACACCCCCTTCCAAAACCAAAAAGGAAGGCGGAATCGGCATCCGACTCAAAATGCTGCTCCTGTTTCTGATCATACCGATCACGATTATCGCTGCGGCAAGCTTTCTTTACCTGACCAAGCTGTCCGGGCTGGCGTCGTCTCTGATCGGCAGGAGCATGGGGCTCGTCACCGAAATGTCCGAATCCATTATTGCGGAATCCGCCCGTTCCGCCGCCGCCCAATGCGGCATTTACCTGGACTATAACCCCAGCCTGACCCCCGAATATTTCGACTCCGACTTCGCATTCAGGCGTTTGGCCCAGAAAAAGCTCGGAATCACCGGATACACGTTTTTGTTCTCCCTGGGCGACGATTCGTCTCCCTCGGTCATTTGGGTGCATCCCAGTCCGAAAGTAATCGGCGAGCCTCTCTACGACGTCATGAAAAAGGATCTGGGCGCGGACTTTTCGAAATTCAAAGGAATCGTAAGTTCCGTGGAAACCGGACAGAAATTCGAATCCGGCGGCTATTTTTCGCAGAAAGACAGGGAAGGAAAACTGCGGGAAAAATATATTTTCGTCGCCCCTATCGAAGGCACCGACCTGGCAGTGGCCGCCACAACCTACATCGACGAATTCACCTTGCCCGTATCGAGTTTGGAACACGACGCGCAAGTGACCACTGAAAAAACTCGAAACTTCATCATATCTATTCTTGCTGGCGCGCTGATTGTCATCGGCTTGATCGTGACCCTTTACAGCACCAGTCTGTCGGGGAAAATCAAAAAGCTGACCGATATCGCCAACAGAATCAGCGTCGGCGAACTCGACGAAGAAATCAAGATCAAATCGGGCGATGAAATCGGCGCTCTCGCCGAAGCCATTTCCAGGATGCAGGACAGCATCCGGCTCTCTATCGAGCGACTCAGGAAAAAACGTTAAAGACACAGATTCACGGGGGAATATAGCGCCATGCTCGTAATTCCTAGAAAGAAAGCGATCTTTGAAAATCTCAACAGCTACTACATCGATATTCCCAAGCTGGTGGAGCATTTCCAGGGGGAAATCGGGACCGGAAGCATCTATTTCAAATCCGTTTCGTTCGAAGGGGTGGTCTTTTTCGAACCCGACAGCATCTTGAACGGATTTTACATGAGCGAGGACGGGCAGATGGTCTACATGGACGATCTGAGCAGGCTCTTGGATGAAGCTTCCTTGAACAACTTTCTCTTGAGCATATATCCGATGAGTCCCGACAAGATCTATTTCTGGTCCCAGATTCCCAGGGCGGAGAGGGTCTACAAGGACCTTTCGTCGGAATTCACCGAACTGCAAGGACTGGTCAAGAAGATGAGCGCCGAAAAAATCAGCGGCTACATCGATGTCATCATCGGCCACAACAAATCCGGGGGCACGATTTTCTTCAAGAACGGAATCAATCTGGGCGGCTCCTACACGTGGGGAAACGGCGAACTGGACACGAGGAAGGAAAGCCTTTTGAGGCTTGTCAAGGAATCGAAGGAAGCAGAATCCGGCGCAATCTTTCATTTCTACCAGATCGACCGGAAAAAGATGGGCGAGGACGAACCGACGGAGGAACCGTCCGCCAACCATGCGGAAACCAGCCATCCATCCCAAGGACCTCCCGTCGAAGATGTGCTCCGAATGCTGGAAAGCCTCCTGGGCATTTGCGAGGCCGTCGTGGAGGAGGACAAGAAGATCAAGGACCATTTTACAACGCTTCTGAAGAAAAAATTCATGGAAAAAGTCGATCAGTACGACTTTCTCGATCCTTTCGCGGCGGAATTCGAATATGCAAACCGAAAGATCGCGTTTACCGGCAGTGCCCAAAATGTCGAACTGACCAAAGGCATATTCGAATCCGTCAGGGAAATGGCGGACGAACTGGGCATTAAGGAGCAGCTTGACAAAGTGACTGCCGGATGGATAGAAAAACACCGCAGGGATATGGCCCTGCTGGGAGTGTCCTTTTGATCGAAACGCCGCAACCACAGAAGGCTTGGCCGATTATGCCCGCTGGAAAACAATCGCACCAAGCGCTGAGACAATAAGATTTTTCACCATGAGCGACCCTTTATCCCATTTGGTCGGAGACCACTCCGTGCGCTGGCACGCCCAATTTCTGGACAATCTTCACGTGGGTGTCTACAGGACCACGGTCGAAGGCAGGTTCGTATTCTGCAACAAGACCTTGGCCAAAACCTTGGGGTTTCCCTCCGCCAAGGAGCTTTTCGGATTTCCCGTGGCCAAGCTGTATCGCAACATCCAAGATCGTGGAAAATTCATCCAGAAAATCATACGGGACGGCCGGGCCGACAATTATCCACTGGCGCTGAAAAAGAGGAACGGCTCGCCGGTGACTGTTTCCGTCAGCGCCGGGGCCGTTTTCGACGACGAAGGGCTTCTGGTTTTCATCGACGGCATTGTCCAAAAAACGCGGCAAGCCCGTCTGGAAAAAGACCTCGCAAATAACGGCAAATCCGAAAAGGATGCGCGGGATTGTTCGGACACCAGCGCATCGGAAAAGGAAAAATTCGAAGGGGCCAAGGAACTGGCCGGGGGAATATCGCACAAGATGAACCAGCCCCTCACCATCATCAACAATATTTTAAGCGAGATCCTGGCGGAATTCGACAATACCGAAGAAAACTATCGCAAAATCGTGAAGGTGCAGAAACAAATTTTCAAAATCAACGACATCGCCAAAAAAATCGGCAATTTGAAAAAATACCAGTCCATGGACTATGTCGCAGGCGTAAAAATAGTAGATATCGACAGAGCGGTCTGATTGAAATCAATCCGAACCGATATCCATTTTTCCAGGAGGGCGAGCAATGATCAAGAAGGTGCTGATCGTCGATGACGACCAGGAAATGCTTTTGGCCTTGAAAGAAGGCATGGAGAAATACGACGACACGTTTTCGGTCCTCATGGCGGGAGACGGCAGGATCGCCGTCGAAAAGCTGAAACAGCATACGGTATCGCTGGTGGTCACCGACTTGAAAATGCCGATCATGGACGGTTTCGCCGTGCTCTCCCACGTGATGGAGACTTATCCCGGCATTCCGGTGATCATCATCACGGGCTACAGCACGCCCGAAATGGAGCGTCTCGCCCAAAAAGGCGGCGCGGTGGGCTACATCGAAAAGCCCTTCATGATCAACCAGCTTGCCAAGCGGATTATGGAGACCCTCCGAAAGGAGTCCGACGGGGGCTCCCTTCACAATGTATCCTCCGGCATGTTTCTCCAGCTCATGGAGATGGAACAAAAAACCTGCACTATCCGCATTGTCGATAAAAAAACCGAAAAGCAGGGAATCCTTTTTTTCAAAAACGGCGAGCTGTTGGATGCCAGACTGGATCGCCTCCAAGGGGAAGACGCCGCATATAGGATCTTTTCCTGGGACGAGGTGAATCTTTCCATCCAAAACGAATGTCTCCAGAACGAAAAGAAGATCAACAAAGACCTGCAGGCGATTTTGCTGGAGGCCATGCGGCTGAAGGACGAAATCGGCGAAGAGCAAGCTCCGGAACCGGAGATACAGGCCGTCGAACCGCCTGCCCCCCAACCGGCCCCGGTCGCCGCAAGCAAACCGGCTTCGAACAAAGCCGCCATGAACCAGGCTTCCTATGCGAAAATCGAGAAAATGAAGAGGAAATTGCGCGAAGCCGCCGGGGACAGGTGCGGCATGGAGGATGTCTATCACGACGACTCATGGAACAACCTGATCGACAACTTGAAACTGGTCGGGGACCTTTTCAACGCAGGCGCGTTCAAGCTCTCCTATGTCGACAAGGGAGACGAGGAAGATTTCATTCTGGTGCCGGGGCTGGAAACCACTGTCATCACGGTTAATCCCAAGTGCCCTCGCGACAGGCTAGTGCAGGCCTTGACCGACAATTGATCAATAAAAAACGATGTCCGCATGATCAAAAATGAAAAAATTATTCAAAGAAATTCTGGAAATCAACAATGTTGAAGGCGTCATCTTTCTTTCGTTCGAAGGCGAAACGATCTACCGGGAATTTTCGAGAGAGTTCCCGAAAGAGGCCGACCTGAAGAACAGGAAAGTCCGATGGGCAATGTTGATCGAGGCCTTGGACGGGGCTCGGGAGGCGGACGCCGTCTTCGAGGAGCGAAGGGTCTATATTCGAAAGGCCGAGTCGGGATACCTCGTCGTCGTCATGGATGTGTACGCCCCCATCGCCATGGTGCGTCTCAACTGCGACATCATCCTGCCGGAGTTGAAGAAGAGAAAGGCGTCCAAAGGGTTGCTGGGTCTTTTCAAGAAGAAATAATCCCTCCCTACTGCCTTGCGCTTCAGGATTCTGAAATCCGCAAGGCAGGGAAGGAAGACGAATAGTGACCGGCAATTCACCTCCGATAGAATCCGGCCATGCGATTCGGTCTGACGGCAGAAGGTTCGCGTATCGTATGGAACTGCTGGATGAAATCCATTTCGATATCGTCGCGGGCCTCCAGGAAGAGATCGTCGAAGAAATCGGAGACCCGGTCTTTTACGATCCCGTGGCCCCGGACAACATCATGAAAAGGTTCAGGCTCGAGGGCAGGACCATCGGCACTTTCGTAGGAGGACGCCTGGTGGCGTTTCGAATCCTCCATTTTCCGCCGGCCGACGGGGACAATTTCGGAAAAGACATCGGCTTGGCGACCGAAGAGTTGCCGAAAGTGGTCCATTTGGCCGCCACCCTGGTACGAAAGGAGTTCCGGGGCAACGGTCTGGCTTTCAAAATGAACCTTCAAGCCCTCGAAATGAGCCGACAGATGCGATTCGTCCATGCTTGCGCAACGGTTTTTCCCGCCAACCACGCCAACGTGGCGACCCTGTTCAAAACCGGCTTGATCATCTGCGGGTTGAAAGACAAGTACGGGGGAAAACTGCGCTATATTTTTTACAGGGATCTCTCGCGACGATTGAAAATCCCCGAAGATCCCGATGCCGTCGAGGTGAAAACAGACGATATCGACGGCCAAAAAAAACTTCTGGAAAACGGCTTTTGCGGCACTGCCCTGGCTGGCGGCGACGGAAGCCTACGCATCATATTTCGCCTCGCAAGCCATCTTGTCGCCGCCGAAATCGACCAAACCGCAACCATGCCGGACAGCCCCCCGGTCCCCTTCATACTAAATCCCCCTCAGCCGCCTGCTAAATAAGATAAACAGCAGCAAAAAAAACAGGATCATTGCGCCGATGGCGGTCATCGCGGGGATGTATCCGTAGAACCCCACCAGAAAGCCGATGAGAATAGGGCCGACCACGGTCCCCAGTTTCTGGAACGTTTTGAAAAGGCTGCTCAGCCGGCTGGCGCCTATCCTGGCCGCTTCGCGGCTCAGAGTGATGTAGGAGCTGGTCGTAGAGGTGACCAGGGCGCTGCCGGCGCCCACGGCCGCGATGACAGCCAGCAGCATGGCGGCGTCCGTGGCGAACGTGAAAAAGATCAGAACCACCCCCACCATCAGGTTTCCCGCGATCATGAAGATGCGTTCGTTTTTCAAACGGTCGGCCCATCGGCTCACCAGAGGATTGACCAGGATGTTGGCCAGTCCGTAGACCGTGATGAACCGTCCGATGTTGGACTGGGAGATCCCCACCGAATCCAGATAAAGTGGAAAACCGAAGAAGAGAAAGCCGATGATGGCGATTTGAACGGGAATGCTGGCGAACACCAGCGCGGAGAACACGTCCCGGTCTTTGAAAACGCACAGAGTCAGGGCCAGCTTTCCCACCGGTTCAGGTTCGGTATCCGATCCGATTTCAGCCGCAGCCGTGCGGGAATCGGGTTTCGGCGCGAACATCCACGAAAAATGAAGCCTGCGGGCCACATAATGGACGAACACCACGAATGCGGCAGCCGCCGCAGCCGCAAACAAAAGCGCCGTCTTGTAACCCAGATAATATGAAAGGACACTGCCAACAGGGACTGCGCAAATGGTGGCCGTGGCCGAGCCGTTGAGCCAAGCTCCGAAGCCGGTGGTCCTGTCCTTTTCGTCAGTGTTTTCGATGATCATCGTGATGCCGCTGACCAGGACCCCGCCATAGCCCGCCCCCGACAGGAAACGAAAAACGATCAACTGCAAGACATCCTGCGAAAATGCGGAGAGCGCCGAACCCACGAAAAGCAGAATGCCGAAAAGGGTGAAAGACCGCATGAGCGAAATGCGCTCGGAAAAATATCCCGCGACCAGCACGAAAACGGTGACCCCCAGCATGTACGAGGAAATGGGAAGGCTCAAGACGGTCTGTTTGGACAATCCGAACACGACGACCGGATTTTTCTCGTACAAATGCTTGATGAAAATCGGCATAAAGGCCAAGGGAACGTACTCGCAGAAGAAGAAGATAAATGCCGTGGAGCGCAGGATTGCATGCTTGGCGACCTGCCGCCTGCGAGCGATCTTGCCGCGCTCCTCGCTTTTAGGGTCCTCCGGCCGTCCAGGCGATTCTCCCAGCTTTTTCGTGTCTATGGTATAGACATAGGAAAAAAAGAGCATTTCGAAGGCCAGCAGCAAGGAGACCAGAATGATGGTCAGGGAGTCCAGGGTCAAATCGTAAGTCTGCCGCCGCACAAGGTCCGTATCGATGGAAAAAACGGCGAATCCTTCGACGCCCTCCTTTCCTTCCAGCTTCGCAGTCACGGCGTTTTGCGCGGCAAAGACCCGTTCGGGCCTGAAATCTTCGTCG
This sequence comes from Desulfobacterales bacterium, assembly GCA_963674505.2. Lineage (GTDB taxonomy): Bacteria > Desulfobacterota > Desulfobacteria > Desulfobacterales > SKZT01. The sequence continues at coordinate 1,173,276 of CAXXIG010000001.1, forward strand.
TACACGCTGGCCATCCTCTGGCCGTCGGCCCGGTACTGCAACGTCTTGCGGGTGTCCAGTATCTTGATTCCGCCGCACTCCGGCACGTTCTTGACGATGTCGTTCAGAAGAACGTCCATTTTTCTGAGTCGGTCGATGGGAATTCCCATTTTCAGGATGCGGTCGATTTCCTCCTTCACCAGCATGGACAGGACCTCCATGCGCTGACTGGCCATCCGGATGCAGGTCTTTTGAAAATAGCCGTTGCTCAGCCAGGTGTACGACGACAGGGACGCCGTCAGAACAGCGGCTATCAGCATGAAGGTTTTCACTTTGGGCGCGATGGAGAAACGCCTTTTCGAGGTATTTTCGCCCCGAAGACGGTGCGCGAGGTAGAGTGCCGCAGCCATCAGGGCCAGCGCGGCGGAAGTGACCGCCGCCAAGTAGCGGAAGCTTTGCCAAGCCATGGGGCGAAGCTCTTCGGCAATGATTTCGGCTTCGAACACCACGTAGACGTTTCCCACCCATTCCCGCTCGTTTCGGAAAATAGGGAGAGTCACGTAAACTGACCCGCCTTTGGCAACGGTCTGGAAGACGGCCTCGTCTTTTTCCGACGCATCCGGCTCCGAGGCATCCGGCGTCCCCCCTGCCCTCTTTTCAAAATCGGGCCGGGGAACCAGGGCGAGGTCTTTTCCGACGGCGTCCTTGTCGGTGCCGTAAAGGACCTTGCCTTCCGGGTCGCCGATGTAGATGGCTTTGACCAGCCCTTCTTTCGGAACGTGCGGCGCCAGAACAAGATCGATTCCGTAAAACTTCTCCAGGGGCTTTCCGAAATTCACCGACGTTTCGACCTTTCGCTTGATGTCGTTGCCGATGATACGGAAATAGGACACCAGCGACTCCCGGAAGATTTTCCCGAAAGACGCGATACCCAGCACCGAATTGAGAGACTGGGAAAAAACCAGGACGATGGCGGCGATGGCGATCGCTCGCCACAAGGAACGTTCGGGCACGGCTTCTATTTTTGCCTTTATTTCTTCTTCGGAAGTTCGATTTCCTCGTACACCTCGTCCGAGGCCGCCAGGATGTCCACGGGCGGATCGTAGCCGATCAGCATGGCCTCCTTGAGGTTGATGGCGATCATCGGCGTGATGGCGAATTTCTGGTCGAGGCCGCCGGGTTTTTCGCCCTTGAGAATCCGGACGATTTTTTCTGCGTTGTATTCCCCGGTCGCCCGCTGCTCTTGGGACGAAATGCTGAGCAAGACGCCGTGCCTGACGAACTGGGGGCCTTCCATGGCGAAGGTGGGCACCTTGTATTTGTTGACCGCCTCCATGATCGCGGGCAATCGTTCCAGCGTCAACCCTCCGTGAATCGTCAAATACAGAGCGTCGATTTTGGGAGCGATTCTCTTCACGGCCTCCAGGTACTGGTCCGCCGCCTGTGGTCCGTTGGCCACCGCCTCTGTGTCTTCGACGATTCGAAATCCTCGCTGCTTCGCCAAGGCCTCCACATGGTCCATGGCCGCGATGGCCCTGCCGGTCGGGGTGTTCTCGTAGATCATGCCCAGGCGGGAAAAATTGACGACATCGTGGAAAACCTTGATCTGACGCGAATATTTTTCCAGGTCGCAACGGGCCGTAATCAATGGGTTGCCGGAATCGTCGCACGACCGGACAACCCCCGCCTTGATGGGATCGGAAATCTGAACAGCGATCACAGGGACCGCCAAAGCCGCCGAATTCGCGATGGCCTTGCTCGCCCTGGTGCCGAAACTGACGATCAAGTCCGCGCCTGAGCCTTTTTCGATCAGCCGTTTGAAAACAGGCTCGTTTGCCTTGGCGTCATCGAATTGGAAATCGAAATACAGCTCCGGAGAAAAGACGATGTAATCGCTGAAATCCTGCCCGGCCAGCGCCTGCATTATTCCTGGAACGGTCTCGCCCGCTTTGTCCGAAAGAGAGAAATCCTTGACCCAACCGTGCTTTTTCAGCCCGTTCAACATGTGGCGAAAATTCGCCGCGTACTGCCAGTACTCCCCGCTGCGGACGAGCGCGATCTTGAATTTCTCATTTCCGTTTTTCAAGACAGGCTTCAGATCGACGTCCTGGGACGCGTGCGCCGTCACGGCTACAAGCAGAAAAACCCCCGCCAGCAACCAATTTTTCGCGTTTTTCATTTCCACCTCCATAGTCTGCAAAGTCATGCGAACATACCACGTCCTTTATTTCGTCCCGGACGTCGGGGCAAATCGAATCATCATCATGGCGATGTCGTCGGACTGGTCCGCCGGTCCCGCGTGGCTGCGAACGTCTTGCATCACCTCCAAAATCGTTTCTTCGGGGCTTTCGGCCTGGCTCGAATCTACGATTTCCAGCAATCTTTCGTCGGAATACATCTTCATGTCCTCGTCCATGGCTTCGGTGACGCCGTCGGTATACATGAAGAACGCGTCGCCTGGTCCCAAGGTTTCCACAATGTCCCGGTAGGCGACATCTTCCACCACGCCCAGCAGAGGGCCGCTGGATTTCTTTCTGTACGACGCGCCTTCATCTCGGCGAACAATGATCGGCGGATTGTGCCCCCCGTTGGCGTAGACGATTCGACCCGAACGGATGTCCAGCACGCCGATTATCAAAGTGACGAACATCTGCCTGGGATTGTCGACGCACAAGACATCGTTGACGCGGGTCATCATCCTGGCCGGCGATGTCTCCTCCTTGGCCACCAGGTTGATCAGGGTCCTGGTGATCACCATGAACAAGGCGGCGGGAACTCCCTTGTCCGAGACGTCCCCGATGCAAAAGCAAAGGTGCCGGTCGTCCATGAAATAAAAATCGTACAAATCGCCCCCGACCTCTCTGGCAGGCGTCAATACGGCATGCAGGTCGAACTCGTCCATTTCCGGAAACGGAGGAAAGGTCTTGGGCAAAATCCCCAGCTGAATTTCCCGCGCTATGCTCAGCTCGCTCTCGAAGCGCTCCTTGGCGGCGGTGGTTTTCATCAGGGCCTGGATATTTTTTCGCAGTTCCTCGCGCATGAAGATCAAGGATGCGGCCAGACGCCCCACTTCGTCCTTGAATTTTGCAGGCAGTTCGTCGATGGGCGTCGCTTGATCTTCAGAAGCGGTGAAATCCTGCGACGCCATTTCCTTGGCGTAGTCGGCGAGCATGTTCATCGGCCTGGTGACTCGGGAAACCAGCAAAAAGGCCGCGATCAGGCTTGCCAGAAAGACCAGGGCGATGGTGATGCTCTGCAACACTACCAGTTCTTTGGCGGGTCCCTGGATTTGTTGCTCCGGCAATTGGACGGCGATGTACCAGTCCAACGATTTGAAATAGCTTACGAATGCTTCCCCTTCGACCCGCCTGCCTCCTCCGTCCAAAGACAGCGCATACGGAACAGAGGCTTCTCCAATTCCCAACGCGGCCGTCAAATCGTCCAAAAAAAGGTTTCCCGTCTTCGCGTTTTCAAGTCCGGCGAAATCTTCGGCAGGAAATTCCGCCGGCGGAATGAGGACCTGTTTTTTACCGTCGAACACGAAAACGTTTCCCTCGGATGCCACCCGAATCTCCCCGAATGTCTTGCGCAACGCCTCGATCATGTTCTCCAGCTGCCTTCGCGCGTTGGTTTCGATGTCTCCGATATCCACCGCCGCGCCCACGGTCCATCCCGTTTTCGAAAAAGGCAGGAAATAGCACAACAATTTTTCCGCGGACTCGTCAGGCTCCTTGGCGCCCAGGTCCCATCGCAAGACGGCCGAATCCCCGTCTTCCGCGATGGCGCCAACCCCCATGGCATCGACGATTTTTCGCCCCTTCATATCCGCCAAAGCTTCTATGGAAGTGCCTCGGATATCGGGGTTGGGATGGGAGAGAACCAAGCCGGTCTTGTCGAAGACGAACACGTATTCGCTGCCGAAAGCGGCCTTGCCGATCCAATCCAGACCCGCGCCAGCGGCTTCCTCTCTGGCCAGGCCGCTTTTGCCCTCCAGACCGGTGAATTCTTCCAGAGCGGAAACCGCTGCGGAGGCCAGATTTTTCAACCGCTTCTTTCGTTGCAGAAGAGTATCGACGCGGTCGGCCAGAAGACGCTGGTACCCTCCCCTGATATTGAGTTCCACCAGCTTGAGCACATTTTGTGCCGATGATTCCTGGGCTTCGAAAATGGCATCGACCATGTCGCGATGGGACAGGGACAAAATGGCCGCCGCAGTGACCACCATCACCAGGGCAATGAAAAAATTGATCTTGAACCGCAAGGAAAGGCGCATATTCCGCCTTTCAATTGGTGAGGCTGTGAATGGGCGCGGGAATCAGCCCCCCCATCCGGATAAACCGGTTGTCGCCCAGGCCGTTGTTGACCGGCATGATGACCGACTGGCCCAAAAGCCCGCCGAAAAAGGCGCTGTCTCCGGCTTTCTTGCCCGGCACGGGGATGATCCGGGTCGCCGTGGTCTTCTTGTTGATCACACCGATGGCCATTTCATCGGCGATGATCGCGGCCAGCGTTTCCACGGACGTGTCTCCGGGAATCGCCACCATGTCCAGGCCTACCGAACAGACGCTCGTGATGGCCTCCAGCTTCTCTATGGTCAGAAAACCGGCTGCGGCGGATTCGGAAATGTTCAAATCCTCGCTCACCGGAATAAACGCGCCGCTGAGCCCCCCCACCTTGGAACTGGCGAAAGCGCCCCCTTTTTTCACCGCGTCGTTCAAAAGGGCCAGTGCCGCAGTGGTGCCCGGCACGCCGATGCTTTTCAATCCGAGGCTCTGGAAGATCTCCCCCACGCTGTCTCCCACGTTGGGCGTGGGCGCCAGGGAGAGGTCCACCACGCCGAATTGGATGTTGAGCGTTTCGGCGACCTCCCGTCCAATCAACTCCCCCACCCGCGTGACTTTGTACGCCGTGGTCTTGATGATGTCGGCGATCTGCCCCAAATCCAGGGAGGAATCGGCTTCCAACGCACGGTCGATGGCCTTCTTGACCACCCCCGGACCGCTGACGCCCACGTTGATCACGGCGTCGGGCTCGCCGATTCCCAGGTAGGCCCCCGCCATGAAGGGCACGTCCTGGGGAATGTTGGCGAACACGCAGAGCTTGGCGGCCGCGATGCCGTCCCGGTCGGCCGAAAGACTGGCCGCTTCCTTGATGCGCTTGGCCATGAGATAGACCGCGTCGATGTTGATCCCCGCCCGGCTCGACGCCACGTTCACCGACGCGCATACCCGGTCGGTCTCCACCAGCGCATGGGGGATCGCATCCATGAGCGCGCGGTCTCCCTTGGCGATCCCCTTTTCCACCAGAGCGGAAAAACCGCCGATGAAATCCACCCCCACATCGGCCGCCGCCGTGTTCAGGGTGTGGGCCACCTGAACCAGATCGGTGGACGAAAACGGCGCCCCCACCACGGCCACGGGACTGACCGAAATCCTCTTGTTGACCACCGGAATGCCGTACTTTTCCCCGATCTCGTCGCATGTGCCCACCAGTTTTCTGGCCGCAACGGTGATCCGGCGATGGATGTTTTTCCTGAAGGTCTCCAGGTTGTGACTCGCGCAGTCCGCCAGGTTGAGCCCTAGTGTGACCGTGCGCACGTCCAGGTGCTCGTTTTCGAGCATCTCCAGGGTGGACAGGATTTCCCTTTCCGTAAGCATGTTCTCTCCTCGCGTGTTCAGATTCGGTTGATCGTCTCGAAAATCTTCCGGTGCTGGATGCTGATCTCAAGCCCCATTTCCCCGGCTTTTTCCCGCAGTTCCCGTTGAAACGCCTTCTGGTCGATCCTCCAGGGAACGTCCACCTCGTAGATCATGATGTTCCTGTTGGGATCGTCGCCCCCCTTGAACACCGCCGACAGGTTGGAAACGTTGGCCTCGTGCCGGGCGATCACCCCCGTGATGGCGGCGACAAGCCCCTTTCTGTCCGGCCCTTTGGTGGTGACGACGAAGGGCTCGCTCGCCGGCGCCTGGTAAATGGGCACGTCGATCCGCACGGGCTTGACCACCACGTACAGGTCGAGTTCCCCCAACGCCTCCTCCAGGCGCGAATTCAACTCTTCGGTGGCCAGATCGTCCGGAACGGAGGCGATGAACACCCCGGCGAACTCGGATTGCAAAATGGTCTGGCTCACGTTTTCCAGGTTGCAATCCTGCTCGAAAAGCACCTTCGTGGTCGCCGCCAGAATTCCCGGCCTGTCGTGTCCCAGGACCGATATGATCACTTTCTTCATGAAGTCTCCCGTCACAATGCGTCGATGGGTTTGTTTTTTTAATCCAAGATCCTTCATATACACCAAAGACAAGGTCGAATTCAAGATACTGTTACGGCTTCCAGTTCCGACCCATCTATATTTTTGGGTTCGTCGCGGATTTGTGGACAGCAATAAAGGCAACCAGAGCTTCCAGCTCCGGTCCCATAACGCGAATATGCCGACGATTGGAAACCAAGACATTCCAGACCAGGATGGTCTGGCTACTATCTACACACCTTTTCCTAAAAATCCGCGAAGGGAAAAAAAAAGCAAAAAAATATATCGCAAATAGCGTTTTTATGTTATTGATCAAAAGTCTGAAAACGAGGGATATCCGACGAACCTGTCGAATCGTCGAATATGCCCGGCATCGAAGGGGCGTAGGGCATGCGGGTCGGGGCTGGACCACCCTCTGCCGAAAGCGTTGCCGCTTTTTTCAAGCGATACACGAGAGGTGCGATATGCTGAAAATGAGGCCTGCTCAGATGGCAGCCTTTAGGGAAGCCGCCAGCAGAAGCTTCGAAAACGAAATGGTGGAGCACGGGAAAAAGTTCGTCCCGCTGCTTTCCGAAGAAATCGGAGAGGATCAGCTCCGCCTTGCGGTCCGAAGGACCATCGAGCGGTCGGACTATTACGGATTCACTTTGAAAGGTCCGATTCGTCTCTGCGTCGAACTGATGTTTCTGTTCGGAAGCGACTTCGACACCGATCCGCAATACTCGGAAATGCTATCGAGCCTGCATGTCCCCAGAAAACCGATTGCATCGGAGAAGTCAGACTGGTAAAACTCATACAAAGAGGGCGCGCCGAAGGAAGAAAATACGGCACTGAAGAGTTGCGGGGGCAGGCCTTGCTGATCGTACTGATGTTCGCGTTCGGCACCGGTTGCACGCACGATCCTCTCTACCTTTGGATTGGACGGACCCTGAACGAGACCAGAACCTTAGGACCTGAAGAACGGGCGCAGCGGCTGGAAAACAAGGCGGCGACATGGCTCGACATGACCCTGGAAGGGATTGGAAAATTAAAAGGGCAAAGAAACGTCAAGGGAAAGGGACGCCGGTTTATACCTCGCTCGGCCAGAAAGACTCAAAAAGGGCCGCAGTTGGCACGACAGTGGACTGCCCGGTCCCCGAATTCCACATGCATCTCGACGCTAACCGCGACGGAACTGTCGATGCCGACCGGACGGGACTCTCCAATTGGGAATACGGCGAGGGAAAAAAGGGCGCCATCGTCTTGTGCAACAACGACGACGACGATTCCAGAAAAGTACGCGACAACTCCGACAACAAGGTCGGGGGCGGCAACGACCGCCAGGAGCTGGCGCCGCTGGTGATTCGCAAGAAAGGCTCCGGAAACACAGTTCAATGAAAGCCACGCTGCAAGTCGATGACGCCCAAAAAATCCGCATCTTCGAAAGCGTCAGCGAAGGCGCCGAAAAGATCATCGGTCCGACAAAAGGCCAAAGGTACGAGTTCCCGAACCTAGATTTTGACATAAAAACGTTCGGCATGGAGGCGACCCAGTACGCGGATGAAAATTTCGACGGGCTGGTCACAATCACATTTTGCGAACGGAACGGGACAAAGTTCCGTTGGGAAACAGGGGTCGTGCGCGTAGCTCCCTGGCTGATGCCGAGCCATATGGACCCAACGAGAGATGTCTATGTCATGGAAACGCCGGATAACGCGAAATTCGTTTCGGACCTCGAAGCCGCCGTCGGAACCAATAACCTGGTCAAAATTCCCGGAGCGACCTACGGCGACGACAGGTGGATGCAGGACATCGTCGAAATCGGCTTTTCCGGTTTGCCCTGCGCAAAAAAGAAGGAAGAATGGCTATTTCCCGTTGCCCTCAGAACGGCCATAAACGCGATTCCGGCAATTACAAGGCAGGCCTCATCGCCGAAGAAAAACTCCTGGGACCCGATTATGGATTTTTGCAGGCAGGGAAATTGAATGCGGGCTTCAATAACAGCCAGGACTCTTTCGGCAACCTGGAGTGTTCCCCTCCGGTCACGGTGAACGGAAAGAAATACGAATTCGGGCGCATCGTCTACGGAAAAGGTGTGCAAAAAATGAGCCCGAAAGTCGTGAAAATGATGAAGGCGCAACAGCTCCAAGACCCAATCGAAGTCGATACCTCCTGGCTGTTGGTAGGCCACGTGGACGAGTTCATGTCGTTTCTTCCCATGAAAAACGCGGACAAAGGGTTCAAAATCCTTCTGGCGGGACCGGACCTGGCATGGCAAATTTTGAAAAATCTCCAAAAGAATGGGGACGGCGACGCCGAGCTTTTCAAGGGCATCACTTTTTCCCAAGACTATACGGAAGTCGATATGAAATGTGAATACCAGCAGAGAACGGTAAACGACATCTTCAATAACTATGAACTGTGTGACGCGCAGAAAGCAACGCAAGAAAAAATCGACGACGTCCGGAACAAGCTCATCCCTGCGCTGGGGCTGTCCGAATCCGATTTCATCGAGCTGCCCGTCCTGTTCCACGACAAGGGCGGGGGAAGCTATATCGCCTATACTCCCGGAGTCGTGAACATGCTCGTGTTCACGAATTCCAGGACTTCGGTCAAATGCTGCGTTCCGAAGCCGTTCGGCCCGATAGTCAATAACAAATGCCAGTTCGAAGCTTGCATCGAAAGCGCACTCGGTCCGAAAAACGAGACAGGCGTCGAGTTGGTATTTATCGACGACTTTGCCTGCTATCATGTTTGGGATGGCGAGATTCATTGCGGCACCAACTCACGCAGGGTGCCGACGCAGACACCGTTTTGGTGGAATATGGTACCGTGAAAGCGCGTTTGCCAAAAATTTTTCTTGCCGTAATTCTCGCCTTCGGGGTTTTCATTGCGCCGTACGGCGCCGCGCCTCGGGCACAAGACAGGGAGGAAGAAAACATGGATATTCAATTGCTGTTCGAAGGATTGAAGGCAACAAGAGCCGACGCCTACATCGCCTATAGAGAAGCCTGGACGGCGCGGAAGGAGGCGGCGGCAAAATTTCTGGCGAACAAAGAAGCGGCCGGCAAAGCATGGCAAGGGGTCGTTCAAAAGGAAATCCTGGAGGGGTGGAGCAGGCACGAAACTCTTTATCGGTCGGTTTTGAAAAAGATCGAAGAGGTCGATGTCACGTTCCAGACGAAAACCTGCGGAGGCATGGCTTCCATTTACGGAGTGTTCTACCGACTGACAAAGACGGAATACTTGGGCCGCATTCTTCCGCTTTGCTGGGAATCCGTTCTGAAATTCGACGGCACATGGCCCGATTGGAAGATCATGACATTTCTCCATATGATGAGGGCCCTGCCCGACAAGCTGTCGGTCGAACCCGCTTTTCACGCGCTTTGCACCAGCGACAGCAAGCAAGTGCGAGAAACAGCCGCAGAGGTATTGTCCGAGCTGCCCCGGGACCAAGTGAAAGCTCGGCTTGCGCCGTTGATCGAAAAACATCGCGGTATCGCGCAACTTCTGGAAGAAATCGGAGAGGATTGAAAATCTTCTCGAGAATGCCAGACGAAAAGTATTTCGATTTGGAAGAAGACGACGTACTGGATCTCCAGACGAGGCTGGTGAAAGCGTTCGGCGCCAAACTGGACGCGTCGGTCCTGGCCATAGGAGCGCCCGAAACCCTTTCCCTGACGGAAAGAAGCGAGCTTCCCATGGCGATGGCCCTCCGGTACACCGGCAGGCGACAGTGGGAGGTGGACTATAAGCAAAAACTCCGAATCCTGGCCGTGGATCTCGACACGGGCTCGGCCCATATTGAAAGGCCTTTCATCAACGCCAAGCGCCGGCCTGTCCTCAAGCCTTCCATGAGCGGCAGCCCCCCGGACGAATTCAATTCCACCGCGACTTCCGCTTTCGTTCGCAAGATCGATGCGAGGCAAAGGCTTCAGCTGCCCCGGCAACCTTCCCGCCGGGTCCGCCTTTGCCTTTGCCTTTGCCGTATGGACCGACCAAGTCACCGCCCAAATACGAAGCCGCCAGAGCGTGTTTTGGGGCTGGCCTGGGCCGGGTATGCAACTGCCCGTCAATGATTTCACCGACCACATTATCGGGCAGGTTGGAAAATTCTTCATAAACATTGTCGGCTTTTTGTTCGGTTCGGGACATGGTATCGCTCCTGTGCGTTTTAGTTGCGGTCCAATTGTCCCGATTATAGGGTATCCGTTTCAAACCGGCAAGTCGTCCCATCCTGGGGTGATGAAAATCCCCCGGAACGGCGGATAGTTTTTCAGCCGGGTTTTGTTCATTTCCAGAGTGCCTGCTTTCGGTTTGCGGGGTTCGCCTGGACCTCGGATTTTCGGTTCATGGCCGATTTGTGGGGAGCGCAAAAGGTAGCCAGAGCTTCCAGCTCTGGTCCCATATCACGAATATGCCGCCGCTTAGGAGCCAAGACACGCCAGACCAGGATGGTATGGCGAATACGCGATGCTCGGCTGTCCGCAGGCATCCGTTAAACTCAGAAGAGCAGGAAGCGCGGGGCTTGGTGAGATGATCAAATTTCCATACGGATTCGGCGATCTTGCCGTCGGAAAAAAACGCCCCCTCTGCGCAACAAATACCTGTTGAATTTGCGGGCCTACACGGTGGTGGCGGTGAGATTCGAAAGCCCCTTCCAAATCGTCCACTGCAAGATCGAGCCATATTATCCTCTTAGACATTCACGCCCCACTTGGAAAAGGCGGCCTTCACTCTTTCTTCCGATGCGAACTTCCCCTCGTCTGCCTGTTTTATCCCTTCGCGTATGGCTTCTGTTTGCCGCAGATATTCTTCTAAGTATCTTCGGATTGCCTCTGCGACCAGTTCGGCTTCGATGGAAGCGGTCTGATCGCTCACCATTTTAAGTCGGCTATAGGTTGCTCCATCTATTGTTGCCGTTAAGGTTTGTTCGTCAATTGAAGGTTCTCCCTTATTTTGGAAATTAAATCATCGAGCAGAGATTTGCACAGTTTGCCCGACATAATTCTGAAATCCCATTAACACTCTCATGGGGAGTTTTCAAATCTGTCCGCCAATAAATTGCGGTTCCAAGCTCGATTCTCTTATGCACAAAATCCCTCCAGAACCCAAGCAAGGCTTTGGATACAGAGGAAATTGCCTGGCAAGGAATGGTTTGATTCGCGTTACCCTGCCACCTGCTTGTCAACCCTGACGTCGTACTTTTTCAATTTTTTGTAGAGCGAAACCCGGCTGATTCCCAGCATCCTCGCGGCCTGGGACTTGTTGCCGTCGGACCGGTTCAAGGCGTCCACGATACGTTTCTTTTCCGTTTCGGGGTCGTTGTCCTGCCTGCCGGGAGCCGGACCTGCAAACTGTACCGGCGCGCTCGATTCGTGTTCAAACAGGGTCCGGGGCAGGTGTTCCGCGCCGATGACCCCGCCGGGGCACAGCACGAAGGCGTACTCGATCACGTTGATCAGCTCGCGGACGTTTCCCGGCCAGTGGTAGGATTCCAGGCGTTCGAAGGCTTCGTTGCTCAGGCCGGAGATGGGCTTTCCGGTCTTGAGCGCCACGTGGTTGACGAACGCGTTGATCAGCGGCGGGATGTCCTCCCGGCGCTTTCTCAAGGGAGGAATATGGATGGGGATCACGCCGATGCGGTAGTACAGGTCCTCCCGGAACTGCCCTGACTCGGTCATCGTCTTCAAGTCCTTGTTCGTGGCCGAAATGATTCTGACGTCGATGGGGACGGTCTTGTTGCATCCGACGCGCTCGATCTCCTTTTCCTGCAAGACCCGAAGCAACTTCACCTGGATGGACGGAGGAATCTCGCCGATCTCGTCCAAAAAGATGTTTCCGCCGCTTGCGGCTTCGAAACGGCCCACCCGGTTTCTGTCCGCACCGGTGAACGCCCCTTTCACGTGGCCGAAAAGTTCGCTTTCCAGCAAGGACTCGTTCAAAGCCGCGCAGTTGACCTTGATGAACGGGCCGTCCTTTCTCGCGCCGCTGTTGTGGATGGCCTGCGCCACAAGCTCCTTGCCCACGCCGCTTTCACCGTAGACGATCACCGGGGCGTCCGAACGGGCGACGCTGGATATCAGGCCGAATATCTGTTGCATGGGGTTCGACACGCCGATGATGCCGTGGAAGCTGTCCCGGTTGTTCAACTCCTGGCGCAGGCTGGAGATCTCGTTCTCGTTGGCCACCGTTTCGCTCAGGTCCGACAGGGTTTCCACGCCTCCCGTGACCTCTCCGTCGGAACTGCGCAGCACCGACGCGTTCTTCAAGACGTTGATCGGCGTGCCGTCCTTCTTTCTCATCACGCACCGGGAACGACGGATCCTGCCTTCGCGAAACAGGGCGCAATGGGCGTCTTTGCCGCCGCCCGCGCGCTCTCCCTTGCACGTGTCGCATTTTAGAATCCGGCAGTTTCTGCCCACCAGATCCTGCGCGGAATAGCCGGTGAGCTTCTCCATGGCGTGGTTGATGGACACGATCATTCCGGTGCGGTCCACGATCATCAGGCCGTCGGCCATGGTCTCCACGATGGTCTTCCAATATTGTGCCTGATCGGCGTCGGTCATGGATTGTCTCCTGATTGAAAAAATCCGAGCTTGATATCGAACTTGGCCACACGCGACGGGCGATCTGCCGCTGTGAAAAAAGACATTGTCTATCAATAATCGTGCCGCACGGCGCGGTCGGCTGTTCCGGGCGCGTCCGTCCTTGTAAACAGCTGCTTCTTCTTATACGCGTGTCGCTGTCAACTGTAAATTAAAATACATATGTAAATCGTAAACATGATTTCAACTGTAAACAATCAATTCGTTTTTGGGAATCGTTCCGAGAATCAGAATATCCTGTAAATTCAATGGGATATGAATTTTTATTACAACATGGCATGACAATTGTTAACAGGGGTTGACAGTTTCGAAAAGAATTCGGCGACTTGCCGAGGGAACGAACTTACACCCAAAACCGCAAGGAGGAAACCAATGAGCGATGTCGATTTGAGTACAATCACCCCCGCAAGCAGTGTTGACGCCAGAGGAAGCGCATGTCCCGGACCTTTGCTGGAAGCCAAGAAAGGCATCGGCAAGGTGAAGGTGGGCGAGATCCTGGAGATCGTATCCAGCGACTCGGGCACGCGCAAGGACATTCCGGTATGGGCGAAGAAGGTCGGCCACGAGTTTTTGGGATATGTGGAAGCCGACGGTTGCGACAAGCTTTACATCAAGCGGGCCAAGTAGAGAGGGAGAAAGCCATGACCCCCCAAGCCAAAGCCAAGATATTGATTCTGGCGACCGAGACGTGCGCGTATCCGGGGGCGAATTCGGTGGGGCAGGCGCACTCCACGTACCCGGACAACACCTATATACTGCGGGTGCGGGCGCCTGTCCTTTTTCCCGAAAGCTTCTACATGGATTGTTTCCGCAAGGGCATCGCGGGGATCATCATCATGTCCTGCGGGGAGGAGTGTCCGTACGAGGGCGCCTACCACGCCCTGGCAAAGCGCATCGACAGGGTCTACGCCATGATGAAGGAGGTCAAGATCGACCTTCGCAGATTGCGTCTCACGGCGATCTGCACGGTCTGCAACCGGGCGTTTCTGCGGGAAGTCAACCAGATGAACGAACTGGTCCGGGAACTGGGAGTGCCCGAAGTTCCCGCGGCGATGGAAAACTGAGAGCAAAGGAGACGAACCATGGAAACTCGCCCGGCCGGGCAAGCCCGGCAAATGACATTCGACGCTCTGGTGGTGGGCGGCGGCATCGCGGGACTGGAAGCGGCGTTGGACGTGGCGGACCAAGGCTACTCGGTGGCGGTGGTGGAAAAGGACGCCTCCATCGGCGGCAAGATGATCCGTCTTTCCAAGGTCTTTCCGACCCTGGACTGTTCGAGCTGCATCACCACGCCCAAGATGGCCTCGGCCGCGCACCACGAAAACATCATGATCTTCACCCTGTGCGAACTGAAAAACCTGGACCGGCAGGGCGAAGTCCTTCGCGCCTCCGTGATACAGCAGCCACGATACGTGGACCCGGTCAAGTGCATCGGATGCAGGCAGTGCGAGTACGCCTGTCCCGCCTGGGTCCCGGACGAGGAACAAGGAGGATATACAGCCAGAAAGGCGATCCGGGTGCCGTTTTCCAACGCCATCCCGCCCATCGCCCTTCTCGACACGGAACACTGCACCTTGTGCGGCAAGTGCGCGTCGGTCTGTCCCACCCAAGCGGTGGACTATTTCCAGCAGCCCGAAGCCATCGAAATCACGGCGAACACGGCCATTCTCGCCACCGGTTTCACCCACAACGGCATCGACCTGAAATACGGCGCAGGCAAGATCGAAAACGTGATCGACGCCCTTCGCATGGAACGTCTGCTCGCCCCGCACGGACCGTACCAGCGTGTCCTGCGACCCTCCGACGGCAAGGAGCCCGAGTCGGTGGCGTTCGTCCAGTGCGCAGGCTCCAGGGACAAGCAAATGGGGGTTCCCTATTGCTCCCGCGTATGCTGCATGTACGCCGTCAAGCAGGCCATGCTGCTCTCCGGAGCGCTGCCGCTGGCGGACATCACCATCTACTACATGGACATCCGCGCGTTCGGCAAGGGACATGAGCAGTTCTACCAGAACGCCAAGGCCATGGGCGTGGAGTTCGTCAAGGCGAAGGTGGCCAACATCTCCGAGGGCGAAAACGGCGCCGCGGCCATTCGCTACGAGGACCAGGAAGGCGGAGGGGTGACCACGCGGGAGCACGACCTGGCGGTGCTGGCCCTGGGAATTCTTCCCCAGTGGCAGCCGGAGGGAATCTGCCCGGTTTCCATCGACGACGACCGGTTCGTCAAGTGCCCGTCGCCCAAGATCGCCCCGTCGCTCACCGATATGGAGGGCGTGTTCGTGGCGGGCGTGGCCGCAGGGCCCAAGGACATCGTGGATTCCATCGTTGAGGCCGGGGCGGCGGCGTCCGAAGCCTGCCGGCACCTGACTTCCAAACGAAACGTGCGGGCGGCATGATCGCGACGGCAAACAGAGGAGACCAAGCAAAATGACATCGGAAGACAAATCCAGCAGCGGCGAAAAAATCGGGGTCTACGTCTGCTACTGCGGCGGCAACATCTCGGACCACGTGGACGTGGAAGAGGTGGCCGAACGGCTGAAATCCACCCCGGGTGTAACGGTGTCGCGCACCAACATGTTCATGTGCTCGGACCCCGGCCAGGAACTGATCGCCGAGGACATCCGCTCCGGAAAGGTGGACAGGGTGGTGGTGGCGTCGTGCGCGCCCAGCCTCCACGAGCTGACCTTTCGGGGAGCAATCCAGCGCTCCGGGCTCAACCCCTACCTGTACGAACACGCCAACATCCGGGAGCAGGTCAGCTGGGTGCACCACGGGCAGGGCGCCACGGACAAGGCCACCGACCTGGTCCGCGCGGCGGTGAGCAAGACAAGGTATCTGAAACCGCTGGAGCCCATCCGGGTGGACGCCAAGGGACACGCCACGGTCATCGGGGGCGGCGTGGCAGGACTTCGCGCGGCGCGAGACCTTTCGGGACGCGGCCTGAAAGTCCTTTTGATCGAAAAGTCTCCGTTTCTGGGCGGACGCGCGGTCGATCTCGACAAGCTCGCCCCCACCGGGGAATCGGCGGGCGACCTGGTCCGGCAGCTGGCCGAAACCGTGCTCAGCGACCCGAACATCGAAGTGATGACCTGCGCGGAAATGACCAAGGCCGAAGGATACGTGGGAAATTTCAGAATCTCGGTGGAGCGCAGACCCCCGAAAAGCCCCGCCGACATGGAGAAGATCGAACGGCTGGCCGCATCGGGGAAAAGCAACGACGGCTACGTTCCCTTCGCGGGGGTGTTTCCGCAATCCATCCCGGAGTCCGGCGAGACCGTGTCGGTGGAGACCGGCGCCATGGTGTTCGCCACCGGGTTCAAGCCCTACAAGCCCCAAACCGGCGAATTCGGCTTCGGAGACCATCCGGAAGTGATCACATTGCCGCAACTGACGCGCATCCTGGCGGAAAACAAAGCCAACGGAAGACGCCTGGAGATCGACGGCCGCCCCGTCCGGCGCATGGGCATGGTCCACTGCGTTGGCAGCCGCCAGATTCCGGGCATCCACGACGAGGGCGAGGACGGCCACTTGAACGAGTATTGCTCCCGTGTCTGCTGCACCTCCACCTTGGACGCCGCCAACCGTGTCCGCGACCGCTTTCCCATGACCGAGGTTTTCGATTTCTACCGCGACATCCGCACCTACGGCCGGGGGCACGAAGACATTTATGCGAAGGCGTCCGGCAACCGGGTGGTGTTCATGCGCTACGAGCCCGAATCCCCGCCTATTGTTGGCAAGTCCGAGAATTCCGGCTACCCGCTCAACGTTCGCGTAAACGACATGCTCACGTTCGGAGAAGAGGTTTCGGTGGATCTCGACCTGCTGGTGCTCTCCGTGGGCATGGAGCCCAACGACATCGGGGACCTGGTGGACATGCTGAAACTTCCCCGGGGCGCCGACGGATTCCTCCAGGAAGTCCACCCCAAGCTGCGGCCGGTGGAACTCGCCAACCAGGGCGTGTTTCTGGCCGGGACCTGCCAGACGCCCATGGACATCGGAGAATCGTGCGCGGCCGCTCAGGCGGCGGCCTCCAAGGTGTCGTCGCTTTTGTCCAGCGGGTACGTGGAACTGGACCCGTTCGTGGCCGAAGTGTCCGCAGACAAGTGCAAGGCCCACGGAGAATGCGTGTCGGTCTGCCTGGAAAAGGCCATCTCCATGAACAGCGCTGGGGCGAACGGTCCCAAGGCCGAGGTCAACCCGGCACTTTGCACCGGCTGCGGCATCTGCGTGCCGACCTGCCCGGAAAACGCCATCGAGGTGTGCGGATGGACCCTGAAACAGTACGAAGCGATGGTGGACGCCATCGCGGCTTTGTAAGGAGACATGCGATGAAAACCGACGAGACCGTCGTCAAAAAGGAAGCGTTGAAGGCGCTTCGAAAGGAGCGCGGGGAAACGCTCGCCAAGGCCAAGTCCCTCTTGAAGGTCAGAAGCAAGATGATGCGCGAGGTGAAAAAGTGCATTTCCGGCGAGGCCAAGACCGTGCCGGAAGTGGCCGAGGAAACAGGGCTTGCGCCGTCCGCGGTCCTCTGGTGCGTATCCGCGCTCAGAAAATACGGCATGGCCGTCGAAGGCGAGCAGGACGGCGACTACTTCAAATACGAAGCCGCGGTTGAAAAAGCCGCAGATGAAAAAGCCGTAGACCAAAAGGCCGCCGAAAAAGAGGCCGCGGAAGAAACGGAGGCGTCATGATTACCGTCGATACGGATTTTGCGAAAATCTTACAAAAGCACGGCGTGGATACCGCCCTGGATTGCTTCAACTGCGGCACCTGCGCGGCCATCTGCCCGCTGATCTACGAAAGCTTTCCGCGCAGAATGATCCGCTACATCCAGCTGGGAGCAAGGGATCGAATCATAGAGTTCGGCGACGAGCTTTGGCGCTGCCTGCACTGCGGCATGTGCACCCACACCTGCCCGCGCCAGGCCGACCCCGGGGAGCTGATCCTGGGTCTCAAGCGGTTCGTCCTTTCCGAAAGACGCGGCGACCATAAGCGGTCGAAGCAGTCGCGATCAAAGGAGGCAGTCCATGTATAACCCGACACTCATCACGGAATTTATCGCCGACAACGTGCGCAAGACCAAAAACCCTTTTGGTGTGCCCAAGTTCCTGCTCAACACGTGGTACGGGGGCGAAAAGCTCTACAAGACCGGCGAATGGACCCTTTTCACCGGGCTGATGTACCAGTTCATGCCCTACATCGAAAGCACCACCGGCTACCTGGAGCAATACGAGGGTTCGGAGCTGGCGCAACAAGCGCAGAACCATCCGGCCCTGGCCAAGTACCTGGAGTTCAGCGATTTTGTGCCCAGCATCCTGGGCGGCATGGGAATGTCCTTGTACATCATGCTCAAGGCGAGGGACGAAAAGCGGCGCACGGACCAAGTCCTAAAGAATATCGCGAGGCTGTTGCGGCGCTCCGGGGTGAGCTTCGGCTACGACCCCGACCTGGACGACTACACCGGCGTCCTGCTCTACGACCTGGGGGACCAGGAAAATTTCGTCCGCCACGCGCGGAAGGTGGCCAGGCGACTGCAAAAGGCGGGAGTCAAGCGCCTGGTCACCGTGGACCCCCACACCACCTACGCCCTCAAGGTGCTCTTTCCCAAGTACACCGGGATATCGTTCGAAGTCCGCGCATACTTCGAGCTTCTGGAGCTTTCGGGCGGCAACGGCGGAAGAAAGGTGACGCTCCACGACCCGTGCTTCTACGGCCGCTACCTGGAAGTGTCCGACGCTCCCAGAGACGTGCTTTCGAAGCTGAACGTGGAGTGCGTGGAGGTCAGAAACTGCCAGACCTTCACCCACTGCTGCGGCGGCCCGGCGGAATCCATCTCGCCCAAGCTGTCGAGGGAGATCATGGAGCGGCGCGTGGAGGAACTCAACGGCGCGGGCGCTCCCATCGTGGCCATGTGCCCCATCTGCTACGGCAATCTGAAAAAATCCGGGGCCGACGTACAGGACCTTTCCTCCGTGCTGGCGGAAAGCGCGAACTGAAGAATCGAAGAACTGAAGAACAAAAGAAACAACCCACTGCACAACCAACCAAATGCAAAGGAGACAAGAAATGGAAGACAAGATCGTATGCGTATGCACCCATTCCGGCGACGACACGGAGCGCGCCTCCATGCCTTTCGTAATGTCGGTCGCGGCTTTGGCCATGGACACCCAGGCGACCATCGTGCTGCAAGGCGACGGTGTCAATCTGGCCAAAAAAGGCTATGTGGACGACCTGCCCCCCGGCGGCGGATTTCCCCCGTTGAAAAAGCTCCTGGCCGATTTTCTGGAACTCGGCGGCAAGCTGGGCGTGTGCGGCCCGTGCATCAAGTCGAGAAACATCGCGGAGTCCGACCTGATCGAAGGCGCCGCAGTCACCGCCGCCGCGCAGGTTCTGGAGGAAGCGGCGTCGGCCACAACCGTACTCACCTATTAGGCCACCGACGCGAATGTTTGTCCGAAGAAATGAGCTTTTGCTTGCCGCCGATTGGACGGCAAGCATTTCTTCGCGAGAGGGCATGAGCGTTAACGTGGATAATTATGGGCCCATTAACGGTTTCGCACAGGCTGGATTAAGCGTCGTGCTTGTTGTTTTTTATCCAAACTGATAAGAAGGCACAGGCGTGGTGCGTAGGGTGGGTGGGTGGAAACCCGAATGTTCTTGCTGTTTCTGAGTTTCTTTTTTCCAACGGCTCGCCAGCCTCGTACCGAATCCAACCCACCGTTGTCCGAGTCTCCTAGCCGCCTCCGATCAGACGAAAGGGCTTCAGGGTTGCGTGAAAAATGGTGGGTTGGACCCTGTGACAGATTGAAGGACAGGGAGTTTAAGGGAATGCGTATTAGCGTGCAAGGCCAGCGTTAGAAACCCACCCACCCTACGCTTCCGACCGGCGCCGTCCAAGTATTGAAGCGGATAATAACGAGATGAAAAGAAGGAGCGCGAAAGACTTCGTTTTCATCTCAAGGCTCTGGCCAAGCCACTTTTGGCACCCAAGCTCGACCCACGTTTGATCGGCTTTGCCTGAAACCTAATACTTTTTTTCAACAAACGAGGCGAATCATGGAACAGATAGCAATCAACAATCCTCCCCGCCGAATCACCGACATAGCGGCATTGAAGAAGCAGGGCAGGTCCGTGGACCTGGGCCTTTCCTTCGAGGTCGTGCCGGTCAATTTCACCCAGCGGGAGAACCCGTACCTGGCGCATATCTTTCTGTGCAGGTATTCCGGCGCCATCGACGGCGAGCCGTTCGAGTTCAGGAAATGCTATGCGCGAGGGTGTTCCAACAATATCTGCCCCCATGTCTCCCAGGCGATCATGATCGCCAACCGATACTTGTTGCGCGACTACAACGAGCTTGCGAAGGCCGGAATCGACATCGACAAGGAGCGCGTCTTCGAGCTGGGCGACATGGTGCTCAAATTCGACGAGCGCGAGGACCGCTTCGGACCGCCCCACACCTTGGAGGATTACATCGAAATGGCGATGGGCGGGACCTCCATGGCGGTGGAAGTGGACTTGGAATTTCTCCCGGCCGTGGAGCATTTCGGCCATTACAAGAACGCCCAGACCTTTCTCCACGGACGGTTCCAGGTGACGGCGGACGACAGCACCCGCGAATGCCAGCGCTGCCTTTCCTGCTACCCCACGGAAAAGGAAGCCGAGGAGAGGCCGAAAAGCGTGGAAATCGCCAACGCGCGCCTCGCATTGCTCTTCGACCGCTTCGACAAGGCCGCCATATGCTGCGAACGAAAATTTTTCTGATTCCACCCCCTCCGAACTTCCCCGTCCTTGCCGGCCGGTTCGAATGACCGGCGAGGACCGGGAAAAACCTTTGATCACGCGGTTCTTTTCCAGGATTCGGGGCGTCCGGTCGAGGGCTATAAGCCCGCGCCTTTCGATTTCGAGCGAAATTCAGTCCGCCATTGCCCCTGCTTTCTTGCGAACGCATTCGGCCTGCGTGCCCCCTCCAAAAATGGCAAATCGGTCGGGATTGGTTTTAACTTCGGCCGGCTTTTTACCCCATAAGTCTCGATTGTCGTCTGGGTTCCGGATCTCAGCAAGCTCCGCCCGGAATGACAGTCGGTTTGCCGACGTTAAAACCAAGCCCAATCGTTCCTTTCCCGACGCGTCCATAACAGCCGCGCCGGAGGCGCCATTCTGAACAGTCGATCTTGCCAATGCAACACACGACCTACTTCGTGCGCACAGACGGAGCCATGTCGATCCTGTGCGCAGGCATGGCCGGCGCGCCGTAACCAGGAACGGGCCAAAGACAGGTCTGCGCCTGTCAATCCTAACAGCAACGGCAGCGAGCTTTTCGAAAAAAAACTTGCATTTTTCGAGGTTTCTGAGCTACATATGGAATATATGCGAGACGACGTATTCGTCTCATAATTCGAGGATGCCAATACCGACAAAAAAATCCAATCACCGGTTGCCGGCAAGGTGAAAGCATGTTCAAGGAAGAGCGCAACTATAACAAATTCAAGTGGGAAGATTTGGGGGACATCGAAGGGGGCAGGCCGAATCTCGGATTGACGGTTCCGGTCTTTGCATATCGATTACTCCAGTACACCCTTCGAGACACTCTGATTGCAGAATTGGGAGTGGAAAAGGCAAATGACATCTTTGTCAAAGCAGGCAGGCTCGCCGGGGCGCAATTCTGCCAGAATATGCTTGACAGGGACCTCGATTTCAATGAATTTGTATCTCAATTGCAGGCAGTACTCAGAGAGCAAGCCATCGGAATTCTGCGGGTCGAAAAGGCCGATTTGGAGAATATGGTATTTACTCTGACAGTCGAAGAAGACCTTGATTGCTCCGGCTTGCCATTTACTGACGAGGTTGTATGTCAATATGACGAGGGATATATCTCGGGCATTATGGAAGCTTACACAGGGAAACCCTTCCAGGCAAAAGAGATCGACTGTTGGGCGAGCGGAGACAGGGTTTGTCGTTTCGATGTCAGAATAATAGAGGACGCGAAATGATCGAAGAAGCAACAGAAAAGCTCGCTCTCCTGTTGAAGGGCAGAGTTCCAGAATCCCTTGATACAGGGGGGGTTGCAAATGAAAACGAGCGCGAGCTTGCAATTATGCTAAATTTGCTCTTTTCATTTGTTCAGGAGATGCACGAATTTATCCACCCCCTGTCAAAGGGAACCTTGGATGACGTGCCGGTTCCGCGCCCAAGGAATTTTTTGGCGTCGCCTTTAAAAGAGCTGCATTCTCGCTTGCAGCATCTCAAATGGCAGGCAAAACAAGTAGCCCAGGGAGATTTCAGCCAGCGTGTGGATTTCATGGGCGAATTCTCCGAAGCATTCAACTTCATGGTTGTGTCGCTCGCCAATAGCGAAGAGAGCCTTAAGAGGAAAATCGATCAATTAGAGGAAGCCCTTTCTCATATTGCCACGCTGGAGGGGCTCTTGCCAATCTGCAGCTACTGCAAAAAAATCAGAGTCGAGGGAGGAGACCCTGAAGATGACGACAGCTGGGTGGAAATGGAGAGCTATATAGGCAAAAGGACCAAGGCCCGCTTTTCGCATTCTATCTGTCCATCGTGCATGGCGAAATATTATCCGGATTTCACTTACTAACTCGCCAGTCATAAATTTTCAAACGTATTCAAAGTTTTCGATCCCTCCAATAGACCCAGCCATCGGCTACGGAACGGAAGGCCGGTCCGGCACCGATGGTCCCTCGTCTTTGGAGACACCCGCCCCTCCGACAAGAATCGCTGTTCGTTCCCGGTCTTCCATCCACTTCCTTTTCAATCGTTCGCCTCCCAGAGCAATGCACAATCTTCGAAGTTCACTCGCTTTTTTAATTCGCATCGTGATAGCATGCGGATCCATGTCAATCTTCATCGGCAATACTCTCCAGCTTTTCAATATCGGCGTTGTCTTGGCTGCTCGATCTCATGGATTTGAGCTTGATCAGACCTTTGACAGATACTACAGGCAGCCTTCCCTTGTCCCATGTCAGAAATTTCTTCGTTTCCCAAACTTCTTTTACTTCGGGTGTCACCAGCAACATATCGAGCATCAAAGGTTCCTCCGAGTCGGATGAAATCTTGGTCAATCGATATATTTGCACAGTCCCTCCTCCGAATTTCATCAAGCCCTGGTCAAGATCGAAGCCGAGCCGTATCGCCGCCTGTTTCGCCTTTTCCAAGCTTTCTGGTTCTATCAGGACATCGATATCCAACGTCGCTCTGGGAAATGCGTAAACCGCCATCGCCAATCCCCCGCACAAGGCATATTCGATATTTTCTCTGTCGAACGCCTCGACAAGAGCCGAAAATTCCTCGAAAAGCTCCATGGTGCTTTATCACTCCCCTCCCTTTTCTTCCGTTTTCGGGCCGATTCGAGTCTTGGCGCGGACAGTATTCTCTTTTCGATTCTTCCCTTTCGAAGTACCGCACGGTCCTTTTTTCTCCAACGTTGCATTTCCACGACCACACTATCGTCCTCCTCGTCCGCCCTTTCAGGATCGATCTGATTCGAAAAATTCATGCTATTAAAATTTTCGGCCGCTGTAAACGGCAAATCGCTGCGCTCGTGCAACCACGATATCGAGACTGTATCCCTTCTATTATGGCTTTCGCGCCGCCCAGTCGAAATTTCCCTATAGGGGATGAATTATCGCACTTGCCGCGCCAAAATAATTCATCCCCTACAGGAAAGACGCCAGACGGGAACCCGGGTGCTACAATAATTTAACCTCTACGAGGTAAATGCCGAATCGCGAAGAAATCCGTTGCCTGCTCGGAATTTTGTTGCGATGCACCCGGATGGCGTTCGCAAGGCCTTTTGGGCTCGATCTGACATGGCCGTCATGTCCTTGAAAGAGAAACTACGGAACCTATTTGTGTTCCATTTGTTTTTTTGGCTCCTTGCCATCGAGGCGCCTTTTCCCATAAATCCGCGATGATCCCAAAAATCCCATGGATTTCGAAGAAGCGAGTTTCGGGTCTGGTTCTTGTTTCGGCCCTGCCTCTGGGGAACGCGGACGCTTCGCGTCCTGGTATGCATTCCAACGCTAAGCGTTGGAACGAGGGGACGAGGGCTTGGCCGAATTGGAGAACAAGCCCGAACTGCCATGCGAAATCTCTCGCGCCCCGGAAATAAAACGAGATCTAAACACAAAACAATCGTTGCAAAACATAACCGTTGTGATACATTGCAACCAAGTTGGATGTGGGGATGCAGAATGAATTGAAAAAAAAGGAGGCGTATCCATGATATTTTTCGACCGCGTCCAGGAAACCGCCGCTGCCTGGCGGCATATCCGCGAAGGACGCAATCTGCTGATGCTTGCGCCGCGTCGCATCGGCAAGACGATGCTGCTCAATCGCCTGCGCGAAACTGCGGCGGACCAGCAATTTCGAGCCGTTGTTCTGGACCTGGAAGGGTACCGGGAGGAGAAGGATTTTTTTCGGCAACTCTGCGCGGCCATCCAGGAAGAGCTGAGCACGGGGGCCAAGGTCATGACCGCCTTCATGGATCGACTGAAGCGCTCCATAATAGGCGGCGGGGAGAGTATCGGCGATTGGCGTCAGCTGCTGATCAAGACCGACGGGCGGGAGTTCGCCGACCACTTGCTGGCGCACCTGGACGAGAACGGGGAAGAGTTCCCCTGGCTCGTTCTGGTGGACGAGCTGCCGATTTTCATCCAGGAATTGCAGCGCCAGGATGGCGAAGCCATCCGGAATTTTCTCTACTGGCTGCGCAACATGCGCCAGAAATACAAGCGCGTGCGCTGGCTCTACACCGGCTCTATCGGCCTGGACAGCATCGCCCGCCGACATGGGGTGGAAGGCTCCCTGACCGACCTGGAACTGTTTCCCTTCGCCCCCTTCGCGCCGGAAACGGCGCGCGACTTTCTCGACGACATTGCCCGGCGACGTAGCTGCTCCATAACTGCGGCCGCCAAGGAACTTATCATCAGACGCCTGGGCTGGCTTTCTCCCTATTATCTCGAAAAGGTCGCCGAGGACGCCTGTTCGCAGCCAGGCGACGGGGCGTTGGACGAACCGCATGCGCAGGTCGCCCTGGACCGCCTGCTCGATCTGGAGAAACGCACCTACTGGAGCATCTGGCGGGAACACCTGGACCGCAATTTCCCCGAACCGGATCGCGGGCGGCTATACGCCTTGCTGGAAACTGCGGCCCGAGATGGAAACGGCGTCACGGTTGACATCTTGCTGGCCGCCCTCAACCCCGGCGGCGAACCAGTCGGCAAGGCTGTCCTGCGCGACCTCCTCGACACCCTTATGACCGACGGATATCTGGCGAAAAACGACGACAACAGATACTGCTTCCGCATGAACCTGCTGCGCGAGTGGTGGATGCGCTATGTCGTGCTGTAAAAACGAATAGGGGAGGCGAACATGGGAAAACTCATGAATCTGGCTGTTTACAATCCGGCCATCCTCGATGACGACGACTTTCTGGCCGGGTACGTGGCCCGCGGCGAACTGACGGAAAGACTGCTCGCCCGCCTGCGGGAAATCGCACCCGGGGGACTGGCCGCTCACCACCTGATCCTCGGCCAGCGCGGCATGGGGAAAACAAGCCTGCTACGCCGCCTGGCCTTGGGGATTGAAAACGACCCCGATCTATCTCGGGTCTTGCTGCCGCTTAGTTTCCGCGAAGAGCAGTACAACGTCCACAACCTCCACACCTTCTGGTGCAACTGCCTGGACGCTCTGGCCGATCGGTTCGAAAAGACCGGCCAATCCGACAAAGCGGACCGGCTCGACCGGGAAGTCGCCGCTCTCGGCCGTCCCGGAAACGATCCGGCCGGCGACGACGCCCTGGCCGCCTTCAAAGCCTGGACGAAAAAGGAAGGCAAGCGTCCATTGCTCCTGCTCGACAACATCGACTTGATCCTCGACGGCTTGGCCAAGGACGACTGGACCCTGCGCCGCGTGTTGCAGGAGGCCGGGGGAATCGTCGTCGTCGGCGCCGCCGCATCCTATCTCGAAGCCACCGCCGATCCCAAGGGCGCCTTTTACGATTTTTTCCAGATCACGGTGCTGGAGCGTCTCGGTTCGAACGACCTGCTGGCCTGCCTTCGCAGACTGGCCGAAGCGCGCGGAGAAGAAGGGCGCAAGGTGCTTCATGTGATCAACACGGATTCCGGCCGAATCCGCACCCTCTACGACCTGACCGGCGGCAACCCCCGCACGTTGGTGCTTCTCTACATGCTGCTGGAGATGGACGCCGGCGGAGATGTCATGAACGATCTGGAGCGCCTGCTGGATCAGGTGACTGTCCTCTATAAAGCCCGGGTTGAAGATCTCGCGCCCCAGGCCCGTGTGGTGCTGGACGCCGTCGCGCTGGCCTGGAACCCCGTCCCCGCCGCCGATGTGGCTCTCGCAACCGGTCTGAAAACGCCCGCTGTTTCCGCCCAACTGGATCGTCTGCTCAAAAGCGGCATTCTTGAAAAAGTGGAGATCTCCACCACCGCCCGGGCCGCATTCCAGATCGGCGAGCGCTTCTTCAACATCTGGTACCTGATGCGACACGGCCCGCGACGCCAGCGCGCCCGGCTGCGATGGCTGTCCGGCTTTTTGCGCAACTTCTATTCCCCCCGGCAACTGACCGAGCGAGCCGCCGACCTGCTCAAACAGCAGCGCATCCGGGGACGGAGCGACTATTGCCTGGCGCTGTGCGATGCCGTGGAAGACGGCGACCTTCGCAACCTGCTGGGGCAAGAGGCGCTCCGGGAATTGGAACGTCTGGCGGCCGAACAGGGGAAGAAGCTCGAAGAGATCGTCGATCCTAAGGATATGCCCCAGGCCCGGACGGCAAGGGAATGGTTTGGGGTTGGATGGTGGTTGCATGCTAAACTCGACCGCTATGAAGAGGCCGAACAGGCATATCTACAGTCGATCAAGCTCGATCCGAAACATGCTCTGCCATGGAATAACCTTGGCACCCTGCTGCAAGACCATCTTGGCCGATATGAAGAGGCCGAACAGGCGTATCTACAGGCCATCAAGCTTGATTCGAAATTAGCTTGGCCATGGAACAACCTCGGCAACCTACTGCAAGTCTATCTTGGCCGATATGAAGAGGCCGAACGGGCGTATCGACAGGCTATCAAGATCGATCCGAAAGATGCTGATCCATGGTACAACCTTGGCAACCTGCTGCAAATCTTTCTTGGCCGCTATGAAGAGGCCGAACGGGCGTATCGACAGGCTATCAAGATCGATCCGAAAGATGCTGAGCCATGGAACAGCCTTGGCAACCTGCTGACAAGCCATCTTGGCCGCTATGAAGAGGCCGAACAGGCGTATCTACAGGCCATCAAGCTCGATCCAGAAAACGGTTACCCATGGAACGGCCTATGCAACTTGCTGAAAGACCACTTTGGCCGCGATAAAGAGGCTGAGCAGACATACCGTCGTAGCCTGGAGCTGGATTCCGACGATATTATCGCCATGAGCAATTTGGCTTACCTGCTGCTTCCACTGGTGGAACGGAGCGAGGAAGGGGAGAACTATTTTCAACAAGCAATGGATAAGCTCCCCCCTCATGGCGCGGCCTTGTTGCGAGCTTTCCATGATTTTTCGAAAGACAATTTCGGGACGGCGGTCGCCTCCTTGGACGAGGCGTTGTCGAGTACGCACCCGGAAATCTTTTCTACCTACTACGACGACCTGTTGCGCGTACTGTGGATCTCCGTTGCGCGAGGCTACGGCGACAAGTTGCTGGCCTGGCTTGATCGGCAAGGATTAAGCGAGCGCCATTGGCCGTTGCGCGCCGCCTTCGACGCCTATGTGCATGACGAGGAGCGACTGATGGATGTGAACCCGGAGGTGCGGGGCGCGGCCCGACACATTTACGCCCGGCTGGACGCCATCCGCCGAGGCCGCGAAAACGCATCCGAAAAAAAGACATCGCCTGCCAAGGCTGGGAAAAGGGAAAAAGCGAAAAAGCAGTAGCCGAAGACCTGGGGATGAAAGGATGAAAATGGGCCTCGTTTTGATGTGTTGTTCCGCAGGGTTTTATGCCGCGACATCTACCACAAGGACCGGTCGGAAGCAAGGGTGGGTGGGTCGAGTGCCTTGCATTCGGAGTTGGCTTGCAGTTTAGGGTGATGAAAATCACACTTTTCGACGTTCTTGTTTTTCCACCGAAATTTGTTCTGTCAAAATGCTCGAACGCTGTTGGCGGCGAATGTAGTACGGTAATTTCGTTTCAGGTCCCCCAAAAACCTTATTTTCTATCCTTAACCTTAGTAGTATGGAGAATCCCCTTTTTCAACCCAACCTTATTACCTTTTTCGTGATCGAAAGGAAAGCCGGGATTCAAGGCGAAAATTTATCAATAAGCTAATAAGGTTTTGGGAGAGAGAGAATACGTCATGCTACTAAGGTTAAAAAAAAAACTGGTTATAACGGATTTGGGGGTGGGTGGAATGTAGGTTGGGTTGAGCGTCGTCAATTGTTGGGTTTCGCTACGGAATTCTATCGAACAAACAGATACGGCGCGCGAAATGGTTGGGAAGCAAGCGAAACCCAACATGAAACCCGCTCAACCCAACCTACGCATTGCCGCTCCCCCAAATCCGCTATATCCAGAAAAAAAACAAGGTTTAGGGCCTTACACCTGCCGACCTACAAAACCGGAATAAAACCTTGCAGGAAGTCCAACCCACCATTTTTCGAGCCGTCTTGCGCCGAAAAAGCGACGAAGAAGCGCGGGAAATGGTGGGTTGGAATCAGTACAAGATTGGAAGGCCACGGATTGCAAGAGATGTCGAATTGGCGACGATTCCCGGATTCAAACCCACCCACCCTACGACCCAAGCATGCCGTGGCAGATTGACGGAGGAGCAAATTCCGACAGAAAAAAACACTCAAAAAAAAAGACGATGTTCATCACCTCACTCGAAAATCATCCTACGACGCTTCGAATCCATGCGCTTCTGGGGCTCTCCTGGATTCCGGGTCTCCGCTGCGCTGCGCCCGGAATGACGGTCGCCTCGGTCCGGTCGGCGGAAAAAACATGATCATTGCGCTATAGGCGCGCTCGCCTTCGTGCTCTTCGTGTTCTTCGTGGTAAAACTCCTTGATTTTCCACCACGAAGAACACGAAGAGCACGAAGATATTCTGGTTATAACGTATTTGGGGGTGGGTGGAATGTAGTGGAATGTAGGTTGGGTTGAGCGTCGTCAATTGTTGGGTTTCGCTACGGAATTCTATCGAACAAACAGATACGGCGCGCGAAATGGTTGGGAAGCAAGCGAAACCCAACATGAAACCCGCTCAACCCAACCTACGCATTGCCGCTCCCCCAAATCCGCTATATCCAGAAAAAAAACAAGGTTTAGGGCCTTACACCTGCCGACCTGCAAAACCGGAATAAAACCTTGCAGGAAGTCCAACCCACCATTTTTCGAGCCGTCTTGCGCCGAAAAAGCGACGAAGAAGCGCGGGAAATGGTGGGTTGGAATCAGTACAAGATTGGAAGGCCACGGATTGCAAGAGATGTCGAATTGGCGACGATTCCCGGATTCAAACCCACCCACCCTACGACCCAAGCATGCCGTGGCAGATTGACGGAGGAGCAAATTCCGACAGAAAAAAACACTCAAAAAAAAAGACGATGTTCATCACCTCACTCGAAAATCATCCTACGACGCTTCGAATCCATGCGCTTCTGGGGCTCTCCTGGATTCCGGGTCTCCGCTGCGCTGCGCCCGGAATGACGGTCGCCTCGGTCCGGTCGGCGGAAAAAACATGATCAGGGATTTTCATTCTGTTTTTCAAGGTAACCGCACAGAGTTCTAACAGTCAAGGCTATAACGGAATAATCCCGTATATTCAGGATGTTATGTTTCCATCCCTCAACCCTCCCTCGCCAAACGGCACTGGAATTACCTGAACCATAAGATTTTAATTCAATTTAACATTTTTGTATTTTGCATATAGTTGTGCATTTATATCGATTTGTTCGCGAACAGACTTACTAAGAACAACCAATATAAACGTTTCGGCTGATTTTTTATAACAACATACATTTTTTTATTGACGTATCGTTCAGGATATTTTAGTAACCTTCTTATTATGGATCCAGTTGATTATTTCAAAAAGCCGCTTTTGCCAGACCATCGAAATTACGAAGCTTTGAAAGCTTTTTATTGCGACGGACTTGGTTCGGCTGAAACGGCCGAAAAATACGGATTGTCGCCAGCCTATTTCAAAAAACTCCGCCATCTTTTTTTGCAAAATCTCAAAAAGGGAATCAATCCGTTTTTCTCGAAAAAAAAGCCCGGTCCCAAAAAGCGTTCCACAAGCGACCAAACGATAGAGCTTATTGTCGCATTGCGTAAGCGGAATTATTCCATCACGGACATCAAGGTCCTTCTTGATTCCAAGGGAAATGCCGTTTCGCTCGACACCATCGATAAAGTGCTGAAGGCCGAAGGCTTCGCGCCTTTGCCCAAAAGGACTCGAATGGAAAGGCTCGCAGTTTCCGTTCCGGAAAAAATCGAGGCGCCGAAAAGCGTGTCGATAGAACTGACCGACGAAAAGTTCATAACGGAACACGGCGCCGGTCCCCTCGTTTTTTTACCCCTCATGGAAAAACTCGGCTTGGCGGAGGCGATCAAAAGCGCCGGATTTCCCCGTACGTCCGAACTCGACGACCTTCAAAGCGTTCTGTCTTTTCTGGCCTTGAAACTGCTGGGAGGCCTCCGATGGTCCCACGATACGAAATGGAACATGGACAGGGCTCTCGGGTTGTTTGCCGGACTCAACGTCCTGCCGAAATCGACTACTCTTTCAACCTATTCCTACCGCGTGTCAAGGTCGCAGAACAAAAGGTTCCTTTCCGCGCTGTCGCGCATTTTCCGCGACGACGAACTCGAAAATGGCGAGTTCAATCTGGATTTCAAAGCGATACCGCATTGGGGAGACGCCAGCGTTCTCGAAAAAAACTGGGCGGGTTCCAGATCGAAGGCGATGAAGAGCCTTCTCGCCCTGGTTGCGCAGGATCCTTCAACTGGCAATCTTTCCTATACCAATGCGGAAGTAAAGCACAGGAACCAAAGCGACGCCGTTTTCGATTTCGTCGATTTTTGGAAGCAAGGTCGCGGCGTGGCCCCGAAAATGTTGATTTTCGATTCGAAGTTCACGACCTACAAGAATTTGAGCGAGTTGAATCAGAGCGAGGAAAAAATCAAGTTCCTGACCATAAGAAGGAGAAGTAAAAGCCTGATCGAAAAGGCGGAAAAAATCGAAAGCAACCATTGGCGAAAGATATCCGTCGAGCGTTCGAAGGGTAAATATCAGAAAATCAGAATATACGAAGAGCACTGCAAATTGCGACATTACAAAGGCGAAGTAAGACAAATCGTTATGACCGACCATGGAAGACGAAAACCGACCTTTCTTATTACCAACGACTTTGACGCGGATGTGGGAAAGCTTGTGAAAAAATATGCAGGCCGATGGCTGGTGGAACAGGAAATTGCCGAGCATGTGGCGTTTTTCAACCTGAACAATCCTTCCTCTTCAATTGTTGTCAAGGTGGATTTTGACCTGACGATTTCCCTTTTGGCCCACAACCTGTATCGGATATTGGCAAGCCATCTTGAAGGTTTTGAAAAATGCACCGTCGAAACAATAAGCCGAAATTTTCTTGAAAACGGCGCCTCCGTGGAAATTGCCGGAGATCGGATAAAAGTTTTTTTGAAAAAGAAAACGCATCTGCCTTTACTTCTCGATGTCCCGTGGATGAAATGCTCCACAAAATTGTCATGGCTTGGTGCAATAATATCCTTTGAAACCGGAACATATTCTTGAGGTACCTTTTTTATCTGAATGAAAATCCCTGATGATCATTGCGCTATAGGCGCGCTCGCCTTCGTGCTCTTCGTGTTCTTCGTGGTAAAACTCCTTGATTTTCCACCACGAAGAACACGAAGAGCACGAAGATATTCTGGTTATAACGTATTTGGGGGTGGGTGGAATGTAGTGGAATGTAGGTTGGGTTGAGCGTCATCAATTGTTGGGTTTCGCTACGGAATTCTATCGAACAAACAGATACGGCGCGCGAAATGGTTGGGAAGCAAGCGAAACCCAACATGAAACCCGATCAACCCAACCTACGCATTGCCGCTCCCCCAAATCCGCTATATCCAGAAAAAAACAAGGTTTAGGGCCTTACACCTGCCGACCTGCAAAACCGGAATAAAACCTTGCAGGAAGTCCAACCCACCATTTTTCGAGCCGTCTTGCGCCGAAAAAGCGACGAAGAAGCGCGGGAAATGGTGGGTTGGAATCAGTACAAGATTGGAAGGCCACGGATTGCAAGAGATGTCGAATTGGCGACGATTCCCGGATTCAAACCCACCCACCCTACGACCCAAGCATGCCGTGGCAGATTGACGGAGGAGCAAATTCCGACAGAAAAAAACACTCAAAAAAAAAGACGATGTTCATCACCTCACTCGAAGATCATCCTACGACGCTTCGAATCCATGCGCTTCTGGGGCTCTCCTGGATTCCGGGTCTCCGCTGCGCTGCGCCCGGAATGACGGTCGCCTCGGTCCGGTCGGCGGAAAAAACATGATCATTGCGCTATAGGCGCGCTCGCCTTCGTGCTCTTCGTGTTCTTCGTGGTAAAACTCCTTGATTTTCCACCACGAAGAACACGAAGAGCACGAAGATATTCTGGTTATAACGTATTTGGGGGTGGGTGGAATGTAGTGGAATGTAGTGGAATGTAGGTTGGGTTGAGCGTCGTCAATTGTTGGGTTTCGCTACGGAATTCTATCAAACAAACAGATACGGCGCGCGAAATGGTTGGGAAGCAAGCGAAACCCAACATGAAACCCGCTCAACCCAACCTACGCATTGCCGCTCCCCCAAATCCGTTATAACCAGAAGATATTCAATCGCCCCGAATCCGTTATGATTGGGATGCCTTTCATCGTCCGAGACGAAGACCATCACATGGCGCTTCGAATCCCTATATTTTCGTTGACAAACAACGATCCTACCTTACTGGTTAGAACCGTGACCATAAATTGCAACAGGGCCTGATTTGCGGGTCCGACGGAAATCAAACCAAAGGAGATTAAGCATGAGCAAGGCAAAAGCCCGACACATTCTGGTATCGACCAAGGAAGCATGCGAGGATTTGAAAACCAGGATTGAAAACGGCGAGGATTTCGCGGCTGTGGCAAAGGCCAATTCCACCTGCCCTTCGGGACAACGGGGCGGCGACCTGGGAGAGTTCGGACCGGGGCAGATGGTGCAAGAGTTCGACACGGTGGTTTTCAGCGCGGAGATCGGAAAGGTCGTGGGGCCAGTTCAGACCCAGTTCGGGTATCATCTGATCGAGGTGACCGAGAGGACGGATTAAAAAATGGCGCAATCGCCGGAAAACAACGGCGCAGCCGAACGCCCTGCCAGCAAGACCCAGAAGAAGAAGGCGGACAAGGTCCTGCAAAAACTCGGAGAGCGGCTGGCGGGGCTTTCGGCGGAACACCTCGAATCCATCGAGATGCCGGACGACCTGCGCAAGGCCTTGTCCATCGCCCGGGAAACCACCTCCCACGGCGCTCGCAAAAGGCACGTGAAGCATGTGGGCGCATTGCTCCGCCAAATAGACGTGACGGACATCCAATCCGCCCTGGATGAAATCGACCGGGGAGAATACAGAAAAGCCCTTGCCTTTCAGAAACTGGAATCATGGCGGGACCGGCTCCGGGAGGGAAACGCGGAGCTGATCGACGAAATTCTGGCCCAATGCCCCCGCGCGCAGCGCCAACGGTTGGCCCAGCTGGCCAGAAACGCCAAAAAGGAGTTCGAGGCAAACAAGGGGGTGAAATCCTCAAGAGCGCTGTTTCGGTATTTGAAGGAAGTTTCGGAAAGTCATTCCGGTTAACCCAACCACACGAGAAAATGATTTTTCACACTCCAATGGAAAACGTCAACTTGCCGGTTATTCTGCGTTTTGGCAGGGCGATCCTGACATTGCAAACATTGAAAAATAACTGGCTGTAACGGTTTTTGAGGGGAAGGCGGTTGAATGTAGGTTGGGTTGAGCGTCGTGGATTGTTGGGTTTCGCTGCTTTGTTCTTTCAAAATATCTGAGAAGGTGCTCGATACAACCGGGAAGCAAGCGAAACCCAACGCGACGCCCCGCTCAACCCAACCTACGCGAATTCCTCCCCCCCCCCCCCAAATCCGTTATAGTCAGAAAAATTATCCGTCGAATTCCGATGTTTTTCCGTCAAATGCAGCCATGCGCTGAATCAATTCCTCCACCCTCGCGCTGTAGGCCCATTCGTTGTCGTACCAGGCAATGACCTTGACCAAGGAGCCGCCGATGACCTGGGTGAGTTTGGCGTCGAATATGCTGGAGTGGCTGTTTCCGACAATATCCATGGAAACGATGGGGTCTTCCTGATATTCGAGAATGTTTTTCAGCTTGCCTTCGGCGGCTTCCTTGACCGCCGAATTGACATCGGCCGGGGTCACCTCTTTTTCCAGTTCGACGGTCAGATCCACGACGCTGCCGTCCGGAACGGGCACCCGCATGGACATGCCATCCAGCTTGCCCTCCAGTTCCGGTATGACCTTTCCGATGGCGCGCGCCGCGCCGGTCGATGTGGGAATGATATTCATGGTCGCGTGCCGGGAGCGGCGGAAATCCTTGTGGGGGGCGTCCACCAGGCGCTGGTCGGCTGTAAACGCATGCACCGTCGTAAGAAGACCGCGCCTGATGCCGAATTTTTCGTGCAGGACCATTGCGACCGGCGCGGCGCAGTTTGTGGTGCAGCTGGCATTGCTGACGATCCTGGCCTCCTTGGTCAGCACATGGTCGTTTACGCCCAGCACGACGGTGCTTTCCAGATAGTCCTTGGTGGGAACGGTCACAATGACCCTTTTGGCGCCTGCGTCCAGGTGATGCTCCAGCTCATCGAGTTTACGGAACCGGCCGGTGCTCTCGATGACATAATCCACGTCGAATTCCTTCCACGGCAGCTTGGAAGGGTCTGCCTCGCTGATTACTTGAAAAGGATCGTTGTCGATCATCATGGTATCGCCATCGAGCTTGACCTTGCCGGGGTAAGTCCCGTGAACGCTGTCGTATTTGAAAGCATAGGCCAGGTGCTCCGGCCCGGCCAGGTCGTTTACGGCGACGACATCGAAATGCTTGTGCATCTTGGCAATCCTCATCACCATCCGGCCGATGCGCCCAAAGCCGTTGATCGCAATCTTGGGAACTGGCATAAGACCTCCTTTTTGCTTGTATCGGGTTAAAAAAACTTGCTTGTGCGTGTCAAAAAAACATTATCGACGCTCATCCGCTCGCTGTCAAGCGTTTCTGTCTCAGATGCGCACCGGAGATTTACCTTTTTTTTCATCATGATCCAATTGATGAGACCGGGAGGCAATTTGGAATTACTTCCGACAGGGGAGCATTTCGGGCATTGCCTGTCAGAACGCGGACGCAAAGCGTCCCATCAATCGCAAAAGCCCACATGACCCGGTAGCGCCGTCTTCCACGGCGGCGCGGTGTCTCTTGGGTCCGATTCTCATACGGGGCCGCGCCGCCGTGGAAGACGGCGCTACCCGGACAATCCGAAGTTACCCGTCATTATTGCCAGCTCGTTTGAAGGATCGGGGAAAACCGTTGATTTTCGGCTGCTTTTCCCCTATGGTTCGCGACAAAGAGGCTCGCTGTGAGTGTCGCGCGATCACGCGCTTGAAGCAGGCAGCGAAATATTGATCGACGAAAACAAACGGAGAAAGTTCGATATGAAACGCTTTTCGACCGCACGTCTATCGACGTTATTTTTGCTTTTCCACCTGTCTTTGCTTTTGCCGGCAAACGCCTGGGCCGGGCAGCCGCGCAGAACCGTGGAAGCCTGGGTCGAAGGGGTTGACCGCAAACAGGTCGCGACCCTGACGGAATTGGGCGTGGATATCGACGCGGTGCTGGAAGGTTCCGCCAGGATCTACGCGACACCGCAACAGATACAGGCTTTGGAGGCGATGGGGTATCGTCTCCAAATCGTTACCCTGCCCCAAGAGAAGATGGCAAGCCGGGCAACAGGGTATCATACCTACGAAGAGATGGTCGCCGAACTGCAAGATGTGGCGACGAACTATCCCGATATCTGCAAGCTTGTCGGCGTCGGACAGTCCGTGCAGGGCCGGGAACTGTGGTTCATAAAAATCTCCGACCAGGTGGAAGCGGAAGAAGACGAGCCGGAATTCTCCTATATCTCCACCATGCACGGCAACGAACCCGTTGGCATGGAGCTTTGTTTGAACCTGATCCGCCATCTGGTCGAAAACTACGGGACAGACCCTTCCATCGCCCGGCTGGTGGACGAGATGGAAATCTGGATCATGCCGCTCATGAACCCGGACGGATACGTGGCCCAGAACCGGTACAACGCGCAGTGGTTCGACCTGAACAGGGAGTTTCCCGACCGCGTGGACGATCCTGTGAACACTCCGGACGGTCGTCCGCCCGAAGTGCGGCATATCATGAACTGGGGTTTCGCCCATTCCCCCGTCCTTGCCGCCAACCTCCACGGAGGGGCCGAAGTGGTGAACTACCCCTACGATTCCGACCCCGACCCCCAGGCAGACTATTCGGCATCCCCGGACGACGCCTTGTTCATTCAACAGTCGTTGACCTATGCCTCTTTGAATCCCCTGCTGCGAGACAGCGTCGTGTTTCCGGGTGGCATCACCAACGGCGTGGCGTGGTACCAGGCCAAGGGCGGCATGCAGGACTGGCATTATGTTTGGCTGGGGTGCAACCATGTGACCATCGAGCTTGAAAAGGACAAGTGGCCGGATTATTCGGAAATTTCCTCGATCTGGGAGGACAACCGCGAGGCCATGCTGGCTTACATGGAATTGTGCCTGAAAGGAGTGCGGGGAATCGTCGGCGACCAGGAGACCGGACTGCCTGTCGCCGCCACGGTTCGCGCCGTCGGCATCGATCACGATGTCTACGCCGACCCGGACGCCGGCGACTACCACCGGATGCTTCTTCCCGGCACATACGACATCCGGTTCCATGCGGGGGGATACCATTCGAAGGTATGCGAGGATGTGGAGGTGGGGCAGGATGATGCAACCCGCCTGGATGTCTTCTTGGAACCCTTTCCCGGCGACCTCAACGGCGACAACTCCTTGGACCTCAAGGATGCCGTGATCGGGCTGCAAGTGATGTCGGGCAAGTCGGCGCAACTCTATAAACGAGCCGACACCAACGGCGACGGTGCGGTCGGGCTTGAGGACGTAGTTTTTGTCTTTCGCGAAATCCTGTAGATTTCGACCGGTGCGGTCGATGGCTCACATAGAGTTCACATAGATAAGGACAAAAGTCGGATATCCCGGTAGCGCCGTCTTCCACGACGGCGCGGCACCTCGTGTGTTCGGATTTCATGGGCTGTTTTTCTGGCTATAACGGATTTGGGGGTGGGTGGAATGTAGGTTGGGTTGAACCTCGTCAATTGTTGGGTCTCGCTACGGAATTCTATCAAACAAACAGATACGGCGCGCGAAATGGTTGGGAAGCAAGCGAAACCCAACATGAAACCCGCTTAACCCAACCTACGCATTGCCGCCCCCCCCCAATCCGTTATAACCAGCTGTTTTTTTTTCGCCGACCGCTCGCCGCCTCGTTCCCACGCAGAGCATGGGAACGAATGCAACGAATACGCAAATGCCAACGCCGACAATTCCGGCGACACGTTACGGCAAGGTCACCAAGCAGGCTTCCCGCGCGTAAATCCAATAGTCGGAACCGGCCGCGAAGTAATCCAAGTCGCTCAGTCCGGGATTGTCGGGAGTTAAAGACTTCCATGTCCCGTCTTGCAGGCCCCATACGGAATCGTATTTTCCCGCGATGGAAGACAAGGCCCCGCTCACGGATCGGCCGTCGAAGACATCGCCCGCAACGGCGTTCCATCCGGGTTCCAAGACCATAACTCTTGCGGTCAGAGCGTGGAAGGTACTCTCGCCGCTGTAATCGATGTCTTCAAGTCGATAGAAGTATTTGGCG
Organism: Desulfobacterales bacterium; assembly: GCA_963674505.2. Taxonomy (GTDB): domain Bacteria; phylum Desulfobacterota; class Desulfobacteria; order Desulfobacterales; family SKZT01. Next base: position 1,211,147 of record CAXXIG010000001.1, read on the forward strand.
CCGTTATCGACCGAATCTTCATAGGAATACGCCGCCCCGGTTACTTCGTCTCCCTTTGCGGCGATCATTTCGTCGTCGATTCTGGCATAGTCGCCGTTGACCGATTCGCTTCTCCACAGGCGGAACCCGGCGTTGTCGATCTCGGAAGCCGTTTCCCAATCCAGAGCGACGCGGTCGGGGTAGACTGCGGCGGTGAAGGAGGCCAGTTCGATCAGGGTGGGCGAATCGACTCCGGCCAGAATGTACTCCGTGCCCGACTGGCCGGTCAAAGTCAGGGTGTTGGCTTCGGTATCCAGGTCGGCGTACGCTCTTTGCCAAGCGGATCCGGCATCGTGCCGGTAGCAGAGATCCAGGTAGTTTTCGTCCTGGATGCCCGGATGGCCGTCGTAATTGTATACAATGGTGTAGGTCGGATCGGTGTCTCCGATGGCCTTGACGCCCATGTGGCAAGTGGGGCTCAATTTCTGAATTCCAGCCGGAGGATCGGTGTCGTTGGGGCCTTGGTTGATATAATACACCTGGATGGCCACCCAGTCGCTGCCGCCGTCGCCCTGGGCGGTCACAGTGTCCCCGTTGTCGCCGGATACGTTGGCCGTGAAAGTTTCCGGCGCATCGGAAATGCCGGAATAGTCGTATTCCGCGTCGTCGCCCATGGACGCGCCCGACGCGACCCAATCCGAGTCCGTCATGTTGTGAAGGGTCCCGTCATTGTCTCCCGCCAGGTCGGTGAGAACGCTTCCAGCTGCATTGTCGAAGCTGTAATAAGCGAGAAGGCCGGCTTCGTCCCCGTCGAGGGTCCGGCACATGTTGGCCCGAATTTCATCTATGGTCCGGACATCGCTCCAAATGCGGACTTCGTCGATCTGGCCGGCGAACAAATTCGCAGTGTCGCTATAGCTTCCGATTCGAACGGCAGCGCCCGAATCGAAAGGCGCTACTTCGGTAGTCCTGGAGACTTCCATCCCGTTTTTATACAGGATCATCTCTTCACTACTGCTGTCATAGGTGACGGCCACATGTACCCAAACGTCCTGCGGCAAGGCCACGGAGTCCTCGACGGAATTCCATGTCCCGTTATGTCCGGCCGCCAAGTGATAACTGTAGCCGCTCGGGGCGAAAAACCGATGTCGTCCGTCGATGCCCCCTCCGGAAACAATGTTGTTTTCGACAGCTCCGGCCACGCGTTTCACCCACGCTTCCTTCGTATAGGTCGCGGGCATGAAATCGCCGCATGTCACATAATCGTTTGTTCCGTCGAAATCCAGCGCGTTGCCGGGAGCGGGTCCGCCGATATCGCCGATGTCGAAGACCGAAACGGCCAGATGATCCATTCCCTGGTAACTGCCCCCCCAGACCATGGAATGGCTGTTGTAATCCCAGGTATCGTGCAAATAGACGGTCTGCGTACTGTCATCGTACCCGAACCCCACCATGGCATGGCCCGTCACGTGGATCAAGACCGGTCGGTTGGCGTCGATTTCCTGCTTGTACTGTTCAAATGTAAAGCCCTCCGTGTTTCCTTTATGGCCGTAGATATACTGGTTGTAATTGGATACGACCTGATATCCCCTGGACTCCAGGAAATTTGCAAATCCCCAGCATCCGTCCCTTGTACCTTCTGTTTGTGGATTATTCTCAGCGTCGAAATCGTACAAGGGGGAACCGTCCGGATAGAAGTAAAACATAGTGGAGCCATCCGAATTGCCGAGGGCGGACTGATTCGTGCCCATGAAATCGCCGGTGCAGTCGCCGTCCTCGTGCCTCGTCCAGTTGCCGACATATGGATCATCGCCATCGTTGCCGTACTGCACCCAGAAATCGTCCACATGGCCAAGTCCCGAGCGACCGTCAAGCCCTTTCCTGGTCGCGCTCAGCGGACACTGCTTGCGAGTGGCGCCGCTGCCGTCCACCCAGCTTCCCCATGAAGAGTTGTCCATGGGCATCACGCCGTCGTCGGTCGGCCCGGTGTACATTTCGGGATATCCGTTGTTGTCGTAATACCCCGCGATCATGGCGGCGGACGTTGCCGCACACCCGAAAGACCAGTCGAAGGCCGGAATGCTCAGAAGGGTCCTGACCGCGTTGTCTATCTGGGGCTCCGGAACGTTTACGGCTTCGCCTTTGATCGCCGGGGGGATTCCCGGAACGATGATCGCATCGATGTCCTTGCCGCCGGGAACGGTTATTGTGGTCCGATACCCCATATCGTCCACTTGATCGGCCTGCGCCGCCCCCGGGGCCGAGAGCCAGATCGACAGCGCAAAAAACAGCGATAGTAAACCGGCACCGCGAATCCGCGCTCTTCCTCCTTTCCGACCAAATAAGTTTCCTTTCTTCAAGCCTTCATGTTCCATGCGCTTCTCCTTTCTTTTCGCAGAATGATTGCGGGGTATGATCAACAGGTTTCCATCCAAGTCGTCCCATTTCGCAACGGTTCGACGCCATGCACAGCCAACTGTTTACGTGGGATGATTGTTTTAAGACACAAATTCGCTTTGTGTCAATGAAAATACCATCGCGAAACCCAAAGGGCGGTCGGATTCATTCGCCGGCGTTGCGCGGGGTTGTTTTTTTCGGCCATGCCTCGGCGGAACGCGAAGCGTCCGGGCATGCATTCCAACGCGAAGCGTTGAAACGAAGCGGTGAAGACTTGGGCGAAATAGAAATCAAGCCCGTGTCGCATCTTGCCAGATCCGAACCGTTGCAAATCTCGACCGACGGTTTAGGTTGGCATTTGATGCCGATATGAAATCGACGGCATCGGATTTGATAATCACGATTCGGAACCGTTTTTCACTCATGGAAATCGGTGTCTGGCAAGGAGGTTTCCCAATGAATCCGTTCCAATCCAAATACGTTGTCATCGCCGCTTTCATGCTGGCGGCCGCCGGTTTCCTGCAGGGTTGCGCGGGAAACTACGGCAGGCTTGCCAGGGACGCGAAAACAAACGAAGCATTTCTGAATGGGGACGTTTCGTCCGGCTACGACTATTTCTACACAGGACCGGAAAAGCTTCCCTCGGCCATTTTGAGAATCGACAAGAACTACGAACTCGTTTCCGATCTTTGGGCGCCTTTCGATTCTGCCGAAGACGACCTCGGAAAATGGGTGGAGAACCTTCGATTCTACTACGGCGACCGTGGACGCAACAGGCCCTATGGCTACAAGATCATAGACTGCGAGGGCGAAACCGTCGGCGGATGGTATTCCGCATGGGATTGGACCGCCGTCAAATGCCTGGAAGGCGACAGGATCGAGATCTTTCCACCCCCTTTGGGGGATCCTCGCGACGACTACGACGAGGACAGGATCATCCTGAAACCGAGGCGATGACCGCAAAGCGGCTTCCGCAAAGCCACGCCGATGGACAGCTGCTTGCAGGACGATGTCCCTTAAATTCGGGACGCGGGAGCGTCCTTCAAGAGTTCCCACGCCGGAGCGTGGGAACTCTTGAACGAGTAGGAGAAGGGAGCGGTACCGGCTGCCGCGTTAATCCCCCCATCCCCGGAAGGGGTTGGTGCCGACCGCGTTTTGCACGAAGGTGGTGATGCCGAATCCGGGCACGAAGGGGGTGACTGCCGCGCTTCCGGCCAAGGCGAAGGTTTTTGCGACGAAATAGGACCCCCTGTCGAGGATTTCGACGCCGACGCCGCTTGCGCCGTCGGAATCCACCGTCACCAAGGCGAGCGAGTTGTTGGCGGACGTTGTTCCCGATGGATTGTAGTTTACGCCGATATTGGAAGAATGGCTCGTATCCGCGCTGAAAGACGTGAACTCCGGCAATGCTCCGTAGGTGGCGATGGTCGTCGTGCCGTTTACGCCCGTGGTTGACGACATTTCGGTTGTCAGTAGCCCCTCCAGCCGGACCTTTCCGGAGCCGGATGGAACACTCAGGTTGATGGAACGTGCCCAGTCGAGCAAGGCGTCTTCGTTTTCGATTCTTCTGGATCGTTCCTCTTCCTCGTCTTCCGCGGCGCAGTCCACCTGCCCCGAAGGATCGACCAGGTTCCCCGGGCTGTTGGAGGCGTAGACGTAGGCGGAAATGTCCTGCTGGATGTTCAGCGGGTCTTTCTGGAGGAACCGGCCGGTTTCCGGGTCGTAGAAGCGCGACCGGAAATAGTAGAGCCCCGTGTCCTCGTCGAACACGGCCCCCGTGAACGCGAACGGGTTTTCCACCGTCTCGCTCCTATCCATGATCCGCCCGAAGGAATCGTAGACATAGGTATTGCTAATAGCCCCCGCTTCGTCGGTCAGAGCGACGACCGACCCCAACCGGTCCGTGTGGTAGCAGTAGTTCGCCCCGTCTCTTTCCATGATCAGCGGGCTGTCCATGCCGAACCCCTGGACGAAGCTGGCAAGCAGGTTGCCATCGCCGTCCAAAACGGCAGCGAGGTTCCTGCCGTCGTAGCGGTACAAGCGGGTCTCTCCGTCGCTTTTCACGCGCGAGACCAGGCGGTTCAAGACGTCGTAGCCGTAGTCGATGCGGGTACTGCCGTCTGGAAGCTCGACCCCGACCATGCGGTTTCTGACATCGTAGTTGTATACGGTCTGCGCGCCGTCGGACTTGGCGGTCTTTTCGGTCAGGGAGCCGTTGTCGTCGTACTGGTAGTCGTAGTGCTGGTCTTCGATCAGCTGGTCGGCATCGTCCACCGCGTAGCTGGTGGAAAGGTGGGACCCGGTCCGGTTGCCCATGGGGTCGTAGTAGAAGGACTCGTCCGCGTTGGCCGACGGTTCGGGATGGACCGCGCCGGTCAGCTGTCCTGCGGCGTCGTAGACATAGGCGTGCGACCCTTCGGCGTCGGTCATTCCGGTCAGCTTTCCGGCATTGTCGTACCCGTATGCCATTTGCAGGAACGGACTGCCCGACAACTTATGGTCGATGCCCGTCGTCCTGCCTACGCCATCCCGAGAGACGGCAAAGCTTGTGCCGTTGGGATATTGGACGCTTGCCAGGCGCTTGGAATCGTCGTAGCTGAAGGAAATCTGCTTTCCGGCGCCCGCGTCGATGCCGGTCAAAAGCCCCGAATCGCCGTATGCGTAGTCGATGGCGAGGCCCGAGGCGGTGTCCGTCTTGCGAACGAGCCGATTCAGGTCGTCGTACTGGTAGGTCAGGACCTGGGAAGGCCCCTGGGCGAAATGGTGGGTCGTCGCGACGAGCCTGCCGGAAGTGTCGTATTCGTACGAGATTCGGTCGGAGTTTTCCGAAAGCCCGACAATGTATCCGTCGCGGTCGTATGTGGTGACAAGGCGGGTGCCGTCGTCGAAAGACTTCAGGACTTCTCTGCCTGCGGCGTCGTATTCGTACAGGGTGGTCTGTTCCTTGGCGTCCGTAAACGACACGATGCGGCCCTCCGAATCGTATTCGAACCCGATGGCGCGATCCAGGGGCGCGTTGATGGCGACGACCCGGTAGCGTTGGTCGTAGGAATACGTCGTGGGCCGTCCGGCGGCGTCGGTGGACTCCTGCACCACGGCCAGGGGCGCGGATGACACGGAGGTCCGCGTACCTTCGGCCATGGTCCACGACAAGGTCGTGCCGTCGCCCAGGGGATTGACCGTCACGGTCGGAAGGTTCATCTCGTCGTACTCCGTCTGGGTGGCCTCCCCTTCGGCTGTCTGGATTCGCGTCGTGTTGCCGTAGGTGTCGTACTCGAAAAGGGTTTCCTGATCGAGATGGTTCCGGACCTTCTTCAAGTTGCCGTCTGTATCGTAATACTCGAATTCGGTCTGTTGCTGGTCGGGATTGGTCGCTGTCAGCAGTTGTCCTCTCGAATTGTATGCGAAAAGCCATTCCTTTCCCAGCTGATCCGTGATTTTGGTCGCGTTGCCCTTTTCGTCGTATTCGTAGGCGATTTCGTTGTTGTCCGGGTCGGTGACGAGTTCCGGGAAGTAAAAGTCGGGTTCGTAATCGACGACGGTCTCGGCGCCGGTGCCTTCCTGAACCATGGAGACGAGCAGCCCCAGGTCGTCGTAGAGCGCCGTGGCCTTTCGTCCTTCGGCGCTGGTCAGTTCGATGGGCAGGTTGTTGTAGTTGCGCCGGATCTCCTTTTCGGATTTCAGTCCGTTTTCGATGCCGGTGGCCGCCCCGTAGGCGTTGAGCCGGTACTGCCTGGTCCTGCCGGTGGCGTCGGTGTAGCTGCTTTCTATCATATCCACCGGGCTGGGTTCGGCGGGGTTGCTTTGCGAGCCGGATTCCGCCGGAATCAGGTTTGACAAGGCCTGGCCCAGCGAGCATTTGAACTTGCGCTTGGACGAATCTTCGTAAGTGACTTCGTCGATGCATCCCATGTCGTCGTAATGATACTGGGTTCGACTTGCGCCCGCGTCAGTCTGTTCGACGATGCGATGGCTCCCTGCGTAGGCGAACGAGCGAACCGAGCCGTTGGGATTTTCGATATCGGTCAGGTCGTTGATCTCGTTGATAGTGAAATTGGTGGTCCTGCCCGCCGGGTCGGTGATGGAAGAAAGCCTTCCGGACGCATAGTAGAACTCGGTGGTTTTCCCCATGGGGTCGGTTATGGAATCGAGAAGCATAAGGCCGTCGTGGTCGGATTGGGAAAATGTCGTGACGTTGCCGTTTCGGTCTTCCGCGGAGGTCTGGTATCCTTGGTCGTCGAACCTGACCTTGTCGCCGTGCAGGTAGGCGCGGGTGTAGGTACCGTCGGTCTCCCGGGTCAGCGTGGAGAAATCCCCGGCCGTGGAATAGGTTGTCCATGCCCCGTCGACGACCATTTGCGGGGTTGTCTTGTATATCAAATTCCGGTTTTCGTCGTCATAAGCGTGGATGAAAATGTTGCCCAGGCGGTCCATGGACATCCGGGGCTTGTAGAATGTTGGAACGTCGCCCCCGACACCAGCGCGGGCATAGTGGTAATAATAGTTGTCGATGTTGGTGATCAGCCCGTCCTTGTCTACCTTCATAATGTGAGCGCCGTTCGGGCCTCGGGTCTCCATCCCTTCATACCAGTACCGGACCCATTCGTTGCTGATGTAAAGACAGCCGTCCGGTCCCAGAGCGACAGAAACGGGCTGGCAAACATCGGTCGTATCCGCAGGCACGCCGTCGTCGGGATAGGAATACAGGAGAGTGCCCGATTTTCCGGCGTATGTCGTAATCACGCCGTCGGTGTCTATTTTTCTGACACGGTTGTTGTAGTAGTCGGCAAAGAAGAGATTTCCATCCGAATCCAATGCCATTCCCAGGGGTTTGGAGATGAGGGCATCGGTGGCAAGGCCTCCGTCCCCGCCGTAGCCTCCGAGTCCGCCTCCGGCGATGGTGGAGATGACGCCGTTCGGGTTGATTTTCCGGATTCGGTTGGCCTCGCTGTCGGAAATATACAGCGATCCGTCCGGCCCCATGACGATGCCTGCGGGCTTTTTCAGATGGGCCATGGTCGCGGGGCAGCCGTCCCCGTCGTTTCCGGCCGTGCCGTCGCCCGCCACGGTGGTGATGATGCCGTTGGTGTCGATGCGCCGCACCTTGGCGTATTCGGCGAAAAACAGGTTGCCCATGGAATCGAGGTAAAGGCCTTCGATGAAACCGACATGTGCGTCTATGGCTGGACCGTTGTCGCCGCTGGAATCACCGAAGCCGTCCCCGGCGACGATGCGTTTTCCGCCGTTGGCATCCACGTGAAGGATAATGCGGTCGCAGCCCAGGTAGAGTCCGCCCCGGCCGTCCGGAAATGTGCATCGGATCATGTGTTCGTATTCCAAGTCGGTATCCCAGGAGGTGACCAGCCGCCGTCCAGGCTTGGTTTCGAACACGACGGTGGCGCCGTTGCCGTCGGTGATCAGGGGTTGCGCGACGTCTTCGCCGATGTGAAGCCTCTGGAGGCCGTCGATGCCCCAGCCCGCGCCGAACGGGCTGTCCGCGGAATTCACGATCACGGCCAGGCCTTCCAGGGTTTTGACGATGGTGGCGTCCTGCCTGCCGTCCACATCCAGAGGGCCGACCGTCGCACCGCCGAAGGAAAGCTGCTGTCCGTAGACGCCCCTGAAATGGTGGGTCAGATCGATGGTGTAGGGATAGACGCCCGTGGGCAGAGCCTCCCCTCTTGCGTTCCTGCCGTCCCACATCCAGGCGAACCGGTCCAGGCCGTCGTCGGTCTGGTAGTAGACCTCCTTTCGCCTGCCCTCGACGGAGAACACGACGGAATTCTTGGTCGCCTGGCCGTCCACGTCTCCATAGGATTCCATGGCCAGGGGAAATCGCGGATCGGCGTGGCTGCTGTTATAGACCAGCTCCACGCTTCGAGCGACGTTCATGCTCTTGTAGTCCGGAAGGCGGTGGCGCTCCTGCAAGGAACCGTCCTGCTGACTGACCAGGCTGCATCCCGGCGTGCCCGAGCAAGCGCCGCCGGGGGTGCGCGTGGGCTTGGGGGTGATATCGAAGGGGTCCATTTTCTTGACCTTGTCCAGAAAATCAAGAAAAATGGCGTCGTTGATGTCGCAGTAGGAAAAATGGCGGGTCCGGGCTTCCACCCAAAGACCGTCGGAAGTCACCGTCGCCATGTCGGCGTGTCGCCACAGTCCCTGGTCCCTTGAATAAATTCCGACCGGAATTAGGGTCCCGACAGGAAAATTCAGGGTGTTGGCGATTCGTATGGTGACCGACCGGTCGAATTCGTACAGGTCCGGGTCGAGCTTGACGCAATAGGCGAAGTCGCTGGTATCGGGAAGGGGAGGAATCTGGCTTTCGTCGTACAGGTTGGTGGCGCGGACTTCGATGGTTTCGTCTGTCGCGCCTGCGGGGATCACCACTTGGACATCTCCGGCGCTGCTTTCATGGGTCCCGCCTGCGGCCCCGATCATCGTGGACGCCGTATCCAGCGGCGTCAGGACGACGGGAGGATTCACCGTCGTGTCGTGGCCGGAAAGCACCTGCCCGGTGCGGTAGGCGTAGGTGTAGCCCGCCTTTTCCGCCGTGATTCGGAACACGGCGGCACCGGCCGGGGTCGGGAATGCGAACGCTCCATCGGCGTCCGTTGTCGCCTGCCCCGTGGTTCCGTCCATGGTTATGGTCGCACCCTCCACCGGGTCGCCGTCCGGGTCGGTGACCACGCCATTGATCCATCCGCTGGCGTCGGTCTGTTCAGGCGTTCCCGCGATGGAGACGGTCACAGGAGCTGCGGCGAAAAGGGTGCCGTAGGTGGCGTGGATCTGCACGACCCCGTTTCCTTTGGCCGTGACGAGACCCGTTTCATCGATTTCGGCAATGGAGGAATCCATGGAGACGAACGTGGAAGAGCCCGTCAGATCGACAATTGTGCCGTTCGCTTGAATGCCGGACACGGTCACATCGACGGTATCGCCCGGATAGGACAGAACGTGGTTCCAGGGCGAAAGCTTGATCCTGGTCACGGCGGTGTCTTCCAGATCGACCGTGATGGAGCAGGTATCGGAGAGATCTCCGTTTCGGGCCGTTATGATCGTGGCGCCGTCGGCCAGGGGGGTGATTCTTCCAGAGGGCGAGACAAGCGCCGTCGCTTCGTCGCTGCTCTGGTAGAATGTTCCCGATTCCATGCCGGTGGCGTCCAAGACGCTTTGGTCCGGGAAGGACAGTTCCACGGAGAGCGGATAGTCTTCGGGCTCGGTCAGGTCCTCGGACGGGCAGTTGGTTATGGACAGGGAGTCGGGACCGTCGGTCACGGTCACGGTCGTCTCGGCATATGCCGTGCCACCCGGTCCCATGGCCGTCAAGGTGTATGTCGTGTCGGCCTGCGGGGCGACGGACACCATGCCGCTGGCAGGGACCGATCCGACCCCTTGGTCGATGGTCACCGTGTCGGCGTGGCTGGTGGAAAAGCTTAGAAGAACCTGTCTTCCCTGCTGGACGGTCCCGGGGGTGGAGCCGATGGTCGCGACGGGCTCGGCCGGGTCTACGGCGACGGTCGCCTGGGCGGTGTCGGTGCCGTCAATGCCGGTGACGGTCAGGGTGTAGGTGGTTTCGCTCTCCGGATATACCTCGATGGAACCGTTGACGGGAACATCGCCGATTCCTTGGTCCAGGCTGGCGGATATGGCTTTTTTCGAAGTCCATGACAAAAGCGACGGCTGTCCCGCTTCGACGACGGCGGGAGTGGCCGTGAATTCGGCGATATCGGGCTGTTCGAAGGCCCCCAGTGAAACCACGAGATCGACCGCGCCGCCCGCTTCCAGAAATTTCCCGGCAGCGGGGTCCTGCCCCATCACTTCGTCGGACTGGACCGTGTCGCTGTATTTTTCCGAGACCTGGCCGACTTGCAAACCTGCGGCCGAAAGATCTTGCTGCGCCTGTGCCAGGCTGCTTCCCACGACGTTCGGCACCGCCACTTTCGCATCGACCAGCCAGGTTTCGGGTTCGCTGTCGAGAACGCCGTCGTTTACGATCAGTTGCACGATGTACTTTCCAGACGTATCCGGCGTGAATTCGACCAGTTGGCCGTCGCCCGGCGGGTCGCTTTGAACCAGGACCGCCCGGCTGCCCTCGGGCTTGGCGACGACCGCCCAGAAATAGGAAAGGTCGTCGCCATCGGGATCGCTCGATCCGCCGCCGTCCAGGGAAACTGCCTCGCCTACGGGAAGCGGGTTTGCAGCGGCGTCGATCGAGGCGAACGGCCGGTTGTTCCCGGTGCCGACCGTCCTTCGGGCCGGCTCGCTGTCGCCGTGGCCGTCGTTTACGACAAGCTGGATCGTGTAGTCGCCCGCGACGTCGGGAGTCAGATACGCGGTTGCTTGTCCGGGGTCTGTCAGCTCCGCCGTGCTGCCTTCCGGCTTTTGAAACAAGGTCCAGGCAGGGGTCAGCCCATCGTTGTCGAAATCGCAGGATGCCGTGCCGTCCAAGGCGACCTGCTGGCCTGTGGAAAGCGTCTGGTCCGGGTCCAGCTGAATGACCGCCACCGGAAGGGAATTTTCCGTGTCGATTACGACCTGGTCGGGGGCGCTGTCCGCAATACCGTCGTTGACCGTAAGCTCGCAAACATATTCTCCGTCCAGGTCCACAGTGAATTGCGGACACGCGGCCGAAGGGTCGGAGAGAGTCGCCTGGCTGCCCGCAGGCTTCTGGAGGGTCCAGGAAAAGGTCAGGGGATCACCGTCGGCATCGCTGGAACCGCCCGCGTTCAAAGCGGCCGGGTTGCCGGCCGAAACCGTCTGATCCGGTCCCGCGTCGGCCACGGGGGCCGTGTTGCCTTCGGCGTCCCCGCCCTCGATTTGAATGCCGGCGATTTCGACGGTCCCCTTTTCAATGGTCAGACCGCCCTTGATTCTGCTCGGAGACAGGCCGTTGGATTGAAAGTCGCAATCGTAGCCCCCGGCCAGGGTTACCGCGATGGAGGACGAAAAGACGACGCCGTCGAAGGCGGCATCCGCGACATCGCCCGAGTGCAGTTGGAGCGTTTCCTGGTCCAGACAGACGCCGTCGTAGACGTTCTGGAGCCGGTCGGCGTATGTGGCGCCGGTTCGCGCAAGACGGATGTCGTGCTTTGCGCAGGTGATGCCGGGATATCTGGATTCGGCAAGGGAACCGATGCCCGAGCCTGCCAAATTCGCCCCGATGTCCGACGGTAGGGACGCCCCTTTGGCAAAAAAGGGCGCGTACGAAAAAACGAAACAAAACACGACCGCCAATGCGGTCCGACGACCAAAGTTCCCAATGTGTTTCATGGACGCCTCCGAGTTTATATTTGTTTTTTTAAGCGGGAACAAGAGAGTGCGATGCTTTCGAGATACCTGAGAAAACTGCGATGTCATTCCAGCGAGACAACATTTGCCAAATCTGAATCGAAGTGTCAACGATTTATTCGAGAACAGGAATCAGGCACAAGGCCCCCTATAAAAGCGGTACAATCCGGGAGTTTGCCGGTAGCGTCGCAGTGAAGGACGGCGCTACCGGCTGGCAATTCCGGCCGTTTTTGTTCCCCCAAAAAGCCTTTCCGGCGTGGGCGGGGAACGTAGGGTGGGTGGGTCGAGGCCCGCGAGTTGTCGCCGGTTCGCTTTCTCTTGAAATCGACGGCACTCCAATCTTGCTTTGAGTCCAACCCACCATTTTTCGGGTCTCCTCGCCGCTTTTTCGGCGCATGTCGTCGAGGCGAATCGGGTAATGGCGGGTTGGGCTTCGCACAAAACCGACAGGCACGAAGGCAAACAGGCTTCGAACAATCCCCGACGCCTGGATTTCGCCCCCCCCACCCTCAGCACAGGTCGAAAACACTGGAAATTCGGGACGGTTTTCACAATCCGAATCAAAAAACGTTCAGAAACCCCTCCGGCACAAGACTGGTGGCAAGCATCACCGAGTTGATGTCCTCGTGGTCTTTCCAGGTCGAGACCTTTTGGTTCGCCGGGTCGAGCCAGAATTCGTCGATGGCTTTGGAAAGATCGAAAAACGTTTCCAGTTCGCGAACGTTTCGGGCGACCTTGCCATCCGGCGCGAAACGGTCGGGGTGGGTATCGACGATCTTGCGCAATCTGTCCCAGGCCTTCAAACCGATGGACAGCCCAAGCTCCCGAAAGGCGAGCCGATAGTCGGCCGGAAGCTTCCATTGGTTGCTCTTCTCGAACTCCGCGATGCCCCGAGGACAGGACGACAGGACGCTTTCCAGCGTGTCCGTTTCCGAAATGCATCCTTTCATCAACAGATTCGCGAGCGTGTACGCGTCGCACAGCAACCCGCCGATTCCCAAAGGGTCCGCAGTAACCAGGCGGATTTTTCGAAGAATTTCCTTGATTTCCGATATCTCGTTCGACAGGTCCGTTTCCACCGATATGTCATCGTTCTTTTCGGCCGTCGCCTGGACGAGGCTGTAGGCTACGTATCCGTCGAGCGGATCGTGCTGTCCCATGGAGGCAACCTGGGGAGAGGACAAATCGATGCTCATTTTCCAGTACATGAGTTTTCCTTCGGGGAAGGAAGAAGCGTAGACGAACGCGGCGTGGGCGGCCTTGGCCAGTTCCGCAGCCCACCGGTTGAAAAACGGCAGGTCGAAGGTCCGGGACGCGACGTTCAATGCGCGCATCCATTTGGTCAAATAATGGAAGTACTGCCCGTCCCGGTCCCATTCCAGCCGTTCGTCCCAGGGGTCGGAAGGGCCTCGTTCGTTGAGCTTCTTGCCTATCCTGAGCCCGGCCCTGGTGGGATGAAGCTTGCCAGGCTCTTCATCAAGTCCGCTGAGCCAGCCCGAACGGCGGTCGTCTTCTCTGTGCCGCCCCAAAACCTGGTGAACCCGATCAACGAGTCGCAGGGCCAGTTCCCTGAATTTTTCGTCGCCGATCCGCCGGTGAAGCTCGATGAAATTACAGACCGCGAAAGCGTCGGTCCAAAGGTATCTCCTCTGTTCGCCCTTCCCCGACGCCACACACGTCCGCGATGCGAACTCCTCCATGATTGTAGCGGCGACCGCGAGATTGTTTTCATCCATGCCCTTGCCTCCTTTTTCCCGTATTTGTCCGTAACAATCGAAAAACAATGAACGATATTTTAAAATGCAAAAGTACTGAAAAATGAAGTGAAAAGCAAGAAACAATCCTAACATTCTCATCCGCAAGCATTCTCCGTAACACATACCGACGACTTTATAGTCATCATTGCTCCGGCCGTTTCCTGGGGTGATGAAAATGCTCCCTGCTTAGCCGCAGCAATTCCGCCGGGTTTTATTCCGCCCAAGCTGTCGCGGGGACTGGTTCGGGATCGTATCGTGGGTGGGTTGAAACCCTGACGTTCCGGGCTGGTTCAAAGCGAGAGATTTCGGTCCCGCTCCAGGAATTCGGCATCACGGTACATATTGTCGAATAAATCCTTTCCAAACCATCGTCCAAGTCTGGAAACATATCGATATAATGGAGTTGCGAAAGCCTTGAATGCCTGATCTGGCACCGTTCCAGGCGCACGGGAATGATAAAAACGGCTTTCTCAATGCCCGCCCGCCAATTTTGCCCGGCAAGCAAATTTTCCGAGCTGATCCAAGGGTTCGTATTTCTCTTCGATAAAAACTCGTGAATGGCTTTTGCGTGTTTTTCATCCTCCTTGGCATGGCTTATGAAAATCTTAGGGCGTAACGCCATTGTCAAAATTTCCGAGCTAAAATTTTTCGGCTACGCTTACCACCCTGTCTCCAAGCAACTCCGTATAGCTTGCGGCTTCGTTGTCATACCAGCTATAAATGACAGCCTGCGTTACCGGCACTCGGATTAAACTGTTGGCCAATCCATCAATCAGGTTTTTTGGAATGCCAGGGACCTCGTTCAAATCGATTGCGACCTCGCCGGTCCTAGTATGCGTCTCGTGCCCCTCTATTATTGCCCCCGCTTTGGGCGAACCTACGATATCGCAGGAAACATTCTGCTTGTCCGATATTTTCAGATAACAATTTGGGTCTTTTTCCATCACATTCCGGTATATATCATTGATCAGTTCTCTTCTAATGGGTTCCCCCTTTAATTCCTGTTGAAAATTCACGACCAATATGATCAGGGAACCGGAGCTGACAGGGACCCTCACGGATTCCGCGATAAATCCGATATTCTTCATTTCCGGCAGGACCAGCTCCAGGGCCTTGGCCGCGCCCGTGGTGGTCAGGATAATGTTGTTGAAAATGCTCCTGTTTTTCCTCAGGTCGGTCTTGCCTGCGGCGGGAAGGCGGTCGAGGACCTGCTGGGAGCCGGTGGCGGCGTGCACGGTGGCCATGGAGGCGGAGAGGATTCTTTCCGTCCCGAAACTGTCCAGCAGGGGCTTGAACATGTGGGCGAGGCACGTGGTGGTGCACGAGGCGTTGGAGATGATGTTGTGCTTTTTGGGATCGTAGAGGTTGTCGTTGATTCCCATGACCGTGGTGATGGCGTCTTCGATGCCGATCCCCCTTAAACTGTCGCCTTTGCTCTTGATCTTGAACGGCGCCGAGCAGACCACTTTTTCCGCCCCGCATTCCAGGTGGCCGCGCACGGAACCCTTGGGGCCTTCCGGGTCGGCGGTGGGATCCAGAAACTGTCCCGTGGTGTCCACGACCAAGCGCACGTCGTGGTCGTCCCAGCCGATCTCCTTGGGATTTCGTTTTTTTCGCAAAAAGGTGACTTTCATTCCGTCGATGCGCATGGAGCCTTCGTTCTCGTCGATGTCCTCTACCACTGGCGCGGCGGACTTTCCGTAGAGGTAGGCGCTCAGGGAGCCGTAGGTGGAGTCTCTCTCCACGTAGTGCGCGATGTCTTCCAGACCCGTGCCCGCGTCGCGTCCGATGTTGACCACCAACTCGTCGAAGTACTTTCTTCCCACGTGGTTCCAGACGGTCAGTTTTCCGATTCGTCCGAATCCGTTTATGCCCAGTTTCAATTTTCCCTTGTTGCGAAAGTCTTGCGTCATTTTCCTACCCCTCCCTTCATGTCTTTTTTAGTGAAAGCAAACCTTGGTATACCGAGCCCTCCTGGCCGTCGATGCTAATGAAGTCCCCGGAGCGCAGGCGCAGCTGGTTGAAGTACAGTTCGCGGTCTTTTTCGTTGCAGACCAGGTTTTCGCACCCGACCACGCAGATTTTTCCCAGTCGGTGGGCGACCACGGCGGCGTGGGATGTGAGCCCTCCTCTTCCGGTCAGAAGGCCGTCGGCGGCATAGATCTCCCGGATATCGTCGGGGACCGTGTCGCCCCGGATGAGTATCAGCGAGGTGTCGGGCTCCCGGTTTCTCCAACGGTCGATTTCGTCCAGGCTGAACACCACCCGTCCGGCCATGGCGCCGCCGGACACGCCGATGCCGTGCCCCAGGAGCATGGTTCCCGGAGGATTTCTCTCCAGGTCGAACTTCAAGACTTCCTTTCTTCCGCGGATAGCCATGTCCCGGGTCTGAAGAATGTAGAGCTTGTCGGCGGTGGGGCCTTCGAAAGTGAATTCCATCTCCTGGGGACTCCATCCTTTTTGATAGACCAGTTCCTTGGACCAGTCCTCCAGGCACTTGTAGATTTCGGGAAAATGGGTCTCCAGGGTGACGTCGGTGTCGCGCATTTCCTCGTCCTGCTGCTGAAGCGAAATGGGCAGGGTTCGGACGAGTCCCGATACCACGTCTTCTCCCTGGTTTCCCAAGGTGAAGTCCCCGTACAGACGCAACGCCTCGTTGGACCATCGGGGGTTGTGGGTGAAGAAGACCCCGGTGCCGGCGTTGCTGGCGATATTGCCGTAGACCATGGACTGCACCGTGACGGCGGTCCCCCAGTCGTCGGATATGCCCATGATCTTGCGATAGGTCTTGGCCTTGGAGGACTCCCACGACTCGAAAACCTTCTTGATCGTGAGCAGCAGCTGCTCCAGAGGGTCCTCCACGATTTCGATTTCTTCTTCGAGAATCCTCCTCTTATATGCCAGGGCCGTGTCCTTCATCTGTTCCCCGGAGAATTCGCGCTTGAGAGGAACGCCCCACTTTTGCTTGGATTCGTTTATGATGGCGTCGAAGTCGTCGCGCTCCAGGCCGAAGGCCATGCCGTAGCATTGCAGGAATCGGCGGTAGTTGTCCCAGGCGAACCAGGTCTTGCCCGTGGCCTCCGCGAGGCCTTCGGTGATCTCCTCGTTCATTCCCACGTCCAGGAAGGTGTCCATCATGCCCGGCTGGGAAATGGAGGAGCCGCTTCGCACCGAAAAGATCAGAGGGTTCTTGGGATTGCCGAAGCCCTTGCCGGTCTCCTTCTCCAAGGACCGAATCTGGCCTACGATCTTCTCTTTGAAGTTCTCCATGGCTGGCGGATACTTGGCCAGGATTTTCTGAATCCGAAAGACCTCGGTGGTGATGATGAACCCCGGCGGCACCGGCAGGCCGATCTGGACCAGTTGCACCATGTTGAGTCCCTTGTTTCCCAAATTGACAATCCCGGAAACGTCGTCGCTGTCGTCGTCGATTTTCCTTATGGCGTTCTTGGGATCGTAGAGAAGAAGAAGCTGCAAGTTCTCCTTGCTCAGCTTGTTGGACTGCCTGAAGAGAATGTTCAGTATCCGGGTCAGGAAGTTGTCCAGCTGCTGAAGCCCCAGGGACATGGCGATGCGCTCCCGGTAGAATATTTCCGACGCCCGGTGCTTCATGTTCTCCTTGTCCTCGATGCCTTCCCCCGGAAGATACTTGGGCAGCAGTTCGTCGGAGGGAATCTGGCAGACGATCCGCGTCAGGTTCCGGTCGTAGACGCTGGTAAAATAGTCGCTGATGATGTTCTGGACCGCGCGAGTAAAGCCCTTGAAGATGTCCAGATATTGCGTCAGCGTGAATCCGCCCACCCCGAGCGAGCTGGCGAGAAAGTCCAGCTGGCGCGCAAACTCCACAGAAGATATGCCGTCGATTTCCAGGGCCATGTTGAACAATTGCAGGCGGGCGTAGATCTGGTGGAACGTGGCCTTGGTGATCAGGCTCAGGTCGATGTTGTCGACCAACTCCTCGAACAGGACGTTGACCAAGGCCTCGATGCGAAATGTCAGCCCCAGGGCGTCGAACTTCATTTCACGATAGCTTCCGTACATGGAGGGAATGTCTATGGTGAAATGTCTCTTCTTGTATATGTCTTCGCGGCTTTCGAACTCCTCGGGAGACAGTATCAGCTCCTGGAGCAGCTTCAGATACTCCAGCAGGCGGCGCAGCCTTGTCTTGAGGTCCGGCTCCCGCAATGCGTCCCTGAGCCGGTCGAGTTCGGGAAAAGCCCCGATCCTGAGCTGGGCGATGTACGCGTCGAATTCGGTAAAGCCGACGTGGTACTTCTGATGCAAAAGACGATAGAGGCGCACCGCTAGCCGCGCGCGCTCCTTGTCCAGGTCCTGGGCCCCGGGTGCGCATTCGCAAAGCTTTGCGATCCTGCCTTCCTCCTGTTCCAAAAGGCTCTCGGGCAAGGAAATTCCCTGGCCGGTCAAATGTGCGAATACCCGGCGAAGCCCGTCGATATAGGGGCCGCTCGTCTCTATATTCCGATGGATGTTCGGAGGCACGAACGGTTTTACCGTCTCCTTGTCGCCGCTTTCCCAGAACCTGAACGCGCCATCCATCAGCGCGAGAATCCGGTTGCTCGACTCCACGTGGCTCTGCTTTCGTATGAAATGGACAAGGACGTCCTTTCGATGGCTCAACTCGTCGATTTTGGTGGAAATGTCCCTTAATAGACCTTCGGCGCCGATGTCGTTGAAATAGGCGGGAAACAGGCGCGCGAGCTGCTTGCAAAGGTTGTAGACAGGAGCGATTTCGCTGTTCAGCAATTGGCTGATGTCCCTGGGAAACAGGTCGGTGTCCTTGATGAACACCCCTCCGAGAGACAGATGGACAACGAGAGCGGAAATGAGCCTGGTGGTCCATTTGGGGCTCAGTTCCAGAAGTTCCATCCAGGTGCGAACGTTCTGGATGTGAGCGTTGTTTGCCTTGATTTGCCAATCGTTTCCGACGCCCCCGATCATGGGCCGCTGGAACCCCATGTCGATGACCTCGTCCACGAAGAAATTCACCATGTCCCTGTCGTCGGTCCTGGAAATCCCCTTGCCCATGTTCAATACGCAGTTCAGGGCCGTGCCGGGGTACTTGGCCGTGCGTTTCTTCAGTATGGAAAAGGTCTTGGAAATGAGTTTTCTCAGATTCCACTGCTTCTCGTTTACGATCAGCCAACTCAAGGTGCGGTTGATGTCCTTGAGAGATTCCTCATGGATCATCGACAGCCCGGCAGTGTTCATGATGTGAAAAAGAAACAGAAGCTTCCATTGCTTGCCCCGACCGCTCGGCGCCCCTGCGGAAAGAAGCTTTCTGGGAATGCCGCGATAGATGTCCACGAAACTCTTGTAGCCTGGCAGTTGCAGAAGCTCGGAAAGGACTCTTTTCGACGCGAACGGTTTTATTTCCGATATTTCATTCAGTCTCTGCGTCCATTCGCATATTCTATCACGGGAAATATCGAGAAACAAAGGTTCGAGCCCCTCCGCCTGTCCGTCGATTTCCGCCTCTCTTTCGAACCACTCCAAAGGCTCTTCTTCCGAAGCCCAGTACTCGAGCGTTTTCTTGTAGTATCTGCGCAGAACTTCGTTGACGGCCTCGTAGTCCGGAACGGCCGCGTCCGTGGTTTTTCCAAGCAGGGTTTCCGCCAGCCGGTCGATCTGGTAGTAGCTCCTGGCGAAAAGCATGAAATAATCGTCCTGGAAATTCTTGACGATGTTGAAAGCGATGTTGACCACCGGCATGAACCTGTCCAAGTGGGAGTTGGAGTCCTTGACGATTTTTTCTACGAACAGAAGAAAATTGTCCACTGCGTCGGCCCGGACGTCCGGCTCCCTGGCAAGTACGATGGCGATGGCGAACAGATCTACGTATATTTCGGCCGCTTCCGGGCCTTTTTCATGACTGACTAGCAGGTGGAAGTAGTCCAGGGAATAACGACGGGCTTCTCCTACGATGTACTCCCAGTTGCGATACGGGTGGGACAGCTCTTCCAGGAATTTGTTGAGACCGTTGAGCAGCCCGTAATACCCGGACATGACCTCCTGCAAAGGCGAATATTTCTCGTCGATGGTGACTTCGACTTTATAGTATCGCAGGTTGGCCTCGAGAGCTGTCTGCCCGGCGGTCACTTCTCCGTACCCTGCGTCTGCCTTGGCGAACGGGGACTTGGTGGATGTGGTCATGGTTCTCCAGTTGTTGTCGGTTTTGGAACTCCTTTTTCAACGAATGTCAACATTTTAAATTTTTAAAATAAGCATCGTCGGACAAATTTCCATGACGTTTTCCATCAATTCTCATTTTTACCGATACGTCCAGCATCCGTTAAAGATTTCCGGTTCATCGCGGATTTGTGGGGAGCGGCAAAGGTAACCAGAGCTTCCAGCTCTGGTCCCATATCGAGAATAGGCCGCCACTTGTAAGCCAAGGCATGCCAGACCAGGATGGTCTGTTTACCATCGACGCACCTTTTCCCACAAATCCGCGATGAGCCAGATTTCCCTGTCCAAGACCTTCTTGGGATTTCAAAACGAATCGAGTCAAAACCAAGCCTGACCAGACCAGGATGGTCTGGTTACCTTGGGCCTGACCAGACCAGGATGGCCTAGGTACCTTACCGGCACAGGGCCATCATTCTATAAACCACCATGCCCGCCATCCAGGCGATGTCTTCTGCGGAAAGCATTTTTCCGATGGTTTCGTCGAAAACGATGTTGGCCTCCGGCTCGAATTCGTCGTCGCCCTCGTATAAGGTGACGCGCATGGGAACCTTGGGAAACGGACGAAAATCGAAGCAAGCGTCGCCGATATCCTGGGGAGCGCCTCTGAGAACGCCGGCCGCTTTCCTGAACCCCTCCACGTTTTTGCCGAACACGCCTTTCACAGGGACCACGGCGCGTTTTAGAAACGAGCTGTCGTAGAAGGTTGCGCCTGGAATTTCCCGGTAGGCGACCCATTTTCCGGATGGCTGCGGAAACAACTCCCCGTCGAGATAATGCAGGATCAAGACCTGCTCCTGAATGGGAACTTCCTTGGATTCGTCATCGATGTCGGTGAACTCGAAGGCTTCTCCGTCGATTCTATAATTACGGTCAAGAAAAGGCACGACCATGGCAGGGCCTTCCGAAAGCCGGTACCCTCCTCGCTCCGCGATTTCCGCCATATCGTTTTTTTTCAAAGATTCCACCGCGATTTGCTTTGCCTGCTTGTAATCGTCAATACGGGCCATTTTTTCTCCTTAAAACATTGTTCGCAACCGCAAAAAAGCCCCGCCCGGAACGGGCGAGGCTTTTTCGAATAATACTGTATTTTAGACTCTCGTTTTTTCGCGAATAAAGTCTCGCTTACACGTCGAGCCAGGAGTCGGAATACAGAGAACGTCCCAGGATGACATCGACAGTCTTGACGTAGTCCTGCATCTCCTTGTCAAGTTCCGCTATCGGGGGCGCCTCGCCGTCCTGGGCCTTGTGGACCAGTTCCACGATGTCCGGACGCTTGCCCTTTGCGATCTCGGTCAGTTTTTCGTCCAGAGGATCGGAAATGACGGAGTACATGCCGACCCTTTCCAGCATGATCATGTAGGTCTGGTTCAGGATCGGACGCAGATGATCCGGGGGTCCGTTGGAGATGTTGGAAAGTCCGCAGGTGCTCTTTGCGCCCGGGGCGATGTCCTGGAGCATGGCCATGAAGTTCATCAGGCTGATGAGCTGCGGCTGCTGGATGTTGACGGGGGTGACGATGCCGTCCACCCAAATCTTCTCGTTGGGAATTCCGGCTTCGTTGGCCGCGTAAAGAAGCTCCACGCAAAGGGCGGCGCGTTCGTTTTCGTCGCGGGGAAGGCCTTCCGGGCCCCACAGCAGAGCAATGAAATCCGCTCCGGTATCGGCCGCGATGGGAATCATCTTTTCGTAGCGTTCGGGGCGGCACATGATGGAGTTGATCAGATGCGGCTTGTCGTCGCTGATAGGCTTGATGACCTTCAGGGCTTCAGCAATGGCGTCGATGTTGGACGTATCCAGACACAGGGGAACATCGTCCACAACTTCCTGCACGGTCTTCACGACCCAGGGCATCAGTTCGTGGCCATCTTTCTTGGCCGGGCCCAGGTTGATGTCGATCCAGTCCATGCCCTGCTTTCTCTGAAACATAGCCTCTTCCTGGATCGGCTTGGGATCGCGCTCTTTGTAAGCCCTGCCGATCTTTGTCGAGATTACGTTTAAACTTTCACCGATACAATACATAGGTCCTCCCTTTTTAACGGTTTCAGCAAAACTCTTTTACCGGGGTATACCCCCTTTCGCCATGACCTCCTACAATCAGGTTCCCCTATAAAACAATTTTTTAATAAAAGGTCAAATGGAAATTTAAGTTCTGCAAAAAAAAGCGGGATGAAACGAGTTCCATCCCGCTTTTCTTATTCAAAACGATTAGGCACGTTCCTTCAACATTGGCGGAATATGGCCTGCTTCCCTGGGACCTACGATGATTTTCCAGTCCGGAAGCTCTTCTTCGATATCGCCTGCGATACCGGCGGCGTAACCGGGAATGATCAGTTCTTTCTTGGTGATCTTGTCGACGATGCCGCTCTTCTTAACAAACATGCCGACATCGTCGCCTGCGAACTTACCGGCCGCCCAGGCGGTCATGACGGAAAGCCCCTCGGTGTCCTTGATCAGCAGCCAGCTCGGTACGCGGCTTCCCTCGATCTCGCCGGATACGATGAAGTAGGTCAAAGCGAAGTTGCTTGTAACCAGGACCGGAGAAGTTTCGCCGGGATCTCCGATGGGGTATATGCCCTGGGTGACAGTCATGGGACGCTGCGGGTCGGTGAAGATGTTCAAACGTTCCAGCACCAGCGGGAAAATATTTTCGCCGACCAAGTCGGACATGATTACGATGCCGGCGTACTTGGCGATGAACATGCCAGCGATGAGGGTCTCCATGTCGGAATTGGATGCCATTTCGCACGGGAAGGCGATGGTCGGGAAACCAACGGTACGGTTGCCGTCTTTCAGCGCAGCGCGACGAATGGCGATCTGATCGTCAAATGCCTGCTTGATTTCCCTGGCGCCGGAATCGATCACCAGGTCTTTCAAACCCATTCCTGTCAGTTTGTCGCACAACGCGGCGGCGGCTTCGACGGAGCCGGCTTTGACTGCCAAGGGAAGGTCCGCGTCCTTGGCTATCGCGCCCATGGCGTCTGCGTTGGCCTCGGTGGCCGCGTAAAGCAGGGGTCGCTTGAAACCGCAAGCCTCTACGCCTGCTTTCATTACATCGACATCCTCGGTCATCAGAACCAGGTTGAACTCCGAGGTCTCGGCTATCATCTTGGCCTTGGCAGCGAAGGCGGCCTTGTCGCCGTTCACGTCTTTCAACGCGATGACCTGAGGCCTCAGGTTGAAGCCGACGCGCTCGTACTGAAGCGCGTTCAGCTCCTTCAACTTGGCGGCTGCAGCGTCGTCGGGGGTATCGGAAGGACAAAGCATTCCAATGGCCGTCGGGTTGAAGAAGGTTTTCTCATGACGGTACAGGACAGTTTCACCGCCGACAGTGAATTCGCGTACGCCCTTGCCGATTTTTACGGGACGGATAGGAGGCGCGGATGCGGCCGCGAGCTGCTCCCTTGCTTCGTCGGAAACGTAGGGGCAGGCGTCCAATTCGGCCTTGCCGGAGGCCAGGTTCATGGCGAACGCCAGGCAGGTGGGCACTCCGCACTCCTTGCAGTTGGTTTTGGGCAGGAGTTTGAATATTTGAATACCGGTTAATGCCATACTAATCTCCTTGTTTGAGGCAGCCGCCGGTTGGCGTCGGTCTTTTCCGGACCTTCATCCGTACCGGCGGCGAAAAACCATTTCATTAAGTATATAGTTTGGTTCGAATTTTTTAAACCGGGAAGACCCAAAGCCCTCCCGGTTCGTTTTTCGACCGTTTCTGTTATCCTATCCTACAAGCGGAGGCATCTTGAGAGCCGGATGACCCTTTTCCTCGAGGAAGGGCAGGATTTCCTCTTCGGTGGTCCCGACGGTCTCGTCGGCGATCATGTCTGCGAGGTTCTCGACTCCCATGAGCGAGCCGCGCTTGTTGATACGATCCTTGATTTCGTCCTTCAGAATCTTAGGCATCCACACCATGCGAAGCAGTCCGCCGTCGCCCTTGATGAACTTGCCCTGGGTGATGTTGAACTTGGAGTGTCCGACAAAACCCGGAGATGAAGCGCCGCCGCCCATAACACCGGCCAAGGTGGTGAACTTCATTCCGCAGGGGGTCTCTCCCTTGTACTCGCGGCTGACTGTCATGACGCCGTTGCATGCCGGAAGCATCGCGGCGATGCACTCGCAGCAACCGCAAGTGGTCATGGGTTCCTGAACCATGGAGTAGAAGTTGTACCGTGCGATCGCGCCCCTGGAGGCTTTGTAGATGAAATCGTTGACACCCTTCCACTGGCCAAGCTCGGGATCGAGGCACTCGCCCTTTTCGACGGGCTGGTTGGGTCCGGTGGGGTTGATTTCATAGGAGGCCTTGCAGTCCATCCAGTTGTAAGCGCCGCACAGACCCGTTCTTTCAGGGCTTACGGTGCAGACATGGCTGGGAGCGAAGGACTGGCACAGGGTGCAGGAGTAGTAGATCTCGACGTCTTCGTCGGTCATCTTCTCCACGCGCTCGTCTCTGTGCTTGTAGGCGGCGCGGGCTTCGGCGGTTATCTTTTCGACGTCTTCCTTGTTGGTGTACAGGGTGACCTGGACCTTGTCCAGAATGGCGCCGAAATCCTGATGGAACTTGGCATGCAGCACCACGCCGATGTCCCTGACGGTGAAGCCTTTTTCCACGGCGCCCTTGCTGACGCGGACCCACGCCTGATCGCGCTGTCCCATGTGCATGATGCCCTGGATGTAGTTGACCAGGTGGTGGCACTGACGTTCTAGAATAGGCTCGAAGTCTTCCTGGAATTCGCGGCCTGCGACCTGCACGAAGATGCCCAAGGGAAGAGCGCCGCCTTCCTTGATGTCCTTGACGTCCGGTCCGACGACCTCGACCTTGCCGTCTTCGATGTCGTTCATGCCGGCCATCTTGACGTACTCTGTGGCCTGGGTTTTTCCGCCGCCCATCTGGAAGTACAGGTCGGCGCCGCGCACGCGCTCGCCCTCGTAGGCGGGACCGAATGCGCAGGGGATGTCGATGGTGGAAACCTGGGTCTTGAGACCGCGGGTTTCAACCGATTTCTGCACCATTTCCTCGTGCTTGACGTTGGCGACAACGTGCTCGTAGGTACAGATACCGGTGGGCAGAATCTCGGGAATGTCGGTGTCGGCCAGCGTGGGGAAGCCCCAGTTGACGCAACCGGCGGCGGCAGCCGCCCATTCCGCGTTCACGTCGCCCAAGGCGTTGACGAACGCGAAAATCCTGTCCTTGTTGTATTTCAGCATCTTCTTGTAGTCGCCGGGCTCGATGCCGCCGAACGCCATGGCGGCGCGGTTGGCAAAGCCAAGGGCGAAGATGGCCGAGGAAATGTCGGGGCCGAACGGTACGATACGGGTGTTCCATCCGACCTGAACGCCCGCTTCGATCAGCTGCTCGATAACCGTGGTGCCGTTCTGGTTCGCGGCGCAGAAAATGTACAGCGAACGTTTCTGGTACTCTTCCACGATCATCTTGGCGATATCCGGGGTCGGAGCGGCGCCGACGATGGCGGCGAAACCGGGAGCGGAACCGTCCACGAACTCCACGCCTCTTTTCCTGAAGACGGTGTCGTCGGCGGCGCCAAGCCAGATCTTTCCGGCGTCCAGATCGACTTCCTCAGTGGGAGAGTAGTAGTCGGGCTCGTTGAGGTAGCGCAGGGCTTCTTCGATCTCGAACGCGAACAGGGCGGCCATACCGGCGTCCAGCAGGGGTCCGAGGTAGGGCAGATGATGTTTGCCCTTGACGTGCGGGGGCAGAAGCTTGCGAGCGAATTCCAGAGGCTTTTTCATGTCCTCGAGGGTCTCGACCTTCAGTCCCAGCAGGGAGTAGATCACCGGCAGGTAGTATGCCGTATTGGGAAATCCGACCTTGGTGTCGGCGTTGTAGGTCTCCAGAGCTTTCTGGTACTTGCCTTCGACCTTGGATACTATATTGTAACCACCCTGGATGGCGGCGAATGCTACTAATCTTGACATTTCTTCCTCCTTCGTTGAGGATTTATTGAGTCTATGTTCTTATCTCCAAGCCGCATGAAACTAGGCTTCGAGTTTCTGGCGGTCGGCCATATCCATGAGGACCCTGTCTCTCGCCTTGTCGATGCCCAGCGCCTGGCGTTTCTTGTCGATATGGGCGATCATCTTCTGGGCGTGCTTGATCGGGTCGGGCTCGAAATCCCATTTTCCGCCGTAGATCTTTTCCAGATCTTCGAACAGGTATTTCTCGAAGACCGGTGCGCCGGAGGTCGGGAAGGTCACGCCGAACACGGTGTAGACGCCGGCGGTCACGAAGTAGTGGCCGATGCTGATGGCTTTCTCGCTCATCCATTCGGGGGCGCTTCCTGCCGCAGGAAGGTCGCAGATGTCCTTGCCGAGTCCGCCAGCCTTCACAACTTCGGTTGCGGCCAGCAGGATGCGGCTGTTGTCCACGCAGGAGCCCATGTGCAGGACCGGAGGAATACCGACGGTCTCGCAAACTTCCGCCAGGCCCGGGCCGCAGAACACTGCCGCCGTGTCGGGGGTCAGAAGGCCTTCCATGGCGCAGGCGATGCCGTTGCAGCCGGTGGTCAGAACGATTACGTCGTTCTTGATGAGTTCCTTGACCACCTCGATGTGGTTCTGGTTGTGGCGAGTTCTTGCGTTGTTGCAGCCAACCACGCCGCCGATGCCGCGGATGCGGCCGTTGATGATGTTGTCATTCAGGGTGTAGTAGGTGCCGCGGAAGGTGCCGCCCAGGTGATACTGGATGGACTCCACGCCGAAACCCGCGATCTGAACGTTCTTCTGGGGCGGAATCATCACGTCCGCGCCTCTGTTCTGGAAGTTGTCGATGGCGATCTTGACGATGCGCTCGGCATCCTCGATTGCATGGTGCTCGTCGAACTCGATGTGCTCGACGTTATTTTGCTCCATCCGCGCGATGGGATGGGTGGTGATCAGCTTCGTGTGGAAGCACTTTGCGACGTTGGCCACGTTCTGGAAGATGCACTGGATGTCAACGACCATGGCGTCGCAGGCACCCGTGATGATGGCCAGCTCCTGCTGCAGGAAGGTACCGCAGAGGGGCACGCCGTGGCGTTGCAGAATCTCGTTGGCCGTGCAGCAAATACCGGACAGCTGGATTCCCTTGGCACCCTTGGATTTGGCGTAATCCACCATTTCCGGTCTCTGGGCGACCGCCACGATCATCTCGGACAACACGGGCTCGTGACCGTGAATGACGAGGTTGACATGGTCTTTCTTCATCACGCCCAAGTTGGCTTCGGACTGCAGGGGATAGGGAGTTCCGAAAAGAACGTCCTGCAGGTCGGTGGCCAGCATGGAGCCGCCCCAACCGTCGGCGATGGCGCAGCGGGTGCATTGCTTGACGAGGTTCTTGTAGTCCTGATCCACGCCCATGTGGGTGCGGTGCATGATCTCGACGATTTCCCGGTCGATGTTTCTGGGCAGAACGCCGGCTTTCTTCCATTTTTCGTACAGGGCTGCGGGGGCGCGCTTCAGGTAAAGCACCTCGCCTTCGGGCTTGCCCCATTCGTTCAGAGCGACCTTGGCCACTTCCTGGGCGATCTCGTCCATGTCCCTGTCGAGGACTTCGCCGTCTTTTTCCACGGTGATGTCCACGCCCAGAGCCGGAGCGATCTGGAGAAGCTTGTCGGTGTCCTTGATCTTATAGGCGTCGGTCTCATGGTGAGCCGCAGACATGAAGACTTCCGCGACGCAACGGCCATGGTCGGAGTGAGCGGCGGCCCCGCCAGCGGTCATCCTGGCGAAGTTACGAGCCGCGATGGTGTTCGCGGTGGCGCCGCAAAGGCCCTTTCTGGTATCCTCGCCTTCGATCCCGGACTTGGGAAGGGGAAGGCGGCAGGGACCCATCGAGCAGTTCTTGCAGCATGTGCCCTGAGCGCCGATAGCACAAGGCTTCATGGCCTCTGCTCTATCGAATATGGTGTCGATGCCCAGCTTCTGGGCGCGAGCGATCATCTGCTGGGTTGCAGTATCAATAGAAGCCGCTACTGGATCGGCCAGCTTGGCCTTCTTTTCGGCTTTTTCGACTTTTTCGTCTTTTTCGACTTTGGCTTTTTTCACTACTGCCATTGGAGGTTCCTCCTCTTATTATTTTAACACTGCCAATTGTTTTTAATAGTGTGACTGCCGGAAACGCAGTTACCTCTTGTGAATCCGATCCAAGGACTTGAGCATCTTGTCGATGGACGGAATCTGCTCGGCGGCCGGTGTCTTGGTTACATCGGCGGCTTCCACAGTCGCCTTTTTGGTCATGCGTTCCTCGCGCTCCTTGGCGCGTTTCTGGCGAATAGCATCCTCTTCGGCCTCTCTCTTGGCGGCTTCGGCGGCCTCGGCCTTCTTCTTGGCTTCTACTTCCGCCTTGGCTTTGGCTTCGGCATCCGCCTTGGCCTTGGCTTCCGCATCGGCCTTGGCCTTCGCTGCGGCTTCCGCCTTGGCCTTGGCATCGGCTTCCGCCTTGGCCTTGGCTTCCGCTTCGGCCTTGGCCTTCGCCTCTAAATCCACGACCTCCGCCTTTTCCTCCTTTGCGGGAGCGGCGGGCGCGGCAGGCTTTGCCTCCGCCTTGGGAGCGGCGGCGGGAGCGGCCTTGGGAGCGGCTGCGGCGGCAGGAGCGGCGGCGGGAGCGGCCTTCTTTGCCGGAGCAGCTTTCTTTTCTTCCGCTGCGATCGTCAGATCAGGCTCGGGGGCCAAAGCGGCGTAGTCGATCTTGGACTCGGGCAAAATCTTCTTGATGCCCGCGACATCCTGCGCGGAACCGCCGTCGGCCATCAGGTCGATGAACGATTTCACCAGGCGAATGGCCTCGGGATGACGCATGATCAGGATGTTGGAGCCGGCCATCAGATAGGTCACGGCGCCGACGGCCTCCATCAGGATGCCGCGTTTTTCCGGGTCGCCCAGCGCAGGCGCTTCCTCAAGGGTCTGCTTGGCTTCCTTGCACTTCCAAACCTCGTTGCCGAGGTTGTTGATTAAGGGGGCTTGCAGCTTGTCGTCGCCCTGGGTCAGACCGGCCATTCTCAGACGCTCCATGACCGAGTACGAATACTCCATGCCGTACCCCAGGCCGCCGGTGGTGGGGTCGATGAGGACCTTGTTCAGAGGCATGCCCAGGTTTTCCAGCAGGATGTTGACCTGCTTGGCCAAGTTGACGTCGATGGGCGAAGAAGAAATGATGAAATGGCCGTAGCCCATGGCCGCAGCGCCAATACCCTTGTGGTTCTTGTCCTCGACCGGTCCCAGTATCAGATCCTGACCCTGGCAGTTTTCCGCGATAAATTTCAGGACTTCTTCGTCCTTGGCGGGGTTGGCGCATCCCCAGACGGCCACGGGAACATCCACGGCCCCGCAGACTTTCTTGACGGTTTCGGCGGCGCTTTCCTTGGAAGCGTTGTCGCCGTTGGGGTCGATGCTCTTGAGCTGAATGACGATCATTTCCGCGCCGTAATCCTCGACGCATTTCTTAGCCCAGGCAGCGGGGTCGCCGAGCACGTCCTTGAAAGGCTCGACGACAGGGGCGGGCCAGTCTTGCGGCTGCATGTCCCAGATTTCCATGGCCACTTTCGGCTTGTTGGGCATGTCGCCTTCGAACTGGTAGAAAGGATAGCTGTTTTCGCCGCCAACAGTGATCTCCTTGGCGCCCTTTCCCAAGGTGATCGGTTTGATGCTGCCGGCATATGATTCTTTGTAAAATTGAAAGCCCAATGTTACCTCCTTTATGAAAACAAGAAACTTGCTTTCCGGTTAATTGAAAAATACCTCCGCACAAAAAAAAAGGCACTTCACGCGCCCTTACCCGATGATCGAAGCACCCCCCCTTTCGTTGTGTTTTTTAAATTGGAATTATAAATATATAGATCTACGACGGTAGATATTGTCGGAACGGAATATCTGATGGATGCGTATCCCCTTTTGCCAGCGACTTCAGGCATGCTACAAGGATGTCTCCTTACCTGTTTCAAAGGTTCAACCAAAAAGGCCTTGGACTCTTCCAACGCCGAATTGTGGGTTTTATACAGAATCGAAAAATTTGTCAATAGGTCAGACGTTTTTTTTGCATTTAAATTAAGTTCAGTTAATGAATCAGCCTTCTGGCCCGCAGACGCTCCTTGAGTTTGGGAAACAGATTGATATCGGTGTGGGGCAGAAACAGGGCGGCCACGTAGTGATCCATATAGGATACGGTCTCGGAAAGTTCGAAATTGGTCATTTTGCGGGTGACCTCCACGACATCCTGGCGGATGCGATTGGTGAGACTGCTCATACGGGCGCCCATCAAGGAGCCGTTTCCGACGTAGGTGACCTTGTCGGGGTCGATTTCGGGAAGCAGGCCGATGGTGATGGCCTTCTGCAAGTCCACGTAGCTTCCGAACCCGCCCGAGAGGATGATTCGATCCAGACTGCGCACGTCCATGCCCACTTCGGAAAGAAGGGTCATGAAGCCGCTGTATATGGCACCTTTCGCCCGAATCAGATTGTCGATGTCGATTTCCGTGATCACGATGTCCCTGTCCAAGGCGGAGACTTCTTTGAAGGCCAGCACGTATTCGCCGATGCCCTCGACCTCCCTGATTCTTGGCGTGTCCAGGTCGCGGTTGAACTTGCCCTTGCCGTTAATGACGCCCAGCTCGAAGAAAGTGGCGACGATGTTGATCAGCCCGGAGCCGCTGATGCCTTTGGGGGGTTTGTTTCCGATGGTGACGTTCATGGGTTCCCAGGTGACCGGGTCGATGGAGAAGTCTTCGATGGCCCCGGGCGCCGCGCGCATGCCGAACTGAATGCCTCCGCCTTCGAAGGCAGGGCCTGCGGAACAGGCGGCGCAGGCGAACCAGTCCTTGTTTCCGACCACGATTTCGGCGTTGGTCCCGATGTCCACGAACAGGGTCAGCTTGTCGGAGCGGTACAGGCCCGAGCCCATGACGCCCGCGACGATGTCGCCGCCCACGTAGCTGGAGACGGCTGGATAAAAGAGAGCGTCCACGTGGTCTCCCAGCGCGATTCCCAGGGAGGCCGCGTTGATCGGCGGATAGAGAGTGGAAGCGGGCACGTATGGGGAACGACGAATATAGGTCGGGTTGATCTTGAGCAACAATTGGGTCATGGTGGTGTTGCCTGCAAGAGTGATGGAGGAAATTTCATCGACTTCGACCTTCGATTTCTTGACCAGCTTGGCGATCAGAGAATTGATAGTCCCAACGACCACCTCGCTGATCTTTGCGAGCCCGCCGGGTTTTTCGGCGTACATGATGCGGCTGATGACGTCCTCGCCGTAGCTGATCTGGCCGTTGAACTCCCCGAACTGCGCCATCACCTCTCCGGTCGAGAGGTTCAGAAGTTGCGCGTATACGGTGGTGGTTCCCACGTCCACCGCAATGCCGTAGTTTCTGTCCGTGGTGTCTCCGGGCTGGACGTTGATAATGCGGGTCTTGCGGCCTTTCTGGACGGGTCTTGCGAGCGTGGCCGTGATCTTGAATCCGTCGTTTCTGAGGATATCGGGGAGTTTGCGTATGACGGGAAGTTCCACGACCAGGCGGTGTTCGTCGTGTTGCAGTTTCAGAAAGCTCACGAGCCGGGTGACGTCGGGCAAGTGGTCTTCGGCGTCGGGCGGTGGAAGCTCCAGGTATTTTTTCTCCACGGGGGGAATGAAGAGCCCCTGTTCCTTGAGGTCGTCGAGGTTCATTTCGGTGATGCGCGCGGTCCTTCTGGGCGTGGCGACACTGTCGAGGACCCGGGAGTCCATGGTCGATTCCACGGGAACGCGGACCACCAGATCGCTTACGACCTTCGACTGGCACGCCAGACGATATCCCTTCTTCCGGTCTTCGGCGCTCAGCTTCTCCGTGACGCCGCCTTCGACCTGCCCCTCCTCGACAATGACCCTGCATTTTCCGCACACGCCGCCGCCGCCGCAGGAGGCGTTCACATGCGCTCCCGCTTCCAGCGCGGCTCTCAGAAGGACCTCTCCTTCGGGTACGCGAATCTCTTTATTATAAGGTAGAAACGATACGGTATACTCTTTCATTTTTTCACCTCGATTTTTTTCCAAGAAGGTTCGTAAGAACGACGGCGCCTCCCCGTATCGCCGCCCGCCCCGGTCGAAGCTATGGGAAACCTCCCTGCGTATTCGCGGAAAACAGGCACCGATGTTTCCCTGGGGGCGTGGTTTCTATTTCGGCCGTTTGCGTGAAAAACTCGGTTTTGGTTATAACGTCAGCCAACCAACTCCGTCATTCCTGGCGGAGCCTGCTTTAGACCTGGAATCCAGGCGACGACCGAAACTGTTGGATGAAAACCGGCCGAAGTTAAAACCAAGCCCGAAAATTTTGTATACTTTGCGCCGATTGTCAAGGGACTATCATGGTTGCTCTGAATCTTCGAATCAACGACGAGCACACACTTGGGTGATGAAAATCATCCAATTTCGGGAGATTTTTTTCTGCCGGGATTTGTTCCCGTTCGCGGCAATCCGCACGGGCTGGTTCGGGATCGTAGGGTGGGTGGGTCGATCCCCTGGCGTTTTCGCCAATTCAACATCTCTTGAAATGGATGGCCGACAATCCTGCACGGAGTCCAACCCACCATTTTCCGCGCCAGTTCGTCGCTTCTTCGAACGAATGACATCGAGGCGGCTCGGGAAATGGTGGGTTGGACTCCGTACAAGCTCGAAGGGCGCGGGCGTTAACAAGCTTTGAACCAGCCCCGTTCGCCAGGGTTTCAACCCACCCACCCTACGCTCCCGAACCAGGCCAAGCGATAGCTTGGGCGGAATAAAACCCAGCGGAATTGCTGCGGCTAAACAGGGAGCATTTTCATCACCCCAGGCACGCACTCTTTCTGCAGCGTCCATACATTCCATTTGGTCCGTTTGGCCCCTCGCATGAACGGCTTCATGTCACGTCGGCGTGCGCGATTTGGCAGGGACAAGAGGAATCGGCCCAGGTCGATTCCCCTTGCCAAAAGAAATGCTGGTTCGTCGCGGATTTATGGGAAAAGGCATATCGATGGTAACCAGACCATCCTGGTCTGGCTTGCCTTGGCTTCAAATCGACGCCATATTCACGATATGGGACCAGAGCTGGAAGCTCTGTTTGCCTTTTCCCCCCCCACCAATCCACGATGAACCGAAATGTTTTTCGAATTCCAGCCTTGAATCAGTAAAATAAAAGCCGGTTGATCAGCAAGGAACCGCGGAAGTCCGGGGACGTATCCGTAAAGCCAGCCCCTGCATGCAGCTTGAACGCCCATTTGTCGAGCAGCCATACCACCCCGGCGCCCAGTTCCCTGATGTCGTCGTCCACGTCGTAGTCGTAGTCGCGCGAATAGGGTCCGGGTTGCAGCTCATTTCGGTTCTGCATGTTGATGAATTCGACATAGGCCGACCAGGACTCCGCGATCTGGTACTCGGCTGCCAGCCCCAGGAAAAAGGTCGTGGATTTGATGTGGTCCAGGTCGGTGTCCATGTAGTTCATGCCGACGTTGAAAGAGAGATAGACCCGATCCCATCTACGGCCGAACAGGGCGTTCAATCCGTAGACGTGGTCGCTGGAATCCGTGGGATTGAAATGGTACAGGTCCCCGATGGAATCGTCTCTTCCCCCGGTCCCGAAAAGGACGAAGGGCATGATGCTCACATCGAGGGGCGGTCCCCCGCGCTCCTGGCCCAGCAGTCGCAGCTTGCCGCCGACAAAGATGTCTCCGAACCCCTCTTCGTCCACGTCGTAGTCGGTGTTTTTCCAATATTCCCAGTGGGACGCGACAGACACTTCCCACCAGTCGCCATCGCCGTACGTGAAGCTCATCGGCACGTCCCAGATGTAGCCGTCGCGCCCTTCGAGATTGTGTTCGTGGTAAATGTGGTACATGCCGCCGGTCTGGAAATGCAAACCGTCGGAAACCAAAGGCGAATAGGTGAAGGCATAACCTTTCATGCCGTAGAACCCGATGTTGTCCTCGGCTGCGGCCAACGGCGGCATGCACAGCACCGCAAGCACGACCAGCAACCAACGCCCCCAATTCTTTCGATACGATCCGATCATCCCGATCATTCTTCCACCCCTTATTCTTTGATTCATGCCCTTCGGCCGGAAGCGTTTTTGGCAGTCCATCCGAAAAAGACGCGCGCGCCGAAGGTCGAAGGGCCTGGATTTTTATTTCCGATTGCCGAAAAACCGGCGCCTCGTCGCTACATCGTGCCGGGAACGAAGACAGCCCTTCTGTTCTTGGCCCAAGCCTCCTCGTTGTGGCGAGGATCGGCGGGTTTTTCCTCCCCGTAGCTGACGGTTTCGAACCGGGTTGGATCGATGCCGAGCCTTATGAGATATTGCTTCGCGCTTTGGGCGCGCCGTTCTCCCAGGGCGATGTTGTATTCGTCGGTGCCTCTTTCGTCGCAATGCCCCTCCACGGTCACCATGGCGGAGGGGTTTTCCATCATCCACCTAGCGTTGTTCTTCAACACCGCTTCCGCTTCAGGAGTAATTCGGGACTTGTCGAACTCGAAGTAGATGTTTTGAAGCGACAGGGGCTCCTCCCGAGCGCCGGAAGGTACGAACGCGGCAGGGGGCGCGGCGGTCGGTTCGGTTTCGGGCGCCTGGCATACCGCCTCGGCAAATTGCGCCAGGGATCCTCCGGCTTCCAGCAGTTGTCTTCCGGAATAGAAACCGCCGCCGCCCATGGCCGCAGCCTGCTTCAAACGTTCCCGGGATTCTGCGGAGCCTTCGTCCTCCCGTCCCAGATGAACAGCGAAGACCGCGAACTCGTCTCCGTATTTTTGCTTCAGCCGCCTGGTCTCGGTCACCAGGCCCCGAACCCTGTCGTCATCGGAAGCCCCCGCGCCTTGGCTTGCCTCCAGATCTTCTTCCAGATCGTAGTACGTCTCGCAGCCGTCGGAGACATAGACCACGGTGATTCGGCCATCCATGTCTTGCAGTTCGTTTTCGTCCAGCTGCCTCAGGGCATCGGCCAGGGGGGTCCGCCGGTTGAAGACGGGGAAATCGGTCTTAAAGTCATTCCGGATTTTCGCCGTAACAGCCGTTGTTTCATATTTTCCCAGGGCCAATAATGGTCGATACCTCGCCTTGTTTCCGCCGATATAGCGGACCTCGTAAATTCCGAATTGGCAGGGAAGCGAGGACATTTCGGCGGAAAGCCGCAATAGAAGTTCCTTCATGGCTTCCGACTTGACGACCTTTCCGTCCTCGCCCATGCCTGCCGCAGGGTCGATGGCCATGCTGTCGCGCATCGTACCGGAAACATCGGCCAAAACGAGAACCGGGTTTTGGGCCGCAACGGCATCGGACAAAAATGCGAAGCCGAACGCCAGGGCCACGATCAGAGAAACCGTCAGAAATCTTTTTGGAAGATTCATTTTTATCCCCACCTCCTTTAGAAAGGTTTGAAAGGTCCACATTCGGTGCAAGGCGGCGCGTCCCAGACCGTCGGGTCGTCCACTTCGGGCGTATCCGGATCGTCGGTCAGGACCGGGTCCTGGCCTCCTTCGGCGTCGTCCTGCCAGTCTCCGTCGCGGCCAGCGTCATAGTAGCCGTAGCCTTGGTTCACCGCCTGCATGGTGGTCGGCCTGGTAGAAGTCCGGAACGCGATGGTGACTTCCCCGCCGCTTCCCGGAATTTCGCCGTCCCAAACGATCTTGTTTTCCGCCTTGTCGTAGGATGCTACGCCGGAGGACGCCTCCAGGCTGCCGGCGATATAAGGCGTGTTTGCCGGAAGCACATCTTCCACGTGCACCGCCACTGGCGCCAAGTTGCCGTCGTTCACCCACCGAAGCTCCCAGTAAAGGACATAGTTGTCTTCGTAAACGGTCTTATAGGCTTCCGGAGCAAGAAAGGGAGCGTACCAAACCGTGGGGTCGTCGATTTCCGGGGTGTCGGGATCGTCGGTCAGGACAACGAACCCGCCCTTGGCGATCTCGTCTTCCACGCTGCCGTTTCCGTTTTCGTCCCAGACACCGTATCCCTGGTTTGCGACTTCGTCGACGGTCTCGGAAACGGTGGTCTCATAGGAGATCGCGACATTATTTGTTCCTGTCGGAATGATACCGTCCCACACGATGCGATTGTTTTGCTCGTCGTAGTAGGCCGCGCCGCCGGACACTTTCAGGCTGCCCGGAACATAGACGGTATCGTCAGGAACCGGACCATGCACCCTGGCAAGAACCGGCCTCGCCGGCTCCTGGTTTTCCCACAGCATCTCC
Source organism: Desulfobacterales bacterium (assembly GCA_963674505.2). GTDB lineage: Bacteria > Desulfobacterota > Desulfobacteria > Desulfobacterales > SKZT01. Next base: position 1,246,952 of record CAXXIG010000001.1, read on the forward strand.
CACCGAAGGGTCGGACGATCCCCTTCGACGGTCATGTAGGCTTCCGGAGCATGGGCGGATTCGTACCAAACCGTGGGATCGTCGATCTCCGGGGTGTTAGGATCGTCGGTCAGGACAACGGGCTCCTCGTTTACGATGCCGTCGCCGTCTTCGTCCCAAAGACCGAAGCCCTGGTTTTCCACCCTGTAGACGGTCTCCGAAACCGTGGTTTCGTAAGAGATCACGACCTGGCCTCCGTTTTCGGCAAGGGTCCCGTCCCAAACGATTCGATTGTTCTGCTCGTCGTAGTAGGCCGCGCCGTCGGACACCTCCAGGCTGCCTTCCACGTAGGATGTGCCATCCGGCACGGGGCCGTACACCTGGACAAGGACCGGGTCGAACGGCTCCTGGTTAATCCATGCCATTTCCCACCGGATGGTCGGACGGTCCCCGTCGACGGTCATGTACGCTTCGGGCGCCGCCAAGTGCCTTACCACAACCGTAACGACAGTCGGGTCATTGGGAGTTTCCGTGTCTGGATCGTCGCTGGGTTCGTCGGGAAGCTCGTTGGAGGCTACCACACCCTGGTTGATAATCTTGTCGCCGTCCTGGGCGGCCAACGAGATCTGCGCCCGGTATACCACTGTCACGGTAGCTCCGGGGGCGATTTCCCCGATGTTCACCTCCACGGACTCGTCGTCGGGATTGTTGCCCCTAACCACCGTCCCCGCATCAGTCGTGACGCTACCGGGAACCAGGGACACCAGAGTGCTCGGAGTGTCATACAGAACCACGTCTGTCGCGTCGTCATCCCCTGCGTTTGTGGTGCGAAGGGTGTACTCGAGAATGTCTCCGGGCGCGGGTTCACCGCCGTTGACATCTTTGGCGGACTTGTAGACTTCCAGGTTCGGATCTCCCTGGACGATAATCCGGGTGGGTTCGTCGATGCCGGGGGAAGAAGGATCGTCTGTGACGCCGCTGAGGTCGTAGTCGCCGTTGATAACGCCCTGGTTCGTTATGACAGTGCCGACGACCGTCTCCGGATCGATCACCACGTTGTAGGTTATCACCACCGTCGAATCGACTTCCAGGTCGCCGATATTCACCAGCAACGGAGGGCCTTCGTTGACCTCGCCCCTGGAGGATGCCAGGCTGCCGGCCACATAGGAAGTGTTTATAGGAACGCTGTCCGAAAAGATCAGGTTGCTTGCGGGATCGGGTCCCCAATTGACAATGTGGACCTCGTAGCAAATTTCGTCGCCAGCCTTGACCCTGCCTCCGTTGACATCGATGCCGATCTTGGTGGAAACCAGTTCGGACTCCGGCGGCTCTGGAGTTTCGGGGACAACCACCGGTCCGATAACGGTCGGGTCGTTTCGCGCCTCGGTGTCGGGAAAATCAGTGGGTTCGGACAGCGCATTGCGGCACCCGACGATTCCCTGATTTATTATCATGGTGCCGTCGGGGGTTCCTTCCTCGACTCGTGTTCTGTATATGATCGTCACCGATTTTCCCGAATAGATGTCGCCGGTTTTCACCTTAATTCTCGTATCCCATTTGTCGTTGCCTTCGACCGTACTGCCCCGTGAAGTGGTTACGGACCCGGGTATTATGGTAGTATTTTCATCCGGCGTATCGAAGTAGACCGTATCCATAGCCTCTACAGGCCCCGAATTGTATATAACCACCGTGTATTCCAAGATGTCGCCCTCCAGCAGGTCCCCGCCGTCCAAGTCCCTGACGCTTTTCTTGGTGTTTCCGAGATCCGCCACTATGCGAGACGAATCATCGCCTTGGTCAGCCCCAGCCCCCCCCCCTTCGACAAATCCGAAATCGATATCGCTGACAGTGTTGTACGGCGGCGTATTCTGGGCAACCGGCAGAGTCACCAGGCGGGAGGTGTAGGACATGCCCGGCGATGGGACTAAGTTGCCTGGAACGTTTATTACCACTACGTAATAAACTCCGGCGGGCACACCCCCGAACCAATAGATTCCGTCTTCGTTTGTGTTGACTTCATCCACGATGAAGTCGTCGGCCGTACCGTTTATTCCGTCCAGTCCCTCGTTGTAAAGCCTGAGTGTGGCATTGGGAATACCCGGTTCGCCGACATCCTGCATGGCATTGGCGTTCAGGTCGTACCAAACCGTATCGCCTATATTTCCCATAATTTCTCCGTCTGCATCCGGCAAGGCAGCCGCAGCGACGACGCTCTCATTGTCAGAAGCGAACGCCAAGCCGCCCTCCAATGGCAATAACAGCGCCATACCAATCAGGCAACTGGTGAAAAAACATATCGTGCCAACAAGTTTTGTTTTCATGAAAAATTCCTCCCCCATTTTTTTCCGCAACCATCCACGGCAGCGACCGCCATGGGGAAGCGAATGGAATAATATTGGCGTGAAGGGACGATGGTCCTTTTTTCCCGTGGCGCCCGGCGATGTCTCTTTGTTACGCAAGGAGGCAAGGAGCGGTGTGTTCGAAGGATAAGAGGCTGCGGCAACGTGGGGCGGCGTCTTTTTCTCGATGATTGTCCGGGTTCCATCTCGACTCGTTTCGTCGTATTGAATGTCGTTTTCCTAAAAAAAAGCACCTGGCCAACGGCGTACTTTTCCATTTTTTATTTCAGCAGGAAAAAAAAATCAAGTTTTTATTTCAAGCCTCTGAGCAACCGGACATGAAAAAAAACCAGAGCGGCCGCGCCGGAATTTTCGAGAACGGTTTCCTTTTCGCGGTCCAGATCGAAGTAGTCGCCCGGCGCCAGCCGATTTCTTTGGCCATTCGACAGAAGCAAGCCTTCGCCCTCGACGACCACAACATGCTGGATGGAATCGGCAGCGGCGGAAAAAGCCGCACGTGCGCCGGAACGAACGCTCACCCGGGACACTTCCCGTCCCGCCCGGGCCTCCAGGGTTGCGCGCGATCCCCAGGGATAAAACTGTTCGTTGTTGTCCCTGTGCTCTCTGCGATTGCTCTTCTTCAGCTTTTCCACGAAAACCTTGGCGTCCTTGCTGCGGTCCAAGTCGGAAACGAAAACCGAATCGGGCGTATCGACGATGACCAGGTTTTCAATGCAGTTGGCCGCGACGAGGCGCTCGCGCCCCATGATGAAGCAGCCCGAAGTGTTTTCCGCCATCACGTCGCCGTCGATCACATTGCCGTTTTCGTCCTTGGGCAGAAAGTCGTACAGGGACTTCCAGGAACCGATGTCGCTCCAGCCGAAGTCCGAGGGAAGAAGCGCGGCCTTGTCGGTCTTTTCCATGATGGCATAGTCGATGGAGGTGTTGGGCAGCCGAGAATAGTCCTCCAGCAAGACGCCTTCCCCCCTTGCCACCATGTCCCCCATGCCTTCCCAGATTTCGGGGGCGAGCACTCGGAACTCCTCTTTCATCACGGACGCCTTGAACACGAACATGCCGCTGTTCCAGAAGAAATTTCCTGCCTCCAGGTATTTTTCGGCGGTATTCCTGTCGGGTTTCTCCCGAAATTTCTTCACTTTCAGGGCGTCCTCCTCCAAGTCGCCCTCCCCTTCGATATAGCCGTACCCGGTTTCCGGATAATGGGGTTTGATTCCGAAAGTGACGATCAGCCCGCTTTCGGCCAGCCGTATGGCCGAAGCAAGCTTTCTGTGGAACTCCTCCACGTCGCCGATGACATGGTCGGCGGGAAAGACGCACACGACCGCGTCCTGTTCCTTTTCCAGCACGTGCAACACGGCCAGCAGGATGGCGGGCGCGGTGTTTCTTCCGCAGGGTTCCCGCAGGACCCTTCCTGCGGGTGCGATCCCGATCTCCTCCAAGTGCCTGGCGATTTCATGGTAATGATCGTTTCCGCACACCACCCGCACATTGTCCAAATCCAAGGCCGGAGAAAGCCTTTTGGCAGTGGCCTGGATCAGCGAATCCTCGCCGATGAACTTGATCAGCTGCTTGGGATACAGCATGCGGGACACCGGCCACAGCCGGGTCCCCGTCCCCCCGGCCAGAAGGACCGGGTACACCTTGAGTTCCTCATTTCGCATGTCCGTTTCCACCCTTTCTCCCGTATCTTCTGGAATCCAGCCGCATCGAGTTGCAAGAGACCTCCGAACAAACCGTCTCGATCGGGTTGTAGCCGAAAATGGCCTTCACGTCCCTGGTCAAGGCGACGCCCGCCTTGACCTTCAGCCGGTCGGGAAGCGCCACCACGGTGTCGTACCTTCCGGGGTCCCGCAGATGCAGCAATGCCTTGCACGACCCGGCGTTTTTCTTCAAAACCTCGTAAAGACGCTCCAAATGCCGCTTCTCGATCAGTGCCAAGTCCAGGTTCACATGCACGTTGGCCGTCCATGTCTCTTCCGCGTCTTCCATTCGAATCAACGAATCGGCAATGATCTTGACCCCCTTTTCGTCATTCTGGACCCGCCCCTGGATCAGCACGGGATTGTCGTCTTCGAGCAAATGGCTCGTCTCCACATAGACGGAGGAAAATACCACGACCTCCACGGTCGCGTGCATGTCCTCCACGGACACGAAGGCCATGGGATCGCCCTTCTTGGTCCGGATCACCTTGACGCCCTTCACCAGGCCGCCGATCCGCACGCCGCTCTTGTCCGCCATCTCCTGAATGGTCAGCGTGTCGGCATTGGCGAACTTCTCCATGATGTCTTCGTATCCCTCCAGGGGATAGCCGCTAATGTAAAACCCCAGGGAGTCCTTTTCGTAAGCGAGAAGTTCCCTGCGGTCCCACTCGGCCAGGTTGGGCATGGTCGGAGCGTTGATCATGGAGATGTCCTTGCCGCCCCCCATGTCGAACAATCCCAGCTGCGGATCGGATCGCTCCTTTTGCACCCGCTGCCCGAAATCGAGGGCCTCCTCCAGCACCGCCGTCATCTGCGACCTGCGCCCGCCCGTGGAATCGAACGCGCCGCAATGGATCAAAGCCTCCATGACGCGCTTGTTGACCTTTCTCAAGTCCACGCGCTGGCAGAAATCGAACAGGGACTCGAACCGTCCTCCCTCCCGCCGGGCTTCCACGATGGCCTCGATGGCCCCCTCCCCCACGTTCTTGACCGCCAGAAGACCGAACCGGATCTTGCCGTCGGACACGGTGAAGGCCTTCATGCTCTCGTTGACGTCCGGCGGAAGCACTTCGATGGAGTGGCTCTTGCACTCCGCGATGAATTTCACCACGCCTTCGAGGGAATTCATTTCGCAGGTCAGAAGCGCAGCCATGAACGCCACGGGGTAATGGGCCTTGAGATAGGCCGTCTGGTAGGCGATCAGGGCGTAGGCCGCGCTGTGGGACTTGTTGAACCCGTACCGGCCGAACGTCTCCATCAGGTCGTAGATATTCTTGGCCTTGTCCTCGGGAATCTTGTTTTTCTCGGCGCCCGCCATGAAAAGGCCGCGGTGCTCCGCCATTTTTTCCGCGATCTTCTTTCCCATCGCCTTCCTGAGACCGTCGGCCTCGGCCATGGTGTAGTCGGCCAGATCGCCGGCGATCCTCATGACCTGCTCCTGGTATGCGATGACCCCGTAGGTCTCCTTGAGAATGGGCTCCAGCTGGGGCACCAGGTATTCGACCCCCTGCCTTCCGTGCTTTCTCTCCACGAACTGGTCCACCATGCCGCTGTCCAGCGGACCGGGGCGGTACAGCGCCACCAGGGCGATGACGTCGGGAAAGCACGCGGGCTTCATCCGCACCAGAAGGTCCTTCATGCCGGAGCTTTCCAGCTGGAACACGCCCGTGGTGTCCCCCTTGGCAAGCAGTTCGTACGTGGCTGCGTCGTCCATGTCCAGGTCCGCCAGGTCCGGCGGCGCCAGCCCCTGGCTTTCGATCAGCTTCAACGCTTCGGCGATGACCGTCAGGTTCCGGAGCCCCAGAAAATCGAACTTGACCAGGCCGATCTTCTCCACGATCTTCATGTCGAACTGGGTAACAACCTCGCCCTTCTTTCCCCGAAACAACGGAAGATACTCCACCAGGGGCTTGTCGCCGATGACCACTCCGGCGGCGTGGGTGGATGCGTGGCGGGGAAGCCCCTCGAGCACGCGGCAAATCTGGATCAGCTCGTCCACGTCCGGGCGCTCCTCCATGAGCTTCGCCAGCTTGGGCTCCTCCTTCAAGGCGTCGTCCAGACTGATTCCCAGCTTGTCGGGAACCAGCTTCGCGATGGCGTCCACCTCCTTCAAGGCAATCCCCAGCGCCCTGCCCACGTCCCGGATCACAGCGCGGGTCTTGAGCTTTCCGTACGTGATGATCTGCGCCACGTAGTCGCCCCCGCCGTACTTTTCCACCACGTATTTGAAGACCTCCTCCCGGCCGTTGATGCAGAAGTCCACGTCGATATCCGGCATGCTGATTCGGGAGGGGTTCAGGAAACGTTCGAAAATCAGATCGAACTCCAGTGGATCCAGGTCGGTGATACTCAGGCAGTAGGCCACCAGGCTGCCTGCGGCGGAACCGCGCCCCGGCCCCACCGGGATGCCGTTTTCCTTCCCGTACCGTATGAAATCCGCCACGATCAGGAAATAGCCGGGAAAACCCATTTCCTTGATGACCGAGATTTCGTATTCCAGACGCTCCCTGTAGGCATTCTCGTCGGCGTCCGGACGTTTCCTTCTCACCTTGGCCATGATCCGCTCGAAGCCTTTCCAAACCTCCTTTTCGAACAGGGATTCGGGGGTTTCCCCGGGCGGGGTCTCGAACTGGGGAAAGTGGTACGTGCCGAAATCGAACTCCACGTGGCAGCGCTCCGCGATTTTGACCGTGTTATCCGTCGCGCCGGGATAATCGACGAAGTATTCGCACATCTCCTCCTTGGACTTGAAATAGAGCTGGTCGGTGCGGAACTTGAGGCGGTTGTCGTCGTTGACGGTCTTTCCGGTCTGGATGCACAGCAAAACGTCGTGGGCGCGCACGTCCTCCCTGTCCAAATAGTGGCAGTCGTTGCTGGCGACCAGGGGGATGGAAAGGCGGCCGCTCAATTCCTTCAGGCCCTCGTTGACCTTCTCCTGGATGTCGATGCCGTTGTTCTGGACCTCCAGGAAATAATTGCCTTCTCCGAAAAGGTCGCGGTAGAAAATCGCGGCCTCCTCGGCCTTTTCCATCCGCCCGTCCTTCAGCTGCATGGCCACGTCCCCGTGAAGACAGGCGGAAAGGGCTATGAGGCCATCCTTGTGCTTTCTCAGGACCTCCTTGTCGATCCGGGGCTTGTAGTAAAATCCTTCCAGCTGCGCGATGCTCGCGAGCTTGCACAGGTTCTTGTATCCCTCCTGGTTTTCCGCCAGAAGGACCAGGTGGGACATCCCCGCCTTGTCCAAGGGGGTCTTGTCCGTAAGACGCCGGGGCGCGACGTAGCATTCGCATCCGATGATGGGCTTGATGTCCGCGCCCTTGGCCGCCTTGTAGAACTCCACCACGCCGAACATGGTGCCGTGGTCGGTGATGGCCACCGAATGCATGCCGAACTGCTTGCATCGGTCCATGAGACGGTCGAGCCGGATGGCGCCGTCCAGAAGACTGTACTGCGTATGCACATGGAGGTGCACGAAATCCGAATCGGTCATGGCTTCCTCAATCCAGTCGATAGTTGGGGGCTTCCTTGGTGATAATGACGTCGTGGACATGGCTTTCCCGCAAGCCGGCGGCGGAGATTCTCATGAACCGGGCCTTCTCCCGCAGCTCGTCGAGAGTGCTCGCTCCCACGTAGCCCATGCCCGCCTTGAGGCCGCCGATGAGCTGGTAGACGCTGGACGACAACGTCCCCCGGTAGGGCACTCTTCCCACGATGCCCTCGGGGACAAGCTTGTCGGCGTCCTCGCTCTGGTCGCCTTGGTAGTACCTGTCCCTGCTTCCCTGCTGCATCGCCTCCAGCGACCCCATGCCCCGGTACACCTTGTAGCTTCTGCCCTGGAAAAAGATGGTCTCCCCCGGGCTTTCCTCCGTTCCGGCGAACAGGCCGCCGATCATGATCGAATGCGCGCCCGCGCCGACAGCCTTGGTGAGGTCGCCGGAAAACTTTACCCCGCCGTCGGCGATCAGAGGCACGCCCGCCTTGGCGGTGGCCGAACGGCAATTCATGATCGCCGTCACCTGCGGCACGCCCACTCCCGCCACGATGCGAGTCGTGCAGATGGATCCCGGTCCGATTCCGACCTTCACCGCGTCCACGCCTGCGGCGATCAGGTCCTCTGCGCCCTTGGCCGTGGCCACGTTGCCCGCGATCAGCTCCACCTTGGAAAACGTCTGCTTGATCTTTTCCACCGCGTTCAGAACGTTTTTGGTATGGCCGTGGGACGTGTCGATCAGGATGACGTCGGCGCCCGCCTTCAAAAGCGCCTCGGTCCTTTCCATCATGTCCTCGCCCACGCCGATCGCGCCGCCGACCCGCAGCCGGCCCATAGCGTCCTTGCACGAATCGGGATACTTTTTCACCTTTTCGATGTCCTTGATGGTGATCATGCCCGTCAAATGCCCGTCGGCGTCCACCACCAGCAGCTTTTCGATACGGTGTTCGTGAAGCAGCTTCTTGGAATCCTCCAGGGCGATCCCCTCCCGGACCGTGACCAGGTTCTTGCCGGTCATCACTTCGGCGACCTTTTTATGCATGTTCGTCTCGAACCGCAAGTCCCGGTTGGTGACGATGCCCACGAGCTGGTCGCCCTTGGTCACCGGAAGACCCGAAATCCGGTATTTCTCCATCAGCTTCAACACCTCCTCCACCGACTGCTCCGGGTGGATGGTCACCGGATCGATGATCATCCCGCTCTCCGACTTTTTCACCTGGTCCACTTCCATGGCCTGGCTCTGGACGCTCATGTTCCGGTGAATGAAGCCTATACCGCCCATCCGCGCCATGGTGATGGCCGTGCGAGCTTCGGTCACCGTGTCCATGGCCGCGCTCACCAGAGGGATGTTCAAATTGATGTTTCTCGTCAACCGGGTCTTGACGTTCACATCCTTGGGAAGAACGTCCGAATAGTTCGGCAGAAGCATCACGTCGTCGAAAGAATACCCTTCCTCCAGGGGCATTTGTATCATACATATCCTCCAAGCATGTTGGTTTGCGTTTTATGCGAGAAAAAGCGTATTTTAACCGTCATGGGTTTCAAGGGCAAGCGCCATTTGAAAAACCTCCGACCGAACAAGACGGTTTTTCCAAACGGCATAACAAAACGGCAGACCTTTATCAATCCCTAATTTGATTGCTTGACATCGGCGCGACTCGGCTATAGAATCGCAGTCCTTTGACCGGTCATCTTTTGAGCGGACCGGTCGCCAACGAAACGGAAACGTCCGAAAATCGAGCCCACAAAGAGTTATGCTGATAAATATAAACCCCATAAATCCCCAGCCGAGACTCATCCGCCAGGTGGTCGATATACTGGAAAGAGGCGGAGTGATATCCTATCCGACCGACACGTTCTATGGAATCGGATGCGATATCATGAACAAGAAGGCCATCGAGAAAATATACCTGATCAAGCAAAGGCACAAAAGCAAGCCGTTCAGTTTCATCTGCGCCGACCTGAAACACATCAGCGACTACGCAAAGGTCTCCAACTACGCCTACAAAACCATGAAACGGCTCCTGCCGGGTCCTTACACGTTCGTCCTGGAAGGCACCAAGCTGGTTCCCAAGATGATGCTGACCAAAAGAAGGACGGCGGGCATCCGCGTGCCGAACAACCAGATCTGCGTCGATCTGGTTCACGAACTGGGAAACCCCATCCTGTCCACCAGCGCCACCGACCCCGACGGCGAGGTGTTCCACGACGCCTCCCTCATCCACGACTTCTTCGGCAACCGGCTCGACGCCGTCATCGACGGAGGCCCCGTGGCCGGGGACCCCTCAAGCGTCATCTCCCTGATCGGCGACGAACCCGAAGTGCTGAGGGAGGGACAGGGCGACGTGGAAATCTTCGAATAGCCGCACTCCAAAACAAAAAGGCGGAGTCGAAAACCGACCCCGCCTTTTCGTTTCACAGTATGAAAACTGTTCAAGACTCGCATTTTTTCCTCCTCATTCGATGGTAGGCGGCGACAAAAAGGCAGGAGCCTCCCAGCAGGACAATTGTTCCGGGTTCAGGGGAAGGCGCCGTCTGCGCCTGGCCGTAAACCCTGGAATGATCCACCCATCCGGTCGCGTTGCCCAAATAATTGGAAACGTCTATCACCACATCCAAAAAGCCGTCGTCGTTCAACCATTCAACGTTCAGTACCAAATCGTATTGCCCGTTGTCCACTTCGCCCAGATTCACCCAACCTGTTCCGTCGAAACCGAGTGTGGCATATTCTTCGAAATCCCATTTGACCACCCCCCAAAGTTTAGTGGAATCGGTCAAATCGTTCGTAAAATCAAGCTCAAGCCAAGCCGCCGTCACAAAGTCCCCGCCAGCGAAATCAACATCGTCATTCAGATCGTGACTAAAGGACAACGGCGTTCCCTGTTTTATTCGCGTCGCATCCCAAGCTCCCCATGTGTCAATAATATCTTCGAACTCATAGGTCGATGCACCCGCGACCCCGGCCGTTGCCGCAATGACGGCAACACCGAAAAAAATGGCAAAAAATGTTCTCATGCTCCCCCTCCTTGTCTTGTCCCACAAATTGCGGCTTATCCCCCCCCTTGGGTAAACCCTGTTAGTTCCCCCCAATCTCGATTCCTTTAATGCGTATATCACACGTCTGCACGCAGGCCTTCACAGGTAACAATTCCAATCGTTTTTCGCGTTGATTGCCACGGGAGCAGTTCCGCGAAGCGTAGAGTCTATGCAAGAATCAAGCTACTCCCCCAAAAAAACAAAAAAACACAACCGGAGCCCTATAGCCTTTGACGTCTCGGAATAGGTTCCCGATTCGACCATGGTTTGCCGGAATGCGGTAAAGTGTCAAATTTTCCGTCGTTTTTGTTCCGAACTCTCTGGGTCCGGCTCTCCGGGACTGAAAAAAACCTCAATAATATCGGGCACTTACAAAACAAATTTGAACAAACGGAAAAATGTAAAATTTCCCGACATTTTTTCTTTCTTTCCCGGCCCAAAGCGCCGAGAAAATGAGGAAGAGCGGAGGCCTCGATGAGAAAAAGCGAAAAAAGACAAACGGCGAAAGACGAGAACTTGGGTAACGGGGAATCGTAATATTGTATAAAAGAAAAAAAAGGCCGCTTCATAAGAAGCGGCCTTTCCGAATTCTATGCCATGAACGAGACCCCGCCCTAATGGGGCAAGGCCTATGACTTTTCGTTCATCTTTTCCTGCAGGTTTTCCCTGAGAATTTCGCCGAAGGTCGATGTGGCCGGACCCATGTTATTGACGTATTCGGAGAGAAGACCTTGCTCGTCCTCGATCTCGAGACGCTTGATGGACAGTCCGATTCTTCTTTCGTCGCTGTTGATGTTCATCACCTTGGCGGTGATGACGTCTCCCATCTCGAACCTGCCCACAGGGGTCTTGATCTTTTCCTTGCTGATCTCCGAAACGTGTACCAGGCCTTCGATTCCCTCTTCCAGCTCCACGAAGACGCCGAAGTCGGTGATGTTGGTCACAGTGCCCGTGATCTCCTTGCCGACCTCGTAGCGCTCGCCCACCGTTTCCCACGGGTCGGACTGCAGCTGCTTGATGCCCAGCGAGAACCTCTCGTTGTCCTTGTCGATGTCCAGGACGATCGCCCTGACCACGTCGCCCTTCTTGAACAGCTCGGACGGATGCTTGATTCTCTTGGTCCAGGATACGTCGGATATGTGCACCAGACCGTCGATCCCTTCGTCGATGCCGATGAAAAGACCGAAGTCCGTGATGTTCTTGATCTTGCCTTCGATGGTCGTGCCAACGGGGTATTTTTCGCTGATTACGTCCCAAGGATTGGGCACCACCTGTTTCATGCCAAGGGAAATTCGCCTGCTCTCCGGCTTGATGTCCAGCACGACCGCGTCCACTTCTTCCCCGACCGATACGACCTTGGAAGGATGGCGAATCTTGCGGGTCCAAGACATCTCCGATACATGAATGAGGCCTTCGATACCCTCCTCGAGTTCCACGAAAGCGCCGTAGTCCGTAAGGCTGACCACTCTGCCGGCGATCTTGGAACCTACGGGGTATTTTTCGGCGGCCGACGCCCACGGATCCTCCGTGAGCTGCTTCATGCCCAGCGAGACTCGCTCACGTTCCAGATCCAGGTTGAGAATCTTGACCGTGATGCTGTCGCCCACCGCGAAAAGCTCCGACGGGTGCTTGACCCTGCCCCAGGAGATGTCCGTGATATGAAGGAGTCCGTCCACGCCGCCGAGATCCACGAATACGCCGTATTCCGTGATATTCTTGACGACGCCCTCCACCACCTTGCCTTCGGTGATGGACGATAGGGTTTCGGTCCGCTGCTTCTCCCTTTGCTCTTCCAGGATCACCCTCCTGGACAGGACGATGTTGCTGCGCTTGCGGTTGTATTTGAGGATCTTGAACTTGAAGGTCTGGCCCACCATTTCGTCCAGATTTCGAATCGGACGCAAGTCGGCCTGGGAACCCGGCAGGAACGCCTGTACGCCAATATCGACCGAGAACCCGCCCTTGACGCGATTCTCGATGGCGCCTTCCACGATGCCGTTTTCATCGAAAGCCTTCTTGATCTCCTCCCAAACCTTGACCTTGGCGGCCTTTTCTTTGGAGAGATTGACGACCTCGTCGTCGTCGTCCCACCATTCCACCATCACCTCGACCGCATCGCCCACCTTGGCGGAGATGTTTCCGTCTTCGTCGATGAACTCGCGAATTCGAATCTGCCCCTCGGACTTGTATCCGATATCCACCAGCACGAAATCCTTGTCCACGGAGATGATCTTTCCGGTGACGACTTCGCCTTCCTGGAACCGCTTGAAACTCTCTTCGTACATGTCCATGAGAGCTTCCATGTTCTCGCCGCCCTCAAGGAGTTCGTCGTCGAGATCCTGCATCCCCTGGTCCTCGTCGAAACCGTCTTCGCCCATCGCCGCCTCCATGGAATCGGGTTCGTCATCCATGGGTTCGGCCTGAGCCGCTTCCGTCTCCGCCGCAGTCTCTTCGACCGTTTCGGCGGAAACCTCTTCGACCGTTTCGGCGGAAACCTCTTCGACCGTCTCCGCAGAAACCTGCTCCGCAGCCTGGCTGTCGGCGTCCTCCGCCACTTGCACGTCTTCGTTCTGGTTGTTCAATTGATTAGTTGATTCGTCTTTAACCTGGTCTGTCATTGAAAAAAATACCCCCTTGGCCTTTTTTTTATTCGCTTTTTCCAAGCGAATTAACCACGTGATTATATCAGACGGCGCGCAAAATGCAACCGTTATTTTTCAAACGTTGAAAACGCATAGGCAAGCATCTGTTCGACGACCTGGCGTGCGGAATACCTGGTCGAATCGATTCGCACGGCGTCGTCCGCCGCCTTCAGGGGCGAAAGGCTGCGGCTGGCGTCGTCCGAATCCCGCTGGATCATCTGCTCGCGCACCTGCTCCAGGGTTAGCGAGCTTTTCCCCTTCATCTCCTCGAACCGGCGCAAAGCCCTGGCGTCGGCCGAAGCGTCCAGAAAGAATTTCACGTCGGCGTCCGGAAACACCACGGTCCCCATGTCCCGGCCTTCCGCCACCACGCCCTTTTGGCAGCCGATATCCCTCTGCAATTGAAAAAGGGCGGCCCTGACCACCGGCTTTGCCGAAATGGCGGAGGCCATTTGCGTGACTTCGGGCGTGCGAATGCGGTCCGTGACATCGTCGCCGCCGGAAATCAACCGCGTGCCCCCGTCCCTGGTTTCAAAACGCAAATCCAGGTCGCGGCACAGGGCTTCTAGGCTTTTTTCGTCATCAACGTTTTCGACGGTCATTCCGTTTTCGAGCGCTTTCAGGGCGATGGCCCGATACAAGGCGCCGCTGTCCAGATAGCGATAGCCCAGCCTTTCGGCAAGCATGCGGCTTACGGTGGTCTTTCCGGCCCCGGCAGGGCCGTCGATGGCAATCAGAAGCGGTTTCATGGGCCTACGCGGGAACCTTTTCCACAGCGTCCCTGCCGGCGTCCAGCGCGGCGAGGTTCAAGGGCAGAAAGGCCTGCTTTTTTTCGAACTCCTCCTCCACGCAATGGCGAAGGGTGTCGAAACCGACCAGCTTGCTTCTGGCCACGAACGCCCCCAGGGCCACGATGTTGGCCGACCTCACGCTACCCAAGTCCTTGGCGATACCGGTCACCGGCACTTTGATCACGTCCACGTCGTCCCTGCCCGCCTCGATGGATATCAGGGAGGTGTTGATCAGAACCACGCCCGAGGGCTTGACCACAGGGGCGAACTTTTCCAGCGACGGGCGGTTCAACGCCACCAGGTGCGCCGGGTTCCTGACAATGGGGCTTCCGATGGGCCGGTCGGCGACGATGACCATGCAGTAGGCCGTTCCACCGCGCATCTCGGGACCGTACGAAGGTATCCAGATCACCTCGTGCCCTTCCTCCATGGCCGCGTGGGCGAGCAGTTTGCCGCTCATCAATATGCCCTGTCCACCGAACCCCGCAAACATGACTTCACTTTGCATCGTCGCCTCCCTCCGGTTCCTCCGGCGTCTTGCGGTCGCCCAGCTGGTAATATTTCAGAAGGGTGTCCTCCGCCCAGTTCACGGCCTCGTCCGGGGTCATGCCCCAGTTGGTGGGACAGGTGCTCACCACTTCCACAAAAGAGAAGCATCGCTTTTCCAGCTGGTAATCGAACGCTTTGCGGATGGCCTTCTTGGCCTTCACGATGTATTTGGGCTTGATCACGGTCTGGCGCGTGATGTACCCCGGGGTCTGAAGCGCCGCCAGAAGCTCGGCCATCTTGATGGGCATGCCCACGTCCGCGACATCCCTTCCGAAAGGCGACGTGGTGGTGTGCTGGCCGGGCATGGTGGTGGGGGCCATCTGGCCGCCGGTCATGCCGTAGACCGCGTTGTTGACGAAAATGGTGGTGAACTTCTCCCCCCGGTTGGCGGCGTGTATGATCTCCGCCATGCCGATGCTGGCCAGGTCCCCGTCGCCCTGGTACGTGAATACCACCAGATCGGGACGGACCCGCTTGATGCCCGTGGCCATGGCGGGCGCCCTTCCGTGGGCGGCCTCCTGGAAGTCGCAGGTGAAATAGTTGTAGGCCAGCACCGCGCAGCCCACCGGGGCGATGCCCACCGTGCGGCCTCGAATCCCCAGTTCGTCGATCACCTCCGCGATCAGACGGTGTATGACCCCGTGGGTGCACCCCGGACAATAATGGGTGTGCGCGTCGGAAAGGGCCTCCGGTTTCTTGTATGTCTTTCCCATAAACGTATCGCTCCTATCTGAATTCCGGTCCGAATTCGGGTCTGAATTCCAATCCGTGTTTCGGTCCGAGTTCCGGCCCGGCTTATCAGGCCAGCGGCTTGACCACTTCCATGACCTTTTCCGGAGAGGGCACGTTGCCGCCGCACTCGCCGTACCAGTGGACCGGCCGCACGCCCTGGACGCATCGCTGCACGTCCTCCACCATCTGCCCCATGCTCAGCTCGAAACTGACCACCGCCTTGCACGATTCCTTGGACGCGGCCTCGAACACCGCCACCTCCGGGAACGGAAACAGGGTCTGGGGCCGGATCATGCCCACTTCGAGCCCGTCTTCCTTCATGTTGTCGATGGCGGTCTTGCACACGCGGCTCATGGTGCCGTAGCTGACGATCAGCACCTTGTAGTCGCCTTCCATGTTGTACCGCTCATACTGGACGTCCTCTTTCTTCATGCGCTCGTACTTGGCCTTGAGTTCCAGGTTGTTGTTGTTGAGCGCGTCGGGGTCGAGAAACAGGGACTTGACCACGTTGGGCTTGTCGCTTTTTCTGGTGTCCATGCCGTTGCTGGCCCATTCGTCCTTGTTGGTGGGCTCGGTCTTCAGATGGTCGGGAAACTGGACGGGCTCCATCATCTGGCCGATCAGGCCGTCGCCCAGGATGATCACCGGCGACCGGTACTTTTCCGCCAGGGGAAAGGCCTTCATCACCATCTCCACGGCTTCCTGGACGCTGGCCGGGGCCATGACCAGCATGTGGTAGTCGCCGTGGCCGCCGCCCTTGACCGCCTGGAAATAGTCTCCCTGGGACGGAAGAATCCCGCCCAGTCCGGGACCGCCCCGCATGATGTTTACGAACACCGCCGGCACCTGCGCGCCCGCGATGTAGCTGATGCCCTCGCTCATGAGGCTGATGCCGGGGCTCGACGACGTGGTGAACACCCGTTCGCCCGCGCCGGCCGCGCCGAAAATCATGTAGCTGACCGCCACCTCGCTTTCGGCCTGCAAAAACACGCCCCCGACCTCGGGCATGCGATGCGACAAGTACTCCGCCACTTCCGACTGGGGCGTGATCGGGTACGCGAAATAGTTCAGGCACCCGGCCCGGATCGCGGCCTCCCCGATCGCCTCGTTTCCCTTCATTAATACCTTCTTACCCATTGGTTCCTCCGAATTCGAATGCGCCGCGTCCGGCTACGCCGCCGATTTCTCCGCTTCTTCGATGATGGTGATCGCCACGTCCGGACACATGACGCAGCACTTGGCGCAGAAAATGCAATCCTCCGGCCTCGCCTGGTACGCCGGAAAATATCCCTTGGCGTTGACCTTGTCCGAAATCTCCAGGACATTCTTGGGGCAGATGGTCACGCACAGCCCGCAACCCTTGCACCGATCACTGTCAATGATATGCCTGTAAGCCATTGTAAAACTCCCGATGTTCCGTTTCTTCCGCGCCGCAAGCACCCTCGCCCTCTCGTCGGACTCGTTCGTACGATCGCAGATTTTTCTCGTTGTCTCGCCCCGAGCCTTCCGGCCGGGGATACCATGGTAACCAGACCATCCTGGTCTGGTCTCGCCTTGGCAACCGCCTGGTTTTTCCGACACCCGACACCAGAGCTGGAAGCTCTGGTTACCCCGCCGGATCGATCACCTTCTTCTTCGCCAAAGGCCTCTTCCAGGGGAACGTCAGCCGCCTTTCGAAAGCAAGCACCGGACACCCGATTCGCCCCCTGTCCAGCGACGGCAAAAGCCCGACCGGGCAAGTCACGAATTCCAGGTCCGCTCCGGCCGCCTCGGCCACATCGGAAACGAACTCGTAGCCCTCGTAGATATGCTCCAGCTCGGTTTCGTCCATCATGTTGGCGTTTCCCACAATCCCGTCGATCTTGAGCTTGGCCGCCGCCTCGATCTCCGCCTTGATTTTCAGGCACCCCTCCACCGTTTCCGTAAAAGGCCGGTACGGGTTGACCACTTGCAGCATGCGGGGCGACCGGCCTTTCAGCGCGTCCGCCAAGGCGGCCAGGACCGTGGCCCCGGCGTCGTTTCCCCCGGCGTCCAGAATCGCCAGCTGTCCGGGATTTCGAATCAGCCCGGCCACGTCGGGGCTTAAAATGGGAAGGTCCGCATGGAAATATTGCGGCGGCGGCATCACCACCTCGATTCCCGCGTCGGCCAAAATCTGCTTGGCCTCCCGGGTTCGAAAATAGGGGTTTATCAGATCCAGGTCCGCAATCCGGACCTCCACTCCCGCTTTCTTCCGCTCCATCGCCAGATTCACCGCGACTTCCGTCTTGCCGCTGCCGTAGTTTCCGACGATGATCACGATTCCCTGCAAATTGATTTCCATGCAACCCCTCGATAAATCCCCTCGATGAATTTTCCGACCCGCCAAAAAGAAAATCCCGAATCCGGGGACAAAAAAGGCCCAATTCGGGATTGAGGTCTTTTTTAAACTCAATACGAACGCGAGACCTACGACGATTTCATTTTTGATTTGCGATTGTCGAACGCCGCTGTCTCGGCGTTCCGCCGACCCCCTGCGAGAGGAAAATGCAAGAAAACGCGTAAATCCTTGAACCGTTGTTCTTAAAATCAATTTTTTCTTTTGTCAAGGAAAGATGACAGCAATTCTAATTTTGGGTGTCTCTGGCGCCTTCAAGGTAAACAGACCATCCTGGTCTGGCTCGGCGCGTCAGGAAATACCCCTTTACCGTGGGTTCACCAGACCAGGATGGTCTGGATACCTTGGTCGTTGCAATCTCCTCGGCATGGAATCGCCTCTAAAATTAGAATTGCTGTCGGAATCGCAGGGCGCTTGCGCTATGGCGTTGTTTTCTGCTATGAACGCACTATGAAAATCGTCAAGACAGGCTTGGAAAATCTGAAGGACAATCCCCCGGAACATCTCGAGGAACTGCGCCTCGGGCTATTGTGCAACCCCTCTTCCGTGGACCGGGAGTTCGTCCACGCGAGAACGGCGATCGACAGGCTCTGGCCAGGTCGCCTGAAGGCCCTTTATTCGCCCCAGCACGGCTTCTACGCCGAAAAGCAGGACAACATGGTCGAGTCCGGCCACATGCTGGACCCCCGGCTGAAAATCCCCGTATTCAGCCTCTACGGCGAAGCCCGGAAACCCACCCGCGAGATGTTCGACCCCATCGACCTTCTGATCGTCGATCTGATCGACGTGGGCACGCGGGTCTACACGTTCGCGGCCACCGTTTCGTATTGCCTCGAAGCCGCGAAAAAATTCGGAAAGAAGGTTTTGGTGCTGGACCGCCCCAACCCGGTGGGCGGCACGATTGTGGAGGGCCCGGTCCTCAAACCCGACTGCGCCTCCTTCGTGGGACTGCACCCCATCCCCATGCGCCACGGCCTCACCATGGGCGAGCTGGCGCGACTGTTCAACGAACGCTTCGGCATCGGCGCCGACCTCGAGATCGTCCCCATGGCCGGATGGCGCAGGAGCATGTTCTTCAAGGACACCGGCCTTTCCTGGATCGCCCCGTCGCCCAACCTCCCCACCCCGGAATCGGCCCTCGTCTACCCCGGCCAGGTGATCTGGGAGGGAACCAACGTTTCCGAAGCCAGAGGCACGACACAGCCGTTCGAAATGTTCGGCGCGCCTTTTATGGACCCGGAAAGAATCCTCCGGTTTCTCGGCCCGGAGTTTCCGCGCGATGCCATTCTCCGAGAAGTCGCCTTCGAACCCACCTCAAACAAATGGCAGGGACAAACCTGCCGGGGGTTCCAGATCCACGTGACCGAACCGGAGCATTTCCTCTCCTTCGAAACATCCCTGGCTCTTTTGCAGGCCGTCCTCTCCATCCACAAGGACGATTTCCAATGGAAATCTCCTCCCTACGAATACGAGTTCGAAAAATGCCCCATGGATCTGATTTTAGGCGACGCGTCGGTTCGCCTAGCTCTGGAAGCGGGCACGCCGGTCGGGGAATTGAAAAAGTCATGGCAGGCGGAAATGGATGAGTATAAGAAGTTGAGGACCGAAATTTTGTTATATTCTCAGTGACCAAGCTATCTAAATGCACCGTCACGAGTATCCCCTTTGCCATGCGAAATGCGCGCATCCGGGAAATTTTCCCTTTTCATGAATTTTAGACTCCGTTTTCATCTCCTTCTGGTTGTAGCGGATTTGGGGAAGCGGCAATGCGTAGGTTGGGTTGAGCGGGCTTCATGTTGGGTTTCGCTTACTTGCCAACCATTTCGTGCGCCTTAACTGTTTGTTTGATAGAATTCCGTAGCGAAACCCAACAATTGACGACGCTCAACCCAACCGACCTTCCCCCCCCCAAATCCGTTATAAGCAGACAAAAATCATATAGTCGGGACGATTTTTTCAGCTATCGGCTTCGGAGAAAGCGGGCTTATGGCTTGTTCCATAATACTTGATACTAAAAAAGAACCTCTTTATTATAGGAGGGATGATTTTGGGAATCGGGATTTACGGAACACGCCATAGTTGCAAAATCGGCCGGCTATTCGTCCTATTTGTCCCATTGGTCCTGCCTTCTTCTCGTGTCGTTTTTCAGGGCTGTGGCCCTCCGAGCAACTCGTGATCCTGGGCCTTCGACCCAGGCTGGTATGGCTCTGCGCTTTCAGCAAGGGAGGCGGGCATACGACGGGCTTGCGTTGGCACCGTTGGGGGGAAGGCGGCGTTATCTCGGTTGAGAGGTTTCGGCGGCAACGCCCAGGCAGGGCACGGACCCGTCCGTTATTCCGATGGTTCATCGCGGATTTGTGGGAAAAGGCATGTCGATGGTAACCAGACCATCCTGGTCTGGCATGCCTTGGTTTCAAAGCGGCGGCATATTCACGATATGTGACCAGAGCTGGAAGCTCCGGCTACCTTTTCCGCCCCCCCGCAAATCCGCGACGAACCATTCCGATTCAGACCGCAAGGCCTCCGGAGCGGTCGGACCCGGTCGGAAGTCGGGATTCGGAATAGGCGACCGAAACCTCGGACCTCCCAAAACGCGAAAAGCCCCGGTTCTTGACGACCGGGGCTTTTCAAATTCTCTGGGAATATGCTTTTTTTATGCTTTCTCGGCTTTGAGGGTTTCGAGTTCCTTTTTCAGGTCGTCGATCTCTGCCTTGTATTTTTCGACGTCGTCTTCATCCTTGTTGGGGTTTTCCACGGGCTCGTCTTTCTTCCAGGTGTCCTTCAACTCGTCAAACCCCAGGTACAGGGCCAAGCCGCCGCCCAGCAGAAGCATGATCGGAATAGCGCCGGCCAACAGCTGCAAAAAAGGTTTCCACCAAATGGAAAGGCCAATGAGACCCAATACAGCTCCTACCGCCCCACCTATTAAAGTCTTCATAAAACTTCTTCCTCCTTTAACTGAAATTTATAGATTTGTTCCACACTTTCCCAACAAAAATATTTCCAAAGTTTAAAGGTCCGGAACTCGCTTCCCTCGAGACGCCGGAATACCATGAATAAATAGTTGCGTCAATGCGAACAAACCCGGATTCGAAAACCGTGAATCGAAAAAAAGCCCGTTCGCGTCGTTCGGATAAACCATCCCGCCGAATCGGGCGGTCCGAATGTTTTGAGGCAATAGCACAACAATGCGAGTTACGCAAGCCTAAATTTTCTTTCCCTTTTTTCCGTCGAGCGCAGACGCCGCCCGTTCGGGCCGCGCCAGCCCTTGCGCCCGCGTTTCCGCGCGCCGAAGGACCTTCCATTCCCAAGCTTCGGCCCTCGAAAAACCGCATTCGCGACCTTGACGAACCCGCGACCGATTGAAATAAAAAAGCGTTACCATTTTGTGGGGAAAAGCGCTATAACGGCGAACAAAAAAAACGAACCTGCGGGTTCGCATCAGATACAAATCCGATACAAATCCGATACAAACGGAAAAAGTTTTCAATTACACGGGGGACTTACATGACCGAACCGGACAAAATCGAACGAACCGAAAGCCGGCAACCTGAGCAGAGCTGGCTGGAAAGGTTCCTGAAGGGCACCAACGACCATTTTTTCTGCGACATACCCGGGCGCATCGGGTTTCTGAGTTCGCTGTTTCTGAGGCTGTTCTACAAGGGCATCCGGACCGAGAAGGACCAGGTCGTTCCCATCCGGGACCTTCCCGAAGACGCCGTGGTGGTCTACGCCACCCAGCGCAAGAGCTATTTCGATTTTCTGTTCTTTTACACCCGATTCAAGCAGGAGAAGCTGCCCTTCCCCCAGATCGGCATGGATTACCGGCTCGTTTCCTTGCAGCCGCTGGAGAAAATCCTGCGGGTGATCGTGGCCCATGTCCACTACCTGTTCAAGCACCGAAAGAGGCTGAACCCCTACGACAGCGGATACGTGCGCGAACAGCTGCTGGCCGGCGAGGCGGGCTTTTTGTCCCTGGTGGAATACAAGGGGTTCTACCGGCGCTTCGTCAAATCCAAGACAGACCCCATCCGGTATCTGATCGAGATGCAGAAATCCATCGACCGCCCGGTCTACATCATTCCGCAGCTGATCTTTTTTTCCAAGAGGCCCCCGCGGTCGGTGCCCACGCTCATCGACATTCTTTTCGGGCCGGAGAACGCGCCGGGCAACCTGAGGCGGGTGGTGGCGCTGTTCAAGAAGCCGGACAAGATTTTCACGGAGACCTCCGAGCCGCTCAACCTCAAGGAGTACCTGAAGAGGCCCGAAAACAAGGATCTGTCCTTGAAGCAGCTGGCGGTCAACGTCAGGCGCGCGCTCATCGACCGGGCCAACCGCCACAGGCAGAGCATCACCGGCCCGGTGGTGAAGTCGCTTCCGGAACTCAAGGAAAACATCCTGACCAGCAAGCGCCTGCGCGCGTTCATGGAACAGCACGCGGAAAAGCGGGACATCCCCCTGGTCAAGGTCTACCGGAAAGCCGAGAGCTACATCGACGAGATCGCGTCGGACATGAGCATCGGCATCATCCGTTTCGGGGAATTTCTGATCCGGGGGTTCTTCAAGCTCATGTTCGAGGGGATCACGGTCAACTACGACGTGATGAGCCGGATACGCACGCGCTCCCAGGAGGGCCCCCTGGTCCTGGTGCCCTGCCACAAGAGCCACATCGACTACCTGATGCTCTCGTACATGCTGTGGACCCACAACATGCCCTGCCCCCAGATCGCGGCGGGAAAGAACCTGTCGTTCTGGCCCCTGGGGCCGTTTTTCCGGGGCGGCGGCGCGTTTTTCATCCGGCGGACATTCAGAGGGGCGGTGCTCTATTCCCGTGTGTTCAAGGAATACATCCACAAGCTTCTGGAGGAGGGCTTCAACATCGAGTTTTTCATCGAGGGCGGACGAAGCCGCACCGGCAAGCTGCTCATGCCCAAGCTGGGGCTTTTGTCCATCCTGATCGAGGCGTACAAAAACGGCGCCTGCGAGGACCTGATCTTCGTGCCCATCTATATCGGCTACGACCAGATTCTCGAAGAGAGCGCGTACCTGCACGAAATCGAGGGCGGCAAGAAGGAGGACGAAAACATCTGGCAGCTCATCCGCGCGCCCAGGTTCCTCAAGAAACGCTACGGCAAGATCTATCTCAAATTCCAGGAACCCTTCTCCCTGAACGAGACCCTTCGGGAAAAGGGCATGTCCCTTCAGACGGCGACTTCCAAGGAGAACAACGCACTGGTGCGGGAACTGGGCTACCGTCTTTTAAACGGCATCGACCGCGCCACCGTGGTCACCCCCCACGCCCTGGTGGCCAGCGCTCTTCTGAACATGCCCAAGCAATATTTCGACTACAAAGAATTCACCGAACTGGTGGATCTGTACATGACCTATCTCATGGCCCACAAGGTGTCCCTGGCCGACACGCTGCTCTACGAGAGCGACTACGCCGTGGAACAGGCCCTGGAGGCCTATGTCAACCGCAAATTCGTGGAAAAGATCAAGCCCGACGCCCCCGCGATCCTGGGCGACGAGGCCGACGGCGGCGCGACGGAGTCCGCCGCCATGGAAACCCAATACCGCCTGGTGGAAAACAAGCGGCCCAACCTGGACTATTACAAGAACAACAGCATCTCCTTTTTCATCCCCGCCGCGTACACGTCGCTGGCCATCCTGGAAAAGGACGCGTTCCAGTTCTGCGCGGCGGATCTGCACGACGGCTACAAGTTTCTCCAGGACTTCTTCAGAAACGAGTTCGCCCTGGACGTGGACAAGACCTGCGAGCACTACGTCAGAACGACCATCAAGATATTCATCGACGAAGCCATCATCATGCCCCACCCGTCGCTGCCCGACCGGTACAACATCACGTCGGCGGGCTTTCGCAAGCTCAAGCTGTTCGCAAGCTTTCTCAAGACCTTCTTCGAATCCTACTGGATCGTGCTCAACTTCTACATGCGCCACCCGCCCAAGGAACTGGACCCCAAGGACCGTCTAAAAAAAATCCAGTCCCAGGGCAGTCGCATGTACAAGAAAAGACTGGTGGAGCATCCGGAGTCCCTGTCCAAGATCAATTTCGTAAACGCCATGGACTTTTTCATCGCAAACGGCATCAAGGACGCCAACGACCAGGAAAAGATCGGCTATTACAGCGAGATCCTCCAGCGCTATCTCGATCTTTTGGCGTGATCGGGATGCGCGAAATCGAGAAAGGCCCGCGACCATGAGGGCCATGATCCTGGCGGCCGGGCTCGGCACGAGGCTTCTTCCACACACGGAAAAGATCCCCAAGCCGCTGTTCACCCTGGGCGGAAAGACCGCGCTGGAGATGTCGCTGGAGAGCCTGGCACGGGCGGGCTGCGACGCCGCAGTGGTCAATGTCCACCACTTGGCGGACAAGATCGAGGCGTTTCTTTCAAAAAAAAGCTTTCCCATGCCGGTGTTCGTCAGCCGCGAGCCCGTCATACTGGGCGCAGGCGGGGCCATAAAAAAGGTGGAGAACTTCTGGGGCGACGAGCCCTTCCTTGTGGTCAACAGCGATATCGCCACCGACATCGACTTCAAAGAGGCGTACGAATACCATCTGGCACGGAACAACCCGGTCACCGTCGCCCTGACCCGATGCGAGGTGTTCGATTCGGTGTTCGTGGACGAGCAGGGGCTGGTACGGAGCTTTCGACGCAAGGGGGAAGCGGGCGGGAGCGGGGGAAGGCTCTATACGTTCACCGGGATTCAGGTCCTGGAAAAAAAGGTCCTGGAATACATCCCGTCGGGTACGTTCTACAGCAGCATCGACGCCTACGAAAGCCTCATGGCCGACGGCGGGACCATCGGCGCGTTCATGGCCGAACACGGCCGCTGGAGAGACATCGGAAACGAGGAGAGGTACCGGGACGCGGTCCTGGAGGCCATGGCGCCCCGGGCGTTCGAGAAGGCTTTTTCGAAACCGTTGTCGGCGGCGGCGACTTGCGTTGCGCTGAAAGGCGACGGTTCCGACCGGAAATGGTCGCGGATGCAGGACGGGACTCGCAGCCTGGTGTTCGTCGAGCACGGCATCCACGCCGACGACGGTTTGACCTCGGAAGCCGATTCCTTCGTGAATATCGGAAAGCACCTGTTCGAGCGGGGCGCGCCGGTGCCGGAAATCGTCCACCACGACGTTTTTTCCGGGTTCGTCTTCGTGCGAGACCTGGGGGACGCCAGCCTGATGGACACCGTGAAAGACGCCGGGTTCGGCCCGGCTGCGGAAGCGCTGTACCGCGAGGCTGTCGAATCCCTGGTGCGCATGTGGCGGCAGGGCGCCGACGGTTTCGCCCCTTCCTGGACCTGGCAATCGCCATCCTACGACCGCGCGCTGGTCTTGGAAAAGGAGTGCCGGTATTTCACGGACGCCTTTCTGCGTGGCCATCTGCACATGAACGTATCCTTCGACCGGCTCGCGCCCGACTTTTTCCGCCTGGCCGACCGGGCCTTGGAATGCGGCTGTCCCGGTTTCATGCATCGGGATTTCCAGTCCCGCAACATCATGGTCAAAGACGGCCATGTCTTCTTCATCGATTTTCAGGCAGGTCGCATCGGCCCGATCCAGTACGACCTGGCCTCCCTTCTCATCGATCCCTACGTTTCGCTGCCGGAAACCATGCGCTCCCGGCTCCTGGAATATTGCGCGGAACTGGTCGAACAGGCCGCGGACATACCCAGGGAACGCTTTTTAAAAGGATACCGATACTGCGCCCTCGCCAGAAACCTGCAAATCCTGGGGGCGTTTTCGTTTTTGAGCGGGGCGAAGAAGAAAGAGTGGTTCGCGCAATACATCCCCCCGGCGCTGAAAACGCTGGAGGAAAATCTATCCGCCTTTTTTCCGAAGGATGAATTCCCGCTCTTGAGAGATATTCTGGGTATCAGGCAGGGGTAATGGCAATAATCGTGTTCAAGTTCGTTTTTTCTCCGCCCGGCAATCCGCAACAGCCTGGTTCGGGAGCGTAGGGTGGGTGGGTCGTGAGCTTGGCGTTGCGGGCTTGTTACGCGCTCGTTGGAACCCGTGCCTGTCGATCTGGTAGAAAGCCCAACCCACCATTTTTGAGCCATTTGCGTCCAGGAACAGGGCTTAGAGCCAGCTCGGAGAATGGTGGGTTGGATTCAATACAAGATTGGCAGGATATCCTGTCCGAAAAAGATGGTATCGGCGACAGCATCCGGATTTCGACCCACCCACCCTACGGCCAACCTTCAATTGTCATATTGTCAATTCGCGTGTTGTTAACCAATTTGAATTTTGTTATAGGTCGGAAAACCAACAACAATCCGGAGGTTAAAGAATGAGCCGAATGAAAATTATGATCAACGGTCTTCCCGGCAACGTGGCGGCCGTGGTCGCCAGATGGGTTTTGAACGACGACAGGTTCGAGATGATCAACCAGTCGCTGACCGGTCCCGAAATCGTGGAGGACCGCTGCGAGGTCCAATCCCTGACCGTCCAGCTGGTCAAGCCGGACAACCGCGACCAGGTCATCGAGAAAATCAAGGCGGCCGAAGGCGACTTCATCTGCGTGGACTTCACCCACCCCTCGGCAGTCAACGACAACGCGGAATTCTATTGCAAGCACGGGCTTCCATTCGTAATGGGCACTACCGGCGGGGACCGGGAAAAGCTGTCGGAAACCGTCCGCAAATCCTCCACCGCCGCCGTGATCGCGCCCAACATGGCCAAGCAGATCGTCGGGTTCCAGGCCATGATGGAATACGCCGCGCAGACCTTCCCCGGCCTGTTCTCCGGCTACAGCCTGGAAATCAAGGAGAGCCACCAGAGCGGCAAGGCCGACACCAGCGGCACCGCCAAGGCCATGGTGGGCTATTTCAACAAGCTGGGACTGGAATTCGCGGCGGACGACATCGTCAAGGTGCGCGACCCGGAAACCCAAAAGGGCGAAATGGGGGTCCCGGAAGAATTCCTGGGCGGCCACGGATGGCACACCTACACGCTGACTTCCGCCGACGGCACCGTCAAGTTCGCCTTCACCCACAACGTGAACGGACGCGAAATCTACGGGCAGGGCACCCTGGACGCCGTCGCCTACCTGCACGCCAAGCTCGCGGAGGGCGCCAGCGGCAAGGTGTTCTCCATGATCGACGTTTTGAAAAACGCGTAGTGGAGAAGACGTAGCAAAAAAAGGCATTCAGGGGTTTGGTTTTAGAACCAACCTCGAAAACGGTTTAGCAAAGGAAATTTCTATGCGCAACGGGAGACCGATTTGTCAGCGCTAAGGACGGTTTTGCTTATAACGTCGGCCATCCAACACCGTCATTCCGGGCGGAGCTTGCGGAGACCCGGAATCCAGGCGACGGTCGAAACTGTTGGATGAAAAACGGCCGAAGTTAAAACCAAGCCCCGAAGGACAAAAGGCCGTTCAATCCTGTTCCTTTTGATGAACTCTTATCCATTTAAGTTTCTACAATCCAAAGGTTCTCACTCTAACGACAGATCGACGTATCTTTCCCGTGTCATTTCCGCGCCGTAGGCCAAAGCGGCCAGAAGGTCCTCTCGTATGAGTTGCGGATATTCCTCCAGGATTTCTTCGTTGGTCATTCCGTCGGCCATAAAACCGAGAATCAGGGAAACCCAGATACGCGTTCCCTGGATACAAGGTTTTCCGAAACAAACATCGGGATCTATAGAAATACGTTCCAATAATTTTTCCATATTCGTTTTTCTCCTGGTTGTCCTCTGCGGTTCTCTGCGACTCTGCGCCTCTGCGCCTCTGCGTTGAATGCACAGCCCCTCTATGGCGGAGGGCTGTTTTTAACGCAGAGGCGCAGAGGCGCAGAGGTCCGCAGGGGCTTGATTTCTATTCCGGCCAAGTCCTCTCGCCGCCTCGTTCCAACGCTTTGCGTTGGAATGCATACCAGGACGCTTCGCGTCCTCGTTCCGCCGGCGCATGGCCGAAACAAGAACCGACGCCGTCCGCAGAGACGAGCATGCAAAAAAAATTGAATTGACTGTCAGACAAACTCATTCGTCGAATCCCGGCGGCATCTGCGCGACTTCGATTTCTGCTTTGGCGTCTTCGACGACATTTTTAGGGAACATGCGCAATTCCCGAGGTTCGAAAGGCAGGGCGGTGAAATATTTCAGCACGAGACGGCACACCGCCAGGGCCTGGACACGGTCCCGGCCGCGCTTGATGGGTTCGCGGTCCGGTTGCTCGCTCATCCAAAGCTTGTGAAGGGCGAAGGCCCTCGGGTCGGGCGAGACGATTTTCGCCGGAAAGCCGTCTTCTCCGACCACGATCCGGGAGAATTTCGGAGACGAAACGAGCCATTGCAAATTCCTGATTTGATCGGCAGCCAAGTCGTTTGGCCCTCCGATTCGGCGTTTTTCCTTTTTCGCAACCGACTTGGGTTCGGGCTTGACCAAGTCCACCATGTAACCCGTTTTATTGACGGCTCGAAAACTCGATTCCCTCACAAGGTCGAAGGAGCGGTCGGCTTTTTTCAAAATATCGACGAGCCCTGCGGAATCCATGTCCTCTAAGGCGTAAAGCCTCATTCTGGAACGTACGTCACAAAGGACGTCCAAATCCCGGGTGGCGGTGATCTCCCGTTCGAAAAAAACGCCCGCCGAAGCTTCGTAGGCGTATATGGCGTTTGTCCCGTTCCGCCGGGTTTGCAAGAAACAGGGAATGCTCCCGAACGGTTTTCCTTCAAAAAACCGTTTTATGCAATTTGATGGAAAACCGAGGCGGTGTCAAGCCGGACGACAACAAGAATGCCGCGGATTGGCGGAACGCGGACGCGAAGCGTCCTGGTATGCATTCCCACGCGAAGCATGGGAACGAGAGTCTCCCCAAATTCGTGATAACCAGATACGTTTCAATAATTTTTCCTGGTTATAGCGGATTTGGGGGTGGGTGGAACGTAGGTTGGGTTGAGCCTCGTCAATTGTTGGGTTTCGCTACGGAATTCTATCAAACAAACAGATAAGGCGCGCGAAACGGTTGGGAAGCAAGCGAAACCCAACATGACACCCGCTCAACCCAACCTACGCATTGCCGCTCCCCCCAAATCCGTTACAACCGGAATTTTTCCATATTCATTTTTCTCCTGGTTGTCCTCTGCGGGTCTGCGCCTCTGCGTTGAACATTTCGGCCCACGATGGCAGGGGCTGTTTTAAAGGCAGAGGCGCAGAGCACGCAGAGGTTCGCAGAGACAAGCCGGTAAAAAAACAAAATGGTTGAACAAAAGGAAAACCTGCGACGATTCTTTTTCGTTGACTCGTTCCCACGCTCCTGCGTGGGAACACCTGAAGCACGCTCCAGTGTCCCGTGCACAGAATCCGCATCTTGAGACGCCGCTTGCGCAAACGCATTCTCCCGGAAGAACGGGAAAATACAGGGAAGGGCAGAGCCAGGCGGTGCGCCTGACGGGACGCTGGAGCGTCCCGACATGCGTTCCCACGACGGAGCGTGGGAACGAGCGCGAGCGCGCTTCGAATCCATGCGCTTCTGCGGATCTCCTGGATTCCGGGTCTCCGCTGCGCTGCGCCCGGAATGACGGTCGCATAGGTCCGGTCGGCGGAAAAGACTCGACCGTCGAGTTTAAGGAGTGTTGCTTGGCAGTGCGCCTCCCGCGACCCGCGTCGCTGCGGAATCGGGAATCGTCGGGCCTGCTCGTTCGTCCCTCTCTCGCGCCCGACGATTCTCGATTCCTCGCGACGCTACCTGCCCTGCCCTAGCTCCCTCCCTCTCACGCCTTCCTTTTTCCCCTTAGCTCGCCTGCCGACCTGGGAGGAAGACAAGCCGGAAGCCAAGGTCGTCGTCCAGGCGGGACGGGTCGATGTCGTAACGGATCGCCGCACGGCAGAAGTCGGCGCGCACGAACCACGAGCCGCCGCGAACGACCCGGCCCGAGCCCCGAGGATCGTCCACCCAGGCGTTGCCGTCTTTCGGCGCGCCTTTGTAATCTTCATGCCAGTCGTCCTCGCACCATTCCCACACATTGCCGTGCATATCGTACAAGCCGAAATCGTTGGGTTCCTTTTCGCCCACCGGATGAAGCCGTCTTTCGGAGTTTCCACCGTACCATCCGACCCGTTCCAAGGCTTTTTCGTCGTCGCCCGAATAATATTTCGTCCTGGTTCCCGCACGGCAGGCGTACTCCCACTGGGCTTCTGACGGAAGACAAAGCCCCGCCCACCGGGCAAACTTGTTGGCATCCTGCCAATCGATGCCCACCACCGGTTGTTCGGGAAGGTTGTACTGCCCATCGGACCAGTAGTCGGGCTCCCGAGCGTCCGGGTTTTCCGACAAATACCGGCCGTATTGCTCGTTGGTGACCGGGAATTTTCCCATGAATAACGTTTCCACGCTCACCTCGTGCAAGGGGCCCTCGTCGTCATACCTGCCTTCTTCGGTCTCCGGCGACCCCATCATGAAAACGCCGCCGGGGATTTTCACCAGCTCGATGCCTCCCTTTTCGGATACCACGGTTTCCTTTGCAACCCTGTCCGTCGGTCTCGCAAAAAGCGCTCTGATGGTATCGTCGGGATGATTGGAAAGAGCGTCTTTCAACCCCTTCACGGCGTTCTTGTCGATTCGCGTCAGCACCCGCAAGGCGGCTTTCTGGCGTTCCCACAGCTCTTTGCCGGCCTCGGGATTTTTCTTCAACAGCTCTAAAAAAGGCCTGGAAGAAACCTCGGCCGCGTCTTCCAGGCACATGTCCACCATTTCGTCGTCCTGCGCGAAAGCGTCCGAGCGGACCACCTCGTTGAAAAATGGCTCGAAGATGGAAATTTCCGGCACGGCCAGCAGCAGGAGGATGACTTCTCTCCACCAGGCGCTCCCGAAGCCCTTTGCCAACACCTTGAGGTCGTTCTTCTTATTCTCCTGAAAATATCTTCTCCATATTTCCCGGGCGGCCAGGTATTCCTGGAACCCGAGGTGCATGAAGCCGTACTCGCCGCTGCCCCATCCGGTGAGAAGTCCGCTGTCCTCGCGCACGGCGGCCAGGAAGTCGGCGGGGGCGCCGTGGGGCCACTGGACGCTTTTCAACGCTGGCCGGATATATTTTTCCAAGTCTTCGCCCTTGGCTCGCTTGAGATTTTTAACGTGCATGTAGAGGGCGGCGGGCTGGAGGACCCTCTGGCCGTCTAGGGCGGTGACCCGGGAAGGGATTTTCTTGGCCCTGCGCCAGAGTTCCAAAAGGACTTCGACGCATTCCTTGTACAGCACGGCCCGTCTCTGGGGAAGCTGTCCACGGTCGCGGTGCACCAGGCACAGGTTGGTGAGAAGGAGCGGGTTTCGGGTCATGGTGAGGACTTTTCGTGCGCGGTATTCGGGCTGGGCCAGGCGTTGGAGAAGGTCGTCGGCCTTGGTCTTGGCCAGGGCGTCGGCCTGGTCCGGGTCCGGGCACAGGCCGTGTTCCACGATGCGGTACCAGTTGCGCACGAACTCGTCGGCCTTCTCCGGGCTCAATGGGCGCACGTGGAGTTCCAGGAACCGGGACTTGAAACGGGCGTCGTCGGTGTAGCCCGCGAACCGGCAGGTCACTGCGAAAAAGCAGTCGGGGTAGACGTCCAGGGCGTCCTGGATCCATCGGGAGACCTTGGCCCTCTGGTCCGCGTCCGCGACTTCGTCGAGGCCGTCGAACAAGAGCAGGAGCCGTCCGCGTTCCAGCATTTTTTCCCCGAAGCCTTGGGGGGTGCTCAGGTGGGGATGGTCCAGCTGCGATTCGATGAACCCGGCCAGGCCTTGGGACAGGTCGGTCAGGTCCCGCAGGGGGAGAAACACCGGGAGCATGTCCTTTGACAGCCCCTGGGGCTTGGGCTTGTCCGACAGGCACCACAGCAGCACGCGCTTCAAATGGGTGGTCTTTCCCGAACCCGGATCGCCCAGGATCACCAGCCCTTGGCGTTTCCGCCTTTTCGCCTCCTCTATGGCCTCGGGAAGGTCGATCTCCCGGCACTCCCTGGCCTCTCCGAGACATTTTTCCGCGTCTTCCGAGTCCGCGTAGCACGAATCGCCGAAAGCCCTCAGGTCCACCATGGCGCGCAGGGTCACGTAGATGTCCTCGACCTGGATGGGAGCGCGCAGGGTCTTGGGGAATCCCGCTACGGGAAGGTCCCTGTGGAGGTTTACGGCAGTCTTGCAATACCGGCGCACGTCGTTTTGAAACGCGGGATCTTCTGACAGGCGTTTTTTGGCATCGCATCGGCCGAGGGCGCGGAGAATTCGGGAATAGCCGTCGTTCCGGTCGTCGAACAGTTCCACCCAGTGCAGGTCGGCGAGTCGAGGGTCCTTGGGGTCGCAATCCTCCAGCTTGACCGGGATCAGAAAAATCTCGCCTGTTGGAAATTCATCGTATGCATCCAGCGCCAGCTTGAGTTCCTTTTGCACGTACCCCCTTTTGGTCAAGGAACGGGAGGACAGCAGAACGATCACGTAAGCGCTTCGGCGAATGACCTCAGGGATTTCGATTCTCCATTTTTGACCGGCGATCAGGTCCCGACGGTCCATCCAGGGCGAAAACCCGTCTGCGGCCAGCCGGTCGTAGAGTTTGTTTGCGGCCTCGAAATCTTCCGTCGCGTAGCTGATAAAAATCCTTTTCGACATGTTTTTTCCTCAAGCGATGAGATTTCCGCCCACCTCCGGTTTTTCCGCCAAAGAGCCCCGACTGTGCTGGCGGGTCGTAGGGTGGGTGGGTTGGAACCCGGCTCTTTTCGCTGGTTCTGAATTTCTTGAATCCGGGGGCCGACCGGTCTTGCACGGAGTCCAACCCACCATTTTCGGAGTTGCACAGGCGCATTTTCAGCGCATGGCTCCGGGAAATGGTGGGTTGGTCTTCGCACAAGACCGATACGCGCGGGCGCGAACGGGCCGCGCGCCAGCATCCGGCGCATGGCGTTCGACCCACCCACCCTACGGCGCCGCACCGGCTTTGGGAAACGGTGGGTTGGTCTTCGCACAAGACCGGTACGCGCGGGCGCGAACGGGCCGCGCGCCAGCATCCGGCGCATGGGGTTCGACCCACCCACCCTACGGCGCCGCACCGGCTATGGAAAACGGTGGGTTGGTCTTCGCACAAGACCGGTACGCGCGGGCGCGAACGGGCCGCGCGCCAGCATCCGGCGCATGGCGTTCGACCCACCCACCCTACGGCGCCGCACCGGCTTTGGGAAATGGTGGGTTGGTCTTCGCACAAGACCGATACGCGCGGGCGCGAACGGGCCGCGCGCCAGCATCCGGCGCATGGCGTTCGACCCACCCACCCTACGGCGCCGCACCGGCTTTGGGAAACGGTGGGTTGGTCTTCGCACAAGACCGGTACGCGCGGGCGCGAACGGGCCGCGCGCCAGCATCCGGCGCATGGGGTTCGACCCACCCACCCGAAAGCCACGATCCCGCAGCCGGATCGACAATGGTTTTCGCGGAACAAAATATAGCGGAAATGCGGCAGCCGAAGGAAAATGATTTCCATCACATAGTTCCATGGTTCCATGGTTCCACGGTTCCACAGTTCCCTTCTGCCGTCCGTCATCCCTTCGGTTTCGGCCGGGAATTGGAGAACGGGGACCATATCCCGCACCTTTTCGCAGGCGCAAACCACTGGGCCAGGCCTTCCTGGATAAAATCCGCGGCTTGCCTGGGCGTTTTTTTCCCGTTTATGACATCCACGGAGGCCTCCTGCATGAGGTCGTAGCCGTCGGGCTGGCCGTCGCGTAGCTTTTCCCAGGCCAGGCGGATATCGGTGCCGCGTCCGTGGTTGAGGCAGAGAAACTGGTTGGCGTGGTAGTTGTCCAACACGGGGACTTTTTTGTGAAGGGGAAAGAAGCCCGGCAGATGGTTTCCCAGCAGGCAGCCGAATTCCGGACGCGCGATCCATTGCAGAAAGAGGCGGGCTGCCTCTTTGTTTTTCGAAGCGGCGTTCAGGCCCATGCCGGCGTCCAGGTGGAAGCAGATCTGAGGCGGTTTGCCCTGGGGAGGCGGGGGCGCGAAGACGTCCCATTGGAATTGCGGTTTTTCCTTTTCGAAGAAGGGAATGTCCCAGGAGCCGCTCATCCACATGGCCGCGCTGCCCTGCAAGAACAGCTGGAGACTGTCGGTGTACTTGCGCAGCTCCTGTCGCTCGGGCAGAAACGGCGCAAGGTCCGCCACCGCTTGCAGGGCCGCCACCATGTTTTCGTCGTTGAAGCACCTTTCCCCGGCCAGGTATGCCATGCGACCCTTTCTTCCCCCGATGAAATTGGGCGCCAGGTTGAAAAACACGATCTCGTTGATGGTCCATGCGTCGCCGGAAGCATTGGCCAGGGGGACGCGTCCGGCGTCCTTTATTTTTTGGCAGGTTTCGAGAAACTCCTCCCAGGTTCGGGGAACGGTCAGGCTCAATTCCTGAAAAATATCCTGATTGTAATAGACGCCGTGGGAGACCGCCGTGAACGGAACGCCGTAGGTGCGCCCGCCTTCCGTAGTCCAGGGCGCGAGCATGGCGGGGTCGAAATTCTCCTTCAGGCCCGGCAGGCTGTTCAGGCTTTCCAAGTACCCTTTCTGGAAGAGATTGCGAGATACTCCGAAGGAGCGCAGGTACAACAAGTCCGGCCCCGTGCCCTCTTCCATCTGCGATTCCAAGACAGCATCGTACTCCGGCGCCTCGATTGGATAGAAACGGATTCTGAGGCCCTGATGCTCCTTGTGGAACAGTTCCAGAATTTCATTCATCCGGGAAATGTCGTCGGGACGCCACGACCCCATTTTCAGCGTGATTTGCCGCAATGCGGGCGCGGAGGCCTCGACGCCCTGGGCCGGCGTTTCTTGGGCAAGCGCCTCGCAGATAGAGAAGAAAGGATGGAAAGGGAATATTAGGTAAAGCACCAGCCACGAGGCGAGTTTGCGATCTTTCCAAAATTTATTCATTCTGCGGTCTCCCGTATGCGTTTTTTTCAAGTTACGCCATACAAATACCAATATCGGCCATTCGTCAAGCCCTTTCGTCGCAATTCCGATTTTGGCAACCCCTCCGGACTGCTACGAGACTCGTTCCCGCGTTCTAGTGTGGGAACGAGTCAGAGTCCATCTTGCCATCGGCTTATTCTGCGGAAAAGTCGCTTGGCGGTCGTTCTCCCTCTCCCCATCCCCCCATCTCCCTATCTCCCTCTCTCCCCATCTCCCTCTCTCCCCATCTCCCCATCTCCCTCTCTCCCCATCTCCCCATCTCCCTCTCTCCCCATCTCCCCATCTCCCTCTCTCCCCACCTCCCCATCTCCCTCTCTCCCCATCTCCCTCTCTCCCCATCTCCCCATCTCCCTCTCTCCCCACCTCCCCATCTCCCCATCTCCCTCTCTCCCCATCTCCCCATCTCCCCATCTCCCTCTCTCCCTCTCTCCCCATCTCCCTCTCTCCCCACCTCCCCATCTCCCTCTCTCCCCATCTCCCCATCTCCCTCTCTCCCCATCTCCCCATCTCCCCATCTCCCTCTCTCCCCATCTCCCCATCTCCCTATCTCCCTCTCTCCCTCTCTCCCCATCTCCCCATCTCCCTCTCTCCCCACCTCCCCATCTCCCTCTCTCCCCATCTCCCCATCTCCCCATCTCCCTCTCTCCCCACCTCCCCATCTCCCTCTCTCCCCATCTCCCTATCTCCCCATCTTAACAAGCGAGACCGGGGCGGTCATGCGATTGCCGGAGAAATTCGGGTTGAAGCCGACAATCACCCTCGAGTCGCGGTCGATGACGACGGGGACCTGGTACTGGCCCTGGGCGACGAGAAAATAATTGACGCCGGTTGCGTTTTTCAAGGCGTCCTTCAACTGGTTCTCGCAGGGCGTGAAACCATTGCAATTGTTGTCCGCCGGGGAGACATAGACGATGTCGCCGCAGGACTGATACGACGAGACGGTCACGTCGTCGATCCACCACCCTTCCCCGGCCACGGCCACGTCGCAGGCCAAGCGCCACCGGAAAAGGACTGTCATGCCTTTGAAATCCGCAAGATCGACCACGACCCTCCGGTAGCTGGACACGGCCCCGGTCCAGGCCATCCTGTCGGCGAGAACACTGGAGGAATTGCCGTAGATGGTCGAAGAATATCCGCCTTCGAGAAACCGGTCCGAGTTGGACGAAATCCCCCCCCCGTCGCCCTCCAGAATGTCCTGCCATGTTTCCCCCCAGTCTGTGGAATATTCCAGGACCCCGCCGTCCCATTTGTATTCCAAATCGTAAAAGTGCCAGAATACGAGCCGGAAGTCGAAATCGCCGGCAACGGAGATCGTCGGTCCCGTACGAAGCATCTGGTCTTTGTCCCGGCCTTCGTCCTCGCAGAACCAGGCTGCGGACGATTCGACGCCGCCGTCTTCGACCAGGGTCCAGGGATCGGTCCCCGACGTGTTTCCGGGCCCCTCCTCCGTGATCCACTTGCCGCTCCCCGACTCCATGTCGTCGTCGAACAGAATAAAGAAATCACTGGACGCCATGTCGGACACAATCCGCCGGTTGTCGTCCATAAGGCCTCCGTTGCAGGGCCCCTTGTCCCCGGAAAGATCCGCGCTTTCCGCCAGGACCATGTAGAAATACTCCCGGCCGGTCTCGACGTTTTCGTCCGTGTAGGAAAGACCGGTGAGGCAAGACGCGAGCAAGGTGGAGGAATCGGGTTCGAAGGAGGAGGTTTCGGACCGGTAGATATTGTAGACCAGATCGTGGCCGCAGGGAGAAGCGGCCTTCTCCCAGGCAACTTCGATGCCGCATACGTACCGGCGCAGGCTGGCGGCCTCCGAAGCGCCCTCGAAGGTTGGCGGAAGCCTGCATTCGCCGGTCGCTGTCGCCTGCGCGCATCCGCTCTTTTCCGATTCGCAGGAATCCGCGGCTATGTAGGACGACACCCGGTAATAGTATTTCGACCCGCCGGAGACGTCCGTATCGTAAAATTTCGAGTCCGCGATGTCTTTCGCGTACAATTCGAGGGAATCGGCTTCGCAGCTTTCATCGGATCGGTACAGCCTGTAGGAGTCCGCTCCTGAAACGGCGCCCCAGGAAACCCGAATGCGGTTGTCGCCGTTGGATTTGGCCGAAACGCTGCTCGGGATGCCTGCGGGAACGCAGACGCAGGAATCGAAATGAAACGACGAGATATGGGTGCTCCAGGTGGAGGACTGGTTGTACATGCCCGTGAACCAGAACTCGCAGCCGTCTACGGGATCGACGGCCATAGCGGCGTAGTCGCCGTATCGGTTGCTCGCGTTGGCCGACGAGCCCGACACCAGGATGTTTTCGCCGTAGGGCATGGTCCCGAGCGGATCTGTTGCGAGCCTTCCGGCATACCGGAGTCCCGGAGGTTCCTCGTCGCTGGTGATGTTATAGCCCAGGGCGATGTTCCCCCTGCTGTCCGCCGCGATGGAGGACATCCAGCGGCTGTGGCCGTCGGATGGCCCGTAGGTGCCCTCCTGATGCAACTCCCACGGCCCGGTCCCCTGCTTTCTCAGCTCGAACCATCGGATGCCGCCGGTGTCGTAGCCGTCGATGTCCGTTACAAAGCTTCCCGTCAGGGTCTCGTAGTCGCCGAAGTTGCGATATTGCAGCCTGTGCATGATCACCTCCCGAATGGGGTCCAGGAGGACGCTCGATCCGGGCTGTTCAAAGCATCGGAAGCTCGTCAGGCCGCACAGGTTCGAGTCGAATTCGCTCACCGCCACCGAAATGGGGCCGGTGAAGACCGTGTTGCCGGGATTGTCCCAATCGACGCTAATTTCGAAGATTTCCAGGTAGTCCTCGCTTGCATTGTTGCTACCGGGATCGTGGGCTTCGTCGTCGCGGTGCCTCATGAAATAGAAGGGGGAGTCTTCCGGGGGCTCGGCAAAGCCGTCGGGATCGCAGGGAGTCAGGGCCTGGAAGGAGAATCCGGACATGGATTCCGCCGAGAACCTCTGCAAGTCGGCTGCGAGACCTTCGAGCATCTTCTCTCTTTGCAGGGCGTAGGCAGGGGGACCGCCGCTTTCGTTGGTGGCCACGTAGTAGGCGTCGGGCCACACGCCGTACTTGGGATAGTCCGGAAAATTGTCCGTGGCGAACTGGTAGTTGTACCATCCGCCGGCAATGGGATCGGAGGTTTGGGAAATATAGACGCACAGCACGTCGTTCTTGTTGGCGAATTCGCTCAAGAGCCACCGTCGCGCGTAGGCGTCGTACA
This sequence comes from Desulfobacterales bacterium, assembly GCA_963674505.2. Classification (GTDB taxonomy): domain Bacteria; phylum Desulfobacterota; class Desulfobacteria; order Desulfobacterales; family SKZT01. The sequence continues at coordinate 1,284,770 of CAXXIG010000001.1, forward strand.
GGACGATGGGGTCGCCCAGCCCGTCGGTGCACGATCCCTTTTCGGAAATGGCGTCCAGCGTGAAAGGACCTCCCGCCACGCTGCCGTCGGACTTGTTGTAGACGGTGTACACGGTCCCGGCCGACGCGTTGATCGCCTGGATATAGTAATTGACGCCCACGTCTCCCACCGTGTCGGGAGGGTTCACGCCGCTGAACCCCTGCCCTTGGATGTCGATGCGCGGAGCGCCGAAGGAGGGTTGGCCGTCGGAAGCCCTGACAGACTCGGAGATCGCAAGCAACGGGTCGAGCCTGGACTTGGGCGGAGGGACTTCCTCTCCGGTCGGATGGACCTTTTTCCTGGGAATTTCCTTGATCGCGTCGCCGGGCCGCCATTGGACCGGCGGGGGAACGTCGCGCAAATCGATGTCGATCACGTAGGGCTCGTAAGGCCCCCACCGCTCGGCCCCCCGGACCTTCTTGGGGGCCGCCGACGGCCATGCATGAAAAGCGAAAGCCATCAGGCAAATCGAAACGAAAAAAAACGCCGCGGCCTTTCGAAACAAACAAAATGTCGAACCAATGACGCTTTTCGGTTTCCGCGACATGGAAAAAAGGGAAAATGGTGTCATTCGGAGTTCCTTTTTCGGAAATTTGGGGTAGGTGCTGCCACAGCAATTTGATCGAACGGTCCGTTTCGCACAGGCGGCTCGACGGTCATTCTATAATACGGTTATTCTATAGTTAATACGGTCATTCTATGATGCGGACAAGCTGGATATCGCCCAGAACGCTCTTGATTCGTATCTCGTGGCCACCCTTGCCCACGGTGACCACGGCCTTTTTCTCCCGGATTCGGCCGACCGGCTCCACGACCATGGAAAAGTCGCTGGTGATAAAGCCGCTGGTTTCGACCGCCACGGAAAGGTCGGCGCGGGGAGAGACGAACAGCTTCACGTTTCCGGTCCTGGTTTCGAAACGGGAGCCGCCGAAACGGTCGAGACCCTTGAACCATCCGAAGATCTTTCCCCGGACTGTGGACGCTCGAATGACGCCGTCGGTCCGGACCACGATATCGCCGGTTTCCGCCCGGGCGTCCACGTCGCTTTTCAACCCCTTGGCCTCGATCAGGCCGGAGGACGTTCGACATACGAGAGGATTGCCAGGAGGGGCGTAGACGGCGAGATCCACCCTTCGAGCGGACAGGACCGCATCGTCCTTCCCGCCGCCGTCCCCCTCCTTTTCGGGATACGACACCGTGATGCGCAGGACTTCGCCGGGAACGATTTCGATTTTCGGGACCGCGTCGTCGTCGGGGTGCCGCTGTATCACGGCGGAAACGGGCACGAAGCCCGGCCGGCTTCTTCGCGACCGGACATCGCCGTGCCGGTTTTCGACCTCGATGGCCACCCCCTGCCCAACGCCGCCCTCCCAATCGAAATGGTCGATCACCGGCGTCCAAGCCAGCGACCAGGAGGGGAAAAAAAAGGCGATTGTCATAACAAAAACAATGATCTTCACAACTGTACCTTTCCATACTTTTTTTCCGGTTAATCTATCCCAAAAGCGCCGCGTTGGAAAGGCTCGATTGCGTTTTCTCATTGAACTCGGAAACAATTCGTTTTGTACGGTTGGCCCTTCGACGCCTTTATAATTTTCACTCGCAGATACAAAGATAAAAAAAACGGTTCATCGCGAATTTGTGGGGAGCGGCAAAGGTAGCCAGAGCTGGAAGCTCTGGTCCCGTATTGCGAATATGCCGCTGCTTGGAAGGCGAGGCTTGCCAGACCAGGATGGTCTGGTTACCATCGAAATGCCTTTTTCCCACAAATCCGCGATGAACCAAAAAAACAATGGAAAAAGCGTCATCCAGCTGCTACCTTGACAGCTTCGGGCTTGGTTCTATAGTCGGCTACCTGGATTCCGGGTCTACGCTACATGTTCCAGTTAAGGAATTCCCGGAAGCGAAGGAATCCAGCTGTTTTATCGACACCAGGGGTGCATACCGCTCCGCCCGGAATGACGACTGCCGGGACGATAGTCCCTGAAAGTGGCCGATGTTAAGACCAAGCCCACAGCTTCTTTCACGTAAAGACTTTCGTCGATCCTGCAAGGCCAACATACAAAAGAAAGGAACACCATGTCGAGCACCTTTGGAAGACTGTTTCGGGTCACAACGTTCGGAGAGTCCCACTGCACGGGAGTGGGAGCGGTGGTGGACGGCTGCCCGCCCAATCTGCCCCTGTCCGAATCGGACATCCAGCCCCAGCTGGCCCGGCGTCGTCCCGGCCAAAGCAGGCTGAACACGGACAGAAACGAAGCCGACCGGGTGACCATCCAGTCCGGGGTGGAAAACGGCCTCACCCTGGGGACTCCGATCTCCCTGTTCGTACCCAACAAGGACCAGCGGCCCGGCGACTACGGCGGCATGCGAAAAATTCCAAGACCCTCCCACGCCGACTACACCTACCAGGCCAAGTACGGCATTCACGCGTCTTCGGGCGGGGGGCGCTCCAGCGCCCGGGAGACCATCGGACGGGTGGCGGCCGGGGCCGTGGCGGAAAAAGTGCTGCAAACATTCTGGGGCGTCTCCATCGTGGCCTGGGTAAGCCGGGTGGGGACCATCGAATCGGTCGATCCAGACATGGAGACGGTCGCCCGGGACCTGGTGGATGCCACGCCGGTCCGTTGCCCCGACCCTGCGGCGGCTGAAAAAATGATGGAAACCATTCTTGCGCTCAAGGAGGCCAAGGACTCCGTCGGCGGCGTGGTGTCCTGCGTTTGCCGCAACCTCGCGCCCGGATGGGGGGAGCCGGTATTCGAAAAGATGGAAGCGGTCCTGGCCCAGGCCATGCTCTCCATTCCGGCCACCAAAGGGTTCGAAATCGGCTCGGGCTTTGCGGGCTCCAAACTGACAGGCTCCGCCCACAACGACCCTTTCGTATGGAAAAACGGCGCTCTGGGCACGACCACCAACTTCAGCGGCGGGACCCAGGGCGGCATTTCCAACGGAGAAAACATCTATTTCCGCGTGGCTTTCAAACCCCCGGCCACCATCGGCCTGCCCCAGAAAACCGTCGATTTCGACGGACGCCCCGTGGAACTGAAAGCCGCCGGAAGGCACGACCCCTGCGTGGTCAACCGCGCCGTGCCCATCGTGGAAAGCATGGCCGCACTGGTCCTGGCCGACATGGCCCTGCGGCAGGCGGCGAGGGCGCGCGGAGCGTAGGGGGTGCGGGGAGATGGGGAGATGGGGAGATGGGGAGATGGGGTGCGGGGAGATGGGGAGATGGGGAGATGGGGAGATGGGGTGCGGGGAGATGGGGAGATGGGGAGATGGGGGAGTTCGGGAGATCTCCGCTCATTCCCACGCTCCGGCGTGGGAACGCATACCCGGACGCTCCGGCGTCCCGTCGAGCGCACCGCCCTCCCCGCCCCGTCGCTTCCCATTCTTCCGCCATGATGCGCTTTCCCGTGCGGCTTCCCATGACGAGGTTCCCTGCGACTGGACGCCGGAGCGTCCTTCAGGCGTTCCCACGCCGGAGCGTGGGAACGAGAAGGACCCCGGTTGTAGCTGCTCTTCGGCGTCTCAGAATCACTCCGCACCTCGGCCGCACCTCGTTCCCACGCTCCGGCGTGGGAACGCATACCCGGACGCTCCGGCGTCCCGTCGAGCGCACTGCCCTCCCCGCCCTGTCGCTTCCCATTCTTCCGCCATGATGCGCTTCCAGAACTCGACTTTCCCCAACCTTTATGGCATCGCAACTTATTCGCATGCCGATTTCCGGTTCGATCAGAGCACAATTCCTTTTGGCGGCAGCAAGAACCCGAAAGGTCCTGGCACGCATTCCCGTAGGTAGTTGGAAACGAAGTTCAGACGAGCCAGTCCATCTACGAACCAATGCCTGTTCGTATCCAAAAGAGCGGGCTCCACCATTCCGTTGACATTTTGCAAATTATTTGCATAATATTCGTAACGGCATAGGAAAAAAAATGGAACGTTATCGGGACGTTGTGGAACCAAAATCATGGAAGAACCGATCATAGAAATCGAAAACCTCACGTTTTCGTTCAACCATCACCCGATCCTTGAAAACGCGAACATGACCGTGTTTTCACAGGATTTCATGGCGGTGATCGGTCCGAACGGCGGGGGAAAGACCACGTTGTTGAAACTGATCCTGGGTCTTTTCAAACCCTTGAAGGGGACCGTCCGGGTGTTCGGCCGGAAACCGCAAAAATCGTCCCGCCGCATCGGGTACGTCCCGCAGAACATCAACGCCAACAAGGATTTTCCGATCAGCGTGATGGATGTCGCTCTGATGGGGCGCCTGCGTTCGGGCGGAGGATTTTCGTACTATTCGAAAAAGGACCGTCGGGCTACGACAGAGGCCCTCGAGAGCATGGAGATGCTGGAATACGCCAACCGTCGCATCGGGGAGCTTTCCGGCGGACAGCGCCAGAGGGTGTTCGTGGCCAGGGCCCTGGCGGCAAAGCCAGAGGTCCTTCTTCTGGACGAGCCCACCGCCAGCGTGGACGCCCACGGCCAGACCGAGCTGTACCACCTTCTGAAGGAGCTGAACAAGGACACCACCATTCTGGTGGTCAGCCACGATCTGATGGCCGTCTCCGCCTACGTAAAGTCGGTGACCTGCGTCAACAAGTGCGTGCACCAGCACGACGCCGCCGAAATGACCCAGGAGATGCTCGACATGTCCTACAAGTGCCCGGTGGAACTGGTGGCGCACGGACTCCCACACAGGGTGCTGGGGACCCATTGAAACGGCGAAACGCCGAAACGACAGAGAAAAAACAGGAAAGGAAACGAACAGGACCGGAATGCTCGACGCACTTCATTTCGAATTCATGCGAAACGCCTTGGCGGCAGGGCTCATGGCGAGTCTCATCTGCGGGATCATCGGCGCGCTGGTGGTTGTCAACCGGATCGTCTTTCTGGCCGGGGGCATTGCCCACGCGGCCTACGGCGGCATCGGAATCTCGTTTTTCTTCGGCCTGCCCTACCTGGCCGGAATCCTGGGGTTTTCGCTGCTCGCCTCGGCGGTCATGGCGGCGGTGACGTTCAAGGACAGAAACCGCGCAGACACCTTCATCGGCGTGCTATGGGCCGTGGGCATGGCCCTGGGCGTCATCCTGCTGGACATCAAGGAAGGCTACAACGTCGATCTCATGAGCTTTCTGTTCGGAAGCATCCTGACCGTGCCCGCCTACGAGATCAAAATCATGGCGGCCCTCGGTTTTCTCATCCTGCTGATCGTGGCCATCTTCTACCAAGACTTTCTGGCCATGTCCTACGACCGCGAGTTCGCAAGCCTTCGAGGCGTGCCCGTCAAGGCCCTCCATTTTCTCCTGATCGCCATGATCGCGCTTTCGGTGGTGATGGTCATCCGCGTAGTGGGCCTGATTCTCATCATCGCCCTGTTGACAATCCCCCCCTACATCGCCGAAAAATATACGGATTCGCTCTTTGCGATGATGGTCCTTTCCGCGATCCTGGGGACCCTTTTCACGTTGCTGGGACTCTGGATCGCGTACGCGTTCAACCTGACATCCGGCGCGAGCATCATCCTGGTGGCGGCGGCCGGTTTCTCGGCCTCGGCGCTTTTCGACCGGATGGCGGTCGGGCTTCGCAACGACAACGGAGGTTAGAAGCATGTGCAATCAATGCGATTACAACGGCATTCTGGAAGACTCGGACCTTCCGCCCACCCCCAACCGCATGAAAGTCCTGGAAATCGTGGGCAACAACAACAGCCCCCTTAGCGCCCAGGAAATCTACGAAACCCTGAGCCGCACCGAAGACATCAACAAAACCACAGTCTACCGAATTCTGGACCTTCTCGTGGAAAAAGGCGTGGTGGAAAGAATCAGAGGCGGCGGACGCTCCTTTCGCTACGGCATGGCCCCCAACGAAAACCACCCCTCCCACCCCCACTTCTACTGCAAAGAGTGCGGAAACCTGGAATGCCTCAGTCCCGACGGCCTCAGCGTGGAACTCGAAAACCTCCGACGCACCTTTCCCGGAATCATCGAAAAGGTGGAGGTCCGGCTCGACGGCATCTGCAAGAACTGCCTTCGAAACAGAAAAAAATAGCAGGACGAAACTTTGCCGCACCGGACCCGCGCGGTTTTGTCCCGGGTCCGGCCTATTTCCAACCCAGACACCAGACAGGAGGAATTCCCAACCATGTCTTTCAGCGGCGCCGGAGGCTCCAGAGGAGGAATCGGCCGATTTTTCGTCGGCCTGGCAATGATGGTCGGAGGCGGCTACCTGTTCCTGGATTCCATACGCGTGACCCACAATTTCGGGTTCGGACGCACCCTCTATTCGTTCGGCGGCTTCGACATGACCACCGGCATGGTGCTGATCCCCCTGATCTTCGGCGTCGGCATGATCTTCTACAACGCAAAGAACATCATCGGATGGGGACTGGCCGCCGCATCCCTGATCATGCTCGCCTTCGGCATCATATCCAGCATCCAGTTCCGCTTCCAATCCATGTCCGCCTTCGACCTCGTCGTCATCCTCGTGCTGCTCGTCGGGGGCATCGGCCTCTTCCTGAGTTCCCTGAGAGAATACCGGTAGCTTCGCTTCGCATCCGTGCCGATGAAAACCGTCCTTGTTTTGCCGCATCGGTCCCGCCGGGCTTGATGTCGCCACACCCTGCCGGGCCTGGTGCGGGGTCGTGGGGTGGGTTGGAACTGGAAGGATGATACGAGCCGCCTCGGTTTCATTCACAAGAAGAAGCGACGAATTGGCGCGGAAAATGGTGGGTTGGACTCCGTATAAAATTGTCAGGCCATCTAACTCAAGAGACGTTGAATCAGCGACAAAACCTGGACTTCGACCCACCCACCCTACGACCCGCGCTCCCATCCCGGCAATGAATTGCCAGACTATCCGCCCGCCATCCCCTCGGGATTGTCAAAGAAACCGCCATGCTCCTTGTCGCCCCACTCACCCGACCCGCTTATAATCCCCAAAAACCTTGCCGCCAGTTTTGTCTTGACACAAACGTTAAGCTGCTGTACTAAATACCCATGGAAACCCAAAAAGAGTTCATAGAGAAAACCATCCGGGAACTGCTGCGAGTCTCCAAGCTGTATTCGCGTATCGAAAAGCTGCCCGTACCCGTGGACGAAAACCTGGAGGTGACCACCCGGGAAGCCCATACGATCCAAGCGGTCGGACAAGCCGAATCCGTGAACGTCACCCAGCTGGCCGACCACTTTGGAATCTCCAAGAGCGCAGCCTCACAGATGGTCTCCAAGCTGGCCGACCGGGGTTTTCTGCTAAAAAGACAGGCCCCTCACAGCAACAAGGAGTTCGAGCTGGCCCTGACGCAGCTGGGATGGAAGGCGTTCGACGCCCACGAAAGGCTTCACGGCGCGGACATGGCCCATCTGGTGGAGCGCCTGAGCGGGTTTTCCCTGTCCCAGATCTCCACGCTTTCGGTCCTTTTGGAATCGCTCGCAGGAGTCATGGAAAAAAGGCTCTCGGAGCGGGCGGGAGGATAACACCAGACCGCCGAAGCCACGATATCGGCAACAAGGATGAACCGGGAATGCTCTCGACACGATGCCCGAGAGGGCGGAGCCGTACCGGTCGTCGGTCCGTTGGACGCGGGCTTTTTTTACACGCGAAAGATTAAGCGGCTTAACAATATTTTTTTTGAACAAACGATTAAGACGCTTAACCAAGACAGGAGGAATTCGATTGTGAAACCGATAAAAACCATCATTGTGGACATTTCCGTGGTCCGCCGCAAAACCGTCGTGCTGGCGACGCTTCTGCTCGCCCTCGCAGCCGGGGCGTTCCTGCCCCGGGCCACCATGGACACGGACCCTGAAAACATGCTGGAGAAAACCGAGCGGGCCCGTCTGTTTCACAACGAGATGAAACGGCGGTTCAACCTGAGAGAGATCGTTGTCCTGGGAGTGATCAACGAGCGCGACCCGGACGGCGTGTTCAATCCGGCCACCCTGGGACGCATCTTCGAGCTGACCGAGTTTGCCAAGACGCTCCGGTGGCCCGACGAAAGCCATCCGGACCATTGGACTGGGGTGATCGAGCCGGACATGGTCGCCCCGTCGCTGGTGGACCATATTAGCCAGGGGGGGCCGGGGGAGATTCGGTTCGAATGGCTCATGGCCAGGCCTCCGGAAACCAGGGAGGAAGCGCTTGCGATCCGGGACAAGGCCCTTTCCAACCCCATGCTCAGGGGCATGATGGTTTCCGGTGACGGCAAGGCGGTGTGCATCTACCTTCCCCTGACGGACAAATTGCTGAGCTACCGGGTGTACAGGCTCCTGCGCGAAAAGATCGAGGAGATCAAAGGCGACGAGGAGTTCCACGTCACCGGTCTTCCGGTGGCCGAGGGCGCCATCGGGGTGGAGATGTTCACGCAGATGGGCGTATCGTCGCCCCTTGCCATGGGGGTGATATTTGGACTGCTCCTGCTGTTTTTCCGCAAATGGCAATTGATCGTTCTTCCGATGATCATCGCGACGGTATCCATTGTCATTTCCATGGGACTGATGATCGCGTTCGGTTACCCTGTCCACATCCTCAGTTCCATGCTTCCCATTTTCCTGATGTCCATTTCCATGGTGGATTCGGTGCACGTGCTCTCGGAATTTTTCGACGTCTACACCAGGGAAAAGGGCCGGGAGCAAAGCATCAAGGAGGTGATGGACACTTTGTTTGCGCCCATGCTGTACACGTCGTTGACCACTGCGGCCGGCTTTCTTTCGCTGACGCTGGCGCCGATTCCGCCCGCCCGTGTATTCGGGGCGTTTTTGAGCCTGGGGGTGATGATCGCGTGGATTGCGACGGTGACATTCGTGCCCGCTTTCATCATGCTGCTGCCGGAAAGAAAATTCGAAAATTTCGGTTTCGCCCGGATGGACCAAGGAAAGGGAAACTGGCTGGCGAAAGCGCTGCATTGGGTCGGGCGCCTGACATACGGGCATGCGAAGGCGGTACTGGCAATATTGGCGGTTCTGTCGGTCGTGTCCGTATGGGGTATGACGAGACTTCGTATCAACGACAACTACGCCAAGCGTTTTGATCCGGGCCATCCCATTCGACAGGCGGACATCGCTTTGAACAGCCATTTCGGGGGGACATACACGGCGTACCTGGTTCTGGAGGGCAATGATCCTGCAATGGCAGCGGCCCCGGACAGGGAGGCCATTTTCAACGACTTTTCCCGATTCAGCCGGGAGATCGCCGGCGAATATCCCGAGGCGCCGCGCCTGGCTGCGGGCATGCGCGAAAAGCTGTCGGAAACAGCGTCGAAAAGCCCTACTCTCGGCGCCTTTCTGGACAGTGCGGCAAAGCACGTGGAAACCCTTTCGTTGCAGGCGGACGACCGCGACTACTTCGCATTGCAGGAACTTCAAACCTATTTCGCCGTGGAAAAAGAAAAATCCAAGGTTTTTAAAAACCCCCAAGTCCTGCGTTACATGGCGGGCTTGCAGGCATACCTGGAAGGTTCGAAAATGATCGGCAAAAGCACTTCGGCGGCCGACGTGGTGAGCAAGGTCCACCAGGAGCTGATCGACGGCGCACCGGAGAATTTCCGCGTGCCGTCCACGGTCCGGGCCGTTTCTGACTGCTACATGCAGTATCAGCAAGGCCACCGTCCCCACGACCTTTGGCGCCTGGTGACTCCGGATTACATGAAGGCTGCCATTCGGATTCACTTTCCCACCGGAGACAGCTCCAACACCAAAGCCGCGGTCGAGGCGGTCGAGGCGTATTTGGAGAACCATCCCCCGCCGGTGGCGCTTTCTTCCGACTGGGCCGGGCTGCACTACATCAACCTGGTCCTGGAGGCCCGTCTGGTGTGGGGGTTCTTGAAGTCTCTGGCCGGAAGCTTTCTCATCGTGTTTCTCATGATGTCGTTTCTGTTTCGTTCGGCGCTGTGGGGGCTGCTTTGCATGGCGCCGCTGACCGTCACCCTGTGCGCCATCTACGGCGCGGCGGGTCTCGCGGGAAAGGACTACGATCTGCCGGTAGCGGTTTTAAGCGCGTTGTCCATCGGCATGGCGGTGGATTTCGCCATCCACTTTCTGGAGCGCGGCCGCTGCGCGTACGTGAAAGAAGGATCGTGGGAGAAGGCGGCGCCGGCCATGTTCGGTGAACCGGCAAGGGCCATCGGCCGCAACGTGCTGGTGATCGCCGTCGGCTTTCTTCCCTTGCTCACAGCGTCTCTGGTTCCCTACAAGACCACGGGAATCATGCTGTTCATGATCCTGTTCTTTTCTGGCGTGGTGACCCTGCTCGCCCTGCCGGCGGCGTTGACCGTCGCGGAAAAACCGTTTTTCAAACCAAGGAGGCATATCATGAAACGCACGGCACTAACTTTACTTATGGGCTTTTCAATTGTTTCGACACTTGCGGGCGTCAAGGCTTTTGCCCAAGAGACGCCGCCCGCGTTGACCGGCGAACAAATCGCACGCAAAGCCTACCATGCGTCGTTTTACTGCGGCAACGACGCCAAGGGCAAGGTGCGCATGACCATCGCCGACCGGCAGGGCCGCACCAGAAACAGGGAGTTCAACATGCTGAGAAAAAACTGCGGGAAGGCAAGCGGCGATCTCGGCGAGGACCAGAAGTTTTTCGCTTTCTTCCAGTCCCCCGCCGACGTTCGCAAGACGGTCTTCATGGTCCACAAGCACGCGGGGGCCGAAAACGACGACGACCGATGGCTCTACTTGCCCGGCCTGGACCTGGTCAAGCGCATCGCCGCCGGGGACAAGCGGACCAGTTTCGTCGGCTCGGACTTTCTGTACGAGGACATTTCCGGACGCGAACCCGACGAGGACCGCCACGAACTGGTCGAGACCACGGACAGCCGCTATATTCTGAAAAACAATCCCCTGAGGCCGGAAAGCGTGGAGTTTTCCTACTACCTGGCCCACATCGACAAAGCGACGTTTCTGCCCGTCAAAATCGAGTTCTACAAAAGCGGCGGCCGTCTCTACCGGGTCGTCGAATCGCTAAAAGTGGAGCAGATTCGGGCCGAGGAGGGCGGCCGCCCGGTCGTTTACCCGACCGTGACCCTCTCTGCGGCCAGGGACCTGGAAAACGAAAGCAGGACCGAAATGTCCCGGTTCGACATCCAGTACAATATCGGACTCGGCGACGATATCTTTTCGGAGCGCTACCTGAGAAGACCTCCCAGGGAGGCCATGAGATGAATACGTTTGCAAGCGGCCTCGTCCGCCTCTGCCTGGCTATGCTGCTGGCATCGACGCTCCCTGGCCCCGTCGTCGCCGATGCGGGCCAAGAAGGCGGCAATGCGCTTGCCAGATGCTTTGCGCCCGTCGAATTCCACGGCTTCGCGGAAATCCGGGCCGGAAGCCGTCTGCAAGACGACCCGGTTCAAAAGGACATCTCTGCGATGGAGGCCCGTCTGCAAGCGGAACTGTTCACCTACGCCCAATGGGCGGACTTCAAGTACAAGGGCGACGCCTGGCTCGACGGGGTTACCGATCAGGGAGAATACGACACACGGGAGGCCTGGCTGTTCTCCCGCCCCTCCGGCTTTCTGGACCTGAAAGTCGGTCGCCAGGTTTTGACCTGGGGGACGGGCGACCTGGTCTTTCTAAACGACCTGTTTCCCAAGGACTGGCAGTCCTACTTCATCGGACGGGACAAGGAGTACCTGAAAGCCCCGTCCGACGCCGCCAAGATCAGCCTGTTCGCCGACCCGGCCAATATCGACGTCGTCTACACCCCGAAATTCGACCCGGACCGCTACATCACCGGCGAGTACGTTTCCTGCTGGGACACGGGGCGCAAAGGGTACATAGGCCGGGACGACCGGGTGGCTTCCGACGAGCCGGACCGCTGGTTTCGCGACGACGAACTGGCGGTCCGCGTCTATAAGAACATCGGCAACTACGAACTGGCGCTGTACGGATACAGGGGATTCTGGAAGAAACCGGCGGGCGAGTCGCCCTCGGGCGAGGCAATTTTTCCGAAACTGCACGCCTACGGCTTCAGCGCCCGAGGACAGGCCGGGCCGGGAATCGGAAACGTCGAAGTCGCCTACTACCAGTCGCGCGAAGACGAAAGCGGCGACAACGAAAGGATCGACAATTCCGAAATGCGATACCTGGTCGGCTACGCCCAGGACCTGGCAAAAGACTTCAACGGGAGCCTCCAGTTCTACATCGAGCAAATGCTGGACTACGGCAGCTACAGGGAAAGCCTTTCCGACGGTCCGGCCAGAGACCGCGCCAGGATGGTCGTCACCTTGCAGCTGACCAGGCTCGCCATGAACCAGAACCTGGAACTGTCTCTTTCGTCGTACTGGTCGCCCAGCGACCGGGATTGCTACCTCCGTCCGGTTGTACGGTACAAATACTCTGACCAGATAACCCTGGAGACGGGAGCGAACATTTTCTCGGGAAAATACCGCCATACCTTTTTCGGCAGGTTCGAAGACAATACCAATGCGTATGTGTCGGTTAGGTATGGGTTTTAAAAACGGAACGTCGGCCACAATGAATCGGATTCGCTTTCGCTATGGACTGGTTTTAACATCGGCCACTTTCAAAGACTATCGTCCCGACGGTCGTCATTCCGGGCGGAGCGGTATATAGCCCGGGTGTCGATAAAATAGCTGGATTCCGTCTTTTCCGGGAATTTCTTAACCAGAAAATGTAGCGTAGACCCGGAATCCAGGCGGCCGCATTTGAAACCAACCCCATCCAACTGTTCAGGCCCCACAAAGCCGGAACAAATTTCGGAGGAAATTTCGTACCGAAAACCAGATGATTTTCATCACCCCAGGTGTTAGGTCCATGAATAGAAACTTGTATTGCCGGAACAATCCGGCCTGTCCCCGGAGAAGTCACGGCCTCAGCAGTTACTGGAACCACGATTCGCGGGTCGTATTTCAAGCGCTCGCCCTGAAACCGGGAGATCGATTTCTGGATCTGGGATGCGGGCCGGGCGACTATTGCCTGCATGCGGCAAAAATAACGGGCGATCATGGTGTCGTGTACGCCATGGACAGCTCCGAACGCATGGCGGCAAGCTTGAAGGCGAAGGCGCAAGAGGCCGGGGCGAAGAATATCCTTACCGTTGTTTGCGATATCGCATCGCCGTTGCCGTTGAGGGACCGTCTCGTCGATTGCTGCCTTATCTCCATGGTGCTTCACATTCCCGGGGTATATAGCCGAATGGCGGACTTGTTCGGCGAAATCCGTCGAGTCTTGAAACCCTCCGGCCGCCTGGCGGTCGTCGAATGCAAAAGAGAAGACATACCTTGCGGACCGCCCGCCCGCATGCGCCTTTCGCCGGACGAAATCGAGAGTTCTTTGAAACAGCATGGCTTTCGCAAAATGGAAATCGTCGATCTCGGCCTCAATTTTCTGATTCTATTCGCGGCTGAAACACTCAGATAGTATTTTCCGAACGAGGCTGGAAGTTCTCTTGTTCGACAACCGCAGTTTTTTTTCTTGCGTCGCACGCGCCAAGGTGCTACTCAACCTCTAACGAAAGGCGGATTGAAATGCGTGTCATGCCAACGGCAATCGCTCTTGCTTTCGCGATACTCCATCATTTGCTTGTCGCTCCCACCCAAGGATTTTCCGACAGATCGAGCTTCGAATCCTGCGACGAATCGATTTGCGTTCTCTCATCCGACGAGATCTTCGTCGATTCTGCGACAGCTTCAAGCGCCGGGGGTTCCGGGGAAATCCACGGGTCCAAGTGGCAGGACCTCGACGAAGACGGCCAGTGGGACACGGACGAGCCGGGGCTCGCCGGATGGACCATCTTCATAGACGAAGACGGCGACGGCCAGCTGGACGACGGCGAATCGTCGGTCGTCACCGATGCCAACGGAGATTACTCGTTCACGGGTCTGGACTCGGGCGTCCATGTGGTCGCCGAGGTCCCGCAGACCGACTGGTACCAGACATTCCCCTCCGGCGCTTCGGTCGATTCCCAAGTCGCGACCCGGATTTCCGAAATGTCCACCACAGGGTCGGATGCGCAAGCCTTCGTCTACGGGGAGGTCCCGGAAGCCCTTCCGGGAAACATAACCCACTTCACGGCGGAATCCGGAGACTTGATCGAGATGGACGCATTCAGGGCCGACGCCCGTTTTTCTGGCATCGACGGGACCGGGTACGCCACGGTGATCCTGGATACAGGCATCGACCTGGACCACCCGTTTTTCGGGGAGGACAGCGACTCCGACGGCGCGAAGGTCTACTCCACCGAAGCAGACAGAATATGTCCCTTCTCGCAGCGCCGCTCGACCCTCACCACCATACTTGCGCCCGGCGCGGTCATCACCGGAGCGGACAGCGACGGCGGGACCGTCGATATGCACGGCACCAGCCAGGCCTCCCCCCACATCGCAGACATCGCCGTCCTAGCCCAGCAGCTGGCGGAAACCGCCCTCGGCCGACGGCTGACCATCGACGAATTCGCCAAGCTGATGCGCGTCTCCGCCGATTGGATCAACGACGGCGACGACGAAAACGACAATGCCGATCACACAGGCCTGGATTTTCCCCGCGTGAACATGCTGGCCCTGGCAGAGGCGATCCTTTCCCTCGGCGGCGAAGACACCCACACCGTGCTTTTGGAACCCGGCGAAATCGTCCGGGATATCGATTTCGGAAACGCATATTCGCCCCCCGACCGGACGCTGACCATCTCCTCCACGGCCGGAGGGTCTGTCGCAACCCCCGGAGAGGGAGACTTCGTCTTTGCCCATGGCGCCACAGTCGCCGTTTCCGCATCGGCGGAAAATCTCTATCACTTCCTCAATTGGTCCGGCACGGCGGTCGATGCCGGCAAAATCGAAGATGAGACCTCGGAAAGTACTACAGTGACCGTCGATGCCGACTACACCCTCGTCGCCAATTTCGCGGAAGACGAGCCGGTTATTTCCATATCGCCGGAAAGCCTGGCTTTCGACTCCGTGGAAGTCGGCGAAACCAAAGATCTGTCCTTCACCGTGGAAAACACCGGCGGAGGCACACTTACGGGGACAGCCTCGTCCGCCGAGCCCTTCACCATCGAATCCGGCGAGTCCTATTCCCTGCTCCACGGGGAAACACATATCGTCACGGTTCGGTTCGCTCCCCCATCCGCAGCCGATTACAGCGCGGCCATCGCATGTTCCGGCGGCGACGGCGCGGCGGTCAAGGCGACCGGCACCGGCGTCATTTCACCATCGTCCGAATACTATGTGGCGCCGTCGCCCTCCGGAGACGACGGCAACACGGGCAAATCCATGGACCGGCCCTTCGCCACGATCCAAAAGGCCATCGACACGGCAGAAAGCAACGGAATCCAGCCGGTCGCCATCCACGTGACAGCCGGGACCCGGACCGAAAACGTCGTTGTGCCGCCGTCCGTGGAAATCGTCTTCGACTGCGGCTGCGACGTTTCCGACGGATTGACCGCGATCAAGGCCGACGACAAAACCTCGCCCACGCTGACGCTTTCGGGAAAGGTCACTGTAAGAAACCTCGCCCTGGAATAGGGAACATCCCCTATTTCCTATCCATAGTCCCGGCAGGGACGACAGACAATAGCCCGGCAATTCATTGCCGGGGTTACGAGCCGGTTTCCAAAAAGTCCCGTCAGGGACGACAGATTAATCGGTAACCCAAATCGTTACTTGCCTTTTCGAAACAATCTCTAATATTATTCTTTCTGTAAAAGAAGAATGTCATTATCAAATCGGCAAGGGGCAAGACTTTTTCCGGTTCAAACAAAATCATCGATCAGCCATGATTGAAAAGGCACCCAAGGAGAACGCCAAAATGAACATTTGTCGATTTTTATCGATAGCAGCCTGCCTGCTTCTCGTTTTCGGATGCGCATCCCAAAAAGAGTCCATGATCCAGCAAGGCTATCCATTGTCATACGCAGACGGCTTCGACGACGGCTGCCATAGCGGCAAAAAGGCGGGAGGCAGCATGTTCGACCAGTTCAAAAAGGATGTCGGACGCTTCGAGTCGGATTCGAAATATGCGCAAGGGTGGTCCGACGGCTTCCGCCAATGCGAAACCGAACAGGAAGCCATGCAAAGACAGGTGCGGATGAGCATGGAGCAACAACGCCTGGCGGAACAGAGAAAGCATTACGAACGGGAAGAGCAGCGCCATCTGGAACGTGAGGTCACAAAAGGCTTGGACACTCGCGGGCTGGAAAACCTTAAATGACCCGGGGCCGAACGCAGGCTCGGGCTCCCAGGAGGAAAACGATGAAAACCCGGTGGTCCGCAATGATCTTAATCGCCATGTTTTCCATGGTCGCCCCGGCGACAGGGCAGGAGGAAAAAAAGATGGAACTACAATCACCCGATTTCGGTAACAACGAACGTATCGGCAAGGAATTCACATGCGACGGGAAAGACATTTCGCCGGCGCTGCAATGGTCGGGCGCTCCCGACGAGACCAGGAGTTTCGCCCTGATCGTAGACGACCCCGACGCTCCGGACCCTGCGAACCCCCGAATGACGTGGGTCCACTGGGTCCTCTACAACATCCCTCCGACGGCCGATTCCCTGCCGCAAGCGGCGACCGGGCAAGATCTGCCCGAGGGTACCATGCAGGGCCTCAACGACTGGAAAAAGACCGGCTACGGAGGTCCTTGTCCCCCGATCGGCGAACACAGGTATTTCTTCAAGCTCTACGCCCTGGACACCGAACTTTCCGGACTCGGCAAGCCGACGAAAGCCAAGCTCGAAAACGCAATGAAGGGACACGTCCTCGCCAAGGCCGAGCTGATAGGGCTTTACAGGAGAAAATAGATGGAGTTTTTGGATCAAAAATGATGGGCTTGGACTACAAGATCGCGAGCCCCTCTGATCGACGGGACATGGATCATGAACGAAACCTTCGATGAACTCATCGAAAGCATCTGCCGCAGGCGAGGCATGTATGTCTGTGGCGGCTCATTTTTCGAAGTGTGCGCCTACATTGCCGGATATGCTCACGCGTCGCCCGATTGTCCCCTCGGCGGCGACGGATGGACGGCCTTCAACGAGTTTGTCTGCGCAACGTTCGGGTTTCCCGGCAATTACACATGGCCCTATGCGATCAAGCAATGCTGCTCTGATGACGATCGGGCGAGCGAGCGATTGCGGGAACTTCTGACAGAATTCGCGCAGCGGACCAAAACCGAACCCCATAAAGAGATCGTAGAGGGTGCGCTCTCGCGGACAAGAGACCAGGAAGAAGGCGAGCCGGAAAAGACATGGCGGAAGTTTTCCCGTGCCGTTCTTGGGGGAAAGAGAATGGAAATCGAGCCGCTCATCCAAGAGCATCCGGATGCGGATGTCCTCTGGGCCGGCGCCTATCCGGACGATGTAGCAACAATGCTGGACAGCATTGCGGAATCGTATCCGGCAACCCGGATTTCAGGCTCGGAGGCCGAAGGCAGCGTCACGGTCATTACGCCTGATTTCGGGCCGGTAGGTTTAAAGCTGATCGGTAAGAGGTGGCGTGTCGACGCAACCAAGGTCATCGAGTCATGGAAAGCAAATCGAAAGCTTTGAGACCTGGTATAACGATTCGGACGCTGTTTTTCGCTTTACCGCGCGCATCAGCTTTGTAGACACCGACAGCGCCGACGAGGCCGAGCCGGAGATGCAGTGGATTGCCTTGCGCAGCTTCACCGACTATCGCCAGGGATACACGGATATGCAGCCGCATTCGTTTGCCAAAACCGTGTTCAATATCACCGACAGCGGCTTGCACAAGTCGGATGGAATACATTCGTCGGTCAACGTCACCCTGGCCATTGAATGGGGTTCCACCGCCGAGAAGCGACGGTGGATTGAGCGGGCTCGGCCCGACGCTTTACGCATTCGCCCCGGTCGGCGCATCGCCCCCCGGTAGAGTAGGCACAGGGAGTTGCCTCCCCGCGCCTCTCACAGAACCGGACTTGTGGTCCACACATCCGGCTCCTCACAATGTCATTGTGCGAACGGCAGCAACAGCTGCACTCGCACGCCCGGCTTGGCGGTTTTCGGCTGTCGTCTTTCCCACAACTTCAGCAGGGACGCCATGCGTCTGAAAAACCACTTGTTGGGAAATGCCATATGAATCCCCCTGGTGATGCTGCGGGGCCATATGCCTCTGGGACTCCAGGCCGAACCTCTGGCGATTCCCGCGGGAACCTTGCGGAAAATCATGAAGCGGTAGAGAAACCGGGGGCGTTTCTTCTGCTTGATCGCAATGGCTCTCAGTCTCCTGCGAATGTGGGCGTCGAAATTTCCGAACAGTCTCCGTTTTGAACAGATGCCGAAGTACGCCTCCCATCCTCGAATGAATTTGCTGATTCCGTCCATGCACTCCTGCAGGGAGCCGCCCCAGGTCCTCGGCGTAAGCTCCTTGATACGGGTTTTCATACGGTCGATGCTGCGCTGCGACAGGCGAATCCTGGCTATGCCGTCCCAGTCAAGCTCCACTCTGAAACCCAGGAAATGGGTTTTCTCCGGTCGAGTGACGGAACTCTTCTTCTCGTTGATCCGCAGCCGCAGCCGCCTTTCGATGAAGCGACGAATCGAGTTCATGACCCGATGTCCGGCGCGCACGCTCCGGACGAAGATGTTGCAGTCGTCGGCGTAGCGGACGAACCGCAGTCCCCGACGCCTCAATTCCCCGTCCAGTTCGTCCAGCACGACGTTGGATAGCAGCGGGGACAAAGGTCCCCTCTGCGGCGTGCCTTCCTCCGCGGCCACGACCGTTCCGTCGGGCATCGCCACTTTCGCCTTGAGCATCCGGTGCACGAGTTTCAGGACCCTCCCGTCTTCGACTTGTCGAGCCAGTCGGTTCAACAGTCTCTGATGGTTCACATGGTCGAAGAACTTGGATATGTCTATGTCCACGACTATGCCGCATCCGTCTTCCACGTACCCGGCGGCTTCTCTGATCGCCGTATGCGCGCCCCTTCCGGGGCGAAACCCGTGACTGCTGTCGTCGAACAGAGGATCGTAAATCGGCTCCAGAACCTGGAACGCCGCTTGCTGGACCCATCTGTCGACAACGTTGGGAATGCCCAGACCGCGTTGACCTCCGCCTGGCTTGGGTATCCAGACCCTGCGTATGTCTCCGGGCCTGTAGTCCTCCGCCAGCAGCGCCTCCCGCAGTTGCGGCAGAAGCGCTCGCGCATTCTCGACGACTTCGTCCACGCCGCAACCGTCCACGCCCGCCGCGCCTTTGTTCCGCGCGACGTTCAGCAGCGCCTTCGCCATGTTCGACGGCGACGCCGCTTGTTCCAGCAACCGACTCGCGTCGGTTTCCCGGGCGGTTAAATGGTCAGACTCTTTGGCCTTCGCTATACGCAGCAGCCAGGATTTGCCCTCGGGTACGCCCGAGACCTCCTCCTGTCCGCCCCCTTCCGGGCTGTCGGCAAACACGAGCGCCAGTTGCCTGTATTTAACGCTTTCCATTATGTTACCTCCTTCGCTCCGCCGGCGTTACCCGGCATCATCGCTACTATTAGGTAATCCGACTTCTCCGCAGGCGTCGGAAGCAAGTCGTTTCCTCCTTTGCCTCCTACCATCCATTTATCCCAGCGCCAGAGCAAGCCCTGCAAAGGGTGGCTGGACCTGCGGAGATCTCCGAGGGTAAGATCGCGAAATGTCCCACCGCCGCTGTCTCCTCTACGACTCCGGACTCGATCGGATATCGGGCGTCGCATTGCCAGGGATGCTGACCCGTCCGGAACCGCCTGATCGGAGCTTCACTCTCGTTCAGTGCTGTGGTACGTCTAAGGCTTCCACCCCACGTCGCCTCGCGACGACGCAGCTGCCTTCGACTCGCGGTTGCCTCCGATAGGCCCCGCAGAGGACTCGAAGCCTCGACGGCTTCTCACCTCCAATCGCGCGATCATGCCTCGCGCACGCGGCCGACGCTTCGCTGCCCTTTACGAGGCTGTTGGAATACGGCCCCGTAGAAGGCACGGACAACTACAACTACCCCGATTCCATCGAAGACTACAACCATGCCGACACCTGGCGCGAGGCGTTGTGGATGGGCGCCGGTCAGCAGAACTCCGTAGCCGTTATCGGCAACAAGGGTCTGTGCGACAACTGGTATGGCCTCCGCACGGAGTGGATGAACTTCGAATGGTTTGTCGCAGATGTGCCTTTTCCCGACGTCTATCAGAACTATGAGGACGGCAAGGGCTGGCGTTGCCGCAATCACCAGCCCATGATCGTTTTCTACGATCCGGCGGACTTGGCGGCTGTCGCGGCAGGGCAAACGGCGTCGTACGCGCCTCAGCCCTATGCTGCGCTACGGATGCCCAAGGAGCTTTTTTTCGGGTATTTGCATGAGATTTTTTCCGCCGCATTCGACCCGGAAAATCGGCTGCTCTACGTGACCGAGTTCGTGCTGGAAGAGGAAGGAAATTTGCTGATACACGCCTGGCGAGTCGGCGATGTGCCGGGCGACGTCGATGGAGATGAATATATCGATTTGAATGATTTGATCATGGTCCTGAAAATTCTGTCCGGTCAGGCGATCAATGGCGTAAATCCGAAGGCGGATGTCAATGGAGACGGCGACATCGGCGAAGAGGAAGCGCTTTATATTGCGCAGAGCTTAGTCAAGATAGGGCGCCCTTGACTTTTTCCTGTTCCCGAGTTCGCTAATTGGGGAATGCGATGGAAAGACAGACGTCATGCGGATCAGTTCAACGTCGTTTTATCCGGCGTCACGCCGACGGTTAGAAATTCCATGTCATGGTTTATGAAAAATATCTTCAATAATCTGAAAAAATCCAAAGCTTTTCACATAGTCCCTTTTATTCCATTGACCCGATTGTTAAAATGTTCTAAGAGTATGTTCGTGTAAAATATATAATAAAACTCTATGGCTTGGTTTTAAGGTCGGCCAATCCATAGAGTTTTTTCAGAGCGAAGCGAGAAGAAGATAGGACCACTGGGACAAATAGGACCTATAGCCAGCCGAGTTTGCAACCAAGTCCAATGTTACAGAATCGGTCGCTATCAGATCCTCTCAAAATGATGAATCAGACCGAAAAAACCAGGAGGGGTTTTATGAAATTCAATGTAACAATCGATCGGGATGAAGACGGAATTTGGATCGTTGAATGTCCCTCTATCCCCGGTTGTGTCAGCCAAGGTGAAACCAAGGATATTGCCCTTGAAAACATAAAGGAGGCTATTGCACTTTGTCTCGAAGTGCGAGCGGAAAAAGGTTATCCACTGACTATTGAAACAAGACAAATTGAGGTTGCCGCATAATGCCGAAGTTACCGAATTTGGGCGGGGAAGAGGTTGTAAGCGTTTTCCAAAAATTCGGATGGACTGTTGCTCGACAAAGAGGCAGTCATATTATTATGACCAAAGAAAATGAAATAGTCACTCTTTCTATACCTAACCACAAAGAGGTGGCCAAAGGAACGCTTAGAAGCCTGATACGATCCGCCAACATCACCATCGACGACTTCCTGGCAGCTTTGTAGCCTCCCAATAAAGGACCAACCAAACCGCTGGAGCTTTTCGTTCTGCTGCTCAAAATATGCAAAAAAGCGAAATCCAAGCCAAAAGGAGAAACTCTGATGGCAAAAGTAAAAAAAGATTCCCGGACCGCAATTATTTTTTGGATCATTCTGGCGGTCATCTGTACATCCCCGATTCTCTTTTCTTACACACCGGACGCTTTGGCCGAATCCGCTTTCTCCGGCCAATGGACCCGAATCGCACCGGCAGGGTGCGAGGTCCATGCGTTGGCGGTTGACCACCAGAACGATAAGACGGTCTTTGCGGGGACACGAGGCGGCGGGCTGTTTAAAAGCACGGACGCAGGCCGGAACTGGCTGGCGATGGGTTGCCGCCTGCCGGACGACAAGGTCATGGCTGTGGCAACAAGCTCTTTTGACGCCAATCTGGTGGTAGCGGGAATGGAACGCGGCGGCATATGCCGCTCTACTGACGGCGGGACCACCTGGGAAAAAGCCGTGGACGGACTTCCTGAACACGGATACGGTTTTTACGCGGTCGCGCGGGTTCTATTTTCCCCGGATCGTGAAACCGTCTACGCAGTCGCTGCCGGCCAGGTCTACACGGCCTGTCCGGGCAGTTGGAAGTGGAGCAAAATGTCCCAGGGGCTGCCCGGAGACGCCGATGTGCGAAGCCTGATCGTCAATCCCCAGAACCCAGAAGTCCTGTACGCCGGGACTTTCGGATACGGCGTATACAAGACCAGGGACGGAGCAAAGACATGGCATTCCCTTGGAGCAGGCCCGCAGGGGAAACCGATCTGGGCAATGGCGATTCATCCGACAAAACCCGACATCGTTTATGCGGGCACCGGCGGCAATGGCATTTACCGAAGCGCCGACGCCGGAGAGACCTGGGACCCTGTAAACGAAGGAATCGATCGGACCGGATATGTTGTAGAGGCCGTGAGCGTGGTTCCCTCGCGTCCCGATACGGTGTACATCGGCACATGGGGAGGAGGGGTCTGGCGTTCGAAGAACGGGGGGCAGACCTGGGCCAGGCTTCGGAACGGGATGGGCGCATCCGGCATTTTCGACATCGCCGTCCACCCGAAAACACCTTCGCGCCTCTATGTCGGCAGCGCCACCGAAGGCGCATTCACAAGCCAGGACGGCGGGGAGCATTGGCAGGCCCTCCATGCGGGAATGTGCATGCCCCATATACGGAACATCGCCATTGCCGGCGAAAGCCCTCCTTATATCTACACGGCCTCCTATGCCGGGGTGTTCGCGAGCGCGGATGGCGGAACGCGTTGGAAATGGTCATCCGACAAGCTGGACGATACCAATGTTTCTTGCCTGGCGGCGAACCCTCAAAAGCCAAAAACCGCTTTCGTCGGCATAGCCCAGGGACTATACAAAACCACCGACGGCGGCCGAAACTGGCGACTGTGCGGCCAAGGGCTTCCCCGGGGGTATATTCACGCGCTCTGGATGCACCCCGATATGCCGGATACCTTGCTGACTATTTCAGACGGCTTTTTGTTTAAAAGCACAAACGGGGGCGAAACCTGGCAGGCCAGGGGAGCGGAACTCAAGGAAAAGAACGGGCGCGTGCTCGCCGCCGACCCAACCAACCAGGACATCGTCTTTATCGGGACCTACATGGGCAGTCTGTACCGCAGTGCGGACGGCGGCATGAACTGGGAAAAGCAACTGAAAGGCTTCGATATCCAGAGCGTGAGCGCGGTCGCCACGGACCCGAAAAGCGCCGGAACGGTCTATGCGGGGACCGGCTACAGAGGCGTGCTTAGAAGCTTGGATTACGGCGTCACATGGTCGGCGCCCAACAAGGGGCTTGCGAACCTTCATGTCTGGTGCCTGGCCGTGCATCCCCTGACTCCGAAAAGCGTTTATGCAGGCACGTCAGAGGGGGTTTTTCACAGCAGGGACGGCGGCGTCTCGTGGTCCTGCATCGGCCTGGATCAAATAAGGGATACTATTGCGTCATTGTTTTTTTCGCCTGCGCGTCCGTTCCAGCTCTATGCCGCAACCCCCAAGGGCGGAATTTACCGGATTGATCAACCGTGAGCGAGAAAGCTTTCTTAAGACATTAAATTTAAGTTGAATGCCGAATCATGCCAGATAAATATGCGAGTTATGCCGAACTGAGGCAGAATGAAAGGGAAAATGAGGATTTCACAATCTTCCATCGCGAGGGCGATTCTGGAATTGCCGTGATCGCGCCGCACGGAGGAGGCATAGAACCCGGCACCGTCGATATCGCGGATGCGCTGGCCGGATGCGATCATACATTTTACGCATTCAAAGGGCTGAAAAAAGCAGGAAACGGAATATTGCACATCAACAGCAACAGATTCGATGAAGCGCGGGGAGTGGAAGTTTGTCGGAATGCCGTCATTGTAATTTCGGTTCACGGTTCCAGATTCAGAACCGAAGGGGTCCTTGTCGGCGGAAGAAACGAGAAGCTGAAGCTGAAAATAATGCATGCCCTGAAAACAGCCGGATTCGACGCCGAAATCAGTGAAATACCTGGGCTGAGGGGAATCGAACCCGAAAACATCTGCAACAGATGCAGGAGCGGGGAAGGTGTTCAATTGGAAATTTCAAGAGGATTGAGGGAAAAAATGTTCGACAATCTCGATCACCGTTCTTTGAGAATGAAAACGACGTTTTTTTACAAATTCGTCAATATCGTGAAAGAGGCCCTGTCGATTCTTTAAAGAGATTGGCTCGTCGCGGATTTGCGGGAAAAGGCGTGTCGATGGCAACCAGACCATCCTGGTCTGGCATGCCTGCGGTAAAAGGGCATTTCCTGACGCGCAGAACCAGACCAGGATGGTCTGGTTACCTTGAAGGCGCCGGAGACTCCCAAAATCGGAACTGCCGATAGGACGGCAAAAGCCTTGCCATTATCGAGCGAACTGGAATATAATTTTTTTTTCGTACAATTCGCATGTGTTGCCATACGGAGCAGGCAGGCGCGATTTTCTTGGAACCAACAAGCGACGGCGGAAAACCATGTCTGAAAAGCCAACATACGAAGAACTCAAACGACGCGTACGGCAATTGGAAAAGCAGCAGGCCGAGCGCGAACTTGTCGAGAAGCGGCTTGTCGCAAAAATACGGCGGTTCGAGGATGTCGTGGATGCCGCCAACGTCGGCACTTGGGAATGGAACGTTCGAACCGGGGCACTTCTGACCAACGAACGATGGGCGCGCATCTTGGGCTTTGGTCTGGAAGAAATATTTCCCGTTACGGTCGAAACATGGAGAAGCCACGTTCATCCCGAAGATTTGGAAAAAAATCTGCTCGCCCTGCAAGCGCATTTCCAAGGGGACTTGTACTATTACGAACGGGAATGCCGGATGAGGCACAAGGACGGTTCCTGGGTGTGGGTGCTTGAGCGGGGAAAGGTGACGAAACGGACCGATGGCGGGGAACCGCTGTGGATGTACGGTACCCGTCAGGACATCACCGAGCGAAGGCTGGCGGAAACGAAGCTCAAGGAGAGCGAAAAGTTTTTAAAGGACGTGGCGAGAGCGGCGTCTATCGGCATTGCTTATACGAAAAACAGAAAGATCGTCTGGGCCAACGAGGCGATGGAGCAGCTGTTCGGCTACGAAAAAGAGGAAGAGTACCTGGGCATGGACACTGCGGAGCTTTTTGCCGACAAGGAGGATTACGACCGGGTGGGGCAAATGCTCTTCGAGCAGAACAGGACCCGGCAGGTTCAGGATTACGTCACCACGTGGGTCCGGAAGGACGGCACTTTTTTCGACGGGTACGTGCGGGTCAATCTGATCGATGTCAACGATTACAGCAAGGGCGTCATCACCAGCATTTTCGATATTACCGAGCGCAAGCAGGCCGAGGAGGCGCTTCGCAAAAGCGAGGAGAAATACCGCGTTCTGGTCGAAAATGCCAGCGATGCCATCTTCATCGCACAAGACGGGTCGATTCGATTCGCCAACAAACGGACCTTGGAATTGTTCGGATACGATACCCGGCGCCTATATTCCGTTCCATTCGGCGAGCACATTCATCCAGAGGATCGCCAAATGGTCATCGACAGGCACTTCAAACGGCTCAAGGGAGATTCCGGCCTGCCATCCGACTATTCCTTCAGACTGATCGGCCAGGGCGGCTCGGTGCATACCATCCGGCTGAGCGTCGTATTGATCGAATGGGAAGGCAAACCCGCCACGCTGAATTTCGCGCGAGATATCACGGAAATGTTGAAACTGGAAAAGAGCCTGTACCAAGCGCAGAAAATGGAGGCCATCGGGACCCTCGCCGGGGGCATCGCCCACGACTTCAACAACCTGCTGACCGGCATCCAGGGAAGGGCGTCCCTGTTGAGCCATGAACTGCCGCCGTCCGACCGTCTCCGGAAGCATTCCAAGGCCATCGAGGAGTATGCGACGAGCGCCACGGCGCTTACCAAGCAGCTCCTGGGCCTCGCGCGAGGCGACCAATGCGACGTCGAACCCGTCTGTATCGACGAACTGCTTCAAAACACCGCCGCCATGTTCGGCCGCACCCGCAAGGAAATCCGGATACACATAAAAACACACCAGCCTTCCGCCGTGATCGAAGCCGACAAGGGACAGATCGAACAACTTCTGCTCAACATGCTGATCAACGCATGGCAGGCCATGCCCGACGGCGGCGAGATATTTCTTGCAACCGCCGTCGTCGATCTGGACGACGCCGCCTGCATGCCGTTGCATATCGAGCCGGGCCGCTATTGCAAGATTTCAGTAGCCGATACGGGCGTCGGCATGGACGAATCCGTCATACAAAGAATCTTCGACCCGTTTTTCACAACCAAGCCGAGAGGAATGGGCACCGGCCTGGGCCTGGCCTCGGCATTCGGCATCGCCAAACATCACGGCGGCGCCATCGCGGTTCGCAGCGAACCGGGAAAGGGCGCCACTTTCGAAACGTACTTGCCGGTCTCGGAGCGGGAAGCGGTCAGAAAGGAAGTCGCGGAAGAAGATTTGCGCCGCGGATCGGCAACCATCCTGCTGGTCGACGACGAAGAAATGATTCTGGAAGTGGGCGGGGCCATGCTGGAAAACCTGGGCTACGAGGTCATAGCCGCGCACGGGGGCGACGAGGCGATCAAAACGCTCCGGCAAAAGGGCTGCGAAGTGGATCTCGTGATACTCGACATGATCATGCCCGGTTTCGACGGCGGCAAGGCGTTCGACCGCATTCGCGAACTTAAGCCCGGATTGCCCGTAATACTTTCCAGCGGGTATTCCATGGAAGGAAAGGCTGCGGAAATCCTGAAAAGAGGATGCGATGGATTTCTTCAAAAGCCTTTCAAAATGGCTGACATTGGCAAAAAGGTGAACGATATTCTTGACCGAGTAAACCGTTCTGATCCGTCGCGGATTTGTGGGGAGCGGTGAAGGTAACCAGAGCTTCCAGCTCTGATCCCATATCGTCAATATGCCGCCGCTTGGAAGCCAAGGCATGCCAGACCAGATGGTGGTCTGGCTACCATCGACATGCCTTTTCCCACAAATCCCCGATGAACCACTTGTCATTCTGCCGGCCATGGTTCCGGCTTGAAAGCCGACCGCCTTTTCCGCGCCATGGCACTCATGGCGAAATGCTTCGGTGTTTTCGGACGACCGCCATGAACTTGTCCATCAGGGCGGTGGCGCGCTTTTCTTCCCGGACCGCGAATATTTCCACTTTCGGCAAGTTTCCCATAATCGGTCGATACTGGATCCCTTTGCTTGTCAATGTCGCGGAAGATTCGGGAACAATGGCCAGACCGATGCCGGCGGCCACCAGGGAGAGCGTCGTCTTCTTTGTCTTGACTTCCTGAACGACATTCGGGGAGAATCCGGCCTCTTTGAAGCAAGCGAACATGGCGTCGTACAACTCGGGATGCAATCCGCGGGGAAAAAACACGAGAGGCTCGCCTTTCAATTCGTCCAGCCCTACCCTTTCGGCTCCGTCCAGACGGTGCCCCGCAGGAAGGGCCAGTACGTAAGGCTCGCGGACCACCAGTTCCGCCGCAAACCCGCGAAGGCCCTGCCCGTAAAGACGCATGAACCCAATCTGTATGTCTCCCGATGCGAGCGCCTCGAACTGCTCCCGGGTGACCATTTCGAAAAGATCGAGACAGACGCCGGGGTGCTCCGACCGAAACTCCCGAATCGCATCGGGAAGCGAGACGTCCATGGCCGGACCGACAAACCCGATAGACAGCGTGCCAGCCTCTCCCCTTTCGATGCGTCGCGCCTTGGACACCGCCTCGTCGAGTCTTTGAACGAGCGAATTCGCCTCTTGCAGAAAAAACGCGCCTGCCTCGGTCAGTTCCACGCTTCGGCTGGTTCTGCGCAACAACTGGACCCCGAGTTCGGTCTCCAGGTTTCTGATCTGCATGCTCAAAGGCGGCTGCGAAATGTGGACACGCTCTGCGGCGCGCCCGAAATGAAGCTCCTCTGCCACCGCTATGAAATATTTCAATTGTCTGAGTTCCATGACGCCACCCCATATGGCTTGAAGGTTTCGGTATTCGGTGTTCGGGAATTTCGGTCGGACAGCACAGCCGGAAACAAGCGCCAATCCTGCCTTGAGGTTTTCCAGCCGTTTTTCATTCCCCGCCTGGCAACCTTCAACCTGCGTCAGATTAATACGATATTCGTATCGATCGCAAGCAATAAATATATTGGACATATCCATATGTTCCGGCGTATTTTCCGACATGCAACGACAACCGGAACGGGGCCTGGTTGCTATTTCGGCCATGTCCTCGCCGCCTCGTTCCAACGCTTCGCGTTGGAATGCATACCAGGACGCTCCGCGTCCGTGATCCGCGGAGACATGGCCGAAACAAGAACCAACCCTCGGAAAGTATAGGACGTTCCTATTTTTTTTAACCCTGGAACAGGGAGGATGAAAAAATGAAAGCATGGTCAGGCTTTAGGTTTGGTTTCGTCGCATTTTTGGCAATCACCGTTTTACCGGGAGGGAGTGTTTTTGGCATGGATGACACGACAGATCGTTACCAGAGAGGATACAATCAGCTGAAAGCCTTGGATTCCGAGGCTGCGGATCGGGTCCTTTCCAGCCTCGAATCCATCGCGCCGGATATGGCGGGTTTCATCGTCGAGTTCGGCTATGGCGACATATACTCGCGTCCGGGCCTGGACGTGAAAACGAGGCAGATTGCCACCATCGCGGCCCTGACCGCTTTGGGCAACGCCGAACCGCAGCTCAAGTTCCATATGGGGGCCGCCTTGAACGTGGGGGTGACACCGGAGGAGATCATCGACACGATATATGTCACCACGGTGTACGCGGGGTTTCCGGCCGGTTTGAACGCCATTTTCGCGGCAGGGGAAGTGTTTCGGGAGCGAGGCGTCGCAATCCGTCCGGCAAGTTCTGAAGCTTCCGAAGCCTCCGCCGACCGGAGAACGCGCGGTCTGAAGACGCTGGATGCCACGAGCAAGGGCGCGGGCAGGGCCGTCGCGGAAAGCCTGGCGAATATCGCGCCCGACATGGCGGAGTTCATCATCGACTTTTCCTATGGGGATATCTTCTCCAGGGGAATTTTGAGCGAAAAGCACAAGGAATTGGCCGGCATTGCGGCCATGTGCGCGGCAGGCACCATGCGGCCGCAGCTCAAAGTGCACGTTCGTGCGGCAATGAATGTCGGGTACTCGCGGGAGGAGATCGTGGAAGTTCTCATCCAGATGGCGGCGTATGCGGGGTTTCCGGCGTCGTTGAACGGCCTTTTTGCCGCTCGGGAAGTTTTCGATCCGAACGAATAGCCAAGGGGACAGGGGGGAAGCGATTCGTCGGACAGGACGCGGGAGCGTCCCGACACGCGTTCCCACGCCGGAGCGTGGGAACGAGAATTACGAGAAGTCCCCCCGCCCTGCCTCTGAAATCCGCACCGCAACGGCCGTGTTCTTTTTACGAAGCGACTACATGGGCTTTATGCAAACCCAAACGGTCCGTCAGGATGCGAATGCCTTCCAGGGCCTCGTCCGAATCGTAATTTTCGAGGGCTTCGGCGATGGCTTGAATCTCCGGCAACGGACCCAGGGCTTTCTTCAGCTCGTCGAGACCGGCCCTGGCCCCTGCCACATCCAATTCGAGCAATTCCGCCAGCTCGTCGAGCCGCCTCGCCATTTCGTCGGGGTCGAACACGACATCTTGCGCAACGGCGTCGCCGGAATCGTCGCGTTCGTCCTCGTGTTCCGCCATGGGCCGCAGCGCGTTGAGCACGACCAGCAGATGGTTCGCGGCGTCGTCCAGCAAAGGCCGGACCTTGGTCAGATCGGACTTTTTCAAGGCGGACTCCACGGCCTCCATGGTGCGGTAGACATCGGCTGCCCCGATATTTCCGGCCACGCCCTTGATGGTATGGGCCAGGTTGGTGGCGGTATCGGGGGCGCAGCGGTCCAGGGCGATTTGAATGTCGCTGACGGCGGTCCGGTTGTTTTTGTAAAATTTGACCAGGATCTTGCGGTAGGCGTCGCAGTTGCCGCCGACCCTTTCCAGCCCTGCGCGAATGTCGATCCCGCGCAACACGGAGGGCAGGCAGTCGGCGGCGTCCTGGCGCCCTGCGCCGGGCAGTTTTCGACGCCCCGGACGAATCCGGCGCACCAAGGCGCTTAGCAGGTCTCTCGGATCGACGGGCTTGGTCACGTAGTCGTCCATGCCGGCGGCCAGGCATTTCTCACGCTCCCCCGCCAGCGCATGGGCGGTCATGGCGATAACGGGAAGAATGCCGCCATCCGCGCCCCCCTTTTCCCGTAGGATTTTCCGAATTTCGGCGGTGGCGGTGAAGCCGTCCATTACGGGCATTTGAACATCCATGAGCACGGCGTCGAAGGGCAATGGACCGCCGCAGGAAAATTCCGACATCCTTTCCGCGATCATGTCCGCGGCTTGGCGGCCGTTTCCGGCGGTTTCCACGAAAAACTGCTCTGCTTCGAGCAATTCCGTGGCCACGTCCCGGTTTATTTCATTGTCTTCCACCACCAGGACCTTGGCCCCCCGGATCTGTTCCAAGCCCGGAATTTCCCTGGCCGCTCCCTTGTCCGATGCCGCATCCACGGGCATTTGCTTGCCGAACACCCGGAGAATGGTGTCAAACAAGAGCGAGGGGCTCACCGGCTTGGTCAAAAACCCCTCCAGGCCGAGTTTTCTGGCCTGCTCCCGGTTTTCCTCCAGGCCATAGGCCGTGACCATCAGGACCCCGGGAATCCGGCTCAGGCCGGGATTCGACTTGATGCGCGCGGCCGCATCCAGACCGTCCATGCCCGGCATCTTCCAGTCCATGAGAATCAGGTCGAAGGCTCTGTCCGGGGGCGCGTTTTCCAGGGCGTCGAGGGCCTCCTGGCCGGAATTCACAGGGACGGCCGCAAAAGAAAAGGACTCCAGGAACCCGCAAAGAATTTCCCGTGCCGTGGCATTGTCGTCCACAACCAGCACGCGCATGTTTTTCAATTCCTCGGGAAGCACGAAAATTTTGCGTTCGACATCTTCTCCCAGGCCGAAGCAGGCGGTGAAGGAAAAGGTGCTGCCTTTGCCCGGTTCGCTCTCCACTTCGATATCGCCGCCCATCAGGGTCACCAGATGCTTGCTGATGGCCAGTCCCAGCCCTGTGCCGCCGAACCTTCGGGTGATGGAACTGTCGGCCTGGGAAAAGGGCGCGAACAGGCGGCCCGCCTGCTCCCTGCTCATTCCGATGCCCGTATCGACCACCTGGCATTTGATCGAGACCGTTCCATCGTCTTGTTCTTCGGCAAGACGCTCGATACGGATGACGATCTGGCCCGCTTCGGTGAACTTGACGGCGTTGTTGGCAAGGTTGCACAGGACCTGCCCCAGGCGCAGGGGGTCGCCCACGAGGTTTCTGGGGACGTCCGGCCGGATGTCCAGAAGCAGCTCCAGGCCCTTTTCCTCCGTTTTGACCGCAAGCCCGAACACGACATTGTCGACGATGTCGTCCAGATTGAAGGCGATGGATTCCATGGCCACCTTTCCCGCCTCGATCTTCGAAAAATCCAGGATGTCGTTGATGATGCCGAGAAGGGTGGTCCCCGAGGCGTGAATTTTCTTGAAATACTCCCTCAGCTTGAGGGGCATGTCCTGGCGCAGGGCCAGGTCGGACAGGCCGATGACGCCGTTCATGGGCGTTCGAATCTCGTGGCTCATGGCGGCGAGAAAGTCGCTCTTGGCCTGGTTGGCGGACTCGGCGGCGATCTTGGCCTGCTTCAAATCCGCTTCGACGCGCCGCTTGGCGGCGATCTCCGCTTCGAGCGTTCGGGTGCGCTCGGCCACGCGCTCCTCCAGGTTTTCGATGGACTCGCGAAGCTGCCCGGTCATCCGGTTGAACGCCTGGGCCATGTAGCCGATTTCGTCGCAGGTGGAGACCTCCGCCCGCTGGCTCAGGTCCCCGTCGGCCACTTTGATCGCGGTGTCGGCAATGTTCAGGACCGGTCTTGCGATCTGCCTGGCCAGCAGATAGACCCCTATGGCCAGAAGGCCCGCGACCGAAGCGCCGATGAGCAGAACCATCCACGCCAGGCTGTGCGCCAGCGCGAAAGCCTCTTTCTGCCCCATCTCCGCCGCCAGGACCACCTCGTGTTCCTTGAGCCACCGGTAGACGCCGACAACGGGCTCGCCCGCGTAGTTCGGAAAAAGCCCCGAACTGTCCCGACCGTCCAGCGCCGATCTGATCCCCTCCCGCGAAGGGCCGGAGGCAGGCTCGTCTTTCTGGCCGGGCATCGCCCCGCGCTCGTAGCGGGTATCCGAGATGAAATCTCCCCGCTTGTCCACGAGGTAGGTCTCTCCGGTCCGGCCAAGTCCCGCCCGCTCCGTGAAAAGACGGTTCATGTGGATCAGATTCAGGTGGGACCCCAGCACCCCGATGCGCCGTCCGCCCTGATCGAACAGGGGCGTCGATATGGTGATGGTCAACTTTTTCGAAATGGGGGAGACATAGGCGTTCTGCACGTAGGTAATCGACTTGCCCTTCTTGAAAAACGGAAATGAAGCGCAGGACACTCCCTTGTTGCCGCTTTGGGTGGAAAATACGATGGTCCCCTTGGAATCGAGAATCAGCAGTTCCTCTGTGTTGTAGGTCCTGGAGGCCACAAAGGCCAGGTATTCGGACAAAATTCGGTATGCGGTTTCATAGGCCGGATCGGAGGGCTCATGCTGTCCCAATATGCCTGCCTGCCTGCGCACTTCGGGCAGCCAGGCGAGAAAAGTGACGTCCCCGCGACGGTCGTCGATCCATCGGTTGAAGGCGTCGGCCTTGAACGCGGCGATGGATTCGAGCCGCTCGAACACGGAGATCTTCAAGGCATCGGTGGCCTGGATGTAGACCAGATACCCTGTCAGTCCCACGCTGATCAGCGAAAGAAGAAGAAAACAGCCGACCAGCCGGGCCATCAGACTTTTTCTAATAAATGCCATGACTTCCATCCTCTGTTTGAAACGGCATGCCTCGGAAGGCAAACCGGTTCAATATTGCTTCAACGACCGGTAGTCGAAATCCCTGGCAGGCGCGACCACGTCCGTATCGAAATCGAAATTCTTCCCGGCCAGTTTTTCCAGGGTCCCGTCGTCGAAAAGTCCGTCGATGATTTCGTTGACTTTTTCAATGAGCGAAATCGGATTGTCTCTCTGCTTCTTGTCGAAAGCGGGCGCGATATACGTGTAGAAAGCAGGCCCTCCCAGGGGCTTGATCGGAATCCCTTTGGAAATGGCGGTGCTTCCCATGAAAATGTCCGCCAGCACCGCGTCTATTTCGACGCCGTCGCCCGCAGCCAGCTCCCGGAAGAGGTCGTTTAAGTTGTTGGGATCGTATGCGACGATCTCGGGCGCGTTCAAATGGTACGAAAGCTTCTGCCCCGGCAGGGAAAGGCCCCCTTCCAAGTAGTACTCGAAAATGCATCCGGCGCAGGTCCCGACCCTTTTTCCGGAAAGATCGGACGGGCGCAGATAGCTCGTATTGTCCCTGTGGACATAGAGAATCGCAGGCTCCGCTATATAGGGCCGGGCGTAATACAGGGATTCCATCCTGTCGTTGGTGATGGAAACCGAAGCGATGGCAATGTCCCATCTGTCCGCCCATCTTCCGCCGATAATTTCCGACCAGGCCGGCGTTACAAAACAGGGTTCGACCCCGAGGCGTTCGGCGATAATCCTCGCCACATCGATGTCGTGGCCGTAGAATTCGTCGAGAGTGTGTTCGTTTGAAAAACACAGGGTGCCGGCTTTCCGCGCGCCCCCCTTTTTCAACTGCGAGCGCGGCTGCGATTCCGGATGGGTCGCCACTACGATCTTGCCTCTTTTCAGGATTTCCGAAAGCTTGTCCTTGCCGCCGTTGTCGGCGCCCTGGGCCGACAAGGGAGGAACAATCAGACATAACGCCATTGCCAGACTCGCAAAAAAAGATTTTTTCATGACGCTTCCCCGAATAAGAAGGTTTATGGAACTTCTTCTGTCTTACAATTCCAGGACAATCCTGTTTACCTGGTCCCGGCCGTTCTTCTTGGATTTGAAGAGCATGCCTCGGCCGCGTCGATGAATTTTTCGAAAGTCGCGCCGGGGGCCGGAAACAGAACGGTGGCAACGCCGAGGCTGATGGTGATGTACGGAGCTATTCGGGAATACTCGTGGGGAATGTTCAGATCGGCGATGGTCTGCCTCAACGTTTCGGCCACGTGCAGCGCGCCGGCGGCGTCGCTGTCGGCCAGGATGACGGCGAACTCCTCCCCGCCGTAGCGGCCGACGAAATCGCCCGGCCTGCGAAGCGCATTCTTCAGGGCTTCGGCCACCTTTTTCAAGCATTCGTCGCCCCGTGCATGGCCGTAGTTGTCGTTGAACAGCTTGAAATGATCGATATCGACCATGATCAGGGACAAGGGGCCCTGGCTCCTGGCCGCGCGCCTCCACTCGATGTCCATGGTTTCGTCGAACTTGCGGCGGTTGTAAATGTCGGTCAGCCCGTCGATGGCCGCCAGGGCCTCCAGCATGTCGCTTTTTTTCTTCAGGTTCAAATGGGTGTTCACCCTCGCCTTGACCACGATGGGCTGGAACGGCTTGCTGATGAAATCCACGGCCCCGATGCCGAACGCCCTGGCCTCGTCGATGGCCTCGGACAGGGCCGTGATGAAAATCACGGGAATGTCCCTGGTGACTTCGTTCTCCTTCAATTTCCGGCAGACTTCGTATCCGTCCATTCCCGGCATGATAATATCGAGCAGGATCAGATCGGGGGGATTTTTTTCCGCCATCTTGAGGGATTTGGCGCCGTCCCGGGCCGCAGCCACCATGTAGTCGTCTTTGAACAGCGACACCAGGATGTCGATATTCTCCGCGCTGTCGTCCACCACCAGGATTCTCTGTTTTTTGGTATGGTCGATCATGCCATCTCCTGCCAAGTTTTTTTTGGAATACCCTTTGTCAACTTATTCTTTATACCATCCGGTCCTGTTTTTCAACTCTCTTCCGTCGTCCCCGCTTCCGCGATTGCCCGCCAGTCATCGATCATATGGTCCATCAGAGGAGGCAGCATGAAAAGCTCCCGGTCTTCGACTTTCTCGGGCGGCGACTTGTCGTTGACCGTATCGACTCCCAGATACGCGGGCCCTCCGGCGATCTTTTCCGCAGCCCGCATGATCTTGAGAAAATGCAGCTGCACTTCGGGGTCGAAATCGGGGTTGTCCCGGAATTCGTCCCTTTCGAAATCGTATTCCAAGGCAAGCAGCCGACGGTAGCGGGGAGTGCAGGCAAGGGAAAAATATCTTCCGCCCTCCCATTCGAATTCGATCCACGCAGTGTCGTCCGGTGGCAGCGGAGCGCCCTCGCAGGACATCAGGCCCCACCGGTCCTGCTTCATCTGTCGGATGAAATCGTCGAGAGAAATGTCGTTTGCGTTCTCAACCATGGCAACGGCATCGACGCCCATA
The DNA here is from genome assembly GCA_963674505.2 of Desulfobacterales bacterium. Lineage (GTDB taxonomy): Bacteria > Desulfobacterota > Desulfobacteria > Desulfobacterales > SKZT01. The sequence goes on from CAXXIG010000001.1 coordinate 1,320,215, forward strand.
TTTTCCTCCTTTTTCCGAAATCAATAACAATTCCGCAAACAATACGAAAAAAAGAACTGGTATCACCAGTCCCGTCGCATTTCAAGTCAAATGGGGCGCTTGGTCGTAAACAGTTCAATTATAGAAGCCCGAATGTTCGGACCGGTTGGCGACTGGCGTGATGAAAATGTTCCCTATTTTGCTGCAAGCTTTCCGCCACGTTTTGTTCCGCGAAAGCTATCGCGGGGCCTGGGTCGGGATCGTAGGGTGGGTGGGTCGGGGACCTTTGCCTTGCGCGCTGCGTAGCACTTTCTCGGGACTCGTGCCTGCCGGTCTTGGACAAATTCCAACCCACCATTTTTCCCGATCTTCCTGCCGCTTCCGTTCGGGCGAAAGGCTGCGGGAAAGTTCGGAAAACGGTGGGTTGGATTCCGTATAAGACCGGCAGGCAGTCGAATTCGAGAAATTCAAGAGCAGCGAAAAAGCCCGGGTCCCGACCCACCCACCCTACGATCCACGCTCCCTAACCGGCCCGGCGATAGTTGCCGCACCATAAAACCCTGCGGAAAAAGCACATCGAAACAAGGACCATTTTCATCATTTTAGGCCCGGCCTTTTTTTGACGGTCATTTTTTCGAAACAAAGGGGTTTGCCGATCATTTTTTTCAAAATCCGAGCGACAAAGCCCTTTGTCGTTAATCAATGATCATTAAAAAGGACTCCACTCTCCGCGATGCCGAAAAGAATTCTTTTTCAGCACTCCCGTTTCGAGCTATACTCGTCGGACATAATTGAGCAACCCCATAACCAATGAAAGGCATGAAACAATGAAAACGAACAGACTCGTCAAAACGAGTGTACTTTTCCTTGCAATGATGGTGTTTTTCCTGTCCTTTGCGGTTTCGTCGAGGGCGGACCCCTCGGATCAGTGGTGGGACGACGCGTGGCCGTACAGAATTCCCGTGACCGTCCCGAGCGCCGGGGTCGTTTCGGTCTCCATCGATTTCACAACGGCGTTCGCGTCATTGGGGTTAAACGAGGCCCTGCTCGACGTACGCTCCATCCGGGTGGTTCCCTACAGCGTCAATTCGCCGGGAAATCCCGTCGCATACGAGGAGACCCTGACAACCATGCTCGAAGACGCCGACAATCCGCAAATCGGCTGGCATTCTTCCGGGGTCTACTGGACGGTCAACAACGGGGAGGCCGAGGCCGATTCGAGTCGATTTTCCCAAGGCACAGGGTCTCTCAAGGCCGTGGTGGAAAACTGGGAAGGCGGCTACTGGTATCCCGGCGTGGAACTCAGACTGGCGGGTTCGCCACATCCGTTGAGCGACTGGACCGACTTCGAGCTTTTCATCTACGACGTCTGGCCCGAAGTCAATCAAAGCGCCAAAGACCAGGCACCCGACCTCTATTATTTCAAGCTGCACAACACCAATGGCTGCGACAGTGCCGACATAACCCAGGGGGGCCCGCCTCTCGCGCTGAATCAATGGAACTGCGTGAGCGTTCCGCTAAAGCCATTTCACACCTGCACCACGCCCGATTTCGACGCCATAACGCGCCTCGAGTTTCACACCCGGGACAACGAGTCGGTCAACGGCAACAGCGGGTTGTGGGACGACGGCGACGAGCTGACCCTGTGGTTCGACAATATCCGTCTCGTGGACCAGGACGGCGGCGGGGTAGTCAAATGGAGCGCCGCAAGCGCCGGGGATTACTACGTCTATTTCGACGTTTTCGATCACGAGGGGCATCCCCAGCCCACCCTGGCCTCGCCGGGGACCGCGACCGTGACAGGCGTCGCAGGTTCGCCCGAGGCAGGCGGGTATTATCACCAAATCGCGGGAACATCCACCAGCGGGCTGACGATCTGGACTGCCCCGGCCGTCGAAAAAATTCTGGAAACCAACGCCGCACCCGCCGTTTCCGACACCCTTTCCATCCAGGCCGCCAAAAACGAGTTCGAACCCTTTCAAATCGTCGTCAAAAGCAATATTTCCCAGCAGCTGGCCGTGGGCATCTCGGATTTCGCAAAGGGAGGAGACGTAATCGACTCTTCCAACGTCGAACTTCACCGCCAGGATTATGTCTGGATAGACCGGTTGAGCGATCATTTCGGGCGGCTGGGATATTGGCCGGACCCGCTGTACCCGGTGGAAATGGGCGCGAACGTCGCATTTTCCGCCCAGACCAACCAGCCCCTCTGGTTCACCGTGTATGTTCCGAAAAACACGCCGGCGGGAACATACACGGCCACGGTGTCCATCGGCGCCGCCACAGTCCCCGTGCAGCTGGAGGTCTGGAACTTCACCCTTCCCGACGCTATCCACCTGCAAGGCGAGTGGGGGTTCGGATGGAGCAGCGTGGTGGCGGAGTACGGAGGCACAAGCCGGAGGGGAAATGCCTGCTATTGGGACCTGGTGGACGCTCTGTACGAAGATTTCGCCAACCACCGCCTCACGCCCAAAGGGGTCGGATGGCCCGCCGGGTTGAACTATCCCGGAGGAGTCACCTATCACTGCGACACCGGCGTGCTCGACCCGGACGACGACGGCGATTGGGACTTCCACACACTCGCCCGGAAATACCTGGACGGCGACGAGCTGGAAAACCAGTCGGGATTTCCCTGCTTTCACATCAAGGGGCCTTCCAGCAACTGGCCCCCCAACAGCAGGCCATCCTCCTTTTGCGACGAATCCAGGGGGACCGACCCTCCCGGCAACCAGGCCTACAACGACCACTGGTTTTCCTACTGGGGCGAGGTGAGCGAATATATCGGCGAAACCTCCGATTACGCGCAAAAAGGCTACTACCATATCGTCAACGAACCCCAGACCTTCGACGACTACGACATCGTCGCCTACCTGGCCCAGGAGACCAAGAAAGCCGCGCCAAAGGTGCGCATTCTGGTCAGCGAACAGGTGGAACCCTATATCTACGACAACACCGCCTACCCCGACGCCAAGATCGACATATGGATGCCCACCATCAGCAACTACCAGGTGGAGCGCGCCCACGACCGCCAGAAAAAATACAAAGAAGAGGTTTGGTGGTATTTTCTCTACGGCGACCGCCCCCCGCTGCCCAACCCCACCATCATCGACCGCACGGGAGTGGAGGCCAGAATCACGCCGTGGCTGGCTTGGCTGGAAAGAGTGGAGGGACTGGTCTACTACTCCATCACCGACTGGAACCCCGACCCATGGGCCGATCCGTGGATCAACGACGCCAACGGCGACGGGTTCATGCTCTACCCGCCCAAGGACGCGACCATCGCCTACGACCCCTGCGAACCACAAAGCAACCGCCTGGTTTCTTCGAACCGATGGGAGCTTTTACGCGAAGGCATGGAGGACTACGAATACCTGTGGCTTTTAAACGACGGACCTCCGCAAATCGGCGATCAAGACATGGCAGACCACATAGCCGGGCAGTTCGTCTCCTCCAGGACCCTTTTCAGCCGGGTCCCCACCGACCTGTACGAAACCAGGGCCGCCCTTGCTCCATACCTGATCCAAACCACGGCCGAAGTCCAATGCGGCGGCTCCATCAACGACGCCATATCCTCGGCGGAACCCAACGCGACCATCGAAATCCCAGCAGGCACTTATTCCGAAAACGTGGAGGTCTCGGAATACAAAATATTGCTTCTGCAAGGCGAATGGAATTGCGACCACACGGGTCGCAATGCCGGAGACACAATAATCGACGGCAAGCTGACCGTCGGCGACGGAAGAGTGATTGTCGAAAACCTGATTATCATGTAAGCCAGGGAGCCAGACCGAACATAAATGTAATTCGACGGATTTTTTAGCGACAAAAATATCTTGCATTTCTCCCTGAAGACGCCCGCATGGTCGAATTCGCGGGCTTTTTTTAGACGGCACGATTCTTGCCCAAATAGAGGATCTTGTTTTTTGGATTGAAAGTGAGCTATTTGCCAAGAAAAGGAACGCTATGATTGACATTTTGTGGGTCTTGATTTCCGCTTCACTGGTCTTTTTGATGCAGCCCGGATTCATGTGTTTGGAGTCTGGATTGACCCGGCCCAAGAACAGCATCAACGTGGCCGTGAAAAATCTGACGGATTTTATCTTTTCCGTGATGGCGTTCTGGACCGTGGGCTACGGTCTCATGTTCGGTCTCTCCCTGGGGGTGCCTGTTTGGAACAGACCGTTTTTTTGTAAATTCGGAGGAGTCGGCCCATCTTGCCGCGTTCTTTCTTTTCCAAGCCATGTTCTGCGGAACCGCCACCACGATTTTTTCCGGCGCGGTGGCCGAGCGGATGCGTTTTTTCGCGTATATCATAATCGTCGTATTAACCTCGGTGTTTATCTACCCATTGTTCGGGCACTGGGCCTGGAACGGTCTTGAAACCGGGACCTCCGCAGGTTGGCTGGGTGCGAGGGGATTTGTGGATTTCGCGGGCTCCATGGTGGTTAGCGCTGGAAAATGCCATGGAGGACTTGAAAGCTTCGGAGTCCAAATACCGCTCTTTTTTCGAAAACACGGGGACCGCGAACGTAATTTTCGAGGAAAACGAAGTCATCTCCCTGGTCAACTCCAAATTCGAAGCATTGTCCGGATATTCGAAATCTCAACTTGAAGGCCGCGTCGCGATATCGGACCTTTTTCCGAAAGGGAAAAAGGGAGAGTGGCGGAATATCACCGCCTTGGCCGGATCGACCGGCAAAAGGCGCCTCGGTTGTACGAATCCGAACTCGTGGATAGAACCGGCGCGGCAAAACCCGTAAACATCAGTGTGTCCATGGTGCCGGGAACCAGGAAGAGCCTGGGATCCATCATCGACCTGTCCGACCTGAAAAACGCCCAGCAGGGCCTTCAGAAACAGCGGGCCTATTTTCACCAGCTGTTCGAAAAATCGCCCCTGGCCATCGTGCTCAACGACGCGAACGGAAAGATCATCCACGTGAACAAAGGGTTTGAAAACCTTTTCGGCTGCAAGATGGACAGCGTCCGGGACAAGTACAATCGCAACCTGGTGGTCCCCTGGGACCGGTTCGGGGAAGTTGTGGCATTCAACAAGGCGATTTTGAACGGGCAAACCGTGCACAAGGAAACCATGCGCAAGCACCGGGACGGACGGCTGATTCCGATCTCGGTGGTCGGGCACCCTGTGCAGGTAAACGGCAATACCGAAGGCGTTTTTTTCATATACGAGGACATTTCCCAGAGAAAAGCCTTCGAGCGGGAGCTTTATCAGAAGGCTTTCTACGACTCGCTCACGGGAATCGCCAACAGAATCCTTTTCATGGAAAGGCTGAACCGGGCCATAGAAAGGCCATGAACTGCAAAGGGGCCGAGGCGCTGATCATGAAGCAGGCCGTTTCTCACGGGAAAGCTCCCGAGGAGCTTGCGTCCTACAGGAAACGCAAGGCCGCGACCATGGAGGCTGCGACCCTGTCCAAGGCGTAGTCGATGCGAGACGAGGTTTTATAAAATCCTCGCTTTCTTTAAAGCTGTGCGGAGGAGGGTCTTTTTTTCGGACGGAGAGATATCTGGCGATCAGGTCCGCTTCGGCCATGTTTACCAGAAGTTCTTTGATTCGGTCCTCGTCGATATCGAGCCCGAGCGTGCCTTTCAGTTCTTTCGGGGTCCATTCGCGGTCGGAATGCTTGCTCAGGTGCAGCATGGTATGCTTTGAGTTTCTGGTGTTCGCGAAGGTAACCAGACCATCCTGGCCTGGCGTGGCTTGGCTCCGAAGGGGTTGCATATAGGCGGCTTCGGGCCAGAGCTGGAAGCTCTGGTCCCATATCGCGAATTAGCAGCCACTCGGAAGATTAGGCATGCCAGACCAGGATGGTCTGGTTACCATAAACATGCCTTTTCGCACAAATCCGCGATGAGCCTTCCTTTCCAAACAAAAAGAAGTTTCTAACCGAATCGAAACGCAAACCCAATCCGAATCTGTTGTAAAGGACGCTCTTCGGGATCGAGGAACCCAAAACCGCGCCCGCGATCCCCCCGGAAACAATTGATCCATTGCACGTTTTCAACAATTACATTAACGAGGAGGAAACAAACGATGAACCCAAGTTCTATTTTCTTACGAAACATCCGGCGGTCCCGGGCCTTGATCGCGACGGCCCTGACTCTCGCCCTGCTTTTCTGCGCCTGCCCCGGCAAGGCGGCGGGCCTGACGACGTCTTTCATGGTCATGAGCGATCCCCACTATTACGATCCCGCCCTCGGCGTCGAGGGAGATGCTTTCCAGGCCTACCTCGCCCAGGATCGCAAAATGATCGCCGAAAGCGACGCGATCATGAGATCCTTCGTGGCGGCGGCCAAAGCCGAAGCCCCCGACTTCCTGATCGTTCCGGGAGACCTCACCAAGGACGGAGAAAAAGCCAGCCACGAGAAGCTGGCCGGATACTTCGCCGAACTCGAAGCCGCCGGAATCGCCGTTTACGTAGCCCCCGGCAACCACGACATCAACAATCCCCACGCTCATTCGTACTCCGCCGAGGGTGCCGAGGAAGTCGAAACCGTGACTCCCGAAGAGTTCGAAACCATTTATGAGAACTTCGGGTACGGCGAAGCCATCGACCGGGACCCCGCTTCCCTGAGCTATCTGGCCGAGCCCGTCGAAGGCCTTTGGCTGCTGAGCCTGGACTCCTGCAAATACGACGACAACGCGGACAAATCCGAAACCAGCGGCGCTTTCAGCCGGCAAACCATGAACTGGATCGTCGCCAAGCTCGTCGCCGCATCGCAGCAGGGAAAAACGGTCGCCGCCATGATGCACCACGGCCTGGTGGAGCATTTTACCGGCCAGAGCACAGTGCCCGGCATGGGCGACGAATACGTGATCGACGACTGGACCCAAGTGGTCCAGACCCTTTCCGACGCTGGCTTGCAGCTGGTGTTCACCGGGCACTACCACGGCCAGGACGCGACCGCCCGCTACGGAATGGACGCCGATTGCGAAAAACCCGTCTACGACGTCATGACCGGCTCGCTGGTCACCTGGCCCTCTCCCTACCGGGTCGTATCGATCCTGGAAAACACCTTCCATATCGAATCCCGACTCATCGAAGAGATCGACTACGATACGCAGGGCATGTCCTTTCAGGATTACGGGTTGAATTTTTTAAACGAAGGACTCGTTTTCCAAGCCAGCGCGCTGCTTCAGTCGCAGTTCGGCGTGCCCGCCGCGCAGGCCGACGCCGTCGCGCCGCTGGCGGCATCGTCGGTGATCGCATTCTACAGGGGCGACGAAACGCCCGATATGCAAACCCTGTTGACCATCGGCAGTCTGATCGCCAACGAGGAAACCATGGTCCTGGGACAGCTTCTCGGCGCCCTGTGGACGGATCTTGAACCTGCGGACAACGATCTGGACCTGACCATCTACGATCTCGACGACGCGTCCTATCCAGGACTGGTATACCCCCATGTCGCATACGGCACCGAAGAAAACACGGATACGGAAATCAGCCTGGTCAATTGCGGACAGTCGGAAATTCAAGGCAAGTTCATCGGCTACTCCGAAGCGGGCGCCGCAGTCTACGAAAGCGATACAGTCACTTTGGCGGCCAATGGAAGGCATGGATTGACGCTTTCAGAAACTGGCGCCGTCGCCGAAACCATCGCCTACATGTTTTTCGACACCGAAGCCAAAACGACTGATCTGAAAGGCTGTTCGCGCATCAAGACAAACGGCGAATACGCCAGAGCGATAGAGGCCACGGACCGGATCGGAAACGGCCCCGTCCCCGTAGTCCACACGGCTTCGACATCAGCGTGGATGACCAGAATCGGCCTGGTAAACCTGTCCGATACCGACAAGATCGCGATCATCGATTTCGACAACGGGAAAACCATCCTGCAAGCCATCCCGGCCCGCGGCAAGGTCTACCGCTCCGTTCGGTCGTTTTTCGACGGCGAGGCCCAGCCCGAAATCGGATCGGCCGTCGTCAGAAACGGCAAGGACATCGTCGCCATGTGCGACTACCAGAGCCTGGGCGATTCGACCCACTACGCGGGCGCGATGCTCATGAAAAACTGCCTGTCCCCGGTCCTCTATTTTCCCGATGTCCAAATGAACGGGGACCAGGCCACGGGAATCGCGATCCGCAATTCCCTGGACGCGCCCGTCCAGGCGACGGCCACACCCTATGACTCCTCCGGAGAAGAGCTTGCCGCAGTAAATATCGAAATTCCCGCCAACGGAAAATACGTCGGGGTCGCGCAAAATCTCGGTTTCCCCGAAGACACCGCATGGTTCAAGCTGGTAGCCGCCGCCGGCGTCGCCGGAATGGAGCTGACCGTTTCCACGGACGGCAAAAGCATGACCGGTTTTTCCGCCCCGGCCGCTCCGGGCACCCAAGGCGTAATTCCCACCATGGAGGACGACGGCGCCACCATCATCGGACTGGTGAACACCGGCGACTCCATCGCCAACGTGTATCTGACAGCCTACGATGAAGACGGCCTTATCATCGCCAGCGGCGTATCGTCCCTGTCGGGATACGCATCGACCTCGGTCACCATGGACGTGTTCCTGCCGGTGGGCTCTTCTCCCGAAGTACTGGATTCCATGGACTATGTCCGTTTCACCTCCACAGCGCCCGTGATTGTCTACCAGATCAACCGGTCCGAAGACCAGATGATGGCCGACGGTCTTATAAACGTCGATCCTTGCCAAATGACGGTAACCATCGCCCACATGAACGACTCCCATTCCCACCTGGAATCCGAAAGTCTGAGCCTTTCCATCGACGGCGTCACGACCTACTGCACGGCAGGCGGCTTCCCCAGAATCGCGGAGAAAATCGAATCGCTGAGAAAAACCCAAGACCACCTGCTGTTTCTCCACGCAGGCGACCTATTCCAGGGGACCCTCTACTTCACCGAATTCAAAGGCATGGCCGACCTGGAGCTTGTGGAAATGATGGGGCTTGACGCCATGTGCGTCGGCAACCACGAGTTCGACCTCGGACCCTCCGTGCTGGCCGATTTCATCGACCAGGCCGATTTTCCCGTCCTGTCCGCCAACGCCGACGTGTCCAACGAACCGCTGCTCGCGGGCAAGGTGCCAGCCTACACCACCGTGTCCTTCGGCGACCAAACAATCGGAATCATCGGCCTGACCACCGCGGAGACGGGAATCATTTCCAGCCCCGGCGAAAACGTTACCTTCACCGACGCGGCAACCGCAGCCCAGAACGCGGCCGACGAACTGGCCGAAGCAGGCGTGAACAAAATCGTGGTCCTGTCCCACCTGGGATACGAACAGGATTTGCAGCTCGCCGAAGCCGTCACCGAGGTGGACGTGATCGTGGGCGGACACTCCCACACCCTTCTGGGATACATGGACAACATCGGCCTGAGTACCGAAGGAGACTATCCCGCCGTAGTAGACAATCCGGAAGACGAAGAAGTCCTTGTGGTCCAGGCCTGGAACCACGGCCTGGCGCTGGGTCTGCTCGAAGTGACCTTCGACTGCGACGGCAAGGTCGTCTCCCACGCGGGATCTCCCGTGATTCCGCTGGACGATGTCTTCCTCCAGAAGGACGCCGACGGCAACAAGGTGGAAGTGGACGAAGACGTCAAAAAAGCCATCGAAAACGTCCTGGCCGCCACCCCGGCCGCCGAAATCGTGGAAGAAGACGAGGCGGCCGCCGCCGCGCTGGCGGTGTACACGGCCCAGATCGAGGACATGAAGCAGGAAGTCATCGGCCAGGCCGCCGAAGACCTGTACCATGTCCGCATCCCCGGAACCGAGCACGCGACGGCGGGCGTACTGGAAAACGGAAGCCTGATCGCCCCGGTCGTCGCCCAGGGAATGCTCGAAAAGGCCGAAGCCGCCAATCTCGAACCCGACATGGTCCTTCAAAACGCGGGCGGCGTCCGCGTGGACATCTTAAAAGGCGACATCACCGTAGCCAAAGTCTACGAACTGCAGCCCTACGGAAACACCCTGGTCACCGTGAAACTCACCGGCGCCCAGATCCTGGAAGCCTTGGAGGCGGGCGTCGAGCAAGCCCTGACCGGCGGCTCCGGAGCGTTCCCCTACACGGCGGGCGCACGCTTCAACGTCGATCTGGACAAAGCCGAAGGCGAAAGAATCAGCCAGGTGCAATTCAAGAAGGACGACGGCTGGACGGATCTCGACGAAAACGCCACCTACGTGCTGGTCACCAACAACTTCACGGCCTCCGGAGGCGACGGCTACACGGTCCTGACCGAGGGCGAACAGTACGACACCGGCTACGTGGACGCGGAAATCTTCATGGAGTACGTGCAAAACCACACGCCCATCTCCGCGCTGGATGAAACCTACGTCAATCCTGTGAGCGAATAGCCCGCGCGAAGTCGATTGTTGTCAAAAAACTTGGGCGCTCGAACTTTTCGAGCGCCTTTTACAACCCGGATGTAAAGGAAAAATGCGGCCCCCTGCGGCGGAACATCTTGCACGGGGCCGTACTTACCTGCAAAGCCAGGCTTGGACCATCAGTGAAGCCGATGGTTCAAGCCGATTAATCAAAGTCCCGCCCTTTAATCGAATATCTGTTTTGTACTTGACGTCAAGGCCGAAAAATGCAATTTTTGTCCCTGTAGGAAAGGACAAAAAATAAAGAGAAATGTTTTTAAAAGAATCGTCACGGACTTTCATCAAAAAGAGATGCCTCCGACCCTCGGCCGGGATGTGCGCTTACCAACGCCTTCAAGTCCCAAGGCTTCAAATTGAGCAAAGATACGCTCTTCGAGTATTTCTCGTATTTGAACGACGCATTTGCGGTATTCAGCGTGCCGGGTACCTGCTGACTGGGGTGATGAAAATCATCCGGTTTTCGGTATGAAATTTCCTCCGAAATTTGTTCCGGCTTTGCAGGGCCTACTCAGGTATTTCCGTGCCCCGTCATTCCGGCCGGAGCGCGCGTTTCCCGAGTCGGGCGCCTCATTCCGCGCATGCGCGAGAGTCCGTTGAAATCCGGCGGCGTCGCACTTGAAAGCGCACGCGGAGAGCCGGAATCCAGGCTTCCGTTCAAGTCACGGCGGCACGGCGGCAAACGGTGCCGAAAATCTCCGAATCGCAAGCTGCGGCATCTTGACGGGGGAAGAACGCCGAAAACCTCGAAATGGCGAATAGAGCCTTGGCAGTTGTCCCGTTCGTTTGCCGCCACATGGAGGTGGCCGAAAACGGGCTGCCGGAAAAAAAAGAACCATGTCGCGTATGAGGGAAAAAAGTTGAAGATACGGCCGGTTTGCGCAATCGTTTTGTGTTGCTTCCTTGTCGGCAGCTATGACGCTTTTTGCCTTGAAACCTACTTCCTCGACGACCAACGCGTTCTTCTATACAAGATCGTAAACTGGTGGTACGACTGCCTTCCGGAAGAATCCAGCCTGCTTTGCGGGAGCAAGATAAAATGCCGGAGCACGGGGGATGCCCGAGTCGATTACGACGAAAAGAAAATGGCATTGAAACTCCAAATCAATGGCGGCTTTGCCGATTTGGTTTCCATTTTCAAACAATGCGAACGGTGTTTCGGCCCCGAATATTTGAAATGCACGTGGCTGAACGAAAAGTATTTCGGAAGCGGCGAGGCTGTTGCCGTATCAAGCGATATGCCGGGTGTGAGCGCCTTCCATTTCTTAAAAATCGACAGGAACCATGCCCGAAAAATCCAGAGCATCGAAAAAGATATAGCCTTCGAGCTGGAAGGATCGGTCGGCGGTTTGCTGAACGGCAAGATCGCACTGCATCAGGCGGCGGAGACCTTTATCAAAACCTGCCCGAAAATTTCTCAAAACCCAGAAGCTGCTTTTCCCGTATTTTTGAATATCGTCAATGCCGATACAGTAGAGATCCTCGCCAAATATTCCGCTGTATGGGAGGATTAAATTTTTCAGTCGCATAATCATTTTCATTCCGTCCTTTGCCGCTTTTCGTCGACGGATTCGATAAGGCCTCTGAGAAGGCTTGGTTTCAATTCCTGCCAATCGCTTACCGCCTGCCAGGCAACTCCCGTGGAATCAAAGACCGTGCTTTTGATCCTTGGGAGGCGTTGCAATGGAAAAATCAGTCTGGAAGCCGGATGTGGCTACTCGTTCCCACGCTCCTGCGTGGGAACGCCTGAAGGACGCTCCTGCGTCCCGTGTCAAGGCACCACATCTTGAGCAGCGACCTGCGCAGACGCGTTCTTGCATGAGAATGGGCAATACAAAACAGGTGATAGCCGCACTCTCCACGGGACGCTGGAGTGTCCGGGTATGCGTTTCCACTCTGTAGCGTGGGAACGAATCAACACCGTCATTCCGGGCGGAGCTTGCGTAGACCCGGAATCCAGGCGATGATCGAAACTATTGGATGAAAACCGGCCGAAGCTAAAACCAAGCCCCCTGCCTTCTTGAAAGATTGGCCTCTCCATGATAAGGGATACTGACATTCTTTGTTGGCGAAAGGACGTTTCCGGCCATTGAAGGCGATGGAAGCGGGCCGTCGGGCAGAATATGTTGCGTGAGGTGCGAACATGTTTTCAAAGACCACATTTCCAATCCTTTATATCATCATGCTTATGCTTTCGACGCATGGTTCCGCATCGGCAGGGCCGCCTGTCTTTTCGGTCGATTCGGCGGACGAAAAGCTGATCGTCAGGGGCGTTTTGGATGGAAAAAAAGATTCTTTCAGCGGGAATGTGCGCTTTCTTTTAAAAGGGGCCGATGCCAAAGAACTCTGTTTGTTGCCGTCCGATTTTCGCCATACGGAAGATCCCTCCGTGATGATCGACCGAAGCCGAATCGCCATTCCCTCCGGAGTCGCGCTTTTCGACGGCAGGCCCAAAGACGTGACCGTCACGATTTCCGATTTGCCCGGTCCAGGCACTTACGAAGGGAAACTGGAATTCTATTTGCCCGACTTGCCGGATACCCGCTCCGCTGTCGTGAACGCAAGCGTGATAGTCAAGGCCGTTCCCAAGGTTGTTTCGCCGGTCGAAAGCGCGACCATTCGCGTGACAGCGCCAAAATATCCGGGAGACGATTTATTGGCGATGTTGCTGCTGCCAGATGGCATGACGCGGGACCAATGGACGGTCCATCTGGACAACCTCACGGCAACGCCGGTCGAAGTCGCCGATTCGAGCATCTTTTTGCGAGGGGAATCCAACGCTTTCGTTCTTGGAAAAAACGAGATCGCGCTGAATGCCCCCGACAAATTGGCCGCCTCGAAAATGGCGGTCTCCAAGCTTGCCATTCCCCGCGACGATATTCCGCCGGACCGTTACGTCGGCCGTCTGCGATTCCGATTCGAGGGGAGCGACGATCCTTTGGACATACCGTTGGTTTTGGAAGTGCGAACCGGTCCGCTCGTCCCTCTTTTGGCGATTCTGCTGGGAATCGTAGCCGGCCGATTGGTTCGGGACGCGGAAAGCCCCGAAGCAAAAACCCAGGCGAAATTCTTTCCAAGCATCTACCAGCTGAAAGCGTCGGCGAGGTCGGTCTTGGACCCGGCCTCGGGGGACTTCGCCGAAAAGCGGGTCAAAGACTTCAAGGAACGCCTGGAAAAAGGAGGAGCATCGGATGAAGACTTGGCGAGGGAGCTTGACCAGTTGGAAGAGCAAATTGCCGTTCTGCGCGGCCTGGACGATCTGGAAAAGCAAATAGAGGATGTGGACGACAGCTTGGCCGAAGAGATTCGGCAAGATCTCGAAGAGGCCAGAAACGCTGTCAGGAAAAACGACATGGAAAAAGCCGAGCAGTGTCGGGAAACCATCGAGAAGAGCTTGAAACAGGTTGCGGCTGAGGAAGAAAGACGCACGGGCACCCTGGGAGGAAGGGCCGCCCTGAGAGGAGGCCCGGCGCGAAAACCGTACTTGGCGAACGCAATGAATCTGGTGGCGCGAATCCGCGTCGCTCCCGAGACGCTCGAAAGGGATTCGGAAATAGGAAAAGCGCCGGATCGCGGAGCTTGGATCGCGAAGACTCTGGCCTTCCTGGCAGGCTCGTCCTCCGTCAAGGCCGAAATACGCTTTTGGCTCGTGCGGCCGCTGTTGTACCTGCTTCTCTTGGCCCTGCTGACGCTCGTGGGACTCGAAACGCTCTACATCAAAGGAGGTGCGACATTCGGAGCGTCCGGTCTCTACGATTTCCTAGGCCTTTTCATGTGGGGGCTGGGCGCGGACGTCGCCCAGAGAACGCTGCAAAACCTGAAAGGAAACAAGTAGCCTTGGGCGCGAGACCTCGAACGCGAAGCGGTCTGATACGCATGGAAAAAACGCGTCCGAACGTTTCCGGAGATGAATTGTCACTATGGACCATTTTCCTTTGAGCCCTTTTTTGGAGTCTCTTGCCAGCGACGGCATTCTTGTGGGATCGAGAGATTGCGAGCGTATCGGACTGGTCATGCAAACCGGTGGCGATTGGCACATGACCCGGTTGAAAGACGTGCTGATTTCGCTGCTCTCCACGAATATCGACCAGCAGGAGATCATCGAGCGGCGGTTCAACGAGTTTTTCGAGGCGAATTTGGATGCGGAAAAGCTAAGGCCGGACCTGAATGTCGGAACATTCATGTCCAATCTGAGGCTTTTGGAAGAAGGCCTTTTGCAGCCCTCGGACAGTCCACCAAAGCCGCCGATAACTCTCGAAGTCCAGTCGCCGGTATCTGTTTTTAGTTCGCTCTCGAACATCGATCTTCGGCTGGAGTCGAACATCGACGATCAACTCGAATTGCCGGAGCCCGAGGCCGAAAAACGGCATGACGCCGCATCGGAAATCGAAGACCAAGCGGACAACAAGGTCGAGCCCACTTGGGACGATTCCGCCAGCCGCCATTTTTCATTGGCGTTGATCGGCGGAAAGCCCTCGCCCATGATCGACGACGCCGCCTTGAACCACATCGCTGATTCCATGGGATATTTTCTGGCGGAACAGCCCGGAAACCGGCTCGACATGGTCGCCTCGGCAAAAAAAACGGCGGAACAATGCGGGATGGTATCCTTGCGATTTTCCCGCAGAAAAAAGCTCCGGTCCCTCGTGATTCTGGAGGATGCATTCGCGGAGCCAAGGGAATGGAACCCGATCGCAACGGAGCTTGCCGAAGGCATGCTCGCAAGGGGCGTGTCCGTTTTGCATGGCCACTTCTATGGCATGGTGAAGCAATTCAAAACCAAGGAAGGCACGCTATATCGTTTGGAGGACTTGGAGGATGAAAGAGAAGGCCTTTTGTTACTCCTATTCACCGACGGAAAGTCGTTTTGTCGGAGCGGAAAGCGATTCGACTTGGAACGTTTGGCCCGCTGGCCCTGGGTGGCCTGGATGGAACTTCGGGAGCATAAATTCTGGGACGAGTCCTCCGTGATACCCGTTCGACACAGCATTCCCGTCTTTCCGGCGACTTCGCTTGGCATCGAGGAGGCCATGAAAGGATTTTTGACGGAAAGTGGACCCGGCAAGGATTTTTCGGCGTTCGCGACCAGCCCTTCCCGAAAAACCAACCTGGCAACCTCAAAACTGGGACCTTACGTCGAATGCCTTCTCGGCGACGCCTTGCCCTGGGCGCAGGATTGCGCCATGGCGGTCCAGCCGGTCAGCCGGGGCATGGCTGACACCCTGCGAAAAAGATTCCATCCATGGCTTCCTCCAGAACGCATAGGAAGGCTTCACATGCTTCCCGATACCGAATACAACCGTATCGGGCTAAGATTTTCGGACGACGTGCTGAAAGTCCTGCGCCAGGGCTTCATGGCTCGACGCCTTGAAAAAGATCAGGACCAGATTCTCCAATTCATTCTGGAAAAGGTTGCGGAGTGCGAGCCGAAGGAGAAAACTGGCTTAGCCCATATGACATGGGAATCCGTGAAGGAACGAGTACGCCTGGAATGCGAGATGAACGCGGACCTGCAACGGCTGGTCGAGCTTTCCAAAACCCCTTTGGCCCAATCGTTCCGAAATTCGGTTGGATCCTCCCAACATGTTGAAATCATTCAACATATTTGCAATTTCATTTCACATAGTTTAACAAAAAGACGCTCGTTCCATTCAAAAAAGGTCGCTTTTGACAGAGTTTTCGCAGGATTTATTGAAATTTAGGGTCCAAAATGTTAATGTATGTTATTTTAATATTGACATATTCATTTTATAACAACATACATTACCACATCATGAAAAATCTTACTGTAAGAGAAACAGCCGTAATCGAAAAATTGCGAAAATGCAAAGTCGCAAGAAAATCCGAATTGTGCGATCATTTGAAAATTTCGCATATGACTGTGGTGCGGGCTTTGAAAAAGTTCGGCTACTATTCGAGCTACAACAAGAACTCCTCCTTCTATACCCTTCGGGATACTCCCGATTTCGACTCGTACGGACTATGGGCCTACAATGATATCCGTTTTTCCCGAAACTTCACTCTCGACAAAACAATCGTCTCCATAGTGGACGATTCGGAATCGGGGTTCACCGCCGAGGAACTTGAGCGCTTGTTGAAAACGAATGTAAAAAACCTTCTTTCCCGTCTTGTATCCAAAGACAGGTTGAGTAAATACATGGCAGGTCGTTGCGCCGTATATTTGTCCGTCGATCCCGATCTTAAAAAGAAACAGGAAGAATCCCGGAAAAAAAGGATTGAAGAACGCGATGCGAAGTCGGCAATCCAAAGACGCGACGAGACGCCTTTGCCCGACAATATGGATTCTCCGGCCGTGATTGAAATTCTTGTTAGAATGATCGAGTTTCCGTCGGCAAGCGCGGCGTCTATCTCGCGAGCGTTGCAAAGAAAAGGGGTTTCCGTCACCGCAGGAAATGTTCGAAGCGTAGTCGAGTTCTATTCGCTCGAAAAAAAAACGGCTCGCTGAAAGTGGCCGAACTTGTCAACTGTCTGCGAGACGATTTCATGGGGAAAATCTCCGATATTTCCGCTCTGCCGGACGACGCCGAATACGTATTCGAATCTTGCGTCGATAATTCCATCGTTCAGAAAACGAGGCGCCGGACCGTTATCAGTCTGAAATATTCGAAATTCAGGTCCATAGAGATTGCAAGGCGGAAAAAAGACCGTTCGAAGACTTCGACTTTTCGCTCGTCGGAATTGGCCGCGATCGTTCCTTCCGGAGCCAAATACTCGTTCGATCTCATCGCCTTCGTCGGCAGAAAATGCTATCTGGAAGGATGCACGTTGAAATCGGTCAACGCAGAGATAGAAAAACGGAAAGGGCTGTCGCCCATACCCGCCAGCAGTCTTTACGATATTCAGCGCAAGTTTCTTTTCTATCTAGGGGAACTTCATCGAAGGGCGACTCCCGAGATCGAGGCCTTTCTTCGCAAGCGCGGAAACGTCACATGGCTGATCGACGGAACGATCGAACCGGGTTCCCCCGTTTTTTTCGGCGTCAAGGAGGCGCAGGCGGGAATATTTCTCAAAGGATGGAAGATTCCCACGGAAAACGAAGAGGACATTTCAAAATGCCTTCTCGAAGCCGCCGATCTTTACGGCAAGCCGGACGAGATCCTTCACGATCTGAGCGAAAGAATGATCAACAGCTGCGAAGCGGCCCTTCCGGATTGTCCGCACCGCGTATGCCACTACCATCTATGCGGCGATTTGGGCAGGGATCTCTACGATGCGCCCCAGAAAATGCTGAACAAGCGCATTCGAGCCATTAAATTGCAGCCGTATCTGAAGAACCAGAGAAGCAGTCAGACGCAAAGGATTCGAGGACAGATCAGGGACGGGAACGCCCGGTTGATTCTCAAGGATCTGTTGAGCGGAAATACAACGGATTTCGAATTCACCGACGTTTTAGCCCGCGAAATTCTTCTGGGCCTGCATTCCTGGATGCTCGACTACGCAAACGACGGTCGCAGGCAAGGTTTTCCGTTTGATCCCTACCTGCTTTATTTCCATCGCAGAATCGCCAAAATCAACGCCGTGGCAAAAAGCTTGATTGCAAGAGACAACTCGATCAGCAAATTGCCGAGAGTTTTTTACGGTTTTTCGGAAAGACTTGAAAAATACCTTGCCGATCCCGTGGTCGATACCGCTGCGAATTTATACGAGAAAGCATTCGATATTTTCCGGCGGATACGGGAAGTGCTTCGCATGGACGCCAAGGGACCGAGTCCCATGCGCGATTCGTACGAACTGACTTCCAGGGGAAGGAAAGACGTTCGCGAGTCTCTAAACGATCTTATGGAGCAATTCGGGAAGAGCGGACGCAATTGTTCAAGCAGCGAAGAACTCGCTCTTTACAATATCGCGTTGTCGCATGTCGGCAAATACAGACAGTATCTGTTCCGAGGCGACGAGGAAAAAAACGCGGGAGCTTCTTTCGTACGAACGACGAATGCGATCGAATCCCATTGGGGAAGCGGAAAACGGCTTCGCCGACAAACTCACGGTCGCATGAAGCTCGCACGGGATTTTTTCGCATTGCCCGCCGAATATATGCTGATACCGAATTTAAACAATCCGGTCTATGTCGAGTTGGTTTTCGGAAGTCTTGAAACTTGGATTTCGCTCTTTCATTTTGTTAGTTTTAACCTTTATTTTTTTACTTTTACTTTTTTCCGGGTTTACGTGGGAGGCCGCTTTTTTGGCAAGGCCCCGAATAAATGAGAATAGGTGAAACAAGATGCAGGCACTTCAAGTATTTCGAGTATTTCTATTTGCAAATCAGTCAACTTCGAGACGAATCCGCTGTAGTTGCCGCCTGGCAGCGGAATTTCGCCTTTGACTACAAATTCGAATTCCGCCAGCAAGTATTCGGCCTTCGGGTTTCTGACGTCCTTTCGGTTCGGCATGAAATCGTCCAGCCCTTTTTCTCTCTTTTCGATATTTTGCCTGGCAGTCCTTTCCAGCAGCACGACGATCTGCAACGCTATTTTGAAAAGGAACAAGTAGGATTCTATACGTTCCGGGGTATGCAGATAAATGGGTTCGAGGCTGTGGCCGCTTTTGGCTCTCCTGTTTATATGTTCCACCTTGTGCTGGTTCTTGTGGGCCATCATGGCGTCTTCGATTGAAAGGTCTTCTTCGGGCTTGTTGGTTATCAGAGGATAATAGCCGCAAAGCGACTGTTCCTTTTCGTAGGTCTCCCGATCGAATTCCAGGTCGATTCGCCAGTTGTCGATATGCTCGGCTATTTTTTCGGGTTTTTTGTTTTTTCCGGGGCGGCCTTTCTTCGCGTTCTTCCAGACGGTCTTGGGCTCGTTGACCAGGGAATAGTTGAAAATGTTCCGGGTGCCGTACTTTTTCAGGATGGCCTCGCATGCGTTTTCGATGGCGTGTTCCTCTTTCAGTCTGTATTTGTTCAGCTTCCCGCCCAATTGCTCGAACGCCAGCCGGGTATTGTCTTTCCTGCTTTCCAGGCTTTTTTTCTTTATCTTTAACAGCCCGTGGTCGAAAATGATCACCATCCGGAATTCGTATTCCTTTTTGGCATAGGTTATTTTCACGGGTGTTTCGAAGCCCCGGTTGAACTTTTTCTTGTACTCGATCAACACTTCCGAATCGTGGCTTGCGACGGCTTCCTCGAAAACGCTTTTGTATGTTTCGTACATCGGAGCCGGGGCCAGAAAAAAGCCTTCGTTTCCGTCTATGTGCGCCATGTTTTCAAACGTCACCAGTTTTGAATCGCAAACGAAGAGAAAGTCTTCCCGCCCAAGAAGATCGATCAGATTGCACCATTGTTCCACGTAGGTATCGACGTCCGACGTATTGCCGTCGTATGCCTGTTGGAACAAGGGAAAGGCGTGGTCGTCGCTTACCGAAAGGGACCATACCAGCTGTTTCAGATCCTGGCGGTGTTTCTTGCTGTATCCGAACGTGATTTTCAAGCCGTCTTCGGTCCGTCGGTTGTCGCAGTCTCCGTACACGGAAGCCGACGTGGTGTCGTTGTGGCAGATATCGGTGTCGATATCGAACTCTTCTATCATTTTTTTCGTAATCAGCGCCTCCAGGTTGCCAAGTCCATAGTCGTAGATGGCGTCCAGCGTGTCCGCGAGCCGGTCGTCGAAATATTCCTCCGGCGCGATTCCGGGCAGAACGGTTTCGAGAACCGTCGAGTCTTCCGCGAATTTGCAGAGCCGGTAAAGCTGGAGTACTTGAAAAAGAATCGCCGTTGTCATTGCGACGCAAGCCTCGCCGTGGCTCAGGATTTTTCTCCGGGGGTCCAGATCGACATGATCGTCGATGATCTCGCAAATCCCGGCTCGTTTAAAATAATGATCAGGGATTTTCATTCTGTTTTTCAAGGTAACCGCACAGAGTTCTAACAGTCAAGGCTATAACGGAATAATCCCGTATATTCAGGATGTTATGTTTCCATCCCTCAACCCTCCCTCGCCAAACGGCACTGGAATTACCTGAACCATAAGATTTTAATTCAATTTAACATTTTTGTATTTTGCATATAGTTGTGCATTTATATCGATTTGTTCGCGAACAGACTTACTAAGAACAACCAATATAAACGTTTCGGCTGATTTTTTATAACAACATACATTTTTTTATTGACGTATCGTTCAGGATATTTTAGTAACCTTCTTATTATGGATCCAGTTGATTATTTCAAAAAGCCGCTTTTGCCAGACCATCGAAATTACGAAGCTTTGAAAGCTTTTTATTGCGACGGACTTGGTTCGGCTGAAACGGCCGAAAAATACGGATTGTCGCCAGCCTATTTCAAAAAACTCCGCCATCTTTTTTTGCAAAATCTCAAAAAGGGAATCAATCCGTTTTTCTCGAAAAAAAAGCCCGGTCCCAAAAAGCGTTCCACAAGCGACCAAACGATAGAGCTTATTGTCGCATTGCGTAAGCGGAATTATTCCATCACGGACATCAAGGTCCTTCTTGATTCCAAGGGAAATGCCGTTTCGCTCGACACCATCGATAAAGTGCTGAAGGCCGAAGGCTTCGCGCCTTTGCCCAAAAGGACTCGAATGGAAAGGCTCGCAGTTTCCGTTCCGGAAAAAATCGAGGCGCCGAAAAGCGTGTCGATAGAACTGACCGACGAAAAGTTCATAACGGAACACGGCGCCGGTCCCCTCGTTTTTTTACCCCTCATGGAAAAACTCGGCTTGGCGGAGGCGATCAAAAGCGCCGGATTTCCCCGTACGTCCGAACTCGACGACCTTCAAAGCGTTCTGTCTTTTCTGGCCTTGAAACTGCTGGGAGGCCTCCGATGGTCCCACGATACGAAATGGAACATGGACAGGGCTCTCGGGTTGTTTGCCGGACTCAACGTCCTGCCGAAATCGACTACTCTTTCAACCTATTCCTACCGCGTGTCAAGGTCGCAGAACAAAAGGTTCCTTTCCGCGCTGTCGCGCATTTTCCGCGACGACGAACTCGAAAATGGCGAGTTCAATCTGGATTTCAAAGCGATACCGCATTGGGGAGACGCCAGCGTTCTCGAAAAAAACTGGGCGGGTTCCAGATCGAAGGCGATGAAGAGCCTTCTCGCCCTGGTTGCGCAGGATCCTTCAACTGGCAATCTTTCCTATACCAATGCGGAAGTAAAGCACAGGAACCAAAGCGACGCCGTTTTCGATTTCGTCGATTTTTGGAAGCAAGGTCGCGGCGTGGCCCCGAAAATGTTGATTTTCGATTCGAAGTTCACGACCTACAAGAATTTGAGCGAGTTGAATCAGAGCGAGGAAAAAATCAAGTTCCTGACCATAAGAAGGAGAAGTAAAAGCCTGATCGAAAAGGCGGAAAAAATCGAAAGCAACCATTGGCGAAAGATATCCGTCGAGCGTTCGAAGGGTAAATATCAGAAAATCAGAATATACGAAGAGCACTGCAAATTGCGACATTACAAAGGCGAAGTAAGACAAATCGTTATGACCGACCATGGAAGACGAAAACCGACCTTTCTTATTACCAACGACTTTGACGCGGATGTGGGAAAGCTTGTGAAAAAATATGCAGGCCGATGGCTGGTGGAACAGGAAATTGCCGAGCATGTGGCGTTTTTCAACCTGAACAATCCTTCCTCTTCAATTGTTGTCAAGGTGGATTTTGACCTGACGATTTCCCTTTTGGCCCACAACCTGTATCGGATATTGGCAAGCCATCTTGAAGGTTTTGAAAAATGCACCGTCGAAACAATAAGCCGAAATTTTCTTGAAAACGGCGCCTCCGTGGAAATTGCCGGAGATCGGATAAAAGTTTTTTTGAAAAAGAAAACGCATCTGCCTTTACTTCTCGATGTCCCGTGGATGAAATGCTCCACAAAATTGTCATGGCTTGGTGCAATAATATCCTTTGAAACCGGAACATATTCTTGAGGTACCTTTTTTATCTGAATGAAAATCCCTGATGATCGAGAATCGGAGCAAATCCGACGGGTTTGGTCCGGACTTCGTTTGTTTCGTATTCAACCATTTTTCGTTCTCCTTTCCCGTACTTTTTTTCCGTTCCTACGGGATTTTATATTAGATGCGGAGAACGAATTCGTCCAGTTCGTCTATCGACAATTAATCATGAATATGTCGATAATGACGGTATTTTCTCATTCATGCTCTTGATATCAAACAATTTCGCGCGTTTTTAAATTGTCAAAACATGGTCGCCGAAAAGCGAAATCCAAGTTGAAAAACTCCCGGAAAAACTCGCGGAAGCCGGAAAAACATCGGGCTCGTATAGTTCATGGTGCAAACGGCAACATCCTCTTAATACCGGAAGGCTGCCGATTAAGACAATAAGAAGCGAAGCGTTTATCGACGATTTAATCGAACTTTTTTAAATTTAGAACACAACGAAATAGGGCGTCCAAAATTTAAATCCAACCGAATTTCGGAACGATTGTGGGTCGGGTTTCTCATGGGCGCCGTCACCATCGCCACCCAGGCCCTGTTCATCCACAGCCACCAGACGCACTGGCAAACCATGGTGTTCACCGTCCTGTGCCTCAGCCAGATGGGGCACGTGCTGGCCATCCGAAGCGAAAAAGAATCCTTTTTCAGGCAGGGCGCCTTGTCCAACAAGCCGCTTCTCGGGGCCGTTCTGCTGACGCTAATCCTCCAGTTGGCCACCATCTACGTGCCGTTTCTAAACTCCGTTTTCAAAACCCAGCCCCTCACCGCAGGAGAACTGATCGTAACTTTCTTGCTTTCCTCCGTCGTCTTTGTAGCGGTGGAGATCGAAAAAACGGTGAAAAGATATCGGAAAAGATCGGGACAAGCGTACTGAGAAACATTCAACCATTTCCGGCTGCTTTTCATTTTATCGCAATACAAATCATACTTTCTTTTGGGGCTATTTATGATATATAATAAAAATTATGATTTCTGTTGAGGCCGAAGAAAAATTGAAAGAACTGGGGGAGAGGCTCAGGGATTTTCGTCTGAAAAGAAACGAGCCCCAAGTTCGTTTTTCCGCCAGGCTGGGGGTTTCGATCCCGACGCTGAGAAAGCTGGAGAAGGGCGATCCGACGGTTGCGGCGGGAGTGTGGATGCAAGCCCTTTGGGTCCTGGGAAAACTCGACGACGTGGACCGCTTGTTGACGGACGAAACAGATCTGTTCGAAAAACTCGAATCGAACCGCAAGCCGAAAAGAAAACGGGCGTCGAAAAGGAGGGCGTCCGTCAAATGATCCGCGTTTTTGTGAAGGTCGTATTTCCGGACGGGCACGAGATTCTTGCGGGCGAGATCGCGTGCGGCGAGCCTGACGGCCATGGGCGCATAGAAGGGGCCTTCCGGGCTACCTGGAATCCACCCGGGCGTTTCCCCTGGATCCGTCCGCCCTGCCTCTTCGACCGGATGTATTTCCCTGTCATCGGCCCCAAGGCGTGCATGCGGTGTTCGAGGACTCGCTGCCGGATTCATGGGGCAGGCGGCTTTTGATCCGAAAATCGCGGTTGCCCAGGAAAAAACAGAATATACCCAACCTTCTGCTGGCGCTGGGAGCGACGGGTATGGGGGCGCTTTCATTCGGCGTTCAAGAGGACATTCCTATAGATGGTAATACCGCAGATCTTCTATCGCTGGACAAGCTGGTGGAGACCGCCATGCGCTACGACGCCGGGGAAGATGTCGAAGAGGCCGATTTGGCTTCCCTTTTCCGGGCCGGTTCGTCGCCTGGCGGCGCACGACCCAAAGCGCTGGTAACCGACGGCAGCGACCGCTTGTGGATCGCCAAGTTTCCCTCGAAAACCGACCGAATGGCCATGGTGGAAATCGAGGCAGCGACCATGCATCTGGCGAAAAAAGCGGGGTTGTCGGTTCCGGAGACGAAAATGTTGTCTTGCGGCGACCGCAAGGTGCTTCTGGTGGAAAGGTTCGACGTCACCGATGCCGGAAGACGCCATATGACGAGCATGCAGACCCTGCTCGGCGCAGAAGACTACTATCAACTCGGCTACCGGGACCTGTTCGAAATCCTTTCGCTCGTCAGCGACCAGCCCGAAACCGATATCCTGAAAATGTTCCGCCAAATGGTGTTCAACGCCATGATCGGAAACACCGACGATCATTTGAAAAACTTCTCCGCGCTGCACGACGACAGGGGATTTTTCCTTTCCCCAGCCTACGACATTATGCCCGACACCGAAGGCAGAAGGGAGCATGTTCTGCACTTCGGCTACAGCAATTACGCTCCCGGGCCAGCACAGCTTGCCGAAATGGGCACCAAGTTCGGAGTTCGCAAGGCGAAAGGAATCGTCGAGACAATCCGGCAAACCATTGTCGATTGGAAATCCGCTTTCGAGGAATTCGCAGTCCCTCCGAAAGACATCGAAACGCTTTATCCTGGCATAAAGAAACGTATTTCCAAAACCTGATACTCGATGATCAAGTTTTTTAGCTGATCGGACCGAGGCGACCGTCATTCCGGGCGCAGCGCAGCGCAGACCCGGAATCCAGGAGATCCGCAGAAGCGCATGGATTCGAAGCCTTCGGGGGGAATGACGAAAAAAAAACTGATCATCGAATTATATAAACGCGGGAGCGACGGTCCTCCCGAAAGAAAATACAAAGGAAAACCGTCGCCTTCTTCAGCTTGCCGTCAAAAGAAAAACGGTTTCATCAGTGATAGTCGTGCGTGCCTAACACCACCGGGATGCCGAACTGGTTCTCGATGATTTTGGCCATCTCCTCGGCGTTGGAATATGGACATCCCGGCTTGGCGTTCACCAGGCAGGAACTGAGATGAATCTTGTCCGGCTTGAGTTCCGACATCTTCATCGCCATGCCTATTGTTGGAACCAGCGCTCTTCCAGGACATTCGCATTTGACGAACGAGACGACCTGGGAAGGGTTCTCGAATTTTCCCTCGCCTTGAGACGCGGCCTTCAGGCAACGCCACTCGCCGGGACACCCGTAACCGCTGTCCATGTACGCCCCGCATCCGACAACCGCGATTTTTTCCATTTTTCCTCCTTTCCCTTTGTAATGAGTTCCACCGCCGCCGGACGGTCTTTCCGAACGGCGGTCCCTGATATCTCCGTGCGCTTGCAATGCACGGCTTCATCCCTGTATGTTCGATTCAAAACGGTCGGAGGACACCCTCGCGCAAAAAACGACCGCAAAAAGCTGCCAGCCTATCATAATTAAAGAGAACCGGCTGTCGGTTTGGGGTATAGCATCGGCTAACCAACAGCGTCATTCCGGGCGGAGCTTGCGGAGACCCGGAATCCAGGCGACGATCAAAACTGTTGGATGAAAACCGGCCGAAGTTAAAACCAAGCCCCGGATCTCTTAGGAAGGGTTTGGGGTTAAATATGGCCGCTTGCCGGCTATTTCGTTCCCGCACTTCGCGTGAAAACGCATACCACGACGTTTTGCCTCCGCGCTCCCTCAAGTTATGGCAGATCCGAGAACCAACCCCCCCCGAAAACACGTAGCCGTTTTTCTCCGCGACCAACGCGCCAGTATGTATGTCTCGGGCGCAAAATGCAAATTGTTTTTTTATTTTTCCGTGTTTCCGTGTGTATCTTCCGAGAGCATTATTTCCAAGCATTCTGCGAGTTTTTCAGGAGCTTGGCGGTTCAAAAAAGTGCCCAGGCTGGAGGCGATTCGCAAACCACATCTCAACAAATTTGCACGCACCCACGTTTGGTTTGGAATATGACGCGTTTAAAAATCCCTTGCCCCCATTATAGGGTTTCGGATACAATTCCACCGGTTGTATTTCGTATGAGTTTTATTTTATGCAAGTATGTTTGTAGTGTCGAATAATATGCAGTTTGTAATGATGACGAATCCGCTCAATCACTGGCTGAACGGACTGCCGCCGCACCGTCCGGAAGATAGAGCGGATATCCTCCTGCGGGGGATACCGCTCATCTTCGAGTTAGATGCTTTTATGAAAGAGAATAGGTGCAAATTATGGATGATAATCAAGAAGAGTTTGAAAAATTGCTGACAGAATGGCTCTATGAACTTTTGGAAAAAGAAAAACCGAAAACTTCGATAAAAGCATTTAATTTCGGCCTGTTTGAGACAAGAGGCGGCTATTCGTTGTATTTAATTGGTGCCAGAAGATATGATCCTAACAATGACGATTGGGCTTGCAATCAAGATTTTGTCCCAAACAATAAGTATTTTAAAATATCTACGCGTTTCTCTGATGGGAAAAAATGGGATGAGGTTTTGAGCACGTTGTTAGGGTTGCAACTGAATTTTTAAAATCAGAAGATGTAAGCGAATCATTTTTTTCAAAGGCAAAAGCCATTACGGTTGGTTTTGATGATGGCGAACTTATTAAGATAAAATGATGGAACTAACAAATGCATTAAGGGCGCTTATGTATCATCATGAAAGGCCTTCGGATTGCTATGAATAATCAATCGTTTATAAATATTTCTGGAACCTCTGAGGATATCGCTCGCTGGATATGGAAAACACAAGTGCCGAAATCAGGGCAATCTAAATCAATTCAAGGAGAGGTCTTGCGGGCTATCGAAAAGCTCCGATGGGAGGCTCAGAATAACGGGAATATAAACTGGGATTATCGATTTGAGATGCTGGTTGATTTTATTGAAGCAACACTCACATCCCAGTCCTGCTTTTCGGAGCAGACAAAAAAATCAATTCGGCAGGATCTGGGAAGGTTGAGAAACTTCCTTCCACCAAATGAGCTGAAAGATGATTCTCAAAGAACTGAATTGCCGTATATCGAAGATGGTTTGTACAATCGACTAACTGAGCATCTAATAGTATTTTGCAAACACAGCCCTCGTTTAATTCCACTTGAAGTCGATCAGATTCAATGTCGGTGATAAATTGACGGGCAATAATGATAAAAAAAGACATAGCCATTTTGCTGCATCGGAGCCTTAAAAGCTGCGCCAGATAAGCAATATGTAAGAAAAATGAGAAGAAGGAGATATCCATATGAGCTTAAGACAAATTGAGGAACAAGCCCTTAAATTATCTGAAGAGGAAAGGGCCGCATTGGCGCAAAAGCTCTTGCTTAGCATAGACACGCCATCGCAAGATGAAATTGAGAATGACTGGCTGGCTGAGGCGTATCGTCGTGCAAGGGAACTCGATGAAGGGCTTGTCCATCCGATTCCAGCAGAAGAAGTCCGGCGCAAAGCCGAGGCTTTACCGAGATGAATTATGAATTTCATCCTGCTCCCGAGGCTGAGCACCTTGAAACCACAGCCTAATACGAGTCCAAAAGCCCCGGGCTCGGTGCGATGTATTTAGCAGGGTTTGAGCAGGTGATGAAAACGGTTTGTGAAGCTCCTCGCAGATATCCCGTTGAAAAGAAGCCCGACATAAGGCGTATTCGAATGAAACAATTCCCATTTACTGTCTTTTATAGATATTCTTCGGGTTCTGTACAGGTCTTGGCAGTTGCGCATCATCGACGACGCCCCCAATATTGGCTGAACAGACTTTGCCAAATCGCTCAACTGGAAACGGACGGCCGTGGCGTTTTTGATGGTTTCTTTATAATTTTCAGTCCACCTCTTTCGAAACCCCGGAAACGCAATTGGCAGCGCGGCCGGGTCACAAAACCAGTGAAAGGGGTCGCATTGATTTGTGTCCACAGCCAGGTATGCTGTTCATGTGGGCATCGATGGTATTTAATCAAAACGGGAGCAGTCGAGAGTCTTTAGCGTTGAAGTCGGCGATTCCGAAAACGTAGGCTGGCCAGCTGTTCAATTGAGCTGTTATCAGGCCAAAGCGCGAGGTTTATGTTCCTCTCCCTTTGCCAGTCATAAAGTCATTACGCGGGGTCGTAAAACTCGATGGTCAATTTTTTTAAGTCATTCCCCTGAAAGCTTCGAATCCATGCGTTTCTGGGGATCTCCTGGATTCCGGGTCTCCGCTGCGCTACGCCCGGAATGACGGTCGCCCCGGTCCGGTCGGCGGAAAAAATTTGATCATCGAGTAAAAATTCTCGAATGCTCTATTAAGGCAGAGGGGAGGACATGGTTGAGATCCGCTTTATAGCACCCTGTGCGCGGGAATTCGACAAAAGCCTTTACCGGCCCGGAATCATTTCCCTGTCTCGGGTGGTCTGGGGCTCTATCGGCACGGGCTTGTTCCTGGGGGTCATCGGGCTCCTGTCGCATGCCTGCGATGTAGGGGTGCTTTACCCGCCTTTGGCCGCCACCTGCTTCATTGCGGCTGCTTGCGTCCATCTCCGGGTGGCTCGACCCAAGGCCGTCATCGTGGGGCATTTCATCTCCACCGTGTGCGGAATTCTGGGGGTGCATGCCGGCGATTGGCTCGTCGGGGGCACCGACTGGGCAATCCCGGTAAAGCTCGGGTTGACCACTTTCCTGGCTGCGGCCCTCATGCAGATCTTGGATGCGGACCATCCGCCTGCGGCGGCAACGGCAGCCATCCCGGCCATCCTCCCTCTGCCTGCGTCCGAGTTTGTTCTTCCCCTGCACATGGCGTGGGGCGGGGTGGTAACTGTGTGCCTCGCCGTAGTGTGGAACCGGTTCTGGTTCGAGTGCCCCGTCCCCGAGGAGAACTGTCGCCGGACCTGGCTGGGCTTGGGCATGGAAAAAGCGGACATCGTTGGTTGCGTAATTTGCCTCACGGCAGCGGCATTAATGGCCGTACGGCCGCTAAGCGAGGTGGCCTACCTGATTGGGTTGTGGCTTATGGCCGGGGGAGTAGCCGTGCTCTCTCTGCACCATTTTTTCGACGTGCGGCTGGTGAGCGGCGCGACAGAGCCGCGCCAGCAGCCCTGAACGCAAAGGAGGAGCGTTTATGCGAGAAGACGGATGGTATCCAACTGTATGTTATCAATGCAAGGCCGAGTGCGCCATCATGGCGCGCATCGAGGCCGGTCGCGTGACCGAGGTTCGCGGGCATCCGAACAACCGGGGCAAGGCCTGTGTCAAGGGTATGGCGGGTGTGACCCTGCAATACTCCAAGGACCGCTTGAAGAAACCTCTGAAACGCATCGGCGAACGGGGCGAGGCCAAGTTCGCGGAGATTTCCTGGGACGAAGCCCTGGATATCCTGGAAGGCAAGCTGCGCGGCTTGTATGACCGTGGCGAGGCGCACAAGCTGACTTACAGCTTTTTCCCCCATTCGCTCACGGATCCCAAGTGGCGGTTTCTGGACGCCTACGGCGGGTACATCAATACCGGGCTGCCCCACTGCGATTCCGCCAAGATCGTGTCCCAGATCAAGTGCTGGGGCGGCATCCCCAACCACCACATCCCGCCGGCTTGGTTCACCATGCCCAAGGACGGCATCATGTTGCTGGTGGGCCGGCACGCTTTCGGTTGCCTGGACGACGCCGCAGCCCCCCGGGACATCATGGAGGCCCGCGACCGCGGGGCCAGGCTGATCGTGATTGACCCCATCTTCAGCCCGGATGCGGCCAAGGCCGACTGGTGGATTCCGATTAAGCCTTCGGGAGACACCGCCCTGTTTCTTGGCATGATCCACACCATCGTCAAAGAGGAACTTTATGACAAGGAGTTCGTCAGGGATTGGGTCCGCGAGGGCGACTTCGAAAAGGTCGAGGCCTATACCAAGGACAAGACCCCGGAGGCCATGTCCCGGATCTGCGACGTGCCTGCCAGGGACATCGCGAAGCTGGCGCGCATGTGCGCAAAAGCGCCAGCCGTGGGCGTGGACGGGTTCAAGTCTATCATGCTCGGCCAAGCCATGGATTTCGGTCAGGCATGGGCTATCTTTATGGCCATCACCGGCAACCTGGACAATCCCGGCGGCCAACCCCTTCCGGACCTGACGCCGCTTTCCCCGGTGGAGCCCGTTCCACCCGGCCCCGCGCCCTTGCAGGAAAAAGGCTTTCACCGCACCGGTCCCAACCGCGACCGCTTCAGCCACTACCAGTTCATCCTGGAACCGACCTGGTACGAAACCCAGGCGATCAAGGACGACTCGCTCAAGATTCTGCTGGTCACCGAGGCCAATCCGGCCCTCACCGAGATGGGCAACAAAGAGTGGCAGAAGGCGGTGTGCATGAAGGGCAAGGACGGCCAGTACAAGCTCGAATTCCTCATGAACACGGATATCATGCTTTCCGAAACCGGCCGCTTCGCGGATTTGGTTCTGCCAGACCAAACCCATTTTGAACGCTGGGAACTGCTGTATATGCCTTGGTGGTACAACTTCGGCCACGGTCTGGCCCTGCGCCAGCCGCTGGTGGAACCCGTGGGCGAGGCCAGGCACTCTAACATGGTATTCATCGAAATGGGAAAGCGCCTGTTCCCCGAATACTTCCCGTTCAAGGATGACGTGGAATACTACGATTTGCAGCTCAAGGGCTTGGGCCTGAGCGTGGAAAAGCTCCGGAAGATGGGCTGCAAGTGGTCGCCCGGGACGCTGGGGTTCCATAAGTACAGGGAGAAGGGGTTCTCCACCCCGAGCAAGAAGGTTCACCTCTACTACGAGGATCTGGCCGAGATCGGCCAGGCCCTTCCGCGCCCCGGCCTGGCTGCGGAGTACGAGGCCGACGTGGACAAGTACCCTCTGATACTCATCAGCTACCGCCGCATTCACATCAATGGCACCGGGCCCTGGTCGTCGAACAACGCCCAACTGCGCGATCCGGTGTCCGGCCAGTACGACAACCCGGCCATTGTGAACACCGCCACGGCCGACAGACTGGGACTCAAGGACGGTGATATCGGCACCCTTGCCTCCCGCACCGGGCAAATCAAGGTGCGTATCAAGCGCACCGAGCATATCCGGCCCGACTGCGTGGGGCTCATGCACGGCTTCGGGGCTACGGTCGGCAGTGTCGGGAAAGGGGCCGGGGTCTGCGATAACGAACTCATTCCCGATGCGGGCTCTACCCTCGAGTGGCAGGACCTCGTCGGCGGCGAGGCGCATGTGTCCACCCGCGTACGCCTGAGCGCATAAGGAGGATTGCCATGAAACAGCTTGGACTAATGATCGACATGGACCGCTGCATCGGGTGCAAGACCTGCGTGTCGGCCTGCCGCAACAGCCACAAGATCGTGGACCACGAAAACTGTCTGCCCGGGCAGATTCCTTCGTACATCCGGGTAGAGTCTCGCACCGAGGGGAGCTACCCCATGGTGAGAGAACAATGCTGGGTCGTGCCCTGCCAGCACTGCAAGAACCCGCCCTGCCTGGAGGCATGCCCCTCCGGGGCCATCGTCAAGGACGACCAGAACGGCATCGTGCGCATCCTGCGCGATAAATGCGAAGGCGGAAAGACGTGCATAGAGGCATGCCCCTGGAACGTGATCCAGTTCGACGAGGCGGGCGGCTTCGCGCACAAGTGCGACATGTGCTACGACTTGGTCGTCTTCGGCAATAAGCCGGTGTGCGTGGAGGTGTGCATGACCGACGCGATCGCCTTCGGCGAACTGGAGACCCTGAAGGCCCTTGCCCGCGACCGCAACCGCGAGCTGGACCGCAAGATGAGTTCCATGTCGGTCATCTATCTAAAGGCCACCCCCAAGAACACCTTGGCGGAGAACTGATAAAGCGACAACCGTAAGG
Organism: Desulfobacterales bacterium; assembly: GCA_963674505.2. Taxonomy (GTDB): domain Bacteria; phylum Desulfobacterota; class Desulfobacteria; order Desulfobacterales; family SKZT01. Next base: position 1,352,085 of record CAXXIG010000001.1, read on the forward strand.
GGTGCTTTTGTATATTTGGTGCTTAATATGTGATTGAAAACATGATTGCCACCGAGCTTCAACACCAAGTTATAAACCACGTGATGGCCAGTGAAGGCCTCCAATGGTTATTTTTAAAAAAGGAAGCGTTCGGTGGCATGATTGTTTTTGACGGGCTTGGTTTCAACTTCGGCCAATCGCTTACCGCCTCGTTCCCACGCTTCGCGTGGGAATGCATACCGGGACGCTTCGCGTCCGTGTTCGCGGGCCATGGCCGGTTTAAGAACCAACCCCATTCGAACCTTTGAATCGTGTCAACCGCATTTCGATCACTTCTGCGGTGGAAATCCCTCCAGAATTTTGGCCACCACTTCGTCGATCTTTTCCTGGCTTGCCGGGGAGTCCTCGACGATTTTCGTGCCCATGCCCCGCCAAGCCAGCTGCTTGGTTTTCCAATCCACGATATCGACGACCAGCGTGCCGGTTTCGTAGTAGCTGACGTAGGTGGTACCTCCGTAGGCCCCCCACCACGGGTTGTACCAGCCGCGGCGATAGGGGCCGACCGGACCGGTTTGATCCACGCGCATTTTCTGCTGGATTCCGGCGTGGACCATGACGACCATGTCCGAGTCTTCGCCTTGTGCGATTTGAAATCCCTTGGCTTGCAACGCCTTGTCCACGGCCTTTTTCACTCTTTTGAGCACCAGCGGCGATTTGGCCAGGGCGTCGTCCGGATTGACCTCCTGCCCGGAGGCCCACCGGTAGGTTTTCAATCCGGAAAAATCGTATTCGTGGTCGAAGTCCGTCTTGACCGATACGGTGGAACATCCTGCGGCAAAGAGTACCAGCAATGCCATGGCGAGGAATTTTTTCATGCTCCCGTCTCCTTTCTTTGTACATGGACGGCAGAAATAATCGGCGTCCATGTCGGAAATGAAAAATGATTCGATTGATACTTCAAAACATGCCCGACGACGGTGACTTGCCACATAAGATACCAGATGCGCGGTTTTGTAAAGGGGAAAAATGGGGACCTTTCTCCTGTCCGGGTTTCGATTATGCAGGTCTATTTTGGCCCGAATTCTGCCGGTAGTTCGGTCGAGCTTTGGTTCCGCATGAGTCGCCCGGCAGAAGCCCCATCCAGCTTTCAGCTCTATTCTCAAATGGCTGCAACAACCTCGGGCCAGGATCGGACTTTGGAATTCGAGGAAAGCCGGGACGATATGATCCTGAACCCCGTCGTGGTTTTCGAAGTCCTCTCCAAGACCACCATGGACTACGACAGGGGAACGAAGTTCGTGGCATACAGGCAGATTCCTTCTCTCAGGGAATACGTTCTCGTCGATCAATATTCGCACCGGGTCGAACATTACAAAAGGGAAGATGGCGGCCAGTGGAGACTGGAAGATCTAACCGATATCGGAAAAGTCCTGCACCTGTCTTCCATCGACGTAAAACTGCCTCTGGAGCGTATCTATCGGCGTCTGGACCTGGAAAACTCGGAAAGCCTTCAAGGTAGAAGGCCGTGAGGGCGGGTTGGACGCCGTTGCAAACTCGTCGGGCGAGAGCGTAAACAGGCGGCAAACCAGTGCCCAGTGCCGGGAAATCGCCATAGGCGGGATTGGTTCTTGATTCGGCCATTTCTTCGCGGAACGCGGACGCAAAGCTTCCTGGTATGCGTTCCCACGCGAAGCGTGGGAACGAGAGGACCGTCATTCCGGCCGGAGCGCGCGCGGTTGTCGGAGGAACGGGTTTTCGATCTTTCCTGCGGCTTTTTTAAGGTTCGCCGTTTTTTGCCGGCAAGCGCGTGCGGAGAGCCGTAATCCAAGCCTTGGCGAGTTTTCGCGAACGGGGCAAGGCGGATTGTTCTGGGCCCGAACTTTTGGAAAGCAGGCGTTCGTTTCCCGGCGCATCGGCGTTCATGTTCCGTCAAGGCGCTGCGGCTTGCGGTACGGAGATTTTCGGCCCCGTCTGCCGCCGCGCCGCCGGGACTTGAACGGAAGCTTGGATTCCGGCTCTACGTGCGCGTTTTCAAGTGCGACGCCGCCGGATTTAAACGGACTCTCGCGCATGCGCGGAATTCTCTCCCGACTCGGGAAACGCGCGCTCCGGCCGGGTTGACGGGGCACGGAAATAACTGAGTGGGCCCCGCAAAGCCGGAACAAATTTCGGAGGAAATTTCATGCCGAAAACCGGATGATTTTCACGCCGCCGCTAACACCACAACTTCTCTCCTCCCCATCGCCCCATCACCCCCTCTCCCCATCAGGGCTCCAGCAGCTTGAACCCCAGTTCCGCATCGAGAACGCGCCCGGCGTCCGTGCCGACCAGTTCGAACAGCACGACCTCCATGATCTGCCAGACTTTCACGCCGCTTCTAACGCAGCCGGTGACGGTGTCCTGGTTTCGTCCGCAGGCCATGTGCATGTGCAGGAGGGGTTTGCCGTCTTCGTCGGGGAACAGGGTGCCGACGCCTGCGGCCTCGCGGACATCGGGCAGGACGCATCCCATGGGATCGACCGGCCTCTGGTCGGCCTCCCTGGGGCCCACCACCAAATTAGAGCCCTGGTTCGCCCCTCCCAGCGCAATCAAGCCTGCGGCCTGGATGGAATGCTCCGCCGCGAATTTTTCGATCTCTTCGTGCAATATCTCGCCGTCTTCCAGTCGAATGACGAACACCCTTCCCTGTTTTGCCTCGGAAAATTTCATTGGAATTTTTCTCCGTGTTTGCGAAATAAATTGTTTGACATATAATTCGGATTTTTCGATTATTTGAAAAAACGAATGTAGCATAGGAAACGAAAACGGAAAAGGTTTGGATATGAAAACACTGACGGGCAAAACGGCGGTCGTAACAGGGTCGTCCCGGGGAATCGGCAAGGCGGTGGCGCTTCGTCTGGCGGCCGACGGGGCGAGCGTGGTGGTCAATTACAGGACCGGGGAAAAAGAGGCGCTGGGGGTTGTTGCCGAAATAGAGGCGGGCGGGGGCGAGGCTGTGGCGGTCGGCGCGGACGCCAGCACGACTGCGGGCATCCGGTCCTTGTTCGACGCGGCCGAAAAACATTTCGGCGCCGCCGACATTTTGGTCAACAACGCGGGCATATCCCTGCACAGGCTCATACCGGTCGCCGAGGTCACCGAGGAGCAGTTCGACAAGGTGTTTTCGGTGAACTGCCGGGGGGTCTTCATGTGCCTTAGGGAAGCGGCGCGCAGAATCCCGGACGGCGGGCGAATCGTGAACATCTCCTCCACCTTGACCGCCATGGCCCTTCCCGGCTATTCCGTGTACGCGGCCAGCAAGGCGGCAGTGGAGATGTTCACGCGGATTTTGTCCAAGGAGATGGAAGGAAGGAACATCACGGTCAACGCCATATCCCCCGGCCCGGTGGAAACGGAGCTGTTCAACCGGGGAAAGACCGAGGAGGTCAAGAAGAGGATGGCCGACATGACGCCTTTGAAGCGCCTGGGGGTCCCCGGCGACATCGCCGCCGCGGTGGCGTTTCTCGTGGGCGAGGACGGCGGATGGGTCAACGGCCAGGTGGTGCGGGCCAACGGCGGCATGGCGTAAGGCCGGTATTGGGTGACGATATGCGAGATTATCATTGTCCGACAGGCATGGTCGCGGGGCTTTTCGAAGAGGAGGAAGAAAACCGGCATCGTTTTTTTCCGCCCCGCGCGATTTCGCCGAAACGGGCGAAATTCGAGATCGACGACAAGGGCGGCGCGGGAACGGACGCGGTCGTGGAGGACGAAACCGAGGAGCAGGAGCAGGAGGACGGCGATCTCATCCGATGCGCGCAGTGCCTGCACGCGATCACGCGGGAGGAGGACCGCATCGTGGTGTCGGGCGCGCACACGCACACGTTCGCCAACCCCAACGGCGTCGTGTTCGAGATCGGCTGCTTCGGCGCCACCAGGGGGCTGCGGTTCGCGGGACCGCCCACGGAAGAATTCACCTGGTTCAGTGGGTATGCCTGGCGCATAGCCGTGTGCGAAAAATGCCTCCTCCACCTGGGATGGCTCTATGTGGGCGTAGACAAGGAAAGTTTCGCGGGGCTGATCGTCGATCGCCTCGTTTATCCCTAATGACCATCGTAGTCGAAACAATGGGTTTGGTTATTGTTTCGGCCATGTCTTTTGCGAAACTCGGACACGAATCATCCTGGTATGCATTCCAACGCAAAGCGTCGGAACGAGACGGCAGAAGCATGGCCGAAATAGAAACCAAGCCCGAAACAATAAATGGTTCAACGAGAAGAGGACATGGTAGACAATATGGACGATTTGAGCAATGATAGAGCATTGTCGCAATTTGCGAACGAAATTCTTTTCCGGGGCGCGGAGGCGGTCCTGCCTCAGAACCTGCCCCATCACTGGCTTCAGCAAATCCAGATCATGGCCGACGAGTTTTTGAACGTCAATTTCAAATCGAAAAACTGCAAGAAGGCCGGCGATACGGCCCACCCCATCCTCTCGGCATGCGTGTTCGAGATATGCAAGCATTTGCGCGGCGACGACATCGAGCTTTCCAAGGAGGAATTCATCCGATTCGCCGCCATTTACAGCGTGTCCGTCACCATGGAGACGATTCGCCGTGAGGGGGGCATGGAGATGGATCCCCCCGCCTTGGACAATATCTTTTCGGAAGACCGAATGGAGGACTTGAGCGTATCGAACCCGGACTTGGCCGGCTTCTTCGCGAGGGTCTGCATAGACAAGCGGTAGTTGTCGGACGTCAGAGGTGCCAGGTGTCAGGTAGTCGTGCCTGAAACGCAACCCTTTCATCGCTGCATACCAACGCCTGGCGCCGTCCCCTTTTTCCTCGCCCCTTCGGCCCTTGGCCCTCTCCCCTCGCCCCTCTCTATATCAACTTTTCAACCTGTTCGATCATCTGGGGGTTGGTGACCACTTCGTAGAATTGTTTCGAGGTGCTTCTCAGCCCCCCGCCGCTTCTCTCCGCCACGATTTCGAGGATGGGGGCCTCCCGGACCACCAGCTTATTGAATTTTCCGGTGGCGGTGGGAAACTTTCCCGCGTACAGCGTGACCTTTTCCTTTGAAATATCCGGAAATACCGCCTCGAACTTTTTCATCTCGATTTCATGGGTGAGCTTGGAAAAGGCTTCCTGGCTCAGTTCGATGCCGTTTACGTTGAACCGTGTATAGGCGTCCTTTCCGTGGGAAATGATCGTCTTTCCCTGCCTCATCTGGAACACGTAGAGGTTGAAGGGCTTGGGGGTGCGTCCCATTTTCTTCTTCAGGTTCTTGTCGCAGCTGGAAAGGCGGTCGGCCTGGTTGATGGCCGGCGAGATCATGATCTTGTTGTCCTCGTCGAAGAGGAAAGTGGGCGGGTGCTTGCTGAATGTGACGCCGATGCCCAGCTCCAGCTGGGGAAGGTCGTGCTTGCGCCCGTAGGAGTTGTAGCGCTTGACGATGGCCAGCATGTTGGAGGCCAGGCCGCACGCGCGGGCGACGGAGTACCATCCTTCGGGCGTCTCCTCGTGTTCCGTGATGGCCAGGATCACGGCGTCGCCTTCGATGAATACCTTGGTGGCGCCGTACTCGGCCAGCACGTCGGTGATGGGGTCGAAAAAGTTCAGGCTGAAGTAGGAGGCCGGGTTCAGCCCACTTTCGATCATCTGGCTGGTGATCGTGGTGGAACCGCGCATGTCGGCCTTGATGATGGCGTGGTTGATGATCGGCTTTTCCTCGCGAACCGATTCGGCCGGAAGCAGGAATTCGAAGAGACGGTTGTTGGCCTTGGACAGATTGATGGTTTTCTGGTCCGACGTGATGTTGACATAGTCCATGGCCTCCTTGAGCTTCTTGAAATTTTCGTAGTCCCTGTGGTACCTGGCGACTCCCCGCAGGAACCCCAGAAAGATTTCGGCCCGCTTTTTTCGGGAAAACCTGTCGATCTCCTTGACACGCCGCTTGAGGGGCTTGATGGGAAAATCCCTTCCGTAAAATTTCGCGGAGCGCCTGATCTGGCGGATGATCGTCCTGCGCTTGGAGGGTCTGGTCAGAAAAAGAGCGACCTGCTGCGGCACCAAGGGGGGACAGTATTTGCGGGCGACGTCCTGCACACGGTACGACGCCACGATTTTCCTGATCAGGCCCGAACGGTTGAACTTGCGGTAAAAGAGCCGAAACAGTCTCTTCTGGCGATTGTATTTTTCCTTGACTTCGAGGATCTTTTCCTTCGGCTGCTTCCTCTTTTTCAGCGTCTTGAGCACTTCCCTGGTGTCCAGGTAGTTCAGCAGCTGGTCGATATTGCGGACTTCCTTGATATACGTGTCGATGGCGTCGTCTCTTCCATGGATGTCGGAGGCCAGATACTCGTTCGCCCACTGGTTGTCAATGGAAAACAGGTGGGAAAAGATCTGTTTCAGAAATTCGATGAGGGTGATGTATCTGTCGGGGTCGTCGAAGCGCCTGCCGAGGAGAATTTCGTATTCGTCCATCATGAAGAAATCGTCGTGGGCATCCTCCACATGCAGGATCGGATTGGTGAAAAAGTCCTGGTAGATGACGGTTTCGGTCCCGAAATTGATTTCGCGCACCTCCCTGATCTCCTTGTCCTGGAGTCCAGCCAGATACTGGAACAGTTCGATGCCTGCGGAACGCAGGATGACGGGCCTGCCGGATCGCAGCTGGACAAGCTGTTCCTTGAGATGGAAAACCGCCCCCACGTCCGGGGTCGACGACAGTTCCTTCTTACGAATGGCCTTGATATAGCACTCGATGACGAATTCGTATTGCTTACGGATTTGGCCGACGAACATCTTGACCAGGGCGGTCTGCGCCAAATAGTCGATCTGAATCTCGCGCCGCATCTTTGCGAAGCTTACCGCGCCGAGCAGGACGTCGGAGAAGTGCCCCTCGAATTCGTCCCGTTCGTCTTTCCAGGTCGATTTGGGATCGAACCCCATGATATCGTCGGCTTCGGCATGGCTTGAGACAAGCCGCAGGATCATCTTTTCCGACGTCCGGATAAGCTCCGGGCTCAACCGCACGTCGTAGCGGACATTGTCCACGCCCGGAGGCAGCCGGTCGAGGGAAAAACCGACATTGTACGGTTCCAGAGAGAACAGCCGGGGACTCGGCAGTTTTTGTCGGCTTTTGAAGAAAGGCATTATCGATGACCGCCACATTGTAAATCGCGACAAACTCTGCCGCGCGCCAAAACCGGAAACACTCGTGACCAACACCTCGTCAAGCCTTAACGATTGGCTGATGCGCTATATTAAGTCAGTTTTTCGTCCCAATTGCAAGAATTTCTTTTTCCAAATGCGACCCGACGCTTAAAGTGATCGGAATTTTCTCTTTATTAAGGTTGTTTTTCCAACAGGATTTGTTCCATTGTTGAAGTTTCAGGTGTCGGATTTCAGGTGCGGGGGGTGGCGCACCTGAAACCTCTATGCATCGAAACGGACTCCGGCTGAAGACTTGCCCCGCCATTTCGAACGATTGTCCCCCCCCATTTCGCCCACCTCAGTAGTCGCTCACCGTACGCCGCGTCTTTTTCAGGTCGCCTCGCTTTCGCTTGTTTTCGATCCGCTTTCTCCGGGAAGCGGCGGAGGGGCCTTTTTTTCGCCGGACCTTCACGGGCCGGGAGGCCTGCTCGATCAGCAGAGCAAGGCGCTCCATCGCGTCCTTGCGGTTCTGGTCCTGGCTTCGCGACCGCCTGGCGTCTATGACCAGCTCTCCTCGCACGGTCATCCTCTTTCCCGCCAGGCGGACCAGGCGGCGCTTGACCTCCTCGGAAAGCTCCTCGCACCCGGCCACGTCGAACCGAAGCTGCACTGCGGTCGAAGTCTTGTTCACATGCTGGCCCCCCGGGCCCGACGACCGGACAAAATCCAGTTCGATGTTCTTTTCGTCGATGGCGATATTGTCGTTGATTCGAATCATGGGCGAACAAGCCTCCTGTCTAAGCCTCTTTTTTCCTCATGGCGGACTCCAGCTTCCCCACCGCCAGGGAGCAGGCGAAAGTGAGTATGAAATAGAGGGCCGTTATGGTGATCCATATCTCGAAGGTCAGGTACGTGGCGGCCATCAGCTCCATGCCCTGGAAGGTGAGTTCCTGGATGGATATCACGGACACGATGGCCGAGTCCTTGATGGTGGAAATGAGCTGGCCCGCCAGGGGGGGCAGGATTTTCCGGATCGCCTGGGGCATGATGACGTATCGCATCTGCTGGAACCAGGAGAACCCCAGGGCGTGGGACGCCTCCCACTGCCCCTTGTCTACGGATTCCAGGCCGGCGCGCACGATCTCCGTGATGTAGGCGCCCTCGTAGATGGCCAGCGTGATCAGGGCCGACAAAAAACCTGCGAACCGCGCGGGGGGCGCGAAAAAAAAAGCCAGCACGCTTTGCCAGCGGTCGGAAAGGGAGCGCGCGAACGAATCCACCTCCAGGGCCGTCATGATTTGGTCGCCGATGAAAAAATAGAAGATGAACACCAGGACCAGGGGCGGGGTGTTTCTGACCAGCTCCACGTATGTGCCCCCCACCATCCGCTTCGACAGCCCCTTGCTCGTGCGGAACACCCCCATGACCACGCCGAAGGCCACCGCCAGGATAGTCGCCCAGAAACTGAGCCGCACCGTGGTGAAAAAGCCCTGCATCAGCAGGTTGGGCACCCAGCTGCCCGTACGTCCGTCGTAGCGGAACAGGTACTGCGGTATGACCGACCAGTTCCACCGGTACTCCATGTTCGCGGACACGTGCGCCGCCAAATAGACCAGCCCCCCCAGAAACACAAGGGTCAGGGCAGCGTCGGGCAGGGCTATGCGATTGTCCTTCTTGAAACGCACGATTCAATTCAGTTGATCAGGCCTTCCCAGTCACGGGTGCCGAACCAGTATTCCTTGCGCTCCTTCAGCCATCCCTCGGCTTCCACCACCCTGATCCAGTTGTTGAAATAGTTCAGTGTGTCCACGTCCGATTTTCGCATGGCGAAACCGTTGGGTTCCTTGGTGAACGTGCCTTTGATGGGCAAAAAGAGCTTGTCGGGGTTCTTGATGACCTGGTAGGCGGGCAGAGGGTCCGAGGCCACCATGGCGTGCACCCTTCCGTTCAAAAGCTCCTGGACCGCCTGCGACTCGTCGTCGAACAGCTTCAGACTGGCGTTGGGCATGTGCTTCTTGGCTGCCGCAGCCGCAGTGGTGCCGATGCGTGCGGCTATGGACACCTCCGGCTTGTCGAAGTCCGCCAGGCTGGAAAAGCCCTTGGCCTTCTCCTTGTGCGCCATGATCGCCTGTCCGGAATAATCGTACGGGATGGAGAAATTCACCTTGAGATTTCTATCCGGCCGGATTCCCATGCCGCCGATGATCACGTCGAACTTGCCGGTCAGAAGCGCGGGGATGATCCCGGACCACTTGGTGGGGATGAACTCGGCCTCCACGCCCATGTCCTCGGCCAGGCGCCGGGCCACGTCTATCTCGAATCCGATGAGCCCGCCCTCCTTGTCCTTCATGGCCCACGGCACGAAGGTGGACATGCCGACTCTCATCACGCCCCTTTTCATGATCTGCTCCAAGGCGCTGTTCTCGACGAGTTCCTTCCTGGCATCGGAGGCCGACGCCAGATCTGCCCCGAGGATCGAGACGGCAAGCGCCGCCACAAACAGCCATCCGAACTTGAATCCTTTCATTTTTTTCCCTCCGTGTTTTGGGTTCGCGTTCCATTATCGACTCAGAAAACCTTCAGAATCTGCCCCAGAAAGCTTCTGGTCCTCTCTTGTTCCGGCGATGAAAAAAAGGTCGAAACATCGCCCTGCTCCACGATTTTTCCGTCCTCCATGAACACGATCCGGTCGCCCACCTCTCGGGCGAACCCCATTTCGTGGGTGACCACCACCATGGTCATGCCCTCCTTGGCCAGGGCTTTCATAACCTCGAGCACCTCGCCGATCATTTCGGGGTCCAGCGCGCTGGTGGCCTCGTCGAAAAGCATGATCCTGGGCTGCATGGCGAGAGCGCGAGCGATGGCCACCCGCTGCTGCTGCCCGCCGCTCAGGTGGTGCGGATAGCTTTCCGCCTTGTCCGCGATGCCCACCTTTTCCAGCAGCGACATGGTCAGCTCCCGACTCTCGGCGGCGTTTTTCCCGCGTACCACCTTTTGGGCCAGGTCGATGTTCTCCCGCACGGTCAAATGGGGAAAGAGGTTGAACGACTGGAACACCATGCCCACCTCCTTGCGGATCTCGAACCGGTTCTTCTTGCGCCGGTCCAGCGGGATGCCATCGATCACGATGCTTCCGGCGTCGATCTCCTCCAGACCGTTCAAGCATCTTAGAAACGTGGATTTTCCGGAGCCCGAGGGGCCGATCACCACCACCACCTCCGTGCGATAGATGTCGATGGAAAAATCCGACAAGGCCACGACGCCGTTGGAAAAGCACTTGCTGATGCCATCGACCCGAATGATCGGCGCCTCGTCTTCGACCGGCTCCCTTTTCGCATTGTCGGACATTGGCTTCATATCTTCAGAAATCCTCTCATTGCATCCGCAGCGCCCCGCCGCTTTCGACCACTGCGAGCGAAAATGCTTCATATCGTCGGGGTCCCCTCATTGCACCCGCAACTTACGTTCCAGCACCCTCGCCAGAAAGGAGAGAGTCAAGGTGACCGCCAGGTAGATCCCCGCCACCGTGAACCAGATTTCGAACGTCAGAAAGGTCTCCGATACGATGGCCTGCCCCTGCATCGTCAAATCGTAGATGGCGATGGTGCTCACTAGGGCCGAGTCCTTGATCAGGGAAATGGCCTGTCCGGTCAAAGGCGGCAGGATGTAGCGAATCGCCTGGGGAAAGACAACGTATCGATATGTCTGAAAAGCGGAAAATCCCAGACTGTGGGCCGCCTCCCACTGGCCTTTGTGGATGGAATCGATCCCGGCCCGGAAAATCTCCGACGCATACGCCCCTTCGAACAGGCTCAAGGCCAGCACCGCCGAGGCGAACGCGCCGAGTCCCAGCACGGGAGACAGCGCGAAGTAGATGAAGAATAGCTGAATCAGAAGCGGCGTGTTGCGTATCAGCTCCAGGTAGAACCGGGCCAGCGCTCGGAACAGAAACAGACGAGAACGGCGCATCAGCGCCGTGACGACCCCCAATACGAAAAACAGCGCCAGGCTGACACCGGCGATCTGGAACGTGACCAGCAGGCCTTGCAGAAGAGGTCCGGGGACGAATTGACCATCGACCACCTTGAAGATGAACCTGGGGACCCGGTACCATTGCCAGTGGTACCCCAGCTCGCTGGTCCCCCGGGCCAGAAGCCACAGTATGAGCCCCATCAGAAAACAGTATTTTCCTACCTCTACGAGCGTCGAGACGCTCACGGGAAAACGGGACCCGGGTCGGTTGTTTACGCATGCTGTATCCATTGGCCTCTTTGTCCGCAGGTTCCTCCGGCGGCGAATTGCGATGGTTTCGTCTTCCGACTCGTTGCGGTATTTCGCGGCGATCTTTCCTTAAAAACCGAGAACTCGATTGATAAGGACCACGGCAACGTCTGTCAACATGGGCTTGCAGTGCAGGATCGTGGTGATCCGGCAGATTCTCTGGGGGCTTCGGCAATCGGCGCAGAGGCCGGTGGCCGCGCACGGGGTGTCCATCCCCAGGCTCTTTGCACGCATGGGAGCCGCCACCTCATGGACCCTTTTCAAGGCGGAGTCCAGGTCCGACGTCAACTTGTTCACCCCGGCCACCACCACCACCTTTTTGGGTCCGAACGCCATGGCGGAGGTCCGGTTCCCGATGCCGTCCACATTGACGATCTCCCCGGTGACGGCGATGGCGTTGGCGCTGCAAAAAAACATGTCGCAGCGCCCCTGGGCCAGGCGAATCTCCAGGTCCTGCTCCGGGGAAAGGTTCGGCAGCCAATGGTCGTGGACCGTCTTTCCGGCCTGCGCAAGGGCGGTGTGGATTCCCAGGGAGCGAACCGTGTCCGAACCTCCGAAACCGAACGTCTCGAACCCCTCGGCAAGCTTCGCGATCAAATTGCGGGCTTCGTCGCGGTTTTCCGCAAAATGGGACTCGAACCCCTTCTTATTCAAGTTCTTCATGCAGGACTCGGCCCTTTTTTTTCCGAGCCATTTTTCGTAATCCTTATCCAATTTTGCTTCCTTTCATTCTTTCGTGGAAGTTTGACACATGAAAATTATTTAGAAAGCATGATATAGGAAAATGGCAATCTCTTCAATCGCAAATTAGAATTGCCGAATCCACTGCGGCGATCTTGACGCAAGCTGCGGCGATCTGATATTTTTTCCGACTTTGTCTGCGAACCTTACGACACGAACACCTGCGAAAAGAGGAATTACATGATGGAAAATGCGGCCGGATGCCCTGTGGTCACGCTGGAAAACGCGGCATTCAGAATCCGGGACCAGGTGGTTGTCTCCAATATTTCCTGGCAAATACGCTCCGGCCAGAACTGGGTCGTGCTGGGTCCCAACGGCGCCGGAAAATCCACCCTGGTCCGCGCCCTGATCGGCGATGTCCCGGTGGTTCGGGGTTCGTTGAAACGGCACGGCCTGCCCCTGGAACGGATAGGTTTCGTATCCTTCGAACTCCAGAGGGACATTTCGGCGGCGGAGGAAAACCTGGATCACGCCAGGCATTTCAGCGGAAGACCCGACGACAGGACCACCGCCCGGCAAATCCTTTTCTCGACAATTCCCCGCTCGCTTTCCCGGGAAGAACCGGACGAGGAACACGCCGAACTGCCGCCGGAGTTCAAAGACACGATTGTCCGGCTAGGCGTCGATCATTTTCTGGACCGCCCGGTCGCGGCGCTTTCCACGGGGCAAATGCGGAAGCTGCTGATCGCGCGCGCGCTGGCGAAGTCCCCGAAGCTGCTCATCCTGGACGAGCCCTTCGACGGTCTGGACCTCGACTCCCGACGCCTGCTCCTGGATGCGCTGGAAAAGTTCATGGACGGCAAGGTCCCCGTCGTCGTGGTGGGCCACAGAATGGAGGAGATACCGAAAAACGCGACCCACGTCGCGCTGCTCAAGAACGGTCGCATGGTCGCCCGGGGCGAAAGGGACAAGGTGTTCGCAAGCCCCGAGTGGTCGAAGCTTTTCCGGAAGGAGGCCGTCGTTTCCCCGAACGAGCTGCCGGCAGGAACCAACGTCGAAAATAACGGAGAGGAGATCATCCGCCTCGTTGGCGGCCGGGCGAGATACGGCGACGTGATCGTCTTCCAAGACGTGGACTGGACCGTGCGCCGGGGGGAAAACTGGACCATTTCGGGCCCCAACGGCGCGGGGAAAAGCACGCTTTTGACCATGATCTCGGCGGACAATCCCCAGGCCTACGCCAACCGCCTCCTGATCTTCGGAAAGCCCCGGGGCTCCGGAGAAAGCATTTGGGACATCAAAAGACGCATCGGTGTGGTTTCCTCGGAGTTCCAGGTCCGGTACAGAAAAACCATCACGGCCTTCGAAACAATCCTGTCCGGCTTTTTCGACTCCGTGGGCCTGTATCGCACGGCGAACCGGCGACAAAGAGAGGCCGCCGCGCAGTGGGCCGACTATCTGGGAATCAACGGGCTGAGAAACAGACAGTTCGACCGATTGTCCCACGGGGAGCAGCGCATGGTGCTGCTCGCGCGCTCCATGGTGAAAAATCCCGACCTCCTGATTCTCGACGAGCCCTGCCAGGGCCTGGACATGGCCAACCGGGCGGTCGTGCTGGGAACCATCGACCGTATCGGAAGCCAAACCGACACCCAGCTGCTGTACGTCACCCACCACCCGGAGGAAATCCCGTCGTGCACGACGCATCTGCTCGTATTCGAGCCTCGTACAACGGGAGGTTTCAAAGCAAGATCGCTGCCGATCGGTTCGGGATCGTAGGTTTTAACCCACCCGCCCTGCGATACCGTACCGGCCCCCGTGATGGTTATCGAGTAACAAAACCCGTTGTATGGCTTGCAGAAAAACAGGGCTCATTTTCATTACCTCAGCCGTCATCGCATTCGCCGTCGCCACGCCGAGGGGCTCTCGTAGCCTTCCCCCTGGGACCAGATGCCGATTCCCGCCCGCTTGGCCAGGTCTTCGGCCGCGATGTATATGGAAACGTCCAGTCCCTTCGGGGGCTGGCCCGCGTAGGTTTCCGCCAGTCCGGCCCGGACAAGCTCCAAAGCCACGTTCTTGCCATCCACGAACACTTCGGCCAGCTGGCGGTTGTAGGAACCCGAACCGTAGCCTTTCAGCGAAACGACCCGGCCTTCGATCATTTCGGCCAGAAAGGCCTTGGCGCGAAGGCTGTACGGCTGGCCCGTGCTGCCGTCCTTGTCGGTTTCCGGCGCGTCGATTCCCGCCAGTCTCACCTGGATGGTGATATTGTGCCCCTCGGCCTCGAAGCTGTCGCCGTCGTAGACATGCGTAACGGAGAACTGGCCCGCATCCTCCGGGGCCTCCGGGATCTCCGGGGCCGGAACGCTTCCCTGGGGCTCGTCGGCCGGGTTCGGACGCCGAAGGTTCTCGTCCTCGAACATGTTGATCAAACGGCCGTCCGCAGGTGGCGGCTTGCTCGTAAAGTGCATGACCCCGCGCTGATCCACCCACTGGTAAACCTGACACAAGGCAGCTGTTGCCGTCGCAAACACAAAAAGCGCGCAGAGAACGGCGGCATCGAAACTTGTCCGGAAAGAAAAAAACATCTTGGGCTTGGTCCTTTTCAAGTGTTGAAAACCGAAATTCTTTTTTCTTTTCTCATACAACACCGGCCGGGTTCTTCGCAATTCTTTTTCTGACAAATATCCAGTCCTGTCTCTTTTTACTGCGGCAGCCGTGTTGAATATCGACGAAAAAAATGGCATTATTTGTTCTCGTGAAAAAAACAAACATCATATGCGACGGTAACCGTTCCGCTGCGTCGTTCCTTGGCGGGGCCTTTCCCGTGGAAGCGGCGCTTCCGGAATTGAAAAAGCGGCTCGGCCATGGCGTCGGCGCGATTCTGGTCGCGCCCCCCGGCGCGGGCAAGACCACGGTGGTCCCTCTCGCCCTTCTGGAGGAAGCCTGGATGGTGGGAAAGAAAATCATCCTGCTGGAACCCAGGAGGCTGGCAGCGCGGGCCGCCGCCTACCGCATGTCCGACATGCTGGGAGAACCGGTCGGAAATACCGTCGGCTACCGCGTGCGCATGGACTCCAAAGTGGGCCCCCGGACGCGCGTCGAAGCGGTCACCGAGGGCATATTGACCAGGCGGATTCAAAACGACCCGGAGTTGGAGGATGTCGGACTGGTGGTGTTCGACGAGTTCCACGAAAGAAGCATCCACGCCGACACGGGCCTGGCGCTGTGCCTGGACGTCCGGAGCGCCCTGCGGCCCGACCTTCGCATACTTGTCATGTCCGCCACCCTGGATACGGAAAGCCTCCAGGGCCCTCTGAACGACATTCCCGTGGTCGCCGCCGAAGGAAAGATCCATCCGGTCGATACCGTGTACGCCTCCAAGGACTTGGGATTTCCCGTGGCTTCCGGAGTTGCGGAGGCCGTTTCCACCTCGTTGCGGGAAACATCGGGCGACATCTTGGTCTTTCTTCCCGGCGCTGGCGAAATCCGACAGGTGCAACAAAGGCTGGCAGAAAAAAAGCCGGGAAACAACGTCGGGGTCGTCCCGCTGTACGGCCTGTTGCCCAAGCGCGCCCAGGACGAGGCCATCCGGCCTTCCCCCGAAGGCGCGCGAAAGGTCGTTCTCGCCACGTCCATCGCGGAAACCAGCCTGACCATCGAAGGGGTCCGCGCGGTGGTCGATTCCGGTTTCTCGAGGGTCCCCCGGTTCGATGTCGGCAGCGGCATGACCCGCCTGGAGACGATCCGCGTGACCAGAGACTCCGCCGACCAGCGCAGGGGGCGGGCCGGACGCACCGGTCCCGGCGTCTGCTATCGCCTGTACACGGAACAGACCCTGCGAGGTTCGCCCTTGCGCCGCAGGCCGGAAATTCTCAACGCCGACCTCGCGCCATTGGCCCTGGAACTCGCCCATTGGGGCGCATCCGATCCAAGAGAACTCTCCTGGGTCGATCCGCCCCCCGAAGCCGCGTACGCGGAAGCGCGCAAGCTCCTGTTCCAGCTGGGCGCCGTTGACGAAAACGGTCGAATTACGCCCCATGGAAAGGAAATGTGCCGCGCGGGACTCCACCCGCGCCTGTCCCACATGGTTTTGGAGGCCAAAGCC
This sequence comes from Desulfobacterales bacterium, assembly GCA_963674505.2. GTDB lineage: Bacteria > Desulfobacterota > Desulfobacteria > Desulfobacterales > SKZT01. The sequence continues at coordinate 1,368,269 of CAXXIG010000001.1, forward strand.
ATGGGAGAGGGCGAACTGGCCTGCCGCCTGGCGGCATTTCTGGAAAGGCGCGACTTCATTCTCCAGGGAGCAGGGCCCAGGGACTCCGACATCCGGACCCGGATGGAAATTCTGGAAGCGGTCTTGAACGACAGGCCGTCGGCAGGCGTCGGAGTCTCTTTCGACCACGCCGCCTGCCGGGCCATGCGAAAGGAAATCGCCCATTTCAAAAGACAGTTTGCCATCCGTTCCGAACCCGTGGACATCGCGCGCACCGGCGTCTTGCTCGCCATGGCCTACCCGGACCGCATCGGAATGAAACGTCCCGGCTCGGACCGGCGCTATCTTCTGTCCAACGGCCGGGGCGCGTGCTTTCCGGACATCGAGCCCCTCTGCGCCGAAGAGCTGATCGTCGCCCCGCACCTCGACGGCGCCGAAACCGAAACCAGCATTTTCCTGGCAGCACCACTTTCCATTCGCGACTTGGAACGACATTTCCCGCACCGGTTCGAACGGACCCGCTCGGTCCGTTTCGACGACGCCACCAGGGGAGTTTCCGCCCTTGAACGCGTTCGGTTCGGGGCGTTGACAGTGGACGAGAAGAAAATCCCGAACCCCGGCCAGCAGGAGGTCGCCCGAGCGCTTTTGGAGGGCATTCGTCGAAACGGCATTCGAACTCTGCCCTGGGACAAGAAACTGGAGAACTGGATGGCTAGAGTGGCGTTTCTCGGACGGGTGTTCGGCCAAGAGGAAACATCCAGCGCACCGGCCTGGCCGGATATGTCCGACGAAGCCCTTCTGGATTCTCTGGAGGACTGGCTGCTGCCGTTTATCGCCGGCGTCGGAAGGCTCGACCGCATCAAACCGCCGGACCTGAAAGCGGCCCTGGAAAACATGCTAACATGGAAGCAAAAAAAAGACTTGGAGAGACTCGCGCCGTCTCACTTCACGGTTCCGAGCGGCTCCCGCATCCCGGTCGATTACAAATCCGGGGAGCAGCCGGTACTGGCGGTCCGCCTGCAGGAAATGTTCGGACTGGCGCAGCATCCGACAGTCGCGGACGGAAAATCCAAGCTGCTTCTGCACCTGTTGTCTCCCGCGCATAGGCCCGTCCAGATCACCGGAGACCTTGCGGGTTTCTGGAAAAAGACCTACCATGACGTCAAAAAAGATTTGAAGGGGCGCTATCCAAAGCACCCCTGGCCCGAAGACCCGGCCAATGCCGAGCCCACGAGCCGCAGGAAAAAGACCGGTTAATCAACCCGGCTAAAAAACCGAAAAGGAACTCGGAAAAAAACAGATGGAACAAAAAGACTATTACCAGATTTTAGGCCTAGAGAAAAACGCGAACGCGAAAAAGATCAAAGAGGCATACAGGGAACTGGCCCTCAAATACCACCCGGACCGTAACGCGGACAACCCCGAGCATATCGAAACAATGAAACTCGTCAATGAGGCCTACGCCGTATTGTCCAATCCCAAGAAGAGGAAGGAATACGACACGCTCAGAAACGCATACGGCGCAGGGGCCTACTCCCGGTTCAGAAACAACTATTCGGAACAGGACATTTTCAACGGCTCCGACATTTTCGGCGTGTTCGAGGAACTGGCCAAGACTTTCAACCTGAGGGGATACGAAGAAGTCTTCAAGGAATTCTACGGCACGGGCTACCGGAAATTCGAGTTCCAGCAACCCGGATTTTTCGCCAAGGGGTTCGTCTTCACCGGCCCTTTCGGGCAAAAGAAGGAGCAAAATACGGAAACCCCCAAGCTGCAAAAACCCGGACCGCTGGGTAAAATCGGCCAGTACGTGCTAAAAAAACTCACAGGCGTCGAAATTCCCTCCAACGGCGCCGACATCGACGACTTCATCCACATCAGCCCGGAACTGGCGCAAAAGGGAGGTCCCTACGCCTACCTTCACGCAAAGCGCGCCAAGAAACTGATCGTCAAAATCCCTCAGGGCATCCGGGAAGGCCAGAAAATCCGCTTGCAAGGCATGGGCGACGAAGGCAAGGGCGGCGGAAAAAACGGCGACCTGTATATCCGGGTCCATGTGCGACAACCCGTATTGAAAAGAATCAAGGCGTTTTTCGACGATATCAAGAACGATATCAAGAAAGGATAAAAAACCTTCCCCCCCGTCATCTTAAAAGTCCGGTCCAGGAACAGAAAGGCCCATCCGCCGTGCTTTTAAATACCAGAGCGAATCTGCCGGGGGGGCTTTGTACTCAATGACCAAGTTCTTTCCTCCGACCAGACCGAGGCGACCTTCATTCCGGGCGCAGCGCAGTGGAGACCCGGAATCCAGGAGATCCGCAGAAGCGCATGGATTGGAAGCTTTCGGGGGAATGACGAAAAAAAACAAGATGTGCGGTTGGTTGAGGACACCCATATCATCCTCACACAAAGGCACAAAGACACTAAGATTGCCAAATCGTCACTTTGCATCTTTGTCGCAGCGCATTAATTAATTCACATATTTAACCTGTAATTTGGCATAAAAATTTATAAAAAGCATGACCTCCGGAATGATACGGCACCTTGAAAATATTGAAATACGGGCTTTTACGGAATCAAAGCCCCGTATTTGAGCACCTTGGCAAATGTTGTAATTCCGCCTGTTATTTCGAAATAAAAGGAGGAATTATAACATTATGAGAAAACAAACATATGCCGCAACCGTTGTCAGGCGCTTTTTCGATAAAAATAAAATCGCGACCATGGATCAGCTGAAACTCGATGATCAAGTTTTTTCTGCCCAAGAGCTTGAGATGCCGTCATTCCGGGCGTAGCGTAGCGGAGACCCGGAATCCAGGAAGTCTGCGGAAGCTCATGGATTCCCGCTTTCGCGGGAATGACGGAAAAAACTTGATCATCGAGTGAAAGAAGTTTTAGGAACAGATGTAAACATGACGGTAATCCGCAAACTGAAGGAGCTTTCGTACCTTTCAAGCTATTCCCACAGAGGAAAATACTACACGTTGGGCGCGATCGCGGAATTCGACGTTCGCGGCTTGTGGGCGTTCGGGCAGGCGATGTTTTCAAGACACTGAACCGTTGCGAACACCGTAAAAGACTTCGTCGACGAATCCCAAGACGGACTTTCGGCCCGAGAGCTGGAAAGCCTGCTTAAAGTTGACCCGAAGGAATCCCTGTTGAACCTATTCAGGAAGAAAGAAGTTCGCAGGGAAAAACTTTCCGGAAAGTATGTCTATTTCTCTTCGGATTCGAAAAATAAAAAGCGCCAGATATTTCTGAGGAAGGACCGTGCCGATGAACCCTCCCTGCAATTCTGCGCCTGGAGAAGCGATCTTTCGGCTCACGAACTCAAAGCCGCGATACTGTTCAGATACATTGCCGAGCAGCGCAGGCTTTTCGTTTCGAAAGGGTTGCCGGTTGTCAGCATCGACGCCAAGAAGAAAGAACTGGTCGGTAACTTCAAAAACGACGGCGCGACATTCCGCAGAAATGCCGAGAATGTGAACGTATACGATTTCCCCGCCTATGCGAAAGGAAAAGTCACGCCGTATGGGATTTACGACATCGTCGGCAACAAGGGTGCCGTGTCTGTCGGAACGAGCTTCGATACGCCATCTTTCGCAGCGGATTCGATCATGCGCTGGTGGAAGCTCGAAGGCGTCGAAAAGTTTCCGTCCAAAAAACGAAAAGTTCTGATTCTTGCCGACGGAGGAGGCAGCAACAGCAATCGGTCGCGAGTATGGAAGTACGAAATGCAGAATAAAGTCCGCAGGAAATACGGCCTTGAAATCACAGTCTGCCATTATTCTCCGGAATGTTCGAAATACAATCCCATCGAGCATAGCCTTTTCAGCGCGATAAGCGAAAACTGGAAAGACGTTCCATTGCGCTCATATGAAACGATAGTAAACGACATTAGCACTTCCTTTGGCTTTGCTCAAACTGGATATCTATATATCGTCGCCCAATCGATGCCGGGATATTCCAAAATAAACGCGGGGATGTAGAAAAGCGTTCCGAAAAAAATCTGGATACTGGTGGATTGGCGATGCTCAAGGCGCAATGCCGCTTTCCAAAATCTCTGGCGAATACGACGCAAATTCTGTGATTCAGCGCGACCTTGTGTTAAACAAGGCGGTTTTCTTCGCCTGTTTGACGCCAGTCGCGCTGTATTTTCTGGTTGTCCCGTAGATGGAGTCTCGGGCTTTGACTGTAACGCAGGCCACCCAACACCGTCATTCCGGGCGGAGCTTGCTTTAGGCCCGGAATATAGGCGGCGGTCGAAACTGTTGGATGAAAAACGGCCGAAGTTAAAACCAAGCCCTGGTCTCGAATTTATTCCGCGTCCGCATCTTTGCGGGCTTTGTTGCGTTCTATTTTTTCGTTGGCTTTTTTCAGGGTCTCGGTCAGTACTTCGATCTTCACGGGTTTCTGGAGGAACGCAAACGCCCCGAGCGACATGCAAAGCTCCTTGTCGTCTTCCGACCCGTGCCCCGTAAGGATGATCACCTCGATTTCCGGACGGGTTTGCTTCACCTTTTTAAGGACCTCGATACCGTCGATGCCGGGCATCCTCAAATCGAGAATCATCACTTCCGTTTCATCCTCGTCGAGCATGGCCAGGGCCGATTCCCCGTCATAGGCGACTGCGGAGTTCACGTCGCGGATGCGAAGACGCTCCGAAAGAGAATGGATGAATTTTCGCTCGTCGTCCACCAAGAGGATTTTCGGGGCGTCGAAATCGTATTTCCGGTAGATATCGGCCTGGTGGAATTCCTTTCCGATGCTCGTTTCCACGGATTTGACCCCTTCGACCTTTTCCGCTGCCGATTTGAGTTCTTCCTCCAGCCGGTGGAGCCTCAGCACGTTTTTGTTGATTTCGATGGTAACCGCGCCGTCGCTGGCGCTCACGTCGATATTGTTGCCGTGGTTCGCCAGGGCCACGCCGACTTCGGCGGCCAGGACAAAATCGTTCACCTGCTGCCAGGACTTGTCGGTGGGGCGTATCACTTCGCTTTTAAGATTGTCCTCGATCAGCTGCACGCTGGTGGCGACGTCGGTCCTGTCCGTGGGAATAGTGATATCGTAAAAAGAAGAGTCCCACGGGTCCCGGGTTCGAAACAGGTCGCTCGTCCATGCGGAGCGTTTCTCGTCGGCCTTTCGAATCCGGTGCATCGCATCTTTTTTTGAAATCCCTTCTTCTTCCTCGGCGCAATTCAAGCGGAATTTCACATTGGCGATCAGGCAAACGCGAAGCGCATGGGATATCGTTTTGGGGATCAACTGGGCGCAAAAGCCGTCGATGAGTATCTGATCCTCCATGATCGTTTTCGCTGCGGCCAGTCGAAGCCAGGCGATGGCATGCTCTCTTTCGTGCGTGAATTTGTTGAACATCGACGTTTTCGACGCAAAAGCCGCGCTGATTTTCTTTTGGTCAATGCCGGAAAGCTGCGAAGCCAAATCGGTCAAATCATCGTCGGTCACGCGCCGATAACTGGTACGGGCTAATAATTCCTCGACAATGGGCTCTTTATGGCAAAAAACACTGCTGAATATTGTGACTAAAGACATGGAAATCCTCCTTAATTTTCAGAATCGAATGAAATACGACAAACCGTCGTCAGGGGGCAATCTTTTTCATGACCACCCTGGTGCACATGGCCATGAATCGTACAGACAGCGCGCTCCATGGTCGGATAGATATTTTCCGCCCCGATTTTTTCGTACAAATGCGTTCGTTTGAAGACGGCCATGAGCACTTCGTTGACGCCGCTGAACGAAATCTCGACGCCGGCGCTTCGAACTCTGTCGATCAGAAGAGACAGCGCCTCCTCGCCAGAGGCGTCCATGTCGCTGATGCCGTTGGCGACAATGACGATATGGCGAAGGTCTTTTTTCGAAACCAGCCGGTCGTTGATCTTATCCTCCAGATAACTGGCGTTGGCGAAAAACAGCGGCCCGTCGAAACGGACCAGGTCGATATAGCGGCACTCCTTCAGCTGGTGCGCCAATGAACTGCGGTACGCCTCGTCATCATGCCGGGAAAGGGAAACGACGGTCGGCCGCATGCTTTTATACAGGAAAACAAGCAGGGAGAGCACGACGCCGATCATGATGCCCTTGTCCAGATGCGGAGCGAAAACCAGCGTGAAGACGAACGTGAGAATGCTTATAGCCCCGTCGTACCACTGGGTTTTCCAGGCGTGTATGAATCCCGAGACGTTGACCAGACCGATTACCGCCATCATGATGACCGCCGCCAGAACCGCCTGGGGCAGATGATACAGCAACGGGGTGAAGAATAAAAGCATAATCACCACCGCCAGGCTGGTAAATACGCTGGAAAGCCCGGTGACGGCCCCGGCCTGGAGATTGACTGCCGACCTGGAAAAGGAGCCGGAAGTCGGATAGCTCTTGCCCATGGCGCCCAGGATATTGCCCAGTCCCTGGCCGATCAGTTCCTGGTTGGGATCGAGGCGCTGGCCGGTCTTGGCTGCCATGGCCTTGGCGATCGAAATGGCTTCCATGAATCCCAGAAGCGAAATGATGGCGGCATAGGGGAGAAGATGCATAAAGATTTTCAAATCCAGCTTCGGGGCCGACAGCGAGGGAAGTCCCTTGGGAACGGTGCCGACCACGGCCCCGCCTCCGATCATGTAAACTTTGTCCGTCAAAATGGGCTTGTTGCCGACTTTGATGCGCCAGGTCCTCCCGTCGCCCTCGCCAGCGGCCTGCTCCTCGTGAACGAAACGCAAGGCGCCGCCGGGACCTTCGATGCCTGCAAACAGGATGTCCCTGAGTTCGGTGCGCGCAAGGTGCGCTTCGTGCTTGGCCCTTTCGATTTTCGTTCCGACAACTGCCAGGTCGTGCTGGACGTCGATCACTCCGAATGTGTCGCCCGCCTTGGTCTTTTCCTCCAGCTCGCCGCCTAGGCGCGCTCTTTCCTCCCCCAGTTTCGGTATTTCACCGACCGCTCGGTTGAAATTCCCGACCAGCTCGACGGCTTTGGGATAATCGATGGTCGAGATGTCCACTTGCATATCGTGCTCGAAGCCCATCGACCAGGACATAAGGATTGCCACGGCAACCGCGACCAGCACGTTGGGAATCTTGGGCGAAATACGTTTCAAGCCGTACATGATCGCAAAAGCGAGCGCGCCCATTAACAGCGTCGGCCAATGGGTGTAGTGAACGGCCGCCTGGCAGACGCGCAGAATTGTTTCATAATGATGCTCCGCCTTGTCCACATAAACCCCGAAAAGCTTTGAAAGCTGCGACGATGCGATGATCAGGGCCGCCGCGTTGGTAAATCCGTTCACAACGGGATGGGACAAAAAATTTACCACCAATCCCAGGCGCAGAATGCCGAGTCCGAGTTGAAATACCCCCACGCTCAGGGCCAGAACAATGGCATAAGCGATGTAGCCCTCGCTTCCGGCCGTCGCCAGCGGTTCCAGCGAAGCGGACGTCATCAATGAAACCACGGCGACGGGCCCTGTCGCCAGCTGGCGGCTGGACCCGAACAGCGACGCGATTATCGGGGGAAGAAAGGATGCGTAAAGCCCGTAATACGGCGGCAAACCGGCAAGCTGCGCATAGGCCATGGACTGGGGTATCAGAACCAGAGCCACTGTCAGTCCCGAAATTGCGTCGATTCGAAACTTCTCCGCATTGTAGTCCCTAAACCATGCCAAAAATGGAAATATCCGGGTGATCATGTAGTTCCTCCTTTTTTGATTCGGCGATTCCAATTCACTCGCCTTGCTGTTTCTTCTTATTCTTCTTTAGTTTTCTCCAAAGCGCGGTCCTGCTGATGCCCAGCACTTCGGCGGTTTTAGTCTTGACGCCCCCGCAGACATCCAGAACTTCTATTATGTATTTGGCTTCCATTTCGGCGAGGGACGGATAATCCTCTTCGGTTTTTTCGACATTCAAGGCCGCAGACGGCGCATCGACCGCTTTCTGGAACCGCTCGGGCAGATGCTTGCGCTCGATCGAATTCCCGTCGGCCACGACAACCGCGCGTTCGATGATGTGTTTGAGTTCGCGCACGTTTCCGGGAAAATTGTACGACATGAAAGCCGATATGACGTCGTCGGAGATGGTTTCGACCTCTTTTTTGAATTCCCGGGCGAACATCCCCAGAAAGTAGGCGGCCAAAGGGGGAATGTCGTCTCCGCGCTCCCTCAACGGGGGGATGAAAAGCTCCATGACATTCAGCCGATATAAAAGGTCGGTTCGGAGCTTTTTTTCATCCGCCAGTCTTTTCAAGTCCGAATGGGCGGCCGCGATAATTCTGATATCGGTCGCAAATTTTCGCGTGGCCCCGATTCCGGGTGCGATGTTGTCGTCGATTACCTTTAAAAGCTGCAGCTGCATCTGCTGCGGCATATCCTCGATCTGATCCAGCAACAATGTGCCGCCGGATTTCACCCCCGTTAATTCGCCTTTGGACTCTTTGGCTCGGGCCGTTCTATCGTTTTCATCCCAGAACAACCCCTCGAACAGCAGCTCGTTTGTCAAGCATCCGCAATTGATGGCCAGGAAAGGCTTGTCTTTTCGAAAGCTCAAATCGTGGATGGCTCGCGCGACAAGCTCCTTTCCCGTGCCGGTCTCGCCCCGAATGATCACGTTGCAATCGAGCGGGGCCGACCGCTCGATATCTTTTCGAAGCTTGCGCATCGCCGGGGTCTCTCCGATCAATCGGGACCGCCGCGCCGAGGAATTCTTTTCCCGCAAAATCTCTATCAGGCCGCCGCCTGACGACTCGCTTGCCTCGGCACCGGGCGGCCAGATCACTACGACGTTTCTGTCCCTGTTGAATTTTTTGATAAAATCCCATAGCCTGCCCATTTCGTCTTTTTCGAAAAAGGCGGAATCAAGGGCTTGCGCGGCTTGCCTGACTTTGTCCTCTCCGTATCCGGTCAGCAGGACTGTTTTCAATCCGGGCTGGATTTCCTTAAGCTTGGCGATGGTGGCCAGACCGTCCATGCCGGGCATTTTCAAGTCCACGATGGCAAGGTCGAGGCGATTTTTCTTCGCGGCTTCGACGGCTTCGAGACCGCTTTTGGTTTTAATCGAATCGAACCCTATCAATTTGAGACGTTGCGCCATGGAATCGAGCAGTTTCTCCTCGTCGTCAACCAGCAGGAGCTTTCTTGTTTCATGTGCCGCCGCATGTGCCGTCAAATATGCCATGTTCGGTCTCTTTATGAACCTATGCCGTCCGTTCCAATTGCAATGCGCTGCGTGTTTCGATGTTTAACATTTAATCATCCCCCGGAAAAAAGTGTTTATAAAAGAAACAAACATATGATGACGTTTCTATAAATGATAAAAACGAACCAGTCAATCAAAATATGAGTTGCAGTATGAAACAGTTCGCTTTTTTTATCAATCGAAAACGAACATGGGTTCGCGGATATGCCGGCGAAAAGGCTGGAATTTCGGGATTGTTTCGAACAGAGCGCCCGACCTCCAACGCCAGGCGGACGGCGACCTTCTTTTCAGAAAAGCGTTTGAACGCATTGAAATCTGCCGTCAATGAGAAGGGGCTATGACCAGCCGGCCTCTGCCGGACCTCCCAACGACACGCGGCTTTGGCTATAACGTATAATTGCGGTTCAGCTCGCGCCCGCCCCTGAAACCCCTCATACACGCTTTCGAGGCTCTCGATTTCTCTGGTTTTCCACTGGAACTGAAACGGCTGGCCTCCGCGCGTATGGATGCCGTGAAGAACAAGTGCTTCGCAAACCAGTATGCGGGAATATACTTTTTCCGTTTGACGATTCGCCTGTGGGCCCTGACTTCGATTTCGAGAATCTCGGAATCTTCCGTATCCGGAAATTCCTCGAAAGGAAGCCCGCAAACCGAACAGGTTCGTTCGGTTTCGGGCAGGCGCAAAACCTCCGTTTCCGCTTCCAAACGGGAATAGTCCCTGCGACCGTGACCTCGGCTCCCGCGCTGCCGGCCTCCGGGTCTCTTTTCGCCCTCGGGTCTTTCGGTTTCGGATTTCCCCGAACTTTTTTTCATATTATCGGAATTTTTCCAGTTTGTCCCGAACGGCAAGCTGGTAGGGCATGATGAATGAACTATACGCAGAAATACAATTGCATCGATTATTTACTATGATGTGTTAACCGAATATTTACGCATTTCGGATTGAAGCATATCCGTTTTTTAAATGAAGGACAAGTATCTGCCTCCGAATTAGTTTCTTGACACCCATTTGGCGCTTCTCTATAATACTCGAAAGCAAGGGGGGGAGGGCTGTGCTGCGGCTGGCTAACAAGCGATCATTCTAACACACCCCCCGTTTCCCGGAAAAAACGTTCACGCGACATCTTCGTTTCCGGGATTTGGCGAGCACCTTATGAAATAGTTGGATTGCAATAAATAGTTTGGATTGCACAGGGAGAAGCTGCTTGACATGAAGCGCAGAACTTTCCTCAAGATCGCCGGTATAGGCTCCATTTCGATAGCCGCCGGATGCAACACGAGAGCGGACAAGAACCTTTTTACCCTGGTGGAAGCCCCGGACGACATGGTCACCGGCAAGGCATTGTGGTACGCGGCCACGTGCCGGGAATGCCCGGCCGGGTGCGGAATTCTGGCCAAGAACCGGGAAGGGCGAATCGTCAAGGTGGAGGGGCATCCGAACCACCCGGTCAACCAGGGCGCGCTTTGTATGAGGGGACAGGCCGCCGTGCAGGCGATTTTCCATCCGGACCGCCTCAAGACGCCCATGCTCAAGGATGACTCCGGCGTTTTCACGCCGATTTCCTTCGAGGATGCGGCCCGAATGCTGAAAGACAAGTTGAATTCCTCTTCCAAGCAGGGTCCCGACAACGTGGCAATGCTTACGGAAGTAGTCGGGGAATCTCTGTACGAGCTTTTCGCAGACAGCCTGAAGGCCTGGGACGGTTCCGCTCCCGTAGTATTCGAAGCCTACGCGTACGAGTCGCTCAAAAAAGCGAACCAAGTGGTTTTCGGCATCGACGGGCTTCCGTCGTACAAAATGGAAGACGCGGACCTGGTGGTGTCGTTCGGGGCGGACTTTCTGGAAACGTGGCTGTCACCGGTGGAATACGCCCGAAAATTCAAGCGGATGCACGGTTTTTCCGACGGTTCCAAGGGGGCGTTCGTCCATGTGAGTCCCTACCGTTCCATGACCGGGACCAACGCCGATTTGTGGATTTCCTGCGAGCCGGGCGGCGAGGCCGCCGTGGGGCTGGGGCTGATTCGCGAGGTACTGGCATCCGGCAGGGCCGAGGGCGCGCCCGGAAAACTGGTGGAAATCCTGGAAGAAGCATCCGGGGATTTCACCCCGGAGAAGGTGGCCGAGGTCGCGGGGGTATCGCCGGAGGGGTACGACAAGCTTTGCAAAGGGCTTTTGAAAGCGAAGAAGCCGCTCGTGCTCGGCCGAGGCGTAGGAGCGGGGGAGTCGGGGGCGTACGCGACGGAAATCGCCGCGAATCTCTTGAACCTTCTTTCGGACCCGGACCTGAGCCTGATCGACTTTTCCCGCAGGCATCGCGTGGAGTGCGCCCAATCCCGGGCGCGGGCATACGAGGTGTTCGAAAGCCTGAAAGACAAGCAGGGGGCCGTCGTTCTTTTGAACAACGTGAACCCGGTCTACGCATTTCCCCCGGAGACGGGCGTGAGAGACATTCTTTCCTCCGACAATGTTTTCGCGGTTTCCTTCTCCAATTTCATGGACGAAACGGCCATGGCGTCCGACTTGGTCTTTCCGGTCGGCTTGGCTCTGGAAAGCTGGGACGAATACGCGGGGACAACGGGGATTGTTTCGACAACCCAGCCGGCCATGGGGAATTTGTCCAAAGCTCCGGACATCGGGGACGTTTTTCTGAGAGCGGCCTCCGAGTCGGACCAGGTTCCTAACTATAAGGAGTACCTGTTCGAAAAACTGAAAAAGAAGGGGCTTGTGGAAAACGAGCTGGATTGGCTGTACATGATTCAGCGCGGCGGAATTTTCAAGGATGTCGAGGCCGAAAAGTTTTTTTCGTTTTCCGCGAAAAACATTTCCTTGAAAGATGTCGAGGCGGGCCTGGAGATCAAAGAATCCGAGAAAGGCGAAGGTTCCGGCCTGACCATGATTGCGGCGCCGTCCATTCGTTTTTTCGACGGAAGGACCGCGAACCGTCCGTGGGTGAACGAAATCCCCGATCCTGTCACCAAGGTGGCCTGGCAAACGCCGATTCTGGGGCACCCGGAGACCCTGTCGAAAAAGGGAATTCCCCATGCGGGAATGATGACGTTGAAAACGGCGGCCGGAACGATCAAGGCGCCTGCGTACCATAGCGAGAGCCTACGGCCCGGCGTGCTGGTGGTCTGGGCAGGGCAGGGACACGAGGGGTTCGGGCGATACGCGCAAGGGCAGGGGGCCAACCCGTTCGGGCTGCTTCCGGCAAAGGTGGACGAGGCGACCGGCGCGCCGTGTTTTTCGGCGTCGGCGACGATCACCGGCCACGGCAATATCGTCCGGCTCGCCCATACGGATGGGAGCATCGACCAGCACGGGCGCAAGATCGCCCTTTCCGTGGTGCTGGAGGAGCTTCTGGCGCACTCGGACGAACACGGCGGCGCGCACGGCCACAAGCAGGGCATGGGCATGTGGGACTTTCCCCTCACGCTCCCCGTTCCCGAAGGCTACGACAAGAAGCGGGACTTCTATCCGCCCCACGAGCACGACGGGTATCGGTGGTCCATGATCGTGGACCTTGACCGCTGCATCGGCTGCGGGGCCTGCGCGGTTGCTTGCTACGCGGAAAACAACATCGGATTGGTGGGGGAAAAAAGAATCGTGGAGCAGAGGGAAATGTCCTGGCTCGCCATCCAGCGCTACCAGGACATGACCGACAAGGACAAGATCGTGTTTCTACCCATGCTCTGCCAGCACTGCGACAACGCGCCCTGCGAGTCGGTCTGCCCGGTCTACGCGCCCCATCATTCCAAGGAGGGCCTGAACAACCAGATCTACAACCGTTGCATCGGCACCCGGTTCTGCTCGCAGAACTGTCCGTACAAGGTCCGGCGGTTCAACTGGTTCGAATGGAAATGGCCCAAACCCTTGAACTTGCAGCTCAACCCGGATGTCACGGTGCGAGCCAAAGGCGTCATGGAGAAGTGCTCGTTTTGCATCCAGAGAATCAAGGAGGCCCATGGCAAGGCCAAGGACGAAAACCGGGAGATTCGCGACGGCGAAGTGACCCCCGCATGCGCTCAGACCTGTCCCACCGGCGTGTTCACCTTCGGAAATCTCATGGACGAAAACAGCCGGGTGAGAAAAATGGTGGAGGATGTCCGGGCGTACCAGATCATGGGGTACTTGAACACCAAGCCCGCCGTCATTTATCTGAAAAAAGTGGTCCGGGAGATATAGCCAGATGACTGAACTTACTTTTTCGCAAATCGACAACACCGTCATCGAAACGCTCAAGCCACCGCCGAAGAAGTACTGGATGGCGCTCCTGCTTTTGCTTGCGGGGACGGCTGTCGGGGCGAGCTGCTGGATATACCAGATTTTCGTCGGAATCGGCGCGGGCGGCCAGAACCACCCGGTCGCCTGGGGGACCTATCTGATCAATTTCGTGTTCTGGGTCGGTATCGCCCACTCCGGGACCCTGATTTCCGCCATCCTGCACCTGTTTCGGGCCGGATGGAGAAACCCCATCGCCCGGGCTGCGGAAACCATGACCGTGTTCGCCGTCTGCATCGCGGGACTTTTTCCGTTCATCCATCTCGGCCGGGTTTGGATGGTCTATTACATGCTGCCGATCCCCAACCAGAGGACCCTTTGGCCCAACTTCATGTCTCCGCTGATGTTCGACGTAGTGGCGATCAGCACGTACCTGACGGTGAGCAGCCTGTTCTGGTACACGGGCATGCTGCCGGATCTCGCTGCGATTCGAGACCGTGCCACGGGCGCGAGAAAAAAGATCTTCGCCATCATCAGCCTCGGCTGGTGCGGCCACAACGACCAGTGGCGGCATTACACCCGGGGCTACCTGTTTTTCGCGGCCCTGGCCACGCCCCTGGTCATCTCGGTCCACTCGGTGGTTTCCTGGGACTTCGCCCTCGGGGTCGTGCCCGGCTGGCACACCACCATATTCGCGCCTTATTTCGTGGCGGGCGCCATTCATTCCGGGCTGGCCATGGTACTGACCCTCATGATTCCGCTTCGGAAAATATTCCATTATGAGAAGATCATCACCATCGATGTTCTGGAAAGCGTGGCCAAGACCATCATCTTCACCGGGATGATCGTCGGTTTCGCCTACGCCACCGAGTTTTTCATCGCCTGGTACAGCCACAACGTCGTGGAGGTGGAATCGTTCCATTGGAGGGCCATGGGGACCTACCAGGTGCAGTTTTTGCTCATGGTGGGGTGCAACACCATGGTGCCGCTTTTGTTTTTCATCAAGCGAATCCGGCGGGCGATCCCGTGGTTGTTCGGCATATCGCTTCTGGTCAATGTCGGCATGTGGTTCGAGCGGTTCGTGATCATTGTCGGCGGCGTGGCCCACGGGTTCATTCCCCATTCCTGGGGGACCTACGCGCCCTCGATGATCGAGTACGGCATCATGTTCGGCACGTTCTGCCTGTTTTTCTTCCTGTTCACGCTGTTTGTCAAACACCTGCCGTCGGTCTCCATGACGGAAATGAAAGAATTCATCGAAAAGGAAAGAGAACACCATGCCTCTTGAAACCAATTCGTCCCAGGCTTTCGTGATGGGGTTGTTCGCCGACGAGGACAAGGCGGCGTCCACCATAGAGGATATCAAGAAATCCCCGTGGACGCTTCGGAAGGTGCACACGCCGATTCCGAGCCACAAAGTGCTCGACGCCATGGACATGAAAAAGAGCAAGGTGGGGTATTTCACCCTGGCGGGAGGCATTCTCGGTTTTTGCTGCGGTTTGGCCCTGGCCATTTTCACCTCGACTCGCTGGGACCTGATCGTGCAGGGCAAGCCCATCGTGTCCCTGGTGCCGTTTTTCATCGTGGGCTTCGAGTTCACCATCCTGTTTTCGGTTTTCGGAAACGTGATCGGGTTGCTGACCCAGGCCAAGCTCCCGGAATTCGGGTGGTCGAAACACTACGACGGACGTTGCTCCGGCAGCCATTTCGGCGTGGTGGCTTCGTGCGAGCCTGGTCAGGAAGGGGAGCTTTCGGCGTTTTTTAAAAAAAAGGGAGGCGAGATTAGAACATTTGATTGATGACAGATTGCCTTGAAGCGGTGATGTTGGAAGCACCGGACATATGTAACAACAAACCCTTGAAACCGCTCGAATGGAAATAACGAAGAGAGACATGTTAAAAACGTACAAAGCAAAATTAAGAGGAAACCAATTGGTCTGGGAAGACACCCAGCCTGAACAATCGCTTCAGGATTGTGAAATTCCTGTTCATGTCACTATTCTCCAATCGAGTAATCAGGCAAAAGAACAGTCCGTTTCCGGCCCGGAAATGGCCAAAATACTTGAAAAAATAGCTGAAAGCGGCGGAATAAAAGAAATTACCGACCCGGTTGCATGGCAAAAAGAGATTAGAAGGGACCGAAAACTCCCGCACAGGAACGGATAAATGATGCTCGACAGCAATATCATCATCTATGCGGCACTGCCAGAGCACATAAGCTTGAGAGATTTCATCGCGGAAAAATCTCCTGTTGTTTCCGCAGTGAGCGTTCTGGAAGTTTTGGGTTATCATAATTTAAGTCTGCAAGAAAAAAGTTTTTTCGAAATGTTTTTTGAAAAAGCCGTCGTATTGCCAATTTCGGAAGGCGTAATTCAAAAAGCGGTCAAATTGAAGCAACTGAAAAAGATGTCGCTTGGGGATTCCTTGGTGGCCGGAACGGCCATTTTGTATAACAAAACAATAGTGACGGCCAATACCAAGGATTTTGATTGGATACCGAATATAAAGCTATTAAACCCTATGGCATAAGCAATTTGGTGAAGAAAAATGAGTACGACTCTGATAGCCGATAAGGCCCCGGCGGATGGAAAGAAGGCAGCGGGACTGACGCTGGCGCTGGTGGCCGCCGGAACTGCGGCATTTGCGGCGGGGCTGTTCGGGGCGCATCCGGAAAGGGCCTGGCAGGCCTATTTGATCAATTTCCTGCTGTGGTCCGGAATCGCCCAGGGGGCGCTGTTGTTCTCGGTCGTGATGCATATCACGAAGGCCCGATGGAGCGGCCCGCTGGCCAGCATCGCCGAATCGTTCTCGGCGTTCTTTCCCATCTCGTTCCTGCTGTTTTGCGGGCTTTACCTGGGAAAAGCCCACGTTTTTCCCTGGATCGGCGAAGACCTGCACGGCAAGGAAATCTGGCTCAACATCCCGTTTCTCTTTACCCGGGACGCCATCGGGCTGGCAATCCTGTATTGCCTGGGGTTCGTCTACTTGTATTATTCCCTGGGCTTGAAGCTTCACAGGAAAAAGCCTTCGGGAGCGCTGAGAAACTTGCTCTACAAGCTGTGGGGAAGCGGCGAGTCCGAGGACGAAAAATTCAAAGGCCCCATGTCCTTCGTGGGGGTGTTCTACATTTTCGCCTTCGCCATCGTGCTTTCCCTGATCGGCTACGACCTGATTATGAGCATGGACCCGCACTGGTACTCCACCCTTTTCGGAGCCTACAATTTCGTGAAGGCCTTCTACGTGGCGTTGGGGGCCATCATCATCCTGGCGGCGATACTGCACCTGAATCCCAACAGTAACTGGACCATCGAATCGAACCAGTTTCACGACATCGGCAAGCTGTTCTTCGCGTTCTGCCTGGTGTGGGCGGACTTTTTCTACTGCCAGCTGGTGGTGATCTGGTACGGCAACATTTCGGAGGAGACGGCTTACGTCATCGAGCGGGTCATGCTGAGCCCCTGGAAGCCTTTGGCATGGACCGTTTTCATCCTCTGCTTCATCGGACCGTTTTTCATCCTGCTCAGAAGGAGCGTCAAGACCCAGCCCAAGTTCATGATGATACTTTGCTCCATCGTCATCGGGGGAATCTGGCTGGAACACATGCTGCTGCTCGGCCCGGCGTTGAGCCATCATGCGACCTCGCTTCCGCTGGGCGTCACGGAGCTTTTTGTCACCCTGGGGTTTTTGGGACTCATGATTATCGCCGTATCGTATTACATGAAACTGTTTCCGGAATTGGAACCCGGGGAAAGGAGGGCCGCGTAAATGGCGACGGAATCCTTTGTCTCCCGATTCTTCCAAAGACTTGTCGCAAACAGGTGGCCGATTATTTCGGTCCTGCTGACGGTATTGTTCACGACAGGTTTTCTTTTTTATTTCTACATGCCGCCCGCGACGGCCATCGGGCCGGAACAGCCCATACCGTTCAGCCACCGGGTCCATGCTGGCGTGAAGAACATCCAGTGCGAATTCTGCCACCCGTACGTGGGCAAGTCCAAGTTTCCCGGGCTTCCGCCGGTGGAAAAATGCCTGTACTGCCACCAGTACATCATCGCCAACTTCCCGTGGATTCAAAAGGAACACGAATATTTCAATACCAAGACCCCGACGCCCTGGGCGAAGGTTTTCTACATCCCCGAGCACGTGTTCTTCAATCACCAGCGTCATATCAAGAAGGAGATCGCCTGCCAGGAATGCCACGGAGCGGTGGAGACCATGGACCGTCTGCATGCGGAGCCCTTCCAGATGGGGTTTTGCGTCGGGTGCCATCGGGAGAAGAAAGTCAACCTGGGATGCTGGCTGGCATGCCACAATTAAACAGCAGGGAGCGGCTACGATAAATGAGCGATAAACCGAAAACGGCCTTGTCCAAGACAGCCTTGTTTCAATACCCCACGGCGGCGTGTTTCACTCTGACCTCCGGGCTCTGGATGATCGTCGCGACGTTCATGGGCCTTCTGGGCGCAACCGAGCTGATCGCCCCGGACCTGACTTCGGGCATCGGGTGGCTGACGTTCGGAAGGGTCCGTCCAGCCCACATCAA
The DNA here is from genome assembly GCA_963674505.2 of Desulfobacterales bacterium. Lineage (GTDB taxonomy): Bacteria > Desulfobacterota > Desulfobacteria > Desulfobacterales > SKZT01. Next base: position 1,386,211 of record CAXXIG010000001.1, read on the forward strand.
CCTGGTGCTTTTCGGGTTCGTGACCCCCGGTCTTCTGGCGGCGGCTTTTTATTACATTCCCAGGCTCCTGCGCACCGATCTCTACAGCGAAAAGATCGGCGTGGCTACCGCCGTCCTGTGGAACCTGACCCTGGTCGCCGCAGTGGTCACGCTCCTTTCCGGACACACCCAGGGAAGAGAGTACGCGGAGCTGATCTGGCCGGTGGACATGATGGTCATCGCGTGTTTCGTCCTGCTTTTCATCAACCTGATCATGACGATCAAGAACCGGAAGGAGCCGATCCTGTACGTTTCCATCTGGTACGCCTGCGCCGCCGTGGTGCTCACGGGGACCACGTACTGCCTCGGAAACGTGATCTGGCGTCCGAACACCGGCGCGCTGGTGGGAATTCCGGACGCGATTCTGCTCTGGTTCTACGGGCACAACATTTTCGGCCTGCTCCTGACTCCGCTTTCGGCAGGCGTGGCCTACTACGTGATACCCAGAGTGGTGAAAGGCCCCTTGTACAGCCACACGCTGTCTCTGTTGGGCTTCTGGTCGCTCCTGGTGGTCTACACGCACATCGGCACGCACCATCTGCTGCAAGTCCCGGTTCCGACCTGGCTGAAAGTCATCGCCATCGTGGACAGCATAGCCATGGTGATTCCGGTGATGGTCTTTCTGATCAACATCTGGTACACGGCGAAGAACAAGCTGGGGGAAATCCACGCGGACATCGGCGGCAAGTTCGTCTTCACCGGAACGATCATGTACTTTTTCGTAAGCATCCAGGGATCGCTCATGGCGCTTCCCCAGGTGCAACGGGTGACGCACTTCAACAACTGGGTGGTGGGGCACGCCCACATCGGCGTGCTGGGATTTTCCGGCATGATCGCCTTGGGAGGACTGTATTACATCCTTCCGAGAATCACCGGAAAGCCGCTTTACAGCAGGCTTCTGGCCGATCTGCAATATTGGCTGGTGCTCATCGGCGTAACGGGGTTCACCGTGATACTGACCATCGTGGGCCTGATCCAAGGCAACGCCTGGCTCAACGGCGAGACGGTCTACAGGATTTTGCCGGAAGTCCATATCTACTATGTGATCCGGGCTTCCCTGGGACTGATGATTTTTACCGGTGCGCTCATCGGAATGTACAACATATTTAGAACGTTGTTTTTCAACCCCGGAGAGATATCGTCATGAAAATGACACCAAGGGCCGTTGTCATCGGCAGTCTGATCATACTCGCGTCGGTCGTCTACGTCGTGGTCTACATGCCGTGGGCGCAGCGGGAAACAAAGCCGTCGGAAATTTTCAGGATGCGCAGCCAGGTCGAGGCCGAGGGTCGCATGATCTACCTGGTCAACGGGTGCGTGTATTGCCACAGCCAATCGATTCGCGCCTTCGACTGGGGCATCGGCGCCGAACGAATCGCCCAGGCCGGAGACTACAGGGCCGACAGGCCCATTCTGCTCGGGTCCGCCAGGACCGGGCCGGACCTTTCCCAGGAAGGCGGCGAGCACCCGGACGACTGGCACATCGCCCATTTCATGAACCCGCGCTGGACCCGCCCCAATTCCATCATGCCGTCGTTTTCCTTCCTCGGCATGGACAAGATCAAGGTGCTGACCCGGTACGTGCAGTGCCTTGGCTTGAAGAACGCCGATACCCGCATGATGCGCCAGATCTACTGGAAGCAGGAAGCGGTCTCGGCCTACGAGGAGGGGCCGGAATTCAACGTGCAGTGGATTAACAACCACATTCCGCAAGGGTGGCGCGACGTGCCCAATCCCTATCCGACCACGCCTGCTGGGCTCGCACGGGGAGAGAAGATCTACCAGGATTTCTGCGCGGGATGCCACAGCCCCATCGGCGACGGCATGGGACCGGCACAGCCCTACATCTATCCGCCGCCGTTCAACTTCACGATTCTGAAGAACCGGGAAGTTTCGGGCGGAATCCTGTACTACCAGATCATGAACGGCATCACGGGAACGGCCATGCCCTATTTCAAGAAGGATCTGGAGTCGGAGAAGATCTGGGAAGTGGGCAACTACGTGGCGGAATATTTCATCGACCAATCGGACGCCAATACCGAGCCCAGAGGCATCGACGCGGCGTACGAGCCCGGCGGGTTGACACGCTGAATCAGTTGGACGGTTTTTTTTATGTATTTTCCGTATTTTTTGTCGTACATCGGCATAGGGTTTGTCATCAGCCTGGCGGTCTTTTTCTGGGCGCTGAAAAGGGGCCAGTTCAAGGACCAGGAGCGAGCGAGGTTTCTGCCGCTGGAGGACGAACCCGATGTCGCGCCGACGAGAGTCACCAGGTTCAACCGCTACGAGGCGTACGGCCTGTTGTTTCTGGCGGCTGCGGGACTGGCCGCCACGGCGGCGGTCCTGATTTTTGCCATCGCAACAACGCCTTAGGCCTGCAAGGGGTAATGTTATGAGAATTTTCGAACTTCTCAATTTTCAACATCTGATATTGTACGTTTTTCCGACCTTGGCATTCATCGTGCTGTTCTGGGTCGCCCTGGGATATTCCCATCTGAAGGGCAAGGACGACGAAGCCAGGAAAACGGAAATCTACGGAACCTATCCCGACGGTCTCCAGGACCGGGAAGCCCCGTTTCCTTTGTTTTTGATATTGGTGATCGCGGGGACTTTCCTTTGGGGGTTCTTTTACATCTTGGGTTACGGATTGCTGGGGGTGAGAATATAACATGGCACATTCTGGAAAAAAGGAATCCGAGGGAAGGACTTGGTTCTGGATTTTCGCGCTTTCGGCGTTCATCCTGCTGAAAGGCTATTTCGCCCTGTACGTGGTGGGGGACATGGGCCAGCCCGACTGGGATTTTCGCCCGGTCAAGGACATTCCCGGCGAGTCTCCGTACGCCATCTACGAGCCGCTTCCCTATCCGCAACATGTCAGAGGCGAGAAGGGGGAATAGATGAAGACGATCGGCGTGATATTCTCCTTCGCGGGCGCTGTGCTTTTGTTAGCGTACGGCGCCTACACATGGTACGACAACAATTTTCCGTTCGGTCGCATGTGGGAGACGCCCGGCGTGTTTCCCCATGAAGAACCGATCCTGATCCAGGAAGCCGGGATCGTCCCGATCGCCGGTGGCGAGGCCATATACCGGGCCGTTCCCGCCGAACAGATCGAATCCCCCGTCGATTTGGATAGTCCCGATATGATCGCCAAAGGCCAGATCGGGTACCGCAACTTCTGCCTGCCCTGCCACGGCCCCCGTTTCGACGGCTACGGATCGGTGGGACAAAGCTTCGCTCCGCGACCCCGCGACCTTAGAAGCGAAGAAGTGCAGAGTCAGACGGAAGGCGTGATGTTCAAGGAAATCAGTTTCGGCGTGGAGGGCAAGCGCCAGCCGGCGCTGGCCACAACGATCGGCCCGGACGCAAGATGGCAGATCATCGCCTATGTCAAATCCCTCGGAGTGCGGCAGTGAACAGTGGCCAGTGGGCGGTGTGCAGAGATAAGTCGTCGGGGGGGGGCGGTTAGTGGCAAGCTGTCAGTTATCTTTGGACGGTGATCGGGGGGATTTATCCGTGACAGTCCAACAGTCGTCACATTTCAATAGGTTTTCCGATTGCGCCATCGTTTCCGTCGGCCATTGCCGTTTGTTCGATCCAATGGTTTCGAGCCGGGGTGATGAAAATCATCCGATTTGGGGAGATTTTTTTCCGCCGGGATTTGTTCCCCCTCGCGGCAATCCGCGCGGTCAGGTTCGGTATCGTAGGGTGGGTGGGTCGATGCCCGGATGTTGTCGCCAATCCGACTTCTCTTTAACAGGATAGCCCGCCAATCTTGCGCGGAGTCCAACCCACCGTTTTTCGCGCCAATTCGTCGCTTCTTCGAACGAATGACACCTCGGCGGCTCGGAAAATGGTGGGTTGGGCTTGGTACAATCTCGAAGGGCACGGGCGCAAACAAGCTTTGAACCAGCCCCGAACGCCAGGGTTTCAACCCACCCACCCTACGATCCCGGACCAGGCCCCGTGATAGAAAAGCCCTCCCACATGAAAAGTCTGCGCGAATCGACCTGCGACCTGTGCGGTCTTTCCCTCAGGTTCGGCGCCCGGGAACTGGTCCTGCAAGACAAGACCTTCCGCTTTTGCTGCATTGGCTGCCGCCAAGTGTTTCGCATGCTGGCGGACATCTCCGACGTTTCCGACCCCGCATCCTTCCAAGAAACCGATATTTTCAAACAATGCCGGGCCATGGGCATCATTCCGTCCTCCGAATCGGATCTGGAAGACCGGTATAAGGACCCCGCGCCCCCCGAAGAATCCGATGAAATAGAAATCACGGACGACGACGGCAGGCACCTGAAACTCCGCCTGGCCGTTGAGGGCATGTGGTGCCCTGCCTGCGCCTGGGTGATCGAGCATTCCCTTTTGAAAACACCGGGTGTGGCAAAGGCTACTTGCAATTTCTCCACCGACCGGGTGAACGTGCGCTTCGACCCGGTCAAGACTTCGCCCCCCCGAATTGCAAAGGCGATCATGGACTTGGGATACACGGCGACCGCGCCCGGCGACGAGATCGAATCCTCGGAGAGAAGGACCGAATTCATCCGGTTCGGCCTGTCCGCGTTCTTGACCATGAACGTCATGATGCTCTCTTTCGCCCTCTATTCCGGCTTCTTCACGACGCTGACCGAAGCCGACATCCGCTATATATCCTGGCCCATCGCAGTCATGGCGACGGTTGTAATCGCCTATGGGGGAAAGATGCTTCATATCAAAGGATGGGCCGGATGGCGTTCCATGGGGTTCGGCATGGAGACCCTCATCAGCGCGGGCGCCTTGTCCGCCTATTTCTACAGCCTGTACAATTTTTTTTCCGGAAGCATCCATCTCTACTTCGACACGGCCTCCATGCTGATCGTGCTGGTGCTGCTGGGAAAACTCATGGAAGCAAAAGCAAAGGAGCGGGTCGTCCGCGACCTGGAAAGCTTCTTTTCCCTGGTCCCCAACAAGGCGCGCATCGTGAGTCCCGACGCTCCCTATGGGAGGTATGTCTCCGCGCAGTACCTGGAAAAGGGCTCCCTGTTCGTTCTGGAGGAAAACGAGATATCCCCGGCCGACGGCGTGGTCGTGCACGGAAAATGCGAGATGGACGAGTCCACCCTCACCGGGGAGGCCCGGCCGATCAAAAAGAAAATCGGGGACAGAGTGCGTAGCGGGACCCGCCTGATTTCCGGCCGAATCACGGTGGAGGCCGAAAGCGTCGGTGAAGAGTCCACCCTGGGCCGAATGATCGAAATCATGGAAAAAGCCTTGGGGAAAAAGACGCCGATGGAAGGAAAGACCGACATTGTGCTGAAATGGTTCGCGCCTGGGATTTTTTCGGTCGCGCTCACTGTGGGGCTGGCCGGATGGCTTCTGGGACTCACGCCGGACCAGGCGGTGGTGCGGGCGGTCACGGTCATGGTCATATCCTGCCCCTGCGCGTTGGGCATCGCCATTCCCCTGGCCCGCACCGCCGGAATATCCCTGGCCGCGAGAAACGGCATTCTGGTTCGGGACTTTTCGGCTTTCGAAACCGCCCCGAAAATCGATACCTTCGTCTTCGATAAGACCGGATCCATGACCGAGGGCGACTGGGACCTGCTGGATGTGGAACACGATCCCGACTGGGACCCGGAACAAATCCTTGCCGCCGCCTTCGCCTTGGAACAAAAATCCGACCACCACGCAGCGATCAAGATCAAACGTTACGCCCGAAGGAAAAACATTCGTCCCGCATCCATCGACGACATTCGATACAACAAAAACGGGGTGTCGGGGATTTTGCGAAACAAGCCGGTCAAAATCGGTTCCGCCCAGTTTCTATCGGAAGAAACCACTCAGGCAGACCAAGATCCGACTGTTTCAAACAATCTTGAAAAAAACGGCCTTGAAATTTCTGCCATAGGCCTGGTTTCCATTTCGGCCGTTCGTACATCGCCTCGTTCCCACGCTTCGCGTGGGAATGCATACCCGGACGCTTTGCGTCCGCGTTCCGCAAAGACATGGCCGAATACAGAACCAACCCCATCCTCCATTCACATGGCGTTCGACGGCAAAACCGTCGCCCGTTTTTTATTCGGGGACCGCATCAAAAAAGGAGCGCCCGAAACCATCCGAAATCTAAAAGACAGAGGATTCAAGACTTTCCTGATTTCCGGCGACGGCAAGGCCGCCACCAAATCCGCTGCCAAAGAGATGGGCATCCGAACCGCCTACGGAGAAATGCTCCCGGAGGAAAAAGCGAACTTCGTGGATGCGCTCGCGCGGCACGGAAACGTGGTCGCCATGGGGGGCGACGGAGTAAACGACGCCCCCGCCCTAGCCCGCGCCGACCTGGCCATCGCCTTTCACTCCGGCAGCCGCCTTGGAAGGGAGGCCGCCCACGTCACCCTCATGCGCGGCGAACCATCGCAGGTCGTCGATTTTCTGGAGCTTGCCCGCAAAGTCACCCGCAAGATACACCAGAACCTGGCCTTTTCGTTTCTCTACAACGCCATCAGCATCCCCATAGCCGCCGCAGGCCTCCTGTCCCCCCTTGTCGCCGTCTGCGCCATGCTGCTGAGCAGCATCAGCGTGACGGGAAACACGGCGCTGCTGCTGAAAAAAAGGGGACGATCATGAAAAGTACTGCAAGCCGAAAAACGATGGCTTATTGTAAAAGCAATTGTATTTGATTTGAAAATCGATGAGAGGCACTGAACCGATCCCTCTTCGATTTTCCAACAACGCCGTTCGGCTTCTTCCATCCAGACCCAGGCACCTACGGCAGATGGTTTTTATTGCTTACAGTCAGGGCTGCCTGGGGGGGCAGGCCTGCGCTCTTCCAGACTGGCGCCGGTTCAAAGATGGTGCCGCACCCCGGCGTCGAAAGCAGATCATGGCGGCCAACCCTGATCCGAACAGGAACAGGGAAGTCTGGACCGGGACGGCGGGGCCTGCGGTAAGACTCCCGGACACTTGGCCGTAGGCGACTCCGCCCAACATGAGATCCATGGTGGTGATCGTACTGCCGTCCGATGTGTCGATGACGAAGATCTGATCCAGGCTGTGGCTGGAGACGAGCAACTCGCCAGAGCCGGGTCGAGCGCTCGGCGGTCGATATTGAATTTTTTGAACACAAGTCGCCATCCAGCGATAGGGGACGCAACATAACGTCGCTTATCAACTGTTGACGCCCCCGATGTGATTTGAGTTTCGGCTTTATCGAAGCGACTGGTCAATCTTACCGACTTTTACGAAGCGGCCGAGCTTTCGGCCGTGGATAAACGTATGGTGTTTTCAACCCTGCCTATGAGCGGAAAGCCGGTTTTCGGACGAAACAGTTGCTTACGGTGCCATTGATTTGGGCTGATCGGTATTTGTTTGGGGTGATGCAGTTTGCGAACTGCGTGGGGCGGGATGCTTTTGGGCGGGATGATGAGGAGCTGGCTCTGAATTTGGATTGACAATCAAAATTAGCCGGGTTAATATGGATTTTAAATCGAAATCGGAAAGGAGGGGAGCCGACATGATTGCTGCGGAAATCCAAAATCGAATCAGGCAGATGAATCCGTGGATGACCTACCCGGACCAAGCAGGCGCATACATATCCCGCTTGTTGCCTCCCGTTTACGTTGATCGGGCCGTGGAAAAAACCGCTGTTTCCGATCGACGGGCCAATCTGATCGTAGGATGCAGGCAGTCGGGAAAATCCACCATGATCTGGCATCGAATCGGTGGTTTCGCGCCCAACGTTCTTTTTTTGAACATGGAGGACCCCTTGTTGCGTTCGGGCCTCGCATCGCCTGTCGAACTCGCCGAATTGGTGAGGGAGGACTACGCGTTCGTGGAGGCTTTGTTCATCGACGAAATTCAGCACATGGAAGAGGCCGGCCTCTTCGTGAAAGGCCTGATCGACAGCCGTTTGGGAATCCCTGTCTGGATAAGCGGGTCGTCGTCATACGATCTGAGAAGCAAAACAAGGGAATCGCTCGCCGGCAGGGCCGTCCGCAGGCGTCTCCTGCCTTTTTCCGCCGGCGAGCTGCTCGACCATGCAAGGCCTTCGAACCCGGTGGAAAAGCGGCATATACACGAAAGCATCGTCTCCATGCAACTGGTTTTCGGAAGCTATCCCGCCGTATATCTGGCCGAAGACCGGGCCGAAAGGATCATGCTTTTAAGCGACTTGGCGGAAGCCCTTATTTTGCGGGACGCATCCGATCTTTTCAAAATCAAGCGGGTGGATGCCTTTCGGAAATTGCTTTCGCTGTTGGCGGGCCAGATCGGCAATCTCGTCAACTTGTCGGAACTGGCGTCCATCTGCAATGTCGATGTGGGCACTGTCAGTTCATACATCGAAATACTGGAGGAAAGCCATATCGTAAAAAAGGCGCTTCCGTTCGCGGAGGGAAAACGCCGCGAGATCACCGGGACTCCGAAAGTGTATTTCATCGACAACGGAATACGCAACCAGCTGCTCAACGCCTTTTCGACCCAGACCGAAATCCGGCCGGACAAGGGGCAGCTCTTTGAAAACTGGGCTTTCGGGGAAATAACCAAGGGATTGGGAATTCAGGACTCTCTGAAATTCTGGCGGAGCAAGTCCGGGGCGGAGGTCGATTTCGTTATCGAACACGGGGGAAAGATATTTCCCCTGGAAGTCAAGTTCGCGTCGCTGAAAAATCCCGAAATCAGCCGTTCGATGCGAAGTTTTATCGACGCCTACCGGCCCGAGGAATTCGTTTTGCTGAACATGGCCCTGGAGGAAACGGTCGAAGTCGGCCGGACTAGGCTTTTGTTTACGACCCCGGTCGGTCTGCAAGCATGGTTGAACAGGATTTTACAATAGTGATGCCCTGCGGAGGATTGCGGTTCGAGCCTTGGTTCTCTTGTTGGAGGGTCAAAAAGCCAAGGCTCGTCGATCCGGCGTTTGATTCCAGAGACTCCGCACATGGCCGATCGCTTCGAAAACTTAGGATCTGTGAGGATTTCATGGCTGTCCTCTAACCAACCGCACAGGTCGTCTTTTTTCAGCATTTCATTGTCGGGGCACGATGCCGTCCAGGACCGGCTCGTTCTCCTGGAGAATGGGCTTGATGCAGTTCCGGAGAAAATAGTCGATCCCGGTTTTGTTGAAGTGCATATGGTCGTAGTAGAAGCGCGTCTCCTGCATGCATGCGGCGCAGCTGTAATAGGCCATGCCCTCTTGCCGGGCGGCGGTCTCCCGTAAAAATGCATCCACTTCGGCAAGCCCCGGGAAATCCGGCATCAGGAGGGGAAGCATCACGTAGGTGATCCGGCCGCCGTGGTCTTCGACCAGGCGGTTGATGCGGTTCACCACATGACCGTAGGCGGTAAAGCTCTCCCGGTCGTATTTCTCCAGGTAGTTCCGGCGCGCATCCGCCATCTTATTTTCATCGATCCGCGCCAGGGTCCCCGCCGTCAATCCCGGGGCCGCATAGCGCGAGATGCTCCTCCAGTCGGTGACGGCGATCATCTGAAGATAGGAGAAAAGCCGATCCGGCGGGTAGCGGTCCCGGATGAGCTTCCAGAAGATGAAAAGCTCGAACGGCTCGTCCCTGAGGAAGAAATCGTTGTTCTCGTTGTTGACGGAAGAATAGAACACCCACGGATCCACCAGGTAGACGATGTTGTCGGCGGTATTCCCCCGGTGGTAGAACCAGGAAAGATGCACCTCGGCGGGCATGAGGCCGCCCCCGCCCCCCTTGGACAGGTTGGCGACCTCCCCCCCTATGATCCGTTCCACCATTTCGTGGTTCCCGTCCCGGGAAAGCACGCGCCCCCGGGAGGTCCCCAGAAAGGCCGCCGGATACCGGGTTTTTTCCCCCAGCACCAGAAGGTTCGACTCGCTCTCGGCATAGGAGAGATGGATATCCCGTTGACGGCCCGAAAACAGGAACAGGAGCCCAGCCAGAATCCCGAGATTCAGGAGTCCGAAAATGACGCACTTCGATAGAAAAATCCTTCCGCCCATTTCCGCAGCCGTCCTGCAAATGGGGTCTCCTTTCTCCTTGTGAACTTGTGAACTTTGTGCCTTTGTGGTCAAGTGATTTTTTTGCCCTTTATCAGAACTGGAAATAAATGAATTCCTGCTCGACCCCGAATACGATCGAAACAAACACGCTCCAGACAGCGACGACATACAGCGACCAGCGGGCCGGAAGCGGCAGGCGCCCGACCCGCACATGGATCCATTCCGTCATTTCCCTGCTTTCCACCAGGAACAGCATCAGGATCATGGCGACGAGAAAAATGAAGGAGGGGACGCCGACGACACCGATGCCCAGCGCTTCGAGTCCGAACGGCCCCGGACCGATCAGGAACATTTTCCGGATGATGGCGAACGCGTCCCCCACCGAATCGGCCCGGAAAAAGAGCCAGGCGAAGGAAACCAGGACCATGGTGATGCCCACCTGGAACAGATGGTTCATACGCCCCTTTCCGGGGAACAACCGGTCGGCCAGGCGCTCCTGGAAATGGTGGGTGGCGTTCTCCAGGATCAGAATCCCCCCATGGAGGGCGCCCCAGATTACGAAGGTCCACTCCGCCCCGTGCCAGAGGCCGCTCAGGAGAAAGGTGACGAACAGGTTGCAATGCCACCGCCATTTCGCCACCCGGTTGCCGCCCAGGGGGATATAGAGATAATCCCGGAACCAGGTTGACAGGGAGATATGCCACCGCTGCCAGAACTCCCGCAGGGACCTGGAAAAATAGGGGTGCCTGAAATTCTCCATGAGATCGTACCCGAGGACCATGGCGCTCCCGCGGGCCATATCCGTATAGCCCGAAAAATCGCAGTAGATCTGAACGGTATAGAACAGGGTGGCGACGATCAGCGGAATCCCCTGGTAATCCCCCGCATGGTTGTAAACCCGGTTGACATAGACGGCCAGATGGTCCGCAATGACGACCTTTTTAACAAGGCCCCAGAGCATGAGCCGGAGGCCGTTGGTCGTTTTTTCGTAGTCGAAGGGGCGCACGCTCCGGAGCTGCGGCATCAGGAGATGGGCGCGGTTGATGGGCCCTGCCAGGAGCTGGGGCCAGAACGACGTGAAGAGGGCGAATATCCCCAGGTGACGCTCCGCCTCAGCTTTGCCGTTGTAGACATCCGCGACGTAGCCGAGGGCCTGGAAGGTGTAAAAGGATATCCCCACCGGCAGGAGCATGTGAAAGAGCGGGAGGTCGCAAAGGATATTTATGGCCTTCAGCGCTTCCGTGGCGGACCGGCTGAAAAAATTGAAATACTTGAACAGAAACAGGAGGCCGATATTGAAAAGAATGCCGATCCGCAGATATTTCTTCCGTCTTGCTTTGTCCGGCAGAACGGACATCCGCATTCCCAGGAAATAATTGACCAGGGTCGATCCCATGAGGAGGAAGACGTATTCGAGCTTCCAGCAGGCATAAAAGTAATAACTGGCCGCAAGGAGCGGCATCCAGCGGAACCGGTGGGGAAGGGAATAGTGGGTCCCCGCGATGATCAGGAAAAAAAACGCGAATTGGAAGGAACTGAACAGCATGTCCGTCGCTTTTCCCCTTGCGCCTGCACTTGCTCTTAATGAGATACGGGCTATAAAGAGTTGCCCAGGTTCCGTCAAACGGGAAATGAATCAGAATTTGACAATATTCAACGAATATGATCTTTTCCCATGATTTCAATCGGAAATCACATGAAAAAATGAAACCGTTCGGCAACGCCGACGGAAACCTGCGAGGTCTCTTCATTGAAACGCAACGAACTGAAACCACACAAGGTGCGGACCCTGCTGCTGCTCGCATCCCTGATGCTGGCGCTCTTTCCGGCAGCGGGCTGCGGAAAGAAAGCCGATGCGGAAACCGGGCGTGCCCCGGCAGAATGGACCCCGGCCGTCTGGGAGGAGTATACGGCGAACGGCCCCACCGGCGACCGACTCCCCGATTTTTCCCGGGCCGGATACCGCATGGGGGAAGCGTCGATTCCGGACATTCGGGGTCCCCTGTTCGACGTCACGGACGACCGGTTCGGGGCGGTTCCCGATGACGGGAAGGAGGACACGGCGGCGATCCAGGCGGCCGTAGATGCGGCGGCAAAGGCCGGCGGCGGGGTGGTATACCTGCCCCGGGGGAGATATGAGGTGCACACGACGGCCGACGCGCCCTTTCTCCAAATCACCGCCGACCGCATCGTCCTTCGCGGAAAGGGGGACGGAGACTCCGGCACCATCCTCTTCATGGGCGCTCCGGGGAAAGACGGATCGATCCGGAGGCTGGGGACCGTCCCGGCCGAAAAAGAAGCCCGTCGCCAGGCGGCCGTGGCCGTCATCGGCCCGGAAGCGCGGAAAGAACTTGCCGCCTTCACCGGGGACGTGGTGCGGGGACAGACCGACATCCCGGTGTCGGACAGCAGTGTTTTCACCGAAGGTCAGACGGTCATCGTCGAATGCACCGATCCCCTCGTCGATCCGGAAAATCCCTCTCCGGACAAGGCGGATATCGCCGCCCGGCTAACCGCCCCCTTCCGGCTCACCGAAGCCCAGCCGGACACCTGCGGCAAGGCAGCCCGGAAGCTGTCCTGGATAGCCGGCATCGAAAAGATCATCGACTGCCGCACGATTCGCCTCGCGCGGCCGGCACGGTTCGATCAGCCGCTCCGCTATGCGCCGAAGATCTATTCCTTCGGCGGCGTCCGGGAAATCGGCATCGAGCACCTGCGCATCGAAAGCGCGTGGCCCGGCGGGTACCGGCACCACAAGCCCTTCGAAGACGCCGACGGAAACGTCCTCCGCTCCGCCAGGGAGCAGGATTATCTTTGGGGCGGCATCTGGATCAGCAGCTCGGTGAACGGGTGGGTGCGGGACGTGACCTTCAGGAACATGACCCAGGGAATCATCCTCTCCACCTCCTCCCAGTGGACCCTGGAAGATCTGACGTTTCTGGGGCAGGAGGGGCATGCGGGCGTCACCATCGGCTGGGGGAACGACAACCTGATCGCAAGGGCCGATTTCATCGCCCGGATGGTGCACCCAATCACTCTGGAACTGACCGCCTCCGGGAATGTGGTCACCGACTGCGAAGCCCATTACGAAGGACGGAATCCGGTGTCGGCCACGGACGCCGCCATGGATTTCCACGGCATCTTTCCCTATGAAAACCTGTTCGAAAAAATGAGGGGATTCTATGTCTGCCCCGGCGGGGACCTGAGCGTCCTTCCCCATGCGGGGGGCCGGAACGTCTTTTGGAACATCGAAGCCCCCGCCCGGATCGACGGCTACGGCGACCGGCCCGGGGATTCCTTCGTCCAGGTCTTCGACCATGCGAGTACCACATCGAAAACGGCGGCCACCATGTACGAGCATTTCCCCCGGGCCTTTTACATCGGGATCACCCGGAGAGAAAACCGCATCGTCACCATCGGGGATTCGACCGGAGACAGGAAAAACGAGTGGATGACCGTGGAAGGGCTCAACCGTCCGGCGATCGCCGTCCCCTCCCTCTACGAGGCCCAGAAAGACCGCCGGCATGCAGGTGCCGAGACGACCGATGAAACGAAATAGCCGCATCTTCCTGCTGTATCTGTTCAGCTTCTTCCAGAACCTGCGGTTCTTCGGGGCGGGCGCGGGCGAATGCGTTCTAAGCCGCATCTAAAAAACTTTTAGACCTATGCGTTTTAGAAACCGGGAATGGTCCGGGTTTCTTTTCACCTTCACCTTCACCTTCACTGTCACATTCGCTTTTACTTAAAAATATTCATCGACGACAGTTTCGACTTTCTTAAGCCACGCTCTTCTTTGTTCGGGAGTGGAGGTTACGATCACGGTGAACATTTCCCGGTAGAACCGCTCAACCCCGCAAAGATCGAAAATGCAGTTTTTCCACATGAGCTGCAAGGGGTCTTTGAACACGTCCTGTTCTCTTTGCGCTGGGGTGTTGGCGGTGTTGAAGACAACGGCGCATTTTGCTTTCAGCAGCCCCTCGGGTACGCCCTCGCCGTTGTCTCCCTCCAGGAAGCGATAGGCGACTTCCGGGCGAAAGACGCGGTCCACCCATCCTTTTAAAATGGCAGGCGGCTGCCCCCACCAGTTGGGGTGGACGATCACAATGCCGTCGGCCGAAGCGAGCTGCTCGCAGTGCGTTTGGACCTCCGGGCTCAGAAAATCCGGATCGCTGGGGAGTTCCGCTCCCGGCATGATCGGATCGAAGCCTTCTTCGTACAAGTCGTGGAAAATCACGTCCCGCCCGTTTTTCTCAAGCCTTTGGACGGCGGTCTTGGCGATGGCGTGGTTGAAGCTTCCCTTTTGCGGGTGCGCCAGAATCACGAGTACCGTGCCTGTGGACATATTCCTTTTCTTTCCTTTCTTAATCCGGCCTGGCAGCCAATGACTGGGGTTATGAAAATGCTCATTGTCTTGCTGTAATTTTGCGCCGTGTTTTTTCTTCGGATACCATCACGGGGCCTGGTTCGGGAGCGTAGGGTGGGTGGGTCGCTTGCCTGGCATTCGGGGCTGGCGCCCAGCCTGTTTGCTCCCGTGCCCTTCGATCTTGTACGAAGTCCAACCCACCATTTTGCGAGTCGCCCGAACTCCTGCCCCTTAAGGAGCGACACAGAGACGCGGGAAATGGTTGGTTGGACGCCGTGCAAGATTGTCGGGCTGTCCTTTTCAGAGGAAGTTGAATCAGCGACAACGCCTGGGACACGACCCACCCACCCTACGATTCCGCCCAAAAAAAACGGCAGCGCCGCCCTCCGAGGCGGCGCTTCCAAACAGCCAGGCAGAACCTAAAACCCGAATTTCCTCAGCATCTCGATCACCTTGTCCTGGTTTTGCTTTTCCACCAGGACGGCTTTCTTGTTGTGGGCCTTTTTGATTTTTTCCGACAGCTTGTCGAGGTCCGCGGGTTTTTCGATGAAATCGAACGCGCCGGCCTTCATGGCTTCGACGCCCTTCTGGACCGTGGCGTAGCCGGAAAGAAGAATGATCTGCATTTCCGGGTTCTTTTCCTTGATTTGCTTGAGAGCTTCGATTCCGTTGATCTCGGGCATCATGAAATCCATGATCACAGCGTCGAAGGATTCCTTTTTGAGCAGAGCGAAGGCTTCCTGGGCCGAGGACGAAGTGGTCACCTCGATGTCCCGCGCTCTCATTCTTTCGGCCATGATTTCCAAGAACTCCTCTTCGTCGTCCACCAACAGTACTCTCTCTGTCATAACGTAGCTCCTTTCCTTGTGTTGTTTTTCTCTCCCGGCCGCAAGGGCGGGAAGAACTCGTATTATTTTTCGGGAAGCAGAATCGACAATTCGCCCTTGTTCCAATCGACGGAAAGTTCCGCTTCCAGTATTTTCAGCAATTCCGACTCCCGAGGCGAAGCGGCTTCCTCGCTTTCGCCCTTGTTTTCACCTGTAGCGCCCGCGAACCTGATCCGGTGACCCGAATCTTTTTTCTCGACGAAGATATGTATCGGGCTTTCGAGGTTCAAGCGATCCATGGCTTTGACCATGCATCTCCAGACAAGATTTTCCAGAAAAAATCGACTGGTGTAGCATTTCACCTTGGGTTCGGGCGGTTCGAACGAAAACTTGGCATTTCTCATCTGTATGAGCCGCTCGCCCAGTTCGGCTACCAAAAGGACCGTGTCGGCCAGGTCCACGTCTTCGGCGAACGCGTCGGCGCTGTGGGCGAAGCGGTTCATTCGCTTTAAGATTCCGTCGGCCCGCTTGATCTGGCGGTCCACGGACTTTGAAAGCCTCTTGAGACGCTCCAGATTGAGGGGAGCGCCTTTTTCGTTCATGAGGATCAGGTCGTCGAGCAGGCCCGAGTTTTCGTTCAATATGGCCAGCACGTTCTTGATCTCGTGGGAAATGGAAGCCGATATTTCTCCGAAAAACCTGACGCCTTCGGCCGCCAGGATGTGTTCGTCATTTGCCATTTGTCAATTGTTCTCCATTTGATGGTATTTGCAGTCCTCGGGGGCTTCTGTCGCATTTTCCAGTGGAGATTTCCTGGGCAGGGTCACGGTGAACTTGGCGCCCTGTCCCGGCACGCTTTCCACCGAGATCTCCCCTCCCATCTCCTTGACCAGACCGTAGGCGATGGACAAGCCGAGTCCCGATGCGCCCTCCCGTCTGCTCGTGGTAAAAAAAGGCTCGAAAATTCGATTCAACGCGTCCTCCGGAATGCCGGGGCCGGTGTCCGACACGGAGAAGAACACCCGGTCGTCTCCCTCGACGCCGATGGCCACATTCAGCCGTCCGCCGTCTTCCATGGCTTCGAAAGCATTGTTGACCAAAACCAGCAGGACCTGCTGGAGCGCGCCCCGGTCGCATTCGAACTGGGGGACGGCAATGCTTTTCTCCAGGTTCTCCAGGTCGTCCACGAACATTGCGATGCGGCTCTTTTCCGCTTCCCTCTGCATGAATCCGAGCACCTGCCGAATCACGGTCTCGAGATTGACCGTCTCCACCTTAGGTTCCATGTGGCTGGAAAAATCCAGCAGCCGCCTGGTGACCTTTCCGCACCGGTAGATGGCTTCCATGGCCTCGTTGACAAGGCCGATCACCTTTTCGTCGGCACCGTACTCCGGCCGCATGGTGAACAGGTCTTTCAGAAGCCCCACCTTCTGTATGATGATGGCCAGCGGGTTGTTGATCTCGTGGGCCACGCCGGCTGCGAGCCGCCCGATGGACGCCAGCCGGTGGGCGTGCTCCACTTCGTGCAACGCCATGGCCCGGTTCCGGTCCGCCCTGTGAATGCGCTCGATCAAGTACGTGGCCATCCAGAAGATCGAGGCGATGATCAGAAGAATGCTGAAAACGAGAAACCAGATCAGATTGAGCCGGGGCTTGAGCCACAGGTCCATAATCCCGGACTTGGGGCGGACGATCATCAGGACGAAATCGCTTTCGGGAATCAGGGCGTATCCGGCCAGCATCCGACGGCCGTGCGGATCGACCAGCTCCGCAATGCGGGTCCCCTTGATATTGTCGCGCACTTGGAAAGGGATTTTGCCGTTGGGCTGCCCGTAGAATTGCGAAGGGGTCTGGAGAATTCCATCGCTGTTTACAATGAATGCGTCCTCGCCGGTCTCTTTGCCTAAACGCAGCACCGGCTCGTAGAGCTTGTCGCGTTCCAGGACCGACCGCAGTATGAAGAAGTCCCCGTCTTGCGAGTCCCGTCGCACCGCCACGACCAGGCGTCGCTCGTCCTGATTGCCGGTCGGCTCGTCGCCTGCGAAAAAGCCCTTTTCCACCACCTTTCGGAAACTCTCTTTCTCGCCTGGAGTTCCGGTCCTTCTATACGGCCCCGCATAGGCCGTCGTATTGCCCTTCGAATCCAGAAGCCCGATGTCCACAAACCCGCCGATGCCGCTTTTCAGGCGCTCCAGTATGGTCTCGATGCGTCCGGGTGCGGCCAGTTGCTCGGGGGTGTTGTCCAGTGCCACGAATTCGAGCACCGACCGGTGTTCGGACAGAAAAAAAGACACTCCCCGCCACGTGGACGCCACCATTCGGGACGTGACCATGATCGCCTCGGATTCGAACGTTTCCCTGCTCAGCCGGTAGTCCATGGCGGTCATGACCAGCAGCGGAATCAGCGAAGCCGCCGTGGTGAACATGACGATGAGCCTCCACTTGCGACGAAGGCTGTACTTTCGGCCGTCCGCCCCTACTACCATTTCGTCGTGCTGGTCCCAGAAAGCGGGTTTTATTTTGGACAGAAACCCCATGGGTTCTCCGTTTCATCGCGGACCGCGTTGTCGTCCATACCGGCGGTCCGGGTTTCGCATGCGTCAGACCCGCCGGCCCTGCCGGACCTTCTCATGGGCCTTTTTCAACGCTTCGCTGATCTCGTCGATGTCCACGGGCTTTTGCATGTAGGCGAAAGCCCCCAGTTCCATGCACTGCTGCCGGTCCTTCTCCGAGCCGTGCCCGGTGAGAACGATCACTTCGATCTCGGGCCGGGTCTCCTTGACCTTCTTCAGGACCTCCATGCCGTCGATGCCGGGCATCTTCAGGTCGATGATCATGACCTCCGGCTCGTCCTCGTCGACCATGCTCAAGGCCGACTCCCCGTCGTAGGCGACCGCAGACCCCATGTCCCGAAGCTCGAGGCGCTCGGAAAGAGTTTGCACGAACTCCCTCTCGTCGTCCACCAGAAGCACTTTGGACGGCATTTCGGAATTGTGCTTCCGGTAGATTTGAGACTGAGGGCCGTCTTTTTCCACCCGTGTCTCGACGGATTTGACGCCCGGGACCTTCTCCGCGATGGCCTTCAGGTCCTCTTCCAGACGCGACAGCATCAGCACGTGCTTGTTGATGGTCAACGTGGCGACCCCGTCGCGCGCGGCGACGGAAACATCGTGGCCCGCTCGCGAAAGCTCCACGTCCACCGACGCCGCCAGAAGAAAGTCCCTTTCCGCAGCCTTGGATTCCGGCGTGCGGCGCAGCGCGTCCTTCAACAGGTTTTCCTCGATCAGAGCGCACGCCTCGGCCGGGTCCATCTTGCTCATGGGAAGCACCATGTCGTAGAGCGACGGGTCCCAGGGGTCGGAGACCGAAAAGAGGGTCTCGGTCCACGCGGCCCGGTCGGCGTCCTCGCTCCGAATTCGCTCGAGGGCTTCATTTTCCGAAAGGCCCTCCGCTTCTTTGGCCCGCTCGATGCGATAGGGAAGATCGGCGATCAGGCACACCCGCAGCACGTGGCTCACCGACGGCGGGATCAAAAGGCCGGAAAACCCGCGCACCATTGCAGGCTTTTCCTCCAGCAGCAGCGCCAGGGCC
This sequence comes from Desulfobacterales bacterium, assembly GCA_963674505.2. GTDB lineage: Bacteria > Desulfobacterota > Desulfobacteria > Desulfobacterales > SKZT01. The sequence continues at coordinate 1,404,986 of CAXXIG010000001.1, forward strand.
ATCCGGAGGCAAGCCACGGAACACTCCTTTTCGCGGGTGAACTTGTCGAACACCGACGTCTTGGCGGAAAACGCGCGGCGAATCTTGTTTTCGGGCATGTCGAACTGCTCGGCGGCCTTGGCGGCCACGTCGTCGTCGGTGACGGTCCCGCCCCCCGACGTCTCCAGTAGATTGCGAACAACCGCCTCCGCATTGCAGAACGTCCCGTTGAAAACAGTCACGATAGGCATCGCTATATTCCCTTCTTTATTCTCTTGGTATTCCACAGGCGGACCGCCGACAGGGGGCATTTCGATTCCTTCTCCCCCCGGTGCGCCCGCTCGTAAATATCTCGGATCGCCTCTGTCATGGTCGAATAAATATGGTCCTCCCCGATTCTGGCCAGAAGATGGGTCCGTCGCATCACCCGCATGACCTCCTCGTTGACTCCGCTCAGAGCAATCTGGATTCGGGCGCTTCTCAGACGCTCCACAGTCAGAGCCAGAGCTTCCTCTCCCGACGCGTCCATGTCGTTGATCCCTTCGGCCGCGATGATGATGTGCTTCAGGTCCTTCTTTTCTTTCCTTCGATGGCGTATCTGGTCTTCCAGGTAGCTGGCGTTGGCGAAAAACAAGGGGCCGTCGAACCGAACCGCGTCGATGAACCGGCACTCCCTCAAGCCGTACGAAAGCACGTCGTGAACGGCCATGTCCCGTCCGAGGGAAAGGTCCACCACTTTCGGACGCATGCTTCTGTACAGAAAAACACCCAGGGAAAGCCCCACGCCCACCATGATGCCGTGGTCCAGGTGCGGCGCGAACCAGAGCGTGCAGGCGAACGTCGTCACGGAAATGGCGCCGTCGAACCATTGGGCCCGCCACGCGTGAATGAAACTGCGGATGTTCAACAGGCCTGCGGCCGCCATCATGATGATGGCCCCCAGGACCGCCCGAGGCAGGTGATACAGCAAAGGCGTGAAAAACAGCAGGGCCACCGCCACCGCCAAAGTGGTGAACACGCTGGACATGCCCGAGACCGCCCCGTTTTGCAAATTGACCGCCGAACGGGAAAAGGAACCGGCCACAGGATAGCCCCGCCCCAGGCTCCCGGCGATGTTGGCCAGGCCCTGCCCGATCAGCTCCTGGTTCGGGTCGATGTGGTTCCCGGTTTTCGCCGCCATGGCCTTGGCGATGGAGATGGCCTCCATGAACCCCAGAAGCGCGATGATCACCGCAGAGGGCAACAGCTTCAAGGCCGTCTCGCCGTCGGCCGACGGAAACGAGAACGGCGGAAGCCCGTCCGGGACGGTCCCCACCACCTTGCCGCCGGAACAAAGCTTCAACGCCGACGAATCGATAAATTCGCCGTCGATGCGAATTCGCCAAGTCCCGCCGAACTTCTCGCAGTCGTCCGGCAATGTTCCCCGTTCGAAGAAACGGACTTCTCCGGCGGCGTTTCGCCCCCCCTCCAGCAACACCCGGTACAACCCGCGGCGAATATTGTCGGCCGCAGCCTGCTTCTGGTTCATTCGATATTGAAGAAGCTCGGTCTCCCGCCGCTTGTCGATGACCAACAGTTCCAGATTTCTCGACTGCGCATCCTTGATTTCGTCGGCCAGCCGAGCCCGCTTTTCCGCCATATTCCGGATTTCGTGCCCGGCCGCGTTGAAGTGCACAATCCTGGAACGAATCCCGTGTTCGTCGATGGACGAAAGCGGGACCGTCATTTTTCGCTCGAAACCCGTCGCCCACGAAAGGACCGTCGTCACAGCCACGGCGACCAACACGCCGGGGACCTTGATCGAAAGTTTCTTGAAAACAACCATGATCGCAAACGCGAAAACAGCCATCAGCAACGTGGGCCAGTGCAGGTAATAGGCCGCTTCCGAGAATACGTTCAACACGGTCTGGTAGTGCTTGTCCGCCTTGGGGGCCACCACGCCGAACAATTCCGGCAACTGCCCCGCCGCGATGATGATCGCCGCCGCGTTGGTGAACCCGTTGATCACCGGGTGGGATATGAAATTGACCACCAGCCCCAGCCGGAACATTCCCAGCGCGAACTGGAAAACGCCCGCCATCAGGGCCAGCAGCACCGCGTAGGCGATGTACGCCTCGCTGCCCGCAACAGCCAAGGGTTCCAGGGCCGAAGCGGTCAAAAGCGACGCCACGGCCACGGGACCGGTCGCCAGCTGCCTGCTGGAGCCGAACAGGGCCGCCACCGCCGGGGGCAAAAACGCCGCGTAAAGACCGTAGTACGACGGCAGCCCGGCCAGGCGCGCATACGCCATGGACTGGGGAATCAACACCAGCGCCACTGTCAGGCCGGAAAAAACGTCCCGCTTCAAATGGCGCGTCTTGTAGCCGGAAAACCAGGCCAGAAACGGCAGGAAGGTCGATATTTTCCACCCTTCGCCGATCATCGAACCGCCCGCTTCGTTGCTTCCTGTCCGACGGTTGCGGCGAACAGTCTCTCGCATGCGTCCATCAGGCTGACATGCAGCGCCCCGGCGTCATACAGGCGGTAGGTGTTCAAACGCACGATGCCGTCTACCAGGGTGAAAAGGATCATGGCCCCGCCCCGCGCGGACTCCGCCCGCACGGAACCGTCCGCGATTCCCTCTCGGATTCCCTCCTCGAAAATCTCCAGCAGGCAGTTGTGAATGGATTCCAGGCAGGCCCGGCAGTCCGGGTTGGTTTCCGCCATCTGGTACGGAAAATGGCGCTGCAACAGCAGGAACCGGTGGTCCATCTCCCCGGCCAGGTTCACGTAGAACGCCACAGCAGCCTTCACCGTCTCCATGCCGTTTGCGCACTTTCGTTCCTTCCGGTGGGACGCGTACCGTTCGGAAATGGTTGTTTCCAAGCCCTTGAGAATTTCGACGAAGAGGTCTTCCTTGTTTTTGAAATGATGGAAAATGGTTCCCCCGGCGGCGCCTGCCGCTCTGGAAAGCTCGGCCATGGACGCGCCCTTGAATCCGTTTTCGGAAAAGAGGCGAGTGGCAGCGGCAAGTATTGCATTTCGTTTCGACATATGTTAGTACCTTCGGGAGAAGTTTCCGACCGAATGACCGGTCGGTTTTTTCGCTTTGTAATCGATTCGAAACAAAATGTCAATAAAGAAACCCGACGAAACCAGACCAAGCCGCGCATTGGGCGGACGCGTTCGATAACGCATACAGGAGGAAACACATGGCAGCCGACGTTCCCGAAGCCGTCGTTTCAGAGGCCGCAGTCACACAAACCGCCGTTCCGGAAAAAGCGTGCCTTCTCGAAAAACTCAGGAAAGGGGGGTTCGCGGTCCCCGATTTCATCTACGTGCCGGCGGAGGATTTCGAAAAGGAAAACTTCGCCCGTCTCAAGGAATTTCTCGAAAAACACCGGGAGAGTTTCAAGGTGATCGCCCGAAGCGCCCATCCGCTGGAAAGGTGCTTCAAGGGCGGCACGTTCGACTCGCTGGAGACCTACGCCGATGTCGGAGGCATTCGCTACGCCCGGAACCGCATGATCAAGCTGGCCAGGACCCAGAAGGGCCTGACGATTCTGAGACAGCAGAAGTTCAACCGCGCACCGGAGCTGGACTTGGACGAGATGGGCGTCATTGTGATGCCGTTCGTAGAAGGCTCCAGCGTGATGGCCAAAATGATCGCCGACCATTGGGAGTTCGGCTATTGCCGGGACCGCATCCACAAGGTCCAGACCGAGCCGTTCATCACCCGCACGCCCCACGACCGGGCGCTTTTGCAGCTCTCCGAGGACATCCAGAAGCACTTGGGGTTCCAATGCGAGATCGAGTACATCATCTCGGAGCAAGGCGACATCCACGTGGTGCAGGCCAAGGACATCTCGGAGATCGAGACCCTGGAGGAACAGGAACAGAAGCGCTGCATTGTCCTGGACGGCATTCGGCGAATTCGAAAACGGCGAAACTACCGGGAACGCCCGGTGTATGTGATGGACAACAAGTCATTCTACATAGAGATCATAACCAAGTGCGAGGAAATGCTGGAGAGAAGCCCCAAGCCCTCCCGGTCGGACATCGAAGAGATCATCGACTACATCAGGGACTACGAGAACGATCTGGAGGAATTCGCCCTTCGCCACCAGCGCTACGCCGTGCTGGGCCTGTCCATCCAGGACCCGCCGGAACTCTACCAGATCGCCAACCACTACCTGGACGACGCGCCCGAACTCCAGGCGGAGCTGTCCAAGGCCCTGCACAACAACCTGTACAACATCGACCGGTTTCTGTCGGAAGCCGATACGTTCATCGCCAAGGACAAGTTCCGGGTCAGCCTTTGCAGCCACGACGCCTACGGCATCGACACGGTTCGAAATCCCATGTGGACCGCGTATTGGCACGTAAGCAAACACGACAAGATGGTCCGGCTGTTCAAGCGCGTAGGGTTCAAGACAGGCGACACGGTGGGCATCGACATCAACGCGGACGAAAAGCCGGTGATTTTCAGGCTGTAGGCGGAAAAGAATTCGCCATGCCGCCATCGACCGGAGGGGGCAGGATTGTCGGCAAGGCATATTTGTCCGACAGCGAAGCAAACGCCTTGAAAAGCGAGGACGGCTGGATAACCTATAGCGCGATCGCAAAAAACGGGAGGGAGTTTTTCGGACGGGTCCAGCTGATCGATTCATCGGGCGATTCCGTAATATCCGACATCGACGACACAATCAAAATAACGGGTATCACCCGAGGGAAAAAAGCGGTCCTTGAAAACACTTTCATAAATCCTCCCGAACCGGCGCCGGGCATGTCGCAGCATTACCGGCAAATGAAGCGGAATGGTATGGCTTTTCACTATCTGACCGGGAGTCCTTGGCAGTTGTTCGGTTTTCTCGACCAATTTTTCGATTCAAACGGATTTCCGGCGGGATCGTTCGATATGAAGGAACTTAGAATCAATCCCCTCTCGCCCGAATTCTGGGATGCGGTCGCATCGAGCGCCACGGTCGATCAAAAGAAAGCAGCTATCGAAGATATTATCGGAAGCTATCCGAACCGCCGATTCATTTTGATCGGGGATTCGGGCGAGCATGATCCTGAAATTTACGCCTGGGCCATCGAAAGGTATGGGGAACAGATCTTGGAAGTCCAAATCCGCAATGTTACCAATGAAAACATTGACAATGCTCGTATAAGAACCGCCTTTGGCGCCAGTATCGGCAGGTTGAAGCTGATCGATCCGATTACGGGGGAAACTCGCTGAAGAGTTTAAAAGATACCTGCAACATATTCGTTGACAAAAAGCCCGCTTTTAAGCTAATAAGTTTAGATAGCCATCGCGGGATTGTTTTTAGCTCCGACCATATTTCCGACTAATACCCGACTGCACCAGCGTGTGATCGTCAATACCAATTTGGGCCGCCTGTCCGATGCGTCCGCGTGTTCGTCAGCCTGAACCGGGATCTGGGCGGAACCGTCTTTTGGAATCGCAACCTGTACATGGAAGGCATCGAAAGCGGTGGAGCGGATTCGGCTCGGTACCTCTATTTCTAAGGCAACAAAAGCGGGACCGACGAATATTTGCGTCGGGATGAAGCCGAAAACCTGAACGTGCTCGGCATCGTCGTCGAAAGTCCCGTCGTTATGGCTGACGAACTGGCAAAAAAAAGTACGCCAAGGGAGAACTATCATGAAACGCAAAAGAAACGGGTATATCATCGTCGTGATCGCCGCATTCATTTGGATGCATCTTTGCTTGAACGCGACGGCCGCCGAATTGCAGTCCAAGCTGGGACCGCAGCCGGCGCCCCCGGCTCCGACGCTTTCCGCGACCATCGAGGGGGATTTGCTCACGTTGAGCTGGAACGAGGTTTCTACCGCCTTGGGATACTGGATATACGCGGATCCGGCAAGGGGCCGGGCCTTCGACGGCGAGTTCGATTTCCAATGGGAACTGAAAGATCGAACGTCGGTCGCCATTCGCCTGTGGCCCGGGGCGGATATCTACTATGCCGTCACCGCATACGAGGTTTATGAAGGCCTTCCTTCCAACATTGTAAGAGCCGGGCTCCCTCCGGAAACGCCAGCCCTTTCCCTGGAGACCGGAGACGAATATGCGATTTTGAGCTGGAGTTCCGCAGCCGGCGCAACCGGGTACCGCATATACGGAGACCTCGCAAGGCTTGCCCCGTTCGACGGCGAGTTCGACTACAACTGGGATACAAAGAAGACATCGGGACGGATCAAAATATGGCCGGAGGCCGATGTCTACTACGCGGTGGCGGCGATCAACGCGTTCGGGGAAAGCGAGTACTCGGAAATCGTCAGACTCTTCCCGAACCCTTCCGAAAAGGACTGGGTTTCCATAGCCGCCGGCAACACCCACACAGTAGCGCTGAAGGCAGACGGATGCCTATGGTCGTGGGGAAACAACAAATATGGCCAGTTGGGAGACGGCTCGGTACTGAATCGCCCAAGACCCGTGAGGATTGGCGAAGACAACGACTGGACCGGGGTCTTCGCGGGCGGAAACCAGACGTTCGCGATCAAATCGGACGGTTCGCTATGGGGATGGGGGGGCAACTACTACGGACAGCTTGGGATCGGCACCAGGGAAAGCCAGTCGGCACCGGTCCAAATCGGTACGGATCGGGATTGGGCTTCTGTTTCCACTCGCTATGACCATGCGGTCGCCCTCAAGTCCGACGGCACATTGTGGGGGTGGGGGAACATGACGGCCTTCTGTGTTCATTTCAGCCACTGCGGCGACGACGTCCTGTATCCGGTCCAGATAGGACAGGAGGACGATTGGGTCGAAGTTTCCGCTGCGGAATACTTTGCCGTCGCTCTGAAAGCGGACGGCACGCTCTGGGCTTGGGGAGGCGAATACTTATCGAGCGGGGGCTTTGATACGCCGGTTCAAATCGGAAACGACTCCGATTGGAGTTCCGTATCCGCAGGCAACATTCATGTGGCCGCATTGAAAACCGACGGTTCCTTGTGGACCTGGGGATGGCTTTACTACGGCGTGGTCGGCAACGGAGTCATCGGCATAAACGAATTCGAACCCGAACCCGCAAGAATCGCGCCCGAATCCGACTGGATTTTCGTCCATGCGGGCACGAGACAAACCTTCGCTGTCCGATCGGACGGCGCTCTTTGGGCATGGGGCGAGAACTCCGAGGGAGAGTTGGCCGACGGTACCGTCTTCGATCGGAGCGTTCCGACCCAAACCGTTTTCAAGCGGCCGTGGAGCGTCGTTTCCGCCGGACTCGCCCATGCCGCCGGACTCCAGCCCGACGGGACCCTTTGGGTTTGGGGGAGGGACGCGATCCAAGAGCGGGTCGATGGTGCAGGCAACCTCGACAGCGATACCCCCGTTAAGGTCGAACACGGCACATCCTGGCAATACGCCGATACAAGCTTCAGCGCCAGCCTTGCGATCGATTCCGAAGGCACCCTCTGGACATGGGGCACTCCTGTGGAACTGCCTGCTTATGGGGACAATGGCCTGGCCTCTCCCGTTCAGGTGGGCGAGGAATCGGACTGGTCGTCGGCCTCGGCCGGAACCAAGTTCGCGGCGGCGATCAAGACCGACGGCACTCTTTGGACCTGGGGACAAAACAGCTTCATGCAACTGGGGAACGGGACCACCGAACACCGCGGCAATCCTGGTCGCATCGGAGATGACGCGTATTGGCTTTCGGTCAGCGCGGGCGACGCAAGTGCCGTTGCCGTGAAAATGGACCGGTCTCTCTGGGCCTGGGGTGCGAACTGGCACGGCCAACTGGGAGACGGCACCAATGAGCCAAAAGCCGTTCCTACAAAGGTCGGCATGGAATCCGACTGGGTTTTCGCCGAAACAAGCCTCGGCGGGCATTCTGCGGCCATCAAAGAGAACGGCGCCCTGTGGACTTGGGGATACAACGCCAACGGGCAGTTGGGCGACGGCTCCACCGAGAGTCGAGCATACCCGGAAATGGTCGGATGCGATACCGACTGGAAAACGGTCGCCTTGGGCCATGCCCACACGCTGGCCGTCAAGGACGACGGCAGTCTATGGGCCTGGGGATGGAACCCTGTGGGCCAACTGGGCGACGGCACGACAGTCCACAGGACGGACCCGGTTCAGGCAAGCCGGCCAGGCGAATGGAAAGCGGTCGCCGCAGGCTATACCCACTCGGTCGGCGTGAAGCTCGACGGCACCCTTTGGGCCTGGGGATACTTGCCGCACTTTTGGTCGGGAACAATCGAACTCGACGACGCGGAACTCAGACCCGCCCAGATCGGAAACGAAAACGACTGGCAAGCTGTTTCGGCCGGAACAGACGACGCCCTAGCACTCAAAAAGGACGGTTCCCTTTGGGCATTCGGACAAAGTTTTTACGCGAAAATCGATCCCGTCAATGTGGTTCTGGGCGTTTCGCAATAGAAAACCTCCTGCGCTTGGCCTGTTTCATATTTTCGTTGACAAGAACCGAATTCCTGGCCTACTGATGGAAAAGGAAACAGAGAAAACGAACCTGCCAGCTCGATTTGGAAGGAGACGAAACCCATGCCGCTTTCAACGGAAGTTTTCGTGATGATCATATTCCTGGTCGGCGTCCCCTTCGTTTATGTCATGCTGCGAGGTTCCGACATGCGAGGGCGCGAGTTTTTCATGCTGGCCTTTGTCTTACTGACCTTGTCCAACATTTCGGCGTCAGAGGAGAAACAAGCGAAAACCGCCGGGGAAATACCGCGAAGCCGGGGGGAAACGGTCCTCATCGTCGAAGACGACCCGGTCGTGCTGGAAATGGGAGTGACCATGCTCCAGGTTCTGGGATATGCCGTCCTGAGCGCCCACGCCCCTGGCGAAGCCCTGCGCCTGGCCGAACAGCAGGACACGGAGATTCACCTGCTTCTCACGGACATAGTCATGCCGGAAATGAACGCACGGGATCTTGCAGACCGGCTCCGAAAGATCAGGCCGGGGATCAAAAACCTTTTCATGTCGGGCTACATGGCCAACATCATTGGCCACGAGGAAAACCTGGAACAGCGTTGCCATTTTTTGAAAAAGCCTTTTTCGATACGCGAACTGGCCCGCAAAACCAGAGAGGCACTCGAAGGGAATCAGTGCAATTGCCCAGGGTGAGCGCCATTCCTCGGCCGAACCCGGAGGTTGCTACCGCCTTCCTCCGTGCCCCCGGCTCCCGCGCGTAAATCGTTCGCCGCCGCCCCCGCCGCTGCCGTAGGATTCCGGGTAGCTATAGCTGGGCCTTGCGGACCGAGCGCCTCCATAGGAGGGGGCACTGCCGCCGCCTCTTTGTGCGCCACGGTAGGCCCCCCCTTCGCTGCTGGTTTGGGCGCCTCGGTAGGCCCCTCCGCTGCTGGTTTGCGGTCGTTCTCGATAAACGGCATGCCCCCGTGGGGCAACTTGTCGCTGTACGTTGGCGGTCCCTTGGCTTTCGACGGCATGACCTCGTCTTTCGGTTGAAGAAACGCCGCTTCCATTCGTTGCGCCGACCCGGCTTCGGACGTCGGGCGAACGCGGCCTGTCCCCCCGGCTTGTCGCGTCGGAATCGTATGTGGAGCGCACTCTTCCGCGGGGCGTGGAAACGCTGTAGTTCGCACCTCCAGATTTATAATCCGAACTTTGGCCGCGACTGCGACCGACTGCGGTTCCCCTGGAACTCGCCTCGCGCCGGCCGATGCTTTCCCGGCTGTCCGGACGATTGCCGCCCTGGTGGTAGTTCCGGCCGCCTGCGTCGCGGTTCTTGCCGTAGCCGTCCCCGGAATGGCGGGCATTCCGGTCGTCTCCCCTTCCGACATGCCCGCGCCCGTAGGACATTCCCTTGCGGTGTTTCGGGGAATGATGCCATCGCGCGCTCCCCTTGTCCCAGTGGTCGTGCTTGACATACCTGGGCCTTCTATGGCCATCGACGTAGATACAACGGCTTGGCCAGTGGAAATAGCACCACGGGCCGTATGCGAAACTGAAATAATAGGCGGGCCAATACGAAAAACCCACTCCGATGTATACCCCGGGAGGCCCCCAGATATAGGGCCGGTAGGCGGGATACCACCAATAGCCGTACGCCCAGTAGGGGTCGTAGTACGGAACATAGACCACTTGGGGGTTGGTCGGCTCGATAACGATGGTCTCTTTTTCCACGACGACCTTCTGTTCGGCGGAAGAAACCAGCGTGCCATGCCAGTTGGCCCTCCTGCGCAACTCCTGGATCATGTCCATCACTTCGGCCTCCTGGGCCAGAAAGGCGTCGCCGATCTTCGCGGTATCGGAAATCCGCTCGCTCATCAGCTCCAAGATATACGGATAATGGCAAAGCGCCTTCACGCTGGGCGCCCATTCCTTTTCCAAGAGCCGGTTGTCCAGGTTCTCCGCCGTCAATTCTCGGTTGGTCTCCAGCCACCGTTGCGCCTCGACGACCTCTATGGGATAGGTCGCGGCCATCAGTACGTGGGTCAAAACGACATCGGGATAAAGGGCGACCGGCGCCAGCATCTGCGCCAGCTCCCCCCGGCTGTAACGCTCTGCGCCCGAATCGTCGTTGTCCTGGCCCAAGACCGGGGTTGCGGACAAGACAAGCCCCATCAGGACCAAAAACGCCATATGCAGCACGATGGTCGTCAAATTGGTGGATTGTCTATTCATAGAAACCTCCTTGTACGTGCCGGTTCGATAGTCCTCCGGCGTCCGACAATTTCCCCGAGGGACACTCGAGGAACAAACCAATCACGTTTCCTGGCCGTACATGCGCATTGTTGCCTGTTTTCCATAATTTTAACCTAACCATACGTTCTTCGACAAGCAAGCAAAAGGGCCGAGGGCCAAGGATGAAGACCGGATACGCTCGCCGAATCGTTCCATGTTCCTCCAATGTCGTCACAGTCAGGCTTTTTTCCAAAATTCGACGCCTTATTGCGCATGAAACACGCTTGGACGCATGCTTTCCGCCCGAAATGCCGCATTGTCATTTCCGGTCGTTTCATGTCGTCCTATTCCCGACAATTCGCATATGCTCGTATTTCCGATTGACTTTCGGCCCCGCATTGATTTATCCCGATAGAGTAACGCTTTGGTCGAAGACGCGTTTTTTTTCAACCCGTTTTATGGAGAAAGGATGGAACGAATGAAATCAATTATCGGGAAAAAATCGTCGGTGGTTTGGCCTGTCACGCTTTTCGTTTCGGTCGTCCTGCTTTCGTCCGCAGCATGGGCCGGGGAGAAGGTGATCATGTTCCACGCGGGGAGCCTGACGGTGCCGCTGGCGCAGATCGAGAAGAATTTCGAGGCCGCGCACCCGGACATCGACATTTTGCGCGAGGCTGGCGGAAGCACCAAGATGGCCCGCATGATATCCGAGCTGGGCAAGCCTGCGGACATCATGGCGTCCGCGGACTTCACCATCATCGACAAGTCCCTGATCCCCGAATACGCGGACTGGAACATCCGCTTCGCCAGCAACCAGCTGGTGCTGTGCTATACGGACAGCAGCAAGTTCGCCAAGGAGATCAACGCGGACAACTGGTACGAGATTCTGGGAAAAGAGGGCGTGGAATGGGGCCATTCGGACCCGAACCTGGATCCCTGCGGCTACCGGAGCCTCATGGTGCTGCAGCTGGCGGAAAAATTCTACAACAAGCCAGGACTCTACGATAAACTGGTCGCCAACCGCCCCGAGAGGAATGTCCGCCCGAAATCTGTGGAACTGGTATCCCTCTTGAAGACCGGCAACATGGACTACGCGTGGGAATACCTTTCCGTGGCGGTGCAGCACGAACTGAAATACGTCAAGCTGGACGACCACATCAACCTGGGCAACTACGAATTCGACGATTTCTACAAGCAGGCCGAGGTGAAGGTAACCGGCAAAGAGCCCGGGACCTGGATGACCCGCACAGGCAAGTCCTGCACCTACGGCATAACCATGGTCAAGGACTCTCCCAACCCCAAGGGCGCCGCTCTTTTCCTGGAATACATGCTGAGCCCGGACGGCGGGCTGAAGGTTTTGAAGGACATGGGCCAGCCGCCTTTCATTCCCTGCCGCGTGGCGAGCGAGGAGGCGAAGGGCAAATTGCCGGAAAACCTGAAGAAGCTGGTGGAAGTGGCGAAATGATCGATGGACAGACATTGGCGTTGAAAGGTATTGCCTTCCGATTTCGCAATGGACCATCCTGGGTTGCAGGGTGCTTTTTGGACTTGCGATGCGTTTGATTCGAAAACTCAGAGACCCGTTTTTCTCCGCCGCCTTGGCGAGCAGCTTCATGGTGCTGGCGTTCATTTTGCTCCCGCTGTTCGAAATGATCTTCCAGCCCGAGGCCAGAAGCATCGTGGAGGCGGCGAAGGACCCGGACGTGGCGAGTTCGATCTGGCTGAGCGTGTACACGTCGGCTGCGGCGGCGCTCATCGCCTTTGCGTTCGGCACCCCCTTCGCCTATCTGCTGGCGCGCAAGTCCTTCTACGGCAAAAAGATCGTGGAGAGCGTGGTGGACATTCCCATCATGATCCCCCACCCGATCATCGGCATCGCCATACTGGGAATCGTCGGAAAGAACCACTGGCTGGGGAAGATACTGTACGAAGCGGGCATCCGGGTCATGGGCAGCGTCACGGGCATCATCGCGGTGCTGACCTTCGTGGGGCTGCCCTTTTACATCAATACTGTGAAGGCGGGCATCGAGAGCGTGCCCGCGAGGCTGGAAAACGTGTCGCGCAGCCTGGGGGCGTCGCTGACCAGCACGCTGTTGCGCGTCACGTTTCCCCTGATCTGGAGGAGCGTGATCGTGGGGATGATCATGTGCATGGCCCGTGCGGTCAGCGCCATCGTGATCGTGGCCTACCACCCCATGATCGCACCGGTGCTGATCTACGAGCGGTTCACCGCCTACGGCCTCAAGTATTCCCAGCCCGCCGCCGTCTTGCTGATCCTGGTCTGCCTCGTGCTGTTTCTGCTTCTCAGGATCTTTTCCAACGACAGGCATTTTTCCGGACGGACCCGATGATACGAATAGAAAAACTCTGCGTACGGCTCCCCGGATTTTCTCTGGAATCCGTGGACCTTCGCATCGACGAGAATGAATTTTTCGCCATCATCGGCCCCACGGGCGCGGGCAAGACGCTGATCCTGGAATCGGTGGCGGGTCTGGTCGCCCCCGGCGAAGGAAAGATTTTCATCGACGGAAAGGACGTCACTGCCCTGCCTCCCGAACGCCGGGGCGCGGGCATCGTCTACCAGGACCACGCCCTGTTTCCCCACCTGACCGTGGAAAAAAATATCCGGTACGGCTTGAGATACAGCAAGAGAGCGCAGGCCTATGCAAAAGAGCACCTGGATTCCGTGATTGAAAAGCTGGGGTTGGAAAGGCTCCTGCACCGCTATCCGGGGACCCTGAGCGGAGGGGAGAAGCAGCGCACGGCGCTCGCCCGCGCGCTGGCGGTCAATCCTCGCGTGCTCTTGCTCGACGAACCCCTGTCCGCCCTGGACCCGAACATCCGGGAAGAAATCCGGCAGATGCTCAAAAGAATCCACAGGGAAACGGGAATCACCATCCTCATGGTCACCCACGATTTCGCCGAGGCCCATTTTCTGGCGCAAAGGGTCGGCGTAATCCACCAGGGGAGAATGCAACAGGTCGGAAGTCCCGCAGACGTCTTCTACCGGCCCGCCAATTCCTTCACTGCGGAGTTTGTAGGCATGAAGAATTTCTATCTGGCGACCTTCGAAGGAAGAAAAGCGAAGGTGGAAAATCTGGAAATACTCCTGGATTCGGTCCCGGGAAAAAACATACGCTATGTCGGCGTTCGCCCGGAGGACGTTCGAATCCAAAAGGAAAAGCCCATAGGCAAACCGGGACGCCTCAACGTCTTTTCCGGACGCATCGAAAAAATAGTCAACCACGGCTTCTTCTGCGACGTCCAGACCCGGATTGCGGGGGTCGCGATCAAGGCCGCAATTACCAGCAACCGGCTGTTTGCGCAGCAACTCGAGGAAGACGACGAAGTCTTCGTTTCCTTTCATTCCCGGGACGTTCATCAAGTATGAAGAACATTCCCACTCCAATACGCGCCGTATCATATCCGGCACGACTGCGGGGGTTGTTTATAACGTCGGCCAACCAACACCGTCATTCCGGCGGAGCTTGCTTTAGACCCGGAATCCAGGCGGCCGAATTTAGAACCAAGCCCCCATTCGTTCGAAGAAGCGACGAATTGGCGCGAAAGATGGTGGGTTGGGCTCCGTGCAAAATTGTCATGCCATCTATTTCAAGAGAAGTTGAATTGGCGATAACACCTGGGTATCGACCCACCCACCCTACGCTCCCGAACCAGCCCGTGCAGATTGCCGCGAGGGGGGAACAAATCCCGGCAGAAAAAAAATCTCCCGAATTTGGATGATTTTCATCACCCCACCCGGCGTCTTTTTACCCAATTATTTCCAAAAGCTCCAAAGGGCGTTGAAAAAGCCTTCGAGATCCGGCCTGTTTCAGTTGCTCGCCGGTGCGATACCCCCAGCATGCCCCTGCCGGAAACATTCCCGCCGCCACCGCCGTTCGCATGTCCTGCTCGCCGTCTCCCACAAACACGATGTCTGCGACGTCGGCGTCCAATTGTTCGGCGATGGCCAGCGCGCCTGCGGGGTCGGGCTTGGGGGGATACTTTTCCTGGCGTCCCACGATCATGTCGAATTTCCAGTCGCCCAGAAGGTTCTCCACGCAAAGCACCGAGAAATCGTGGTTCTTGTTGGACAAAACGGCCATCTTGATTCCCCGCTCGGAAATGGCATCCAGAAGCTCGGGGATCTGGGGAAAAGGGACCGTCTTGTTGTTCCAGTTCTCCGCGTAATACGCTCTGTAATCCTTCGACAGGCGCAAAAGTTCTTTTTCATTGCGGATTTCCGGCGGAACTGCCTTTGCGATCATCTCCTCCAAGCCTCCGCCCACGTAGGAACCGACCTGCTCCAGGCTTTTTTCCGGATATCCGTTGTCGCGCAGGACATCGTTCAGGCTGTCGGCAATGTCCTCCAGGGTGTATAGCAACGTTCCATCGAGATCGAAAATGATCAAATCGGTTTTCATATCGTCCTCTTTTTTTTGTTCCTCATATGCCTTTGTTCCTCTTGCAACACGAAGGATACTGTAATCAACGGCAACAGATTGTCATCTCCGATTTCGGGCTAGGTCTTAACATCGGCCATTTTTAGGGACTATCGTCGCGGCGGTCGTCATTCCGGGCGGAGCGGTATGTACCCCGGGTGTCGATGAAACAGCTGGATTCCGTCGCTTCCGGGAATTTCTCAACTGGAACATGTAGCGTAGACCCGGAATCCAGGTGTCCGAATTTAGAACCAAGCCCCCGATTTTCGAGTTTGCCCGACTTCTTCAGGCATTGACAAAAGGCCCGAATTCAGTAGCCGGGGGCTCACTTTATGTTTGAAATCCGTTAATAAAAACGTTTAGAATGGTTTTGGCTCGCATCAACCCAACCCCAGCTTGGGAGAACGCCGGCATCCTGTCTAAAGTCTCTCCTTGGGTGTCCGTGGAATCCCGGAAAGGAGGAACCATGAAAACGACCCTGTCCGTAATCAAGGCCGATGTGGGAAGCGTGGGCGGGCACATCCAGCCCAGCGCGAAGCTGCTCTCCGCCGTCGAGGAGTTCGTCCGCAACAACCGCGACGCCAAACTGGTCATGGATTTCGCGGTCGGCTACACGGGAGACGACATCGCCATCCTGTTCTCCCATTCGGGGGGCGTGGAAAACAGCGACATCCACGATTTGGCCTGGAAAGCCTTCCAGTGCGGGGCCGACGCCGCCCGTGACGAAGGTCTCTACGGCGCGGGCCAGGACCTTCTGGCCGACGCCTTTTCCGGCAACGTCAAAGGGCTCGGCCCTGCCGTGGCGGAACTGGAGTTCGAGGAGAGGAAAAACGAACCGTTTCTGGTCTTCGCCGCCGACAAGACGGACCCGGGCGCATACAACCTTCCCCTGTACCTGGCATTCGCCGATCCCATGTATTGCTCCGGGCTGATTCTTTCCCCCGGCATGTTCAAGGGGTTCCGGTTCGACATCATGGACGTCGCTTACACGGAAGCCGACCGGGTCGTGTCGCTCGAAGCGCCCGAGGAATTGTACGACATCGCGGCGCTTTTGCGGGACACCGAACGGTTCGTGGTCGAGGCCATCTATTCGCGGGAAACCGGCGAGCAGTCCGTCTCGGTCAGCACCACCCGCCTGCACAACATCGCGGGAAAATACACGGGCAAGGACGATCCCGTGGCGCTGGTGCGCGTGCAAGGCAGCTTTCCCGCCACAGGCGAAATCGTCGCCCCCTACCACATCGGCCCCTACGTGGCCGGATTCATGCGCGGCAGCCACAGCGGCCCGCTGATGCCGGTCAAGTTCAACTCCGGCATTTCCTTCTTCGACGGCCCGCCCATCGTCTCCTGCGCGGCCTATTGCGTCCACAACGGAAAGCTCACCCCGCCGGTGGACGCCTTCGACCATCCCTACTGGGACCATATCCGCGACCGAATCTCGGCCAAGGCCACGGAAATCCGCAGGCAGGGCTTTTTCGGAAACGCCATGCTTCCCTATGCGGAACTGGAGTACGGAGGAATTGTCAAGAAGCTTCAAGATCTGGAAGGACGGTTCGTCGTTCGGTGACAGCATTGGCAGCGCTGACAGCCGCGAAGGCAAGTTGCCCCGAACGAAACATTGTGTTAATCTTCGACTTCGCTTTCGGTTCCCATATCGCCAATCCACAGGCCCCGCGCGGGTTTTAGCCGGATGCGGGACCGAAAGCGAAGCGGTCGATACGCCGACCGGTTTTGGACGGAAGACGAACATTGCCCAAAAAAACTCGAGGATTAAAAAAATGCGAATCGTCGCCACCCACCGAAACACAGATTTCGACGCCCTGGCCTCCATGGTCGCTGTGACCATGTTGTATCCGGAAACCAAGGCGGTCCTGCCCAAGCAGATCAATCCCAATGTCAAGGCGTTCTTGTCCATCCATAAGACGTCGTTCGACTTGCTGGCGCCCGACCAGCCGGACTGGCCTTCGGTAACCCATTTGTATGTGGTGGATGTCGCCAGCTGGGGGCGGCTGGAGCCGATGAACGGACTTGCTCGCGAGGAGGTGGAAGTCCGACTGTGGGACCATCACGCGGTGCCGGGGGACATAGAAACCGAACACCAATGCCGGGAACTGACCGGGGCCAACATCACGCTGCTGATAAGAGAACTGAAGCAACGCGAGATCAAGCTGTCCCCCATCGAGGCGACCCTGTTTCTGGTCGGGCTCTACGAAGACACCGGCCACCTGTCGTTTCCCTCCACCACGGCCGAGGACGCCTACGCCGCCGGGTTTCTTATGGAAAACGGGGCAGACTTGAACATCGCCAGTATTTTTCTCAACCCCCCCTACGAGAAAATGCAAAAGGACATCCTGTTCGAAATGATGAAAGGCACGAAGAAAATCAAGATCGACGACATGAACGTGGTTTTGAACAAGCTGCCCTTGGATACCCACGTGGAAATGCTGTCCATGGTGGTCCACATGTACCGGAAGATCGTCAACGCCGACGCCGTGTTCGCCGTGTTCGTGCGCAAGAACGAAAGCTGCACGGTCATCGGCAGAAGCGATGTGCCGCGCATCGACGTGGGCGCGATCATGAGCCGCCTGGGAGGGGGCGGGCATCCGGGGGCTGGGGCGGCCGTCATCCGAAAGGCCTGCGCCGACCCGGATGAAATCGAAAAGCGAATCGTCACCCTGATCAGGGAAAACCCCAAGCCCACGGCCGTGGTGGCAGACCTGATGTCCTTTCCCGTGCTTTCAGTATCTCCAGACATGAAAACCCTGGACGTCCGGGTCCTGCTGGAGGACAAGGGGGTGAAAGGCGTGCCCGTGATGGAGGGTGAAGAACTACAAGGCATGATCACCCTGACGGACCTTTTGAAGCTGGAAAAATACGGCCAGATGGAAAAACCGATCAAGGCCTTCATGAAACGGGAGGTGATCACCATCGAACCCGACGCCGTGGCCGGAAAGGCGGCCAGGATCATGGCCGAAAACGACATCGGCCATCTGCCCGTGGAGCAGGACGGAAAAATCATCGGCATGGTCTCGCGTTCCGACGTTCTCTATTATTTCTACGACATGCTTCCGGAATAGTTGGTTTTATGAGTAAGGAAACGCGCGGTGCTTCATCACGTACTCCATCAGCTTGGAAAGCGACATTCTTCTCGCGCTTTTTTGCGCCATTTTGAAGCCTCGTCCGTAGACCGGGTCGTCGTTGTTTTCCAGAAGCTTCAGCCAGTATTCCAGCTCGGGTTTATCTGCCGAAGAGAACCAACCGCCGATTCGGCGGCGGAGCCACAGGTAGGAGAACATCTCGCAGAGTCCCTCTTCGACGACGAGTGGAAGGTCGTGGTACCCGTTGACGCATAGCCAGGCGTGGCCGTACTCGTGGGCCGCGACCGTGCCGAAAAGGGTTTTGGGAAGACCGTACAGGAACCGGATTTCATCCGGCTTGCACTTCTTGCCGCGCCCGAAAGCCGTGTACATGGTCTTTCGGGTGTTTCCCATGGTTTTTCTGGACGTATGCGAAGAGGCGCCGAGGTTTTTCAAATCCACCAGGCGGATATCGACCGGGTCGGACAGCGCTTTTATCCCGTCCTTGCCGAGGGTCTTTGCCACTTCGCGAAAAATGCTCTTGCCGTCCGCAACGGACAATACCGCCGTTTTCTTGCAAATATTGCACACGGTTCGTCCGTCGTCGTACCTGACTCCGCCGCCGGTCAGGGGTTCGCAGATCAGCCGCGAGCAAAAAAAGCACTCCGGCAAGTCATTTCTGTGGCTTGCGCAATAGCTGTTTCCCCAGGAGTCCGTGAGATAGCGTCCCTTGATAGGCTTGTTGCAGATATCGCATTTTGTCAGAAAAAGGCCCTCGTAGCATGCCTGGCAATACACATTCCCGTTTTTTTCATAATGGCTCTTTCCGGCCAGAGAGGTCCCGCACCCGGCGCAGACGAAGCATTTTTTGTGCCAAGCGCCCTTGTCGGTCGTAATGTAGGACCCCTTGATCGCCTTGCCGCACTTGACGCATTTCGGGCCGAATTTTTCAGCATAGCAATCCTCGCAATAGGGACGCCCGTTTTTCTCGTAGTACCCGCTTTTTCCGAAAGACTTGCCGCATCCGTAACAGGTGAAGCATTCCGGGTGAAAGTTTTTCCCCATGGCGGTCACGTAGGATCCAACGATTTTTTTACCGCATCGGCCGCAGAACAATTTTCCGCTCATAAAACACAGTTCCTTTTTCCCGAGTCAGAACATACATCTCGTGCGCCCTGCCTCGTCCTTGCACTGAAATCGCATTTCGCGCAGGCGATGCCCCCCACGGCTCCGCCGCCCATTAACCATGAAGCCCCGGCGATGTTGACCAAACAGACCTCCTCGGCGTTATCGAACACGGGCCTGGTTTCTATTTCGGCCATTCCCTCACCGCCTCGTCCGCCTCGTTCCAACGCTTCGCGTTGGAATGCATACCAGGACGCTTCGCGTCCGCGTTCCGCAGATGCATGGCCGAAACAAGAACCAAAACCTCGAACACAATATTGTCAATCCTCCGAAGACGCAAGGGGCCGAGCTGGATCGGCACTTCATGTCGTGGGTGTGTAGTATCGCCGATAGTACTCTTCGTCATCCCCCGGTTCAATACCGAAAAACCTGCGAGCCAATACGTACCGGAAAAAGATGGTCACTATCAAAAAGGCGTTTCCTGTTATCCCGTCTCGATTCCAGCGGCGGTTGGAAACACGGACCCCGGATGGGATAAAGACGGGGGACCCGATTGTTTTCAGTCGAAATGAGAGTTCCACATCCTCCATGAGCTTGAACGCGGGATATCCGCCCGCCTTCGAGAGAGCGTCCATGCGGAAGAACTGGGCCTGGTCTCCGAACGCAATCCCGAAAAAACGCGCTCTGAAATTGTTCAGAAAGGCGATCATCCGGCTTGCCGGGGTCCGGACTTCAAACGACATGGAAAACGCCCCTCCGGGACTGCCGGAACGCTTGGCAAGCGCATCGACGACGGCCCCGAGCGTTCCCGGCTTCAAACGGCAATCGGCGTGCAGCACCACAACGATATCTCCGGAAACATGCTCTATGGCTTTTTTCACTTGAACGCCTCGACCCTTTTCCGAACGGACCGCGACGGCGCCCAGACGCTTCGCCTCTTCCATGGTCCCGTCCGAAGAACCGCCGTCGGACACAACGATCTCCCGTAAAACCGTTCGACAGGGGTCGCTCTTTTCTATCGAATCGATACATGCCCCGATGTTTTCGATTTCGTTCAACGCGGGAACGACGACCGATACGCTCCCGGGCCTGTCGAACGAATGGTCTCGTTCCAGGAGGCCGTCCCGGAAGGACCCGTAAATCAGGAGAGTGAAAAAGGGGACGAACTCGATACCTTTCAACCATCCGATGTCATGCAAAACCCCGATCTGCCATTGAACCCCCAGGGCCGGAAACGCCAATGCCGACGCCGCGCACAGGTAGAGCCACGCTCGGGAAGGAAACAGAACAAGAAAAGGACAAATGAGTACAAGATGCCACGGTTGCAGGACCGGCAGCAAGAGCAGGCCCCCGCCGATCATCAGGTACAGACTGCGGATACGGTCGTGCTCCGCCATGTAGACCACAAGCGCCCAGGTGCAAAATAAAGCTGCGGCAACCGTTGCGTAAGCATCTCCGAAAAACAGGCGCAGCAGGGCCAGTGCGGAATCGTTGAAATGCATATCGACACGCCATACGAAATCGGAACTTGGCAGTCCCCGACAAAAGCCGCCGAAGGCAGGGCAGAGGACAAACGGCACCAGAAAGGCAAAGGATTTCTTCCAGTTTCGAGAGTTTAAAACGAACGGAATCGCCACCGCCGCAAAAGGCTGCAACGCCGCCGCCAGGCCGACCATGAAAAAGCCGAGGCCTTCTTTCCTTTTCTCAAAGCTCCAAACAGCCAACGTCAGTAACAACGCCAGGAAAACAACCATGTGGCCTTCCCCGCAGACAAATACCACCGGAATCGGGTTGGCGGCGTACAGCAAAAGACGGCGCGGGGGAAGATCTCGGAAAACAACGATTGCGAGCAGCGCCAGAATCAGGGCCGTGTCTGCCGCTGCCAAAACCGCCTTGAAACCAACGGGCACCTCAGTGGGGTACCTGGCACAAAAAACAAAGAGAATCCGGACGAACACTCCGATTCCCACAATCATGGCGAAAGCGTTGCGAGCCCCGATTTTTTCGGGAAACAGGCGAAACATGGCAAGCGACAAAAGGAACGCCGCCAGGAAAAGCGCCATGGAAAGGTGGGGCGAGCGGCCGACCGGTCCGAATGCCGCCAGTGCCGCCATGATCGCGAACCACGCAAGACAGGACGCGGAAAACAAAAGGCAGGAGTTCTTTCGCATCAATAATCGGAATGCAGCTCTTCCTTGAGCAATTTCCCCCAGTAGGAGCTGTAAGGATGGACCTCCTTGACCACCTCGCCGTCCCGGTAGACCGGATTGCCGTTGTTGGCCCATTCGAATATGGAGCCCAAATAGTTGTAAATGTTCGTATATCCCAGCTTCCTGGCCTTGGATACGAATTCCCCAGACCGGTAGCCGACCGAGCAATAGGCCACGATCAAGCGATCCTTTTCATAGCTCATTTTCCCAGGCTCCACAATGTTGGCGGCATTTTTCAGGCGACTGACGGCGTATTCCTCCCGGTCCCGGACATCGACGATCGCCAGAGACGGCTCCTCCGCCATCATCTTTTTCAGTTCGGCCATGGACACCTTGGGAGCGTCCGGAAATTTTTCGTCGATCTCCGCGTTCAGCTCTTCCAGGTCCGGTTTGAAACCGAAAAAACCGGTCGCGAAAAAGAGTACGAGTACGCATAAAAGAAGTGCTCTGGAAAAGTCGAGCCCGTTTCGCCTGATTGGTTTGGTATCTTTTTTCATAACCCTGTCAACTTATTCATGCATGTGTTGGTTCTCAACGAATTTGCGAACCATCCCGATTGGTTCGTAAGGACTTTCTTTCTATTTCGGCCATGCCCTTACCGCATCGTTCCAACGCTTCCAACTGATAAAAAACTTGATCATCGAGTTTCAAGATCATTTCCTGCACCATCGGGCTTCGCCAGCACGCTCCGGCTTGCGTGTTTGTTTTTTTTGCCCCTCCATGCTTGGCATCTCGTTTTTCCATGTATGCAATAACGTTCAGAGTCGAAAATCGAAGGGGAATCCGAAATCCCTGTGGGAAACGCCTGGAGTGTCTTCGTGTCGTTTTCCGGTATCGCCGTGGTACAAACAGCTTCCGCCGCCGACATCCTTATGGCCCGGCAAAGGGATTCGTTTGTCGCGATGGGCGACGGCTGCCGTATCCTGATGTTTCATATCCCCCGACTGCAACTTGCGAATGTCGTTCAACAAAGCGGGGTGGCGGGAGACAATGATTCGAATGGCATTTGCAATTTCGGGGTCCGCGTTTCTACGGTGTGTGCCGAGTCCTGTCCGGAGTGCTGTAAGAAGCGGTTCCAGTGCCTTTTCCCCAAAGCGCGGCATTGTCCGGGCGACCGCCTGGGACGTGCCCGGTCTGTAATTGAGCAACATCTGTTTCAGCGATTCAAACGTCCGAGGGTGGTCGACCGACGCCAGATTCCCGGCGATTTGAACGAGCGCGTCGCGGTCGAAATTTTCCCCGCCTGTCAGCACGGCCACCATGGGGTCGATGGCCTCTTCGCCAAACTTTGCCGCTCTGCCCCATTCCTTCCGAGCCAGGTGATAGTGGATGGTTGCTATCCGATTTTGGGGAAATCTGCCGATACGTTTTAGAATGGCTGCGGCTTTTTGCCTTGCATCCGGTTTTGCGTCGGGCGATGAAAGCACTGCATCGCAAGCGCAGGATGCCGTCCCTTTGTCTACTTTTTCGAATACGGTATCGGCCAGGTATGTTATATGGATCAGGACGGATTGGAGCAGATCGGCGAGTACCGGTCCGTCCGGCATTCCCTGGATGATGGAAAGCGCTCCTTTTTTAAATGGAAACACGTCGGTATCGTTCGTCTGCAAAGCATCCGTCAGGATTTTATTTCCCTGCTCTCCTTTGAGAAAGACATGCCGAATACTGTTGAGCAAGCCGGCCAAAGTCGCCCTGGTTTCGTCGGATTTGAAGACAAACGCTTTCGCCTGGGGCCCGATGACCGCCGGATATCGTCCGATATCGACCTGTCGGCGAAACGTTGCCAGCCTGCTGTCCCTGTCTTTGGGCGTATCTCGGAGGATATGGTCCAGCGCATCGCATACGCCGGCAATTTCAAGAAGGTCCAGGGAGCAACAAATGGTTCTTTTTTCGGCCATGGTTTCAAGCATGGAAACGATAACGCCGGGTTCGTTTTCCCGATGAAAAAAACGAGAAAGAAGCTCTTCGCCATATTTCTGGATATTTGCGAAGGCAATGGCGGCGGCGGCCGAACGGATGGCGACATCCTTATGTCCCAGAAATGTTTCCAGGGTCCCCTTGGGCGGAACTTCGTGTTCGTTCCATGTTTCGAGTAATTTTGCGGCGAATTCCCGGTCCCGCCCCGATTCGATTTTTTCGGCGAGCATTCGTTCTCCCTTTCGGGAAGGAAGTTTGACCAACGCTGCAATAAACCCGGTCAAATCCAGGTCTTCCGGGGGATTGGAAAGGGTTTCCGAAAAGAGCTGCTCCCCGTTTTCCTCCAGGCCCCGCAGCCGTCCCCATTGTTGGGTATCCGCCAGGAAGAGGGCGTGTTCGGGAGATCCTCTATCCGGTTCCCATCCTGTATCCGCCAGCTGTCTTGCAGCGGTCCTGCGGACCGATTCTTCCTGGTCGTCCAGCATGGCGAAAATCGCTTTTTTCGATACAGGCGTATTGAATGTGGCAAGTTTCCGGATCGCTTCGATCCGCCGGAGCGGGTCGGGGCTTTCCAGCGCTCTTGCCCAATAATCGATGTCCTCCCCGGACTCCGGCTTCCATCCCATGGATTGCATCGCTCTTGCCGAAGCTTCGACGACTCGGGCATTGGGATCGTCAAGACATATTTTCAATATCGGGAGCGCTTCCCGAATCTGTAGCCGGGAAACGGTTCGAATCGCTTCCAGACGAACGGGCGCGTACTTGTCTTCCAACAGGTTCAGCAGATTCATGCGCGGATGTTTTCCGTGATAGTGGGCGAGCGCCTGCGCCGCGACGGCTCGTCGCCGCCAGTCCCGGGATCGCATTGCCTCGGAAAGCACATTATCGGACTTTGCGGACGCATCGGACATGGCATGGACAAGATCGTCGATCGGCAATCCGGGATCCATTCCCCAGGATTGAACGGAAGGTCCGTTTTTGATAGCCAATCCATACAACCGCAGGGCAGGGCTCTCTTTTGGAAGCATCACGCCGATGCCTTTGTCCGTATGGCTGCTTCCCGCCTCGTCGGTATGATAAATGCACCATCCGTCTTTTTCCCGGCAATCTCGGTGGGCGCGATCAGTCCCGAAATCTTTATGGTTCACCGAGATTTTTTCCCGGATTTCTTCCAGAAGCTTCCATTGGGATGGATTGAAAAAACCAGATGCCGACAGGTCGCGCAATAATTCCGCCCGTGATTTGCGCAATTCGTGGTTTCCGCTGTCCAGATCGTCAAGCAGCCGCCGAAACAGGCTGTCCGAATGATCTGTCGCCAGGGAAAGGAGCACCAGAACTGCCGATTTTCGCAGTTCCGTATCCGCGAACATGTCGAAAAGGATCGGAATCAGGGTCTCTCCTTTCCAGAACGGAGACATCAGGATATGCTCGAGAACATTCGCGTTGTCCGTCAATGGTCTGTTCCTGAAAGAGGTCCTGTGTCCTTGGTCGATTTCGCGCCGAAGCCATTGGGAAAGGGTTTCCGCGCTCTTGTTTTCATCGTTCCGGATGAAAATGTCGAATGTCCGGCAAACGAGATCGGAGCTTGGCCGAAGGTTGTCGTTTTTCCGAATCGTATTTTCAAGAAACCGGACCATCCGATCCAAGCTCTCCGGTTCGAGGGAATTAAAACATTCAATGGCGCTGATCGCCGTTTCCAGAGCGGAGTTTCGCAGCTGATTTGAAAACCTTTCGACTGCGTTCATGATATGGGGGAAAATTTCCGATCCCATGCGGACAAGGGCGTTTCGGTCGCGACAGGCGATATGGAAAACCACCGCCAGATCCGGCCTGTCCGGGACATGATTCAATCGATGCAACGCCCCGCTTGTTTGTTCCAGAAGTATGCCGTTTTCCAGCATCCACTCGAATACCGGAATCGCCGTTTTGCCGAAAGAAGCCACGTCGTCCCACTTTTTATGCGCCGCCGCCCACCAGCTTTTTTCCCGATCGGTCTCCGGCCGCCATTTCATTTCCTCCAGAAAGCGGATCGCCTCGTTCCTCCGGTTTTCATCTGCGCGGGAAAGGTCTTTTACCAGAATCGGAACAATTCGTTTCGGATCTTTTACAATGGCCATTTCCCGCGCGGGAATCCGCAACGTGTCATGGGGGGAGTCCATTTTGTTCAAGAGAAGTTCCGAAACGCAAGGTTGGCTTTTCGGCAATAGCGAAAGCATGTGCTGGCCGAGCGCTTTATTGTTGGGGCTGTATTCGCTGTACGCATCGAGAATGTCTCCCAGAACTTCCAGAGCGCCGGCATCCGGGAAAAAACAGAGCGCTTCGATTATTTTCAGGTTGCTTTTCGAGGGGGAGCACCTTGTCGTCCAGCTGGAAGACCCCTTGTCCGCTCCTTTCAAGATCTTGATCAGCAATTTGTTGAAATATCCCGGAGGAAACACCCGTGCCGCACCGATCGCGGCAATCCGTATTTCCTCGCTTTCGGATGAAAGCCCTTTTTTCACCCATGCGACGGATCGACTCGGAAGTCTTTTTTGATTCGCCAGAGCGTGAAGCACATCGACCGCTCCTCCCGTAAATGACTTGAAAAAGAAGTGGTCGATTGCAAGGGTCCCGCTTTTTTTTCCCAAGGAGAGGAGAAACAGGAGCAAAGGAACGCGCATGGAAGATGAAAATGTAAAAAGGCAGGGCGCGAGAAAAGGAATCAATTGTCCGGCATGGACTTTCGCCTGTTCCGGGTCCCGTTTTTCCGCCGGAAGTTCTCGCACCCGCCTCGCCAGCAAAGCCGCTCCCGGTTCGCCCATTGCCGCGATCAGCCTGGCGAGGACGGCGCATCGCTTGGGCGGACCGTTGGTCAACAGCGGATCGACGGCGGAAGCGTCTCCCAGGTTGAGCAGAATTCGGGCTATGAGAGGATAATTTTTCGTATCTTTTTTCAGCCAGGGAGAAAGGAGGCGGATCGCGGTGATATCCGGGAGATTTTCCGCGCAGGAATAGATATCCGGTCGTTCTTCGGGCGCATTTTTTTCGACTTCGGATTGAAACAGGGCGTCTGCGTTTTCCGCTCCCATTTCGAGCAGAACGCGGAGGACCGTGTTTTTTTCTTCCCGATTTTTCGCTTTGTCGAAGAGATCGTTCAAAAGAGGCGCCGATTCCGGGTCTTTCAGTTCGACGAGCGCCTTTGCCGCTTCATTACGAATTTCATCGTCTCGGTATCGGAGAAGGACCTTCGCCAGTTTCCGGGATTTCTTTTTCCTCAGCAATTTTTGGATATTCGGCTTGAAAAAAAGTGCCATCAATTCACCTCCGGCGGGCGGTCGGGGAGGGGAAGCCCCGCCTTTATCCATAGATTTACGGGTATTTCGAGCACTTCAAGCGCTCGGAAAAGGGCGTTTCTCGCCCGTGCATGCGCCGTTCGGCAATCCGGGACCGGCGCGTCCAACCCCTCGTCTCCAAGTGTCCAGGCGCGGCAGACCCCGCCGCATAGATAACGAACGGCGCACCTGCGGCATCGAAGGTTCGTATCTACCGTATGCATCCGGAGATCATGCATTTTATCCGATTCCAAAATGGAAGCAAGGCCTGAAAACGCGTTTCCGAGAAAAAAACGGTCCCGGGTCAAGGCATGGCACGGATATGCACGGCCATCGGCGGTTATCGACACATGGGCGCCGATCCCGCAGCTTGCCGCGGGTCTTGGAAGATATCCCTTTTCTCGGAACGGGTGAGGGTCCGGGTCCAAATTCGCATCGGCGAAACGACCCAATGGAAGGAGCGGGCTGACACGAAAGCCGATTCCGAGTTCCCGTGCTTGGTTTTGCACGGCTTCGGCGGCAGCGATTCCCGATGGCGATCCATCCGTCGTCGCTGCGAGGGAGACGATGCAGCGGTTCAATTTCGGAATGATCTTTCGAAGGTTTTCCATGGTCCGGTTCCAGCTTCCCAAGCCTCGCCTCCTATCGTGCGTCTCCATGTCTCCGTCCAGGCTGACCCTCAGTTCGTCTATGGAAGAATCCAGGGCGGAAACGGTGTTTCGATCCAGCGAAGCGATCAGATTGCTTCTAAGTATCAACCGGGTTTTTCGGGGGATAGGGGGACCGACCAGGTGTTCGAGCAATTCCGGAAGATCCGGATGCAATGTTGGTTCGCCGCCTGTCAGTACCACCTTGGCAAATCCGAAATCCATGGCTTCGTCAATCAGTCTGCAAAGGACCCGAACCGGAACATGAACCGGCTTTGGATTTGCCGGCGTATAGCAATGGGAACAATGCAGGTTGCATGCGTCCGTGATATGCAGATAGAGGTTTCCGAACCCTGAAACGGGATTTGCGAGATCGGCGTAAAGCCTCCATATGTTTTGCTGAGCTTCTTCCGGCCTTTTGACGATTCCGACGCGTTGCAGCCGGGAAATTGCTTCGTCGGGATCATGGCAGACGCCAAGTGCCGCAGCGCCGAGGACTCGCCGCGCCTTGGCGAACGTTTCCATCGGATGTTCCATACCCGACTGAATCTGCAGCAGGGGAGTATCGAATATGTCGCGCGATTTCGAATCCGACAATACTCGATTCAGGTTCTTTTCATTCAGCAGCGCGTCGATACTCAGTTGTTGCAGGCTGGTAAACAACAAAAAATGGGCAGGGCATTCGGGATCGCGCTTTTCGGCTGTCAGATCGGCCTGCCATGTGCAGCCGCCATTGCACAAGGATTCGCAAGAACAGCCGGAACAGTGTTCTGCAATGGTCCGGCGAATGGCGAAAAAGGCCTTACCGGCGTCGGATGCGCCAAGGTCTTCGACATCCGGCATGGCGTCTATGGATCCGAGAACCCACCGGGGTTGTCCGACAAACCGGTTGCAGGGATAGATATGTCCTCCGGGCGCGACCGCAAAAAACGATCCGAATCTGCAATCGTATGTGCAGATTCGAGCCCTGCCGCCTCCGACGATCATCAACGCGGCATCCAGATTGTCGATCCGAAGCTGCCCAAGGAGGCGGCTATAGGCGTTCAGCAGTCTTGGGATAAATTCTTTTTGCCAGTTGTTTCGGCATCCGTCGTTTCCTCTGTGATCAACAACCGTATGCACGTTCAGCGAAAGTCCGAGTTCGCTGAAAAAAGCAAGGACCTCTTCCATGCGGGATGCCGACGAAGGTGTGAATGTACAAACGACACCCGGCTCCATACCGTGCCTACGGGAAAGAAAAATCCCCTTCATGGTCTTGTCGAAATATCCCTTTCCCCGTTGGGCGTCGTTGATTTCTTGGGGACCGTCCAGGCTCGTGCCGATTTGAACGCCATAGCGCCTGAAGAGTTCGCAGAAATGGTCGTCGAGCAGCCAGAGATTGCTTTGCACACTCGTCCGAAGCCTGTTGCCGAAACGGAGAAAAAGCTCCGACAGAACGTGTTCGAACCATTTCGAACCCGCCAGCAATGGTTCTCCGCCATGAAAGACGACCTGTATCGGGTTCGGCGGAGAAACCATACGTTCCATCCATGTGATCGCACGCGAAGCTTCCGAAAGCTCCATCGCCCCGCCATGCCTCGGGCCGAAACAGTACTGGCAGGCAGCCTGGCAAGCCTTGGATGGAATTAACATGAATGTTGCAACTTCCGCCATGACAATTCTCCTTACCGAATTAATGATGGAAATTCAAGTGGTTCGGAAACGGGGGCTTGGCCGAAATAGAAATCAAGCCCCCGTTGCATTTTTGTTGACAAAAAGCAAGTTTCCTTTTTACGCTATTGCCATATGGTCGTTTCAGAAGGCCAACACGAACCGTAAAAAAATCCGGCTTGAGGATAAAGAAATGCTATACAGACGATATTATCTCCATGGTTTATGCGCCGCTATTTTAATTGTCGGCTTTTGTGCCAACCCGCCCCTGGTTGGCGCATGCGAAACCAAGACGCATGAAGGATATTTTATCATGGAGAGTTCCAAGGCTCGTATAGAGAACCGCGAAGAGTGCTTTGAAAAGGAGTTTCAGATTATAGAGGCGCGCAGAAAGAAGCACGTTACGGTCAAGCCACTGGGTGGACACATCCCGCATCGCTTGATTGGACTTGGATTGTCGGGGGGCGGAATCAAATCGTCGGCATTCCAGCTGGGGCTGCTCTCCGGGCTGCATAAAGCGACAAATCGCAAAGGCGGGGTGCTTCTGTGTGAAATTGACTATATCGCTTCCGTGTCGGGGGGCTCCTGGGCCAATGGCGCATATATAGCCGCCAAAGAACCGGACGACGTGTTTTTCAATTGCTTGGACTCGATAGTCGAAGATGGACCCTCTGATGAGGGGTGCAAAGATTTGGAAAGTATTCTTCCCCGAAAGCAGTCGGAGATTTGGGGAAGCAAGGATTGGCAGGATCAGATCATTGATAACTATTTGCGGAGGAATGATCTGAAAATGGGGGAGCTTCGCCATCAAAACAGTCCGCTTGCAGACAGGCCTTTTCCCATTTTTTTATCCACGCATTCCAATACGATAATCGGCAAAAAATCGGTTGAGAATTTTCCTTTTGAAATGACGCCGTTAAGTGTTTCTGCGATTGCGGACTGCGACAGCCTGGAAACCCCTTGCGGCTTTTTCAGAAGATATCTGCGACCCTTGCATTGGGAAAACCCGCCCGAAAAAGGCTTTGTCCTCGATCTTCAAGAGGCAGTGGATATCGACATTGAGATCAGAAAGTACCTTCCCGATTCCCAACATGAGTTGACTCTTTCGCATGCCATGTGGTCCTCCGGCGGGTTGGTTGCCAAGGTGTTTTCACTCCATTTGCGACTGAGGAGGCATGGGAAGAAAATGGAAGGCATCCGGAAGAAGTATGTACTGTCCGATGGCGGCAAGACCGACAATATCGGCCTGATTCCCTTGGTCGAACGTGGTGTTGATTTGATTATTCTGTCGCAAATAGCCAGCGACGCCAAGCTGAAATTCGGCGATCTGGAAAAGTCGGCAATGCAAGTCAAAAGGCTATTTGATGTCGATATCGACATCGGCAGGTTGGTGGAACCCCATCGGGGTGGCGCTGATGAAAAAAACATTATTACCAAATCCGACATTGGCCGAAACGGGGCCAAGTTTGCCTCGGTATGGCTGATAAAGCCCACTCAGGAAAACGTAACTGCGTTTTACAGTTTTCTTGAACAATCGGGAAAGCATCGGTCGATATTGGAGTTTTTGGAAAAAACACAGAAAGATACCACTCAATTAAAGAGATTTCCCCAAAACGGCACAGTCAAGCTTAAATACCAGCAGGAGCTGATTTATGCCTACTACATGTTGGGAAAATTTATCGGAGAGACGAGGTTGTCTCCGATGCTAAATGAATGGTTGGATAGTGTGTGAACCGGAACCGGGAAAGAAAAATCCCCTTATTGACCGCCAATTGTGATCATAGTCGATTCTATGATCAACAATCCGCCTTCCGTAGTCAGGTTCTTGGCCTGTGCCGATATGTGATTGTAGATTGTCGGGAAAAAGCCCCCGACGGGAGATTTCGGTATGAAAACATCGACCGTCGCGTCCGGGATGGCGCCGTCGGACCAGTTGATCGCATTGTTCCAATCCGTATCGCAACCAGTCCATGAATTTGTCGAATCAGCGTTTGCATACTCGAATGGACCGATATCGGGCGCGCTGCCCTTATACGAAATACCGACATCTACTCCGGCATCGACAAGATTGCCGCCATTGGCAGGCTTCAGGAAATCGGGTTCCGGCAATCCGCCGTCCGCTTTTCGGGGGCCGAGCATTCCGGAATCGTCCAGGCTGATGAAATCGCACTCGGATACTGAAATGCCGGAATAATCATCCGCACCCCCGCCGTCGCCCAACCGGTTGAGGAACCCGTAGGTATTGCGACGTATGTTGGACATGTTGTCAATGCCCGAAAACGCCTCTTCCGCATTGTTGTAGGCGGCTGAGTTGTATATTTCGTATGGGCCTCCCCGCACGGTCCAGCCATGGCAGTGGTTGTTCCAGGACAAGCACCGTATCGCGCGGTGTTGTGCGGTATCGTCTCCATATCCGAGCTTGATGCCGTCGCCCTCCCACCTGGGCATCGGGTTGTCGGGAATGCCCGTGATGGATCCCTGCGCATCGTCGATTCCGGAGTAGGCGGCCCAGCACTCGATCATTTCCACGCTGTCGCCGGCCTGGGTGAAATCGTACCCGTCGTCCAAATTATGCCAAGCCCTGCATCCGACCAGACTGATGTTTGTCCCGTCAAAGATCCGCCAGCCGTCGCCGTGCTGGTACTGGTTGGCCAGCTGATCTTCGCCGGTTTTCCAGAGATGGTTGGCGTTGTGGTGGCTGTCGCAGTTGTTAAACAGGATATCGCCGGTGGCACTCGAGTAAAGGAAGAAGCCGTGACCGGCCCTCGCCGCCCGTTTGCCGTTATAGCTGCTCTCGACCAGATCGAATTCGATAAACTGGCCGCCCTCGATGAACACTCCCGCTCCCCTGCCATTGGTCAGATGGATCGGTCCCATGACCTTCCAGTATCCGGCATTATGAAAATACCAGGTTGGAGTCGATGCGTGGTTGATGTCTCCCTCGGGTATGTTCTTTCCATCTATTGCCGGGACCTCGCCCGGATAGCATCTCAGCGTAAGATAATCGTCCGCGTTTCCCGTCTTATCGAAAACCGTTTGTTCGGTCGGGTGGTAGGTTCCGCCCCTCAAGTAAATCACATCTCCCGGCTGCAGTGCCTCATTGTCATGGGCCTTTTTCACCGTGGCAAACGGAGCCTCTATCGTCCCTGGATTCTCATCGTTTCCGTCGGGAGCCACATAATAGGTCGTCGCATACAAAATCTCCGGCAGAGCAGCGGTTATAACCGACAGAAACATGAAAAAGATTTTTCTTGGGATACTAACAAACATGATTTGTTCCCCGGGCTTGGTTTACATTTTGGCCATGCCCCCTCACCTCCTCGTTCCAACGCTTCGCGTTGGAATGAATACCAGGACGCTTCGCGTCCGCATTTTGCGGAGGTGTGGCCGAAATAAGGACCAAGCCCTGTTTCCCAGATACAAGGCCGCCATCCAACAGGTTGAAAAATATAGTTCCTGTATCCCCGACATTGGCAGCCAGGACGGCGTTCAAATAGATGCTGATCGCAAATTCCGCGAACGATCCGTCCGCTATTTCGAACAGAGCCGCCGCGTTGTCCGCGTTGGGAGCGACGCCGAAGACAAGAGCGTCGTTCGTGATGGACGATGCCAAGGCTATGCGGATGCCATTGCCTGCCAATTCCGCCCAGGCGATGTCGTTTGCCGCCTCGCCGCCTGTGCCGCCGATTTCGACCGTCGCTGGATCGACAGGGATCGAGAGCGAGTCCTGCCCATGGTCGGAGATCCTGAATTTCAGGACGCTCATCTTCTCTTCCTCGGAATCGTTCGAGATGGGAAGAAGCCGGTCGCTCCGGGGCGTCGAATGCTCGTCTGCGGTGGACAGGCTTCTTACCGCCCGCCAGGCGTTGACCCGTCCGGCGCCGGTCTTGTCGTCCGCGCCCGGATCTTCGATATCGTCGGCCGTGTTTTTCAAGATGCGTTTCACCTGGCCCGAATTCAGGCCGGGATTGGCCGAAAGCAGGAGCGCGGCGATACCGGCGACTTTGGGACATGACGAGGAGGTCCCCTGGAAATTATGGGTGTAGTCCGGGTTGCTCAAATCAGGCGTTCCGTAGTTGTAGCCGTCTTCACCCTGCCGGTCGGTGGTGTAGCTCCACGTGCCGGGGGCGACCACGTCGGGGCCGTCGCCGTCGAACGGGTCTCCTTGGGCGACGGAGGTCGCAAAATAGCCGGAGCCCCAGTTGAAAATTCCGTCGCTGCTGGACGAGCTCTTGTGTTCGTCCGTCGGGCTGGACGCGCCTACGCAGATGAGGTCCGTGCTCGATGAGAGCCCGCCAGGATAGCCGACTTGATATGTCCAGGGCGACCGGTCCGGCCCGTTTCCTGCGGTGGACAAAACGATTTTTCCGTCGTCGATCGCGTCGTTGATCGCAGCTGTGATCAACGACGAAGGCGCTCCCACCCATCCCCAGGAATTGCTTAAAATATCCGCGCCATTGTCTATCGCCAAATCGATGGCTGCGGCGTGCTCGTAGGTGGAGGCACCATAGTATACAGGCATGATGCTGACATTGGGCGCTGTTCCCGCCACGCCTATGCTGTTGTTCAAAATCGCTCCCGCTTCCCCGGCGCATGCAGTGCCGTGGTCGCCACGGGCATCCCCGCCCTCGGCGCCCCAAGGGTCGTACCCGGTTGTCAGGTTCAGGTCCGAATGGGTCAGGTCAACCCCGTCGTCGATAATCGCTACCACCACGGAGCTGTCCGGGGCTGCCAGGTTCCAAGCCTCCCTTGGTTGCAAACTCGGCAGGCTATACGTCCTATTTGTCCCATTGGTCCTATCTTCTTCTCGCTTCGCTCTGAAAACACTCCAGGGATTGGCCGACCTTAAAACAAGCCCATCCGTTCTAATCAGAACTTTGCATTTGCCGGGAATAATGCGAGTGCGGCCTATTTGTTGTATATCATGGAGCTATTGATGGTATACGGTCCGGATTATTCATTGTCTGAGCATGCCAATCGGCTGGAGCAATACATGAAACAAAACAATCCCAGTCTAACCGCATATAGAGTCGCGATTATGCGGGCGGCGCATCAGGTTCTCGACACCCCCAAGGTGTTCGAAGATCCGATAGCGTTGAAAATTGTCGGACCCCGGGGCTATTCCGAAATTCATTCGGAAATGCTAAAATTCAGAACAAGATTGCATCGCTATCTTCGAGCTATTGTCGTTGCACGCAGCAGATTTGCGGAAGACGAGCTTTCCGCAGCGATCAAGCGAGGCGTCCGGCAGTATGTTGTTCTCGGCGCAGGACTCGACACATTTGCATATCGCAATCCGTTCTCGTCTGCCGGTTTGAATGTATTCGAAGTCGATTATCCAGCTACCCAGGAATGGAAGCGCAGGCAGCTTGATGCGGCCCAAATACCCATACCGGATTCTTTGATCTTTGCTCCCATTGACTTTGAAAGCCAGCCATTGGCAGGCCAATTGCGTGAAGCCGGGTTCAGGACGGACGAACCGTCCTTTTTCTCATGGCTCGGCGTGACAATGTATCTGACTAGGGAAACGATCATGGCGACGATGGAAACCATCTCCTCGTCAGCACCTCCAGGCAGCGCAATTGTCTTTGATTATGTGGTTCCTCCTTCGTCGCAGACGTTTTTGCGTCGATTGGTTTTCCGGATGCTGGCCCGCAGGCTGCGGCTTGCTGGAGAACCCTGGGTGGGATTTTTGGATCAAGGCTCGCTGGCAACGGATCTGAAATCTATCGGTTTCAAGAATGTCGAAGATATGGGACCTGAAGAAATCAATTCGAGATTCTTCAAAGATCGAGCAGACAGGCTCATGGTTGGCCGTTTCGGCCATTTGATGAAAGCGCAGCTGTAAAAAGATGACCGACAAAAGACTTCACTGGATTCTCACTCCGCTACGCTTTGCGAAAAATAGTTTCTGTTGGCCCCATATTCGCTTGTGGACGGCTTCAGCGCACGAGAGCCAGGCACTGCCCTGGGTTTCCATGGCTGATTGTTAGTATCAAACGTTGCCTTATTTGTGGTGACCATGAGCATTCTATTTCTCAGTAGGCTTTCAACTTTGCGCCAAGACCGGATGCCGCTGCCAATCGGCCGAGGGAGTCTCCCCACTCGTTTGTTTCCTCAATCATATTTTCTTATTTTCATCAATCCACAGATCTTACCCGCTCCCTTTACCGTCGCTGATTTCACCCCTGCCCCGGACGATTCTTTCCGACACCCCTCTCCCTGACATTTCGTTTCGTTCGCGTTGGAATTGACCTTGCTTCCATTTTGCGTTTCGAATATAATGATTGCGAATGAATTTCGCATACGTTGGAAAGAAGCGAGTTTGGTTTATTTGTCGGAGTTCATGTTTTTTGTAAAGATATACGGATCCAATGAATTACTGGTTGGCAACCCGGAACGAAAGAGGACTCAAGGATATGAATGAAATCGACGTACTGCTTGTCGCTCTTATAGTTTTATAGCACGGTACCGCGAGCAGGTTGGCAGGCTTGATGATTATTTGCAAGGAAAGAACTTTAATTTAAGGGTAACACTCGATGATCAAGTTTTTTTTCGTCATTCCCCCGAAAGCTTCGAATCCAGGCGCGTCTGCGGATCTCCTGGATTCCGGGTCTCCGCTGCGCTGCGCCCGGAATGACGGTCGCCTCGATCCGGTCGGCGGAAAAACTTGATCATCGGGTAACACTCTTTTAGAATCTCTGTAAAAGATAATAAGTCACTTTGGGAGTTTTGAAAATGAAATCTATGATTATGGGACGTTACATCGTTGCGGATCCGAAAATTTGTCATGGGAAACCAACTTTTAAGGGAACACGTATAATGGTTTCTGATGTGCTGGAACAGATCGAAGAAGGTCTGGCATGGGAAAGCATCATCGAAGGGTGGCATAACAGCATTTCCAAAGAAGCAATTGCGGAGGCGCTAAGATTGTCACGTAAGGCATTCCTGAATCATGTTGATGAGTTCACTTTAGAATCGACTCTATGAATATCTTGGACGAGAATATACTAAGCGACCAAAAACAGCTGCTAAAAACGTGTAAGATTGCAGTTCATCAAATCGGTGATGATATGGGGTGGAAAGGAATGCAGGATGAAGAAATCATTCCGCTTTTACACAAATTAAACCGTCCTGTATTTTTTACACGTGACAGTGATTTTTATCAGCGGAATCTTTGTCATTCTAAGTACTGTCTTGTGTATCTTGATATTGGGAGATATGAGGTTGCCAGCTTTATTCGTCGCTTTATTCGTCATCGGCAGTTTGATACTCATGCAAAACGTTTGGGAAGCGTCATTCGGATTTTTCACGGTGGGCTGACCGTGTGGTACCTTCATGCTGAACAAGAAGCTCATTTTGGATGGTGAAGTCGGCAGAATACAATTGCTCATGTGCTTTTTGGGCTGTGGACAAGGATAGCCTCTGGAATCTTTAGGGGCCGGTCAGCTCGACAGCCGAGGTCCCCATAGCCGAATAGTCGCTGTTCCAGCACAGCTGGACCACCACGTCGCGGCCGATGGTCACGTTTTCCTCGTAGGTTCCCTCGGCGACGCGGATGACAGTGCCGGGGTCGAAAGTCGCTGCGGCCTGGGTGATGCTCGTCGCGCAGGGCTGGTTGCCGTTGCAGTCGCAGTCTGCGGTGGAACAGACGTAGCCGATTTTTTCCATGATTCTCCAGGCGTGGATGATGCTGTAGCCGTATTCATAGCCGGGGTCTCCGTTGTGATCGATAAAGTAGATGTAGCCGTTATTGCTGTCGTAGGCGATGGCCCCGGCGCGGGCGCCGCCGTTTTCCACGAGGGAAAAGGGGGCCATGTTGTAGCATGCGTAGGGAAGCGGGTCCCAGCTGTCCATGGCTCCCGACGCCACATCCTCGAGGTCGGCCGGGTTGTAGAACAGGAGGCTGGCCTCCCAGTCCGTGGCGCCGGTGCCGTGGCTTCCGAAGGGTGGCTCGGGGATGTCGTACTCGCAGTTTTGAACGCCGTTGTCGTAGCCGTACCAGGTATCCCCCACGCTGCGGCGATAGGATATGGCAACGGCGCTTTGGCTTCCGGTGGTCAGCCATGCGCCGCCCTGGCCGAATTCGTCCCAGGAGTAGTTGATGCTTCGATGTTCGTAGTCCTCGCTTGCTCCGTACTTGAGAAGTTCCACGGCGTTTGTGTATCCGCCGTTGGCGGGCAGGGCGCCGGTTTCCCACGGCGCGACCGCGTAGAGGCTGGGGCCGTTGGACGGCACGCTGCTTCCGGAAATGTAGGTGTTTCCCACGATCAGGGAACGGCCTCCGGTGTGCGTCGCGGCCCAGGTTTCCGGGGCGGAAAACATGATTGCGGAGATCAGGCCGGGAAACACGTTGTTCGGTGGCGCTGCACCCACGTGCCAGGCCCCGACGCCTTCTGTCAAATCCAGGTCGAACCTTCCCATGCAGGGAGCGTCCGGGTCGGTGCCGTAGTAGTTGCTCACGGTGTAATAGATCTGCTCGTCGATACCGTTGGCGGCGGGATGGTAGCCGATGGCCAGGGTTTTGTCCGCCCCGCCCTCGGGAGTGGAGCTTCCCGAGTAAATTTCGGGCCACAGATCCACCGGGTCTTGCAGGGTGGTCGCCCGGGGCAAATCTCCGGCATTGTCCGAATCCACCGGGATGGGAATGCTGATTTCGCCGATTTCGTCGTTCAGTTTCACCGCGAATAGCGATCCGGGAAGTTCGGAGGCCGGATTGTACCCGCTGTTGCCGCCGGGATAGAAGGTCAGGCCGCGATGGGCATAGGCCCATTCCTCTCCCATGCCGTCGTCGTCAGGAAGACGGAACGCCCCCTGGTAGTCCATGGCGTCAAAGGGATTGATCACATCCGAAGCCTGCCAGGACGGCGTATTGACCGCGACCGGGTCGGAGAGGGCGCTCTCGTTTCCCCGTCGCCTGTCCGGGTGGTCCACGATGGGATACATGCCGAAAGGAGCGTCGTCGATGGCGGAAACGGCGTATGTATACGAGGAGGAGGGCGCGGCCTCGATGTCGAGCCAGTGGAGGTTCGAACCCAGGTGGTCCGCCATGGCGCGGGTGACCATGTCGTAAAGCGCGCCGTTTCGGTAAATGAGATAGGCGCGGAGACCGGTGGCGTTGGTTCCGGGGTCCGTGCAGGGCGACCAGGTGAGTTTCACGACGCTTGCGCCGACTCCGGCGGACGTGGAAACCATTTGCGCTGTCAGATCCTGGGGCACGGAGGGCGGCGTGATGTCCGCGTCGTCCGACCATTCGATTTTGGTCAGTACGATGGCATCGTTGTTCGGGTCGGCATAGGCGAGGTTGATATTCACCAGATAGCGATTGCCTGCGGCAGCCGGAGTGTCGGGCGAGGAGACCATGTCGGCGTCCGTGATGTAAAATTGCATTTCCGCGAGGCTGTTGGCGGAAACGACGGCAAGATACGGCGTGTCGGTTTCGTCCGCCGAAACCATGGTGCGCCAGGGCAAGGAGGATTGGGACGGGTCTGGATTGTCCGGGTCTTCGAAGCTGACCCGGCATCCGAAATATTGTTCCTCGGCGGAATTGTTATAGAAGGTTGCGATGATTTTCATGCCCGGCTGGAAGTCGACCGGGGCGGTCCCGCGAACGCCGAAATAGGACGACTCCCGGTCCGGAGTGGAGCTGGTCTCCGCGATTCCGTCGTGGGCGGGGGCGCCGTCGGCATCGACGAACCGGGTATAGGTGGAGTGCCACAAAACCTCGTCCCAGTCGGTGTATGGCGTGCTGGTCGTCTCCAGGCTGTCGCCGAATTCCACGAGAGTGTGCCTGGCCCCGAGGGCCGGATTTGAGACCAATGGCGTGAAAATGATGAGGAGACAAAATGAAAGATACGAAACGAAGCGTCCGGGATGCTGTGACGTTTTCGACGAGAATGCTTTCTTTGGCATGGAATCCCCCTTTTGCATGGTTTTAGCGATGGTGAATGGGTACACGGAGTATATCATTATTATCGCCTTTGACAAACCAAAAGGGACCAAATTCGGATAACCTTGGTAAGGGATTGGGTGATTGGTTTTAACTCGGCCGGTTTTCATCCAACAGTTTTGATCGTCGCCTGGATTCAGGGTTTCCGCAATCTCCGCCCGGAATGACTGAAAAAAACTTGATCATCGAATTATAATGGAGGGGCATAATGTTTAAGATCAGTCGTCCTTCGTGTTCTTCGTGTTCTTCGTGCTCTTCGTGGTTAAAAACGCCCCGATTCTCAACCACGAAGAGCACGAAGAGCACGAAGAGCACGAAGAGCACGAAGATATCTAATCTCCCAAATCCGTTATAATCAGAAACAAACCCTCTTGGTAGCGCCGCCTTGTGAGTTCGCATTTCAAAATGGCAGAGCACCGGACAACGCGTCGCCGTGGAAGGCGGCGCTATCGGGACTCCGGAATCGTTTCTCTGACAAATGGGCGCCATCGACGCGGGTCGAAATTTTCCGGTTGCCAGTCGGCGCTTCTTCTGATATCCTTATCCGATTTTGTTCAAGGAGGATTTGCCAAATGTCCGCGATTTCAAGAATCGCCCTCGTCAGCATCGCCGCCTATGTCGCGGCGCAGATGCTGTCGGATATCGCCAGTTTGAAAATCGGGGTCGTGGCGGGGCTTTCCGTGGATATGGGGACTTTCATCTACCCCATCACGTTTACCCTGCGGGACCTCATTCACAAGTCGGCCGGAAAAAAGAACGCGCAGACCCTGATCATTCTCGCGGGGGGCGTCAATCTGTTCATGGCCGGCTATCTTTTGCTTTGCGCCGTGGTCCCCAGCGACCCTTCCTGGAACCTTGGCGCGGAATTTTCCGCCATACTCGCGCCGGTCTGGAGAATTGTCATCGCGTCCATTGTCGCCGAAGTGGTCAGCGAGCTGGTGGACACGGAGATCTACGAGTGGTTCGTAACCAGGATCACGACCCGCCATCAATGGGCGAGGGTCCTTTCCAGCAATAGCGTGAGCATCCCCATCGACAACGCCATCTTTTCCCTGGGCGCTTTCGCGCTGGCGCTTCCCTGGAGCGTGGTGGGAGAAATTTTCCTGATGAATCTTCTGGTGAAATACGGAATCTCCCTGATCAGCCTTCCGATGATCTACATGACGCCGGACAAACGGTTCGCGGCAACCGAAGAATAGCGAGTTCGACCAATATGGAAGTAGACCTTTTCGATTACGACCTTCCGCGCGAATTGATCGCCGACCATCCGGCCACGCCGCGCGATTCGTCCCGGCTGCTGGATTTGACAGGCGACGATAT
Source organism: Desulfobacterales bacterium (assembly GCA_963674505.2). Lineage (GTDB taxonomy): Bacteria > Desulfobacterota > Desulfobacteria > Desulfobacterales > SKZT01. Next base: position 1,445,228 of record CAXXIG010000001.1, read on the forward strand.
CCGGGACGGCGGGGTCCGGGACTTGCCGGATTTGCTGAAAGCCGGAGACATCCTTATTGGAAACGACACCCGCGTGATCCCCGCCCGCATTTTCGGAAAGCGCGGCGAGGCCGGCGTGGAGGTCACCCTGCACAAGCAGGAGAGCCTGAGCCGATGGCTTGCGTTTGCCAAGCGGGCGCGCAGGCTCAAGCCCGGGGACGATATCCGGTTTGGCGGGGACATGGCTGCAACGGTCTTGGAAAAAAGGGACGGCGGAGAGGTATTGCTGGAGTTCAATTGCGAGGGTCCCGATTTTTTCGCGAAGCTCGAACAACTCGGCGTCATGCCGCTGCCCCCCTATATCAAGAGAACACCCGAAACGCCGAACAACGATCGTGCCGACTATCAGACGGTGTATGCCAGGCGCGACGGGGCCGTGGCGGCGCCCACGGCAGGGCTTCATTTCACCAGAGAATTGCTGGATGCACTGGAAAAGAAAGGGGTCCTGTTCGCGACGCTGACCCTTCACGTGGGCGCGGGGACCTTTCTGCCGGTCAAGGTGCAGGACACGCGAGACCACAAGATGCACAGCGAGTGGGGATGCCTCGACGCCGCGACCGCCGACCGAATCAACGAGGCCAAGGTTAACGGCGGCCGCATCATCGCCATTGGCACGACAGTCCTGCGCCTGCTGGAATCCTCCGCCAGGGAGGACGGACGGCTCGCGCCGTTTTGCGGGGACACCGACCTGTTCATCACCCCGGGGTTTCGGTTTAAGGCGGCGGACATGCTTCTGACCAACTTTCACCTGCCCCGCTCCACGCTTTTCATGCTGGTCTGCGCCTTTTCGGGAATCGACAGGATGAAGGCGGCCTATGAACACGCGATCGGCGAAAAATATCGCTTCTACTCCTACGGCGATTGCTGCTTGCTGAAACGAAACGGCTGGAAATGACGATGAATTCCGATTGTTCCTTTGCATTTGAGGTGGAGGCGACGGACGGCCGCGCCAGGGCCGGATGTCTTCGCACGGCTCACGGCGTAGTCGAAACCCCGGTTTTCATGCCGGTGGGCACTGCCGCGACGGTGAAAGCCATGACCCCGGAGGCCGTGAAAGCCACCGGCGCCAGCATTATTTTGTCCAACACCTATCATTTGATGCTGCGCCCCACGGCGGAGCGGATTCATCGGCTGGGCGGCGTGCACCGGTTCATGAACTGGGACGGTCCGATTTTGACGGACTCCGGGGGCTACCAGGTCATGTCCCTGGCGAAGCTGCGCAAAATCACCGAGCAGGGCGTGACGTTCCAGTCCCACATCGACGGCAGCCGGCACGACCTCACTCCCGAGCGGTCCATCGAAATACAGCGCCTCCTGGGGGCGGACATCACCATGAGCTTCGACGAATGCACTCCCTATCCTGCGGATGAAAAGACCGCTGCGGAATCCATGCGTCTTTCCATGCGCTGGGCGAAGCGTTCGAAAGAGGCTTTCCTAGAGCGACCGGGGTTCGGGCTGTTCGGCATTGTCCAGGGAAGCGTCTTTCCCGACCTGCGGGCCGAATCGGCGCAAACTCTGAAAGCGATCGGCTTCGACGGCTATGCCGTGGGAGGGCTTGCGGTGGGCGAGGGCCGGACCCTGATGTTTCAAACCCTGGACACCACCACGCCACACCTTCCCGAAGACAGGCCACGGTATCTCATGGGCGTCGGAAAGCCCCTGGATATCGTCGGCGCCGTCGTTCGGGGAATCGACATGTTCGACTGCGTCCTGCCCACCCGGTCGGGCCGCAACGGTCAGGCGTTCACCAGGCTCGGGCCGGTCAACTTGAACAACGCGAGGCATCGCGACGACCCCCGTCCCTTAGACGACCGATGCTCCTGCTACGCCTGCGCCAACTACAGCCGCGCCTATCTGCATCATGTTTTCAAAGCCAGGGAAATCCTGGCCGCCGTATTGCTGACCTGGCACAACCTCCATTTCTATCAGCAGCTTACAGAAAGCCTGCGAGAAGCCATTCGGGGGGGACGGCTCTCGGCCTTTGCGGAACAATTCGAGTCGGACTATCGTTCGGGCGATATCGACTCCTTGTGATTCGCCCATGGAAAACAAGCGGACAATCCGGGAAAAAGCCATGGCCCTCGGGTTCGATGCTGTGGGTTTCGCTCCTCCCCGAATAGACGAAAGGGACCGCGACAGGCTTCGGGAATACATCTCGAACCGCGAATACGGGGACATGTCGTGGATGGCGAAAAACGCCCATGTCCGGATGGACCCGAAGGTGTTATGGCCGGATGTGAAAAGCGTCGTGGTCCTGGGATTGAACTACGCCCCCGCAGTCCGGCCAGCCGGGACGGAAAATCCGGAGATCGCCCGCATATCGGTATACGCCCAGAACCGCGACTACCACGACATCGTGAAAAAACGGCTCAAACAGCTGGCGTCGTGGATGGTGAAACGCTGGGAATGCCAGGTGAAAATTTTCGTGGACACGGCCCCGGTCCTGGAAAAAGCCCTGGCATCGCAATCCGGGATCGGATGGTTCGGAAAACACGGCAACATCGTCTCCCGCAAGTTCGGCTCATGGCTGTTTCTGGGAGAAGTCTTCACGGACTTGGAACTCGAGCCCGACGAACCGGCAAAGGACCGCTGCGGCTCGTGCGACAGATGCATGTCCGCGTGTCCCACCGGAGCGATCACGTCGCCTGGCAAGCTGGATCCCAGGCGCTGCATCTCCTATCTGACCATCGAACACAAGGGAGAGATTCCGGAAGCGTTCCACGTGGCCATCGGAAACCGGGTGTACGGTTGCGACGAATGCCTGTCCGCGTGCCCTTGGAACCGGTTCGCACCGCAAACCACGGAACCGGGATTGATTCCTCGACCGGGGCTGATCGCCCCCAGGTTGGGCGATTTGATAGAATTGGACGATCCGGGTTTTCGGCGCTTTTTCAGCGGATCGCCCATTAAGCGGATTGGTTCGCAAAGGTTCCTGCGCAATGCTGGAATTTGCGAGAAAAACAGCCGTTCGTGATGACGATGCTTTCCTGGTTATCATTTTTTTATCTTAATACGCGATGATCAAGTTTTTCCCGCCGACCGGACCGACGCGACCGTCATTACGGGCGCAGCGAAGCGGAGACCCGGAATCCAGGAGATCCCAAGAAGCGCACGGATTCGAAGCTTCCGGGGGAATGACGAAAAAAACTTTATCATCGAGTAACAATCTCGGTTTTTAGGTTGTTACGGTCTTGCAGACAAAAGGATTTCCAATCTGTTTCTGAAAATCAAGGCTTGAGGGCAATTTTGTTCGACAAACTCCCAGTTGTCCCGTACTAAGTGCATGTTTTCCTCGTATTTCTTTTTCAATTTTTTAGCTTTTCCGTTTCTTATTCGTATTATTCGCTCTTTTGCGGGTTTGGCGGCGAGAAATCTTTCAAATTGCAGATCGCATTCTATCTCCTCTAAGATATCCGGGGCGGCCTTTCCGTATTTTGCGACCCCGATCCAAGATTCGATGCTTTGAGACGGTATGCACAGGATAAGACGTTCTATTCGTCCATTTTCCAAGTTCAACCAGCCAAGAACAACTGTTTCCAAATTTCGAACTGTGTCGCTCGCCGGCGGGCATGGAAGGTTGCAAGGTAAATCTTTTTTCGGAGGGTTCTGAATGTTGGCTTGCGCGTAGTTTTGCCTTCCGACATCCGCATAGACATGCACGATAATAGCATCAAAAGTCACAAGCGAGGGATTGTCGAAAATACTGGCGTCCATGGAAACTACTTGACGACACCATTGATAGACGCCGCCCCATCCCGTACCTCTTCGTCCGAAAAGATTGTCCGCGAGGCTTTCGCTTGTTTCCGGCTGCAATTGCGTGAGTACAAACGGACCATCTATGATTTTATCCAAGGCGGCTTGGATCACGACGATATCCGTGGGGCCCTCGGCTGCCACTCCTATCCTGATTTCAGACATTCGGTACTCCGCCCAGATGCCCCATGACCCAAAGACGGGACAAGGGCCATCCTTTTTCCCTGCCTAGATTTAAAAGCCTTTCATCGGGTTGAATCCTATTTACGGTCGTATGGCCGAGATTGTTTCTATCGACCGCGAAAAGCCTGACACGGTCGTCGCCGATGTCGAGTCCGTCCAATACCGCAGGATTGTGCGCGGTGACGAAAAATTGCCGCTCCTGGCTTTCAATCGTCAGCCATCGACAAAGCAAGCGTGTCAATTCCTTGACGATTCTGGGATTTAAAGCTTTATCGACATTGTCGATCGCAAGGCACTTGGGTGAAGTTGGCAGCAGCGCCAAAACGGCGGCGAAAAGCACGTAAAGCACTCCCTCGCTCGCGTCGAAAGCGGTCAACTTGTTTTTGCCGGATCTCATATACCGGTCGGTAAACCTGATTACGCGTTCGGTTCTGCTCACCGAAGCCGACAAGATGGGACCGGGTTCGGCAATGGTATCGAAATCGTCCACCCAGTCTATAAGACCCAAAACATCTTCGAGCGCATCTTCCATATCTTCGTTTTCTCTGGAAAGTTTTCGGAGTTCCCTGAGCGCTCCCGGCAAACCGCCGCCGGATAATCCCACGGGTTCTCGATTGTGTTTGTCCGGCGCAATGCCTCGCAATACCGGCGTATTCGGAGTGAAAACCGCATAATTTTTCAAAATATCCAAGAGAAGGGTCGCCGGGTTGCTCTCGTCGAGTGTTACCAGTTGCAAGGCGGCTATGCCCTGCTCCCTGTTTTTCGTCAATGTTCGAGGCCCCCTGGTCGCGACGGTCTCGTCGGCGCAAGTCAGCTTTTCGCTCTTGAACCACCAAGCCGGTCTGGGCTTTTCCAAGGCATTGTTCAGAGATACGCAGTATTTCGCTTCTTCGGACTGCGCTTCGAAATAGATGTGAGGCCTTATTCGTTTGTCGAAAGCGGATTTGTAAAGCCTTGGAGTTCCCGGCCGCACGCCTCGTCTTTGGATGGATTCGTCATCGACCCTTCCTGACGCGGCTGCGGAGAGAATTCCTATGGCCTCCAGGATGTTGCTTTTTCCGCTCCCGTTTCCGCCGATGAAAACATTGAAACGACCGGTCGGAATCTCTTGGTCGATGATCGATTTGAAGGATCGAACAATGATTTTTTCGATCATATTTTTTTGTTCCCCGGTTCGATGTCCGCGACAAAGTATATAGGTTCTTGCCTTGTCTTAGGCTCACGTCGATATGGAAACGAACTGCCAGGCAAGACGCTATGTCGCGGAAAAAATTGGCATTATGGCTGCGAGATTAAAAAGGGGCTTGGTTTTTGTCAACGAAAATGCAACGGACTTTTGAAAAAGGCCCCGTCCTGAAACGGTGGCTTCTCTGACTCAATTTGAATCAGGAAGGCTTTTCGGTCGCAAACACCACGGAATTGTAGAGCAGAAAGCCGGCCTTTTCCCCGCGTTTATAGGCTTGCTCGTACTGGGAGTGAACGTCTCCCGCGATGATTCCAGGCATCTGCGAAGGCTTGTAGAAGGCCACGTGGAGAGCCATCGTGGTGGGCTGTCCCCGGTCGGTCAGCAAGGCCCGCAGGTCGTTCCCGAAATCCGTGATTACAAGCGACCCGCCCTGGCGGATCGGATCGCCATGATGCACCGGCGGCAGAAGATCATGCCGGCCGGAGGCGTCGAAACGCACCCGAGGCGTGGTGGCATGGCCCTCGTGGACGGGCACGGTGAACACGTGCCTTCCGCCCGGGGCCAGTACTCGCCAGATCTCGTCGAATGCCCGCCACGGATCGGCCACATGTTCCAGCACGTCCTGGGTGATGACGTAGTCGAAGGCGCCATCGGCAAAAGTGAGATGCTCCAAATCCTCGCAGCGAACACCGTCCGGGGCGACGCCTCCCGGCGCCACAGTCTCCGGGATGTACTCCGAGCAGACATACCCGGGAAGCGCGGCCAACTGGTCGTGAAGCGGTCCCTTGGCCTGGGCCTCGAAAATGCGCGCCCGCGCCAGAGACTGCAGGGCATGGGGCAACAGCCGCGCATCCGGCCCGGCAGCCAACCTTGCCAGGATTCGGGCCACATCCCTTGTGCGCCTTGGCGCTCCGCAAACCGAACATCGCGTCTCGCGAAGGCTGTATCCGGGTTTGATTGATGAAAAAACGGCCTGCTTGCCGCAGACCGAACATATCCCGTCGGTTTCTAACAGGTCCTGTTTCCGGTACTTGGACACGGTTTCCATGATTCTCTCCTTTCCGGTCCCCATTCAAACCAGCCGCATTTCCATCAGCTCCCAACCGGCAAATACCAAGGCCAATCGTTTTATCCTCCATTTTGTTCCTCCACCGGTCACTCGTTCATCCCTGGCATATTTCGACAGCTGTTCACGCGCGTTCGCGAGTTGTTTTTCCGTTTCGGCTTCCGAAAAACCGGCCCTGGAAACGTATTTCAATTCGATCAGGAAAGCGTATTCGATATCCGGGTACTTTTCGGCAAATGGTTCCATGAAGAGATCGCAAAATCCTTTGCCCATTTCTTTTTCGGAACGGACGATAAAAAAATCGGACACGTTCAGATACGCCAGAAAAAAGGTTTGCACCACTTTTTCGCCGTTTAGATAATCCCGGATCGAAGTCTGTTTTTTAATTTCATCCGCCAGGAATCGAAACACCGGTTCCCATTCGCCTTTGTAAGCCATGTTTCGAATCAGATTGCCGAAATGCCAGAAATCGAGCCGGAACATGCCCGCATCCTCGTAGCCTTCGCGCAAATATTCGTACAGGAGCTTTCTGACGGTTTGATTCGGCACGCGCAGATTTCCGCTTCGAGAGTGGCTCAACAATCCGAAATAGTAAAGAAGGGATATGAAATTGGAAGGTTTTGCCAGGCGGGAGACCGGAAAGCTTTCCGCTATTTTCGCTGCCGCAGTCCCCTGGTTTTCGACGATGTCCTCCAAATATCCGAAATTGCCGTTCAAACGATTGTCCAGGATCATGAGATGGCGGAGTTTGGCGTAATCGATGCGGACATTCTGATCGATCATGTTCCGAGGGGGCTTTTCGGATTTGACGTAGTGTTTTGTAAAATACAAGATCATATCCGGATTGAACATCTGGTCGTCCGCATCCTCGGCGAAAAGGTATTTCCCGTACCACTCGGAAACCAGCTCCGCGAGGTTGTCGGGGATTTTGTAATGTTCGAAGATATCGTGCACGTCTTTGCCCGTCATGCCCAGCAATCCATTGAACTCCGGCTCCAGGCTGATGTTCGTGCCGATGTTGAATCCGCTGGTCACATCGTCCATTGTGACAGGAGACACGCCGGTGATGAACATCCGGGCGATCCCGGATTCCGGCTGATCCGTCGCTCCTTTTAAGATCGAAAAAAAGAAACGGAAAAAACCGGCGCCATTGGTCAGCTTATGATATCCTTCCGATCCCTCGGCGCTGAGAATCGTATTGGTGAAGTTGTCGTATTCGTCGATGAAAACATAGACCTTCAGTCCCTTGAAAGATACGTAATTCAAGAGAAATTCGAGTTTTTGATGGGACTGACGGTGTTTGGCCATCATTTCGAAATAATCGTCGTCCAGATATTCGCGGTATTTCTTTCCGAACACGAAGAAACGATTGTCGGCGTGTCCGTTGAAAGATTCTTCGATTTTATCCAAATCCGGATTCACTTGGGAGAAATTGAAGCTGAGGATCAGATGGACATTCTTCTCCGGCGTGGGATTTTCGCCGATATGGGTCCCGTTGAACAGAAAGTCGAATTGCTTTTTTCCCGCAATATCGTAATAGCTTTCCAGCAGCGTCAGCAGGGAGGATTTTCCGAAACGCCGGGGGCGAATCAAAAACAGAAACCTTCCGGCGTCCTCGAGTTCGGGGATGAAATGCGTTTTGTCTACGTAATAGCAATCATCCTGCCGAATGGTCCCGTAGCTGGATATGCCATAGGGGATTTTTTTCATTTGTCGATTTTCGATCCTTTTTACCGGAATATTTTTTTGTTCCAAATTCGATCAAGACTTTCGTCTCTCTCATGGCTGTCGGTGCAATGGTACGTTATTCCAATATTAACATCCACGTTTCCATCATAAACGACGCCCCGCAGCCGGTCAAGAGCGTCTCTACTCGGACAAAAAGGGATACGGATGGTCTTGCAATGCGTGCCTGCCAAGAGCGTGCGAACGAAGCACCCCATCCGGCTTCCATCCGGGTGAAAAACAATTGACATGTCCCCGCAAAGTTGAAATAAAAGCTGATAACGCCTTTGGAACAGAACCAGAGGCTTTGCGTTCGCGCTTCGGATGTTTTCGCGACGCGGGTGCGCAAGTCGCGCAGGCTCCCCGCTGGTGGGAAGGGGGGCGAACTTTCGATGACGGCTTGCATGTTTTTTCTTGGCGATAAACTTTGGATGCTCGGCGAGCGGAGCCCATGATTCTGACAAGCTTCGGATTTTTGTTCCTCGTTTTATGCGCGTTGCTTCTCTATTATCTGCCTTCATTGAAAAACAGGCAGGTCGAGGTCTTGATTCTTGCAAGCGTCGTATTCTACGGTTGGGGCAGCCTGAAATGCCTTGCGGTCTTGCTGTTTTCCGCAGGCATAAATTTTCTGGCAAGCTACTATGCCATGGCGGGCGCCGGAAGAAAGCGCTTGCTTTGGGCGACTGTCGGAGTCGTTTTCAATCTCTCGGTTTTGTTTTTTTTCAAGTACAGTCCCCTGCTGGCCCGGACATTCCTCGACCGCCAGAACCCGATGGTTGGTCTTTTTCTAAGGGTCTATTTGCCGGTGGGGCTGTCCTTCTATACGTTCCAGGGAATCAGTCTTATGGTGGATTCGTATCGAAACGGGGACGGTCGCCATCCGGCCCCGATGTCCATGATCGAACATTTCAAAAACACGTTTCTATACCTTTGCTTTTTCCCGAAAATATTGGCGGGACCCATCGAAAAGGCGGACAGGTTCTTCCCCCAAATCGAGAAAAAAGAGTTCGGCGAGGTTCCGTGGGATTTTTGCTTTAAAAGCGTCGTGACGGGCTATTTTTTGAAATCGGTGGTCGCGGACAATCTCAAAAACTATACGTTCTGGATCGACTATCCCTATTTTCTGGAGAAATCCTCCACGGAGCTTTTGTTGATGGTCTACGGCTATTCGATTCAGATTTTCGCCGACTTCGCTGGGTATTCCCTGATCGCCATCGGGGTCGGGGGGCTTTTCGGATACTGGCTTCAGGCCAATTTCGATTTTCCCTATATTTCGCAGTCGTTTTCCGAATTCTGGCGGCGGTGGCATATGTCGCTGTCGGGCTTTCTGAAAACCTATCTTTACATCCCGCTCGGAGGAAACCGCAAAGGCAACCTGCGGACGTACGCCAATCTTATGATCGTCATGGCCCTGGGCGGTCTTTGGCACGGAGGCGCCTGGAGCTTCGCCGTATGGGGGATCGTCCACGGCACGGCCCTGGCCGTCGAGCGTTTTTTTTCCAAACGGGTCCGGCTTCCCGACCATTTCGCCGTGAAATGCTTCAAGATGGCTGCGGTTTTTGCTTTCGTAACGTCGGCATGGCTGCTTTTCAAGCTGCAAAATTTCGCCCACGCCATCGACTACTTGAGGGCTATTGCCACAAATACGCATATTCAGTCGTCGGCCGCAAGGGAAGCATACATCATATTGTATTCCCTGCCCGTGGCGCTGTACCATTTCTACTATCTGATCAAGGATCGTTTCGATCTCGTGTTCGAACGTTTCGAAGCGCCGGCCTTGGGGGCCATGCTGTTTTTCATTGCAACAAATAGCGGCTCGTCCGAAAGTTTCGTCTATTTTCAATTTTAAATCGGGAAAATCCGGAAAATGACAAGAAAGTCGATTTGCATCTCGTTTTTCCTGTTTCTGGCCTACAACCTGCTCTTGATCCTGTTTCCTCCGTCCGGGTCCGTCAGCCAGAACCTATGGCAATCCAACATGATCAAGGCCCAGAACTATATCTACGAAGGTTCGAAAAACGAGGTCGCGGTCGTCGGTTCTTCCCTCGCCGCCCATCTGGAGGCAGACCTGCTCCCCGAAAACGCCGTCAACCTTTCATTTTCGGGCGGCAGCATTCACGACGGCATCCGAATCATACAGGCAAGAAAGGACGTTCCGGAGCTGATTCTCATAGAAACCAATTTCGCCGACCGGCCAGCCGGAAAGTCTTTTCTCGAAGATCTCTTCAAGCCCGTGTTGTTCTCCCTGAGGTCGATTCTGCCCGGCTTGCGACAAAGGCATCAACCCGTAAATCTTTTGTCCTCGACATCCGTTTTCAGCGCGTTCGAGGAACAACTGGGACAATTCGAAAACATCGTATTGCGGAAACGCCTAAAACAAGGTTCGGAAGCCGGGGGAAAAACGGCGGAACGTGGAAAAGATGAAATCGAAAGAAAGAAGACCTTGTTGAAAATCGCCGTCCAGCAAAGCTCTCGCGCGCCCGACAAGGACAAGCTGGCTTCTTTGCTTGCGCAATTGAAAGCGGATTTGGCCGCGCTGTCGGACCGGGGCGCTACATTCGCCTTTTTCGAGATGCCGATGCACCCCGAAGTGTACCGATCCCCTCGCGCAAGCACTGTCAGGAGGGAATTCAAAAGATTTTTCCCGGAGAAAGACTATCGATATTTTCCTTCTCCCGAATGCTCGGAATACGAAACCAACGACGGATATCACCTGACGAAGAGCAGCGCTTTGGCCTATTCGCAAAAATTCGCGGAGAAACTGGCGGCTTTTCGGCTTCAGGGCCGCTAAAGAACGCCCGGGTCCTTTTCATGCATAGACAAATCTTGGGCTTGGTTAACATCGGCCATTTTCAAGGACTATCGTCCCGGCAGTCGTCATTCCGGGTGGAGCGGTATGTGCCCCAGGTGTCGATAAAACAGCCGGGTTCCGTCTTTTTCGGGAATTTCCTGACTGGAACATGCAGCGTAGACCCGGAATCCAGGTGGCCGAATTTAGAACCAAGCCCCAAGTCTCGCTTGTTGACCGTTATTGACAATCACCGGAGCGACGGACTATAGATTTGAAAACGTGTTTTGGACCAAGCGCAAAATGGGAGCGAATCTATGAACGACAGGAAGTGGGCCATTCGTACGATGGTGCCCGACGAGGTCTACACGGACCGCCTGGAGCATATCGATTATCTTTACCGAACCGCTTTGAATGCCATCGAAAGGCGAAGCGTGGCCACCGTGCTGCTGGGCCAGCGGCGAATGGGAAAAACGGAAATCTTCAAACGGGTTGTCAACCGTCTGTTTTTCGAGCAGGACCACAAAGACCCGAAAGCGGTCGTGCCAGTTTTTTTCACGTTTCCGGACGCAGGCCTCGACAGGGAAGAATTCGGTCTGAAATACACGGAAAATTTCGTCCGTTGGTACGCGGCGTTTCGGCTGAACAATCTCGAGCTTCTGGAACGGCCCGGAAACCGAAAGGACCTGATAGATCTTGTTTCCGGTTCCATGGAGATTTCCACAGGATTTTCCTTCGCTCTGGACCTGTTGGCTTCCATCGAAACCGGCGGCGTCACGCTTCCCGACCAAAGGGCGCTCGAACTACCCAAAAAAGTGTCGGACTGGGACGATTCCACAATCGCCATGTTTCTGGACGAATTCCAGAACACATGGCTTCCGCAACACAATTTCAGGGTGGTGGGATTCATGCAGGTGGCCGTGGAAACGCTGACGTGCATTCATTTCGTTACTGGCTCGGCCATGGGCATGCTGGCGGATGAGATTCTCGGAAAAGGCGCTCTTTTCGGCAGGTTCGAGAGCGACCGGATCAAACCGTTCTCGGATTATTACGGCGAGGAACTCGCGCTTCGTGCATCCGAATACTACAAGGCCGACATTTTCCGCGTCATGGCCCCGGTAATTTCCGACCGGTGCGGCGGCAATCCCTTCTATATCACCGCCGTGATTCGCCAAGCCACCAAGTTGAAAAGAAGCATAGACGACGAACAGGCATTGAACCAAGTCTTGGCAGTGGACATCTCCTCGGGCTTCATCTGGGCGGAACTGAGCGACCAGGTGGAACGGTGGATTGAGAGGACCAACGAATACGGCATTACCAAGTGGATTCTGTATCTCGCGGCCCGGCAGGATAAGGACGAGATCGACCTGGAACAAATCCGGGCAGGCCTGAAAACGCACGAATTCGTGGATGTTCCCGTGGAAAAGATCAAAAAGGTCATGATCCGCCTGGCCAGGGGGGATTTGCTGGAATACAAGTCCTTCGGAAACTGGTTCGGCAAAATCAACGATCCGATCTTAAACGAGTTTATAAGGGTCTGGGGCCAGATCGAGGTGGAAAAGCAGCAACGCTCCGAAATCGAGGAGAGAACTTTCCAGAAATTCAGCGTCGTCCAAAGACGGTTTCACGAATACAAGGGCTATCTCTCCGAAGTCTACATGATCCAGGTCCTGTGGAACGGGCAGGGAAAAACGCTGCCCGGAAAATACTTCCACTCGGCGGACGACATCGAGATGCCCAACCGCTTTTTCTATATCGATCAACGCCACAGAAAGGCTACGGGCAAGAAAATGGAAGTGGATATATACGGCGGAGCGGCCACCGAGGTCTGGTTGGCGGAAAGCAAATGGTGGACCGGCAAAAAGGTCGGTCCGGACGTGGTGGAGCATCTGCTTCGCCAGGGCGAAATACTGAAGGAGCGCGAAAAAAAATACCTGAAATGCCTTCGCCTCTGGATTTTCGCCCACGACGGGTTCACGCGGCAAGCCGTCGATCTGATGGAGGAAAAAGGCGTGCTGTGGTCCGAGCGCGATGATTTGAACGAGTTGCTGGAGGTTGTCAATCTGAGGAAGCTGCCCGATTTGAACCGGGAATAAGGCCTTTGGAAGTTTTTTTGTTGCGAGGCGGAATTTTCGATGTGCGAGAGGAGGAGAAAATGATATTGAAGATGGGCAAAGCGTTTGTCGGGTTGGCGGTTGCTGCGGCGATGCTCGTATGCGTTTTACGGCCGGGCGACGCGGCGAACGCCTTGGAAGGGCGGGATATCCAGCCGGTGAGTGTTGCCAGAAGCGACGGGACTGTTGTTGAGCTGTACCGCTCCAGCCATGCTTTGCTGGTGGGGGTGAGCGATTACGTGGCCGGGTGGCCGGACCTGTACAGCATCCCGTCGGAGCTTGCGCAGGTAAATGAGGTGCTTGAATCTCAGGGGTTCGCTGTGCGGACGGTGATGAACCCCGATTCGAAAGGATTGAAGGGGGCTTTCGAAAATTTCATCTACGAGTTCGGGTTCGAAGAGAACGCGCGTCTGCTGTTCTTTTTCGCGGGCCACGGTCACACGAACGAAGACGGGACCAGGGGGTTTTTGGTTCCCGCAGACGCCCCCGACCCGCGAATGGAAGAGAACGAGAAGGACTTTTTGCGAAAGGCCCTGCACATGAGCCAGGTCATGGCCTGGACGAGGCAGATGGAAGCCCGGCATGTCCTGTTCCTTTTCGACAGCTGCTTTTCCGGCACGATCTTCACCCAGCGAGACCTTCCCGAAATTCCGCCCGCCATCACCGAGGCCAGCCTCAATCCAGTGCGGCAGTTACCAACCGAAGCGGAGTGGGAGTACGCGGCTCGAGCGGGAACGACCACGCCATTTTCATTCTGAAACTGCCTCTCTACAAGCCAGGCGAATTATTCTGGGGATTATCCCATGCCAGGATGCAAAAAAGAAACGGCTCGATTCGGTACTGTGCCCGTGGCCAGTTTCAACCCCAATGCTTGGGGCTTGCACGACATGCACGGTAACGTGTTTGAGTGGTGTCAGGACTGGTATGAAAAGTATACCACCATGGAAGAAGTCAATCCGAATAGAACAGCCAAAGGCTTGGCCCCGGTCCTGCGCGGCGGGTCTTGGGACAGCAGCGCCGGGGACTGCCGGTCTGCCAACCGCTTCAAATACAACGCCTCGGGCCGCTACTGGCTCGTCGGGTTTCGGCTCGCGGCCTTTCGGCATCGTTGATTGTAATATGTTCTGTTAACGAACTGTTGCACTGCTGAAAGCGGAGCGATATGTCCCCTGGCATGGATTGACCAGAGCGTTCTGCTGCTGTCTGATCTGAGCCGATCAATGCCAGAGGGCGAGTCCCGGAGCTTGCATCCGCACGACGACATGAATGCCTGCCCTGCGTATTCGCGCCCGGCCGTGGTTCCATCCCGAGGCGCGGGTTGTCGTGTATGAACGGCAACTTTTCGATCAAAGTTGACAAACGTGTTCGGTAACTATTCAGTTTTGCCATGGACAAAAAAGAATCAATGCTACTGGTGACCTTGTCGGTTTTTTCTTGACAAATTATCAGACGAATGGTCCTATGTGATCATGCGATATACATGGCATGAACCCAAGCGACAAAGAAATTTGAATAGACATGGCCTTGATTTTGCCGAAGCGGAAAAAGTATTCGCCGGGCCAATTTTCACCTTCGAGGACGACCGTGAAGATTACGGTGAACAAAGATGGGTTACAATTGGTTTGCTTGGAGGAAGCGCAGTTGTTATCGTGCATACGGAAACAGAAAATGAAATCCGTGTAATTTCTATGCGAAAGGCGACAAAAAATGAGCAAATCATATTCTTCAAAAATCTCTGGTGACAAGGATGAATATCCTGAAGTTACTCAAGAGGATATAAATCGAGCAGTATTTCGCGTGGGCCTGAAACCTGTCGCATATAAAAAGCAGCAGGTAACTATCGAGCTTGATACTGTTCTCGTTGAATATTTCAAATCTATAGCAGGGGAAAGCGAATACGGTAAATTAATCAACGACACTCTTAGACGGGCTTTGGAATACGATGATTTGGAAGATACTTTAAGGCGTATTGTAAGAGAGGAACTTTATCAAAGCAACGCTTGAAAACGCAGGAGAAAATTAAGTCCCTTACGCCCGTCGCGAGTTGTGTCGTTCGTTTGTCGCAAGCCTGCCTTCCAAGTCGGCCCCGAAGAAGATCGGCAAGCGGATTGGTCGTCCCTTCGGAGGTGATCCTTTTTTGTCAAGCATCGCTTTCAGGTCCCTTTGCAGGGTACGGCGATTTAGGCTTGAAAAGCCATTTTTCGTTCGGAAGTTTCTCCGTCTACATGTTCCTCCGATATTTCCCCCCCACGTCGTACAGGGCCTGGGTGATCTGCCCCAGGCTGCAAACCCGGACCGTCTCCATGAGTTCGGCGAAGATGTTGCCGCCGGACAGGGCGGTTCGCTGGAGTTTCTTCAGGGCTTCGGGGGCCTTGTCGCTGTTTCTTTTCTTGAACTGTTCTAATCGCTGAAGCTGGGAGTGTTTTTCTTCTTCCGTGGCCCGGGAAAGCTCCAGTTCCTCGATGAAATCGTCGTCCAACGCTTGGATGTCGCGGAAGGTGTTCACGCCGATTAAGGGCAATTTGCCAGCGTGCTTCAGCATTTCGTAATAGAGGGACTCTTCCTGGATTTTGCTTCTCTGGTAGCCGGTCTCCATGGCGCCGAGGACGCCGCCGCGTTCGGTGATGCGGTCGAACTCGTCCAGAACCGACTCTTCCACCAGGCGGGTCAGTTCCTCCACCACGAAGCTTCCCTGGTTGTTGTTTTCGCAGCGGGAAAGGCCCCACTCCCGGTTGATGATCAGCTGGATGGCCAGCGCGCGGCGCACCGATTCGTGGCTGGGGGTGGTGATGGCTTCGTCGAAGGCGTTGGTGTGCAGGCTGTTGCAGTTGTCGTAGATGGCGCAAAGAGCTTGCAGGGTGGTTCGGATGTCGTTGAACTGGGGGTCCTGGCTGTGCAGGGAGCGCCCGGAGGTCTGGATGTGGTATTTGAGCATCTGGGTGCGTTTCGACGCGTTGTACTTTTCCTTCATGGCGATGGACCAGATGCGGCGCGCCACCCTGCCGATGGAGGTGTACTCCGGGTCCATGCCGTTGGAGAAGAAGAAGGAGAGGTTGGGGCCGAAGCTGTCGATGAGCATTTCTCTCGAAAGGTAGTATTCCACGTACGTGAAGCCGTTGGCCAGGGTGAAGGACAGCTGGGATATGGGGTTGGCGCCCGCTTCGGCGATGTGGTAGCCGGAGATGGAGACGGAGTAGAAATTTCTCACCTTGTTTTCGATGAAATACTCCTGGATGTCCCCCATCATTTTCAGAGCGAAATCGATGGAGAAGATGCAGGTGTTCTGGCCCTGGTCCTCCTTCAAAATGTCGGCCTGCACGGTGCCCCGGACGCATGAAAGCACCTGCGCGCGGATTTCCGTGGTTTCGTCCTCGGTCGGCCGCCTTTCCTTTTCAGCAATGAAGCGGTCGATTTTCTGGTCGATGGCCGTGTTGAGGAACATGGCCAGGACGATGGGGGCAGGGCCGTTGATGGTCATGGAGACGGAGGTTTTGGGCGAGGCCAGGTCGAAACCGCTATATAAGACCTTGGCGTCGTCCAGGGTGCAGACGCTCACGCCCGAGGTGCCCACCTTGCCATAGATGTCCGGTCGAAGTTCCGGGTCGCGCCCGTAGAGGGTGACCGAGTCGAAGGCCGTGGAGAGGCGCTTTGCCTCGTAGTTTTCCGAAAGCAGGCGGAAGCGGCGGTTGGTGCGGGCCGGGTCTCCCTCTCCGGCGAACATTCTCGTGGGGTCTTCGTCGATGCGTCGAAGCGGAAAGACTCCCGATGTGAAGGGAAATTGTCCCGGCAGGTGTTCTTCGCGCAGCCACCGGTAGGTCCGTCCCATGTCGGTGAAGCTGGGCAGGGCGATTTTCGGGATGCGTTTCTGGCAAAGGGACTCGGTGTAGAGCGGCACGCGGATCTCCTTGTCCCTGACCTTATATACCAATTCGTCCTTGCCGTAGACGACCTTGAGGTTTTCCCAGTCCTCGAACAGTTGTTCGGTGTCCGGCTTGATCTCCTTTTTGGCCTTGTTTATTTCGTCCTTGAGCCGGGCCAGCAGCTTGTCGGTGTCGGCGTCCATGGAATCGCCTGCCAGGGCCTTGGCGGTCTCTTCCAAGTGCCAGGCTTTCCTGAGCGCGGCCGCCTGGTCCTGGGTTTCCCGGTGGTACCTTCTGACCGTTTCCGAAATTTCCGACAAGTACCGTGTCCGTCCCGGAGGAATGATGATGGTTTTGGACGAAGAGGTCTTGATGTCCGAGCGTTCGTACCTGGATTCGAACGTCACGCCGGTCTTGGCGTGGATTTCGTCGAGGATGGCGTGGTAGAGGGCGGTGACGCCGTCGTCGTTGAATTTGGAGGCGATGGTCCCGAAAACGGGCATGTCCTCGGGGGACTTGTCCCAGGCCTTGCGGTTTCTCTGGACCTGCTTTCTGACGTCCCGGACCGCATCCTCCCCGCCCCTTTTTTCGTACTTGTTCACCGCCACGATGTCCGCGAAATCCAGCATGTCGATTTTTTCCAGCTGGGAGGCCGCGCCGAATTCGCTGGTCATCACATACATGGAGACGTCGGCGATATCGACGATGCGCGAGTCCCCCTGGCCGATGCCTGCGGTTTCCGCGATGATCAGGTCGAACCCGGCGGCTTTTATCGCAAGAAGAACGTCGGGAAGGGCTTCGGGGATTTCCGTGCTGGAACGTCGCGTCGCAAGCGAGCGCATGTACACACGGCCGTTTGCGATGGCGTTCATGCGGATTCGGTCGCCGAGCAGGGCGCCGCCGGTCTTTTTTCGGGAAGGGTCGCAGCTTACGATGGCCGCGTGGGCGTCGGGAGCGTCGTGCAAAAAGCGCAGGATGAGTTCGTCGGTCAACGACGACTTGCCCGCGCCGCCCGTGCCGGTAAAACCCAGCACGGGGATTTTTTTGCCCTCTGTCTTTTTTTTCAGGCGTCCTTTCAGCGGTCCCAGACGTTCGTCGCCCGTGCGGTAGCTCTGCTCGACGAACGTGATCAGCTTCGCCAAGGTCAACGGGTCGCCGCAATTCAGTTTGTCCACGTCGAAATCGTCTTCTTCCACCGTCGGGAAATCCAGCAGGCGAACCATGTGGTTGATGATTCCCTGCAACCCCAGGCTGGCGCCGTCCTCGGGAGAAAAAATCTTGGCCACGCCGTAGGATTCCAGCTCGGCGACCTCCTTGGGGACGATCACTCCGCCCCCGCCGCCGAACACCTTGATGTGCCCGGCACCCTTTTCACGCAAAAGGTCCACCATGTATTTGAAAAATTCCACGTGGCCCCCCTGGTAGCTGGAGACCCCCACCCCCTGGACATCTTCTTCCACGGCGGCGTCCACGATCTCCTGCACCGAACGGTTGTGGCCCAGGTGGATCACCTCCACTCCCGCGTCCTGCAATATCCTTCGGATGATGTTGATGGAAGCGTCGTGGCCGTCGAACAACGACGTGGCCGTCACGACTCGAACGGAATTCTTCGGGCGGTATACTTCGACTTCCTCGTTCATGCCTTCCCTCCTTTGCATGAAATCCAGGGTTCGGGGCTGTGGAACGGAATTGAATCGCGTTTTTTTATCTTATTCTTTTTTTCTTCCGATGGAAAGTCCGAGGATGAAATCCGTCTGGATTTTCGCGTAATCTTCTATGGAATATTTCCTGTCCAGGAACCAGCGCCGGAATGTCCACATGTGCCCCAGGACCGTTATGTTGTGCGCGATCAGCTCCAGGGTGGCGTCGTCCATATCGGCCATCTCCCCGGATGCTCGGATGTTTTTCAGTACATTGGTGAAAATGTTGGTGATTCGGACCTCGTTTTCCAAAACGCGCCTGCGCCACTGCTTGGGAAGGGACTTGGTCTCCTGGTAGATGAGAAGAAGGTGGTCGCGCATCCGGTCGCAGACCAGGATGTACTCGCGTATCATTTCCGTCAAAGCCGCCTCCCCGTCGGACGTCCTCGCCAAGGCCTCGTTGACGCCACGCTCCACCTCGTGGTGAATGGCGTCGCACACCAGGTAGAGAACATCCTCCTTGGACGCCACGTATTCGTACAGGGACCCGATGGAAAAACCAGCCGCTCCCGCGATCTGACGGGTCGTGGTCTTATGGAAGCCGTTTTCGATGAACAAATGGACCGCCGCGTCCACGATCTGCCTGCGGCGCTTGATCACCAACTCCGGGTTCTTGATCTGGGTGGGGACGTCCTTCAATCGGTTTTGAGGGCTTTTGGTTTTCATGTCGTTTTATCCATAGCTTTCATTTGAATGCCAACCCCTTGAATTTATTGCAGAAAGGGACGGCGTGAAAAAGTTCGACAAACAAGTTCCCGTTTGGTGAACGAGCGCTCACTCGAAAATACAGGGGATGTTTTCGGCTTGTCAAGATATTTCTATTCCATCCCCTGATTTTTGTGCGAAAGTCCGAAATGCCATGAACCGAATCGGTTTTCGAAAAATCGCGATAAAATCGGTCCGAAATTGTCAGCGACACTAAAAAACGAATCGGATTCATTTTTTAAAAAACATTTGACAAACATGGCCGGTTGGGTAGTATGAACCTATTGAACGGGTGTTCAGTCGAGCCGAGAACGTCTGGAAGGCGCTTGAAAAAATGAAAAGCCCGATATTCGTCTATAAATAAAGGTACAACCACGGAAGATCGCAACCAAGGTCCTGCGGAAAGGAGGAATGCGTGAATTTCGACCTAACCAGAGAGCAGGAAATGATTCGCAAGGAGGTGCGCAAGTTCGCCCAGAGCGAGATCGCGCCTGTGGCCATGGAGCTTGACGAAAAGGAGGAGTTTTCCCCGGACCTGACCTTGAAGATGGGGGAGATCGGGCTTTTCGGCATGTTCGTGGGCGAGAAGTACGACGGCCAGGAATTGGATTACCTGTCCTACATCATCGCGGTGGAGGAGATCGCCCGTGTGGACGGTTCCCAGGCGGCGACCATCGCGGCGGCCAACTCCTTGGGGATCGGTCCCATCTATTATTTCGGAAACGAGGAACAGAAACAAAAGTACCTTCCGAAGCTCTGCGCGGGGGAGGGGCTTTGGGGGTTCGGCCTGACGGAGCCCACGGCCGGTTCGGACGCAGGCGGCAGCAAGACCACGGCGGTCAAGGACGGCGACGAGTGGGTCATCAACGGTTCCAAGATTTTCATCACCAACGCGGCTTGCGAAATGACCATGGGCGTGACTGTCCAGGCGGTCACGGGCACGCGTCCCAACGGCAAGCAGGAGTATACGTGCTTCATCGTGGAGCAGGGCACGCCCGGTTTCAAGGCGGTGCCCATGCATCGAAAGATGATGTGGCGTTCTTCGAACACGGCGGAATTGTATTTCGACGACGTTCGGGTGCCGGAGGCGAACATCCTGGGCAAGCGCGGGGACGGGTTCCACCAGATGCTTCAGACCCTGGACGGCGGGAGGCTTTCCATCGGTGCCATGGGGCTGGGCGGCGCGCAGGGTGCCTACGAGATGGCGTTGAAATACGCCAGGAGCCGCGTGCAGTTCGGCCAGCCCATCAGCAAGTTCCAGGCGGTGGCGTTCAAGCTCGCTGACAGCGCCATGGAGATCGAGTGCGCCAGGAACCTTCTGTACAAGGCCTGCTGGCTGCGGGACAAGAAGCGACCGTTTGCCAAGGAGGCGGCCATGGCCAAGCTCTACTGTTCCGAACTCATGGGAAGGGTGGCCAACCACGCGGTCCAGATTCACGGGGGCTACGGGCTGATGAAGGAATACAACGTGGAGCGATTCTATCGCGACCAGAAGCTCCTGGACATCGGCGAGGGGACCTCCGAGGTCCAGCGAATCGTCATTTCCAGGTACATCGGTTGCTGAAGGGGAGGGCGAGATGACGGAAGAATCGATTCTGTTGGCGGAGAGGAAAGGCGCTGCGGCCATTTTGACATTGAATCGTCCCGAGGTGATGAACGCGCTGAATTTTTCGCTTCTTCATGCATTGGCTGCGGAGGTGGAGAGATTGCGGTTCGATTCCGGGGTCCGTGCGGTGATCGTCACCGGCGCGGGGGAAAAAGCCTTTTGCGCGGGTGCGGACTTGAAGGAGCGCACGGCCATGGACCCGGTGGAGGTGAAAAAATTCATATTCACCATTCGCAATTTGTTCACCGCCATCGAGCAGCTCAACAAGCCGGTGATCGCGGCGGTGAACGGAATCGCTCTAGGCGGCGGCACGGAGCTGGCGTTGGCCTGCGACATACGGTTGGCTTCTGAAAACGCTTCCATGGGACTGACCGAAACGCGACTTGCGATCATTCCGGGCGCGGGCGGCACTCAGCGTCTGCCCCGGCTGATCGGGGTGGGCAAGGCCAAGGAATTGATCTTCACGGGACGGCGGGTTGCCTCCGACGAGGCCTTGGCCATCGGGCTGGTCAATTCGGTGTGCCCGCCCGAATCGCTCGTGGAGGAATGCCTCGAGATCGTTTCGATGATCGAGGAGACCGGTCCCGTCGCGGTGGAGCAGGCCAAGTACGCCATCAACCACGGCATGGAGACCGACATCGCCACCGGGCTGGCATTGGAGTCCAACGCCTACTGGGTGACCGTGCCCACCGAGGATCGCATGGAGGCCTTGCAGGCGTTTCGGGAAAAGCGCAAGCCTGTTTTCAAGGGCAAATAATAGGCAGCGTCGGCAGGCCTCTGTAATTGGTCATCGTATCGTCGCAACCGCATAAAACGAGGATGAAAAATGTCCGAAGATAGAGCGCAAAACCGTTCCCACTGGGAAAACGAGGAGTTGAAGCTGGACGAGCGCGTGTACTACGCCACGTGGCCGGGGGGGCAGAAGGCGGTGGACCGTCTGGCGAAACAGGGAAAAAGGCCGGTGCGGGACCTGATCGAGGAGCTGATCGATCCGGGGGAGCCGTTCTACGAACTGAGCCGCATCGCGGGTTTCGGCATGGGCTATCCGGGCGTGGAGGACGTGCCCTGCGGGGGAATCGTGACGGGAATCGGCAAGATCCACCGCAACTGGACCATGATTTTGGCCAACGACAGCCGGGTCAAGGCGGGCACCTATTTTCCCGTCACCTTGAAAAAGCACATGCGCGCGCAGGCCATCGCCGAGCGCTGCGGTCTGAACTGCGTGTACATCGCGGACTCCGGCGGGGCGTATCTTCCCATGCAGGCCGATGTCTTTCCCGACGACCAGCATTTCGGCTCCATGTTCTACAACATGGCCAGGATGTCGGCCATGGGGCTGAAGCAGATCACGCTGAGTACGGGGGGAAACACGGCGGGCGGGGCGTACATCGTGTTCATGGCGTGCCAGGCGGTGATGATCGACCGGCTGGCCTATTCGTTTCTGGGCGGCCCTCCCCTGGTGAAGATGGCCACCGGCGAAGTGATCACGGCCGAGGAGCTTGGCGGGGCCAAGGTGCATACGGGCATGTCCGGGGGAGCGGACCATATTTGCGATACCCAGGCGGAGGGCATTCAGATCGTGCGCGAAATCCTGTCTTTGGAACCGCCCCAGGAGCTAAAGCTTCACCGGTACGAGGAGAGGCCCCCGCTGACGTCGCCCGAATCCATCTGCGAAATGCTGCCCGCCGCCGTGCACCAGAGCGTGGACGCCCGCGCGTTTGTAGAAGCCATCGCGGACGACGGCTATTTCATCGAGTACAAGAAGAACTACGCGCCCGGCCGGGGGGACAACATCGTAACCGGAAAAATCCGGCTCAAAGGCCTGCCCATAGGCGTTATCGCCGCCAATTCCGTAGGAATCATCTTCATCGAGGCGGCCAGGAAGGCCACCGAGTGGATCGTGCGCTGTTCCCAGGAGAAGGTGCCGCTGCTGTTCATCCAGAACTCGCCGGGCTACATGGTGGGTTCGGAGTCCGAACAGAATGGAATCGGCAAGTACGGAGCGGACATGGTTCGCGCGGTGTCCTGCGCGCAGGTCCCCAGAATTCAGCTGGTGATCGGTCCCGACAACGGCGCGGCCAACTACGGCATGTGCGGAAGAGCGTACCGTCCGCATTTCCTCTTTTCCACCATGCGTTCCCGCACGTCGGTGATGAGCGGAAGGAGCGCCGCGGGCGTGCTGCTTTCCATCGAGGAGAGAAAGCGCGAAGCCAAGGGAAACCCCATGAGCGAGGAGGAAAAGGAGGCGTTTCGCCAGGAGATGATCGACAAGTACGATGGCGAGGCCCATCCTTTCTATTGCGGGGCGAGGCTGCTCAACGACCGCGTACTGAAGTTTTCCGAGATCAGGGACTGGCTCGCCATGGCGTTCGAGGTCAGTCTTTTGAGGCCCATCGGGGAACCGTCGTTCGGAAACCTGAGATTTTAGTGTAAACCAAGGAACGGAAGGGGGAAGCCATGACCGAATACGATTACTGGAAAATATTTCCCAGGATGCCCAGGAAGGTGACCATCGGGGACATCACCATCCGCGACGGTTTTCAGCACGAGGAAAAGTTCGTTTCCACCCGCGCGAAGATCTTCTACCTGGAGGAGCTGATCTTCGCGGGCTGCCGGGACATCGAGGTGACCAACCTCGGCAATCCCTTTCTCATGCCGCAGTTCGAGGACGCGGAGGAATTGCTGAAGCATTTGCGCAGCGATTCGTTCAAAAAACGCTGCGCCAAAAAAGGCGTGAACTACGACGACATCACCCTGACCGCGATCACCATCCGGGAGCCTGCGGTGGATCGGGCCGTCGAGCTGAAGAAGAAAGGATATGGACCGGACCGCATTCTGATGATGGTCTCCACGGAGGAGGAGCACCATTTCGCCAATTCCGGCACCACGCTTCCTGCCTACTGGAAAGAGGCCGAGCGCTGCACGAAAAAGTGCAACGACGCGGGAATGATGATGTGCGGCACGGTGAGCACCATCTGGGGCAGCCCCATCGGCGGCGCCACGGACATGAAGGACGCCGTGGAATTCACCAAGAGATGGCTTGAGATCGGCGCGCAC
The DNA here is from genome assembly GCA_963674505.2 of Desulfobacterales bacterium. Classification (GTDB taxonomy): domain Bacteria; phylum Desulfobacterota; class Desulfobacteria; order Desulfobacterales; family SKZT01. Next base: position 1,469,010 of record CAXXIG010000001.1, read on the forward strand.
GACGTGGAGCACGCCGACCATGACGGAAGCGCCTCGGCCCCCGAAGTCTACCGGTACTACTCCATGATTCTGGACGAAATTCCCGACACGGACGTTCACATCGCACATTTTCACGAAACCAAGCGCATCGCCGCCGCGTCGGTGCTGGCCGCGTTGCAAGCGGGCATCACCCATTTCGAGGCCACCATGGGCGGCTTGGGCGGCCAGCCGGCAAACTTTCTGGACGACTGTCCGGTCAAAGGGACCGGGGAATACTACTACGAGGACCCCCGCTACGTGGGACTGGTGACCCTGGAAGACACTCTGGTCCAGATCGACGAAATGGGGATCGAGCACGGCTACGACGTGGACCGCATCTTGTGGCTGGGCAGGAAAATGGAGAAAACCATCGGGCGAAGGCTCCGTTCCGAGGCCATCTTGAACGGCCGTACACTGAAGGAGGGGCACCCGAAATTCGCGCGTCCCGGGCTTCCCAAGCTGAAGGAAAAATTCGGGGAAAAAACGGGCCAGAAGCTCCCAGAGAATTGGACGGAAAAGGCCGTGCTGCCGGAAAAGTACCGTCCATAGAGCGGGCCGGGGCTGACAGAACATCCGGATGCAAAGGACATAAAAAGGAGTACGGAATGCAAAACAATGGCGACACACCCCATATCAACGTGGATTTTTTCGAAGACCTCACGGGCGACATCTCCGACAAGTGCGGAAAGGATGTCGAGGCGATCGGAGAACGGGTCAGACGCCTGCGCGAGGAAAAAGGGCTGACCTTGGAGGAGCTGTCCAAGATGACCGGATTCGAGGTGGACTTTTTGTCCCGGATCGAAAAAAACGAGGTCCAGCCGCAGCTGGGAACGACCATGAAGCTTTCCAAGGCCTTGGACAGCGCGTTCGGCCGCCTGGTTTCCGGAGTCGGCAGCAGCCTGTATTCCATCACCCGGAAAGGGGAGAGAAAGACGGTCTCCCGGACCACGTCGAAAAAGGGAAAGAAGAAAGCGTACACGTACAAGAGCCTGGCCCCCGAGGTTTGCGGACGGCACATGGAGGCCCTGATGGTGCAGCTGGAAGCCCTCGAGGAGCCGGAATGGTCCTGCCACGAGGGCGAAGAGTTCATCTACGTGCTCGACGGCACCGTGTCGCTTCAGATCGGGGAGGATGCGTTCGACCTTTTTCCCGGCGACAGCGCCTACTATCTTTCGACTACGCCGCATATCATCACGGCCAAAGAGGGCAAGGCCACCATTCTCGCGGTGTTGTACGAAGGCTGAGTTCGGAATTTACATGGTAGAGGTTGTCGCGCGTTTGTCTTTGATCTCCAAGACGACCTCCACCGTGCGGACGTTCTTGTTCAGCTCGTCCTTGGTGAGTTTTTCCTGGTTGTCGGTCTTGAAATCGAAAAGGCCGGTCCCCTCTCCGGGGCCGAGTTCCTTTTCCAGCGTTATGGCGCCTGCGTCCAGGGCTTTGCCCCCTTGGTCCTTGAAGACGAGATGGATTTTGTCGATGAAAAATTTCTTGTCCGGCGAGATGTTGCTCATGCTGACCAAGACTTGGTCGTCCTGAATGTAATTGGTGACGTAGGCTTCGATCTCGCCCTCCGGCCATTCCACGAACACTCCGGTGAAACTGTCCGGTTTTGCGACCTCGGATTGTTGGCCCGGTTCTTCCATGGCGGCCGTGCTGGAACCACCCTCCGGCGGGACGACGTCGCCTCCCATCTTCACGTAGACCAGCGCCGCGATCACGATCACGGCGAAAACCGGCAGGCGGATAGCCGCAGGGATTTTTTCCCATAGGGCGATGAGAGGGTTCAGGTTTTCCGATTTGGCGTTTTCTTTTTGGTTTTGGGCCATCTTGCAATCCTTTCGCTTTTTGGAGGGTTGATACGATTTTGCGTCGCATACAAGATGCTCGCGGAGCGAATATGGAAATGGATAATACAAGTTTCCGATATCATTGTCAAAATGTTACAAAGAAAGGCAGGTAAAAAATGGGAAAATTGATCAAGGAAGAAGGGGAAAAGGGAAGACTGCATATCGACACGCCTCTGATGGGCGAATCTCTGGTGAGCAAGGACCTTCTGGCGAGGACGGAGGCCAAGGAATATTTCCGGATGCACCCGGACATCAACGTTCTGAAGATCGGTGGGCAGAGCATCATGGACCGGGGGGCCAAGGTGCTGATGCCGATTCTCGACGCCTTGGTCGAGGCCAAGGACAAGCACAAGATCCTGCTGATGACCGGCGGAGGGACCCGCGCGCGCCATGTCTACAACATCGGCGTGGACCTGGGTATGCCCACGGGCGTGCTGTCCAAATTGGGCGACAAGGTGTCCTGGCAGAACGCCGAGATGCTTTCCGTGCTTCTGGCCAAGCACGGAGGGGTCAAGATCGGCCATGGCGACAACCTGGAACAGCTCACCATGTTCTGCCGCCTGGGCTACATGCCCATCACATACGGAATCCCCCCTTACGGCTTTTTCGAACATCCGGCCGAATTCGGTTCCATCCCCCCCCACCGCACCGACTGCGGCGCATTCCTGCTGGCGGAAAACATCGGCGCTCGCTCCCTGATTTTTCTCAAGGATGAAAGGGGACTGTTCGAAAAGGACCCGAAAAAGGTCGATGAATCCGAACGGGAAAAACTGAAATATTTCGACCGCATATCGGCCAGGGAACTCCTGGAGATCGACTTGGACGACCTGATCATCGAGCGCCCGATTCTATCTCTTCTGCAACGCGCCAAATGTCTGAAGGAACTTCAGATCGTCGATGCCGTGAACCACCCCGAGCACATCTTGGCCGCCCTGAACGGCGAGCACGTGGGGACGATTATCTATAAGGATTAGGGGGGACCTTGGTTCGGCCATTCTTTGTAAAACAATTGAAAAAAGATTAAACTCGTTTCGGTATTCTTACAATAACGAAGATGGACGAGGAATTGAACAAACAAACCGGTTCTTCTCATCTGGACCTTTCCTTGTTCGTCAAAATCAGGGATGAAAAACATTGGACTCGGGACGAAGGAAAAACGAAATCTGGCGCAATTTTGTCGTGACAATTTCATTTCTTCGTCCTTGAATTAAGATTTACTATGATAATCAAATGGAAACGTCCCATTATATGGGACAAAGACGCAAAGCACGCAAAGATATTTTGATTGGCGACCTTTGCGCCTCGGGCAAGACCAAGCGTGTCGTATGCGTGCTGTTTACGGTGCAAGTCCTCCCGCTTTTCTCAATATTGGGATAGCATCGGGTATTGCTGCCTTGCCGTCACCGTCACAGTCTGCGCCCATATTCACCGAACCGTTATATTTTCCGGCCAGCACCCTGATCACCAGCATGACATCGATCAGATCGACATCTCCGTCCCCATCCACATCCCCCGGAAGAGTCATGGCAGGATCACCTAGTTGGAAATCTTTGTCGATCGCGTATTCGGTCCCTTTAATTATTATGGGCGCCGCTTCATCGCATGTCCGGACACTAAAGGGATTGGCCCACCATTCCGCAGGATATTGTGTTCCGGCGTATGCCCATACATAGTAGGTATCCGGCAGCAGGCCTTGGAAGCTATAGGCGCCATCGGCCTGGGCCTTCACCCATTGGATTCGGTTGCTATACTGACAGGGCGGACTATTGCTCAGGCGAACCCATATATTGTCGGATACCGGCGTAGATTCGCCGCACTCATACACTTTCCCCGAAATGGATGCCTCCCCCGGAGGCAAATAGGTGGCCGTAACCTCGGTGGTTTGATTTTCGGAAACAGCGACTTCAAGGGTATTCGGCCTGACCCATCCCGCCACATCCTTGAAAACGATGGAATGCTCTCCGACAATAAGGGCATTTTCCATTTCTTGGCTATTGAGCCAGGTCGGTGTTCCGATGCGCCTCCATCTGGCCCCTGCTGACAGAACGGCTTCCGGCTCTATGGCAACCATGAGGCCGCCTTTGGAAAGACTGCCGAACCAGCTCACACAATCCACATAGGCCCAGCCCGATTCGCCTGTTGCTGTCCCAGACCGAATAAACTGCCATCGCAGGGTATGATTTCCGGCCGGGACCGCAAAGCTGACCAGCGTCCAATTCGTCTGGCCTGAAATGGCGTTTTGAAACTGGTCGTCGATGAGAAATTCCAAAAATTCTTCTCCCTGGGAACAAGACGCTCTCCAGCAGAACTGAATGGTCCCGGGGCCTATTACATTGGTTTGCAGAAGGCTATTCTCTCCCGGAGGAACTTCGCCGGTTTGGGCGGCTTTTTCATCGTAGACATAGTCATATGACTGCTCGAACCACAAGGCGGCCCCGCCGGTTTTCCAGGTCAGGTTGCAGTTGTCCAATGATTCGCATAACATATCTTCTTCTTTGTAAATACCATCAATGGTAGTCACGGAACCATCATAGACATATCCCTGTAAGTTACCGGGTTCCGCCCATTCCGGAATGTCCGAGAATTCGACGGTATAAGATCCTATCGGCAGATTTTCTATGATATCTCCGCTGTTGCGCCAAATCGAGGTCCCGGTCTGACGCCATTTCGCACCGATGCTTGCCGCTTCCGACGGGGTGATGTCGACGGCAAGGGAGCCCAACAATTGAACAAACTCAATCTCTACCGTACAGTCGCCAACCACAGCACCCGTATAATACCTGTTGGAATAATAGTCATACATACCGTCACATCCAGTCGCGGAGCTTATCGCATACGAATTATCCTTAAAAACCTCAAACTCGGCATATTGACCGTGAATAACATTTTGGGATAACGGGGAGATGGATCCGCCGGTCCCGGCCTGAGCCGTCACGGTATATACTTTCCATTGCGCAGGCCCTCCGAAGGCAATAATGGCGCTGTCGGGCGTGGAATTGTCATCGCCGCGCAGGCCGTCGCAATAGTCCAGGGTTATGGTTGAATACTGATCGTCATGGCTGATCTGGGCGCCTGTACCCGCGTTCGGATCAAACAGGTAGCAATGGGGATTCGGATTGTCGGGGGTCGGGCCGAATTGGTAGTACATTGTCAGAGACTGTGCTGCCGGCAAACGAAGGGTCAACCGGGTACATTCGCCGGAAGACAGTTGGCTGACTCCGAACGAAAAAAATCCGAATGGAAACGCCACGCCATCTGGGGGAGGCGTCGAAGGATATTCGTCTAAGGACTGTACATCGGTCAGTCCGAAACCGCTGGGGGCCGACAGGGTGGCATATCCGCCTTCAGTCATGAGAGAAGTCACGTTGCTTTGCTGATAATCAGGTATGCCGTCGCCATTTCCGTCAAAGCCAGGATCGTTTCCATCCGGCCCCATCTCATCGGTGTCGTCCACCCCGTCGGTATCTGTCGCACCGTTTGTTGCGCCGAAACAGGCGGTTATAGCCATATCCCCGGCAAGTGGGAAGCTCAGAGGATTGTCATTGCCGCCCTGTTGCCCGCTCCATCCTATAAATTGGAAGCCGTTTTGGGCCACAGCCGTTAACGTGATATCCAAAGTGCCCGGGTATGCCTGGCCGCAGTCATCGGGGCAGGCGATACCGGGGCCGATGACACTTCCTGTTCCCACCGGGCTGATGATCATGTGCACGGTGTTGTTCGGGCTTTCATGGGTCTCGGTCAAAAGATTGCCCGCCCCGTCATAGGAATAGGTCGCCTGTTGGCCGGCGCCCGTATTGACCGATGTCAATCGGCCGTTGACGTCATAGCTGAAGGTCGCCGTATCTGCAAGGCACCGTGGCAGGACAGCGAATATGGCGATCAGGCTGAATAAGACAAAAAGGGAAGGGCTTAAATGCAAAAAATGCCTATGGGTTGAATTTGCTGCAGGCTTTTGCCGTAAAGGGAGCCGCTCGATTTTTCTATTCATGGAAAACATCCTTTGCGGTCATCGATGTCAATATTTTTGGAGAAACCGTATCCTGGCCATGGAACTGTTTCTCAGATGGTTTGAATCCCGGAATGGCCGGTTGGCGGTATGCTATCGTTTGTGATACCAGTCAATCGGTTCCATATCGTAATATTTCTGTAGATCTGCAGGCGTGGTGTAGTCCTGGCCTTTCACTAATTTCTCATAGCCTGTGGCGAGGTCGTTGATTTTATCGGTCGCCTTTACATAGGCCCATCCTTTAGCCGCGCTCCATCCGGATGGCGTATATACGGTGACTCGCTTTTGGTCAATTTGTCCCAACCCCAGAAGACCCGCCTGAATCGGATCGATGACTGCAACGACTTCATTGGATTTGGTATCCACGAGGGTTGCTGCGAAATGCCCGTAGTCGGGTGGTAAACCCTCCCCCCAATAGGTCTTTCCCATGGCTACCTGGCCGATCTTGAATCGTTTCATATCGAGAGGGTCGGAAATATTTTTAATTTCACTGTATGTCGCGGTGCAGACCGTGATTTTGGCGGGCTTTTTTTGCCGTTTTTGTTCAAGATACTCCTGGTAGAGCGACTCCTGCTCTACGGCATACGCATGCAGTTTTTCATCGAGGCCGTTGAGTTCGTCAACGGCTTTCTGGTCTCCCTTGGCTTCGTAGTAGTTTCGAAGATTTTGCAGCACCGAGGTGTCTACCTTCGGGACCTCGGATATATCGATGCCCGTGCCATAAGATAAACCTGATGGGTCTGCAAAGTTGATGGGATTACCCCCTGCATAGGCATACAGATTGGGCTCTTGCAGGACTCCCAGCGGGTCTTCGTTGATAAAACGCCTGAGGTCAGGATCGTAATATCGGGCACGGGCATGGATCAATCCGTTTTCGTCGGTCGAAACACCCAGTTTGCCCATAAACTGAAAGGGGTTGGACAGATTCCCCGTATGACTTATTTCTTCGCCATAGGGTCCGTATGTCGTGGTTTCGATAACGTTCTGGGCCGTGTCGGTGACTGCCACTACGTTTCCCCGTTCATCCCCGTGATAGACTATAACGGCCCCGTTTTCATCGAGACTGTAGAGCAGAACGCCGCCGGCGAGAATGAAATAATTTTCGACTGTCCCGGAAACCGTGTAGGTGCAATAGATGGCGGCCCCGTCATTCAGATAATGCAGGGTGGCGCCGTCATAGGTTTTTGAGATCCGTATGCCTGTGCCGGTATATAAGTAGCCGGTTGTGTGGGCGCCGTCGGTGACGGAAAGAAGCCGATTAAGCGAATCATAGGTGTAGACAGTTGTGGTGCTGCCTTTTGTGCCGGAAACGAGATTTCCCCGGTCATCGAAGGTGTTGGCAAAAACAATCCCGTCGCTGTTTGTTGTCAAGAGCCGGTTGTTTTGATCGTGGCCGTATTGAATGTTCTTGTCTTCCGCCGGTGATGGCGCCGTATAGGCGGTACCGGTGATGCCGATGATCTGCCCTGCCGCATCACGAGTGAATTCCGGGGCGTAAATCTCGGTATCGTCCGATTTCAAATGGCGAAGACGGGCAAGCCGACCAGCCTTATCATATGTGTATTGGGTGGAGGTGCCGTTGGGTAGAGTGACACCGGTGAGCTTATCGGCCGCGTCATAGCTGAATGTAGTTGAGTTGCCCTTCCAGTCAAGCAGCGATTCCAGCCGCCCCCATGTGTCGTAGGCATGCTGCAGCACATGATCGTTCGGGTAGGTAATGGTATCGACACGACCTCCAGGCGTATACGCGAAAGCGACGGTCTTGCCGTTGTTGTCGGTAAAAGAAGTCCTCCGGCCTCCAAGGTCATAGGCCATGTTCATGGCGCCGGAGGAATCCGAAATACTTAACGGCTTGCCGTCGGGACGGTAGCTCATTGCGATTGTCCGGGGACCGGGAGTGGTGATGGAACTCAGGCGGCCATTATCGTCCCAGACATAGCTGATTTGCTCCCCGGTGCGCAACTTCCTTTGGGTTAACCGCCCCCGATTGTCATAGGTCATGGTTTCGGTTTTGCCTGCCGGATCGGTCACGGTTTCCAGCAGATCGATGTCATTGTAGGCAAATGCACATACACGGTCCAAGGGATCGATGAGCTTCTTGATATTGCCCGCCTGATCGTAGTGGTACCGATAGCTTCTTTCGTCCGCCAGAACGATTTTGGTCATCTGGCCTGCAAGGTCATAGGTGAACAGCACGCAATGCCCCAGTTCGTTTTGAGCCGATATGAGCCTGCTCGCGTTGTCGTAAACAAAGCCGCAAGTCCCCCCCAAGGGATCGGCGGTCTGGCTGACTCGACCCAGCACATCATAGCTATAGGTGAACGTTTCATCCAGGGGATTGACTCTGGATAAAAGATGTCCCTCGTTGTCATAGGCGAACTGCGTGGTGGCGGCGCCGGCTCCGGTAGAGGTGACGGGTCTGTCGAGTTCGTCCTGGGTGAACTGCATGGTGATCTGATCGGGATCGGTGATAGCGGCGATCTGACGATAACCGTTATACATGAAGGTGGTTTCACCGCCGGTGGGAGAAACGATTTTGGTCAGATGGTTGGCGGCATTGTAAAAAAAAGTGGTGACAGCACCTGTCGGTTGAAATGTCCTTGAGGTCGGATTGCCGTTTTCATCATAAGCAAAGGTGGTGGCAAACCCCATGGGATCGGTTCGGGTCAGAAGATTTCCTCCGGGATCATATGTCATTTCATAGAAACTGCCTCCGGGAAGGGTCACCTTGATTAGATTGCCGGCATCGTTATAGGTGTAAGCGGTTTGATTGCCCGCCGGATCAGTGCTGGTGGCCGGCAACCCGGCACTGTTGTAGGTAAAGGTCCACGTTTTCGCCCGTGGATCGATGACCGTCAAGGGCAGCCCCCGGCTGTCATAGGTCCTTTTCCAGACCCTTTTCAACGGATCGGTGCTGTTTATGAGATTGCCGCGATCATCGTATACGAAAGTGGCGATGCCGCCGGCAGAATCAACGACCTGGGTCGGAAGATTGAACTCGTTATACGTTATCGAAGTCCGTCCTCCCATTGTATCCTGGATGAGAACGGGATTGCCGGCATTGTCATGGATTTGGAATTCCCTCATCCCATTTTTGTTTTCCCGACCCGACATCCGGCCATCCGGATTATAGGCCGCAAGGTTTTCTCCGCCCTTGCCGTCAATGACCTTGATAATGTTCATGGCCACGTCATAATAATGCTGAACGACGTCGCCTGTCGGGGAAGTTATGGTGGTATGCATCCCCCCGTTTTGTTGCTCCTCATAGACAAGCGAATAAACTCCGCCCAAAGCGTCTACTTGCTGAATTACGCGACCATTGGCGTCATAGGTGTTGGAGATGACAGTATTGCCCCGGGCGTCGGCATGGGTCAGCATTTGGTGGTCATCGTCATAAGTAAACGTCCAGGGATTTAGCCGGGCATCGGTGATGGTTCTCAGATTGCCGCTGCCGTCATAAGCGAAGGCAACCGTCGGTCCGGCGACGATGGGGGTTGCGATGGAAGTGATTCGGTCTCCGGTATAGGTAAAGACGATCTGCCGGCCGACGGGATCGGTTATCCGATCAAGCCGGGTTGAATGATCGAGAAGCATCTGGTTGTCGTTCAGATCGTTTATATTCACAAGCCGGCCATTTGCGTCAAACGTATACCGAACCTGATTGGGAAGAATTGCTTCGTATCCTTCCGGATCAAGCACGTTCAACGTGACCGACGTTTTGCTCCGCAGCGGCAAAAACGTTCCCGTACCGTCATCTTTAAAGGAATCCTTCCTTCCGTCCGCCCATTTTACCGTCACCTCATCGCCTATTTGCGTCACGAAGACATCAAAGGAGTGATTCCAGCCGAAACCGAGTCCGCTGTCCCTGTTATTGTCGCGGGAATTGTATGAAACCTCGAATTCGATGGGCAGCAGCAGTCCCGGAAGAGAAAACAGGGGTTGGGAAAAATAGAGATTGCCAGTCCCGGGATGGATCGGTTCGCCCGTGTAGGGAATATCCGGCTGATCGCCAAGATTGTTGTCGCTATCGGTTGGTTCCGGTTCGACTTCTGTGAAGGTTATGACCTTCGAATCGGAATCATCGGGAACATCCGCCCGGGCTGTAATATTTCCGGAAAACCCACCCGAACCGAGATTGGAAAAAGCCTGACCGCTCGCATCGGTAACGGCGGACATGGGTTGAAGCGTCCCGCTTCCAGATACCATGGAGAATTCCACCATTTGGCGAGGCAATTTGACACCGGAATTCTTTTCTGTGACTCCGGCGGAAAGTCCTGCGCTCGATGACGAGGGAAGCGTTGAAGGCGTAGCGGTAAGTTGTACGTCAAGCTCGCCCCCAAATTTGTAGTAATCTGTGGCAACCGCACTATGGCCGATGCCCCAGTCGCCCGTGAGCCATCCCAGTCCCGCTTCAATCCAAGCGTCATCCGTTCTCGAACATTTGGCTTTGAGTTCTATTGAAAAGGTTGCGCCGGGTTCCCAGTTTCCCGAAGTGAGAAGATTGGAAGGGCATTTGCTCATGATGCTATGGGTTGCGCCATCATAGTAACAGTAGCACTCGTCGCTGATCCAGGTTGGCATGGGGTCCCTGTTTTGCGCCACCCATGAAACGCCATCTGGAGAGACACTGACGGTGTGCAGGTCGTCGGCTTTTGGACTGTAATCGACGATATCGAAACAGGAGGGGTCCGGATTGTAAATGCTGACGGCACTTGTTCCCGTTTGGGTCCAGCTTCCCCAACTGCAATAGGTGCCACTTGGCGGCCCCCCGACGATGGTGAACGTGATAGTCGCCGTATCGTCCAGGTTCACGACCTTGGGGCTGAAATTCACCTTCGCCCAGGTTCCCCAGCCCATGGCATCCGTGCAATCGGGTGGCGGGTCGAGAGCAAGCACCGTTGTGTCCGGCGGCATTCGGAACCCAACAAGAACAATGGCAATTATAGTGATCCATTTCCAGCAAGACCAACTGCGCATAGATCCTCCTCGAATTCGTGGTGTTACAGTTTTCCAGATAAAACTTTTGGACCGCTTTATCGGTCGCCACTTTCGACGACATACGAATGGTACCCCTGCTCAGTGGGGTCCCTTGCATCCCCGTCAAAAACATTATCTGAAAGTCCATAGCGTAAACTCTAACATCGGTCCCGAATAAAAAAAAAGAAGCGATTGTTACACAACCGCTTCTTTTTCTCGTGAAACTTATATTACCTTGCAATAAAAATTTTTACAGGTTTTTTATATGCTATTTATGCTTCTTACTCCCGTAGACGATAGAAATCCGACGCGATAATTTCATACACTTAAACTTGGACGCCTTGCCGTACTTGATTTTCAATGCCACTTCGTATCGCCTTGACTGCTTTTTGGGCTAAGTCGTCCAAGCCGATTTCTTCATTGGAATCGATATTAGACAGGAACTTGATTTTTGTCAAGGGGAATCATAACAATCCCCAGGGTTGGTTTGTTCTTTGAAAAATGTATAATAATTCCAATAGGTTGCAAACATTTCTGGCAAAGCGCTCCATTTTGGCGTATCCTGTGGCCGAACTATAGGAATCGAGGTGGTAACCGTGTGCTTGAAAAAAATGATCGTTCGGCCAGTATTGAAGACAGAGGAGGCCAGATTCCTCGACCTGATGCGAAGGCACCACTATCTGGGATTCGTGTCCAAAATGGGGCAAACGCTATGGTACGTCGGCTGTATGGAAGGCCAATGGACGTCGTTGCTCCGCTTTTCGGTGGCGGCTCTGAAATGCAAGGCTCGGGACAAATGGATTGGATGGGGACATCGCCAGCAATGCGGACGTTTGAAACTGATCGCCAACAACAACCGTTTTCTGATCCTGCCGGGCGGAAGACGAGAGCCTGGCGGAATTGCTGCGGCAAAACAGGGCGCATTTTCATCACCCCAGTCTGCGGCTGGCGAGACCTATAGCCCGGCGCGGGTCGAAAAAGATCAGGGCAGCGTCAGAACGCAAGGTTCTCGGACGTCGATGAAGTACGAGACGCCTGCTTCGAAGGTTTCCAGGCCGCTGAACTCGGGCTTGTCCGGCGCGTACATTTTCCAGGCCCCGTTCGACATGCCCCAGACCGAATAGTACCTGCCCTCGATGGAGGCCAGCGCCGCAGCCGCAGACTGCCCGGCCAAGGAGTCTCCGGCGAGGAAGTTCCATCCGGGTCCCAGGCTCGCGTATCTGCTCGAAAGGCTGTGGAAGTCGCTTTTTCCGCTGTAATCGAAGTCTTCCAGCCAGTAGCGGAATCCCGTTCCGGAAGCGGACGAATCGACGTAGGAATAGGAAGCCCCGGTGACTTCGTCTCCCGCAGCCGGGATCATGGTCTCGGTGATTCGGACGTACTCTTTGTCCTTGCCGTCGCTGCGCCATATATGGAACCCCGCGTTGTCGGTCTCCGAGGCTGTTTCCCAAGCCAGGATCGTCCCGTCGTTTCCGTAAGTCGCGGAGAAATCCGCAAGTTCCACGAGCAGGGGAGTCGAGGTGTTCAGGGTGAAGGGCGAGAAGTTGTTCTTGGTCAGGCCGGCTATGGTGATGGTATGGTTTTGCGTGTTTACTTCGCCGCCCAAATCGTCCCAGGATTCGCCGTTCCAGTGGTACGCTTTCAGCTCGGATTCGTCCATGCCTTTCAGATCCAGCCCGCCGTAGTAGAGCGTCAGATTGCCGGTGAAGTCGCCGGTTGCGAAAGCGTCCCAGCAGAAGCCGACGCTGGCGGCTTGGCAGCCGGTTTCGAACAGCTCCACGGTCAGGGTCCCCGGACCGGAACCTTCGGTGATCGTCAAGTCGGCCAGGTCCGTGTCGCCGTCATTGACGTCGAACGTCTGTTCAAAGACATCGGCAAGACTGTCTGCGCCGACCTTGTCCGGCGGATTGTCCGGATTGGTCCCCTGATACTCGAACGCGCCGATGTCTCTGACGCCCCTTTTCGGTTCGCCCCGCTGGTCGGTCGCGGTGGCCGTGTCGTCGTCCGCCCCGCCGATGGCCCGGCTGCCTTCCAGCAAGGCATGGGTCGCCGTGTCGCCGCCGTTGTTGGCCAAAGGCCCGATCTTGGGATCGATCCCCGCAAGATCGCTGCCGGCGGTTGCGAAACCGTCGGCGTTGCCGATCAGGTTGTGCCCCCCGCTGCCTAATCCGCCGGAGACATCCGCTTCGCCGTCGTTGTTGCCCGCCACGATGCTGTTTTCCAGCGTGCCGCCGTCGCGGGCGTAAATGCCGTACTGACCGTTATCGCCGAACGTCGAGTTGTTCGCGTCCGCGTTGCCCATGACGCTGACGCCGTTTTTGGCGTTGCCGCTGATCGTGGAATTGACGATTGTCGCGCTTTCGTCCGTGTAAATGCCGTGCCAGCCGCTGCCGGAAACCGTGGATTCGGTCACTGTCACGATGCCGTGGCTGGTAATCCCGGTATAGCTCGTGCCTCCGTTGCCGCTCACCGTGCTGGCGACGACGCTGAGGTCCCCGGCGGCGTAAATGCCCATGCGGTCGTTTCCGTCCAATGTGGAGCCGCTGACGTCCGCGTTGCCCATGACGCTGACGCCGTTTTTGGCGTTCCCGCTGATCGTGGAGTTGGCGATTGTCGCGTTTCTGTCGGTGTAAATGCCGTGCCAGCCATTGTCATATACTTCGGAACCGCTCACATTCACGATGCCGTGGCTGAAGATCCCGGTATAGCTCGTGCCTCCGTTGCCGCTCACCGTGCTGTCGGTGACGGTCATGTCGCCATAGGAGTAAACGCCGCTTCCGACGTTTCCGGTGACCGTGGAGTCGCTGATTTCCGCGCTGCCCAATGCGCGGGTGCCGGAACCGCCGTTTCCGGTGATCGTGGAATTTTGGATGGTCAAATTCCCGTTGGTGAAAATGCCGTTGAAGCCGTTGTCTGAAACCGTGGAACCGCTCACGCTCACGGAACCTTTGCCGTAGATTCCCGTGCAGGTCGCGCCGCCGTTGCCGCTCACCACGCTATCGACCACGGTCACGGTCCCGGTGGCGTCGATGCCGGAGCCGCTGGTGTTGGAAATCGTCAGTCCCTCGAATTCCAGGTCGATATCGGCTGCGGTTTGCGTTCGGAACGCGGCGTGGTTGTTGCCATCGACGGCAAGACTGGCGGCGCCGGGGCCGAGCAAGGAGACGTTTTCCAAGATCGTCGGCAGATCGGTCCCCAGAACGACCGTTCCGGTCAAGCCGGTCATCTGTAACGTGTCGGGACCGCTACCCGTGCCTGCGGCGCAGTCTCCTCCCGTAGTGTCCGCTCCGCTCGACTCGTTGGCGTTGTTCAGGGCTTCCCGCAATGTGCATTGCCCGTTGCCGACCACGGCCGCGTCCGCCGTGCTGTTTACCACAATGGTGGCGGCATGGGCCGGGGTCGTAGAAAGAGCGAACGCCAGCATGCCGCCTGCGATCAGAGGCGGCGCCGCCCGTCGCAGCATGAGTATTCCCTTCGCCGGATGCCATCGGCGGATTGTTCGCCCGATTTTTTTCAGGGATACGGCCCTGTCCAGGCGGAAAGCCTGCGCAATTCGCCGATTGGCCGATATTGGCGCAATTCTCGCGTAATATGCAATCCGTTTTTTCAAAAAGCGTGCGATTCGGCTCAGCCGCCGACTCGCGTCGGCGTAATTCAATGCTCGGGCGGAATTCAATGCTCGTTTCATGGCTGTTTCTCCCTGCTATGGATGGTGCCGCGCCGGGCTTGTCTCACACGGCGCGGCAAGTTCGTTTCGATCCTTCATTTTTCCTGGTTATAACGGATTTGGGGGAACGGCAATGCGTAGGTTGGGTTGAGCGGGTTTCATGTTGGGTTTCGCTTGCTTCCCAACCGTTTCGCGCGCCTTCTCTGCTTGTTTGATAAAATTCCGTAGCGAAACCCGACAACTGACGACGCTCAACCCAACCTACATTCCACCCACCCACAAATCCGTTTTAACCAGCATTTTTCATCTTTTATTGCAACGACTCGGGAACATCTGCCAGCGCCTCGTCCGGCACTACATAGGAGTTGGAAATGCGTTCGTCCCCCCAGTCCGCGATATCGGGAAAGCGGATTCCGGGCAGGACCTGGACGGCGAACACCTCCTGCACCGCATCCTCGAACCGCAGAAACGCGACGGTCTCCCCGGTGCGGGTATTGACGACCCATACGCCGCAGACCCGCTCCTCCAATCTTTCCGTGAGCGGAAGCCCGATGAACAGCGCGGAATCCCGCACCTTCGACAGCCCGACGAAAGCCAGCTCCCCGCAGAAATCGAGACCCCGCGCGAATCCGGGCAGTCGCGCCGAGGTTTCCAGCCGCCCGTTTTCGGCATCGGCCACGCAAAGGCCCCCTTCCCCGGATTCCAGGACCCACAGCCGCCCGTCGCGCAAACGCGGCGAATGGGGCATGGACAGTCCTCGCATCAGGACCCGGTTTTCCTCGACGTCCATGAGAACGCCGCCGAAGGCCTTGTTTTCGCGCCAGCTCTCGTTGCTGTCCGTTTCTCCCAGAGCGGTCGCGTATTTCGGCTCGCCGCCTGCCATGCCCAGCCCGTTGAGATGGCAACGGTCTTCGGGGGTCAAGGCCGTGATGAAAGGCGGTCTCCAGATCGGCGAAAAACTGTGCTCAGCATCGAGCGTGCAGATGCAGGAAAAGCGGGTATTGACCAGATACAGGCGTCCGCCGCTTCCGTACGCGGTCTCATGCACGTCGATATTGCCGGTGACATGCATGTGCCTGGGAAGATAAAAGGCGTCGTGCTTTCCGGGCGGCTCCAGTTTCCGGGTTACGGCCGGAACGTTCCGGTGTTCCCACACCTCTGCGGCGCAGCCCACCGCCAGCCGGTTTCCGGTCGCCGCGATTCCCATCGGCTGCTTGAAAGCGCGAAAATGGGTGTTGAGCGCGCCGTCATCCTCCCGCACGACGATCAGCTTTCCCGCCTGATAGGTGGAGACCAGAAGGGATATGCCGAGACGCTTCAGAATGCCGGGGAAGTTGTTCGTATGAACGCTTCTCAGGGGTTCGTCTTTCGTTTCGGGCGGTTGATCGGGACCTGCGTTCGTCATGGCCGAAGTTCATTCTTCTCTTTTAAGAGTTACCGTCTCCCACTGCGCGATATTTCGCGTTTCAGGATCGAAGTTCACACCGACCAGAACGATCTTTTTGCCGCTGTCGAGATGGGGTTCGGCGTAGCCTTTTTCCCGGATTTGGGCGATGGCCTCCGACGCTTTTCGGCCGCATTTGAATTCCAGGAGGTATATCTTGTCGCGAAATTCCACGAGCATGTCGATGCGTCCGCGACTGCTCATGACTTCGTTGCGGACTCGGGCGCAGGATGCCGAGACCATCAGGTAGAAGAGCGTGTGGAAATAGGCTTCGTCTCGCTTGCTTTCCAGGGAATGGGGTATTGTGGCGAAGATGGCGGAAACGGTCTGGAAAAAGGAGCGCAAATCCTCTTTTTCCAAATGTCCGCGAAGTTTTCGGTACCGGGAGCCTTCGCTTCCTTGCGCATCGGAAATATAGGAAAGCAGCAGGAATTCCAGGAAGGCGCTTTTCACCTCCCGATTGGGATACCCCAGTTTGAAAAGCTCTCCCCGGACGTCTTTGATCGTCAGGTAACCGGTCTGGAAAAGGAGCGCTTCGGGCTTGAGATTATCCAGGTCCCACGCGCTGAAAATGCTTTTGGATGCCTCCATGCCGTCGATTCCCGCCAGATCGTATTCTCTTTCCTTTAGAAGGTTCGCGAGAAAGGTCGGCGTGCCGGTTTCGAACCAATAGGGCTCGAAAGCCATGTATTTCAGGGATTTCAACAGTGAATAGGGATTGTAGACTTTGCGTTCGGATTCGGAAAACCGGTATCCGTCGTATTCTTCCGCCAGTCTCGATACCAGCCCCTCTCTGGACAGGTTCCGGGTCTCGGCGAACTTCTCCAAATGGGCGTCGAAATAACGTTCCAGTTCTTCCTCCGTGATTCCCGGCAACCCTGCGTACCAGTCGTTCATGGTGATGTCGTCGAGGTTGTTGAGTTCGGAAAATATGGAAACCCTGCTGAACTTGGAAACTCCGGTGAAAAAAACGAAGCGCAGGTCCGGGGCCGTGTCGGTGTCTTTTACGACGCCCCAGAAGCTTTTAAGGACGTCCCGGTTCTCCTCGGCCGTTTTCAAAACGCTTTTTCCCTTGCCGAGGTGATCGATGATAGGCTTGTCGTACTCGTCCACCAGAAGGACCACGCGCTCTCCCGCTTTTTTTCGAAGCGATAGAATCAGTGTCTTGAATTTTTCCTTGAGCAAGCGGCTTTTCAGCTCTATTCCCCAGGTCTGCGCTATGTTTTGCATGCGCTCTTCCAGACCCGTCTGGAGATTTTCGGGCGAATCGTGGCTGATCCCGTTGAAATCCAAAATTACGACCGGGTGCTTTTTCCATTCGAAATCGGTCCGCTGGCCGATCCACAATCCCTCGAAGAGTTCTCTTCTTCCCTCGAAGAGGCATTTCAAGGTGGAGACCAATAGAGACTTGCCGAACCTTCTCGGACGGGCGAGGAAATAGAACATGCCTTCCTCGATCAGCTTGAAGACGATTTCGGTCTTGTCCGCGTAAAGAAAATCGTTCTCCCGGATGGTCTCGAAGGACTGAATGCCAAGCGGCAGTTTTTTCGGCTTTTCCATGGCGGCCACTCCTTTTCTTCTTTCCACGAACGCCTTCGAAAGCCGTTACAAGAAACAGACAATATTGCGGTTTGAGATGCCGCTTCGAGTTCCTATCTTTTGGACTCGTAGTATTTCTGTACCTTTCTCAAAGACGGGCAAAGCGTTTTTCTGTCGAAGAATTCGCAATCGTTTTGAAGTGCGCACCGAACGCTTTTCAACGATTCCAGTCCGGTGTATTCGTCCTCCCAGACGTTCAGAAACAGCACAACCCTTTTTCCGACCTCCTTGCATTGAATGGTCGCTTTGGCCATTTTGGAAATCTCCCGCGATTCTCGGTATCGAATTAAAACAGACCCCATTTCTGATTGCCGGGAATGAAGTAGCTCGGGCAGATGTACTTGAACATGTTCGCGAGCCTGCGAACTTTCGCGGTCTCTTCCTGGCTTTCCGAACGCATATGCTCCAGTTGGACGTCGAATATTTCGGAAAAATATTTGTTGGCCGCTTCGTTTCTCTGTTCCTCGGACATGGAACGTTCCCGGATGGATTGAAGCTCGCCCGCGTCGAGCCAGACGCCGGCGCATTGGGGGCATTCGTCCACCTCGACTTTCTGGGATGGACTGTAGAAGTGGCGCATCATGGGCATGTCGCACTTGGGGCATTTTCGTTTCCGTTCGTGATCGACCGTGATGTCCGGGTCCAGTTCGATGGCAAGGAGGGCTTGGCCGGCGCTTTCGTGGGCTTCGTCCACCTTGTCCAGCTCGAAGCGGTCGAACCAGATGCCGCCGCACCCGTTTCGGCAAACATCCAGGGTGATGTTTTCGATGGTCGTCTGTTCCAGGTTGTTTCCGCAGGCAGGGCATTTCATGATGCAATCTCCTCGTAGGTTGATTTTTTTTTATCTTTTTTTACAACACACCGCGATAATAAGCAAGCCTCGAAACATGGGGCTCGAATGCTTTTTCCAGCGCGATGCGTTCCTCGCCGGGCATGGGGGCTGCCGTTTTTCCGATATCGGCCAGGGTACGGACATGGTCGGGTGTCGAACATCCTACGATGGCGACGGTGATCGGATAGGACAGCGCGTACCGGATCAGGGTTTGCGCCGTGATGCCGCCGTCGGGAAAAAGATAGTGCGACGCTCCCAAGACCTTCATGGCGATGACGGCAATGCCCTTTTCCATGGCGGCGGTCATGGGAGACAACAAGAAGGCTTCGGGCCTTGTTTTGGCCAGGACGCCTTCGACCGGGTTCACCGGCATCATGGCGGAATCCACCGGCCATTGGCGAATGGCGCGGGCCAGGATGGCCGGATCGTGATGGCCCGTCACTCCGACCGCGCCGACCTTTCCCGATTCCCTTGCCTCCAGGAACGCCTCCAGAGCGCCGCCGGGCCGGGAAATCTGGTCGATGTCCCCGGCGGTTCTCACGTCGTGGATTTGCCAGAGATCCAGGTAGTCGGTCTTGAGCCTTTGCAGGGACTCGTCCAGATCTTTCAGCGCGCCTTCGCGGTCGCGACTGGCGGATTTGCTGGCCTGGAAGACGGTGGCGCGCTTTTCCGGGTCGCGCCCCCAGACCCGGCCGTAGTACAGCTCGCTGTCGGCGTAGACACGAGCGCAATCGAAATAGGTGATGTTTTGATCCAATGCTTCGGTCACCACCTTTTCGGCCTCGGTTCCCCTGCCGTGGGTCCTCAGTACGCCTTCTCCTCCCAAGCCCACGCGGGTCACTTGCTTATTGCCGAATTTATTTGTGGGTATTTTCATTTCATTCATTTTTTCCCTTTTTCCTGATGCTATAGTTTTGGCCTGTATGTAAGCCGTGTGATGAAAAAGCCCGGTATCTTGCCGTATTATCTTTGCCTGGTTTTGTTCGCAATAGCTAAAGGGGCCTGGTTCGGGATCGTAGGGTGGGTGGGTTTATGCCGTGACGTTCGGCGATGGTTCACAGTTTGTTTACACCCTCGCCTTTCGATTTGGTACGAAGTCCAACCCACCATTCCCCGAGCAGCCTTGACGTCTTGCTCCGAAGAAGGGCCGAAGGGGCTCGAAAAAATGGTGGGTTGGACCCCATGCGAGAATGGAAGCCAGTCGCTTTGAAAAGAAAGCGAACAGGCGACAACGCCCGGGTACCGACCCACCCACCCTACGTTTTGAAACCAACTGTCGCAGAATTACGCGATAACAAAGAACGGCGGAACTGTTAGCTTGTGTTCGGCGTCGTTTTCATCAAGCCAGTTGCTCAGTTCGTTACCACGATATCCACGCGGTCGAAATTTCCATTGGCGTCCAAAACGGTGATTTCGTATTCGCCCGGCGTATGAAACCTGTGGGCGAAGACTTCTTTGGGCGAAGTCGTTCTTTTCAATTCTCCGTTGATCAGCCAATATACCGTTTCCTTTGCGCCCAGGACGGATAGATCGACCCGGGGCGCATCTCCGTTTTCGCCGGCTCTTCTCAAAATGTTTCCCGAGGCAAGTCCGGCGAGTTTCAACGCGCCCGAACGCTGGGCCGATACAAAGGCGCAAGAGGGATCGACGGGTGGCGGTTGCGTCTTCCTTCTGATTTCCGGCGGCAACCAAGGTTCCAGAGCCAGCGGCCACCGAGGTATTTCCACTTTTTTTCCATGTTCCGCCGGGCAGCCGGGCAAAATTCGATGGCCGGTTTCCGAGTCGATCCAAAACGTCAGGACAGGGCTTTCCCACGAGTTCGCGTTTCTGTCCGGCAGGGTAGGGGGCACGACCCCGTCGATGATCCATGCGGTTTTCCTCACGTGGCACAGGCCTTGGGCCAGGGTATCGGCCGGAAGCCCCAGGGGCCAGCAGATATCCATTTCCCGGACATTTTCCGGGCGTCGAGATTCCGTCCCCGACGTTCCGGTCGGCAGAGAATCGAAAATGGCGAAAAGAAGAGGGGCTGCGGTGATCGCGCCGTAGTGGCCGGGCACGGGCGTGCCGTCGGGACGGCCCACCCAGACGCCTACGGTGTGCGAATCGTTGACCCCGATCGCCCAGGCGTCGCGAAATCCGTACGACGTGCCCGTCTTCCAGGCGATCTTTCGATATTCCGGAATATCGAACAGGTCGTTATGCCGTGTGCGGGACGGACTGGTTTCCAAGATGTGCCTCACCACCCACGCGGCGGACTCGCTGGTGACATAGCGGTTTTTCAGAGGTTCGTCTTCGAAAAAACGAAGTTTTCCCGACAATCCTTTGCGCGCGAAGCAGGTGAATGCTTCGGTCAGCGACTCTAGGGACGCGCCCGCGCCCCCCAGAATCACGGACAGGTTGGGGCGGGCGGCGCCGGGAAGGCGAAGTCTCAGACCGCCGCGCCGAAGCCTGGCGTGGAAAGCCTCGGGGGTGAGCTGCTCCAGAAGCTGCACCGCCGGCACGTTCAAGCTTCTCTGGAGTGCTTCCTCCGCGCTCACCGGACCCACGTAGCCCCCCGTGAAATTGCCGGGACGGTAGCCGCCGAACGAAACCGGAGCGTCGGTGAGCATGCTCTGGGAATGAATCAGGCCGTCCTCCAACGCGAACCCGTACAGGAAGGGCTTGAGGGTGGATCCGGGGGACCGTATGGCACGCACCATGTCCACATGGCCGAACCGCTCCGAATCCGAAAAATCCACCGAACCCACATACGCGCGAACCGCCAGGCTGGCGTTTTCCACCACGAGAATCGCCAAGGAGGTCCGCTTGGGAAGTTCCGACGCGAAGTCGGCCAGCCTTTGTTCCAGGGTGTTTTGCAGGTGAAAGTCGATGGTCGCGGGACGGTCGGCGCCGGGTTCGATTCGGTCTCTCAGCCTTCGGGCCAGAAGGGGGGCGGACATGGGCGATGCGTTGTACTGGGAGGGGACTGTTTCGATTTCGGCTTGTTCCACAGTTTGTTTCGGCCAGACTTGTAACGAGGCCATGCGGTCGAGAACCTTGTTTCTGGCAGTTGTCGCTCGCGACGGATGGCGGTCCGGGCGGAGTCTGGTGGGGGCTTGGGGCAGGACCGCCATGAGGGCGGCCTCGGCGTGGCTCAGTTCCCGGGCGGATTTTCCCAGGTACGTGTAGCAGGCGGCTTGCACACCTTCGACGGTCCCGCCGAAGGGAGCGTGGTTCAAGTAGTATGTCAGGATTTCGGTTTTGGAGTGGTTCCATTCGAGTTGCAGGGCGCGGAACATCTGGCGGGCCTTTCCCTCGACGGTTTTGGATTGTGGCGCCACCAGGCGCGCGACCTGCATGGTCAGCGTGGAGCCGCCCGATACGATCCTTCCGTTTGAAACCCACTGCCAGGCCGCTCGGGCCAAAGCAAAAGGGTTGACTCCCGGATGGCGATAAAAATAACGGTCTTCGTAATTGATCAGGGCTTCCAGATACAACGGGGAAACGGATTCGACCGAGACCGGATGACGCCAGACGCCGTTTTCGTCGGCAAAGGCCCGAAGCGGCGTGCCGTCGCGCGCGGCGACCACCGTGCAGGCGCCTTTTCGGGGCGAAGGAAGAGAAAACGGGTACAGCGCGTTCAAGACTGCGGCGGTCACGACAAGCGCGACTGTGATCAGCGGTGGCGCAACAAGACAGGCGGTCCTGAGAAGGCTCGGCATTTCCATCTTGGACGACGGGGTTTCCGAGCAAGCTGAATTTTTTTCCGAGCCGGATTTTTTCATTGGAAAAAGTCGTTTAAGGACAAGAATCAAATCTGGTTTCAACGGATTTGGGGGAGCGGCAATGCGTAGGTTGGGTTGAGCGGGTTTCATGTTGGGTTTCGCTTGCTTCCCAACCGTTTCGCGCGCCATCTCTGTTTGTTTGATAGAATTCCCTAGCGAAACCCAACAATTGACGATGCTCAACCCAACCTACATTCCACCCACCCCCAAATCCGTTATAACCAGCATTAAACTTGTTTTCGAACCTTATGCAATCCGCTAAAGAGGGATGGTCGTTCATGCGGAGACGCAGACGCGAAGCGTCGGGTCGGCGTTCCCACGCTGGAGCGTGGGAACGAGTCGATCTGTTTGGCCGCTGTCGCGTCACGATTTCGCCCTGCAAGCAACTTCCCATCGGCGTTGTCTGAGGGGAAGCTGCTTGGCGGTCAAGCGAGTCGCAACTGGTTGCCGGTCACTCCCCGACCGAAACCTCTCCGCTCTCCTTTCCGATGGCCCTGATTTCCGGGCGGTACATGTCCTCCAGGTAGGGCGCGGGCATGATGTACGTTCCGGGTGTCACCGCCCGCACCAGGTACAGCAGGTGGTGTGCGCGTTCCTTGTAGAGTTCGATGGCCGCCACGAACCGGTCGTCCCGGAATTCCATGTGGCGGATCGACTGGTTTTCCATCTCCTCTTTCAGATCCACGCCCTGGATTTTGATGTCGTCGAGTTTTTCCGAATGGGTCAGGTTCTGGTTTTCCAGTTCCAGACCGGCCGGAAGCAGATCGATCACAAGAGCGTCGACCATGTCTTCCAGGCCGACGATTCTAAGGTGCGCCACGATCAGGTCGCCGGTTTTGAAATTCAGGTCGGCGACGGGTTGTCCGTCGAGCCGGTAGTAGCTTCTGGAGATGGTGGCGTGTTCTTCTTCGGGTTCCGGCGCGGTTTGCGGGTATCCCGAAACCTGCGCCGATGCGTACAGCGGGATTTCGGAATTGTTCTGAAAGCAAATGCCCTGCGCCAGGGATTGGGCGTCGAAACGTTTCACGTATCTTTCCGAAGAGGCTATCGGGGTCGAATTTTCGCCGACGGCCATATCCCCGCTCCAGTCCTTTTTGTTGTCCATCAGGGACAACCCGGCCAGGAACATGGCGTTTTGTTCCTGCGTACTGAAGTATCTTCTGTTTCTAAGAAGGTCGTCGAGTGTGTAGATCAGGCTCTGCATGTCTGGAATCGGAATGTCGTGCCGTTTGAGCAGGTGGATGGCCATGGCCTTGTCCCTCAGGCGGCTGCCGTAGTCTCCGATATAGTAGAACCCTTCGCGGTTCTTGGCCAGTCCTTCGGCGATGGCCTGGTCGCCCCTGGAAATGTCGCCCATCATGCGCAGCGCGATTCCCAGGTGAACGAGGGGAAGGGTGGTGGATACGATCTTCCTGTGGTTGTCGAAGAGATTTCGCAGCGTTCCGAGCTGCGCGCGGTTGAGCCTGGCAAGCACGTACGCCCGATAGGCCTTGTCCGCGAAGACCAGTTCGGGGGAGCTTTCCCGCACCCTGACGGAAAAGCGTTGCGTGGTTTTCAGCTTGTCGTCCAGGTTTTCCAAAGCGTTCTGTAACATGGTGTCGGGAACGTCGAATCCCCGCTCCTTGGCTTCCAAAAGAAAATGGGCGGCGTAGGGAGTGAGCCACAGGGCTTCGGGGCCGTCGCTGCTCCACAGAGAAAAGCCGCCGCCGGATTTTTGCATGCCCGCGATTCGGACAAGGGCTTTTTCCACGCTTTCCCGGCGTTTGGCTTCCCCGACCGCCTCGACCCCCAGGCGGCTCGCGGCCGCGCTGTCGAGATACAGATAGGGGAAGGCCCTGCTGACTGTCTGCTCCAGGCAGCCGTAGGGGTACTTGAGAAGCCTCTCCAGGATGTCTGCCAGGTTCAAGGGCGGATCTGGCGACACGGCCATGTGGACGTCGAGGGTGTTGGCCATGATTTTATCGCCCATGGCCGGGTCCACGGCCATTTTTTCGCCGGGTTGTAGGACCTTTCGTTCGGACCTGACAATGCCGGGGTGCGCCGGGCGCACCGAAAGCTCCCAGGTCCTGGACAATTGTATTTCTTCGCTTTGGAGGGAAACGTTGATTTTTCCCACCCCGAAATTGTCCGTGCCCAGCAGGGGCATTCTCGCGGTCGTTTTTTCGTTGTCTTTCAAAGCGACGCTGAATTGCCCGTTTTCGATGGACAGCGGACCTTCGGCCGAGACCTTGACAACGATCTCGCGGTCCTTTCCGCTCATGTTGTGAAGGTCCAGAGAGGCCGTGGACTTGTCTCCGGCGGCCAGAAAGCGGGGAGCTGCAAGTTCCGCCACGATGGGGGCCTTGATGACGACCTCGGCGTCTTGGGAGCCGAAGTCGTCGGCCGCGAATGCCAATGCCATCAGGCGAGCACGACCGTTGAAATCCGGGACGTAGAACTCTATGGCGGCCTCGCCTTGGTCGTTCACCGCCACCGGACCGGAAAACAAGGATACGATCTTGACTTCGGCCCTGTCGCGCTTGCTTCCCCGGAACCCGCCAAGGTCGGCGTCGCCGCCGTAGGCCAGGGTGGCTTTCGGACCGTCCATGTTTTCGATCACCTTGTTGTAAAGGTCGTACATGTCGGTCTGGTATCGCCTGCGGGCGAAGAAGAATTCGAACGGGTCGGGCGTTTTAAAATCGGTGATGTTCAACACTCCCACGTCCACGGCCGCAAGGGTGACGTAAGCCGCCTTGCTTTGGCCGGGCGGCAGATTGTCGATTTTGACCGTGGCTTTCAGGGTGTTTTCCGGCTCCATGCTTTCGGGAGCGTCAATGGAGACTTCCAGCTTGCGGCCGGTCCGGTCCAAGGGAAAATGGACGATTCCCACCGCGCGATTGGGCGCGATCTTTTTTTCTGAAGACGCGCCCCTGAATACCATGGCCGTGACATAGATGTCGTTGCGGTCCCAGTTCGCGGAGACCGGGATTTGGATGTCGATCCCCTCCGCAGGCACGGCCAGGCGGGAGTACCAGAGCGGCTCGTCGGCTTCCACGAGCACCATGGCGTCTCCGGCGTGGGGCGGCTTGATGGTCAGAACTGCCGTGTCTCCCGGCT
Source organism: Desulfobacterales bacterium (assembly GCA_963674505.2). GTDB lineage: Bacteria > Desulfobacterota > Desulfobacteria > Desulfobacterales > SKZT01. Next base: position 1,494,260 of record CAXXIG010000001.1, read on the forward strand.
GGTATCCCGGCTTGTCCAATGACAGCTGGACCTTGTCGGGCCTGGACGAGTCGGCTGTTTCGTCGCCGCCCCAGCCCGCGTAGAAACGGTAGAGCGTGACCAGCCCGGTTTCCTGGTCGGAAATTTCGAGCCGGTATCGTCCGTATTCCACAGGCATGGAAAACTCGGCGACTTTTCCCTGTTCCATGGAAATGGCGTCCCGGTGGACCGGATAGTTGACCTCGCTGTATTTCCAGTGCCATCCTTGGTTTTCGTCATACTCCCAGTAATAATCCCGGTCCTCTTTGACCAGGGTGGCCTGAAGGCCGGAAGCCTGCAAGAGGTTGCCGTCCGGATCGGTCCTGGCCGCCTCGAACCCGACCATGGCCTGGCCCTGACAGCGGTCGTCGTCGAAGAGCGGGCGAATTCCCACCAGCTGCCGCGCGGGCCAGAGGGTCCTGCTTATCGACCGGGTGACAGGCCTTCCCCCCGATTCGTACAGGTTTCCCGTCACCGTCACGCGCATGGGGGACGTGGCCGGGACCGACAGAGGCTGGAACGACAGAAAGCCCTTGCCGTTTTCATCGAGTGCTTCGTCGATCAGATCGTTTCTGGAGTCCCTCATGTCGTCGTCGGGATTGCCGAAATGAAAATCCTTCAGGGATTCCAGGGGGTGGACGTTTCGCCGGACGTTGGCCGACGCGGTGAACCGCGAGCCAGACGCGGGCGCTCCGTAGAGATAGTCGCCGGATACCTGGACGATGAAATTTTCGCGAGGGGCAATGATTTTCTGTTCCGTTTCCAAGATCAGCTTCATTCGTTCCGGAAGAAACTCTTCGACCCGGAAATAAAACACGTGAGACGGATTTTTATCGGCAGGGTCGGTGCGCAGTTCCAAAGACCACCTTCCGGTGGGTGAGTCGTCGGGAAGAGCGAAGGCTCGATGGCAATATCCCGGCACCTCCTGACGCCACGTGAAACGGCTCGCCTCCTTTCCGTCGGGCCTCTTGATGCGCGCGTTCATGGGAAGCGGCTCGCCCAGGCGTCCGTCGTAGTTTCTGAGCAGGGCCGAAAAATCCACCGTTTCCCCCGGACGATACAGGTCTCGCGGCGCGTACACGAAAATCTCCATGGGCTTGAAAACGGGTCCGTCGATAGTGAACCCGGACAAGTCCAGGGCGGCCCCTTTTATGGATACGAAAGAAACATGCTTTTCAGATCTTGCCATCACCAGGCAGGGATTTTTCGACAGGCCGGAAAAACCGAACATGCCGTCCTTGTCGGAATAGCCCCGGGCCAGGACGTCTCCCTTGTCGTCGTAGACCACGATACGAACATCGGGAAGCGCCTCGCCCGTATTCAGGGAGGAACACACCATTTCCATGCGGTTTTCGTATTTGCGAACGTGCAGGCCGATATCGCTGACAAAAAAATAGGAGGTCTGTTCCCGATAGACGAAGCGACCCGGCGCGCGCATCACGGCGATATAGAACCCCGGCTGAGAGAGCTGTTCGATGTCCTCGACCGCCACGTTGGTGATGGAACGCTTGTTTTTTTCGCCGTGGGTGTTGAATCTCGCCATGTAGACGCTTTCGACGTAAGAACTCATCTGGTCCAGGTCCCACCGGTCCGTGGAGGAGCCCATGTCGGCCATTTGCATGAACTTGACGATGTGTTCGTCCTTGACCCGCAGAAACTCGATATCGACCTGGTCCACGTTGATGGTCATCACGGGCAGGCCGGACGTGAGCCTTTCGGGCAGGACCGCGCCTTGGTCGGCGAACCCGAAGGACGGCTGGATGGACTTGGTCGTCAGCGTTTCTTCCACGTGGGCGGCCAGATTCAGGCCGCTTTGGGAGGAAATGGTTCGGCGGACCAGGACCGTGTATTTCGTGTCGGGCTCGACATTGGGAAAATAGAGGATTTGCCCGTTGTCGCTCAGTATCCAGCTGCCGGGCACGGGGGCGCCGTCCACGGACACTTCCAGGAAATCGTCGTGGCTTTTCGCCGGGTCCAGCTTCTCCGAAAGGATTACGGCGAGCGATGGGCCGCCTTCGTATATTCTTTCGGAAATTTCCACCACGGACATGTAGCGCGCCTGCGCATCCGGCGTTTCCGAAACGCCCGAGTCCATGGCATCGGCCTGGCCGAATGCGTAAAGACATAAAACAAGAACAAGACAGACGGAAAAAAATTTGCGTTCCATGGCGGTCTCCTGATTGATCGATTAATGTTTTCGGGGATGGATTTTTTCGTTTTCTTATTCGGTGTTTATATATAAAATCGAAGAGTTTTGGCAAGAATAATCAGGGCCGGGCCGCAATTCTAATCATGGATGTTCCCGGTGTCTCGAAGGTAACCAGACCATCCTGGTCTGGCTTGTTGCACCGATCGATTTCTGCATTGTATCAACGAGCCAGACCAGGATGGCCTGGTTACCTTAACCGCTCCTCACAAATTCTCGATGAACCAAAAAGCGAGAATGATCGGAGAAGAGAATGAAAAAAAAATATCGCTCCATAGAAACCAAGCTGATCAAGGCGGGGGAACCCGACCCGTTGATCGCGGGCGCTGTCAGCATGCCGGTGTTCCAGTCCTCCACGTACGCCTACGAGGGCCAGGGAAGCTATCACGATCTGAAATACATAAGGTTGAGCAACACGCCCAACCACGCAGCGGTCCACGAGAAGCTCGCCGCCTTGGAAAACGCGGAGGCCGCCCTGGTGAACGCAAGCGGCATGGCCGCCATTTCCACCACGCTGCTGGCCCTGCTTTCTCCCGGCGACAGGCTACTGGCGCAAAACTGCCTCTACGGCGGCACCCTCGATCTGTTCGTCAAGGATTTCGCCCGGATGGGAATCCTGTGCGATTTCATCGACGGCCACAATCCATCGTCCTGGGAAGCGGCCTTGCAGCCGAACACGAAGGCTTTGTACGTGGAAACCATCACCAACCCTCTCATGGACGTGATCGATTTGAAAAAAGCGGCGGATTTCGCCAAGGAACACGGCCTGATATCCATCATAGACAACACCTTCGCCAGCCCGGTCAACTTTCGCCCCGCCGAATGGGGGTTCGATATTTCCATCCACTCCTGCACCAAGTATCTGAACGGCCATTCCGACATTGTGGCGGGAGCGGTAATCGGCCCTAAGGATATGGTGGAGAAAATTACGCACTTGCAAAACCATCTCGGCGGTTCTTTGGACCCGCATGCCTGTTTCCTGTTGCATCGGGGAATGAAAACCCTGGCTGTGCGGATGAAGCATCAGAACGAGAGCGCATTGAAAATCGCATCCTACCTGGAGGGTCATCCGGCTGTTGAAAAGGTCAATTATCCAGGCCTGGAAAACCATCCCGGGCATAAAAACGCGAAAAAATATCTTGACGGCTATTCCGGCATGATCAGCTTCGAATTGAAAGGCGACGCCGAGACCGCAGACCGGTTCATCGAAAACGCGACCATTCCCATCCAGGCCCCCAGCCTGGGAGGCGTGGAATCTCTGATCACGAGACCTGTCACGACATCCCACTCGGGACTTTCCCCAGAAGAGCTGGAAAGGTTTGGAATTTCCGAACGACTCGTGCGCTTATCCGTGGGCTTGGAGTCGGCCGATGACATCATCGAGGACTTCGACCGGGCCTTCGACGCCTGCCGCGAATAAATTGCAAACAATTTCATTGACAAAAACAGGCATTGATTTTAGATATTTCGCCTGTTTCCGATTGGTTACTTTAAAATAAGGAGGGCCGAAAATGTATGTACCGAGATATATGTTTTTCACAAAGGGAGTCGGAGTGCACAAGGAAAAACTGGCGTCTTTCGAAAACGCCCTTCGCGACGCCAAAATCGCGCATCTGAACCTTGTCACGGTGTCTTCCATTTTTCCGCCGCACTGCCGTGTCGTGGACATCGACTGGGGATTGCCCAAGCTGGAACCTGGAGAGATCACCCATTGCGTCATGGCCAGGCAGGAGATCAAGGAGCCTGGAAGAAGAGTCGCTGCGAGCATCGGCCTTGCGCTTCCGGCGGAAAGCGGAAGATACGGCTATCTGTCGGAGCATCACGGTTTCGGCCAGACCGAAGAAGAGGCGGGCGAGTACGCGGAAGACCTGGCGGCGTCCATGCTGGCCAATACCCTGGGCATCGATTTCGATCCGGCCAAGGATTACGACGAACGGCGCGAGATTTACCAGATGTCGGGCAAGATTGTGGAGTCCTGGTCCACAACCCAAGGCGCCCTGGGCGCGGAGGGCAATCTTTGGACGACAGTCCTGGCTGCGGCCCTTTTCGTTAAATAGCGCTTGGTCTTTATTTCGGCAACGCCCGAACATGATGGAGCGTACGCATGTCCGACTTGCTTTTCACCCACTTCGGCGGCCCCGAGGTCGAGCCGCCTTCCCTTGAAGACGCCCGCATCGTCGTGTTGCCCCTTTGCTACGAACAGGCCCCCAGCTACGGCGAAGGCAGCCGCGATGGGCCTGTTCACATTTTATGGGCGTCGGAGCAAATGGAGAGCCTGGATGAGGAGACCCTTGTGGACTGGAGCGAGCTTTCCATCCTGACCGCCCCCCCGCTGTTTCCATCAGGCTCCCCCGAGGAATCCGTAATGCAGATGAAACGGGCGGCCAAGCCCTATCTGGAGGCAGGCAAGTTTCTGTTGTCCCTGGGCGGAGACCACGCCGTGGCCATTGGGCCGGTCATGGCGGCAAAGGAGGTCCATCCGGAAATCGGCGTACTGCAAATCGACGCCCATGCGGACTTGCGAAACGAATGGAACGGGAGCCGGTTCAACCATGCCTGCGTCATGCGCCGCCTGGCCGACGATGTCGGTGTGCCGTTCGTGCAGGCGGGAATCCGCTCCTTTTCTCCCGAAGAGGCCGAACTGATCAAGGATAGAGGGTATCGCCCCTTTTACGCCCACCAGATCGTGCCCTGGGACGATTCCTGGATGGACCGCGTCGTCGAGGCCCTGCCCGAAACGGTCTATATTACCTTGGATCTCGACGGCCTGGACCCCTCGGCCATGCCCGGCACCGGCACGCCCGAACCCGGAGGGCTTTCCTACCGGCAAGTGACAGGTCTTGTCAAAAAGGTGGGGGAGCGCAGAAAGGTCGTCGCCGCAGACATAAACGAATTGATGAAAATAGAGGGCTGCATGGTGTCCGAATACACCGCCGCCAAGCTCGCGACCAAAATATTCGTGCACTGCGCCGCCATTGCATAGTCGCTACTGTCAAGAAGGGGTTGGTTCCTAGGGTCGGTCGGCCATGCACTGGCAGAATTCGGACGCGAAGCGTGGGAACGAGGCGGAGTGGGGATGGCCGAAGTAAGAACCAACCCCGTCAAGAAAGGCTTGCGAAACCCGCCCAAATGAAAAAAGCCCGGAAGAACGAGTCCTCCGGGCTTTTTATTATTGCAATGCTTGCGTTTCGGTCGGTCTAATTCCGAAAATTAGAACAGGCCGGATACCTTTCCGGTAACGGGATCCACGTCGATTCTTCTGAACGCGGGGTTGGAGCCGGTTCCGGGCATCAGGCTGATGGTACCCGCGCAGGGGCACAGGAACTTGGCGCCGGAGTAGATGAGGACGTCGCGAATCGGCAGTCTCCAGCCCTTGGGCACGCCCTTGATTGTGGGATCGTGGGACAGGCTGAGATGGGTCTTGACCATCATGGTGGCGAAGTCGGCGTATTTGGGGTCGTTTTCCAGCATCTTGGCCTTGGATTCGGCTTCGGGTGCCCAATCGACGCCGTCGGCGCCGTAGACTTCCTTGGCGATCATATTGACGCGGTCGCGCAGTTTCATCTCGAGCGGATACAGGAATTTGAACTTGTTTTCCTCGTTGCAGGCGTCGATGACGGCATCGGCGAACTCAAGGGCTCCCTCGCCGCCCTTTTCCCAGTGCTTGGACTCGGCGCAACGGGCGCCGGCGGCCTCGGCAGCCTTCCTGACAACGGCGCACTCGGCGTCGGTGTCGGTGTAGAAGCGGTTGATGCAGACAACGGGGTTGATTCCGGCCTTGCGGATGACGCCGATCATGTGGACCATATTGGCGCAGCCCTTTTCCACCAGCTCCAGGTTCTCCTTGGTGTACTCCTCGGGCATCTTGATGCCGGGAACGACCTTGGGTCCGCCGCCGTGCATCTTGAGGGCGCGGATGGTGGTGGTCAGTACGGAAACGTGGGGTTTCAGACCGCTGAAGCGGCATTTCACGTTCCAGAATTTCTCGAAGCCGATATCGGCGGCGAATCCGGATTCGGTGACGTGATAGTCGAACAGCTTCAGGCCGACGCGGTCTGCGATGATGGAGGACTGGCCCACGGCGATGTTGGCGAACGGTCCGGCATGGACCAGGCAGGGATTGTACTCTGCGGTGCACATCATGGTGGGGTTGATGGTGTTTCTCATGAAGGCGGTCATGGCGTTGCCGACTTCCAGGTCGCCGGTGGTGACCGGCTTGCCGCTCTTGTCGAAGGCCACGGTGATGTTGTTCAGGCGCTCCTTCAGGTCGGCCAGGTCGCGGATGACAGCCAGGATGGCCATACATTCGGAACCCACCGCGATGCCGAACTTGGACTGCATGGCGAAGCCGTCGAAACGTCCGCCAAGGCCGATGACGATGTTTCTAAGGGACTGGGCGCAGAAGTCGATGATCCATCCCAGCTCGACGCGGGTGGGGTCGATGTCCAGACGGCGCATGCCGGTCAGACGAGCCAGCTGCTCGTCGTTGTAGTTGCGCTCGTGCTGCATACGGGAGGTCATGGCGACCATGGCCAGGTTGTGGGCGTTCATGATATCGTTGATGTCGCCGGTCAGACCCAGGGAGAACTCGGTCATGGGGATCAGCAGGGAGTTTCCGCCGCCGGCCGCCGTACCTTTAACGTTCATGGTGGGTCCGCCGGAGGGCTGCCTCAGAGCGCCGCCGACGTTGACGCCGCGTTTTCCGAGGCCTTCCATCAGGCCGCAAGACGTGGTGGATTTGCCTTCTCCCAGGGGGGTCGGCGTAATGGCAGTTACTTCGATGTATTTTCCGTCGGGTTTGTCCTTGAGACGGTCGATGATCTTCAGAAAATCGAGCTTGCCCAGTCTTCCCATGGGCAGCATTTCATCTTTTTCCAGCCCAAGTTTCTCACACCATTCGTCCGGAGTCGGCATGTTGGGTTCGGCCGCTTCGGAAATCTGCCAGTCTTGCATGTTTACCGCATCGTAAGCCATCGATTAATTCCTCCTCTACCTTGATTAAATTAGCAAAAAACGAGACCCCGTCACCCAGTCGCCGGCGTCTCTGCTATCGGATATGCCAAATACGCCCCGGAACCAACCTTTCCCGACCTAATCGGTAGAGTTCTTCCGGGTAAACTATTGTCCTTTTGCTAAAGGAGCAACCTCTATCACGGGTTTTGAAATTTGGCAAGACCTATGTGCAATTTTTCGGGGGATTTTTCGAAAAAATTCTCGGGCGCGGCAAACCGAGGTGATTATTCGTTGATTCTTCTCACCGCATCGTCGGTCTTATGCGCATCGCCCGAATACGTCGAAACCTCGGGCAGATCCAGAAAAGGTATCGATACGATTTGGTAATAATTGGCGAAAAACGCGGCAATCAATAGTACGATCAAAAAAATAACGACTTTTCCCATTGGGCTCCCTCCCTTGCTTTCAGTTTTTATGTTCCCCCCTTCAAGCCGGAAAATAAAAATAGACCAGATTCGTTTTGTGAATCAAGCTCTTTTTTCAGTGGATAGCAAGGGCCGGTCCGGCGACCTGCGGTGTTGCGAACCATATCTGCCGACGGCGCATTGCCGAGTTTTAGCCTTTCAGTCGGTTCAACGCGAAATAGAAGCCGCGTTTTGCCATGAGCCGGTCGTGATCGCCCGACTCGATGATGCGCCCGCGATTCAAGACGACGATGAGATCGGCGCTGCGAGCGGTGGTCAGCCGATGCGCCACAACGAACGCGGTCCGGTTTTTCATCAGCGCCCCCATGGCCCCCTGGATTCGGGCCTCGGTTTCCGAATCCACATAGGAGGTCGCTTCGTCCAGAATGATCAGTTCCGGGTCCCGTGCGAAGGCTCGCGCGATGGATATGAGCTGGCGTTCGCCGCTGGAGATGGAGGCGCCACCTTCGGAAAGCACGGTATCGATGCCGTCGGGAAGACGTTCGATCATGCGCTCGCAATTGGAAGCGGAGAGGACCTTCTTTTCGCGATCCTTTGAGAGGCCGTTGTTGGCGGTGAATATATTTTCCCGGATGCTTTGGGCGAATAGAAAAGGGTCCTGGGTCACCAGCGCCATTTTGGAACGAAGGAACTCCGGGTGCAATCGCCTGGTGTCCACGCCGTTCACATAGATTTTGCCCGCCGTCGGGTCGTAGAACCTGGGAATCAGGTTGATTAAAGTGGTCTTGCCCGAGCCCGTCGGACCCACCACCGCGATGGTCCTGCCCGCCTCTACGGTCAGGGAAATGTCCTCGAGAACATTTTCCCCGGGAACATAGCCGAAAGAGACCTTGTCGAACACGATGTTTTCGATTCGATTTTCATTCGTTATCTGCGAACGGACCTCCGTTTTCCCCGGCGTCGAAGCTTTTTTTTCTTTCGAACCGGCGGATGGCCCCTCGATTTGCACCGCCGCGTCTCTGTCCCGGTTGTCCAGGATGATGAAAATTCGTTCTGCGGAGGCCATGGCGTTCTGAAGAAGGTTGTATTTGTCCGCGATGTCCCTGATGGGCCGGAAGAACATTTTCATGTACGATGTGAAAGCCACCAGGGAACCCAGGCTGATGGAATCGGCCAGGACCCCGCGCCCGCCGAAATAGATCACTATCGCGATGGCCAGCACGCCCATGAATTCGATGAACGGCATGAAAACGCTCATGACCCGAATCTGCGTCATCCCGGCTTCGTAGTTTTCGTGGTTGAGTTCGGCGAAGGTTCGATAGTTTTCCGCTTCCCTTCGGAACAGCTGGACCACCCGGATGCCGCCGATGGTTTCTGAAAACCGGGTGTTGATTTCGGCGATTTTCACCCGGAGTTCCCGGAAAGCCTCGCGGGCGAGCCCGGAAAAATGCATGGAGCCCGCCACCACCACGGGAAGCACCGAAAAGGAAACCAGCGCGAGCTTCCAGTCGATTCCGACCAGCACGAACGCGATTCCGAAAAGCAGGAACAAATCCTTGAAGAGGAACGTGATAATAGAGGTGAACAGCTCGTGCATGTTTTGCACGTCGTTGGTGGCCCGTGTCACCAGTCTGCCCACGGGGTTTTTCGTGAAAAACGCCAGGGAGCGTCTCAGGATGTGGGAAAAAAGTGTCATCCTGAGATCGTGCATGATTTTCTGGCCCGTATATTCCATCACGATGGCCTGGACGAAGTTCAAAATGAAATCGAGCACCACGATTGCCAGAAAGACTGCCGCGATGAGCATCACGCCGTTCAAATCGTTCTTTCGGAGGACTTTCAGGTCGCTTGCGGCGATCTTTTCCAAATTTGCCAGCTCGGCGACCGCTTCGTGGCCTTTCACCGAGAACAACTCCGGGTATTTTCCGACCACTGCGGCAACGGCCGGGTCCGAAAGGTCGGCCTTGTACAGCCTCGCCTTGTTCTCGCCTTGCTTGGCCGACGATTCTCCCGTGTCGCCGTCCTCGCGATTCTTTTCGCTGTAGTTCGGAACGATATATTGGTCGATGGCGATCTTGGTGACATAGGGAATCGCAAGGTCCAGCAGGGTGATGAATATCACGAGCAGCACGGAAGCCGCCAAAACGATCCTGTACGGTCTACAAAACGGATAGAGCCTTCTGAGAAGCTTCAGGTCGTAGGGCTTTCCGAGCTGGTCTTCCTCGAAATGTCCGAAGTCATACCGCATGATAGGCCTCCTCGATTTCCTGGAGCCGGAAGGTCCTGGCGTAGTATTCGCTTTGTTCCATCAGCTCCGCGTGATCGCCCGAGGCCACGATTCGACCGTTGTCCAGTATGACGATCCGGTCGGCGAAGGAGAGGGCCGAAAGACGATGGGACACGATGATGACGGTTCGGTATCGGGCCATTCGACGGATCGCCTTCACGATGTCCGCTCCCGTCTCGATGTCCACCTGGCTGATGGGATCGTCCAGCAGAATGATCGGGGCCTGCCTCAGAAAAGCCCGTGCCAGGGCGACGCGCTGTTTCTGACCTCCGGAGAGAATGACCCCCCTTTCTCCCACGACGGTGTCGAAGCCCCGGGGAAAATCCACGACGGTCTCGTAGATCGAAGCCGCCTTGGCCGCTTCGATCAGGGCCTTCTCGTCGGTTTCGACGCCGTTTTCGAAGAGGATGTTTTCCCGGATGGTCCCCGCGAACAGGAATGGCTCCTGGGGAACGAATGATATCCACGACCGAAGGTCCGCAAGTTTCAGGTCCCGGATGTCGGCGCCGTCGATCAGGATTTTTCCGGCCACCGGGTCGTAGAGTCTGGGAATCAGGTTGAGGAGGGTGGACTTGCCTCCGCCGGGCGGCCCGACGATCCCGAGGGGCTTTCCTCGTTCCACGCTCAAGTCGATTCCCGATAGAACGCCCGAGTCGCATCTTTCTGCCTCGGCTCCTTCTTTTCGGGATTCGTCCTCCTTGGGACCCAGATAGTCGAAACATAGGTTTTCAAACTCGATCCGGCCTTTCGTGGAGGCGCGGGCGACGGCGTTTTCGCGGTTTCGGATGGTCGGAGTTGTTCGCATGATGGCATCGATTCGGTCCAGGGACGCTCGTCCCCGCTGTATCAGGTTCGTGACCCAGCCCATGGCCATCATGGGCCACGTGACGATTCCCAAATACGAGATGAACGCCACGAAGTCGCCGGGGGTGATGTCTCCCATGATGGTCTGCCGCCCGCCGATAAAAATCACCAAGGCCATGCTGATATTGGTGAACAGGGTCATGATGGGGATGAACGAACCGGTGATTTTCACCAGCCGGAGGTTCTTTTGAACGTAATCGTCGGACTTTTCTTTGAAAAACAAGTCCGACTCGGGCTCTTTCGTGAATGCCTTGACGATTCGGATTCCCGTGAACCTTTCCCGGACCGCTTCGGTCAGGTCGGCGAAGGAGGCCTGCACGCTCCGGTACCGCCGATGCATTTTTCCGCCGAAAATCCGGGTGGCGAACGCGATAAAGGGCATGGGGATCAGGACGTAGAAGGTCAGTTTCGCGTTGATGTGGGCCATGAAGGCTATGGCCGCGCCCCCGAGCATGACGGCGTCGGCCGCCGCGACCATGCCGAACCCCATCGCCATGCGGATGTGGGTGATGTCGTTGGTGGCGTGCGCCATGAGGTCGCCGGTCTTCACGTGGTCGAAATAGGAGGGGGACAATGTCTGGAGGTGTTCGAAAAGACGGTTCCTGAGGCCTTCCTCCATCCGGCGCGACACCCCCAGAAGGCACATTCTCCAAAAATAGCGGAATACGGCGATCAAAAGCCCCAGGGCGATCAAGTACGACGCGTAGACCAGCAATGTCGGCCAGTCGATCGAAAAGGTCGTCAATTCGTCCACGGCATACTTGATGACTCTCGGTATCAGCAGCTGGAACAAATCCACCGCCATCAGGCAAGCCAGGCCGGCGAGGATTCGATACCGGTTTTCGTGCAGGTAGGGCTTGATCCGGTCGAAGGATTTCATCGGAGCGCTTCGGAAAATTTTGCGAGGACGGCTTGGGGGAGCATCTTTACAACCTCGGTTTTACATTTAGGTTAATATCCGAACGAATTTCAAACAATGACAGGGGGCCGCGACTCGGCGGCAACTCCCGAAGCCCGACTGCGCAAGGCATTCAAGCGTTTATTCGATTCGTTGACTTTACAGGGCGCGGTTGCTAATATAGCGAGATTATGGAAACGGGAACCATCGTCGAGTATATCGACAAACGAAAAATTATATGCGCGGTCGTTCTGGAAGTCAAGAACCAGCGGCTGCGGCTCTTGAACGAAAACAACCGCGAACTGAACATTTCCCAGAACCGGCTTCTGCATGCCGGGACCGGACGAATCGACATGTCGGCGGGCAGGGACAAGCTCGTCGAGGCTTTGAGGGAAACTGCGGAGCGGCGCGACGAACTGATCGAAAAGGTCGATATCCTCGAGCTGTGGGAGGTGCTCAACACCGAACAGGAATGGATCGACCTGGGAACCATGACGGAGTTCTGTTTTCCCAACTATTTCGACGGAGACCACGAGTCCGCCGTGGTGAGGGCTTTCTTCTGCGACCGGTTCTATTTCAGGTTCAAGCCCGAGGGCTTTTTTCCCAACACCGAGGATCAGGTCCAGAGGCTCATCGCCAGGGCCGAGGAGGAAGAGCGGCGCAACCGCCTGATCGAAAACGGCGCCGCCTGGCTGGCTTCGCTCGTGTACGGTTCTTTCGACTGCGCGGAATCGCGCAAATTGTCGCAGGAAGAGAAGGACGAATTCGCCGAGGTCCTGAAATCGTACTATCTCTTCGAAAAAGACAGCCCCCATGCCGCCATGGGCAAGGCCATCGTCTCCAAATCCGGCATCCAGGACATCGACAAGATTTTCGACGTACTGGTTTCCATCGGGGTATGGGAACCCACGGAGAACATCGACCTTCTGCGTTTCGAGACTCCCGTCGCGTTCAGCCGACAGATCATGGGCGACGTCGCCAACCTGATCCACCGGTCGGCGCCGATTCCCGGCGAGAACCGGCACGATCTGACCCGTCTCAAAGCGATCACCATCGACGGCCAGTCCACCCTCGATTACGACGACGCCCTGAGCATCGAAAGGGCGGGGTCGAACTACCGCATCGGGGTCCACATCGCGGACGTGGGCTGCTACATTCGAAAAGGCGATTCCATCGACCGCGAAGCCCTCGCCAGAGGCAGCTCCATCTATATGCCGGACATGAAAATCCCCATGATTCCCGCGCCTTTGGCCGAAGATCTGTGCAGTCTTCGCGAGGGCATGCTCCGCCCGGCGGTCAGCCTCCTGGTGATGGTCACCCCCAACGCCAACGTGCTTGGTTTCGAGGTCATTCCCAGTATCATCAAGGTCAAGCGGCAGCTGACCTACTTCGAGACCAATCTGATATCCGAAGCGGACGAGGAAATCGCTACGCTATACAGGCTCGCGCAGAATTTCCAGCAGTTTCGCCTCGACCGCGGCGCCATACAGATCACCCTTCCCGAGGTCAACGTCTGGCTCAACGAAGAAGGAGGTCCCTCCGTGAGCCGTACCAACCGCGAAAGTCCCGGAAGAATGCTGGTTTCAGAGCTGATGATCATGGCCAACTGGCTGAAGGCCAAGTTTCTCGCCAAGAACGGTCTGCCAGCCATCTTCCGGTCCCAGCCGCGCCCCAAAGAGCGTCTCTACCGGGGCAACGATGGGAGCCTGTTTCAAAACTGGATGCAGCGCAAGCTGTTGAGCCGGTTCGTATTGAGCCCCAAGCCCGACTTCCATTCGGGACTCGGCCTGGATGCCTATGTCACCGCCACATCGCCCATCAGGAAATATTTCGACCTGGTCACCCAGCGGCAACTGAGGGCGGCCGCCGGCCTGGAAGATCCGTACACCCAAGAGGAAGTCTCCGAAATGATACAGCTGCTGGAGCAGCCCATGGGGTGCGTTTCCAAGCTGCAATATCGCCGCAGCCGCTATTGGCTCCTGAAATACCTGGAAACGCAGATCGGCAAGAAGGAGGAGGCGATCATATTATCGAGACGCCGCAACGGATACCAGATTCTGATACCCGAGTACATGATCGAATGCGCTCTGCCCGTTTCCGGCGGGATGAGACTGAAACCCGAAGACTTTGTGCAGGTCACAATCCAGCATGTCAACGCCCGAAAGGACATTGTGTCGGTCTATCTGGGATGAACCGCACCGCGCCGTTCGGCGAATTGATAACGGGAGAATATCGAAAAAGACGAAAATCGATTCGCACGATACGAATCAATTCGCCACGAAACGGACTCCGAAACCCGTTTTGTCGCTCCACACGATTTTTCCTGAAGTCTTGATATTCTTTTGGAAGAACGGGTCTACGAAGGTCATGATCAGCCTTTCTCCGACGTCCACCTGCTCCGGTATTTCGACGAAAGCCCCTCGGAAACTCAGGTTTTTTAAAAATCCCCGTCGGAATTTGCCCCGATATCCCAGATCGATCGGAGTGTAACAATTCATCCTGCGTTCTTCTCTTTGTTCGATTCCTTCCATCTTTCAAATCCCCCAAAAATTGTCCGAAATTCCGAAAACGGGAAATCCGATCATTTCGAAAAATGCGTTGCCTATCGGCTAACCTTATCTTTGCAATCATAACCAAATTTTTTCGGGAATTCAATGGCAAACCGATTGAAAATCTGTTCGTGATCTTTATACTCGGCGGTAATACCAGCAAAGAAAGGGGAAAACAAATGGAAACTTGCAAACTTTCCGATTTCATGGATTACTTGAAGCCTTGGCTTTCCGATGAATACATACGCGGGGCGGGGCTTGACGGAAACGGACGCTTCGTGCTGCTTTTCACCGACGGCGTCAAAAACGTATATCAAATCGACGACTGCGAAAATCAACAGTTGATCGATGTCTTGAACGACTTGAAAGAAAAGGGCGTCGAGGTGATGGAGCCGTCTTGTTGAATCGGCGCCTGCTGCGAATGCATGGCGATGCGCCGGTTTCTCATGGAAAAATAACTTGCCGCCCGATGTCGGAAAAGGATACGTAGGCATAATTAACCCGAAATCCGCAAACCAAGGAGGTTACGCATGGCGAAAATCGTTCATTTCGAGATACCGGCCGACGACATGGACCGGGCCAAAAGGTTTTACACCGAACTGTTCGGATGGAAAATCACGCCGTACGAGGGCAATTCCGAGTACTGGCTGATATCCGCCGAGGAAGAAAACGCGGTCGAAGGCGGAATGATGAAGCGCCAGGATCCCGGACAGCCCATCGTCAACTATGTCGATATTCCGTCGGTGGAGGAACAAATGAAAAAGGTGCGGGAACTGGGAGGCGAAGTCGTCGTCCCCAAGATGCCCGTGCCCGGCATGGGATATTTCGCGGTGTGTCGCGACACGGAGAACAACATGTTCGGCCTGTGGGAGGAAGACCCCACCGCCGCGGTCTTCCGCGACGCCGCCGAGGTCTTCGTCGCCATCGTTCTGGCCGTGGTGGCCTCCGACGAAAATTACAGCGTGGACGAAATGCGGACCCTCTGGGAAGAATCCGAAAAAATGGAGATATTCCAAGACAAGGATTTCAAGGAACTCGAAACCCGCGTCCTTTCCTATTTCGACCAGAAAGCCCCCGCATTGTCCCCTTTTACGGCCCCGCAGCTCGACATGATTTTTTCATCGGCAAAAAACATGCTCGGCCCCGATCTGCGCGAACAAGCCTTGGAAACTGCGGTCAAGGCGGCTTTTTCCGAAAAGACCATGGACGGCTACCTGCTCATGGAACCGGACGAAAGGGAAGGGACTGTTCTTGAACGAATCAGAAAGGAGTTCGATCTTCCGGAACAAAAGATCAAGGAAGTGATCGAGGAGATGAAAAAGAGTATCTAAAGCCTCCGAACGCATGAGGCCCCGCTCCGCCGTGGAAGACGGTGCTACCGGGGCTATCAGGCATTGGACCTTTCTGCGAGAACGCCAGCGGCGCAGGTCGATACTCTTTCACTCGACTTCCGGCCGAGTCGTCATGAGGTCCGCTTTGGCCACCCATCCGCCGCCCATCGCTTTGTAGACGCCCACGATGGAGGACAGAAAGGAGGCCTGGGATTGGGCATAGGCGAGTTCGGCGGGAAACAATTGCTGCTGGGCCTGAAGGACTGTGGAATACGGGACGTACCCGCCGTCGTATTGAAGCTTCGCCAGGCGGGCGTATTCCTTTCCGGCCTTGACCAGCCGGGCTTGCACCGCGATCTCTTCGGCGATCTTCCGCCTTGCGACCAGCGCGTTTTCCACATCGGCGAACGCGCTTTGAATCGAAAGTTCGTAATTGTAAAGCGCCGCCTCCCGGGCCGCTTCGGTCTGTTTCACCTGTGCCTGGATCGCCCCGCCGGCAAATATCGGCCCTGTCAACGACCCGGAATAGCTCCAGAGACGGGAACGGCTTTCGAACAAGTTCGAAAGCTCCCCGTTGGCGTAACCCCAGACCTCTAAAAAAAAGGAATCTTGAAATGGCCTGAAAGGGTTTTGGATATTGCGCAACAGCCACGAGCGAGATTAAATTGGACAATGCTTAGCCTCGAAGTCTTTTAGCTACAACAATGCATTGTTGTAGCAAAACGGTTTATGTATACATATGGTTCAAAAGAACATTTTGAAAACACACTTTGTCCAAAATTATGGCCAGAGATGTGGGCCGTTTAACGAGGTCTGAACCCAAGGCCCCGGTCAGGGAAATGGAAGGAAAATAAAGAGCTTTGGCCGCGCCGATCTGCGCGTTCATGGCGACGAGACTTTGCTCGGCCTGCCGGATGTCCGGCCGGTTGGCGAGGATGTCCGATGGAATTCCGGCCGGGACATCAGGCATCGCAATCTCCCGCATGGTTCTGCCCCGCGCAATCGATCCCGGGTTGCGCTCCAGAAGAAGGCTGAGCGCGTTTTCCGTCTGGACGATCGCCAGTTCGATCTGCGGGACCTTGGCGGCGGCGGTTTCATATTGGGTCCGGACCTGCTCGACGTTCATCCGGGAAACCTGACCGTAGGCATGCTGCTTTTCGAAAAGCTCGACCGATTCGCCATAGGCGGCCAGGGAACGTTTGGAAATGGCGAGCTGATCGTCCAGGCCAAGCAATTGAATGTATGTTGCCGCCGTCGAAGACACCAGGGACAGGATCACGCCCCGCCGCGCCTCTCTTCGGTTGCAAGCAAATCCGCCCGGGCCGACTCGGCCCGATGCCGATGGGACTGCCATAACAATTTGGAAAAAGGAGGTATCGCCATGAAGAAAAAATGGATCGCCGTTCTTGGAACGGGCGCCATGGTTATTGGCCTTGCGTTGGCGGGAGCGAGTTTTGCCAATTCGCACCATACCGAAATTCGCAATGGCACCATTCGAATCGACCAACAGTCGGAGGCACAGTTCCCCTCGATGGTCAAAATCACGATGGACGAGGCGGTGAAGAAGGCCTTGACCTCTGTGCAGGGGCAGATTTTGAAGACCGAACTCGAAGACGAAGACGGTTTTCTGGTGTATGGGGTCGAAGTGGTGACCGCCGACAGCTCCATCATGGAGGTAAAGGTGGATGCCGGTTCCGGAGAAGTGCTGGCCGTGGAACGTGACAAGGCGGACGGCGACGGCCACGAAAACTGCAAGGATGAAGATCGCGACGACGAGGAGTGATGCGCTGTCCGGTGCCTTCGGAACCGCTTTGCACGGAGGGTGCCGGATTAGCAAATGCCGTCCGTTGCGTGGCGAGTACACAAAATCGTTGTTTAATCCATAGAAGTTGTTTAATCCATAGAAGAGGTAAAAAATCATGTTTTCCCAAACCCTGGGAACGACCCTCGCCACCTCTACGGATTTACAACAAATCCCTCTTTCATGGCAGCCTCTTTCAGGCGGTCGTCAAAACAGATAATCGGCAATCGCGTCGGATCTTCTTGGGTAGCGACGAGACCTGATGCCAGCTGACAGGCATCGGCCGCACGAAGCGGATGGACTTCCAGCAGACGAACCGCTCGGTGTTTTGTTGTTCCTGTGCCAGCAAGGGTGCCACAGCGGATGCATCCCAGAACTTCATCGCCCGGTCCGCCTTTCCTCAATCAATGCCTTAAGGACACCGGCTTCTTTTCCCTTGCCGATTGCGGACATGAGGTCCTTCTCTAAAAGTTCGGGATCGACTGGACCTTTCGAAGGAGGCGTAACCAGTCCCAGCTCCCTGGCCTCCATTATCCAGGCCGATGAGTTTTCACCATTTTCATGGGCGGACGAAACCTGGACGATTCTGGCCAAAGGTGTTTTTCTGTCCAGAATTTCGATCTGTTCGCCTCCTTTGACCAACCTGAGATAATAGCTAAGCCGATTCTTCACTTCTGAGATATTTGCCTGTATCATGCTGCATCTCCTGTCATTCATGAAAAAGCCAATGCGTCCATCCAGATAAGGCTATGTTAGACAGACAGTCCGTTTTTGTCAAGCAATCTAAAAACCCAAGACGCCCAGCCTCACAGGCTCGTTCCTTTTGGTGGATTCTGCCGAAAAGCCCGCCGCGAACAATCAGGTTTAGTTCGGGCAAAGAGTAGACAAATATATACAAACGGCCAAAAAAAACGATTATTTCTTTTCGATTGTCGCGACCGTTTTTTCCCCGCTCTTATGGTTGCCCATCCGGTCCGCTCTGCTTTTGTTTGATAAACGTCACCTCGAACGCCTTGCAGCGGCGGTATTGTTGAAGGCGATTGGCAAAGTCGAATGCATCGTTCATCTCGTAGTGCTGGAAGATGTCCAAGCCGCGGTCGAGAGAGATTTTCCAGCCGCGGTCTGTCACGATGTGGCGGGCGTGGATCGTTCCGGTCCCGTCGAATTCCCAGGTGAAGTTTATGCCTGCGGCGCTGGCGGACTCCTTCATCTTCTCGAAATTCGCCCTCTGCTGTTCCCCTTTGAACTCGTCTTCCGCAGTCATCAGGTGGACGGACACTTCTTCATCCGGGGCCTTGTGCTTTACCACGGTCTCGAGGAATTCCATGAAGTTGCGCATCTGGAAAAACAGCCGGATGTAGGGATCTGTAACCGTAATCATGGCCGCTCCTCTGATATATGGGCCAAGGATCGTGTCGAAGGAGATGCCTTTCTGGTTCTCCTGGAAGGCGAGATGCTTTTCCGTAAGCGCGGGCTCGGCCGTTGCCAGCGGCCCGGATTGGCTCGGAGGCGCATCGGGCAGAGCCGCATCGGCGAGTTCGCCGTCGTCGCTCTCGGCGATCTTTTTGTGGTAGTAGTGCGGAAATTCCTCTTCTTCGAGAGTGGCGACCGGTATCTCCTTGCCGCTATCATCCAGGTATGCGAACCTTACGTTGCCGTAGGTGGAGTCGATGCGCATCAGTTGGTCTTTGACGCGCTTTCTCCCTTCAATGGCGAACCTGAGAATCTCCTCGGTCTCTTCCCCGGATGCGCCGCCATGGGGAAAGAGTATTTTCATCAGGCCGGAAAACGTTTTGTTGATGCCGTCGCGGTCCCGCGTGGAAATGTCGGAGGAGAGGGAAAAATGCTCCTTGTAGCGGTCCGAGTAATCGCGATTGCGAAGCGAGCGGAGAATCTCGGCCAGGTAATCCACCACGAAGCCGTAGCCGCCGGAGAACATTTCGCCGCGGATGATATCGAGCTCCCAGCCTGGGATATAGAAATGAATGCGGTCGAGGAACGCGGAGTCGTAGAACTTGTCGGGCAGCTCGCAAAACAGGTCCGCGTGCTTGAGCATGTACGGCACGGTGTGCTGCGTGTTTCCCACGAAGACCATCGAGGCTTCCGCGCCCAGCGTCTCGATGCCCCGCGAGAACGACTTGTTGGCCATGTAGTTTTTCATGATGTCCACCAGGGCCTTGTCAGCCCGCTTTTGCCTTCCGGCAAACTCGTCGAAGGCGACGCAGTCCCAGTAGCCCACCAGGCCGATCTTTCCGGTCGAGTTGTTCACGAACAGCTTGGCAACGGTGACCTCGCCGCCGGAGATGAGTATGCCGTGGGGAGAGAACTCCGAATAGATATGCGATTTGCCGGTCCCCTTGGGGCCAAGCTCGATCAGGTTGTAGTTTCGCTCGCAGAACGGGATCAGCCGGACCAGCTGGGTCAGCTTGCTGCGCTTGCCGAACTTCTCCGGATTGAAACCGATGCTCTGAATCATCAGGTCGATCCACTCGTCGGTGGTAAATTGCCTGCGGGCATCCAAATAGCCGTCAAAGTCGAAACGGGACAACTGGATGGGCTTGAGGGCCGACAAAATCCAGGGACTGGCGTTCTTGTCCTCGGTAAACAGGTATTCTATGTCGGCAATGCACCAAACGCCGCTGACCAGCAGCTTGGGGTGGGCCTTGACCGTGCCCGAATCGACCAGCACCTTCTTGATGCCGAGGTTGGAAAACTCCGCCTCGTAGACGTCGGCCTTGTCGTTCAAGGCTACGCCGATCTTGTCGATGACCTTGTAGCGGCCTTTTTCCTTGATGTTGGATCGCACAAGGCGCGCCTCGTTTCGATGCACGTAGTGCTTTCGCAGGATCTCCTTGACCGTCTCGATGCCGGTACGAATGGTCGGCTCGTCGCTTGTGGCGCAATACTGCCCCAGCAGATATTCCAGCACGTAAGACGGCACGATGGCGTTGCCCTTGACCGTCTTCACAAGGTCCTTCCGGACAACAAGCCCCGGAAACCACCGATTGATTTTTTGATCTAAATAATTCATTAAACTCCTCTGAACCACATATCTGAACCACAGATGAACACCGATAGACACAGATGAATATTATAGAATCATTCTCTGCTATTGGAGTTTTGAGTATTTGAAAAAAAACGACCTGGCACGAAGCCAGATAATTTTCAGAGATAAATAAAAATCCGTGTTTATCTGTGTCCATCTGTGTCCATCTGTGTCCATCTGTGTCCATCTGTGGTTCCTTCGCTTTGAACCACAGATGGACACCGATAGACACAGATAGATATTATAGAATCATTCTCTGCCATTGGAGTTTTGCGTATTTGAAGTTGAGTATCAATCCGACGCGAAGTTTGGTGATTTTCAGATAGTTGAGCATCTGGCCCTTTTCATGGTCTGTTATTCGGTCGATGGTCTTCGTATCGACCACAATCTTGCCGAAAACGATCAGGTCCGGAATGTATTCCCCCACTTTTACGGACTTGTAGATCACGTTGAACCTCGGTTGTTGAGCGAAAGGAATTTTTTGCAATCCGAACTCCACGCACAAAGCATTCTCATACGGCTTTTCAAGCAACCCATGTCCCAAGGTATTCAAAACCTGCATAGCACATCCGATTACCCTGTGAGTTTCCTCCTTATATAAAAATCCGTGCCTATCTATGTTTATCTGTGGTCCCTTTTCATTAAAAAATCCGTGTCCATCTGTGTTCATCTGTGGTTCCTTTCCATCAAAAAATCCGTGTCCATCTGTGTTCGTCTGTGGTTCCTCTTCATTAAAAATCGAAATCGCTGGTGAACGACCGTCGCATCAAGTATCGGAGCGACTTGTATTCCTTGTAATGGGAGGTCCCCGCGTGTTTTTCGTCGAGGCGAAGGACGACCTCCTGGCCGTTGGCGTCGTCGGCCTTGCGGGTGAGCACGAAGCGCACTTGCAGTTCCCGTTCCCGGGGATTGTCCGAGGTCAGGTCGAAGGTCAATTCGTGGCTGTCGGAGATCAGGTCTCCAGCCTCTGTATATATCCCAGCCCGAAGTACGCGCGGCTGGATTTTGTCCGTTACCGGCCCGGCCTGATAGAACGCCACTGCCACCTGTCCCGATGTAATCGCGGAGCTTGCGCCGCGCAGAATATCCACTTCGACGGCGGTGACGTCGCTCTGGCGTTTCTTGTTGATCTTCAGCACCGGGATCACCACCTCCTGCAAGGATGCACCGCCATGGACGAATCGACTGCCGGAACCTCTCAGCCGCAGGCGGTTGATCGATTTCGGGATTTGCACCTCCACCTCGCCTACAAGGCCGAGTTGCTCGGGAGCGAACTTGCGCAAGCCGGGCGAATCGGCGAGTCCCTTGCCAAGCACGAAGCGTCGGTCCCGGAACAAGATCGCATCGCCTTTCGCATCGTCCCCGGAAAAATCGCTCTCGTCGATCGCCCGGTTCTGGTAGATGAATCCATGATCCGAGGTTACGAGCAGGTTGTTGGCATTGGCCCCGGCGAGTTTCTTGACGAGGCGAATCAGTTCGTGCAGCGTTTCTTCCACCGCCTCGAAGACCCGCTCCTCGGATTCGCGCTTGTCGCCTGTGGCGTCGATGCGGTTGTGATAGACGTAAATCACGTCATGGTCGCGCACCAGCGCCCGGCAGTCGTCCTTTCTCATGGCCATCAGCTCGTCGGCCTTGCAGGCCGTGGCTCGGTGTGCGATGGCCTGGCCGAGGACCTTGATGCGATTGGCCATTCCCTGTGTACTTTGCCCGTCGGCCAGAACGGCGCCGGTTTCGTTGTCGGCGATGGAAAGCTGCTTGTGGGGCAGCAGCGCCGCCATTCCCAGCTGGGCATAGCTGGGCAGCGTCGAAAGCGCGGGGGCCAGTTTCGCGCTGTAGCGGTCCTCCTGGCGAACGAGGCTCAACAGCTCGTCGCCGATCTCGTAGCGCATGGCGTCGGAGATGATCACGCAGACCTTGTTGTCCCTGCGCAAAAACGGCCGGACCCAGTCCTCGAAGAACCCCCTCTGCTTGCGCACGGGAAAGGCTTCCCACTTGGTCGCCTTGTCCACCAAAGCCTGGAACCGGTCGCCGAGTTTCAGCAGGTAGTTGTTTGAGTATAGATTTTCGACCTGGTCGGATAATGGCCCCGTCAGCGAGGCCTGTCCCGACATGCGCACATGGTAGGTAAACTTGCGGTAAAGCTGATCTATCCGATACCAGCTTTCCGCATAACGCCGAACCCAATCGCCCATCGACCCATTGTCTCCCCCCAGTTCATTTGCCGAAGACTGATCGCTGAATACCGCCAACTTCTCCATAAACCTGGCCGCGTAATCCACCGCCTCGTAGAGGTGCATGTATTCGCGATACCAGTGCCCCTGTCGCCGCTGGCGAACCCAGAGCGCCACGTCGGCGCTGGAAACCGTGCGCGAAGCGACCTCGCGCACCAGGTCGCTTACGATCTTCTGGTCGATCAGGCGGAAGTAATCGAGGTCGATCAGCTCGCGGAAGTCGCGCTTGGAAAGGTTCTGCTCGATGCGGAGGACCTCGGCGCATTCGTCTGAAAGGATTTCAAAGCCGCCCTCGAACCGGCGGCTGTCTTTCCAGCGCTTGAGAAACACGAGAGCGTCGGCGGCCAGCTTTACCTGCCCGTCGGCGCCCATGGCGTAGCACGATTTGAACAGCTCGATGGCAAAGTCGCGGATGCCGGGTTCTGCCGACTGGTATCCGTAACAGCGGGCCATCTGTTCCCACAGGAAGCCGTCCAGGCTGCACCGGCCAACGAGCTTGGTCCTTTCGTCGCGACCGTCGGCCAGCTCCTGCAAAAGGTTCTCCGCCACGGAATCCATGCGCGGCTCGCTGCCTGCGCAAACCGCCAGCATCTTCAAGCGGATCTGCCCGCCGGTATCGTCCGGTTTCAGAAGTTTTTTCAGGGCTTCCTTGCGCTTGACGGCCTGGAAGAATTCGGCGTGGGCCTGCGCTACGTCGGCGAACTCCGGACCGAGGTCCAGCTCGGACAGCCAGATGGCCGCCTGGTCGGTGCGGAACTCGCCCTGAGCGAGTTGCACGTCCAGCAGCCAGTTGTCCAGATCGGCGGGTTGCGGCCCCTCGCGATAAAGCAGGAACTTCTGTTCGGGATGCACGCGCAATATCTTGTATTTTATGCCGAACTCGTTGTTGTCGAGTTCCAGCTTCTCGATGCCCGGCAGAGACAACGCCTCGAAGTCGTCGCGCAACTCCTGCTTGGCGTCGTACCAGAAGACGATCCTGTGCCGGCCGAAAAGTCTTGTCAGGGCCCGAGAAATGCGGTCATTCATTGCAGTCCCCCAATTTCTCCAACTTTGTTACCCACTCGTTGAAGTGCGAGCATTTGGTTCGTAAAGTTGCCAGACCAATTTTTTCCGTGACGGAGACGCCTGCAGTAACTTTGTCATATTCGGGTATTTCAGCCAAAATTCTTTTGGACGGTGCTGTTGTTGCGCCATCGTTAATCAATTCTGGATTTTGGATCCCAACCATATCGACCAACTTGGCGATGGGGTCTTCATGATCTAGGTACTCCCATTTCAGAGCGGCGGGATTCGCTAACACTAATGTTTCGAATTCGTGTAATTGGATGTACGGTATGAATCGCTGGAAAGTCAAATCATCGCCCAACGATTTTTCAAGAGCCGCCACCCGTTCATAGGGGTCGGGGCATTTCTTGGCTTTATGGTATTCGGGAAAATCATCCGGCAGTGCGTATAAATCGAACATCGTCGTGAATCGACATTCCGAATGCTTGTCCTGTTTGATCCAAGTCAAGATATCCGCCTTGGCCTTTTGATAGCTGAACAATCCTCCCCGATATTCTTTTGATAGGCGCTTGTCTTTGCTGGTAAGAACACAACGGGCATCGGCAAAGACATCGAATTTTGCCAGGTGGGGAGCAAGAATTCTTTTCACAAAATTCAGTTCCGTTCGCCCTTCGGCGGTTACATGCAGGCGAATCATGGTTGGCCTCCAAGCACATTCTTCTCCCACAGTTCCGACAGGCTATATCTTTCTATCCATTCGCCCAGGTCTTCCACCGATAGTTTTCGAAATTGCGAGCCGCGAGTCTGGCTGTCTTGTTCGACCACGACCACCTGTTCCGGCGAAAACTCGTCCACGAGTCGTGTGGACTGCGTTGCCACGAGAACCTGTGCATTTCTCGAGGCGGTTTTGATCATGCCGGCCAGCTCGGCAATGGCGGCCGGATGCAATCCAAGCTCGGGCTCGTCGAGTACGATAAAATCAGGGGACAATTGCGGTGGTTGCAGAAGCAGGGTTGCAAGCGCCATGAATCGAAGCGAACCATCCGAAATTTGATCCGGATCGAAGAGGTAATCGCTTTGATCCATATCGCTCCAATTAAGGCGCACATAATTCTTGTTTCCGGGAATGGAATCCAGCATGAAATCCCCGAATTGAGGCATGATTTTACGAACGCGACGGACGATCCTGTCATAATAGCGTGAATAATCCTCATGTCCCTTGAGCATTCGCAAAAAAGCGGCAAGGTTGCCCGCGTCGCTCCGCAGATAGGATGCGTCATCGACATAACCGCGATCTCTGATCTTTGCCGTCTCGGACGTGTCGTGGAAATGAAATGCTCTTATTTTGTAAAGAAGACCGGCAATTACGCGACTGGTTGGCCTGGAATCGTTCGGTAAATCGGCTTCGGAGCCGCCGCTTTTAAGAAAATATTCTTGAGGCCGCTGTCGGCCCGCCGCGTGGTATGCGACTCTTTCACCGCTTATGAAAAGCCGGTCTGGAAGGCCATGCGAGAGTTTAACCTCGTATTCGTCATGGGCATCGTCCGATGAAAAACGAAGGGTGAAAGAGATCGTTTCGGTGACCTTGGGGCCATAAAAAAGAAGACGGCTGACGCCTTGCTTTCCGACATAATTCTGTAGCGCTCCGGTCGTCATGAAATTGAGCATCCTGAAGAAGGATACCAGGTTGCTTTTCCCCGATCCGTTCGCACCCAGCAGGACGGTGGCGTCGCCCAGTGGAATCGTTTGGCCGCTCGAATCGATGGATTTGAAGCCTTTGACATATACTTGCTCAAGTTTCATTCTTCAATCCTCCTTTAAGCCTCCAAATTCTATGCGCAAGATTCCGGAGGCGACCGATGCCAAGTGCCGTTGACCGGCTTCGATTTTCTGCTCGTCCCAAATGTCGTAGTGTTCGGCGACCGCATTGGTTATCCGAAAAGCGCTTTGTGTCGTTGTCTGTGTCCAATTTTGCGGAAACAAGGTCCTGCATGTGACCGAGCCCTGCGAGAATCATCACGCTGATCGTCTTCAGGCGCTGCTGGCCGTCGATGATGTCGAACCGTTTGCTGTCGGAAGATTGCAAAACGAGGTATCCCATGTAGTGGGCCGGTTCGCCGTCGGCCTCGAAAAGCCCTGCGATGTCCTGCCACAGGTCGTCCCATTCGTCCGCGGTCCAGGAATAGTCCCGCTGGAAAGGCGGCACCCGGTAGCTCAGACCGTTTCCAAGCAATTGCCGGAAGGTCGAGTTGGTCGTATTGAAATTCATGGTAGCCATGGCTCAATCCTTATTTGGGGCTCAGCCCGGGGACCTTTTTCAAGGCCGCGCCGAGTTTGGGGTAATTGACCTTGACGCCGTCGTCCAGGTCGATCTCGACCTGCTCGGTCGCCAGCGGATAAAGAACATCGCGCTCGTATTCTTCCATTTCGACGATCATCTTCTTGACCTTTTCGATTTCCTTCAGGGCCTTGGTCTTTTCGCCCTGGGACGCGTCGGCGCTGATGCTGACCGCTTCCAAATGGTCCTTGTGGGCGGCGAGCTTGGTGCGGAACTCCCGAAGGTAGTCGTTGAGCACCACGCTCACCGTATGCGGCCGGTAGCGGTGCATGTAGATCAGCGCGTTGAAGCTGCCCTTGGGGCTGCTGAACAGCCAGTAGATGGGGCGCTTCTTGTAACGCCTCACGTGGTCGCTGTAGAAGTCCTTGAGGAAATAGTCGCGGATGTCCCGGCGCTTTCCGTTCTTGCCCAGCGCCTTTTCGACGAACCGTAGGTTTTCCTCGTAATGCTCCTCGCCAAAGGCCACGCGCAGGAACTTGCGGAATCGCTCGGCAATGTCGTCGGTGAACCAGTCGCCGTCGAGCATGGGAATGACGTTGTCCTCGTCCGCCGGGAAGCTCGGCTCGGGAACCTGCTTCAGATAGTCCTCGATTGTCTCGCCCTGGTTGGCCAAAATCAGGCCCGGCTTTTCCAGCGCGTAGCGGCCGAACATGCAGCCCACGGCGTAGGAGATCAGTTCGCGCATGGTGTCGGCCAACAAAAGCGCCTCCAGGTCTTTCTCGCTCTTGTCGCCGCCATAGCGGTAGTGAGGATTGCAGGTCAGGGTGATTTCGTTGAGCGGCACCTCGGGCGTCAGTTCATCCTGTAGGCCGTATGTGTCGATGTAGATGCGGTTGTTCTCTTCTTCCAGCTGCTGAATTTTCAACGTCATCTCCTGCCAGTGGTCGCGGAGCTTGTGATAGGTATCTCTTATGGTAGGCTGGCGGTAATCAGGATTCAGCAATGGCAGACTGGTGAATCCCCATGAGTTCTCGTAGGAATCCCAGTCTCCTTGAGTAGAATCAACCAGGCATAAAGTGTTTTTGTTAAGTATTGAAACATCGTTAGAACTTATTTCATTAAGCGGGAGTCTCCCAAGATTGGTAATTCGAAAATCCAATGTCGGGCTTATAGCCGCCAGTAGATGGGCAACAATTTTCCCGTTTAAAAAAGCAAGTATTTGGTTTACACGTTCTGAATCTGTAAAAATCGAGGGAGCTGTTGAATCATAAGTTGATCCTGATTCATGATACCGTAATGAGAATTTACCTGAGCTAATTCGGCTCCAAGATAATGCTTGTTTAAAGAAAAAGGCTTTCCCTCTTACCGGCGCGCCGTTGTAATCAAGTGGAAGAGAATGAAAATCATGTATTTCTTGACCTTTATTTTTCCAATTGAGCACATACTCCATATTTCCAGCCCATTTTCGGTAGCCCCCCCCTTTTCTGTGAGGAAACCACTTCAGGTTGCTTGAGGTTTTTGAGAGATCAAATTGCACATTTGATTCTTCAACTTCATGCCATAACCTCAAGAATCGGTCATTATCACCTGTATTAATACCTTCACGAATGCTCCCAATATCTGCCAATGACTGTTTTGCCTGCACAAAACTGTTTAACAAAGCACCACTCAACCAATATGAGATTGGATTTCCTGGTATTTTATTGAAATCAGCAGCAGAGGCTCGATGAAACCATCCACAGTTCGGATTGTTTATGGCTTCAAGTGTTAGGGGACCTTGGTTTTCCGGACCTCGAAAATTGGAAAGCCTTACATAGCCGCCTTTGAAGTCTGGATGGTGCGCATTCTCTATCGTGAAAGTGCAAACAGGTACCGTCGCTCCATCAAAGCCTGAGTACTCCAGTTGAACGAGGGATGTGAGTGTTTTTCTATTGATAAGGAAACTGCACAGCTTTTCGTAAGATGAAATAAACATCCACACAAAAGGCGACATAAAGCCAAGCTGGCCTTTGTTTATTACCAGTTCAGTGTTGCGAAAGATGAAAGCTGAGAACAGGTCTGACTTTACATCCGAATAATTCTCCTTAAGCCACGTTGCCAATCTTCCATTCATCCCCTTGCTGCCCATATACGGCGGATTAGCAATCACCACATGGTATTTGGGGTTCAGGTAATCAGCTTGCCGCAGAGCTTTCAGGATTTTCTGATGGGTCATGCTGAGGAACAGATCCCCGGAAACGTTCTTTGACTCCAAGGCCATAAGAATCCCCGTGACATCGGTGGCATTCGGTTCTATCAGGGAACCGAAGTTGTTGGCCTCCTCAAATTGGTGCAATGTATCTTTCATCTGCGCGGTGAACTGGTCTTTACCCACAAAATCCATGTATTCCTTCAGTTCGCCTTGGTCGAACTGAATATTTTCCAATACGCAAATGTTGGGTTGAACGGATTTGCGGAAAAAGCGGCGATATTTGGCGCGGGCCTTCATAGTCAGTGCAAAGGCGGCCAGCTCCCCGGCGCGTTCGTCAATTTCGATGCCGTAGAGGTTGTTGGTAAGGATCTTCTCAGGGATCTCGCCAGGCTCGTAGCCCTCCTCCTCGTAAATGGCGTATAGCAGGTCGAAGGCGTAGGTAAGCATGTGGCCCGATCCGCAGGCCGGGTCGCAAATCTTAATCTCTTCCGGCTTGTCGATGCGCAAGAAATCATCTTGAACCACAGATTCACACGGATTCACACGGATATTTTCATCTTTTTTTTCTGATCTGTGTCCATTTGTGTCCATCTGTGGTTCTGGTCTTATGTAGAAGTCGTTTCGAACCACGGATTCACACGGATTCACAGTGATATTTTCATCTTTTTTTTCTGATCTGTGTCCATTTGTGTCCATCTGTGGTTCTGGTTTTATGTAGTAGTCCATACGCTCGACCAGTCTGGAGCCGGGACGGTTGAGCATCCACAGGCGGCCGAGGGAGTTTTCCACCAGGTAGCGCACGATCCAGTGGGGTGTGAAGAGCTGGGTGGCGGCGGGGATGTTTTCGGGCGTGATCTTCTTGTTCTTTTTCAGGCCTTCGAACACCTCGTCTTTTTTCTCGGAAATGTAGAACTGATAGAGCCACCCGATCACCTCGACGCCGCCAGCCGAGTCATCAGCCTTCAGCAAACAGTTGTCAGTATTTTTGCTGCCGCTACTGATTACTGACCTCTGATTACTGACAACTCCACAAACATCCGGCGTCATCGCCTCTCGAGTATAGGCCAGGATGGAGTTGCCGGAGAGCAGGTCGTCAGGCATCAGCAGCTCGGTATAGTCGTCGATGCGCTGGAACAGAAACGGCATGGCCTTGTTCCAGTGGTTGCATGCGGCGACCACGAGCAGGCGGTAGGCCTCGCCTTGGTGGTCATGGCTGGGGGCCTTGCCGTCGAGCAGGGCAAAAATTTCCTGCCGGACCTTTTCATCGACCATATCTTCGTTGATGTGGCCCATCTTGGCTTCGGCCAAGATTTCGGGCTGGAACTGCCCCTCGGCGGGAGACACCACGCCGATGCGGGTGTAGCGGTTCGCGTCCATGAAGCGCAGGGCGCAGAATCGGTTGAACCAGATGTAGGCAACGCGTTCGACGACCTGTTGCTTGCCTTTGTTTTCGACGGCCTCTTCGAGCTTCTTGATCGCCCCGGCGCGTTCGCGCCTGGCGGCGCTGTCCTCGGCCAATACCATTTTCAGCTTGGCGGAGACTTGTTCCATCAAGCTGCGCCTGGCGAACTGGGCGAATTTTTTGAGTTTGGCTGTCTCCATTCTATTTATTCTCCTTCAAAGGCTTCATCGATCGGATTCGGCGCGATTTTCAGGTAATCCTCCGTGGATGCAGCTTTGATCTCGGCAGTTTCGTGGTCGTGGTAAAGGCTATGGAATAGCACGTGGTCATCCTTTCCTTCGTCCATGAGCAGATCGAACCACTTGAGCAGTACATAATCGTGCGTCGCCAGAATGATCTGTTGGCCGTTGCGTGACAATTCCAGCAGGATCTGCACCAGCAGCTTCAACAGCTTGGGATTCAGGTTGGCTTCGGGCTCGTCCCAGAAAAGTGGACCGCTGACACCCGGTTGGATCGAACCGGTTTCGAGCAAACGAGAAAGCATCCCCGCCTTGCGAAATCCTTCGGCAATGGAGTTTGCGGAGTATTCGGCGCTCCCGGTTTTGAAGGTGACCTTGCCGCCTCCGTAAAAAACGAAGTGGCCGCCGCAGATGGCCTCAATCTCCGCCATGGCCAACTTGGATTTTTCGTGAAGGGTTTCCGGGCGAACCTCGGGGAGGTCCATTAGCAGGCAGATGTCCTGATACGTCTGGTCGAAAGAGAGCCCATATTTTTCATACAGGCTGTTGAAGCCCTTCATGAAAGAGAGGACTTCCTTGGTCGGAATGAAAACGGCTTCGGCATGATACTTCTCGTAGTCGGTACGATCCTGGATAGCCAATGTCCTGGAGTTGTTGAAAAAGGTCGCGCCGATCTTCTGTCCCTGATCAAACCGGGCGTGCAGATAGGCTTGATCGGTCGCGCCCTGGCGATGCATCTTGCTAAGCTTGTCGTCCAACGGCATAAAGAGCCGGAGGAACTTGGCTGTAAGCACCGCTTCGAGTTCGTCCTCGGTGGTGTCGGGTTTGTTTTTGAAAAGAGACGCGCCTGCGCAGAGGCCATAGGCTGCCTTGAGCAAATGGGTTTTGCCGGTGGCGTTTTCGCCAATGATCACGTTGACCTTGGACGAGAAAGCAAGCTCCAAGTTATCAAAGGCCATAAAGTTTTTTAATTCAAGTCGCTCGATCATATTTAAATCCTTTTTCCTTTTCGGATATCTTTTAGTAGCGCCTCGGGCATGGATTCCAGGTAACGATCCACATCGATTTCGTCGGCCAGCCAGGCCTTGTCAAACGAGACTCGCACGCAACGGCTCGGCACATGCTTGGCGCTTGGCTCGGGATCGACCGGAACTGCTTTGCCGTCATTGATCCGACCGTGTCCGGGTCGTTCGTTGGATCTTTGTAGCTGTAGGCTTTCGCCCACGCGGTCATCAGGGAAAGCCGCCGTTGATGATCGGACTCCTCGAACCGGGCAAATTTTTTGAGCTTCGCTGTTTTCATTGTCATTTCTCCGAAATATCAATTTCCTGGCACCAGAAAATTGATCGTGTTCTCGAACCGGCGCAGAGTATCCAAGCGAATACGAGCGCCGCACGTAAAATACGAGCGATTGCGAGCGCCGCACGTAAAATACGAGCGGTTGCGAGCGCCGCACGTAATTTCATATTTTGCGCACGTAATATGTTCCTCTTCCTTGTCCCATCGGCTTTATTAGCTTTTTATTATCCAGATTTTTGAGCAACCGGGTCGCTTGAAACGGGCTGATGTGGCACAAGTCCGCAACTTCGGCGCGCTTGATTCCGCCGTGCTTATCGATATAGCTGAGAACCATCTGCTCTTGTTGGATGGGGGCGAAACCGACTTGACGGATGTATTCCGATTTCTTGCCCGCCTTGCGGTACAGTGCCGCGCTCAGCATATAGGTACGCCCCCTTCCGACACCGTGCGGCTCCAGAAAGCCGATTTCCACCAGTTTTTCCAACGTGGCGCGCACGTTGGCCTCCTGCTTTTGGATGGAAGGCGCCAGATCGGCGGTGGTCAGGCGACGCTCTTCGCGCAGGCGGGAGAGGATAATCAGTGAATCGATGGGCATAACACCCAGCTTTTCCTCCTGCTCGACCACCATTTTGAGAAAATCGAGATCGGCGGCAGCGTCCGCCATCTGTACCGAAACGGTGAATTCATTGGACATGGAGTAATCGGGGGCGGGCCGCCCGTAGCGCAACATGCCCTCGTAAATACGGTCTATGCCGCGTCCGGTGCGTTCGGCAAGCCCGATGCGTTTGATCACGTCCGCCAAAAGAGGATTGCGGGAGCGAGGATCGGCGACCAGGAGATTGTCAAGCGTGACCCCTTCCACGAAACCGCCGGGGTTGCTAATGGAGAGACCATCGTCGCCGATTTTGACATGCACCGCGCCCAAACGACTGAAGTCCCGATGGACCAAGGCGTTGACGAAGGCCTCGCGGAAAGCGCGGCGGTCGTAATTGGGTACCGGAACCCGGAAAAGCCCCACCTGAATTTCTTCTTCCTCAACCCGGGCCTTGAAAAGGATCTCTACTTCTTCGAAAGTTTCGAGGAGGGGCTTGCGGTAAAACTCGTTGACTTTGACATCTGTCCCCTGAAGCACCTGAAACGCGACTTCGTAGGCGGGAAGATGCTGACGCAGAAGCTCCTCGGTCCCAAGGATAAGCAACCCGGTTATAGTAGGCCGGCGAAGTCCATTGACTTCGCGACAAAGTCCGAGTGCTCCATCAAGCTCGGCATCGGCCAGCACCAGTAACGACTGTTCTCCGCCATATTTCTTGACCGAATTTCGAACACGCTGGCGCTGCAAGGGATCGAGCTGTTCAACCGATACGTCTTCTATAAGAATAGCGGACGGATCAACGAGTCCCAGTGACGATTGGCGCTGAATGAACTCGTGCGGATAGAAAGGCACCGCCTCCGGGGTGCCGTCCAGCTTCAGCCGCCTTCGCAGCAACAGACCTTCCGACGTGGATACGAGTTGGCGCGATTTCGGAACGGAAATTCGAGCAACAGCGATTCCTTGAATTTCGTGCTTTTCCACACGGACGGAGATGGCGGGATTCGTTCGGTTGGCCACCAGAGGAGGGATGCCAGAAACATTCATGTGATTCGCATGCAGGCCGGTAATCTTTCCACTGTCCTCGACCCCCAAAAGCAAAACACCACCTTCGGTATTGGCCAAGGAAACTACGGCGGCAACAAGTTCTCGATCCGAGAGGCACTTGCGGTCGCTTTTGAATTCCAGTGCCAGGCTTTCGCCCTGTTGAAGCTTCTCCATCAATCCGTGTTCATTCGTGTCCATCTGTGGTTCCTATTATATTTGTATCCTTTTGCCTTTGCGGATTTCTTTCAGCAGCGCCTCGCGCATGGATTGCAGGTAGCGATCCACGTCGGTTTCGTCGGCCAGCCAAGCCTTGTCGAAGGAGACTCGCACGCAGCGGCTCGGCACATACTCGATGTTCGTCTCGGGCTCGACCGGCGCTTTTTTGCCATCTTTAACCTGGCTGGCCCCCGAATCTTTCGTCGGGTCGGGATAGGTTTGGCGCTGCGCCCACGCGGTCATCATGGAAAGCTGCCGCTGATAATCGGACTCTTCGAACCGGCGGAGGGTATCGCGGATAACGGCAATCAGTTTCTGGCGCTCGATGTCGGCGGAAAAATCGTCGAACGGTTTTGCGATCTGTTCCTGCTGTTCGCCGTTTAACGCGGCGAACTCGGCCATGGCGCACAGGCGGTCCTTGAGAGCGGCGACCGTCTCCTTGGCTTGGGCTATCTCCGCTTCGATCCGGGAGGAGACCTTCTCTTGCAGCGCTTCGACCTGTGTCTTCACCTGTTGCATTCGATTGCCCTTGAAACATTCCGGGTCGGCCAGGGCGGCGACCACCCGGACGGTATCGTCGCCTTCGATATAGGCGAAGTTGGGCTCCTGGGCCTGGACAAACTCGCGGGCGCTGTCGAAGATGCCTTTTTGCGGCCCGCCCATGAATTTGCGGACGGGGTCGATGACGCCTTCCTTCATGTCGAGAAAAGCGTCCTCCTGGCGAACAAGTTCCGTCAGATACCAGGTATATGGCTTGCCTGCGAGTTCCTCGAGTTTTTCGATGGCCGGATTCAAGGCGTTTAGAAACGGGTACTGCCCGGCTTGGGCGGCCAGGGGGGCGAGCTGGCGCATCAGCTCTTGGACCGCGGCGCCGGTCGCCTTGCCGAGGGCTTTTGCCTCGCCTGCCTGGGGCGGGGCGTCGAAGAAGTCCTCGAAGAACTCCTTGAGCGCGCGGACCTGGGACGCGGTGAATTCGACCTGGGGCTCCAGCACGACATTGCCGTGGCCGTGGCTGTTTCCAAGCGCCCGTTCGAGTTCGTCGTCTTCGAGGAGGTTGCCGTCGTTGCGCGCCTCCACCTTGCCCCGCGCGCAGAGCTTTGCCAGCGAGCAAAGCACGCCCGCGTAATGCCAGCCGTAGGGTTTGCGCTCGAACTTTTCCACCAGGTTCTTCAATGTGGTGCGAACGCCGCCCCGGTTGTTGCTCTGAATGAACGCGAGCATCTCCTGTTCGGATTCGGGCAGCGTGGCGTCGTCGTCTCCGAAAAGGCTCAGCTGGGAATTGTCGAGGCATTTGGCGATGTCCTTCTCGGTGTATGCGATGCCGCGCAGCATCCGCAGGTTCGGGTAGGCGCGGGATACGAGTTCGTGAAATCCGCGCAGCACCCGGTTCTGTGGGTCTCCGGACCCGATGTCGGCTTCGGTGCCCGCCACGAACAGCTTGGCTTCTGCAATCAGGCTTCGCACGCGCTGTTGCAACTCGGCGTAGCGTTCGCGGTTCCGGAACCCTTTGTCGGTCAGGATGCGCTTGATCGCTTCCTGCTGGGCGACCGAGATGTTCTGGCGGATGTACTTCTCGGTCCGCTTGTACATCAGAAGGTCGCGCACCAGACGGTCGTCGGGCGGCATGACGATCAGCAGTTCGTCTCGACCGAAGGAATGCATGACCAGGGACATCTGATTGTCCGCGAATTCGTGAAACGGACTGACCGCATGGATGCACAATTCGTATTCGCGTCCGAACAGACGTTCGTCCAGCTTTCGGGTGAAGGGATAATCCTGTCCGTTTTCGTCGAAGCGGACCTTCCGATGCTTGATCACGTGGTCGAACACGATTTTTTCAAGCTCCGCGGCGACGTCGGAAGTCTCCACCTCGGTGTTCTTGATCTCCTGCTCGACGTCCTTTTCCTCGTCGGTCAGGTACTCGTAGAATTCGCCGTTTCGCTGCACATAGGTCTGCTGTTCCAGAAGGTCGAGGGCTTCTTCGACCCGCTTTCGAAGAGCGGGCAGGTCCTGGTCGAACCCGTCGAGCATCAGCACGCACAGATTTCGGACCGTGGGCTTGAACTCCTTGACGTATTTGACCAGAAAGAGCGTTTTGAGCAGACGGATGGAAAAGGGGCTTTCGAGGTGCTTTTCCGCCTGGATAATGGCTCGCTGGATTTGGGATTTCAGAGCGGTTCGAATGCCTTCGAACATCAAGTCGAAGGTGGCCAGTTGGCCGATGCCGCAGTCGCCGATTGCCCGGGCATAGGCTTTCGCGATGTTCGCGGACTCCAGCAAAGCCTGTTCGCGCCCCTTTTGCCAGCCGATTCCCGCCGCGGACTCGTAGGCGGACATGAACTGTTCGTAGAGACCCCGGCTGTCGAGGTCGCGTTCGAACTGGGCGATGTGTCCCTGCTTGCCGTAATAGCCGCACATCTCGTCGAAGACCTTTACAAAGACGGCCAGCAGCGCGTCGATTTGGGTCTTGCTGATCACGTCCGCCTTCTGGTCGATGTTGAACAGAATGCTTTTCGACGGGATGGCGACCGCTCGCCTGAGGTCGCCGCGCAGAATTTCGTTGTCGCCGCACTTGGGCAGAAACAGGTCGAGAGCGGGCGAACCGTCGATTTCCCGGTTTTCCATCACCAGGGCGAGCATCTTCAACAGGTGGGATTTTCCGGACCCGAAGAACCCGGACACCCAGACGCCGTTGGCGCCTTCGTAGTTGTTGTAGGCGTCCAGGAACGATTCCAGGCGCTTTTCGACTTCGTTGGTGAGCACGTATTCTTCGATTTCCAGGCGCAGACTCGCCTCGTCGTCGGTTTTGATGACACCTTCTATGGGGCGGTCCACCGGCTTGTCGAAAATGGTTTTAAGAGTCATCGCGATTTCCTCGTCTACGGTTCGCAGTGAAAAATGTTGAATGCCCGGTAGTACTTGTCGTCGTGCAGCCTTCCGAAAAGGTCGAGGGAGGCTCCCGACTCCAGGGAATGGGTGTACGCCCCCGGGAAAAACATGACGGTCGGCTTTTCCTTCGCCGTGCTCTGCAAATTGTTCAGAACATTGTGGGAACGGATGTAGGGAAACACCTCCCCGACGCCGGAGAGAAAAAGAACATCGAAATCGGCGCCGTCCAGCTTGGCCGCAATAGCGGGAACAAGGTGAGTCTCGGGGTCCAAAACTCCTTGCAGCAGTTCTTTGAGCTGCTCCTTGGAAAAAGACCCTTCCATTTCGACAATCCGATTCCAGATGTCGCGCTCCTTGAGTATTCCTATTGAGAGGTCGTAAAGGTCGATTTCCAGGACCCGAACGCCCTCTTGCTCGAGGCGATTAGTCAATCGACGCTTCAGCCGATCCATTTCGACGGACTCTTCCGGCCCGAAAGGACATATGAAAAACGGCACCTCGTTTCCGAGGCCCTGCTTGCCGAGAAAACGCCTCCCGGAGATCACGGAGAAAAGGTGCTGAAACCTCTCCTGCATAGGCATTCTATCTGTATCTGATTTCATGCTCCCATCCCTTTCAAATCGGATTCGAACACAGGAAAAAACAATATGTCCCGGCGGTTGCCGCGACCGATCAGGTCGATCAGCCCCGGCCCGAGCAAGGCCGCGTTGATCATGTTGCCGGCAGTTAAAAGGTCGGCCTCGCGAAGCATCTTGAAAAGCACCTGCCGGAGCTTTTTTCGGGTCGCCGGTCGGATATCGTCCAGCTCCGGATGCCAGTCGGCCTTCCGGTTGAAAAAGGAGTCGAAGTCGTCGTGGCCCAAGTCCGGCTTCAATGCGAGATAGCGCTCGCGAAGGACCTCGACGGCAAAATCGGCGATGAAACCGTACCGGCGGCAAACCGCAATCCACAAAAGGTATGCTTGTTCCCGAGGATTGCCTTCGATAAGGAATGCAAGCTCGTCGGAGCGCAAGGTCTTCAGTCGCGAGACAACTTCCCGGCAGACTCGCTTCAATGTATTCAGGGTCCTGGATTGCAGAAGGTTTTCCGCAACGACCCTGTCGCGAACGGAAACCCAGTCCCCGAGTTCAAGATACAGCCCGGCGAGTATCGCCGATTCGCGATGAAATAGACTGCCTGTGGTAAATGACATGCTGTACCTGTCGGCATCCATTCCCTGTCCGTATTTCTTCATGCATGTTGCGCGACACCATCGGTCTTCGACCATTTATCGATTTCTCCCTTTCAAAACGCCTGAAGATATACAAATTGCGCTTTGGATGTCAAACGATCTTTACCGAATTCGGCGGGACAAGGCCTTCGTACATTCGCTTGGAAAAGCCACTTCGGTCCTGTCCCGAGAGCCGTAGTGAAAAACAAATTGCTGGAAATGATTCGTGCCATCGACGACAGGGAGGATACACATTCGCCATTGGCCCGGAAACCGACTGACCGTTCGTATCTTCCAAGGCTGACAAGCAGAATCGTTCGGACGAGAATTTCTTGCAGCCTTCCGACGTCCAGCGACTCCGCGCATTCCATGAGACCGGTGATGGGCACCAAAGACGCCTTAAATGGCTTTCGCGTCTTGTTGATCCTATGTCATACAAGTTAAGGAGCATGGACCGCAGTTGACCCGCAAACCCCAAGCGTGTATTATTATTCATACGGCTGGGGCGGGCCATGCAAGAAACTCGCCTCCAACCGCCGGACCCCGGACCCCAGACCTTTTCTTCCTCGGCTGCTTTCCGGGCGCTCCGTTTTTCATCCGATAGGAGGAACTTTTCATGGAACTTGCGAAACCGAAAAGGTTCACGCCCGAAGAATATTTCAAGCTGGAAACCGCGTCGGAAACCAAGAACGAGTTTTACCACGGCGAGATTTTCGCCATGACGGGCGCGTCCTTGCGCCACAACCTGATTGTCTCCAACATCATTACAGCCTTCAACAATGCGCTGCGGGGAAAAGGATGTTTTGTTTTTCCAAGCGACATCAAGGTGGAGGTCGATTTCGACCGGCATTACGTCTATCCGGATGTCACGATCGTATGCGGAGAAGTGGAGACGGCCAGGGGGAGAAACGACGTTATTGGAAACCCGAGAATCATCGTAGAGGTATTGTCCCGATCCACCCAGGATTACGACAGGGGCTCGAAGTTCAAGGCGTACCGAAATCTTCCGTCTTTAACGGATTTCATCACCGCAGACCAATACTCTCCATTCGTCGAGCACTTTCGAAAGAAAGGCCCAGGCTTCTGGACGTTGCAGGAATGCTCCGTTTTGAAAGGCTCCCTGGTCCTTTCGGATTTCCAAATCAAGGTCCCCCTTTCCGACATCTATGATCGGGTGACTTTCGACGACGCAGGAACGGGCGCCCCATGACTAACAAGGAGAACTGCGAGGACTCAAACCTTGATTGGTGAATAAGCAATCACACGAGGTTTGACTTAACGCACAGGGTATCATTCTCAATGGCGCCTTCCCGCTGTGGCAAAGTGCGCCTTTCGCCGAATGCGCTTTCCTTAGCGATTTTCAGAAACTAATTGTCAAGAATTCGC
Organism: Desulfobacterales bacterium; assembly: GCA_963674505.2. Taxonomy (GTDB): domain Bacteria; phylum Desulfobacterota; class Desulfobacteria; order Desulfobacterales; family SKZT01. The sequence goes on from CAXXIG010000001.1 coordinate 1,532,620, forward strand.
ATTCAAGTGTCGTTCCACGAATCCACGATCTTGAAAACAAAGTCCCATCCTTCGAAAGGTTCCAGCATTTTTGCGAACTGTTCCATCGTGATTCGTTTCCCGTCGATCACGAAGACCCGGTCGAAGTCGGTGTCCGTGAAATCGTCGTTGAATGCGATTCGCCCGCGAAGCGTATCTCTTTTCCCGATTTGCCATTCGCCGTCTCGCTTCCCCAAGTGGCGCCTGTTGAGGCCTCTCTTCACTATTCGAATCAACTCGGCTTCGGCCGCTGCCGGGTCCGATTCGAAGGCGGATAAAATCCGGAACTCGTATCCGGGGCTTCCATCCTCCTTGACTTCGAAGGCCTCCGAAACAAGCCCAGTCGGTCCATGCCAAGTCGCGATCTTGAAACGGTATTCTCGTTTCCATTGATCGCAAATGATCGTGTCGTCGCCGTCTCGCAGCGTCCTGTGCGCCATTTTTCAACCCCTTTTAAATAAAACGTTTCAGTTATGTTCGCACATACCATGCCGCTGATTTTTGTCAAGTTTTTCGTGCAAGGCTGGCAATTCTGAAAAAATCCCGGCAAATATCCTAAATCTGGTTTTATTTCTCTGAAATATATAGTATGGTATGCATTAATTCATAAAAAATAATCAGCGAGGCCTCATTTGAAGGATTTTCTTGATCGCAACGAGATTGTCAATGTACTGGCGGGATTCAATCCCTGGTGGAGCGAGCGACACTATGAAGTCCCCCCGTTCCGGCGGCTGGCTTTCGAAGCCTGCAGGCTCTATTTGAAAAACAGCAGCTTGCGCAGGGCCGTGCTCCTGTCCGGACCGCGGCGGGTGGGCAAAACAACGGTGCTTCAGCAGATGGCCCGGGCATTGGTCCAAAATGGAGACGATCCCAAAAGCATCCTTTACCTCAGCTTGGATCATCCCCTTTTGAAACTGTTGTCGCTCAGGGAGATCCTGACGCTTTTTCATGAGAGCTTTTATTCTGACGGCCAGCCAGCCACCCTGCTGCTCGATGAAATCCAGTATGTCCCGCAGTGGGAGACCGAGATCAAGCTGCTTGTCGATCACAAGCCCCAATATCGCATCCTGGCCGCCGGTTCGGCTTCGGTGGTCCATCGGGATCGCTTGGCGGAAAGCGGCGTCGGCCGTTGGATTACGGTACCGATTCCAACGCTTTCCTTTTTTGAATTTGCGAGCATGCGGGACCAGGTGCCCGAGGGAATTGCCTCGGACCTGCGGGTCAGTAGTCTTTTTTCGTTTTCGCCGGGCGATATTTCCGCCCTGGCAAACCAGATGCGGCCACTGCAGCCGCTTTTTCAGCGTTTCCTTCTGGTGGGCGGTTTTCCGGAAACCGTCAATCAGGAAAACATCGACCTATGCCAGCGGCTGCTGCGTGAAGATGTGGTGGAGCGCGTGCTAAAGAGGGACATGACAGCCTTGTTCGGGGTCAGAAATATCAATGATCTCGAAAAACTCTTCATCTATTTGTGCCTGCATAGCGGCGGCATCCTGGCCCACCAGCCCTGCGCCAGGGATTTGGGCACGACCACCACCACGGTTGCCAACCATCTGACCCTGCTGGAACAGGCCAATCTCATCTACCGCCTGCCGCCTTCGGGACTTGCAGGCAAAAAGGTGCTCAAAGCCCGAAACAAATACTATCTGGTGGATGCGGCCCTGCGCAATGCCGTTCTGCTCCGGGGCGAGGAGATATATTCCAATCCCGAGGAGATGGGAACCATCGTGGAGACCACGGTGCTGCGACATCTGTTCGCCTATTATTATCGGGACACGCCGGAGATCGTCTATTGGCGGGATGCGGCGTCGCAAAAGGAGGTGGACATCATCGTGCGCAGCCCGGCTTATGTATTGCCGTTCGAGGTCAAGTACAAAGCCAACCCGCAGTTGGACAAGAAAAGCGGCCTTGGCATTTATTGCGCGTCGGAAAATCCGAAGCAGGCGTATTTGGTGACACAGCGCGAGGCGGATTTTGCAGTTGCCCGATTGAAGGGGATTGATACGACCTTTTTGAAAATTCCGGCTTGTATTTTGTGTTATTTGTTGGGGCAGTCGGAGCGGTTGTCGTGGGGATAAATTGAAATGAAAAATGGTTCATTGCATCGATTTTTCAAAGATATCCGCATTGTCCCCATTCCCAATTGCGAAGACGAGGATTTTGCCATCGAAGTCACGATGTCCCGTACGCTCTCGGAAGACGAGGTCCTTGACAGGTGTCATCGAAAGCGCATACGGCCTCGGGAACTATCCAGGTTTGGTCTACGGCGAAATCCGGGATAGCGAAACCCGAGGCCTGTTCCGAAAGAGCGCCGTCACGATTTTCCCAACCTCATCTCGTCGGCCCGCTCCCGGATTTCGTCCAGGGTTCGGGCCGTCATGAAAAATTCTCCCAGCTCCTCGACCTGCTCGGCCGTCAGCCCCGCGAAAACCGGGGCGAGCGTCTGGCGGTCGATATCGAATTTCTTCGAAATCAGGCGTCCGAGAAGACTCGTGACACCTTCCTGACGCCCTTCCTGACGCCCTTCCTGACGCCCCTCTTGAAGCCCTTCCCGGCGCCCTATTCTTTGCACGCTCGTGATGTATTCCATTTCTTTCTCCTTTTCCATTTCCTGGAGTTCCTTCCACAACCCGTCTTCCAGTTTTTCCGGCATCGACATGATCCAGTCGATGAACTCGAAAAGAAGGAGGACGTCCCGCCTGCCGCAGCCCATTCGGTAGAGCCTTTTGATCAGGTAAAGCTTCCATCGGTAGCGATGTTCGGGATCGTTTCCTGTCTCCACCGCTTTGAGATGCGCCATGACGACGGCCGCGAAAGGGTTCGAGGAACCCTCCAGCCAGTTCCATCGGTCCTTGAAATCCAGGAGCTTCGACGTCGGGAACCAGAGCCCCGCCTTGGTTTCCAGCACTTCGTAGCTGAAATGGTCCGGCCGCCACGACGGGTTGTCGTCGGCCAGGACTGCCAGGCTGGCCACCTTTCGGTCGAAGAAGTCGAAACCCCGGTAGTTGTATACGTACATGCGTTTGGAAAAGCCCTTTCGATCCTGTCCCTGAATCTCGATATGGCAAAGGACCCATTCCTCCTCGCCGGTCAACAAGTGCACGCGTGCCATTATGTCGGCTCGCTTTCCTCCGAACGAGGCGTCCTTTGCGATTTTCAGAAGCTCCTTGTCAAGGAATTCGTATCCTTTGGCCCAATCGATTTGCCTCGCGATTTCCGGAAAGAAGAAATGGACGAATTCTTTGAAGTACGCCTTCACGATTTTCTTCCAGGGCGTGTCGAAATCCTGCCGTTCCCCTCGTTCTTCGGTCGCCGAATTTTCGTCCGTATTTTCTGAATCGCTCATGGGATTTTCCTTTTCGTCGTCGATACTCCGTATTCTGTATTCAGGACGCTTCCATGACAACAGGTAACACGGCTGGCGCTTCATGTCAAAGATTGTGTTTTCCAAAGCAGGCCGAAGTTAAAACCAACTTCCATGATGGAATCCGAACGCATGAGGCCCCGCGCCGCCGTGGAAGACGGCGCTACCGGGGCCGCGTCGTCAACAAGTCCGCCTTCGCCACCCTTCCGCCGCCCATCGCTTTGTAGATGCCCACGATGGAGGAGAGAAGGGACGCCTGGGACTGTGCATAGGCGAGTTCGGCGGGAAACAATTGCTGCTGGGCCTGAAGGACTGTGGAATACGGGACGTACCCTCCGTCGTAATGAAGCTTGGCCAGGCGGGCGTATTCCTTTCCGGCCTTGACCAGCCGCGCCTGCGCCGCGATCTCTTCGGCGATCTTCCGCCTTGCGACCAGCGCGTTTTCCACATCGGCGAACGCGCTTTGAATCGACAGCTCGCAATTGTAAAGCGCGGCCTCGCGAACCGCTTCGGCCTGTTTCACCTTTGCCTGGATCGCCCCGCCGGCAAATATCGGCCCTGTCAACGACCCGGAATAGCTCCAGAGACGGGAACGGCTTTCGAACAAGTTCGAAAGCTCCCCGCTGGCGTAACCCAAAGCCCCGGTCAGGGAGATGGAAGGAAAATAAAGAGCCTTGGCCGCGCCGATCTGCGCGTTCAAGGCGACGAGACTTTGCTCGGCCTGCCGGATGTCCGGCCGGTTGGCGAGGATGTCCGATGGAATTCCGGCAGGGACATCCGGCATCGCAATCTCCTGCATGGTCCTGCCCCCGCGCAATCGATACCGGGTTGCGATCCAGAAGAAGACTGAGCGCGTTTTCCGTCTGGACGATCGCCAGTTCGATCTGAGGGACCTTGGCGGCGGCGGTTTCATATTGGGTCCGGGCCTGCTCGACGTTCATCCGGGAAACCTGACCGTAGGCATGCTGCTTTTCGAAAAGCTCGACCGATTCGCCATAGGTGGTCAGGGAACGTTTGGAAATGGCGAGCTGATCGTCCAGGTCCGGATCGTCGAACAGCTTCCACCATTCAATATTGGCGGTTTCGGCGCCCTCTTTTTAGCTGTAGATGAAAGCATCCGGCATATTTACTTCCGGCCTGGTGTAATTCGGCCCCACCATGCAGCCCGCGCCGGAAACGACAACGGATAAAACGATGAAAAGAAAGAATCGGCGCATATCACTTTCCTTCCTTTACTATAGATGGCGCTTCCGCCGGAACGTGGTGCAGGGCAGGGGACTCTGCTCCTATGCGTTTCTTGTTTTTCCTCGACTCGAAATATTCGTTCATCCGGTCGAACAGATAAAAAAGGAGCGGAAAATAGAGCATGGTCAAGGTGGTTTCGCCGAGCATGCCGCCGATGATGCCGGTGCCGATGGAATGCCTTGCGTTGGCGCCCGCGCCCATGGCGACGGCAAGAGGGAGCACGCCGAAGGCGAAAGCCAGATGTCATGATGATGGGGCGAAGCCGCTGCTCTCCCGCCTCGATGGTGGCCTCCATGATGGATTTGCCCTGCTTGCGCAGATCGACGGCGAAGGAGACGCGCAGGATCGCGTTTTTAGCCCCCAGGCCGATGAGCACCAAAAGACCGATCTGAAAATACACGTCGTTTTCCAACCCCCGCAGCCAGTTGGCGGACAGGGCGCCGAGAATTCCGAACGGCACCGCCATCATTACGGTCCCGGGCAGGGTCCATGATTCGTACTGGGCCGACAAGACCAGAAAGACAATGATCAGTCCGAAGGCGAAAGCGGCGGTCGAGGTCCCGCCGGATTTCTTCTCCTCGTAGGCCAGCCCGGACCACGTATACGCGTATCCATGGGGGAGGCTTTCGCGGGCGACCTCTTCCATCGCCGCGATCGCCTGGCCGGAGCTGTATCCCGGCGCCGCGCTGCCGCTCACCTTGGCGGCCGGAAACCCGTTGAAATGGGTGAGCATGTCCGGCCCGGCCACCCACCGGGTGGTCGCCACCGCCGACAGGGGCACCATATCCCCCTGGCTGGACCGGGTATACAGACGGGTCAGGTCACGAGGCTCCTGGCGGTATTGCGGGTCCGACTGGAGAATAACCCACCACACGCGGGAAAATTCATTGTATTGGCTGACCGTAAGGGACCCGAACTGGGCTTGGATGGCATTGTAGACATCCTGGACCGGCACCCCCAGAAGATTGGCCTTTTCCCTGTCCACATCCACGAAAAGCTGGCGGGCCGACGCGCGAAACGTGCTGTTCAACCCGCTCAACTCCGGCCGGCCGGAAGCTTTGGCGATGAACTCCCTTGTCAAGGCCTCCAACTGCGCGGGATCGCCCGCGCCCGTATCCTGAATCCAGAACTCGAAGCCCCCGGTGGTGCCGATGCCGTGAATCGCAGGCGGCGGCACGGGTATCACAAGGCCTTGGTCGATGCTCAGGGATTTCCTTCCAAGCTCCATGAGAACAGCCCGCGCGTTTTCCGCTTTTGCCTTCTCGATGGAGTCGTAGCGTTCCTCGAAGGGCTTCAGGGTGACGAAAAACGTTCCCGCATTGGTCTTGAACCCGCTGTCCAGAAGGCTGTAGCCCGCGACCTGCGTGCGGTTTTCGACGCCGGGGATTTTCGAGAAGATATCGTCCACCCGTTCGGTCACCGCCTTCGTACGGTCCAGGCTGGCCGCGTCCGGCATGATAATGGCCGCCATCACATACCCCTGGTCTTCGTTGGGCACGAAACTGACGGGAAGCACTTCGAACAGGTGCACGATGGTCCAGATCAGCACCGCCAGAACCAGGAAAGCCACGGCCATTCGCTTGATGATGAACGTCACCGCGTGTCCGAACCCCCGGGTTATGTCGTCCACCCTGCGGTTGAACCAGGCGAAAAAGCCCTTTTGCGGCGGCGCGGTATGCTTCAGTATGACGCCGCACATGGCCGGGGTCAGGGTGAGGGCCACAAAACCGGACACCGCAACGGATATGACGATGGTTATGGCGAACTGCTTGTAGAGCTGCCCTGTGGTGCCGGGAAGAAAGGCCGCCGGCAGAAAGACCGACGCCATGACCAGCACCACCGCCACCAGGGAACTGGAAATCTCCCGCATGGCCTTGACGGTCGCCTCCTTGGGAGGCAGATGGTGCATCGCCATGTTGCGTTCGACATTTTCGACCACGACAATGGCGTCGTCCACCACCATGCCGATGGCCAGCACCAGGCCGAACAGGGTCAGCAGGTTGATGGAAAATCCCATGGCGAGCATTCCGGTGAACGTGCTGATCAAGGAAACGACGATCGCGGAGATGCAGATAATGGTGGTGCGAAAACTCTGGAGGAACAAAAACACCACCAGCACCACCAGAAAAATCGCTTCGATCAGGGTTACTTTGACTTCTTCGATGGACAACCGCACGAAATCGTTCGTATCGAGGGAAATGACATAGTCGATTCCGGCCGGAAATTGCGATCTCATTTCTTCGAGCGTCTTGCGCACCCCCGCCGAGACGTCCAGTCCGTTGGCCCCCGCCTGCTGGTACACGGCAATGAAGGTCGCCGGGGTGCCGTTGAGCTTGCTGTCGACGATATACTGCCGGAGCCCCACCTCCGCTCTTGCCACGTCTTTCAAACGGACAATGGCGCTGCCGTCCTGGCTGGCGCGAAAGATGATGCTTTCGTATTTGGCGGGATCGGTGAACGCCCCCTGGGTGACCACGGGAAACGTCAGTTCGACAGGGCCGTACGTGGGTTTCTGGCCGATCTGCCCGGCCCCGTAGAGAGCGTTCTGCTTTGCCACCGCCTGCTGGATGTCGCTGGTGGTTATGCCCAGGGAGGCCATCCGGTCGGGATTCATCCATACCCGCATGGCCTGGTCCGGCACCCCCATGATCTGGGCCTGCCCCGCGCCCGGCACGCGCTTTAAGGCGTCCAGTACATAGACGTTGGCGTAATTGGCGATATACTCGCTGCTGTAGCGTTCGTCCTTGGAAAAAATACCGATCATCATCATGATGGACGACGCTTTTTTCTGGACGGAAACTCCCATTTGCGTGACTGCTTCCGGAAGCTGGGGCTGAGCGAGACTGACCCGGTTCTGGACCTGCACCTGGGCGATGTCCGGGTCCGTATCCAATGAAAAATAGACCGTCAGGGTCAACTGTCCGGTAGTGGACGAAGAAGACGACATGTAGATCATGTTGTCCACGCCGTTGATCTGCGCTTCGATGGGCGCTGCCACGGATTCGGCGAGGGTCTTGGAGTCCGCGCCGGGATAGGTCGCCGAGACCGTGACCTGCACCGGCGTGATGGCGGGGTACTGCTCCACGGAAAGACTGTTCAGGGACACCAGGCCCGCCAGGCAGATAATTATGGAAATAACGGTCGCGAAAATCGGCCGTTCGATGAAAAATTCGGAGAACATGAATCCAGGCCTCCTTCTATTTGCCGCTCATTTGTCGCCGCCTGCGGCCTCTGTGGTTTCGGGACCCGGTTCGGGACTGTCGCCGCTCCCGGCGGCCGTCCCGCGATCAATGGCTTGCACCGCCACTTCCATCCCCGGCCGAAGCATCAGCAAGCCGTCCACCACCACCTGCTCGCCGGCTTGCAAGCCTTCCAGGACGAACCATTGATCGCCGTACCAGTCGCCGACCTTCACCGGACGCTTTTCAACCGTATTGTTCTGGCCGACCACCCAGACGTACTGGCTTTTGGAATCCTGCTGCACCGCGCGCTGGGGGATCAGGACCGCCTTCGGGCGCACCGCGCCGACAAGTCGCGCCCGAACGTATTGGTTCGGGCGCAGGACGCCGTCGGGGTTCTCCACGCTGGCCCGGATCAGAAACGTCCCGGTCTGCGGATTGTAGGAGGGTTCGGCAAAGGTGATCCGCCCTTTGTAGGGAAAGACCGACCCGTCCACGAACACGATCTCCACATCGTAGGACAGGTCCTTGGGCGGCAGCAGAAGGCCTTTTGCGACCTGGTCCCGGTATCTTTGCATTTCGTTTTCCGAAAGGCTGAAATTCACCCACATGGGAGAGAGGACTTCAACCGTGGTCAGCAGGCTGTTCTGGGGGCTGATGTAGGTGCCGTCCGCCTGCCGGGCCGAGCTGCTCATGCCCGCGACAGGGGACGTTATCGTGGTATAGGACAGATTCAATTTTTCGCTTTCCACGTGGGCCTTGGCCTGTTCCACCGCCGCCGCCGCACTCTGGTACTGGCCCCTGGCATTGTCCAGGTCTTTCTGGGACAACGCGTCCTGCGCCACGAGGGGCTTGGTGCGTTCGTAATTCAAGCGGGCGGTTTCCAGGGCGGCTTGCTGTTGGGACAAAGCGGCCTCGGCCTGGGCAAGCTGGACTTTGAAAGGCTTGTCGTCCATTTGGAAAAGCACCTGGCCCTCCTTCACTCTGGACCCTTCCTCGTACATCCGCTTTTCCAGAAAGCCGCTGACCCTGGCCTGAATGTTGACCAGTTGCGAACTCTGGGTCTGGGCTACGAATTCCGAAGAGACAGGAACATCCTGCGGGGTTGCTTTTACGACGCGTACCTCCTTCGGCGGCTGCGTCGTCGCGACGGCTTCCTCTTTCTTTTTGCAACCGATTGGAAGCAAGGTCGCAACGACAATCGCCACAAGCCATAGCGACCATGCTCGAGTCAATTGTTCTTTGTTTGAAAAGCTCATAGGGCAAACTTTCAAATTAATAATACGTTAAAACGGAATTCTGATTTGACCGAACAAGCTATGGGAGGAAAAGTCTTCCGCGATCTCGCCGTCGTATTGCAGGGAAACGGAGACTCCGCCGCCATGGCTTGTGAAGCTCACGCCGGCGCCCAGCAGTGCGCTGTCGGACCGTTCGCGGCCTTCGACTGTTAGCCCTGTCGGTTCGCCTGCAAAGGAAACCGCCATTTCGTGCCTGTCCGAATCGTAATCTTTTTGCCAGGCCGCCGTGAATTCCGGCGTCAGAATGCCTTTTTCCATTTCGAAGGACCTCGACAATCTCACGCCCAGCTCGGAACTCAGGCTGTCCGTTTGGTTGTCTTCGATTTGCATGTCGAGGCTGTCCGCGCCCGTTTCCCGAACCCCCTCTTCGTCCAAGTGGGTGTAAAGCAAGGAAGCAAACGGCCGCAGGTTCCAATTGTCGAAGGAAAAGTCGTACCCGGCTTCGAGCGACGCCGAATAGGCGTCGGCGTCGTAATCGCTTTCGGCGACGTCTCGAATCTCGCCGATGCTGATCCTGCGACGGTTGTCGTAGGAGTGGCGGCCATAGGAGAACACGCCTTCGAGGTAGAACTTTTTCGTGTAGTATGTGCCGTAGACAGAGCCGAAAAAGCTGTCCAGGTCGGTGGAACCGAAATTCGAATCCAGGTCGATATTGGTAGCGGCGTACCCGAACCCGGCGCCTGCCACGAATTGTTCGTTCAGGGCGAAATCCGCGCCCACAGCCGCGCCGTTCATGGAGTAGTCGAACCCGCTCAAGCCGTCGTCCTCGTCCGCGTCTCCGAACTGCCCGAACCCGGCCAGCGAAATTCCCCGGAATTTTTCCGACGAAAGACTTTCGATGCCGCTGGAAAAGGGCTTGGTGTCGGAATCGTTCGCGGCGAGAAACTCGTTTTCATCGGACGATTTCCATCGAGCATGCCCGAAGGAACCGTTTTGCCGCGCTTTTTTCAGACGATCCCGAACGGTATTAAGATACTGGCGGGACACATTGAACGTCGTAAAGGCGTTTGCGTCGTAGATTGCCGGACTGAAGCTTGCGAATGCGGACCTGAATTCGGATGCGGGCAGGGTCTGGAGTATTCCATGAACGTCGCCAAAATTATGATGGGTCAGCGTCAGCAATTTGTCGTGATATTGGGCCAGAAGCATCTCATGGCTGTCTTGGGCCATGGTGGTGAAACTCTCCGGTGTGACCGTCACATCGACCACCGTACTGTGGTACTCGGTGGAAACGCTCAACAGCGTATCGTCGGGGAAAGCCTCCTGGGAAAATTCACCGTCGATACTGTCGGCAGTCAAAATGCCGTAAGTCGTTTCTGTAGTAAACGCGCCCGAACCGTAGTTCAGCTCCAGGGTCCCGTCCAAATCGGCCGAACCCGAGACCTGCAAGCTGCCGCAGGAGCCGTCGGGATTGAGCGTGGTCGTAAAAACGCCGGTGTCCGTTTGCGAAAAGTCTCCGGTCAGCTCGGACTGCAACGCCGTTTCGCCGCCGACATTCAGGGTCCCGCTGTTTGCAAGCGTGCCGGACCCGAGGTTGATGGTCGATCCGGTATTGAAGGTCGAATTTTGCATATTGTTGAAGTGGATGATGCTGGTGCCATCGGGCGGGTCCATGCCTTCGATGATAAACTCCGAGTCTTCCGAAACGGATTGGACGCCTTGATCCACCGACCCGGCGATGGCGCCGTAATTGTCGATGGTCAAATTGCCGCGATAGGGCGCCCCGCAACTGGCCTGTTGCATCACCGCAGTCCCGCCGATTCCATCGGCGGCTGCGATCATGCCATGATTGGTCAAGAGGTTGTCCGCGCCGTCTAAAAACAAGACGCCAAAGCTGTGATCCGTGCTGCCTCCCGGAGTGCAGTCCCCGGTGTCGCATCCGCCCTGAACCGTGCTGCCGTTGTTGACGGTTACGGTTATCTTTTGGCAGGTTTCCGCCCCAAGGCTTTGGGCCAGGATTCCGTGAGATTCGTATCCGCCTGCGATTACATTGCCCGTCAGGGTCACATTCACCGTACCGGCCGCTCCCGAACCCGAGGTGCTCTGTGCTACGATGCCGTGCCCATGCTCGCCGTATGTGAGGATATCTCCGGCCTGGCTGACACTGACCGCGCCGCCGTCGCCCGGAGATCCGTGAAAGACGCTGCCGTTGAAAATCAAATGCTCCGGATAACCGGTATCCATGCCGCCGGTTCCGCCTCCGCCGCCCACGCTCTGGGCAAAGATGCCGAAGGCGTCGTCGCCACTGGTGACGATGTCTTCGGAGCTGGCGACCGTAACCGCGCCGCCGTTTCCGCCGTCGCCGCCTTCCCTTCCGATACCCACGCCAAGACCGAAGTAATTGAAGTTGGTGATGTTGAACATATTGCGTACGACATCGCCTGCAACACCGCCGCCGCCGCCCACGCTCTGCGCCCAGATACCGTGGGAGCCGTCGCCTGCCGTACCGATGGCGCCGCTGTTGGCGACGGTCACCCGCCCGCCGTCTCCCCCGGCACCGCCCTCGCCGCCAAGACCGATCCTGCCGAAATCAAAACCGATATTGGCGCTGCCGCCGGTTCCGCCGCCACCGCCAACGCTCTGGGCGAAAATGCCGTGACTGCCATAGGCATTGTAATCGAGCGTGTATTCTTCTTCCTCGTCCTCGACCTGAACCACGGCACTGCCCCAGGTCGAGATATTTCCGCTGTTATCGATGTCGATATCGCCGCCATTGCCGCTGCTGCCGCCGTTGCCGCCTGCCATAACGGCCATTTTTCTAATGTTGAACACCGACAAAAACCAATCCTTCGGGGCTTTTCCGCCGGGGATCGGTACGCCCGGGATTCTGAAAGAGCCGCCGCCGTCGCCGCCGCCGCCGCCGATAGTCTGTGCCCAGATACCGCTGGCATCGTCGCCGCTGGTTTCGATGTCGCCATCGTTATTGATCGCAACGCCGCCGCCGTTACCGGTGCCGCCGCCATTGCCGCCGACGGTTACATCGTAAGCGAAGTTAAGTACGGCATTGGTTTTTTCCGGTGCCTTGGCCGGAATGATATAGTTGAAAGTCGTGGCTCTGCCCCCATTTCCGCCGCCGCCGCCGACGCTTTGGGCGCAAATTCCATGGGCGGATTCTCCTTGGGTGGCGATCTTGCCGCCATTGTCGATCTCTACCGTTCCGCCATGGTTGCCTGCACCTCCCTTGCCGCCTACCGAAGCGGACAATTGAAGATCGCCAGCATATTGATTCTTCTCCGGGTTCGAAAACACTTCCGAGGAAAGCGCCATCGTGAAACTCGACGCCCCGTCGCCTCCGCCACCCCCTACGCTTTGCGCATATATGCCGCAGGAGTAGTCGCCCTGGGTCGAAATGTCGGCGGGCGCGTCTCCTGTGGCGCTGTCAGTCACGTTCTTTACGGTCGCCGCGCCACCTGTGTCGCCGTCCCCGCCGTAGCCGCCAATACTAAGAGAGAGGTTGAAATTGCCTTGGACTTTGCCCTCCAGTCCGAAATCGCCCCAAGTGACGGTATGGGCGGAGCCGCCATGGCCGCCGCCCCCGCCCACGCTCTGGGCTGAAATGCCGTGGGATTCCTGCCCGCTGGTGTTTATGGCGGCCCCGCATGCGTTTACCATGACATCTCCGCCCGAACCGCCATCGCCGCCTGTGCCACCGACGGATAAATCCGCTTTGTATGCATGGCGCAGCGACATGTCCCCGGACCATGTGATCCCGCCGTTGCCCCCGCCGCCGCCGATACTTTGGGCGTCGATTCCCGGCGAACTGTTTCCCTCCGTTACGATCGCGCCGGAGGAAGCGACGGCAACCAGGGCGCCTGATCCGCCGTCGCCGCCCGCTCCGCCGATAGTGACCGAACTTTGCATGGAAGTGGATTGGTTTCCGATCTCCACGGTCCCGGCGACGCCTACGCCGCCATTGCCCCCGCCGCCGCCGGTGCTCTGGGCGGAAATACCCGGCGATTCATCTTTTTCGGTGTGGACGCCACCTTCATTGACTACCTCTACCTCGCCGCCATCGCCGCCGCTGCCCCCTGTTCCCCCAAGAGCCAGGGAGACGTCCAGAGCGAAAGTTTCGCCCTTCGCGGCGCTGGCGGCGGCGGACGTCGCCCAGCCGGCATCGCCTCCGCCACCGCCGGTGCTTTCGGCCTGAATACCGCTGGAACCCTTCTTGTACGTCAGAATGTCCCCCGAATTTTGCACAGTGACCTTTTGCGCATCGCTGCCCGGTCCGCCGGACCCTCCTACGGACACCGCAAGGCTCATGCAGGGAATGGTTACATCGCCCGCTTGAACACCGAAACTGAGGGCGGTGGTTTCGGCAATACCGCCGACGCCCCCGCCGCCACCGACACTCTGGGCAAGAATACCATGGGAGTCGCTGTTCTTTGTCGTAATATCGCCGGAATTATCGACATTGACGATGCCCCCGTAACCGCCGCCGTCGCCGCTGCCTCCCAAAGAGAAACCGATCGCCCCGATACCCACATCCTCCGAAAGGCTTAAACCGCCCTTGCCGCCGCCTCCCCCTACGCTCTGGGCATGGATTCCGAATCCTTGTTCACCGGCGGTGGCGATGTCTCCGTAATTTAAAATCTCCACCAGACTGCCGTCGCCGCCGCTTCCACCGCTGCCGCCCAGGCTGACGGAACCGGAAAGCAGACCGAGGGAAGCGTCGATGCTCATGGCGCCCTCGCCGCCGCCGCCCCCCAGGCTCTGGGCATAAAGGCCGGTGGATGCGCTGCCGAACGTGGAAATCGCATTGTTGTTGGTTACCCTTACTTCCCCGGCATTGCCGCCTCCTCCGCCAGTCCCGCCCAATCCATAGGCAAAAGACCCGCTCACCCCTAGTGAACCGCTGGCGCTGTAGCCGGCAACGCCCCCGCCGCCGCCGATGCTTTGGGCTAGAATACCGTCCGAACTGTCGCCGTAAGTGGCGATATCCCCGCTGCTGACAAGGGTCACGTTTTGCGCTCCGCCGCCGTCGCCGCCACTGCCGCCCAAACTGACGACGGCGCTGAAAGCGGGAGTCGCGCTTACGGAAACGCTGTAGCCGGCAACACCGCCGCCACCGCCCAGACTTTCGGCCAAGATGCCATGGGAATTTTCTCCCTCGGTATGAATGGCACTCTCATTGTCGATATTTACCTCGCCCCCTTTTCCGCCGTCGCCGCCACTGCCGCCTATGGCGACAGTGCAGTTGACAAACGCGCCAGGGGCCGCCGTGATGGAATAGCCGCCGTTGCCGCCTCCGCCGCCAGCACTCTGTGCAAGGATACCGATGGCATTGTCTCCGGCAGTGTCGATGGTATTGCTGCTGTCCACGCCGACACTGCCGCCGTCGCCGCCGCTGCCTGCGTTGCCGCCCAATGCCACGCCAAAATCGATTCCTCCGGAGATCGTGGCGCCGCCATCCCCGCCGCCGCCGCCCACGCTCTGGGCAACAAGCCCGGATGCTTCGTCCTGCAATGTCTTCAGCGAGCCGGAATTGGAAACCGCGACTTCCCCACCGTCGCCGCCGGCATCTCCCGTGCCGCCGATGGCGATGACGCCTCCGGACGATCCCCCGCTGCCTCCGCCGCCGCCCACGCTCTGGGCGAACAGGGCATCGGAATCCTCGCCGAATGTCGTAATGCTCGCCGTGTTCTCGAGGTCCACGGCCCCGCCGTCGCCGCCACTGTTACCGCCCGAGCTGTAGGCGTAAAACCCGCCCGATGCTCCGCTGTCGCCCCCGTAGCCGCCCACGCTCTGGATGAAAATTCCCCGGGAAATATCTCCTTGGGTTTGAATGACGCCGCTGTTATCGACCGTGACATCGCCGCCGGGGCCGCTGCCTTCGCCCGCGCCACCGATGCCGACCATCCCGTCGCCCTGGCCGCCGTCACCGCCGGCCCCTCCCCGGCTCGCAGCCAGGATACCCTGGGATTTGGCGCCGAGCATGGTGATATCGGCTTGATTGCCTACCGATACCGTGCCACCGCTGCCGCCGATACCTCCGTCGCCACCTTTGCCGCCGACGCCTGCCCCGTCGCCGCCATTGCCGCCATCGCCTGCTTCGCTTAAAGCATAGATGCCGTACGACCCCGGCATTTGAACAGAGATGGCGCCCGCGTTGGCTACATCGACAGCCCCGGCGGAACCGCCGTTGCCGCCGTCATGGCCAATGCCGCCGACGCCGTCGCCTTCGCCGCCATTGCCGCCTGCATAGCCGATGCTTTCGGCATCGATACCTTTTCCACCTTGAAGTACATTGATTGCGCCGGTATTGGCCACGGTCACCTGGCCGGCTGTTCCGGCATCTCCGCCGTAACCGCCTTGACCGTCCGTGCCGCCGCCAAGTCCTCCGGCTCCGCCTGCACCCGAAAGGCTCTTCGCGGAAATGCCCACTTGTATCGCAGAGATATCTCCGCTGTTATCCACGCTTGCCATTGCGCCGTTCGCGCCGCTCCCGCCGTTTCCGCCAACGCCCTTGCTGCCGGTTTTGCCGTCGTTGCCGTCGCCTCCGGAACCGCCTTTGCTGACTGCCGTAATTCCAATCAAAGGCGCCATTGTTGACGAACCTATTGTACTCGAGCTGCTTACAACGACATTGTTGCCGGCGCCACCGTTGCCGCCGTCCCCGCCATGGGCCGCAGCCGTTCCCGCTTTGGCGGCGCCGCCGTCCCCGCCCCCGCTACCATTGCCGGTCACTTCAATGGCGGCTTGAACACCATTTAAAACTTGTATCGTGCCGTTGCTGTTCAGCGTTGTCACGCCGCTGGATGCGCCGTTTCCGCCATCCCCGCCGCTGGCGGTAATGGCAAGGCCACTGTTGCCTTGGCCGCCATCCCCGCCGCTGCCGCCGTGATTGTCAATATGAATTCCTTCATACGGAACCACCGGCGCCAGAGAAAAATCGCCGCCGTCGTAATTAAGCGTCATGTTCGAGGAGGAACTGCCATCCTTGCCATCATCTCCATCATATGCGCCATCGTCGCCATCCTCTCCGGCGCTGCCTATATCATAAATGTAAATGGCTGCAAGAGGATAGGTTGCGTTCAGGATATCCGCCGTAAGGTCCCGGATGTTGACAGTCGTGACGGGAGGGGTAGAAAAATCACTGTAAACCCACCCCGGTACATTTGTAATCCCCTGACTCTGATCACCCGACAAAGTCACGGTGGCGCCGCCGTCGCTGATGACGGGCTCGTCGGGAGACGCCTCGACAAAACGAGGTCCGTATCCTCCTGCGGAGGCGACTAAAAACACCATCGCGCAAACCAAAAACCGCATCATTCCATTTTTTATTCCCTGAATCTCCAACGTTTTCGACTTTAACCTTGGCATTTCCTTCGACTTTTTCATGAGGCATCTCCCTCTTTCCAAGTATGATGCTACGACAGTTTCAATAGTCATAGACAGCCTGAACGCATATCCGGAAACGGTTTTGAAACCGTTTCCGGAACTTGACAAAGCCTATACCTTGCGAATGAAAATATTCGTTTGCTTCGCCCCCCGAATCAATAACCGTCTTCGCGGAAGTTGCATTCGCCCGTTATTCTGTTGCAAGACGGAATCTCTGAGGCTTGATCGATCTGGGCATAGGGATCGCCGTCGCCATTTTCGTCGTGATACCTCGCCGGGTCCAGTACATCGGAAGGCAAATTGTTCTTCGCCGGGTTCGAAAAGTCCGAAACGTCACCGAATTGCTCCAGGATCTCGTCCTTGGATACCGTGATCACGAGGCGGTCGAAGGCCCAGGTCATGCGAACGGCTTTTTGAGGCGCATCGTTTCCCTGATAAATAGTCTCCTGGGGAAAATGGGCCTGGACGCTTTCCGTAGCGCATGCCACGGATTCGTCGTCCACCGGGAAATGGCAAGCCACCGTTAGCCGGGGACGCGGATAAATCAGACTGAGCAGATACCCGAACGCCCCCTGGGGAGAGTGGGAGCTGTTCTGGACCATCTTCGTGAAGGCGACAGCTTCCTCCCACTCCGGAGTTTCAACCGGAGGGGGCTCCGTCATGTTCACTCCCTTAAAAGTCCAGACTTCCGCCGGAAGACTCATCTCATGAATGAAAACATCCACGCCATTGCCATTGTTCCTGGCCTGATGCACGCTATGATATTCAGGCTTGGTGTCGCCCGTATAGATCATCGACAGGACGTTTCCATTTGGAGCCGTCCATTCCAGCTTATATCCGATGGACCCTTTCCGCGTGTGGATCACGGGAAAGTGGGTGATCTTTGCGCCGGTTTCCGCATTGTCGTAGGCGACATTGTCATCTTGGATTTTCCCGTATTTCCTCCAATCCAGCTCGATGGGAATCATGGCGTAGCCATCCCTATTGCTGTCGTCCGACACGGGTACGGGGTCGTGCGGCAATCCCCAACTTTCCCTGGTAGGCGGTTCGTAGTCGGGATAGGACGTTGAAATAAAGCTTTGGCTCTCCGAGTGCCACCGGCAGGCCTCGCGAAGGTGAGCGCAGAAGGCCCTGACACCGTCGGCGTAATACTTGCCGTTCGGGGCTTGCACGCCTGATTCCATAGCCCCCCAGACAAACAGAGGAGACTTGCGGTCCGCAGGCGGCCCGAAACAGTAAATATGGGTAAGGTCGCTCATGTGATCGCCATGCAAATGCGTCAGGAAAACCTTGTCCATTCGCCTAAACGATACATTCATGGCATTGTAATTGGTCCAGGACCCGGTGCCGCAGTCGAAAATAAACTGATCCAAAGGCATCTGCTTTTCATCGTCCCAGCCTACTTCCACAAAAACGCTCATCATTTGTTGCACCCGGCGGGAATTCGGGGGGACGGAAGATCCCATGATTGTGATGCGCATCTCGTTTTCATCGAGTTTCGGGACGGTGGTGTCCGTCGAGGAATCTACGGGATAAAACGGGTCCAGGCTCTGAAAATATTCGTATTGATTCGAATTGACGGCATCGCCCCAGACGCATTCCGGGCCGTCGGGGCACAGGTCTTGGCAATCGTCGTCCGCGCGAGCATTGCCGATTGCCTGGCCGATCACAGCCCCTCCGACGACCAATCCTCCCACGGCCATTCCCGAAAGCTTCAATGCCTCTCGTCTGGTTACCATTTTGTTTTCTTTTTTTTCTGGATTTTTTTCGTCTGACATTTTTTTCCTCCCTTGCCTTTTAAATGGGTTGATCTTCTTAAATGGGTTGATCTTCCGTTTTTGCCGATGGCGGATTGCCCGGCGACAATTGATAAAACCGGATTTTCATTTCCAACGTTTCTATTTCGATTCCCAGCATACTTGCGGCCTTGGCCCGGTCCCATCGAGTCAGTTCCAGTATGTTGGAGAGATACCCCCGTTCGAAGCGCGCCATGGCCCGGCCCAAATCGTATGGATGGGCTTCCGCCGGGCCGCGCTCGTTTTCCGTCCGATTTTTCAGAGACATGCAGGTGCTCCTTTGAGTATCGGCAATGTTAAAATCGACGGGCTTGGTCTCTGTTTCGACCATGTCCCCGCCGCCTCGTAAGCCTCGTAAGCCTCGTAAGCCTCGTAAGCCTCGTTCCAACGCTTCGCGTTGGAATGCATACCAGGACGCTTCGCGTCCGCGTTCCGTCGGGGCATGGCCGAAGCAAGAACCAGCCCCGATACGCCGAACGACATCGATCTGCATGAGCAAAAATGCTGCCAACATGGCAAACGAGGCGAATGAAAAAATTGCGGAATGCGTATGTTCCCGATTTTACAGCTTATTTTTCACAATCGATTCGGTTTGCGGGACCAAGAGAGAAAATAAAAAGAGGGCGGGAACGGCTTTCCGGGAGATAAAATTATCGTTTTTGAGAATTCGCGACGGGCGCATTCTTCTTAAAAGCCCGATGCGCCAGATTCGCGCGGCTTTATCAAAAACGACAAGGTTTTCTCATTTTTGAGAAAGCTTGATCCGCCGGGAGTCCGCATCCTTGGCGAATGGTTCTGTTTTTCCGGTTTGCTTGAGATATTTCAGTATGGCGTCGAATTGAAACCGTTTGAGCAACCCGAGCAGGTGATCCGCGAACGGCTCGGCTTCGGGGCCCTGCCCGCGCAATTCGGACAGTTCCTCCAGAATTTCCGTATATGCGCCGATGCCAGTGAGATTTCGAATTTTTTCCAAGTCAGTGGATGAAGGGGCGGCGAAGGTTTGTTCGATCTTTCCGTCTTTTGATGTATAAACGACCTTGGCTGAACCGTCGGGCGATTTTTCGGCGGGGATGTAGACCATGCGTTGACGGGAGAAACAGGTCCGGACGATGTACTTGGCCAGGTTGCTCATCGCGGATTTGTGGGAAAAGGTGCGTCGATGGTAACCAGACCATCCTGGTCTGGCATGCCTTGGCTTACAAGCGGCGGCCTATTCGCGATATGGGACCAGAGCTGGAAGCTCTGGTTACCTTTACCGCTCCCCACAAATCCGCGATGAACCGGCCAGGTTGCCGAGGACGGTTTCGTCTTCGGGCCGAATTCTGCCGCCAATATGGACGTGGAATCCGGCGTGTCGCCAAGAAAGCATGTTTCCAATGACGGCTTCTCCAATCCGGCCCCTGACCGATTTTCGAGGGCCTCGCCAAATCGAATTCTCGCTACGATTTATGCGCTCTTGTCCTCGGAATCAATGATGGAACGAACCAGTTCGACGAATTCATCGCTCTTTTCGACCGACTCTTTCACTTGGTCCTTTTCGAACGCGACGAGGGGCCGGTAATCGGCTTTGTGTCGGTTGTTGAACAGCCAGTCGTAATGCTTGCCCCAAAACGAATCGATCTTTTTGGTCCTGATGAAGTCTCTGTGCAAGGAAGCCCTCGCCTCTTTGTGTTTCCTGAAGCTTTTTCCAGATTTGAAAAGAAGCGACGACAGTGCATGGAAACAGGCGAAATAAGCGTCTCGAATTGCGTTGGAATTCCTGCCTGACGCGACGTTGGCTTTCGCGGACTGCAAATCGTCGGCAGCCTTTTCCATCCAGTATTCGACGATCTCGCGATTTTTCATAATATCGCGGCCCCTTGCTCGATGATTTCGCTTTGAATCGGAAACGCCGCGAACAACCCTCCGTCCCATTCGTCCGAACTCGCGAACAAGGGACTGAACAGCACATCGTGTTCCAAACCGATGTCGAAAAGAATGTCGATGACATCCCTCTCCTCTCGCCACGAAAGCTTTCGGGTGCAGACGAGCAAAATGTCCAGATCCGAACTGGCCTCGTCCGTCCCGCGCGCTTTGGATCCGAACAACACCGCTTTTTTCAATGGAAAACGAGCCGAGATCGCTTTCACGGCTTCCCGAATCGCACACCTGTCTTTCGTTTTCAAAGGAATACTGTCTATGTTCTTCATGGCATATAATCTTATCTCGCGGTTCGTTTATTTATTGCGTCCAAACTTTTCCTTTTGCGCTTTTAATAAATGGCCCAGACTTCCGCAACATTACCTTTTTTTTTCGATTTTATCAATATTCGATGAAAGACAGGAACTCGCTTTTTGCCAACGAAACTAGAACGGGCTTTTCAGATGTGCCTTCATTTTCCAGAAACCTTGATCCGCCTGAAATCCGCATCCTTGGCGAATGGTTCTGTTTTTCCGGCTGGCCCGAGATATTCCAGGATGGCGTCGAATTGAAACCGTTTGAGCAACCCGAGCAAATGATCCGCGAACGGCTCGGCTTCCGGACTCTGCCCGCGCAATTCGTACAGTTCCTCCAGAATTTCCGTATATGCGCCGATGCCCGCGAGCTTTCGAAGTTTTTCCAGGTCTGCGGATGGAGGGACGGCGATGGGAGTTTCTATAGACTCCATGGTTTCCGCGCCTTTGAAAATCCATTCCAGCCTCAGGTGCCGTCCCAGTTGCTCCAGCAATCGATCGACCCGGACCGGTTTGGCGAGTACCGCGTCGCAGCCGATGTCGGTCTTGAGCTTTTCGGCATCGATGGCGGCGTCGGCGGTCATGACGACGATTTTCACTTGGGATAGATTCGGGGAGCGCCGCATTCGCAGGGTGGTTTCGAACCCGTCGAGCACCGGCATCATGAGATCCATCAATACGAGGTCCGGAACTTCCTTCTCCACCCGCGCAAGTGCTTCCCGACCGTCTTTGGCTTCCGAAACTAAAATCCCTATCGACTCCAGGATGTGGCGCGCCATTTGTCGACTGTGCGCATGGTCGTCCACGACGAGTACACGCGGCGGTTTGCCTCGGATGCCGATGATCGGCCGACTCTGCTCGGGCAAAGCCACGTTCGCGCCCGAGACTTCCGGCAGATTCAGGACAAACCAGAACGTGCTTCCGACGCCGACGGCGCTTTCGACGTGAAGTTCGGCGCCCATGGCCCGCAGCAGTTTCCGGCTGATCGGCAGCCCCAGTCCGACGCCCTCGGTGTTTTTCCCACTTTCCGCGAACTGCGCGAAGGGAATGAAAATCTGCTCGAGCCGATCCTCCGGAATGCCGGGACCGGTGTCCCGGATTGAAAATCGCAGATGGTTTTCCTCGGCTTTGGCGACTTCCAGTCTCACGCTTCCCTGTCGCGTATACTTCACGGCGTTTCCCAGCAGGTTGAGCATGACCTGGCGCAGTCGTTTGACGTCTCCAAGGACCGCCGCCGGGATGTCGGGAGGCGGTTTCCAGTGAAAATCCAGCCCCTTTTCGCTGGCGCGCGGGCGAATCATGTCCGCCAATATCTCCAGTTGTTCCGGCAGGCGAAACGGGGCCGGGATTAATTCTATTTTTCCGGCCTCGATTTTCGCCAGATCCAGAAGGTCTTCGATGAGCTGCAACAGATGCCCGCCGCTGTGTTCGATGGTTTTAACACCGGTGTATGCCATTGAACCCTTCGGCGCCGTCCGCTTCAGCAACTGCGCGTAGCCCAGGATGGAATTCAAGGGCGTGCGCAGTTCGTGGCTCATCATGGAAAGAAACCGGCTCTTGGCCTGGTTGGCCGATTCGGCCTGTTCCTTGGCGCGCTGGAGCTTTGCCTCGGTTTTCCGATGTTCGCGAATTTCCTTTCGCAACGCCCTTGTACGCTTTTTCACATTTTCTTCCAGCAGTACGTTCTGTTTTTTTATCAATGCTTCCATGTTCTTGGAGGCCGCGACGAACCCCCATTGGGCCTCCTCTTTATCCCGCTGCAAGGTCTGTATCCTGTCGGCCAGGGCGAAGGAGAAGAACAATCCTGTCAATACGACGCCGAAACGAAGTCCTTGCTCCACCAAGGCAAAATCCGGCATCGCGCCGAGTCTCGTCAGGGCGAACGGAATAAAGGTCAGGGCGGTCATGAGCCAGGCCAGAAAAAAATAGCGCGCCGGCCGATATCCCCGTCGCCAGATAAGAAAATTGATACCGGTATAAACCAGGCTGTTGGCAAGGCGAATCGGCATTGCCGCGCGGACCAGTCCGCCGTAGCCGGCCAACGGGACGAACGCGAGAAATATGCCCCAGATCGCGGCGAACCCGACGATCGCGAAGTGTCCGACCGGCGAGCGCTTGCGGGTGTCCAGGAATGAGACGGCGAACATCGTGCCCAGTATGGAAACGACGGGAATGAAGAGAATGAGCGAAAGATCAGTCCAGCCGGGGGAATCAGGCCACAAATACTGCCCCGCGAATCCTTCGTATACGACCTGGCCTGTTAGCATGCACAGCAAGATCGCCACGTAGTATCCGTAGTCGCGCTCCTTCAGCGCAATCCAGAGGAACAAGTTGTAGACGATCAGGCATAGAAGCGCCCCGTATACGATTCCGAGCGTCCATATTTCGCGCTGGCAATGGCGCCAAAACCCATCCGGCGACCAGATGGTCAGGGGAAACATCATGGTCCAGTCGTTGTGGAACCGAAGATAGACCGTTTGGTCCGTCTCCGGGGGCAAAAACAGGACGAACGCGAAAAGATGGCTCGGGATGTCGCGGGACGAGAACGGATGGCGCGTGCCGGTGCGAACGGCGTCGAATCCGCTTCCATCGGCACCGGGTCGATAGCATTCCACCCGCTGCATGTTGGGAAATCCCAGCACCAGGCACCATTCCCGGATTCCGGCGTTAAGATTCCGAAGACGAACGCGAACCCAATAGGCGGATTCCGTGAGACCGAAACTAGGCACGTCGAGCCTGCTTCGGACGAATCGGGACGATGTTTCCGGAGAAGCGACGTTGTCGATATTCATCGTCCCGCTTGGATCTTCCAGATACGCGACCGCTTTGCCCAGCGCATAGCGATCCTGCCCGTCGGTCAACAAAACCGGGGACTGCGCGGAGGCGAAAAACGGCACCCCAAAAACAGTCAGGAAAAGCAGGCAGATTCGAAGCAACGTCTACAACCCGTATTTCTGGATTTTTCGATACAAAGTGGGCAAGGGGACCCGGAGCCGTTCGGAGGCCTTGAAGCGATTGCCGTCCGCGCTGCACAAGGCATCGGCAATGATTTTGCGCTCGAAGGCCAATAGCTTTTCATGCAACGGCTGCTCCGGCGCCGACGGCCCGGACGCGTCCTCCGACGAATACTCGGACAAGAGGGGGGAGTGCAACTCCACTTCGTCCATGGCGATATAGCGCTGGATTTCGTTGACCAGTTCGCGAACGTTGCCGGGCCAGTCGTATTCCTCGAACCGGTCTACGATTTCATCCGGAAGACTGCGCCTTGTCGCGCCCTGCGGGTCGAGAATGCCGAGGAAATGGTCGATCAGCAGCGGAATGTCCTCCATGTGCCTGCGAAGCGGCGGCATCTCGATGGCGATGACATGCAGCCGGTGAAACAAGTCTTCGCGAAATTTTCCGTTTGCGACCATGGTTCGAAGCGGCTGGTTCGAGGCGGCGATAATGCGCACGTCCGCGATTCGCGATTTCGTGGCGCCCACCGGAGTGTATTCGCCGTTGTTCAAGACCCGCAGGAGCTTTGCCTGCATGGCGAGACTCAGTTCGCCGACCTCGTCCAAAAACAGCGTTCCATCCTTCGCCCGGTCGAAAAATCCGGGTTGGTCCCGCGTCGCGCCGGTGAAAGCCCCTTTTCGATATCCGAAAAACTGCGACTCGAACAGCGGCTCCTGAACGGCGGCGCAATTTACGGGGACAAAGACTTTGGAATATTTCTCGCTGAGTTGCCATATGGTACGGGCGGCCAGTTCCTTGCCCGCGCCGGTTTCCCCGTAGACGATTACCGGCGCGTCCGTGACGGCGGCTTTCAGGAGGCGTTCGTACGCCTTTTGCATGGCCGGACCGCTGCCGACCAGTTCTCCCAGACGGTCCCGCTTGCTCAGGGAGGCTTTCAGAACGATATTTTCCGACGCCAGCTGCCGTGTCTCCCGTTCCAGGGTTTTTCGCCATGAAATGTCGCGCAGGGCAACCACCTGAAGGTTCCGGTCCCGATATCGCACCGGGCGGTTTTGGATTTCCAAGGCGATTTCGGTCCCGTCTTTTCGCTGGCCTCGGGCCTCGAAAACCCGTTCCTCCTCCGAAACCGCCAGTTCGTCCGATACAGAACGAAATTCCGGCGCAAGCAAGTCGCGTACGTCTCGTTTCGTCATTTCCTCCCGGCAATACCCGAGCATGCGCTCCAACGACCGGTTGACCTCTACGATGCGCCCCCGGTCGTGAAACAGAATCCCTTCGAGGGTGGCGTCGGACAACCCCTTGAACCGCTCTTTTTCCTCTTCGAGGGCGCGTTGAAGCCGCCGGACGGTCATGTGGGTCCCGATCCGGGCAAGGACTTCCTCCAGTTGAAACGGTTTGGTGATATAATCCGCGCCCCCGGCCCGAAAGCCTTCGAGCTTTCCGTCCAGTTCAGACACGCCGGTCATAAACAGCACGGGGATGTTGCGCAATTCTTCGTCGCGTTTCAGACGCCGGCAGACTTCGAACCCGTCCGTGTCCGGAAGTCTCACGTCCAGCAGGATGATGTCGGGCTGGAAGCGGGTCAGAATTTTGAACGTTTCGGCGCTGTTGCGGGAAATCAGCAGGCTGTATCCGTTCATCTGAAGCTCCGCGAACAGCGCGCCCAGCTGCTCCGGCTGGTCGTCCACCACCAGAATGGTCGGTTTTTCGATATGATGTTCCTGCTTCATTTCAGGGTCGTCCTTGTATTTCCGTGTTCCAGGCTGCGTAAAATGGCCTCGGATTGAAACCGGTATTACATCACCTGAAACTTGTTTCAATAAGCGAGACCATTATAATTGAATTTTCGACTTTAAAAAAGATAATTGGCACCCGTCCGAAAAATGGTCGATTTACCAGAAGTGCAACGCTCGCAACCTCTGCGCCACCGGAAGCATTCCCGGTTTCTTGATGGACTCGACGCGCTTCGCAGGGTAACCGAGGGAGTCCAAGGTTTGTTCGGCACTGGCAAGCATTTGTTTTCAAAGAAGAAATGTCGTTGTCATCCTAAACGGCTTCCGCCTTTTCGATCGCGGATCTTTCCGTGGAGAACACCGTCCGGGAACGCGCCATCCAGGACATCGAAAGGAAAATCCTCCAATGAAAAAATGGCGGATCCATGCCTGGCGCTGCCGGGGACCCACGAGGGAAAGGAACGCCGCTTCGATTGCCTTCCTCAATGACGGACCAGGTGCGGATGTTGTCAAAGGACTGCTGGAACTCGATGATCAAGTTTTTTCTGTCATTCCCGCGAAAGCTTAGAAGCCATGCACTTCTGCGGATCTCCTGGATTCCGGGTCTCCGCTGCGCCCGGAATGACGGTCGCCGCAGTCCGGTCGGCGGAAAAAACCTGATCATCGAGTTATATGATGGGCTGACGCGATTTGAATGAAACTTGCGCTCTTTTTTTCTTCCAAAGCCACCCCGTCGGTCTGCGGGAGCACGGCGGCGTCGATTCGGCTTTTTCAGTTCCTGCTGTCGCGCACCGCGATCACCCTTGCCGTGCATCCGCATATTCTGCTGAAGCACGCCTCCCACTGATTGTTATGGAAACTGTAATAGGTGCAAAATTCGCCGCTCTTCTTGCCCGTCCAAACACGCCATCCCGATTTACCTTTTAAAAGGGGAATTATGTTTCGAGTGGCTTTATTATCAACATATAATTTTGCCAATTCATTTGGCTTGGGCAGGCGCCAATTGCCGCCGTCCACAGTCAAATTTTGTACCCAGGAGTTCGCCTGGGGCAATTTTATTTCCTTATCGGAACCCGAAATCCATTCGAGTCCAGTTTTGGTGTCTTTCACTATTCCATTGGCGTAGACCTCGTAATCACCGTAACCTTCTATCGCGCCGGAGTCGGACGACTGTGGTCGAGAATACGAAGGCTCCGGCGAATAACTGGAGGTTTCGACTTTCTGAGGCTCGGACTCGCGTTTTTTCTTTTCCAAGTCCGCTCTCATTTGTTCCAATTCTCGACGATCCGTGTCGATTCGCGCCCGATCCTGTTCCAAACGACGTTTTTCCGTTTCGTCTGCTTCCGTATCCGTCTTGGACAGGAAATATCGCGGAATAGGGGTGGAGGAAATCCAAGGCACCTGTTTGTCGTCCGTTTCCCGCATGACCCCCAGGCCGGTCTCCCTGAACACATCGTATACGCTCATTCCCGGACTGTTGAGGTTCTCGAGCAAGTGCTTGGTGTAAATGCCGTTGCGACCGGCGCCGTCGGCGGCGACGGATCCCGGCGATGTCGCGTAGGCAATAATGGTCCCTTTGGGCGCGTCCATAAAGGCCAGGCCTTTTCCTTGCGAGCGAAAACTCCTCTTGAAGGGGTTGTCCCTGCATGCGTCCAGGATCGCTATGTTGAGCTTGTTGCCGGCTTCGTTCATCTTTCCCAGCACCTTTCCGGCGGGTACGGCCTCCCAGCGGATATCCGTCTCGGACGTCACGTGCGCTTTTATCGGAATCAGGTAGTTGTCGCCGTCAACCTGCATGCCGTGGCCCGCGAAATAGAATACCCCCACTTCCATGCGGCGCAAACGTCCATAAAACTCGTCGATGGCAAGCTCCATCTGCCTCTGATCCGCGTCCAGCTTTAGAATCACCTCGAAATCCAATGCGCGCAGGGCCTCGGCCATGTCCCGCGCGTCGTTGACGGGATTTTTCAGCGGTGCCGTTTCATAGTTCGCATTGCCGATCACAAGGGCGATTCGAGTCGCGGATGCCGCACTGTTCAACGATCCAAGAATGCAGGCGATGCAAATCGACGCCCCAACCACGATTTTTCCGAACATGATTCTCCCTCCTCGATAAAAAAATGGAACGAAAGCCCCCTGCGGGCGGAATATCGACCCTGCTGCTTCACCAGGGGCCGCCGGAAGCGTTCATCGTTGGGTTTGTCCGCTTGCCGGGCTCCTTGACGTTGTTTTGTAAAACAGCGGCTCGCTTTC
The DNA here is from genome assembly GCA_963674505.2 of Desulfobacterales bacterium. Classification (GTDB taxonomy): domain Bacteria; phylum Desulfobacterota; class Desulfobacteria; order Desulfobacterales; family SKZT01. The sequence goes on from CAXXIG010000001.1 coordinate 1,560,009, forward strand.
TGTCAACGAAATACAACGGGCTTTTCAGACGGCTTCATTGGCACGGACGTAAAATTGGATGGAACGGAAGACCGGGCCATGATATGCTTCGGACGATCAAGATCGAGCAAGCCTTGCGATCTCGATGAAAACAACGAACCGTTTTTAGAAAGGAGTCGGTCTCCATGAAGTTCCCGTCGCCCGAAAATCCGCCATGATCCTCTGTTTGATCGGATGTTTAATCGGAAATTTCCAGGAACCATTTACAAATAAAAAACGTCATGAGAAGATTCCATTCATACGGCCCGGTCGATAGCGAGGAGCATTTCTGCGTGCCTCGCACCGAACTGATCGAGCGTTGCGTCGATCTGTCTGTCGGCAATCCGGAAAAAGGCGGGAATTTTTTTACCATCTGGGCGCCCAGGCAGGCAGGCAAAACCTGGCTTATGCGTCAGGCGCAAAAAGAAATAACAAAACGCCATGCCGACCGATTCGCAATCCACGCCATGTCCATGCAGGGCATTATCATGACCGAAAGCGAGCCGGCGGAGGCTTTTTTGCATCGCATCCCCTTGCTGTTCATGCAATATTTCGACAGGGATGTAGAAACGCCCGAGAACTGGGAATCCTTGGGCTATCTTTTTTCGAAAAGATCGGGAACTTTCGAAATGCCGATGATTCTGTTCATCGACGAGTTCGACAAATTGCCGCCCAAGGTCATCGACTCCCTTGCAAATCTTTTCAGGAACATGTACTTGGACAGTGACCTTTACCGCATACACGGCCTGGCGCTTGTCGGCGTACGAGCGGTCCTCGGACTGGAAAGCGATCGCGGCTCCCCCTTCAATATTCAAAGATCGCTTCCCGTGCCCAATCTCACGAAGGAAGAAGTGGAAGACATGTTCGCCCAGTATTGCGACGAAAGCGGCCGAACAGTGAATACCGACGTGATAGACAGCGTATACGAAGCCACGCTGGGCCAGCCCGGACTCGTGGGATGGTTCGGGGAACTGCTGACGGAAAAGTACAAGCCCGAAGGCGACCGGCCCATCGATATGGATTCGTGGGACAATGTTTTCGCAAGGGCCTGTTCTTCGGAATGGAACAACACCGTGTTGAATATGATCAAAAAAGCGCGGGGCCGATACCAATCGAATGTCATAAACCTGTTCGGCCATTCCGACGTTCCTTTCAGAATCGACTCCGAATGGTGCGGATACCTGTACTTGAACGGTTTGATCGACAAGGTGGATTCTCTCGCGGAAACCGGCGAAGAGACGGAAATATGCCGGTTCGCCAATCCCTTTGTGCAACGCAGGCTTTACAACGCTTTCGTGGACGATCTTGCGGGCGAACGCACCCCGATTCTCGCCCTCGAGCCCCTCGACGATCTTTCGGACGTGTTCGACAAGCCCGAAATCGACTTGCAGGCGCTGATAGACCGATACAAAAAATATCACGAACGACTCAAAGCAAAAGTAGTCGATCCATGGAAAGGCATGCCCAGGCGCGCGGACTTGCAACTTGCCGAAGCCGTCGGCCACTTCGACCTTTACGCATGGTTGCGAAACGCCATAGGAAGACGATGCCGGGTCAGTCCGGAATTTCCCACCGGCAACGGACGGGTCGATCTGCATCTGAGCTGCGGAGAAAAGAAAGCCATTATAGAAGTAAAAAGCTTCGTGGACAAGAGCGAACTGGAACATTCGAAAGAGCAGGCCTCCAAATACGCGAAAAACTTGAGTTTGACCTTTATAGCTCTTGTCGTTTTCGTTCCCGTGGAAGAAGAGTACGTTTTGAATCGACTTTCAGGCCGAAGCGTCCTGGATGGCGTCGAGGTTTTTGTTTCCGCCATCGGATGGATATAGATAATCGGGCGGAACAAACTCGCCTGTCGGAATGCCGCCGGTCGGATGCTTCCGGCGTTTGAAAGGAAATCGAGAATGAGAAGATTTTCATCCTACGGTCCCGTGAACAAGAGGCTTCATTATTATGTCCCGCGCACGGCCTTGATAAACAGGGCGCATGCCCGGCTTACCGGGGATGTTCCCGACGAGGGGGGGCACTACATCACGGTTTGGGCGCCGCGGCAGACCGGCAAGAGTTTCGCCATGCTCGAAGTGGTCGATAAGATAAAAAAAAACGAACCGGAAAAATACGATGTCGCGATCTTGACAATGGAATTCGCAAGGGAACTTAATGAGATCGAGGATATACAGAAGGTATTCCTCAGGCAGCTGGGCGGATATCTCGACAGGGAAACGCCGGATATCGGGACATGGAGAGAACTTCCGGAAGTGTTTACAAAGAACTACCTTTCAAAGCCGCTGGTACTGATTCTCGACGAATTCGACTCGCTCGGGGAAAAGCACATCGATGCGTTCGCGTCCATGTTCAGGAGCATTTATACGAGCAGGCGCAACGAGCAGGATCGAAAGAGCCATGAAAAAACATACCTGCTGCACGGCCTGGCGCTCGTGGGTGTTCGAAGCGTATTGGGCATCGAGAACCTGAAAGGTTCGCCCTTCAATGTGCAGCGGAGCCTGCGCGTTCCCAATCTGACCAAAGACGAAACGGCGTCCCTGTTTCAATGGTATGAAAAGGAAAGCGGGCGCAAGGTCGATATCGAGGTCGTCGAGAGCGTACAGCGCGAAACCCGGGGACAGCCCGGACTGGTATGCTGGCTGGCGGAACTGCTCACCGAAACGTACGACGACGGCACGGACAAGCCCATTTCGATGAAGCGTTTCAACGAAGTGTTCAGAATGGCGGTGCAGGCCCTGCCCAACAACAATGTGCTGAATATGATCGGCAAAGCGAAACAGGAACCGTACAGGCAGGTCGTCCTGGATTTGTTCAAGACGGACAGAAAGATGATATTCAAATACGACAAAACCAATCTGAACTACCTGTACATGAATGGCGTCACGGACATCGAAGAAACGCCGGAAAACCTGTATGTCATGTTCTCAAGCCCTTTTGTTCAGAAACGGCTGTTCAACTATTTCTCGGACGAACTGTTCGAGGACACCGGAAAGCTCTACGAACCGTTCGAGGACCTCGGGGAGATCTTTCCCGCGCGAGAATCCCTGAACGTCGCAAATCTAATGAGGCGCTTTCAATCCTATCTGAAAAAAAACCGGAACTGGCTGCTGAAAGGGGCTCCGAGGCGCAAGGACATGAGGATTTTCGAGGCCGTGTACCATTTCAATCTCTATCGTTACCTGTGCGATTTCCTGGAACCGAGACAAGCCCGAGTGTGGCCCGAGTTTCCAACCGGCAACGGGAATATAGATATCATGATCGAATATTCGGATAGCATTTACGCGGTGGAGGTCAAGTCGTACACGGATGAAGCCGGGTACCGCGAGGCATTGAAGCAGGCCGCCCGGTACGGGAAACAACTGAAACTCTCCGAGATCACACTGGTATTTTTCGTGGAGTACATCGACGACGAGAACAGGGAGAAATTCGAGACGGATTACACGGACGGAAAAAACGCCGTAAGAGTGACGCCGGTTTTCGTCGAGACCGAAAGCTGATATTTCGGTTCTGCCAAAATCGTCGATGCCCCCCTTTTCAAAAACGGTCGATGCGCAAGACCTTGTATATTTTGTCCCGCCACGCGGCTCGAATACCTGCTTCGCCGGCATAGTCCGGCCAGCGGGAGACCGCTCGACGCACCTCGTCGATAAAAAGATAGGAACTTGCTTTTTGTCAACGAAACTACACCGTGCTTTTCGATTGTTTCCCGTCCGCCCGCGCCCGTCCTCCGCCGCAACATGTTGCGGCGGAGGACGGGCGCGGGCGGACGGGTGGCCGTCAAGTCGGAAAGAGAATGGAAAAGATTGTCGATGGATTGAAAATGGTTTGCGGAAATTCGGGGAAAGGCCGGAAAACATGGAAAACGTCCTGTTTCGCGCCGCAGTTCGGCGCCGATCCCGGATTTCGATTTTTTTCGGGGGTGCGAGAAGGGATTCAATCCCAATAATCGTATTGCGGGATTTGAGAGTCCGAATCGTCGTAGACGAGTTCTAAGGATATGCGAATCTTCTTCCAAAGGCGGGTCGTGGTTGCGGACATCCCACAGGTCGAGGTGCTCCAGGATCTTTCTGACGATCGGACCGGCCTCGAGAATCGATATGATACGCATTTGATTTTGACAATTGGGACAGCAAAGAGGATCGACTTCGTAGATTTTTTGAATCAGCATCGCCCGGCTGCGGCGGAACTGTTTCGACGTCAATTCTCCGGGCGCGATCGACGGTATCGCATCGTCGGTTTCCGCTTTTTCTCTCATTCATCTCGACTTGTTCGAGTAGAAGCCAAGATATCTAACTAATTGCTCGTATTTGTTGGGAATATGTACGGCGAGCCTTGCGAGCCAGTCGATGGCGTCGAAGGTTTGTTCGGTCTTTCCGTCCTTCGAACGATAAACGACTTTGGCGGCGCCGTCGGGCGATTTGTCGGCGGGGATGTAGCGCATGCGCTCCTGGGAGAAACTGGCTCGGACGATGTATTTGGGGAGGTTGCCGAGGGCGGTTTCGTCTTCGGGCCAAATTCTTGGGCCGATATGGACGCTAAATCCCGTGTGTCGCCAGGAAAGCATGTTTTCGATTATCGCGTCGTTGATTTTGCCCTCTTTCTTCAGCATCTTCAGAACTTCGTACTGAAAGGCCTCTTCGAGGTCTTCGGCGTGGAAGCCCGGAACGCCGACAAAAGAGTTGTCCGGGAGAAAGCAGCCGTCGGTGGCGATTGCGTGCAGGTGCGGATTTGGATTGAGAAAATCGCCGTACGTCTGTATGGCGATGCTCGCTCCGGGGACTGCGCCGTCGCGCGGTACCGCGGATTTCAAAAAGGCGCTCATGACATTCCACGCGCACTTGCTCAATTTGCCGAGCAGGGAACGGTCGTATATGAAATAGATCCAGAGGCGTTTGGGTATGCTGAAAACCCAGTGTCTGCGGGGGACTTTTTTCAGAACCTCTGTCAAAAGCCATTCGCCGTATTCGACGACCCGCTTCTGGTGGCACGAGGGGCAAAAATGGCGGCGTTTGCACGAAAACGGCAAAAGATATTCGTGGCCGCAATTGTCGCATCGAATCCGGGCGAAGCCGCATCGCAGGTCGCCGCAGTCCAGATATCTGTAGATCACGTCCTTTATATAAGGTCGCCAGAATCCATAACGGGAGGCGTAAAGGTCGTCCCAAATCGCCTCCAGTTCCTCGAAATGGTTTTCCACGCAATTGTAGAAGGCCGTTTCCTTGGGTTTGCGCGGCTTGTAGATCCCGGCGATGTTTTGGTCCGAATTCGTCATGGCGAAAGACCGTTGTGCCGCAATACGCGATTGCGAATAAAAAACAAAAGCGATGTTCCCGCATTGGCCCAGCTTATTGTATGTAAATGTTATTGTAAATATTAAAGATTGATAAAAAATTTACAAACAGGTGTATTTTACGACAATGTGGCGTCTGAAAAGATGGGATAGCGGGGTTGTCGTGGGTAATTCGCCAGCTGCGCGGGCAGGGGAAATCAGCCGGATGGTGGTTTGGCGGCTGTGGCTTTTGTTTGGTTTATCGTTTGAGGAGGCCCTTGGGCATGCCGTAGGCCCGGTGCCTGTGGGGATCTTTCTCGAAAACCTCCTTAATTTTTCCCTGAATTTGTTTTTTAATTCAGGTCCGGCAACAAATTCCTTGTTTCGTTTTTTTTACGATTTCGGCTTATCGAAGTTTCTCGATATTGTTTTAGAAGATTCGCAAGCGAGGTGCCGTTCCAATTTTCTTCGGAAAATATTAGAGCCCTCTGCAAATTATCCATCGATTTTTTTATGTCCGAGGCTTTTGCCTCCGCCGCGAAATCCATGATTGTCGGCGTAGCTTCCGATCGGGAAATCCGATGCAGCCATTTTCCCAGTTGATTGTAAGCCGCGACCGCGTCGTTTTTTCGGCAAGCCAAAAAAGGCGAAAAAAGATAGTGGCTTCCTTGTCGTATTTCTTCGATTTGCGCTTTTCCCAAGTTGCCTGCAGCCGGGAGTGCGATTTCCACAAAACGCTGACAAGATGATAGGGGACGTTCGCCGAAAGAGGGACATAATCATTCCAGGCACGCTTTATCAAAGCTTTTCGCCATCGTTTGGTACGTTCGGAACTAACGTGTCCAATCACGTCGTCCCCAATCACGTCCCAATCACACTGTGCGTCCCCAATCACTGTGGAATTCGTCAAATCCGTTCGCAGTTCGAAGTGATCGGTCCGGACTGGAATCGCCGTGTCTCCGGTTTTTGTCTTGAAAGACGGCGTGTTTCATGCCATAAAAGAACGAAACCCAAGGCCGACAGGTTTCGCAAATTGGTCGGCGAGATCCCGTTTTCCGAAAAACAATCGTATCGTTGAACGCTTTTTCAAACCTATTGATCACCTGTATTAACGAAAGGTACCTGAAAATGATTTCCAAATTCGATCTCTCTTTTTCAACACTCTACGAGACCTGCGGAAAAAGCCTCGCAGCGCCATTTTTTCCCCTTTTTTTGAAATTTATTTCGCATCGGACCGAATGAGTCCGTTCCCGCGATTGTAATCCGCGCCATTTCGAAAAAGACGGATTCGATGCTTGAGCCGTCATTTTCGAACTGCAAGACTGACGATAACCCGACGATTTTTCATCCCCTGCTAGCAAACCGACAGCAAGGAGAGTCTCATGAAACGAAATTGCCGAGCCATCGCCATTCGACGGCGGTTTTCGAACGAGAGCACGAACCCAACCGAAATGCATGAAAGGACCATCCGATGATGAATGCGAGCATAAATTTCCGTGATTATTTACTTGGACCGATTCGAAAAGCGACAGCCGTCGCAGGGCTGTCTGCGATCATTCTTTTGGCGTTCGGGTTCGGACTTGCCGAAGCGTACCCGCCCGGAAATTGCATCGATAACGCAGCGACGACCGACTATGTGTCGGTCGGGCCTCTTACCGGAAACGATATGACGTTCCTGGATCGATATCGCAATTTTACCGTGGAAGCTTGGGTAATGGTCCCGACGCTCGGAGAAGGCCTGAGTATAGCGATCAAAAGACAGGGCTCAGGCAACGGCTGGCATTTGTACGTTCATGATACCGGCGAGGTGGAATGGTGGGGAAGTTTCACGGATGACAACTCGGAATACGCCAAGTCTCAACAGAAGATAGAAGCAAACAAATGGATTCATATCGCGGGAGTGGTCACCGACAACAGACTGATCCTGTATTTCAACGGTCACGAGGTGGCCGAAGGTTGATATAGCGGAAGCCTGGACACGTCCCCGGAGGCGGCGCTGGAAATCGCAAAAAACCAAAGTGGAACCAATCGTATTCTCGTCGATGAATTCCGCTATTGGGAAAGAGCGCTTACCCAGGACGAAATCGACGAGCAAAAAAACATGGTTCTGTCCGGATACGAAGACGGCTTGCTGGTCTATTACGATTTCGATCTGGTCGATACCGCAAGCAAGACCGTAAAGGACAGAAGCGTAAACGGTTTGGATGCCACTTTCCAAGGCACAGATTTGGCTGCCAATCTGACATCGTCTGGCGCGGACGTCGCGGTCCCGGAACCGGGCATCGGAAGCATGACCCCTCCCGGAAACGCCCTCGAGTTCGACGGAGCAAACGAATTCATCGACTGCGGAAACATCACGGCCCTCCAGGGGGACGTGTCCTACACCAAGGAAGCCTGGATAAAGAGCACCCGAAACGACGGGACGAGAAACGTGGTGTCCGGCGTCGAGAAGCATGCTCTTTACATCGAGGACGGCGTGCTCAAGGCCCTGAGCGGAACCAACAACAGGGTGAACGACTCGGAGGCCATGGACCTCGACGTCTGGTACCATGTGGCGGTAACATACGACGCGGCTACCGACGCGCTGACCCTGTATAAAAACGGCGATATCGTCGATAGCAAAACGACTTCCGTCCATCCCGACGAGGGCGCGGTACTGATCGGAGCGTACAACCAAAGCAACTTTTTCGCGGGCCACATGGACGAGGTGCGTGTTTGGAGCATCGCACGCACCCAGGAAGAGCTTTTGCAAAACATGAACCGTGTCCTCACCGGCGACGAGCCGGGCCTGGAAGCCTACTACGACTTCGACCGCAACGAGGGATACACCATGAGAAACATGAAGGGCAACCACCGGAACACGGGATTGCTTTACAACATGGAGGACGAAGACTGGCTGCCATCCGGAGTCGCGATTTCCGCCGATCCGCCCACCGGATGGGTCTATTTCGACGACAACGGCCGGATTCTGGAGGACCCCACCGGGGACGACATCCGCCAGAGCGCCGTGCGAAGGTTCCACATGACCAACGGCGTCAACGAATACGCCCTGGTCGTCGCCATGGACCATTCCGACGGCAAGGGCGACGGCGCAAGCGATACGTTCGCCAATCCCGAACCGGCCTTGGGCAAGACCTGGGTGCTGGAAGGCGAAACCGTTTCCTGCAGCGTGAGCGGCATCGTGCTGGAAACCAACAACATCAATCTGCGGTACGTGACGAGCGGATACTACGCCACCGGCCCGCCAAACGCCTCGGGGAACCCCGATCCGCATTTCTACCCGAAAACGCTGGCGGACCTGGACCCCGACGACCAGCTGGTCGTGCCGAGCTTCACCATGGACACCTGGGCCAGGATCGAATACGAGTGGAAATCCCAGTTCAAGATTTCCGTCAGCACCCTTCCGCTGGAAAGCGTTTCCGAACTCCCCCTGACCGAGGTGCTCGACGCCAGCGGCCAGGACGATATGATCGGTTCGGACATGAAATGGTACAACAAAGGCACGGAATTGAGATTTGCTTCCTACGACGGATGCCTCGATCTGAAGGGATACAAGATCATCGAGGAGAACGCGGTCGATGTCACGCCGGAAAACGAATTTTTTAAGACCGTGGACCGCAACTACACCGTGGTTTGGGAGTACGAAACGCCGTCATTCGAGGAAACGGTGGTGGTGGGAAGCCCCGTGGGGTTCGTCTCCGTTCCCTCGGAGCATATGTACAAGGTCAATGTGAAACCCCTCTCCGTCACCAATGTCAACGATCCCAACGAGGACGCCGAATACCTGTACGTGTGGGGCCAGGCCGAAAGCAAATTCTTTCCCACCGTGGGCAACAAGGTGCTTCAGCTGGAGTATCCCATGGGCGACGGCGATTGCTTCGACAAAATGGTGGTCAAAGTCTCGGTCCTGTGGCCGGACAAAGGGCATTACACGCACATGGCCGGGACCGGACCGGTCGGCTTGGAAGCCTCCCCCCAGGATTACATCCATTTCAAGGAACTCAAGTTCTCCACGGCCGACCCGGAAACCAATGCGCCCATCGCATCCATCACGGAAGCCGGAGAATTTCAGACAACCGGCCCAGGCATGAGCAGCCTGTATTTCACCGGCTCACACATCCCCGCCCCCGCCATGCGCGACGTTTCCCTGTGGTTCGACGGCTCGGACGACTATGTGGATTGCGGGCAGATGCTCGCCGACGCCTACACGATCCAGGCCTGGATCAAGTTCGCGGGCGGAAACGGTCGGTTCGACATCGCTTCTGGCGCGTCAGGCCGGGCGTTCTACATCGACGACTACCAGCTTTGCGCGGCCCATACCAACGAATCGGGCGGCCTGGACACGGTTTGCGGCCCGAGCGTCCCCGCCGGGGCCTGGACCCACGTGGCGGTCAGCTATGATCCGGAGGCCGGGGCCGACGGCGAACTGTATCTTTTCGAAGGCGGCGGTTCATACTCCCACTCCGGCAGCGCGGGACCCTTGCGGGAAGACCGGGCGGTCTACATCGGCGCGTTTAACAAAACCTCGCACAATTTCCGGGGGCAGATGGACGAAGTCGCCATCTTCGACGACGCGTTGACTTCTGTCAGTACAAGCGCCCTGTCCACGAGCGATCCCGACCTTCGGGCCTACTATAAAATGGATCGGCCCGGCGACAGCTATCTTCACGACAGCGCCGAGGGCCGTCACGCAGGCATGCAGGGCATGTCTCCCTATCTGGACACTCCGGCGCTGCGGTTTTCCTCCGATCGAAACAACTATATCGAAATTACATCCACTCCCGTCTGGTCCGGAAACGGGTTCACCCTGGAGGGATGGGTGGTGATCGACAACCATGCCTCCGACGGCGTTTTTCTAGACTTCAACAACGGCGCCGGGGTCGGCCTCCTGCTCTCCTCGGGCACTTCCGGCAAGCCGGTGTTCAAGACAACGGCAGGCTCGGCCATCGTAAGTTCCAATGCGCTCCCTCTCCATTCGCAGACCCACATCGCGGCGACCTACCAGGGAGGATACGGCCGCCTGTACATCAACGGTTCCCAGGTGGCCGAGGGCAACATGGCCGCGCCCCCGAACCCCGGGGCGAGCCATATGGGAGGAAAGCCCTCCGGACAGGTCGCGGACGCCCTGTTCGAGAAAGTCCGCATCTGGACGAGGGCCAAATCCAGAGACGAGATCGTCCAGGCCATGAGCGCCCGGCTGACCGGCACGGAAAGCGACCTGGCGGCCCTGTACCGGTCTCCGGAAGCCATCCGGGGGACCCGTCTCAAGGACTCCCGGGACAACGGCACGGTCGGCCGGATATACAACTGGCCGTTCTCGTCCTCCTGGATCGTGGACACGGACCTGACTTCCGATCCCGCATCCGGCAACGAGGCCGTCGAGAGCGTGATTATCCGAGTTGTGGAATCGAAAAACGCTCTTGACAATCCCTACACCCCGCTGCACAGTCCCGTGATCGGGACCGAGTTGTCCAGTACGCTGCAAGACCCCGAAGCCGATCCGCCCATCATCTACCATCCGCAGGCCAGGTACAATACCGCCATTTACGAGGCGAGCGGCCAGATCTTTCCCGTGAATATCGAAGTGACCGATTCCGAACAGATCGACGACATGCTGGTGGTCTGGCGGCAGACCATGGACGGCATTTCCTGGCCGACGAGTCCCGCGCGCTACGAGTGCCAATGGCCCGACGATTCGAGACGCATCGTGATCGCGAGCCGGTACGGCTCCGAATCCAAGGCCGAAGGCGGAGACGATCCCCGGTTTCCCGACATGGACGGCGGTTTCCAGGCCTGGTTCGATCCGGCCAGATACGGCGAGCTGGCCGTGTATCACCAAAACGACCCGCAGCTTCCCGGGTTCAATCCCAACGAGGAACACGCCGTGATTGCGCCCTCGTTTCGGTATTCCAGCATGTCTCCCCGGCCCAAAGCCGTTTTCGCATTGCGAAACGACCTGAACCATGTCGCTTATGACGACGACTACACCTCCCTTCCCAGGGTGCTGGTGCAGTACTACGACAATCTGCTGGGAAGATACGGCATGGAGGTCTTCGGCATAGATGCCGAGGACCCCGCCCTTGCCGGTTATACCTTCGAATATCCCATGGAGGCGGGCGAGATCCTGGTGGCGCCGTACCCGGTCAACGAGGTGATCGGGGCTGTGCAGGTCGCCGAGCATATCGGCATCAACGGCGATCCGCAAAGGCGCTGCTACTGGGAAGACCACAAAGGGCAGGCATGGGCGGTGTCCGGAGACGGCTGGTTCAAGGCGGGGTTCTGGTATCCGCTGGTGCCGAGTTTCTGGTACGACCGCGACGCGGACGGCGACGGCTACGTGGAGACGACCGGACAGGTCGTCCCATGGCTGTGGAACGGCGCCGACAGAAAAACGTTCGACGAACTCGACGGCCTCGGGTGGAAGGGACTTGCGACGAAGTACGCCGAGGACGACGATCCCGACACGCCGATCCCGGCGTACCCCATGCCCCTGGAAATTCGGTACAATACCGCATGGCCCTCCGAAACGCCCGTGCTGAAAGCAGGCGAGACCCTGACCTTCTCGGGGGGCCATCAAGAGGATGCTTCCCGACAACGCGTTCGACGAGAAGATCACCCTGCGCCACACGGCGGATTTCGGCGCCAACCCGGAAGACCTGGTGTTCGAGTGGTGGTATCGTGAGGACGACGACACCGTGCAGCCGCCGCCGGACATCCTGCCGGACGCCTGGGCGGTCTTTCCCGACCCCAGCGGCAACAACGGCCTGGGAGCGGTGGAGATCGCCATGGCAGGGGCCGGCAAGGACCTGAGCATCGATCTGACTCAACCCGCCAGCACGTCGGGCGTCACCGCCGCGCTCCAGCTGGCCGCCAGCCGCATCGCGGGATTCTACGCGTTGCTGGGCAACGAGGCGTACACCGACTCGCTGGATCCCACCATCGGATTCGACACGGAAAGCGGCGAGTACGGCTCTCTGGCGCCGACCATATTTTCGTTCATAAACCAGATGCCCGCGCTTCTCCAGGAGGAGCTGGCGCTGCTTCGCGGACTGGACGAAGAGGGTGCGCGTCCCGGCTACAACCGCCTTCTCTGGAACTTCACCAACGGCGAGGGAGAAGTGGCATACGCGCTTTCCTACAACATATCCGACGTCACCCTGGACGGCTTCATCGACGAGGCCGACGGCCGCACGCTGTACCCGCAGGCCCACGGCGACGCCTGGGGCCATTATCTCACGGCCCTGCAAACGTACTACGACTTGCTGAAGCATCCGGAATTCAACTGGGAATCCCGTGCGGAAAGCTTTTCCATCGAGGGCGTCGTGATCGAAGTGGACTACCTGGACGAAAGAAAATTCGCCGAGATCGCCGCCGCCAAGGCCAAGACCGGCGCGGAGATCGTCAATCTCACCTATCGGTCGAAATACACCGAGGACCCGACGGCCAGTGGCAGGGCTATCGCGACGCGGATTCCGACCGTGCCTGGGGCGTGGAGGAATGGGCGCAAAGAGCGTTCCAGGGCGCTTTCTTCGACTGGGTAGCGGCCAACGCCATGCTGCCCGACGAGGACACGGAACACGACGGCATGAAAAAGATCGACCGGATTACCGTCACGGACATCCAGGAAATCGCGGGCCAAGCCAGAAGCATCGAGAACCAATACAAAGACGTCAATTCCGGGCTCAACCCTCTGGGGCTTGCGTCATCTGCGGTTCCCTTCGACATCAACCCCGCCCGCCTCGATCCGTCGCTGTTTACTTTCGCCACCCATTTCGAACAAGTGTACGAGCGCGCGGAGGAGGCCATGGACAACGCCAGGGCCATTTTCGACCATGCAAGCGACCTGAAAAACCAGATACGGCAAGTGGCCGCGTCCACCGAAGAGTTCAAAACCCAGACCATCGAGCAGGATCGCGATTATAGAAACCGGCTCATCGCCATTTTAGGCACGCCCTACGAAGGGACCATCGGGACCGGAAAAACCTATCCGCCGGGCTACAAGGGACCCGACTACTTCTACTACAACTATATCGACGTCAACGAGGTGAGCGAAGAGACCGTCCCAGGACCTTCCGAAAGGTTTGACGCCTATTTCGCCCCGATCAACCGAAGCATCGAAGAACCCGACGGTGGGAATGTCGGCGAGGACGGCTTGCCGGCCGTTTTCAGCCATTTCTTCGAAAGCGACCTGGATGACGAGAGCGTCTTTACGGCGCTTCCCAGCCCGGAAACGCTGACGATTTCCTACCCGGTCAGCACGGCGTCCGACTACAGCGTCCAGGCCCCGGCGGACTGGGGGCTGCGCCGGTCTCCCGGGGAAATCCAGGAAGCCCTGATCGAAATGGTCAAGGCCGAAGCGGACTTCAACCTCACTCTCTTTCGCTACGCAGGTCTTCTCGGGGACATCGACGCCTGGATCAGAATGCTCGAAGCCGTTTCGAATATAAACGCGGATCAGATAGATATTCTGGACGAGGCCTACGACACGCAAAAAAGTCTAGGAAAAACCATTGTCGGCCTTCGGTCTTCCGCCGACGCCCTGAATATTTTAGTCGAGGAAAACAGATGGAATACACAGGCGATAAAAGACGGACTGCCCACGGCGGTCGGACTGTCCAACGATTCGTCCTTCGCCGCCAGAGGAGCGCTCGACGCTTTGTCCATGTACCGGCAGGCTTTCGACCTGGCGGCCCGCTATGTCTACCTGTCCGCCAAGGTATAGGACTACGCGACCAATCTGAGCCACGAAGATCCGGCCTCCGCCGTGCCCCTGATGTCCAAAATCGTGCGCCAGCGCACCCTGGGGCAATTCGAGGACGGTGAAATCGTGATCGGCCAGGGGGGCCTGGGAGACGTCATGGGGCGCATGGAGGCCAATTTCGCTTCTCTGAAAAGCCAGATGGGCTTGAACAATCCGCAGGAGGAAACCGGCAGGTTCTCCCTTCGCTACGAGCTTTTCCGAATCCGCGACGACCAGGAGTACGACGGGGATTGGCGGATGGAATTGCAAAAACGTCGCGTGGAAGACCTGTGGGACGTGCCCGAGTTCAGAAGCTTCTGCCGGCCCTTCGCGGCCGAAACCGCAGGGCCCCAGCCGGGAATCGTCCTCGAATTCCAGAGCAACATCGTTTCCGGATTCAACTTTTTCGGAAGGCAGCTGGGAGGATGGGATCACGCCTACGACTCTTCCAATTACGCCACCAAGGTCCGTTCCGTGGGCATGTGGTTCGACGGCTACGACAATTCCCTGCTGTCCAAGACTCCCAGGGTCTACGTGTTCCCCGCCGGCATGGATGTCATGTACGTGCCCGACAGCGAAGAGTTCGACTGCCGCGAATGGAGCATCGTGGACCAAATGCTGCCGGTCCCGATTCCGGCCGACGGCGACGACATCATCGACCCGGACTACATCCCCAGTCTCGACAGCCTGGACGGCACCATGACGGAGATAAGACGTTTTTCCAGAATCCTGGCCTACCACGACGCGGGATATTACGACGCAGCACAGATGAATTACAGCAGTCGAGCCATCGGCCGCTCCGTGTGGAACATCCGCTGGCTGATCGTCATCCCCGGCGCATCGTTCCACTACGACGCCGAATACGGTCTGGATACATTCGTCGATACCGTAAAGGACATCAAGCTTTTCTTCCAGACATACGCGATTTCGGGCGCGTAGGAAAAGAAAAGTAAAAAGCCTTTGGCTGGCCTTGCGGCAAATGCGTTCCCGCGCATCATGCGGGAACGCCCCTTTGCAGCTTCCGCAAAACCCGACGAAAAATCGGTCTTGGAGAAAGACCTCTCGTTTTTTCATCACCTTATCCGCCGAGCCTATCCTCACAGGTCGAAATCTTTCCGGTTTTCCGGTTCGACGTCATGGACAATGCTTTCGGTTATGAGGACGACAGGATGCAGTTTTCTTCATATTTATGCAATTTCATCAGGGTCGATTCCCATGGACCTGAGTTTGGCCGCGAGTTTTTCCGCGCGTTCCTGTTCCTTTTCCGCGCGTTCTCGCTCCTTTTCCGCCCGTTTCTGCTCCCGCCTTGTGTTCTCGGCGCCGGTGGGGATCAACGTTCCATCGGTATCGACCCAGCGCAGCCATACCGCATGGAGTCCGTCATATGCGCCTTCCCAAAGGGTTACGCCGAGCCCCGCTTTTTGCAGCTGATTGTCCAGTTTGTGAATATAGTCTCCGGGCGACAGTTCGAAAACGCGCAACGCATCTTTTTGAACCTGTTTCAAGGGATCGAAGACGATATAATACCAAACTCCGATTTTCGAATATATGGCGGATTTCTTATCTGTCTCGCCGCCTTCGGTATTGGATACGATCTCCACCACGACCTCCGGCGGTTTTCCGTACTCCCACAGAAAATAGGAGCGGTTTTTTTTCTCCCAAACGTCTTGGGGAAATTGAACGTCCAGGCTTAGGAACATATCCGGAACCACCGGCGGGATATTGATCCCGTAGAACACCCCTACATTGGCCAGGGCGATAAACGATTTGCCGGGTTTCCAAAAGCTATTTAACGGCTCCGTCAGCAAATGCTGCTGTTTTGCCGAAAAAATATTGTCCACTGGTTCATCATCCTCCGTAACGATATGGCTGATATCTGGTTCGGGGATATCAACGGCGCCGGTTTCAATTGCTTCTTCGCCCATAATAGTCCTCCCATGAATCCGTTTGCGGGCACGGACCGTGCCCGCAAACATTTACGCAACACAATATGTTTTTAACAACATATTGGCCTAAAGTCAATTGGAACGAGGCGGCGAGATCATGGACGAAATATAAATCAAGCGCCGGAATTTTATCCAGGCGCTTGCCCGCCGCGATGTTGGGATACGGTTTTCTATAGATTGATTTTGCCGGTGAAAAACTCCATAATGGGTTCAAACTTCATTCCCCACGCCGTAGCATGCAGGACAAAATTTGCGATACCGACTTCTCCCGGGGAGGGAATCACAGAAGAACTCGCAATTTGCCGGGACATCGCGGAACTCGTCAAAGACTGCAAATACACCATAGGATACAACCTCGGACAATTCCCGGATTGACATGACGTTTTATGGGTCGGTCGGGTTGATGACCCCGACTTGCTGGCCCTGCCGGACTTTCAATCCAGTGAAGACCCCCGGTTCGAACAGAAGGATGACAACGGAGCCGCCATAGGCGAAATAGCCCAGCGGCTCTCCCTTTTCGATTTTCTTGGCCGGGTTCTTTTCGGGGATATCCGCGAATTCGGGCACGAAATTGACCGAGTTGACATCGTCGAGGCCCACGGGGATCATGGCTACGAGGCCGTATTTTTCGGTTTCGATGATGTAGTAGCCGCGATGGTATAGCCCGAAGACCCCGAAGCTGGCCTTGTACCCGCCGAAGTTGCCGTTGTTTACAAACGTGTAGAACCCTCCGTTCATTCCAAAGGAGGCACCTGGAATCGCCTTGGATTCGACGACGGTGCCGCCCACCGGGGCGTGGTACCAGTGATACACCGTGGGCAGCAGGACGCAGGATATCGCCGTGCCGCCGTTGAATGCGTCCGCATATTTCGATCCATCCAGGAGTTGCCTGATGTTGAGGGACTCCTCGTATTTGGTGTTGATCTGGGTTGTGGCCGTCAGGTTGGAATTGATCGCGTTGATCAGGCTGTCCGCCGGGGCTGCGAGAATCGCGTCGTCGCCGAAAATCGGCCTGGCCTCCGGTTTGATCTTGCGGGTGAAAAATTGGTTGAATGTCTTGAAACCGCCTTCCGGGATGATGTAGTCGTCCCATTCGTCACCCAGAAACTCTTTCCATTGTGCGATGATGTTGGGATCTACCGGGCTGTCCATCCTTTCTCCGCGCGCCTTTGTAAAGTCCCTTGTCCAGCTCAGCCATGGCTCGGTTTCGACGAACTGGACGGCGTACAGGTTGTTGTAGCACAAATCGTAGAACAATCGGTAATATGCGAACCCGTCGTTCCGGGGCGTGGGAGTGGAGTTGAGCCAGCTTTCGAAAAAGGCCAGCATTTCCTCTACCGATTTGCCTTTCCAGCAAAAGGGCTCTCCGGTCACCGGCGATGTGGAACAGACCCCCGTCGGGGGTGTCGCCGCATTGTCGAAGGCCTTGTCGAGGATTTTCGGATTTTGTCGATAAAGCTCGTGCAATTTTTCAACGATGGGCGAATACCGGTCTTGCCCAAGACAGCTGCCGGCAAATGCCAGAGTGCCTGACGCAATGAAAAAGCCGACAATGATTGTTTTCAAGAATTTTCCCGGTTCAAGATTTCTCGATGTTTTGCGCAATGTCTTTTTTATCATCTCATGCCCCTTTTGTAGAAATGCCCGTATTGTGTTTTCAATGATTAAAATAGGGACCCGGTTTCTGTCAACAAAATTCGTTGACAATAATCGAGTTCCTATCTTACAGTGTCAATGGAAGAAAGAACAACCGTTGAAATGGAATTGTGTGGAAACAACTGTCCGGAATGCGGAAACGAAGTTTCCTGTCAAGGATGAGGAGGCATGAAAGAGAATTTCGGTTTCGACAAATGATCTTGAGGAAAGGACTATGAGAAAGTATATAATAAGGGAAATAGAGGGCGCGTGGGATTCTTCCACTATGAAGGTAGCCATAACAAAGCGCTCGCCGCATGTCAACAGTCCGCAATATATACGGGTGGAAGAGGATGCGGAAGGCTGGAACTACATTTATTACGACAGGAACAAAAACAGATCGGGGCTGATGGTGAATGCCTGGTGGAAACAAAGGTCCGGGCTGGAATATTTCGGCGAGATCAGAAACAACGACGGCATCAGGGTATATCCTGCCCTGCCCATCATGGAGAAGGAACCAGAGGTCGGAAGAAAATTAGAAGGAGTGTCATTTGCGTTTTCGCTCGAAGACGGCTTCTATCTCACGAAATACGAGGAAGTTACGTGGACCTACAAGACGATAAGCTTCCACGAGACGCTTGGGCCGTGGAGCAACATCTGGCGCACGGCTTTGGAAGAGCAAAAAAGGGTCTACAACTATCTGTGGTCTTCGGAATACGAACTCATGTCGGTGTGGCATCTGTTCAAGGATACGATGCAAGGATACGAAAGGCTATATACCGGAGACGTGCCTGATCCATGACTATGATCGATATGAAAAACAAGATCGTCGTTGGTCTGATGAGCTTGATTCTTGCGGGATTTGGTCTGGCCGATTCATCCCAATCGCAATGGATCGAAGGCCCCGGATTTCGCGTCAGGGCGGACCATCCCAGGATACAGCACCGCTTCCAATTGCTTCCGCAAGAATGAGTTTCCGCAAACGGCTTCGCAAGATATGGTCTTTGGAAAGCGGACCTGATCGCCAGAGGCGGTTCGCCCCTTCCCGCTATTTTTAAACGTCGCCGACGCCGCTTCCCTCATGAAGCGGCCCTCCTCGTCCAGGCTGACGGCGCCGTCGCCGGAAACGTCGGCAATGTAAAGCCGGGAATCTTCCGGGACGAGCCCTGTCATGATTTGCAGGATCGCGGCGACCCCCTGGAGAGCGAGGAATCGCAGAGACAGGCGTCGTTTGCCTCGTCGCAGCTCAGGCCGCTTGCGTCGCAGGGAACCGGCGTGGTCTTGCACGTTTCGGAGTCTTCGTCGCACCAGACGACGCCGTTGCAGAAAAGGCCGTCCTCGGAGCACGGGGGCGCGCCGTCCTTGCAGGCGCCTTGCTCGCAGGTTTCCGCGCCGTTGCAGTAGATGCCGTCGCCCCAGTTTTGGCTCGACATGATGTCCCTTGCCAGAACATTTCCGCTTTCCACCCCTACGCCCGACTGAACGTTGCCGTAGAAGCGGCAGCCCCCCAGTATCATGTAGCCGTCTTCCGAATAGAGGCCATGGCCCTGGTTGCCCGCCAAAGTCATGTCTTCCATCTCCGCGGCCCAGTTTCGGTTCCCGCTTCCCATGGCGTGGATGCCATGGCCGTTGTTTCCCGAAACGCTGCTTCGGGGGAAAATGACGGGAATCCCGTCGCCGGGAATGTCGAAGAAGATGCGGTTCCAGCCGTCCCGGGCGTTGGCTTGCTCGATGGCCGCGCGAATCGTGCATTCCGGCTCGCTGGTCCCGTCGCGGTCGATGGTGGAGCCGGTGTGGCACATGCCGTCGTCCGGGTCCGCGTCCGGCGCGTCCCCCGTGGAATTGACGGTCTTCATGACCAGGGGCCGCTGGTCCGCGTTGTCGTAGACGACCGCGTAAGGCGTATCTCCCAGGCCGTCGCCGTTTTCGTCGCTGCCCTCGTAATCGGCCCAGAAGTTTCCGCCCAAGTAGGGTCTCCCCACGACGTTGGGGCCGTCGCTTTTCTCCGTGTTCCACGTGTTGGCCTTGTGGGCAAACCCTTCGAATCCCACGTTCAAGAATCCTTCCACGGCGCCGAAAAGATTGTCGTAGATGATGTTCGCCTCGGGCTGGTCTCCGGAATTCAAGTATGGCCCGAGCATCATGTTGGTGGTATTCTGCTCGAGCCGATGTTCTTGACCGTCAGGCGGCTTTCGTCCCCGTACTGGATGCTTTTGGAGAAAAATTGGTTGTCGCCGCCGACGATTTCTCCGCCATCGAATGGCTGCGTGCCTCGAACCTCGAGGGTGTTCAGGGTGTTGTCCTTGACGGTCGGGTCGGTCGGATTCTCTATGACAAGCCGCGCCTTCGGGTTGTCGATGTCGGTCAGGGCCACGGGATCGGAAGTCAATTGCCGATAGTAGAGGTACATCTCTCCCGATACGGAATTGCTTTCGAAAACCGGAGCGTTTCCGGCATAGGCCACGAAATTTCCCCCCACGACGCAGTCCGTCATGGAAAAGGAGGCGTTCGTGTAGTCGCGCTCGTCGTCTTCTTCGTCTTGGGCCCGGATTTGAAAGGCAAGCGATTCGTCCTCGACGACGAAAGAGACGCGGTCGGCGGACAGCGCTCCCATGACCCGCCAGATGTGGCTGTAGAACTCCTCGAAGGCAATCACCGCAGTGAATGGCTCGATGGCGAGGGTCGCGCCCGGCTCCACCAGGATGCTTCCGTCGTATGAGTAGGCCACGTGCCAGGTGCCGCCGCTCCACGTTTTGGTACCGGTGACGATGCCGCCCACATCTCCGACGGTCGCCGAAACGGGTGTTCCGTTCAATATATACGGGTCGGGATGTCCCTCGGAATCCACGCACTCGATTCGCTGCTCCACCTTGTATTCGTGCGTATCGCCCTTGGCGAGCCCGGCGTCGTTGGCAACGAAATATTTCCTCTCCCCGAGAGCGGAAAACGTCAGGTGTTGCGTTTCGATGGCCGAGCCGTCCCGATAAAGCGTGACGATATTGTCCACAGGGTACAGGGGATCGCCGACTTTGATCGTTGCGTCCACTCGGACGGCCAGGTCCGCTTCGTCGTTGCCCACGTAGTACGGCCAGACGTCCAGGGGTTGTTGCAGCTGGTGGGTATAGGCGGCGGGATCGAAGGCGCAGGCCGGGGAGGGATGCGCCGCCAGGCAGAAGCAGGCGAGTGCCAAAAGGTGCGCCCAGTGAGGGACGCGAGGCTTTGCCGTCGCCAAAAAACGAAAAAAAAACCATGAGAAGGGATTCGAAACGAACAGATACAGGTACGCATAGGACGCCTCCTTGCAAAATGGATTTAATGGAACGTTACATAATCTCTTGGGTGCTTGTCAAGATTTGCAATCGCAATCCATCATTTCTGTTTCTATTCGCTCGTTTTGCCGACATTGCTTGTGGCCTGGGCCGGCCTGCTTCCGAGCGCGGCAGCAATTCTAATTTTGATAAAAATTCCATGCTGAAGAGGTTGCGACGACCAAAGTAACCAGACCATACTGGTCTGGTATGCCCGCGATAAAGGGGCAATTCCCGACACGCCGAACCAGGCCAGGATGGCCTGGTTGCCTTGAAGGCCACGGAGATACCCAAAATTAGAAGTGTTGCGAGCGCGGTCGGAAACTTGCGCGGCCGGTTCGACAACAACGCCCGCCCGCCGGAATTGGATGGATCGAAAAGCCGGGCCATGATATGGTTCGAATGATTTTAGTTATAACGTCGGTCAACCAATACCGTCATTCCGGGCGGAGCTTGCTTTAGACCCGGAATCCAGGCGATGATCGAAACTGTTGGATGAAAACCGGCCGAAATTAAAACCAAGCCCGCTTCGAATGATCGCGGTCGGGCGACCCTCGCGATTTCGATAAAACACGAACCATTCGCAGAAAGGAGTCTGGTCCATGCAGTACCCGTTGCCCGAAATCATCGGCGATCCCGATCTTCTCGTGGGAAGGAAAAAGGAGTTCGCGCTTTTGGACAAATGGATCGGAAGGATTCCCAAACGCGCGGCCAAATCCCGTGCGCTGCTCGCCCGCCGGAAAAGCGGCAAGACAGCCATTGTACAGCGCATTTTCAACCGACTGTGGAGCGAAAACGGGAGGGTGGTCCCGTTTTATATCAGTATCGAGGAAATACGAGTCTGGTTTCCCGCTTTCGCCATCGATTTCTACCGGACGTTCGCCTCCCAGTTCATATCGTTTCTGGAACGCGACGAGTCACTGGTCGCAAACCCATTGAAGCTGGACCAGATCGGGGAATACGCGACGACCCATAATCTCCGGCAAATGGCCGAGGATTGCGATTTCATTCTGGAATACTCCGAAAAGGACATCGGGCCCGACATGATCTGGCGCACGGCTGCGAGCGCTCCGGACCGGTACGCCAATCTTTACGGCCGAAGCTTTCTGGTCATCATCGACGAATTTCAGAATACGGCCGCTTACGTGTACAGGGACCGAAAGTGCGAGACGGCCTTGGACGATAGCATTCCCGGCACGTGGCACCGTCTTTCAGAGTCTAAGCTGGCGCCCATGCTGGTCACCGGGTCGTACGTGGGCTGGCTGGTCAATATCTGCGGCAAGTACCTGCAGGCCGGAAGGCTGAAACGCACGTTAATCAATCCATATCTTTCGCCCGAAGACGGGCTGGAGGCCGTGTACAGATACAGCGAATACTTTGGCGAACCCATCACCAACGAAAGCGCAGTCCAGATCAACCGGCTATGCATGTCGGACCCGTTCTTTATATATTGCGTGTTTCAAAGCGATTTCGAAGGCAAGGACCTGACCACCGAGCAAGGCGTCGTCGAGGCGGCCCATTTCGAAATCACGGACGAAAATTCGGAAATGTCCCTGACCTGGGGCGAATACATCGAACTGTCGCTCAAGCGAATCAACACCAGAAACTCCAAGCATATCATGCTGCACCTGAACAAGCATTCCGACAGGGAATGGACCCCCAAGGAACTGAAAGGAACATTGGGGCTCGATATCGACGAGGACCGAATCAAAGAACTTCTGGAAAACATGGTGCAAGCGGACCTGATCGCAAGAGGCGGTTCGGATATCGATTTCCGAGGCTTGAAAGACGGGACCCTCAATCTCATTCTCAGACACCGGTTCGAAAAGGAGATCAAATCCTACCAGCCCGACTTGAAGAGCGACTTTCGCGAAGAGCTGGAAAAGCTCGAAAGGGACAAGAGGTCCCTCCAGGGGCTGGTGAACCATCTGACAGGCAAGATGGCCGAATACCAGCTGATGACCGAATTCAGAAGCAAAAAGCGGTTCGCCCCCTCCCGCTATTTCTCAAACATCGCCGACGACGCGACGCTCAACGTCGTGGACGTGAAACTGCGAACCACCTTCCAGAGGCCCGACGGCAAGGCCATGGAGATCGACGTGCTGGCCGAATCGGACTGCGGCAGGGTCCTGGCGGTGGAGGTCAAGAAGACCCAGGCCCCGGTCGGTCCGGCGGCGGTCGAGGATTTTCTGGAAAAGATGGAAGCCTTCGCCGCGCAGCATCCGGACAAGCGGCTGATCCCGGCGTTTTTCTCCACGGGCGGGTTCGCGGACGAGGCGCTGAAACTATGCGCGGAAAACGGGATCGCCACGGCGAGCCAGTTCGTTCTCCTCGACGGATAGCCCGGCCCTTGGGTGATGAGAATAATTGCAATTCTTTAAATATGAAAAACTCCGGGGAAATTTACTGAAAAAAGCGCTTGCAATATCGATCACAGAAAAGCCGGAACTCACTGAATTTCTCGACCAGCATCACTTAGCCGAACAAAGGGCCGATTCGGTCTATCTTTTGCCTCCCGAATTCGGCCATGAAGAGTATAAAAATCAATTTGAAAAGTCGTGCGCCACGGTCATGGAGACGTCGGGTCTGCTTTACGATCCCGTGCCAGAAAACGAACTGTCAAGAGCGCCGTATTATGAGGATCTCAAGAAAACGAACAAAGAGAATCATCTTGTCATCGTATTTGGCGGCGGGGGGACGGTATGGGACGAATTCGTCCTCGCTCTTCACCATCAAGCAGATGCGCTAAAAGACAAAAAAATGAGTCTTTTGCTGAAAGACAAATATACGGATGCCGACGGAAAAGAGAAACTGTCCAAGCGAACCTGGAGGCTGTATACGCCGGAAAACATCAAAGGAAAAAAGCTGTCCGATCCAGGCAGGCTAATCTACTGGTATCACGCATGTACCCTTTTGCTGGTGCGGGGCGGGCTTGCCGCCCAGCAAATCCTGGCTGCCGCCTTTGCCAGACCCTCCGATCCGCCAGGCATGATATTCGTAAACGAACCGAATCATCCCCAGATCAACGCGGAATGGAAGCTTTTAAATCAAATGAAACTTGTCTACGCAGTCGATTTCAGAAAATTCGATGAGACAGTTAATGGCAATGGTTCAACGGGCGCTATAGATTTCATCGAAAATTATATCGGCACGGGTCCCGATAAAGTGTTAGAGAAAAAGAATGAACGCCTTGATTTCCACAGAAGGGCAAGTCTGCGGTACGCGGAAGGTGCCATAGACAAACTCGCAGACTCTATCCTGGGCACATACAATCCGATTGCCCCCTCGAGCAATGGCATAGACTGCCGCTTCGACGACGGCCGGGAATTTCTGGAAATGCTCGGCGATTTCATTCGTTTCGGAGACATAGGCAGCGCGCCGCGCCCCTTTCTGCTTCAAGTCATGGTTCCCGATTCTTCCGAAAACGACTGGAGGAATACCGATCTCGATATGCTCAAGAAAGTCGTCGTTTCCTTCAAGCAAAATGTGAAAACCATCTTCTTTTCGAATATCGACTCTTCCGGAGTGACGGGATCGTCAGGAAAACAAATCCTGCAACGACAACCCGATCCCCTCAAATATCCACATTTGGACAAAATCATAGAAAAGGCCAGAGAGGGGGTCAATATCGAGATTGGAATCGAGACGATGCTTAACGACAGCTTCGAAAATTATAAATCCAGTATAAACAAACTATTCGAAAACCCCGGTTCCCAAGATTATATCAATATTTTTCTGGATGCCGGAACCGAAGAAACATACAATAAGGTATGGAAACATGATTCCCGGAAAACCTCAAATGATAACCAAATTGAATCAGAACCTGATCTCTGGAAAAACCTAATTGAAAATCTCACACAATTGTCGTTGAAAAGGAAAGGGAAAGAGAAAGAGAAAGAGAAAAAAGGGGTGCAGAACGCCTATGTGCATATTCAGTTGCTCTACAGCCTGAAAGATGTCAATTGTGAGGATGGAGACATCTATGGCGCAATCGGGCTGTTGAAAAAACATGAAGGAATAGACCGGCTGGTTTTTTCCTATGATGACGAAGTTTGCGCGCAGAAGAATGCGGCCGATCGCATCAAAGAGAATATGGACGACATAGACGGAAAGATTCAACTGATAAGACGCCGCAACTGGAAAAAATCCAACTTCCAGAGTTGTTCCGCATGTCTTTTTTTTCCTACGGTTTTCGTCGAAGGGGGAAAGGTGAATTTTTGCGCCTGCCCCAATGTCGCACCTGATCTGGAGTCTTCAAAATGCAGTTCATGCACTTGGTCCTCCATGGAAGAGAAAACTCCTTTCGATATTTGGAAAGAGGATGTACCCGGAAAAGAGGATGCACCCGAAAAAAAATGGAAAAAATTCGCCGGGGATCTGCCTGCAAAATGCGGACGCATCTGCAGCCAGAAGGCTGGCACCATCAACGCCATGGCCGACGCCATGCTGACTGGCATCCGTATGATCGGCTGACGTTTGTATCCTTGTCGCCATGGCGAAAAGCCAGGCGATTCCAATCATGGCCGCCGATTGCCGTCAGTCTCGAAGTTGCAAGGCGGCGAAAAAGACGGGGCCGTAGAGGCTTGCGTTGTATCCGGGCGCATGGCCGAAGCGGACCGAGAGCTTTTCGCCGCCTACGAGACGGTCCCACCAGGACTTTACGAGACCGGAATATCCCCGGACCTTCCAGATGCTTCCTTCCATGCCCACAAAGTCCGGCATCCGGTCCCGTCCAAATCCGAAGCCGTTTCGGACGGTCGCGGCGCATAGAATCATGGCCGCGTGCATGGCGGACCTGCCCGCGACCGCTTGGGCTGCGGCAACCAGGCATTCCGCCTCCTCGGCGGTCATGCCGATGTCGCCGAAAAGCCCTGAAACGCCGTCTTTGCCTTCCGCAGCGCATAACCAGCCTATTCGCTCGGCGTCGATCCGGTCGATTATCCGCCCCTGCGCAGCGCTCGTCGCCTCAAGCAATCTCGAATAGAGAGAGTCCGACAGCAGGGCGCGGATAATGGATTCGAACATTTGCGGAAAGGCGTTTCCCCCCGCCAGCGCATTGCGTTCGAAAGGATAGTCCTCGGCCAGGTCGAACCGGGTCCTGGTCGCCGACAATCGGGTGCTTCCCGCTTCGTAGTTGACGAAATAGTCCATCGTCTTTTCTTCCGGAATAAGGGCCCGCTCCCGGTCCAGTCTGCGCAGCGGTCGAAGCGTCGCTTTGTCGCCGGCGACTTCGTCGGCCTCTGCGGCGAAAGGTTCGGCCATGGCAAAATTGGCCCCGGTTCCGTTTACAAACAGCCCTGCGCGGTCGAAGGTCTTGCGCCAGCCCGGCTGGAAAAAATAATGAATGGCCGCGACCGAATCGTTGACCACCGCGACCGACGGCTCCCAACCGGCGACGCGGCCGAATTGCCCTTTGAATATTTCCCCGATGTCGCGGCCTTTGAGGTCTTGGATGAAGGGTCTCTGGTCCTTGGTCATCTCCGTCACTATGCCCGCAAGGCCGTCTTTCACCCGAGGACCGGTGCGAACCACCCGGTGAGGAAACCCCCAGCTCAGGACCACTTGGTCGCAAAACCCAGCTATTTTATCCAGCGAGCCGATCTTGCCGTCGATTCGGGATACGATGGAACGAACCATTTGACGTCCGGTTTGAATCTCGTCGCAAAAGCCAGGGGTTTTTATCTCGGACTCAGATTGCAATCGGGCGATTCGGTCCGCATCTCGGATTTCGTTTCCGTTTATCCAATCGTAGCCGCAGAGTTCTCCTTTTTCCAGGCGAAGCAGGCAAAAGAAAGTCTTCGACCCGCCGACCGAAACGATCATGCTGCAAGGAGTATCGGCGATTTCCGCATGGCGTTCGGGAAGGGGAACCCCGCTCCAGTACATGGGCGGAGGACTCTGGTCGTCGTCCATCTCCCCGGCGATTCGGCGGACATCCTGGCGAAGCGCCCGCACGTCCTTTTCGCTTTCGGGGTCGAATATGAATTTTTCCCGTTTCAGGGCTTCCAGCAGGCGATCTTTTTCCATCTCGTTTCGGTTCGCTCCTTTTCGTTGTCTTCCGAATTTTCCAATTATCCCATAATGTTCTTGTAGCAGTACCATTCCGCCGTACCGGCGATCTGACGGCGCAACTGCTCCAGAACGTCCTCGTCCATGTCGATCTTCGTGTAATCCAGGTTCTGAATGGGACACGAACCGGTACAGGCGCGCTTAAAATAATGGCAATCCTTACATTGGCTCCATCGAATGTCAAGGTCGCGAAACAGCTTCCAGGCTTTGTCGTCTCTCCAGATTTCCAGAAACTTGTGCGGCTCGTCCGCGGGAAAGGACCCCGCGACGAACGGGGCGCGCAGGGCGGGGGCCGCGTCCAGGTCCGAAGCCGGACAATAGGAGCACCCGTACAGGAAAAAACGCCCGCGCGCCGCATCGTAGTCCAAATTGGTGCCCTCGCGCCCGGCAGCGCACGACGAACGCTTTCTGAAAACCGGGTCCCGATAGATTTCCTCGGCGAATTCGGTCTCCAGGGTCGTGGTAAACTTTACTCCTAGCTCGTGCTTTACCTCGACCAGCTCTCGAAGGACTTTTTTGAATTCCCCGGCGTCGATCATGTCCGCCGCCGCTTCCGGGTTCCTGACTTGGGGACGAAGAGGAATCACGGTGATGCTCTCCGCGTCCAAATCCCGGCAGATCGTACCCAATTGACGCATCTGGCCCTTGTTTCGACGGGTCAGGACGGTTGTCAGGCGAAGGCGCATACCGGGGTTTTTGCTTTTCAGATATCGAAGATTTTCCATTATCGTGTCGAACGTTCCCGGCCGGTAGTGGTTGTGGGTGTCGCGGTCGCCGTCAATGGAACATATGACCCACAGGTTTTGCTCCGCCAGCCTTTCTCGCACGCGCTTGGAAAAGACGCCGTTGGTGGCAAGGGTGTTGGCTCCGGCCAAATTCGGACCCACTTTCCGCCGGAAATCGGACCCACCCGACCGGATAAACGTCACGAAAAATCCGTTTAAAAACGGACCCGCCTGAAGTCCCCCCCATTAATCCTGCCCCCCGGGTCGCCGATCAAGGTATCGTATCTCCATACCGTTGGATGGAGATTAAACAATGCCGAAGGCCAAAACGAGAAAAAGACGCTGCAAGATCTGCAAAAAATGGTTCATGCCCGACGTCCGGCACACCGACCGCCAGAAGACCTGCGGCCCGGAATGTCGAACCGAGCTGCATCGCAGACAGTGCGCGGAATACAACAGGAAGAACCGCAAGTCGTCGAAGGCCGACCACCTGCAGAAAAAGCTCGAAGAGGTCGATCTGTACTGCCGGTCGGCTCCCGACGGAAGAATCGACCCGGAGGTCGCCCGCTCCAGAATCGACCTGGATCTGCCCCGAGACGTCATTGCAGAGGCGATAGGTCTGCCTCTTCTTGTCGTGATCGAATACTTCGTCGAGCAAATCCTTCGGAAATACAAAATCGAAAAGGAAGCTGAGGAACGCAAAAGGCGACCTGCGGCGCGAGCGCCCTGCCCGCCGGACACGGGGTAGCGTATTCAAGACGCATCATGGACCTAACCCGCCGAAATCACAGGGGATATCGACGAACAAAGCGAAAGCGTCTTTTAAGACGCTTCATGGAGCCAACCCGCCGAATTTATTGAGGATATTCGCCGACTAACGGGATGCGTTTTTTAAGACGCAAGAGACATCGCCCCCGGAATGTGTTAAGCACCGGGATAATGGAAAACGAATGTTCGCATATCGAAATCGGCAGGATCGGAGAGCGGTTCGCCGAACTGCGAATCGCCGATCCCAGGGCCGAGGCGGAGATGGAGAAATCCATGAAGACCCGCGGGCAGATGATGCCGGTGGTCGCGGGCCGCTTCGAAGGGACAGTCTACGAGATGATCGACGGATTCAAGCGTCTCAGGGCCGCTGTCAAGCTGGATATGCCGAAGCTGGAAGTTCGCGTGTTCGCCGGGAATGTCCGGGCGGCCAAGGCGGCGATGATCCTCTTGAATTCGAGGGCGAAAACGATCTCGGAACTCGAAAAGGGACTGGTGATCCGTTCGCTGCACAGAGGCGAAAAACTGAGCCAGACGCAGATCGCGGTGCTGCTCGGGCGCCACAAGAGCTGGGTGTGCCGCATCCTGTCGGTGGTCGAGCGGCTGAGCGACGAGGTGACCGAGCATCTCAGGCTCGGACTGGTGAACATGACCGTCGGCCGGGAACTGGCGCGGTTGCCGCGCGGCAACCAGCCCGAGGCGCTGCGGGCGGTGATCGAGTACAATCTGACCAGCGACGAAACCGCCCGCCTGGTGCGGCTTCTGTCGGACCGGCCGGCCTGGGGCAGGCGCGGGATTCTCCAGTCGCCGAAAGAGGCGCTTGAAAAGCATCGACCGGACGGGCCGCCCGTCCGCCGGAGCGTGAAAATCATGGAAAGGCTGCTGAAAATGGAAATATGGCTCGCCACGACTCCGCCGGCCGTCTTGAAGGAGCTGTCCGAATCCGACGCCAAAAGAGTGCTGTCGGCGCTGGACGGCATCGAATCGGCGTTCGGCGGCATGCGCGAGTCGCTGCGAGAGAAGGGAGGCGCCGATGTTTGAATTCTTCGCCGACAGGGCGGATCTGGAAAATCGGATCGTGTCGATGCGCGCGAAAGGCTGGGCGATTCGCGCGCTGGCCAGGCACTTCGGAATGGGCCGCAACACGATCAGAAGGATACTGCGCAAAAACGAGGCTCGTCGCGACCTGGGACACGACGCTCTGGAAGACAAAAGGAAGTCGAGCCGCCCGAGCAAGCTCGACGAGCACCGCCCGATGATCGCGAGCCTTCTGGAGGAGTTCCCGAACATAACCGGAGTCCGGATGCGCGAGGAACTCGTCGCGGCCGGGTTCGACGGGGGAAAGACCATCGTGTGCGATCTTCTCAGGGAAATCCGCCCCCGTCCGAAGATCGAGCCGGTCGTGCGATTCGAAACGGAACCAGGCCGGCAGGGGCAGATGGACTGGAGCCCGTACACGATAGACTTCGTGGAGGAGGGAAGGCGCAAGGTGCTCTGCTTTTCCTATATTCTGGGCCATTCGCGCCGGCAGTACCTGGATTTCACCTTCGACCGCAAGTTCTTCACCCTGATTCGCAGGCACCAGGACGCCTTCGCGTATTTCAAGGGAGTTCCCTTCACCTGCCTCTACGACGGCGAGAAGACGGTGGTCCTGCGCTGGGAGGCCGGACAGCCCGTCTTCAATCCGGCCTTCTCCGCCTTCGCCACCCACTACAACTTCCGCCCGGTCGCCTGCCGGCCGGGAAGGGCGCAGACCAAGGGAAAAGTGGAGAAACCCTTCCAGTACGTCGAGACGAATCTGCTCGGCGCCCGCAAATTCACGGGTATGGCCGACTTGAGATCGACGGCGCAGTGGTGGCTGGCAAATCGCAGCGACACGCACATACACGGAACCACGGGCGTTTCGCCCCTGCAGCTGTTTGTCGAGCGCGAAAAGTCCGCGCTGCTGCCGCTTCCGGCGCATCCCTACGACTCCTGCGAAGTCGCTCTCAGAGTGTGCGGACCCGACGGCTTCATAGAGCACGACACGAACTTCTACTCGGTGCCTGTCGAATACGCGGCCGACATTCTGACCGTGAAGGCCTCCGAAGAGGAGATATTCGTCTACAGCCCCGACCTGGTCCGGATCGCCCGCCACGAGCGGCGGCCTCTGGGGGCCAGGGAGAAAATGGAAGATCCGGCGCATCGCCTGGCAAGCAAGGTTCGCTACGGCCTGGAACCGGTGCGGGAGGCGTTTCTGCGGCTCGGCGAGCATGCCGGGGACTTTCTCGACGGCCTCAAGAGCGCCCACCCGAGAAACTGCGGGTTCCAGGCGCGCTGCATTCTTCGGCAGAAGGAAAACTACCACTGCGACGACATCGACGCGGCTCTGGGCCACGCCTCGAAATACCGCGCCTTCGACGGCAAGTCGGTGGAGCGGATTCTCAAGGCCAGGGCCAGGCCCCGCACACTGGAATCGACGGCGAGGCGAAAAGCGGGAAAGCTTCTGGAGAAACTTCCCGAAGTCCGTCAGCGCCCGCTGTCGGAATACTCCCGGCTGCTAGGGGGAAAGGAAGAGTAAAATGGAAGAAGATCCCATGGAAAGACTTCGACGAATGCTCGAGGAAATGAAACTGCGTAAAATCGCCGAGGAGCTCGACGCCGTTCTGTCCGAGGCGGAAAGGGAGGGCCGAGCGACATTCGAGGTTTTGGAGCGCCTTTTAGCCATGGAATACGCGGCGCTGGCGCAACGTCGCATAGAGCGCAGAATCAAGGACTCGAAGCTCGACGAACTGAAGCTTCTGGACGATTTCGACTTCGACTTTCAAAAATCGATAGACAAAAGGCAGATCATGGACCTGGCGACCCTGGGCTTCGCGGAACGCGGACAATGGCTGATTCTGGCGGGCAGCTCCGGCACCGGCAAAAGCCACATCGCCAAGGCGCTTCTCCTTCTGTGCTGCAAAAGGCAGTACCGCTGCAGGTACACGACCGCCTCCGACATGCTGCGCAGGCTTCTGTCCGGCCTCGCCGACGACACCGTGGAGGAAAAGCTCAAGCAATACGTCCGGCCGCAGGTCCTTCTGATCGACGAAATCGGCTTCGACCGCCTGGAGCAGGAGGAATCGCGCAAGGCGTCGCTGTTCTTCAAGGTCGTGGAGGGTCGCTACCGCAAAAACTCGACGATTCTGACCACGAACATCGACTTCAAGGCGCTGGGCGACTATCTGGGCGACCCGGTGATAACCGCCTCTCTCGTCGACAGGATGGTCCACCACGCGGTCATAATCAACATCGAGGGGCCGAGCTACCGCATGCACGAGTCCGAGGCCCTGAACAGGCCCCCCGACAAAGGGAAGAAATGAAACGGCGTTTCTCCGAAAGGGAACTCCGGGAGCTGCGAAACGAAATTCCCGTCGAAGAACTGATCGAAAATCATCTGCGCATGCCGGTCAGGCGCGTCTCCGGCCGCTTTCGGTTTTCATGCCCGATCTGCTCGGGCTACGACACGTCGGTGCTGTACGAAAAGAATCTGGCGCGATGCTTCTCGTGCCAAAAGAACTTCAACGCCATCGACCTTACCATGAGTCTGACCTCTCTGGATTTCGTCGGGAGCGTCGAAAGACTCAGGCAGTACCGCAAATCAAGACAATCGGCCAAAGCGGGAGGCGAGACCGCTTCGAATCGACACGGCTTCGCCTCCATGGCCGAAATCATCCCTCCAATCCTTCCCCCTAAGGAAATCGGCGCCGTTTTCAAGAAGGAGCCCCCCGAACAAGACGCTCCGCTCGCCGAACGCATCGACAGACTGGAGAAAAAAATCGACCGGCTTTCATCCAGGCTGGATGCGCTCGCGGCGATGTTCGAATCCGCAAAGCCCTGATCAATCTTCGAATCGTCTGAAAAGCTCGACATGAAAGGAGAATCCGCGCAAGCCCGCACAGGATGCCACATCCTTATGCAAAGTTCGGTCTGCCGCCGGATCGGTGCAGGTTCCGCCTTTTTCTTTTGCGGGCGGGATCGTGGCGGGCTCCTTCTTTTTTTCTTGCACGCGGGTTTCGGCGGGTTCGGGGCGGGTTCGGGCGGGGTCCTGAACGCGAGGTCAAGAAGCTTCCAAGCCGGAAAACAACACCTGTTTTTCTCGATTTAGTCAACTTCAGGCCGGGTCCATTTTTTTGCACGGGCGGGTTCAATCTTCACCGGAGCCAACAGGCAAGGGAAACATACACGCCTGCGTCTTGGAAGGCGCGAACGATCTCGAACAGATGCGGATGGGTCGTAGGCTCTCCGCCGGTCAGGCGCGCTTCGACAAGGCCCTGCCTGCCTAGAAATTCGGCCATTTTCGACGCCGCCTCCAAGGGTACGCGAGCCCGGCCTTTTTTGGCTTTGATGAAGCAAAAATCGCATTGGAGGCAGCAATTTCGCGTGATTTGAAAGTATACTCTCCTGGCAAAACGGGTCCTTGTCGGCGGGGTTTCGCCGGTGAACACCACCGCGCCGTTTCCTTGCAAAACTTGGATTCCGCTTGACTTCTCCTTTTCGTCCGCCGGCAAAAACGCCCGGTATTCCTCCTCCCCGATCTCCTTCAGAAATCCTTTTTTCGAATCCACTATGCAAAACTGCCCGAACTCGGGATGCTCCCTGTACACCTTTTTCATAATCTCCTCCGTGGAACAGCCGGGGCGAGCAGGTCTGAAAATGTTGAAATTTTCACGTAAGCCATAGAAAGAACACTCCCTTTTTCAAGATCGCCGGCTCCTCGGCATCCTCGGTTTTTTCAATGGACTGCCGATTGCTGTCCGTCCCGATCAAAATCACAACACCTGCGGACTTATCCGAGCTGGCGAACCTGGTGCTCGCTGGTTTGCCCGTCGCCGTGCAGGGGCTGGAAAAAACGGCATTTCGCGCACGGCGTCGAACCGGTTTTCGACAGACTTTCGAAATCGCCTTCGAGTTCGGCCTTGCGAAGCGCGGCCAGCTCGGGACCTTTCCAAATCCGCTCGATAGAATCATGGTTCAAGTCCCCCAGAAGCGACGATTCGTCGAGTTCTTCGCGGAAAAGCTCGTTGAAGCAAACCACCGCCTGCCCCCCCACCCCGATATTGAAACGCGCCCAATGCACCAGGCACGGTGGGCGCCTGTCTGCTTCGCCGTCTTCCAAAGCCTGCGGCCCCAGCAAGCCGTTGTAGGAATGGTAAGTCCTGACAAAGGCATCGTGGACAAGCCCCGTTTTCTTCCAATGCCGGACAAACAGGTCGTCTTCCCTCGGATCTTTTGACTGCACGCGGCTGACGACAAGCCTCTTTCCGATACCCTTTTCCCAAAGGCCCTTGAAAAACCGTATGTTTTCGCATACCAGATCGTACTCGTCCACGCCCTTGGTCGCCAGATAGTCACGCCGCTCCCTTGAGTTGACAGATACCTCCACGATGTCGGCGTTGCGGAAAACATCGGCCAACAGGTCTTTGCGCCTAGATACTGCCGATGTGAAGAGCCAGGTGGCAACGCCCTTTTCCTTGCACATGGCCAGGGCCGGAACCAAGTCCTCCCACAAAAGCGGCTCTCCCACGGAATGGATCCTGAGCACTTTTCCCTTGTGCCGGGATATCTCATCGACGATACGGGCGAAAAGGGAAAGGTCCATGCCCTGCTCGCCGAAACGGCTCGCCCTTTGGGCCGGGGGCGTGAGACCGATAGGACAGTGCCTGCATCGACAAGGGCACCGAGACCGATAGACCTCCAAATTCACAATTGTCGGGAACTCACAATCTTCGGCGGACAAGAAGCCCAGTCTCTCCCAGTCTTGTCTATTGGCGCTCATTTTTCTCCCTTTCCCCTGTTGCCGAATGAATTCTTTCCCGGCCGAAGCCGGTCTCGGTTTGAATTGACAATCCGCCTTCTTGTAGCATAGCCAATGGGTTGTTTCAACCTCGTTGGATGCACTTGCTTCGATTTTCATCGGCTTCGAAGAATTCCTTTTCGTCCACAGAAACATATATGCCCCAGCAAAAACACCTCCACCATCCACCAGGACGTGGAAAAGCTTTTGGTGAATTCCGTAAGGCCGTTGTCGATACGGTAATGGGTTTCGTACGAATCGTCGCAAAGAGTTACACCCGCAGGTATGTGGTCCGGCGGGTGTAACATAAATTAATCAGTCACCTCTTTATTTAAAAGCACCTATTAGCCAGTCAATTTCATAGCTATATCCCGATCTGCTTTTGGTTGTGACAAATTCAGGTTCGTCATTTACAATTTTATAAATCGGATAATACGAGGAAACGGTATGGCCGTAATGGTATACACACGCAAAGTATGTGCCATTATCTCCATCTATTTTGAAAAAACCGCCTGCTTTAACGTCATTCGGCGTCGGGTACTTCGCTTTGGTAACGAACACTTCTTGTCCTGTTTCTGTGTTGACGATTTTGAAATGCACGCCATTTTCATAGATTTTTTCAGCTTTGTAAACTTTGTCCGGAGAATATGGGAATGTTGACATCCCTGCCAGGCTACTGGTTGCAAAAAAGAAAAATGAAACGATGATCGAAGCGTAATAAAAAGATTTTAAATGCTTGGAAAAATCTTGCATTTTTGCACCTCCTGCTTGTTCGTGGTTAAAAAGTTTTCCATTCGGTAAAGAATAAACTTGTTGGTTTTCACCTCCTTTCTTCAGACCTTTTGGGAACCAGATAGCCGGATTGAGCATAGCTCTTGATTCGGACGCTGTTCGATTCGTCCTGCTGCATTTTCGAACTTCGAGCATGCCATTCCCGACACTTATAATGCGGAGCAAAAAAAATGTCAAGCAATATTTTGCATTATAATGCAAAAATTGCATTTTCCAACTGTTCAGTCCCCCATTTCAGAACGGCATGTTCTTTCCGTACTGCTCAGTTGAACAGGCTTCGGCAAGAATGTTTTAAGGGCAAAACGCGAGAAAGATACAATATTGCAATATTTTGCATTCAATGGGCTTTCTCCTGTTTCGAAATCTTTTATTGCACGGGACCGAACACGATTGTTGGGCAAAGAATAATCGTTGACAAACCGGACCTTTCCGCATAGATTGCATTTTCATTGCACAACGATGTAGCGGCGCGATGCTACATTCAGACGTGTTCAAGTCGCAAAAAAAATATGCGCTTTAAGTTGCATTCTTG
The DNA here is from genome assembly GCA_963674505.2 of Desulfobacterales bacterium. Classification (GTDB taxonomy): domain Bacteria; phylum Desulfobacterota; class Desulfobacteria; order Desulfobacterales; family SKZT01. The sequence continues at coordinate 1,595,632 of CAXXIG010000001.1, forward strand.
GAGCAGGTCTTTTGGGACCTGATACAGAGTGGCCGTAGCGGCTTTTTATAAAACACATGAGATTTCCGCGTCGAAAATCGCGGATTAGAGATTGTAATGAAAAGGGAAAAACGCCCCACCATCCAGGACATAGCAAAGCAATCCGGCTTGTCGGCCAGTACCGTAAGCCGGGTTTTAAGCGGGCAGCAGGAATATAAAATCTCCGAAAAAACGAAGGCAAAGGTGGAGAGAGTGGCCCGAAAACTCGGGTATGTTCCCAACGCCATGGCAAGGGGCGTTCGGCTGAGCGAGCCTTCCAAGATTGTCGGGGTTGTGGTTCCCACCATACACAACACTTTCTATTCGGCAATAGTCAAAAGCCTGGAAGAAAATCTGAATCTTCGCGGATACTCGATTTTGCTGGGCAGCAGCCAGGAGGATACGTACCGGGAGAATGCCGTTCTCGAATTGATGCAGCGCAGAATCGTCAGCGCGCTCGTCGTATGTCCCGTAGGGCATCGAGTCGAAGCCATAAACAGCCTTCATCGCAAAGGTGTGCCGACCGTGGTCATGGATCGGTTCCACGAAGATTTGGAATGCAGCTTCGTAGGATCGGACAACGAATCCGGGGCCTACGCGATGACAAAGCACCTTCTCGAATGCGGCCACAGGCGCATTGCGGTAATACCGGGGCTGAACACTCTGCCGGTCACAAACGAGCGGCTAACGGGAATTCGCAACGCCTATGCCGATATGCATGTCGATATCGACGAAGCCACGCTTGTGGGCAATGAGTACTCCCAGAGCGACGGCAAGCTCGATACGGAGCTTCTGCTAGAAAGGAGCGACCCACCGACTGCCATTTTCGCCCTCAACAATCTGGTCTCGCTGGGCATACTGGAGTTTATCGTTCAATCAGGGAAATACAAGGTCCCGGAGGACGTCAGCCTCGTATCGTTCGACGACGAATTCTTTTCCCCCTACCTCGTGGTGCCAATGACAACGGTACGGCAAAACTGCGACGAAATGGGCAAGTTCGCCATCAAAATTTTGATGGAAGCAATTGACGACCCGGACGGAGCGCCTGCGAAACATAAAAAGCGCGTAAAAACCGAATTGATATTGAGAAACTCAGTCAAAATTCTCGCCTGATTTTCCCTCTCTCCGTGAACAACAGATTCCAGCCGCATGCCAAAACGGTCGCCTTTTTAAAGAGCCATCGCTTTTCAATGGCATGACAGGCCCCGAAATGGAAGGCGAGATCGGCGGCACACAAAAAAGGCGACCTGTTTCCCCCGCGCCCCTTCGCCGCCAGGAAGCGCGTATGCGGGGAGACGCTGCCGCGCGACTTCCGTGCAATCGAGAGGGGTCCGGAGAAAACCAGGGAACGCATATCTTTGCGGGGGGGATGCACGATTAAATGCAAAGGATTGCATTAAATACGGTTGGACAATCAAAATGGAATGAATTTTTTCATGAAATATTATTATAATTAATGCAACAATATCTTGATTCCCGAGCTTCGATGTGGTAAGCGTCCGATATGGCTGTTTTTCCGTGCAAGTCTCCCTTTCCGGCCGGACGCGCCGCAAATCCATCCGATTTGAAAAATGAAAAAGGAGATAGGCTCGTCCTGTGTTTTCTACAACGAATGGAGGAATACGAAAATGCGAAAAAAAAGCGAACTGCCCGTTTCATTCCCGGTCCTTGCCCTATTTGTTTCCATTTTTCATTTTGTTTTATGAAGATCGAATCCAACCCGAATGCCATAAAGGTCGCATTTTTAAACCCTCCGTCTCTTTCGGTGGAGGACGACCGCCTGGAGCCTCCCCTGGGGCAGCTTTACATCGCTGCCGCCGCAAGGGAGGCCGGGTATGGGAATTTGATTTTCAAGGACATGTCCGGTTGCAAAACGGAAGACGAGATCGGCCGAAAAATGAAAAAAATACCCGATGCCGACATATACGCCATCGGCGTCTTCTGTACGACCCATCGTTACGCCAAGCGCATGATCGCGCGGATTCGACAACAAAGACCAGGCGCTTACGTCATTGTCGGAGGTCCCAACCCTTCGGCACTGCCCGAATTCACGCTGGCCGACTTGGGCGCCGACGTCGTCGTGGTCGGAGAGGCGGAGGACGCCGTTGTCGATTGCCTGGCTTCCTTTTCCGACAAGACGCCCGTCAAAGGCGTCGTTTCCGGCAGGCCGCGGCGGGACATCGACAGCCATGCCTTTCCGGCCAGAGACCTGAGCGAACCCGCAAGCTACTCCCGGAAGCTGATGGGAAAATGCGCATTGTCGATGATCGCCTCGCGGGGATGCCCGCATGGGTGCATCCACTGCAACTCGACGGTGATGGGTGCGGGCGCGCGGCGAACCCGCTTCCGAAGCCCTCGGAACATCGCCCGGGAAGTCGCTTCTCTCAGGGACAAATGGCGGTATTTTCGATTCAACGACGATTGCTTTACAGAGCACCCGCAACTGGAAGAACTGTCCGCCTGCCTGGCTTCGTTCGATATTCAATTTCGTATTTTCGCCAGGGTTTCCCACCTGACCCGGAGAAACTGCGAATTGTTGAAAAAGTCCGGGTGCGTTCATGTTTCCGTGGGACTGGAGAGCATGGACGCCGCCAATCTCGAAATAATAGGAAAGGGTTCGCAAGCCGGTCTCGAACGCAGGGTCCTGAACGCGAAGGAACACGGCATCGCCGTCCGGTCGTTTTTCATGGTAGGCCTTCCGTTCGATTCGGATTCCAACATCGAAAAATATTTTGTCGAGGCGGCGAAGCTGGCATTCGAAGAATTCACGGTCTACCCTCTTATCCCATACCCCGGGACCAAGATCGCGCAGCAGCCCGAAGCCTTCGGCTACCGGATAGTCAATCGAGATTTCAGAGACTACGTGCAAATCGGAATCGGCGGCGAATCGTGCTACGCCTTGCGGCACGAAAGATTCGGCCCCGACGATGTGAGAAGATGGAAACGGCGGGCGGAAGAAATCCTGCGGTCGTCGGGCGCGCGAGACTCGAAAAACAGTCTTGTGGCGAAATGAAAGGAGATGCTTTGATGAAATTCGGGGATTCCATATTCGACATCGAGTTCAGCCCGCACAAAATCATGCCGCTGTACCCCAAGCTGTCGGCCTTGGCCTCGGGAAGCGACGACGTCTACCCTTCGACAGTCGAAGTAGACTTGGTTAGCTACTGCAACCATAATTGCAAATGGTGCGTCGATCCCGCGCACGGCCGAAGCAGGCTGGAGATGGGATTCGTTGGAAAGCTTTTCGAGGAACTGCGCTTCTTGCAAGTGGCAGGAATCGTATTCAAAGGCGGAGGGGAATCGACGCTTCATCCTCGTTTCGAAGATGCGTTGGAATTGGCTCGACAACAGGGCTTCGAAGCCGGGGTGGTGACCAACGGATCCATGTTGCATCGACGGGCCGGGGCCTTGGCGTCACTGGCGAGCTACGTCAGGGTGAGCATAGACGGTCCCACTCCGGAGTCCCACGCCGCCCTGCACGGTTCCGACGATTTCGAGACCATCGTGGAAGGCGTAGTCAAGCTGGTTCAAGAAAGAAATCGCCTGAAACGCAGACACCCCGTGGTCGGGTTGTCGTTCGCGATGGATTTCCACGCGATGGACCTGGTGGAAACGGCAGTCGAACTGGGCGAACGGGTCGCCTGCGACTACGTGCTGTTCCGCCCCCCGTTTTTCGAGGAGGTCGGGGCCGAACCCACCATGACGCCGATGGAGGCTTTGCAGGTTCGGCGGAGGTTTATGGATGTCCGGAGCGCCTACAAGGGAGACATGAAAATCCTGGTCGATCATTGGATTTCAGACAGGGACGCCGAATTGTCGGAGATTTTCCAGGCGGATTCTCCCCGGCGCGGCTCTTTCGTGGCCAGGAACGCGAACGGCATCGAACACGTCACAGGCCGCTGTCTTGCTTCGCCCTTGCTCGCGGTAGTAACCGGCGACCAAAGCCTTTACGGCTGCTGCAATCTTCGCTCGCTGCCCGAGTGGAAATTCGGGCGAATCGACTATGATGAGGGTCTCACATTCGAAAAAGTATATATGGGGAAGAGGCGGAAAATGGTTTTGGAAAAAATGCGCCGTTTCGCGTGCCGTCGATACTGCACCCATCCCTTGAGCCGGTATAACGAAATAATAGAATATTTGAAAAGCCCGAGACACCATGGAAGTTTCGTCTGACATGTCTTTTTTTCAAGAATACTGCACGCGACTGCAGACGGCGTTCTCCGGGGAAACGAGAGGATTAAATGATTATTCTACGAAGAGAATTTTTTGGAGGACTCCTGGTTGACACCGAATCCGATGCCAACGAGTTCCTGGATGAACCGCAATTCGAGCAAAAGCGCAAAGAGCTGGAATCGCTTGCTGCAAAAGGCGAAAAATCGAGGATCTTCGATGTTCGGGAATTCGGATACGCCTTGCGGTCGGACACGCTCGGCAGCCCTGCGGATTTGTACGTCGAGCTGACGGACCGGTGCGACGGCGCGTGCGTTCATTGCTATGCCAGCCGCAGTGAAGGCGGAAGGTCCGAGCGGGAGGAAATGACCTTTGCGGAAGTGGAAAAGCTGATACGCGACGCGGCTGTCCTGGGGTCCTACTATGTCAGGCTAACGGGGGGCGAACCGACTTTGCGTCCGGATTTTTTTGATATACTAGAAGTGATTCGCGAGGAAGAACTCATCCCTTCGGTCAACACCAACGGGCTTTTCGGGGTGAATGTCATAGACAAAATGCTGGATTGCGGCCTGCAAGACATCAGAATCAGTTTGGACGGCGACGAGAAAGCCAACGACGCCATACGGGGAAAAGGCGCCTACGCCAAGGTCCTTTCGTCGCTGAAAATTCTTTCGGACCGAGCAGGCCAAAGCGACCGCTCCCCCCGCGTGACCGTCAACATGGTCCTGATGCGAGACAACAGGCACTGCGTTCGCCACTTGGCGGAACTGACGGCGAAACTGGGCTGCAAGCTGAGCATCGGCTTGCTGAGACCTACGGGCCGGGCGAAAAAAGAGCAGATGCTGTCTCCTCCGCAGGTCCTGGAAGCAGCCAAACTCGTGGCCGGCCTGCGGAACGAACTCGGGCTGGAATCAAGCCGGATAAGAATCAGCTTCGATGTCTTCTCCAAAGACCCTTTCCATGCGGGAAGCATGCCCTATCCTTTCGACAATTCGAGTTGCGCTTGCGCATCCAAGGGAATCGGGCTGACAACCGACGGCAGGGTGATTGCCTGCAACTACATGACCAGGCTCGATGACGGTCTCTGGCTGGGAGAGGACGTCAGAAAAGGCGATCTGTTGCAGCTCTGGCAAGAATCCCGAGTACTGGAACGAGCCCGAAAAGTACGAAGAAAAATCTGCCGGGGCTGCCCGCATCACATCCTGCGCTGCAACGGAGGGTGCCCGGTGACCGCCTTTGCGATTACCGGCGACCTGGACGGTCCGGACCCTTATTGCGTGCGCGACTTGACCATGGCCGACGGTCCGAAAGACATACTGCAAGGAGGGCTGCGTTGAGAGTTCCGGACATACTCCACGAATTTGGCGAGCTTGGCATCTACAGTACGGCGGAATGGAACGAATACGTGTCCTTTTTCGAAATCGAGCCCTCGGAAGCAGGCGAGACAAGGCAAAACACACCAGGGGGCGGAGAAATAGCAAGCAGGATAATCGCCGGAAGGGGAGCGCAAATCGACCGGCCCGACTTCGCATTGTCGCCGAAAATTCAAACGGCGGAAAGCCTTTCCGCTGCGGACATTCGCAGGAAGGTCTGGATAGGATGCGTGTCCGGCGCGTTCGACCTGCTCCATCTAGGACACCTTCGCTATTTTAAAAGCGCTGCGGAATATTTAAAGCCTCGCAAGGCCGCGCTCGTCGCGATGACCCTTTCCGACTTCCATATTCGAAGCAAGAAAGGTAAGGCAAGACCGGTGCTTTCCATCGACGAGCGAACGCAAATGCTCGCGGCGGTCGGGGCTGTCGATTATGTCGTTCCCCTGGATACGGCCAATTGCCTCGGCGCCATCGAGGCGCTCAGACCCGAATGGTTCTTCAAGTCCGACGAAGACTTGAGCCAGCCCATCGTTCGCCAGGAGATCGGCCTGGTCAGGTCCTTCGGCGGACAGGTCGTGTCTCTTGCATCCGAAAAGATCAGAGTGAGAAGCACAACGAGCATAATCGAGTCCCTCCGGCGTTCAAGATAAAAACTGTCGGGAGAATAGGGAGCAAGCGAAAAAAGCATTCATAAGAATCGGGGAACGATCTGAAAAAAAAGAGGACGCGGGAGCGCCCTTCAGGCGTTCCCATAGTGGAGCGTGGCAACGAGCGCTCGCCGATGCTTTTCACGCCCCGCCCGCCGAATTTGGATGGATCGAAAAGCTGGGCCGTGATATGGTTCCAATGATCGCGGTCGGGCGACCCTCGCGATCTCGATAAAACACGAACCATTCGCAGAAAGGAGTCTGGTCCATGCAGTACCCGTTGCCCGAAATCATCGGCGATCCCGACCTTCTGGTGGGAAGAAAAAAGGAATTCGCGCTTCTGGACAAATGGATCGGCAGGATTCCCAAACGCGCGGCCAAATCCCGGGCATTGCTCGCCCGCCGGAAAAGCGGCAAGACCGCGATCGTCCAGCGCATTTTCAATCGGCTGTGGAGCGAAAACGGGAGGATAGTCCCGTTTTATATCAGCATCAGGGAAAAAAGAATCTGGCTGCCCGAATTGGCAGCGAATTTTTACCGCACGTTCGCATCCCAGTTCATATCGTTTCTGGAGCGGGACCCGGCCCCGGTCCGGAACCCGTTGACGCTGAACCAGATCAAGGAATACGGTTTGTCCTGCAATCTCCGGCAGATGGCGGAGGACGCCGATTTCATCATGGGCGAGCAAGAGAGAAATCTCGGGTTCGACATCATGTGGGAGACGGCCGCCAGCGCTCCTGACCGCTACGCCCAGTTATACGACCGAAGCTTTCTGGTCATCATCGACGAATTCCAGAACACGGCCGCTTACGTGTACAGGGACCGAAAATGCGAGACGGCCCTCGACGACAGCATTCCAGGCACCTGGCACGACCTTTCCGAGTCCAAGCTGGCCCCCATGCTGGTCACCGGATCGTACGTGGGCTGGCTGGTCAACATTTGTGGCAAATACTTGCAGGCCGGAAGGCTGAAACGCACGCTCATCGATCCCTATCTTACGCCCGAAGACGGGCTGGAGGCCGTGTACCGATACGCCGAATATTTCGGAGAGCCGATCACCAACGAAAGCGCCGTCCAGATCAACCGGCTCTGCATGTCGGACCCGTTCTTCATTTACTGCGTTTTTCAAAATGATACCGAAGGCAAGGACCTGACCGCCGAGAAAGGCGTCATCGACGCGGTCCATTTCGAAATCACGGACGAAAATTCGGAAATGTCCCTTACCTGGGCCGAGTACATCGAACTGTCCCTCAAGCGGATCAACACCAGAAACTCCAAGCATATCATGCTGCACCTGAGCAAGCATTCCGACAGGGAATGGACCCCGAAGGAACTGAAAGGCACGCTCGGGCTCGATATCGACGAGGACCGAATCAAAGAACTTCTGGAAAACATGGTCAAAGCGGACCTGATCGCCAGAGGTGGTTCGGACATCGATTTCCGAGGTCTGAAAGACGGGACCCTCAATCTGATTCTCAGGCACAGGTTCGAGAAGGAAATCGAATCCTACCAGCCCGACTTGAAGAGCGACTTTCGCGAAGAACTGGAAAAGCTCGAAAAGGACAAGAAGTCCCTTCAAGGACTGGTGAACCATCTGACCGGCAAGATGGCCGAATACCAGCTGATGACCGAATTCAGAAGCAAAAAGCGGTTCGCCCCTTCCCGCTATTTCTCAAACGTAGCTGACGACGCGACATTAAATGTCGTGGACGTGAAATTGCGAACGACGTTCCAGAGGCCCGACGGCAAGGCCATGGAGATCGACGTGCTGGCCGAATCGGACTGCGGCAGGATCCTGGCGGTGGAGGTCAAGAAGACCCAGGCCCCGGTCGGTCCGGCGGCGGCAAAGGATTTTCTGGAAAAGATGGAAGCCTTCGCCGCGCTGCATCCGGACAAGCGGCTGGTCCCGGCGTTTTTCTCCACGGGCGGGTTCACGGACGAGGCGATGAATCTGTGCGCGGAAAACGGGGTCGCCACGGCGAGCCAGTTCGTTCTATCCGACGGTTAGCCCATAACTGGGACGATGAAAAAAATCCGGCCGAAAAATGTCCCCGGCATTGTATGATTTGGGCTTGGTCTTAACATCGGCCACTTTCAGGGACTATCGTCGCGGCGGTCGTCATTCCGGGCGGAGCGGCATGTACCCCGGGTGTCGATAAAACAGCTGGATTCCGTCGTTTCAGGGAATTTCTTAACTGGAAGATGTAGCAGCGTAGACCCGGAATCCAGGCGGCCGAATTTAGAACCAAGCCCTATGATTTTCATCGCCCCAGTTCCTATCGAGCCTCTGTGTGCCTCGGTTATCGATAGAATTCTTTCTTTGAAGGCATTGCAATCGAAGATAAAACCATTCGATTTCCCCAATCGTTTTGTCTGCGCTATAGCCCTGTGCCAAGCTCTTCCATATCCTGGTGATCCTTCAGCAACACGCCGAGATACGGGAGTTTCGACAGCTCCCGGTCCAGCTTTTCCGGGTAGGACCCGGCGGCAAGGGACAGCACCCGAAGCCAGACCAGCAATTCCCCGGTGGCAGGCTTTTTCCGCAATCCCCGTTCCCGAAGAGCGAGAAAACGCTGTATCGCCATTTTCAGAAAACCCTCCGAAAGGTTTTCATACTCGCTTTTCCTTCCGAACACCGCTTTCCTGACGATCTCGTCGTTGAAGCGGATGTGGTGGTAGACGCACCTGCGAAGAAACGGTTCGGGAAGACGGCGTTCGCTGTTGGACGTGATGAAAACCATGGGGCGAAGCTTTCGGGGTGCTTTTACGATCTGCCCCGTATCCGCTACGGTGAATTCCATCTGGTCCAGTTCGTGAAGCAAGTCGTTGGGAAAATCGCGCGGGGCCTTGTCGATCTCGTCGATCAGCAGTACGCGAGGCTCGCCGCTTTCCAGGGCGGAATCGAATGCGGTCCATAGCGCCCTTTTCTCCACGTAATCCGATTTTTCGAGCCTGCAATTGTCGGCGGACTTTTTGCCCTCCCCGGCCAGGTTCGGGAGGTTGGCGTCGTGGAAGTAGCGCACGGTGTCGAAATGGTACAGCAAGTCCCGGGCCGTGCTGTCGGATTTCACCTGGAAATGGATTACCGGCTCCACGTCCAGCTTGTAGGCTGCGTAATATGCGGCCTGGGTTTTTCCGGTGCCCGGCTCTCCGGTGATCAGAAGCGGTTCTCCCACGGCGATGGCCGTGTTGATTGCCGTCTCCAGCGAATCGCCGGGAACGAAGCGCTCGGCGTCCTTCTGGAAGGACCGGTCGATTCTTGCGAAAGGCCGTTCGCAAAGCGGCGTCTTGTCCTCGATTCTTCCTTTCAGTCCGTATCTCACCAATTGAAATGGATAGTCGTCCATTGCTCGTTTCTCCTAATAATCGAATTCGTCCGACGGCGTTTCATCATCGGCAACGCTTTCGTCGATAAAATCCCAAACCTGGTCCACGAGATTTTTCAGTTGCTCGATGGTTTGCTGGTAATGCCCCCCGGTTTTTTCGAGGATACGTTCCAGGGCCTGGTCCCTTCGCTTGATGGGCAGGCGGATGTTATGGGTTCGCAGAAAATCCAGAAGGTCCTTGCGAGCGATCTTTTCCATCTCGTCGAGGAGTCGAAAAACGGTTTCATGCAATTCGAGATCTTCCAGCCTCTCTTGCTCCAGCATGGCCCTTCGAAATTTTGGCGGGTTTTCGACGATGAAGGACACGCCCAGCAAAAGAAACGTCTGGGACCCTTTCATGAGAGGAACGAAAACATGGTCCCACCATTCCAGATAGGTCTTCAAAATCCTCGGGTTGAAAAACTTGGCCGACCTCACAGGCTGATGTCGAACGTTGACGAGCGTCTGTTTGCCGAACGCGCCCTGGCTTTTCGACCGGATGCGTGCGGGAATGTCTTCGATATGGTTGACTTCGAAGGCTTCGGCCATCATGTCGGAAAACGACCGGTGGGCAATCGTTCCGAAATTCGGTTGGATCCTCCCAACATGTTGAAATCATTCAACATATTTGCAATTTCATTTCACATAGTTTAACAGGGATTTTCATTCAGATAAAAAAGGTACCTCAAGAATATGTTCCGGTTTCAAAGGATATTATTGCACCAAGCCATGACAATTTTGTGGAGCATTTCATCCACGGGACATCGAGAAGTAAAGGCAGATGCGTTTTCTTTTTCAAAAAAACTTTTATCCGATCTCCGGCAATTTCCACGGAGGCGCCGTTTTCAAGAAAATTTCGGCTTATTGTTTCGACGGTGCATTTTTCAAAACCTTCAAGATGGCTTGCCAATATCCGATACAGGTTGTGGGCCAAAAGGGAAATCGTCAGGTCAAAATCCACCTTGACAACAATTGAAGAGGAAGGATTGTTCAGGTTGAAAAACGCCACATGCTCGGCAATTTCCTGTTCCACCAGCCATCGGCCTGCATATTTTTTCACAAGCTTTCCCACATCCGCGTCAAAGTCGTTGGTAATAAGAAAGGTCGGTTTTCGTCTTCCATGGTCGGTCATAACGATTTGTCTTACTTCGCCTTTGTAATGTCGCAATTTGCAGTGCTCTTCGTATATTCTGATTTTCTGATATTTACCCTTCGAACGCTCGACGGATATCTTTCGCCAATGGTTGCTTTCGATTTTTTCCGCCTTTTCGATCAGGCTTTTACTTCTCCTTCTTATGGTCAGGAACTTGATTTTTTCCTCGCTCTGATTCAACTCGCTCAAATTCTTGTAGGTCGTGAACTTCGAATCGAAAATCAACATTTTCGGGGCCACGCCGCGACCTTGCTTCCAAAAATCGACGAAATCGAAAACGGCGTCGCTTTGGTTCCTGTGCTTTACTTCCGCATTGGTATAGGAAAGATTGCCAGTTGAAGGATCCTGCGCAACCAGGGCGAGAAGGCTCTTCATCGCCTTCGATCTGGAACCCGCCCAGTTTTTTTCGAGAACGCTGGCGTCTCCCCAATGCGGTATCGCTTTGAAATCCAGATTGAACTCGCCATTTTCGAGTTCGTCGTCGCGGAAAATGCGCGACAGCGCGGAAAGGAACCTTTTGTTCTGCGACCTTGACACGCGGTAGGAATAGGTTGAAAGAGTAGTCGATTTCGGCAGGACGTTGAGTCCGGCAAACAACCCGAGAGCCCTGTCCATGTTCCATTTCGTATCGTGGGACCATCGGAGGCCTCCCAGCAGTTTCAAGGCCAGAAAAGACAGAACGCTTTGAAGGTCGTCGAGTTCGGACGTACGGGGAAATCCGGCGCTTTTGATCGCCTCCGCCAAGCCGAGTTTTTCCATGAGGGGTAAAAAAACGAGGGGACCGGCGCCGTGTTCCGTTATGAACTTTTCGTCGGTCAGTTCTATCGACACGCTTTTCGGCGCCTCGATTTTTTCCGGAACGGAAACTGCGAGCCTTTCCATTCGAGTCCTTTTGGGCAAAGGCGCGAAGCCTTCGGCCTTCAGCACTTTATCGATGGTGTCGAGCGAAACGGCATTTCCCTTGGAATCAAGAAGGACCTTGATGTCCGTGATGGAATAATTCCGCTTACGCAATGCGACAATAAGCTCTATCGTTTGGTCGCTTGTGGAACGCTTTTTGGGACCGGGCTTTTTTTTCGAGAAAAACGGATTGATTCCCTTTTTGAGATTTTGCAAAAAAAGATGGCGGAGTTTTTTGAAATAGGCTGGCGACAATCCGTATTTTTCGGCCGTTTCAGCCGAACCAAGTCCGTCGCAATAAAAAGCTTTCAAAGCTTCGTAATTTCGATGGTCTGGCAAAAGCGGCTTTTTGAAATAATCAACTGGATCCATAATAAGAAGGTTACTAAAATATCCTGAACGATACGTCAATAAAAAAATGTATGTTGTTATAAAAAATCAGCCGAAACGTTTATATTGGTTGTTCTTAGTAAGTCTGTTCGCGAACAAATCGATATAAATGCACAACTATATGCAAAATACAAAAATGTTAAATTGAATTAAAATCTTATGGTTCAGGTAATTCCAGTGCCGTTTGGCGAGGGAGGGTTGAGGGATGGAAACATAACATCCTGAATATACGGGATTATTCCGTTATAGCCTTGACTGTTAGAACTCTGTGCGGTTACCTTGAAAAACAGAATGAAAATCCCTGTTTAACAAAAAGACGCTCGTTCCATTCAAAAAAGGTCGCTTTTGACAGAGTTTTCGCAGGATTTATTGAAATTTAGGGTCCAAAATGTTAATGTATGTTATTTTAATATTGACATATTCATTTTATAACAACATACATTACCACATCATGAAAAATCTTACTGTAAGAGAAACAGCCGTAATCGAAAAATTGCGAAAATGCAAAGTCGCAAGAAAATCCGAATTGTGCGATCATTTGAAAATTTCGCATATGACTGTGGTGCGGGCTTTGAAAAAGTTCGGCTACTATTCGAGCTACAACAAGAACTCCTCCTTCTATACCCTTCGGGATACTCCCGATTTCGACTCGTACGGACTATGGGCCTACAATGATATCCGTTTTTCCCGAAACTTCACTCTCGACAAAACAATCGTCTCCATAGTGGACGATTCGGAATCGGGGTTCACCGCCGAGGAACTTGAGCGCTTGTTGAAAACGAATGTAAAAAACCTTCTTTCCCGTCTTGTATCCAAAGACAGGTTGAGTAAATACATGGCAGGTCGTTGCGCCGTATATTTGTCCGTCGATCCCGATCTTAAAAAGAAACAGGAAGAATCCCGGAAAAAAAGGATTGAAGAACGCGATGCGAAGTCGGCAATCCAAAGACGCGACGAGACGCCTTTGCCCGACAATATGGATTCTCCGGCCGTGATTGAAATTCTTGTTAGAATGATCGAGTTTCCGTCGGCAAGCGCGGCGTCTATCTCGCGAGCGTTGCAAAGAAAAGGGGTTTCCGTCACCGCAGGAAATGTTCGAAGCGTAGTCGAGTTCTATTCGCTCGAAAAAAAAACGGCTCGCTGAAAGTGGCCGAACTTGTCAACTGTCTGCGAGACGATTTCATGGGGAAAATCTCCGATATTTCCGCTCTGCCGGACGACGCCGAATACGTATTCGAATCTTGCGTCGATAATTCCATCGTTCAGAAAACGAGGCGCCGGACCGTTATCAGTCTGAAATATTCGAAATTCAGGTCCATAGAGATTGCAAGGCGGAAAAAAGACCGTTCGAAGACTTCGACTTTTCGCTCGTCGGAATTGGCCGCGATCGTTCCTTCCGGAGCCAAATACTCGTTCGATCTCATCGCCTTCGTCGGCAGAAAATGCTATCTGGAAGGATGCACGTTGAAATCGGTCAACGCAGAGATAGAAAAACGGAAAGGGCTGTCGCCCATACCCGCCAGCAGTCTTTACGATATTCAGCGCAAGTTTCTTTTCTATCTAGGGGAACTTCATCGAAGGGCGACTCCCGAGATCGAGGCCTTTCTTCGCAAGCGCGGAAACGTCACATGGCTGATCGACGGAACGATCGAACCGGGTTCCCCCGTTTTTTTCGGCGTCAAGGAGGCGCAGGCGGGAATATTTCTCAAAGGATGGAAGATTCCCACGGAAAACGAAGAGGACATTTCAAAATGCCTTCTCGAAGCCGCCGATCTTTACGGCAAGCCGGACGAGATCCTTCACGATCTGAGCGAAAGAATGATCAACAGCTGCGAAGCGGCCCTTCCGGATTGTCCGCACCGCGTATGCCACTACCATCTATGCGGCGATTTGGGCAGGGATCTCTACGATGCGCCCCAGAAAATGCTGAACAAGCGCATTCGAGCCATTAAATTGCAGCCGTATCTGAAGAACCAGAGAAGCAGTCAGACGCAAAGGATTCGAGGACAGATCAGGGACGGGAACGCCCGGTTGATTCTCAAGGATCTGTTGAGCGGAAATACAACGGATTTCGAATTCACCGACGTTTTAGCCCGCGAAATTCTTCTGGGCCTGCATTCCTGGATGCTCGACTACGCAAACGACGGTCGCAGGCAAGGTTTTCCGTTTGATCCCTACCTGCTTTATTTCCATCGCAGAATCGCCAAAATCAACGCCGTGGCAAAAAGCTTGATTGCAAGAGACAACTCGATCAGCAAATTGCCGAGAGTTTTTTACGGTTTTTCGGAAAGACTTGAAAAATACCTTGCCGATCCCGTGGTCGATACCGCTGCGAATTTATACGAGAAAGCATTCGATATTTTCCGGCGGATACGGGAAGTGCTTCGCATGGACGCCAAGGGACCGAGTCCCATGCGCGATTCGTACGAACTGACTTCCAGGGGAAGGAAAGACGTTCGCGAGTCTCTAAACGATCTTATGGAGCAATTCGGGAAGAGCGGACGCAATTGTTCAAGCAGCGAAGAACTCGCTCTTTACAATATCGCGTTGTCGCATGTCGGCAAATACAGACAGTATCTGTTCCGAGGCGACGAGGAAAAAAACGCGGGAGCTTCTTTCGTACGAACGACGAATGCGATCGAATCCCATTGGGGAAGCGGAAAACGGCTTCGCCGACAAACTCACGGTCGCATGAAGCTCGCACGGGATTTTTTCGCATTGCCCGCCGAATATATGCTGATACCGAATTTAAACAATCCGGTCTATGTCGAGTTGGTTTTCGGAAGTCTTGAAAAACTCCCGGAAAAACTCGCGGAAGCCGGAAAAACATCGGGCTCGTATAGTTCATGGTGCAAACGGCAACATCCTCTTAATACCGGAAGGCTGCCGATTAAGACAATAAGAAGCGAAGCGTTTATCGACGATTTAATCGAACTTTTTTAAATTTAGAACACAACGAAATAGGGCGTCCAAAATTTAAATCCAACCGAATTTCGGAACGATTGCCAGAGAGCCGTCCTTTTTTACCCGAAAGGGATCTCGCACGATCTGCTCCGTTCCCATGCGCAAGATGCCGAACGGGTAGGCCTTGGAAATGTCGAAAAAATCGTCCGGGCCGAAACGTTTTCCGGCGTGCGGCTCGACAATTTCCCGGTAGACGTCGAAGGCGGGCCGCCAGTCCAGTGTCCTGATGGTGTTGCGATCCGACTCGGTCACCCGGAAAGGCCCTTTGAGAAGTTCCCAGCCGTGGCTCACCCCCACGCCGCTTTCCATCTCCAGAAACGCCAGAACAGCCCCGTCGGACTTCATTCCCTCGCCAGTCAGCAGGCAGGGCTTCTGGCACATGCTCATCGACCCGGCCCCGCCCCCGATGTAATTGATCTCGAGGCCGAAGATGTTGAAGAGGCTTTCGATGAAGGCGCTGATTCTCTTGGAATAGCCGTCCGGAAAAACCACCAGGGTCCGCGCCGAATCGACCTCCGGAAGAGCCTCGTCCATGATCGCCTCGTAATCGGCCTCGCTGTCGCTCAATTCGGGAATGAAAAGCGTCTTGGCCGCGCCCGGAAAGGAAACCGCCAGCGAGCCCGTTTCGAGTAAATGCCCCTGGTAGATAATCTTGGGAAAAACGCCCCCGAAAAGAGGGACCGGGGACGATTGTAAAATATCGTCGATGCCTCGGGGGGTGAATTCGTTGGCGTCGCAGGCTAGCACCATGACCGCGCCGCCTTTTTCGCAGCTGCGAGCGGCAGCCCGGCTGATTATTCTCTGCAATCCTTCCTTAGTACCTTGTTCGTCGAATTCGATCGTCATCGTGAATTTCCGTCCGCAGTTTCAAAAGTCCAAATCAGGTCGGTCGGTTGAGATTCGGAAAGTCTCCGATAGGCTGGCATACCGGCGATTTCGGCAATCTGGTCGAACCGCACCTCCGGCAGAAACACTCCGCCACGACCACAATACGAGAGTCGTCTTTCACCATACGCCGTCTCGACGGCATCGGCAATGCCGCCGAAATTAAGTTTTAATTATATTTGAACAAATCGAAGCATGCAAGAACCATTTCCCGAGCCCAGCGATTCTAATTTTGACGGGCTTGCGCAATGGTGTCTTTCGTTCCTGCAAAGGCCCTAAACATTTGCCGATCGGCATTATGAGGAATGATCTTTCATGGTCTTGTCTTGATGTTGCCCTCTGCGCCTCTGCGTTGAATATACGCGGCCCTTCGATTGCAAGGGTAATCTAAACGCAGAGGCGCAGAGGTACGCAGAGAAGAGCGTGCTAAAATTAGAATTGCTGTCCCAAGCCTGCAATTCTAATTCTGACGGAAATTCCATGCCGAAGAGGTTATAAAGGCCAAGGCAACCAGACCATCCTGGCCTGGTTCGGGCTGGTTTGCCGCGCTGATCGATTCCGGCGCTTCATCGATTTGCCAGACCAGGATGGTCAGCTCTGCTTGCCAATCCGACCGAGGAATGGTATCAAAATTTGCAGAAACGCCTGATGCAAACGTCCAACGGAGAAAAACATGGAAAACGGAACCTACCACGTGGTTTTACGATCTGCTGAAAAATCGGTCGATGCGACGGCCGTCGTTGCCGACGGCGCCATCGAGGGAGGCGGCGGCGGCTATGTTTTACAAGGCCGTCTATCGGAGTGCGGCAACGTTCTCTCCGGTACCGTCCTGGTGAAAAAGCGGGACCCCGACGCACGCCCCGTACTCGGCATGTTCAAGGAGGTGACCATGGATTTTGCGGGCGAATACGACCGAAAAAAACGTTCGTTCCATTTATACGGAAGATTTCACGGCCACCACGCAGTCGAAATCCGCGCGGACGCCAAATGGGCGGGGCGATGAAAATCCCGCCGAAAACATGCTGGCAATTCCGCCTGTTTTTGTTCCCCCGGCAATCTGCGACAGTTCGGTTCGGATCGTAGGGTGGGTCGAAGCCCTTGGGGGTGTCGCTAAGACAGCTTCTCTTGAAATCGACGACCCGCCAGTCTTGCATGGGGGCCAACCGCCATTTTCCGCGTTTTTTCTCCGCCTCTTCGGCCTGGCTGCATCTACATCAGTCCGCACTCCTCGCCTTGATCTTGTCGAGCAACTGTCTGTGGCTTTGGTTTCCCGGGTCCGCGTTCAAAGCCAGTTGTCCCCAGTAGATGGCCTGCCCCCATTCCTGCATTTGGCGGTACGTTTCCGCGATGATGTAAAGCAGCATCTTTCTGGGGCATCTGCGCTTGTTGTCGGGAATCTGCAGGGTTTTTATGAAATCGTCCGCCGCTTCGGCGTATTTTCCCTTCACGGACAGGCAGCTGCCTCGCCCGATCAGGCTTTCCTCGTCCCAGTAGTCCACCGCCAAGGCTTTCGTGTAAAGCTCGATGGCCTCCGTGTAACGGGATTCCACCTCGTAGATCTTGCCCAAGTAGAAATAAGGGTTGTCGCCGTCGGAATGCTTGTAGGACGGATCCATGTCGCAGACTTTTTCCAGCGCCTTGACCGCTTCGACACCGTCGGGCTTGTGAAAGCATTGACGTCCGTATTCGAACCACTCCTGGATGGTTGCAGGCTGTTTTTCTCGGGGCATGTTTTTTCCTCTCTCGTTCTGTTTTCGGAATCGACGAATGTTTTGTTCAAACTCTCGATCACTCTATTCACGTTGTTTCCCGTTAACCTTTTTCACATTCTCTTGCACAATCGTCCATGGCAACCATCATGATAACAACTTGAGAGGTATTTTCAATTTGGACAATTAAAATGCGGAGCGGGTTGGGACGAAGCGGAAGCCCACGCCTTCCGCTGGAATGATTGGTTGACTGGCCGAATAAAATCATCGTCCTGAGTGAAAATGACACGTTTTTCTGATTTTGCACTCTGCAAATGTTCTTCATAGGTTGCGCCCCGCAAACCTGCCTGCCTCCAGAACCGTTGCCACATCGATCCCTCGTCCTCTGAGGCCCTTTGTAACAGCTTTTGGGGCATGTTCGTCAAGATAAAATTCGATTCTGTTTTTTGGTTTGGTCTTAACATCGGCCACTTTAAGGGACTATCTTCGCGGCGGTCGTCATTCCGGGCGGAGCGGTATGTAGCCCGGGTGTCGATAAAATAGCTGGATTCCGTCGTTTCCGGGAATTTCTTAACTGGAACATGTAGCGTAGGCCCGGAATCCAGGCTGCCGAATTTAGAAACAAGCCCCTGTTTTTCCTGCTGCTCCCGCTCGAACTCTGCCAGCTCTTCCTTGATATATGGGAACCGAAGGCTTGTCGGCAATTTCGACAAATAGTCGTCCAGGTCCTCGTGGACGCCCCTGTACAATCCGACGAAATCCACGAAGGCGTTCGCGCCCTCGACGATTTCGACCAGACTCCTCCAGTCCTTCAAATCGTCCCGGAATTCGCAAATCCAACCGAGTTTCGCGTACATTTCGGTTTCTTCGAAATCCTTTCCCTTTTCCGCCTTTTCGAGATCCAGGCCGCAAACGACGTCCGAACCCCGGCGGACGACTTCCCCCGCATTCATGTATCGCGCCTTGCTTCCTCAAGCTGTCGCCAGACGATTTTCCCGTTGGATTTCTTCACCGGTATCAGATCGATAGGCTCGACGTCCACGTGCCTGAGGTGCAGTTCCTCCTTCGGCAGGTTTTTTTTGCCGGATTTCCAGGATCACCAGACATTTTTCAGCGCCGAGCCGCACGGTATGGTCGATTATCCATATCCAGTCGCCGGCTTTTTCCTTGGGCCGCGAAAGCTTGCGCAATCCAAGCCTCGAAAGCCACAGGCGCCCGGTCGTCCAGCACGGAACCGGAATTTCCAGTCCAAGAAAGGAGAAGAATATCCCCATGGCCTTGCTCGCTCCCCTCATGCCTATGCCCGCCCCGAGAACAAGCAGCGCGAAAAGATGCATGTGGCCGAGCGAATAAGTGTGGTGCGCCTGCACTATTTCGAATTTTTCGGCTGTTTCCCCGGAACTTTTGGAGTTCTTTTTTCGGATTCGGAAAGTTCCCTCTCGAGTTTCTCCACTCGCCGTTCCAGCTCGGCCGCCTTGTTCTTCCAGTATTTGACCTTGTCGGCCAAAAGCTTGGCCCTGTATTTCGCCTCCTTGTATTTCGCCTTCCAATTGTCCCGGCCCTTTCTGTAAAGTTTCGCGAGCTTGGATACGGGACTTTTGCAATCGGTCGTTTTCGAATCCTCCGGCATGGTATAATCTCCCTAAAACCAAAAGGCTAAAATTATACCCATACCCTAGTTTCAATCAAAATTCCAGCTATAGCGACCGTGTGGTCCTTGTCGTTTCGAAACAGGATGTATGCGAGATCGTCATTTTCCAGATTCCGACGCTCCCGCGTTGGAACCTGTTAATAAACAAGAAAAAAATCTTGCTTTGTTCCGGCGGTTTCAAATATAGTGCTTTTTTTAACGAGAGTTTCGGAGGGAGGAATCATAATACGAAAATGAATATCGTTTCAAATTTCGTTAAACGGGTAGTCCATTGTTTTGCAATCCTGTTTTTTTCCTTTTCTTCGTTGTCGTTCATGGATACGGCATGGGCGGAAGGGGGACGGCTCAAGTGGTCCTTTGCAACCGGTGACAGTATTTATTCTTCCCCTGCGATCGCTCCCGACGGTACGATCTATGTGGGTTCTTACGACGAATTCTTTTACGCGATCAACCCGGACGGTACCAAGAAATGGGAATATTTCACGGATTTATCGATCAAATCGTCTGCGGCCATCGACGATGAAGGAACGCTTTATTTCGGGGCCAACACCGACGACATGCTGTTTGCGGTCACTGAAGACGGAGATCTCAAATGGAGTACCAAGCTTCACGGGTGGAGTATTTTACACGTACATGCCACTCCCGCGATCGGGCCCGACGATACCGTTTACGTTGGCAATACCGGAATCGGATTGTTCTGGGTGGATCCTCTTACCGGAGAGAAAACCTGTGTCCACAAAACCGATTACCATCGGGTATATGCTTCAGCGGCCATAACGCCCGAAAATATCATTTACATCGGAGACGATTCCGGCCGGTTGCACTCGCTCGGTCCGGGCTGCAAAGTCAACTGGACGATGAAAATCGGGGAGACAAAGGACCGCTTCTATTCTTCCCCGGCCATCGGCTCGGACGGGACCCTCTATCTTGCGACCATGACAAGGAATTCAAGTTCCGAAGAGAGCATGCTGCTTGCGTTGGAGCCCGACAGTCGAACGATTCTGTGGACTTTTCCCACTTCGAAAGGCATGTATTCTTCTCCGGCCATCGACGGCGACGGAACGATCTATATCGGTTCGAGAGACAACCATGTATACGCGGTCAATCCCGATGGCACGCAAAAGTGGGCGTTTGAAACAGGGGACGATGTCGATTCGTCGCCTGCGGTCGGCGCGGACGGAACCATATACGTCGGATCGAGCGACCACAAGCTATACGCAATCCATTCCGACGGCAGTTTGAAATGGTCCTATGAAACGTCGGATGCGATCATTTCATCGCCGGCCATCGGGCCGGACGGCACCGTTTACGTGGGCTCTTGCGACGGCAAGCTGTATGCTGTCGAAGGCGACTCCGGAGGACTCGCGATTTCTCCATGGCCCATGTTTCACCATGACCTGAGACATACGGGGTTGTATGTCGATCCCAATGTTCCGGAGGACGGCGAATATCGCTATTATACTCCCTTGTTTTCCTGCGAAGCGGGACATGCGACCGGCATTGGCCTTTCCAACAGCAGCGAATCGAATGCCGCCATTGTTTCGATCTGCGTTTACGATACGACGGGTGTCAAGCGCGATGCCTATCAAATGGAAATACCTTCGAACGGTCAGAGTTCGCAGGTTATAAAGCCATCGAACGACTATGCAGGCTGGATGTGGGTGGCATCGACCCAACCGCTCACCGGCGTTTGTTTTTTCGCGAATGCCGGAACCGGAGCGAACAATTACATTGCGGACGTTCCCATAACATCAATAGCATCGACCGCAGTTCACGTTCCCCATGTCGCTTTCGACGACAACTGGGACACGACTCTCTACCTGGCCAATCCCAACGACGGCTCCCAGGCTGTTTCCATCGAAATAACGAACTCGGACGGGACTCTCGTCAAAAGGACCTCGTGCAATCTGCAAGCATACGGGGGCGGCGAATACGAACTCTCGAAGCTTCTTTCCAACCAGTCTTTGAGCGGCGGCAAGGTCAAGCTTTCTTCTTCCGAAGGCATCGTAGCCTTCGCCCTGTACGACAACGTAAAAACGGGCTCAAGGGCTTTTGCCGGAATCAATGCCTTCGATCCGGAAAAGGTCTCCAGTGCATCGAGCGGCTACGAAAGCATGGACCAATCAAGCAACTACTACCTGCCGCTTTTTTCATCGACAGAAGGATATGCGACAGGATTGGCTCTCTCCAACTGCAATGCCGAAGCCCAGGCAGACGTGACGATAACGGTTTTCGACACCCAAGGCAATAAGCGAAATACCTATGACTGGACATTGTCTCCGAATGGTCAGCATTCCGATGTGCTGAAGACTTCGACACCTTTCACCGGTTCGATCTCGATCGAATCGACACAGCGGCTCGCCGGCGTTTGCTTTCTTGCCGCGACCGGGACCGGCGTCGACAACTACATGGCCGACATCCCCATTGCCGAAGCCGCATCGACAATCTTGCACGTTCCCCATGTCGCTTCGGGCGACAACTGGGACACAACCCTTTATGTGTCGAATCCCAACGCCGTTTCGCAAAGCGTAACCATCAACATCATAGGTTCCAACGGCGCCAGGATTTCGACGACAACCCGAACTCTGAATGCGTTTGGCTCCGGCGAATACGCGCTTTCGGACCTTGTTTCCAACCAGACCGTGACAGGCGGCAAAGTCAAGCTTATTTCCCCCGGCGGCATAGTCGCCTTTGCCTTGTACGACAATGTAAAAACAGGCGCCAGGGCCTTCGCCGGAATAAACGCGGTGGACCCGAATGCGACCGAATAAACCGAGGAGGCCTTGATCGTGAAATCCAACGTAACCTTGATCGGCATGCCCGGCGCGGGAAAGAGCACCGTGGGGATTATTCTGGCCAAGAATCTGTCCTTCGGCTTCATCGACACGGACATCCTGATCCAGATCAATCACCAGAAGAGCCTCCAGCAAATCATGGACGAAACCGACCATCTCCATCTGAGGGCCATCGAGGAAAAGGAAGTCCTGAAATTGAACGTGACCCGCCATGTCATCGCCACGGGCGGAAGCGTACCCTACAGCGAAAAATCCATGGCCCTGCTCCAAAAGATCTCGCATATCGTGTTCTTGCAGGTGGGCATCGACGAGTTGAAGCGGAGAATCCACAACTACGAAACCCGGGGAATCGCCAAAGCTCCCGCGCAGACCTTCATGGAACTGTTCGAGGAGCGCCGGAGGCTCTATGAAATGTACGCGGAGATTATTGTCCCCTGCGATGCCATGAACCAGGACCAAATTGCCGAAACCATCTCGCGAAAAGTGACCTTCAGGCCGGCATCACAACTATAATCCTTCGATTTATCAGCCTGTTCTTGTTCCTTAAAACGCCGGACGGTCTCTACGGGGAACGTTTGGGCGTGCGGGCTGCTACCAAGGATGATGAAAATGCGCCGATAATTCCTCCTGTTTCTGTTCCCCGGCAATCCGAGACGGGTTGGTTCGGGATCGTAGGGTGGGTGGGTCGATACCCGAATGCTGTCTATAGGCCAATTTCTCTTGAAATAGACGGCCCGGCAATCTCGCATTGAGTCCAACCCACCATTTTCCGAGTTTGGTTCATCGCGGATTTGCGGGGATCGGTGAAGGTAACCAGAGCTTCCAGCTCTGGCCCCATATCGCGAATGTGCCACCGCGTGGAAGCCAAGGCATGCCAGACCAGGATGGTCTGGTTACCATCGACACACCTTTTCCCGCAAATCCGCGATGAGCCCCGAGTTTCCTTGCCGCTTTCGTTTAGGCAAAAGGCGGCGGGCCAGCTCGAACAATGGTGGGTTGGACTTCATGCAAGACTGGCAGACCGTCGGATTTAAGAGAGTCATGAGCAGCGAAAAAGCCCGGGTTCCAACCCACCCACCCTACGTCCAAACCGCGCCTCCGCAAATTCGGGTTTGGTCCTAACTTCGGCCGGTTTTCATCCAACAGCTTCGATCATCGCCTGGATTCCGGGTCTAAAGCAAGCTCCGCCCGGAATGACGGTGTAGGTTGGCCGACGTTATAACCAAAACCGCAAATTCTTTGCGGGACGAAATTCGCAGCATAAAAAATCGACCTTCCATACGATGCTCAAAGTCTTGTTTTCATGGCTGTCGAAGCGATTCTCTCAGCAATTCGGCCCAGTCGTCCAGAGCGGACTTGGCGTGGCCCCATGTGGTGAAGCCGTCGATCATGTCGCCGACATCCACGGGAGCGCCTCGCCTTTCGTCGATCACGGCACCCAGGGATTCGCCCGTCACGGAATCCAGAAACTCCGCCTCCATGGCCGCGCCCCCCATATCCAGCGGAAGGCCCGCGCCCGCTACGGTGACTGCGTTGACCCATGGGTTGGCCGGAATGATGTCCGTGATCGCCGCGCGAATTCTCAGAACATCGGCTGCGGGTTTTTCCACCACAGGATAGAGATCCTGCACATGCTCGACCACCGTTTTCCGGAAATAGTCCGTCAGTTCCTTCAGCGTTTCCGGGTCGATCCCCTGGTTTTTCGATTCCGGGTGGAAATAGACGATCACCGGGTCGATCATGAGCTTGGTGTACCGGGACCAGTCGATGCCGGGCTTTTCCCACCACATCATGCTTTCATCCGCAGGGTCCGTCTGCATCGCGGGGTAGTTGGTCAAAAACCCGGAGTGCGGCGGCGTGGATGCGCAGCCGGAAAGCAGCATACCGGCGATGGTCAGCACAAGAAGCATATTTGTTGCGCGAGATTTTGCTTCAGACATTTCAGCCCCTCCCTTTTCAAAAATTATTCGTTGCCAAACAAAAAAACGTCAAGGTTGCTCTTGGAATTCCTGCTCCCGCATTTCTTTCAATTCCCACCCGGAAAAGACCATCGCGAGCAATTTTACTTTCGTCCCCCGGCTTTGCTTGGCCAGCCTCTCGTCTTTGGCATATTCCGCCAATTGATTCCGGGCTTCCGCAAGCTTTTCCTCCATTTTTTCTTCCGAAAATTCGCCGCGCGGGATGTATTTCAATTCGATCAGACAGCTATGCGCAACGTCGGGATATTTCGATAGGAAAGGTTCCATGTAAAGATCGGCGAACCCCTTGCCCATTTCCTCCTCGGAACGGACAATGAAATATTCCGAAACGTTCAAATAGGCCAGCAGAAAGGTCTGGATTACCTTTTCGCCGGTCAGATAGTCCCGGATGGATGTCTGCTTTTCGATTTCGCTCGCCAGAAAGCGAAAGACCGGTTCCCAGTCGCCGCCATAGGCCAAGTTCCGGATCAATTCGCCGAGGTGCCAGAAATCGAGCCGGAACACGCCCGCGTCTTCGTAGCCTCTGCGGATATACTCGTACATCAGGGTCCGGACGGTCTGGTTGGGGATCTGAAGTTCTCCGGCCGATGTCCGGCTCAACAGCCCGAAGTAGTAGAGCAGGGATATGAAATTGGAGGGTTTGGCCAGCCGGGAGACCGGAAAGCTGCTGGCAACCCGAGCGGGGCTCGTGCCCTGGGTCTTAACGATGTCCCTTAGATAGCTGAAATTGCCGTTCAACCGCTTGTCCAAAACCATCAAATGGCGCAGCTTCGTGTAGTCGATGCGGACATTCTGGTCGATCATGTACTCTGGATAATGACCAAGGTCCTTCAGGTTTTGAACGAAATAAAGGATCATGTCCGGGTTGTACATCTGTTCCGCAGCGCCTTTTGAAAAACGATAATTTCCGTACCATTCGCCGATCAAATCCAGGGTCCCTTCCGGGACTGCCATGCCTCGCTTTCCATAGTAGTCCAAGATTTCGGCCACCTGTTTCCGGGTAAATCCGAGCAACTCGTTGAACACGGGATTCAAACTGATATTACGGCCGATATTGAACCCGCTGGTCACGTCGTCCATGGTCACGGGAGACACACCGGTAATGAGCATCCGCGCGATGCCGGAATCCATCCGGTCTGTCGCGCCTTTCAACATGGCGAAAAAGAAACGGAAAAATCCAGAAACGTTGATCAGTTCATGGTACTTTTCTGGGCCTTCCGTACTCAGGATCGTGTTGGCGAAATTGTCGTATTCGTCGATGAGAACATAGACGGACAACCTTCTGGCTGCCGCGTATCGCAAAAGGGATTCGAGTTTTCCATGAGGGCTTTTTTTCTTGTCCATCATGGCGAAATAAAAATCGTCCAGAAATTCCCGGTAACGGTACCCGAAAAAATCGAGACAGGCATCCGTATGTTCGACAAAGGACTCTTCGACTTTTCCCACGCTTGGGTTCACCCGAGAAAAATTGAAGGCGAGAATCAAGTGGGCGTTTTTTTCCTGGGTCGGACGATTTCCGATGTACGTATCCTTGAACAAGAATTCGAATTCGTCCTTTCTGGCCAGGTCGTAGTAGCCTTCCAGCAAAGTCAGCAAGGAGGATTTCCCGAAGCGCCTGGGACGGATCAGAAACAGGAATTTCCCTGCATCTTCCAGCTTGGGAATGAAGCTGGTCTTGTCTACATAATAGCAATTGTCCCGGCGGATGGTCCCGTAGCTCGATATGCCGTACGGAATTTTCTTGTATTCGTCCATCTTGCCTTGTCCCTTTCCCTTCCCGTAGTCCATATTCTCCTGAAGCGTTCCCTGTTTCTTGCAAATCCGACGGAAGATCGCATTGCCGGACCGATTGTTTCTGTCGTCCCTAACGGGACTTGGGACATACAGGCGGTTCAACCCCGGCAATAAATTGCCGGGCTATTGTCTTTCGTCCCTAACGGGACTGTCCTGTCAAAAGACAGGATATGCTCCCGAGGCAAGAAACAGGGGATGCTCCCCTGTCCGAATAGTCCCGCACCTGTCCGAATCATCTCGCCCTATCACTCGATGTCCTTTCATTCTTACAGATAATGGTAGCCGCATCCGCCCGATTTATCAAGCGCAATCCGGAAAATCCAGCAATTCTAATTTCGGGTGACTCCGGTGCCTTCAAGGTAACCAGACCATCCTCGTCTGGTTAGTCGCGCCAGGAAAGTCCCTTTTGCCGTAGGCCTACCAGACCAGGATGGTCTGGTTGCCTTGGTCGTTGCAACCTCTTTGACATGGACTTTCCGTCAAAATTAGAATTGCTGCGGAAAATCAGTTGTCCCGCATGTCGCGCAGACCGTCGCCGAGCAGGTTGAAGGAGAGGACGGAAATCATGATGGCCATGCCCGGGTAGAGGGACAGGTGGGGGGCGCTGAGAATGTAGTCCTTGCCCTCCATGAGAAGAGATCCCCATTCCGGATAGGGCGGGCGCACCCCGAAGCCCAAAAAGCCCAGGGCCGATACGGCCATGATCGCCTTTGCCAGGCCGATGGTGCTCAATACGATGAGGGAGGGGACGCTTGCGGGCAGTATGTGGCGAAAGATGACGACGATATGGGAGACCCCGGAAAGGCGGGCGGCTTCTACGTAGTCGCGTTGCCTGGCGGAGAGGGAAATCCCCCTGACCAGCCTGGCGTAGCGCATCCAGCCGACAATGCTCAGGGCCAGCAGAAGGTTGGCGGTCCCGGGACCGGCGATTCCCGCGATGGCCATGGCGGCGATGATTTCCGGAAAGGAGAAGAAGACATCGGTGATTCTCATCAGGGCTTCGTCGCACATTCCTCCGGCGTAGCCCGCCACGAGGCCGACCATGGTCCCCGCGAGGCAGGAAACGATCACGACGGCGAAACCGAGTCCCACCGATGTTTTCGCCCCGCATAGAATGCGCGACAGAAGGCACCGTCCCAGGGCGTCGGTCCCCAGAAGGTATTCCGACGACGGTGGCTGGAGCCTGCCCGCCGGGTCCCCGCTCAAAGGGTCGTGGGGCGCAGCCCATGTTCCGAATATGGCGACCGCCAGGATCGCCAATACGAGAAAGGCGGCCAAGGAAAAAACAGGCTTTTCTTTCGCCCTTGAGACGAATCGCGAAAGCAACTTTCCGAGATTCCTTTTTTCCGGCTTGTTTTCTATTTCGGCCATCCTCTCACCGCCTCGCCCGCCTCGTTCCAACGCTTCGCGTTGGAATGCATACCAGGACGCTTCGCGTCCGCGTTCCGCAGAGGCATGGACGAAACAAGAACCAAACCCGTTTTTTCGCACCCGGTTCTCTCAAGCTTTTTTCCCCTTTCATAAGCGAATCCTCTCATAAACGAATCCTCGGATCGAGAAAGAAGTAGACCAGGTCCGTGATGAAATTGATCAGAACGAATATCATGGCGGTGAAAAGGACAAGGCCCTGAATCAGCGGATAGTCCCGGTTGCTGACGGCCACGACCATCAGCTCCCCCAGGCCCGGCCAGGAAAAGACCGTCTCGGTGATCACCGCGCCTTCCAGAATCATGCCGAATTCGAGACCGACCACGGTCACAACGGGTATCATGGCGTTTTTGATCAGATGCCTGCCGATCATGAAGCGGTCGTTGACGCCCCTGGCGCGAAGGGCCTTCATATGGTCGGCCTTGGTGCTCTCTATGATGGCCGAGCGCAGTATCCGGATGGTGTAGGCGGTCAGGCCCGTGCCTAAAGTGATCGCCGGCAAAACGATGTGTGACCATCCCCCGACCCCGAAGCTGGGAAGCCATTTCAGCGTCACCGAAAAGACGATGATCAGGACCAGGCCGAGCCAGTAGTTGGGCATGGAAACGCCGACCAGCCCGGCGGTCACGCCGAGAGAATCCATCCAGGTGCCCTGCTTGACTCCCGCCAGTATTCCTATCGGCACCGATATGGCCAGAGCGATGACGATGGCGGCAACGGCCAGAACGAGTGTCCGGGAAAAGCGCGCGCCAACGAGTTCCATGACCGGGACTTGCTCCACCAGGGAGTTTCCGAAATCCAATACGGCGATATGCCTGAGCCAATAGGCGTACTGCTGGATAAGGGGCTTGTCCAACCCTTCCGTCTCCCGAATCCATTCGACGGTCTCTCGGTCGGCCCGGCTGGCGTCCCCGTAGCGCGCCAGGGCCACTTCCATGGCCGGGTCCCCCGGAGCGAGCATCATCGCGGCGTATGTGAAAAAGCTCGCCCCCAGAAACACCCACACGGCGGTGGCGGCCCTTTTGAGGAAAAATCGAAACATGACTAGTTCAGGTGGCAGGCCACGTGGTGGCCCTCTGCGACCGTCCGGCGCGGCGGACGCTCCTGTTCGCACACGGGCAGTCTCATGCGGCACCTGGGATGAAACGGGCATCCTTTCGGCGGAGACAGGGCGGACGGCATCTCCCCCTCCAAAACGATTCGCTTCCCGGTCCACAGCCCCGGTGTCAGGGAGCTGGAAAGAAGCGCCCGGGAATAGGGATGCATCGGTTTGGAAAAGAACGCCTCGCCGGGCGCCGTCTCGACGATCCCGCCCAGGTACATCACCGCCACTCTCGAACCGATCGTCTTTACGAGCCCCAAATCGTGCGTGATCATGAAAAACGTGATGTCCTGCTCCGCCTTGATCCGGCAAAGCAGGTCGGAGACCCGCCTTTGCACGACCGGGTCCAGGGAGGCCAAAGGTTCGTCCAGAAAGAGGATCTCGGGAGAAGTGGAGAGCGCCCGGCCGATGCAGGCCCGCTGGTTCTGCCCCCCGGACGCCTGCGCCGGTTTGCGGAAAAGAAGCTCCTCGGACAGGCCGATTCGCCCGGCCAGCAGGGCTATCCTTTCTTTTCGCTCCCTCTTTCCGATTCCCCTCGCGCGCAAAGGCTCCTCCATGGAATCCGCCAGGGTCATGAAAGGGCTCAGAGAGGAGACGGGGTCCTGGAAGACCAGCTGGGACTTTTGGATCAGCCTCCGGTGGGCCTTGTCCCGGCTTTTTGCGACCTGCTCCCCTTCATGGACGATTCGCCCCTCGTGAAATCCGTGGAAACCGAGCAAAGCCCGGATGAGAGTCGTCTTGCCGGAACCGCTTTCTCCGATCAGGCAAAAGGTTTCGTTCCGGAAAACCTCCATCGATACATGCCTGACCGCGAAGAACTTCTGTTTTCGGAAAAATCCTCCGGAGCGGGCCTCGAATTGGACGCCGAAATCGTCCAGGGAAAGCAGCGGCTGGTTCATGGGCTGTTGCGCTCCCCCAGAAGGTCGGAAAGCAGAAGGCGGGTGTAGGGATGGTTCGGGGCGCGCAACACGTCTTCGACCGGTCCCGTCTCCAAAATGCGCCCCTTTTGCATGACCGCCACTCTTTCGCATAGCTCCGCGACAATCCGAATGTCGTGGGTGATCATCAAGATGGCCGTATTCATCTCTTCTTTCATTTTCCGGATCAGGGCGATCATTTGCAGCACGAGGGTGGGGTCCAGGGCGGAAGTCACTTCGTCGAGAATCAGCACGGGAGATGAGGTGGAAAACACCATCGCGAGCTGCGCTCTTTGAAGCATGCCGCGACTCCATTCGCCGGGGTACTGGCCGCAGCGCTGCCTTCCCGACGAGATGCCGACGGCCTCCAGCAGAGCGTATATTTTTTCGAACAGCTCACCTTTGGAGAGTCCCCGGCACCTTTTCCCGTTTTTGGCGCGAAAAACCTCCGCAAACTGGCTTCCCATGCTGAAAACAGGATCCATCGCACGACGCGGGTCCTGCATAGCCAAAGATATCTTCCGGCCCCGGAGCCTGTTCATTTCCTTGGCCGTCATCGCCGTCAAATCCTGGCCGTACAGGAAAATGGAGCCGGACACGATGCAGGCGGGGGCTTCGAAGCGCAGCATGGTCTTCGCCAGCATGCTCTTGCCGGCCCCCGACTCCCCCACCAAGCCCAAGACCTCCCCGGCCTCCAAATAGAGACTCACGTCGTCCAGCACCCGCGCGCCGTTTGGAAACGATACGGACAGGTTCTTCACATTCAGCAGGGGCGGCATCTGGAGCGATGAATACGATGTGGCTTCAGCCTGTTTGTTTTCCAACTACTTCTTGGACAGCTCTCGGGTCATGAGATATTTTTCCGCCGGATGAATTTCGAAGGACTGCACGGTGTCCTTGACGGCGGCAATCATGGATTTGTGGAAAAGGACAATCACAGGGCTTTCTTCCCGGACGATCTCCTGGATCCTGTCGTAAATCTTCTTCCTCTCCGCGAAATCGAAAACCGTCTTGGCCTTTGCGGCCAGATCGTCCAGCTCGCCGTTGCTGTAGCCCATGTAATTGAACCCGGCGTCGCTGGTGAAAATGTTGGAGATGAAGTAATCGGGGTCGCCCTGGGGGGCGGCGTTCCACATCTGAAGGTTCAAGTGCACCTCCCCCTTCTGCATGGCGTCGTTGATCGGAGAGCCCTTCCGGGTGACCCTCAGTTTGGCGCCGATTCCCACCTTTGAAAGCTGCATTTGCACCAGCTCCAGGGTCGGCTTGAGAGAGGCGCGTCCCTCGTATGTCCAAATGTTCAGGACCAGCGGCGAACCTCCAAGCTCCAGTATTCCGTCGCCGTCGCTGTCGGCCGCGCCCGCGTCGGCCAGAAGTTTTCGGGCCTTGTCGGGATCGTGGACGAAAGGCTTCAAGCCTTCATGGTACCAGGGCAAGGTCTCGGGAAAAACCGAAATCCCCTGCACGCCCCCGATGCCCGCCAGCACGGCGTTGACAATTTCCTCGCGGTCGATGGCCAAATTGAGGGCGTCTCGGACGCGCCGGTCCGCCAACGGGCCGTCCGCAACCCGAACGAAGAAAAAGCAGATGCGGCTGGTGGGCTTGTGGTAGATCCGGACATCCTTTCTGTCCATCAGGCGCTTGGCGTCATGTTCGGGAAAATTCACCGCAATGTCGATCTGGCCGGATTCGAAAGCCAGCATTCTGCTGACCGGGTCCTTGATGACCTTCAACACGGCCTTCGAAAGCCCGGGCTTTCCTCCCCAGTAGCGGTCGAAAGCGCTCAGGACCATTTGTTCGTCCGGGACCGTTTCATCCAAGATAAACGGTCCCGTGCCGAAAAATTTTTCCTCGGTGCTTTTCGGAGAAATGATCCCGGTCCCGGGAGAAGTCAGGTCGTAAATCAAGGCCGGGTTCGGATTTTTGGTTTTGAAAACGACGGTTTGCTTGTCCGCGACTGCAATGGAATCGATATCCAGCAGATCCTGGATTCGCTTGTTGAAAACGGCGCTCTTCTCGTCGATGATTCTTTCGATGGACCACTTGACGGCATCGGCGTTCAACGGTGTCTGGTCCTGGAAAACAATGCCCTCTTTCAACGCGATTTCCCAGGTCAGCGGATCCACGTTCTTGTACGACTTGGCCAGCCACGGGGCCAATTTCATTCGGGTGTCCAGGACGAACAGGGTTTCGGTGGTCCCGGACTCGTTTGTAAACCATCCGTTGTACCCTTTTGCCGGGTCCGGAAATGCCGTGGCAGGACCGAACGGCTTGCCGACGACCAGCGTGTTTTCGCTGCCGCAGAAAACCGGCGACACAGAAAGCCCCAGGAAAAGGACGAACAGGAACGATAGAAACAAAGGCACGCGGAAAACCGACTCGTTTTTCATACAAACACCTCTTTGCGCTCGTTATTGTTTTTTTTCAGCGCAGTATCATCATTTGTCGGCAAACGCAATGAAAAAGGACGGCAACAGCCTTTTCGCCGTTTTTGCCGTCGTGTAGGGATTGCCTCCGAAACGGGAAGTATCCAGGACGCGGACATTTTTGAACCGCGCATCTTTCATGAGTTCGAGGGCGTCCTCGTACCGGACCCCTTCGTACAAGGGCAGCGACTGCTGAAGCAATGCGTAGCTCAAAAAGAAGCGAAGCGGCCTGAACGCGTCTTTCCCGCCTATCGCCCGGAGGGTTTTGTACCCGACGAGATGCGCGCGTTTCCAAGTACTGTTCATCCAGAAACCGTCGGAGACCACAAGCCTTCCGCCGGGTTTCAACACCCGGAACCATTCCTGGAGCGCCCTGCCTGGATCGGGAAGGGTCCACAGCAGATTGCGCGAAGAGACGACATGGAAGGTTTCGTCGGCAAACGCGAGTTTTTCCGCGTCCCCGGTTTCGAAACGAATATCCAGGCCGAGGCTTCGGGCATGCCGGTCGGCCTTTTGGACCATTTTTTCGGAAATGTCCATGCCGGTGACCTCGAAACCGGCCCTGGCCAGATAAACCGCCAGCTGCCCAGTCCCCGTGCCCACGTCCAAAGCCTTGCTTCCGGAAACATCGGCGACCGCCTCCTTCATCAGGGATTGCCAGGTTCGGGCGATGCTTTCCGATTTTTCCACGTCATAGCCGAAACTTTTGCTTCGCCAATTCCAATAGTTGCGAATCGGAGCTTTGATTTCTCTTGCCGCAATCATGACTCGTCCGTCCTTTCTTTTAACGGCCTTATCTTTTAACGACCGTTTCTTCGAGTTGGTTTGGCGACAACCAAGCGGCCCCCGCATGGTCCGGTCGGTATCCATGCGCGTAAAAAAACTGCTCCGGTTTTTTCCATCGCCAAAGCCTACCCCCAATAAAAAAAAGCCACGAATTCTCGTTTATCCTTTCAAGGATAACAAGCCTTCGTGGCCTAATATTTCGGTCAGGGTCGAAAACCCGGGGACCGTGAGGTTTCGCGGCGATCTATCGTTTCAAGCTGTTCGACAGCAGCCTTCCTGGCTGGGTTCCGGCTTTAATACCAAAACATCGAACCCATGTCAAGATCAACAAACAGCCCTGACGCATCTGGATTTTTTAAATTGGGCAGCGCGATTTTTTTGTCAAACTCCGCAAATTCAACCTACAGCGACAGGCTGATCGTGCCCATTACCATCCGGCCAGGCCCTTCGTAGTATTCATAGTATTCGTCATCGAACAGGTTGTCCACGGACAGGGACAGGGACACTTTTTGAGTGGGCCTTACCGTCACCTGGGCGTCTACGACAAAGGAACTCGAATAGTCGTTGAACACTCGGCTGTCATAGGGGTCCCGCTTATCGTCGTAAACGCTGTCGGAGTACCTTACGTTGACAGAGGCGTCCACGAACTCGGTAAAATATCCCAGCCAGAAGCTGAAAATATCCGTGGGCACCTCGTCCACCTCCCACCCGTCCCTACTGCTGCCCTCGGTCTTTGTGTACTCGGACCAGTGATGGGTATAGTGGATACCGCCTCTCAGGTCCCAGGGCAGGATGGCTTCGACGGCTGTTTCGATGCCGTTGACTTCGGCCGATTCCGCGTTGATCCGTTTCTTTATGGTGACCGATTCGCCGTTTATTACGTAGTTTCTCGAAGCATTTACAATGAGGTCGTCGAAATCGTTCTCGAAATACGTGGCTTTGAGGCGCAGCCGCTTGTCGAACAACTCCCACTCCGTGCCCAATTCCCAGGAAGTGTTCGTGGTGGGGTCCAGGTCCGGGTTGCCTGCGGCATAAGTCGTTTCCCCCCCGATGGAATAACTATAGCTGGCGATTCTGTAATACAGGGAGGGGGCGGTAAACGATTCCCCGTAAGAGGCGCGCAGCACGCCGTTGTCCGTCAGACGGTAAACCACTGAGGCTTTGGGGCTGAACTGGCCATCGTCCGTATCCTCGCCGGTCGCATGGTTTCCGTTGATATCGTAATACTCCGTGTCCGTGGCCCACCAATGGTCGTACCTCCCCCCAAGGTACAGAGTGGTGGATTCGATGGGCGTATATTCAGCCTGGACAAAGGTGCCCCAGGTAGTGCTGTCTCCCGAGTCCTTCGTTTGAACAGAGACATGACTTTCCGAATCGCTGGGGCTGGACAAATTGTAGTTGGTGACTGTGGCCGTTTCTCTTATCCCCTGGGTACCCACGGTCAAAAGCATCCGGCTGTCCATCATGTAAAAGGTGGCGGAGAGATCCGCCTGGAGAAGATCGTTGTCTTCCTCCTTGCTGGTGGCGCTGGCAATCGAATGGCTCGTGGTTTCCTTGTCGTTGTACCCCAAAAGGGCGTTGACATCCACCTGGTCCGGTACGGCGTAGTCATAGTGAAGGGTGTGGACATAGGACTCTTTTTCATAGGAGGTCGCTGTGAACAGGGTGTCGCTCAAACTGGTCAGATAGTAGTCGGAACCGTCCTGGATGTATACATTGCCAGATGTAATCGAGTTGCCGTCGGCATCGGTCAAATAGCTTTTGCCTCCGTCCCATCCATACTCGAACTTGCTGTAATTGAAGCTGTACCAGATTTTGGAAAGGTCGGAAAATTCATACCCGGTCTTTATAAATGCCCCGTGATCATCGTACCAGTTGTCCCCCTGGGTCCCGACAATATACCGGGTGTCGCCGTTCGTGGGGTTCCTGTCGGAAGCCACGTTCGTCGCAACAGGAATGGAGGGATCCAATCCTCCGGTCACAGGGCTTGACAGCGTCTTATAGGTCGGGTTCGTGTCGTAGCCGTCCGTGGTCCTGTATTTGAAACTCATGGAATAGAAGAGCCTGTCTCCGAGGTTTTTATCCGCCCAGGAAAGGTTCTCGGAACCGCTTAAAGTGGCAAAGGGACGGTCGGCAAGGCGCGCGCTGTAATACTGGGTATCGTCTTCCCCATAGGTAAAAGAGGCCTCGCCCTCCATGTCGTTGGGAATCTTGGTGATATAATTGATGACACCGGTCTGGGCAAGGGTGCCGTAAAGGGCGGAAAACGGTCCCCGGACCACCTCGATTCTATCCACATCCTTCATGGGGATGGCCCCTGTGCTGTAGTACTGGCCGTAATCGTACCAGTTGAGCCCGTCAACCATGACAAGCGCCCTGTTTCCCCGAATCATCGGACGGGACCAGTAATCGGCCAGCCCCCTGTATTGCCGGGGGTAAATACCTTCTGTCCGGAACAGAGGCTTGAAGGGATGTTCCGAGCTAAAAGCGTCGATCTCGTCTTCGGAAATCACGGAAACCGATGCCGGCGAATCCAAGGGGGCCTTGGGAGTTTTCGTGGCGATAACCGTGATGGTATCCAGTTGGTTCGGATTGTCTGTTTTTGCACCGGCGTCATCCACGGCATTGGCCGAGGTCCCCAAGGACAGCCCCGCCAACAGAAAAAACAGAATAAATCCGATTGATTTCATACCTGTTGTGTTCATGTCTCCCCCCTTTCACCTTATGCCGTGCCAAAAAAATCAAACGAGCAAACAGCTTCCGCGTCAATCCTCAGGCAACGGCTTTTGAATGTTTGCGACTCAAAATAAAAAAGCCATGCGGTATGGTCCCGCCGAGGAACACCACAGCCTTTGTGGTTTTGATATGCATTTATCCATGCAACCGATTCGACTGAATGCCAAAACGGTCTATGAATGGGACGGTTTGCTTTCTGCAAGATGTCGGGGCTGACGGCTCCTGCCGTCGATTTTAGAAGTCCCTAATATTGTATTTCCCAATGGATGTCAAGCTTTTTGTCAGTGAGCGCGGGTTGGGTTGAGCGGGATTTCATGCTGGGTTTCGCTTTCTTCCTGCTTGCATCGAACACCTTCTATCTACATTTGAAAGAAAAACCGCGTTTGCAATACACATAATAAGGTGCCATTATAAGTAAAACCGATGGAGGCGACAAATGAAAAGGACAAACATCGTACTTGACGAAAAATTGATCGACGAATGCATGAAGGCCACCGGCATTAGGACACAAAAGGCCTTGATCGATTATGCATTGCGGGAATTATTGAGACATGAGAAGCAGGCCAGGCTCCTCGAACTGAAAGGTCGGATCGATTGGGACGGGGACTTGGGCGAATGGCGTAAAGGTCGCGAGCTATGATGGTGCCTGTTGATTCGACGGTGTGGATCGATTTCTTCGCAGGAAGAGATTTGCATCACGTTGCCGCGCTTGAACGTTTGATAATGCAACGGGAAGATATCTGCATATGCGGAATCATCATAACGGAGGTACTACAAGGAATCCGATTGGATCGTGAATTCGAAAAAACAAAGGAGCTTTTCGAGACATTGATTTTCCTGCCGACGATCTACTCCGTGTTTCTAAAGGCCGCAAAAATATACAAATCCTTGCGTCGCAAGGGAATTACGATAAGAAGCACAATGGATTGCATGATCGCATCCGTAGCGATGGAAAACGACATCATGCTTCTGCACAACGACAGGGACTTTCTTCCAATCGAGACGCATCTGGGCTTGAAAGTCTTGCCTCAATAACCCTTTTGAGCCCTTTGCCGAAGTCATTAAAACACAAAATGGCCGAAGCCGAAACAGCGTAGCGGATCGACTTCGTATATCTTTCGGACTACCTCGCCCGGTTGCGGCGGAACGGTTTCGACGTCAATTCTCCAGGCGCGATCAACGGCGCGAAGTCGTCGGTTCCCGCCTTTTTGCGCATGATTCTTTCCGCGCTTTGGGCATGGGCTTTCGTTTTATTCCAGTTCCATTCGATGATCGACTTAATGTAAACTTACACCGTCGCCAAAGGCAGAAGGGAGTTGCAGAGTTGCGACATTCTGCCCGACGGGATACGAAAAAAAGGCGCGAGATCCTGAACGCCATCGAGAAACTGATGGAAGACGAAACCGCAGGCGATCCGATCACCGGATTGAAATGGACTCGAAAAACGACCGAAAAAATCTCGCGCGAACTGAAAAGGCTCGGCATGGCGGTTTGCGCGAATACTGTCGGAAGATTGCTTAAAAAACTGGATTTTTCCATGAAAGCAAATCGCAAAAAGTACGAAATCACCGCGAACCTCGACCTGAAGGACAGGGACGGGCAATTCAGATACATTGCCGAGCAGGGCAGGCATTTCGTTGCAAAGGCCGGTACCATCTTGCTATAGAACCGGCAAAATTCTGAATTGGTGGCAAATCCACTCAAAAGTCGTAATGGACTTTTATACCGCCGCGAACCTTCTCATAGAAAATTAATTCCGCTTCGATTTTTTCCTGCA
Source organism: Desulfobacterales bacterium (assembly GCA_963674505.2). Taxonomy (GTDB): domain Bacteria; phylum Desulfobacterota; class Desulfobacteria; order Desulfobacterales; family SKZT01. The sequence goes on from CAXXIG010000001.1 coordinate 1,632,594, forward strand.
GTTCTGGTTTGGATTTGTATGACATGGGCTTGACGGACACCGCCTTGTCGCCGATGTATCCGTCGATTCCTCTGGATTCCTCGTTTGGGGTGGCAAGACGGTATGTGGTGCCTTTCTCTTCCGCGATGTTTTTCAGGATGCTTTTCTGGGCGTAGAGGCCGACGTAGGTTTTGGTCAGGACCAGGTCCCTGGTCCATTTTTCAACCATCGGCTTGTCGATGGAATCCAGGGCGACCTTTATTTTTTGCAGCATGGCGTAGATTTTATCCGACGCATGTTCGATGGCCTGCGGGTGCTTTGTCGTGTACCAGCGGACCCAGTCGTCGTATCCGTCGCCGTCGAACTCCTGGATCAGTTCGGACATCTGCCCCACGTATCGGGGGCGGGTGGCGTGGGCGTTGCGGTTCGCCAGGTTGATCAGCTGGGTGGTGTACTTCGGAAATTCAGGGTTGGCACCGGCGATGTCCTCCGTGAGGGTGTCGTAGGTGAGCTTCATCTCCTCGCAGGACCCGAGGCCCGGGACAAAAGCGATTGCGAGGATTGTCAGGAATGCGAGTCTTAAAAATCTGGTCATGGGGCGCCGCCTTTCTTTGTGAGTTGTTGAAGTGTAGTAGCTGGCGTTCGTCGGTCAAGCCAGCAAACGGTCAGACGAAATGGACATTTCGAGGGTATTCGACGAAATCGTTTCGCTTGCCTCGTAGATTTGCCGCAAACCGTATGTCGATGTCTTTGGTTCGGAATAGATTTCGACCAGTCCGTCCATTAGGTTGACAATCCAAACTTCGGGGATCTTTGCTTCCGCATAGAGGGGCAACTTGATTTCACGGTCGTATTTCAAAGAGGAATCGGCGACTTCGATTAGCAGAATCACGTCTTCGGGAAAAGGATGATGGGCTGCGTAAAAATCCGGACGCGCTTTCAAAATGGCAATGTCCGGTTCGGGTTCGGAATAATCGGGCATATGAAGCGGATCTTGCACTTGAAAGATAAAGGCGTCGGTCAAGTGCCGTGAAAGAAAGTGGATGATTCGTTTGATACAAGCGGCATGTTTCGTTCCGACCGGAGACATTCTTACGATTTTTCCCCTGATGAGTTCAATGCGTTCATCTTCCTCGAAAATTCCCGTTTCGGCCATCTTGTGATATTCGTCGATTGTAAATGAACGATGGTCCATTGTAACGGACATACCGACCTCCATTCTTGAACGGTTGTGGCCCAATTGTTCCAATGGTAGAACGAATTGTGCAGCAGGGCAAGTTTTTTTCGTTTCCGGCAATCACGCACAATTTGACGTGACCGTCGGGAGCATTCCCTGTTTCATGCAAATCCGCCGGAAAGCCACTATCCACCATGCCGAAGCTCTTTCGTCTGTCGTCCCTAACGGGACTTGGGGCACATCGGCTATCGCACCCCGGCAATGAATTGCCGGGCTATTGTCTGTCGTCCCTGGCGGGACTGGCTGGTCAAGAAACAGGGAATGCACCCAGGCCGCCAGACCGTCTGGATCAGCCGGATTTCGGCAATGTCAGGAATTGGTGGCAATCGCTGAGTTCCCAGTCTTGACACCATGCGATGAAACGAAATAGAATATTGACATGCCAACTGGATCGCGGCGAATGAAAAAATGCTTGATATTCGAGTAGGTGCTGCAATGTCAATTTTGCAGGAAATTAGACGAAAAATAAAAGACAGGCAATATTAATTGTCTTCCCACGCTGAAGAAGAAATGTTGGACGACGAGCTGGAGCGCAATGATATCGAGAATGCGATTTTTAATGGGCGTATAGAGAAGAAAATGACCATGGATATTCGTGGCACGAGATATCGTATCGAAGGACCGGCTGAAGATGGAAGGTTGCTCCATGTTTTGTGCCGGTTCAAAGAAGACGCAAATTTAATAATCATAACGGTATATGCGTTATAGGTGAATTTATGTTGTGCGAATTCTGCGGGGGAGAGACCGCGAGAAAGAGCGTGAAACGCCAGCACTGGTTTAAAAAGAAACTATACATCGTAGAAAATGTCGAAGCCGAGGTATGCCGGGGATGCGGGGAAAGATATTTCCATGCCAAGACTCTCGATGCCATAGACGACTTCCTTTCGAAAAAGCACCCCGTTAAGGCGCAAATCGAGGTTGAAGTGGTGACAATGAATCGGCAGGTTGCATAGTCCTCGAACTTGGTCGCGATTCCTGAACACGAAAGGCCATACCTTGGCGGAACGTGGACGCGAAGCGTCCGGGAAAACTATCATGGAGCCTGGTTCGGGAGCAAGGGTGGGTGGGTTGAAACCCTGGCGTTCGAGGCTGGTTCAAAGCTTGTTTGCGCCCGTGTCCTTCGAGTTTATACGAAGCCCAACCCACCATTTCCCGTGCCGCCGCAGTGCCATTCGTTCGAAGAAGCGACGAATTGGCGCGAAAGATGGTGGGTTGGGCTCCGTGCAAGATTGTCGGGCCATCTGTTTCAAGAGAAGTCGAATTGGCGACAGCACCCGGGTATCGACCCACCCACCCTACGCTCCCGAACCAGCCCGTGCATATTGCCGCGAGGGGGAACAAATCCCGGCAGAAAAAAATCTCCCGAAATTGGACGATTTTTATCACCCCATTTTGCGTCTGGGTTGCAACCCACCCACCCTACGTTTCCAAACCAGGCCTTTGCAGATTGCTAAGATATGGAACAAAAGCAGGCGGGATTTTAGTTACCCTTAAATAGCCTGCGAGGTCCGCTGATCAGTTCGATCAATCGATCGCCGCCTCTTACCCGAACACTCCCGCCGCCGCCTGCGCGATTCGAATCAGGTGGGTGGGGTAGAAACCGGCTACGATGATAATTGTTGCCATTGCCGCGGCAAGGGCTTGTACCGGGCGGGAGACGGTCAGCGGGGGCGGTTCTTCCTGCGGTTCGTCCAGGTAGGCGGCTTTCAGGATGAGCAGGTAGTAGTAAAGCGAGATCAGCACGTTGATCATGGCGATGAGGACCAGGACGAAGAAGCCCTTTTCGATGGCGGCGGTGAACAGCAAAAGCTTTCCGGTAAAGCCGATGGTGGGCGGGATGCCCGCCAGGCCGAACAGGGCCAGCATCAGGGACATGGCGAGGATGGGGGAGCGCCTGTAAAGTCCCGCCAGGTCGGACATGACCGGGTTGCGGCCGTCGGTCGCGACCTTGATGATCACGAAGAAGCAGGTGAATTTCAAAATCAGGATGGTCAGGGCGTAGAAGATCGCCCCGGCGTATCCCGACGGGGTCATGGCCAGGATGCCGATGAGCACGTAGCCGGCGTGGGCGATGCTGCTGTAGGCCAGAAGCCTTTTCAGGTCCTTCTGCACAATGGCCGTGAGGTTGCCGATGGTCATGGATACGATGGAGGCGCAGACGAGAATGTGGACCAGGTAGGCGCTCTCTCCGCCGCTCAGCGCCACGACCCGGATCAGAACGGCGATGGCCGCGATCTTGGAGGCGGTGGCGATGTAGGCGGTGACCTGGTTGGGCGCGCCGTAGTAGGCTTCGGGCGCCCAGAAGTGGAACGGGAAGATCGCCAGCTTGAAGAAGAAGCCTGCCAGGATCAGAAGCAGGCCGACTGCGACCAAGGGGCGTCCGATCATGCCGGGGACGGTCTGGACCATCTCGATGAGATAGGCCGTGTTGGTGGCGCTGTAGAGAAGCGCCATGCCCAGAAGCATCACGGCCGATGCCGAGGCCCCCACGAAGAAGTATTTCACGGCGGAGGGCAGGCAGACGTCGCGGTCCCTTCGAAGGCAGACCAGAACGTATAGCGAGTAGCTGGACAACTCCAGCGCGATGTAGATCGCCAGCAGGTGGACGCTGCTCACCAGCACCATCATGGAGAGGGTGCAGACGGTCAAAAGCAGGTAGAATTCCGAATGCCTTTGCTCGGAAACGGATTTCAGCTCCGAACACAGGCACAGGATCAGGAAAAATCCCATGGCGAGCAGGGCCTTGAACACCTGGGAAAACATGTCCACGCGGTATGCGCCGGAGAACATGTCCCCTTGTTTCCCCACCCCGAAGAGCGCGACGAATATTCCGATCCCCGACAGCGCCAGGGCGGCGTAGAAATCCCGTCTCGAATCGGGCTCGGGCGTCAGCGACAGGGCCAGGAACACGCCCGCCATCAACATAAAGTAAATTTCCGTATGAAATAGCGTCCAACTCATTGTGGCGATCTTCCTTATGGCAATCCGTTAAAAAAAGGTATGGATGCGGTTTGTATCATGTCGAACAGGACCGACGGGAACAGGCCGAAGAACACGATCACGCCCGCCAGTATCATCCTGGGAATTCCCAGCTTGAAATTGACGTCCTCCAGGTGTTCCCACCGTTCGTTTTTCGGGCCGTAGAAGGTTTTCTGGACCACCCGCAGGATGAACAAGGCGGTGACCGCCAGCCCGCACACGGCCAGCACGCCGAAGAGAGGATACACCTCGAAGGCCGCGATGAAGACCACCAGCTCGCCCCAGAAGCTGGCCAGGCAGGGCACGCCGATGGCCGTCAGCGCCGCCAGGATGAAATAGGACGACGCCACGGGGACGATCTTGCTCAAGCCTCCCAGGTCGGACATGAGCTTGGTGTGGGTCCTGTCGTAGATGTATCCCACCGAGGAGAACAAGAGAGCGGTCATGATGCCGTGGGCGAACATCTGGTATACCGCGCCGTTCATTCCCTCCACCGTGAGGGTCGAAAGCCCCAGGCCCACGATGCCCATGTGGGACACGGAGGAGTAGCCGATCACGTACTTGATGTCGGTCTGCTTCAAGCCGGCGAACGCCCCGTACACGATGCCGATCACCGCCAGCACGGCCATGAGCGGCGCGAAGAATTTCCATCCTTCGGGACACAGGTAGATACCGATGCGAAGCACGCCGAACGCCCCGATCTTCATCAGGACCCCCGCGTGGACCATGCTCACGGCCGTGGGAGCGGCCACGTGGCCCACCGGCGACCAGGTGTGAAACGGCCATGCGCCCGCCAGGATGCCAAATCCGATGTAGATGAAGATAAAGGCGAACTTCTGCTGCGCGGCAGTGAACAGCCCGGGTTTCATCAGGGCGATCATGTCGAAGGTGTTCAGACCGCCCGCATGCACCAGGTACAGTATCGCGGGCAGAATCAGGGCGCTTCCGAACAGAAGATACAGGGTGAGCTTCATGGCCCCGTATTCCTTGCGGGTGCTTCCCCAGATGGCGATGAGCAGATACATGGGAAACAGGGAGACATCGTACCACACGAAGATGAAGAAAAGGTCCAGGCTCATGAACAGCCCGAACACGCCCGAGACCAGGAGGAATAGCAGGGCGAAGAACTCCTTGACCCGGTACTCCAGCTCCCACATGGTCAGCACGCCGGTGAAAAAGACGATGCCGCTCAACAGCAGCATGGGAAGATTGATGCCGTCGGCGCCGTTGAAGTAGTAGATTCCCAGCGACGGCACCCACAGGAAACGCTCCACGAACTGCAATCCACCGACGTTCTTGTCGTAGGCGAAAAAGACGATCACCGACAGGACCAGGGTGATGCCGGAAAAAACGGCGCTCGCCCACTTGATCTTCTTCGTCTCCTTTTCCGGCAGGAACAAAATTGTAAAGAGTCCCGCGATACACGCCAGCAGGATCATGGAAAGGTACGGAATTTTTGCGAATTGCATCTGAATCGGCATTGTTTACCCTAAAAAGAAATAAATCCCCAAAAAAGCCATCGCGGTGAAAACCACCATGAGCCGGTACTGGATCATCGAGCCGTGCAGCAGCGACAAAAACCCCCCGGTTTTCACGGTGCCGTCGCACATGGAATCGATGCCCGCGTCGATGATCTTTTCGTCGGTACCGGCGCATCCGCGCATGAACACGCCGTAGATTACCGTGTCTAAAAAGCGCCGGTAGAAATGGTCGATGTACCAGCGGTTCGAAAACAGTTTGTATAACGGAGGAACTTTTTCCACGAAACCGATTTGGCTCGACGATTTCCTTCCGAATTCAAACCAGGCCAGGGCCAGTCCGAAACCGGCGAGGCAGAGGGAGACCGGCGCCAGCCAGGCGTGATGTTCCGCGCTCCAGTGGCCGTTTTGCGCGAGGCCCGAGGAAAGGTACTCGGCCACCGGCGTTTCGAAAAAGCCCAGAACCAGCGTGATCGAGGCCAATACGATCAACGGAATCGCCATGGCCTTGCTCTCTCCGTGGTGTTCGCCGCCGTTGTGCTCTTCCCCGTGTTCCTCGGAAGACGCCGGAAATAAAATGATGAAAATCAGGCGGAACGTGTAGTAGGCGGTGAGAAAGACGCCCGTGAGCCCGGCCACAAGCCACATGGGGTTTTCCATGCTTGCGAGCTGTCCCAGGATCAGTTCCTTGCTGAAAAAACCCGACATGGGCGGAAGTCCGGTCAGGGCCAGGCCCCCCACCACCGTGCAGACCATGGGGATTTTCATGCTTCGCCCCCCCGCCTTTCCGATCTCGAACATGTCGTTGGTATGGTAGGCGTGGATGAAGGCTCCGGCGCACAGAAAGAGCAGGGCCTTGAACCCGGCGTGGGTGGTAAGATGAAACACTCCCGCCGCGTATCCCCCGGCGGCCAGGCCCATGACCATGTACCCGAGCTGGCTGATGGTGGAATACGCCCACACCTGCTTGATGTCCCTGCTCACCATGGCCATGGTGGAGGCCAGCAGCATGCTGATGGTGCCGATGACCAGCATGACCGTCATGGCGAAGGGCGACAGGCTGAAGAACGGAAACAGCCGCGCGAACAAATACACCCCCGCAGCCACCATGGTGGCGGAGTGCAGCAGCGCGCTGACCGGGGTGGGACCCTCCATGGCGTCCGGAAGCCAGGTCAGCAAAGGAAACTGGGCGCTTTTTCCCGCGATTCCGCCGAAGATCAGCAGAACGGAAAGCGCGATGGTGAACGAGGACATCTGCGACGCCACAAACGGGCCGTTCATGTCCTGGATGTTCAAATTTCCCAGGTTCACCAGCACCAGCAAAAGCCCCAGAAAGAAGGCCACGTCCCCCAGGCGGGTCATCACGAACGCCTTCTTGCCCGCCGTGCTGGCGCTGAATTTTTCGTACCAGAACCCGATGAGCAGGTAGGAGGAGACTCCCACAAGCTCCCAGAACACGTAGAGCTGAAGCATGGAGGGGGATATGGACATGGACATCATGGCCCAGGCGAACAGGGACATGAACGCGTAGTATCTCGCGAACCCGGGGTCCCCCTCCATGTAGCCCAAGGAATAGATCTGCACCAGAAGGCAGATCGTGGCCACCACCAGAAGCATCAGCAGGCTCAAGGGATCCAGCAGCACGCCCACCGGAATGGAGACGGGTCCGGAGACCATCCATTTCGCGGTGTATTCCAGCGGGGACCTCATGCCCCAGTTTTCGACGATCAGGAAAAGAGCGCAGAGAAAGGATACGGACACGGCCCCGATGGACACTTTCGCGGAAAGGCCCGGCCGGTTCCGGGTGAAGATCATGATGGCGAAAAAGGAGACGAGCGGGACTATCGCCGCCGCGAACGCCGCCATCACGCTGGTATTGGACAAGGTGGATTCAATCATTGTCTCTTCGCTACTCGGTTTTTGGGTTGGTCAACAAGCGTCTCGGGTCCAGGGAGCCGGTTCGTCTGTAGATGCAGACGAACAGCGCCAGTCCCACGGAAACCTCGGCTGCGGCCGCCGCCATGACGAACAGTGCGATGGTCTGGCCTTCCAGGGCGTGGAAATGGAGCGATGCGCCCACAAAGGCGATGGTCACCCCGTTGAGCATGATCTCGAGTCCCAGCAGGATCATGATCAGGTTGCGCCTGGACACGGCGCAGAACACGCCCAGGACGAACACGATTCCCGCCAGTGCCAGTACGTGGCCGAACGGTACAATCATAGCAAAGACTCCTCGCTTTTCGCCGGAGGTTCGGACTGCCCGAGGTGCAGAGCGCCGACCAGGGCGACGAGCAAAAGCACGGACACCAGCTCGATGGACAGCCAGTGCCGCTGGATGAGGTAGTGGCCGAAAACGGTCGGGCTCGCCGCGGCCGCCTCCAAAATTTTTCCCGTGGAGGGGTCCACGGTCAGGACTGCCGCCCCCAGGATTCCCAGGGCGCCGCACAAGGCCGCCGCCGGTATCCATTGCTTCAAGGGCAGAAACGCGGCGTCGCCCGCCTCCGCTCTAAGCATCATGATGATGAACAGAAAAAGCACCATGATCGCCCCGGCGTAGACGATGATCTCCAGCGCCGCCAGCAGCGGAGCGCCGAACAGGTAGAAGATCATGGCGGTGCCGAAAAACGAGAACACCAGGTAGATCACCACGTGCACCATGTTGCGCCGGGTGATGGCAATGCCCGTCGATACGACGACCAGCGCCGCCAGCAAGTAGAATAAAATCGAATACGTCGTCATGGCGTCATCGGATATTTAATCAAAAGGTTCGTATTTATTTTCAAGTCCACTGTTTTTTCAACTCCCCTTTCCTGAAAAGCCCTCTTACGGCATGTTGCTTTTCACGTTGACCGGCGGGTCCTCCTTTTCGTGGGTCCCCTTGTCCGCTCCCCGGGTGGCGACTCCGGCGTACTTGTAAAAGCAGTATTCCTTGTCCTTGCCGCAATGGTCCACCAGAAGGTCCTCCTTTTCATAGACCAGAGTCAGGATGTCCCGCTTGCAGTGTTCGAACGACGGCGTCAGCTGGATGGCCGACGTGGGGCACGCCTCTTCACAGAGCCCGCAATAGATGCATCGCCCGAAATTGATCCGGAACCATTTCGCATACCGCCTGCCGTCTTCGTTCTCGGCGGACTGCATGGAGATGCAACTGACCGGGCAGGCTGCGGAACACAGATAGCAGGCGACGCAGCGCTCGTTTCCGTCCGGGTCCCTGGTCAGCACGATCCTCGCCCTGGACCGCTCCGGCAGTTCCCGCTTGAATTCCGGGTACTGCTCGGTGATGGGCTTTCGTCCCAAATGCCGCAGAGTGGTCCCGAACCCCTCCGCCAAGGCTTTTATGGCTTCATACGCGGATGACATTTTTTCTAAAACCTTCCATCCTTAAAAATTCGTGTGTTTCTCTTTTTTCGTGTATTTTGTGTATTTCGTGGCCTCTTTTTTTCGTATATTTCGAGGCTTTGTTTAGTTTATTGTTTCGTGGCCTCTTTTCTTTAAACGATCAGGATGAGCGCCCCGGTCAGGACGATATTCGCCAGAGCAGCCGGCACGAGCACTTTCCATCCCAAGGCCATGAGCTGGTCGTAGCGCAGCCTGGGCATGGTCCCCCTGATCCAGATCATCACCAGCGAAACGAATATGATTTTAATGATCAGCCAGACTGCGGGCGGAAGCAGCGGACCGGACCATCCGCCCAGAAAGAACACCGCGATCAGCGCTCCCAGCACCTGCATGTGCACGTATTCGCCGATGAAGAACATTCCGAAGCGCATGCCGCTATACTCCATGTGGTAGCCCGCGCCCAGTTCGTTTTCGGCCTCCGGGATGTCGAAGGGAATTCTCTTGCTCTCCGCCAGGGCGGCGATCAGGAAAATGACGAAGGAAACGGGCTGGACGAAAATGTACCAGAACCTGCCCTGGGCCTCCACGATGTCCACTAGGCTGAAGGACCCGGCGATCATGACGATGGGAATCAGTGACAGGCCCAGGGCCAGCTCGTAGCTGATCATCTGCGCAGCGCCCCGGATGCCTCCCAGCAGGGCGAACTTGGAATTGGAAGCCCATCCGCCCAGGGCCACGCCGTAGACGCTCAGGGAGGACAGCGCGAAGACGAAGAGCAGTCCCACGTTCAAGTCGGTGATCACCATGGGCACTCTCTGGCCGAACACATAGATGGCCGGGCCGAACGGGACCACCGCGAACATCAGAAGCGCGGTGGCGGCCACCACGGCCGGGGCCAGCAGAAAGATGACCCGGTCCGCCTGCTCCGGCACGATGTCTTCCTTGGCCACCATCTTGATGCCGTCCGCCAAGGGCTGCAACAACCCGAAGATACCCGCGCGGTTCGGGCCGTAGCGCACCTGCAACCGTCCCAGCAGTTTTCTTTCTGCCCATACCAGGTACGCCGCCAGCATCAGCAAGATGCCGAGGCAGACGAATATTTTCAAGATCAACAACAGTATGCCCACTGTCCAAGCTGCCATTTTCACATTCCCGTCGCGGGTTCCGTTTTTTAACCGGCCCCCGCCTTTTAAATTAATTGACCTTTCGAATCGCCTTTTTTTCCACAAACGCGGGCGAGCGTTCGAACACCCGCCACTGGAACCCGGTCAGCCGGGGCAGCACTATGGTTCCCGGCGCGGTCCTCTTGTCCGCGACAACCGGCGCGACCGCCGCATTCTCCTCCGGACCGATGGCAATCCGGTCGCCTTCGACAAGCCCCAGCGATTCCATGGTTTCCGGATGCATGACTGCGGAAGCTTTTTTCGCCAGCCCTTGCAGACATCGGGACAGGGAGGAGAGTTCTTCCGTTCCGAACGTGTTTTCCACGGTCAGCACGCAGATTCGGTTTCCAGGTGGAACGTCCTCAATCGGATCGGGATTGTCGACCGCGCCCTGAGTCCCTGTTTCACCCGGCATAGACAGCACGGTATGTCCCTCCCGGGGAATTGCGTTTCGAGCCGGAAGTCCTGCCAGCCCGGGCGCCTTGTCCCGAAGACTCCCCACGATTTCCGAAGCGCCTTTTGTCGAGACTTGTTCTCCTGCGCCTCCAAGAATGGATACCATGCGCCAGGCGGGCAGAAGGTCCGCACCGGCAGGCCTGGCGTCGAATACTCGTGGCGGATGGCTTCCCCGTCCGGCCTGTTCGATGGAAATTCCTTTTTTCAGTGCGGGCATAAAATACCGCGCCCTGCCTTCCTGGTTGACAAACACGCCGCCGATTTCGAAAACGGTTTCCGACGGCAGGAAGATGTTCGCCTTTTTCGCGGCCTCCGAATCGAGATAATCGATCGCCACCAGCAATTCGAGCTTTTCAAAGGCGGAAACGAGCCTCTTTCGGTCGTGGAAGGAAACGAACGGGTCGGTTTCCGTCAGAATCAGCGCCTTGATTTCTTCGCCTTCGATCCCGGCCAGAATGGTTTCGAACGAAACTTTTTGGTTTTCGATCAATCCAGCGGCAAAGCTGTTGGGACCCGTTAGCGTGTAGAACAGCCCCGCATCCTTGTCGGCACTGAGAAGCTCGGCCGCGTTGGCCGCCAGATTGATCGCGCAGACATCGACAATATCGGTGCCGCAGACAATCACCGGCCGATTGGCTTTTTCGAGCCGCTTTCGAATCTCGGAAAGGGCCGTTTCGAAATCCGGGCAGTCCTTGCCCTTGTCGATGATGGCGGAGCAGAGTTCTGTCAGTTTTTCGTTTGCCTTGGCGGCTGAGAGAGGTTTGACCAGGCTCGCGGTCGCGGAGGCCAGAGCGGGTTGCGGAACTGCAAGATGTTGAAATTCGAAAGGAAGATTCACCGGCCTCGGGTCGATCGCGGCGACAAATGCGCCTTTCCGCCAGGCTTGTCTCATGGCCAGCGCCAGCATGGGCGCTTCGTTGACGGGGTCGGCGCCCACCGCCAGGATGAAGTCGGCAGATTCGATTTCCTTCAGGGAAACGCCAAGGTTTTTGTTCAGGCGTAAAACCGCCGCTTTGGCGTTTTTCGACGCCCGCTCGGAGGGAAAAAGGGATACGAACGTTCCAGAGTTTCCCTGTCCGGCTTGGTGCAAGGCAGCCATGGTTTCCAGGCTGTTTCGCGGGGAACCTGCCCACGCGACGGCCTTTCTGCCGTGCCGTTCCACGATTTCGTCGATTTTTGTCTTCGCGGATTCCAGGGCCGCCTCAAGCGAAGCCTGCCTGCCATCGATTCCGGCCTGCCTCGGCCGGTCCGAATCGCTCGCGTAATAAAAGCCGAACCTTCCCCGGTCGCAGATAAAGTGGCCGTTGGTCGTTTCGCTGAATGCGGCCTCCTGGCGAACCACCGCCCTGTAGCGCGCGCTCGCGGTGGTCAGGCATCCCAGGCCGCAGTGGATGCATACAGAAGGCGTCCGCTCGAAGTCCCAGCGCCTGCCCTTGTAGCGGGCGGGCTTGTCCGTGTACACGCCGGTGGGGCAGACGTCGGAAAGGTTACCCGCGAAGGGGCTTTCTAAAACGCCGTCCCGGAACCTTCCGTAATACACCCGTGAACCGATCTGCATGACCCCCAGATCGTAGTAGCCGCAGTATTCCTGGTAGAATCGGGAACAACGGTAGCACTTGATGCAGCGGTTCATCTCGTGCTGCACCAGGGGACCGAGGTCCTGGTCGATATGGGTCTTCTTGTTTCCCTTGTAGAACCGAAGTCCGTGGCCGCCGGACACGGTGAGGTCCTGCAAGAGGCAGTGGCCGCCCTCGTCGCAGACCGGGCAGTCGTGGGGATGGTTGATCATGAGCAGTTCGATCACCCGCTTTCTGAACGCCACGGCCTCCTCGTCGATGGTGGACACCACCATGCCGTCCTCGGCGTCGATCATGCAGCTCATCTGGATTCCCTTGACCCGGCCCTCCAGGAACTTGACCGCGCACACGCGGCACGCCCCCACCGACCCCAGGGCCGGATGGTAGCAAAAACGGGGAATCATGATCCCCAGCTTCTCGGCTGCGTCGATGACCTTCGTCCCTTTCGGGACCTCTATCTCCCGGTCGTCAATGATCAGTTTCGGCATATCTATATTTCCGGCTTCTCGGAATGAAAAGGACATTTCTTTTCGGAAATGTGCTGCATAACCTCGTCCTCGAAATACGTGAGCAGGCTTTCGATGGGAGAGACTCCGCCCGGAGCGAAAGCGCAGTACGCGCTCCACAGCTGGGAGCACATGGACTTGATCTGCGGGATGAACTCTTCCTCTCCCTCCCCGTTTTCAATTCTCCACAGAAGGTCGCGCAGGTAGGGAAAGCCTTCGCGGCAGGGCGTGCACCATCCGCAGGACTCTCTGGCGAAGAACTCGGTCAGGTTCAATGTCGCCGCCAGCATGCAGACGCTTTCGTCGAACACCATGATCGCGCCGGTGCCCAGGCGGTGCCCGTTTTCCTTGAGGGTCTGGAAGTCCATCTCGATGTCGTAGTACTTTTTCGTCATGAACCGCGTGGACGCCCCTCCCGGCAGGCAGGCCTTGAACTTCGCGCCGTTTTTCATCCCCTGGGCGTGCACCTCGATGATCTCGCTCAGGCGGATGCCCATGGGAAGCTCGTAGCATCCGGGCCGGTTCACCCGGCCGCTCACCCCGAACAGTTTCGTGCCCGCCCCGGTCTTGGTCAGGGCCAGGCTTTTGAACCATTCGCCCCCGTTTCTCATGATGTGGGGCATGCAGGCGTAGGTTTCCACGTTGGACACCACTGTGGGAAGGTCCCATAAACCTTTTTCGGTGGGGTAGGGTGGCGGCTGCTTGGGGTTGGGTCTCTGTCCCATCAGGGCTTTGATCTGGGAGGTGACCTCGCCGCAAATGTACCTTCCGCCGCTTCGATGAACGATGATGTCCAGGCTGTAGCCGGTCCCGAGGATGTTTTTTCCCAGAAACCCCGCGTCGCGCGCCACTTGCAGTTCGCGCTCCAGAATCCTGGCCGCGTTCTCGTACTCCGGGCGGATGAAGATGATGCCATGGTCCGCAAGGATCGCGTACCCGCCCAGGATCATCCCCTCTATTAAGAGGTGCGGGTCGGCGTGGATCAGGACCCGGTCCTTGAACGTGCCGGGCTCCATCTCGTCGGCGTTGCATACCACATACCTGGGAAACGGCGCGTCCTCGGCAACGGTCTTAAGCTTTATGCTCGTGGGAAACGCGGCGCCGCCGCGGCCCAGAAGCATGGCTTCTTCGAGCTTCTGCCGGATCTCCTGCCGGGTGTGCTTTTTGAGCACGTCTTCCAACGCCTTGTAGCCGCCGCTGGCTCGGTATTCGTCGATGGTGGCGATTCGGTCCGGCTTTCTGTTTTGCAACAATACTTGTGGGTACATTCTTTCTCTGCGTTGTCCTTGTTAAATGGCTCCGGCTCGGTCTGCCGAAAGGATCGGAAGCGAACCCGCCGGCGCGCTTCGGTCCGCGAAACTCCGCATCAGGCTCCCTCCTCCGACGACAACCCATCCAGAATTTGATCGATCTTCTCGGGCGTCAGGAAACCGTAGACCTTCTTGTTGATCATCATGGCGGGAGCACGGTCGCAATAGCCGATGCAACAGACCGGAAGCAGCGTGAACAGACCGTCCGGCGTGGTTTCCCCCACCTCGATTTTCAGTTTTTTCGACAGGTACGCCGCAATGGGAATGTAGCCGTCGAGCCAGCAGACGACGCTGTCGCAGATATGTATCACATATTTTCCGACGGGCTCGCGAAATATGAAGGTGTAGAACGTGGCCAGCTCGTCGATCTGCAAGGGCGTCATGCCCAGCATGTCCGCGATCTCCTCCACCGCATCGTCGTTCAAGTATCCCAAGACGTCCTGGTACGCCATCATGACGTCCACCACAAGCTCCTTGGGGTGGGGCGCGGCGTCGATTTTTTCCTGCAACGATTTTTTTATCTCGGTCGGGATCATTTTGCGCTCTATATTTTCAATGTTCCAAATGCGAATTTGTCCTGTCGGTTCGACTCTATCGGTCGATGTCCGGCAAAATATAGTCCCACGAGCCGATGATGGCGATCAAGTCCGCCAGGCTCCAACCTCTGGCCACTTTGGGCAGTATCTGCACGTTGGCAAACCCCGGCGTGCGCAACCGCATGCGGTAGGCGTATCCGAGCCCGTCGCTGACAACGTAGTATCCCTGCTCCCCCCGAGGGATCTCGCATGAAGCGTACGCCTCCCCCTTCGGGATCTTGGGTCCCCGCGTGACATTTACGAAATGGTGAATCAGGCTTTCGATGTCCTTGAGCATGTTGGAGCGCTCGGGAACGACGTAGCGGTAGTCGTCGGTCACGTACCTGCCCGGAGGCATGCCCGACGCCGCCTGCTCGATGATCCGAAGGCTCTGGCGCATCTCCTCCACCCGCACCAGGTAGCGGTCGTAGCAATCCCCCTCGGAACCTACAGGGACTTCGAAATCGAACGAGTCGTACCCGGAGTAGGGAAACTTCTTCCTCAGGTCCCAGTCCAGGCCGCAGGCCCTCAGGTTGGGTCCGCTGATTCCCCAGTCCATGGCGTCGTCCAAGGCCATCTTGCCCACGCCCTTGGTCCTGGCCTTGAAAATCGGGTTGTTCGTAATCAGAGATTCGTACTCCGCGAGCCGAGCCGGAAAGATTTTGACAAAATCGTCGATCTTCTCCTTCCATCCGTCAGGAAGGTCCTTGGCGAGCCCGCCGAATCGAAACCACGACGGATGCAGCCGTCCGCCGGTAATCAGCTCCACGATGTCCAGGATCATCTCGCGTTCCCGGAACGTGTAGAAGTTGGGCGCCATGGCGCCCACGTCGTGGGCCATGGTGGCGAAGAATACCAGATGGTTGCTCAGGCGGAACAGCTCGCTGAGCATGACCCGGACAACCTGCGCCCGGTCCGGCACTTTTATTCCCGCCAGCTTTTCGACCGCCAGCACGTAGGGAAGATTGTTGGCCGCTCCCGCCAGATAGTCCACCCGGTCGGTGTAGGGGAGAAATTGCAGCCAATTCTGCCGTTCGCCGATCTTTTCCACCCCCCGGTGATGGTATCCGATCTCCATCTCCAGGTCCTTGACGGTCTCGCCGTCCATGGACGCGATGTATCGCAGCAGGCCGTGGGTGCTCACGTGGTGGGGGCCGATGTTGACGATCAGCTCCGGGGGACCCCCCTGCTTCTTCACGAAAAGCCCGGCGTCCTTTGGCTGGAGCTTTCTGGCGTCCTCGTGCACGTAGGGCGGCATGGACGTGGCCCGGCCGGGATAGGTCTTTCTCAGAGGATGGCCTTCCCAGTGGTCCGGCATGAGAATGCGCCTCAGGTTCGGATGGCCCTTGAAACGGATTCCCATCATGTCGTAGGCTTCGCGTTCGTACCAGGCGGCCGACGGCCATATGTCCAGGACGGAATCCGCCGACGGGGACTCTTGGCCGGACAACGGCGTCTTGATCCTTACCCGGCAAGGCTTGTCGAACGACATGAGGCTGTAAACCAGCGTGTAGTCGGAATACTGCCCGCAGTCTCTTCTGGCCGATTCGTCGATGGCCGTGAGGTCCTCCAGGCGCTTGAATTTCGGGGAAGCCTCGCTTTTCAGAAAGGCCAGCACCTCCTTGACTTTGGATGGCGCCGCATGGACCGTGAGCATGTCCGAGGTGCTTTCGGCGGGCTTGATATCATCGCCGAACCTCTCCTGCAACGCGCGCGCGACGGATTGTTCCCCGGCGGTCAGTTCGACTTTGGCGGCGGGCGGTGCCCACATGCCGTCGGAACGGCTGTCGGAAAAATACGGGGGCGTGACCGAGGTGCCCCGGATTTCCGTGTTGTCCATGCCGGGGCCGCGCGGGTCGCGAGATTTGGTCTTGCCGTCGATCAGAATCGAGGTGGTCGTGCCCTGGATGCCGCCGAGGTTGAATAGGGCCTTGGTCGGCCTTTCCTCGGCCTCGATCTTCTCCTGGAGCATGGTCAGGCCCTTGAGCACCGCTTCAGGGCGCGGCGGACAGCCGGGAATGTAGACGTCCACCGGCAAAATCTGGTTGACGCCTTGCACCACGCTGTAGACATCGTACATGCCGCCGGTGTTGGAGCACGACCCCATGGAAATGACCCAGCGGGGCTCGGCCATCTGCTCGTACAGGCGAAGCACCACCGGCGCGATCTTCTTGAATATGGTGCCAGACGTGATCAGAAGGTCCGCCTGGCGCGGCGACGGCCGCAATACCTCGGCCCCGAATCGGGCGATGTCGTATCGCGACGTGAACGCCGTGACCTCCTCCACAAAACAGCAGGACAAGCCGAAAAACATCGGCCAAAGACTCCGCGCCCGCGCCCAGTTGAGCACAGTGTCCACCGGGTTCGAAACCAAATCGAGCGTCGCGCCTATTTTTTGGCTGAATCGGGACCCCACTCGAGACCTCCCTTCCTCCAGATGTAAACCAGTCCCAGCACAAGGACGAAAATGAAATACGTCATCTGGAACCAACCGGCCCAGCCCGCCTGCTCCGCAGCCACCGCCCAGGAAAAAATGAACGCACCCTCCACGTCGAAAATCAGAAAGAATATGGCCACCAGGAAAAACGGAACGGGCAGTTTCAACCGGGCGGCCCCTGTCGGAATGATGCCGCTTTCGTAAGGCCTCAGCTTGTCGGGATTTTCCTTCCTTCCTCCTATATAGGACGAAACGAAAAGCATTCCGGCTATCAGCGCCAGCACGGCCGCCGCATAGATTCCCAAGCCGAAGATCCCCGGATTCCATGGCTCTAACATCAGGCCGGAATCGATCAGATTCATAAGCTCCCCCAAGTTTGAATTCGGATGTAACGACTGCGTATCGTCCGCCCCACATGCCTCACATGTCTCAAACAAGCGCATACCGGCGAACTGAATTTTCAGAACTGTACCGATTGAGACAATCGTTGTCAAGCGGAACTGTGACGACGCAGCAATTCAAATTTTGACGGCAATTCAATGCCGAAGAGGTTGCAACGACCAAGGTAACCAGACCATCCTGGTCTGGTATGCCCACGGAAAGGGGGCATTTCCTTGCTCGTCGAACCAGACCAGGATGGTCTGGTTACCTTGAAGGCGCCGGAGACACCCAAAATGAGAACTGCTGGTGACGGCGCCGGCGGTCCCAATCTTCTCGTCCGATCCATTCCCGGCCAGAGCCCTTGAGTGCCTTGCAGGCGCTCCTCGTCGGCAAATTCGTTGCCGATGGCGTACGGCCCGACAAAGAAGGGGCAAATGGGGACCTTCGCCGTCATCCTTGGCATGGCGTTTTGAAAAATACATTTATGTAAAAATTATGGAAATAAAAAACAAAAATGAAAAGTTTTTGCCCCGTGTATTCAAGCGCGACAGCATGGGTATTCGGTTGCATCCCTATTGATTTCAGTATGTTGGGTTGTATTACGGAGGCCTCGCGAAGGGGATGGCAAGGACATTGCATCACTGTGATTTCAAACAATAAACTCACACTGTTTGCATGAAAGGAGTTGGCAATGACAAGCATGGATGACGAATGGCGCCTTTACATGGACGACGGAGACCGTTTTTTACGGGCAGCGGTGGCGGGCAGCCGGAAACGAAAGTCCGTGTTCACTCCGGAGATACTCTACAATATCGTATCGATGGCCATAGAGAAGCATTTCATGGGATTTTTGCTCTACCACCACCGCCTTCCGGACAACCATACTCTCACCGACCTGGTGGATGCGGTCCGCCTTGTGGAAGACGTCGACGAGTCGTTGTCCGAACGATTGACGCGAATGGATCGGTTTCAGCAAATATGCGCTCTGAGCGACTATTTTCGTGAGGAGCCGACTTCGGACGACGTGCGGGAATTTCTGGAGATCGGAGGACTGGTGCAGGATTTCGTCGAGCAACGCTTGCCTTTGCCATCTGCCAACTGAAACCGAATTCGAGGGATTCCATAGGGATTTAAAAAAGGACAAAGCTTGCTTTTAAAGGAGAGAAAATATGCTGTCAACCTGGGAAAAAATTTTGGAGTACGCTTCAATGCCTGTTCACGGGACCATGTCCCGCAAACTCAGAAAGGGGGTGAAGCTTCAGATAAACGAGGGAAGAATCTACGAGCAGGCTGTCATGTTCATCGGCGAGAAATTCGTCCGGCTCACCGAGAAGAACGACAGCGGCGAAAACATCAACACCTATCACGATCTGGCCAAGATCAATTCAATTCGGACGTACAGCCCACAGGAGTAGTCGCGAGTCAAACATGTCAAACATACCCTAACCTGCGTCCGTCCCGCACTCCGGGCGCAGTCCTATGGTTCCACCAATATTAGCCTTTTAATAACCTTTTTGTCCTTTTCGTTCCCACGCTCCGCGTCCTTCGTCCGTCCCGCACAGCTCCGAGCTTTTCAACGCCCGTCCCTGTCTGGAAAAACAAAAATTCCGGTTGCAAAATGGTTGTCTCCAAACATAGAATGTAGAGACAGATTTCATTTTGAGTGAACGGGTCGGCTTCAGCTCGAAGAATCGGTCTGTGGCTTCCGTGTAATTTTGGCGTCAACCATATAGAGTGGGACAATGAAATTTCCATACGGAATCAGCGACTTCGAGTCGGTCATGAACGAAGGCTACTTCTATTGCGACAGGACCGACAGATTCCCCGCATTGGAAGAGGCCGGAAAATACCTTTTGTTCATACGCCCCCGGCGCTTCGGAAAGAGCCTTCTTCTTTCCGTATTGCGGGACTATTACGACTTGGCCAAGGAGGACCGTTTCAAGCAATTGTTCGGGAAGCTGGCCGTCGGAAAGGCCCCTACGGCGTTGAAAAACCGATACTTTGTTCTTCAACTGGATTTTTCGTGCGTCGATTCCACCGGGACTCGCAATGAAATCCGGCGCGCGCTGCACAGCCATGTCAATTCGTGCGTTTCCGATTTCAGCAGGTTCTATAAGAAAAAGCTGTCATCGGAAATCGAGATTCACGAGGAAGACGCGCTGTCGAGTCTGAAAAACCTTGTCTCGGTCGTCCGGGAAAGCGGAAATCCGCTGTACCTGCTAATCGACGAATACGACAATTTTGCCAACGAGGTCATGATGGGCGTTCGCGAGGAGCAGGACAATTACAGCATGCTGGTCCATGAGAAGGGGCCTCTGAAAACCCTGTTCAAGGCGGTCAAGTCGGCTGCCGGGCAGGGGGGAATCGACCGGATTTTCATAACCGGAGTATCGCCGGTGGTAATGAGCGACATGACCAGCGGGTTCAATATTGCGGAGAACATTTATCTCTATCCGGAATTCAACGACCTTTGCGGTTTCACCGAGGCCGAAACAGAAAAGCTGCTGAGACAGACCGCAAAGGAATGCGGCATCGGGGTCGAAAAAGCCGACGAAGCCCTTTCGTTGATGCGGGAATACTACAACGGATATACCTTCGCGCCGGGATCCGCCCAGCGCATATACAATCCCACTCTGGCGCTCTATTTTTTGAAAATGTTTCAGAAATCCGGTCAATTTCCCCGCAAGATGCTGGACGCCAACCTGGCGACGGACGAAGCCAAGCTGGAGTATGCGGCATCCATTCCGAGAGGCCGCCAGATGCTGCTCGAAATCGCCCGGAGCAAAAAGCACACGGCAGTCAACGACATCGTGGATCGGTTCGGCATAAGGGAGATGCTGGACGATACCAGCAAGGACCATGATTTTCTGGCGTCCTTCCTGTATTATTTCGGCGTTCTCACCATCGAAGGGGAGCGCGTGGACGGCAAGCTGGAACTGCGGGTACCGAACCTTGTCATGCGCGGACTCTATGTCCACAGAATCCAGCGCATGCTTCTGCCGGAACCCGCCGAGCGGGACGACGGCAGGGAGGCGGCCGGCCTGCTCGGTTCGAAGGGCGAAATGGCCCCGCTTTGCGAATTCGTCGAGAAAAGATATTTTCGAGTGTTCCACAATCCCGACTACAAATGGGCGAACGAACTGACTGTCAAAACCGCCTTTTTGACACTTTTGTACAACGACATCCTCTACGTCATGGATTCCGAGAAGGAAATCGGCCGGGGATACGCCGACCTTACCATGATTGTGCGCCCCGATATGCGGCGGTTCGAAATCCACGATCTGTTGATTGAATTCAAATACGTGAAACTCGGCGATGCCGGTCTGACGGGAGAAAAGGCCTCCGAACTGACCGACAACGAGCTGCGCGCACTGCCCCCCATGGTGGATCGGATGGAGTCGGCCCGCCGACAGCTCGAACGCTACGGGGACGCGTTGGAGGAAAAATACAAGAACCTGAGACTGAAAAGGTTCGCGGTCGTCTCGCTGGGGTTCGAGAGGATTTGGTGGGAGCAGGTGTAACGTGGGGTGATGAAAATCATCCGGTTTTCGGTATGAAATTTCCTCCAAAATTTGTTCCGGCTTTGCGGTGCCTGCTCAGGTATTTCCGTGCCCCGTCATTCCGGCCGGAGCGCGCGTTTCCCGAGTCGGGCGAAAATTCCGCGCATGCGCGAGAGTCCGTTGAAATCCGGCGGCGTCGCACTTGAAAGCGCGCGCGGAGAGCCGGAATCCAGGCTTCCGTTCAAGTCCCGGCGGCGCGGCGGCAGACGGTGGCGAAAATCTCCGAACCGGGGCTTGGTTTTAACATCGGCCACTTTCAGGGACTATCGTCCCGGCAATCGTCATTCCGGGCGGAGCGGTATGTACCCCGGGAGCCGATAAAACAGCTGGATTCCGGCTCTCCGCGCGCGCTTGCCGGCAAAAAACGGCGATCCTCGAAAAGGCCGCTGGAGAAATCGAAAATTCGTGCCTCCGACAACCGCGCGCGCTCCGGCCGGAATGACGGCTATCTTGAAAATACGAGGTCCGGGCGAACCCCGCAAACCGAAAGCAGGCACTCCGGAAAGGAACAAAAACCGGCTGAAAAATTATCCGCCATTCCGGGGGATTTTCATCACCCCAAGTGTAACGTATCCTATTCCGCCTGCGTTTTTTTTATGTATTTGCAGTCGCTCGGCATACCGTTGCCTCGACATTTCTTTTGACACGCAAACAAAATTGTCTTTATAATGCAAACGCTGCCGGGCTGCGAAAAGGGAGTCGCGCTGGGCAGCGTACAGTCATCGAAAAAAAAGCCAACGTATAGGGACGTGGAAAGAAACAAATCTGCCTGCCTGCTTGTCCTTTGGTGCAATCCTGGCCGGTTTGTTTGTTACGGCGTCTCGCAAACGAAAACATTGGAGATCGAAAAGGACCGCGAGCCATAGGAGAAAAACATGAATAAAAGTCCCATGAAAACCGTCGTCCTGGTATTTATCGTCGCATTGGCGCTTGCGACCGTCGATTCCGCGAAGGTCGCCGCCCAGACCTCCGAAGGCGGGCAGCCTTGGGATGTGGTTGTCAGAATCGAAAAGATAAACGCCACGCTGGACATCATCGACGACCTTATGGGAACGTCGGACCAGGCAGGAGGGCAGTCTCCCACTGCCATGCTCCGGGGGATGCTGCAAGGGGGAGACTGGATCGACCCGGCTCGCTCCATTGTGATCGGCGTCCTTGCGAAGGAACCGGCACCGGTGGCGGCCGCTTTCATCCCATTTGTCCGGCCCAACGACAACTTCAAGAACATGGTCAACGCCGCGTCAGGCCCCGACTATTACCTGACGACCATTCCGCCCGGCCAGCCTGCGTCGTTTTCCGCCCAACAGGAAAAGTTTTTGGACGAGGCTTCCAGGATCACCGGTCAGCGCACCCTTTCCATCGAATGTTTCCCGAGCCAGCTGGTGGAAAAGAGCGACAAGCAGATCAAGCAAATGCTGATGAATCTGAAAACACAACCCAATGCCGCCTCGGGCGAATCAATGGAATTCACCCCCGAGGAAATGCGGGCCATGCTCGAAGACATGCTGGACGCCGTGTCTCAACTGGACAGTTTTCTCATCGGTTTCGATCTGACCTCCAATGCGGCGGCCGCCGCCATGGAGGCCGACGCGCTGGAAAACACGGACCTGTCAAGACTTTTTTCGCCGAACACCACCCGGACCATTTTCAACGACTACACGCCTGCCCACCAGGTGACTTTTAAAATGGGAAGCTTCGATCTGGCCGGCATGGTGGAGCTGATCGACAAGGTTTTCGGCGAGACATACGCCAAGCTCGGGCTGGATTTCGGACAGATCTCCTCCATCGCCCAGTATTTCACGGGGGAGACCGCCGGGGGGTTGAGCTACGACATCACAGGAGCGAGCTTCGAATCGATCAGCGTCTTGAAAAGCGCGAAGAGTTCCCCGCAATTTTTCGACGCGGTCTACCTCCCCTGGCTGAAAGACTATAGCGAAAATGTTCGCAAGATGATGGAAAAGCGCACCGGGAGAAAGCAGGAGCCCATGTTCCGAAGGACCCAGGACACCATGGTCTCGGGATATCCAACCGTCGGCGTGGACATCCAGCTGCCCGCCGCAATGATGGGACCCGAGACGAGCAAGAGCGCGGAAACAAACCCGGAGCTTTTCATGTACCAGATGCGAATGACCATCATGGACGACCTTTTGCTGACCGCCCCCCACGACGAACGCCTGGCCGAGCTGATCTTGCAGGCGGGCAAGCTCAAGGCCGGTCCCTTGCGAGGCCCTCTGGGCCGATTCGACATCGACATGGCTGCCTATTTCAACGCCTTGAAGGATTCCGTGCCCGGCTTGGAAGCCCCCGGACCCATGCCCGACATGGGAAGGCTCGCGTACACGTTCGACTTGGAAAAAGGGCGCATGGTCGCGGAGACGTCCATGAAGATCAAGGACATTCGGAACATCGTCTCCTATTTCAAAACGCTTTCTCCTTCGGGAG
This sequence comes from Desulfobacterales bacterium, assembly GCA_963674505.2. Lineage (GTDB taxonomy): Bacteria > Desulfobacterota > Desulfobacteria > Desulfobacterales > SKZT01. Next base: position 1,656,013 of record CAXXIG010000001.1, read on the forward strand.
AGACCGCCGAGACATACGAAAGGCCCGCCAGGATGCGTCCCGAACCGGAGCCCGAACCCGAACCCGAAAAGGCCCCCCGGAAAACGCGAAAAAATGTCGAAAGGGTGGAGAAACCCGTCAAGAAGGACTTCGATTACTACATGGACAAGGGCGGTCTCACTGCGGCCTACGGAAACGACGCCGCCGCAGTCAAGTACTACGAACAAGCCATTAGGCTGAACCCGAACCGAAGCGACGCCTACTACAGCCTGGGGGTCTCCCTGGGAGAAACCGGACGGTACGCGGAATCCTTGACGGCGCTGGACCAGGCCATCTCCATGGAACCCCGGAACGGCGCATATTACTACGCCAGGGGGTGGGTCTATCTTCGCGCGGGAAACAGCCAGGATTCCATGATCGATATGAGAAGGGCCGCTGATCTCGGCAACAACGACGCCCAAAATTACTTGAGGAAAAAATCCGGGTTCGAATAGCGACGGACGCGGAGTGCTCAGAGAAAGTCCGTTCCCGTGCAGAGCACGGGAACCAATCGAGCCAGTCGAGCAACGAACCGAAAAGGAACTCCGGGTTCGCGCTGCGCGCGATCACAATTCCACCTCCAGGTTCAAAACATCGATGGCGTCCCAGACTTTTCGGATTAAAACGAAGCGTCCAAGAGGAACCGGGCTCTCTGGAGACGCCGTGATTCGAATTTCTTCTGGCGTGTCCAGAAAGCGCCGGAATTTGTCCAGCGTATCCACGACTTTCGGGGACGCGCCGTCTTGTTTGGCGCGCTTGATCTCTTTTCGGACCGCCCGGGTCAAAAAACGCATCGTCTCCGACGGCGTTCCGTCCGGCTCCCTCAATATCCGCTTCAGGGCCGAACGTTCAACGTAGGAAATTTCGGCTCGCACGATGGATACACCCGCCAACGCAGGCATGGACGCCAGGGGATTTTCCAGGGAAATGCCGGACGGATCGAAATTTTCCAAGGCCAATCGAACCTTGGCGTCTCCCAAAGTTCGGGATTCCACCGAAAAGTCCTTCACTTCCATTCTTCGAGGTCCGGGGTCGTAGTCGTAGACCAGGCGCAGGTCCGCCACGGCGTAATGCACGCCTTCCTTGGCCTCGGCGAGGTCCCCCGACGCATCGGAAAAAAACTCCGACGGGACCTTCAGTCCATCCATTTCCAGGCGCAGTTCGGTCAGTTCATTTTTTTCCAGGGTGTATTCGGGAATTTCCACCCGGTCGATCAGGACTTTTTCATCCAGGTCCTTTATTTTCGCCGAAACGTTGTTCAAGCGAAACCACGACCCCAGGAACCCCACCTCCAGCTTGTCGTAATCGAGCCTTTCCACCGCAGGAGTCTCCGACACCCACTTTGCGATCTCCTTTTCGGCCAGCCCATGCGCCACCAAATCGAGGCCGACATCGGCCAAAATTCCCAAAACGGCAAGCAATGCGATAACGAACAACAGCTTTTTGCCCATATTCGATCATTCTCCTTGAAAAGTTGGGACCTGTGCGGCAGATTTTAAATCCTCACGCAAATGCGTTAAGGCGCAAAGCACCCTATTTGGCAATCTTTGTGCCTTTGAGAGAGAATTGCGTGGGTATCCGCCGAACCAACCGCACGGATCGAAACGTTTTGGCCCACACGACGCACGAAAGAAATTGCCGTGTTCCCCGGACATTTGCAAAACCAATCGAAAAGACACCCTAACCAAGGATTTTTTCCTTTGCAAGAACAATCGCAATGCAATACCATGGGGTGCTTGCGAACAAAGGAATATGGAACTGCAACGACAAGAAAGGAGCGTCTAATATTGAAACCCCAAAACGGAGCAAACGTCCTTTTCCTCGAAAACCAGACCATGGAATACGACTGGGGATCGCGCACGGCCATCCCGGACCTTCTGGGAATGCCGTCCCCGTCGGACAAGCCCGTGGCGGAGCTTTGGATGGGAGCGCACCCCAAGGCCCCCTCGAAGGTGCTTTGCGACGGTGAAAAACCGGACCTGGCCGAATTCATCGCAAGAGATCCCGAAAAGGTCCTGGGCGAGAAAGCGGCCGCCCGCTTCGACGGAAAGCTGCCCTTTCTCTTCAAGGCGCTCGCCGCCGAAAAGCCCCTTTCAGTCCAGGCCCACCCCGACGCCCGCATGGCGAAAGAAGGATTCGAACGGGAGAACGCCCGGAAGATCCCTCTGGGCCACCGAAGAAGAAACTACAAGGACGACCGCGCAAAACCAGAATGCATCTGCGCCATCACACCGTTCCACGCGCTTTGCGGCTTCCGGAAAATCCCGGACATGCTGAATTTGTTCGAGACCGTTCTTCATCAAGGTTTTTCCGACTTGCTCAATCCGCTAAGGTCCGTGCGAGACCCCTCCGATTCCAAGATTGAAACAGGGCTTTCCAAATTCTTCAAAAGCCTTTTCATGATTTCGGTGGCCGACATGAAAAAACTGGCCGCACACGCCGTGGATGTCGCCAGCCGAAAGACTGTGGAAAACGCCGCATTTCAATGGATGGTCAACATCCACGCAGAAACGCATGCCAAGAAAACCGGTAGGGACGAGCCAGGCGACGGTCCGTTGGACCCCGGCATTTTCGCTCCCCTGTTCTTGAACTATATCCGCCTGGAACCGGGGCAGGCCCTCTTTCTGGAGGCCGGACGCCTCCACTCATATTTGAAAGGCCTGGGCATGGAACTCATGGGAGCTTCGGACAACGTGGTCCGGTGCGCCTTGACAAGCAAGCACATCGATACAGACGAACTGAACCGGGTGGTCCGGTTCGAGGTCCGGGACATCGAAGTCCTCGAGCCGGAAAGAAAGCCCGATGGCGAAAGGATATACCCGACCCCGGCGGAGGAGTTCGTCCTGTCCTCGATCAAACTGGGACCGCAGGTCCGGTTTGTCTCGTCGGCGGATCGAAGCGCGGAGATCCTGCTCTGCACAAGCGGAAAATGCCGCCTGCTGTTCGGCTCGGAAAGCGACGGAACCGACGTGGAAAAAGGCCAGTCGTTTCTCGTGCCCGCATCGGCACCCGCATACAGCATCGAAGGCGATGCGGAACTCTTCAAGGCGAGTATACCGGAGCGATGATGGAAACGAAACAGAATCGGCTTTTGAATTCGCAAATACTGCCCGCGATCATGTTCGCGATGTTTCTCGCGTTTTTATCATGGGCGGATACCGGGAATTGCGAAATCGTTTTTGAAAGAGAGTTCGTCCTGCCCCCGGTGCAGATGGACTCCTCCACCTATGATCTGGTCAAAAACGGACGCTGGGCCGAAGCCATGGATTCGCTGACGGACCTCTACGGGGCGCCGGACTGCGACCCGGCGGTCGGCGCCTATATCGTCCACGGATACAAGAGCCTGGGAATGAACGCCCTGTCGAAACACGAACTGGACCTTGCGCTGGAATATTTCGAGCAGGGACTTCTATACGACAACCTCGACCCCGACCTGCATCTGGGAATCGGGCTCTGCCATATGATGCGCTCCGACTACGACGACGCCGAATTCGCCTTTCAAAATGTCGTTTCCTTCGAACCCCGAAGCTTTCTCGCCCACGTGAAACTCGGGGAAATCGCCTATTTGCGAAACGAGCTGGAGCAGGCGGCCGAATGGTGGCGAGAAGCCTTGCGGCTGAAGTCCGGAGACAAGAACCTGAAACGACGACTGGAAAAGCTGGAGCGGCAGCTGGCTTTGGGGGAAGAACTGGACGTGGAGGCGGACCGGTATTTTTCCGTCGTCTTCGACGGCGAATCCAATCCGGAACTGAGCTACACCGTCATGGAGATGCTCGGCGACGCCTACTTCGAAATCGGACAGAGCCTGTATCTCTATCCCAAGAGGCAAATCGCGGTCACCCTGGTGACCCGCTCCGAATTCCGGGACATCACCGACTCTCCCGAATGGGCCGACGGCCTTTACGAGGGCCAGATCAAAGTGCCGGTCGCAGGGTACGACCCCCGACTGCTCAGGACTGTCCTCAAGCACGAGTACGTCCACGCGGTCATCTACGACCTGATGTCCGCAAGGTGCCCCTGGTGGCTCAACGAAGGACTGGCCCAATACCTCTCCGACCCGCCGGAGACGCTGGCGCGAAAGAAAAGTATCGCGACTGGCCTGCTTCAAAACGGCAACGTTCCTTCCCTCCAAAAATTCCCCGGAAATATCGCCGGCGACACCGCGCTCGTCCGCGACCGCTACGCTTTGGCCCTGTCGGCGGTCCGGTTTTTCGTCGAGGAATTCACCATGTTCAACCTCGTGGACGCCTTGGAATCCTTGGCCGACGGCAAAAGCATGGACGACGCCATGCGCGAAGCCACCGGATTTTCCATGGCGGAATTCCAGAATTTCTGGCGAAATACCGTCGTCCAGTAAAAAAAAAAGTCCGCGGCCAAGATGCGATACTATAACTCGTTCCCACGCTTCGTGTGGGAATGCATACCAGGACGCTTTGCGTCTTCGTGGCGAGCGCAAGCCCCAGATGCTCCCTTGAATGGATGACCCCGGAGCGTGTCGAGAAAGCGACGAAGTGGTTTTTCGGATGGAAGGATCAATCCTTTTCATTTGCGGATTGCACCAGTTTCGTGATCATGAAAGAGCTGCAAATCGAAAAGGCGCTGACCTCGGACCGCCATTTTGCAATCGCCGGATTTCAGATGGTTCCAGGTTATTCCATGCACTGATTTTTTTTTCGCCTCCATGCTTTTCTCTCTGCAGGGTTGGTTATAAGGGACTTGGAAACAAATAAATCTGCCATCTTGCCTGCGTTTTGGCCCGTACGAACCAAAATCCAGCGCATTTTTTGCATAACTTTTTATTTCCAAGTCCCTAACGTCGGCCAACCAACACCGTCATTCCGGGCGGAGCTTGCGTAGACCCGGAATCCAGGCGACGACCGAAACTGTTGGATGAAAACAGGCCGAAGTTAAAACCAAGCCCCTCTCTGTTATGTTTTGGATCGTTACAAAAAGCCCGCAAGATTGCCCTTGCTTTATTACAAATTAGCTCTAATTTTACCCTTGTATTGTTACAAAAACTGGGAGATCGGCAATGTTTTCAAGGGATATTTTGTCCAGGCTGGAACAGTGGGCGGATTCCGATGACCGGAAGCCTTTGGTCGTAAGAGGGGCCAGGCAGGTGGGAAAGACCGTGGCGGTCAAAATGTTCGGTGAAAGCTTCGAGCGCTTCATTTACCTGAACCTGGAAATTCCCGGCAATTCGGACATTTTTCGCCGACGGTTGCATGTGCGAGACCTGTTTCAGGCAATCCTTCTGGTATCGAACGCCTCTTCGGCGCAAGGCCGGACGCTTCTTTTTCTGGATGAAATTCAAAACTGTCCCGAAGCGATCGAGAGTCTCCGGTATTTTTATGAAGAACTGCCGGAGATTGCCGTGGTCGCGGCGGGTTCCCTTCTGGAGATCGCCCTGCATGAAAAGAACATCGGCTTTCCCGTGGGGCGTGTGCTTCACCATTTCATGCATCCCATGACATTCCGGGAATTTCTGAACGCCATGGGCGCGAAGAGCGTGCTCGAGGCTTTCGACATGGTCCCGATGCCGGTCTACGCCCTCGAACCGCTGATGAATCATTTTCACAAATACGCCTTGATCGGCGGCATGCCGGAAGTGGTTGCCGCATACTTGAAAAAAGAAGATGTCACGGCGTTGACACTGGTCTACGATTCTCTGGCGGTTTCCTACCAGGACGACGTCGGAAAATACGCACGAACTCCCGCCATGGCGGAGATTCTCCGCCATTGCATCGAAACGGCCCCTTTTTCGGCAGGAACGCGAATCGTCTATGGCGGATTCGGCCAGTCCAACTACCGGTCCCGGGAAGTGGGGGAAGCTATTCGCACCCTGCAAAGGGCCATGCTGATCAAGCTGATCTACCCATCGACATCTGTGGAAATCCCCATTGTGCCGGACATGAAGAAGTCTCCTCGGCTCCAGTTTCTCGACACCGGCATGCTGAATTACTTCGTGGGTTTGCAGGAAAAACATTTTCTGCACGACGACCTTCATTCGTTTTACAGGGGTTTGCTCGCGGAGCATATCGTGGGGCAGGAACTCGTGGCGACCGAAACCAATACCAGGAAAAAGCAATGTTTCTGGGTTCGGGAAAAAAGCCAGTCCACGGCCGAGGTCGATTTTGTCGTGCAGCACAAGGGGCTTGTGATTCCCGTTGAAGTCAAGTCGGGCAAAGCGGGCCGCCTCAGGTCCTTGCACCAGTTCATGGACAGGTGCCCCCATGGATACGCCATCAGGTTGTATGCCGGCCCGCTGGAAATGCAAAAGGCCGCCACCCCGCAAGGCAAGAAATTCCAGCTTCTGAACCTTCCCTATTTTCTGGCCTCCGCCATTCATCGATACCTGGACTGGATGGAGGAAGAGGCGGAAAGGTGAAAGCCGAGTTGGGTTCGTTCTATATTCGGTCCCGGAAAAGATGTAGATCTGTGCGGATGGTTGTCTGGTTGCAACGAATTGGGGTTGCTTTTTTTTTAAGATCGGTCGTCCTTCGCGTCCTTCGTGTTCTTCGTGGTAAAATTCCTTGATGTTCAACCACGAAGAGCACGAAGGGCGCGAAGATATTAAATCCCCCAAAATCCGTCATAATCAGCATTAAATACGTTGCCAAAGTTGGAAATAATCGTTTTAATTAAAATCGGATATTAAGATAACAATACATAATGGAGGGAAGCCATGCAACTGCTGGATGCGATTTTGGCGTTTGTTTTGACCATGGCGGCGTTGGCCACGGTCGTGACGGTCATCATGGAAGCCTGTCTGCGGATGTCCAGGATGAGGAAAAAGAACCTGGTCGAGGTCATGAAGGTCCTCGACAGGGAGCTGGGTGAAAAGAAGGGCAGGGGTACGCTTCGACTGAGCGAGGAGGAACGCTGGGATTTTTTCCGGCGGGTGGTGGAAAGCCCGACGGAAGAGGCCTTGGAGCAATTGAGGTCGCAATGGGATTCGACGATGAAGACCGAAGACCTCATCGCCTTGTTCGGCCGGGACAAGGCCGCCGGGATGGGGCGCTTGGAGCGTATCGGAACTTTTTTCCGGCAGCTTCTCGGAGACAAAAAACGGGCCGGACTTCAAGAAAAGGTTTCCCTGGAGTACATGCTGCGCTGCCTGGCCCAGACAAAATCGGTGAAGGAAGCCTCGATTTCGGCGAAAGAACGGCTCGAGGTGGAATTCAACCGGATAGCGCGCAAGTTCGAGGAGGCAGGCGCCTCGGTCTCGGCCAGTTTCAAGCGGTACGCCAGCGCCTGGTCGCTGGGAATCGGAATCTTTCTGGCGTTGTTTGCAAACATCGACGGGGTTCGCATTTTCGATGCCTACCGATTGAACCCCGAGCAGGCCGCAGCGGTGATCGAAAGCCAGGATGAATTTCTGGACAGGTATGAAAAAAAGCTGGCCGAATCGCAACAGCCTGGGGAGGCCGAGAATCCGTCCGAAGAAACCGTTTCCTGGGAAGAACTCCAGGTTCGTTTGCTGGACACCCGAGAAGACCTGGCCTTCCTGGCGACCCAGGGCGTGCCCTTCGGGTGGGACTACTATCCCAATTGCCCGTTTGGCGGCACGCGCGGAGTTTGGGAATCCAGCGGCCCCAAATGCAGAGCGATCTATGCGGCAAACAAAGAAAAACTATTTCTGAAACCTGAACGCAAAAGCTCGCCGCAAGCCACAAGCGCCGTTTCCTCGGAACCTCAGGCAGATGAAATCGGGTTGGACTCGACATGGCTTCGCATTGCCAAAACTGCGGCAATGGATCCCGCCGGGTTTGCGGTTTGGCTCGTGGCGGTTGTCCTGACCGGCATCCTCATCGGGCTGGGCGCGCCTTTCTGGTTCGACGTCGCCAAGCGCCTGTCGCAGATTCGAAAAGGGATCCAAAGCCCGTCGGCCTCCGGCGAATACCGCCTTGCTGCCAACGACGCTTATGGGGATTACGACAAAAGAAGAAAGATCGTCAAAAACGTGCTCGAGGAGGCTGCTGCGGAAGCCGCCGCAGAAGCGGCAGTAAGAGCCGCAAGTGAAGACGAAACGGCGCCCTGTGCGGACGGCGAGGAAGAAGACGCGGTGTGATCGGCCTAAACGGAGGACGGCAAGGCAAAAAAACGCCTGTCCCGGTAGCTGGAAAATGAATTGGCTTCTCGTTCCCACGCGTTCCCACGCTGGAGCGTGGGAACGAGTCGCCCTCGTCATTCTTGTTTGGTAACTTGTTTAGAAATAAGGTCTCCATACCGTGTGTCTCGGGACCCAGACGGGTCCTTCCCAATGGCCGGGGACGTTCACCCATCGGCCGTTGGCGTGGCTTCGCCTGGGGGCGGATGAATAGTAAGAGGGTTCGGGTGCGTAGTTACGTCGGGGGGCGGATGAATAGTAAGAAGGTTCGGGTGCGTAGTTTCGCTGGCTGTCCCTGTATCGCTGGGCATCCTGGTCCATCCCGTTTCCGACCACGGCCCCCATGAAGGCGCCGACGCCCGCGCCGAGCAACGTGGATTCGGTGTCGCGCCCGATGGCCTGTCCCGCCAGCGCGCCGAGTCCCGCGCCCGCCAGCGCTCCCTTTTGCGTATTGTAGTATCCGGTGTTGGCGCAACCGGCCGCCAGCAATCCGATCAATAATGCCGCGATTGCGAGTTTTTTCATTTTTCGTCCCTCCTTGAAATCAAATTCGTTTTTCCCGAATTGTCTTTTTGACCGGAGTTATCGAGGGACGTCGGGATTTTTCTAAATTTTCCCGAACTTCGTCTCGTCTTTTTTTTCGCAATCGGCCTGGAACAAATCCTTGGCATGGTAGGAACTCCGGACGAACGGTCCGCTGGCCACCTGCTGGAACCCCATTCCCAGAGCCTCTTTGCGCCACGATTCGAATTCCTCGGGGGGAACGAACCGTTCGACCGGCAAATGTTCTTTCGAGGGCTGGAGATACTGGCCCAGCGTCAGGAAACGGCATCCGTGCCCGAGCAAATCGGACAGGGTCCGGCGGATTTCGTCGTCGTGTTCCCCGAGCCCCAGCATCATGCCGGACTTGGCAGGTATTTCCGGCGCGTGTTTGCCCACACGCCGGAGAAGTTCCAAGGAGCGACGGTAGTCGGCGCCGGGACGGACCGTCGGGTAGAGTCGCTCCACGGTTTCTATGTTGTGGTTCAAGACGTCCGGCCCCGCGTTTAAAACCGTTTTCAAGGCGTCCTCGTCCCCTTGGAAATCGGGGACGAGCACCTCGATTCTCGCGTCGGGGATGGCCTTGCGAACTTCGCGTATCGTTTCCGCGAAATATCTCGCCCCGCCGTCGGAAAGGTCGTCCCGCGTGACCGAGGTCACCACCACGTAGCGAAGGCCCATTTTCGCCGCCACTTTCGCGACGCGCCGGGGCTCGTTTTCGTCCGGATGCCCCTCCGGACCGTGGGCGACGTTGCAGAACCGGCAGTTTCTCGTGCAGCGCGGCCCCATGATCAGGAACGTGGCGGTCTTGTTGGAAAAGCACTCGAACTGGTTGGGGCACATGGCCTCCTGGCAGACCGTGTGCAGTTCGTTCTCCCCGATCATGGACCGCACCAGCTCGTATTCGGCGGCGGTGGGCAATTTAATGGTCAGCCAGCGGGGCTTTCGCACCCGCCGGGCCGGTTTTTCATTCTCGTTTTCCGTTTTCATGAATCGCATCATCCCCGCAGGCACGGCTTCCTGGCCGCCGCCACTTCGTCCAGGCGGCCCACCTTGGGCTTGGTCGGGGCCTGCTTGAGAAGTTCCGGGTTTTCCTCGGCTTCCTTGGCGATGGCCCGCATGGCCTCGACGAACTGGTCGATGGTCTCCTTGGACTCCGTGTCGGTGGGCTCGATCATGATCGCGCCGTGCACCACCAGGGGGAAATAGACCGTGGGGGGATGAAAACCGTAGTCGATGAGCCTCTTGGCGATATCCAATGTGGCGACGCCGTGTTCCTCCTGGAGCTTGTCTGTGAAGACGCACTCGTGCATGCAGGGGCGGTCGTAGGGCAGGTGGTACACGTCCTTGAGCCGCTCCTTGATGTAGTTGGCGTTGAGCACGGCGCACTGGCTCGCGGTCTTCAAGTCCTTGCCCATGGAAAGAATGTAGCTGCAAGCGCGGATCAGAACGCCGAAGTTGCCGTAGAAGGTGTGAATCTTGCCGATGCTCTCGGGATAGTCGTACTTCAGGTTGAAAATATCGCCGTCCTTGACCACCCGGGGCACGGGCAGAAACGGCGCGAGCTTTTCCGCCACGCAGACCGGCCCGGCGCCGGGGCCTCCGCCGCCGTGGGGGGTCGAAAAGGTCTTGTGCAGGTTCAGGTGAATGGCGTCGATGCCGATCTTGCCCATCTTGACCATGCCCATGACCGCGTTCAGGTTGGCGCCGTCGCAGTAGACCAAGCCCCCCTTTCCGTGGACGATGTCCGCGACCTTTTTGATGTTCTCCTCGAAAAGCCCCAGGGTGTTGGGATTGGTCACCATCACGCCGACGGTGTCCTCGTCCATGATCGCCTCCAAGGATTCCACGGAGAGGATGCCGTCCTCGTTGGACTTGACGCCGACGGATTCGTAGCCGCACAGGGAGGCGCTGGCCGGGTTGGTGCCGTGGGCGGTGTCGGGAATGAGAATCTTGGAGCGTTTTTCGCCCTTGCTCTTGTGGTATGCGTGAAACAGGAGCATGGCGGTCAGCTCGCCGTGGGCGCCCGCCGCCGGCTGCAAGGTGGCGGCGTCCATGCCGGTGACTTCGTTCAAGTACTGCTCCAGTTCGTACGCCAGTTGCAGTGCCCCCTGGGACACTTCGGGAGGAAGCAGGGGGTGCGCGCCTGCGAACCCCGGCATGGCGCAGACTTTTTCGTTGATCTTCGGGTTGTACTTCATGGTGCAGGACCCCAGGGGATACATTCCCGTGTCCACGCCATAGTTCCACTGGGAAAGCCGGGTGAAATGGCGCACCACGTCCACTTCGCTCAAGTCGGGAAAGTCCGGGCCCTCGCCCGCAAGCTCCTCGTCCAGGGGCGCGGATTCCACGTCCTGCCTGGGAATGGAAATGCCGCAGCGACCTTTTCTTCCCTTCTCCCAGAGCAGGGGCTCGTTGATGATCAGGCCGGTTGCGCCTGCGATGTTCGTCATGACGTCACCTCCTTGACCAGAGCGTCCATGTCCTGCCTGCCGACGGTTTCCGTGGCGCAGAGCAGGTAGTGGTCCTTCAGTTCCGGGTAATGGCATTCCAGGGGAATTCCCGCCACGATCTTCTTTTCCAGAAGTTTTTTGTATTTGGATTCGAAGCCTTCTGGAAAGGCGGCCACGAATTCGTTGAAGGTGGGGCGAGAGAACGGAATCGCGATTCCGGCGCTTTTCAGCTTGTTCTTCAGGTATTCGGCCTTGTCGCGGTTGAGCCGGGCCAGTTGCCGGATTCCGGTCCCTCCGACCGACGCCATATACATGGTGCACATGGTGGCGCAAAGTCCCTGGTTGGAGCAAATGTTGGACGTGGCCTTTTCCCGCCGGATATGCTGCTCGCGGGTGGCCAGGGTCAGGACGAAGCCTCGCTGGCCGTTTTTGTCCACGGTCTGGCCGACCAGCCGTCCGGGCATGCTGCGCACGTACTTGTCCAGCGAAGCGAACATCCCCAGCCCTGGACCGCCGAAGGATTGCGGTATGCCCAGGCTTTGTCCCTCGCCGCAGGCGATGTCCGCCCCCTGGCTTCCCGGACTCTTGATCAGGCCGAACGCCAGGGGCTCGGTGAAGCCCGCCACGCAGAGCGCGCCTTTCCCGTGGGCCTTGTCGCTGGCGGCCTGCAAGTCTTCGACGCACCCGAAAAAGTTGGGAGATTGCACCGCGATGGCCGCCAGATCGTCGATTCCATCCGCCTTGGACAAGTCCGTGGTGCCGTCGGGCAGAACCGGCAGCTCCACGATGGCAAAGTCCGTGGGATCGAAATAGGTCCGGACCACTCTTCGATAAAGCGGATGGACCAGGGAAGAGACCGCCACCGTCTTTTTCTTGCCCTTTGCAATGCGGATAGCCATCAGAAGAGCTTCGGCCAGGGCCGACGCGCCGTCGTACATGGACGCGTTGGCCACTTCCATGCCCAGCAGGCGGGTTGTCAGGGTCTGGTATTCGAAGATGGCCTGCAAGGTCCCCTGGCTGATTTCCGGCTGGTAGGGGGTGTAGGCGGTGCAGAATTCGGAACGGCCGATCAGGTAGGAGACGGCGGCCGGAATGAAGTGGCTGTAGGAACCCGCTCCGACGAACACCTTGTATTCGGGCGACGCAGCCGTCCGCCCGGCCAGGCCGGACATTCGTTCCAAAAGCTCCCACTCGGCGAGGGCATCCGGCAGGTCCAGCTCGCCAGAAAAACGGCAGTCCGCCGGGATGCTCGAAAACAGATCGTCCAGCGTGGACGCTCCGACTGTCCGGAGCATCTCCTCCACGTCTTCGACGGTATGCGACAGGTATCTCATGGCTACAATCCTTTCAGCATTTCGAGGTAGGCGGCCTTGTCCATCAGGCTTTGGACCTCGGATGCGTCGGCGATCTCGATTTCCACGATCCATCCGCCCGTGTACGGCTCGTTTGTGACCAGCTCGGGGCTGTCTTCCAAAGCCTTGTTCACCGCCGCGATCTTTCCTCCCACGGGCATGTAAAGCTCGGAAACCGCCTTGGTGGACTCCACGGTTCCGAACTCGTCGCCTTTTGCGAACTCGTCTCCGATTTCGGGCAGTTCGACGAATACGATCTCACCCAGCTGGTCCTGGGCGTAGTCGGAAATGCCCACCAAGGCTTTGTCTCCATCGACCTTCAGCCACTCGTGATCGTCCGCGTAGCGGTAGTCGTCCATGAACGTCAATTCTTCGATTTTCTTCGCCATGTTTCCTCCATTTTTGTTATCGTAGCATTTTAATTCCTATCATATCTGCAAGCGGAAGAAAATGGGGCGAATCCCCCGTTTGCAAAGCCTTACGCTTTCATAAAGGTATCCTGCAACTGCGTGGCGGCCTTTTCCTCCGAACCCCGTTCCACGTTTTTCAGGCCGTTGCTGACAGTGTTTTCCAATTCCGGATAGTACATCTTTCTTCGCGCGGCCTCGATGATGGTTTCGTGCCATCTGCGAAAGGTGTCCAAGTTTGTCAATGTGTGGTCCGCGTTTTTCGGGCCGCCCTTTTCCGCGATTTCGCGGATTCCCTTCACCACATTGTCGTCCTCCGGAAAATAAAGAGGCACCACGAAGTCGTGCCTGGTCTTCAGCCAGAGCTTTCTGGACTCCCTTTCCCTCTCGCAGTCCATGATAAACTTGTCGAGGCTGAAATAGGTGAGGTTGCCCAGGGCGCCCATGGCGTGGCGAAGGATATGAACGCCGTAGGTTCTTAGAGTGTTTCTGGAAAGGGCCGATTCGAATACCGCCGCTTCGATGTCGTTTACGATGCTGGTGCTGCCCCCGGACTGGGCCGACGGAAATCCGGTCACCCAGAGGTTCAGCCGGGCCATGGCCGAATTGATGAGGGGCTGGCCCGGATCGCTGTAGTCCAGATCGCCGCCGATTCCCAACACATCCGGGATGCCTCCGTGTACGCATACGACCCCCGGATTGACCGTCTGGGCCAGCATCATCATGAAAAGCACCTGGGCGTGTATCTGGGTGAGCAGGGCTTCGGGGCTGGCCGGGCCGGTCGCGCCGGCGATGGTCAAGTCCAGCAGGAGAAGATTGTTGCCCGCCCTGGCGCTTCTAAGAAAGGGGTCTACCATGTTGGGCATGTAGGTCAGGGACGTGATCAGGCTGGTGCCGTCGAGCCAGTCGTCCTTGCGGGCGAAAAACTTCGTTTCGCTGTCGGACATGTTTCGCGTGTAGGTCATTTTCAAGTCCGGAAAATGGTCGCCCATCATCCGGGAGCAATCGAAGACGGACATGGCTTTTTCCGTCGCCACCGGGATGCTGAAAATGCCTAAACTGTCGGCGTAGTCGGCGGCGGTCCTGACGATCTTTTCGAACTCGCCCCGGTCGGCGGGCGCCAGGTCGTCGCGCCCGGGCCTGAGCAGAAAGGGCGGCGTGGCGCCTGTGCCGAACGCGTTTTCGCCGGGGTCTTCGGCCATGTCCGTGGGAATGTCGTCGAGGCAGGACTCCAGGTAGCCTTCCTTGATCGGAACGTACAGGGCGCGCTGGGCTTCGTCGCTGTCAAGATCCACGGCGCCCGCGTCCAGGAGGATTTCCATCAGCTCCGGGCTCGACGATATATCCATCCCGATTTCCGTCAGAATCCTCTGCGCGTTGCGATGGATTCTTCGGTAAATCCTCTTTTCCCGAGAAAGCTCGTTCATGTCCTGGATTCTTTCCCGCGCGATATCGGCCTCGGGACAGTTCGGGTACATTTCGACGATTTTACGGTAATAGTGCCTGGCGTTTTGAAACTCGAATTTTCTTTCGGCCTCTACCGCGTCGTCGAAGAGCTTGACGACCTTCTTGTTGCGCTTTCTCATCGCCGCTTTTCCTTTCTGTGTTTCATTTCGCGTGGCATTGGACCATCCCTTTAAAGCTGACAGGCATGGGGCGATTATTGCGACGAAACCATTGAATTCACTGTACCCTCCACATATCCCATGATCAAGAAAAAAAGCGTACGGAAGTGTTGGTTTCTGTTTCGGCCAAGGTCCGGCGGAAGGCGGACGCGAAGCGTCCTGGTATGCATTCCAACGCGAAGCGTTGGAACGAGTGCGGAGAGGGCATGGTTGAAATTAAAATCAAACCCCGTCCAGACAATCCGCAACGCCACGTCTCTGCATATTTCGTTGACCTTGCGCGAGCTTCCGGTATATATTTTTCCAATCCGCCCAGTGGCCGATCCCGCGCGGCCCGGAGGCAGTACCGATTCGAAAACCCATTCGCGGGCAGGAAAGAAGGTTCCCATGGCACGAAAAATCAGCATCACCCGGGAAGAAGCCTTGGAAAAACTCGCGGAACACGGCATCCAGGGACCGGATATCTACCTGATCGACGTCATCCCTCTCATAGAAATGATCTGGGCCGACGGCATGGCCCAAAAAGGGGAGCTTGCCATTCTCGAAAAATTCCTCGCGGACCACGTTTCCCATATCAACACCATCGCGGGCTACGAAGTGCTGACTGCCGACATGGTACGCGTCTTCGTGTCCCGTTTTCTAAAAAACAAACCCTCGCCTGAACTTCTTCAGTCTTTGCGCGAGCTGATTCCTCCCGTTCGATTCATGTGTTCGGAGGAAGACGGCCGCCTGCGAGATTCCATCCTGGCAGCGTGCATGGACATCGCCGCCTCCTCGGTGGTCGAATATCCCTACGACTGGAACGAACGGTTCGACCCCGCCGAAAAAAAATGCTTTTTCGAAATCCTCGACGCCCTTGACAAAGGCAAGCCCGAATGCGAAGACGATAGCGACTGATGGTTTTGGTTATGACGTCGGCCGACCAACACCGTCATTCCGCAGCAGTTCTAATTTTGGTTGTCTCTGGCGCCTTCAAGGTAATCAGACCATCCTGGTCTGATTCGTCGCGTCAGGGAACTCCCCTTTACCGTTGGTAGCCAGACCTGGATGGTCTGGCTACCAACGGTCGTTGCAACCTCTTCGGCATGGAATTCCCGTCAAAATTAGAATTGCTCCGTCATTCCGGGCGGAGCTTGCGGAGACCCGGAATCCAGGGAATGATTGAGGCTCTTGGGTAAGAAAGCCGGCCGCCGTTAAAACCAACCCCCGATGGACCTTTCCCTCTTTCCAATATTGGACAACCGAATATTAATGATTAAATAAACCGATAGCTCGAATCCGACTGCGGCGAGCATTCGGTTCTGGCCGAAAAAATGTTGAATTGGCAACTGCAAGGATTTCGTCCATGGAGAAAAACGCATTTGCATTGATGTTCGTCTGTCCGATTCGAAACGAAGTTTTCGAAAGCTCCGACTTCAAGATCCTGGAAAACAACGGAGTCGCGACCGACGAATTCGGCAACAAAATGCTCGACATGAAAATCGAACTGAACGCCCCGTGTCCGTTTTGCGGGCAAAAGCACACTTTTCATGCCAAAGATTTGTCCTGCCCGTTCGAAAGTTCAGGAACCCTTCGGTAAGCTTACACAATTGACAAAGGAAATAAAACAATATGGCATTGGTTGAAAACATTCGCCTGACGGAAACAGTCGCGGGTGCGGGGTGAGCGTCCAAGCTGCCTCCCGGGGACCTGGAGAAAGCACTTTGCGGCATGTCGTTTCCCACGGACGAGAACGTGTTGGTGGGATTGGAGCGCGCCGACGACGCGGGCGTCTACAAGATATCGGACGACTTGGCCCTGATTCAGACCGTGGACTTTTTCACGCCCATTGTGGACGATCCCTACTGGTTCGGCCAAATCGCGGCGGCCAACGCGTTGAGCGATGTCTACGCCATGGGCGGAATTCCGAAGACCGCCATGAACCTGGCGGCCTTTCCGGCCAAGACGATGGACCTTTCCGTGCTGCGCCAGATCATCCAGGGCGGCATCGACAAGCTGTTCGAGGCGCAAGTGGCTCTCGTGGGCGGCCACAGCATCGAGGACAAGGAGATCAAGTACGGCCTGTCGGTCACCGGTTTCGTGCATCCGAAGAAGGTGCTGGTCAAGAAGAACCTTCGTTTCAAAGACCGCCTGATACTGACCAAGCCGCTCGGGACGGGAATTGTCAACACCGCGATCAAGGCGGGGATGGCGCCCGCCGATCTGGTGGAAAGAACGACTATGCTCATGGCCGCCTTGAACAAGGACGCGGCGGAAGTCATGTCCCGGTTCGATGTCCACGCCTGCACGGACGTCACCGGGTTCGGCCTGCTTGGACACCTTGCCGAGATGGTCTGCGGGTCCGGCTCGGGCGTTCGCATCGAGACGCAAAACGTACCGATTATCGCCGAGGCCGTGGACTTCGCGAACATGGGCCTCATTCCCGCCGGGGCCTACAAGAACAGGGAATTCCGGGAGTACATGATCGTTTTCGAAGAAACCGCCGAGCGCTCCATGCGCGACATCGTGGCCGACCCGCAGACATCCGGCGGGCTGCTGATCGTGGTCGGCGCCGATCAGGCCGATGCTCTTCTGGACGCCCTTCGGGATTCGGGCATTTCCGATGCGGCGCAAATCGGCGAAGTCCTGGGCGCCGTCGAAGAAAAAATATGGGTGGCGTGAAGGGGGGCCTTCGCGAGTCGCCTGAGAATACGAAACGAAAACAGAGAAAAGGGAAAAAACGCGAGGAGATGCAATGAAGGAAATCGATGCGAGAGGACTGGCGTGTCCCGCCCCGGTGCTGCAAACCAAGGCGGCCATCGACCAGGAAAACCCCGAAACTGTGCAGGTCGTGGTAGACAATATGGCTTCTCAGCAGAATGTGCAGCGCTTTCTGGAATCCCAGGGATATCGGACGGAGCTGAAACAAGACGGAGAGGACTACCTGATTGTCGGAACGAGCGACGGGCAACCCCGTGCGCAGAAGCAGGAAAAGGTCGAAACGGCGGAGGACGCGGAAAAAATCATGGTCATGTGCGCCACCGACCGTATGGGTTTCGGAGACGACGAGCTGGGCTTGAAGCTCATGGTCAATTACATCCGCACCCTGAAGGAAATGGGGCCGGACCTGTGGCGGCTGGTGTTCGTCAACAACGGCGTCAAGCTCTGCATCCAAGGCTCCGAGGTGCTCGAAGATCTCAAGGCCTACGAAAAGGACGGCCTGACAATCCTGGTCTGCGGCACCTGCCTGGACCACTTCAACCTTTTGGAGTCCAAGCAGGTCGGCGTAACCACCAACATGCTGGATATCGTCACCGCCATGCAGCTGGCCGACAAGGTGATCAACATCTGATCGGGGCGAGGAAAACGGGGGAGCGGCCCTGAAATTTCCACCGCGTTTTGTCCCGAACAATGGCATGCGATTTCGATAGCGCCGCCTTCCACGGCGGCGCACGGGCTAGGCTGCCGTATTTTCGAAAAAGGTGCCGTGCCGTATATAAACATGTTGATAATCCCGCTGTTTTTTGCTCCGCCGAAATATCTCGACGGCGTTGGCGGGTAGCGTAGCAGACTGTAAGCGACCCCCAACATGCCCACCCCGCTGAGAGCATTCCCTGTTTCTTGCAAACCCGGAGAAAGGCCCCATTGTCAGAGTTTGTGTTTCTGTCGTCTCTAACGGGACTCGGGACGTACCGGAGGGCCAACCCCGGCAATGAATTGCCGGGCTATTGTCTGTCGTCCCTAACGGGACTGTACGGTTAAGAAACAGGGTATTCTCTCCACCCCGTTCGCCCCGCGTACGCCTCCCCCCAAATCCATTGAAAACAGCCTTTTCGAAGGCGAAAATCGGAAAAAACCTTATTTTTTGTTTTTTCAACCTTAGTGGCACGGAAACGCTTCCTCTCCCCCCTAACCTTATTACCTTATTTCGTTTTTTCGCTCGGGCCATGATGGCGAAATTGACTAACACCAGCGGACGAACGAACGCGGGGTTTGGTTCGGGAACGCAGAGTACCAGGGTAGATGGGGCGGAATATCTGCTTTTCGCGCTGCCTCTCACTTCCTTGAAGCCAATGCGCATCGTTTTTCTGCGGAATCCAACCCACCTTTTTTTCGAGGCTTCCCGCCCCCTACGCTTGGGGCAACGCGGGACTTGCGTCCAGAAAATGGTGGGTTGGATACCGTGCCAGGCAGACAGGTTGTCGATTTCAAGGGGCTCGGCAGCAGCGAAAAAGCACGGGCAACGCCCACCTATCCTTAACGCCCGGCAATCCCGCCTGCGGCGAAGACGGCGTGGATTTGATTCTGATTCGATGGATGTTGGGCCTTACGCCCGAGCAACGCCTTCAGGATTTGAAAGCCAGTTATCGAGGGCACGCGAAAATGATCGCGCCAGATTCGGAAAAGCTCTCCTCCAAGGGGCATCATCTTTTTTCGACTCGTTTCGGCCCGCTCGATGTCCATGGTTCCGTGGAAAACGGACTGGGATACGAAGATCTGGTCGAATACGCGGAAACAATGGAAATCGCCGAGCGAACATTTCATGTCTTGGGGTTGGCATTTCTAATCGAGTTGAAAGAGGACTCGAAGTTCGAAAAGGATAAAAGCAGGCTTTCCTTGTTGAAGCATACGTTGAGTGAAAGGGGAAAATGAATTTTCGCGTTCCGAAAGGAGACGGACTTAACTACGGCGATTATTTTCAGTGGGAGGGGAGACGAAAAACAGGGGGCCCGGTATGGATGACTGGACGCTGGAGCGTCCCGAAGTGCGTTCCCACGCTATAGCGTGGGAACGAGGGACTTCCGGGGCTGTTGACGGGACGCTGGATCGTGGGAACGAGAAGTCCCATCCGGCTTTCGGCCCGACCTTCAGATGGCGGCAACTTCCTCCGAGATCCACGCGCGGGCTTTGGGTTCGAAGGAAGTTGCTTGACATTCAAAGATGCCGTTTTGCGACTGAAGTTACGACGACGGCCTGCCGGAGGTTGCTATGGTTAGAGACTCCGCTGTTGCAAATCGCTCAGATGCTTGCAAGCTGCCCTCCCCGTGGGTTAGGGGCAGTCCATGCCGGTCCATGCCGGTCCGTGCCGGTTGCTATCGCAATTTCCTGCCGGGTTTTACCCAGGCTTGCCCAATCACTGCCCCGCGCCCGAAATCACCGTCGCCTTTTCAATGATGATCGCTTCGACCGGAACATCCTGGTGTCCCGCCTTGTTGCCGGTCTTCTGGTTCTCGATGGCGTCCACGGCGTCCATGCCCTCTACCACCTTGCCGAATACGCAGTAGCCCCAGCCGCGGGCGTTTTTGGCCTGGTGGTTCAGAAAGTCGTTGTTCACCGTGTTGATGAAAAACTGGGCCGTGGCCGAGTCCGGGTCCATGGTGCGGGCCATGGCGATGGTGCCGCGGTCGTTCTTCAGGCCGTTGTCGGCCTCGTTGGGGACCGAGGACTTGGTCTTTTTCTGATTCATGTCCGGAGTGAAGCCTCCGCCCTGGATCATGAAGCCCTTGATGACGCGATGGAAAATGGTGCCGTCGTAGAAGCCGTCGTTGACGTAGCCCAGGAAATTCTCGACTGTCTTCGGGGCGGCCTCGGCGTTCAGTTCGATGACGATGGTGCCGTGGTTGGTCTTCATTTGGACCCTGGGGGCCTTTGCATCCGCAGGAGCGTCCGAAGCGCCCCCGGCCACCATGCCGGCGGCCAGAAATGTTGCCAGAAACAGATTTCTCATGCGTTCTCCTCCTCTTGTTTACAGTTTGCTTTCGTTGTTGTTTCGTTTCTTCCAAAAAGTTCGTTTGCCCGAATGATCAGGCCAGCTCGCAAAATTGCCGACTCATAGCGGATTTCTGAAACCAAGTGCGTATCCGCTAAATCCCTTTTCGATATAAGCGGCAAAGGTAACCAGAGCTTACAGCTCTGGTCCGATACCGTGAATAGGCCATCCGGTCGAAGCCATGACATGCCAGACCAGGATGGTCTGGTTACCAAAGACGCGCCTATTCTCAACAATCCGCGATGTGCCCGATTACCTTGCCCATGACCTTCAGTTTTCCCGCTTTTCTTGTTACTTCGAGTACTTCGACGGCCTGGATGGTGTTCTTCCATGGGTCCGGTCCCGGCATGGAGACGGGGATGTAGTTGGCGGACATGCCTCGCAGCATGTCGCTTTCCGGGTCCCGCCGCTCCTCCACCAGGGTTTCGAGGCGCTGGCCGACGAAGCTTTCGTAAAAGCCCCTTTTTTTCCGGTTGCCGATGTCTCGCATGATGGCGCACCGTCCCTTGATCTCCCTGTCCGGGACTTTTCCGGGAAATTTCCAGGCTGGCGTGCCCTGCCGGGCGGAAAACGGGAACACGTGCAGATAGGAGACCGGAAGTTCCTCGATGAGCCTGCGGGTGTATTCGAACGCCGCCTCGGTTTCGCCGGGAAAGCCGATCAGGCAGTCCGCGCCGATGGCCGCGTGGGGGAGTTTCTCCTTGATGTTTATGACCAGGCGGCGGAAAAAGTCCCTCGTGTACGGTCTGCGCATTCTTTCCAGAACGCCGTCGTCGCCGCTTTGCAGCGGAATGTGAAAATGGGGGCAGAACCCCGGCCAGTCGGCCGCCAGCGCGACGATATCTTCGGTCAGCTCGTTGGGTTCGATGGAACTGATGCGGACCCGGTCGATGGTGTCCAGGTCCCTGATTTTCACAAGAAGCTCGTATAAACTGGATTCTTTCTCCAACTCCTTTCCGTACGCGCCGAGGTGAATGCCGGTGAGGACCACCTCCCGGCAACCCGCGTTCCGGATGGTCCGTATTTTGTCCAGCACCCGCTCGGGAGCAAGGCTGCGGCTCCTTCCCCGGGCGTGGGGGACGATGCAGTAGGTGCAAAACTGGTCGCAGCCGTCCTGGATTTTCAGAAACGACCTCGTGCGAGAGGCCACCGGTGTTTCGGGCATATCTTGGAAGACTTTGAAATCCGCAGTCCTGCATCTTTCGATTCTGGGGGACGCCGCTTTTTCATCGGGAAGGGAACCGATCAGGTCCGCGATCGCGGGCTTTTCGGAGTGTCCCAGTATGAAATGGACGCCCTGGATTTCGGCGATCTCCTCCGGCCGGGTCTGGGCGTAGCAGCCGGTGACCACGATCACGGCGTCCGGGTTGGCCCGGATGGCTCTGCGGATGGCCTGCCGGGACTGCATGGCGGCCTTTTGGGTCACCGTGCACGTATTGATCACGCAGACGTCGGGGGCCTGCTCCGGAGGAAGCCTGTCTCCCCGGATACTGCGCGGATCGACGCTTGCGCAGCCCCTGTCCGAAAGTGCCTTTTCCAAGGCTTCGGACTCGTACTGGTTGACCTTGCATCCGAGAGTCAGAATCGAGAATTTCAATTGTCGGGACTTGCAATCCATCCTGCGCCCACCACTTCGTCGTCGATGTAGAAAACCGCGCCCTGCCCGGGCGTGATCGCCTCCTGGGGCGTTTCAAACCGGACCAGCGCGGTGTCTTCGCCGGTCGGGACCACCCGTGATTCGGCTTCCTTGTGCCGGTATCTCACGCGGGTTCTGGCCGAAAAGGGCGATTCGGGAACGCCTTGCAGCCAGTTGATACCCACCGCGCGGCATTGCGAGCCGAACAGTTCGCGCTTGAATCCCACGATAAGACGGTTCGCCATCGTGTCGATGCGTACCACGTAGTAGGGTTCGGCGGCCGGGCAGTTGATGCCGCGCCGCTGGCCGATGGTAAACAAATGCAGCCCCTTGTGTTCCCCGATGACCTTTCCCGAGGTATCCGCGATTTCGCCCGGTTCCGGAGAAAATTTTTCCGACAGGAAATCGCCATAGGACCCTTCCCTGATAAAACAGACGTCCTGGCTTTCCGGTTCGACGGCCGGCGAGAGGCCTTTTTTTTCAGCCAAGCGCTTGACCTCGTCCTTGGTCTTGTCGCCGAGGGGAAAGCAGGCCCTGCAGAGCAGTTTCTGTGTCATGAAGCCGAGAAAATAGGATTGGTCCTTGGCCTTGTCCACGCCTTTTAAAAGCCGCAAGCGGTTGTCTTCGCCTTTGGCGATCCGGGCGTAGTGGCCGGTGGCCAGGCGCGACGCCCCGAAACGGCGGGCATGCTCGAAAAGCACGCCGAACTTGATCGACGGGTTGCATACCAGGCACGGGTTGGGGGTCTTGCCACTCCTGTACGTGCGCGCGAAATTGGCGACCACGAGCGTTTCGAACTCGCGGCTTACGTCCAGAACATGGATCGGAATGTCCAGCAGTTCGGAAACGGGCTGGATTTTCCTTCGGGCCTGCTCTACGAGAAGCTTTCCGGCATCCTCTTTTTCCAAATCGGCGTCGGGACCTTTGTGCTTTGGGGGGCCCGGTTCGTAGCCGGTGACAAAATGAAGGCCCACGACTTTTAGGCCCTGATCCTTTAGAAAAAACGCGGCCATCAGCGAATCGACCCCTCCGCTGACGGCTGCGGCTACGATGTCGCTCATTGGGGAAAGATCATTCGAAAAACAGGGTGTTGGTGGCGCGAACCTCCATGGCTCTGGTGGGGCAGGTCAGGACGCACAGTTCGCAGACCGTGCATTTTTTCTGGTCGAAAACCACGTGCATGTCCGGCCGGCTGATGGAAAGTGCGGCCGACGGGCACACGGCGGTGCACGCGCCGCAATGGATGCATTTGGCGTCCACCCGCTTGATCTCCTGGGAGGCGTTTTCGACTTTCACCTGCTGGCTTTCCAGGTACTTGACGCCTTCCTTGAAGTTTTTCTTGTTGCCGGAAAGCTCCAGGACCATCAGCCCCTCTTTCCTGGGCAGCACGGTGGCTCGAAGAATATTGAAGGTCAAGTCGTAGTGCTTGGCCAAGTCGCACACGATGGGCTTGTGCACGTAATCGATTGGAAAACGCAAAATAAGTATTTTGGAATACACGCCTGCCTCCGAAAACACGAAATAATTAATGAAAAAACGCTATCTTAATGATATTAATAAATTATGTCAACGATCTTGGTCTATGTTTTCCTTGACGAGGCACGGCGATGAACTATTACGCATACCGAACCACCGGACTGGCGATCAAGACCCTGTACAATCTGTCCAGGGCGAGGGTGAGGGTCCACGGGGCCGAAAATATTCCCGACGGCGCCAACATATTCGCGATCAACCATTTCACGCGGATCGAAACGCTGCTTTTGCCGTACCAGATCTACAAGCTGACCGGAAAGCCAGTCTGGTCGATGGCTGCGGCGGTCTTTTTCAAGGGCGCCCTGGCGAACCTTCTGGATCTGGTGGGGGCGGTCTCCACCAAGGACCCGGACCGGGACCGTCTGATCGTAAAGACGCTTCTGACGGCCGAGGCCGGGTGGATCATCTTTCCCGAAGGACGCATGGTGAAAACCAAGAAGACCTTGGAGCACGGCCGGTTCGTGATTTCCACTCCCGGCGGGGAAAAGCACGCCCCTCGCACGGGAGCCGCCGCCCTGGGACTCAGGGCCGAGTTCTACCGCCGGAGACTCGAAAGGATGCGGGAAAAGTCCCCCGAGGAAACCAAACGGCTCATGGAGCTTTTCGGCATTACGGACCTTGCGCCCGTGCTGGAAAACCGGACCCGCATCGTGCCGGTCAACGTGACCTATTATCCCATCCGGGCCAGGGAAAACGTCCTGAGCGCTCTTGCCTCGCGTTTCGTGGAGGGCATGGACTCGGCGGCCGTGGATGAAATTATGACGGAAGGCAGCATGCTGATTTCCGGGGTGGACATCGACATTCGTTTCGGAAAGCCCATCGACTTTCGGGAACGCATCTGCATCGACTGCGTTCAAAAGGACATCGAGTCGGAAAGGCGGATCGATTTCGACGATCTTCTTCCCTCCCGGCACGTCATGAGAAAGATCGCCTACGAGATCATGAACGAATACATGTCCGCCATCTACGCCATGACCACCGTGAATCACGACCATTTCTTCGCCACCGCCCTGAAGCACTATCCGTTCCGCAAGATCAAGGAGCCGGACTTGAGAAGAAGGGTCTACTGCGGCATCATGGGAGGCATGGAAAAAAAAGAGGTCTTTTTTCACGAAAGCCTGAGAAGCGACCAGATCTCGCTTCTCACCGACGACCGGTACGGCAAGTACGAGGAGTTTCTCAAGCTGGCCCTGGAAAAGAAGGCCCTGGTTCGCAAAAAAGGCAGGCTGGTAAAAAAACGGGAGGTTTTTTCCACCCCGTCGGATTTCCACCGGTCCAGAGTGGACAACACGGTTGCGGTGATCGCCAACGAGGTGGAAGGGTTGAAGCGTTTCCAGCGTTCGATTCGGCCCTGCGCCTGGACGCCCGGCTTTGTTCTTCGCAGAATGCTGGCCAGGCGGCTGCAAAGGGAGGCCGTGGCAGAATTCCAAAGGGACTTCGAGCTTTATTCCTCGCACGAAAGCCCCAGGGACCGGACGGCGGGAAAGCCTTTTCTGGTGCGGGGATCGTTTCGAAAACCAGCCGTCCTGCTGATTCACGGATACCTGGCCGCGCCTGCCGAAGTGCGCCCCCTTGCGCTGTATTTGGCCGACAGAGGGTTCACCGTGTACGTTCCGAGACTCAAAGGCCATGGCACGTCCCCCGAAGATCTGGCGAAGCGGACCTACGCGGATTGGAGGGAATCGGTGGACAAGGGGTACGCGGTCGCAAAATGCCTTCGCGACCGGGTGGTGGTGGGAGGATTTTCCACCGGCGCCGGGCTCGCCTTGGATCTGGCCGTGCGCATACCGGACGTGGCGGGCGTATTTACCGTGTGTTCCCCCTTGCGCGTCAAGTTCATGTCCACCAAGCTCGCCTCGGCCTTGGACGCGTGGAACCGCATGCTGAAGAAAATCCGGTCCGACGAGGCGGAACCGGTGTTCGTCGAGATCGAGCCGGAAAATCCGACAATCAAATATCGAAGAAACCCGGTTTCGGGAATCCGGGAGGTCGAACACCTCATGGCTTCCCTGGAGCCGCGCCTTGGCGCTTTGAAAATACCGGCCCTGGTGATCCAGTCCCTGAACGACCCCGTGGTGGACAGCGAAGGATCCATGCAAATCTTCCAGCTGCTGGGCTCGGAGGAAAAATCCTACCTCATGTTCGACATGGACCGCCATGTGATCGTCGGGGGCGAGGGCGCGCACCGGGTCCACAAGGCGGTGGGGGATTTCGTGGAGGGGTTGAATAAAAAATGAGCGATTCAGACATGTCCGTTTCCGAAAGCGAAGCGCATTTCAAACCATTTTTCTGGGAGGACATCCGCAGGGAACTCGACGGTCTTCCCGGTGGCAAGGGCCTGAACATCGCCCATGAAGCCGTGGACCGGCACGGGAAGGGGGAGCGTGGCGACCGATGCGCCATCCGCTGGATGAAAGAGGGCGACGAGGTCGTCGAGATGTCCTGCAAGGCCCTCATGGAGGAGACGAACAGGTTCGCCAATGTCCTGAAAAACCTGGGCGTGAAAAAGGGCGGACGCGTGTACGTCCAGTCGGAAAGGGTCCCGGAACTCTACGTTTCCGCCCTGGGCGCGCTCAAATACGGGGCTGTCTTTTGCCCCCTGTTTCCCGCCTACGGTCCCGATCCGGTTTCGAGCAGGATCCAAAAGGGGGGCGACGGGATACTGGTCACCTCCGAAAAACTGTACAAGAGCCGGATCGAACCCAACCGCGAGCGCCTGACCTGTCTGAAGAAGATTTTGCTGACCGATGCCGCGACGGATATCGGAGACGACGCGCTTTCGTTTTCCCAGGCCATGGACCGGGCCGCCTCTCGTTTCGAAATCCCTCCCACGAATCCCGAGGACATGGCCCTGCTGCATTTCACCAGCGGCACCACCGGACCGGCCAAGGCGGCGGTCCATGTCCACGAGGCCGTCCTGGTCCATTATGCCACCGGAAAGCACGTATTCGACTTTCGCCCGGACGACGTGTTCTGGTGCACGGCCGATCCCGGATGGGTGACCGGGACGATCTACGGGATCGTTTCGCCGCTGGTCTGCGGCGTGGTCGATATCGTCGATACCCAGGATTTCGATCCCGCCCGATGGCTCTCCATCCTGGAAAGCCAGAAAGTGACTGTCTGGTACACGGCCCCTACGGCGATTCGCCGCTTCATGCGGCTTGCGCCCGATTTTTTCCGGAAGTACGATCTGAGCCATATGAGACTGATATTCAGCGTCGGAGAACCTCTGGGAGCGGACGCCGTCGCGTGGAGCCAGAAGACCCTCGGGCTTGCGATCCGCGACACCTGGTGGCAGACCGAAACAGGCGGGGTGATGATCGCCAACCTGCCGTCTTCTGAAGTCAAGGCGGGGTTCATGGGAAAGCCGATCCCCGGAATTCGCGCCGCCATTGTGAGAAAAACGGGGGAAGGCGGCGTGGAGGTCGTCGCCGAACCTGGCGAAGAGGGAGAGCTTGCGCTTCGAAAAGGGTGGCCCTCCATGTTCCGGGAATATTTGGGTGAGCCGGAACGATACGAAAAATGCTTCGCCGGAGACTGGTATCTCAGCGGGGACCTGGCCTTGCGCGACCCGGACGGTTTTTTCCGATACGTGGGGCGCGACGACGACATCATCAAGACCGCAGGGCACATGGTGGGTCCGTTCGAGGTGGAGTCCGTGCTGAACGAGCACGCCGCCGTGGCGGAGTCCGCCGTTGTGGGAAGGCCCGATCCCATGATCGGGCAGGTCGTAAAGGCGTTCGTATGCCTCCATGCGGGAAGGGGACCCGACGACGACCTTCGGTTCGAACTGGTGGGGTACGCCAGAAAACGTCTGGGAACGGCAGCTGCACCGAGGGAAATCGAGTTCATCGACGAACTGCCGAAAAACAACGCGGGAAAGATCCTGCGCAAACTTCTGAAAGAGCGGGAAACGGCGGGCGTTTCCCGGGATTGAATCTTTTTTTGGTTCATCGTGGATTCGCGGGGAGCGGTAAAGGTAACCAGAGCTTCCAGCTCTGGCCCCCACATCGCGAGTATGCCGCAGCTTGATAACCAAGGCAAGCCAGACCAGGATGGTCTGGTTGCCATGCAGGCACCTTTTCCCACAATTCCGCGATGGGCCCTTTTTTCAAGCCAAGCAATATGGCGACATCTGGAGAACAGACATGACAGTCCATAACCTGGAGTACATGTTTCGGCCCAAGTCCGTGGCCGTGGCATGGTCGGAAAACGGTTGCGCGCGGTACGGCGAAACGGTTTTAAACAACATTGTCGAGGGCGGCTTTGGAGGGGAGATCTTTTCGGTCCATCCGCAAAAGCGGACCGTGAAGGAGATTCCGGCCTTCGAAAATCCCGGAGCGCTTCCGTCCGCCCCCGACCTGGTCGTGGTGGCGGGGCCGCGCGAAGATATTCCGACTTGCCTCGATGAGTTCGGAAGCAAAGGCGCCAAAGCCGCGACCCTCATGCCCTACGGATTCAGCCCCCCCTGGGGCATCGAGAACCAGACGTATCGAAAGCGGCTCCTGGAGGCCGCCGGCAAATACGGTCTTCGCATGGTGGGCTGCGGTTCGCTCGGCATCATGGCACCGTATGCGAAGCTCGACGCGGGCTACGCCAGGTCCGCCCCCCAGGCGGGAAACCTCGCCTTCGTGGCGCAGTCCGGCACCCTGGTTTCCTCGGTCCTCGACTGGGCCACCGGGAAAAACATCGGCTTTTCCCACCTGGTGTCCCTGGGCGACATCATCGATGTGGATTTCGGCGACATGCTGGACTATCTGGCCATGGACGGCCGGACCAGGGCGATCCTGCTGTACATGGAGCAGGTCTGCAAAGCCCGCAAGTTCATGTCGGCGGCCCGGGCGGCAGCAAGGCTCAAGCCCGTTATCGTGGTCAAGGGGGGGCGTCTGCCCGAGGGCGCCAAGGCGGCGGAGTCCCACACCGGGGCCATGGCTGGTTCCGACGCGGTCTACGACGCGGTGTTCAGAAGGTCGGGCATTCTCAGGGTCAACGATCTGGACGCTTTGTTCGACGCCGTGCAGACCTTGTCCCTGGCCACCACCGTGGGCGGAAACCGCCTGGCGGTCGTCACCAACGGGGGCGCCATCGGGGTTTTGGCCGTGGATGCTCTCGCGGCCAAGAAAGGACGCCTGGCCGAGATTTCGGAAGAAACGGTGCAAAAAATAGATACTCTTCTGCCCTGCCCGTGGCCCCGCCGCAACCCCGTGGACATCGGGGCTGACGCCGACGCGGAAAGGTACGCGAAGACCCTGGAGATTCTTCTGGACGAAACGAACGCCGACGCGGTGCTGGTCGTCAATTGCCCCAACGGCCTTGTCTCCAGCGAGGATTGCGCCCGTGCGGTGGCGGAAACGACCAAAAGAAACATTCACAAGGCGAAGACCCGGCCTGTTTTGACCTCCTGGCTCGGCAACGGGGAACCGGCGGAGGAGGCCAGAAAAATCTTCGCCGAAAGCGCGATGCCGTCCTATGAGACCCCCGAGGAGGCGGTCAGGGGCTTCATGCAACTGGCTCGCTACAAGAAGAGCCGCGAAGCCCTCATGCAGGTGCCCCCGAACATTCCCGAACATTTCACGCCGGACACGCAAGCCGCGCAAGGCATCGTGAAAAAAGCCCTGGAAGAAGGCCGGACCTGGCTCGACGAAGCCGAATCCAAAAATGTCCTGTCCGCCTACCAGATTCCCGTGGCGGAAACCCATGTGGCGCAAACCCCGGAGCAGGCCATGGCGCTGGCCGAAAAAATGGGCGGTCCCGTGGTGTTGAAAATCCTGTCCTCCGACATTTTGTACAAGACGGAAGCCTCCGGTGTGGTTTTGAACATCGAGGACCCGGCGACCGTGGAAAAGACGGCGTCGGCCATGCTACGAAGCGTGCGCGCGGCCGTGCCCCATGCACGCATCTCCGGATTCACCGTCCAGCCCATGGTCAAGCGGCCCCACGCCCGCCAGCTGATCTTCGGCGCGACCTTGGACAAGTTTTTCGGACCGGTCGTCGTGTTCGGCCACGGAGGCATGGAGGCGGACCTGATCGAGGACTCGTCCATGGCCCTGCCTCCTTTGAACATGGACCTGGCCAAGGAGGTGGTGTTGAGGACGCGGGTTTCCCGTCTTCTGGAACCGTATCGAAACGTCCCCGCCGCAGACCGCGAGGCGGTGGAACTCACATTGGTGAAGGTCTCCCAGCTGGTCTGCGATCTGCCCCAGGTTACGGAAATGGAGATCAACCCGTTTCTGGCGGATGAAAACGGGGTGATCGCCCTGGACGCCAGGATCAAGGTGGAACCGACGGACAAGCCTGCGGAAAGCCGCCTGGCCATTCGTCCCTATCCCAAGCAACTGGAGGAGACCATCAGGCTGGCCGACGGCGTAAACCTTCTGCTGAGGCCGGTTCGCCCGGAGGACGGCCCCGAGTTCCAGGAATTGTTCGCCAAATTGTCTCCGGAGGACATCCGGTTTCGATTTCTGCATCCCATGAAGAGCATACCGCCGGAGCTTTCCGCGCGCCTTACGCAAATCGACTACGACCGCGACATGGCGCTGGTGCTGGTCCCTGTCGATGGCAGGCGGGAAATACTGGGGGTCGTTCGAATCAGCGCCTCTCCGGACATGAAGAAGGCCGAGTTCGCCATCGTCTTGAGACGGGACATGACCGGCCAGGGGCTGGGGTCCCTGCTGTTGAAAAGGATCGTCGATTATTCCAGGGACAAGGGAATCGGGACGATCTACGGAGAAGTGCTGAGCGACAACCGTTCCATGCTGCGACTGGCGGAGGCCCTGGGGTTCGAACGGAAACCGATCAAAGACGAACCGGGCGTCATGCATGTCTTTTTGGAATTCTGACGAAACGCTCTATTGGGCTTTGCCCGAAAAGTACGCGACGATTCCGTCTATAAAGGAAAGGCCGGGATAGTCGGATTCCGGCACTTTGACCCCGGTCGCCTTTTCGAGTCGCGTGATCAGGTTCAGGCAATCGACGGAATCGAATTCCATCTGGTCCCGAAAGCGAACGCTCGGGTCGATGCTTTCCAAATCCACATCGGGCGCGATTTTCCCCAGTGCCTGGAAAATCGCGTCCCTTATCTCCTGTTCATTCATAACGCATGAATCCTTTCTGTTTTTCATGGGACCCTTTCAAGCCCCTGGCGGTCAACGTGGGCGAAACGTTGCCTTGTAAGTCAATTTTTGCGAGATCGAGTCGATCACTTCGTCCAGGGCCTGGTAGAATTCCCGCGCCAGTTCCGGGATCGAATCCAGCGTCCGGGTCTTCAACGCCGCGTCGAGTTCCGTGGACGCCGAAAACAGTCGCTGGGTGGACAGGTTTCCCGCCACCCCCTTGATGCCGTGGACCAGTTCCTTGGCCGCGCCGTATTCTTTTCGTTCGATGGCTTCGGCCACCTCCGCTCCCAGATTGTGGTAGTCCTCCGCGAATTGCCGCAGCAGTTTCTTGAACAAGACCGGGTTTCCGCCGAGCCTTTTGATACCCAGCTCGATGTCCACACCCGGAAGAGTGTCCGGAAATTGTCCGGGGTCGGTTCCGGCGGCCAAGTGCCGCGCCAGGACCTTGTTCAGCTCGCAGACGCCTATGGGTTTTGCGATGCAGTCGTTCATGCCCGCGCCCAAGCATGTCTCCCGAAAGCCGGCGCTCGACTGCGGGGTCATGGCGATGATGGGGACTGCGTCGAAGCGAGGGTCCTCGCGGATGGTCCTGGCCGTATGGAAGCCCTCCGTTTCTGACATGTTGACATTCAGGAGAATGGCATTCACCGGTTTTTCGCCTGCCTGGCGGTTTTGCAAGGCTTCGATGGCCTGCCTGCCGTTTTCCGCCGTCACGACGGCGATGCCCTCGGCTTTCATGGTGTCTTCGGCCACGACCCTGTCGATCATGTTGTCTTCCACCAGCAGGACCCGCGCGCCTGCCAAGCCGCCGGTATTCCTTGCCCGGTTTTCGGACGACGGATTCGACCGACCCGGGGGGCCCGGGTCTTGCCGACCGGCCGCGACGGCGGCTTCCGCCGATTCGGAAGATTTCACCGTTTTTTTTGTCAAAAGGTTCTCCTTTCTGAAAAGCACGACAGCTTCATTATTTGTAATGGATTGCCACTCGATGTGCAAGAGGATTTCGTTCGTCGTCCATGAATGCTCCCGCAGGCACGGGAAACGGCATTCGCGAGACATTGACAATCTGCGCTTCCAGATGGTAAAGAGCCGCTATCGTCGGTGTTGGATCCATGGTTCGCCCCGCCTGCGGATTGTTTCGCAGAGCGATGGCTTCACTCTTTTTTCGGTTGCGAGATCATGAAAACATTGGAACAAAACGCAACGGCCCCTCTGAATCGATTTTTCGACAGATTGAAACTGTTTTTCGCCCTGTCCAGGACCCCGCACGGAGTGCTGGACATGGCCACTCCTTGTTTCGCGGCCCTTCTGTGGCTGGGAAGCTTTCCGCCGCTTCGCACGGTAACGCTGGGGCTGATCACCACTTTCGCCGGGTATACGGCGGTCTACGCGCTCAACGACATTGTCGATTATCGAATCGACCGGGAGAAAATGGGCGGGGGGCAATACTGCAATCCGGACAGCTATCTGGACGCGCTCATGGTCCGCCACCCCATGGCCCAGGGCTGCCTGTCATTCGGCCAGGGCCTGGCCTGGGCGCTGGCCTGGTCCATGGTCGCCTGTCTGGGCGCATGGCTTCTCAATCCCGTCTGCGTCTTCATCTTCGCCTCGGCCTGCCTGCTCGAAGCCGTCTATTGCCTGCTGTGGAGAATCAGCCCCTCCCGGTCTCTGGTCAGCGGAGCGGTGAAAAACTCGGGGCCCGTGGCGGGTATTTTCGCCGTGGATCCGTCGCCCTCGCCCGTGTTCGTCACCGTCTTGTTTCTGGCCCTCTTCTTCTGGGAGATCGGGGGGCAGAACATACCGGCCGACTGGACCGACCTGGAGTCCGACAAGCGCTTGAAGGCGCAGACCATCCCCGTGCGTTTCGGACGGGAACTGTCCCGGCAATTCGTTCTCGCCTGCCTGTGTTTCGCGGTGGTTCTGATCGGCGCTTCGTTTTTGCTTTCGGAATCCGGGCCCGCCGCAGTCGCCGGGGCCGTTTCCGCGCTGGCGGGGATTTGGCTGCTGATCCTTCCCGCAATTCGGCTCTACCGCTCCCGGTCGAGAGCCGACGCCATGGGCCTGTTCAATAAGTCCAGCTATTTTCCCGTCGCCCTTTTGGCAGCGGCCTTGATCAATATTCTGATCCACAAAGGATTTGCTTTTTAGAAAAGGAGGATTTCCCATGTCCATCGCAAAAGCCATCATTGTTTTCATGTCCCCCGCAGGAACCACCCGGCGCGTGGCCCGGCGCGTTTTCGACGCCACAGTCGAAAAAGGAGGCGAGGCCGAATTGATCGACTTGGCCCGGACAAAGGACCTGGACAAGATCTACGGGGAGATTGCCCGGAGAAAAGAAGAGGCGTGCCTGTTCGTCGGGTCTCCCGTGTACGTTTCCCACGCCCTGCCTCCCGTGATGGAATTCATAGAGGGGCTCCCCGAAAACACAGCCGCCGCCGTGCCCTTCGTCACCTGGGGAGGGGCCACCAGCGGGGTCGCCCTTCACGAGATGGGCGAAGCCGTGATCGGAAAAGGCATGAAGCTCGCCGCGGCAGCCAAGATCACCGCCCTTCACTCCATGATGTGGAAATGCGAGGAACCTCTGGGAAAGGGAAAGCCCGATTCTTCGGACGACGAAATGATCGCGGACATGGTCGGCGACCTGTATGCGAAGCTGGAAAGCGGACAGGGTGTCGAAATCGATCTTTCGCGGCTGGCCTATCTGCCTGAAAAGCTGTTCGCGGAGCTTACGGGTCATAATCTCGAAAAAATGAAACCGTTCATGCCCGAACGGAAAATCGACGAGTCGCTCTGCAATCAATGCGGAGTTTGCGCCGAGGTTTGCCCGACGCAATGCGTTTCGTTCCAGCCGTATCCCGAATTCGGGCAAAGCTGCATATTCTGTTACAACTGCGTCCGATTGTGCCCCGAAAACGCCATCGAATGCGATTTTTCCGTATTGGAGCAAAGGATTCGCGACCGCTCCAGAAACATCGCGGAGACACCGCCGAGCCAAGTGTTCATTTGATGCCGGAATCGGTCGAAGCGCAAGCCAGACCAGGATGGTCTGGTTACCTGGGGCGCTGCAACCTATTTGGCATGGAATTTCCACCAAAATTAGAATTGCTGGCTCGGCCGTCGGATTGTTTGACATTTCCCCGAATTTAAAGTATTTTAACAGGATTATAAATCGAACGCGCGATTTTCGGGACTGCTTGGAAAACGCCTGCGGTTTGAGGTATCCGGGGGAAATGAATGAGATTGCCATCACCGCGAGATCGTGCAAAACAACGGAAAGGACAAACATTGGTGGAAGGTCACATCAAATGGTACAGTGAAAAAAAAGGCTATGGTTTCGTAACCACGGAGGAATACGGCGATATTTTTCTTCACAGCTCCGGGATCAAGGAATTCGGATATTTCGGGCTGCAATCCGACGATCATGTGGTATTCGAAATCAAGGAGACCCCGAAGGGAAAGCAGGCGGTGAATCTGAGGCCTTACAAAGCGAAACAAACGCAGTAGAACGTCTCAAGAGAGGTCGTTACAATCAAGGCGCGGAAAAGCATGGGGCGAAGTTTTCCGCGCTTCCATCTTTGGGCCGGGCAGCAGGGGGCTATTGCCGGGAAAACACTCAGGCTATGCAGCGAGAGCCGAGCTGCTCTCGGTCGGTACACGCCCCCCCCCTAAAAAAAGGGTGCTTTACAAAACACAGCGAAATCAAGTAAGTAGATAGGCTGTCGTTGCCGATGATGACCTCGATGCGTAGTCAGGTCTTTACAATCAAAAACAACGTTGCACGCTGAGAGACGAGACGGATGAAGCGAAAGCTACGCTCTTCCTGCCCTATCGCTGTTGTCGGATTGGCTTGCTGGTATCCGGGGGCCTCCAGCCCTGCCAAGTTTTGGGAAAACATATTGTCCCGCAGGAGGCAATTCAGGCGAATCCCTGCAAAACGCCTGTCCATGGAAGACTATTACAGTTGCGACCCGGACGCCCCCGACAAAACCTACGTTTTCCAAGCGTCGGTGATCGATGGTTTCCAATTCGATTGGAAAGCCCGCCGGACCCCCTATACGACATACCTCGCCACGGACATATCCCACTGGCTCGCTTTGGAGACGGCCCTGTGCGCTCTGTCCGACGCGGGTTACTCCTCGGAGAACGTGCCCGGCGAAAACGCGGGAGTGATCGTGGGCAACAGCCTGACCGGAGACCAGTCCAGGGCCAATGCCATGCGTCTGCGATGGCCGTTTTTCCGTCGCGTGGTCGAGGCGACCTCCCGAAAGCTCGATATTCCGAAAAAACGAACCGACGAGCTGACTGCCGCCATGGAGTGGGAATTCAAGTCGTTTTTTCCTCCGGCCAGCGAGGACTCCCTTTCCGGAGGCCTGTCGAACACGATCGCAGGCAGGATTTGCAACTTTTTGAACCTGCGGGGCGGGGGATACACCATCGACGGCGCATGCTCCTCGTCGTTGCTGGCGGTGGCGGCAGCCGCCACCGGGCTTGCGCGCGGCGACCTGGACTTGGCGCTGGCGGGGGGGATAGATATCAGCATCGACCCGTTCGAACTGGTGGGTTTCGCCAAAACCAAAGCCCTGGCCAAAGACGACATGATGGTCTACGACCGCAACGCCAGCGGTTTTCTACCGGGGGAAGGTTGCGGGTTCGCGGTGTTGAAAAGGCTCGAAGACGCCGTCGCCGACGGCGATTACACCTATGCGGTGCTGCACGGATGGGGGGTGTCCTCCGACGGGAGCGGGGCCGCCTTGACAGCCACCAGCGCCAAGGGGCAGCTCAAGGCGTTGGAAAGGGCCTATGAGACAGTTCCTTTCTCGCCCGGAAGCCTCGATTTCATCGAAGGCCACGGTACCGGGACGGCTGTGGGAGACGCGGCGGAATTGGAATCCATCTCCATGGCCTTGGAGAAAAGCCCCGAAGCGAACCGAGCCGAAGCGAACCGGTCTGAAACCAAGCCTGATGAAGTCAGGCCTTGCGGCCTGACTTCCGTCAAATCCGTCATCGGCCACACCAAGGCCGCAGCCGGAATCGCCGGATTCATCAAGGCCGTCATGGCGGTGAATCAGCGGGTCATTCCGCCCACGGCCGCCTGCCGCGATTTTCATCCCGCCTTCGAAAAGAAGGCCCGCATGATCTATCCTGTCGTGCGAGGCGAAATGGGTTCTCCCGAGCAAACCATGCGGGCGGGGGTGTCGTCCATGGGGTTCGGCGGAATCAATTGCCATGTGGTCATGTCGTCCGGAGACGCCCCCAGCCTCAAGCTGTCCACTTCCATGGACCCGAGGGCCCTGCTTGCCTCCGAAAGCAGGTCTGAGCTTTTTGCGTTTTCGGCCCCGACGCCGGACTCCATGACGACGAAGCTTCGGACGACTGCCCGCGACGGCTTTGGAATCAGCATGGCCGAGATGACGGACTTGGCGGCTCAGGTAGCTGCGGAGATCGACCATGGGGACGAATTCCGATGCTGCATCGCGGCCCGCGATCCCGAAGATCTGTCGAACAAGATTCGTCGCGCCATCGCGGTCTCCGGAGAACGTCTGTCGTCCCGCGAGTTCTCCCCGACGGAAACGGTTGGCGGAATTTGGTTCGGCCGGCCGACGGATGTTCCGCAAGTCGGAATGCTTTTTCCCGGCCAGGGTTCCCAACAGATCAACATGGCCAGGAAAATCGCGGAGCGTTTCGAATGGGCCGGACGACTTGTCAAAGATGCCTGCCGGTGGATGGCGGACATCGGAGCCAAGCCCGTCGATTCTATCATGTTTAGACCGGACGACCGGAGCCGGGATCGAAGCCAGTCGGAGGAATGGTCGAATACGCTGGCGACGACAGAGCATGCGCAGCCGGCGATCTGTCTTGCCTCGGCGATCTGGAAAAAGCACCTGGACCGTCTCGGTGTCGCTCCTTCCGCAGTCGGCGGACACAGCCTGGGTGAGTTGACCGCCTTTTACGCGGCAGGGGCCTTCGACGAAAAAGCGCTGGTCCAATTCTCCGCCTTGAGAGGCATGGCGCTTTCGGCGGACTGCGACAGAAGCGGGAAGATGGCGAGCCTTCGTTGTCCTGTTCGAGAGGTCGAAACGATTTTGGGACAAGTCGATGGATACGCGGTTTTGGCCAATGTCAACTCGCCGACGCAAACGGTGATTTCGGGCGAAGCCGAAGCGGTGGAGCGGGCGGTCGCAATAGCTAATAACAGAGGGATCGCCGCATGGGTCCTGCCTGTATCGAACGGGTTTCATTCGAAATTGTTGCCGGACTGGCGTCAGTGGATGGGCAGAGCGTCCATTCCCCGTACCCTGCCCGACCGATTGGGCGCTCGGTTATTTTCCGGAAAAGGCGGGCGGGAGCTGTTTCCGGGAATCGATTTGAAAAGACATTTCGGGGAGCAGACCCTTTCCCCTGTGGAATTCACGAGCCTGGTGGAAGCCATGGCCAGGGTATGCGACATTTTCATCGAAGTCGGCCCGGGGAGTGTCTTGTCCCGACTGGTGGGCGAGATCCTGCCCGGCGCCAGAATCGCGTGTTTTCCCGCAGAGTCTTCGCCGGGGGCGGACGAGGATTTGAACCGCGCAGTGGCGGAGCTTTATGTCCGGGGTGCGCCCATCGATATTTCCAAGCTGTTCGAAAACCGTCTGACAAGGCCGTTCGTCCCGGCCCGAAAGAAGATATTCATTGAAAACCCTTGCGAGAAGCTTCCCGCGTCCCCCGAATCGCAGGCCGTCATCCCCGAGCCGCGCAGCCGGGGAGCCCGCAGCCAAGGTCCGCAGCTGAAAAACGACCGGAAGAAGCTCGTTTTCGATGCGACAAAGTCCTTGGTCAAGCCTCTCGGACGAAAAGAAATGGAGACCACATTGTACTCCATCGTGGAGGAATTGACGGGTTTTTCGAAAGAGAGCCTTTCTCCCGAACTGAGGCTTTTGGAGGACCTCAATCTCGATTCGATCAAGGCGGGGGACCTGCTCGTCAAAGCCGCCAGCGCCGCAGGGCTCGGCACCGAGATGGTCCCGCTGGATTTCGCCAACGCCAGCCTCGCGGAAATCCTCGACAGACTGGAAAACTCGGAAAAGGCGGGCGATTCGGCGGATGGCCAAAAGACATCGGCGCAAACGCAGTTCGAAGGCATCCCCAAGGCCTTCATGGAGCCGGCTTGGGTCAGAGATTACCGTTTGACCATGGAAATCGAGCCCCTTTTGATTCAAGACGCGGATTTGAAGGCGGGCATCGACGATTGGCGGAAGAATGCGCCTGCGGCGGTCGTCTATCCGGACGGTCTTGAAGAGGGACGGGAAATGGCCGGCGCCTTGACCGCCGAACTTCAGCGTCTGCAATTTCCGGCAGAAATATCACCGGTTGGAAAAGTTTCGGAAAACTTGTTCGAAAAGCTCGCCGATTGTTCCCTGCTGTTTTTCGTTTTTCCCGCCGAGTGGTCGGGCCAAAACCTGCGAGACAACCTGCGGCGTATGGTTTCCTGTTTGTCGGATTTGGCCCGGATCGCCACGAAACTGGCGCCGAGCTTGCGCCTGTTGGTCGCCGCAGGGTTCGGGGGCGGATATTTCGGGGTCGAAAACCAGTTCGAGGACATGGAAATCTCCTGCGTGTCCTCGTTTATCAAAAGCCTTCACCTGGAGCGGCCCAATGTGAATGTCCGCATTCTCGACTTCGCTCCTTCGGCAGGCAGGAATTGGGTCGCGCGCAAAATCCTCATGGAGGCTTGCTCTCCGGGCATTTGCGTATCGGCCGGATACGATCGGAAGGGGGTGCGCCGTATTCTTTTCGCCAAAACAATGGATCCGGGGCGATACGAACCGAAGGGCACGCAGTGGTCGGACCGGGACGTGATCCTGGCGACCGGGGGGGCCAAGGGCATTACGGCTGCGATCGCATTGGAGCTGGCCAAAAGGACCAAGGCCAGGCTCGCTCTTGTGGGAAGCACTCCCCGCGACGAAGCGACGGGGGAGGGAAACGACGAAATATCCCGCGTATTGGAAAAATACGCGGCAATGGGCCTGACCGCCAAATATTACTGCTGCGACGTCGTAGACAGCCAAGCTGTCAAGCGGATGGCGGATGCGGTTGGCCGCGAACTGGGACCCGTTTCCGCAGTGGTGCACGGGGCGGCGTTGAATATTCCCCGTACGGCGTCCAGGGTTTCCGCAGAGGAGGCTTTGGAGGAAATCGCCCCGAAGGTCCTGGGCGCGATAAATCTGATCGAGGCGACTGGCGAGCGGCCGCTGAAAGTCTTCGCCGGGCTTTCCTCCGTAATTGCGAGCATGGGCATGCCCGGAAACGCCTGGTACGCGTTTTCCAACGAGGCACTGGAAATCATTGTCGCAAATTACGGACGAACCAGGCCGGAAACGCACGCGTTTTGCGCGGCCTACAGCATCTGGAGCGACGAAGGCATGGGGGTTCGGATGGGCAGCGCGGAGCGTCTCAAGCGCCTGGGAATCGGCACCATTACCACGCCCGACGGAGTCGAACACTTCCTTCGGCTTTTCTTCCACAATTCGGGGACCAGCCGCGTGATCGTATCCTCCCGCATCGACGGCATACACACCTGGAAGCAAAAGACCCCGCCCTGGCCGGTCGGCGCCCGTTTTCTCGAAACGCCGGTTTTCGTCGCCCCCAATGTGGAATCCATTTTCAAGGCGAACCTGACCCTCGCCAAGGACCTATATCTGAAAGACCACTTTTTCGACGGGTCCTATCTCATGCCCGCAGTTTTCGGGCTGGAAGCCATGGCGCAAGTCGCGGCGTCCACCCTCGGCCTGGAATCTTTCCAACGGGTCCGCGTCGAGGACATATACCTGAGGCACCCCATCACGGTGGATTCGGATTTCGGGGCCGAAATATTTGTCAGGGCGCTTGTCGAAGAGCGCGGGCGCGGCGACAGCCGTTTGGTCGTGCGTACCGCCATTGTCAAGCCGGGCGCGATTTTCGACGACGATTTCTTTTCCGCCCGGTTCGTTTTCGAACCGGATGCGCTCCTTCCTCGTGCCGACATGGAACTGCCGGAAACAGACCTGGGCATTCGTCCCGAAACCGACCTTTACCGCGACGGGCTTCTTTTTCAGGGATCTCGGTTTCAAAGAATTCGACGGGTCTTCCGGTTGGGGAGCGACGGAGAAGACAGGTCCGACGAGGTCTCGGAGGCATTGTTCGAAACCGTCATGGAAACGCGGCAATATAACGAAGCCAATTCGTTTCCTTCGTCCGGAAAGGCAGCGCTGCTCCTGGGCGATCCTTATTTTCGAGACGCGCTGTTGCAATCCGCAGGCCTGTTGAGCCCTAGGAAGACGCAGTTGCCCTTTCATATCGGCAGCTGGGACATGGTCCTCTGCCCGGTCGAAAGCCCGACAGGCTTTCGCTGCAAGGCAGAACTGGCAAAATCCGACGACAAGGACATCGTCTGCAACACGCTGTGCGCGAGCAACGAGGGGCGGATTCTGGAGAGGCTGGAAAACTGCCACCTAAAGGTTCTGAAGCGTCGGGACGAAAACCCGTCTCCCGCCGAACTGGCAAATCCGGGCGACAGGGACGAGGCCTCGCTGAAAAAGCAGCTGGAAAGATTTTGCCGGTTGTTTTCGTTGCACGCTCCGGTCGTGAAGCTGGAATATCTGCCAGGGGAAAAGGGTTCGCAGGACGCAGAGTCAAGAGAAATGGAAGTTCGGCTGGTCCGGCGGGCGGCAGCGGAAGTTTTCGGCAAGGACCCAGCCGAAGCCGAGCAATTGGACGTGCGTTGGACAAACGACGAAAAAACGGTGGCGTCGCTGCCCCGTGGCCACGAAGCTTATTTCTCGACCGCGCGCGACGACCGTCTGGCCATATGCTCGTCTGCGCCTTTTGTCCAAGGATGCGCCACAGCGTCCATAGGCGGAGGCCAGGTCATTACGGAAGCACAGGCCGGAAAGGAAGGGCAGGCCCTGCCGGAGCTTCTTATGCGGCAGGGGGAGCTTCCCGAAACGACCGAAGCGATGATCCGGGCGTCGCTGCATGCCGCAAAAAAGGCGGTCGGCGTCTCTTCATTGCGTCTTTTCCTAGAAAAAAGGGAAGCAAAAGGGGCGCTGTTTCGGATCGAAAGCGACCGGGAAGACCTCTACGTCTTGGCGATGCGCATCTTTCCGACATGGGGGCGCGAACGCATTCTGGCCGTGCTGGTCCGGCCTGCTATCGAAAAACTCCGGGGGAAGCAATGGGACGAAGAAAAAACAGCCGGCTACGAAGATTTGTTCTCGTTGCAGTCCTTTTCCAACATCGTGGAGGAATCCAAGGGACGGACAGTATTCGTCTATCGAGTTCCGGTCACATTCAAGCCCACCGCCCACTTGAGCCGCAAAGTGTATTTTTCCCAGTATTTCAAGTGGCTGGGCGAAGCGAGGGAAACGGCGATCTGGCCGATTTTGAAAAAAGTCGGAGAGCAAATCTCTTCGGGACAATGGGGGCTGGTCACCAATCACTCCCGGCTGAAAATCCTGGGCGAGGCCACGGCGAGCGACAAGGTCGAGATTCGGCTGTGGGCACCGGAAAACGAGTCGCCCCGGAGCCCCGCCATGGATTTGACTTTCGAGTTTAGGAAGGTGCTCGCCGACGGCGGCTACGAGCGGCTGGCCATGTGCGAGCAGCAGGTGACATGGGTCCGGGTCATAGAGCATGGCGTCGTTCAGCCGGAACCCTATCCCGACTATTACTGGGACCTGATGAAGGACATGCTGCACCCCCGCAACGCCACCGGCCTTTTGGAACCTCTTCCGGAACCGCTGGCCCTGCTCTGCGATTCCGACCGGGACGAACTGGTCTATCGCGCGCCCCTTAAACCGGTGATCGAGCCCGTTCTGTGCGAAACAATCGTGGACACGTCTCTGGAAAACTCGAACCTGGTGGGAAACATCTATTTCACCAATTACTATTCCTGGCAGGGGAAGGTCCGGGACCATTACTTGTTCGGTCTGATCCCGGAATATTTCAGGGGGACCGGAAGAAACGGGGAGCTGATCTGCCTGGAATGCTCTGTCAAGCACTTGCGGGAAGCCATGCCGTTCGACCGGATTTCCGTTACAATGGCGCTGAAATCGCTGAGAACGCGCAGCGTCGTCTTTCACTTCGAATACTACCGCATAGGGCCCGACGGACGGCGCATCAAGCTGGCCTACGGCCAGCAGCGCGCCATGTGGGTACTCAGAGACGACCGCTCCGCACCCGTGCCCGGCCCCTTTCCCGAAAGACTTCAAAAGGCTCTGCTGAAAGCCGTCGGAAACCAGCTGAATTGAAACGCAAATATCGACCTGTCAAGGAAATGGAAACGCTTTCAAGTCCCAGATGAACGTATCGTATTCGGCATCGGGTATTTTTTTTGTATCCCACCATACGTAACGACCGAAGAGTTCGGCGTACAGGATGTTCGGGTCGTCGAATGTGACGCCTATATTGAAGCCATATATTTCGTCGGCGCCGCTAGCATCGGCCAGGTCGAGACAGACATACGCCATTGCGGCCTGAATGGAAGTGCTGTAAAAAGGCAGGGTTTCGGCTTCGATTTCGAAGCCTTGGCGACGGCTATTTCCTCCGTTGACAAAAATCCGGATTGGACTCGTCTCGGCGTCGCCGGAAGGATGTTGTTCGATGAAATCGTCGATTTCGTGGTAGAACAAGTTTCCCTTCAGCCAGACAGGCGAAAGTGCCGCCGATTCCAAGCCGACCTGGCAGGACCAGACGCTTTCTTCCTCCAAGGACGGATTGGGGTCCAGAAACAAGGTGCCGCCGGATGTCCAGAACAAGGGCGGAGACGCGAACCCTTTGGACACCGATCCCCTCAGGATCGTCTCCTTTAAGTGTTTTCCGAAGACACGGTCGATGTGATCAATCCGGCGAAGGGCAAACCGTTCGCCAAGTGTCCGAAGGCCACGGTCGCCCAGCTGAACGAGGCGGTCGCCGCCGCCCGCAGGGCGTTGCCGGAATGGTCGGCCCTGGCGGATGAAAAGCGCGCGGAGATTTTGAATCAGATGCCTGGGATCATCGGAGAAAACCAGGCGGAACTCGCCAGACTGATCACACTCGAACAGGGCAAGACCCAATCGGGAATCGGTTCGAATTTCGAAGTGGGCGGGTGGGTCGCCTGGACCCAGGTGACGGCGTCCTTGAAACTGGAAACCGAACTGGTCAACGAGGTCCTGCCGCCCAGCGTTCTCAATATAGTGGCCGGCAGTTCCGACATCGGAAACGCCATGTCCGCCCACAAAGGCATCGACAAGATGGTTTTCACGGGATCCATTCCCGTGGGCCAGACCATCATGGGCCGGGCCGCGTGCAACCTGAAAAGCCTGACCTTGGAACTGGGCGGCAACGATGCCGGCATTATCCTGCCGGGGACCGATATCACCCCCCTTCTGGAACCGTTGTTCTGGGGCTGCTTCATCAATGCCGGACAGACCTGCGCCGCGTTGAAACGCCTTTATGTCCACGAGGACGATTACGAAGAGGTTTGTCGAAAATTCACGGAATACGTGGGACAATTGTCAGGCTCCAACGCAACCGCTTGATTGTAATCTGCCAATGCTTCGTCGTTTTTGCCCAATGAACGATAAGAGTTTGCGCGATCCGCATAAAGCTCTGCATTGTCGGGTTCAATTTCTATCGCTTCAGTATAATCTTTTATGGCATCCTCATAACGTCTTTCCAATGATAGAATAAAAGCGCGGCATGAATAATGACCAGGATTGCCAGGATCGATTTCTATCGCTCTTTTCAAATCCGCCAAAGCTTCACTAAATTTTTTATTGGCATGAAAAATGGACGCCCGCTTCGAATAAAAAACCGCCTTTTCCGGCTCGATTTCAATCGCCATTGTATAGTCTTTTATGGAATTGTCGTAATCTCGATTCATGCAGAATAAGAGGGCTCGTTGCGAATATAACTCGGCATTGTCCGGTTCAAGCTCAATCTTTTTTTCAAAACAATGTAGAGCCTCATCGAATTTCTTTTCGTCCCTTGTAAAAAAAGGAGGAAAAAGGGTTGGCAAAAATCCTTTAAGGTAAAGCGTGCTGGATTTGTCGAAATCGGATATTGATTCAATAAATTTGTCGCAGAATAAAAAAATTGAGCCTCTGGCGAAATAAAGAGAAGGGTTTTCGGGATCATTCTCTATTTTTTTTGTCAATTTTAGGATTGTCTCGTCGTATTCTGCAGATTGTATCATTTATTCACCCCTATACGTTTTTTATTTTTTTAAAAAAAGCGAGAGCAGAAAACGTGCCAAAATCCAATTCGAAAACAAACGGCCATCTTGGGGCGTTTTCAGAAAAGAAAAAACATATTCATGAACTGGGCGGTAAAAATATTTACGTTAACAAGTAAATATTTTAACGCATTGTCCTTTTCAACCTCGCCCTGAACGTATGCGGCTTCAAGCCCGAAAGCCCTGCGGCTTTCGATGCGTTGCCACCGGTCATTCTCAAAGCGGCATCGTAATATTTCGGAATTACACCATTGTCCAGATCGATTCCGGCATCCGGGATTTGAATGGTGGTGGAAGGATTGGAATCGATATCGATGATTTTCATATTTTCAGCCGCGATCTCGCTGTCTGGAAACACGAAAGCGGTTTCCAAAACGTTTTTTAGCTGCCTGACATTCCCTCTCCATGGGCTTGCCATTATGAGTTTGATGGCCGATTTATCCAGCGCTTTTCTTTTTACATATTTACGATTCTGGCGGTCCACAATGTGATTGGCGATCAATAGCTTGTCGATTCCTCTGTCCTGCAAAGGCGGCAGATCGATTTCTGTGTGTACCAGCCGGTAAAACAAGTCCTCCCGAAACTTGCCGGTTTGAACCAGGTTTCGGATTTTTTGGTGCGTTGCGGAGATTATTCTTGCGTCCGCCCTTTTCTCGGCGCCTCCGACTGGCGTAAACGTGCCGCTGTCTGCGAATCGGAGAAGCTTGACTTGCATG
The DNA here is from genome assembly GCA_963674505.2 of Desulfobacterales bacterium. Taxonomy (GTDB): domain Bacteria; phylum Desulfobacterota; class Desulfobacteria; order Desulfobacterales; family SKZT01. The sequence continues at coordinate 1,700,498 of CAXXIG010000001.1, forward strand.
GAAAGTGGAAGGTCTGCGATTTCGTCCAGAAATATTGTGCCGCCGTCAGCCTGTTTCAGGTATCCCGATTTGTCATTGACGGCGCCTGTGAAAGCGCCTTTCTTGTGGCCGAAAAATTCGCTTTCGAAAAGCTCGGTGGGAATGGCGCCGCAGTTTACTTTCACGAGGGGCCTTTCTTTTCTGGAGCTGTTGTAGTGGATCGCTTCCGCAACCAACTCCTTTCCCGTTCCACTTTCCCCCTTGATAAATATTGACAGGTTTGTGTCGGCGAAAATACGGATTTGCTCTTTGATTTTAAGGATTCCGGGTGATTCTCCGATGATGTTGTCAAAGCACAATCCAATTTGTCGCCTGAGAGAGCGGTTTTCCCGCGAAAGGCGGGTCAACTCTGCCTTGATTTCGTCAACTTGGCAAATCTCGGGAAAATCGTCAAGCTCGAAGCCAACCTCCGAAATTTCGCTTTCTCGCGAAACCTGAATCAGTTTGGCATCGATAACCCCGCCTTCCCGGAGAAAGACCCAGCAGGCATGCATGACAGGAGTTCCAGAGGTAAGGGAAATGGTGAACTCGGATAGCGGATATTCACTTTTTATCTCTTGAGCAGCGCGATACATTGCCGGATATACCGTATTGTAATCGATGGGATTTCCGGCCAAGGATTTAATTATGGTCAGCTTCAAATCGGGATAACGCTCGGCGCAATATCGGGTGATTTCTCCGGCTGGCTTCAAGTATTTTTCGTGATTGTATAGAAGACACGCGACATCGAATTGCATTTGTTCAAGTACCGAAAGAATCGCGCCGGGATTTTTAAATGGATCGCAATCGTTGTTCCCGATAAATGAGATGAAAATTTTCATTGCCAGGTATCCGAACCCCCATTTTTATCGGTAAACGCTCAATACATCCTCTTCAATTCGCAGGGTGACCTGCTTTTTTCGAGGCGCAGGCTTCAGCCCTTTTTGCAATACTGCTTTTGCGAATATCTCGGGACCGACTTCGGGATTGTCTGACAAATCGATGTCCTCGTCGCCAAGCTTGTCGATGCGATCCCAATCAGCAAGGGATTCGTTTAAAGTATTCTTTTTAGGTTGTTCTTTCCAAGCCAAAGGCGATTTGTGCTTTGACCGGCAACTCGACCGCTACGAAGTACGATTGGGGATAAAGATAATCTTCGCCGCTTTCATCGATGATTCTCAGGTAGCCTTCCGCCTTCGCTTTGTCGTCTTGCAGTACCTGATAGATTTTGCGTTTCTCCAAATCTTCGCAATCCTTGTTTTCAATACAAAGCGCAAAGACAGTTTCATTTTTTTTTATTTCCATTTTTTCAATCCAAAAAGCATTTTATTTTTATTTTTTTTCGGCCTATGCCATGAGCTTCGTACCAATGAACTTCGGCCTGACGAATTCTCCCTGTTTCGAGCCGAACGAGCGCAATGCCTTTGAGTTTGCGCCAACGTCCCGCCCCATATTGCCTGCGCAGCCTCATGATGTCGCGAATATTTCCTCCAACTGCAACGATCTCAATATTCTCAATCTTGCTGATTATTTCAAAATACATAATACAGCCGGATTCAATCGTCGGTCCTTGATTTACCTAAGTCGCCTTCCCGTTGAAGCTTACCGTGAAAGTTCTTGATTTTTTCTTGCATCTTTATCTGAATCAGCAGCTTCAAACCTTCCTCCACAGCGGCCTTTTTTGTTTTCAAACCACTCAAGGCCATGGCTTCGGCCATCAAGTTTTCGTCGATTACGATACTCATACGCATAGGGCCTCCGAACGTTCATGATTTAAAAATTTTAAGACCAATACAAAATAATTGCAACAAGAACCTATGGGCCTAAAATGGATAGAATATCCGGGCTGGAATCTGTTGCCTTTCTCATCGAAATGTGTCCCAAGGGGCGTCAACGCGTCAAAAGATGGCTCACCGCCTCCTCCAGGCCGTCGAGGGTCAGTTCGAACATGGGGAATATTTCCGAGACCATGCTGATGGTTCTGGTGTAGGGCCACATTTTGGCGGGGACGGGGTTGAGCCAGGCGGTGTGGGGGAAGGTGTCGGAGAGGAACCGGAGGCGGTCGATGCTGGGCAGGCTGCTTCGTTCGCGGACGTAGATGGTGCCGTCGCGGGCGAGCAGTTCGTAGGGGGCCATGCTGGCGTCGCCTACCACGATGAATCTCGTCTGGGGGTCGAACCTGGCGAACTCCTCCACCGGGACCGGGTCCCATCGGCGGGAGGGGTCTTCGAACAGGTTGTCGTAGATGGTGTTGTGGAAGTAGAAGGTCTTGATTTCCTTGAACTGGGCGCGGGCGTAGTCGAACAGGGTCTGGACCGTTTCCACGTAGGGGTCCATGGACCATCCGCCGTTGTCGATGGCCAGGATCACCTTCAGGCGGTCTTTCAAGCTGCGGTCGAAGACGATTTCGATCTCTCCGGCGTTCTTCATGGTCTGGTAGATGGATTCCTCCACGTTGACCTGGTCCTTGGGTCCTGCCGGGACCAGGTTTCGCAGGCGTTTCAGGGCCTCGCCGATCATGGACTGGCTTAAGGGGCCCCTTCTGGAATAGTCCCTGTACCTTCTCTCCATGGCTACTTTGACGGCCGACTTTCCTCCTCCCTCGCCGCCCACGCGCATGCCTTCCGGGTGGTAGCCGGAATGGCCCACGGGGGAGGTGCCGCCGGTGCCGATCCATTTGTTGCCGCCGTCGTGCCTGCCTTTCTGCTCCTTGAGTCTTTCTTTGAAATACTCCACGAGTTCTTCGGGGGTGAGCCTGGCGATTTCGTCCTCGTCGATTCCCAGGGCGTCGGCCAGGACCTTGGGGTTTTTTAGCCATTGTCGCAGCAGCATTTTGACGGTCTCGGAAAGTTCTTCCTCGTCGGCTTCGGGAAGGTCGGCGCCTTTGAAGTGGTATGCGAACACCTGGTCGAAGGTGTCGAAGTATCTTTCGCTTTTTATCAGGATGGAGCGCGAGGCGGTGTAGAAGTCGTCTATGCTCGCCACCAGGCCCAGGGAGAGGGCTTTGTGCAGGGTCAGAAATGAGGTGGGCGATACGGGAACGCCCACCTTTTTCAGTTTGTAGAAGAAATCGACGAACATGGAATCTATTCCTTGATCCTATCCCTTAAAACAATCGCGAGCCTTTCAGGGACATGGCGGCCCGGGCAAAATCCTGGCTTTTCTTGAAAAGCACGCCCAGGAAGGGGACTTTGCCGTTTCTCAAATCAGCGGGAGCGAAATCCGGGTCGGCCTCCAGGGCTCTGATCCAGTTGATCAGCTCTCGAGTGGCGGGCTTTTTTTCGATGGCACCCATCTCCCGCAGCTTGTAAAAAGCCATGATGGCGTCTTGGGCGAGGTTCCGGTCGATGTTCGGAAAATGGACGTCGATGATCCTTTTCATCATGCTGGAATCGGGAAACGCGATGTGGTGGAAGTTGCACCGTCCCAGAAACGGGTCGGACAGGTCCTTTTTCGCGTTGGAGGTGATGACGATCACCGGGCGATTCTTGGCGCGGACGGTCCGGTCGATTTCCATGATGTCGAATTCCATCTGGTCGAGCACGTCGAGCATGTCGTCCTGGAAGTCGGTGTCGGCCTTGTCGATTTCGTCGATCAGAAGCACGGTCCGCTTGTCGGCGGTGAAGGCCTGGCCGATCTTGCCCATGCGGATGTATTCTTCGATGTTGCTGACGTCTCTTTTCGAATCGCCGAAGCGGCTGTCGTTTAAGCGGGTCAGGGTGTCGTACTGGTAGAGGGCGTCCACCAGTTTCATGCTCGACTTGACGTTCAGGACGATCAGGGGCATGCCCAGGCTCTCGGCGATGGCGTGCGCCAGCATGGTCTTTCCGGTGCCGGGTTCGCCCTTGAGCAGAAGGGGCATTTCCAGGGCCATGGATATGTTGACGATCTGGGCCAGTTCCCTGTCCAAGACATACCGGGACGCTCCGGTAAACTCGCTCCTTGGGGTTTGTTCGGTCATGGATTTCCTCTTGTTCCTTTTTCAGCTTTCCTCTCTTATCGTGGCGGACAATTCGGAAGTGAGTCTAAGCACTTTCATGGCGTTTTCCAGGGTGGAAGACCCTGTGCCGCAGCTGGGAGTGATCAACGACTGCGCGCGCACCGTTTCCCGGTCGATTCCAAGAGCCTCGATTTTGGCGGCTTTCTCCTTCCAGTTGGCGAGCAGCGAGGGAAGGTCCTCCTTTTCGATGTCCGATGCGGACAGGGTGGGCACGATGCCCCAGGCCAGGATTTTTCCCGCTTCCATGAAGGCCCTGATCTGGTTCGGGTACAGCACGAACGTGTCGAAATAGCCGTATGCGTCGAAGCTGACGATGTCGGCCGAGGATTCCAGGATCAGGGACCAGTCGGCGTTGGCGCAAACATGGACGCCGCATAGACCGCCCTCGGCGTGGACGGCCTCGAAGACCTCTTCGAAACACTGGGAGATCTCTTCCTTGCTGACGCTGATGAACGAAGATGACCCGAATCCAGTCAGGCCGGGCTCGTCGAAGAAGATCATGACCGGCTTGCCGAATTTGGCCAGCTCCCTGGCCTGCCATCGGGCTTTGAGCGCCAGGAGCTTGACGGCGGCGTCTCTGACCTGCTCGTTGTAAAACACGGCCCGTCCGTTTTCGTCGGTCAGGCTGGTGGCGAACGTGAACGGCCCGGTAATCTGGCCCTTGACCGCCGCCAGGCCGTCGCGCGCTCCGGACAGTCTCTCCGCCAGAGTGAAAAAGCCCTGCGCGGTCTCGGGCGTCATGGAAAAAATGGTGTCGCCGACATCCTTCTGGCCTTCGGCCACCTCCATGTAGGTCTCGTAGAACGAGAGAAATTCCATGTCGAAGGTATCGGAGGAAGAGTCCACGAAAATTTTGCCTCCCTCGTTCTTCAGTCCCGGCATTCCGGGAACGAACTGGGCGAGCATGCCCTCTTCGCTGTAGAACGGCAACTGGACCCACAAGGGAATCTCGGGCGTGTATTGCAAAACGAGATCGGCGGCTTCCTGATGGTCTTTGATGGGAAGGCTTCCGATCAAGGTCGGAAGACAGCTTGGCTGGAATTTGTTCATGGCGGTACTCCCTCTTTCTTGGTCGATTGGATTCGTTAGACGCATGGGCTTGGTTCTAAATTCGGCCACCTGGATTCCGGGTCTACGCTACATTTTCCATTTAAGAACTCCTCGGAAAAAACGGCATCCATCTCTTTTATCGACACCCAGGTGATGAACCGCTCCGCCCGGAATGACGACTGCCGGGACGATAGTCTTTGAATGTGGCCGATGTTAAAACCAATCCCGACAGAATCAATATGCAACGAGAATAAACTTGTAACACGTTACAGTCCCATTGACAAGACAGACGCTTTTTCAGGCCATCGTGGATTTGCGAGGAGCGGTCAAGGTAGCCAGAGCTTCCAGCTCTGGTCCCATGTCGCGATTATGCCGCCGCTCGGAGGCCAAGACATGCCAGACCAAGATGGTCTGGTTACCGTCGACACGCCTTTTCTCACAAATACGCGATGGGCCGCTTTTTTTTCTTGGCGCGCCAAAAGCGGCTTGAATGTGCCCGCGATAGATAGTATAGAGAAGGCTTATGTCCTCGGGACGCATGCGACGCTTATTGCGGATGCCCGAAAATCGCGTCAAATTGACACCGTAAAGTGCGTGTAATATTGTCCTGATATAACCAATAACTTATATAAGGCAGGTGTTCCGTGGCTGATATCATATCCTTGAACGACAAATTGAAAAGTTGCCAGAACAAAAAGGACGCGGTAGAGAGAAAGAGAAAGATACAGGCGGTCCAGAAGGTTTTCCAGTGCACGCAGTGCGCCTTCAAGTGCGAACGATGCGGCGCGCAGATCCATCCGGATCCTTCGAAGCCGAAGAGGTGCGAACACCAGTACGTCCGTGTGCCGTACCAGTTCTGCGAAAGCTGCGAGGAGGAGTACCTCGACTATATCAACCAGTTGAAAGGGCGAGGGGACAAAAAATTTTACTGGCACAACGAAGAGTGGCTTAAAGTGTGGAGAAACTGGATCGAATACCAGGGCTCCGTAGACCGCTACCTGAAGTCAAGTGAATTCAAGAAGCTTTTGCAGGAGCTGAGACAATCGGGACCTCCGTCGCCCCCCGAGTGAAGGCGGATTTTAAAGGGGTCCCCATCGGAATGGTTTGAACCGATGCATATCTAAATAAGGTCAATAATTTAAAAAGGAGAGTCGGTATGTTTGGAATCGGGATGCCGGAGCTAATCATTATCCTCGTGATAATCCTCATCATCTTCGGCGCGGGGAAGCTTCCGGAAATCGGCGCGGGCATGGGAAAGGCCATCAAGAATTTCAAAAGCGCCACCCACGAGGTCGAAAAGAAAGACAAGGAGCCCGAACCTGAAAAATTGGATGACGGGAAGAACTCTACTCAGTAGTGGTCGAAATTCAGCCGGGACAACGAAACGAGGCGGGGTATATCCCCGCCTCTTTTCGTTTCGGTCGAAACGGGCCTGATTTCTATTTCAGCCATGCTCTCGTTGCCGCCCCTTCTCCCAGCGAAGCCGGAAACCGAACCATCCAACCGGAGGTTGCCATGAAAAACAACAAGATCGTACAGAGAGTCGGAAAAGTGGTGAGCGTGCGGATCCTCGACCGAATGATGGACCGCCAGACCAGGAACCTGAGCCGGATGCTGGCAAAAACAATCGCCCAGGCAGGCGGAAAGGTTCGCCTCCTTATTTCCATTGAAGCCCACTTTCCCGGAAAAGGCCCCGAGGCCCTGCTGGAAAGCCTGCAATTTACGAAAATCCATTCCGACAGCATCGACCGCCTGGCGGTGCTCGGCACCAACGAGAGCCAACGGACCGTCATCGGCCTGTTCGGCCTGTTCGGCGGAATGAACGTGCATTATTTCGACAAGCGCGATGTGGTCAAGGCCATCATGTGGCTTCAGGAACCGTCCTGACCGGACGGTCCCGACCTGGTTCCTTGCTTAAAAGGCTTCCTGTGTCGCCACGATCTCCACCCGGCGGTTGGTCTGCTTGTTGGCCCGGCTGTTGTTGGGAACCAGCGGCATGCCCTCCCCGTAGCCTCTCACCAGAAGCCTGTCCGGCGACAGGCCGTAGTTGCCCAACAGAAACTGCTTGACGGATTCGGCGCGGTTGTAGCTCAGCCGGAGGTTGTAATCCTCGGCGCCGTCCGAATCGGTATGGCCGTTAATGTAGACGGTCTGTCCCGCGAGCCTGGGATCCGAGAGGGCCTTGCCCAGCTCGCTGAGAAGCGCCATGGAAGTGGAGCGAAGCGCGTAGGAGGCGACGTCGAACTCGACGGCCAGGTTCAGAAACTGCCCGGTCCTGTGTTCCGGCGACACCACCGTGGTCCACACTTCCTGGTCGCCCTGCTTGTGGTAGACCTTGATCGCCCTGGTCTTTACGACCTGCTCGGTTTTTTCCTCCCTCGGCGGGGCCGGCGAAAACGAACGCGTCTTTCCCGCAGGCGCGGCGTCGAAGGCGTTGCTCCATCCGCCGGAATCGACCCCCCGGGTCTGCGGCGCAGTCGTTTCCGGCGCGGGCGCGGGTTCCGGTTGGGGAGGAGGAAGCAGGCGCTTGATGATCCCCTCGGACGTATTTTCGAAATTGTAGCCGCCGTCCTGCGCGAAAGCACCGCCGGCCATAACCAAAACCAAAAACGCGGTGAAAACGATCCTTGCCATGATACTGTCCTCCTTGTGAATGTTTCTTGTGTATCGGAACTTGTTTTGACAGATAGATAATATCGCTCTCTGGGCGCCTTTTTCAATTCAAAAGTTCAATCTTTTGAGATAGATGGGGACACGAGAAGTTTGGAAAAATTGGAATTGCTGCATTCCCATGATTAGAATTGGTGCTCCGAAACCGTCGGGCTTGACTTGCAATCTGCGATATCTTAAAAATTGGGCTTGAGATCCGGGTCTGGAATGGTGCGTCCTGTAGAAACAAGACGAAACGCCCGTTTTTTATTTCGAAGCGGCTCACGAAAGGGCGGCATGAAAACGAAAGGAGATTGGAAATGGAATGTAACAAGGAGAAAAACTTGGAACGATGCAACTGTTCCTACGAACCCTGCGCCAAGAAAGGCATCTGCTGCGAGTGCATCGCGTACCATTTGAGAAGCAGGCAGCTTCCGGGGTGCTGTTTTTCCAACGACGCGGAAAGGACGTACGACAGGTCGTTCGAGCATTTCGCAAGGCTTGTGAAGGAGAAGAAGGTCTGACCGGCGCGGTCGCCGAAAGATGGCGCGCGAGCCGAACCGAATAAAGAGGTTGAACATATGAAATGCGTACATGCGAAGACCCTCTACACGGGAAAAGAGCTGCTTTCCGACGCTTGGCTGTCGTTCGACGACGCTTTTGTGACCGGCGTATCGTCCGAGCCGTCGGGCGACGTCGTCGGGGAGTATCCGGTCGTCACGCCCGCCTTCATCGACGCACACAGCCATATCGGCATGGTGCGCGCCGGGGAGCCCCAGGCGGAGGCCGAAGCCAACGAGCACGCCGATTCGATCATGGTCCTGGCCGACGCGCTGGATTCGGTGCAGCTGGACGACCAGTCCTTCGCGGACGCCGTGGAGATGGGCGTGCTCTATTCCTGCGTGCTGCCGGGAAGCGGCAACATTCTGGGCGGGCTTTCCGCCGTCATTCGCAACTACGGGAAAAGCGGCACCGACGCGCTGGTCGCAAGGGCGGGCATGAAGGCGGCCTTCGGATACAATCCCATGTCCACCACCCGCTGGAAGGGGACCCGGCCCAACACCCGGATGGGCGCGCTCGCCATTCTCCGCAAAAAGCTCGACGAGGCCCTGCAAAAAAAGGAGGCGTTCGAAAAGGCCGGAGACGACAAGAAATCCGAGATGACGTTTTCGTCCGAAGAAAAGGTCCTCCTGCGTATTCTGGACAAGAAGCTCCGCCTGCGCGTCCACGTGCACAAGATCGACGACATCGCCGCCCTCGTGCGGCTTTCCGACCAGTACGGCCTCGACATTTGCGTGGAGCACGCCATGGACGTCCACGCCCCCGAGATCTTCGCCGAATTGAAGAAGCGGGACGTCCCCGTGGTGTTCGGTCCCATGGACAGTTTCGCATACAAAGTCGAGCTGAAGCACGAAAACTGGAGGAACATCAGGCACTTGATCGAATCCGGCGTCCGTTTCGGACTGATGACGGACCATCCGGTCACACCTGCGCGCCAGCTGATGCTGCATACCCGATGGTTCTTGCGCGCCGGGTTCTCCAAGCAGGACGCCGTCGAGCTGATCACCGCGAAAAACGCCGAAATTCTGGGGATCCAGTCCGTGCTGGGGACCCTCGAACAGGGGAAATGGGCGTCGTTTGTCTGCTGGAACGGCGACCCCTTCGATCTTTCGAGCTACCCTGCGACCGTATGGGGAGAAGGGCGGGTCCTTTTCTCGGAATCGTAGGCGCCCCGCAATCGGCGGGATTTGACGGACAATCTCGGAAAAGCCGGAAAAGGAGAGGAAAAAATGTCAGATAAAAAAGGATGCAAAGCAAAAAGTCCCTGCAAAGCCGTTTGGCTGTTGTTGTCCGCATTTTTCATGTTCGTTTTGGCCGGCGTCTACGGATGCGCGGGAACTGAAATGGCGGGCGCCAAATGGGAGGGAGATATGATCGTACTCGATCCGCCCGCAGTGCCAGTCGATCAAAACAGACTCGAACCGGGAATATCGGTCTGGTATCTGGAGGGCTTTTGGCGTCACCTCGGCCAAATGCCGGACGAAACGTCGGCGAAAAAAAGAGGAGTCAAGGGAAAACCAATTCCATATCTGAACCATAGTTTCGGCGAAGGAATCGTGTTCGGTTCCGGGCGCGGCAGAGGCGTCGGGCTTTACATGCGGGCGTTTATTCGTTTCGAAACCCCCGGCGTCTACGAGATGGCGGCCATGACCAACGACGGTTTCCGGCTGGAGATCAACGGCGCGAAAATACTCGAGGACCCTTCCGTGCATTCCGACCGGTTAACCGGCGGCGTCCGTGTAAAGGTCGTCCAAGCGGGATGGTATCCCGCCCGGATGCAGTATTTTCAGAGAAAGGGGACTTCCACCTTGAAATTGTTCTGGAAAAAGCCCGGCGACGCCGAAAGATCGGCCATACCGCCCGAAGCGTACGCCCACATTCCCGAATCGATGTAAGCCATGCCGAAAAAAGGGGGGGGCTGAAATCGGCCATGCCTTGGCAGAACTCGGACGCGAAGCGTCCTGGTATGCATTCCCACGCGAAGCGTGGGAACGAGTCGGAGTGCGGATTGCCGAACCAAGATCCAACTCCCCGAAAAGACAACCTGACGTTCACTACGATTTGCATCGCGCCAAAACGAACTTGCTTCGAACCTAGCGTTTCTTGCCCTCCTTCGTCAGGAAATGGCAGTACGCCGGGTCGAAGCGCTGTTCGCAAAGAATGCGCCCGTCCTTTTCCCGGACGTTTTCTCTGTCGCCGATGATGGGGTGGGCCTTCAGGTCCGGCGAATACTTGCTGTTGGGGACGGTCCTTCCCAAGGCCTCGGCCATGGCCCGAATATGGTGCGGGGCCGTTCCGCAGCACCCGCCGATGTAGCCGACGCCTATCTCGGCGGCCTTGACCGCGAATTTTGCCATCTCCACCCTCGTCAACACGAACGGGTCCAGCTCCAAAGGGAATGCGGGCCTTCCATGAAACGTCTGTATCTGGAAGTACGGCTTTTCATCCGTGCACCGGTACGCGACCGGTTGCGCGCAGACGTGGCACGACACGGCTTTTCGAACCCGTTCGGCCAAGGGTAGCATTCTTTCCGGGTCCCGGAAACAATTCAATCCGACAATGTCCGCCCCCTCGTCTTCCAGGGTCTTCACGGCTTCTTCCAGCACGACGCCGTCCAGGGTCTTGTCGCCGTACTTGAACCCCAGGGTGATCATGGACGGTTTTCCCGCGTCCCGAATGGCTTGCAGGGCGATTTTGGCCTCGCCGAGGTACTCGATGGTCTCGGCGATGAAAAAATCCACGCCATGGGGGGCCTGAAAGCCGATCTGCTCGTCGAACTGGCGCCTGGTCTCCGCGAAACTGGACTGGTCTCGGGGGTCGTACACCCAAGTGTTGGCAAGGTTGCCCGCCACCAGGCAACCATAAGTCTCCGCGACCTCGTTGGCGATTTTCACCGCGTTTTCGTTGATCTTCTCCAGAGCGTTTTCGAAACCCCGCTGTTTCAGCTTGTCCCGATGCGCGTAGTAGGTCAGGGCCTGGAGCACCTGCGCGCCCGCCCGTGCGAAATCGGTCTGAAGCTGCCGCAGGGCCTCCGGGTGATCGATTACGACCTCGGGCGTGAACGGCCCCGCGCTCAAATAGCCCCGGCGCTCCAATTCGAACAGTGCCCCTCCGTCTCCCAATACGATGCCTTCCTTCAACCATTCGAGAATCATATGCCCCTCCTTTTTCCGGATAAAACGGCCTCTGGGCCGCTGCCGTTTTTTAAAACGGTCTTATCGTAAAAAGTGCTTGACTCGATTTGCAGGATGGGGTCAAAAGCATTTTTCACAATGTCATACGAAGCAACACAAAATTTTAAACCACGATTTGTTCGAATTTTAACCAAAAACGTTCAAGGATTGCAAATGGCGCAAAAGAATATCTGGCTCGAAGGCGAAAAACGGGAAAAGCCCCTCGTAGATTCCAATAACCGCCGGAAAAAGGCGTTTTTCGGATACGAGACGATTTCCGAGGATGAAAAAACCGAGCGGGTCTTGAAACATTTCGAATCCGTCGCCGACTGGTACGACTTCATGAACACGCTCCTGTCGTTCGGCATCCACCATCTGTGGAAGCGACAGGCCGTCAACATGATGGGCTTGAAACCCGGAGACCGCGTGATCGACGTCTGCGGCGGCACCGGGGACCTGGCGGTCCTGGCCGCCAGAAAGACCGCCCCGGACGGGCGGCTCGTCATTTACGACATCAACCGTGCCATGATGGACGCCGGTCGCAAAAAAGACACGGTGAAAGATCTCGGCGACAGGCTCTCGTTCGCCCTGGGAAACGCCGAGTCCATATCCTTTCCCGACAACACCTTCGACGCCGCCATGGTCGGGTACGGAATCCGAAACGTCACCCGCATGAAAAAGGGCTTCGAGGAGATGCACCGAGTCCTGAAACCCGGCGGAACCATCATGTGTCTGGAGTTCTCCAAGCCCGTCATGCCCGTGTTTCGAACCTTGTACGATTTCTATTCGTTCCACGTCATGCCGCTTTTGGGGGAGCTGATCGCAGGAACCAGGCAGGCCTACACCCACCTGCCGGAGTCCATCCGCACCTTTCCCCTTCCCGACGAACTGTCCGCCATCCTGGAAAGAATCGGGTTTGCCGACGTGGTCTACCGAAGACAGACCAACGGCATCTCCGTGGTCCACAGGGGAATCAAGAAATAAAAAAAGCGGGAGGGAACGCAAATTGACGAAATTGTCCGCCTGGATTCAAATTTTTTTCATCCTGTCGCTGATCGGCTTCAGCACCTACTGCTTGTTCACCGCCCGTTTCGAATCGGCCATCGCGCCTTTTCCCATCCTGGCGCTCTACTGGGTGTTCGTCGCGTCGAGGCGGACGAGGGCCTCATCGCTCGACGACGGTGAAGGCGAGGACAAAGGGGCGGGGGATATTTAATTCAATAGGCACGTTATGGTTTTCTGAATTTTTTCAGCATAGCGGCCCTGGAGAAACAAAGCAATGGCAATACCCGATTATGAAACATTAATGTTGCCCATACTTGAGTTTATTTCTGACAACCAGGAGCGAAAAACGAGTGAAATCGTAAGCTTTATCGCCGAACGATTCCATTTGTCGGATGAAGATATGAGGACACTTATTCCAAGCGGCAGGGGAAAGCTTATTCACAATCGCGTCGGATGGGCGTGTACGCATCTTCGAAAAGCCGGACTTGTAACCTCGCGCCAAAGAGGCCTGAACCAAATCACCGCAGACGGTCAAAAAGCCCTTGAAAAAAAGCCGCAAAAAATCGACAAGAACTTTCTATCGCAATTTGAAAAGTTTCACGATTTTGCATCCGAGGCAAGCAGCATTAAGTATCCCGTGTATGAAGACGATTCAATCGGAAAGCCCGAGGAAAAAACACCGGAAGAAATAATAGGAATTCAGAAAGAAATCATCCACGACAGCATCAAAAAAGACCTTGTCGAAAATGTCTGGGAGCTGGATTCGGATTTCTTTGAGCAGTTGGTTGTCGATTTGTTGGTGGCGATGGGTTATGGCGGCAGCGTAGAAGATGCCGGGCGAGCAATCGGAAGGGCCAACGACGGCGGTATTGACGGTGTCATCAAAGAAGATGTCCTCGGTCTGGATACCATTTTCATACAGGCAAAACGCTGGAAAAACACGGTCCCCATCAAAGAGGTTCGCGATTTTGCAGGCGCTTTGTTGTCGAAAAAATCAAACAAAGGAGTTTTTATAACCTCAAGCCAATTTCCCGCGAGCGCACATGATTTTGTTTCGTCGATCGATCGCAAGATCATTTTGATCGACGGAGAAAGACTCGCAAACCTGATGATTAAGTTCAATATCGGAGTCAGCACGAAACAAATAATCGAAATCAAAGAAATTGACTCGGACTATTTTGCGTCATGATTTGAAACGATTTAAAACTCGGGCGATTCAAATTTTTTTTGGGGTCACAGCCTTGAAAAATGCTTAGCGAAAAAACGTCTTTTGCCGATGAGTGGTACAATCCACTGATCAGGGTTGGTTCTTGTTTTAACCATGATCCGGTGGAACGCGGACGCGAAGCGTCCTGGTATGCATTCCAACGCAAAGCGTTGGAACGAGGCGAACGAGGCGATGGCCGCACGGCGGAATAGAAGCCAGGCCCTCCTCTATTTTCGCTGTTGCGCAGATCGAAACACCGAAGGGCGCAAAATCGCCTCCACTCGAATGACAAGCTACCGCGACGGCGTCGTCGATGCAGGAATCATCTTTTTCTCCTCCCTTTGTTTCGGTTCGAAAGCGTCGTCCCAACGGTCTTTAACGATGGTGGCGACCAGAATAAACCCCGCCAGGCCTGCTATGCCTCCTATCCCCAACGCGGCCATTGCGCCCGCGCCTATTCCCGATGCCACGCCGGTGCCTGTGGCTTCGCGTAGAACGATCTTTCCGGCATCTGCCAGTTTCATTCGCTTTTTGTAGACCATCGGTATGCAGTGATAGGCCGCCGTGACACCTCCAGCGAAAGCCCCTGCTCCTCCGGCGATTTTCATGTAGGCCAATGCCGGAACCATTCGATTCGCAAACGTAATTTTCATTGTTTTTTCCCTCCTGATCTTTGTGGTAACGCGCGACAGGGCTTGCTTCTAAATTCGGCCACCTGGATTCCGGGTCTATGCTACATGTTCCAGTCAGGAAATTCCCGGAAGCGACGGAATCCAGCTGTTTTATCGACACCCGGGGTACATGCCGCTCCGCCCGGAATGACGACCGCCGCGACGATAGTTCCTTAAAGTGGCAGATGCTATGACCAAGCCCCGCGCGACATGTTCTCGCTCATATCCCGTTTCGCAGTCGCTGCCGGTTTGTTACGCATACTTCCTTCGCACACCCGTCGCTCCAATCGCGCCTCTTTCAACGTGGAGAACCGACGGCGCGATCCTTGCCAGCGTTTACAAATAACATATATCTATCAGTTTTTGAGACGCATGAAAAACAAAAAAAGCAGAGACTTCTTTTTCATTGCGCATTCTTTCCGACCATGTTATGTGCATATGCTTGATATCGGGAGGCCCATGATCCAACAACCGAAAAAAGGAGGATAGAATGAACGTCGCCGTTTTGGCATGCAAGAACATCAAGGACGAAACCTGCATCGGGTGCCAGCGTTGTCTGACTGCGATGGAGAGGAAGGAAGGGGAGTTCGAGAGATACAAGGGGACCGACGCCAAGATCATAGGACTGGTGCATTGCGGCGGATGTCCGGGGACATCGCCGGTGTTGCGGCTGGTTCAGCTCAAAGGCTGGATGGCCCCCATGAACGAAACCGTCGATGCCGTGCATATCGGCACGTGCCTGCTGGACAATTGTCCCTACAAGGATACGATCATCCAAAAGGTCAAGGCCAAGGCTGGCGTGGAAGTCATCGAGGGGTCGCATTATTATCGTCCGGTCCAGGTTTTCGGGGTCTGATCTTTTAGCGAAGGGCATATACAGTTTGAATCAATAAAAAGCGGGGTTTCGCGACCCCGCTTTTTATTTTCGGAAGGGTGCTTGAAAAATATTTCCGGGCCTGATAGTTTCCGATGAGTGAATTTAAGGGGGGAAAGAAAAAACATGGCGCCGACGACAGATTGGAAGGTCCTGCTGATTGACGACGAGGAGGATATCCGCGACGTGGTGGGAGTGACTCTCATGGACGCGGGATACGAGGTGGATTCCGCGGGCGACGGGGAGGCCGGGTTGAAGAAGTGCGCGGAGGTTTCCCCCCAGATCGTGATCACGGACGTTCGCATGCCGGGCATCAGCGGCATCGAGGTGCTGGAGACTGTCAAGAAAAGGTTCCCGCACATGGAGGTGATCGTGGCCACCGCGTTCGGCGACATGGACCTGGCGGTGCGGGCGTTGCAGCTGAACGCCTCGGATTTCATCACCAAGCCGATCAATGTCGAGGCCCTGCTGGTGGCCTTGGACAGGGCCAAGCACCGCTATTCCACTGCGGAACAGATTCGGGAATACACCCGGTTCGTCGAAAACGGATGGACCGAGACGACCAAGGAGCTGCTGGAGACCTTCGCCTACCAGCGAAGTCTCATAGAAAGCTCCATGGACGGCATTCTGGGCTGCGACTCCGAGGGGCTGGTCGTCACCTTCAACAAGAGCATGGAAAACATGCTCGGTTACAAGGAAAGCGAGGCGATCCGCAAGCTGAGTTTCGATTCGCTGATCGATCCGGAAGGCGCCAAGGCGTTCAAAAAAGCATTGGAAGGTCGGGGATACGGAGGAAAAGACCGTCTGTTTCTCTACGAAACGTCGCTGAAAAGCCGCGACGGAAGAAAGATCCCGGTCCAGGTTTCCGCCAACGTGCTGGAGCAGGACGGCCAGCCGGACGGTCTGGTATGCTTTTTCCGGGACTTGCGGGAAATACACCGTCTGGAGCGGGAGATGGCCGACCAGGCGCGCATTCTTCACCAGGACAAGATGATGTCCCTCGGTCGTCTGGCCGCCAGTGTCGCACACGAGATCAACAACCCTCTTTCCGGCATTCTCAACTACATTCGCCTGATGATTCGCATTGTGGGCAGGGGAGTTCCCGACGCGGAGCAGCAGGAGAAATTCGGGCGATATCTGGAGCTGGTGGAAAAGGAGACCGACCGTTGCTCCAAGATCGTGGGCAACCTTCTGACGTTTTCGCGCATGAAGCCCGTGTCGTTCGAGCCGGTGGACCTGGCCGACCTGATCCGGCGCTGCGCCATGCTGGGAAGGCACAAGCTGGAGCTGAGCAACATCGAATTGAACGTGGACATCGCCGACGGCCTTCCCATGGTGCAGGGCGATTTCAACCAGTTGCAGCAATGCGTTCTCAACCTGATATTCAACGCCATCGACGCCATGGGCCAAGGCGGCAAGCTTTCCATCGCGGCCAGGGCCGGGCTCGGCGGCCGAAAGGCCACCGTGTCGGTGAAAGACACCGGCGCGGGCATTTCCGAAGACGATCTTCCCCACATTTTCGAACCGTTTTTCACCACGAAAAAGGAAGGCTACGGGGTGGGACTCGGTCTTTCCACCACATACGGCATCATCGACCGTCACGGAGGCAAGATTTCGGTTTTCAGCCGGGCGGGCGAAGGCACCGAATTCGTCATCGAGCTTCCGGTGGCATCCGACGAGGGACAATGAAGAACAAAATCGGTCGCGCCCTCATTTCCATCCGGTCCGACCAATGGCTGGACGTGCTCGACGAGTTGAACATCGGCGCGTTCACGGTGAACAAGGACCACAAGATCACCGAGATCAACTACAGCGCGCAGGCCCTGATCGGGCTTCGAAGAGACGACGTGGTAGAGCGTGACTGCCGCGAGATATTCACCGGCGTGCCCTGCATGGTCTCGTGCATCATCGCGCCGGGCAAGGGCGAAAGAGCCGGAGAACCTATCGTGGAGGTCTTCGACGAAGACAACAACCGATATCTGATCACCCGCATGGCCACGCCCATTTTCGACGACAACAACGAGGTCACCGGCTGCCTCACCATACTTCAGGACCATTCCCCCATTTCCGACCTGATCGACCGGGTCCACCACGAGGAGAGAAGTCTCAAGCACATTTTGAACAGCATCGACATCGGCATCTTCACGGTCAATCGCGGGGGGCTGATCACCTTTTTCAACACGGCGGCCGAGCGAATTTCCGGCTACAACCGCCGCGAAATATTAGGGTTGTCCTGCTCGAACCTGTTCGACGCCAAGGGCGCCAAGGACATCTGCCTGCTGAAGGATTCCATATCCGACGGAAAGTCGCGCGCTACGCAGAAAGGGAGCATTATCGACCGCGACGGTATCCCCGTGCCGGTCCGGGCCAAGTACATGGCGCTCAAGAACGAAAAGGGGAGCATCGTGGGCGGCCTTGCGACCTTCTACGACCAGACCCTGGTCCATCAGCTCAACCAGGCCATCCACGACCGGTACATCTTCCACGACATGATCGGCAAGAGCCCTGCCATGAGACGCATTTTCGACATGACCGAGGTGGTGGCCAAAAGCGAAGCCACCATTTTGATCGAGGGCGCTACCGGCACGGGAAAGGACCTTCTGGCCAAGGTGGTCCACTCGGCCAGCGACCGGGCGGACAAGCCTTTCGTGAAAATCAACTGCGCGGCGCTGCCCGACACGCTCCTGGAATCGGAAATTTTCGGGTATTCCAAAGGCGCGTTCACCGGCGCGGTCAAGGACAAGCCCGGACGGTTCATGGAGGCCGAAGGCGGCACTCTTTTCCTGGACGAAATCGGGGACCTTCCCCTGGCATTGCAGGCGAAGCTTTTGCGGGCCATCGAGGACAAGGAGTTCTATCCGCTGGGAAGCAGGCACACCCAGAAGGTGGACGTACGGGTGATATCGGCCACCAACCGGGGGCTGGAAAAACTGGTCGAGGAGGGGCTGTTCCGCAAGGACCTCTACTACCGTCTCAACGTGCTGCGAATTGAAATTCCGGAATTGAAGGAACGCAGGGGCGACCTTCCCCTGCTCATCCGCCACATCACCCGAAGGCTGTGCGCCGCCCGGGGCGTGACCCCGCCGCCCATCGAAAAGCAGGCCATGCAGTTTCTGCTCAACCACGACTATCCGGGAAACGTCCGGGAGCTGGAAAACATGCTCGAACACGCCATCATCGTCAGCCGCGGCGACGCCATCGGACCGGGCCACCTTCCCGAGTATTTGTTCAAGGAGAAGAAGACCGGAGGCACGTCATCTTCCGCGCCCGGCGGACAGCCCCTCGGCAACGAAGAAAGGCGCAAAGTTCTGGAGGCCCTGGAAAAGCACGAATGGCGGCGAAAGGAGTCCGCAGAAGCCCTGGGAATCGACCGAAGCACTCTCTGGCGCAAGATGAAACGCTACGGGTTTCTGGACTGAGGGGGATCCCGAAATAAGGCATATCTGGCTGCTGAAAACGATGGGACCGAAAAAAATATCTTGGCATTCAATGAATCGTTTTACTGGAGCTTATGTAAGCTTTTGTCTTATCGTCATAGTTATTTCAGCTGTATTTCTTTTCAAAGCTTACGAGTTGTCCGAATTCTACGAGGAACTCCTCGCCCATGGCAAGACCGCAATTGCCGTCGTATCGGATAAAGAGAAAGCAAAAGGGAGCCGGGGAGGGACAAATTTTATTCTCCTCTATTCTTTCCCGGTCGAGAGAGGAGGTGCTTTTCAAGCTCGCAAATTCGTCACGCATTCGGAATGGAAAAACACAACGGTTGGTCATAGGTTTGCTGTGACATATCTTGAGCATGCCCCGGAACGCCACGTTCCATTCTCTATGACCGCTGAGGCCGCCCGCCAACCGCTTTTGAAAACATTGCATTTCATCGGCATTATGGCGGGCATCGTCGGCCTGCCGCTATTTATCCTCCTTATCCGCAAAAGCCTCATTCGGAAGGGCCTCGGGAGAAAGGATTCGGCAAACGAATAGGATTACGTGCAAAAGAAAGGCCGGGGGACAAATTCCCCGACCGTTCTCGATTTTGATTAATGAACCGATACTATCGCATTTCCAATAGGCATACAATCTCTTTCCTGTTCAAATCATCACAGGCCAAACCAACTTTCAGCTTCAATGGTTCTTGAATCCCAAGCCAGCAAGATGAGCGGAGGATAAACGGTAAGGGCGATACCCGCATCGACGAGGATCTTCGTTGGCGAGTCCGATTATCGTCCGTGCCCAGAAGGTTAACTGCGGTCGGTCGTAAAAACGGGACCGCAGATAGTAAAAGCCAAGTTCTTCGACAAAATACTCCCCGGGGAATCCAAGGGTACTCAAGCCAGATCCAGCGGCCAGCGTCTGGCCGCCATAAGCGGTGTTGGCGTTTTCCCCAAGAATGGCACCGCTGTCCGGGGTGACGAGCCGGATGCTGCCGAGCAAATCCTGATGGAGGACCTTGGTGGCGCCTCCTTCCGAAATTCCTGCGGGACCGAGGCCATGAAAATAGCGGCGCAGCAGCGTGCCGCTATCGTCGCGCTCATCGAGCAGCACCGGCACATCCTGCCTGGCATCCCAAAGGAGATTGCGGCCGACGCCGTCTGCGACAATCCGCCGCAGCAGTCCCGCATCGTTATAGTAAAGATCGACTCGCGCCGGCAAAGCGCCTGCTCTGTCCAGGCGGACGAAATTGGAATACTTGAAATTTACTCCCATTCTATATGCCGCCACCAAAACTCCCGGGGAAGGTATCGGATAGACAGCTGATTGAGAACCGGCAATGAATTTTCTCTTCGCAAAGTGTCTACAACTTCTCCAATTACATATTCTCTGATTTTATCGTCTAAGGCTCTATAACGTTCTTTCAATCCCAGGTTTTTAAAGTATTTCTCACTTCCGATTGCAAAGAGTTCGATCGTGTCTCGTTCGGAAAAAAAATATTCCAGATCGTGCAACTCGGTCAAAAGAAACCTGCTTTGGAATATCTGTGCCATTTTGGAAAGCACGGAGTTGTCGAATTGTTCTGTCAACTCCGCTACCACATCCTGCATGAAAGCCGCTGAATAGTCGATCCAGCTTTTTTCGAGCGTTGTCCATTTGTCGTGCGCGCTTTCGTCTTGAATCTCGATTCCGCGATCTTTTCCCATCTTTTCAAGGAGTTCTGTTTTTCCACAGGACGCCATCAGAAGGATTGTGTTTCCCCAATCGAGTTCGTACCTTTCCTTGCTCGACAACCCTTCGCGATCCGTGACCCAGTAAAGCAGCCTTTCGAATTCATCAACCATGTCGGAATGTTCGGATACAAGATTGTCAATAGCGAATCCGTCGAAATTTATCATTTGAACAGCTCCGGAAAAAATTTGGCGGCTTCTTTTACCCAAATGGGTCTGAAAGATACGATTTTCCCCCCCTTTTCAACAACAAACGCGAAATATGCCTTTCCGCTTTGGGAATTTCCGAGAAATCTTATGTAATACCAGGCCCCTCTGCTCGCGTTATAGGTTTTGTAGATATAGTTATCGACTACAAATGCCGCATCGGATGCATAGCGGCTGAGCGGGTAGCTGCCTGTTCTCAAGATATTTGATATTTGAGTCCCATGCTTGGCAAAGTGCCCGCTCAACACGTTTAGGTTTGGCCACCTGTTCACCAGTTGCCGACCGACTTGAAATGTTGTACCGCCAACGGATGTCGTTATCGCCGGTCCCCAATAGAGCCATGAGTACCAACCCGCGACCGCCAGAGTCGCGCCCGCAGCCGCGCCGCTGATTGTCCATACGACCAATCCCTTCCATGTGAATTTTTCGCTGCCCGGAGGATTCAAGTAGGAATATATTGAAGCGGCGGATAAAGCTCCAATTATAGAAACGGTTATCGTGAAGGAAGCAAGTGAAAACTTACCGCTTGGATCGCTGAAATTTACAGGGTTGTTTTCAGTATACGAGTATTTGTGCAGCGTCTTTGGGTCGTAAATATTTCCCGAGTACGTATCAACGTTTAGAAACCTTCCGCACATCGGATCGTAATACCTTGTCCTTAGATAGTAAAATCCGCAATTTGGGTCATACTGCTGGCCCGTGTAGAGATAATCGTTTACGGTCGTGCCGTTGCGATGCAAAAGTATCCCGAACGCGTCGAAAGCATAACTGTCGGTCTCAGTCTCCATAATGTCGGTTAGTTTTCGCGTACTCATCTGCCCGTCGTAATGGTAGAAAGACAGGACCCCGTTCCGACTCTGGCTTATCAGGTCTTCGCCATGAACATAACTTGCGACCAAATCGCCTATGCCGTCCGTCTCTTCCACGACCTGTGCGTAATCGCGATTTTTATCCACCAGATAATTGGTCTCAACGCCATCCGCATTCGAACTCACCCTGACCCCATCCGCATCATAAGTATAGTCCACCAGCGAGGTAGGCGTCTGCGCCTCTATAAGTCGATTTTCGTAGTCATAGCCGTAAACAGTGGTATCCATGCCATCGGATTTGCTGATCGTGTTGCCGTTGGCGTCATATATGTAGGTGTTGAAGCCTTCGGTTAATAGCCGGTCATTTTCGTCATAATTGTAATTTGTCGTCGAGACAGAATCTTCTTTGGTAAGCCTGTTGCCGACAGGGTCGTACGTATAAGATACGGTTTCATCGCCCAAAACGGCATCGGCAATGTCTTCACGGACCAGTCTGTAAAGATCGTCGTATGTGTAGTCAACAGTCCTCCCGGTGTTTTCGACAACACGGACACGGTTGCCCGCCGGCCCCAGCGTGTATGAATAGCTCGAAATCACCGTAAGATTCGATAGGACATTTTCTATGTAAACGAGCCTGTCAAGAGAATCATAGGCGTAACTGGTTTCAGTCCCGTTGGGATAGCTCATGCCCGACCGGTTGCCAGCGGCGTCATAAGTGTAGGAAGTAATCCCTCCATTAGGGTCGGTGACGGTCTTCAGTCTGCTCAACGCATCATATGAATAGGTTGTCGTGCCTGAAGATATCGTGACGGAAGTTCTGTTGCTAGCCGCGTCGTACGTATAGGCAATGGTTGCTCCGTCCGGCTCTGTAACTTGGCTGAGTCGGTCTCTGGTGTCATAACTGTAAGAAGTCAAACCGCGGTAATCGTTAACCGTTAGACGTTGACCTGCCGGTGTATATTCAAATGCCACGGTCGATGCGTCATGGTAGGTTTTTAAAATCAGTCGATTGTTCTCGTCATAGGCGAAAACGGTAACATTGCCATTAAAATCTGTTTTGCCGAGCACGTTACCCACGGCATCGTAAGTGAAAGTCTCAGACATGCCTAACGGCAGGGTCCTCTTTGTAACCCGTCCCAGCCCGTCATATTCCCAGGATGTCGTGTTGCCGTTGGCATCGGTCTGGGAGATCCGGTTGCCTAACTCGTCGTATTCATAGGAGGTTACCTGGCCGAAAGCATCGGTAACCGAAACGAGCCTCCCCAAAACGTCATAATCAAAGCTCGTGGAAATGCCTGCTTGATCGGTCTCGGATATCTTCCTTCCCAAAGCATCAAATCCGGTGGTCGTAAACGTGCCGTCGTGGAAAATGGTTTCAATCTTCCGATTGTTCGCATTATATTCATATGACGTGGTATGGCCGTTGGCATCGGTAAAAGCCAACTGGTTTCCATTCGCGTCGTAGGTATATGTGTTTACATTTCCCAGGGCGTCGGTTACCGAAATCCTCCTTCCAACAGCATCGTAGCCATAAGTGGTGGTGTTGCCCCGTTCATCGGTCGTGGCTGATTCCCTGCCCGCCGCGTCATAGGTCGCGGTCGTGGCTGAACCATCGGGAAAGGTGGTTCGGGTTACCCGTTTCAAAGCATCTAAGGTGTAAATGGTGGTTCGGCCGGCGCGGTCCGTCGATGAAATCCGGTTTCCATTGGCGTCGTAGGTGGAAGTTTCCGTGGTGCCATCGGGATAGGTTGTGGCGACCAGGTTTCCGGCGGCATCGTATTCTTGCGTGGTTCGGTTGCCGTTCTTGTCGGTGACGGCGGATTCCTTGCCGATGAGGTTGTATTCCGTAGTCGTGGAGTTGCTTAG
Source organism: Desulfobacterales bacterium (assembly GCA_963674505.2). Taxonomy (GTDB): domain Bacteria; phylum Desulfobacterota; class Desulfobacteria; order Desulfobacterales; family SKZT01. The sequence goes on from CAXXIG010000001.1 coordinate 1,723,744, forward strand.
GGGATCGACGGTCTCTATGACTCGGTTTCGCCGATCGTACACATTGGTGGTGGTAAGTGTTTCAGGCCCGGAAGCGGTGGTGCGGACAACGGTTTGAGTAAGCCGATTGCCGTTGGCGTCGTATGTAAAAGTGCTGATGTTGCCCAGGGCATCTGTGTGGCTGAGCATATTGCCAAAAGAGTCGTATGAATAGGAGGTGACATTGCCTTCGGGGTCGGTCGTTGTGAGTAAATTTCCGGAGGCGTCATAGGTGTTGGTCGTGGTGTTTCCCAACGGATCGACGGCCGCCAGAAGATTGCCCCTGGCGTCATAGTTGTTTGCCGTGACATTGCTCAGAGGATCCGTGACGGTCAGCACCTGGTTACGGGCATTGTATGTGTAGCTGGTCGTATTGCCCAACGGATCGGTTTTGGTCAAAAGATTTTCTTGGGCGTCATAAGTATATGCGGTAGTGTTGCCCAAGGCATCGGTTTCGGTGAGCTTGTTTCCGTTGGCGTCATAGGTGTACGAGATGGTATTGCCCAGCGCATCGGTCTGGGTTACCACATTGCCTTCATCGTCATACTCGTAGACCGTAGCATTGCCCATCCGGTCGGTGACAACTTCCTGCCGGGTGTCGATGTTATGGGTGAATTCCACCCGGTTTCCATCAGCATCGGTAATGGCTACCAACTTGCCTTGGTTGTCATACTCGTTGCGGGCGGGCGTCAAGCCTCTCGGATCGATAATATCTAACAGGCCGTGAGCGGAATTGTACCGGAAACCGGTGACATTTCCTTCCTGATCGGTCACGCTGACCAAATCCCCGTAGAAATCATACTCGAACTCGATGGTTTCTCCCATGGGATCGATTATTGCGGTGATTCGCCCCTGCGTGTCCCTGGTGAAACTGACGCTCTTCCCTGCGGAATGGATGATGCCGCTTGATGTAAAAGCGACGGTGTTTCCGTTCGGATCGGTAATCTGCTCAAGGCCGTTTGCCTGGCTGATCAGGAAAACCGTACCGTCCACATCGGTAAGACGATACCGATCGGGATCTACCGGGTTGAATCCTAAATCGAGCAGCTCTCCGCTCAATAAATAATCGTAGGTTAAATGATCAACAGCCTGGAGGCTTGAAAATGTCCCTGGTTGCGGATCAAATGCAAGATGGCCCTGGGCGAGCCCACCTGCATATGCGTAGCTTGTCTGCGCGCGCACTTCAAACTCGTGATCCCTGCCATCGGGAAAACCGACGAGGACCGTGTGCGTCTGCGTCGAGCGCACGCCATAATCTACGCACACACCGAAGATGGAATTCGTGCAGTAAATCTCCCACCCTTCACCCGGAATGCGGTTTTCCTGAACTTCAATGGCTTTGAGGTCCAGGCTCCAGCCGATTCCGAAATCGCCCCCTGACTTCACACGGCTGTCATAGGTTCGGGTGATTGTAATCGGAACACCGGCCATGGGAATGGTCAAGTCATTGAAGCTTATGGTGAAGTTGCCAACCTTCATATCGCCTTCCAGTTGATAGGTTCGCATGATGGAGGCGGTATTGCCGGAGGCGTCCTCGGCGGTCAGCCTGATGTCGTAAAGGCCGTTTCTCATGATTGTCGGGTCGAGCACCCCTATGACATCATTTGTCACCGGCGCGAATCCAGATGCAAATACGACAAATTCATTCCTGCCTTTGGCCGAATACTCCAGGGTGAAACGGGTAAGGGTTTCGTCATCTGTTGCTGTTCCGACAATATCCGTCGGCAGGGAAATTTTTGTCTCGTTTGCAGGCTGGACAATTGCCACAGTGGGGGGGACGGAGTCTCCAGGGATCAGGAACCTGAACTCCTCGCTGTCAAATCCTTCATTTCCCGCGTCATCGAACGCCTTTGCCACGGCGGAAAAAACTCCGGGAACAAAAGAGCTGTAGGTGGCGGTTCCTGAACCATCCATAGATATGGGCTCCCCATTGACAAGCAGCTCCAGGGAAACCACTTCCACATCGTCCGAAGCGTTTACTGAAATGGTGACGAGTTCACCCGCATCGGCTGCTGTCGGGAAAACCGTAACCATGACTTCAGGCCGTGTATAATCCGTTGCTACAACCGTCCCAAGGGAAATGACAAGATTCACCGCTGTGCCCTCGGCCACGGCAGCCCCTGCGGCAGGAGTCTGGCTGATCACACAGCCGACGGGCACTGCCGCGCTGTTGGCGCTGGATACGGCCCCCACCGTCAGACCCGCAGCCACTATTGCGGCCTCGGCATACGCCTGCGCCTGACCCGCGACATCGGGTACTATGACCATCTCCTGTCCCACGGAGATAACCAGGTTTACCGCCGTTCCCTCGGCTGTGGAAGTCCCTGCCGCAGGATTCTGGCTGATCACATGGCCTGCAGGCACCACGGCGCTGTTGGCGCTGGAAACGGCGCCTACCGTCAGGCCTGCTACCAGAATTGCGGCTTCGGCATCCGCCTGCGCCTGACCCGCGACATCGGGCACCAGGACCATCACCGGAACCACGGAAATGACGAAACTCTGGGTTGCGAAAAGGCCTCCTGCATCCTCCACCCGAACCGTGACGGGATTTTCGCCGATCTGCGAGCCATCCGGCGTCCATTCAATCAATCCGTCAGTAGAGCCGACGGTCATATTGGAAGGAAAAACGGTCAGGGAAAAGGTGAGGACATCTCCGGCATCGGGGTCCGTGGCATCCGCGTCGTATATGTAAGCCTCCCCTTTGGTGGCTTCGGTGAGGGGAGAGGAGGTGAAGACCGGCGGATTCATGCACAGGTTGAATGTGGCCCACGCTTTGTTGTTGTTTTCGTCGATTTCGCTGACCATTCCGGTCCCGGCCCCGTCGTCGTCGGCAACCACATAGATCGTATGCATGCCCGAGATATCATTTTCGAGGGTAAAAGCGACCTCGGCATATTCGCCTGGACCGAGTCTGTCGGCAATGTAGGCTGTTCCCCGCAGTATCCCCCCGGAATCAGGATCGCCGTCGTAGATTGCCGCCTTCAGCCCGGGAGGCGTATGGAGAGCGCCCCCGTTTCCAATGCGAGCCAAGATCTCGACGCTGTCAGGGCAGTTCGACGAATTCACTCTTAGGTAAGAAGCGGTGAGATCGATGCAGCCAAAAGGATTGAGCATCTGGTTCTGGCGGAAGTTGTTGAATATGTCCCAGTTGTTGGCGGGGTATTGCGGGATGGTGCCGTCTTCATTCACGTTGGTAATGCTGTAGGCATGCTGATTCCAGATTTTGCGGGTGTTGACCCAGGTGTCGTTGGCGTCGCCGAAGACCTGAATCCCCGTCTTTCCCCCAAAAGCGTAGCTGTTGCTCGCAACGACCACTTCAGCGTTGTTGTCGTTGTCCACGTCCACAATGACCGGAAGCTCCAGCAGCGTCCCGGACCCGATGTATGTCTGGAAAAGAACCTGGCCGTCCGTTCCCCGGTAAATCCTGAGATAATGTTCGTCGGCGTATGCAACTTCTGCTATTCCATCGCCTTCAAAATCGAAAACAGACGAGCCCGTTCTGTTGGAAGAATAGTCCCGTGTCGGACTCGACCATTTGACTGTGCCGTCGGATTCGAATACGACGTATCTGTAACCGCCCGCGATCCCTATTTCCGGTTCATCGTCGTTGTCATAATCCGCTATGGTCGGCGGCCCGCCATGGTCTCTGGAGGTACCCGCCGGGGGCAGGTCAACGGGACCCCAAACGACCTCGCCCGTATGTTCCAGCAAATAAACGTAGCCCCCTGAAACGAGTACAATCTCCGGGAATGCATCATCGTCGAAATTCGCGACCGCCAGAAAACCGTCGCTCAATGCCTCGTTGCGCCACAAGATGTTTCCATTGGAATCATAGGCGGTGTTTCCGGCGATTATTTCGGACTTTCCATCGAGATTGATATCGGCTATCACCGAGTTGAGTCTCTCGTTGCCGCCGTCGCCGGTCCATTTCGTCGTACCGTCGGAATTCAGAACAATGCTCCCCACGACCACTTCAGGCATTCCGTCGTTGTCTATATCGGCGATGCCGGGACTCGCGGTGTTCGAAAAGAAGCTTAAAGTCAAATAATCGCTCGACCATTTGAAGGTCCCGTCATTTTCAAAGGCAAGAATCCTTGCGGTTGTCCTGGAGGAATCCGTATATTCTTCGACGGCAACAATTTCCACCAGTCCGTCGTTATCGATGTCTCCGACGGCCGGGTTGCATCCAGGCAGTGTCTGATACCCGGTTACGCTGAACAGCTCGCAGCTTCCATCGCCGCTGATTGCTCTCAACGTTCCATTATAGTTGTACTGGCTTCCGGCAAACGTGTTGAAAATGATGTCCGGAATATCGTTTCGGTCAACCCCGCCATCCCCGTTGTCGTCGTTGAGATTGGCGACCACAGGCGCGCACATGACCTGGTTCGAAGACGGGATGACCGGACTTCCCGTCCATTGCCATTCCAATACCGGGTCGAAAGTTCCGACAGGCGGAATATATTCGCAACTTGCCATGCTATGGACGATATTGTTGTCCTCGTCGGTCTCATCCACCTGGTTGCTGGCATCCACAAATGCATATATCAGGTTTCCGGCAAACAGGGCATTTCCTGCGATATCCACCGAGACCGTAAAAGCGGTTCCGCCCGAGGGGCCATCGGTTATGGTGACGGCGCCAAGGGCCTGGTCCGTATTGAGGTCGAAAACCTGGTTCATGTCGGTGTCTTCGAAAAGAACCAGTTCATAGGCGGTGGGGATGGCGTCCGTACCGTTGTTTCCGATCTCGACTTCCACGGTTCCGGACATTTGGAGGGTCTGGGGATCAACGACGACGCCGGTAACATCCATCGAGGCGGGCTCGAGATCCATATCGAGTTCCATGCAGTCCGGAATTCCGTCGCCGTCGGAATCGATATCCGTCACATCGACGGTAAAAACCTGGGTATCCGAGGCTTCTCCATCGGTCACTTCCACCGTCATGTCGTAAGAGCCGCAATCCTCCGGCATCCAGGTAATCAGACCGGTGGACGAATCGATGGACATGCCCGATGGAGAGCTGGTGAGGCTGTAAATCAGCGACCCGCCGTTGGGATCCGCGGCATTGACGTCGTAGTTGTATACAATGTTCACATAGCCGTGGGCAATCGGCCTGGAATATATGACCGGTTCGTAATTGACAGGGGTCCGCGTTCTTAAGGAAGTAGGATGGGAGGCGACAACATTGGAATAGCACCAGGTCCCTTCTGAAAGCGCGCCCACTGTATAAAGATATGTGACCTCGTTTTCTACCGAAGTGTCAAGATAGGTGCAATAAGTGGAGTCGGTGTCGGCAATTTTCACGAAGGTATAAGGGTCGGACGTATCCGCGCGATAGATATCGTACCTTTCCGCGCCCTGCTGGTTCGTCCACGTGAGCTGTACTTTCCCCGATTTGACCCTGGCGGAGACCTCGAAACAAGGGTCTATCGTAATGACGGATGTGTCGGGGTCCGAAATCGAGTTCCCGTCCCCGACCCTGAGAGACACGGTATAGGTGCCTTCGGGAATGGTAACCGACGGAGACTCGCCGCCGACGCTCGGAAATGGCCCGAACCAGTAATATGTCAGGGTGTCTCCATCCGGGTCGAAAGAGTCTGAACCGATAAGCAACACGGCGTTTCTTTCGACCGGCAAATTTTTGTTCAGAAACTGATCGGCCCCCGAATCCGCGACCGGCGCGGCGGCTTCCGCCTCGGAAGGCGAGAAAAAGTCGATGATCGGCCGATATCGTTGGATGTCGAAGCGCACTTCATACGCCTGACCGATTTGCTGCAAGGGTATTCCCTGAAGCACCATAAAAAAAATGAGCGCTTTTGTCCAAAATACAAAAAAGCGACTCTTCTTCGCTGCTGCGAAAATCATGGCTTCCTCCTCCCCATCTATGGGTTTTGCACCCCGAGTTTACTCTGTTAAAAAAAGTGTCCTCCAGCCGGCGAGTACCGGCCGTTTTTTCCTCGCAACGTCACCAAATATTCCTTCCGAAGCCATATTGACAAAACATTCTTCCGCTTCTGAATCTGATTTTTTTGCAAGACTGCCCATGTGAAGTTTAAACAATTCTTTCAAATAGCTTCTGGATGTGACATTGGCTACGCCATTTTCGAATGAAAACCGCTCAAGGGTCGTGTTGCGAGATGAAAGATCATAGGTGTCGTTCACCTGGGCCAAGGGATCTGCATTGTCCGGCATATGGATCGTCAAATTGCAGTTGGCATCCTCAGAACTGATGAGCCTTCCATGCTCGTCATAGCTTTGGTGAGTGCTGTTACCAGCTGGATCTATGGTCTCGATCGGGTTCCCAACGGCATTGTCATTATAAACGATCTCGTTGCCAGCCGGATCGACCATACGTTCGATATGGCCTTCGCTGTCGCCGCTGACGGCTCTGAGCACGTCCGTTTCCATGTACCCTCCGCCTGTGGAAGACGTGCTTCCAAAGACGATGTCCGGGATATTATCGGCATTCATATCAATGACAGCAGGCGTCATCATCACATTTAGGGAATTAGAGAGTGCATTCGAGCTTGTCCATGCCCATTCCAACAACGGGTTGAACTCACCCACCGGCGGATGAGCCTCGCAAGAAGCCATGCTGTGGGTGACATTCGCGTATCTTTGCACTTGCTCGTACATCGGGTCGTCGTCGATGGCGGCGGGGTCATCCTCGGCCGAAACCGGACCTGGCAGCAAAAAAATTCCGAGAAAAAGCAACTGGCTTGCCGTGATCTTTATGAATCGCATATTAAAATCCTTGCGCCGAACCAAAAGCTTTTCCGATTGCGTAGGTGGGAAAAGCCGTCGCTCGGTGGCTGATTTCATTTGAGGCGTCCTTCTGTGGGGCTACTTAAGGACTTGGCAAACCGCAGGCGAAAAGCAAAAATTTGGCGGGTCCCGAAATACTACGAAATAAGAAAATAAACACCGTTCCAAAAAAATCCCCGTTTTCATCATTTCCCCCCAGAAATTCTGAAAAATTTCCCCTTTGTTGGTTTTGGGTTGGTTTTGTGTTAGCTTGTCGATTCTTTTGTATTCGACAGTTTTCTTTCACTCTATGATCAAGTTTTTTTCCGTCATTCGCGCGAAAGCGGGAATCCATGAGCTTCCGCAGACTTCCTGGATTCCGGGTCTCCGCTACGCCCGGAATGACGCGCATCTCAAGCTCTTGGGCGGAAAAAACTTGATCATCGAGTTTCATGCATGAAAAAGTTGAATCTAAGTTAAAGCAAATTATGTGCCGCTTTCGAATTTACTGCGAACGTAAACGCGAGTTTCTACGTAACTGTTTGATTTGCAGACAAAAATCCGTTTTTTCCACACTCGGAGCAGGCGGGGCGGCTTTTTTTGTTTTCAATCAAATCTGTAAAACATCCCGACACTTGTCCGGAAAAATTGCGGACAGATAAAATGAAAAAGAAAAAAAAGCCATAAAGATCAATAGGATACGAAGATTTTCCAAAGCATCGAAAGTTTGTAAATTATTCCGACACTAAGCAACGATGTTGCAATAATGCAAGATCACCCTTCCGACCGAAGGTGCCGGAGGCAAAGACAAGGATCTTCTGGCCAAGGTGGTCCATTCGGCAAGCGACCGGGCGGACAAGCCTCTTGCAAAATCAATTGCGCGGCACTGCCCGACAGCCTGCTCTATTCTTCCTTTGTCGCGGTCCGATTGGTGGAGCCAACCCGAATCCAGTACTTGCCGTCGATGGTTTGGTACGGTTTGAATTGGCCTTTGGCAATTCGCACGACCATCTCCCTCGCCAAGGCCTCCGGGCGCACACGGGCGGATTTGAATTCGACACCCATGTTTTCCCCTTGCTCGATCAGTTCCCTGATTTCGTCTTCAATTATTTTTCCAATCGTCATTTATCCTGTTTTTTTCATTCGGTTACAATATCAGCATGCTACATGTAGTTCAAGATTTCTCGAAATCAAAAGATTGTTTTCATCACCCTTGGCGCTTGTATTTTGTCAACAAGAATGAGGTAAGAAAAAGAGACTTGTAAAAAATCATAATTTTGATTTTTTTGCATATCGGATCATCGAGTTTTATTATGTCTTTTTGGTTTTTGGAGAATTTGAAGAAGAACAAAAAAACAATGGGAAAAACATTCACAATCTTTTTCGCGGCCTTCGGCCTTTTGTTCGCAGGCTGCGAAGACACGGACATCGAACTGGCGGCCAAGGCCGGCATCGACGCAGTCCGCGCCGTGACCCTGGACGACGAAGACGTAAAACGCCTGTCCGCCCGGCTGTCCAAACAGTCCGACCGTAACCGCACGGTCGCGCCCCCGGAAAACCGGTATGCAAGGCGGCTTCGAAGGCTGACTGCGGAGCACGGCGAATACCAGGGCCGGGAATTCGATTTCAAGGTCTACCTCTCCCCTATGGTCAACGCGTTCGCCATGGCCGACGGCACCATCCGAATCTACAGCGGGCTGATGGACATGATGGACGACAGGGAGCTGCTGTTCGTGGTGGGCCACGAAATGGGACACGTGCTCGAAGACCACGTCAAGGAGAAGATCAGGGTGGCCTACGCGAGCAGCGCGGTCCGAAAGGCTGCGCGAAAACGACCTGTCGCCGCGTCCCGACGGCAAGCCGTCCTTTCTATCGCGCATTATCGAATGGCTGCTGGACCTCTGGCCGTTCGGAAATGACGAGCAGGCGAGTCTCGATGCGGGAAATATTGGGGTGACAGGACTGCACAAATCAAGACCTCTACGGGTGAATACATGAACACCAAAGAAGATAGGCCGTCAACTTGGTATCAGCTGGATACGGCAAAGCTTATGGAAAAACTGGAATCCTCCGGCAGGGGCATCTCCCCGGACGAGGCCGAACGGCGCCTGGAACGTCACGGGCCCAACGAGCTGGTCGAAAAGGCGCGCAAATCGCCCTGGACGATGTTTCTGGACCAGTTCAAGGATTTTATGATCATGGTGCTGATCGCCGCGGCCCTCGTGTCGGGCCTGATCGGAGAGATCTCGGATACCATCGCCATCGTGGTGATCGTGGCGCTGAACGCCGTGCTCGGGTTTGTTCAGGAATACCGCGCGGAAAAAGCCATGGCCGCCCTGAAAAAGATGGCGTCCCCTTCGGCGACGGTCGTACGCGACGGACGGGCCGAGTCGGTCGATTCCAAAATGCTCGTGCCCGGCGACCTGGTGGTGCTGGAGGCCGGAAATATCGTACCGGCTGATATCCGCCTGACCCAGGCCGCGCGGCTTCGAATCGACGAAGCGGCCCTGACCGGAGAGTCGGCCCCGGTGGAAAAGGACAGCTCGGCCATCGAAGAAGATGGCCTGCCTGTCGCGGACCGGAAAAACATGGCCCACAAGGGCACCCAGGTGGCTTTCGGCCGGGGCGAAGGCCTGGTGACTGCCACCGGGATGCGCACAGAACTCGGACGGATCGCGTCCATGCTCCAAGACCAGAAAGAGGAACGGACCCCGCTTCAAAAACGTCTCGCCGCATTCGGCCGAAAGCTCGCCTATGCCGTGCTCGCCATATGCGCCGTGGTTTTCGTTTCAGGGCTGTTCCGGGGAGAACCGCCCCTTCTGATGCTCCTGACAGCCATATCCCTGGCCGTCGCCGCCATCCCGGAAGCCCTTCCCGCCGTCATCACTATCTCCCTGGCCCTGGGAGCGAAAAAGCTGGTGGACCGAGAGGCCCTGATTCGAAAACTGCCAGCAGTGGAAACCCTGGGCTCGGTCACCTATATCTGCTCCGACAAGACCGGAACACTTACCTTGAACCGCATGACTGCGGAAAAGATATTCGCGGGTGAAAAGCTTCTGCGAAAACACGATCCTGAGGCATCGGAAGGAAAAGAAGCCCCGGTCGAATCGCAAACCGCCGAGGACCCCACCGACTTGCTGATGAACGCCTTGGCCCTGTGCAACGACGTCCGGATGGAGGCCTCCGGCGACATGATCGGCGACCCGACCGAAACCGCTCTGTTCGACTTGGCCCGAAACAAAGGCTATATCAGAGAGGAAGTAGAAGAAAAACACCCGAGGCTCGCGGAAATTCCGTTCGACTCGGAACGAAAGCTCATGACTACGTTCCATCCTTGGGACGACGGCCGCATCGTTTCCTTCACCAAAGGAGCGGCCGAGGAAATCCTGTCGCGTTCCAAAAAGCTGGTCACCAGTCGAGGCCTGGAGGAAATCGACCGGCCGAAAGTCCTTGAAACTGCGGAAGCGATCGCCGGAGAAGGCTTGAGAACGCTGGGAGTCGCCATGCGCTTCTGGCATGAGGTCCCCGATTCTCCGACGTCGGAACAGGCGGAGACGGAGTTGGTCCTGATCGGCATGGTCGGCATGATGGACCCGCCCCGGCCCGAAGCTGCGGAAGCGGTTTCCATGTGCCTGTCCGCAGGCATTCGACCGGTAATGATCACCGGGGACCATCCCCGCACGGCGGAAGTCATCGCCGAACGGGTCGGCATTTTAGGCGAGCAGGAAAAGAATGTCTTGTCCGGAAGGGAACTAGGGCGGCTCTCCCTGGAAGATTTCGAACAACGAGTGGAAAAGATCGGGGTGTACGCCCGCGTCGCTCCCGAGCAGAAGCTCAAGATCGTCAAGGCCCTGCAAGACAAGGGGCATTTCGTGGCCATGACCGGCGACGGGGTCAACGACGCTCCGGCCTTGAAACGGGCCGATATCGGCGTGGCCATGGGAATCACCGGCACCGACGTCTCCAAGGAGGCCTCCCACATGATCCTGCTCGACGACAACTTCGCCACCATCGTCAAGGCCGTCCGGGAAGGCCGTCGCATCTTCGACAACATACGCAAGTTCATCAAGTACACCATGACCAGCAATTCGGGCGAAATCCTCACCATTTTTATGGCCCCGTTCCTCGGCCTTCCCATTCCTCTTCTGCCGATTCACATCCTGTGGATCAATCTGGTTACCGACGGCGTGCCCGGCCTGGCCCTGGCCGCCGAACCCGAGGAAAAAAACCTCATGGAACGCCCCCCCAGACACCCCAAGGAAAGCCTTTTCGCCAAAGGACTCGGCCCCCACATCATATGGGTCGGGCAATCGTTCCGAAATTCGGTTGGATCCTCCCAACATGTTGAAATCATTCAACATATTTGCAATTTCATTTCACATAGTTTAACAAAAAGACGCTCGTTCCATTCAAAAAAGGTCGCTTTTGACAGAGTTTTCGCAGGATTTATTGAAATTTAGGGTCCAAAATGTTAATGTATGTTATTTTAATATTGACATATTCATTTTATAACAACATACATTACCACATCATGAAAAATCTTACTGTAAGAGAAACAGCCGTAATCGAAAAATTGCGAAAATGCAAAGTCGCAAGAAAATCCGAATTGTGCGATCATTTGAAAATTTCGCATATGACTGTGGTGCGGGCTTTGAAAAAGTTCGGCTACTATTCGAGCTACAACAAGAACTCCTCCTTCTATACCCTTCGGGATACTCCCGATTTCGACTCGTACGGACTATGGGCCTACAATGATATCCGTTTTTCCCGAAACTTCACTCTCGACAAAACAATCGTCTCCATAGTGGACGATTCGGAATCGGGGTTCACCGCCGAGGAACTTGAGCGCTTGTTGAAAACGAATGTAAAAAACCTTCTTTCCCGTCTTGTATCCAAAGACAGGTTGAGTAAATACATGGCAGGTCGTTGCGCCGTATATTTGTCCGTCGATCCCGATCTTAAAAAGAAACAGGAAGAATCCCGGAAAAAAAGGATTGAAGAACGCGATGCGAAGTCGGCAATCCAAAGACGCGACGAGACGCCTTTGCCCGACAATATGGATTCTCCGGCCGTGATTGAAATTCTTGTTAGAATGATCGAGTTTCCGTCGGCAAGCGCGGCGTCTATCTCGCGAGCGTTGCAAAGAAAAGGGGTTTCCGTCACCGCAGGAAATGTTCGAAGCGTAGTCGAGTTCTATTCGCTCGAAAAAAAAACGGCTCGCTGAAAGTGGCCGAACTTGTCAACTGTCTGCGAGACGATTTCATGGGGAAAATCTCCGATATTTCCGCTCTGCCGGACGACGCCGAATACGTATTCGAATCTTGCGTCGATAATTCCATCGTTCAGAAAACGAGGCGCCGGACCGTTATCAGTCTGAAATATTCGAAATTCAGGTCCATAGAGATTGCAAGGCGGAAAAAAGACCGTTCGAAGACTTCGACTTTTCGCTCGTCGGAATTGGCCGCGATCGTTCCTTCCGGAGCCAAATACTCGTTCGATCTCATCGCCTTCGTCGGCAGAAAATGCTATCTGGAAGGATGCACGTTGAAATCGGTCAACGCAGAGATAGAAAAACGGAAAGGGCTGTCGCCCATACCCGCCAGCAGTCTTTACGATATTCAGCGCAAGTTTCTTTTCTATCTAGGGGAACTTCATCGAAGGGCGACTCCCGAGATCGAGGCCTTTCTTCGCAAGCGCGGAAACGTCACATGGCTGATCGACGGAACGATCGAACCGGGTTCCCCCGTTTTTTTCGGCGTCAAGGAGGCGCAGGCGGGAATATTTCTCAAAGGATGGAAGATTCCCACGGAAAACGAAGAGGACATTTCAAAATGCCTTCTCGAAGCCGCCGATCTTTACGGCAAGCCGGACGAGATCCTTCACGATCTGAGCGAAAGAATGATCAACAGCTGCGAAGCGGCCCTTCCGGATTGTCCGCACCGCGTATGCCACTACCATCTATGCGGCGATTTGGGCAGGGATCTCTACGATGCGCCCCAGAAAATGCTGAACAAGCGCATTCGAGCCATTAAATTGCAGCCGTATCTGAAGAACCAGAGAAGCAGTCAGACGCAAAGGATTCGAGGACAGATCAGGGACGGGAACGCCCGGTTGATTCTCAAGGATCTGTTGAGCGGAAATACAACGGATTTCGAATTCACCGACGTTTTAGCCCGCGAAATTCTTCTGGGCCTGCATTCCTGGATGCTCGACTACGCAAACGACGGTCGCAGGCAAGGTTTTCCGTTTGATCCCTACCTGCTTTATTTCCATCGCAGAATCGCCAAAATCAACGCCGTGGCAAAAAGCTTGATTGCAAGAGACAACTCGATCAGCAAATTGCCGAGAGTTTTTTACGGTTTTTCGGAAAGACTTGAAAAATACCTTGCCGATCCCGTGGTCGATACCGCTGCGAATTTATACGAGAAAGCATTCGATATTTTCCGGCGGATACGGGAAGTGCTTCGCATGGACGCCAAGGGACCGAGTCCCATGCGCGATTCGTACGAACTGACTTCCAGGGGAAGGAAAGACGTTCGCGAGTCTCTAAACGATCTTATGGAGCAATTCGGGAAGAGCGGACGCAATTGTTCAAGCAGCGAAGAACTCGCTCTTTACAATATCGCGTTGTCGCATGTCGGCAAATACAGACAGTATCTGTTCCGAGGCGACGAGGAAAAAAACGCGGGAGCTTCTTTCGTACGAACGACGAATGCGATCGAATCCCATTGGGGAAGCGGAAAACGGCTTCGCCGACAAACTCACGGTCGCATGAAGCTCGCACGGGATTTTTTCGCATTGCCCGCCGAATATATGCTGATACCGAATTTAAACAATCCGGTCTATGTCGAGTTGGTTTTCGGAAGTCTTGAAACTTGGATTTCGCTCTTTCATTTTGTTAGTTTTAACCTTTATTTTTTTACTTTTACTTTTTTCCGGGTTTACGTGGGAGGCCGCTTTTTTGGCAAGGCCCCGAATAAATGAGAATAGGTGAAACAAGATGCAGGCACTTCAAGTATTTCGAGTATTTCTATTTGCAAATCAGTCAACTTCGAGACGAATCCGCTGTAGTTGCCGCCTGGCAGCGGAATTTCGCCTTTGACTACAAATTCGAATTCCGCCAGCAAGTATTCGGCCTTCGGGTTTCTGACGTCCTTTCGGTTCGGCATGAAATCGTCCAGCCCTTTTTCTCTCTTTTCGATATTTTGCCTGGCAGTCCTTTCCAGCAGCACGACGATCTGCAACGCTATTTTGAAAAGGAACAAGTAGGATTCTATACGTTCCGGGGTATGCAGATAAATGGGTTCGAGGCTGTGGCCGCTTTTGGCTCTCCTGTTTATATGTTCCACCTTGTGCTGGTTCTTGTGGGCCATCATGGCGTCTTCGATTGAAAGGTCTTCTTCGGGCTTGTTGGTTATCAGAGGATAATAGCCGCAAAGCGACTGTTCCTTTTCGTAGGTCTCCCGATCGAATTCCAGGTCGATTCGCCAGTTGTCGATATGCTCGGCTATTTTTTCGGGTTTTTTGTTTTTTCCGGGGCGGCCTTTCTTCGCGTTCTTCCAGACGGTCTTGGGCTCGTTGACCAGGGAATAGTTGAAAATGTTCCGGGTGCCGTACTTTTTCAGGATGGCCTCGCATGCGTTTTCGATGGCGTGTTCCTCTTTCAGTCTGTATTTGTTCAGCTTCCCGCCCAATTGCTCGAACGCCAGCCGGGTATTGTCTTTCCTGCTTTCCAGGCTTTTTTTCTTTATCTTTAACAGCCCGTGGTCGAAAATGATCACCATCCGGAATTCGTATTCCTTTTTGGCATAGGTTATTTTCACGGGTGTTTCGAAGCCCCGGTTGAACTTTTTCTTGTACTCGATCAACACTTCCGAATCGTGGCTTGCGACGGCTTCCTCGAAAACGCTTTTGTATGTTTCGTACATCGGAGCCGGGGCCAGAAAAAAGCCTTCGTTTCCGTCTATGTGCGCCATGTTTTCAAACGTCACCAGTTTTGAATCGCAAACGAAGAGAAAGTCTTCCCGCCCAAGAAGATCGATCAGATTGCACCATTGTTCCACGTAGGTATCGACGTCCGACGTATTGCCGTCGTATGCCTGTTGGAACAAGGGAAAGGCGTGGTCGTCGCTTACCGAAAGGGACCATACCAGCTGTTTCAGATCCTGGCGGTGTTTCTTGCTGTATCCGAACGTGATTTTCAAGCCGTCTTCGGTCCGTCGGTTGTCGCAGTCTCCGTACACGGAAGCCGACGTGGTGTCGTTGTGGCAGATATCGGTGTCGATATCGAACTCTTCTATCATTTTTTTCGTAATCAGCGCCTCCAGGTTGCCAAGTCCATAGTCGTAGATGGCGTCCAGCGTGTCCGCGAGCCGGTCGTCGAAATATTCCTCCGGCGCGATTCCGGGCAGAACGGTTTCGAGAACCGTCGAGTCTTCCGCGAATTTGCAGAGCCGGTAAAGCTGGAGTACTTGAAAAAGAATCGCCGTTGTCATTGCGACGCAAGCCTCGCCGTGGCTCAGGATTTTTCTCCGGGGGTCCAGATCGACATGATCGTCGATGATCTCGCAAATCCCGGCTCGTTTAAAATAATGATCAGGGATTTTCATTCTGTTTTTCAAGGTAACCGCACAGAGTTCTAACAGTCAAGGCTATAACGGAATAATCCCGTATATTCAGGATGTTATGTTTCCATCCCTCAACCCTCCCTCGCCAAACGGCACTGGAATTACCTGAACCATAAGATTTTAATTCAATTTAACATTTTTGTATTTTGCATATAGTTGTGCATTTATATCGATTTGTTCGCGAACAGACTTACTAAGAACAACCAATATAAACGTTTCGGCTGATTTTTTATAACAACATACATTTTTTTATTGACGTATCGTTCAGGATATTTTAGTAACCTTCTTATTATGGATCCAGTTGATTATTTCAAAAAGCCGCTTTTGCCAGACCATCGAAATTACGAAGCTTTGAAAGCTTTTTATTGCGACGGACTTGGTTCGGCTGAAACGGCCGAAAAATACGGATTGTCGCCAGCCTATTTCAAAAAACTCCGCCATCTTTTTTTGCAAAATCTCAAAAAGGGAATCAATCCGTTTTTCTCGAAAAAAAAGCCCGGTCCCAAAAAGCGTTCCACAAGCGACCAAACGATAGAGCTTATTGTCGCATTGCGTAAGCGGAATTATTCCATCACGGACATCAAGGTCCTTCTTGATTCCAAGGGAAATGCCGTTTCGCTCGACACCATCGATAAAGTGCTGAAGGCCGAAGGCTTCGCGCCTTTGCCCAAAAGGACTCGAATGGAAAGGCTCGCAGTTTCCGTTCCGGAAAAAATCGAGGCGCCGAAAAGCGTGTCGATAGAACTGACCGACGAAAAGTTCATAACGGAACACGGCGCCGGTCCCCTCGTTTTTTTACCCCTCATGGAAAAACTCGGCTTGGCGGAGGCGATCAAAAGCGCCGGATTTCCCCGTACGTCCGAACTCGACGACCTTCAAAGCGTTCTGTCTTTTCTGGCCTTGAAACTGCTGGGAGGCCTCCGATGGTCCCACGATACGAAATGGAACATGGACAGGGCTCTCGGGTTGTTTGCCGGACTCAACGTCCTGCCGAAATCGACTACTCTTTCAACCTATTCCTACCGCGTGTCAAGGTCGCAGAACAAAAGGTTCCTTTCCGCGCTGTCGCGCATTTTCCGCGACGACGAACTCGAAAATGGCGAGTTCAATCTGGATTTCAAAGCGATACCGCATTGGGGAGACGCCAGCGTTCTCGAAAAAAACTGGGCGGGTTCCAGATCGAAGGCGATGAAGAGCCTTCTCGCCCTGGTTGCGCAGGATCCTTCAACTGGCAATCTTTCCTATACCAATGCGGAAGTAAAGCACAGGAACCAAAGCGACGCCGTTTTCGATTTCGTCGATTTTTGGAAGCAAGGTCGCGGCGTGGCCCCGAAAATGTTGATTTTCGATTCGAAGTTCACGACCTACAAGAATTTGAGCGAGTTGAATCAGAGCGAGGAAAAAATCAAGTTCCTGACCATAAGAAGGAGAAGTAAAAGCCTGATCGAAAAGGCGGAAAAAATCGAAAGCAACCATTGGCGAAAGATATCCGTCGAGCGTTCGAAGGGTAAATATCAGAAAATCAGAATATACGAAGAGCACTGCAAATTGCGACATTACAAAGGCGAAGTAAGACAAATCGTTATGACCGACCATGGAAGACGAAAACCGACCTTTCTTATTACCAACGACTTTGACGCGGATGTGGGAAAGCTTGTGAAAAAATATGCAGGCCGATGGCTGGTGGAACAGGAAATTGCCGAGCATGTGGCGTTTTTCAACCTGAACAATCCTTCCTCTTCAATTGTTGTCAAGGTGGATTTTGACCTGACGATTTCCCTTTTGGCCCACAACCTGTATCGGATATTGGCAAGCCATCTTGAAGGTTTTGAAAAATGCACCGTCGAAACAATAAGCCGAAATTTTCTTGAAAACGGCGCCTCCGTGGAAATTGCCGGAGATCGGATAAAAGTTTTTTTGAAAAAGAAAACGCATCTGCCTTTACTTCTCGATGTCCCGTGGATGAAATGCTCCACAAAATTGTCATGGCTTGGTGCAATAATATCCTTTGAAACCGGAACATATTCTTGAGGTACCTTTTTTATCTGAATGAAAATCCCTGATGATCGAGAATCGGAGCAAATCCGACGGGTTTGGTCCGGACTTCGTTTGTTTCGTATTCAACCATTTTTCGTTCTCCTTTCCCGTACTTTTTTTCCGTTCCTACGGGATTTTATATTAGATGCGGAGAACGAATTCGTCCAGTTCGTCTATCGACAATTAATCATGAATATGTCGATAATGACGGTATTTTCTCATTCATGCTCTTGATATCAAACAATTTCGCGCGTTTTTAAATTGTCAAAACATGGTCGCCGAAAAGCGAAATCCAAGTTGAAAAACTCCCGGAAAAACTCGCGGAAGCCGGAAAAACATCGGGCTCGTATAGTTCATGGTGCAAACGGCAACATCCTCTTAATACCGGAAGGCTGCCGATTAAGACAATAAGAAGCGAAGCGTTTATCGACGATTTAATCGAACTTTTTTAAATTTAGAACACAACGAAATAGGGCGTCCAAAATTTAAATCCAACCGAATTTCGGAACGATTGCCTTTGGCCGGTTATATACGCCGGAGCCTGGAAAATTTCGGTTCGCCTGAGCAAACCGACAAGATACCACTGAGAGCGAAGACCGAAAAACCACATTCCTTGCAAATATTGGCTGATAATCCAGATCATTTTTTCAAACTAAGTTCAACTGAAAGGATGGAATTTGTGTTCATAAAGCCAGGGAAGTTTTTTATGGGAAGCTCGGTGGGCGAAGTCGGCAGGCGCAATAATGAGCAGCGGCATCTTGTTTCCATTACCGAGGGCTTTTACATCCAAAAGACGCCGGTAACGCAGTACCAATGGACAAAGATCATAGGATACAATCCTTCGCGGTTCAGGAAAAACGGGGACCATCGTCCCGTTGAAAACATCGACTGGATAGAAGCGCAAAAGTTCATAGCCAAATTAAACAGGATGGTAATAGATCCCAAATACAGACTTCCAACAGAAGCCGAGTGGGAATACGCATGCCGCTGCGGAAGGTATACGCCGTTTTCTTTCGGCGAAAGCTATCTGGCTGCAAAATCGGCCAATATAGACACAATGGGCACATCGGAAGTCGCCAGTTTCCCTCCGAATGCCTGGGGAATTCATGACATGCATGGAAACGTTTGGGAATGGTGCCAAGACTGGATTTCCGATTATACACCTACAGTAGACATCGATCCACGGGGACCGGAAAACGGCTCGTTAAAAGTCATAAGAGGGGGAAGCTGGGAAGGCGGGGTTGTTTATTGTCGTTCCGCCTGCCGAGAGGCTCGAAACGTTAATAGCAGCTTTTGCAATCTTGGCTTTCGATTATGCTATTAGAAACATAAAGATATGGAAAACTTAACAGATAGAGAATAGAATGGCAAGCATCAACATAAAAAGGAAAGAGATAGAGATCAAAATCGTTTACTATGGCCCTTTGCGGGGAGGAAAAACGGCCAATTTAGAATATCTTTTTAAAGCCTGTAAAAAATTCCTTACGGGCGAAATGATTTCTCACAAGACAGAAGGCGACAGGACGTTATTTTTTGATTTTGTACCGATGAATGCTGGAAAAGCAAACGGCTACGATGTCAGATTGCAGATCTACACAGTTCCTGGAGCCTTGCAATATAATTCTATAAGGCTTTTGGTTCTGAGGGAAACGGACGGCGTCGTATTTGTCGCCGATTCTCTTGCTGTTCGCCACGAAAAAAACATATTGCTAATGAAAGAGCTTGAAGACAATTTGCGCCACTATGACATAAGCATTTTCAAAATCCCATTGGTATTGCAATACAACAAACGCGATCTGCGCCAACGTATCCCGGAAGTTCGTCTAATGCCTGTTGAAGAAATGGAAACGGCTCTCAACGGCAAACTGAAAGCACCGTCTTTTGACGCTATCGCTCTTACCGGATACAACGTCTTTCGTACGCTTAAAACAATTGTGAATATGGTTCTAATTTCTGTGAGAAAACAATTTAGATTATTATAAATCGACCAAGGCAATCACGGAACAGACACTACCTGAAGTACGCACAATCCGATTGCTTTTTCTTGGAGAAAATAATTTGCGTTACTCAGTTATCATTCAAAATAAAGAGAACAAGTACACCGGCATTCTTCGTTATGGTGAGAAAAAAAATGCTTGGCAATTGCCGAACCTGGAATTGGGGCCGGAAGTCGAGGTGCCGCTGAACGGCGAAACGCGACGATTGGGGGAATTGGTCGAAGAGTTTATGCGCTACGATCCTATCGAGTTAAAAAACTCTTTCGACGAACGGGGGCAACTGGAAATCGGCCAATACTTGTTTTCGCAGCTCTTCGAGAAGATAAATTCGACGGACGCCAAACATTTTTTGCTGGAAAAGGATGTTGACCTGCGCATCGTCACCTCTGACGAACATATTTCCCGTCTTCCATGGCCCCTGCTGGCGAACAAAGGCATTTTTCTTTCGACCGTCGGCTGGTCCGCGTCCATTTCAAGCAGAGTGGATATCGAGGATTGCGAATTGCCGCCGTCGCCACGCATGCTGGTCTTGGCACCCCAGCCTGCGAAACTCGAAAGAACGCAGGCCGAAAGCCATCTGGAAGAACTCGGCAACAAGCTTTCCGAAAGCGATCATCGACTCGCGTGGGGGCGGAATCTTCGTTTGGCGCGAACGTTGGACGAATTCGCGAAGCTGCTGAAGCACGACAATTTCAAGCCCGAGATCGTTTACTATTATGGTCATGGCACCGACGATTCCCAAAAGGCGCAGCTTCGCTTCGCGGTCGGAAAGAAACGCGACCTCCGCGATATCCCGATGGCGAATTTCGCCCTGTTTTTTCGCAAGATGAAGGTCCCGTTGCGATTGGCGTACATCAATTGCTGCTACGGGGACGCAGCCGGGTTTCTGGGCGCGGGAAGACAGCTTGGCGATTTTATTCCCGCTGTGATCGCAAACCGGACGGTCGTGGAAATCCCGGTCGCCCAGGCCCAGGCCATTGCCCTTTGGGAGAGCATTCTATTGAAAGGGACGCCTCCGCACAAGGCCGTCTCGGAATTGTACGTGAACATGGGAGACATCGACCTGAGCGTCTCCGACGTGCGCTGGATCGCCCCGGTGGTCCATTGCCACTACGACAAATGGAAAGCCAACCCTCCCTCGCCGCCCAGCCGCATGGTTCACGATCCTTTCTGGCACCTGAAAATCGACCGGGTTGCCCAATTCGGGACCGTGGCCACCCAGACGCGGCAAATGCTCAGGGAGTGCAAGCCGCGAAGCCTCGCGTTCGTGTGGTACGGAAAAAAGGGCCAGGGGATCGAAACCTTCCATCGGCGGCTGAACGTGGAATTGCGAGAGGACAACCCAAGCGCTTTCGTTTTTGAAATCCGCCCCGAATGGCCCGCCGAGTTTCACAACCCCCACCGGTCAATCGTTCCGAAATTCGGTTGGATTTAAATTTTGGACGCCCTATTTCGTTGTGTTCTAAATTTAAAAAAGTTCGATTAAATCGTCGATAAACGCTTCGCTTCTTATTGTCTTAATCGGCAGCCTTCCGGTATTAAGAGGATGTTGCCGTTTGCACCATGAACTATACGAGCCCGATGTTTTTCCGGCTTCCGCGAGTTTTTCCGGGAGTTTTTCAAGACTTCCGAAAACCAACTCGACATAGACCGGATTGTTTAAATTCGGTATCAGCATATATTCGGCGGGCAATGCGAAAAAATCCCGTGCGAGCTTCATGCGACCGTGAGTTTGTCGGCGAAGCCGTTTTCCGCTTCCCCAATGGGATTCGATCGCATTCGTCGTTCGTACGAAAGAAGCTCCCGCGTTTTTTTTCTCGTCGCCTCGGAACAGATACTGTCTGTATTTGCCGACATGCGACAACGCGATATTGTAAAGAGCGAGTTCTTCGCTGCTTGAACAATTGCGTCCGCTCTTCCCGAATTGCTCCATAAGATCGTTTAGAGACTCGCGAACGTCTTTCCTTCCCCTGGAAGTCAGTTCGTACGAATCGCGCATGGGACTCGGTCCCTTGGCGTCCATGCGAAGCACTTCCCGTATCCGCCGGAAAATATCGAATGCTTTCTCGTATAAATTCGCAGCGGTATCGACCACGGGATCGGCAAGGTATTTTTCAAGTCTTTCCGAAAAACCGTAAAAAACTCTCGGCAATTTGCTGATCGAGTTGTCTCTTGCAATCAAGCTTTTTGCCACGGCGTTGATTTTGGCGATTCTGCGATGGAAATAAAGCAGGTAGGGATCAAACGGAAAACCTTGCCTGCGACCGTCGTTTGCGTAGTCGAGCATCCAGGAATGCAGGCCCAGAAGAATTTCGCGGGCTAAAACGTCGGTGAATTCGAAATCCGTTGTATTTCCGCTCAACAGATCCTTGAGAATCAACCGGGCGTTCCCGTCCCTGATCTGTCCTCGAATCCTTTGCGTCTGACTGCTTCTCTGGTTCTTCAGATACGGCTGCAATTTAATGGCTCGAATGCGCTTGTTCAGCATTTTCTGGGGCGCATCGTAGAGATCCCTGCCCAAATCGCCGCATAGATGGTAGTGGCATACGCGGTGCGGACAATCCGGAAGGGCCGCTTCGCAGCTGTTGATCATTCTTTCGCTCAGATCGTGAAGGATCTCGTCCGGCTTGCCGTAAAGATCGGCGGCTTCGAGAAGGCATTTTGAAATGTCCTCTTCGTTTTCCGTGGGAATCTTCCATCCTTTGAGAAATATTCCCGCCTGCGCCTCCTTGACGCCGAAAAAAACGGGGGAACCCGGTTCGATCGTTCCGTCGATCAGCCATGTGACGTTTCCGCGCTTGCGAAGAAAGGCCTCGATCTCGGGAGTCGCCCTTCGATGAAGTTCCCCTAGATAGAAAAGAAACTTGCGCTGAATATCGTAAAGACTGCTGGCGGGTATGGGCGACAGCCCTTTCCGTTTTTCTATCTCTGCGTTGACCGATTTCAACGTGCATCCTTCCAGATAGCATTTTCTGCCGACGAAGGCGATGAGATCGAACGAGTATTTGGCTCCGGAAGGAACGATCGCGGCCAATTCCGACGAGCGAAAAGTCGAAGTCTTCGAACGGTCTTTTTTCCGCCTTGCAATCTCTATGGACCTGAATTTCGAATATTTCAGACTGATAACGGTCCGGCGCCTCGTTTTCTGAACGATGGAATTATCGACGCAAGATTCGAATACGTATTCGGCGTCGTCCGGCAGAGCGGAAATATCGGAGATTTTCCCCATGAAATCGTCTCGCAGACAGTTGACAAGTTCGGCCACTTTCAGCGAGCCGTTTTTTTTTCGAGCGAATAGAACTCGACTACGCTTCGAACATTTCCTGCGGTGACGGAAACCCCTTTTCTTTGCAACGCTCGCGAGATAGACGCCGCGCTTGCCGACGGAAACTCGATCATTCTAACAAGAATTTCAATCACGGCCGGAGAATCCATATTGTCGGGCAAAGGCGTCTCGTCGCGTCTTTGGATTGCCGACTTCGCATCGCGTTCTTCAATCCTTTTTTTCCGGGATTCTTCCTGTTTCTTTTTAAGATCGGGATCGACGGACAAATATACGGCGCAACGACCTGCCATGTATTTACTCAACCTGTCTTTGGATACAAGACGGGAAAGAAGGTTTTTTACATTCGTTTTCAACAAGCGCTCAAGTTCCTCGGCGGTGAACCCCGATTCCGAATCGTCCACTATGGAGACGATTGTTTTGTCGAGAGTGAAGTTTCGGGAAAAACGGATATCATTGTAGGCCCATAGTCCGTACGAGTCGAAATCGGGAGTATCCCGAAGGGTATAGAAGGAGGAGTTCTTGTTGTAGCTCGAATAGTAGCCGAACTTTTTCAAAGCCCGCACCACAGTCATATGCGAAATTTTCAAATGATCGCACAATTCGGATTTTCTTGCGACTTTGCATTTTCGCAATTTTTCGATTACGGCTGTTTCTCTTACAGTAAGATTTTTCATGATGTGGTAATGTATGTTGTTATAAAATGAATATGTCAATATTAAAATAACATACATTAACATTTTGGACCCTAAATTTCAATAAATCCTGCGAAAACTCTGTCAAAAGCGACCTTTTTTGAATGGAACGAGCGTCTTTTTGTTAAACTATGTGAAATGAAATTGCAAATATGTTGAATGATTTCAACATGTTGGGAGGATCCAACCGAATTTCGGAACGATTGGCTCTCTGGTATGCGTCGGGGAGGTCCCGGAAGGCGCCTGCGTGAACATCCTTCACGGCAGTCGAGCATCCTTGATACGGGCGGCCGAGCGTGCCGCGACATTGGGCAGGCAGGCCCTGCCCCGAGGATTGCGGGAAAGGCTCTTGCTTTTCATGGATTGCATTTCCCGCGTGCTGTTTCTGGGGGACCACTTCGAACAGGAGATCGAGGCGGTTTTCGAGGCGGGTCTTCCCATGGCCGGGGCTTGCACCATCGGCGAGATCGCCAACCGGGGCGACGAGTTTCTGGAATTCTACAACAAGACCGCAGTGGTGGCCATACTGGGTGATTCATCATGACCGAAGCGTCCTTACTGATCCAGCTTTTCTACGAGATCGCCATGTCGATCGGCACGACCCTCGATCTGGAAACCATGCTCAAGACCAGCCTCTCGACATACCTGAGAAAATTGAACTGCTCTGCCGGGGTCGTTCTCCGGCTGGAATCCGACGCCGATGCGCGCCAAAGCTTCGAGCCGGTACTTTCCATCCCCAGGAACGCCTTGAGAAACGCCGCGTGCCGGGCCGCTATCGACCGGGTACCGGAAAACATAAGCGAAAATCTTCTCCGGCAATTCATGGAAAGCCTTCCCATCGTCGAAACCAGCTCGCCAGGCAAGCATTGCCACATCATGCGGCTGCCGGATTTCGGGCTTCTCGTATTGGTGAAAAGCGGCAGACCTTTCGACTATCCCATCCTGCAATCCTTGAAGCGACTCAACGCGAAGCTGGCGGATTCCTGTCTGGCGTGTCTTAGGAAGGAAAAACTGGAGAGGCTCAACCGCCGGCTGGTTCATGAAGTATCGGAAAGAAGGCGCGCGGAAAACGACCTGAAAAACGTCCTCGATGAGCTGGAATCCATGGTCGAAGCGCGCACGAGCGAATTGAGCCGGGCAAACGAGCGCCTTCGGGGCGAAATCGCGGAGCGGGAAAGGACCGAAAAAGCGCTTTCGGACAGCGAAAGACGATACAGAAGCATTTTCGACAACATCTGCGACACATTTTTCGCAGCCGACGAAAACGGCGTGGTCGCGGAAATCACCCCGTCGTTCAAACGAGTGTCCGGTCGGGACAGGCGGGAAATTCTCGGACAACCTTTCGAAAGCTTCTTCAAAGCTTTTCCCGGCCACCCTCCCCTCGTGTTCGAACTGCGAAAAAAGAGGGCGCTGCGGGACCTGGAAATGCTCCTGGAGGACAAGGACGGCGAGCGGCGCATTTGCGCCGTGAACGCGAGAATCGTCGGAGACCACGAGGGGGAGGCGACCGGAATCGTCGGTTCCGTGCGGGACCTGACCGAGCAGAGAGCGGCGGAAATGGAAAACCGCAGACTGGAGGAGAAACTGGCCCGGTCCCAAAAGATGGAGGCCCTGGGGCTGTTGGCAGGCGGGGTCGCCCACGACCTGAACAACCTGCTGTCCGGCGTGGTCAGCTATCCGGACCTGCTTCTGGCTTCCATCGAACCGGGCAGCCGGCTGCAAAAGCCCCTCGAAGTGATCAGGGACTCCGGCATCAGGGCGAGCGCGGTCGTGCAGGACATGCTCACCCTGGCGCGACGCGGGGTGGTGCAGAAAAATACTGTCCATCTCAACGACATCGTCGAAAAATATCTGCGGTCGCCCGAAATCAAAAACCTCATGGAACGACATCCCGATGTCCGTGTCGAGCCCGATCTGCAAACCAACCTTTTATATGTCCGGGGGGCCGAATTCCACATAGGAAAGACGGTCATGAACCTGGTGGACAACGCGGTGGAGGCAGGCGGTCGAAATGTATTGGTTTCCACAAAAAATCTCCATTTGGATCGCGACCTGGACGGCTACGAGCAGGTACCCAGGGGAGACTACGCGATCCTGGAAGTCCGCGACGACGGGACCGGCATTTCCCGAGAGGATTTGGCGCGCGTCTTCGAACCCTTCTATACGAAAAAGGTGATGGGAAGAAGCGGCACCGGACTCGGCATGTCGGTGGTCTGGAACACGGTCCACGACCATGGTGGATATATCGACATCCACAGCGAAATCGGCAAAGGGACCGCTTTCTCCCTCTATTTTCCCGTCACCAGAAGAAAGTCCGAAGAAACCTGCGGCGCTGTCGGATTGAAAGACATGTGCGGCCACGGCGAAAAGGTGCTTGTGATCGACGACGCCGAGACCCAAAGAGCAGTGGCAGGCGACATGCTCCGCGCCCTGGGATACCAGGTGGACTGCGTGGAAAGCGGCGAGCGCGCTCTGCAATATCTCGGGGAAAAGAAGGCCGACATCCTGTTGCTGGACATGATCATGGAGCCCGGCATGGACGGTCTCGACGCCTACCGGAGCATTCTTAAAGTCAGGCCCGGCCAGAAGGCGGTCATCGCCAGCGGGTATTCCGAAACCGACCGGGTCAAGGAAGCTCTCCGGCTGGGCACGGCCATTTACGTAAAAAAACCCTACTCTCTGGAAAGCATCGGCATGGCCATCAAGAAATGCCTGGCAGGGCGCGTAGAAAATTAAATGCCTGTCAATTTTTCCTTTTCGCGAACACCTCGCCTTCTCCCGGATAGACCTCCCGTTGGTCAGGGGGTGTTGGGTTCGACACCTTCGGCCAGTGTCCGGACTGCGGATCGGGTCCTTCCAAGGCCGTCTTGCAAGGCCCCTTGTCCATCATCGCGGGCGCCTTTCGAATATCGACCTCGGGGACCAGCGCGCTGAATTCGATGGGGATGTTGTTGGGGTCGAAGGCGTAGATCGAATGGATGAACCCGTGGTCGATGACCTCGGAGACCCAGATGTCGGCGGCTTCCAGTTTGTCCTTGATCTCCCACAGGTCGTGGTCCGACTCCACTTCGATGGACACGTGGTCGAAGGTGAACGGTCCCTTGACCGGGACCCCGTGGTCTTTCAATTGGCCTTTCTCCACGCCCTCCCATTCGAAGAACGCGATCATGTCGTGCCCGGATATCTCGAAAAAATAGTGCCTGTATCCCGGACGCCCCAGGCCCGCCACCAGCCGCATTCCCAGAAGGTCCCTCCAGAACCGGACAGTGGCGTCCATGTCGCCGGTGGCCATGGCCAGATGGTTGATTCCCGTGTATTTTGCCATTTTCCGATACCCTTTCCGGGGCTTGTTATTCAGACCATTCTTTTTCCGCCTCGTCGCGGATTTGTGGGAAAAGGCGTGTCGATGGTAACCAGACCATCCTGGTCTGGCATGCCTTTGCTTCCAAGCGGCGGCATATTCACGATATGGGACCAGAGCTGGAAGCTCTGGTTACCCTAGCCGGACACGCACTTTTCCCGCGATACCGCGACGAGCCACCAAAAAAGGCCGGAGGGCTTCCAACGCCCTCCGGCCTTGATGATAATTCCGTTTGACTGTTTCGCCACATCGATGTCGAGAATATTATTCGGCGGCCTTGCGCGCCTCGGGCAGCCATCCTTCCCAGGTGTCCTTGTTCACGGCAAATGTGTCCGAAAGCTCCGGCTTTCCGGTCGTCGGCCCGGGAATCCAGGGTCCGTCGCCGGATATTGCGGCATGTAAACGAGGCGGTTCCGATTGACTTTGCCGCCCTGCGCTTCTAGAATGGGCAGAATATTTCTCAAATGATCTTTTAGAGATTGCGCAAGATTTTCACTCGATGATCAAGTTTCACTCGATGATCAAGTTTTTCCGCCGACCGGATCGAGGCGACCGTCATTCCGGGCGCAGCTCAGCGGAGACCCGGAATCCAGGAGATCCGCAGACGAGCCTGGATTCGAAGCTTTCGGGGGAATGACGAAAAAAAACTTGATCATCGAGTCTCAGGATGCGCAAAACACTTTGGAAAGGAGTTTTCTTCATGTCCAACGATACGCACAGCAAAACGATCGGATACATTCTCTGGCTGTTCGGTTTCACGGGGTCGCACCGGTTTTACTACGGTCGTCCCATATCCGGGACCATTTATTTTTTCACCCTCGGGCTTTTGTTCATCGGATGGATCGTCGATTTCTTTCTGATACCCTCCATGGACAGCGATGCAGATTTTCGTTTCCAATCGGGCAGAATCGATTACACGGTCGCCTGGATTCTTCTTACATTTCTCGGTCTTCTGGGTATTCACCGCATGTACATGGGCAAATGGATCACCGGTTTGATCTGGCTGTGCACGGGCGGCCTGTTCACGGTCGGCTGGGTCTACGACTATTGGACCTTGAACGACCAGATTTCGGAGATCAACAGAGGCGGATGAAAAAAGCCGCGACCCGGCGTGTCAGCCCACTACATAGGAACTGGTTCCGGCGGCGATCAGCACCGATTTTTCGTTTTTGAATTCGGTCCGGACCACGGCGACCTTGCTTCCGATTCTCAGTATGTATCCTTTAGAAAGGAAATATTGCCCGACGCCGGAGCGAAGGTAGTCCACGCGAAGGTCGATGGTCCCCATGCGGGTGAAGCGGTCGAGCACCTGGCCCACTGTTTCGCCGTTGGAGCGTTTCAATACGCCCACAGAGGCGATCAGGCCGCCGGTCAGGTCCAGAACCGAGGATATGACCCCGCCGTGGAGGATGTCCTTGACGAAGTTGCCGACGAATTCCGGCTTCATGTCCACCCGGACACATATGTCGTCGAAATCCAGGGACTCGATTTTCACGCCGAGCACGCGGTCGAAGGGCATCATGTCTTCGTAGATTTTTTTCAGATACGAAAAGATTTCCTCCGGCTTGGCCTGCTTGTTCAGGATTTCTTCGGGCAGAGCGTAGGTTGCGTTCATATGAGGTATGCTTCTTCCTTGTTTTTTTTCCCGTATTGTTCCGATATTGTTCCGATATTGTTCCGATATTGTTCCGAGGTTTTTGTTCCGTTATAACGATCTTATCTCATGATCGATGTTCTGAATCAACGCAAAATCCGACAGGGCCAGCCGGCAATTCCAATTGAGGCTGCTCGTTCCTGCGCTCCAGCATGGAAACGAGGGACAAAAAAACGAAGGGCGCCGTCGCGCATGGCGAAAAACGGGGTTGACTCCGCGAGCGCAAATGTATCAAAATCGGAACTCGATGGTCTGAGGCGCCAAACGTATCTTGTTTCGCGCCATTGTTGGAAACGCCGCGTCGGCGGCACAATCGATTTTCCGGGAGAATTGTCATGATCAAGTCGTTGGCAGCCGTTGTCTTGCTTTGTTTTCTGGTTCCCTCCGCTGGCATGGCGGCGACGCCGTTCGACGCGCCCGCCGTCTTCGATCTTACGGGCAGTTCCATCGCGTTTTCCGCATCGGTGGAAACGCAGCGCCTGGGAGTGCGGGACCTGGCGTTGTCGCCCAATCCCGCGCCCGTCACCGGGTACCTGGATATCGACCAGCTGTCGTCGAACTCCGGTATTTTCTACGGGGCGGTCCGGGAGGTCTCCACCCGGACCACGGCGACGATTCCGTTCGACGATAAAACGTTCACCATCGCGGTTTCCATCAGCGGGGACTCGGTCTCCGGGATTTTTCTCTGGAAGGAGGACAAGGCGGTCTTTTATCCGGACACCCTGGTCGCCACGTTTACAGTCAACGGCATCGTCCAGAGTTTTCCGTTCACGGGCATTCCGCTTCCGGCCGCCTACGGCGACGGAGAGATCCGGCTGTCGGCCCAGCAGACGGTCGAAGAGGAGGTCTACGGCTACGCGGTGAGCGTGTCCGCAGCCATCGACCTAGTCGGCGTCCTGGACGAGCAGGACAACGACGAAAGCCAGCTGTGGCTGGCCCTGCAAACGAGCAAGGACGCCTACTATTCCGGGGACACCCTGACCCTTTACGCCAGCGCGGGCAATCCGGGCGAGGACCGCAAGCTCGATTTCTATCTGCTCATGTTCGACCCGTCGGGCAACCCGTTTCTGGCCCCCGAATACATCGACCGCCTGGCCGCCTTACGTTCGGCAGTGGTCTTCGACGGCGGGGCCTACGCCTCGCCCACGGCGGTCCTGGAGGTCAAGCTCCCCGCCTTCACCCCGCCCATGGTCACCGGCGGGCAGTACGAGTTCTATGGCACGCTGATCGATTCCGGAACGGACAGCATGGCGTCGAACCTGGCGTCGGTGCAGTTTACGTTCGACCCGGACAGCGAGAGTTCGGAAGTTCCGGCCAAACAGCACGACGGCACCTGGACCGGCACAGGTTCCAGCGACGTGGTCACCGGAGACTGCCCGGCCCTTGCCCAGGTGGCGATGGAAATCGAACAGCACGAAATCTCGGGCACCGGCGACGACGGGGAGGACGGCTACGAACTGACCGGCAGCGTGACCGACGGGGGCGAAGTGGTCGATGGCGTTCTACTGGAGGAGTTCGGCACCAACTGGGTTCCGGTGGGATCGTTCAACGGGACATTTTCCGGAGACACCTTTTCCGGGCGGTGGCTGGACAACTACGGGTGCCACGGATCGGTCAGCCTGACGAGGTTCGAGTAGGATTCCGTTGGCAAACCGCCGGGACTCTGAATGGACGTGGAATATTCGCTTCGAACGGTTGCGGAAACGAAGCGTTCGGGTATGCATTCCCGCACCAAACGCGGGAACGATGAAAACGACAAGAAAGAAAATACGAAATTATTTTGAATCCAAGGGAGGATATCGGGATGAAAATTGCGAAGGTAAGAAAAACGATTGCGGCGACTGCGGTCTGCCTTTTCTGTCTGTTGGCGACAAATGCTTCGGCTGGGGACAACCCGTTCACGGACCTTCTGGACGGCACGGTGGTCTGTTTTCCGCACATAGCGACTTCCAGCGGATGGGAGACCGAGGTGGCGCTGATCAACCCCACGACGGAAACGGTCTCCGGGACCTTGACTTCGTACAACGACCAGGGGACCCAGGTCTCGCAGCCCAAGGCCATCACCATGGCCCCCAACGCCCGGGTGCAGTACACCGTGAGCCAGGATTTCGCCAGTTCGACTTCCATCGCCTACATGGTCTTCAAGTCCGGGGTGTTCGGGGTCAAGGGCTACACCAAGTTCTACAAGGACGGCAACCGCGTTTCCATCATGGCGTCGGGGGCCAGAATGTCGGGCATCTTTACCAAAATCGAAAAGGACGGCAGCACGGGCATGGCGTTCGTCAACATGGAGGACTCCCCAGCCTCGGTGGCCTTGACCGCGTACGGCGACGACGGCTCCGTCGTGGCCCGGAACGCGCTGACGGTAAACGCCGGGCAGAAGATGGTCATGCAGGTGCAGGGCTTTTTCCCCGGAAAGGACCTGGGAAAGGCCACCTACGTGACGTTTACTTCCGACAAGGGCCTGGTGGGATTCTTTCTGAACGGTTCCAGCGACGGGACCATGCTCGACGGTTCCCAGGCCCTGTAGATGGCGCGTGAAAAAACAGCGCTGGTCCTGGAGGGCGGCGGACTGCGAGGCGTGTTCACCTCCGGCGTCCTCCGGTTTTTCATGGAGCAAGAGCTTTGGTTTCCCAGCGTCTACGGCGTGTCCATGGGGGCGTGCAACGGGGCCAACTATGTGTCCCGGCAGACGGCCAGAAACCGGATCGTCAACATCAGATACGCCAACGACAGCCGGTATTTCAGCTATGCGGCGCTTTTCCTGCGGGGCGAGCTTTTCGGGATGCGTTTTTTGTTCGACCGCATTCCCAACCGCATGGCGCCTTTCGATTTCGAGACGTTTCGGGAAAACGACCAGGAATACTTCGCCGCCGCCACCGACTGCGAGACCGGAGAGGCCGTCTATTTCGACAAGCATAGGCCCCGCCGCGAATTGCTCGCGGTAATGCAGGCCTCGTGCAGCATGCCTTTTCTGGCCCGCCCGGTGCGCTACCAGGGCAGGGTCCTTCTCGACGGCGGCATCGCTGATTCCGTGCCGCTTTTTAAAAGCATCCTCGACGGCGCGACCAAGCAGGTCCTGATTCTCACCCGGCCTGCGGGATACCGGAAAAAGAAGGCGCGGATGGCTGCGCTGGCACGTATCAGATATCCCCGATACAAGGGGCTCTGCCGGGCCATCGCCACCCGGGCCGAACGCTACAATGCGGTCATGGACGCCGCCGTGTCCCTGGAGGCCCAGGGACGGGTCTTCGCGATCCGGCCGAAAGAAAAGCTGGTTGTCGGACGCGTGGAACGCGACAGGAAAAAGCTGTGCGCGGTCTACGACCAAGGGTACCTTGCGGCGCGACAGAGTTTCAACGCGTTGTCTCGATTCATCCACGCATCCGGCCAATGCCCATGACGGGCGAATCCTATGCCGGAAACGACATTAGTCTCTATATATTGCCCTCTGCGCCTCTGCGTTCCCCCCCTCAATCGAGGGGATGTGCACATTCAACGCAGAGGCGCGGAGAACGCGGAGGGTCGCAGAGAAAAGCCACCTAAAATCGACTGCCGAGCAACTTCCATCCGAACCGCGCCGGTGACTCGTTCCCACGCTCCAACGTACCGTCGGACATACCGCCTGCCGCTGTCGTATTCGCCTGCGGCATACGGACCAACTGAATACCGGGCTTGGTCTTAACATCGGCCACTTTAAGAGACTATCGTCGCGGAGGTCGTCATTCCGGGCGGAGCGGTATATACCCCGGGTGTCGATAAAACAGCCGGATTCCGTCGCTTCCGGGAATTTCTTAACTGGAACATGTAGCGCAGACCCGGAATCCAGGTGGCCGAATTTTGAGCCAAGCCCTGAATACCGGTATCTTTCTTCCACAGAAAATCCTTTTTATTCCTTCAACAAGTTTTGATATTTACGCGAGCCAAGCAAAATTCGGGCTTGGTTTTAACTTCGGCCGGTTTTCATCCAACAGTTTCGATCATCGCCTGGATTCCGGGTCTCCGCAAGCTCCGCCCGGAATGACGAGGTTGGTTGGCCGACGTTATAACCAAAACCCAAAATTCTCAATATTTTGATTTTGTCGTTTGCTTCGTCAAATTGATAAAAGACAAGATAATTGTCACATACCAATATTCTGCAGTCCCGGTCGATTCCCTTTGTTCTGCAGTCTACGCCCATATACGGAGTTACAAGAAGGTTTTCAATCGTCGATCTCATTTTATCCAAATATCTCAAAGCGTTCGGGATGCTGTTTTGGGCAATATAGAAAAAAATCGAATCCAAATCGTCTTCCGCTTTGCATGTATATTCAAGCTCGACCGGATTCATATTTCTTTCTCAGGCGGGTAAAAATTTCTTCGTGACTCCTATTGCTGACCGGCGATGACATTCCGGCATCTATTTCATTTTCAAGCTCTCTAATCCTCGGATCTTTGTGCGTCACCGGTTTTAAAATCACTTCCAATATCATATCCGCAAATTCGACCGGCAAATCAATGACCACCTGATTGTTCACAACTTTTGCAATTTTATATATGCTTTGCATTTTATCATCCCCTATTTCGGTTGCTGAAAAATGTCTTGGGCATTGTATTGCGGAGAGGCCCCATGAATTCTGATCAGTGCGGTTCGCGGCACCTGAAATTTTGTTTTAAGTTTCGTCGAATAATCAGGTCTGTTCAGTTTTTTCTGGTTATAACGGATTTGGGGGAGCGGCAATGCGTAGGTTGGGTTGAGCGGGTTCCATGTTGGGTTTCGCTTGCTTCCCAGCCATTTCGAGCGCCCTATCTGTTCGTTTGATGGAATTCCGTAGCGAAACCCAACAATTGACGACGCTCAACCCAACCTACATTCCACCCGCCCCCAAATCCGTTATAACCAGAGTTTTTTTTCATGGTTTGCCTTTCCAATATCTTAATAATTATATCACCTCGCAGACACAGCGTCAATAAGCGTCAAATGCCGGATCAAAGCGTTTGGCTCGTCAATAGCCTGATCACTCGTTCCCACCCTCCAGCGCGGAACGAGTCGTCAGGAGTTGCCGCGTCTGACCAGAGCTGGAAGCTCTGGCTACCTTGACTTGTTCCCCCGCAGGAGCGCGGGAACAAGTCGATTCGCGATCAAGATGTCTATCTATGCCCCCATCCCCCTGTCTCAAGCTACGGCAGGGGCAGCTCGCAGGGTTCGATGACGTACAGGTAGTAGTCCACTCCGGCTTCGAAGGACTCCAGGTCGCCGAATTCGGGGCGGGCCGGGTCGTATGTCCTCCATTGGCCGTCGGACAGGCCCCAGGCGCTTTGGTACTTGCCGGAGATGGAGGACAGGGCCGAGGCCGGAGACTGTCCCGCGAATTCAGCGCCGTCGATGAGGTTCCATCCCAAAGACAGGTCGAGGCGCCGGGCCGTGAGGGGCCGCATCGTGCTTTTTCCGCCGTAGTCGATGTCTTCCAGCTTGTAGAAATGGCTCGAGCCGGAGACGGCGGCGTCGAACCAGGAGTAGGACGCTCCTGTGACTTCGTTGCCGGTCGCCGGGATCAGGTCTTCGACGATGCAGGCGTACTCGCCGTACTTTTCGTCGCTTCGCCACAGGCGAAAGCCCGCGTTGTCGATCTCGGAGGCCGTCTCCCAGGACAGGGCGACGCCGTTGTCGCTATACAGGGCCTCGAAGGAACCCAGGAAGATCAGGTTCGGCGGCGAGGTGTCCATGGTGTAGACCGAGAAGTCGTCCTGATCGACGCCTGTCGCGGTGATGGTGTCGTTGTCGGTGTCCACGGAGGCGTTCATGTCTTCCCAGGTTTCCGTGTCTTCGTGGTAGTGGTAGAGCCTCAGGGCGGCTTCGTTCCTTCCGCCCAGGTCGAGTCCCGCGTAGTGGAAGGTCAGGTTTCCGGTGAATGTGCCTTCGACGTAGGCGTCCCAGCAGAAACCGATTGCGCAGGCGGGTTCGCAGTTGTTTTGGTAGAGCGCCACGGAGAGGCCGCCTGCCCCCGAGCCGGCTGTGATCGCCAGCTCGGCCAGGGTTGTCTCGCCGTCGGAGGCGACGAGGGTCTGGCCGGAGATTTCCGTCAGACTGTCCGCGCCGGCCATGGCAGGCGCGACGCCCGAATGCTCGCCCTGGTACTCGAACGCGCCGATGTCGGCCTCGCCTATGCGGGCTTCGCCGCGCTGGTCCGCGTCGTTGTCGCTGTTTCCCATGGCAATGGCCACGCTGCCGGGCAGCAGGGCGTGGGTCAGGGTGGGGCCGCCGTTGTCCCTCAAAATATCGTCCAGCTTGATCTGGTGGTCCAAATCCATACTCAGCAGGTCCCCCCCGGCGGCGGTGAACTCCGAGCTGTCGCTCAGGTTGTAGCCTTGGGAGATGAAGTATGCGTGTGACATTTCTTCTCTTAGTTTTACATTGTCGACGGCCCCGCCTGCGGTGTTGCCGGCCAGGATGGTATTTCCCAGGTTGACTGTTCCTGATGAATACCATGCATAAAGACATATCCCCCCTCCCGAGTTCGCCGAATCGCAGCTGTTGCCGAACACGGTGCAGTCGGTAATATCGACCGTTGACTCATAAAGAAATATGCCGCCGCCTTCGGAGGCCGAATTGCCGCTGACGGTGGAGTTTTCGATGGAAAAATCGCCACCACAAACACCGCCACCCGAGTCGGAAGCCTCATTGTTGCAAATGGTGCTGCCCGTGATCGAGAAAGAGGAGCTACTACTATAAATTCCCGCGCCATCGGAGGCCGAATTGCCGGATATAGTGCTGTCAGCAACGGAAAGCGTGGTGCCGGACTGACTATAAATTCCCCCGCCATAAGAGGAGGCAGAATTGTCGGATATAGCGCTGTTGGTAACGGAAAGCGTGGCGCCGTAGTCGCTATAAATTCCCCCGCCATCGGAGGCCGAATTGCCGGATATAGCGCTGTTGGTAACGGAAAGCGTTGCATCGTAATAACTGTAGATACCGCCGCCATAATAATCATCATGGTTCTGGACCACCGTGCAGTTCTCCAGTGCAAGCGTGGCCTTGTTCAGTATGCCTCCTCCAAAATCCTCCCAATCTTCGTTGTTTCCGTTTTGGACGGTCAGGTTCCGCAGTGTCACCGTTCCCGACGTTCCGTCAGCGACCTCGAAGACGCGGGATGCGCCGCTCCCGTCCACGGCGATGACGTGATTTTCCCCGTCGATGGTCAACGCCACGTCGATGGTCAGCTGGCCAGTCTCAAGCTCGATGGTGTAATCGTCGTCGAAAACGACGACGTCTTCGGCCGACGCGTTCTCGATGCACCAGCGCAGCGAGTTTTCGCCCGAGTCCGCGTTCGTCGTCACCGTGCAGGTATCCGCAAGCGCGCCGGAAGGCGCCGTCGCGGCGGCCGTCAGCAGCGACAGCGCGGCGGCCGCGATCCAGAGTCCCTTTTTCCATGCGAGTTTTCTTCTCATTTTGTCTCCTTTAAGATTGTCAGAAATTAAAAATAGGTTCAAGCGTCGGACGGAACGCGAAACGCGTTCCGCCTCGATTCGTCCCCGGAGCGACGGGGACGCGTGCGCGTCCGCCTGGGTCATGCCCTGTTTCATAACCGCACAGTCCCGTCAGGGACGACAGGCAGCAGCCCGGCGATTTATTGCCGGTGCTGGCCCGCCGGTGCGTCCCGAGTACCTTCAGGGACGACAGAAACAAGAACTCTTGCAACAGGGCCTTCCGCCCCGTTTGCAAGAAACAGGCAATGCTCCCCGGCCGCCCGCAGTCCCGGCGTCCCTGGTCTTCGCCCCTACGGCGACAGGGGGCACGGACTGGGCGAGCACATCTGGGCAGGGCCGATCTCGGCGCGAATCTCTTCGCTCCTGAATGTCCTCGCCATCGGCGGCTCGAACGCCGGAAAACCCTCTGTTTCCTCCCTGGGACGTTCGTTGTCCCGATGTTCGGCCAAAACGTCTCTCTTCATTTTCGTTCCTCCTCTTCTCGCGCGCGACCGCGCGTCTGGTTTGGCGTCCGGTCCCGGAGGGCCTCGCGCCTGTTGTCGAGCCCGTCCGGTTTTAAAAGCCCGCGCGGGGCGGACCCGGCTCGTCGACCGGACGGGACTTCAAGCGGACGCCGGGGAAAGGGGACCGTCTCCATCCTCCGCCGCTCCCGCCTCGTTTCATTCACAGCGTTGGAATCACAAACCGATTCGTCGCGTTCCGCCCTCTCCGGCGCCTGGCCGTACCGGCGTTTCGGGTGCGCGCCAAATCTCTGCGCGAATGGCTGTGCTTCCGCTCAGCCATACCGTGGAAAAATCGTGCCAGATGGAAAGAAAAAACGAAAAAAGCATGGATCCCATGCAATATCGGCGGGTTGCGCATCGTGGAACAAAAATGGCCCGGAGACCCGATTTTGTTCCACGGAACAATTTGTTCCGGAACAAATGGAACAAATTGTTCCGTTTTCGGAGTTTGGCGGGTTGGCGGGTTGGCTGCTCGTTCTGCTCGTTCCCACGCTCCAGCGTGGGAACGCATATCGGGACGCTCCAGCGTCCTGTCTATCGTGCCGCCTGCACCAGTCGCGTTTGTCCCGTTTTTTTTTGACTCGTTCCCGCGCAGGAGTGCGGGAACGAATCAACTCGATCTGGATGCCGGGTCTGGCTGCTCGTTCTGCTCGTCTGCTCGTTCCCACGCTCCAGCGTGGGAACGCATATCGGGACGCTCCAGCGTCCTGTCTATCGTGCCGCCTGCGCCAGTCGAGTTTGTCCCGTTTTTTTTGACTCGTTCCCGCGCAGGAGTGCGGGAACGAATCAACTCGATCTGGATGCCGGGTCTGGCTGCTCGTTCTGCTCGCCTGCTCGTTCCCACGCTCCAGCGTGGGAACGCATATCGGGACGCTCCAGCGTCCTGTCTATCGTGCCGCCTGCGCCAGTCGCGTTTGTCCCGTTTTTTTGCGCAAGAATTCGTTTGCGCAGGCGGTTTCTTGAGATGCGGTTCCTGAAAACGGGACGAGGGAGCGTCCTCCAGGCGTTCCCACGCTGGAGCGTGGGAACGAGTCAAACGAGTCAATTTCCCCATCACCCCATCACCCCATCACCCCATCACCCCATCACCCCATCACCCCATCACCCCATCTCCCCATCTCCCCCTCTCCCCCTCTCCCCCTCTCCCCATCTCCCCATCTCCCCATCCCCCCATCCCCCCATCTTACCCCCGGTCGGACAGGCACGCTTCCGTTTCGGACGCGAACCTATCGAGGCGGACGCGCAGGGGTTCGATCCGGGTCTGGCGGATTTTTCTGGCGTGTTCGGCGATTTGCTTTCTTTCTTCCCGGCTTCGGGCCAGGTCGGCCTCCACTTGTGCCTTGCGGGCCTGGTAGATCTTCCGGGGCTTGCCGGAGGCGGCCAGGAAGGCTTCCCGGTAGATTTCGCGAACGCAGGCGGGAAATTCCCGGAATTTCTCCTTCACTTCCGTTTCCATTTGGCCAAACAGGGCGTCGTAGGCGGGGGAGAGTTTCAGGCGGATTTCCTCCTTGAGGGTTTTTTCGGTCAGTCCCCGGGTCAGCAGCAGAAGAAGCAGGTTGACCACGATCACGGCCGCCGATGCGATCACGACCCAGAAAATGCGGGTGGCCAGGGCGAAAATGGCCACGAACACCCCCGATGTGGCGGTGAAGACGCCCGTGAGGCTTCCGGCGGCCAGAAAGGCGTGGGAGCGGATGTTTTCCAGCACCTGGCTGTCTGCAAGCTCCCGAAAAATCCTGGCGTCGTCGAATTGCAGGTCCCCGGAGAATTCCGGGATGGAAATTCCGGAGGTCAATTCCATGTCGGAAAGGGAGGAGCGGTCCCAGGCGCTTTTCAACTCCCGGTTCACCGAGCGTATCAGGCCCGCGACGAAGCGGTTGTAGACCGGGTTTTTGCCGTCCCTGACCTCGGCGGACCATCCGCCAGCCGCCTCCCGGAGGCTTTCGTCCAGATCCGACTTGACCACGGAGGAGATCAGCCGGTTCAGGCGCTCCTTTCCGATGAGCAGCGCCGGGACGTTTTTAAGATTCAGCACTTCCCTGTAGATTCTTTCCGCGCTTTTTTCGCAAAGCTGTCTCTTTTTGGAAGTAAGCCTGTCCCAGAAATCGTCGGCCAGAAGGTCGTCCGGGGTCCGGTCCTCCAGCTTCGCGATGATCGTTTTGCAATTGCTTTCGAATTTTCCCAGTTCGTTTTCGGCCTCCGTGGAGTGTCTTTGGAATTCCGATTCCTTTCGGAACGCGGAAAGCTCCCGGCTGCGGAGGTTCGCCTCGACTTCCAGGAGGCACTCGACGCCGATGCGGCTGCCGTTGTCGATCAGGATGGACCGTGCTTTTTTACCGATCGCGGTTTCCTCGACCAGGTTCATGAGCTGGTTCAATCCGGCGGTTTTGCGGGCGGCCTCCACCGATTCCTTGTCCAGGCGCCGGAAATTCTCCGATTCTCCCAGGATGGACAGGCATCGGGAGATGTCGTCGTACAGTATTTTTTCCACCTGCTGGAAGGGTGCGTCGCCCTGGCCTTCGAACAGCGGCAGACCGTCAATAAAACGCCGGGCCTGGGCCGCGCGCAGGGCCAGAAGGGCGTGGAACATGACGCATTCGTTGTCGCCCGCCGCATATCCCCGTTCTCTGAGACCCTCCATGCTGAAGGAAAAAACCCGAAGCCCGTTTTGCCAGGAAAGGCCCCGCACGTTGCAGCCGTAGAACAGCTTGTATTCCATGCCGTTTTTTCGAATGAAGGAGAGGGTGTCCAGGTCCGATTGCTTCAAGGCCCGGGAACCGTCGAACAGGTAGAGGATGGCGTCGGCGTCGATCATGGCCTTTCTGGCGATTTCGGTGTCCCATCGGCCCGCGAACAGGCCGGGGCAGTCCACCAGAACGCATCCCAGCCTTCCCAGGTTCGGCGAGTGGATCCGGACTTCGACGCCGCGAATGAAGACGAACAGGACCTCCCGGACATCGAAGGCGCCGGGATTCTTTTCAAGCCACCGCTGCTCCCAGTCGTCGGGAAAGACGATCATCCGGCCGATTTCGTCCGGGCCGAACTGTTTTTTCTCCCGAAGCTGTCGCAAGAGCGGGTGGTCGTGGAAATGGGCGACGATTCCGGCGCAGCGCAGGGCGTCCAGGTTCGCGACACCTCGGGCGGAACCGTTTTTTTCCAGAACGCGCCATTGGGATTTGATGGCGTCGGCGATCAGTTTGCGGTCGTGTTCGTCGTCCGGATTCAGGCGGTCTCGCAGTTGGGACGGGTCCGTGTCGCCGAAGCGCGCGGGGGCCAGCTCCTGCAAGCGGGGGAGCAGCACTTCGGAAAAGCCGTCCACAAGCTCGCCTTCGCTTCGCCAGACCACGGTGGCGCTCTCGGGTTCGCCGTCTTCTGCGATGTTGGCTGCGGACACGACGCATCCGCTGGTCTTGATTCCCGAACCCACGGGGCTCAAGTGGCGACCGTCGCACAGAGCGTTGAACGTGGTGGATTTTCCGCCCTGGAATTCCCCGGCCAGGACGATGTGGAACTGGTCTTCCAGGGCTTTTTTGCGCAGGCGGTCGATGGTGTCGCGGGCGGTCGGCGACAGGGAGTCGAGACCGGCGGCCTCTTCGAGCAGCTCGATGAGTTCGTTTCTTGCTTTTTCGTATTCTAGTGGCGTCATGTTTTTTTAGGATCGGGCATCAGTGCTTACGCCGATGTCGGCCAGCTGCTTTTCGATCAGGTCTGCCCATCCCCGGTTGGCCGCGGGATTGGCCGGGCTGGGGTGGGCGATGGAGGCGACGACGATGCCGGAGTTTTCAACCACGCGCCGGGCGCATTCCTCGGCGAACTTTCCCACGCCGATCACAAACCGTGGTTGGAACCAGTTTACGGTCCGGCGCAGGGCGCGGTCGCACACTTCGAAGAGGGGCTTTTTCTCGGCGACCTTGAGGTTGTTCGGCGTGCGGTTCTTTCCGCTTTGTTCCATGAAGACCAGGGGACAGTAGTTGCCCACGAAGAATGTTTCGAAAAACCGTTCCGGGGTTTGGAATCGCTCTTTGGCCCAGCCCCAGAGCCGCTTTCCGCTCACCTCGCTCTTCTTGCAGCCGAAGCCTTCCACCGGGCGTTTTTCGTGCGTGGCGGAGGGCGTCTTCACGGGGACTTCGATTCCGAGCCAGTTCTTGACGGCGTCGATTTCCCCGAAAGGCACTCCGGTCTGGGCCATGCCCCAGGGGCCGGGGTTCATGCCCAGCAGCAACACACGCTTCGGGGAGGACGCGAACCGTTCCAGGTAGATGTCGTGGGGCGCCCGCGCGTAGTCCAGAGGGTTGTAGACGCAGGTGACCGGTGGCCCGAACGAGAGACCGCCTGCCTCGTCGGCCAAGCGGTCCGTGATTTCCTTGATGTCCATGTTTTCCCTTTTTTTACGTCGATTCTTGTCAGATCGACCGTTTCATGTCGGAAGCCTCGGCTTTGTTGAAAATGCCCGGAAGCTCCTTGAGGCCGTTTTTGACCAATTCGTTGATGTTGGTGAAGGTGATGCCGTAGTTGCCGTTGAGGTGGTCCTCGATGGCCGGAAGGGGCCACTTGGCCATGCGGACGAAGATCGGGCAGTGTTTTCTCTTGTCGGTGATCATCAGCGCCATGGAAAGGTTGCCGATGTCGTCGTCGGTGCAAAGAAAATAGGCGTGTTTTTCAGGGTCCACATGCAGGTTGCGTATATCGTCTCGGATGAACTCCACCCGGTCAGCCACCCCGAGTTCTTCGGCCAAGGCGCGGACCTCGCTTTTCCGGTCTTTCAAGTCCATGACGACGATGGACCAGGGGGGCTTGGGTCCGTAGGCGACCACCAGAATTTCCAGCAGGTCCCGCCCGAATTTGCCGAACCCCAGGATGTTCACCTTTTGCACCTGGGCGGAAATTTGCGCGGTGAAATGTTTGGCGACCATTCTGGTGGCGGCGATGCGGTAGGTGTCGAAAAAGCGGATACTGACCGGGCCTTTGGTGCGAATGGCTTTCCTGGCGGTCTCGGCCAGCTTTTCGTGGGCGATGTGGACCCATATCAGGCGGATGTTGGCGTGGTCCTGGGGCAGCCAGGCGTACAGGCCCACGGCGGCTTCCAGGTTCAAAAGGTCGTCTCCGGAGGCGAATATGACCGCGCGCGCTCTCTGCACCCCCGCCTTTTCCAGGGTGGATTGCAACAGAAAATCGCCGTGGAGCATGGGCACATGGGTTTCCGCCCCCCACTGTTCGAACTCGTCGGGGCACCCGGAATCGACCCCCACCACGGGAATGCCTCGTTCTTTAAGAGTTTCCGCCAAAAGCTTGCCGGTTCGTCCGACCCCGCACACCACCACATGGTCCTGCTTGAACCGGGTCTGCACGGCGGGCGACAACCGGAACAGGTACGTGATGGCCGTGCCCAGGGCGGAAAGGGACACCACCGGAGCGAGAAAGTAGATGAACGCCAGCAGGGGCGATTTCGGGAAATGGGGAAGGTCGTGTTCGAAAATGAACAGGCGCAGCGTGTAGTACAGGGAACCCCAGAATTTGAGTTCCGGTTCCTCCTTGGGAAACAGCAGTACGCCGACGACCAGGATCACCGAGATGGCGATGGACCAGAGAGCGATTTTTGTGGCTGTGAGTTTGGATTTGGGCAAGACAGGCTCCTTTTTGGATTTGGGTTCGCCGCAGATTTGTGGGAAGCGGCAAAGGTAACCAGAGCTTCCAGCTCTGGTCCCATATCGCGAATATGCCGCCGCTTGGAAGCCAAGGCATGCCAGACCAGGATGGTCTGGTTACCATCGACACGCCTTTTCCCACAAATCCGCGATGAGCCCGGATTTGTCGCGGGGGTATAGTATTGTGGATGAAATATGGGGTTTAGCGAGTCGATCATTAAGCGTTTCCTCATTTCATTTTGGATATCGGTATCCCATTTTTCATCGTCATGCAAGCCAAATCGTTTTTGGTTCATCGCGGGTTTGGGTTTGTGTGGAACGGCAAAGGTAACCAGAGCTTCCAGCTCTGATTCCATACCGCGAATATGCCGCCGCTGGGCTTGGTCTTAACATCGGTCACTTTCAGGGACTATCGTCGCGGCGGTCGTCATTCCGGGCGGAGCGGTATGTACCCCGGGTGTCGATAAAACAGGTGGATTCCGTCGCTTCCGGGAATTTCCCAACCGGAACATGTAGTGTAGACCCGGAATCCAGGCGGCCGAATTTAGAACCAAGCTGGGGTGATGAAAATGTTCCCTATTTTGCTGTAAATTATCTGCCGATTTTTGTTCCGCGAAAACTATCATGGTGCCTGGTTCGGGAGCGTAGGGTGGGTGGGTTTAAAGCCTGGCGTTTGGGGCTGGTACAAAGCTTGTTTACGCCCGTGTCCTTCGAGTTTATACGAAGCCCAACCCACCATTTCCCGTGCCGCCGCAGTGCCATTCGTTCGAAGAAACGACGAATTGGCGCGAAAGATGGTGGGTTGGGCTCCGTGCAAGATTGTCATGCCATCTATTTCAAGAGAATTTGAATTGGCGACAACACCCGGGTATCGACCCACCCACCCTACGCTCCCGAACCAGCCCGTGCATATTGCCTCGATGGGGAAACAATTCCCGGCAGAAAAAAATCTCCCGAAATTGGATGATTTTCATCACCCCAAAACCAAGCCCGCCGGCGCTTGGAAGCCAAGGCATACCAGACCAGGATGGTCTGGTTACCATCGGGAAGCGTTTTCCCATTAATACGCGATGAACCTCGTTTTTTTAGACCCTTCGAATGCGAAAAGCAGGGAATACTCCCGTATGGCGAGGCTTTCTACCAGGAAACCGGCACCCTCACTTTCTGGCCCGCCTTGTTCTTGAACAGCAGGTACTTGTTTTCCTTGCCGAACAGGAAAAGGTCGCGGGTGAGCTGGACGTCCTTGACGCAGTACTCGACGATCTCTTTGATGCGGCCTTCCTT
Organism: Desulfobacterales bacterium; assembly: GCA_963674505.2. GTDB lineage: Bacteria > Desulfobacterota > Desulfobacteria > Desulfobacterales > SKZT01. Next base: position 1,767,056 of record CAXXIG010000001.1, read on the forward strand.
CCACCATTGCAGGGCCTGCAAGCCGTCGGCGCTTTTCTCCGCGCCCAGGGTGACGCTGGCCAGGCTGTCGAGGGAAAGCCGGTAGCCGAGGCGGTTGTGGACCTCCTCCAGGATGTCCAGGGAGGGCAGCTTGTTGAAATCGAAGTCGGAATAGCCTTTGAGGACCAGGTAGTCGAAGCGCTTGCTGTTGAACCCCACCAACAGGGAGAGGGATTTCACATGCTCGATGAATTCGGGCACGCCGTCCTCCAGGTATTCGAAATACCGGTCCTGCTCGGAGTCGTAGAGCACGGCGCAGCTGATCCCCATCCGGTCGGCGTGGTTCCATCCGCCCACTTCCTTGTAGGAGCGCTGGGTTTCCAGGTCGAACACGCCGTAGCGAGAGTCGTCCCATGCGACTTTCGAACCGTTTCCGCCGGCGTTTTTCTCTTCTTTGGCTTTGGGTTCGATGCGGATTTCGGGAAGCTCCGGGAGCCGGCCATTTCCGGGATTGACAATCCGCTCCAGGACGAACAGGGCGGCGTCCTTGTCGATGGGGCGGTTGCCTGAGCCGCATTTGGGGGAATGCACGCACGACGGGCATCCGGTTTCGCACGGACAGGTGTCGATGGCCTTCAAGGTGGATTCCAGGAGGGCTTCGGCCTTTGCGTAGGCCTGCGCGCAGAGCCCCGCCCCGCCAGGGTTGCCGTCGTATACGAACACCGCCGCGCACCCCGTCTGCGGATGAAGCGGGGTGGATATGCCGCCCAGGTCGTTTCTGTCCGTCATGATCAGCAGGGGGAATATGCCGATGGCCGCGTGCTCCATCGCGTGGATGCCCCCCATGAAATGAATGTTCTTCGTTTCGGCCTCCTTTTGCACCGCAGGCGGGATTTTCACCCAGATACCTTCGGTCTCAAAGGTCAGGGGAGGAAGATCCAGATCGATGACGTTGAGCTTTCGGTTTCCGTGGGTGGTCAGTTTTTCGTACCCGGTGACCTGTTCGGTGACCTTGAGCCTGCCCAGGGAAACCGTGGTGCCGCGCACCGTCTTTTCATCGTGGATTTCCAGGATCTCCGTATCCTTTCTGGCCCGCACCCGCGTGTAATAATTGACCTTGGCCCTGGCCACCTTGACGGTCTTTGTGGCGATATCCAGGCTTTGCACCATGTAGGTCTCGCCCTGGTGGAGATAAACGGCGCCGGGGTGGGTCTCCTTGAACGCGCGGAACGCGTCGATGTCGCCCCTGTTCTTTCCGGTCCGGGCGGACACGATGGTGTAGCTCTCCCCGGCCCCCCTCAGATCCACGTCGCGGTGGGGATTCCGTTGCCGGGAAAAAAGCTGCTCGCCGTCGTGGCTTCTCACCAGTTCCCCCTTTTCTTCCAGCGCGGATACGATCTTTTTGACCGGCTTTTCGGAAATGTAGGGTTCGTTTTCGGTCAAAACCAATTCGGCGGCCGCGCAAACCAGCTGCTTTTCCAGGATGGCGGGATTGTGGGGATTGACCACGGCGGCTTCGGGTTCCCGCTGGAAAAAGTCGTCGGGGTTGCGCATGAAATACTGGTCCAAGGCGTTTTCCCCGGCGATCAGCACCACGGCGGAGTCCTGACCCGAGCGGCCGACGCGCCCGCCCCTCTGCCAGGTGGCCACCACCGATCCGGGATATCCGACCAGCAGGCACAGGTCCAGGTCCCCGATGTCGATTCCCAGCTCGAGAGCGCTGGTGGAGATGACCGCCAGAAGGTCGCCGGAGGACAGCCGGGCTTCGATCTCGCGCCTCTCCTCCGGCAACAGCCCGGCCCGGTAGGCCTTGATCTTGTCCTTGAACCTGCCGGCGCGGCTTCCGGCCCAAAGCGCGATCAGCTCGGTCATTTTTCGCGACTGGGTGTACACGATGCTTCTCAATCCCCTGTGCATGGCGGCTTTCAGAAGAAGAATCGCCGTGGTGGCTGGGCTGTCCAGCGGGTTGACGAAGATCACGTGCCGTTTGCCTTGGGGAGCGCCGCTTTGCGAAACGGTGTGAAAATCCAGCCCGGTGAGATGCCCTGCCAGCTGCGCGGGGTTGGACACCGTGGCGGAACTGAGGATGAAGGTTGGGTTCGCCCCGTACGACTCGCAGACCCGGAGCATCCGTCTGAACACCTGGGACATGTGCGCACCCATCACGCCCCGGTAGGTGTGCACTTCGTCGATCACCAGGTATCGCAGCCCGGAAAAGAAAGGCGCCCACGCATGGTGGTAAGGCAGAAAGGACAGGTGCAGCATCTCCGGGTTGGTCATCAGAACGTTGGGCGGCGCGCTCCTGATCTTTTTTCTCTCCCACTGGGTGGTGTCGCCGTCGTATATGGCGGCTGCGGGGCTGCCTGTGGAACACGCCCGGGCCATGCGATTAAACGATTTTAGCTGGTCCTGGGCGAGGGCCTTGAGCGGAAACAGGTACAGGGCTTTGGCTTCGGGATTTTCCAGGATGCTTTCGATGACCGGAAGGTTGTAGATCAGCGATTTTCCGCTGGCCGTGGGCGTGGCCACCACCACGTTGTCCCCGCCGCGCACCCGGTCGATGGCCTCGGCCTGGTGCCCGTAGAGCGTTTCGATTCCCGCCTGGGCCAGGATGTTTTGGATGTCCGCAGGCCATGGCTTTGCAGGTGTCCCGCAAGAGGCCTTCCGCACGGGCATGACCCTGCGGTGCACGACCTGGTGGCCGAGCCTGGGAGACGCGACCAGCGCCCCTACGTATTCGTTGATGTCCAATTCGCTTTTCTCGTCGCGCCGCTTTTTCAGACGCCTTTCTTTTGTGTTCTTAGTGTGTTTTCGTGGCCAAATTCCGTCCGCTTTCCTGCCGCTGCCTTTTTGGCACCGACGTTTCGGGGTTCTTGAAAAATTCAAAAAAACAATTAAATGTGTACAGATCATTTTCGTTTGCCCTATAATACATGACCGTAGGGTCTTTGCAAGAGCCGGTCGCAGGCAAGGGAGAGACGGCTGCGGCGGAAAACAGACGCAGCGCGCGTGAAAACAGGTGGGAGGCATGCCGCATTTTTTTTATTTTTTCAGAAAACTCGCCGTACTGATTCGCCGGGAAAACATCCACAAGGTGGCCCTGATCGTCCTGGTGGTCATGATTCTGGGCAGTGTCGGGTTCGCCTGGTTCGAAAAGGACAAAAGCTTCGCCGACTCGCTCTGGTGGACCATCGTCACCATGACCACCGTGGGATACGGGGATTTCTATCCGGCCTCTTTGGGCGGACGAATCGTGGGAGTCGGGGTCATGGTTTTGGGCATAGGCTTTCTCGGCATTCTGACCGCCTCCATCGCCACAATTTTCATCGAGAATCGACTTATGGAGAACAAAGGCATGAAGGCCACGGACGTGGCCGGACATTTTATCATTTGCGGATGGAACTACCGGGGCGAGGAGATCGTCCGGGAACTCAGACGGGACCCGAAGAGCCGGGACGCGTATATCGTCGTGCTGGCCGAGATCGACGAAAAACCCATGGACGACGATAAATTGTGGTTCATCCGGGGGGAGGTCAACCGGGAGACCCTGGACAAGGCGAACCTGTCCAAGGCCGAGGCGGTCATCGTCCTGGCCGACGACAAGCTGTCCGACGCCTACAGCAAGGACGCCAAGACCATTTTGCATACCATGGCCATCAAGAAGAGATGCCCCGAAATCTACGTCTGCGTGGAGCTGATGGACCAGAAGAACCTCGAGCATTGCGAGATGGTAGGCGCCGACGAGATCATCGTAACGGGGGAGATCAGCACGAACCTGCTGGTGCAGGCCTCTCTGGACCACGGCGTCACACGGGTGGTCAGCGATCTTGTGAGCAACCGCCACGGCATGGAACTCTACAAGATCAAGGTCCCGGCCGAACTGGCCGGCAAGAGTTTCTTCGATGTCATGTGCGAGATGAAAAAGACCCATGGCGTGCTTTGCGTGGCTGCCGAGGATGAAAGCGGACGACAGTTCCAGGCAAACCCGGACAGCGATTACGAGGTGAAGGCCGACGATCATCTTTTCATCATCGCCGTGGACAGGCCCGATAATGTCTGAGGTTCGATTTGCGACCGGATAGGCGGACTTCCGCCGTCCGAATCCATCCGATATGAACCTTAAAAAAAACGGTTAGTGAGATCGACGCGCGGTAATTTTGGAAGGTTAACCATTTAATGAAAACGGAGGTGTGTGTATGCAGGACAAATTCGAACTGGTGAAAACGTATCTCCAGGAGATGGACGCGTTCATCGTGGACGAGGACGCCGAAGAGGAGCTGGTGGTTGTCGATGACGAGGACAACGGCATCAAGAACCTCGTGATCGACTGCGAAGCTCCCATCCTGGTTCTGGAGCAGGTCATCATGAAGGTCCCCGACGATCCCAAGGATCTGTTCAAGCGCCTTTTGCAGATGAATCGCGAGATCGTCCACGGCGCGTTCGTGCTGGACGAAGACGCCACGATGATCATTTTTCGCGATACGCTTCAACTGGAAAACCTGGACCGAAACGAGCTGGAGGGCTCCATCCACGCGCTCAGCCTGGCCCTGTCCGAATACGGTTCCGAGCTTTTGCAATACAGCCATTGATGGACGGGAAAACATGAGCCGCCATTTCGTCTGCAAAAGCATTGATGCACTTTCAATGAAACAAAGCCAAAAAGGCAATTCAATAAGGAGGAATCCGGTATGTCGATATTCGATAGACTTTTCAAAATCGGACAATCCCACGCCCATGCGGTCGTGGACAAGTTCGAGGACCCCATCAAAATGACCGAGCAGGGCATTCGCGATTTGAAGACCGACCTTCAAAAGGCCATGACGAGCCTGGCGGAGGTCAAGGGGATCTCCATCCGCACCAGAAAGGACGCGGACAACAAGAAAAAGCTGGCCGCCGATTACGAGAGAAAGGCCATGCTGCTGCTTCAGAAAATGCAGAGCGGCGGCATCGATCCCGTCGATGCCGAACGCCTGGCGACCGAAGCGTTGAACAAGAAGGAACAGGTCGCCGCCGAAGCCGCCCGCCTGTCCCAGGAAGCCCAGCGCCACGAAGGCATGGCCTCCCAGCTGCAAGCCAACGTCAACAAGATCAAATCCTCCATCACCACCTACGAAAACGACCTGGTGACCCTGCGGGCCAGGTCCAAGACCGCCCAGTCCACCAAGAAGATCAACCAGCAGCTCGCCAAGATCGATTCCTCCGGCACCCTGGCCATGCTGGAAAAGATGAAGGCCAAGGTCGAGGAGGACGAATCCCTGGCCATCGCCTACGGCGAGATGGCCAACGCGGACAAAAGCGTGGACGACGAAATCAATTCCGCGCTGCTGGGGGCGGAAACCTCGGCCTCTTCCGACAAGCTGCTGGAGCTGAAGAAAAAGATGGGGATCGAATAGGACGAGGGGACATCGTCCTGTTGCAGGACGAATCCCGCTCCTTGCCGAGAAAATTTACGAATTTATAGCTTGCGAGCATATTCGAAACCGATGCTCCCGCGTTTTCGCGGGAGCATTTTTTTAAGCCTGAAATTAATTTTTAAAAACCAAGAACAACCTCTTCGTTCCGGCTCTTTTGTCATGTTCCCTTGCTTGCTCATCGACAGTATTCCATTTCGCAGTAAATAAATCCACGCCGCATATCGTTTTCGAAATGGCAACGAGTTGCCTTGATTTTGCGGGAAATCCAGGTACTCTCTATTTTTAGCCTCGGAGATTCGCGCCCTGCGCGCCTTGTATCAAAAACGGCTTGTAAACCAAACCTACTTATCGATTTACGGTGCGCATACTGCGGAATAAAAAAAATATTGACAGTGCCAACCTCCTCAACATACAAGGGACTTGAACGCCCGGTAGAGACGGTGCCGCAAAACATTCCGGCGATTGGGCCGAATAATCCATGTTGGCAGTAGGAGAATATCCCATGAGTATGGATCTTGAAGTTTGGTCAGAAATGCCATTCGATCTTAAAACAATGCTCAATAAAGCAGATCAATGGGAGCAGTATAAGGAAGAATGGGCCTTTGAAAGTGATGGTTGGCAAGTTACAGTCAATCTTTCTTCAGAAAGCCAATTGCCGGATTCCATATCTCAGAAAATGCCCTCTGCAAAATATGTGGCATACGTTACTCTTGAGCCAATTGGTGCCGACTCAGAAGGATACATATTTTTTGAAAAAACTATTCGAGCGATCGCACGTGGTTCAAATGGTCTATGGCTTGATCCAAATGGGACAGCGTTTTCGGCAGACGAAGGTTCCTTCGATTAGAATATAGACTCGCTGCCAACAAGCCACTGCACCAGAAAACCAGGGCAGGCCAACCTTGGCAGTCTGGAATTCCGTATCGCCCTGTTTTCTGGTGAGTGAATCGTTAGCCTGCGCAATAAAAAACATGAAAGATTCCATAACAAAAATAAAAGAGATAGCGGCTTCAGAGGCACCCATGGCCCTGCTTCTGCAAGCAGATCCTTCAATAAAGAAAGTCGAAGAGTATTTGAGGCAATCAAAATGTTTTCTTGTCACATTGAAAGGTCAAGTTGTTGGGGCATGTATTGTTAAACCAGTTTCAGAAGATACACATGAATTGATGAACATTTCAGTTGCTCCGGAATATCAAAAGATTGGTATTGGAAGGAAGTTGCTTCAATATGTGATCATCTCCACTCGCAAAGCTAAGGTGAAACGATTAGAAGTGGGAACGGGAACATTTGGATATCAGTTGGCCTTTTATCAACGCGAAGGGTTTCGAGTAGACTCAGTTGAAAAAGACTTCTTTCTGGTGAATTATGAAGAACCGATCTATGAAGATGGAATTCAGCTTCAGGATATGCTTAGACTAGTGTTGACGTTCGAGGAAAACTAATAATGATGAAGCTAACAAAACGCTCCAGCCGCCCCGAAGGGCATAGCGACTTTTTGAAGGTCCTTGGTTTATGAAAAGATTTGGCTTTTACAACACGCTCGGCAATATGCACCGTTCGGCTGAGCTTATCGTTAGATGCTTTTCCATAAGGAAGTAGGTTTAAATTAATGACGCATCTAACCTTATTCGTTATCCATAAATTGAAACATAAAATGCTTCGTTATTGAATATGAGCAACCTTCAAATTTCCTTTATGGAACAAAATGACATCCAACAATCTGCGAAAGTACTAAGCATTGCCATGCTTGACATTCCACACCATGTGGGCGTTTTTTTGGGTAATGGCGAAAAGGAACGCCTGGAAATTGAAAAAATGTTTTTCGAACTCTTCGATAACTTGCCCGGAATTGTTTTTCTGGCAAAGGAAAATGAAAAAATCATCGGAGTCATGAGAATGAAGTCATGCATTGGCAAAGAAATTGAACATCCCGATGTGTTTGGAGATGAAAACGATATCGATTGGAGGAAATCTGTCTGGTTTAAGGAATGGGCAAAGCACGATCCGGTTGAACAGCATTGGCATCTTGGTCCGATTGGCGTGCTGCCAACTCATCAAGGAATAGGTATTGGCACCATACTTATGGATCGTTTTTGCACAGAAGTGGATGCTTGTAGGGCAAATGCATACTTAGAGACTGATTTTGATAAAAATGTGCGATTTTACGAGAAATTTGGATTCACAGTTGTTTCAGAGTCCGAAATTTTCGGTGTTAAAAATCGATATATGCTAAGAGATTCGAAAACATGACGCTATGGAATGCATCGTGTACGCCAGACCGGGAGAGGGTCCAGCGACTTAAGCATAAACGTTTTTAAACGGCTTATCACAAGTCTGTGGGCAAAAGAGGAGGCACAGCGTCGGTTGACCGAATTTCAGCGTATTGTTGAAGAGAACAACCGGCACGTCTTTCCGCCGTATGGCGTTCCCATTGTGAAGATTTGCGTCGAAAATTAATCGTTGACGCAACAGAGTTTAGCCTTTCATCACAAATTATTTGATTTTTTATGCATATTTTTATAGAATGATGCATAAAAGGAGGCTGGCCATGAGAACCACACTTGATTTACCTGATAATTTGGTTAATGAGGCCATGAAAGTGACCCACATCAAAACGAAGACCAAGGTTATCATCACAGCTTTAGAACAATTAATTCGGAGGGCGCAATTATCTGAGCTGAAAGAATTTAAAGGGAAAATACATTTAGACATCGATATAGAAACGATTCGAAGGCGTAAATGTCGGTTTTAGTCGATACGTCGATATGGATAGACTATTTCAGAGGTGGAAATGACTCTCTACAGATGGATTTCCTAATCGATGAAAACCTCCTTGTAATTAATGATCTTATCCTGACAGAATTAATACCGTTCCTGAAAATCCGAAATGAAATGAGAGTAATTGATTTGTTGAACAACATTAACCGATTAGAGCTATCTATCAATTGGAATGAAATCACAGATTACCAATATAAATGTTTAAGAAACGGACTGAATGGCGTCGGGATTCCCGATCTATTGATAGCGCAAAATGCAAAACAAAATGGATGTAAAATTTACACCTTGGATAATCATTTCTATTTGATGAAAGATATTCTTTCACTCTGGATTCAGACATAAACCGAACAAAGCCGAACCCGACGGCCCGGTGGACAATTGGGGGATTTCGCAATCGCTTCAGCCCCTCAATTGCCGCCGAATTTTTCGTTATGCGTTTCGCGAACAAACGGCAAAAAAATGGCTATTAAATAGGGTGAAACGATAGGGTCAAATTCTGATTTATGAACAAACATAACGACGTGCGAAGCGGCACAAAATGCGTATCGTATAGAGCGGAACCTAAAAAATTGACGACCGCAGGAAAGCAGTGTGCTATGTATGTCTTTAACATTTGAATGGGATTAAATTAAAAAGGAGCTTACAAAAGCACAATGTTGATTTTGAAGAGGCAAAAACAGTTTTCAACCATTTTTGCGGCGATAATATCAACAGTGGCAAAAAAATAGGGGATAATCACGATGGAAAGAAATTTCACACTTGAATATTGGATTGATGATGAATGGTATGTAGGAAGATTAAAAGAAATTCCTGGAATTTTTAGTCAAGGCGAAACTTTGAAAGAGTTGGAAGAAAATATAAAAGACGCCTTTAAACTAATGACAGAGGAAGATTCTGCCAATATTATTCGCCCGGACGCAAAAACCAAGGAAATCGTTCTATAGGTTGCATGAAAAGGGGGAATTTCATACGAGAATTGGTAGAGGCTGGATGCCATTTAAAACGTCACGGAAAAAAGCATGATATTTACGCCAATCCCCAAAACGGTAAACAGGCTCCTATTCCGAGACATGCTGAGATAAAAGAAAGCCTGTGCCATTTGATAAGAAAGCAGCTTGGGATATAAGGGTAGCTTGCCGAAGAGGCGCTGGAAGAATATAAAGCCGGAAAGGCTATAAAAGATTGAGGCAACATGTTTCAAGCAAGTTACGACGGTCAAGGACCTTTGCGTTCTTTGTGCCTTTGTGCGAGAATATTCTTTTTCAATGTTTTGCATTTGTTGCCGCACGGGTCCGAAATTTTTCAATAAACCACGAACAACAAGATTGCCGCGAGGAAAATATGGGCTGGAAAGATTTTTTTAAAAAGGGAAAAGGCGACCAGGAGGAGGAAACCTTCAAGGATCTGAGCCTGAAGAGCATGGAACCGGGTTTCTACGTGGACTACGACCTGAAAACCTGGCAGGTCAAAGCCTACAACACATACGACTGGGGGGCGGGCGACATCTCCTACGAATGGCAGCTGGTCAGTTCCGACGACACCATCTATCTGGAGCGCGAGGTGGACGACGAGGACGAATGGTGCATCAGCCGCAAGATCGGCTTCGCCAGCCTCGGGGCAGAGGTTAGAAACCACATCGTGCAACACGAGGACCCTCCCGACGAAATCACCTACAAGGGCGTGACCTATTATATGGAGGAGATGGGCGGCGGACAATTTCTCAAGGGCGGAAAAGGCCCCGGACAACAGCTGCTCAAGTGGGACTACGAAGACGATTCCGGAGAGAAGTACCTGTCCATCGAACAATGGGGCGAGGAGGATTTCGAAGCCTCCCTGGGAGAACCCGTGGAAGAATACCAGTTCACCAACATACTTCCCAGCGAAAGCAACGTCTGAATCCACACAGTTCCGAAAAAATTCGGCCCATGCGGACGGACAGGCCCGGCTGATATGCGGAAAAACCATTCGCGCCCCGGTAGCGCCGCCTTCCACGGCGGCGCGGCGGTTTCCGATAGCGCCGCCTTTCGCAGCGGCGCGGCGCTCCCCGGTTCCCGGTAGCGCCGCCTTTCGGGCTGCGGGGTTCGCCTGGTCCTCGGATTTTCAAGCGGACCGTCATTCCGGCCGGAGCGCGCGCGGTTGTCGGAGGAACGGATTTTCGATCTCTCCCGCGGCCTTTTCGAGGTTCGCCGTTTTTTGTCGGCAAGCGCGCGCGGAGAGCCGGAATCCACGCTTTGGCGAGTTATCGCAAACGGGGCGAGGCGGAATGATCGGGCCCCGAACTTAGGGAAAGCAGGCGTTCGTTTCCCGTCGCATCGGCGTTCTTGTCCCGTCAAGATGCTGCGGCTTGCGGTTCGGAGATTTCCGCCGCCGTCTGCCGCCACGCCGCCGGGACTTTGAACAGAAGCCTGGATTCCGGCTCTCCGCGCGCGCTTTCATTTGCGACGCCGCCGGATTTCAACGGACTCTCGCCCATGGGCGGATTTCTCGCCCGACTCGGGAAACGCGCGCTCCGGCCGGATGACGGGGCACGGAAATGCCGGAGTTGGCCCAGCAAAACCGGAACAAATTTCCGGGGAAATTTCATACCGAAAACCGGATGATTTTCATCACCCCGGTTCGCACCCGTGCCCTTCGAGTTTGCACGGAGTCCAACCCGCCATTTCCCGAGCCGTCTCTGGCTCGCGCGTTCGAAGGGGCGATGATGAGGCGCGGGAAATGGTGGGTTGGTCTCCGTGCAAGATTGCCAGGCCGCCTTTTCATAGGAGAAGTTGACTTAGCGACAGCACCCCGGCGACAACCCACCCACCCTACAGCTCCTTTTCCGCATCCCTCGCCGATTGGATCATCCGACGGACCTTCTTCAGGTCCTTGCGGAACCGGATCGGTCTGCCGGAATCGTCCAAGGCGTTGGTTTGTGTGCAGCTGTCGATGCCTGCCGGGCGCACTTTGAGAATGCCCTCCCGGACGTTTTCCGGGGACACCCCTCCGGCCAGGATGACCGGGATGGAGCTTTGTTCCACGAGCCTGCGCGCCACGTCCCAGTCGCAGGTGATTCCGGTGATTCCCACGAAACCGTTTTCCGGCTGTTCTTCGGACGCTTCCCGCTGCCTGGAGACCAGGATGGTGTCGGTGAGAAAAAAGTCGCTGACCGGTTCGAAGGGCTTTGCCAGAAAGAGCGAATCCACCATGTCCGCAACGCCTGCCGGCGCGATGGGCACCGACCGCATGTTTTTTATTTCCGGAAACTTCTCCTTGATCGCCGCCTGGAGCGCGACCAGCCGGTCGATCTCTTCCGGATCGTGGACATAGCCGCCCTGGCCGTTTTTTTCCACGAGCGACTCGCAGAAATGGACGATGTCCGGCCGGTAATAGTCCAGTGTCTTCAAAATGTTGTCGAGGTCGTTGTACAGGGGGATTATGGTGCTGACGGCCCCGTTCTCCCTGACGGCCCGGACGGTGTCTTTCACCTTTTCCGACTTCCAGTCGGACTCGGACACCAGCACGCTTCCCACGTGGTCGGCCCCTAAGGAAACGACGGCTTCGGCCTCCGCAGGGTCCTGTATTTCGTATATTTGAACGATGATTTTTCCCATTTCTCTTTCCCGTTTTTCGGTTTACGCGCCTCGGACGGCAAAATAGGGTTTGACATTTGGCGCAAGGTCTAACATATTCACCTTGTTTTCGCAATCTCTTAGATGTTACAGAGTTCACCGACGGATTCCGCGTCGTCAAAGATGGCGCTCCGGCCGCGAGCGCCGAAAGGAAAAATATGATACTGATTATCGACTTCGGTTCGCAATACAACCAACTGATCGCCCGACGGGTCAGGGAATGCCAGGTGTATTGCCAGGTGGAGCCGCCTGGAATCGACCTGGAGGCTATCAAGGTCCTGAACCCCGAGGGCATCATCCTGTCGGGTGGACCTGCCAGCGTCTACGAAAAAGACAGCCCCAAGGCCGCCCCCGAGATTCTCGACTTGGGGATACCGGTGCTGGGAATCTGCTACGGCATGCAGTTCATGGTGCACGCCCTGGGCGGCTCGGTGAAGGGCGCGGAAAAGCGGGAGTACGGTTTCGCCTCGCTGGACATCCGCAACCACGAGGGCCTGTACAAGGACATCGAAAAAATCTCCCAGTGCTGGATGAGCCACGGCGACTCCATCGAGAGCCTTCCTCCGGGGTTCGAAATCACGGCCTCCACGGCCAACACGGAGGTGGCCTCCTGCGTAAACCGTGACAAGCGGCTCTACGGCTTGCAGTTCCATCCGGAGGTGCACCACACGCCCCAGGGCAAGGAGATCCTGAACAATTTCCTGTACGAAATCTGCGGATGCGAACCGTCGTGGACCATGACGGCCTTCGCCAAGGAGGCGGTGGAGAAAATCCAGGAAAATGTGGGCGACGGCAAGGTGATTTTGGGCCTGAGCGGGGGGGTGGACTCCTCGGTAACAGCTCTTCTGGTCCACAAGGCCGTCGGCGCCAACCTTACCTGCATCTTCGTGGACAACGGCCTGTTGCGCAAGGACGAGGCCAAGAAACTCAAGATCGTCTTAAAGCAGCACCTGAAAATCAATATTCGGTTCGTCGATGCCGGACAACTCTTCCTGGACGCTCTCGCGGGCGTCACCGACCCGGAGAAGAAGAGAAAGATCATCGGCAAGATCTTCATGGACGTCTTCGAGGCGGAGGCCGGCAAGATCGAGGGTGCGGAATTTCTGGCCCAGGGGACCTTGTATCCGGACGTCATCGAGTCGGTGTCGGCCTTCGGGGGACCGTCGGTGGTGATCAAGTCCCACCACAACGTTGGGGGGCTTCCGGAAAAAATGAAGCTGAAGCTGGTAGAGCCCCTGAAATATCTTTTCAAGGACGAAGTCCGCAAACTGGGCACGACATTGGGACTTCCCGACGAACTGACCTGGAGACAGCCCTTTCCCGGCCCTGGACTGGCCATCCGCATCATCGGCGAAATCACGCCCAAGCGCCTTGCCATCCTCCGGGAGGTGGATGCCATCCTGTTGCAAGAGATCCGCGAGGCCGGGTTCTACAATAAGCTCTGGCAATCCTTCGCGGTCCTGCTGCCTTTGAAAAGCGTGGGCATCATGGGCGACCAGAGGACCTACGAGAACATCGCGGCCATCCGCGCCGTAAATTCCATCGACGCCATGACCGCCGACTGGGCGCGCCTGCCCCACGAACTGCTGGCCAGGATATCCAGCCGGATTATCAACGAAGTCCGGGGCGTCAACCGGGTCGTCTACGATATCAGCTCCAAGCCCCCGTCCACCATCGAATGGGAATAGGGATGGGAGCACCGTGATAGAAGAACAGACATGGGAAAAGAGGCACAAAACAAAACAGGCATAGAAAAACAGGCATGGAAAAATGGTTGATTATCGTCCAGAGGAGTTCAAGATCGGCTATGGCAGGGAAAGCGACCGGGACAGCACCGAGACAGCCATCCGCGAAGAGATGGCCGAGCAGAGGGTCGAAAAGCTGGGGCATCGAATCACGCTGATCTCCATCCTGCTTCCCGTGCTGATTCTTGTCATCTTCGCGGGCGCCTATCTGGATATCAAAAAGCGGGTCTACGGCATGCAGAGTTCGGGCGTGGAGGAAGTCGCCAGGCTGTCGGAAGAACTGGAGTCCAAGTTTTCCAAACTGTCCGTCCAGTTCGCCGCCTTGGATTCGGAACTGGCCAAGCGGGAAGAGTCCCTGAAAAAACTCGAGGACTCCTTCACCCGCAAAATCGCGTCCATGGACGAAATCTTCCTGTCCATGGAGACGACAACCAATACGCTGAAAGGGGCAAACCAGGAACTCCTGGAGAACAACCAGGCCTTGGAGAAGAAAATCGGCGAGTTGGAAGCAAAGCTGGCGGGCGTGGATGAAAAGCTTTCGGGCGTGGATGAAAAGCTTTCGGGCGCAGACAAGAAGATCTCGGACGCCGCCGCCGAAAACGCAGCGGCCGTGGAAGCCGTCCGTCAGAATACCCTCGACAAGCAGGAGCTGAGCAGCCAGTTCGCCGTGATCGACGAATCCTTCAAGGTCGTGCAGGGCGACTTGCAAACCCTCTCCTCCAACATGGACCTGATCGAAAAGAACCTGAAAGGCGAGCTGGAAGGGCTTGCGAAAGTCGTGCTGGGGGAAAAAGACCGCCTGGACCAGTCCATGCTGGCCACCGAGGAACTCACCAAGGTCGTAGCGGAATTCCGTAAGGAATTCAATTCCTTCTCGCTGGACACCAAAAACCTCGTGGAGGACTCCGACCTTACTCTGCAAGTCGAAAGGGCCCGGCTGAAGCTCAAGGTCGATGTGGACGAAGCCGTGCGCGAAATGAAGGCGCGCATGGACCGTCTGGAGAAGAAAATAGACGCCGCCTCTGGCCGCGCTTCGTCCCCGCCGGTCAAGCCGGGGCAGGTCATCGAACAGAATCTGCAGTAGAAGATTGTTGGGATTACAGAGAAGAAATGTATTTTTCGAAAGCTTCAAGGCTTTCCGCCGTCACGGATTGGCCGTGGATGGAACCAAGCACGTCCGTATCTTCTACAGACTTCAATTTTTCGCCGATTTTATCGGGCACGATATGAAAACGAAGCTTTAAAGTTTCCACGATCAGCCTGCGTATCCCCTTTCGTTCTCCTTCCAGCCTTGCCCCATTCAACTCGGAGACTTCATCGCTCAAAGCCCTCTCTCTCATTTCGGCCAGCTGGCGGGGTTCTTCGTCCGCGCTCAAGGCTTGCAGGGCGCGGAATGCCTTATGGATATTGGGATTTGCGCATTGTTCCATGATGGTTTCCTCCGTTTCGTGTTTGGCGTTGTTCAAAAACCGGATCCATTCGGCCAGTTCCGACGAGACGTCCCCCGGCTTCGTCCGCTCGAAAAAGGGCATTTCCAAAATGTGGAGAACAAGGCAAAAGGGGCGTCATGTTCTGGCTACCCACGCCCTTTTCGTAAAGGCTTTTCAGTTCATCTATCGACGGCATTCGCCAGCCTCCCCCGTCGATATCCAATGACCCCACCCAAGCCTTGGCCTCGTGCCAGTCCGTGTCCTTGTCGGGCCATGCATACCATTCGAGGCCGGTCCGGGTGTCTCTCACCGCGCCGTTCTTGTATTTGACGAAATGCCGGTCGTTTACTTTTCGAAAGGCTGTCTTCGCGTATTCCATCCAGGTGTTTCTCACAATCCCCTGTTCGCTCAATGTTTCGAACTCGAGTGTTTTCACGAGGCCTTCCATCGATCCCAAATTTTTGTCCGGATAGGCGGATAGAAAAAGGGAGCTGATGTAAAATGGATTGCCCTTCCCTGCACACGATGTCCGAAGCTGTTTCAAAGTCCGTCTTTCCAATACGAAGGTATTCGGTTTTGCGCGTCTTGAAGGCAGTGTAATGGAGAATGAAAGCCAGGAAAAAATTGCGACAAAAATCTCCGACCCAGATTTTCCCCTGCTTCACTTCGAAATAGAACGGGATCAACCCGTCGTTCTGCTGGAACACAAGATTGAACAAGCGCTGAAGCAAGGCGTTCTTGCCGGTCTTGCGCCGTGAAAGGGGAGCGCCCGGCTCATGGATATGCGCTTCTTGATGTTGCCGGTCCATTTCAGAAGGTCCGCAAGCTGCTTGTCCCGGCCCACGAAAAGGTCGGGGTCGCCAATTTTTTCTTCCAGGTAGATTTCCATGCCGTCTTCCTTTCGCCTACTTTGTTTCGGGTCAATCTCCAAGCCATCTCTGGTCTTCGCTCCAGGCTATCCCGTTTTCTTCGAAAAATTCCAAGGCGTCCTTCGCAAAGCCTGCGACGGAAAAAACGAAGCCCACGCGCATGCCGATCTTCTCAATATCCGCCAATTCCCGCATTTTTTCCAGAAACCCCTCGGCCTCCTGCCTGGAGAACTTGCGGACGTCCCGGTTCTTGACTTCGCCGATCACGGTGTACTCTTGGGGTTTCGCGCGGGCGAAAACATCCAACTGGATGTCGCGCTTTTCGATGGGCGAGCCCGTGTAGGACCAGACGCTCTCGTAATCGACGAACCGGAAATCCTCCGGCAGGTTGCGGGTGATGGACCGGAAAAATTCGTTTTTCCGGCGCGCTTCCCGTCTCAGCGTCCGAAGGATCAGAAACTCGGCCCACGCGCCCTTTGCCTGGTTGTACTTGCCCAGGATTTGACGATACTTCGCATCGACCTCTTCGAACAGTTTCTTGTATTCGTCGGCGATGTCCGACGGCTGGAACTTCTCGATTTCCTTCTGATAGACGCCCCGGAAAACCTTGTCGAAGATGTTGTCCTGCACGCCGCGATAGTCGAAGTTGGTGCTTCCCTTTTGGATGATGTCCGACCTGGCCAGGGCCTTGAGCTTTTTCTCCAGCTCCCGGTCGTCCATGGGAAGCTCCAGGTCTTCGAGGATTTCCTCCCGGGTCAGTTCCCTGTCGCGATTTTTGCTCAGATAAAGAACGATGCGCTTGGCATGCCGGTCGTTGACCTTCTTGAAGGCGGTATCCAGGTATTCCATCCAGGTGTTCTTGATCAGACCCTGGTCGTCCAGGGTTTCGAACACCAGCGTGCGCAACACCCCTTCCGGGCTGTCCAGCCGCTTGTCCGGGCAGGGCGACTTGAACAGGGAGCTTGCGTAGAACGGGTTTCCTTCGCTCAGCTGCGCCATCAGAAACGCGGTCTCGTCGGTGACCGGGATGTCGAAAAAGTCGGAATATTTGAAGACCATCGCCACGATTTCGTTCTCGGGCATATTCTCGAGAAACCCCAGCTGGAATCGCCCCGGCAGGGCGATCAGGTCGTTCATGAGCCATCCGACCCAGGAGCCTGAAACCAGCAGGGGCGCGTTCTTGTATTCCGCCGTGCTCATGTAGCCGGAAGCCATGTCGTCGATGAGGTTGGTGCATTCCTTGTCCCGGTATATTTCGCTGTTCAAATACTGAAACTCGTCGATGATCTGCAAAATCGATTCGTTCTGCCCCCACGCCAGTTCATAGGGAATTTCGCGAACGGAATCCCACATCCAACGTCCATACTCTTTTTCGTAGAGCCTGGACACATGCTCGATGGCCGAGGCCAGGTACTCGAGACCTTCCCTGCACACGATGTCCGAAGCTGTTTGAAAGTCCGTCTTTCCAATACGAAGGTATTCGGTTTTGCGCGTCTTGAAGGCAGTGTAATGGAGAATGAATGCAAGGAAAAAATTGCGACAAAAATCTCCGACCCAGATTTTCCCCTGCTTCACTTCGAAATAGAACGGGATCAACCCTTCGTTTTTATGAAACACCAGATTGTACAGGCGTTGGAGAATAGCGGTCTTTCCGGTCTTGCGCCGGGACAGGAGCGCCCGGCTCATGGATATGCGCTTCTTGATGTTGCCGGTCCATTTCAACAGGTCCGCAAGCTGCTTGTCCCGGCCCACGAAAAGGTCGGGGTCGCCTATTTTTTCTTCCAGGTAGATTTTCACGCCGTCTTCCTTTCTCAGAGTTCTTTTCGGTTTAAGCTCCCAGCCATCTTTGGTCTTCGCTCCAGGCAATCCCGTTTTCTTCGAAAAACTCCAGCGCGTCCTTCGCAAAGCCTGCGACGGAAAAAACGAAGCCCACATGCATGCCGATTTTTTCAATATCCGCCAATTCCCGCATTTTTTCCAGAAACCGTTCGGCCTCCTGCCTGGAGAATTTCCGGACGTCCCGGTTCTTGACTTCGCCGATCACGGTGTACTCTTGGGGTTTCGCACGGGCGAAAACATCCACCTGGATGTCGCGCTTTTCGATGGGCGAGCCCGTGTAGTACCAGACGCTCTCGTAATCGACGAACCGGAAATCGTCCGGCAGGTTGCGGGTGATGGACCGGAAAAATTCGTTGTTCCGGCGCGCTTCCCGCTTCAGCGTGCGAAGGATCAGAAACTCGGCCCACGCGCCCTTTGCCTGGTTGTACTTGCCCAGGATTTGACGATACTTCGCATCGACCTCTTCGAACAGTTTCTTGTATTCGTCGGCGATGTCCGAAGGGTGGAACTTCTCGATCTCCTTCTGATAGACGCCCCGGAAAACCTTGTCGAAGATGTTGTCCTGCACGCCGCGATAGTCGAAGTTGGTGCTTCCCTTTTGGATGATGTCCGACCTGGCCAGGGCCTTGAGCTTTTTCTCCAGCTCCCGGTCGTCCATGGGAAGCTCCAGGTCTTCGAGGATTTCCTCCCGGGTCAGTTCCCTGTCGCGATTTTTGCTCAAATATAGAACGATGCGCTTGGCATGCCGGTCGTTGACCTTCTTGAAGGCGGTATCCAGGTATTCCATCCAGGTGTTCTTGATCAGGCCCTGGTCGTCCAGCGTTTCGAACACCAGCGTGCGCAACACGCCTTCGGGAGTGTCCAGCCGCTTGTCCGGGCAGGGAGACTTGAACAGGGAGCTTGCGTAGAACGGGTTTCCTTCGCTCAGCTGCGCCATCAGAAACGCGGTCTCGTCGGTGACCGGGACGTCGAAAAAGTCGGAATATTTGAAGACCATCGCCACGATCTCGTTCTCCGGCATGTTCTCGAGAAACCCCAGCTGGAACCGCCCCGGCAGGGCGATCAAATCGTTCATGAGCCATCCGACCCAGGAGCCTGAAACCAGCAGAGGCGCGTTCTTGTATTCCGCCGTGCTCATGTAGCAGGAAGCCATGTCGTCGATGAGGTTGGTGCATTCCTTGTCCCGGTATATTTCGCTGTTCAAGTATTGAAACTCGTCGATGATCTGCAGAATCGATTCGTTCTGCCCCCAAGCCAGTTTGTAGGGCAGTTCGCGAACGGAATCCCACATCCAACGTCCGTACTCTTTTTCGTAGAGATTGGCGACATGCTCGATGATCGAGGCCAGGTACTCGAGACCTTCCTTGCACACGATGTCCGAGACTGTTTGAAAGTCCGTCTTTCCAATACGAAGGTATTCGGTTTTGCGCGTCTTGAAGGCGGTGTAATGGAGAATGAAAGCCAGGAAAAAATCACGACAGAAATCCCCGACCCAGATTTTCCCCTCCTTCACCTCGAAATAGAACGGGATCAGCCCGTCGTTCTGCTGGAACACAAGATTGAACAAGCGTTGAAGCAAGGCGGTCTTGCCGGTCTTGCGCCGAGACAGGAGCGACCGGCTCATGGAGATCTCCTTTTTGATGCCTTCAGCCCATTTCAGCAAATCCCTCAGTTGCCTGTCCCGGCCGACGAAAAGGTCCGGGTGGCCGATTTTTTCCTTCATGTATATTTTCACGCCGTCTTCCTTTCTCAGAACTTTTTGGGGCTCAATCTCCAAGCCATCTCTGGTCTTCGCTCCAGGCAATCCCGTTTTCTTCGAAAAACTCCAGCGCGTCCTTCGCAAAGCCTGCGACGGAAAAAACGAAGCCCACGCGCATGCCGATCTTCTCAATGTCCGCCAATTCCCGCATTTTTTCCAGAAACCCCTCGGCCTCCTGCCTGGAGAATTTGCGGACATCCCGGTTCTTGACTTCGCCGATCACGGTGTACTCTTGTGGTTTCGCGCGGGCGAAAACATCCACTTGTATATCGCGTTTTTCGATGGGCGAGCCCGTGTAGGACCAGACGCTCTCGTAATCGACGAACCGGAAATCGTCCGGCAGGTTGCGGGTGATGGACTGGAAAAAATCGTTTTTCCGACGCGCTTCGCGTCTCAGCGTCCGAAGGATCAGAAACTCGGCCCACGCGCCCTTTGCCTGGTTGTACTTGCCCAGGATTTGCCGGTACTTCGCATCGACCTTTTCGAAGAGCCTCTTGTATTCGTCGGCGATGTCCGACGGGTGGAACTTCTCGATTTCCTTTTGATAGACGCCCCGGAAAACCTTGTCGAAGATGTTGTCCTGCACGCCGCGATAGTCGAAGTTGGTGCTTCCCTTTTGGATGATGTCCGACCTGGCCAGGGCCTTGAGCTTTTTCTCCAGCTCCAGGTCGTCCATGGGAAGCTCCAGGTCTTCGAGGATTTCCTGGCGGGTCAGTTCCCTGTCGCGATTTTTGCTCAGATAGAGCACGATGCGCTTGGCATGGCGGTCGTTGACTTTCTTAAAGGCGGTATCCAGGTATTCCATCCAAGTGTTCTTGATCAGGCCCTGGTCGTCCAGGGTTTCGAACACCAGCGTGCGCAACACGCCTTCGGGGCTGTCCAGCCGCTTGTCCGGGCAGGGAGACTTGAACAGGGAGCTTGCGTAGAACGGGTTGCCTTCGCTCAGCTGCGCCATCAGAAACGCGGTTTCGTCGGTGACCGGGATGTCGAAAAAGTCGGAATACTTGAACACCATCGCCACGATCTCATTCTCCGGCATGTTCTCGAGAAACCCCAGTTGGAACCGCCCCGGCAGGGCGATCAAATCGTTCATGAGCCATCCGACCCAGGAGCCTGAAACCAGCAATGGCGCGTTTTTGTACTCGGCCGTTCTCATGTATCCGGAAGCCATCTTTTTCATCGGGTTGGCAAGGCCCTGGTCCACATACATTTCGCTGTTCAGATACTGGAACTCGTCGATAATCTGCAGGACCGACAGCTTTTTCTTACAGGCCAATTCCAGGGGATACTCCCGAACCGCAGTCCACAAACTGCCCAGGTATCCATCTTCAAAAATCCGGGCAACGCTCTCGATGTCCTTTGCCAAATCATCGAGGTTTTCCTTGGACGCTATTTCCATGGCAGCCTGGAAATCCGGCTTCCGTATCTGGATATACTCGGAATTGCGGGTCTGAAAGGCCGCGTATTGGAGTACGAATTTAAGAAAGAAATCCTTGCAGAAATCGCCTGCCCATTGCGGCCCTTCGGCGATCTCGTAATAAAACGGGACAATCCCGTTGTTTTTATGAAACACCAGATTGTACAGGCGCTGGAGAATAGCGGTCTTTCCAGTCTTGCGGCGCGACAGGATCGCCCGGCTCATGGATATGCGCCTCTTGATGTTGCCGGTCCATTTCAGCAGGTCCGCAAGCTGCTTCTCCCGGCCCACGAAAAGGTCGGGGTCGCCGATTTTTTCCTCTAGGTAGATTTTCACGAGTCTTGTTCTCCGTTTTCATATCTGAAACAAATGCCTGGCACCGAAGGCCCTGCTCCGTCATGGTAACCAGACCATCTTGGTCTGACATGCGTGGGTATCCGCATCAACCCGCCATGCCGGATCGGAAGACGGGATAGGCTTTTATTTCGGCCGCCGCTACCAAGCTCGGAACCAAAATCGAAACACGGATGCAAAGCTTGCTTGGCACACCTTGATCAAATTTCAATTAATCCGCATCGTCATCGCGAGCGAACAGCAAAAACTCTGTGGCCATGGCCTTCTATAGCATCGGGCTTGAACCCGATCTCGAAGCCGTTGAAAAAAGACCAGCACCATTTGTGTGAAGGCCCGTTATTTTCAACTGTCCAAACCATCCAGCCAGTTGTATCTAATAGCGGCGTAACGTTTCGGCTTCCCGTTCCCTTTTCGTAAAGGCTTTTTAGTTCCATTCTCGACGGTAGCAGCCACCCTCCCCCGTCGATATCCAAGGAATCCACCCAAGCCTTGGCTTCGTGCCAGTCCGTGTCCTTGTCGGGCCCTGCATACCACTCAAGACCGGTTCGGGTGTCTTTCACCACGCCATTTTTGTATTTGACGAAATGCCGGTCGGTTTTTTCGATCTTCGGATCCGCGACTTTCGGGTCCACGGAGGCGACGTGTATCGGTTCGGACTTTTTCTTTTGCCCTGCGGCCTTTTGGCTTTCCCAGTGTTTCCTTCTGGATTCCGCGAAATCCCGCATGCTTTCGTCTTCTTCGGAATACGGGTGGTTGGATTGCAGGTCGTCGCAGACCCTGGACCACACCAGCGCTTTTTCCTCGGGCGTGGCCAAGTCGCTTTCGTCGATCTCCTTGGCCTCCGCGAAACGGCTACCGCACCGCCGGAGCCATTCGTCCCATTCGTTTCTGACCCTCTGTCGCTCCTGCAGGCGCTTTTTCACATCGTCGAAGGACGATCCGGACGAAGGGGGTGACTCGACAGGCGGAAGCGCGGGCAGAGGTTCGTCGCCGCCGCGCCGGGACGCCTCGTTGATGAAGAAGAACTGCCCCTTTTCGTCGCCCACGCCGTGAATGTAGCGGCTGATGGGAGTCTGGTTGGAGTTACGCGCCACCATTTGCTCCACGTAGACCCCGACCTGCTTGGCGCTTACGAACGGATACCGGTTTTGTTCCAGGAACCGGAGAAAATAGTACGCGAATATGCTGTGGCCGTCCTTGCCGCCGTCGGCCACGGGTTCGTTTCCGCCGGAGGTCAGGATGTTGCGGGAGGGCTTGGCGTATTTTTCCCGGAAATAGCGGTCGTCGATATCGGTTTCCACCGCCCGGTGCTCCTGGAGGAAGCTTCCGGAAAAGCACGAATCGGAAACCAGGTAGACATGCCTCGCGCCCGCCCGGTCCAGAGCGGCCACGGATTTGTACACGATGCTGTTCTCCAGGAAAGTCGCCGGGCTTTTGCCCGCCTCGGCCGTGACCCAGTACCCGATTTCAAACGCCTCGTCGAACCACCCGTGCCCAGCGTAATAGATGAACACGTTGTCGCCCTTTTTCACCTTTTCCACCACCAGGTCCCTCAGGGCCCTCATGATCCGGTCCTTGGTGGCCTGCCCGTTTTTCAGCAGAACGATGTTGTCCGGGTCGAAAAAATATTTGTCCTTCAAAACGGCGGCGACCGCCTCCGCATCGTTGACCGCCGTATCCAGATCCGGATGGTTCTCGTACTCGTCGATGCCGATGATCAACGCATGATTGACCCCTTCGGAAAATTTCCGTTGGAGGGTCTGCCCGTCGAAATCGCTCTGGATGACAATGCCCCTTTGCGACCCGTCGCCTCCTAAAGCGCCGACTTGTAAAGGTACAAGGAAAATCAAAGCCAACGCCACCACAATCGTTCTTCTCATCTTCAGCCTCCTTGCAACGGTCCGAAACCTTGATTTCGGAGGTTCCCGGTTGTTTCTTGCGAATCATTCGAACAGATGCATTTTTATCACGCAATGGCGAACGCGCGCAAGTTTCCAATGCCGGAAGAACCCACACGACCTTTGGAACGGGAGCATGCCCTGTTTCCAACAAATCCTACGCCAAGTCCACTTACCGTACCTCCTGTTTCTGTCGTCCCTAACGGGACTTGGCGCACCTTGACGATTCCCCCCCGGCAATGAATTGCCGGGCTATTGTCTGTCGTCCCTCCGGGACTGATCCCCTTGCGCCCAAGCTGGAAACAAAAACCTCACTGATGGCAGTATCATCTTTCAAATAATTCTTTACAATCCTGTCTTGATCTGTTAACCGGCTTGATCGAAAATTCGATGTCATGGCCCCAGCACCCTTAACATTACGACAACAAGACCCGAGTTAAAACCTAACAACCCAATCAAAGGTTTTACCATGCTAAGAATACGACGCGAACAAATCGCCGCTTTCCTGCCCAAAAATGATCGGGAAACGGTCGATTTCATCATCGGCCACCTGAAAGATGAAAGTCCCGAACTGGTAGACCGGATTCCCGAAGACGGCTTGCGCGAAATGGTTTCCAACGGCGTTGACCGAGCAAGAAAGTATGGCCTGAATTCGCTGGCAGATCTTGCGGGGTTCGTCTCGATCATGTTCGAGATCGCGCCCAATTTCGATGAAATCCCCGAGATTCAGAATGTTCTCTCCAACCGGAAAATACCGCCGGAGGCCAAATTCTCCATGCTTTTTGAAAAGGAGCTGGACGAAGCTTGGGAAAAGGCGGCCGAAAGCTATGATCCCGAGGCTTGGGCCGAAGCATGGTTTCCGGAACTCCGGGATGAGCGAGGGTAAACCTCTGTGGGGGCCGAATTAAAGAAAAGCTCGAGCGAAGTTCAGAACGCGGAAAACGACCTTGCCTCACTGAACAAAGAGCTGGAATTCCAGTTGGCCCAGACTGCGGTGGATATCGCAGGCATTGCCGACCCTACGCCGATCTCTGACGTTATCGGCGCAGGTATGAGTCTCTACACAGGAGATTTCATCGGAGCCGGATCGTCCTTGATCTCGATTATCCCCTACGCGGGAGACGCTCTCGGCAAAACAGCCAAAGGCGCAAGGGCCGCGAAAAAGATCAATGCTCTGAAGAAGCGGATTGAAGCATCCATCGCCGCCACAAACATAGCGAAAAAAATGGCATGGAACTCAGGAGTACATATCAAGAGCAGCTGACTACGCCCACGCAATTAAAAGAGGCGGAAAAAGAAATAGGCTTTGCGTTGCCGGAGGAATACCGGCAGTATCTTTTGACGCACAAAGGCGGGCATCCGTTCCCCGACGTCTTTCGTGTCCAGTGGCAAGGCCAATACTGGGCGGAGGGGAATGAAATCAACTCGGTGGCTTGGTTCTTCAGCATATACGACGGGGAAGACGAGAATTTTTTGGACTACTACGAAACGCACAAAGATCGCATTCCGAAAGACACGATAGCAATTGCGCGTGACCCTGGAAGCAATCTGATATTGCTGGGGACAACCGGCCCTAACAAAGGCAAAGTCTTTTTCTGGCAAAGAGAGTACGAGGTCGATCCGGGAAGCGACCGGGAGGCCGATTACAGCAACGTCGGTTTTGTCGCTGACAGCCTCCGGGAATTCATAGATTCATTGTTCGAACTATGATGTCCGCATATTTCGAAAAAGTACGCCCCACCTATATCGAAAATTGGAGCCAGGGACTCAAGGAACTGACCATACCGCAAACAGACCTGCCGATCAGCCTTGAAGAGGCTCGTGCTTTGGGACATGTCAACAAGGAATTCCGCAAGTGGTTCGACGATGCTCCTCCGTTTTCAACAATAGAAAGGCTTGCAAAGAAAATCGACTCGGCCCTGGCACTCTATCCCGAAGGCGCTTTCGTAAGGTTGGGCTCGCGCAGCGGCAAGGATTCCAGCTACGCCAACAACAGGGGGCTACGGATTAGCGACGGCAACGCCGCCATTAGGATGTTGACGGAAAATTCCTGGAGGATAGCCTATGACCTGCGCCTTGCCTTGCATCACGATTATTCCCCGCACATCTTTGTACGTCGATGGCGTCGCATTCCCCCATGGTCCGAGTTTCGTTGCTTCATGAAAAGAAGAAAGCTGGTAGGCATATCTCAATATGATTGTAAAAATTTTGGCTCCAGCGTCGAAATCAACCGGAATGCAAAGCGGATCGAGGCCTCCGTCAGGAAGTATTTTTCTCGGCTCCAAGCCGTATCCCATGTCGATGACGCTGTTTTCGACATGTTTGTCGAATTTGATGAACAAACACTCCATGGACCGGTAATAGTCCAATTGCTGGAAATAAACCCGTTTTTTCAAAAAACCGACGCCTGTCTCTTTCATTGGGGCCATGGCGGCGATTTCGATGGCTCATTCCGGTTCATTTCGGATACGTAAGCTATTATTAGTGTTTGCAGCAGTTAATAAAACCAATTGCGTTAATCATTGAAAAGCAACCCCATCAACGAGTCACCCCCTGATTTCGCAACTTCTCGGACAGCGCGCCTTTCCGAAATTCAGGAAGACATCGAGATCAGACTTCAGCGGCAACGCCTGTTACCGCGTGCGGCTTTGGTCGGACTGGGCGCAGGCCTGACTGCCGAACTCTTTCGTTCGGCCCTCGAAGGGGCCGACACATTGCGGAACGCATTGGTGGACTGGTCGCAGCAATTTCCGATGTGGGGGTGGATGCTCCCTCTGCTATTCAGCATGACGGACGCCAATCTGTTATCCAGCCATCTTGTGAATCGGTTTACGAAAAACGGTCGGCATCATCCCAGGCCATTCATCGGGACCGAGCCTTGATTTCCTATTCCCCCTTTATTTTCTTGATGATCTTCGGGATGAAAAAGGAGAACACGAACAGGCCGAGAGAGAAAAACACCCTGAAGGATACGAGCCGGCCCCAGTCCCCGGACGCCCACACCTCCTTCAAGGTCCCGATGAAGAAGGTGAACAGAAAGGTGCCGACAATGATTCCCAGGCCGGTTCCGGCGAAATAATCGACGAACCTCACGCGGGTCAGCCCCATCCCGAAATTCATCGGCGTGAAGGGAAAATAGAGCAGGCGAAGGTAGAGGGTGGTGGCGAAACCGTTTCGTTCGATGGCCTCGTCGTACTTTTTCAGCTTGTCGCCGATCAGGGAGGCGGCGAAGTCCCTGGCCAGGGTGCGCCCGATGAAAAACGCGGCGCTTGCGCCGATCATGGCACCGAACCACACGTATACGAACCCCCGGTAGGGGCCGAAAATCGCAGCCCCGATGCCGGTGAGAAGCGTGCCCGGGACGAACAGGCACACACCTGCCGCGTAAAACGCGATATAGGCCAGCGGCGCCCAAATCCCCGCAGAATCCAGGAACTGCTTCAGGCTTGCCTGGTTCAAATAATTTTTCACCGGCGTGAACTTGACCAAGATAATGGCGGCCACGATGAAAAGCAGGAAAACCGCAGCCTTGGCCGCAGCCTTTTTCCGACCGAACGCTGGTCTGTCGATGGCTTTTCGCATTCTGGATTCGCTCCTCGTTTTCCAATGCCCGGCTCCGGGCGGTTTTCGCAATCACAGGAGATATAGATTCCCATGAATGCCCAATTCGTCAAACAACCGTCGGCAGGACTCAATCCGAGCTTTTCACAGCTACGGTGGCAAGGCCTATTTGACAAGTCGCATTCACACGACACAGGCCCTTTCCTATGGGGTCGTCGAGGCCTTTGTCGTAATCGACGATTTTGATTTCGAATTCTGCGGAGGTCAGCGGGACCCCCCTGAAAACACAGGAATAGGACTCGTGGCAGTCCGTCTTGGTTTTCGAGCCGGGACTGAAATTGGAGATCGTCAAGTTCCCGGTCGTAACCGTCATCATTATTTCCGGCTTTCCGCCCATGATGTCCCAGCTTTTGCCGTTGGCTTTTCGCGGCTGGACTTCGACCGAAATATCCTACCGTTCGGCCCCCGCGCCGGGTACTCCGACGCCCAAAGGACGAGATGCCACCCCCTCCGGGACGCTTTCGACTATTGCGTTCGCCGACGCCCCTTCTCCTGGCGTACCGTCCTGGCCTGGCAAGTCTTCTCCAGAAGAACTCCCACGATAGAGAACAAACGGCAAAAACAACAAAAGAAGAACTATTTTCTTCATCAGGGATTTTCATTCAGATAAAAAAGGTACCTCAAGAATATGTTCCGGTTTCAAAGGATATTATTGCACCAAGCCATGACAATTTTGTGGAGCATTTCATCCACGGGACATCGAGAAGTAAAGGCAGATGCGTTTTCTTTTTCAAAAAAACTTTTATCCGATCTCCGGCAATTTCCACGGAGGCGCCGTTTTCAAGAAAATTTCGGCTTATTGTTTCGACGGTGCATTTTTCAAAACCTTCAAGATGGCTTGCCAATATCCGATACAGGTTGTGGGCCAAAAGGGAAATCGTCAGGTCAAAATCCACCTTGACAACAATTGAAGAGGAAGGATTGTTCAGGTTGAAAAACGCCACATGCTCGGCAATTTCCTGTTCCACCAGCCATCGGCCTGCATATTTTTTCACAAGCTTTCCCACATCCGCGTCAAAGTCGTTGGTAATAAGAAAGGTCGGTTTTCGTCTTCCATGGTCGGTCATAACGATTTGTCTTACTTCGCCTTTGTAATGTCGCAATTTGCAGTGCTCTTCGTATATTCTGATTTTCTGATATTTACCCTTCGAACGCTCGACGGATATCTTTCGCCAATGGTTGCTTTCGATTTTTTCCGCCTTTTCGATCAGGCTTTTACTTCTCCTTCTTATGGTCAGGAACTTGATTTTTTCCTCGCTCTGATTCAACTCGCTCAAATTCTTGTAGGTCGTGAACTTCGAATCGAAAATCAACATTTTCGGGGCCACGCCGCGACCTTGCTTCCAAAAATCGACGAAATCGAAAACGGCGTCGCTTTGGTTCCTGTGCTTTACTTCCGCATTGGTATAGGAAAGATTGCCAGTTGAAGGATCCTGCGCAACCAGGGCGAGAAGGCTCTTCATCGCCTTCGATCTGGAACCCGCCCAGTTTTTTTCGAGAACGCTGGCGTCTCCCCAATGCGGTATCGCTTTGAAATCCAGATTGAACTCGCCATTTTCGAGTTCGTCGTCGCGGAAAATGCGCGACAGCGCGGAAAGGAACCTTTTGTTCTGCGACCTTGACACGCGGTAGGAATAGGTTGAAAGAGTAGTCGATTTCGGCAGGACGTTGAGTCCGGCAAACAACCCGAGAGCCCTGTCCATGTTCCATTTCGTATCGTGGGACCATCGGAGGCCTCCCAGCAGTTTCAAGGCCAGAAAAGACAGAACGCTTTGAAGGTCGTCGAGTTCGGACGTACGGGGAAATCCGGCGCTTTTGATCGCCTCCGCCAAGCCGAGTTTTTCCATGAGGGGTAAAAAAACGAGGGGACCGGCGCCGTGTTCCGTTATGAACTTTTCGTCGGTCAGTTCTATCGACACGCTTTTCGGCGCCTCGATTTTTTCCGGAACGGAAACTGCGAGCCTTTCCATTCGAGTCCTTTTGGGCAAAGGCGCGAAGCCTTCGGCCTTCAGCACTTTATCGATGGTGTCGAGCGAAACGGCATTTCCCTTGGAATCAAGAAGGACCTTGATGTCCGTGATGGAATAATTCCGCTTACGCAATGCGACAATAAGCTCTATCGTTTGGTCGCTTGTGGAACGCTTTTTGGGACCGGGCTTTTTTTTCGAGAAAAACGGATTGATTCCCTTTTTGAGATTTTGCAAAAAAAGATGGCGGAGTTTTTTGAAATAGGCTGGCGACAATCCGTATTTTTCGGCCGTTTCAGCCGAACCAAGTCCGTCGCAATAAAAAGCTTTCAAAGCTTCGTAATTTCGATGGTCTGGCAAAAGCGGCTTTTTGAAATAATCAACTGGATCCATAATAAGAAGGTTACTAAAATATCCTGAACGATACGTCAATAAAAAAATGTATGTTGTTATAAAAAATCAGCCGAAACGTTTATATTGGTTGTTCTTAGTAAGTCTGTTCGCGAACAAATCGATATAAATGCACAACTATATGCAAAATACAAAAATGTTAAATTGAATTAAAATCTTATGGTTCAGGTAATTCCAGTGCCGTTTGGCGAGGGAGGGTTGAGGGATGGAAACATAACATCCTGAATATACGGGATTATTCCGTTATAGCCTTGACTGTTAGAACTCTGTGCGGTTACCTTGAAAAACAGAATGAAAATCCCTGTTCATGACAACGTCCAAGCTCCTTCCTGTTCCTCGACCATCATTTTTCTCCATGCAAACCGTTTCTCCGGCCATCATTTTTCGAAAACGACGATTATGCCCGATTGCCTGGACTATGTCAAACCGTGTCGGCAGATCGCAGCAATTCTAATTTTGACGAATTTCCCGTGCCGAGGAAGTCGCAACGAATAGGCAGCCAAGCCATCCCGGCCTCGCGCTTTGGTATGGACTTGATTTCTATTTCGGCCATTCCCTCGCCGCCTCGTTCCAACGCTTCGCGTTGGAATGCATACCAGGACGCTTCGCGTCCGCGTTCCGCCGAAGCATGGCCGAAACAAGACCCCCCCCCCCTTTGGTACAAAGCGGGAATCGGTCGGCGCGACAAGCCAGCCCAGGATGGTTTGGCTACCTTCGAGGAAGCAATTCCTTGATTTTGTTCGGAGGAATGACCGACGCCCCTTCGATACGCCCGCGCTTCCGGCATACGGCGTCAAACTCGAAGAACCTTCCGCGAGACGGGGAGTCGAGCCAGACATAGGATTTCGTCGGCACAGGGGCGTCGCTCGGCCCGAAGGCGTTTTTCCACAGGAGGTACTGCCGGGAGGTGAGAACGGCTTGCGTTTCGAGCATGCCTTTTTCTTCCCCGGACGTTCGGGAAACAAGCTCCTCGAATTTTTCTTCCGAGATGATCGGCGGGGCGAAACAAAGCTTGCCGTCTTCGTCTCGATAGGGGACCTTGCCTGTCCTGACGAAATCGTAGTCGCAGTGGCCGTCTTCGTTGATGTCCAGGCAGGCCGACCGGGGGTCTTCGGGATGGGGGCATTCCACGATATCGTAGACGCCCTTTTCCTCTCCCGAGCTTAACGGACTGTAGGGAAAGCCAGGCATACGCTTTCCCTCCCGATCCAAGGCGCTGAACGTCTTCGCGTTGGACGAAAGACCCAGCAAGTTGACGACCTTCGCCTTTCCCTTGTATCTCGAGTCCGGATTGCCGTACGGGAGCACCACGGGGACATCGAACCGTCCCAGCGCTTCGATGAACGCGAGCTTTCTGGCGTCGTTTTTCAGTTTGACCGTGTTGACGTCGGCGCGCTCCAGCCATTGCACGGAGGGAAAGCCATTCAGGGCGATATCTCGCAACAGCCTTTTCAGATCGTCCCTGCGCTCAGAAATGTTTTCCGCAGTGATCGGCCTCCGGTCTTCGAACAGGCTGCCGATTTGATCGTAGGTGTAGTTGGAGCCCGGAACGGAGGAAACGACGGCGTCGAAACAACCGCCGCAGGCCAGGTATTCGAGCGCGTTGGCCAACCCCTTGCTCAGGGAAGTGTTGTATGCTTCCACCTCGATATCGTCCCTTCCTGACAGCAAAAGCTTCAACAGCATTTCCCCGTGGGAAGTCTCGACTTCGGGAACCAAACGGAATTTCTGCTCGAAGTTGTCGATCAGGCAAATACGGTACCTGTCCTCGAAACGGCATCGTCGGTCCTCCCGAAAATGGAAAAATTCTTCCGAAGCGATATACTGAATCATCTTCTTTTCGATTTGCACCTGGCGTGCGCAGACCGGAAAGACGCGGGCCAAAAAGCATGCCGATAATGCCAGCGCCAATATCCACAGCCTTTTGGAAATGGAATCGGTATTTGCGATCTTGCACACGCCTATATTCCGTGGGATGCGATTTTCGGTCGTGTTCCTATTTCTGTCGTCCCTAACGGGACTTGGGACGCACCGGCGGGCCAACCCCGGCAATAAATTGCCGGGCTATTGTCTGTCGTACCTAACGGGACTGTACGATTAAGAAAACTGTCCGGTTAAAAAAAACAGAGTATGCTCCCGTTAAAAAAACAGGGTATGCTCCCGACGCGAAGCGTCCTGATATGCGTTCCCACGCAAAGCGTGGGAACGAGAAGGCCGCTACTTCGCGTCCGCAGGACCAAACGACCGCTCGAAAAGTTCCCGGAGCGCCTTCCGACCGTCTTCGGCGAGGTTTCTGGTGCCCGAACCCGCGAAGGTCTTGCTCTCGATCACGGGCGTTTCGGCGGCCCAGGCGTTGTCTTTCCAGCAGAACCAGGCTTTGCGATCCTGGTCGTAGACGCTCAGCGGCCTGTTGAACATCTTGGCAAGCTCCACGGCCCAACCTGTACCTCCTTTGACCGTGTCGTCGGGCTGGATCCATCCGACCGCCACCACATGGTAGCCGCTGTTTACCATATGGAAAATGGACTGAATGACCTTGCGAATCTTATCGACCTTGGAAAACTTGCGCCCCATGCGCCCGGAGACGATTTCCATGCTGACATTGCCCTTGTCGAGTTCCTCTTCGCTCAGCATGCGAACACCCCTTGTCCTTCCGAGGTCGTGCCCCTCGAAAGTGAAGTTCACTTCGCCGATTCCCCACTCTTCGGCAAGCTTGCCGAACTCTGTCTCGGCCCCCCTGTGGCCGCCTGTGTACACCGTAATTGCAGAACGATCTTCCATTGGATAAATCTCTCCTTTTACATTTCGCCTTTTCGGCGTCTTTTGCGTTTATCGCATTGCATTCGAAAGGTTCATAATACCAAAGCCTGTTTCGCATTAAAACTGGCGAGGGCGAAAATAATCCGTTTCTCACAAATTGCAACATCGTAACCAATAAAAAAAATAATTCACAGATTGCCAAGACATGCGGTTTTGTGCGAATATTCATCGCCGATTCGCTCTTATCGACACAAAAACGTCTTTCGGACGGCATGGGTTTTCAGGCGGTCCGTTTTTCCGCCAAAGCGGCTGCGAAGCGCTTGCGGATACATATTACGGATTGGAGGACTTTTTCGAAGTGAAAACGAGAAACGACAAAAACATATCGGACCTTTCCATTCGGCTGAAGTTGTACCTGACGATCCTGGTGGTCCTGGCATCCATCGCGGGGATGTTCGTCATGGCCGACGTCGGCATGAATGCGCTTTTTTCGCTTCAGGCCTATGTAGCTGGCGAATCCGCCTATTCAAAGGGTCAGAAGGGCGCCGTTTTCCATTTGCTCAGATACGCCCACACGGCCAACGAGGACGACTACGACGCGTACCTGGAACATATGGCGCTACCCCTGAACATAAAGGAGGCCCGCCTGGAGCTGGTGAAATTGCATCCGGACGTAGAGATCGTATACAAGGGATTCAGTCATGGCGGGGTCTTTCCCGAAGAAACAGAGGAAATGATTTCTCTTTTCCAGATGTTTCGGGATTTCAGTTACGTTCGCAAGGCCCTGTCGCTTTGGGAGGAGGCGGACGGCCTGAATGCCGAAATCGTTGAAATCGCAGCGGATATTCGCAAGGCGGTTTCTTCGGGCGACGATGCATCGACAGAGCGCGTCGAGGAGCTGACCGGCGAGGTGTCCGTTTTGAACCACCGGCTGCATGTTCTCGAAGACGAATTCTCCGACACGCTCGGCGAGGCTTCGCGCTGGGTCAAGAACCTTCTGGCCCGGTTCATTCTGGGATTCGCCGTCACGGCATCGGCCATCTGCATCGTCCTGCTGCTTTTCGGCGGCAGACTCGCGCGGAACATGAACGACTACGGCCGGGAGCTTCGGGATCAGAACTGGCTGAAGACCGGCCAGACGGCGTTGAACGAACGCATGCTGGAAGAAAAGGACGTTTCGAGCCTTTCGCAGATCGTGATCCATTCCATCTGCGATTACGTCGGCGCCGATATCGGGGCCGTTTTCGTTCTCGAAGACGACGGTCGTTTGAGACTGACAGGCGGCTACGCCCACGAAAACAGAAAGGAGCTGAACAACGAGTTTTCCTTGGGAGAAGGTTTGGTGGGACAGGCGGCGCTGGAGAAGAAGCGCATTTGCCTGTCGCCCTGCCCCAGGGATTATTTCACAATCCGTTCCGGCTTGGGTTCGGCCCCGCCGACCTTGGTCGTCGCGCACCCCCTTCTGAGAGGAGACAAGGTGAAGGGGGTGGTGGAGATCGGAGCGTTTCGCGAATTTTCGGAAAAGGAACTCCTGTTTCTGGAAACGGTTTCGGAAAACATCGCCGTCGCGGTGGATTCCGCCCAGTCGCGCGCCAAGATGGCGGCCCTTTTGGACCGGTCGCAGCGCCAGGCCGAGGAACTGGAGGTCCAGCAGGAGGAGCTTCGCCAGACCAACGAAGAGCTGGAGCATCAGACCCGCGCGCTCACCGAGTCCGAAAAGCTTCTGCGAGCCCAGCAGGTGGAGCTTGAAATCACCAATCGCGAACTCAAGGAACGTTCCGAAGACCTGCGAAGACAAAAGGACGAAGTCGTGGAGAAAAGCCGCGAAATCGAATCGGCCAGGCACCTGATCGAAATCAAGGCCTCGGAGCTGGAGGTCACCAGCAAGTACAAGTCCGAGTTCATGGCCAACATGTCCCACGAACTGCGAACGCCGCTCAACAGCCTCATGATCCTGTCTTCCCTGCTGATTCAAAACAAGGAGAAGAACCTCACCGACAAGCAACTGGAATTCTGCCGGACCATCAACAGCGCGGGGGCCGAACTGCTCAACCTGATCAACAGCATTCTGGACCTTTCCAAAATCGAGGCGGGCAAAGTGAGCCTGACGCCGGAAAACATCAAGATTTCCAGGCTCATGGCCGAAATCAGGGCCAAGCTGCTGCCGATGGCGATGCAAAAGGGGCTCGAATTCAAAATCGTAAACGAAGAGGGCGCTCCGTCCCGGATCAGAAGCGACTACCAGCTGGTGGTGCAAATTCTCAACAACCTCTTGTCCAACGCGATCAAATTCACAGAAAAAGGAGTGGTCACGCTGACCGTTCGAAATCCCAGGCTCAAGGACCTGCACTGTCTCGGATTTCCCGTCGACAACGGCCGCTACATCGCCTTCAGCGTCAAGGACACGGGAATCGGCATTGCCGAGAACAAGCAGCGGATGATCTTCGAGGCGTTCCAGCAGGCCGACGGCACCACGCAGCGCAAGTTCGGCGGCACGGGACTGGGGCTTTCCATCAGCAAGGAACTGGCCAGGCTGCTGGGCGGAGGCATTCGCCTGGTCAGCCGTCCGGGCGAGGGAAGCGAGTTCACGGCAGTGCTTCCCGCAGCCGCTTCGGCCAGGGGAAGAAAGCGCCTTGCAGGCGATACTGCGGCCAACGGCACGGAATTGGCGTCGGTGGCGTCGGTGGAATCCAGGATTTGCGAAAAGGAATCTTTCGAGGAATTTGAACCGACCGCGCCGCCCGCTGTGGCAGTCGCCTGCGCCGAAGAAGAGGACGAAGTTTCCGAAACGTTCTCCGAGAAAGAAGACGCCGCCGCAACGCGCTTGCCTTGCGTGGAAAACATTCGCGACGACCGGCGCGAAATCACAAAGGAGGACCGGTCGGTGCTCATCATCGAAGACGATCCCGAATTCGCCCGCACCCTCATGGATCTGGCGCGCGAGCAGGGTTTCAAGACGCTGGTGGCATGGGAGGGGGCTGCGGCCCTGCACCTGGCGGACTTCTATCTGCCCGGCGGAATCCTGCTCGATATCGGCCTGCCGGGAGATATGGACGGCCTCAACGTCCTGGCGAAGCTCAAGGAAAACCTGAACACGCGGCATATCCCGGTCCATATCGTCTCGTGCTACGAAAATGAGCAGGAGGCCCTGCGCATGGGGGCCGTGGGCTTCTTGAAAAAACCCGTCAGCCTCGAACAGCTCAACGGCGCCTTCGACCGCATCCGCAAGATCATCTCCAGGAAGGTCAAGCGCCTTTTGATCGTGGAGGACGACGAGGTGGAAAGCACCATCGTCAAGGAGCTTCTGGGAGACAAGGACGTGGAGGCCGTGGTCGCGCCCAACGCGGACGACGCTCTGAAATTGCTTTCGGAGGGCGGATTCGACTGCGTGGTCCTGGATTTGTGCCTGCCGGGCATGTCGGGCATGGAGATGCTGGAGCAGATGCGGCTGAACGAACGGGAGTTCTATGTCCCCGTCATCGTTTTCACCGGCA
The DNA here is from genome assembly GCA_963674505.2 of Desulfobacterales bacterium. Classification (GTDB taxonomy): domain Bacteria; phylum Desulfobacterota; class Desulfobacteria; order Desulfobacterales; family SKZT01. The sequence goes on from CAXXIG010000001.1 coordinate 1,802,402, forward strand.
AGGAACTCACGCCCGACGAAAGGGTGCTGCTGGACAGGTACGCCGAGCGCGTGGTGGTCAAGGGCGTACGCTCCCGAGAACGGCTGCTGGATGAAACCGCGCTGTTTCTCCATCGGGTGCAGGAAGAGATGCCCGAGGAAAAACGACGGGTCATCCGCATCCTGCACGAGCGGGAATCCATTTTCGACGGCAAGAAGGTCCTTCTGGCCGACGACGACATGCGAAACGTCTTCGCAATCACCAGCGTACTGGAGGAAAAGGGCCTGGAGCTGCTGGTGGCGGCCGACGGCCGGGAGTGCCTGGAGGTGCTGGAGGAACATCCGGACATCAATCTGGTACTCATAGACATCATGATGCCGGTGATGGACGGCTTCGAGGCGATTCGCCGGATTCGAAAACAGGAGCGCTTCCAGAACCTGCCGATCATTACGCTGACCGCCAAAGCCATGAAGGGCGACCGCGCCAGATGCATCGAGGCGGGCGCCAGCGATTACCTTGCCAAACCGGTCGATATGGACAAGCTTCTATCCATGTTGCGCGTATGGTTGTATCAGACATGAAAACGCCCATTGAAAACGAACGACTGGAGATGGCTGCGGTCGAAAACATCGAAATCGACCTCTTGCTGGAGGCGCTGCTCAGAAAATACGGCTACGATTTTCGCCAGTACGCACGGGGGGGCGTCAAGCGGCGAATCGCCAAGGCCATGGAAAAATCTGGCATCGAACGCACCACAGACCTGATCCATGCGGCCCTTCGCGACCAGGATGTCTTCGAACTTCTGTTGGGGACTCTCGCCGTCAATGTGACGGAAATGTTTCGAAACCCCTCCTTTTTCAGGGCCGTGCGGAGAATCGTGATTCCGGAACTGAAAAAGAGAAACCACGTCAAAGTCTGGCATGCGGGTTGCGCGACAGGCGAGGAGGTCTATTCCATGGCGATTCTGCTGGAGGAAGCGGACATGGAAAAAAGCGTGCGCATCTTCGCGACGGACATGAACAAGGACGTTTTGAATATCGCGAAAGCCGGAGGCTACCCGCTGGAACGGGTCGAAAAATACAAGGCCAACTATCGGATGGCAGGCTGCAAGCATTCCTTCGGGGACTATTACCGCGAAACCAGCGGCATCGCGGAAATGACCCCGGCCCTCGGCGACAAGATCGTGTTCGCGGAACACAACCTCGCTGTGGACGGCGTTTTCGGGGAGATGGACATGATCGTCTGCCGCAATGTCCTGATCTATTTCAGCCAGGAACTCCAGGAACGGGTCGTCGGCCTTTTCGCCGACAGCCTCGCGCAGGGCGGATACCTTTGCCTGGGGTCCCATGAATCCATCGCCTTTACTTCGCATCGAGACGCTTTCGAAATCATGTCGGAGAACGAACGGATATATCGAAAATCGTGACGATGCCCGAAATCGAACCACAGGATGAAAACATGTCTGAAACCGTCAATATTTTGGTCGTAGACGACATACCCGCCAACCTGACGGCGATGAAAGCCCTGATCGGCGAGGCCGACGATCCCGTCGTCTCCTCGTCCAAAGTCGTGACGGCAAGCTCCGGCAACGAGGCCTTGCGGCTTTCCATCAAACGCGACTACGCGGTCATTCTTCTGGACGTTCAGATGCCGGAAATGGACGGCTTCGAAACCGCCGAGCTGCTTCGTCTCAACAAAAGGACCAAAAGCATCCCCATCATCTTCATCACCGCCATCAACAAGGAGGACCAGCACGTTTTCCGCGGCTACGAGACCGGCGCGGTGGACTACTTGTTCAAACCCCTGGACCCCCGCATTCTGATCGGAAAGCTGCGCGTCTTCTGCGAGCTGCAACACCAAAAGCAGATCATACGGCGGCAGCTCAAGCAACTCGAGGAAGCCCGCAAGGCCCTCAAGGTTCAAGCGACCCGGGACGCCCTGACCGGCTCGCTCAATCGCGGAGCCCTGATGGAAGCTCTCAACAGGGAGAGAATCCGTGCGGGACGGGAAAACAAGACCATTACCGTGGGAATGCTGGACTTGGACCATTTCAAGGAGATCAACGACGTCCACGGGCACCTGGTGGGAGACCTGGTGCTGAAGAAAACTGTGACCATCATCAAAAACGCCATCCGACCCTACGACGTCCTGGGTCGCTACGGCGGAGAGGAATTTCTGGTGGTGTTCTCGGGCACGAGCCAGGAAGAGTCGAAATCGATTTTCGAACGGGTGCGGCAAAAGATCGAAGACGCAGGGTTTCCGGAAACGGACCGTTCGGTGAGGGTGACCGCCAGCATCGGCGTGGCGACGGCCTTCGCCGCCCTCTCCTGCGACGACCTGCTGCACGCCGCCGACAAGGCATTATACCGTGCCAAGCAGAACGGGAGAAATTGCGTGGAACTGGCGATGGGTTCCGATTATAAAAAATAGACGAGAGGGGCGATTCGTAGCCGCTTCGTCAGGAAAAAATTCCCGCGATGATTTCGGCGACTGTCTCGAATACGGTCCCCGCCAAATCTCCGGCGCATTGGAACCCAGTTGCGGCCGCATCGCCCGTCGCTTCTATTGCCGCGCCGCACAATTCGGGGACTTCGGCCACTGCGGCTCTCGCACTATCGAAAGCCGCTTCCCCGGCATTTAAAGCAAAATCGACACCATAAACGGCGACACCGGGATCCCCTGCCAAAACATTAACGAAAAAGTCGGCCCCCGATATCGCATCGGACGGCATCGATTTCCTTTTCCTTTTTCCCAGATTTGCAAATTCGTCCAATTTGCCGTTCCAGATCGCGCTGAGTTCGACACTATCAAACCAGACTCCTCTGCAAATTCGACAGTAATCCAAGCGGTAAGCCCCGATAGAAGCGATGTGCATCCTTCCACCGCAAATTGGACATTCAAGGCGGTTTTCCAGGCCGCAGGCAGGGCACCGGGAAGCGTTTCTGTCGAAAGGGATGGAACAGCTCCGGCAAGGGGCCGCGTATGAATCGGAATGAAACGGAACATTATCCGCATCCAAATGGCGGCAAACGATATTTTTCAAGCGTTTTTCCGATCCCTTCTCTCCTTTCGAGGGACTGCCATGCTCCGAGAAACGGCCATCGTGGCCCTTTCCAGCCGAAAATCCAAGTTTTCGCAGTGAAGCGACCTCCCCTTCGTCGAACCAGATCCCTCCGCAAATCGGGCAACAATCGAGTGTCGGGCCGCCCTTGGACCGAAACGACAGCTTATTCATAAAAACGGCCAGACATACCGGGCACTGGAGGAAAGGTTTCGAATCAGGCATCCAAAATCCCTTTCGCTCTTGCCTTTTCGTCCAGATGCGCCACGTCGTAAAACGCGTAGACGATAACCCCGGAATCGGTGATTTCCACGGAGGCCAGGCTCTGATGGACCAGAGAATCGAGAATTTCCTTGGCAGTGGCAAGATTGAGCATCGTCTCGGACACCACCTCCACCACGGTCAGCTTGCCGCCCTTTTTCGCGGCAAGTTTCAATATCTGGGATTCCATGGCCTGTTTCCGCAGCGCCTCCTTGTTCCTCGCCAAGGTCACCTTTTTCCGATAGTGGGACCTGATCAGCAAGGCCCCCCCGACCATGGGAAACGCCACCATGAAAACAAAGGCGGCAATTTCGGCCCCTAAACCATGCTTGTAGTCGGTCTGGGAAAACCCCAGCAACATGAACAGGGAAATGCCGATTAAGATTATACCGAAGGTCATTCTCATGCGAAGGTCTCCTTAACTTCCATTATTCCAGCAACCGAAAAAACTTCGTTTTCGACGCCTTTTTGTCAAAGGTAATGACCGTCTCGCAGTTGGAGCTTTTCGCGGACAACGAGATCAGAAGGTCCGAAAGATCGATAGAACACAGCCTTGCCTCCGCAATGAATTCGGTCACCATCGCCTGGTTTTCAAAATGCCAAACAGGCATCAGGAGAAGATCGTCGATACTGTCGATTATTTCGTCTCTGCTCACGCTATAAACAGATTCCAAAACCCAAATCGTTTCAAGCACGACCAGCAAAGGCACAAAATAAGAGGTTTTGGCAGCTTCCGTCTTTTTAAGAAGCTCATATACAAGACTAGCCTGCCGCTCATCGTCGCGAACCAGAAATCGGACCAATACGTTGGTATCGACGGCGATCATTCGAAACGGTCCTTCATTCGCCGGCCAACGGCCTCGTCCATCTCCTCGACCGACACCGGACGCATTCCCTTTCTATGGAGTTTCCCATAGACATCGTCTATCCTTTTGGAAACCGGACGCACCAGGAGCCCGCCCTCTTGGTTCACAATGAACTCGAGCTTGTCGCCAGCTTTTAAATGCAAGCTGTTTCGAACGGCTTTCGGGATCGTAACCTGCCCCTTGCTGGTGATTGTCGCAAACGCCATGGCCCCTCCTTACTTTTTTTCGACGGTCTTACTTCACAGTAAGGAAAAAAAGGGCGTCTGTCAACCGCCCTCAATCTTCTTCCTGCTTAAAGAAACCCAAGTATCTTCATTGCTCGACAACAGTCTTACCCCCTACTAACCTAAAATCTCCCGTTCACCTGAATATCCTCCAGTCTCGTTTCCTTCAAGTCGATGTTCAACTCGCATTCCAGCTTGTCGCTGCCCCACTTCTGGCTGAACCCGAGCTTTCTTCCCAGCGCCAGCATGTTGATGTTTTCCTTGAGGACCGTGCCCCAGACGTTCTCCAGGCCCCTGTGCTTGGAAATTCTCAGGACGTGCTCCAGAAGCTTGGCGCCGATTCCCTGGCCTTGCCACGGGTCGCCCACAAGAATGGCGAATTCTCCGTGCTTTCCGTCGGGATCGATGAACACCTGGGAGGTGCCGAGCATCTTTTCGCCGTCGCCCGGGTTTTCGATGGCCACCATGGAGACTTCCCGGTCGTAGTCCACCTGTGTGAAGCGGGCGAGCATGGAGTGGGAAAGCCGCTTGATCGCCCGGAAAAACCGGTAGTAGATGCTGGTGGGAGACAGGGTGTCGAACAGTCCCGAAAAAAGCGCGGCGTCTTCCGGCTTGATGGGCCGGATTAAAATCTCTTTCCCGCCTTCCGTGGTTTCCAAAGATTCGAACTGTTCGGGATAGGGGCTGATCACCAGATGCATGGGGGAAGGGACGGCGGATTCTTCCAGAAGGACCCTGGCGTCGATGGCGAAGGGTTTTCCGTTCTTGACGATCACCGGGTTCATGTCCAGTTCCTTGATCTGCGGAAAATCCACCATGAGCTGGGCCAGCCTCAAGATCAGTTCTTCCAGGCGCTCCATATCGACCCCCGGACGCCCCCGGTATCCTTTCAGCAGCTTGTAGACCTTGGTCTGCTCGATCATTCTTTTTACGATCAGGCGGTTCATGGGCGGAAGCCCCAGGGCGCGGTCCTTGAAGATCTCGGTGTAGATGCCCCCCATGCCGAAAAGGATCACGGGGCCGAAATTGGGATCTTTCTTGGCGCCGATCAGAAGCTCCAGGTCCGGCCGCATGACCAGCGGCTGGACCGTGACGCCGTCGATTTTGGCATCGGGCTTGTAGTTTTTGGCGCCCTCCATGATCCTGTCCCAGGCCCTGCGGACCATGCCCGCGTCGAACAGGTCGAGCTGCACGCCCTGGGCGTCGGTCTTGTGCGTAATGTCCGGCGAAAGCACCTTCAGCACCACGGGATAGCCCAGATCGTCGGCCACGGACACGGCGTCTTCGGCAGTCGCCGCAGTCCTGGTCTCGTTGGTCGGAATGCCGTAGGCCGAAAGGATCGCCTTGGATGCCGTCTCGTCCAGGAACACCCCGTCGGATTTCGGGGCTTTTTCTATTTTCTCCCAGGCCTTTTCCCGGTCGAAATCGAGGCTTCTGTTGAGCTTGGCCGGAATCTGGCTCAGCAGATCGAGGTTCCTGGAATAGTCGTGCATATAGAGAAAAGCGCGTATCGCTCTTTCCGGGGTTTCGTAGGTGGGAATGCCCGCCTTGTTCAAAATTTCGATTCCCGGCGCCATGTCCCGTCCGCCCAGCCAGATGGCGAAGATCGGAAAATTCTTCTTATCCATGATTTCCGCGACTTTTTGAGCGACATCGGCGGGCCTGGCCAAAGCCTGCGGCACCAGGATCACCAGAAGGCCGTCGAACTTGCCGGAATTGACGCACAGATCGATGGTCTCCGCGAACCGCGACGGCGGGGAGTCCCCCAGAATGTCGATGGGATTGTTGTGGCTCCAGAAGGGCGGAAGGACCTTGTTGAGCCGCTCCATGATTTCGTCGTCCAGCGGGGCGGGCTCCAGATCGAACCGGCCGAGTGCGTCCACCGCCATCACCCCCGGTCCGCCGCCGTTGGTGATCACTCCCAGCCTGGCGCCGGTGGGTCGCGGCTGCTTGGCCATCAGCTCCGCGCAGTCGAACAGGTCCTGGATGGTGTCCACCCGTACCACACCGGTGCGCTGGAACGCGGCGTCGTACACCGAGTCCTCCCCGGCCATGGCGCCCGTGTGGGAGGCCGCCGCCTTGGCCCCTGCCGCGCTTCTTCCGGATTTCAGCACCACGATGGGCTTCACCCTGGAAACGGCCCTGGCCGCGCTCATGAATTTCCTGTAGTTGGTCAGGTTCTCGATATACAAAAGGATGCTCTTGGCCTGGGGATCGTTGCCCAGATAATCGATCATGTCCCCGAAGTCCACATCGAGCATGGACCCGATGCTCACGAAGTGGCTGAAACCGATCTGCTCCTTGAAGGCCAGATCCAGAATCGCCGTACAGATCGCGCCGCTCTGGGACACGAACGCCAGGTTGCCGTACCGGGGCATGTCCGGGGCGAAGCTCGCGTTGATCCTCCTGCCGGGGACCATCACTCCGAGACAGTTGGGACCGATGATGCGCAGACCGCCCTCGTAGGCGATCTTCAAGATCCGTTTCTCGATCTCCCGGCCCTTTTCCCCGATCTCCTTTCCCCCGGCGGATATGACGATGGCCCCGCCCACCCCGTTTTTCACGCACTCCTCGGCGATGTCGGGGACGGTCGAAATGGGAGTGGCGATCACCGCCAAATCCACTTCGTTGCGGATGTCCGTCAAGGACGGGTAGGCCTTCAAGCCCTTGATCTCCTTGTATCCCGGATTGACCGGATACAGGGCGGCCGTAGCGCCGCCGTCCACCAGGTTCCGAATCAGGGCCTCGCCCACCGACCCCGCTCTCTCGCTGGCACCCACCACCGCGATGGAACGGGGCGAATATAGTTTATCCAGATTGTACAATCCCATCCGCTTTTCTCTCCTTTATTGAATGGTTGCGAACCTCTCTTGCCGCATCGTTTTTTGAATTCGTTCCGCCTTTCTCACCCGGCCTTTCTCATTTGGCTTTTTTCAACCGTATGCTCAACAACGGGACCGGGCAGTGCTGAAACATTTTTTCCGCCGTGGACCCCAGGATGGCCCCGGCCAGGTTGCCCCGCCCCTTCGTTCCCATGACCACGATGTCGGCCTCCTCCTCTTCTGCGGCTTTCACCAGCTGCTCGTAGGGCGTGCCGGTCCGAAACCTGTACGATATCACCATGCGCCCCATGCCCAGACCCTCGACGATCTTCTTCAGTTCCGCCGTTCTCTCCTGGGTGATCTCTCCGACATATTCCGCCACGGAAAGGTTTTCCCTGCCAAGGGAAATCTTTCGAACCGCAGTCTGCACGGCGTCGATACTCTTCTGACTGATCACGTTCGCCAGTATCAGCCGCGCCTTCAGGTTCTCCGCCAAGCGTCCCGCATACGCGATCACCTCGGGCGTATATTCGGACAAGTCGCACGCGGCCATGACCCTCTTTATTCTCTTCATATCAGCCTTCGATCAAAAAACGATTTCTTTTTGGTTGTTTTCACACGATTTGAAAAACCAATAATAGAAAAGTTGCCGGTGCTTGTCAAAGTTTATCGTTGACACCCCTTTTATTGTTTAATATAGCTTTGGATCAAGTTGGTCGCATTTGCTTTCGTTTTTTCGCGGAATAGTAAATTTTCAAATTTTAAGGAGAGAATTGGATGGGCATCAAAATAGACAAGAACAAATGGGTGTACGCCATTATTCAGGAACCGGAGAAAAATCCCCAATACCTCGGCCAGCACGACGAGGAAAAGGATGTCGCGTACATTCCCGCCTTCATGGAGAAGGACCACGCTCTCAAGTGCATCAACATGTTCAAAAAGGACAAGTCCCTCAAATATGAAACGCAGGCGGTCGTTTTCGAAGAACTGATCAAGGACGCCAAGGAAAACGGGTTTCTCGTCCTGATCATGGACGGCGAGGGCAACGTGGTGGACTGGGCGGAGCTTTAAACCGAACGGGTCTTCCTTGCAGACCCGTCAGCCGAACATAATGCCCGGGAAATCCCTGACACGAATCCAATATTTCTCGGGCATAATCGAATCATCCATAGCACAATACTACGACTCCACCAGCCTGAGCCTGTGCGTCCTCTTGAGCTTCTGCCAGATCCGATAAATGACGGCCATCGAAGCGTCCCTGGTCCCGAGGTTCGTATCCTCCGCATAGCGCATGCAATCGTCGTAGAGCATGAAATTCCCCTTGAAAAGCATGAATTCCTCGTTGATGTAGGGCCCGAGGCTGTCATCAATGGCGGCCAGGGACTCCGGTCCCAGACGGGCCAGATCGACCTTCTCCCGCAAGGGAAGGTCCCCGATGATCAGCTCGGCGACCTCGTCGATGGTCGTCGGTATTTCGTCATTGCAAAACCGGCAAGACAACAAACAACAAGGGAGGAGAGGTCTTATGAAAGTCGCAAAGGTCGTTTCCGTTTTCTTTCTATGTCTGGTTTTCGTCGCGCTCCAGGCCGCAGTCGCGGTCTGCAAGACCGACGACGAGCCGGACGACGCCGTCCAGGCAGTCCGCACGTCTCTGGACGAACCCGTCATTATCGGCCTGGGAGAGCACCAGGCGGCCGAGGGTGACTATTCGAAACTCCAGCAGGCCTACAGTTTCATCCTTTCGAACACGTCCGCCACGCAAACCGAGTACCTGCTGTACCCCGAATCGTTCGTGTACAACGATCCCGAGAATGGCGAGTTCGGCTTTCCGCACGGAGCGGTGATCAAGCTTTCCGACGAAGACCTCGGGGACACGTTCGATTTCATCCGCACCCGGACCACGGTCGATCTTCTGCGGGCAAAAGCTCTCTACGACGGGCACATCGCCGTATTGGACGCGGAGGCGACCGTCGGAGAGGAAACCCGCCACCTGACGTACGAATCCGACGCATTCTGCCATATCCTGCACACGTACATCGGCAAGCACGAGCGCTGCTTCACGGGGTTCGACGATTACGAAGAGTATCTTGCCGACGACGATTATCCCGAAAAGGAGGCTTCCAGCATCATCTTCGCACACCCTGAGGACATAGCCGGCGGCGACCTGTTGGTCGGAGGGGGACCCTTTTTCGAACTGCTGATTCTGCCCGACTTGACGTTCGGCTACGCCAGCGAAGTCCTGGCCGCTTTGGGCGAGGATGGCGCCGCGCAGATTCGGGCGTTCGTGGAAGCCGGGGGGACCGTTTTCGCCTCGGGAAAATCGGCATGGCTTTTACAGCAGATGGGACTTTTGGCCGACGGCACGGTGGATGCGAGCATCGTCGTGAGAAACCGGGAAAACAAGGGGCTTCTGAGCTTTTCCGCAGATACCGAGTTCGACAGCAACCTGGCCAGGCTGGGCCTGATCCGCGAGGACGACGGGGAAAGCTACGCCACCTATTTTCTGTCCAGCTTTTACGTAAACGCCGCCAGCGACCCCGGCCTGGTGGAGGTCGCCTCCTTCGAACTGGAGTCGGGCCAGTTCTATTTCCAGGACCCCGACAGCCTTCTTGAAATCCCCCGCGAACACGACCGCATGACCGCCATAGCCTGGAAGAAGCACGGCGACGGGACCATCCTGGTTCAAACCGGGCATCCGGCTTCGGGGAACGAAAAATATTTTCCTCTGGTTTTCAACATGGTGTTCGACGCCATGGCCAAGAACATCATCGCCGACCTGAAGGTGGTCCAGAAAACCAGCGACGAGGTCGCAGAAGATGTCATTCCGGCATTGGAATCGGACGTGAAGCTTCTGGGCAGCTTCGATGTGCGCAACTTTTTCGACGAAAAGATCACCGACGTGAACCTGTATGTGAACGTCGCGGCCGGATTCGACACCGACGCTTCCGCAGCCGCCGGTTGCGAGGAGACGGCCAATGCCAGTTCGGCCTATTCGGAAACCATCCATTGCGTGGTGGACGAGATCGCGGCGTTTGAAAACAGCTCCTTCGAGTTTCCCATGATCATAACGGACGCAAGCGTGACCCAGAAGAAATGGGGAATCCTGGCGGCCGCAGGCCAAGTGGTGTACAAGACGGCCGACGGCAAGAACGAGGAAGTGGACACCGGGCCCAGGACGTTGACCGCGTACCGGGGCGCCGAAATCCGCGCCGAGTACAACCCGGACCCGTCCAGCTTCTATCCCCTCGAGGGCGAGGGCGTCTTCATCGACAATGTGCTGACGGCCGAAAACAAGGAGGATACCAACGCCGACGAAGTGGAGCACATCGCGGTGATCCCGCTGGTCTCCCCTGTGGTGGACGGCAACGACCAGGCTTCTCTGGTGTACACCATCGAATTCTACGACCAATACTACAAGTCCCGCCAGAGCGCGGCGGACACCAACGCGTTCGTGTTTCCTTTCGAAAACGCCACCGATAGCAGCCGCGACTACGACTATATCGACTACAAAACCCTGAAATGCACGGACACAGTCCTGTCCGCCGACTGGGACACCCCGGTCAAGACCACCATGGAGCTTCGTTCCGAGACCGGCCTCGGCGATCCGCCGGAGTGCCCGGACAAGGAAATCGGAGACATCGTGGGCAAGGACTACGCCTACTCGGCGACCGTGGAGGACCAGGTCGCCAGGCAAAGGTACTTCGCCGACGCCGACAACTATTACGAACACGCCACCCAGCGCCTGCTGGTCTTTCTGGACACCACCAAGGAGGCTGGCGCACTAAGCTATTACGGAGACACCATCCCGGACGAAATGGACAACGACGGCAAGGCCAAAAAGACCCTGATCTTCGCCCGAAACGACATCTACTTCTACGACAACGCCAACTATCCCCTCCCCGAGGGCCTGAGCGACGATCCCGACGACCCGGCCTACGGCTACGACATATTTTTCACAATCGACAGATTCATCGACCAGTCGGGCGACGGCGACGGCATCGTCAACCCCGGCTACTTCGACGACGAGCTGGAAAACGGAGTCAAGGCCAACGAGTACGAGAACAAGCTCAAATGGAAGATGGGAAAAACGCCGGTGGATTTCGCCGACATCGAAACCTTCACGGGCGGAATGGTAAAAACGTCCCATTATCTGTTTCCCATCGACGATGTGGACGAGATCGACGAGGCCTCGGACCTGGCCCATTTCGACCCGGCGACAGGCGAGTACGAAGAATACCCCGAAGTCAAATTCATCAAGGCCCACACCGTGGACTTCACTATCGAGCAGGACACCACGCCCCGGGGCGGACGGTTCACGTTCGCACTGCCTGCCGGCGTCGATTTTCCCGCAGACGTCGATCCGGTGGAAAAAGACCTGATCTCCCTTTCCGCCGACCACATCGCGGTGCGAGACATCCAGTACGACCGGAACGCCAGGATCGTCACGGTCGATTTCCTGCGCGGCCGCATGCCGGACCAGACCCACGGCAAGCCCGACACCCTGAGGCTGAACCTCGAGGACCTGGAAGGCGCGGCGGGCGACATCGCGGTTTCCGCCTCCCTGGAAAGCGTAAACTACGATCTGGGCAACCCCGACGACATGGTCACCTACGAACCGGTGGAAAGCTTCGCCCAGGAAATGACCCTTTCTTCAAAGCCGTTCTTCAGCCTTCCGTGCCTGGTCATGAAGTTCAGGCTCCACAGAGGGAACGAAGAAGACGAAAGCTATTTCCAGCGGTACGAATATTTCGAACCCTTCGTTCGATACGGCGTCTACATCCAGGAGCTGTTGCGGCACAGGACGGTCTATGGATACACGGAAAACCACCCGGTGTCCGACCCGGGACTGGTGGTCCGAAGCGGTGGCTTCTCCACGTTCTCCAACATCGGGGCCTCCTCCATACCCTTCCGGGAATACTTGCAGACCGGCGTGCGCCAGATCATTCCGTCGGCGCCGGAAACCTCCCGCGTGGACTACCAGGACATCTGGAAAAGGCAATGGACCACGCCGATCCGGACAGTGCTGCCCGACGTGCCCCCCATTCCGCCGCCGCTTAGAAACTTCATGATCAACACGACTTTCGAGATCCGGGACGCGGAGACCGGCGAGCGCCAGCTGGAATGGAACTCGGAGCGCGACGCCGAGCTTCTTTTAAAAGTCAAGCTGGTCAACAACTACCCGAAATATTTCGAGCCCACCATAAGCAAGGAAAACGAATTTCTCCTGAGAGGCGCGGGTGCCAACGCCGCGCCCAACCTGAATGAAAAGCAGTACATAGAACCCGACCCGCAGTACTACGTGGACAGCGGCGACTCCGACAAGGACGAGGAGAACCTGTATCTGAGACGAGCCAACTCGGCCCGGTACGGCACCTGCTACCAGACGGAGGGCGACATGGCAGGCGGCGTGCCGCTGAATGAACAGCAACGAATAGACATCCTGAACGCGCAGCTGTGCGAGGATGCGGATGAAGACTGCATCAACACGACCGGCATTCCCACCGTGTCGAGACGCCCCGAGGGCGAAACCGGCGACTGGAACTTCTCCCACGCTGCGGAAAGCTATTTTCCGGACAACTACATCTCGGAAAGCATGTGGAGCCTCACCCACTACGACTACGCCGACGACGCCTTCGCCAAGGGCTATCCCTACCACATGGACAACCGCGTTCCGAACCTGGACAACGTCCGGGGCGGCATCCTGAGGCCCCACAACATCATCGCCCAGCCCATCTTCAAGGGACTGGGTTTCTCCGTCTCCTACGACAGGACCTACCAGTCCCTACATTTCACATCCGAGGGCGAGCCCATCGTCGGATGGAGAAGCGACAATTTGCAAAACAAGGACGACACCCTGCTGGGAGGCCAGCAGACCGCCAACGCCATCTCCGTGGACAAGACAGACCTCATGGGCGACCGGTGGGTCGAGCTGTCCCAGATGCTCGATGTCTCCCCCTACGACCAGAACGCCTTTTCCAACATTTACTCGTGCCTGTTCAACCGATGGCGCGCCAAGGTCAAACTCGACAACGACAAGGTCACCTACGCCCCCAACGTGTTCAGAAACAACGTCGTGCCCATCATTCCCGACCTGGACAAAAACGACGAGCGCCTCACCTCCTACGAGTGCGGCGACGAATACTACCTGCCGGGCACCGTCCACGAGGTGGACAACGTAGTGGAAACCGACGCCAAGGACTGGCTTTACTTCGGCGCGGCGCTGCGCGGCGAGGCCAAGGAGACCGTCAACGTGGTGTCCCAGCTTTCGCCCATTTCCGGCGTCCGCTACGAAGGCTCCGCCAAGGTCAACGACGGCGCGCGGTTCGTCTACTGGAACCCGGCCAACGGCCCCAACTCCTTCCTGGTCCTGGACAACGAGGTCAACGTGGTGGAGGCCCTGCAAAGCAGAATCACCCTGGCCAAGGAGGTCCTGCCGGTGGAGGTCCCCACCTTCAACGCCGACATCTACCACCTGATCACCGTGGCCGACTGGGCCGAGTCCAGCAGGCAGTTCGCCGAGTCGCCCTGGCTGAAGCACTACGGCTTCGCCGACGCCACCACCAGCGTGCAGGTCGGCACGGCCCAGAACCTGGAAGCCAGGGGAAGCATCCTGTCTCCCGGCGAGGAAACCACCATCAAGATCGAGCTGTTCAACAACTCAGGCTACGACTGGAACCTGATCAAGAGCGCCGACGGCGTCATGGCCATCGAGTCGATTGAACTCCCCCCCGAGGCCATCAACGCCAACGATCTGCTGAACGGCCTGAAACACGCCATCAAGGAACCCTCCGCGTTCAACTTCCTCCAATTCGACATTCCGGAAGAACTCCAAGGATTGGTGGAAATCAAGCCCTCCACCCACAACATTCGCGTGGCGGGCATCCTGTTCGATTTCGAAAACATCAACGTCACTACAATCCGCGACAGCTACAAGGGCACGTACCTGGTGGACATGACCCTTTCCGGGGAATTTCCCGACGAGCTGAGAGGAAAGACCTACGACATCGGCGTGTCCCTGGTACCGGAGTTCTTCGACGCCTACCCCGGCCACGCAAACGACCCGGTCGCACACGACTATGCCCTGGCAATCCCCTCCATCCGCTTCGGCGTGCCCTACGGGGAGAACCAGGGAAACCTCGCAGGAAAGGTGTACCGCACCAGCGGCTACTCCACCGGCGTCACGCTGGTGGACCAGTACCCGGAGGGAATCGACCCGCAGACCGTCAAGTCCGTCACCTGGAGCGAACTCAGCCAGTTCCGCCAGGCCGCCGAAAATCCCGAAACCCGCCAGCAGCAAATGGCGGCCCTGTATGAAGGCGAAAGCTTCGGCCAGGAATTCTCCTTCGACAAGCAAGTCGAAGACGACGGAATCACCCTGCTCACCCTGGCTTTCGACCAGAACGGAATAGCCAAATTCCCCATGCCATTGGAAACCGGCCCCGACCAGACCTCGCTGCTGCTTCTGGTACGCTCCAGCGCCCCGCACCTTTCCTACGGCGAACACATCGTCAACCAGGAAACCGCAGCCGACTACCTGGACTTCGACAGCAACGAGAAAACCGCAGGCATCAGCAGCCCGGCCTACCGGGAAGTCCGCGCCGTGGGAGCGGACCTGAGGGCAGAATACTCCGCCGCCCTCATCAGCGAAACCACCGGCGAACTGCTCCCCGTGCAGGCACTCAACCCCGACGGCGACAACCTGATCGAACTGGGGCTCAGAATCGAAAACGCCGGGTCCGACATCGCCTACAACCCGGTTGTCCGCATGTACCTGCCCAACGAACTGGAACTTGTCGAAGTCCTCGACATCGCCGACGTGCAGACGTACGACGAAGACGGCCTGCAGGTTCTTGAAGTCGCCCTGTCCGACGACATCGGCCCCGGCGACGGCAACCTGATCCGCATGCGCCTGAGACTTGAAGGCTCCCAGCCCATCGGCCTGCTCGACCTGTTCGTGGCAAAAGCCTACGCCGCCGACGGCCAGGTCCTGATCGTGGACCACGTGGACGCCGTGTTCGACCTGGTGGAAACCCCGGGAGTCAACCGCGTCACCCAGGAAACCGCCGGCGCCTTCTACCTGGCCTACGCCACCGAAGCCATCCCGACCCTCGTCCTGCAAAGCACGCAGATAGGGCCCGGGACCTACAGAATCGACGTGTCCGTGGAAAACATCGAACTGGAAACGCCCTATTACCGGCTGTTCATTGTCTACGATGGCGAAACCTACCCCGTCTTCGACGGCTACCAGTCATCAGACTCCTTCGAGGTCACCATAGAAAACGGCCCCGTGGAACTCTACGGCATCCTCTACGAAGAAACTTCGGGGGACAACGCCACAGGAGATCCCGTCTACGAACAGCGCGCCGTCAGCCTGGCGATCACACTGCAATACGGGGGAGTCATCCCGACGCTGGGACACTGGGGGGTCGCCTTGCTCGCCATTGCCTTGTCCGCCGCCGGACCGGCCCTGAGGCGCTGCCGGAAAAAACAGGCAGCGTAGTTTCGCTGTAAACCCCAAAATGCGCGGCCCGATAGTTGGCCGCGCATTTTTTTCGGATTCTGGTTATAACGGATTTGGGGGGAGGTCCTCGTTCCCAGGCTCTGCCTGGGAATGCAAACCAGGAGGCTCCGCCTCGATTGCACCGAATCAGTTGGTTGCAACGCCGCCTTTTGCCTTCATGCAACCGGCCGGCCTGTTAGGATCGGGTGGCGGAGCCACAAGTCACGCATTCCCAGGCGGAGCCTGGGAACGAGAACGTTTGAATTGCCATATCGATTTCTTGCTCCCCCCCAAATCCGTTATAACCAGTTCGGATTAATCCCTCCCCTCGATTTTTTCCGTGAATTTCACACGCATTTATGGCTTAATAGCCTTGGTTATTGCAACCAGGTCGCCTTGCCCGCAAGAACGGCCGGAATATGATCGAGGAAGAGAGGAAACTATGCGGAAATTTTCGTCCTACGGCCCTCTGGACACGGATTTGCACTACTACGTTCCCAGGGAAGAGACAGTGCGCTCGGCCTGCCGCCAGCTCGTCGGCGACCCTCCTGAAAAAGGCGGCCACTATATCACCGTGTGGGCGCCGCGCCAGTGCGGCAAGACATGGATTATGATTCAGGCCCTATGGCGACTTATGCGCGACGAACGGTTCCACGTTCTCAAATTGGACCTGGAGCATTTGAAAATGCAGGAAGACCCCGACTTGGTCGTCAAGGCCATCGCGAATGAAATCCAGAGACGTCTGAAACTCCCCGATCAAGCCATCCGGACAATGGAGGACTTCCACGCGATCTTCACCAAAGAGGTCCTCGACAAGCCCTTGATTTTAATCCTGGACGAATTCGACGCACTCGTAGAGGATGCCATCAGCGGCATCGCCGGCGTTTTCAGGCATATCTACAACAGCCGCCAGCAAGATCCCAATCCGTCCTCGCAAAAAGAGTATCTTCTTCACGCCGTGGCCCTGGTCGGAGTCAGGAGCGTCCTGGGAATCGAGAACAGACGGGGCAGTCCCTTCAACGTGCAGCGCGGCATGCACATTGCCAACCTCGTCTTCGAGGAAGTCGAGTCCATGTACCGGTGGTACGAGCGGGAAAGCGGGCGAAAGGTGGATCGGGCGGTCGTGGAACGTTTGTACGAGGAAACCAAAGGCCAGCCGGGCTTGGTGTCCTGGTTCGGAGAGCTGCTTTCCGAGGGCTGCGATCTCTTTCGACCGGACCCGACCAAACCGGTCGCCATGGAGGATTTCGAAGAGATTTACGCCGCCGCCCTGCAAGTGCTGCCCAACAACACGATCATGAACCTTGTAAACAAGGCGAATCGCGAACCCTGCCGCCGCCTTGTGATCGATATGTTCAAGACCCACGAAAAAACGATTTTCCGGTTCGACGACCCGGTTTTCAGCTTTCTGTATCTCAACGGGGTCATCGACTTCGAAAAGGAAAAAAACGTCTATTACGCGAAATTCCCGTGCCCGTTCGTGCAGAGACGCCTATTCAACTATTTTTCCAACGAACTGTTCGGCGACCTGGGGACGATTTTCGAGCCGTTCGAAGACCTATCCCACATCTATGCCGACGACGGACTGAACATCGTCAGCCTGTTGAGAAAATACGAAACGCACCTGCGAAAAAACCGGGACTGGATGTTCAAGGACGCCCCCAGGCGCAGCGACATGAGAATCCGCGAAGCCGTCTTCCATTTCAACCTATACGAATATCTGAACCGCTTCTTCGCCAACAAGGAGGCCCGCGTGTGGCCGGAATTTCCCGCCGGAAACGGAAAGATCGACCTTTTCATCCGCTTCCGGAAAAAAACCTACGCGATGGAACTCAAAAGCTGGACCGACGACCCGGATTTCCGGCAGTCGCTGAAACAAGCCGCCCGATACGCGACTTCCCTGAAACTGCAAACCATCTATCTGGTGGAATTCGTCGAATACGTGCCGGATGAATACCGGGGAAAATACGAGGCGATCTACCAGGACGGCGCCGCAGGCCCTGCGGTCGTGCCGGTGTTCGTCGCAACCGGCGCGTAGCTACTGAACATTTTTTGCAAGGAAAGGGGTGGAAATCATAACGGTGAATGTCCCGGACGAATTGTCAGTCAAGATAAACGAAATAGCAAAATCACTATGCCAGACTCCCGAAGAATATATCCTCGAACTCATCGAAGATCGTATAGAGCTTGACAGCGCCTACAAGGAAACAGCCTATCTCGCGGAATCGGAAATCAACCGAAAGCGTCTCGACAAGGCTGTCGAAGATATCAGGTCGGGAAAATACGAAGCTCGCGGATTGATCGATGGAAACAAATAACAGGCATCTTCATGCTTTATGAGACCAATCAGACCTGATTATCCAAAAATCATATTCGTAGGTATTCCAATAGGATTTGTAGCCTGGTTCGTTTTCATATTTCCATCGGCTCTGGTCGCTCGTGCTATTGGAAATATCGACTACTGGCTGCACATCTCTCTGCTGTTCACAGTCATTTTCATATCCGGCTATCTTGCATTTTGTATCAAGAATCCCCGAAAAATCGGCGCGGCGATAATTAACGACCCGAACATTTTGCGCCCCGCCGAAGACGAATTTCGGTGCGGCTTTTGCGGAAAAGCAATTGCAAACGATCAACCCGTGAACATTTGGCAAAAATCCATATCGGGAAAAAATGTCGTCTGCTGTGTTGATTGCTATCGCAAAAAAACTCATGGCAGCTACAAAACCCCCCTTCTATTTTCCGTCGTTCCGCTGCTTATAGGGATTGGCTTAATCGTTTTCTCACCCGGAGAACGATTTGGATGGTTTCTTGTGAACCTATTTTTAGTCCAAGCCTTCAGCATTTCAATGATTGTTCCACATGAGCTTGGACATGTACTTGCGGCCAAATCTCTTGGCGTATTTGTGCCTTGTGTTGTTATTGGATTTGGGAAAACGGTTGTGTTAAAGCGGTTCCGGAACATTTCGTGGGAATTTAAAAGCATCCCCGCTGGTGGCATAACCATCCCGCTGATTTTGGCCACGAACAACTATCGCAGAAAACTTTTTCTGATAGTACTGGGCGGTCCACTCATCAATTCGTTCGCCATCTTCGCATTGTTGCTTTTTTATCCTGGCTACGAACTGGTTTCGGATATTTTCAGCCCCCGACTGTCCATTGCGTCCGCCTTTTTTTGGGCAAATACTGAAGTTCTTCTTACCAATCTCCTGCCTTTTCGGTATTATTCCATTATGGGAAAAACCGATAGCGATGGTTTGAACATGATTAAGCTGCCGTTCCTTGCCAAAGAAGAGATCGAACAAAGGGTCGAGAATGATCGAGCGATATTTTCCCAATTGGGAATAACGAGACATAACGAATAAGGTTGGATTGTATGAGCGCCAGCGAGCCACAATCTGAACCGTTAAAAACGTAACGCGTCAAACAACGGGTGTGGCGGTGTCGATTTGAATGAAACCAAGGCGGAATTTATTCATTGAGAACATCCGATTCTTCGAGGTTTTCAAGAAGAGTGCGAACACGTTTTTGTAAAGCGGTGTCGCGATTGTCTCTGACAAGCGGGGTTGCATCGGAGAGAGACTGTTCGTCGAGTTCGGCAAAAGCGTTGTGGAGATTTTCAAGTGATCCGCAGAGAATTCGCACATAGTCCGGATGACGTAAATTAGCGGCAAGGGCGGCTTGCGCGGGTTGATCTTCAAGATCGCGTCCGAGACAAGCCCGGCCTACGCGTCGACGAAGCCGTTGTTTTTCATTGCCGAAGAAATGTTCGTTCGCATTGTTTGTTCGTTGTACTACGGCGATAACCGTGCCGTCCTCGTCCTGGATGACCGGATGGCCGAAAAGGCGATCCATGTATTTGTTAAAGTATTTGAGAATGATCGCGCGGGGAGTGGACGGCTTGGAAAGGTTTTCGTCTCCGACGCACTTGCGCAGGTCTTCGAGATAGAGTTCGACTTGTCTTTCGATCTCTTCGAGACGTTGCGCTTGCAGAGCTGGAAGATCGATATGCTGGCGACGCTTGTCCCCCCTTGGCAACTCGGCATCGGTCAGGCGCAGAGTATCGCGCGCCCGGGTAAAAGCGCACCAGCCTTTTTCCAGGCATCCTGCGGCGTCTTGGAAACGTTTATCCTTTTGCAACCGACGAACGATCTCTTCGAGATCGCGCAAAGCGCGTCGTTCGGCTTGGCTTCGAGGGGCGGACACCCAAATATCCGCACGCCTCGCGACCGCTTGGCATCGCTGGAAAAACTTGAGGTGGGGCAGGCTGAATGGATACACGGCGTCTTTTTTGCCGTCGCCTTCGACAACCCAGTACGCAAGTGCGAGCAGATCTTCTCTTATGCAACCCGGACCGAACCGTCCTTTTTTCAATACTTTTCCGCGGTATCGTTTCATATCCTTTAGAAGTTGCCTCAAGTCGGGGCGCACGAGGCTCTCCCTGAGGAGGCTTCTTGAAAGCGCATAGGGGGTATCGAATATTCTTCCGCCGACAGCGCCTGGAAAATGATAGTGGCAAATAAAATCGGGAATGCCTTTTTCGAACAGGAAGGCCGCGGCGTTCCTGCCCGGCGCCCCCAGATCCCTGACTATCGCCACCGGGTCGCCGAAAAGCTCCGTCGTCCTCTCGATAAACGGTTTCAAGTGCTCCTCGGATTCGGATTCGATTTTGCCGGCGCAAAGCACCCATTCTCGAAACCCATCCATGCAAATAAAAAGTCCCCCCTTCCCGTGCTCGCTGGTGGCGTCTATGTGCAGCGGGTAGCCATGCGGTTGCATGGCAAGTTTCAGCCGGGGCGAACCAAGCAAATGCAGTGCTTCGAGATAAATCAAAAACCGATCGCACAGATTGCTCACGGACCCGGGGCTCAGCTTGATCGCGCGTTTTCGGAAAAGCTCTTCGCAAATTTCCTCCCGCTGCATTCTCCTCAAGTACCGCGCCAAACCCGCGTAGACGATAAGATCGTAGCCAAAGCGCTGTCGCGGCCGAACGATCCGCGCCGGCATTTCGGATTTCATCGCCTGATGGGACGAGTCCAGGGAACATTTCTTTTGAATTTCCACGGCCTCGAACATACCCTCGCCGTATGTGACTACGACGCGCCTTCTGCTTCTGGATATTACTGCCGGTCCGCCGCACGAGGCGCAATTGTCCGCTTCGGCAGTAAAATCGACGCGAGGCAGATGGCGCCCGTTCGCAACGATGGCCCTGGCTGTTTCCGAGGAAGTCCGACCATCCTTCTCGGCGACAGGCCAAAGAAGCTTCAGGGCTCCGAAGTTTTTTTTTCCCACAGACATCGTCGAGGCCGTATTTGTCGAAGACCACCCGAACGTGCCGCATTGTAATCGGAGGCGAATGTCCTTTAAGCCGACGCGCCACATCGCCGGCTTTGGAGCCGGGATGCCGAATTAAAATCAACAGGACTTCGATCACCACGGCATCCGTGACCGCCTCGATCGCGAATGCGTGTTCTTCTATGATTTCGCGTCGCTTTGCCAGCTGTGCCTGCCGGCTTTTGGATTCCGGATGAAGGTATATGAAATTGCCGGCAACCTTGGCGCGTGCCAGTTTGCTGTCGCGAAGCATCGCGGCCAGGCAGGTCTGAACCCTGACTTTCAACAGTTCCTGCAATTCTCGCCGTGTTTTACCGGCCGAAGATTCGCAAACCAACCTTGCTATCGTCGAAACGAGATTGCCGTCTCGGGAAAAATGGATGCCTTTGTAGGAAAATATCCCGTGCCTGTCGTAGCGTGTCGGATCATGTTTCGTATAGTATCTGCCATTATGATTGTAACTGCGGCGGTAGCTCACTTTTGCGAGGTGGCGAAATACGGTGGCACGCGACGCCGCGTTTCAACGAGATGTTCGGCTTCACCGGCGAGGAGATCCGCCCGATATTGGACTTTCTTGGCGGCGACGACTGCGCGGAGGAACTGCGCGCCTACTACGACGGCTATCGGTTCAGCCCCAAAGCATCCCGCCGCTTGTACAACAGCGACATGGTCCTGTATTACGCCACCGAATTCGACCGGACCACCCGGTCGGTGGACAACAAGGTCGATCCGAACGTCGTCAGCGACTATCGAAAGATTCGCGCAGTCCTGTCCATCGGGGACCGCGACCTGGAAGAAAATGTGCTGGCGCAAATTGTGGAAGAACAGCGCGTCATCGTCAACAGCCTGGCCGACGTGTTCGTTCTGACCCAGGACACGGAATTTCTTTTCGATGCCAGAACACTGCTCAGCCTGCTGTTCTACATGGGATATCTCACCATTTCCGACAGCGACGGGCTGTCCATCGAGCTTGCCATGCCCAACCTGGTTCTCGATGCTTCGCCGTTGTCAAATACAAACGCACCAGGCCAGCAATTCTAATTTTGACAAAAATTCCATGCCAAATAGGTTGCAGCGACCAAGGTAACCAGACCATCCTGGTCTGGCGTGCCTACGGTAAAGGGGAATTTCCTGACGCGCCGAACCAGACCAGGATGGTCTGGTTACCTTGAAGGCGCCAAAGACAAGAAAAATTATAATTGCTGGCACCTGGCGCCGCGCCGCCGTGGAAGACGGCGCTACCGGGACAAGCGAGTTTTGCGCCTTGCCGTCGATCAAAACTGCACAGGTCGCAAACGAGCCGCCTGGGCCTGGATCACGACCGACCCGATCACCAGCGACCCGCTGGCGATGGTCAGGGAGCCCTCGATGACGGCGGGGGTGTCGGTCTTTGCGGTGAAATCGCTGTTCCATCCGGTTTCGACCACCACCTGGACGCCCGGCTCGGCCACGACGTGTTCGGCGAATGAACTGTCGCTCGCGATATTGACCGTGGTGTCGTACCCGCTGGCCCCGATTCCCTGGGCGATGGTGGGGTAGCAGGGACGGTTTGCGCCGCAGCTTCTGTTTTTCTCCACGTAGATTTCGCAGGCGTCGCCCGTGCAGACCACGTTTCCCATCTGGTCGCAGATGATGGACTCGCGCCGTACTCCCTCGTATTCGACGCCGGACAGGCGTCCGGCGGCGTCGTACTTGTAGTTTACGACCGAAGCCCACGCCGAGCAGCAAACAAGTATCGCCACCATGCACAAAATCGATGCGCGCTTCATGGTTTCTCCTCCTTCATCGTTTTTCATCCCCGACCGTTTCTCCACCTTGTTTAGAAGTCGTATTGCTCCGGCTTGGGACCTCTAATGCCTCCGACCTCCAGCCGAGTGCCTTCCGGCAAGGCGCCGAGCATTCTTTTCAGCTCCGATCTCGACTGGATGCTGTCCATTTTGAGTTCCACCCAAACAGGTTCGCCTTCGGATGGAATCGAAAGATAGTATTCCATATAGGGATCGTAGAAATATTTTTCCCGGAGCGCTTCGAGTTTCTCGGCCGCTTCCCTTTGCTCTTTCTTCCTTCTTTCCAGCTCCTTTTCCATTTCCCGAATGCCGCGCCCCCTGCATTCCGCCTCCTCCAGCAGGCGTTTCATTTGCGCCTCCAAGCGCCGTTCCCTTTCTCCGCCCCGGATCAAATGCACATGAAAAGAGATATCGTCCCTTTGCCTCTGGTTGTTGGAGATGATTTCCCTGTCTTCCTTTATGAAGGCTTCCAACTCCTCCGTGGAGTATTTCCGGTAGAAATTCGGGTCGTACCGCCTTCCGGAAGGATCGATCTTTCCCGCCGGGTCGAACGCGGCGTACTGGTAGGGGTTCGCCAGGAGGGGGTCGGAAATGTCGGGCCATACCGGGTCGATGGAGAGAAATCGTTTGAGGCCCGCGTGGTAGTAGCGCTGTCCCATCTGATACAGGACGCCGTCGCCCTCCCGGCGCACGCCCCACTGGCCTGCGAAGGCGAACGGCTGTTCGATGCTTCCGGTTTCGCCCAGAAGCTTTCCGTACGGGTCGTAGGCATAGGCGGCGGCGACTTCGCCCGAGGCGTCCGTCAAGGCCAAAGTCGAGCCGACATGGTCGAAATGGTAGTAGTATACGGACCCGCCCCCGCCGTTTCTCGATTTGGTCTCCGAGGACAAATCGATCATGTAGAGCAGCCGTCCCGACGGGGTCCATACGTAGGCCCGGCGGAGTTCCCCGGATGCCTGGTCGCGTTCGGCCATGATCCGGCCCGTTCCGACGGCGAGGTTGTGGAAGAATTCGACGACGGTCCCGTTTTCCGAACGGGTCGAGAGGTTTCCCAGTCCGTCGTAGGCCAGCAAGACGCCGTCGATTTCGGTCAGATGCGACGCCCCGTTCCACGAGTATGCGCGGCCCGGAGAAGCGGTCATCCTGCCCCGGTCGTCGAAGGAATATCCTTCGCCGGTCAGACGGCACGCCGCGTCGTAGTCGTAGCCGTCCCCGGCCGAGGGGAATTGCGAGGGGTCCAGCGGGACGTCCATGTCGATGCGAACGATCTGTCCGGCCTTGTTATGCGAGTACCGCAAATCCGCGACGTCGCCGTCGCCGTCGTAGTGGCGGATGCGAGACAGCCATCCGGCTTCGTTCCAGGACATCTCGGTGTCCGCGCCGTTGGCCCGCGTCATTGCTGTCAGCCTGAAGTCGTCGTCGTAGGAGAACTCCACCCATGCGAAGACCAGGCTGTCGGAAACCCGGCTCAGCAGTCCCGTGACCGCGTCGTATTCGTACGTGACGGAAAACGTGCCGTCGAAGTAGCCGACGGTGCGAAGCCTTCCGCCGTCGTCGTAGGTCGCGCCGAACGCCGCGGAATCAATAGTCGTTGCCACCACGCGGCCTTCGGCGTCGTATACCAGCTCGATCCCGTCGCCGTCGGAAAGCCTTCCGAACCTGTCGTATTCATATCGGAATGTCGTGCCGTCGCTCCATTGCTTGCTCGCGATGTTTCCCCGGGAATCGTAGGACCAGGCCAGCGTCGAATCGTCGGGATACGTGACGGAAGCGGACCTTCCCATCTGGTCGTAGCCGTACTCCCAACGGTGTGCCAGGGGGTTTTGCGTCGCGGCGGCCCGTCCCATGGGGCTGTATTCGAAGTCCCAGAAGTTTCCCATGGGATCGGCGATCCGGGTCGGAAGCCCGGAATCGTTCCGGAAGAACTCGAACGTTCCGATCACCGGAGCGGTTGTTTTGGCGAGAAGCCCGCCTCCTTCGTAGGCGTACGATACGGTTCGCCCTTCCGGGTCGCAGATGCCGGTGATTCGCCCTTGCCCGTCTCTGGCGATCAAGGTCTCGTTTCCCAGGGGATCGGCGACGCCTGTCATGCGCCCCAGCTTGTCGGTCTCGAATGTCGAAGTGTTTCCCAGGGGCGTGGTCAGCGACGACGGCACGCCCTCGTCGTCGTAGCCCACCGTCCAGGTCTGCCCGCCTGCGGTGGTCGAATCGGGCCATCCGCGCACATCGTACCCGAATGTCGTCTCCAGGCCGTTTGGGTCCGTGAAGGACGACAGGCGGTCCATGGAATCGTAGGCGTACTCGACGGTTTTGCTAAACCGGTCGGTGCTTCCGGTCAGGCGGTCCATCAGGTCGTATTCGAACGATGCGACATTGCCTTCTGGGTCCGTAATTTCGGTCAGGTTGCCGTTTGCGTCGTAGGCGTAGGAATACTCGATATCGTTTTCGTCGGTATCCGGATCGCAAGGCCCTTGGTTGTCGCAGGAGGTCACCGAGGTGACCCTGTCGTTTTCGTCGTAGACGAACTCCTGCCGCGTGCCGTCGGGATGGACCGCTGCCACGGGGCGCTTGGCCGCGTCGTAGGAGAAGGTCGTCGCGCCGGTGTCCGAATCGGTTCGGGTGTCCACGGTGCCGTCGGCGTTGTACGCGAAGGACACGACCCCGCCCTCGGGGTTTTCGACGGTCTCCACCTGTCCCCGGCCGTTGTAGGAAAAGCCCCATTGCTTACCCCGCCGGTCGGTCAGTTCGGTCATGTTTCCCTTGGAATCGTACGCCATGCGGACATTGGTCCCGTCCGGGTAGTCGATTCCGGTCATGTTGTGGAAGTCGAACTGGACCTCTTCGGCATTGCCGGGATTGGCGACGGTCCGGGACTGCAAGGTGTAGGACCAGGTCGTGGTGCGGCCTTCGGCGTCGATGAAGGTTTCGATGTTGCCGGTCCCTTCGTGCCAGGTCATGGAAGTGGCGTCTCCCAAGCGGTCCACGACTTCCGAAATCCGCTCGTCGTCGGTCTTTGCGAAGGAAACGGTCTTGCCCGTGGCGTCGGTGAGCTTCTGAGGCAGTCCGTGGTAGCTGTGGTGCTCGTACACCACCACGCTTTCGTCCGGGCGGGTGGCGGTGACTTCCTTGGAATGGGCGGTGTAGCCCATCTTCGTTTTGTTGCCGTAGGCGTCCGTCTGGGAATAGACACGGGACGCGTTGAGCCCGTTCATGTCTCTCACGTCGTATATCTGCGTATAGGGCGTGTTTCCTTCCGGGCGCGTGACCTCGGTGACCTGGTGTTGAAACGAAATGATAACGCCCTTGGTGACGGTCGTGAAGTTCGTGACGGCGTCGGCGGCGTCCGTGACCGAGTCCAAGGTGCGGTCGTCCATGGGAAACACGGGCTGGGAGTTGGTGAACGACACGGTCCTGCCCGCCTGGTCGGTCACCGAATCGAGGTAGTAGCTGCCGTAGTCGAAGGTCAGCTGCCTGCCCAGCCCGTCCTCGATCTTCCATGGATTTCGCTGGTAGGACGGGACCTCGTACGTATACGAAAGCGTGTTGCCGTTTCTGTCCATGATCCAGGCGATTCTCACGGAGATGTCGCCGGAGGAGTACTTGTGGAAAATATAGACGACTTGCCGCAGGGGGTCCATGAGATACATGTAGTCGTCGGTTTCCTTCAGCTGGTACGGCACCGGGCTGGCGTCGTCCGGAATGTCGGGAAAATCGGCGGCTTCGGTCAGGACCCACGCGTCGTCGATCTTCTTGAAGGCGACCTTGTTTCCGTTTTCGACCTGCGCCTTGAACAGTTCCATTCCGGAATAGTCCAGGAATCGGGCCGCGCACTTGGGCGTCCACCAGTAGGCGGAAGGCACGTCCTTGGGGCTTCCGGTGGAGACGTGGGAAAAGTCCGACTGGTAGATCAGCTCGAATTTCAGCGGCAGGGGGCCTCCCAGATCCAGCAAGGGCACGCGGAAACGGTATGTCCCGTTGGCCGCGCTGATCGGATCGCCCAACATCAGACCCTTTTCGACGTAGTCGTTGAAAAGCACGGACTCCAGGTCCTGGGCGAAGGCCTGGGCCGCGCCCAGGCAAATGAAAAGCGCCAGTGCGCAAGGAAGGAAATTTCGGACATTCTTTTTGACCATCGCCCCTCGTCTCGCCGTCAACATCACGCTCATGGGTATGCTCCTTTGTCTGTGAAACCTGTCGGATATTTGATAATCCTGCGATAAAAGCTCGACGCCTTTCGAATATCGGATTTTCAATTTGTAAAATGGGAATTCGGGTTTTGTCAATGAAAAAAAAATCACGTGTTTTTGCAAACCAAATCCGAAAAGCACCCGTACGCAATAAAGACACTTGGGTTATATACCGCTCCGCCCGGAATGACGACTGCCGGGACGATAGTCTTTGAAAGTGGCCGATGTCAAAACCAATCCCCTCGGGCGGCCTATACCTTCTGATCGAGTTGACCGAGCAGGTTTTGCAGGACGACGCAGGGGACTATCCCCTGTTTCCTGACCGTACAGTCCCGACCCGGGGTGATGAAAATGTTCCCTATTTTGCTGTAAATTATCTGCCGATTTTTGTTCCGAGAAAACTATCATGGAGCCTGGTTCGGGAGCGTAGGGTGGGTGGGTTGATACCCTGGCGTTCGGGGCTGCATCAAAGCTTGTTTACGCCCGTGCCCTTCGAGCTTGTACGAAGCCCAACCCACCATTTCCCGTGCCGCCGCAGTGCCATTCGTTCGAAGAAGCGACGAATTGGCGCGAAAGATGGTGGGTTGGACTCCATGCAAGATTGTCAGGCCATCTATTTCAAGAGAAGTTGAATTGGCGACAACACCCGGGTATCGACCCACCCACCCTACGCTCCCGAACCAGTCCGTGCATATTGCCGCGATGGGGAACAAATCCCGGCGGAAAAAAATATCCCGAAATTGGATGATCTTCATCACCCCGGTCCCGACCTCGTAGGCGTTCAGCGCCTGCCCGATGCAATCGGGGGAGCATCCCCTGTTTCCTGACCGTATAGTCCCGTTAGGGACGACAGACAATAGCCCGGCAATTTATTGCCGGGATTTGCCCGTCGATGCGTCCCAAGTCCCGTTAGGGACGACAGAAATAAGAACTCTGGCAATATGGCCTTCCCCCCGGTTTGCAAGGAACAGGGAATGCTCCCACAACGCAGTAACCCGGTGCCGTGCAAAATATTGTTAGCGGCTGCCCTTTCTCCTATTAACCGC
Organism: Desulfobacterales bacterium; assembly: GCA_963674505.2. GTDB lineage: Bacteria > Desulfobacterota > Desulfobacteria > Desulfobacterales > SKZT01. The sequence goes on from CAXXIG010000001.1 coordinate 1,830,469, forward strand.
CCATGTATCAGCCTTGAATGACAACAATGTTATGAAAAACGTCAATAGAACAAGTTCTTTCTCTTGTTTTTATCGGCCCAACTCCTCCACCGACCGCCGGAGGTTTGCGCGGGCCTGCTCCTCGAAGCGCTCCCGGAACTCCTTTGTAGAATAGATCGACGGTCGGTCGAGGAAAGACCGCAGCACGGCCATGCGCTTTCGTCGGTAGGCTTTGCCGGGCACCCACCAGTACTCTTGCCTGATCTTATCCTCGAATTCGGCGAAGCGGTCGGACGGTACGCCCAGTATGCATAGATCGATATCCACGATGAGCCGGTGCGGCGGTTCGGTCGGCACCTCGCCATGGCGGGTGGCCATGATCAGAGATCTGACAAATTTGCACGCTTCGGGCCCGGCGCTGCCCCTCCGAAGCGTCATTGCCGCCCATTCGGCACTGCGCTCTTCGTTTTTCGAGGAAAAGGTGTTGAATATCGCATCGTGGAACCAGAGGGCATACTCGACCAAGGGATTGTCCATCTCCGAATGTCGAGACGCATCCAAATAGGCCAGACAATCATTGATGTGCCGGGCATTGTGGTATTTCCGATGGCGTTGCTCGTATTTGCTCTGCAATCGGGAGAATGTGTCCTCTTCTTCGCCAAGGCCGACTCGACCGCAGAGGTTTCGCCAACGCATATGATCCAGGGAAGCCACCTTTACTCCTCAGGCCAGCAGAAGATGCCGGACGACGCCGACGCCGCTTCAATGGCGAGTTCGGCATCAAAGAGTTCGCGGTCGATAATCTCGGACCAAAATTCCAGGCCCCCTTTGGCCTCTGTCGGAATCACGAAGCTCTCGGGACGCCGGGACGTAAAAACATAAATGCCATCCGACAAATCGACTCCTTCCGCCTTGAAGCAGACACGTTCGACTTCGTCCCACCGGAACTGCTGCGACCAAGGCTTCCGACCGTGCGGCTCCGCGCTTATGTACACGCCCTCGTCGTCGACCTTCACTTCATACCATTGATCGAGGGGCTTGCTTGGCGCAAAAATTCTATTAATCAATTTGCGAATGAAATCCATTTCTTTTCACATGCTTGAATTATACTTCTTCAGTATTTTCAGACCATTTTCCTCATTTCTTTCTTTAGGCGCCCGAGAATCCCCGTTCATCTCAAGCTCCCAAGCGCAGTGCAATCCATAGACTTCTTCGGGGGACAATTGATCTGTCGCTTCGCCGAATAGCGCAAAGGTGACCGAACCGACCATAGAAATTCCGACATCAAGCTCGTCGCCTTCCTCCTGGGGTTCGTATTCATATTTGAAAAGCCATACTTTTCTTTCATCGTCGGTTGGGGGCCAATAAAGAGTACGGGAATCGTAACGCTCGATTTTGCTTGGGGGTCTTCCATACTCGTTGGGGTGGCTTAACCAATCGGCCATTTCGGCCATGGCCTTGAAATCCTCGCCGAGCGCCTGTTCGGGAATTTCCTTTTCGTATCCGAGTTCTGCCAGGTACTGGCATGCGGTCGTACTGTGATTTACATCCATGGCCCATTCCTTTAATTCGCCAATCCCCGCAGCATCGCCGACTTTTGCCGCAGCCCAAGCGCTTTCGATTCTGACTCCGACGTCTGGATGCCGCCTGGCGAGATTCCAAAGAACCGAACGACTTTTTTCTCCAAGATACGGCAGGGAAGCAGCAGCGCTATGGGCATAGCTGAAGCTCTCTTCATCTTTATCGCTCAACCAGGATTTCAGCTTTTCCAATCCCCAGTCCGAATCGAAAGGGTGCTTCTCGACCCTTCCTTCTATCGCATGGCCGTTTGCGAAATCGAGGTATGCCACGCATATGAAATCCTCTGGAAGCGGGTTGCTTAAACCATCCAATAAAACTCGCCAATGCTGGTGATCCTCGTCGAAAGCTCCGAAAACAACCGACCACATGTAACCATCGGCATTGAACCCTGTGCGCGCGACTTCAACGATCATTTTCGCATCCCGCTCCTGGCGATACATGGCCATTATTTTCATAATGAACATGAGATCGTTTTCTCGGTTTTCAGGATTTTTTAAACCTTCGTCTAGCAACCGGCGCAACTCAGGCAGGCCATTTTCCCTGAATGCGTTGAATGCTTCCTGGGTTTCGATTTGTTGAAAAAAAGCCACCAGGCAATGTGTCGGACTGGATAGTTGGTATTCTTTTTGTTCTTCCGCAAACGATATTTGTTTCAGGGCATTGATTACGGCAACGGCGTCTTTCTTCTTCTTTATCGGAGTTTCCCCCAAGGACCTTAGCGCATCTGGCAAATCCCCCTTGTTGACAGACCAATTCTCCAAGATCTTCTGCAATTTCGATTTACCGAACATTTCTTCTCCTATCTCCGAGCACCCGGACATGAGCGCCACGACAACAAAAATCAGGATCGCAACAAGGTTCTTCATTTCTCTTTCACCAAGCGCTTTGTCCGGCATCACGCGGTAAAAAAAGGGTTAAATTTCGATCTGCGCGGTTGGTTCGACGGCTGCCCAAAGAAACTCTCACACAAAGCCACATAGCCGCTAAGGTTTCCAAGTACGGCGCTTTGTGCCTTTGCGCCTTTGTGCGAGAATTTTGGGGCTTGGTTTTAACATCGGCCAATTCATAGGCAATTGCTCCTGTAGTCGTCATTCCGGGCGCAGCGGCATTCAACCCGGATGTCGATAAAAGCCAAAGGGGCCTGGTTTCCCTCGGCGTCGCCAAGCCAGATAATGCAGCGTAGACCCGGAATCCAGGTGGCCGAATTTAGAACCAAGCCCGAATTTTGGCTCCTTCGGACATCCGTCTAACGAAACCGCGTCAACTCCCAATTCGGATTGCCTCCCACCACCGATGGATACTGGCTCTTGTTCTTTTGCAGGGCGTAGAGAGGCACGTATTGCATGAGATAGTCCTCCATTTCCCCGACCGTGACGATCCTGTCGCGACTTTTCGGGTCATAGCGTTTGCCCCGGTAGCCGTCGGCCTCGCCCCGGAGCCCCTTCAGAAACAGGTAGGTGAACAGGCCATGGGAATGTTCGTCGTAGTAGGCCGCGACCTGCTCGCCTTGGGTCGCCAGAAAATGGACCACCTTGTTTTCGTTCAGCGGAGTCATTTTTTTGTTCTTGAACCGGCCCTTGTCTTTGGCGATTCGTCCCGAAAAGCAGGCGTCCAGGACCACCGTGGTCTTTTGCGCGTTGAGCCTGGCCACCACGGTCTTGAACCGGTCGGTGGAATATCCGTTGATGTTGATGTACTGGGGATCGGCGTCCACCGGCACGAGATACGACGGCCCCCCGTTGCGAGTGGGCGGATGGCCGTGCCCGGAGTAGTAGATGAAAAATTCGTCTACCCCGCCCATGGACGCGATGTTCTCCAGCTGGCCCGGTTCGCCCTCGGTCCCGAGAAGGCGTTTGAGTTCCGATTCCGTTACGTTGACGCGGCGGAACACCTTGATTTTTTCGTAGCCAAGGGTTTCCACGAGATATTTCTCCATGATTTCCGCGTCATTTTCGGCGAAGGGAACGTCGGGGACGCCGAAATTTCGATCCGCGTACCGCTGGTTGCCGATCACCAGCGCCACGCTGTTGGGGCGCGAGATCAAGCCCTTGGGCGGGATGTCGATGTCCGCGTCCGAATTTTTAGCCAAAGTTTTGTCGTGGGATGCCGTACTTTTTTGACCGTTTTTTAAAGGAACCTCCGTGCGGAACGCGAAATTTTGTAGCGATTCCAATTCCGCGTAGACGGAGGAAATCCGGGAATCGTTCGGCCAACGGCGGTTCGCAAGGGAGATGGTCTCGAAGGCCCCTTGTGGGTCCCCGGCCTGTTTTTGCGCCAGGGCGAGGGTTTCGTGGAATGCGGAATTGTTCGGGTCGAGCTGGCAGGCCTTCTTGCCGAAACGAACCGCGTCGTCTGGATTTTTTCCGTTTTCGAGCATGACACGGGCCAGGTTGTTGAGCCAGACAGGGTTGCCGCCATTTTGGTCCACGGCGACGCGCAGGTATTTTTCGGCCTCCGGGTAGTTTTTTGTTTCCGTGTAGGCCATGCCCAGGTTGAAGGCGTACGCGGGATTTTGCCGACAATTTTGGTAGGCCTCCAGAAACAGGGACACGCCTTTGGCCGTATTGTTCTGTTCCATGGCCTCCGCGCCCCGCTTGGCGGCGTTCGCGGCCTCCCGGCAGTCGGCCGCCGCAGAGGAAAGAAAAAAGACGGACCAAATAAAAAACGCCGCTACAGACAAAACCGTTTTCATGACAACCTCCTCTTTATACAATCCCTTCATTCCGTCTCATGGTTCGCCCCTTCGTGCTCTTCGTGTTCTTCGTGGTTGAAAATCAAGGGCTTGGTTTTACCTTCGGCCGGTTTTCGTCCAACACCAACAGGTTCGATCGTCGCCTGGATTCCGGGTCTACGCAAGCTCCGCCCGGAATGACGGTGTTGGTTGGCCGACGATGTAGCCAAAAACAAAAACAAATATATTTACCACGAAGGACACGAAGAGCACGAAGATTTTTGGGTTCATCGCGGATTTGCGGGGAGCGGCAAAGGTAACCAGAGCTTCCAGCTCTGGTCCCATGTCGAGTATATGCCGCCGTTTGGGAGCCTAAAAATGCCAGACCAGGATGGTCTGGTTGCCATCGACACGCCTTTTCCCACAAATTCGCGATGAGCCGATTTTTGTTCGCACCCAAATCAGTTAAAACCGGCAAATATTCTGTTCCCCGGCCCTCTCATCGGCAAGCCCTGCTGCAAACCAAGGACAAATCCTCCACCTCCGCGCGGTCGCCGGCATCCGCGACTGTCTTCTCCACCCGCTTCAAATCCCTTTCCGACAATTCCTTGAAAATGTATCCCCCATAGTCCGGCAGGAACGAAAAATCCAGCGCGTGGCCGCAGGCCACCACCTTGACCGCCATCAGGGCGACCTCGCCCGGCGCAAGTTCGATCTCGAAGGGAAATTCCCCCTCCATGCCCCCGGGCGGAAACTCGAATGTGCCTGTCGCCAGTTTCTGGTCCTGGGGAAGAACGCCGTTGGGATAAAGCATTGTGCCAGTTCGGTCCGTGTGGATTCCGAAAATGTAGAGATGGTTTCCCGGATCGGTTTCCATCAAGAGCCGAATCGGCGTATCCGGCAAATAGCAGGGGCGATCCTTGTCGAATTCGACGGAGAGCATGGGGCGAAGGTTGGCGCCCCCGGAACCGGACCCGACGACCTGTTTCCACTCGCGCTTCACGCTGCCGATCTTGGTCGTCTCCAGGGCCTCCCAGTCGTCTTCCAGGCTTTCCGTCCACGAAACCCTGCCGATCAGGCTTTCATCGGCGCTCCAGGCCCGGATGTCCAAAAATATCGTGGATGCGTCCCCTTCACCCTTGGCGGGCCGGATTCGATAGTCGCCGATCAGCACAGCCTGGGCTTCGGCCAGGGTCCAGTATTCGCGGTTGTCCCGGAACGGATTGTAGGTTTCCATGTCGTCGATGAAAAGCCCCAGATCCTTGCGGATTTTCACCTCCACGCCGTTTTGCCGCAGGGCCTCTTCGATCCTTCGGCGGTAAAGCGCCCCGAGTTCCGTGGTCCCACCGTCCAGAACGTTGGACAGCACCGCGCACGCGGCGGTTTGGCCCTTCCCGATATTATCGGCGATACCGCGAAACCTGTCTCTGAGAATGGAAGCGTTCCTGGCCCGCGACCTGTTTTCCTCTTGCGCGATGTCGTGGCCGACATCCGATTTCAGCGAGCAGGAAAAGGTGCAGAAACAAATGCAAACGGCGATGAACGCGAGTGGCGAAAACGATGATTTCATGGTTTTGTCCTGTTTATTATTTTTTTATGGTTATAACGGATTTGGGGGAGCGGCAATGCGTAGGTTGGGTTGAGCGGGTTTCATGTTGGGTTTCGCTTGCTTCCCAACCGTTTCGCGCGCCGTATCAGTTTGTTTGATAGAATTCCGTAGCGAAACCCAACAATTGACGACGCTCAACCCAACCTACATTCCACCCTCCCCCAAATCCGTTATAGCCAGATTTTTTTCAATACGACCTGCGTACAGCGAGAGTCCGCAGTCTTCATCGCAATGGAGCGGCATGTGCTCTCTGTCGAAAAAACAATTTGCGAAATCCTCTTGCAATTCATAAAGAGACCACAATTTTCCCTTCGAATCAAGGACAATTTCGGACGGGCAGAAATTCTAATTTTGACGGAAATTCCAGGCCGAAAAGGGGGTTGGTTGCAAAGTCGGCCGGCTATTCGTCCTATTTGTCCCAAAGGTCCTGTCTTCTCCTCGTTTTGCTCTGAAAACACTCCGGGATTTGGCCGACTTTACCCCCCCCCCGAAGAGGTTGCAACGACCAAGGTAACCAGACCATCCTGGTCTGGTATGCCCAAGGTAAAGAGGAATTTCCCGACACGCCGAACCAGACCAGGATGGTCTGGTTACCATCGACACGCCTTTTCCCGCAAATCCGCGATAAACCGTTTTTTCGCTCCGGTATTTCCGTGCCCCGTCATTCCGGACGGAGCTTGCTTTAGGCCCGGAACCCAGACGATGATCGAAACTGTTGTATAAAAACCGGCCGAAGTTGAAACCAAGCCCGAAAATGGCAACGGCGCAAGAAAAAAACGTGCGGGAATAATCGTGCTTGGCGGACTGCGTATCGGTTCTTCGCAAAGAGCGCCAGCATACTGGCAGGCAAGCTGTCAGCTTGGCTGCAGCCTTGCTGTAGTTTTGCTGTAGTTTGCCTGTAGCCGAGCTACAGCTTTGTTTCAGCTTGACTGGCAGGTTCGTTCCATTTCCAAGGAAAAAGGCGCGGGATGTCGCCAAAGCTTGCATATTCGAAGTCCGATTCAGGGATTTGCGAAAAGCGGGGGGGGGGGGGACAAGTCGATTCTCGTATATTGTGATATAATTAGCGCAATTTTTGGCCTAAAACCCATAAAAGGAGAAACAATCGCGATCTGTGCGGCTGGCGGCCTTCTATCAAGAGCCAAAACTCGGGGGACTGGTAGCCCCGTCTTCCACGACGGCGCGGTGTCCAATGCCATGGCGTTGTGAAATCCAATCGCGCCAAGTGCCGCGCCGCCGTGGAAGACGGCGCTACCGGAACTATCAGGCTTTGGTCCTCCCATGGATGAACGCCAAGCGTACAGGTCGAAAAATCGCAATTGTGGCGACCAGGGGCTCCGCCCCTGGACCCCGCTCCAAAAGGTAAAAATGTAAAAAACCTAAAAGGTAAGTTGTTTTCCGCCGAGGCGAAACCCGAGGTAGTAGCCGGCGCCGCCGGGGGCGCCGCAGTGGCGATAGGCGCAGCGCACGTAGGCAGGCTCGACGTGCCAGCTGCCGCCCCGGAACACCCGATCGCCCGAGCCGCCAGCTTCAACTACAGGGTTGGCTGCAGCTTTCCTCCGCTTCGAATAGGCTTCTGAGCTATAGATGTCCCGGCACCATTCCCAGACGTTTCCCAGCATGTGATAAAGGCCGAATGGGTTGGGACTGAACCCCTCCGAATCGACCGGCGCGGTTACAACGAAATGATCGTTGCATTCGTGCGGCGACGAAGCCCATTTGAAGACACCCGCCATTGTCGAATCGCGAACATTCGCATAGGCGCAGGCACTTCTTCCATCCGGATCTTCGCCCCAAAACCTGGCGGTCTGGGTACCCGCCCGGCACGCGTATTCCCATTGCGCCTCGGAAGGAAGAAAAAATTCGAACCTGCCCCTGTTTTGCGGCCGTCCGTTCAGCCATTGGACAAACTTCACGGCGTCTTCCCAGCTGATATAGACAACCGGCTGATCGGGACCATTCAGGGAGTGGCCTTCGTAGCTTTTCGAATCGTGGTCCGGTGCGAACATTCGGTACTGCGCGTTGGTCACCTCGTACTTGCCCATCCAGAAGCCGTCGATTCTCACCCGGTGCTGCGGCCCCTCGTCTTTATATCTACCGTCTTCGCTATCCGGACTTCCCATGAGAAACTCGCCGCCGGGAATTTTGACGAACTCCATGCCGGTGACCGGCTCGGTCCATTCGTACTCCTCCCACACCTTCTCGTATCCGGGAATCAGCCACGCCAAACACGCCGCAGGCCAAAGGACCACCATAAAGGCCAGCAACGTCGCCTTTCTCCCGATCAACGAGAACGCCCCGCATCGCATCCCGCAATTCGTACGCCCGCCGCTCCTTACGATTCTTTCGCTTCTCATAACATCTCCCTACAATTCGAATTCGGAAAGCCAATCGCAAGCCCTTCTTAATTCAGAACCGTCCGGCCAGGTCTTTTCCCTCTTCAGCTCCTTGGCCAGCTGTATCTTGCGAACCTCCGGGACGTATTTTCCGAACAATTTGAAATTGGGGCTGAGTTCTTCCTGTCGCCACGTCACCTCGACCATCGTCTTGGGAATTCCATCGCGGGTCACCAGGAAATCTATTTCTCTGCCATCCTTGTTTCTCAAGTAAAAAAGCCCCAGTTCCTCCCCGAAACAATCCTCGAGGAAATGGATTTCCTTGCGCAAGGCGCAAGCCACGAGGTTTTCCAGCTTGGCGCCCTCGTCTCCCTCCACTTGGCCGTTGTCGTAAAAATAGCATTTGGGGGATTTCAAAATCGCCCTGGCTATGTTTTTGTGATACGGCGCGACCCTGAAAACGACGTACATGTTCTCCAGTATCGTCAGCCAGCGCTTCACAGTCTTGTCCGAGCATTGCAGATCTTCCGCGAGAGATTTGTAGGAAATCGGACTCCCCGTCTTCCTTTTCAACAATTGAATCATGGTTTCGATGCTTGCGATTTGCCGCACGTTCTCCAGGTCGATCAGGTCCTGCTTCAGAATGATGTCCAAATGGGACCTTTTCCACCGTTTGTAGAATCGTTGGTCGCCTTCCAGAAAGGGCTCGGGAAAACCGCCGATCTTCAGCAGCTTGTCCAGGTTCTCTTCTCGATTCGCTCCTCCACAGAGATCCGGACAACACTCGATTTCCTTCAAATCCAGAGGGTGCAATCGAAACTGGAAAAACCGGCCCGCCAGCGAATCCCCGACTTTCCTGTAGGCGTCGAGCTTGGCGCTGCCTGTCACCACGATGGATGGCGGTATTCCCTCGGTATCGTAAACGCCTTTCAACCAGGATTTCCAGTTTTTCATCTTGTGCAATTCGTCGAATATGACCAGACCCTTTTTCCGGTCCCAGGTTTTTTCCAAAAGGTCGATTCGATGCTCGGCGTTGTCATAGTTGAAATAGTCGTGTTCGATGCCCAGCATTTTCGACAAGGTCGTCTTTCCGGCCTGCCTGGGTCCGGTGATCAGGACGATTTTTCTGTTGAGGTCTTGGAGGATATGTTTTTTCAGCCGTCTTTCCATGGCGACTATTATGGCCCGGATTCCGAAAAAGTCAAGACTTTTTCGGAATCCGGGCCGGTATGGTCGGCCCGCTCGGTCCCGCTGTTTTTTGACCGCTATGCGACCTTTTTTCGGTGGTGCCAAACATGCAGTGGCAAAAGAAACAAGCTTAAACCACGAAATACACAAAACCTACGAAAAGGCCACTGTCCCGTTCCGTTATTTTTTCGAATTGCCACGATTGCCACGAAATGGTCAGATCTCCCATCCTACAGGGATCTGTAGTTCGAAGGGCGGACAGTCCAGTTTCTTGAACCTTGCGAAGGCCCTCGCGAAAGCGGCATATTGGTTTTTCGCGGACATCAGGTTTCCGAATGCTTGCTTGGAGGCTTCCAGTGCGATGTCGTTGTCCTGGCTTTTGGCGCGTAGAAGGTTCAGATAGTTTGCGCAGTGTCTTTCGTGTCTTTCGTGGCCAATATTCCTTTATCCAACCACGTAATCTGCGGCACCCCGCGCATTTCATGGCTTGTCGAACAAGAAAAACTTGGCGGCGGGCACGCATCGAACGATTGTCGAACCGACTTCCACCGTGTCTTCCAGATCGTTGGTGACCAGGATGCAATCGGCGTCCTGCCCCTGGTTGTCCTGGATTTGAAAGCCCTTCAGCTCCCTTTGGGGAATGGTCCGGTTTTCCGCGTCGTCGTACCAGACCTGGATGCGCTTGGCGATCTTGGTCCCCCGCTTTACGACAAAGTCGGTTTCCCCTCCGTTGGAATCGAAATACAACTCTTCTCCCTGCCGTTTCAAATGGAGAAACACCAGGTTTTCCATGAGCCAGCCGAAATCCTCGGAAAAGGAAAACGCCACGCGATTTCGCAAGCCCGTATCGACCGCATAAGGTTTGAAACCGGAACGCTGCACGCTTTTGAGCGAATACGAAAATTTTTTCACGCGAAAGAGAAGATAGCTTTCCAGGATGGCCGAGACATAGTTTTCGGTCTTGTCCTGGCTGATCGCAAAATTGTTCTTGAGCTTGTTGACGCTGGTTTTCCTGGCGATGTTGGTGAAAAGATAAACCGCCAGGTTCATCAGATTGGAGGTGTCCCGGATTTCGTGGCGCGCGGCCACATCCCTGAAAACAATGTCCTCGAAATAGCTTTTGAGCAGCAGGAGCTTATCGGGCTCTTCCTTTTTCAGGACGACCTCCGGAAACCCTCCGTGCCGCATATATTCCGAGAGCATATTTCTCACGACAGCCTTGCGGACGGTGTAGTCGGTCTCCGACGAAATCTCTATGCCGTTGAAACGCAAGAACTCCCGGAAAGAGAGCGGGTAGATTTCAAAAGACACATGTCGCCCGGTCAGCTTGGTGCCGATCTCCCGGCTCAGCATGCGGGCTGAGGAGCCCGTCAGGAAAATTTTCATGTCCTCGGTCTCGCTTCTGCCCCGCACCCAGCTTTCCCATCCGTCGATGTTCTGCACCTCGTCGAGAAACAGGACGCATCGGCCCTCCGGCATGACTCGCTCCCGATAGGTCCGGTAGATCTGTTCCAGCAATTCTATGGAATATTCGGTCGCCAGCAAGGGTTCTTCGAGGTTGACCCGTAGAATGCCGGAAGGCGGGAATCCGCTCTTCAACAGTTTTCGGACCACTTGGTCCATGAGGGTGGATTTGCCGCTCCGCCTCACACCTTGCAGGACCACCGCTTCCTTGGAGTCCATTTGCCGCATGACCGGTTCGAGGCAGTCGCGTTCGATTCCGGCGTCGATTGTTCCGGAGGACCAGAACCGATTGTAAAGCGCGAGTATGTCGTGAATCTTGGAGGCGTTCATTTTTATACCGACAAGTCCTTTTCTTTATCTGGTTTTACAACCGATATGCCGGTAGGTCAAGCATCCTATTTTTGTAGATCCAGCTCCACGCCGTTTTCCCGGCACCAGGTCTTGAGCGCACTGGCCTGTTCTTCGTACTCGAACTCGTACCATCGTTCCAGAAGGTCCTGGGAATCGAGCAGGGACTTGAACCGTGCATAGGCGCCCTTTTTGGTGAAAAAGAATTCCACCCGGTCCATTTCGTCCGGCAGATAGTCCTGGACGAACCGAAACGCCAGGTCCCTGCCGAGTCCCAGCTCGTTTTTGTGGGGGATATGCTCGCAATCGTCGTCCCCGGTTTCTCCATAGATGAAGTCGCCGGGGTTTTCCACCTGGCTGTCGTAGAGAATCGTCCCCGTTTTCTTGCACAGGACCGCCCAGCTGTCGAACAACGGGGATGAACTCACATATTCGAAGGCCGTTTCCACGTCCATGAAATCGAATTTCATCTTTTTGTCCTTTGTTGGGAATTGAAAAGTATCTGTTTTCTTTCCTTTTATTTCCATCCTGCAATCGTTTCATACATCCAAACGCGATTTTCGGCAACCTGCAATTTCGATCATGACCGGCTTTTCTTTGCGTGCCTTTGCGTCCTCTGCGTTAAAAACAGTCCCCCCAAGGAGTGGTTGCGAGGAAGCAACGCAGAGGCGCAGAGGTACGCAGAGGGTGCAATCGAGATAGAACCTGATATGAGCATGTACAATTGACTTTGCGCGCCGGTTCGGGTAGCATGCGGTTTTGTTCGAGTGGTTTTACAGGCAAGAACGCAGAGCGAAAACAAGCCCCGCGGGCGGCCATATGCGAGCCCAAGCCCGCGCGGACTGCGGGGGACAAGATATGATCATCGGACTGGACGTTGGCGGCACCCATACCGACGTGGTTCTTTTGGGGGAAGACGGCGTGGAGCGGGAGGTGAAAGTGGTCACCGATCACGCCGACCTGTTTCGCACCGTGCTCTCCGGGCTGGAAAAGGTCACGGAAGGCATCGACCAAGGCAAAATCGACCGGGCGGTCTTGAGCACGACCCTCACCACCAACGCGGTGGTGCAGAACAAGATGGTGCCCACCGGCATGGTGGTGGCCGGAGGGCCGGGCATCGACCCGGAGCATTATCGCACCAACGAGCATTATTATTGCGTCTCCGGGGCCATCGACCATCGCGGGCGTGAGACGGAGCCCATCGACCGCTCCCAGATTGAGAAAATCAAGGAACGGCTCAAGAAAGACGGCGTGACCCAGGTGGGCGTCGTCACCAAGTTTTCCGTCAGAAATCCGTCTCATGAAAACAAGATCGCCGAAATCCTGGGAGACTCTTTCGACAGGGTCTTCATGGGGCATCGGGTTTCCGGCAAGTTGAACTTCGCCCGGCGCATCGCCACCACCTACATGAACGCGGCGGTCTACCCGATCCACCGGGACTTTTTCGACGCGGTGGTCCGGTCGCTGGAAAAAAAGGGTTTCTCCATGCCGGTGCATGTCTTGAAGGCCGACGGCGGCACCATGAGTCTGGAGTCGTCGGCGGACTACCCGGCGCAGACCATCCTCTCGGGGCCAGCGGCAAGCGTCATGGGGGCCATCCCGTTCGCGACGGCAGGCAAGGAGAACCTGGTGCTGGACATCGGGGGCACCACCACGGACATGGCCATCCTGATCGACCGCACGCCGCTGCTCAATTCCCTCGGCGCTCAACTCGGCCCTTTCAAGACCATCCTCCGGTCCCTGGAGACCAAATCCATCGGCATCGGCGGCGACAGCCACGTGCGGGTGGAAAACGGGGAGGTGAAGGTCGGGCCCGAGCGGCTCGGACCGGCCATGGCCTACGGGGGAACGACGCCGACGCCCACCGACGCCCTGGCGGTGCTGGACATTGTCACCGGCGTGGACAAGGAGGCGGCCGTCAAGGGATTGCAGCCGCTGGCCAAGGCGTTGAACCTTTCGCTCGAAGACGCCGCGCAAAAGATATTCGACAGGACCTGCGAGGAGATCGTGACGCAGGCCCGCAAGATGGTGGACGACGTCAACAGCAAGCCGGTCTACACGGTGCACGAGGTCTACGAGGACTACACGGTGAAGCCTTCGAGAGTGCTTGTGCTCGGAGGGCCTGCGAACCATTTCGCGGAGAATTTGGAGAAGATGTTCGAAGTGCCGGTGAGGGCGGTGCGGCGATGGTCCGTGGCCAACGCCATTGGCGCCGCGGTGGCGCGTACCACTTGCGAGGTGAACCTGCACGTGGACACCGAGCACGGGACCGCGTCGGCCCCGGAGGAAAATTTTTCCAAAAGGGTGTCCGGCAACTTCACCAGGAAGCAGGCCGTGGAGATCGCCTACGAGCTTCTGGAGAAAAAGGCGCTCGGACGCGGCGCGGACAAGAACGACCTTGCCATGGAGGTCCTGGAGGAACTGGAGTTCAGCATGGTCAGGGGCTTTTACACCGCCGGCAAGAACATTCGGGTCAAGGTGCAGGTCAAGCCCGGCCTGATCCATGATTTCGACAAGAAAATGAGCGACAAACGTTAGAGAAATTGGAGTCGAACATGCTCGAAGCAAAAGACAGGACAGGTCTCGTGTTTTTTCCCGCCTTCGATTGGGCGATCAGCCCCACGCACCCCGAGCGGGAGGAGCGTCTGCTGTACACCCAGGACCAGGTGTTCGAGGAGGGAATTCTAGACATCGAAGGCATCGAGGAGCTGCGTTCCGACCTGGTGACGGTCAGGGACGTCCAGCGGGTGCATTTCTGCGTTCCCAGCGTGTGGGACGTGATGACCGAATCCCATTTCATCAGCGCGGGAGGCGCAAAGACCATCGGCATGGCGGTCATGGAGGGCCGCGTGAAACGGGGGTTCGCCCTGGTGCGCCCGCCCGGACACCACGCCATGAAGGTCGTGCACGGTTCGCGCGGGTTTTGCAACGTCAACAACGAAGCCATCATGATCGAGTTTCTTCGCAAGGCCTACGGCATCAAAAAGGTGGCCATCGTGGACACCGACTGCCACCATGGCGACGGCACCCAGGACATCTACTGGCACGACCCGGACACGCTTTTCATCTCCGTGCACCAGGACGGCCGCACGCTCTACCCCGGCTCCGGGTTCATCCAGGAACTCGGCGGCCCCACCGCCGCGTGCAAGACCATCAACATTCCGCTTCCTCCCAACACCTCGGAGGAGGGCTTCCTCTACGCGACGGAAAACATCATCATGCCCATCCTGGAGGACTTCAAGCCCGACTTGATCGTCAACTCCGCAGGCCAGGACAACCACTATTCCGACCCCATCACCAACATGAACTTCTCCGCCCAGGGCTACGCCGAGCTGACCAGGATGCTCAAGCCCGACATCGCGGTCCTGGAGGGAGGCTACGCCATCGAAGGCGCCCTGCCCTACGTCAACGTGGGAATCATTCTGGCCATGGCGGGAATCGACTTCTCCAAGGTCAAGGAGCCGGACTACAACCCGGACCGGATTCGACAGAGCAGGGAGGTCACCGACTACATCAAGAAGACCGCCGAGGCCGTCACGACCATCTGGAACCAGAGAGACGCCATCGAAAAAGAGTTGAGGCAGAAGGGCAAGGTGCAGGAAAGGAACCGCAATCTGTTCTACGACACGGACAACATCCGCGAGACGCAGAAGGAAACCCTGATGGTCTGCAACGACTGCGCCGGGGCCTATCGCATCGAATCGCGGTCCAGCAGGGGCAACAACCTGCTGGCGGTGCATATCCCGCGCGACGCCTGCAAGGAGTGCCAGGAGAAGGGGTACGAATGGTTCGACGTCAAGCCCCACGCATTCGACTACAAGATTTTGCAGGACCGTCCGAAGGACAAGTACATAGAGGAAAAGAAAAAGTAACCATCGAAAATCTTCTGGTTATAACGGATTTGGGGGAGCGGCAATGCGTAGGTTGGGTTGAGCGGGTTTCATGTTGGGTTTCGCTTGCTTCCCAACCGTTTCGCGCGCCGTATCTGTTTGTCTGATAGAATTCCGTAGCGAAACCCAACAATGGACGACGCTCAACCCAACCTACATTGCACCCACCCCCAAATCCGTTATAACCAGAAAATCTTGTCTTGGAGCGCGCCGTATTCCATGGAACATTTCCGCCAGTCCAGAATAGAAGACAACCTGCGCATCCGGGCGAGGGTCTTGTCTTCGGTCAGGGGCTTTTTCGATTCGAACGGCTACCTGGAGGTGGAAACGCCCGTCCGCGTGCCAACCCAGGCCCCGGAAGCCCACATCGACCCGGAGGGGGCCGACGGATGGTTTCTGCAAACATCGCCCGAAATCTGCATGAAACGGCTGCTCGCCGCCGGGTATGGGAAAATTTTTCAGATCTGCAAATGTTTTCGAAAAGGCGAGCGCGGACGCAGGCACCTTCCGGAAATCACCCTTTTGGAATGGTATCGCGCAGGCGTGGATTACACCTGCTTGATGGACGAAGCCGAAAGGCTCGTCCGCCACGTCGCCGAACGGCTCGGAAGGGGGGCGATTCTGGCTTGGCAGGAAAGAAACATCTCCCTTTTGCCCCCGTGGGAGAAGCTTTCCGTTCGCGAGGCATTCGACCGCTACGCAAACATTTCTCCGGAAAGGACCATCGAAGAGGACCGCTTCGAAGAAATCCTGGCGTTTCAAATCGAACCGCACCTCGGGACCGAAAAGCCGCTGTTTTTGTACGACTATCCGGTGCAGATGGGGGCCTTGGCCCGCAGGAAGCCCGGCGCCCCGGAGATCGCCGAGCGCTTCGAACTCTACATTGCGGGAATCGAGCTTTGCAACGCCTTTTCGGAGCTGATCGACGCAAGCGAGCAGAGAAAAAGGTTCGAAACGGAGATCGCTTCCAGAAAGTCGGCGGGTAAAACGGTTGGCCCCATGCCGGAAAAATTCCTGGAATCCATGGAGCATATGCCCGATGCCGCCGGGTGCGCCTTGGGAATCGACCGTCTGGCCATGCTTTTCGCGGATGTTGACCGTATCGACGACGTAGCCGCGTTCACGCCTGAAGAGCTTTGATCTGTAACAATACTTAAATGTTTTCAAGCTCCAAAATTTCTGGTATTTAATCAAGTTCGCCTCGCATAGGCGTTTTGTGTTTTTTTTGACAAACAAATACAGCCGGTTTTGCAGCCGCCGGTTTGAAATGCCCGAAAGCAGAGGATATATATGAGCGAAAAACAAGCGTCCTTGGAAAAAGCGGAAAACGGATTATCCGAACTGAAATACCCCGAAAAATATACCTCGGCGGCCCTATACTGGTTGAAAAAATGGCTGACCGACCCGCAATTCTCGGAATATGTTCCCCAGATCGAGTACTTGATCAAAAAACGCAACTGGACATTGTTGCTTGATTCGTTCTACCAGGTGATTCCGTTCGGCACCGGCGGCCGGAGGGGCACGGTGGGAATCGGACCCAACCGGATCAACCCGTGGACCATTCGGGCGTCCGCCCAAGGACACAGTCAGTATCTTCTGAAACATTTCGGCGAAAAGACCAAGGAAAAGGGAGTGGTGCTGACCTACGACGTTCGCAAATACACGGAAACGGGCGTCTACGACGACTCGATTCCCAATCCGGTCAAAAACCTGGACGCCAGGGATCTGGCCGTGGCCGCCGCCGAAGTCTACGCCGCCAACGGGTTCAAGGTGTTCATGTTCGACGGCGTCAGAAGCACCCCCCTACTCTCTTTCGCCATCCGGCATCTGAACGCGGCCGCAGGCGACATGTTTTCGGCAAGCCACAATCTTCCCACCGACAACGGCAAAAAAGTCTACGACCATTTCGGGGGCCAGCTCATCCCGCCCGACGACCAGGCCCTGGTGGACGAGGTCACCAAGAACGTCAAGCACATCGACCGCATGCCATACGACGAGGCCGCCGAGAAGGGGCTTGTGCAAGCCCTGACGGATTCCGTCGATCAAGCGTTCATCGACGCCATCCGCGCCGTATCCCTGTCTTCGGAAAGGGGCGTCAAAATTATCTACTCCCCCTTGCACGGCACTGGAATCACGTCCGTGTACCCCGCGTTGCAGGCGGAAGGCTTCGACATCCTCCTGGATCCCGAAACCTCCAACCTCAGCGGCGCTTTTGAAAACGTCACCTTCAACATACCCAACCCCGAAGTGGAGCAGTCCTTCGACACCGCCTACGCCCCGGCCGAACAGGCGGGAGCGGACCTGATCATGAACACCGACCCGGACGCCGACCGAATCGGCGTCATGGCCAGGCACGAGGGCGACTGGCGGTTTCTGACCGGAAACGAGATCGGCATTCTCCTGACCGAGTACGGCATTTCCAAAATGAAGGCCGCCGGACGCCTGAACGAAAACAGCACGGTGATCAAGACCGACGTCACCTGTTCCCTGATTGCGGAGATCGCGGCCCGAAACGACGTGAACTGTATCGGGGACCTCCTGGTGGGGTTCAAGTACATCGCCGAGGAACTCAACAAGCTGGAACGCGGCGGCAAGGGCGACGGGTTCGTGCTGGGGGCCGAGGAGAGCCACGGCATCCTGGTGGGCGACTACTGCCGGGACAAGGACGCCGCAGGCGCGGCCCTCTGGCTCGCAGAACTGGCCGCCGAACAGAAAAAGAACGGCAAGACCCTGGTGGATTTCCTCGACGACATCTACTCCCGCTACGGCTACTGCCACAACTACCTCACCGAAATCCGCCTGCTGGGCGCCCAGGGAGTCGAGCAGATCGCAAGCATCATGGAGCATTTCCGGAACAATACGGTGGAAAAATTCGGGGAGTTCGTCGCGACAAAGATGATCGACCGCAGACTCGGCCCCCCCCAGCCCCACCTGTCTCCCACCGACACCGCCTCCAGAAACGTGCTGGTATTTCATCTCGAAAACCTGGACGACACCCGCTCCGTCCGGGTTACGGTCCGCCCCTCGGGCACCGAGCCCAAAATCAAAATGTATTTCGAGGTCCTGGGAAAACCGTTTGCCCTCGACAATACCGAGGAAAACAAGGAGAGAATCGTCGAAATCCGCAAAGCGCTCGAAAGAAGCTTCATGGACTACTGCTACGGGATCCTGGGCGTGGACTTTCCGGAAAGGGGCTACCTTCTGTTCTGGCAGCTGCCCCTGGATTTGAAAATGAAGTATTTCGAAATCGAGCCGAAAATCCTCGGGTTGAAGGAAATTGCCGACAAGGCCGAACGAAAAGCTTCCCTCGAAGAGCTTCTGGGATTTCTGGGAAGCAACCCGGTCGAAAAGGTGGACAACGCGTTCAAGGCGGAATTTGGAAAAGGGGTGTTGGAAACGCTGGAACTTGGTTGACAACCCAAGCCGCCTCCCGGTCTTTCGAGAATTGCACCTTTTTCAACAAAAAGCCGAAGCTTGGTCTTTATTTCGGCCATCACCCTTTCCGCCTCGTTCCAACGCTTCGCATCCGCGTTCCGCAGATACACCGCCGGTTTTGGTTATAAAGCCGGCCAACCGACACCGTCATTCCGGGCGGAGCTTGCTTTAGACCCGGAATCCAGGCGATGACCGAAACTGTTCCCCGAAACAATCGTTGACTTGAACGCGCCCAATGGCAAATAATGAATTGTGCGGAGACGTTTTCGAGGACCATAGGGGGGCAAAAGGATCGACAAAGAATGATACCATGGCACAGACTGTTCGGCTTGACTCTGACGGATTATTTCCACGATACGGCCTACAAGGTGGAAATCGAAAAAGACCTTTCCTTGAAGCAGCAGCTGCTCGACGTGGTGATCCTGGAAAGAAAGAAGGGGGTCTACGGTTTGAAATGGGGCGTGCGCGATGTCCGAACCATCGTGACCGGCCAGGTGCCCAAGGCCAAGCGCAATCTGCCGTGGCTCCTTTTCAGCGCGTCTCCGGAAAAAGTGACGTTCGGCATGCGAAATTACCGGTGGAAAATCCCCGCGAGCCGCGTCGTCAGCAACATTGCGAAAAAATATCTCGACGAGGAGGTGTTCATGACATACACCATGGAGGATTTCAACAGGGAGACAAGGGAAGAACTCCTGCAAAGCCTGACCAAGGAAGAGCGGGCAAAGTTCCTAAAAGGGCTGGACCCCGAAGAGCGGCTCAATGGCTTGGACCCGAAAGAGCTGCTCAAAGTTCTGGGACCCGAAGAGCTGCTCAAAGTCCTGGGACCCGAAGAGCGGCTAAAAGGCTTGGACCCGGAAGAGCTGCTCAAAGTCCTGGGACCCGAAAAATTGATCAAAGCACTGGACCCGAAATTTATCGAGGAATACCTGAGGAAAATCAAAGCTCGGGGGCATTCGTAGCAAGGTGAAATTAATCTGATGATACCATGGCACAGGCTGTTCGGGTGACTCTGACGGATTATTTCCACGATACGGCCTACAAGGTGGAAATCGAAAAGGACCTTTCCCTGAAGCAGCAGCTGCTCGACGTGGTGATCCTGGAAAGAAAGGAGGGGGGCGCGCCGCTGCCGGAAGTCGTGCCGGACGGTCTGGAGGAGCTTTCCGTCCACAACCTGGTGACGTTCAAGTCCCCGGACAAGACGCTGGACCACTGGGCCGTGGAGGAGCTGGCCGGGCACTACGTAAACTACAGAAAACAGGAGAGCCCATCCTTCGACGAGCTTCTGCCCGAGGAGGATTTTCGTCTGTACGCGGTCTGCGTCCGGTATCCGATGAAACTCTTCAAGCAATGCGAATTCCGACGCGTGAAGAAGGGGGTCTACGATTTGAAATGGGGCGTGCGCGATATCCGGACCATCGTGACCGGCCAGGTACCCAAGACCAAGCGCAATCTTCCGTGGCTCCTTTTCAGCGCGTCTCCGGAAAAAGTGACGTTCGGCATGCGAAATTACCGGTGGAAAATCCCCGCAAGCCGCGTCGTCAGCAACATTGCGAAAAAATATCTCGACGAGGAGGTGTTCATGACATACACCATGGAGGATTTCAACAGGGAGACAAGGGAAGAACTCCTGCAAAGCCTGACCAAGGAGGAGCGGAAAAAGTTACTGAAAGGGCTGGACCCCGAAGAGCGGCTCGAAGGCTTGGACCCGAAATTTATCGAGGAATATCTGAGGAAAATCAAAGCACAGGGGCATTCATAATAAGGTGCAATAAATAAAATGATACCATGGCACAGACTGTTCGGGCTGACTCTGACGGATTATTTCCACGATACGGTCTACAAGGTGGAAATCGAAAAGGACCTTTCCTTGAAGCAGCAGCTGCTCGACGTGGTGATCCTGGAAAGAAAGGAGGGCGGCGCGCCGCTGCCGGAAGTCGTGCCGGACGGCCTGGAGGAGCTTTCGATCCACAACCTGATGACGTTCAAGTCCCCGGACAAGACGCTGGACCACTGGGCGGTGGAGGAGCTGGCCGGGCACTACGTGAACTACCGAAAACAGGAGAGCCCCTCCTTCGACGAGCTTCTGCCCGAGGAGGATTTTCGCCTCTACGCGGTCTGCGTCCGATATCCGATGAAGCTCTTCAAACGATGCGAATTCCGACGCGTAAAAGACGGGGTCTACGATTTGAAATGGGGCGTGCGCGATGTCCGAACCATCGTGACCGGCCAGGCGCCCAAGGCCAAGCGCAATCTGCCGTGGCTCCTTTTCAGCGCGTCTCCGGAAAAAGTGACGTTCGGCATGCGAAATTACCGGTGGAAAATCCCCGCAAGCCGCATCGTCAGCAAAATTGCGAAAAAATATCTCGATGAGGAGGTTTTCATGACATACACCATGGAAGATTTCAACAGAGAGGTCAGGGAAGAACTCCTGCAAAGTCTGACCAAGGAGGAACGGAAAAAGTTCCTGAAAGGGCTGGACCCCGAAGAGCGGCTCGAAGGCTTGGACCCGGAAGAGCTGCTCAAAGTCCTGGGTCCCGAAGAGCGGCTAAAAGGTTTGGACCCGGAAGAGCTGCTCAAAGCCCTGGGTCCCGAAGAGCGGCTAAAAGGCTTGGACCCGGAAGAGCTGCTCAAAGTCCTGGGACCCGAAAAATTGCTCAAAGTCCTGGACCCGAAAATTATCGAGGAATATCTAAGGAAAATCAAAGCTCTGGGGCATTCATAGCAAGGCAAAACGAATCAGATGATAGCATGGCATAGACTGTTCGGGCTGACTCTGACGGATTATTTCCACGATACGATATACAAGGTGGAAATCGAAAAGGACCTTTCCCTGAAGCAGCAGCTTCTCGACGTGGTGATCCTGGAAACAAAGGGGGTCTACGATTTGAAATGGGGCGTGCGCGATGTCCGGACCATCGTGACCGGCCAGGTGCCCAAGGCCAAGCGCAATCTGCAGTGGCTCCTTTTCAGCGCGTCCCCGGAAAAAGTGACGTTCGGCATGCGCAATTACCAGTGGAAAATCCCCGCAAGCCGCGTCGTCAACAACATTGCGAAAAAATATCTCGAAGAGGAGGTGTTCATGACATACACCATGGAGGATTTCAACAGGGAATTCAGGGAAGAGCTTCTGGAAAGTATAACCAAAGAGGAATTCCTGGAATATATGAGAAGCCTTCCTTCCGAAAACCCGCAGAAAAGACATTACATCGAATATTGCCTGAAAGGCTTGATCGCCGAGCAACTGCTGAAAGGCTTGAGCGCCGAGCAACTGCTGAAAGGCTTGAGCGCCGAGCAACTGCTGAAAGGCATTGACCCGGAAGTTATCGAGGCCTATCTGGAGAAAATCAAAACGCAGAAGCGCTCATAGCGGAATTTTGTCGGGATGATTGCGCTGGACAATCCGGAAAAACACAGCTTGGGCGCAATGAAAGACGCCTTTCCGCTGCGGCATTTCTCGCCCCTCCCTGTCTCAGTCCGATATTTCGCACAGGTTGCGACTGGGGTGATGAAAAGGCTCCCTGTTTGGCCGCAGCAATTCCGCCTGGTTTTATTCCGCCAAGCTATCGCGGGGCCTGGTTCGGGTGCGTAGGGTGGGTGGGTTGAAACCTTGGCGATTGGGCTGGTTCGAAGCTTGTTAACGCCCGCGCCCTTCGAGCTTGTACGAAGCCCAACCCACCATTTCCCGAGCCGCCTCGATGTCATTCGTTCGAAGAAGCGACGAACTGGTGCGGAAAATGGTGGGTTGGACTCCGTGCAAGATTGTCGGGCCATCCATTTCAAGAGAAGTTGTATTGGCGACAACGCCAGGGGATCGACCCACCCACGATCCCAAACCAGCCCGTGCGGATTGCCGCGAACGGGAACAAATCCCGGCAGAAAAAAATCTCCCGAAATTGGATGATTTTCATCACCCCAGGTGGAATGTAGGTTGGGTTGAGCGTCGTCAATTGTTGGGTTTCGCTACGAAATTCTATCAAACAAACAGATACGGCGCGCGAAACGGTTGGGAAGCAAGCGAAACCCAACATGAAACCCGCTCAACCCAACCTACGCATTGCCGCTCCCCCAAATCCGTTATAACCAGAAAAACCGAGGTTCATCGCGGATTTGTGGGGAGCGGCAAAGGTAACCAGAGCTTCCAGCTCTGGTCTCGTATCGCGAATATGCCGCCGCTTGGAAGCCAAGGCATGCCAGACCAGGATGGTCTGGTTACCATCGACACGCCTTTTCCCACAAATCCGCGATGAACCAAAACCGATTATAGCGGGTTTGGGATTTTATATTGGCAAAAAGCCATCGCCTTCGTGCTCTTCGTGCTCTTCGTGTTCTTCGTGGTTGAAAATCAAGGACCGAGGCTTTTACCACGAAGAACACGAAGAGCACGAAGAGCACGAAGATATTCAATCCCTCAAATCCGTTATTCCCAGAAGCCCGAGATTTTAACACTGGCTGCAAAAGAGGTATGAACGATGAATGCTGGTAAAAAACTTCCCGTTCCTTTTATCTGCAAGGCAATCCTGGCTTCGGTTCTGGCAATCTTTTTGACATCCTGTTCCTCCCAGCCGCCCGCGTCGGCTTTTTCCCTGTTCGGCCGGGGAGATTCGAAGTCGCGCGAAAAATTCGTCGGGGAAATGAAAAATATCGTGGCGGACTTGCGCCCGGGCGAGACCGTGGCGGTTGCCTGCGTGTACGACGCGCTGACCAGGGACGTCACCGAGCTGGGAAACCGCTGGAGGAGCAGGATCGAGGACGCCCTGGACGACGCGGGGGCCAAGGTCAAGGTGCGCAAGGACATCGTCATCATGATCGACGACATCCGCACGTTCGG
Organism: Desulfobacterales bacterium; assembly: GCA_963674505.2. Classification (GTDB taxonomy): domain Bacteria; phylum Desulfobacterota; class Desulfobacteria; order Desulfobacterales; family SKZT01. Next base: position 1,853,798 of record CAXXIG010000001.1, read on the forward strand.
CTTCAAGGTCACCGACGTCACGGAAACCGAGATGTGGCGGCAGGGCTACGCCCAGGTGCTGGTGGTGGGGGAGTATCGCATCCTTCCGCCGGAATCGGCAGGCTTGCCCCATCGCATCGCGCTGGACATCCGCGCCTACCGCGTGGCCGACAGCGGCTACGTGGAGGGAATCACCTGGGAAGAGGACCTTTCGCCCGGCTGGGAGAACTTCTCCGCCCTGGTCCGGTCGAACGCCTTTTTCCACAAGTGGGATACCGTCTTCGGCGAGCAGGAGGACGAAGGCCCGAAGCTTTCCGCCCGGCTGGACCGCACCCCTCCGTGCTACCCTCCCGAGTCGGCGGTGACATTGGACATCGAAACGGAGCCCGGCAACTACCTGTACGTGCTGTACTTCGCCAACGACGCCGACCCGTGGCTGCTGTGGCCCAACGCCTATCAGCGGGAACCGCTGCCGCTTGCGACCGGCAGGACCGCGTTTCCGCCGGAGGAGTTTAAAAAACAGTTTGGCGTCTACACCTGCCTGGAGGAAGGCAAGGAGCACCTGCCTGTCCAGGAGACCGTCATGGTGGTCTCCTCCCGGGAGAAGCTCGACTTCTCTTTTCTTCCCGAAACCAGCCACACGCCGTACTTCGGCATATCGGGCGCGGACGTGAGCCGGGTGTACAAGGTATTGAAGAACGCGGCCGGCAAGGCCGGCGCCGTGGACCTGAAATTCACCGTGAGCAACGGGTGCCAAGCCAAGAAAGGAAGATAATTATGAAGAGGACTTTTCAACACGTTTCCCTGCTGCTTGTACTGATCGCGGCCCCGGCGAGCGCCTTTGCCGGAGATTGCACCATCGCATCCGACCTGGCCAAAAGGGCCTTCGAAACCTTCGAAAGCGACCATAGGACCGGCCTGGCGCAGTTCGTCGCTGCCTGGCGGGAATGCCCGGACAACCCGGCCTACGCCTACAATGTGGCCAACGCCTACTACGAATCGGGCCAGCCCGGCCCTTCGGAGACCTACCTGCGCAAGGCCGTGGAAAAATCGCCCGACAACCCGGTCTGGCTGAACAACCTGGCGAACCTGGTCCTGGAAAACGGCGGCGATCTGCGGGAAGCGCTCCGGCTGGCGCAAAAGGCCGCCGATTTTTCCAAAGGCAAGGAAATAGAGAGCCCCGCCTTTCATATCACCCTGGCCAAGGCGCACATGAAGTGCGGAAACCGACGGGAATGCCTGGACGTCCTGGGCGAGGCCAAGCGCAAATGGAGAGGCGACGCCCGGTTCCAGGCCGCCTACGACGAAACGCTCGACATGGTCTTGGGAAAGGCGACCCTGCCGCCGCCACCGCCTGAAAAAAAGCTGAAGCAAGGAAACAAAACGCCCGAGGTGGACGAGACAGAGACCATCGCCGCGGACGTGGACTCATCCATACCCCAAGGGGCCGACAAGAGGCCCTACGACGTGGCGGTCGTGATCGGAAACCAGAACTACGGCCGCTACGACAAGGGGTTTGCGGACGTCAAGTTCGCCGAGCGCGACGCCGACACCATGCGCGAATACCTGGTCGCGACCCTGGGCTATCATCCGGACAACATCATCTTCAAAAAGGACGCCGAGTTCACGGACTTCAACTCCATCTTCGGCAGCTACGACTACAAGGGAAAGTTCGTCCCGGGGGACCTCCACCGGTACATCCGCAAGTCGGGAAGGAAACGCACCCGGGAAGTCTTCGTCTACTACTCCGGACACGGCGCCCCTCCCATCGAAGACCGCCCGCCGTTCCTGGTCCCGGTCAACGCCAAGGCCAAGTCCGTGGCGACCACGTGCTATTCCCTGGACCTTTTCAACGACATCGTGGAAAAACTTCCCGTGGAAACAAAGACGGTGTTTTTGGACGCATGCTTTTCCGGTAACGCGCCGTCGGGGCCGTTCATGGCGACCAAGGGACTCTACATCAAGGACCTGAAACCCCAGGTCGCCCGGGACACGGCGTTCTTCTGCGCCGCTAAAAACGACCAGGTGGCAGCCTGGCACGAGGCCAAGGGCCACGGGCTCTTCACGTACTTCTTCCTCCGGGGGCTCCAGGGCGCGGCAGACTACGATACCAACCGGGAAATCACCATGGGCGAAATGAAAACCTACCTAGGGGACGAGGTTTCCTACTGGGCCGAACGCCTCAGCCAGTTCTCCCAGACCCCGCACATCGAGGGAAAGGACAGCCGGGTGATCGCCAGGCTGAAATAGCAAAAGGCCGGCGTCTCCAAAACCCCATGAAAGCCAAGTGCGCGAATGGCGGCATGACGGGGTTGTTGCTGGAGAGATGAAAATTATCCAATTTCGAGAGATTTTTTTCTGTCTGGATTTGTTCCCCCTCGCGGCAATCTGCAAATGGCTGGTTCGGGATCGTAGGGTGGGTGGGTCGATGCCCGGATGTTGTCGCCAATCCAACTTCTCTTTAACAGGATAGCCCGACAATCTTGCGCGGAGTCCAACCCACCATTCTTCGCGCCAATTCGCCGCTTTTTCGAACGAATGACACCTCGGCGGGTCGGGAAACGGTGGGTTGGGCTTGGTACAAGCTCGAAGGGCACGGCGTAAACAAACTTTGAACCAGCCCCGAACGCCGGATTTCAACCCACCGACCCTGGTACTCTACGCTCCCGAACGGGCTTGGTTTTAACGTCGGCAAACCAACTCCGTCATTCCGGGCGGAGCTTGCGGAGACCCGGAATCCACGTTGTGGTAGGGGTTCATGGGTTAAAAAGCCGGCCGAAATTAAAACCAAACCCCTCCCGAACCAGCCCGTGGCAGATTGCAGAAGGAACAAATTCCGACAGAAAAGATACCCTTTAGAATAGGATGATTTTCATCACCACAGGTTGTTGCTGCCGCAGTAGTGGTGGTGGCAGTGAATTTTTCGTTGTCGGCGGCGACATTCGTCGCCGCCGTTCCCAAGGCTTGCGAAACACGTCTCGTTGGTGGTAAGAAGAGCAAGTTCGTAGATTCGAGTGAAACGGTATCGAATTTAATTTTTTCCAAACCGGAAGGAGACGGTTATATGGACATTCCCAGTCTAAATCGCAGCATTGTGGACAATCGGATGCAAAAGGCCCCTGTGCTGGAAAACATCATGGATGCGTGCGTCGGGTTGAAAGGCAGACTCCGGGACGTATCCGACATATTGGGCCGCCTGGACGAAATCGAGGCGCCGGACATGAAAAAGACCCGGCGCGACATCGAGGAGATCGCCGAAGAGCTGGACCTTCTGCGCGACCGGGTGAAAATCAGGCACAGGCGGTTTGCCAACGGCCTGGTCACGGTGTCCATCGCGGGGCTGGAAAAGGCCGGAAAGACCACGTTTCTGCGCTCGCTCACCGGGATCGAGGCGCTTCCGGCCTTTGACGAACGGTGCACGGCGGTGTGCTGCGAAATCCTGTACGCCCAGGGGCGCTCCGATTTCGAGATCGAATTCTACACCGAAGAGGAGTTTCTGGAGCGCGTGGTAAGGCCGGTTTTGGAGACGGTCGCAGAAGCTCTTCCCGCAGACCGCCGGGACAGTTTTCCGCCGCCCCAGACCGCCTCGCAGTTCGTGGATATGAAAATGCCGGATCTTATGGACCTTCCGGGAGGGACCACCGCGTACAAGCTCTTGAAAGACCTGAAGCAGCTCCGGGACCATTTTCAGGAATGCCGGGCCAACCTGGGACGGGAAGCGGTCACGAACCGCCCCCTGGCCGAGCTGACCGAATGGGTGTCCTACAAGCAGTCCGACGCCGACAGCCAAAGCGACGATTCCGAGCTTCGGGGAAAGCGGCTGGCGCGTGTGTCCGCCGCCAAGGTCTGCCGGATTTTCACCGAGTTCTCCGGGGGCTCCGAGCATCTCAGATGGATCGACACTCCCGGCGTGGACGACCCCAACCGTCGCGCCAGGGACATCACCCTGTCGGCCATCGCGTCGGAGACCGACCTGCTCGTGGTCGCCAGCAGGCCGGGGGCGACCCCCTCGCCCGGCGAAAACTTCCACAATTTCTGGGACTCCGTCTCCCGCCTTCCGGATGAAATCAACCTCCTGGACCGCATGCTCTTCGCCCTGAACCTCGACCGGCGGGTGGACCCGGACGCAGACAACATCCGGATCCATAGAAAATACCTGACCGACGCCGGCGTTCCTGAACGTATTTTCGTCGGCCCCTTCGAAGCGGTGAAGCCTACAGATGCCGCCGCCCTCATGGATGCGGTCAACGACCACCTGGCAAGGCGGCTCGCCGACCAGGACGACTCCGTGGCGGACGAGTTCACCACCTGGTTCAAGAATGTCCAGGCCCGCATCCGCCTGGTGTGCGACGCGCTGTCCAAGAGCCGCCCGTCGGACGCGGGCCTCAAGGAGCTGGAGATCGACGAGTTCCACAAGTGGTTCCACTGGTACGAGGACGACCGCGACCGGGGGTTCTGGACGGACCTTGTGAAGTCCCTGGACGAGTCCGCGCGGAACATCGTAAGCGACCCGCGCATCCTGGAATCGGAAAATTCCCTGTATTCCATCTTCGGCGAGGACGCCGAGGCCATCCAGTCCAAGATTTCCTCGGCCGGGGACCTGGAGGAGTTCGTGGTGAAAAACCGGGGGGAAAACCCGATACCCCACGGCATGCGGTCCATCAGCACCTATTTTTCCCGGCTCATCAACCGTTTGTCCAACGAAATCCAGGAGTTCGGGCCCATCATGCAGGACGAAATCGTGGAGGTGATGGAAAGAGCGGGCTTGGGCAGCCTGCTTTCGGGAAAGACGTCGGCGGAAAAGCTGGAGCACCTGTTGAAGATCTTCGAGGCCCGCAAGCCCGACAGCCATATCGTGGAGGTGCTTCGGGAAGCCTTGGAACTGCCTAGAAACGTTAAATACGTGCTTCGCTACGAGCTTCGCCCTGCCGTGGACTTCTGCGACCCGACCCTGTGGGACGACCAGGAGACCGCCTGGAACAGGTTAAACGACATGCTGGCGGCCAACAACGGCGAGCCGGAGCGCCTGGCGCAGTTCGAAACCAACCGCCATCCGCCCGTGACCGATTCGAGAGAAAAGGACAGCGAGCTGTTGAAAAAGATCGCCGGAAACGCCATGCTGGGAATCCAGACGGTCCTGAAGAACGAGCGACACCTGCCGCGCCGCATCGCCGACGACTTCATGCGCGACTGCCGCGTGCGCCTGTGCTTCGCCCCGGAATCCGAGCAGGAGTGGCGCACCCTGCTGTTTTCCAGCCGCGGGACCCTGCTGGCCTCCACCATCGGAAGAATCCGCGACAAGTCCGAGCTGATCCAGTCATTCCATCTGGCCCTGAGCCAGTTGGAATCGAGCTTGCCATAGGGCAACCAGACCATCCTGGTCTGGTCCCGGTTCGATGTGGCACGGGGAGTTCGCGTAGGTTGGGTTGAGCGTTCCCGCAATCTGGGTTTCGCGATTTTTTTTTACCTGAAAGACAGTCTCTGAAATCGATCTTGTTAGATTAGAAAAGCGAAACCCAACACCCAGGGCCGTCGAACCAAACCTGCCCATCTCAGGGCAACCAGAATCCATTACGGAGAAAGGACGACATGCAGAATCGATTCGAACAGGCCATACGGCTCATGGGGAAGGCGGGCTACGAGGACCTTGCGCAGAGGCTGCGGCAAGAATCGGAGGCCATGGCCGCCGACACCTACAAGATCGCAGTGGTCGGCGAGTTCAAGACCTGCAAATCGACGCTGATCAACAAGGTGTTCCTAAAAGACGACATCCTGTTCACCGACATCATGGAAGCCACGGCCGTGCCCACGGAAATCTCCTACAGCCGGGACAAGTACCTGGAGATCGCGCCCTACGAGAAAAAGACGGCGACCAAGCCCAACCCTTTTAAAAACGGTGCAGAAGAGCAGGTAGAGGAGATCGGGGAGGAAGCCGAGCCGTTCAGAATCTACGATCCGACCCCCGAGGACATCGAAAAACACACGTCGGCGCCGTCCACGGGGGAGCGGGCGCGTCTGGCGGGGGAAATTTCCCGCGTGAAACTGGGGTGGCCCTCCCCTCACCTGGCGGGGCTGACCATCTTCGACACGCCGGGGATCAACTCCATCAACGAGGCAGTGATCGCCACCACGTACCGGGTCATCCCCGAATCCGACCTGGTGCTGTTTCTGACCACCGCGCGACAGCTTTCCGAAATCGAGCTGGAGTTTCTCACCGGGAGGGTACTCAGCGAAGGCATCACCCGCGTGATGACCGTTATTGCCTATGACCCGCACATCGGCGCGCTCTCCGCCCAGCAGAGAAAGAAGCTCGTGGACGCCATCAAAGGACAGCTGGCGGGCATCGGGCACGGCGACATTCCCGTGGAGATGGTCGATATCCGGGACCGCCCGGGGGAATCGGACGACGGGGCGGCTATGCGCGACCGAATCGACGGGGGCGAAGCGCGCGAGAAGGACGGCCGCAAGGTCGTGGACTCGGTCATCGGGGGGCTTCTGGGCGAAAAAGTCCCGGCCGGAGGAAGGACGTTCGAGCGTTTCGACGACGACTCCGACGACAGCATCGGCATCGCGGCTTTGGAAGAAAAGATCATCGAGTTCATCAGGGAAAACGTCCGCCCAGCGAGGGTGGAAAAGGCGAGCCGGGTCCTGCAAAACCAGGTGCGGTTGGCCAAGGTCCGTTGTTCTACGGAAATCGCGGCCCTGGGAAAAAGCGAAACCGAGCGAAGGCAGCTCCTGGACGACTTCAAAACCAGGGAAAGGAAGATCAGGGAAGAACAGGAGACTCTTTCCGCCCATCTCAGAGACGATCTCGGGCAAATCCGACGGCATATGGTCGTCGAGATCGAGCGGGGCCTGGACCGGATCGCCGCCTCCTATGTGGAGGGCTTCGACCGATGCGACAACATGGGGGACCTGCAAAACCGTCTCAACGCATCCTCCCCGCAGCTTCGAAAGGACATCGAAAAGCTTTTCGTCGAAACTTCCGGAAAAATCCGGGAGCGCGTCGAAGCTTTGTCCGAAACACACCAGGTCAAGAGCATGGGGCTTCTGGACGACTGGCAGGCGGAACTCGGAGGGGACCTCGCCCTCGACGGAGGAACACTGGCCAATGTCCCCCCGTTCGCAATCCTGGCCCTGGACTTCAGCCTGTTCGTCCTGTTCGGCCCGTTCCGCCCCCTGGCCCGCGTCATCGTCCGCCTGCTGGCCAACGAAATTCCGTTTTTAAACAAAATCCTCCCCGCCTCGGTGGCCGCAGGCATCCTGAGAAACAAAATCAAGGCGTCCTTGAACCAGCAGTTCGTCCACATCAGGGCCGACATGGTCGCCCGAACCTGCAAGGCGTTCGACGAGGTCGGGGACAATCTTTTGAAACAATGGCAAAGCTATTCCCAGGAACAGCTCGACTCGGTCCGCTCGGGCTTGGAAACCTCGGTGGAACAGCCCGGTGATTCGAAACGGCTGGCCGTGCTTTCGGAAATCGAAAAGGAACTGGACGAAATCGTGTCGGTTCAGGGACAGCATTGACATTTCCAATAGGAAACGCACTGTTTTCAGGCACAACAAACGGGGTGGCACCATGACAATTCAGACAACATATACCCATGCTCGGACGCGGTTGGCTTCTTTGATCGACGAGGTCGCCAACAACCGCGAAGTCGTGATCATCAAGCGCCGGGGCTTGGCTCTAAATTCGGCAGCCTGGATTCCGGGTCTACGCTACATGTTCCAGTCAGGAAATTCCCAGAAGCAACGAAATCCAACTGTTTTATCGACACCCGGGGTGCATGCCGCTCCCCCCGGAATGACGACCGCCGCGACGATAGTCCCTGAAAGTGGCCGATGTTAAGACCAAGCCCAAGCGCCGCAGTTTCGAAGACATCGCCATGATTGCCGCCGACGAACTGTCGGGCCTGCTCGAAACCGCTCACTTGCTTCGGTCGCCTGCCAATGCGGAACGCATTTTCGCAGCCCTGGAAAGAGCCCGCAAGAAGGAAGGCAAGCCCCACGCCGTCGAAACTCTCAGGCACCAGGTCGGCTCTGAAAATGAGTGATTCCGGGAAAAAACCTCCTCTGGATCAAATCGACGCCGTTTTTCAAAAATAGTTCGGAGATTACTATCAATATCTGCCGGCTTCGGTCGAGAGGTCTTTCGGCATTCCGATTTCTGTTGTCAACAATGTCGATCCTTTGATTTTTTTCCGAACCCTCTACGAATTGGACGCCTTGTCGAGAATCTTGCATTATATGTTGGATGAAGAGTATTGCGGAGAAAGCCCGAGAATCGAAAAATCGAACGACTCTTCAATCCAGGGTTTCCTAAAAAACGAAATGAAGACGCATGGAATCGCTGTCGGTGATTTTATAACAAAAAAATGACTTTTCCTGCGGCTGGAACTATCGATATTCTGGCCGGATATGACCGTTGGCAATATAGTATAACAAATTTGGGGGATTTCATATCTTCGTGTTCTTCGTGTTCTTCGTGCTCTTCGTGCTCTTCATGCTCTTCGTGCTCTTCGTGCTCTTCGTGTTCTTCGTGCTCTTCATGCTCTTCGTGCTCTTCGTGCTCTTCGTGTTCTTCGTGCTCTTCGTGCTCTTCGTGCTCTTCGTGCTCTTCGTGCTCTTCGTGTTCTTCGTGTTCTTCGTGCTCTTCGTGCTCTTCGTGCTCTTCGTGCTCTTCGTGTTCTTCGTGCTCTTCGTGTTCTTCGTGCTCTTCGTGCTCTTCGTGCTCTTCGTGCTCTTCGTGCTCTTCGTGTTCTTCGTGCTCTTCGTGCTCTTCGTGCTCTTCGTGCTCTTCGTGCTCTTCGTGCTCTTCGTGTTCTTCGTGTTCTTCGTGTTCTTCGTGTTCTTCGTGGTTGAAAATCAATGAATTTTACCACGAAGGACACGAAGAGCACGAAGGACGACTGATCTTAAGAAAACAACCCCGGAATTAGAAAAGCGCCTTGGCTGGCCAGCGTTCCGAACGCCATGACGAAACCCAGAAGTTCTTGCGTCGTCTGGGTAATCTCCGAACTGTCATAGGGCTCGAATTATGGAAATCTATTTCGATAAACAACCTCTGGCCAAGTTGACCATCGACCAAAAAAGCCGACGGAATCAATGCGATTTCCGGGCTGCGCCGAGTGGCGGCGTTTTTACATCGGCTCGAAAAACTGCTAAGATGCGAACAATTGTCAACGTTTGACCGGCGGACATTACGTGGGTGAGGAAAGAAATCGTTCGGCCGCTTTCCAAGGAGGTTTTTTATGGAAAAATACAGCGAGGTTTCAGCCGCTTGGATTAGGGATTTGATCGGGGAATTCATTGCGGGTTCCCCTTCGAACAACATGCGGAAAGAGTCCGGAGAGCCTGCGTGGGACAGCGCCTTGGTGGGCCTCGCATCGGGCGACGATCCCATTTGGCAGCAATACAAGGAGTACGTGGGAGCGTTCCACTGGACGCCTTGGGAAGTGTTTCAACAGCACCGGCCCGAGCATCCGGCGAAGCCGGGGGACCTGACCGTCGTGTCCTGGGTGTTGCCGCAGCGGGCGGCGGTCCGGAAGAGCAACCGGCGGGCCCGGAAATACCCGTCGGAGGATTGGGCGCGCATTCGCGTATACGGCGAAGCGTTCAACGTGGAGCTTCGCCGGCATGTGGTAGAAAGCCTCGAGGCGAAAGGGTATGCGGCCGTGGCGCCGATGCTGGTCCCGAACTGGACCATTGTCGAATCCCAACGCTTTTCGTACGCGTCTTCCTGGTCGGAGCGCCACGCTGCACATGCGGCGGGCCTGGGCACGTTCGGGCTGTGCGACGGGCTGATCACCGCCCGGGGCAAGGCCATTCGCGCGGGCTCGGTGGTGGCGCGCATCGCCTTGGAACCCACCCCTCGGCCTTATTCCGACCATCGCGCCTATTGCCTCTTTTTCGCGGAGGGCACGTGCGGTAAATGCATCGACCGTTGTCCCGCCCGGGCGATCACCGAGGCGGGGCACGACAAGCAGAAGTGCCGTCTGCACCTTGTCCGGTCCAGGGAACACGTGAAAGCAACGTACGGGTTCGAGGGCTATGGCTGCGGGCTGTGCCAGGTGGGTGTGCCATGCGAAGCCCAAATTCCGGTGAGGGCCGCTCGCGAGGCCTTGGAACGAGGGGAACTGCCGCCGCCGCCCCCTCCGTTGGCTTAGGATGCCTTAACCTGTTCGAATGGGGGCATTCCCTGTTTCTCGCAGATCAGGCGGAAAGCCCCATTGCCTGCCCTTTTATTTCTGCTGATTATAACGGATTTGGGGGTGAGGCTGAAACGTAGGTTGGGTTGAGCGTCGCTGATTGTTGGGTTTCGCTGATTTTTCCTTTAAAATGCGATTGGAAGGTACTCGATGCAAGCAGCCTGCAAGCGAAACCCAACATGGAAGCCCGCTCAACCCAACCTACGCCTGCTCCCCCAAATCCGTTATAATCAGTATTTCTATCGTCCCTGACGGGACTCGGGACGCGGCGGCGGTCCGACCCCGGCAATGAATTGCCGGGCTATTGTCTGTCGTCCCTGACGGGACTGTCTGGTTAAGAAACAGGGTATGCTTTCGGCTCGAATTGGTCATATCTAAAAAGGAACTTTGCATTATGAAGACTATCGTCATCGTTTGTTTAACGGCGTTGCTTTTCGGCGCATCGATAGCGGCAGAGGTCCGATGCGAAACCGTATTCGAGGATTCCTTCGTCGATAACACTCGATGATCAAGTTTTTTTTGTCGTTCCCCCGAAAGCATCGAATCCATGCGCTTCTGCGGATCTCCTGGATTCCGGGTCTTCGCTGCGCTGCGCCCGGAATGACGGTCGCCTCGGTCCGGTCGGCGGAAAAAACTTGATCATCGAGTAACAGGCACGGCTGGCGGCAGGACGTAAATCGGCTTGTGACGAAAAAGATCGCGAACGGCAAGTTCGTATTCGAGCATAGAGGGAGAAAGGGGCGATGGTTTGCGCTGAAAGAGATAGACATTGATCCGAATAGGGACTTTCAAATAGAAGCCGATTTAAAGAAAGTGAAAGGCCCCGACGAATGGGCGTACGGGATCGTCTGGGGAGGTTCGAGAGAAAGCGACAGCTACTATTTTTTCGGGATACGCGGGACGGGAGCGTGCTTTTACGGAAAGAAAACGCGGGAGGGATGGCGCCAGTTGAAGGAATGGGAGAGCAATGACGCGGTCAATCGTTTCAATTCCGAAAACAAAGTGGCGATCCGAAAAGAAAAAACGACAACAAGGTTTTTCGTAAACGACGTTCATATCGGCGACGCTCCGTTCGAAAATTTCTTCGGCGACCTCGCGGGGTTCAAGATTGTCCGCAATATCGGAATCGAGATCGATCACTTTCTCGTAACCCAGGGGGCGCTTGTCTCGGTCGAAGCCGCCGCTGGAAAACCGGAGAAAGCGAAAAGAGCGGAGAAACCGGAGAAACCGGAGAAAAAGGTCGCGCTTGTGATCGGAAACGGCGATTACGCATCCGCCCCGCTGGCAAATCCCGTCAGCGACGCCCGGGCGATGGCGGAGGCGGTCCGGCGTCTGGGGTTTGACGCGACCGTCCATGAAAATATTACGCAGCGCGCGATGAAGGAGGCGATCGACGGGTTCGGCCAGCGCCTGAAAGGTTCCGACGCGGGGTTGTTTTTCTATTCCGGGCACGGCATCCAGGCAAAAGGCCAGAACTACCTGATGCCCGTCGATGCCAAACCGAGTACGGAAAGCGAGGTCGAATACGAGTGCGTCAATGCCGGGCGAATACTGGCCGAGATGGAAGGCGCGGGCTGCGCCGTCAACATCGTCATTCTGGACGCGTGCCGGAACAACCCGTTCGAAAGGGGATGGACAAGAAGTTCGGCCGGCAGCGGACTCGCGGCCATGACCGCGCCGTCGGGGACCCTGATCGCCTATGCGACCGCTCCGGGTACCGTGGCTTTCGACGACACCTCCCGCGACAACCACAGTCCCTATACCTCCTCTTTGCTGAAGCATATCGGGACCCCCAGTATCAGCATTCTGGAACTGTTTCAAAGAGTTCGCAAAGACGTGATAGAGGTCACCGGGGAACGGCAAATCCCGTGGGAATCGACTTCCTTGACGGATAATTTTTATTTTTTGAAATAAGTACTGCAGGGGGGAGGGCTTGATTCGGCGATGTCTCGGGGCGGAGCGGACGCGAAGCGTCCTGGTATGCATTCCCACGCGAAGCGTGGGAACGAGGCGGACGAAGCGGGGAGGGGATGGCCGAACAAAGGACCAAGCCCCGCTTGAAAAGAAAAAGGGGAGAGAGAATATGTGGGATTTCAAGGAGTCAATGCGGATTGTTTCATGCATCTTGGTTTTTGGCGTAATTGTCTTGGTGGCGAATCCATGTCCTGCCTGGCTTGATCCGGGCGCTGCGGACGTGGATGTGGTTCTCAATTCCGAGGACAACCAGTTCGCGTTCTACGACGGCCCGAGCGGACAAACCGGCGAAAATACCGAATGGTTTCTCAACAACGGCGCCCGCTCTTCGGTAAGGCTCAAGGGATACGACGATCCATCGGGCTTCCTGTGGGACCTGTCCGCCTACTCCGGCGCGGTCGTGGAAGAAGCCGAGCTTCATCTCTGTCTGACCAGCGGGTCGGTCATCAATTCGCTTGTGGTTTCCACGATCAATGCGGAGTGGACCGAGGGCGGCGGATGGGGTTCGACCGTCTCGGACGGGGAGCCCTGCTGGCGATGGAGAAGCTATCCGGACGGGGAATGGACCTTTGTCGGAAGCGATTTCAGCACGGCGTCCTTCGGAAATTTCGGGACCCTGGTTTCCTTCGGCTACAAGCACAGCGACACCTTCCGGCAGTACAACTCCGGCGGTTATGACTGGATCGCCATGAAGCTGGACCCGTCCATTGTCTACGCCATGGTCCAGGACAATTACGGCATCGTGGTCACCGATCCCCGGTTCGGATCGGAAAACGGCAACCTGCGGGTGTATTCCTCCGAGCAGAACGCCTCGGTACAGCCCCGGCTTTATATCAAGACATATTCCCAGACGGACGAAACGCCTCCGGGCGAGGTGTCCGACCTTGTGGCGTCGGCTGGCGAGTGGAACGGCGAAGTGGTCCTGTCGTTCGGCGCTCCGAGCGATCCCGACGACGGCAAGGCTTTCGGCTACACGGTGCGATAAGCGACCCATGGCGATTTCGGGACCGCCACCGACGTGGAAAGATGGAGAATCCCCCGTCCGGGACCGCCTGGGGGAACGGACCGTCTTCTGATCGAAAACCTCGATCCGGCAGAAACCTACAATTTCTGGGTCCAGCCTTACGACAAGGTGGGCAACAGCGCCGACGCTGTCATTGCGAGCCTGTCTCTTCCGGCTGCGGTTTCGACCCCTGTTTTCGCCCAGGGGGATTTTTCGGAACCGGACCCGGCCGGCAAGAGCATTCTGGGTGCCGAAGGCAAGCTCAACTATTGGGCGTGTTCCGAGCTGGCAAAGGTCAATCCTGCGACCGGAAATCGCATGGAGGACGGCTATACCGGAACTTCGGGCGACGACTACAAGAAGGCCAATCCGGTCTGGGACAGCGGGGAGAACAAGGTGACCCTGCGCGCGGCGCGCAATCAGGTCGTGGGGTTTCAAGTGATCGTGCAAAGGCTCGTCTCCTCCCTGACCAACGTGAGCCTGAGCGCCTCCGACCTTTCCTGTCCAGGGGGCGGTTCCATCGGCGCTGCGGAAAATATCGAGTTTTTCAAGCTGCACTACGTCGGTACTGGAGACAAGTACCCGGACCCCGCCATTCCCTTGTTTTCGCCGTTCGCCTCCCAATTCGACATCCCGAGCGAAAACAACGAGGGAGGGGTTTTTCAAAGCATTTGGGCCGACGTGTACGCTCCGGACGACGCGGCCCCGGGAACCTACACGGGGACCTTGACCCTGGATTGCGACCAGCTCTCGAACCCGGTCGCAATCCAGCTGAAACTGGTCCTCTACGATACCGTACTGCCCGACCGTCCGACGTTTTTCGTCGATCTGAACGGCTACGGGAACAAATGGAGCAGCGAGGCCTCCCGGTACCAGGTCTTCCAGCTCTGCCACAAGCATCGCATGGTCCCCAACACGCTTCCGTACGGCTGGAACGGTTCCGTGACCGAAGACCGCGCCCCGGAGCTTAGCGGCGCGGGGCCAACCAGGCGGATCGACGACTGGACAACGTTCGCGGCGAACTACGGTCCCTTTTTCGACGGGACCGCGTTTTCGTCGGACCATCCCCAATACCCGTACCACGGACCTGGGGAAAACACGGCCATCGCCGATTTCTACACCACCGGATCCGAGGCGTGGCCTGTGAGCATCGCGGATGCGACTTACGGGTACGACGCCGCCGGCATGGGGCACGCCTATTGGAACGGCCTTGTGGACGCAGGCGGCAGCTCTATCCAGACCTTCTGGCTCGAATCCCCGGATGTCATGGAGGCGTTTCCCGCCGGATACGCGACCGGGACAGTCAATGTCTGGCGGCAGTTCGCCCAGTACGCTCTGGATCACGACTGGACCACCGCGTTCCAGTTCTATTTGAACAACAAAAGGACCTATTCCAACACCAACTCGCTGTGGACCCTGGAGGAGCAGTACGTAGCCGACGATTTTCGTGCCGACGCGTGGTTCATGGGACTGTGCAAGCAGGGGTGGGAGGCGGCGGGGGCGACCGGCGAGACTTTTCAATGGAGAATCGACACCAGCACGCGCTGGAGCCAGAACTGGGGGCAGCTCTCCGGCATATGCAACTTGCGCGTGCAGGGCGACGGCAAGGACTGGAACCACCGCCACGACCGTTATCGCCGGTACACGGAGCGTCTGGACGAAAGCCGCTGGTGGTACGGGACCGGCCCGGCGAGGACCTCTCCGTTGAAAGACCATGCGGCCGAGTTTCTGGAGCACTGGTCCCACGGCCTCGACGGCGGGCTTCCCTACTGGACCAACTACGACGACAACTGGACCACCGCCGAGGGCGACGACGGGGGCGGGCAGGACGCGACCCTGTCGATCCTGATGTCCGGAGACGACGTGCCCGGACACGGCAATTTCGACGGACGAATCGCCACCGTTCGAATGAAGGGCATGCGTTTTTCCCAGCAGCTCTGCGAACTGCTCAACCTGCTTTCCAGCAAGACCGGGTGGAACCGCAATCTGGCGGCCAGGGCCTTGAGCGCCGCGTATGGGGACAACGATGGGTTCGGCTACGACGCCTACGGAGGCGACGTGTACACCCAGCTGGGCATCGCGGACTTGTACCGGCTGCAGGCGGACGTGATCGCCAGCATCGAGGCGACGGTTAAGATCATTTACGTGCAGAAAGCGCCCGGCAATTGCAACGGGAACGAGCCGTGCGAAAATACGATTCAGGATGCCCTCGGCCTGGTGGAAACAGGCGTGAACAATACTATAAAGGTAGTCAAAGACGATTATGCGGAGTCGATTTCTTTAAACGCCAATTGCTTTGTGCAACTGGACTGCGGGTACGACGACGCCGATTATCAGACCAAGACTGGCGTATCGATGGTCACGGGCCTTGAAATCGGCGACGGTGAAATGATTGTCGAAAACCTGGAGATTCGATCATCGGATTGAGTCGAACTGGGATATGGGTCGATGCAATTCTATTTCCTGTATCGATCCAAAAATTTCCCTTGTTCGGGATTTTCCGATGGGTGCAAATACCACGGGAATATTACGGACCTGGAATAGCCCGTTCTATCTTCCGGAGTCTCGGCGATCCGAACCCAAAGCTCCTTGTCGCCGTTATTGCGAAAAAAATTTTCCAATCGCCCCAGGTCTTCATACGGACCTATGCTGAAACCGGTATTGACGATGTAATCGTAAATCAGACGATTCTACCCTTCCTTTCCGGACACTTTTCCGTAACCTCTGCCGGACACTTGACGAGATTCATACTGGTTTTTAAACTTGAGGACCAAGCCTCGATTGTTCCACCATAGCACCTTGTTTTTGCCTTGCTCCATTCTTTTGGCGAGCATGGATGCTACTTGGTTCTCCAAATCGTTCCCGCTGCTGTCAAGGAAAGTTGCCACAAAATTGTTATTCGAATCCTGTTCCAAGGTGAAGTTCCTTTTTTCAAGTAGTAGATTGCGCATCTTTTGAAGGGTTGTTTTGTTGCCGTCCTGGTGGTGGTAGTGTTCGCCGCCCAGTTCTTTGAGAAAATATTCGTAAGTCAGCCTCGCGATCATAGCGCAGTAGAACTCGAATTCCACCTTCTGGGGATCATGGCCGTATATTTCGTCTAAAAAATAGCTGTAGACCAAATCCTTCAAGCCATTTTCGATCAACCAGCGATACCTGTATTTCCGAAGCATATCCTCCGGCGCCAGATCGATATTCGTACTGCCAAAACATCTTATGCTTTTTCCTGTTTCCAGGTCCCTCAGGATAACGATCCTCAACGGAAGTCCTGTTTTGGGAAGCGTCACGTCAATGAATTTCAGTTCGTCGTGCTCGTCGTGTTTTTCCCAGCCTTGCGCCTCTTCCAGGGCAGGCGCGATAAGCTTTTTTATCTGTTTGTTTTTCTTCAGGCAAATAAACACATCCCCGTTCGGGCAACGATCCTGCTTGAAATACCGAAAGCTTGCTTCTTTGGTATACTCCGAATCCATATAGATTTCCTTGATCGCCCGCGGATCGAAAAGCGGGAATATCTGTTCCTCCCAATACTGCTCAAGGATGCCGGGGGCTCTCACGCCTCCGTGGTAGTAATTCATCGAAAGAATCGTATTGGCGACCAAATCCCAGGTCACATGCGGCCTGAATCCCGGAACCAAATCGCCGGCCTTGTCGGGGCCTTTGCCAAGTCCTTTTTCTCTGCTATGCTCGCCAAAGAACTTTTTAAAATGGAAATCGAAAGCAATCTTCTTCCCTTCGACGAGACCCAGCTCCTTGGCACGGCTTATCAGATCGCAACGCAAGGAATGAATCTGGTCGAATTTGAATTCAAGCGTGTCCTCGTAATACCTTGAACGCGTTCCGAACATTCCAAGCCCGCTGGCCAAGGCAACCGATCGGTCCCGATTGTCACTCAAATGATTGATGCGTCGATACCCGCCTAATATCCGGAATACATTCAACAATGCCAGATTACTGAGATCCTTTCCTCGCAATCGGGCGGGTCCGTAGCTCTCCATTGCCTGGACGATCCCGAGATCGTTTACAAACTGAGCAAAAATCAAAGGTCCGGGATCGCATAAATAATAGGCATGGGTGCACATTTTCCGGCATAGCAGTTCAAAATGCCTGTTTATACGACGGGATTCCAAAAGGGACGCTTCACTGTACAGATGATAAGCGGATTTTATTGGAACAAACGGTTCCTCGGCGGGGGAGTCCGCGGCGCAATAACGATCCAGCGCCACGGGAGCGCGATTCGCGTCCGACAATCCCCATCGGGAAAACACCCTGTTGACGGAATACCTTGAACAGCGCAATTTCAGGAGCTTGACCATCTGTTGACCCGACCAGCCGGGGTTGCCGAGCTTCTTCAGAATGATTTCAAGTTCCGTTTCGCCGGCCATGGCCTCCTTGCCCGGAAGGTTGCCGGGAATCACGGCCCACGGTCCAAAGATTCGATAGTCCTTGATCATACGATAATAGCTGGTTGGAGATATGCCGAATCGCAAGCCGAATTCTCCAATCCCCGCCGACGGGTTGTAAAAAATTTCTCTTAAAAATTCCAGGCGCTTATGGCAGGGATCGTTGTCGCGAAAAAACGTATTGCCCCTCGCTTTCTTGTTCCGCCCCTTAATCGAAGACGTTTTTATTCGATTCAGTTGACCGAGTGTCCGCTGTATGCGAGACCAGAATTCAACATCGGCCGGCCGATTGGACAAGGATCTGCCGTGAGATGCCAGTATTTGCGACACGGATTCGATATTTGCGGCCTTTTTCGTCACGGGAACCGCCTCGGCTATCCTCGTTATGGCCTGCCGGGACAGACTGGGTCGCGCCTTGGCGACCATGACGACCAATCGCTCCAGTTCCCCGGGAATTGGAAGGGTTTTAATATCCGGAAACAGTCCCGCAAGACCATATTTCACAAACCGATCTTCTTTCTCGTAGTAACGGGATCGGGAAAAACCGTGTCGGAGACATGCCGTCTTGATAGGGGAACCGGCAAGCCACACCTCTCTGACAAGCTCATAGCTTGAAATAACCGGATCTTCCTCCAGAAAATAGGGCGTACGGCTGCCTGATTTCGCCATGGCTTGCGAAACCTTTGACTCAAGCAACTCAAAATAGGACCTGCCAGCATTCGAAATAATCATGACATGATTGGTACCATGCTAATCGCAACATGTCAAGATAGATTTTGCCATGCTAAACGCAACACAATATGGCCGAAAAATTCTTGATTTTGACTTTTTTTCTGGAAGTTGAGTATGTACAGGCGCGGTGCTTGGATGATCCGCGAGATGATTGAAAGACGAATTAACCAATCATTTCAATAGGTTAGCAAGCTTTCAGTTTTATGGGCTGCTGGATAAAGCAAGCCTGAGGAACGGAAGGAAGGCGGTGCGTTTAGCCTGGGGCATTTCCAGGCTAAACGCACAAAGAAAAAATCGGATATTTATTTGTTATCTTAAGAAAAATGGCACATTCAGATTTTTCAGGCTCGAAAAGTGTCCGGTTTTCGACGGTGGAATCGTCTGTAAATACCATCCTGATAGAAGATTTTTCGCATCACCGTCTTGATATTCTCCTCGCTTAGACGATTCGGTTCGAATCTTTTGAACAACTCGTCATCAGTGGTTATAAATGATTCGCCGTTGTCCTTGCAGAGGATCTCGTATCCTCCCATAATGAAATCCTGGGGATCGAAATCGTATTTGAATTTTTTGATATTGTCCCAATCCAATTCATTCTCGAGATCACTGTCGCTTCCCTCGATGCTCAGATACTTTCTATGGCCTTGATGTTTCAAGAGAAACGCTCTGTAAGCTTCTACCTCGAAAGGTATCAGGTTTATCGCATTCAATCCGGCATATATCCATCCAAATGCATAGGTGGTAAAATCACCCCAATCCTCATCTTCATGGTATGTCAGTTTGTCCTCTATCGACGGGTCGCCGATCATTCCGCCGTCACCGATCTCCGGTGCCTCTTCATTGCAATCGATACAATAGGTACTGCATCCTACACTCATAGAATCCTCCCCAGAAAATATTGTTTGTTGAAAGATTCACATATCCTTGATTGAAATTGAGAATGTAAAAATTTGTATGGCAATCGTCAAAGCGTTTAGCAGAAATCCGATTGGGTGTCAAACGGGCACGATTTAAATCGACGACTACTCAAGTTTCGTACTTCGTATTGAGGTCATGTGAGAAGTATATCGACGTTGTGTCCGAGTATTTCAAGGCGATTACACCGAGTGGAGGGTGCGAAACTTGAGCAGGAAGCCTTAACGTGTGAGGGGGGCATCACCCGAGGCGTCATCCAGCACCTTTCGAACCGTTTCGGCCAGGTCGTCGCGAAGAAACGGTTTCGTCAGAAAGCCATTGATCTTTAGCGACTCCACTTTCCTTGTAAAGCTGCGGTCGCTGAATCCCGTGCAGAGCAGGATCGGAACGCCGGGCGCCATCTTTCGCAACTCGCCGGCCAGCATGTCGCCGGCCATGCCCGGCATGGTCATGTCGGAGATTACCAGGTCGAACCGGCCGGAGTGCTCGGCGAACAGTTCCATGGCTTCCTGGGCGCTGCCGGCCACTGTCGTGTCATAGCCGAGTCTTGTCAGCATTTGTCTTCCCATCCCCAGTATGGACGGCTCGTCGTCGACAAGCAGGATTCGTTCGTTGCGACCCTGCGACCGGACCCTGTCTATTCGTTTATCGAGATTCGATTCCATGGTCAAGGGCAAATAGACTTCGAACACAGTACCTTCCCCGCTTCGGCTTGTGACTGAAATGGACCCGTTGTGGCCCTTGACAATCCCATGTACTGCCGCCAATCCCAGGGCAATCGCATGAAATAGTTGTGGACACGGGGAAAGAGGGATGATAACCTATCTTGATGAGCTGTTTTTACAAACGTTTTTCAAGGAGGTTTACATATGACGGAAAAACCCGGTGTTGCCATAATAGACCATTTTTCATCCCTGACAGACCCTCGTTTGCAAGGCAAGGTGCGTCACAAGCTCGTCGATATCGTAACCATCACGATATGCGCTGTAATTTGCGGTTGCGACGACTGGACCGAGGTATCTCTCTACGGAGATAAAAAAAAGGATTGGCTTGGGACCTTTCTCGAATTGCCGAACGGAATCCCCTCCCACGATACATTCTCGCGAGTATTTTCAATGATATCGACAGACGAAATGGAGCGTTGCTTTTTGAGCTGGGTAAACGCCGTTTTCGAAAAAACGGACGGGCAGGTCGTCGCGGTGGACGGCAAGACGCTGCGGCGCTCTCATGATCGCTCGTCGAACAAATCCGCCATACACATGGTGAGCGCGTGGGCCTCCGAAAACAGAATAACCCTCGGGCAGGTGCAAACAGAGGAGAAATCAAACGAAATAACCGCGATTCCGGCGTTGCTCGAACTTCTCGAGATCAAAGGATGCATTGTGACGATAGACGCCATGGGGTGTCAGAAGAAAATCGCGAATCAAATCGTCGAACAGGGAGCCGACTACGTTCTGTCGCTAAAGGGGAATCAGGGAAATATGCACAAGGATATCAAGCATTTTTTCGAAGACGCCTTGCAAAAGGAATTCGACGGCGTGGAAAGCCGGATGGTGGAGACAATAGACGGAGATCACGGCAGAGTCGAAATAAGAAGATACTATACGGTCAACGAAATCGACTGGCTCGAAGGCAGAGAGAAATGGAGAGAGCTGAACTCGATCGGAATGGTTCAATCCGAGCGGCATATAGGCGAAGACATTACCGTGGAAAACAGATTCTATATTTCTTCTTTGACTGATGCTCCCGAATTGTTTGCGAAAGCCGCAAGGCAGCATTGGGGCGTCGAAAACGGATGTCATTGGACTCTCGACATAGCATTCAGGGAAGACGATTGCAGGAAGAGGAAAGGAAATTCCGCTGCGAATTTTTCGAGAGCCAGACGCATCGCGTTAAACCTTTTAAAAAACGACGACACGACAAAAGCAGGAGTAAAAGCCAAGAGGAAAGTTGCCGGATGGGACGATGAATATGTTGGCAAGCTGATTGGCGGGTAAAATTTCATGCGATTGCCCTACCGCCAATCCCAATCCGGTGCCTTTGCCTTTTTCCTTTGTGGTAAAGTAGGGTTCGAAAATGCGGTCGATATTTTCCGGCGGGATTCCAGCTCCCGTGTCTGAAACGACGAGTTTTCCATCGCGCGCTCTCATCCCCGAACCGTATATCTCCTCCAACATGGGCCTGCTCGAATCTTCCGGGGACATGTCTTCGATCACCAAATCGGCATATCCCAGAATGGCGGACAGAATATTGTTGAAATCGTGGGCTATGCCCCCGGCCAATGTGCCGATGGCTTCCATTTTCAGGGCTTGCTGGAGCTGGGCTTCCAATTTTTCCCGTTCAAGCTCGGCGCGTTTTCGGTCCGTGATGTCGGTGAGCGACACAATCCGTTCCTTGCCGATCAAACTGACATTGACGATTACCAGTTTCATTTCGCCCTTTTTATCGAGGATCCCGCACTCGTATTGCTGGGGAGGGGGCGGATTTTCGTTATTGGTGCGTCGGGAATGATACTTTCGCATTCTCTCCAGGTCTTCGTCCACGACAAAGGCCGACCATTTCATTTTGTCGATGATTTCGGACTTGGAATATCCGACAATCTCTTCGAAAACCGCGTTGCATTCCCTGATGACGCTGTCTTCTCCAAAAATCAATGTCGCCGTCCCTTTGTTGTCGAAGATGCCTTTGAATTTTGCTTCGCTTTCCCGCAGCGCCTCCTCCGCCATTTTACGTTCCGTTATGTCCTCGCAGGCGAAGACAAGGTCGAAATCCTTCATGTCTTTCGTCGGCCGCGCGCCCCTGATGACAACATGCCTTCTGACGCCGTCCTTTTTGAGCACGGGCGCTTCGACAGCGCCTTCGCCTTTTTCCAGAATTTGCTTGTAAAGAGCGGTTCCCGCAGCCATGTAGGCGTCTTCGTCGCGATAGAGAAACCGCGTGCTTTGCCCGACCATGTCTTCGAAAGCGTACCCTGTGAGCCTGCAAAAGGCGTCGTTGCACCAGGTGACTACCCTGTCCTTGAGCGTGCAGATTCCGGCGGGAGCTGTTTCGACGATCGCGCTCAGACGCTCTTCGCATTTGCGAAAGGCCTTTTTGTCCTTGCCATTGCGGACTGCGCGGGACAGTCTTTTCCGTTTTTTGCGGTCGGATTTTTTCATTGCTCTCCTGGTATACCAATTCTTAAAATGTCAAAAGCATGCAGCTGCAATGATCGTAACGAACCCAAGCGAACCTGTGGCCTGTGGCGTTCCGCATTCGGGGTTTGGGTTATAACGTCGGCCAGCCAACACCGTCATTCCGGGCGCAGCGGTATGTACCCCGGGTTTCGATAAAACAGTTGGATTCCGTCGCTTCCGGGAATTTCTCAACTGGAACATGTAGCGTAGACCCGGAATCCAGGCTGCCGAATTTAGAACCAAGCCCCAAAAGCCGCAATTGAGAGTTTTCGGTTTCTTATTTTTCTGAAAAAGCGTCCAAATGTCGCATTGCGCCTTTCGAAGGGATTTGTTACGATGGTCGCCGTTGCTTGCCGAACCAGGCAGGCTGTAGAGGACGGCAAACAGGAGAGCGCCAATGAAGTTTCCATACGGCATTTCCGATTTCGGCAGGATCGTGTCGGAAAACTATTATTATCAAGACCGGAGCGGCCACATTCCCCTGATCGAAGACGCCGGACCCTATCTGTTGTTCATTCGGCCTCGGCGATTCGGCAAAAGCCTTCTGCTGTCCATGCTGGCCAACTATTACGACGTCGCCCGAAAAGACGAATTCAACGATCTGTTCGGCCATCTGAAAATCGGGGCACAGCCCACCGGGTTGAAGAATCGCTTTTTTATTTTAAGGCTGGATTTTTCCTGCGTGGATCCCATGGGGGCCGCCGAGGACATCCGGCGCGCCTTGCACAATCATGTCAATGCGTCCATACGTTCGTTCGGCGTCTACTATGAGAAGTTCAACCTGCGCCCGATCGAATTGAATCCCGACGACGCGCTGGTTTCCATGCGGTCCTTGATCGATGCGGTGAGAGAGACGGAGTATCCGGTTTATTTGCTGATCGACGAATACGACAATTTCGCGAATGAAGTCATGATGAGCGTGCGCCGGGACAGGGAGGGCATCTACCAGGCGCTGGTCTACGAAGAAGGACCTTTGAAAACCCTGTTCAAAGCGATCAAGTCCTCCACCGCCGATTCGGTCTTCGACCGCATCTTCGTCACAGGCGTCACGCCGGTGGTCATGAGCGATATCACCAGCGGCTACAACATCGCCGAGAATATTTACCACGACCCCTTGTTCAACGACCTGTGCGGCTTTACCGAGGAGGAAATCCACAACACCCTGGAATCGATGTTTCCCGAAGATGAAAAACGCGTGCGAGAGGCTTTCGAAATGATGCAGACCTTTTACAACGGCTACATCTTCGGCGGGCGGTCGCAGGAGCGGATGTTCAACCCCACGCTGGCGATCTATTTTTTCAAGCAGCTGGTCCGCACCGGCCAATACCCGCAGGAGATGCTGGACGAAAACCTGGCTGCGGACGATGCCAAGCTGCAATACGTGTCCGAACTCGGCGGCGGACAATTGCTGCTGGACTTGGCGGAGTCGAATCGACCGGTGGCCATCGACAAGCTGGAAAGGCGTTTCGGGATCAAGCAGGTGATCGACGACCAGAGCCATGACTACCGCTTTATTGTCTCCTTTTTATATTATTTCGGGGTCGTCACATTGCAGGGTGAAACCGCGACGGGAGAAATGGTCCTGGGGGTCCCCAATTTGGCGGTCCGGGGCCTGTTCATCGAACGCATTCGACAAATGCTTCTGCCGGAACCCCAAACAAGAGACTTGGGCCGACAGGCGGGCAAGCGGCTGTATGCCAGAGGCGATATGCAGCCCGTGTGCGATTTCGTCGAAAATCATTATTTCAAGGTGTTTCGAAACCGGGATTACAAATGGGCCAACGAACTGACCTTGAAAACTGCGTTTCTGACCCTTCTTTACAACGACACTATGTATATCATGGACTCGGAACCCGAGATCGCGCGCGGCCATGCGGACCTGACCATGATCGTCCGCCCGGACAAGCGCCGGTTCGAAATACTGGATATTCTGATCGAATTCAAATTCGTCAAGCTCGGGGAGGCGGGGCTGACCGGCGAAGCGGCCGGCAGGCTCGACGACTCGAAATTGAGGCAGATTCCCGCTATGAAGACGAAAATGGAGGAAGCGTGCGTTCAAGCGCGACGCTACGGGGATGCGCTCCAAAGACTACACGGCAATCTTCGGCTAAAGCGCTTTGCGGCGGTCGCCCTGGGGTTCGAGCGATTGTGGTGGCAAAATGTCTGAAACGAGCGGCGGATCACCGGCAAGAGGATACGCGTACATCATTGCGGCCGCCTGCCTGTGGGGAGGGATCGGCCCGGTGTCCCGTCTGGCCTTTTCCGAGGGGTTGGCGCCCATGGAGGTGGCGTTTTGGCGCGCCACCCTCGCCTGGATATTTTTCGGCGGCCACGCCATCGCAACGAGAAAGGTCCGGATGAAGGCCAGGGACCTGCCCGTGACCGCGCTTTTCGCGCTGATGGGAATCACCGTTTTCTACGGTTCCTATCAGATGGCCATCCGCGCGGGCGGCGCGGCTCTCGCCTCGGTCCTGCTGTACACGGCGCCCGCGTGGGTGGCTTTGATGGCCCGTTTTTTCTTCAAGGAGGCCCTTTCGCCCGCCAAGCTGGCGGCCTTGGTCCTGACTCTCGCCGGCGTGGTCTGCGTGGCGCGTGACAGCGGAAGCATCCAGGTGTCCACCCTCGCAGTGGTCTACGGCCTGACTGCCGGATTCAGCTATTCGCTCTATTTTATTTTCGGGAAATATTTCGCCTTCCGTTACTCGGCGCCCAATCTGTTCTTGTACCTTCTTCCCATGGGCGCCGCCACTTTGGTCCCGTGGGTGGAGTTCGCCCCCAAAAGCCCCGCCGCGTGGATAGCGCTTGCTTTCATCGCCTTGTTTTCCACATACGGCGCCTATTTTTTCTACTACCAGGGCTTGAAGCACCTGGAGGCTTCCCGAGCGGCGATCGCCGCCTCCCTCGAACCCGTGGTGGCCGCCGTCGCCGCATTCTTCTGGTGGGGGGAAACCTTCGGGCCCCTCGGTTATCTGGGGGCCGCGGCAATTCTGGTCGCAGTGGTCGTCATGATCCGCAATTGAGCCCCTGTGTCCGGCAGGGACCCGTCCCTATTTTCCTTGAACTTTATAAATGGTTGTGGTATTTGGTTCGTTTCGGATTTTTTTAACGTTTTAAATACCCTGTATTTCTAATACGTTAAACGACGTTTTACATAAATTTGGCAAAATAACCTTTTTCGTTTAGGGGCGGTTTTCTTTCGGCGGAGGTAATCTGAGAAGATGCGGACGGAAACCGTAAACCTCAAACCAAATTTCAAGGAGTGATCATGGGATCTGACATTAAAAAGAGCGGGTCGGTCATGGTTGTGGGCGCGGGCATCGCAGGCATGCAGGCTTCGCTCGACCTGGCCGAATCCGGCTACTACGTCTACCTGGTGGAAAAGACCGCCGCCATCGGCGGCATCATGTCTCAGCTCGACAAGACGTTTCCGACCAACGACTGCGCGATGTGAGTGATTTCGCCCAAACTGGTCGAGGTCGGCCGGCATCTGAACATCGAGTTATTGACGAACGCGGAGCTTCTGGATCTCGAAGGAGAGCCCGGCAGCTTCACGGCGAAAGTCCACCAACAACCCCGCTTCGTGGACCTTTCCAAGTGCACCTCCTGCGGAGAGTGCGCCAAGGTCTGCCCCATCCCCCTGCCCAACGAGTACGACGAGGGCCTTTCCGAACGCAAGGCGATCTACAAGCAGTACCCCCAGGCCATTCCCGGCGCGTTCGGCATCACCAAGCGCGGCACGGCCCCCTGCAAGGCCACATGCCCTGCCCACGTCAGCATCCAGGGCTACATCGCCCTGATCAACAATGGCAAGTACGATGAAGCGCTGAAGCTCTTCAAGCAGGACCATCCCTTCCCGGGCGTGTGCGGCCGCGTATGCCACCATCCCTGCGAAGGCGAGTGCACCAGAAACGACGTGGACCAGCCCCTGGCCATCCGCGAACTGCACCGGTTTCTGGCCGATTACGAAAAGAGCAAGGGCGAATATTACATCCCCGAAATCACCGCCGAAAAGCGCGACGAGAAAGTGGCCGTCGTAGGTTCCGGACCCTCCGGCCTCACCGCCGCCTACTATCTGCTTCAAGAGGGCTACGGGGTGACCATCTTCGAGAAACTGCCCGAGCCCGGCGGCATGATGCGCGTTGGCATCCCCGAGTACCGTCTGCCCAGGGACATCCTGGCTGCCGAAATCAAGGTCATCGAGGAGATGGGCGCCGAAATCAAGTGCAACGTCGCCTTCGGCAAGGACATCACCCTGGACAGCCTCAAGGCCGACGGCTATTCGGCAGTGTTCATGGGAATCGGTCTTCACGGCGGACGAAAGCTCGGCGTGGAGAACGAGGACATCGACGGCGTTCTCCAGGGCGTGGATTTTCTCCGCGACGCCGCCATGGGCAAGAAGCCCGAGATCGGAAAGGACGTCATTGTGGTCGGCGGCGGAAACGTGGCCATCGACGTCGCTCTGACCGCCAAGCGCCTGGGTGCCGAGAACGTCACCCTGATCTGTCTGGAAAAGCGCGAAGAAATGCCCGCTTGGGAACACGAGATCGAAGAAGCCCTGGAAGGCGACATCAAGATCGTCAACAGCTTCGGTCCCAAGAGCTTTTTCATCGACAAGAGCAACCGCGTGTCCGGCATCGATTTCAAGACCTGCACCGCCGTGTTCGACGAAAACAGAAGGTTCAATCCCCAGTACGACGAGGCCGCCTGCCAGCCGTTCTTCGGAGACACCGTCATCGTGTCCATCGGCCAGAGCACCGACCTGACCGGCATCAAGGAGCAGGGCATCGCCATTTCCCGTCCGGGCGGACTGGAAGCCGACCCGGAAACTCTCCAGACCCCCATCGAGTGGGTGTTCGCGGGCGGCGACGCCTTCTACGGCCCCAAATCGGTCGTGGACGCCGTGGCCTGCGGCAAGAAGGCCGCCGAAAGCATTCATCGCTACATCAACGGCATGGACTTGAAGGAAGGCCGCGAAAAGAACTGGGAGTTCGTCAAGCCGGACACCTTCGACGAGGTCAAGAAGGACCGCGTGAAAGTGCGATGCCTCGAGCCCTCCGGCCGCGAGTGCAATTTCCTCGAAGTCTCCTACGGCTACAACGCGGAAGAGGCCAAGAAGGAAGCCGAGCGCTGTCTCAAGTGCGGCATCTGTTCGGAATGCTACCAGTGCGTGGACGCCTGTCTCGCCGGCGCCGTGGATCACACCCAGACGGCGGAGACCAAGGAGATCAGCGTCGGCTCCGTGATTCTGTCCTCGGGCGCCAAGCCCTACGATCCCGAGCCCCTGACCAACCTCTACATGTACAAGAAGAACCCCAACGTCATGACCAGCTTGGAGTTCGAAAGGATCCTGAGCGCGTCCGGCCCCACCATGGGACACCTGGTGCGTCCCTCGGACCAAAAGGAGCCCACCAAGATCGCGTGGCTGCAATGCATCGGTTCCCGTGACAACAACAAGTGCGGAAACACCTATTGTTCCTCGGTATGCTGCATGTACGCCATCAAGGACGCCATGATCGCCAAGGAGCATTCCCACGAGGAGCTTGACGCGGCCATCTTCTACATGGACATCCGTTCCTACGGCAAGGATTACGAGATGTACTACAACCGCGCCAAGGAGCGCGAGGGAATCCGGTTCGTAAAAGCCAGGGTGCATTCGGTTACGGAAAACCCGGAGAACCAGAACCTGATCCTGCGCTTCGCCGACGAGGCCGGCCAGATTCTGGAAGAGGAATTCGACATGCTGGTGCTGTCGGTGGGCCTCGAAGTCCCGGATTCATCGCGCCAGCTGGCCGAGCGTCTGGGGGTCAAGCTCAACCAGCACAAGTTCGTGGATGTGGACCCGTTCGCACCCTTGGCCACGTCCCGTCCGGGCGTATACACCTGCGGCATCTTCCAGGGTCCCAAGGACATTCCCGCTTCCGTCACCGAGGCGTCCGCCGCCGCCAGCCAGGCGGGTTGCGACGTCGCTAAGGCACGGGGGACAGATACCAAGACCGTGAAAATCCCGGATGAAATCGACATCGCGGGACAGGATCCCAGAATCGGCGTTTTTGTGTGCAAATGCGGCATCAACATCGCCGGCGTGGTGGATGTCCCCGCCGTTCAGGAATACGCGTCAAAGCTTCCGAACGTGGTCTTCACGGACAACAACCTGTTCACATGCAGCCAGGACACCCAGGACAAGATCAAGGAGAAGATCAAGGAACACAACTTGAACCGGGTGGTCGTGGCCTCTTGCACTCCCAAGACCCACGCGCCCATGTTCATGGAGACGTTGGAAGCTTGCGGTCTGAACAGGTACCTGTTCGAGATGGCCAACATCAGGAACCAGGATTCGTGGGTCCACGCCAACAACCCCGAGCTGGCCACGAAAAAGGCCAAGGAACTGGTCCGCATGGCAGTGGCCCGCTCCAAAACCCTGAAGCCGCTCGCAGGCAAGATCATTCCCGTAAACAAGCGCGCCCTCGTTCTGGGCGGCGGCGTCGCGGGCATGAACGCCGCGATGGATTTGGCCAGGCAGGGCTTCGAATCCACCATCGTGGAAAGACAGGGGCAATTGGGCGGCATGGCCCTGAAGCTGCACCACACCATCGAAGGCGGCGACATCCAGGCCTACGTGAAGGGCTTGGTGGAAAAGGTCGAAGCCGAAGAGAAAATCACTGTAATAACAGGTGCCGAGGTCGTGGGGGCCGAGGGCTTCCAGGGCAACTTCCTGACCACGGTGAGCGTCAACGGCGGGGAGACCCAGGACATCGCCCACGGCGTCATCGTCGTGGCGACCGGCGCCAAGGAGTACCAGCCCAAGGAATACCTGTACGGCGAGGACGACCGGGTGGTCACCCAGGTGGAACTGGGCGACAGGCTTGCCAAGCAAGGGGCCGCCGACCTGGGTTCCGTGGTCATGATCCAGTGCGTGGGCTCCCGCAACGAGGAGCGTCCCAACTGCTCCAGAATCTGTTGCCAGGCGGCCGTCAAGAACGCCATCGACATCAAGAAGAACAATCCCGATGCCATGGTCTACATTCTCAACCGCGACATCCGAACCTATGGCCAGATGGAGGACTACTACACCGAGGCCCGGCAGCTGGGCGTCGTGTTCATCCGGTTCACCGCGGACAACCCGCCCAAGGTGGAACCCTCCGACGAGGGCGTCCTGGTGACGGTCAAGGATCACGTGTTGCAGAGAGACATACAGATTCCGGCCGACCTGCTCACATTGAGCGCGGGCGTGTTCCCCAACGACACGGATGAAATGGCGCGGATCATGAAGCTCAACAAGAACCCGGAAGGGTACTTCATCGAGGCCCACGTCAAGCTGCGGCCGGTGGACATGGGTTCCGAAGGCATATTCCTGTGCGGCACCGCCCACGGTCCCAAGCTGATCACCGAAGCCATCGCCCAGGCCAACGCGGCGGCGTCCCGCGCCGTGACGTTCCTGTCGAAGGACGAGATCAAGCTGTCTGCCATCAAGGCCCAGGTGGATACGGACAACTGCGTGAAATGTCTCACCTGCGTCCGTTCGTGCCCCTTCGAGGTGCCGGTCTTCAACGCCGAAAAGGGCGAGGTCGAGATCGACCCGGCCCTGTGCCAGGGATGCGGTGTCTGCACGTGCGTATGCCCGCGCCAGACAATCCAGCTGAACTACTATGAAGACGATCAAATAACTTGCAAAATAGACGCGCTTTTCGCGGAAGGGATGTAAAAAATGGCTGAATTCGAACCTACGATCGTGGCGTTTTGCTGCGACTATTGAGGGTACTCTGCGGCGGACCTGGCAGGTTCCATGCGGCTTGACTACCCCACCAACGTGAAGATCATCCGGGTGCCCTGCACCGGGAAGGTCGATGTGATGCACATGCTCAGATGTTTCCAGAAGGGTGCCGACGGCGTCTACTGCGTCGGCTGCCTGGAGGGCACATGCCACTATAAGGAGGGCAACCTCCGGTGTCGCGAACGAGTCGAGCATGTCAGAATGCTTCTGGATGAAATCGGCATCGAAGGCGACCGTTGCAGGATGTACAACCTGTCCTCCGGCGAGGGTCCCACCTTCGCGCTGTACGCCAAGGAAATGACCGAACACATCAAAACCCTCGGCCCCAGTCCTCTGAAAGAAAAGCTGAAAAAGGCGGCTGCCGCCTGATCGGAAGACATATTTTATCTCGGACCCGGCCCGATCCTTCGGGCCGGTTTATAGAATCCGCTCGGGCCGGGCGCTTTTCGCCCGGCCCATTTAGGAGGAAATATGATAGTTGCCAAAAGAAAACCCTTTGAAGAAATCAAAGAGATGCTGCAAGGGTACAAGAAGGTCCTCAACGTGGGTTGCGGCACTTGCGTATCCGTGTGTCTGGCAGGCGGCGAAAAGGAAGTCAGCGTCCTGAACGCCGAGCTGGACATGGCGAGAAAGCTGGAAGACAACCCCATCGAGATCGAAGGCACCACCATCGAGCGCCAGTGCGACCGCGAATACCTGGCGGAACTCGACGACGTGATCAAGGCGGGCAAGTACGACGCGCTGTTGTCCATGGCCTGCGGCGTCGGCATCCAGTTTCTGGCCGAAAGGTACCCGGACATCCCCACCTTTCCCGCCGTGGACACCACCGGTCTTGCGGTCAACCAGGCCGTGGGCTGGTACGAGGAGCGCTGCCGCTCGTGCAGCCAGTGCGTTCTCGGCATGACCGGCGGCATCTGCCCCGTCACCATGTGCGCCAAGGGCCTTTTCAACGGCCCCTGCGGCGGCACCAACAAGGGAAAATGCGAAATCAGCCCCGATCAGGACTGCGCCTGGTTCAAGATCCACGAAAGGCTTTCCAGGCAGGGCAGGCTCGACGAGATGAAGAAGCTGAATTTCGCCAGGGGCTGGAAAGATCAGATTCCCAGGAATTTGATCCAGCCGGGCTACAAGAAAGTCGCAAAAGCGTAGGTTTCGCCCGCGCAATCCGGTTTTCGTCCTATTCGTCTGCAAATATTTGAACACCCTTCATAAGCACAGGGGATAAGATATGAGTACAAACAACGGTTTAAAAGCAGGAAGTAATTTGGAGAAGGTCCTCAAGTCGGGCCAATTCGCCTTCACCGGCGAGCTGGGGCCGCCGCGAGGCACCGACGTCAAGGAAGTCAAGGAAAAAGCCCAGTTCCTCAAGGGCAACGTGGATTCGGTCAACATCACCGACAACCAGACCGCCGTGGTCCGCATGGCCAGCTGGGCCGCCTCCCTGATACTCATCCAGGAAGGCATCGAGCCCAACTTCCAGATGGTCTGCCGGGACAGGAACCGCCTGGCCATGCAGGCCGACATCCTGGGTGGCTACGCCCACGGAATCAGAAACATGCTGTGTCTTTCCGGCGACCACGCCCAGTTCGGCGACCACCCGGACGCCAGGGGCGTGTTCGATATCGATTCCATGCAGCTGATCGCCATGGTCAAGCAGATGCGCGACGAGGGCAAGTTCCTCGGCGGGGCCGAAATCCACGAGCCCCCCAAGCTCTTCATCGGCGCGGCCTCCAATCCCTTCGCCGACCCGTTCGAGTGGCGCGTGCATAGACTCGCCAAGAAAATCGAGGCGGGCGTGGATTTCATCCAGACCCAGTGCATCTACAACATGGAGAAATTCCGCGAGTTCATCCGCATCGCCAACGAAGAAGGACTTACGGAAAAGGTCTACATCCTGGCCGGCGTCACCCCCATGAAGAGCATCGGTATGGCCAAGTACATGAAGAACAAGGTGCCCGGCATGGACGTGCCCGACGATGTCATCGCTCGTCTGCAAGGCGCGGGCAAGGGCAAGGTGGCCCAGGAAGGCATCAACATCGCCTGCGAACAGATCGAGGAGTTCAAGGAAATGAAAGGCGTCCATGGCGTCCACCTGATGGCCATCGAGTGGGAACACAAAGTCCCCGAAATCGCCGCACAGGCCAAGGTCCTCCCGAGACCCGTCATGGATTAGTCCCCAAAGGACATATCCTTTCTTTTCTGCAATATATCGCCGCCATTTTCCCGACCGCGAAAATGGCGGCGAATTTGTTTTCGACCTGCGCGGCCGGAATCGACGGATAAGCCGCAAAATGTGAACCTTTGCGGATAGGTGTCGATGCATAGGCACAAAAATCCGCGTATCCCGGTAGCGCCGTTTTCCACGGCGGCGCGATTCCTCTCGGGTCGGAAAGGCAGACGGTAGACGGGTCCGCGTAGTTGCGGAAGGTTCTCAAGCTTGTTCCCCTGGCCGAATGTTGCCATTCCTCATCTCTTCCCTCATAAACGGTATCCATAATTACCCGAACCAAAATATTTGATTTTAGGGACAAAAATTAAATAACCGAAACATTTTTTCAGCTACCGTTACTTAATACCTGGGGGAGGGAAATCCCCGGCTTTCCGAATTGATTTTTCCACCGAAAATAATTCCCTTTTTAGTTCCGGTGGCCAGTGTTGGGTTTCAGGACGATAACAGGTTCTTCTCGGTATGTCTTGTCCCTCGGATTCCCTCCATGAACTATGACCTGCAACGAATAATGAAAGCCTCGTCGGACCGTCATTCCGGGCGGAGCGGGCATACTCCGAAGATGCCCCGAAAAACCATATGCCTTCAGGTTTGCGGGGATCTTAGGGAAGAACAGAGCTTAGCGTAGACCCGGAATCCAGGATTTCTTATGGGGCCCCCTTATTATTGGGCGCCTGGATTCCGGGTCTACGCTATGTCTTCTCATTTTCATGACTCCGCGTTGAACCAAAGCTCCGATCTTTATTGGAATTCCCTATAACTTGACCGCTCCGCCCGGAATGACGAAAGAAAAATCCCGGCCTTTTATGTTGGCGCTTATGCCCTTCAAGGGGGGACCCCTCGAACCAAACTTTGTACCATTAATTTTGTTTTCGTCCCTAACGCTTCCTTGCCGGCAACGAATCGGTCGCCCGCAATTTTGTTCGAAGAACCCAACGAGACAAAAAAAGTATCCCGGAACAGAAATGAAAATATTCTATAATTTAGTTTCATGTTGGGTTTCGCTTGCTTCCCAACCATTTCGCGCGCCTTATCTGTTTGTTTGATAGAATTCCGTAGCGAAACCCAACAATTGACGACGCTCAACCCAACCTACAATCCACCCACCCCCAAATCCGCTATAACCAGAAAAAACGAGGGGACCGGCACCGTGTTCCGTGATTAACTTTTCGTCTGTCAATTCGAGCGAAACGGCTTTTCCTTTGGAATCGAGAAAGACCTTGGGTTTGATGTCCGATGTTGTCGCCAGTTCAATTTCTCTTGAAAACGACGACCTGCCAATCTTACACAGAGTCTAACCCACCATTTTTCGAGTCTCTTTGCCTTTTTTTCACCACAACACTCGATGCGGCTCGGAGAATGGTGGGTTGGAACGGGCATTTGATTATGTAGTTACCACGTCCATCTGCGCAGCCCATTGACCAATGTCCTCCTTTTTTATTGCCGCCGCCATCAGCTGTGGAAACAGGTCGGGAGTGCAGGCGAAGGCAGGGCTGCCCAGGGCCGACATTTGGGCCGCCAGTTCGCTGTCGTAGATGGGGGCGCCCTCGTCGCTCAAGGCCAGCAGGGTAATGAACTGCACGCCGGACTCCAGCATGTCGCTTACGCGGCGCAGAAGTTCCTCGGCCACGCCGCCTTCGTACAGGTCGGAGATGAGAACGAAAATGGTGTTGCGGGGTTCGCGGATCAGTTCCTGGCAGTAGGCCACGGCTTTGTTGATGTAGGTGCCGCCGCCCAGCTGCGTGCCGAACAGGACGTCCACCGGGTCGTCCAGCTTTTCCGTCAGGTCCACCACGGCGGTGTCGAACACCACCAGGCGGGTGGATACCGCCGGAAGCGACGCCATGACCGCGCCGAAAATGCTGGAGTAGACCACCGAAATCCCCATGGAGCCGCTCTGGTCGATGGCCATGACGATGTCTCGCTGGGTGCGCCGCGATTTTCTGCCGTAACCGATGAGCTGTTCGGGAATGACGGTCTTGTAGTCCTCCTGGTAATGCTTCAGGTTGGCTTTGATGGTCCGATTCCAGTCGATTTCGGCGAGCCGGGGCCTCCGGTTGCGCACGGCACGGTTCAACGCGCCGGTCACTGCGGTCCTCATGGGCTCTTCCAGCTTGGCCATCAGCTCGTCCGCCACCTTTCTCACCAAGGCTCTGGCAGTCTCCTTGGTGCGGTTGGGAATCACGCGTCCCAAGGCGATCAGATCGGCGACCAGGTGGACATCGGGCACCACGGTTTCCAGAAGCTCGGGTTCCAGGAGCATGCTTTGCAGATTCAGCCTTTTCAGTGCGTCCTGCTGCATGACCCGGACCACGCTTTTGGGGAAGTACTTGCGAATGTCGCCCAGCCATCGGGAGACCGTGAGGTTCGACGCTCCGGAACCTCCGCGTCCTCCCGTGGAAAGGCCGCCCGACGGCCCCGCGTCGTACAAGGCGCGCAGTGCGCGGTCCATGGCGGCATCGTCCCTGCTCAAGGAATAGTCGATTCCGTCGGCGTCCTCTCCCCCAAGCACCATACGCCAGCGGCGCAAGCGTTCCTCGGGTCCTGCTGCTTTGCTTTCGCCGGACTGCTGCGATTGTTCTTCCGTTTTCGTTTCGCTTGTCGTCATTGCGATTCTTCACCGATTCCCAAGAGTTTTTCCACCGTGAGCAGGGCGCGGTCGCCCCATTCCGTATTGAATTCGTCGTTTTGAACAACGGAGCGAGCCTCGGCCTTCGAAGTCGATTTATGCCCGGCCCTGACCCGCCTTCCGATCTGCTCTCTTTCCGGCGCGGAGAACGTGCTGAAGGTCCGTCGCACCAGGGGAAGCAATTCCACAAAACGTTCGGGCGGCAATTCGCAGACCCAGGAGTCGAGGACGTCCCAGAGCTTGGAATCGTGCAGGAGAATCATGCCGCTTCCTTCCAGAAAACCCTGAATCCAGGCGGCCGCTTCGGCGGGGTCGTTTCCCGGGGACACGGCGAACGCCATGCCATGGGCCACTTGCTCGCTGTCCAGTTCGTTTCTGTCGAACAGCAGACGACAGGCCTTGCCCCGCACCAGGGGATTGATCGGTTCGCTTCTCCATATGCTTTGCAGCGTGGCGATCCATTCCTTGTGGTGTTCTTCGTTTTCCAACAGAAACATGGCGTGGTGGACGGCTATGATCTTTTCGTTCATGGCCTCGGCCGCCTCTTCGTCCAAAGACTGGCAGGCAGGCACCAGGCCGATGCAAATCCTGGCCACCAGGCCGTCGATCACCTTGGCCACCATGGAGGAGTCGCTCTGCCTCACGTTTCCGTAGCGCAGCACGTTGGCCAGCGAGGGAAGGGCCTGCATGAGGTTGGAAACGTCGTTGGTCTCGGCGCACCGGGACTGGAGACAATCGATCACCGGCCCGATGGCGTCAGGCAGTTCCGACAGGATGACCGCATGGACCAGCTCCGCCAGCTGCGCCACGGAACCGATTTCCTTCGCGCCCCGGACCGCCTTGGCGGAGGCGGCCACCTCCACGGTGGCCCCCCACATGGAGGCTTCGATCAGGGCCACGGCGAATTCCGGGTCCCATTGGATGCTCCACAGTTCGTGAAAGGTGCCCTTCTTGCCCGGACCGGCCCCCACGGCCTTGCCCCAGGGAATGCCGATGAGGTTGAGACGGTGCAGCAGATGGCTTCTGGCAAGGCCGTTGGGTGTCCTCAGGTCCAAGTCCAGCTGCTCGGGGGACGCCTTGGGTTTCAACCGCAGGCTGCGCTGCTGTTTTTCCAAGTCGATCTGAATGGGCACCTTGGGCGTGTTTTCCGGAATATCGCCCATGCGTTCGCCGACGAGCAATCGTTCGCGGACCAGGCTCAGCGGCGCGCGGTCCCCGAAACAGAGCACCGCCTGGGTGGCGTCCTCCAGCTCCTCCAGGCCGGCGAAGGGGCGGTTTCTCATGGCGGCCAGGGCGTCGGCCATGCGGACCGCTTCGATGATGTGGGCGGAGGAGGCGTCCAGGTCTTCTTCTCGCAGCAGACGGGCAACCGACACGAACCATCGGATGGCGATCATGCCCGACGCGGGAGCGGCATCCGGCCTGCCAGGTTCCGGAGAATCGGGAGCGATTGCGTCGTGCTCCAACCGTCGGTACTGCCACAAGTGGTGGTACCATCCGGGAGACTCTATCCCGGCCCCGTACCCGCTTTTCCTCGACAGGCGGCCGTAGGTCCACGGCACCCAGGTGGCTTCCACCGCGATTTTCGGCAGGTTCCGCAAAAGCAGGTTGTCGTCCTTGACCTTGACGTCGGCGACGAGCGCGGGCGCGTGCCAGGCGCCGCATACCACGGCGATGTTTTCGAACCCCTCCTTTGCCGCCAGCCGGATGGTCTTTCGCATGAAGGCTTCCCGCCGCTGCTCCCGCAGTTCTTCGGCCCGATCGCGCCTTCGGGGAAACTGCTCCCGCAGGCCGGACATGGCGTCGGAGATGGCCAAAAACAAGTCCCCGGAATCGAGGCGCTCCTCCACCGCGTGCTCCCACCAGGCTTCCCCGTCTTCGTAGCCCGCCTGCTTGGCGAACCAGTCCAATGGGTCTGCAGGGTCCGGCATGTCGGGCATGGAAGGACTATCGTTTTCGTCATCCTGATCCGGCGTTTCATCCGACTCGGGCAAGGCGCCTTGCTCTTGCCCCCCCTGCCCTTCCATTTCCTTCCATCTTTCCTGCTCGACGGCCATCTGATTGGCCTGGGGAAGGTCCATGAATCGCGCGGGAACGCCGTTTGCGACGGCGAATCGCAGGACCTGCCATTCGGGGGAAAATTCGGCGAACGGATAGAACACCGCCTGCCCCGGATTCTGCTTTCCGTAGACCAGCAACGCCACCGGGGGATTCATTTCCTTCGCGCTTATGTGTTCGATCAGTGCGTTGGCGTCGGTAGGGCCTTCCACCAGGACGCAGTCCGGCTTCATCCTTTCCAAGGCTTGCAGCAAATTGAAGGCCGAGCCCGGACCGTGGTGGCGAATGCCGAATACGGTGAAATGGGAATTCTTCGTGTCGGCCATGGTCTATCCCAGGGAACTCATTTCGCGGCATGCGCGGTAGACGTCCATCCAGTCCTTGCGCTCCTTGACCACGGTTTCCAAGTATTCCTGGAACACGATGCGGTCTTGGACCGGGTCTTTGACCACCGCTCCGATGAGTCCGGCCGCCAGGTCTTCTGCGGTCAGGGAACCGTCGCTGAAATGGCCGCTCAGCGCCATGCCGCTGTTTAGAACAGAAATGGCTTCGGCCGTGCTCAACGTGCTGCTAGGGGACTTGATCTTGGTCTTGTTGTCGATGGTCTTTCCGCTTCGAAGCTCCCTGAACATGGTGACCAGCCTGCGGACCTCCTGGGACGCGGGCGGTTCCGCCGGAAGTTCCAAGGCCTGGCCGATCTCCCGGACGCGCTTTTCCACGATGGCCACCTCGTCGTCGATGGAGGAGGGAAGCGGCAGCACCACGGTGTTGAAACGGCGCTTGAGAGCGGCCGACATTTCGTTGACCCCCTTGTCGCGGTTGTTGGCGGTGGCGATCACGTTGAACCCCCGGATCGCCTGCTGCTCGCGGTTGAGTTCCGGGATGGGCAGGGTCTTTTCCGACAGGATCGTGATCAAAGTGTCCTGAACATCGGCCGGAATCCGGGTGAGTTCCTCCACCCGGGCGATCTTGCCCTTCTTCATGGCATCCATGAGGGGACTGGGGACGAGAGCTTCCTCGCCAGGGCCGTGGGCCAGAAGGTGGGCGTAGTTCCATCCGTAGCGGATCTGCTCCTCGCTGGTGCCGGCGGTACCCTGGATGATGCAGGTCGAATCGCCGGATATGGCCGCAGACAAATGCTCCGACACCCAGGACTTGCCCGTGCCCGGCACGCCGAACAGCAGAAGCCCCCGGTCGGTGGCCAGGGTGGCCACCGCGATTTCGATCACGCGACGGCTGCCGATGTATTTCGGCGACACCTCGAAACCATTATCCAGCTTGCCCCCCATCAGGTAGGTCACCACCGCCCAGGGAGACATCTTCCAGTTGGAAGGCCTTTGCCGGGGATCATTTTGACAAAGCTGCTCCAGCTCCTCGGCGAATTCATCCTCTGCGTGCTTGCGCAGGACATCGTTCATTTCGGCTCCTTATTATAGATGGCTCAAAAAACTGCCTTTCGGGCATGAAGCTTAGCCCGGATAATTGTCTCGACACGGACCGACATGGATTCCGAACGCATGAGGCCCCGCGCCGCCGTGGAAGACGGCGCTACCGGGCACTCCGGGCTTTTTCCCCTGATTACAGGCCGTCCATCCGCACAGGTCGGAAAAAAGCAGGCCCTGCGCATTATGCCAACTCACGGTATAACTCTTTCCGCAACCCCACAATTTCGAAAAAAGCGGAGGCCTTGTCGGCGTAATATTCCCAATTGGACCGGTTTTCCGGCCATCCTCGCAGGGCCTCCTCCAAAAGGCCGGGATGAATCAGCAGGGCCATGTCGTTGATGCAATCCTTCAGGTACCAGTCCGACGACAGTCTTTCCACGGCGGCCTTGACGGTTTCCAGAGCTTTGCGGCTCAGCTGCTCGCTCCAATACCGGCGATTTTCCCGGTTGCTGGAATCGATCAGGTTCCGAAGGCCGCTGGTGTCCTGGGGGGCCAGGGAGGAAATCGCCCAGGCTTCCAGGTCCGCCGGGGAAAGCGCCCGGATCAGCTCGTCCTGGTTCAGATGCACCTTCGTAGGTTTCTTGGCTTTCAGCAACGCTTTCAGCCAGGCCGGGTCCTTCTGGTTCACGGCGGCCTCGAAAAAGCCCGTGAACATGGCCTGTGCCCAGTCCGTCTTTCGAACGGCGGACAGAATGTTTTCTGGGTCGCAATCGCAGACGCTCTTCCACCACGCCAGCGGAGTGAAAGACACGATGCGCATGAGTATCGCGGCCCGTGCGCCCAGGTCCGCCACGGGCTTGTCCAGGATGCCGTCGCGCTTCATGGCCTTGTCCGCCTTTTCCGGAGGCTCGATGCCACATTTCCAATTCAGAAGGCTTTTTTTCAGGCAAACGCAGCCTGCCAGGCGTTGCCCCATGCGCTGCGACATTTGGGAATCGGGAATGCGGGACAGAAGCGACGCCACGATGCGCCGCACCTCCACGCTGCGGTCGTCCAGCATGCTTTCCAGGGTCTCTTCGTCCTCGATGCCCAAGCCCTCGTCGAAAGCGCCGATCAGCTTCGCGCGCACGGCTGCGGTATCGGTTTTCAGGCCGTCCTTGACCAGTTCCCTGGCCTTTTCCGGGGCTTTTCTTCGAAGGCCGGTCAGAAAATCGCGCCGTTCCGCAGGGCTTCCCGTCTCCCACACTTCCGATTCCACAGACTCTTCGGTCTCATCGGCAGTCATCCATCTCCAAGCCTGAGAAAATTGCGACATCCAAAGCCCCCGAGGTCCGATCCGTTCGGCGATCAACTCCCGGTAGGACGGCAGACGCGTCGCCAAGTCCAAAAGCGCCGGGATCGTGCGGCAGGGCGGCTTGAAGCCTTTTTCCGACGCTCGTTCCATCCATTCGGCCGCCAGGGTCGGCCACGGCCTGGCAAGAGCTTCCCGCAAGATCGCCGCAGCCCGCTCCGAGCATTTTTTCCGGTCGTCTTCGACACAAGGCGCGACAGTGACCGGCGTGTCCGCCTGCGGCAACCACCCGGCGGCTTCGAAAGCGCCCCCCAGGGAGCAAAGGTGCAAAATCCGCTCCTCCGGGCCAATGTCCATCCGGCCGAGACGTTCCACAATTTCGGCCATCCGTCCGGACACGCTCTCGACGGGTACGGTTTCTCTTTGGGTCCCGACAAACAGTTGCCTGGCAAGGGAATCGATCATGTTCACACCGCCCATTC
Source organism: Desulfobacterales bacterium (assembly GCA_963674505.2). Classification (GTDB taxonomy): domain Bacteria; phylum Desulfobacterota; class Desulfobacteria; order Desulfobacterales; family SKZT01. The sequence goes on from CAXXIG010000001.1 coordinate 1,894,025, forward strand.
GAAAGAAAAATGGTGAAAGCCTTCGTCGTTTGCACATGCCAAAGGAAGCAGCGAACGCTGCCACAACTCGCCCACCACCGTCATGCCGCGGCCGCCGGACAAGGCCATGCACTCCCATTTCTCGGAAAACTTGGGGTGTGCGGGTACCTGCCTGCCGTCCTGGTCGATGAAAACCAGCCTGTCGTTGGAAATTTGCGGGGTCAGGTTTTCCACGACCATGGGAAAAAGCGTGGTCCATGGGTTCAGGGCCAAGGCCCGTGCGTATTTTTCCAGTGCTTGTTCGATGCTGTTTTCGCCGTTGATCGAACCGACGGGCCGGGTCTCCCCGGCGCGCTCCTTGATCAGCGCCCTCAGCGGCAGGGCGCCTGGGTAAAAGGCCAGTTCCGCGTCGAACGCGGTGGCGGGCATCAGCGAAGTGTCCAGGGGCTGGTTGCCGTAGGAAAAGGAAAGGACCATGGCCATGGCGCCGGTGTCCGCGTGGCGCAGCCACAGGCGCTGCTCCTTCATTTTGCCGTTGTCCCGGATGCTCTTTCCCACGGCCGAAAACGCCCCTTTCAGGATCTGCCCCCCCGCCAGCACCTCGCTTTGCTCGAGGGGCCAGCCAGCGACCGTCCGGACATCGGCCTGCTGGTTATCATCAAGCTCATCGAATCGCCGGAACGCCTTGATCAGCAAAAAGAGCCTGCCGATCTCCAATGCGAGTTCCGAAAGCCAGTCGGCAGCCCCTGCGGCGGCGATTCGGGACATGTTCTGAAGCATCCCCGCAGCGCCTGGCGCCTTGGCGTCCACCAGGCGCGAAGCGGCGTTGTCCCAGAACGAATATCCCTGGTTGCGGACCGTGGAAAGACCGTTCGCCACCAGGTCGCGCAGCCACAGCTCGCAGTCTTCCAGCCCCTGGGCCATGGCCGTGATCCGTTTTTCCCGGGTCTTGGCTGCCTTTTTCGGATCGGCCGGGGCCTCCGCCTTTTGTTCGTCCTTGGCCACGCGGGCCTTCAGGCGCTGCTCCCGCTTGTCCAGCCACTCCCTGACCCAGTCCGGCGTCTCCTCCCGGCTGAAGGCCTCCGGCTGCCCGGCGCGCAACAGCAGCAGGGCCAGGCCGTGCTTGCACGGAAATTTCCGGCTGGGACAGGAACATTTGAAGGCCGGACCGTTCAGGTCCACCTGCACGTAATAGGGCTTCTTGCCGCTGCCCTGGCAATGCCCCCACGCGGCCTCGTCGTTGTGCCCCAGCAAGGGCCATTTGGACGGCGTCACGAGTTTTTTGCACGCCTTCACCGAAGCGGCGTCCGGCGCAAGCGCGATTACCTGGTCTGTCGAATATTCCATGATATTGGCATCTTCGTCTTGGTCGTATCGTGAAAATTGTGTCGTCGTTTACGTTTTCATTCCCGATTCGCACTGTCCTAAATAAGATACTGACTATAACGGACTTGGTGGCAAGGTGGAAACGTAGGTTGGGTTGAGCGTCGTAGATTGTTGGGTTTCGCTGATTTTTTCTTTCAATTGTAAGGGCAAGATACTCGATGCAAGCAGACAGTTAGCGAAACCCAACATGAACCCCCGCTCAACCCAACCTACGCCCTACGCCCCACCAATCCGCTGTTAATAAACAAGGTACTTATTGGAAAAAAATACGGGTGTCAAGGGCGAGGATTTAAGACAAGCGGCTATTCGCGTTTTTCTGGTTATAACGGATTTGGGGGTGGGTGGAATGCAGGTTGGGTTGAGCGTCAATTGTTGGGGTTCGCTACGGAATTCTATCAAACAAACAGATACTGCGCGCGAAATGGTTGGGAAGCAAGCGAAACCCAACATGAAACCCGCTCAACCCAACCTACGCATTGCCGCTCCCCCAAATCCGTTATAACCAGGCGTTTTTTTTGGAAAAAGGGACGATCACGCCCTTTTTCGCAAAAAACAGCGATCAACCAAATAAACATTCGACAACAGTTCTCGTTTTTCCCCTTGTTGACAAAGAGCCAAGATTGAGATTATAAAATCCCCGCATATACGAATCGCGGAATCCCGGACAGTTGCGGAACAACGGGAGAAAACAGGACAATAATCCAAGCAGGAGAGAAAAAAGTGAATGATGCCGCGCCAATGGAAAAAGCAGTCCGTATGACCAAATCCTTTTTTTTCGGATTTGCGACGGGAATCGTGACCACCCTCGCCGTTATTCTTTTCTATGTCATTGTTACGTCTTTCGCGGAGGGATTCGGTCCGCAAGTGTTCACGGACGATTCCGTGCGTTCGCGCGTCGAAGGCTTCTTCGGGACGCCGCTGCCGCCGGTGGCGGGAAAGCTGTACTACCGGGAAGAGGGCTTTCAGGACTCGTGCTGCCACGTGGGGCTGAGCCTTCCTTCCGCCGAGGCCTGGGAACTGCTGCGCAAATTCACGTCAAAGGAGAAAAAGGACTTCAAGGTCCTGGAGGCGCATACCAAGCCCTACCACCCGGACGAAACGCCGTTTTGGCGACCGGAGGACATGACCTCGCCGCTGTACTTCGAGATCAAACGGGACGAAACCTACACGTTCGTCGCGTACGACGAAACATCGCAACGTCTTCTCGCCTATTTTTCCAGCTGGTAAACCAAGGAGGACCTGATGATAACCGTTCGAATCGCCATTGCCACTGTTTTCTGCCTTCTCTGCCTGGCGGCCGCGGCAGGCGCCGGGGAGCAGGCGAGGCAGTGGCACACCACGGACAAGGTCGGCGACGATTGGAAAAACGGAAGTTCCACGAAAATTTTCGACAACCGAACCGTCGCCGAGATGCAGGCTGCCTTGAAAGAAAGCCGGAAAGCCTGGGAACGGGAAAAGGCCGCCCATGGGAATTCCTATTCCCTGACCCGCTCGTTTCAATCCTGGGTCGGGTTCGGGCATCGCACCACGGTCGAAATAAAAAACGGGGCCGTGGCGAAGCGCCATTTCGAAGAGTACGACCGCGACGGAAAAATCACCTCGACCTTCACGGAAGGACCGGGGGAGATCGGCGCCGACCAAAACGGAGCGGCCCCCGAAACCATGGACCAGTTGTACGAGGCCTGCGCGACCTCGTATCTTACGCAAAACACCGAGATAAACGTCCTCTCTTTGGAATTTGCCGAACAGGGGATCTTGAGCAGCTGCACCTACCGTCCCCGCAACTGCGCCGACGACTGTTCGGAGGGCTTGGAATCGGTCGTTCTCGCGTGGGAGGAAGGAGAGGAGGTCGCAAAGTAGACCCATGAAAAAAAGCGAAGAAATAACAGACGCCCCGGCCTTTGAGCCGCCGGCCTCTGAAACCTTCATGGAGACCGAAACCGGAGACGCGATAGAGGCAAAGCCGTATTTCCTCGCCGGCGCCTGGTGCCTCGTCGCCTTCTCGCTTTACCTTATGGCCAAATGCGTCCTGGACATCATTCTGCAACGGACCGTGCTTCCGCCCCTGGCGACCATGGGATGCCTTGCCGTGCTGGTGCTGCCCGTTTTCATCATCGCGGACATGATGGGCGCAAGCTACGTCGTAACGTTTTCCTACGTCGAACGGCGCGGTTTTTTCGGCACGCGAAAGCGCTTTGCCTGGAGCCAAATCACGAAAGTCGTGCTGCGGGAACCCTGGCGCTGCGGACGCGACATCGTCGTGGAAGCCGGGCGCAAGCGGCAGATTGCCTTCGAAGTGGGCCTGTTCTGGTGGCGTCCGGGCTTTTTCAAGACCGCCGAAGCCATCGCCGCCATCGCCAAGCTGAGAGGAATTCCCGTGCGAACCAAATGGAAAATCGCAAGGGAACGGGAGGAAGGCGTCGAGGAATGGTTCGACCTCGGACGGCAGAACGTTTTCAGCTGGTCCAAAGCACAGCTGCCTCCCCGCCCGCCATCGCCTTCCGACCCCCCGGCTTCCACCGCCGAACCCGAAACATCAATATCGAACGAAACGGAACGAAAATGAGACAAGCGACATTGGCATTCGCATTGGCTTTGACTTTGCTTCTTGTGCAGGCGGGGGCCATGTGCTTCGCCGAAGGACCGTCCACCGCCCAGGACGACGACAAGCAATTCATCTTCGACCTTCTCGCATCCAACTTCGAGGAAACGCCCTACACCGCTCTGGTCAAAATCGTCGAAGTCGAAAGAAAAGGCAACGAAATGCTGTACCCGACGTATCTCTACAGATGCGAAGTCATCGAAACCTACAAGGGAAAGAAGCTCGAAAAGGTTGAATTTCTTCGCGGCATAGAAGAGGAGCCGAAAGCCTTTCCCATCGGCAAAAGCTATATTGTCAGCCTTTTTAAAAACAAGGAAGACGGACGGTTCTTTCTCGGCGACAACGCCTGGGACCTGCCTGCGACCGAAAACCTGATCGAAGCGGCGAGGAAGCTCTCCCGAGACGCAGGAAAATCGAAATCGCCCGAATCGCTCCCGGATTGAATGCGCAGGCAGGTTTGGCATTTGATGGTTCCTGACTCGTTCCCACGCTCCCGCTAACTCTTTTCATTTCGTGCACTCCTTCTTCCCGATGGTTTGCCATTTTTATTGACCAGTTCTATTTTCCCCGGATTCCTGCGAGAACTTCACCGACAAATGGGGAAGCGGAAGCTACTGCATGGGGAAGTTTTTCCCAAGGACCTTAAGACATCCCGTCCACTCGCCCTGATCCGAGCGGGTGAATCGAAACACCCGGTAGCTAAGCTCGACCGGATACATCGCGAATTCGAGCCATTTTACTCCATCAGGTGCAACTTCGGTGTAGGCTGCCGTCCCCGGGGCGCCGTAGGCGGTCTGACCGCCCCAACCGACGACCGTATTGCCGTTTCCAAGCCTCTGAACAGACCCGCAAAAATAGGACACAGCCAGGGGCGGCTTGATGCCATAAGGCTCGCCGGACTGGATCTCGACATCGACACTGCGATATCGCAACCGGATTGCCTTCGAAGGAGGCCGTGTTTCGGCAGTGACGAACATTTCCGCTGTACGAACCGCCGGAATGGAATATGAGGTTATGTATGGGGAAAAGTCCGAATTCAAAACAATTTCGTCCTAACTCCGGGAAGTGGCGAGCGATAGACCCGTGAGCGCCGGCAAAACGGTCGCGGTACGAATCGAATGTCCTGCGTGCTTCGGTTTCGACATGGAATCTCCAGTTCATTTCCTGTTTTCAAACCGTTTCATTTTCGACGAAAAATCTCAGAAATCCCCTTGCTTGTCAATGAAATGAAATCATTCAAGCCGGAGATTCTGAACGGTTCGGCACGGAAAACGGCAATCGGTCCGGTTTGGATATAGCCACGTTTTTACCCGTCGAATCTGACTTTTCGGACGCAACGGTCCTTGCGGAACACCAGGATGTAGGGATGCAGGTTGGGGATTCGCCGAAGGGCGTCGGCGCGGAGATATTTGCGCAACTGCTCTCTGGCATCGCTCTCCAAGATGTCCACGCGCCGAAGGCTTTCTTTCGCCTTGGCGTATTTCAGCTCGATGAGGTAATGGGCCGAACGGTCCGGCTCGAAGGCGGCCTGCAAATAGATGTCCGCGTAGCCGTCGGCGCCGATTTCGTACTCGCTGTGCGGGATGTAAACGTTGACCGCCGACAGCAGGCTCAACATCGCCATCTTCACATACTTTTCGTCGAAACTCCGATAGTCCCGGTTCGAAAGGCCTTCGAGCATCTTCTCGGTCAGCGCCACCAGCCTGTCCGGGTTGCCGTCAATGAGTTCGTTGAGCATCCGGCGTTTCTCGTCGCTGCCGATGCGCACCTGTCCCCGAACCGTCAGCAGCCGTTCCATGTACTCCAGATAGAGGCTTTCCAGCACCGCGTTCGGCATCTTCAAGACAATGTCCAGCCTCTCTCTTTTATAAACGGTGAGATATCCCATGTAGAACAGAAGGCTGGCCAGGGCCGCTTCGTCGAAAAGAAACTCGGTTTCCCAAGTCAGCGCGAACAGCTGCCGAATCTCCTGCACGGCTACGGCCCCGTCCCGGACGATCTTCGTCAGCACGGATTCTTCAAGCGACTTCTCTCCGATGGAAAGAACGGCGCGGATTTTCCGGTAGTCGCTGACCACGTTGACGTCGATCATGCTTTCGATGTACCGGTTCTTCGGGTCGTAGCCGCATCCGAAATACATGACCATGTCGCTGTTGTAGACCGACCGCTCCGCCAGCGGACTGAATCGATACCCGTCGTAATAGTCCCGCAGAAGATCGCGGCCGGCTTCCGCTTCTCCCGGAAAAAGCGCTTCGAGGATTGGCGATATCTCTTCGTCCGTGAAGCCGAACATTTCATTGTAGCGAACGTTCGTGGACAGATTCGTCGCGATGTTGAAGCCGCTTGTCAGGGAATCGAGCAGGACAGGCATCACCCCTGTGATGAAGATGCGGTCGACGACGGTTTCCGTTCCCTTTTTCAATGCTTCGTAGAAGGGGCGGATGTAGCCTTCCGTTTTGACCAAATCCTTGAACATCTCCTTGCCCTGGGACAAAAGATTGTTGGCGAAATGGTCGTATTCATCTATGACGACGTAAACGCATTTGCCGAGCCCGCTTTTCAAGATGGCGTCGAAAAGGGCCGCGATCATGCCGTTGGGTCCCTTCCGGGACAAAATGCGCTCGCGCTCGCCAAGGGAGAAATGCTCTTTGTAAAGACCGAGAAACACGTCGATGCCGCTTCGGACGATTTCGGCGAACCCGCTTTCGGCGTTGTCAAGAGTTTGCGTATCGATGCCGCTGAAATTGAACGAGAGCATCATGTATCGGCCCCGGTTCGGCGTAGGTTGGGCGTGGATGTAAGTCCCTCCGAACAGTTCGTCGAACCGCCCTTCGCGCCTTCGGTCGTAGTAGCAGCCGAGCATGTTGCAGAAAAGGGTCTTGCCGAACCGCCGGGAGCGCAACATCAAAACGTAGCTTTCGGGTCCCGCTTCCAGAAGCTCGATGTAGCGAGTCTTGTCGATATACCAATAGCCTTCTGTGCGGATCTTCTCGAAATTGGATTCCCCGTAAGGCAATTTCATTTTCGAATCCTTTCCCCGGTCGTGCTCTTATTGAACATCCCCGCCCCTTAAGACGGCGCTCCGTTCCTGCGAAACGATCTTAGGACCTTCGCATAAGCTCTGTCAAGGCGAAGGAAACCCGACGGCTTCGGAAACCGCATCGATTCACTACGGGCTTGAAAGCTTGACCGAAGTATTTCCGTGCCCCGTCATTCCGGGGGATTTTCATCACCCCAGGTCCTGCCTAACTGTACAAATGAAATAAAATCATATAAATAACCTGAATTTTCGCAAACATGAAACCCCTGCGGCAGCCGATCTCGCCTCGCCATTTTACGATGCATGCCGGGAACTGGCATACAACACAACCTACAACTGGCAGGTAGTGGCCAAGAACGTCATGGGCGACACTCCGGGCCCGGTGTGGCAGTTTTCCACGCTCGGAGGTCGAAAAGGGGATCTCAATTACGATGATGACATAGACCTGTCGGATGTGGTGCTGGGCTCGCAAGTCTTAGCGGGCATCGACGTCGCCCCGGATTTCAGAATCCAGGCGGACGTTGACGGCGACCTGAAAATCGGCATGGCCGAAATCGCGTACGATTTTTAGGTAATGGCCAAAATCCGGGCTGAATTGTTATTTTAATATCAAATCCCTCTCCGTTTTCCCTAAAATCATGCTATTATAATGGCATGAAATGCGATATCGAAATTTTCATCGAGGGCGGATGGCGTCACGCGGCATCCTTTACACTGCAAAACGAAGAACAAGCCAACAGAGGCGTTGGAGGACGCGGGCTGTTCGAATACGATCTGGATTATGCGCTCGACCGCTTGGACGCCATTGGTATCGAGGCGGTATCGTGCCTCCATCCGGTCAGTTTCGAAATCCAGCGGCTGTCTTCGTGGCCGTCTTTTTTGCTTGACCTTTTAGTAACCCAGGACAGGTTCGGAAAATTCCATGCGGACGGAGTCCTCCCGGATCATCGCGCCAGCAAGCACTGGCTGGTCAAGTTCCCCCGGGGAAAACGCAGGTCGGACCGGGACATTCTTCGCAACGAAGCCGCCTACTATCGGGTAGCGGAAAAAATGGAACTGAAGACCGGCCCGCGACTCCAGTACGATTCCGACGCATTGTTCATTCCGCGTTTCGACAGAAAGGTCGCGGGTCGGGAGGTGATCCGTCTCGGATTGGAAAGCCTGGCTTCCCTTGCGGGCGTGTCCGCATTCGGAATATCCATTCCCATGGAAAAGCTATGCTCCGCAATGGTTCGCTTTTCCTCTCTTCCTAGAGAGGATCTCGGGGAATCCGTATTGAGGGACATTCTCAATGTGGCCATGGGAAATACGGACAATCACGGACGCAATTCCGCCATGGTCAAATACACGGACGGTTCCATTCGGCTCGCGCCCCTGTACGATTTCGCCCCCATTTTCCTGGACGATCAGGGGATTGCCAGGACCTGCCGATGGACCGGCGTCGAAAAGGCGGGAATGCCCGATTGGAAACGTGTGATGGAGATGCTCCGGGATTTTCGTTTAGATATGGATTCGTTGAAAAAGCGCTTTCCCGTATTCAAAGCGAAGTTCGAAAAACTGCCCGAAATCATCGAGGAGTGCAGCGTGGATGCATGGCAGGCAGAGCGGATTTCCAGACGAATCGAAGATGTCCGGGGCGCCCTGGATGAAATCGTCTTGTAATATCATTCGAAGAGCGACGCAATCGGACTGGCGAATGGCCTTGAGCCGCAGGCGACACAAATGCCGCAGGGGGGTGGGTTCACGATTCTGCCGCAGCTTGTCGGAACGAGGACGCGAAGTATCCTGGTATGCATTCCCAGGGATTGGTTTTAACATCGGCCACTTTCAAAGACTATCGTCCCGGCAGTCGTCATTCCGGGCGGAGCGGTATATAACCCAGGTGGCGATCAAATAGAATGATTCCGTCTTTTCCGGGTATTTCTTAACCAGAAAATGTAGCGTAGACCCGGAATCCAGGTGGCCGCATTTGGAACATAGCCCCATTCCCACGCAAAGCGCGGGAGCGGGTCAAACGATTCCGCAAATCGACGAGTCGGCGAGCAAGAGATCGAATCCCCGGAGGACACGATGGACAAAAAGGAAAAGTTGAACGGAATGCGTCGCAATTTTTTCGACGATGTCGATCAAGGTCGCTTGGACAATCTGCCCGATACCGTCCGCCGGATGCGCAAAGCCGTCGGGCTGACCCAGACCGAATACGCGAAGCTGGTCCGGGTCGCCCCCAGGGTGCTGATCGATTTGGAAAGGGGCGTGGGAAACCCAACGTTGAAATCCTTGGAAAAAATAGCCGCGCCATTCGGCTTGCGCGTGGGGTTGGTGAGGAAAAAGGGCGACAGGATGACCGACGAGGTTTGACGGCAGAAGAACCTCTGTGAAAATCCGAAAGAGGCTTGAAGAACTGTATGGTCGCGGCAATTGGACAAAAATGAAAGGGGTTGGGGCTTGGTTTTAACATCGGCCGCTTTCAAGGACTATCGTCCCGGCACTCGTCATTCCGGGCGGAGCGGTATGTACCCCGGGTGTCGATAAAACAGCTGGCTTCCGTCTTTTCCGGGAATTTCTTAGCTGGAACATGTAGCGTAGACCCGGAATCCAGGTGGCCGAATTTAGGACCAAACCCAGGGGTTGCAAGAGTCAGGCTTTCAGACGGTTCCACAAGAAGGGCCGAGATTCATTGGTTCGAAGCTCATGGCATTGGAAAGAAAAATATCAAAGTGAAATATTACCTCGGAGATTAAATATGATCCGGTTATAACGGATTTGGGGGATTTAATATCTTCGTACTCTTCGTGTTCTTCGTGGTGGAAAATCAAGGGCTTGAACCACGAAGAACACGAAGGAGGACTGAGCCAAAAAAATATCAGCCCGCGCATTGGTTGCAAACAGTCAAATCAAGATATCGTGACAACTGGCTCCAAAATCTATTGACATTGATGTCTACGGGAAATTTTATGCATTCTCCCCCAAATCCGTCATAATCAGGAAAAAACGTACTGATCCGCATCGCAAAATGTGACAGCGGGTAAGGAAACAAATCCATGCGAAATCATTCCGGAGCGAGAAAGATTCCCCTGCGGTCCAGCCACCAGTCGGTTTTGGTTATAACGTCGGCCAACCAACACCGTCATTCCGGGCGGAGCTTGACTTAGACCCGGAATCCAAGCGACGAACGAAACTGTTGGATGAAAACCGGCCGAAGTTAAAACCAAGCCCGGCAAAGCTTTAGAACAATACGATTCGCATGAACGCATATGCAGCTCCCAGAATGCCTTTTGGCTCTGTTCACATTCTCGTTTTCTTGCTATTGTTCATCCCGAAAACAGTGTGAATCATAATAAATCGGAAACAGCATGGACCGTTTGAGCCGCGATCATTGGAAAACCAAATTCGAAAATGAATATTTGAAATTCAAGCGCATCGAATTTCAAAGCCGTTTTGCGGATATTATGGAAGCCGCATATCCAGGCGATTTTCAAAGGATTCGGCACTCTCAAGGAGACAGGGGCTGCGACGGCTATAGATTATCCGACAAAACGGTTTTTTAGAATGATTCGATGATTCTGCCCACAAAGCACATACGCAAGGATCGCTCTCTTCTGGGAGTAGGCGCATCGATTCTTTCGTTGCTGGATACCCCGAAAACCGTTTCCGGCCTGTGGAACGAATTCGATGACAGCCGCCGAACGACTGAAGGGGCCAAGCCGGTTGCGTTCGACTGGTTCGTTATGGCCTTGGACTTTCTCTACATGATCGACGCCGTCGAATTCCATCGAGGTCTTCTAAAGAAAAGAAAAGCGAAATAAAATGATTCGCCGCATTTACAGCCCCACATTGAAGACATTCAAAACCCTGGAATTCCACGAAGGACTCAACGTTCTTCTTGCGGAAAAAAGCGAGGGCGCGACATCCCGCCAAACGCGCAACGGGGCCGGGAAATCCAGCATGGTGGAACTGATCCACTTTCTGTTCGGCGCCAAGTCTCTGGAAAGTTCCATATTTCGCAGCAAAGATTTGGTCGAACACAGGTTCGGCATCGAATTCGATTTGAGAGACCGAATCTATGCGGTTGAACGTTCTGGAAGCAAGCCGTCGCAATTCTATGTCGGAACCGACGAGCCGGGAGGACTCTTCGAGGCAAAGCCGGGCAGCCGAATCGGAATGAAGCTGACCAAGCATAGCGAGTGGAAGGAGCTGCTGGGAGAAAAAATGTTCGGCTTGCCGGCGGACCTCCCGGAATATTCCCCCACATTCCGCTCTCTGTTTCCCTACTTTGCACGGCGAGTCAACGACGGCGCTTTTTTGAGTCCTGTCAAATTCTTCTCCAAGCAAGAAGAGTGGAACCAACAAGTAGCCCTCTCCTATCTTATTGGATTGGACTGGCGAATCCCGAGCGAAATTGAAAAAGTCAAGCTGGACGAAAACAAGCTTAAAAACCTTCGGAAAGAGTTGAAAGACGGTCTTATGGGAACCATTATCGGTTCCGCAGCATCCCTGAAAACGAAGCTGACCGTTGCCGATCACAGAATGCGCGGTTTGCAAGAGCAAATCGCATCGTTTAAAGTGCTTCCGGAATACGAAAACCTGGAGCAGGAGGCATCCCGAATCGTCGTCAAGACGGCGGAAATGTCCAATGCCAATCTGATCGACGAAGAAACGGTTCGGGAACTCGAACAGACTCTGGCCTCCGAGAGTTCCTCCGAAGACCTCGATATTCAAGAGCTGTATCTGGAGGCGGGGGTCGCATTGCCGGGAGTCGCCGTCAAAAGGCTCGAGGACGTGGAAATTTTCCATTCGACGGTGGTGAAAAACCGCCGCTCCCATTTGCAAGGAGAAATCGACGACGCCAACGAACGCATCCGAAAGCGCCGCGAGGAAATGGAGCGCTTGGATCGACGAAAGCAACAGATCATGGGCGTCCTCCGCTCTCACGGGGCCTTGGAACAATTCACGCGGTTGCAGGAGGAACTCAACCGCGCACAGACGGATGTGGAAGAGCTGCGAAAACGCTACGAAACCGCGAGAAAAATAGAGTCAACGGACACGGAATTGTCCATGGAGCGGAAAAAATGGAAAAAACGCCTCATGGACGATCATAGCGACCGGGAGTCCATCATCGAAGAGGCCATCATCGCATTCGAGGAACTCTCCAGCGAGCTGTCCGAACGGGAAGGCAGCCTGACAATCGACCCGACGGAAAAGGGACCTGTCTTCGAAGTTCGCGTCGAGGCCGGAAGAAGCAGGGGAATCGCCAACATGCAAATTTTCTGCTTCGACATGATGCTTGTCGTTCTGTGCTGCAAACGCAAAACAGGACCCGGATTTCTGATCCACGACAGCCATCTGTTTGACGGGATGGACGGCAGGCAGATCGCAAAAGCGATCGAAATCGGCGAGAGAGCGGCCCGCAAGTACGGTTTCCAGTACATCGTGTCCCTGAATTCGGACATGGTGCCGCGCGAGGAGTTCAGCCGCGATTTTGCTTTCAACGACCATGTCTTGCCCGTTATCCTGACCGACGCCACCGAAGATGGCGGATTGTTTGGATTTCGATTCGAGTGAAAATCATAGGAGACCCAATGGATAGAGAAAGAATACGGGAAGCCCTCATCGCATCGGGATTGGTTGCCAAGGATACCGCGAAAAAGAGCGAGCAACCAGCAAGGTTGCCCTTGTCCGAAAGAAAAAAGCTCGCCCGATTGTTTGCGGGCGAGCCGTCACTTTCCGAATTCATAATAGCCGAAAGAAACGGAAGGTAAAGAACGAAAAGAATTGTAACAATCTTTCCTCTTGCTCAATATCGAAAATAGATGGCCCCCCCCCCCCTTGCCTACCCGTCCGATACTTTTCTCAACCTCTGGCAACCCGGCTCGGCTTTTCCCCGTAGGGGATCGATTATTGTAGCTCCCGCGCCGCCCGTTCGAAATTTCCCTGTAGGGGATTCATTATCGCCCCTCCCGCGCTGCAACAATTCATCCGAACGAAAACCCCAGCCTGGTGGAACATAGACAAGAAGCGTCCTGGCATGCCTTTCCACACGAGGCAAGGGAACGGGTGGAGCTAGCCGGGTTCGGTTCCGCCACAGATGCGATCATTGTTTGCCTGAAACATTCTTTCTGATTCTTTCTTTCGCTTCTTTCCAGTCGGAAACAGTCAACTACGATCCCGCCCCGGGCCCGCGACATTTGCAGCGGAACAAGGCACGGCGAAAAAAATACAGCAAAATTGGGAACATTTTCGACCTGTGCGGTTGGTGTAGGTCCAAATCCGGACAGCCCCGGTAGCGCCGCCTTCCACGGCGGCGCGGGGCCTCGTGCGTTGGACTCCGTCATGGCAGAGCATCGGACACCGCGCCGCTGTGGAAGGCGGCGCTACCGGGGCAAGCGAGTGTTTCTCCTATCCGTCGATTTCAACCGCACAGGCTCAGCATTTTCATCACTTTAGTTCCGATCAAAGTCGGAACAGCCGGGAAAAACGAATCGGCGGAAAGCACGTGGGCAGGTTGCCTGCCGTCCCTTGGCGGGACTCGTTGCAGAACGGACACCGCCCCGTCGGACAATGGAATGCATAGCTATGGTCTGCCGCCCCGACGGGGCTTTGCGCCGGACAATCCTTGCAACAGCAGTATCGAGTTTCCCAGGCGGGGGCGTTCGGGCATATCGCTCGCGACCCGAGCGTGGCGTTGGTCGGCCATTGCGTCATGTGTTGCGGCCTGCTTACGCGAACGGCCGCTACACATGCCGCTATGGCCGCCCTACGCCACGCTCTAGGCACTTGAAGCCCGCCGTTCCCCAAGCAGGACAAGCCGGAACCCACGAGAGCGGAGCCGGTCCGACGGGTCGTCGCCGGCGCGGGACGCAGCCCGGCAGAGCGCGGCGTCGACGACCCACGACCCGCCGCGCAAGACCCGGGCGCTCCCCATCGGATCCATACACCACTCCCACACATTCCCGGACATTTCCACGCACCCGTACCTGCATTGCCCACGTCGGAAGCACCCCAAGGCCGTCGTCGCGTGGAGTCCCGTTTCATTATAATTTGCGTATTCCGGAGCGATGCTGTCGCTTTCTTCGTCCTCCCCCCAAGGATATCTTCTGCCGGGCCTGGAATTTTCTATCGTGGCGACGTCGCAGGAAGCAAGCCCCATGATGTCCTCGATGTCGCATACCAGAGGCTTTTCCGGAATCCGGGTCCCTCCTTTCGCGGCCTTCTCCCATTCTGCCGACAGGGCCAGGCGGACGGTGAATTTCTTTGCGTACCGCCGCACCCATCGTTCCTGTAGCCATCGCGCGAACGCCAAAGACTCGTACCACGAAACGCCATTGGCGGGATGGTTTCTCAAATGAAACGGGAACCAACCGTCCTGCGTCTTGTCCCATAACTCGCCAAAACGCTCGACCATTCCATCTTTCCAAAAGCCTTTTTTTGCCGCTTCCGGCCAATAGCGTTCTTCTTTATATCCACCGTCTTGGACAAATGCATCGAACTGCCCATTGGACACTGGATATTTTCCGATCCAAAAGGGACAATCCAGGCTCTCGTCGATCTTTTCACCTTCTCCCTCGCCAGCGACGTACGGCCCTGCCGGTACAAGGCAAAACAGCATCCTGTCCACATCCGCAACCTCGGGCCTGATTTCCCCCAGCAGGCCCAGGCTGTTTCCGGCGTCCGCCCGTTCGGCGGCCGGGAGTTCGTCACCTTCGACGATTCGGACCAGCCAGTTTTTGATTTTTTCCAGTAATTTTCGGTTTCGCTCGCTGGCATTTTTCCAGTCGGCGGTTTCGATGATGGCGCGCGCGGCCATCTGCGCGCCCCAAACGTCGTCGATGTTCGCTTCGGGACTGTCGTGGTCTTGGTAGCACAACTCCCCCGCCAGGTTCCAGATGGCGCTTTTGGCACCCGAGGCGGCCTTCGCGCCGGCCAGAAGGCAGGCTTCTCGCCAACGGTCGGGGTCTTTTCTGCAGAGTTCCGCCACTTCGTCGGGAAAATCGTAGTCGGTCAGATGGCAGGCGGCCAGGTACTCTTGGAACGTCCGGTGGGGAAACGTATAGATTTCCACGCCTTTGGGAATCAGCAATCCGGCTCGCAGGCTCAGAAACTCGATGAGCTTTTCCATGTCGAATTTCGATTCCGGCTTCTTGCTCAGTTTCCAAAGGCCTTTTACCAACGCCTCCTCCTTGATCTGAGCGGTACCGACCAGCTTGGGCTGGTTCTTGTGGGCGTCGAAGGCCAGTTCGTTCAGGAACTCCCGGATTTTCAGCTTGTCGGTGCCGAGCCACTCGGACAGGCTGGGCTGGATGAGTTCGTAGTCGCCGTTTTGATTGGTGACGATTTTTCGTTCCTCCCACCGGTCCAGCAGAAGATCCACCGTCTCGCTGTAAAGCTCCTGTCGCTGCTCCGGAAGGCTGCCTCCGCGCCACGCGTGAAGACTGGCCATCAGGGTGAGAAGAAGCGGACGCTCCGCCAGTTCCCGGAGGCGTTCGTTTTTCAAGATGGCGCGCTTCAGCAACTCCGCCTTGCCCTTGGACTCTTGTTCGCTCATGCGCTTGATGCGGGCGGCCCGGGCGTACCATCGGTCTACAAAACACAGGATCTGGCCCTGGTCGAAAGGCGCCAGCACCGTTTCGGAAAGCTCGGGCACCCGCCATTCCTGTTTCTGGTACGCATAAGACCTGCTTGTAACCAGAACGCGAGATTTGGGGAACCCCTTGATGAAATCCGCCACTACGTTCTTGATCACGGCCCTTCGGTTTTCCGCCTCCGGCACTTCGTCCAGGCCGTCCAAGAGCAGCAGGCCGCCCGGTTCTCGAAATTGGTTTTTCAGGGCGGGAAAAAAATCGGACAAGTCCTCGTCCTTGGATTGCAGATCCGCTCTTATAAAACGCCACAAGTCCTCCGCCCCTCCCTTGCAATCCGGCGGCAGTTTCGCGGCGAACTCCTTCAGCTCGACCCAAACGGGCATCAGGGGGCCATGGCCCCATTTCTGCGGCTTTTCGGAATCTTTTCCTTCCTCGTCCGGCATGGGCCGGGTCAACAGAGCAAGGCCCGTCTCCTTTTTTCCGAGCAGTTCGGAGGCCATGCACATGGCCATGAATTTGACGAACGTGGTCTTGCCGCTTCCGGGATCTCCCAGAAGCGCGGTATGCTGGTGCGAATCGGCGAACTCCAGGGCCGACACTCGCTTTTTCTCGACGCCTTCGCCTTCCTTATCGCCCCCCCTGCTTTTCTTAAACAACAAACCGGCTTCCATATCGACTTCCCGGTGTTCTGTCATCAAGGCCGTGTATACCGAATTCAGATCGAGCGCGGCGTCGGTGGTGCATTCCATGGCCGCCTTGGGATCGACGCCTTCCAGGGTGAGAAGGCGGGCGTCGCACATGACCCGGTTTAGATAAGACTCGCGCAGGGCGGCCCTGTTTTCCGGTTCGTCCTTGCCGCCTTTCTCTCGCCCCAAATTGATATCGCCATGAACCGTGATATGATCTCCTATCACGCCCACATCGCTGCTTTCCACCGTGATTCGTCGTGGCGAGGCGGCTTCTTTCTCATCTTCCGTTTCTTCACCTTTTTTTAAAGACAGTTTTCCGATCTTAAAATGGAAAGCACCGTCATCGGAATGGGGATAGACGTCCTTTGCCTTCATGCATTTGTCGAACTTGGGGAGGTACTTGAAGAACTGGACGGTCCCGCTTCCGTCGCTCGCATCGATTTCAATCAGGTTGAACGTGTTCAGTTTATCGACGCCCATGTACATCGCACCCGCGCCCACGACGACGCATTTTCCCGCTTCGTTGGCTACGGCGGCAGTCTGGGGGTCGTGGACATGGCCGGTCAAGATCAGGTCCAGTTTTTCGGTCAATTTGGACTTGGAGACGGTGTCCGCCTGGCTGTGGCACGAAAACGGGTGGTGGAAAAAGCCGACGCACAGTTCGTTTTCCCGTTCGCCGAAATCGTCGATGGCGGGTTTGACCTGGTTGATTCCCAGGGCCAGCTTGTGGGCATCGTCGCCGTCGTAGCCCGCGAACACGCAGGAATTGAGCGCGGCAACGCGAAGCAGGACGCCGTTTGCGTCTTTCGCGCAGCCGTTTTCCTTGTCCGCGTCGGGGGCGGCTGAATCCTCGTCGCTTTCTTGCTTTTTTGCAGGACCGAACCATCCGAGGCGGTCGATGGCAAGGCCGTCGGAAGCGGGTCGCGCGCAGAGGGTTTCGCAAAACCAGAAGTTTCCGTCTCCGAACCGCTCCCGGCCCATGGCCTGGTTGGCGAAGGTGTCAAAATTTTCGAACTTGTTCAGAAGCGTGGGGAAAAAGGCCTTGTCGGTGAACATCATGTTGATCCTCTCCGCCTTTTCCACCTGTCCGAACATGAACCGATGGACATCCGTCACCCGGTCTCTCTGCACGTCGTGGTTGCCCGGCGCGACGAACAGACGGTCCTTGGAAAGACATAGAACGGCGAGAAGCTTGTCGCAAAGACTCGCGCACATCTCGTATTGCGCGGGCCTGGCCTTCCACGCCGCGTCTCCGGTCAGCACGACCAGGTCCGCGCGAATGTTTTCCTTGCGGATGAATTTCACCATGGCGTCGAACACCAGTCCCTGGGTGAAATTTTCGGCTGCCTCGGATTCACCCGAGGAAACCATGTGCAGGTCGGATATGTGCAGGATGCGTATTCTCAAGAGACCTCCTTCTTCGGCTCATTTCTGTCTGAAAAAAGACACGATAACAGATCGCATAGGAGGATACAAGCGCTATCAAATTACTGAAAAACAAGAAGAATTTGCCCGTTGCCCCGTTCCATCGCCGCCTCGTCGCCTCGTTCCCACGCTCCTGCGTGGGAACGCCTGGTGGACGCTCCAGCGTCCCATGCCAAAAGTCCGCATCCTAAGAAACCGTCGGAGACAACTTGCTCTGGCATAAGTCTCAAAAAAACAGCGCTATGCACTCCACATGAACGGACGCTGGAGCGTCCGGAAACGCGTTCCCACGCCGGAGCGCGGGAACGAGCACAAACAAGCGCCATGCTCTCCACATTAACCGACGCTGGAGCGTCCGGAAACGCGTTCCCACGCCGGAGCGCGGGAACGAGCACAAACAAGCGCCATGCTCTCCACATTAACCGACGCTGGAGCGTCCGGAAACGCGTTCCCACGCCGGAGCGCGGGAACGAGCACAAACAAGCGCCATGCTCTCCACATTAACCGACGCTGGAGCGTCCGGAAACGCGTTCCCACGCCGGAGCGCGGGAACGAGCACAAACAAGCGCCATGCTCTCCACATTAACCGACGCTGGAGCGTCCGGAAACGCGTTCCCACGCCGGAGCGCGGGAACGAGCACAAACAAGCGCCATGCTCTCCACATTAACCGACGCTGGAGCGTCCGGAAACGCGTTCCCACGCCGGAGCGCGGGAACGAGCACAAACAAGCGCCATGCTCTCCACATTAACCGACGCTGGAGCGTCCGGAAACGCGTTCCCACGCCGGAGCGCGGGAACGAGCACAAACAAGCGCCATGCTCTCCACATTAACCGACGCTGGAGCGTCCGGAAACGCGTTCCCACGCCGGAGCGCGGGAACGAGCACAAACAAGCGCCATGCTCTCCACATTAACCGACGCTGGAGCGTCCGGAAACGCGTTCCCACGCCGGAGCGCGGGAACGAGCACAAACAAGCGCCATGCTCTCCACATTAACCGACGCTGGAGCGTCCGGAAACGCGTTCCCACGCCGGAGCGCGGGAACGAGCACAAACAAGCGCCATGCTCTCCACATGAACCGACGCTGGAGCGTCCGGAGACGCGTTCCCACGCCGGAGCGCGGGAACGAGCACAAACAAGCGCCATGCTCTCCACATGAACCGACGCTGGAGCGTCCGGAAACGCGTTCCCACGCCGGAGCGCGGGAACGAGCACAAACAAGCGCCATGCTCTCCACATGAACCGTCGCTGGAGCGTCCGGAAATGCGTTCCCACGCCGGAGCGCGGGAACGAGCACCCCATCGAACTTCCAGCCCGATTTTGGTCTGGTTACCATCGACACACCTTTTCCCACAAATCCGCGATGAGCCGAAAAAAGTAAAGATTCATCGCGGATTGTGGAAAAAAACCTTCCCCATATGGCAACCAGACCACCCCGGTCTGCTCCGGCTTGGAATTCCAATTCTCGGGTTTGTTTTTGTTTCGGCCATGCATAGGTGGAACGTGGACGCGAAGCGTCCTGGTATGCATTCCAACGCGAAGCGTTGGAACGAGGCGGTGAGGGGTGAGGGCACGGCCGAAATAGAAACCAAGCCCCAATTCTCCATCATTTGGCTGGCGGCAGGTTTCTTACCAACCGCCTCGACTTCCCCAGGATTCCAGGGCGCAGAGAGAATCGACCAAGTTTTGGAAGGAGAAGACTTCGAGGGACACGGCACCGGAAAAGGTGTTCAGTATGGCGATCAGGTCGTCGCGGGATTCCGGAGTCAACTGGTCCAGGGCCTGGTGGTCCTTGTCTTCGCGGATGCCGTAGACGTGGAGGATGTCGATTCGGTCGCGGCGCTTTCTAAAGGCCTGGGCGAATTCCTCGCCCCTTTCGATGAAATGGCCGATATCCATGCACACGTGGACGCCTGTGCTTTCTATGGCGTCGTCGGCCCAGTCGAAGGGATAGTCCACGAGGTTTTCCACCGTAAAGGATTCGGGGGGCGCTTTTTTTAGTATCCGCTGGAAGCTGTCTCGCAGGCGGTCCTGCCAGGCCGCGACGTCCCGGTCGGCCCTGCCCTCTTCCTCGTAGGTCCAGTGGACCGTGTACGTGGAGGGCGACAAGGGCGCTGTCAAACCCAGGATTTGTTCGACGGTTTCCACGGCGCGGATTCGTTTCTCCCTGTCGCTGTCGCCCAGGGAGATGTCCAGGGGGAGGTGGATGTTGCAGGAAGTCTTGTGCTGTTCGAGAAGTTGGCCGATTTTTCGGATGTCTTGCGGCGTGGGCAAGGCGCCCTCGTAGTTGCTTTCGAAGAAAAGAAGCTCGATTTCGTCCAGGAAGGGCGCGAGCATTTCGACGTTCTTGGTCCAGATGTCCGGATATACGAACGACGTGGAGCAGACTTTGAACGGGAAGCGTCCCTTGTAGGACTTGGGCAGTTTGGGATAGGTCATGGGACCCTCATGGTATCAGGATGCCCGCCAGGACCCGGCCTCCCCACAGGACTATGAGCGCGAGGATCGAGGAAAGGGTCATCAGGTCGCAGGCTTGAAGGATATGATAGGGGGCGGTCGGTCCGAAACGGCGTCCGATGTAGGGCTTTTTGACGATTTTGCCGTGGTAGCGATTGGGACCGCCGAACCGGACGGAGAGCGTGCCGGAAAAGGCCGCCTCGGAATGTCCCGCATTGGGGCTGCTGTGCTTGAGGGAGTCCTCCTTGGCCGTCTGGAAAGCCGCCCTGCCCTTTTTGGCCAGCAACTGCGCAGCCAAGGCGATTATGGGCACGGAGATGCGAGCGGGCAGCCAGTTGACTACGTCGTCGATCTTGGCGGCGACCCTGCCGAACAGAATGTACTTGTCGTTTTTATAGCCCGTCATGGAGTCCAGGGTGTTGGTCATCTTATAGGCCAGCGCGAGGGGAGCGCCCCCGACGGCGGCGAAGAGGATCGGGGCGATGACGCCATCGACCAGGTTTTCCGCCACAGTTTCTACGCAGGCGCGGGCCACGGCCTCCTCGTCGAGTTCCTGCGTTTCCCTTCCCACGATCATGGAAAGCTGATTCCGGGCCGTTTGCAGCTTTTTCTCCATCAGGGTCTTGTAAATTTCCACCGCCCGGTATTTCAGATCCTTGGCCGAGATGCAGAAAAAGATCAGGATGGTTTCCGCCACGAATCCAGCCAGGGGCGAACAGACCCAGAGGCGGGCGATCAGGAGCCAGAAGAAGGCGAAGACGCCGAGGATTAGCGTTACTGCGAACAACCCTCCGGAAATCAACGGGCTTACGGGCAGTTTCCTGAACCAAGGTTCCGCAGCTTCGATCAGGTTTCCCATGATTCGAATCGGATGATACTTCCATTGCGGGTCGCCGAACAGAAAATCCAGGGCGAACCCCGCCGGCAGGACCATGTAAAACAGCAGAATATCGTTCATTCCGATCGACCTGCCTTTCCAGTTTCGGCCACCGCCAGTAGCTTTTCCGCAGCCCGGCGGTTGGCGTCCTCCGTTTTTAACGAAACCCGGACGTACTGTTCGGAAAGCCCGGCGAAATTGCGACAATCGCGAATCAGAAAGCGGTTGCGGGCCATTTGCTCGAAGGCGTCCGCAGAATCGACGCGGGCTAATTTTGCGAGTAGAAAAGAGGTCTGACTGTCGAACACCCGGATGGCATCGCTTTTCTCCATGGCTTTTAAAAAGGCCTTGCGCTCGTTCTCCAGAAAGGTCCGCGATTTTTGGATGAAGTTTTCGGTCTGCTCCCGTCTTTCCATGAGAAATTTCACCGCCTCCTGGGCGAGGCTGTTGGCGCTCCAGGGAAGGTAGTACAGGTAGAATTTCTCGATGACTTCCGGGCTTGCGATCAGAAACCCGACCCGAAGTCCCGGTATGCGGAAAATCTTGGACATGGAGTTTAAAACCAGCAGGTTCTCCCGTTCTTCTGCCACCAGGGAATGGGAATCTCCGCCGGGGACGAACGGAAGGTAGGATTCGTCGACAATGAAGAAAACGTCCGGGAGCTTTTCCACCAGCTCCTTGATGCGGTCGGAGGGGACCATCTTGCCTGTGGGGTTGTTCGGGTTGCAGATGAAAACGGTGTCGGCCTCCTTTGCCTTTTTTTCCACCTCTGCCCAATCGTGGAAAAAGTCGTCCGAATCTTTCGCCATGGCGAACGCAAACGGGACCTTCCACATCTTGCAGGCGTCGGCGTAGTCCGAATAGGTGGGCCCGAGAATCAGCGCATTGCGCGTTTTCAGAACTTCGGGAATGGCGTAGATGAACTGTGTGGTGCCGTTTCCTCCCAGTACTCGTTCCGGCGCGATGCCGTAGCGGTCGGCGAAGGCTTCCACCGCCCCTCTGGCGTCGGACTCGGGAAGGGACAGGATCGCATCCATTTTTTCCACGAGAAATTCCATCAGCCCCGCAGGAGGACCGAGGGGATTGACATTGCTGCTCATGTCGATGATTTCCGACGGATCGAATCCGAACCGTTTCGCCGTTTCCTTTATGTTTCCACCGTGTCCGATAATCATTTACAGGCTCCCCCCCGATACGATGATAAAGAGTGCGGCCTCGGAAGATTCCACCATGGCCCCGAGCATGTCTCCGGTGACGCACCCCATTTTTCTCTTGTAAAAAGCGATTGTCGCCATAGTCAAGGCGAAGAAGGAAATCAGAAGAACCAGGCCCCGCACACCGGCGAAAAGGCAGAGAACAGCAGGAATCGCGACGTATACAAACGTCTTTTTATCCAAAGGCTCCTGGAAGAAAGCGTGCCCGGTACCTCCGCCCGGCCTTCCGTATTCCATAAAATACATGCGAATATCATGGAGGCCCGCGCCAAAGAGGGCACGATCACGATCAGAAGCGCCCTGTGTTCTCCAAGGGCCGAAAGCCCCCCCCACTTTACTGCCAGCGCAAACACCACCGCCACCATTCCCATGGCGCCGATCCGGCTGTCCTTCATGATTTCCAGCGCTCGCTCCCGGGTCCTTCCGCCGTAGAGACCGTCGGCAGTGTCCCCCAATCCGTCCAGGTGCAGCGCGCCCGTCAGAAGCGCCAAAAGCGCCGTATCCAGAACGGCGGCCACCGGGGCGGGCCACAGTCGAATCGCAAAGGCGTCGAACAGCGCGACAATGATTCCCAGAATCAGACCCACCACGGGAAAAAACGGAATCATGGCCCGGGGTTCGAAAACGGCGTTTCTGCTCACGGGAATACTGGTGATGAATTGCAATGCGGAGACCAGTCCCTTCACCATGCTCTCACCCTTTTATCTTGGACGGGATTCCGGCCACCATCCAGTAGACTTCGTCGGCGCATGCGGCGATTTTCTGGTTTGCAAACCCCACGGCGTCGCGATATTTCCTGGCCAGCTCGTTTTCGGGGACGATGCCGTTGCCCACCTCGTTGGAGACGATCAGGACCGGGCATTCGGCTTTCCTATAGGCCTCGACCAGCTTTTCCACGCCGGCCTCGATGTCCAGGGATTCCATAAAAAGATTGGATATCCAGAGGGTGAGACAGTCCGCCAGGACAACCTTGGCGGTTTTCGAGTGCTCCAGGATGGCTTCCGGGAGCTTTACAGGGGCTTCGAAAGCGGTCCATGTGTCCCCCCTCTCCTCCTGATGCCGCCGGACGCGGTCGTGCATCTCGTCGTCGCGTGGCACGCAGGTCGCCAGAAACACCCTGTTGTCGTCCGCGATCTTCTCCGCAACCTCCAGCGCCAGCCTGCTCTTTCCGCTGCGGCATCCGCCTATGAAAAATGCCTTTCTGCTCATTGGCCTCCTGTTTCCCATTCCCTTTTCGGTCGCCGTCGAAGAAGCGCGGACGGCTTCGAGTTTGCGTTTTTCAATACCTTGCAAATATCTTGCGAAAATCCCCCCGGTTCCGTAATGGAAACTACTCGCACATATCAGACACGCGGCGTCGGGTCAAGCCCCAATGTTTTGGGATGGGGAGGTGGGGAGGTGGGGAGGTGGAACCGACGGCAAGGCATAAAACTCGTTTGTTCCGGTAGCGCCGCCTTCCACGGCGGCGCGGTGTATGAACGCTCGAACACGATGAAATCCGAGCCTGCGAGGTGCCGCGCCGCCGTGGAAGGCGGCGCTACCGGCGCAATGCGGCTTACGCATTTTAAGGAAAGATATCAGGCGCACAGGTCGTGGATTTGTTAAAGCAAGGGGGGATGCTCACGACGCGGAACGTTCCATAGCGCGTTTTCAAACGCAGAACGTGGGAACGAGCCAACGCGTCGGCCTGTTCGGCCCTCGGGGCACCCCAATGCTGACCTGCAAGCTGCTTTCTATCGGCGTGGTCGGAGGGAAGTCGCTATGCAGGGAAAACGAATGGAACGAGCTGGGTGGATTTTAGGATTCGTTTTTCGTGTCCTTTGCAAGTTTTTTTCCGCGTTTTTCGTGTATTTTCGTGGCTCAAATATTTTTTTCGTGTGTTTTCGTGGCCCAAGTATTTTTTTCCGGCTACATGCTCATTGCGGTGCTGAATTTTTCCTTCCAGAATTTGCCCGCGATGCAGCCCCCCGCCATGGAGGCCACGGCCTCGATGAGTTCCGGCAGGGAGATGCTTTCGTTGAATCCCCCCAGGTGAGGGCCGCTCATGATGGCGATGTCCTGTTCGCCTTTTTTAAGTTCCCGGATTTTTTCCGGCTTAAACCCGCGACTCTTCAGAAAGGCGCAGAATTCGTCGTCCGACATCTGGTTCTGGTCGGCGACGCGCAGAAACTCCTCCATGTATCGGTCCACGCCCATTTCCTCGATCATTCTGTCGGCGAGCCGGTCGATATCGAACGGCAATCCTCCTTCGTATTCGATTCCCACGAACCCCCGGTAATACCGTTGGAAAACACCGGAAATCAACTTTTTCAAAATCTCGGGGTCGAAAAGCCCCCTGGCGTCCACGGGATTTCCGTTTTCGTCCAGGCCCACGCGTTTTTCGTCCTTGTTTCTGAAATAGCTGCCCGCGACCAGGAAAAAGCTCAAAAACTGGCTTCCCATATGCCGGTAGAGAGACAGGCCCGTCTGGTCGTAGGAAAACAGGTGTTCGAAATCCCTGAGCCCTGTCACGCCCAGGTTGGGGTGGTCGCAGGAGCGCAGCCACTGGTCCAGGCGCCCTGCGCGGAACCATTCGTAGAGCCCCTGGTCGCGCCGTCTTCCTGTCTGGACCCGGTTGTGGAACAGCGGGATGAGCGCGGAGTGCACCACGCCATCTGCGGCCAGTCTTCCCGCCAGGAAGGCGTTTTGCAGCAGGATGTCGGAAAAGGCGTCGCCGGAGAGTTTCCTTGCCGTTTCGGGGGCGTTGGGGTAGGTGAAATAGTCCCGATGCGCGGTGAAGGCGATGGCGAACCGTTCGGGATGCAGACGCACGCCGTTTTCCGGGGGTGTCCGCTTGAAACGAAAAACGGGCGATTCGTTCACGAACAGCGCCTGCGGAATTTCGAACCGGGACGAAAACCGCTGTCCGCCGCAGCGGATATGCTCCATCCAGAGGATTTCGTTGGCAAGCCCTTGGGGCGTGTCCGAGGGCCGGGCGAGCTTGAACACCAGCAGACGGTCGTCCTTGTCGCAGGAAAAGACCAGGCTTCTGCCGAAAAAGACGGGTTTGCGAACGGAGCGTATCCCATGCGCGTCCATGACCTTGTCGAAAGATGTCGTCGGAAGGCGGTCGGACTCGAATTTCGGAGGCTGCGGCCCTTTCACCGAAACGGGAAGCGCGCCCAGGGCCTCGGCCGACGCCCGGTGCGCGTGCTCGGTCACTGCGGCCAGGATTCGCTTGAAGGCGGACAGGACCTCGCCGGCAGTCTCCTTGTCCCGGCGGTTGGCGATAAGCGCCCCCAGCGTGTTGGAGGTCTCCCGGAACAAAAAGAAGCCCTGCCTTTGCCGCGCGAACCTAGTGTGCTTCATCAGGTCTTCCAGCAAGGCCACGGTTTGCCTGTTCAAAACTTCGGGGTGCGTTTCGGCCAGGCCGTGAAGCTCCGCCACCGCCAGATACTTGGCCGTGAAATCGAAGGCGTCGCTGCGGATTTTTTCCTCGGCCAACGCTCTATCTTTGTTGTAATCAATATTCTTCATACTTCCAAATAACGCAATTTAACATTTACAAGCCACGGTAGACACCAAAAAACTACGACCTTTGCGGTCGGGTTGGACGGCGAGGCACAAGACTGGCTTGCCCCGGTAGCGCCGCCTTCCACGACGGCGCGACACCTCGTGCGTTCGGATTTCAGAATGGCAGAGCACCGGACACCGCGCCGCCATGGAAGGCGGCGCTACCGGGCTATCCGGATTTGGTCCTTTCTGCGAGAGAACCTGTGGCGCAAATCGAAAAGCTCTGTCAACAACGGTTTGGGTAGATAGCAGAAAAGCATCGGGAAATCAAACCGGCAAAACATTGGATTTCTAATTCACGCGCTTTTTGCTATTCGTCAAAGGGCTTCAGGTTGTTGATGAATTCGTACATGTCATCGGCGACGAAACCGATTCGAGTGGCCCCGCTCTCCCAGTCGTGATTTTCGAAATCCCAATAGAAAACGCGCTCGGTCGGGAAACCGAATTCGATCAGTATCTCTCCCTGTCCATTGTCCATGCCGAAGGGGAACAGATTGCTCGGCAAATCCACATGCGGATCTGCCTGAAGACCTTCGCAATAACGAAGCGCCGTCTCTGGCGCTTTTATATGGGAAATCACCTGGGTCCGCCGCAAGATTCCACCGGACTGTTCATAAACGCAATCGAATCGGCAATCGATTTCGTCGTCGAATTCGACAGCCCCGAATTTTTTCATAAACTCGATATAGCTCTTCGGGGCCTTCATATTCAGACGTCGCTCCAAAAGAGCGATATCGGTATCTGTAGCGAGAATTGAACCTGTTGCTTTCCAATATCGGAGAGTATCTCGAGGGGGGTTGAACGACATTTAACCTCCTTTTTGTTGTTCAATGTTAATCGTGGAACAAAATAACATGAAACGACAGCGCCTGTATTCGCCAATTTTTCTCTCCTTGGAATTGATTTTCTGTCCGCAATCCGATATTTAAACCCGGAGTTGGTTCTTGATTGGGCCATGCCTTTGCGAAACGCGGACGCAAAGCGTCCTGGTACGCATTCCCACGCGAAGCGCGGGAACGAGACGGTGCGAGATCGGCGAAAATCAAGACCGATCCTTAAAGCTTGCATTCGATGATTGATCGACGCAGGGCTCTTTTTCTGAAGCGAGACCGTCCGAAACGTAAACGAGATAAAACGAAACGATTGGCGAAAACATGCAATGGAACATTTGGTAAACATGATGAACGCCTGGCCCCCGGAATGCATCTGGCTGATTCTGCTGGCGGGTTGTTTCGGGGCCATCCTGTTTCTGAACCGTTTTTTCGGTCCTCCCGGGCTCTACGTATACATCGCCATCGCCATCATCGGCGCGAACATACAGGTTTTGAAAGCGGTGAAGTTTTCTCTGTATCCCGAGCCGGTTGCGCTGGGCACCATTTTGTTCGCCTCCAGTTATCTGGCCACCGACATTCTGGCGGAGAGGTTCGGGACCGAAGTCGCCAAGAAAGGGGTGTGGCTGGGATTCATATCCTATCTGTCGTTCGTGGTCGTCATGGTGCTCACCCTGGGTTTTTCCCCGCTGACGCCCGAGCAGGCGGGAGAGGAGATGGCGTGGGCGCTCTCGTACCACGATCACATGGCGGCGCTTTTCTCGCCGCAGATGGCGTTGTTCGCCGCCGGCATGATCGCGTACCTGACCAGCCAGCTGCACGACGTCTGGCTGTTCCACCGCCTGAAGGCCCGGTTCAACGGGAGTTTTCTGTGGTTCAGGAACAACACCTCCACCATGGTGTCCGCCCTGATCGACAACACCGTATTTTCGGTCTTCGCCTGGATCGTGTTCGCCGAAAATCCCCTTCCTTTCAAGACCGTCCTGCTCACCTACATTCTGGGGACCTATTGGCTGAGGGTGCTTGTGGCGGCTGTAGACACGCCTTTCCTGTATCTGGCGAAGACATGGGGGTACAAAGGAAAGGAATACGACCGAATGATTCTGAACGCGGCGGCCTCGTGATGGAATATCCGGGATTCGATTTCAAGGTCATCAAGGAAGATGCAGGCTCGCAGGCGCGCCTCGGCTTTCTAAGCACGCCCCACGGCGGGTTCGAGACCCCCAATTTCATATTCTGCGCCACCAAGGCCGCCCTCAAGGGGGCCGGACCCAAGGAGCTTACGGACATCGGGGCCGACATCATATTGTCCAACACGTACCACCTGATGCTGAGGCCGGGCGCCGAGCTGGTGGAAAAGATGGGGGGGCTGCACAAATTCATGTGCTGGGACGGCCCCATGCTCACCGACAGCGGCGGGTATCAGATTTTCAGCCTGGGGCACGGCTCCGTGTCCGACGAAATCAAGGGCAAGCGCAGCGGAAAGAGAAACGCCACCCTGAAGAAAATCACCGAGGAGGGCGCGCTGTTCCAGTCCTACGTGGACGGCAGCCCGCAGTTTCTGACTCCCGAGCGGGCCATCGACATCCAAAGGCGTCTGGGCGCCGACATGATCCTGGTGATGGACGAATGCACGCCGTACCACGTGGACAAGAAATACACGAGGGACTCCATGCTCATGAGCCATCGATGGGCCGAGCGGTGCATCGAGGAGTTTCGCAGAAAACACGACGGCAGGCAGTCGCTTTTCGGGATCATCCAGGGCGGCGTGTACGAGGACCTGCGCCGGAAATCCTCGGAGTTCGTTTCGTCGAAGCCCTTTTTCGGGCACTCCATCGGGGGATCTTTGGGCGCGACCAAGCCCCAGATGTACGAAGTGGTGGGCCATGCTCTGAAATACATGCGAAGGGACCGCCCCATCCACCTTTTGGGCATCGGGGGCGCCGACGACATCTGGACGAACGTGGAGGCGGGCGTGGATTTTTTCGACTGCGTGTCCCCCACGCGCCTGGCGAGACACGGGTGCGCCCTGTCCAGAGGGTATAGAAACTACAAGCTCAACCTTTTAAACGCTCGCTATCGAGAGGACGATTCCCCTCTGGACGAAACTTGCGACTGCTACACGTGCCGGAATTTTTCCAGGGCCTACCTGCACTATCTTTTCAAGGCCCAGGAACTGCAAGGATTGCATTTGATCACGGTGCACAACATGAGGTTCATGATGCGCCTGATGAAGACAATCCGCGACGCCATCAGGGAGGACCGGTTCTTGGAGGCCAAGCGGGAGTGGTGGGCGGGCCAGCCCGGCCATTAATAGCCGTGTTCCCGAGCCCGTTTTTCGAAAGCCGGGCTTGGTTCTAAATTCTGCCACCTGGATTCCGGGTCTACGCTGCATGTTCCAGTTAAGAAAATCCCGGAAAAGACGGAATCCAGCTGTTTTATCGACCCCCGGGTTGTATGCCGCTCCGCCCGGAATGACGACTGCCGGGACGATAGTCCTTGAAAGTGGCCGATGTTAAAACCAAGCCCCGAAAGCCCCGTTGGGAACGACAGCAAACTCTGCAAGCCAAAGCGTTCTGTCGTCCCTAACGGGACTCGACACACACCGCGCTCCAACCCCGGCAATAAATTGCCGGGCTATTGTCTGTCGTCCCTGACGGGACTGTGGTAATAAACAGGGAATGCTCCCTTTCGAGTCTGGCAAGGCGCCAGTCTTTCATGTGGACCAGGTTTCTTTCAACCAAAACAAAAAAGGAGGACCCGCTCGTGCGTAAAATCAGTTTCGTCTTATCTGTCATGTTTCTCTTAGTCGTGTTTCCCGGCGGTTCCGCCGTATTGGCGGCGGACAAGGAAATCAAGGTCGGCTTCGTCTACGTGTCTCCCATCGGGGACGCCGGGTGGTCCTACGCCCACGAACAGGGCAGGCTGGCGCTGGAGGCCATGGACGGCGTGACCACCTCGTACGTGGAGGCCGTCAAGGAGGGCCCCGATTCCGAACGGGTCATTCTCAACATGGCCCGGAAAGGATACGACATCGTGTTCGCCACCAGCTTCGGGTACATGGACCCCATGCTCAAGGTCGCCAAGAAATTTCCCAAAGTGGTCTTCGAACACTGCTCCGGCTTTAAAACGGCCAAAAACATGGGCAATTATTTCGGCCGCATGTACCAGGCCCGGTACCTTTCCGGCATGACCGCCGGGCAGATGACCAAGTCCAACATTCTGGGCTACGTGGCGGCGTTTCCCATTCCCGAGGTCATCCGGGGAATCAACGCGTTCACCCTGGGAGTGCGGGCGGTCAACCCCGAAGCGCAGGTGCGCGTGGTGTGGACCAAGACCTGGTACGACCCGGCCACGGAAAAGGAGGCGGCCAAGAGTCTTCTGGACGTCGGGGCCGACGTCATCGCCCAGCACCAGGACTCCCCCGGCCCGCAGGAAGCGGCCCAGGAGCGCGGCGTCTATTCCGTCGGATACAACACCGACATGGCGTCCTTCGCCCCCAAGGCGCACCTCACCGCGCCCGTATGGAACTGGACGCCTTTTTACAAAAAGGTCGTCGAGGACGTCAGAGCGGGGACCTGGAAAAGCGAAGCGGTCTGGTGGGGCATGAAGGAAGGCATGGTCGATCTTTCACCCTTCGGCGACATGGTCCCCCAGGAAGTCCGGGAGAAGGTCGAGGCCGAGAAAGCCGCCATCATCGCGGGCAATGCGGTCGTCTTCAAGGGACCGGTCAAGGACCAGGCGGGCAACGTGCAGGTGGCCGACGGCACTGTTGCCACCGACGAGCAGCTGATGAACATGAAATATTTCGTGGAAGGCGTCGTTGGATCGCTGGAATAGGCATCGACAAAAATGATCGGACCGCGAATCCATAAAAGGCAGAAAGCCCCCGCCTGGATCGCCCCGGTGGTGTTCGCTTGCGCCGTGGCGCTCTCGCTTCTGGTCTGCATGCTTCTTCTCGCGGTGCAGGGCGCGCCCCCGCTGGAAGCCATGGGGCTTTTCATCCAGAGCGCCTTTTTTTCCTCCTGGGCCGTGGAGGACTGCCTGATCAAGGCGGTTCCCATATTCCTGTGCTCGCTGGGGGTCGCCATCGCGTTCCGGCTTCAGCTGTGGAACATCGGGGCCGAAGGCCAATACGCGCTGGGCTCGGTGGGCGCCACTTGGGTGGCGCTTTCCTTTCCGGACCTGCCATGGTATTTCCTTCTGCCCTCGATGGTCCTGGCGGCGTCCGCAGCGGGCGGCGTGTGGGGGCTGATCCCGGCGTTGCTGAAAATCAGGCTGCGCGTCAACGAAATCATCGTCACGCTAATGCTCAACTACATCGCCATCCTGTTTCTGGACTATCTGGTGTACGGCCCCTGGAAGGACCCGTCGAGCTTCGGGTTTCCCATGACCAAGGAGTTTTCCGCAGGCGCGATAGTGGGCATGATCGGCGACACCCGAATCAATTGGGGAATCGCGGGATGCTTCGTCGCAGGCGTCGCCGTGTGGGTGTTTTTGCGATTCACGCGCCTCGGGTACGAACTGCGCGCGGGCGGCGAAAACCCCCGGGCGGCGATCTACGCCAGGATGAAATACAATCGCCTGGTAATCCTTGTGATGGTCCTGAGCGGCGTTTTCGCGGGCTGGGCGGGTTTTCTGGAAGCTTCGGCCAACATGAACCGCCTCCAGCCGAGCATTGTCGCGGGGTACGGCTACACGGCCATCGTGGTGGCCTGGCTGTCTCAGCTCAATCCCATATTGATCGCGGTGGGATCGTTTCTTCTGGCAGGCATGCGCGTGGGATTGGAAGCCCTTCAGCTGGATTTCCAGGTCCCGGCCGCGTTCGGGCAGATCATGGAAGGCCTGATTCTGATCACCGTTCTGGCCGGGGGCTTCTTTTCCCGGTACAGGCTCGATTTCCGGAGGCGGTCGATATGACACCGGAAGTGATCGTCACCATACTGGCTGCGGCCGTGCAATCCGGCACTCCGATTCTGTACGCGACCCTGGGCGAAATCCTGACCGAAAAATCCGGGATTTTAAACCTGGGGGTCGAAGGGGTCATGTCGGTGGGGGCGTTCGCGGCCTTCATCACGGTCAAGCTCACCGGCAGTCCCGCCATGGGTTTTTTGGCCGGAGGTTTTTGCGGCTCGCTGCTGGCGTCCGTGCACGGTCTGGTTTGCTTGGGTTTCCAGGGCAACCAGGTGGTGTCCGGCCTGGCCCTGACCATATTCGGGGTCGGCCTGGCCAACTATCTGGGCACGCCCTTCGTCGGGCAGGGAATCCCCGGTTTCGACCCGTGGGCCGTTCCATTGCTATCGAAAATTCCCGTGCTCGGCGCAGTGTTGTTCAACCACGACCCGTTGGTATACCTGTCCTTCGCAGGGCCCCTTCTTCTTTGGATTTTCCTCAAGTACACCGCGTGGGGACTCAGCCTTCGTTCGGTGGGGGAGTTTCCCGAAGCGGCTATCGCGGCGGGGCTTCCGGTCAACTGGTACCGATGGTTCGGAGTGGCGGCAGGCGGATGTTTCATGGGTTTCGGCGGCGCGTATCTGTCTTTGGCATACACCCATTACTGGACCAATGGGCTTACGGCAGGACGGGGATGGATCGCGGTGGCGTTGGTCATTTTCGCGTTCTGGCAACCTTGGCGGGCCATGCTCGGCGCCTACCTGTTCGGCGGGGTCATGGCCTTTCAGTTCCGGTTGCAGGCGACCGGCGCCCACATACCGTCATCCCTGCTGCTGATGCTTCCCTACGCCTTGACCATCGCCGTTCTGGTGTTTTCATCCTGGAAAGGCAGGGGGGACGAAGCCCCCGAGGCGCTCGGGACGAACATCGAGCCGCCGGATTAGCGCCAGCGGGACTTCTGTATCGATTTCTCGGGATGGGGGTTGTTAAACAGTCCGGGTTGGTTCTAAAATCTGCCATGTCTTGGCAGAACTCGGACGCGAAGCGTCCTGGTATGCATTCCCACGCGAAGCGTGGGAACGAGGCGCAGTGCGGATGGCCGAACCAAGCTCCACCCCCGACAGTCCTGTAAGGACCACAGACAATAGCCCGGCAATTCATTGCCGGGTTTGCGAACCCGATTGGACGCCAAGTCCCGTCAGGGACGACAGAAAGTAATTATCGGAGAGCAATTACCATGGCAGATACGAAAAACAGGTACAAGAGGACATACCCCGTCAGTTGGGAACAGCTGCACCGGGACTGCCGGGCGCTGGCCTGGCGGTTGCTGGACATGGATTGTTTCAAGGGGATCGTAGCGATTACCCGAGGCGGTCTCGTTCCCGCCGCCATCGTCGCCCGGGAACTCGACATACGCCTGGTGGACACGATCTGCGTCAGCAGCTACGAATGGCAGGACCACAAAGGCGAGGTGGAAATTCTGAAGCCCTTGGACTTCGACGGCGAGGGATGGCTTCTGATCGACGACCTGGTCGATACGGGCGCCACCGCCAAGACGGTCCGCGACATGCTCCCCAAGGCCCATTTCGCCACGGTGTACGCCAAGCCCAAGGGAAAGCCCCTGGTGGACACCTACATCACCGAGGTCAGCCAAGAAACCTGGATCCTGTTCCCCTGGGACGCCGATTCCCAGTTTGTCGAGCCGCTGCGCCGCTTTTCGCCTGAAAAGAAATCGTAGGGTGGGTGGGTCGGTTCCCGGGCCTTTGCACTGGTTCCGAAATTCCTAAACGCAGCGGCCTTCCGGTCTGCGAGGGGGTCCAACCCACCGCTTTTCGAGACGATGCGCCGCATTGTCCGCGAAAAAAAACGCCGGGAGAATCGGAAAATGGTGGGTTGGACCCCGTACGAAATCGGCAGGCACGGGACTAAAGAAAGCGCGTAGCAGCGCGCAAGGCATGGGTCCAGACCCACCCACCCTACGACGAGCCGCGACGCCGCAAAGCCGGTTTCAAACGGGCTTTTTCCAGCCCGTCGCAATTCCTCCAAAATGCCCGAACGGCATCGGCGGGGGTCGTAGGGTGGGTGGGTCGGTTCCCGGGCCTTTGCAATGGTTCCGAAATTCCTAAACGCAACGGCCCTCCGGTCTGCGAGGGGGTCCAACCCACCGCTTTTCGAGACGATGCGCCGCATTGTCCGCGAAAAAAAGCGTCTGGAAGAATCGGAAAACGGTGGGTTGGACCCCGTACGAAATCGGCAGGCACGGGACTAAAGAAAGCGCGTAGCAGCACGCAAGGCATGGGTCCCGACCCACCCACCCTACGACGAGCCGCGACGCCGCAAAGCCGGTTTCAAACGGGCTTTTTCCAGCCCGTCGCAATTCCTCCAAAATGCCCGAACGGCATCGGCGGGGGTCGTAGGGTGGGTGGGTCGGTTCCCGGGCCTTTGCACTGGTTCCGAAATTCCTAAACGCAACGGCCCTCCGGTCTGCGAGGGGGTCCAACCCACCGCTTTTCGAGACGATGCGCCGCATTGTCCGCGAAAAAAAGCGTCTGGAAGAATCGGAAAACGGTGGGTTGGACCCCGTACGAAATCGGCAGGCACGGGACTAAAGAAAGCGCGTAGCAGCGCGCAAGGCATGGGTCCAGACCCACCCACCCTACGACGAGCCGCGACGCCGCAAAGCCGGTTTCAAACGGGCTTTTTCCAGCCCGTCGCAATTCCTCCAAAATGCCCGAACGGCATCGGCGGGGGTCGTAGGGTGGGTGGGTCGGTTCCCGGGCCTTTGCACTGGTTCCGAAATTCCTAAACGCAACGGCCCTCCGGTCTGCGAGGGGGTCCAACCCACCGCTTTTCGAGACGATGCGCCGCATTGTCCGCGAAAAAAAGCGTCTGGAAGAATCGGAAAACGGTGGGTTGGACCCCATACGCATCAGGCTAAGCATTTGTCTTGTCCGGAATTTGCCTCGTTCGACCCGAAGCTTTCCATATATGGAACCATTTGATCAATAAGTTCGAGGCTCGTTTTCCGCTTTCTTCGCTGCTTTCAGTTTTTCAGAGCATTCCGCTTGATTTGATCGAACAACCTTCCCAGAGAGCCCGATACAATGGCCTTCCTGATACGATCAAGCCTTTTGAGCCAGTTGAAGAACTTGTGTTCGCTTGTTTCCCTGCCGTACTTCGAAAACGCGTACCAC
Source organism: Desulfobacterales bacterium (assembly GCA_963674505.2). GTDB lineage: Bacteria > Desulfobacterota > Desulfobacteria > Desulfobacterales > SKZT01. The sequence continues at coordinate 1,928,742 of CAXXIG010000001.1, forward strand.
GAGGCGTAAGCGTAAAGAGCCGTCATTGTCGCGATCGCTATGAGGCGACCGTAGACGAAGCATCTGATTCTTTCCGGACGGGTTCCCTTCAACACGTCGATGCCCAGCAGCGATTTCCACGATTTGAAAATCAGCTCCACTCTCCACCGAATTCTGTATATGGTTCCGATCACCTCGGCGGGCCAGTCGTTTTCGTCCACGCTCGTGACGTAAAAACCGAATCTAAGCCAGTTGGCGGTTTTCTTCGTTATGCTTCGGCCCTTTTTCCCTGCCGCTTTGCGGGCCTTTCCGAGTCTCTCGTTGACAACTTCGTCGGGCAGTCTGTAGGCGACGAGCCTGGCGGGAAATTTTTCCTCGCATCCAAGCAGCGCCTGCGTCTCGATCACGGATTCCCCGGGAAATTTCCTCATGAAAAATCCTCCGAGATCTTCGATCGCATCCGTTCCGAAATCGGGCGGAAAAACCTGGAACGAACCGAACAGGCGACTGAGATAATCGGCCCCCTTCTCCACTATTTCCTTTAATCTGGCAATCGCAAAATATCCCAAATCCCGAATAAGCAGATCGCCTTTGCGAAGGATGTCGAAAACCGTCGCCGCCAGCGACTGGTCCGGCTCCTTGCAATCGGTTATCCGTATGTTTTCGAGCGCTTCGCTGTGAAGCTCGTACAGCAGGTCTATCTTTAACAGCGACTTGCTGGCGCTTCCGCCGCTTCCTTTGAAAAATTCGGAAAGCTTTTCCGAAAGCTTGATTTGCGTACTGTCCTGGAGGAACACTCGCTCGAAAATATCCAAGGTTTCGACCGATTTCACGTTCCTGACGCGCCCGAGACTTTTCCGAAGCGCCAGCCCCAAAACCATTTCCATAAAATCATGCGCGTATTTCGAGTTTATCCGATCGGCCAGCGACTGGGGCTTCATTTCAGCTTCCGGCTTGATTTCTGTCAGATGGTCGCAAAGACCTTCCAGGGAAATATTCGGTTCCAGCATGCACACTATGGCAAGAAGTAAAACGAAGTCGAAGCCGTCTATTCTGCTGGTGGAGCGCCGGACGAACTTGCTCTCCTTCGCCAGCCTGTTCAGTTCGTCCCGGTCGAATATATTCAAAATGTCCTTTTCGATTTTGCCCTCGATGAATTTCAGGTTTTTTTATTCGTTTTCATTGCCGCCCTTTCACAAAAAAAGATTAAATAGTATCTTATCGCACAAAAAAACGTGTTTGTCCTCTGAAAAATGAGCTTTGACGAAAGAAAACGTTCGATGTCAATATACACTGATTCCATAAAGCCTGTTTATAACGGATTTGGGGGCGTAGGAAATCAGGGTTTGGTTATATGGTTATAACTTCGGCCAGTTGCATGGGATACCGACAGCGGACATCTTTTTTTTCTCTCTCTGCGTTCCTCTGCGTCTTTGCGCCTCTGCGTTGAAAAAAAGGCCAAATGGCGCGACGGACTTTTGATTTTAAACGCAGAGGCGCAAAGACGCAGAGGAACGCAGAGTCGATAAAACGGCCGATGCTAAAAACATGCCCGGAAATAAAGTTGGCAAAACAAACGTTCTCGATCCCAGGCTCCGCCTGGGATCGAGCCTCCCCCAAATCCGTTATAACCAGCATAAAGCTTGTGGCTGCGTTTCAGCGTTAGCCTGATGCGTATGGGGTTGGACCCCGTACGAAATCGGCAGGCACGGGACTAAAGAAAGCGCGTAGCAACGCGCAAGGCATGGGTCCCGACCCACCCACCCTACGACGAGCCGCGACGCCGCAAAGCCGGTTTCAAACGGGCTTTTTCCAGCCCGTCGCAATTCCTCCAAAATGCCCGAACGGCATCGGCGGGGGTCGTAGGGTGGGTGGGTCGGTTCCCGGGCCTTTGCACTGGTTCCGAAATTCCTAAACGCAACGGCCCTCCGGTCTGCGAGGGGGTCCAACCCACCGCTTTTCGAGACGATGCGCCGCATTGTCCGCGAAAAAAAGCGTCTGGAAGAATCGGAAAACGGTGGGTTGGACCCCGTACGAAATCGGCAGGCACGGGACTAAAGAAAGCGCGTAGCAACGCGCAAGGCATGGGTCCCGACCCACCCACCCTACGACGAGCCGCGACGGCGCAAAGCCGGTTTTGAAAATGCCTTTCTCATCGTCTCAGAGAGGCATCATTTCTTTTTCAATATGGAGACCACCTGCTCGATGGACAGTTCGATCTCCGAGCGTTCGTCCACATCCTGGGGGCAGATGGTCATCAGGTAGTAGGTCGCTTCGCTGATCGGAAACTTGCGGACCACAGCCTTTTCCAGGTAGTTGATATCGACGGAAATGTTGCTGGCGTCGGCCTGGTTCAACAGGTTCGCCCCTTTTTCCAGGGCTTCTCCCAGAATCATGGTGAAGGCCGCCGCGAGTTCCTCGGCCACGGGGCTGTTGTAGACGGCCAGCGGCAGGCCGTCGGAATCCACGATCACGGCCCCCGAAAAACCTCCCCGCCTGCACATGGCGAACAGCACGTTTTCCAGCTTGTCGCCCCGGAACTTGGAATCGGTCCGGGGAGCTTCCGGCGGACGAACGCCCGGCGTACGGGGCTTGGTTTTCGGGGTCGCCGTCCGACGGCCCTGCGCGACGAAAGCCCCCCTCGCTCCGACAGGTTTGGCAGACGGCTTTTTTCCGGCGACCACCGCCGAACCGTCCACGAGTTCCCCGAAAATGTCCGCCGCTTCCCTGATCTCAGAAGAGTCCTTCAATATCGCCATCTTTCGCCTCTTCCCTTTGCTTTTCCAGTTCTCTGGTTTTCAGTTCGACGGCCAGGTCGATGTACGCCTTGGCCGCCTGGTCCGCGCCGGGCAGCATGGCCACCGGGATCGATTTGGCGCTCGCGGTCTCGAAGTTCTCGTCGTAGGGGATGACGGTCTGGAAAAACACGGGTGCCGGAAAGTCCCCTGTCATTTGATCGTATATTTCCAGGCTCGTCGGCCGGTCGTCCAGCATGGTCACGAGCAGTCCTTCGAGAAGCAGCGACGGGTTGATCTTCTTGCGGACATTTCGCACCAGCTTCGACATCATGGGCAGGGTCCTCACTGCGAGAGCGGAGCACTGGACCGGAATAACGACGCTGTCGGACGCGCCCAGAAGCGTCGTGACGATGACGCCCGTTCCGGGGGGCGCGTCGATGAACGTATAGTCGAAGCCTTCCGAAACCGACCGGATCGTACTTCCGACGGTCCCTTTCCGCGCCTCTTTTTCCAGAAAAAGGGCGTCCTCCGGATCGGTAGTCCCCGCCCCCAGCACGCTCATTTTTTTGTCCTTGGTGGCGGCCACGACCTCTTCGGGCTTTTTTTCTCCCTTAAGAAGATCGATCAGCCCCGATGTCGTTCTTTTCTTCAGGTTGCTCGCCGCCGCGATCCCCCCCTGGGGATCGGCGTCCACGATGAGCACCTTTTCCCCGAAACGGCTCAGGCTGAAACCGAGGTTCAAGGCGGTGGTGGTTTTCCCCACGCCGCCCTTGTGGCTCGCCACGCATATGATCTTTCCCATTCGAATTCTCCGTTTTCGCTTGGTTTCGCTTGAAATTCGATTACTTGTCGATTTTCACCAGTTTTTCCTTGTAGGCCGCGATCAACGTCCTGACATTTTCCAGCGGCGCCCCCTCCATGGCGACCACCATCTCGGTGAAGGTCGCCGGGGTCGCAGGCCGAATCGCTTCGAGTTCCGGATACCGGGAAACGTCCCCGTCGATTCGGAACCGCTTGTCTTCGGCCTTGATTTTTCGGACGATATGCCGGATTTCGTCCACAGAATTGGAGACGTTCATCAAGGCGGATGTGATTTTTCCGGGGACATCCGGCGCGTCGTCGGGCAACTCGTTGAACTGGATGGAAAAAAAGCCCCTGTCGATCAGCATGATCCGCAGCAGGGCCTCGTCGCCGACGAAACGACCCATGCGCACCTCAAGCAGGTCCCCGTCCTTGAGCAAAATTCGGGCGTCCAGCTCTTCGATGGTTATCGTGGCCGTCTTGAACCCCAGCTCCATGCTTTGCAAAAGCTCGGCAAGCCCCACGTCGGAAAGATCGCCCTCCATGACGCCTTCGAGACTTCTATGGCATACCGAACGCCTCAGCACGGCGTTGATTCGGGCCAGAAGCTCCGACTTGTCGAAAGGCTTGACGATGAAATCGTCGGCCCCGAGTTCCAGCCCCTTGATCTTCAAGTGCTGGCGGTCCAGGGCGGTCAGAAACAGCACGGCGACTTTGCGGTTGGCCGCTTTCTTTCTGATTTCCGAAAGCGTCTGAAAACCGTCCAGGCCCGGCATTTGGATATCCAGCAGCACCAGGTCCGGCCTGTGCTTTTCCAGCATGGCAAGCCCCTCTTCCCCGTTTCCCGCGTGGAGCGGCTCGTAGCCTGCCAGCTCCAGATAGTCGCCGAGGACTTCGTGCTGGAACGGATCGTCGTCGATGATCAGAATCTTATTGCCTTTCACGATGCGAACTCTCTTTCGATGCCTGCTACGGCACCTGGTATCCGTCGGGGAAAAGATCGACGCCGCACTCCAGCGTCTCGACCCAGTCGATGAACCGTCCGACATTGTCCGCGCCAGACATGACCGCCCCGTGCTGGGGCGCGATCGTTTCGATATCGAGCCCCCTGGCCATGTCGGCCCACATTTTCAACGCCTTGGAAGTCGGAATGTAGCGCTTGTGAAACGGCTCCATGTACTGCACATGGGAGTCGAAATCCTCCACGAAGGCGTAGTCGTTTCCCAACGACGCGCCCAGGTCGCCCGTGTAGAGAATCTTCGCCACAGGGTCGTACACCTGGAAATTTCCGGAGGAGTGCAGGAAATGCGCGGGAATGATCTTGAGTTCGCATCCGCCGATTCGAAACGTCGTTCCCTCGTCCGGCACCGGATGGATTCTGTCCGCCACCAGCTTGTCCACCCCGAAATGGGGGATGAACCGCATCCACAATTCGGACAGAAACGCCTCGGCTTCGGTCACCATCAGCCAGCCGTTGGCGGCCGCTATGATGTCCGGGTCCTGGTGGGAAAAGAAGATGTACTTGAGTCCGTCGATGGGCATCACGGAAGAAATGGACGGAAACAAGCTCGAATAGATCTTGTGCCCCCCGGGGTCCAGGACGACCCCCTGCTTGTCATCGACCACCAGGTGCTGGTTGGCCTGAACCATGATGCCGGAAGACAGATCGTTGTACATGACGTTCTTGTGCCCGTTTTGGTCGAACAGTGTAATCATTTTTCGCCCCTCTTTTTCGGTCCTTACTAAAACAAATGCGTTTGCAACGGCGTTTTCAGGTCCGCTTTCGCAATCGATCACGTCAGAATGTTCTCGATTTCCTCCGCCGCCCTGGACATGTCCAGGAAGATGAGGCCCAGCTTGGCTTCCTTCCGGGCCATGGACAGCAAAGAGGCGTGGGGGCCCGCGTGGCTGATGATCACGTAGCCCTTCTCCCCCTTGACGAAGAGCTGCTCGATGCTCCCCCGGTTCAATTCCTTGGCCGTTCGATTGGCCATGGAGAGCATGGCGGCGCTCATGGCCGCGATGTGGGATTCGTCGAAGCCCCTCGCCTGCGGAAGCGAGCTGGCGATGATCAGCCCGTCTTCGGAAACCACCGCGCAGGCCTCGATGTCCGAGGAACTCGCCTGCAAGTTGCCCAGGGCGTTGTTCAAATCTTCCGTACGAGACATGGTGTCAACCTCCTTCTATCTGTTTTCGATGTCGCCTTGTTCCGGATGGACGGGAAGACGCGCCCGGAAAACGGTCCCGTTTTCCCGGTCGGATACAAAATCGACGGACCCGCCGAGATACTTTTCGACAAACAATTTCATACTGTACGTCCCCAACCCGCGATCCTCGGACTTGGTGGAAAAAGACCGCTGGAATATCTGAAGCCGCACATGACGGGGCATGACGGCCGGGTTGCGGACACGGAACTCCATGGCGCCGCCGCGCTTTTGGCAACCGACCGAAGCGGTCTCGCCCGACGCCGAGGCTTCCAGGGCGTTTTTGATCATATTGCCCAAAACTCGCGCCAGCAATACCTTGTCGGTGTCGAACACGACCGATCGGGAACCCTCTTCCACCACCAGCGATTTTCCCGTGGCCGTCTTGTGATGGCGATACAGGTCCGCAAGCTCCTCGATCAGCGCCAGGGAATCCACCGGCCTTATTTCCAGTGCAAGGTCGTCTCTTTCCGCCGCGGCCAGTTGCTTTTGGGCGACGATTTCGTCGATCAGCATTCGAGCGCCCATGTGGAGCAGTTCCTGATAGCGCTCCCTTTTTTCCGGCAGGCCGACCTTGAGCAGGTCGGCCAGATTCATGACATTGCCGGCCATGTTGAGAATGTCGTGGAAAAACACCCGTTCCAGCGCCATTCTTCGTTTTTCGTGGCCGATGTCCTTGACGACGAAAATGGAAAAATCCTCCCCTTGACAACGGTAGGGGGTGGCCTTGACCAGAAGATCGAGGGAACCCAGGTTGGGCTTTCTCCGGATTTGGCATTCGTTCAGCCCGGTCCGCTTCTGCGTCAGACTGCGGGCGATGGCGTCCGCCGCGCCGCACATCTTGCAGAATTCGCTCGTGCCGCACCCGCCGGCCTCTTTGAAGGCGTACACGCAATCGAACAGCTCGCCCGGCCTCAAGCCGAAAATCTCCTCCCTGTCGAAGCCGAATCGTTGGATAAGGTTGTCGTTGGCGGCGACAATCTGCCGGTTGACGTTGAGGACGATGAAGATGTCCGTGACGGCGTTGCTCAATTCATTGAACAAGGGAATTTGTTCGAACAGCCGGCGCTGGCGCAAGATTTCGGCGTCAGAGCTTCTCCGGGCGGGCAAAAATTTCGTGGCGTGTCTTATGGTCTCCATTTTCCGATGGTGCTTTCCCTCGTTTTAACAACAGTTTTTTTCATCCAGTGTCGCTGCAATTGGACGGCTTCATCTAAGACGGTCGATCCTTTCTATCAAGAACCATACGCCTGTGTAAAATATGAACTCGATCATTGTCAAGGAAAATGAAATCGTTCTCCCCCTGATCGAGGTCCTTTTTACACACTGTCAAAATGGCAGACACCGCCGTTTTCTTTCGGTCGCGCGCCCTTGCTCCGGATCGGGCGCAGATTCGCCCGCCAGCCCCCGCAGGCGTTCGGGCGCAAGTTGGCGCAAGTATTGCATTTTATGTCGGCGGAAGACCAAACGACAAACCGACAACCGCAACAAAGGAGGTGGATATGCCAATGGAACCGTTGAAAAAGATACTGGTGGCCCTGGACGGCTCCGACCGTTCCTTCGAGGCGATCAAGTACATCGCGAAAGTGCCCATGTTTCGAAACACCGACGCCGAGTTTTGCCTTTTCGGCATCTACGACGCCATGCCCCGGTACATGCAGGATATGGGAAAGGACCCCATGTTCCGCAAAACATACAGCGAGGTGCAACACTGGGAAAACCAGAAGAAGAGGGACCTGCGGGACTTTCTCGAAAAATGCGGCAAGACGCTGGTGGATGCGGGAATCGGGGAATCCAACGTCAAAACCAAGTACCAGAAGAAGAAGGTCGGCATCGCCAGGGACATCATCGCGGAGGCCAAAAGCGGCTACGGCGCGCTGATGATCGGCAGAAAAGGCGCGGGGGTGATGAAGAACGTGGTGCTGGGCAGCACGGCCATGAAACTGTTGTCGGCCATCACCGAAATGCCCTTGGCGCTTGTCGGAAGAGACATTCCCACCCCCGGAAAAATCATCGTCGCCATGGACAATTCCGATTATTCCATGAGAGCGGTCGATTTTGTCGCCGCGAACCTTTCCGGCAAGGACTACAAGATCCACCTGGTGCACGCGGTCAGAGACGACGTGGACACCCCGGCGGAAATGACCGAGCATTTCATCGACGAGATCGCGCCGGTGCTCAACGATGCCAAGGCCCGCCTGGTCCAAAGCGGTTTCGCGGAAGACTCCGTCGTGATAAAGATACTGACCAAACAGCGCAGCCGGGCCAAGGCCGTCATGGACGAAGCCGAAAACGAGGAAATCGGAACCATCATGACCGGACGCCGGGGCCTGAACAAGGTCGTTGAATTCTTCATGGGACGCGTCAGCAACAAGATCGTCCAAATGGCCCGCTTCAACGCGGTATGGGTGGTCACCTAGGAATCGGCCTTGGGAAACGAAGGGGCCCGGCCGTTCGATCTTCTGCGCGAGATATCGGAACGACTTGGCCCTCTTTGCTTTCCAGCCAAAAGAGGGTTTCCTGGTTATAGCGGATTTGGGGGCGGGTGGAATGTAGGTTGGGTTGAGCGTCGTCAATTGTTGGGTTTCGCTACGGAATTCTATCAAACAAACAGATACGGCGCGCGAAATGGTTGGGAAGAAAGCGAAACCCAACATGAAACCCGCTCAACCCAACCTACGCATTGCCGCTCCCCCAAATCCGTTATAACCAGAGGGTTTCCAATTCATAGTTTCGGGCTTGTGTCCTATTTCGGCCATGCTCTGCGCCGCCTCGTTCCAACGCTTCGCGTTGGAATGCATGCCAGGACGCTTCGCGTCCGTGTTCCGCCGGGGCATGGCCAAAACAAGAACCGACCTCATGATTCCTTGCTCTCCGGTCGAGCGCTTTGTCCCTATACATCGGGGAATACAATGAATTCGGGCGGGACCCAATCCGTCAGCCACACCTTGTTTTCCGACAGAAAAAAAGCGTGGCCTTTTTCGTGCATCGCGCCCGCAAGCACCCCAAGCACGACGGCCTCGCCGTGCCTTCGACCGACCTTGACTGCGGTTTCCTCGTCGGGAGACAAATGGACATGATGTCGAGAACCCTTTACGAGCCCTTTTCTTCCTATGGATTCGACATTGTGGCAGGCCGTTCCGTGGTAGAGTATTTCCGGGGGACGCACGGGCGACAGTCCCAGATCCACCTTGACGGAATGCCCTTGGCTGGCCCGGATCTTCGACCCGTCGGGGCTGATGGCGAACCGTTGCTTGTCGTTCTTTTCCACGGTTTCCAGCAGCTCTTTCTTGGAAATTTTCCGGCCCCGGGCCGCCGCCTTCTCCAACAGCTCGTCAATACGGACCCAGCCTTGCCGGTCGAGCGAAAACCCGATCATTTCCGGCCGGTGTCTCAGGACCAGGCTCAGATATCTGCTGATCGAAACAAGTTTGCGGTTCACTTCGATTCCTCCTCCCCTTGCCGGCGACAATCGTTTTTTCGGGTTGCGAACAAATCCGTTTTTATCAACTTACGAGAAATGCCACCCAGGCCAATGCTTGTCAATCCTTTTCTGTCGGCGCAAACAAGCAGTGCGGTAGCAACGTGAAAAAAACGGGTTCATCGCGGATTTGTGGGAAAAGGCGTGTCGATGGTAACCAGACCATCCTGGTATGGCATGCCTTGGCTTCCAAGCGGCGGCATATTCGCGATAGGGGTGGCCAGAGCTGGAAGCTCTGGTTACCCATTACCGCTCCCCACAAATCCGTGATGAACCAAAAAACGGATTCATTCGGGGTTGTCATTGCTTGCAAGCATATTTATGTTTTTCTACTTGGATTGACATAGAAATCACTCAAAGGCAATTTAAATCGCAGATTTGAAAACAAACTGGAAAAAATCATTGGCGGTTGCCGCCGCTGTTTTCGCAACCGTCTTCGTCGCGTTGGCCGTGATCGCGTTTAAATACGATTACGACACGCTGGTCCCTCTGCTCGAATCCACGGTCGAAAAAGCCACGGGACGGGAATTGTCGGTCGAAGGGGGCATCGAACCCAAAATCGGCCTCGCGCCTTCTTTCAGGATCGGAAAGACCAGGTTGCAAAACGCCGAATGGGGGTCCCGTCCCGACATGGTCGTCTTAAAGGGGCTTGAAATTCAAATCGGTCTGTTATCCCTTCTTCGCGGAAAAATCGACATCGAACGGCTGGTGCTGATCGAGCCGGACATCCTGATGGAACTCGACAAGTCGGGCCGGTCCAATTTCGAATTCGGAGAAACGGCCCCTTCCTCACCGCAAGAAACCGCTTCGGACAATTCCGGCCTTGCCGTTCCCGACATAGGATACGTGGAAATCAGGGATGGGCGTTTTACGTATCGCGATGCGAAAGACGGGACTGTCCATCTTCTGCAAGCGGAACTCATGTCGCTCAAGCACACGGGCAGGACGGGCACTCTGGAATTGGCGTTCAAGGGCGCGTACGGCGACCGGCGATTCGAGCTGTCGGGGAAAACCGGAACGCTGAATGTTTTGCTCGACAAAAACGAGCCCTGGGAAGCGGACCTTGTCCTGAAGACGCCCAACCTGGAGGTTTCCGCCCAAGGGACCCTGCGGGACGTTTATGATTTCGGGGGATACGATCTACACTTCGTCGTCAGTGGAGGGGCCCTGTCCGAATTCCCGTTTTTTTCCGACCTGCCCGATTGGATTTCACAGGACCTGAAGACGAGCTTCCAAATGTCCGACCCGTCGCCCAGGGTCCTGAAGGTCGAACAGCTGGAAGCGGCCTGGGACCAGGACGACCTTAAGGGCGCGCTCGAGATCGACTTTTCGCAAAAGCCCCCCGCAATGAGTGCTTCGTTGTCCTCAAAGCATCTGGATTTGCAACCGTGGATAGACGAGAACAACCGAAACGACAAAAAGCCGGAAGAAAACCGAAACGCCAAGCCTTCCACCGGCAATCCGGAAAAAGTGTTTTCGTCCCGGCCCATCGACCTCGGTGTGCTCGAAGCGACCGACGGCGTTTTCGACATCGAGGTCGGAAAATTGCTCGGCTTGTTCTGCGCGCTCGACGACCTTTCCCTGAAAGCCGATATCCAGAGCGGTCGCCTGACCGTCGATCCGGTCGTGTCCGGCATAGGCGGAGGACGGCTCGAGGGAAGCTTCGCGGTGGCTTCGAGAAACAAATCCGTCGAAACTGACATGACCTTGAAAATCGACACGCTGGATGTGGGCGAAATGCTCCGGGACATGGGGGTGGAAAGCAAAATCGACGGGGAAATAGACGGGACCCTGGCCTTGCGCGGCGCGGGCGGTTCGGTCGCCGAAATCCTGGCGGGCGCAAACGGCAAGGCTGCCTTGTCCATGGAGGACGGCAAGTTCGAAATGAGAGAACTCGGCCTCCTGAAACTCGAATTGTTATCGGCATTCGCCGAATTGATATATCCTTTCTCAAAGAAAAAGGACACTTCGATAATCCATTGCCTGTACGCGGGAATCGATATCGTCGAAGGCACGGCGAAATTCAACGCCATGATCGGCGACTTCGCCGATCTGGTAGTGACGGGAAACGGCGAAATAGACCTTGCGACCGAGCGGTTGAATCTTTCCTTTCAGACATCTCCCAAGAAGAGCATACTGGGGATCGGCTTGAGCGCGGGCGAGTTGACCAAGCTCGTCAAATTGTCCGGGACTTTGCAGTCGCCCTCGCTGGGCGTGGACCCGCTGAGAAGCACCATCGTAGTCGGAAAGGCGGTGGGAGGGGCGCTGATTTACGGGCCGGCGGGCCTGGCCGTCGGGCTTCTGAAACTGGGAAGCGCCAATGACAATCCATGCGCTTCTCTGTTGCAGCCGGGACAGGAAAACGCGTCGGCGGAAAAGGAGAAAAAAAGCATCGGGCAGAAAGCCGCCGCTGGCGTCAAAGACGCGTTCAACGGAGCGGGCAGCGCCGTCAAAAGTCTTTTCAGGGGCCGTTAGTCGCTGTCGCGCGCCTGGTGAAAGCCGGACGAAAAACCGTTTTCCATTGACAAAATTCGAGTTTTTTCATATGGATTTCTTAGAAAACAATCGAAGACACCATTGGCATCGGAAAATCTCTGGCCATCGGCGAAAGCCCGGCGCCAGGTGTCCGAGCGGATGCGCAACAAGGCGGCGTCAGGCCTTTTTTCCAGGCGTCCGCCTTGTTGCAAGCGGTTCCTTGTATGCGGTTCATTTTACAGATTCCTTAAAATGGAGGTGCGTTATGAAAAAGATTTCGTTTCAGGTGCTTTTAACCTTGTCGATTTTTTTCCTGCTTGCAAGCACATGCCCTGCAACGGATATGGCAATCATGACAGGAAGCAGCAAGGGCACTTACTACCAGTTCGGCTTGAACTTGAAAACCCTGGCCCAAAAAGAAGGGATAAACCTCGACGTCGTCAATTCCAACGGTTCGGTGGAAAATATCTACGCCGTATTCAAAAGACCTCGCACGCAGCTTGGAATCGTCCAGTCCGACGTACTTGCCTTCGTAGCCAAAGTGCAAACCGACGAGACCCTCAAAAAGATCGCTCGCAAGATCAAGATGGTCTTTCCGCTCTACAACGAAGAAATCCATTTGGTTGGAAAGGCGGACATTCGCAGCTTCGAGGAACTGTCGCAAAAAAGGGTGGCCATCGGGGAGGAAGGAAGCGGTACGTATCTGACCACCAAGCTGTTGTTCAAGATCACCGGGGTTTCGCCGGGAGAATCCGTGGAAATCGGCACCGAGCAGGCCCTGGCCCGGTTGAAAGACGGCAGTATCGACGCCATGTTCTACGTTGCGGGCAAGCCTGTGAAACTGTTCAAAGAGAACATATCCAGGGAAGACAACTTGAAAATCATTCCCATCACCAGCCAAAAAGCGACCGATTTCTATCCGAAGGCCGAAATTCCGGCAGGCACGTACCCGTGGCAGGACGAAACGGTGGAGACTATCGCCGTCAAGGCCGTACTTGTATCCTACAATTTTCGAAACTATTATTGTAATCATGTGGGAACCATTGCCCGACTGATTGCGGACAATATGGACTGGCTTATGGAAAACGGCCATCCCAAATGGAAATTCGTGGACCTCGATTATCCGCTGAAAGGATGGGAACAATACGATTGCGTGCGGCGAAGTCTTCAGAAAAAGCCGCAGAAGAGGACGGTCCAGCAACCCAGAAAAAAAGAAGACAACCCCGTTCTCGATGCGATCAAAAACACGTTTTAAAATAATTCGGCAGGTTTACAGGCAATGTATTTGAGATATTACGGGCTGGAGAAAAAGCCCTTCGACATAACGCCCGACCCGGAATTCCTATTCCTTGGCGACAGCCACAAGGAAGCCTTGGCGGCCATCGTCTATGGCGTGGAGAATCGCAAGGGCTTCGTCGTGATCACCGGGGAAGTGGGGCTCGGCAAGACGACCATCGTCCGCTCCTATCTGAAACAATTCAGCTCGCAAAAACTGGAAACCGTCCTCATTTTCAACACGAAAGTGTCGTTTCAGGAGCTGATGGTCAGCATCTACGACGACCTGGATATTCCGATGAAAACCGAGGACCAGTTCCAACTGGTCCTCGGTTTTCAAAACTACCTGATCGAAAACTACAAGAAAGGCTCCAACCTCGTTCTGATCATCGACGAAGCGCAACACCTGCCGGTCGAGACACTGGAAGCCCTGCGAATGCTCTCCAATCTCGAGACCTCCAAAGAAAAACTGTTGCAGGTCATCCTCATCGGACAGCCGGAACTGTCGAACCTGCTCGAACTGCAGGAACTTAGACAGCTCAAGCAACGCATCGCCGTTCAGACCGCGCTGGCCCCGCTGACCCGCCAAGAGAGTCTGGAATATATTTCCCATAGAATCCAGAAGGCGGGCGGAGACATCGACCAGCTCTTCACGAAAGGCGCCCTGAAACGAATCGTCGCCTACGCGGAGGGCATTCCCAGAAAAATCCAGATACTGTGCGACAATGCGTTGGTCGCCGGTCTCGGATATCAGAAGAAACCGGTGACCGCCAAGATCGTCAACGAGGCGATCGGGGACATGGAAAGAAAATCCGCGACCAAGCCGAAATTCTTCTCCAAAGCCGTATTCGCCGCAGCCGTGTTGCTCTTGTTTTCCGCAGGGGCATTTTACTTTTTCTTCGCCAACAACTTTTTTCCAGGAGGAGACTCCATTGCCACGCCGGTCGCCGGTTCGGCCGATTCCAAGGACAACAAGGCCTCGAAATCCCTCCCGACCCCTCCGGCCAAGCATGACCAAATCCAAAAGTCCGCGGAAATATCGCGAACTCCTTCGAAAGCCCTTACGAAAAGCAGTCCTCCGAAGACAACGACAAGTTATGGCGGCATGGCCTCGGAAAAGAAGGACGCCGACCAGCAGCCATCCCCTGAAAAAAATCCGGCGTCCCCCACGGCCATAATCGGCGAAATCCCCCCCAAGCCGGCGAAGACCGCTTCCGATGATACTTCTTCCAAGCAAATGCCGGCTGCTTCCGAAGACATATCAGCCAAGCCCGCTGTGAAAACGCCGGAAACAAAAGATCCCGAGATCGCGACATCGGCGCCGAAACCAAGTCCGGCGCAGTCCGCCGAGTCCGGCTCCCAAAAACCCGTCGCGACGACAACGAAATCCGACACGGCGGACACCGCCTCCAAGCCGACGAAGGCTGCTTCCACAAAGCCCGAGCCAAAGGCCGCAGCCGCCGCCCCCTCGAAGCCCGAGCCAAAGGCCGAAGCCGCCGCCCCCTCGAAGCCCGAGCCAAAGGCCGAAGCCGCCGCCTCCACAAAGCCCGAGCCAAAGGCCGCAGCCGCCACCCCCTCGAAGCCCGAGCCAAAGGCCGCTACCGCCGCCCCCTCGAAGCCCGAGCCAAAGGCCGCAGCCGCCGCCCCCTCGAAGCCCGAGCCAAAGGCCGCTACCGCCGCCTCCACAAAGCCCGAGCCAAAGGCCGCAGCCGCCACCCCCTCGAAGCCCGAGCCAAAGGCCGCTACCGCCGCCTCCACAAAGCCCGAGCCAAAGGCCGCAGCCGCCACCCCCTCGAAGCCCGAGCCCAAGGCCGCTACCGCCGCCTCCACAAAGCCCGAAGACAAAACAACCGATGCACAGGATGCAGGATTCGAATCGGAAAAGGAAGACGCTTCCCGTAACAAAACCGACGAACCCGATGCCATGGACCTGATGGATTGGGTGTTGAAAAACAAGTAGGCCTGGCCTGGGGTGATGAAAATGTTCCCTGTTTTGCCGTAAAAATTCCGCCGGGTTTTATTCTGCACGATCAATCACGGGGCCTGGTTCGGGAGCAAGGGTGGGTGGGTTGAAACCCTGGCGTTCGGGGCTGCTTCAAAGCTTGTTAACGCCTGTGTCATTCGAGCTTGTACGAAGCCCAACCCACCATTTCCCGAGCCGCTACATTGCCATTCGTTCGAAGAATCGACGAATTGGCGCAAAAGATGGTGGGTTGGACTCCGTGCAAGATTGTCAAGCCATCTGTTTCAAGAGAAGTTGAATTGGCGACAACAACCGGGTATCGACCCACCCACGCTCCCGAACCAGCCCGTGCAGATTGCCGCGAGGGGGGAACAAATCCCGGCAGAAAAAAATCTTCCGAAATTGGACAATTTTCATCACCCCAGGCCTGGCCCTGGGGCCTTGGAACTCACTGGTCGCGTATGCGTCTCGAAATCCCGGCGGCAAGGGAATAGATACGCCGGGCCTCGTCGATTTTCAGCAGGCCCAAACCGCATGCGGGGGTGATCAGGCTTTGCTCCAGAACAGTTTCAATGTCCGGCCCCCGGTCGAACAACCGTTCCCAAAGGGAGCGCAGCAGACTCCACAGTGAATCCGTCGATTCCTTGAACGGGTCGTCGAGCGTCGGAACGACGCCCCAGGCGATGGCGCCGCCTTTTTCCAGAAAACTGCGGAGGCGGTCGGCGTAAGGCGCAAGGGAGTCTCCGAAACGATACACGTCGATGCTGAGGATATCGACATCGGAGTCGGTGGCGATGGACCAGTCGATGGCCTGGCAGGCATGGAGTCCCGCGAGCCCGCCCCCGGAACGGATCGCCGAAAAGATATTTTTCAAATCGTCGACGATGGATTGTCGATCCAGGGCCAAATGAAGACGGGAGCCGCATGCGCTGATCGCCGGGTCGTCCACGAACACGATGGGGTCGTGTCCCGACGACGCCATTTCTTCCGCCTGCGCTCGCGCGTTCAAGGCCAGGTTCCTGATCAGCACATCGCGCAAATTCTCCTTGTAGTAGGCGGAAACGCCGTCCTGGTCTTTGAGTTCCAGCGCGACTGTCAACGGCCCCACGATCTGGCCTTTCACATATTTCGCGTTTTTCGATTCGCCTTTCCGAATCGCGTCCATAAAAGCATGCCATCCAGCGGCCGAGTCCGGTGAGGGCAGATAGGCGCGAACACACTCCGCGTCCCCGTTTTCGGCCGAAAGGCAGGACGTATAAAAGCAGGTCATGCACTCGGCGCAGTCTTCCTTCTCGGTGGCGAACCCCCACCGGTCTTCCTGGAAAGCCAGCATGCCGGAGTCCACGAGAGGCCTAAGAAACTGGTGGACGAAATGCTCCCGACTCCCTCTTGCGGGAAGCTGCGGCCAATGCGGAATATCGGGAAGATATTCCATGACGAGCTTCAACGCCTCTTTTGGCTCCGTATATGGAAGGCTCCCGATTCCGGTCGCCATTCCTCGCGGCATAAATTTAGTTTTACCCTCGGTGTTCATAGCCATTTCTCCAATGCGCTTGGTTCAATCTTACCTGCGCTCGATTTTGGTTATAACGTCGGCCAACCAACACCGTCATTCCGGGCGGAGCTTGCGAAGACCCGGAATCCAGGCGATGATCGAAACAATTGTATGAAATCCGGCAGAAGTTGAAACCAAGCCCCTGCGCTCTCTTATCGGCCTTCCGCTTTGAAACCGGCGTGGAAACATACAGTGCCCTGCGGAACCCGGCCATCGAAAGACATTACAAAGAAGACCTCCTGCGGCACACCTTCATGCTCAAGTCCCGATACGTTCTCGAACCCCAGCATCCTATAGTACTCAGGATGCCCCACAAGACAACAACCCTTGGCATTCAGGCCTTTCAAGCGCGAGCCCTTCCCGAATCAGAGATTTTCCAATGCCTTTGCGCCGGTGCTCCGGCAATAATGACACAGGCCCGAGTCCATACCAGTCCGGCGTACCGTCGGGCATGACCACCGGAGAGAATGCGACATGCCCTACAACACGCCTATCCACTTCGGCAACCAGCGATACCACAAGAGCGTTGTCTGCGCGCAAAGCCTCGATAATAAACTGCTCCGTATGGTTGCTGATCCCCAATTTGTCGAACGCTGCGACAGTCGCCTCTTTTATCGCTTCGATATCGCCGTCTGTTTCATTCCTTACAACAAACATGGGATTCATGTATCGATTCTTGGGGCGATAAGATCTATTAAGGTTTCTTTATTCAGCATCTCAGGCGATAAATTCAAAAAATCAATTTCCGGAATCTTTGTGACAACAGTTGCCCCAGCCATAATAAAAATCTCTCTGAGACTTATCGAATTTACAGTGCTACCGATCAGATAATTCCTGGCATGCATAGAGTTCTCATTATTGGAAGACGTTATGGAGTTTCCTATGCTTACATTGGCGAAATATACTCTGTTTTCACCATTGGTGCTTATGATCAACCCCAGAATATTTTGCCGTCTTGATATTTTTATATTAGCGACAGAAACAATGTTGTTTACATCAATCATGTAATTTTTACCGAATCCATTTGGATTTTCATGTGCTGTGATAATTTTACATGCAACAGGATCATCGGCTTGAAAATTATAGTAATTTGCAATCAGTATTTTCGGTTCTGCCAGGCCCTTCTTAATGTAAAAAAGCTCCGATGCACCGTGCGGAGCCGGTGCGTCTGTCACGTCGCCGGAGAAAAGAATGTCGCGTTCTTTGGATCTGTAATTTGCATCCCATCCGATTTTACCGGACACTCCGATTATGGACAAATCGATATCTATTCTTCGCCTTTTCGTATTTGTCCAGTGAATACCAACAATCAGGTCTTCCGGAACTGAAACCCAGCTTCCCGTTGGCATGTTCCCGGTAAACTGTTTTTCCGTAGCCGGCAATGTGTAATGAACATTTGCGGGAATATAAATTGTTTTACCATCGACATTTTCCCGGATGTCATCTGCAATTGAAGCCGATACGATGTTCAGGGCTTGCCGAGTGTCTTCTCCCAAGGCGGTATCCCAGTTGAAATCCGTAGCCCATCCTCTTCCATTTCGAACACGATAGACTATTGAACTTTCCGAACTCAAACGGTAGTTAAGAGCATAGGCCAGCCTTATTTTTCGAAAGATACTTGCGTTTTGAATTTTCTGTCTAAAACGATCCAGATTCAGTTCTTTATGTTTTATACGGGAGGTTATACTGTTCAGATAATCTTCTGGCATGGGGGAATGCAGCCTGTCGGCTTTCTTACGCATTTGGTTAAAAAACGTTTTGTTGTTGGAAATTGACTTCATGGCCAAAAACAAAGGTTTAAAGCGAAAGAAAATGGATGCCAAGTTGTCCGGCGCGTCTTTAAGCAGAATATCTAAAAATTTGCCGTTTGCATTTTCAATTTTCTCGATGAGGTTGTCGTTTTTAATGAGCAACGATTCATCGGTTAATTCGCTTGTTAAATGACGAAGAAACTCGACTGGATCCGAAGGTACAAGGCCGTAATAGTCGTAAAGCAAGGCTTTTAATTCCCGATTGCCGATTCTATCGACAAAAACATCGTCGTAGTTATTGAACCTGATGATAGTCATCATATCAGCCAGTGTTTCTTGAGCCAAGGCAATACCGGAACCTACGCTTATGATTCTTTTAAGAATTTCATCTTTATCCATTGCTTTGACAGCGACCAAAGGAATATCATCTTGAATATTTGGCAAAGCCAGGACCTCACGAGGAATGTAAACGGCATCTTCCCGATAAATACCAAGCCGCTCATAGCCATATGTTGTTATATAGTGGATTATCTGCTGTATTATCAAAGATTCCATTGAAGCGTTCTGAACCACCGACCATGATTTATGAAAAGCGGCATTTGCTTTATCACCGGATATGCCAACAACACTCTCGATCACATCCAACAGATCGTTTTCCGGCAGGATTGCCGGATCAAGAACATAACCGTTTTTAATGGTTCTTTCAAAAACAGATTGAGGGATATTTCGATCTTGCTTGGAATCAACCTGAACCGCATTAAACAGCCGTAGGGTTGCTTTAATCATGACAAACCTCTTTTTGGGAAAAGGGGGCGGGAGGTAAAAACAAATAAGTTGTACAAGGAACCTCTTTTGCCCCCTCAAAATGTCGGGGAAGGCAGGATTCGAACCTGCAACCTCCGGGTCCGGAATTTTCAGGAACCCTCTGTGCCATAAGCGGAGAGTAAAAATGCCCGGTGCTCTGCCATTGAGCTACATCCCCATATGGGGCGAGGAGCATCTTTCCGATTAGTTCAAGAAACTCCCTTTTCCCATTTGCTGACACAATATCATCTAAACGTGCATGTTGTTTGAAGAATAAACGTTTTTTGCATTATTTATACTCAAGAGTATCCATAATACATCAACCGTTGCTGCAATCGTGCCTCAAACATTTTTTAGCCCAAAAAAAAATGAACGTCAACGATGAAAAATTCAGAGGCCCATTTCTCATTGTTTCAATTTCATCAAGAGTCCACCTTATTCGAATTTTCAAAACCATTGTTGCAATCCGGCTCTTGAGAAACTGCTTGGGGTGCAAATGCCAATGAATTGCCTGGCAATTGTCTGTCGTCCCCAAAGAGACTGCGATTGGAAACAGGGAATGGTCCCCGGAAGAGAGTGGTTTGACTGGAAGGTCGCCGGAATGAGGATTAAAGGCTTCGGCGTGAAATAACTGCTATTTTTGCCCTTCTTTTGAATAGGGTTGCGCCTTGCGTCGATGCGTACGCGCAGACGACGCGTACGCATTGTTCGACGAAAGGCGCGATAGGGACAGAAATCCCGAGCAATTGTGGCGCGTTTGTATCTTTCCAAGACAGCTGCTTTTTTTTGATCAGGTAGCAGGGGCGATCATTTTTCTCATTGCAGCGAAAACGCGGAGTTTTCAAACTATGCCTCGATGATTTCCTCGGTTTCTTTCGTTTCTACCACTTTCTCGATATGGGCGCAGTTTTCCTCGAAAAACTTTTGGATCTGGGTGCAGCCTTCCTTGTAGGCGTCCATGGTCGCGAAAATCGCCTTTTTGGCCTCCTCGGGAATCGGGTATTTTTCGAAGGATTCCCTGACCATTTTTTCGGCTTTTTCCTGGGAAGCGATCATGGTTTTCACCATGTTTTCATAACCGGTTTTGGTGTTTTCGAGGACCTTCTTGACGATGACCTTATAGGCTTCGATGGTTTTGATGGCCGATTCCTTGGCTTCCTCGGGAACGGGCGATTTGTCGAAAGCGGCCTTCATGGCCTCCTCCGCACGTTCCTGAAAGGTGCTTACGGCGTTCATGGTGTTGTCGTAGGCGTATTTGTTCGCATCGGCGACCATTTTGATAATTTCTTGGGCTTGCATTTTTTCTCCTTTATGGAAATTTTTTTAGAATCAATGAACGCTCCGTTCAATTGTGCGTTGCAATAACATATTAAATTTTTACCTTCGAATGTCAAGATTAATTTTGATGCACCGCAACATTTTTTTTAGGGCGGACCCCGTGAGCCCTCGATAAAAAGGGGCGGAATCCCGGCTTAAAGAACATAAGTTGGAGTGCAGTATAACCAAAAGGAGGGACACATGAATGGAAAAACGAGACCGGTTCTCGGTTTATGCGCGATGTCATTGTTGGCGATTCTTCTAATTACCGGATTTTCGGACGCTGCGACCTTTTCCATTAGCGCCGGAGACGTCCCTGGATTCCAGAACGCGCTGACAACTGCCGCGACCAACGGGGAGGACGACACAATCAACGTTTCCGCCGGGACATTCGATCTGTCCTCGACCTTGACCTACGAGACCTCCCAGGCCTATTCCCTGACCGTCAGCGGGAATTCCGCCGCAACCACGATTTTGGACGGCGGGGACTCTGTCAGGGGGAATACCATAGCAAACAACACGATTCCCAAAGCTCCATCGGGCGACACCAGCCGGGACGGAGGCGGCATATTCGGGTATCTTTTCGGCTCCGGCGGCTCCGTCACCATAGAAGGCAATCAGATTTCAAACAACAG
Organism: Desulfobacterales bacterium; assembly: GCA_963674505.2. GTDB lineage: Bacteria > Desulfobacterota > Desulfobacteria > Desulfobacterales > SKZT01. Next base: position 1,949,720 of record CAXXIG010000001.1, read on the forward strand.
CACTTTTTACGGCGGCGGCGTGTTCTTTCGAATTCCCACGGAGGGAGATTGCGCGGTCCGGGACAACGTTTTTTCCGGAAACGTCTCCGGGGATTAGACCGCAGGATACGGCGGCGGCGGTATTCTGCTGGATATCGCCGACGGCTCGGCCGGAATATCCGGAAACGTTTTCCACCAGAACCATTCCAACGGGGAAGAAGCGGCCGGGGGCGGCGTTCAGCTTTTGCAGGAAGCAGGCTCGGCGACCATCGAGGGAAACGTTTTCCGGGAAAACACATCGGACAGGCACGGCGGAGGGGCCAACGTCTACTTCGGTGAAACCGCCGAGAATCTGTACATTCTTCAGAACCTCTTCATAGGCAACCAGGCAGACGCATCCGATGGCGTCGGCGGAGGACTCAACATCGGCGCGAGTGCCGCCCTGATCGAATCCGTCAACAACACGTTCTACGGCAATTCGGCCTCCGAAGGCGGGGGCTTGGCCTATTACGCGGAATCCGCAGGCAATGGTTTAAACATCTACAACGAAATATACTGGAACAACACGCCCGGGGCCATAGCAAACGCGGGGGCAGTCGCGATCACGGCGCAATATTCGGATATCCAGGGGGCCGGGGCAGAGCCGTTTTTTTCGACGGGGTGCCTGGATGTCGATCCGTTTTTCGAGGACGCCGCCGACGCGGACGGTCCGGACGACGTAATTGGCAGCGACGACGACGGTTTTCATCTGGCCGACGACAGTCCATGCGCGGACAAGGGAGACGACGGCCGGGTCCCGGTTTTCCTGGCACAGGACATCGCCGGGAAAAGCCGAATCCAGGACGCCGCCGTGGATATGGGCGCATACGAAGGTCCGTCCTCGGGCGCGGCGACAAGCTACAGGTATGTCAATCCCTATGGATGCGGGGAGTTGTCGCCCTGCCACTACTCCATCGCCGTCGCGGTCGCAGCGGCCCGGAAGGGGGATGTCGTCCGCATCGCCGGGCAGTACTTCGACGAGAGCGAGGAGTGGAATATAAGCACAAACCTTACGCTCAGCGGGGGATGGAGCAACGATTTTTTCTCCCGGACCGGCTTGACTTCCATTCAGAGCGTCTCCATTGCCGGCGGCCAGTTCGCTTTTGACAGAATCGGCATCGGCCCCGTAAGTCACGAATAAAGGGCTCTCTGAAATTCCTGTTTCACATCCTTGGTCGGATTGCCGGAGCAGGGATCGTGAACGGGTGCTCCGGAACAGTCTATTTGACAACGGCCATTTCCACGCGCCGGTTGAGCGCCCTGCCGTCGGGCTTGCCGTTGTCGGCGACCGGCCGGGACTCTCCGAATCCCGCAGCTTGAAGGCGGCCGGATTCGATCCCCCGTAAGACCAGCCACGCCACCACGGAACGCGCTCGCCGATCCGACAGCTTCAAGTTGTATTCGTCGCTCCCGTCGGAGTCGGTATGGCCCTCGACGACGAGCTTGAGGTTCGGCCTGGCCTTGACTGCCGCAAGAACGCGGTTCAAGGTCTCCTCGGAATCCGGTCTTATGTCGGAGGAGTCGTGGTCGAAATAAATGCCATAGAGGATGGCTCGCCCCGTGTCGTCCAGGGCGCGCCCGAAGGAATCCCCTCCTCGCATCGCCTGCTCGGCGGCTTCCCTGCACAGGGGGGACCTGCCGTCGGTCACCCTTTTGCCGTACCACAGCCCCTGGTATGCTCCCTTTTCGTACCAGAGACCGTTTAGAAAGGAGCCGTCCGAGGTCAACACCATCAGGGCGGTCCCGATCTGCGGGCCGTGTTCGGTCCATTGAAAACGAATGACTCGGCCGTCGGTTGTTCCCGCGAGCCGTCCGCCGTCCCAATCGTAGCAGCCTTCGATCTGGCTGCCGCTCTGTTCGAGCCACAATAGCTTGTAGTTCGTATCGAAAACCCCTTGGATGGGAGCGCGGGCGACCGTTTCTCCGACCGGTTCGCCATAGGCTTCCAGTTCCATCAGTTCGGTGTACCCGGAATGGCCCCAGTTGGACAGGACCTCCAGCTTCAACCATTGCCCGGCGACGGCCCCTTCCAAATCGAATGACCGTCTTTCCCCTTTGGCCGCCTCTCCTTCGCATATCAACTGGAACCCGCTTTCCGCAGAGTCATTCGACAAATAGAGCTTGAAGCTTCTGGCCGAAATTCCCGGATATCCCTGTTCCTGGGTCCCGGTGTTGTCCATGCAGAATGAGTGGATTCGAAACGCCTGGGACAGTTCGATCAGAAACGTGTTCGGAACGGGTTTTCCGTTCTCGCTGCACCATCCCATGGACGTGCTCCCGTCCAGGAGCATCATGGCCGCCCACTTTTCGCCGTATTGACTCGTGGCAGTGACAAGCACCGCGCCGTTTGCGATGTCGAGCAGGTCGTTTTCTTCGGCGGCCGACGCATACAGGCTGACGGCGGCTATCCAGACGGATGTGAAAATGCAGAGCAGATGTTTGATCATGTTTTCCTCCTCTCGATGCAAGTCGGTATGTCGTTGAAAGCCCGAAAGTCTCCAAACGGGGCATGAACGATTTCAGGCTGCCGTGATACTTTTAACCTTTAAAATAGGAACTCGTTCTTTGTCAACGCAAATGAACTCGGCAACGCGTTCAGCTCGTTTCCGCGATAATCCCGCCGAGATCGCGGTCCATGCGTTTCCGGCTTCTCAAGCGTTCGACCGCGTTCAGTTCGTCGGTGATGCGGGGAAAGGAATAGACCACTTCGGCGGTCTCGGAAACCTCGGTATTTCCGCCGAGGTCCAGGTACAGGGTGTCGAGCCATCCGGCCACCGTTTCGCGGTCCAGGTTCTCTTCCGACCCGGTTCGGTTTGCCGCCGACGCCGCCCGGTCGATGGTGACCGGCTTTCCCCGAAAGTCGAATATGGCGCGGTACATGCGCTTGCGCACGTTTTCTTCCCGCCGCCTGCGGTTTTGAATCCGGATTTTGGGATACCGTAGCAGGGGTACCAGGAAGAAGATCAGGGAGAAGACCAGGGGGACCCAGCCGAGCGCGAGAACAGGGCCGGAAGCGGCGTTCATGGAGTAGGCGTCGTAGCCGAGCGTTTGCAGGATGGCCGGATAGTTGAAAAGAAGCACGGCGGAAAAAAGCAGGTTGAACCCGTTCATGCCGACGACCAGAACATTGCGTCCGGCCGTGTTGCCGGTCCACTCGTAGACCGGCTCGTATTCGTCCCAATAGCGAATCACCTGGCCGGTCTCCATGTCCCCTACACCCCGGACGATCCGGTCGAATTCGCCGTACATGGCGCCCTCTTCGTCGGTGACGCGGACTTCGCCCTGGAATCGCACCAGGCAGTCCGTAAAGAAGGCCTGCGCTTGGGAAAGATTCCACCCGGCCAGGGCCATGAGTTCGGAGGGCGCGACAATTCCCTTGCCGTCCCGCAGGTAGGCGGCGACCTCCTTTTCGTTGTTCAACGGGTCCAGCTCGACACGGGGCGGACCGAACACGAAATCGTAGACCGACGCTATGAAGCTTTTCTTCTTTTCGTTCAGGACCGCCGGTTTCGGCGTGAATGTCCGGAAGCGATATCCCAGGTCGTCGGTGCGATACCCCACATGGCCGGTTATGGTGCTCCACTGGAAGATGGAAAAGAAGACCCTGGCCGCGCTGGAAACGGCGTCGCCCGCGAAATTCCGGCCCCGGCCCTCGCCTTTTCCCGAACTTGCCGCAGCCACCGTTATCGCGACAAGGATCGCCAGGAACACGACGAAATAGACCACCAGGGTCAACGAGATCCATATCTTGAAGATCACGGTGAACGCCTTCCACAGCCAGTCGCCGGCGATCTCGAGCAGTTCCCCGATGCTTTTTGCGCCCCTCCTGCGGGGACGCGTGCCGAAATCGTAGATCAGGTCGCCGTTCTCCGTGACCTGCAACCGGCAGACATACTTTTCAATCAGGGCTTCGAGGGCGTCCTTTGTCGCGTCCAGGGAAAGCCCCGTGACGGCAGATGCCTCCGTTTGGGTGAAACGCCCCTTTTCCTTCAGAATCTTCTCTTCGACGATCGCAACCGCGTCTGTCATGTTTCCATCCTTTCCCGTCCGTCGCGACGGGCGGTCGAACTGTTTGGCTCATTGCGTATTTGTGGGAAAAGGCGTGTCGATGGTAACCAGACCATCCTGGTCTGGCATGCCTTGGCTTCCAAGCGGCGGCGTATTCGCGACATGGGACCAGAGCTGGAAGCTCTGGTTACCCTTACCGCTCCCCACAGATCCGCGATAAACCAACTTTTTTTGCCGTAACAACTGCCCAAGTATAGGCGGTTCTTTCGCGGCGTCAATCGGTTCCATCGTTTGAGATATTCGTTTGTTTTTTATTCCCGCGCCTGTTATTTCAGGTTAAGCAGCAAGGTTAAAATAAAATCGAATCTTATTTTTGGTTCCGAAAGGTTATTATGAAACGAGAAATCCAAGGTCAATACGTGACGGTATCGACGGTGGGCGAGAAAGTGCAAGCCTTCGTTCCCGCTCCGCTGCCGCCGAATCCGCCCATCGATTGGACCCCGGAGTTGCGCGACAAGTTCGACCGGGCGCTGCTGGACCTCGGGCGTTTGGACGCCGTCTCGACGCTTCTTCCCGGCGTGTCTCTCTTCCTCTTCACGACCGGCCCGAACCGACTTCGGTTCTTCTCAAAGCGGCCTTGACCCATGTGCAGTTCGAGACGATCCATCCGTTTTTGGACGGCAACGGTCGATTGGGCAGGCTTTTGATCACGCTGCTTCTTTGCGACAGGAAAGTGCTTCGGGAGCCGATTTTCTATCCGAGTCTCTATTTCAAGACACATCGCCGGTATTACTACGAGCTGCTCGACAACGTGCGTTTGCAGGGCGATTGGGAGGCGTGGCTCGATTTTTTCGCCGAAGCGGTCGTCGTCACTTCCGAGCAGGCGGTGGAAACGTCGCGGCAGCTCTTGGAACTCGCGGACGAGGACCGCGCCAAAATCGAAGGATTGGGTAGAGCGTCCGCCTCCACCTTGCGAATTCACCGGGCGCTTCTGGAGCGTCCCATCATCACGGCGGGCCTGCTTGCGGAAAAGACCGGCATCACCCCGGCCACGGTCAACAAAGCCCTTGGGCATCTGGAACGTCTCGGCATCGTGCGGGAACTCACCGCCCGAAAGCGCAATCGTCTGTTCAGTTACGGGAGGTACATCGAGATTGTGAGCAACGATCCGATGCCCCCGTAAGCTTCGGCCCAGGGGGTAGTTCTTGGGTCGGCTGTGGGTTGGCGAAACACGGACGCGAAGCGTCCTGGTATGCATTCCCACGCGAAGCGTGGGAACGAGGTGGTGTGCGGACAGCCGGAAAAAAAAACGTGCCCTCAAGAAGAGTCCGGTGCCCTGCCCTAAAAATCGGGGCGGGGCACCGGTCTTGTTTTTGGGCTTTATTCGGAGTTCTGCCCCCAATGCTCGTCGCCTTTCGTCCGTGTGCGACCGTGCGCGTCTATATTCAATTTGCCTGGCCGAAATTATAGCCAAGCCCGCTATTTCATTGCGACTCGCCTACGATGATCACCGGCTCGACGGGTACCGTGCCGGAGAAATCGCAGTTTTGTCCGAGCTGCACCGTCATGCCCGGTTCGATGGTCAGGTTTTCGCAATAGGTGCTCGCTCCGACGAGGATCGTCGAGCCTTGCAGGGCGTTGTCCATGGCTTTGGATATTTCCGCGAAGCACGGGACATGGTCGCCGCAGCGGGCTTGCGGATCGACGTAGACGGTTTCGGAGGTCATGGGCGCCGAATCGAACGTCATTTCCTCGCCGAAGGCTTCGTCCGCGTCGTTTCTGGCGACCAGGCGGAAAGTGTATTCGGTCGCAGGATCGAGCCCGTAAGCCGTGGCGAAAACCGAAACGTCGCCGACTGACGCAGGTTCCGTCGCCGTGTCGGTGGTCTTCTTGTCCGAGGAGTCTATCCAGTACTCGAAGTAATACTGGGTGTCTCCCCCGTTTGGATTGACCTCCCCGGTCAGGGTGGCCTTGGTGGATTCCGGCGATTCGGCCGGACCCGTCTTGGCCGACGGCTGACCTGGGGCCATGTTCACGGTCAGATCGAAGGCGTCCAGAGTCGCGGTCTCGCCTTCGAGGTCCCGGACCGAGATTTGGATATTCTCGTAGGTCCCGCAATCCGAGTTGTCGGGCGTGCCGGTCAATGCCCCCGTTTCCGTGGAGAAATCGGCCCACGAGGGTTTGTTGGCGATTTCGAACGACAGCGTGTCTCCGCCTTCCAGGTCTGGATCGTCCGCCGAAGGGACGAATTCGTAAGGGGAGTAGGCGTCAACGCTCGTTTCCGGCTCGCCCTCTATGGTTGGCGGGTCGTTGACCGGATCTACCGTCACGTTTACTGTAATGGTATCGGTCCCGCCCTGGTTGTCGGAGACTTGGATCTCGAAGCTGTCGGGACCGTTGTAGTTGTCGTCGGGCTGGTATTCGAAGGTCGTCGGCGAAGCTCCGGACCCGCTGACCGTGGCGGTCCCGTTGGAGGCGGGCGAGGACACGGACCATTCCAGCACGTCCGCGTCACCGTCGGTGGCGGAAAGGGCCGGGGATTCCCATGCGGTCGGCGCGCCGTCTTCGTCCATGGTTGCCGTCAGAGGATCGGACTGCTCGATGACCGGGGCCAGATTGTCCGCCTCGTAGCAGCCCATGTCGTAACCGGCGCCCTGCGGGCGCTGCTTTCCATCCAGGTCGTCGGCGGGAACGCCATTTGATGTGCCCGTATTCCGGCAGGGCGAGCCCGACGCCAAGCTATAGTCGTCGGGCGCATCGACGAACAGGGGGGCGAGGTTGGTGTTTCCGGTCCCGGGATAGGTCCCGGAATCTTGCTCCACATTGGAATATTCCACGACCTCCGGATCGGAATCCGCCAGGACGATCTCGTCGCCGCCGTTGCGCAGGATCGTATTGATTACCCTCAGCCCCCCTTTGACTTTCGTTCCGACGATCCCCGGACCGTCTTCGTTCGCCGCGTTGTCCGCGATGGTGCAGTTGATCGCCGAAGGCAGAGCGACATTGTCGAAGCTGGCTGCGGCTCCGAAGGCGGCGGTGTTTTCCGCGACCAGGCAATTGCGAAGCTTTGATAAGGAAGAATCGATTCCGAAAACCGCGCCGCCGTTTCCCGTCGCTTCGTTTTCCGTCATTTTGCAACGCTCCATCACGGCGGAGCATACCTGTACGAAAGCCGCTGCCGCGCCATTTTTCGCCCCGTTTCCAATCATGGAGACATCCTTGGCATGGATGGAGCAAAGACGGGCGAAGAGGCCGCCTCCCATGTCTCCGGCCTGGTTGGCGGCGATGGTGGACGGTTTTTCGAACACGGGAGAAGAGCCGTCAAACGCGAAGACGCCTCCGCCGTCTTCGGCCGCTTGGTTCAGGAAAATGGAGGTGTATTGGAAAGCGGGCGACGACGACCGCAGGCAGGCCAGCCCGCCCCCGAAGTCGGCTTGGTTGAACTGGATCAAGCAGCTGTAGAAAAGCGGATGGGAGGAGTTCATGGCCGCAGCCCCACCGCCACCTTCCGAAGCCTCGTTATTCGAGATGTTGCAGCTTCGGATTTGGGGGGAAGAGAACGAGTCGCAATATACGCCCCCGCCGAACGCGGCACTGCCGTTACGGAGAGTGAAGCCCTCAAGAACGGACCCGGCGTCCTCTCCGTCCACGAAACTCGCCACGCTTCCGGCGCCGCCCCCGTCTATGATCGTACTACCGGACCCCGATTCCGACACCACCCGGACAGCTTTGCCGCCGAACACGATGTTTTCATAGAAGGTCCCCGATTTCACCAGAACCGTGTCGCCGTCGGAAGCGGCGTCGATGGCCCCCTGGATCGTTAAATGATCGCACGAGCCGTCCGAGCAGACGCTCAGGGTCTGGGCGTCCGACCTCACTCGGACGTATCCGACGCGGATTTCCGAGTCCTGCCCGTTTTCGGATGTCACAGTCAGCGTTACATCGTATTCGCCCGCCGCCGCGTACTTATGGAATGGGTTCCGCTCGCTGGAGAGTGGGGACGAATCGCCGAAGTCCCAGCGCCAGGAAGTGATCGGGGCGTACGAAGTCGAGGCGTCGTAGAATGCGACGTTCAAAGGCGCGTTGCCCGTTATTGGGAACGCATTGAAGGAGGCCTTCGGGCCCGGATCCGCAACGCAGATCGGATCGGGAAGCAGGAAGGAATCGGAATCGCCGTCGGCGTCCGTGACCGTCAGCCTGGGCCTGTATGTTCCGGCCGTCTCGTATACGTGCACGGGATTTTCGTCCGTGGACGTGGCACCGTCGCCGAATTCCCAAATCCGGCTCGCAACGCCGGAGGGAGAATAGGAATCGTCCGAGAAGGAAACCGACAAGGAAGCGTGGCCTCCTGTTGGATCGAATGAAAACGCCGCCGTGGGCTCGTCGTCTTTGACTTCGACATACCCGGCTTTCGTCGCGACGAACTGGCTTCCCGATGCGTTTTCCACCGTCAGGGTCACTGTGTAGCGGCCCTTGCCAGCGTATTCGTGGGTCGGATTGGCATCCGTGCTGGAAGAGCCGTCGCCGAAGTCCCACAAGCGGGACGCGATTTGCGCCTCCGGGCCGGAAAGGTCCGTGAACGCTACACTCAAGGTAGCGTAGCCCTCGACCGGAGAAGCGGAGAATTCGGGCGTGGGAAGAGAGTCGTTCCACTCGTCGGCGCCCATGTCCGCTTCGGTGCCGAATGGGCGCGCCTGGCCGTCGAAATCCTCTGCCGACGCGCTGGAGGTATCTGCTGCGTCGATGCAAGGCGAGCCGCTTTGCAGTCGCCAGTCGTTTCCCGGTGAAACGAAGAGCGGGGCGTCGTTGATGTTCCCCGTGCCGGGATATGCGCCGCTGGCCGTCTGCACGTCGGAATATTGAACAACGGCCGAAGCGGCGCCAAACAGGTCGATCTCTCGCCCGTCGTTCCAGAAGATGCTATTTCCGATCAGCACGGTGGCGTCCTCGGCGAAGACGCCGCCGCCGAAGCTCGCCGAGTTTTCCGAAACCGTGGAGTTGACGACCGAAAGCTGCGTGGCCGCGCCGGAGGCGTAGAAGGCCCCGCCGTCGTAAGTCGCGGAGTTGCCTACGGCCATGACATTGACGAATTCGGGCGCGGCACCGTCCGAGACGTGCGCGCCCCCTCCCGACACGTAGGCCGAATTGTCCCTGACGCGGCTTCTGGAAACAAGAGGGGCGGCACCGTTTGCGAACAGCAGCCCGCCGCCGTTTTGCATGGCGGAGTTTTCCTCAATTTCCGTCCGGGTCAGCACGGGGGACGCGTCGTCTGCATACGCGCCGCCGCCGTCGCCCTCCGTATAGTTGCCCGCGATCAGGCCGTCGGAGAACTCCGGCGCGCTGGAGGACTCGCAGGCCAGGCCACCCCCGTAGCCGTCGGCCCGGTTTTCCGCGACCACGCAGTCGGAGACGGCGGGCGAGGATCCGTTGGAGGCGAAAATCCCGCCCCCGCCGACTGCGGCCTTGTTCTTGACGACATGGCACTGCTTGATTTGCGGAGACGCGCCGTCCAGGAAAATCCCTCCGCCGTAGTCCGCGCAACCGTTTTCAATGGTGAACCCTTCCAGAATCGAGGCGGCCGTTTCGTCCGTGACGAATCGCACGACGCTGCCTGCGCAACCTCCGTCGATCACGGTCTGGTTCGGCCCTTCGACGGACTTCACTGTGATGGGCTTTCCGCCGAAATCGATGGTTTCCGCATACGTCCCCGGACTCACCAGCACGGTGTCCTCCTCGAGGGCTTCGTCGATGGCCGCCTGGATGCTCGTGTGCTGGCAGCCCGACGAGCAGACCGTCAGCGTGACCGGGATGCGGTCGTTGTCGATGATCGTATACGTGTGGACCGAGTTCGTCCCCAAGTTCGCTTCGGTCGGTCCCGACAGGGTCACGGTGAAATATTCGTCGTCGTCGTCATCTTCGTCGTCTACCACGGTAGCGTAGATGGTGGCGGAGGTTTCGCCGGGATCAAAGGTCAACTGGCCGTCGGCCAGCGTGTAATCGACCCCGCCGCCGGTGGCCGTGCTCTCGGTGACCGCGTAGTTCACGGTCGCGGTCCGCAGGCAGCCGGGCGTGAGAGTCACGGCGAACTCGATGTCCGCTACGCTTTCGTCTCCCTCGGACGCGGCGGCTTGGAATTCGACGACCGGATAGGTTTCATTGTCCGTCACGTCGATGTCCAGATCGTCGGGGGTCCACCCGGTTGCAGAGGCTTCGATGTTGACCGTGGTCGGGCCCCCGTATACCGAATCGTCGATCAGGGTCAGGTCGAATTTCCTGTGGAACTGTCCCGCAAGGATTGTCACGGTTTCCGGGACCGTGGCCACCGAAGGGGCATCGGAATACAGATCGATCACGAGAGGTACGTCCAGGATTCCGGGAATGGATACATCCATGGCCGCAGTCAAGGTCCCGTCGTTCTCCACCACGGTCTCCGGTCCCGCGAGGAGCAGATCGTAAGTCTCGTCGTCGGCGACTTCCATGGTGTCGGTCCCGTAGCTCAAGGTGGAGAACGACGCGGTCACCTGGACGGTTTGCGCGCCGTCGAACTCCTCGTCGTCCACGACGACCAGTTCGAACTGGGCGGAGCTTTGGCCCGACAGTATGGTCGCAGTATCCGGGACCCGCAGCTCCGTCTCGTCGTCGCACGCCAGCGCGACCACCACGTCTTCGTCAACCGTCTCTCCGACCGAAACCGTACCTTGCGTAGCGAGGATACCGTCACCCTCCGTCGCGTTCTCCGGGATCTCCACAGTCAGATTGACTGTTCGCACGTCGTAAATCACGATGGAATCCGAGCCGGGAGAGTAGTAGCCCTCGGCGGACGCCGTAACCGTAGCGGTTTGCGCGCCGTCCAGAATGCCGTCGCCTACGGCGTAGATGTCGAAGTCGGCCGAGGTTTGGTCGGCCCAGATGGTGACGCTCGGAGGCACGGTGACCTCCGATTCGTCGTCGGAGGAAAGCCTGACTGTTACGTCGGCACCCGGGGCTTCCGACACGCTTACGCTCCCTCCTCCGACAAGTATAAAGGTTTCGACGGTGAAAGCCGGCATCTCGACGGTTAGCGGAGCGGGCTTGTTTTCGAGCCAGAGGATTCCTTCGCGGTCGACTGCAGCGATAATATCGATGTCGAGATCCCCGTCCATGTCCGTCGCGCGGACCTTGTCGGCGTATTCGAAATAGCCCCCGGCCTCGTGCTTTTGCCAGGATGCCGCAGGATCGCCGCCGTTTTCCCACCAGGCCACGACGAAATAGGAGTGCGCCAAAATGTCCAGGTCCCCGTCCAAGTCCATGTCCACCGCTTGCGCAAAGTTGGCGTATTCGAAATCGTCGTCCACCATGTGCTTGAGCCAGGATTCGCCATGGCCGGGATCGTCTCCGTCGTCCACGTTCTCCCACCAGGCGATGTCGCCGACACCTTGGTTGATATTGTCGGCGGTCGCCAGAATGTCCATGTCCCCGTCCTGGTCCAAGTCCGTCACGCAGACCCGCTTGGCGGACTGGAAGGCGTCTACGGACTTCCTTTCCCAGGTCTGGCCGTCGCCGTTGACGTTTCTCCACCATATGAGTTCGTTGTTGCTGTTGGCGGCGCCCACGACGTCCGTCGCGCCGTCGCGGTCGATGTCCGCCGTATCGACCCAGGTAATGAACTCGCCTTCCACGATCATGGTCGCAGTCCATTCGCCGCCGCCTTCGCCGGGATTTCGATACCAGAACACGTCCTTCTGGCTCGTCCAAACCACGATGTCCGTCCAGCTGTCGCCGTCGATATCGGCGTCATGAACCCCGATCGGGTTGGCATAGAGATCGTCCAGCAACGTGTGCTTCGTCCACTCGCTTCCCTCTCCGTATGGGTTTTCCCACCAGGCCGCCTGATGGCCGGGGGATGTCACAGACGCGACATCCAAGTCGCCGTCCTTATCGAAGTCGGCGACCGCCAGACGGTCGGGCTTGTAAAAATCGCCGTCGATGGTGTGCTCCTCCCAGTACGACCCGCCGCCGTCGTTTTCGAACCAGCCGATGTCGTCGCACTGGTATCCGACGCTGACGAGGTCCGGGTCCCCGTCCTTGTCCATGTCCGCCTCCAGCACGTACCTCGTGTCTCCGAAGTTCTCGGTGACCAGGTTTTTGGACCATTCGCCCCCGAGGCTCCCCGGGTTCTTCCACCAGGACAAATCGTCCGGCCCGTAAGCGACCGCAAGGATGTCTTTTCGGCCGTCGCCGTCCACGTCCTCGACATGCACGCTCCTCGGAGAGCTGTAATCGGTGGCGATCACGTACTCCGACCAGTCCGTCCCGGTGTTTTCCCATAGCGCGACTTCGTGTTTTCTGTCGTCGGTCCCGGCAATGTCCATGTCGCCGTCGCCGTCGATATCCGTCACGTAGATCGACGGGATGTTCGTACGGTATTGATCGACGTCGCGTCGCGTCCAGCCGTCCGCCGTATTCTCGAACCACGCGAGAGACCCTCCACGGTAATAGAACAGGCCGGCAGCAACGTCCATGTCGCCGTCGCCGTCCATATCGACCATTTGCACGCAGTTCGCATATCCGGTGCCGAATTGGTAGAAAGTGTGCTCGGACCAGCTTGCGCCCTGGTTCTCCCACCAGACGATTCTTTTTTCCACCGAGGCGGTCGCCAGAATGTCCGTGTCGCCGTCGCCGTCCAAATCGCCCGCTTCCACCGAATTGGCGGCGTTTAAATCCGCGTCCAGCGTATGCGTTTGCCAGCTCAGGCCGCCGCCCTGATTTTCGAACCAGGCCAGGTCGTCGTCGTTGTATGCGGTGGCCGCGACGTCCGTGTCCCCGTCCCCGTCGATGTCGGCCGCCAACAAGCTTGTCGTGCCGCCGAAAGGCGAAATAATGGTGCGCTTCGTCCAGGACTTTCCGTCCCCGGCGGTGTTTTCCCACCAGGCCACGGAGGAACTCCAGCTATCCGTGGCGCAAGCCGCGATGTCCATGTCGCCGTCGCCGTCGATGTCCGCCACTGCGACGGCCTGCGCTCCTTTATATGATCCGTCCACGATGAACTCCGCCCACTGGGAACCGTCTCCGGCCATGTTCTCCCACCACGCCACGTCGTTGCCCGTTATTGAGGTGGCCACGATGTCCATGTCCCCGTCGCCGTCGATGTCCGCAGAACATACGTCGGAGGGATCCATAAGCCAAAAGCCCGTCACCTGCTGCCTTTCGAAATACAGCGCTTCGGCCGGAGCGGCGAAAAACAGCCCCTTCGAGATCGCCATTGCGATCAAAAGGAGCTTAAGAACTCGGAAATGCGAACACCATCGGCTACGCAGGCGCTGCGTTTTCGCGTCCGCTCCGCTTGCCTTTTTGAATCCGCCAATTAACCTTGCCAACCCAAACCTGAAAAATCCCTTTCCCATCCCATCCTCCTTCGTATTTCAGTAAAATCAGCGAAAACCTACATGCGAACAACCTTCTACAAGCAAAACGGCGACAGCGAGACGAGCCCTTGGACGACCCGTGCCCGCGTTCTTCGGAGATCAGCGACATTCGGGGATTTGAAGCCGCCCGTCGCCATTTCGGAAATCGATGTTTCCGAAATGGATTTTTATAGGCTTTTTTCGACGTGAAAGTCAAATATTATTCATTGAAAAAAATATTTTCCGGGAAGATAAAATGGAGTCAAGACATACAGCCCGGCGGCAAGGCTCGAAGTCTTTTTTTACTCGCCGCCCGATGGCGACTAGTATGCCGCGTTGCCAACATTCCAGGTGGGTTTTCCGTCTTCCGAATCGGCCTTCCATCAAAGAAATCGGGTTGAAAGGTCGAACCGAAATTACGCGCTGAAGACCGAAAAAAAGAACAAAAAACGCCCCCGGCCTTGACTCGCAAGCCGTATTACGGTAGCCTTGCTCTGGCATGAAGAAAATTCAGAAAAAAAGGCGACATGAAATCCTTGAAGCGGTCTTGCAGAGGCGAGGCCGAAATGCGACCAATCCGAAAGGGTGATCCATGGAAGAAATCTTTCGATACGTGGGGACCAACTATCCGACCATTATCAGGCTGACCGTCGAACACCTCTACTTGGTAAGCGTGTCGGTGGGCGTGGCGATTCTGACCGGCGTGCCCATCGGCATTCTGATCACCAGGGACAAGAAGCTGGCGGACGCGGTCTTGTATCTGGCATCGGTGATCATCACCGTGCCGTCCGTGGCCATGTTCGGCCTGATGATTCCTCTGCTGTCGCTGGTAGACCGGGGAATCGGGTTCTGGCCTGCGGCCATCGCCATCTTTCTGTATTCCCAGCTTCCGATTATCCGCAACACCTACACCGCCATCAACAATATAGACCCCGCGCTGCGGGAGGCGGCCAAGGGCATGGGCATGAGCGACTGGCAGCGCCTGGCGAAAGTCGAGATTCCCCTGGCGGTGCCGGTGATCATGGCCGGGGTGAGGATGGCGGTGGTGATGAACATCGCCGTGGCCACCATCGCCGTGTACATAGGAGCCGGCGGCCTGGGGACCATCATCAACGAGGGGATCACCGGCACCAACAGCACCAAGCTGATCGTCGGCGCTGTGGCGGTCTCCCTCCTGGCGATCATTGCGGACTACCTGTTTTTATTCATACAAAAAATGCTGACGCCGAAAGGCTTGAGCGAGGTGACGACATGATTCGCTTGGAAAATCTGACCAAACATTTCGAAGTGCCGGGAAAAGAGCCGGTGATCGCCGCAAACAACATCAACATGGAGGTGGGCAGAGGCGAAATCTGCATCTTCCTGGGGCCGTCGGGATGCGGCAAGACCACGGCGCTGAAGATGATCAACAAACTGATTCCCAAGACGTCGGGCAAGATCTACATCGACGACGAGGACATAGACAACGTGGACCCCATCGCCCTGCGACGCAAGATCGGGTACGTGATCCAGCAGATCGGCCTGTTTCCCAACATGACCATCGAGGGCAACATCTGCGTGGTGCCCGATTTGCTGAAGATGGACAAGCGCAAAAGCCGGGAGAAAGCCCGGGAGCTTATGGAAATGGTCAACCTGGACCCGAACATCTTTCTGAAGCGCTATCCCCGGGAGCTTTCCGGGGGCCAGCAGCAGCGCATCGGCGTGATTCGCGCCTTGGCGGCCGACCCGCCCGTGATGCTGATGGACGAACCCTTCGGCGCCATCGACCCCATCAACCGCGAAGTCATCCAAGACGAGTTCCTGAAAATGAACGCGGAACTGGGAAAGACGGTCCTGTTCGTCAGCCACGACATCGACGAGGCCATCAAGATGGGCGACAAGATCGCCATATTCCGCGAAGGAATCCTGGAGCAATGCGACGCGCCGGACGAGATCCTCGCCAACCCGGCCAACAGTTTCGTCAGGGATTTCGTGGGCACGGACCGGGCGCTCAAGCGTCTCAAGCTGATCGGGGTCTCCGATGCGATGATGCCGTTTCGCATGACGGTCAAGCCCGACGATCCCATGGAGAAGGCGGCGGAGAAGATGCAGAGCCGCGACGCCCACATCGCGGTCATGGTGGGTCCTCGCGGACGGGCCAAGGGCTATATCACCCTGGAAGAAGCCAAGGGCGCGCCCAGCGGCATCGTCAGCGAATTCACCGACCCCATTCCCGGCACGGTCCACGAAAAAGACAATCTGCACGAGGCCGTCTCCCAGATGTACGCCCACGGGACCGACTGGATTTCCGTGGTGGACGACAACGGCGCGTACAAGGGCTACGTCACCCAGCATTTCATCGCAGGCCTTCTGGGCGAAGCCCCCCGGAAACCCGGCGACAAAATCACATAGGATGGAATCATGAGCATCAACACCGCCATAGAACTTGTCAAACGAAGCAAGTCGTTCCT
Source organism: Desulfobacterales bacterium (assembly GCA_963674505.2). Taxonomy (GTDB): domain Bacteria; phylum Desulfobacterota; class Desulfobacteria; order Desulfobacterales; family SKZT01. The sequence goes on from CAXXIG010000001.1 coordinate 1,965,579, forward strand.
TGTCTATGTCCTGATGGGGCTGGCCTTTTTGTTCGGAATATACGCGCAGTCCTCCGGCCTGGTGGAGGAATTCGTCGATTACTACGAAGACTGGGTCTACTTACTCAAGCAAAACCTGTACATCGTCTTCGCGTCGGGCGCGACGGCATCGGCCCTGGGAATCGCAGCGGGCATTCTGATGACGCGTCCGTGGTTCCGGAGATATTCGGATGCGTTCGCGCAGGGCTTCAATATCATTTCGGCCGTGCCCACCCTGGCGATCCTGGCCATTGTCATGACCATCACGGACATCGGGTTCAAATCCGCTTTCATCGGCCTGGTCACCGTCACCATCCTGCCCGTGGTCAGAAACACGTACCAGGGAATCAAGGAAGTTCCCGAGGCCATGATCGAAGCCGCGCGGGGCCAAGGGATGACCGACCGTCAGATCCTGTGGAAAGTGCAGTTTCCCAACGCCCTGTACGTCATCACGGCGGGCATCCGGACAGGCTTTGCGCTAAACGTCGGCACCAGCCCGCTGATCACCCTGATCGCCGCCGACAGCCTCGGGGAATTCATCTTCACCGGAATTCAGTTGAACGAATTCAACTCGCTGCTGATCGGCTCCATTTCGGTGGCGGCCCTGGCGATCGTCACGGATTTCATCCTGTCGAAACTGCAGTATTGGCTGCTTCCCAAAGGCGTGAACCCGCAGCGGTTCGCCCAAGAATAACCTTTAACAAGGAGGAGGAGACGATTTTGAAAAAAGCAATGAAAAAACTTGGCTTCATGGCGTTGGCGCTGTCTGTATTGATGGTCGCGCAAACGGCGACGGCGGCTTCCGTCGTGGTCGGCGGCAAGGGATTTACGGAACAGCTACTTCTGGCCGAAATCACCGGGCAATATTTGAAAAGCAAAGGCTACGACGTCGAGCTGAAGACCGGCATGGGCACGTCGTTGGTCCGCGATGCCTTGGAAAACAAGCAGGTGGACTTGTACTGGGAATACACAGGCACCGCCTTTTTGACCTTCCATAAGAACAAGTTCGAAAACCAGCCCGCCGAAGAAATCTACAATGCGGTCAAGGCCAAGGACGAAGGAATCGGCATCGTCTGGCTAAACGCTTCCGCCGCAAACAACACCTACGCCCTTGCGGTCCGAAAGGCCGATTCCGAGGCAAAGGGCCTAAAGACCCTGGAAGACCTGGCGGCCAAGCTCAACGCAGGCGAAAAACTGACCCTGGGTTGCAACATCGAGTTCTACAAGCGCGACGACGGCCTGAAGCCCTTGCAGAAAGCCTACGGGTTCAAATTTCCCCGCTCGGACGTCAAGCGCATGGAAACCGGGCTGGTCTACAAGGCGTTGAAAAACGGCAACGTGGACGTGGGGCTGGTTTTCGCGACCGACGGACGCATCCCGGCCTTCGATTTCGTCGTGCTCGAGGACACCCAGAACTATTTCCCGGCTTACGCCATCACCCCCACCATTCGAAAGGAGACGCTGGAGGCCCACCCGGATTTGGCGGAACACCTGAACAAGCTTTCCAGCCTGTTCGACGACGCCACCATGTCCGCGCTGAACGCGCAAGTGGACGTGGACAAGAAGTCCGTCACCGAAGTGGCTGCGGCTTTTCTGAAGGAGAAAGGCCTGCTCTAAAGACCGCCCCTGCCCGCGACAGCCCCGCCGAGCCCGGCGCGAATCGCGAAACGCCGGTTGCAACGGATCTGGGAGAACAAGCGTAGGTCGCGGGTGGGGTGATGAAAATCATCCAGTTTCGGAAGATTTTTTTCCCGCCGGGATTTGTTCCCCATCGCGGCAATATGCACGGGCTGGTTCGGGAGCCATGGTGGGTGGGTCGATACCCCGGTGTTGTCGCCAATTCAATTTCTCTTGAAATGCATGCCAGGACGCTTCGAATCCGATTTCTGCCAAGGTATGGCCGATTATGGAACCAACTCCGAACATTTTCGACCTGTGCGGTTGGGCTCAACGGCAACGTGCAAAACTCGTTAATCCCGGTAGCGCCGCCTTCCACGGCGGCGCGGTGAACTATCCTCCGCCAATTATTCAATCCGAATGTACGAGGCCCCGCGCCGCCGTGGAAGGCGGCGCTACCGGGATATCCGACTCTGGTCCTTTCTGTGGGAACACAACGTTGCAAACGCGCCAACCGCACAGGTCGAACATTTTCATCGCCCCAGGTCACGGGTTGTTTCGCGCCTGAAGAAAAACCTTATTTTTATTGTTTTTAACCTTAGTAGCATGGCGGATTCTCTCTCCCACAACCTTATTACCTTATTACCTTATTACCTTATTACCTTATTACCTTATTACCTTATTACCTTATTACCTTATTACCTTCTTGCCTTGGATGGGTTTGACCTCGTACAAGATCGAAGGGCGCAGGCGAAAACAGGCAGGGAACCAGTCCCGAATTCCGGGGTTGCAACCCATCCACCCTACTCTCCCCAACCAGGCCCCGTTATAGCTCCAGTCTCTCGACAAATTCACAGTTTTACAGTTGACCGCCATCCAATTTTGGTCTAATAAAAATTGCAAAATGAGGACGCAAACCAGCGCGTTAGTCAAAACCAAGAAAGGAAAATCATGAAACCAGTATTCCCCCGCGTCTTGCCGAAGCATATCATTTTCATTTCAGGGATTGTATTGTTATCGGCCTGCTTATCCCTAATAGCCGCATGCAACAACGGCGACGAAAATTCCGTCGGGTATTCCGAGGACCTTTCCTCACAGATTCAATGGCTTCCCGTGGAGGTATTCCATCCGGAGGAATCAAGGCTGCACTTCATAGATATCGAATGGGACGGCGGCATGTTTCTATTGATAGTGGAGGGTCACGGCGGTTTAATGAAAAGCGCCGATGGCGTTCGCTGGACTCCCGTCGAGCACAATTTGATCACTTCGCTCGATACCATTAACCATGGCGACGGCGTTTATCTGGCCACAAGCGCAGGAGAGCTTTACAGAAGCACAGACATAGAATGCTGGAAACGTGTGAAATTGGATTGGCGAGTCAGAGACAATTTCATCTGGACCGGGGAGCGTTTTTTGGCTGCATCACGGGATACGGTCTACCAAAGCGAGGACGGATTGGAATGGAATCCGCTGCCAGGAAAGCAATTCGACAAGATCCGCGAATTGTCGTGGATCGGCAATGGCATTGTCGTGGCAGCCGACAAAGGACGTTGGTTCAGCGAAAAGGGGGAAAAATGGCGCTCGATATTGCAGGGAGCCAACATCGCAAGCCCCATTTTCTGGAAAGGAAAACTCTATGGTGTCGGCGCCACCAATCCGTTTCTGTTTGTCGAACGGAACCAGGAGTGGAAACTGGTGCTCAAGCCCAAATACGAAGGCTTTACCGGAGTTACCGAAGGCTATTTCGCCGCCGACAAGCTGCTGTTTGCTTTCGGAAAACACATTTCATGGTCGTCGGACGGCGAAAATTGGGGCAGCATGCCACTGGACGAAGATTACTTCGGCTGGCTCCATGCCCTGGTCGGAGGCGACGGGCGCTATGTCGCGGTCGGAGACGGCGGCCTGATGATGGCGGGAGCCGAGCGGCAAAAGTTCGCCGAATTGCAGAAAGCCGTCGATGAAAACAACGAAGCCATTAAAAAGTTAAAGGAAACGAAAAAAGAGCTGCCGGAAAATGCGACCTTGAAGCAAAAAATCGATTTCGACAATTTTCCGAAGGGCTTTTTCCAGGAGAAAGCAGGTTCAGGTCCCGCAGTCCCCGGTGCCGGAGCTGACACCGCGCAGTCCATGGCCAAGCCAGCTGTTGAGAAGATAGAAGACTTGTCTGTTTATGAAGCTTTGATACAAATTCTCGACTCGCTCGAAGTCGAAAACGATCAGGTCGGGTCCATCTTGGAAGAAAAACGGAAGGAGTATCCCGACGGTTCAAAAGAAACATTGATCAGGATGGTACTGGAGGAGACAGGAAATCTGTTCTGGACGGACATGGAGGCCGGCGTATATCCCGTGGGTTACGACTGGCTGGTTTCGGAGTTCTCGCAACTGGCGGCGCGGCAGAATATCGCCATCGACAAAATCTCCATGGAACTGGAAAAAGGTCCCTGCGAAGGACGCGAGCAATATCGGGTCCGGTGGAGTTTGAAGGGGACAGGATACGGCATTGATTTCTACGACGATTCCGACTGGTATTCGCCTTTGGTTATACAGGCGTTGAATACGAGCCTGTTTTTGCAAGGCTATCGGCAGCGATTCGTCTCTCTGGAAACCGGGGACCAGACCGCCCATTTCATCCTGGCAGATCCAGATACGGTCGAAGCCTTAGGGCTGTGAGGCTATGAATTCAGCAGAAAGCCCAGTTTTTTGCCGGTCAGTCTCAGATACGTGAGGACCTGCTTCTGATGCGCTTTTGATGCGCATTCCACAGATTTGAGTTTCAGGATCACCTTGTCCTCCACAACGATGTCCGCCCGAAATCCCTCCTCAGACTCGATCCCTTTATATCGAATCGGCACGAGGACCTGCCTTTCGACATTCAATCCCCTGTTTTCAAGCTCGTGCGCCAGCAACACCTCGTAAAGGGCGAAAACAACATTAATGGTACAAAGTTTGGTTCGAGGGTTCCCCCCTTGAAGGGCATAAGCGCTAACTTAAAGGGAAGGGATTTGTATTTCGTCATTCCGGGCGGAGCGGTCAAGTTATACTCGATGATCAAGTTTTTTTCGACATTGCTCCGAAAGCTTCGAATCCATGCGCTTCTGCGGATCTCCTGGATTCCGGGTCTCCGCTGCGCTGCGCCCGGAATGACGGTCGTCTCGGTCCGATCGACGGAAAAAACTTGATCATCGAGTTATAGGGAATTCCAATAAAGATCGGAGCTTTGGTCCAACGCGGAGTCATGAAAAAGAGAAGACCTAGCGGAGACCCGGAATCCAGGCGCCCCGTAACAAAGGCACCCCATAGGAAATCCTGGATTCCGGGTCTCCGCTAAGCTCTGGTATTCCCTAAAATCCCCGCAAACCTGAAGGCAGATGGTTTTTCGGGGCATCTTCGGAGTTTGCCCGCTCCGCCCGGAATGACGGTCCGACGAGGCTTTCATTATTCGTTGCAGGTCATAGTTCGGGGGGATCCGAGGGACAAAACATACCGAAAAGAACCTGTTATGGTCCTGAAACCCAACACCGGCCACCGGAATTAAAAAAGGGAATAATTTTCGGCGGAAAAATAAATTCGGAAAGCCGGGGATTTCCATCCCCCAGGTATCAAGTAACGGTAGTTGAAAAAAAATATTTCAGTTATTTAATTTTTGTCCCTAAACGGTTTCCAACAGTCCCGGCCCAAGCTCCATGTGAAGCTTCACCGCGCAATCCACGACAATCCTGCCGATCTCGTTCTCCGTCATTCCCATCTCCTGAAAGCATTAAGGATTTGTTTCTCATCCCCCACAAAACTTTTTCTCTTTTATTCCTTTTATCTCTTTTTTTCCTTTCACTCTTTGTGGCTTTGTGGCTTTGTGTGAGATTTTTTTTTAATTCGGCGCTTTTCCGGTTGGCCCGGCGCGCCTGGCACGGACGGCTGCTTCGCATTGCCGTCCGTGCCCGCGCGCCTTCGGCAAAGGGTAAAGGGGTAAAAGTATAAAGGGTTATGACCTCGCGAGGCGAAAGCCCGCATCCCTGTAGCGGTCGTCCGGGATCCAGTCGTAGCGGTACGCGCAGCGGCAATAGCGAGCGTTGTCGAGCCAGGAGCCGCCGCGAAGGACCCGGTTCACGCCTCTTTTGGGTTGGTCAACCCAAGCGCTACCGTTTTCCGGCGCTCCATTGTAATCCCGATGAAAATCGTCCTCCAACCATTCCCAAACATTGCCGTGCATGTCGTAGAGGCCGAAATCGTTGGGCTCCTTTTCTCCTACCGGATGAAGCATGTCTCCGGAATTTTTACGGTACCAGCCTACCCGGTCCAGGTGTTCTTCGCTGTCCCCATTGCAATATGCCGTCGTGCTGCCGGCGCGGCAGGCGTATTCCCATTCGGCCTCGGACGGAAGCCTCAATCCGGCCCAGGCAGCATACGCGCGGGCATCGTCCCAGCTCACACCGACGACCGGCTGTTGCGGCTGGTTGCAACTGCGGTCCGACCAGTATTTCGGCTCTGAAATTTCCGGAACGGCTTTCAAAAAACGGGCGTACTGCTCGTTGGTGACCGGGTATCTTCCCATGTAAAAGCTTTTCACCCTCACCAAATGGACGGGTCTTTCGTAATCATTTTCCGACTCCGATTCCGGCGCGCCCATCATGAATTCTCCGCCAGGGACCCTCACCAGTTCGTAGCCTCCGGGGTCGGAAACGTAAATGTCCTCGGCTTTCTCGTCCAACCGTGCCTTCCAAAGATCCCGGATTTTTTCGTACGGGTGTTTCGAAATCCGGGATTGCAGGGCTTCCACGGCGGACTCGTCCAGGCGTTTGAGTACCCGCAGGGCGGCGGACTGGCGTTGCCAGAGTTCCCGATCAGTCCCCGGTTCTGTTTTCAGAAGGGAAACGAACGGTTCCATGGAGACCTCGGCGGCATCCTCGACGCACAGGTCCACCAGGTCCGGATGTCGGGCGAAGGCGGATTGTTGCAGGAGTTCCGTCATGAACGGTTCGAACAGGCAGGGATTGTCCAAGGCCAGAAACAGGAGAGTCGTCTCCAGCCACCAGCTTTGGCCGAAGCGGGCGGCGAGGTCTTTCAAGACGTTTTTATCGGCATATGCCCTGCGGCGGATTTCCAGCGCGGTCAGGTATTCCTGGAACCCGAGGTGCATGAATCCGTAGCTGTCCTGGTCCCAGCCGGTGAGAAGGCCGCTCTGGTCGCGGATGGCCTGCAAGAATTCTTCTGCCGCGCTCTTGGGCTTGCCCACTTTCTCCAGCACCGGGCCGACGACCTCGGCCAGTTCCCCGGCTTCGGCCCGTACGCGGCCTTCCTCCTGGTGAAGCCAGTAGGCGGCGGCTTGCAGGACACGTCGGCTTTTCGATGCTTCCAATTCGATGGGCAGCTTCTTGGCACCCTGCCACAGTTCCAGGAGCACGTCCACGCACTCGTCGTAGAGCCTGGCCCGTCGCTTGGGGAGCCGTCCGCCCCGGTCCCGGTGCACCAGGCAGATGTTGGTGAGAAGCAGCGGGTTTCTGGTCAGCTCGAAGACGCGCGCCGCGCGAAACTCCTGTTCCTTGAGCCTTTCGATCAGGTCACCCGCGCCCTCCTCCGCCTTGAGCCGCGCCTGCTCCTTGTCCACGGCGAGCCCCTCTTCCACGATCCGGTACCAGTTGCGGATGAAATTCTCCGCCTGGCTTTCGGAAAGGGGCCGGATATGAAGCTCCATGAAGTCCTCGTTGAGGCTGGTCTTTTCCGTGTAGCCCATGAACCGGCAGGTGACCACGAACCGGCAGGTCCTGCCCGTGTCCAAGGTCAAGGCGTCTTCGATCCAGCGCGCCACGGTTTCCCGCTGGCGGCTGTCGGCCACTTCGTCGAGGCCGTCCAGGAGAAATAGAAGGCGGCCTCGCTCCAGAAGACGCCTGCCGAAATCCCGGGGTAGATTCAGATGGGGGTTCCGCAACTGTGCCTGGATGAAATGCAGGGTTAATTCGTTCTTCTAAAAATACATAATAAAATCAGTATGTTGCAGAAAATTCTGGTTAAACGGTCAAATTTGGTGTATTCTGGTGCGCAATTACATGAATCGAGGTGAAATCCATGTGTTTGCAAAAATTGATCGTTCGGCCAGTTTTGAAAACCGAGGAAGCCAGATTCCGCGCCCTTATGCAAAGGCACCACTATTTGGGATTCGTGCCCAAAATGGGGCAGACGCTATGGTACGTCGGCTGTATCGAGGGCAACTGGACTTCCTTGCTCGGCTTTTCGGTGGCGGCCCTGAAGTGCAAGGCTCGGGACAAATGGATTGGATGGGGACATCGTCACCAATACGGCCGTTTGAAACTGATCGCCAACAACAACAGGTTCCTGATCCTGCCGGGCTGGCATATCAGGAATCTGGCGTCGCGAACCATCGCACTGTGCCTGAAGAGAATCGGCGACGATTGGATGGAGTTTTTCGGACACAGGCTCGTTCTTGTGGAAACATTCGTGGATCCGGAGTTTTTTTCGGGCACGGTCTACAAGGCGTCGAACTGGCTTCTCGTCGGTCGAACGCGAGGTTTCGCCAGGAAAAAGAACGGCTATGCGGAGACGGTTGGAACTTCGAAGCTGGTATTCGTAAAACCGCTGGTCAAAAACGCAAGACGGATTCTGTCTCGACCTTTTCTCGAAAACGAATATGAAAAAGCAGGAGGTAGAATGAATTTAAAAGCCGACCACATGCGTTCATTGCCGGATTTTTTCAAAACGATTCGCGATCCTCGCAGAGCACAGGGCAGACGTCACAGCCTGCCGACGGTTCTCGCGATAGCCGCAGGCGCAATCCTGTGCGGAATGCGCGGATACAAGGCGATTTCGGACTGGGCCGACGACCTTGGGCAGAAAGCCAGGGCCCGTTTTTGCTGCAGAAGGGAAAAGGGCAGATACGTCGTTCCCAGCGAATCGATAATCAGGGACGTTCTGGTGCGCGTGAATCCGGACGATCTTGATTCGGCGCTTCGAAAGTGGAACGAAGCCTACGGGGCGGAAGACGAGAGCCTGGCGATCGATGGAAAAGTCATGTGCAACGCCATCGACGAAGACGGCAGGCAGGTCCACGTCATGAATGTCGTCGGCCATGAAAGTAATATTTGCTACACCCAAAAAAAGTAGGCACGCTGCCGGTCGGCGAAGGTTCGGACGAACAAAAGCAAACCAACGAGATAAAGGTCGCCATACCCCTGCTCGAACCTCTCGACATAGAAGGAAAAAACATAACGGCCGATGCCCTGCATACTCAGACGCGTTTTGCCGATTACATAGTGCTGGAGCGAAAGGCCCATTATTTTCTGATCGCAAAAAACAACCAGCCCACCCTGCGCTCGGATATCGAGTTCTTTTTTCAGAATATCGACTCGGAAGCGCAAGACGTCAATATCTCAAACGGAGAACACGGCCGCATAGAAACGCGCCGTATTTGGACGACGACCGAATTGAACGGATATCTGAATTTTCCGCATGTCACGCAGGCCTTTATGATAAAAAGAGAATCCATCGAGAAAAAAACGGGCAAGGTTTCAAAAGAAACCGTATACGGAATTACAAGCAGGCCTTCCGAGGAGGCATCCCCGGAAATGATAAATAGAACCATTCGCAAGCATTGGACGGTTGAAAACGGCTGCCATTACATTCTGGATTGGAACTACGACGAGGACAGATGCAGAATAAGAAAGGGATACGGTCCTGAAAATGTGGCGCGGCTCAGAAAATTCGCAATCGGTCTCATCAAATCCAAAAAGGTGGATAGCGTGGCCCAGAAAATGAGAAAGCTGAATAAAAACACCAGATCGGTTTTGGATTATTTGAAAATGACAAAAAATTCTCAAGCCTCCCGCTAGTAGCATGCAAGTGGTTTAGAACAAATTACCCGTGGGATGAAATGCGACAGGTCCTTGCTCGTGTCTCTGAGTTCGCGAAGGGGAAGAAACACGGGAAGAAGGTCTTCTGCCAGGCCCAAGCGGGACAGCCCTCCGTTTAAGCACCAGAGCATGAGACGCTTCAGGTGCGTGGTCTTTCCCGATCCCGGATCGCCCAGGATCGCCATGCCCCGCCTGCCGAGCCTTTCCGAGGTCAGGAAGGCGTCCGGCAGGCTGATCTGCGTTCCCGCGCCGGTCTTCTCCAGACATCTGGCGGCATCCTCGGCATCCAGAAAGCAGCCCTTGCCCGTAGCTCGGTCGTCGATCACGGCGTCCAGCGGAATGTAGATTTCATCCACGCCGATTCTGGCGCGGACCCGTGTGCGAAATCCCACCATATCGATCTTTTCGTGGAACGCGGCGGCCTTTTGGCAGTACTTGCGAAGCTCCGATTCCGAGACGAGGTCCAATGAGGGCCTTTCGATGCCGTCTTCAATTATTCCGTGCCTGAGCGCGCGCAAAATGGCGGCAAAGCCCTTTTCCCAAGACGGGAAAAGCTCCACCCAGTGAAGGCCGGCGAGGCGGTCGATCTCCGGTTTGCACCTATCCAGTTTGACCGGAACGAGGAAAATCCGGCCCGGCGGGAATTCGTCAAGAATATCCAGGGCCATCCTCAGTTCCTTCTGGACGTATCCGCGCTTGGACAATGAACGGGAGGACAACAGAACAATAACCTGTTCGGAGTTGCGAAGAACTTTCGGAATCTCGGTCTTCCAGCTCTGGCCGGCAAGCAGGTCCTGGCGATCCATCCAGGGCGAAAAGCCTTCGGATTCGAGAGCGCCGTAAAGCCTTTCGGCGTCTTCCAGGTCCTCCGTAGCGTAGCTGATGAAAATTCGTTTCGACATGTTTTTCCCCTTGCAGCTTTTTGGGCATCAAAGGATGCGACTCGTGTTTCACACTTCATCCGCAAAATGTTAATACCATAAATCGTGCTCGGGTTCTACAACAACGCAATGTCCTTTTTTGGGTGAGCGTGTAAGGCGCCTCTTAAAAACTTCCCTTAAGATAGCCGTAAGTTTCGTGCTCTTTGTTCGGAAATCGGCATTTCCACTGTTTCGAAATGCGGCCAGCCGCTTTCGACGGCTTTTTTGCGGGAATCGCGCGCATGGCGAACGAAGCGCGAAAAGTCATTGAAGATTCCATTGCGTCGGCAGGCGAAAAAGTGACCGAAGAGATGAAAATCGCCGCCGCCCTCGGCGACGCAGAATTGGAAAAAGAGTTCGCAGACGCCTTTGTCCGCGAGAACGACCCGGTGGAAAAAGGACGCCTGGCCAGGGTTTTGGGCTTCATCGGAACGCAGACGGCCCTGGCCGCGCTGGCCTCGGAGATGAGGACCGACCTGATCGACGGAATGCCCATGGTCAGCCTGCGCTCGGTCCGGCTGGACATCGTGGCCGCCCTTTCCTTCGCGTTTCCGGACAAGCCCTTTTTTTACAACAACGCCATCATGGACGACAGCGGCTACGAACGGGTCGAAAAATTCTGCGAAACGACCTTCGGGGTCCGTTGGAAGAAGGAAAGCCCCCGTTTTTGACCATCCAAGGGCTACCGGCCGAAAGTAGATGAAAAACAGAATCGAATCCGCCGCCTTCCCAACAAAATGCTTGACAGGACCTTATAAGAATCGTATATTCGTTGGTCTACTGGTCGAGACAGCACAACGGCGTGCTGGCAAGACAATACGCAGGGACAACGACGTCTTTTTCCAATAAGGAAAAAGGCGTTTTTTTATTTAGCAGGACTTAAAATCCGGCGGCAAATTAATCGATCTTCAATCTTTCATCCCTTCGGGTCGTCCCATCGGGTGGAATTCAATTGCCCGCCGCAATTTTCTGTCGGCCAATAACACGACAACGTATTGGTTCAAAAAGAGTCCCGTAGTCGGTCGAAAACGTCATTTCCTTTGCAAAGGAAAGGGGCGTTTTTTTTAGCTGGTGTTCGTTTGAACCGGTCTGCGTTTGAACCGGTCTGCGTTTGAACCGGTCTGCGCCGGCTCCTCCGGCTTTTGCGCCGACACGGCCGGAAAAATAGCCGGAAACGGGGAGAGGAGCGGGCCTGTTCGGGGCGAGTTCGAAAACAATTTGCGGTATGATCGTGTCGAAAACGCGACAGAACGTATTGGAGAAAAGCGTGTTAAAAAATGAACGAGAAAAATTCAAAGCCTAGGATTACGCTATTTCATTGCATCAACACCATTGCCGACGGCGCTTCGCTGCTCAAGGCGAACCTGGATGTCGCGGAGCTTTCGACGGTGAAGCTCGCCTGTTCGAGCATGGTCAAGGATGTATTTCTTCTGCGAGCCTTCGAGGCCGGTGCCGATGCGGTCGTGGTGCTGGTGTGCGCCGAAGACGCCTGCCGCTATACGGAGGGAAGCATGCGAGCCAGAAAGCGCGTGGACTATGTGAAGGGATTGCTGGATGAGATCGGAGTGGACGGTCGTCGATTGTCCCTGTTCAACATTTCCCACAACGATGAATCCGCCGCTGCGAAGATCATCGAGGAAACCGTATCCAAGGTTGCGGACCTGGGTCCCAATCCGGCCGCCTGATATTTTAAAGGGGACCATCGAAGCTTGCTATGGCGGCTTGGCGCGTTGGCTCATCGCGGATTTGTAGGAAAAGGTGCGTCGATGGTAACCAGACCATCCTGGTCTGGCATGCCTCGGCTTCCAAGCGGCGGCATGTTCGCAATATGGGACCAGAGCTGGAAGCTCTGGTTACCTTTTCCGTTCTTCACAAATACGCAATGAACCGGCGCGTTTTGCGCGCCAGCGAGACTTCGGCGCAAGATGCACATTAATAGAAACGGAGTAAAATTATGATCGTCGGACATCAAAAACCCATCGAGGAAATCATGAAATTGGTCGCGCCCTACGACAAGTTGCTGGTTTTGGGCTGCGGCACATGCGTAAAGACCTGTTTCGCGGGCGGCGAGGACGAAGTGGCGGTGCTGGCGTCTCTTCTGAGAATGGCGTTCAAAAAAGAGGGAAAAGAGATCGAAATCGAGGAATGCACGGTGGAGCGTCAGTGCGAAGACGGTTTCATCAAGGAAGCGGCCCCAACCATCGGAAGAAACGCGGGAGTTCTGTCGTTGGCCTGCGGTGCCGGAGTGCAGGCGATCGCGCGTCGTTTCGCAACCACGCCTGTTTTGCCCGGCGTGAACACCACTTTTATCGGCGTGCTGGAGGAGCAGGGCGTTTTCACCGAGGAGTGCCTGGGGTGCGGCGACTGCAAGCTGGGCATCTTCGGCGGCATCTGCCCGGTGACCCGATGTTCCAAGAAGATACTGAACGGGCCCTGCGGCGGATCGAAGAACGGCAAGTGCGAAGTCAACCCGGACATCGAATGCGCCTGGCAGAACATCATCGACCGTCTCGCGCGTCTGGGGCAACTGGACAATCTGAGGACATACGTTCCACCGAAGAACTGGTGTACCAGCCATGCCGGCGGACCTAGAAAATTAGTAAGAGAGGATCACAAAATATGAGCGGCAATACAACCGGCAAACTGCGTGAAGTACTTTCCAACGGCGGCTTCGCCGTCACCTCCGAATGCGGCCCTCCCCGGGGTGCCAACGCCGAGGTCGTCAAGAAGAAGGGCGAATTGCTCAAAGGCTGCGTGGACAGCGTGAACGTCACGGACAACCAGACCGCCATCGTGCGCATGTCCAGCATTTCGGCCTCCGTGCATCTTTTGAACATGGGCCTGGACCCGGTTATGCAGATGGTCACCCGGGACCGCAATCGCATCGCCTTGCAGTCCGACATCATGGGCGCCTATTCCCTGGGCATCAGAAACATTCTCTGTCTGTCCGGCGACCACCAGTCGTTCGGAAGCCAGCCCGACGCTCTCAACGTGTTCGACATCGACTCCATGAACCTGATTCGCACCGTGAAAGATATGCGGGAAACGGGCAAGGACATGAGCGGCCACGATCTCGACGTTGCTCCGGACATGTTCATCGGCGCCGCGGCCAACCCTTTTGCCGATCCTTTCGACTATCGCGTGATTCGTCTGGCGAAAAAGGTCGATGCGGGCGCCGACTTCATCCAGACCCAGTGCATCTACAATATGGATCGTTTCAAGGAGTGGATCAGGCAGGCGCGCGAAGAGGGCCTCACGGAAAAGACTTGCATCCTGGGGGGCGTGACACCATTGAAATCAGCCGGAATGGCTCGCTACATGGCCAACAAGGTGGCAGGCATGGACGTGCCCGAAGAGTTGATCAAGCGCATGGACGGAGTTCCCAAGGACAAGGCGACCGAGGAAGGCATCAAGATCTGCGTGGAGACCATCCAGGAGTTGAAGGAGCTGGACGGCGTCCGCGGGGTCCATATCATGGCCATCGAGTGGGAGGAAAAGGTCGCCGGAATCGTGGAGGCCGCCGGTCTTTCGCCCCGTCCCTAAGCAAGCATTCCGGAAAACGCCTTTGGCTGCGGCCAGGGGCGGGCCTTCCGGTTTTTGGAGGAAGCAATGCCAAAAAAGTATCATATCGCTCTGAAAGCGGAGCCCCCTCGGTCCTATCCCGTCGGCAAGTACGCGACCATCGAGTTTCGGGAAGACTGCGCAGGCTCCTGCCGCGAGTGCGTCAAGAAAAAATGCGTCTATGGAATTTTCAAGGACAACTACAAGCACATGAGTTCCATGGACGAGCCTATCTATCTGTACGAGTGCCACAGCTGCTTTCGATGCGTCCAGGAGTGCACCAAAGCCATCTTTTCGCGGGTGATCAACCCCGAATACAGGACCCTGGGGGATCATTTCTGGCGCTCGGACCTCATCCACCGCCAGTGGTTCCAGGCCCACACGGGAAAAGTGCCCGTGTCCGGCGCCGGGTATCGCGGGCCGTTTACCGCCGAGGGGTTCGATTCCATGTGGACGGACATGTCGGAGATCGTCCGCCCCACCCGTGATGGCATCCACGGCCGCGAGTACATCAACACCTGCATCGAGCTTTCCCGGCGGGTCTCGCCCCTGCGGTTCAATCCGGACGGGACCTTGGCGTCGGAAGTCCCCGAGATTCTGGAAATCCCGATTCCCATGCTTTTGGAAAAGCCCGCCGGTCTGGCAGGCGTCAAAAGCACGCTGAACTCCATGGTCAAGGCGGCCAAGGCTTTGCAGACCATGATGCTGATCGATCCGGACGATTACGCCGACGACCTCGAGCAATACGCGGATTATCTGATTCCCCGCATTTCCCTGGAAACTGTGGACCAATACCGGTCGATGATCGTAAGCAGCCGCGCCGTGGAGATCGCCTACGCGGACGGAGTCGAAAACAGCTTCGACAAGCTGAGGCAGATGAAACCCGGTCTGGTGATTCTGGTGGGCGCGCCTTTGGACGACAAGGCCAAGGATCGGGCCGAGCTTCTTGCCCGGGCGGGCGTGGACACGGTCCATTTCTACGGAAGCTACGACGGCAAGGAAGTAGGCGTGGAAAATCCCCGCTACCTCAAGGACGCCATACGGACCATCCACCTGAACCTGGTGGACAAATCGCTGCGCCAGCAGGTCAATCTGGTTTTTTCCGGCGGCATCGCCATGGCCGAGCACATGGCCAAGGCCATCATTTGCGGCGCGGACGGAATCGGGGCGGATTACGTGCTGCACCTGGCCCTGGAGTGCCGGTTGTGCATGCGCTGTCGCGACGGACTGGCTTGTCCCGTCGATCTGGACCAGGAAATCGACGAAGCATGGGCCACCCAGCGCATTGTCAATCTGGTGGGCGCGTGGCACAGCCAGCTGCTGGAAGTCATGGGCGCCATGGGCATCCGCGAGGCGAGACGGTTGCGCGGCGAGGTAGGCCGCTCCATGTGGTTCGAGGATCTGGAGAAAGACAGCTTCGGTCCCATATTTGGCGAACGAAAAGTATCAGGCTTGGGGTTATCATGAGCAACGTAATAAAAATGGAAAAGAAATCCTTGCCGAAGGTTACGGAGACGAGATCTCGATTTCGCAACACAATCGGCAAATATGTCATCAAGAGAAGCTTGCAAAAGTGCGTATCGTGCGGACTGTGCGCCGAGCTTTGTCCCCAGGGCGTTCATCCCCGGTACGAAAACTACAACCAGCCCATCAAGCCCCTGGACCACAAGTGCATCGGTTTCAAGTGCAAGGAAAACGACTACTACTGCATCGACCGCTGCCCGGAACAGGCGCTGACGTTGAGGGCCAACCCCCTGCTGGAAACCCTCGGAGACTACCGCTGGACCGCCGACATGCTTCTCGGCCACTGGGAAATGGCCGAAACCGGCGAACTTCCCGAGGTGGACGTGGAATACTCCCTGGGATACTCCGGGGGCGGGTTCGACAAGATTCGCTTCAGGCATCCGGACCCCGCCAAATACCTGGACGTGTCCGACGAGGAGATGGACATGGGAATCGACCTCAACAAGCGAGGCGACGAGCGCCCCGAAAGGCGTCTGGGGCTTCCCATCTACAGCGGCGGCATGTCCTACGGCTCCACCGCGCTGAACGTGCTGGTGGGAAGGGCACGGGCGGCCAGCAAGCTCAACACTCTCACATGCACCGGCGAGGGCGGATACCCCAACGAATTTCTGCCCTACAAGGACTTTGTCATCACTCAGGTGGCGACAGGGTTGTTCGGCGTGCGGGAGGAAACCATCAAGCACGCTCCCATGGTGGAATTCAAATACGCCCAGGGCGCAAAACCCGGACTCGGCGGCCATCTGCTGGGAGACAAGGTCACCCCGGCCGTCGCCAAAATGCGCGAAACCGTCGTGGGCAACGCCCTGTTCTCCCCGTTTCCGTTCCACAGCGTCTATTCCGTGGAGGACCACAAGAAGCACATCGACTGGATCAAGGAGATCAATCCCACAACGCTGATTTCCGTGAAGGTCTCCACGCCCACGGACGTGGACATGGTGGCGGTGGGAAGCTATTTCGCCGGCGCGCACGTGGTCCATATCGACGGAAGCTACGGCGGCACGGGCGCCGCTCCCGACATCGCGAAGAAAAACATCGCCATGCCCATCGAATACGCCATTCCCAAGGTGCACAAGTTTCTCGTGGACGAAGGCGTTCGCGACGAAATCTGCCTGATCGCAAGCGGCGGCGTCAGAAACGCCATGGACGTGGCCAAAGCCATCGCCCTGGGCGCCGACGGCTGCGTGATCGGAACAGCGGATCTGGTGGCCGTGGAGTGCGTGCGTTGCGGCAACTGCGAAAGCGGAAGAGGGTGCGCCCGCGGGATCGCCACCACGGACCCGGAACTGGGGGAAATGATCTCCGAAGAGTACACCGAGCAGCGGCTGGTCAACCTGTACACGGCCTGGCGCAAACAGTGGTGCGAACTGCTCAGAACGCTGGGGATGAAGAGTATCAACGAACTCAGGGGCCGATCCGACCTTCTGGTCCATCTCGACTACCTGGAAGAAGAGGAGCGAGCGCAATACCAGCCCGCGCCCCGGCAGCACGTTTACATCTAACAAAATTATTCGGTATGCATATTCTCGGTATGCATACCCGGTAAGCATATTTATTAAGCAGAGGTTGAAATGCAAAAGGCGCATCAAGCGATCATAGATAACATCATAGCGTCCCGAGGCAGATTGCCCCACGGCACTGTGCAGCAAAGCAAACCTGCCGAGGAAGGCGGTTGCGGCGTCACCGGATTCATTTCCTCGATCCCGGTGGCCGGACGATATATCCACGAACCATCGGTGCAGATGCACAACCGAGGAAACGGAAAAGGCGGCGGCATCGCGGCGGTGGGCCTGAGCGCCGAGGACCTGGGCGTCTCCCAGGAAGTCCTGGACACCCACTACCTGCTCCAGGTCGCGTTGCTGGATACGTCCGTGCGCGAAGAGGTGGAAGCCAACTGCATCGCCCCTTTCCTGGACGTTCACAAGTCCGAAAGAATTCCCACGGTGGACGACTACCGCGAGGTGGAAGGTCTGGAGGTCTGCCCCCCGGACGTATGGAGATATTTCGTCCGGGTCAAGAAAGAGGCCCTCGATGCCTTCGCCGAGGAAAACGGTTTTAAAGACATGGACCCGGCGAAACTCGAAGACGAGTTCATCTACCAGAACTCTTTCAAGCTCAACCAGAAATACTACGCTTCCCTGGGAGATCAGCAGGCATTCGTCCTGTCCCACGGCAAGAACCTGATGATTTTGAAAATCGTGGGGTACGCCGAAAAGGTCGTCGAATACTACAAGCTGGACGACTTCCGCGCCCACGGCTGGATCGCCCATCAGCGCTATCCCACCAAGGGCCGCGTGTGGCATCCCGGCGGGGCGCACCCGTTCATCGGGCTCAACGAAGCCCTGGTTCATAACGGCGACTTCGCCAATTACCACGCCGTGAGCGAATTTCTGCTGCAGCACAATATCTACCCGCAGTTTCTGACCGACACCGAGGTTTCCGTGCTCCTGCTCGACCTGATGAACCGCACCTTCGAGTATCCCATGGAGTACATCGTCGAAGCCTTGGCGCCCACGTCGGAATACGACTTCGATATGCTTACCCCGGAAAAGCAGAAGATCTATCGGTACATTCAATCCGCGCACACCTCCGGCTCCCCCGACGGCCCCTGGTTTTTCATCATCGCCAGAAACGATCCCTACAACAACTTCATCCAGCTTCTGGGAATCACCGACACTGCCATGCTGCGCCCCCAGGTGTTCGCCCTTCACGACGGAGAGGTCCAGATCGGGCTCATCTGCTCGGAAAAGCAGGCCATCGACGCCACGCTGCAAAGCCTTGCGGCCGAAGACCCTCGCATCTGCCCCGTGGCCGACAAATACTGGAACGCTCGCGGCGGAAGCGCATCCGACGGCGGGACATTCATGTTCACGGTCAAAGATTCTGAAAAGGGCGATGGCTCCAAGGAGCTGGTCTGCACCAATAAGTTCGGCGAAAAGGTGGAGGTCTCCAAAGAGAAAAAGCACGACCCCAAGCCTCTGGAAATCGGCGGCGGCCAACTGAATTCCGAACTGGACAAGGCCTTTTCCGACGGCATGGCCGCCAAAGATTCGGCTCAATTGATCAAATACCTGACAGGCGCCTTGGCCGGGACGGATTACGAACAGATCAAACTTCTTTGCGCCAGATTCGAGGCGGCGGCCAAGCAAAACGACCACGCCAAAGCCCGCGCCATCGAGGTCCTGACTCGCTTGAACGACATCCTGTATCCCACCGGTAACAAAAAGCGAGCCGGCATTCTCCAGATCTTGCAGCACACGCTGAGCCGCATTTTCGCATCGACCCCCAAAATCGATGAAAACGGCTCGGGAGCGTATCGCTACATCGACTGGAACAACAGGGACAAGGTCCGCGCTCCCCAGGGCGGAGAAAAGGTCCTGGTCGTCAACGCCAGGGAGTTTCCCCCCGAGGGCGAAGAGTGCGACGCCCGCACCCTCTGCGCCGCGTTCGAGCTGGGCTGGAAGCAGTTCATCTGCTACGGCTACAAGGGCCAGCGCTTCACCGGGTGCGGTTTCGGTCCCGAAACCAGCGACGTGCGCATCGACGTGTACGACAGCTCCGGCGACTACCTGGCCTCCGGCATCGACGGCATGGAAATCCAGGTGCATGGAAACGCGCAGGACCAGCTGGGCCAGATCATGAAGACCGGAAAGCTGGTGGTCTACGGCGACGTGGGCCAGACGTTCATGTACGGCGCCAAGGGCGGCCATGTCTACATCATGGGCAATGCGGCAGGACGCCCCCTGATCAACGCGGTGGGACGCCCCAAGGTCGTCATCAACGGCACATGCCTGGACTACCTGGCTGAGTCCTTCATGGCAGGCGACGCCTTGAAAGGCGGCGGCTTCGTCATCCTAAACGGCCTGGCCATCAACGAGGACGGCGCCGTGGAAGCGCTCCCCACCCCCTACCCGGGCTGCAACCTGTTCTCGCTCGCCTCCGGCGGCGCCATCTACGTCCGAGACCCCCAGGGCCTGCTGGTTGACGAACAGCTCAACGGCGCCGAGTACGCGGACCTGGGAAAAGAGGACTGGGAACTGATTCTTCCCTTCCTCCAGGAAAACGAAAAACTCTTCGGCATCTCCGTGGACAACGACCTGCTGACTGTAGACGGCGTGAAAAAAGAGTACCACCAAGTCTATAGAAAAGTTCGCCCGGTCAAGTCCGACGTTCTGGCCAAACAGTCCGCCTCCGTGGAAGAGTGGGGCGAGGACTGGCAGAGCGAACCGAACCTCGCCCGAGTGGCTGCGAAATAAAAGCAACAAATTAGTTCTTCCGTGATATCCACGATATCGATGCCAGCCTTCTGGCGGACAGCCAGGTTGCCGCTGAAAATAAAGGGATTCGCGGTCATTTGCTTCTCCTTTTCTCGGGGGGCGTCCCGTTTGTGGCAGACCACGCGGACGGGTTGTCCACAGCGCGCAGGAAAAAATCGGTCAATACCAGGTGCTGGCGCATGACCCGGCTTAGGCGGAAGGGGACCATCGGGTTGAACGGTCCCAGGATGGAAAGAATCTGCCGGGGGTTCTTTTGCACCCATCGCCAGGAGCCCATCTCCAGGGTCCAGGGAATGAAAACCGGGCCATGCTCGCCGTGGATTTTCCAATGCCGGTCGAAAATATAGTCCCACAGATCTCCGTGGGTGGTGTAGTTTTTCGCCTGGGGTTCGATGCGATACCGATAGAGATGCTGCGGGTAGGTGCGCTCCAAAAGCCTTGCAAATCGGAGCGCCTCTTCCAGTCTCGGAAATCCTCTGCGGGATTTTGCATACGGGTACCACAGCCTGTCCTTGATGCCGAACCCGGAGTGGAAATCCAGCGCCAGGGCGCACTCGGATTCGAACATCTCCTTTTCGACAAAATCGACGACAGTCCGCGCCTCCTTCTCCATGGGGCGGTTCGCCCTGCCGCGATACCACCACAGCAGAGGTGTGATGCGATGGCCGCCGATCAGAAAAGGGGGAGGGCGGCGGGTCTGCACGTCGGCGTTGCGCATCAGGTCCACTCCGTTGGGATTGCCCCTTTTTTTCATCAGCATGCCGCCCGGGTTTATCAAAGGTATGGCGACCAGGCGGCACTTTTTAAAGCGCTTCCTCGCGTGCTTGTCCCAGCGGAGGTTTTGGATCAGGCTGGCGAGGTATGCCACGGCGGTGACAGTCCCCACGCGCTCCAGGCCGTGTATGCCGCCGAATAGGCCCAATGTGGGATGGCGCTTGTCGTTGGAACCGATCGCAAGTCCTATGATCGGAAGCGTTTCTCCTCCAGGGATTTTCACCCTGGCGAGCACTCTGGAACGAACCAGATCTCCGCTGGTCGCGATCAATTGCTGGATTTGTTCCAGCTCGGGAAAAGCGGGCAGGGATTTTCTCTCGGTTTTCCGGTTGGAACGGGACATCGGCGTTCACCCTTTCATGCGTCTACCGAATCGCATTTTTTCTGCTTATAACGGATTTGGGGGAGCGGCAATGCGTAGGTTGGGTTGAGCGGGTTTCATGTTGGGTTTCGCTTGCTTCCCGACCAATTCGCGCGCCGTATCTGTTTGTTTGATAGAATTCCGTAGCGAAACCCAACAATTGACGACGCTCAACCCAACCTACATTCCCCCCCCCAAATCCGTTATAACCAGCATTTTTTCCAAAAATCCATCGCCATCTCGTTGAATGTTTCCGATTTTTCGCCTCTCCTTTACAAAAGCTTCGGCAAAAAGGTGATGATCCAAGGAAACAGCATGAGCAGGACGATGCACAGAACATAGGCCGGTATGAAGAAAGAGACGCCCATGAAGATTTCTCTCAGCCCCGTGTCCTTGGCCATGCCTGCCACCACGTAGGTTGTGGCGCCCACTGGGGGCGTGACTGCTCCCAGGGTGGTAACCACGGTTATGATGACGGCGAACCAGACCGGGTCGCACCCCAATTGCGCGGCCACGGGAAAGAAGATGGGGATCGTGATGAGCAAAAGAGCCAAGGCGTCCATGACCGCGCCGCCCAGAGCGTACATGAACAGTATGACTGCCAGGACCACCGGACCCGGCACCGGCAGCGCAGCCACCCAGGAAGCCATGTTGAAGGGAATCCGGGTCAGGGTCAGAAACTTGCCCAATATCATGGCCCCGGTGATGAGCAAAATCACCATGCACGAGACCCGCAGGGTGTCCTGGACCGCCTTGAGGAAGTTTTCCCATGTCAGAGATCTTTGCACCAGGCTGATGGCCAGGGCGAAGAAGGCCCCGGCCCCTCCGGCTTCCGTCGGGGTGAAGTATCCCACGTACAGCCCCGTCATGATCAGGAGAAACAGGATCAGCATTTCGACCGCCCCGGACAGGGAGGCGATTTTTTCCTTTATGGTGGACCTGGAGCCTGCCGGGCCCCAGTCCGGGTAGAAGCGGCACAGCACGTGGACGGTCAGAATCAGCAGCAGGCACAGCAGGATGCCGGCGCCGACCCCGCCGTAGAACAGCTGGGCGATGGATTGCTCGGTGGAAAGCCCGATGATGATCAGCACCACGCTGGGCGGGATGACCACTCCCAGGGTGGAGCCGCAGGCGATGGCCCCGGTGCTCAGCAAGGGCTTGTACCGAAACTTGGACATCTGGGGAAAGGCCACGGCGGTCATGGTGGCGGCGGTGGCGGTGTTGGAGCCGCAGATGGCCGCAAAGGCGGAACAGGCCAGGATGGTGGCCATGGCGATCCCGCCCCGGATGTGCCCCACCCACCGGTAGGCGGCCTGGTACAGCTTTTCGTTCACCCCGGAGTAAAACGCGATCTGCCCCATGAACACGAACAGCGGAATCACGGTGAGCCCGTATTTGGAATAGACCGTCCAGATTTCCGAGCTGACCATGTTCACGCCCGCGTTGAAGTTGATGATATAGGAAAAGCCGCAGAACCCCACCAGGGCCATGGCGAAGCTGACCGGCATTCCGAACACGAACAGGAGCAGCATCAGGGCGACAAGGCCCAGAATTCCTACAAGCGTCAGGCTCATTTCTCCCTATCCTTTGCAAAGCAGAGCAGCATGTCGTTGAACAGGATGATCGCAAGCAGAAAGCATCCGGCCGCCACTAGGTAGGCGCAGGGGTAGTAGGCGATCTGCAAGGTTTCCGATACCTCGCCCGTCGCGTAGAGGGTGTGGGCCTTTTTTCCCACGTACCAGGCGGCGACGCAGAAAAACGCGCTGCAAACCCCGGTGTTGACCGCCGACAGGACCCGTTTCACCGGCGCCGGAAATCGATTGAACAGGATATCCACGTGAATGTGTTCTTTCCTTTTCTGGGTGGCCCCCATGGCCAGGGCCGTGATCGCCGCCCCGGCGAACCCCATGATCTCGTAGGTCCCCCTCACCGGCATCCAGACTCTTCTAAAGACAATATTGGCGAAGGTGAGCAGGATCATGGAGACCAGGATCGCCCCTGCCCATCCCAGTGCCCATTTGTTGAGACAGTCGTTGATTTTTTCCAAGTACTTCATGGCATTGCACCACATTTGTTTTCTCCCGCGTAGTATCTAACAGCTGGAGAGATGATAATGTTTCTTGTTTTGCTTTGTTTATTAGCCGGCTTTCGTCCTGTGATAACTTTAACGCCTGGTTCGGGAGCGTATGGTGGATGGGTTGAAACAAACGCATTCGGGGCTGGCTCGCAGCCTGTTTGCACCCGTGCCCTTCGATCTTGTACGGAGTCCAACCCACCATTTCCCGAGCCTCCTCGGGGTATTGCCCCGAAGAAGCGACCGGGAAGCCCGGGAAATGGCGGGTTGGGCCCCATGCAAGATTGTCAGGCCATCTATGTCCGGAGAAGCTGGCTTAGCGACAACATCCTGGCGATCGACCCACCCACCCTACGCCAACACCTATTCGCCTAATCCACTGTGTTTTTTTACCAGGCCTCTGATGTCCTCGATGATCTTGTCTCCGGGAAGTCCCTTTTCATTGGCCGCTTCGATCCACTGCTTCGTGATGGGTTCCAGCTTGGCGTCCCATTCCTTCTTCTGGTCGGCGGTCAGCTCGATCACGTTGGTCTGGTGCGTCGCCTTGGACCATTCCATGGATTCCCGCACATGGTCGTCCATGTACTTGCCGGTCCATTCGGCCTGCTCCCGTGAGAGGCCGTCCATCACCTGCTTGACGTTGTCGTCCAGCGCGTCCCATTTGCTCTTGTTCATGATCACGGCGAAGGGATAGATCACGGTGTCGGTCATGGTGACGTTTTTGCAAATTTCGGCGAATTTCAGGTCCTTCATGACCTCGAGGGAAGAGAACAATCCTTTGACCACGCCTTTTTGAAGGGCTTCGGGGGTGGACGACATGGGCATGCCGACCTGGTTGGCGCCCCAGGCTTTCAGAATCTGCGCCGCACCGCCTGAAGCTCTCAGGTCCAGGCCCTGCAAATCGGCCAGGGTTTTGACCGGCTCCCTGGACATGATGTTGGCCGGGGCCGTGGTGAACATGGTCAGCACCTTGACTTCTTTAAATGCGTCGGGCTGGTACTGGTTGTACAGGTCCAAAAGGACCAGGCTTCCCGTTTTGGCGTCGGGGATGTTCAAAGGCAGGCTCGTGGCGTTGGTGATCGTGAACCGTCCGGGCTGGTAGGCCATGCAGATGCATCCGATGTCGGCCAGGCCGTTGATCACGCCGTCCATCATGTCCTTTGCGCCCAGCAGGGTGCCGCCGGGAAATGTGTTGACGGACACGGCGCCGTCGGTCCTTTTTACCACCTCGGTTTTCCATCGCTCCATCTGGACGCAGGGGAAGGTGGGGGCGGGCGGGAAGTTGGCGTAGTTCAGGCTGACGCTCCCGGCGTTCGCGTATGAAAACACCCCGGACACGAACATGAACGCAAAGGCTGCGGCCAGCAACGATGTTGTTTTCTTTCTCATGGATGGTTCCTCCGTATTTAAAAGAGAATTTTTGACTGTTCCGTATTTTTCACGGCTTTTATTTTGTGTTTTTGGTTATAGTCGATTCGGGAATACGCGTAGGTCGGGTTGAGCGGGCGTTGCGTTGGGTTTCGCTTGCTTCCCTCCACCATCGAGCATCTTCTTGGCGTATTTGAAAGAACAAATCAGCGAAACCCGACAATTGACGACGCTCAACCCAACCTACATTTCAACCGCTCCCAAATCCATTATTACGAATTGTGCTTCAATCTTCGGCCGGTCTTTTGTCGAACACGCGGTTGCTCTTGCGCTCGGTCCGGGGAAGACTGCCGTAGTCCACGATCTCCACCTGGCTTCTGACCAGCAGTTTCTTTCTGATTTCCTTGGACACCATGTCGGCGATGGCCGTATCCTCCCATTGCAGAATGTCCGGGCTGCGCTCGACTCGGACCGTCATGTAATCCCTGCCGTCGCTGTTTTGGGCCAGGTGGATCTGGTATTCGCTTCCCACCTCTTGGATGCCGCTCAGAATATGGTCGATCTGGCTCGGGTAGATGTTGACCGCCCGGAAGATGAACATATCGTCGGTGCGTCCGGAAATCCTGGCGTGCTTGGGAAAGGGATTTCCGCAGGGGCAGGGCTCCGGGATGAGACGGGTCACGTCGTGGGTGCGGTAGCGGATCAGCGGGGTTCCCTCCTTGTTCAAAGTGGTCACCACCAGCTCGCCCTCCTGCCCGGCCGGAAGGGGCTTAAGGGTAACCGGATCGACGATCTCGAAGATGAAATGGTCCGCCCAGTAGTGCAGTCCCGTATGCTCGACGCAGTCCAGGCCCGTGCCGGGGCCATACAGTTCGGTCATGCCGTAGATGTCGTGGATGTGCTTGACTCCGGTGATGTCCTGGATTCTCTGGCGCATGGACCGGCTGTGGCGCTCCGCCCCCAGAATAATGGTTTTCAGCTTGATCTTCGAATTCAGGTTGCGCTTTTGGACTTCCTCGGCCATGAGCAGGGCCATGGAGGCCGTGGAGCAGAACACCGTGGTTTGCAGATCCAGAAGCATGTCCATGTGCATATCTATGTTGGCGGGTCCCAGCGGGACCGCCAGCGCTCCCAGGCGCTCGCAGCCGTTTTGAAACCCGACCCCGGCGGTCCACAGGCCGTAGCCCACGGCGATCTGGACCCGGTCCTCGTTGGTCACCCCGGCCAGTTCGTAGCACCGGGCGAACATGTTTGCCCAAGTATCGACGTCCCGGGCCGTGTAGCAGACGACCTTTCTCTTTCCCGTGGTCCCCGACGACCCGTGAATCCTGACAAGGTCTTTCATCGGGGCCGCTCGCAGGGGAAACGGATAATCCTCCTGGAAATCCTCCTTGCGAGTGAAAGGCAGCTTTTCCAAATCGTCCAGGGAGGTGATATCCTCCGGCGCGCACCCGGCGTCCGTAAGTTTCTTACTATAATAATCGGAATTTTCGTAGGCGTGTTTGACAGTCCACAGCAGCCCCTGCCGCTGTATCTCCCTTAATTTTTCGCTGTTCATATCGGACGGAATAAATCCCATTTTACCGCACTCCATCAATTCAACAATTTGTAGCCGGCTTCCAGAAGTCCCAATATGCCGGACATGATCTTTGGTTTTTGTTCGAATTTTTCCCGGACCGCCCGGGACAGGGCGTTCAGGGAAAGAAAGCCGCACTGTTTTTCGATCGCGGCGGCGAAAAATCCCAGCATGGCCACGTTGACCGACTGGGGCGCGCCCAAGCGCTCGGCAAGGGCTTGGGCGTCCGCGCAGTAGACATTGACCCGGGGCCCTTTTCCTGCGGTCTCGACGGTCGAGGGGCTGTTGACCACGCCAAACCCGCCGTCTTTGACCAGATAGCCGTGGTGGTGAAAGCTCTCTTCCTTCAGCGCGATGAGCGCATCGGCCTTTCCCGGCCGGATCAGGGGGCTTGCGAAGTCCCCGGTCTTCACATACGAAATCACGTTGCCGCCGCGCTGGGCCATGCCGTGGGTTTCGGAGGTGAGCACATTGACGTCTTCGGCCATGGCCGCGCCGGCCAGAAGCTTGGTGATAAACAGTACCCCCTGACCCCCCAGGCCGCTGATAACGATTTGCTGGTTGTCGGACATGTTACCTCTCTATCCTTTCGAACCCGAGTCGTTTTGATCCGATCCGTTTTGATCCGATCCGTTTTGATCCGATCCGTTCGAATCCGGATTTTGTAAAACCAACGCCCCCCTGGGACAGACAAAGCGGCAGACGCCGCAACCGCTGCAAAGCGTCCGGTCCAGGGTCACAAAATCCGCCTCGGGTTCCAAGCCCAGGGCCGGGCATTCGAAATGCTTGACGCAAAAGCCGCAGGCGTCGCACTTTTCTTCGTCCACCACGATGGTTTTGTAGTTTTTCTTCAGCAGGGCCTTATCCATGTTCAAAAGGCACGGATACCTGGAAATGACCACGGCCGGACCGTTTTCCAGGCAATAGGCGTGCGCCTCCTTGAGAACGGATACGAGCCCCGGCAGGTCGTAGGGGTTGGCCGTCTTGCAGAAATCCACCCCGCAGCCTTGCACAACCCTTTCGATGCTGACCGAAGGGCAGGGGAGGCCGGACGCGTCGAACCCGGAGGCGGGCGTCGGCTGATGCCCGGTCATGGCCGTCGTCTGGTTGTCCAGGATGACCAGCACGAACGGGGTCTTTCTCACCACGGTTTCGATCAGGGCGGGAATCCCGGAATGGAAAAAGGTGGAATCGCCGATGGTGGAAAACACCGGCGGTTTTTTCTCGTTGTTCGCGTAGGCTATGGTGAAGCCGGACGCCTGGCTGATTCCGGCCCCCATGCACAGCACCGTGTCCACGGCCCCCAGGTTCAGGCCCAGGGTGTAGCAGCCGATGTCGCTGGTGTAGATCCCCTTGCGCGCGGCCTTTTTGATGGCGAAAAAACTGGTCCGGTGCGGGCAGCCCGGACACAGGGTCGGACGTCTGCCCGGGGCCTGGGGAAAGGCGACCTCCTGGTATTCCAGTCCGCAGAAGGACGCGATCAGCTTTTCGATATGTTCCGGAAGAAGCTCCCCGGTCCGGGACACGAACCCCGAATTCCTGCCCTTCACCCTGGCCCCGTCGGCCAGCTGCATTTCAATGACCCCGCAGGTCTCTTCCAGGACCAGTATCTCGTCGAAGCCGGCCGTCTCTTCTATAAATCTCTTGTGCAGAGGGTAGGACTGGATCACCTGGTAGACCGGAAGATCGACTTCAAGGTCCCTGACGATGTCCTTGGCGTTGGCCGCCGCCACCCCGGAAACGACGACCGCTTTTGTCGCCCCGTCCGCGTTTCCCGAAACCAGGCGTGGATAGGTGTGGATGTAATCGGCTATCCCGGCCAGCTTGTCCTCCAGCTGGCAATGAAGCTTCAAACGAAACTTGGGCGTGGCCGCCCATCTCGCCGGATTTTTCTCGAAAGCCCCTTGCCGAGGGGAACATTGAATCTCGTCGTCCACCGCAAGGCTTTGGCGGGAGTGGCACACCCGCGTGGTGGGACGGATCATCACCGGAATCTCATAGGCTTCCGACAGTTCGTAGGCCAGGGCGGCGGCCTCCCGGGCCTGCTCGGGGGAGTCCGGGTCGAGCACGGGCATCTTGGCCATGACGGCCATCAGCCTGGAGTCCTGCTCGGTCTGGGAGGAGTGCGGTCCGGGATCGTCGGCGCTGACCACCACGAGCCCTCCTTTCACCCCGAGGTAGACGGCGCTCATCAGCGGGTCCGCCGCCACGTTGAGCCCCACCTGCTTCATGGCCACGGCGCTTCTCAACCCGGCCTGGGACGCCGCATAGGCCGTTTCAAAGGCCACTTTCTCGTTGACGGCCCACTGCGCGTGGACCGGGATGTCGTATTCTTTCTTAAACGTTGCCACAGAGGCAAGAATCTCCGAAGAAGGCGTCCCCGGATACGCCGTGGCAACCTGACACCCGCTTTCCAGCAGACCGTACGCCAGGGCTTCGTTGCCCAGCATCAATCTCTTTTTGGTCATAAGTTTCTTTCCAATTCCGCGTTAAATCCAAACGGTTTCCCGACATGGCAACATGGCAAAATATGACGGAAAAATCAAAAGATATTTTTGGTTTTGATAATAACGTCGGGAGGGTATAACGTCGGCCAACCAGCACCGTCATTCCGGGCGGAGCTTGCGGAGACCCGGAATCCAGGCGACAGATCGTACCTGTTTGATGAAAACCGGCTGAAGTCAAAACCAAGCCCAAAATTCGAAAATTCGAAAAAAATGAAGCCCCAGTCCGATAATTGAACATTGTGAAAATAAAATGATTTTGGCAAAAGGCGGAATTGATATTGAAATAATAAAAAGGTCTTTAAGGTAAACGCATGAGCCCTCCCAAACGGTAATCGATTCATGTATAAGCATTTGGACTCAATGAAACGATGTGATTTTTGGGAAGTGGCAAAACAATGTAACTCCCGGGCGAATTCGCCATAACGGCACCTTTGCGACGGGATGTTTTGCCAAAAACATCCCCGGCTTTTTTCAGGGTCGCTTTTTCGGGGAATAAAAAAACGTCCCTGAAGGACGGCTTTTGCGTATCGAGTAGAGTTCGGACGCCGGAGGGTTACGGCTGAGGCAGCCCTGCTATGAACTCCAGGGCGAGGTTGACGTCAACGAAGCTGTACTTGAGTTCCCCGGCCCTATCCCTGCAATCCGTGCAGATCTCCTTGAACTTGCGCATGTCTCCGCCGGCGGCTACGTAGATCTGTTCGCCCGCCTCCACCTCGATGTCCTTTCCGCCTCGTTTTCCTCGGCGCTTTCGAGATATTCCCGGAGCATTTCCTAGGGGACCCATGAAACCGTCTTTCCCTCCTCCGAAAATCGGCGCGGTTCGCGATTGCGTTCCGTTCGATAGACTTCGAAGAAACCGTCGCTTCCGAGTTGTTCGATGTCGATATCGACGCAGGTCACGGCGACGGCTTCCTTTCTACCCCGCTTGAACGAAAAGCCGGGCGCGTACTTTACTATCCTGTCCTCGTAGCGCTTGAGCACGCGCGCTTCGAAGTTGCGAAGGGCCCGGCGCTGCGATTCCAGGTGCGCCTTGTCCTTCGGCCTGGCCGGACGAGCGAAGTCCGGCTTCATGAAGAAGCCTCCGGGCGTGGAGTACCTCAGGTTCAACTCCCTGATGACTCTTTTGAGGTTTTTGAAACCCCCGGACCCGTCGGGCCTGAACCGGACGGTGCGCCGGGGAAATTCGACGCGCCGAAGAAAATCGGAAAACAGGCAAAGGGCGTTTGCGCTGCTTTCGCCGAAGAAGGCGTCCATGGCGAACATGCAGCGAGAACGAGTGTCGTAGATCTCGATGAGGTCCGGCTTTCCCCAGCGGCCCGCCGAATCCCGTATCCCGATGTATTCCGCGGCGCATCCGTCCATTTGCAAAAGGCCGAACACCGGCTCGGATTCGAAAGCGTGCCGGACCGTTTGCTCCTCTCCGAAATCCGGCTTTTCCAGATGCCTTTTCAACCCGCTTCGCCTGGCGAATCGCCCGAGTTCGTGAAGCGAAATCGTCCGCCCGAAATCCTCTTCCAGCCAGCAGCGGTAGTTCTTGATCGTCCTGGCCTTTCTGCCTGCGAACATGAAGCGCTCGTCGGACATGTCGGCGGATGCTTCCGCCATTTCCGCAAAGCGCCTTTTGACTTCCTCGTCGAGCGCCGGGGCGCGTCCGCTGCATCTTCTTCCCTCGAAGACTCCCTTCGCCGCAAGCAGAAGCGGCTTCGGCATGGCTCCCGTCTTCGCGTACTGGTCCTTGTAGTACTTCTTCAGGCGTCTTTTCGCCGACCCCTCCTTGCGCATGATCTTCTTGTGCAGCAGAAGCCGGAACCGGTCGTCCAGGGAGAGGCCGGCTATTTCCGGCGGGATGTCTTCTTCCATCGGCGTCTCCTCGGCTCTGTCTCTTCGAAAGTATCTTGTCCCTCATCGACCGGTTCCAGAGCGGCGCGGCCTGTCTGGATGTGTTGCGCCATCCGTCGTTTTTCGCCAGGTCGATCTGCTCCATCATCTTCAGGACCGCCTTCTTGCAGTCGTCGCCGATCACGCCGGTTCGCCGCCCATCTCGCCTGCGAATCAGCTTGTTTTTTCCGATAGTCCTCGTCGGACGCCATCTTTTCGCGCTGCCATTTCGCCTTTCGGGCCCTCTGGCACTGCTTTTTCGAACAGGCCCCTGCATAACGCCGGCAACAACGGCGACATGCACAACCGCCTCGATTCCGATGTATCACGGGCCGAACCTTCCCATTGACTATCCCGTCCAGCCGGTGGTAGATACGCTTCAAAGGCAATTTCACGTCGAGGGAAGGCAGGTGCAGGACTTCTTCGATGTCGGTCAGATCTTCCAATCGCCACTGGCCGCCATCTTCCTTTCTATAATGCTCGACTCCGTGCGAATATTGATCGACGAGGACGTATTCCCTGAGAGAAGTAATTCGCCTGTATGCAACGAACTTCGTTCCCCGGTCGTAGTCCATGGTGCTCTTGGAGAGGACTTCGAATACCACGACGGGGTTCAGGATCATATCGTCCCGGCCCTCCTCGAATTCGATTTTGCCGCAAACAACGGTGGCATCCGGCTAGAAGAACCGCCGGTCTTCCTCGGCTCGCACCTTCATGTCGTTGGAGTACGCCAGACAGTCCGTTCCCTCAAGCAAACTGGTCAATGCGAAGACAATGTTGACGTTTATTACGTTGTGATTGTGGGAACCGCCCGTCATGGCGAAAATTTCGCCGTCGAAATATTCGTGTCTTTCTTCGGTTTGTTCCTCCAGTCGGAAATAATCCTCGGGGGAAAGTTTTCCGTCTTGCGGTTTCAACAACTCTTGTCCTCCGATCCGGGCTTTTCGTTCGCCGTCAATGTTTTAACCTCTTGCCAATTGTTTTCAAACTACATCCTTTCGTCGTTTTTAACAAGCGTCAGTTGGCAATTCTCGTTCCCGCGCCTTCACTCGTCTCCACGCGTGACTCGTTCCCACGCTGGAGCGTGGGAACGAGTTCCGCCCGGAATGACGGTGTTGGTTGGCCGACGTTATAACCAACCCCTGCGATTCCATGGTTGTCTTGGAATCATGGCCTGTCATTTTTCGTCTTCGTCTTTGACTTCGGCCTCGACTTTGACTCTGGCGGTCGTCCAGTTGGACAGCAAGGTGCGGTGATCTACGATCTGTACGGTGATCCCGGTTTCTCCGGGAGAAAACGCCGTGAATGAGGCTTCGTTCTCCTCCTCGTCCACCAGCTCCAGGGCATGCTCGTCGAAACGGTAGTCGAACGAATACCGGGAAGGATCGGCGGCGGCGGCGGCCAGGATGCACCGCATGGAAAATTCGCCGTCGATGGAAACGACTTGCGGGGCGATCGTAAAGCTTTCGATTTGCGGCATACGAGGTCGAAAATCCTCCACGACCGCCTTTTCTGCGAAGGATTGCACCCATTTCGCGAACCCCTCGATGTTCGCATGGGTGTCCATGCCTCTCACATGGACGCAGATATTGCGGAAAAACCAGATGTAGGTCTTGTCCTCGGCATCGGGCAGGCCGACGCAAAGGGTTCCGATGGGAGGTTCTATTTTCTTGAACGGAATGTCCCCCATCATCGTGGCGGAGGCTATGTCGATCAGGTGTCTTCGGGCGAGCGCTTTTCCCGCACTGGATGCGAAGACTCGAAGCAGGATGGTTTCATTTCCTTTTTTGAAAATCCATTCTCCCTCGGCCCCGCCGTCGCGCGGTTCCACGTCCATGGATTCCCGCTTCCACTCTCCGCCCGCCGGTTCCAGAAGGTGCCATTTGGCGACCACGCCCGAAAACGGCCCTCCGGGTTCGACGACGCGGTCGAAACCGATCTTCGACTTGAATTTGCCAACCATGTCTTCTTCCGCACTCATGTTGTCGTATCCTCCTGTTGCGCAAGCGACGAGAATGCTTGCCGCCAAGGCGCAGACCCTGATTTTGGGAGCAACTTTCATTCCACCTTCGCCACCCCGGCCGGATGCGTGATGTCGGCGGCCAATCCTGCCGTGTATCCGCGCCGCGCGGTTTCCGTGTAGTCCACGGAAGCGGTGAGGTACTGCGTCGGAGACTCCGTGCCGGTGTGGGGGCCGGCGCAGGCGTCCAGTATTTTCGACGAAAGCTCGCAGAACGCGTGGTTGCCGAATCTTGTACGCTTCGGGTCCGTGGCGGGGACGACCTTGGCGCTCCCGTTGCCCATATAGAACGGATTGTTGCAACTGCCCACTCCGATCAGATTGGTGGTGTTGATCCAGCCGAAAATCTTCGGGGACGTGCCCTGATAGCACCACCTGGCATCAATGCCCAGCGCTCCGGACAGCGATTGCAACGCCCCGGCCTGGTCGTAGCAGTTGACCACCGGCAGGATCGCCTTGATGTAATTGTCCAGCTTGAAAGTCCCGCCCTGTCCCCCGCAACCGTATGCGGGGTATCCGCCCGTGGTGTCGTATCGCAGGCCGTGGCTCGAATGGCAATATTTTGCGATTTTCTCGACGGCTTTCGGCGCCGTCTTCTCGCCCGTCACGCCGGCCTTGTCGCACAGGAAGCGAAGGGCTTCCACCCACACGCCTTTCTTATAGAACGCTTTGGGGGTGTCGAGAACGACGAAGACCTCCACGCGCGTGCTGTTTTTCAAAGAAGCTGGACTGGAGAGCGCTGCGGCCTCCAGTTTCCAGGAAATGTCGCCCTTGTACCAGGCGATCTTTTCCGGCAATTCCTTGATCTTGGCCGAAACCTTGTGGGCGCCGACGGAAGTGCCGCATGAACCTTCGATTGCAAGATCGCCGATTTTCCCTTTCAGCATGCCGTTTCCCGCGACATTCTGCGACTTGGTGATCTTGACCTCGACTTCGACGTCCCGGCGCCCGCCCTTGCTCTTTACCAGATAGACCGCAGCCCGCTGGGACCCGGCGCCGTCGTTGACATTCGTACCCTTTTTCCAATGCGGCCCTTTGATCGTCTTCTTTGCCTTGGCGGCCTTGACGCCGCTTTTCCAGGTGACGGAAACGACTTCCCCTTCCAGGATGGGCAATGTGCACGTCTTGGTCGTTTTGCTCGGCGGGCTGTTCGACTTGGCCTTGCCCGCCTTGACGCCCCCGCTGCAATCGCACATGGCTAAATCCTTTTATTCACGGCTTTTCCAGCCATTTTTCCAGAAACGCACGGGTTTCGTCATAGAGGCGTTTCTCCGTGCCGCCGTTTTCCGCGAGGGACTTGTCGTTCAGTATTTTTCCCACCCACGGCAAAAACGGCTCCCTGTCCATGGCGCTGCCCATGAAGAACATCATGCCGATGTACAACGCGTGACCCGCTTTCGAGCGAATATTGTATTTGGTGGCCGCGACAGTCCCCTCTTCTACGAGCCGGGCGACGACCGTCTCGCCGAGAGCTTCGAACTTCGCCGGAAATATTTTCTGGAGTTTCGTCTTCGCATACCGCTTCAGCTCGCCGATCTCCCGGTCTTCCATGATTGCCGGAAGCTCCTTTCTCAGTCCCAGGAAGGCCCGGTTGATATGCCTGTTTTCCGGCCCGCCGATCTCTTTCATGAAATCCAGGGCCTTGTCTGCGAGCGCGACGGCCCTTTCGGAAGGATCGGGCATTTCCCCGACCAGAATTTCCCTCGCCCATGGATACATGAAATCGCTGTCGAAATTGCTTCCCAACATGAACATCACGGTGATGTACAGACACAGATCGCGCTCGCCGACGAACCCGTATTTTCCACCGTTGTCGATGCCGTAGCGGATCACGTCGAGAACCACCGGTTCGCCTGCAATTCTGTAATGGTTGGGAAAATATTCTTTCACATGGCCCACCATGCTGTTTTGAAAGTTGGCGAGACCGGCCTGCTCGAAGGCCTTCATCTGTTCCTGGCGCATGAAAATCACTTCGCGATCCCCCCCTCCCGTTTTCAAACCGGGATTGAAACAGACCCTTACGAAAATTGTTTTTCGGTTACATGTCCTGCACATGCCCTGATTGTTTTAATGTCAATTTGGAGATCCTATGAGTAAGAGATAATATCAATGGCGGGCACATGTCAAGGGTCAAAGACCGTCTATAGCCAATCGTTCCGAAATTCGGTTGGATCCTCCCAACATGTTGAAATCATTCAACATATTTGCAATTTCATTTCACATAGTTTAACAAAAAGACGCTCGTTCCATTCAAAAAAGGTCGCTTTTGACAGAGTTTTCGCAGGATTTATTGAAATTTAGGGTCCAAAATGTTAATGTATGTTATTTTAATATTGACATATTCATTTTATAACAACATACATTACCACATCATGAAAAATCTTACTGTAAGAGAAACAGCCGTAATCGAAAAATTGCGAAAATGCAAAGTCGCAAGAAAATCCGAATTGTGCGATCATTTGAAAATTTCGCATATGACTGTGGTGCGGGCTTTGAAAAAGTTCGGCTACTATTCGAGCTACAACAAGAACTCCTCCTTCTATACCCTTCGGGATACTCCCGATTTCGACTCGTACGGACTATGGGCCTACAATGATATCCGTTTTTCCCGAAACTTCACTCTCGACAAAACAATCGTCTCCATAGTGGACGATTCGGAATCGGGGTTCACCGCCGAGGAACTTGAGCGCTTGTTGAAAACGAATGTAAAAAACCTTCTTTCCCGTCTTGTATCCAAAGACAGGTTGAGTAAATACATGGCAGGTCGTTGCGCCGTATATTTGTCCGTCGATCCCGATCTTAAAAAGAAACAGGAAGAATCCCGGAAAAAAAGGATTGAAGAACGCGATGCGAAGTCGGCAATCCAAAGACGCGACGAGACGCCTTTGCCCGACAATATGGATTCTCCGGCCGTGATTGAAATTCTTGTTAGAATGATCGAGTTTCCGTCGGCAAGCGCGGCGTCTATCTCGCGAGCGTTGCAAAGAAAAGGGGTTTCCGTCACCGCAGGAAATGTTCGAAGCGTAGTCGAGTTCTATTCGCTCGAAAAAAAAACGGCTCGCTGAAAGTGGCCGAACTTGTCAACTGTCTGCGAGACGATTTCATGGGGAAAATCTCCGATATTTCCGCTCTGCCGGACGACGCCGAATACGTATTCGAATCTTGCGTCGATAATTCCATCGTTCAGAAAACGAGGCGCCGGACCGTTATCAGTCTGAAATATTCGAAATTCAGGTCCATAGAGATTGCAAGGCGGAAAAAAGACCGTTCGAAGACTTCGACTTTTCGCTCGTCGGAATTGGCCGCGATCGTTCCTTCCGGAGCCAAATACTCGTTCGATCTCATCGCCTTCGTCGGCAGAAAATGCTATCTGGAAGGATGCACGTTGAAATCGGTCAACGCAGAGATAGAAAAACGGAAAGGGCTGTCGCCCATACCCGCCAGCAGTCTTTACGATATTCAGCGCAAGTTTCTTTTCTATCTAGGGGAACTTCATCGAAGGGCGACTCCCGAGATCGAGGCCTTTCTTCGCAAGCGCGGAAACGTCACATGGCTGATCGACGGAACGATCGAACCGGGTTCCCCCGTTTTTTTCGGCGTCAAGGAGGCGCAGGCGGGAATATTTCTCAAAGGATGGAAGATTCCCACGGAAAACGAAGAGGACATTTCAAAATGCCTTCTCGAAGCCGCCGATCTTTACGGCAAGCCGGACGAGATCCTTCACGATCTGAGCGAAAGAATGATCAACAGCTGCGAAGCGGCCCTTCCGGATTGTCCGCACCGCGTATGCCACTACCATCTATGCGGCGATTTGGGCAGGGATCTCTACGATGCGCCCCAGAAAATGCTGAACAAGCGCATTCGAGCCATTAAATTGCAGCCGTATCTGAAGAACCAGAGAAGCAGTCAGACGCAAAGGATTCGAGGACAGATCAGGGACGGGAACGCCCGGTTGATTCTCAAGGATCTGTTGAGCGGAAATACAACGGATTTCGAATTCACCGACGTTTTAGCCCGCGAAATTCTTCTGGGCCTGCATTCCTGGATGCTCGACTACGCAAACGACGGTCGCAGGCAAGGTTTTCCGTTTGATCCCTACCTGCTTTATTTCCATCGCAGAATCGCCAAAATCAACGCCGTGGCAAAAAGCTTGATTGCAAGAGACAACTCGATCAGCAAATTGCCGAGAGTTTTTTACGGTTTTTCGGAAAGACTTGAAAAATACCTTGCCGATCCCGTGGTCGATACCGCTGCGAATTTATACGAGAAAGCATTCGATATTTTCCGGCGGATACGGGAAGTGCTTCGCATGGACGCCAAGGGACCGAGTCCCATGCGCGATTCGTACGAACTGACTTCCAGGGGAAGGAAAGACGTTCGCGAGTCTCTAAACGATCTTATGGAGCAATTCGGGAAGAGCGGACGCAATTGTTCAAGCAGCGAAGAACTCGCTCTTTACAATATCGCGTTGTCGCATGTCGGCAAATACAGACAGTATCTGTTCCGAGGCGACGAGGAAAAAAACGCGGGAGCTTCTTTCGTACGAACGACGAATGCGATCGAATCCCATTGGGGAAGCGGAAAACGGCTTCGCCGACAAACTCACGGTCGCATGAAGCTCGCACGGGATTTTTTCGCATTGCCCGCCGAATATATGCTGATACCGAATTTAAACAATCCGGTCTATGTCGAGTTGGTTTTCGGAAGTCTTGAAAAACTCCCGGAAAAACTCGCGGAAGCCGGAAAAACATCGGGCTCGTATAGTTCATGGTGCAAACGGCAACATCCTCTTAATACCGGAAGGCTGCCGATTAAGACAATAAGAAGCGAAGCGTTTATCGACGATTTAATCGAACTTTTTTAAATTTAGAACACAACGAAATAGGGCGTCCAAAATTTAAATCCAACCGAATTTCGGAACGATTGGTCTATAGCCGTCGTCAGTTTGCCCTGCCTTTTTCGAATCGCACAGACAGCGCCGATGCTCATGGAAATCAGTAGAATTGCGAGTCCCCAGTCGGAAATTGCGGGTATTGTTTGCGGATTCGAGGCCTCCTGAATGATGGACTCGATCCAGTCCGCATATTCGGAGACCCTAGTATAAACGCCGGGATAGCCTGCTTCTCCGCAATATTCGCTTCCCCAGCTGGTCAGCCCGACTACGAGGCCCCCCCCTTGCCCGTCCGGAACCACCAGGGGCCCTCCGCTATCCCCTGTGCAGGTATCCTTTCCGCCTTCCATATACCCGGCGCACAACATGGTTTCAACCACTGAGTCGGGTCCCCAAATTTCGTCCCAGGCATCGAGGCACGCTTCATTTGACACAATAGGCAAATCCACCTCCATCAGCGTTTCCGCATCCTTGTTGGGTTCTTGGGATACCAGTCCCCATCCCATTGCCGTAGCCATGGTGCCGGAAGAAACGAGCGAAGCGTCGTCGTCGGAATTCATCCAGCGCGCAACCGGCAGGGAGTGAGGTCGAGCGAGCTTTAAAAGCGCAATATCGTTATACAGCATATAATCGTCGAACTCGGGATGCACGACGATCTTCTCCACCTCGATGCGTTCGTATTCTTCAGAAGGAGCATCTATTTCTTCCACGCCGATTGCGACACCGAGGTCAGATGACAGTTCTCCGCTTAAATCGAACGTGCAGTGGGCCGCAGTGAGGACCCATTGGGGATGGATAAGCGTTCCTCCGCAGAACGAATCCGTTTTCAACGATCCGCCCCGATCGGCGATGATCGCCATCCAAGGCCAGTCTCCGGGGTCGGCGGGCTGTCCTCCGACAATTCTGGTTTGGGCTTCGGAAATGTCCGACTGGAGAGGCAGTCTTTCCGAATGCCGTGCGGCAAGAGAGTACACTGCGTTGTTCGACAAAAAAAGAAACAAAAGAACTATCCCTATCCGTTTGTGCATTTTTTTCTCCTTTTTTTTTGATTCGACGAAACAGCCGTCTTCATTTATCGCTTAACCGACATCCGTAAAAAGCCTTCCCCAAATTTCCGAAACGACTTCCCTGAGCTTTCCGAACCGCTTCCCCTCCACCTTGGCGCTTTTGTTCTGGAGGCTGAGCGGGAGCATTCCCGGTTTCTTAACAATTATCTACCACCAATTTGATTTTCGGAACTGCATCGCCTTTCGCTTTTTCTTTGCCGAATTTGTTCTTGTACTTATCCATAACCTTGTCGAAGGTTCCATTGTATATGGCGCACCTCAGCTTCAAAATGTTGTTTGCGTACGACGGATACCACCACGCACCGGACTTTTTGAGCCGTATGTTCGATATGAACTTGTTGGAACTCTCGATTGCTCCGCTCCCGATATTGTAGCCGCCTCGCCTTGTCGCGCCGTAGTTGATTTTGTCTTTTCGCTTTTCAAGATAACGGAAAGTCTTTTCCTTTTCTTCTTCCACTTCGTCGGAATCTGCTTCGAGGTTCCCGATGTCGTCCAGCGAACCTTCCACAAAGTTGTGGAAAAGCTTGGCGAGGATCGATTCCACCCACTGCCGGCCTTCCTGGCTTTTCTTTCCGAATTGCGCCGCGGACAACGAGTGCAGGCGTTCGCTGCAATGATAATAGTCCAACACGAGCTTCGCGCCGGGAAAAAGCTCCCGAGTTCGGTTCCATATCCAGGATGCTCCATCGTCGACAACACATAGACGGACTTTGTCTTCGGGAATCAAGCCGGCGGACTTGATCTTTTCGAGATCCTTGAACAGTTGCCTGTCGCTTCCGATTTGATGCCAGCTTGCAAGATGGACAATTCGTTTTTCTCCGACGAGGTACAGCCTGAACCCCTTGACCTCCTTCCCTTCTCCGGGCCCTCTTTTTTCGGCCCGCGCGGACGGTTCGGGCCTGACGGGGGCATGGGCTCCGTCGATGCCCAGCATCAGTATCGGCCTTCTGAACTTTCCCCGCGAGAGTTCGGAAACATGGCGTTCAACCTGCTCTTTGGTTGGCGCGACATCCAATATATCCAACTCCCCGGCTATATCGTTGGCAGCTTCGTGC
Source organism: Desulfobacterales bacterium (assembly GCA_963674505.2). GTDB lineage: Bacteria > Desulfobacterota > Desulfobacteria > Desulfobacterales > SKZT01. The sequence continues at coordinate 2,004,923 of CAXXIG010000001.1, forward strand.
ATATGATGGGCGCTGATGTCGATTCCGGTGCTCCTTCGAAAGGTCTCCGAAGCTCTCTCGAAGGTTTCTTCGCTTGCCAGCCAGGCTTCCAACCCCTTGACGTCCGGTTGCATTTTGCCGTCGGCCAGACCGACTGCTTCGTCGAAAGGATAAAACCCGTGTTTGCAATCCTTGCAATAAAAAGAGTGGCGGCGAAGACCGATCGGACCGATCAGTGACAGAATTTCCCTGGGAACGTTTCTCGTATGGACCTTGAGCCGTTTTCGGCAGCAGGGACAATTGTGGTACTCTTGTTTTAGCAAATCCTCGAACTTGCTCTCCAAAACGGCCTTGGCCAAATGCCCCATCAATTCGGCGCGCTTTTCGAAAAGTTTCGCCGTTATGTCGTCCAATGAGTCCATGTTCGGGTCGTTTTCAAGATCGTCAATGCAGTCTTCCAAAACATCGTAAAACGGATCGTAAACGTTCTCGGGCTTTATTTCAATAGCAAGATTCGTCATGGGAAAGCCTCCTTCGTTATTTTTTATTCAAACTCTCCCATATTCCTTTATCAGCATCGCGGGTTCCTGTCCGTTCGACCTATGTACAAATGTTCCCGAATATTCCAAAATTAAGCCGATTTATCTCGCATTGCTCCGATTTTCACATGATTTCGTCAAGAAACGGGGAATGTTCCCGGCTGAGCTTGTGGGCCATGGCGCGGTAGGTCAGGTAGCCGTCGCGGAGGATGTGGGCGGTCTGGTCGTCGATGACGCCGGTGCTGTTGAGGGCGTTTAATATCCGCACGTTGTCGCTTCTTCTGACGATTTCCGGATGCTCCGAGGCGTGGAGCAGGGCCAGGTACTGCACGATGAACTCGATGTCCACCATGCCGCCGGCGCTCTGCTTGAGATCGAACCTGTCGTCCTTGGGATCCAAAAGCTGACTGCGCATTTTCTCGCGCATGGTGCGGACCTCCTCGCGAAGCTTGTCCGGGTCGCGTTTCTGGCACAGGATTTCCAGGCGCACTTTTTCGAACTTTTCCATCAGCTCCAGGTCGTTCGGGTCGAACCGGGACATCCTGAGCCGGATTTCCTTCTCCAGTTCCTCCCTGGACGGGGGCTCGTACAAGGTCCTGGGGTCCAGAAGCCTAAACGCCTGCTCCGGATCTCCCAGCCCCGTTTCCGCGATCAATTCTTCGGCCTGCTCTTCCCCCGTCGGGTCCAGCCAGACGGATTCCAGGTCTTCCAGAAGCTTTTCTCTTTCCGTCGGCGATTCCTCCCCGTCCCAGCTTGATGTTGTCCTTGACTCCCTTTTTCCTGATCTCCATGGCGATCATGCGCTTCATGTCCCGGAAGGACTCGAACGCGCCGTAATCCAGGTAGCGACGGTCGATGAAAGGCTTGAGCGCGGCCAGCAGACGGTTTTCCTCGCCGAAGTCGCCTGCCACGCACCGCCCCTTGATCCAGGCGTATCGTTCCCATTCCCGTCCCTGGCTCTCGTAGTAGGTCTCGGCGACCTCGAAGCTCATGACCAGCGGACCGTTGTCGCCGTAGGGGCGCAACCGGGCGTCCACCCGAAACAAGGGGCCGTCGGCAACGGTCTGTCCCAGCACGTTCAAATACTTGCGGCACAGGCTGGCAAAGAACTGGTCGTTGGTCTTGCTTTTTCCGACGCCCTGGGTTTCGCCCGGTTCGGCAAAGGCGAAAATCAGGTCGGGAACGCAAGAAATTGTGCCGACTCGTCCGAAAAAACGCAAGGGCGAAGGAGGCAGCAATTCTCATTTTGGGTGTTTCCGGCGCCTTCAAGGTAGCCAGACCATCCTGGTCTGGTTGGACGCGTCAGGAAGTCCCCCTTTCCGTGGGCATACCAGACCAGGATGGTCTGGTTACCTTGGTCGTTGCAACCTCTTTGGCATGGAATTTCCGTCAAAATTAGAATCGCTGCGAAGGAGGGGTTGCGGATGCAACACTTCGGCATACCGGCCTCACGGACATCCTTGAATGGGTTGGCAAGGTTTCCGGCATTGACGACGATGTACGTGCTTCATTCAGCGAGGGTGATGCGGCGAAGATGCTTTCTATCGTACGCTATTGAATCGATTCCGGCGGCAACACGCTTCCGCGCCTTGAGAGCTGGCAGGTGATGCACCCGCTTCCATATCGCGAAGCGATCGCTGAAGACGTATATGGCAAGCTGTTTGAGGATGTCGGTCGCAATGAAGAAGGCGTCCAGCGCTATTTTTAAGCTCGGGCGGCACGCCTGGGAGAGTCTCCCGTGCCGGCGTTTGACCCAACCACCATCTCGACCTACTCTGAAAATCAGTCGGAGGCGCGGCGGGGGTTCAACAAGGATGGCGACGGACTCAACACGATCAAGCTTTTGACCTTATATTCCCTGAAGGCTCGCGAACCGGTGGCCTTCGCTAAACAGCCCGGTAATATTCCGGATGCACCTGGGGTGGGTGGAATGTAGGTTGGGTTGAGCGTCGTCAATTGTTGGGTTTCGCTGCAAAATTTTATCAAACAAACAGAGAAGACGCACGAAAAATTTGGGAAGTAAGCGAAACCCAACATGAAACCCGCTCAACCCAACCTACGCATTGCCGCCCCCCCAAATCCGCTATAACCAGGCCAATTTCTCTTGAAATAGACGGCCGGGCAATCTCGCACTGAGTGGAATGTAGGTTGGGTTGAGCGTCTTCAATTGTTGGGTTTCGCTGCAAAATTCTATCCAACAGACAGAGAAGACGCACGAAAAATTTGGGAAGTAAGCGAAACCCAACATGAAACCCGCTCAACCCAACCTACGCATTGCCGCCCCCCCCAAATCCGCTATAACCAGGCCAATTTCTCTTGAAATAGACGGCCGGGCAATCTCGCACTGAGTGGAATGTAGGTTGGGTTGAGCGTCTTCAATTGTTGGGTTTCGCTGCAAAATTCTATCCAACAGACAGAGAAGACGCACGAAAAATTTGGGAAGTAAGCGAAACCCAACATGAAACCCGCTCAACCCAACCTACGCATTGCCGCCCCCCCAAATCCGCTATAACCAGGCCAATTTCTCTTGAAATAGACGGCCGGGCAATCTCGCACTGAGTGGAATGTAGGTTGGGTTGAGCGTCTTCAATTGTTGGGTTTCGCTGCAAAATTCTATCAAACAGACAGAGAAGACGCACGAAAAATTTGGGAAGTAAGCGAAACCCAACATGAAACCCGCTCAACCCAACCTACGCATTGCCGCCCCCCCAAATCCGCTATAACCAGGCCAATTTCTCTTGAAATAGACGGCCGGGCAATCTCGCACTGAGTCCAACCCACCATTTTCCGCGCCTTTTCGTCCCTTTTTCGGACGCGTGACAGCGAGACGTCTCGGAAAATGGTGGGTTGGACGTCATACAAGATCGATGGCACGAGCGTAAAAAGGCTGCGAACCAGCCCCGAACGCCAAGGTTTCATCCCACCCACGCTACGATCCCGAACCAGGCCCCGTAATGGTTTTGACTCGTTCCCACGCTCCAGCGTGGGAACGCATACCGGGACGCTCCGGCGTCCCGTCGCGCGTACCGCCCGCCCTGACCTTTCTTTACCATTTTCCTGCAATAACGCGTTTCCGTTACCGGGCATCTCGCGGTGTGCAACCTTCACACGGGACGCGGGAGCGTCCTTCAGGCGTTCCCACGCTGGAGCGTGGGAACGAGGCTTTACGAGGCTTTACGAGGCTTTACGAGGCTTTACGAGGCTTTACGAGGCTTTGCGAGGCTTTGCGAGGCTTTACGAGGCTTTGCGAGGCTTTGCGAGGCTTTCGGGGAGTGTTGCTTGGCAGGCAGCGGGCATCTTCGCACCGGGCTTGGTCAATCGAGCGGACCCGCTCGGCGCGGCGGGCCGTCTGCCTTGGATGGCGATTGGCGGCGCTTCGCTTTTTTCCGCCAATCTCCATCCAAGGCCAACGTCCCTCCGCGCCTCGCTTCCTGCCTGCTATTTCTTGCTCTCTTCTTTTTTTGCCAATGGGAGGCAGGCAACCCGAAAGCCGACGTAGCGGAAGCGATCGGCAGGGTGGGCCCTGAAGCGACAGGCCGACCGGCAGTAGCGGGCGCCGTCGTCCCACGAGCCGCCGCGAACCACCCGAAGCGCGCCGCTTGACATGTCCTCCCGACCGTCGGAGAGATCGTATGGATATTTCCCGTAAAGACTCCGCGTCCACTCGAACACGTTGCCGTGCATGTCGTAGAGCCCCCAAGCGTTTGGGTCCTTTTCTCCCACCGGGTGAAGTGTGCCGCCCGAATTCTTATCGTACCATCCGGCCCGATCCAAATCCTCCTCCTTGTCTCCGGTGTAAAACCGGGTCTGGGTCCCGGCCCGGCAGGCATATTCCCATTGCGGTTCCGTGGGCAACTTCAGCCCCGCCCATTTCGCGTATTTTTCCGCGTCGTGCCAGCTTACGCCCACCACCGGCTGATTGGGCTGGTTGTATTTTCGGTCGCTCCAATATTCTGGCTTTTCCACCTCGGGGTTTTGTTCGAGAAACCGGCTGTACTCCTTGTTGGTTACGGGGTACCGGCCCATGTAGAACGCCTCCACGGCGACTTTGTGTTGCTGTCCTTCTTCATCCCAACGTCCTTCTTCCGTTTCGAGCGAGCCCATCAAAAACTCGCCGGCGGGAATGCGAACCAGCTCGTATTCGCTGGGACCCGGCCGGATGGTCTTCTGACGGGCTTCGGCGTCCGCGTCTTTGGCTCGTCGCCTGATCTCGGCGAAAGGATGGTTCCGTATGATGTCCATCAGGGGTCCCACCGCAGACGGCTCCCATCGCTCCAGGACCTTCAAGGCGGCAAGCTGCCTTCTCCACAAGTCCTCGTCGTTTCCGATCCCCGCGCCCTTTTCCACAAGTTCCGCGAACGGCTCGAAGGATTTCTCCGCCGCTTCGTCCAGGCACAGATTGACCATTTCGGAATGCCGGAAGAACGCGTCCTGTTTCACCACCTCCCGCATGAGCGGAACGAACAGGGACGGTTCCTCCAGAGCGAGCAGCAGCAGGATGACTTCTTGAAACCAAGCTTCCCCGAAACGTTTGGCGAGCTGCCGCAGAACCTGCTTGTCCTTGAAAGCCAGGTTGCGGATTTCCCTGGCCGCCAGGTATTCCTGGAACCCGAGGTGCATGAATCCGTAGGTGCCGTCGCCCCACCCGACCAGAATTCCGGACTCGTCGCGCACGGTTTCCAGAAACTGCTTCGCGTCGCCGTGGCGCCAGTCGATTTTCCGCAAGGCAGGCTCGATGACGGGGGCCAACTCCTCGCCCTTGGCCCTGGCGCGGTTTTCCTGCTGGTGCATCCAGCGGGCGGCCGGCTGCAAGACCCGCCTGCCCTGGTCGGCGGTGATTGTGGTCGGCACTCCCCCGCCCTGCCGCCAGCGCTCCAGAAGCACGTCCACGCACTCCTCGTAGAGCTTGGCGCGGGTACGGGGAAGGTCGCCCCGGGCGCGGTGCACGATGCACAGGTTGGCCAGAAGGAGCGGGTTTCTCGTCATTTCGAACACCCGGCGAGCGCGAAATTCCGAGGCTTTCAGGCGCTCGATCAGCGCGTCGGCCTTCTGTCCCGCCGCGATCTTCGCCTGACGCTTGTCCGCCATGACTCCGGATTCCACGATGGAATACCAGTTTCGGATGAACTGCTCCGCGTGTTCTTCGGACAGTGGCCGTACATGCATTTCCAGGAAATGCTCGTTCAAACGGGCCTCGTCCCTGTAGCCTGCGAACCGGGAGGTCACCACGAAGCGGCAGGACGAGGGAAGATACCTTAAAGCGTTTTCGACCCATCGCGAGACCTTTTGCCGGTGCCTGGGATCGGAGACCTCGTCGAGGCCGTCGAAGAGCAGCAGCAGGCGTCCGCGTTCCAGCAGCCTCTTTCCGAAGTCGGCGGGGGTGTCGAGATGGGGACCGGACAACTGCTCCTGGATAAACGAGGCCAGCCCGGCTTTCACGGACTTCAAGTCCCGCAGGGGCAGGAACACCGGGACCATGTCGTGCGGCAGCCCCAGCTTTTCGGGACCTTTCCTGGCGCAGTAAAGCAGGAGGCGCTTCATATGGGTGGTCTTGCCGGAACCGGGGTCTCCCAGAATCACCAGGCCTTTTCTGCCCAGACGCTCGGCCCACGCGAACGCCTCGTTCAAGGGGACGTCCTCGCACGCGGCCCTGTCCATCTTCGTCTCGGCCTCCTCGGACCCGCCGAAGCACTCGTCGCCGAAGGCCGACAAATGCACCATGGCCCGCAGCGGAACGTAGATGTCCTCGATGAGAATCGGGACCAGCAGCCTCGTCTTGAAACCAGCCAGCGGCAGGGCCTCGTGAAATGCGGCGGCATTTTTCAGGTACTTTCGGATTTGGGCTTCCAAGTCGGGGTCCGAAGGCTTTTCGTCAACAGTTTCACCGATGTTGCCTGCCAGCCCGGACGATTTGGATTTGTTGTCCGTTATTTCCGTCAAATCCGGCTTGCGAAGCGATTCGACTACGAAAGGAAACGCCCCGTCCGATTCATCCGGGTTGAAGTTCCGGTCGAGGATCCAAATTCCCTTGTCGTCCTCGTATCTGTAGAAAAAGGTCCGTCCCAGACCGGTTTCAAGGTCGATTTGGGTGATATTGAACGTTTTTGTCTTTCCGCCGCCAAGGTATGCGGCCCCCGCCCCGATCCTCACGCAATGCCCGTCTTCGCTTTTCATTTGTACCGGCCGATCCTTGTGCAGGTGCCCGGTCAGAATCAGGTCCGAATTTCGCGACAACAGGCTTCGACATACGCCGTCTTCCGGGTGGAAAGAATTTCCCAGCGGATGGTGGAAAAAGGAGACGGTCAAACGCGCGTCCCCTACCCTTTTCTCAAGGGCCGTTTCCACCTGTACCCTGCCCAACGCCAGCCTTTCCAACACCATCTTCGTCCCGGCCCCCTTTTCCTCACCGTCCTCCTTGAACCCGCAGAAAATCGCCGAATTGAGGCCGAGCATGTTGATGGTCGCCGTCTCGCCTTCTTTTTTAAGCGTCAAGGGAATGGCGTAGCAGAACGACGACGGATCGACGGGATAGGACCCCATGGCGGATTTCGCGAAGGAATCGAAGGCCTGGAATTTGGCCCGCAAGAACCCCGTGCATTCCGGGTCCGTCAGGATTCTGACGATATCGTCCTCGGTCTTGAAATCGTAGAGGTATTTCTGCCAAAACTTGATGGCCCCCCTGTCCACATCGTGGTTGCCGGGCACGACGAACAGCCTGTCCCTTTCCAGCCCGGCGGCTGTCAGCACGCGCTCGCACATCTCTTCTGCAACTCGGTAGTCTTCCGGCTTCGCCTTGTTTGCAATGTCCCCGGTCGCCACCACGAAATCGACATTCAGTTCCTTGCCTTTCGCCAGGGCCTCGACGAATCGGACCATGGACCGCATCACGGAGTCCTGCTGGAAGACCTCGGCGGGCTTTTTATTCTTGTCTCCGGTGAAATGAAAATCGGATAGATGCAGGTATCGAAGAATCATGTGTCCTGCCGCGCACGAAGCCAATGGGAATAGCGCTTGTCCAAGAAAGCCTTGACCTTTTCGTAATTGGCCCAAGAATCATCGACATGGTAAAGCGACGGCAAATCCTCTCCTACGATTTCGTCATAGTCCTCGTAATAGCGGTTGGTCTCGTAGTATTCCATCGCGAAGGCATTGCCTTTCTCCGAGAGATCGTCGCTTATCAGTTTTCCATCGCAACACTTGCGCAACAACTCCGGCCCTGAAATTTTACTTTTTAGAAACGAACTTATCTCGGACTCGAAATGCTCTTTCAACAATTCGCCGTGCAAGTTGTTTTCAATGCACCATCCGAGGAAAAAGCCGATGTGGGTACTTGCGGCGTCGGGGTTCAAATCTTCCGGAAAATCCCCGTCTACATGCCAAGACGCGTCATCATACTTTGCACTCATTGCAATGCCTCGTTTCATTTCGTCAAGATTGGCGCCAATCCGAGTTCTCGTTCTACCATGGACACATACTCGGGATATCTTTGAAAAAGCAAATCGTCTTGCTCTTCGAGGAACCTGTATTGTTCGGCGAAGGACTTCGCCGCTTCTTCCACTCGCCCCAAATAGTAATAAACAAGGGGAAGACGCAGCGCCCTGCCGCCTGCGCTTTGATACCACTTTCGCCAATCTTTTTCCGCAAAAAACTTTAAAATTTCTTCCAGATCGGAAGACCGGTCCAAGAAATCGAACCCGGTCGCGATCAAGCGTTTTTGGATGTCCAAAGCGGCGTGCTTGCAACTGACGCTATCGACAAGTTTCCAGTCCGAAACCGTGTCAGGAGACAATTTGGCAAGGCTTGCACCGACCGTGGAGATTTTCAATTTATCGGTCTTGCCGAGGTCGGACAAAAACTCGACGACAATCTTCTCGATGTTATCATGGCGAACCGCCAGATTTACGGACAGCACAGTGAGATTTTCCTTGCGCCTATCCGCGAACACAGGCTGGACGAACTGCTTCACAGAGCCTTCGGTTTTGCTCAAAAGGCCGTATTTACCGACAAAGCCGTACGAACCAAGCGCGTTCTTCAGTTCGTCGAGCAAATATCTTTTCAAGTCTTTTAAAGGAATGCACATAGTGATCTCTACCTTACTTTCGTGGGAATCTTAAAAGTTTGGCCCAGCAACTCCGGCTGGGCATTTTTTCCAATGATTTTACCCCCGTCGATTGCCATGGAGCTGTCCTTGAGGACTTGTTTCGCGTTGCGCACCGCATTGCCGCTCTTGGCCTCGATCGCCGTCAGCTTGCCGGTATTTTTGTCACGAATCAAAATATCGACAACCCGACGAGTATGTTTTGTTTTTATCGATACCTGCTCGCCAACAATTTCATGCCCTTCCTTTACGAGCTGCTTTTTCAGGTTTTCTTCATAAAGCTTGCCTTGGGCTTTGTTTTTTGCCAATTGTATGGCTCTCTTCTTCGAGAGACTCTCGGCGCCTTCGCGAGTTACCGCCTCGCCGGTTTCCGTTACTATTTTTTTCCCGACTCCTTTGATGATACCCGTTGCCAACGCCTTGATTAGAAAAACATCAGTGACTGCAAAGGCGACGTTTACGAGTCCCCATCCCCATCGCCCGTTTTGGAAATCGTCCACGGCGGAACGCCCCGATCCCCAGATGGGAATAAGGCCTTCGAAAAATCCGGGTTGGCCCACAGATTTTTCTTCCGACGGGCATGCCGCCACATCGGAACCGACCTTTGAACTCGTGAACTCTTTTTCTACCGAGTCGATCTCGTCATGCCCGGCTATATCCTTGCTTCCAGCCATGGGTCCTCTTATCTTCCGGGGGCCTATCTTTGGGGAGGAAAAATATCCAGCAAGAACCACAAGGCCATTCTGCTTCTTTCTTCTTGTCCGTATTCCATGTCGTTCAGCATCTTCGGCACCCAATCGAATCCGCTCTCAGTCCCGAGATCGTCTCCGAGAATCAAGCGGATATGGCAAAAGTAGGCCACGGACTTCTCTGTATCAAGACCATACTTGGAAGCTTCGGATATTGAACTTTCGACATACTCTTCAAGCTCTGGATTGTCATAGGTCGAAGTTTGTTCAGGATAATTTCGCCTCAAGTTATCCCGACATCTTTCTATGAAATGACGATAGCTTGCATTTTGAAAAGCCTTGCGTTGCTCTTCGTTGATCGTCAGCATATCCCTCTTTCCCTTCGCCAAGCCAGCAAATCATTTGCCGCAAACAAATTTGCGCCAATATTTCAGCGTTTTTTAAAGTTGCGATAGTACATCAATTCAGCGCAAATTGTCAACGAGGGACAATGACGGCGGTTTATTTTTTCCACGCGTCTTAAATCCGCTTCGCCACGAACAACACCCCCTGAACCTGAACTCCCGACTGCTTCCGGATATCCGCTTCCGCTTCCTCCGTCAATTGCAAATCATGACGTTTCAGGCAATCCCGGATATACGAAGGCGAATGCGCATAGCGGCCGGTGGGAAACAGCCGGTACCCGCACCCATCGCCGTCGTCCGTCAGCTTTTCCACTGAAAAGGCAATCATACCCCCTGATGCCAAGGACGAAGACGCGGCCCCGACAATCCGGTCCAGATTGCCGAAATACACAAAGACGTCGGAGCTGTATATCAGATCGAATTTTTCTGGAAAGTTCCAGTCTTGCAGGATGTCGAAAACCTCGAGCCGGTCGTAGATATTTTTATCCGCAGCCTTTTCGAGCATCTTCGACGACACATCGACGCCTGTCAGCGCTTTCGCAAACGGCCGGTAGAGCTGGGCACCCAGCCCGGTGCCGCAGCCGAGATCCAGAACGTTCATTTGTTCGGTCAGGTATTGGCGCACAAGGTCGAACAGAAGTTCGGGGGTCTTGTACTCCAGGTCCTTGACCAGGATTTTTTCAAACGACCCGGCGCACCGGTCGAAGATATTGCGCACGTGCGCAACAGGAGCGGCGTCCGGGGTTTCCGACGTTCCCAGGCTCTGGAGCATGAACTTTGCGGCTTCGTCGTCCGGTTTGATCTCGAGCACCCGGTTGTAATGTTCCTCGGCTTCCTCGAATCGTCCGAGCTTCTGGAGGGAAATTCCCAGGTTGAAGTGGGCGGAGGCGTAATCCGGCTTTATCTCGATGGCCTTTTTGTACGAATTGGCGGCGTTTTCAACGAGATTGGACTCGTCCTGGGCAACGCCGAGATTGTTCCAGGCTTCGGCCATTTGCGGAGCGAACGCCGCAGCCTTTCGAAAACAGGACAGGGCTTCGTCCGGGTCGCCGGTTTCCCGGTACGCGATGCCCAGGTTGTTCCATGCTTCGCCGATATTCGGCTGCCTTTTGAGCATGGCCCGGTAAATGGCTATGGCCCCCTTGTGGTCGTTTTCGCTCTGCTTCAGCCTCCCCAGGTTGTAGCATGCGGGCAGGCAGGGGGGCTCGAGGCCTGCGGCTTTCTCGAAAACTTCCGCGGCGTCTTCCGTCCGGCACTGCTCCATGTATACGGTCCCGAGCGCATTGAGCGCCTCTCCCCAATCGGGCTTTCTTTTCAATACTTCCAGATAGCCTTGTTCCGCTTCTTCGAGCCTGCCTTGCCTAAAGGCGGAAAACGCTTTCTCGAAAACGCGCTCGGAATCGTCTTTCGCGCCTTTCGGCGGGGCTATATGTTTTTTTGAGTTGCCTTGATCCATGTCGTCACTTGTCATTTCAGTCACCGATTCGTCGAAAAAACGAACTGTAGAGATGGTTTCCAAATATGAAGCTGTTTTTAAAAACCGTCGAATACTGACAGTTTCCTGGCTATAACGGATTTGGGGGAGCGGCAATGCGTAGGGTTTCATGTTGGGTTTCGCTTGCTTTCCAACCATTTCGCGCGCTGTATCTGTTTGTTTGATAGAATTCCGTAGCGAAACCCGACAATTGACGACGCTCAACCCAACCTACGTTCCACCCACCCCCAAATCCGTTATAACCAGAGAGTTTCCAATCCAACCGAATATTCCCTTAGATTAGGAACGTGCTTTTTGTCAACAGAATAAGGTTTTAAGCACCTTGGCACCTTTCCTCCGAAGGTGCGGAGAAAATGCGCGAAAAATGGTGGGTTAGGCTCCGTGCGGGCTTGGAGGGCTGTCTAATCCGAGATACTTGATCCCGGCGACATCTTCCGGACCTCGACCCACCCACCCTACGATCCCCGACCGATTCTTCGCAGATTGCCGGGAATGGGAACAAAAACAAGCGGAATGATCGGCATGTTTTCTACGAGATTTTCATCACCCCGGGTTGATCCCAAGGGGGGACCCGTACTCCGAATCTTTATCTGAAAAAAAATGGAATATTGTTCCGTTTATTTTGTTTCCATTCCTTACCCGCGAGGATTCGTCACCCGCCCGGCGAACAGGATCGTCTCCGTGGGAATGTCGCGGATGAAAAACAGGAAGGGCCTGTCCAGGGTCATTTCGACGGGGGGCGGGGGAATCGAGGTTAATTCGAAGACCACCGCTGTGGCGGCCGCCGCTTCCGTTCCGGCTTCGTCCACCGAGACGAACGCCTTGTGGATGACATCGGAAATGATCAGATCGCGGGTGCCGTCGATGCCCGAAAAATCGGCCTGGCCGCTGAAAGCCGACGGCATTCCCATTTCGGCCAGGCGGTCGGCGAGACCGACCCTGAACTCGTATTGGAACCTGGGCATCCGCAGATGGACGTAGGCGGTTTGCATGCCGTCGATGATTTCGTCCGGGGCAAACGAGGATTCGAACTCGTCGAAACGTCCGTCTTCCGGAAGCAGAATGACCATGGAAAGCCGGTTGTCGTCGTAGGGCAGTTCCACCGCCTGGCAGCCGTCGCCCTGCGCGTAGCGGAAGGATTTGGTTTGCGCCATCATGTCCGCGACCACCGTCCCGCCGTCCGGCAGGCGAAACGGTGCGCTTTCGGTCATACTCTCTTCGAAGGGGTATTGCCAAGCGGCGTTGAAGTAAATGGCGTTGGTCAAAACGAGCCGGGTGGCTTGGTCTATGGCGCCGGGGGGAACCAGGTCCTTGATTTTGTCCTCTGTTTGCTCCTCGACCCACGTGTTGATGGTGATTCGGGAGGCTTCCGGATCGCTGAAAAAGTCGAGCAGGTTCAATCCAGCGCCATAGTTGACGGCGAGAACATCCAGGAAGGAACCCAGAAAATGGTGACCGTCCTGCCCCCACGTGGCATTGGCGATGTTGAGCCGAAAAGGTTCTCCATCCTGCCCGGCCGCACCCTCGCCCCGGGAGGCCAGTTCGAGAGACAGGGCGTTGAAGGCCGGGTGAAGCCGGCCTTGGGGCAGCGTGAAATGCAGAGTTTGGGCCATCTGCGCTTCCGTTTCGTTCGCCGCCCCGGCCCAGGCCATGGCCAGCGCGAGGGAAATGCTGTACGGCGAGAAGAAAAGGTTGTCCTGCTCGTCGCGCAATTCACGGTAAAGGTCCAGCGCGAAAGCCCGGTTGCCGGCAGAAAGGGCCTCCAAGTCCTCTTCCGGCACCTTCGGCGCGGTTTCTCGGTCGAGCGAAGACTGGACGATTCGCATCGCCCCTGAGTCGGACCTGAAACCCGAAACGGTTTGGAGTAGGTAGATCGCCTCGGAAAGCCCGAGCTTGCCCTTTTCGCCCATGTCCGGCATGCAAATCTTGTCCTGGGCGAAAGCCGGAGCGCCCAACAGGGCAGACAAGGCCGCCATTGCGGCCAGAAATTTGATGAGTTGTTTCATGGCGTCGTTCCTCCTTATTGTATTCACGAATAAGATTTCCTGGTTAAAACGGATTTGGGGGTGGGTGGAATGTAGGTTGGGTTGAGCGTCTTCAATTGTTGGGTTTCGCTGCGGAATTCTATCAAACAAACAGATAAGGCCTGCGAAATGGTTGGGAAGCAAACGAAACCCAACATGAAACCCGCTCAACCCAACCTACGCATTGCCGCTCCCCCCAAATCCGTTTTAGCCAGAAGATTTCGTATTTCGCAATAAAACACCAACCGAACAGGTCGCGTTTTTTTAGAACCTCCTCCGCAGTCGTTCCGAAAAGGAAAGCCGTGCCAGGCAGGCTATGAAACCCTGACCACTTCCCAGACCTCCGAATCCGCGATCTCCTGGATGTCCCAGGGATTCGATGGCAGTTCCTTTTCCCGCACGGCATCCGACTTTTTCGAAACGAAGGTTTTGACTTTGCCAGAGGGCAGCTTGATTTTCAGGTTCGCACCCGGGATGGCTTCGTCGGTGTCGGCATCGACGACCTTCACTTCGATGTAGTGGATTTCCTTCTCCGGGACAGGGGGCACCGGCGGGACGTTGTCCTTCTTATCCTTTTGGTCCTTCTTGTCCTTGGACGGAACGACTTCTTGCCCGCTGCCCCACGTCACATGGGGCAGCTCGTGGATTTTCAATCGGCCGGACCACAGACGCCGGGCCAATTGCTCCAAGACTTCGCGGTCGTCCAGAAAATGCGCGCAGCCCATCAGGTTGCGCCTGGAAACGATCCTTCGCAGGCGCGCCATGCTGTTGGAATCGTACAGGAAGCAAAGGAGAAAATCCCGCGCGGAACGGGTATCGAGGAACGTCAAATACTCTTCGCCCTCGGTCGCATCTTGCGGTTCGGAAATTTCAAAGCTCCGCAAACCAATTGTGATGATTTCTTTCACGGCATGTCTCCTTTCCTCGATGATCGCTACGATCCCGAACCAGGCCACGGGATAGTTTTCACGGAATAATCAGCATGTTTTTCGCGACATTTTCATCACTCCCGGCTTGAGCCGCCGCGCACAGCCCGCCTTTACCGGCTAAAATATCAGGTCGAACTCCCGGTAATCCACGCCGGACGACGGCGATGCCCACATGGGATACCAGTTGGGATTGTGGTCGGACGAAATCAGGAACAGGGCCTGGACGTCGTCGATGTCGGCCTGTGCTATGGTCCAGCCGGAATCGTCGCCTGCTACGGCATGGACGATATTTTTTCCGGCATGGGCCAGGACCAGCCGAACCGCTATGGGGTACGGCGAGATCGCCCACAGGTTCGCAGGCTCGGCCGGCGCTCTCAGGACGAATGTTTCGGGGTTTGCCGACGGTTTTCGGGTCGGAAAAATCGCGTATGTTGCGGCATTCATTTTTTTTGCGGGATCTGCGGGATCGTCGGCTTCCTCGAGACCGAACAACGCGTGCACGTACCCTTCCGAACCCAGGCCCACAGGCGCCATTTCCATGGCCAAAAGTGCGCTTTCCCGTTCGTACAGCAGCAAGGGCTTGCTTGAAGACGGGTTTGCTTTCTTGTCGCAGGCGAGGTTGAAAACCCGGGTCGCCCCGTTTTCCGTCTCCGACCAGGCAAGGTCGATCTCCGACCCGGCCTTCGCGGGCGTGCAGCGGCCCAGGATGCGTTCCGGCAGGACCTTTCCCAGCGGCATCTCCCCGACCGCGACGATTTTTTCCTTCGAAGTTCTGAAGGCTTTGATACGAACTTTGCCGCCATCGGTCCCGGCCACGAAAAAGAGTCCCTCGCCGACGGCGAAAAAGCCGCCGCCTTGGGGCGCGAACTGGAAGCCCGGCTGGATCAGGCGGGCGTTTTCCAGGCCCACGGGGACCGGGGAAGGCTTTCCGACAACCCCCAGTTCCCAGCAAAGCGCGTTGAAACGGCCGTCTTGCAGCCACGCGCTCCACCGCCCGGAACATCCCGCCTCGACATCCATGGACACGGCCAGCCCCTCCACAGGCCCGGGACCCTCCAGACGGCCCCCCCGGCGAAACACGTCGGAGGAGATGAAATGCCCCATGGATTCGAGATGGAACAGCCATCTGTCGCCGTCGGAATCTTCATGGTCGAAAATCACCGGCCGGACTTTGCGAAAGGAACACCACTGGGTGGACACATGGCCGATACGCGCGGGCACCACCCTTACGGGCGCCGGGTCGGACTCCACGTCCCCGTCCGGCGCTTCGAGAACTCCGACGAGCCGGTAGTCGCCGGGCGGCAAGCCTTTCATGGCGTACAGCACGGGATCGGCGACCAGTTCCCTGGTTTTTCCCGGTTCCAGTTCCTCCTCGGATATCTCGCGGGGAGGGCTGTCCTTGTCCCGCGTCAGCATTTCCCACCGGTTCGTCGCGAGAACGGAGGCTTTTGTTTCGCCGTCCGACGGCGAGCGAAACTCGTACGTGATGGGAATCGCCTCGCCCTGGGGCAGATCGACGGCGGCATCGCCCTTGTTGGACACCGTGACGTTCACCGGCATGGATTCCC
This sequence comes from Desulfobacterales bacterium, assembly GCA_963674505.2. GTDB lineage: Bacteria > Desulfobacterota > Desulfobacteria > Desulfobacterales > SKZT01. The sequence continues at coordinate 2,020,648 of CAXXIG010000001.1, forward strand.
AGAAAATGAATTCCTCTTTGGCCAACCGCAATTCGAGTCCTATCGTTTCCATTTGTTTCCGTCCTCTTCGGTCTTGTGCGGCATCTTCGCTTAGACCGTCCTGTCCGCACGCCAGCGAGACGATGAAGGCGCACAAAAGCAGTGCCGCCGTCAAAGCTCTCCGTCGCGGGTTCGTTGCCGTTTTCGAAACTTCGCGCATGTTTGCCACCGGTCCCCGTTTTGCTCAGCCGCGGATATCGCCGCTGGGATTCGGAATGTCTTCCACCGGCCAGCCCCTGTTTTTCAGAATGCACTTGCCGCAAAACGACCGGTTCGCGCCCTTGTCGTAGCTCATGATGCAGAACCGGTCCCACGCCTTCTGCCAGTTGGTGAGACAGGCGGCGGTGAACAGCGGATGGGCTGCGGAATCGTGCTGTTTCACCTGGCCGCCGGGGGCGATCCTGTTCTTGCCCGCGTAGGCCTGTGCGTGCTGGAAATGGCGGTGGTGGCCCATCTCGTGCGCCCAGGTTTCGGAGCTTTTGGGCGTGTAGAGCCAGCTTCCGCCCAGCGGCCGCCCGATGGCGCACAGCGGGATTCCCCCGGCGATTCGCCTAAGGGAGCCCCCCTTGTATTTGCCGCCGCATCCGAGCCGGCAATTCTGGTCCTGCATGCGCAGGGTGACTTTGCTTCCCCCGGACCATCCCTGGACCGCCCCTGCGGCCTCGTCGTTGACGATCTCGCTGATTTTGTCGCCGCATGCGACATTGTCGCAGGTGTATTCCACCACCACCACCTGGGGAGAACTGTCGAATTCCGCCATGACATGCCCGCGCATCCGGCCGTGAGCGCTCTCGATCTTCGTGATGATCAGGTGGATCAGCTCCTTCGAGTACAGGTCCCACGACGTTTCCTCGATGGTCCCGTACAGCCAGTTGACGAACGAGTCCAAGTTTCCGACCCGATGGGCCACGCCGAAATGCGGCTTGTGGATAAACGGCCACACGTATCCTTCCTCGAGCTTGGCGTCGTTTTTGATGGCGTCGTAGGGAGATCCGGCGAGACGCTCTTTTATGAGGTCCTTGAATTCGGCGTCGGTGACGATTTTATCGCCCCCCTTGGCCGGAAACGATTGCGGGGTCTTGGGATTGGGGCCCTCGTGCACGAAATGCACGTGGGCGGGTTTGTAGTGGTTCGCCGCGTCGGTCATGGCCTGGCCCCAGTTGGCCTCCACGGTTTTCACCCATCCGATGTACGCGCGGAATGACGCCTTTCGCCAGACCCGCATCTTGGCCGTGTTGGCCTGGGGCAGTTTCGGGTACCGCTTCTCCAGCACCTCCCGGTTGGGATGGTCAGCCCCTCCGGGGTCCTTCTTGAAGCTGATTTGCGCCCGGAACCGGTATCCGTCGCCAGCGATTCTCGACGGCCGGAGATACACGCCGGCCTTTCCCAGAAAATCGGGGTAGACCTTGGCTTCGTCCTGCCCCAGATCGGCGTGCATGTAGGTCAGGACGACCTTTTCGGCGGCGTCGGCCGCCGCCAGCCACGGCAGCAGGCTGTGGGTCTTGTCCCGTCCGAAGGGCGCCTTGTAGTACTCGGCCACGGCGGCGGGGCGGATTCCGCAATTCACGCCGTGCACTTTCTCCGGGCAGTTGGTCAGAAGCTTCTCTCCGTCCTTGGCGGTGTAGGCGCTGGTTTCCTTCTCGATGATTTCCTTCACAAAGGCCTTGGAACGAGTGACTTCCATCTGTTCGGCCGTGACGGTCACCGTGGCCTGGGGTTGCAGTCCGCCGACGTTCATGGTCAGATTGCTCACGAGAACGCCGCCGAACGTGCCGCCTTTGATGATTACTTCCCAAGGCCCCCCGGCCGGACCCGTGACCTCGGTCCTCTCGGGGCCCTTGTTCCCGGATGCGATCTTGGGCACTTGCACCAGGATGGTTCTCAGGGCGTCCCCGTCGGCGTTGTAGGGGATATCGCCGGATTCCTGGCCGTCGCACGACAGCTTGAACGTCCCGCCGGTGGCCCCGGTGATGGTCACCGTCCATTTCCTCGCTCCCGCGCCGGGGGTATAGACGCGCTTCACGTCGGTATCGGTCCCCCGCAAAGCAGATCCGTCCGCCGTGACGGTGGTCACCGACGGACCCACGAATCCGCTCTCGAACGCGATCTGCCAAGGACCGCCGTCGGGGCCGGAGACCGAAACCTTTTTTTTGCGGTTCTTATTTCCCTGTATCTTGGCCATGTTGCTCAAGGCGTTGGTGAAGGCGGCGGTCGTGGCGTTCCATGGGATGTCCGCAGTGTTTCCGCCGTCGTAGCCGAGCCGAAAGGAACCGTATGCGGCATTGGCGAGGACCACGTTCACCGCGTCGCGCTTGGCAGGGTCCGGAATCAGATCGGTCTGGGGACCGATTTCCTCGAATGTCCAGTCCACCCGGAGCGGCCCTGCCGCCCGGCGCATTTCATCGGTCACAGCGGGCATGGCGGCTGTGGCTTCCAGGGGCTTGGATTTGGACAGAAGCGCCGGGTACGCCTCCAGCGGAATCCAGGGCCGGGGCACGGACGCCGCGTCCCTGACGGGCCGATTGTCGCCGATGGACATGCCGCCGCGGTAGTCTTCCATGTCGTACGTCGCGGTGGTGAACTTGGCCGGAGCGGGCTTCCATGCGCCGGCCGTATAGCAGTGGCGGTCTTCGGCCCACACCACCATGTCCTTGTCGGGCTTTATCAGCCGGGCGATGGCCTGCTCCGCAGTGTAGTCGTCCAGGTCGGACGTCTTTCCGAACAGCGCCCTGACGCCTTCCGCCAGGTCATCCAGGGCGTCCTCGGTATCTGCGTTCTTGGAACCGTCGGCCTTGATGCGCGAATGGGGCGCCGCGCCTTTCTTGGGATAGGAGCGCTGGAATTCTTTCAAAGCGTTCGTGAAATCGTCGCCGACCGCGTCCGCGCCCGCCGGTCCCGGATGGAACCCGCATTGGGCCAGCTTCCATTTGTACCACTGGTCGGTGCCCTTGGCCGGCGCGTCGGCCACCTTGTCGCGATAAGGCAGGCAGGGCGCCAGAGCGAAGTGCAGGCACTGCGGGTCCTCCCAGGGCTTGTCGGGGTGCGTGCCCAGCTCGGCGTGGACGAACAGCCGCACTTCGGTCTGCATGGCCGCCAAAGCCAGCCCCTTTTTCTCGTCGGGACCGGTATGCCCCTGGATTTGCGCCCGGTACGGCATGTTTTCCGCTTTCATTTCGGTCGCGCCGTCCGTGTTCTTACCGTCCCACTCGTAACTCTGCTTTCCCTGGCCCAGCTTGGCCTCGGGCAGCGGCGCTTCGAAAATCAACCCGTCCTTGTCGAAAATCTGGATTCGACCGTACTTCAAACGAGACGTATCCTTGATCTCCCACTCGACCTTCAGGGTTTCCGCCTTCGGCTTTCCATCCTCGAACAGCGGCCAGAACGGATTGAGATCGATGCGCGCCTGGGCGTCGGCCGCATCCTTGAAATACCTCAGATGGATTGTATAGGGCGATTGGGAGGCGTCGATATACCGATCCTGCGCGTCTCTGGGCTTGAACACGCCGTCCGCGGCGTTGCTTTTGCCCTTCCACCCCGTCTGGGAGTTCGATGTTCGCGCCTTGGGATCGGCGATCTCCTCATCGTATACCGGCACGTCAACCGCCGTGAACTTGTATTTCAGAAAATCCGTGCCCTCGGCCGCAGCCTCTGCCTTGCAATAGTTGCTGGCGAAGACTTGAAACTGAACCTTGTCCGCGCACTCCTCCAAGCCTTCCAGCTCGTATTTAAAGTCGCACGATTCCGATTCCGGAATGAACCACTTGTCCAATTTGGAAATGCCCACGGCCACAGGGGGCAGGCGCTTTCTGACGGCCACGGTATACAGCTTGTCCACGGCCAAGCCTTCCTGTTTCCAAAGCTTTGGAATCAGGACCTCCGCCGCCATGCCATCGGCCGGCTTGAGAACGGTCTTGGACGGGTCGTTTGCGTCGATCGTCTTGATCCCGATGGTCTCCGCGAGCCACCGGTTGACCTCCAGGGGCACGTCGGTGCCCCAATTGTAGCGCGCAAAGCCCTTCCAGTCGTAGTCTTCGCATTTCTCGGCCACGATCTTCGCGATGGTATCGTCTTCGACGACCTGGTATTTCGCAGCCTCGCTTCTGGGTACGGATGCCTTGAACATAAGCCTGCACCTCCGACCTAGGGTGATGAATCAAGAAATTCAGGAGCCATTAAGATCCAATCATTGCACAGCTTACTGCCAAACAACAACAAGTTACCAGTTCTTTTCGGCGAACGTCAAATCTATTGTCGAACTTCCGGCAATTGATTGAGTCCCTCCGCCCGGTCCGTGCAGATTTCCTCCGGCGTGACGGGCCGCACGGCCCAAGTCGGCATGCTAACGTTTTTGTCGGCGCTGTCCATGGCGTCTCCTTGTTCGGCAGTTTTTTTATTTTGTTCTGCGGCGAAATCCGAAAATGCGCGTGGGGCTTGGTTCAAAATTCGGGCACCTGGATTCCGGGTCTACGCTACATGTTCCTGTTAAAAAATTCCCGGAAGCGACGGAATCCAGCTATTTTATCGACACCCGGGGTACATACCGCTCCGCCCGGAATGACGACCGCCGCGACGATAGTCCCTGAACGTGGCCAATGTCAAGACCAAGCCCTGCGCGTGCTTTTTTCGTCATGGTGAACACCAAACCGATCTTATCAAGACAACGCTTGCACCTTTTCCGATGATGATGGTATCCAATATGAAGATTGGAATTTTCTTACGGGTCGCCGATGGCACTCGATTGGCGAAAGCATGGGGGGGGGACATTCGATGGACGACAGAAAATGGGCCATACGCACGTTGGTTCCCGAGGCGGTCTACACGGACCGCCGGGAACATATCGATTATTTCTATCAAACCGCCCTGAACGCGATCAGGCGGCGCAGCATGGCCACGGTGTTGCTGGGCCAGCGGCGGATGGGCAAGACGGAAATTTTCAAGCGGGCGGTGAACCGCCTCTTTTTCGAGCAGGATTACAAGGACCCGAAAGCGGTGGTGCCCGTGTTTTTCAGCTTTCCGGACGAACAGCTCAGCCGGGAGGCGTTCGCGCTGAAATACACGGAGAATTTTGTCCGGTGGTACGCGGCGTTCCGGCTGAACAATCCGAGACTCGTCACGAAGGCATTAAACCGAAATGAGCTGATCGAATATATTCGCAGCTCCATGGAATGCCCTGCGGGATTTTCCAACGCTTTGGACCTGTTGGCAGCCATTGAAACCGGCGGCGTCACGCTCCCGGAGGAAGCGGCCCTGCAACTGCCGAAAACCGTATCGGACTGGGACGATTCCACCATCGCCATGTTCTTGGACGAATTCCAGAACACTTGGCTTCCGGAATACGAATTCAGGGTCGTGGGATTCATGCAGCTCGCAGTGGAATCCCTCACCTGCATGCATTTCGTCACCGGTTCGGCAATGGGCATGCTGGCCGACGAGATTCTCGGAAAAGGCTCGCTGTACGGACGGTTTAGAAGCAGGCCCATCAAGCCGTTTTCCGATTACTACGGAGAGGAACTCGTTCTGCGCGCCGCCGAGTACTACGGGGCGGACATCGTCCGGACCATGGCCCCGGTGATCTCCGACCGATGCGGCGGCAATCCGTTCTATATCACGGCCGTCGTTCAGAGGGCCGCCGAGCTTGAGCGGACTGTCGGCGACGAGGACGTCCTGAACGAAATCCTGGCGGTGGACATTTCCTCCGGCTTCATCTGGGCGGAACTCAGCGACCAGGTCAGACGGTGGATTGCGCGGACCAACGAATACGGCATCACCAAATGGATTCTATATCTGGCGGCCCGGCAGGAAACCGAGGAAATCGACCTGGAACAAATCCGGGCCGGTCTCAAAACCCACGAATTCGTGGATGTCCCCGTTCAAAAGATCAAGGAAGTCATGATCCGCCTGGCCCGGGGGGACCTTCTGGAATTCAAGCCGTTCGGCAACTGGTTCGGCAAGGTCAACGATCCGATCCTAAACGAGTTCATCAAGGTCTGGGGACTGATCGAGGTGGAAAAGCAGCATCGTTCCGAAATCGAGGAAAGAACTCTCAAGAAATTCAGCGTCATTGAAAGGCGGTTCCACGAATACAAAGGATATCTGGCCGAAGTCTACATGATCCAGATCTTGTGGAACGGGCAGGGAAAGACGCTTCCGGGAAAGTTCTTCCACTCGGAGCAGGACATTAAAATTCCGCACCGTTTTTTCTATATCGACCAGCGCCACCGCAAAGGGGCCGGGAAAAGGATGGAAGTCGATATCTACGGGGGAGCGGCCACCGAGGTCTGGATGGCGGAAAGCAAGTGGCGGTCGGGGAGAAAGGCCGGGCCGGATGTGGTGGAGCATCTGCTGCGCCAAGGGGAAATACTGAAGCGGAGGGAAAAAAAGTACCTGAAACTCCTCCGCCTCTGGATATTCTCCCATGACGGCTTCACCAGGCAGGCCGAAGAACAAATGGAGCAAAACCAGGTCCTGTGGTCCACGCGGGAGGACCTGGACGGATTGCTGGAAGCCGTCAATCTCAGAAAGCTGCCCGTTCTGGATCAGGGGTAGTTCGTTTCTTTTCGCATCGATTTTCGATTGTCGCACCGTCTCCCATCCATACCGGCTCCATATCGGCCTCCTATCCAAGACTGCGTGTCGAGTACGCCCCGAAAATCGAGATCTCCTTCTGGTCTTTGAAAGAGGAGCGCCTTTGTTCCGCTTTCGGGTGTTTTCGAACCGGCGAGCCCCCTGCGCAGCTTCGCTCGTCTCTTTTGATCATGCCCTCCATGATCAGGGACATGATGGACCTCTCGATGCGGCACGGCAGTCTTTTGGCGGGAACTTCCTTGAAAACGATCCGGACCTTGTCCCAGGAAATCATTTCGACGGCCGCCTTGTCGCCCCTCAGCTCCTCGCACCAGGCGTCGCAGAGAACGCCCTGGTCGAAAAAGAAGCAGCCCCTTTGGTCGTAATCGGTCGCCACCTCGAAGAGGCACGTCTTGGCTTCCATCTCCGTCAGCTGCATGAACGAGCCCACCGAAACCCCGGTGATGACGCCCTCTTCGAAATCGCCCTCGAAATACGACAGGACACACCTGGCGAACAGGTCGAAATCGATGGGTTTTTCCAGCCATCTGGGCAGGCCCATTTTCATGAGCGACCGCGAGGAATCCCCGGAGGCGTAGGCGCTCAGGACGATGGCAGGGATGTCTGGAAAGTAGGTGCTCATGTATGCGATCAGTTCGAAACCGTCCATACATGGCATGCGCAAATCGGTGACCACCAGATCGATCTTCTTCGTTTGCAGGACTTGCACCGCCTCCTCGCCGTCCAAGGCCGTCAGCACGCCGAACACGTGGCTGTAGTCCTCCAGCCCTATCCGCAGACTGTCAAGAAACGTTTTTTCGTCGTCCACGATCAATACGTTCTTTGCGTTTTTCATATCAAAAAGGCTTTCCTCCGGCTTTGAAAATGGATTCGCGGCCGGGTCCCGTGGTTGATTGGCGCTAAGTTCTTATCTTTTTTCCTCTCCAAAAAGAAATTTTGGCTACATTTTCCATTGTCGGGCTTTTTCCAAATCGAACCCGCGCGGTCGGATCTCAATGGATAGGGAATTCAACCGGGACTCCGCCGTTTCCCTTCCTGTTTCCGGAAGCTGCGGCGACCTCCGGACTACCTCTGCGTAGTGAGTACCCCGCCGATAATCGCGATCTCCTTTTCCCTCTTGAGCGCGCGTCTTTGTTCCCCTCTCAGACATGTTCGGACCGTCGAACTATTTGCGCCATCGCGTTCGTCCTTTTTCAGCATGCCTTCCATGATCAGGGTCATAATCGGCTTTTCTATGCGGCAGGTCAGTTTTTGGGCGGGAATTTCTTTGAAAACGATATGGACTTTGTCCCAGGATATCATTTCGATTGCCGCTTCGTCGCCACTTAACTCGTCGCACCAGGCGTCGCAAATAACCCCCTGGTCGAAAAAAAAACAGCCTCGCTTGCCGTAGTCGGTCTCCACCTCGAAAAGGCAGGTCTTCGCCTCCATCTCCATCAGTTGCATAAAGGAACTTACCGAGAACCCAGTGATGACCCCCTCTTGAAAATCGCCTTCGAAATACGACAGGATGCACCTGCCGAACAGGTCGAGATCGATGGGTTTCTCCAGCCACCTGGGCAGGCCCATCTCCATGAGCGACTGCATGGAATCTCCGGAGGCGTATGCGCTCAGGACGATGGCGGGTATGTCCGGAAAGTGGGTGCTCATGTATGCGATCAGCTCGAAGCCGTCCATGGTCGGCATTCGCAGATCGGTGACCACCAGGTCGATCCTCTTCGATTGCAGGATTTGCACCGCCTCCTCGCCGTCCAGCGCGGTCAGCACCCTGAACACGTGGCTGTAATCCTCCAAGCCGATTCGCAGGCTCTCCAGGAACTGTTTTTCATCGTCAACAATCAATACGTTCTTTACAGTTTTCATTTTCCCAACCTCCGAACCATATACAAGCAATTTTTGCGCCAATAATCACAAAGGCCTGATTCGCGGGGTTCTCGGGAAAACAGGGGGGCTTCAGAGAAAAGATTCGCGCCGAATCGTCTCAAACGGGGTCTGTCAAAAACAGACAGTGTCCTATTTTGCGACACCCGTTTGAGATGCCATTCATTGGGGACGACACTCGTCATCCAGTTCCAGGCCCTTGATTTTTCGGAGCAGCGTCGAGCGGGAGACGCCCAAGATTTGGGCGGCCTGGGTGCGGTTGCCCGAGGTGTGTCGCAAAACGAAACGGATGTACTCCATGCCCAGGGTCTCGAGGGTGGGAAGATACTCCCCGGACACGGTTTTGCAAAAGGATAGAAACTCCTCGGTCTCCTGGGCTTTGCGCGCCGACGGCGGAGGACTTCCAGCGGGGGTTTCCAGCAGCATGGACGGTCTCAGCTCGTTGCCTTTTCTAAGGATGAACGCTCGTTCGAGTACGTTGTTGAGTTCCCGCACGTTGCCGGGCCAGTGGTACTGTTTCAGACGTTGGATTTCTTCGGAGGGCAGATGCGGTTTCCGGTCCCCGGGGTATCGGTCGATGAAATGGCGGCACAGGCTTTCGATGTCTTGGGGGCGTTGCCTCAGGGGCGGAATGTGAATCCGGATCACGCTCAAGCGGTAGAAGAGGTCGGGACGAAAGGCCCCTTTCTTCATGGCGGATTCGATGTCGTAGTTGGTAGCGGCCATTATTCTGACCGCGACCGATCTTCGAATGTTTCCCCCGACTCGTCGGATGCTGCCTTCGTCGAGGGCGTCCAGGAGCTTGGCCTGCAATTCCACGGGGAGTTCGCCGATTTCGTCCAGCAGGAGAGTGCCGTCCTTGGCCATTTCGAACAGGCCTTTGCGTGATGCGACAGCTCCGGTGAAGGAGCCCTTTTCGTACCCGAAAAGCTCCGCTTCGACGAGGTGGTGGGGAAGGGAGGCGCAGTTGACGGAGATGAAGCTTCCCGCAGGCTTGGAGCGTCGATAATGGATGTATTTTGCGACAAAGCTTTTGCCCACACCGGTTTCGCCGGTGATCAGGACGGGGGAATCGCTCTGGGCGGCCCGCTCGACGATCTTTCCCACTTCGGAAAGGCCGCCGTCCATTCCGATCAGCGCCGTGGTGCCCCGCTCCTTTTTTTCCCTGTACTTGTGGATTTGGCGAACCATTTCCAAATCCTGGGTCTCGGCGGCGCGTTCGATCACCACTTCGAGTTCGTCGATTTCAAAGGGCTTGGACAGATAATCGTACGCTCCGAACCGGATGGCGGCCTTGGCGGTTTCGAATTCGGGATACGCGGTGACGAAAATGATTTTGACCTTGTCGTTGTTGGCGATGATTTCGGGACAAAGATCCACGCCGTTTCCGTCGGGCAGGCGCTGGTCCAGCAGCACGATATCGACGTCGTTGTCGGAACACACGGCCAGCCCATCCTTGCAGGTGTTGGCCACCAGCACGCGGTATGACGAATCCTCGAAATGCAGAGCCACGGCGTCGCAGAAGATTTTGTCGTCGTCGATGATGGCGAGCACCCTGTCTTTGGTTCTACTCATCGGAACGGCCCCCGGGTATGGTCAGCGTGATGGTGGTGCCTGCGTCCCGCTCGCTTTCGACGCAAATATGGCTGTTCATTTTCAGCAACAATTTTTTGACAATCACCAGGCCCAGGCCGGTACCTTGGACTTTGGTGGTGAAAAACGGGGTGAACAACTGTTTTTGCAATCCAGGGGACAGCCCGCAGCCGTTGTCTTGTATCTGCACCGTCACCGAGTCCCCTGCTGTTGCGACCCGCATGACGATGCGGGGTCCTTCCCGGCCTTCCAAAGCGTCCGCCGCGTTGGTCATCAGGTTGAGCAGCACGTGATGAAACGCGCGGGGATCCAGCAGCGCCCAAGTCTCCTCGGACGAAAATTCCGCCTCGACCGCGATGCCCTTGTCCGAAAAGTCCTTTCGAATCAACGATTGAAAATCGGCGACGAACCGGTTCAACTCCAGGTTTCTCGTCTTGGGATTTTCGAACAGATTGAAATTTTTCAGCGCGCTCAACAGGAAGCGAACCCGTCCGGTTTCGCTGATCGCCCCCCCGATGAACTGGCGGACGGTTTCTTTCGGAAGGCTGTCGAGCTTTCGCTCCAGCACGGTCAGGGTGGTCAGCAGGGAATTGATGGGATTGCCGATCTCGTGTCGGATGCCCGCGAAGATGAACCCCGTGTTTTCCATCATGTTGGCGGCTTCCGCCACATTTTCCAGCTTTCGCTTTTCGGTGACGTCCTTTTCCACGATCACGAAACTGGCGATCTTGCCGGAATCGTCGAAGACCGGAAAAACGACGGCCTCCTCCTCGTACAAGTTGCCGTCCTGACGGGAAAGCACGTAGTTTCTTTCCCACCGATTCCCGCCTTCGATGGTTTGCCGCATCCTGTCGTAATCCTTTCCGTGATGCTCCCCCGGCCTCAATATAAAAGGAGTCTTGCCGATCACCTCCTTCCTTGGACGGCCGGCGATCTTTTCGAAAGCCAGGTTTGCATATAGACACACGCCTTGATCGTCGGTGACGATCACGCTGTCGGAGAACTGCTCGATGGCGGCGCGAAGCAACATCAGCTGCGCCTGGCTTTCCCGGATTTTCGCTTCCGCCTCCTTTTGGGGCGTGACGTCCCGGATGATCACCTGGAATTCCCTCACCCCGGTCTTGACAAGCCCTAGGGTCTTGACGGAAAGCACGCATTGGCGAATCTCGCAGTCGGCCTTCCTAAGCTCCACCTCGTAGTCCTCCAGGTACCCCTGCTTGGAAACCAGCCGGAAAATGGCGGACCCGAGCCCGGGACTCAGAAAGAAATCCCGGAAATACATGCGTTTCATCTCGAAATGCTCGTAGCCCAGAATATCCATGCAGGCCTTGTTCATGTCGATCAGGCGGCCGTCGGCGGAAACAACGAAAATGGCGTCCTTGGATGCCGCGAACAGAGAACGATATCTTTCCCTGGAGATGCGCAGTTCCAGCGTGCGCTCCGCCATGGACTGCTCCAGTTTCCGGCGGTAGGCCTGGTTTCTTTCTTCGACGCGCTTTTTCTCCTCTCGCAGCTTTTTCGTTTCCACCGCGTTTCGGGCCACCTGAATGAGAATCTGGTGCGAGAGGGGCTTGGTGAGATAATCGTACGCGTTGAACCTGACCGCCAGCGACGCCGTCTCGATCTTCGGCTGGCCGGTGATCAGTATCACCGGCGTGTCCGGCTGCAACGCGCTGGCCGTCTTCAACAATTCGATGCCGTCGTCGCCGCTGGCCATGACAATGTCCGAAAACACCGCGTCGAACGACTGGTCCTGCAACTGCCGCACGGCGTCCTCCACGGTGCCGGAACCCACAACGGCGAAGCCCTCCTTTTCGAAGGCCCTCTTCAGATACGCGCGCACGGACTTGTCGTCGTCGGCGACAAGGATCATCGAACGTTCGTCGGGACGGTTGGACATGTCGGATTTCAACATCGATTCTCTTTTTTTGTTCGGTTAAAAAACGCCAAGCTTATCCTAAACGGACCACATTCGTTCTAAACGGATATCATATTTCGCATCTTTTTGCACCAATGGAAAGCCGCTATATGGTTCGATGTTCGGATACGATATCCTCCAGTTTTTTTCGATCTTGACAAATAACGGTTTACGTATGCATTATTCGCAAATAAGAAAAAAAAACGATGGGGTGATTGAAATGCAAACAGTGACAGTCGGGGAAGTCCAAAAAAATTTCGGGAAAATATTGAAAAATATAGAGAGCGGGAAAAAAGTCGTAGTCACGAGACGAGGCAAGCCAATTAGCGAAATCGTGTTGGAGAACAGAGAGGACCGGTTTTGAAATGGTGTATTTGGACACTAGCGCGATTGTTAAACTGTATTTCAAAGAAGACCGGTCGGAGGAAGTCGCGACATGGCTTAAAGAAAACAACCAGTCCATTCCCCTGACCCGCTTCCATGAACTTGAACTGGTCAATGCCATACAGCTGAAGTTTTTCAGGGGGGAGATTGTCGCCGAAGATAAACGAATGGTTTTGGCGAGGCTGAGCCAACACGAAGAAAGGGGCGTACCCATCTTTTTCCGGATATCGGGGTTAGTTCTCGATTCGGTCAAGTCTTTGCGGAACGAAAGCGCATAGCGTCCTGGGATGCATTCCCACGCGAAACGTGGGAACGAGGTGGTGTTCGAACAACCGAAAAAAAACAGGCCACGGGCATTCCGTTCCCGTATTTGAGTAACGTTTTATCATGTATGACGACATTTCGGAACTGTTGGAAAAAATCCGCCTTGGGGAGGACACCTTTCTCGAATTGAAGGAAGTCCGCTTTGCCGGAAACAAGTTGACGGCCCCGCATCGCGACAGTTTGGCAGACGAACTGGCTTCGTTCGCCAACAGCAACGGAGGGGTCTGCTTGCTCGGGGTGGCGGATAGAAGCCGGGAAATTGTGGGAATACCACTGGAAAATCTCGACAAGGTGGAAGATTTTGTGCGCGAGATTTGCGTAAATTCAATAAAACCCTCGCTGGCTCCGGTTGTGCAACGGTTGTATCTGCCCGACGCGAGGGGTGGAAAAGTGCCGGTAATAAAAGTGTGTGTGCCCCGAAGCCTGTTTGTTCATCAGAGTCCGGGAGGCTACCTGTATCGCGTGGGCAGCGCAAAACGCCAAATGCCGCCCGACATTCTGGCCCGACTTTTCCAGCAGCGAAGCCAGTCGAGGCTAATTCGCTTCGACGAGCAGGCCGTGCCTGCCAGCCGATTGGACGATCTCGATGAAAATTTAAGTCTTCGCTTCGCCGGCCCGAGCCAACGCGAATTGAGCCAGGATTTTCTGGTAAAACTGGGTCTGGCGCGCCAAGACCAGGACGGAGTGGTTCGCCCTACTGTGGCGGGCGTTCTGATGGCGACCCAGGACCCGAGGAAATGGCTGCCAAACGCCTTCATCCAGGCGACATGCTACCGAGGAAAAACCATATTGGAGGAGGCCGGAAAATACTACCAGATCGACGCCGCCGACATCTCCGGTCCCCTCGACAGGCAGATCGCCGATGCCATGGCATTCGTGAAAAAAAACATGAAAGTCGCAGCGATAAAAGATATCGGCCGTATCGACATCCCCCAATACGACCTGCCTGCGGTTTTCGAAGCGATAGTCAACGCGGTGGCGCACCGCGATTATTCCATTCACGGCAGCAAAATCCGCCTGAAGATGTTCGCCGACCGCCTGGAGCTGTATTCACCGGGGACCATACCGAACACCATGACAATCGACAGCCTCCCCTATCGCCAATCCACGAGAAACGAAACGGTCGCAGGCCTGCTTGCCCGGTGCCCCGTATCGGACGACCAGGTCGCCGGACATCGCTCCAAAATTATGGATAAGCGAGGCGAAGGCGTTCCCATCATATTGGAACGAAGCCGCCTGTTGAGCGGACGCGAACCTCTATATCGGCTCATCGACGACGCGGAGCTGTTGCTGACAGTCTGGGCGGCGGGGCCGGATGGCGACACGGAATTAAATGCGGAAGGCCGTGCCTAAAAAATTTCGAGGACACTGAAACTCGATGATCAAGTTTTTCCCGTCATTCCCGCGAAAGCTTCGAATCCATGAGCTTCTGCGGACTTTCTATATTTTTTTAAGAAAAAGCAGTATGGCATCAACCGCTTGGGGCAGATGGTCGAAAAGTTCGATATGGTCGAAGATCTCCGTCTTGTCTGTTCCTGTAAAACGTCCGCACTGCACCTGGGGTGATGAAAATGTTCCCTATTATGCTGTAAAGCACCTGCCGGTTTTTGTTCCGCGAAAACTATCATGGAGCCTGGTCCGGGAGCGTAGGGTGGGTGGGTTGAAACCCTGGCGTTCGGGTCTGGTTCAAAGCTTGTTTACGCCCGTGTCCTTCGAGTTTATACGAAGCCCAACCCACCATTTCCCGTGCCGCCGCAGTGCCATTCGTTCGAAGAAGCGACGAATTGGCGCGGAAGATGGTGGGTTGGGCTCCGTGCAAGATTGTCGGGCCATCTATTTCAAGAGAAGTTGAATTGGCGACAGCACCCGGGTATCTACCCACCCACCCTACGCTCACGAACCAGCCCGTGCATATTGCCGCGAGGGGGGAACAAATCCCGGCAGAAATAAATCTCCCGAAATTGGATGCTTTTCATCGCCCCACACTGCACCCATGCGTCGGGAAAATAAAAGATCCTCTCTTTTCCGAACAGCAGCATCGCGCCTTTTGTGGGGACTTGTTGCCTTGATCCCTGCGCAGCAGCTTCAGAGTCATTGAACAACTCTTCTGCGCAAGGTTCGTCGTTTTGCGGCGAAATGGATATTCGAAGCGAGAATTGTGCAAGCTCAATCCCCGGGGATAAAAAAACAACCTTTCATTTCCTTTATTAGCCTTGTGTCCCTGACAGGTCTCCGATTCGTCCACTTGAAGAATCGGAGGGCATCGGACAGCCCGGACAGAGCGATAAGACCGCATAGGACGAATAAGGTCGCCGTCGTCTCGCTCCGCATAGAAAGCAAGTTCTGTGCCAGAGGGTCAGGCGACCTTTTTGCGTTCCAGAATTTGTCCGCGGGAGCTGATGGTGACTTCCTCCAGCGGAATGTGCTTTCCGGCCTTTTCCAGGCTTTTGCGGACGATGTTCGGCAGCGCCGAGCAGCAGGGGACTTCCATGACTACCGCCGTGATGCTTTTCACCCCGGCGTTGCGGAAAATCTTCGAGAACTTGTCTACGTAGGCGTCCACATCGTCGAACTTGGGGCACCCCATCATGACGACCTTGCCCTTGAGAAAGTCCCGGTGGAAATCCGGGTAGGCCAAGGGCGCGCAGTCGGCCACCACCAGGAGGTCGGCGCCTTTCAAAAACGGCGCGGATTCCGGCACGAGCATGATCTGCACCGGCCAGTGCGAAAGCTGGGACCTTCCGGCGGGCGCCGACAGGGGGTCTTTTCCGGCCGCAGACGGTCCGAAAGTCCGGATTTTCGCCGAGGGGCAGCCGGCGAGGATGACTTCCCTGCTTTTCCCGGCGTTTTCCGCCGCGCTCCCGGCATCTTCCCGCCTTCCCTTTTCCTGGTCGGAAAGATATTCCTCCACCGCTTCCTCGTCGAACTCGTCGGCTTCGCGCTCGATGATTTTCAACGCGCCCGTGGGGCACTCTCCCAGGCAGGCGCCGAGGCCGTCGCAAAACATATCCTTGACCACCCGGGCCTTGCCGTCTTCGACCACCAAGGCGCCCTCGGCGCAGGCCGGCACGCAGTTGCCGCATCCGTCGCACAATTCTTCGTCGATTTCGATTATTTTTCTCAATACTTTCATATGCTCACCTTCCGTCAGTGTCCGTTCAATTCTGAAAGTCAATTCTGCAAAAGCACGCTTCGGGCTTCCTTGCGGCCGCTTTCGGTCCGGAAGGACCCCTCGATGGCTTTTTCCATGCTTTCCGGGTCCACGGGGTCCTGCTTTTTCTTTTCCTCGAAACTGGCAATCATGTCGGCGTCGAGCAAAATCTGGAAGTTCCTGCTTGCTTCCTCATCGAGCCGATGGCCCACCATGTCGCAGACCTCGGCGATCATCCTTTCGTTGGCGCCGAGTTTTTCGAGAATGGAACGCGCCACGGCCGGACTCTCTTGGCGCACGAACTCGTCGGCGTCGTCACCGTGTTTCCGCTGCGCCTCGCCCGCCCCGATGTCGTGCAGGTAGGCCGAAGCCAAAACAACGGCCATATTGCCTTGTTCCGCCTTGCCGATCCTCTCGGCGTAGCGGGCGGTGCGTGAGGCGTGTCCGATTCGCTTGAAATCCCTTTTGAAGTAGCGTTTCATCTCTACCGCCACCTTGTCCTTCAGAAAATCCTCCCGTTGGGCCGCCATTTCGGGCGGAAGGTCCCCGAGGCACTTTTCGGCGTACTGGCAGTAGGCCGCGCAGCCGAAGTCCATGTCGGGGTTGACGAATCGGTGTCCGCACGAATCGCACTTTCTCGTGGTGTCGTCCTTGAAAAATTCGACGGATGCCCCGCATTCCGGGCATTTGACGTCGAATATCGATCCAGGCTTCCAGTATCTGCTGTCTTGTCCGGGACATTTCATGGTTCATACCTCCTTGTCGTTCGGGATACTTGAAATCCCGGTTTGATTGGCAACGCTTTCAAGATTGCCACCATGGCGCCGGGTTTCAAGTATCCTCCGAGACGAATTCTATCCGAGGATCGCCTTCAAGTCCTCGTCGGGCGTGGAAATGGGCATGATGTTGAAGTTGTCCACCAGCACGTTCAGGACATTGGGAGTGATGAACGCGGGCAGGCTCGGCCCCAGGCGGATGTCCTTGATTCCCAGGTGCAGAAGGGTCAAAAGAATCGCGCACGCCTTTTGCTCGTACCAGGAGATGATCATGGAAAGCGGAAGGTCGTTGACGCCGCAGTCGAACGCTCCCGCCAGGGCCGAGGCGATCTTGATGGCCGAAAAGGCGTCGTTGCACTGCCCGATGTCCAGCAGTCTCGGAATGCCTCCGATGTCGCCCAAGTCCTTGTCGAAGAAACGGAACTTGCCGCATGCCAGGGTCAGGACCACGCAGTCCTCGGGGACCTTTTCCACGAATTCGGTGTAGTAGCTTCTGCCGGGCTTGGCGCCGTCGCATCCGCCCACCAAAAAAAAGTGACGGATCTGCTTGTTCTTGACAGCGTCGATGACTTTGCCGGCCACGCCCATGACCGCGTTGTGGCCGAATCCCACCATCACGGACTTGCCCTCCTGGTCCTCGGGGAAACCGGGCATTTCCAGGGCCTTGTCGATGACGGGCTTGAAGTTCTTGTCCGCGATGTGCCGTACGCCGGGCCATCCCACCAGGCCGGTGGTGAAAATGTTGTCCTTGTAGACGTCCTGGGGCTTCTGGATGCAGTTGGTGGTCATGAGAATGGCCCCCGGAAAGTCGGCGAACTCCTTTCTCTGGTTCTGCCACGCCGTACCGTAGTGGCCGTGGAAGTGGGAATACTTCTTGAGTTCCGGGTAACCGTGGCAGGGCAGCATCTCGCCGTGGGTGTAGACGTTGATGCCTTTGCCTTCGGTCTGCTTGATAATTTCGTCCAGGTCTTTAAGGTCGTGGCCGGAAATCAGGATGGCCTTGCCTTTCTTGGCGCCCAGGGGCACCGACGTTGGGACCGGGTTGCCGTAGGCGCCGGTGTTGGCGGCGTCCAGAAGCTCCATGGTCCTGAGATTGACCTCTCCGCATTTCAGGGCCAGGCCCACCAGTTCGTTGACGCCCAGGCTCTTGTCCAGGGTGGCGGCCATTGCCTCGTGAATGAACGCGTACACCGCGTCGTCTTCCTGGCCCAAAATCCGGGCGTGATCCGCATAGGCGGCTACGCCCTTGATTCCGTAGATTAGAATCTGCTGCAAGGAATGGACGTCCGGGTCGATGTCCGGGTCGGATTTGACGCCCGTCTCTTCGCCTTGGGACACCAGGGCGTCCTTGCCGGACGCGGGCTGGAAAGTCGCGGGACCGTCGGAAAAAGCGGTCTTTCCGCCTGCGGCTTCCACTTTCTTTGCAAGGTCGTCGCGCAATTGCACGCACTTTTCGATCAATTCCACAAACCTGTCCGCGTCGAAATCCACATTGGTGAGTGTGGAAAAAATCGCCTCGCAGGTGAATTTGTTGATTTCGGGGTCGGACACGCCGACCTTGCGTCCTTCGACAGCGTACTGGGACAGGCCCTTGACCGCATAGACCAGAAGGTCCTGAAGAGACGCGACTTCGTGGGATTTTCCGCATACGCCCTGCTTGGTGCATCCCACGCCTTTTGCCGTTTGTTCGCATTGATAACAAAACATTTGATTGCCCTCCTGTTTATTGGTGTTTTTATCGACGTTTTCAATTTATCCCCTGTTTTGATTGCAATTTACACCAACGCAAACGATCTTCGCCTTGACTTGGGTCAAAACTCGGGAAAAAATAAAAAAGATTTTGGTTATAACGTCGGCCGACGAATACCGTCATTCCGGGCGGAGCTTGCGGAGACCCGGAATCCATGCGATGATCGAAACTGTAGGATGAAAACCGGTCGAAGTTAAAACCAAGCCCGACACTAACGCTTATGGTTTGGAGACTCGCGTTTTTAATTTTTCGCCGGGTGAACCATTCAGGCTTTGAAAAGAAAGGAGAGAGCATTGCCTGTTTATTAATCCAGTTGCAAGCGGCAGATTGTTGCAAGTACAAGGTAACCAGAGCTTCCAGCTCTGGTCTGGCTTGCCATAGGGGTCGATTCTTTTCGGAACCCGCAGTGCCGGACCAGAGCTGGAAGCTCTGGTTACCTTCGAACCGCCTCATGCCTTGAAAAAACATAGAACAGGAAACGCTCCCGGAAAGGACGGCTTATGGCAAACTTATCTTCGGTAATTTCCAGCATCCCCATGTTTTCGGGGCTCGCCGATCATTATCTAAAGCAAATCGAAGCGGTCGCCGTGCAAAAAGAATTCGCCAGAGGAGAAATGATTTTTTCCGAGGGCGACGACGGCCAAGGCTTTTACGTGGTGGCGGAAGGCCAGGTCAAGATTTTCAAGTCTTCTCCCGAGGGAAAGGAGAAGATCCTTCACATATTCGGCCCCGGCGAGCCGTTCGGAGAGGTCCCCGTTTTCACGGGACGCGCCTTTCCCGCGACCGCTTTGGCGCTGGCGAAAAGCACGCTGCTCTTTTTTCCCAAAAGCGCGTTCCTGGAACTGATCGCGAAAAACCCATCCCTGGCTTTGGCGATGCTCGGCGTGCTCTCCATGAGGCTCAGGGAATTCACGGTCCAGATCGAAAACCTGGCGCTCAAGGAAGTGCCCGGCCGATTGGCGTCCTACTTGCTCCTGGCCTCCAAGGAACGGGGAGGGGCCGAGAGAATCGATCTGGAAATCTCCAAAGGGCAGCTGGCGAGCCTGTTGGGGACAATACCGGAAACCTTGTCCCGCATTTTCTCTAAAATGTCCACCCATGGCTTGATCGAAGTCGATGGAAAAACCATCAGCCTGCTGGATATGGACGGCATCGAGGAGCTGGCGGAATCGGGCAGGATTTAATCGGGCAGGAAAATATCGCCTCGTGGTTTTTTTCGAACAAATTGAGGTTCATCGTTTTTCAAATTCAGTGATTTGCTCGATTTACCATCGACCCGGGATCGATATAATTGCGATAAGGCTCCAATTCTTAAACGCACGAGGTGCGCAACCACAGAAAAAGGAGGGACATCATGAAGTTCAGAGACTTGTTTCTTCCCAAAATCGCCCGTTCCGATCCGAATGTCAGGATCGAAGCCGTGAAAGAGGAGATCAACAGGGAACTCTTAAAGCAGGTTATCGAGCAGGATGAGAACTCGGCGGTGAGAGAGGCTGCCAGATCGCGCCTGCAGGAGCTTGCCGCATGACGACCCGCGCGGCCGCAAGACAGTCGCAAACATTTTAAGCCCATTTTCTCCCGAAATACGGAAGCCTTTCGTCGCCTTGAATTCTACCGGTCCGACGGCGGAAAAAGGAAGCAATTCACAGCGAGAGTCGGGGAGAAGATGGGTTTCTATATTCTCACCTCTACCGGTCGCCCCTTTTCCGGTCCTTCAGCTTTTTTGCCACAAGCAGCTTCTGGTAGTTTTCGTACCCGACGATCTTTCTTACCGTGAGAAAGAAATCGAACCGTTCCCTTCCCAGCGCCGCGTGCGCCTTTTCCAGCTTTTCGTATTGGGCCATGATGGCGTCTTCGTCCAGAACGGGTCCCTCCACGAGCGTCTCCAGCTCGAAACGGGCGGCCTCCACGTCGCCCTTGAGCCGGATCATCTTCAGCCTGCTTTCCTGGATATGCGTTGGGTTCGACCATTCCCTCCGGGGGATTCGTTGTTGTAGACAAATCGCGATCTCTTTGTACACGGAGACGAAAGACAGCACGGTTTGGTTTACAAAAACATCGGTTGGTTTGATCCGAATTGTGTCAAATTCTGAATTGCCGCCCGGCCAGTCACCATCCGATCGCGACCACGTTCACCCGGATTCCATCCACGACCTGTTCGCCAGACAGACTTTTCAGGATTTCGTCGTCGTCCATGGACAGAAACAGGGCGATGGCGATGGAAGGCAGACGGAGCTTTTTCGCGTATCGAGCGGCCTGTTGCCTGGCCTTGTCCAGCTTGGACTGGCTTTCGAAGCTTTTCACCTCGATGATTCCGGATTTGGCGCCGCACTGAAGGTGCAAGTCCACCCTTCCGTTTCCCGTCGGAAATTCGGGACTGACAACGCAACGGTCCTCTATGGCCTGTTTCAGCCATGAATACAGGTGGAAATGACCGACATATTCGGTTCGGCAAAGGTCCGCGCGGCGGGGCTGGCCTTTCCAGACGTCGATTTCTCGGGCCTTGAGACGCTTCAAATAGCCTTTATACCTTAGCAACAACGCGGCAACATCCAATTCGTCCTTTTCGAACACGTCGGAAAGGGTATCCAGCGGTTCCAGGGCGGCGGGGGCAGGGCTGTCCCCGGCGAAGTCCATTGCGAAAGCCTCGTACAGGCATGCCTGAACAAAAGGCGACGAAAAGCGACATGCGTAGCTTTTGTTTCCCGAGGCATCGGTCCGCTCGATTCCTTCGACAATTCCGTTCAGATACAGATAGGAACACCATTGCGCCCGGATACTGAATGGCATGTCGGAGCGTCCGAACAATGCCACGACCTGTTCCGCGTATGGTCCCATCGCTTTTTTGATCAAATTCAGGACCGTGTTGTTCCACTCCTTGTGAAGGGCCGCACCATAGACCGTCTTCCATACGGAAAGATCGACCGGTTTTTCGGGGCCGGGGTTGTATTTCTCTGTCAAAAGCTCTCCGAACCAGCAGACCAGGCCGGGTTGGCCTCGCGTGGATTCGAAAACCTTCCGCACCGTTTCGGATTCGACGGCCTGTCCACTCTCGCTTCGGTACTGGTCGAACAGGTCCTCGACTTCCTCCCGAGTGAAATTGGGCACGTGCAAGGAGCGCTGAATATTGAACGGGGAGCCTCTCTCGCTATCCACGCCCAGGACCGCCCGGACCCCAATCAAGGCCAATCCGTGAAGAACATAGTTTTCACGCTTCAGATACATGCTTCGAAACAGCGTCAAAAGGCGGTCTATGAGCTTGGGGGGAAGAACGTCGAATTCGTCTATGAAAAGAATCACCGGTTTATTAAAAACGCCGTCGGTGCGATGGAACAGCCTGCTCCATTGCCTCCAGTCCTCCACTTCCTGGATATCGGTGCCGAAGGCGTCGTTGATCAATGACGGAAACCAGGAAAGCAACTCCTCGTCCGAACTGTCGTCCCTTAAAATCACGCCCTGCATGGATATGATTCCGGTGGAAAAAGCATCGGAATGGCGTTCTTCAATCCTTTTTCGAACCTGTTCCACCAGCCATGTCTTCCCGCACTGCCTGGGAGACCAAATGGTGAAAAAATGCCCTCCCTTTTCAGACTTGGCGACCAATTGGCGGTAGCATTTCTCGACCAGGTCCAACCGGGGTACGCAAAAATGTTCTTTGCAATCCACCGGTCCATAGGAAAAAAATCGTCTCATGATTACATGCTTTTCATTTTTGACCGTAAAAAAACAAGAACTTGCATTCTCAAATGGAATGCATTCCGAATAGAGGTATTTAATCACATTGTACACGGTTTGAAAAGATATGATATTCCAAGAACGCAATCGAGTATCTTGTTTACAAACCATGCGTGACCGTGCGAAATTAAATAACAAACAAGCCAAGAATTCACATGGAGAACGGGACAATGCCTGAACCAATGACCATTCTTGTGACCGACGACAACCGGGACCTGGCCGACAACATCCAGGACATCCTGAGGGCCAAAGGCTACGAGGCCTTCGCCGCATACGACGGCGCGGACGCCCTGGAAACATGCCGAAAGCAGGCCATAGATCTTGCGATACTGGATTACAAGCTGCCGGACATGGACGGACTGGAGCTGCAAAAGCGACTGGCGGAATTTTCGGACGCCGATTACATCATCGTGACCGCCCATGCCTCTCTTCAAAGCGCTGCGGAGTCCGTGACCAGAGACCGGATTGTCGGCTACGAGCCCAAGCCCCTGGACATGGATCGTCTGCTGTATTTCATCCAGCAGGTGAGCGAAAGGCGCCGGGCGGAAAGCGCGCAGAAAAAAAGCGAAAGCATGGCCAGGACCTTGCTCAACGTACCTATGGCCTCCGCCGTCCTTCTCGATTCCCAAGGAATATGCCTGGATGCCAATGAAACGTTCGCCGAAAGGTTCGGAAAAACGGCGCCCGATATTGTCGGCAAGCTTGTCTGGGACCTGTTCCCGGCCGATGTGGCCGAACTGAGGAAAGCGCATTTTCGAAAAGTCGTCGCACAAAAAAGGCAGGACCGGCACGAGGATCAGCGGCAGGGGATATGGAACGACTCCATCCTCACCCCCGTTCTGGACGACGCCGGAAACGTGGAGATGGTCGCCGTGATGAGTATCGACATCACGGAAAGAAAGAAGGCGGAGCAGCAACGCCTGGAAATGGAGCGCCGCATCCTGGGCTTGCAGCGCCTGGAAAGCCTGGGGGTCATGGCGGCGGGCATCGCCCATGATTTCAACAACATTCTGATGGCGGTGATCGGAAACATCGAGATGGCCATCGAAGACCCCCAGCAATCCGAATTCTCCCGGGACTGCCTGAACGACGCCATCACGGCGTCCAAAAAAGCCACCGCCCTGGTGCGCCAGATGCTCGCATACACGGGCAAGAAGCATTTTGTCATCGAACCCGTGGATCTCGACGACATCGTGGAGGAGATCTACGGCCTGCTGCGCACCCCCCTTCCCGCAGGCGCCTGGCTGGAAACTCGCTTGGCGCGGAACCTGCCCCCGATCATGGCGGACAATTCCCAATTGAAACAGATCATCCTGTCCATGGTGACAAACGCGGGCGAGGCCATGCCCGAAGGCAAAGGCGGCGCGGTCCACCTGTCCACCGGGGTCGAGAACTGCGACGAACAGGCCCTGAAATCGACCTTGGCGGAAATCTGGATGAACTACGAAGCGCCCTTGCAGGAAGGCCGCTACGTCTATTTGGAGGTGAGGGACAAGGGCTGCGGCATGGGGCCTGAAATCCTCCAGAGAATCTTCGAACCCTTTTTCACCACCAAGTTCATGGGCCGCGGCCTGGGGCTTCCCGCCATGATGGGGATCGTCAGGGCCCACAAAGGCTTTATCCGGGTAAGCAGCGAGCCGGGCAAGGGCACGGTCATGCGGGTCTTGTTCCCGTCGGCCGAAACTGCCGAAAACGAAGAAGAAACGACATCGGCGCCGACAGGGACCCCGACGAAAACGGCAGGACGGGTCCTGGTGGCCGACGACGACGTTTTCGTGCTGAAGGTCGTCCGCAGGATGCTGGAATCGGCCGGATATAAAACCGTGGTAGCGACCGACGGGGCGGAGGCCGTCGAGCTGTTCGAAAAGCACATGCGCGACATCGATTTCATTGTCCTGGATTTGAGCATGCCGGGCATGACCGGGGTGGAAGCCTTCGAAAAAATCTCCGGCTTGGGCTGCGGAGTCCCGGTGATTCTCTCCAGCGGTTTCAAGGAGATGGAAATCAAGGCGGAATACGCGGACAAGGGCTTTTCCGGGTTCATCCAGAAACCATTCGAAAAGCAGGCCCTTGTCGAATTGCTGACCCGCTTGAAAGAAGACCGGAAAAAATAGAGGAAGAGCGCGGAGGGTCCGGATGAAAACCGGTATGGTCGCATTGTTTATTTGGCTATGTGCAGCAGGCGGGGTCGTTTCATCGGCTGGCGAGACCAATGCGGTCCTCAAAACCGGAGATTCCGGCAGTTCCATTTCCGGTTCGCTCGCGGCGGCCTCGGCCGACAGCCGTCTTGAACGCGGCGAACAAGGCATTTCTCCCGAAACGCCCTTCGAAAAAAAGCACCCGCAGGTCCGCGCGGGCATGGTCCCTGGCTTCGAACCGTACATGTTCCTGGGAAAAGACGAAACCTTCCAAGGAATCATTCCCGATTATATCCGTCTGATAGAACGACATACGGGCATCGCCTTCGTCCTGGTTCCGCTGCGCCTTTCGGACCTCGACGACGCCATCGGCAAAGACGTGGACATGTTCGTCGGCGTCGAAACCGCCGAGAGATCCAAGCGCATGGAATTCACCCGTCCGCTTCTTTCCGATCCGTGGGTACTGGTCAACCGCATCGATTCTCCCATGGTGATGGGTTTGCGGGACCTGAAGCGCCAGACCGTCGCCGTTGTGGACGGCTTGTACATACAAAAGGCGATCGAGGCGGACTATCCGGAAATCCGCATCCAGCCCGCCAAGGACCACGACCAGGCGTTGAGAAGCGTATCCATGGGCTCGGCCGACGCCTACGTCGGACCGCTGGCGGTTTGCGGCTATCTGATAATCCACCACCGGCTGACCAACCTGAAAATCGCGGCCCCGGCGGACTATCCCAGCGCGCAGGTCAAATTCGGGGTCAGAAAGGACTGGCCCGAACTGGTGGATATGCTGAACCGGGCCATTTCCGACATCCCAAGGCGGCAAATCGACGCCATATTCCAGAAACATGTTCCCGTGCACTTCGAAAAAGGCATCGACTGGGAGTCGGTCATGCGCTGGATTTCCGGCGTTGTGGCGGTTTTCTGCGCCCTTCTGGCCCTTTCCCTCTGGTGGAACCGCAAGTTGAGCCTGGAGATCAAGGAACGAAAAACCGCCCAGCGCGCTTTGCATCAGATCGAGTGGCTGATTTCGAAAGGCGTTTCCGAAACCGGTTCCCAAGGAGTATGCGCAAAGCCCGGCTACGGGGACATCAGCGAACTGAACACAGACGGGATCATTTTGGAATCCGTGGGCAGGGAGACGCTGGACCAGATCGCCGAAGACAGCCTGGATCTGCTGGATACGTCCCTGGCCGTCTACGAAAGAAACGGCGACTACGCATTCGGAAAATTCTCTTCGGCCTGGTGCCAAATGCTGGACGGCGCATCCCGGAGAATGTGCGATACCGACGACAATCGGAAAGCCCTGGCGTCCGGCACATGGCTTTGCCATGAAAGCTGCTGGCAGAACGCCGCAAAGCCGACGATTCAAAGCGGCAAAGCGACGGACGTCATGTGCGCGGGTGGAATCGGCATTTATGCCGTCCCGATTTTCGCGGGCGAAGAGGTCGTAGGGGCGATCAGCATCGGCTACGGAGATCCCCCGGCAGATCGAGAAACCGTGAAAAAACTGGCAGAACGCTTTCATCTTTCCGAGGAAGAAATCCGAAAAAGCGCCGGTTTCTACCTGTCGCGTCCCCATTACATCGTCGAGCTGGCCAAGAAAAGGCTGCGGACCGCAGCCGACTTGATCGGAGGAATCGTCCAGCGAAAGAGGGCCGAAAGGGCCCTGCGGCAAAGCGAAGAGAAGCTTCGATCGATTTTGAACAATACGAGGCAGTCCTTTGTCCTGATCGATCCCGACCGGACCATTCAGGCGTTTAACAGCGTCGCCGACCACGCGGCCAGAGAGTTGCTCGGAAAAAACATCAAAGAGGGAGAGTGCTTTTCCGATTTGGTGCCGCCGGAAGATATGGAAAGCTTCACGACCCATTTCAACATGGCGCTCGCGGGCCAAACGGTCGCATTGGAAAAGAAAATGCGCCGGGAGCGCTGGTATTCCTTCAGCTACAACCCGATTTTTTCGGACGACGCAACAGTCAAGGGCATCTGTTTCAACAGCAAGGAGATCACCGGCCGCAAAACAGCGGAAAAGGAACTCCGTAAATTCAAAACAGTTTTCGACAACGCCAATTTCGGCGTCGCCATCGCGGATTTTGACGGAAACATCGAATATGTCAACGAATACTTGGCATACCTTCATGGATACCCTATCGTCGAGCTGCTCGGAAAAAATCTTTCGACGTTCCATACGCAAAGACAGATGGAAAAGGTTCGGGAGATCATCGGCCGATTGCGCACGTCCGGCCAATTTACCGCCGAGGAAGTCTGGCACGCGCATCGTTCCGGACGGGAATTCCCCATGCTGATGAACGGAATCATGGTGGAGGACGACGAAGGCGCGCCAGCCTATCTGGCTGCCACCGCCATCGACATCACCGACCGAAAAAAGGCGGAAGACGCCCTCTACAAGTCCAACACGCTGCTTACAGCAGTCATTCGGCAGGCCCCTTTCGCCGCCCATGTCCTGGAAGGCGAGTTCGACCGAATCGAAGGCGTCATGGAAAACCCGGAGTCCGTAAGAATTTTGGGCGAGCATATGGAAGGAAGAAACGACATCGACGCCGGAGACCCCGAAGCTTTGTCCTGCCGGTTTTTCACCGCCGACGGCAAAAAGGAGGTGCCATTGGGCGAAATGCCAGGCCCCAAGGCTTTTCGCGGAGAATCCGCCACAAACGAAGAATTCCTGCTCCGCCATCCCGACGGCGCCGAATTGTTCGTCCAGGCCAGCGCTTCGCCGGTTCACGACGCAAAAGGAGAAATCATGGCGGTCGTGGTCACCTTTCACGACATCACGGAGCGAAAGATGGCCCAGGCGCGCCTGCAACAATATTCCGAAAGCCTCGAAGAAATGGTCGAGGAAAGGACCCGCGAACTGAAAAAAGCCCAGCAGGAACTCCTTGTAAAGGAACGCCTGGCCGTGCTGGGGCATTTCGCGGGAAACATCTCCCACGAGCTGCGAAACCCCCTGGGCGCGGTCGATGCCTCGGCTTATTTTTTGAACATGAAGCTGGGCGGCCAGGACGAAAAAACCGACGAGCACTTGGCGCGAATACGCGCAAATATTCAGAAATCCACCGCCATCATCGAAAGCATGCTCAATCTCTCCCGCATGGAAAAGCCGACAACCACCCCGCAGGACATGGGCGAGCTGGTTCGGGCAACCATCCGAAACTGCGACATTCCCGCATCCGTGGAAGTGCATTTCGATTTTCCCGATAAAATTTTCCGAGCAAACATGGACCCGGAACAAATACGAATCGCTTTGAAAAACATCGTCCAAAACGCTTTGCAGGCCATGGGAGAACAGGGGCGGCTGACCATCGAAATCAAGCCTTCGCGGGAAGGGCCTCACGCGCGCAAACGAGGCTCCCGCAGCCAGAAACCCGATGACGAAGCCGCTTCGACCTCAGAACAGCACCAAAGCCCGATGGTCGAAGTCCGCATTTCAGACACCGGGCCCGGAATATCCCGGGAGCACGTGGGAAAAATCTTCGAGCCGCTGTTTACTACCAAAACCCACGGCATCGGCTTCGGCCTCTCCATCGCGAAAATGATCGTCGAAAACCACGGAGGGACCATCCGGGCCGAATCGACGGAAAGGGCAGGTGCCACGATGGTCGTCTCGCTGCCTTGCGCCGAATGACCGCCATAAGGGTCCCGCAAGATTTCGCCGACGTCTCCGGTGCCTTTTGCGGCGAAACAGGTTACGATTATTTTAGCTCGGCGTGGCAACAAAACCAGGCTCATCGCGGATTTGTGGGAAAGGGTGTGTCGATGGTAACCAGACCATCCTGGTCTGGCATGCCTTGTTCCACGCGGCTGCACATTCGCGATATGGGACCAAATCTGGAAGCTCTAGTTACCTTCACCGGTTCCCACAAATTCGCGATGAACCGAAAACCAGAAAGAACGAAACAAATCGGTATTGAACAGAACAGGAGGACATATGCACATACCGAAAGAGAAAAAGATGGAGATACTCCAGTCCCTGCTGCTTGCCCGCAGCTTCGAGGATGCGCTGACGGAACTGTGCAAGGTGGAGGGCAAAATTCCCGGCATGATGATCCTATGCACGGGGCAGGAGGCGGTCGGGGCGGGAGTGTGCGCGGCGCTTGCGCCGGAGGATGCGATCATCACCAATCATCGCAGCCACAGCCATCTTCTGTCCAAGGGGGCCGATCCGAAATTGCTGATGGCCGAAATCTTTTGCAAGAAGACGGGATACAACAAGGGCAAGAGCGGGACGTTGCACCTAGCCGTGCCCGAGGTGAACGCGCCCGGCGGCTTCCGAAAAATGTCGGGTTGTCTTTCAAAAACTTTTCGGAAGGCGGACTGTAAATGCGGAACGATTTCACATCGAATCCGAGATCGTCAGCCAGGTTGACGGGACGAATGCCAAGATCGGCCTGAAGATCGATTCCAACCACAGATTTGCCGCATTTTTCGGCGGCTTCCCACGGCATCTCCTCCAACTGTTTGTTCAACGGCGTTTCGATGGTGGTAGCAACCTCGCTGGTAATCGGTCCATACAGAGTCAGCACTTCGTCGATCCCCAGCGCAGCGGCCAGAACGCCAAACACGCCGGACTTTCCCATATGGCTTACGAAGTTCAGACCGGCCTTCAACGCAATGGCACCCTTCGGCGAGACGCCGTCGCCGGAGGCCGAAGCGCCGTCCGTCGTCGTGGGAATCGAATAGTTTTCCGTCCCGAAGCTGGAAACTACAAAGTACGTGTCGAAAAGGTCCAGTTCGTCAGGCGATGAAGGGCTCAGCCTGGGTGATGAAAATCTCCTGTTTTGAAAGGTTGTTCTTCCGCCAGGATTTGTTCCAGTTCCTATGTGCCGGGTTTCAGTGCTCGGTGTTCGGGAAAGCGCCGTGCCGATTCGAGCGAGCCAGGCGAAACAAAGGCGGCGCAATCCGAATTTATCGTGGCTGTGCGACCGCCGAACACTGACCACCGAACACCGAACACAAAAAAAGCAGGAACAAATCCAGGCCGAAAAATTATGCCCTAAAACGTTGGATTTTCATCACCCCAGGCTCAGCCCGTCCTTGTCTCCGCCGTCGTCTCCGGAGAGGTTATGATAGCTGGCTCCGTCTGCGCGCAGGACGTCACCTTAGAATTGCCGATGACGCGGATTTTTTTGGGGGCATTTGGGGCAATTTTCATCCCCCCAGATCGGATCTATCGGGAGGATGTTCCTGGTTGCGCCTATCGGCTTGTGCGCCAAAACAAAGGCGCACCGGGAGTGGACGGCGTTGGATTCAAAGCGATCGAGGCCCGGGACGGAGGCGTGGAAGCCTTTGTCCGGGAAATCCAAGAGAGCTTGAGAGACAAGACCTACGCCCCGTCCGCCGTGAAGCGAACATATGTACCCAAACCCGACGGACGCAAGAGACCGTCGGGCATACCGACGATCAGGGACCCGGTGGTGAAAATGGCCGCCCTGCTGATCCTGGAGCCGATTTTCGAGGCGGATTTCCTGGACTGTTCCTATGGATTTCGCCTCGACAGATCGGCCAACGAAGCGCTCGAAGCGATTCGCCAGGGAATCTCGGAAGGCAGAACTGCGGTATTTGACGCGGACCTGAAGGGATACTTCGACAGCATACCGCACGACAAGCTCGTCTCCTGTCTGCGAATGCGCGTGGCCGACGGCTCCGTGCTGAAACTGATAAGGAATGGAATTTTTTTTTGAAACACAATTACAAATTTCCAGCCGCGAGGCAATTTTTGAGCTTCGGCGGCCGCGTATATTCTCCGGTCCTTTTCGGACAGTTGATTGTATAAAGCCTTCATTTTTTCTTCGACATCCTCGCTGTAGGGCGCGAGTCTTTTGGGGCCCGTTTTTTTTCGAATCTCGGACATCCAAGGTGCTCCTTTCCTTGGAAGGTTAAAGCGAACACCTTAATCTGACATATTCTTTTACAAAAATCCAGTTTTTTGTTATGCGTTCAATTCAAACTTTACAATTTCTTATATTTAAAATTGCCGGCGCGTTCGAAATTAAACAATCTTGACATTCCACAGCTCGTTTTTGCGCGAAATCTTTCTACAGATTTTGTTCGCCCCATTTATGTTTCTTTAAAATAATTTTCATTCCTAAGCCCCATGATGGAGCGTGCAGAATAAAACCCGGCGATATTTTTACGGCAAAACAGGGAGCATTTTCATCACCCCAGGCTATTGGTAAACGCACCCTGCATCGTCAATGGCGCCCCCGTCTATGACATGCAAAGCGGTCCCGGTATTTCCCGAAAACAGGCATGAAACGACGGCGTTGTCTGGAGAATCAGCCGTCGTGGATCCCAGGTGAAGACCGTCGCCCGAATTGTCCAGAAAGGAACACGCGGAGAAAACCAGCCTGGCAACTCCCGTCCCGGTCCCAGGCTCCTGGTGGCTCATGAAGCATCCGTGGCTGCCGTTGTCCGATATAACCAAATGGAAAAAGCTCAAGTCCTCCGAATCTCTGGCAAATATTCCCACGTCTCCGTTGTTTTTGATGGAACCGTCGTGGAAGATGACGTGCGACAGATTGTTGTCGAGGCTCAGCCCTGCGAATTCGTTTTCGTAGCACATGAAATCGGCGATCTGGATGTCTTCGCTTGCGTACAAGGCGATGCCGTCGAATTGGTTATGGTGGAACATAAAATTGCCGGCGAAAACCTTGCGCGAATTCCAACTCACCGCCAAGCCCCCGCTGACGGCGTTGTAGACATTTAAATCGCCAATCCAAAGATTCCGCGTTCTTCTCACATCGATGCCGTTGTTTCGAATCCAGCTCCTGTCCGGATCGGTTTCCTGGTTCTGATTGTCCTTGTTTCCATCGATCTCCAGGTTTGAGATTCGAACGTTTTGAATCTCATCGCCTTCGACAGGGGTTTGCGCATCCGTGCCCACCAGTATCACAGGCTGGTCCACCGAATCGTTCAACCGCAGAACCGTACCGCTCTCTCCCGTGAGAGTCACATTGGATCTGTCGATATGGATACCTTGCGACAATGCGTATACGCCTGCATTGAGCTTCACGGTACCGCCCTCGGCGGGCAATGAATCCACGGCGTTCTGAATGGTCGAAGCATCTGCGCCGGCAAACAGGATGATCGTGTTTCCGATCTGCATGGTTGCAGAAACGGGAGGTGCCAATCCCAAAGTAAGAAATAGCGCGGGCAATATGGCAAAGATAAGGGACGCGTTCATTCTTTTTCGTTTCGTAATATTCATGCTTCTTAATATCCTTCTTTTTCCATGTGATCAAATAACCACATGCTCTTTTTAATTGCATCTTGAAGTTCTGCTTCTGATTTGTAAGTGTCTTCCCTTGCAGGAATTTGTATGGTTCGCGGGTGCTTGTTTAAAGCTTCCAGCTGCTGTTTTTCGGTCGGAACACTTTTATATTTATATATTCCTTCGATCCTACCTTTACGGTTAATTTGAATTAAAGAATGTTTTAGGCTAAAATTTCGTTTCAAACCTGTCACATCAAGATTGTTCAGAATAATAATTGCATCCTTTATACTAACCGTTTGCATATTTCATCCATTTCAAATGTAGATTTCATGCTCATAACGATTTAGTCTTCGGCGCAGCTTTTTTGCGTCCGCTGAATTTATTGGTTGGCCGCATTTAAAAGATGATCGTTCTCTTCGATGAATTGGTTGAGGTATGCTATCGTCTCAGGCGTCAATCTTCTCTGACAAAAATCATAGTATGAAGCACCAAGAACTCTATCTCCTATCTCTGGGTTCCAATGATAGAACTTACCTTTCAGGAGCATAATATTGTCCTGCCGCAACTTATCCAGTAAAGCTCGACCCATTTCGTTCTTTAAAATGCGCCGATGCTCAATTTTGTCTTTTACACGCGCGAGTGAGCCCTTGCTATGTGATTGCAATGTCGTAACTATTCGTCTCAAGCGTCGATAAACTTCCTGTATGTGAGGATTCTCCTGTCCGTATTCAATAGCTACAACCGAATAATCGCTCCATGGGTAGGACTCGCTTCCTGGCCAGCACACGGTCAAGGTGCCTCGAACAATGGGTTTGCGAGTTACAGATGAATTACATCTCATGGCATCGAGGACCACGGCTTCTGATCCTGCTTCGCGAGATCCTGCACCGCGAACCACAAGCCCAGTAGAACGGATATCTAAATGTGCACAGCGAGCTTGAACAGAAGGGCCTATTTCGAAGTCATCTACCTCTCCTCCCAGAGATATGATTCCCCGAGACACAACTATTGCGTCTTTTAATTGTCGCCGAAACACAAGTGGCTCCTCCACTTGGTCGATTCGGAAAATGTGCGTCTCTATACTTTCCTCGACATCGGGATCCGGATTTGTGTAAACGAGTTCGAATTCACCTTCTTCAGACACATCACCTTCTTCCTCCTCTGGATCGCCAGCCTCAATAGCAAGCCGTATTCGCAAAGAATCGGTTTCACCAGCAAGCAGTGAATCGTACAAAATTCCGATCTGGCGCTGGGCAACGATATTTTCACCCCGTTGCCGCCCAAGTAAAATGTAAAAGTCCGCCAGCAAACGAGATGGCTTATAGTCGCTCGATGTGACTCGGTTTTCAACTTCACGTGCCAATGTTGTCAGATATTCACGCATTGCATCCGCAAAAAGGTAAGATTCAAAGACCAGATTTGCCGCTACAGCCCCATCACGTAGGAATGGATGCTCAGGTAGCCATGTCTTCAACTGTTATTCATAATGCGCTCTCACCGATGAAGGCATTT
Source organism: Desulfobacterales bacterium (assembly GCA_963674505.2). Classification (GTDB taxonomy): domain Bacteria; phylum Desulfobacterota; class Desulfobacteria; order Desulfobacterales; family SKZT01. The sequence continues at coordinate 2,053,668 of CAXXIG010000001.1, forward strand.
CGGGGCAAGCTTCAATATGGCATCCCAAAATCAATCCCAGTAGGCGTGCTCTTTGCTCATCCGGCGAATACAAGTCTGACCATGAATCCCAGCCAGCCTCTTCTGCCACGGTTTCAAGGGCAGGCTTGATATTAACCTGCAATTTCTGTGTCTGTTCACGTTCAAGAAGCCGCGTAACAACATGATTCAGAACCGAAAGTGGCCGATCCATTTCTTGACTGCCTATGGAATTCAAACTCTCGATAAACTCATGGTAATTACCCTCCTTGGCTAATAACACAGCAACAGTTTCCAGAACAGGTGCATATCCAAGGAATTCACGTGCGGCATTATCAGAGATCTGTCCATCTCCTACGACAGCTCTCTGAAGATGGTCGAGAATAAGGTTTCGTGCATTAAGAAATGGCCCCCGGTGCTCTTCGATTCGTCTTCGAGCCAAAGGGTCAAAATTGGAAATACGGGCTTCGATGTACTGCTCAGCTTGTTCGCGGGTAAATGGTTGTATTGTCAGAAGGGAAGCAGAAATGCCAAGATGGTCAAGTAGAAGCCAAGTTGTCTCTGCTGTTTGAGTCCGGCCAAGTAAGATGAAAGGTGTGCCCGTTGAATCTTTCGCGATCTCTGCGATATTAGCTATGAACGCCTCATATCCGGCTTCGTTAGCCTTTACTATAGCCTCATCCAAAGCATCGATAAGAAGGAAGAGCCTGCCTTTCAATAACTGCTGGCTTACTTGAGCAGCTATTTCGAAACCGAATGCGCTTGTTATTTGGCCTGTGACTGAGTCCTCCCCCACGGCTTTCGCCTTCGCAAGATCCCAAATTGGTGATTGCTTTCGATAGGCTATTTCTTTAGCAAGAGTGGATTTACCGACAGCTCCGGCAGCTGAAATAATAATAACTTTAGGCTGATCCGGCTGCTCGATTATCGTACTTGGCTTAATGTCGGGTCCAATAAATTCAGGGAGACCATTACTTTCGTATCTCATCCCAGTGGGGCGGACTTTTATTGGCAAGGCTTCCATTCCAGGACAGGCAGGCAAGTTTTTTGCGATTTCATCGAACGTCATAAATTTTTACTCCTTTTGCGATAAATCATCTGTTTTGCTCTTAACGGCCAACCAGTGATTGAATGCTTTTTTTTCGTTCAACACGCTTTTTTTGGTGTTGAACGAATAGGCTGGTCTCCGTATTTCCGGTTCAGATTTTAGACCGGATTTCTTAAAAAATGCAAGGATTTTTTGAGTTAAAAAAATAACGAGCTTTACGTTTTTAGAAAATTCAATGGTTTAAATGGCATGCCATTTTTTTTAACCCTGAACGTAAAAGGTACAGACCGAGGCCAGAGGAAAACGGTGCGAGGATGAAGATCATCTTTCGAGAGGTTGTGTTATCGAACGAAATAGCCATGAAAGGATCGGCGAGCTTCATCGGTTTTTCGGCGTTTTTCGCGTCCCGGCGAGTGTTTCGATGTACGCTCCTTTCCTGTGGCGGTTGTTGTATCTGAAGATCGTGTCCACCAGGTTCGTGTGCAGTTTGCCGAAGGTTTGCGCGTAGGCGCGGCTGACCCATTTGAAGTATCTCTCCATGCTTTTCATGTTTTGGGTAAAGCAGATGCCGGCCAGTTCGTCGATGAGGTCGTCGCAGTGGTCGTCGAAGAAGTTTTTTGCGCTGGGGGGCGGACCTCCGGGGACGGGGCGGTATTCTTGGACGAAGACGTAGGCGCCGGGCAGGGATCGCAGGAACTTGAAGCGGCGGACATCCTGGGCGAGGGTGGTGTCGAAGCCGTACATGCAGAGAAATTCGACGTTGTCGCGGCCGGAGAAATCAATAAGGCGGTATTTTTCGGCGACCGCGTCCAGGTTTTTGTCGTTGTTGAGGCTGAAATAATGGTTGGGGCGGGTGAAGCGGGTGTTCTGGCAGTTGATTTGTTTCAAGAGAGCCGCTTTCTCCTTGTCCAGAAAGGCGATATCGAGGGTTTGGGTGAAGTTGACGCGTAGGTCGCGCCGGGCCATTTGCGCAAGGAACGTGGCGGCGTCGGGGTGGGCCAGGATGTTGTCGTCGAGGAGGATCAGCTTTTTTCTTTTTTGCAGAAGGCTGTCCAGGTCTGCGACTTGGCGTGTGCGGCCCTCCTTTTGGGGGACGATGCAAAACGGGCAGTTTTTGGGGCATCCTCGGGTGAGAAAGCCGATGGCTCGGTCGCCGAGTTCAGGATATAAGTCGAAATCGGGTTCCAGGCGTTCGATGCTTTCGTCCAGTCGCAGGCGGACGTCGCACCCGGAGCCGCCTAAGACCAGCGAATCGCCGAAGTATTTGCGAAGGTTCGCCAGGCGTTTCGGGGAGGTCCCGAAATTGAAGATGCAACTGGCGAAGACCGCTTCGGGATTTTTCAGATATTCGTCGCCGCGTGTCAGGACCACGTTTTTGCCTTGGCTTTTGAAATGCCTGCTCAATTTCATGAGCGCGAGGTTGGGAAGGCGTCCGTCCACCTGGATCAGAAGTACGGATTTCGACGGGAGCTTCGCCGGCGTCTTTTTTTCGCTCTTTTCCTCGCAGACCGGCAAGGGCAGGAGCTTTGCGGTCAAGGCTTCGGGGAACTTTTTTCTCAGTCTTTTCGGCAGGCCCAGGATAATTTGCAGGTTGGGAAACATCTCGTCGACGAGACGAAGCCAATCTTCGAAGCGGCTGTGGATGCAGAATGCCTGGGGGGAATGGAGCAGGAGGACCCCGGGCATGTCCAGCGGGCGCTTGCAATGCGGGAAAGCGTCCTTCATATGGCGGCACATATCGATCACCGGCAGGAGCATGCGCTTTTTCCAGTCCGAAAAGGATTCGAATCGGTCTTTCAGGTAGCAGTCGTCGTCGTCCCAGTCGCAGGTGTTCAAATGCAGGTGTTCGGCCGGGAGTTTCGCGAGACGCCGCATGATCTGCATAGGTCCGAACCGGCGGAACTTGGCGAGTCTTTTGGTGACCAGGAGAAACTCCTCAGGATCGGTCAGCGGCCAGTCGTCGCGGAAAAGGCTTCCGATGCGGTCGAGCCTCTTGTCGGGATTGTTGAACTCGAAGTCGTCGGTGCCGTCGTGGGCGACAAGCACGGGACCGTAGGCCAGAAGGAAATTCCTTGCCAGGTCGGCGCTCTGGGTTGTTTTCCATTTGTGACAGGCGCGCGACAGGTTTGTTATTTCGGAGGGCCGCATGCTGTCGAATTTTCCGTCGCGGCCGATGCTGACCCCCGAACCGAGGAGTATGGGACCGGGGGAGCCAAAGTCGGTTTCTTTATGCCGGGCGACCAGGGATTCCAGCCGAAGGGTCCGTGCGCCCGTTCGTATCGTTTTTGCGGCCTCGTCGGAAAATTTAGCCGAAAATTTCAAACCGGTCATGGAAAGCGCGGCCAGGCGGAGAAGCTCGCCCGTTCTTCTTCCCGATGAAAGAACGGTCCATTTCGAAATGGAGCCGCAGCGTTCTTCTATTTTGAATGTTCCGTCACGATTGTATTTTGCGTTTTCGCAATGCAGTTCAAGAAAGTACATGGTTGTTCTTTAACTGTTCCTGTTTTCTTTCATCCAAAGCTCCACGCCGGATATCAGCTGTTCTTTTTCCTCGGAGTCCAACCCCAGAGGATCGAATCGGTAGCGGTTGTGGAGCGACAGCAGCGGGCCGAGCTGTCGGATATGTTCCATTTCGCCCGGTGTTTCGGCGATTCTATCCAGCCACAGGGACATGGGTTCTCCGGGCATTCTGGGAAATGCGGCTTTTTCGAGATGGGATTCCACCACGTAGAACGCCGAATCGGCCCCCGGGAATGCTTCCGCCTTCTTTTTCCTTTCGGCCTTCCCCGCGAGTGCTTTTATTCTTTTTCTCATGAGCAACCGTCGCGCGATGATAAAGACCGGGATTGCCACGAGCAGCCAGATCCAGGTTCGCGCGCCATCGGACTGGCCGTCCCATCTCCACCGTGAAAATGAAAAGGCCGCGAAGGAAAAGAGGTCCGTCAGCGGTCCCCAGGCCGGGGCGTTTTCGGTTTCGACTTCGCGCCAGGCCGGGGGGGTCGTGTCCACGTCGATCCATGCCCCGTCGATGAAGGCGAGCGCCCATGCGTGGGCGTGCCTGTCTCTGACCACGATCCAGTCGCCGAACAAGCCCCTTTCGTGGGCGGAATACCCGACGGCGTAGCGCGCCGGGATTCCGGCCGACCTCAGCAAAAGCACCGTCGATGTGGCGAAAAATTCGCAATGGCCTGTTTTGGAATGCAGCAGGAAGTTTCCAAGCGGTGTTGTCTTGTCCGTCTTCGGGCTTTCCTGAACGAGCGAATACGTGTAATGCTTCAGAAAAAACGTATGCAACCGGCGCAGGACCGCATCGGGCGGCTGGCCCGTGATTTGAATGTTCCGGGCGGCCGTTTCCACGGCGTCCGATTCCTCTTCGGGAACGTGCAGGTCGTTTTTGTCGGGCGGACTGTCCAGGCCGACGGTGCGGGGATTGAATCGCACGTCGTACGTGGCGAGTCCCGGCCCTTCCTGGATGCTCACCGCGCCGAACTGGTTGGCGATCATCTCCCGCGCGCGAACCCCCTCCGCGCGAAAGGCGCCTTTGGGCAGTTTCAGCATGCCCTGCCCGTGTTTCAGGCGTGCGGATATGGTGATGGACGAGCGCCGGGATTTCTCGCTTTTCTTCGGGTTTGACGCCAATTGCCATGTTTCGCCGTCGTTGAAGGGGCGGATGTTTTTATATTTCGGGCCTTTGGCGAACCATATGGAATACTTGTACGCGTCGTACGCCGCTTCCCTCAACAGAAGCGGAATGTTTCCGGGGTCGTCGGACCTGGCTCGGAATTCGATCCGGTTCGACGGTTTCAGCGCCCCGATTTCGCCGATGGCGGTCCGGTTTTTCACGGGATCGAATTCGGATTCCATCAGTCCGCTGAACCATTGAATTCCGAATTCTTCCAGCGCGACTTGCAGGTTGTGAAGCCCGACTCCGCCGAAATAGCCCGCCGTCGCGCTGGCGACCAGAAGAAGCATCCACAGCCCGACCGGATATCTGGCCGATTTCACGGTCCATAGCGCCCAGACGGAAAAGACGATCAGGACCGCGTAAAACCAGAAATCTCTCACGTTCGCCGAAGCGGCCGAGAGGACGCACAGGACGAAATAGGGATAGGCGAGATTGATGCGGGTACGGACGGCTTCCCGGACGAGTTCCCGGTCTCGCTTTCGGAGGGTGAGAAACAGGGCGGCCGTGTCGATTTTTGCGCTTGTGCTGTAAACCTGCGAAAGGACCAGCGGGGCGTACGCGATGGGAAGCCATGGGAGCACCATGAAAATGAAGGGATCCTTTCGATCCGAAAGCATTGCGAAAATCGCCATGGCGGCGACGATCACCGTGCACAGGTCCGAAATTCGACTGAAATCGGAAGAAGACAGGTCCCATTTCGAGCGCACGAGCCTGGAAACCTCCAGCGCGCAGGCCAGAGCTGCGGCGACGACAAGCAACCCGGTCTGCCATCCCCAGAAGAGCAGGGCGGAGGCGAGCAGAAAAGGCGGGGTCTTCATAGCCGCGCCAATCCTTCCTCGATCTTTCCCGCATCGAGAATATGGACATTTTCGTTTCGCAACGTTTCCTCATTAGAAGCGGCGGACCCGGCAGAATCGGCCCCGGCGATCACCAGCGTCAGAGCGGGCACGCCCATGGCTTCCAGCCGATCCACGAACGCCTTTCGTTTCCGGTCCCAGGACAGCAGCACGCAGATGCACCCGCTCAGGAGCCCGGCCCGCTGGAAGACGCTCGGGGGAAGGGCGTCGAAGGGCTTGTCGCGGCAGGGCGCCACGGAGGCCAGAATCTCCAGCGTCCTTTCGATGCGCGAGACGCCCCTTCCGGACGTGAAGCAGTAGGCTTCGGGGCCGACGAAAATCAGGTCCAGCAGCGTCTCCTGGGTCTGGACGGCGTATGCGAACGAGGAGGCCACGGACACGGCCTCCTCGAAGGCCTTCGTGTGCGCCTCCTTTTGAAATGTGTCCAGGACCAGGGCGTGGCGGACGAAAAATTCGTCCTGGTACTCCTTCACCACGGGGCGGCCTGTCTTGGCCCAGCTTCTCCAGTGGATTTTCTTCAAGGGATCGCCGGGACGGTAGTCGCGCATGGACAAAAACTCCTCGGAATCTCCCACCGAGCCTGCGAGGGCAACGCCGCCGGACTGGTATTTCCGCGACCCCGGCAGTCGGATGTCCGGCAGGCGATACCGTTTCGGCAAAATGAGCACCGATTGTCTCTTTCCGACCTTCACGAAGGATTTGAATAGGCCGAGGGGGTCGGGGCATGCCACGGTTACGCCTTGGAGAGCCAGGCGCCCGCGTTTTTTCGGCAAGAGCCGAACTTGAGTTTCCGCATCGCCTTTCGGGGGCAGAACCGGCAAATCGCTTTCACGGACACGAGCGTACGTTCGCTGCGACAGAAGCCAGGACCACCGGTAGTATCCCATGGCGCGGTCGAAGACGTTTCTTCGGGCCTCGTTCGGTTCTGGCGTCTGAAGAAATTCCCGAAACGACGGCCTCGGGTCCTCGATGTCTTCGAAAAAGGAGAGTCCCGCCTGTTTTCTTCCCGTCAGGTTCCGTATCTTGATCCGATAGACCAGTTCCTCCCCCGCCGTGCCGAATCGGGGCAGAATTCTTTCGACGGCGAACCGCGCACGGAAAATGACGCTCCAGGCCATGGAAAGGACCAGAACGGACGAAAGAAACATGAATGCCTGGTACGCCATGGACCTTCTCGTGTCCACGCCCACCACGGCCGCCGCCAGGGCCGCGCACAGCGCAAAAAGCCCGGCCGGCGTGAACCTGCGTCCCAACCACCGGTTGAAGCTGTAGAGCATCCGGAAGCTGTGAAACAGCCCTCTTTTTACCGAAAGCATGAACGAGCGCCTCTCGGGGAGCGGCGACATGCCGGTTTTGCGATCATTTTCGGATTTCATCGTCATTTATCTTATCACGATTCCGCGCATCAAACTTTCAAGCGGGCGCTTCGACGTTCCCGACGATCTCCTCCACCACGTCCTCGGCGGTCCTTCCAGCGAAGCGAGCCTGGGGATCCATGACCATTCTGTGCGCGATCACGGAAACGGCGATCTCCTGCACCTTCTCCGGGCCGACATATTCCTCGCCGTCGAACAGGGCGAGGGCCTGGGCCATTCTCATCAGGGAGATGGAGGCCCTTGGTCCGGCCCCCAGTTCGACGCCCGGAACCGAACGGGTTTCCTTGACGATTTCCACTATATAGCGTTTGATCTCCTCTCCGACCCGAATGTTCCTGGTTTCCTCCTTGAGTCGAATCACGTCGTCCATCGTGGCGCACGGGGCAAGGGTATCCAGGGGGTGCCTTTGCCTCTGGTCCGTCAGGATGGAAACCTCGTCGTCGATAGACACGTACCCCAGGCCCAATTTGAGGGTGAATCTGTCCATCTGCGCTTCGGGAAGCGGATAGGTCCCCCGGGACTCCACGGGGTTCTGGGTGGCGATCACGAAGAAATGGTCCTCGAGGAGCATGCGTCGCCCGTCCGAACTGACCTGGGATTCCCCCATGGCTTCCAGGAGCGCCGACTGGGTCCGGGGCGAGGCCCGGTTGATTTCGTCGGCCAGCAGAATGTTGGTGAAGATCGGCCCCTTGTGAAAGCGAAACGCCTGTTTTTCCGGGTCGAATACCGAAACCCCGATGATGTCCGAGGGCAAAAGGTCCGGCGTGAACTGGATTCTCGTAAAGCCCGCGTCGATGGAAACGGCCAGGGCCTTGGCAAGGGTGGTCTTTCCCGTGCCGGGATAGTCCTCCAGAAGCACGTGTCCCCCGCCTGCAAAGGCGGCCAGCAGTTTCCTGACGGCCCCGGACTGTCCCCGGATGACTTTCCTGATGTTTTCGTCGATTTTCCCGAAAATCTCCGCAGTGGATAACGTCATGTTGCACAACCCCGCTAAAGCGTAAAGTTTCCTCCTGTTGCCAGATGTCCGTCGGAGGCTGCTGAAAACAGCGTCCGGTATCTAATTAAGACGGGTGTTTGTTCCTTGTCAATCGCAATGGCCCAAAACCGGCAAATCCGATCTTGTTTTTCAACCGGCCGCTCTTTTCCATTGACATGCGTTTCTATCTTCATGAAGAATGGAGACGTGAAAAGTGGGCGTTTTGTGGAGGCGCGCAGGGGGAGCGCGAAATTCGAACGACGACGTCGGGTTTGTAAATGCGACGCAAAATGAAAGAGACCTACATGTCCGAATCAAAGCATCGATGTTGCGAAATTTTGCGGAATCCTCGGATAACAAATCGTTGCGACAGTGAAAGGCCAGGTTCGCGCGCGATTCCGTGCCGATACCTCTTTTTCCTGCTTTTTTTCGCCCTTTTATTTGTGCAAGCCGCAGCATTCGCGGCCCGGGACGGCGACGAGCCGCATGTTCTGGTTCTTCACTCCTATCACCCGGGTTTCGAGTGGACCGACCGGGTCATGGGCGGCATCCGGGCGGGTTTCGAAGAAGAAGGCCTCGACGCGGAGCTGACGGTCGAATACATGGACACCAAGTTCAATCTCCCGGAGACCGTCTTTTCCCACCTTGTCGGGTTGTACCAGGACAAGTATCGGGATTTCCAGCCCGATGTGATCGTCTCCTCGGACAACAATGCGCTCGAATTTCTCTTGCAAAACCGGGAGCGGCTTTTTCCCGGCGTGCCGGTCGTCTTTTGCGGCGTCAACGACTACACGGACGCGTTGATCGAAAATCAGAAGGACATCACAGGCGTGGCCGAGGATTTCGACATGAAGGGCACGTTGGACCTGGTGCTAAGGCTTCATCCGAACACCAGGCAGATCGCTATTGTCAGCGACGACACCAGGACCGCCAGGGCTACGTTGGCAAGGATGCGAAAGAGTTTTTCCGAATACGAGGGCAGGGTCGATTTCGTCGAGTTGACCAACCTTTCCGCCGGGGAGTACTTGTCCGCCTTCTATCGGCTTCCCAAGGACTCTCTGGTGGTTCTGAACGGTCTTTACCGCGACCGCTTTGGCCGTACCTTCTCCAGGAAGGATTGCCTCAAGTTCGTCGCCGGAAACAGTCCGGTCCCGGTTTACTCGTTGTGGGAGAACATGATCGATTGCGGGGTCCTGGGCGGCGTGGTGGTCAACGGCCATTCCCAGGGCCTCGAGGCCGCGAAAATGGCCGCGAGAATTCTGCGGGGGGAACCGGCCTCCGACATTGCCGTCCTGCGGAAAAGCCCCAACGTTCCCATGTTCGACTACGAAGCCCTGGACAAATTCGAGATGAAAAAATCCAGCCTGCCGGAAGGCAGCGTCATCGTCAACGCCCCGGAATCGTTTTACTATCGACACAAGGCCTTGATCTGGTCGGCCGTCGGTTTGGTCCTTCTGCTCTTGTCGGGAATCCTCGTGCTGTCCGTCAATATCGCTCGAAGAAAGCAAACGGAGAAGGCGCTGAAGAAGAGCGAAGAAAGATTTCGCAGTATTTTCGAAAACCTCATGGATGTCTATTTCAGAACCACCTTGGACGGAATCGCCGAAGAAATCAGTCCCTCGTTCCAAGTAGCTTCCGGGTATCGGAATCACGAACTGATCGGCACAAGCGTCTTCAAATTTTACCAGAAACCCTCGGACAGAAAACGCCTGATAGAAGAAATCGAACGGAAAGGCAAGGTCCGGGACTACGAGGTGGTATTCAAAAACCGAAACGGAGAACCGTACGACGTTTCGATAAACGCGGACCTTGTCTGCGACGAAAACGGCAAGCCGACGGGGCTGAGCGGAACCATCCGCGACATAACCGAACGCAAGAGGCTGGAAGAAAAACTCCGGCGTTCCCAGAAAATGGAGTCCCTGGGGCTGATGGCCAGCGGCATCGCCCACGACTTGAACAACATCCTGTCGGGCATCGTGAGCTATCCGGACCTGCTGCTGCTGGACCTGCCCGAGAACAGCCCCATGCGAAAGTCCATCGAGATTATCCAGGACTCCGGCCAGAGGGCCGCGGATGTCGTCGCGGACTTGCTGACCGTCGCCAGAGGCGCCGTCGCGGTCAAGGAGGTCCACAGCCTCAACACGATCATCGAGGAATTCTTCGAGTCCGTGGAGTTCAGGAGCCTGGAAAGAAAGCACCCCATGGTCGCCTTCGAAAAGCAATTGGATGCCGAACTGCCGAATATCAGATGCTCGTCGCCGCACATGAAAAAAGTGTTGACCAACCTGGCATCCAATGCCGCCGAAGCCATCGGAATGCAGGGGGAGGTTGTCGTGAAAACCGGCGACATGTACCTGGACGAGGCCTTGAAAGGGTACGAGAACATCAGCAAGGGCGAGTATGTCCTGCTGTCCGTTTCGGACACCGGCAAGGGCATATCCGAAAAGGACATCGACAGAATTTTCGAACCGTTCTACACCAAGAAAGCGATGGGCCGAAACGGCACGGGCCTGGGACTGGCGGTGGTCTGGAACACGGTCCAGGACCACAACGGATACATCAACGTGAAAAGCGGCGACAAAGGCACCCTGTTCGAACTGTACTTTCCGGTGGACAGGAACGAAGTCGCGGCCAGAAAAAGTAAAGTGCCGCTGGCGGACTATGGCGGAAACGGCGAAAACGTGCTGGTCGTCGACGACGAAACCGGCCAGAGGGAAATCGCCTGCGGGTTGCTGCAAAGACTGGGGTACAAGACCCGAGCCGTCCCCAGCGGCGAAGAGGCCATTCGGTATTTGAAACGAAATACGGTGGACCTGGTCGTTCTCGACATGATCATGCCGCCTGGTTTGAACGGCTGCGAAACATACGCCGAAATCGTCAAGTTGCGACCCGGCCAGAAAGCCGTCATCGCCAGCGGCTTTTCCGAATCGGAGGATGTGAAAAAGGCGCAGAAGCTGGGGGCGGGGGCCTACATTAAAAAGCCGTATACCATCGAAAAAATCGGTCTCGCGGTCAGAAACGAGCTGAAAAGGTCTACCGAAAAAGAATACGCATGCGGTCTTTCTAACCGCCCGGTTTGAAATGCTTGTCCACCCGTCGGTCCAAAGGCTCCAAGATCGCGGCCTTGCGCACGTCCCCTTGCTTTTCCTTCGCGAGCCGGACCGCGACTGTGCGGAAATAAAGATTGTTGAACAGCCGCATGAATTCGTTTACGTAGACGTCGGCCTCAGCCTGGAAGCCGAGACCATGCAGGAGCATCATGTTTTCGTCGTTGCCCGCATCCACCGAATTCCGCAGGACTGCATGTCGCTCTTGCCAAGGGCGAATCCCAGCAGTCATTCCCGCGCTTCCCCAGTCTCGTCGAAACCGAACTGCACGGTGAATGCTCCGGGAATCGCCCTGACGCTGATTGCTCCTTTTGATACTCTCATGGCATCCCCCTGGCAAAAAACGAACGTTTAAAGCAAATCAAAGCTTGCTTTTGTTGTCAAATGGCGAAAATATAATGCACGAAAAGCGCTGAAGTCGCAGTGATTTCGGCCACGAAAACACACGAAAGGCACGAAAAAACATGCCCGACAGCCCATTTTCAATTTGCGCCGCAGCGATTCGGCACATCCGACATCTGAATTCCATCGACTCGCGCCGAAACGGTACTTTCAAAAAAACGAATGGGAAAAGGAGTCGGGAAAACGTTGACATAATGGAGATTAATCTTGGGAAAGGCAAGGGCTGGGGGGATGAAAATGGTCCTTCTGTTGTTGTATTCTTTCCGCTTGGTTTTATGCCTCGAAATCTAAAACGGGGCCTGGTTCGGGAGCGTAGCGACTAATATTAATGTCAAGAAATTTTCAAGAAATTTTGGCCTCCCCTTTTTTGTTGTTTTTAACCATGGAGTTGAGAATAACCAGGATCTTTCTCATACATGCAACTACCGCGACCATTTTGGCCTTGCCCGCATCGACCAGGCGTTTGTAGAAATCCCGGATGACCGGATTGTAATGTATGGCGACCAGAGTGGGCATATAGAGCAGCGTTCTGATTTCGCGGCGTCCTCCCCCGGTCATTCGCTTGCCCCGGAACTGCCCGCTGTCGCGGTTGACCGGCGAATTGCTCGGGCACAATGACGTGACCACGACCATGATTTACACGCATGTGTTGAACAAAGGAGGCAAAGGGGTGCGGAGTCCCTTGGATTGACCAGGAAAGGTCGGCTAAACGGAGTCCAGGGCCTTTCGATTGCATAATCGAAAAGATGGAGCGCATGACGGCAAACAAGAAACTGAAGAAGACATTGCCAAGATGCTCTGGCAATGATCGGCATTGCCGATGCTTCCAATGAGTTTGGCGTGGTCGAAGGCAAGTCGCCGGTTTTGTCATTTGCGGCATAACCATGCCACCAACGCAAATAGGTCACACTCCGATCGTTCACATATGCCCTTCAAAGACGTGGGGTACGCGAAACCGACTTGTTTCTGTCGCCATTGAGGGAACTTTTCGGTTCAAAGTCTTGGCTTGGCCCAAAAGTTGGCGCCCGTGCGTTGATGCAGAACATCCGAAGAACGTTTCCATGCGGAGAATGGCAACGATAACACACGAGGGTAAAAGACGGCACGACGGGCAAGTGTGGGAGGAGAGGTGAGCGGACATTAAATTATTTTGCATCTATTAAATCTTTTTATAGCAAAATCCGCTAACTCGCCCGCAAACGTCTATTTATAGTATGTTTGCGTCGTTTTTTTGCTCTTGCGAAAAGGCGTAAGAATTGCGTATAATGACAAAAGTTTTTAGGGATGCATCGCCTTTTTGTTTGGGCAATGCCATGCGCGGGCGCTTCGCCCGGAAACCGAACGCGATTCGAATCGTCGATGGAGCGGTAAAGATGCCATGAAAACGCAAAATCAGACGGGGCTTACCCTGATCGAGCTTATGACCGTGGTGGCCATAATCGCGTCGCTTTCCCTCATGGCCATGCCAAACCTCCTGACTTGGTTGCCGGACCATCGGCTGAACCGGGCCGTCCGGGAATTAGACTCCAACTTGGAGCTTGCCAAGCTGACAGCGGTCAAGACCAACGCGTTGTGCACTCTGGTTTTCGATCAGAAGATAGGCGACCGGAAATACGACTACGTGGTTTTCGAAGACGCGGACAACGATCTGGAATACGACGAAGGGGAAAGGGCCGTCGAAAAGATCCTGTGGTCGGATTACAAGAGCGTGAGCGAGGATTCGTCGATATACGGGGGCGCGGTGACGTTTCCCGCCAACGACGAGAACAAGCACGTGTTGGCCTTCCGGCCCAACGGTCTTCCCATCGACAACATCGGAAATTTGAATTCCGGGAAGGTCCATTTGGTGAACACGTACGGCCACAAGAAAAGCGTGGTCGTATCTCCGGCCGGAAATATCCGGATTGAAAGCGAGCATTAGGGAACGTTCATGGGGCGCTTGCGGGAAAAAGGGTTCACCCTGATCGAGTTCATGGTCGCCACGACCGTTTCCACGCTGGTATTGATTGCGATCTACGTGGTGTACACGACCCAGTCCCGGTCGTACGTGGCGCAGGAGCATATCTCGGAGATGCAGCAGAACCTGAGGGCCGCCATGTACATGATCGGCCGAGACTTGCGAACGGCGGGCTACGATCCTTTTTCCCGGGAAGACAAGCTGGAGGACGGTCTCGACAACGACTGCGACGGCGGCGCCCCGGACGAGGCCGACGAACTGATCGGCGTCCTGGTGGCGAAAAAGGATTCGATCACAGTCAACATGAGCCTGTACGACGGGGTCGATAACGACCATGACGGGGATACGGACGAACCCGACGAGGCGGGGCTGATCGATATCGAGAAGGCTTCGACCGCCGGGCTGGAACCTTGCGGAATCAAGGAGATCGTGACCTACTCGTTGTTCGACTCGGATTGGCAAGCGCGTTGCGTGGGAAGAAAGACCGGCATGCCGGAAAACAGCGCTTTTTCCACGGAGGCCATCGCGGAAAACATCGAGGCCCTCGATTTCGTCTATTTGGACGAAAACCACAACGTTCTGGATGACGGGGAAGGGAGCGTCGAAGAAAACCGGGACAAGATTCGAATCGTGCAGGTGACCATAGTGGCCAAGTCGAGAAACTTGGAGCGTCATTTCGATAAAAAGCAAGTGTTTTACAACTTGCAGAACAAAGTGGTGCTCGACGCTCCGCAGGACCACTATCGCAGGTTGTCGCAAAGCGTGGAGATCCGTTGCCGCAACTTGGGGATCGCCCAGACCTTGGCGGAGAGGGAAGGGGCATGAGGGGCGAAGCAAACATCGAAGGGACAAGGGGCTTCACGTTGGTCGAGGTCCTGTTGGCCATGTGCATCGTGTGCATCGGGCTTCTGGCGATCGGCGGCATGCAGCTTTCCGCCATCCAGGCCAACCAGTCCGCCAGAAAGACGACCCAAGCCAACGACTGGGCTACATTGACCATGGAGAGACTGATCAACGCGTCCTATGACGACAAAGAGCTGGATTTGGGAGAACACCAGGACCCCGATAACCCGCGCGGCAAAATTTTCAATGTTTCTTGGACCATATCGGAAGGGCCGGCTGTGCAAACCAAGAAAATCCAGGTCGAGGTCGTATATCCGGACAGGCAGACCCAAAAATCCGTGACGCTTGATTTTCTGAAGAGCAACCCGGACTCGTATATTCCATGATAGGCATCCGGGACAGGTTTATGGCCGGAATATGTCTTCCAACAGGGAGAAACAGTTTATGATTGAACAGTTTATGATCGAACCGAAAGAACGCGGAAGAGGGGAGAAGGGTTCCGTCATGGTAGTGGCGCTGATGATGCTCGCGTTGCTCACCCTGATCGGTTTGATGGCGACTCGAAACAGCGGCGTGGAGTTGAAGATGGTGGAAAACGACGCGGCGTATCGCCAAGCGCTCTACAACGCCGATTCGGGGATCTCGTTCGGCTTGAGACTCGGCGAGTCCGACGTGGAGGACCTGTCGCCCGGAGACTTGATAGCAGGCATGCCGGAAGGCTCCCGGTTTCGTCTCCGGTACTTGCGCCTCGTCGACGAAGGCCCCCCGATGGTGATCGAGATCCAGTCGGAAGTGGGACCGGATATTTCGCCGGGCGAAGACTCGGGCCTGGTGAACAGCAAGGGGGAGGCCAAGGTTGTCGCCGGAATTCAGCTGCCTCCTCCAGGGGACGGCCAGATCGAAGGTCCGGGGGACGAATTCGAATACACGAATTGATTCGACCGAAGAACAATGCAAAAACGCGTATAGCGCCAGTTGTTCGCGCGCGAAAAAACGAGCCCCGTCCGTCGGGCGACGGAGGGGGACGAAAATCGGGAGACAAGAGGTCGTTATGTTGAAAAAAGCAGGAAAAGCTCTATTGTATTCGTTTTTTCTGGCCTTGGCCGCGTCGAGCCTCGCGGCCCTGCCGACCGCCGCCTTCGCGGCAGACGACGACGTGCCTTTCTTCGTGGGAATACAGGGACTTCCCAACGTGATGGTCATTCTCGACAATTCCGATTCCATGCAGGACGTCCCGTACCCTGCGAAGGACGAAAGCGGCAATCCGATCCCCGTGCGTCCGGATTGGCCCTGGAGGCAGGGCGTTAAAATCGACGAGAGCGGTTTCGTCGTTCTGGACGAAAACGGCGATGTGGATCTCGACGACACCAAGAATTTGAACCTGGAAGAGGTGCTTTCCATCCCCGGCAGAAATCCCCCGGACATTCCCGGCCGCGGTTCTTTGACCGGCGAGGTCACATCGGTCCGCGAGAAGGCCTCCGACGACCGCATCTACGACGACCGGGTCGATTGGGAGGATCCCGTTTTTTCCTCCGACGGATTCAAGGCGGCTTACGGTTATTATCGGGTGAGGGTGGAGGACGAAAACGGCGCGGTCCAGTACACAAACCTGATATCCTACGACGACGACCAGAAGTGCTGGATCGTGTCTCCGGAAATCGAATACCAGGCCTCGCTGTCGTATTCCTATACCATCCTGACCGGGGTCCCCGAGGCCGTCACGCACAAAAGCGACGACACCGGCAAGCTTTTCGACTGCCATGTGGACTGGGAAACCGCCCATGCCAACTGGTCCCTATATCGCAACAAGGTCCTGGAAATCGTAAACGGCACCTGGCCCTTGGAGGGTTTTTCGTCCAAAATAGAAGCCCCCAACAAGAACGGCTATTGGGTGTTGAGTCGCGACCTTCCCTTCGCCCCGCCGGTCGGGACCCGCTACAGAATCGTAGGTTCGGCGGACGACGACCGCTACGCCAAGGGCGGAAACCATCCGGAAAGCAAGATGTACCAGGCCAAGAAGGCGCTCAAGACCTTCCTGGAAAGCGACAAGATCAAGGTCTGCGAAAAGAGGGACGCCCAAGGGGGATGCGCCGAGGAGCGATATCTTGTGAATTTCGGATTCGGCGCGTACATGTCCGCTCGCGTCCCCGGAGTCAAGGCCAAGTATTACAGACGAACCGAGGGGTCCTCCGGGAACTTCTCCGACACGGACCAGTACAGCGGCATGTACGAAACCCTGGCGGACACGGAGTACGGCTTCTACGATCTGCATTCCTCGACGCAGTTTACGACCGTCGATTGGAAGACCCGCAAGCAGGGCGCCACCTCGTGGATCCAGGACCAAGTGCATAGCAACGCCTACACGGGCTACAAGCTCGAAAGACTCCTGGAAGCGGGACCCTGCGGAGACCGGATCGCGACCTACGCCGTTTATCAGATCGTTGCGGCTCCCACGGATTCCTCTGCCGACAGGCATCTTTTCAAACTTCGGACCAGGGCCGCCGTCGAAGGGGGCGAACCGCAATACGCCCGGAAAAGATACAGCGTCGCCTCTTGCGAGGGGCTGCCAGAGACCGACGGCGACTGGACCCTGATCGATCCGGAGGGCAACTGCTCCTCTGCGGCCTCCTGCGAATTCCACGAGGCGGAGTCCGGCAGTTACAGCTCCGTTTCCTATTATGAAACCAGGTATGTCACAACCTGGGGCGACTACACCGCGACCGATCCCGAAAGGGCCGGCTACGTGGACACGGACAACAAAAGCGCTTCCCTGCCCGCCGTAGCGGTGACTCCCTGCCCCGGTTTCTTCCGGAACGAAACGGGAAAATGCATTTCCCACCCGAACCCCGAACATGGGGACTTCACGCTGGTCACCGAAACCGTCAAAGGCGTGCCTTTGAACGGCGCCGGCGCCGACGGAGACATCGAACCCAATAGCTTCGATGTCTCCTTTTTCCGTTATCCGGCCGACGGCACCTCGGAACGGCCCCACGGGTGGAGCTATCAGAGGACCGAAGACGACTACCTCTACAAGCTGTACAAGAACTACCCCACCAACTGGCCTGAAGAAAGCCAGCCTGAACCGTATTTCCCGTCCGACTCGGGAGAAGACCAGGCCAACCATAAAGGCGACGACCAGGTCGTCTTCATCGACCTTCCCGAGTTCAAGAGCGGCAACAAGTTCTCTGGCTACGGAGACGACGTCGCCGGGCAGAACGTGTCCAAGTTGTTGAACTACATCAGTCTGGCCAGGGCGAAAAGCCCCGACGAATCCAGCGAATACGAAGCCCGGTACGACTACACCATGATGCCCAATACCGGTTCGCTTCCCGTGAACAGCGAAGAGGAAGTCGTTGGTTCCGGCACGCCTCTGGCCGCGTCCCTGGGAAACGTCCGGAAATACTACGAAAGCTATATCGACCAGGACGAATTGTCCCAGGGGGGCTGCCGCGACAACTACGTCATTCTGCTGACCGACGGCCTGGAGACTTGCGACGGCGATCCGATCAAGGAAGCCGCCGAGCTGTACAGCATGGACATCGACGGCTTGTCCCTGAAAATCAAGACCTACGTGATCGGCTTCGGCATGGACGAGGAAAGCCGCGACGACCTGGACGCCATCGCAAAGGCCGGGGGCACCGAACAGGCCTACTTCGCCAGCAACGTCGAGGAACTGGTCGATGTTCTGGCGGAAAATATCGTGAAGGACATTTTCGACGACTCCTACACCCGCGCTTCCCCGGTGCTGAGCAAAAAAATCCCGGACAAAGACCAGCTGAAGATCTTCACCTCCTACTTCGACTACCCGATCTGGAGGGGGCATCTGGAGGGCCGGTATCTTTTGGACAACGGCGACTATGGAGAGCGGCTGGAGGAGTGGGGCGGCGACTGTTCCGACGAGCCGGACGCCGACGGCGACACCGGGTGCGAGATGGCCAGGCACGGCAGAGGCCGGGTGCTTACCAACGTCAATGGCTCCCTGATCGATTTTCGCGCCAGAAACGTGTATGCGCTTAAAAACCTGGTGAACCCCGAAGGCCTGGACATCGACGGCGACGGTGATCCGGGCACTGCGGGCGACGCTCTGGTCGTCATCGGGTACACCCTGAATTCCGGGTTCGAAGACGGCAAGTACAAGGCGACCCGGGACGAGGACTGGCCCCTGGGCGACATCTACAACTCATCGCCGGTCTGGGTTTGTCCGCCCAGCGCCTCCGCTTCCTATCGGCCCGGGTACGAGGAATTCGCGGAAAAATACGCCGACAGGCCCACGATGCTCTATGTCGGCGCAAACGACGGCATGGTCCACGCGTTCCTCGAAGAGAACGGCCAGGAATCCTGGGCGTTCATACCCGCAAGCGTCCTGAACATTCTGAACGAATTCCGGGACGGCCACCGGTTCACGGTGGACTTGAAAATCAAGGCCGCCGACGTTCTCACCGAAGAAGGATGGAAGACCATCCTGGCAAGCGGACTCCGGGAGGGCGGAAGGCACTACTACGCACTGGACGTCACCGATCCGCTCAATCCCAGATTTTTGTGGGAAATCACCGACGACAACCTGGGAAAAACCTACTCAATTCCATCCTTCGGCCAGATCGCTATCGAAGGGGTCAACACCGGCGTGCTTTTCTTCGGCGGAGGCTACTCCACAAAGGCGGACATGGGCAACCGGGTCTACATCGTGCGCGCGGACAACGGAAAAATCCTGTCCGAGCTGACCGTGGGCGCAAGCCCCAACAACGTTCCTTCCGAATTGCTGACGGTCAGGTTTCCGGACAGCGACGAAAACCTTCCCTATCGTTTCCATACCGGCGAAGCCGTTCCCTCGGTATGGAGGGGAAACACGGAATTCTGCTATTTCGGAGACATGTCCGGAACGCTCTGGAGGCTCGGAAACCTGAACTCGGAGTATGGAAGCCCCTGGGAACCGACCCTCGAACCGCTCTTTGTCCCCGAACATCCCAGACCCGTGACGCACAAACCGGCCATCTGGGATGAAACCGACAACTGCCAAAGAAGGTTCATCGAATTCGGCACGGGCGACGAACTCAACCCTGCCATCCTCACGCAGAACCATTTCTACGAAATCGAGGACATCGGCGCCGAAGACTATCTGGCGGAGCACCCTGGCCTGGAGCTTACGGCCGACCAGATCGCGGAGGGAAGGTTCCGCCTGAAATGGCACTACGACTTTTCTTTCGGCGAACAGCTCCTGACCGATCCGACCACTTACTACGGCCTGGTCTACTTCATCACCTACAAGCCCAGCGGCGGGTGCTCCGCTGGCATGAGCTACGCCTATTGCTTCACCACTTCGCAATGCCATGCGACAACGGGCGGCTCCTCCGACGACGAGGAGGAAGGCGGGACGGGCGATGAAATCGCAGGCACGGGTCCGGAACCGGAAGGGACCGACGGCGGGGAGTGGTTCGGCTTCCCCGACATGGACGCCTACGATAAGGATAAAAAAGACGCGGGCGAGGATTCCGAAGAATCGCAAGCGGTCCAGCCGCTCAAGATACCGGGCATCACCTCTTCGCTGATCATCGCTCCGCCCATGGCCTATATCAGCCGGGGCGACCCGATCCCCGTGCCGGCGGACCCGGCGACCCTGCTGTACTGGAGGGAGTCGCAGTAGCGGCCTGACATGGTTGGAGACCGAGGGCTTGGTTTTAACGAAGGCCGGTTTTCCATGTCTATTCCTGGATTCCGGGTCTCCGCAAGCTCCGCCCGGAATGACGGAGTTTGTTGGCCGACGTTAAAACCAAGCCCGAGACCGAAGATGGGCGAGACAAAGAAAATTCCGTACGGGATTTCCAGCTACAAGACGATCAGGCGGGAAAACTGTTACTACGTGGACAAGACAAGGTTCATCCCCGAACTGGAAAACAGCGGAGACTACCTTTTCCTGATCCGCCCCATGCGTTTCGGCAAATCGTCCTGGCTTACACTGCTGGAAAGCTATTACGACATTTCCAGAAAGGACGAGTTCGAATTTTTGTTCAAAGGGACCTACATCCAGGAACACCCGACGCCTGGAAAGAACTCTTACCTGATTCTAAAATTCAACTTTTCCCAAGTGAACCCCGAACCCAGGAAGGTGGAAGAATCTTTCGGGGAACACACGGACACCTGCTTTTTCTTTTTCGGAGAACGGTACCGGGATTATTTGGACGACCGGTTTTTCCAGATGATGGAGAAAAAGACCAGCGCGCACGGAAAGCTCGAGTTTCTGGCCCGCTACGTCGGAACCAAGGGGCACAGACTCTATGTCTTGATCGACGAGTATGACAATTTCGACAACACGATTCTCACCGGGACCGGCACCGAGACATACCATGAATTGACCCACGGGGCCGGTTTTTTCCGGTTCTTTTTCAACGTCTTGAAAGGCGCGACGGATTTGGTGGAGGCCGGAATCGGTCGCATGTTCATCACAGGCGTCTCTCCGGTCGCAATGGACGATGTCACCAGCGGATTCAACATCGGACAATAGATCGGCCTGCTTCCCCAATTCAACGAGTTGCTGGGGTTCACGAGAAAAGATGTCGCCGATATGCTGGATTCCTACGGGCTCGGGCAGTCCGAAGCGACCCATGCTCTGGAGACGATGTCGGAATGGTACGACAATTACAGCTTTTCCGGAAGGGCCGAGCGCACGCTTTTCAATACGGACATGGTGCTTTATTTCATGGTCCATTATCTGCGTTCCCGAAGGCCTCCCGACAACATGGTCGATTCGAACGTGAGAATCGATTACGGAAAGCCCTGGCACCTCATTGTCTTGGACAAGCGTTCGCTCGACAACTGGAGCAACCTGGAACGTATCATACGGACAAGGCAGGTGCAGGCCGCCGCCATGCCGGAGAGCTTTCCCGCCGAACAAGCCGCTACCCCCGAAAATTTCGTTTCCCTATTGTTCCATTTCGGCTTGCTGAGCTACGTGGCTCCAGGCACGCTGCGCATTCCCAACCAGACTGTCGCCAAGCTCAAGTACGGCTATTTGCGCGACGGCTACAAGGACGCGGATGTCTTTGCTGTGGACCCATTTCGCTTAGCCAACCTGATTCGCGACATGGCCTTCGAAGGAAACTGGAAACCCGCGTTCCGATTCTGGGCTGGCGAAGTGAAACGGCAAACATCGATCAAGGATTTTCTGACCGGAGAAAAGGTCGTGCAAACCTTCCTTCTCGCATATCTGAACGTGGTCGATTATTACGTGACGAAATCCGAAGAGGAGATGGGAAAAGGGTTCACCGATCTTTTTCTGGGACCCTTTTCGGCCAAATACCCCGAATTGAAATACTCCTATCTGGTCGAACTGAAGTATATGAAGCGGGGCGAATTTACCGAAAGAAAGCTGGAAGAGCATTTGCTCGACGCCGAAAAACCGAAACCCCCTATTTTAGTGGGTTTCAATCTAAAAACCAGCCGGATTTGGACGAAAATCGACCTACACAATCGAAACCAGAGACAAACGTCTTTTCGGCTATTCCGTATTGGGCCAGATGCTTCGAAAAGTGCGACAGAACGTCGTTGTTGATTGTCTTGTCGGAGGCGTTGCCTGGGGTTATAAAAATCATCCGGTTTTCGGTATGAAATTTCCTGCCAAATTTGTTCCGACTTTGCGGGGCCTACTCATGTATTTCCGTGCCCCGTCATTCCGGCCGGAGCGCGCTCTTCCCGAGTCGAGGGCCTCATTCCGCGCATGCGCGAGAGTCCGTCGGAATCCGGCGGCGTCGCACTTGAAAGCGCGCTGAGAGCCGGAATCCAGGCTTCCGTTCAAGTACCGGCGGCGCGGCGGCGGACGGCGACACCGATATTATCGGCGGCGCCTACTATGACGATCTTGCATAGTGGGAGAACACCGACGGAAAAGGAGGCGCATGGGCGAGCCATGTCGTTGACGGCGAGCACGACGAGGTCAGATCCATTTTCGTCGGCGACATGGACGATGACGACGACTTGGACATCGTGACCGGTACCACCGACGACGGCGCCTATTCCGTCCAAGCGATCGACATGGACAAAAACGATCATATGGATATTCCGGGAGCTTCGAGCGACTACGCGGAATCGCCTGGTGGAAATTGATTCCGCCTTTAATCGTGGCCTTGACCGAAGAAGCTGGCTGACGGCAAGGATGAGCTGCTTTTTCTCGATCCCGGCAAATCCATTGAAATCAAAACTCCGCCGGTGAGGGGCTTTGCCGGGAATCAGCGATACATTGCTACCGGAGCCTATTCCAAATAGACAGTTTTTTAGCCTATGCTCCCTGCGGCGAAATCCATCCTTTCGAACTAGGCGCGCCGCAGATCCCCGGCGGATTGACTTTGATTTCCGGAATCCCGGAGCAGGAGAAATCCAGGGATCTCTCCAATGCGAGAATCGTTGCGGCGAAAATTCCGGACGCGTCTTCTCCTGGCGACCCGCGCGGGGGAGGCCGAGGGGCGGACCGTCTGCCTCGTCAGCCAAGCGGTCTTGTGTGGCGTCATCAGGGCATAGGGGGTGATCCAGAAGAGGCTGAAGAACCAGAAAAAGCCGTATGCGTATGCCCACAAAGCGTCGCTGGTGCGATAGCGCAGAGCGTACAGGATCGCTGAAAACGAGGATGAAACGACGATACCGGCGATCAGGTTCAAGCCGAAAAGCATCGGGTGGGCGAGGACCAGTACCCAAGTGGCCGCAAGCACCAGCTGCGCCTTTGTCAACGCCATCCATCCCAGAAGAAGGTTGATCCGGGCGCCGGCCATCGACCCTTCTCGAAACCGGCGGAACGCGAACCGGCTCATGACGATCGTTTCGCGTATATTGCTTCTGGCCCATCGGAGAAACATCTTCGTGAGTTTCTTGTAATGGGTGGGGACCTCCGTGTAGACCTTCGCGTTTCGCTGGAACACCACATGGCTGCCCGATTCGAGAATCAGGTTGGTCATGGCCCGGTCTTCCCCGATATTGGCGGGTCTTCCGCAGAATGTCTGGTGCAGCCATTGGTTCAACACGCGCATGACGATCTCCCGGCGGTAGGCGGAAAGAGCGCCCGGCGTACACAAAACGGCATTCACCCTGCTCTGCCCGGCCCGGATGAATTCGAAACTGAATACGAAACTGACGTCGAGCATTCTGGGGATCAGTCCGGAGTCCTTGTTGAGCACCCTGACATTTCCGGCCACCGCGCCGACTTTCGGGTCTCTTACGAATGGGGAGACCAGGTTCCGGAGGGTGTCTATTTCAACGGTCGAATCGCTGTCCACCGTGACCAGGACCTCTCCGCGGCTTTTTAGAATCCCCTCGTACAGCGCATGGCGTTTCCCCCGGTTGACCGGCTGGCGGATCGTGGTCAAAATGTCTCCGAGAGAGGCTTTCGCCTGCTCGATCCAATGCCAGGTATCGTCCACGCTTCCGTCGTCCACGGCGATGAGTTGAAGCTTTTCCCCGGGATAATCGCTCCGAGCGAGGCTTTCGAGGGTCAGCAAGACCTGACGCCCTTCGTTGAACGCCGGTACGATCACCGTACAGGCGGGAAGCTCTTCATCGCGACAGCCTGGAACGGGGGAATACCTCAGAAACAGGACGACACGCCAGATCAGCGCGGCGATATTGACCACCAGAAAGATTGCACAGACTACCAGCCACAACCTCCCCCACGCGGTCTTCAGCAGCATTTCCCTCGCTTCCAAATATTGGCCCGAGAATGCCGCCGCCACGAGAATACCGATCACGGCGCTCAGGATAACGCCCTTGATCGCGGCCGGACCCAAGCGTTGCATCTGTCTACGCTCCTGGTTCGGTCTTAAGAGCGGCGCTCCACGCCATTCTTGCGCTCGCAATCCCGTTGCATGCGATCTCCCGGCGAAATGCTTTGTTACGGCGAAGTTCGTTTTCATTTTTAAAGTCCTCATCGCTGTCGCTATCCCCTGTCTGTCAGGATCCCTTGAATGTTGTTACCGTTGTTGACACTCGAAAATCGTTGCCATTTTTCGCAAAACCCTTTCCATACCAGGGCTGGAACCTTAAGCATATTTTGTGCCAAAAGATCGCACGCGAGCGGAATCCCGCATGAATCCCTGCTTTGAGGCGTTGCCGGCCGTGAAATCGAAATAAATAAAAGGTGGGGGACCGCTTGCGCTTTTTTCGAAAAGGCGAAAAGTTACGATTCTTGCACACGGCCGGTTACGATTTTTGCACACATACTCGGGTATTCCGCGTGAAAGGCGACGGCATGTTGCGAGTTTTTTTTTATGTTTCCGCCTGCCCTCCCGAACGAAACCGACTTTTCGTCATATTTTGCCGGAAGACTATCGCATACGACCATGGACAGGTTGCGACTGGGGTGATGAAAATCCTTCGGAATAGAGGATGATTATTCAGCCAGGTTGCGACCGACGACGAAGAGAGCATCCGCACCGCATTCAAAAGACATCTTCTGGAGAAGGCCATCGGATGGAGACTGCGGCCGACTACGATTCCGCGCTCGACGCCATTTCCAACGACCGGTTCGAAGCCGTGCTGGCGGAGATTTTCTGCTGGGAATCGAAACCGGGATCGACTCCTTGAGGGAAATCGGCAGGCGGGGAATGGACTTCTTCGTGAACATGATCACAGCCATGCCGGACCCGGAGACCGCCGCCGAATCCGTGCGTCTCGGGGCATTCGACTATCTTTCCAAGCCCGTGTAGAAAAAGGAGCCAGATCGATCATGGTCCGTAAACAGCCACTCTCAGAGCGGACTTCCAAAAATGTCCCAGAATACGGCAAAGCCGCCGCAGCTGTTTTTTTGGCCGAAAAGATCGGGCTTGACGGCACCCGGAGCTGACAAAGTATCACTCGATGATCAAGTTTTTTCCGCCATTCCTGCAAAGCGGGAACCCATGAGCTTCCGCAGACTTCCTGGATTCCGGGCCGAAGCTTAGCTACGCCCGGAACGACGCGCATCTCAAGCTGTTGGGCGGAAAAAACTTGATCATCGAGTATCAGGAATCCAATCTTGTTATCCAATAGCCGGGCTTACGACTCAAATGCATAACCGCAGCGATGAGAATGCGATCTCCTTTGATCCGATATATCACGCCATAAGGGAATCGGTTCAATAAATACCGCCTGCAATCAATTGCGATTACCGGCCATGTGTCCGGCATTTCCCTGATACTCTGAAAAGCAGATTCCAGTTCGGTCAGGAAATCTTCTCCCAGCCCTGCAGCTTTTGATTCGTACCATTGGTAGCTTTCCTTGATTTCGATTTGAATATCAGGATGAAAAATTAATTCCGGCATTGATCAGCTCCTGACCTCTTCCTTTATCTCCTCCCAGGTTAACGGCTGAACAGAGCCATCTTCAAGTTCGGCTAACCTCTTTTGCGCCAGACGAATCCATTGTTCGTCGATGTTTTCGACCGATGGGGCCTTCTCAAGGCTTTGAATCAGACAGCGGGCCAGCCTGGCCCTTTCGTCTGGGCTCATTGACAAAGCCTCGCCTAACAAAAATTCAGATTTTGTTGTCATGTCTATCGCCTCCAATTTGTTTTTTCAACTATCGAGCGCCTAAACATTTCTGTTCAAGCATCCCTTTTCGGCCCTTCAATTCTTCCTTCAACAGCATCTTTCGGTCCTTGGACAAATTGCCGGCGCCGGTGGAATATTTTCCGAAAAGGTACTTGCCGGTCTGTCAAGGCGCGGGTGTTTCTATTTTTTCAAGATATTCGACAATACTTCTGCGAATCAGTTCCGACTTGAAGAGACCCAAATTGTTCGCCGCATTATCGACAGCTTGTTCCAACTCCGGCTTAAGCCTCAAGGTTATCATTTCAAGCACCTACGTATCGCATCTTGTAATACAAAGGAAAAGAGCTGTCAATCTTCCCCTTTTTACTCGATGATCAGTTCGTTCAGACGGAAAGCGTAAGAGTCGTCAGACGGCCGTCTTTATCGACACCGGGCAGATCAAGAAGGACCTCCTTCGGTCGGAATTTGGCGTCCCACAAGTTTCAAGCCGTCCATGAGCAGTTGCGGAGAATCCGTAAGAAGGGACTCCAACAGGCTTTCGGTATCCGCATTTTCCACGCGCGTAACATCGACGGCAGTCCATGTCCCGCTCCCGTTTCTTTTTCCGATGGTCCAAAGCTTGACACGTTTCATTTTTCCATCTCTCGAATTGGATGAATCCAAAACAGTTCTGTTTGCCAGCCTGTTTTTAACGCCCCCCAACTCCGACAATCTCCATCAGCTTCCCGAAGTTTGTCACCACATCGTATTTTACCTTTTCCGGGTTTATCTTGCGGTTTATTTCTTCGAAGAACTTCCTCGCGCACTCTATCTTTGTTTTTTCTATTTCCCGCAACTCCAGGGTTGACATGGAACCTTTTGTTTCGGCGACGAAATATATGTGCTTGACCGTGCCCTCTTTGAACGAAATGGCCCAGTCCGGGTTATAGTCGCCGACCGGAGTCGGTATTAGAAACCCTCGGGGGAGTTTCGCGTAGACCACCACTTCTGCGCTGGCATCCATTTCTTCGACAAATTCCCGCTCCACTTTGGAATCGGTGACGGCATAGTCGTAGATGTGCTTCTTCAGTTTGTCGCCCGCCTTTGTGAAATCCTGCTTGCTCTGGCCAGCGGTGAAAATATCGGTTTCGTGGACATCTTCTATCTCGTCGTAGCTCAGGCGTTCGATAATGACAGTGGCCTTCTGCTCGTTGATCAAACGGCAAGCCTCGGCTATGAAATGCTCCGGATTCTGTTTGAATTGCTTGAATACCGCAACCAGAATGCCGGATAGAATATCGGCGATGGTTTTGCGGGTCAGCTGCGTGTTCTCCGCAAGCTTGCCCAAGAGATCGTACTTGACCATCGACCGAATCGAGGCGTTGTACTCTTCCGTGGCGGTTTCTTTGATTTCGAACCCCTTGCCGGCCTTCAACTGGTCGTAAGTCGTCCGATCGACTTGTTCGCCCCCTTGAACGGTGTATTGCAAAGGGGTGACTCTCAACTCTCGATCGAGCGCGCGGATGCTGTTTTTAACAAGCTCGTTCGAGTCGAACTCCACGCGATAGACGGCCTTTCGGTTTATTCGGTTCCAAAGCTCCTTGAAAGCCTTCTTTTCGAAATTGGCGTTCAACGGGTTGAGTTTGGGTTTGCGGTCGTCGCCAACATCCGGCAGCTGGGATTCGCTGAAGACGCTGTCGATCAGAGCGTAAATCTGACTGGCATACGGTTCGAGATCATGTGGCAACGCAGCGAGCTTACCTTCCGCTTTGGCTTTGTGATATTCTTCGGCGACTTGATCGGCATCGTCGGTATAATCGTTTTTCAGCAGGTATTTGTAGATTTGTTTGGCCATGGCCAGCGTTATTTCCAACGGACCGGTATCGGTCGCGAACGTCTTGCCCGTAAAATAAGCCTCGTCGGCTTTCCTTGGACGGGCCGAAAGGGAATCGCCGATCTCGCGCTGCAAGTTGGCCACAAAATCTCTGTAGCTTTCGCCGGCCACCACGGTCAAGATGTTGATATCATGCACGTAAGCCGGATGGTCTATTCGGTCTCCGTTGTTGTTCACCGCCAACCTCAAGCCCCGGCCCACTTCCTGGCGACGCGAAATGGTATTGTCGCTGTGCTTGAGCATGCACATGTTGAACACGTTCGGATTGTCCCAGCCTTCTCGCAATGCCGAATGCGAAAAAACAAAACGCACAGGCTCCTCCATGGAAAGCAGCCGTTCTTTGTCTTTGAGAATCAGATCGTAGGCATCGACATCATCCGACAGTCCTGCCTCTTCTCCGCGCTTTTTAACCTTTGGGTCCACAAGCCGTTTTTTTTTGTCTATGGAAAAATACCCGTTGTGGGTGCGGCCAATGGCGATATCGTCGAGATATTTTCGGTACTCCGCATTGTCCAACGGCAGTTCGCTCAAGTATTCCGATTTGATCCGCTCGTACTCTTCCTCGAAAATCCGGGCATATTCGCCTTTATCGTCGGCCTGGCCGTAGTCTCTGTATTTTGCGACCTCGTCGATAAAAAAGAGCGACAGGACCTTGATGCCTTGCGAGAACAGCTTCTTTTCTTTCTCGAAATGCGCTTTGACGGTTTCGCGGATTTGAATTCTACGGATTGTGGATTCAGTCACGTCGCCGGTAGCGTCGCCTGCAGACAAGACCTGGCCGTTGGTGAATTCGACCGTGTCGTTGTTCGCGTCGATTTGGGCAATCACAAAGCCTTTGTATTGATCGAGTTCGTTCGACTCGACAAACAGATCCCTGCCTTTTTCCAAACGCTTCACGATGCGCTTGATGCCTTTGCCCTGGCGCACCTCCATTTCAATGCGGGCCACCGGGGCCTTCTTCGATATCTCAATGCACTCCAAATAAAGGTAGGCGTTGGTTCCCGCCAAGCCTTTTACGGAAATGCCCCGCACGGCGATCTTTTTTACAAGCTTCTGGTTATATGCGTCCAAGGCGTCGAGGCGATGGACCTTGTTATGAGTGGTGCGGTGGGTTGCCGAGTAGCGAAGAATCATCAGCGGCTTGAATTTGGCCAGGGCGTCAAGGGTCTTTTTGCCTTCCATTTTTTGCGGTTCGTCCAGAATCAGGATGGGACGGTTCCCGCTGATCACATCGATGGGTCTCCGGGACTGGAAATCGTCCAGCTCTTCGTAGATGCGCCGGTTTTCCTTTCCCGTCGCGTTGAACGCCTGGATGTTGATGACCATGACGTTTACGCCCGAGTCGGACGAAAAGCTCTCCAGGCGATGCAGCTGTTTGGAATTGTAGATGAAAAAACGGGCCTTTTTGCCGTAGGTTTCGGTGAAATGTTCCGCAGTGATTTCCAACGATTTGTAAACGCCTTCGCGGATGGCTATGCTTGGCACCACGACAATGAACTTGGCCCATCCATAGCGCTTGTTCATCTCGAAGATCGTCTTGATGTAACAATAGGTCTTGCCCGTGCCGGTTTCCATCTCGACATCGAGGTTGACCTTGCAGCCCGCGCTGATCGCAAGTTTGTCTGAAAGCGCGAGGTTCTGCCTTCGTTGGACCGCATGGATATTTTCGATTAGCCGGGCCTCTGTCAACTGAACGGCCGCGTTTTTAAAGCCTTGCATTTCATAGATCGATGGCTGGACCTGGCCGGACTTGCTTTTCACCATGCCGGGATCAATCCGATACGCAATCCCTTCGGTGCCGACCTGTCCTGAAAAACAATCGACCACGGATTCGACGGCGCTGGTCTGAAAAGGCTGGACTTTGAACTTCAGCTTCATGCCCTATCCTCCCATCTCGACCAATGAAAAAACGAAGGACTCAAATAGGGGGAACTGGTATAAACCGGAGGACTTTTAAAAGACGAGTGAACCAAATCCGTATTGCTCATTCTATTTTTCTCCGTTTCTTTTTGGATGCTTCGATTCGTTTGAATTCCTTTTCCGCCCGGATGAAGTCTTTTTCTACATCAGTAGGCTCGTCAAGCTGTCTTGATCTAAATTTTTCGTATTCTCCATGTGCTTTTCGCAACGCGGAAATTATCATATCCAAGTTGTAAAAATCCAAGCTTCTCCGGACTTGGCGGTCGCCCTCCAGACGAACCGACAAGAATTTCTTGTGAGTTGCCCCCGGTTCCAGTTCCCCTTCATCGTAAATATTTTTAATATGCTGGCTTATATTCTGCTGTGTTGTCTGAAAAAGCTTCGCCATAAGGGGTTGCGTCAACCAGACCGTCTCATCTTGAAGTCGCACCTCCAACCTTACCCGCCCGTCCTCGGCACGATAGAGTATGATTTCGCCCCCTGGCGACTCCTTTTCGTTATTCTCGGTGCAGTCTCCGTTCTTTCTCATATCGATTTCACTTCAGTACCAGGCGACATTTGCTTGAAAATCTGTTCGACATTGATTTTTACGGAATCGGATGCAAAACCATTGTCGCGGAATACGACGCGCAAGGGCTCGAACCGTGCCAACTCTTTCACCAGCTCTTCGTTCACCCCGGTATCGAAGCAGGCGACCAACGCGTTTTCATTTACAAAGAACACGGACTTTTTCTGTATGGTTTCCTTTCGAACCGGCAGGGACAAATCCACGCCCCAATCCAACAAAACCTGGAACAACAAGTCTTCCGGCGTACGGTCCGGTTTTATGTTGTCCGTGAACATCTGCAGCTGGCCCTGCTCGATGCCATCCGGCGTATAATAAACGTCGGCCATGTTGGATGAATCGATTTTTAATACTCGGAATCCGATATCTCGATTCCACGTTTCGTTGTATTCGGCGTTAATTATTTTCTTCCCTGCCCGTCTGATGCGTTCTTTTCCAAGTTCCGTGATTGTTGTGAATCCAGCCCTAAATGCGGTCGTTTTATTTCCGCATATTTCCGGTAGCTGGACCATTATAAAATTTCTGCAACCCCCATCATTTGCATTTTGAGTTATGACGGCATGAGCTGTAGTGGAGGAACCGGCGAAAAAATCCATAACAAAACCCGTTTCCCCCGTTCCGATTTGAACAAGTTTTCGCATCAATTCCGTCGATTTTGGAAAGTCCATAACAGCAGCTCCGAAAAGCTCCTTCACTACTTTTCGGCCAAAATCGTTTGAAATTTCTTTTTCAAGCCAGATTGATTTAACAAGGGTCTTTGCCTTTTTGCCGTCTTTTCCAACAAGGTAGTCCTTCCTGTAAATGCGCCATTCGTCCCCTGTCTTCTCGGCAATAAGCAAATTATTTTCCTTGGCGACTTTTTCCTTACCCCAAGTCCAACAGGTTTTTACGCCGTCCGGCGCGTCCGGCCAAACTTCATCTTTGAAAATTGATTTTTTTGTAAGAGAAACCGTGCCGTCGTCGGGACAAACATAGAGTGGAAAATATAGCTTGGGCCGCGTAATTGGGTTGAAGGACTGATTTCTGTTCCTTAAGCCCAACAATCTATATCGTCCTCTTTCGTCCTCACGATTGTATTCTTTAACCATGCGACCTTCCTTTTCAATGCCATAGATTGCGTCTTCGTTCATGGCATCTTTGACAAAAATCAGTATCGACTCATGGGTCTTTGCAACAAACTTATCGAGATGCCGTCCTCGCGGATTGAGCTGAACAGCTATTTGAGCAATGAAATTTTCTTCCCCAAAAATTTCTGAGCATACTCTTTTAAGGCTATGCACCTCGTGATCGTCTATGCTGATAAAAATGACGCCATCACCGCCCAGCAAATTCCTTGCCAGTTTTAACCTCGGATACATCATAGAAAGCCAATCCGAGTGGAATCTCCCATTTGACTCTGTGTTCGCGACAAGACGATTTCCCTCATCGTCTTTTTGATTTGATCGTATAAAAAATGCATCTGTGCTTTCAGCGAAATCGTCATCATAGATGAAGTCGTTTCCTGTGTTATACGGCGGGTCGATGTATATCATCTTGATCTTGCCGAGATAGGTCTCTTGCAGCAACTTCAGCGCTTCCAAGTTATCCCCCTCGATGAAGAGGTTCCTGGTGGTATCGAAATCCAAGCTTTCTTCCCGGCACGGCCTAAGCGTTTTGGCAATGGGAGCATTTGCAGATAGCAAAGCCTCTCTCTTGCCGGGCCAATTGAGGCAGTAGCGTTCCTGGGGGCCTTCCACGATTGTTTCCGAAAGCTCTTGCCGCAGCTGGTCGAAATCCACTGCCAATCTCAGTTTTCCGTCTTCATCGCGGGCTTCGGCAACGCAACCGGGGAAAAGCTCGCGTATCCTGCCAATGTTCTCCCGGGTCAGGTTCGGAGAGTGCATTTTCATTTTTTCCATTGCGATCGTCCTCTATTTCACGATAGCCGCCGAGGGGCGGATCAGATTTTCAAGTTTATGTTTGAGTTCGCGAAGTTCCGAATGGATCTGCACTTTGCGGTTGAATTGTTTCTCTTTTCGCAAGCGCGCTTCGCATTTTTCCACCTCCCGCTGTTTTGTGCGAATATGTTCCATCCTTTCCACGCTCGCCTGCAAGCCTTCGCCCGGGAAAGAAGGAAAGGGCATCAAAGCTCTCAGCAAGCTTTCGTACAATGCTTCAAGATCGAAAACAATCGGCAGCGGGTCTCGCGCCATATCGTCTGGCATCCAGTCGGTTTCGAAATAATCGCCGAGGACCCATTTGGTCCCGTCCGATTCGCTTGGCCGCTTGTAAGCGGCAATACCCTTGATTTTGCCGCCATACCGAAGTTCAAATAAGATCGGGAAGGGGATCGCACGGTCGATGCAGCACAACACATCGGTTTTAAGCTCTTCCGATTTAAGGGCAATGCCGAACACCTGTATTTCCGGCACATGCCGAGTCCCTTTCAAGTTGACAGTCTCGGGGGCGAGTTTGTATTGCCAGACAATCTGTTCCACTTGGCGGACAAAGAGTTTTTTAACCGCCGTTCCGGGCTTTCCGTGCTCATAGATTTTGTTCTTGGGCAGTACCCGTCCGAAAGCGCAGCTCTCAGGAAAAGAAAAGCAATTCAATTTTCACCTTTCACTATGACAAGAAAGGCCACAAGTTCGAAGTCGTCGAGCCCTTCGATCGCATTCACCAGCGCGGTGGTTCTTCCTCCGGTAAAAAGGCTGTCGATGTCCTTTTCCTCTTTGACGTCGATCATGGAACGGATCGAGGCGCCGAGCAAGTCCGAATAGTTTTTCATGTCGCGCCCTTCGTCGGTCCGCCGGTTGAACAAGCGGCAGACGTCTGGGAACGGTTCCGGGTGCCCCTTGCAACTGGAGCGCACGAGGTCGAGCAACGATTTGACCTCCGTGTGTTCGATCAGGACCTGCCCGTCGTCGGCCATATAGACAAGGTAGTAGGGATGGAGCCTGTTTTGCTGGTCGATGTTGATGGCGTCGTTTCGGTTGCGAAGTGCGAATATCACGCCTGGAAAAAGTTTGCGTTCGGGATCGGCAGGCACGACGGCATGCAATCCGTTGGGTACGTTGGCAAGGTCGCCGTGGGTTTTCACATAGTTGAGCAAGTCCATCCGAAAATCGTTTAGACCGAGATCGGTGATGGATACGCCGGTTTTGATGTCTTCGAGTTCGATCACCTCGTCCTGCAATCGTCGCAGTTGCTCTTTTCTGAAGGCCACATCGTTGCTTTTGGCCGTGAGAACGTTGTCGTCACCGGTGGCGGTCACATCGGCAATCATCATCCTGTTTTCGACCCGTTCCTTGAGATTGATGTATTCATCGAGGGAAATATCGGGCCAGTAGTTTACCAGCTGAATGGTCTTGTTGACGGAACCGATTCGGTCGATACGGCCAAAACGCTGGATAATGCGGACCGGGTTCCAGTGAATGTCGTAGTTGACCAGATAGTCGCAATCCTGGAGGTTTTGGCCTTCGGAAATACAATCCGTTGCGATCAGCATTTCCAGGTCCAGGGATTCCCGGGGCATGACAAGTTGCCTTTCTTTTGACCGGGGCGAAAAAAGAGTCAGCAACGACTGATAGTCGTAACGTTTTCTATGGGTCGATACGGGCGAGTCGTTTCCGGTGACTTTTCCCGTATGCACCCCTTTTTCGGCCAGGAGATCGTCAGCCAGGTTTTTATACAGATAATTCGCCGTGTCGGCAAATGCCGTGAAGATCAGAATTTTCTTATTGCCGTCGTTGATGGGATTTTCAATTTTATTCGAGACAAGAGCTTTGAGATGTGTAAGCTTCGAATCGTCTTCGGGCGTGACTTTTCCCATCGAATCCAGCAGGGCGTCGATTATTTCCAGATCGCGGCTCAGGTCGTGCTCCCACGACAACAGGTCCATGTCCGCAAGATTGATTTTCACCTTGCCCCCTATTTCGCCGCCGCCGAAAACAGGGATGTCGTCTTCGTCTGCTTCGAGATCCTCCAGACCGTCGGTCCAGTCGGAAACGCTGCCCGAACCGCCCGTTTTTTGAAAAGAATGGATTTTTTCCAACGTTCGGGTGTGGTTGCCATGCAGCCCGGTCAAAGTAAGGCGGAATGCTTCCACCGAGCTTTCCAGGCGCTTGAGCAGGTTGGTCGTCATCAGGGCCTGGAGACTTTTTTCCCGGTCGATTTGCCTCAGCTTTCCCTTGCCCTCCTCGACCAGCGTGTCGTACAAGTCCTCGTATTTTTTGCGCCTGCTGGGAAGGATGTAGCTGATGGGCGCGTAGACGGCGAGTTTGAGCATCGAGAGCTGTTTGAAAATATCGTCGAAGCCCATCACACCCGCACGTTCGGTAAGCGGGCAATGAAACGAAAGGGGCTTGCGGCGCTCCGGGAACGGGCCGATGTCGCTTGTATCGTAAAAAGTCTGAATGTGCTTTCTGGAACGTGCGATGGTGACGCTATCCAAAAGCTCGAAAAAGTCGAAATCCAGGGAATCCAGAATCGCTCTGGCCGTGCGCTGTCCGGGGTCCAATTTCGACCATCGATTGAACACTGCCTGTGCGTTTCTGAAAATTTCTTCCACGGTCCTTCCTGTACGAAGCTTCTTGCTCAGTTTCTCGGAATCGCCTTCGTAGGCCAAGGCCAGTTGATTGCGAAGATCGTTGAAGCGGTTGTTTACGGGAGTGGCCGACAGCATCAGGACCTTGGTTTTCACCCCTTGCCGAACAACCTGGTTCATCAATTTTTGATAGCGTGTTTCTCTTTCCCTGACAGCGGGATTGTTTCTGAAATTGTGGGATTCGTCGATGACGACCAAATCATAGTTGCCCCAGTTGACCCGGTTCAGGGGAATGCCGAACGACTCGCCCGAGGTTCGAGAGAGGTCCGTATGGCACAGTACGTCGTAGTTGAAGCGATCCTTGGCGAAAAGATTGGTCGTAAGATTGCTGTTGAAGTTCAACCAATTGTCGGAAAGCTTCTTGGGGCACAGCACAAGCACCGAGCGGTTTCTAAGCTCGTAATATTTTATAACGGCGAGGGCCGTGAAGGTCTTTCCGAGCCCCACGCTGTCGGCCAAGATGCAGCCGTTGTATGTTTCCAGCTTGTTGATGATTCCGATGGCGGCATCCCGCTGAAAGTTGAAAAGCTTTTTCCAGACCATCGTATCGAGGTAGCCTGTCCGGTCGTTGGGCAAGACATCTTCGTCGATGTCGTTTAAAAAATCGTTGAAAATGTTGTAGAGAATCAGGAAATAAATTCGCTCGGGGGAATTTTCCCGATAAACCGATGCGATATGATCGCAAATAACCTCCGTCACATCTTCGAGTCTGTCGGGGTCGTTCCAGATTTGGTCGAAGAGCTGCAAGTAGGTCGGAGTGAACTCGGGTTCGTCGAAACGGTTTACGATATTTGAAACGGCATCTCCCTGTTGGTATCCCAAATCCACCGCCGTGAAGCCGTGCAGAGGCATATAAGCGACGTCCCGGTCGGGGCCTTGGATACAAGCGAGCTGCTGCATTGGAGACTTGGATTTGTTCGACCGAAACCGGGCCTTTCTGGTCATCCACTCGGCGCATTCGCGAGCGACCGCCCTTTGGGTGAGCTTGTTGCGAAGCTGTATTTCAAACTCCGAGCCATACAGACTGCGTTCGCGGGCAGCCTTGGGAATGAAAAACTCGCGACGCTCTTTTTTCATTTTATCGGTAACTTCGTCGGGTATGAAGGTCGGGGCTGTGAAAATGAATTCCAATGATTCGATCTTCGACATTTCCGATTTCAAAGCCTCGTAGGCATAGATCGAAAAACAGGCCGCCGCTATTTTGAGCTTTGATTTGGGACGTATGAAATCTTTAAGATCGTCTCCCAGCAAAGAATTGATGTTGTCGATGATCTTCATTGCTCTGTCGCGATTTCCGACACCCCCGGTAAGCAAGCCTTATTTGCGTTTCCGGAAACCACGTCCCGGAGGTCTGGGGCGAAAATGGAATCCGGGAGTTCCCCCGCGAGAATTTCCGGCCTGGGCAGGCAGGTTTCGAATATTGTCGGCAAGTTCATGCATCCTCCCGGTCGTTTGAATCGTTGAGGTTTCGACGAGCTAAAAAAATCCCAGCTTCGAACGATACGGGCGGATACTAAACGAATCGATGGGCTAATTCAAGAAGAATCTTTTGGCATCCGATTTAGAATGTCCGAATTGTTTTCGCACAGGTAGTTCTTTGTCACCTCGACATTATTGTGGGGGCAGATGATTCCTGGATAGTTGGAAATGCTCATTATCGGGCCAGCAGTATACGTAGCCGTCCATTTGCCGAATACGCTGATGATCTTCGAGAATGGGAAGCTCGCAATCGCCTACTCTTCGGGTGGGTGTTCTCCCATGGCAAGGAGGACCTTTCGCAAATTCACCAGGCCTTTCCTGTTAAGCTTCAAAGCTTCTACTGTTGCTCGGCCCGAGGGGGTAATCCCAATGATAGATGCGAAATCGGCGCTCCATTTGAAATGGTCTTTCCATTTCTGTCGTCTTGGATGAAACAAGGCCACCGAATTTTCTGTTACCGGATCGATGCCCTCGACCTTGTTGTACTTGTGGGCGTTGCAACCTTGACAGGCGAAAGCGAGATTTTCGGGCTTTGTTTTGCCGCCTTTGCTCAGAGGAATTATATGTTCCATCGAGAAGGATTGCACAGCGAACTTTTCCTGGGAGCGACAATATTCGCAACAATGCCCGGCCCGATTCGCAACGAAGTTTCTAACTTCCGAAGACAATCTTTTCTCAGCCATGTCAGCTATTTTCAAGCTCGAACTCTTTGACCAATTCCGACATAGACACTCCTTTCAAACGGGCAAGCTGCGCCATAAAGCCAATGCGTTCGGCATTGAAGTCTTCGATTTTGTCAGTCAGTTTTGCCAGTTCCTCTTGTTCCAAAGGCGAGAGTTTTTCGGCTTTGCGCTTGCGGTCCAGCTCGGCGAACCTTTTGCGCATCCCCTGAGGAAAGCCTTTGTTTATTTTCTCCAGAAGCACGGTCTCCTTTTCGGAAAAACTCGGAGCCATCAGCCTGGCCCTTCGCGAAACGACCTCCCTCATCAGCTTCTCCAGCTCTTCGCCGCTCAATTGCCCGACAGCCTTGAGCAGTTCCTCGAAAGGCAGTTCGGTATTTACATGGACGACCTTCATTTCAAACCTTTTGCCTCCTCATTTCCTTTTAACAGTGTCTCTTTTGATTATTATAAGCCCCGTATTGGAAAAGCTGCATTCACAAATTCAAAAAGTTCGATTGTTTTCTCAGCCAATCAATAGTTGTATATCGGCCTATGAAAATCCATATGGTTCAATTTTGGCATTCTACCATATCGCGGCCTTCAAGGGAATGGAAACTCTTCCCAGGTGCAGCATATGCTTTCGATGGCATAATTTTTCAAAACATTCTTCCTTGCGTTGGGATAGGCTTTTCAAACGGCTTTTTTGCCGGACTGGTGTTCGACGAGGATTTCGAAATGCATCGCCCTACCCCGCGTCCAGATAATCGCTGTACCAAAGGCCGCCCAACGGCAGCCCTTCTTCGACCATGCTCTTGACGACCGGGTCGTATCGAGTGAAACCGCCTGGGATGTTCCCGTTCCATGAACTGGACCACGTTTCCCAGATTGTCCCCGTGGATGTTCAAATGCCTTTGGGGTCCCGCCAAAGGCAGCCCCCTGGCGGCGTCCGGGGTAAAATAGCTCAGGTACCATCCTTCGATGAAGCGTCGAAAAGCGGAAATTATAGGATGCTGCTTCAGCGACCCGAGGGTCGCGATTCCCAGTTTTCGCTTGTCCTCCAGCTCCACGGCTTCGGTTTCCCTGCTTTCCTCCCGGTCGTCTTCTTTCCGGATGGAGTCGATGAGCCCGAACAGGTCGAGCTGTTCCTTGCCTTCGTCGATCTGCCTTCCTGCCGCGTCTCCTTTCCAGACGACGCCCTTGCCCTCGTTGAGCACAAGAAACGAGAAGGGCCATCCGTGCTTTTGTCCCTTTCTTCTTTGGCGAAGCCTCTCCTTTTGGACATAGGGCCTTGCCGTTTTGTCCAAGCCGATGGACAGTTCGCAGGTGATCGGGCGGGCGTTTCCGTCCTCCTTGTAGTAAACATCGATTTCCACGGGGCCGTCCTGCCCCTGGGAGCGAATTCGTTCGAACCCTCCCCGTCCGCGAAGATCGCAAGCCTCCTCGACCCCGGATTTCAAGCAGTCGGCCAGAAATCCGAATGCGTCGAACAGCGTGCTAAAAAAGTGATGTATTGTCAATTTCATTCTTTGCGATTAAGGAAGTTCGGTAATCCTATGCGGACGGTGCCAGCGGGATTGAAATGGTGGGCACGCTGCTCCGGTCCCGCTCCGATACCCTCGCCGGCACGGCCGGGAAAGAAACCGGGGCGGGAGACAACTGGCAGGTCGTCCTGGACAACGATAGCGGAGCAGGCGCATCGGCCGGCGTCTTCTCGGTCTTGCCGGTACGAAAAATCCTGGTTATAGCGGATTTGGGGGCGGGTGGAATGTAGGTTGGGTTGAGCGTCGTCAATTGTTGGGTTTCGCTACGGAATTCTATCAAACAAACAGATACGGCGCGCGAAATGGTTGGGAAGCAAGCGAAACCCAACGTGAAACCCGCTCAACCCAACCTACGCATTGCCGCTCCCCCAAATCCGTTATAACCAGGAAAAATCGGCGTCTCGTCGGGTTCATGGTTCGCAGACGCCGATTGGGACCCGGCGGGGTCGCCCGGGGGGTTGGATATCGTCACGGCGGATTCGATCGACGCGGTGTCCGTGGACACCAATAACGCCGGCGCATTTCAATTGACGGCGAACGGGTACCGGCAACCCCTATACAAAGGCCCCGTTTCATTATATTTCCGTTGACAAAAAGCCAGTTCCCATTTTAAGATTTTATGCGAAACACACTGCCGCGTTTTCTTTACAAGGCGCTGAAGGTGAAACGGGGCCTCTCCATCAGTTGGCAGTACAACTCGGTCTAACGGTAATAGATCAGCATGGAACAGCAACAGGAATAGGAACTGGAACAGGATTAGAGCCAGACCGAACAAACAAACGGGGATTCGGAACATCAAGGGCGGCTCACCTGCCGATGGCCGGTTCAGGAGGTATCTTAGTGGGTGTTATGTGGATCATGTCGGGAGCTGGTGCGGCGCTGCTCCTTCTCCTGTTGCCCGGCATCTGGCTCGTTCGCCGGATGCTATCCGAAACAACGTTCCTCAAAAACCGCATAGCCGAACTCGAGTCCCGGCTCGCCGAATCCTGCGGCGGCACTGACCGGTTGACCCGCGATCATGACACCGCCGACGCATCCCCGGCTGCGGAAGAGACAGCGCCCGAAGACGACCGATACCGTTTTCTGGTTGAAAACGTAGAGGACGTCCTTTTCGCCCTGGACCTGAATTTCAACTACTCCTACGCGAGCCCCTCCGTAAAAAAACTGCTGGGATACAATCCAGCAGAACTCATCGGGCAGCCCTTCGAGCACAGCATTTCCCCCGACTGCCTGAACATCGCCTCCAAGTTGGCGGAGATCGACCGTGAAGCCAATGTCACAGAAGGCGCGCAAAGCCGCAGTCCCAAGACCGTCATGGTGAAAATGCGGCGCAAGGAAGGAGCGGACATCTGGACCGAAGTCAAGGTCGCGCTGATCCGGGACAGGAACGGAAACCCCGTCGGCGCGGTAGGCGCGACGCGCGACGTATCCAATCGGAAGCAGGCGGAAGAGGCTCTGAAGAACGCCTACTACAGCCTCCATCAAGTCTTGGAATTCCTGCCAGATCCTACCTTCGTGATCGACAACCGGGGACACGTGACGGCCTGGAACCGTGCGATTGCAGAACTTACCGGTATCAGCGCCGAAAGCATGATAGGCAAAGGCGATTACGAATATTCCCTGCCCTTTTACGGAGTAAGGCGGCCAGTCCTGGCGAACATAGCGCTTGAATGGGTCGATCAATATGCAGACCAGTATCTTTCCATCAAGCGGAGGAAAGATGGGGTCCTGGTCTCCGAGGCCTTCCACCAATTGCTAAACGGCGGCGTATACGTCGCCGCCACGGCGAGAATGCTGCAAAACGCCGAGGGAAACCCCATCGGGGCTATCGAATCGCTGCGAAACGTCACCGAAATGAAACTGGCGGAAAAGGCCCTGCGGCAAAGCGAGCGCCGATGGGCGCAGATGATCGAGTTTCTTCCCGACGCCACCATGGTGATTGACGACAAGGGGACCCTCATCGCCTGGAATCAGGCCTTGGTGGCCCTAACCGGCGTCAAGGCCTCGGAGGTAGTGGGCAAAGGCGATTATGAATATGCCATCCCGTTTTACGGTCAACGACGGCCTGTGATGATCGACCTGGTCATCGACTTCAACGAACAAATATCCTCCCAGTACCAGTTCATCAGAAGGGAAGGCGATAAACTGGTATCCGAAACGTACATGTCCGATTTCTGCGGTCGGGGGCAAACCTGGCTTTGGAACGTGGCCGCTCCCCTGTACGACGAAAGCGGCCGCATCATCGGCGCCATCGAATCCATCCGCGATATCACGGAACGAAAGAAGGCGGAGATCACGCTCAAGGAAAGCGAGGAAAAATACCGGACGATTCTGCAGAGCCCGGCGCTCTCCATGTTCATCTCGGAGATCGAAACCGGGAATCTGCTTGAAGTCAGCGAAGGCCTTCTCTATCTCTCCGGCCATTTCAAAAACGACATAATCGGACGCGGTATTGGCGACCGAAATCTCTTTTTCGACCGGGGGGATTGGGCCGGTATCGAGGAAATGATCGGGGATGATGGCGAATGCGTGGGGCATGCCGTCAAGTTTCTATTGAAGGACGGGACCCCGCTGGACACGGTTGTGTCCGCCAGGCGCATTCGCTACGCGGGCAACGACTGCATCGCCGCTGTTTTGCAAGACGTGAGCATGTTGCGCAGGGCCGAGGAGGAACAGGCGAGGCTCCAGGCCCAGCTGCAACAGGCGCAGAAAATGGAGGCCGTGGGCACTCTTGCCGGCGGTATTGCCCACGATTTCAACAATATCCTGAGCGCCATCTTCGGGTATTCGGATCTGGCGCTCGATTCCACCTGCGGCCGGGAACAACAGGAACGATACCTGGGGGAGATCCTTAAAGCCGCCGAACGAGCGAGTGACCTGGTCAAGCATATCCTGGCCTTCAGCCGCAAGACAGACCCCTACAGGAAACCCATTATCCCCAAGTACGTGGTCAAAGAGGCGCTGAACCTGTTGCGCGCCTCGCTGCCTTCCACGATCGAAATCCAGGAGACACTGACCAGTTCCGCCGCCATCCTGGGGGACTCCACCCAGATCCACCAGATCACCATGAACCTCTGCACCAACGCAGGCTATGCCATGAGGGAAAAGGGCGGAGTGCTGCATATAGGATTGGAGGAAGTGGAGATCGACGCGGATCAGCCCAGGCCGCATTCGGAAATAGACCCGGGCGTGTATCTGCGCCTCCAGGTGTCCGATACCGGCACCGGCATTCCGGAGGGGATCATGAGCCGGATCTTCGATCCCTTTTTTACCACCAAACCGCAGGGGGAAGGCACCGGACTCGGCCTGTCGGCAGTCCACGGCATCGTCAAGAGCCTGGCCGGCGTTCTCGCCGTTTCCAGCGTTGAAGGCAAGGGAAGCACCTTTTCCATTTATTTCCCGGTGTTGCACTCGAATATTCGTCACGAGGAGGATTACGCTCATGGACCGCTTCCGCGCGGGTCGGAACGGATACTATTGGTGGATGACGAAGAGGCGCTCATCCACTCCAGCGAAACCCTGCTGAAAAGCCTCGGATACCAGGTCGACGCATTCCTGGAGAGCACCGCCGCATGGGAACGCCTGTCCGCCGACCCGGATGTGTACGACGTCGTGATAACCGACCTCACCATGCCCATGATGACAGGCATCGAACTGAGCAGGAAAATCCGGGGAATCCGGCCGAACCTCCCCATCGTCATCTGTTCCGGGTATATCTCCTTTTCGGAGGACATCAAGGACCTCGGCAGGATCAGGTACCTGAGCAAGCCCGTGACTATCCGACACCTCGCCCATACTCTGAGAGACATCCTCGACGAGGCCTTCCGACACGAAGTCCAAGAACACAGTTGAAAGGCCCGTCGTATTTTTAAGGATATACACCGACGTCAAGGCCGATCTGGAAGCGTATAGACAGTCCGGGCCGGGCGAAAGCGCGACCGATGAATTGAAGGATATCGTCAAAGATCTGGAATATCAGGTGCGAACCTTTGACGAGTCATGCGCGAGCATGGCAAAGATGTACCTTGGCGAGGCCGATCAGAAATTAGAGTATCTGGGGCAGCGCGTGGACGAGGAGACGAAAAAAATCGGGTCGGGAGATGCGCCTCTTCCCATGTCCAAAGATGCGTTCGAAGATGCCCGCCGTTCTCTGGACAGCGCCGCCGGTCTGCTGGGCAAAGACAACGCGCAGGTGGTCGCGCTTGACAAGGAATATCGGTCCATCGTAGAGAAGAATGGAAAAGTGATCGAGGCGCGTGTGTCCGAAACCCGCATGATCCCCGACAAATTTTCAGGCGGGGAAAAGGACGATATCAAGGAAAAGGCCGAAGAAATTTTACAGAAAAAATCTCCGGGCATTAAACTCCTGAGGACCACCGTTATCAGCCCCGACTGGAAAGAGGAGAGCGTGGTCGAGTGGACCGATACCACCCGCACGGCCCTGCAGCACCGGGTAACCCGTTATGTGTCCGCGCAGGTTTCCGGCAAGTCAAACGGCGATACAAAGCTATATACCATTTATATCGGCAAAAATCGTCGCACCGACGGGACTTGGGGGGAATTGCACGGGCATGTGATGTTTACCGACCCTATTCTGGAAA
Organism: Desulfobacterales bacterium; assembly: GCA_963674505.2. GTDB lineage: Bacteria > Desulfobacterota > Desulfobacteria > Desulfobacterales > SKZT01. The sequence continues at coordinate 2,096,646 of CAXXIG010000001.1, forward strand.
AAAACGTCGATAAGTAAACCATCGGTAGGGCGGAATGACACCTCCGCCCTACTATCGTCGGTATAATATCAAGCGCCCTTTTGCCGGACTGGTCCTGGACGAGGATTTCGAAACACATCGCCCTACCCTGCGTCCTGATAATCGCTGTGCCAAAGGCCGCCCAACGGCAGCCCTTCTTCGACCATGCTCTTTACGACCGGGTCGTCGCTGGCCCGCTTGATGGATGCAAACCCGCCGTCTTCCTTTTCAAGACCCCATGCTTGTCAATACGGCACCGCGCCGTAAGCAACATATGCCTGAGGCGATCCCAAATTTGCGATCGCCCCCACAAGCTAGGCTCCGCCGCTTACCAGCACCGAAGGCGACACCAGAAGATCCTGCAATTTTACTGTTTGCCAGGATTCCGGAGGCATGGGCTTGCTTGGCTCGAGGGCGTCGTGCGCAAGTATGATTCCCTGCTCGGTGGTTGCGACGATGGCCAGGCGCCCATCCGGGGTCGCGTCAATGTCGAACTCGTAGATCGGAGTCGCGCCAAAAACTCGCGTGAGCGTGCCGGTGGACTCGAGCGCCGCATCGAGAGGGACTGCATTGAGAACCGCCGGCATTTGACGCCCGGAAGGCAGCTCGAGGAACTTCGGAGCAGAAATCGCGCCAGGCTCTTTCATCAGCAAAAACAGCCAGAAGTCCCATCGAAATATGCCAAACGGGCATCCTGGATGGGATGTGCGTATTTTCCGACGGGTATTTCGGGAGGATTGGCAGGTCCGATACCGCCACGGGGAAAAATGACGGGAATGGATGCTCCGTCGGCGTACTTCACAGCGGTAACCGACCATTGATCCGGCCGTTGGCCCTTGACAAACCGCGGATGGTCGTAGACAGCGAAGGTTTCGAAGTGAAGGCGGGAATCTGCCGGAGGACCAGGGGAGCGAAACATGGCCCACGCCACAGTGCTTTCCGTCCGGACGTACAACGTCCCATATGCTCCCTTTTGGCTTTGCAACGGCTTTGCGTCCCATGACGGAAGCCCGCCGAGGGCGCCGGTTCCAGCAAACTGAACCGGGCCCTTTACATTCGGAGCCGGTACCGGCGCCTCGAAAAGCTGTGTTCCCCGCGAAATCAGCAAATGGGGTTGACCGGATCGCTGGACCAGCCTAAGACCAGTCACCGTCGCAGGATCGTCCGTTTTGAGATTGCGAAAATTTATTTCCATTTTGGCTCCCGGGCAGCACGATAGAATCGAGATTATTGCCACGAAAGTAAAACAGTTTATATGTCGTGTCCAAACACAAGCCAGCAATTGGGATCCAAATCTTTGGGCACGACAATGGTATCGCCCGTTTCCAGTCCGCCTTTGTTCCCGCGCAAGAGCTTAACGGCGGCGTTCTTGGCATGATTGAAGATCTCGTCTTCTGTCTTGCTATGCCTTAAAGCAATATCGCCGAGGGTCATCGTCTTGCCCATCTGCCACGATTCGAATCCAGTGGTCGTTCTTACGAGTGCCCACATGCCTGTTGTGACTTCGCTCTTGTCTTTCGGATATTTCCGAACCGACCCGGTCGAATCGAAAAAAACGCAGTACGGCATAAGGGCGGCTCCGTTCGTCCTATAGCTCTTTGCCACAATATCCAACGGATTCAAAACGATGGTGTATTCCGAGAAACCTTTGTCATAGGGGACGCATTCCGTCGGTATTTGCTGTTTTTTGTCTTTGGTGAAGAAGGGGATACTGGGCCCCTTGCCAAGCCCGCAAAGCGCGGCCTCCAAATAGAGGGCGTCGTTGGCATAGGGACCCACGCCATAGGACGGATCGTACAGATTTCCGCCATATTTTACCACCACGTGGTCTCCGAAATCGAATTGCGGGTTGTCCTGCCCATGGCCGGGAATTCCATTTTGCTTCTTCACTTCCATTTTGGAGATCGCCCCCTCATGAGTATAGGCACTTCCGGCACGCGTGCCCTCGGCATTGAATTCGCAATTCTTGACCAGAAACCGGAGGGCGCGGTTATAGAGCGATTTATCGGTTGCCCGAATGAACCATCGTTGGATGGAGTCAACACCATGCATATTCCACATGTGTTGGAGAAACGCCGCCCACCCGTCGTAGAGGAAGTGCAAGGCCGGTTCGAGAACTTCACCGGATGCATCTTCGACAAGGGGTTCCATAGCCCCTACAAACAGAAGCGGCTTGGAGAGCTTCTCGACAAGGTCGTGCTTCCGAGAAAAGGAAGGCTGTCGGCGGCCGCCAGTAAAATAGAAAGCGCGGAGGAGTTCGTGGAAGCGCGCCGGAAGCACTCGGCGGTGGAGTCGTCTATCAACGCGTTGGAGAAGGGCGGGCTGGACCGTTGCCCCGACCACGGAATTCGCGGTTTCGAACGCTACGTAGGTCTCGCGGTAGTCGCGCGCAATCTCCACAAGATAGGCGCTGTCCTGCAAAAGAAGGAAATCGAGCGAAGAAAAAGGAGCAAGGCGCAAAAGTTGCCCAAGGCTGCATAGAAATTTTAGGCTCCCGACAAGTTTTAGTAGAAAGGAAAAGGGAGAATTGCGCCCGAAATCGGACGTTTTGCTGCCAAAAAGGAAGCTTCGCCTGTGGTCAGATCAAAAAAGCGGCTGAGTTGACAATATAATATGAATCTGATTCACTCGACTTGGAAATTGCGGCTTTTTCGTTCAGGCACTACATAGCCCCGCGATTCCTTTCCCGGCACGCAGGACGAATGCACATTTATGAAAGGCGTCACCGCAATCCCCTTCTTCGCCGCATCCCGGTATCGCATTCAATGGCAATCGAAAAATCCATTCGGCATCGCGCCTTGAATTTAAAGTCCTGCCTGGAAAGAAAAAAACAGCTTGAACGGAACAAAAAAAAAAGAGATTGTTGAGAAAATCAATGAAATTTGCGAAAACATTGACACGTCATTGAATCCGCAAATGAGAGCTGCGGCCAAACCTATTCTATCGAGTTCAGAATGGTAAAAATCAATCTTGGAGAAATATGGTGGGCCGATCTCGGAGAGTCGATGGGTTCCGAGCCATCCTTGAAACGACCTGTGTTAATCGTTCAGGAAAACCATTTCAATCAAAGCAGGCTGGCGACAGTGATTGTTCTGAGTATTACAAGCAACACAAGGCTCTCGGAAATGCCCGGCAACGTCCTGCTAAAACGTGAAGAGAGCGGACTTGCAAAATATTCGGTCATTAACGTCAGTCAGATTGCGACAATTGACAAAAGCTGGCTTGAAAATAAAGCGGGCTTCCTTTCAAAAATGTTGATGGAAGAGGAGCAAGCACGAGATTTTGGGCGATTATGGGCGCCGTTTTCGGGCCTTTGGCCGTTCCCTTTGTGTTTTTAACAAAAAACAAAGCATCAAAGGCCAGCGGGCCGGACGAACTGTAGCGTCTGTTTTCTTTGGAAGACCGATTTTCTGTGTCGAATGAAAGCGAGGCGATCATGTTCATGCAGACACGCAGAGTGAACATTTTCAATCTGGCGACAGCCATCGCCAAAGTCGTGGATATGATGAATCCGGTCATCGGATGCCATCACATGCAGGTCGCCTACTTTGGGTATCAGTTGGCCGATGCGCTGGCAGTGCCGGACCATGACAAGTTTGAAATATTTGTCGCCGGGCTTCTGCACGATATCGGCGCGTTCAGCTTGCGCGAGCGTCCAGACCTGCTGGAATTCGAGGATGACAAGCCCGGCGACCATGCCATCGCGGGAAGTCTGATCATCAAGAGGTTTGCGCCGTTTGCATCGATCGCGGAGCTGATCAAATATCATCATCTTCCCTGGCGAGTCAGCCATTGGGGTTCGCTCCACCAGGAACGGCTCAACGGCACGGGGTATCCCTTCGGACTGAGCGCAGACGACCTGCCCCTGGGTGCGAGAATCCTGGCCGTCGCCGATGTCTTCACGGCATTGACGGAAGACAGACCCTACCGCAAAGGGATGAATACGGCTGACGCCATGGCCGTTTTGCAAACATTGTCGGATAATGAAGAATTGGACGCAGGACTGATAGGCAAGGTTTTCAAGAATTTAGACATGTTGAATGCCACTCGCGAAACGGCTCAACAAGAAGCGAGGAAGGAATACAATGATTTCCAGAAGGACCTTGAACGAGAATTGGAGGGCGGTTCGCTGTCAATTTCCTGAAACGATAAATTGCCTGGCTATTGTCTATCGTCCTTCACCGCGCCGCCGTGGAAGGCGGCGCTACCGAGAACTCCGAACCGGTTTCCCTGGCAAAATGCAGCCATACGCACAACAGGTCGAGACTTCTTTCTACGCATCCGCTTCAAACTTGGCCAAGATGTCGAGGACATGATCGATATCCGATTCCGTATGGTCGGCCGACACCTGGAATCGTATCTCCTCGTCGCCTTTGGGAACCACCGGGAAATTGAGGCCTGTGGCCAGGACGCCGTTTTGGACGAGATATTGAACCAGCTTTGCCGTCTTTTTGGTATCCCTCACCATTAAGGGCACCACGGGATGCTCGCTTTCGATAATCTCGAATCCCAGCGTTTTAAGGCCTTTTTCGAATTTTCGGGTAAGCCGCCGCAGTTTTTTCAACAGCCCGATTCCGGTCTCGCTGTCGAGGACCTCCAGCGCCTTGATGGACGCGCTGGCTTCCGACGCAGTGATGGGATTGGAATAGATATAGAAGGGCGCTGTTTCCCGCAAGTAATCGATCACTACGGCATCCGCCGCAACATAGCCTCCATTTACCCCCAGGGCCTTGCCAAGGGTGGCGATGACAATGTCCACTCCGTCGGCTGCCGTGTATTCCACCGTGCCCCGGCCGGTTTCGCCGAACGCCCCGACCCCATGGGAATCGTCCACAATGACAACGACGCCCTCCGGGAATTGGTCGTCGTATTTTTTCGATATGCCGGAGATGGCGTCCAGGGGCGCGTGATCTCCCCGCATACTGAAAATTCCGTCCGTTATGATCAAAACCCGGCGGCCTTTTCCGACGACGCCCTTTACGGATTTTTCCAAGGCGGCCATATCCAGGTGATCGTAGACGACCTTGTCTCCGGGCCGGGAGAGACGGAGGGCATTGATGATGCTGTTGTGATTGAGAGCATCGCTGACAACGATGGTGTCTCCGTCGATCAACGGGGAAATCACCCCCATCACTGCGGCGTAGGCGGAGCTGAAGATCATGGCGGCTTCCCGGTTGTGGAACTTCGCCAGCTTTTTTTCCAGCTCGATGTGGGGACTGTGCGTACCGCTGATGAACCGGACCGCTCCGGGGCCGGCGCCGAATTTTTTCGCGGCGGATTCCTCGGCCTCGACAACCTCCTTTCTCAACGACATCCCGAGGTAGGAGTTGGAATTCATTCGAATGAATTCCTTGTCGCCATGGCCTTCGAGCAAATACCGGGGACCAATGGGACCTTTTGCCGGGACAATGTCCCTGATCGCCAGTTCCTTTCCCTTGCGGCGGCCGCTTGCCTCCAAATCGTCCAGCTTGTCGGACAATATTTTATTCAATTTTTTCAGTGGCATCTCGGGACCTCCTTGGCCTTTGTTTTGTTTATCGGTTATGGCAGACGGGAAATATTTTCGATCATATCCCGTGTCATGGCGTCAAGGTCGTAATCGGGCGCCCAACCCCAATCCTCGCGGGCCGCGCGGTCATCCATCCGGTTCGGCCAGGAATCGGCGATCGCCTGCCGCAGGGGGTCGATTTCATAATCAATGGCAAATTCCGGAATGATTTTTCTTATGGAAGCGGCGATGATCTCCGGGGTTACGCTCATGGCCGAAATGTTGTAGGCGTTTCTGTGTCCGAGCTTTTCGGGATCGGCTGTCATCAGATCGATGGCCGCTTTGAGCGCATCGGGCATGTACATGAGATCCAGGTAGGTGTCCGGCTTCAGGTAGCATGTATATTTCTTGTTTTTGACCGCTTCGAAATAGATTTCGACGGCATAATCGGTGGTGCCTCCCCCCGGCGGCGTCTTATAGGAGATCAAACCGGGATATCGCACCCCTCGGGCGTCCACCCCGTATTTTGCATAGTAGTAATCGCAAAGCAGTTCGCCTGCGACCTTGGCGATTCCGTATATGCTCGTGGGCCGCTGAACTGCGACTTGGGGGGTGTTGTCCTTGGGGGATTCGGGCCCGAAGGCCGCGATGGAGCTTGGGGTGAAAACCGCACATTTGTACTGGCGGGCAACCTCCAGGACATTGCGCAGTCCATCTACATTGACCTGCCATCCGAGCTGCGGATTTTTCTCCGCCGTGGCAGAAAGAATGGCCGCCAGGTGATAAATGGTGTCCACCTCGTATTTTTCGACAATCGCGACGATCTCCTTCGTCCTGTTTATGTCGATAAAATGAAACGGTCCGGATTCAATAAACGACCCCGGTTTTTTCTTGTGGCCTGCGGCGATCACATTTTGCGCCCCCAGTTTTTCCCGCAGGGCTGCGACCAGTTCCGAACCGATCTGTCCTGTCGCGCCAGTGACCAGAACTTTTTCCATTTTCCCTCCTCGACCTGCCTCCAAGCTACTTGGTTCATCTGATTCTCACGAAAGAAAACAACCTGAAACAATATAAATTTTAAATAAGTCAGAGGCATTTTGCAATATAAATGATGTTTTTTTACTTTATAAAGCAAATTCGATGGGCTCTGAAGCCGATCACCGTCTCGACACAGCGGTCGTTTTCATAACGGCAGGTGCTTTCCGAAATATCCGATATATACCTTATTATTCTGATAATCGGGGAAAAAATGCAATCGGAACGCGCCGGGGAAGTTTTTAACATGCAATCCGAAGAACTCTTTTTGGGTCCCGCCCGGTAAAGCGAACTCCCGGAACCTTCTCAGCTTCGGGTTGTTTTTCACGCTGTCGCTTTCGTCCGTGAAATCGAGGGCCGCCTTGGCCCTGAGTTCCTCGTCGGAATCGGACTCGAGGATATGTTCGTTCAGCAGTTTGAGATTGTCCCAAAGCCTGTTGAACATTGCATTGGAGTAGGACATCCTCTTAAACTCCTTTTCGGTGTTTCCGCAAAAGACGAGTTTCGGAAATTCTTGTTCGCGGCGATTCCAAAATTCAGCGCCTTTTCGACAATTTTCCTTCCGCTGTTTTTGTATATCTACGAGATGAACCCGCCAGTGAACAAGCCTTGCTGCGTTTTTTACCGTCTGTTTTTCCTTCTCGATACTCATGCTATCGTCCATTTTCATCCAAACAATGGAGATATGGGGAGAATCCCAATGTATGCCGGAAAGAAAGCTGATGGAAATGGCGTCCTGAATAAGCGCGGCGCCTAATGACGGTGTTGCGAGTTTTTTGTTGCCATCGAGATAAAATTCGGACAAACCGTACCGATGGCGCAGGATCGCATCCTCGTAGGGAATTTGCGGCACGGCCGTGTTGGCAAACAGCGATTTCAGTCTTCTTCTGTATTCTTTTTCCTGTTTTTCCAGCCAAGTCCGTAGAAAAATATCTCCGCAAAGCAGGATATTATACCATCCGGCATCGAATTGTTCGCTAACGCGGACAGGGGCCACTCTCTCCAGGAATGCCTCTTTGACGATATCGAAAAATTCCGGCAAATGCGACTCGCAATCGTCTTTGGAACGAAACGGGAGCGATTCCTCGTTGAGGACCATGAATTCGATCATGGTCATTGCCCCAGAAGCTTGTCCAAGTTGACGTCCCATTCGTCGAAAAAGCCAGCCGGCCATTCATCGATTCGGCCATCTCCATCGACGAACGGATTGGTCACATCAACGGCGTAATCCCCGAACTCTGGTTTTTTCGCAAAATAGAACAACGAGGTATTCTCTGGTTTTATCTTGCCTTGGGCAACAGCGACTCGAAGGCCGTTCAGGAAATGGTCGCTGTGGGTTTCCGCGATCACCTGGACGCCGTTTTCGGCCGCCAGGGCCATAAGTTTGGCGACTGCGGTCTGTCCGGCTGGATGAAGATGTGCCTCGGGATTTTCGACGATCACCAGGTCTCCTTTTTTCGACGCCAGTATGGATGTCACCACCGGCAGTACGTAGGTCAATCCGAACCCAACGTTTTCCGGTCTGAATTTTTCCGTGTACCCGGCGGCGGTTTCGAATTGATAATGGAGACTCGCCTGGTCGATGTCCCGAATGACGTTCGGCGTTACACGGATGCCAGGGGCAATTTCGGACATCCAAGCGTCCAATTGGGCCAAAAGCTCATCGCTTCTGGCGTTTTCGTGCTTCAGCTTCGCGATGGACAATGGCCTGGAGCCTTTTGCAAACAGAAAATGCGCTGTATACTCGCCATTGATTCCGAGAGACTCGAGGTCTTCGATGTCGTATTCAGAAACGGGGTAGGTGCTTTTTGGCCCTGTCCTTTCGGCGGACAAATATTTGAAACGGTTCGAGAACAACGCCTGTGAAAAATCGAAATCTTCAGGCCGGACAATTTCTATGGGTTGCAGATTGGATGCTCCGTCGTAGCCGAATTCCATTTCGAGGCTATCTCCGTTCTCCCAATCGAGAACAAATCGAAAGCGCTCTTCTTCGGCATCTTTTGTCAGGGCGTCCATGCCTTTTCCGACACTGACATAATCCCCCTTGAGCAACAAGCCCTTGGACGTAAGAACCTTCTTTTCGTGGGACTGGCGTAAGAGAAGGAGGACTTGAATCAAGGATGATTTTCCCGCGTTGTTCAACCCGGAAACCAGGACGAAGTTCGACAGCATCATATCCACGTCCTTCAAGGCTTTATAGTTCTGTATTCGTATGGATTGCAACATCGTTCACGCCTTTTCGAGAAAATCGACGACAAGCTCTTCCATTTTTAAAAAGCGCAACCTGACGTTCTCCGCGGTCGTCGTCGAAGAAGTTATCGATTTTGAAAATGCATCGTCTTTTAATAATTTTATAAATTTTTCCACGAATTTCTTCTTATTCCCGTATATGATGCCTCTTTCATTTTCACCGCAAGTCGAGAATGCGACGGTAACTACTTCGAAAAGACCGCGGTTGATCATTTTAGGAGATTTTTCAAAGGCAAGCGATTTCCGAAAGGCTTCTTTGCCAAACAGCTTCCACGAAAAAACGACCGACCGGAGAAAGTCGTCTTTCAGCTTGTTCAGTTCTTGTTCGTCGAGCATGCCGAGGTTTTCCATGGCATCGTTGAGAAACTTGATCATCGGTTCTTTGTAATCAACGTAATCTCTCAATTTGAAAGCCACGAACCTCAAGATAAGCTCCCTGTCTAGCATTCTTTTGTTCGAAGCTCTGACAAAGTTTTGAAAATCAGACGTTTCCGCAATCTCGGCCAAAAACTCAGACGCTCTGCCATTATTGATTCCTTGGCTGAGCGCGTGCCTGATCTCCTGTGCATTCAGGTTCAAGCCGCCAGTGTTGATCCTGTAAAAAAGGCTGTATTTGACGTTTCGGGGCGTACCCGGCTTTATGAGATACAAAGTGACCGGCGCTTCATCGATTCGGCGAGTGAAAGTCCTTGGTAAATCACTGTAGCGTTTTTCTTCGAATTCCTTTAAGAACTCAAGCCCCTTCAAGCTGAAATCCTGGTCGATGACGAACCTTTTGATTGTTGTCAGCCTCTGGAGACCATCGACGACCTGCCACTTCTCGTCGATGGTAGCGTCGAAATAGAATGCGGGGATGGGCAATCGTATCAGAAGCGATTCGATTAGACGGGACTTGATTTCATTTTTCCAAAGGTTGGCGGCGCGTTGGAAATCCGCGTTCAGATCGATCTCGCCGTATTTCATGCGCTTGATCAAATTGTCCATGGTCGTTTGCACGACCTGAATGTCGATCTTTTTTGGATCGAAAGGTTCTTTCAGGTCAATGATTTCACTGTCGAGGTCTTGTTGTTCCTCGGCGTCGAAATCGGTTTCCGAACCTGTCGATATCGTTGCCATTTCATCCTTCATGCTGTCCCAGAACCCGAAAAAATTGTCGCCTGTCGGAGATCTAAAATGTCTCCAGTTTAGTTTTTTCAAGACATCGTACGCGATTATGCATTTTTTTTAAAGACGCATGATCGTTTTTTCCAACGCCCGCCGCACGGAAAAAAGGTTCATCGCGGATTTGTGGGGAGCGGAAAAGGTAACCAGAGCTTCCAGCTATAGTCCGATACCGCGAATACCACAACAGGCCGAAGCCAGGACACCCCAGACCAGGATGGTCTGGTTACCATCGACCCGCCTTTTCCCACAAATCCACGATGAACCGGAAACAACGTAGAATCAACCATCTTCTTCTCGCTTCAGAAACGCCTCCGTGAAGACTTCCGAGTGCAGCGTGCGGTGCACCGGGCATTTGTTTGCGATCTGGAGCATTCGTTGTCGCTGGTCTTCGTCCAGGTCGCCTTTGACGTCGATTTCCAGCTCGATCTTGTCCAGATGGCCGTCCTTGGTTTCGCAGGCTTGGCATTCGTCAGCGTGGATTTTTTTGTGATGGAGCTTGACCGCGACGGAATCGACGGGCCATTTCTTGCGGTCCGCGTACATACGCAGGGTCATGCAGGTGCAGGCGCCTAGTGCTGCGGCGAGCAGGTCGTAGGGGGTGGGGCCCAGGCCGCCGCCGCCAGCGGGTTCGGGTTCGTCGGCCACCAGGTGGACTCCGTCGGCCAGAATGTCCGTGCGATAGGGGATTTGTCCTATGCGCGCCGTGATCCGGCTGTCTCCCGGATCGAGTCCCTCCGGGGCTTTGTGTTCGGACATGCGGATGTACTTTTCCGCCCATGCGCCGATCATGGCGCCCGCGTACTTGGCGTCCGATTCCCTGGCGAGCAGGTGGTCGGCGTCGTCCAGGGACACGAAGCTTTTGGGGTGGAAGGCCTCCTTGAAGATCCGGGCCGCGTTCTCCACGCCCACGATGTCGTCCACCGGGGAGTGGAGAATCAGCAGGGGCTTTTTGAGGTTGCGGATGGCGTCGTTCATCTTGTTTGCTGTCAGGTCGTCCAGAAACTGCTTCTTGATGACGAAATCCCTGCCTGCGAGCGACACCCGGGCCTGGCCGTCCTGTCGAATCTTTTCCTTGGAGTCTTTCAGGGAATGCTCGATATGGGAGGGATCCGCCGGAGCGCCGATCACCACCACCGCCTTGGTCGATTCGATTCGGGAGGCCGCGCGCAGGACTGCGGCGCCGCCCAGGGAATGGCCGATCAGAATTTCGGGGGACTCGAATTCTTGCTTCATGAAATCGGCGGCGGCCACAAGGTCCTGGATGTTCGTAGAAAAATTGGTCTCGGAAAAGTCGCCCTGGCTCTGCCCGAGGCCGGTGAAGTCGAACCTGAGGACGGCCAGGCCCCGGTCGGTCAGAGCGCGGCAGATGTGGCCGACGGCCTTCAGGTCCTTGGTGCAGGTGAAACAATGGGCGAACAGGGCGTAGGACTTGGGTTTCCGGTCGGCCGGAAGGTCCATTCTTCCCGATATTTGAATTCCATTTGGATTCTTGAACGTAACTCTTTTGTATTCCATGCTTGGTCTTGTTTTCCTTATTTGGTTTTTTCCGTATCGGTTTGTTTTTTCGAGGCCGTGGTTTTAAAGACCGTGGTTTTCATCGGGATTCGATAAAGCGGCGCCGGCCGATTTTCGGAGGTTACGAACACCGATTTGCCGTCTTGGGAAAAACAGGCGGCTTCGGCCTGCCAGAGTTTCGGAAACAGTATTCGCGACGGCTTTTTCGACAATGCCCCCTCCCATGTTTCGTCTTCCGCACGGGGATACCAATAAGCGCATTTATACGTGAGCACCAGGGCGGAACCGCCGTCGGGCGCGATGTCCATGGCGGTGTTCCGGGAGCCGTATGCTCCGTGGATGGGGTCGTCGAGCAGGTCCTTGGCTGTCGGGGGCGGGATTTGCGGGACCTTTCCGACGCGTGTCGCCGTTTTTTTCGAATCGTCCCCCGGCCGTCCGAGCGGAAGCGAATACAAGGACGGGACGCTTTCGCGCTTGCTCAAGAGCAGCACGCGGCCGTTGGCAATGTCCACGGCCACCGATTCGCAGTCCCGGGGACCGTCCTCGTAGACAAACTTCGTTCGCCAGGCCACGGTCGCGGCATTTTTTCCGGAATCGCGGTTTGTTTCGACGACCGGCTCCTCCACGAAATACAGGGTGCAATGTTTCCGTCTTGCGTCGTTGTCTCCGACGTCCGCGATCAACAAATAGCTGCGGCCGTTTTTGACGAACGACGCCAGGTCCTCCCAGTCCTTGTTCTTGGCGCCCTTGACAGTGAACCGGGCCAAGGCCCGGCCAGTGGTGTCCGCAGCGAAAAGCATGGCCCCGCTTCCGCCGTCGTTGAGTATCCAAAGCAGGTTGTCGTCAAGCCGGGACGGCGCCATGCCGCTGGCCTCCGTGATTCGGGGATCGGCGAGTTCGCCTGCCGCCACGGCCTCCTCGAAGACAGCGGTGCGCGGAGACTGGTCGATGGCCATGCAAGGCGACAGCAACAGCATCAAGGAAACAATCATGACGGTTCCCCAAATCGGTTTCATGGCGGAGATCTCCTTGTTTTTCGAGTCTTGTGAAATCGGTATTCGCATTCAGTCTTTTTGCGCCCAAAATCAACATTTTATAATCAGACAGGCCGATCTTGTCTACCTTTTTCGATTTTTCCCGAAATTTTGGGCGTCTCCGGCGCCTTCAAGGTAACCAGACCATCCTGGTCTGGTTCGGCGCGTCGGGAAATGCCCCTTCACGGGCTTGGTTTCAACTTCTGCCGCTTTTCATCCAAGAGTTTTGATCGTCGCTGGATTCCGGGTCTCCGCAAGCTCCGCCCGGAATGACGGTGTTGGTTGGCCGACGTTACATCCACCCCCCCCTTTGCCGTTGGCATGCCAGACCAGGATGGTCTGGTTACCTTGATCGTCGCAACCTCTTCGGCATGGAATTTCCGTCGGAATTAGAATTGCCGATCATTGAACGATTGCGATCGCGTTTTATCTTTGTCGTGTTTTTTTGCCAGCATGTTATTCTGATGCATAAGTCTTGATTACGCAAACAACCAAGGAGGTGTCGTTCTTTTGACAACGGTTCAAATCGACAACGGCAAGGAGCGCGCCAAGCCTGCGCGCCTGAAAATCCGCGAAATGGAAATCGACGATCTGGCGGGCGTCTTCCATATGGGGGAAAAGCTTTTCGAGGCCCAGAGCCTCAAGAACCTGTATCGCACCTGGGACGAATTCGAGGTCGTGGACCTGTACCTGGGGGATTCGGAATTCTGCCTCGTGGCGGAGATCGACGACGAACTGGTCGGTTTCGCGCTGGGCACCACCATCACCAAGAGCCGGTCCGCATGGAAATACGGGCATCTGGTCTGGCTGGGGGTCTCTCCCGGCCATCAGCGGGCCGGAATCGCCGAGAAGCTCTTCCACCGATTCCGGGCCAAAATGATCGAGGAAGGGGTGCGAATGATGATCGTGGACAGCCAGGCGGAAAACGTGGTGGGCTTGCGGTTCTTTGCCAAAATGGGTTTTTCCCATCCCATCGAGCACATTTATCTGAGCATGAACTTGTCCGAGACTCCGAAACCAAAAAGCGCCTCGAAAACGACAACCGCAAAAGATTCGGCAAGAAAGAAAAGGGCCGCGCGTGAAAAACGAAAGCCAAAAGATCAATGAAAAGAGGCTGAAAAGCCTGTTCCGGGACCTGGTCGATATATACAGCCCTTTCGGCAAGGAAGAGCAGGTCGTGGACTATCTGCACAAATACCTGACCGATGCCGGGTTCCGGGTCGAACGCCAGCAAGTCCAGGGAAACCGCCACAACCTGATCGTGGCCCCGAAGAAGCAGGAACAAGGCGGCGTGGTTTTCCTGGGCCACGTGGACACGATGGACGCTTACGATTTCGAGGACTACGGGTGGCGTGAAAAGGGAGACCGGATTCTCGGGCTGGGCACTGCGGACATGAAGGGCGGCTGCGCCGCCATGATCGAAGCCATGACAATTGCGGCCGAGAATTCCGGACAGCAGCCCGCCGCCGCGTTGGCTCTCGTGGTGGGCGAGGAGGAGGAGGGCGACGGCACCGCCCGTCTTCTCGAGGACTATTTTTTTCCATGGGCCGTCATCGCCGAACCCACGAGCCTGCGGCCCTGCCTCGGGCATTTCGGGTACATGGAGGTCCTCCTTCGAACATCGGGCAAGAGAAGGCACGCCTCTCTGGCCAGCAGGAAGGAAAACGCGGTGGAGGTCCTGCTCGAGGGCCTGATCGAAATCGGAAGAACAGTCGGGGAGAGACGCCCCGAAGTGGTCTACAATATCCGGGACCTGTTCAGCGCGCGCGCCGGGTTCGCCGTGGCAGACCGCTGCGAGGCCTGGCTGGACATCCACTTGCCGCCCGCTTCTCCCGCAGGAGAAATCGCAGTCGAGCTGGAGGAAGTTTTTCTGGGGCCTCCGGAGAAGACATCGGACATCCGCAAGACTTTTCGAATCGCCACAAACGACGCGGGCTACGATCTTCCCGCCCGAGGTCCTCTGGTGGAAGCTCTCCGGGAGGTTTTCGCCCGCATGTCCGTCGCGTGGAAGCCCGATGTCTTCCGCAGCCATTCGGACGCCAACCAGATGTGGGCTGCGGGAGTCAAGCCAATCCTGCTGGGACCGGGACGTCTCGAAATGGCCCACTCGCCGGAAGAGTCCGTATCCCTTTCCAGCGTGTGCCGGGCGGCGAACATTTACGCGAACCTCATCGACGTTCTCAGTCGGAATCCAGGGCAGCCCTGATTTTCTCCGCGAAATCCTTGAAGGAAAAGGGTTTCTGGATGAAAGAAACGCCTTCTTCCACCACGCCGTGATTGCCGATGACGTCGGCCGGATAGCCGGACATGAACAGCACCTTTACGTTCGGGTGGGAGGCGATCAGCTTGTCGGCAAGCTCGCGGCCGTTCATCTGGGGCATGACCACGTCGGTGATGAGAAGATTTATCTCGCGGCCGGACTCGTCGGCTTGCCGAATGGCATCTTCGGGCGCGCGGGCGGCCAGTACGAAATACCCCAGCTGCTCGAGCATCTCCTGGCTCATTTCCAGAAGACTGGTCTCGTCCTCCACGACCAGCACGGTTTCTCCCAGTCCCTCCTTGGGCGTCCGGTCTTCTTCGGGGGCGTCCGCTTTTTCTCCCCCTTCGAACCTGGGAAGGTAGATTCGAAAAGCCGCGCCTTTGCCCGGTTCGCTTTCCACATCGACGATTCCATTGTTTTGCTTGACAATCCCGTACACGGTCGCCAGCCCCATGCCCGTGCCCTTGCCCACTTCCTTGGTGGTGAAAAACGGTTCGAAAATATGCTCCATATCTTCCTTGGCGATGCCGCAGCCATCGTCGATCACGGCCAGCATCACATAGTGGCCCCGTTGGAATTCGTTGCGAAGGGCGCAATAGGAATCGTCGAAAAAGACGTTTTTCGTTTCGATATTCAGCTTGCCGACCGATTCGATGGCGTCTCGGGCGTTGATGCAAAGATTGGCCATGATCTGATCGACTTGGGAGGGATCGATTCTGACCGGCCACAGGCTGTTTTGCGGTTTCCACCAGAGGCGAATGTTTTCGCCGATCAGGCGTTTCATCATGGCGATGGTTCCTTCCACCTGCGCATTCAAATCCAGGACCCTGGGCACCACGGTCTGCTTGCGGGCAAAGGCGAGAAGTTGTTTCGTCAGGTCCCGGGAGCGCTCCGCCGCCTTTTGGATCTCTTTGAGCGACCGGAGTGTAGATTCCGGAGAGTCCGTGCGTTCCGCGGCGATTTCCGTCTGTCCCAGTATCACGGCCAGCATGTTGTTGAAATCATGGGCGATTCCGCCTGCCAGCAGACCCACCGATTCCATTTTCCGGGCCTGGCCGAGCTGGTCTTTCAATTTTTCCTTCTCGTTTTCCGAGCGTTTCCGCCCCGTGATATCCTGAAAGACAAGGATTCCGGCGATGATCGTATCGTCTTCGTCCGCGACCGGACCGGCGTTCAGCGAGATCCACGTTTCCCTACCGCTGGCGTCGCGAAGTACGATTTCCTCGTCTTTGACAGTCGCCCCGGCCGATGCGGACTTATCAAAAAAGCCTTCCCCTATGTGAAAAGGCGTCCCGTCCATTCGGAAAGCCTGCCAGTCACGAGGGGAATCGTCGCCGGCCATCGGCGATGAAAACAGGCAGGCCGGATTGCAAATGCACGATGCCGCCGGATTGGCCCAGAGAATTTGTTCGCACGGGACGTCCACGATGACAATGCCTGCGGGGGAATGCTCGAGCGCGGCCTCCAGAAGCGCTCTGGTGCGCTCTTTTTCCCTGGTCCTCTTGGCGACCAGCCCGTCCAGGTTCTCGATCTGGTCCCGGACTTGACGGGTCAGTTCCCACTTGCGGGTCAGGGCGTGGGCAAGCTGAAGCACTTCCACGTTGTCGAAGGGTTTCTTTAAAATCAGCATGCTGTCGCTGTCGCCCAGCTTGCGGCGGATTTCGCTCCAGGAGTAATCGGAGTAGGCCGTGCAGAGCACGATCTGGAGATCCGGACTGGCCTGCCAAAGACGGCCGATGGTCTCGATGCCGTCCCATCCGGGGGGCATGCGGCCATCGACGAACGCCAGGGCGTAGGGTCGGCCTTCGGCCAGCGCCCGACGGACCATCTCGAGCCCTTCCTTGCCTTGGCTGGCGCAATCGATGGCAAAGCCTGGACCTTCATCGTTCCGGATTTCCGTGCCGAAGAGGGCCGCCTCCATTTCCTCCAGGTCGCCGCCGGAGGAGGCAGGCGCCGTCAGGATTTTGCGAAAGTCCTCGTGGATCGCCATGTTGTCGTCGATCACCAGGATGCGATATACGGTGTTGTTTTCTTTGTCTGTCATTGAATGTTTCCTGTTTGGCAAGGGAGTTCCAGGGTGAACGTGGCCCCGAGACCGGGACCTTCGCTGTATACGTTCAGACTGCCTTCGAGTTCCCGAGCGGCCAAGGCGCCGCTGTGCAGGCCGAAGCCGTGGCCGGTCTTGCGGGTGGTGAACCCATGCTGGAATATGCGGTCCAGATTTTCCTGAGTAATGCCCTTTCCATTGTCGGAGACTTGCATTCGGATGCGGTCGGGGCCGTTTTTCAGAATGCGCAATGCGACCGTCTTTTCCCCGGCGTTTTCCATGCAGGCGTACTTGGCATTGTTGATCAGGTTCAGCAGAATTTGCAGGACCTTGTTCTTGTCTACGGTGATCGAAGGGACCGGCTCGTATTGCTTGACGATCTCTATGCCGTGCCGCGCCAGCGCATCGACGTTGAGCTTGAGGGCGTCCTCCATGAGCAGGGGCGGACGCAGGGTCTCTTTGACTCCGGATACGCGGCCGTAGCTTTGCTGCATCGAGACGATCTCCTTGATATGGTCGATGCGGTCCCTGAGCGATTCGGACTCGTAGAGCATCGCCCTTCGTTCTTCCTTCAGCGCGGCCGCCAGGGAGTTCAAATAGGCCGGGACCTGCATTCCCCGGGAATCTTCCGCGAAAAAACGCGCCAGGTCGTCCTTCTGCTCGGCCAGCAGTTCCGCCATCCGGGATACGCCTTCCACCTTCGACTGGGCGATCTTTTCGATGAGCAGCGTGCAAGAGACATTGACGCTGTTCAAGACATTGCCCACGTTGTGAAGCACGCCGGTGGCCACCTCGGCCATGCCTGCCGCGCGGGAGACCTCCAAGAGGGAACTCTGGGCCGCCGCCAGCTCCTCCATGGCCTTTTCCTTGGCCGTGATCTGCTCCTGGAGTTCGCGGGTGCGTTCCTCCACCCTGAGTTCCAGCGTGTCCTTGGCTGTCAGAAGGGCGTCTTGGGCGCGCTGGCGGGCAATGGTCGCACCGAGCATGTCCGCCCCGGCCCGTAGGCTGTCCACTTCGGCATCGCTCCAGGCACGCTCCCGAACACAGTCGTCCAGTCCGAAGAACCCCCACCAATGGCCCTCCACAAATACCGGAATGACAAGGATGGACAGAACGTCCTGGCTTTCCAGAAATGCCTGCTCTGCCGCATTCATTTCCGAAACGGGGCCTTCGATGATTTCGTTATTTCCAAGCAACTTCTCCCAGCGTTCGAAACCCAGACCCACATAGGGCAAATTTTGCAGATCCGGATGGTACAGCTGCGCTTCGACTCCCGGCGCCGTCCATTCGTGTCTCATGGAGCAGTACAATCGGCCGGAATCGACCTCATGGTTTTCGAAAATATAGGCGCGGCTGGCGTCGGAGGCTTCCCCAATCTTGGCCAGAACGGCATCGATGGCCATCTCCCATCGCGAGGCCTCCAAAAACTGCTGTGCGGCAAATCGTACGCTCTCCAAGATGCGGTCCCGGCGCAGCAAGGCGTCGGTCATGGTATTTACCGATCTGGCGAGACTTCCCAGCTCGTCCTGCCGGAACGTTTCGGCCCGCACGGAAAGATCGCCCCCCGCGATTCGCCTCACGATTTCGCGCAGCCGAAGGATCGGCCGGACCAGTCGGTTGGCGTACAAAAGGGAGGAGAAAAGACTGAAAATGATGCAGCCGATTCCCAATAACATTGTGTTTTCGTACAAGGCCGCCACGTTGCGGTCGTAGTCTTCCAGGGAGAGCCCCACGTGGATCCAGCCCCATTGGATGCCCGAGTAGTCGAACGGTTGCGCGTAATGAAAGACCCGCCGGTCGAACCTGGGCACCTTCCCGATTTCGCTGGCGGGCTTTCGTTCGGCAGGCTGCCAATACAGCTCGATATAGGGTTCGGCCCTCCAGCCGCTTCGTTCCACCAGCAGGGAAAAGCCGTCGTTTTTCATGACGATCAGAAAGTCGATTTCCGGATCTCCCTTGATCATGATTTCGCTGGCGCTGACCACGCTGGCGAAATCTTCGTTGATCGCAGCTCCCGCCGCCGCGTCGTGCAGCGATACGGCCACGCCGTTGGCTTTCGACTCCAGGTTCCGGAAAAACACCTTCTTCTGCTGGGGAACGGTCAGCAGGACGAAAACGAGCAATGTCGCCATGGCGGTCATCCAGGACAGCAGGGCGACCCGCAAAGCAATGCCGATCGCGCGGCCGTTGGAGCGGGCGGGCTTCATTTCGGACGGCACGGAGGCTTGCTCGGCGAAAGCAGGATCGTTCATGAAGGTCTTTCCTCGAACAAAAAATTATCGGGCAAACGCAAAACGCCCTTCAGAAAATTCATGGTATCCTCCAAGACCGAGAATGGCCGCTTTTCCAGGCGCGAGCTTTGAAAGTCCAGAAGTTTCATCAGGGTCGAATTCCTTTTACCAGTCTTTCATGGGTCGCAATCAGTTCCAATGTGGTTTCCAGGACGGCGGGAGGTTGTTCTTCCATTGCATCGCTCTGGAAGATGAGAAGCACTTGCCTGCCGGCGGGCGAATTGTGCAATTCGTTCAGGCTGGATACTATTTTTTCCTTGTAGCTCGGGGTGTAATCGGCTCGCATGGCCAGCACGGTCGGCACGATTTCCCGCGATTCCGCAAGAACAGAGAGTCTTTCGGCCAATTGCGGATTGAGTTCGCACATGGTATCGAAGCCCCTGCGGGTGACGACGCAGGCGTCGGCTTTGCGGAAGAACACGGGGAGGACCACTTGCGAAAGACTGGTATCCTTTAGAATGCGGCCTGCCAGGCGGGTGGCCGTCGGGTAGCCCTGGCTGACCAGGAGCGTGTCCAGCCATTGGGGGACCAGGCAGTTTCTCGAATTCTTGTGGAAACAGATGATGCGTCCCTCCAGATCGCCAATGTTTTTCACAAAGCCGCCGGAATTGACCAGAAGGACATACCGCTCGGTGTAGCGTCCGGACATGCTGCTTAAGAAGATCGGTCCAAAACGAATTTCCCGGCAAAGCTTTTGATATTCGTCGATCGCGATTCCCACTGCGTCCACAAGCTTTCCCCTGAGCGAATCCAGCAGCTTCTCCCTGTCCTTGAAAACGAGCGGGGTCGGCTCTGTGGGTATGCCTTGCTCCTTGGCGATCAGTTCCCCCCATACTTTGACTGCGGCCTTGGCGTCGTTTTCATTCACGTCGGTGAAAAGGTCGGCGGAAAAGCCGACTCGAAAAGGTTCGCCAGGCGATCCGGCCGAGGCGGCTCGGCACAGGAAAAGTCCGAAAGCGAACAAGAAAAACAAACAAGTCGAAAAACGAAACAGGCTTCGGTATTTCACATTTCTCCCCTGCAATTATTTCAAAACTCCAGCGGAATCGCCGGGAATATTTTCGTCCACGCCTTTGTTCGATTCGCCCGACAATTTCCGGTATTGCGCCAGCAATTCAAGAGCGCTGTCCAAACAATCGACCGGGTGTTCTTCGAGCCGGTCCGTCTGAAAGATCGTCACTATCTGCCGACCGGGGGGAGAAAGGTGCCATCGCTTGATCTCCCCCATGACCCGGTTTCGAAGCGGCGAGTCGCAATCTTTTCGGAAACAGAATACCGTGGGTACGAACGGAGGCGAGGCCGCCACTATTTCGATTTGTCTCCCGGTCTGGGCATTGAGTTCGACCATGGTTCCGAATCCCTTGCGGGTCGCCACGCAAGCGTCCATCCGACGAAAAAACACGGGCAGAACGGCCTTTCCGACGTTGGCCGCAGGAAAGACGTGCTTGAAAAAATCGTCGGCGCGACCCAGTTTCTCTTTTGCCAAAAGCGTATCGAGCCATGCGGGCGCCAAGCAGGCGGAAGAGGACTGGAGCATTCCGAGTGTGAGCCCCCGCAGTTCCTTGAGGCTTTCTATACCGCTTTGGCGATGCGCGATCAACAGATATTCCTCGGTGATCGAATCGGAAATCACCCCGGCCACGATGCTGTCTTGCGACACTTGTTCGCGTATCGAGACATACTCGCTGGTCGTCAGGTTGATACAATCGACTTTCCGTTTTTCCAAAGCAACGGAGATTTCGGCGACGTTCCGGAAAATCACGGGGTGCGGGTCGGCCGGGATGCCGCGATCCCGGACGATCACCTGTGCCCGCACGCGCACGGCGGCAATGGCGTCGTTCTCGTTGACCTCCCCGAAGACCGATGTCGAAAAACCAATCCGAAACTGGCTGGGTGACTGGCCGTCGGCGCAAAACGGAAACAGGAGAAGCCCTTTCAAGACCATGCAAAAAATGAAATTATTCGTTTTCAAAGGGTTGCTTCGCATCCGAAAAGGGACAGTCGCCTCCATCAGGGTTTCAGCGACTCCAGCACCTGGGCGCCGACCACCAGGTGAAGCTGCGACCGGAGGGCAACATGGTCGTAGCGCGCCTTGTAATGCTGCGCGGACATCATCGCCTCCATCAGCTGGGCGCGGATGACATCCTCGGTTTCCACCAGTCCATGCTGGTATGCGCGGGTGTTCAAGTCGCGGTTTTCCGAAGCCGCATCCATGGCGTCCAATGTGGCCTGATGGGACTTCTCCGCAGCGTTCAATGATAGGAACGTATCCCTGATCTGGAGTCCGATTCCCTCCTTGAGAAGCAACTTCTCTTCGTTGACCTTGGCAAACTGCGCACGGGCTTCGGCCACCTTGTTTTTCGTCAGAAAACCGCTGAAGATCGGAATTTCCATTCCCAGGCCGACGGAATATCCCTCCTCGTTGGCGTCGGTGGCAAGGCCCGCGTCGTAATCGTTCCACCACTTGTGCAATTCCCCGGTCACCGCCAATTTGGGATAATGCCCGCTTTCGGCCGTGCGTATCGCCCCTTTGGCCGCGCGAATGCCCGCTTCGAGCTTGGCCCAGTCGGGATTGAAACGATACGCCGCGCCCACCAGGTCATCCAGCTTTCCTTGAAACGGCGCAAACGGAATTTCGTCGTCGGCGGGCTTCACACTGACGTCCCACGAGAGCCCCATGGTGTTGGCCAGCGCCGCCCGGGCCATCAGCTCGTTTTTTTCCAGCAATGCGACCATGGATCGCAACGACTCCACCATGACCTTGTTGTCGAGCCAGTCGGTCTTCTTCACGGTGCCGCCGCCCTCCTTGTACATGGTTTCCGTGAGCCGCAGGGTGGTCTCCATGCGGGCCAGGGTATCCTTGCCGACCTGATGGAGCCGGGCGGCCAGGACCGCTCCATAATAGAGCCGCTTGACGCTGTCGATGATTTCCAGGTCCGTGCGCCGGGACTCCTGCTTCATCATATCGACCAGCCCCCCCGACTGCTCGCGGTAGCCCCTGCGCATGCCGCCGTCGTACAAAAGCCAGGTGGCTTCGACGGAAGCCGTGAAAGAGTCCCTGTCCATCAACTTGACGTCCTGTTCGGGAACATCGAGGGCAATATCGGGAAGGTCCCCGAAGCCGGGGATTTTGAGGGGAATGCTGTCGCCCGGAATGGACATGGAAGAGCCGGGAAATTGGAAGTTCGGCCCTTCGTCCAGGCGCGTGAAACCGCCTTTGAAACCGATTTGCGGCCAGTAGCCTGCCAGGGCCTGGCGGTGCTTGGCCTCGGCCATTACCACCGCATATCGGGATGCCGGACGGCGACGGTTGTTTTGCAATGCCGTTTCCAGACACTCTTCCAGTCCGGCGACGGTCAAACTCGTCCCTTCAGCATCGTCGGATGAAGGAGCGGGATACGCGGGTACGGGCGCGCAGAGAAAAAACGTTGTGGCGAGAAAAATAGAAATCGCTGCGGCGGATTTGCATCGTTGCGGCATGGGCGGCTCCTTGTATCTTGCGAGATCGATTCATCGTGCGTTCATTGACAGTCGAGCAATCAAACTTCCATCCAAAGTGCGATGCGGCGGAGCAATCGTACGAAAACGCTCGTCATTACGGAAGGTTGCTACATTAACCCGAACCAGATATCATTTTTCCATCGCGATGTAAAGAAGTTTGTCGTCCTGGCCAGCGATTCCAATTCTGGGTGTTCACGGCGCCTTCAAGGTAACCAGACCATCCTGGTCTGGTTTGGCGCGCCAGGAAATTCCCCTTTACCGTGGGCACACCAGACCAGGATGGTCTGGTTACCTTTACCGCTCCCCACAAATTTCGCGATATGGGACCAGAGCTGGAAGCTCTGGTTACCTTGGCCGTTTCCCGCAAATCCGCGATGAACAGAAAAAGGCTTCACAGCGCCGCTCGAATTCGCTATTCTCTGTCTTTGTCGCGTCGCCCCTTCGTGCGCATTGTCCACATGCTATTTGGCGCAAAGGAACTCGGCGAAACGACGGGAACCGAAAAAAAAGGGACTTGAATGAAAACAAAAACAATACGGAAAAAAAACCGGTTCGCATCGGTCGGCCTCCTCTGCGCGCTATTTGCGTCGGCAGCCGCCTTTGCCGGGGCCGATGTGGAAATCGAAATCGACGAGGAAGACCGCTGCCCGGTGTGCGCCATGCGGGTGATCCTGTACCCGACCTTCGCCGCGTCGGCGGAGCTTTCCGACGGACGGAAATTCAAGTTCTGCTCCAACGGGTGCCTGATTCGGTCGCTGCTTCATCCCGAGGCCTTTCTGGGGGTCGAAAGGAAGGACATCGCCAAGGCGTGGGTCCAGGACTATTTCACGGGCCGTCGCATCGACGGCTACACTGCCGTCTGGGTGTGGGGGTCCGACGTTATAGGTCCCATGGGGCCCGAGCCGGTGCCCCTGGCTTCGGAAAAGGACTTGAAGGCCTTCCAGAGACGACACGGGGCGAAGACCGTGTTCGATCTGAAAGAATTGACGCCCGAAAAATGGGAGGAAATCACGGGGCAAAAAGAGACGGGCGGGCAATGAAAAGGCCTTGTCCGAAAAACGCGAGGGAAATGCGAATTGCGCCGCGAATCCGATAAAAAGGCCCCTTCGGGGCAATATCGTTCCGACCGGTTCGGAAGCGCGGGCAAACTCCTGGCGACGGTAGCGGTCTTCGGCGCCCTGTGCCTGGCCGCCCCCCTGCTCCATCTTCTGCTTCACGGCGAAAATGACCGGAGCGCCGCAAGGCTTGCCGGAAAACTGGACATGACCTGCCTGGCGGTTGTTCCGTCCGGACGCGCGCCCAGGACATCGGAAAGGGACCTTCCTTCCTTGAACGCGGACTTTTCCCCCTTTTTTCCCTTCGACGAGTCCGACGTGAAATTTCTCGTTCTCTCTCCCCCCGGTTTCGAGACGGAGATCGAAAGGCCATGACAGGCCGCCTCACCATTTGGCTCTGGGCCGCCAGGGACGTTCTCAGGCACCCTTGGCAGGCGCTTTTGACAGGTGTCGCGCTATCGTCCGTGATCATATTCGCAACCGTCCCCCTGCTTCTTTCGACGGGCATGACGAGTCTTGCGGAAGACATCCTGGAAAAAGGGCCGTCTTTGGTGGCGCGACGCATATCCGGCGGGCAATGGGGGCCGATTCCGGTGGCGGAGGCCGTGGAGGCCGCGTTGTCTGTGCCCGGAGTGGTGTCGGCGCGGCCCAGAATCTGGGGCGTGGCGGCAGGGCCTGACGGTCCTGTGACCGTGGTCGGCATAGCGGATGGAACGGACCGGAACGCGGAATCTTTTTCCGATTTTGCCTCGCCGCCCAAGCGCGGTGAAGCGGTGGTCGGTCCGGGAGTGCTTGCCACGAATCGGGAAGACGGCGCGCCTCTCCCATCGTTGACGCTGATGGCGGAGAAACGATTGACCGTCGCCGTGGCGGGCTGCTTCGATGAAAAAAGCGCCTTGGTCGCCCACGACATCGTCGTGCTTCACGCGGACGACGCGCGGGAAATCCTGGGCCTTTCGCCTGGATACGCCAGCGATCTTGCCATCCGGGTTTTTCACGAACAGGAGGCCGACGCCGTCATGCCCGACCTGGCCGACGCGTTTGCCTGGCCGTCGCGCATGACGACCCGGACCGAAGCATTGAAGAGCTACACGGCATCCACGGCCCGCCGGGGGGGATTGTTCTATTTGGTTCTAGCCCCGTGCATTCTGGCCATGGCGCTGATCGTGGTCGCCGCGTACGGAAACGCCGCGCGCGGCTCGGCCAACGCCGGGCTTTTGAAAGCCCTGGGCTGGACCGCGCCGGACATCGTGCGGCTTTTCCTCTGCAAGGCGTTGCTTGTGACCGTTCCCGCAGTCGCCGCCGGCATGGCCTGTTCCTACTTCCTGATTTACTGGCCGGGAACGGTGTGGCCCGGCTATCTTTTTTTCGGATGGAAACAAACCCCGCCGGGCCTCCATCTCGCCCCCTCCGACGCGATTCCGATACTGGCCCTGGCCGCCGCAGCCGCGGCGACACCCTATCTGGCGGCCAACCTGTGGCCCGCTCTTCGATGCGCGGCCGCAGATCCCCACGACCTCCTCAGGTCCAAAGGCGCGTGGTGATGGAAAAGATCGAAAGCAAAGGGGTATGCCTGGAAAAAACGTGGCCCGGGGGCGGCAGGAAGGTCATCCTGGAGAGCATCGACGCGGAATTTTCGGCTGGGCGGATGGCCGTGATCGGCGGGGAGACCGGGGCGGGCAAAAGCACCTTGCTCTGCGTGCTCGCGGGATTGATTCGCCCGACGGCGGGGGAGGTTTTGGCCGACGGCCGGAGCGTTTCCCGGTGGGTCTCCTTTCACCGGGACCTGTGGCGGCGCAAGGTCGGCCTGGTTTTCCAGCGGGACCATTTTTTCGACGACATGACCGTGCTGGAAAACGTTTGCGCGCCGCTGGTCCCAAGACGCCTGCCCCTCGGGCAGGTGCGGAAAAAAGCCGCTTACGCCCTTTCCCGGACCGGTGTCGAGCACCTTGCCGGAGAAAGCATCGCGAACCTCTCCGGCGGCGAGCTTCAGCGCGTATCCTGCGCCCGCGCGCTGGTTTCCTCCCCCGAATTGATACTGGCCGACGAACCCACCGCGCACCAGGACCCGGAAAATGTCGAAAGACTCATGAGCGTGTTCGAGGAATGCAGGGAGGAAAACGCCATCGTGATCGTTGCCTCCCACGATTCGCGAATCCTTTCCTCCGGCCGGTTCGACGTCCGATATGCCATGAAGCAGGGGCGGCTCGGAATCATGCCGCCATGATCTGGACGCCTATTTCCATGGCGATTCTGGGGATTGACGCGCTGGCTCTGGTTCTGGTCTTGGCGGCGTCGAAAACCGCCATGGACGTTCTGGTCGGGTGGGACCCCGGGGCGGCGTCCCGAAGGCAGCTCGCGCTGGAGGTGGCCTGCGAGACCGCCTCGATTCAGGCCCGGGCGGGGACCGCCCTGCTTTTTCTGTCCACCCTGATGTTTCTCGTGGCCATTTGCAACGTATTTCCGAAAATCGTGCCGGGCGCCATGTGCGGCACGGGCGTGATGAACGCCGCCGGTGGATGGGGGGGACGCGCGCTTTTTTTCCGGCTCGTCGCGCTCGGCCTGCTTCTCTTATGGCGGGAAATGGAAAAAATAGACAGGGTCCTCCCCGATTCCCCCCTCGCGCTGGTCGATTCGAGACTTCTGCCGGTCGCCCTTCCGCCCCTGTCGCTGTCTTTCCACGCCACTTTTCGCGCTTTTTCCGGCATGGACATCCAGCAGCCGGTGGACTGCTGCGCGGTGGTCTACGACGCGGTCCGTCCTGCGGGAGAATCGTCGGCTTTCGCGCGCGTTCCCGGCGAGTTCTGGGTCGCCGCCTGTCTGGGGGGGGCGATATTGCTTATAACAATCGGATTATGGCTATGGAAAAGAAAGGCGCTGCCGTCGAGAAGGGCAACTGCCGTTATCGCCCTGCTGTGCCTCGGGTGGGCGGTCGCAGCCTCCATCGCCCTGGTCCGGGTCCTGGCCGCGTATTACTACCAGGTGCTCAATCACCACTGCCCCTGGTGCCTGTTTCTGAAAGAACACAATCTGGCGGGATATCCTCTTTTCGGCTCTCTGTTCTTCGCCGTGTTCGAATCGACCGTGGCGTTCGCCGCAAGCGCGACCGGACGGCTGTATCCGACGGTAAAAGGTCCCTGCGTCGCTCGAATTGCCTCAGCGGGTCTTCGCATGGCCGCAGCCATAGCCTTTTTTGTTCTTCTCTCCGGCCTTCCGGCTATTTCGTGGAGATTGAAATACGGGGTGTGGATGGGATACTGATCAATTCAGTATGTATTTTTGGGGGTTGACAGGGACGCCTTTGACGTGGACTTCGTAATGCAGATGGGAGCCTGTGGAGCGGCCGGTGCTGCCGACCTCGCCGACGATCTCGCCGCGCTTGACCGTATCCCCGCGTTCTTTGAGAATCTTGTGCAAATGCCCGTAGCGCGTGATCAGACCGTGTCCGTGATCGATGGTCACCATGTTTCCCATAGGCCCCTGGGTGCCTGCGAACGTAACCGTTCCGTCCGCCGTCGCCTTGATCGGCGTTCCCTTTTTCGCTGCGATATCCAAACCCTTGTGAAAACTGCGCAAACCGGTAAACGGGGACTTGCGGTATCCAAAGCCGGACGTGACCCATCCGTTGACCGGCCGAATGGCGGGGGTCGCCGCCAGCATGCCCACCTGCTTTTCCAGGGATGCGATCAGCATCTTGAAATCATCTTTCTTGTCCAACGTCGCAGCCTCGATCAGTTCGGCTCGGGCATGCATGTCGCGCATCAGCTCGCGATGGCTTTCCTCCACATCCAGTTTGGCATCCAGGTCCTCCGGCATGGGACCGCCCACGCCGAAAACGCCCTCTTGGTCCTCCTCTTTTTCCAGGTTGGCGATGACACGGATCTTTTTTTCGAAATCGTCCAGTTCGGCAATGCTGGACTTCAACCGGTTGAATTTCGCAGCGAAGCTCTGAATTTGCTTGCGCTGGGTTTCTATTTCATCGGTCTGGGCCGCGATCCTGCTCTCCAACACGGCCTTGTCCAGCAGGGCCATCTTCAGGTCGGAGTATTCGTAGACAACATAGCCGACCCCGGCGACACACGCCAAAGACAGGATGAAAGAGAACATAAGAAAGGATTTGGAGACGGAAAACTGACCGACCATCGAGCCTGTGTTGGTCATCACCAACAGGGATATTTTTTTTCGCATGGTTTACCCCATGTATGTTTGTTCGATTTTTTTTCTTGTGTCCTCTTGTATCGCTTTTGTTACTATCGACGCACAATCCGTTGCCCGAACTCCGGGCTTACGAATAAACACCGGTAAATTAATGAAGCGTGTTTAACATGCACAAAGATGCTCTGTCAAGCCTTCGGACCGCACCGGCGCCATTCGTATCGCATAGCGATACGGTTGTTTCCAAAAAAATCGGAAAGGCTTGAGCTTCGGTCGTGCCCTCGTCAGCCACGCCAGCCTCGCCTGCCACGCCAGCCTCGTTCCAACGCTTCGCGTTGGAATGCATACCAGGACGCTTCGCGTCCGCGTTCCGCCAAGCCATAGCCGATTTAAGAAGCAACCCCAATCCCGTCCCATAGGTTCATAGGCGATCTTTCCAGTAATCGGGCTTCCTATGAAGGTTTGCGACAGCTACCACCAAAATTTGGTTTTTTCGAATTTGGTAAACGATACCGTAAGGAAATCGGCGAGTCTGGCACCGCCTTGCATCGTTGGAACATGGATGCCATGCTTCAGGGTGTGCGACAATTCTCTGCAAAGCTTTCAGCACTTCGGTCAAAAACGCATCCCCTAGCCCCGGAGATTCGTAATTGTAATAATTGATGGCTTCATCCAATTCTCTTTGAGCAATTTCAAGAAAATTTATCTTCAATTTTGTCTCGGTCCGAATTACGCTATCTGTATTTTTCCAGGACTTTTTCCAAAGGTACAGCCTTGATCAATCCTTTTTCGTAGGCATCAATTCTATCTTCAATCTCTCTGGCCCACAATTCGTCGTTTTCATTATCGGCCTTGTCAAGGCTGGAAATGAGCATATCGATAAGCCGCGCCTTTTCAAAAGGCCTAAGATTCAAGGCTTCCCTGTAAATTGTGTCGGTATTCGCCATTTTTTCCTCGCAAGCTTGTTCTGCATGATCGTTTTCGAAAAAACATAGTACCCCGAAAAAACAATCTCGGCATGAGCGTTTTTTTTTGATAAAAATAAGATAAAGGCTGCGTAAATGTCAACGAAATTGTGTTGGGATTCAAAGCCGATATCGTCCGGCCCGGCCCTTGCCCAATAAACGAAAACCAGTTGGCAACACCTTTACGGTGTGCCAGGTTTTGGCCTCGCGGTACCTTGAGAATCAGAGACGCTTTCTATGGTGATAATACTTCCGGAGCGTTGCAGTAGAAATCGAAATATTCGTCCATGAACGCCCGTGCAGCGTCGCAGAGGGCCGACTCCCGTTCGGTCTCGCCCCGTACCAGAAGCGCGCTCGCCCGGCAATTCAATACCGCTGCGGCGACAAAATGCTTCTGGAAGATCCGGTCGGTCCCCGGAACGAACACTTGGACCCGTTGCGCCCGCCAGTCCAGGATGTCCAAGGCCTTTTCGGGGAGAATCAGGCCGAGACCCGGATGGGGCTACTCGTTCCCACGCTCCGGCGTGGGAACGCATATCGGGACGCTCCAGCGTCCCGTGGGGCGTACCGTCTGCCCCTGTTCTGTCTTTCCCATTCTCGTGCAAGAATGCGTTTCCGCAAACGGCTTCTCAAGGCGTGGTTCCTCGACACGGGATGCAGGAGCGTCCTTCAGGCGTTCCCACGCCGGAGCGCGGGAACGAGGTTCCCGCAAACCGTCCCGATCTGGGGTGATGAAAATGTTCCCTGCTTGGCCGCAGCAATTCCGGCGGGTTTTATTCCGCCAAGCTATCGCAGGGCCTGGTTCGGGAGCGTGGGTGGGTTGAAATCCTGGCGTTCGGGGCTGGTTCGAAGCTTGTTAACGCCCGCGCCCTTCGAGCTTGTACGAAGCCCAACCCACCATTTCCCGAGCCGCCTCGATGTCATTCGTTCGAAGAAGCGACGAATTGGCGCGGAAAATGGGGTTGGTTATAACGTCGGCCAACCAACACCGTCATTCCGGGCGGAGCTTGCTTTAGACCCGGAATCCAGGCGATGATCGAAACTTTTGGATGAAAAGCGGCCGAAGCTAAAACCAAGCCCCGGAAAATGGTGGGTTGGACTCCGTGCAAGATTGTCGGGCCATCCATTTCAAGAGAAGCTAAATTAGCGACAACGCCAAAGGATCGACCCACCCACCCTACGATCCCGAACCAGCCCCGTGCGGATTGCCGCGAGCGGGAACAAATCCCGGCAGAAAAAAATCTCCCGAAATTGGATGATTTTCATAACCCCAGTCCCAATCTACTATCCATTCAAGGATCTTTGTCAAAATCGGGCTTAATCGCCAATTCCGTTGACTTTTCTCCCCGTCCCTGTTACACGCTTCTAAGCAAAACGAATCTGGCGGCGCCAAGCATGCAGCGGCATTGTGCAAAAAAAACAGATCAAACCATCGCATTTTCTTATTTTTTTTTATTCTTCTATTTCGTGTGTTTCGTGTGTTTCGTGTATTTCGTGGCCTAAACTTCTTTTTGCCGCTGCATGCCTGGTACCGTAAAATAACCGGACAAAAATCATGCCCCGGAAAGGATACGCCCCATGCAGTACGAGCTGAACATCGCCACCGACAAGGAAAACGAGATCGTGCGCTTGAACCTTTTGGACGAGGACGGCCTCCGTCTCGCCGGAAACGCCCTGAAGCTCTCGGAACACGCCGAGGCCTACTGGCAAGGCCTCTTCGACACCCGCAGGTACGTCACGCTGTATCAGGGAAGCATGATCTTCGCGGGTCAGAAGGAAGCCGCCACCGCCGAGTACCTGCTGGAGCAGCTCGGCGTGTTTCTGGGGACCGAGGTGCTTGGCGAAGGCATCATGGAGGAGCTGTTGTCCACGCCCCGGCACCGCACGCTGCTGGTGAGGCTTCCCACGGCGGACAAGGACCCGGTCGCGGCCGCCTTCGCCCGCGTGCCTTGGGAGATCGCGAGATTGAAACCGGGCGCGCCCGCTCTCGTGGAAAGGCACCTGGCAATCCGCGCGGAGACCGACCCCGCCGACCCGGACGACCCCAAAGCCATGGAACGGGCCGCCAGGCAAAAAGCCGCCCTGGAGCGGGCCTTGAAAAAAGAGGCCGACAAGATCGCCGCAGGCGAACCCCTGAAAATCCTGCTGGTCTTCGCCGAAGCCCCCGGTTCCAGGCCGCTGGCCATGCGCCTCGAACGCGAACTGCTCTTGAACCTCTTCTACCGGGAAATTTTCCCCAAGCGAAACGTCCGCGTGGATTTCCTCTGCCATGGCGCGACCCTGAATGCGCTGAAGGATCAAATCGCCCGGGCCGACGGCTACCATATCGTCCACTGGAGCGGCCACGGGCACCAGAACAGCCTCGTAATCCTGGGCGAAAACGGCAAAAAGGAGCTGATCTCCGGCGAGCAGCTCGCCGAGACCTTCCAGGACGCTGGCGGGTTCATCCCCCACGTGGTGTTTTTGTCCGCCTGCCTGTCCGGCTCGTTCGTCAAGGTCAAGGACTGGGAGACTCTCAAGGCCGCGTTGCAGGGCAAGGACCCGGAGGCTGCGACCGAAACCAGGGACGCCGGGGCCGTGGTCCCCAGGATCATCCAGGAGCAGACGGGCTACACCGGCACCGCCCTGGAGCTGATCAAGTCCCACGTGCCGCAGGTGATCGCCATGCGATACGAGGTGGGCGACGACTACGCCCGGGAGCTTGCGGTCCGGTTCTACCGAAGGCTCCTGGCCGACCCGACCGCGCGGCCCGTGGAAGAAGCCCTGGCCCTGGCGAGAAACGACCTTTTGAGAGGGACGGGAGAACAAGGACGGCCCTGGGACGTGGATCACGCCACCCCGCTCTTTTTCGGACGGCAGGGCGCCGTGCCCGCGCCGCTGTCCAGGCAGAGCCCCCAGGTCGGCTCCGACCGGCCCAAACCGCACCCCCTTCTGCCCGGAGGAAACCGCGACCTGGACACGCCCGACGGTTTCGTGGGACGAAGCTCCGAGCTGACCCGCCTCAAATCGGAGTGGCTGCCCCCGTTGGAATCGGGTTCGTATCCGGGACAAACCGCAGCCAGGACCGCCGGGGTCGCCCTCGTCCAGGGCATGGCCGGGCTGGGAAAGACCGCCATCGCCGCAGAGGCCATCCACCTGTGGCACACGCGGTTCAAATACGTGATCTGCATCCAGTCCCGGGACCAGGAAACCCCGCCCGACGAGTTCTATCGCCGGATCGACAGCCAGCTCAACCTGATCAGCGGCTTCTACCGGCAAAAATGCGAGGGCTCCCCGTACGAGTGCGCGTATCTTCCGCCGGGCGAGCCCCTCGCTGGCAAGGAGCGCTTCGAACGGATGCGGCAGAACCTGCTGGCCGCCCTCAGGGACGAAGCGGTCCTGCTGGTGCTCGACAATTTCGAGACCCACCTGGACAAGTACCCGAAAGACAATCTCTACCCCTGCGCCGACCGGGAGTGGGACGAGCTGCTCTCCTTTTTCGCACGGGAACTTGCCGACTCCGGATCGCGCGCACTGGTCACCAGCAGGCGCATCCCCGCCGCCCTGGCGGGAGACGGCGCGCTCCGCATCCCCCTGGGGCCGCTTCCCCTGCAAGAAGCGGTGGTGTTCGTCCGCAGCCATCCCCGGCTGTCCGGCCTTCTTCACGGGGATGCAAGCGCCATGCAACTGGCCATGGACCTGCTGGATGTCAGCCGGGGACACCCCCTGATCTTGCAACGCCTGGCCGCCCTGTCCGACGACCCCAAGGCCCTGTCCGACGCCCTTCAACGCCTGAAAACCGAGGGGTACAAGTCCCTCCCGGACATCTTCGCCCCCAGCCCGGATGAAAAGGAACGGGACCGGGAGATGCAGTACCTGGAAGACGTGGCCGTAGGCTCCGTGGACCTTCTGCTCGCCCGCCTCTCCCCCGACGCCCGCCGGCTGCTATGGGTCGTGACGATAGCCAACGAACCGGTGGGACGAAGCATGCTGGAGGGCGTGTGGGCCGGAAGGTCCGTCGAGGACGAACAGCTGGAGCAGCTTCGGGCGCTGCTTAAATTGGCCGACATGCTGCCGCCGGAAGTAAAGGAGAAAATACCCGAACCCCCGCCGGAGCTTTTGGAACAGCTGAAAGAGGAAAGCGCCGTTCCCGATGTTCCTCCCCTGGGACCGCTGCTCGACGAGCTTTGCCATGCCGGCCTGGTCCAGCGGGAGACTGCCGCAGCACAGGTCCCGGCTTCTCCCGGACCTTCCGGGGACGCCGCCCAGGCGGCCGAGATGCTTTCGGAGGCAGCCGCCGTATTCTCCTTCCACGAGCTGGTACGGGAACGGATCGAGGATTGGATGGAAAACCATAAAGAGGAACGGGGGGGCCGGGACAAGAACGAGGTCCGGGTCGCCTACGGAAAACGGTACGCCGCCATGTTCAACCGATTGGAAGCCTCCGGCCAAAGGGACGCCCTGGACAGGGCCTCCGAGGCGGGCGCGCGCGCGTTGACGTACATGGTCCGCGCCGGGGCCTTTTCGGAGCTGGGCTCGTTCGCTTCCGCCCTGGTCACCGGCACGCGAAACCGGCGGCTGCTCGACAATATCGTGGCCGAGCTTCGGGCGGCGGCCGACCGGGTGCCTCCGGGAGAAGACCACTGGAGCCTTCTCGCCTACCTGGCCGATGCTTTGAGAATGTCGGGCCATCCGAACCAGGCCGTGCCCTTTTTCGAGCAGGCGGCGGCCGAGGCGCAGGACGCCGGGGACTGGGCGGATGCGGGATGGATACTCGGCAACCTGGCCAACGCGCTATTGAACGCCGGCAAGCTCGACCAGTCCCGCGAGTTCCAATTGAAAAGCGCGGAGGCCTTTAAAAAAGCAGGCAGCCCCGAAATAAAAGTGGTCGCAAGCGAGCTGGAGGCGTTTCGGATCGACGTGTACCAGGGAAAGGCCCGTGAGGCCCTGCCCGCCATCGAGTCCCGTCTGGAAAAAGTACGGTCCTGGTGGCAACGCCATTGGCAAGGGGAAAAGGTCGAGGAGGCCCCCGACCCGGTGGATCTGGCCCGAGCCCTGGTGAGCGGCCTGGATATCGCCCGGGAAGCGAACCAGAACCTGGAGCAATGGCAAGCGTGCCTGGACCTGCTGGACGAGCTGGAGCGGGTCAAGCAAAAGGCGGGCTGGGGACGCCATGAGCGGTATATCACCCGGTTCAACAAGTACGGCCCCCTCGTGAGCCTGGGACGGCTCGACGAGGCCCGGCAAACGGTGGAGGCGTGCCTGGAGGTTTATCGCGAGGAGGACGACCTGCTCAACCAGAGCAAGGCGCTTGGCGCCCTGGCGGATATCCGGGGCACGGGCGGCGATCTCGAACAGGCCGTCGCCCTGGAGCGAAAGGCCCTGGCCGTCAGAAGCAAGCTGCCCGACCTGCAAGACCGGTCCATCTCCCACCACAACCTCTCCGAATATCTTTACCGGTCGGAACAATTCGAGGAGTCGGCGGGGCATCTCATGGCGGCCATCGTTTACCGTGTTTTGACAGGGCATGGATATCTTTTGGGGACATCCCTGAACAACTTGAAAATCAACATCCGACAAGAACGCGAGGCCGGAAGGCAGTATCGCCTTCCCCCCGTCGCCGACCTCGTCAAGCGCCCCGAGTTCGACGCCCTGGCCCGTTTCCTGTCCCAGAACCAGGTGGACCATGCCCAACTCCAGGCCCGCATCGACCAGCTCGTCGAGCAAACCCTCCGGGAACCTCAGACCCAATCCGGCCCGGCCACCCCGAGCATCCCGCCGGAAATCCAAGCCCTCTTCGAAGAGCTTGCCAAAGCCGCCGCCCAAGGCCAGGACCTGTCCGCCCCGGCGTCCCGCCTGAAAGCCAAGCTCCTGGAAACGGCCCCCGGCCAGGAAGCCGAAATCGACGCCATGGTACAAGCCCTGATCGAACAGTTCCAAAATCCCCCCGAACCCGAAAAGGAGGAATAAGGGACAAAAATCAAATAACCGAAACATTTTTTGGTTCATCGCGGATTTGTGGGGAGCGGCAAAGGTAACCAGAGCTTCCAGCTCTGGTCCCAAATCGCGAATATGCCGACGCTTGAAATCCAAGGCATACCAGACCAGGATGGTCTGGTTACCATCGACACCCCTTTTTCCCACAAATCCGCGATGAGCCAAAAAAATTTGCGGCCCGGTCGGGCGGCGATTCGAAGCGGCACAAGAGCGCGCAAGTCGGCAGTCGATCTGGATTGTACGATGGGGGACGGGTGTTTGTCGAGAAAGAAGGGGGCGGGCTTGGGTCAGGCCAGGACCGCCTGTTAAAGCGTCAGCTTCTCCCAATGTTCGAGGGCGTACGAAATCGCCTTGCCCAGCCCGGAGTTCGGGTTCCGTCCCTCTTCGTTTTCCTTCTTTTGCTCCACGAGCCCGTCGAAGAGCCCTTCCAGCTCGCTCCTGCGGACCTGTCGAAACTCCAGGGGAAGCAGCCTTCCTATGTCGGTCGATATCGGGGTCCGGTCCGTTTCCACCCGTTCCGGCCTTTTGCGGACCAGGGAGGGATTTTTCGGAGAGCACTTGTTCTCGGGCAGAAGGATATGGCCCGCAGTCTCCTGGATTAGTGTCTCCCTTTCAAAACAAGGTCCAAAGCCTCCTCCATTATGCTCGACGAATCGATCATACCGGACAATTGCCTATCGTCGTACATCCCCTCGAAAACTTCCAGCGAGGCATGTTTCAGGGCGACCGTGTAGCTTTCTTTGATGGCGTCCTCGATTTCATGTTCTGTCAGATAATAACCGCCGGATTTTCTTCGCTTGTTGACCTTGTTGACCTGATAGATCGAATTGAAGATCGAGGTGTCCCATGATCGGGTGCTGCGCTTTTCAGCATGTTGCTTTATCAAATGAATGATAAGAATTTCCAGAAAGCTTTCGATTTTGTTGATTTTGTCATCCCGGCTCATCTCTTCCATTTCCCCGATCAAAACCAGCGCGTCAGCATACCGGCCTTCTTCGATGCATGATCGCAATTCAAACAATTCTTCCATTCACAACTCCGTTTTCGATTGATTTGGTTCTTTGTTGTCTGACTGGTATAAAGTTAGAATAGAAGCTCGCTTTTTGTCAACGGAAATTCGAAAAACGAAAGCGAAGCGTCCGTGTATGCGTTCCGCCGCGAAGGATTGGAACGCGGCGAAGAGGGAACGGCCGAGATAGAAAGATGGTTTCGACGGTTATTCGTGTGTTATCCAAGTTCCTGCACTTTTTGCTAATCCGTCGATGCGGGCTCGAAGCGCATTTGCGTTCCTGTCTCGGATTTATTCAGCACGATGTTTTTGGACCATTTGCGATTGTCTTCCTGCGGGTAATCTTCGCGGAAGTGGGCGCCTCGGCTTTCGGCGCGTTCGAGGGCGGCCAGGCAGACGATTTCGGATACGAGGCGCATGTTTTGAAATTCCAGGTATCGGAAGAGTCGGGCGGGATTGGTTATTGCGATTTGCGGCAATGGTTGCCGGAGGCGGTTAACGGCATCGGCCAGGGCGGGGCCTCTGCGAATGACGCCTGCTTTTTCCTGCATCAGGCGTTTCAAGTTTTTCATCGACTCCTTTATGCTGTCTCCCTGCTCGGAAAACAGGCTTTCCAGGCGATTTCTTTCCTTCTCGAAAATGCTTGCGGGCACTGGCGGAACGCTTTCCTTCGCTCTTTCGGCGGCCCATTCTCCCACCCAGGAACCCATGGCGAAGATTTCGGCCAGGGCGTTTCCTCCCAGGCGGTTGGCCCCGTGGACGCCTGCGGCGGCCTCGCCGACGGCGAAAAGGCCTTTCGCGCGGGTTTCCCCGTTTTCGTCCACCGCGATTCCGCCCATGCAGAAGTGGGCGGTGGGAGCCACTGGATATACTTTTTTGCCTTGCCACCATTTGGAGGGCAGGACGGACGACAGTTTTTTGGCGGCTTCCGGGGAAAGCCCCTGGGTGTCCATGAAGACGCCGCCGTCGGGCGAATCGCTTTGTTCGATCTCGGCCGCGACGATTTGGGCCATGCGGTCCCGGGTAATTTCGGACGGGTCTGATATTGCGTTTCGTTCCAGCACGTTTTCGCCCCGACGGTTGCGCAGGGCCACGCCCGGCTGGGTCAGGAGGCTTTCATATAGCAACAGCCTGCTTGCGGTCCTGCCCATGGCCGTGGGGTAGAACTGGACGAACTCCATGTCTTTCAGATCCGCGCCTGCATGGAACGCAAGCGCCTGGCCGTCGCCGGTGATTCCCGGAGCGTTGTTGGTGTTGGCGTAGATTTGGGCGTACCCGCCGGTGGCCAGGATCACGGCGCTGGCGTGAATTGCCAGAAACACGCCGGCCGAGGAAACTCCGGCCGCGCCGCAAATGCGACCTTCGTTCCCGGCCAGCCTGGTGATGAAAACCCTCTCGGCGAACCGGACCCCGATTTTTTCGGCAAACCGTTTCAGGGGCAGGACCAGGTCGCTTCCGGTCCAGTTTTCCCCGTGGACATGGCGCGGGTGGCTGTGGCCGGGTACCTTGATCACTCGCAATGCGTCGCCGCGCATGCCGAACCGTACGCCGCAGTCCTTCAGGAACGCGATTTCGGCGCGGGCGCGCCGGGTCATCCTGGCGACCAGGGAGCGGTCGTTTAAAAAACAGCCGCCCCGGAGGGTGTCTTTCGCATGCTCTGTTTCGTCGTCTTCGGACGCTCCCCATCCGGCGGAGGCGACAATGGCTTTGGATATGTAGGTGTTGCAGTTGCGGCCGATACCGGCCTTGGAGGCGAGAAGCACATCGGCGCCCGCCATTTTCGCGGCGACGGCGGCCCTCAGGCCCGCGCCGCCTCCGCCGATCACCAGAACCCCGCACTTGAGAGCTTCGCTGTTTTTCAATGCCGATTTCCCAATCGGCCCTTCAGAGTTTTTTGGGTCGTTCATCGCAATCTCTCTCTTTCTCTGTTCAATTCCCGGCGGCTATGCCGCGTTTATTTTCGGAACTCATCTCGGATTTGTTGGAAAAATGCGTGTCGATGGTAACCAGACCATCTTGGTCTGGCAAGCCTTGGATTTCAAGCGGCGGCGTATTCGCGATATGGGACCAGAGCTGGAAGCTCTGGTTACCTTTGCCGCTCCCCGCAAATCCGCGATGAACCATTTTCGGTTGGGCCTACCGGTTTGTTTCCGGTTCGTCAAGAGACGGGAAAAAGAGGCTGACTCGGGTCCCCTTTCCCGTTTTGCTTTTCACGGTGATAAAACCCCCGTGGTCCCGAACGATGCTGCGGGTGACGGCGAGTCCCATTCCAGACCCTTCGCCGACATCCCGGGTGGTGAAAAAAGGGTCGAAAATATTGTCCAGATGCTCGGGAGGAATTCCGTCGCCGGTGTCTTCGACCGACAGACAGACGTATCTCTCCGATTCCGAAGCTTTCCAGTAGCCCGACATTTTCTGGGGCCAGGCGGGGTGGTTGGAATCTACTTGGACGTTTTCCAGCGCGATGGAAAGCCGTCCCCCTTTTTCCTCCATGGCCTTTACGGCGTTGTTGCACAGGTTGACGAGGGCCTGCCGGACCTTGGATTCGTCGGCCATGACGAGATCTATCCGCAGTGGAAATCGGTAGCGGACCTCGATTCGACCGGGGACGTACGCCCGGATCAGCTTGTCGATTCTTTCCACTGCGGATTTCAGGTTCAAGGGCCTTGTTTCGGGCCTTCCTTCCTGGCTGTAGCTCAGCAGTTGCCGGACCACTTCCTTTCCCCGAACGCTGGCGTCGAAGATTTCTCGGAGCATGGCCTGAACCGGATTGCCTTCCGGGATATCTTCCATGCACAGTTCTGCGTTTCCCAAGACAACGCTCAGGATGTTGTTGAATTCGTGCGCGATTCCTCCGGAGAGGGTGTGGATGGACTCGAGCTTGCTTGCTCTCTGGAGTCTTTTTTCCTTCTCGAGTCTTTGCGTGATTTCCCGGAATATGAGAACGACGCCGATCACGTTGCCGGCCCGGTCCCGGATGGGCACGCCGCTGTCGGCGATGATCCGTTCCTTGCCGTTTCTTGCGATCAGAACGGTGTGATTGGCGAGCCCTACGACCCTGCCCTCGCGAAGCACTCTTCGGACCGGGTTTTCGCCGGGTTTCCGGGTGTATTCGTTCACGATTTCGAATACTTCTTCCAGGGGCCTTCCAACGGCCTCGGCTTCCTTCCATCCGGTCATGGTTTCCGCTGCGGAATTGACGAGGACCACATCGCCGTTCAAATCGGCGGTGATCACCCCGTCGCCGATGGAGCGAAGCGTGACGTCGAGACGTTCCTTTTCGGCGATCAAAGCGGCTTCGGCCTCCAGTCTCTTTCTCCGGTCGTCCATGCTCTGCATGCAAAAGGCCAGGTCTTGGCATAGCTCCCCCAGCAGTTCGACGACCTCTTCGCCGAAAATGTTTTCGAACCGGGAACATACCACGAAACAGCCCACGATGCGCTTACCCTGCTTGATGGGGTGGGCGCAGGCCGAGCGCAAGCCGATTTTCGAAAGCTCGCGCTCGAACGGGCCGGGCAGAGGGTATCGGGGAAGGTCGTTGGCCACGCGAGCCTCCACCGATTCCGCAGCTTCCATCACCAGGCGGGACTCCAAGTTCACGATGGACTGCAAGGCGAGGCCCGTTTCCGGCAGGTCGATGTCCGAGCATATCTTGTATTGCCATTGGCAGCGGGGCTCGCTGTCGATCATCAGGCCCGCTTTGACCAGACTGTAGCCCGATATGTCCACAAGGACCCTGCAAACGCCTTCGAACAGCTCCATGGAGGTCGCCACCCTGGGAATCAGGCGGTTGACGGTCCTGAGACCGTCGAGTGTGCGATTGAGGTTGCATATTTCCCGCTCGAACAGAATCTGTTCCGTGCAGTCCTCGATGAGGATTTGCGCGCCCGCGATTTGTCCCCGGTCGAAAACCGGCATGATTTTGACTTTTTGAAGCATCAGGCGGGTTTCGGACCCGTATATCGCCTTCAAAGGCACGAGGTGGCCGTGGATCAATGGGGAAAGCACGTGGGTGCGCCCGTCGTAAAGGCATTGGGACACGTATCGTTCCAGTTCCCGTTTTGCGATATCGGGGAAGATGTCCGTCAGGCTTTTGCCTGTGGCTTCCCCGGAATGGATTCCGCTATGCCGCTGCATCCAGGAGTTCCAGTGCAGGACCCGGTATTGCCGGTCCACTACGACGAGCCCGGCGGACATTGCTTCCGTGAGGTTTTCCAGCATGGATCGGGCTTGCTGCAAACCGATGTCGCGATTCGAATCGTCTCGACTGAAGATGTGTCCCATTATCTTCTATCCTTCATTATTTTTTCCACCATTGTCTTGAAGCCCTTGAAGCCCAGAAGGATGAAGATGTAGCCGTCGATGGCCCTTCCCTTGACCCGGATGGTGTTTTTGACCACGATGGACTTTTCGTATTTGCCCAGGCTGGCGACCAGGTCGAGAAAGACCCCGTGGGAAGCCTCCTCGGTGACCTGGGGCATTTTGAACACGAAGCGGCCTTCCAGGACGTTGCTAATGGTGGAAATGCAGGAGACCAGGATGATGTTTCCGATTTCCTGCAGCACGCTTTTTCCGCTTTCCGACAGCGAAGAGGGCGAAAACGTGTCGGGATAGAGCAGGTTGAGCAGGGACATGGAGCTTTGACGGGTGTAGAAAAGAATGGTCTTGCCCTCGATGACGCCCTCGAAATCCTGGGAAATGAATACTCCCAGGGACTTGATTTCGTCCTTGAAATAATCCGGTATTTCCGAAGTGTCCAAAAGAAGGATGTCCGGGACCTGTATTTGAATCGGCGAATGCGTCAATTCGGAAAAGGCCGCCGCCGCGTCCCCTATGCCGATGTTGACGATCTCCGCAATGGCGTCCATGATTCTGTCCTGCTGCATCTGCCCTCCTATGTTCCCTTGTTCCCTGTCGGGAACTAAAACGTTTTGGGTTCATTGCGGATTTGCGGGGAGCGGCAAAGGTAACCAGAGCTTCCAGCTCTGGTCCCGTATCGAAAATATGCCGCCGCTTGGAAGCCAAGGCATGCCAGACCAGGATGGTCTGGTTACCATCGACACGCCCCTCTCCCCATCTCCCCATCTCCCCATCTCCCCATCTCCCCATCTCCCCATCTCCCCATCCCCCATCTCCCCATCTCCCCGTCTCCCCGTCTCCCCATCTCCCCCTCTCCCCATCTCCCCATCTCCCCGTCTCCCCGTCTCCCCATCTCCCCATCTCCCCATCTCCCCATCTCCCCATCTCCCCCTCTCCCCATCTCCCCATCTCCCCATCTCCCCATCTCCCCATCTCCCCATCTCCCCATCTCCCCATCTCCCCATCTCCCCATCTCCCCATCTCCCCATCTCCCCATCTCCCCATCTCCCCATCTCCCCATCTCCCCGCCAAGCCCGGCCTCGCGCCTAAAGCAGCTTGTTCAAGGTATCCACCACCTTTTCGGCATCCACGGGCTTGGTGAGGAATGCGGCCGCGCCCGCGCGCCGTGCATCCTCCTGTCTGAATTTCTGCTTGTCCGTGGAACAGACGACGATTTTGGCGTCGTTTTTCAGGGCGATCAATGCCTTGACCACATCGATTCCGTCCATGCCGGGCATGAGCAAGTCCACCATGGTCAGGTCCGGGGTTTCCTTTGAGAACACCTCGATGGCTTCTTCTCCGTTCGAGGCTTCTACGGATGCGAATCCCATGGATTCGACGATTTGCCTGTGGATGTCGCGCGTGAAGGCCGAATCGTCTACGATCAGTATTTTTTTCATTGCCGTCTCCATTATTGTGGTTTCCGACAGTCAGCGGACCAGGGCCATGGGGTCGAGCACCAGCACGATGTCGCCGTCGCCCAGAAGAGCGGCCCCGGAAAATTCGCCAATGCCGTCGAAGTGTTTCTGCAAAGGCTTGGTCACGATGCTTTGGCTTCGGACGATTCGATCCACGGCGACCCCCAGGGACTTTCCGCCGAAGCCGACCACCACCACCGGCACTTCCCGGTCCTCGTCGCCGCATTGCTCTTCGGTGTCCCCCGGTATTTCCAGAATTTCCGCCAGGCGTTTGATTCCCAGGATTTCTCCCCTGAACGCCACGGCGCGGGCGCTGTCGATGGCTTGCAGGTCCTTGTTCTTCACTTTGATATTTTCCAGGATCCCGGACATGGGAAATGCGTAGCGTTCGTTTTGTACTTCGCAGATCAGGACCTCCAGCATGGCGATGGATACCGGCACCTGAAGCCGGACCCTGGTTTCCGCGCCAGGCGTGGACGATACGGTCACGTTGCCGCCCACGGACTTCAGGTTGTTTTTCACGATATCGAGTCCCACGCCCCTTCCGGACACCTTGGTTTCGCAAGACGCCGTGGTGTAGCCCGGCATGAACAGCAGGTTCAAAAGATCGCCGGAAGACATGGAATCGATTTTTTCTTTGAAAAACATCTTCTTTTCCACGGCGGTTCGCCTGATTTCTTCCGGGTCGATGCCCTGCCCGTCGTCGGAGACTTCCACGACGACCCGGTTTCCTTCGTGGCTCGCCGAGACCGCGATGGCGCCGCGTTCGGGCTTTCCTTTCTCCTTGCGCCGCGCCGGGCTTTCGATGCCGTGGTCCACGGCGTTTCGAACCAGGTGGATCAAGGGATCCACGAGTTGCTCCACGACCTTTCGATCCAGCTCCACATCTGCTCCCGACAGGGCCAGATCGACCTTTTTGCCTTCTTCCAGGCCGATGTCCCGCACAATCCTGGGAAGTCTTTCGAAGATCATGTTGATGCTCGCCAGCCTCAAGGCCATCGCGCCGACTTGCAGCTCCTGCGTTATTCTTCCGATTTGCCGCGCGGTCCTTTTCAGCTCGTCCCGGACGCAGTCCCCTTCGCGGATGTCCCGGCCTTGTTCGACCAGGTAGCTCAACCGGCTGTGGGCGATGCCCATCCGGGTCGCGACATCGATTATCCTGTCGATTTTCGGGGGCGAAAGACGCACCTCTCGGAAAAGGTCGTCCATCTTCGCGTCGGCCCCGGGGGACGTCGTTTTTCCGGAAGGTCCTTCCCGAGAACC
The DNA here is from genome assembly GCA_963674505.2 of Desulfobacterales bacterium. GTDB lineage: Bacteria > Desulfobacterota > Desulfobacteria > Desulfobacterales > SKZT01. The sequence goes on from CAXXIG010000001.1 coordinate 2,139,449, forward strand.
GATTTCGTCCGCCAGGCGCAGAAGTTCCTCGCATTTTTCGAGCAGATAGCCCGCCGTTTTCTTCCCGAAATCGTTTTCTTTCTCCAGTCGCTGTTTCATTTCGTCCAGCAAGGCGGCAATTGCTTGAAAACCGCCGTAGTTGGCCGAAACGTGGAAGCTTTTCAAAATGCGCAAGATGTTGGGGCGATTTTTTTCGGAAACGTCGCCTTGTAAAATGCGATTCGCCGACTCGCGCATGTATTCGATTTGCTGGAGGGCCGAACGATGAAACACAGCGGCCACGTCCACCTTTTTACCGGGCGATTCCCGGATTTCCGGGCGTCCGCCTTTTTCCGACGCCTGTGCCTTGAGCCGCGCGATGCGGGAGACAAGGCCGGTGACGTCCGATTCCCGGTAGTCCTCCGACGCCACCCGGCGGTTCATGTCCCGGAGGAGGTCGAGCCCTTCGAACAGGATGGCTGTCGCCGGAGCGTCCGCTTGGACGCGTCCTGCCCGGATGTCGTCCATGAGTTCTTCCAGGCCGTTGGCCAGGGTGTTGATGTCTTTTACGCCGAGGTAGTCGCTGTTGCCCTTGATGCTGTGGACCGCCCTGAACGCCGACGAAACCGCTTCGGAATCTTCGGGATTCTCTTCCAGCCGCAAGAGCATCGTTTCCAGGTCGTCCAGGTGCCTGGCGGTTTCCGACTGGAACTTTTTTTTCATTTCCGGAGTGATGATCAGTTTAAAGGGCATAATCCTTGTCCCGCTGTTCCTTGTTCTATTGCGAATACGACGTCCATTCTGATAAAAAAAGCACGACTCATCGCGAATTTGTGGGAAAAGGCGTGTCGATGGTAACCAGACCATCCTGATCTGGAACGTCTTGGTTTCCAAGCGGCGGCATATTCGCGATATGGGGCTTTGTTTTAACTTCGGCCGGTTTTCATCCGACAGGTTCGATAGTCGCCTGGATTCCGGGTCTACGCAAGCTCCGCCCGGAATGACGGTGTTGGTTGGCCGACGTTATAACCAAAACCGCGTTATGGGACCAGAGCTGGAAGCTCTGGTTACCTCTATCTCTCCCCGCAAATCCGCGAAGAACCGACATTTTCAAGGTCCCCCGACGAGAAGCCCGACCTGAACGAGAAGCTCGTCGGGGCCGACCGGTTTGATCAGGTAGGTGTCCGCGCCCGCGTCGAACCCCGCCTTCTTGTCCTTGGCCTCCGCCTCGGTGGTGACGATCACGATGGGCATGTCTCCGAAAACCCGGTCCTCCCTGATTTTTCGAATCAACGTGTAGCCGTCCATACCGGGCATGTTGATGTCCACCACGGTCAAATCCACTGTCTCGCGGGCCAGTATTTCCAGAGCTTCCGCGCCCCCAGCCGCCGAAAAAACCCCGTAGCCCGCCGACGTCAGTACGAACGCGCCGATATCGCGCACGACCTCGGAATCATCCACGATCAAAACGTTTTTTCCCATTGCCGAAAATGTCTCCTATTTTCGATACACGAAAGCGCCGTCGATTCTTTCCATGGTGAACAGGTCCGTGAGCCTGCCCACGGATTCGGCCGACCCCAGAAAAATGTACCCGTTGCGGTTCATGCGTTCGTGCAGGGACCCCATCACCATTCCTGCGGACCTTCGGTCGAAATAGATCAGCACGTTTCTGCAAAACACGATGTCGTAAAGTCCCAGGCGTCCCACTTGCCTTTGATCGAACAGGTTCGCCCGGGAAAAACCGACCATGCTTTTGACGCTTTCGTCCAGCCGATGCAGATCGCCCTGCCTGGCGAAATACTTGTCTCGGTACAGATAGGGCGTCTCCCGGAGAGCGTGGTCTGTGTAGACGCCTTCCCTGGCTTTTTCCAGGGACTTTCGGTTGATGTCCAGGCCGTCGATTCTAAGGCGCCGCACATGGTCGTCCTCCAGCATTTCCCGGAAAATGATCGCCAGCGTGTAGGGTTCCTCTCCCGTGGAGCAACCGGCGCTGAGGACGGAAATACCGCAGCGCCCCAGTTTTTTCTTTTCCTCCGCCACCAGGGGGATGATCGATTCGGCGAGGACCTTGAGCTGCTTGTAGTCCCGAAAGAAATACGTTTCGCTGACCACCACGAGATTGACCAGTTCTTCGATCTCTCTCTGGGTCGAGTCCAGCTGTAGAAAACGGCAGTAGTCCCTGGCCCTGTCCAGGTCCAGCTCTCGCATGCGCGTCTCCACGCGGCGGGAAAGAAAGTCTATCTTCGTTTCTTTGAGCGCCATGCCCGTATTTTCGTAGATGATGTTGCGAATCTTGTCGTATTCGTCCTGATTCAGCATCGGCGTCCTCCGCCGTCGGAAATCGCTTGTTTCAAAATCGCTCCGACATCCTTTCCATGGCCTCGAAAGCGGCGTCCTTGACCAGTTCGCTCGGCGAATCGGCGTACGGTTCGAGCAGTTCCAGGTGTTGCCGGTTCCCATGCTTGCCCAGAATGTCCAGGGCCGCCGTTTTCACCAGGGCCGACCCGGATTGGAGAAGGGACAGGACCGGTCCCATGTTTTCGATGTTTTCGCTGGCGTTCAGCACTTCCAGGGCTTCGTAGCGGTTCCAGTCCCTGGGGTCGCCGCCCGCCGTTTGCACCAGGATTTCCTGCGTGTCGGGACCGGGAAAATGGGCGAGTCCCCGTATGGCCGCCAGGCGGACGAGTTCGTCTTGGTCCGATAGCGCGCGGCGCACTTCTACATAGCTGGCCGGGTCCTTGAGCAAAGCCGTCTTTTTCACCGCCCGCCTTCGAATCCGGCCCTCCGGGCTGGCGCACAATCTCGTGATTTCGTCGCGGAAAAGAAGCGCCGAAGAGGCGTCGAGCATGTCCAGCGCAAATGCCACCGTGTCGGGCGATTCGGAACGAAGCATATCTAGGACCGGCGCGTGCTTTTCGATCCCTTCGTATTTCTTGAGGCTGGCGGCGGCGGCTTTTCTGACGGGGCTGGAGGGACCCTGCGCAAGCGCCGTCAAATGCGGTATGGATTCCGGACTTGCATGCCGTTGGAGGGCTTCCACCGCCGCCAGACAAACGGATTCGCCACCGGACCGAAGCATGCGGTGAAAATACGACACTCCTCGCGGGTCCTGCGTTTCGGCCATGGCTTGCAGCACATATGGCTTCAATTCCTCGGCGCATGCTTCCAGGAAGATGGCGAGGGCCTCGAAGGCCTCCGAGCGTTTTGTTTTTCCCAACAGCCGGATTGCCGCGATCTTGACGGTTTCCGGCTCCCGGTCGTCCGAGAGAATGCTGGCGACAGGGGAGACGTCCGACGGATCGATCGCCAGCAACGCTTTTTCCAACTCTTCGAAAAGGTGCGCGTTGTCTGCCCGGAACAGCCGGGCCAGGCCCGGAACGTTCGACTCGTCGCCCAGGCGCCCCAAAAGCGCGACCGCGCTTCGCACAACCTCGGAATTGCCGTGGTCGAGCAGGCCGGCGATTCTTTCCGCCGACAGTTTTTCCCGGACCCTTTCGAGCTTTTTCCCGTCCGCGTTTTTCAAAATGGAGGCCAGTGCCTGGGCTACGGCGGGTTCCAGCATGGACAGGCCGCAGTCCAAGAGGCGCAGGAGAAAATCGATCCCCCGCGCGTCGCCCATGGTTCCCAAGGCGGAGACTGCGGAAAAGAGCACGATGCTTTCTTCGTCCAGAGACGTTTTCAAAATCGCCGACAGCGCCTCGTCGCCGCCGATTCGCGCCAGCGCCTTCATGGCGGCGCATTTGAGCCAGGGGGCTTTTTGCAGGCATTCCGCCAGATACGGGACGGCCCCGGGGCCGCCGACTTTGCCGAGAGATTCGGCAGCGGCCACCGCCACGTTGACGCTGTCGTCATAGAGGGCTTTTACCAGAATATTCTCGGATTCGGGCAATGCCATGTCCCGAATGATATCCACGCCGAACTTGCGGATGTCCCCGTCCGGATCGACCAGCAGGTTCGCCACCTGCGGAAGCGCGTCCGGCCCCAGACAGGCGATCAGGATGGCAGCGCGGTTTCTGTGCCTGGCGTTGTCGGACCGAAGCAGCTCGACCATGGGTTGCGTCGCGGCCCGTGCCCCGATTTTTCGAATCGAACGCGAGGCCGCGTGGACCACGTCCGGATCGTCGTCGCAAACCAGCTCCTTGAGCAGGGAGATCGAGATCGGCCCTGGAAGCTCGGCGAGTTCCCGCGCCGCCCGCTCTCGAATTTCCGGGTCGGACGACCGTGCCGCCTGCTTGAGTTTTGGGGGTATAAAAGCCATGTTCGCCCTTTATTTTTTCTTTGCGCCTCCGATGGATTCGAGAGCTTTTTCGATCTGCTCGGCGATTTTATAGGCGGGAACGACCGCTGTCGCCGCTCCCCGGTCCACGACCTCCTTGGGCATGCCGTAGATGATGGCGGTCTCCTCGGACTCCGCGATGGTCGGCCCGCCGATCCTGTGCAGACGTTCCATGGCATCGGCGCCGTCGTTCGCCATGCCTGTGAGGACGACGCCGACCGTCCTTTTGCCAAACATGGCCGTCGCCGAATCCAAGGCCATGTTCACCGACGGGGCGATGGTCTGGCCCGCAAGCTTTTCGGATATTTCCACAACCGGTCCTCGCGGGGATTTCACTACGGTCAGGTTCCGATTGCCCGGGGCCACGTACGCCCAGTTGTTCAGCAGCGGCTCCCCGTTTTCGGCCTCTTTTACCGAAAGGAAACTGTACTTGTCCAGACGCTCGGCAAAGCCCCGCGTATAGTTTTCGGGCATGTGCTGCACGATGACCACCGGCGCGCCGATGTCGGGGGGAATCGAAGGCACGATCTGCATCAGCGTTCGGGGGCCGCCCGTGGACACGCCGATCACCACCGCGCGATCCGGCTGCGTATGCTCATCGGGCCGTCTCGCGCTTTTGTTCTCCACGGGTTCTTTGGCTTTCGGAAGGGTGATTTTGGTCAGATCCACGCCTGCGGCAGCCTTGATTTTGGACACGATTTCAAGCCCCACGTCGCCGATGTTCCGGGATATCTCCCCGGAGGGCTTCCGGACGAAATCCACGGCGCCCAATTCCAAAGCCTCGAAGGTCTCCAGGCTGTCTTTTCCCGCATAGGCGCTGATGATCAGGCAGGGACGAGGCGTCTCCAGCATGATGTACTGCAAGCAGGTAATGCCGTCCATTTCCGGAAGGTTCAAATCGATGGTCACCACGTCAGGAAGCAAAAGACGCGCCTTTTCCACCCCCTGGCGGCCGTCGGACGCCACCCCGGCCACCTCGAGACCGTCCTCCCCGTCGATGATGCGGGCGAGTTCCTTTCGCATCAGCGAAGAATCTTCCACAATCAGGACCCTCACGGGATTTTTCCTCTTTTTTCTCATGAGTCGAACCTGCGCGGCCTCTATCCCGCCACTTTTTTCATATCCAGCACCATGGGGGCGCGGTCGCTGTCCTTAATGACAATCAAATGCCGGACAAAGTCTTCGTCCACCCCCTGGACGATTCCGGGGGCGGGGGTCAAATCCGATTCGGGGACTTCCCGGATTTCCGCGACCGAATCCGCGCACACGCCGACAACTTCGTCGTCGATGCGTACGAGAACAATCCGCCTCGGGGTCTGCTTTTCTCCCTGCAAATCGAGACGGCGGCCAAGGTCGATCACGGAAACCAGTCCGCCCTTCGCCGACAGGAGTCCCTTCACGTGCGAAGGCGCTTTGGGCACGGGCTTGGGTTCCTGGTAGGACACCACCTGGTCCAGGTCTCCGAGGCGGATGGCGAACTCCATTCCCGATACCCGGAAAACGAGATACTCCTGCTTTTTGGCGGAGGATTTCGCACGTTTTTCTTCGGCTTGCGCGGCCGTCGCAATGTCTTCCCCTTGAATGTCTTCCATTTGGATATCTTCCACTTGTTCCAGCTGGTTGATCTCGCGGTCCCCCAGAATTCTGTCCACATCCAGAAGAGGCACCAGGCGGCGGCCGCCGTCGATCATGGCGACGCCGTCGATATGTCCCTGGTCGGAAACGATGGATGCCGGGGGCGTTTTGATCTGCTCTTCTTTCAGGGCAAGGATCTCGCCGGCCTTTTCGGCGAGTATTCCAAACCGGTGCTTGCTCGCTTTCACCACCGCCACCCGGGCCTTTTCGCTTCGGGGGCCGGGCGGCAGTCCCAGAAGCTTTCCGAGATCGACCGTCGGAAAGGTCCGATCCCCGAAGCGCACCGTTCCGGCCAGAAAGTCGGGTCCTGCCGCAGCCTCTCGCAGGTCTTTGACCGGCAAAAGCTTTCGTAGAGAACGCAACGGGATCGCGTACTGCTGCCTTCCGGTGTCCAGGCAAAGAAACAGCCGGGTCTTTTTTTTTGTCCGCCGTTTTGTCAACCGGGCCATGTCGGCCGAGTATTGTTCGAAAACGGCCTGTTTTTTTTCGTCCAGCGCCAGCCCGGAGAAGAGAAAAGCCCCCACATCCAGAAGATGGACCATCCGGTCGTCCTTCAAGGCAGCCGCCGAGAAGAAGGACGAATCCGCAGGGGCCAGGATCGGATTGACCGGCTCGATGGCGGACTCTGAAAATTCGGATATGAAGGACAGGCCATCGACGATCAGGCCGTAGGCGGCGTCGTCCACGGAGAGCAGGGCGAGCTTGTCCGGTTTTTTCTCCGAAGAAGAGGACAGGCCGAACCGCCGGGCCGCGTCGAGGACCGGGACGATCCTGCCCCGCAGGCAGGACACCCCTTCCACGAAATCGGGGGCCTTGGGGGTCTTTCGAACGGGCGGAAGTCTATAAACGCCGGATACCTGGGACGTTTTCACGCCATAGTATTCTCCCCGGACGGCGAAACAGGCGTATTCGCCCGCAAGCGGTCGTGTCGCAGTGTGTGAATCGCCCATGTGCATCTCCCTTACGGCTTCTTGAAACGGGTGTGGGGGCTCCCGGTCTCTCGGATTCCGGGCGCGGACGGCCCGCCGCTTTGCGGGCCGCTTTTTTTGCTACAAAGCGTCGGCCTGGGCCGCGATTTCCTCGGCCGTGCCTGCCAGTTCGGTCATGGCGTCCGACTGCTGGCTGGCTGCCGCCGCCGCCTCCTGGCAGGCGGTCCCGGCTTGCTCGGCGCTTTGGGAAATGGTGTCGATGCCGTTTTTGATGATCTCGGTCGCTTCCAGGGACTGGACGGCAGTGTCCAACACTTCCCGGACCTTGGCGGCCACTTCGGCCATGTCCTTTTCCTGTTCGTCCAGTCTCGCCGTGGAAGCCTTGGCGGCCTCCGATTCCTGGCGCACCTTCACGCCCGCCGCCTCCACATCGGCCGCGATGGACGTCAGCGTGTCCTGCACGGCCCGGATGCGCTCTCCCACTTCGGCGATATGGTCTGCGGACTGCTCCACCAGTTCGCGGATGTCCTCGGACACCGACGCGAACCCTTCGCCGTGTTCCCCGGCCCGGGCGGATTCGATCCGGCCGTTGACCGCCAGCAGCTGGGTGAGGATGTTGGCGTTGGACAGCCTGCCCACCGCCCGTTCCAGCGTGGATATGCTGGCGTGGAGGCTTTTGATTTTCGCGGAGGATTCCAGGTAGGCGTCCCCCATTTCCGCGATGCCGTCGATCATGGCCGACGCCTCGCTTTTGATCGCAGACAACAGCTTCTGTTGCGAAAGGGTCTTTTCCAGGCTGACGCCCGCCTTGGCTTTGATCTCTTCGGCGGCCCTCGCCACCACATCCGCCAGACGGCCGTTTTCCGCTGCGGAGTCCGCCTGCTGACCGGCGCTCTGGGAAATCTCGTCGATGGCGGACACGATCTGCTGGATGGCGGCCGACGACTCCTCGATGATGGCGCTGAGTTCCTCGGCGCTGGTGGCGACTTCTTCGGCCGCGTTTTCGGTGTATTCTTCGCGTCCGAGCGCCTCGATTTGCAGCTCGATGTCTTCGGCGTTCTTGTTGATGGACTCCAGGCCCTTGACCTGTTGCTGCAAAGACGAAAACGCCTGCTGCAAGGACGCCGCGATCTGGTTGGAACCCGCCGCGATCATTTCGCTGTTCTCCAGAATCCGTCCCATCTCCGAGGCGTGGACCCCGAGAAGATCGTCGATATCGGAGGAACCGGCGCGCACCGTTTCCATGTCTTGCGCGCTGCCGCCCAGTTTCCGGTATATTTCGTCCGCTCGTTTGGAATCCGACTCGGCCTGCTCCAGCAATCGCGTCAAATCCGTCTTGACCTGGTTGACGCTTTCGCGGACATTGCCGACGGAACCCAGGATTTGCCCCGCCACTTTCTCCGTCGATTCGGCCAGCTTCCGGATTTCGTCGGCGACAATGGAAAACCCGATGCCGTGTTCTCCGGCCCGGGAGGCCTCGATGGCGGCGTTCAATGCGTTCAGGTTGATTTCATCGGATATTCTCATCACGCCGCCCACCGTGTTTTCGATGGCGGTTGTCTGCTCTTCCAGCATATCGAGGAGACCGGTGGTCTCGCGCGTGGCCGCAAGGTTCTGGTTGACCCCCGAGACCAGCGACATGATGCCGTCGGACGTGGCCCCGAGGGAGGCTTGCAGGGACTCCGCCATTTTCAGGGAAGTCCGCGTGTTGCTCGAGGCCCGGTTCACGTTTGCGGCAGTCTGCGTGACGATGGAGACGCTTTCCTCGGTGGACGCGGAGATTTGATCGGACGACGACCCCAGCTCGGCGAAGGTGCTTTCCAATTCGGCGATGGACGATGCCGCCTCCTGGGCCATGGAGGACATTTCCGAAATGGCCTGTGCAAGAGTCTCCACCGCCGCCTGTTTCTTTTCGGCCAGCCTGCTCCGTCTCTTTCTTTCCGCTCTCTGCCTGGCCTCGCGGCGCTGTTCGACGATTTTTTTCTCCAGCTTGTCTCCTTTGCTGTCTTGGCCAGGGGGCGGCGCAAGGGTCTTTTTCATATTACGAAATCTCCTTTCATGGCGGAAAGAAATCCGCGATGCCCTGAAAAACCAGAAAAACCCACCGGAGCATCGCCTGCTTGGCAAACAAAAACGGGAACGACAGCCTTTCCCTTGTTTTTAGGATTGAATCTTATTGGTTGTCAACAAAAATCAGGGGGGGAGGGACTTTGCAATCTCGTTGTGGGGAAATTTCCGACCTGTGCGGTTGGTGTTTTTCCAGGAAGGACCAAAGCCGATTTGTTCAGCACGATGTTTTTGCGCCACTGACGGTTGTCTTCGTGCGGGTAGTCTTCGCAGGATTGGTTTTTAATATCGGCCGCTTTCAAAGGCTATCGTCCCGGCAGTCGTCATTCCGGGCGGATCGGTATATAATTCGGGTGTCGATCAAACAGCCGGGTCCCGTCTTTTCCGGCAATTCCCTGACTGGAAAATATAGCTTAGACCCGGAACCCAGGTGGCCGAATTTAGAACCAAGCCCGTCTTCGCGGAAGTGGGCGCGTTCGGCCATTTTGGCAACCAAGGAGCGGTCGTTTAAAAAACGGCCGCTCCGAAGGGCGCCTTGCATATGTGCGGTTTCTCCATTTTAGGGCGTTCCCCGGTTGGCGGACGCGACGATGGCCTTGGATAGCAGGTGTTTTTCAATGAATCGATATTCTGAGCCGTTCCAATGGAGTTGTTGGATTCAATCTCAGGATTTTTCCTATTCCGTTTGCTGTTCCGGACCGGATAGAACTCTTTGTGTAATGTCATAATCGATCACGCACCTGTAAAACCAGAGGGTCCCTGTGGTGCCGTGAACGATCTTCAAGTCCAACCCGTAGGAGTAAATGGAATTGTTCACATATTGGTTGACATCCATGGGAATGCTGATCGTTCCTTCTCCCCATTCGACCCCGGTCGAAAGGGTCGCGATATAATCATAAGACTCGAAGGAATATCCAATGAGCTGCACTTGCACATAGCCGCCCGCGTCCCCTGCGGAGTCGTCGCGGGCCTGAAGATAGACCGTGTTTATGTATGCGCTGTCCGGAAGGATTACTGGCGCGTAGAATTCCGACGATTGCTCGCCCCCGGTAGCCAGGTATCCGCCATTGGTGGTCCAGCCCGTATTGTGGTCCTTGGGCATGAACGCGCCGCAGGGAATGGAAAGGTATTCGGCCATCAAAGGGCTGGCGTTGATCAAAGAAAGAATTGCGAATGTAAAAAAACAAAACGTCAGTTTTTTCATGTTTCCCTCCTTTTGCAGTGTTGGAAAAATCGTTCGGGACATTTTTTTCTTTCAACCTATTGACGATATGTTGCATGAAAATCTTTCTTTGAAATGCAAAAGCGCTTCGTCCGCATTTTTTTCGCATGCCTGCGACAGCTTTTCACCGATGCCGAAATCGTATCCGCGTACGGCCAGCAGTTCGGACTCCGGGGATTTGCCGTAGAGACTCTCTGAAGCTTTCAGAATCGCGGGCCAGGAGAAGAGATGGCTGGTGAAGGGGCCGGGTTCCCAAGGCCCTTGCTGCGGGAGAAGCGGGACGAATCGAAACGGGGGCCCTTTTTCGACGGCGTCGATTACCAGCAGGGACCGGGCTTGGGAGACGGCCTCGGCCAGCAGAATTTCCGGGCCGTAAGTCTTCACGACCCGCACTGCGTCCCCGAAATGCTTTTCGAACCTGTCGCAAAGATAAATTCCCACCCCGTCGTCGGTGCGAAGCGTGTTGCCCACCCCGATTACGAGAATGCTGCCGGGTGTCAGTTTTTCCATTACATGCAAACTCTTTCGACCGGTTCGGCAGGGCGCTCCGGACAAGATGCTGAAGTTCGAGCGACCTGGACTTGATTCTCCATTTTATGAAATCTTTTTCCGCCTTGCTAAAAAGAAACCTTCCAGGCAGAATGTTTTCCGGCTCGTCGCCGTTTTATGGAAAAAGTGTTTCGATGGTAACCAGACCATCCTGGTCTGGCGTGTTTTGGCTTCGCCTATGCGGCATATTCGCGGCATCGGGCCAGAGCTGGAAGCTGTGGTTACCTTTCCCGTTTCCCTCGAGAAGAGGGGACGGACATGCGCTTTTTCCCACAAGTTCGCGATGGGCCTGTTTTTTCCTCGGCCCTTAGCCCTCGGCCCTTGCCCCTTGGCCCTCGGCCCTCGCTCCGTATCGATACCGCCAGACCGTCTCCCCCTCCATATTCTCTATCGCGATGTCCAGCGGCATTTTCCCGAAGGCGTGGGTGGAACACGACAGGCACGGATCGAAGCACCGTATGGCCATTTCCAGCAGGTTGAGGCTGCGCTTGGGAATTTCTTTGTTCTGCAAGGTGCTTTCGGCCACGCACCTGACGGCCCGGTTCATGGCCTCGTTGTTGTGGGCGGTGGAGACCACGAAGTTGGCCTTGGTGATTTTTCCGTTGGAATCGGCCTCGTAGTGGTGGATGAGCGTGCCCCGGGGGGCTTCCAGTACCCCGATTCCCTGACCTCCTTTTCTTTGCGCGGGAACGCGGACGTCCGGCGACAGGATTTCCGGGTCGGACAGTAGGCGCATGGCATGTTCCACGGCATACAAAAGCTCGATGGACCTGGCCCAGTGGTAGAACAGGTTGGAGGTGATGGGCTTGCCGTTGCCGACCTTCTTGAACAGCGCCAGCTCCTCGTCGGCCATGGGCGTGCCGGTGGATTCGGCGATGTTCAGGCGGGCCAGGGGCGCCACGCGGTAGAAGCCCCCCGGAAAGCCGAAATGCTTGTAGTAGGGAAATTTGGTCCAGCTGGTGGGCTTTACCTTCTCCTCGATATGCTGCAAGTAGTCGTCTGCGGAAAAATCGGCCACGTGGTTTCCCTCGCTGTCCATGACGCGGATGGGTCCTTCGTAAAGCTCCAGCTTGCCGTCGCGGGTCAGGCCCATGAAAAGGCTGGGAAAGTCGGCAAACTTGGCAAAGACTTCCTTGCGCTTTTCGTAGATGTCCCGGATGATATGGACCCCGGTTCGCGCGAATTTCACGACGCCTTTGAGCTGCTTGTACAGATCCATGCGCTCCAGCGCCTCCAGGGGCTTGCTCATGCCGCCGGGGAGGCAGGACGCGGGATGGAGGCGTCCGCCGCCCACGGTATCGACGATGTCCTGGCCCGCCTTCCTCAGGGCTATGGCCTGCTTGGCCAGCTTGTTCTGGGTGTCCAGCAGGCCGAAGATGCTCCGGTCGTCGTTGGTCTTTTCGCCGGACAGAAAATCGGGCAGGGCGAAGAAGAACAGGTGCAGGGCGTGGCTGTGGATGACCTGTCCCATGTGCAGCAGTTCTCTTAAGAGGTTTGCTGCCGGGGGCGGTTCGACTTCCAGAATTTTCTCGCAGGCCTTGACGGCCGCCAGGTGGTGGCTGACCGGACATACGCCGCAGATGCGGCTGGTGATGGCCGGCATGTCCCAGAGCATGCGGCCTTCGCAGAATTTTTCGAACCCCCGGAATTCCTGCACGCTGAAGACAGAATCGGCCACGTTGCCGTTGTCGTCGACGGTGATGGTGATCTTGCCGTGGCCTTCCACGCGCGTGACCGGGTCGATGGTGATGGTGTTGAGGCTCATTTTCTCGCTCCCTTTTCCTTGTATTGTCCTGGCTTGCCAACTAACACGATTTCGGTCATTTTCCGCCGTTTTTCTTCTTGCTCGAGCTTTTGGTCAAGGGCATCATGGAGACGGGCAGTGTGAACCGTTCCACCATGCCTACCAGGTCGTGGCGAAAACGCAGGGAGCCTCCGGGCAGAAGGGATGCGGCTGCGTTGATCCATTTGGAGCCGGCCTCCTTGATGTGAAGCGGGGGGCCCATGCATCCCTGGCAAGGCACGTTGTTTTTCAAACAACGGGCGCCACAGCCTTCCCTGGTGGCGATGCCCATGCACAGGATTCCCTGTTCCAGAAAGCACCGCTTGGGATCGATCTTCTCCAGCTCCATGACCGGCCGAATTTTGTCCGCCACGTACTTTTTTGTCCCGGTCAGCATTTCCGACCGTTCCCGTACGCATTCGTGGCAGAGGTTCTTGGTGGGAATGCGCACTTCGGAACCGGTGATCAGGGATCCGATGGACTCCAGGATCAGCTTGTGGGGCGACGGGCACCCGGGAATTTTCACATCGGTCTTCACCACGTCGGACACGGCCATGACCCTTTGGTTCAGCCTGGGCACGAGGGGAGAGTCGGGCACGCGGCTGTTTTTCTCGGCGCCGATCTGATCGACGTAGCAGGCTTTTGCGATTTCGTCCTTGTCGAATAGATTTCTGAGACCGGGAATGCCCCCGAAGCACGCGCATGTTCCCAAGGCCACCAGGTATTTGCATTTTTCCCGGAGCTGCTTGAGCCGTTCCACGTTTTCCTCGTTGGCCGCGCAGCCCTCCACGATCCCGATATCGACGTTCGGGATCTCCTTTTCGTCCATGAAATACATGTACCGTACATCCAATTCCCTTCGCAGGGCCTCGATGGACTGGTGGAAATCCAGAAGGTTCACCTGGCAGCCGAAACAACCGGTCAACGGGAGGATGGCGCCGGTGGGCCTGTTGGCGAACACGGTGGCCGTCGAGGGCTTGAACTTTCCGATCTGGCTTGTGGACGGGCCCGTTCCCCCTTCCAGATCGATGCTCTCGAAAAGGGTTCGCTCCAGATATTCCTTGACGAACCTCGGGCCGAAGGGAACGCCTGCGGAAAAGGCGTAGTCTTCCAGGGCGTATGCGAACTCCGCGGCGTCGTAGAAGCGTTTGACGGGGTCCTTGGCCAGGGCTTTGTCCACGATGGCCGCCAGATCGTCGGGAATGTCGGGGGCCAGCTCCTTGATCGGCTTGTGGGCGCACTGTTTCACCTTTTTCATAACCGTGGCCAGGGTGTCTCCCGTGAAAGGCATCTGGTTGGTCAGAAGCTTGTACAGGATCACGCCCACGGAGAAAAGGTCGGAACGCTGATCGAGCTGCTTGCCCTCGGCCTGCTCCGGCGACATGTAATAGGGTGTGCCGACGATCTGCCCGACCTGGGTGACCGAGGGAAGCCGGAGCGACTGGGCGATGCCGAAGTCGGCGATCTTGGCCATGCCGTCGCGGGTGACGATGATGTTGGCGGGCTTGATGTCCCTGTGGATGACGTCCTTGTTGTGGGCGTGCTCCAGACCGTTGAGGATTTGCACCACCAGGCTGACCACCACGCCGAGAGGGACTTTTTCCGGCTGCTCCATCAAGTCGGAGAGGTCCTTGCCGTCGATGAATTCCAGCACGATGAACAGGTCGTCGCCTTCCTTGACGATGTCGATGACGTCCATGATGTTGACGTGGCTCAGCCCGGCCGCCGCCTTGGCTTCCCGCTCGAACCTCTGGACGAACTCGTCGATTCCGGAAAGGTGGGGGTGGATTTTCTTGATGGCCACGTATCGTTCCAGGGACTTTTGTATCCCCTTGTGGATGGAGGCCATGGAACCGGAACCGAGTTTTTCCAGGATGGCGTAGTTTTCCATTAGGGTCATGGCGATTCTCCTGCGGTATTTGCGCCGTTTCGGCGGACGCTTTCGGCGATTCGCTTGCAGTAGTCGTTGAGTTCGTCCACGCAGGCCTCCCCGTCCCTGGCGCACGTGGCGATGACATGCACGCGGGAGGGATCGATTTCTCTGCTGTCAAGCAGCGCGCGCAGAAGATTGACGCGTCTTTCCAGGTCCACGTTGCCGATCACGTTGTGGCAGCACCCTTCGCCGCAGATCATCAGGACTACGGCGTCGAACCCTGAGGCGAACCCGTGGAGAGGCAGTTGCATGTCCACCTGTCCCCCGCAGGCCACGGCCAGCGGCATGACGCCCACGGGATATTTGATGTTTTTCTGGCCGGCGCGGTCCAGGCACGGGTAGCCGCAGCCTTCGCAGGCCACCGTCAGCACCTTGGGAGAACCGTCCGAAGGCTGGAAACGGCTGTAGATGTCCACGGCGGAATATAGAGACGCGTACGGGCGGGCCACCAGATCTCTTGCTCCGGTGGGGCATGCGGTCACGCAGTTGCCGCAGCCCCGGCATTTCCGGGGATCGATCTCCGAGCGGCCCAGGGACTGGCGAATGGTGACGGCGTCGAAAACGCACGCCTTCAGGCATACCCCGCAGCCTCCGCACAGGTTCGCCTTCACCCGGCTGATCGCCACCTGGTTCTGGATTTCCGTCTTGGACAACAGGCTGGTGGCGCGGGCGGCGGCGGCGTCTGCGGCCAACACCACGGTTTTAAGGTCGCCTTCGCCATCTTTGCCGGGATTGACGATAAAAATGCCCTGTTCCAAGGTCTGGGAACGGGCGGACATGTCGTCCAGGGATGCCACCGAACCGTCCTCCTTGATGTCGAGCCGGAAAATGCTCTGGGATTCCTTGACCGGGGGCGCGCCGGTTTCGAACGTGACCACCACAGCTCCCACGGGTATTTCGCTCTGTTTCTTGCCGTTGGAGACCGCGAGAGTGTAGTCTCCGGGATATCCCACCAGGCGCGTCGGCGCGGATTTCGGGTGGCACAGATAACGAGGGTTCCTCTTGACGAACACCTCGGTCGGAGCGAACGACGCCCGGTGGCCGGCGGGAATGTCGTAGCCGGGGGAATCGAATACCGCGTACACCTTGTATCCCTGGTCCAAAAGGTCCTGCGCGGCCACCAGGGACCCCACCCCCGCTCCCACCACGGCGGCCGCCTTTCTCGGGGTAACTTCCACCACGTCCAGGGGCGGGGAGCACGCGATTTTCGCCACGGCCGCCTCCATCATCAGACAGGCCTTCTCGACCAGGTCCTCCGAGGACGCGTCGTGGGCCAGCGCCACCATGTTTCTCAGATTGACCGGCTCGATGTGGTTGGCGTTGATTCCCTTTTCGCAAATGGCGGTAATCAGGTACTGGCCGTTTCGGGTATGTTTGTAGGAGTAGGGCGAGTCTCCGGCGAGAACGATGCCCTCGAACCGGTTTTCGTCGATTTTTTCGAGGATTTTTTCGAAGTCGTCGATATTGTAGAAATCTTCGACGACCTCCACATGATGCCCCTGGTCGGCCATCTTTTCCGACGCCGCAGGCAAATCCATGTGTTCGTTCAACAGCCCTTGGCAATCCGATATGAATATTCCGATTTTCATTTGGCACCGAAGACGCCTTTTTCCGGCGCGGAAAAACAAAAGGTTGACGACGGTTGCAAAAAAACGATTATCAATATCTAATGATAATTGGGATAGTTTGGATTTTGATTTTTGTCAACGAAAATGTATGGCCGTCCGGCAGTTCCGATTTTGACGAAACGGCTATGCCGAAGAGGTTGCGACGACAAGGCAACCAGAGCTTCCAGCTCTGGCCCGATGCCGGAGAGCCGCCACTGGTTCGAGGCCGGAACACGCCAAACCAGGATGGTCTGGTTACCATCGGGACGACTTTTAACGCAATTCCGAGAAAATCCAAAAAAATTCGGATGTGTGCCGTAAACGAAGATCCTTCCACATCATAGTCGTTGGCGAGGATTTTATCTCTGCGGATTGCTTTTGAAAAAACAAAGCTTCGTACCTTGTCGCTATTTTGCGGAAAGCCGTGGTTCCTCCTTCGAGTATCTGTATGAGCATCGGGAGATTCTTCCGGAAGTCGATGGTAACTCTTCTACAAGGATCACAACAGAAAACCTTCGGAAAAAGGGTCGTTCGGATCCACGACAAACTGGTGCAAGCCGCTGACCTGGGCACTGCCTCGGATTTGCACGACGACTCCCGCAAACGGACCCAAAGACGTTTCCTCGACGATGCGTCCCTCGAAGACCGTGCCGAGAGGTCCGCTGTTTTTGTAGCAGCGGCCGGTTGCAAGCCTTCCCTTATGATAAAGCAGGGTCATTTTCGCGGTCGTTCCAGTGCCGCACGGGGAACGGTCCATGTGGGATTCGCCGTAGACGACCGCGTTTTTTCCGATTCCCGCAGACAGGTCGTCGTCGTAGAATTCGGTCACATCCACCGTTTTTACTTCGGGCCTTTCGGGATGGTAGACGTTCAGCTGACGGTTGGCCGCTTCGATGATCTCCATGCCCAGCGGAATCAGTTGCCGGCTGTTTTCCGGGACCAGTTCGATTCCTATGGACCGGGCCGACACCATGGCGAAAAAGCCGCCGACACAGACCAGGTCGATGTTCATTGTTCCAAAGCCGGGGACATCCAGCGAGACATCGGTGTCGAGCACAAAGGACGGGACCATGTCCAGGGCCACCGATTCTACGACTCCGGATCGGACCCGCGCGTGTGTCGGCAAAGGCCCCGACGGCGTGTCCACCACGACGAGGTTGTCGCCTTCCTTCGCATCGAGCGCGCCGGTTTCGATCAGCGAGGCGACTGCGCCGATTGTGGCGTGGCCGCACAGATAGGGGTACCGGCGGGCATCCATGTAGAACAGGCCGAACGCGGCCTCCGGGCTCGTCGGTTCGGTCGCCACCGCCGCCATGATTCCCCGGTGTCCACGAGGCTCCCGGGTCAGAAGCTTTCTCACGTGATCCAGGCGGGATTCGAAAAAGTCCCGTTTTTCCTTGATTGTGTTTCCGGGCAAATTTCCGATTCCGCCCACCACCAGCCGGGTCGGCTCCCCCTGGGTGTGGGAATCGAGGGTGACAATGCGGTCGGGATAGCGAGACAGGAACGCCTCTTGGATTTTATCAAGCTTGAGCACGGGATTCTCCCCCCGATTCCAGCGCGATCAGATGGCAGTGCCGTGGGGCCACTCGCACTTCCACATCCTCGCCGATCTCGTAAATCCGGGTCCGCATCATGCTGATGGCATGAATCTCGCGCTCGCCCCCCAGGCGGATGAAATAGCTGACCTCGCCACCCATATAGCTTCTGTCCTGGATGCGCCCCTGGAAATGGTTCATCTCAAGCGACGCCTCCTCGACCTCGTCCTTGGGAAAGACGTCGAATCGCTGCGCCCGGACGATCAATTCCACCGCGTCCCCTTTGGAAAATCCCCCTTTGTTTTTGGCTAGAAGAATGTCCCCGGTTTCGATCCGGAGTCTCACGTGCTTTTCGTTCACATCGACGACTTCGCCAGCGATGAAGTTGGAGTGCCCCAGAAAATCGGCCACGAAATGGTTGGCCGGTTCGTTGTAGACCTTTTCGGGGCCGCCCTCCTGCTGTTTCTTTCCGTCCTTCATGACCAGAATCTTGTCGGACATGCTCAACGCCTCCCTCTGGTCGTGGGTGACGAAGATGGTGGTGACGCCCAGCATCCTCTGCAAGTTGTCGATTTCCCGCCGCATGTCCTCTCTCAGGTTTTCATCCAGAGCGGAAAGGGGTTCGTCCATCAGAAGGACGTCCGGCTCGATCACGATGGCCCTTGCGAGTGCGATGCGCTGCTGCTGGCCCCCGGACAGCTGGCTCGGCATGCGTTTTTCCACGCCGGGCAGACGGACCATTTCCAGAGCGCGCGTCACCTTTTCCTCGATGACGTCCCTGGCCACGTTGCGGTATTTCAAACCAAACGCCACGTTGTCGAAAATGGTTTTGTGGGGGAACAGAGCGTAGTTCTGGAAAATCATTCCGAGGTTGCGCTTGTGGATCGGGATGTCGTTGACGCGCGCGCCTTTGACCAGGATGTCGCCTTCGCTGGGCTCCTCCAGCCCGGCCACCATGCGCAGCAAGGTGGTCTTTCCGCATCCCGAAGGGCCCAGCAGCGTCACCAGCGTGCCTTCTTCGATGGCGAAATCCAGCCTGTCCACCGCCACGACGCTGCCGAACCGCTTCATGATACCCTTGAACTCGACCATTGCCCTTTTTTTTCCGGTCGCCAATTTGTCTCGTCTCCCTTTTTGCTGTCTTGTGCTCGAAAAACGTTCGGATTTTCGGAATTGTCCCCCACATCATGCAGAAGGTCGGGCTGCTTAGCTCCCCGCCTTGATCCTGTCCCACTTCTCGGTCCATTCCACCTGGTGGGAGTTCCAGTAGGCGGGCTCGGCGAACAGGTAGCCCTCCAGTTTGCCCGTTGGGTCGAAAGCGGGCATCTTCTTGATCTTTTCCGTCAATTGGACCTTTTGCGGATCGAGGCTGGGAGGATAGTTCTGTCCTTCCGCCACGGCAATGGAGGCTTCGGGCGCCAGCATGAAATCGAGCAGTTTTTGGGCGATTTCCAGATCGGTGCCCTTGAGCACGAACAGGTATTCCATCCAGGAATAGGTGCCCTTGGGAGAAAGATACCCGATGGGATGTCCTTCCTGCTGGAGAGCGGCCACCCGGCCGGACCAGGCGACCGTGGCGTAGATTTCCTCGTTGGCCAGAAGACTCATGAGTTCGGCCCCGGAACTCCAGTACTTCTTGACCAGTTCGCGCTGCTGCCGCAAGGCGTCCCAGATGCCTTTCAAGTCGGTCATGTTGTTGGGACTTTGTCCGGTGTGCAGGGCCGCGTACCACATGTTGGTCCTGAAGTCGCCGCCCCAGCTGCCCAGCTTGCCTTTCAAATCCTTGTCCCATAGCAGGGAGGCGCCGAGCTTTTCGGCCTTTTTCTTTGTAATATGCTTGGTGTTGTAAGCGATGCCGGTCTGCCCCAGGTCGTAGGGCACGGCCGAAAGGGTCCCTTTGGTGATATCGCGAAGGGGCTTGATCATGGCGGGCATGACCAGCTTCAAGTTGGGAATCTTGGATTCGTCCAAGACCGATGCAAACCCCAGGTCCACGTAGCGCGCGTAGTCGAACACGGCGCTCAGGTGCGCGATGTTGAATTCGCCGCCCGGCGGATAGGAGGCCTTGACACGTGTCAGAAAGGAGTTCATGTCCCCGAATTCGCCGTCGATCACCTCGATTCCCGTGGCTTTGGTGAACGGTTCGAACGCGTATTTTCGAAACGCCTCCGAAACCACCCCGCCCCAGCCGTCGAAGCGGATGGATTTGCCGGCCCAGGCGTCCTTGACCGCCATGGCGAAGGGCGTTCCCATGAGCCCGACGGACGCCCCGGCGAGTCCCAGGTATTGGAGAAATTGGCGGCGGCTGATCGCGCCGTTGCTGTACGCCTCGTATACTTGGTCCAGTCTCTCGTTCGTTACTTTGGCCATTGGTCCTCCTTTTCGTTGGTTATGTGCGATGCTTGTGCGATGTTTTCTATCCGATTTGCCTCTTTTACGCCTTCTCATGCCCTGAACTTGGAAAACTTGCGAGACAGGTAGCCCGCCAAGAGCGGGGTGGCCACCGTCAATACGATCATGACCGCCCCCAGGGCGTTGATCTCCGGGCTGATGGAATTTCTCAGCATGCTGAAAATCTTCACCGGCACCGTCTGGTTTTTGGCCGTCGCCCAGAACAGGGTCGCCGTGATGTCGTCGAAGGAAATGGTGAAGGAAAAAAGAGCGCCTGCCACGATGGCCGGCAGCAGCAGCGGAAACGTGACCTCCTTGAAGGTGTGAAACGGGCCTGCTCCCAGGGTCTTGGCCGCCTCTTCGTATTCCTTCTTGATACCCACCAGGCGGGCCTGCACGATCAGAAGCACATAGGGCAGGGTCAGCACCACATGCCCGATCAAAAGCAAGGCGAAGCTCTTGGGCTGCTGGAGAAATCGCAGAAACAGCAGCAAAGCGACCCCCAGGACCACCTCCGGAATCATGATCGGCGACAGCAGCAGCGTGTTGATCGTGTTCTTGCCGGGAAACTTGAACCGGATGAACGCCAGCGCCGCGAGAATGCCGACCCCGGTGGAAATCACGGCGGTGAGCGATCCCAGAACCAGCGAATTCTTGAATGCTTCTATGATGGCCCGGTTCTGGGCCAGCCGCACGAACCACCGCAGGCTGAACCCCTCCATGGGAAAGATGCCGAACTGCTTGGGGTTGAACGCCAGCACCACCACCACCACGATGGGGGCGAACAAAAACACGTACACCAGAAACGTGTAGATTTTGATCAAGGTCCATCCCGGCGAAAATTGTTTCATGGCTATTTCCCCTGAAAGCTTTCGAATACCCGGTTGATTCCCAGGTAGCGGTTGTAGGTCCACACGATCACGAACAGAATGGAAAGCAAGATGACGCTGATGGCCGAGCCGAACGGCCAGTCCAGCGTATCGATGATCCGCTTGAAAATCAGGTTGGCGATCATGTCGTTTCCCGGCCCCCCCAGAATCATGGGAGGAAGATAGGTTCCGGCGGTCAGCACGAACACCAGCAGACACCCCGCGCTCACGCCCGGAAGGCTCAACGGAAGGGTCACCTCCCGAAACGCCTGCCATTCCGTGCAGCCCATGGAACGAGCCGCCTCCAAAAGACTCTTGTCGATGCCTTCCAGACTGACGTAGATATTCAAAATCATGAACGGAAGCAGGTACATGATCAATCCCATCAGGACCGTGCCCTCGTTGTACAGCATGGATATGGGCGAATCGATCAGCCCGATTTTCAAAAGAAAGTGGTTGATCAGACCCGAATCCCCCATGATGTTGATCCAGCTCATGGTGCGAATGATGAAACTGACCCAGAAAGGCAGCATGATAAGAAGCAGAAAAACCCGCTTGAACCGGCTTGTGCTTCGGTAGAAGAAGTAGGCCGGAATGTAGCCCATGACCAGACAGAGTACCACGGTCTCCAGGGCGATGCGAATGGTGCGGATGAGAATCTTGGGATAGAAGAAATCCTCGAAGAACTTGGCGTAGTTTCCGAACTGGAACGCGGCAATGTCCGCCCCGCTGGGCGCACGGAGCCAGAAACTGTACACCACGACGAAACAGACCGGGATCACCAGGAGAAGCACGACAGCGCTCATGGCGGGCGACAGAAGCGCCCAGGGTTTCCAGCTATCGGATTTCATATCATATCTTCCTTTGCCTCTTCTTCGTTATCGTTTATGGGGCTGTCGATGCCAGGAATAAGGGGTTGGTTCTAACATCGGCCATGCCTTGGCAGAACTCGGACGCGAAGCGTCCTGGTATGCATTCCCACGCGAAGCGTGGAAACGAGGCGAAGTGGGGATGGCCGAAGTTAGAACCAACCCCCAGGAATAATCCAAGCTTCTCATAACCTGCAAAAAACCGTATCGCAAAAGCACCGCACTCTGGCGTCCCTTACAGGGCCTGGTTCAAAAACGCACCTTCCTTTCACGGCAAAAAATCGCAACCTGTGCGAAAGGGAGCGACGCATCAGCCGTAAAAACTCGCAAGTCCCGGTAGCGCCGCCTTCCACGGCGGCGCTTCCCCTTATAAGATTGAGGCGCCGCGCCGCCGTGGAAGGCGGCGCTACCGGGACACTCCAGGCTTGTTCCTCTGAGAAAATGCCGCCATCCGCACAGATCGATAGATTGCCGGGCTATTGCCTGACATTCCTCAGGGACGGAACAAGAAATAGCGTTGCATGCTCCCCATCTCCCCATCTCCCTATCTTCCTATCTCCCCGCCCCACCTGGCAGGGCCCCCGCCGGGCGGCAGAAGTTCCGTCAGCGACCGGGCCGTCTCCCTGATCATGTCCCCGTACTTGGCCCGGATCGTTTCCGCGTCATGCTCCAGCACGGAAAAATCGAAAGACACCGCCCCCACGCCCTTTTCCCCGACAGAATCGAAAATGGGCGCCGCGATCGAAATCAGTCCCGACAGGTACTCCTGGTCGGACATGGCGTATCCGCGCTTTTTGGTTTTTCGTATCTCCGCCATTAGCGCTTCCTTGTCGATGATCGTCCTGTCGGTCCTGGGGGCGAGGACCATGTCGTCGATCTTTTGAGCGATCAAATCGTCGGGCAGGCTCGACAAATACGCTTTTCCCAACGCCGTGTTGTACAGGCAGTTCTCGGTGAAATCCGGAAGGCTGAAGGTCAGGGTCTCCTCGGCCTGCCGATGGTATAGTCGCATGATTGCGTCGTTGACCGCGAAGGCCACGTCGATACTGATGTTGTTTTCCCTGTGTATCATATCCACCACCTCTTTGACCATTCTCAGATGATCGGTGGCCCGAAGCAGGTTGGTGCAGAATAGAAGGCACTGGATGGACGGCCGGATCTCCCTGGTCTTGGCGTCCTTTTCCAAATACCCCAGTTCCACCAGGGTATTTATATAACGGTACGTGGAGGTCTTGTTCATCCCCAGGGTCTTGGCGACGGCCGCCTGGGTCAGAACAGGGGTCTGCCTGTTGAACAGGGCCAGGATGTTCATCCCTTTTTCCAGGGACTTTGAAAAATAGTATTTTCCTTTTGACATTTCGTCCGCGTGTGATTTAGAATCGCGCCATACCATTATGGGAACATGGTTACTATAATAGTTTCTTTATAAAGCAGGTTTGAAAACAAATGTCAATCGAAAAAAGGGAGTCGGCATGTCGGGGAACAAAAACGACGAAAACGCGATGAGGATCGAATTTGCAAACTCGGGCGAGGAGGGGCAGACCCCTCTGTCCAGCCTGGTTTCCGCTCTGGTCGAATTTCTGGAACACTTCGGCGCAAGCAGCCTTGTGGGAAAAACATTTTCCAATATGATCGGGACCGGCGACGGACAGACGAAGCTTTCCCGTCTGCTTGCAGCCTGCGGCCACGGCGGCGATCCCCGTGGCTTTTTCGCGGAACTGCTCGATTTGCTTGGCAAGGCGGACGGGACCGGCAAGATCGCGGTTGGCGGCATTGAAATGCCGCGCATGATGCTGGTGGCTGTTTTGGAAGTGGTCCTGCCGGGCGAAAAGTTCGTATCCGTAAAAGGCACCGAGCAGCTTGAAAAGCTGTGCAATTTGCAAATACCGGAGTCCGACCGCGCCGACATGCAGGAGGTCATCGACACCTACCCGGTTCGCCTGTCCATGCACACGGTTCGCCAGATGCGGGTTTCCCGTGACGTGGCCTACCAGTACCTGCCGTTCGTGGAGGAACTGGACGTGTCCGGGCACACCAACACCTGGATTGGCCAGTTCCACCAGGGGTTGCTGGAGCAGATGTACCAGAACCGGGTCATTTTCCTTTTGAATATGAGCTGTCCTGTGTACTGCCGCTTCTGTTTTCGCAAGCACAAGGAGTCTCGAAACGAGACCAACCCCACTGTCGAGGACGTGAAAAAGGCGGTGGCGCACGTGGCGGGTTCGCCGACGATCAAGGAGATCGTCATCACCGGCGGGGACCCCTTTTTGAACCGCAAGAACATGGACTGCGCCATCGACGGCCTGATGGAGATCGAGCACGTGCAGACCCTGCGCCTGGCGACCCGCTCGGTGGCCTACTATCCGCACCTGTTCCTGTCTAACGACGGAGAGCTGCTGAATTACCTGAAAACGAAAAACCTCGAATTGCAGAGGCGGGGCAAGCGAATGGAGCTGGCCACCCACTTCATCCACCCGGAGGAGATCTCTCCCCAGGCCCTCATGATCATGACGGAGTTGGTGAAAAACGGCATCCCCGTCTATATTCAGACGCCCTTTCTCAACAACTGCAACGACGAAGGCCCCGAACTGGTGCGCTTGTTCAGCCTTCTGCGCGGCGCGGGCGCAGAACTTCACTATATTTACATCCCGTGCAGCCCCATCCACGGCAACAGCGTCTACTGGACCCCCATATCCAAAGGCCTGGCGGCCGGGAACTACCTGCGCGCGCACTTGTCCGACCGGGTCATTCCCCGGATTTGCACGGCGACGCCCATCGGAAAGATGGACTGGCACACCAGCGGCTGGGCCGTGGAGCCCGTGGCGGAAAACGACAATTTCATCTGGATCAGAAGCCCGTACACGCCGGGTTATTTCAAGAGATTCGCCCCCCTTGCCAACGAGCTGACCAATATCCGCGTCAACGAGGAAGGGACCATCGACATCCAATACATGGCGAAAATCGGAGACGATTCCCTCTTTCTCGGGGCAAGGCCCCCCAGACCCGCCTCCGACCCCGCAGCCGAACGCGAACGGCAATCTGTCTCGTCGGTCCTTCCCCTGGTTCAAAACGACGATGGAATCGCGACATCCATCGTAGACACCGGCTCAGACACCATTTCGCGCGTCCACGAAACCCGCGTGGAATTGGATGCCCTGAATTGCAAGGAAACGGACCTGGACTATATCCGGCACGACGACCGAATCACCGACGTGGTAATCGTTTCGGAAAAAGACGCAGTCGAATCGCTTTTCCAGATCGGAAAGATCGTCAAGGCTTTGCAAGACGTCCCCCACGTGAACGCCGTCCGACTGCGCAGCCGAAAATTCGTCTACGAACCCGAAAGCTTCACCTTGGCCGTGATCGACAAGCTTTCGAGCATGAACAAACTGACCATGGTCGAACCCTTGCGGCTGGAGATCGAAACCCAATTTCTGGTCGCCGACCAGCTTCGGCCCGTCCATGCCAAACTGGTCCGCCGGTTGAACAACCAGGGAATCACGGTCTACAACAACACCCCGTTGCTGGGAGCAATCAACGACACCCCGGACGCCATCCACGCCCTGGCCTTCGCCTGCCGCAAGGCCGGCATCGAGTTCCACCACCTGTATGTCGCCGGCCTGCCCGTGCAGGACCAATGGAACCGGGAGAACCCGGTTTCCCTCTACGACGTGATAGACATCGGCACGCGGGTCCGCCGGGAGGGCTCGGGCAGGGAGATCCCACGATACATCATTCGTACGGTCCTGGGAGAAGTCGATTACGGCCTGTCATCTTCTATCTTGGGCGAAGGCGAAAAGCTGTCGGTGAAACTGCTGCCCTACGATCTTTCCTACTTCACTTCCATGTCGCCGGAATTCGCCTGGCCCGACGGAACAACCGAAGATGAAAATGGAAAGCCCGTGGTACCCGTCTTCGGCCTTGTGAAAACCACCGAGTTCCCATTTTCCTGAACCCAAGGAGGCGTTCATGTACTACCCGTTCATGCTATACAGCGACAAGGTCCGGCACATGCCCGTATTTCGCGGATTGGACGGCGACCCCTACGTGCTGGACCTGTCGCCTGAAAGCCCATTTTTAAAGGGTATCAACGCCAGAGACCAGAAGACGTTTCAGGCCCTTCTGGAGAGAAAAATGGGCAACGACTACAAATGGGGATTCGGGCCGTACCTGGAACGGCGGGACACGCTGCTTGCGGACTGCCCCCAGATGGTGGAGGAACAACGCTTCATCCACCTGGGCCTGGACATCATCATCCTCCTGCATACACCGCTTCACGCGCCTTTGGACGCCGTCATACAGGAAAGCGGCTACGAAAGCGGCGAAGGAAACTACGGCGGCTACGTCCTGCTGAAGCATCAAAGCCCGTACTTCGAGACATTCTACAGCTTCTACGGCCACCTGCAAAAAGACCGCCTGCCTTCCCAAGGCCAATTCTTTCAAGCCGGGGAACCCTTCGCCCGCATCGGCGACTTCCACGAAAACGGAAACTGGTTCCACCACACCCACCTCCAGGTAATTACACAGAAGGGGCTGGACGAGGGCTACATTTCCAAAGGCTACTGCGCGGAAAAGGACCTGGGAACGATCAACGATCTGTGTCCCCCGCCGATTCCGCTATTTCGAAAAGCCGGGAACTGAACGCATAAGCCGCCAGGATTTGCCGCCTTTTCGAGCCTTTCCCGCCCAGATCGAAGCTTTTTTCGCCTGCGGTGTTTTCGTGCGCTGTCATATGCCGATGGGTTTGGCCTGGCCGTCTTCACAGTCATAGGGTTCCATAAGGCGTTTTTTCCTACAGAGTTCCGGATCAAGGCCAAAGCAACCAGCGCTTCCAGCTCTGGTCCTCGTCTGCGAATACCAACTCGCTCCCGAGCGGATCAAGCCAGACCTGGTGGTCTGGTTACCTTGCGAAGCACCTTTGTCAATAAAGAAACCGGATATGAGCCCGACCAAGCGAGTTCTTTCGCCTATCCGCCGAACTCAACCGCACAGGTCGGAATATTTTGGGTATAAGTTCCGATGTCGTCTTGCAAACAGCCATCGGTGATTTTCCGATTCCGTATTCGGCCGGGAAAGCCAAGGAGTATCAACCTTGACCCTGCAAGATCGAGAGTGTATGAAACAAGGGTTGCGTTGCGGCCAGGTCGAATCCATGTTGGGATCGGGCATGGCCGCGAACATCAAACAAAAGCGGCTGCTGTCGCACGAAATAACATGACAGGAGAAAATAGGAATGGAACCAAACATTCGACTCGACATGCGGTTGGGCAAACTCATGGAAGAATATCCGGAGGTTCGTGCGGTGTTCGACGCCCACGGGCTGGGGAACCTGGTGAGCGAGGTATCCCTCAAGGCGGTGGGGCCTTTTCTTACGCTGGAGACGGCGTTGAAGGCCCATGACATCGCGCCTTCGGAGTTTTTGAAACTGCTTTGCGCATCCCGAGACTCAGGAACCCCCATGGAAGCTCCGGGAATGTCCGAAGCGGAAATCCAAGGAGCCACCCGGCTCATGACTCTGATGCCCTGCGGGCTGAAAGTCCCTTTTGGAAAAAGCCTGGCGGCTTTCATATCCGACTTGCCCGCCGATGTGCAGCAGGCGTTGAACTATGCGGTGGAAAGCAATGTCAACCACGAGTTGTCCTATTACCCGTATGTCGGCCATATTCAATCCGTGGACGAGCTGCCCGATGTCATCGTTTCTTCCGATTTCAACGATTTTTTTCATCGGCGGTTCTACGAACGGTTCATCCGCTCGAAGACCAATTTCGCCGATGTCGCGGATTATTCGCCCAACGCCCTTTTCACGGATGCGGGCATCCCCGATCCTCTCGGGCAGTACATCATCCTGTGCGTCAATCCCCTGATCGTGGTGGCGGACCTGGAAAAAGCGGGCGACCGTCCCCTGCCCCGCCTCTGGGAGGACCTGCTGGATCCCATGTGGCGACGCAGCATCACATTGCGGGGCAACGAGGACTTTTTCTGCCACGCCGTTCTGCTGCCGCTGTTCAAGGAGCACGGCATTTCCGCCATGAAGGCGCTTGCCGAAAACGTGTACGATGGCCGTCACCCTTCCCAGATGGTCAAGAGCGCCGGAAACGGCAAGTCGGCCGCGCTTTATGTGATGCCGGATTTCTTTTCCCGAAAAATTCCGTCCCGCAGGGCTGTGAAGCGGATCTGGCCGGAAGACGGTGCGCTGGCCAGCCCGGTCACCCTGCTGGTGAAAAAGGACGCGGCCGTCGAATTCAAGGCCGTGGTGGACTATTTGACGGGGAAAAGCATGGCAGAGATGTTTTCCGGCGCATATTTCCCGTCCCCGCGCCCCGACATCGACAACGGGCTTTCCGACGATGCAAACCTGAAATGGCTGGGATGGGACTACATTCGCGACAACGACCTTAAGCGGATCAACAAGGAAATCGACGACGTTTTCCTGCCCATCGCCACGGGAGGGAAACCTTCATGAAACTGACCACCGTGGCCGGGCCCCCTTCTTCGGGAAAAACGTCCTTGATTCTTAGGACGGCGGAGCTGCTGGCGTCCAAGGGAATCAAACCGGGGGTGGTCAAGTTCGACTGTCTTGTCAGCGGGGATGAAAAGCGTTTCCGGGAGGCAGGCGTGCCGGTGAAGACCGGTCTGGCCGGGGGCCTTTGCCCGGACCATTTTTTCATCACCAACATCGAGTCCTGCGTCCAGTGGGGACGGCAATCCGGCTTCGACCTTCTGATCGTCGAAAGCGCGGGGCTTTGCAACCGGTGTTCCCCCCATATCAAGGGGGTCTTGGCCGTGTGCGTGGTGGACAACCTGAGCGGCGTGCATACCCCGCAGAAGATCGGCCCCATGCTCAAGACCGCCGACGTGGTGGTGATCACCAAGGGCGACATCGTCTCCCAGGCCGAGCGGGAAGTATTCGCCTTCAAGGTCAAGCAGGTCAATCCCCGTGCGGCGGTACTGCCGGTGAACGGGCTCACCGGGCAGGGCGCGCTGCTGTTTCAGCGGCAACTGGAATCCGCCAAGGATATCGATACGCTGGAAAACGCCCGGCTGCGGTTTTCCATGCCGGCGGCGCTGTGTTCCTACTGCCTGGGAGAAACCCGAATCGGCCCGGACTGCCAGGTCGGCAATGTGAAAATGATGGATTTTTCGTGATGGACCAAGACGATATTTTGCAATGGCCCTGCGAGCGCTTGCTTACGCGGCACCCCTACGCAAAGGACTTTTTCCAGTCCTGCGGACTGCCTCCTGTCGGCAAAAAACAGACCGCCGGAGAACTTTTCAACGAACTTGCCGCCGAACAATTGGAAGCCCTCGGGATGGACGCGGCGCAGCTTGCGGACAAATTCCTGTCGTTTCTGGAGCAGATGGAACATCTGCGGAGTCTCAAACCCGGCAAAACAAGGCGCGTCACGGTGGTGGGCGGACGAGACAAGAGCGGGCGGGAGGAAAACGTCCGTCTGACATTCGAGGCCGGGGAAGTCGTCGCCGTGGTGGGTCCCACTGGCGCGGGCAAGAGCATGCTGCTGTCGGACATCGAATGCATGGCCCAGGGAGACACGCCGTCGGGCCGCCGCATCCTGATCGACGACAGCGTCCCCGACGAAGGAGAACGGCTGTCCGGACAGCATCGCCTGGTAGCACAATTATCCCAGAACATGAATTTCGTCATGGACCTGTCCGTGGGCGATTTTCTGGGCATGCACGCCCAAAGCCGCCTGGCGGAGGATATGGACGGCATTGTGGCCCAGGTCCTGACCACCGCCGTGGGACTGGCCGGGGAACCTTTCGACGAACACACGCAGGTCACGTCCCTTTCGGGAGGACAGTCCCGAGCATTGATGATCGCCGACGTAGCCTGCCTGAGCGCCTCGCCCATCGTGCTCATCGACGAGATCGAAAACGCAGGGGTGGACCGCCGCCGCGCCCTGAACCTGCTGGTCAAGAAAGAAAAAATCGTTCTGATGGCCACCCACGACCCGTTGCTGGCCCTGTCCGGAGACAGACGGCTCGTCATTCGAAACGGCGGCATCGCAGCAGTCCTGGAGACATCGGAAGACGAGCATGCCGTGCTCGGCCAGCTGGAGGCCATGGACCGAAGGCTTTCCTCATTGCGCGATCAGCTCCGGGAAGGAAAACGCATAGAAAAAGGCTGGTGAAGACGGATTTTTGGGAAACAAAGAAAACGATCTCGGAAAGGATGAATACCTACCATCGAAACAGGCGGATAGATCCTGCAAGCGCTCCAAGGCATTATGAAATCGAGTTTATCGGCCGGGACCGCGAACCAAGAGATGTTCTCGTTACCATCGATATGATCGCGGACACGAAAACGAGCGTCGGCTCTTTTTCGGACATTACGGAACTCAAGCGGACCCTGAAACGGAAGAAGGAACTCCAGGCGGAACTGTCCATCGCCTTGGCGAAAGTGCTTGGCGGCTTCATTCCGATTTGCGCCAACTGCAAGAAAATCCGGGGCGATGAAAAACGTTGCGATTGTCAGAGCGCTTTTTCGATGCCAAGGCCGCCTGCATCGTTGGCGGCCCTGGCGTCCAATGTCGTTTTTAGCTATGCGAACTGTCAATAGTCGTCGGTGAGAGCGTTGAGAAAAGCGGCGATGTCGTTAAGGTCCTTCTGCGAGAGTCCCAAGTTGCCGACCTGATTGGAAACGTTTTCGCCTACCTCCGGTGCGGAGCCGCTGTTGTCATTGATAAATTGCAGCATGTCCATGAGCGTCGGGAAATAACCGTTGTGGGAGTAGGGCGCGGAGAGGGCGATGTTTCTCAACGTGGGGATTTTGAACTTGCCGTATTCGGCGGGGTCGTCGATCACCGCTCCCAGGCCCAGGTCGGGGCCTTCGGAGGGAATGCCGGGGTTGGCAGGCACCCCGATATTGGCGTATCGGTAATTTGTGAAGAGCGCGGCGGGCGCGCCGAAATCCGCCTGGGTCGAATGGCAGGATGCGCAGGAAGCCTCAAAGAGAGCCTGTCCCGACTGTTCCGCCGCAGACAGCTGGCCGACATCGTACTTGGAGGTGAACTTGGTCACGTCGGCCGAACGTTCGTAGGCGGCGACGGCCTGTCCGAAATAGTCGTAGGCCTCATCCGCGTCGTCCAGGGAGCCTGTCCCGAAAACCCTGTACCACAGGTTGACGTAGTCCGAATCGGCGATGGCGTCAACGACGGCCTGCTTGTCAGCCATGGCCATTTCCACGGGATTCAGGGGAGGTCCCTGGGCCTGCTCGGCCAGGGGATCGCCCAGCTCGTAGCCGCTCGCCCTGCCGTCCCAGAACATGCCGCCGACCCAGAATATGTCGCCCCATTCGTCCAACTCGGTGTGCAGCACCGGACTGTAGCCGGCATAGGCCGACGACGGGGCGTTTCTCCCGCCCTTGCTGACGCCGTCTGCGCCGGTGGAAACGAAGTTGGCGTAGGGATCCAAATGGTTGGTGATATCCGCGAAACCGCTGAAATGGTGGTGGCAGTTTCGGCAGGACTGGGTGCCGTTGTAAGACATGTTCTTGTCGTTGTAGAGCCTCATTCCCAGTCTTTCCATGCTCGAATCGACATTGGGAGGTCCGCCTGCGGCCCATAGCGCTGCGGCAAAGGCCAAAACCGCGACAATTACTCCAATACCGGTTAATTTCCTGTACATTTTCCCATCCTTTCCAAAGACTTTGATTGTTGGTTATAAGATGCCCCATTCCCCCAAGGGAGCTTTTCATAAAATGAAAAGATTTTTTTGCCTCTAAGCCTTACCACCTCCTTTCGTTTACAAAAAACGAATCTATGGAATGTGCGAGCGCCTTTCTTTTCGGTGGAGACCAATCGTTGCGCGATGTAAACGGAGAAGAATTTCAGCAGCCTGGTCGTAAGATTAGCAGGTGCGCTTTGGAAAGGGTATTGGCGAAATGCTTAAATCTTTGTAAGCCATTTGATCATTTTCAGGGACGTCATTGGCGGGGGGGCTCGATCCAGCCATTTGTTTGCGGAATGCGGAGGGAGCATTCCCTGTTTTTTGCAGATCAGGCGGGAGCCCCATTGCCGGACCTCTTGTTTCTGTCGCCCCTGACGGGACTGTCTGGTTAAGAAACAGGGCATGCTCCCGAACGCGGACGCAAAGCGCCCTGGCATGCGTTCCCACGCAAGGCGTGGGAACGAGGCTGTTTGCTAATGTCGGAAACAATGACCAAACCCTCATCGGCCTGTTTTTCGACAGACATTCTTGCTGCCGCGCTGGCTCACAGGCTGGTCAGCCCCTCCCGAATCGCGTACTTGGTCAGTTCCGCGATGGAGCGGGCGTCTATTTTTTCCATGATGTTGCGCCGGTGGGCATCCACGGTCTTGGAGCTTACGTGCAGCTTTTCGGCTATTTCCTTGGAATTGCTTCCTTCGGAAATCAGTTGAAGGATCTCGCGTTCGCGTATTGTCAAAAGCTCTCCGTTGGCGCCGTTTGCTTCCCCAAGGCTCGACAGGAAGCCTTGCAGGATGGTTCCCGCGATTTTCGGGCTGATGAAGATCTCCCCTTTGGCCACGAAACGGATGGCGGAAACAAGCTCCCTGGCGATGCAGTTCTTGAGGATGTAGCCGGAGACCCCGGCCTTGAACATGCCCTCCACAAAACGCTTGTCCGCATACATGGACAGCGCCAGAACTTTTATATAGGGATTTTCGGCGACGATCTGGCGGGTCGCCTCCATGCCGTTCAAATCCGGCATGGAAACATCCATGACCACCAGGTCCGGTCCCAGTTTTTTCGCGGCGGCAACAGCCGCCCTGCCGTTGTCCGCCTCGGCGAGGACCTCCAGATCGCATTCCCGGTCCAAAATCAGCCTCAACCCTTCCCGCATCACATTGTGATCATCGGCCAGAACGAGTCTTATTTTCATGGGTCCTCCCTTTGCAAGGCGCTTTGAGCACCGCCTCCGTGCCTGCGCCGATATCGGACTTGACGGCGAACTCCCCCCCAATGGAGCTGAATCGCTCCCGTATGCTGAATATGCCGTATCCGGCGTTTTTGTTATGTTTGTCAGGATCGAAGCCGACGCCGTCATCCGCCACGCGAATTTCGAGAAAATCCTCTCCGTGCGCGATTCGAACCGTCGCACGGGAAGCCTTCGAATGCTTGACGACATTGTGCAGCAATTCTCTGACGGTTCTGAAGATGAGTATGTTCAGACTGTTGTCCAGCATGGCGCCGTTGGAATCTCCCTCGACGCCGATTTTAATTCCGCTGTTTGCTTCGGTCTTTTCCGCCAGCCACTCCAAGGCCGCTTTGAGCCCCAGTTCGTAGAGGATCGGCGGGCTGATTTCAAAGGTCAGGGTCCGGGTGTCCTGGATGATTCCCTCCAGTTGCTCCTCGATCTTACCAATCTCGTCGATCATGGCCGGAGACGGTTCGGACTCCGCCAGGATGGCCACCTTCAACTGGCACAAAGCCAGGTTCTGGCTGATCTGGTCGTGCAGGTCGGCGGCAAGGCGCCGTCTCTCGCGTTCCTCGGTGATGAGAAGTTCGTACGCCAGTTGACGGAGCCTTGCCCGCTGCGACTGGAGTTTTTCCTCGTACTTGGCCCGCTCCCCGATTTCGTGCCTCAGCCTGGCGTTTGTCTTTTTCAAACCCTTGTGAAATCGGGTCAGTTTGTTCAAAAGGCGATGGAATTCCCGGCATAATATTCCGATCTCGTCGTTTCTGTGCAGATACATGGCCGGCGGTCGGCACCGGGAATCCCTGAAAGAAATGACCCGCTCCGTCAGTTTTCCCAAAGGATGAATCACCACGTTGCGAAGCAGGAAAAACATCACGAAAAGCAAGGCGATTCCCGCGAATATCGTGGAAACCAGAACGAAAAACATGGTGTTGCGGGCGTTTTTCATGATCTGCCTGGAAATGTCGGCCATGGCCAGAAGCGCGGAGTCGTCGGTCAACCCGTCGAATATGTCGTAAACGAACAGCGAGTTCGCATTGTGTTCCTCGAACACGGGAGCGGGGCCGTTTCTCAGTCTGCCAAAGGCGGCCCGAGCATCTCGAGGAATGGAATCGGAACCTGCCGGCCAATATTTGTGATCGACCTTGGTCTGGTCGGCCAGGGTCTTCATGTATTGCTCGTCCAGAAAGCGCCCCAGAATCAGGTAGCCGCGCGCAGGCCCGATGTGAAGGCTTCGAATGATGGGTCTCGACGCCGCCAGAAGCGGCCCTTTCGCCGTCAGGTATACGCCGGACACAGAGCTTTCCATATCCGACGTGTGCTTCAGAAACGGGTGGGACGAGGCAAAACGGTCTCGGGAGAACTCCGGCACGTCCAGCTCGGCCCGGGTCCGAAAATCAAGGACCTTGCGCCACAGAAGGCGTCCTCCGAGATCCAGAAATACAATGACGTTCAGTTTGTTGTCGATGAACGTGGTAACTTGAAGGTTGGAATCTATGAAGTCCTCGTCGAGATTTGCGGCGAATTCGTAGGCGTCGTCCCACGCGGCCCAGTCGTGGGCGAGAGCGTCCAAATGGTGAATCTCCCTTCTGAGAGCCTCAATGCAGCGGTTCAAATCCTTTTGCGCCTCGATCCTCTCCAGGCGGACATAGCTCGGAAAAACCACGAAACGATGAATTCCGTAGCTCAACACGCCGTATACGAGAAGCACCGCCAATAGAACTCCCAGAATTTTCGTTTTCAATTTCATGCCCAACATTTGGGATTTCACCGGTCCTGAAATTTCAATCAATAAAAGGAGCCAAAGATGCGGAAAAGAAACGGCGCGCTGTCATACATTTAAGGCATTTTAACCCAATTTGAAAAAGCGATCAACCGTTTGCGGCGACAAAACCATTATAATCCGAAACAAGGCGGACCTCTTTTCGAAAAAAATAGAACGGGCGATACTGAAAATGTTTTCCATGGTTCCATGTTTTCTGCAGAGAGAAAAAAATTTCAGCCTGGAAATAATCGGATCGGTCTGCAAAAGCATGCTGCGTTTCAAAACGAGCATTCAGGCGGCGATGCAAAGCCTGCAATTGATCGCGAAGCCGGTACGGAGCAAGCAGGCGATTTTCAACTGGCTGCGTTGGCGGGTGCCCGATGTTTCCCGAAGCGGTCTCGACGCCGGACGGTTTTCTGATTTGTTGCCAGTGCAAAAAGAACCAGAGCGATTTCAAAGCATGTCCCTGGCAGCCATAGATGCCGAGAAAAGAGCAGGTCGCAACAATGGAGGGGCGTCGATCTGCTCGTCGGGGTCGCCCGCCCGCTCCGATGTCTCCTTTCAATTATCCCAAATAAAGAGTGTCGGCGTCCGGCGCGACCGCGACCGCAAAAAAAGGGGGGCGGCAGGCATTGTCGCCATTTCAAGCAATCTATCCTTGCCGGGGCGTTTTTGCGACGCTGACCACTTGGTTGACAGTGTAGGCTTTCAGGCCTTCGAGTCCGAATTCCGAGCCGATGCCGGAGAGCTTGACTCCTCCGAAGGGCGCCATCGGGTGCAGCTTGCCATGGGAATTCACCCAGACAGTCCCGGCTTCGAGCCTTCGAGCGACTGCTTTTGCCTTTTCGGGATCATTGGACCATGCGGACCCGCCGAGGCCCACATCCAGGGAATTGGCTCTTTCCACGGCTTCGTCGATGGTGGAGTATTTGATGATGGGAAGAGCGGTACCGAACTGCTCTTCTTTTACCAGGTCCATGTCGTCGGTGACATCCGCCACCAGGGTCAGGGGATAGAAGTATCCGGGGCCCGGCATGGGTTCGCCGCCGCATAGGACTCTGGCGCCTTTGCTTTTCGCCTCTTCGACGTATTTCTTGACGATTTCAAGCTGGGGCGCGTTGCCCAGGGGGCCGATCAGGTTCTTTTCGTCCATTCCGTCGCCCACGGGAATGGTTCCCACGTATTCCGTGAATTTTCGACAAACCTCTTCGTAATCGTCCTCGTGGACATAAAGGCGTTTCAACGCGGCGCAGGTCTGTCCGGCATTGATGAAGCAGCCCCAGAACAGCGGCTCCAGAAGCGGGGAGATATCGGTCCCCGGCAGGATAATGCCGGCATCGTTGCCGCCCAGTTCCAAGGTCAGCCTTTTCAGGTTGCATGCGGCCCGGCCCATGATGGTCTGGCCCACGGGAATCGATCCTGTGAAAACCATCTTGTCGATGCCTTTGTGGGCGGACATGGCGTTTCCGATGTCGGAACTGCCGGCCACCACATTGAGAACGCCTGGCGGCAGAACCTCGTTGACCAGTTCCACCATTCGCAGTGTCGACAATGGCGTAAAGGACGCGGGTTTTATTACCACGGTGCAGCCGACCCTGAGCGCCGGCATGATATGCCAGGTCGCAATCAAAAGGGGCCAGTTCCACGGGGTGATGGATCCTACGACGCCGATGGGCCTTCTGGTCAGTTCGATGGTGTCCTCGGGGTTGTCGTCCACCAGCTCGGTTTCCAGTTTCAAGGACGCCGTCACCTGGGTCCAGGCGACGCACCCGCCCACTTCGAAATTCGACCCGACTCCCGATTGGGTCTTGCCCTGTTCGAGTGTGATCAGCCTGGCGAGTTCCGCCTGGTTTTCTCCGATGATCCCCGCCATCCGATTTAAAATCTCCGCGCGCTTTTCATCCGCCAGGGCCGACCATTCCGGCAATGCCCTGCGGGCGGCCGCGACCGCCTCGTCCAGCTGGGCGACCGTGGCCCTCGGACACTTGGCGAACGGTTCTCCCTTCGCCGGATTGATCACGTCGAACGTGTCCTCGGAAAACACTTTCTCGCCATTTATAATCATTGCATAACCCGTCATCTTGATTCCCCCTTTATCGATAATTTTGTCGGCTGGTATCGCCAAATTCCCTTTTTTTCGTACAGGAAGCGCCGAACCAATGTCAGCAATTTGGCACCGCTGGAATGATAGAAAACCAATATTGCGATCAAGCTACCCGTATCGGTAATGTTTTGTCAATATGATTTTATCCGTATCTATCAAGCAACCTATTCTGACCGAAGTATCCAAATCGCCGCAATTAACGTCATGGAATGCCAAAATCACCCTATACCATTGAAAACCTTCGTTTTTTGGAGCGGCCTTTCCTGATCGGCTTTCCTTAGTCCCCGCATTTTTTACAGCTTCAGTCAATCCTATGCCAATGTTACGGTTAAAAATTCGTTTGGTTAACGAGAAAAAGGCAGAGCCTCGAAGAGGTCCCGCCCTTACATTCTTCAGCCTAATAGTCGAAACTCTGCCTTTATTTATCCCTGAACATCTATCCCCATGTCGCATTCGAGATGCTTATTCGGGGCTTCGCACTTGAAATTATCGTGCCTGGTATCGGCATGTCCTTCTTCTCTTTCCCATATCTATCTTCCCATCCCGTCCAAATGCCGGCCGAGAATCCTCTCGACCTCCAGAATCGCCAGGGGGTGCTTGTGGACGTTGTGCCCGGAGTGTACGATCTTTTCCGACCGTGCTCCGTCCAGGCGGGAGCTTTCGTAGGTGACGACACCGTCGCTGCCTCCGGGGGTATCCGCTTCGTTTTGGTTGCCGATGATGGAATGAAAAGGGATGCTCGAAAGGTCCACCTGATTCGTGATACTCGATGATCAAGTTTTTTCCGCCGACCGGACCGAGGCGACCGTCATTCCGGGCGCAGCGCAGCGAAGACCCGGAATCCAGGAGATCCGCAGAAGCGCATGGATTCGATGCTTTCGGGGGAACGACAAAAAAAACTTGATCATCGAGTGATAGTGACAAAAGGGCTTTCCGGGCGCAGACCGTCGATGCCGGTGGGAACCTTTTCCAGGTTGAGCTTGGTTTCTATGTTTTCATTTTTCGCCAGGGCGGTGGCAAGGCTGAAAGACTTTTCGACCAGCGTGAAAGGCAGCTTGACCAAGAAGGCGCCGAGCCTGCCGATGCGATAGTCGGCCCATTCGGACCCCCTGTGGGGGACCGCGATGAAGATCACTCGGGAAATGAAAGGAAGCGGTTCGAAAAAGAGGACGTTTTGCTTAAAGCATCTATATTTGCTGGTCGTTTAAGTGCTGTTTTTTTCTTTTTAATCCTAACTTGACAGCCGCAAAAATCAATCCCCCGAGAAGAATAATCGCCGCTGAAAACTGCGCGATACGCACGAACAAATGGTCGATCACATCCTTGCTTTGACGCATCGAATTTTGGATCATGCGGTTGCCCGCGTTTTCTGTTTCAATCAGAAGGGCCTTTCTTTGCTCTATGATTAATTCCAGCACCGCTTCTTTTTCCGTCCGCAGGTTTTTAACCAGATCATACTGCAATGCATTTAAATTTTCGACAGCCTCCATGCGTTCACGAGTCAAATAGTTCAGAGTATCGATGCGTTGTCGATCAATGTCTACAAGTGTTTCATTCCTTTCCTGCCGAAGGGCGGCCAACACCTTTTCTTTTTCTCCGACGAGCATCTCCGGTGCTTTTTCCAAAATTGGTGCAATGCGGTCGACGGTTGCGACCATTTCATTGAGCGAGTTTAATGCCAGGCCGAACCCCGCATCGTTGTAGGGATCGCCCATCAACAGTTCCGACTGCCAGCGCGCCTGTTTGGTCAGCATGTCCATATATGCGAACAATCGAAAGGCGATGTCTTCCACGCTGAGGGCCAGGTTTCCCACTGTCTGAAGGGCATCCAACTTTTTTTTATCCAGATTGGTTGTCAATACCTGGACGGCGGTGTCTCGATAAACAAAGTCGCGCTGGATGGGGTGTTCCGCGACCCAGACTCGAACCTTGTCCCGAAACGGCTCGATGTTTTCATCGGTGCGGGTTTGTGCCACAAGCTGGGTGATCGTTGCCTCGAGTTTTCGGGAGGCATCGAGAGCAATATGGCTGAATTGCTCGAAATCATCCTTGCCGGGTCCATTCTCGAAATAGTCCGCCATCTGCGAACTGAAAGCCCAGGTGTCGATCAATGCCACGGCCGGGTCAGCCTGGAACAACGCGCGGTAGGCTGCGGGAATGGAGTTTAGTTTCCACAACAGGGCGTGTCGTTCGATTTCCGGGTCGGAGGTTTCGGCGATTACCCGGTCGGCGGCCTGCTCGATGGAGCCGCTGTAAACGGCGGCCAGGTCATCCAGTCTGGTCCGCAATTCACCGGGGGACATTCTGATTTGAGCCTGATCCGCCGCCGTTTGGCTTTTGATCCAGTGACTTTCGTAATTGATGGCCTGGCATCCGGTCGATATTGCGCAAAACAGCCAAATCAAGAACAGAAGCCAAGCGGACTCCATATTTTTAAAGGCTATGAATTTAATCATCCGAATTTACCTTTTTGGCTGTTTACCACGCCAATATAATCCTCTTAAAAAGATGAATCAAGTCATTCCTTTTTCGGGTTGTCCTCTTTCTTTAAAAGCAACCACAGTAACAATCCGACGTAAACGAAAATCACGATATTGAACAATGTATCGATCAAGTTATCCATCGGTCGCTCCTTCCGTATCTTGTTTAAGTGCTTTGAGCAGGCATACCAAGAGCAGCAAAACGACGAAGACAAAAGGGCCTGCGCTCATGGCGATGATTTGTCTGACTGCCCCGACGCTATTGGAGAGAATCATGGCGAGTCCCAGCGCTCCCAGTATTGCGCCCCAAGTCAATTTAATCCTGACCGTCGGGTTTTGAGAGCCCCCTTCGGAAAACATCGAAAGCACGTAGGCGGCGCTCACCACGCTGGTGACGATGAACAGAAAAGCGGCGATGATTGTGGCCACGATGGTCAGGTTGGAAAGTGGCAGGGTTTTCAGCAGGATGAACGTGGTCTGATTGATGTTCGTTTCCACGACGGCCGGGTCGATTTTTTCGGCAGCGCCTTGGAAGAAGCCTATGCCGCCGAATACACCGAACCAGAAAATGGAAAAAAAAGTGGGTGCCAGCAAAACGCCGAAGATGAATTCCCGGATGGTGCGGCCACGGGAAATTCTGGCTATGAAAACTCCCACGAAAGGCGACCATGCCAGCCACCAAACCATGTAATTCAAAGACCAGTCTCCGAACCAGTCCCTGGCCTTTTCGTCGAAAAAAGTATACGTCATGAATCCGTGGGGAATGACATTGGAAAAATACTGCCCGATGGCCTGGACAATGCCGTTCATGAGAAAGGGCGTGGGGCCCGCAAGGAGCAAAAAAACCATCAATGCGACCGCGATGGCGACTGCCGTGTTCGACAGCAGGGCCATCCCTTTGCTCAAATCCACGGTCAGTGGAAGAATATAACATACGAACAAAACTCCGAAAATGATCAGGGCGTATCGCAATTCCGATACGTCCCTGTTCAAAAGCGCGCCCACGCCGTCTTGGACCTGGAATACTCCCATGGCAACGGAACCGGCCAGGCCGATGGCTATCGCATAGATGGAAAGAAGGTCCACGACCCAGCCGATGCGTCTTGGAAATGGCCGGTTGCCGAAAATATCGACGATGGGAGCGCTGATCAACTGAGGTGATTGTCTCCGGAAACTGAAATATGCGATCACCAGTGCGGTCAAACCATAGATCGCCCAGGCGTGAAGCCCCCAATGGAAATCGGTCAGAAGCAAGGCCATGGAGGCCGCTCTTGGCGGTTCTACGCCGCTATCGTGAATAAAAAGATAGTGGGAGATCGGTTCGGCCGCCCCGTAGAACAGCAAACCGACCCCCATTCCCGCAGCGAACATCATGGTCATCCAGCTGGCCGTGGAAAATTCCGGCTCTTCGTTTTCCTTTCCCAGTTTGACTCGCCCGTATTTTGAAAGGGCCAAGGCAAGGTTTGCGATCAACATGATGCTTGCGGTGAGCATGATAAACCAGCCGCGACTCCGAAATCCTATTTTTAATCACTGCGCCCACGAAAAGACCTATGATTCCCGAGGTCAGAAATCCTCCGACAGCCCCCATGAAGATGACGATCATTGGAGTTCGAGTGCCTCGTCCCAGAAGTACGGGCTTGAGAAATTGTCTATGAGCGAGACGAAAATACCCCATACGGCGTAAAGCATTGCGGGCGTTGTTTCATGCACGGAGAAAACGTAAATGATCGTACCGACAACAACCAGTCCCGGACCGACCTGAATGACCGAAAGGAACAGGCATATCAGCGCCAGCAGGCCCGCGCCCGGGATGCCGACCGCCAGAAAGCCCAATCCCGCGAGGATCGACTGTATCAGAGCGACTCCCAGAATTCCCCTGGCCACGCTTCTCACGGTGGTTCGGGCAAGCTCGACGTAATCGTGCCCTTGTCGGCCTGCAAGCCTCATGGCTACCGATTCGGCCGCCGCGCGGCCGCTGTCGGCCCTCACCATGAGAACTCCCGCGATGAGTATCGCGAAGGACGCACATCGCGGCCGCCAATTTATGACGGCCTCCCAGGAATCGCGAAAGTCTTCTGAAGCCGGGATACGTGGCCACGGCGATGATAACGCCCCATATCAGGGGGATAAGAAAAGGCCTGATAATGCTCAGGCACCAGATCGCAAGAACCAGGACCACTCCGACGCGTACGACGGCCTCGAACACCCGGTTCATAAAAAACTTGTCGTTGTTTTTCTGATCGAAGTTGACGTTTCCCATAATTTGTCGGCCTCTAAATATTCTAAGAAAACGATCACACGATGCGGCGACCTTCTAAAAGGACCCGAACATGGTTGCCATGAAAATCAGCGCTTTTAGCGAAATCATTGGAACTACCACGGCGACAATGAACATATCAAAGTATGATTCGCGGTGGCTTAGACTGCATATGCACAGAATGGTAATAACCGCGCCGTTGTGGGGCAGGGCATCCAATGCCCCGGACGCCACGGCCGCTACGCGGTGCATCGCTTCCGGCGAAATGCCGTAGTCGGATGCCATCTGAACATATACCGGCCCCAGCGCATCCAGCGCGATACTCATTCCTCCCGAGGCGGAGCCGGTCATCGCGGACAGCAAGTTGACTGCCGCTGCGAGAGATACGAGGTGCCTGGCAGTGCCGACATGGTGAACGTGAAGGCCCCCAAAGCCAGCGTACCCGGTATCAGACACTTGGGAATATCCGCGTCGCGAAAAAGGGCCGCTGCCACCGGATAAATGGCAAAGGCCACGACGAATAGCGACACGCCTCCGTAGGTCAATACTCCGCAACACATGACGATGGCCAAAATGGCACGCTCCTGACCGAGCCCTGCGATAACCGACCGCGCGATGGTGTTCGCGGAGCCGCTGTCGTCCATCAATTTGCCGAAAACCGCACCCAGCATAAACAGAGGGAAGAAAGAGACGATAAAGTGGCCCGTACCGCTCATGAAGATCTGGGTGTATGCTGCAAGCAACGGAATACCGCCCGCAAGCAGCGCGGCCAAAAGGGCAGCGCCGGGGGCCAGCAACAGAAGCGTGACACCGCGGAAAGCCAAATACATGAGCAGGCCCAGTGCGATCCGTATTGAAAGGATATCGACCATTTCAACTTTCTCCGTTCATGAAAATCCAGAATTGATCGTCAAGCAGCGGCCATGGCCTCCTTCACTCCCGCTATGGCTCGATCGACATGCGACTCGGTGTTGTAGATGTGGGGGCATAGCCTGAGACCGCCAGTGGTCGAACCCGCGATACCGAATTCGTTGTACAGCTTATCGACCACTTTCGACCGCTTCTCTTCGGGGACTTCCATGATGACCACTCCGTGGCTGTGCTCGCCGCTTTCAGGAGTCACCAATACGGCGCCGTTCTTTTTCAAACCCAGCTTGAGGCGATCCGCCAAAAAAAGAACCCTGGCGTGAATCGCCTTTTTCCCGATCGATCGATGAATCCGAACCGCGTCCAGCATGGCGGAGACGGCCGCGTCGTCCCGTTGGCCCAGGGTTTCGAAACGGCGAGCGTCGGGCAGGTCCTTTTCGACCGTTATGTGGCCCGTGTATCCAAAAGTGTTCGGCCATATTTTCGGTGCGTGCTTTTTCTTAACGTATAGAATTCCGGTCTCCTTGGGACCGCAAAACCACTTGTGGGAACTGGCCGAGAAGCTGTCGCAATCCATGTCTTTCAAGTCCAGATCCAATGCCCCCCAGCTTTGCGCTCCGTCCACGTGAACATAGACGCCGTATTCGTGGGCCATCGCGCAAAGTTCCTTGGCCGGAAGCTTCAGCCCCGATACGTTGGAAACTTCCGTAAACGTGAAGAGCTTGGTCTTTCCGGGCTCTATCTGACTTTCAAAAAACTCGACAACGTCTTTTTTGCCCGGGGGCGTCCGCCATGGCAGCGTCGCCCGCTTGATCTCGAAACCATAGCGCTTTTGCCGAATATCCCATGCCTCGTTGTTGGTGGCGTGGTTTTCGCTCCAAAGCAGAACCTGGTCCCCCGGCCCAAGGGGAAAGCCGTTGTTGACGATGCAATTGCCTTCGGTGGTGTTGCGCACAAGGGCAACGTCATAATGGTCCGCGTTTAGATGTTCGGCGACCGCCGAACGGGTTTCCTCCAGCATTACGGAAAATTTCTTCCGGTTGTTGAAGGACACGTCCTGGTTGAGATTCCGGGTCATCTCGAAAACCTTTTCGGCCACCAAGTCGAAAGACGGACACAAATTGGCGGCGTTCATGGGAACGGCGCCCTCGTTGAAAGCGAACATATCCCTGACGTTTTGCCATCCGGACAAGGTCGAAGAAACCCGACGCGAATCGTTTTCTGCGAAACCGATCCCGACGGGGGCCATTGCCAGGCCAGCGGTGCCGACCGCAAGGGTCAAAAACCCGCGACGGGACATTTCAGCTTTTTCCGACTTGAAAAGGCTTTGTTCTCTTAAGTCTTCCATTATAGTCCTCCTTTTGTTGTCCATAGATTTTCCTTTTGTTCCGGGGATCAAGCGATATCGATGTCGAAATAGATTTCCCCACCTTCTCTCGTTTTACGAACATTCAGGTCCGGGGCGTCGAAAATTTTTATCATGCCTTTGTTTTGCGACTCTATTAAGACGCCATCGGGGGGAATAATCCTGACCAGTCCGTAGTTTACCGGCTCCGGGAGCGTCCTGCCACCCATGACCAACTCCGCCTCGAACTGGAGGACGTGGGGAACTTTATCTTCCATGTGCGCGATATACTGGTTGCCGCGCCGACGCATCGTGTCCCCGTAAAGGACCGTTCGTTGCGAGGCGTCCACAAGATAATCGAGCAACTGGCTTTCCTTGAAGGCAAATGGATTCGTTATGTGTTTTGCAATAGTTCTCATAAAATTCAACCCGATTTTTAAAGGTTTAAGGTTTCTCCACCTCCGCCAACCTCCACAGGGACCCCGCTGCCATCCATCCGCGCCGCTGTTTTCGGCAACGGGACTGTTTCGGCCGAGCCACAGGGCGATCCTTTAATTGATCGATTTTCCCAAGTATCTATGTAATATTTAGATGCTTGCCTTGAACACCTATTTTAGGCTAAATTATGTCATTTTTTTCGACCCTGAACGATATAAGGATTCGGGGAAGATCCAAGGGCGGTCATGGTTTGGCCGAGTAGGGATAAGATAGGAACTCGCTTTTTGTCAAGGAAAATACAACGGGCTTTTCGAATGCGCCCCATCCGCCCGCGCCCGCCCACATCCGCAACATGTTGCGGATGTGGGCGGGCGCGGGCGGATGGGCGATCGTCGAATCGTAAGGGAAATGGGTAAAAAGGGTCGATGGATTGAAAATGCTTTGCGGAAGGTCGGAAAAAGCCCGGAAAACATGGGAAACGGCCTTTTTCCGGACGCAGTCCGGCGCCGATCCCAAATTTCCTGTTTAGTATTGAAGGCGGGATTCAGTCCCAATAGTCGTACTGAGGGACTTGAGAGTCCGAATCGTCGTAGACGAGTTCTTAGGATATGAGACAGGTCTTCGTTGGGCGGGTCGCGATTTCGCGTATCCCAAAGATCGAGGTGCTCCAGAATCTTTTTGACTGGCGGGCCGGCCTCGAGGATAGATACGATTCGCATTTGA
Source organism: Desulfobacterales bacterium (assembly GCA_963674505.2). Taxonomy (GTDB): domain Bacteria; phylum Desulfobacterota; class Desulfobacteria; order Desulfobacterales; family SKZT01. The sequence goes on from CAXXIG010000001.1 coordinate 2,183,993, forward strand.
TTATGACAATTGGGACAGCAAAGAGGATCGACTTCGTAGATTTTTTGAATCGGCATCGCCCATCTTCGGCGGAACTGTTTCGACGTCATTTCTCCTGGCGCGATCAACGGTATCGCATCGTCGGCTTCCGCCTTTTTTCTCATGCCTCTCGACTTGTTTGAGTAATACCAGACGTACCGAACCAACTGCTCGTATTTATTCGGTATATGGACGACGATCCTCGCGAGCCAGTCGAGGGCGTCGAAGGTTTGCTCGGTCTTTCCGTCTTTTGAGGTGTAAACGACCTTGGCAACGCCGTCGGCGGATTTTTCAAACAGGTATGTTTTACGACAATGTGGCGTCTGAAAAGATGGGACAGCGGGGTTGTCGTGGGCAATTCGCTGGCTGCGCGGGCAGGGGAAATCGGCCGGATGGTGGTTTGGCGGCTGTGGCTTTTGTTTCGTTTATCGTTTGAGGAGGCTCTTGGGCATGCCGTAGGCCCGGTGCCTGTGGGGATCTTTCTCGAAAACCTCCTGGATTTTTCCCTGAATTCCCTTGATCGCTTCGAGCGGGGACTGTACGATTGGTTCGGATGGCGATCGACGAAGGAAGAGTTGCCATTGGCGGCGAACACGGCGGCATCGGGTTGCCGCGTGCCATCGGCCTCTTTGCGAATCGGAGAAACACGGGGAAACGGCTTTGCGGAAAACGATTCCGGCATGTTTGGCGTTTGCGTTTGCGCTGGCGCTGGCGCTTTGCCTGGCGTCGGCGGCGCCGTCTCAGGCGGGGCGAGAGAGGGTGCGGTTCGAGCACCTGTCCACGAGGCAGGGGCTTTCCAGGGCCGTGGTGTACGATATTTTCCAGGACTCGCGGGGGTTCATGTGGTTCGCTCTGGAAGGCGCGCTGAACCGGTACGACGGAATTTCCTTCCGGGTGTACGAGCCCGACCCGGATGACGAAAACAGCATCGGTTCGGGCTCGGTCAGCAAGCTTTTCGAAGACTCGCAACAGCGGCTGTGGATCGGGACCCGGAAAGGGCTCGACCGGTTCGACCCGGAGACCGAAACCTTCAAGCGGTATACGCACGACCCGGACGACCCCGACAGCATCGGTTCCGACATGGTCCTCTACGGGATTTGCGAAGACCGCGACGGCATCCTGTGGGTGGGCACGCGCAACGGGGGGCTGAACCGGTTCGACCCGGAGACGGAGAAATTCTCCGCTTACCGGCACGACGGAAACGACCCGGAAAGCATCAACAGCGACGATGTCACGGCAGTCTGTCCCGATCCGGAACGCGACTCGATTCTGTGGGTGGGCACGGACAAGGGGCTGGCGAGGATGGACACCGAAAGCGGCCGGTTCGAGCGCTTCAGGCACGATCCTGCCGACGAATCCACGTTGAGCCACGACCATGTCATGGCGATCGGCTCCTTTCCGGAAACCGGAAGCGTCCTGTGGATCGGCACGATGGTCGGTCTGAACCGGTTCGCTCCGGACTCCGGGACTTTCCGAAGATACGTCCACGACAACGAGTCCGCACCCATCGGCCCGGACGCCCTGCTGCCGAAACAGGTCGGCTACGTCGACAGGATCGTCCTGTACCCCCGGCATTCCCGCTTCGCGTTCGAATTCGCCGCGCTCAACTACGCCGCCCCCCGGAAAAACCGGTACGCCTATATGCTGGAGGGGTTCGACAAGGACTGGACCTTCGCGAACAGCGAAAGGCGTTTCGCCACCTACACCAACCTGAATCCCGGACAATACGTCTTTCGGGTCAAAGCCTCCAACAACGACGGCGTTTGGAACGAAGAGGGCGCGTCGGTGCGGGTGGTCGTGCGGCCCGCCTGGTGGAACACTTGGGCGTTCCGGTCCTTTCTGGCGCTGGCCGCCGGATGCCTTCTGTTCGGCGGTTACCGGTGGCGGGTGCGCTCGGTCGAGGAGAGATCGCGCGAACTGGCCGAAATGGTGCGGGCGAGGACAATGGAACTTTCGCAAAAAGGCGAAGAGTTGGGCAGGTCCAACGAGCGGATGCGCGCGGAGATCGAGACGCGCGTTCGGGCGGAGAAAAGACTGCGCTTTCAAGCCATGCTTCTGGAGCAAATCAAGTGGAGATCAGAACGTGGACCCTGGCCTCGTCTTCGGGCCGACCCGGCGACATGGTCGGCATTGCCACGGACGTCACGCGCCAGGTGAAAGCCGAGGCCGACCTGAAAACGGCCAAGGAGGCCGCCGAATCCGCGAACCGGGCCAAAAGCCGGTTTCTGCTGAGCATGAGCCACGAACTGCGCACGCCCCTGAACGCCATACTTGGATACGCCCAACTGTACAAGGACCGCCGCGACATCGACGGGTCCTTCCGCGAAAGCATGCGGGTCGTCCACGAAAGCGGAAAGCACCTGCTGAGCCTCATCGACGAAGTCCTGGATCTGACGAGAATCGAAACCGGCAAGATGGAGCTGTCGCGCGAAACCACGAACTTGGCGAAATTTCTGGAAAACGTGGCGGGGATTTTCCGGCAGCGCGCGAAGGACAAGGGCATCGGTTTCGTCTACCGCGCGACCGGCCCCTTTCCGGAATGGGTCGAGACGGACAGGCTCAGGCTCCGCCAGGTGCTGATCAATCTTCTGGGAAACGCCGTCAAATTCACCGAGCAAGGTTCCGTGACCTTCCGGGTCGATTGCCGCGAACCGGATTCGCCGGGGCAAGCCGCGACCATCGTTTTCGAGATCGAGGACACCGGCGTCGGAATCCCCCCCGAACAGCTCGCGAGCGTCTTCGAACCGTTCGAACAGGCCTGCGGCCCGTTCCGCAAAACCAAAGGGATCGGCCTGGGGCTTCACATCAGCCGCCAGATCGTCGGGATGATGGGCGGAGACATCGAGGTGGAGAGCGAACCGGGTAAAGGGAGTCGCTTTCGTTTCCAGGCGTCCTTTCCCGCTGCGGAGCCGCCCGAGGACGGAGATATAGCCGGGAAAGGGATTCGACGCCTTTGTCGGCAAACCCGTCGATATCCGGGGGCTTTTCGACGTGCTGCAACGGCTTTTGTCCCTGGAATGGATCTACCGGGACGACCGGGCGGACCATGGGGCCGAGGAGAGTGCGGCGAGCCCGAAGGTTCCCGATGCCCGCGAGACGCCGTCGATCGACGCGGATGTTTTCGACTTGGAAACGGCCCTGGCGAACATGGACGGAGACCGGGAGATGCTCGAAAACTACCTGGCCATCTCCCTGGAAGACATGACGTCCGGCATGGAAAAGCTTCGGGACGCCGCAGAATCCGGCGACGCGAAGGCCGCCATGACCCTCGCCCACGGCATCAAGACCATGGCCGGCACCCTGTGCGCCGAAACGCTCAGGCAAGCGGCTCTTGCGATGGAACAGGTTTCCGAAGCGCAGGACCTCGAAGACATGAGACGTCGATTCGGTCCTCTCCGGGATGTTTGGGACGCCTTCCGTTCAATCCTGGAAACGAAACAGATGTAAACAACTGCGAGGAACAATCCGATGAACGAAGAATCCATAACCGTCCTGGCGGTGGACGACAACCGAAGCGAGAGATACCTGGTCAAATCCCGCCTGTCCAAATGGGGTTACCGCGTGTTGGAAGCCGCCAGCGCGGAGCAGGCCCTGGACGTCATGGCGAAGCTCGAAAGCCCCCCGGATCTGATCGTGTCGGACCAGGTCATGCCCGACATGGACGGCATCGGCCTGCTGCGCCGGGTCAGAAAAGCCTATCCCTACATCCCCTTCGTCATGCTGACCGGCCACGGCAGCATCGACAAGGCCGTCGCGTCCATGAAGCAAGGCGCCGACGACTATCTGATCAAGCCGGTCCGCGACCTGGAACTGCGCCGGACCGTCCGCCGCTGCCTCAAGCTCCACCGCCTTTCCCTGGAAAACGAGGAACTCAAGGATTATCTCAACGACCTCTAAGGTTTCCGCAATATCGTCACCCGGTCGGAGAAGATGCGAGCCCCCCTGGAACTGGCGGCCAAGGCGGCGGAAGTCCCCGACATGCCCGTGGCCATTTTCGGCGAGAGCGGCACCGGAAAGGAACTGTTCGCCCGGGCCATCCATTCCGCCTCCGGATGTCCCAAAAGCCGCTTCGTCGGGCTCAACTGCGCCGGCATTCCCGATGGACTTCTGGAAAGCGAACTGTTCGGGCACGTGAAGGGCGCTTTCACGGGGGCGGATTCGGAACGGGAGGGAAAATTCGGCAAGGCCCGGGAGGGGACTCTTCTGCTGGACGAGATCGGCGCCATGCCCTTCGAACTGCAAGCAAAGCTGCTGCGGGTCCTGCAGGAACGCGCCTACGAAAAGGTCGGCTCCGACAAGCCCGTGGCCGCCAGCGCCAGAATCATCGCCGCCACCAACGCCGACCTCGAAGCACTGGTGAAAGACGGCAAGTTCCGCGAAGACCTCTTCCACCGCGTCAACGCCTATCCCATCGCCCTGCCGCCCCTGCGGGAGCGCAAGGAGGACATCGCCCTGCTGGCCGACTACTTCATCGAAAAATTCCGAAGCCACTGCGGAAAGCACGTCCCGGGAATTTCCGAGGCCGCCATGGAGATGCTCCGGGAATACTCCTGGCCCGGAAACGTACGGGAACTGAAAAACTGCATCGAACGCGCGATCATCGTCAACAACGGCGAACTGGTCAGACCGGAACATCTCATGCTCAAGCCGAACGCGACGATCGGCAACGCCCGCGCTTGCAAATCCGGACCCGGACCCGACGCCGACGGCAAAATCAGCATCCGATTGGATTTCGACCCGCAAGATTTCTCCCTGGACGCCGTGATCGCCGCCACCCTCGTCCGCGTGTTGGAATCGTGCGGCAACAACAAAGCCAAGGCGGCGGAGATGCTGAAGGTGAGCAGCAATATCTTCTACAGAAGAAACGTCAAGTAGATTCCTTTTTGGCCAAACCCGTCCTTCCGATTGCCGGGCCGTTGCCATTCGCGACCGGCACGCTTTATGACGAGGGATTGCGCTCAATGACAAGATGAACGAAAGTCGAAAAGGACCGGAGAGAATACAGGCTATGTGTATTTCGCATTCTTATTCTTTTTTGTCTCAGCCGATAACGCCTGCCTGAAAATAGCAAAAAAGGATGTATCTCGCAAACGTACCCGTCGATCATCGGGCGCTTGGGCATGAATAGGCAAGCGGCTGAAGACGTTGACGTCTCCAAAAAAAGAGGATATTATCACACCAATACTATCGAGGACAGAATGTTGGAATTTCCGCTTTTATGGTAGGCCATGATTCTTCTGTCATGATAGCAAAGGAGGGATGAAACGATGAGCATGGTTCAAATCGATATCGACGACGCGTTGATCGAAACTATGGGAATAAAGGCGGTCCGTTCGTTCATGGAACAACAGCTCTCGATGCTGCGCGTTCGATATTTGGGAGAAAAAATAAAGGAACATATCGAACGGGCGGGTTTCGATCATGAAAAAGAGGTGGAAAAGGCCCGTCGGGAAGCTTGGCTTGAATACAAATCAAAACATTTGCCAGAAGCATGAAATCTCCGTCGACGAGAGTCCTGATTGACGCGAATGTTCTGTTCAGCGCCTTTATAGGGGGAATTCGTGTATTTCGTGGCCTATGTTTGTTCGATTATCCATCGCAGGAGGGCTTGACTGACCTTGCTTTTGCGAATAGCTGGGTGCGCCCAAAGAACGATAATCGTCTTGAAATTAGAAGCTTTTGGCGACCTCGAACCGCTCTCAATAAAACATCTTCTTCGTCTGAAGGATGACCGAGTCTAACCGCTTAAGAAAAACCTCGAAACATGCCGTAGGACACTGCGGATGAGCTTGATGATAGAAAACGAAAAATGCCCATTTGAAGACAGCCTCTGCACCGGCAAATCCAAAGGAAAAACCTATCATAAATTCTGTCAAATCCGAGCCTTTTCTCGCGTACATGTTTTTCCGACTAAATCCATCGGATTTTTTAATCTCGGAAAAAAATGCTTGCGTCTGAGAAGGGTGTCGAATATAATTCCAACGTCTGATTTTGGGATTGGTTGTGAATAATGCGAGTATCCTTGAATTTTCCAGTATTCAAAATTTATGCAAGGTGGTTGAATCTCATATAGTTCAAATTGGTTATAGTTTGTAGTCATAAACAGTCAGTTGGAAAATTAAAATGGTATCCAAAAAGCGCAAAAAAATTTTGAAAATGATATCATGCTTTTTTCGTGGTCATCAGTGGGAATGGAAGAACAAGAAAAACGACCGTTGAGAAAAAATCCGCATTGGGGTGTCTACCTGAACTTCTGTGAATGTTTCGTTTATTATTGCTTATTGGCAATTTAAAGGGGCTTTTTTTATGTCATTAGAATTTAGGTGCTTTGCTTGTTCTAGTAAGCTTGATTTTGATGCAATAAAATGTCCAAAATGTCAAGAATACCAGTATGTAGGCTGGTGGCCTATACATTTCTATTTAGTTCGTTTATGTTTATGTTTTTTAACCATTTTTTTATTAATTCCTTTATTCTTGGTATTATTTTTATTTTTACATCCGATTTTTTGTTATGTATTTCAATTACTTTTATTCGTAACTATACTTTTTTTCGTCTTGGACATCAGGTGCATAGACGATTATTGCGAAAGCAAAAATAACGAGAATGTTTTGTACATATTGAGAAAAAAACATTTTGCACTTAAAAAAATCTATTTTAGAGCGATCAAGCAATACCTATTTCTGTCCATGATATTTTTTTTCTTTTTTGCACCTCTTATGGCACTTGTTGCTTTAAACCCAGATAAAAACAAAGCGGTCTCCTATGTGTCCCAATTGGAGGAAGCAAGTCAAGGCGAAAATAAAGCAAATATAGAAGATTTGAAATACAATGATAGGATTTTATTTTCTACAATTACTCTATATAAAGATTCAAAATAAAATTGTTACATATGCGCAATCGACAGATGCTTTGAATCAAAAAAATATAGATTAATTAAAACATTAAAACCTTAAACATCCTATGTCGAAAAATATTCGCTCGTAAGCACTATTCATTTATGTTTAAAAGAAAGATTAAAAAATTATTATTCTTTGAGATGGCCGTCGCTCTATTTCTGCTTACAAGTTGTTCTCAGGAAATTGAAGTTTTGAGTGTTCCATCTAATGCAAAAATATATATAAATAACGAATATAAAGGAACAACCCCCTTAGAAGTGAGTCTTCCAAAACCTATTTTTGTATTTTTGAAGAACGATATACTTATCAAAGCAGAGAAACAAGGGTACGTGAGCAATGAAAAACTCTTAGAAGCTCAGTTTGTCTATAGTTGGGAAACCCTTTGGCGCGGTCGGGACAAGCTTTGGCCGGATATAATAAGCATGGTTCTAAAAGAGGACCATTCGTAACATCTCATTAAGTTCGGGTAGAAAATAAAAAAAGTTCGGGACAAGCGGGAAATTAGGGCGTATACTCATCGATATGAGTGTATCGAAAAAGATAAACCAAATTCCGGACGACGAAAAAAGTCCCCTTGTCCTTAGCCTGATTGAAATCATCCAGTTTCAGCAGGAGACGATTCAAGCCTTGAAAGACGAGGTGGCGAGGCTGAAAGGCACCAATCAGAAACCAAAGGTTCCCCCGTCGAATCTAGGCAAGACGAAGAAAAAAAAGGGCAAGGGCAAAAAGGGCAAGCGGGCCGGGTCGGAAAAGAGAAGCAAGACCAAGTCGATCGAGATCCACGAAACCGTTCCGGCCAAACCCGATTTCGTTCCGGCGGGAAGCGTCTTCAAGGGCCATCACCCATACACTGTCCAGGATCTTGTCGTCAAACCGCATAACACCGTGTACCTTATAGAACGCTGGGAAGGCCCGAACGGGGAATACATCGTCGGCAAGCTGCCGGAGCATGTGGAGGGGCATTTCGGAAAGACCCTGAAATGTTTCATTCTGTACCAATATTATCACTGCCACGTGACGCAACCGCTGATATACGAACAGCTGCTCGACATGGGAGTCGATATTTCCAAGGGAAAGATCAACGAAATCATCGTCGAAGAAAAGGACCCGTTCCATTTGGAAAAAGAAGATATCCTCAAGGCGGGCCTGGAAACCTATAGTCACATCAACGTCGACGACACCAGAGCGAGGCACGACGGCAAAAACGGCTACTGCACCCACGTCGGCAACGAAGGGTTCGCGTATTTCGAAAGCACCGAGAGCAAGAGCCGGATAAATTTTCTGAAGATCCTGCGGGCCGGCTACAAGGATTACGTGCTCAATGTCGATGCGCTCGCCTATATGGCCGATCGCGGACTGCCCCAAAAAATATTGCGCTCGCTGGCCGACCACGAGAATACGTTTCTGGCCGATGAAGAGGCCTGGAGCGGCTTTTTGAACGATCTCGGGATAACCGGGACGAGGCACGTTCAAATCGCCGCGGAGGGCGCTCTCGTCGGCAGCCTGATGGAACACGGCTTCAACGTCGATCTTGTCATAATCAGCGACGACGCGGGGCAATTCAATGTGTTTCTCCACGCTCTTTGCTGGATTCACGCGGAAAGAAGCGTCAACAAGCTGACGGGATTCAACGAAAAGCAACGGCAGGCTCTCGAAGACAAAAAATCGGAAATCTGGAAATTGTACGAGAAACTGAAGAAATACAAGGACAATCCGACGAAGCGGCGAAAAAGCTTCATCGAGAAGCGATTCGACGAAATATTCCTGGAAAAAACGGACTTCGCGACATTGAACGAAACCTTGAGACGAATTCACGCCAACAAGGATGAACTTTTATTGGTTTTGAAGCGTCCGGATATTCCCTTGCACAACAACCTGAGCGAAGGCGATATTCGCGAATACGTGAAAAAACGCAAAATTAGCGGTTCAACGAGAAGCCCGACTGGAAGAAAGTGCAGGGATACCTTTGCGAGTCTGAAAAAGACATGCCGGAAGCAGGGTGTCTCGTTCTGGGAATATCTCATGGACCGTTTGGGCGGAGCAAAACGCAGTGTGCCGTACCTTCCCGATTTGATAAGAGGAGTATGTCCGAAAGGGTCGTAGTTCTCTGCCTAGTGTCCTGTGCTACCCGACCTTTATGAGAAGTTACGACCATTCGGCCTTAAAAAACAACGACAAATCGACCAAAATTAAAGTCTCAAACATAAGACAGGCTCCATACACACTCGTACAATATTGATCGTAACTGTCTGAAATATTTATAGAATCAACTGGACATTCAAAAAAAAGCGCGCGATCATACACTCCCAGACGTATACCAAAAAAGGGAGGCGCAAAATTGCACGCGACAAAAGATACCGCATGGGACGATGGAATTTCAAGGAAGTTTTCCGACGGCAGAAAAATAACGGGCTGCCTGAAAATGCGAATGTTCGAAATACTTGTGAACAATCCGGACTGCCAGACTCGCCTGCTTATCGAACAAATCGTGGAAATCGAGGGACCCGTGCCTCTCAAGGTACGGCATGTCAACCGATTGAGACTGGAATGGGGCTTGGGCGGCAAACGCGGCAGGCCCGCGAAGAGGGGACCGACCGGGGAAGGCGCCTGCCGGAACAAGGATTTGGTCGAGATTCGTCCTCGCATTTCCCATGCGGGTCTGCACTTGTTCGACATCTGGCTGGAGACGACGGATGCGCTTTGCGAAACGATTGGAGTCCTGCAAGAGACGGTGCGAATTTACAAAGACGACAACCCGGACGATTCGTTTCCATTGCTGAATCACGGAAGGGAAACGATAGAGCGTCGATTCAAGGCCTTGATTTACGCGCCGCTTTTCGGGATCGGCAAGCTCACGGAATACGACATGAAGGAACACGCTCTGGAAACGATCATAGGCAGGGGTTATCAGAGTTCGACATTGAATCAGTTCCTCGGACAGCTCGAGCGCGTGGAAGCGGGCGAAGCGCTCGTGCCCGCGCTGATTCCGCGGGAGCCCGGCGCCGTATGCTACATAGACGGCCACATGATCGCATTTTGGACCAAATCGTCCATGCACAAGGGCAAGATAACCATGCTTGGGCGCATCATGGCCGGGTCGAACGCGGTCGTGTCGCACAACGAACGGGGAGACGCTCTGTTCTTCGAGTTTTTTCCTCCCGACATCCGATTGCCCGGGGTGATAATGGATTATTGCGAAAAAATCGTCGCCTTGACCGGCATCAGGCTGTTCGCCATCGACCGCGAAGCGAACTCGGAGGAGGTGGCCGGGGCCTTCGAAGACAGGGGGTGGGGCCTGATTTGCATGCTGGACGCGAATCAATTCGAAGGCCTGTCGGATTGGGATGCGGAATTCATAGGGCGGCTCGAGGACGGAAGCAAGGTGTGGTCCGGCCCTTGGAAGGAGCCGGGGAACGACAGCAGGCATTTCGTGATCGTGGAAAAGGAAGACCGCCTTCTGCCGTTTTGGGGAACGCCCTGCGCGAAGGAGATGGCGAAGCCGATAGACTGGCCGGAAATCTATCGCCGGCGCACCGAAGTTCAGGAGAACAGCTTCAAGAGAATGAAGGCGCACGGGGCTCTCGACGTCAATTTCGGGACGAAGACGATATTTTCGGAAGATCGGCACCAAGCGAGAAAGAAGGAGAAGCTGGAAAAGAGTTCTGCCGCGATTCGCGGAAAAATAGAAAAGAAGGAATCGGGAATAGCCTTGCAGGAGGACAAGGTAGGGGAATCGAAGGAGAAGGGACACGGAAAGCGCCTTTCCCAGCGCGAGAACAAGCTCGCGGATCTTCGCGGCGAACTGGACGGGCTGAATAAAAAAGCAAAATTGGCGGAGGAGAAGATCGAGGCGCTCGGTCCTCCGAAACAGAGGGCCGACAGGGACTTTCGCAAACAGGATGTCATGACTTTCCGGACATTGCTTCTTGAAAATCTTCTCGTTCGATTCCTTCTGATCTTGACGGAACAACTGGATGAAAAAATAAGCCAGAGCTGCCTGCTTGAACTGTTTTTCAAAAGAAGCGGCGGCTATGTCGAAACCTTTCGGGAAATCGCATACTGGATAGACACCGGCGGTCTGTCGTTGAAAAACAAAAGGATATTGCGGAAAGTGGCAGACGGGGTCTGCAGGATGAATTTGAATCGAAATGGAAAACCTGTTCGCGTGGAATTGCGCTCATCGCCCCCTTAACAAAGGGATCGAGCGCGGTGCAACGTCAATGTCCATTTTTTTTAACCGTGTAAGAATCCTGTAAGAGAAGATAACGTTCCGAACGTCTCTGGACAAGGTCCTTCTTTATCTCAAACAAATGAGTATTTTGCACTTATTATCGCTGTAGCTGATTATAACAGCGAAACGGTTAATGATTTAAATGAACCTGTTCAAGATTCAAAAAGGATCTTCCGGGTATTAAAGGATTATTCATTTTCTGTTGAAAATATAGATTGTTTGCAAAATCCCACTCGAGAGGAAATTATAGAAGCGTTTGGTAAACTTGAAAATAAGATTGCCCCAAAGGACAATTTATTAATTTTTTACGCAGGTCACGGACATTGGGACGACAAGATCAATCAAGGCTACTGGCTTCCCAGCGATGCTTCCACAAGTAGTCGCTCAAAATGGCTATCCAACAGCACTGTCAGAGATTGCATCAGAGGCATAAGAGCGAACCATATTCTTTTAATTTCCGATGCCTGCTTCAGCGGTGCCATTTTTAAAACAAGAACTGCTTTTAAAAATATACCGCCTTCGATAAATGAGTTGATGAAGCTAACTAGTCGAAAAGCTATTACGAGTGGAGCTTTGAATGAAGTTCCCGATAAAAGTATTTTTGTAGATTACCTTGTAAAAAGATTACGCGAAAACCCAAAAAAGTACCTGTCATCTGAACAACTTTTTATTTCTTTTAAATTAGCAGTTATCAATAATAGTCCTCTTAGGCAAGTTCCGCAATTTGGCGTAATCCAGGAAGCAGGTGATGAAGGTGGGGATTTCATTTTCATTCGACAATAGGAATAAGCTGACATTCAGTCCATTAGATTATAAGAACGCGAATATGAAATAATGATTAAAAATCTATTTTAGAACGCCAAATGACTGCGCAGGGGCGTAGGAGAAAACAAAACAATGTGAGGGGACCCGAGTGAGAGCGAAAAAAGGGAATGTGTTGGCAAAACCGACCAAGGCGCTGTGCCAAAACATCGAGGGCCAGGACGGGGCGTGCCGGAAACCAACAAGCCGCCAACCCATCGGTCGAGCGGACAGGGTTTGCTCCGATTCCGCAAACCCTGCCGCTCACCTGTTCGTTCAACAATAATTATCCAAATCATGAATTTTTGGACCTGGAAAATGTTCAAGATTTATTGGGGCCGCCTCGTTATGCATGGCCTGTGAAGAACGCAAAACAATCGGGTTGCAGACAATTTCGAAGGGAGACTGAAAAACTACCGAATTGACCGCATATTTTTCGGGAACCAGCGTCCTTGAACCCAAGAAGGTCAAAAAGGGAACACAGCCCGCGCCGTGTTCTGTTTTCACACCATGTATCCGAACCCGGCAGGCAAAATCGAAAATATCGTTCAAGCCTGCTATTTGAAAATGCCGCCGGCATAGCAGAACATTGCGCTTTCAATGATCCGTTCCGGCAGGGCCGCGCAGTTCGTTCGGGGCCGGGGCGATGAAAATTATCGGCCGTGGTTTCAACCTCGGCCATCTTTCGTCCAACAGTTTCGATCATCGCCTGGATTCCGGCTCTAAAGCAAGCTCCGCCCGGAATGACGGTGTCGGTTGGCCGACGTTATAGCCAAAACAAGCAACCGCTTCGAATACAACTCCTGCGCCGGCGATTGTTCGGGGGTCGCTATAGTCTCCGGGCAATCCCAATCCTCCCGATCGCAAAGCAACGGATTGCCGCCTCCCCGTCAATGTCGATATGGCAGCCAACGAATTGCAGGACCGCAGCGTTCCGGCAGGGACGTCGGAAGCGGACAACATCGCCGCCGCCCCGCCGCTTCCCTCCCTTGCCCATCGTCTCGAAACTTCGACATCTCCGGTCGTCGATGCTGGCTTCGATGCGGCCTACAGCCCGCCCGCGCACGACCTGGACGGAGATTCGCGGTCGGCCGGCGGCAACGGCGACGGCCTCGACCGGGTCGATACGCGGGCGGACGGACTTGCCCGCGCCCGGATAGACCGCTCGCCGGACGCCTTGCGCAATCCCGAATGCGAACCGGACCGCGACCACGATCTCGATTGCGATCTCCCTGTTTCGCCCGTCGCTTTTTCCATTCCCGCCGCCGCTGCCGATCTCCGAACGATAGCGGTCTTAGCCGTCGATACATCCCGAATTGACTTGCCTTGCCGCAACCAATTGGGAAGTCGATATTTTTTCCAGATCGGTCGTCCTTCGTGTTCTTCGTGGTAAAATGGCTTTATTTTCAACCACGAAGAACATGAAGAACGCGAAAATATTCAATTCCCCAAATCCGTGATTATCAGAAAAATGCATATCTTGTACCTGATGGCGTCAAAGGGGCCTGCGCATATGCGATGTGGCGGGTTGAAGAAACCGAAGCGCCTCTGATAAAGGAAATCGCATGAAGGTTCTTTCCTGCATTAACGTGTCACCGGAATGGATTGAATATTTTGACAAAAACGGTTATAGAGATATAAGGTCTTTTGTTGGAAAGATGTCGGCAATCCCGGCTGGTAAGGTTTTGAAATTTTGAAATTATCGGAAACTGGAGAAATGGCTGGTTTCATGCTTTGACAGGGTGATTATTTGTATATCCCATTGCATTGTGCGGGTACAATGCTCTGAAAAAGAAGGTCGTATATGGAAGAAAACAAAAGCAAGCCTACCGTTTACATTGAAACATCAGTCCCGTCGTTCTATCATGAAACGCGGAGTGAGCCAGAGTTTGTCGCTATGAAAAACTGGACAAGATTATGGTGGGACAATCGAAAAGAGGGATATTTGTGTTATACATCCGAGGCGGTGTTCAATGAATTGGAATCTGGAGAATATCCCAAAAAATTGGAAAAGATAAAGCTGTTGAGAAATATTGATCTGCTTGAAATCAATGATGAAATAGAAGAAATTGTCGAAGTTTATATTTCAAACTACCTGATGCCGAAAGATGAGCTTGGAGACGCTCTTCATTTGGCTATTGCCTCGTTTTATAAAGTTGATTATCTTCTAACATGGAACTGTAACCATCTTGCAAATGCCAATAAAAAGAAGCATATGAGAAGAATAAATGAAAGGTTGAGACTTTATACACCGGATGTTATCACGCCGTTGGAAATAATGGAGGATTAAAATGAAACAAAATGAAACTATTCTTGAAATAAGAAAAACGAGAAAAGAGATTTCCCGGAAATTCGATTTTGACCCCAAACGCCTGGTTGCATTTTATAAAGAAAAACAGCAGGCGAGAATAAAAAACAGAGAACTACTAAAGAAAAGAGAATCGGAAACGGTAGAATAAATGTCGATATGGCAGCCAACGACTTGCAGGACCACAGCGTTCCGGCAGGGACGACGGAAGCGGACAACATCGCCGCCGACCCGCCGCTTCCCTCCCTTGTCCATCGTCTCAAGACTTCGACATCGCCGGTCGTCGACGCCGGTTTCGATGCGGCCTATAGCCCGCCCGCGCCCGACCTGGACGGAGATTCGCGGTCTGCCGGCGGCAACGGCGACGGCCTCGACCTAGTCGATACAGGGACGGACGGACCTGCCCGCGCCCGGATAGACTGCTCGCTGGACGCCTTGCGCAATCCCGAATGTGAACCGGACCGCGACCACGATCTCGATTGCGACCTCCCTGTTTCGCCCGTCGCTTTTTTTCATTCCCGCCGCCGCTGCCAATCTCCGGACGATAGCGGTCTTGGCCGTCGAGACATCCCGAATTGACTTGCCGGGCCGCAACCAATTTGGAAGTCGATATTTTTTTCAGATCGGTCGCCCTTCGCGCCCTTCGTGTTCTTCGTGGTAAAATGCCTTGATTTTCAACCACCAAAAACACGAAGAGCACGAAGATATTCAATCCCCCAAATCCGCGACAATCAAGAAAATTTCAAACCGCAACGGCGCGCCGGAATTCGACGAAACCGATCCTTGCGAACAGGATTCCGACCGCGAAGGCCTTGCCGACGGAAAAGAAGATGCGAACCGAAACGGCGCAAGGCACCTCGGAGAACCGGCCTCCATGGACGATGACGGCGTCAACGACGGATTGGAAAGAAAAATCGGAACAGCCCCCCTGTACAAGGACAGCCTGCCCGCGTTGCGGATTCCCAAGCCGTCGGGCGAACCGGACGCGCAAGAAGCCTCTGCCTTTCGCACCGCCAGTTGCCGCAACTCCACGGTGTGCCCGGCGAACACCTGAAAGACACGGTCTTATTCGTTCCCGTCTATGATTGTGTCCAGCCACCGGCTTTCCCCAATCGTTCCGAAATTCGGTTGGATCCTCCCAACATGTTGAAATCATTCAACATATTTGCAATTTCATTTCACATAGTTTAACAAAAAGACGCTCGTTCCATTCAAAAAAGGTCGCTTTTGACAGAGTTTTCGCAGGATTTATTGAAATTTAGGGTCCAAAATGTTAATGTATGTTATTTTAATATTGACATATTCATTTTATAACAACATACATTACCACATCATGAAAAATCTTACTGTAAGAGAAACAGCCGTAATCGAAAAATTGCGAAAATGCAAAGTCGCAAGAAAATCCGAATTGTGCGATCATTTGAAAATTTCGCATATGACTGTGGTGCGGGCTTTGAAAAAGTTCGGCTACTATTCGAGCTACAACAAGAACTCCTCCTTCTATACCCTTCGGGATACTCCCGATTTCGACTCGTACGGACTATGGGCCTACAATGATATCCGTTTTTCCCGAAACTTCACTCTCGACAAAACAATCGTCTCCATAGTGGACGATTCGGAATCGGGGTTCACCGCCGAGGAACTTGAGCGCTTGTTGAAAACGAATGTAAAAAACCTTCTTTCCCGTCTTGTATCCAAAGACAGGTTGAGTAAATACATGGCAGGTCGTTGCGCCGTATATTTGTCCGTCGATCCCGATCTTAAAAAGAAACAGGAAGAATCCCGGAAAAAAAGGATTGAAGAACGCGATGCGAAGTCGGCAATCCAAAGACGCGACGAGACGCCTTTGCCCGACAATATGGATTCTCCGGCCGTGATTGAAATTCTTGTTAGAATGATCGAGTTTCCGTCGGCAAGCGCGGCGTCTATCTCGCGAGCGTTGCAAAGAAAAGGGGTTTCCGTCACCGCAGGAAATGTTCGAAGCGTAGTCGAGTTCTATTCGCTCGAAAAAAAAACGGCTCGCTGAAAGTGGCCGAACTTGTCAACTGTCTGCGAGACGATTTCATGGGGAAAATCTCCGATATTTCCGCTCTGCCGGACGACGCCGAATACGTATTCGAATCTTGCGTCGATAATTCCATCGTTCAGAAAACGAGGCGCCGGACCGTTATCAGTCTGAAATATTCGAAATTCAGGTCCATAGAGATTGCAAGGCGGAAAAAAGACCGTTCGAAGACTTCGACTTTTCGCTCGTCGGAATTGGCCGCGATCGTTCCTTCCGGAGCCAAATACTCGTTCGATCTCATCGCCTTCGTCGGCAGAAAATGCTATCTGGAAGGATGCACGTTGAAATCGGTCAACGCAGAGATAGAAAAACGGAAAGGGCTGTCGCCCATACCCGCCAGCAGTCTTTACGATATTCAGCGCAAGTTTCTTTTCTATCTAGGGGAACTTCATCGAAGGGCGACTCCCGAGATCGAGGCCTTTCTTCGCAAGCGCGGAAACGTCACATGGCTGATCGACGGAACGATCGAACCGGGTTCCCCCGTTTTTTTCGGCGTCAAGGAGGCGCAGGCGGGAATATTTCTCAAAGGATGGAAGATTCCCACGGAAAACGAAGAGGACATTTCAAAATGCCTTCTCGAAGCCGCCGATCTTTACGGCAAGCCGGACGAGATCCTTCACGATCTGAGCGAAAGAATGATCAACAGCTGCGAAGCGGCCCTTCCGGATTGTCCGCACCGCGTATGCCACTACCATCTATGCGGCGATTTGGGCAGGGATCTCTACGATGCGCCCCAGAAAATGCTGAACAAGCGCATTCGAGCCATTAAATTGCAGCCGTATCTGAAGAACCAGAGAAGCAGTCAGACGCAAAGGATTCGAGGACAGATCAGGGACGGGAACGCCCGGTTGATTCTCAAGGATCTGTTGAGCGGAAATACAACGGGCTTTTCGAATGCGCCCCATCCGCCCGCGCCCGCCCACATCCGCAACATGTTGCGGATGTGGGCGGGCGCGGGCGGATGGGCGATCGTCGAATCGTAAGGGAAATGGGTAAAAAGGGTCGATGGATTGAAAATGCTTTGCGGAAGGTCGGAAAAAGCACGGAAAACATAAGAAACGGCCTGTCTCGGGCCGCAGTCCGGCGCCGATCCCGGTTTCGATTTTTTTTTCGAATAGGGAGGGACTCAGTCCCAATAGTCGTATTGCGGGATTTGGGAGTCCGAATCGTCGTAGAAGAGTTGGGGATATGCGAGTGGTCTTCGGCGGGCGGATCGTGATTTCGCGTATCCCAAAGATCGAGGTGCTCCAGAATTTTTTTGACTATCGGGCCGGCCTCGAGAATCGATATAATCCGCATTTGATTTTGACAATTGGGACAGCAAAGAGGATCGACTTCGTAGATTTTTTGAATCAGCATCGCCCATCTGCGGCGGAACTGTTTCGACGTCATTTCTCCGGGCGCGATCGACGGTATCGCATCGTCGGCTTCCGCCTTTTTTCTCATGCCTCTCGACTTTTTTGAGTAAAAGCCAAGGTAGCGGACCAATTGCTCGTATTTGTTTGGAATATGAACGACGATTCTCGCGAGCCAGTCGAGGGCGTCGAATGTTTTCTCGGTCTTTCCGTCTTTCGAGGTGTAAACGACCTTGGCAACGCCGTCGGCGGATTTTTCGGCGGAGATGTAGAGCATGCGCTCCTGGGAAAAACTGGCTCGAATGATGTATTTGGCAAGGTTGCCGAGGGCGGTTTCGTCTTCGGGCCAGATTCTTGCGCCGATATGGACGTGGAAGCCGGTGTGGTGCCAGGAAAGCATGTTTTCGATAATGGCGTCATTGATTTTTCCCTCTTTTTTCAGCATCTTCAGGACTTCGTACTGAAAGGCCTCTTCGAGGTCTTCGGCGTGGAAACCCGGAACTCCGACGAAGGATCCGTCCGGGAGAAAGCAGCCGTCGGTGGCGATTGCGTGCAGGTGCGGATTTGGATTGAGAAAATCGCCGTATGTCTGTATTGCGATGCTCGCTCCGGGGACCGCGCCGTCGCGGGGAACCGCGGATTTCAAGAAGACGCTCGTAACATTCCACGCGCAATTGCTCAATTTGCCGAGCAGGGAACGGTCGTACATGAAATAGATCCGGAGGCGTTTGGGTATGCTGAAGACCCAGTGTCTGTGGGGGACTTTCTTGAGAACGTCGGTCAAAAGCCATTCGCCGTATTCAACGACCCGCTTTTGATGGCACGAAGGGCAAAAATGGCGGCGTTTGCACGAAAACGGCAAAAGATATTCGTGGCCGCAATTGTCGCATCGAATCCGGGCGAAGCCGTATCGCAGGTCGCCGCAGTCCAGATAGCGGTAGATTACGTCCGTTATATATGGTCGCCAGAATCCGTAACGGGGAGCGTACAGGTCGTCCCAGACGCTTTCCAGTTCCTCGAAATGGTTTTCCACGCAATTGTAGAAGGCCGTTTCCTTTGGTTTGCGAGGCTTGTAGATTCCGTCGATGCGTTCGTCCGATTTCGTCATGGCGAAAGACCGTTCCTTCGCAATTCGCGATTGCGAATAAAAACCGAAAGTTCTGTTCCCGCATTGGCCCACCTTATTGCATGTAAATATTATTGTAAATGTCTAAGGTTAATAAAATATTTACAAATAGGTTTGTTTTACGACAATGTGGCGTCTGAAAAGATGGGACAGCGGGGTTGTCGTGGGCAATTCGCCGGCTGCGCGGGCAGGGGAATGCGGCCGGATGGTGGTTTGGCGGCTGTGGCTTTTGATTCGTTTATCGTGAATTCCCTTGATCGCTTCGAGCGTGGACTGTACGATTGGGTCGGATGGTGATCGATAAAGGAAGATTTGCCGTTGGCAACGAACACGGCGGCATCGGGTCGCCGCGCGCCATCGGCTTTTTTGCGAATCGGAGAAACACGGGGAAACGGCTTTGCGGAAAACGATTCCGGCATTTTTGGCGTTTGCATTGGCGCTGGCGCTGACGCTTTGCCTGGCGTCGGCGGCGCCGTCTCAGGCGGGGCGGGAGAGGGTGCGCTTCGAGCACCTGTCCACGAGGCAGGGGCTTTCCAGGGCCGTGGTGTACGATATTCTCCAGGACTCGCGAGGGTTCATGTGGTTCGCTCTGGAAGGCGCGTTAAACCGTTACGACGGAATTTCCTTCCGGGTGTACGAGCCGGACCCGGACAACGAAAACAGCATCGGTTCGGGCTCGGTCAGCAGGCTTTTCGAAGACTCGCGACAGCGGCTGTGGATCGGGACCCGGAAAGGGCTCAACCGGTTCGACCCGGAGACCGAAACCTTCAAGCGGTATACGCACGACCCGGACGACCCCGACAGCATCGGTTCCGACATGGTCCTCTACGGGATTTGCGAAGACCGCGACGGCATCCTGTGGGTGGGTACGCGAAACGGGGGGCTGAACCGGTTCGACCCGGAGACGGAGAAATTCTCCGCTTACCGGCACGACGGAAACGACCCGGAAAGCATCAACAGCGACGATGTCACGGCCGTCTGTACCGATCCGCAACTCGACTCGATTCTGTGGGTGGGCACGGACAAGGGGCTGGCGAGGATGGACACCGAAAGCGGGCGGTTCGAGCGCTTCAGGCACGATCCCGCCGACGAATCCACGTTGAGCCACGACCACGTCATGGCGATCGCCTCCTTTCCGGAGACCGGAAATGCAATTTGGATCGGCACGATGGGGGGACTCAACCGGTTCGACCCGGACTCCGGGGCTTTCCGAAGATACGTCCACGATCCTTCCGACCCGCGCAGTCTGGGATACGACCCGGTCTACGACGTTTGCTACGCGGGAGACGGCAAGCTGTGGGCGAGCGTTCACGGCGGCGGGCTTTGCCGGATGGACATTGCGAGCGAAACGTTCGAAACGTTCGCGCACGATCCTTCCGACCCGTACAGCCCGAGCAACAACGACACGCACCCGCTGCTGGTGGACCGCGTCGGGGCGCTGTGGGTCGGAAGCTGGGGCGGGGGCGCGGACCGCTACGATCCGGACCATCCCAAGTTCACGCTCTACCGGCGAAATTCGGGCGCCGAGGGCGGACTCGCCCATTCGTCCGTCCTGGGCATGCTGGAGGACCGCGAGGGCTTCGTGTGGATCGGCTCCACGGGCGGGGGGCTGACCCGGTTCGATCCTTCCACCGAACGCTTTTCCAACTTTCGGCACGACCCGGACGATCCCGACAGCCTGATTCACGACACCGTGTTCGTCCTGCGCGAGGATTCCGAGGGAACGCTGTGGGTGGGCACCTGGGGCGGGCTGGACCGGTTCGACCGCGAAACCGGCGTCTTCGCCCACTACCTGCACGACGAAAGGGACGAAAACAGCCTCAGCCACAACGCGGTCCGGGGCATCCGGGAAGACGCCGAAGGCTTTCTCTGGATCGCCACCACCTTCGGAGGGATCAATCGGCTGGACCCGAAAACCGGGCGGTTCGCGCGGTACGCGAAAGAGCCCGGCAATCCGGGAAGTCTCAGCGACAACAACGTCTGGTGCCTGTTCATCGACTGCGGCGGCACCCTCTGGGCGGGCGCCTCGCAGGCCCTGAACCGGTTCGACCCGGAGACGGAGACCTTCGTCCACTACCGCCACGACCCGAAGGACCCGAACAGCATAAGCGACGATCTCGTGATCAATATGCACGAGGATCGCGACGGCGTCCTGTGGCTTGCCACCCCGGCGGGATTGAACCGCATGGACCGGAAAACGGGCCGGTTCAGCAGCTACACCGTCAAGGACGGTTTGCCCCACAACACGGTGGAGAGCATCGTGGAGGACGACCGGGGCTTTCTCTGGCTGTCCACGGACAAAGGGGTTTCCAAATTCGACCCCCGCGAGGAAACCTTCGTCAACTACGACGTGTCCGACGGACTCCAGGGCGACAAGTTCTACGGCTCCGCGTATCTGAAGACCCGCGACGGAGAGATCTATTTCGGCGGCCCCGACGGTCTCAACCGCTTCCACCCGGACCGCATCCGAAACAATCCCCATCCGCCCCCGGTCGTGCTGACCGATTTTCTGGTGTTCAACGAGTCCGCACCCATCGGCCCGGACGCCCTGCTGCCGAAACAGGTCGGCTACGTCGACGAGATCGTCCTGTACCCCCGGCATTTCCGCTTCGCGTTCGAATTCGCCGCGCTCAACTACGCCGCCCCCCGGAAAAACCGGTACGCCTATATGCTGGAGGGGTTCGACAAGGACTGGACCTTCGCGAACAGCGAAAGGCGTTTCGCCACCTACACCAACCTGAATCCCGGACAATACGTCTTCCGGGTCAAAGCCTCCAACAACGACGGCGTTTGGAACGAAGAGGGCGCGTCGGTGCGGGTGGTCGTGCGGCCCGCCTGGTGGAACACCTGGGCGTTCCGGTCCTTTCTGGCGCTGGCCGCCGGATGCCTTCTGTTCGGCGGTTACCGGTGGCGGGTGCGCTCGGTCGAGGAGAGATCGCGCGAACTGGCCGAAATGGTGCGGGCGAGGACAATGGAACTTTCGCAAAAAGGCGAAGAGCTGGGCAGGTCCAACGAGCGGATGCGCGCGGAGATCGAGACGCGCGTTCGGGCGGAGAAAAGACTGCGCTTTCAAGCCATGCTTCTGGAGCAAATCAAGGACCATATCGTGGCCACCGATCCGGAGGGCCGCGTCACGTACGTCAACCGCGCCGCTGCCGACTCGTTGAAAAGGCCCCCGGAACAACTGATCGGAGAAACCGTCCACGCCTTCGGGGACGACTCGGCCAAGGGCGCCACCCAGGACGAAATCGTTTCCCGGACCCTGAAAGACGGCGCCTGGCAAGGGCGGGTCGCCAACTGCGATCTCGAGGGAAGGCAGTTCATTCTGGAGATCAGAACGTGGACCCTGGCCTCGTCTTCGGGCCGACCCGACGGCATGGTCGGCATTGCCACGGACGTCACGCGCCAGGTGAAAGCCGAGGCCGACCTGAAAACGGCCAAGGAGGCCGCCGAAGCCGCGAACCGCGCCAAAAGCCGGTTTCTGCTGAGCATGAGCCACGAACTGCGCACGCCCCTGAACGCCATACTTGGATACGCCCAACTGTACAAGGACCGCCGCGACATCGACGGGTCCTTCCGCGAAAGCATGCGGGTCGTCCACGAAAGCGGAAAGCACCTGCTGAGCCTCATCGACGAAGTCCTGGACCTGACGAGAATCGAAACCGGCAAGATGGAGCTGTCGCGCGAAACCACGAACTTGGCGAAATTTCTGGAAAACGTGGCGGGGATTTTCCGGCAGCGCGCGAAGGACAAGGGCATCGGTTTCGTCTACCGCGCCACCGGCCCCCTTCCGGAATGGGTCGAGACGGACAGGCTCAGGCTCCGCCAGGTGCTGATCAATCTACTGGGAAACGCCGTCAAATTCACCGAGAAAGGTTCCGTGACCTTCCGGGTCGATTGCCGCGAACCGGATTCGCCGGGGCAAGCCGCGACCATCGTTTTCGAGATCGAGGACACCGGCGTCGGAATCCCCCCCGAACAGCTCGCGAGCGTCTTCGAACCGTTCGAACAGGCCTGCGGCCCGTTCCGCAAAACCAAAGGGATCGGCCTGGGGCTTCACATCAGCCGCCAGATCGTCGGGATGATGGGCGGAGACATCGAGGTGGAGAGCGAACCGGGTAAAGGGAGTCGCTTTCGTTTCCAGGCGTCCTTTCCCGCGGCGGAGCCGCCCGAGGACGGCGATATCGCCGAAAAAGAAAAAAAGACGATCGTCGGCCACCGCGGCGGAAAGCGGAAAATCCTGATCGTCGACGATACTGCGGCCAACCGGTTCATGCTGCGCGACACGCTGGAATCGGCGGGCTTTTCGGTATGCGAGGCCGAAAACGCGGGCAGCGGTTTCATGAAACTTCTGGGATGCAAACCGGACTTGGTCCTCATGGACCTGGTCATGCCGGGCATCGACGGCTTTCGGACCGTTGAAATCCTCAGGCGCCTTCGAACGGAGGCGAAGGACGTTCCCGTGGTCGCCGTTTCCGCCAGCTTTCTGAATATGGCGCCGGACGAAATCCGCCAAAAGGGATTCGACGCCTTTGTCGGCAAACCCGTCGATATCCGGGGGCTTTTCGACGTGCTGCAACGGCTTTTGTCCCTGGAATGGATCTACCGGGACGACCGGGCGGACCATGGGGCCGAGGAGAGTGCGGCGAGCCCGAAGGTTCCCGATGCCCGCGAGACGCCGTCGATCGACGCGGATGTTTTCGACTTGGAAACGGCCCTGGCGAACATGGACGGAGACCGGGAGATGCTCGACAACTACCTGACCATCTCCCTGGAAGACATGTCGTCCGGCATGGAAAAGCTTCGGGACGCTGCGGAATCCGGAGACGCGAAGGCCGCCATGACCCTCGCCCACGGCATCAAGACTATGGCCAGCACCCTGTGCGCCGAAAGGTTCAGGCAGGCGGCCCTTGCGATGGAACAAGCCTCCGAAGCGCAGGACCTCGAAGGCATGAGACGTCGACTCGGTCCTCTCCGGGATGCCTGGGACGCCTTCCGTTCGGTCTTGGAAACGAAAAAGATGTAAACAAATGCGAGGAACTGTCCGATGAACGAAGAAGCCATAACCGTCCTGGCGGTGGACGACAACCGAAGCGAGAGATACCTGGTCAAATCCCGCCTGTCCAAATGGGGTTACCGCGTGTTGGAAGCCGCGAGCGCGGAGCAGGCCCTGGACGTCATGGCGAAGCTCGAAAGTCCCCCCGACCTGATCGTGTCGGACCAGGTCATGCCCGACATGGACGGCATCGGCCTGCTGCGACGGATCAGAAAAGCCTATCCCTACATACCCTTCGTCATGCTCACCGGCCACGGCAGCATCGACAAGGCCGTCGCTTCCATGAAGCAAGGCGCCGACGACTACCTGATCAAGCCGGTCCGCGACCTGGAACTGCGCCGGACCGTCCGCCGCTGCCTCAAGCTCCATCGCCTCTCCCTGGAAAACGAGGAACTCAAGGACTATCTCAACGACCTCTACGGGTTCCGCAATATCGTCACACGGTCGAAGAAAATGCGAGTGCCCCTGGAACTGGCGGCCAAGGCGGCGGAAGTCCCCGACATGCCCGTGGCCATTTTCGGCGAGAGCGGCACCGGAAAGGAACTGTTCGCACGGGCCATCCATTCCGCCTCCGGATGTCCCAAAAGTCGCTTCGTCGGGCTCAACTGCGCCGGCATTCCCGATGGACTTCTGGAAAGCGAACTGTTCGGTCACGTGAAAGGCGCTTTCACGGGGGCGGATTCGGAAAGGGAGGGAAAATTCGGCAAGGCCCGCGAGGGGACCCTTCTGCTGGACGAGATCGGCGACATGCCCTTCGAACTGCAATCCAAGCTGCTGCGGGTCCTGCAGGAACGCGCCTACGAAAAGGTCGGCTCCGACAAGCCCGTGGCCGCCAACGCCAGAATCATCGCCGCCACCAACGCCGACCTCGAAGCACTGGTGAAAGAGGGCAGATTCCGCGAAGACCTCTTCCACCGCGTCAACGCCTATCCCATCGCCCTGCCGCCCCTGCGGGAGCGCAAGGAGGACATCGCCCTGCTGGCCGACTACTTCATCGAAAAATTCCGAAGCCACTGCGGAAAGCACGTCCCGGGAATTTCCGAGGCCGCCATGGAGATGCTCCGGGAATACTCCTGGCCCGGAAACGTACGGGAACTGAAAAACTGCATCGAGCGCGCGATCATCGTCAACAACGGCGAACTGGTCAGACCGGAACATCTCATGCTCAAGCCGAACGCGACGATCGGCAACGCCCGCGCTTGCAAATCCGGACTCGGACCCGACGCCGACGGAAAGATCAGCATCCGATTGGATTTCGACCCGCGAGATTTCTCCCTGGACGCCGTGATCGCCGCCACCCTCGGCCGCGTGTTGGAATCGTGCGGCAACAACAAAGCCAAGGCGGCGGAGATGCTGAAGGTGAGCCGCAATATCTTCTATCGAAGAAACGTCAAGTAGATTCCTTTTTGGCCAAACCCGTCCTTTCGATTGCCGGGCCGTTGCCATTCGCGACCGGCACGCTTTATGACGAGGGATTGCGCTCTATGACAAGATGAACGAAAGTCGAAAAGCACCGGAGAGAATACAGGATATGTGTATTTCACATTCTTATCCTTTTTTGTCGCAGCCGATAACGCCTGCCTGAAAATAGCAAAAAAGGATGTATCTCGCAAACATACCCGTCGATCATCGGGCGCTTCGGCATGAATAGGCAAACGGCTGAAGACGTTGACGTCTCCAAAAAAAGAGGATATTATCACACCAATACTATCGAGGACAGAATGTTGGAATTTCCGCTTTTATGGTAGGCCATGATTCTTCTGTCATGATAGCAAAGGAGGGATGAAACGATGAGCATGGTTCAAATCGATATCGACGACGCGTTGATCGAAACTATGGGAATACAGGCGGTCCGTTCGTTCATGGAACAACAGCTCTCGATGCTGCGCGTTCGATATTTGGGAGAAAAAATAAAGGAAAATATCGAACGGGCGAGTTTCGATCATGAAAAAGAGGTGGAAAAGGCCCGTCGGGAAGCTTGGCTTGAATACAAATCAAAACATTTGCCAGAAGCATGAAATCTCCGTCGACGAGGGTCCTGATTGACGCGAATGTTCTGTTCAGCGCCTTTATAGGGGGAAGAGAGGTGTATTCTCTTTTGTTCTCGCAGCTTGCGGTCTATGTGCCGGATTTTGCGTTTGTCGAGCTTGAAAAATACAAGCGCCGGATTTTAAAAAAGACCAAGCTTTCCGAAAAAGAATTCCAAGAATTTGTGCTCAGGCTTCTAAAAGATGTCGGTGTGGTTCCCAATATGCTTTTATCGGAATCATCATTGAGTGCCGCATTCGAACTCTGCCGCGAAATCGACGAAAAAGATACTCCGTATGTAGCGACTGCCATCGAATTCGACATGACATTGGTTACAAACGATAAAAAGCTACACACACACTTGAATTCCAGAGGATTCAAACGCACAATGTTATTGGCGGACGCCATCGAGGCCCTTTTTCAGGACAAGTAGCCAATAGGCCGTAAAGAAACAGAAAGCATACTTCGAAAGGAATTCAACCAATACTCGGCAGTCGATGTTTCGGAAGGCTTTCGCGACAATGTCCATATCGTTGTGGTTTCAAGGAAGATTCCGGTTAAGGAGAGACTGGGTGAATGGTGACGACGTGAATGGTGACGACGTGAATTGGGATGCTCATTCCGAACGCACCCATCAGGTTTGCTCGAAAACCGGTGGAAACGGGCTGTTTCGGGCAGGATGCGGGTGGGGACAATTCGCCCGCTTCAAAGATCGCCGTTTAGTACGGTACGTTCGGAACGAACGTCCCATCACGCGTCCCCCATCACGGAATCGGGAGAACAAATGGTCGTCGCAACCCGCAAAACCAGAATATGATGGTTTGGTTACCTCTGCGTCGGAACCTCCTCGGGCAAGGTAACCAGCCCATCCTGGGGCGGGGCGCCAAAGAGAAGAGCGTTTTCCCGATGCGCGGAATCAGACTGGGACGGGGTGGTTACCTTGGTGGCACCGCAAACACCCAAAATAAGAATTGCCGATGCTCTTGGCTTTGTCTTGATTTTTGTGTTCGTATATGATATCAAATTCTGACATGATTATAACTGTGGATGCAAATGTCGTCTTCTCCGCACTTTACAGCAGCAAAGGAGCTTCGCACTACATTCTAAGGCTCGTATTGGACGAAAAAGTGAGGCTTGCCCTTTCCCCGCAGCTTTATTTCGAATATTACGATGTCCTTACACGGAAGGAGAATCTGTCCGAGTTAAACATATCGGCTGCGGAAATCGAAGATGTTCTCGATCTGTTGGCGTTGCTGGCGCAAAAACATATGATTTATTTCCTGCTTAGGCCGAATCTGACCGACGAAAGCGACAACATGGTCTGCGAATGCGCTTTCGCCAGCGGAAGCGAATATCTGATTACATCGAACATCAAGGATTTCAGGGGCGGGGAACTGAAAGACCTTTCTTTCAGGGTCGTAACGCCCGAAGATTTTTGCGTAATGTGGAGGTCGAAAAAATGAAAAAAACTCTCACTCTTACATTGAGACTGCCCGTGGAACTTAAAAAACGCTTGGAAAGAGAGGCCAGATATCAGGGAGTATCATTGAATCAGCTGGCCAATTACATGCTTGCCGTTCAGCTTACGCAACTCGAGACGATTTCGGCGCTTGAAGCCAAATTGGCGGGAAGATCCATTTCTCAACTAAAGGAAAAAGTAGGCGCCATTTTGAATAAAATCCCCGAAAAAAGTGTCCCGGCATGGGATTCCTACGATGAATAAAAAAATATCGACACATTTTCAAATCCTTTGACTCGATGATCAAGTTTTTTCCGGCATTCCCGCGAAAGCGGGTATCCAGGCAATTTCCGGCGTCGATTTTTCCCCTTTGCCCCGTCTCCTCTCGTCCCGTATAAATTTTCGTATCGAGTTCGGACAGTCGAACAGGAGGAGCGCGTTTTCATGACAATCAAGCGAAAATCGCCCTCCGAGGCACTGTTTCTGGATCGCGGCATTCGCCCGAATTTAAAAAATCCTGTCCGGGCCGGCCGAAGGTCTTCTTCGAACAACTCGACGCCGAGACCAAAATGGATTTGATCCGTTCGCTTTGGCAACGCCAATGGCATTCGGTCTCCGAATGGCACGCCGAGAAAATTTCGTATCGAATAAGACTCGAATATCGAGTTGCAGGCTCGACTATCCATTTTCCTTTTTTGCCAAAACCGTCCTTTCGTGTCTACGATCAGTCCATCCACCGGGGCAGTTCGAAACCGGGATGAAAACGGAAGGGTATCTTTCCTGGGACCCGCGCAAGTCCTCTTCGAATCCGTTGCGTTTCGAAGCGATTGCCGAATCGGGAAGCGTTGCATTTCGGTACGCCTCGCAAAATGCAAACGCACCATTTCGGCGCACTTGTCACGTTTCGGCGCACTCGCCATATCCTCAATAATTACAGCATGTTATCACCTGCCGCCCCGCGATGTGCGCCGAATCGCAACACTTGCCGCCTTTCCCTCGCTTCCGTCCGCAGCCGCCCGATACCCTTCCGTGCGGGTTTTGGGGGGACTATGCGCATGTGGCATCTTTTTTGCTCAGTAAGTAGGCCGTTCGCGCACGGAACCCCGAATCGGGATTCGTTTTCTTTCCGGCGCGAAAAGGGAAAAAAAGGTCGGGGGGGAAAACGGCCGGGGGCCGGCGGGCTTCGCTATTCGCGAAATCCCGGCGGCCACCCGGCCAATCACATGCAACGGAAAGGATATGCCCCGCATGAGCCAAGATTGCGTAGAACGGTTTTTGGGAAGGCTGATCACCGACGACGCATTTCGGGAGCAGGCCCGGGCCGGTTTGGCGAAAGCATGCGCGGAGCATGGATTTTCCCTGACGGACGAGGAGATGAAAAGTTTGGAGAAGCTGTGTTTGGAACGGTTCGGTCCGCTCTCCGAGATCGTCGATAAGGGGATCAAGAGAAGCAAAAGATACCGCGAATTCTGGATGGAAGCCCGTTCGCGACACACGGTTTGAGTGAAAACGGTGGACCTTCGAGTGCGAACGAAATGAAAACAAGGCGAATCGCGAGAAGCGAAAAAGCCTGGACCCGTTCGAAAGCCGACATTCTTTGCTCGGGGGGGCAAAAAATGGTCGTTTCCCGTCCGGCGCCAAAAGCCCTCACCGGGGTTGCCGGACGCAAAACGTTGGCGGTTTTCGCGCGGGTCCTCATTTTTTTGATGGTTTTGTTCTTGGTTGTACTCAGATGAATCCGAATGTGAGGGGGGCGGAAGACGCCGTAATTGCAACAAGTCGAACGGACCGTCTTCCAAGTACGCGGCTTTTTGCTGCGGAAACGATGCGCAGAGGCCTGACGGGCATGGTTCCAATCCCCGCCAATCCATGGCCTCGGAACAGGTAGGGCGGGGTTCCGGCCCCGCCAATCGGGGTCGAGGAAAAAGCGGCGGGGACTTTTGCGTAAGGCTGTGTGCGCGCGCGGAAACGAATCGGAATTCGGTTTCTTTCCGGCGCGCGAGAGCAGCGGTCGGGGAAAAACGGCCGGGGCGAGCGGGCAAAGCCGCTTGCGAAATCCCGGCGATCGCCCGGCCGGCAACATGCGGGGGTTTCATTTGACGAGAGACAGGGAAACGCGCACCGAAACCAGGGCGGACGTCCCGTACGATCAATGGCTATCGAATATGCGGCGCGGCGTTTTGGCTTGCGGGAAAACATCGCGACTCGCCACAACGGAACACACCGGAGAAGAGGAGAAATAGCATGAGAAGGATGAAGCAGATATTTCGTTTGATAAATATCAGTCTTGTGGTATTTATCGGAATCGCAGGGAACGCGATTGTCCCTGCCTATGCCACGACGTTTACACTTACTGAATCAACGTTTCCAGATCAATATATCAATAATATGGATTCTGTCACGGCGGATGGTATTACGATCACATTCACCGATGTGGAGAACTATGAAGGAAGTTCTAAAGTGTATGTTGATGGGGATGGAATTACTTTGGGTACTTCTGGTCAAAGCGCGTCCAGTTTCGACATTACCTTTGATCAGAATGTCATAATTGACCAATATACGGTGGGCTATAGAAACTCAGGTACGACCGGTGCGCTCACGCTTGCAGGCTCCAACGGGACCTCTGGCAGCAACGACATGTCAACGACAGGGACCTTTTCGTTCGATGCCGGCTCCATTCCCGTGTTTGTCGCGGGACAAGCCTATACCCTAACGCATACTATTAATGGGTTGAGTCAACTCAAGATGCTTGAGGTCTCGTTGGCAGCCACAGATCCCTCCCCTGGCGGCGTGGCCGCCAACCTTCGGGCTTGGTGGAAGGCCGACGCCGGCACTAGCACTACGACCGACGGCGCGAGCGTCTCGCAATGGGACGACCAGAGCGGCAACGGGCACGATGCATCTCACCCTACGACGCAGAACCAGCCGACCTACCAGTCCGAGGATGCCGATCTGATCAACTTCAATCCGGTGATACGCTTCGACGGAATCGACGACGTTTTAGACATAGCCGACAATCTCGGCCTGGGCGGCATCGTGGGCTCAGGCGGAGTGCCCCTGAGTGTTTATGCTCTGGGTTATTACAACGACGGTGACGCGGGCACGATTATCGGGCCTCAGGATTCCGGAGGTAGTGGCCAGGGAGCCTTCCAGTATCGTTACAACGGCGGAACAGACCAGATGGAATTCGTAACCCGCAATTGCGCTGTTCCCAACAACTGCAACGGTACGCCGGCAATGCTGGTAGGCTCCGCAGCTACGGCGGGCGAGCCGCTCATGTTGCTCAGCGCCCTGACTCGTGGCGATAATACCGACAGCAACATCTTCCGCCACTATTTTAAAGACGGCACCGCAAACTCCGCTTCCGCAGCCAACGGAAATTCTCTGCCGAACGACGATATGTCCATAGGCGGCAGCGGTGGCTCGGAGAACCTGAACGGCGACCTGGGCGAAGTGATTGTCTACAACCGCCAACTGACTGCCGCCGAACAAACGAAAGTTTTCAGCTATCTCGCCCTCAAATACGGCGTTACCAAAGAGGGCGATTATGTCGCCTCCGACGACGACGCCTGGTGGAATGCCGCCACGAACTCAGCCTACCACAACGACGTCGCCGGCATCGGCCGCGACGACGACTCCGGCCTCGACCAGCGAAAATCGAAAAGCATCGACGACGACGCCGCGGTCACGGTCGATCTGGGCGTAGCGTTTTCCGCCGATCTTTCCTGCCTGATCTGGGGCAACGACGATGCGAGCACCGCATACAGCGATACGGGCGCCCCGACCGGCAAGGAAGTCATGGGGCGAACTTGGAAGGTCGCGGAAACCGGCACGGTCGGGAGCGTAACCGTCACGACCGACGATGCGGACGCCACCCACCTGCTCGTGGACAGCGACGAAAACTTCTCAACGGGAGCGACGGAGTATCCCCTGACAAGCGGAAGCGCGACCGTCGATTTGAGCGACGGCGACTTTTTCACTTTCGCCAAGGACGTCTCCGGCCCGACTCCCGCCGACCCGGAACCGGACAATCATCCGACCAACTTCACGGCGACGGCGGACAGCAGCAGCCGGATTACGGTTGACTGGACGGATTCCACCGGCACGAATCTGCCCAGCGGCTATCTGGTGCTGTGCCATCAGAGCAGTGCGTTTCCGCCTGTTGACGGCACGCCATACACTGATGACAGCGATTGCTCCGACGGCGAAGGCCAGATGAACATTGCCCAGGGGGCAGAAACCTATAGCTGGACCGGGTTGAATCCTGAAAACCTGTACTACTTCACGATCTATCCCTACAGCAATGGCGACGCGGATATTGATTACAAGACCGATGGAAGCCCGGCGACGGACAGCGCAACCACCCCGGCGTCGAAATCCCCTGGCGGCGTGGCCGCCGACCTGGAACTGTGGCTGAAAGCCGATGGAACAATCACTTACGATGGTTCCGGCGTGGTTACCAATTGGGATGATGAAACCGGAAATCATAAGGATGAAGATTATCAAGGCTTCGGGAGCATGTCATGGGAGGACGAAGCCTTCAATTTCAATCCCAAGGTTTCCTTCGACGGTTCAATATATATGCGCTGGGAAGGTGAAAATTTCCTGGGCGGGGTCAACGGAGCGGAAGTTTTTTATACCGTTGCAAACAATGGCGACAATGCCGGCTTCCCCGGCGAGTTTTCCGGCGGCACAACCAACAATGCCAACTATCCCGCCACGGGCGATGTGATCGACAATTTCGGAACGGACGCCAGCAAAACATGGACGCCTTCGGCCGACTTGACAAAACTGCACATTTACAATGCTCTAAGCGAAGCCAACAACTGGCAAGGCCGTCTGGACGGTTCTCTTGTCGAAGACGACAACGCCAATACGACATCGTTCGGAACGACCTTCAGCAACCATACCTATGTCGGCGCTCGCCACGATGCCGTTCTCAACGCCGACATTCCCGAAGTGATTCTCTACAAGCGGGTATTGACCGCCGACGAACGTCAAAAGGTCGGTTCCTACCTCGCCTTCAAATACGGCATCACCAAGGAGGGAGACTACGTCGCCTCCGGCGGTGCCACGTTGTGGGATGCCACTGCGAACGCCGATTATCACAACGACGTGGCCGGCATCGTACGGGACGACGCTTCGGGCCTGCATCAGCCCAAGTCCAAAAGCATCAACGACGGGGCGATCCTGACGGTTTTCCACGATGCCTACAGCGGACAGATTCAAACGGACCAGTCGGCATTCGCCTGGGGCAACAACGGACTGGATACCGCCATGGGCAGCGGAGCGGGCGACTATCGGCACATGAACCGCATCTGGAAGGCTTCCGACAGCGCAACCTTCGGGGCGATGATCATGAGCA
Organism: Desulfobacterales bacterium; assembly: GCA_963674505.2. Taxonomy (GTDB): domain Bacteria; phylum Desulfobacterota; class Desulfobacteria; order Desulfobacterales; family SKZT01. Next base: position 2,216,702 of record CAXXIG010000001.1, read on the forward strand.
TCCCCAATACGTTCGACGCAAAATACATGCTCGTGGACGGCGATACCGATTTTTCCGACGCAAACGCGATCGCCCTTGCCGACGACGGCAGCAATCTATGGGCGAAACCAAATATCGAAGACGGGCAATACTTTACGTTTGCCACGGACCTTCCCTCTCCCGGCGGCGCAAGCGACAACCTAGCCCTGTGGCTGAAAGCAAACGACGGCGTCTTCAGCGACAGAGACGACTACGACGCCGGCTCCTCGCCTGCGGCCGACGGCGACCTGGTACAATCGTGGCAGGACATGTCCTATCGACGCGCCAATGCCGCCACGGACGCAAATGCCGACGTAAATCCCCCGGCATTCAAGAACAACGACGCCGACAACTTCAACTTCAACCCCGTCGTCCAGTTCGACGGCACCGACGACGGTCTCGATTTTTACGACGATTACATTTTCTCCACCAACGATGGCATGACGATATTGGCGGCTGTTCGCCCTGATGCGGCCTCCGGCGGCCCCGATTTCGTCTACGATTTCGGCCTAAACGCAGACAGGGGCTATGGTTTGGCTTATTCTTCGGATACTCGCTATTTATACACTGCGGATGATTATGGCGGAATTGGGGATTCAGGTTCCCATAATCGAGGAAGCGTCGGAACCCTCCTGACGCAAGAAATTGTCTTTGGTTCCGAGCAGAGGCTTGATTTAGACGGAACATCCGCTGTCACCAATGCGATCATCGCATTAACCCAGCTGACCGCCGGCGAGATAAATGAATCTGCGACCCATGCCGCTACAGGCGGTCCTTTCACCATTGGAAGACAAAGCAAGACCGCTAATCTGTCCGGGCGGCTATTTCAAGGGGCCATCGGGGAAATCGTCGTTTACGACGACACCTTGCCCCCGTTGGACCTGCAAAAGGCGGAGTCCTACCTCGCTCTCAAATGGGGCATTACCAAGGAAGACGACTACATCGCCTCCGACGGCGTCACGAAATTCTGGGACGCCGCAGCCAACGCGGCCTACCACAACAATGTCGCCGGCATCGTCCGGGACGACGATTCCGACTTTTTCCAGCCGAAATCGAAAAGCGTGGGCGAAGGCGCCATTCTGACCGGCGGGCTTCCCTCCGGCGCCGCCTTGAAAGGCGGCGTGCCGGTCTTTAGCTTCCCGGGCGACAAATACGCCCTGGTGTGGGGCCACAACGGCGGCGACACGCAGTACGAAGGCACGGAGATCGCCGACACGGGCATGATGGTCATGAACCGCAAGTGGAAGGTCGAGGACAACGGGGTCGCGACCGCAGGTCGCAACGGCGACGGGTTCGGCCCGATCGAGTACTCGATTCCCGCTGCCACGAACGCGACGCTGATGTGGATCAACCGCGACGGCGACGCGAACTTCGCCACCGGGACCGTCGATGTAGTCGTTCCGGTTTCGGCTGCCGCAGACCCGCTCGTATTCGTCGCCGACGTCGCCGACGGCCAGGTGTTCACCTTCGCCAGGCCCGTTCCGCCCGCCGCTCCCAGCGGACTGACCGCCACCCCCGATCCCGACGACAACACCCAGGTGGATCTCGAGTGGACGGACAACAGCGGCAACGAGACGGGCTTTGAAATCGAGCGGTCCACGTCGCAGAACGGACCCTTCGCCCCGGTCGCCACGGTGGGCGCCGGCGAGACCGAATACACCGACGGCGGCCTGGATTGCGGCGCGACCTACTATTACCGGGTCAGAGCCGTCAACGCCGAAGGCAACTCCGCCTACACTTCCGTGGAATCCGCAACCACCGTCGTCTGCGCTCCCGCCGCTCCCAGCGGACTGAACGCCACCCCCGATCCCGACGACAACACCCAGGTGGATCTCGAGTGGACGGACAACAGCGGCAACGAGACGGGCTTTGAAATCGAGCGGTCCACGTCGCAGAACGGACCCTTCGCCCCGGTCGCCACGGTCGGCGCCGGCGAGACCGGCTACACCGACGGCGGCCTGGATTGCGGCGCGACCTACCATTACCGGGTCAGAGCCGTCAACGCCGAAGGCAACTCCGCCTACACTTCCGTGGAATCCGCGACCACCGTCGTCTGCGTTCCCGCCGCTCCCAGCGGACTGACCGCCACCCCCGATCCCGACGACAACACCCAGGTGGATCTCGAGTGGACGGACAACAGCGGCAACGAGACGGGCTTTGAAATCGAGCGGTCCACGTCGCAGAACGGACCCTTCGCCCCGGTCGCCACGGTCGGTGCCGGCGAGACCGGCTACACCGACGGCGGCCTGGATTGCGGCGCGACCTACTATTACCGGGTCAGAGCCGTCAACGCCGGCGACAACTCCGCCTACACTTCGGTGGAATCCGCCACCACCGGTCCTTGCGACCTCTTGGAGGGCGAACCCACCCGCGACGGAAACGTCGTCGATTGGCCCGACGTTCCCGAAGCCACGGGTTATCAGGTATATCGCAACGGCCAACTGCTGACCGATCCGCCTCTGCCCGAGGACCAGAACACCTACCTCGATACGGAAGCCGAAGTGAGCGTGCCCTACACCTATGAAGTTCTCGCCATCCTTCCCGACGGCACTCGCAGCTTGGGTACCATCGATCTGACGCGTGCCACCATACCGACCCTGTCGGAATGGGGAATGCTGGTCCTTTCGGTGATCATAACCCTGCTGGCCGTGGCGACCATAAGCGGCAGGCGACGAGTCAACTGAATCGAAAACCCTAAATCCTTTGGCAAGGCAAGCCGTGCAATGCGCGGCTTGCCTACCCACATGAAACTCAAAAACGTGGGGTCATAGGGTCACCTTGATTTGTGAACAGGTTTGAATCATGAAAGTTTGGCACCACGCATAGGCATCACGCAAATTTTTTATAACTCGATGTTCAAGTTTTTTTTCCGTCCTCCCAGTGTAAGCGGCTTCCAGCCGCTTGGCAAATGCGGCTGGAAGCCCCTTCCACTGTGATTGGCCGTCAATTTCGGCTAAAAAACTTGAACATCGAGTATAAGGGATTTTTTCGCAAAACCCTTCCCGTCGCTATCCGGGATGCCGCGCGGCTATAAGGCTAACAATCTATCGCGGCCGAGGCCAGGGAGTCGGAGACCGCAAACCTGAACCCCGAGCGTTTTTTGCGGAGGAGGTCGGGCGGGCAACCATTGAAAAGCCCATAGCATTTTTGTTGATAAAAAGCGAGTCACCGTACTACACATCTCGGTTCAGGCCCGAGAATGAAAACGGTTCAAGCATCATAAGCGAGGGAAATGGCAGCTTTATCGGCGGCAACGAGAAATGCCGGCGGTTGTTTGTCGAAAACGACGCGATTGCGCTCTGCAATCCAACGATCAAGGAATGCCGGGGGATTTGCCAACTAATCGGAATGGAGGATAAAAACGTGAAACCTGCGATCGGAAAAACGGAATTTTTTGGGACCGAGCGGATCTGGTCGGCGCTGGCGGCGTTGTCGTTTATAGCGTTGTTGCTGCTTTCGGTCGCGCCTGTTGGCGCGGCGGATGAGAGCACGGCGTTTGGCGCGTTGATTGGCAGGGCCGATGCCGGCAAATCCCAAAGCGGGCCGGGCCTTATCGGGCATACCATCGAATTGGACTACAACGTCGGCAATGTCGCCGGCACGGCGAGCGCGGTGATCGGCCCCGGAAACGAGTTCGAGATCGAATCCTTTCCCGGCGGTTTTGTCCTGTCGATCAATTTTACCGAGAGCGGCTTCGTCCTCGGGGGCAGTTACGGCACGACCCTTGGCCCGGGTTTTCCGACGGTCAGCGACGACTTTCTCAACTTCACCTTTCCCGACGCTTCGCCGGTGGGGGACGTGACGCATACGGGCGGCGGCAGCGCCAATGCATACGGGCAGCTCGACCATACCGTCAACACGATATCTTTTACACAAACGGAGACGACGCAAAGCTGGAACCCGAGTTCCCCCAAGGAGTATTCCATCGCGGAACAGGCGGGGCTGTTGGGCCACACGGTGGACCTGGACTACAACGTCGGCAATGTCGCCGGCACGGCGAGCGCGGTGATCGGTCCCGGAAACGAGTTCGAGATCGAATCCTCTCCCGGCGGTTTTGTCCTGTCGATCGATTTTACCGAGAGCGACTTCGCCCTCGGGGGCAGTTACGGCACGACCCTTGGCCCGGGTTTTCCGACGGTCAGCGACGACTTCCTCAACTTCACCTTTCCCGACGCCTCGCCGGTGGGGGACGTGACGCATACGGGCGGCGGCAGCGCCAATGCATACGCGCAGCTCGACCATACCGTCAACACGATATCGTTGACACAAACGGAGACGACGCAAAGCTGGAACCCGAGTTCCCCCAAGGAGTATTCCATTGCGGAACAGGTGGGGCTGCTGGGCCACACGGTGGACCTGGACTACAACGTCGGCAATGTCGCCGGCACGGCGAGCGCGGTGATCGGCCCCGGAAACGAGTTCGAGATCGAGTCCTTTCCCGGCGGTTTTGTCCTGTCGATCGATTTTACCGAGAGCGGCTTCGTCCTCGGGGGCAGTTACGGCACGACCCTTGGCCCGGGTTTTCCGACGGTCAGCGACGACTTCCTCAACTTCACCTTTCCCGACGCCTCGCCGGTGGGGGACGTGACGCATACGGGCGGCGGCAGCGCCAATGCATACGGGCAACTCGACCATACCGTCAACACGATATCGTTAACGCAAACGGAGACGACGCAAAGCTGGAACCCGAGTTCCCCCAAGGAGTATTCCATTGCGGAACAGGTGGGGCTGCTGGGCCACACGGTGGACCTGGACTACAACGTCGGCAATGTCGCCGGCACGGCGAGCGCGGTGATCGGTCCCGGAAACGAGTTCGACATCGCGTGATAGGCGACGTTCGTTCCGGGCGTATCGTAGCGAAGACGGCAATGCGATGGGCTTTGTTAAGCACATTCGGAACAAGCATCCGCCATTACACGTCACGCATCACTTCCCGAACGTCACCCGTCAGGCTGGTCGAAAATCTGTGGAAACGCCCTGTTTCGGGCCGGATGCGGGTGTGAGCAATTCGCCCGGTTTATAGATTGCCGTTTAGTACGGTACGTTCGGACAAGCATCCCCTTTCACGCGGTCCAAGGGCGAAACGACGTCCAATAGGAATATGACGCCGAAAAGCGCCTGAAACGCATGCAACCCATAAGCCCGTCCGAGGGCGACATCAAGGTCGAGTTCCTCTACGACTTTCCCGGCAGACGATCAAAGAAAAATCGGTTTTCAAACGCGGCCCCGCCGCCTGCGCCTGAAGACCAAGCCCGAATACGAAAAACTGCGCCACGCTGCAAAAGGACCCGATGCGGAACGAACTGTTTCGGCGTGCGCAAAGTCGCGTTCAGAAAGAAAGACACTTTGCCGAAAACCGAAGAGCATGGAACGACAGCAAGGGTCCAAATTCGTGGAACGACGAAAAGGCGCCCGTCCCGAGTCCATTGTTCTTGAATGTTCCCAGATCGCGGCATTGATCTTCCGCGCATTTTTCATGCTTGCCGATCCGATCTCCGCCCTCCAAACCTATGATCGGAAAATAAATTTTTTTCGATTGCGGAAAAATTGTTTTTTCTGCAAGTATTTGATTTCAAACAGGAAATCGGAATTCGAGCATGTATTCCCGCCTCCAGCCAAGACCGCCAGGATCGAAAAAAGCTTGAGCAAACCGTCCAATTGGTCTATTCGGACCGATATGGCGTTCGCGGCATATCGGACGACCGGCTTTGGAATTTTTTCCGATCCGCTTGCCGAATGCCGTCTTTTTTCAGTTGATACGAGATGTTTTCGCCCCTGACGAAAAGGGATTCGTCCGGCGCTTCGCCGGTACGACCGCAACGCAGGCCGGATCGCGCGCATGCTTTGAAACGGGCCTGCGGAAGGAATCGAAGCCTGACTTTTATGGAGAAAAAACATGGAACGGTCATTTTCGGATAACCTGAGATCGAAGTTGATATCGCTCTCCGCCTTCTATCTTCGCATCCTTTTATTGGTTTCGCTTTCGGGAGCGAATCCGGCTTCGGCCGGAACAGTCGTCGTTTCCAAAGACCCGGGCGGCGACTGTTCGAGCATCCAGGGGGCCGTCGACAACGCCTCGGCGGGCGATTCCATCGTCGTGAAATCCGGCATCTACTATGAGAGCCTGGTCGTGGACAAGACCCTCGAGAGCCGCTCCGAAACCGGGAACAGCGGGGATGTCGCGGTATCGGCCCGCGACGGGCTGCCTGTCGTGGCCGTTTCCGGCAACGCCATCGTCAGGCTTTCCGGACTGGGGTTTTACAGGACAGGCGAAAATCGCCCCTGGACGACCGTCGGTCCCTCCGCACGACTCGAATTGGACGGCGTATGCATCGGGTGGGGCTATGCGAAGGCCGGGAGCGTTCATATCGAGTACGACGCAAAGGGCCGCGCAACAGGCTCCGAAAGCGCGGGGTTCGCGCCATGAAAAGGACATGCGAGTTCGGCGAAAAGGGGGCGGTCCCCGGTTCGGCCAAAAGCACTGCGCCTCGTTCCCGCGCTTCGCGCGGGAATGCATACCGGGACGCTTCGCGTCCGAGTTGCGTCGAGGCATGGCCGATCATGAATCCAATCCCGAAGAAAACGAAACTCCCCGCCAAGCGCATCGAGAGTAAACTTGTCCAATGAAAAACCTTCGCTCGATTTCGTTAAACCTCCTCCTTTGCATACTGTTGCTATGCGCATGTTCCACTGTCGAAGCCGGCACGGACAGCTGCCTTGTTTCGGGCGATTTCGACGGCCGGGACGGCTCCGGCAATTTCTACAAGGACGCAGGGGGATTGCGACAATGGCAAGCAATGGATTGGTGCGCAACAAGGTTCAGCAGCTGCCTTCACCGCGACAACTACAGCCGCGAAGACTTCGAGGCATTGATGGAAACAGCCGCGGACGAATGCGGAGACCTCTGCGTTCAGGCCGGCAACGACCTCGAGCCCTGCCTCGCGTTGCCGGGGTCGTACGGCGGCAGGGAACTGCTTTCCGAAGATAAACTGGCGTACGGAAATGTCTTCGACTGCTCCGATGGATGTGAGTATTCCGTTGTTTCATACAAACTTTCCAAATGGGTCGAATGCCTCGACGAAGACATGGACACCGACGCGGACGGAGTCGCCGACTGCGTCGACAACTGTCCCTTCACGCACAACCCCGACCAGGCCGACACCTGCGGCGGCCCGGCGGGCGACGCGTGCGGCGACTGCCCCGACTGCAACCTCGCGATCGAAATCGACAGGAACCCCGTCGAGCCCGGCCAGACCGCGACCCTCGCCATCGACAACAGTCTTTCGCCCTGCCCGAGGAATTTCGAGTGGTCGGCGTCCGCGTTCGACGGGACCGCCCGGGCGGGCGTATCATGGTCGGCCTCCGGCGATACGGCGGTCCTGGCGGACGTGTCCGGCGAGGGATGGCTGAAGATAACGGCGAAGGATGTCGATTCCGAATGCGAATCCGAGGCTTTGCTTTATGTCGGGTGCGAGCGGTGCGAAGCCGACGACTCCGACTGCGGACCCGGAAGCGGACGCTTCGAACTGGACGACGGGGTCAAGGCGAGCTTCGGCCTGGGCAAATCCTTCCATGGACGCTCGGCCGGCAGCCTGCTTTTCTTTCCCGACGACCCGTCGCAACTGGCCGCCAGTCCTTCCGGACTGAAGGCGGCCGCGTTTCCCGGCGACGTCCAAATAGTACGGGACGGCGATCGGGCGCTGCGCCAGATCGCATCCCCCCAAGGCTTGGCGGACATATCCGGCGGAACGGATTCCTTCGAAATTCGATTCTATCTCGAAGAGGAAAAGGGAGACAAGGACGGCCTGTATTTCACGATAGCCGACGGGGCAGAGCCCTTCGTCGTCTGGAAAGTGGAAAACCCGGGCGGAGACCAAGGCGTCCTCAGGATTTCGGAGTACCGCGAAGGCGCCGAGCGAAGCGTCGTCGAATACTCCCGTGACGGCGACCTGACAATGACGCGGGAAGGCGGTCCGCGGATCGAGACGGAACACGAGGACAAAGTCGGAGACGACCGCATTGTCGTTAAAACGGTCGAAGACGGCCAGGGAAACGCGTCGTCCAGAATCAGCAGGACATGGCACAGATTCGAATGGGGCGAGGAACTGGTGGAAAAGGTCGTCGATCCCGACGGCGCGGCCCTGACCACCGAGATCGAATACGTCGATGGCCGGACGCAGTCCCTAAACGGAAAAATCGCCAAGGCGACCAACCCCGACGGCTCCTGGAAGCGCTTCGAATACGACGCCGCCGGACGAAAAATCAAGGAGGTCGCGTGCCTGCTGGACGAAACGAACTCCGACGCCGACGAATCCGGAGTCCGCGTCGTCCGCTACGACTATTCCCCGCAGCACGCCGACGATTCGAACGTCCCCGAACACGTGGGCCTGCCCCGGAAAATCGTCGAAACGGCCGGCGGGGTGGAAGTCTCCCGAACATGGAAGTTGCACATTGTCGACGGAGGGTATCACGCCGAGGTCGTCGAACGGGCGACCGAACAGTCCTGCGCGGCGTTCGGCGACCCCAAAAACCTGAGGACCGTGAAAATATTCCATCCCGTCGAAGGGAGCCGGCCGGGCTCCGGCAGGCCGAAGCGAATCACGCATCCCGACGGAAGCCTGGAAGTCTACGAGTACGAATGGGGCGAATTCGCATACAGGCACCCGGGCACTCAATTCCACAGCGGATACGAGTTCGTCCCGGGCCCCTATCCCGAAAACACCGATGTCCGGACGACCCTGGTCCGGGGGACCGACGACCATTGGCGCGGCGTTCCCGAAAAGACGGTCAGGGAGATCACGGTGGCCGACCGGACGGGAAACGCGCTCGGGGGCCGCGTCGATCTGTGCGTGCTCGGCGGCGGGGAACTGGACTACCTGTTCGTCTCCTCGGAAAGGGGAATATACGACGAACGGGGAAGACTTTTGGAGTACTACGGCCGCGACGGCTCCGAGAGGCGCGTCGAACGCGAGGAATCGGGATGCTGCGAAATACGGGAGGAAACCGACGAGGCGGGGACGACCTTTTCCACCGCCACCGACGCTCAGGGCAGGGTCGCGAGCCGGACCCTCCAGCGAAAGCACGGCCCCTTCCTGACGACATACTACGGATACGACGCGTCGGGAAGGAAGACCTCCGAAAGACGCGTCTCGGACGGCCTGGAACTTGCGACCTCCTATGAATACGACCTCGCGGGAAGACTCGTGAAAACGACGCGTCCCGGAGGCCTGTCAAGTTACCGCCAATATTCCCCCGAAGGGCGCAAGACGACGACGATTCGCCCCGACGGAGGCGCGGAGACAATCGAACGATACGCGGACGGCCGCGCGAAAAGCATGACCGGCGACGGAGTGGCGGACCGATATTTCTCCTACGGGGCGAACGCCGACGGGACCCGGCGGGCGAGAACGGATTACGGATCGAGGGGTTCGGACATGTGGGAAGAGGCCGTGTTCGACATGGCCGGAAGACTCCGAACCATCCGGCGGCCCGCCTTCGGGGAAGACGGCGCGGTCTGCGAAATCGAATACGTATACGACGAAGACACAGGAAGGCTCGCGGAAATCCGCCGGCCGGACACGGCGCCCTTCCTCATCGAATACGACGAGGCCGGCCGGGTGGAAAGGACCGGACTCGACCTGGATTTCAACGTCAATCCCGGCTTGGACGACGATACGGAAGACCGGATCTCCGAATACGAAACGAAATACGAACAGGACGGCCGCCGATTCCTGACCCGGCGGACGCGAACTCTTCAAAAGCCGGGATCGAACTGCAAAAGCGTCCCCCTGGTCGAATCCGTCCGAAAGGAGGCCCTGGGAAGCGACCTGGGGACCGCCTACGCGCTCGGCGCGAACCTTATCTTCGAAAGAAGGCTCGAGGACGCCTTCGGAAACGAGACTGCGGAAACCGTCGCGGCGACCCCGTCGAAAGGAAGGGTCGAACACAGGATCGAATACCATATCGACGACGATCCCGACACCGTCGATATCGCGGAGACTCTCCTCTTTGAAGACGGACTTCCGGCCAAGTTCACCGGCGGAACGGGCGAGTTCGTCGAGTACGACCGAGACGGCCTGGGCAGAATCGTCGGGGTCGCCGATTCGAGAACCGGAACCGCCAGGATCCATTACGACGACGCGAACAGGATCGACTGGATCCAGGACCCGGCGGGCAACCGGGAAAGCTACGCCTACGATTGTTCCACGGGGCGGCTCGTGTCGAAGACCGACGCCCTCGGGCACTCGACGCGGTACGGCTACGACGACGAAGGCCGTCCGTTCAGAATATGGAGAGACGCCGCCGAACCCGTCGAATACGTCTACGACGACCTGAACCGCGTCGCGGAAATCCATACGTTCCGGCAAGGCGGGGACTGGAACTCGGAAGCCTGGCCGGACGATCCCGGTTCCCCCGACATCGCGCGCTTCCGCTACGATTCCCGCACGGGGCTCTTGATCTCCAGGGAATATTCAGATGGCTCGACCGTGTCCTGGACGTACACTGCGGCCGGAAGGCTCGCATCCCGCACGCTGGCGAGGACCGACGAGGAAGGCGCTCCCCTGGAGACCGAGTACGTCCGAGACCCCGGCACCGCGGAAATCGTCGAAATCGTCTATTCCGACGACACCCCGGACCTGAAAATCGCCCGCGACCGCCTCGGACGGCCGGCGACGGCGGAATGGACGACGGACGAGGGGCTCGTCCGGGTCGGGCATCAATACGATTGCGGCGATCTGAAACTGGAATCCGAAACCTTCCTCGGCCTGTATCCCTCCGTGCGGAGAATCGAAAGATCGTACGAGCCCGCTGCCGATCCCGACGAGTCCAGGTTCGCGGGCAGGTGCAAAGGCTTCGATCTGACCGGCGGTTTCGGCAGCGAATACGGCTTCGACGAATTCGGACGCCCCGACTCGGTCCGATTCGGCCTGGAAACGACCCCGGCGACTCTTTCCGACACGTTCGAATACGAATATCTCGCGCGCTCCGACCTGGTGGAAAGAATCTCCACAGAAAAAGGCCTTTCGAGAAACACCGCCTGGCATGCGAAAGCGGACTTGCCGAAAACCATCGAAAACCGACTGGGCCTCCGGACGATATCCAGGTACGACCTGGAACGCGACGCCCTGTGGCGGATAACCGACATCGATAAGAGCGGGGAGGCCGAGGCCTCGGCCATGGCGCAAAAGGCCTCCCTCGCCCTGCGAAGGGGGGAAGACTGGATACGGGACCCTCTGTACCTGGACGACGGCGCCATCGACGTAGCCCCCGAGCGCAGGCAATACTCCTACGACAACGCCGGAAACCGCCTGGAAGCCGTTGAATGGTTCGACACTCTCGAAACTCTGACGTCCACATACGCGACCAACGTTCTCGACCAGTACATAACGATAAACGAAGACGACGGATCGGAAACCCTGGAGATCTCTCTTTACCACGACCCCGACGGCAACCTATCGCGGTTCGAGGGAGAAAACGACATCCGGTACGAATACGACGCCGAAAACCGCCTGAAACGCGTGAGGCCCGAAAGCCCGTCCGAGGGCGACGTCAAGGTCGAGTTCCGCTACGACTGGCTCGGCAGGCGCGTGAAGAAGTCCGTCTACAAACGGAACTCCGAAGCCTGGGAAACCGAATCCGAATACGACAAGTTCTTCGTATACGACGGATACAACGTGATCGAAGAGATCACGAGCCAGGGAGGGAAAACGACCTCCAGATACTGCGTCCGGGGCCTCGACCTGTCCGGGACCATGGACGGCGCCGGCGGAATGGGCGGCCTCCTCGCCACGGTTGACCCGGAAACCTCCTCCGTGTATTATCACCTCTACGGCCCCAATGGTAACACGGCCCAGCTGATCTCCGACAAAGGACGAATCGCCGCCCACTACGAATACGACCTCTTCGGCAAAATCCAGTTCCAGTACGGCCCCTACGCCGAACAAAACCCGTTCCGGTTCTCCACCAAGTACTTCGACGAAGAAACCGGTCTCGGGTACTGGCGGGACAGATACTACGACCCGTACCTCGGCCGATGGATCACCCGCGATCCAATCGGGGAGGCAGGTGGACTGAATCTGTATGGATTCCTCGGAAACGACTCCGTCAACAGTATCGATCCTTTCTGGCAGTTTGCGCTTTCTGGCCCCGGATTTTCAGGGACAAGACCAAACGACTTTTACGAACCTATCGAGCATTTAGAATACTATGGCACTTTCTTCGACCCGAAATCCGGTGTGCCGACAGGCATGTCAGGACTGGGAAGTCCTTTTTTTGACGAGGGTGCAATAATCGACGCTGCCACAATAGTGGCAAGTGGATTTGCCGGGTTGTTCGTTAAAAAAAACGGCGAGAAGATCGTCTTTAGAATAGGAAAAGATCTGGCGGAGGACGGATTAAGCGAATGCGAAGAAAAATTAATCAAAGAGGCTCTTGAGGCTGTTGCATCAAATAATTTAGCGGACCCAAAAAACATCAGGTTTACTCAGGATAGTATCAGGAATTCTTTTAAAGATAAGCGAACACTTCAGTCACTTATCGATGACTTGAAAGCTGGAAAAGTTACTGCTGATGACATACCGGCAATTCGTGTGTTCGAGAAGGATGGAAAAATATTCTCATTGGATAACCGTCGTTTGAAAGCATTTCAAGAGGCTGATGTTCCGATAAGAACCGTCCCGGCTACCCCGAAAGAAATAGCTGATGAAGCTTGGAAGGTGACTACAAAAACAGATGGCTTAACTATTAAGGTTCGAGGTGGAGGATTGTAAAATGTCAGCAAACCCTGAAAATATAGAAACAAGAGAGGACTTAGTTAAATTCATTGGGGTATTGGCAAACGAGTCATCTTCAAGCTCTAAGAATTGGGAGAATGACGATTTGCCGTCTTTTTTGGAGGCAATGGCTGCCTGGATTGAGGATATGGATGGCTATTATCAAAACAAAGGAGAACCAATGCCAAGTCAACCTTCTTGGAAAACAATAGGAGAGATCCTAAAGGCAGCAACAAGATACGAATAGAAAAAAATATTAAAATCACATACAAGAAAGCCTGGAAGTCTACGAGTACGATTGGGGCGAATTAAAGATAGGAACTCGCTTTTTGTCAACGAAACTACACCGGACTTTTCGATTGTTTCCCGTCCGCCCGCGCCCGCCCTCCGCCGCAACATGTCGCGGCGGAGGGCGGGCGCGGGCGGACGGGCGGTCGTCGAATCCGAACTGGAATGGGCAAAGATTGCCGATGAATTGAACATGGTTTGCGGAAGTCGGAAAAATCGCGAAAAACATGGGAAACGGCCTGTTTCGGGCCGCAGTCCGGCGCCGATCCCGGTTTCGATTTTTTTTTCGGATAGGGAGGGACTGGGGTGATGAAAATTGCCCCAAATGCCCCCCAAAAAAAATCCTCCGGGAAATATTCCGTTGGAAAAATCTTTATAAAGAATTTCAAAAAATAAAGCCGATATAGCTGGAATTTTGATTGAAACTAGGGTATGGGTATAATTTTAACCTTTTGGTTTTATGGAGATTATACCATGCCGGAGGATTCGAAAGCGACCGATTACAAAAGTCCCGTATCCAAGCTCGCGAAACTTTTCAGAAAGGGCCGGGACAATTGGAAGGCGAAATACAAGGAGGCGAAATACAGGGCCAAGCTTTTGGCCGACAAGGTCAGATACTGGAAGAACAAGGCGGCCGAGCTGGAACGGCGAGTGGAGAAACTCGAGAGGGAACTTTCCGAATCCGAAAAAAAAACTCTAAAAGTTCCGGGGAAACCGCCGAAAAATTCGAAGTAGTGCCGGCGCACCACACTTATTCGCTCGGCCACATGCATCTTTTCGCGCTGCTTGTTCTCGGGGCGGGCATAGGCATGAGGGGAGCGAGCAAGGCCATGGGGATATTCTTCTCCTTTCTCGGACTGGAAATTCCGGTTCCGTGCTGGACGACCGGGCGCCTGTGGCTGCCGAGGCTTGGATTGCACAAGCTTTCGCGGCCCAAGGAAAAAGCCGACGACTGGATATGGATAATCGACCATACCGTGCAGCTCGGCGCTGAAAAATGTCTGGTGATCCTGGGAATCCGGCAAAAAAACCTGCCGAAGGGGGAACTGCACCTCAGGCACGCGGACGTCGAGCCTATCGATCTGATACCGGTGAAGAAATCCAACGGGAAAATCGTCTGGCGACAGCTCGAGGAATGCGCCGAAAAAACGGGCTGTCCAAGGCAAATCGTTTGCGACTGCGGCACGGACATAAAATCCGGCGTCGACGAGTTCTGCCTGAAGCACGATACGCTGGGCACGTACGACATGAAGCACAAGGGCGCCGCCGTTCTCAAGCGGGAACTCAACGGCGACCCCGACTGGCTTGAATTCGTAGGCGGGGCCTCGAAATCCGGAAAGAAGGTCCGGCAAACGGAGCTTTCGTACATGGCTTCGCCGAACCAGAGAAGCAAGGCGCGATACATGAACGCGGGGGAACTCGTCCGCCGGGGCTCCGACGTCGTTTGCGGCCTGGACCTCGAAAAGGCGGAAAAGGGAGAGGATTTCGAAGAAACCGAAATGTACGCGAAATTCGGTTGGATCTGCGAATTCCGGGAAGATTTGAAGGACTGGAGGAGTCTGGTCGAAATCGTCGAGGGCGCGAACGCCTTCGTGGATTTCGTCGGATTGTACAGGGGCGTCCACGAGGACCTGGACGACTATTTGTCGGAATTGCCGGCAAGCCTCCGGTTCCCGCATATCAAGGAAGAGCTGGCGGAGTTCGAGCGGAAGCGGCAGGAAGGGGTCGGGGAAGACGAAACTCTTCTTGGAAGCAGCGAAATAATCGAATCCGTAATCGGCAAGTACAAGCGTTTGCATAACGACCAGGTAAAGGGAGGCTTCACCGGAATGATCCTTGGTCTCGCCGCTGCGGTTTCCGACTTCGACATGGACACGATAGGCGCGGCGATCGCCTCGACCCCGACAAAAAAGGTGTGGAAATGGGTGAAGGATAAAGTCGGGAACTCGGTGTATTCGCAAAGAAAAAAATTCCGTAAATTGGTTAGGTCGAAGGAACCAGCCCTTTCAAGGTAGCGCTATTTTGCATATCTTTTCGCTATAAGCTTATAAGTAGATACGTGAGGAGTATTCTTGTCGCCTTGTCGCTTCGGAGCGGGCTTCTTCGGGCCTCGGGGATGCTTGCGGAACGCCGACAGTTTCAGATTTGCCGCGAGCCTTTTCAGAAGCTCCGCCACCTGGGGCAGCGGCATATGGCGGAAGACAATCCACTGCTCCTCCGGAATCGCTATCATCATTCCGCGATACGTTAGGGATATCTCGTCGGCCAGGTAATAGCCGGACACCTCGTTTTCGATCTTCTCGACGCCGTGAACCGCCGCAAGGGCGGCTTTTATTATGGAAAGCACCGCATAGGCCACCAGGGCGACGCAGAAACCGAAAAGGGCGGCGCGCGGATATCCGAGCGAATTGATCTCGGACTCGAACCAGTCCTTGAGGTGCTGAAAGGCGGTTTCGATCTTCCTGGAAATGACAACGGTCAATAGGGCAACTGCTAATTTCCCTATCCTGAAAAAACTCTTTCTGCCTGGAAACATACCTATCCCTCCATGTGTAGTTGCCTGATAATCGACCATCAAGTTTTTGTTGTTTGTTTACATTTGGAACGCGTTTATCAATCGAATCGGTAGATAAGGCTCAGGCCTCGTCCCTATGAGATCGTTCGACGTGATAAGAAATAACAGAGCGCGATACGCAATTCATACCAAATGATACGCTTTATGTCACCGTAGTTTTAACGCAAAACGTGGTGGGGGACGTTATGCTCAGACACGGTCGATAAAAATGTTGAATAGCCGCTCGATTTTTTTCACTTTTCCCCATCTGAACAAAGGCTCGAGTGCGCGTTACCTTGCTCAAAGAGTGTAACGACAAGACAAATGCCGCTTTGGAAGCCGAATTGGGCGGGAGGTGAAAATGGACATAAGACGAATTGTAAAAAAATGCACCTGCAAAATCGTCGACGGCGATTTCGAGACTCCCGTGATGGAGGTTCGTTCTGAGCTTGCCGTAGCGACCAAAGCAACACCGGTGACCTTGGCTATGCACGTTCACAACATAACGGATATTATTCCAACAAGTCCCGCGGAATGCGCAAAAAGGCGGAAACCGACGACGCGATACCGCCGATCACGCCCGGAGAATTGACGTCGAAACAGTTCCGCCGCAGATGGGCGAGGCTGATTCAAAAAATCTACGAGGTCGATCCTCTCTGTTGTCCCAGTTGCGGTCATCGAATGCGGACGATTTCAATACTGGAGGCTGGCCCAATAGTCAAGAAGATCCTGGAACACCTCGATTTGTGGGATTTCCGAAACCACGACCCGCCTTGCGAAAAAGATTCCCATATCCGTGAACTCGTCTACGAAGATTCGGACTCTCAAGGCCCTCAGTACGAGTATTGGGACTGAATCCCAACCTGTGAGAAATAAACAAATTTGGGATTGGCGCCGGACTGCCTCCGGAAAACGGCTATATCCCTTGTTTTCATGACCTTTTTGGCCTTTCCGCAATCGATTTTCAACCCATCGACAATATTTTATCATTCTTTATCGCCTGGACAAGCCCCCGTCCGCCCGCCCCCGCCTGCCGCCGCAACATGTTGCGGCGGCAGGCGGGGGCGGGCGGACGGGGGACAATCGAAAAGCCCGGTGTAGTTTCGTTGACAAAAAGCGAGTTCCTATCTTTAGTTTCAACGTCAAGGCAAGTTGCCGTCTTTCTGTTTTCATAGCAACAAGTCGGATTCTGGTAAACCCCAAAATTTCCCATCCCGTGCGAATGGTACAGACGGAAAGGTTCGCTTCTCACTTTATCCATTTCTTGACGCGGTGACCGATATTTGGCATCTTGTTATAATTGTGAAACAATAAACTGGAAAAAAAAGGAGTCCATCCATGGCAGCACCGTCTTTTTCCAACAAATACGAACACATAGAATTCGACGAAAAGGGAATCCCGAAGATCGCGGGAACCAACATGAAGGTCGTCGAGCTGATCCTGGACCATAAGGGTCACGGATGGAGCCCCGAGGAGCTTCATTTTCAGCATCCTTCTCTGAGCATGGGAAAAATCCATGCCGCGTTGGCGTACTATTGGGACAATCGCGAGGAAATCGAGAAAGATATCGACCGTCGCAGTCGAAAGATTCGAAAACTCAGCGAAACCGCAGGTCCGAGTCCGTTTGCGGCCCGATTGAAAGCCAATGGATTGCTCTGATGCCGGTCGCCCTTTACATGGACCATAACGTCCCGAGATCGATTACCACAAGTTTGAGGCTTCGAGGTGTCGATACTCTGACCGCGTTCGAAGACGGCGCGCAGGAGATGGACGATTCCTCGCTTCTGGACAGGGCGACCGAATTGAAGAGGGTCCTTTTCACCCAAGACGATGATCTTCTGACCGAGGCGGCAATACGGCAGCGAAAAGGAATTTACTTCTGCGGCGTTATTTTCGCGCACCAATTGAATACAACCATAGGAGCATGCGTAAACGACTTGGAATTGATAGCCGAGGCCGGAAATCTGCAGGATTTCGAAAACCGGGTGGAATATTTGCCGTTCAGGGTCTGAAATATCAAAAAGAGACATGATCACGCCTGGGGTGATGAAAATCATCCGGTTTTCGATATGAAATGCCCTCCGTAATTTGTTCCGGCTTTGCGGGGCCTAAACAGTTGGATGGGGTTGGCCGCCGCCTTCTTTTATCCACATGACTAAAGGCGGTTGCCGTTCCGTGCTATTGTGTCTTGAAACGATCCGGGAGGATCATAATAGGGGACGACGTACCTGACGAGCTGCTCGTACTTGTTCGGAATATGGACGACGATACGCGCGAGCCAGTCGAGGGCGTCGAAAGTTTGTTCGGTCCTGCCGTCCTTTGATGTATAGACCACCTTTGCCGAACCGTCGGGCGATTTGTCGGCGGGGATGTAGAGCATGCGCTCCTGGGAGAAGCTGGACCTTGCAATGTACTTGGCCAGGTTGCCCGGCGCGTTTTCGTCTTCGGGCCAAATCCTGCCGCCGACATGGACGTGGAATCCGGTGTGTCGCCAGCAGAGCATGTTTTCGATTATGGCGTCGTTGATCTTGCCCTCTTTCTTAAGCATCTTCAGGACTTCGTACTGAAAGGTCTCTTCGAGGTCTTCCGCGTACAGGCCCGGAACGCCGACAAAGGAGTTGTCCGGCAGAAAGCAGCCGTCGGTGATTATTGCGTGTACATGGGGATTGAAATTGAGAAAATCGCCCCAGGTGTGTATGGTCAAGCTTGCCCCCGGCACGGCGCCGTCGGGGAGGACGGCGGATTTCAGCCAGGTGCTCGCCACCTTCCACGCGCATTTGCTCAGTTTGCCGAGCAGGGAGCGGTCGTACATGAAATAGATCCGGAGGCGTTTGGGGATGCTGAAAACACAGTGCCTGTGGGGGACTTTTTTCAAAACGTCCGTCAAGAGCCATTCGCCGTATTCGACGACCCGCTTCCGGTGGCACGAGGGGCAAAAATGTCGGCGCTTGCACGAGAAAGCCAAAAGATATTCGTCTCCGCAATTGTCGCATCGAACTCGGGCAAAGCCGCATCGCAAGTCGCCGCAGTCCAGATATCTGTAAATCACGTTCGTTATGCATGGTCGCCAAAATCCGTATCGGGGCGCGTATAGATCGTCCCAAACCGTTTCCAGTTGCTCGAAATGGTTTTCCACGCAGTTGTAGAACGCTGTTTTTTTTGGGTTGCGGGGCTTGTAGACCCCGGCTGCGTCCCGGTCCGATTTCGTCATGGCCACAAGATCGAACTTGGAATTGCATTCTTCGGAAAGGTCCGGTTCCAAGCTGCCGAGTACGAACGAAAATGCGACGGAGGGTAATTCCGAAAAGCCTTGAAATGACGGCATATTCCGGCAAGCCAGATTCTCGTCTCTAATAATTGTTTAAAGGTTGATTTTCATCACCCCGGACGTAGCCGGTCATGGCCTGTTATTTATAATCCGGTCCACATGAAATCCGCCGTGGGGTGGGTGATTTCGGTGCCGTTTGCGTTGCGCGCGACTTTGCCGACGCCGAGGGGCGTACCCGAATCGAACTCCATCCAGTAGCGCACCTGGTGGAGGAAATGGCGATTTTCGTCGTCGGGGCGGGTGTTTGCCGAGACGATCATTTCGCCGTTTGGATGATAGTCCATTGATAGACTGCTTTTTTCCGAGTTGTCATTGCGGACTACCTCCGAGGCACGCGATACAAGACACTGTACATGGCCGGAATGAAAATCAGGGTGATGGTGGTGCCGAAGAGAAGTCCGATCATGATGGCGATGGCCATGGGTTCCCACATGACGCCGCCGCCCAGGTAGAGAGGGATCAGGCCGAGGGTGGTGGTGAAGGTCGTAAGAAGAATGGGGCGGAAGCGTTGCTTGCAGGCGTCGGTGACGGCCTGGCCGGGGGCTTGTTGAATTCCGTTTTCTCTATGTCGATGCGGTCGATCAGGACGATGGCGTTGTTGATGACGATTCCGGCCAGGCTGATGACGCCCAGAAACGCCATGAACCCGAAATAGGAGTTGAAGACAACGAGTCCGACAACCACGCCGATGATGCCAAGCGGGATGGTGGTAATGACCATGAAGGTCTTTCGCATGGAGTTGAACTGGATGATGAGCAGCAGCAGGATGATGCAGCCGGAAAGCGGCAGGTACTTGATGACGGCGGACATGTTCTCCTGGGTGTTTTCCGCGTCGCCGCCCAGTTCGTAGCGGAACCCGGTGGGCCATTCGGGCGATTGTTCGTCCAGCCACTGCTTGATCCGGTCGGTCACCTCGCTCGCCGTGTAGCCTTCCTGAAGATAGCAGGTGACGGTGATGGTACGGGCGAGATCGTAGTGCATGATCTTGGCGTAGCCCCACTGGGGGACGATTTCCGCTACCTGGCTCAAGGGAACGGGCTTGCCCGATGACTGGACGAAGACGTTGGCGTTTTCCAGGTCCTGAAGGGTCAGTTCCTCGAACTTTCCGCTGCGCATCAGTATGGCGAGGCTGTCTTGTTCTTCCCGGTAGGTGCCCGCCTTGAAACCGCTCAGGACGGTTTTCAGGCTTACGGCGATGTCCTCGTTGGTGACGCCGGATTTCTGCGCCTTGGAACTGTCGATGTCGATGACGAACTTAAGCAGCTTGGGCCCCCAGTCGTCCATGACGTTTTTCGTGCCGGGAATCTGGCTGAGAACGTTTTTGGTTTCCGCGCCAAGATCGTACAGGACCTCCTGGTTTTCGCCGAATATGCGGATTTCCACCGGCGTGCCGCCCCCGCCCTGGGCGAGCAGGGAGACACGGATGTCGGCGTTGGGGAAGTTATCGAAGCAAAAGGAGTCCTGGTCCTGGATGATGGCGGCGTTGTCGTCGCCGCTGGTGGTGTTGACGAGAATGTGCGCGTAAAAGGAGTTGGGCTCGTCCGCGTCGTATCCCAGGTCGTAGGATTCCGGCACTTCCCCGATGTAGGAGGACCAGTCCACGATGCCTTTCTCTCGGTTTTCGCCCACCTTCAGGTTCTCCATGATGTGCTCTTCTACGGAATGATGGTGAGGCCGATGATCCAGGAAGAGACGAGAGCAAAGGAGATGACCACGAATAGCGGTCCCATGATGTCTCCCATTGCGGATTCCGCCAGATAGAAGGAAAGAAAGGCAACCGAGGTTGTAAGCGTGGAGATGAGAAGCGGGATCATCAATTCCTGGCAGGTGTCAACGGCGGCTTTGAACCGGTCCTGGCCCTCCTCCATCTTGACGATGATGGATTCGGAGACCACGATTCCGTTGTCCACCATCATGCCCAGCGCCATGATCAGGGCCGCCAGGGTGACCTGGTTCAGCCCCATGGTGATGGTCCCCATGAGCATCAGGGTCATGATGGTGACCAGAGGTATCAGGCTTGCCACGACGAGCCCCGTCCTGAGCCCCAGGAACATTAGCATGACCAAAAGGACGATCCCGATACTTTGCAAAAGATTGCCGACGAAATCGTCGATGGATTTCTGAGCATAGGCGTCCAGGGAGGCGAGTCTGATCACCTCCAGGCCCAGGGGCATTACGCTGTTGAAGTAGGCGACCCTTTCATCCACCATCTCTCCCAGCTTGATGATATTGGCCCCTTCCTTCAGAGAGATCGAAAGGGCGATGGCGCGCTTGCCATTGACGCGAACCAGGTTGGTCGCCGGTTTTTTGTAAGTCTTGCCGATGTCGGTGATTTCGTCGAGATAGACGGTCTGGCCCTCGTCGCCGACGGGGATGATGGTTTTTTCCAGGTCTTCGACGGAATCGTAGTTGCCGGTGGGCTCCAGGATCAGCCGTTTTTCCCCTATATTGATCTGCCCGCCCGAATCGAGGATGTTCGTCGCCTGTATGATCTGCTGGAGCTTTCGCACCGTAAGGCCGTATTCGCCGAGTCGAATGGGGTCGAATTCGACCACGACCTGCTGTTCCTGCACTCCGCCCAGGGCCACCCTGGCCGAATCGGGAAATTTGATCAGGTCGTCGCGGATTTATTTTCCCAAATCCTCCATGTCCGCGTAGGAGAACTCGTCGGACAAAAGGCCGAGCATGATTCCGTACACCACGCCGACATCGTCGTCGTTGAGCTGCGGGGTCACCTCCTGGGGCAGGTTGTCCATGACGTCGCTTTTTCGCCTGAGTTCGTCCCAGATGTCCTGAAGGTCCTCCGGTTTTACTTCGTCCTTCAATTCGACGGTGACCACGGAAAGGTCGGTGCGCGACTGGCTGGAGACGGTTTTGACCTCCGGGATTTCCTGTACGACCTCTTCGATGTTCTTGCTGACGAGCAGTTCGACGCGTTCCGGGTTGGCCCCCGGAAAATTGGACACGACGGTGGCCACGCGGACGGTGTACGAGGGCATGCTGTCCCTGGGCAGGGCCTTGTACATGGAGACGCCGAGAAGGATCACTATGAAAAGGAGGCTCAGCGAGATCCGGTTTTTTTCGATGGAAAAACGGGTGAGGTTCATTTGTTTTCCTGCATTTCCTTCAACAGTTTGACTTCCATGCCGTCCAGCAGTATCTGCAGGCCGGAAGTGGCGATGTAATCTCCTTCCTCAAGGCCTTCCACGAGGGTGAAGCCTTTTTCTGTCAGGGGACCGACAACGATCTTTCGCTTCCTGGCCGTCGCGGTATCTTCGCCGCTTTTTTCGAGAACGAAGACGAAGTTTCCGTCGCTGTCCTCTCCTACGCCGTCGGACGGCAAATAGAGGCTTTCTCCGGTTTCTCCGAAGTTGAAGAGCACTTCGGCGGCCATGCCGGGGCGCAGCTGTTCGTTTTTCGACTGGATGCTGATGGTCGCCGGATAGGTGGGGGCGTCGGAGGCGGCGTAGGGAACTTCGGTCACCACCCCCTCGAAGGACGTCCCCCGCAGTGCGGGAAAGGAGACGCTGCATTTCATGCCGGTGCCCCTGGCCTGTTCGAATTCGGCCAGCGAGACATTGTCGCTTTCATACAGCTTCTCGATAAGGAATATGAAAAAACGACGAGGGATTTGGTTTGCATATGGTTTCATGGAAAAATCCTGTTTTTATGGGTAGATTATTTCGTATCCATATATTCGCTCAGGCGACTGATAAAATGCGCTTTGTCTTCGGGCGAATCGAGAAAATGGAACCTGCCGATGGACCGCTCCAGCACCAGGCTGTCCAGGACAAACTGATACTTGGCGATGGCCGCCGCCCGTTCGCTGCTGTTTTTCGAGTTCTGGGCGTCGATCAGGTCTATGCCGGTGGACAGCCCGATTTGGGGCAGGAGGGAAGATCTGGCCAGGCCGACCTGCTCCTGCTGGATTTCCGTGTTGTACCTTTCGATCTTAAGTTCGAGATTTCGTTCCAGCGCCTCTCTTATGGCGCCCATGAGAGCGAGCTTCGGACCGGTGCCCCACGCCATTTGCGTAAGATTGATCAGGCGGGCGTCGTTGAGCGCCTCCCAGCTCGGGTAACACCTATTTTAGGTTAAATTATATCTTTTTTTCGACCCTGGACGATGTGAGGATTCGGGGAAGATCTAAGGGAGGTCATGGTTTGGCCGAGCATGGACGCGAAGCTTCGTGGCATGCAATCCCATGTCAGGCTTGGAAACATGGCAGACCAGACGGCAAGCGATTGGCCGAAATAAAAACCAAACCCTGAGGATTCTGAAGGGATATGTTGTTGATTTCGGGAGTAAACCTTTTTTGGATTTCCCGCCAATCGACTGTCCCCCAAAAAAGGTCGGACAATGCCCAATAACAGATCGATGAACATGTCAAAGCTTCCGGCGGACGCCCCCGAATTTTCGTCGTCGGAGATTCGTCAGCAGATGTATTCCGGAACGCGGGTGGCCGTGATCATCGACGAATTCCAGGACATGAAATTATACATCCACAATGTGGACGAACAGGAATTGGAACGAATTAGGGAAAAGCGATATACGCATCCCTTCCTGGAAGGCACGGACCTGACCGCGACCTACGACCGTCAGGCGCAAAGCCGCAAGCCGCCCATGCTGGTATCCGGTTCCGCCGTGACCGTGGTTTTCAGAACGGTCATGGGAGGGCCGCCCGGCGGCAGATTCGATTTTATGCATTTGAAACCAATGTCCATCCCTCCGCCAGGAACCTAAATTATCCTAAAATAGTTGCAAAACCGACATCAAAAGTACAATGATGAAAACAATCATTTTACAATTAACCATTGCGCTCTTTGCAATGCTTGCCCTCGGAGAAGCCTATGACGGTGATTCAGTCCGACCTGTTTTATGTCGTAAGGGCGTTTCCCGGTCACGGTGACGCAATAAAACACCTATTCAAGGAAAATGAAAATTTCCATACCTTGTGCGAGGATTACAGACTTTGCACGGAAGCGCTGAAACGATGGAACGAAACAACATCGGATGAGGCGCCGGCCCGCAGAAGGGAGTATGCGGAACTTTTAGACGACCTCGAATCCGAGATACGCAAATACCTGGATGAGTTCGAAAAAAAGTCGGTTTCGGAAATCTTTTAATCAAAGAGGTCCATCCGGAATGGCGGAGGGATTTTCATACATGACAATGAAACGTATCTCTTTATCGGTTTTTTCCGCTCGCGTACCGGTCGCATATAGGCTGGCGTGCGTGTTTTGCGCTCTGGCGGCTGTGCTCTGTTGTCCGGCGCAGGTGGCGAATGCCGAAAAAAGAGAGTCTTCAATCTCGTTCGACCAAATGGAACAGCCGTTCGGAAAAGCGTTGGCAAACCGCAGCGCGGAACTTGAGGAGCTGAAATCGCACAGGAAACGGCTTGAAGACCTGCGGGAAGAGATTCAGGAGGAGGCCAAAATCATCAGGTTCCTTTATATGGCCCACAGCCAATTGTTGCTCGAATCACAGCCCCGTATAGACACTTTCGAAAACGCGATCCGCGAAAACCGCCTCGCCCTGGCCGTTTTAGGCGAACATATCGAAAATCTTGAAGATCCGATGAAATCCATATCGGATTTCGACCGGCAAACCACCGACCGCATCGAAACGGTTCGGGAGAAAATAGAGGAGATTCACGACTCCCTGCTTTCCGCAGATCAGAAGAAGCTTATGGAGGAGAACGCCCTGGAAGCTCTGGAGGTCCTTGAAGAAAAGCAACAGCTTGTCGAACAGATAGAAACGGAATACGGAGAACTTCTCAACACGATGAAAGACGGTATCGAGGCCCAAAAAACGATCGGCGAAAAGCTGACCACCCGTCTGGAAATCTTGAAAAAAACCTCTATCGTGAAACGCTTCGATCCCCTGAGGGATTTTACCGCCCATGCCCTGGCAAAGGAAATCAAGTCGTCGGTCGCTCGGGTCGAATCGGTTTTCAGTTCCTCGGCCTGGAATGTTTTATGGGCGCGGTCCAAATTGGGAGGATGGGAAAAGTGGGCTTTTTTGTTCGTGGGGCTTTTGCTGATCATAACAGTCCAGAAGCCTCTTCGGGGCGTTCTTATGCGCATCGAGGCAAATTGCGACGAGGGCACGGAGCGCTGCTATCGAGGGCTGGCCGCTTATTTGATCCGCAATTCTCTGCCCTTGCTTTCCCTGACCTTTTTTTTCGGGATTTTTTACTTATTTCGATTTTTCGGAATCCACAAATCTTTTTGGTCTTCGCTCTTCAATGTCGGCCTGGAACGCGTTTTGTTTCTGATTTTTCTTATTTTGACGACAACGCGATGGGGTTTGGACTATCTCCGGCACACCACGACTGGAACTGCGACACCTCTGCTGTATTTCCTATCCATTAAGCTAAGACGATTTTTTATTTTTATGCGAACATTTTTAATTGCCGGAGTCATTCTGGCCTGGATTGTCGGACCGGATGCTCTTATTTCCTGGATGCTTAAAAACCTTGCTTTTGCTTTCGTTCTGGCATGGACGGTGTTTTTCTGGCGGGGATTCAGACGCGTATCAGACCGGACAGTACGCGAAGGTCATGCCGTACCGGACCGGAAATGGATAGCGTTTCTTCGAACATGGACTTTTCTTGTCGTCGGAGGATCGCTTGCGCTGAACCTGCTCGGCTATCGCTCCTTGGGAGGGCAGTGGTTCGTGTCCTGGGCCGATACGGCAATCTTGCTGTTCTGGGGATGGATTGGCCTGAAAGCATTGGGCGAGTGGGGACGCGATCTAGGTTCAAAAACCGGCGAGGGGTTCGATCATCCGGAAACAAGCTCCCGTCATTTTCGATGGTCGTTGTTTCATTTCACCCGTGCCGCCTTTTTTTTGATCTTCGCTGCGGCCATTGTCCACGTATGGGACCCCGCCGGGATAATGAGGGCCCATCTCGTCGATATCTTTGGCTTTACCCTGGCTGTCGGAAGCCTGCAACTCAGCGTAAAAGGAATTCTGTTTGCAGGCGTAATCGTCTTTGCGACCCTTGTGGGCGCACGGGTCGGACGTTCGATGATCAAAGAAAAAGTATTGGGCAAACGATCATTCGAACGCGGACTCGAAGACTCGATTCTTACGATAACCAGTTATCTGATTTGGACTTTGGGCATTTTGCTTGCCTTGGGGACCCTCGGCGTAGACGCCAGTTCCCTTGCGGTGGTTTTCGGAGCGCTGAGTATCGGAATCGGTTTCGGCCTGCAGAACATTTTCAACAATTTCATCAGCGGTCTGATTCTGCTTTTCGAAAGACCCGTCCAGGTTGGCGATTATGTGGAAATCGACGGCCAGTGGGCCGAAGTCAGGAAAATCAACGTGCGAGCTACCGTTGTACAGACGTTCGACAACGCATCCATGATCATTCCCAACTCCGATCTCATCAGCAAGCAGGTGACCAACTGGAGTTTCAAGGACAAGAGAATACGCCGGAACATGGAAGTGGGCGTAGCCTACGGCTCGAACATAGAACTCGTAATGAATACACTTTCGGAAATTATCGAAAAGGACTCCGAGGCTCTGAAATACCCACGATCGGATGTTCTGTTCATTGATCATGCGGATAGCGCTTTGATGTTCCGCCTGCGTTTCTATGCCCACGTGGATCATTACTGGACCTCGACCAGCCGGATTCGGTGCGAGATCGACCGCCGGTTCCGCGAGCTGGACATCGAAATTGCCTTCCCCCAGCGCGATCTGCATATTCGCTCGATATCCGAGGGACTCCTTCCGTTTTCTTCCGTCGAAAAGAAACGCAGTAGTTCTCAGGTCGAAGGAACAATGGAGACAGTCGGAGCATGAACGCAGGCGGTCGGACATGCAGAGATATCGTCGCGGCAATGATCGTTGCTTCGTTCCATTTGATTGGATGCGCCGCAGTGGGGCCGCCCACTGTCGCCAGGGATCGTCTCGACTACGTATCGGCAATCTCGGAATCCTGGAAGCGACAGACGTTGTTGAATCTGCTTAAGACCCGCTACTACGACGCTCCGGTATTCATGGACGTTGCATCGGTCATCAATCAATATACTTTGGAAAGCGAAATTTCTTTGGAATTCGAATGGCGTGGCGGGAGCACGAATACACTGGGAGGGGTGGGCACTTACGCGGATCGTCCCACGATCACCTACAGCCCGATCATGGGACGAAAATACGCGGAAAAGTTCATGAGCCCTCTGCCTATACCGTCGGTCCTGCTTCTCGCCCAGGCCGGATACCCCTTCGACCATGTCCTCAGAATTTGCACGCAGCAGATCAACGGGCTGGAAAATACCCAGACTGGAATGTTTGGCAGACGGGAGGCCAGTCCGGAATTTTTGGAAACGCTGGGTTTGCTTCGCCGATTGCAGGACAAAAACCTTATAGCCCTTCGCTCCCGCGAGATCGACGGAAAACGGAAAATAGCTCTATTCTTCCGACCGCCAAAAGATGAAGGGGCGGCCGCGCTATCGGAAAAAACCCGTCGGCTTCTGGGATTGGACATGGAAACCGAAGAGTTCGTGGTAGTGCATGGCGGCTTCGCCTTGAACGACAAGGAGATCGCAGTCTTCAACCGTTCCTTGGCGATGATCATGAAAGAATACGGGGCGTGGATAGAAGTGCCGGAATCCGACCTTGCCCAGGGCCGTATCCGTGAGGTAGGGCGGGTTGAGAACGATTCGGGGTCCAAAACGCCCCGAATGTTCCGCGTACACAGCGGCATTTCGAAACCCGACGACGCCTACGTCTCCGTTTTTTACCGGAAACACTGGTTCTGGATAGACGACAGAGACGTGCGTTCGAAAGGCATGTTTCAGTTTTTGATGACCTTGTTTTCTTTTCCGGAAAGAGAGGAGAGTCCCGGTGCCGCCCCATTGATTACGGTACCGACGAATTGATAGAACCATAGCCTTTATTTCAAAAATGTTAAAAAGGAGGAAAAATGTTGAAATGCAAGAGAAACAAAACAGCTGCGATTTTGATTGTGACTGCGATTTTCGCTATGAGCGCCTTGTTTATCGGGTGTGGCGGCAAATCGTCCAAAAAAGAAAGCGATGGGGAAGACTTGGGCTCGCTGAAGAGGGAGTTCACGCTGCTGGACGAACAGGGGCGAAAATCCGGACATTTGATCATCGGTCCTTCGGGGGCGGCGGAGTTGAAGGACGCCAAGGGTGAGATCATGGCAACTTTTTCACTGTCCGGAAGCCAGCCGGCCTCCGTCGCTGAAAAACCTTCCGAAAAAGCTTCCGCCAAAGCCGAGGACGATGAGGACAAGAAGGACAAGGGAGAGGAAAAGGAATGAACCTTTTCATTGCGTCAAAACGATTGCGGACATTCTAATTGACTGACTAACTTGACTATTTTCCACGCTCTGCGTGTGGACGATGGCGGCAGAGCGCAAGGCGTTCCCCGCCAGGAAGGATTGGAAACTTGGACATCGGAAAATTACGGGAGGATAGTAAAAAATGAAAAAAAGGGTTTTATCGGGTTTTGTGTTTTTGCTTTTAACAACTCTTTTATCTGTCGGTTCGGCCTTTGCGGTCGAGCCGATTCCGAAACAAGCGGGCTTCAGCGGGTTCTTCCGGCCCGGCGTCGGCTTCGTGGACATAGAGAGCAATATGGTGGCGAAGTTTCTTGGCAACGACCTGTCGGATAAGAAAATCAATTCCCTGGGGAAAAGCCCCGACGGGGAATCCAATGGCTCCGTTTCATTCGCTTTCCAAGTCAACTACACATTGTCCAATCTCGAAACGCAGTTCTTTTTCGGCCCTGAATTAAGCGACCTGCTCCGGTTCGACGCTTCACAGCAGCTGGGAGTCAAACAGAACATAGGCGAACTTGGTATCCTGCAGGCAGGCTTTCTTTTTTCGGGATTAGGCGCCGAGGTCTGGTCCGATCCCTACGTGGTGAACCAGAAACGCAGAGAAACCGACAGGGATTCGACAGGCGCCAAGCTGGCCTGGGGACATATCTTCGGCTCCGGCCTCGAGATCGACTACAAATATCGAGACATGGATATCGACAAGGAGCGAAGCGGCGAGTTCCTCGGCTTGTCCGACGCCGACCGAAAACGGTTAGAAAGAGACGGGGACATCCACGAGATCGAAGTGCTCTACACTATCAAATTGAGCCAAAAATCCAGCCTGACCCCATCTTTCACATACCAGCTCGACGACCGCGACGGTGACGCCCGGAAAAACGACGAATACTTGTTTCAACTCACTTACGCCTATCTCGTCGGCGAGCCGTTTTCCTTGATCCTGAACGGCATGGTCGGGTGGGCCGATTACGACAAGCGCAACCCCATCCCCGATTTCAACGGCAAGAGGCAGGAAGACGATATCTACGGCATCAACGCGACACTTTACTACAAGAACCCCTGGGGCTGGACCATGATGGGAAGCAAGCCGATCACCTTTTTCATCGACGGGGCCTGGGCAGAGCGCGACGCGAACATCGATTTCTACGACGAAGAAATCGTATCGGGTACCGTAGGGGCCATGTTTCGCTGGTAGGACCCTGCGGCCTTTTTAACTCGCAAGCATATTTAAAGGGAGGGAAGAACCATGAAAACGTACAAAATTTTGATTCTTTTTATTGTCGGAATCGCGCTTTGCGCGCCGCCAGCCTGGGCGGAGGAAGAAAAAACTCCAGTGAACGCGATCGAAATCGACAAGCTGACATGCAAGGAGCTGATGGCAGGCAACGACCTGGAGCGCGATGTTGTAATCGCTTACTATCACGGTCTGATGGACGGCAAAAAAAAGGTCGAGACCCTGGATATCCCGGAAGCTTCGGCCATAAGCGACGAGGTCAGGGACTATTGCCTGTCGAATCCTACCGCTACCGTAATGCAGGCCTTCGAAAAATTCCATAAATGAAGATACGGCACAGGAGGCAACGATGAAAAAATTAGCGATAATAATGGCGTTCCTGCTTTTCTTGCCAGCCGCGATCATTCCCGCCGCCGCCCAGTCCGAATCGCAAAAAGCATCGGATTGCAGCAATTATGCCCGCAACCGGTCCGAATCGGAAACTTCCACAGGAACCGGCGCCATTTCGGGAGGGGTTAAAGGCGGAGCCGGCGGGGCTCTTTTTGGAGCGGTCATAGGCGGAAGCAAAGGGGCCAAACGCGGCGCGGCGCTCGGAGGAGGCGTCGGGGCCGTAGCTGGCGGAGTAGGTTCCAGCAAGGACCGGCAAGCGAGATACCAACGCTATTACGACCAATGCATGAGCGGAAACACAAAATGAAACGAATTTTGGAAAGTTTTGCATAAAGGGGATTCCGGCCGACCGGGTCTCCGCAGTTGGCTATGGGGAAACAATGCCAAGGGCGAGCAACGACACCAAGGAAGGAAGGGCTTTGAACCGGCGAGTGGAGATAACGCCGAAAAAATAGCGCCCGACCTCCCGGCCAAATCGCCGCAAGGCCGACCGGGACGCGGGGATGACGGGTTCGTCGATCATCCCCGCAGTTATTTTCAATTTCTATAAAAGGAGGAAAGAAAAATGAAAAAAAGATTGGTACTGTTAATTTCAAGCCTCGTTTTTGCAATCGGGATTGGAGGTGTCGCATGGGCGCAGGAAGTCAAGGACTATTCGAGCACCATTGAAGTATTCAGGCAATCGCCGGTGGTGCAGCAGTTTTTCGAAAATTGCTACGGATACGCCGTTTTTCCGACCATAGGCAAAGGAGGATTTGTCGTGGGCGGCGCCTACGGCAGGGGGCAGGTGTACAAGGACGGAAAAGTGACCGGGATCTCGAAACTGGGAAAAGTGTCGGTGGGATTTCAAGCGGGCGGCCAGGCTTTCAGCGAAATCATCTTTTTCGAAGACAAACGAGCCTACGACGAATTTACAAGCGGAGAATTTTCCTTTGACGCGACGGCGTCGGCGGTTGCGATCACCGCAGGCGTCGAAGCCAAGGCGGAAACGTCGAAAGGCGCTTCGGCATCGGCCACCGCAGGCCCAAAAACTGGCGCGCAACTCGCAACGACAAACTATTCCAAGGGGATGAAAGTGTTCACCCATGCAAAAGGCGGCCTGATGTACGAGGCTGCCATCGGCGGGCAGGGGTTTTCCTTCGAGCCTCTATAGCGTTGTAGAACGGTATGAGACTTTGAGTCGTTTCTTTATTAGTAATAGGAGGGTTTTATGAAATCCTTAATTTATTCCTTGTTTTTTATAGCGATTATTGTCGCTGTTTTCGCCTTGTTTTCCTCATGCGCCGTGACGACGGCCCCAATAAAAAGTTCATCCGAGACTTCCGGAAATACAAGCGAGGCTTCCAGCAAATTCACATCCAGTACCAGTCCCGGCGGAGGGTCTTCTTCAGAAAGCAAAGACGAGGCGGCACTGACATTTACGAATGATAACTTCGCTCGCGTGAAATCGGACATGGCTGTCGGAGGCGGGGAATACATGGAATCTTTATCGACGCTTTTAGACATTCCCGATTCCCGCAAACCGGAATTCTTTGCAATTGCGAAGAACAGCTTCGGAACTATTGTAAACTCGGAACATACCTCGGCCGAAGAGATGCTCGCGAAACTGAAATCGAAAATTTCCGCCCATCCGGAATTGAAAAATTAGCCGTTGCAATGCCTGTCTGCTATCAAGCCGCAAAATTTCCGGCGTCCGATTTTGCGACCCGACTTGTGCAACTGCTATATTGTCTTTTTTTTGTTTTAATTTTTCTTTTTCCACCGGCATCCTGGGCCATGGACGCCCCCTACTTGCGAAAGCTTATTCGCCAAGCGAATGAAAAGCGTTTGTGGGAGAGTCGAGAGTGGCAAAGCTTGCTCCACTATGAGCCAAGGCTTTTTATGCCGGGCCTAAAGAGCCTGGTGGACGCCAACACCTTCTTTCTCGCGCCCAATGGTAAAACCGACCCGAAAGCGGAGATGGATTATACGCTTTCGGGTTTCTTCAACCGCCCCGACGACAACGACGACGACGATGGGCAACACCCTCAATGCCTTTTCAAGGCTCGCTACTAGTGGCTTAAAAAAGAACTGAATTTCGACCCCCGTCTTCTGCCGGAAAAACCTTGCGCGCGATTTCACGAATGGCTTGCCGCATTCAATGCGGATGAAATCACGCTTGTTTTTCCCGTGGCCTATCTCAACAATCCCGCTTCCATGCTTGGCCACTCGCTGATTAGAATCGATACCCCCTTGCACGACAAAGGCGCAAGGCTTCTCGATTATACCGTGAGTTTTGCCGCCATGGCCGAGGAAGAAAGAGGTATGTTTTTTGCGTGAAAGGTCTGACGGGAAAATATCCGGGAAAATTTCTCACGGGACCAATTACGAAAAGGTCAAAAATTATGGCGATATCGAGAACCGGGATATCTGGGAATATCGTCTCGACCTGACTGCGGCGGAAATACGGCGAATGCTTGCGCACGTATGGGAATTTCGCTCGGCTCATTTCGACTATTTTTTTCTGGACGAGAACTGTTCTTATCATTTGCTGTCTTTGCTGGAAGCGGCGCGTCCCTCGTTGAACCTTACGGACCGGTTCGAATGGTGGGCGATTCCGGCAGACACTATTCGTGCCCTTGTGGAAACGCCCGGTCTCGTCAAGGATGTGGAATTCCGTCCTTCCCGCAGGACGGTTCTGCGGTATAGAACTCTCGGCATTAAATGCCGCTCGCGCAGGATTGCCAAAGATCTTGCCGAAAAAAAGATCTCGGTTCACTCGAAACTGTTTACCGATCTCGCGCCCGTCGAAAGGGCAAGGGCACTGGAACTGTCGGCGGAATATTTGGCCTACCTGCAGGAGTCCGAGTTTTTCGATTTGGAAATCGATGAAAACCATCTTTTGGAGCTTCTTACAAAAAGAAGCGAACTCGACGTTCCTTCGCAGGCCCCGCGGATCGACCCTCCGCGAGTCAGGCCCGACCAGGGGCACGAAAGCTCTCGCATAGGGGTCGGTTACGGATACGAAGGTTCCAACGACTTTTTGCAGTTCGAGTTGCGACCGGTTTTCCACGATTTGTTTGATCCGCAGGGAGGTTTTGTTCGCGGCGCACAGCTGGAGTTTTTCGACACGGCCTTGCGATATTATCCGGATGAAAACAAGTTGAACCTGGAGCGCCTCCACTTGATCGACATTGTCTTTTCGACTCCTATCGATCAATTGCTGAAGATCTTTTCCTGGGAAGCCAACGCGGGTTTTGACAGAAAGCGCTTTGCAGATAACGAAAGATCTCTTGTCGGTCTATTCAACGCAGGCCTCGGAGTCGGTTACGACTTTTTTGACTCCGAGACGCTCGTATGCGTTTTCGGGGAAGAAGAAGCTCTGGTCAGTGGACGATTCGATGAAAGCGTTGCATTGGGGGCGGGTTTCAGCTTGAACATCTTCCACGATCTGTCGCAGCGATGGCGAATTGGTGTGTCGATGAGGCTGCTGGAATTTTTTCAAGGCATCCACCGTGCGACTTATGATATAAGTCTCGGTCAACGTTTGACATTGTCCGACCGAATGGCGTTGAGATTTGAGGTTTCCCGAAAACGCGAATTCGGCAGAACCCTGACGCCGGCAATCTTAAAATGGCAGGTTTATTTCTGAAAAAGGTTAGAGATTTTCATCCAAATCCTCCCGTAGAAATACAAAAGGGGTTGCGTTTTGAAGCGCAACCCCTTGTATTCGTGTGGCTGGGAGACAAGGATTCGAACCTTGGTTGACGGAGTCAGAGTCCGTAGTCCTGCCGCTGGACGATCTCCCAACGAATGGAGACGTTGTTATACAGAATCTTTTTTCGGAGTCAACCTTGAATTTTTTTTTTCGGCGCGTGGTGGAGGCGTTTTTGACCAATCGCGGATTTGTGGGAAAAGGCGTGTCGATATGGTAACCAGACCATGCTGGTCTGGCATGCCTTGGCTTCCAAGCGGCGGCATATTCGCAATATGGGACCAGAGCTGGAAGCTCTGGTTACCTTGGTCGTTGCAACCTATTCGGCATGGAATTCCCGTCAAAATTAGAATTGCTGGTTCAAAATTCGTTTGAAATCCCCTTTCTATAATGCCATATAAGTTTTTTGGCACATTGCGGATTTGCTGGAATAGGCGTATCGGATGTAACCAGGCCATCTTGGTCTGGAATGTCTTGGATTCGATCACATGGCATATTCGCGTTATCAGACCAGAGCTGGAAGCTCTGGATACCTTTTCCGATTGATTTCGGATGAGAAAAACGGCTTTGAATTGTCAAAACGGAATTCATTTGATTTACGAGAAAGAGGACATGGCGACGGAAACAAGGAAAGATCGATTGAGCCGCTTTGGGTTCAGGTTCGAACGAGGCGGGGTCCATACGGCAAGAACGATGATGCTCGATGAGCTTTCCCTCCTGTTGTCGTTCGTCGATGATTTGGATGCCGGTAAATCCGAATACATCGATGCCATCGAAAAAGAAAACTGCCTCGGGAAACGTTCGGACAAGACCCGCAAGCTGACGGCCCGCCATCTTTCGGAGCTTTACGCCTTGGACCCGAACCCCTGCCTGTTTCGCAATCTGCGGCATTTCTGGAAACGGGATCAGGAAGGACGTCCTCTTCTGGCACTTCTGTGCGCGTTTTCGAGGGATTCGATACTGCGCTCCAGCGCCCCTTTCATCCAAGGGATTCCCGACGGCCGCCAGGCCGCCCGCGAAGCCATGGAGAAATTCATCGACGACCTTGAGCCGGACCGTTTCAGCAGGGCCACGCTGAAATCGACCGCGCAAAACGTAAACGCCACGTGGACGAAATCAGGGCATTTAAAGGGAAAGGTCAGAAAAATCCGCACCAGGGCCAAGGCCACGCCCGGCGCTTTATCCTACGCCCTGTTGCTGGGATATGTAAATGGCGCGAGGGGGCAGGCCCTGTTTTCCACCGAATACGCCAGGCTTTTGGATCGTTCCCGGGCTCGGCTGATCGAATTGGCGCAAGAGGCGTCGGCCAAAGGCTGGATTGTGTGCAAACGCATCGGCGACGTCGTCGAAGTTCTTTTCCCCGGATTGTTCACCGAACAGGAAATGGAGTGGATTCGTGAGCAAAATTAAACGTCTGGTCGCATCGTACGACAAATTTATTTCGGTCCCCTGGGAGACGGAGGCCGCCCCCGCCCAGCGCGTCGTCTTTTGCGTCTACGACGAACAGGACGAAAGACGCTTGAGAGCGAAAGTGGACGAGTTCGAACTGGCGACCCGCCAGAACGCACATGGCTGGGCATTGTACGACCTGACCGATTCTTTCGGGCGCTGGATGTCGTCCCAGAAGTACGCGTGCAAATATTTCGAGAAACCCGATATTGTTTCGAGCCTATTGGGCAGGTATTTCAATTTCATCGTGGACGAATTCGACCGGTTCCTCGCGCATCGCGACATAGACGAAAATCATGTCGTCGCGATTCTCGGCGTGGGCTCGCTGTTCGGTTTTGTGAAAGTCAAGGACGTGGTCGAAAAACTGGCTCCGAAAATTGCCGGAAGACTCCTCGTGTTTTTTCCCGGAAGCTACGAGAACAACAACTACCGGTTGCTGGACGGATACGACGGCTGGAACTACCTGGCCGTCCCGATCACTGCCGACAAGGAATTATAGGCACAGAGGTTGAACATGAAAAACAGGGACGTGTACGTTAAAGATCCTTCGGTCCAGAAACTGGTCAACGAAGGCGTCGCCACCGTCAACGACGACAGGAGCGCCGAAGCCATGGCCGTGCTGCGCTACGAGCTGGAAACCTTCGTGTGCGACGGCCAGTACGAAAAGGGCATGGAACTCGTACTGGAAACCTATCTGAACAACATCGACCAGGCCAATCAACCCGCCGTATGGATCAGCGGCTTCTACGGTTCCGGTAAATCGCACCTGGCGAAAATGCTCAGGGCGCTCTGGGAGAATGTCGAGTTCGAGGACGGCGCGACTGCGCGCGGCATCGCAGATCTGCCCCAAAGCATAAAAGACCTGATCGCGGAACTCGCCACCCAGGGCAAACGTCACGGGGGACTTCGCGCGGCCTCGGGCACACTGGGCGCCGGGGCCAGCGGAAGCGTCCGCCTGGCGCTTCTTCGCATCGTGTTCAAGTCCGCCGGACTCCCGGAGCTATACCCGCTGGCGCGCTTTGTCATGTGGCTGAAAAAGGAAGGCATCCACGACGAGGTCAAAAAACTCGTCGAAAGCAGCGGCGACGACTGGGAAGAGGAACTCGACAACCTGTACGTCGCCGAAAGCCTCCACGACGCCCTGGTCAAGGTCAAGCCCCGTCTGTTTTCCTCGTCCGCCGCCTGCGCGGAAACCCTCAACAATCTATACCCCCATGTGAAGGACATCGGCAACGACGAGATGTTGAAAACCTTGAAGGAGGTCCTTTCCAGGGACGGCAAGTTTCCTCTGACCCTGATCGTTCTCGACGAAATCCAGCTTTACATCGGCGAGGACGTACAACGTTCCATGCGGGTCCAGGAGGTCGTGGAGGCCTGCTGCAAGAACATCGGGGGCAAATTGCTGTTCATCGGCACCGGCCAGACGGCGGTCACGGGAACGTCCAACTTGAAAAAGCTCGAAGGGCGCTTTACGGTGCGCGTGGAGCTTTCCGACGCCGACGTGGACGCGGTGGTTAGAAAAGTGGTTCTGGCCAAGAACGCGGACGCCGCTTCCGAAATCGACCGGACCATGCAGGCAAACCTCGGAGAAATCTCGCGGCACCTGTCCGGCTCCGCCATCGGCCACCACCAGGACGACGTCCCCTTTTTCGTGCAGGACTACCCGATCCTTCCCGTCCGCAGACGTTTCTGGGAAAACACCCTTCGCGTTCTCGATCCCACCGGCACCGACAGCCAGCTCAGAAACCAGCTCGGCATGATTCACAAGGCGATCCGGACCAACCTGGACGATACCCTGGGAAACGTGATCGAGGGCGACTACATCTATTTCGACTCGGCCAACCGGTTGCTGCAAGCACGCATTCTGCCCCGAAAAGTCCACGAGAAAACCATGAAATGGGTCAATGGCTCGAAGGACGAGCGTCTCATGGCGCGCGCCTGCGGACTGGTCTTTCTGATCAACAAGCTGGCCGGAAAGAACACGGAGATCGGCTTGAAAGCCAACGTGGAGACCGTCGCCGATCTGATGGTCCAGGACCTTCCGGAAGGAAGCGGCGCTCTGCGGGGCAGGCTCCCGGACCTGATGGACAAGTGCGAACTGCTGATGAAGGTCGGGGACGAATACCGGATACAGACCGAAGAGAGCACGGCGTGGAACGACGAATTTTTAAGCCAGCGCGGAAAATTGAACAACGAAGCCTATCGTATCGAAGCCGAACGCGACGACCGCATTCGGAAAAAATTCGGCGACAAGATCAAAAAGCTCTCCCTGACCCAAGGCGCTTCCAAAGTGCCGAGGAATTATTATCCCGTCTTCCATGCGGAACTTCCGGCGGACAGCGACAAGAAAGTCTATATCTGGGTTCGCGACGGCTGGACTGCGGAGGAAAATTCGGTCCGGGCCGACGCGCTGGCAGCCGGAAACCAGTCGCCCACGGTCTACGTATTCATCCCGAAACGCTCGGCCGACGCCCTTCGCCACAATCTGATCGAATACAAGGCCGCCGTCGCAACCTTGGAAAAGCGGGGCGTTCCCAACACCCCCGAGGGCGCCGAGGCCCGCTCCGCCATGGAAACCACCAGGCAGACGGCCGAGGGCAAGGTCAACGAATTGCTGGACGAAGCCCTGTCGGGCGCCAGGGTATTCCAGGGCGGCGGAAGCGAAATCGTTGGAAACGACCTGAAGGAAACCGTCCCGGAAGCGGCTGGCAACGCCATCAAGCGGCTGTACACGAAATTCAACGCCGCCGATCACAACGGATGGTCCAAAGTCTACGAAAAGGCCAAAAAAGGAGCGCCCGACGCCCTCAAAGCCGTCGGAGACGAGGGCGAACCTGGGAAAAATCCGGTTTGCAAGGAGATTTTGGGTTATATCGGAGGCGGAAGAAATGGGGCCGAAATCCGCGACCATTTCGAAAATCCGGAGTTCGGATGGTCAAGGGACGCCGTGGACGGCGGTCTGCACGTGCTTTTGATCGCAGGCTTGATTCGCGCCGCAAACGACAAGGGAAAAACGGTCAAGCCCACCGACCTGGAGCGCAAGGCCGTCGGCAAGACGATGTTCAAAGTGGAATCAACCACGGTCACCACCCCGCAGCGAATCCAGATTCGAAAAGTGTTCCAGAAAATGGATCTCAAAGCCAAGCAGGGAGAGGAGTCCGCCTACGCCCCGCAATTTCTTCAAAAGATGCTGGAACTCGCCGAGAACGCTGGCGGCGTACGCCCCAGACCCGAAACGCCCGACACCTCGAGCCTGGAGGAGATGCGCTTGACCTCCGGAAACGAACAGCTCCTGATGATCTACAACCGCCGAGAGGAACTGTCTCAAAATATCAAGACCTGGAAGGAAATCTCAAAAAGGATCGAAAAGCGACTCCCCGCCTGGGAACTCCTCGAAAGACTCGTCGATCAGGCCGCCGGGTCCGAGGACACTGATTTCATCCGGGAACAGTTCCAACAAATCGAACGCCATCGCAAGCTCATCGAGGACCCCGACCCGGTCGCCCCTCTGCTGGCCAATGTCACCCAGCTGTTGCGAGACGAGCTGAACAGGTATAAAAAGGAATACGACGACCGGCATAAAAAAGGCATGGATCGCCTGCAAAAGGACGAAAACTGGGCCAGGCTGTCCCCGGAGCAGCGTCACGAGCTTCTGGCAGAACAAAAGCTGACCAACGCCGACGCCCCCGTCGTGGAGGTCGGAAGCGCCGAGGAAATCGCCTCCACCCTGCGCAAAATCCCGCTGACCGCCCTCTCCGACCGCGTGGCCGCGTTTCCCGCAAGGTTCCAGGAGGTCGTCGTGAACGCCGCCGCGCTCATGGAGCCCGAAGCGCAATTCGTGACTCTGCCGGGCGGCACCTTGAAAACGGACGAGGACGTCGAATCGTGGCTGGAAGACGCGAAAAAGGCGATACAAAAAGCCTTGAAGAACGGCCCGGTAATCATTTCCTGAACGTCTTGAAACACCGGCGCTCTCAAGGTAACCAGAGCTTCCAGCTCTGGCCGCCGGTGCCTCGCAGCTGCCAAGGCCGACTCGTGGTAACCAGAGCTTCCAGCTCTGGTATTTGTCAGAAAGATTGCTTTAACAAACGGGACCGAGGATAGCCAGCATGGAAATCAAACAACTGTCCATCAAGGGATTCCGGGGAATTCAAGAGATGGAAATCGAATTCGCAAACCAGGTAAACCTGTTTGTGGGCGCCAACGGCGCAGGCAAATCCAGCATAATGGACGCTGTGGCGATTCTCTTATCCTGGTTTCCGGCACGCATTCGCAGTATATCAGGGTCGGGCAGAAGAATAACCGACCTCGATGTCAACAATGAGTCCCACCAGGCAATCGTTGGTATCAAGGTCGAAATCGAGAATGAACCTGTTTCTTGGAAATTGGTCAAAACGAAAAAGGGACGATCCGGTGGCAAGGCCAAAAGCGATCTTTCCGAATTGGCCCGTAGCGCAAAGAAATACCGATATTGTCTCAAGGAGGATGAAAATGCATGTTCGCTTCCTTTGTTGGTCTACTACCCCATCAACCGCGCGGTACTCGATATTCCATTGAGAATTCGAAGCAAGCACGATTTTGGCATTCTGGAAACGTACGATGAATCGCTGACAAGCGGTTCGAATTTCAGGGCCTTTTTCGAGTGGTTCAGGAACCGGGAAGATTTGGAAAACGAAAACCGGAGATACCAAAACTCGCTATTCTCGCAATTCGAACCAGAAGAACGGCAATTTCCCGATCCCCAATTGGAAGGCGTACGGCTGGCATTCAAACAGCTTCTTCCGGGATTCGACCAGATCGCCGTAAGGCGCAAGCCTCTCAGAATGACAGTCGCCAAGAACGGGCGGGAACTCCGTGTCGATCAGCTCTCCGACGGTGAAAAATGCTTGATGGCCATGGTGGGCGACTTGGCAAGACGCCTGGCTATCGCCAATCCGAACGCCAACGACGCATTGGAAGGCAAGGGAATTGTCATTATTGACGAAATCGATCTTCATCTACATCCCGCATGGCAACGCAAAGTAATTTCGGGTCTACCGAAAACCTTTCCGAATTGTCAATTTTTGATTTCGACCCATTCCCCCCAAATTGTCAGCCATATTGCCCCTGATAACATATTCCTGCTATTTCAGACTAGGGAGGGAATCAAGTACGAAAAAGCGAACGAGTCCTACGGGAAAAATACGGACAGAATTCTCGAAGATTTGATGAAGGTCGATGCGCGCCCTGCCAAAATAAAGGGGGAAATTGCAGAAGTGTTTGAACTGATCGAACAAGGTGAAATCGAGCGAGCCAAAGATACAATAGCATCCTTAAACCAACAAATCGGAGATGATCCCGAATTGACCAGAGCCCGCGTCCTCATTCGCAGAAAGGAAATCATCGGAAAATGAAACATGTTGTGAATGGCGATGAACCTCGCGTTTTTACGGATTGGAAAGCGCTTGAAAACGAGGATTGGCAACCAAGCTACGATGAATTGAGTGGGGTGGAGAAAAGAGCGGTTAAAGCTGCTCTAATGAAGGAGCAAGGATATATCTGTTCCTATTGCCAAGGAAGTTTTCCCCGATACACGGAGATTGGACCATGAGAATCGAAACGATTCGATTGAAAAATTTCAAAACTTTTCAAGAAGCCGAACTGGTGAATATCCCCCCGTTCTGCATCGTAGTCGGGGCGAACGGCACGGGCAAATCGACCCTGTTCGATGTCTTCGGTTTTCTAAAAGATTGCTTGACTTTCAATGTCACCAAGGCGCTCGGCAATCGCGGCGGATTCAAGGAAGTGGTCAGTCGGGGAAAAGAAAACGAAACCATCCGAATCGAGCTGCAATTCGAACTAAAAATCGATGCCGAAGATCACTTCTTAACCTACATTTTGGAAATCGCATCGGAAGACGGCAAGCCCATCGTGGCCCATGAAATACTTTCGGAAAAAGACGAAGTTTCAGGTTCTCCATTTCATCTCCTCGATTTTGAAAGAGGCGGGGGATATGCCGTAACCTACGCCGACGATACCGGATTGACGATGAAAGAAGCGAGGAAGATATCGCAAACAATGGACAACCCCGATATTCTCGCTTTAAAAGGCCACGGGCAATTCCAGCGTTTCAAAGCCGCCAATGCGGTCCGCAACTATTTGGAAAACTGGCATGTCTCCGATTTTCATATCAACCTGGCTCGCGGAAGCAAGGACGCAGCCGGTTACGCCGATCATTTGTCCGTCACGGGCGACAATCTCCAACTCGTCGCCAACCACCTTTTCCACAACCACAAAGACACTTTCGACGAAATTATTGCAAAAATGAAGGAACGTGTGCCGGGCATTGGCACAATCACACCCGAACCTACCGCCGACGGCCGCTTGTTGCTCAAATTCCAAGACGGTTCGTTCAAGGACCCGTTTGTCGATAAATTCGTCTCCGACGGAACCATAAAAATGTTTGCCTATCTCGTACTTCTTTACGACCACAGCCCGCATCCCCTTCTATGCGTCGAGGAACCGGAGAATCAACTTTATCCGAAACTCCTTTGGGAGTTGGCGGAGGAATTTCGTTCCTACGCGAATCGCGGGGGCCAGGTGTTCGTATCGACCCATTCCCCGGACTTTTTGAATGCGGCACAGGTCGATGAGGTATATTGGCTGACAAAAGACAACGGCTACACGAAAATCAAACGAGCGTTGGAAGATCCCCAAATCGTGGAATACATGAAAGACGGAGACCAAATGGGATATTTGTGGAAACAAGGATTTTTCCAAGGGGCCGACCCGAAATGAAAAATATCGCCGCAAGGCATAAGAAAACTCATGATCGATTGTTGAGGATACAAATGCGACCGCTTGAAAAATCATCCCGAAACAAACTCGAAAAAACGGTAAAAGACGCTCGCGAAGTGGCGGAAGCGGGGGCTCGCGCCGCTTTGGAACAAATGGGAGTCGAGAGTTCGGAGGCGTACTCCCATCTATCGGAAGACCAGAGGGACCTTCGTCGTCGGCTTCGCGCACACGGCCGTCAGCTTGGCGACGAACGCGACGCAACGGGAAAACAGGAAATCGAACTCCTGGCCGAGGAGACCGCCTATCAACACTGGCATCGCATGCTGTTCGCCCGTTTTCTTGCCGAAAACGACCTTCTCATGTATCCCGACCCCGACGAACCGGTCGCCGTAACCATCGAAGAGTGCGAGGACATGGCGGAAGACGATGGGGCCAAAAACGGATGGGAACTGGCCGCCAGGTACGCCTCGCGCATGCTTCCCCAAATTTTCCGCCAGGATTCGCCAGTTCTGGAACTCGAGCTTCCGCCCGAACACCAGCAAAAACTCGAAACGATGCTCGCCGATTTGCCGGATGAAGTATTCACTGCGTCCGACTCCATCGGCTGGGTGTACCAATTTTGGCAGGCGAAGAGAAAAGACGAGGTGAACGCCGCCGGAGTGAAAATCGGCGCACGGGAACTGCCCGCCGTAACCCAGCTTTTCACCGAACAATATATGGTGGACTTCCTCCTCGACAACTCTTTGGGCGCTTGGTGGGCGGCTCGCCGTTTGAGCGCTGAAGACTTGAAAAACGCCAAAAACGAAGAAGAACTCCGCCAAAAAGCTTCCATTCCGGGCGTGCCGTTACATTATCTGCGTTTCGTTAAACAGGAAGACGGCAGCTGGACACCTGCTTCTGGAACTTTCGAAGGTTGGCCTGAAAAGATAGGAGAATTAAAAACCGTTGATCCTTGCTGCGGATCTGGGCATTTTCTGGTTTCCATTTTTCTGATGCTTGTTCCCATGCGTATTGAACTGGAACATCTGTCCGCTCGCAAGGCTGTTGACAGAATTTTGGCAGAAAACATTCATGGTTTGGAAATAGACAAGCGTTGCGTTGAATTGGCTGCCTTTTCCTTGGCTTTGACAGCCTGGCGGTATCCCGAAGCAGGAGGATACCGACTCTTGCCGGAATTCAACGTCGCCTGTTCGGGGCTTTCCGTTCATATCCCGAAAACCGAATGGAAAAATGTGGCGCGTGTTTTGCCAGGCAAAAGCTATTTGCCCATTGCATTGGATTGGCTTCACGATCAATTCAAAGACGCTGCCGTACTAGGCAGTCTGATCGATCCCGCGAAAGCGGAAGTTGCATCTCTGATCGATTGGGACTCGATAGTACCTTTGCTCGACCAAGCTCTTAAAAATGATCAAAGCGAGGAAACACGGGAAAGCGGTGTTCTCGCCCAAGGCTTGGCGAAATGCACCCAACTGCTCGTCCAAAAATACAAATGGGTTATTACCAACGTCCCCTATCTGCTTCGTGGAAAGCAGAGCGAAAAGCTTCATAAATATTGTGCGCAACGCTATAAAGAAGCGAAAAACGATTTGGCGACCGTTTTTCTCGAACGTTGTCTGCAAATGTGCGAAGCAGGAGGGACAACAAGTATCGTTCTTCCGCAAAACTGGCTTTTTCTCACAACCTATAAAAAATTTCGGGAAAAGTTGCTGAAAAACGAAAACTGGAACTTCATTGCAAGGTTGGGTCCTGGCGCTTTCGAGACGATCAGCGGCGAAGTCGTCCAGGCAATCCTCATAATCCTAAGCCGCCGCAAGGGTAACCAGAGCTTCCAGCTCTGGAATGGAAATTTAAAGGGGGCCAGATCAGAATGGTCTGGTTACCTTCGGGGAGTGGATGTATCCGAATGCCGCCCTTACAAGAAAAAAGACTCTGCTTTGCAGCTTTTTGAAATTAAAAGCGTGAAACAATCTAAGCAGTTAGATAATCCAGATACTAAAATCAATTTTCATGAAACTAAAGGCCCGCTTCTCGATCAATATTCTGTGGCTTTAAACGGAATGCACGGTGGTGACTCACTAAGATTTCGTTTTAATTTTTGGGAGACATACAAATCTACTAAATGGATATTTCTTCAAAATACAGTCGATACTACGATACACTTTTCTGGAAGGAGTCACATCTTCTATTGGGATAGTAATGGAGAACAACATCGAAAAAATCCCAGAGCGAGGATTCAGGGGGAATCTGCTTGGGGAAAAAAAGGTGTTGTAATAAGCATGATGGGAACACTTTCATGTACAATATACATGGGAGATTCATTCGATATTAGTTGCTCCCCTATTATTCCACACAACGTTATCAACCTGCCAGCCATTTGGTGCTTTTGTTCCTCGTCGGAGTACCATGGTTCTGTTCGTCGAATCGATCAAAAATTAAACGTAACTAATGCAACCTTGGTAAAAGTTCCCTTCGACGTGAACCGTTGGGCAAAAATTGCAGAAGAAAAATATCCCAATGGACTCCCCAAGCCCTATTCCGATGACCCCACACAATGGATCTTCCACGGCCACCCCTGCGATTCGGTAATTTGGGACAAAGATAAAAAGTGGACTGCTCTTGGACCCAAACGCTCGGAGAACACCGTTTTGCACGTAGCAATCGCACGTCTTCTCGGTTACCGCTGGCCTGCGGAATATATGGTAACCAGACAATCCTGGCCTCGCGGGAAGAAGGAGCCTGCTCCAGAAGATTTGCGGACCGCACCAGACCAAGATGGTCCGGTTACC
This sequence comes from Desulfobacterales bacterium, assembly GCA_963674505.2. Taxonomy (GTDB): domain Bacteria; phylum Desulfobacterota; class Desulfobacteria; order Desulfobacterales; family SKZT01. The sequence goes on from CAXXIG010000001.1 coordinate 2,261,306, forward strand.
TCCGACGCGCCAGACCATGATAGTCTGGTTACCGCAGGGGGCATGGAGCTGGCTGACGAAGCTTGGGAGCTTGTTGAACGTTCCAAGGAGCTTTGGCCTTACGCGGACGAAGACGGTATCGTCTGCATCCCGCCGGTACGCGGCGAAATGAACGCCGAAGACCGCCTGGAAAACCTGTTGGCAGAAGCTTACGGAAACGAATGGTCGCCATCAAGAAAGTCCGAACTTCTCAAGCAAGCCGACCATGCAGGAAAATCCATGGAATCCTGGCTTCGCGACAAGTTCTTCTCCCAGCACTGCAAGCTATTCCAAAACCGCCCGTTCATTTGGCACATCTGGGACGGTCTCCCCGACGGTTTCGCCGCTCTCGTAAATTACCACAAGCTTGATTACAAGAACCTCGAAACTCTCATTTATACGTATCTGGGCGACTGGATCAGGTGCCAGAGGCAAGATATGGCCGACGGTATAGACGGTGCCGAGGAGAAACTCGCAGCCGCAGAAGCCTTGAAAAAGCGCCTCGAATTAATCCTCGAAGGAGAAGCGCCCTACGATATTTTCGTTCGCTGGAAACCCATCGAAGAACAGCCCATAGGATGGAACCCCGACTTGAACGACGGCGTTCGCCTCAATATCCGTCCTTTCATGACGGTTCCCGACATAAAGAAAAAAGGAGCGGGTGTTTTGAGGGACAAGCCGAACATAAAATGGGGCAAAGATCGTGGAAAAGACGTCTCATCATCACCATGGTACGACCTCGGCCCGAAATACGGCGGCAAGAAAGGTGATCGGATTAACGACCATCATCTGACCATCGCGGAGAAAAAGGAGGCGCGCTTAACGAAAAAGATGGATGGTGAAAAATGAAGGAGCGATATTCGAAGGCGCGATTCTGGAAATGCGCTCTGCAAGTCAATCCAGCGGGCTACATTCGATACAGGGGCGAAGATCACGGACTTGACGAGGATGAATACAACCGGAAACTCGTGGAAATATGCAAAGAACAAAGTATTAAAATTATTGGCTTGGCCGACCATGGAAATGTCGAATGCATCGATGGAATTCGGAGTTTGTCTAAAGAAAGCGGCGATATCCGAGAAATATTATTCCAAAATCCAAGAGATCCAGTTGAGCATATTATGCCTGGAAGGTATCGGAATAGGATTTTCCGATCATCTCAATGCCGTTATCGGATAGAGGGAAACAAGGAGACCTAAATGAGCATCAACGTCGGCATTGTCGATCAACGTGTGAGAAAACTCGCCGAGGACTTTTCCTCCGAGTTCGAAAAAAGGTTGAACGTCGGAAAGGACAAGGACAGAAAACGTTCCGCCGCATTCGTGTTCCTAACGGTCAAGACCGTCCTGGACCTTTCCGACGACGAGGCCTTGGACTGTCTCACCGAAGGCGGAAACGATTTCGGAATCGACGCGCTTCATATCGGAGACGTGGAAGAAGGTGAATTCCCCGTAACTTTGTTCCAGGGAAAATACAAGCGAAAGCTCTTGGGCGATTCCAACTTCCCGCAGTCCGGGGTGGAGAAAATCATCCAGGCGATCCGCTGCATTTTCGACCCGGACGCCGTTTTCACGACCAACCTCGCGCTGAAAATGCGTATTGAGGAAATCCGCTCGCTGGTTCGCGACGGGAGCATTCCCCATGTTCGGGCCGTTTTGTGCAACAACGGCCTGAAATGGTCCGACGCGGTGCAACAACTCCTCGAAGGCAGCGGTTTTCCCGAAGACCAGGTCGAATTCGAACATGTAAACCACGATACAATCGTAGGCTTGCTTCAGGCACCGAAACATATCGACGAAACCCTTCGCCTGTCGGGCAAAGCCGTCGTGGAAGACTTGGACTTCTGCCGGGTCCTTGTCGGAAAAATCCAAGTGAGCGAAATCGAAAAGCTCTTCGACCGTCACGGCGACCTTCTCCTGGAACGAAACATTCGTCGTTTTTTGGGCCTTCGCGGCAACCGGGTCAATCGGGGCATCGAACACACACTAAGAAACGAATCCGAACGGGGAAATTTCTATTTCTACAACAACGGAATCACGTTGCTTTGCAAGCATTTCGCCTACAACGCGCTTCAGGGAGGCGATTACCAGGTCAGGGCGGAAAGACTTCAGATCATCAACGGAGGACAAACCTGCAAGACGATCCAAGCCACCCTCGCCGATCTTTCCGAGCCCCTGACGAATATGGAAAAAGCATACGTGCTGGTCCGTCTGTACGAGCTGCCGAGCGACTCCGCCGAAACGATACGCAACATCACATACGCCACAAACAGCCAGAACCCCGTGGATTTGCGTGACCTACGTTCCAACGATCCGGTCCAGAAAAAGCTGGAGACAGCCATCGGAGATCTCGGGTTTGTCTATCGCAGACATCGAGGAGAAGCTTCCAAGGGACCTGCGGATATCAGCAGCGCCACTGCGGCGGTCGCCGTGCTCTCCGTTTGGAGAAAACGCCCACACCAGGCTAAATTCCACGGACGCGAACATTTCGGGAAACTCTACGACATCATATTCAGCGACGACTTGAACGCCGCCCAGGCGATCATCGCCGTGCTCGTCTTTCGGTACGCCGAAAACAAGCGCCGCAGACCGCCCGAGGACGCCCCGGCTTTCACGGCATACGCTTCTTGCTTTTTGGCCATGCTGATGGGAAAATATTTGCTCGATGAAATGGGTATTGAGCTTTCCCAGCTAGACCATCTTGCTTTCGAGCAGGCGAAGAGTTTGTTTGAAAAGAAAAGCGAAGATTTCTACCATCGGGCGGTCGCGATGATCGACGAGGCTATCAAGCGTTTGTACGGAACGGGGAAAGTGTCTTGGCAACGTTTGGCCGCTACATTTAGAAGGGGCGATTTGCTTGAAGAATTGCAGAATACAAAGGAAACCCCATGAGAATCATCGATGCTCTGATAAAGGAATTGAGAAGCGCCGCCGTCCACAACCCCGACGTGCAAACGGCCCCGGCGTGCATTTTGTGGACCGACAGCACTCGCCAGTGGGAGGCCGTCGTTCCCCGTTTGAAGATGGAGCTTGCCGAATTCTTCGTTCTGGGCGACTACGACCCGGAAAACCGGACCGGCCCCGCCATCTGGTTTCGATGCGTGATCGCCGGACAAATCGAAGACGTCATCTTGCCCGAGGACAAGCCGCCGATTCTCTATCTGCCGGGCGTGAGCAGGCAGGACCTGCGGGCCGTGGAAAATTGCCCGGACCATTTGAAACCCCTTGCGGAACTGCAATACCGGGGGACAATCTGGTCCCAGGTGAACGCCAAGGACTGGACCATCCTGGCGTTTTTGAAATCGGACCAGGGGGGCCTGGGGCTCGATGTCGCGCAGGACAGCCAGACCAGGAACGCCATGCAGATCGCGCTCTATCGCCTGATCGACGAAAACGCCGATCATTTGAGAGGCAGGCGCCTGGACAAGGATTATTTCCACACCCTGCTGACCGGCGGGGACCCGGTCCGCGACTTGCTGCACTGGCTCGATTCGGGAGAGGCGTTCAAGGAGCGCAGGGACGAAAACGAATGGACGGCTTTCGTGGAAGTTTGCAAATCGCAGCTCGCGTTCGACCCGGAAAGCCAAGGCGTTGTGGCCGGGGCGGGAAAGCTGGCCTCCAACCAGGGGCCTTGGCATCCGGTTTGGGAGCGTTTCTGCGAGGCCCCCAACCGCTATCCGAACATCCCCGCCAATATTCGCAAATGCCAAATGCCCGAACTGGACCTTTTCTCCAATTCCAAAACCCACGGCACTTGGCCCCAATGGAACGAATCCCAGGAGCGATATCTTCGTCAGTCGTTGAAAGCCCTGGCCGGTTTGCCGGCCCATCAGGCGCGAAAAAGGGTTGTCGAGCTGGAAAAGCAGGACCGGGACCGTCGAAAACTGGTGTGGGCGGAGATCGGCGAATCTCCCCTGGCACTCGCTTTGAAGCACTTGGCGAATTTGGCCGAGCACACGAAAAAAGGCCTGGCGGGCGGAGATTGCGAGGATCTGGCTTCCGGCTACATGCAATTCGGATGGAAAGCGGACGCGGCAGTGCTGAACGCCCTGTCCTTCGTCGATTGCAAGGAAAATCTGGAAGCGGTCGCCGCAGCGGTCCGGACGGTCTACTTGCCTTGGCTCGAGGAATCTTCTCTTTATCTGCAAAAGCTTGCCGACGAATCCGGCTATCCCGCCGACAATCTTCGGGACCGCGAGGGTGCTGAACCAAAGAGTGGAACATGCATTCTCTTCGTGGACGGATTGCGGTTCGACCTGGCCAAGAAGCTGTCGGCGGCCTTGTCTCGAAAAAATTGCAAAGTGGAGGAAAAAGCCAACTGGTCCGCCCTGCCCTCGGTAACCGCCACGTGCAAGCCCGCCGTATCGCCGGTCTCGAAATGGATAAACGGGCGGGAAAAGGACCCGGATTTCGAGCCATGCGTCGCCGAAACAGGGCAATCTTTGAAGGGCGGCTATCACTTCAAAAAACTGCTCGGGGAAAACGGCTGGACCGTGTTGGAAAAAGACGATACGGGCGACGGCAAGGGACTTGCCTGGAAAGAGATCGGAGACATCGACCGCGATGGGCACGAACGAGGGTGGAAGATCGCCCTCAACCTGGAAAGCACGGTATCGGAGATATGCGAAGCAATAGAGCAGCTGTTCGACGCCGGATGGAAAACCGTACGGGTCGTCACCGACCACGGATGGCTCTTGATGCCCGGTGGCCTTCCCAAGATCGAGCTGCCCGCCGCCCTCGTCGAGAGCAAGTGGGGACGATGCGCATCGATCAAGGAAGGAGCGCTCGCCGATGAAAGTCTTTATCCCTGGTATTGGGACCCGAGCCGCCATTTCGCTTTGGCTTCGGGAATCTGCTGCTACAAAAAGGGAGAACAATACGCCCACGGCGGCTTGAGCCTCCAGGAGTGTTTGACTCTGGAGCTGACCGTTCTGCCGGGCAAGCCGGAAAAATCCGACGCCCAAGTCGACATCACGGACGTTGTCTGGAAGGGCCTCCGGTGCAAAGCGGCCTTGGACGGCGATTTTTCGGGGCTGTCCATGGATATCCGCACCCAGGCGGGCAATCCGGAGACCAGCGCCGTCATGAATGTCAAACCGGTCAAGGAGAACGGAATCGCGTCCGTTGTGATCGAAAACGAGGAACTGGACGGTTTGGAAGCGTTCATCGTCGTTATCGACGATAGCAACGATATCGTCGCGCAACTGAAAACAGTCATAGGCGGAGACCCGGAATAATGGAATTGGACCACATAGACAGGCTTGCCGCGTCCGTTCTGGACGGATACCTGGTGCGAAAGGACCTGGTGCGCACGTTCAGCCGCCAGTTTCCCGTGCCGACTTATGTCGTGGAGTTTCTTCTCGGAAGATATTGCGCCAGCGTGGACGAGGAAGAGATCGACGAGGGCCTGGAGATCGTGCAGAGACAGCTGAAGTCCAGGACGGTCAAGGCCGGGGAGGAAGAACTTTTCAAGGCCCACGCCAGGGAAAAGGGCCAGGTCAAGATCATCGACCTGATCAGCGCCAGGCTCGACGCCAAAACCGACTCGTACCTGGCTACACTCCCGAGCCTCCAGCTGACAGACGCTCGAATCGGTTCCGCGCTGGTCAACGAACACGAACGGATGCTCACCGGCGGATTCTACGCGGAGGTGACCATCTCCTACGACGCGGCCATCGCCAGGGAAAAAAACGGACGGCCATTCGGTATCGATGCCTTGCGCGAAATTCAGCTGTCCAAGCGAAACGTTCTGGATATCCTGGCAAAGGCCCGAAACGCATTCGCTGCGGACGAATGGAAGGAATTTTTGCTCAGAAGCATCGGCATCCACGCGGACGGACTCTCCGAGAGAAGCAGGAACGCCTTTTTTCTCCGAATGGTCCCTTTCGTGGAACGAAACTACAACCTGGTGGAACTCGGCCCTCGCGGCACGGGAAAAAGCCATCTGTTTCAGCAGGTTTCGCCCTACGCCCACCTGATTTCCGGGGGCAAGGCCACCGTGGCGAGGATGTTCGTCAACATGGCCACCGGCAGAAGGGGGTTGGTTTGCCAGTACGACGTGGTGTGCTTCGATGAAATTTCGGGCATCTCCTTCGACCAGAAGGACGGCGTCAACATCATGAAGGGCTACATGGAATCCGGGGAGTTCAGCCGGGGCAAGGAGAGCATCCGGGCCGACGGAAGCATCGTGATGGTGGGAAATTTCGACGTGGACGTGGAGCATCAGCAGAGAATCGGCCACCTGCTGGGACCTCTGCCCAAGGAGATGCGCGACGACACCGCCTTCATGGATCGCCTCCACGCCTACCTTCCCGGCTGGGACGTTCCCAAGATCAAAACCGAAATGCTCACAGACCATTTCGGCCTGGTCAGCGACTTTCTTTCGGAATGCATGAGCCGCCTCCGGGAGCAAAGCCGGGTCTCGGCCCTGCACAACCGCCTCGTTTACGGAGGAGCGCTGAGCGGCCGGGACATAAACGCCGTCAACAAGACCGTCAGCGGTCTTTTGAAACTGCTGCGCCCGGACGAAACCGCGCCGGTGACGGACGAGGAACTCGAATGGGCCGCGAGAATCGCCCTGGAAGCCCGAAGAAGAGTCAAGGAGCAGCAAAAGCGAATCGGGGCCGCCGAATTCAGAAACACCCATTTCAGCTATGTTCTGGGCGACGACGGCATCGAAAAGTTCGTGGCGACCCCCGAATTGCAAAGCGAAAACAGCATCGGAGGAGACCCGCTGGAGCCCGGCCAGGTCTGGTGCATCAGCCCAGGCGGCATGGAGGAACACCCCGGCTTGTTTCGTATCGAGGTGAACGAAGGCCCCGGTTCCGGCGTCCGCATATTGAACAAACCGGTTCCTCCCGCGTTCAAGGAGAGCGCGGGCTACGCCGAACAAAACCTCTACGCCCGGGCCATGCGACTCGTGGGGGACAAAAACCCGAGGCACCACGAATTCACGTTACAACTCAGGGCTTTCGACGCCGCCAAGTCCGGCGCCAAACTCGGCGTCGCCGCCCTGATCGCCATGTGCACGGCCCTGCTGAAAAAAAGCGTCCGGGGCGGCCTGATCATCGTGGGCGAAATCACCCTCGGAGGTTCCATAGAACCAGTCCACAACGCCGTTGCCATCGCGGAAATCGCCGTGGAAAAAGGCGCGACCTCCCTGCTCTGCCCGGTTGCCTGCCGACGACAGCTCTTCGACCTGTCCGACGACATGGCGACCAAGGTGGACATCCAGTTCTATTCGGATGCCAGGGATGCGCTGTTGAAATCCATAGCCGAATAGAATCCTGTGTTTTCGGGTAAAATCAGCACCAGCCTCCGATACGCCGAATCGGTCTGAATTGGTCGTCGAAACAGTCCGCGCAAGTACCAGGGAAAGATTCTATCAGCCTTTCGAGCATATCGGGATCGTCTTCGAAAACAGTCATCCAGACGCTCCAGTAACCTCTTGCGGTGGCGGATCGGATAATTTGCCGCCTCATTTCCGGAGTGTCGTTGGTTTCGAGATCCTGTTTGGATTCAACGGCGATATCCCAAGCTTCCCGCCGATTGTTCCAGCGTCTGTCCGATGCGGCGGGATCTGTCAAAGGATGCTATCCGTTTCGTACATTTGTTGATAACGATAGCTTCTCTGCGGGACAGGTATGCCCATAACCTCTTCGACGATATCTTCGAGGGAACGGTTGCTGAACGGATTTCCCGGACCTGGCGCGGCGATACCCTCCCTCCACGATTCCACGTCCCGCATATCCGTGGTCGAATTGAGATCGACAACCTCCCCAGGATCGAGGGATTGCAATATGAAAGGAGAATGGGTGGTGGCGATGAATTGCAGGTCCGGAAAAGCCGACTGCAATTCTCGTACGATTCGACGCTGCCATTTTGGATGCAGATGCAGGTCGATTTCGTCGATCAGCACGATCCCACTGGTTTCTTTCGCGGCATCTTCACCCAGATGCGGATTGAGAAGAGACGCACGATAGGCGATATCCGCAGCCATAGCCACCATGCTGCGGAAACCGTCGCTCAGATAGTTGAACGGCATCCATCCCTGATCATGAATACAGACCATGATTTGGTCCAAATCCGTATCGTGATAAAAATTATCAACTACCGGAATACAGTCGAGAACGGCCGATTGAACCGCTTTAAGTGCGGGTATCTCTTTTCTTTTTTGCAATTCGGAATAGGACAGCTTTTTAAACCATCTTTCGAACGCCTTCTGGTCCGATTTGGGATCGGTTTTTGTGGAAATTGAAACGGGCGTGTTCGTATTTCCTGAAATTCCGGAGAACGATGTTAGAGATTTTCACCCAGATCCTCCTGTCAAAATACAAAAGGGGTTGCGTTTTGAAGCGCAACCCCTTGTATTCGTGTGGCTGGGAGACAAGGATTCGAACCTTGGTTGACGGAGTCAGAGTCCGTAGTCCTGCCGCTGGACGATCTCCCAGCGAATGAAGCCACTATTATACAGAAACTTTTTTCGGAGTCAACCCCGAATTTTATTTTTTTTCGGTCCATGGATGGGATGACGGCGACGGTATCGCCGTGTTTGCATCGCGAAACCGCATAACGTTTTTCGATACGCATGCCGGACCAGTTTGGCAGGTTGCCTTGAGGGGGCCAGACCAGGATGGTCTGGCTACCTCGGTGGCGGCGTTTTTGGACAATCGCGGATTTGTGGGAAAAGGCGTGTCGATGGTAACCAGGCCATCCAGGCTTGGCATGCCTTGGCTTGCAAGCGACGGCGTATTCCCAATATGGGACCAGAGCTGGAAGCTCTGGTTACCTTTTCCGCTCCCCAAAAATCCGCGATGAACCGCGTTTTCAGGCGTCCGTGCGCTCTTGCATATATGCGACGGCCTTTTCCAGCCGGGGCAGGACCCGGTCTTTTCCCAGCACCTCGATGATTTCGAAGATTCCCGGGCTGACGGTCTTTCCGGTCAGGGCGACGCGCAGGGGCTGGGCGATCTTGCCGAACTTCAAATCGAATTTTTCCATGATTTCCGTAAAGACGGCCTCCTGGCTTTCCTGGCTGAAATCGTCCATGGCGGCGAACTTGTCCTTGAGCATGGCGAAGGGTCCCAGGACGTTGGCCTTCAAAAATTTCTTGGCGGCTTTTTCTTCGAATTCGACATCGTTTTCGTAATAGAACGCGGCGCCGTCGGCCATTTCGATCAGGGTCTTGCTGCGGGTGTTGAGCGTGGGGATGATTTCGCGCAGGTACTGGTCGTTTTCGGCCGGGTATCCCTTTTCTTTTAAAAACGGCAGGAGATGCGGGGCCAGTTTTTCCGGCGGTGTGGCCTGGATGTGGTCCGCGTTCAATGCCGTGAGCTTTTCCGGGTTGAAGATTCCGGCGGCTTTTCCGATGTTGTCTATGTTGAACTTTTGAACCAGGTCTTCGCGGGTGAAGAATTCTTCGTCGCCCAGGGACCATCCCAGGCGGACCAGATAATTCAAAACGGCGTCCGGCAGGTACCCCATGTCCCTGTACGCGGTGGAGGACATGGCACCGTGGCGCTTGGAGAGCCTGGAACGGTCGGCGCCCAGCACCATGGGCAGGTGGCCGAAGGTCGGCAGGGCAGCGCCCAGGGCCTTGTAGATGAGGATCTGTTTCGGGGTGTTCATGACGTGGTCGTCGCCCCGCAGGACCGTGTTGATGTTCATGGTGATGTCGTCGATCACCACGGCGAAATTGTAGGTGGGCATGCCGTCGCTTCGCTGGATGACGAAATCGTCCAGCTCGGCGTTCTGGAAGGCGATGCTTCCCTTCACGATGTCCTCCAGGACCGTGGTGCCGATCAGCGGCGACTTGAACCGGATCACGGCACCCTCGGTTTTTTTCAGCCCCTTGTCCCGGCAGGTGCCGTCGTACTTGGGCTTTCCGCCGGTTTCCTTGGCCCGTTCCCGCATGGCCTGGACCTCTTCGGGACTGCACGTGCAATAGTACGCGTGGCCGGACTCCACCAGTTTTTCCAGATGCTCCTTATATATATCCGAACGTTCGGATTGAAAAAAAGGCCCCTCGTCGTAATCGATCCCCAGCCATTCCAGGGCTTCGAAAATTGCATCCACGGACTCCCGGGTGCTCCTGGCCACGTCGGTGTCCTCGATTCGGAGAATGAATTTTCCGTTGTTGTGCCTTGCGTGCAGCCAGTTGAACAGGGCGGTGCGGGCGCCGCCGATATGAAGATACCCGCTGGGGCTGGGCGCAAAGCGCGTTCGTATGTCGCTCATGTGTATCACCTTTCTAGATGTTTTCCTGTTTGTCTTGAGAAAACGCTTTTATTAGGTATATGCAAGAAATTCGGCCCGGCGTCCGTTGTTTCGGGCGCATTTTGGACGAAAATCCGTCGTCGGGTCTCGCGCTTGCGAAAAGAAAGGTTTTCTTCGCTGCGGGACGCGGGGCCGATCAGCTTGCAAAGACCGATATTTCAGCGCCTCGGATGAACCGGGGCCGAATCGGCGTCTTTTCCGATAATCGTCACTAACACATCGGAAATGAGAGTACAAGTGCCTGTTTCAAAAAAAAAGTTTTTAAAATTCTTGACAACCGACTTTTTTTCAATTACTTAACTAAGGTCTCATTGCGAGTATTTCGAGAATGTGCGTATTTCTTTTAATTTCAAACCCTTAGGAGAATGGCAATGGCAGTACCAAAACATAAAACGTCTAAATCGAAACGGGACAAGCGTCGGACCCACAAAAAGAAGGACGCCCCCAACGTAACCACGTGCCCCGAATGCGGAGAACCCAAGCTTCCCCATCACGCGTGTCCCAGTTGCGGAAAATACAAAGACCGAGAGGTTACAGAGGGAGAGGTTTAATCACAGATGACGGATTTAGCGGGCTTGGACGACGAATCCCGCCAGATGGTGGTGGATACGATCGGCCAAGTGAGAAAGCGGCTTTTGACCAAGGACAAGATCCTTGAATTCGACAAGGAGGAGGTTTTCCCCGAGGAGATCATCCGCGAGATGCTGGGGCCGGACATCGGTCTTCAACTGCTGTTCATACCGGAGGAGTTCGGCGGCATGGGCGGCGGAGCGAGGGACACCTGCGCGGTGGTCCGGGAGCTGTCCAAGATTTGCCTCGGGGTTTCGACGGCGTTTTTCGCGATCCAGCTGGGGTCCGACCCGATTTTGGTTGGCGCTACGGAGGAACAGAAGGAACAGTGGCTGGGAACCATCGCCGAGGGCGATTGCCTGGTGGCGTACGGGGTCACCGAGGCCGGCGCGGGCAGCAACCTGGCGGCCCTGAAGACCAAGGCGGACCCGGTTGTTGACGACGCCGGAAACATCACCGCTTATAAAATCAACGGTTCCAAGCAGTTCATCTCCAACGGCGGCTACGCGGATCTGGTCACGGTCCTGGCGAACACGCCGGACGGCCCGAGCTTTTTCGTTGTTGAAAAGGGCATGGAGGGATTCACCCAGGCCAAGGGCGAGGAGAAGCACGGCATCCGGGCTTCCAACACCTCCCCGCTGGTTTTCGAGGACGTGACAGTGCCGGCGGGCAACCTGATCGGGGGCGTTCCCGGACTGGGCTTGAAGCAGGCCAACCAAGTCTTCGGCTACACGCGGCTGATGGTCGCGGCCATGGCCCTGGGCGCGGCCGACGGCGCCATGGACATCGTGATTCCCTACGCCAAGGAGCGCATCCAGTTCGGCACGCCCTTGTCGGAAAAGCAGGGCTACACCCACAAGCTCGTCGTCCCCCACGCCGTTCGTCTTACGGCGGCTTCCACATACATGGATGAAATCGCCGTGCGTCTGGATTCCGGCGAGGTCGATTTGCAGGTGGAGGGCGCCATCGGGAAGCTTCTGGCCACCGAATACGCCAACGATTTCGCCGACGACGCCATGCAGGCCCTGGGCGGCTACGGATACATCCACGAATACGAAGTGGAAAAGATCAAGCGCGACGTCAAGATCACCTGCATCTACGAAGGGACCAGCGAGATCCAGCAGAGCATCGTCAGCACGTTCCGCTGGAAGGCCACCCGAAAGAGCAAGGGCGAGCACTACGGTTCCATCGAGCGGGAGATGGCGGAAATCCACGGCGAAAAGAACGATTTGGGAGCGCAGTTCGTGTCGCTTTCGGCCAAGGCGTTGAACGATGTCGTCAACCTGGTCCACGAGAACCGTCTGACCAAACAGCAGTACGCGATGTTCTGCCTGGCGGACATGATGGCGTCGGTGGAGGCGGCTGCGGCGATGGTGAGAAAAGCCCGGAAATTGACGGACGACGGCGACGCATCGGCGGAAAAGTTCAGGCTCATGTCCAGAATCTACGCGTCGGAGACGGCGTCGCTGGTGGCGCAGAACGCGACGAAAATCGTCATGGGGTCGGGAAAATTCGACGAGGGCAAGGTGGCGGAAATCATGGAATCCATATCTTGCGGCCGCCTGGCGGGATGTTATCCCGGACTGTTCGAAGACATGGACCGGGTGGCGGACATTATTTTCGAGAGGTAAAACATGCCGGAAAAAGACCAGCCGACGGTGGTGGTGACAGGCGGCTCCAGGGGCATAGGACGTTCCATCTGCTTGGCCCTGGCGAAGCCGGGATCGCATATCTACTTCAACTATTTCAACCCCGGCGACCCGGAGGGGGAGGCGGCGGCCGCCGCCGAGACCGAAAAAATGGTCGCCGAGGCGGGGGCGAGTTCTTCGAGCAAGAGCGTGAACGTCGCTTCCGAGGACGAAGTCGCCGAGTTCTTCGACGGAATCATGGGCGAGACCGGTCGCGTGGATGTCCTGGTCAACAACGCGGGCATTACCCGGGACAGTCTTCTGGTCCGGATGAAGACCGCCGCGTGGGACAGCGTGATCGAGGTGAACCTGAAAGGGACGTTTCTTTGCAGTCGCGCGGCCGCCAAGATCATGATGAAACAGCGGAGCGGACGGATTGTCAACATCGCCTCGGTGGTGGGCGTGATCGGCAACCCCGGCCAGGCCAACTATTCCGCCTCCAAGGCGGGAATCATCGGTCTGACCAAGTCGTCGGCCAAGGAACTGGCCCCCCGGGGCGTGACGGTCAACGCCGTGGCGCCGGGCTTCATCGAAACCGACATGACAGCGGTCCTGTCGCAGAATGTCAAGGACGCATTTCTGGCTCAGATTCCCTTGGGAAGAGCTGGGCAGCCGGAGGATGTGGCGGCCTGCGTCTCCTTTCTGGCGTCGGACCAGGCGTCCTACCTCACGGGGCAGGTCCTTCATGTCAGCGGCGGCATGTACATATAAAAAAGAACGTTTCTATATCAATATAAAAAATTTTAGTGCGGAGGTATTTTCATGTCCATCGAGGATAAAATCAAGAAAATCATAGCGGAAAAACTGGGAGTGGAAGCGGCGGAAGTGGTGCCGGAAGCTTCTTTCGTGGACGATCTGGGTGCGGATTCCCTGGATCTGGTGGAACTGATCATGTCCATGGAGGAGGAGTTCGACATCGACATATCCGACGAGGACGCCGAAAAGCTGGTGACGGTGAAGGACGCTCTCGATTATATCAATGCGAACTCCTGATTAGGCAGCAATAAAGGAGGTGCTTTTGGACAGGCGTGTGGTAGTCACGGGCGTTGGATTGATAACGCCTCTCGGAATCGGCGTGGAGGAATCCTGGAGCGCGCTTTGCGCGGGCAAATCCGGGATTTGCAGGATCACTCGCTTCGACGCGAGCGAATATCAGACACAGATTGCCGGAGAGGTCAAGGATTTCCGCGCGGAGGATTTTCTTCCCAAAAAGGAAGCCAAGCGAACGGAGCGGTTCATCGCGTACGCCGTGGCGGCCACCCGCATGGCGCTGGAGGATTCCGGGTATAAGATCGACAGCTCCAACGAAGACAGGATCGGCGTTCTGACCGGCTGCGGCCTGGGAGGACTCGCCACTCTGGAGGAAAATTTTCAAACCATGGCCAAGAAAGGGCCCAGGCGAGTCAGCCCCTTTTTCATTCCCATGATCATCGGCAACATGGCCCCCGGGGTCGTATCCATCCATTTCGGGGCCAAGGGACCCAACGCGTCCGTGGCCACGGCCTGCGCGGCCGGCGCGCACGCCATCGGCGACGCCTACGAACTGGTCAAGACCGGCAAGGCGGACGCCATGATCACAGGAGGGATGGAAGCGGTCATCACGGGAACGTGCATCGCCGGATTCAATGCCATGAAGGCCCTTTCCACCAGAAACGACGAGCCGGAAAGGGCGTCGCGCCCCTTCGACAGGGACCGCGACGGGTTCGTGGTGGGCGAGGGATGCGGCATCCTGATCATCGAATCCTTGGAAAGCGCGCTGGAAAGGGGCGCGAACATCCTGGCCGAAATGATCGGATACGGCATGAGCGGGGACGGTTTCCACATGACTTCGCCCCCGCCCGACGGAAGCGGTGCTTCGCGCTGCATGCAGGCGGCCCTTGACGACGCCGGAATCAGGTACGACCAGATCGATTACATCAACGCCCACGGGACGTCCACGCAGATCAACGACCTGTACGAAACCCGGGCGATCAAGGCCGTTTTCAAGGAGTACGCCCACAAAGTGGCGATCAGCTCGACCAAGTCCATGACAGGGCACCTGCTGGGGGGCTCGGGCGGCATCGAGACCGTTTTCACGGCGCTTACGATCAAAAACGGCATCATTCCGCCCACCATGAACCTGGACAACCCCGGCGAGGAGTGCGACCTGGATTATACGCCCAACAAGGCCCGAAAGGCCGATATCGACATCGCCATGACCAATTCCTTCGGCTTTGGCGGAACCAACGCCTCCCTGATCTTGAAGAAGTATGCGGACAACGGATCGTAAACGAGCCAAGCGATAACAAACCGTCCAAAAGGATGAAAATTGTTTGACGAAACAATCCCGGTCGAACCGGGATTGTTTTTTTTTCTTGCGATTCCAACCGCATGCCTATATAGCTATGGGTTGATTTTCGGTTGGAGGTTCGCGTTTAAATTAAGGAAGAACAAATAAAAAGCGCAGGGTGATCGAACAAATGACGGAAAACAAGGTGCCGATCATCATCGGGTGCGACCATGCCGCATTTGCGATGAAGGAAAAGGTCAAGGAGTTTTTGCAGGCGAGGGAAATCGAGGTCAAGGATGCCGGAACATTCGACGAGAATTCGGTGGATTACCCGGATTTCGGCATCGAGGTGGCGTCGGCGGTGTGCAGGAAGGAGTTTTCGCGCGGCATTCTGATTTGCGGAACTGGAATCGGCATGTCCATCGTGGCCAACAAGTTTCCGGGTGTGCGCGCGACGCTGTGCTCGGACATGTTCACCGCGATCATGGCGCGCCAGCACAACGACTCCAACATTCTGGTTCTGGGGGGACGCGTGATCGGCGACGTCCTGGCTCTGGAAATCGTCAGGCTGTGGCTGGAGACCCCTTTCGAAGGCGGAAGGCACCAAAAGCGGCTCGACAAGATCGACCGGATCGATCTGACGGAACTGTGCGCAAAACGATCCTGAAACAACCCCCTTCCAGGCGGACGGGGCATGGAATTATCAGAAGAGGGCAAGGCGGTGGATGTCAAACTGATGGGAACGATTGAAAATGTGGATCCGGAAATAGCGGAGGCTATTTCCCTCGAATTCGAAAGACAATCGACGACGCTGGAGATGATCGCATCCGAAAACGTCGCGAGCAGGGCGGTCATGGCGGTGCAGGGCAGCGTGATGACCAACAAGTACGCGGAGGGCTATCCGCAGAAGCGATACTACGGCGGGTGCGAATACGTGGACCGGGCCGAGGCCCTGGCAATCGAACGCGCCAAGAAGCTTTTCGCCGCCGAATACGCCAACGTTCAGGCACATTCGGGCTCCCAGGCCAACATGGCGGTCTATTTCGCCCTTTTGCAGACGGGCGACACGGTGATGGGAATGGACCTGGCCCACGGCGGGCACCTGACCCACGGCAGTCCCGTAAGCTTTTCGGGCAGGCTGTTCAATTTCGTCCATTACGGCGTCAAAAAGGAAACCGGGACCATCGACTACGACCAGGCCGCCGATTTGGCCAAAAAGCATCGTCCCAAGCTGATCGTGGCGGGCGCCAGCGCCTATCCCCGCATCATCGATTTCGAACGGTTCGCCCAGATCGCCGCGTCGGTGGACGCAAAGCTCATGGTGGACATGGCCCACATCGCCGGTCTGGTGGCTGCCGGACTGCATCCTTCGCCCGTCCCCCATTCCCACGTGGTGACCTCCACCACCCACAAGACCCTGAGGGGGCCCAGGGGAGGACTGATACTCGCCATGAGCGACTTCTCCCGCCAG
This sequence comes from Desulfobacterales bacterium, assembly GCA_963674505.2. GTDB lineage: Bacteria > Desulfobacterota > Desulfobacteria > Desulfobacterales > SKZT01. The sequence goes on from CAXXIG010000001.1 coordinate 2,277,596, forward strand.
TTGAACAGCCAGATTTTCCCGGGAATCCAGGGCGGTCCCCTCATGCACGTCATCGCCGCCAAAGCTCTGGCTTTCAAGGAGGCGCTTTCGCCGGAATTCAAAACATATCAGGAAAACGTGGTCAAGAACGCGAAGGCCTTGGCCGAGCAACTGATGGAAGACGGCGTGGATCTGGTTTCGGGGGGCACGGACAACCACATGATGCTGGCGGACCTGACCGGGCTGGGCATCACGGGAAAGGACGCCCAGGAAGTCTTGGGAAAGGCGGGCGTGACCGCCAACAAGAATGCGATTCCGTTCGAGACCCTGAGCCCTACGGTGACCAGCGGAATTCGCCTGGGAACCCCCGCTCTCACCACCCGCGGCATGAAGGCCGACGAGATGAAGAAGATCGCCAAGCTGATCGTGCGCGTTTTGAAAAACCCTGCGGACGAAAAAAACGTCGAGGACGCCCGAAAGGAGGTCCTGGAGCTTTGCGAGGCGTTTCCGCTCTATCCCGTACAATAGGCCCTGAACCTTAAGTTTGAACCCGCTCGAGGAGAACGACGATGAAATGTCCCTATTGCGGTCTGACAGACAACAAGGTGATCGATTCGAGACTCAGCAAGGACGGCACGGTGATTCGCCGTCGCCGGGAGTGCATCGATTGCAACCGGCGCTTCACCACCTACGAGCACATCGAAGAGATACCGGTCACCATTATTAAAAAGGACGGTCGCCGGGAGGTCTTCAACCGGGAGAAGGTCCGGCAGGGCCTGAAAAAGGCGTGCGAGAAACGCGATATCAGCGTGGAGACCATCGAGGATTTCATCGACGAACTGGAGCGGGACCTCAAGGAAATCGAGGACAAGGAGATTCCCGCGTCGGTTGTGGGCGAAAAGATCATGACCAAGCTCAAGGAACTCGACGACGTCGCATTCGTGCGGTTCGCCTCGGTCTACCGGGAATTCAAGGACGTCAACGATTTCGTCGAGGAACTCAAGACGCTTTTGAGCAACGACAAACCGAAATAGACCGAAACATTTTGCAACATGGCTGACGGCATCGACGCATTCTACATGAACATGGCTTTGGAACTGGCCCGGCGAGGGACGGGATTCACGTCGCCCAATCCCATGGTGGGCGCGGTGGTCGTGAGGGACTCCGAAGTGGCGGGCAGCGGCTGGCACGAACGCGCCGGCGGTCCCCACGCGGAGGTGGTGGCGCTGGACGAAGCCGGTCAACGGGCGAAAGGAGCGACCATTTACGTTACGCTCGAACCCTGCAACCACACCGGACGAACCCCGCCCTGCACCCTCAAGATTCTGGAATCCGGCGTGACGCGCGTGGTGGCGGCCATGCGGGACCCCAACCCCGTGGCCGGAGGCGGCGTAGAGTTTCTGCGGGAAAAGGGAATCCAGGTGGATGTGGGCGTCGAACGGGAACAAGCCGAGCGCCTCAACGAGTTTTTCATCAAGCATGTAAAGACAAAGCGCCCCTTTGTGATCCTGAAATGCGCCGCGACCCTGGACGGACGAATCGCGACGCGGACCGGACATTCCAAGTGGGTCACGGGACCGGCCTCGAGAAACTACGTGCATCTGGTCAGGCATTCCGTGGACGGCATCATGGTGGGGATCGGCACGGCGGCCCACGACAATCCCAGCCTGACGACGCGCCTGGAGGGCGGCCCGGCCAAGGACCCGGTCCGGATCGTGGCGGACACGCACCTTTCCATCGACGAAAACGCGCGCCTGCTGAACATCGATTCCGACGCGGGTGCCATCATCGCAGCGGGTCCCGACGTTTCCTCCGACAAAAAGAAGCGGCTAGAGAAAAAAGGCGCCAAGGTCATTGAGTGCGAACTGCGAGACGGCAAGGTGGATCTGGACGCGTTCATGGCCCGGCTGGGCGCCATGGGAATCGCCAGCGTTCTTATCGAGGGCGGGGCGAGCCTGGCGGCCTCCGCCTTGGCTTGCGGGATCGTGGATAAGGTCTTATTCTTCTACGCTCCTAAGATCCTGGGCGGCGACGACGGCGTTCCGATCTGCCGGGGGCCGGGGCCCGATGAAATGGGCGGATGCATTCGTTTGAAGGACATCGCCGTGCGTCGTTTCGACGACGACATTATGATCGAAGGCTATATTGACAAGTAACAGGGGACCCATGTTTACGGGAATCATCGAAGGGTTAGGTTCCGTTGCGGCGATCCGTCCGTCGGGCGAAGGGAAAATAATGACGGTCGAAGCGGACTTTGCCCTGGAAAATACCAGAATCGGCGACAGCATCGCAGTGAGCGGCGCGTGCCTTACGGCCACAACCATCGAAGGGCGAAGGTTTTCCGTGGACGTATCCCCCGAAACCTTGTCGCGAAGCACGTTCGCCAAGGCCAAGGTGGGCGACAGGGTGAACCTCGAGCGGGCCTTGCGCCTGTCGGACCGCCTGGACGGCCACCTGGTCTCCGGCCACATCGACGGGACCGGGGTCGTCTCCGGAAGGCAAATCCAATCCAACGCGATCATCGTCTCCATCGAAGCTTCCGAATCCCTTTGCCGGTACATGATCGAAAAGGGGTCGGTCGCCGTGGACGGCATCAGCCTGACCATCAACAGCTGCAAGGCTTCGAGCTTTTCCGTCAGCATCATTCCCCATACGGCCAAGCTGACCACCATCGGATTCAAGAAAACAGGAGAGCCGGTCAATATCGAAACCGACATGATCGGCAAGTATGTGGAACGCTTTTTGACGGGCCGAACCGAGGAGCGCAGGCATTCGGAGAAGCCGGACATCAGCATGGAGCTTTTGGCCAAGTCGGGTTTTTTGCAGACCAAGTATTAGAATTTCAAGCATCAAAAGGAGTATCGATACAGAAAATGTCCTTATTAACCATAGAAGAGGCGATTCGGGAAATCAGACTGGGACGCATGGTCATTCTCGTGGACGACGAAGATCGCGAAAACGAGGGCGACCTTTGCATGGCCGCCGAGAAAATCACCCCGGAAGCCATCAATTTCATGGCCAAGTACGGCCGTGGCCTGATCTGTCTTTCCCTGACCGAGGAAAAAATCAAAGCCTTGGATCTTCCCATGATGGTGGACGACAACACGTCGCCGTTCAAGACTGGCTTCACGGTGTCCATCGAGGCGCGCGTCGGCGTCACCACGGGAATATCGGCTTTCGACCGCGCCACCACGATTCTGACGGCGGTGGCGGACAACGCCACGCCCAACGACCTGGTTCGTCCGGGTCACGTGTTTCCGCTGCGGGCGAAAAAGGGCGGCGTGATGGTTCGTTCGGGACAGACCGAGGGGTCCGTGGACCTTGCCAGGCTCGCCGGATTGAAACCGGCGGCGGTGATCTGCGAGGTCATGGACGAGGACGGCAGCATGGCCCGGATGGAGGCCCTCCAGAAAATCAGCGACGAGCACGGCATCGGCATCTGCGCCATCGCCGACCTGATCGAGTACCGCATGAGGACCGAATCTTTCGTGCGCCGGGCGGTGGAGGCCGTGGTGCCCACGGCCCACGCGGGCACGTTCAAGGCCGTGGTGTACGAAAACGACGTGGAAGACCTTCAGCACGTGGCGCTGATCAAGGGCGATATCGACCCCTCCAAGCCGGTTCTGGTGCGCGTGCATTCCGAATGCCTCACGGGCGACATCTTCGGCTCCATGCGCTGCGACTGCGGAGATCAGCTGCACAAGGCCATGGAGATGATCGACAAGGAAGGCTCGGGCATACTGCTCTACATCCGCCAGGAGGGCAGGGGCATCGGGCTGGTGAACAAGCTCAAGGCCTACAACCTGCAGGACAAGGGACTCGATCTGGCCGACGCCCACGCGGAGCTGGGCTTCAAGCCGGATCTCCGCCATTACGGAATCGGCGCGCAAGTGCTGGTGAACCTGGGGGTCAAGAAAATGAAGCTTCTGACCAACAACCCCAAGAAAATGGTGGGCCTGCACGGATACGGACTCGAAGTCGTGGAACAGATTCCCATCGAGGTGGAGCCCAACGAATTCAACAAATGCTATCTGGAGTGCAAGAAACTCAAGCTGGGGCATTTGCTGAATATCGACGCCACTCCCTAAAGATCCAGGCTCATCGCGGATTTGCGGGAAAAGGCGCGGCGATGGTAACCAGACCATCCTGGTCTGGCATGCCTTGGCTTCCAAGCGGCGGCATATCAGGGATACGGGACCAGAGCTGGAAGCTCTGGTCACCTTTGCCGCTTCCTGCAAATCCGCGATGAGCTATATTTCCCATATTGGGCGACGATCCTAAAAAAAAAGATTTACACGACGGCCGTATTGTCGTATCAAGACAAATTTCGCAGGGAGGTAAGTGAATGGCTAAAATAATCGAAGGGAACCTGAGCGCGGAGGGAAAGAAGTTCGCGCTTGTCGCGGCCCGTTTCAACGACTTTATCGTGGACCGGCTCACAGGGGGGGCCATCGACGCCCTCGTGCGCTGCGGCGCCAAGGAAGAGGACATTGTCGTCGTCAAAGCCCCGGGCTCGTTCGAGATCCCCTTGGTCGCCAAGAAGATCGCAACGAAGAAGCAGCACCATGCGATCATCTGCCTGGGGGCCGTGATTCGCGGGGCCACTTCCCACTTCGACTACGTGAGCGCCGAGGTATCCAAAGGGGTGGCGGCTGTGGGACTCGAATGCGAAATCCCCGTGATATTCGGCGTTTTGACAACAGATACCATCGAGCAGGCGATCGAGCGGGCGGGGACCAAGGCCGGCAACAAGGGCTGGGATTCGGCCATGGCCGCCGTGGAAATGGCGAACCTGATGGAGATGGTGGACCGGGACTGATTTAAAAATGGGAAAACGTCGCAAGGCCAGGGAAATGGCCATGCAGGCTCTTTATTATATGGATGTCGGCAACGATGTATCGCACGATGCGATCAAACTCTACGTCCAGTGCTTTCGGCCGTCGGAAAACGCGGGATCGTTTTTCGAGGACCTGGCCGCAGGAGTGGTGGACAATTGGTCGCGCATCAACGAAATCATCGAAAGGTTTTCCAGCAACTGGAAACTCAACCGCATGTCCTGCGTGGACCGCAATATCCTGAGAATCGCGGTGTTCGAACTGGTATTTTGCCCGGACATCCCCCCCAAGGTTTCCATCAACGAAGCCATCGATATCGGCAAGAAATACGGGACCGAGGAGTCCGGGGCCTTCATCAACGGCATATTGGACAGTATCCGCCAGGCCCTGGAAAAAGGGGAAGCAGTCCAGGAGTTCGGCGGGTTTCTGTCCGGCGAAAATAAAATCGGTACGTAACGAACAACAGGCGTAAGGAGGTGCCATGCAGGTCAGAAACATTTTGTTGAACCAGGACGATATTCCGCGTCAGTGGTACAACGTTCTCGCGGACATCAAACTCAACCCCCCGCTGGGTCCGGACGGCAACCCGGTCAAGCCCGAAGATCTGGCGCCGGTCTTTCCCATGAACCTCATCGAGCAGGAGGTTAGCCAGGAGCGGTGGATCGACATTCCTGAGAAAGTCCTCGACATCTACACCATCTGGCGACCGTCTCCCTTGGTGCGCGCATACTCTCTCGAAAAGGCGCTGGACGCTCCCGTCAAGATCTACTACAAGAACGAAAGCGTGAGCCCTCCCGGAAGCCACAAGCCCAATACCGCAGTGCCTCAAGCATATTACAACAAGGCTTTCGGAATCAACAGAATCACCACCGAAACCGGCGCCGGCCAGTGGGGCAGCGCCCTGTCCTTCGCGTGCGCCCAGCTGGGCGTCGAATGCAAGGTCTTCATGGTCCGCGTCAGTTTCGACCAGAAACCCTATCGCAAGGCCATGATGGAGGCCTGGGGCGGCAAGTGCGTGGCGAGCCCCTCCACGGAAACCAGAGCGGGCCGGGCCATCCTGGAAAAGGACCCGGACACTCCCGGAAGCCTCGGAATCGCCATCAGCGAAGCCATAGAGGCCGCCGTCTCCGACGAGACCGGAGGGACCCGGTATTCCCTCGGCAGCGTCCTGAATCACGTCATGCTTCACCAGACCATCATCGGTCTGGAGGCCAAAAAGCAGCTGGAGATGGTGGGCGACTATCCGGATATTATCATCGGTTGCGCGGGGGGCGGAAGCAACTTCGCGGGGCTGGCGTTTCCCTTTGTCCTGGACATGATCAACGGCAAGCAGATCGAGATTTATCCGGTTGAACCCGCCGCCTGTCCGACACTGACCCGCGCGCCGTTCGTATACGACCACGGCGACACGGCAGGCTACACGCCCTTGCTGCCCATGCACAGCCTGGGCCACCAGTTCGTGCCGCCGCCGGTGCACGCGGGCGGACTGCGCTACCACGGCATGAGCCCCACGGTCAGCCAACTGGTCGCCGAGGGGGTTTTCAAGCCGCGCTCGGTCAGCCAGCTGGACGCCATCAAGTCGGGGGTCATGCTGGCCAGGACCGAGGGCATCATTCCGGCACCCGAGACCACCCATGCCATCGCATGCGTCATCCAGGAAGCCGAGAAAGCCAAGGAGGAAGGCAAGGAAAAGACGATCCTGTTCAACTGGAGCGGCCATGGCCTTCTGGATCTGGGGTCTTACGAAAAATACTTCGGGGGCTTTCTGGAAAATTATTCGCTGTCTGACGAGGTACTCGAAGCGGCGGAAAAAGTGTTCGAAAACTATCCCAAGCCCCAGTTGCTCAAGAGCTGGTAGGCGGCGGCAGCCTTACGGATTCAGATACCTCCCCGCTTGTCATAGAACGAAAGGCGGGGAGGTGTTGTTTTTAAATAGAAACGTGGCTCACTGCTTATTTGCGGGAAAATGCGTGTCGAAGGCGACCTGATCATTATGGTCCGGCATGGGTTAACCAGATCATCCTGGCCTGTGCATGCCTTGGCTTCCGAGCGGCGGCATATTCGTAGTATGGTTCCAGAGCTGGAAGCTTTGGTTACCTTTACCGCTTCCCACAAATCCGCGATGAACCAGAGACGTTTAAGTACTCGAATAAAGGCAGAACGAAAAAAATGCGCGGTACGCGCGCATAGAATTGAAATGGAAAAATCCCCTGAACAATTATCGCGCAGATGCCCCCGGCTGGGAGGGCCTGTCGAATTGTCGTACTGCGAAACCTGCGGCGCGGACAAGTCTCCATGCTTCAAGATTTTCGACTGTTGGTGGGAGCTTTTCGACGTGGTCTCCTATCTGAAGGCAAAGCTGTCCGAGGAGCAGTTCGAAAAGCTGGCGGAGAAAAAGCCGCAGCCCAAGATAACGAGCATCGTCGAATTGGTCAGGGCGATTCAAAAGGACCGCGACGCCGGATGACCGGCGTTCCGGACGGAGGAGGAATACATTGATCGTCGAATACATGCCGGTTGGCCCCATCATGGCCAACTGCTACATCGTGGGTTGCGAAGAGACCCGCGAAGCCGTCGTGATCGATCCCGGCGAGGACGCCGAGAAGATCCTGCAAAAGCTGGCCGAACTGAAACTGAAAGTCAAATACATCGTCAACACCCACGGGCACTTCGACCATGTGGGGGCGAACGGAAAGCTCAAGGAGGCCACTGGCGCCGAGCTTCTCATCCACGCCGCCGACGCTCCCATGCTGGGGCATCTCGTCCAGGCGGCGGCCTCTTTCGGACTGCGATCCGAAAACTCCCCCCCGCCGGACAGGACCATCGACGAGGGCGACGAGATCAAGGTCGGCAACATCACATTCGAAGTCATCCACACTCCGGGCCATTCTCCCGGGGGAATCTCCCTGAAAGCCGACAACTTCCTGTTCGTGGGCGACACCTTGTTTTCCGGCTCCATCGGCCGCACGGACCTTCCGGGCGGAAATTTCAACACGCTCAAAGAGAGCATCCAGAAAAAGATCTTTCCCCTCGGAGACAATATCCGCGTTTTTACCGGGCACGGCCCTGAAACGTCGGTGGGAAGGGAGAAGAAATTCAATCCGTTCGTGGGGCTTCGGTAAGGCCCGTCCCGGGTTCTACGGATTCCTGCTCTTGGGAAAAGGCGGAAACCGCGACTGGCAACGGGGAGCTTTCCGGTCGAACGTATCGGATGCTCCCGCGTTTCAAGATATCGAAGTACAGCTTTATGCGCTCGATGTACCTGACCGGTTCGGTCCCCCGGCAGTAGCCGTAGTTCGCTCTTTGGTAGTATGAGGAGAAACGGAGCAGGGGAAGGGCCTTTTTGACGGAATCCCATTTGTTCGGGTCCAGGCCCATTTCCACCGCGATTTTCCTGGCGTCGAAAACATGGGCCTTGCCCACGTTGTAGGATGCCATTGCCAGAAAAAGACGGTCCCTGCCCTGGGCTTCGTCGAAACAGTCGTACAGCGTCTTCAGATACGCGATCCCTGCCCGGATGCTGGATCTCGGATCGGAGCGGTTGCGGACCCCGAGGTCTTTGGCGGTGGAGGTCGTCAATTGCATCAGCCCCTTGGCACCTGCGGGGCTTTTCGCCTGGGGATCGAAATGGGACTCCTGGTAGATCTGCGCGGCTATCCATCTCCAGTCGAAACCGTGCGCGGAGGCGTATTTTTCAATTAAGCGCCTATACTTCGGGAGTCTGGATTTCAAGCGGCGATGGAATTGTCTCAGGTCCACGAAATCGAATTTGTCCGTGCCGGAATAATACCGTTCGTAGATTTCCTTGTATTTTCCGTTTTTACGGATGATCTCGAAGAACGAATTCATCTCTTTTAGCAGCCGTTTCGCTTGCGGATGCAAGGCCCAGGCGACCTGCCGCTCTTCGCCGATCGCCCCGGAAATGAAAATACTCGGATAGTAGCGACGATTCAGCCGGGCGATGTGCAAGTCGGCGACCGTGACCTCGATCTCCTTTTCTGCCGTCATTCGGACAAACTCTTCGGTCGGAACATCGTCGTATAGGGCGAGGTCAAGGTCGATTCCCTGGCTCTGCAATTCCAGGAGCCGTTCGTGGTAGGAAGTCCCCCGGCGCACATGCACGGTGCGACCGGCAAGGTCCTCGGCGTTTTGAATGCGCCGGTTTTTCCGGTGCACTACGATATGCTGGCTGGTTGTCATGTAGCCGTCGGAAAAGGCCACTTGCCGTGCCCTTGCGGGCGTCGCGGTCATGCCGGCCGCTACGAATGCGCATTCGCCCCGGAGCACGGACGGTATCATGTCCTGCCATTTCGGCGCGACTTGAATTTCCAAATCAACGCCGAGATGCTCGGCGAACGCCTTGGCCATATCGTGTTCGAACCCGAGGTGCTCGCCCCGGTACAGGTAATAGCAGTTGGCGTTGTTTCTCGTCAGGACCTTGATTTTGCCGCTTTTCAGGATGGAGTCCAGCGACGACACTCCGGGCGCGCGCTGGCAGCCTTGGAACAATATGGCCAAGGCCGCAAAAAACAAAATCCAATTTTTGCATTTCCACCGCTTTCGTGGCGCCCACATGGAAAATCACCCGAACCTCTTGTTGCCTGGACGGCTGTTGACAGAATCCTTTCGAACCAACGCAACCAACTTGTCCTTATACGCTACACGAAATCATCGTCGAACTCAAGTCGGGCCCAAAGGCGCCGGCAGTTCTAATTTTGACGGAAATTCCATGCCGAAAAGGTTGCGACGATCAAGGTAACCAGACCATCCTGGTCTGGTATGCCCTCGGTAAAGGGACATTTCCTGGATACACCGAACCAGACCAGGATGGTCTGGTTACCTTGAAAGCACCGGAAACGCCCATAATTAGAAATGCTGCGAAGGTACTGCAACTCTTCAAGAACCGAGACGTTTGGCAGTGTCGCCGGGCAGTCAAACAAATCAAGACAGGAGAAGAAATATGGTCGATGACAGGATGGACCCGCAAAACTATATTTTCGGGCGAGCCGACTCGCAACAGGATATCGACGAGCTGGTTTCCATGTTCGGGGAAATATTTTCCAGCGGAGACGTGGCGTCGCTGGCGCGAACCCTTTCCGATCATTTTCCCCGGATGGAAACCAGGAACTGGTTCGTCGCCCGCGAGAAGAAATCCCGCAAGATGGTCTCGGCTTTTGCGCTGATCCCCTGGACCTGGCAGATCGGCGGCGTGGATTTCAACGTGGCGGAGATGGGAATCGTAGGCACTTTGGAAGAACATCGTTGCCAAGGTCTGATGAAATCGTTGAATCGGTTGTTCGACCGCGCATTGGCGGACGACGGATTCGACTTGGCGGTTATCCAGGGAATTCCAGGATTCTACCACAACTTCGGGTACCGCTACAGCGTGGATTTGGAAAACCATATCGACCTGCCTTTCCACGCCATCCCCGACCAATTGCCCGAAGGCTGTTTCCAATTCCGTCGCGCCGAGGCCGCCGACATCCCGTTTCTGATCGAGGAAGATTCCAAGTATAGGGACTCTTTCTACATATCGTCGGTAAGAGACGAGGGCCACTGGAAATATTTGCTCAACGAAAGCCTGAAAACGGAGTACGGCTCGGAATTCTGGATCATGGAACATCCGGAAACAGGAATAAGGCACTATTTCCGGTTACCGCTGGGGGGATTCGGCGACGGCCTGATCCTGAGCGAAACCAGCGCCGATATTACCCGGGACGCTCTCTTTTCCGCATTCGTATTCGCAAAAAAACTGGCGGTGGAGAGAAACAAGCCCTACATCCGAGTCAACTCCCACTTCGAGTCCCCGTGCGGCAAGCTCGCGCTGGCCATGGGGGCGTCCAAAGGAAGACCCTATGCTTGGCAGGTCCAGATTCCCGACAAGGTTCGGTTCCTGAAAAAATTGTCGCCCGTTCTGGAAAAACGCGTGAAAGAAAGCTGCTTCCACAACTTTTCCGGCCAATTCAAGCTGGAGTTCTTCCGGTCAAGCGTCCTGACAGTCTGGAACGAGGGACGGCTCGAATCGGTCCAAGACGGCGCGGGAAAGCATTGCGAGCCCTTGTTCATGGCAAACGAGGAACTCGCTCCCGCGCTTGTTCTGTCCTGGCGCGGCTGGAAAGAGCTTCAATACGCAAGGCCGGATATCTTCCCCGCCCATCAGTACGTCGGCACGGCTGCGAGCAGGGCTTCGGACATCAGCGGACTGTTGGTGGATATCTTGTTTCCCGCTTTGCCATCGTGGCTGTATGGACAATATTGAATAGTATTGCGCAGACGGCACTCGTTAGCGCCCCGCAGACGCAATACCCACGCTTTCTACGACGACACTGCCCCGACTGACTGTCAAAGAGCCGTTGATATAAGTCATGTCCGACAGGTTGGTTGTATATTGACAGTCGTAGCCGCCTTCGAGCCGGATGGAAATGTTGTCTTCGCGGTTAAAATTCACATTTTCGACGAATTTTCTCTCCGACCAGTTGGAGGCGTGAAGCAGCAGGATGTCGCCGTCTTCCGCATCGTTTTCGTATACATCTTGGAGGGGACCCGGATAGATGGCACCGGTCCCCGAAATCTTCACGTCTCCGTTGGTGCAACCCACATAGAGATCGATTGCCATCGTCCCCAAATTGCCGGCACTGCCCGGGTCTGTCCCCAAGTCCGTTGCCCCGTACCAGTGCGTGTCAGGCCCCGATGTGCTCCAGGCGAGTTCCAGATCGAAAAGCTGTCCGGCGGCCATGGCCGTGGTGCCGCCGCTGATGCCGACCTCCAGGTTTTGGGAATCGTCTGCCGGGACAACCGCGACGGCGAAATCGACATCGTCCGCAGTTTTTCCGCTTGGATCAGTAGCCTCGTAGTTTTGGACTACCACCAGATAATTCCCGGCTTCGGGCGCCCTGATGTCGCAATATTCTTCGGAACCTGCCGAGTACGCATTGCAAACCCAGGACTGGGTACCGTAATAGTAGACATACATGTTGATATTCGGCGAGGTGGTCTGGATGATCTCGGCCACCAATCGTTCGGCATTGGCGCCAACGGTTATGTAGCCCGTCTTGAAAACGCCATCCACGGCGGGATCCGGCGGCCAAGGGTTGGTAAGGGAGGAAGGTGTCGGATCTTGAACGATGTTTTCGCTGTAGAGCGTCCCTTGGACCAGACCATAGCTGTCCGCTTGCAATTGGGTAATCTCGATGGCCTTGACGTCCTCTATGACGCGGACGCCAGAGGTTTCGAGGGAACTTATCACCAGGCGGTCGGGCAGATTCGAACGAACGCTTTTGATCGCCACCGGCATGCGCGCCGTCGGAATTTCCGCAGTCGCCGGTTCGAAGAGCACTTCGCCAAACAGCCAGGTATCGAATTCGGCGGAGGCGAGGTCCGCGATTACGCTGACGGCCCGGGAAGCGCCGCCGCCGAGGTTGAATGAAGACGGACTTGCCGACAAGACGACTCCAGGCGGATTCACCACCGAAACATCCCATTGGACCGTTGTATCCTGGGTGCTTTTCAGGGTCCGGGACCAGCTCTGATCGACTATGGCGGTTTCTTTTCCGAAGGATGGAATGTTGAGCGCGGCGGGGTCTCCGCCGTTGGATGGATTTGCCGCCACATAGTCTTCGTATGTTTCGTCCAGAACGAACCCCGCGTTGGCTGCGGCGCTCGCGTCCACAGAACCCGCTCCCCTTTCGAATGGGTCCGCGTCGGTCGCGCCGTCTTCTTTGACCACCCCGCCCGACCGGGATGTCGTCATCAACGCGGACTGGATTTCCGCCGGGCTCCAATCCGGATGCAGCTCCTTCAAAAGCGCCGCCGCTCCGGCCACCACAGGACTGGACATGGACGTGCCGCTCATCATCTCCCAAACCTCGACCCCGTAGGGCTCGTCCGTATCCGTGCCCCCTGCCGCCAAAATGTTCATCCCCGGAGCGGTGACATCGGGCTTGACAATGTCGCCGACCTGGCTGTTCGGGCCTCGGGAGCTGAAGGAGGCCATGACATCGCCGACGCCGGCTTCCACGGTCGCGCCGCTGATTGTCGCCATGGGATCGGTACTGGCGTCGAGCCAGGCTTTCAACGCTACGCCGTCCCCGAAGGAAACATGCACGGCGGGCAGTTCATGGCCGTCCGCGTTTACAGAAGCGGCGCTGGGTTCGTCGTTTGCAAGCACGTAGCCGCCAGCGCCGCTGTCGAGCACGTTTTTTCCCTTTTCGACCCGGCCAAACTCTCCCCGGTCGCAAACCACTATTTCTCCATTGGTCCAGGTACCGGGTTTCGCCTCGCCACACAGCGGATCCGAGTATGGAGGATCGCCTGCGTAAACGATGGGGGCGGGACCGTAGTCACTGGTTACGCCCTGTCCCTTGATATCGTCCAGCGAAGGACCTCCGCTGTTGGAAAAATCGACGAGAGAGTTTTTAAAATCCCGGTCATGGGTGCTGGCGCCAACGCTGATCAACCACGGAGCTTCCGCAGGAGAACCTTGGGTTTGCGGGTCCGGCCCGTTGTTTCCCGCCGATACGACCACCACGATCCCAGCCTGGCGGGCCGCAAGAAAGGCCTGGGCTTCGGGCGCCGTCCAAGGGTCTTTGGGGTCGCCCCCGATGGAATAATTGATCACATCCACGCCGTCGATCACAGCCTGATCGATGGAGGCCAGCAAAGCGCTCACAGGACATTTCCCAACGCTTTCCGGATAACAGGCCCTGTAGGAAACGATGTTGGCGTGGGGGGCCACTCCCGAAATATTCCGGTCGAACGTGATCGTGGGAGGGGCCAGGGTGGCCGGTTGCACGACATTGCCGGCCGCCGTGCTCGCGGTGTGGGAACCGTGGCCGGACGCATCCAACGGGGTGGCCGGATTTCCCTCGACGGCGGGAGTGAAATCATAGGCGCCGATCAATTTGTCGCTGCAAAAACCGGGGGCGTAGTCCGGATCGGAAGAATCGCATACGCCATAGAAGACCCCGCGCGGATTGACATGGTCGTAGCCGTCGTCTCCCACGTCGGCGAAGGACGGGTTGGCCGGATTGATACCGGAATCGATGATCCCGATGACTATGCCCTCGCCCTTCGCGGACAGGCCGTCCCAAACCGTGTCGGCCCCGATCCACCGAGGCGCGGTATCCGTCTGAAGAGACTGCGAAGAGTCTTTGACGACATTTTCGACCCCGGGCAGCGAGGCGGCGATCCTGGCTTCCTCGGCAGACAACTCGACCGCCATGCCGTTGAATGCGGCGGTGTAGACCCGTTGCGGCGACAGTGTTTTGCGCAGAGGGCCGGTCATTTTTTGCATGAACTCTTCGCGCTTTCGGGCCAGATAGTTGGAATAAGCTTTGCCGGCCGGATTTTCGACATTCAGCCGTTTCGCGCCGACAGCTTCCGGAGTGGTGGGGGACAGGCCTGCGACGCCGCCGCCGTAGGAAGCCAGCGGGGGATCGGAAAATTGGACAATGTAAAGTCCGGTATTCGCCTCCTTTGGCGCTTTCGAAAAGGGCTCGGGGAGCGGGATCGGTTGCGCCAAGGGCCCTTGCGGAAAAATCAGCAATAAGCATACCAACGCAGGAAACATCCCGGACGCCAAATACGACATGCTTTTCATTTTTTTGTCTCCTTTTGTTCTTTCTTGGAATGAAAGCTTCCGACTGCCAGGAGACCCTGCGGTTTTTGGATGGATTGGGCTATTGCGAAGAACGGCGGATCCGGGACTGCAAAAAAAACGAACACCTGCCGGAGATGCGGATTGAAATTCGGAAAGGAGCGAGCCGCAGAGAATCGCCTGCGGCCCGCGATCATTACAACGACAACCGCCGGGTGTTGTCAAAAGAAAAAAGTCTACGGGTTTATTGGGTGGAGGACTGGCTCTCCGATTCGCCGAAACGTTCGATTTTCGCGACAGCCTTCAAGGATTCCAGCTTGTTGTTCACCATCTCCTGGGTCTTTTCTCTGGCAAGGGCCTCGCGGATTTTCGGCCCCGCCTCCTCCAAAGGAACGAGGCCCTCCTCTTTTTTCTCGAAAACTTTGATGATATGGAACCCGAAACGGGTTTCGACGACGGGGCTGACTTCGCCGGGTTTCAAGGCGAAGGCGGCGTCGGAAAACGGCTTGACCATCTGGCCCCTTCCGAAGAAGCCCAGGTCGCCGCCCTTGGTATTGCTGGGACCCTCGGAATATTCCTTCGCCAGCTCCGCGAAATCCTTGCCTTCCTTGACCAGTTTCTCCACCTCTTCGATCTTTTTCCTGGCCTCGGCCTTTTTGGCCTCGTCGGCCTTGTCCTCGACCTTGATCAGGATATGGCTGGCCTTCACCATTTCCGGTTGTTTGAATTGCGAAGAATTCTTATCGTAGTAATCCTTGATTTCTTCCTCGGAAACATCCGCCTTGGCGATGAATTCGCTTTCGACATACTTCTGGATGGTGAGCCCGTTGCGAATGTCGCCTCTGATTATTTCCTCGGTGAAATTCTCCTTTTTCAGAATTTCTTTAACAGCCTCTTCGCTCGGATACCTGGCGACCATCTGCTGCCAAATCGCCTCGATTTCCGAATCCTCAACCGTGATACCCGACTTTCGACTCTCCTCCAACAGCAGCCGGCGGTTGATGATATTCTCCAACGCCTTGTCTTCCAAGTCCTCCGGCATCGAAACTCCCGGCATCCGGCGCGACATCTTGTGCTTGATATTGGCGACTTCGCGTTCGAGTTCCTCGCTGGTAATCGCCACCCCGTTGACAAGAGCCACATCCTTGTCCTTCGCGTCTTCGGCATCGGCTTTTTCCGCATCGCCCGCGGTTTCCTTCGCGCTTTCTACGACGGCGCTTTCCGCATCGCCCGCGGTTTCCTTCGCGCTTTCTACGGCGGCGCTTTCCGCATCGCCCGCGGTTTCCTTCGCGCTTTCTACGACGGCGCTTTCCGCATCGCCCGCGGTTTCCTTCGAGCTTTCTACGACGGCGCTTTCCGCATCGCCCGCAGTTTCCTTCGCGCTTTCTACGACGGCGCTTTCCGCATCGCTTGCGGTTTCCTTCGCGCTTTCGACAGCGGCTTTTTCCGCAGCGCCGTCATCTTGTGCGGGTGCGATGCCAACCAGGCAAACGCAAAGCATCAAACATAACGATAGCCCCAAGTTCGTTTTCCAAAATTTCCGCATCAAACGCTCCTTTTTTTTCGGCCTTCTTGATAAGGCCTGTTCAAATTCCTTTTTTCCAAAACAAGCTTTCGAAAGCGCTTTTCCCTTGCACGTCAAGCTCGCCGGAAAACAATGATCGAGACGTTACAAATAAAAAAAGCCTCTTTCCATCGTTTCGAGAGATCATAATTGGAAGAGGCCGTTTTCATATCCGCCGTATTATCGGGGTTATGAGAAAAAAATGCAACCATGGAATCCAGCAATTCTAAATTTGGGCGTCTATGGCGCTTTCAAGGCAATCAGACCATCCTGGTCTGGTTCGGCGCGCCAGGAAATTCCCCTTTACCGTGGGCACGCCAGACCAGGATGGTCTGGTTACCTTAGTCGCTGCAACCTGTTTGGCACGGCATTTCCGTCAAAATTAGAATTGCTGCATGGAATCATAAAGACCGAAAGGCAAAACTAAGACCTGTGCGGCTGGCTGCAACGCAATACCGCAAAAATCTCGTGCAAAGGTCTGAAAATCGCCATGCAAGTGGATCCTTTGGATACCAGCCGTCGATCTTGCAGAAACACGTCTTCGGATTGCATACGAAGAGCATTGATGATATCCAATAATAAACCACCGCTGAAGCCTTGGATGGTGGATTGGCTGGAGGCGGAAACACAGTGATTGCAAAAAAGGACAAAAACATGAGCAGCGCAAAATGGGCCATACGCACCATGGTCCCCGAAGCGGTCTACACGGACCGACAGGATCAAATCGATTTTTTTCTATCGGGAGGCCTTGCAAACCATCGAGCGGCGAAGCATGGCCACCGTGTTGCTCGGCCAGCGGCGCATGGGCAAGACGGAAATTTTCAAACGTGTGGTGAACCGGCTTTTTTTCGAACAGGATCATACGGACCCGAAAGCGGCCGTGCCCGTGTTTTTCAGCTTTCCGGACGAAAAACTCAGCCGGGAAGCATTCGCGCTGAAATACACGGAAAATTTTGTTCGTTGGTACGCGGCGTTCCGGCTAAAGGATCCGGGACTCGTCACGAAGGCACTAAACCGAAATGAGCTGATCGAGTATATTCGAAGTTCCATGGAATGCTCCGCGGGCTTTTCCAACGCTTTGGACCTGTTGGCAGCCATAGAAACCGGCGGAGTCACGCTCCCGGAAGAAAGGGCCCTGCAACTGCCGAAAAGCGTGTCGGACTGGGACGATTCCACCATCGCCATGTTCCTGGACGAATTCCAGAACACCTGGCTTCCGGAATACGATTTCAGGGTCGTGGGATTCATGCAGGTGGCGGTGGAAACCAACACCTGCATTCATTTCGTGACCGGTTCGGCCCTGAGCATGCTGGCGGATGAAATTCTCGGAAAAGGCACCCGTTACGGCCGTTTCGAAAGCTTCCCCAGAAAGCCCTTTTCGGATTATTACGGAGAGGAACTCGTGCTTCGCGCCGCCGAGTATTACGGAGCGGATATTCCTCGTGTCATGGCCCCGGCGATCTCCAACCGGTGCGGCGGCAATCCCTTCTATATCACTGCCGTGGTGCGGCGGGCCGCCCGGCTGGGCAAATCCATCGAAGACGAAGACGTCCTGAACGAGATTCTGGCGTTGGACATTTCCTCCGGGTTCATTTGGGCGGAATTGAGCGACCAGGTCCGCAGATGGATCGACCGAACCAACGACTACGGCATCACCAAGTGGATTCTCTATCTGGCGGCCGAACAGGAAAAAGAGGAAATCGATCTGGAGCAGATCAGGATCGACTTGAAAACCCGCGAATTCGTGGATGTCCCCGTTGAAAAGATCAAGGAAGTCATGATCCGGCTGGCCAGGGGGGACCTTTTGGAATTCAAATCCTTCGGCAACTGGTTTGGCAAGGTGGACGACCCGATACTAAACGAATTCATCAAGGTATGGGGCCTGATCGAAGTGGAAAAACAGCGGCGCCCCGAGATCGAAGAAAGGACCCTTGAGCGATTCAGCGCTATAGAAAAGCGATTTCACGAGTACAAGGGCTATCTTGCCGAAGTCTACATGATCCAGGTCCTGTGGAACGTCCAGGGCAAAACGCTACCCGGTAACTTTTTTCACTCGGTGCAGGACATTGGAATTCCAAGCCGTTTTTTCTATATCGACCAGCGCCGCCGCCAGGGGATCGGGAAGAACATGGAAGTCGATATCTACGGCGGGGCGGCCACGGAGGTCTGGCTGGCCGAGAGCAAATGGCGCGCCGGAAAGAAGACCGGCCAGGAGGCGGTGCAAAAGCTGCTGGACCAGGGCGAACTCGTACGCCAAAGAAAGGGAAAATACCTTAAAGTACTTCGCCTCTGGATTTTCTCACATGACGGCTTCACCAGCCAGGCGGAGAGACTGATGGAGCAAAACCAGGTGCTGTGGTCTACCCGAGAGGATTTGGACGCGCTGCTGGAAACCGTCGGCCTGAGAAAGCTTCCCGATCTGGACCGGGAATAAAATACTCGATCTTTTGCTTCGGACAGAAAGCCGAAGCAGCCCTCTCCCCGAAGCAATCGCCCCCAGGGTGGGCTTGGCGTGATGAAAATCATATCCTTTCACTCGATGATCAAGTTTTTTCCGCCCAACAGTTTGAGACGCGCGTCATTTCTGGCGTAGCTGAACTTCGACCCGGAATCCAGAATGTCCTCGGAAGCACATGAATTCCCGCTTTGGCGGGAATGACGGAAAACGCTTGATCATCGAGTTTCAATGATTGATTCTCCGCCGGAATTTGGTGTTACAAAAATATGGCGGTCCCGGACCGGTGCAGGTCGGCGACCTCGCCAATAAACGAGATTTTGAAACAACAGCTTGAACGCATCGGCATTGTTATCGAGCTGATAAACCTTGAGTAGACGACCGCCGACAACAAGGTCCGCAACTGGGATTCCGACCTCGCCTTGTCTGGCCACGGGGGAATCAGCAAGGGGATTTCCATAGCTCAGAACAAAATGTCCCTGATTCGGTCGGAGATCGAAAAAGGCCCGACGATGCTTTTTGTTACCCATGACTTCGGCCTGGCGCGCAAGATCGCGGATAAAATCCGCGTCATGCTCAACGGAAACCTGGTCGAAATCGGTCCCGCCGCCGCCGTGTTCAACCATCCGCCGCATCCGTATACCCGCGCATTGATTCGATATGCAGCAGGCTGTCCCGACGACCTTGCGCCACAAAAATGTCAATCCCGACCTTGAAAAACGATTTTTTTCAGCCTCCTTTAATTTCACAGTTCAAGGCTTATTATAGAAAGCTGATTATACTCATAAGACTTTTCTCAAAAGGGAGGGCACAATGGCCGGGCTGGAAGATTTAACGATAGCGACCCTGAGCCCCGAGGATATTGAAACCATTCAGCGGCTCGAAAAGAAACTGGGGCCAAATATTCGACTGGTTGCCGTCGAGGCCAAGGATGTGATATATGCGCTGGAGGCTAAAATAGCGCCAAACGAATGGCAAAGGGTGGATACGGCCTATCCGCAGATCAAGGATTTCAAGGCCTATTATTCAGTGTACGAAGATGCCAAGACGGCCAAAGGTTGGCTAAAGGACCTTTTGGTCAGTAACAAACTCGATCCCAGGCCCAAAAAACGCCCGATTCGCATCCGTCAGGTCGTAAACACGGAAAGTTGACATATTTCATGCCGATGCGATTGCCAGGTCGGCAATCGCATCGGCATCGAAATCATAGACCGTGAATTTATCCATCGACCGGACATATTCGGAGAGCGGAATATTCTCCGCAGCCATTATCCAGCCGTTTTTTCCAAGCACTAAGCACGGTGCAACGTCAATGTACCGAGGTCCCGAACGCCATCAGTGTTCCGACGGCGCAAAATCCGGGTCGCTGAACTTGATCATTCCGATTCCCCCCTCGATGTTCAGCGTTTTCGTAAAGCCTTTCTCCTTGAGCAACAATTGGGACTCGAAAGACCTGGGGCCGGAGCCGCAGACCATGGCGAACGGTTCGGCGGGAACGTCGTCCAGGCGGTCCACCAGTTCCTCCTGGGGGATGTTCACCCATTGGTCCCCGTATTTTTCTACGTAGGGGCCGGCCTGCACGGGGCTTCGGACATCCAGCACCTTGATCTCGCCCTCCTTGAAAAGGCGGAAAAACTCCTTGATGGAAACCGGGTCCTCGAGTCCTTCCAGGATGTTTTCCAGGCAATTGGCGGCGTTGTTGACAATGTCCGGGGAGGCGGAAAACGGAGGAGCGTGTCCCGTTTCCAGGCGAGAGACCGCAGCCAGGTCGATCTTGTACGGTAAAAGCGCGCCGACGGCGTCCACGCGGGCCTTGGCCCCGTCGTTGTGGTGCCCGATCACTTCCAGGCCGAGGACCCTGCGGGTGTTTCTGTCCGCGATCAGCTTCATCCACATCAGTTCCTGGGTGGGGTAGAAATGCGCCCGGTCCGACTGGACCACCACCGAATAGGCGGGGTCGAACCCGGCTTCACGTGCCTGCTCCACCGTCAGTCCCGCCCGGGCCACCGCGCGCTCGAATATTTTCA
This sequence comes from Desulfobacterales bacterium, assembly GCA_963674505.2. Classification (GTDB taxonomy): domain Bacteria; phylum Desulfobacterota; class Desulfobacteria; order Desulfobacterales; family SKZT01. The sequence continues at coordinate 2,298,051 of CAXXIG010000001.1, forward strand.
GGCAAAACGAAGACACTGTCCCGGCAAAGACATCCCGGCCTCCGAGCACGTTGGTCCCGATCACCCGGCCATGGATGTTCGCCAGCGCTCCCATGGGCATGTGGACTTTGCCGCCGCTCACCAGATGCGTGAGTTCCACGCAATCGCCCCCGGCATAGATGTTCGGATCCGATGTCGCCATGCGCTCGTCGACGACGATCCCGCCGGTCTCGCCGATCGCAAGCCCCGCCTCCCTGGCCAGTCGAGAGTTAGGGGCGGTCCCGGCCGCGATCACCACCAGCTCGCAGGAAATCCGTTCCTGGTCGGTCTCCACGGCCTCGACTCCGCTTTCCGGATCGCCCGCGATTCTGACCACCTTTTGCGAGGTCAGCACCCGAACGTCGCTTTCTTCCAGATGCTTTTGAATCAATAGGGCCATGTCCTCGCCGAAAGCGTTGCCAAGAAGGCTGTCTTTCTTTTCGACCAGGGTGGTCTCCACGCCCCACAAATCGGTCAGTGCCTCCGCCAGTTCGATTCCCTTGGCCCCGCCGCCGATCACCACCGCGCTTTCCACCATGCCTTTGGAGACCAGGTCCTTGACTTTTTCCGCCTGGCCAAGATTGGAAACCGCGATGACGCCGGGAAGGTCCATTCCCTCGATCTCGGGAATCACGGGCTTGGAACCGGTGGCCAGCACCAGGCTGTCGTAGGGGAGCGTTTCCACCGAGCCGTCCGCCAAGTTTCGAACCTCGAGCAGCTTTTCCTTTCGGTCGATGGAAAGCGCTTCGGTCTTCGGCCTGATCACTACGTCCTTGACCTTTTCGAAATACGAACAGTCCCGAAGCACGTGCGCGAACGTGGACCGCAACCCTTCCGCGTCGGCCACGTCGCCTCCCACGAAGTAGGGTATGCCGCACCCTGCGTACGAAAAGAGGTCTTCGCGGTCGATCACCGTCACCTCTGTCGAACGATCCAGTCGTTTTATCCTGCAAGCCGCCTTCGGACCGGCCGCTGCCGCGCCCACAACGATCACCTTTTGTCCCATAGCCATCTCCCGTTTTGAAAAAAAAAGTCCATGTGATCGGGACCGGTTCGCGTCCGGCCCCTCTTATTCATTAAAAACCCTGTATTTTTGCACTCCAGGCCTATAAAATCAAACATTCTTTGAACAGAAATCCGGAAACTCTGCAAAAAAAGATCCCTGAACACTCATTGACCTGTGCCCTTCGCCGATTCCGCTTCTCGGAAAAAGAGAGGCTTGGCTGGACAATTCACCCGTCATTTCTGTCCGGCGCTTTCCATCGTTTCCACGCTCTGCGTGGAAATCGCTCCGCGTCTTGTCAAAGCCCGCGAAGCCTGAAAACATACGGTTTTGAGAGAAGCGATGGCGCCTGAGCATACTCCCGAGACATGGTCGATTAATTCTCTGACAGTTTGGTTAAACTCGTCCCTTGATTTCAGCAATACTGCGCCGACGTTCTTCCTGCCCCCGCCACCATATTTGGCCATGTGACGCCCTAAGCGTGGAGGCCTCCAATTTCGCAATTCGATACTGCAAGAGGGTTCAACGGTTTTATCAAAAAAAGGCGGCCAAGAGCAACCGCATTGTCGCGACCAAGGCTCAGGGCAACAAGATTTGCATGGCGTTCTACTACGTCATACGCGACGAGGTCAGGTACGATCCGGAAAAACGCTTGGACCTGTGCGGTTGCTCTTCAAAATCCTCACACAAAGGCACAAAGACGCAAAGTGCGATTCGGCAACCTTAGTGTCTTTGTGCCTTTGCGTGAGGATTAATGGGGATCCTCGAACCAACCGTACAGGTCGAAATTTTTTCCTTCTTCTAAGACGGAAGTTTGGCCCCATGGATCGCAATAATACAATCTATAGTTTGCTTCCTGCGTGACACGAAGAGGAGATATTGCATTGCTTATTGCACCATCGCTAACAAGAGCAGTTCAGACGGTTTGCTCCGTTGGCAACATCTTTTCCATCATAAGAAGAATTGGCTCAACGCCGATTTGTGGGAAAAGGCGTGTCGATGGTAACCAGACCATCCTGGTCTGGCGTGCCTTAGCTTCCAAGCGGCGGCATATTCGCGATATGGGACCAGAGCTGGAAGCTCTGGTTACCTTTGCCGCTCTCCACAAATCCGCGATGAACCGAAGAATTAAGAGCGCGTTCATCTTCTGAATTGGATACTTGGTCAAATTTCCAAGATCGTATTTTTCATTGAGCAGAATTGTTGCCGGTTTGCCAAGAAATGCATGCAATGCCATAAACGCTTGGCATGCCGGAACGGGATGGAAATTCGTAAGTCGAAAGACGACCACCTCCACCTATGCGACCATAATTTTGAACCAATTTGGAATGATATGAAAAAAGGATTCCGAGGTATGGACAAGTATGTCGGAAAAGGTTTGCAAACCGGAAGCTTGGTTGTTATGCTGCCATTGTTTTTGTGGCGACAATATAAGGATAGGAGCCACGGCTTGGTGAAACGCGGACGCGAAGCGTCCTGGTATGCATTCCCGCGCAAAGCGTGGGAACGAGTTGGCGAGTGTGCTTGATTTAAAAACAAACAATTAGGAGAAGGGGGGATCGGCCATGTCGTTTTTCAAGAAGATGCTTTCCAGCGTGGGAATCGGGTCCGCGAAGGTGGATACCATCCTCGAAAAGAATCAGTTCGAGCAGGGCGAAACCATCGACGCGGTGGTGAAGATCAAGGGCGGAAAGGTGGAACAGGAAATCGAGGGGCTTTATTTGTCCATCCACGCCACCTACGAGGGCACGGTGATGAAACGCGACGAAGAGTCCGGCGAGATGGAGGAGGAGGATGTAACCCGAAGCGCGGTCATCCAGAAGTTACAGCTTTCCGAAGAGTTCGTGATCGGTCCGGGAGAAAGGAAGGAGATTCCGATTTCTCTGGAGCTGCCTTTGTATGCTCCGTTGACCGTGGGCAAGACCAAGGTCTGGATCCATACCGGTTTGGACATCCCCAAGGCATTGGATTCGGGGGACCGCGACGACATCAAGGTTCTTCCCGAGCCAAAGGTCAAGGCCCTGTTCGGCGCGCTGGAACAACTAGGCTTCAACCTGGTCGAGGCCGAATGCGAAGAGGCGGACACCAACATCCACGGAGGGCCTCCGTTCGTGCAGGAATTCGAGTTCAAACCCGTGTCAGGACCCTTTCGGGGGAAGCTCGACGAATTGGAGATCGTGGTGTTTCCGTTCGAGGAGGAGGCCGAGGTGTTCATGGAGATCGACCGGAAAGCGAGGGGGCTTGGAAGTTACCTGTCCGAGATGACGGGAAGGGACGAAGAACGGCTGAAATTCATATTCACCGAGGGCGACATTCCCGAGCTTGCCGACATGATCGGGGAACTGATCGAAAGCAGGCTGTAAAAAAGATTTCGGGTTCGGTTTTAATTTCGGCCGGTTTTCATCCAACAGTTTCGATCGTCGCCTGGATTCCGGGTCTACGCTGCATGTTCCAGTTAAGAAATTCCCGGAAGCGACGGAATCCACCTGTTTTATCGACACCCGGGGTACATACCGCTCCGCCCGGAATGACGACCGCTGCGACGACAGTCCCTGAAAGTGGCCGATGTTAAGACCAAGCCCCGGGTCTCCGCAAGCTGCGGCCGGAATGACGGTGTTGGTTGGCCGACGTTATAACCAAGACCAAGTTTTCGCTAAAAAACTGGCGGCGACAGAAGCCTGTCGTCGCCAGTTCGTTCGATGTTGAGCCTGTCCTGGTTAGACGTGCGCGGCGCCTGCATTGTGTAAGGGAAACAAGGCAAGAGTGTACCGGTAGCGGTGCCTTCTACGGCGGCGTGGTGTCTTTTGCCGGAGCGTATCCGTTACCATTTCGAAGGCCTCCAAAGACGTCATTTTTCGGTGGGCTTTCCCGTGCAGATGATTTCTCCGTTCAAGGTTCCCCCCGGTTCCAATGCCAGGACGCCGCAATTGACATGCCCCGTGCAGTTGCCGGTAGACAGGATGATCAGCTCGCCCGTCTCCTTGATGGTGCCTTCGAATATGCCGCCGATGGACACGCTTTTCGCCCTGAGTTCGGCATGGACGGAACCGCCCTCGGCGATGACGATGTCATCGACATCGACCTGTCCTTTCAGCGTGCCTTTGACGATCAGCTTGCCCTTGCACCGTAAGGTACCTTCCACGTTCAGGCCGGTATCGATCAGGGAAAAATCATTCGGCATCTTCTTCTTCATCTTCGTTCTCCGTGCCGTCCTGCTCTTCGGTTGTGGTGAATTGCCTTTTCAGAACCAAATCCCCGTCCTTGCCGAATATGTAGACCTCGGCGATGGTGTAAAGGTCCGGGGCGGAAACGTCCCCGACCTTGAAGCGAATGGTCTTGAAACGGGAGATTTCGAAATAGCGGCCGGTCTTGTAGTTTGCTGGCTCGGCGTTTTCCAGGGGCGAATCGGGCAGCGCGAGCCAGCTGGCGGGCTTTTTTTCCGGGTTTTTCAGCAAAACAATGATGTAGCCGGACAGCTTTTCGTTGGCTTTGTTGTCGAGCTTGAAGCGAACTCTCAGGCTTTTGGTGCTTTCGCTGTAGCTGGATTTGAAGTCCTCCAAGGATACTATTTCCGAGGATCGGGGCGCCGGTTGCGTGTCTTTGGTTTCATCCTCCCGGGTCGATGTGTTTTCTTTTTCCGGCTGGTCGTCGGCCGGTGGGCTTTTTTCGACTCGTTTCTTCTCCGATTCCTGCTGGGTTTCTTTTCCGGCCCCTTGCTGTCCGTTTTTCTTTTCGGACGGGTCCTTCTCGGTATTCGTATTGTCCTGTCCCGCTGGCGCCGCCGATTCGGATGCTTTTTTCTCCGGCCGGGCCTGTTTGAGAATTGCTTCGGGATCGACCCCTTCCAGGACAAGACGTGCGATCAGCAGTTCCTTTTCGGCGGATAACTGGGCGAGGTTTTCCTTCGAGCGGGTCAAGGAGGTCTTCGAATCTTCGTTTTCCATGCGACAGTTTTTATAAAGGAAATACAGGCCCAAGTTGCCGGCAAGCGACAATGCCAGTACGAAAAAGAAGCATCGGAGAAGGATTTTGTAAGCCGGAATGCGTTTTATTTTTCCATGGTCGCTGATCAGCAGAAGACGCCATTTGTCTTTTCTTCTGGAAAGCTTGGGAGGTTCCTGGCTGAAATTTTCTTGTTGCTCTTTCATTCAGTTGCCTTTGGATATGCGTAGTTTTGGCGGCTCGTCAGTCCGACAGTTCTACGGTCACAGGGTCCCCGGCGCGCGCGCCGAAAAAGTGCCTTGCCGATCCCCGGTTGACGGCGATTTCCAGAAAGCCCCGGCTTCCGACGATCATCAGCGCCTCCTGGTCCGGGACTTCGCAATAGCTGTTTCGAATTCCTTTGACGCTTCCGTTGCCGACATTGGCCACCGGCGATTGTTCCGGGTGGCTTCGGCGCAGGACGGCTAGAGTTTTCATATCGATGTTGGTGACCAGGTTTCCGAAGCGGTCGATCGACACGATGGCGCCTGTTATCTTGTTGTCGGGAGAAACCGAAGGGTGGACGACATGCAAAGATCGCAATGCGGCCGGGTTGGCCGCCGGTCCCAGCCTGCTCAGGGAAAGGCCCCGGCAAAGACGGGCCGCCACGGGCGCGAAAATGTCCCTTCCGTGGAACGTGTTGCAGACTTCGGGAAGAAAGTATCTGCTTTCCTCCACGTAGACGCATTCATCGATCTTTTTATTCAGCCAGATCTGCGATAGAAGACCGTTGTCGGGCGCAAGGAAAACCTGATTGTCCATTTTCATGGCCACGATTTTGCGATTCGATCCCACGCCGGGATCTACGATGGCCGTATGCACCGTGCCTTTCGGAAAATAAGGGGATGCGGATTTCAGCAACCAGGCCGCATGGAGGACATCCTGCGGATCGATCTTGTGGGTCAGGTCCACGATGGTCGCTTCGGGGGCGATGGAAAGAATCACCCCTTTCATCACCCCGACGTATTCGTCCGTGTCTCCGAAATCGGTCAGCAGCGTAATTATGGACATGGCCGCTTGTCCTTTGTTTCCGGGAAAATCCAAGTCGCGAGTTCGTTCATGGGAACATCTTTTTCTGATAGCTGTGCCGCAGGTGTTCGTAGGCCGATTCCGTGGCCCGTCGCCCGGCGGAGGTGCGGATCAGCAAGCCGATTTTCAAAAGATAGGGTTCCACGACATCTACCAGCGTATCGTTTTCCTCCTGAAGGGTGGCGGCGATGGCTTCGATGCCGACCGGACCGCCCGAATAATATTCGATGACCGTCTTCAAATATCTACGGTCGAGATTGGTCAGGCCTTTGGAGTCCACGCCTTCCAATTTCAACGCCGCCTCCACGGTCTCCTTGCTCACAGTGCCGTCGGAGCGCACCTGCGCGTAGTCGCGGACCCTTTTGAGCAGGCGGTTGACAATGCGCGGGGTGCCCCGGGAACGCGCGGCCAATTCGGCGGCGCCCTGATCGTCTATTTCCACGTCCAGAATCGCCGCCGACCTTTTGCCGATGGTCACCAGTTCCTCGATGCTGTAAAAGTCCAGATTTCGGAAAATGCCGAAACGGTCCCGAAGGGGGGACGACAGCAGGCCAACGCGTGTGGTGGCGCCAACCAGGGTGAACTGCTTGAGCCGAAAACGATGGCTCCTGGCGTGCGCGCCCTTGTCGAAAATGAAGTCCACGGCGAAGTCCTCCATGGCCGGATACAGGAACTCCTCCACTGCCTTGGGGGTGCGGTGGATTTCGTCGATGAATAGAACGTCGTTTTCCTCCAGGTGCGTCAGGATGCCGATCAGATCCCCGCCCTTTTCCAGCGCCGGACCGGAAGACACGGTCATGCGGCCCTCCATTTCGTTGGCCAGAATATGGGCCATAGTGGTCTTGCCGAGTCCGGGGGGGCCGTGCAGCAAGACATGGTCCAGGGGCTCCTTTCTGTTTTTGGCGGCCTCGATGGCGATCTGGAAGGTCTCCACGATCTCCGACTGCCCGATATAGTCGCAAAGGCGCTCCGGGCGCAACGAGACGATCTCCGGTTCCTGATCGACAGGTTGCCTGGCGCCGGATACGATGCCGTGGGTTTTGGAATTGTACGTCCAGATGTCGTCGCTCATGCCTTGTCGCCTTTGTATACTTCGTCGAATAGCTCTTCCGGAGTGGAGATCTTCTTGTTTCTTTTCAGGGCGTCTCCCACCATTTTTTTTGCATCGGCTGCCTTGTGTCCCAGCTGGGATATGAGCACGTCCAACACCGGGTGGATGAAGTCCGCTTTCGGCAAGGGTTGTTCCTCCTCGACGCTGTAGGGTTGCTCGACGAACTTGGCCATTTTGCCGTTCAGTGTCGCGATGATTTTCTGGGCGGTACGGGGGCCGATTCCCTTCAGGCTCTTGAGGCTGGCCGCGTCCTTGGCCTCGATGGCCTCGGCAATGCGTCCGACGGGAATGGTAAGAGCTTTGACCGCCTTCAGGGGGCCGATGTCCTCCGCCGTTATGAAAGACTGGAAAAATTCCCGCTCCAGATCGGTGTTGAACCCGATGAGCACGGGCTTGGGCTGGCGTTCGCTTTGCTGGTAATAGATAAAGAAGGAAACGTCGTCCCCCACGGACTTTTCCTGCAAGGTTCCCATGATGACGGCCGGAAGCAGGACTTCGTATCCTACCTGGTTGGCCAGCACCAGGATGCGGTCTTCGTCTTTTTTCAACAATTTGCCTTCGATGTAGCCGATCATGAACCTTTGCCGACGAACGGATATGTCGTTTCGCCGTTTTTCCTCCCGTGTCAACAAAAACGATAGAGACCGATTAGCGCCAGCGCCAGCGCGTCCGACGCATGGTCGGGCCTTATGGGGGCGGGGGCGTCCAGGCGGTCCCGGACGGAACGTTCCAGCTGGGCCTTGTCTGCGTTTCCGTTTCCGGTCAGGACCTGCTTGGCCTCCCTGGTGGATATTTCCAGAAAAGGCGTCTCGGAACGCTTGGCAGCCAGCAGGATCACCCCGACCACCTTGCCGAGCATAATCCCGGACCTGGGCTGTTGCCTTAGGGAAAAGACATCTTCGATCACCGCAAGAGCGGGTCTCTCCTTTTGCAGCACGTTCAAGACTTCGGAATAGATACGGTCCAGGCGGGACGCTATGTCGAAGTCCTTGGACGTGCGTATGCTTCCATAGGCGAAGCCGAGGATTCGGCGAGCCGAGCCGTTCACGATTCCTATTCCCGTTGCGGCGAGCCCGGGGTCGATGCCGACGATTTTGGCCATCGGTCAGGCCCTTCCGGCCGGACCGCTTTTTTGTTCAACGCCCGAAACGAACTTGACGATCACAGCTCGGACAGTTTCTGCTTGGCGACGGCCGCTTCGTTGGAGCTGGGATACTTGCTTACCAGGTCCTTGAGCGTCAGGCGCGCGCTGGCATTGTCCCCGAGTTTTAAAAACGCGAAGCCCTGCTTAAGCATCGCCGCAGCCACTTTGTTGCCTTGCGGATACTTTTCGATGACTTTCTGATACTCGAGGATCGCCTTTTCGTACCAACGCTCCTGATAATAGGTGTCTCCGATCCAGAACTGGGCGTTGTCCGCGCGGTTGGAGTCCGGATACATCTTGAGCATGGTTTCGAAACCGTTGCGGGCTTCCTGGTATTTTCCCTGGTCGTAGGCCTGCTTGGCTGTCACGTATAATTCCGTGTCCGTGAGCTGCCTCGAAGGGCTGGCGCCCGGGGACGAAATCACGGGAAGGGTTTCCTCCGGAGTCGTTTCCAGAGCCGCCGGCTGGGTATCGAACGTGGTTTTAGGAAGGGGTTCCAGGTTCAGGTATTTTTCGACATGCGTCAGGCGCTGGTCGTTGTATGCGACCATGTCTCCGATTTTGCCGCCTGCCTGGCCGGAAGTCCCCAGCTCCTGGTCGAGCCGATGTTGAATTTCTTCGATGCGGCCGTTGAGAATCCTGAGTTCCTCTTTGAGCCGGTCGATCTTGACGTGGATATTGGCCGACTGGCTTCTGAGTTCCAGATCCTGCTCCTTGCGGGTTTCGCCCAGGGCCGCCAGCCTGGCGTCCAAGTCCTGCCCGGACTTTTCCATGTCCTTTTTCAGGTCCGCGTTCTTGATCTCCAGTCGCGAAAGGCGGTTGTCGAGATTGATCACGTCTTGCTGAGCGACGCACCCGGACAAAATCACCACGCAAAAAAGGACGAAAATCGTTTTTTTCATTTTTTGCCTCCTCCACTGCCGCGTTCCCAAAAAAACCGGCGGATAGGAATTTATCCGCCGGTTCGAAATATTACGGAAAATTATGCCTTGCCAGAGTTATTGGATTTCGAAATGCACCCGACGGTTCTTGGCCCATGCCGCTTCGTCATGTCCCAAAGCGATGGGTTTTTCCTCGCCGTAACTGATAGTGGTCATTCTGGATCCCGAAATGCCGAGATTCATCATGAACCCCTTGGCTGCCTCGGCCCTTCGTTCTCCCAGGGCGATATTGTATTCGGCCGTGCCTCTTTCGTCGCAATGGCCCTCGATGTTCACCATCACCGAAGGGTTGGCGCGCATGAAGTCGGCCTTTTCCTGCAAGGTCGCTCTGGCTTCGGGCTTGAGATCGGACCTGTCGAAATCGAAGTAAATGTCCTCGGCCCCGAATCTGGCGCGAACGGCCATCTCCCTTTGTCTTTGCTGTTGCTCCAGAAGCTCCTGCTCCTGCAAAGCCCGGCGCCTGGCTTCTTCTTCAGCCGCCCGCGCTCTTTCATCCGCCGATTGCGAAGCGCCTTCCACGCCGACCGGCTCGTCGGGCTTGACCTGTTTCTTCGAGCAACCGACTGTGGCGATCAGGCCGGGTAGCAACAACAACATGACCAAAACAAACCCTGTCCTTTTCCGCATTTTTTCCTCCTTTTTTTAACTTGTAAAAAGTCAATTTTGCCTATCTACTACGCTAGGGGACCAGTCCGGACTGCTTTGCTCGCCAGGCGCTGTGAACAAGCGGCGCTGGTCGGTGCCGAACGCGTTCATCACGTAAATCCTGGACGGCCCCTCGCGTGTTGAGCTGAAAACTATCATGCTTCCGTCCGGCGACCAGGCGGGCGACTCGTCGTCTCGTGGATCGAACGTCAGCTGCACCGGCCCCTCTCCGTTGATCCCCATCAGGAATATATCGAGTCCGCCGTTGTTCATGGAAGAGTAGGCGATCTTGTCTCCTTTGGGCGACCAGGCGGGCTGCGTGTTGTAATTGCCGACGAATGTCAGGCGTCTGACGTCCCCGGTTTCGATGCTCTGAATGTAAATCTGCGGGGTCCCGGCCCTTCGGGATACGAACGCCATCTGCTTGCCGTCGGGGGAAAACGTGGGGGATACGTCGATGCCTTCGTTGTAAGTCAGCTGCTTGAGAATCTTCCCCTTTCCCGACAACAGGTAAATCTCCTGGTCCCCGGAAAAAGAGAGTGTCGCCGCCAGTTCGAATTTGCCCGGCACCCAGGACGCGAAACAGTTGAGCCCTTTCCTATCGACCACGCTGCCGGGCTTGTCGTCCAAGCTCTTGATATAGAGATCGGGCTTGCCTTTGGCGTACGATGTATACGCAATCCAGCGGCCGTCGTAGGACCACGCGGGAAAAACGGTGATCGAACCGTGACTGGTGAGGCGTTCAATGCCGTTGCCGTCGAAGTCGCACACGTAGATTTCCTTATTGCCTGTGCCGGTGGAAACGAATGCGATTCGACTTTCGAAAATGCCCCGGTTTCCCGTCAATTGAAACACCACCTCGCTTGCGAAACGATGGATTATCTTCCGAAGGTCCTGGGCTGTCCCCACGTATTTCTTGCCAACCAGCATGCTCTGCTGTACGGTGTCGAAAAGTCGCAATTCCATGGTCAGGACATCTCCGCTCAAAACCACGCCGGACGTCACCAGTAGTTCGGCGCCGACGACGCTCCAGTTTTTGAAGTTGATACCCTGCACAGTGAGCGGGGCCTGCTGGGGATCGACAAGATAGGCTTCCCGATCGACCATGGAAAAGTAGCCCGTGAACAGAAGAGCGTCCACGAGTATGTCCGCGCCTTTCCTGGAAATATCCAGTTCGTCTTCGCTGCCGGTGATGGCTTTGAAATACGGTATGGCTACGGGAATTTTTCGCAGGTAGGGGTTGGTAATGTCGATATAATCGTATTGGGCGTTTGCCGTGCTTGCCATCGATGCGACAAGTGCGACGACGAGGCTTAGCGCGAAAAACCGCCGCCTGACCTGTAAAAACTCGATAATGTCCATTGCTTTTGAAATTGCCATTGAAATATCATCGCGACAAGCCTTCAGGGGTGAACCTGAGGCCGGTTGTGTAGGATCGCCCCCTGAAGTCCCTGGGCAGGGGGGGCAAAGGGTTTGATTTTTTCACGGCCCTCATCGCCGAATCGTCCAGATATTTGTTGCCCGATTTCTTGTCGAACCAGACTCTGTCGATTTGGCCGTTGGGCAAGATTTCGATTACGACCAGCGTTTCGAGATTTTGCCGGTTGCCTGCCAGCTGCTCGGAAAAAGCCCAGTTGCTTTGGATGCGATAGGCGATCTCCACATGGTAAACGTCGAAAAGGCCCGGCGCCAAAGCGCCGGTTCCCGACCCGCCTCTGCCGCCTCGGCCCGAACCGGCGCCACCCGGAGTCCCTGCCGAAGACCTTGTGCTTGTTGGGGGCTGCTTCGGAGCAACCGCTTTCGGCGGCTTTTCCTCCAAGTCCTTGCGAATTTTGGCGATGGCGTCCAATACCGTTGTCGGCCGGGATTCTTCCGTTTCCTGTTCCAGTTTTTCGATGGCGTTTCGAACGATTTCAGAGGGCTTGAACGTTTTTTTCTTCAAGGATTTCTTAATCTTTTTCGGTTCGGGGACCTCTGGTTTTTTCTCCGGCTTTTTCTCTGGCGCGGCTAGAGAAACCTCGGGTTCCGGGGCCGGCACGCGGGCAGGCTTGGCAGTCGGCTTTTCGGGCGCCGGTTTTTCCGATTCTTTTGGTTCGGAAGGCGCCATGACGACCGCAGGCTCTGGCGCTGTTTCCACAGGGGTAGCAGGCGATGGCTCCGGTGCGGTTTCGGGCTCGATCTTCGGCGGGGACTCGACCTCGACGCTTTCCACAGGTCCTGGACCCGGCTCGGAGGATGCAATGTCGTTCAGCGACACCATTCGTACGTTGATCACCGTGGGAGTGAAGGTCTTTTGCGAAGAAGTTTGAGGCATGAGAACGATGGCTGCCAGCAACAGCGCGTGCCCGATTATCGACAACGAAAAAGGCAGCAGGAAACGACCCCCCCTGTCGTCTTCCAGCTCCGGGTAGGCGTATGATACACCGCTTCGCTTTCGTTCAGCTTTTGGTTTTGGCACTGACTTCTTCATCGGTCATTTTCGGTTCCGTGACCATGCCGAGCTTTTCGGTCCCGGCATTTTTGATCTCCGACATCACCCGCACGACAACTCCGTATGGGATCTCCTTGTCGGCCCGCAAGTATACCTCCCGTTCAGGGTCCCCGCCTGTGATCTTGTACAATTTGTCCCGCAAGTCCTCGATTTGGACTTGGAAATCGTTCAAAAATATCGTTCCTTCCTTGTCAATGCTAACAATAAGCTGGTCTTGTTCGGTTGCAAGCGGCTTGGAAGTGGCTTGGGGAAGCGTAACTTCCACCCCTTCGATCATCATGGGCGCCGCCACCATGAATATGATCAGCAACACCAGCATGACATCGACAAAGGGCGTGACGTTGATATCCGACATCAAACGGTCGGAATCTCCGACATGGCTCATTTTGCGCTCCTTTTTATATTGAAGATGTCCCGCTCGATGATATTGACGAAGTCGGCCGAAAAACTATGCAATTCCGATTCGATGATACGTATTTTCTGGGTGAAATAATTGAACGCGATCACCGACGGAATGGCCACGGCGAGACCTGCGGCCGTGGCGATCAAAGCTTCCGATATGCCGGGGGCTACAACGGCCAAGTTGGCCGAGCCTCTGATGCCGATGCCGTGAAAAGAGTTCATGATGCCCCAGACGGTCCCGAAAAGCCCGATGAAAGGCGACGTGTTGCCGGTGGTGGCAAGAAACGGTATCAGCTGGGACATTCTCGTCAGCTCGGAATTGATCGCCCTGCGCAACGCCCTCTGAACGTTGTCGGAGCCCGAGATTCTACCCTGGAGCGTGCCTGAAGACGAAGGGTCGGCCATACCGGGTCCCCCCGGCTGGCTGATTTTTTTCAGCTCCAGATATCCAATCCGAAAGATCCGAGCCACTGGGCTGCTTTTGAACTGTTTCGCCCTGGTAAAGGCGCTCGACAGATCCCGGCTCTTCCAAAAATACTCGGCGAAATAGGCCGATTCCTTGAAGGCCTTTCGAAGATACCGGAACTTGATGAAAATTATGGCCCAAGAGGCCGCCGAAAAAAGCAACAATACCAGCAAAACGAGCTGAACTATCAAACTGGCGTTGCCGATCAGCTCTATGTAATCTAATTCTACGGAAGGCATCTAAACTCCATTTTATAGTTTTTTTTTATATCGACTCGCTGCAATACAAGGTCTTGGACCAAACTGCCATCGCAAACCATGCCACCCTCAACGATTCTGTTGTTCGATTGTATCGATATTCCCGCCTGCAAGGCCAAACTGTTCGAACTTCTAACCGAATTTGTATAGGGTGTCAAGGCATTTGGTTTCCAACTCGCACCGCCCCGGAGCTTGTCGAACATATCCAATTGGCGGCCGCTTGCCCCAAGGCAGACAAAACCTTTGACCCCCCGAGCATATTTTGCGAATATTTCCTCTTTGTTCGAATTTTGATTCAAGCCAGGCAAGCATGAAAAAACGCATATCGGAAAACGGAGGTGCCAAATGACAATGAAACACGTGGCCGACTTGCTGTTCGAGGCTGCACACTTGAAAAACGTCCCTCGTTCGGGGTTCCAGTTTCTTGGTTCGGGTGACGAATCGGTCGCCGAGCATGTCTTCTCGACGACTTTCATCGCCTATGTTCTCGCCAGGCTCAACCCGGAGATCGACGGCGAAAAACTCCTGTCCCTTTGCCTGGTGCATGATATGGCCGAGGCAAGAATCGGAGACTTGAACTACGTTCAGAAAATGTACGTCAAGGCCGACGAAAATGACGCCGTCTCCGACATGACCCGCAAGCTGCCCTTCGGCGATCACCTGGCCGGACTCATCGGCGAATTCAACGAAGGCCGTTCCCGAGAAGCCCGGCTGGCGAGGGACGCCGACCAGCTGTCGCTGATCTTGGAACTGAAAAAACTGTCCGACCTGGGCAGGCCCCATGCCGACAAATGGATTCCCCATGTGCTGGAGCGTCTTTGCACCGACGCCGGAAAAACCCTCGCCGCAGCCATTTTGAGCCGGGAGCAGGACGCCTGGTGGCTGAAAAACTACCATGAGAACTGGCGGCAAGACGCTGGGGGAGATTGAAGCTTCCCTGATTATAACGGATTTGGGGGAGAGGTTGAATGTAGGTTGGGTTGAGCCTCGTGGATTGTCGGGTTTCGCTGCCTTGTTCTTTCAAACTCGCGGGGAAGGTGCTCGACGCAACCGGGCGGCAAGCGAAACCCAACGCACGCCCCGCTCAATCCGACCTACGCGCAGTCCCCCAAATCCGTTATAACCAGAAGCTTTCTCCACAACCGTTGCAAACGGAAAAATTCGTTTTTTGTATCAGAAAAATCTTGACAAACGAAAATGCAAATTAGTATCCTGCCTCCTGACTGAGCGCTCGTTCGATTTTTTTTTCCGGGCTCGTTCCATGCGCCAAGCCGCCCTTGCCAAAAAGCGCGCGCATCGAATCGGGTCGAAAACGAACCGGGCGGATGACAATCATTAACAGGAGGACGATATGAACTGGCTCACCCAAACCCTTGGGTCTTCCATCGGGAAAAAGCTCATGATGGCCGTCACCGGCATGGCGTTCATCGGTTTTCTCATGGCCCACTTGGCAGGCAATCTCACCATCTACGGAGGCAAGGACGCCTTCAACGGCTATGCGGAAAAGCTGCACAGCCTGGGGGCCCTTCTGAAGCTGGCCGAAGCGGGACTGATCGCATTCGCCATCATTCACATAGGCACCGGCCTGTGGCTGTTCTACCGTAACTACAACGCCAGGCCGCAGAAATACGCAGTGAACAAGAGCGGGGGCGGACGGACGATCGGTTCCAGGACAATGCCTTACACGGGCTTGTTCCTGCTGCTTTTCGTCATTGTTCACCTCACCAATTTCACGTTTGCGGACAAGACGAACACCACCATTTTCGAAATCGTATCCGGAGCGTTTCGGAGCCCTTATTATGTGGGTTTCTACGTGTTGGCCGTGGTCGTGGCGGCAGTGCACGTGAGCCACGGTTTCTGGAGCGCCTTTCAAACCCTCGGTCTCAACCACTCCAAGTACATGCCCGCGATCATGCTGCTGAGCATCGTAGTCGCGGTGGCGGTGGGGGTGGGCTTCGGGTTTTTGCCGATTTATATATCGTTCCAGGCATAATACGAGCAAGAAAACCATATTCGGTCAAACGATATTCTGAAAGGTCATATCCAGAAAGGATCAGCCATGACATTAGACGGAAAGATACCGGGGGGACCCCTGGAAAAAAAGTGGGACAACCACCGCTTCGATCTCAAGCTGGTCAATCCCGCGAATAAGAGAAAATACACCATCATCGTGGTCGGCACCGGCCTTGCCGGCGCCAGCGCGTCTGCGAGCCTGGCGGAACTGGGCTACGACGTCAAGGCGTTCTGCATCCAGGACAGCCCTAGAAGGGCGCACAGCATCGCAGCCCAGGGGGGGATCAACGCGGCCAAGAACTATCCCAACGACGGGGACAGCATCTGGCGGCTTTTCTACGATACCATCAAGGGCGGGGATTTCCGGGCCAGGGAGGCCAACGTATACAGGCTCGCCCAGGTGAGCAACAATATCATCGACCAGTGCGTGGCCCAGGGAGTGCCTTTTGCCAGGGACTACGGCGGGTTGCTGATCAACCGGAGTTTCGGCGGAGCGCAAGTTTCCCGGACGTTCTACGCCAGGGGCCAGACAGGCCAGCAGCTTCTTCTGGGCGCGTACAGCGCGTTGATGCGTCAAGTGGGGACAGGCAAGGTCGTTATGTTTCCGAGGCGTGAAATGCTGGATCTGGTCGTGGCGAACGGCAAGGCCAGGGGGATCATCACGCGCAACATCGTCACCGGAAAGCTGGAGCGTCACGAGGCCGACGCCGTCGTTCTGTGCACCGGCGGCTACGGAAACGTTTTCTTCCTTTCGACCAACGCAATGGCCTGCAACGTGACCGCCGCCTACCGCTGCCATAAAAAAGGCGCGCTGTTCTCCAACCCGTGTTTCACCCAGATTCATCCCACCTGCATCCCGGTCCACGGCGACTACCAGTCCAAGCTGACGCTCATGAGCGAAAGTCTCAGAAACGACGGGAGGGTATGGGTGCCGAAGAAGGCGGGAGACAGGCGTCTTCCTGCGGAAATCCCGGAATCGGAGAGAGACTATTATCTGGAGAGAAAATATCCGAGCTTCGGAAACCTGGTTCCCAGAGACGTGGCCTCCCGAAACGCGAAAATGGTGTGCGACGAGGGAAGGGGCGTGGGATCGACCGGACTGGCTGTCTATCTCGACTTCGCCGACGCCATCAAGCGCGACGGCAGAAAAACCATCGAGAAAAAGTACGGCAACCTGTTCGCCATGTACGAAAAGATCACGGCCGACGATCCCTACGAGACCCCGATGATGATCTATCCCGCCACCCATTACACCATGGGTGGCCTGTGGGTGGACTACAATCTGATGACCAACATCGACGGACTCTTCGCTCTGGGAGAGGCGAACTTCTCCGACCACGGGGCCAACCGCCTGGGCGCCAGCGCCCTGATGCAGGGTCTCGCCGACGGCTATTTCGTCATACCGTACACCATCGGCGGCTATCTCGCCTCCAACACCTTCGAAAAGATCGACACCGATCACAAGGCTTTCCAGGAAGCCGAGGCCGGGGTCGTCGATAACATCGACAAGCTGCTTTCCATAAAAGGAAAGCGCACGGTGGACGATTTCCACCGCGAACTGGGCCATATCATGTGGGAATACTGCGGCATGTCTCGAAACGACGAGGGACTGAAGAAAGCGCGGGGCATGATTCGGGAACTTCGTTCGGAATTCTGGGAAAACGCGCTCGTTCCCGGAATCAACGAAGACTTCAACCAAAGCCTGGAAAAGGCCGGACGGGTGGCGGACTTTCTGGAATTCGGGGAGCTGATGGTCATCGACGCTCTGGACCGGCGGGAATCTTGCGGGTGCCATTTCAACGAGGCCTTCCAGACCGAGGAGAACGAGGCCAAGCGCGACGACGAAAACTGCGCCTACGTCGCATCCTGGGAGTTCAAGGGCGTCGGCGAAGAGCCGGGCCTTCACAAGGAACCCCTCGTTTTTGAAAACGTCAAATTAACGCAAAGGAGCTACAAGTGACAAAGACCATTAATATTACGCTGAAGGTCTGGCGTCAAAAGGGTCCCGATGTCAAAGGCCGCCTTGAAACATACCACGCCGACAATATTTCCACGGATATGTCCTTTCTGGAGATGCTGGATGTCGTCAACGAACAGCTGACGCTGGATTTGAAGGAACCCATCGCGTTCGACCACGATTGCCGGGAAGGCATCTGCGGCATGTGCGGCGCGGTGGTCAACGGCCGTCCGCACGGACACGAAAAAGGCACGACCCTGTGCCAGCTTCATATGAGGCATTTCAAGGACGGTGACGTGATCGTGGTGGAGCCATGGCGCGCTCGGGCGTTTCCCCTTGTGAAAGATTTGGTGGTGGACAGAAGCGCCTTGGACAGAATCATCCAGGCAGGCGGCTACATTTGCGCCAACACCGGGGCCGCGCAGGATGCCAACAGCATCCTGGTTCCCCAGGAAAATGCGGACAAGGCCATGGACGCAGCCCAGTGCATCGGTTGCGGCGCATGCGTGGCGGCGTGTCCCAATGCATCGGCCATGCTTTTCACCAGCGCCAAAATCTCCCACTTGGGTCTTCTGCCGCAGGGCAGGGCGGAAGCCGCCAGGAGAGTGACGCATATGCTCAAAGCCATGGACGAATGCGGCTTCGGCAACTGCGGCAACGAACGCGAGTGCGAAGCCGAATGTCCCAAGGAAATCTCCATCGTCAACATCGCCCGCATGAACCGCGAACTGATCAAGGCAGGTTTTGGTTCGCCTGTCGAATAAGACCCCCGATACCCAAAGACCGGGCCGTCGGAAAAACCCACGGCCCGGACCAAATGAAAATCAACCCTCAAATTGATCGTAAACAGAATATTTTCGATCCCGTCTCCAGAAAGTCCCGCCAGGGACGACAGAATCCACCCCGAACCAAATAGTTCTATCGTCCCTGACTGGACTTGGTGCACACTGCGTCCTAACCCCGGCAAGGAATTGCCGGGCTACTGTCTGCCATCCCTGCGGTATTTGTCAAGAAACGGGCATGTTCGACCACGCCGCTTCATTCGTTTCGTCTCGAAACCGCGCTTCTTCCCCGCCAGCCGAGCCCCTTTACTCCACCCGCGTTCTTGGGCATACTTCGCCCTTCTCGACAGAGGCTTTTCGCACAGGCGCGCCATCCGCCGCTTGCAAAACGAACCGGAAACCGGAAAGGGCCCTTGCCATGGAAACGAGAATCGTGCCCGGCGTTCGGCTCAAGAAACGGATTTCATCGTCATGGAATTCGTCCCCGGTTTGACCTGACCCTCTTCGAATACCGGAAAAGCCGCGAGAACAGTAAGATTCCGCTGAAGGAGGCCGTGCGGATCGCCGGGCAGATCGCCCGCCGGGCTCGACTTCGCCCACCGCCGCCGAGTGGCGCATCGCGACGTCAAGCCGGAACGGCTTCGTCCCCGGCAAGCCGCCCGAGCCCGTCGTTATGATCCACGATCTGACCGTGGACGACATCGTCGACAGGGAAAACGCCGACGAACTCGGCGTCCCCCTGGCGGACGCGTCGCTGCAGCTGATGAAACAGGTCTTCATGAAGGACAAGAACGACTTGCCGAAGCTATACTTCGCAGTTCTGGAAATGACGGACAACATCGCGAAGGACAAGGACGAGATCGTCTTGCAGCTCGTCGCCCATTCCTTTACGCGAATGCCGGACGGCAGATCCTTTCCCGTGGTGTTCGAGAGGGAGAAGAAGCTACCTGAACGAAAGCCAGTTGGTTTGCTTGGAAAAACAATTGGAGCCGGAAGGCGATATAACTAATCTTTTAAAATTACCGCCATTCCAGGAGCACTATGTCGTGTCGCAGGCAAAAAAAGACAGGTTGAAAAATGCTTAAGTAGCAGCAAATAACATGCTATGTAGTTCCTGCTGAAGATTTAGAGCCGGTCGATCAAGATGTTAAGCGATCTGGTAAATCTAATTGCACAGATAATTTACTATGGTGTGTCGACCGAATATCTACACTGGATCTTCGTCGGGAAAACGATGACATCGAAGCCGAACGTGCCTTTCTCGGGAGCGAGTCCGCGCAAGCGTTCGGAGTGAAAGTTCGTCCTGGAACAAGGGCAATACAGCACCGTTTCCTTTGCTTCAAACGCTCCTATGTCCATTGTGACGACGGTTTTCGAGCTGGTTTTTCCGACTCGCAACGGCCCGCCGCACGTCGGGCACGAATCTGTTTCCGGCCGGAAGAATATCCGGGGCTTTCGGCGAAACAGCGCGCCTGCCTTCACCTTCAGAACACCTGACTTAGAGGAAAATAAAATGGTCCAAAACTATTTCCTGCCAATTTACTCTATCAAATAGTACTTCAGATTCATATCAGCGCCTGGGAAAAAAGTTTCAGTTTCATTTAATTTTTCGAATAGTTTTTTGACAGCATTGTCATTTCTCAAAGTTGCCATTCGATGAACTCTCACATTTAATATTTTAGCCTCATTGTCTGGAACTATGTCCGCTTCCGTTTTAAATAGTTCACGTATGATCGGCCTGGCATCCTGATTCCTATGAAGAAATTCTTTGATTATCATGGCCAGGGCTGTTTCAGCCCGATAGTCAATCATTTTTACGGTATTTAGCAACAGCCTGCTGCCGGAGTTGTGTTTTTCAAATTTCATATCCTCGGGCAAATCATGAAAATCGAGGTGCTTCGGGAAAGCGGAACGTTCCTTTTTAAGTTCTTCAATTTCATTTTCCATCAGATTGATTTCTTCCAGAAGCTCGGCTTTTTCCAATATTTGATTTTCCAGTTTTTTCTGTTCCGTTTCCGGATGCAGCTCCATGGCTCCAAACTTCTTTAAGTGATAATTCAGTTTATTTTGGCAGGAACGAATTTTATAGTTCAAGTCTTTCCACCTTGGATTGACCACTTGAATCGGACCGGAAATTTCCTCTGTCGCATGCTCCATAACCTTGTCATAATCGTAGTGTTGGTGAATATATTTAAAAAAATTTTCCTGAGCCCATCTGCTGAACATATATATGGCTGTAACGATTAAGTCCGATATATATCCAGTTGAAATAATACTGGTCTGATGCCCGCTTTTTGTAAGCTTTCGGACTTCTCTTACCTTTATCCGATCACTCTTTTTAGCGCCGATCCAGGTTTCTTTTTCGGCCAGCTTCATTTCTATAATTTCTCCCTGCGGCATTTTAGCATCATACTTTTTAAAATCGTTTTCGTCCCATTTTTCCCCTGGAATCTTATGGTAGGTAATGCAGGCGATTCTATATTGTTCCCACATCCTTTTGATAAATCCCGGGCTGTAGCCCTCGCGGTCGAAAACAAGAACAAATCGGTGCAGAAGCGGATTGGCTTCAAGTTGTTCTTCGCTTGGTTGTCCTGGCGCTTGCTCAAGAAGCCTCGGGATTATTTCATGTTCCAGAGTTTTCAGCATTCCGGGGTCCGCCGGTTTCTCGATATAAAAAAAAGGCTGGCCGAGAATATCGTTGACGTAATAAAAGCTGGTACCGCTCATGCACAATTGCAATCTGGAAACATAGCGTTTGGGCAGTTTTGTTTTTCCTCCGAAATAAAGACTGACATGACCATCGATGTAAAGCACGCCCGCCAGATCGGGGAAACTCTCCATCCAGTCTCTGCCGAGTTGTCCGGCCCACTCGTTCACTTCATTTCCATTGCCGAGCATTTTGAGCTTTTCTCTCAGTGTCTTTACTTCCGGAATTCTGTCCAGGCCGATCGCTCTGCCCAACTCGCCGGCATGCTCGAAACGCAGCCGCTCTATGGCCTTTATTCCGCATAAAAACATAAACGCAAGCGCTGTTATCATATGAATGGTACTGTAATAACCGGCCGGCAGCCGAGGCAGGATATTCAAATGACGATACAAACCGCATGCATCCAGCGCCGGTATCGAACAAAGTACGCCGCCCATCGTCAAATCGACGCAGTTTTCAAACCTGGCGGCGACCTGATCGAGACGCCCCGTCGCCGCAAGCGTTCGCTCAACCGTGCGTGTGCAAGCCACTCCCATGCCTTCTCCGGCTTCGGCATCTTCCACCGTCCTCTCCGACTTCGACGAACCGGTCTTTGAAAAAGTTTTTGCGAGTTCGGGTTCGTGCAGGCGACCGCTTGCTATTGCTTTTCTCAATGTGTCGTATCTGATGTGAAGCTTTTCGCATATGTCATTTCTGCTCCAGCCGTTGTCCAAACGCTCCTGGCACTCTTTTTTAACTTCCGCAGTCAGCACGCTCCCGCCACGACCTCTGCGAGGCTTGAAATATGGACCAAATTATTTTCCGATTCAATGTCAAGCCAAATTCGTAAATTTTTAATGGAATTCCTTTATTGACAGGGAGATAGGCTGTTAGAGGTTCGTTTCCCAAGTCAGGTATTCTGACCTTGGCGGTCAACTGGTCGGAAAGGAAACGGATCAGCTTCAGCGCCACGAATCCGGAATTTTTTTTTCCAGCCCGTGCGACCGCAGAAACTTTCGAATGTCCGCCAATTTCACATTTCTTTTCCGGACTTCCGGAAGCTCCGCGATTTCCTCGGCAGTTATGCCGTGGCGCTTGACAAGAGCTGTCAGGATAACGATCGCCTCCCGCTCCGAAATCGTCCCGGCGACCGACGGGCGGGGACTTGGTCCCAATACTCGTATTGCGGGATTTGAGAGTCCGAATCGTCGTAGACGAGTTCGAGGATACGGGAATCTTCTTCGCAAGGCGGGTCGTGGTTGCGGACATCCCATGGATCGAGGTGTTCCAGGATCTTTCGGACTATCGGACCGGCTTCGAGGATCGAAATCGCTCTCATCTGCCGATTGCAACTGGGACGACAAAGCGGATCGACTTCGTAGATCTTTTGAATCAACCTCGCCCGGCTGCGGCGGAACTGTTTCGAAGTCAATTCTCCGGGCGCTATCGACGGTATCGCGTCGTCGGTTTCCGCTTTTTTTCTCATGCCTCTCGACTTGTTTGAGTAAAATCCGACGTATCCAACGAGCTGCTTGTATTGGTTCGGAATATGAACGACGATCCTCGCGAGCCAGTCGAGGGCGTCGAAGGTTTGTTCGGTTTTTTAAGTCCTTTGACTGGTAGACGATATTCGTGGACGCAATGGTCGCATCGAACCTGGGCGAAGCCGCATCGCAGGTCGCCGCAGTCCAGATAGCGATAGACCACGTCCTTTATATATGGACGCCGGAATCCGTATCGGAGCGCGTATATATCGTCCCGGACCCTTTCCAGTTCCTCGAACCGATTTTCCACGCAGCTGTGGAACGGCGCCCGTCTTTAGCCATCCAGAAAATAGAAGGCGGCGGCCTAAACAGGACCGCCACGCCTGGATGGAACTTGACGAGAAAAAACCGAGAGGATGGACGGCAGGTTGTAAGTTTCTTGAGAAGGGGAGTAGGCGGGATACAATCCCCTCAAGGCGGGGCAAGTTTTCAAGGGCCTTTTGGTTTCCGATTTCCGAAAGGCCTTCGGATAGAAGCTTCAACGCCTTCTTCCTCGCGACGGAGTCCAGATTCTTCAAACTCGTGCACCCTCTTTGCTTCGGACGATAATCCCAGTTCATTCGTTCCGGGTCGTTCACGGAAAACAACGTGATTGAGGGCATTACTTTTCGAAGAAGTCCCCGCCGGACAAGACTTGGACAGCCATTCGTGTCCCGTTTTTGAGTGTGTGGCGAAGATCCGGAAATGCCGGGAGGAGCTTCTTTTCTTCTTGCAAATTCCCGCTTGTTTTTATATTTTTTTTCGTCGCACCTTGAAACATCGCGACATGTTTCCCTTTCTGCCAAAACGGCAACGCCAACTTTGAAGAGTGCGGAGGCATGGCATGTCCGAAATATCCTTTCTGAAAATACCATGTAAAAATTTCCCGTGCGAAAAGAAAGAAACCGCCTTCTATTTCAGATGCGGCATTGCCATTTTCCTGACATTGTTATCCGGAATTCTAACTGCATCCGCATTTCCCGGCAGCCCGTTTCCTTTCTGCGCATGGTTTTGCATGGCGCCGTGGATGATCGGTTCAAGGTTGGTTCCCCCACCCCTGGCCGGAATGTCCGGCTTGTTGTACGGTGCGCTTTATGCGGTTCCTTGCACTTGGGACGGCATATACCATGCTGTTGAAAATCTAAATATCGGCGAGGCGCATTCCACCATATTCACCACCCTGTTCTATGTTCCCCATATCCTGCCGTTCGCCATATTCAGTTATTGTTTAAAAAAACTCGAATTTGAAGGTTTCAGGGGCGCCGCGGCTGCCTCCTCGGTAATGGTATCCTTGATATATATTTTCCCGACTGTGTTTCCGGTAACGCCGGGACTGATGCTTCATTCCATGCCCACAGCCATTCAAATTGCCGATATAGGCGGGGTTCCGCTGGTTAATTTCTATCTCGTTCTAATCAATTTTTTGATTGCGGAAACCATTCGCAATTGTCGGAACCCAAGGCGGCTCGTCGGAAGTCTCGTTGCGATTTTGATTCCCGTTTTTGCGACTACTGGGTATGGAACATGGAAGCTCCATGAATTTAATCCTGACGCACGGAGCGGTTCCCCCCGGAAGGCGAAGGTCCTTATGATTCAACCCAACATACCGCCAGGCGCCGGAGAAATAGCGTTGGTATGGGACCGCCGGGGGCATTCGGAAACGGCTTTGGAAAAAATCCGGCGAACCCTGGAGGAACATCCGGATGCAGATATCGTGCTTTTGCCGGAAATACCGATTCGGATATCCTGCGATATTGCCGCCATTGTTTTCCGCAAGCTTTCTGCCATTGCAAGGAAAACAGGAGTGTACTTTATTTACCATTGCATCGACTGCCCTAACGGGGGAGGATGTTTCAATTCGGCTGCATTCGTAAGTCCCGGTTCGTCTGCCCCGGACATATACCACAAAAGAGCATTGACGCCTTTTCGCGAACGAAAACCTGATGGATTTTTTTCTGTCTGGCTGGAAAAAATGATTGAAATTCCGGATGGCCCCATGTATCTTCCGGGAGCTGAATCGAAAATTTTCCGGATCAATCGAGAAAAGCATGACCTCCGACTGGTCCCGCTGATCTGTTATGATGTGCATTTTCCGAAATATATCCGGGAAAGCAGGATTGGAGATGCGATAATGGTCATTGCAAACGATCAGATTTTTGGCAGGAGCCGGATAGGCTATATTGATTACGCCATGAACATTTTTAGGGCCGTTGAATTCCGGCGACCTCTGGCGCGGGCCGCCAACACCGGGCCCAGCGCGGCTATAGGCGCGGACGGAATTCCCGTTCGAGGAACGCCGACACAGACCTTTCAACCCGCCGTCTTGGCTGTCGAACTGTTCATGCCGCCGAAAGGCCATACCGTATACGGCATGATTTCAGATGTCGTTGTATATATTTTTTATCTTTGGGCATTATCCGTTTTCTTTTTCAAGATCACTGGGTTCCACCGCCAAAACTTTAACCTAAGGAGAAATGAACGCTGATGAAAAGATTTTTTATTTTTATCTCTACATTGCTGATGGTATCCGCCTGTCTGAGCGATACGAGGGAGGGTTGGTGTACCACGACTGATTGCGACACAAGTATCTTAAAGAAAAAAGCGTTTAGAATACCCGCACGTTCTGGCTCCCGTTCTATCGTCAAGCGAGACCCGGAGCCTCTTGTCTGCGGCGTAAACGCCCAGTGCTGGACTCTTTCCGGCGATTTCAGCGGCGAAGACGATTCCGTCATCGGGGAATACGGAATTTTCTATTATGACGAAGTATGGGAAATGTACCTCTTCATGCCTCTGTATGAGGATGAGGCAATACCAGTCGCCGGAACGACGGATCAGTATGCAATGGCGAACTGGGACCGGATGTTTTTTTTTATCCAGGTGGACCCGGATCAAAATCCTGAACCTCTCCAATGCAGACTCTACGGTTACGACACCGAAAACACGCGCATATACGGAGTCAAAGGGGGGTTTTATCGGCAGTTGGGAAAGGACTATTCCTCCTATCCCGCAGTAACTTCGGAAGAAAGGTGCGCGATCATCGAGATGGAATTGTACGTGGATGATCAAAATCAGGTGGTGGACTACGATTTGCGGGTTTTCGACGAGAACGGAGACTATGTGGAAAACCGGAAACTGGGCATCGGAGATGAAATCGACCTGCCCTACTGGGGTACGAACGACGATACGCCCGGGTGGGATTACGGTACCTCCTTCGAACTATTTACAGAGGTGAAACAGGCGCCTGTTTTCACTTATGCGTCCTGGATCCCCGGCAGAGAATTTCCCTGCGAAAAATGTCAGTTCCCTCTGGCACAAGGGGAAGTTTATTTCCGCTTGAAAGGAGAACGGTTCATTCCAGATGAACCCGGTTCCGATATAGGGACCGTCGCTTACACCTTTTCAGACAAGAAAAGACTGGCGAAACTCGGTGAAATGGCGTGCTCGGATTTTCCAACGCTGCTGGACGTACTGGTAGCCTTGAAGGTGTCCACCGGGTTTGCTTCTCCTCATCCCTTGTGTTTCAAGGACCTGGACAACAACAGCAGAACCGGAATGCCGGATGCCATGGTGCTGATGCGCCAACTGGCAGAGTCGCAATGACGAAGGCGACAAGGGGGTCACGATGTCTATTTTTCAAAGACGTATGTGCCCGGGGCGTCTTCCATGGGCACTATGTTCTTCTCCGGCGCTCCCATGGACGGAGTCTGAGTTTTTCCGTCGGAATATTTGTCCAGCCACTCCAGCCAAACCGGCCACCAGGAACCTTTCCGGACTGCCGTTTCTTTCCGGAAGGTATCCTGGTCGATGTATTTTTCGCCTTCCTTTCGGGTGCGAAACTGTTAGGTCCTCCTCGGATGGCCCGGCTGGCTTACGATACCCGCGTTGTGACCGCCGCTGGAGAGAAGAAAAGTCACTTCTTCGGTGTCCGAGGACAGGTTGAAGCGGTAGACCGAACGCCATGGAGAGATGTGGTCATTAACAGTGGCCACCAGAAAAGCCGGTTCATGAATGTCGCTGACCATGATCGGGGCGCCGTCCACCTCGAAGGTCCCCCGGGCGAACTGGTTTCCGAGGAACAGTTTCCGGAGGTATTCGCTGTGCATCCTGTAGGGCATCCTGGCGGAGTCGGCGTTCCAGGCCATCAGGTCGAACATCTCGTGCCGCTGGCCCAGCAGATAGTCGCGGACCATTCTGGACCAGATCAGGTCCTTGGACCGCAGAAGCTGGAACGCGCCGGCCATCTGCTTGCTGTCCAAGTATCCCTTGAACCACATGAGATGCTCCAGATAGGAAACCTGGCTTTCGTCGATGAAGAGATCCAGTTCTCCGGGTTCCGAAAATTCGGTTTGAGCGGCCAGCAGGGTCAGGCTTTTGAGCCTGTCGTCGCCGTCGCGGGACATTTTCGCCGCCGCGAGCGTCAAAAGCGTTCCGCCCAGGCAATATCCCAGGCCATGGACTTTCCGGTCCGGCACGACCTTTTCCACCACGTCCAGCGCCGATATCACACCTTTCTTCATGTAGTCTTCCATACCCGTGTCGCGGTAGTCGGCATCGGGATTTTTCCACGAAATCATGAACACCGTGCGTCCGTTTTCCACCAGGTACTTCACCAGAGATTTTTTGGGATTGATGTCCAGAATATAGTATTTCATGATCCAGGCGGGAACCACCAGGACGGGTTCCGCATGGACATCGTCGGTCTGCGGACTGTACTGGATCAGTTCCATCAGGTCGTTTCGGAAAACCACCTTGCCAGGAGTCAGGGCCATGTTCTTGCCGGGTTCGAACTTTTCCGCTCTCGCCGGAGGCGCCCCCTCCATTTCCCTGAATAAATCGTCGAGCCAGTTCTGCGCCCCTCGGACCAGATTCATTCCACCTTCTTCGACAGTCTTTTTGAAAACCTTCGGATTGGTCATGACGAAATTGTTCGGAGAAAACATGTCCAGAACCTGGCGAGAGACAAACGACACGACGTCCAGATGATGCTTGGAAACGCCGGGAACATTTTCGGTGGCGGTCTTCCACCAATTCTGTGTCAGAAGGAAGGATTGGTGGACGATGTCGAAGGGTTTTTTCCGCCATTTGTCGTCGTCGAAACGGTCGTCCGTATCCTCGCTTTCTACGCACGGCTTGCAGTCCTGGTTCATCGACGACCTCGTCCAGTAGACGGCCGCTTTGGCCATGTTCTCCCAAAATGTTTCGAAAAGCTCCAGTTGCTTTCCCGGGGAATTGGCCAGATGAAGGCTCCAGTCGTAATAGGCGAGCGCAAGCGCCGCCGGCGAAAGCCCCATGTCGAACCGCGATTGCAGCGCGTGGAAAAGCCTGTCAATACCGGCATACTTTTGGGGTGCGTATCGATCCCGGATTTCGATTTTTTTTTCGGATGGGCGGGGACTTGGTCCCAATAGTCGTATTGCGGGATTTGAGAGTCCGAATCGTCGTAGACGAGTTCGAGGATACGGGAATCTTCTTCGCAAGGCGGGTCGTGGTTGCGGACATCCCATAGATCGAGGTGTTCCAGGATCTTTCGGACTATCGGGCCGGCTTCGAGGATCGCAATCGCTCTCATCTGCCGATTGCAATGGGGACGACCAAGCGGATCGACTTCGCAGATCTTTTGAATCAACTTCGCCCGGCTGCGGCGGAACTGTTTCGAAGTCAATTCTCCGGGCGCTATCGACGGTATCAAGTGGTCGGTTTCCGCTTTTTTTCTCATGCCTCTCGACTTGTTTGAGTAAAATCCGACGTATCCAACGAGCTGCTCGTATTTGTTCGGAATATGAACGACGATCCTCGCGAGCCAGTCGAGGGCGTCGAAGGTTTGTTCGGTTTTTTCTGTGTACAGGACAAAAAAAGGCTAATGTTCATTGCCAAGCATAAATAATATTTATACAAATCACTGGATTTTTATCGTGATATGTGCATAATAAGGATGCAACCAAGGCCCTTTGACCAAGGAGGTTGCATCGTGAAAGAATTCGACACGGCCTGAACGAACTTCGGGATGCTCTGTTGAACAGAAGCGACCGATTTGACGCATTCAGAGAATTGGCGGCAAGATTCTTCGAGTCGGCCGACCCTGATAGAAAGTGCCTCAACAAAGTTGATTCGAAGTATAGTCATTTTTTGGCCTGTACATAGATACTCGACAGTCGTAAGTTTGTAAGAAACGATTTGACGCAATACGGCGCTGTCATCCATAATCTTTGGATAACTGTCCAATCTGAAATCTGTGTCGTTCCTCGATTCCCTCTTTAAAAAGAAGGAACAAGCCGTCTCAATGGCTGTTTTTGTCCGAAATCAGGCTTTGAATTTCTCGCATGATCCCGCTGGAAGCGACTATCAAAATAATATGGCAAAGGCAGCCCGAGAGCACGTGCTTGACCGTTCTTTCCGAAGGAAGCTCGCGAGACCGGGTGCGCAAATACGATTCGAAATGATTCCAGACCGTCTTATGGAATTTTATCGAAACGAGCTGAAGCAGGCCGAGCGATATTGCGCCGATCGTCGCGAATCTCTCTATCGCCGTCCAGCATTTTTTCACCTTTTCGACGTTGTTCTTCGACGGTCCTCTCAGCTTCGCGTTTTTTTTCGGCTTGCGGGAATGGAGCGGCAGGCCCTTGGACCAGAACCGATATCTGAACGCCCCGATCAGGTTCTTGAGCATGTCGAAGGCTATTTCGATTCGCGTTCTCGCGCAATACAGCCGAAGCGCCGTCTCCGCCGCTATTTGCAAGTCGTTGCACATCGGCACTATGGGACTGCGGCTGGTACGGGCCAGGACGAAGCGGATCAGGTCGCCGTCGGGTCTCCACAGAAGGTTGATCGCCAGCGCTGAAACTTCCTCGGTTTTGTCGTGACTTTGCGTCTTGGTGCCTTTGTGTGAGGATTTTGAAGAGCAACCGCACAGGTCCAAAAAATTCAGGAACATGCCGTAGCCCTTGTCTCCAAGGCCCCGGAATCTGCACAGGGAAGTCACTCCGACCATTTCGGAAGCGCCTGTAAAACCTATGATCGCCATGCAGAAAACGGCCCATGGCTTGTTATAAGAAAAACAACCGCGAAATCATTTGAGGGCATGCAAAATAAAATTGATCACGAGAACCTCTAATTTTTGGACCTTTCAACAGGGCGTTAAAACAATTATCTATTCAATTCTACAGATTTTTTTTGCCTTTGTCCTCAAAAACCAGCACACCAATCCGATTTTTTTGAAAGTTTGTCAAAGAACCGTTTTTTTGTTAAAACTTACGACTGTCGAGAACATTATGAAAAGGGAAAAAAGATTTCTGACAAACAAATGTCGTCCATCTCTGACAAGCTTACAAAACACAAGATTTTTCCTGACTGGAACTATACACTGATGGCCTGAAATGTGAAATTATTTTTGAGCGGCGACCAAGCTCATCTTTCGCCCGCCCCCAAGATGCGACGTCAACCTGCCGAGAATAAAGCAATACCTCTGCTCGCGGCGTCGCATTCCCCTCCAAGCCGTTAACGCCCTTCTGAAATCCGGACGCCTTTACGCCGACCGCCAGTACAACGCCGTCTTCCCTATGCTGGGAAAAAACGCCGAAATGGTCGGCGCGGAGTTGCACGGCACGGGCGCGGCGCAATGGAGGGGCATGGCGCCCGGCTCCCGGAAAAGTCTCGGCGCCTTCATCGTCAACTCGCGCAAAAGCAGGAAAATGGTCCTCTGCGAATCGGCCATAGACGCCGTATCTGTCTACGTTCTTCATCCATGGTGCGCCGCCGTTTCGACCTCCGGCGTCTCGGCCGGTCCGGCGTGCGTGGCTGGGAAACGTACTCGCCAAAGGATACGAAGTGTTCTGCGGCTTCGATTCGGACGAAACCGGAGAACTCTTCGCCCGAAAAATGATCAGGCTCCATCCTCCCGTTAAAAGACTGCGGCCAGAACCCAAAGACTGGAACGACGTCCTCAAAGAATCATAACCTCGCTATTGCCCGTATCGCTCTCCCCGTTTTAATCCACCCTCTCGTACATAGCCCCGCGATTCCTTTCCCGGCACGCAGGACGAATGCACATTTATGAAAGGCGTCACCGCAATCCCTTTCTTCGCCGCATCCCGGTATCGCATTCAATGGCAATCGAAAAATCCATTCGGCATCGCGCCTTGAATTTAAAGTCCTACTTGAAAAGAAAAAAAACGAATCGCCATGTTGGCTAATGTGTCAATTTATCTCAGCACAATTGTATCAATTTACCTCAGCGCTATAGCGATTGGCGGGGAATCGACGGAAAAAGTTTTTTTGAGGGTTGTATCGAAAAAAATGGTCCTGCTTAGACACTGGAAAAGTCTGGATACAATTTCTCCTGCGTCTCGGTTATAATTTTTTTTTCATATTTTAATCAAACCTTGATTCTTCGTTCCAGCAACGTGTAAAAATCTCCTCTTTTGGCTATCATTTGTATGAATATTTTTTTGGCTTGCTCATCTACAATGTATGCAATTCTAAATTCCTGCTTAGCGATCTTGAAATGATATGAATATGTTCCACAAAGATCCCCTGCGAGACTTTTTCCGACTTCGGGATTTGATAATTACAGGGATATGCTCGGATCTTATCGCCTCCCTTATCGGAGGATCAATTTTTTTCAAATCCTTCCTGATATTAGGATGATACTCGGCATCATACATTGAAAGCCTCTTCCTCGCTCAGATATTTCACTTTGCCCAATTCCAGGTCCTTGTTTCGTTGAAGAAGGTCGGCGCCTTCATCTGTCAAAAACATATATAAAGTTTCTAATTCCTGGCTGCTCAAGCTTTCTATTATACTATCCAGTTTTTTTATCGGTATCTCAATCATTAATTCAGGCATATGAATTCTCCTCTCTTTACATTGTCCTCCCGGATGCCCTTTTCTTGCGTATTTAATCGTCTATTGACGGGATATGCACTTGAAGCCCCCCTCGATGTTTATGGAAAGCGATCGGGAATAAGAACCTTCGACGACCTTTCATGGGAGCGGTTTTGCATGTTCATGTTTGAAATCCCTCTAAAACTCGTCATATTCTTCTGGAGGAACATCTGGGACTTGCGAAAGGACGATTGAAAATCCTTCGCCCGTGGCCCTTTTGGCTCTCTCTTCCAAATACGGGTCCGGGATAATACGATATAGTTTGTTGGCCAGTGAGGCCGCAATTATTTCATCTATCGGGATATTATTCAATTTTGCCACTTCACAGACCTTTTCATGCAATTTGTCGGGAATCTTGATTGTCAATTCAGTCATGGGATATCTCCTATTTTCTTTAGAAAATTTTTGGGTCTGATTATGTCTACACCAAAATATTTTGCTTTCGCAAAATTGTTTGCTTTGTATGTTACAATATAATCTGCCCCGGACGAAAAAGCCAGTTCCAAAATAAAGTCGTCGTCCGCGTCTTTCAAATACGGCCTGAGCAGGTAGAAAATAGGGTATCTGTTGGCTTCTGAAACGATATCGTCAATGAACTTGTCTATTATAGAAATATCTTTTCCTTGACGATGAATTTCGCGTTTCAAAACCGCTTCGTATTCGAGCACTATTGATGTCGATACGTTTATTTCGAAACGTTCGTCTTTTTTCTGCAATAATTTTAGCAAACGAAAGGAGGCCCCGTTAATGGACTGCAACGCAGCGACAAGAACATTTGTATCAAGAATGATTTGATAAACTTTCAATGTCAACTCCTATTTGTGAACCTATCTATGCGTTGGTCATCGGGTTGACGGTAAGCTCTATGGTTCGCAAACGCGAAAACAAACGGAACTGTTGCGAATCCAGCGGACCTTTTTTGTTGCTCCCGTTCAAATTCCATGATATAAAAATTGTTCTCAGATTCGACCCAATTCAGCCCTGTCTCTTCAAGCCTTTCCATTTTGTTTTTGACATTTTGCCATGAAGGCTGACAAACGCACTTTCATAGCAATGCGTTAATTCATTTTTACGATTAGTACGAAATGCAGGATAAGAAGATATATGTGATTCCTTAAGAGCGTCAACATCAAATACAGTATTAATTAAGTCAATGCTTAAATGAAGAACCTGTTTCATCCGTAGAAGTATTGAAAATTTAAGTGCATCAGCTCTGAGCCTTGGATCGTCAACTTGAAATAAATTTTTATCGCTTTCATCAAAACTTAAATCTTTTAGAAAGTCCCATAATTCATTCATGATTTTTTATCAATTCTATGTTTATGGAAAGCGACCGGGAATAAGCCTCTTCAAAGCGAAGCCCGGATGCTGCGGTTATGATGTCGATTCTTCTTGGCGCAACACCAATTTGAATTACAGTGCCATCCCTCTGGAGATCTTCCTTTGTCAGGTTGTGCAATGGAGCACCAAAGCGACGCAATGCACGCATCACAGGGTCAGCGTTCCGAGGAGATGGCATGACCTAAATGCCTATGTCCATGGTGGCTCGAGGATAGCCGTGGGCTGCCAAGGCGTAGGCGCCGACGAGCATGTACTTAACCTTCTCTTCGGATAAGGCGAGTAACATGTCTTTGCAGTCTTCGTTCAGCATCGTGATTTTTGCTCAATGATGTAATTTCTCTGGTTAAAGTCCAGACGAGCATTATTCGTTCAACCGGAGTACCTGGAACGAAATCGTCATCCAATTGGTTTGACATTTCATATATGGCTGTGCGATTTCTGTCCATACCTGCAACATTGCCATTTTTATCATGCGAGATCAATTTTTTTGCCCTCCGAACTCAAAACATACATTGACTTATCCGATAATGGTCTCTTAGAATTCTTATTATCCCAAAAAGAAAGGGCGGTCAACAGTGAAAAATCTTAAATGCGGTACTTGTTTTTTTTTATCCGGGAGAATTGCGAGAATATCCATGGTACCCTTGATTGCGCAGTATTTGACAACGGGTTGCAACAATCGTATCCTGAAAATGTCTGGAGTTTGAACATGATCGAAAAGGTAGTCATATGCAGAATAAACTGAAAGTGGCGGTTCTCGGTACAGGCCAGATGGGCTCTGGAATTGTCAGGCTTTTGATGCGAAAACAGGGTGTTGAACTCGTCGGCGTATTCGCAAGGCGTGCCGAGAGGGCCGGTTTGGATGTAGGGGAGGCTGTCGGACTCGACGAAAAGGCGGGTGTTGAAATCACCGACGATCTTTCGGGAATGATATCGGCGGCAAAGCCGGACGTGGTGATCCAGGCGACGTGTTCCAGGGCCGAGCAGGCCGCCGATGAAATAAAAGCCGCCGTTCGAGGCGGAGCCAATGTCATATCAATTGCCGAGGAAATGTCGTTTCCGTTTCATGAAGCGCCGGAGCTTTCCGTGGAGATTCACAAGCTTGCCTTGGAGAACAAGGTAACGGTGGTCGGAACGGGCATCAATCCAGGTTTTGTCCTGGATTTGCTGGTGATTTGCCTGACGGGCGTCTGCTATCGCGTCGAATCGATCACCGCCACGAGGGTCAACGATTTGTCTCCCTATGGTCCATCGGTGTTGAAAACCCAGGGGGTCGGGATCACCCCCGAGGCGTTTATAAAAGGGGTCGAGGACGGATCGGTTGTGGGGCACTTCGGGTTTCCGGAATCCATCGGCATGATCGCCAGGGCGCTGGGTTGGAAGATCGACAGGATCGAACAGACGCGGGAGCCGATCATATCAAAGGTCCGCCGGGAAACTCCGTTCGTGAAAATCGAACCCGGCCTGACCGCAGGGTGCAGGCACACGGCCAAGGGATACATGGACGGAAAGCCGGTCATCCACCTGATTCATCCCCAGCAGGTCCATCCGCACCTGGAGGGCGTGCAGACCGGCGACCACATCGAAATCAAGGGCGAACCGGACGTGAGCATTTCCGGCAGTCCCGAAATACCCGGCGGCATCGGCACGGTCGCCCTGGCGGTGAACATGATTCCCCAAGTGGTCGCAAGCCTTCCGGGATTGAAAACCATGGCGGACCTGCCGGTGCCTGCGGCCATCATGGGGGATGTGCGGCGACTGATCGCGGCAAGGGGATAAAATTGTCAGAATCGAACTCGTGAGGTTTGTTTATGAACATAACATTGACGCCCGAAATTGAAAAGGTATTGGGTGAACTTGCCGAAGAGCAGGGAACCACTGTTGAACTGCTTGCGCTGAAGACACGTCGGGAACGTTTCTTTTCAAAAGAGATAAAATCCCTGAATGAAACAGCGGGACGGCAATCTGACAGTAAAAATCTCGCCGATCTTCTTGCAGGGTATATTGGCAGTATCGACAGCGGCGATATTGCCGATGGCGGCGCCTGGATGTCGAAGAATATCGGGAAAAGATTCGGTGGGATTCTGCTTGAAAAACAGCGGAGGGGAAAACTGTGACACTGACTGACACCGGCCCTCTGATCGCATTGCTTGACAAAAGGGACAAGTATCACAAGGACTGACTTGGCTCCTATGGGAAACTCGCCCTAAAAGCCGTTGTAATCAGGGAATTTCCTTGAGCATCTTGTACGAAGGGAGACAGGAACGATTATGATGCAAAGAGCGATTAAAAACACATGGGTGGAAATCGGCGGGGTGGTGCTTGGAAAAGGCGAACGCTCGCCGAACCTGCCCGACGATACGAAACAAGTCCCTTTGGAAATGCGGGCGAAGGGTTTTTTGCTTCATGATGCGGAAAAAGGCGAGGAGGCCGAAATCGTTACTGCGTCGGGGCGCAGGGTCAGGGGTGCGGTTACAGAGATCAATCCGGCGTATACCCATACGTTCGGGCACCCGATTCCCGAGCTTTCCGCCATTGCCGGAGAGATACGGGAGATTCTCCGGAAAAGGAAGGACGAATCATGAGCGGGAATTCCTACAAGGAAATTATGGAGCAGAAGGCTGCGATCATGCGTTCCTCGGTAGGTATCGATTACGGGAAATACGCCACCGGACCGCTCTCCTTCGACTATGAGGCCATGCTCGAGGACACCGGCTACGATCTGGAAGCCATCCGCGACATCCAGGGGCGCACCGCCGTGGGAAACACCCCGCTGGTGGAACTGAGGAATATGACCGAACTGGTCCGGGCCGTATCGGAACCGGGCAGGGGGGCGCGGCTGTTCGTCAAGGACGAGGCCGCCAATCCGTCGGGGTCGTTCAAGGACCGGCGGGCGTCTCTGTCTGCCTTCGAGGCAAAGAAGAAAGGCTACGAGGGAATCGCTGCGGCGACCAGCGGCAACTACGGCGCGGCCGTGGCGTCCCAGGCCGCCAAGGCGGGGCTGTCGTGCGTCATCGTGCAGGAAGCCTTCGACAGCCAGGGGATCGCACAGCCCGAGATCGCGGAAAAGACGCGGGCCTGCGAGGCGTACGGCGCGGAAGTCGTCCGGTTGTCCGTTGGACCCGAACTGTTTTACTATTTCCTCGTTGTTTTGAAGGAAACCGGGTTTTTCAACGCCTCCTTGTATACACCTTATTCTATTCTGGGCATCGAAACCCTGGGGTATGAGCTGGCCGTGCAGGTGAAAGAGCGCGAGGGGCGGTTTCCCGACATGGTGGTGGCCACCCACGCGGGCGGCGGCAACGTCACTGGCACGGCACGGGGACTGCTCAAGGCCGGAGCGACCGATACGAACGTGGTGGCCGCCAGCGTGGACTTGTCCGGTCTTCACATGGCCTCGGACCGGGATTTCAACCGCAAGTCCTTCACCACGGGGCATACCGGATTTTCCGTTCCGTTCACTACCTGGCCGGATCGGGCGGATGTCCCGCGAAACGCTGCACGGTCGCTTCGGTACATGGACCGGTTCGTCACGGTGACCCAGGGCGAGGTGTTCTACATCACGGAAGCCCTGGCGTCCATCGAGGGCATGGAAAGGGGGCCGGCCGGAAACATCTCTCTTGCCGCAGCCTTTGCCATTGCCCGGAAAATGGACCGGGAGCAAATCGTGGTCGTGCAGGAGACCGAATACACCGGCGCGGGAAAGCATCCCTTGGGACAGCTGAACCTGGCCAGGCAGATGGGCATCGACGTCCGCCGGGGAGATCCTTCCGAAAACCGGCCCGGCAGGGCCATCGTCATCCCGGAGCACCCGTCCCAGATCAGGACGGTGGAAATGGACCTGGACCGCATCCGGCGTTCCTACCTGCGAAACGCACTGGATTCGCTTCCGGAAGGAGAAAACGTCGTCGAGGAGGACATCGCGTTTCTGGCCGCCGAAACCAGAACGGACGAAAACTACGTCAGGGAGGCCATGGAGTCCCATGAAAGAAAGAAAAGATGATTTCGACTCCCGCCGGGAGCATTTGAAGAACATGTCGGACGAGCAATTGCACGAGCATTTCTGGTCCCTGGTGAACCAGATCGTCCAGCCGCTGGTGGAGGAAGCACGGACCCACACCTCGCCGTCCATCGAGCGGTCGGTTCTGCTTCGCATGGGGTTTTCCAGCCTGGAAACCAAGCCGCTGGTCAACCGCATGCTGGAAAAGGGAGTGCTGGGCCATGGCGCGGGCAACCTGGTCTTGAAAGTGGCCCGGAAGAAAGGCATATCATTGAGGGAGGCGGGCCTCGGTTTGATAGAAGGCAAATACTGGGAGGAGTTGACGGAATGAAACGGTTGAATCCCAACAAAAAAATCGACGTTCCGGAGATTTTGAAGGACCTGGAAAAATACCGGCCGAAACGCAAGGGCTGGACCTGGCGCAAACCCGTGAAGAATCAAAAGGCGGGGCCTTTTACATTGAAGGACACGTCCGAAAACCTGAAGCATTCCGTGCCGCTGCCCTCGGCCCATTACTTTAACGACATCGATCCGCAGTGCGACTTTGTCATCACCACGGAGATCGCATCGGGCCGATTCGAGGACGACATCCGCCGGATGCGCATGGCGGCGTGGCACGGCGCGGACCATCTCATGGTGATTCGCACCGCCGGCCAGTCCCATTTCGACGGCCTCATCGAGGGCACGCCCGAAGGCGTCGGCGGCATTCCCATCTCCAGAAAACAGGTGCGCGCGTCCAGAAAGGCCCTGGATTCGATCGAAGAGGAAGTCGGCCGGCCCATCAATTTCCATTCCTATGTCAGCGGCGTGGCAGGGCCGGAAATCGCGGTGATGTTTTCGGAAGAAGGCGTCAACGGCGCGCACCAGGACCCGCAGTACAACGTGCTCTACCGGAACATCAACATGCACAGGTCCTTCGTGGACGCCGCCGAGGCCAAGACCGTCATGGCCGACGCCGAAATTCTCCAGATCGACGGCGCCCACAATGCCAATGCCACGGCCAAGGAGGCTTGGAAGGTCATGCCGGAACTTTTGGTGCAGCATGCCGTCAACTGCGCGTTTTCCCGGGCGGCCGGCATGCCCGGAAAAAATATCGCCCTGTCCACGGTGCCGCCCACCGCCCCGCCCGCTCCCAAGCTGTGGCTCGACCTGCCCTATGCCGTCGCTCTTCGCGATCTGTTTACGGGCTACAAGTTCAGGGCCCAGCAGAACACCCGCTATATGGAGGCCGACATGGCCGAGGCCACCATCACCCATGTCCTAGACACCCTCATTTCCCGCCTGACCTCCGCCGACATCCAGAGCACGATCACCCCGGACGAGGGCCGGAATGTTCCCTGGCATTACAACAATATCCTGGGAGTGAACACGGCGCGCCAGACGCTGATGGGGCTTGACGGCCTGATGGAGATGGTGGAGCTGAAAAAAGAGGGGCCTATCGCCGAAATGGCCAGGGAAATCAAGGAGCGGGCCGTGCTGTTTCTCGAGGAAATCATTGAAAACGGCGGCTATTTCGCGGCCGTGGAGCAGGGCCAGTTCGTGGATTCCGGCTGCTTTCCGGAAAGAAACAACGACGGCATCGCCCGCGACCCCAAGGGCGGTGTCGCCGCCGACACCATCGTCAAGCGGGAACCGGACTACGGCGCGCCGGTGTGCAGCCATTTCGGAAAAAACAGCTACCCGGACAAGGCCTGCCGGGAGTACGGCGGATGCACCCTCTGCGATCCATCCAAAATTATTTACATCGACGAGCTGGACGAAACGGACAACGTCAACAACCGTCTTGAAAAACCGATGGCGGAAAAGGCGGCCGGCCTGGTGCGGCCGGAAGTGGAGTGGTCGGGTGACGGCATTGTCTGCGTCACGATTTTTGTGCCGGAGGAACCCCGTGTAGCCGAAGCCGCCGCCCTGGAAATGGCGCGCAAAATGGGGCTTGCGGAACCCGAAGTGATCAGCCGCCGGATGATTCATCCTGCGGAAGGCTCCCTGTTCGAAATCAAGGGTGTGCTGGATTATGCCGTGGACAAAAACAAGCTTGTGATTCCCGAGGAGGAAAAACTCCTTGCCGACAGCGAGATCGAAGCCTTTGTGCGGCCGAAGGAAATCCATGTGGTGGCCGCCACCGTGGGCGAGGACGAGCATTCGGTGGGCATGCGGGAAATCATCGATATCAAGCACGGCGGCCTGGAGAAATACGGGTTCCGGTGCCATTATCTGGGCACGTCCGTGCCGGTGTCCAAAGTGCTGGACGCCGCCCAGGAAACCGGCGCCAAAGCAGCTTTGATCTCCACGATCATTTCCCACAACGACATCCATAGGATCAACATGCGTCGGCTTAACGACCTTGCGGTCGAAAGGGGCATCCGCGACGCCCTGATCCTGATCTCGGGCGGCACGCAGGTCAACGACGCCATGGCCGTCGAGTGCGGCATGGACGCCGGGTTCGGCAGGGGGACGAGGGGAAGGCATGCGGCGAGTTTCATCGTCGGCAAAATGAAGGAGAAATGAAAAACGCAGAAGTCATTTCCGCCGATATCGGCAGCACCATAACCAAGGTCAGCGCCTTTTCGGGGATGAGCGACGGAGGCACGCCCTGTTTCCTGGGCCAGGGATTGGGATTGACCACCGTGGCCGAGGGCGACGTGACGCTGGGACTCGAGTCGGCCCGGAGGGACTTGGAAAGCCGGTTGGGCGTGAATACGCGAGACGCTTCGCTGATGGCCGCCTCGTCGGCAGCAGGCGGCCTGAGGATGACTGTGCACGGCCTGACCCGGGACATGACCCTGCGCGCCGCCCGGGAAGCCTCCCTCGGGGCCGGGGCCATCGTGACCTTCACTACCGCAGGCAAGATCCACCCGGACGACTTGGAAGAAATCCGCCGAATCAAGCCCAATATCATTCTCCTGGCGGGCGGCGTCGATTACGGAGATCGGGAAATAGTCCTGGCCAACGCCC
This sequence comes from Desulfobacterales bacterium, assembly GCA_963674505.2. Taxonomy (GTDB): domain Bacteria; phylum Desulfobacterota; class Desulfobacteria; order Desulfobacterales; family SKZT01. The sequence continues at coordinate 2,337,676 of CAXXIG010000001.1, forward strand.
GTTCGCTGGCTTCCTTGCAACTGAAGACCCCCCTGATATACGCCGGCAACAAAGCGGTCAGGGGAGAAATCGGACGTTTGTTCGAAGCCGCCGGCATGCAGTTGTTCATCGTGGACAATGTGTACCCGCGCATCGACGAACTCAATATCGATCCTGTCCGCAAGGTCATCCAGGAGGTGTTCGCCCGGCATATTGTCACGGCGCCGGGCATGGCAAAGGTCCGGGAGATTGTCTGCGGCGATATCGTCCCTACGCCCGGAGCGGTCATGCGATCCACCGAAATTCTGGCCGAAACCCTGGGGGACGTCATGGTCGTTGACGTGGGAGGCGCCACCACGGATATCCATTCGGTAACCGACGGATCTCCCGAGTTCTCCAAAATGGCGGTCGCGCCGGAGCCACGTTCCAAGCGGACCGTGGAGGGCGACCTAGGGGTGTATGTCAACGCTCCTCGAATCGTGGAAACCGCTGAAAACGAGACCCTGCAAGCCGACAATATCAGGCCGATCCCGAAAACGGAGACGGAGCGCGAAACCTCGGCGCTTCTGACCCGTCTGGCCGTGGATATCGCCGTCTGGCGGCACGCGGGACAGGTGCTCGCCGCCTACGGCGCTTACGGCAGAAACGAGATCGTCGAAGGACGGGACCTGTCCGCCATCAAGCACATAATCGGCACCGGCGGCGCATTGACGCGCCTCGGAACGGGCAGGGAGATCCTTCGAAATATCAAGCCCGATCCCCGAAAATCCAAGCTGCTCCCGCCCCCGGATGCCGCCGTGCACCTGGACGGAAACAACATCATGGCGGCTGCCGGCGTCCTAAGCCTGCGCTATCCGCAACAAGCCCTGGCACTGCTGCTGGAGAGTATTCACTGATGCAATACGGCCCATACATCACCATCGACCTGAACAAAATCGAGCATAACGCCCGGACCATCGTGGCTCTGTGCCGAAAACACGGGATCGAGGTCTGCGGCGTCACCAAGGTGACCTGCGGGATGCCGCAGGTGGCAAGGGCCATGCTCCGGGGCGGCGTCGCATGCATCGGCGAATCGCGGATGAAAAACATCCACCGCCTCAAGGCCAATGGCGTCGCCACAGAGTACACGCTGCTCAGGATTCCTCCCCTTTCCGCCGCGGAAGACATCGTGATGTCGGTGAACATGAGCCTGAACTCGGAACTTTCCGTCATCCAGGCCCTTTCCGAAACCGCTTTCCGGCGCGGTCTTACGCACAACATCATGATCATGGTCGATCTGGGAGATCTGCGCGAAGGCGTCTGGCCCGACGATCTGTTGCCCATGGTACGCGAAGTCGTCGAACTGCCCGGCATCCGCATCGCCGGCCTGGGGACCAACCTCAGCTGCTACGGCGGCGTCAAGCCATCGGAAAAAAACATGGGCGAACTGGTCGAATACGCCCGCCAGATTGAATCCGCGTTCGGCATCAAACTTCGATACATCTCGGGCGGCAATTCGAGTTCCCTGAACCTGATCGCATCGGGTAAGATGCCCCGAGCCGTCAACCATATCCGTATCGGAGAAGGCATTCTCCTCGGTCGCGAAACCGTGAACCGGACCGCCTGGCCCGGCACGTTTCAAGACGCGTTTTTGCTGAAAGCGGAGATTGTCGAACTCAAGGAAAAACCGTCCGTGCCCATCGGGGAAACAGGAGAGGACGCATTCGGCGGCAAGCCGCAATTCCTCGACAAGGGCGAAAGAGACCGGGCGATCCTGAATATCGGCCGCGAGGATGTCGTCGTGGAGGGACTGAAACCGGTCGAGTCGAAGATTGCAATCCTCGGCGCATCCAGCGACCACCTCATCGCGGACGTCACCGAAGCCGAAAACGTCGGACTGGGCGACGAACTGGCCTTCCTCATGAACTACGGTGCGCTTCTGGCCGCCATGACCTCCGAATACGTGGAAAAGCGCCCTGTCAGAGAAGGAAAGATCGTCTCCGAACGCCGCTGCATCGTTCTGACGGAAATCGCCCCGCGATCCGGACCGGATGCCGCCAGAATTTTGAACATCGACGACCTGACAACAGGCTTGAAAGCGCTGGGACAAGCCATCGCCCGCCAGCGGCAAATCGCAGACGAATTCGAAACGGTCGCCGAAACAGTCGCCGAAATCGTAAACCACGATTTGATGCCGGTTATTTACGCAAACGATCCGATGACTTGCCTTGGCATTTATCGCGGTCTTGCATCGTCGCTTCCGACATTCGGGGCTGTAGTCCTAAGCGCTCACGGCAGTTGCGTTAAGGCATTCGCGGATTTACCTCCCGGTCCCGGCGGCGGCGAACCCAGAATGGAATCCGAACGGGTGGCGCTGATCGGGCTGCGGGAAGTATCCCATGAGGAAGCCCGCCAGATCAGGCGGTCGCGAATCAGCGCCTATACGCTGGAGGACATCGACGCGCTGGGAATGAGGGAAGTGATCTACCGCGCCCTTCGCGCCGCCGCCATGGGAACCGACGGAATTCACGTGACACTGGATATGGACGCCCTGGACACCACCGTGGCGCCGGGTGTGCATCGTCCCGTCAGGGGCGGTCTTTCCTACCGGGAAGGGCACCTCGCCATGGAAATGATCGCCAAGTCGGGCCTTTTGCGGTCTCTGGCGGTCGTCGATTATTTGCCGGAAAGGGACTTGAACCGCTCGACCGCCAGCACGGCAACTGCGTATGTGCTTTCATTGTTCGGGAAAAAAATTCTCGGAATTTAAACGTCGAATGCCGGTATGTCCCGGAAGAATCGAATCAAATGCGCTCGCCATAAAGTTCATTCCGATCAAATTTGAAGTCCGACGGGAGCTTCCAGTTGAGATTGCGCAAACGTTCGACGAGTTCTTCTCGACTTATTTTTTCTCGACCTGCATTTTTCGCATGCCGGCAAGAGTGATCTCGGGGCTTGGTTTTAGCATCGGCCACTTTCAAGGACTATCGTCCCGGCAGTCGTCATTCCGGGCGGAGCGGTATGTACCCCGGGTGTCGATAAAACAGCTGGATTACGTCTTTTCCGGGAATTTCCCAACTGGAACATGTAGCGTAGACCCGGAATCCATGTGGCCGAATTTAGAACCAAGCCCGTAATCTCGATATCGTCGCCTTCTTTCAGCCCAAGCATCTCCACTATCGATGCGGGCATCCGGATTGCCAAGCTATTCCCCCATTTGGCCACTTGCATGGTACCATCCTAGTTATAACGGATTTGGGGGAGCGGCAATGCGTAGGTTGGGTTGAGCGTGTTTCATGTTGGGTTTCGCTTGCTTCCCAACCATTTCGCGCGCCGTATCTGTTTGTTTGATAGAATTCCGCAGCGAAACCCAACAATTGACGACGCTCAACCCAACCTACATTCCACCCACCCCCAAATCCGTTTATAACTAGGTACCATTCCCCCTTTGTAGATATACATTGGAGTGTCGGTAGAGAAAACAGGAACTCGCTTTATGCAAACGAAAGTCCCTGTTTTACGAACTCGCCGCTTTAAGGCCCTTGGTTTCCCTCGATGCTGATTCCCACGACGACGACGGCGCCGTCGGACACCGTCAGCGAGCCTTGCAGGATCGTCATCGTGTTTTCGCCGTTTTTGCCGGAGAAGTCGGGGAGCCAGCCGCCCTCGATGCGCAAATTCGTGTCGCTATCGACCGAAATATCTTCCGCGAACGGAGAATCGGATGCGATATTGAGGGTGGCCCCGGTCCCGGCGGCGTTGACTCCCCGGCCGAACGAGCCGAAGCAGGGCTTTTTATTGCCGCAGCTCTTGGACGACTCCACGTATATGTCGCAGTCGTCCCCGGCGCATATCAGGTTGCCCATGGGGTCGAGAACGTACGATGTTGCCGCGACCCCGACATAGCGCACGCCGGTCAGCCGTCCGGCGTCGTCGTATATGTACTTGGTTTCGCCCGCCTGCGCGAAAGAGGCGGCGAGCAGCATGGCCGTGCAAAAAAGAAAGCGTTTCATGTTTTCCTCCTGTGTTTAGAACGGAAACCGGGATTGCGGCAAGAAGCCGTCAGGGATACAGCCATCCGCCGATGAGCATGCCGAGCGCGTGGTTGGTGCGGACGACGAGGTTCTTCGACTCGGAATTTTTCTTCACCGCCTTGGCGTTGTCCTCCCCGTTTCCTTCGTTCAGCGCGTAATAGGTGTCGGCGCACCTTTCGGCGGCCTTGTAGCTCGGAAATTCCCTGAGATATTCCTCCTTGAATTTACCACGGCAGATCTCCGCCCCCCACTCTCCGAGGCGGGTCACGCCATCCTCGAGGTTTTTAATGGCTTCGACATTCCTGTTGGTCCACCCTTTGGCGAATTCGATCGCGGCGAGCATAATTTCGTTTCCAACCTTGATAGTCGTTGCCATTTCTCCTCCAGGCTTCATCTTTTCGGGGCTGGTACGAATGTTGTCTTCCCAAATCCAGAGGTAGTCCTCCAGGATTTGCACGGCGACCCGAATCGCCGTCCATTCGGAGGCCGCGACGTCCCTGAAGGCGCCCCCGCCGATCTTGCTCAGGGAATCCTCCGTGTTTTCGCCTTGCAGAACGGCGTCGAAAGCCGCCTCGATTTCCACCGAGCCGGGAATGAGGTTGAAATAGGCGTAGGAAACGGTCTTGGCGGTGGAGCTTTCGTTTTCCTTGCTGTGCTTGTCCGTGAAGGTGGCCACATCGAAAATCAGTTCGTTGCCGGACGGGTCGGTGCCAAGGAGGGGATTGGACGCGTACAGGTAGGGATTGACGAACTCGATGTCCGCCGTGTCGAGCCACCTGGGATCGCGCGACAGGAACCTGTGGGAGGCGGCGTCGTAGTAGCGGTTTCCCATCTGGTACAGATCGCCCGCCTGTCCCTCCTGGCGTACGCCGCGTTCTCCGACGAAGGCGAACGGCTGCGGATTGCTTCCCGTTCGCGCGACCAGCTTGCCGTAGGGAGTGTATGCGTAGGCGTCGGTGACGGCGCCTGCGGAATTCGTGAGAAACAGCGTGCTGCCGATGCTGTCGAAATGGTAGAAATACACGGCGTTGCCGTCTTGCGCGTCGATCATGTACAGCAGCCGGCCGTCGGGCGTATGCACGTAATAGCGCAGCCAGGCGCCGGAACTCTGGTTTTTCTCCGCGACCATGGGTGCACCGCCCAGCGCGAAGCCGTGGTAGAACAGCGTGGTCGTTTCGTTTTCGGTCCTAGAAATAGCGTTGCCGTAGCCGTCGTAGGCCAGAGCGACGCCGTCGATCTGCGTCAGTCTCGAATCGGCGTCCCAAGTAAAAGCGTGTCCGGCCGATGCCGTCATCCGTCCGCGCTGGTCGTAGGCGGTATCGCCGGGAGACTGCGCGGAGACGATCTGGCAGGCGGCGTCGTATTCGTACGAGACGTTTTCCGATCCCGCGCCCTCGCCGGGGTCCAGCGGAAGCGTCGAGGAAATGCCAATGACCCGTCCGGCTTCGTCGTATTCGTATTCCACCGAGCCCAAGGCGCCGTGCCGGATTTCGGAGATCCTCGACGGCGCCTCCCAAACGATTTGCGTGTCCACCTCGTTGGAGCGCTCGACCGAGGTCCTGCGCAAGTCGTCGTCGTAGGCGAAGGATACCGAGGTTCCGGTAAGGTTGTCGGCCACCCCGGCCAGAAGGCCGGTGTTCGCGTGGTACGCATAGGTCACGACGAACGCGCCGTCGCAATAGGTCATGGTTTCCATCCGGTTGGCGGCGTCGAAGGTCGCTTCGAACTCTGCACCGTTCAACGTGGTCGAAGTCGCGTTTCCCATGGCGTCGTATTCGCTGGAATAGTCGAACACGCTGTCGCGCCAGGCCCTGGTGATTCGGTTCAGGGCGTCGTATTCATAGTTGATGGTCAGCCCCGTGTCGTAGGACTTGGACAGAAGATTGCCGACGCCGTCGTAGGTGAAATCGACCGCGACCCCTGTGTCGAACGCGACGCTGTCCACGCGGCCCCGTTCGCCGTACGCGTGCGTCCATTCGTTGTCCAGCGGATCGCTACGCGAGATCATGTCCCCGGCGCTGTTGTAGGAGAAGGACCACCGGTTGCCGTTGGTATCCACGATGGCGGTGACCATTCCCATGGCGTTTCTCTCGAACGAAACCTGCCCCAGCCCGCTTTTGCCCGCCGTCTGGTAGCTGTCCCAGCCCGTGTAGGAGAAGGTGGACTGCACGCCCGTCGGGTCGGTCACCGAAACGAGACGGTTCATGGCATCGTACTCGAGTTCGGTCCTTTCGCCGCCGGGGCCGACGACTGCGGTCATATTGCCCAACTCGTCGGTCTCCAGATCGGTCCGGCTGCCGGTGGCGGTGGCGATCGACGACATGACGCCTTCGGAATCGTAGCCGTAGGTCAGCACGGCCTTGCCCCCGACCGAGGTCGATTCCACGCAGTCGTCCGTCGTGTACGTGTAGCCCCCCGTCACCCCTTCCGGGTCTTCGAACGACGAATACCGGTCCAGCTCGTCGTATCCGATGTCCGTCGCATTGCTCCGGAAATCGACGATCCGGGTCGCCCTGTCCATATCGTCGCGGACCAGCGTCTTGGTCTGGTCCAGGGCGTCTTCGATTTCGACAAGGTTGCCGTTGTCGTCGTATACGTACTCGGTCTGGCTGCCGTTTTCGTCCGTGACCGACGCGACCCGGTCGTTGTCATCATAGGCGATTTCGAAAGTCTTGCCGTCGGAATAGGTCCTGCGGACGAGGCGTTTCAAAGCGTCGTAGGCGTAATCGACCTTGCCGTAGGTTGACGAAGTCCCGGACTTTTTCGTGCCGTCCGAATTGTAAGCGTAGTCGATGCGGCCGCCCAGGGGGTTTTCGACGGACGTCAAAAGCCCCATGCCGTCGTACTCCATGGAGGTGGTCTCGCCTTGCCGGTCTGTAAACGAGGTCATGTTGCCGAATTGGTCGTAGGCCATCGCATTGTGGGTCCCGTCCGGATGGTCCACGCGGGTCGCGACATGGAATGTGAAAGTCGCCGTGCCGCCGGTCTGGGCGTTCTCGAACGTCTGCGGGGATTCGGAGTAGGTCCTCTCGGTCGTCCGGTCCTTGGCGTTCGTGCGGGCCATCAGCAGGCCCGTTTCCTCGTGGTAGGAAAAGGAGGACGCTTCGCCGGTCCGGTCGGTCGCGGCGATGCGCCTGCCGTCGGCGTCGTACGCGGCACTCGCCGTTTCGCCGTCTTCGTTCACCCAGGTCGTCCAGTACCGGTCGTTCTCGTGGAGGGAATCCTGACTGTCGCCGAGAGGATCGACGGTCCTCGTCCATCCCTCTTCCGGGGTGTCGTACTGGAATGCGTAGGAGTTGTCGTACGGGTCGGACTGCTGGACCACGCGGCCCGCGCCGTCGTAGGTCTGCCGCATGCGCCAGTTGCCTTCCGGCTTGACCGCGCGGACCAGCAGCGGCCCCGACAGGGGCTTGTCCAGGTCGTACTCGTAGGCGTACGCGAAGGTCATGGCATCGGCATACCCGGTGAGGACGCCGTCCGTGTAGCTGTAGGAAACCGTGCGGGTCCCGTCGGTGACGGAGGTCAGCCTTCCATCCGTATACCCGAATGTCAGCGTACGCCCCAGCCCGTCCGAAGCGGTTTCCAGCAGGCCGTCCTGGTCGTAAGCGAAGTCGATTCGGTTGGAATTGCGGTCCGTGAAGAACAGTGGCTTGCCCGTGTCGCCGTCGAACAGGACCACCAGGCTCGCCTTCGGGTCCATGAGCCAATGGTCCCCGCTGGCGTCGATCGCAAGCTGGAATTTCGTCTTCTGGGGCGACCTGGGGACCCATTCGTCCTCGACCTTGTCGAAATGGACGACTTGTCCCTTGAAATACAGGATGGAAACGACGTCCTCGCCCGCGTCCAGCAGCTTCAGGTCGAAATTGTGCAGCCAGTTGGGTCCGAGGGCGCTGGCGGCGGCGCCTCGCGCGTACAACCGGGAGGCGTAGTAGCGGGCCAAGCGCACGGGCATGGGGCCGCCCAAGTCGAGGTCCGGCGCCAGCGTCATGAAATATTCCCCCGTGGCCAGCTGCACCGGGTCCGTGGAAGTTTTGGCTTCTTCGGTCGTCTCTGACGCGGCGGGGACGGACTCCGGCTTGCCGATCCTGGCCAAGAACATGTCGCCGCCCGCGTAGAGATAATCCTGGTAGGCGTCCAAGGTCGGAAAATTCGACGATTTCGTCCATCCAGCGACATAGGCGTTCTCGTCGTCGCCCAAGGCCAATGCGTATCCGATATCCAGGCCGTTGCCCCCGAGAAACGTGGAGTATCTGAGATTTCTTCCCGAAGCGTTCATGGAAAGGACGAAGCAGTCCGAGTCCGCGCCGGAGTAGGATTGGAATGCGTTTGCGGCGGGAAAGTCGGGCGATTTCGTCAAGCCCGTGACGTAGGCGTATCCGTTTTCGTCCACTTGGACATCCCAGGGTTCGTCCCAGTTGCTTCCGCCGATGTAGGTGGCGTATCGAAGGGAAGAAAAGCCCGAAGAAAATTTGGCGAGAAAACAGTCGATAAAACCGTTGAAGGTCTTCTGGAAGGCACCCGGCGTCGAGGGAAGCGCTTCGGATTCGGTTTCCCCGACGATATAAACGTTGCCAGATCCGTCCAGAGCGATGGCCCTGCCGACTCCGAAGAAGTAGGACGAATACGACATGGCGCCCGAAGCGCTGAAACGAGTCATGAAGGCGTATATCCCACTATCCGCAGGATTCGAAGGGTCCGGCGGGCCTCGATACGCGTCGGGCGTCGTGGGAAAGGATTCGTCGATGTCCTCCGTGTGGTAATTGTCCCAAGAGTGGGTCTCGCCCGTCACATAGCAGTAGCCTGCGGCGTCCACGGCGATGCTCCTTCCCGTCTCTTCGCCGTAGCCGCCGAGGTAAGTGGAAAAAACGAGGGAGCTTCCGTCCGACGGAAGCTTCAAAACCACGGCGTCGTATGCGCCCTTGCGATTCGCCTGGAACGCGGAAACCATCGGGAAATCGTCCCCGAACGAATCGCCGACCACATAGACGTTGCCGCTGGAATCCAGCGCCAAGTCGCGAGCGTAATCGTTCTGGTTGCCGCCGATGTACGTGGAAAAAATCAGCTGGTTGCCCGCAGCGTGCAGTTTCGCCACGAAAATGTCGTTCCATTCGTCCCCATAGTGATTTCTGTCGAAAGCTCCCTCGGTTGTGGGAAAATTTCCGCTTAACGTCCACCCGCACACCACGACGTTGTTTTCGTCGTCCAAAGCCAGTCCTTGCGCCATTTCGCTCGAACCGCCCCCGAGGTAGGTGGAGAAGAGCAATTGCGACCCGTCGCTTTTGAATTTCGTGACGAAAACGTCCGAACTTCCCGCAGGGCCTGGCTGGTAGGCGCTGTTTGCAGGCCAATTGCTCGAACGCGTATATCCGGTCACGTATATGTTGCCGTCGTCGTCCACGGCGATGGCGTACGCGTTCTCGGACGAGGAGTTTCCGCCCAGGTAGGTGGAGTATACGAGTTGCGGATCGATGACAAGCGCGGCAGACTCGTCGTATTCGCCCAGATGAAACCCGACCGAGCGCTTGTTCGCGTCTTTTCCCGCTTCGGACGCCGATATGGCGAAATCCCCCTCGATATTCGTCTTTTCGCCGTCTTTCAACTGGTAGATGGACGGAATGTCGAACGCGATCCGACGGCCGGACCCGGCTGCTGTCAGGACAAGCTCCCCGTCCCCGCCTCGGTCTGTCGCTTCGATCCCGTCGAACGACATTCGTATGGCTTCCGGATCGGCGCCGGGACCTACGACGAAATCGAACTCGAGCTTTCCGCCCTTTCCGTGGAAGACGACATCGATGCCCGGATAGATTTGGCGCCGCGCGATTTCGCCGTACGTCGGGACGTCCGTTTTCCAGGCACTCTCGTCGCTTCCCACGAAATAGTTGACGGTCGCGTCCAGGGGATCGGAGCCGACCGGGCGGGAATCGGCGTTGGCGTTCTCGAACGTCATGCGCACCAGCGAAGGCGGCTCCCTTCCGGCATCTTCGACGCCGACGGCTCTCGCGTCGGCACCGCGCGACGCGGCCCCTGCTCCGTCGAAAGCCATGATCGCTTCCCGGGCCGTGAAAAAAAGAGTCCCCCCGTCGAACCGCGCGAGAAACAGAACGGATTCGTCCGTCTGCCCGATGTTCTTTTCGAAAACCAACGGCCTCGCCCGCATCGGCCGCAGAGCTTCTCCCGGTTCGAGGACTGGCTTGGCAATTTCGTTTCGGCCCCCCGCCGAGCCGAGCGCGTGGGGCGCAAACGGCATGATGCACGCGGTCGCCGCGCATAGGGCGGCGGTCGCGACGCGAAGAAAGACCGACGATGCCGTTTTTGCGAAAAACGAGACAAGAATTCGCAGGTTGTTTGGTCGAAATTTTGTCATGGCCTTTACCTCCGTTTTCAAACGTTTTTTGATCTATGCGATATCTGACTTGCTTGCGATAAAGGGGGCATTGGAAATATCGCCGTTGAAAGTCCCGTTCGACTGGTTCAAAATGCGCCGCCGGAATATAGACGGCCTGCTGCAAAGCGACGCCTGAACCGGTCAGGTGGATGGAGCCGCTCCATATCGACGACGACTCGGTATCGTTATAGCTGATGAAAGTATCAAACATGTCGTGATCTTTGCCGACGATATTGCAGCTTCGGAGGTTTTCGACCGCGTTGTAGTCTTCCGAATATCAGGCAGCCTTGGTTCTCCTCGGCACAGTCGAGCGATTTATAAGCCCCGTTGTCGGCGATCACCGAGTTATTGACAAAGACTTCCTCGGATGCTTCGATGCAAAGGCCCCCGCCTTCGCCGCCTTTTTCCCTCCCGGCACGATTTTCGGCGATGGCTACGTGTTCCATGCCTGCTTGATCAAGTCCTTTATGCCCAAACTCGACCTGCATGTCAACTAAGTTTCACTGGCTTAGAGCATCAGGGAGGCATCCGGAAAGAGTTTGCATCGTGAAAGAATTCGAAATGCTTTGTTTGGAAAAAGGAAAATCCGACTTGGGGGCGCGATTTTCTCATTGGTCTGGACAGAGGAGGACCGACCGGGGAGTCTTTGGAAAAAGACAGGGAACTGATCAAGGACGGGCTGAAAAACGGCACCAGTCAGCAGACCGGATTGATATCGCGAACAGAATTTTTGATTTACCGCGAACCCCGTTTTTTTGGGGAAAGGGCTCAAGAATGGCAGAAATCGCGCTTCACCGTTTCATTTCCTGCAAGACGGGCACACACCGAACAGAAAAACCTCGTGGTCTTCCACCTCGAATCCGTCGGGCGCCATCTCGTCCTCCTTCAGCGCGCATCCAGGCACCTCGAACGCGCGGTTGCAAGTCCGGCAGTGGAAGTGATGATGATGCTCCTTGTCCGCGCGTTCGTACAAGGTCCCTATGGACGGATGCGCGACCCGCTTCAGCAACCCGTCTTCGATGAGAAGTTTCAGGTTTCTGTAGACCGTCGCCTGGTTGAGGGTCTCCACGAGTTCGCGACCGTATGCGAGAATCTCCTCCACCCCCAACGGCCTGTCGTGTTGCCTGAAAACTTGCTCTATGGCCATTCTCTGCGTCGTGTTTCTTTTCAAACCGCCTGCCTCCTTTTTTTCATCGAGTATAGGCTTTTCGAGTTCTTATCGCAACCGGTTTCGCAAAAAGCTTGACAAACAACGATTATCGGGGGTATTTTTGCGAATGCATTTGCATTCGCGTTTTTTTGAGGGGGGAAGCTCTGGAAAACAAGGCCGCGAAAAGCCAGCTTCTCGCTGACCGTCGGAGACTGTTCGCAACCTTTTTTGGGATTTTACAAGGCATGGAGATCGAAGAAACAAAGAAACGATACGGAGTGGGAATCGACACCGGAGGCACCTTCACGGACGCGGTGCTCGTGGATCTCGATTCCCGCGATGTCATAAAAACCGTCAAGCGTCCGACAACCCACTACAACGTTGGCTGCGGGGTCTTGGAAGCTTTGGACGGCGTGCTGTCCGGCATCGAAAGGGACGCCGTGGCAAAGATCGCGTTTTCCACGACCTTGGCCACCAACGCCGTGGCCGAAGGTCGCGGCGCGAAAGTCGGCCTGTTGGTCATCGGCCCGGTGAAATCGCTGGATCTTCCCGTGGTATCCGTGAGGTATCTCGGCGGCGGGCACGACAATCTGGGGAATCAAATCAAGCCGTTGGAGATCGAACGGGTCGTGGAAGCGGTCGAAGAGCTAAAAGGCCATGTGGACGCCTACGCGGTCGCCGCCAGCATGAGCTTTGTCAATCCGTCCCACGAGCTTGTCGCTGCCAAAGCCATCGAGCTGCTGGATCCGAAGCCGGTTTTTTGCTCGCACTTGGTCAGCGGAAGGTCGGGCATCGGGGAGCGAGCGGCCACGGCTGTTCTCCATGCGCGCCTCATGCCGGTTCTGATGGATTTCGTCGGTCGTTTGAAGGGGCTTTCCTCCGAAAAACAGATCGTCGCCGACATGGCGATCATTCGAGGCGACGCAACGGCGGTCGATTTGGAGCAGGCCGCGTCGAGGGCCGCGCAAACGGTGGCGAGCGGACCGGCGGCCACGGCCTGGTTCGGCGCCCAGTCGGTCGATGAAGAGAAGGCTCTGATCGTGGATGTCGGCGGCACCACGACGGACATAACGCTCGTGGTGCGTGGCCGTCCTGTGATTTCGACCGGAGGCTGCCTGATCGACCGATTGCCGACGCACATCGACGCCGTTCAAACCCATACCGTTGGCATCGGAGGGGACAGCCTCGTTATGATCGACAGATCGGGACGGTTGAAGATCGGGCCGAGGCGAGTCCAGCCGCTTGCCATGTCCAACGGCATCGCCGGTCCGGAAAGCTGGATGGGAGTGGAAAACCGGAGCCGGTATTTTCTTTGCCCCCCGGCGGACGCTGAAGAAGAATCCCGGGACCCTGTCGTCGATCACCTTCGAAAAGGAGGCGCGGCCTTCGGCGAACTGGCGTCGCTTGCCGCAATGTCCGAATTGAGCCTGGATCGCAGAATCGAAGAACTGGTCTTTCAAAAGAAGGCGGTGGAGATCGGTTTCACGCCCACCGACGCATTTAACGCGCTGGGCCGTCTCGACATCGGCGACCCGACGAAATCGACGGCAGGGGCCGGTGCTTTGGCGAAACTCCGGAACCAAAGCGCGGAAGCTTTCTGCGAGGATGTCGTCCATCTTGCCCAAAAGAAGATTTCCGACGCCATCGTGGCCTTTCTTTTCGTCATACAGACAGGCAGGGAAACGGCGAGTTTTCCATTTTCGGAAGAAAAGCTCTCTCTTTTTTCCGTCTCGTTCAAACTCGACGTTCCCATTGTCGGTTTAGGCGCCGCCGCCGACCGGTTGCTTCCGGAAGTAGCGAACCGGCTGGGGACCCGAATCGTTTTCCCTCCCCATTACGATGTGGGAAACGCCCTCGGTGCCATCATGATTGCATCAAGCAAAGGATGAAAGAATGGATTTGACAGAGACAAAAACCGAACACAAGCCGAAGAGCTTCGAGGCGACATTGGAAGTGGCCGCAGAAAACGCGGACGCAGTCGTCGTCCATGGATGGATTTGCGGCCGCACCCGATGGGTTCTCCACGCGTGGTGCGAAATCGGCGACCATGTCGTCGATCTGACGGAAACCCGGTCGCCGGTTCCGAAGGCCGATTACTATGAGGCGAAGGGCGCTGCCGAGACGCGAACCATAAAGTATTCCCGGTTGGAATTTTTTACCCTTGTGGCGGAACACGGGCATTTTGGCCCGTTCGACAAGGAATTTTTCTTCGCCGAAACCGCCTCGCGCGATCCGCTGAAAAAAAACGCATGGAAGGAAGCATTGAACTGAAAGATTCGGGCTTGGTTTTAACGTCGGCAAACCATCTCCGTCATTCCGGGCGGAGCTTGCTTTAGACCCGGAATCCAGACGATGGTCGATGCTCATGGGTTGAAAAGCCGGCCGAAGTTAAAACCAACCCCAAAGATTCCAATAGGAGACCGACCTTGGGAAAGAGTAGAAAGCGAAAAACGCGCCCCGCCGTCCGTCGTCGAATCCCCGTGACAATCCTGACCGGCTTTTTGGGCGCCGGAAAAACCACGCTGCTCAACCGGATTCTGCGGGAAAAGCACGGCAAGCGCATCGCTGTGATAGAGAACGAATTCGGCGAAGTCGGCGTTGACAACGATCTGGTGGTCGGCGCGCAGGAAGAGATCTTCGAGATGAACAACGGGTGCATTTGCTGCACGGTTCGCGGTGACCTGATCCGGATTTTGCGAAACCTGCTGAAACGCCGCGACAAATTCGACTACATTGTAATCGAGACCACGGGACTGGCCGATCCGGGGCCGGTCCTCCAAACCTTTTTCGTGGAGGAAAGCCTTCGCAAGGCCTTCGAAATCGACGCAGTGGTGACGGTGGTGGACGCCGGACATATCCGACGCCACATCGACGGCGGCGACAAGGCCAAGGAGCAGATCGCCTTCGCGGATGTCGTTGTGCTGAACAAGACCGATCTGGTCGATGCGGAAACGCTGGAGCGGATCGAAAGCCGGTTGCGCGCGATCAACGCCGTGGCCGAGATTTACCGGACCGTCGATGCATCGGTCGAGATGGACCAAGTCCTCGACCGGGGCGGTTTCAAGCTGGAACGGGCCTTGTCGGTCTCCCCGAATTTTCTGCGGCCGGAGTACCCCTTCGAATGGGCAGGCATGTTCTGTTTCCAGCCGGGAACGCGCGAGTGGATTTTCAAGCCGGGTCCGGAGGATTTCGTAAACGCGGCGCTGATTCCGGTTTTGGGCGGACCCGACGAATTGCCGGAGTCCGCGATCGAAACTGCCGACGTCATGTTCTCGGAAATCGGACGTCCGGTTCGCCCGGGGACCGCCATCGAACCGGGGCTTTCCCTTTGGCGGCTCGAAATGCGGGAGACCGAGTCCGTTTTCACGCTGCACGTCCCCCGGGCCGGGCGATACGTCCTGGTCTGCGAACATGATCCGGACGAATTCGAGGCGCGCGTCTACGACGGCATGGAACCGGTCGAGCCCGTCGCCGTCCGCGAGTTCAAGCATCGGCACGAACACGACGAGGACGTGACCTCCGTGGGAATCGCCCTTCCCGGAAACTTAAAACTGGAGAAGTTCGAAGCCTGGCTGCGGGTACTGAATGCGACCCACGGGCAGGACATATTTCGCATGAAAGGCGTGCTGAGCATAGAAAACTATGGCGAACGGCTCGTCTTGCAGGGCGTCCACACCATCGTGGAGGGCAAGTTCGACCGGGCCTGGGGAAAGGAGAAGCGGCGGAACAACCTGGTCTTCATCGGCCGAAACCTGAATCGCGATTCCCTTAATTCGGGATTCAAGGCGTGCCTGGCTTGACCCGCATGCCGGAGCGTGGCAGAGGGGATGGCGCGAGAACTGCCGAATCGCAAAAATTATCTTGTCTACAAATAACAGCTCTCATGCTAAACAGCAATTCTTTAATTTTTTCCCGCTTCCGCATGGACAGGGTCCATTTTTGTCGTGGTCCTTGTATATTCTTCTAATCGCCTTGCCTCCCAAATGCGCTTTGAACAAGGCGTAATGACGTTTGATTCGATCGACATATGCCGGATCGACAAGAAATTTCGACTCGAAAAATTCAAGAAATCTTTCCGCGTATCGCGATTGTGGTTGAGATCTTTCCAACCTGGCGCCTTTCATCTCCGCAGCCATCCCTGACGGCAAATATTGCGACCAGGAGAGATAAAAATCCAAGTTCTCCCACCCATAGGAAATTGTCGCGGCATAGATCGAAGCATAGCCTGGATCTATTTGGAAGACGCCAAAATAAGCATATCGGCAATCGCAATCTTTATCCGCGCAGTAAGAATCGACAAAGGCATATTGTCCATCCGGAATTTCCGGATTGTTCAGAAGTGTGATTCGACGCGTTTCCTGTTCGGCTATTTCCGGGAAAAATTCCAAAAAACGTTTAAAAATCATTTTTCAAATCCCTCACGTATAAAATGGACGAATTTATTCTTGAATATCGTCAAAATCTTGCCATGCTGCTTCGCCAGCATCGGATTCCAACCAATCAAAGAAATCCTGATTTTAACGGATTCGGGGGTGAGGCTGAAACGTAGGTTGGGTTGAGCGTCGTTAATTGCTGGGTTTCGCTAATTTTTCCTTTCAAATGTGACTGGAAGGTACTCGATGCAAGCAACCTGCAAGCGAAACCCAACATGGAAGCCCGCTCAGCTCAACCTACGCCTGCTCCCCCAAATCCGTTATAATCAGTTTTTATCCTTTTTGCCATCCTGTCTATCCTTCGATTTTACTTGCATTCCAAGGGCAATATCTCCGGTCTCGTCGAGAAACAGAGTGCGGCTATCCTCACCGCCGTGTGCAGAAACGATCTGTCATACATATTTCGTCCTTTTCTTGCGATATTGATTTTATGCGCTTTTCTTTGCTCCTTTTTCAGCAAGCCGCAATTTTCTGCGCCTCAATGCCTCCTGATATCTTCTTCGCTGTTCAGGCGTTTCCGGCTCATAGGCAGGCACTTTCACCGGCCGACCTTGGGCGTCGAGCGCTACAAAGGTCAGATACGCGGACACCACATGGCGCACGACGCCGGTCATGAGATCTTCGGTATCGGCCCGAACGCCGATTTCCATCGAACTGTTGCCCACCCAGTTCAATGCGGCCTTTAAAATAAGTAAATTTCCTATCAGGACCGGACAATGGAAATCGAGCCGGTCGATGGACGCCGTGACCACGTTGGTTCTGGCGTGTCGGATCGCCACGACGCCCGCCGCGTTGTCGATCTGTTTCATGACCTCTCCGCCGTGAATATTGCCTGCGGGATTTGCTTCGTGAGGCATCATCACATGAGAAAGAATGATGTTGCAATAATTGTCTTCCATATATTCGCACCTTCTGCATTCTCGAATTGTTATTATGGCGGCAGGTGCCTCCTGCGCTATATCGACCTCACCTTGACGTAGGAACCCGGCGCATCCCCCAGCACTTCCAGCTTTCCGCCGCCGGGACGGCGGGCGGGGACCTTTTCTCCGGCATATTCGCGCGCCCAATTCGCCCAGTCCGGCCACCAGGAGCCTTCGTGCCGACTGGCCCCGCTCAACCACTTGTTGGCGTCCGCAGGCGTCTCGGCATTGGTCCAGTATCCATATTTATTCTTCGCGGGCGGGTTGATGACGCCTGCGATATGGCCCGACATGCCGAGCACGAAACGGGTCGGTCCCGCGAGATGTTAATCCATGGCGAAAGGATCAGAAGTGGCCGCTTGTGGACTTTTTCGGTGGTCGGCTCGTACTGGATGAGTTCCATCATATCGTTTCTGTAGACGACCTTTCCGGCAGTGGTGGCGATATTTTCCCCCAGCTTGAAGGCGTCCATGTCGGTCATTTTAATGTCGAGACGGCCCTGGCCCCGCTCGAGATCTTCCAGCAGGTTTCTCAATCCGTTGACAAGGTTGTCTCCGTTGGTTTCGACCGTGGTCCGCCAGACCTCCGGGTTGGTCATCATGAAATTGCTCGGGGCCAGCGCATCGACAAATTGTCGCGAAAGAAACTCGATCTTCTTGGCGGTTCGGTCGTTGACGCCCTCCACGGAGCAGGCCGTCGATTGTATCTTTTGAGCGACCAGCAAATAGGATTGTTTTACAAAGTCGAAGAGCGGATTTTTCTGCCACTCCTCGTCTTTGAAACGCTTGTCCCCCTTTTCCGGCACGGCGACGGCCTCGGCCTCCATTCCCAACATCCGCTGGGAGGTATTTTGCCAAATGGCCATGGACTCCCGCCACAACGAAATTTGCGCATCCAGCAGCCGCCCAGGATTCTTGGCCATCTCCGCTACAAAACCCAGGAAGGCTTTGCCGATTACATTTGCGACCGATACGCCGATCCCCGCGCCGTTCTCCTGGTGCGTCACGAAGTCCCTGACGATCGCCTGGCTCCGCTCCGCCACGTTGGCCATGGTCTTGGACAATTCGACGGGGTCGAGGCTTTTAATCCGGTTGGTTGTTGTCTGATTCATGTCGAAACCTCCTTTCCGATAAAGCTTGTTTTATTTTCTCAAGGGTCGAATCAGAAGTTCGGTCCCATCGCTCAAACTCGCGGATTTTGGATACGCGCGGATCGGTGTCCCCTGCCGCGAATCCGGTGAAAAGCACGTGTCAACGCCCGGCATGGCTGCCTCTTCAAGCCCTTCGATGATGGACCGTCCAACCGTGGGTGCCCGGAGATGGTCGAATATCATTAATCTTCCGTAATTATTAAATGAATCGACATTGACATTCAACTGTTTTGTCAGGAGGGCATGGCTGTCTGTGAACCATTCCAATGCAGGAGGAAACAATTCACCTCCAAAATGTGAATTGTTCACCGTCCCTGCCGAAAACGATTTACAAGCAATGGCTTTGAAAGGAGGGGCAGGGCCTGTGCGGCGTTCTTGGGTGTGCCGCGCTTAACAATTGGCGACAATGGTCTACCAAAAAATCATGAAAAGGCCCGTAAATGATTTCGTGTTCTTTTGTGAAATTTCATGGCTGAATTCTTGATCGCTACAAGTTTGGCGCTGCCCTCGATTGTTTTTCAACACTTTCTCAGGATGGCAGCGAATTCATAGCCGGTATCCAGAAACTCCGGGGGAGGGTGTCCGTTTTCCAGCATGGGGCGAACGATCTTTTCGGGAATGCCCAGCCCCAAGTGTTCGACGTATCCGTAATTTTCCGCGAATTTCATCAGGATCGGATTTCTGGCGTAGCTGGCTCCGGTTTGGATCATTTCCATGGTCAGCGTGTTGGGGAGTCTTCCCGGCGAGCGCACTTCGATTCTGTCGGAAAAGACCAGCAGCTGTATCTGGCCCCCCAAAAGGGAATAATCCCTATGTACCAGCGCGTTTACGATGGTTTCGCGAATGGTTTCGGGAGGATAGTCCGGCCGTTCCACTCGTCGGATGCCGTTCATGACGCTTGCGGTTCGTGTGTTCATGACGACGAACTTCGCCGCTTGTTCGATCAAACCGTCCTCGCCGCTGACTTCGCCGGACAGATAGGGCAGGATGGGAGCATCCAGGAATTTGCTGTCCGTCATCGCGTAATCCTTGCGCGTGCCCTCGAAAGCAGCGCAGCGTATGCCTGCGGAGGCCGCAAATCGCGAAGGTTGGCGAGCGAACAGCAGCACTCCCGCCATCGTGGGACAGGCCCGGTCGCCCAAGGGCGCCGCGATTCTGGAGGATTTGCACAGAAATTCCCTTCGATCCTCGTATTGTTTTTCCGACAGACGCTTGATCTCGGTGAAATATTGCCTGAGCCTGCGTTCGTCCAAATCGTCGAGGGTCGCCTCTGGCACGGGCGATGCGTCGAAATGCACTGCCGGGTGGCTCGCGTACAAGACCGCGATCTGTTCGGGACTCGCCAGGCGGCAGGTCGTCCCGGAACGGATGTAATAAAGTGTCTTTTCGTTTTTTAAGATGTAGTACGGCTTCTGCACGCCTTTTTCCAGAGTGATTGCCAAAATTGTTTTGCCATCGATTTTAACAACGTCGATTTCGGGAATCACAGGCGGTTTCACCGTATTTTGACAAATCTGATAGATGGCATTCATTTTTCTGTCCGCAGAACCGGAAATCCCCGTTATCGAAGCGTCGTCCTCTACCCCCAAAAGGACTGTCCCTCCGCCACCGTTCAGAAACGACAACATTGCCACGGCAAGTTCCGCATTGGAAACGGATTCCGATTTGAATTCGACTCGCGAATTCTCCCCGTTGTTCAACAACTCAAGAACATCTTTGGCATTCATTTTTCTTTGTTCCCCGATATAGAATTGGCATTCGGTAAAAGACGGGTTTTATGAGTTTTCGCCATGGACTTTCTCGTAAATCGATTCGACTGGCAACTTGCATCCTATGGAAGCGATGTGGATTTCTCCGTCTAATTGTTTGGTTTCCGAGAATCGCCAGGAATTGTCGGATTGCCGGGTATAATATTCGATGTGAACTCTGTCCTGGGCGACCAGCAAATAATCGACAAGCGATTCGATCATGCGGTATTGCTCGAATTTTCTACCTCGGTCGTAGGATTCGGTCGATTTTGAAAGGACTTCGAAAATAGCAACGGGTGTCAGAAGGGTATCCTTGCGCCCGTCTTCGAATTCGGGATTTTCACATGCTACGGTCACATCGGGATAGGTGTACAAGCCCGACTGTTGGACTTTTACCCGCATATCCCCGGGATAGACTTCGCAAGGTCCCTTTATGAGCTGACCATGCAACGAAGCGATGATATTGGCAACGATCAGATTGTGCGCACGGCTCGCGCCGGTCATCGCGAAAATTTCCCCCCCGAAAAATTCGCTTTTGGTTTCGGACTTGCGTTCCAACGCGAGGTATTCTTCGGCAGTGTAAAGGTGTCTGGGTTGAATCGGCATTGTTTTTTTTCCGTCATGTACGAGTTCGATGCAGTTCATGTCTTTGCCCGCTGCCGGTTTTTGTTCCTATGATGTCGGCGAAAGCTTGCAAAGCCTGAATCCATTCAAATATAGCAGGCTTGGATGGGTTCTCAAAATAGATTTTTTCTGGTTATAACGGATTTGGGGGTGGGTGGAATGTAGGTTGGGTTGAGCGTCGTCAATTGTTGGGTTTCGCTACGGAATTCTATCAAACAAACAGATACGGCGCGCGAAATGGTTGGGAAGCAAGCGAAACCCAACATGAAACCCGCTCAACCCAACCTACGCATTGCCGCTCCCCCAAATCCGTTATAACCAGAATTTTTTGACTTGTGTAATCCGGCAATTGCGGTTAGGTATGCAGGGAAACACGGCTCGTCGCGGATTTGTGGGAAAAGGCGATCAGATGGAAACCAGACCATCCTGGCCTGATAAGCATTCCAACGCGAAGCGTTGGAACGAGGCGGCGAGGGCATGGCCGAAATAGAAATCAAGTCCGGAAGCGAAAGATTGAAATATGGATATCGAAATTCCCGTCAAGATAGCGGTTCAGGAGCTTTTCGACGGTTTTTTTATCGGAGAGGCCCTGTTGTTTTACGAAATTTCCAGGGTCAACGACAGCATCGCCGGGATCTGCCCGGGCGTCAGGGGCGGGGTTCGCCGGCTGGTGAAGCAACTGCCTGTATCGAGCTTGAGCGAACGATTTGCGACCGGCGATGTTCGGGTGCGTGTCCTGGAAACAGAGATGGGGCCGAGGCGCAGGTCGCAATCGTGGCGGTACCCTGTGCCGATGGTGTTTCACGCGGTGGTCTGGAAACACGGCAGCGGTATTTGGCAGGGGGTGGTTCCGGTTTTAAAAATCGCGGCGGCGGGGCGCGGCCGAGGGGAACTCGAGGAAAGGCTCGAACGGCAGATCGGTTCGGAACTACATCGACGCAGAATCGACCTGGAAGGCGTCGCAAGGATCCAACGCGTTAGAAATCTGCACCTTCGCGAAGCGACGGTGAAGGGGCAGGTTCCGGACCTTGCCACGCGCGTGGAAGCCCGGGACCGGCCCGATCCCAAGGAATCGGAGCTGTCCAAGGCCGGACACGAACTGAAAGGCAAACGGCTTGCCCCCGCGTTCGAAATGGACGCCATCGTGTCGAGGATAGCGGATATCCTGACCGAATCCTTTGCGTCGAGCATCCTTGTCGTCGGCCCCTCGGGCGCGGGTAAGACCGCCGCAATCCATGAAACGGTCCGGCGAAAAAAAGCCCTCGGGCTCTCGGCCGTTCGCTTTTTCGAAATGGGCGGCGCCGGGATTGTGGCCGGGCAGACCGGATTCGGCATGTGGCAGGAGCGTTGCCGCAACCTGGTGAAGGAATGCCAGAAGCAAGGCGCCGTGCTGTATCTGGGCGGCCTGATGGAATTGATGGAAGTCGGCAGATCGGAGTGCAATTTTCAAGGCGTGGCGGCTTTCCTGCGACCCTACCTTCAGCGCGGCGACCTTCGGGTGATCGTCGAATGCACGCCCCAGCAGCTGCCTTTGATCGAGCGCAACGATCCCCAAATGCTCGATCTGTTTCGAAAGGTGCGCGTGGAAGCCGCATCCCCTGAAAAGTGCCGAGCCATCCTGGACCAAGTAGGAGATGGCCTTCAAGACCGGCTGAAAATCGGGCTCGATCCGAAGGCGCTGGACGAAATCGTCAGGCTCCATCGTCGTTTCGCCACCTATTCGACCATGCCCGGAAGGCCTGTTCGCTTCCTGGAAAATCTGGCGTATGACATTGGAAAGCAGCATGTCGCCGAACGGGACGCCGCCCGATATTTTTCCCGAGAGACCGGTTTGCCGTTGTTTATGATCGACGACTCCGCTCCCTTGGACCTGGACGCTGCGGAGACCTGGTTCAACGGCCGGGTGACCGGGCAGCAGGAGGCGGTCGCAGCGCTCGTCGCGCACTTGGCTTTGGTCAAGACGGCCTTGTCGAGAACGGGAAAGCCTCTCTTCGCCATGCTTTTCATCGGACCCACCGGGGTAGGCAAGACGGAATTGGCCAAGGTCCTGGCCGAATTTCTGTTCGGCGATCCGGAGCGTATGATCCGGTTCGACATGAGCGAGTACGCAAGCCCCTATTCCGTGCAAAGGCTGGCCGGGGACGGGTCTGGCAAGGAAGGGCTTTTGACTGCGAAAATCAGGGAGCAGCCTTTTTCCGTGCTTCTGCTGGACGAGCTGGAAAAGGCCCATCCGCTCTTTTTCGACTTGATGCTGCAAGTGTTGGGCGAAGGACGTCTCACCGATTCCGGCGGACGGGTCGCGGATTTTTCCAATAGCGCCATCGTCATGACGTCGAATCTGGGTGCGCACCTCTTTCAGAAGGGAAAACCCGGGTTCGGCGATAAAGGCCCCGACAGAGGGAGCCTGGCGCAGGTGGAGGACGAAGTCCGAAAATTCTTCCGGCCCGAGCTGGTCAACCGGATCGACCGAATCGTCCCGTTCTATCCGCTGGAAACCGGCACCCTGGTTGCCATCGCGCAACGGATGATCGAAGACATACGGCAAAGGGACGGAATCCGATTTCGAAATATCGACTTGGAATTCGAACCCGATGCCGTCAAATACCTGGCCGAAGCCCAGTACGACCCCAGGTACGGCGCCAGGCCGCTGCGCCGCCGGATCGAAAGGGAGGTCCTGGCCCCGTTGTCCGAAAAGCTCAACACGGCTGCTCCGGAAAAAGCTCTGACCGCAAAGATCGCCGCAACCGACGGGGACCTTTCTGTATCAGCGGTCCAGTCCGGCGTCAAAAAGCGCAGTCCCTCGCCCTTCGATCTGGCCGCCGCCCGAAGTGCCAACCGGATGATCGAAAGCATCGCCGAGCTTCGCAGGCGGATGCAAAAAACATTGCGCTGCCGGAAGGTCCGCATATTCCAGGGCGACTTGTTTCGATACCGGAAGCTTTCGCAAGAGGCGGACAAGAGGAGCAAAAAGGGGCGGTTTCTCACCCCTCGCCACGAAAACGCGCTGGCCAGGCTGCCGCGCATGGAGGACGCGGCCCGAAAGATGGAAGACGCCTGGAATGCCGTCAAGAACGAGGAAGACGAGATCATGCGCCTTTTCTACGCGGGCGCGTTCGAGGAAAAATCGCGAATCGCTGCTCGGGCCGACGCGCTGGCCGAAGCTTGGAAGGATGTCCTCATGGGCCTTTACGCCCTCGACTTCCACCCCCCGAACCGCCTCTGCATGGCCTTTTACGGAGAAAGCCGCTCGGAACTGTTCTTGCTATGCAACGCTTTCCGAGACATTTTCGAAAAGGCGGGATGCGAAGCCGTCGCCTACAAGATGACACGGTCGGAAAAGGAAAAGTCCGGCAAGAAAAACGAGTTGCTGGAAGAACCGGAGCTTTTCTTCAGGGAACCGGAAAAGGCGCCTCCCTTCGCAGGAATTCTGTTCGAGATCTCGGGAAGCAATGCGCATCCGGCCTTCATCGCGGAAAACGGGCTCCACCGTTTCCAATTCAATGCTCGAAAAACCGATTGCCGCGTTCATTGCGTCGCGGATTCCCCCGAGGACTACAGGATTGCCGACCCGATATTCCAGGAGCGCGGCGAACGGGACCCCAGGCGCATCTACCGGTTCGACGAAGGCATCTTAAACGACCGCCAGCTCGGCAAAAAGCTGCACTTGGCTCTGAACAGTTTCTCCCACGATCTGAAGACTGCGGCGGACCTCTGCGTGCAGGAGCGGATCGGTAAAATGTTCGAATAAAAGAGGAGCTTGATGGACATTTCCATACCGATATACATCGAGCGCCAGGATGACCGGCTGTGCTTTCGCCCGCTGTTTTCTCAGGAACCAGTAGTGTTTCACCGCCACATGGAGCGGGGCATGGGATCGCTTTCCGGAAAAATCCGGCGCTTTCTCAACGATCTGAACGACAAGGCGCGCCACGATGAACTGGCGCAATTCCTGTTCCAGCCCGATTTCCAGGACAAGACCCTGGATTTCAGAATCCTGGCCGGTAAAAAGAGCTTTCAGGCCAGGCTTTTGTACATCCTGGTTCGCCATGGGGATCGCCACTTGGTCCATGTTCCCGCCCTGAAGGGACTCTGGTTCGACCTGATGCGAGGCGAGGACTTGAAAGACCGGGCCTACGAAGCGGTAGGGGAATATGTCCGAGAGGCCATGCGCGTCGATGCAGGCGAGGAGTCCTCGTTCGACCCAGGAGTCGAACTGAACAAGAAGGCCTGGGTTATGCACCTGAATTTGGACTTTGCTCCGAAGATCGTGCCACGCATCGAAGCCGACAATTCTGTAAGCTTTTTCGCCATGATCGGCGACATGGGGAAAATGGACGGCCAAGAGGAGCTGGAAGAGACCGGGCGCTGCCTGAACCGCCAGTATCCGGACGGACTGGGGCGCGCGTTTCTGAGGGACCGGGAGCTGGAGGAGTTCGAAAAGGTCCTCGAAGACGGAAGAAAGAGGCCCATCCTGCTGATCGGTCCCCCGCAGGCAGGAAAGACGGCGGTCGTCCACGAATACCTTCGACGAAGGATCGAGCGGACCAATGAAGCCAAAGGCAGGAAACCTCGCAGCTTCTGGCTGCTGTCTCCCCAGCGCCTGATTTCCGGCATGTCCTATGTGGGCCAGTGGGAAGAACGGGTGCTGGCCATCCTCAGGCATGCCGCCAAAAAGAGGATTGTGCTGATGTTCGACGACCTTCTGGGATTGTATCGCGCCGGGGTGTCGTCCTCGTCCAGCCTGTCCGTCGCCGACGTTCTCAAGCCGTTCGCCATCCGGAGGGAAGTCTCCATTCTGGCCGAAACGCCCCCCGAAGCCTTTCGCGCCTTCCAGGAACTCGACCGGGGGTTCGCGGACCAGTTCCATTTGCTTCCGGTGCGGGAAACCGTCTCGGACGACACCCTGACCATTCTGGTACGGACCATGCGCGAACTGGAAGGCAGGCATCTGTGCAAATTCCACCCGGCCGTGCTTCCCTTGGTCGTGGACTTGCAGCGCAGGTACGCCCGTCGTCTGGCATTTCCCGGCAAAGCCGTCTTGTTCATGGAACAGCTGGCGTCCCGGTTCGAAAAGAAGGAAATCGCGCCGGGCGACGCGCTGGACGAGTTTCACAAGAAAAGCGGCCTGTCGCTTTCCATCCTGGACGGCCGTGTGCGTCTGACCAAGTCGGACGTGGAAGAAGAACTTCGCAAGACGGTGGTGGGCCAGGGCGCCGCCGTCTCCGCCATGGCCGAGGCCGTGAGCATCGCCAAAGCCAGGCTGAACGACCCCTCGCGGCCCCTGGCGTCCTTTCTGTTTTTAGGTCCCACCGGCGTGGGCAAGACCCATTGCGCCAAAGCTTTGGCCGCCCATCTCTTCGGGTCCGAGGAAAAATTGCTCCGGTTCGACATGAACGAATACGTGGAAGCAAATTCGGTCTCCCGGCTGACCGGCACGTTCTTCCAGCCCCAGGGATTGCTGACCAACGCGGTGAATCATTCTCCCTTTTCCGTCGTTCTGCTGGACGAAATCGAAAAGGCCCACCCCGACGTCTTCAATCTGCTTCTGCAAGTCCTGGACGACGGCCGCCTGACCGACGCCCTGGGCAGGACCTCGGATTTCACCAACGCGATCATCGTCATGACGTCCAACCTGGGCGCCCGGGAATCGGGCAAATCCACGGGATACATGGAGACGGGGACGGAAGCCAGGGCGGCCAAGTACGTCAAGGCCGCAGAGTCCTTTTTCAGGCCGGAATTCTTCAACCGGCTCGACAGGATCATCCCGTTCTCCCACCTGGAGAAGAAGGAGATCGAATCTATTGGCAAAAAAGTCCTCGAATCCGTTTTTCGGCGCGAGGGGCTTGCGCGGCGAAAATGCCTTCTCGATATCCACCCGGATATCGTGGCCGAGGTGGCGCGGGAAGGGTATCATCCGGAACTTGGCGCGCGCGCCCTGAAACGCGAGATCGAGCGAACCGTCGCCCGGCCTGCGGCGGCGCATCTGGCGGGGATCAATCCGGGAAAGGCGTCGGTCGTCGCCATCGACCGGCAAGACGGAAAAATCCGCGTCCGCGCGCGCGAACTTGAGGAGGCCGCAAAAGCACACTGGCCCCTGCTGGCCATGACCGAAAACGAAGCCCTGGAGCGAATCGGCCGCATGGAAAGCTTCTTCGAAAGGATCGCGGCCGACCTTTCTTCTTTCAGGCCCCGACACGGCGTCAACGCGGACAACTTGCTCCCCGAACACGAATTCTACTTCGAGGTCAGCGACCGCATGGCAGGGCTTCGAAAAAGGGTCGAGCGGTTCCTGGATTCCCGCGCCCGGGTTGCTCCACCGGTCAGGCAGCTGCGCACCCAGCTGAAATTCCGGCCAAGCAAACGAAAACTATGGAAATATGGGGAGCAAAGACACGTTTCCCAAAACGAACTGATCGCCGTCGGACAATTGAGCGAATACCTGCAATCTTTGGAAGCCGAAGGAAAACCCATTGCCGCAGAACAGGGCGGGCCGGCGCGCATGATCTTCGACGGCGCGGACTTGAACGCCCTGGTGGAGGCCGGGCCCGAAAGAATCCATCAGTCGGTGACAATCCTGTTTCGCGTTTTCGGCGATCCTGCCGTCCTGGAATCTGTTCGAAACATGGTGAAGTCGGTCGGGGAGAAACCGCTTTCCTGGGAAATCGACGAAAAAAGCGAAACGCAAATGCGGATCGAAGGCCCCCTGGCATACGACCTGCTTCGGCTTGAGCAGGGCGGCCATCTGTTCACCGGCCGCCACGGAGGGTTTTCCATGGTCGCTCTTTCCCTTTGCCACGAACCGCCCCCGGCCCTGTCGAAGGAATCCTCGCCTTTTGCGCTCCATTCGTCCGCCTCGTCCGGCGGAAACTTGGCCGTCGAAAAGGAAGACGCCCCCTACCCTAAAATCATCCGCATCTACGACGCCCAGGGAATCGTCTACGATCTGCCTTCGGGAATGACCCTCAAGTCGCAATACCCCTCGGGGGAGGAGTACCGCATGCTATTGACCGGCAGGCTGCCTCTGCCTGCCGAGCTGTGTCGATAAAAAGGTGGTTCTTATCATTGCTCGTTTGGTCTTGAATAAGGCTTGATGTTTGAATACGCCTGAGCTATCCAAACAAATTGTATCTCAAGATACACCAAATGGCCCATACGCCGTCTTTCCAGTGTATTTTTTTACCCTCGTTGTATGTGCGGCCATAATATGAAATCGGTACTTCATAGATCCGCAGTTTCTTTTTCGCGATCTTGGCCGTTATTTCAGGCTCAAACCCAAACCTTTTCTCATTAATGCTTATTCCCTCCAAAGCCTTCGCGGTAAACACTTTGTAGCATGTTTCCATATCCGTAAGGTTCAAATCGGTGAAAAGGTTGGATAAAAACGTCAAGGCTTTATTGCCCATGTAATGGCGGAAATATAGAACTCGGTGGGCCCCATGTCCCGCGAATCGAGAACCGTACACCACATCGGCGTGGCCTTCGAGAATGGGCTTCAACAAAATGGGATATTCATTCGGGTCATACTCCAAGTCGGCGTCCTGGATTAGAACGATTTCCCCCGTGGCTTTTTCAAAGCCGCTTCTTACCGCATTGCCTTTGCCTTTGTTTTTCTCGTGATAAATGACTTTGACAGCCTGATCGTCAATGGACGATAATTTCTCCGTAGTGCCATCGGTGGAACCGTCATCGACGACAATTATTTCCTTTGGAAATTCGGGATTGCTTTCTATCACAGAATGTATCGCTTCGCGTATGGTCGCTCTCTCATTGAAAACGGGCATAATAACGGAGAGCTTGGGTTGGGACGAATCCTTCGGTATTGTCATCTTTGTCGAAAAACCTTTCCAATCAGCGTAAAAAATACGAGAATCATTTGTATTGTGGCTCGACGGTAAAAAAGGTTGCGAACAGAAGGGCTCGAGCCGTGAAAAATAATTATTATATACTTTTTTTAACTTTGCAATCAATAAAAAAAGCCGGTTTCGGCAACATTGTTTCAAAGAACGGGCTTGGTTTTATCTTCGGCCAAACGACTCCGTCATTCCGGGCGAAGCTTGCGGAGACCCGGAATCCAGGGGATGATTGAGGCTCTTGGGCAAGAAAGCCGGCCGACGTTAAAACCAACCCCCAAAGAACGAATCAACCCTGCTTTTCGGGGGGTTGACTTTTTTTTCTTGTTCCGGTAATGAATTCGGGAAAAATTCGGTTTTTCGGCGTTTGCGACTCCATTGTCGTGGCTTTGAAACAATATAAGTAGAACTGAAAGGAAAAGTTCATGGGGTTTGATACGACGGCTGTTTTTTGGACGTTTTTCATATATGCACTTTTAGCCGTTTCCTATTTTGGGTGGGGGAAGTTGTTTTTTGTAATGCCGGGCTTGAAAGGCTTTTCTCCTGACAGCTGGCCCGTCACTTTTTATATTTGGCTTGGGTGGTGCGTTACATTGTTTCTTTTTCAAATCATCCATTTTGTTTTGCCCTTGAAGTTTTATCCGGTGGCTGTAGTTTTCGGCATAGGGGTCTTGCTGTCAGCGGGTTGCCTGATTTCGGGATGGAATTCTTCGTTTATAAAAGTCCTGCTCCGAAATCCCGGAACCGTCTCGGCAATTGTTTTGGTGTCTTTAATACTGAGCACCTGGATCGCCTTGAGAGCGATGCTTCCGCCTATAGCCTACGATTCCGGCTTGTACCACTTGAATTCAGTGCGTTGGATCAATTCTTACCCCATTGTCCCCGGTCTGGGCAACCTGCACGGACGATTGGCGTTTAACCAGTCATTCTTCGCATATGTCGCAGCCCTGAATTTTCACCCGATTTTTGGCCATGGCCGCTGCATAGCAAACAGTTTTCTTCTGATTCTTACTGCGGCGACAATGATGGAATTGTTGGCCAACGCTTTTATACAACCGGTCCACGAAATGCAAGCGGATCTGTTCAAGTGGGTGCCAGCCTTGTTCTCACTGCCGATCTTGGTATATTTCGCGTTGTTTTCAAAAGGGGTGATGTCTCCAACTCCCGATTTGACATCCAACCTGTTGCAAGTCGCCTTGTTCTCGATGTTTGTTCGAGCAATAGGCGAATTCATGGAAAAAAAGTGGATGCCGCGTTCTTCTGTTTTCATCATCGGCGTCATGGCCGCGACCTCCATAACCGTTAAGTTGAGCAATTTGGTTTTTTCGGTCGTGCTGTCCGCGATAATTTTGGCCGCCGCCTTGAAAAGTACCGAGGCGCGTATCCGGGAAACCGCCATCAT
The DNA here is from genome assembly GCA_963674505.2 of Desulfobacterales bacterium. GTDB lineage: Bacteria > Desulfobacterota > Desulfobacteria > Desulfobacterales > SKZT01. Next base: position 2,367,330 of record CAXXIG010000001.1, read on the forward strand.
GCTGGTTCCCGCTTCCATAATTATAATTGTATTTTGTTGTCGAGGTCTCATTCTTTCCGGCGCGCCCCTCTATCCATCGACAATCGGGTATTTTCATACGGAATGTTCCGTTCCTGTCGAAAAGGTAGTCGATGAGGCAAGGTGGGTTTACAGCTGGGCTCGCCAACCAAAAGCGCACCCTGACAATGTTCTGGGAAATTGGAATTGGCTGGGGCCGTGGATGAAAGAAATGGGGAAAAACGTTACAGAAGTTGTTTTCCCGTCAGTGTTTTTTCTGGTTCTTTGTTGCTTAAACGCCGCTCTCTTCATTATTTTAAAAAGAACCAAACGGCAGTATTATGCATTGCTTTTTACGTTGCCTCCAATGGCGGGGCTCGCTTTTTGGTTTTTCACAGCTCCCGATCTGCGGTTTGCGAAAGCACTCTTTTTTTTGCTTCCTGTATCCGGAATCGTGGTCTTTCTTTCTATTATCAGGGACCGTGTCAAGGTGAAGACCTTTGCTTCGATCATGCTGGTTGTGTTCGTTATAGGAAATTACCATATTTTCAAAAAGGCGATCAAATACCGGATGACTTTGGAACAAGTTTCAAAACGTGGCTGGTATGATATAAGACCCGTACCTTTGAAACAATTGACGACAGAATCGGGATTGCTGGTCTATAAACCGATGAAAGGGGATCAATGCTGGGACAGTCCTCTGCCCTGCACGCCCAATTTCGACAAAAATCTTCGCCTAAGGAAACCGGACGATCTTTCATCCGGCTTTTCTGTGAGATGAAGTCCTCGGTTTATGCCGGCTCGCCCGCTTTGGGGACATGCGCCTTCAAAGCTTTGAAAAGAAACAAGACGGAGTCATGCCTATATACCGTTACTCGACCCTTGTCTGGGAGAACTACGAAGGCTACTTCACCGCCGTTCCGGTGGAGGACTTGGACGACTACATGGACGGCGAGGAGGAATTCGCCGGGTTCGGCCGGACGGAAAAGGAGGCTGTCAAGCAGCTGACCCAATTTCTGGCCTGGCTGGCCCGAAGAAACGGCGAACTGCCGGAACCGTCCGTGGAAGACGTGGAAATGACCGATTTCGCGGTCGCAGTCCGTCCTGAAATCCAAGACCGCCGAAAGGTATATCCCTGCGACTACACCGTGCGGATACCGTTCACCTGCGTCCATGGCCCCATGTCCAGAGACATGGTTCTTGCGTCGGCGCCGCTGCTGGGACTTCGGTTCCGGTGCTTCAAACGCGACAATCTGAAAAACCTCTTCGTCCAAAACGTGCAAAGCAGGCTCAAAGGCGTGGACCCGTTGGACTTGTATCGGTTCCTGCCACCGGCGTCCAAGCGCCTGACGGTGATACCTGTGAAAATCCCCGCCGCATTCAAACCCCTATGGAAGCTGGAGGACGAATATGAAACCCTGACGCAGGTCGCCGAACCCTTGGACATAAGACAGAGAAAACGCCGGGCCGGCCCTGCCTGGGAACGCGAAAAGGAGATTGCGGAACTGGTCTCCCGTCTTCGCGACGAGAAAACCAATATTCTGCTGATCGGCGAAAGCGGGTCGGGCAAGACCTCCATCGTCATGGAAGCTGCCAGGCGGGTCGCCAACACCAACTCCGACGGACAGGGGCGGGTCCGCTTCTGGTTGAGTTCGGCCAACCGGCTGATCGCGGGCATGAAGTACCTCGGCCAGTGGGAGCAGCGTTGCGAGCAGGTCGTCGAAGAATTGGAGGAGGCCGACGGAGTATTGTGCGTCGAAAAGCTCCTGGATCTGGTTCGGATAGGAGGCAAAGGGGCCGTCGATAGCGTCGGGGCGTTTTTCATCCCCTATTTGAAGAGCGGGGAATTGCGCATGGTGGCCGAGGCCACGCCCATGGAATTGGACGCTTGCAGACGATTGCTTCCCGGCCTGGCGGACCAGTTCAAAATCCTGAGGGTCGAACCCATGAAAAGACCGTCGGTCCTCTCTGTGTTCTCGCGCATGGCCGACAACGCATTTGCCGCGCACAAAATCGAAACCGACCGGGAGGTCTTCGACTTCGTCTATCGCCTCTTCGCCCGGTTCCATCCCTACGCCGCCTTTCCCGGGCAGGCGTCCCGTTTCATGAAAAGGCTGATTGATCGGGCGCTTGCGGAAAAAAGAAAAAGCATAGCCGTGAAAGACGCCGCCGATGCCTTCATAAACGCTTCCGGCCTTCCGGAAAAACTGATCGACGACGACTGGCCGCTGGCCATGGAGGAAATCCTGTCCAGCCTGAAGGCTCAGGTGATCGGCCAGGACCAGGCCTGCCGGACAGCGGCGGAGATCGTCGCGACTTTCAAGGCCGGGATGAACGACCCGTCAAGGCCCGTGGGCGTTTTGCTCTTCTGCGGCCCCACCGGCGTAGGCAAGACCCAGCTGGCGAAAGCCGTGACCGATTATTGCTTCGGGCACGGAAAAGAGAAAAACCGCCTGATCCGCCTCGACATGAGCGAATACTCCGGCCTGGACGCCGCCCGTCGCCTGACAGGCGACACGGTAGCCGGAGAAAGCAAGATGATTCGCGAAATACGCCGCCAGCCCTTTTGCGTTCTCCTGTTCGACGAAATCGAAAAGGCGTCGCCGGAAGTCTTCGACGTTCTGCTCAACCTCCTCGACGAAGGACGTTTCACCGACGCCTACGGCATGGCGACAAGCTTTCGAAGCGCCATAATCGTCATGACCTCCAACCAGGGCGTCGAAGCGGCTTCGCCCATCGGCTTCGACGACAGGACGGCCGGTGGCTACGAGAAAAAAATCAAAGCCTTTTTCAGGCCCGAATTCTTCAACCGGATCGACGAGATCGTTCCTTTCAGCCACCTGACGCCCGAAGACATTCGAAAGATCACCGAAAAAGAGCTGGCGGAAATCGCCGAACGCGAAGGCGTCAAAAAGCGGGGTATCGAAATATCCTGGTCCCCCGCCTTGATCGACCTTTTGGCCGAAATGGGCTACCATCCGAAATACGGCGCCAGAAACCTGCAGCGAACCATCGAGGAAAAAGCCGCCGTTCCCCTTGCCCGCTATTTGCTGGAAAACGCCGATTTGTCCAACGTATGCCTGGTGATGGATACGGACGCAAATGACAAGGCAGGCGGTTTTCGCGTGTCGGAGGTTCGGCAAACCTGAGAATGTCCGGAAAAAATATGGCGCAATAAGGTTCAAGTCGTCCACGTGGTGGCAGGCCGCGAAAGCTGGATGCAAATCGACGAGAAGACCAACGAACCTGTCGAAAAACGGACAAGTCCACAAGTGTTGAGATTTTGATTTGAAGACGCCTTAACACTCTGAAAAAGCATGGGACTTTCGCGTTATGACGACTTGTCGAAAAAGATTGTAATTTCAACAGGTTACGGAAAAACCACAACACGCTTAGACCTATGTGATCGAACAAGGTTTGAAGCGATTACTTGGAGCAGGCTTTTCAATAAAAGCAAGTCAAAAGGCATGAGGATAAAAACGAACTTTTCGGTTGACATTATGAGCAAATGCGCATAAATGTAATAGATAAGCATTGCGCTAAATAAAATATAAAAGTCCCCCGTTTTTAGACACTTAAAAAAAAGAGAAAACCGATGAAAAAGCATCTTTTCGTTGTTTTCTGTTTCTTGGTGTCCGCATATGGCAATTCATACGCGGCGTGCGTCACCGCAGGCGGAACACGGTACGAATGCGGCGACAAAGTCTACGAATCCTGTACGCTGGATTCGGATATGATTTGCGAGGACAATTATTGTCTGGAACTCCGGGCAAGCGATATCACCATAGAAGGCGCCGGATACGAGATCGCCGGAAACCATTTTTCCGGCGGGTCGGCGGTCTACATATCGGGATCAAGCGGCGCACACAATGTGACCGTGAAAAATCTGAAAGCCACGGAGTTCTACAACGGCGTGCAGATCTATTCTTCGGAAGGCAATGTCGTCGAGAACTGCGAGATGTACGACAATGACGGCCACGGCGTTTTTGCAAGCCAGTCCTCATCGAACAACATCATCCAGAACAACCATTTTCATGAAAACGGAAACAATGCCGTCACCTTCAGCATAGACAGCATGAACAACCAAGCGATAAACAACGTGATGGAAAACGGAAATTATCACGGGGTCGAGATTTCCGACAACAGTAACAACAACATCGTCAGCGGCAACACGATATCGGGCAATGTGCAGGGGATTCTATTGTATTCCTATTGCCACGACAACCTCGTGACCGGCAACACGATATCGAACAACGAGGGGACTGGCCTCAATTACGGAATTAAGATTTTTTGCAGATGTTCGTCCAATACGGTGTCGGCGAATTCAATCGTAAACAACGCCTTTGCAGGCGTCTGGATAGATGGCTACGATACCGAAAGCAATATCGTTTCGGACAATCTGATTCGATACAACGGCGTTTACGGAGTACTGGTGCAATTCGAAGCCAACGGCAATACGTTCTCCGACAATGCAATCGAAAACAGCGGCCTTGCGGGGATCCTTTTGGAATTCGAGGCATGCGACAATATCATCGGCAACAATATCCTGGAGGGCGGCTCCTACGGCATATACGTCCAATGGGACGCCAACGGAAACATATTTTCGAGCAACACCGTCTCCGGGTGTTATTTCAACGGAATTCATCTGGCGGAAACGGCGTTGAACAGCGCGCTGGAATCCAATGTGGTCTGCGGAAACGGCGAGGACGGCGTCGATATCTACGACGAAAGCGTCGAAAGCACCCATTCCGGAGACAACAATACTTGCGAAACAGCCGAAAACTGGATGGACGCCACGGGAATCGGACCCTGCCGGTACGCCTGCGTGCCCGACGGGTGCGTGGGCGCTCTGGATGTCTACGGTTGCGGGGACGTGATCCCCGAATCCTGCGCCATGAACGCCAATTTGTTTCCCAAGTCCGGAGGGTGCTTCACCGTCGGGGCCGACAACATTGTCGTGGACGGAAACGGCTACACGCTCATGGGGACCGGCACGGGCGAGGGCGTCAGCATTGTCGGCAAAACCGGAGTGACCGTCAAGCAGTTCCATATCAAGAATTTTTCCACAGGCGTCTATCTGGGACTGACCTCCACTCTAAACGAAATCAAACAAAACGCTCTCACGCTGAACACCGACGGCGTCGTCGTGGAAAATGCGACAAACAACGCCATCGACAACAACACCGTAACGGGCAATGTCCGGGGGATTTCCCTGCTGGATAACGCCGTCGGCAATACCCTTTCCAGCAACACCATCGGCGACAACGAGGAAGAAGGCGTCCGGATCGACTCGGAAAGCAACATTGTCACCCGCAACCAGATTCATGGCAACGACGCCGACGGTATCCTGCTGGATTCCAACTCCGACAGCAACACCTTAACCCTGAACAGCGTCTGCGACAACAGCGACTACGATATCGAAAACCAGGGAAGCAATACCGGCGACGAAAACGAATGCGACTCCCAGCTTAACTGGAGCGACGGCGGCAGTCCGGGGTGCGCCGAAACCTGCGTTCCATGCGGCTGCGTGGGAGACAAGCACTCGTTTGTCTGTGGAGACGTGGTCACCGAGTCCTGCATGCTCAATTGCGACCTGGAGGCTTCGGGCGAATGCTTCACCCCTGGGCGCGGACGGAATCACCATCGACGGCGGCGGGCATACCATCACGGGAGACTTGCATGAGTACGGCATCCGGTCCGGTCAGAAAACGGGATTTACCATCCAAAACATAACGTTGAAAAATTTCTCTCAGGCAATATTCCTCGACCCCGGGTCCAGCGGCGGGACCATCGCAAACGCAACCCTCACGGAAAACATCTACGGTCTTCAAATGAGCGACGCCGATTCCAACACCGTTTCCGAAAGCGTTGTCACCGGAAACAGCCATACGGGAATCCACATGGACGCCGATTCCGAGGGAAATATTCTCGACCAGAACACCGTATGCGACAATGCCATATCGGACATTACCAACGACGGCGTCAACAGCGGAGACGACAACACGTGTTCCGACGTTTCCAACTGGAACGACGACGGCGCCTCCGGCTGCACCTTTCCATGCGTCCCGTGCAGTTGCGTGGGCGCCACCGCGCAATTTGTCTGCGGCGATGCCGTCACGGAATCATGCAAACTCAATTGCGATTTGACATCCACGGGAAATTGCTTCACCGCCGGCGCGGACAGGATCGTCATCGACGGGGACGGTTTCTCCATCACGGGCGACGGAACGGGAAACGGCGTGACAATCGACGCCAAAAGCCAGGTGACGGTAAAAAATTTGACTATTCATGCATTTGGCCGAGGGGCGAGCCTGTCTTCCGCCATCGCCTGCAAACTCCAGGACAACACGATCCATCTCAATACCGACGGGATCGTGCTTGCCGCCAATTCCTCGGGAAACCTCGTGGATGGAAACACCATTCAAGACAATACCGGCGACGGCATTCGGGTCGAGGCCAGCGCCAATTCCAACACCATCAGCAACAACACGACCGGCGGCAATTCGGGCGACGGCTTTTATTTCCAATCCCATGCCGAAAGCACTGCACGTTGAATTGCGACCTGGAATCCTCCGCCACATGCTTCACCATTGGCCTGAACGGCGTTAAAATCGAGGGCGACGGCCATAGTATTTCGGGAAACGGCAGGGGAAACGGCGTCGAAAGCATAGACAAGACGACTGTGAGAATCCAAAATATCGCCATCAGCGGATTCTCCCGGGGAATTTTACTAGAGCGGGGCAGCCATGCCACAGTGACGAACGCGACCCTGACGGATAATATCTACGGTATTGAAATGAAAAACACCATGAACAATTCCGTTTCCGGAAATACCATCACCGGAAACATCCAGGCGGGAATTTACATGGACAGTCGCTGCGTCATGAACAGCCTGAACAACAACGTGGCATGTCCCAACGGCGTGTACGACATTTCCGAACACGGCCTCAATTCCGGAGACGACAACACTTGCGACGATCCCGACAACTGGAACGACGACGGCGAGACGGGATGCACCCACACCTGCTTCGCATGCTCCTGCCAAGGAGCTTCCGCCGATTTCGTCTGCGGAGACGCGATTACCGAATCCTGCACGCTCGACTGCAACCTCAATGCGGCGGGGGACTGTTTTTCGGTCGCCCAGGACGGGATCACCATCGACGGCGCCGGATATCGAATAACGGGAAACGGCTCGGGCGTCGGCTTTCACCTGACAGGGCGCACCGGAGTGATCATCAAGAACGCTTCCGTGGGCGAATTTTCCACCGGAGTCCTCATAGACGGCCTGTCCCATGGCAATACAGTCATGGAAAACCAAATCTACGACAATGTCCACGGGGTGCGGTTGGAAAACGCCAGTCAGAATACCATCTCCGAAAATGAAATCGCATTCAACCAACAGGCCGGAATTTACACGGACGCCGATTCCGAGGACAATATGTTTTTGTCCAACGACGTATGCTCGCCCCTGGGAACGGACATCTACGACGCGGGAGAATCGGAGGGCGACGACAACGCCTGCTCCACATACTACGACTACAACGACGGGGCCGCCGGCTGCACCAGGGCCTGTTTCCGATGGCAGTCCGACGGAGACGGCGACGGCGCTTCCGATGCCGACGAGATGGGCCCCGACTCGAACGACTCCGAGTACGACGGGGACCAGGACGGCAACGCCGATTTGATCGACGAAGGAACCGCCTCTTTCCACACCTACGGCGGTCAGGGATATGCCACTCTCGAGGCGCCCGAAGGCACCGTCCTGCGCAATGTCCAGACAGGTTCCAACCCGTCTTCGTCCGATACGCCACCGGGGGCCAGCTTCCCGCTGGGATTCATGGCCTTCGACCTGGAAAACATCACTCCCGGCGATTGCATCGACGCCGTCCTGTACCTGCCCCTGGATGAATCCATAAACACATATTTCAAATACGGCCCCACGCCGGATAACCCGTCCGATCACTGGTACGATTTTTACTACGACGGCCAGACAGGCGCCGAAATCTTCCATGAGGCCTCCCGCACGCGCATCATCCTGCATTTATGCGACGGCTTGAGGGGCGACGGCGATCTTTCCGCAGACGGCGACATCTCCGAACCCGGCGCCGCCAGCCATATGGCCTATGCCGCTCGTTTCATCGATGAAGACGGAAACTGCGGAAACGAAAACCATCCCTGCCACGACAGCCTCCAGGACGCCGTCGATCAGGTCGATAGCGGTATCGAATGCATCGTCAGCATAACCGGCGAGACTTATTGCGAAGCCCTTGTAATGAACGAGGACAAAACCGTGATCCTGAAAGGGGGCTGGGATGAAACATTCACGACCCAGGACCCCGGACATCCGGCGGTCATCGCCGCCCCCGGCGCGGAAGACGTTGCTCTCAGCATCACCGCCGGCACGGTTGTGGCAGAGTGCCTCGAACTCGATTGAAAGTGAATATCGGATAAAAACGCTTTGCCCCCCAACAAGGGAAAGTTCAATTGGACGCAACCGCATTTGATTCCTTTATGCCAGCTATAAAGCTCGGAGATCTTCGACGAAACTCCGGTTGGTTTCGGGAGGCGTTGGCGCAAAAAAACAGGCATGCGCCCGAATATATTGGCCGGGTGGAAAACGGGGAGACCAATCCGCCCGTCAGCTTCATCCTGGGCGTTTTCAAGGCGTTCGGCGCGAACCCCGACTTCTTTTGAAGGAAGAAGAGAAAAACGCGATTCGGGGTCGCAGAAACGAAGCGTTCGTCCAGAGCACCCGCAACTATTCCTACGAACTCATGACTCCGGACGCGGAACATATGCACCTGCGGGCTTTTCGGGTGACCATCCCCCCCGGGCAAGACCACAAGACCGTCGCCTACAAGCACGAGGGAGAGGAATTCATCCTCGTCACCGAAGGCTTTCTGGAAGCGACCCTGGACAACAAAAAGCACCGCTTGAAAGCCTCCGAATCCATCCACTTCGATTCCGAAACGCCCCACAAGCTCAACAACCCTTCGGGCGAAACCACCCGGTGCGTCGTGGTGCTTTACACGCCTTGATCTTCGGCGGGGCAAGGGCTGCCGCCGCATTGGCGTCGAAGGGAGATCCTCGACAAAGCCCTCGGAAGGTCTTTCGCACTCCCGCTCTTTCTGCTGCCAGCCTCCATCACCATCGGGGGGGAGTTCGCAAACCGGCATTTCCCCACAATTCCACGATGCAACTAAAAAAATTTAAGTACGTTCGGAACATAACGTCCCCACATCATGGTATATTGAAAACTGTCATGTGGATCTATGTACAGGACAAAAAACTACTATACTTTAAATCGATTTTGTTGAGGCACTTTCTATCAGGGGCTGCCGACCCGAAAAATCTTGCCACCAAATCTCTGAATGCGTCAAATCGGTCGCTTATGTTCAACAAAACATCCCGTAGTTCGTTCAGTCCGTGTCGAAAGAGGCTGATCTCCTTTCGACCGTGCTTCTTTGTCTTGATTTCCTTTATCGAATTCATCCATTTGCCGGTGGCGACGCACCAGCAATACGCGATGGCCATCAGAGCCACCAGTTTTTGAACTCTTTCCGGCTCGACGACATGGGTGCATTCGAAATCGAATCCGCGCGTCTTCAAGCAGCCGAACAGGGTCTCTATTTCCCATCGTTCCCTGTAATCGTCCAGCGCCCCCTCGGGATCGGAATCGGTCACGAGGATCAGATATTCGGAATTCGGCAGCCGCAGGCCGATTACATGGAGCCTGACACCGCAAACGGTTCTCATGCCGTCGAGAATCTTCCACTCGCCGGGTTTCAACATTCGGAAAAAATTCTTGGCGGGAACCGGCGCGCCCCTGGAATTGGTCACCATTATATTCTCTTTTATTCGCATTCGAAAGGGGATGGTTTTGTCGAGCAAGTATCGGAACCAGGCCTGTCCGATAAATTCCCTGTCTCCGGTCAGGCATTTGATTTTCCGCAGCGGAAAAATGTGAAGAAACGCTTTGACGATCGATATCCTTTCGGAGGTGTTGGAGTTTCCCCGTTTGCGCAGGGGAATCCAAAAAAGCGGGATTGCGCTGCCTTGGTACGCGACTCCGAGCGTGAGAATGTTGAGGTTGATCTTGCCGTATTTCCAGTTCGTCCTGTCCATGGCCAAAGTCCAGGATTCCAGTTCGCTAAGCACCAGCGAGGCGATAAGCTCGGCAATCATGAAAAGATCCAGTTCGAAGTCGCGCAGAAATCGCTGTATTCTCTTGTATTTCGAGTCTCTGTGGGCCGCTCCGGGCATCCCGGTCGCGACCTTTTTCAGATTGACCGTACTCGTTTTCAAAAAGCCGACTATGAAACATGCCAGGAAATTAATCCTTGCGCCGTGCATTATTACGAGTTTTTTCAAAGCGGCCTTGATCAAATTGAACTCTTTCACGATGCAACCTCCTTGGTAAAAGGTCCTTGGTTGCATCCTTATTATGCACATATCGCGATAAAAATCCAGTGATTTGTATAAAAACTATTTATGCTTGTCAATGAACGATAGACTTTTTTTGTCCCGTACACAGCATGTGGATATAGATTCAGTTTCAAGATGGGTCGAAAATTTTTTTTCGGGGTGGTTTTCCATTTTTTTGAATCATTTCAGGTAGTTACCGCAAAAACGGTCGCATGTATAAAAAGGCTCACGATTTTTTCACTTGACATTGCGAAAATATTCGAACAATTAATTTTAATTTTGCTGTTTTTTCACATTTTCTACCCATAAAAAAAGGAGGACAAAATGATCGACTCGTGGAGAAGGAGAATTTTAGGAACTACCGCCTGGCTCTTCGTATTTTTATTGTATTCTGCAGTGCCGAGCCATGCGGAAACCTATTGCGTAACAAGCGTCAACGGGCTGAATACAGCCCTCTTCTATGCGCAAACCAACGGCCAGGACGACACGATCAAAATCGCCCGGGGAACCTATTCGGGCACCTTTGTGTATTCGTCCGCCGAAGCCTTCAGCCTGTCCGTTCTCGGCGGCTACGATTCCACCTGTAATTCCAGGACGCTGGACGCGGACAACACGATCATCGACGCGGGCCAAGCAGGGCCTTGCCTTGTCCTGACCAGCACCGTCGCCGGAGATTTCGAGGTGCAGGGAATAACGTTCCAAAACGGCGAGACTACGACGAACGGCGATGGCGGAGGGCTGAGAATCCAGTCCGACGAAGGCGATGCCACGGTCGATTCGAATTCCTTCAAGAACAATCACGCAGATTCCGAGGGGGGGGGGGCTTTACGTTTACGATCCTGACCAGGCAACGATCAGCAACAACTACTTTAATCTGAACTTGGCTTATTCTGGCGGGTCTGCATGTTATATATATTTAGTCAGGGACGTATCCTTCAGCGACAACTACGCAGAGGAAAACGACGATGCTTCAAGCGTCTCTTTTGAACATGTTGACGATTTGCGCTTCGAGAAAAACACGGTAAAGAACAACGAAACCAGAGGCGTTTGGATTAGTCCTGTTAAAAATTTGGAATTTCTGAACAATGAGATTTACGGAAACAATTCTGGCACATCTGATGGTGGCGGGGGCTATATTAATTTTTTCTCGACCGGAACATCGGTTATTTCAAACAATTTGATTTACAATAACCTTTATAGAAGTGGCGGAGGCTTGTATTTAGCAATTGGCAATAGCAATCAAACAATTGAAATCACAAACAACAAGGTTTTTGGAAACGACGCAGCTAATGAAGGTGGAGGAATACTCACTAATTGTGATAGGAGCAGTTCATATTATCAAGATATTACTTTTGTCAACAACGCAGTGTTCGAAAACAGGGCCGGTGTTAACGGTTATGGCATTTGGATGGATGATGTTCGTTCTCTTTCCATGTCGAACAACACCGTTGCAAACAACAAGGTCCTTCCATCGGGGGCAGGAGGTAGCGGAGGCGGGCTTTACCTCTATATTCACTACGATACCGAATATGCCGATATCTACAACAACATTTTCTGGAACAATTCAGCTACAAACTGCTCCGACATCTACATCAACGACGATGGAAACAACAACTACGTCTACTCGCCCGTCCGCATCTACAACAACGATTTCGACCAGAGCGAAGACGGGTTCTGCATTCCGCATTTCTTTCCCGTCGATCCAAGCAACTTGGACAAGATAGACCCTCTTTTCGCCGACGAAGAAAACAACGACTACCAACTGGGGGAATTCTCTCCCTGCATAGACGCAGGAACGGACTGGGACGGCGCTCCCGATACCGACATAGACGGAACGTCGAGACCCATCGGGGCTGCCATCGACATGGGGGCTTACGAAAGCATCTACTCCTGCGACCTTGACGGCATAAGGCGAGACGGCAGCTACTTTTCGGATCTAACCTCTTGTATGGCAGGCGTTGCCGCAGATGCCACCATCCTTTGCCACGCGAAACCATTTCATGGCGACATTGATTTCGACAGAGGTTACGTCATCGACCTTGAAGGGGGGTACAATTGCGATTTCACAGACAATTCCATCGAAGGATACTTCACCGGCATCGAGGGGGTCGTGACGATATCAGACGGTTCCGTTATTTTCAGCAAAATTGTCATCCAGTAGCATTTCGGCCACATGATATTGTCGTTTCGTTGATCACATGGATCAATATGGAATTTTGCCATTGATAAAAAACTGGTTCCTTTTTTTGGCTTGGTTTTAGCTTCTGCCGTTTTTCATCCAATAGTTTCGATCATCACCTGGATTCCGGGTCTACGCTACATGTTCCAGTTAAGAAATTCCGGGAAAAGACGGAATCCAGCTGTTTTATCGACACCCGGGGAACATACCGCTCCGCCCGGAATGACGACTTCCGGGACGATAGTCCTTGAAAGTGGCCGATGTTAAAACCAAGCCCCTCATCCTGACAGCCAGGGTTAAGCTATGAGACTTGGCTCTGGCTTGGTTTGTTCCTTATTGCCATCGGTTGCATTCCGGAAGTCGGCTCTGCGGTCAAGGGGGTTCTAAAGTCGATCATCAGGGCTCTCCAAGATGCGGGGCGTGCGGCTGGTGGCCTGAGCGACGGGGGAACGTTCAGAACGTGCCGAACGGCGTGAAATTTGGAATTGGAGGACGGAGGCAAAGACATCCTTCGGGAGCTTCCTCGGACTTTCAAAGTCGTCAAGCGGGGGTTCGTCCCGGCCAGGCGAGAAAACCGAAGGACGAATTCCCCGTCGATGGCATTTCAAATCAAGGATGGACCAAGGCCTGTCCGAAATATGTTCCCGGCGTCGAAATTGCCTTCGACTATTTGATCTGTGTATTCCTTGATTAAGGACGCGGCATTTTGGATTCATAAGTCGTCATAAATTACGAAATATTTATAAAAAAATATTAAATTCGCCAAAAGTCGCGACTTGCAATTTCGATTAAAATAGCATATATATCGGCAATATTGTGGAATATATGTGCATATACGAATATAAATCGACAGAGATTACGGCTATGCAAATCGACAAGTTTATGAATGACGACGCCATTTTGGCGGAGTTTGGCAAGCGCCTGGCACGGCGGCGCATCGATCTGCGACTGACCCAGGCCGATCTTGCCCATGAGGCCGGTGTTTCCAAACGGACGGTGGAGCGGATCGAGTCCGGGGCGTCGGCCCAGATGGCGAGCGTCATTCGTCTCTGCCGAGTGCTGGATCTCATGGCTGGCCTGGACCGGCTGGCTCCCGAGGCAACGCCTCGACCGATGGATTTGATAAAGGCGAAAGGCAGGCAGCGCAAACGCGTCTACTCCAGCCGGAAACAGCGTGGTACGGAAAAAGAGTGGACTTGGGATAAATGATGAGCACCTATGCGGAAGTCAAGCTTTGGGGCCGCACCATCGGCGCCGTTGCATTGGAAGAGGGAAACGATTTCGCGGCCTTTGAATACGATCCTGCCTTTGCCCGCAGCGGAATCGAGATTTCGCCGTTGAGGATGCCGCTCTCTGATCGTGTTTACACTTTTCCCGATTTGCCCCCGGCAACTTTTTACGGCCTGCCCGGACTGCTGGCCGATTCTTTGCCGGACCGCTTCGGCCATGCCCTGATCGATGCCTGGCTGGCCACCCAGGGCCGCAGGCCGGAATCGTTCAATGCGGTGGAGCGGCTCTGTTATGTAGGCCAACGCGGGATCGGGGCGTTGGAGTTTTCACCTATTCTGGGCCCCCGAAACAGGCGTTCGGACCAGATTCAGGTGGACAAACTGGTTGCCCTGGCCTCGCAAGTGCTCACCCGACGAAACCATCTCAAGACTTCGTTGGCCGCACCGGATAAAAAGAAGGCCCTGATGGACATTTTAAGGGTCGGCACCTCGGCCGGGGGCGCCCGGGCAAAGGCGGTCGTCGCCTGGAACCCGAAGACCAACGAGGTGCGCTCCGGCCAGGTCGATGCAGGCGAAGGCTTTGAGTACTGGCTGCTGAAATTCGACGGGGTCGTCGGCAATAAGGACAAGGAGCGCGAAGATCCAAAGGGTTACGGCGTCATCGAATATGCCTATTCGAAAATGGCTGCCGATGCCGGGATTGCCATGATGCCGTGCCGCCTTTTTGAAGAGAACGGGCGCAGGCACTTCATGACACGCCGGTTCGACCGCCTGCCGGACGGCCGGAAACTGCATATGCAGTCGCTGTGCGCCATGGCCCATTTCGACTTCAATCTGGCCGGCGCCTACAGCTATGAACAGGCACTGCTGGTCATCCGGCAGCTGGGGCTTCCCATGGATGCCGTCGAGGAGCAGTTTCGCCGCATGGCGTTCAACATCATCGCGCGCAACCAGGACGACCATGCGAAGAACATCGCCTTTCTGATGGACCAGGCGGGCAACTGGTCGCTTTCTCCCGCTTTTGACGTCACTTACAGCTACAACCCTTCCGGTGCATGGACCGCGAGCCACCAGATGACCCTGAACGGCAAGCGGGATGGATTCGCCATGGCTGATTTCCAGGCCTGCGCCAAAGCCGCCTCGATGAAGCGGGGACGTGCCGGAGCCATTGTCGACGAGGTGCGTCGAGCGGTCTCCCGCTGGCCGGACTATGCCGACGAGGCAGGTGTTCGAGCCGCGTGGCGGGACAAAATATACAAGGTCTTGCGCATCGACCGTTTTTGAAAAGGGGGGCGTCGACGATTTTGGCAGGACCGAAATATCAGCTTTCAGTCTCGACGAAAACCGGCGACACCCTGACGGCGTTTTCCCCGTCCGTGTAATCCTTTTCGAATTTCTCCCTGTTCTCGTCGTCGATGTATTCCACGAAAAATACCAGTGTGATCTCGGAGAGTTTCAGTTGTTTCCCGTACCGGGCGGCCTGTTTCAATGCCTCGCGGTATCCGGCTTCATCCGTGTACGACTTGACCTCCACCGCGTAAATGCGATCCGAATATTCGATCATGATATCTATAGTCCCGTTGCCGGTTGGAAACTCGGGCCACACTCGGGCTTGTCTCGGTTCCAGGAAATCGCACAGGTATCGGTAGAGATTGAAATGGTACACCGCCTCGAAAATCCTCATGTCCTTGCGCCTCGGAGCCCCTTTCAGCAGCCAGTTCCGGTTTTTTTTCAGATAGGTCTGAAAACGCCTCATTAGATTTGCGACGTTCAGGGATTCTCGCGCGGGAAAGATCTCCCCGAGGTCCTCGAACGGTTCGTAGAGCTTTCCGGTGTCCTCGAACAGTTCGTCCGAGAAATAGTTGAACAGCCGTTTCTGAACAAAAGGGCTCGAGAACATGACATACAGGTTTTCCGGCGTTTCTTCGATGTCCGTGACGCCATTCATGTACAGATAGTTCAGATTGGTTTTGTCGTATTTGAATATCATCTTTCTGTCCGTCTTGAACAAATCCAGGACGACCTGCCTGTACGGTTCCTGTTTCGCTTTGCCGATCATATTCAGCACATTGTTGTTGGGCAGGGCCTGCACCGCCATTCTGAACACTTCGTTGAAACGCTTCATCGAAATGGGCTTGTCCGTGCCGTCGTCGTACGTTTCGGTGAGCAGTTCCGCCAGCCAGCATACCAGTCCGGGCTGTCCCCGGGTTTCGCGCTGTACGCTCTCGACGACCTCGATATCGACCTTGCGCCCGCTTTCCTTTTCATACCATTCGAACAGGGACGCCGTTTCGTCTTTGGTCAGGTTGGGAACGCGCAGGCTCCGCTGCACATTGAAGGGCGAACCTTTCAGGTTCTCGATGCCCAATACGCTTCGGACACCCACGAGGGCCAGGCCGTGCAGCAGGTATGTTTTCTCGTGGCTTTTTCGATCCTGCTCGTTGCGCCGGCTCGTATAAATGCTTCTGAACATGGAAGCGAACGCATCGATGTGCTTTTCCCCGAGCGAGTCGAATTCGTCGAGAATCAGTACCAGCGGTTTTGCAAGGTAGCTCTTTGTAAAGACTTCCGGAAATTCTCTCCATGTCCTGATATCCGGCGTTTCCCTGTCGAGATATCCGCCCAGCTGCCTGAGGAATACCTTCTGAATATCCTCGATTTCATTAAGTTCCCTTGCGAATTCCATTGTCAAGATCGCGACATCGTATTTTTCCGGCTCGTTTTTTTTTATCTTATCGACCACTTCGAGCATGGCGAAACTCTTGCCGGTCTGCCGCGGCGCCCAAACCGTGATATAGTGGCCCCCCTCTTCGGGAACTTCCCCTGTAAGCCGGGCATGCGCCCTGTTTATCAAGGCCGTGCGCGGGACATAATAATGAAGTCTCTTGTTCACGGGACCGTAGGATGAAAATTTTCTCATTCTCGATTTCCTTTCAAACGCCGGAAGCATCCGACCGGCGATATTGCCGCATGCAAGTTTCTTTTTGCGCTTGACGCATAAGCCAGGTTTTGCCTGCCTGGGGGCCCAAATGGTAAAAAAATGCCCGCCTTTTTCCGGATTGCCGACAGACAGATCGACGCAACGCTCGATCAGTTCGGTGCGAGGTACGCAGAAATGCTCCTCGCTATCGACCGGGCCGTATGAATGGAATCTTCTCATGACGTTTTTTATTTTTAAATGGTTCCTGGAAATTTCCGATTAAGCATCCGATCAAACAAAGGTTCCTGGCGGATTTTCGGGCGACGGGTACTTCATGGAGACCGACTCCTTTCTACAAACGGTTCGTTTTTTTCGTCGAGATCGCAAGGCTTGCTCGATCTCGATCATCCGAAGCATATCATGGCCCGCTCTTCCGTTCCATCCAATTTTACGTCCGTGCCAATGAAGCCGTCTGAAAAGCCCGTTGTATTTCGTTGACAGAAAGCGAGCCGCTGTTTTACAAAACAAGGTCAAGGAGCCCGGCAAGGGGATAAACCCAACGATAAGCGCTTCGGGCGGCTCCTGGCGAAGCCGCAGGGCCGATATTCCGCCCGCAGGGGGCTTCCGTTCCATTTTTTTATCGAGGAGGGAGAATCATGTTCGGAAAATTCGTGGTTGGAGCGTCGATTTGCATCGTCTGTATTCTTGGATCGTTGAACACTGCGGCATCCGCGACTCGAATCGCCCTTGTGATCGGCAATGCGAACTATGAAACGGCACCGCTGAAAAATCCCGTCAACGACGCGCGGGACATGGCCGAGGCCCTGCGCGCATTGGATTTCGAGGTGATTCTAAAGCTGGACGCGGATCAGAGGCAGATGGAGCTTGCCATCGACGAGTTTTATGGACGTTTGCGCCGCATGGAAGTGGGGGTATTCTATTTCGCGGGCCACGGCATGCAGGTTGACGGCGACAACTACCTGATTCCGATAAAAGCGCACGTGACGTCCGAGACGGATATCCGCTGGGAGGCCGTACCCGCCGGAAAGGTGCTGGGAAAGATGAACGAAGCCGGCAACAAGCTCAACATAGCGATCCTGGACGCATGCAGGGACAACCCCTTCAAGAGGAGTTTTCGCTCGCAAGGAAAAGGCCTGGCCTTTATGGACGCGCCCAAAGGGACCATTATTGCCTACGCGACATCGCCGGGATCCGTCGCCGCCGACGGCGCCGGTCGCAACGGCATTTACACCAAGCACTTGCTCGAGAACCTCAACAGTCCGGGAATGAGCGTATACGATGTGTTCAGGGAGACCGGCCTGGGGGTCATGCGGGAAACGGACGACAAACAGGTGCCTTGGATTTCCTCCACCCCTATTCCGCGATATTTCCTGTCCAAGACGGATACGGAAGCAGACGAAACGGAAAAACGTCGTTTGGAACAGGATCGGGCGCGAATCGACACGGATCGTCGAGAATTGGAACAAATGAGAGCGGACTTGGAAAAGAAAAAACGCGAGTCCGAGCCTCAGAAAGTCGAAACCTCCAGTTATTCGCCGGAGCCTTCGTATTCTCGACCACAGTCGTCCGACTCCGGCGCGATAGAAGGTTACGGTGATTACGAGGTCTACGCCAATGGAATAGTGAAAGACACCAAAACTGGACTCGAATGGATTTCGGGTTCCGATAAGGAAATAAAATTGCCCCAGGCGAACTCCTGGGTACAAAATTTGACTGTGGACGGCGGCAATTGGCGCCTGCCCAAGCCAAATGAATTGGCAAAATTATATGTTGATAATAAAGCCACTCGAAACATAATTCACCCTTTAAAAGGTAAATCGGGATGGCGTGTTTGGACGGGCAAGAAGAGCGGCGAATTTTGCACATATTACAGTTTCCATAACAATCAGTGGGAGGCGTGCTTCAGCAGAATATGCGGATGCACGGCAAGGGTGATCGCGGTGCGCGACAGCAGGAACTGAAAAAGCCGTATCGACGCCGCCGTGCTCCCGCAGGTCGCCGGGGCGGCCTTGGAAGGAAAAAAAGGTGCGCAAATTTCATTCAAATCACGTGAGCCCGTCATATCAGGAAGAAATTAGCCATGAATCATGAAAACAAAGAACAGACCGACAACCCTTTGCTGGTTGAAACCGGATTTCCGCTTTTTGACCGTGTCAGGCCGGAACACGCGATCCCGGCCATTCGAGACGTTTTGAAGCGTGCCAACGAACAATTCGACAATGCCATATCGGACATTGCCAACGACGGCGTCAACAGCGGAGACGACAACAGGTGCTCCGACGTTTCCGACTGGAACGACGACGGAACGACCGGCTGCACCGCACCCTGTTCCGTCTGCGGTTGCGTAGGGCGGCTGCAAACATTCGCGTGCGGAGACGTCGTGACGGAAAACTGCACGTTGAATTGCGATCTGGAATCCTCCGGCACCTGCTTCACCGTTGGCTTGGACGGTGTTAAAATCGAGGGCGACGGCCATAGCATTTCGGGAAATGGAAGGGGAAACGGCGTCGAAAGCATAGACAAGACGACGGTGAGAATCCAAAACATCGCCATCAGCGGATTCTCCCGAGGAATTTTACTAGAGGAAGGCAGCCATGCCACCTTGACGAACGCGACCCTGACAGGCAATATCTACGGTATCGAAATGAAAAACACCATGAACAATACCGTTTGCGGAAATACCATCACCGGAAACAGCCAGGCGGGGATTTACATGGACAGTCGCTGCGCCATGAACAGCCTGAACAACAACGTGGTATGTCCCAACGGCGTGTACGACATTTCCGACCACGGCATCAATTCCGGCGGCGACGACACTTGCGACGATCCCGACAACTGGAACGACGACGGCGAGACGGGATGCACCCACACCTGCTTCGCATGCTCCTGCCATGGAGCTTCCGCCGATTTCGTCTGCGGAGACACGATTACCGAATCCTGCACGCTCGACTGCAACCTCAATGCGGCGGGGGACTGTTTTTCGGTCGCCCAGGACGGGATCACCATCGACGGCGACGGATATCGAATAACGGGAAACGGCTCGGGCGTCGCCTTTCATCTTACAGGACGCACTGGAGTGACCATCAAGAACGCTTCCGTGGGCGAATTTTCCACCGGAATCCTCATGGACGGCCTGTCCCATGGCAATACAATCATGGAAAACGAAATCTGCGGAAATGTCCACGGGGTGCGGTTGGAAAACTCCAGCCAGAATACCATCTCCGAAAATGAAATCGCATTCAACCAACAGGCCGGAATTTACACGGACGCCGATTCCGAGGACAATATGTTTTTGTCCAACGACGTATGCTCGCCCCTGGGAACCGACATCTACGACGCGGAAGAATCGGAGGGCGACGACAACGCCTGCTCCACGTACTACGACTACAACGACGACGGGGCCGCCGGATGCACCAGGGCCTGTTTCCGATGGCAGTCCGACGGAGACGGCGACGGCGCTTCCGATACCGACGAGATGGGCCCCGACTCGGACGACTCCGAGTACGACGGGGACCAGGACGGCAATGCCGATTTGATCGACCAAGGAACCGCCTCTTTCCACACCTACGGCGGTCAGGGATATGCCACTCTCGAGGCGCCCGAAGGCGTTCAGTCTCTGCACCAAGAAAAGAAAGGACGTCCGAATTTTCCTCAAGCGGCAGAGGAGCATTTTTCGACGACAGGTCATTAACTCAAAACCCGATCAAAACGGTAGGCGTTCCCGGCGACGTATCGGAAAAATCGGAGGGACACCCGACCTCCACGGCGACCGATCCGTCTATCTGCATGTTTTCTCCGTACGTGCCTCCGCCGATCCTCACGGACACTCCGGCCGGTGCGATGTCCAGGGGTTCCTGAATCTTTTCGAAGCACGGGGTTTTCCCGCCGCAGAAACCTGCGGGCTCCACGTAGTAAATCGTGGGCGCTTGCGAAACCACGACCGAATCTGCGCAGTCGTTGTCGGTCCCGTCGCTTTCCTTTACGAGACTGTCCGGGTCCACCAGGCAGACGCCGTCGGTCGCCGGGTTGATTTTTTCGCCCGCCGTCAAGGCGGTCGCCTGGACCATTACGCGAAAACCGCCGTTTCCGCCTCCGATGGCCAGATCGCCGCCGGATGCCACGCACGTCAGGACATTGCTCGCATCCCCGTCGCCAAGAGAGCATGCCACCGTTCCCGTTCCCGAAATCGAGGTAAGCCCGGAAACCTCCACGTTTCTGTACAGTATGGAATCGGAAGGCATTTCGTCGGTAAAAATGGTTTGCCCGCTGGAAAAATAAGCCTCGTTGTCGCCCGCGTTGTAGACGTCCGCGAACCAGTCCCAAATGTAGGCCGGAGCTTCCGGAGCGCCGGTGTTATTGCCAAGGAACGCCTTCAAATTCGGGACCGCCGTCTTCACCCCGTACCAAGCCGCCTGGTCGTGGCTGAAATTGATCCAGCCGATGTTTTCGCTCCAGGCCATTCCTGAAAACATTCCGGTCGTGTAGTCGATGGAAACGCCGTAGAGGGCGGTTTCGCAATAGTCCAGGTTTTGGCACGAAAACGAGATCCATCCGACGTTCTCGCCCCACGCCCATCCGGAGAGATTGCCGTCGCCGTCGATGGCAACGCCGCCGGGGGCGTCGGGACTCAGGTTTATCCAGCCGATGTTCTCCGCCCAGGCGAACCCTTCGACGGTCTCTTCCTTCACCTCGACGCCGGGGTCGGGTCCGGTGTCGAAATTGAGCCAGCCCGCGTTTTCGCCGTACGAGTATTGATGCTCGTCGAGGTCGGGATCGATGTCTCCCGCGAACGAAGCGGAAGGAATCGAAAGCATAAAAACGGAAATGAGACACATATGCCGAAAAAATGGCGACGAGAATTTTTTCATCGGGGTCCCCCGTGGTTGAGAAGAGTCGGTTTCAACGAAAATCGAACTGCCGTTTTCGCCCCTGATGAAATCGGCAGTCTCATTGGATTCTATGCCAAATAATCAAACCGGTGTAAACCACATTTTTGGATGCTTTTAACGCCGAATTAATTGTTGCGAAGGCTTCCGATTTCGGATATTCACAATACAGCCAGCCGAAAAGCAGCCGGGAAAACCGATGCGCCGAAACTGCGACCCGAACCGATCCTCCCTGGCCCGGCCTTGCGCGATTTTCGGAAGACACACGGCGAAACCTTGGACGCCCCGACAAAGAGGGCACTTTTTTCAGCGGATTTCAAGAAATTGAAAAGGAGGATTCTTGTGAAAAACAACGCATCGTATTTTTTCGCCTTTTTTTTTCTATTGCAGTCGTTTTCTCCGGCGCTGGCCGGTAGCTTGAATCCTCCTGCCGGCACGCCCACTTCCACGATGAAAACCCTGGAGGTCATCGAACCCGGCACTCCCGTAACTGCGGAAGACATCCCCCTGACGATCACCAGTTCCGGGATGTACTATTTCACGGAGAACATCGTCTGCGGGACTGCCGATGCCAACGCGATAGACGTGCAAACCGAAAATGTCACCATCGACATGCGAGGCTTTTCGCTCGTCGGTCCGGGCGCGTCCGCAGGGACTTCGGGCCACGGAATCCATTCGGGCAGCGACAACGTCCGGGTCCTCGACGGGACGATCCTGAATTTTCGCCAACGAGGCGTCTGTCTGGGAGATTCGAGCCAGGCGGTCGGTCTCGTCTGCAATTCCAACGGCCAAGGCGGGATTCAGGTCGGAGACTACGGCCTGGTTCGCGATTGCATTTGCAAGGAAAACGCAGGCAGCGGCGAGGTCAAAGGCATCGAAGCGACCGACAATTCGCGCGTGGAAAACTGCACGGCCACTTCGAACACCGCCGTCAGCGGGAACTCGGCCTATGGAATCTACGTCCAATCCGGATGCGTGATCAAAGGAAACGTCGCATCGGGCAACAAGGGCGACGATATAGGAGGAGCAACCATCGGCGCGGGTATTTATACGGAAGACAACTGCACGGTGGAATCCAATGTATGCAATCACAACCAGGGAAAAAACGAATCCGAATCCGACCGCGCCAACGGTTCTTTCGGAATTCGCGTCGGAAACGGCGCGAGGGTTGTCGAAAACGTATGCAACGGCAACGGCAACCTGCGGCAATTCCTTTCGATAGGGATACTGGCAGGCGATCATTGCCATATCGGCGGCAACCAGATTGCCTTGAATGGTTCGCCTTTCAACGGAAGCTATTCCACTTACGGTATTTGTTGCGGAAGCGGAAACGACGTCGTGGGCAACCACAGCGCGTCCAACGTATCCAGCCCGGAAGGCTCGGGCTGGTCTGTGGGCATCCTGGCCGGCGGTTCCAAAAACCTGATCGAAAAAAACCACGTGCACGGCGGAGTCGATTCGCTGACGGAAGTCGGAATCATGGTGGAGGGCGACAGAAACCTGGTCGTTTCCAACCGGATTCACGACATCCCCGATCCGGGGGGATATTCGATATATTTCGGGATGGATGCCGACTGCAATCATTACGCGGGAAATTTTACCCAAGGGGGCTATTATACTGGAGGCGACGAGAACATCGGGGGCGATTACCCGCATCCAAACGTGCCCTACTCCTGCTCCAAGTGATACCGGAACAAAAAAAAACCGTCACGCGGTTCGAAAATCGGAGCAAAAGGAAATGGGCCTATCGAAACCGGCGAGGGAAACGTCAATGCCGATCCTATTGTTGACAGTACCACGGACGGGGTCTAATCTTCCGTGGAAAATCAAAGCAAGGAAAATGCTGCCGAGTCGTGACATTGCCAAGCCGACAGGTCGCGTTTTCCAGTCCCGGATAGAAACGCCAGCGCGAAAATAACCAGTACCAGTGAAATGGCGGTGCCATGAGTTTATATGAGCAGGATTTCTTTAAATGGACCCAGGAACAGTCCGATTTGCTAAAGGCAGGATTGCTGGACCAACTGGACACGGAGAATTTGAGGGAGGAGATAGAGTCCTTGGGACGTTCCGAAAAGCGGGAACTGGTCAGCCGGTTGACCGTTTTACTGATCAGGGATTTTCATTCTGTTTTTCAAGGTAACCGCACAGAGTATTAACAGTCAAGGCTATAACGGAATAATCCTATATATTCAGGATGTTATGTTTCCATCCCTCATCCCTCCC
This sequence comes from Desulfobacterales bacterium, assembly GCA_963674505.2. Lineage (GTDB taxonomy): Bacteria > Desulfobacterota > Desulfobacteria > Desulfobacterales > SKZT01. The sequence continues at coordinate 2,391,210 of CAXXIG010000001.1, forward strand.
TCGCCAAACGGCACTGGAATTACCTGAACCATAAGATTTTAATTCAATTTAACATTTTTGTATTTTGCATATAGTTGTGCATTTATATCGATTTGTTCGCGAACAGACTTACCAAGAACAACCAATATAAACGTTTCGGCTGATTTTTTATGACAACATACATTTTTTTATTGACGTATCGTTCAGGATATTTTAGTAACCTTCTTATTATGGATCCAGTTGATTATTTCAAAAAGCCGCTTTTGCCAGACCATCGAAATTACGAAGCTTTGAAAGCTTTTTATTGCGACGGACTTGGTTCGGCTGAAACGGCCGAAAAATACGGATTGTCGCCAGCCTATTTCAAAAAACTCCGCCATCTTTTTTTGCAAAATCTCAAAAAGGGAATCAATCCGTTTTTCTCGAAAAAAAAGCCCGGTCCTAAAAAGCGTTCCACAAGCGACCAAACGATAGAGCTTATTGTCGCATTGCGTAAGCGGAATTATTCCATCACGGACATCAAGGTCCTTCTTGATTCCAAGGGAAAAGCCGTTTCGCTCGACACCATCGATAAAGTGCTGAAGGCCGAAGGCTTCGCGCCTTTGCCCAAAAGGACTCGAATGGAAAGGCTCGCAGTTTCCGTTCCGGAAAAAATCGAGGCGCCGAAAAGCGTGTCGATAGAACTGACCGACGAAAAGTTCATAACGGAACGCGGCGCCGGTCCCCTCGTTTTTTTACCCCTCATGGAAAAACTCGGCTTGGCGGAGGCGATCAAAAGCGCCGGATTTCCCCGTACGTCCGAACTCGACGACCTTCAAAGCGTTCTGTCTTTTCTGGCCTTGAAACTGCTGGGAGGCCTCCGATGGTCCCACGATACGAAATGGAACATGGACAGGGCTCTCGGGTTGTTTGCCGGACTCAACGTCCTGCCGAAATCGACTGCTCTTTCAACCTATTCCTACCGCGTATCAAGGTCGCAGAACAAAAGGTTCCTTTCCGCGCTGTCGCGCATTTTCCGCGACGACGAACTCGAAAATGGCGAGTTCAATCTGGATTTCAAAGCGATACCGCATTGGGGAGACGCCAGCGTTCTCGAAAAAAACTGGGCGGGTTCCAGATCGAAGGCGATGAAGAGCCTTCTCGCCCTGGTTGCGCAGGATCCTTCAACTGGCAATCTTTCCTATACCAATGCGGAAGTAAAGCACAGGAACCAAAGCGACGCCGTTTTCGATTTCGTCGATTTTTGGAAGCAAGGTCGCGGCGTGGCCCCGAAAATGTTGATTTTCGATTCGAAGTTCACGACCTACAAGAATTTGAGCGAGTTGAATCAGAGCGAGGAAAAAATCAAGTTCCTGACCATAAGAAGGAGAAGTAAAAGCCTGATCGAAAAGGCGGAAAAAATCGAAAGCGACCATTGGCGAAAGATATCCGTCGAGCGTTCGAAGGGTAAATATCAGAAAATCAGAATATACGAAGAACACTGCAAATTGCGACATTACAAAGGCGAAGTAAGACAAATCGTTATGACCGACCATGGAAGACGAAAACCGACCTTTCTTATTACCAACGACTTTGACGCGGATGTGGGAAAGCTTGTGAAAAAATATGCAGGCCGATGGCTGGTGGAACAGGAAATTGCCGAGCATGTGGCGTTTTTCAACCTGAACAATCCTTCCTCTTCAATTGTTGTCAAGGTGGATTTTGACCTGACGATTTCCCTTTTGGCCCACAACCTGTATCGGATATTGGCAAGCCATCTTGAAGGTTTTGAAAAATGCACCGTCGAAACAATAAGCCGAAATTTTCTTGAAAACGGCGCCACCGTGGAAATTGCCGGAGATCGGATAAAAGTTTTTTTGAAAAAGAAAACGCATCTGCCTTTACTTCTCGATGTCCCGTGGATGAAATGCTCCACAAAATTGTCATGGCTTGGTGCAAAAATATCCTTTGAAACCGGAACATATTCTTGAGGTACCTTTTTTATCTGAATGAAAATCCCTGCTGATGCAAATGCTGAAATGGGACCACCAGCAGGACCGACGATGCAGAAGCTGGGCATTGACCATCAAGAACCAACGGGAAGAGGTCGACGACGTGCTGGACGACAGCCCTAGCCTGGTGTCCCGTCTGGACGAGTTTCTGCCAAAGGCATACCGCAAGGCCCGGTTAAGGGCGGCGGCTGAAACCGGCCTGCCGGAAGCCACGTTCCCCGCAACCTGTCCCTACGACATTGAACAGGTTATGGGTGATTGAGTCCGACAAAAGGAAAAAAATAAAGCAGGGTCTTATATAGACCCTGCGTTGTTGTTATTTTCCTGAAATAATCCTCAGGGCGTAGACCGCTTCTTCCGTTCCGATTTTTCCGTCCTTGTTCACGTCGAATCCTTTGTCTACCGGCTCCGCCGGCGCAGTATTTTTCGCAATCTGAAGTATGGAGATCACATCGTTCAATCCCAAGAACGAATAGTAATACACGGTGTTGTCCGATGCGGTCCCGGCGATGCTGTCGTTTCCCGCCGCATCCTGCGCCGCGCCGGCAGGTACCGTGGCGGTCACAACCCCTTTTCCGGTCATGCCGCTGACTTCCACTGTGTAGGCATCATCGCTTCCGCTTATTGCCACTTCAAGAGTTCCGGGGGCCGTACTGCCGCTGAAATCCACATCTGCCGCGTCAAATCCGCTTACGGGTTCGCTGAAAGTGACGGTGAAGACAATGGGCACGGCATTTGTCGGATCTTCCTGCCCGGATGCCTGATTGATCGTCGCCGTCGGCGCATCGCCGTCATATGTCCGGGACAATTCCTCCGACTCGGTATTTCCGTTTCCGGCGCTGTCCGTCGCGACATCTTCCGGAACACTGACCGTCACCGCGCCCTGTGCCGCAGGGCTGACATCGAAGGTGTAACTGCTTCCCGAACCGGAAAAATCGCTTATGGAACCGTTGCCGATGCTGATGTCCGTATCGGCAAAGCCGTCTACGGATTCGTCGAATTCAACCGTTACGGTGAACGAAGCGGCATTTGTCGGCTCTGTGGCTTCGGTGGAAAGCGATACCGCAGGCCCGACGCTGTCGTATGTCCTGGAGCAGCCGAGTTCGCATAATCCAGGTCCGCGCTGGTATGGCCTGCGGCTACGGTGTATCCGAAGATCAGGGAGTCCGTCCCGGAGCCCGACGAGTAATCCACCGAGTAGGGAGTTCCGACATTCAACGTGAGTCGGGGCGTTCCGCCGACGGTTACGGCCTCGGTAAAAACGACCCTGACCGGTATGATTTCGCCTGCTTTGTAAGCGCCGTTTTCGACCGTCGCGTCTACGGATACGACCGAAGGACATGCCTGGGTGGTCGCGTCCGCCCCAATGCCCTGGGAGTCTCCGTTGGCATTGGTGGCTTTGACTTCGTAAGCGTAGCTTGTGCCGCAGTTCAGCCCCGTATCGCTGAAAGTGACCGTACCGGCCGGGACGATGGGAGATGGCGTCAGTTCGACGCTGTCGCGGTAGATTTTGAATCCTGTTTCATTGCCGCTGTTGTCCGTCCAGCTCAGGTCGATCCGTGTCTGGGAAACGGCGGTCGCCGTCAGTTCGGAAGGCGCATTCGGCGGGGGCGCCTGATTTTCAAACGCCCCGATATCGCAGTTTTCCACACGGGCATACCCGCGCTGGTCTGCTGCCGTACAGGTATCGGCATCTCCCGCGTTGATCGCGGGACTGTCGGCCGGCAATGCCATGGTCTGGGTGGGGCCGCCGTTGTCGCTTAACGCGCCAAGGTTCGGATCGACGCCGATAATATTGCCGTCGATCCCGTTTGTTAAGCCGCAGGAGTAACTGACAGATTCAATCAGGTTGCCGACAGCTGAAACGATTGTCGCGTAAGTACTGTTTTCACAATCTCCGTAGCTGCCGTTCGCAAAGATATTGTTGTTGATTGTCAATCTATATGCATTGTAGATGCTGCTGCTGTGAACGTACGAGGGCGTCGTATTTCCCGAAAAGGTGCTGTTGCCAAGTGTCAGGATGCCGGAAGCGCCATTGTAGATGCCGCCGCCGTTGTAGCTGCCGCTGGAAGGATTTTTTCCGTTGACGACATCCACATGATCAAGGGAAACCGTCTTGCCGGCGTTTACAATAAACACGCGACAAGCATTGTTCCCGCTGATTTTCACATTCGAAGCCAGGGTGGAACCGTCAAGGGTGAGGTTGCTGCCCAGAGACAGGGTTGAGCCCAGCGTAATGGTCTGCGCTGACAAGCCTGCGTCGAAAACGATGGTATCGTCCCCGCTTCCCGCGTCACAGCCTCCATTGGCCGTATCGGTATTGGCGGATGCGACGGCATCCCGCAGGGTACAGATTCCCGTATCGCCGCTGGTGTCCAAAATTGAATTCACAGTAATCGTCGCTGCCGAGACCGGCGTTGCAAAACCGGCCCCCGTCAGGAGGAACCCCATGTGCTATAAGCAAAAAACCATCAAAAAGCCGACTGCGTTTTTCATTCATACCCCCCTTTATTCAATGTGAGCCGAAATGGTGTTGTCGGGCAACCGGAAACGATTGCCAATCCCTGGTATCCCTTAACAGTGCTATCCCTTTCAAAGAACGACAAATATCACTCGATGATCATTAGAATGGAAACTCGCTTTTTGTCAACGAAAATACAATCGGATTCAAAAAAGGAGGCTTGATTTCAACTCTGTCCGGTTTTCATCCAACAGTTTCGATCATCGCCTGATGAGATTTGCCAACTCCGGAGAGACCCATTGCCGGTCACGCCGGCTCCCGGATCAACCGAAGCAGTTCGTCCGCCGAAATTTTGCCGGTCATATCGGCGCCTTCCAGGAGACTGTCGGCCAGGTCGCGCTTTTGCCGGTGCAGGCCCAGGATCTTCTCCTCTATGGTATCCTTGGCCACGAGCCGGTAGACGGTGACCGGGCGGGTCTGGCCGATGCGGTGGGCGCGGTCGGAGGCCTGGTCCTCCACGGCGGGGTTCCACCAGGGGTCCATGTGGATCACGTAGTCGGCGGCGGTCAGGTTCAGGCCGGTCCCGCCCGCCTTGAGACTGATCAGAAACATCTCGCCCTCTCCCGCCTGGAAAGCGTTGACGCGCTTTTCGCGTTCCTTGGCCGGCGTGGAGCCGTCCAGGTACTGGTATGAAACGCCCCGTGCGTCCAAATGCTCCCGGATAAACGCCAGGTGGCCGACGAACTGGCTGAACACCAGGGCCTTGTGTCCATTTTTCAAAAGTTCCTCGGACAGTTCCGCGAAGGCGTCCAGCTTGGCGCTTCCGATGGAAACGTCGGGGTGTACCAATCTTGGATGGCAGCATGCGCGGCGCAGCCTGGTGATTTCGGCCAGGATTTGCAAGTGGCCGGGGGCGTCCGATTCGTCCAGCGTTTCCAATGCCTTCTGCCTCAGCGCCTCGTAGAAGGCCATCTGTTCCCGGGTCGGGTCCACGCGCAGGACGATGTCGGTGCGGGACGGAAGTTCTTCCAGTACCTGACTTTTCGAACGACGCAGGATGAACGGGCGGACCAGCTTTTGGAGTCTCTGGCGGGCGTTTCTGTCGCGATGCCTTTCGACGGGAACGGCGAATTTCTCGTTGAACTCCTTCAGCGATCCCAAAAGGCCCGGATTGATGAAGCGAAAAAGGTTCCAGAGTTCCCCCAGATGGTTTTCCAGCGGCGTGCCCGTGGTGATCAGCTTGAAATTTCCCCGAAGCTCCATGGCGGCCTTGGAACGTCGGGTGGAAAAATTCTTGATGGCATGGGCCTCGTCCAGCACGATGGTCGAAAATTTTACGTCCGACAACATCTCGGCGGTTTCCGTCTGCTGGAGCAGGCCGTAGGTGACGAGCAGCAGATCGAAGGGCCCGAGCTTGGCGATCGCCTCCTGCCGGTTTCCCCCGCCCAGTTCCGTCACGTTCAGGGTGGGGGCGAACCTGGCGGCCTCGTCTGTCCAGTTCATGCGCACGGATGTCGGCGCGACCACCAGCGACGGGCCGTCGGGAGCGTTGGCCAGGATGGCGGCGAGCGCCTGCACGGTTTTCCCCAGGCCCATGTCGTCGGCGAGACATGCTCCCACGCCCCAGCGGGAAAGCCGCATCAGCCATAGGAAGCCTTCCCTCTGGTAGTCGCGCAGGCTCGCCTTGAACGTGGAGGGCAACTCGGGATCCAGCCTCCGGGCGTCGTCCAGCCTTTTCAGGTGCTCCTTCCAGCTCTTGTCCCCTTTCAACCCGCCGAACTCGCCGGACATGTCGTCCAAAGCAAAGGCGGCCAACGGGTGAAACCTGCGGCCGCCGCCGGAGGGCTTCGACCAAGCCTCGATTTCCTCCAGGCGCTTCTTGAATGCCCGCGTCAGCGCGAGGAAACGGCCGTCGTCGAGACGGAGGAAACGGCCGGGCGCGTTTTGGAGCAATTCCAAAAGCTTCTTCAGATCGAGCACGAGGCCGTCGTCGATTTCCAGCTTCCCGGATACGGAAAACCAGTCGCGGGACTTTTTGATCCCCACGAAGAAATTTTTCGCGTCCGCCTGCGCCCGAATGCGGTACGATTCTCCCTCGGGCCAGGCGACCGTCGCCCTGTCGCCCAGTTCCCGCAGTTCCAAGAGGGCTTCCAGGCAGTTTTCGGGATCGGGCAGGCGAAAGCCCCAGTCCTCTTCGGAGGGGTCCTGGAGGGAAAGCAGGGACGGGCAGGCGGCCAGGACTTCCTCGGCAAGCTCTCTTTCCTTCTCCAGGTCCCGCCGCGCGCGCAGTGCACGGCCGTCGATCCGGGCGATGACCGTCTCTTTTCCACAGCCGGGACGCACGTAAGGACCGGCGGACGAAAAGGGGCGGCAGAAGAATTCGACTTTCAGGCCCGATTCCATGGGACGAAGGTGGACGCGCGTCGAGGGATCGGACGGTACCTCTTCGGCCCCCCGGCCCGCAGCCTCGATTTCCGAATGCACGGTCGCGATGGAAGATACGCTCGCCACGGCCTTCAGGACCTGGTCTTTGGCCTTTTCCGGGACCTTGACCCCGTTTCCCACCAGCTTGGCGATCTTGAGCAGATTGTCTCCGACCTCGATCGCCTTGAACTTGTCGGGGCTTTCCCGGACCAGCTGCAATCCCTTCTCGGTTTGCAGGTCGAGGGGGAACGAAATTTCCATGTAGCCGCTCTTGGTTTTTCCCACGACCAGTTCGGCGTCTCCCTTCACGATTTCCACCTGCGTTGCCGGGGACTTTGCCCAAAAGATCAAGGGATGCCCGACCAGGGCGAGCGGGGTCTTGTCGTCGAAATAGTAGTTCGTTTCCGGATAGCCCTGCCAGATATATCTGTCCTCTTCTATGTGTCGGCAGATTTCGACGTCCTGCGGAGTCAGGAAGTCGAAAGTCTCCAGTTCGTGTTTGAGGCGTTTGAGCGCGATTTTGCGTCCCTTGCTCCATAAGCCCTTCGCGTTTTTCTTTTGCTCCCTGGGCGACAAGTCCCAATCGCCGTTTTTATCGCTGAAAGAGAACAGCCAGACCATCCTCGAATTCGATTCGAAGCCCTTGCCGCCTGACCCGGGGCTGGAAGCCGTCAAATCGATCATGGCGTTAAGGACCCTCTCCCACTTGTCCGGCCGTCGCACGGCGTCCGCCATGCAGACGGTCCCGGTCTTCTTCCGCAAGGCCTCCGCGCGCTTTTTCAGCACGGTGCCGGACTTGTCGAAACGGGAGCAAAGCTCGGCCGCCTCGGCCTCGATCCACTCCGCGCCGCACCTTTGCGCCTTGGCGTGCAGCCGTTCCATCGGCGTCTTGAGCTTGGTGCCGCTTCGCGAAGAGACCCAGAGAGCGCATAGCGCCTGCACCAGAGCGACCAGGGCCATATCGTCTTCCGAAGGCGGCGAACGACCGTCGATAGTAGCGATTGCGTCGGGATCGTCGCCGATGGACCGGATCGCTTCGTCCAAAAGCATATAGTTTGCCCTGAAAACGTTTTCGTCGTCATCGCCGGCGATGGTGCAATAGCCCGAAGCCCGAAACAAGTCGTCCTGTTCCCCACGCTTGATCAGCGCGACAATGAAAAAGATTCCCGCCGGATGCCGGAAATAGATCTTTCGTTTTCTGCTGGATTTCTTCAGCATGGCATGGGCATCTTCGAAAAGCCCGAGGGCCTCGTCGTTTCGTCCTGCGGCAAACGCGGCAAAACCTTTGAGAAGCAGGGCTTCCATGTCCGTCCGCTCCCCCATGTCCCTTTCGGCCTCGTCGAATCGGCCCGAGAGCATTTTCCACCAGGCCGTCGTTGTGGCGACGAAGTCCGACGGCTTTGCGTCGCCCATTCGTTCCAGCGTGCCTTGCAGCAACTCGTAGACGTCCGCCACGAACGGGGACAGGTCCTTCGATGCATGGTCCAGGAGCTTGGCCAGCACGTCGGCCGCGAACTCCTCCGGCATCTCCTCCACAACCCATTGCAAGCCTTCCTTGTTTCGGAAGATGTCCGCGTAAGGATGAAACCAGATGAAATCGTAGCGAAATTTTTCTTCGTTGCTCGCCAGCAGTTCCTCGACATAGATCGCGTCCTTTTCGAATATCCCCATGCGAATTTCGCTGGCAAGATGCTCGTAGTCGTAGGCGACGGCGTTTCCGGACCAATCGCTAAGCAGTGGGTAAACTTGGCGCACGGCGTCGGCCAAGGGGTCGAAACGTTCTTCCTGGGCGAGTTCCAAGGCAATTTCGTCTGCGACCTTGCGGGCGCATCGGAAATGGTAGCCCTGCCGTTCCACGACTCCGACCTTCTCAAGATTCCGAACGTACGGCTCCGCCGTCTTTCCCGAAAACGCCTTGCCGTCCGGCATTCGGATTTTCAGTTTCCGCAGGCAATTGACGAAATCGGTCATGGTCGTGAATTGATAAACGACGGCAAGCATTTCCACCATGGATTTTTCGACGGGTGACAAACCGCGAAACGTCGTCATGGATTTGGTTTGCCGTGCTCCGGAAGACTGCTTTTCGTTTTGGCCGGTACTGGCGCTTTTTTTCCCCATTCCTCTCTCCTTTTCGACCGCCACCTCGTCCGCCACCTCGTCCGCCACCTGGTTTTAGCGGCGACGGCCGCAGCGCGTTCGTGTTTTTCCATCCGTTTACAACAGCCTCACCTCTTACAACAACCTCGCCTCACTTGGCAAGTCTTGCCGATTGCCGCAAGACACGGAAGGACGCGGACCGGTGAAAAAGATGCCGGTTCCGGGAGGCATTGGCGCGGAAAAACGGGCATGCGCCCGAATATATCGGTCTACATCGATGGCGAGGTCGCCGCAACTGCGATTTCTGCAGGGTATCGACCGGGCGACCTTCTTCTGCCCGTCCCACTGTCGATAGAGACATTTCGGGATTGGTTTTAACATCGGCCACGTTCAAAAACTATCGTCCCGGCAGTCGCCATTCCGGGCGGAGCGGTATACAACCCGGATGTCGATAAAACAGTTGGATTCCGTCTTTTCCGGGAATTTCTCAACTGGAAAATGTAGCGTAGACCCGGAATCCAGATGGCCGCGTTTGGAACCAAGCCCGACATTTCATTAGATGGAAAGGGAATCGAGCCCGGCAGATTGGCATGGGGCGGCGAAATGGGTGGCATTGCGCAATTGGAATTCTGTCGTCCCTAACGGGACTTGTCCGACGATTGGAATCGCAACCCCGGCAATGAATTGCCGGGCTATTGTCTGTCGTCCTTACAGGACTTTTCGCCCTGTGCGTACGGGATAATCGTACAGGGCGGAAAACCTTCCCGTATAGCGGAAAACCTCCCGTATAGCGGAAAACCTCCCGTATAGCGGAAAACCTCCCGTATAGCGGAAAACCTCCCGTATACCGGTAGCACCGTCTTCCACGGCGGCGCGTTGCCTCGCGAGTTGAAACGTCGGGCGGACAGGGACCGCGCCGCCATGGAAAGCGGCGCCACCTACTCTTTGGCTACTCGTTCCCGCGCTCCTGCGCAGGAGGTTCGCGTCTTGCGAAGCCGCTGGCTGGAACGTACTCTCGGAGAACTATTTGGGAAACAGCGGTGCGCTACGGCCGAAAGGACCCAGGAGCGTCTTGGAGTGCGTTCCCACTGAGGAGCGTTGGAGCTAGGCAATTCCTCCTGGTTATAACGGATTTGGAGAAGGCTCTCGTTCCCAGGCTCCGCCTGGGAATTCATACCCCGAGGCTCCGCCTCGATTGCACCGAATGGGGTTGGAGCTGGGGCGATGAAAATGGTCCTCGTTTTTATGTGTTTTTTTCCGCCGGGTTTTATGCCGCAGCAACCGTCGCTGTGCCGGTTCGGGAGCGTGGATCGTAGGGTGGGTGGGTCGGGACCCGGCCTTTTTCGCTGCTCCAGAATTTCTTGAATTCGACGATCTGCCAATCTTATACGGAATCCAACCCACCGTTTTCCGAGATGTCCCGCAGCCTTCCGCCCGAACGAAAGCGGCGGCAGGATTGGGAAAAATGGTGGGTTGGAATTCGTGCGAAACCGGCAGGCACGAGTCCCGATGGAGTGCGAAGCAGCACGCAAGACAAAGGTCCCCGACCCACCCACCCTACGATCCACGCCAAGGCCGAAAACGCATTTTGGGCGGAACAAAAACCTGCGGAATTATTGGTATGATTTCAGCGACATTTTCATCACCCCAGGTTGGAGCTATAATCGGCCATATCCTGGCAGAACTTGGACGCGAATCGTCTTGGTATGCATTCCCACGCGAAGCATGGGAACGAGAACGTTTGTATTGCCATCTTGATTTCCTACTCCCCCAAATCAACTATAACCAGATTCGCTCATTTTCCATCAGCGCAGAATTCCTCTATCAGTTCTTTCTGCAATTGTTTTGCCCGAAGGATTAGAGGTTCATTCATCAGAAAATATTGTGAAAGTGCTTCTATGCGGTCTGTCAGAAGTTCGGCGTCTTCTTCTTTCACCAATATTCCCTGGCTTACGGCCTGGTACAAAACTTCGGGCTCTGCTTCATCCAGGTCAAAGAAAAGCAGATCGACTGAATCTTCGCGAATGCCGAGAGCCCCGGCGATGCGTTCGCACAATTCGAAATACAATCTGTCCGAATCGGTTCCGGGATACGCCAGTACAAGAATATCCAGATCATTGACCACATCTTCGTTTTTGGCGGCGGATCCGAAAAGATAGGCGGCTGCCACTTCCTGCGAATTTTCCAAGGTCTGTTTGAGTATGTTTATATCGACGCGTATCATGGAATATTCATTAAAAAGGAATCCGCTTGTTGTCAACCAAAACACGACGGCTCAACGCCGCTTTGTGGTGAGTTTCCCCATAAGCCCAAACTTTTCGTGTCCTTTCCATGCATGTTCGCGCCGCTTGTCCGCGCTGAAAGCGCAGAGCCACGCCAGCCTGGGTTGAAAGCCCAGTATCCCGGATTTTTTAGGAACGAAAAGAAAATCAATGAAACAAAGTCTGGTTCGAGGGTCCCCCCTTGAGGGGCATGAGCGCTAACCTAAGGGGAATGGATTTGTCCTTCGTCATTCCGGCGAAAACCGGAACCCAGGGAAATTGTAGTGAAAAAAACAGCTGGCGTACCCAAGTGGCTCCAGGTCTTGTCAAAAGGATATGGAAACACAGGGACGATATCTCGGAAGGTTCCGCCAAGCGCTGCGGCGTTCATGGACCGTCATTCCGGGCGGAGCGGGCAAGTTCTGCGGAATTCCGATAATTATCGAAGCTTCGGCCCGTCGCGTAGTCATGAAAATGAGAAAAACCAGCGGAGACCCGGAATCCAGGCACCCCATGGGGACTCCTGGATTCCGGGTCTCCGCTAAGCCCTATTATGCACTGAAATCCCCGCGAATCTGAAGACGGAAGTTTTTTCGCGGCGTCTTTGGGGTTTGCCCGCTCCGCCCGGAATGACGGTCCGACGAAGCTTTCATTATTCTCGAAAACAACGTTTCAGTTATTTAATTTTTATCCCTTATCGGGACCCAGCCCTGAAGGGGCGAGGTTCGATCAACTCCCGGACCTGACGACCCAGGCTGTTATGAATATGCGCTTTCAGCGCGGAAGGCCGCACAGCCAAGTTACCGCTCATGGGGTGTTTCCCCCTTCAAAGGGGGAACTCGCAAACCGTCATTTCCCAAAATTCCACGATGAACCTGAAAGATTCGCCGTAACGATAGGGACCGGCGGTTTTGGATATAATGTCGGCCAATCAACGCCGTCATTCCGGGCGGAGCTTGCGGAGACCCGGAATCCAGGCGATGGTCTTAGCTGTTGGATGAAAATCGGCCGAAGTTAAAACCAAGCCCGGGACCGGCCAGGCGGCTGTGGTTCGAACGGAGAGCGCTGCGGTGTCGGTTTTTTGCCTGCCTCCGGTTTCATGCGAACCCTTCAGGGTTTGTAGACGCCTTTCATGCGGTACAGCGCCAGCCTTCCTTGGGTCAGGGGGACGGCGATGTGGCAGTCGCCTTCGGGGGTGCATTGGAAGGAGAAGTCCCAGAGGGGTGCGGGCGGAGGTTTGCGGGATGGAAGGTCGATTTTGAAAAGCTCGGATTTCGTTTTCAAGTCCCAGAAACGAACCGTCGCGTCCCCACCGGCCGTCGCCACCTGCCCGCCATCCGGGCTGAACGCCGCCCGCAAAACCGTCTGCTCGTGCCCGACAAAGGCATGCTCTTCCTCGCCGGTTTCCGTGTCGTAAACACGGACCAACAGGTCCCGCCCGACGGCGGCGATGCGGCTGCCGTCGGGGCTTAGGGCGGCCCACATGATCCTTTCGCCGGATTTTGGAAATTCTCCGACCGGCTCGGGGGGCCAGGTTCGGATGTTCCAGAGACGGACGGCGCCATCATCGCCTGCGCTCAACAGCGTTTCGCTTTCTTTTCCGAAAACAACGCTGCAGATTCTGCCATCATGGGCCTCGAAGAACTTCCCCTTTTCCGCTCCCGGCTCGAAGAGTCCGATCCGGCCGTCGTAGCTCGCGGAGGCGACGAGTTTGCCGTCCGGGGAAAAGGCTGCGGCGTGGACGGCATCGGCGTGGCCTTCGAAGGTTTGGAGCAGTTCGCCGTCTTCGGTTCGCCAGAGATTGACGGTGTTGTCGAAGCCGGCGGTGGCGAATCGTTCGCCGTCGGGACCGAAAGCGATTCTTATGGTGTGATCGCCGTGGGCTTCTTTGTTCTCCCAAAGCAGGGCAAGGTCGGGCATGGAATAAACGCCCAGTTCGCCGTCGCCGAAACCGACCGCTATTTTCGAGCCGTCCGGCGATACCGCGCACGAGATCGGTTCCCCCGGCAAATCGGCCACCCGCAGATCTCCGGTCCCGCTTTTCCACCGCCGGACCGTGCCGTCGTTAGCGGCGCTGTAGACGGCCTCGTTGAAAACCGCGACGCCGGTCACTCCGGCCGCGTGTCCCTGCATGACCCGGAGCGCGACGCCGGTATCGACGTCCCAGATGCGGAGGGTGCGGTCCATGCTGGCGGAAACCAGGCGGCGGCCTTCGTCGAGGAAGGACAATTCGTTCAAGATATTGGAATGGCCGCCGACGGCGCCGATTTCTCGCCCTGTCGCCGTGTCCCAGTAGTGGATGCGCCTGTCGTCGCATCCGGCGACCAGGAGATCTCTTTCGGGATGGAAAGCGATGCCGCTGTTCAATTCATCGGGGTGCCAAAACGGGCTGAATTTGGCCTGCCCCGTCTCCACGTCCCATATCCGCGCCGTCCGGTCGTAGGACGCGCTGGCCAGAAGGCTGCCGTCCGGGCTGAAGGCGAGGCCCGAGACGCTGTCCTGGTGGCCTTTTAGGGTGTTTGTCTTTTCGCCGGTTTCGACATTCCACAGGGTGATGTCGTCATCCGTGCCGCCGCTGGCCAGGACCTTGCCGTCCGGGGAGACGGCGAGCGAAAATACTTTGGCCGGCGCTTCCCAATCGTTTAATTTTTCCCCCTCGGGCATGGACCAGAGGATGATCCGGCGGTCGTCTCCTGCGGTCGCGAGCCAATCGCCGTCGGGATGGAATACGGCCGCCCGAACAGCGGCTTGTTGCCCGACCGACGGATCGGTCTCGTGCCCCGCCAGCCGCGCGACCACGTCCCCGCTTTCCTCGTCGAACAACACCACCGTCCCCCGCTCGCCCACGGCCGCCAGGACGTCGCCGTCCGGGCCGACGGCGACATCTAACAACTTCGCCCCCGCACCCTCGTAGACCTTGCTCGCCGTACCCCCCGTCAAATCGACGTACCACGCCAGCAGGTCCCGGGCATGGCGTCTTTCCGACGGCGTGTCGGGGTCGAGTTCGCGGGTCTGGTGCAGGATCTGGCGGGCGGCGGCGTAGTCTTCCACCTTGGCCAAAAGGGAGGCGTGGGTGAGTTGGGATTCGAACAGCATGGCAGTTCGTTCGCGAAACTCCTTCTTCTTTCTTTCCTCGTCTTGCCAACGTTTTTCCTCGCTTGCTTCGAGGAATTCCATCGCTATGTCGAAATGTTCGCCGTAGCGTCGCGCCCACTGCGAGGTCGGCATTTGTTCCTGTTTCCATTTGACGGCGATGTCCAAGTCCGGTGAGCCCCATAGCCCAGCGGCATGGTTTTTCCACCGTCGGGCGGTATCTTCCAGGAGTTTGTACTTATCCGCCGATGCAGCCTCTTCATGGACCCAGTCCCGGAGCCGTTCCCATTGCCGGACCAGGCTCTCGTGGCTGATATCCACAACCCTCTCCGCGTCCAGCGCCTTGGGGGGAGGCGGCGTCAGAAAGCTTCGTCCCGGCGCGCGAAAGGCCTCCACCACTTCCGCGACTTTTTCCGGGGCCACCCCGGCCACCTCGGCCGGTTCTTTGAGCCGCACCGGCCGACGGGTGTCCCGCTTTCCCTCGGACCGTTCGCTCAGCCGCTTGAACAGCACTTCGGCGATGCGTTTTTGTTCCGTCGTCAACTCCCGGAAAACGTCGTCGGCGTGCTTGGACAGGGCGCGTTCCAGGCCGCCTGCTTTTTCGTAGTGTTCGGTGGTCAGGGGGCCCCCGTCGGCCAGGGTCCACATTCGCATCAGGCAATGCTGCATGAGGGGAAGCTGGTCGGGGTCGTCGCCCATTTCGTTGAGCATGCGGTTGACCAGGGCGGGTTCGATTACGGCCCCTTGCACGCCGGCCGGTCCTGCGATGGCGGCCCGTCGCTGCTCCCGGGTCAGGCGAGGGGTGAGAAACTGGCTGTCGTTCATTGCCTCGGGCAGTCCCCGGAACACGGCGCAGTCGCCCAGAAAGTCGGAGCGCATGGTCAGCGCCACGTAGATGCGGCCCTCGGCGGCCCGCTCCGGCGCCAGCAGCAGTTCCACGAAGGCGTCGGCCTCGTCGGCGTCGGTCTGGTCCCGAAAACGGAAAATCTCCTCGAACTGATCCACCAGCACCAGCAGGCGGAAGTCGTCGGGCAGGCGAGCCTCCCGGAACGTTTCCGCCAGCCTGGACGGTCCCCGCCGGAGGGCTGCGGACAGGAAGGCCACGGCGGTGTCGTCGGCCGGATCGCCGGGACCCGGCGCGTCCGGCAGGGCCACCGCCCGGTGCAAACTCTCGGCCAGGTTCCGCATGGGGCTTGCCCCCGGCCGAAGGGCCGCCACCCGCCAATTTTCGCCCGCGCCGGGCATGAAACCCATTTTGAGCGCGGGAATCATCCCCGCGTACACCAACGACGACTTGCCGCACCCGGAGGGTCCGACCGCGGCCAGGAACCGGTTTTTAGAAAGCTTTGCCAGAAGCCCTTCGATATGCTCCTCGCGGCCGAAGAAATATTCGGACTCTTCCTCCTTGAAGGGGCGAAGGCCGGGGTAGGGGGAGAAAATCATTGCGGCCCCCCTATCCCCAAGGCTTCGAAAACCGGGCCGAATCGGTCTTCGCGGAAGCATTCGCGGCAATCGACGAGTTTCACGCCCGGTATGCCGATGTTCAGCCGGGGCTTTTCCGGGGGAGGTTCGTCGTCGGTTTGCGATGGAGGGCCGTCGTAGACGGCGATCACGTCAAGGGGTTTTTCTCTGCGGAAGTTGATGTTGCGGCAATATCGGACCTGTTTTCTGACCCAGGTGGCTTTCACGTCCCCGTAGACGACGATGACGCCCTGGGAATCCATGACGAAGCCCTCCATGTCCGCCAGCATGTCGGCTTCGTCGCTGTCCCAGGCGGGCAGCGCATAGCCGATTTCGCGACTGATCATCAGATCCGCGACCTTCCGGGCGTGGGGTTCGTCCCGCCGGTGGGCGTTCAGAAAGACCAGGACGTCCCGGATACGGTCCGGCGACGCCGCGAACTTTGCGCTGGATTTGGCCCTCCTGACCACGTCGCGCCTGAATTCGGTCATCTGGACCGCCTGCACGGAACTTCCGAAAACCAGGTTCCGGTGAGCGTCGTCCGCGATGTCTTCGGCGGACAAGTCCGGATGTCGCCACTGAAAAACCGGCATGTTCCTTTTCACGGCGCATTGGTGCTGCAACCCGCAGATGCCTTCCGGTATCAACCGGGACTTTCCGGCCTGCGCGCCCAAAAGCTGCACGAACACCCGGCAATCCTTTAGAGCGGCGTCTACCGAGCTTTGAAAGGCGGAAGGGTCCGTCATGGGAATTCCCTGTTCCGGCAGTACGCGAAACCCGCTTTCGTCGAGATACCGTTCCAGATCGGTTCGCGCCTTTAAAAGGTCCTCGGTCGTTTCGGCCAGAAATATTGCCGGAAGGTCGTCGGAGGCCGTTTCGACGCACCGGTCGGGGCCGGGGGACGGTTGGACGCACAGGATGGCCTTGGCAACGGATTCGCTCAAATCGACGATCCGGTCGAAATAAGCGGTGTCTCGTTCGGGATTCGGCGCCGGGTCTCCGAGGATTTTCGGAAAATCCCCTCCCGGTTTCCGCTCCCAGAAACGAAAGGGGCGAATGGCATTCAACCAGTCCGGCCGATTTTCCGCGACGATTTCCATGCGTTCTATCGCGTGAAAACGGGCGTCGCCGCCTTTCTCCGCTTTGCGCAAAAAGGTGTTCCTTTCCCGGACGCAACGTTCGGACGAAAGATATTTCGGAGAGACGACGGCGATAAATACAGCCGCGCTTAGGATCTTTTCGGCGATCTCGGAAGTCAGGTCGGCGGCTTCCGAGTTGGCGCTGAGGTCTAAGTACAACCGGTACGGTTCTCCTCCGACCAGCCGTTGGCCGATCTGGTAGTCGAGATGCTCGGCCAGCGTCTTCACCCATCCCATTTTGTCGTCGGCCAGGGCGTAGCTGACATACACCAGCGGGGGCCCGTCGGGTTCGTGTTTGGACGGTTCGGGAGTTTTTCGCGGAAGCTGCGGAGGCGTTCTGTCGGAACTGCGGGGTTCGTTCAGCGAGCGCAAGATTTTATCCAGCCCGGTTTCGTAGCTTAAAAACAGATCGACCCAGCTCCATCGTTCCAGCCGGTCCGGAATTTCGCATTCCTCCAGCCGCACGGGCACGATGAAAATATCCTGCGGCGGGACCGTCTCCAGCACCTCCAGCGCCCGCACCTGCTCCACCTGGACGAACCCTCGCTTGAACACGGACCGTTCGGAGATCAAGATCAAGACGTAGTCGGTCTTCCGGATTTGCTGTTCGATGGTTTGTCGCCAATCCTTGCCGGCCAAAAGGCTCTTTTCATCCAGCCACGGCTCGAAACCGTTCTTTTTCAGGTCTTGGAACAGCTTCTCGGCTGTTTTCAGATCCTCTCGCGCATAGCTGATGAAAACCTTTTTTCCCATGCTTTTGTCTCGATTCAGGCCTCGTAAAACAATGCTTCTTGAAATTGCAATTCCGGCTTCTCGAACGCCGTTATTATTTTCGACTTTGACGTTTTAAGACAGGAATGCGCTTTCTGTCAACGGAATTACAACGCGATGACGTTGATTCGATGATAGAAATCTTCTGATTATAACGGATTTGGGGGAGCGGCAATGCGTAGGTTGGGTTGAGCGGGTTTCATGTTGGGTTTCGCTTGCTTCCCAACCATTTCGCGTGCCGTATCTGTTTGTTTGATAGAATTCCGTAGCGAAACCCAACAATTGACGACGCTCAACCCAACCTACATTCCACCCACCCCCAAATCCGTTATAACCAGGAAATCTTCCGAATTACGCCGTCTCCGACCATTTTTCGAAGGTCGCGGTTGGTCGCCGCGATGATAGGGACATCGAGTACCTTCATTACATTTGGTATCGCCGCCGCATTAAACATGAAAAATCAAAGTTTGTATTTGATTTTTCATGTTTAATCTGGCATTCTCCAAGAATGCAAAACATCATTGATCGCCCTATAGACAAAAACGAAATTCGAAAACGTATCGATGGATTTCCGGTCACTGCGATTCTGGGGCCGCGGCAGTGCGGCAAGACCACGCTGGCGGCGCAGTTTCCGTACGCGCATTATTTCGACCTGGAAAATCCTCGCGACTTGGCGCGTATGGAAACCCCCCAGTTGACTCTGGAGGAGCTGGAGGGGCTGATAGTGATCGACGAAATCCAGCGATTGCCGGAAATATTTCCGTTGATCCGATACTTGGTGGATACCGAACCCGGACAGAAATATTTGATTCTCGGCAGCGCCTCTCGGGACTTGATCCGTCAGAGTTCGGAAACCCTGGCTGGACGGATCGCCTTTTACAATCTCGGCGGGTTCCGGCTTCACGATATCGGTTGCGAAAACTTCAAAACTCTCTGGATACGAGGGGGCCTGCCAGACGCTTATACGCCAAAAGACCCGGAACAAAGCAGATTGTGGCTCGACAATTACATCACGACTTTCCTGGAAAGGGACATTCCGCAACTGGGCATCGACATACCCGCCCGAGCTTTGCGGCGTTTTTGGACGATGACCGCCCACTATCACGGCCAAATTATGAATTACTCCGAACTGGGGCGTTCCTTCGGCATTTCGGACATGACCGCCAGGAAATACATCGACATTCTGGAAGGCACTTTCATGCTTCGCATCTTGCAGCCATGGTATGCCAATGTTGGCAAAAGGGTTGTCAAAAAGCCCAAGATCTATGTTCGAGACTCGGGAATATTCCATTCCCTTCTAAACATCGAAACACTGGAGCAACTGACGTCGATCCCCAAATTGGGCGCGTCATGGGAAGGGTTCGCGCTGGAATGCGTTTGCCGCAGCATAGGCAAACGCGACCGCGATTTCTATTTTTGGCATGTCCATTCGGGTTCCGAACTGGACCTTTTTTGGCAACACGCCGGAAGAAACTGGGGCGTCGAGTTCAAATACGCCGATGCTCCACGAGCTACCCGATCCATGAACATCGTGGCCGAAGACTTGAATCTGGAACATCTATGGGTCGTCTACCCCGGAAAGGACGCATACCGTCTTTCGAAAACCGCGTCGGTCCTTCCCGTCCGCGACATCCCGGCGGTATGGAAATATCCCGAAGCCAAGTAGCGCGGGCGATCTTTCCGAAGTGAACTGTCGAGAAAAAAATTAAGAGTCGATTTGTTTCCACGCTGGAGCGTGGGAACGAGTCGAGCGAGTCGAAAAAGCGATAAAAGTTATGGCGTACTTGATAATCTGTTCTTTGATGCGGTATGTTGGGTTGTGTTGGAATGGCGGTCGGCATTTTCAAATATTGCTTAACTTTAAGGGATGGGGGACGAGATGACGTCAGCGTGTCATGGTCGATTCACTTCGAAAAGACCGGAGAAAAAAAGGAAAGAGAAGATTTTTGAAGTGGTTTCAACCCTGTTCTTGTTTATTTTATCATGCCTGTTTTCCGACGTTTCCATGGCCGGCTTTCCGGAACAGTACTATCCCGGCCAGGAGCGTCCCAGGCTGTGGATCTCGGCGGAGCGTTCGGCGGCGTTTGCGGCGGCGCAGGCGCAGAGCACCCAAAGATGGCTGGAATACAAGGACTTGTGCGATTCCCTGATCGATTCGGACCCGTCCAACGATCCCTGGAACCTCGACCACGCCCCCCAGCACTACACAGCGCCGCTCGCCTTGATGTACCTTCTGACGAACGACTCGCGTTACGCGGACCGCTGCCTGGAACTCATGGACGCCACATCGACGGACTTTTCCGGCTACGGCGATCCCGACCATGAGAGCTACCAATATCTCGGACTGGCCTACGACTGGCTCCACGGCTACAGTGGAATGGTCGAAGCAAAAAAGACCGCCTATCGGACTAAGATGAAAACAATCAGCGATCAGTTCTGGACCGAAGACAATCTGAACGCGTCCGGCACCGACAGCGATCAAAATCTGCTGACCATGACCATACATCTTTTCTTCGGCGTCGCCATGTACGGCGACGACCCCGATGCCGTCGATCTGCTCGACCGGGCGTGGAAGGGTTGGGACGAAGGATATTATTTCGATTCGGGGACATCCAATAGGGACTTGGTCAAGTACGCCCTGGGCGGTGCGTATTTTACCGGGTTCGCCTATTTCAACTCCACCGATTCCAGGGGGATCGCCGGGTTCTGGCTGGCCATGGAAACGGCCTGCGGCTACGACATCGACACCGAGGCGCCGGAACTCAAACCGTTCTGGCCGGCAATCGTCAGGTCCGCCATTCATCTTACGGAACCAGGCCGCGAAAGAATATACCACTACGGCTCGTGGCAGGACCCCAACGCCCTGGCGGATCAGAACTGGATGCATCGGGCGATGACCATGGCCGCCTATTTTTCGGACCAGGCCGGCTACGGCCAGGAAGCCGCCCTGGCCAGAGGGTTCGCAGCGAACGTGGACCTGGGCTATCACTCCGCCGAATTCGAGGAATTCTTCTTCGATACGCCGGGGGCCGCCGCCGCCAATCCCTACACGGCGAACCTTCCGTTGGTGCGATTCGCCGACGAGCCCGACTTTCTCCTGTTTCGGGACAACTGGACCACATCGGCCAACTGGGGGATGTTCGTCGGCGACGGCTCCGTTCCGTTCGACCACCAGTCGCCCGACCACGGCCACTTTTCCCTATGGCGGGAAAACGACTACCTCACCAAGGGCTCGCGCAGCTACGAGTCCATGATGAACGGGGACTTCTTCAACACGCTGTCCATCGAAAACGCTTGCAGCGTGAACGGAAACAGCTGCTCCGGCACGGCCATTTTCGACAGCGAACAAGGAGCGTCCATTTCGCGGCACAGGCAGGGCGACGGCTCTCTCCTTTTCGCCTACGGCATGCTTGAAGCCGACGGCCAATGGAACGACAACCCGGAGGAATACCAGCCCGTATCCAACGTGGACAGCTACCGCCGCCACTTCTTCTGGGCCGATCCCTATGTCGTGGTTTTCGACCGTCTCAGGACCAAGACCCCCGGATGGGCCAAATACCGTTTGCGCGCCATGGCGGAGCCTTCGATCGATGGCGACACCGTTTCCCAGCTGAGCGAAAACGGGGAACACAAATTGATTCAGCGCACTTTGGAGCCGTCCGGCGCGACCATCCAGAAGATCGACGAGTCCGTATTGTGGAGCGATCTGGACGACTGGATCGTGAACGCTTCGGAAAGATCGTGGCAAAGCGTCATCGACATCCCCGCCACCGACAGCGCGAACATTCTCAACGTCATGCAAACAGGCCCGTCCTCCATGAGCGGTTTCGACACCTTGGAACATCTGACCGGCGACGGGAACGCCGGGGTGCGCATCGGCCACTGGGTCGTTCTTTTCGCGTCGGAGGAAAACCTGCGTACAGAGGTCCGTTACGACGTCATGGAGAGCGTTTCCGGAATGCGGCATCTCGTCGCCGATCTCGAAGCCGGACAGTACCAGGTCTCGGCGGACGGGCAAACCCTATCGGTAGTAACGGTGGAAGACGGCGACAACACCGCCTTGTTTCAACTGGAGAACCAATCTGTCCAGCCAATTTCGGTCTCGCTGCAACTTTTGGAGCCCGAGATCATCTACGTGGACAACGTGAAAGACTGCGCGAGCATGCCCCCGGACTCCTGCCGCACCACCATCCAGGAAGGCATCGGGATCGCCGCAAGCTTCCTGGTTCATTTGATGGTTACGGGAAGCGATTATACCGGCGGGATGGCGTTGGCCGTCGATGACCGGCGGCTGTGTTTTTCCGGAGGCTGGGATTCGATTTTTTCCGCAGCCACTGGCGAGACGGTCCTGAGTGGCTGCCTGACGGTCGAAGGTGGAACGCTTGAGGTGAAGAAGCTGATTTTGCATTGAGTCGCGACGCATTGCCGAATTGCCGGATGCGCCGCTTGGAGGGAGTCGGAAACATCGGGTGTTTCAACTCCCTCCAAGAAATGATTAAGCCCGCCGGAATCGCGCACTCTTTTTTTTTGCGAAAATCGATTTGAAAAACGGGCTGATACCCGCAGGCCAACTCGCGCCGGGCTACCTCTTCGAGATCGTACCTGTTTCGGAATTGGCGGACCAGACATGGGCCCCGTCAAAAGCAAGCTGTTGAGGGGAGCTGTTTGCGCCGTTGGCGTTCACGTCCGTGACATGCGCAAAATCGTTGACTCGAAAAACGCCCAGGATGCCGTCCGCTTCATTGCTCACCCAGACGTATACGCCGTCAAAAACCATAAAGGTCGGCTTGTCTCCACGCCGTCTTCCGAAGTGAGCTGTTTGACCAGAGTTCCGTCCGAGGCCCTTAAAATAGATATGCTGTCATTGTCGAAATGGGAAATCCACATATTGGCGCCGTCAAATGCGATGTCCTTGGAATATGCCCCCACGTCACACATGGTCGGGGGCGTTTCCTCGTCGTCGGGGGTCGCGAGGTTAAATATCGTCACGTTGTTGGTGCGGTCGCTGGCAACCCACATGTTGACCCCGTCGGAGGCCATTCCGTAGGGTGCCGTAACGTTTGTCAAGGTATAATCCAGGCTATAGGACGGAGGAGTCGCGTTATAGACGGTGATGGAATCGCCTACGTTGTTGGAAATCCACATGCGGTCTCCGGTGAATTCGATAAAGACGGGTTCCTGCCCCGTGACCAGATTGGCGTCTTTAATAATGTATTGTTTGGCGCTTATCTTGGCCACCGTGTCGTTGTCCTTGCAAGCGCACCACATATAGCGCCCGTCATAGGCAAGGGCGACGGGTCCCAGGCATTTCTGGGCAGGCACCTGGTCGTCCATGTCGATGGGATCGCATACTTCCTCGCCGTTGTGGGCCTGATGCACGGTGACTGCGGAGTTGTTGGTATCATCTTGATCGTTGCAGGCGACCCAGATGTTTGCGCCGTCAAAAGCAATTCCCGTGCTTCCTGCCGAAGCTATGAAATTGACGCCGGAATTCATGGCGGCGTACCATCGCGAAAGCGCCAGTCTTTTGACGTTAGGCCCGCTGTTGATTCCAAGAGAATTCGTCGTGAACGAATGCCCATTGCCGCCTATCGTCAGATTTTGCGCTTCGGATTCCCCGATCATGGCAAAAGTGAACAGAAAAAAACAAGCGACTATTCCAATAAAACAAGACCGTCTTTTCTTACGCTTCATAAATTCTCCTCTCTTTCGGATGAAAAAGCGTCTGGCGTCAATCCTCGCGCATTAAGCCAGCCTATGCCTTTTCTCTGTTTTGCCAGTGGTCGGCTCTCGCCGACCTGTTTTTTTCCTTTATAAAGACCTGCAATGAGTTCCCCCTCCAATACGCGACCATAGTTTAAAGAAACATTTGTCGAATGACAATAAAAAAAATGGGATCGGTAGGAATCGGCTATGATTTTGTCTCATCAAAGTCGGCAGGCCGGGAAACGGAAGCGGCCGCCTCCCAACAGCCCGGGTCCGGTTGAAACGGCGTTTTGTGAATCGCGTGTGACAGGCATTTCAATCCGCCATGGCAAAGAAGAGCGTTCCCGGCCCAGGGGGATATACCGGTCCGCCCATACTCTATCGACTCCAAGGCGTCGGCCGATTTTGACGACCTGTGCAAATCGGATGTAATTTTTTCGACTGGAGGTAAAAGAGATAATTCTGAGTCTCCGAGAAAAGTAAATTCTGGAGCTTGTCGCCGACGGCCTCACCAATTCCGAAATTGCCGACAAGCTTTGCATCAGCCCCAACACTGTCAGAACGCATGTGTACAATATTTTCAAAAAAATCGGCGTTTCCTCTCCTTTCAAAGCCGCAGCCTGGGCTTCAAGGAATTTGTAGGAAGATCTTACGCCTTACGTAGTTCGGCTCCGAATGCCCATCCTGATTACGTAGACTTACGTAAGTTGGATTGTCTCGAAATTTCGGAAAAAATCATGCATTGTCCCGATTGATTTCATGGAATGTTTTAGGTATAAAAAAACAGGGATAGCTCAGAGGAGTATTCGTGGGGTTGGATGCAAAAGGTCCGGCATACAGGATGATCGTTTTTACGGAAAATCATAAAAATTATGAAAAACTGGTGGGGCGAATTTCCAAGCTTTTTGAAAGGAGGTCGGCATGCTCATCACAAAAAGGATTTTCATTTTTTTAACCATGTTTTTCTTATAGGCCTGGAGGACGGTGCCGCATAAAACGACGAGGGGGGCGGCATAGGAAACGGGACCGAACGTCGAGGGCGTCGAAGTTTGTCGGTCCCGCCGTCCTTATCGTTGGATCGCTACACTGCTTTGGCCGAACCGTCAAACCTTGGATGCCCCCGTCGAAAACCCTACCTGGCAACGATGCTCTTTCGTTGCGGCTCGACCGTCAGGGAGACATTGGCGTCGTCCAGCGCCACGAGAAGGGCGGGAAGCCCATCTCTGTGCTCCAGTTCGCGCTCTTCCGGATGGAGAGGCACCAGCCTCGACAACTCGATTTTCTTCCCGTACGAATCCTTGAATTCCTTGTCGGCCATGATGAGGAAGGAATCGAATCGAAGATGGGGGGCGATTCCCTCGGCCGTCTCGTAAATCGTAAAGTCGTCGAGCCAGGCCCCCGGTTCGGCAAAGTCGTGCGCCAGGCCCTTCAGCCACAGGACTGGCCAGTAGGATTCCACGCTTGAAAGATCGGCGTAATCCCAGCCGGAAGGCAGCTGAATGTAAAGCTCGGCGAACTTGTCCGGTCCTTCCGGGACCGGACACTCGATCAGTTCCGACGACAGCCCCGTCGTGAACAGGACCACGGAGCCATCGGCGGCGCATTTCGGCACGATACGGATTTCGATGTCGCGGTCAGGCGACGCGGATACTAGATCGAAAACAGACTCCTCTGCCACATGGCCGAACTCTCTGTCGAAAAAACCGATTACATCCCTTTTACGATCTGTTTTAATAGTCACTGCGGTTCTCCCTCGGATTCTTCAGGCAACTTGCAACCCAGCCCCTTCAAGTATGCTTCGAGTTTCGGATAGCCCTGGGCATGGCTCAAGGCGTTCATTTTTTTACCGTTGTATTCGTTGATGTAAATTCGATGGATGTTGGAACCGTGTTCGTGCAGGAGTTTTACCATCTCAAGTGCGGTTTCCTCCGAATCGCTGTGGCTCGCTTTCAACATTACTCTTGTTTCATCGTTCGGCACGGCACCATTTTCAAGCAGGAACTTTAAAACGCCGACCTGTTTCGCGGTCACGGCGGAACAGAGCGCTGTCAGCCCCGTTCTGACTGCTTCCAAAAAACAAACCTTGTTCGGATCGGCACCCATATCGAGCAACAGCTTGACAACTTCGACCTGCCCTTCCGCAGCGGCAATTCGCAACCATGAGTTTGTGCCGTAACATTGATTGATTTCTTCCCGATGATCTTCGAGGATGCGCCTTATCTCGTTGAGATCGCCTCCGTCTTCGATTAAGCAGGTAAGCCTGTGATGCATCTTTTTATCCATTCCTTTCGACTCCTTCGTTGTCCTCCACGAGCCGGGAAACCTTACAGACTTAGGACCCGGCAATCAAAAGGCCGGACTGGAACATTTCTTTCAAGTCTGCCAATGCCCTTTTGACTCCAGCCTCAGTCGTTTCGTTTTTGAGCATATCGTAAACAGCTTTTTGCGTAGCCACCGTATGCGTTCCTTCCCCGTTAATCGCAAGGCACAGATTTTCCAAAGGCTCCCCACGTTTTGCCGCAGCCATCGCCTTTTTCGAATCCGCTAAAACCGAAACGCCCGCATTCTCGAGTATCTCCTGGCTCTTCCCGATGTACCACGCCCTCTTGCACGCGTCGTCCCAATCTACTCCGGGAGCATCAAAATCTTTTACCAGCTTATCGCCAATTTTCTTCGTATATTCCGCCGGGACTTTCTTCCGGACAATGTGATGGGCATGAATCTTGCTTTTTTCTACTTCGAATTGCCTGGCAAGCTTCCCGCGCATTTTTTCATATGACTCCTCGCCCATCTTTCTCTTAAGTACATCGCAAAACCCGACATCGTTATGCACCAGGACTTCGTTGTCGCCGACCGCGAAATTGTGCTGATTCTCGATGGTCAGGTTTTAGACGTCTTCGTCCTCGACCTCCTGCAAATCGACGGACTTCACTTCAATGGCGGAGCCGTTTCGACGCAACAGCCTGTCTCCCGCAAGCAAGTCCTGGGAATTCACCCATCGCCCCGGCCGTTCGAAAGCCCGGTCCCGAATCGAGGCAAGCGGTTCTTCGAGCGACGGACGGGCGTCCAGTTGCCGACCTTGCTCCACCCAGAAGGGATGATTGCCGGTGACCCGGATGTCTTCGGATTCGAGTTCCAGACTTACGAACAGGCCCGTGTAGCTGCTGCAATGGGTTTGCACGACCTTCGCCTGCGTCCACTTGTTCGCCGCCAAGTCATAGGAATAGACGATATCGCCGGAGCGAATTTTTTCGATTTCCATCCCCCCGTTGCCGGTCGCGACCAGGGAACCCGCAGGGAAACAATATATTGGTTGAGGCAGTTTATCCGGCATGCCCGGCCATCTTCGCGAGCGATATTTCCGTTGGCGTCCAGCTCGAATTGCCGATCGCAATGCGGCGCCGTGGATTTGATTTCCGTCAACCGCCCTTGCAGGTCGTATCGAAATTCACTTTCGTCCGAGCCCGATTTTTCCGATATCGCGCGATCATTGCAATCATAGCGCCAGGACTGGCTTATAGCGTCTTGATTTCCCGAAGGAAAGACGACCGAAAGCGTCTCCATCAGTCCGATTTCGGTGGCCGAGGCCTCCAGCCTCACCCCGTTCGGGTACGAAACGCCGGCAAAGGCCCCGTTCTCGTGGTACGCGACTCCGTAGACGCGGCCGTGCCAGTCGATGATTTTTTTGACCCGATGCTCCTTGTCCCGCTCGTAAACGATTTGTTTTCCATCGGGAGTGACAATTCCGACAAGATTGCCGAGATTGTCTCGCTGAAACGCCGTGACGCGCCCGTTGATATCTTCGGAAACGACCCTGCCACGGCTGTCGTATTCGATTCGAACGCGGCTGAATTCGTTCTCCGCCGCAACGATTTTTCCACGCTCCAGCGAAAACGAAGAAAAGGAACCGTCCGCGAAGTCGATTTTCACCGACCCTGCGGCTTCGTCCATCGAATACTCGGCATGGGTCCGCTTGTCCACGAGCATCCGCTTGAGATGCCCCGCCGGGGTGTACTCGAAGTCGTGCCGGGTACCGTCGGGGAAAAACACCGTGGAAGGCGCATTGAAGCCCCGATAACGGGTCCTTGTGACATTTCCCTCGGGATCTTGGAATGAAGACTCAAGGCCTTCTGAATTGTATTCGCGGATCGTTTTGCCGCCGTCCGGATATGTCGAAGTTTCCACTCCGTCGCTTCGATGGAACTCGCAGGCGGATTGGTCCGGATACTGAACGCGCGCCAGGCTGCCGTCGGGGTGGTAGCCGAACCGGTACGCGCCATGTTCGCCTCGCCGGATCGATGTCAGGCGACCGTCCGGGTCGTAGCCGTATTGGATTTTCAATCCGCCGGGGCTCGCGATCTCGCCGATCTGCCCGTCGGCGTCGTATGAATAGACGGTCTTTCGGTTTTCGCCACTCGTTACGGTCGCTTCATTTTTGCCCAGCTTGATCGACGCAGTTCCCCCAGCCGCGTCTTCGACATCGACCCGCTCGCCGTTTACCGACGCCGAAATCCCCTTGCGTCGCAGATCGAAAGCGACTTTGGCGCGAACCATCTCCGGGCTTCGGATAGCCAATACGTCGATTTGTTCCTTGCGGACCCCAAACATTATCGCCCCTGACGTGTGGCGTTTTCCCATGAGCCCAATATGCCGCGCCACATTCGGCGTTTCTTCGAACAGCTTGTGCTTTTAAACGTCAACGATTGAAATTGCAAGATTTTTTTCAGGTTTAGACAGACCAATTCCCTTGCCGAAAGCTCCGGCCGTGACCTTTCTTCTGATTTTCTGCCATTGCCTTTCTTCTGAACACGGGAACCAAAATTTAATAATCGGACGAAATTCTTTGGTTCATCGTGGATTTGTGGGAAAAGGCGGGTCGATGGTAACCAGACCATCCTGGCTTCGGGGTGTCCTGGCTTCGGGGTGTCCTGGCTTCGGCCTGTTGTGGTATTCGCGGTATCGGACCAGAGCTGGAAGCTCTGGTTACCTTTTCCGCTCCCCACAAATCCGCGATGAACCAATTCTTTTTTTTTCGATTCCACAAAACCTTATTTTTGTTTTTTTTAACCTTAATAGCCCGGCGGATTCGCTCTTTCCCATAACCTTATTACCTTATTCGGCCAACCGACACCGCATTCCGTGCATAGCTTGCTTTAGATCCGGAATCCAGGCGATGATCGAAAATGTTTGATGAAAACCGGCCGAAGTTAAAACCAAGCCCGAATGCGCGGACGAAACACGGATTTTGGGGTTGATATTATTCCAGACCAGTCGTCCTTCGTGCTCTTCGTGTTCTTCGTGGTAAAATGCCTTGATTTTCAACCACGAAGAACACGAAGATATTTCCTCCCAAATCCGTCCCAATCATGTTTTTTGGGCTTTCGCTGTTGGGATCGACGGCAAGGCGCAAAGCTCGTTTTTTCCGGTAGCGCCGCC
Organism: Desulfobacterales bacterium; assembly: GCA_963674505.2. Taxonomy (GTDB): domain Bacteria; phylum Desulfobacterota; class Desulfobacteria; order Desulfobacterales; family SKZT01. Next base: position 2,420,029 of record CAXXIG010000001.1, read on the forward strand.
TTCTACGGCGGCGCGGTGCCTGGTGCGTTCGGATTTCACAACGGCATGGCATCGGACAGCGCCGCCGTGGAAGACGGCGCTACCGGGGCTATCCTGCTTTGGTCCTCCATTGATGAGCACCAACCGCACAGGTCGTGTTTTGTCAGGATGGATTGGTCCCAATGGTCGCAGGGTGGAATTGGAGAGACCGAACTTCCGCTTCTTTGCGAATTGTCGTCGAAAGGTGGAACGCAGGCCGCAGCCCATTGATGAAACCATAAAGGTCCTCGGCGACAAAGCCCAACCTGGTATTGTCCTCGAAACCCCAGGCCCATTCGTTGAAAGGCCAATACCAGACGCGACCCGAGTGTTCCCCCATCTCCAAAAGTATCTCCCCTTGGCCGGCATCCATGCCAATGGGCAAATAATCGGCGGGAAACTTTGGAAACTCGTCGTCGACCTCCACCTCCGGCTGGGTCAAGGAATCATACGCCAAGAGAATCCTGTCGGCGTTCATGAAGTGCGAAATGTCGCCTTCCCGAATTTCTTCTCGGTCGGGGAAGGTGAATGTGCAGTCGAAAAAACACCGTTGCTCCGGATCGCGACCGAAGATGACAAAGCCGTATCGGGTGGCAAACTCGATATAGGGCGCAGGCAGGGTCGAACCGATTTCATCTTCGATTCGAGCGATGTCCGCTTCCGTCGCCTTTGGTTTGTCGTCCCGGCGCCATCGCGCCTCCATTTCCTCGGTTATCTGAAACATTGGATGCTCCCAGCAAAACACCCGAAACCCGAACGAAACACAAGCGCCCTCCCCTTTTGCGTCTTCGTCCGGTTCAAGTAGGCGATCATAAAATGGTTTTCGTAATTTGTTCGACCAATGGCAATAGCTGGGGAACCACATTCGCCAATGCCCCTGCGGCTTCCTTCAATCCTTTGGCGGAGATTTGCAATTGGCTTGGCGGCTTTTCTTTTTTCGCTTTCTCCAACAGCTCTTCCGTATAGTCCGCGACGTTCCGGGCATCTTCCGCCTTGTCTTCCGGTACCTGAATCAATTGTTCGTGCAGTTGGGTTAGCAAGTTCTCCAGCTTGTTTTGTTCCTCCGGCGATGTTCGGGGCAATGTTTTTACCAATTGCATGGCTTTGTCGATGCTGGATTTGACGTTCACCAGGGAATCTTTTATGTCGTGGATGTGGATGTTGTCTCCCATTTGATCTCCTCTTATGGTTTTGTTGATGATTTGACCGTAATTGAAAACATTCGTTTCTCTTTTGTCCGGCGGCATGATCTTAAGGACTTCCGATAGATCAAATACGCCGTATTCGCAAATGTAGCGCCGCTCTCCGGCGGCTTCCATGGCCAGAAGCTGGCGGAAACCGGCGCGCTGGTCCTTGTTGCCGCCCGGCAGGCACACCCATTCCTTGTATCTCAGGTCGGGCATTCTCGCCAGCATTTGCATGACCTCGTCGTGCAGCGCGGAAAAATAACGGCCCGCCTGGCTGCCGCGCACCCATAGCGACAGCCTTCGTTCGTGGTAATCCGCCTGCGCCAGGGCCTCGGCGTCCAAGCTCCGGCTGCGCAACCTCACCCCGTTTTGCCAGACCATGCCGTCGGCGATCTCCTGGTGACGGCGGACGATAAAGCCGGGCGTCACATGCCGGGGCAAAAAGCCAGTGAAATCGAAATCAAAGGCAAGGGCATCCGTTTTATCGAATCCATGCTTTGGCGTGTCGGAAGGCAGCAGGGCCGGAATCAGAAGGGTTTGCGCCTTGTCTTCCATGCGAAAGCCAATCTCGAACTGTTTCAGCGCATCCATGATGAACCGACAGTTTTCAGGCGGGTAGCTCAGGGTGTTTCCCAAGTTGTCCGTCACCGATTCCGCGCGCAAAATATCGATCACGGCCTGAGCCGTCAGGCATCCTTGCAGGCGCTGTGCCTGTTTTGCGTAGAAAAGGGTGTAAACGCCGTAAGTCAACCACCGGGGATTTAGCAGATAGCTACTGAGCCAGGGAAGACTGGGAAAATGGATGATTACGCCCAGTTTATCCAGTAAATCAAGCAGCCATCTTTGATCCAAGTCACCATTCTCTTCTATGGCATTTTCCCGACATAGGGCCTCATATGTGTCTTTGGGAAGAAACGTCTGTTTGGGAGAAAGGTCCCGCACGGATTCAAGTACCGCAAAATGGCGCTTGGTGAACATGATTCGATGCATTCCCACTACTCGCAGCTGTTTGATGAAATCGCGGCGGAAACGCTCGAACTCTGCCTTGAAATTGTCATGGCATTTCGTACATGAGACTGGATAGAAATCCACGATATTGGGGTATTTTTCCCTCAGATAATTCATATCCAAATTGACTTGCACCTGATCGGCCTTGTTGCCAACCAGCAACACAGGCGCATTGCCTCCGAAGGCTCGTATGTGCTCCAGCCAGTATTCGGCCTGCTCATTGGCGTTGATCTCGGTCCGACCGTCCAGCCCCAAGACATACAGACAGCGGGAGCGGAGAAAGAACTGGTGGGTGGCGTGAGCCATGACCTGGCCTCCGAAATCCCATAGATGGGCGACCATTTCTTCATCGGCATCGATAGTTTTTTCAGAATCGCTCGCTTTGGTTTCCGGTACTTGCCAATCGCGAATTTCAATGCCCGGCGTCATTTTTTCCTCGCCCTCCACCACCGATTCGCCGTGAAGCACACGGATAAGTGACGTTTTGCCAGCCGCGCCAAAGCCGATGAAAATCGCTCGCACCCGATTGAGAGGTATGCTGGCGCTTTTATCGCTAAGGCTTTTTAGGTAAAAATTGATCGCTTTTGGAGACTGGGATAGAATTTCCTTGGACAACAGACAACTACTTTTTGTCAGTTGCTCGTCAAGGGGGTCGCCGCTTAAACGGGATTCATACCAGTCGGCCCAGTAGTCGAAGCCATCGTTTTCCCATTTACGAAGCTGGAGGAGAAACACGTCCTTACTCTCCCCAATATTGCCAAAAGACCGATCTAAGTAAGGGCCGACATACTGTAACTTTTCCAACAATATCAAATCCTCAAATATTTTCTCTGCTGATAAATTCGCGTCGTAGGCGGTATCGGCAGAATCGGCGACGAAATGGACGGCCTCGGTGAAAGCGTAGGCAGAAGCAGAAGCGTATACGACATCTGCGGCGTAGGCGGCGTAAGCGGCGTTGATGGCAGTATCGACAGCAGCGTATGCACAGGACGCATCTTTTGCAGCGTATGTGACACCATCATTGGCAGCGTCGCCGACCTCGGCGGCAGCCAGCGACATATCGCTGTCCCTGAATCTTGACGCACTCCATCCGCATTGCCATGCACGCAAAACCAATATTAAATATTTTTTGCGAACTTCCTCCGGCCAAAACCACAAAAACAGCTTGCCTTTTTCCACTCCAATAGCCAGCGCCGGAAGAACAAGTGCGGTAATACGTGCCGAAAACGCAGCGCTAAGCCAAGGATCGTCCAACGCCATCAGGCGATTTTCCACTTCATCACGATCAAGGTAAGACATGGAGAATCTCCGATTAAATGAAGCTAAAAAGTGTTCTTAATTGAACCGAACCCAAGCCACCGTTTTTCGAATCGGCTCGACGCTCTGGGTATGATCAGGCGACAAGGAGTCTCGAAAAACGGAGGGAGGGACTTTTTTTGGCAATCGACAAGCACGGGCTTGAAGGGAATGGGCACAGCAAACAAAAACGGCATTTCAACCCATTCCCGAACCTCAACTTTCCGACTTGTGCAGTTGGGATCGACGGCAAAGCGCAAAACTCGCTTGTACCGGTAGCGCCGTCTTCCACGGCGGCGCTGCCGGGGCTAACCGGCTTTGGTCCTTAACGTATGAACACCAACCGCACAAGGTCGCAACTTTTCAGGTGTGCTGTTAAACAGCACCTGGAAAACCCATTGACCCCGAATGCCAAATGCAACCCTCCCGGATAATGGAGAATTCTTATGGAAGGTTCAGGGCATATCGTCCCACAGCCGGATGCCTGATATCTTACGGAAGTGCTGATCGAAAGTAACGATGACGGCTCCCGTCTCGATTCCGTGCGCCCCGATCCAAACATCGTTTATCGGCAAGGGCGTACCAGCCTTCTTTAAATCGTTTTTTGTCACACCGAAAATCTCGGCGGTTTCACTGGTGGCATTGAGAATTTTTACAGAAGGCTTTGATAAAAAACGATTCAAAATGGCTTTGTTCTCCCGCTGTTTCAAGCCGCCAGCAAAGCCTGCATAAAGCTCCCCGAGAACGAAAATCGACATGTAAACCAATTCCGCCGAAGCGACCGCAGCCAAAACACCGTCGTTGCCCCTCAACAGTCTTGCATAGGCATTCGTATCCAGGAGAATCTTCTTCATTGCCAATCCTCAGGATCAACAGTTCTGGTTTCCGAGGTATTCTTTTCGAAAGCTGTCAGCTCGTCATCGGTCCAGATACCGTGAAACTCCTTGAAATCTTCTATGTTTTGTTGCGGGGGTTGAGGCTTTACACCGAGGGCCGTCTCCAATATTTTTTTTATCGTCTTGTTGATACTCAACCCTTCGGACTCGGCTTTTGACTGAATTAGTTCGGCTAACTGTCTGTCGATTCCGTGAATCGTCATTGATTTCATGGCATCCACCCATCACATTATTGTTAATTGATTTTAAACAACGATCTGAACCGCATTATGGTTCATTAATTTGAATTATAGTTCATAACCCCATCGGATGCAATTATGCATTGTTATCTTTATCGACTGTAGCGATCCAATACCATTTAGAACTTTGAGAGGAGGCAGGCTTTTTCCAGGCCCCTACGTTCCGTTCCAAAACAAAACCGTCTCCAAGCGACCCGAAGCAGCCTCGAAACGCGGGCCTTCAACGACAAGTTTGCTTTCCGGCAGACGGTTTTCAGAAATTAACAACCTTTGCGGATGAGATTGCCGGAAAGGCGGAAAAAATCGTGTGTTTCGGTAGCGATACCGGCCGGGGAGCATTGCCTGTTTCATACAAATCCGGAGGAAGACCCCATTGCCGGACCTCTTATTTCTGTCGTCCCTAACGGGACTCGGGACACACCGGCGGGACACCCCCCGGCAATGAATTGCCGCGCTATTGTCTGCCGTCCCTGACGGGACTCGGGACACATCGGCGAAACGCGGACGCAAAGCGTCCTGGTATGCATTCCAACGCGAAGCGTTGGAACGAGGCGGTGTGGGCACGGCCGAAATAGAAATCAAGCCCTCGGATGTTCATGTCTCGTTTCCGTCTGAAACGACTGCCGACCCGCTGCGCCAATGGCGAACGAGAATTCCGGATTGATCGGGCTATGTTTTTACATGCGTCGCCGTCGTTTTTATTCGTTCCAGGTTGCCATGCAAGGAACCCGTTTGGTATAATCCGCCGTGTACACGACAACATCAGGACTGTGGAACAAGGTCCGTCTCGAAACGAACCGCCCGAAGAGGGACATGACATGAAAAAACGCATCCTTTATGCCGAGGCCAATTACCAGGCGATTGTTCGCAGAAACGGATACTTCGTGGACAATACAGCCTATATTGAACATCTGGAACAGATAGACAATCCCGTATTTCTGCGCCCGAGACGGTTTGGCAAGTCGCTTTTGTGTACGATGCTGGAGAGTTATTACAGCATTCTTTTCAAAGACCAATTCGACGAACTTTTCGGACACACCTGGATTGGCCGGAATCCCACGCCGCTGCGCAATGCCTTTTTCGTGCTGCATCTGGATTTTTCCATTGTGGAAACCGGGGAAATGGCGGTTATGGAGAAGAGTTTCGACTTCACGGTGAACCTCGAGCTTAAATCGCTGCTTACCAAAAACAGCGCATGGTTCAACGACCGCCTTTCTCTGGATCCTGAAAAAAACGCGACCGCCAATCTGGCAAAAATCTTAAAACATCTAAAGGACAATGATCTTTCGCCCCTTTACGTTATCATCGACGAATACGACAACTTCGCCAACCAGCTCGTCACCGGGCGCAAAGACCATCTCTACAAACAGCTCATAGCCGACGAGGGTTTCCTCAAAACCTCCATCAACGATTTTGATCTGCGGGAAGAGGATGCAAATCAGATTGCCGGGTATGTGGAAGGATTGAGGGAGGAATACCCCGAGGCAAATGTGTCGCGGCATATCATCTACTGCTTCGGCAATCAGGGGTATCGGGTGTTCGATTTGGATACTATAATATAGTGAAAATGCTGTAGCTTGGGCGTGCCAATCAAATCTCGGTAAAAAACGTTTTCCAAAATCGTCGAGGTATGATATTATTCTTTTATCAATACGAAAAGGTTTTTGGCCCAATATCGAACAGAATAAGAAAATATGAACAAAACCGTCCTTTTCCCTGCCCGCCAATTTCTAATTCGTGTCCCCAACAAATCATAACCGTAGGCAAAATGATTGGCATTTTGGAATTTTATTGAGCGTTTAAAATTCTAATTGAAACGTTGGTTGAAATAAACCGTATTTGCTGTTTTTGCGAAAGGAGAATGACGATGAAAGAATTGGCTGAATTTATTGTAATGGCACTGGTCGATTGTCCCGAAGAGGTCAAGGTCTCGGAAATCACTGGAGGTCAAACAACTGTGTTGGAATTGTCGGTCGCCAAGGAGGACCTGGGAAAGGTTATCGGTAAACAGGGCCGGACCGCATTGGCATTAAGAACGATTCTCAACTGCGGGTCCGCAAAAATGAAAAAAAGGGTGATCTTGGAAATTCTCGAATAAGGTTTGATTGTATTCCGCTCTGAATATTGTCGGATCCTTCAACAGGATCTGAAAAAGCTGCAAATTTTACCGCGACCGCGCATCCCACAATGATTGGCGTGCGCGGTGCCATGCCAATAATCGACGTGGTTCAAATTCAGGTTGTCGTAACTCTTCTCCATAACCGGCTACGGCAACACGGGCAGCCACGAACGCACACGGACAAAAAGCGATGAGGGTTTTGGTTATAACGTCGGCCAACCAACACCGCCATTCCGGGCGGAGCTTGCTTTAGACCCGGAATCCAGGCGATGATCGAAACTGTCGGATGAAAACCAGCCGAAGTTAAAACCAAGCCCTGCGATGAGCATCGCGGCCAAAGCCCAAAAAAACAAGCCCGAAATCCTCCCATACATTCCAATGTCAACGAGGCTGCCAACGGAACCTTGCGTTTGCAAAACTTCGTTGCGGTCGCGCCGGTTTCGGAAAAGAGCCCCCATGGACAGCCGGACCTCAGCGTGTCCCCGCCGTTTTTGGAACTTGCAATTCTGTAAAATAATTTGTATATCTTTCAATTGAATTTTTCGAATACAGGCGCAGGGAACCATTGGAACGAAGACGCTTTCTCGTACCTTTCCGAACCAAAATCAGCCTGAACTGAGAAATCGCGCGGCGAATCGCATAGCGCTCTCGAAGGCCGCCGGAGTCCTGGCTGGTTTGCGCATCGAGCTGTCCCTTTCGGAAAGGAAGACTTGGCGCGGAAATTGCTTTCATTTAACAGTCCGGTTGGATTCGCCGCGACGAAAAGGCCCGCAGGGCCTTTTTTTTCGCCGGAAAACATTCGAAAATCGCTACGTTTTTGTTGGAAACGGATTGCATTTTTGTCGCATAACCGTCGCATAACCAAGGAGAATTCGCATGTGCCGTTTGTTTGCCATAACCAGCGAGGAGCCTTTGTCCCCCATGGTCGCCGTGGATGCCTTGAACGTCATGAAGGAAGGCCACGACGGGTCCGGGGTGGGGCTCTTTTTGCGCGATCTGGCGGGGCCGTTCGAGGACATGAAGGACGCGCCCGTGCTTTCGGGGATATTCACGGAATCCGGGCTCAGGCGTCTGGACCGCCATATGATGGACAAGGGATTCATGACCAAGTTCAAGGTGGCCATCAAGGTCGCCAAGACGCCGCCGCCCGGGGTGCCGAAACGCGATATCTATTTGATTCGCGCCTACGAGCTTCCCGAGGAGTGGGACGATCTGCCGCAGAGCCAGATCTACGAAAAGCTGGTGGAGACGCGCCTGGAGCTTCGCAAAATGGGCGAGGAGGAAAACGACATGATCGTGTTTTCGCTCTGGCCCGACGTGATCATGATCAAGGAGATCGGCGATCCCATGACGGTGGCCGAACACTTGAAGCTGGAAAGAAAGGACCTTCGCGCAAGGATCGTCATGGCCCAGGGGCGGCAGAACACCAATTACGAGATCAATCTCTACGCGTGCCACCCGTTTTTTCTGAAGGGATTTTCCACCATGACCAACGGGGAGAACACGGCGTTCATCCCGATCAAGGAGTACCTGAGTTCCCGGGGGTATCCGGGATACACGGGATACCAGTCGGACTCGGAGGTGTTCACGCATATCCTGCATTACAGCATGGAGACGCTGAAGCTGGATCTGCCGTGGTACAAGCACGTGATCACGCCTTTGCAGGAGAATGATTTGGAGAAGCACCCGGACGCCGAGTTCTTGCGCCATTTGAAGAGGAGCTGTCGGAAACTGACCATCGACGGTCCCAACTGCGTCATCGGCAGTCTTCCCGACCACAGCCTGTTCATGTTGCAGGATCGCAAGAAGCTTCGTCCCGGCGTGGTGGGGGGAAAACCCGGCACGTACGCGTTTTCGTCGGAGATTTGCGGTCTGGACGCCGCCATTCCGGATCGGGACAAAACCAAGGATTTCCAACCGATGCATCTGGACACGGCCATCGTGGGTCCGGATCGACAGGAGGTTAACATATGTCGTCAAACACAGCCATTACCCCGTCTTCACTAGGTGTAAAGGACCTGTACTGGCAGATACAGTGGAGCAAGGAAAAATGCACGCTCTGCGGGAGCTGCACGGCGGTCTGCCCGGTCCAGGCCATCGAGCTGGGGGTGTTTCGGAAGAGAATCGTGGAAAACCCGGTGAACCTGGCCGAAAAGCCGTCCACATCTTATAAGGTATACAACGGCATTCGCCAGAAGACGGACCCGGCGTACGCCTGCATCGGCTGCGGCATGTGCAACCTGGTGTGTCCCAACGACGCGATCATCCCCATGCGGGGAGACGAGATCGACAAGCAGCGATTCCATATCAACCGGGGCGGCACGCCGCGAAGCAGGGGCGGACGCAGAAACGACCCGAAAGGAATCCTGGACCATATCAAGTTCACCCGCATCTCCATGCTCACGGATCCGGCCCTGGACGCCGGGCGCCACGAGTTCGAGCTTCGGACTCTCCTGGGCCGGGTGCTTTCCCCGGAGGACCAGATCGAGGCCCTGCGCACCCACGGGTGGGTCCCGCCGGTTCGCGAAATTTATCCCCTGGTCATCGGCGCCATGTCCTTCGGCGCGTTGTCGCCCACCATGTGGGAGGGGCTCCAGATGGGGGTGGCGTACCTGAACGAGGAACTGAACATGCCGGTGCGAATGTGCACCGGCGAGGGCGGGTGTCCTCCGCGCCTGTTACGCAGCCGGTTCTTGAAATACGTGATTTTGCAGATCGCCAGCGGCTATTTCGGCTGGGACGAGATCATCCATGCGATTCCCGAGATGAAGGCGGACCCGTGCGCCATCGAGATCAAGTACGGCCAGGGGGCCAAGCCGGGCGACGGCGGGCTTCTGATGTGGTACAAGGTCAACAAGCTGATCGCGGCCATCCGGGGCGTTCCCACGGGGGTGAGCCTTCCGAGCCCGCCCACCCACCAGACCCAGTACTCCATCGAGGAGTCGGTGGCCAAGATGATCCAGAGCATGTACATGGCCTGGGGCTTCCGCGTGCCGGTGTATCCCAAGATTTCCGCGACATCCACGGCCATGGCGGTCCTAAACAACCTGACCCGGAACCCCTATGCCGCCGGGCTGACCATCGACGGCGAGGACGGCGGGACCGGCGCGGCCTACAACGTCTCCATGAACCACATGGGACATCCCATCGCGAGCAATCTCCGGGACGCCTACCTGACCCTGTGCAAGGTGGGCAAGCAAAACGAGATACCCCTGTTCGCCGCAGGCGGGGTGGGCAAGACCGGCAACCTGGCCGCCAACGCCGCCGCCCTGATCATGCTGGGGGCCAGCGGGGTGCACATGGGAAAATACATCATGCAGGCCGCCGCAGGCTGCGTCGGCTCCGAGACCGACCGCTGCAACATCTGCAACATCGGCCTGTGCCCCAAGGGAATCACGTCGCAGGACCCGCGCCTGTACCGCAGGCTCGACCCGGAAAAGGTGGCCGAGCGCGTGGTGGACGTCTATTTGAGCTTCGACACCGAGCTGAAGAAGATCGTGGCGCCGCTGGGCCGTTCCACCGCTCTTCCCATCGGCATGTCCGACGCCTTGGGAATCAACGACAAGGCGGCTGCGGACCGTTTGTCCATCAAGTACGTGGTGTAAATTTCGCGGCGACGTGACAGGATGACAGGAGACAAATCAAATGCTGGATAAGCAATTTTATATCATTTCGGGAAAGGAAAACGGCGCGAGGCTCGAATCCCGTGTGCTGGAGGAGAGGATCCAGGAGGCCGTGGTCCACGGCCATCGTCAGATCCAGGTCGAGGCGTACGGTCAGCACGGCATCGGAGGGCGTCTCTGGAAGGCGGGAGACGACACCGTTCATATCCGCATCGAGGGTCCTCCGGGACAGCGCACGGGGTCCATGGGCTTTCCCAACACCAATATCGAGGTGATGGGACCCGGTTCCGACGACGTGGGCTGGCTCAACGCCGGCGCCCAGATCGTGATCCATGGTCATGCGGGAAACGGCGTGGCCAACGCCATGGCCCAGGGAAAGATCTACATCGAGGGTAACATCGGCGCCCGGGGCATGACCATGACCAAGGCCAACCCCCGTTTCACGCCGCCCGAGCTGTGGGTTCTGGGTTCTGTAGGCGACTATTTCGGCGAATTCATGGCGGGCGGCACCGCCGTGGTCTGCGGCGTGAACCCCCAGAATCCCGACAACATACTCGGCTATCGCCCGTTCGTGGGCATGGTGGGGGGCAAGGTGTTTTTCCGGGGCCCCCACGGCGGCTACAGCCAGTCCGACGCCAAACTGGTCCCCATCGAGGACGGGGACTGGAAATGGCTGACCTGCAACCTGAAGATATTCCTGGAAAGAATCGGCAAGACCGACCTGCTGGAAAGCCTTACCGACCGTTCCCAGTGGCAGCTTCTCGCAGCCAGGCCCCCCCAGGAGAGAGTGGCCAAGCAGAGGCGCTCCATGGCGTCGTTCCGGAAGGAGGTCTGGGACAAGGAGCTGGGACAAGGCGGCCTGATCGGCGACTTGACCGACCTGGACAGAAGCCCCATCGGACTGATCGTCACGGGCGAACTGCGTCGGTACGTGCCGGTCTGGGAGAACAAGAAATACGCGGCGCCCTGCGAATCGTCGTGTCCCAGCGGCATTCCGGTGCAGGACCGGTGGCGGCTGGTGCGCGAGGGCCACGTGGACGAAGCGGTGGACATGGCGCTTGCCTACACGCCCTTTCCGGCCACCGTCTGCGGGTACCTGTGCCCCAACCTGTGCATGCAGTCCTGCACGCGCCAGCTCATGGCCATGCCGTCGGTGGACATCACGGTGCTGGGCAAGGCCAGCATCGACGCCAAGACGCCGGAACTTCCCCCCGAGTCCGGAAAAACCGTGGCGGTGATCGGCGGCGGTCCCGCAGGCATTTCCGCCGCCTGGCAGCTCAGAAGAAAAGGCCACAAGGCAGTCGTATACGACATGTCCGAAGTCCTGGGCGGCAAGATATCCTCCATGATTCCCCAGAGCAGAATTCCCAAGGAGGTCGTGGACAAGGAACTGGATCGCGTTCGCGAGGTCATCCCCCACGTCCATCTCAAGCAGGAGCTTTCCAAGGAAGAGGTGGAAAGGCTTTTAGACGACTTCGATTTCGTCGTGATCGCCGCAGGCGCGCAGAAACCGAGAATCCTTCCGGTCCCCGGCAGGGAGCGCCTGGTCCCGGCCAACGATTTTCTGATCCGGTCCAAGGCGGGCAAGGCCGAAGTCGGGAAAAAGGTGGTGGTCATCGGCGCGGGCAACGTGGGCTGCGACGTGGCGACCGAAGCCCACCGGCTGGGGGCCGAGGACATCACCCTGATCGACATCCAGGAGCCGTTGTCCTTCGGCAAGGAGCGCGACGAAGCCGAAAAAGCAGGCGCGAAATTCAAGTGGCCCTGCTTCACCAAGGAGATCACGGAGGAAGGCGTGGTGTTGCAGTCCGGCGAGGTACTGCCCGCCGATACGGTGTTCATCTCCATCGGCGACGCCCCCGATCTTGCGTTTCTGCCCGACTCGGTGGGCGTGGAGCGGGGCTATATCACGGTCAACGAATATTACCAGACGACGGAATCCCAGATTTTCGCCATCGGCGACGCAGTCAGGCCGGGCCTGATCACCGACGCCATCGGCGCGGGAAGAAAGGCCGCGCAGGCCATTTGCGATATATTCGAAGGAAAGCGCCCCATGAGCGACACCCGCCAGATGATCGACAAGAAACGGGTGACGCTGGAATATTTCGACCCGAGGATCACGCAATTTTCGGACACGCACTCTTGCGGCGCGCAGTGCTCCTCCTGCGGCGCATGCCGGGATTGCGGCATTTGCGAGAACATCTGCCCCAAGGCGGCCATCTCGCGAAAGGACCTGGGAGACGGCGCCTACGAGTACGTGGTGGACGAGAATCTGTGCATCGGCTGCGGCTTTTGCGCCGGAGCATGCCCCTGCGGCATCTGGAACCTGTTGGAGAATACGCCCTTGGGATGAAGCGATTTATTGACATTTCGCTTTGGTTTGCATATAGGTACGCTCTAATCAAGACAGGAGTGGCCGCATCGACGGACCGGACGCGGAGTATCCGGCAGGCGTTCCCACGCAGAGCGCGGGAACGAGGCGGAGTTCATTTTCTAAATTTACAAGGGCCGAATTACAGGGCTTTTACGAGATAAATATGGAAGCATTGTTGGTATTGGAAGACGGAAAGACGTTTGCCTGCCAGAGTTTCACCGGTCCGGGCGAGACTTGGGGGGAGGCGGTTTTCAACACGAGCATGTCGGGTTACCAGGAGGTCCTGACGGACCCTTCGTACCGGGGCCAGATGGTGACCATGACCTACCCTCTCATCGGAAACTACGGCGTGAATTTCGAGGATGTGGAATCGGACAGGATACAGGTCGCCGCGTTCCTGATCCGCGAATATCAGCCGTTCCCCTATAATTATCGTTCCAAGCAGACCCTGGCGGACTACTTGAAGAGCCAGGGAATCCTGGGGCTGGAGGAGTTCGACACCCGCGCCCTGACCCGGCACCTTCGCACGCGGGGGGCCATGCGGGCCATCGCCTCCACCAGCGACCTGGACCCGTCGTCCTTGCTCGCGCGGGTGCGGGAGACGCCCCGCATGGAGGGGCAGGACCTGGCCGGGGTGGTCACCACCGAGCGGCCCTACCGCTGGACCGGCGAAGCCCCGCAATTTCTCGACCCGGAAAAGGAACCGCTGGACAAGACCGCCTGGCGATTTCGCAAGGACAGAAAATCCGTGGTGGCATTCGATTTCGGCATCAAGTACAACATCCTGAGAAGCCTGACTGCCGCCGGCTGCGAAGTGGTGGTGGTCCCGGCGAAAACCAGCGCGCAAACCGTCCAGGCCATGTCTCCTCACGGCATATTCCTATCCAACGGCCCCGGCGACCCGGAACCGGTGGATTACGCCGTGAAGACCATCCGGGATCTGCTGGACTACCGTCCCATGTTCGGCATCTGCCTCGGCATCCAGCTCATGGGCCAGGCACTGGGAGGAAAGACCTTCAAGCTGAAGTTCGGCCACCGGGGCGCAAACCAGCCGGTCCAGAACCTTTCGACCGGAAAAGTGGAGATCACGTCCCAGAACCACGGTTTCGCGGTGGACATCGACACCATGGACGCCAACCAGGTGGAAATCACCCACGTGAATCTGAACGACAACACATTGGAAGGTTTCAGGCACAAGAAGCTGCCTCTTTTCGCGGTGCAGTACCATCCGGAAGCTTCTCCCGGCCCCCACGACGCATCGTACCTGTTTCACGAGTTCAAGGATTTGATGAAATAGAACGCGATATGCGAGGGGTCGAATGGCCAAGGCCGTCGGCGTTCCGGAACCGGTCTCCTTCGCCTCTCGCACTCCCGAAACGACAAACATTCGACAGAATAAGAACATGCCCAAAAGAAACGATATTCACAAAATTCTGATCATCGGGGCCGGTCCCATCATCATCAGCCAGGCCTGCGAGTTCGACTATTCGGGCACGCAGGCGTGCAAGGCGTTGAAGGAGGAAGGCTACGAGATCGTCCTGGTCAACAGCAACCCGGCGACCATCATGACGGACCCGGAGATGGCCCACCGCACCTACGTGGAGCCGGTCACCCCGGAATTCGTCTCCATGATCGTGGAGAAAGAGCGCCCCGACGCGCTGCTTCCGACCCTGGGGGGCCAGACTGGCCTGAACACGGCCATCGAGGTCGCCAAGACCGGCATTCTGGACAAATACGGCGTGGAGATGATCGGCGCTTCGGTGGAATCCATCAAGAAGGCCGAGGACCGGGACCTGTTCCGCCACGCCATGGAAAAGATCGGCCTGCGCATTCCCCGAAGCGGCATCGCCACGAACATGGAGGAAGCCCGCCAGATCGCAGCCGACATCGGTTTTCCGATCATCGTCAGGCCCAGCTTCACCCTGGGCGGCACGGGCGGCGGCGTGGCCTACAACGCCGAGGACTTGGAGGTCTGGGCCAAGGCGGGCCTGGACGCAAGCCTCATCACCCAGATCATGCTGGAAGAATCCGTGCTCGGGTGGAAAGAGTACGAGCTGGAAGTGATGCGCGACCACGCCGACAACGTGGTGATCATCTGCTCCATCGAAAACATGGACCCCATGGGAATTCACACGGGAGACAGCATCACGGTGGCCCCGGCCCAGACCCTGACCGACCGTGAATACCAGCACATGCGCGACGCAAGCATCGCCATCATGAGGGAGATCGGGGTCGATACCGGCGGGTCCAACGTCCAGTTCGCCATCAACCCGGACAACGGCGAGATGGTCGTGGTGGAAATGAACCCCAGGGTTTCCCGAAGCTCCGCGCTGGCCTCCAAGGCCACCGGGTTTCCCATCGCCAAGATCGCGGCCAAGCTGGCCGTCGGATACACCCTGGACGAAATCGCCAACGACATCACGGGCGAAACCAAGGCCTCCTTCGAGCCCACCCTGGACTACTGCGTGGTGAAAATCCCGCGATGGACCTTCGAAAAGTTTCCCGAGACCGAGGACCTGCTCACCACGGCGATGAAGTCGGTGGGGGAAACCATGGCCATCGGCCGCACGTTCAAGGAAGCGCTGCAAAAAGGGCTGCGGTCTCTTGAAATCGGCAGGTACGGCTTCGGGGCCGACGGCAAGGAGATAACGAACCCCAACGACTCCGAGGGCGGGCCGCCCGCCATATCGGACATCAAGAAAAAGCTCGCCGTGCCCAACTCCCAGCGCATCTTCTATCTGCGCCACGCCATGTTAAACGGCCTGGGCATCGACGAAATCTACCAGCTGACCAAGATCGATCCCTGGTTTCTCTACCAGCTGAGGCAGATCGTGGACATGGAACTCGAGTTGAAGGAAGCCGGGCCGAACATTACCGAAAAACAGCTTCGAAAGGCCAAGTCCTGGGGATATTCGGACATTCAGCTCGCATGCCTCTCCAAAAATTCCGAAGACGGCATCAAGGCCTGGAGAAAAAAATCGAAGATTCGCCCGGTATACAAGCTGGTGGACACCTGCGCGGCCGAGTTCGAGGCCGCGACGCCCTACTATTACTCCACCTACGAATTCGAAGACGAAGCCCGTGTGTCGGACCGCAAGAAGGTGATGATTCTGGGCGGCGGCCCCAACCGGATCGGACAGGGCATCGAGTTCGACTATTGCTGCGTTCACGCCTCCTTCGCCCTGCGGGAAGAGGGCGTGGAAAGCATCATGGTCAACAGCAACCCCGAGACGGTCAGCACAGACTACGACACCTCGGACAAGCTCTATTTCGAGCCGTTGACCAAGGAGGACGTGCTTCACATCGTGGAGACGGAGAAGCCCGACGGCATTATCGTGCAGTTCGGGGGGCAGACGCCCCTGAACCTGGCCACGCCGCTTCAGGCCGCCGGCGCGCCCATCATCGGCACGCAGCCGGAAAGCATCGACCGCGCCGAGGACCGCGAGCTTTTCCAGGCCATGCTCAACAAGCTGGGGCTGGTGCAGCCCGCCAACGGCACCGCCAAGACCATCGAAGGCGCCGTGGAGGTCGCCCGGAGAATCGGGTACCCGGTGATCGTGCGGCCCTCCTTCGTTCTGGGCGGACGGGCCATGAAGATCGTCTACAACCAGAAGGAGCTGGAGAATTTCACGGCCCAGGCCATCCTGGCGTCGTCCGGGCACCCGGTCCTGATCGACAAGTTTCTGGAGGACGCCGTAGAACTGGATGTGGATGCCATCTCCGACGGCAAGACCACCGTCATCGGCGGGATCATGGAGCACATCGAGGAGGCGGGGGTCCATTCCGGCGACTCGGCTTGCGTGCTTCCGCCCTACAGCGTTTCCAAAGAGATGCTCGCCGAAGTTACCGCCGCCACCAAGGCCATGGCCGCAGAACTCGGGGTGATCGGCCTCATGAACGTCCAGTACGCCATCAAGGGAAACAAGCTGTTCGTGCTGGAGGTCAACCCGAGGGCGTCGCGCACCATTCCCTTCGTGAGCAAGGCCACGGGGGTTCCCCTGGCCAAGCTGGCCACCAAGGTGATGATCGGAAAGACCCTGGAGGAACTGGGGCTGACCAAGGAGGTCGTGCCCGAGCATGTGTCCGTCAAGGAGGCGGTGCTGCCGTTCGACCGGTTCCCCAACGTCGATACCCTCCTGGGGCCGGAGATGAAATCCACCGGAGAAGTCATGGGGATCGATCTGGATTTTGGTATCGCATACGCGAAATCCCAGTTCGGCGCTCGCCAGAAGCTGCCGACATCCGGCACCGTGTTCGTCAGCGTGAAGGACAACCACAAGGACTCCGTGCTTCCGGTCGCCGCACAGTTCAAGAAGATGGGCTTCGACATCGTGGCCACCGAAGGCACCTCCCGGTTCCTGGCGGACCACGGGCTGGAAAACAAGACGGTGAACAAGGTGTCCCTGGGACGCCCCCACGTGGTGGACGCCATCATGAACGGGGAAATCCAGCTGGTGATCAACACCGGCACGGGCGACGACGCCAAGCGCGACGGCTACCAGCTCCGGCGGGCCGCCCTGAAATACCAGCTGCCTTATACAACGACCATCGCAGGCGCCCTGGCGATCTGCAAGGCCATTACCGCGTTGAAGGAACGCAAGCTATCTGTTAAAACCCTTCAGGAGTACAACAGCGAAACCGACCGACAAGGGATGTAAAACAATGACCGACTACGACAAGCCCCGCGAAAGCTGCGGCGTCTTCGGTGTCCACGGGCACCCGGAGGCGGAGAAACTCACCTATTTCGGACTCTACGCCTTGCAGCACAGGGGCCAGGAAAGCGCCGGCATCGCCGTGATAAAAGACGGCGGCATCGTGTCTCACAAAGGCATGGGACTGGTGCCCGAAGTTTTCGACGAGATCCACCTGGATCAGCTTCAGGGATCCACCGCCATTGGCCACGTCAGATATTCAACCACCGGAAGCTCCATTTTGACCAACGCCCAGCCTTTCGTGGTCCACCATCGGAAAAGATCTTACGCCATCGCCCACAACGGCAACCTGGTCAACGCCCACACGTTGAAAAACGAACTGGAGGAGGCCGGGTCCATCTTTCAAACCACCATGGACAGCGAAGTGCTGCTTCATCTGTTCGTAAAGAACCTGAAGCACGGTTTCGAACAAGCACTGGTCGAAACCGTGGAAAACCTGAAAGGCGCCTTTTCCTTCGTCGTATTGACCAATCGGGGCGAACTGATCGGAATCAAGGATCCCAACGGATTTCGTCCGCTGTGCCTGGGCAGGCTGAACGGCAGCTACATCCTGTCTTCGGAATCCTGCGCGCTGGACCTGGTTCAGGCGGAGTTCATCCGGGAACTGGATCCGGGAGAAATCGTGATCATCGACGACAACGGAATCAGAAGCATCAAGACGTCCATCCAGCCGGTGAAGTCGTTCTGCATCTTCGAATTCATCTATTTCGCGCGGCCGGACAGCACCATTTACGGCAAGAACGTATATCAAGCGAGAAAGGCCCACGGCAAGCGGCTGGCCCAGGAGTCGCCGGTGGACGCCGACCTGGTCATGCCCTTTCCCGACTCCGGTAACTACGCAGCCCTGGGCTACCACGAGGAATCGGGAATCCCCCTCGAAATGGCCATGATTCGAAACCACTACGTCGGCCGGACATTCATTCAACCCTCCCAAAGCATGCGAGACTTCGGGGTTCGCGTGAAGCTGAACCCGGTCCGGGAACTTTTGAAGGGAAAGGACATCATTATCATCGAGGATTCCATCATCCGGGGAACAACGGCCAAAACCAGGGTCAAGGCCCTGCGGGAACTGGGGGTCAAGCGGGTCCATATGCGTGTCGCCGGCCCGCCGCACAGGTTTCCCTGCCACTATGGAATCGATTTTTCGACCAGCGGAGAACTCATCGCCAGCAGCAAATCCGTGGAAGAACTGCGCGACTATCTCGGCCTGGACTCTCTCGCCTATCTCAGCCTGAACGGACTTCTGGAGGCCACCGGCATCCAACGCCCGGAGAACCATTTTTGCAAAGCCTGCTTCGACGGGTGCTATCCGGTCGAATTCGACGAAGCATTAACCAAGGATTGTCTCGAAGCACTGTGACAAAACGCCTCAAGGAGGTCCAAACATGCTCGAAACCAAGTATCTCCAGGACAATGTCAAGAACATTCAGCTTTTAATGACCATTCCGGGCCTGCACAATTTCGAGGCCCAGAAGCTCGGGGGGTTGCTGCGGTTGAGCAAGATTCGCACCTACTTCGAAGGCGAGCGCATCATACGGCAGGGCGACGACGACCCCTGGCTCTACTTCATGCTGAACGGCTCCGTGAAAATCTCCAAGGACGGGGTCGAGATCGCCCGGTTGAAAAAACCCGGCGAAATTTTCGGGGAGATGCGGATCATCACGGGCGAAGCCCGTTCCGCATCCGTTCTCGCCTTGGAGAAGACCATGTGCCTGGCGGTGGATACCTCCGCCAAGGACAGGCTTCAGAACCAGGATGAAAGGACCGAACTGCTGCTGTTTCTGTTCAAAATTTTTTCCGAATATACGTCGGCCAGGCTCAGGCTCACCAACGAAGAACTCATCAGGTGCAAGAAGAAACTGATCAATCTGGGCTTGGAGAAAGAGACCGATTAAATGCAAGCTTCCAACGCCGTGCGCGGAAGGACCGTGTCGTTTTCCAAAAACTCGACCAACGTTTTCTTCCACATTCTCACGAAATGCAATCTCAAGTGCAAACACTGCTATGTCAACCCTTCCCAGCACGGAAGCCAAAGCCTTTCCATATCCCGGATAGAAACCTGGCTCAAGGCGTTCTCCGACAAGGGCAACGCCGCCAACGTCATTTTTCTGGGGGGAGAACCGACCCTCCATCCCGATTTGCCGCAAGCCATCAAAATCGCGAGAAAACTGGGATACGGTTCTGTGACCGTCGATACCAACGGGTACTTGTTCAATGACGTTCTGGACAAGGTCGCGCCGAAAGAGGTCGATTATTTCAGTTTCAGCCTGGACGGCCCGGACCCGGCGACCAACGACCCCATCCGGGGCAAGGGCTGCTTTGAAAAATGCACCGCCGGGATTCGCCAGGCCGTTTCCAAGGGGTTCCGCGCCTCGCTGATCTACACGGTGAGCGGAGAGAACATCGGGCAATTGCATCGGATGCCGCCCCTGCTGGAGCAACTGGGGGTGCAGAGGTTCTTCATCCAGGTGATCGGCATACGGGGAGAATCGGCCAAGGCGGTGGAGAAAGGCAAGGACGATCTCCAGGTTTCCCGCGAGCGCTGGATGGCCACGGTGCCGGAAGTCGCGATAAAAGCGGCGGAAAGGGGCGTGATCGCGACCTATCCCAAAGTGTATCTTTCCCCCGGCGAGACGTTCGATTGCGCGGGCCTGGTCGCGGACAACTATTTCATATTTCCCAACGGCAGAGTCTACCGTTGCCCGCTTTGCGAGGACTATCCCATCCACGGGATGGAATTTATCGACGATGCTTTGACCGCGCGGCCGAAAATCAACGAAAGCGACCTGTTCCCGCTTTCCGTGCCGGAAGGCTGCGTCATGAACAAGATCGTCCAGCCGGACAACATCGGCTACGACGAAAACGGCGCGCCGGAATATCGCGTGGCGTGCTGCATGCTCAAGGAGGAGGTCCTTCCGGCCACATCATGAAAAAAAGCGTATACAAGGCGGACATGCTTCTTCTGCTGACCGCCGCCATATGGGGAAGCGCCTTCGTGGCGCAACGAGTCGGCATGGATCACGTGGGGCCTTTGACCTTCAACGGCATCCGATTCGCGCTGGGCGCGCTGGTGCTGATCCCGGTGATCAAGTGGAGAAACGGCAGAGGCAAGTCCTGCAAGCAGGCGTTTCTTCCCTTGCTGCAAGGCGGCCTGATCGCAGGGACCGCACTTTTCGCGGGCGCAACCCTCCAGCAAGTGGGACTGATCTACACCACCGCCGGCAAGGCCGGTTTCATCACGGGCCTCTACGTGATCATCGTTCCGATCTTCGGCCTTTTCCTGGGCATGCGCCCGACCTTGGGCGGGTGGTTCGGCGCGGCCCTGGCTTTGGTCGGCCTGTATCTTTTGAGCGTGACGGAATCCTTCACCCTGGCGGCAGGGGATTTCTGGGTCCTTCTGGGGGCGTTCTTCTGGGCGTTGCACGTAATCATCCTGAGCCGCTTTTGCCCGAAAATAGACACCGTGCGCCTGGCTTGCGCGCAATTTGCGGTTTGTTCCTTCCTGAGCCTGACCGGGGCGACATTCACCGAAACCGTAAGCATGGCGGGCCTGCAAGGCGCCGCGATCCCCATCCTGTATGGCGGCGTTCTATCCGTGGGTACGGCCTACACCCTCCAGGTAGTGGCCCAAAAAGACGCCCCCGCCATCCACGCGGCCATCATTCTCAGCCTGGAAGCCGTCTTCGGCGCGGTGTTCGGATGGCTCCTGCTGGACGAAACCATGGGCTTGAGAGGGCTTGCCGGATGCGGCCTGATGCTCGCGGGCATGCTGATCGCCCAGTTGTGGTCCGAACCGGTCCCGGAGACATCGGTCTCCGAAAAATCCCCCCCGAAAGCCGTATGCGTTGAATAATTTCCATTAAACATTACCCTTGATCGTTACGTTTTGGCCTACAGACGCAAGGAGGGGTGATGCCATGGAAATCTGGATCGTATCCATCATACTGGTCGCGGCGCTTTTTCTGTTGATCAGCGAAAAACTGGCGGTGGACATCACGTCGATCGGGATCATCATGGCGCTTGCCGTGACCGGCGTGGCGAGTCCCGAGGAGGCGGTGGCGGGCTTCGCCAATCCGGCCGTGGTCACCGTGGGGGCCATGTTTCTGTTGAGCCAGGCCATGGTGCGCACCGGCGCGCTGGGCTTTGTGACCGAAAAGATCGCCAGGCACTCCAAGGGCAACCCGAAGCTGGCGTTTCTAATGATCCTGCTGATCGTCGCCGCCGCATCGGCCTTCATCAACAACACACCGGTCGTGGTACTTTTTATACCGATCATTCTGAACCTGAGCTGCGAATTCGACCTGAGTCCGTCCAAAGTCCTGATTCCCATGTCCTACGCGTCCATACTGGCAGGCACCTGCACCCTGATCGGAACATCCACCAACATCATCGTCAAGGACTTGAGCGAGGCATCCGGATACGGGGCCATTTCCATGTTCGAACTGGCCGCTCTCGGAGTTCCCGTGGCCATTCTGGGGATAGCCATCATGTATTTTTCCGCCAGCCGCCTGATGCCGTCGCACGCCGCGCCCATCTGCGACCTGGAAGACAGCAGCCACAAGCTGTATCTGGCGGAATTGACGGTCACGGAAAAAAGCGACCTGATCGGCATGGAGTTCACAGACGAGCTGTCGCCGAAATATCCGAGCCTGCGCTTGTTTGAAATCGTGCGGGACTCCCATATTTTTTATCCGAACCGAAAAGTGAAGGCCAAAAATGGGGACATCCTGCTGGTAAAAGGGGCGGCCAGCGATTTCGTGGCGATTCTAAACGACAGCAACGCAGTCTTGCCCCACGAGGACCGGAAACTCAATTTTTCCGCTGCGGAAAAAGACAGGGTCATCATCGAACTGATCATACCGCCGCAATCCTCCCTGATCGGCGACCAGCTCATGGATACACACATTCAGAAGAGAAAAGACATCCACATCATCGCGGTGAAAAGCCGCAGGCTGCACTATTCGGAACAGAAGCTGAGGCACATGCGAATCCGTATCGGGGACATCGTTCTGGTCAGATGCACAAGGGATGCCTTGGAGCGTCTTCGTTCCGACGCGGATTTCATCCCGGTGGAACACGTCCATCACGAAATCCTGCACAAAAACAAGGCCCGCCTGACCCTCGCCATCTTCGGGGCCATGGTGGCGGCCGCCACCTGGGGGCTGGCAGACATCATGGTATGCGCGCTGACCGCCGTGTTTCTCATGATTGTCACGGGCTGCCTCCAGCTCAAGGACGCATACCGTGCTCTTCGAGGAGACGTCCTTTTGTTGATCGTCGCCATGATCGCATTGGGAAGCGCCATGGAGAGGACGGGGGCGTCCGCGATGTACGCCGAAGCCTTCCTGGGCCTGTTCCAGGGAATGGGTCCCCGGATCGTGCTCGGGGGTATCATCCTGCTGACCAGTATCGGCACGCAGCTGCTGTCCAACAACGCCACCGCCGTACTCCTGTTTCCCATCGCCGTCAGCGCGGCCCTCTCCTTGGGGGTTTCCCCCAAGCCCTTCGTCATCGCCCTGTGTTTCGGTGCCAGCGCCTGTTTCGCCACCCCCATCGGATACCAGACAAACCTCATGGTCTACGGCCCCGGAAGCTATAAATTCACCGACTATTTGAAGCTGGGCATCCCCCTGAACCTGCTGGTCCTGATCATGGGCACCCTTTTCATTCCTGCGATCTGGCCCTTTTGAACCGTTGTCGCCGGAAAACGCAACACGCCGCGACCCGGAAAAAAATGTTTACAAAATCGGCGCGATTCGATATAGGGAATGCGTTTTAGCAAGGCGAAAGCATTGCCAGACTGTAATTTTGGAAAGCGAAAAGGACAATCCGTCAAGGGGAAAAATATGGGAAAAAAAAGTCTGATCAAATCAACCTCGAAAAAGAAAAAAGCCGCCGCAAAGAAAAAGGAAGAAGATAAGAAGGCCGCCTCCGGCCCGGCAACCAAAAAGGCGACTCCCGCGAAAAAGGCCGCCGCAAAGAAGGCGGCTGCGAAAAAGGCCGCTCCGGGCAAGAAGGCCGCCGCGAAAAAAGCGGCTGCGAAAAAGGCCGCTCCGGGCAAGAAGGCCGCTGCCAAAAAGGCCGCTCCCCAAAAGAAACCGACCTTGAAGGAAATTCTTTTCAAACAGTTCGAAAAGGAAACGCCAGCCGAACTCTTCAAGGTACCCGAAGAAAAAAGAGACTTCACGGCCCCGCCTCTGATCTCATCGCAAGACAAGGAAGAGGCCGCATGGCTCAAAAAGCTGCTCTTCAGAAAGATCGACCTGACCACCCCGGTGGAAACCAGAGAGCCTGCAAACCAACCGGAACCGGCCCCGGAAAAAGAACCGGGGGAAGAAAAGGCAGAGAAACCAGTCGAGCAGAAACCGGTCGAAGAAGAAGCCTCCGCCGAACCTGCGGATTACAAGGAAGTGATGGCCAGGAAATTCTTCCAGCCCCTGCCTGCGGACAAGCTCTTCACGGTCCCGAAAATCGAAGCCCGCAACTATTCAGCGCCTCCCCTGATCGACACCGAAGACGAAGAAGAGGCCGCTTGGCTTAAGAAGCTTTTGTTCAGAAAGATCGATCTGACCACCCCGGTGGAAACCAGAGAGCCTGCAAAACAACCGGAACCGGCCCCGAAGGAAGAACCGGAGGAAGAGAAGGCCGAGAAACCCGTCGAGCAGAAACCGGCCGAAGAAAAAGCGGCTGCCGAACCTGCGGATTACAAGGAAGTGATGGCCAGGAAATTCTTCCAGCCCCTGCCTGCGGACAAGCTCTTCACGGTCTCGGAAATCGAAGCCCCCGTCTACGCGGCGCCTCCCCTGATCGACACCGAAGACGAAGAAGAGGCTGCTTGGCTCAAGAAGCTTTTGTTCAGAAAGATCGACTTGACAACTCCGGTGGAAAAGAGAGAGCCTGCCGCCGAACCGGAACCGCCGGAGGAAAAGCCGGTCGAGGAAAAGGCCGCCGAAGAACCTGCGCAGGAGCCCGCCCCAGCCAAGGAGCAAAAGCCCAAGGAACCGCCGGACATCAAGGAGATCATGGCCAGGAAATTCCATGAACCCTTGTCCGTCGAAGGCCGGGAAAAACCGGACGAGAGGAAAAAGGGCGACTACACAGCCCCGCCAATCATTTCCACGGACGACAAGCAAGAGGCCGCCCGTCTGAAGGAAATCATGTTCCGCCAGTTCGAAATCCCGCCCGCTCCGGAGCATCCGGCCGAACCCGAGCCCGAGCCCGAAAAGAAAGCCCCCGCGCCGGAACCGGCGAAAGAGCCCGAAGCGGAAAAGACCCCGGAACCAGCGGAACCCGAACCGGTGCCGGAGCCGGAAGCTGCAGCCGAACCGGCCCCGGAACCCGAAACGGCGGAAACCAAAGAGACGGAGGCGCCCGCCGAACCGGAAAAAGCCCCGGAAACGGCTGCGCCGGAAGAAAAGGAAGAAAGTCCCAAAGTCACGGTTTCATATGACGAACCACCACCAAACGATACGGAGGTCTCCGATCCCATGGAAAAAATGATCAAATACGCGGCGGCGGGATTCATCCTGATCCTGCTGCTCATTGTCGGCTACAGCTTTGACAACCATTCCAAGTATTACATCAAACCCGTCAAGAACGGCATCGAGATCTGGCAGGGCAACTTCGCGCCTCTGGGTTCCGATATGATCGCGAAACTCAAGGGAGTGGCTGTCCCCGAGGAAATCAAGGACGTCTACGAAGCCGAAGAGGTTCTGCCCATGGCGTTCGATTATTTCATCGACCGCGCCGACGCCATGATCGCGGACAAGGGCGTGCCCGATCTGGAAAAGGTCCAGGCCACGCTGGACCAGGCGATGGCGTTCGCCACCGCCGGAGAACAACGCGACGCCGTCAGTTCCCGCCTGGATTCCATGGAGGCCCTGGTGCTGCAATACAAGGCCAATGTCGCAGTCAAACGCGGAACGTCCAAGGATGTTGCCGTAGCCATCGGAATTCTCCAGGAAGCCATGCGTTTGGACATGGACGAGCGTGAAAAAGCCATGATCGAAAGCCGCATCGAATATCTGCAAGGATACAAGGAAAAGCTTGCCGCAAGCGAAGCGGAAGCCGAAGCCGCCGCTAAGGCCGAAGCCGAGGCCCTTGCCGCTGCGGAAGCCGCCGCCGCAGAGGCCGCAGCATCCGAAGCCGCCGAAGAACAGGAGCCCGCAGAGGCCGCCGAAGCAAGCGAAGAAGTCGCCGAGGAAGCCCAAGAGCACGGTGATCATTAGGTCTTCTATGATTTAATTTAGCCTATATCATGAATGCATGAACGAAAAAGCAGAGGGGCGTTCGCCCCTCTGCTTTTTTGGTTCATCGCGGATTTGTGGGGAGCGGTAAAGGTAACCAGAGCTTCCAGCTCTTGTCGCGGTACCACGAATATGCCACTCCCTCGAAGCCAAGACACACCAGACCAGGATGGTCTGGTTACCATCGAGGCACCTTTCCTCACAAATCCGCGATGAACCGCTTTTTTATATTTCGGAACCGGGTCCCTCATTATAGAAGACAGGCGATTTCCCAACAACGGCAGCATTCCTTGTCCATCTATAGATATTCGGCACATGAATTGATACTCATTCCGCCTTTATTAACTAAACAGGCGGTATCAATTTATGTGCGACGCATATATAGATTGCGAGGCAGAAAAGTCCCGGCAGGAACGACAGACAATAGCCCGGCAATTCATTGCCGGGGTTGCGAACCGGCTCATCCCCAAGTCCCGTTAGGGACGACAGAAATTTCCAATACCATCTTGAAAGAAAATAGCATGGAAAACTTCGGAACAAGCAAGACCCCCCTGTCCGAGATCGAACAAAGAATCGAAAACCTGAAAACGCGCATGAAAGGCTCCGGGGTCGAGGCAGCCTTGATCGTGCAAAACACCGACCTGTTCTATTTCTCCGGAACCATCCAGCTGGCCCACTTGTTCATACCCGTCGAAGGCGGCTCCGTACTCATGGTCAAAAAGAGCTTGCTGCGGGCCGAAGCGGAAAGCCCGTTGGGCCGCATCGCATATCTTCCTTCCCCCAAAGCGATTCCGGACATTCTCAAAGAATTCGGGTTCGCAATTCCAGCAAAAATGGGCATGGAACTGGATGTGCTTCCCGTGAATCTGTTCGACGGGTACCGTAAAATCTTCGAAAAAACGCGCATTGTCGATATCTCCCACGATATTCGCACGGTCCGCGCCGTGAAATCGCCTTACGAGATCGAGAAATTGAAAACATCGGCGAGATTGGCGGATGAGGTCTTCGCGACGGTGCCGGATCATTTGAAACCGGGCCTCGCCGAGGTGGCTTTCGCGGGGATGATCGAGGCGGAGGCGCGCAAGCGAGGCCACCAGGGAATCGTACGCATGCGCATGTGGGGAGGAGAGCTTTTCTACGGACACATCATGTCCGGCACAGCCGGGGCCGTGCCAAGCTTTCTGGCATCGCCCACCGGCGGGACGGGAGTCACGCCCGCAGTAGCACAGGGCGCAGGCTTCAAAACAATCGAAGCCAACGAACCGGTCCTGATCGACTACGTGTTCGCCCAGGACGGCTACATTTCGGACCAGGCCCGCATCTTCTGCCTGGGAGATATCTCCCCGGAACTGCGAAAAGCCCACGGCCTCATGCTCGACCTGCAAGAACGCCTGAAGAAGGAAACCAAGGCGGGGCGCACTGGTGGCGAGATTTTCGAACTATGCCTGGATTACGTGCGCAGCAAGAACGTCTACGATTATTTCATGGGTTTTGGAGATGAGCGCATACGGTTCGTCGGCCACGGCGTGGGGCTGGAACTCGACGAGTACCCCATTCTGGCGAAAAACCAGAAAATGAAGTTGAAGGAAGGGATGACCATCGCGCTGGAACCGAAGCTGGTAATTCCCGGCAAAGGGGTCGTGGGAATCGAAAACACCCACTTGGTGACCAAGGACGGTCTCGAACAATTCGGAAGCTTCCAGGACGACATTCTGATCGTCAACGCCGGCCGTTAGAGGCCTTTTAATTCTTCGATCACCAGCAGGTCGGTCGGAAAAGCCATCTTTTCCGGAATACTGTTCAGCGTAAAAAAACGGGCGTCGGAGGCGTCGTCGCCCGCCCCGAGCTTTCCCCCGACGCGCTCCATCCGAAACCAAATCCCCACCGTTAACTGCCGCGGGTCGTGAAAATTGGAGTGGACCGCTATGACCGGCCCCACCGTCGCCTCTATTCCCGTTTCCTCCAGAAATTCCCGTCGGCACGCCTCCCGAACGTCCTCGCCCCACTCCACGTGACCGCACGGAATGCACCACTGGTTCGCGTAGGAAACGCCCTCTGCGCGCTTGACCAAAAGCAGGCGTCCCCGTTCGACAAGGACGCCCGCCACACCCACGGTGGGGTTTCTATAGTGTTTTTTGTCGCAGCGGGAACAATACCACCGCTTGGCGCCGTCTTTCTCGATTTCAACGACGGGATTTCCGCACAGCGGACAATATCGAAATTCCATCCCAGGACCGTCCGAAAATCAGAAAGGCCAGAACTGGTTGTCGTTCCAGACTTTCTCGGTCAAGGCCTTGTCGATGTCCACGAGCATGTTCAAATGGCCGGTCTCCCAGTCGGAGAGCCATTTGTACAGCGCCTTTTCCCCGTCGTCGTCGGATTCCTCGGCCCGCTGCGAATAATACTTGATCGCGTCGCGCTCCATGGCCATGGCGGCGGAAATGGCGGCGGACTCGAAACCTGCGGCGGAAATCTGATCCTTCAGCTTGTCGGTGAGGACCTTGTCTGCCGCGTCGGATTTTTCCTGGGAGGGTACGGCCTCCGGGTCGAATTTTCGGTTGGCCTTGTATTCCTTGTACTGGTGGGACAGGACCTTGATATGGTTTTCCTCTTCTCCCGCCATTTGTTCGAAAAAGTCTCTGACAGCCTCGCTCTGCGCGTCGTTTGCGACTTTCTGATAAAACGACTTGCCTCTGATTTCCAGCAGGATGGCCCCTTTCAAGATTTTTTCAGCCGTATTTTCCTCCATCCAACGCCTCCTTGGGTATATCGTCCGGGCGCTCTCCCGTAAACGATGGTTTGTATTTTTGCGAAAACGCGGTTTGATACATTCGAACCGAAGTGGTACTATCGCCGATGCAATGGCAACATAAATAATTGCGTATGCGTTAAAAGTCAACAAACGCGGGGAAACGCTCCACCGGGCGCAACCGCGAGGAGAATACAATGCCGTCAAAATGCAAGTCCGGCGTCATACACGGCCGGTTTCAACCCGTGCATCACGGGCACATGGAATGGCTTATGGCCGGAAAGAAACGATGCGATTTCCTGTACGTGGGCGTCACCATGCCGGACCCGAGGTCGATCCCCGAAGCCGGCGACTCCCCCCAGGCCCTTCAGGAGATCAGCCCGTTCACCTACTTCGAGAGGCTCCTGATGCTTCGCAAAGCACTGGCTGCGGCAGGCGTGCCCCAGGAAGAATTCGCGGTGGTGCCCTTTCCCCTGGATCGCCCCGAATTCCTGAAATATTACGTCCCCATGGACGCGGTCTTCTTCATGCCGATTTACGGCGAACAGGGAGAACGAGAGACGGAGCTGTTTCTCTCCATGGGCCTGCAAGTGGATGTCATGTGGAGAAAAAGCATGTCGGAACGCTTCGCCACAAGCACGCAGGTCCGGGACCTGATCGCGGAAAACGGACGATGGGACCACCTCGTGCCTTCGGTGGTCTACGATTTCATCATCGAGAACGGATTGGATGTGAGGATTACCGGGGCAATGGCGTAGGACGGGAAGATAGTGAGATGGGGAGACACGGAGATGGGGAGACACGGAGATGGGGAGACACGGAGATGGGGAGACACGGAGATGGGGAGATCGGGAAACACGGAGATGGGGAGATCGGGAGATCGAATTACGACGATGAGCCCCAAAAACTCGCGTGTCACGGTAGCGCCGTCTTCCAAGGAATTCCATCACCTCAACCGCCGACCGTTAAAAGGAATGATCTGGGGTGATGAAAATCCCCCGGAATGGCGGATATTTTTTCAGCCGGGTTTTGTTCCTTTCCGGAGTTCCGGCTTTCGGTTTGCGGGGTTCGCCTGGACCTCGGATTTTCAAACGGATCGTCATTCCTGCCGGAGCGCGCGTGGTTGTCGGAGGAACGCATTTTCGATCTCTCCTGCGGCATTTGCGAGGTTCGCCGTTTTTTGCAGGCAAGCGCGCCGAGAGCCGGAATCCAGACTTTGGCGAGTTTTCGAAAACGGGGCGAGGAGAAATGTTCTGGCTCCGAACTGTTGGGAAGCAGGCGTTCGTTTCCCGTCGCATCGGCGTTCTTGTCCCGTCAGGATGCCGCAGCTTGCGGTCCAGAGATTTTCGCCGCCGTCTGCCGCCGCGCCGCCGGGACTTGAACGTAAAGCCTGGATTCCGGCTCTCCGCGCGCTTTCAAGTGCGACGCCGCCGGATTTCAACGGACTCTCGCGCATGCGCGGAATGAGGCGCCCGACTCGGGAAACGCGCGCTCCGGCCGGAATGACGGGGCACGGAAATACCTGAGTGAAAAAAACGAGATGTCGGCCGCAACGACTCGGATTCGATTCCCGGGATTGGCTTTAACATCGGCCACTTTCAGAGACTATCCTCCCGGCAGTCGTCATTCCGGGCGGAGCGGTATATAACCCGGGTGTCGATAAAGCAGCTGGATTCCGACTTTTCCGGGAATTTCTTAACTGGAAAATGTAGCGTAAACCCGGAATCCAGGTGGCCGCTTTTAGGACCAAGCCCCGATTCCCCTGCGGTATTCCCGCGCCTCCGACCTTCGAGCCCCGACGATCTGCCTATGGCTTGGTTTCAACCTCGGCCAACCCACTCCGTCATTCCGGGCGGAGCTTGCTTTAGAGCCCGAATTCAAGCTATGGCCGAGGCTTCCGGGCAACAAATCCGGCCTAATTAAAACCAACCCCATTCAACTGTTCAGGCCCCGCAAAGCCGGAACAAATTTCGGAGGAAATTTCATACCGAAAACCGGATGATCTTCATCACCCCAGGAATAATCTTCATCGCACGGTCCGAGCTAATAAGACTTGCCCCGCAACAGGGAATCCGGGTTCTTTTCCAGGTAGTCGGTGAGGGAACGAAGCGATCTGGCGGCCGATCCGATTTCCTCCAAGGTCTTCTCCAGACGGTGCTTTACAGGTCCAAGGTCTTTCACCGCGCCTTCGGCGGCCTCCAGCGTCTTTTCGGCCTGCTCGAAGGAACCTGACGAGGAGGCCAGGGTCGTCTTTATCTCCGCCGCCACGGGTTTTACCTCGTCTTTCAATGCGACCAAAAGCTCTTCGGCCCTGGCGGCGGAACGCTCGGTTTTTTCGATCAGCTCGCGAAAATCGGCCAACGTCTGTTCTCCGCTCGCAGAAAGGCTGTCGATGCGTTCGTTCAGGTTGCCCACGAGCTGCCTGGTTTCCGCCAGCGTTTCTTCGACGCTCTTTGAAACGCTTTCAACACGGCTGTTGGCATTTCCCACCAGCTCTTCCGTATTGATCAAGGCCTCCCCCAGCTTTGCGATGCCGTCCTGAAGCCCGGGAGAATTGATCGCCTTTTCGATACCTTTCAATGCCCTTCTAAAATCTGCCAGGGTTTCGCTGATGGGAAACTCCTCGATGGCGTCGCCGATCTCCTGCAACGGTGTCCTTATGGTCGGAATTTCGTCGTAAGGCAGCCCCAGCTCAGGGATTTCCGGCATGACATAATGGGGGGGCTTGTCGGGAAAAAAGTCGAGATTGACGTAAAGCTGGCCCGTGACGATGCTCTGGAGGTCCAATTGCGCCCGCAGGCCGAGACCGACCAGAACATCATCGGCCTGGTCGTCCGGCACGTCCGACGTGTATGAGCCCATGGCTTCGATCTTGTCCGTTTCCACCTCCAGGACCACGGGAATCCAAAAGGAAAGGTCCTTGGGATTGTAGACCACCTTGATGGAAATCACCTGTCCGATGGGCACTCCCCGGAACGTCACAGGCGCCCCGATCCTCAGCCCTTTGACCGAGCCTTCGAAAAAGGCCACAAGCTTGTCCCGCTCCCGAAAAACGTTGCCCGCCCCGAAAATGATCACAGTGGCCACCGCGATGGCCACCGCCGCCACCACGAATACGCCGATCAGCGTCTTGCTCGCTTTCCTGCTCATGGAACCATCCGTTTCTTTTCTCCGTCCTCGCCCCTGGTCAGAAAGCGGCGAAGCTTGTCGTCGGCCCCGGACTCCAGCAAACGGTTGGGGTCGCCGGAGGCCGTCATGGTTTTCTTCTCGGCGTCCAGGAAGACCGAATCCGAACCGATGGCGAATATGCTGGCCAGCTCGTGGGTCACCACCACGAATGTCGCGCCCAGGCTGTCGCGCAACTCCAGAATCAGGTCGTCCAGAAGCCTGGCGCTGATGGGGTCCAGCCCGGCCGAGGGTTCGTCCAGAAAAAGAATCTCCGGATCCAGCGCCATGGCCCTGGCCAAGGCCGCGCGCTTTCTCATGCCGCCGCTGATCTCCGACGGATAATAATCCTCGAACCCCGCCAGTCCCACCAAGGACAGCTTGAACGAAACGATCTCGGAAATTTCGGAACCCTTCAAGTCCGTGTATTCACGCAACGGAAGGGCCGCGTTCTCCGCCAAGGTCATGGAACTCCACAGCGCGCCGCTCTGGTACAGCACCCCGATTCTTCGAATCATCTTTTCACGCTCCGCGTCCTCCGAGTCCCAAAAACTGACGCCTTCATACGCCACCCGCCCCCGAGCAGGCGCTTTCAGCCCCACCATGTGCCGCAAAAGCGTGCTTTTCCCGCAACCGCTGTCGCCCATGATGATGAAAACATCGCTGCGGTGAATCGTGAAATTCAGGTCCCGCTGCACCACAAAGTCCCCGTAGGCCATGGTCAGATCCCGGACTTCGATGTGGGGGAGCTTTCCAGCGTTTGTATTTTCGTTGTTTGCCATTGCGCCCTGCCGCTCGACTTGACTGAAAACAGCCTCAAGCAAGTCGGAACAATTGAAAATCTTTCCTCGCCGCCGTAAAATTCTAAATAATAGCATTTTTTGGCAAATTCCAAAACTTTTCATTTGGATGACACATGGGCGGATGGAATGTTTCTAGCTTGGTTTTCGTTTCGGCCATGCCTCTGCGGAACGCGGACGCGAAGCGTTGGAACGAGAAGTTTAGGGCATGGCCGTAATAGAAAACAAGCCCCGGTTCGATATCCTGGATATCCTGATCGAGTTCAAATTCGTGAGACTGAAAGACGCCGGATTGACTGGCGAGGAGGCTCGAAAGCTGGACAGGGGCGGGCTAGGGTCGCTGACGCAAATGGGGGGCGGTGGATATTCCTCCGCCCTATCCTCTAACGAGATAGTGGCTTTATGCGTTTTCAAGTTCCTCATGCCTCGGTTTCCAAAAACCGCCACCAAATATTCGCAATGACTTCTCTTAACTTGCCGAACCGTTTCCACTCCACCTTGGCGCTTTTGTTCTGGAGGCTGAGCTTGTGGGCCATGGCGCGGTAGGTCAGGTAGCCGTCTCGCAGGATGTGGGCGGTCTGGTCGTCGATGACGCCGGTGCTGTTGAGGGCGTTTAAAATCCGCACGTTGTCGCTTCTTCTGACGATTTCCGGATGCTCCGAGGCGTGGAGCAGGGCCAGGTACTGCACGATGAACTCGATGTCCACCATGCCGCCGGCGCCCTGCTTGAGATCGAACCTGTCGTCCTTGGGATCCAAAAGCTGACTGCGCATTTTCTCGCGCATGGTGCGGACCTCCTCGCGAAGCTTGTCCGGGTCGCGTTTCTGGCACAGGATTTCCAGGCGCACTTTTTCGAACTTTTCCATCAGCTCCCTGTCGCCCGCCACCGCACGGGCTCTGACCAGGGCCTGGTGCTCCCAGGTCCAGGCTTCGTTCTTCTGGTAGTCGGCGTAGCCGTCGATGTGGCAGACCAGCATCCCGGAGGTGCCGCTGGGGCGCAGGCGCATGTCGGTTTCGTACAAAAATCCGGCGGGGGTGTGGGCCGTGAGGATATGGAGCACTCTTTGGCCCAGGCGGGCGAAGAACTGGGGCGTGTCGATGGGCCTTTTTCCACCCTGGGTGTACTCCTTGGTTCCGTGATGCAGGAAGACCAGGTCGAGGTCGCTGGCGTATCCCAGCTCCAGGCCCCCCAGCTTTCCGTAGGCCACCACCGCGAACCCCCGGTCGCCGCACGCGTCGCCGAATGCGCAGTCCGGCTGGCCGTGCTTTTCCACCAGGTGGCCCCAGGACAGGTCCAAGACGGCGTCCAGCACGGTTTCCGCGATGTAGGAAAGATGGTCGCTGACGCGCATGAGAGGCAGTGCCCCGGTGACGTCGGCGGCGGCCACCCGGAGGGAGTTGACCTGCTGGAAAAGGCAGAGTATTTCGATTTGCAGTTCCAGATCGTCCGGGTCGAACCGGGACATCCTGAGCCGGATTTCCATCTCCAGTTCCTCCCTGGACGGGGGCTCGTACAAGGTCCTGGGGTCCAGAAGCTCGTCCAGGAGCGGGGGGTGCCTGGATATGAAGGAGATCACCCAGGGGCTCGCCACGGCCAGGCGAATCAGGTGGGTGAGGGCGTCCGGGTTTTCCAGCAGAAGCGCGATGTAGCAGGAGCGTCTCTGCACGGCCTTGATCATCTCCAGAACACGGCCCAGCGCCAGTTCCGGATAATCCGATTTGCCTACCGCCATAATCAGCCGGGGAATCAGCTTGGCCACACGAAGCCGTCCCGACCGGCTCAGAGCCTGGGTTTGGGAATCGGACCGGAAATCGACCAGAAGCCTAAACGCTTGCTCTGGATCTCCCAGCCCCGTTTCCGCGAGCAATTCTCCGGCCTGCTCTTCCCCCGTCGGGTCCAGCCAGACGGATTCCAGGTCTTCCAGAAGCTTTTTTCGGTCCGTCGGCGATTCTTCCCGTTCTCCCGGCGCGACAGGTTCGGGTTCCAGGAGTCCGGCGAAATGGCCGTGGACCTTGTCCAGGATGTATTGCAACCTTCTGGAGAATTCCCCGTCCGATTCGAACCCCATGGAGACGGCGAGCCGGAGTCTTTCCAAGGGGTCTGTCGGAATTTGGTGGGTTTGCAGATCGTGGAATTCCTGTAGACGGTGTTCGGTGTTTCTTAAAAACTCGTAGCATTGCAGGAGTTCGTCGCAGGTCGTGGAGGCGATGATTCCCTCGTCGGCCAGGATGGGAAGCACTTTTTGAATCCGCTGTTCCTGCAAGTCAGGCAGTACTCCTCCGCGAATCAGCTGGAATGCCTGGCCGAAGAACTCGATCTCACGAATTCCTCCCCGTCCCAGCTTGATGTTGTCCTTGACTCCCTTTTTCCTGATTTCCATGGCGATCATGCGCTTCATGTCCCGGAGGGACTCGAACGCGCCGTAATCCAGGTAGCGACGGTAGATGAAAGGCTTGAGCGCGGCCAGCAGACGCTTTCCCTCGCCGAAGTCGCCTGCCACGCACCGCCCCTTGATCCAGGCGTAGCGCTCCCATTCCCGTCCCTGGCTCTCGTAGTAGGTCTCGGTGGCCTCGAAGTTCATGGCCAGAGGGCCGTTGTCTCCATAGGGACGCAACCGGACATCCACCCGGAACAGGGGACCGTCGGCCGTGGTCTGTCCCAGCACGTTCAAATACTTGCGGCACAGGCTGGCGAAGAACTGGTCGTTGGTCTTGCTTCTTTCGATTCCCTGGGTTTCGCCCGGTTCGGCAAAGGCGAAGATGAGGTCGATGTCCGACGAGAAGTTCAATTCCCTGGCCCCCAGCTTTCCCATGCCCATCACCACCAGGCGCTGCCGCTTGCCGTCCCGGGAAAACGGCGTTCCGTATTGTTCGCAATGCCGGTCGTAGATGAACGACAGGGATTTCTCCAGTACCGCTTCGGCAAGCGCGGTCAGGTCCTCCATGGTTTCGGAAAGCTCTGCGTCGCCCGAAAGGTCCCGCCAGGCGATTCGAACCATCTCCCGGCATCGGAACTGCCGCAGTTTCCTGGAAAGCTCCGCTTCTCCGGAAACCGCAGACAGCAGTTCCTCCAGCTTGCGGTCGTATTTCCCCTTTTCGTAGGAACGTTCCAAGTCTCCGGCGGAGACCAGACCGGAAAACATATCCGGATGCCTGGCGCAGCTTTCGGCTACGAAACCGCTGAGGGAGAACACCCATTTCAGCTTTTCGAAGAATTCGGGTTTCTCCCACGCTCTACCCCCTTGCTCGCCGCACGATTTATGGAAGGCCTCCCACCGGGTTTGAAAATCCTTTTCAAGTATTTCGGGCGTCGTATAACCCATTTTTTCGTTTCCGTATGTGTTAAGTGCTTCGAGATTCATTCGCGCCAAGGGACCATGTTCCCATGGTCGCGCCGTCGCGTCCGATACGTTTAAGAAAGATTCAACGTAACGAAACCGCCGCCCAAAGTCAATCGATTGCATGCAAATAGTGGGTATTCCGTTACCAACTTCCTTTATTACGTTTCCGGCCCTGTCGGCGACAATTCTGAGGGAGCCGATCTGATCGGAGGCGAAAAAATATGTTTCTCAGGATTGGTCGCGGCGCCGGGCATACGGGCGTCGGCGTATTCCCAATGGCGATCGGCGTCCGGGGCGGTTTCGGTTCGGGAGACGATGCGGCCGATCTTGTCTATGGTTACCCGATATCCGTAGACGATGTTATCGTTTGCGGAGAAGGTTTTTGCGGTCAGTTCGTAGTATGCGTCGAATTCGCGGCCGACGGCCAGGCCGGAGCCAGCAACCGATTCGGGAAGATTCCCATTGACATGCGTCAAAAGAAAGATGTATTTGTAACTTTTAATTTCGGTTTCACGGCATAGGCAAGCATGGATTTCGGCAGAATCGGGTATGCTCTACATAACGATCCTCCGAGGACCATTCGATTTCGGCATTCCATTTACGGTAATTGTATTGGCATTGTCATGTTGGTTTTGAGAGTCGAACAAATGCGGGCAATCGCGCGGCGCCTAAATAGCGATTTCAGGCGGCGCGCGTACGGTCATCTTTGGCGCATCTTTCCGCAAGATTGCCAAAGGTTGGGGGACTGCGGTGTGCGTGACCGAGTCGAAGACGGAATCCGGCGTGCCGCCGGGTTCGGCATGACAACCGAGCGCCAGGCCCTTTGCTTTATCGATATGATGTTCTTGATCGGGCCGGATTTTTACAGACAGAACCCGGAAGCGCAAGACGTCTTGGAATGCGAGGAGATGAGCGGGGACTGCAAGCTCGATGAACTCTACCGCATCGCGGATGCCTGCTCCGATCAATGAGCTAATTCATTGCCGTACACTTTTCGGGAATGCCCTTTGCCTGTATTGATTGACAATAAAAACCATATACTTTTCCGGATAATTTTTTTACGATTAGGCCTTCATGAAGGCGCTTTGACTTTAATGTCATAATTTGAAAATGAATTCAGCACGTTGTAAAATGTTTACAGGAACGAACACGTTGATACGATGAAGGCAAGGTTACTAGAGCGACAGGCCAGTACACGAGGTGGTCAGAAGAGCCAGATCGACGCCGGCGCCGAGGTGGTCGTCCTCGAGGGTAGCGCGAACGTCGGATATACAATTTGCGCTGCCAGCGACGCCGAAAACGTCGCAACCCAGGTGCCGCGCCAATCTCTACAGTGCCTGCCCGCAACCGCCGCGATGCCGGCGCCGTCCACGCTCGTCGATCGCGCTCGCGAAGATGCTGCGCGTACATCCAGTTCGCAACCGCTTGCGACCACGGTTGCCAAATGCCCGCAGTCCGCAGAGTCGTCGTCTCGGCAACAGCCGCAACAGCCTGCGTCGTCCTCCGTCTACCGGTTCCATGTACTGGTGCTAGACGACGATCAAGAGGCCACCCTAAAGAAACTCGACTCTTGCCCGATCAATGGCGCCAGCTGCCAAGCGTTCGGAAATCCGGCTACCTGGAACGGCTCGACGGATGACAAGGGGCGAGCAACAACCAGCCTCCCGGCCGGCTTATACAAAGCGACAGCGGAAAAGCCGGACGACTACCTGCCCTTCGACGCCGCGAACTGGAATGTCGCAGTGAAGCTTGAGAGCGATATGCCGGAAGACTCTCCGGTTGTGCGCAAGCTGATGCCGCGCTTGCGCGCAATAGAGGTCGGCGCAGGCGGCGGCGACTTTTCGGCGGGCTGCAAACAGGAGTTCGGTGCGGTTAAATATTACGCTACGGATGTGTCCGGGAGCAGCGCCAAAATGTTTGGCACAAATAAGAAATTTCTTCATGAGATTCCGGATGGTTGCGGAGAGCTGCGAAAGATATTCGGAGTCGATGCGAATGCCATAGTGGCTACATTCGCCGGAGGCTGCGCCGACGTCATTATTGGGATCAATAACTACGGTGCTGGTAGAAACAATCCCGGCACGAGCTACGGTCTTTCCCGGCATCCGTACAAGAACCGGAACCCAAAGGAAAAGAGTTCGACAGGTTATTCGGGTATGTGCCCCGATTTCCGATTCGTGCAATCCGCAAGAATTGTTCTGAAGGAGTCTGGGAGATGCGTCTTGAGATGCAAGAGCAATATCCTTGTGGAATCCGCGAATAAACTTTTACAGAGTGGAAAGATGTCCGAGGATGACTGTCTTGCTGCGAGGAAAGCTCTGAATTCGCATAACATGCGCCTTGGGTATCCCTCGGACGATGGAGGAAAGCTGGTGGAAGTCAACCAATACTCTCGAACGACCCTTAGTGATTTGCATCATATTTGCATGCAATATTCCTACACTGTTTTGGTTAGGACGGCATCATCTGCAATTGTGGGACGCGCCGCAGACTCGTCTATTTCTTTGACGCAGGAGCAACGAAAAACGGAACTTGGCAGTTACAATACGGAATTTGTGTTTTCAAGCTGTCCCCTGGCGTTGCCTGCAAGCCCGGTCACGCTTGTCTACCCGGCGCCATTCGATCGGGAGGTTCAGTACCCATGAGCCGCAGAACCGCCGCCGCTGCAAGGAACGACGAGTGGTTGCCGATACAACGGCTATCGCGGATTGCCGCGGGATCCGTCGATGCCCAAACTTATTCCGACAAGACGCTCAAGCAGGATGCGATGATCGATTTTTGCGCATCATCGGTCTTCGCTTCTACTGTGTATTGTCGTTCGAATTCTCCCTTTACGCCAAGGTAGTCGCCATGCCGCAACGACCATCCACACATTCCATGACGTTATTTGAGACCCGGGGCCTTCCTGTGGTCAGTGTCTGCCCGAACGGCCGCTTCATCGCGGCATACGACGCTTGGGACAACTTATACCTTTTCGATTCGGCGGCCAGGCGTGTGGTTGTCGCCCAGATGCAGATCGAAGGGCTCGCCAGATTCGATTTCGACCGCAGTGGTCAGAGATTGTTTCTAAACGATACGGATCGATTGCTGACAGTCGAAGCGCCGAGCATGCGGACGCTCCCCAATCTGCTGGGAGACGTTCTCGAAGAGCCGTGGGGGCTGTCCTATCGAGACAGCGCGACAACCGGCGAGCTGCTAGTTTTGGAGAACGAGACCGCGCGCCTTTATCTGCAAGACGCCGCGCTCACGCGAAGCCGCGTGATTGCGGCATTGCCGCGCAGCGAGATCGGCGCTTGGTTCGTGGACGGCACGCGACGCATTCTCTTGTCCACCTATGGGGCCTTCGGTATTTGCACCGAGATCGAGGTCCCCGGTTCGCCGGGCATCGCGGCCGTTCCGCCGATGGAGAACTGGCGCGAGGCCGCCGTTATTGCCGTGGCGGACGACAGTCGCCGGGCTCTGCGCTGGGCCGACGAACTGTCGGTCGAGAATGGCAACGGCGAGGAAACGTGCCGTTGCAGATTGCCGGCGGAACTCGTGAACGAGAACTGGTTGCTCGATCCGGGATTGAGTCTTGTCGCGGTGCTCTGCAAAGGCCGGCTGTTCGCCTTCGACGCGCGAACCGGCGCGCTTTTGGATGACCGGGAAGATGCGACAAACCCCGTGACCTCGGTGAGGCTGTTTTGCGCCGGGGGCGGCGTCTTTGTCGTCTGCGGTCTTCTGAGCGGCTCGGTGGTGCAGTGGTCCGTCGCGGTCCAATAGGGAGAAAACGCATGGCTCTGCCATGGTCGCAATCCCGGGGCGGCTCTAAAATTCCGCGGAGGAGTCCCGGAAGGGAGCGCCAACACAGCTTCAGCAACGACAGTTCCCGTCCCCGTCGGCGTCCGGAGCGTCCGCGACCCCGTAGGAGTCCGCGTCCAGAAGCATGACCGCCACGCCGTTTTCCTCCGCCTTCCAGAGGCCTTTGTCCCGGTCGTAGCAGCCGGCCGGGACCGCCTCTCCGACTTCGAAGCCGATGAAGTTCTCCACCCATGCGGCCACCGGCTTGTCGTAGCGGATCCGTTCGTACCCGTCGGCTGCGAGTTCCACGCAGTAGGTATACGAGGACGAGGTCGGAAGTTCCGCGGTCATGGATTCGGACGTGGAGAATTCCGTGGCGCGGACGGTTGCGGAATCGAGGACGGCAACAAAGTCTCCGTTTTCGTCCGTCTCGTATGTCCGAGTACCTCCAGAGAATACCATATCCAGAGAGTGGATACAAAATAGCTTCGATGGTTGCCAACTGGGGTGATGAAAATCCCATCAAACGGCACCTAAATTTTCCGCCGACTTTGGTTCCTTCGATCTAACTACAGAACTCTGGATCTCTGGGAAATTAAAGCAGGTACCGAATTGAATTGCCAGTCTCTTTTTTTACTAGCTCATAGAATATTATCATTTCTGTTCCGGAACGCCTTTTATTTCGGCTTTCACATCTTCGAGTTCCTTTTCCAAATGTTCGACCTCTTCCAGAAGTTCCGCTTTTTTTCCGGACCCATTCCCGATATTTTTCCGGATCCTCCTCGCTTTCGGGATGCATATCCAGCGCGGTGAAATCGGCCCTCCTGCATCGAAGTCGTCCCGTCAGC
Source organism: Desulfobacterales bacterium (assembly GCA_963674505.2). Taxonomy (GTDB): domain Bacteria; phylum Desulfobacterota; class Desulfobacteria; order Desulfobacterales; family SKZT01. Next base: position 2,460,430 of record CAXXIG010000001.1, read on the forward strand.
CGGTTTCGGGTCCGATCCATCTCCCTCCATGGCGGATTGACCGCGCGTTCGGTGTCGGGAAGATCCTCCACGCCGTATTCGGCAAGCAGGTCTATTTCAAAGTGCCGGCGCATGTATCGAAAGAAATTTTCCCGACACCATCGAGTGAACATGCAGGCAGCCAGACGAACATGGTCCATTCCGTATCCGGTGCTTACAAGGCTGGTCCGGTGTCCGGATTTCGTCGGTTTCCGAACCTCCCGCATCCACATCGCGTCCTTTCCGGAGCCGACCAGGGAGCCCATCTCGGCCAGGCGCATCGAAACCTTTTCTCCGTTCGGCATCGCCACCTCGTGTTCCACGAACCATTCCGTCGGCCGGCAATCCTTTGGAAATTTACGATAGGTCATGCGCGCGATCCGATGGCTTTCCCACATTGCGCGGAAAAACGACGGACTGCAGCCCGCGCGGTCGAAAACCATGGCGAACCTGCAAAGGAAAGGATTGTCTTCCAGCTGTTTCTCGTCGGGCCGATTCGGGACGTCTTCGAGCAGCCTCGGAACTATGTCGCATTCCAGCGTCTTCAAAAGGCCGGGATCGACCGGCTTCTCGACCGGAAAAAAAGGACGGCCTATGGCGTCGTCGATCCAATAGTCCGTTGTCGCCCTAAGACACAGCCTCTGGCGTGCGACGTATCTGCGAGGCAATTGGATGCAAGCCTAAAAAACAAACCCAACGCCCGTCTCTTTTTCCACGCCGACCTTATACTCGATGATCAAGTTTTTTCCGCCCAAGAGCTTGAGATGCGCGTCATTCCGGGCGTAGCGTAGCGGAGACCCGGAATCCAGGAAGTCTGCGGAAGCTCATGGATTCCCGCTTTCGCGGGAATGACGGAAAAAACTTGATCATCGAGTGACAGGATAATGATCGCCTCCCGCTCCGAAATCGTCCCGGCGACCGATGGGCGGGAGGTCGACGTTCGCTGCCTCAACTGCTCGGCGTATGCCGTTTCGCCGTCGGAAAAGTAGACGTAGACGCCCTGGTGCTTTTCGCGGCGCATGCCCGGATAACTCCCGACATGATGCATGAAGGATTGCGGCGACAGGCGGTCTATATGCCCTCATATACAGGCATTTTTGATAGGTCCAACCGTCATTTGCCGTCATAGGCAAGACTCCAGGCATTCCCGGTACAACTGCCAGTATCCGGCCAGGATGAAGAAGACCCGGCCTTCGTCGGCAAGCTTTCGCATGGCGACGAAAAGCTCCTCCCGAAATTCGTCGGGAGAGGTGGCGAACAGGTCCGCCTCGTCCAAAAGAAAGATTTGCGTCCGGGACTGCGACTTCGAGGAGAACAGGCGGACGAAATCCTCCACCGAACCGATCCGGTCGTCGATTTCCCGGTAGAACAGCCGGACATGGTCCTGGTGTCCGGCGGCTTGCAAGTTGTGGTAGCGGACGTCGTACCGGTCGGAGAACCGCTCCTGGAAACGTCGTTCCAAAACCTTCAGCATGCTGGTCTTGCCCGATTTTCTCCCCCCGAACATCAGGTAGTTGGTCATGGACCGGCCCAGGACTGTGTTCAACTCCGCCTTTCGACCGGAAAACATCTTCTCGTCCGTGGCCTGGCTGATGCGATAGGGGGAGAAGTCGTCCACCGTCGCCTGGGAGGCGACGATCTTCAGCAGCGCCGTCTGGAGCCGGTCCGACAGCGCCAATGTTCTCATGCGGGACTCGTCTATGAATGCGGCCTTGAAGCCGGGCCGGTCCCTCTCGATGAACTCCCTTGCGGTTTGCTCGTCCGTCAAGTCGATCAGGTTTTAATTTCGGCCGGTTTTCATCCAACAGCATCGATCATCGCCTGGATTCCGGGTCTAAAGCAGGCTCGGCCCGGAATGACGGTGTTGGTTTGCCGACGTTATAACCAAAACCATCGACTTTAATCAAAGGCGAGCAAGCATCGAGCTGATGTTTCCTCATTATTTCGTTGACAAAACGGAAAAAATCGTCTTGATAAATCTTTATCAGTGGCCGACACGACCCAACAGATGTTGCTTTTGGCACAAACAAGAACGTAATCTATTTCGAGAAAGGGGTTTGGAGGATGACATGGTTCTTTTCAATTCGGGAAACGAGGCGTCTTTCGTATTTCAAATAGCGGGGCGGAATTTTCGCGTGGTGGAGTTTTCTCTTATGGAAAAAATATCCACGCCTTTCGAACTGGAGCTGACCTTGGCTTCCGAGGACGAGATCGATTTTTCCGCAGTGATCGGAAACGAAGCCCTTTTTTCGGTCCTCGCCCAGGAAGCTCCGCGTCATGTTCACGGCCTGGTGAACCGGTTCGAGAAAACAGGGACCGTGAAGGAAGCCACGGGCATCGGCTTGTATCTTTACAATGCGACGGTCGTTCCCTCTCTCTGGGTCCTTTCCTTGGAGCAGGATTACCGAATTTTCCAGAAAAAAACTGTGCCCGAAATCGTCCGTAAAATTCTCGAGGAAGGAGGAGTGGCGCCCGACCGTATTTCGTTTAAACTCCAAGGCGTCTACGCCCCCCGGGAATACTGCGTTCAATACCGAGAGACCGACCTGAACTTCGTATCCCGTCTTCTCGAAGAAGAGGGCATATTCTATTATTTCGACCATCGCAGGGACGGCCATTATATGATTTTCGGCGACAGCCCGGTCAATTACCAGCCGATTGCCGGCGATCCGTCTTTGCTTTTCAATCCTTCCGGCGGCATGGCGGCCGACCGGGAATTCGTTTTCGCATTTTCCCGCTCCCAGAAGCTCAAGACCGCAAAAACCACGCTGAGGGATTTCAACTTTGAAAAGCCTTCCCTCGACTTGACCTGCCAGGAACAGGCGCAGGGAAAATTTCTGCCGGAAGTATACGATTACCCCGGAGAATACGGGTGGGCCAGCTTTGCGCGGGCGCCGGATGGGGCGCCATGTTCATCCCCAGAATCGGCCACGAGGTAATCGTGGACTTTGTCGAAGGAGATCCCGACCGCCCCATTGTCACAGGCCGGGTATACCACGGCGCAAACCTTCCGCCCTACCCGCTTCCGAACGAAAAAACCAAAAGCACCATCAAATCCAATTCCAGTATAGGAGGGGGCGGATACAACGAATTCAGGTTCGAGGACGCCAAGGACAACGAGGAAATCTATCTCCATGGCCAAAAAGACTACACCATAGCCATTGAAAACGACAAGAATCAGGCCGTGGGACGCCATGAAAACCATTTCGTGAAAAAAAACAAAACCACGACCGTCGGAAACAACGAGTCCCTGACGGTGATGGACGGAACTCGCACCGTAAGAGTGACGGGCGGAAGCAGCCACGTGAGTTCCGACACTTCCGCAACATTGCATGCGCCCGCCATCGCCCAAACCGGTACCAAGACCTTCACGGTGACGAGCCCGGATGTCAAAATCGGAAACGACGCCATTTTGGTCAGCGGCAAATCCATCGTGTTATTGGCAGGGGGAAGCACGATTACCATGGACGAATCGGGAATCACCATCGTCGGGGCTGTCATCAATTTGAATCCCGAAGCTTGAACGAAGTCGGAGAGGTAGACAATGGACCCAAAACTTTCATACCAGATGCACGAAGGATATTTGTCGTTGGAAGGCGACTGGCAGGATCAGACGTCAAACGTGCTGGTGCCCCAAGGCATGGATACGACGGGAGTCAATCTTGTCGTCTCGCGAGACATCATGCCCATGGGAATGATGTTCGAAGATTACATGAGGCAGCAGAAGAATAATTTCCGAAAAGAGCTGCCCGGCCTTGATATCGAAGAAGATTCCGCCATCGAGATCGATGGAACTCCGGCGCGATTTCTCGAATTCACCTGGAAGTACCAGGCCCGAAAATTGCGACAGGTGATTTGCGTAATGCATATCGAAGAAAAAATTCTCAGCCTGACGGGGTCCATACCCGGCGGCGAAGACGAAAAGGCGCGGGAATCTTTGTTGAATGCCATCAAAAGCTTCAAGTTTGGCTTGCGCTCTAACGAAACGGAAAGCACGTAAAAAATGTCCGAACAAACCGCTCGGGAAAAGCTGTCTGATCTTGGAAACAGCCATGAAAGCAACGCTTCCACCGTCAAGACGATCGAAACCGTCGGTCACGCGGCGTCGCTGGCCCTGACCGGGGTTGCTGTCGCGCAAGGGGCATACACCGCCGTTTCCGCGGCCGTGACGGCGAGCACTGCCGCAGGCGGAACGGCTGCGGCCGGAGCAACCGCAGGCGCGACATGCTTTATGGCGCCCATCGCCGCCGGAGTCGGCGGCGCGTTGGCCGGCGCCTGGGTCGCGAACAAAATCCAAGCCGACGAAATGCTTCTCAATGCGTTCAATACACCGCGCCAGGCGCAACCGGGTCCCGAACCGGCCCATATCACGCACAAAATCGCCCACAACAAGAGCTTTCTGGGCGCCGTGGGCGGGCTGCTTGCGGGAATCGCCATAGGCGCGCTCGCCACCGCCGCCATCGTCGCCACGGGCGGACTGGCGGCTACGGTCCTGATCGCGGGCGCGGCGGGTTTCGCAGGCGGTTTTATCGGGACCGCCATCGCAGGCGCAGGCGCCAAGGCCGCCCATATTACCGGTGCGATCAGCACGGGGTCCCCCAATGTTTTTTTCGAGGGAAAAGCCGTGGCTCGGGTGACCGACCTGGCAGCATGCGACAAACACCCCACGCCCCCCCAAATCGCCGAGGGAAGCGAGACCGTTTCCGTCAACAGCCTGCCCCTGGCGCGCATAGGCCACAAAACCACCTGCGGAGCCGTGGTGCAGGAAGGGTGCAAAACAATCTTCGCGGACAGCACCACCGGCGTTTACGGCCCCATCGATGCGGACCGGACTATTCTGGAACAGTCCATTTTGTCTTTCGCCGAAGTGGCCCTATCCTTTTCCGCCATTAAATTCAGAAGTTCCAAAACAGGCAGGGAAATCTTCGGGGAACCCATCGACCCTTCCACCGGGGATTATGTCAGCTCCTGGATCGACATGGAATATCCCGGCGCGCCGACCTTGCCGTTGACCAGGACATATCCGGGCAAGGAAAGAGTGCAGGGGCTGCTGGGGACCAAATGGATATGCAATTGGTCCCAGCGAATCGTATTCGACAAGGACAAGCCGACGGCAATCTTGGAGGACGCCGACGGCCAGCACCTTCTGTTCAATCTCGGAAACGGGCCGAAATTCAACGCGCGACACCTCAAAGCACCCTATTACCAACTTACGGGCGACCGCCAACGCGCATGCCTGTTCGATACCAGGAACCAGCAAACGATTGTCTTTTGCCCGGACGACTCGGATCCTCTCGTGGGCAGACTGACATCCGTCCAAGACCGCAACGGGAATCGAATCGATTTCGTATACGAGAAAGGCGCGCTTACGCGAGTCGCCCATTCGGACGGGATCGTCTTCATCGTCGAAAACACGCCCCAAGGCTACATCGAATCCATACGAACGGCCCACGACCATAAGCTGTTGGCGCAATACGCCTACGACGACTCAGGGGCGATCGCGGATTTGCACAGTCTTTTCGCCGGGGAGTTCCATTTCACCTATACGAAAGAGGGTTGGCTGAATCATTGGAGCGACAGCGGCGCCACATCCGTGGATCTCCGATACGATTCCAAAGGCCGGGTGATCGCCACGAGCACGCCCGACGGGATATACAACGACCGATTCGTCTACGAGCCGGATGAAAAAAAGGTGCGGTATATCGACGCCGAAGGCGCAACCACGACCATGTGGTTCAACGAAGACGATCTTCTGATAAAAAAGAAAGACCCGCTGGGCAATATCACAGAGCATGCATACGATGGACTGGAACGGAAACTGTCCACGACCGACGCGCTCGGACGCGTCACCGCATACGACTACGACTTGTACGGAAATCTCGTCGAGGAAACCGACTGGGCCAGCCGAACCGTTCAGTACAAGTACGACCCGGCCGGTTTGCCCTTGCAAATGCGGCATCCCGACGGCACAAGCACTTTCTGGGAATACGACGACTGCGGGAACCTGATCCAATCCGAAACACCCGACGGCGTTGCCGTGCGGTACGAATACGACGAAAATGGTCGTCTGACATCCGAAATCGGCCCGGACGGCGCCGTCACGCAATGGGAATACGACCGGGAAGGCCGTCTTTGCGCCGTCGTCGATGCTCTGGGACAGCGGACCCGAATCGCCCGGGATGCCTGGCTGCGCCCCCAAAGCATCACAGATCCCGAAGGCCGAGAAACCAGGTTCTATTACGAACGGTCCCCTGACAACCCCTGGGAAAATATAAGCCGCATCGTACGACCGGACGGGGGAATCTTGCGTTTGAAAGCCCCATAAAAGAAGAAATAAAGGATTATGCAAGAATATACTCCGCATTTCCTTAACCTTGGTCCAAGTACGGAACCAATGATATTGTAACTCGATTCCCGGAATAATTTCGAAAATGTTTGATGACAAGATTTTGCAAACAATGACCGCAAAAGCCGAAAACTATGCTTCATTTACAAATAGAGTGAAGGGTATCGGAAAAATCATTTCCGAAGAACTCGGCATTTCGGTTAGACATGATCCGGATATGAACTATTCACGAGGTCAGAAGCTGTCATTCTGGGTAAACCACCAAGGCATTTCGGTTGGGATTGAGAAAGGGGATTTCGAAATTGCTCTTTTCATCAGCTCCAAAGGGAAATTGTGTGCATGGCGATTTTTAAAAAAAATCACCCGAAATGAATGGGGGCCGACAAGTTTAGAGAGTTTGCCTGGACAGTTCAAGCAGATGATCGGAAAGCTGACCCTGAAACTTGAATCCCATGGGTATCAATTGATAACCGATGATATACTCGATCAATTCGTACCCGGTCACTATACAGAGATGGATGAAGCTCCCGCAACGCTGTTTAACGTTCTTTTTAGCGAACTGTTCTGATCTTTTCGTAAGATGGACCTATAAGCTTTACATACTTGGAAAAAATGAAACGAGCCGAGATGGAATCCATAGAAGGAGAGCAAGATGTCAACAACTTGCTCTCCTACGCGAAACTATGCAAAGAGTGGGGGAGTCCGGAATGCGAAGAAGCTGCCTTGCGTCGCGTTTTGCAGCTTGATCTGTCCAATCAAGACCGTATATTTTCGCTGCAGGCTTTGCTCTATTTCATTATCGACGAGCGTTTGAGCTACGCAGCCGAAAATGAACTTATCGGCTTTTCCCGGGAGTGCATACGATTATCATCGGAAGCAATAAGCTTACTATCGGACGATCATGGTGCGGAGTGGGCCAATTTGGTAAATCTCCGAGCGATGAGATATCTCGAGCTTGCCCGTGCAGGAGACACAGATGCGACAAGCCTTGCTTCTATAGATTTGGAAAATTATATCGATTGGATTAAAAATGGAATCAATGTTCCTGACGACTGGAACAAAGAGAACCTAATCGCTTTCGCAACGATAGATCTGGCTGAAACAAAAATCCTCAGCAAAACCGACCTTGAGCGAGCCAGTTATTTAATCGAATCCTCAATACAGACTCTTGAAAAAAACCGAGTAGGAAGCTGGTCTACGGATCACGCCTATGAATTATTGGATAGGGTGTTGGCTCCGGCCAAATTCGGACCCACTTTCCGCCGGAAATCGGACCCACCCGACCGGATAAACGTCACGAAAAATCCGTTTAAAAACGGACCCGCCTGAAGTCCCCCCCATTAATCCTGCCCCCCGGGTCGCCGATAAAGGTATCGTATCTCCATACCGTTGGATGGAGATTAAACAATGCCGAAGGCCAAAACGAGAAAAAGACGCTGCAAGATCTGCAAAAAATGGTTCATGCCCGACGTCCGGCACACCGACCGCCAGAAGACCTGCGGCCCGGAATGTCGAACCGAGCTGCATCGCAGACAGTGCGCGGAATACAACAGGAAGAACCGCAAGTCGTCGAAGGCCGACCACCTGCAGAAAAAGCTCGAAGAGGTCGATCTGTACTGCCGGTCGGCTCCCGACGGAAGAATCGACCCGGAGGTCGCCCGCTCCAGAATCGACCTGGATCTGCCCCGAGACGTCATTGCAGAGGCGATAGGTCTGCCTCTTCTTGTCGTGATCGAATACTTCGTCGAGCAAATCCTTCGGAAATACAAAATCGAAAAGGAAGCTGAGGAACGCAAAAGGCGACCTGCGGCGCGAGCGCCCTGCCCGCCGGACACGGGGTAGCGTATTCAAGACGCATCATGGACCTAACCCGCCGAAATCACAGGGGATATCGACGAACAAAGCGAAAGCGTCTTTTAAGACGCTTCATGGAGCCAACCCGCCGAATTTATTGAGGATATTCGCCGACTAACGGGATGCGTTTTTTAAGACGCAAGAGACATCGCCCCCGGAATGTGTTAAGCACCGGGATAATGGAAAACGAATGTTCGCATATCGAAATCGGCAGGATCGGAGAGCGGTTCGCCGAACTGCGAATCGCCGATCCCAGGGCCGAGGCGGAGATGGAGAAATCCATGAAGACCCGCGGGCAGATGATGCCGGTGGTCGCGGGCCGCTTCGAAGGGACAGTCTACGAGATGATCGACGGATTCAAGCGTCTCAGGGCCGCTGTCAAGCTGGATATGCCGAAGCTGGAAGTTCGCGTGTTCGCCGGGAATGTCCGGGCGGCCAAGGCGGCGATGATCCTCTTGAATTCGAGGGCGAAAACGATCTCGGAACTCGAAAAGGGACTGGTGATCCGTTCGCTGCACAGAGGCGAAAAACTGAGCCAGACGCAGATCGCGGTGCTGCTCGGGCGCCACAAGAGCTGGGTGTGCCGCATCCTGTCGGTGGTCGAGCGGCTGAGCGACGAGGTGACCGAGCATCTCAGGCTCGGACTGGTGAACATGACCGTCGGCCGGGAACTGGCGCGGTTGCCGCGCGGCAACCAGCCCGAGGCGCTGCGGGCGGTGATCGAGTACAATCTGACCAGCGACGAAACCGCCCGCCTGGTGCGGCTTCTGTCGGACCGGCCGGCCTGGGGCAGGCGCGGGATTCTCCAGTCGCCGAAAGAGGCGCTTGAAAAGCATCGACCGGACGGGCCGCCCGTCCGCCGGAGCGTGAAAATCATGGAAAGGCTGCTGAAAATGGAAATATGGCTCGCCACGACTCCGCCGGCCGTCTTGAAGGAGCTGTCCGAATCCGACGCCAAAAGAGTGCTGTCGGCGCTGGACGGCATCGAATCGGCGTTCGGCGGCATGCGCGAGTCGCTGCGAGAGAAGGGAGGCGCCGATGTTTGAATTCTTCGCCGACAGGGCGGATCTGGAAAATCGGATCGTGTCGATGCGCGCGAAAGGCTGGGCGATTCGCGCGCTGGCCAGGCACTTCGGAATGGGCCGCAACACGATCAGAAGGATACTGCGCAAAAACGAGGCTCGTCGCGACCTGGGACACGACGCTCTGGAAGACAAAAGGAAGTCGAGCCGCCCGAGCAAGCTCGACGAGCACCGCCCGATGATCGCGAGCCTTCTGGAGGAGTTCCCGAACATAACCGGAGTCCGGATGCGCGAGGAACTCGTCGCGGCCGGGTTCGACGGGGGAAAGACCATCGTGTGCGATCTTCTCAGGGAAATCCGCCCCCGTCCGAAGATCGAGCCGGTCGTGCGATTCGAAACGGAACCAGGCCGGCAGGGGCAGATGGACTGGAGCCCGTACACGATAGACTTCGTGGAGGAGGGAAGGCGCAAGGTGCTCTGCTTTTCCTATATTCTGGGCCATTCGCGCCGGCAGTACCTGGATTTCACCTTCGACCGCAAGTTCTTCACCCTGATTCGCAGGCACCAGGACGCCTTCGCGTATTTCAAGGGAGTTCCCTTCACCTGCCTCTACGACGGCGAGAAGACGGTGGTCCTGCGCTGGGAGGCCGGACAGCCCGTCTTCAATCCGGCCTTCTCCGCCTTCGCCACCCACTACAACTTCCGCCCGGTCGCCTGCCGGCCGGGAAGGGCGCAGACCAAGGGAAAAGTGGAGAAACCCTTCCAGTACGTCGAGACGAATCTGCTCGGCGCCCGCAAATTCACGGGTATGGCCGACTTGAGATCGACGGCGCAGTGGTGGCTGGCAAATCGCAGCGACACGCACATACACGGAACCACGGGCGTTTCGCCCCTGCAGCTGTTTGTCGAGCGCGAAAAGTCCGCGCTGCTGCCGCTTCCGGCGCATCCCTACGACTCCTGCGAAGTCGCTCTCAGAGTGTGCGGACCCGACGGCTTCATAGAGCACGACACGAACTTCTACTCGGTGCCTGTCGAATACGCGGCCGACATTCTGACCGTGAAGGCCTCCGAAGAGGAGATATTCGTCTACAGCCCCGACCTGGTCCGGATCGCCCGCCACGAGCGGCGGCCTCTGGGGGCCAGGGAGAAAATGGAAGATCCGGCGCATCGCCTGGCAAGCAAGGTTCGCTACGGCCTGGAACCGGTGCGGGAGGCGTTTCTGCGGCTCGGCGAGCATGCCGGGGACTTTCTCGACGGCCTCAAGAGCGCCCACCCGAGAAACTGCGGGTTCCAGGCGCGCTGCATTCTTCGGCAGAAGGAAAACTACCACTGCGACGACATCGACGCGGCTCTGGGCCACGCCTCGAAATACCGCGCCTTCGACGGCAAGTCGGTGGAGCGGATTCTCAAGGCCAGGGCCAGGCCCCGCACACTGGAATCGACGGCGAGGCGAAAAGCGGGAAAGCTTCTGGAGAAACTTCCCGAAGTCCGTCAGCGCCCGCTGTCGGAATACTCCCGGCTGCTAGGGGGAAAGGAAGAGTAAAATGGAAGAAGATCCCATGGAAAGACTTCGACGAATGCTCGAGGAAATGAAACTGCGTAAAATCGCCGAGGAGCTCGACGCCGTTCTGTCCGAGGCGGAAAGGGAGGGCCGAGCGACATTCGAGGTTTTGGAGCGCCTTTTAGCCATGGAATACGCGGCGCTGGCGCAACGTCGCATAGAGCGCAGAATCAAGGACTCGAAGCTCGACGAACTGAAGCTTCTGGACGATTTCGACTTCGACTTTCAAAAATCGATAGACAAAAGGCAGATCATGGACCTGGCGACCCTGGGCTTCGCGGAACGCGGACAATGGCTGATTCTGGCGGGCAGCTCCGGCACCGGCAAAAGCCACATCGCCAAGGCGCTTCTCCTTCTGTGCTGCAAAAGGCAGTACCGCTGCAGGTACACGACCGCCTCCGACATGCTGCGCAGGCTTCTGTCCGGCCTCGCCGACGACACCGTGGAGGAAAAGCTCAAGCAATACGTCCGGCCGCAGGTCCTTCTGATCGACGAAATCGGCTTCGACCGCCTGGAGCAGGAGGAATCGCGCAAGGCGTCGCTGTTCTTCAAGGTCGTGGAGGGTCGCTACCGCAAAAACTCGACGATTCTGACCACGAACATCGACTTCAAGGCGCTGGGCGACTATCTGGGCGACCCGGTGATAACCGCCTCTCTCGTCGACAGGATGGTCCACCACGCGGTCATAATCAACATCGAGGGGCCGAGCTACCGCATGCACGAGTCCGAGGCCCTGAACAGGCCCCCCGACAAAGGGAAGAAATGAAACGGCGTTTCTCCGAAAGGGAACTCCGGGAGCTGCGAAACGAAATTCCCGTCGAAGAACTGATCGAAAATCATCTGCGCATGCCGGTCAGGCGCGTCTCCGGCCGCTTTCGGTTTTCATGCCCGATCTGCTCGGGCTACGACACGTCGGTGCTGTACGAAAAGAATCTGGCGCGATGCTTCTCGTGCCAAAAGAACTTCAACGCCATCGACCTTACCATGAGTCTGACCTCTCTGGATTTCGTCGGGAGCGTCGAAAGACTCAGGCAGTACCGCAAATCAAGACAATCGGCCAAAGCGGGAGGCGAGACCGCTTCGAATCGACACGGCTTCGCCTCCATGGCCGAAATCATCCCTCCAATCCTTCCCCCTAAGGAAATCGGCGCCGTTTTCAAGAAGGAGCCCCCCGAACAAGACGCTCCGCTCGCCGAACGCATCGACAGACTGGAGAAAAAAATCGACCGGCTTTCATCCAGGCTGGATGCGCTCGCGGCGATGTTCGAATCCGCAAAGCCCTGATCAATCTTCGAATCGTCTGAAAAGCTCGACATGAAAGGAGAATCCGCGCAAGCCCGCACAGGATGCCACATCCTTATGCAAAGTTCGGTCTGCCGCCGGATCGGTGCAGGTTCCGCCTTTTTCTTTTGCGGGCGGGATCGTGGCGGGCTCCTTCTTTTTTTCTTGCACGCGGGTTTCGGCGGGTTCGGGGCGGGTTCGGGCGGGGTCCTGAACGCGAGGTCAAGAAGCTTCCAAGCCGGAAAACAACACCTGTTTTTCTCGATTTAGTCAACTTCAGGCCGGGTCCATTTTTTTGCACGGGCGGGTTCAATCTTCACCGGAGCCAACAATAGGGTTTGGAAAATGGAAAAACCGTGAGAAGGGAGTCTTGGGCCTCGGAAAAAAAACGCCTTGCCTGTCTTTCTTCCAATTTCAGGGTCCCATCGACCGGCGAGTATATTGATGCTGCAGCAGGCCCGGAAGCCTTGCCGACACATGGCGGTATCAGACTTATCCATACAGGCCTTTCAGAACCAAGGGCGGCCTGGGTCGAACACGGGGGGCGATATACGAAAACAGGCGAACTCATTCCATACGAGAGCAAATAATGAATGTCGAACGAAGCCAACGATTGGCGGAACTCGCTTGGAAAAGTCGAGCAAACAAGGCGAGGGAAAAAATAATTCCAAAGCTGGCAGGACTCGGCGAATATGATTTTTTGGACATGAAGGAATCGATAGAATTGGGCGGCAGATTCTGGAGAGAGGTGCAAAACCGTCCCTACATAGAAACGACCGATTTTCCAAAGGCCTTCGAAACATTCTCCCGGCTGGACCCAAATAAACGGCTGCTATGGTTTCATCGATTCACCGACGAAGCAGGCGCTATTGTTGCAAGACTTGGGACCTCTCGCACGCCAAATCATGCATCTGCGAAGGGAGTTCGGCCCGGACGTTCTTGTTGCAGCGTATGATTTCCAATTTGGCCTTTGCTTTGAAGAGGAAGAAAACGATTCGCATCTACGTTACCACGGACCTATTTTTTCGAATGCGTCCACTTCTAAAAACGGGCCGCATCTTATAACGATTCGAAACGCCAACAATCCTGTGCCCCGAAATTGGCAGTCTTTGTCTCCGAACAAAAGGCTCCGGAGACATCGATCTTCCAACAATCTTACGGCAGCCCCGGTCGCCAATCTATGCGCTCCGGCAGCGATATATATGCGCCGAGCATTGATTGCGTGTTTTCCGAACGGGCTCTTTTCACTTTTCACCAATTTACTGATCGGACAGTGGATGACGGCGCCGAAATCTTCATAGCACAACTGTCCTTCGTCGTTTAAATATCTGCGGGAACGATACGTTTTTCCATTCAGTTTCAAATCGTTGAATCGAGTTGGATAGCCAAAAAAGAAAAACGGTCTTTTTTCGGCCTTCTCCTCCGGAACAAAAGCGATTTCCACCCCGGCCGTTTTCTTCAGCTCGTATTGAAGGGGCTTTAATGCCTCCCCGACGACGGGATGCTTGAATGGCGAAGCCAGGAGGATGATTGTCTCCGCCTTGATGTCGAATGTTTTCGGATGGGGAAAGAGAACATCGTCGTAACATAACTTCGGCTTAGTGCCCTCCAAAAGAACCAGGCCGTAGTCGAGCGCGGATAGCCGCATCGGCACGAGACCCGCTGCTCTTGCAAGAGCTGAAAGCCGGTCGATGAGAACCGGAGTTCGGAAATCGACGGTCCAGGGAAGGGCTTCCAGATCAATATTCTCCGCAACAACAGGGTCGAAGGCCGGTGTCTGAAAAACCGCCTGGCGAATCCTTTCCCTGGTAATGCCGGGTTCTTTTTCATCAAGTACAGGAGATCGGAAAAACTCTTCGATCAAATTTTTATCATCTATATCGCGGAAAACAGCCAGCAAATCCTTTTTGTAATTCATCAGAAACTTTTCGCTCGGCTTGTCTTTGTTTTCAGCAGCCGAGATTGCCTGTTGAGATCTCCCTATGTTGTTTCTCTCGAATTTTTTTTCTAAATCCTTCTGTGTTTTGCAGCCCAGTTCTACCCTCAGCTGTCGCAACGCCTTGCCGTTCATTGAACACCTCCATTCACCTGGATGTTCGTTTGTGCACATGAATAAACAACCATGCATTCCATCAATTTTTCAATCCTCGCTTGCAAAGTACCATTTTTCAATTGTATTTACAAAGAAATACTTGCGTTTTTTTGTTTCGCCTCGAAAAAAGGGCCATGGAAAACCGTAAAAAGGTCGAGGTGTCGGTTGCGATTTTTTGGATAGAAGGTCAACGGCTCGCGGACCTATGTTTCTTTGGGTCGCAAAGACGGAAAAGCTGCGGAACTCGGGGCGGCAGTACCGTAGCCGCTTTGGAAGAGGCCCGGAATGCGCCATTCGGGAGAGTTGTACGGACTCGTTCCCACGTTCTGCGTGGGAAGGCCTTCCGGACGCTCTGCGTCCGTGAATTGATCGCCGACGGCGTTTGCGGATTGCCGGAAACCATTGGCTTGCGACAACAGGCGGTTTCGGCAAGTGCCAAACTGGACGCATAGCGTCCGTGTGCGCGTTCCCACGCAGAGCGTGGGAACGAAAGGGTCTGACAGAGCTTGGTTATAACGTCGGCCAACCAACACCGTCATTCCGGGCGGAGCTTGCGGAGACCCGGAATCCAGGCGGCGATCATAACTGTTGGATGAAAACCGGCCGAAGTTAAAACCAAGCCCGGGTCTGACACTTGAAAACATAATCAGAATCTCTGCCATGAAACAGTTTCTCTTCGCTTGGAATTCTTGTACAAAAACAAAGGAAATTCCACGTAGCAAGCAGACCGGTTGCATTGTCGAAAAGATTGTTGCACTATGTATTTACAAGCGTTTTGGGTTTCGCGGAAAAACGCGGTTTTTCAATTCTATGAAATATCAAGGAGGAATTCATGGAAAAAAGCAACATAGAAAAGGTCGAAAAGATTGTCGCGGTTGTTTGGGAAGAGGGCAAAAAGCTGGCTGATTCCGAACCGGGAATCCAACGCCGGAAAAAAGACGGGACTTTTGTCGGCGACGACGAGGCCCCTTTGGAAAGAAAGCTCAAGGAACTGTCAATGGAATTGTTTCCAAGGTGTCGTTTTATCGGCGAAGAGACAAGCAGCAAATCCGAACTTGCGGAAGGATTGGTAGCGGGACGTGTCAATACGATAGTCGATCCTCTGGACGGCAGCCTCAACCACTTGATGGGGTACGGAATTTTCGCCATAGCTGTCGCGGTCTTGGACGAGGAGTTGAAACCGATGGCGTCGGTGCTATACTACCCCGTTCTTAGGCGGTGGTACGTCGCCGCCGCGGAAAAAGGCGAACTCAAAAAATACAATGTGCTTTTCAACGCGTACGGTCGTCCAGTCCTTTGCTTCGATGAAACGAAAGCCAGGCCGCAACCGGAAAAGTTGGATTTGAAGAATTCATACATTTTCGTGAGTTCCGACCCTCATAAAAGTCTGGATTTGTCCCGGCTCGAAACCAAAATCCACGCCTTCGGCACCACTTCTTTTCATGTGGCCGCTCTGAGCGATCAAGGCCCGGACATAGCCGCGATGCTGACACGTTACAAGTTGTACGACATCGTAGGGGCCCTGATCGTCACCGAGTCCAGCGGTTTCGGTATTTACGATTTTAAAGAGGACCGGAGGGTTTCCTTTGCGGAGCTGGTCGCAATGTCCGGAAAAAAAATTGCCAACAGACCCATCCTTGTCGGCGAACCTTCGGTAATCGAAGTTTTAAAAGATCAAATCGCTTTAAGATAATCGGTTCCTGCCCCCCCTTTCCCCATGGGGGGGGCAAGCCCGAGAGAGAAGACTTTGACGTTAGAAAGCGGTAAAGTTTGCGGACGCATTACGGGGGCTTGGTCTTGATTCAGTCTAAAGAAAGCGCAACAAACAAAAGGCGGATGGAACAACAAGCTATGTGGCTATTAGGATGGAGTGCTACTGCGCAACATAGCTATGAAACTCAGAAGATCAACAAGATTATCCAAAGCAGAAAAATGATTGGAGGTACCCAGCGAACCAGAATTTTTTGGCCGGACGGATAACTTTTACTATTTACTTTAGCATAATTATCGCGTACTATTCTCAGCAAATTGTACGAAACGTCAACAGCTTGAAGCTCTTCTCTCAGATGTTCTGTTACACAGTACTGGCGCCTAACACTCAACCACCACAGCACAGTTAGGACCAAACCGATACCACAGAGCCAACACTTCCCATTGCCGTTCGATAGCGCGGCAGCCGCCATAAGAAACGTGAGCAACAGCGCGAAAAAATTGATTCGATTGTAAAGAACGTTGTCTTGGTGATTTTTGTACTCAAGCATCCAAGCGACTCTATACCTATCATCTTTGTAAATCGATCTTCTAATTTTCTCAAATTCGCCGAACCTTTTTTCATCTTTTTTTTGGTTCCGACCCACTTTTCTTTCAACTTCTTCAGACTTTCCTTTAAACCTTTCAACTTATTTTGACTTTCCTTCAACCCCTCCCACTCGTCTTTCAACTTTTTCAGCGCTTCTCTCAACCTTTTCGGATATTGCGTTACCTTCGACGGTTGCTTCCACTTTTTCAGCTCTTCTATCAACCCATTCAGATCTTGCGTTCCCTCCAGATATAGTTGCGTTACCTTCGACGGTTGCGCCAATATCTCCAGCGCTTTTCTCAACCTCGTCAGATCTTGCTCTTCATTCGACGGTTGCTCCAAATTCTCCAGCTGCGTTACCAAAAGATTCATTTCTTTTTCCGACATCGTATCCTCCTTGCGACATAGTTTTGCAGCCCCGACTTTCGGTGCCAGGAGAAACGAAACAAAATATAATGGGCCTGGTTTCAACTTCGGCCGGTTTTCATCCAACAGTTTCGATCATCGCCTGGATTCCGGGTCTCCGCAAGCTCCGCCCGGAATGACGGTGTGGGTTGGCCGACGTTATAACCAAAACCCGAAAAACAATACTCTGGCTCAAAAAAGCATTCGATTTTTAAAAGCCATCTTTCGAAACCCGACAAATGGTACATCCTGAAAATCTTGTCAACCGCTGGTTATAACCCGTTGATCGCGTTCGTTTCGAGCGCGACGGTGCGTCTTTTTCCAGCATCCGCGCGCCACCGGATTGCACCGGGCATGCAAAGTGTACGGGTCGAGAGGCGAGTTTGAAATCCACGTACGCTTCGAAGTCTTTTCCAATGGTTCGTTGGTCTTCTTGTCGATTTGCATCCAATTTTCGCGTCATACCACCACGTGAGCGTCTTTTTCATCACCCCAGCATACGCCCCTTCTGGATAGGCGTTTCTCAGCGACGGCCTATTTCACGATCGACACAAGGCTGTCGATGATGTCCGTGGCTTTTTTTCCTCGCTTGTTGACGAAGATGACATAGGGGTAGAGCTTGCCTTCTTTTCCGATGAGGTATCCAACCAGATTGTTGACGTCGTGGAGCGTGCCGCTTTTGTAATAAGCGTTTTTCCATTTCTTCATGAGTTCGCAGTGGGGTCTGAACGCCAGGACGACTTTGAGCATCTCTTCGGCGGAAATCCTGTTGTCTCTGGAGATGCCGGAACCTTCGCGGATGGAAATCTTTTCGATTTTCAGCACGTCTTTGGCGTATTGCTCCATCGCCTTGGCGCCTTTTTCATAATCGGCGGGGGGGGCGGACTTTTCCGCGCCGAATGTCAAAAAGACCTGGTTGGCGATGAAATTGTTGGAAAATTCGAGCAGTTTTTCAGCCATTTGCTCCAGCGTGTTGGAGGATTGATGCTTGTAGATCAGCTTAACCTTTTCCGGAGTTTTCCAGCCCCGCCAGACCTGGCCGCGCGTTTCCACACCCTTTTGTTCCAGGAAGTAGCGGAACACTCTTCCCGCATAGATCGCGATGTCGTTGTCGTTGTGGGAAAGCGTTATCCGGTCGCCTTTGGATTTGGATTTGCGAATCAGGTCCAGGGCGAAGGGCAAAAGGGGGGTCTGGGGCTCGGCGCTGACATAGGCGCCTTTGGTCTTGCCCTTTTTGAAATTGACGGTGTTGAAATTGACGCTCAAGGCGCCGTTGGGGGCGTCGTAGGGCTGCGTGGTGGGGTTGGTGCCGGGAACAACGAGAGGCTGGGCGAAGAAGCTGTCGTTGACGATGAGTTCGTTGATGTAAGGGCCCAGCCTGGGGGCGAGTTGTTCGGCGATGGCGGCCACCTCTTCAGAGACAAGGAACGGGTCGCCGTAGCCCTTTATGGTGAGGTTTTTGGCGTCGTCGAGGTAGAATTCGGTGGAGAACCGGTAGTCTTTACCCAGGTGGTGGAAACCCGCCAGGACCGTGAGGACTTTTAGGGTGGAGGCTGGGATCATGGGCTGGTCCTCGTGCTTGGAGAACAGGACCTTGCCGGACGGGTCCGCGACCAAGACGGCTTCTTTCGGGCCGATTCCGGCTTCGATGGCACGGAGATCGACGTCCTGTGCAACCCGGGCGAAAACCGCGATGTTGGAGAAAAATACGAATCCGACGATTGCCAGCAGGGTTGTTTCGATATTTTTTTTCATTGTTTGAAAGGCTGCAATTACATAGCTTGCTAAGTTAGCTGTCTTGTAAATCAGTCGGCCCTCCGATCTTGCACGGAGTCCAACCCACCATGTCCCGCGTATTTTCGTCGCCTCTACGGATGCAAGGCCCCGAGGCGCTTGGAAAATGGTGGGTTGGACATCCTACCAGATCGGAGGGCACGGGCGAAAACGGGCTGTGAACCAGTGTCGAACGCCCGGGTATCGACCCACCCACCCTACGCCCAGAACCATGCTCCGGGATAGTTGTTACGGAACAAAAAAAGCCGAAAAAATCATAATAAAACGAGAGACATTTTCATCGCCACAATGGTTGATTAAACCGCTCCTTCGTTCTGCATCCCTGCGAGTTTCTGATGCGAAACGATGAATTCGCCGATCTTTTCCGCCGAACTGCCGAACAGTTCCTTCATGTCCACCAGTTCCAAGAGCTGGTCCTTCCAGTTTACGCTGTTTTCCTCCACGATGTTGATGATGTGCTCGTACTTTCCGCCAAGCGCCCTGATCTTTGCGTCCAGGGCGACTTCCTCGCGGAAGCCCACGTTGAGCAGGAGCAGGTATTCGATGACGTTGGCCCGGGCGCGGGAACTCGACAGGATGGGTATGACCACGATGCTTCGGTTGTCTTTTCTTCCCTTGCCGATATAGATGTTCTTCTGTCTTACGATGATTCGCTTGGTACCCTTCAGTTCGTTGTCGGTCTCCACTCGGGACGGCAGCTTGTTCAAGCCCCCGACTTTTTTCATAACGTCGATGGTGCTGTTGTCGGTCAGCTCGCCCAGCTGGTCCAGGCCGCCGATGCGGTAGAGGATTTGGCCCTTGATGCTGCTGACGATCTCCTGAACGTTTCTGAGCACGATAATGTTGCTGGGGGTCAGCTGCGCGGAGGTGAAACCGTGCTCCGCCAGAACATCGAAGAGCAGGCCGGTCTCCCTCTTTTCGCTGACGATGCGCGACGTTCCCACCGTCACGGTCTTGGCCTGGTGTTTGATGGCATCGACGGGCCTTGCCATGGCGTTGATGGCGTCTCCCATGCATCGGAAGAACAGATCCACGACGTTGAAGGGTGTGCCTTTCAGGCCGAAATCGATTTCAAAGTCCGTAAGCGGGAGTCTTCCCGAAAGGTATTTGAGCAGGAGCGAAAGGTCGGCGGCCCTTTTCAGGCCCATGCCCGGCGGGAAGCGCTGATCGCCCATCATCTTTCTGAACTCCCGGTTGAACTTGCCGATCTGTTCTCTGAAGGACTTTTCCAGGAACACTTCGTAGATGTCCTTGCCCCTGGAGGTGAAGCCGTCTATGGTACTCTGCATTTGCCTTCTGAAAACGTCCAGAAACTTGGAAACGTCGTTGATGGACAAGGCCGCGTAGTATCCCCAGAGGTGCCCCACCAGGGTGTTGAGGATGGGTGCCAGGTGCTCGCTGACTCGGGGCACGTGAAAGACGTCTTCGGCGTAGGGGGCGAACCGGTCTTCGCCTTCGTTGACGATGACGACGGGGGCCGCCTTGTGGGCCTTGAAGATGGCGGTGTCCTTGATGAGGTCGCCGATGACGGTTTGGCCGGTGCCTGCGGCGCAGACGATGATGAGCGGTTCGGAGGAGAGATCGATGTGCTTCTTATCCTCCACGGAGTCGGTGGATATGGTCTTGTAGCAAAGCTCGCTGAGCTTGATCCGGATTTCGTCGGAGGAGGCCTTGTTGGGTCCGGAGCCGACCGCCGCCCAGTACGTTTTGGTGACCGCCAGCCGGTCTGCGGACGCCTTGATCATTTCCTTCATGGAAAGGACCGCGCGCATATGGTTGGGAATTTCCAGCAGCTGGCCGATTTCGCTCGACACGAATTCCGGGCTCTGGCTCTTTTTGATCTGGGCCATGTAGAGCCCCAGGAGAGCGCCCGCGATGATCTGGGAATAGAAGGCCTTGGTGGAGGCCACCGACATTTCCAGGTCCCGGCCGCTGCTGGTGTACATGACGCCATCGACTTTGAACGTGAGGTCGGAGTCGCGCCGGTTGACAATGGCCAGGGTCCTGGCGCCGCGTTCCTTGACCATGTCCACGGTCCGGTTGGTGTCCGTGGTGGTACCCGACTGGCTGATCGCGATCACCAGAGTGTCGGACATGGAACGTCCGCCGCCGCCCTCGGGGAGCTTGAAGCCGCTCAGTTCCGAGGCCTTCATGGCGCTCACTTGAATTTGCGGATCGTCCAGGTAGTGCGCGAGGATGTCTCCGATGGCCGAGGCCGCGATGCCGGCCGTGCCCTGCCCCACCACGAAAATCCGGGCGATCCGGTCTTCCATCAGCGCTTCCACGAGACGATAGGGAAACACGAAGTCGTCCAGGGCGACGACGTAATTTTCCTTTCCGTCGTCGGAGAACTTCCACCGGTTGACCAGGGTCTTTTCCACGGAATCCGGGGCTTCGGAAATCTCCTTGAGGAAATAGTGGGGGAAGTTCTGCCGGTCGATGTCCCTGGAGGTGATTTCCGTGTGCTTGATGTCGCCGGATGTCAATTCCAGGGGGGTGCCGTCGTAGTACATGGCGGAGATTCCCGCAAGCCCTCCGGGCGATTCCTGGTCCAGAACGCAGATTTGGCCCTGGACGGGGCCGCCCTTGCCCTGGATGGTCTTTTCGCCGTCGAGCTTCAGGTATTCCTGGGTTTCTTCGACAAAGCCGTAGACTTCGGACGCGGGCATGTAGTGGTCCTCGGCGATGCCGACGAATATGGCCTGGCCGCTGCCTTTCTGGGCCAGGAACAGTTTGCCGGGGGCCGCGTCGGTATGCATGCAGATGGCGTGGGACCCTTTGAAGTCGTTGACCGCCATCCGGAAGGCCTCCCGCATATCGTGGCCTTGGCGGTAATACTTTTCGACCTGCAATGGAATGATCTTGGTGTCGGTGGTGATGTCCCCGGGGATTTTGCCGCCGCTTCGCTCGTAATCGGCCTTGAGATCCAGGTAGTTGTCGATGTCCCCGTTGAGGCTGGCGTGGATGATGCCGGTTTCCTTGAAGGAGGCGGAGGCGCACTTGTTGTCCACCGGGTGGCAGTTGGCTTCGGAAATGGCGCCCACGGAGGCCCACCGGGTGTGGGCGGCAACCGTGTGGTTGTTGTCGGCGAATGCGGTCATGAGATGGAAAATCGGATCTGCGGCGATCTGCTTTCTCAAGAAGCCCACGTTGTCCCCCAGACTGCCGATCTCCGCAGCCACCTTGTAGGTGAATGTCAGGCCGACTTTGGGCACTCCTTCGTCGTCGGACTTGCGAAACGTGATGTCCCGGTTCAAAAGGACGTTCTTTCCCAGGCGTTCGTGGAACTGGGCCGACAAGTTTTCGGGATTGCCCTGCTCGTACAGCGCGTCCTGGAACCTGTCGTACTCCGCAGGGTCCATCGCGAACAGAAAGGAGATTCCGGCGGAGTCCCGTCCGCGAACCTCCAGGCGGTCCACGCTGTTTAAGACCGCGTTGATCATCTTGTACTTTTTCAAACGCGAGAAAGAGAGGTCCTTGTCGAAGCCGCCCATGAGCCGCTCGACCTTCGAGATGTTGTCCAGGACTTCGGATTTGAGGCACCAGACCGCATCCTTGAGCTTTTCGGTCCGCTGGAGCATGATCTCGACGTCCGCAGCCTTCAAATAGCCCATGTTTTCGGCCAGGGCGTCTTTCTCCGCCTCGTCTACCGCGTCCAGGCGCTCTGCGACCCGAGACACTTTTTCCGCGAGGCCCCTGTCCCTGAAGATTTCGCAGAAAGGCCCGGAGCGTTTCAGGGAGCGGGCATAGCCCAGCAGCAGCGCCATGTTTTCCTCGCCTCCCAGGTAGCTTTCTCCCAAATCCGAAAGGTTTTCCCGGAATACCGCGAACCCGGCGCCTTCCACTTTTTCGGCCAGGGATTCCAGCGACGGCAGATCCACGGGAATCGAAACTTCCTCCTTCTTTTTGAATGCGATGATTCCGGCCAGTCCGCAGTTGAGGACAGCCTGCCGCACGGGCAGAAACACGACGCCATTTTCGCGAACCCGGCCCGGGGCCTTGCCGAAGTATACGGGCGTTTCAAGGAAGCGGCCGAAACGACGGACCCACTGTTTCGGCAAACCGGCCAAATCGGAAATCGAAGTACGATCTTTTTTCATTCTCTCACGTCCTTTTTCTCACGTTCTTTGTATCAAGTTTTTGCCGCCAGTTCCTTTTTCTTTCGTTCGTTGCCTCGCGCATTTTTTCAAAAATTCGAAGCTCCTTTTTTTTCGTGTTCCTTCTCCGACGCTACATTCTCTGAAACAGTTCCTTGATCTTGTCCCTTGTCATGATGTTTCTCCAATCCTTTCCCAGAGCGTTTTCCCAGAGGGGCTCCAGAACCAGGGAGACGTCGATCATGGTCTCCAGCTGCTCCGGCGTGGCCTCCGCCACGACGTTCTTCGGAATGCGGACCCGGTTGAAATCCATCATCCGGCGAAATTCCGCGACGCCCTCCGGATAGTATTCGTCCAGCGCGTCGAAGGCGATGCAGTTTCCGACGCCGTGATGGATTCCCAGAACGAAGGACAGGCCGTAGGAAAGGGCGTGGCAGATGCCGACCTGGGAGTATGCGATGCTCATTCCTCCGGCGTATGACGCCATCATGAGTTTCTCCTCGGTTTCCGGCCCCCTGTTCGGACCGTCCTCCAAAAAGACCTCCCTGCAAAGCTGGAGCGCCTTTTCCCCGTAGGATTTGCTGAACGCGTTCAGAAAGGTCCCGGAAAGCGACTCCACGCAATGGATGTAGCAGTCCATGCCGGTATAGAAACGTTGCTGCGCGGGGGCGTCGACGATCAGCTCCGGGTCGAGCACGATCTGGTCGAAGACGGTGTGGTCCGAATTGATGCCCAGCTTCTTGTCCGGGCCGCAAAGTACCGTGGTCCGGGACACTTCGGCCCCGGTCCCGGACAAGGTGGGCACGCCGGCGTGATAGACGCCCGGGTTGTTCACCAGGTCCCATCCCTGGTAGTCCGCCGAGGAACCGGAGTTGGTGAGAAGCAGGGAGACGGCCTTTGCCAAATCCATGGTGCTGCCGCCGCCGATGCCCACGACCCCTGCGGGAAGGTTCGGCGAAAAGAACCGGACCTTTCCCACCAGGGTGTCCACGTAGCTGGTGGAGGGCTCGGAGTCCACGTTGACCCAGAGTACCATGTCTCCGTCTGCCAAGGGAATTCTTCCAGGCAGGGCGGAGGACTTGAAGACGTCGTCGATCATAAACACCATGTACGACCCCAGCCTCTGCCTGGGCACGGCCAGGATGTCGGACAGCTGCGCAAAACACCCGGCGCCGAACACCACCCGGGAAACCATCTTGAAATTACGAAACATATTCTCACCTCGCATGCCCGTTTTTCCGCGAAGACCGAAGGAGCGGGCGTTTTCTGTTAGCGGTCGAACGCCTTCAGGGTTTCGACCATGGTTTGGGCCCTCTGTTCGACATCGTCCTCGCTCCAGGAAAGCTTGATCAGCATGGAGATCGTCCTTCCCATCACGGCGTCGGAGCGCGGCAGGGACACGGAGCCGTAGTCCGGACGGTTTTCGCATTGCGCAACCGGCAGCCTGGCGGCGCAGGCGAGCTTTTTCAGGTGCTCCCATTGCCGAATGTAATGCCAGTTGTTGTCGTACCAGTAGAAGCAGCCATCGACTCCGTTTCGCCCCAGAAGCTTCGCAGCCTCGCGGGCCGCGTCTTCGTCGGGAAGAAAAAAGGACAGGAAGGTGGCGGAATCTCCCGCAGGATCGGGGACCTTTCGAAGCTCGACGCAGGAAAGGCCCTTCAAGGCGTCTTTCAGGACCGCCTTGAACGAGCGCTGCCTTTCCAGGATGGCGTCGAGTTTTCCGAGCTGGGCGAGGCCCACTGCGGCGTTGAGTTCGCTGATGCGATAGTTGGCGCCCAGGATGGGATGGCCCTCCAGTCCCCTGTCGTTTCCGACGTGGTCGTGGCCGTGGTCGGCATATGAGTCCGCCCTGCGGTACAACCGGTCGTCGTCGGTCACTACCGCGCCGCCTTCCCCGCATGTGACGGTCTTGACCGGGTCGAACGAAAAGCAGCCCATGCTGCCGAAAGTCCCCAGCGATTTTCCGCGAAAGCTTCCGCCCACGGCCTGGCAAGCGTCCTCGATCAGGACCAAGCCTTTTCGGTCGCAAAACGCCTTGATCGCTTCGATGTCGGCCATGGCGCCGCACATGTGTACCGGCAGGACGGCCTTTGTTTTCGGGGTCAGGACCGATTCCAGCGCTTCCGGATCCAGACACAGGGTTTCGTCGATTTCCGAAAACACAGGGATCGCGCCTGCGTTCAGCACGGACTCGACGGTGGCGACGAAGGTGAAGGGCGGAACGACCACCTCGTCTCCCGCGCCGATTCCGCAGGCGGCCAACGCGACGGACAATGCGGCCGTGCCGCTGGAACACAAATGGCAGTGCTTTGCGCCGATCTTTTGCGAAAACTCCTTTTCGAAGGCTTTCGCTTTCCAGACCCCGTTTCTGGCCTGGTCGAAACCGTATCGAAACAACACTCCAGTCTCCAGAACGTCGTTGACCTCCTTGCGTTCCTCGTCGCCGAATATCTCAAATCCAGGCATGCAAATCCTCCTCGAACTTCATCCGGTTCGAACCTCATCCGGTTTGTTTGTCTTCCTGAGCGAAATATTTCTGAAAATAGCGCGCAAACCCCTTTTTCGCATATAGGCCGGCGCGCACCCCGATAAAATCCTGATGGGCGACCACGACCGAAATGACGATCTGTTTTTTCGTTTTCGGATCCTTGGCGAACCCTACGAACCAGTCGATGCGCGCTTCGTGGCCCTGGTCGTCGATGGACCCGGTTTTTCCGCCGATCGAAAGACGGGACAATATCCGGTCGCGGCTTCGGCCCCGGAAAATCTTTCTGCTGGTGCCCGACGAGACGGTCGCCTGCATGAGATCTTCCAAAATGGCGGAGGTTTTCTTTTCGACAGCCTTTTGAACGACGGCGGGCCTGTATTCGTAGAGCGTTTCCCCGGTCTCTCCGATGATTTTTTCGACAATGGAGGGTTCCGGAATCATGCCTCCATTCAAGACGGCCGACGCGATCAGGGCGCCGTGCAAGGGCGAAATAGTGGTGACGCGATTGAATCCGCTGGCGATTTCCGCCCAGTTGTAGGGATTGTCGGACACTGCGAGACGGCTCGGCTCCAACGGCAGTTCGAATTCCACCCGCTGGTTGAAACCGAACGCCCGGCCGTAAGACTCCAAGCTTTCTTTTTTGAGATTGTGAACTCCGAGCTTTCCGAAAACGGGATTGATGGACTCCGCGAAGGATTTTTCCAGCGTGACATGGCGGGTGTATTTGTTGTCCTTGTCCTTGAGCTGGGACTTGTACAGCGTGTACTTCCTTCCGTTGTAGACAAGGGGGGAATCTTTTGTCATCCCGCATGTTTCTATGACGCCCGCCGCAGTGACGACCTTGAAAACGCTGGCGGCCGGAAACCGGGGGTCGATACAGGGGTTGCTGTCCCCGCTTTTCTTGTCGTGGCCGACCATGGCCAGCACCTTGCCGGTTTCCGGGTCCATGGCGACCATGCCGATCTGCCGCGCATGCCGCGTGTCCATGATCTCCAGCAGGTATTTCTGCAAGTCCATGTCGAGACTCGTATCCACCAGCCATCCTACCGACCCCGCCGCGACCGTCAGCTGTTTTTTATCCAGGTTCAGAAAAGACTGCCCCTTCAGCAGGTTGCGAACGGCCTGCTTGTCCGCCAGGGATTTGTCCTCCTGCACCGTTTTTTCCGCGACAGCCTGGTCGCGGGAATCGAAAACGTCGGGCAGTCTTCCGGCCGCCTCGTACAATCCATAGAAGACGATGGCAATGGCGGGGATCAGCAGCAAGGCCCTCAGCATCGATTTTTTTCTTTTGCGCCTGAACCTCTGCCTCTGCAATTCCCGCTGATAGCTTCGCCATCCAGGGGTGACGCAAAGCCCACCCCCGTCGTTGCCCGGTTCGCAGCCGGAATTTCCGTCCCGTCTTTTTTCCTTGAAAAGCATGAATGCGACTGCTCGAAAATCAACGGAGGGCAGTGCCCGGCTTCGTTTTTCTGTCCAAGGTCGCCACCGAACACTTGCCGTCTTCCACAGCGGCCAGGACCATGCCGTTGGACAGGGTCCCCATGAGCTTGGCCGGCTTGAGATTGGCGACCACCACCACCTGCTTGCCCACCAGTTCGTCGGGCTCGTAGTCGTTGGCGATGCCCGCGACGATGGTGCGGATTTCGCCCATATCGACCTCCAGCTTGAGCAGTTTCTTGGCCCTGGGAATTTTCTCGGCCTTGACCACTGTCGCGACCCTCAGATCGACCTTGGCCAGATCTTCCATGGATATCTCGGCCTTGGCCTTCGTGTCGGATTCGACAGCGGCGTCGGCCTTGGCCCGTTCCTCGAGCACCTTTTCGTAATCGATCCTGGGAAACAGGGTGACCACTTTGGGCAGGACGGACCCTGGCTTGATGATATCCCAGGTGCGCAAAAGGTTCAACGTATAGAACTCGGCGTCCGGGTCGAGCCCCAAATGCTTTTGCATAGTCCGTGCCGTGTCGGGCATGGCCGGAAAGATCAGGCCGGATACGATCCGCAATCCTTCCAGCAGATTGTAAAGGACGGCTTCGAGCTGCTTTCTGGTCGCGTTTTTCTTGGCCAGCACCCAGGGCGCCGTCACGTCCACGTACTTGTTCATCCGGCTAATGAATTCCCAGACCGCCATCAGGGCCTTGTGGAACGCGAAATTCTCCATGGCGGCTTCGAAGCTGGACACGGCGCCGAAAGCGTCGTCCTTGAGACCCAGGGACATTTCCTCCTCGACAACCGGGTCGGCCTTGGGGACCGTGGCCTTGAAATATTTATGGACCATGGAGACCACCCGGGAAAAGAGGTTGCCCAGGTCGTTGGCCAGGTCGGAATTGATTCTCTGCACAAGAGCCTGCTCGCTGAAATCCGAGTCCAGGCCGAAGACCATGTCGCGGATCAGGAAAAAACGAAAGGCGTCCAGGCCGTAGATGTTTTTCATTTCCAAGGGTTCGACCACGTTTCCGACGCTCTTGGACATCTTGCCGTGTTCCACGTTCCAGTAGCCGTGGACGTTGAGATGGTTGTAGACGGGGATGCCCGCCGCCTTGAGCATGGTCGGCCAATAGATGCCGTGGGGTTTGAGGATGTCCTTGGCGGTGATGTGCTGCACATGGGGCCAGTACTTTTTGAACAGGTCGCCGTCGGGATAGCCCAGGGCGGAAACGTAGTTCAGAAGGGCGTCGAACCAGACGTACGTTACGTAGTCCTGGTCGAAGGGCAGTGTGATGCCCCACTTGAGCCGGGACTTGGGACGGGATATGCAAAGGTCCTCCAGAGGTTCCTTCAGAAATGACAGCACCTCGTTTTTATAGCGTTCCGGCCGGATGAAATCCGGGTTCTTATGGATATGGTCGATCAGCCATTGCTGGTATTTGCCCATTTTGAAAAAATAGTTGGACTCCTTGATCGTTTCCGGCTCGGTCTGGTGGTCCGGGCATTTGCCGTCGACCAGTTCCCGCTCCGTATAGAACCTTTCGCAGCCGAAGCAATAGAGGCCTTCGTACTCGGCGAAGTAGATGTCGCCCGAATTGTAGATTTTCTGAAGCACCTGTTCCACGACGGACATGTGGGAGAGGTCCGTAGTGCGAACGAAATGGGAATTGGAAATGTTCATCTCGGGCCAGAGGTTTTGGAAAAGGGAACTGATCTTGTCCACGTAGTCCCTGGGGGTCGTGTTTTCCTTCTTGGCGGCGCGCACGATCTTGTCGCCGTGTTCGTCGGTGCCGGTCAGAAAGAAGGTCTCCTGTTTCTTCATGCGGGCGAAACGCGCCGCGACGTCCGCCACGATGGTGGTGTAGGCGTGTCCGAGATGGGGCCTCGCGTTGACGTAGTATATGGGAGTTGTGATGTAAAAGGGTTCTGTCATTGTTTCTCCTGTGGATTGTTTGCGGGTAGCTCGTCCTGGTCCAGTTCCGCCTCCGACCCGTCTTCGAGGCGGACGGTAAACCGTGAGCATATGGGGTTCAAGCGAATGACCTTGCCTTTGCCCCGGCTGGTTTCGACGAACTTTCCCAGCTTGGGCAGCTTCTTCTTCAAGGCCTTGTATGTCGCGTTTTCGAAGGTCAGACAGCACATGAGACGTCCGCATTGCCCCGAAATCTTGGTGGGGTTCAGGCTCAATCCCTGGTCCTTGGCCATTCGAATGGAGACCGGATCGAATTTTTCCAGAAACGTTGAGCAGCAGGTGATCCTGCCGCAGCGTCCCAGGCCGCCGGTCATTTTGGCCTGGTTTCGAATTCCCACCTGCCTCATCTCGATTCGGCAGCCCATTTCGCGCACCAGCATCTTGACCAACTGGCGGAAATCGACCCGGCCGTCTGCCGTGAAGAAGAAGGTGAGCTTGTTGGCGTCGAACGTACTCTCCACCGTGAACAGGTTCATCTTGAGTCCCAGTTCCTCGATGCAGCGCTGGCAGAACACGTGGGCGTTCTTTTCGGTCTCCGTGTTGAGTTCGATCTGCTCGAAATCCTTCGGCGTGGCCATGCGAAACACTTTTTTCAGAGGCCTGTCCGCGCTTTCCGGATCGTAGGGTTCCGGAGGCGCCACCACCGTGCCGAAACCCAGCCCCTGCTCGGTCTCCACGATCACGTTGTCTCCGGTGTCCAGCACGAATGCGCCGGAATCGAAATCGTATACTTTTCCGGCGGATTTGAATCTTATTCCTACTTTTTTCATGTGTTTATTCGGTGGTCCCGGCCCGCTTCGGCCAAGTTCAAAAACAGATTTTCCAAAATCAACCGCAAGTTGGCGTTGGAGTCCACGGCCCTCCGCGCTCGCTCGACAGCCCCGATTCGTTCCAGCAAATCCCGCACTGTCCGTTTCGGCGCCATACGGCCCAGCTCTTGCGACAAGTCCGCGTTCAGTATCTTGTCCGGTCGATATGTAAAGACAATCAGGTCGCGAAACCAGGTTTTTACGATTTCCAGGGCTTCGACGGCGTCGTCCTTGTTTTTCGCCAATTTTTCCGCAAGGGCCAGCACCGCTGCCGCAGGGCGCCGGTCCAAAGATGTCAATTCCCGGACCAGCCAGTTTCTTCTGGCGACCCAGCCGGTCTTTTTCAGGGCCAGGGCCTTGGCAAAGCTCCCGTTGGCCAATGTCGCCAGCACCAGGGCTTCGTCGCCCCCGATTCCTTTTTCCCGCCGAAGAGCCTCGGCCAGGACCTTCGGGGGAACCGGACGAAATCGAACATGCCTGCACCTGGATACGATGGTCGGCAGAAGATCGGTGGTCCCAAGCGCGACCAGGATTAGCAGCGTACGGTCGGGGGGTTCCTCGAGGACCTTGAGCAGGGCGTTGGAAGCTTCGGCGTTCATGCTGTGGGCCTGGCCCACGATCACCACCCGAAGCCGGGCTTCGTAGGGCTTCATGGCCAGGGTCTGACGCAACTCCCGGATTTGCGCGATCTTGGTGAACCGCCCGTCGGGATCCACGCGTATGATGTCCGGATGGTTGCCTGACTCGAATTTTCGGCAAGATCGGCAAACGCCGCAGGGTTCCGACGGAAAAACGCCTTCGCCGGACGACGGGCGGGAATGGTCTTCGGGGGTTGGCGCGCTGCGTCCGTGTCCCGAACAGTTGGCAGCCATGGCAAAGATGTACGCGGCCGTCCGCTTGCCCGTGCCCTCGGGCCCCGTGAGCAACAGGGCGTTGGGTATGGCGCCTTTACGCAAAAGCACGGACAGAAACTCTGCGGCTTTATCCTGGCCGATTATCGAACCGAATCCGGACGTCAATTAGTAGTCCACCCGCTCCTTCAGCTCTTTTCCGGATTTGAAAAACGGGAGCCTCTTGGGTTTAATAGTAACCAGTTCCCCTGTTTTCGGGTTTCTTCCGGTATAGCTTTTATAATCCTTGACGTAGAAACTGCACAGCCCCCGGATTTCCACGCGCTCGCCCTTGGCCATCGCGTCGGATATGTAGTCGAAAAAGATCTCGATTACTCTCGCGGCGTCCGCCTTGGAAATGTTGGCCTCGTTTCTCAAGGCGCGAACCAATTCCATCTTGTTCATTCATCCTCCTCGCGGCGCGAGCCGATGGCCCGGTTTTGCATTTCCAGTCGCATTCGACCTGAAAAAAAACGGAAAGGAAACGATAAGCAAACCGCTCACGGCATGATGTCGGGGACTTTTTCCACGTCTTCTTCGCCCACGTCCACGGCCGCGTACTGCCCGAGCACTTCGATGTTCACAACGACCCGTCCCTTGCCGCCGTAGCGCACGAACGAACCGACGACCCCCGCGAAAGGACCGTAGACCACCACAACCCTGTCGCCCTTTTTGAACATGCCCCCGGTACAGATCTGGTCGTCGGACTTGACCATGATCTGAAGCGATTCCACCGTTTCGTCCGGCACCGCAACAGGACCGGCGTTGCTCCCGATCAGGCGGACAGCCCCCGCCGTCTTCACGATCTCCAGATGTTCCCGTGGCTCCAGGCTCGTCTTGACGAACACGTATCCGGGAAAAAGAGGCACTCTAATCATTTTTTTCCGATCCCGGCGCTTGCTTCTGACCAGGACCTTGGGAAGAAACACTTCGAACGACTTTTTCGTCAGGTTGTCGTTGACTACGTTTTCAAACCGGCTTCGGGTATGCAATACATACCATATTCGATCTCTTTGCGTGAGCATATTTGAACCCCGCTTACTCTTCCTTGCATTCCATGCGTTTCCGTAAAAAAATCAACAAGTTGCAACCATCACATTTCAATCATACTGTGAAAACCGTCGGGTTTCAAGTCTCAAATCGGGACGATGCCGAGTTGGGCGGATCTCGCATTGAACAGACCGTGATCAATGGAATTCGAAAGGATTTGCGATCTCGCGGCCAGCGTACTTCCTTCCCAGCGTCCCCAGTCCGTATAAATTGATCGAAACGGCGTACTGTATGTCGTCCTCCTCTCTGGAATACCCGAAATCCAGGGACCAGCAGGACGCCATGTACAACAAGCCCATTCCGTAGAGCACCGTTTCGTTGTCCTTTACGTCGCGTTCGTACTCGCCGAACATGGAAACCCTCTCGTGAAGCTTCAGAATCAAGTCCCCGTAGAGGCTTTCGCTGCGGTCGCGGGTATAGCGGTGTTCCACGAATATCCGGTCGCCGCGCTCGTCCCAGGCTTTCACGGCAGTACTGTATCTCTCGAACCAGTTGTCGTAGGTGTTCCAGGAAACGTCCGATTCCAGCACGAGACGTCTTGCCACCGCGAAATCCAATTTCGCGGTGATCGGAGTGAACGGACGGTCTTGCTCTGTTTCGTTGAAATCGTAGCCCTGCTCGATCTTGAAACGTCCGATGGGCTGATAGCCGTAGGTGGCCGCCGGCGCGGCATCGGTCCCCCCGTCCGTTCCGGCGCCCGGTTCCGCCGTTCTCTCCGGCAGCTTGTATCTGGTGGAAATGGTGTTGGTGATGGAATAGGTGACGATGCTCGCCCTGTCGATCCGGTCGATTTCGTCGAATTCAGGGAGGTCGTCCTGGTTGGACGGGGTGACGTATTCGTACACGATCTGGGGCCTGATGCTGTGCTTGACGCTGTCGGTGGATTCGGAATCCACCTGGTAGGCCCGCGCCAACTCTGTGGACAAATCGAGCCGCGCGTCCAGCAGTTCCCGGCTGAACGATGTTTCGTCCTCCTCGTAATCGTCCCAGTCGTCGATATGCCAGACGGTTTCCCGCACGCCGACGGACGGTTCGACCGCCAGGACGTCGAGGAACTTAAGAGGGAGGTAGAGCCTGGGGGCGATGTCGGCGCGGTGGCCGGTGAAGCTGTCCTCCCGAAAATAGTAGGTGTATTCGCTTTCCAGATCAAAGACGAAAGGGGAGTCCAGAACGGGCTGCCTGAGTCCCGCGAAACTCACATAGGGGAGCTTTTGAAGGGTGTCGTCGGTGTCCGAATGGCGTCGCTTGTTGACGTCGTCGTACCAGCGCCCCTCCGCGTTCAGACTGTAGAGGTTCCAATACTTGGATATGTTGAGGCTGTTGACCCTGACCGGATCGTCGTATTCGTCCAGGTCCCTTCCGAACTCCCGCAGAAAATATTCGTCGGCATCGTCAAAACCGCCGAAACTGCTCTTGAATTCGCGAAGATAGTCCTGGTCGCTGACGATATCCAGATCCAGGCGGGCAAAGAAGTCTTCGGGCAGTTGCTGGTCGTGCTTCATCCTGAACCAGTATCGATCCTGGTTGGGCCTGAGATACTTGTCGTTATCGTAGCCCCAGTAATCGGAATTGTTGCCTTGGCCGTCGTCGACTTTGCGGTCGTCGAGCACGTCGAACATGGCGGCCCCCTGGCTTTCGCCCTGGAGCATGTAGCGGTACTCGCCGCCGACCAACAATCCTCTTTTTCCCATGATATGGGCGTGGAACGTGGCGTCGGAATTGTCGTCGATGGCCCAGAAGAAAGGCTGGTCGTATTCTACGCCTTTTCGGGAAGAATACCCGAATCGCGGGGCGAGCAGACCGGTCTGGCGTTTCAGTTTCACGGGAAAGGCGAGGTAGGGCGAGTAGAACACCGGCAGTTTCCTGGCGTAGAGCCTGGCGTGTTTTGCCGTGCCGTAGCCCTCGACGGTGACATCGACGTCTCTTGCGACGATCTTCCAGGCCGGCGAGTCGCCGTCGCAGCTGGTCAGGCTCGCGCGCTCGGCATGATAGGTGGCTTCGCCCGTCTTTTCCAGGCGGTCGCCGCGAATGTAGAAATGGTTTTGCTCGATGAAAATCGTGCCGTCGTATACGGTCCCCATCTCTCGATTCAAGTCCACCTCCATGCGCTTTCCCGTCAGGACGTCCTTGCCTGAAACCAGCATTACGTCGCCTTCGGCGAAGGCCATCATGGATCTCTGGTCGAAACTGACGCGGTCGGCAGAAAGCTTGACCATCCCTCTGGATATAAGGACATCGCCTTCGGCGTAATACCGGTCGGTCTGCTGATCGTAGCGCACCTGGTCGGCCTCGATGCGCCAAGGAAGGCCTTCGTCCTGCTTGAGGACCTCCCCGATTTGCGCCCCCGCCGGGAAAACATTCAGGATTGCAAAAAGGGCCGCGCAAAAAAGGCAACAGCACGAAACCGATGCCCGTCTGGTTTCGGCCCGGCTGAAAAACCGGGAAAAAGCGCGCTGGAAAAGGCCCTGCCTAAAAAAAGATTCTCCCTCTTTTCTTGTGTTTTCAATCATCGGGTCGCCGTCTCCCTCGGTGCGCCAAAATATATATTTACGGCGCAAAAGTTGCATGATATCATCGATTTCGTTTGAAAAAATTATTTGAATAAAACCGACTCAAAGACAAATGTCAAGTTGAACTTCTTATGAATATCCTATTAACCAACGACGACGGCATCCATTACGAAGGGCTCTGGGCGCTTCACAAGGCGTTGCGCGAAAAGCACGCGGTATCGGTGGTGGCCCCGGACAGAGAGAGAAGCGCGGTCAGCCACGCGCTCACCTTGCACGAACCCCTTCGCGTCATCAATATGGCGGTCAACGGCTCGGGGCCCTGCTGGGCGGTCAGCGGCACACCTGCGGACTGCGTCAAGCTGGCGATGATCGAAATTCTGGAAAACAAGCCGGACCTGGTCATCTCCGGCATCAATCCCGGCGCCAATGTGGGGGTGAACGTCAATTACTCCGGAACAGTGTCGGCGGCCAGGGAGGGCGCCTTGTACGGCATACCGTCCATCGCGGCGTCCATGGAAGGCTGCGGAAAAGAGCATTACGCGGACGCCGCAGGATTCATCGCGACGCTGATCGAGCGCTTCGCCCCTTCCGGCATTCCCTCCGGGACCTTCTTGAACGTCAATTTCCCGAACCTTCCTCTGGCACAAATCGCGGGCGTTCGAATCTGCCGGCAAAGCATCGCCTTGTATTCCGAATTCGTCGAAAAAAGGATCGATCCCAGGGACAAGGTGTATTACTGGCAGGGCTTCGACGCCATCCCGGAGGTCGAAGGCCCCGACATGGACAGCACTGCCGTAAAGGAGCGCTATATCGCAATCACACCCATCAAATGCGACATGACCGACTACGCGGCCATGGAGATGCTCAAGGGCTGGAATCGGGAATATAAATCAAGCAATCCTTAAACCGCGAACGTCAGGCGCTGGCGACTTATGGCCCAACCAACAGTTTTAGATTATAAAAGCGGAATCCTGTATCATCTGAAGAAAATTTTTCCGATCGAGAACTTTCCGGAAAAGGACATTCAGAAGCTGCTGAGAATCAGCGAGGTCAGAAGATACCGCACAGGTCAGGTGATCATCGAGCAGGGCAAATCGGACGGCGTTACCTATTATCTCGTCAATGGCCAGGTCCGGGTGGAAAAGGACGGTTCTCTACTGCATGTATTGAGACGCACAGGAGACGTTTTCGGAGAAATGAGCGCCATCGACGGCTTCCAGAGAACGGCCTCCGTCATGGCGCTGGAAGATTCCGTCTGCGTCGCCATCAACATGCGGCGTCTCGAAAACCTTGCGGAGGCCGAAAGCTACGCGTTCAAGTACATGCTGTACAAAAAGATTTCCGTCGAGCTTTCGGCCAAGCTCCGAACCACCACCACGCGGCTGCTCCAAGTCACCAAGGAACTGGAGGATCTGAAGCGCAAATACAAGGTGAGATGAGAACTCCGGAGGCAAAAATCATCCGCCGTCGGTTTGAGGAAAGGCGGTATTGGCGTATAGGTATTCCATCTTTTCCTTGTGTTTCAGCTCCTCGTTGGCCATCTTGAGCAACAAATCCTTGACCTCGCCGTCCCCGTGGAGACCGGCAAGCTCGGTATAGAATTCGTGCGAGCGCATTTCCCGATGCGAAGCCACCAAAAAAACGTCCTCGCTCTTCATCCCCTCCTCGACCTCGGGCTCCTTCTGGTACTCCGCGATCTTATAGTAGGTGACATCGCTCATCCTCAAGTCTTGCGGACTCATGTTTTCATCGCGGTATTTCACCAGGAAGGCCTTGTGTTTTTTTTCCTCTTCCGCGATGTACCGGATGGTTTCCGCAGCGCTTTCATCGGATATTTTTCCGCTGATGTTCATATAAAAATCGAACGCCTCCTCCTCCCGCTTGATCGCGGTTTCGATCAATTCCGTAATTCGGTCGTCGGCCATGGTATTGCCTCCATCGATGGGGTTTGACAGGTTCTTCGCGGGATTGTGCGGGAAAAACGCGTTGCGCTGGCTCCCCTTTCGGGGGAATTGCCCGCTGCACAAACAGTCCCGACGGTACGCGATGACCCGTTATACATTTGGACCGTTTCCCGGTTAAAAGAAACGTCCTTCTCGAACCGTTCTTGTCGCTTTGACAAGTTTTTGACGCCGACAGGCGTTGTCAACATTTGCAGGACAATCTCGCGACCAAGCGCAAACCCGATTTTGCGAGGGACGTTGGCCGACCGTACGGTACCGTTGAAGACCGAACGAAACTTTTGACAAGCGAGAGCAAACGTGTCAAAAGTTTTTATGTGAATACGCAATATTTTTGGGAACCCAATCGCAACGGGAAAAGGAGCCGAAAGAATGAAAGATGTCGTGATCGCCTCCGCGTGCAGAACTCCCATCGGAGCATTCGGCGGGAGCCTGAAAAACAGCAGTGCGCCCGCGCTGGCCAGAGCCGCCATGACAGAGGCCGTCAAAAGGGCGGGCATCGAACCCGGCATGATCGACGATGTTAGGTTCGGATGCTGTGTCGAACCCTTGGACGCCTTCAATGTCGCCCGGGTGGGAGCGCTTTTATCCGGAATACCGGAATCCGTCACGGCGGCGACCGTAAACCGCGTGTGCATATCCGGGATGGAAGCGACCGTTTCGGGCATGGCCATGATCCAGGCCGAAATGGCCGACATCGTATTGGCGGGAGGCGTCGAACACATGTCCGGTGTTTTCTACTTCACAGACCGGGCCAGATGGGGATGCCGGTTCCAGGACGCCGTTTTGGCCGACGGTTTGGTGCATGCGCTTCATTCCGGCTCCTATTATCTGCCCCATCCGGAATCGGGGCCGGTGGACGAAAGCCGTCCTCCCTTGAGCCTGTTCAAAGGAAAGCCCTACATCATGGGACACACTGCGGAATTCATCGCCCAATATCTGGACATCTCGCGAGAGGAGATGGACGAGATCGCGCTCAGGAGCCACAACAACGCAGAAAGGGCGACAAACGACGGCTCCTTCGAGGATGAAATCGTGCCGGTGGAACTGCCCGGCAAAAAGGGCGCATCCACGACATTCTCCAAAGACGAGCATTTCCGTCCCGGTCTGACCATTGAAAAGCTGCGAAATCTGCCGCCCGCCTTCATCCCGGATATCGGAAAAGTGACGGCGGGCAATTCCAGCGGCATCAACGACGGCGCTGCGGCGCTGGTGATCATGTCCGCGTCCAAGGCCGAAGAATTGGGAATATCGCCCGTTGCCAAAATCAAAGCGGTGGGAAGAGGCGGCTGCCATCCCTCCGTCATGGGGCTTTCCCCCGTCCCGGCGATGGCGGACATGACCAGAAGGAGCGGTCTGAAAATCGAGGATTTCGAGCTGGTGGAACTCAACGAGGCGTTCGCGGCGCAGTATCTGGGTTGCGAAAGTCAGTTGGGGCTCGACCGCGAGATCACCAACGTGAACGGCTCCGGAATCGGCCTGGGCCACCCCATCGGGGCGACCGGAGCGCGAATCATTGTCACCTTGCTGTACGCCATGAAAAAACGGGGAAAAAGCCTGGGACTGGCCACCCTTTGCGGAGGCGGGGGCGTTTCCATGGCCTGCGCGCTGGAAATGCTGTAGGCGGCTTGACAAGCCTCTCGACATTCTCGCTGGCCGTGTTTTCTTAATTGTTCCATACGGAGGCAGCCATGAAAAAGATTTCGTCCGTTCTGAAAGGCCTTGTGTTTCTTGTTCTGGTCGTCGCAATCGGCGCAACCGGCGCCGTCTCCTATTTTTATTATACAAACGAAGATGTCGCCCGGGAGGTAAGGCAAATCAGGCTGCCCAGGCCCAACCATTTCTACGTCGGCATCGACGTTTCCGCCAGCATTCCCGACGACATGCTCGACGACGTGAAAAGGGCCCTTGTCGAACGCTTGCAACATTTCGTGGGGCAGAAGACCGTTACCTACATCGTGTCCGTCTTCGGCCTTCCCGGTTGCGGGGAGGATTCCATGACCGGGGTTGCGGCGGGTCGCTCGCCCAAAGACGCCGAGACTTTTCGAAACAAGGTCGAGCTTCCCGTCATGGCAATCGCGTCGGTGCAGGACGGTTCCTCCGGGCCGCTGACCACGCCGCTGTACCATTTCCTGCAAAAAGCCATGAAGGCGAGAAAGGGCGAACGGGTGATCATCTTCTCGGATTTGGTCAACGACGACCGGGGATGCCCGGAACAACACTGGTTTCCCATGAAAGCCTTCGAGGAGTTCGGCAGACACGGCGCGAGCCAGATTCTCTTCATCTATCCCGACCTTGCCTCGGTGCAATCGAAAACACGGGATGCCAAAAAGGCACGGGAGCAGAAAAGCTTCATCAAGGCCGTGGAAAAACTGGTGGAGGATAAAAAGGTCCGGGCGTTCTTTTATCCGATTCCGTACCAATCGGCACAGAGGCGGCAATTTCTGGAAACGCGCCTGCGGGAGGCAGTGCCGGAAACCGTCGTGGAAGTGTTCGTGGACCGGGCAAGCAACGTCTTGGGGGCCATCGTCGCAGCCGTTCGCGGATGAAAAGCCAGCATCTTCCGGGGTGATGAACATGCGGGCACTTAAAGACTGGATTGGCTATTGACTGATATATATGTCCATTCTGCGGTATCTATCATCCCATAAATAGCTTTTTCCCATCTCTGGACCAAGCGAAACCTGATAGCCTATACCGTAATCTCCTTGGCCTGTGGTGTTCCAAAATTCGTTCCACATAATAAACTGCCCTTCCTCGGGGACATATCTGACACAAGGGTCCCCGGCCCAAATATGGGAAGTTGCAATGCCCTCGTCCTTCCAATGAAACAAATCCTGGCTTGTAAAAAGATGGGTATTGTAGAAAGGGTGCTTTTCGCAGTGATCGCAAAACATGTAGTATGTATCGTCGATCTTAACGATGTCCGGGTCGCCGGTATGCCAGCCACCATGCTTTAAACTTATTACTCTGCCCTCATCGGTAAACGAAAACCCGTCCTTGGAAGTGAACAATCGCAAAGCATACCCACAAGGTTCGCCCGGTGCGCTATCATCTTCGCAATAAAGATACCATTTTTTCTCCTCGGGTTCGAAAAAACAGCCGCAATCGTTGTAACCATCTAAAACTTTTCCTCGATATTGCAATTTTGCATCAAACGTTTTTCCCGAGTAAAGGTGGGTTTCGGTTCGAAAAGTCGTATATAGAAACAATATCCCTTCGGCATCGGACCTTACGCATTGCGGGGTCCCTCCGACCGAGGTGAAAGCATCGTATTGGACCCATTTTTCTTTGATATTGTTGGTCCCTACAAAATACCAATCCGTTCCGACACCGTAAAGCATCATGTATTTATGATTCTCATTGTCAAGATCGATGAATATTACTGGATCATTGTCATCATCGACAATTTGTCCTCCAACATGCCATTTGCTTTTCCAAATGCCATATTCTTGCGCGCCGACCGTTTGAATTGTACCATTCCACGTAAGAATGAGAATGGCAATAGCCCAATAAAACAAAAACATCGTGGTGATTTTTTTCTTTTCACATTCCAAGACCGATTCCATGCTCCGTACCTCCAAAAGCTAAGTTGGCGGAACCTACAAATGACAGTTTAAACAACCTCGTTTCAATTCGCAACATACCCGTTTCGGTCATGGGGCCGTATCGTGGTATCCGAATCTCGAAAGATCTTCGCCCAGCAATTCGGAAAGCTCCTTGTTTCCTTCGCTATGACATTCCAAGATTCGTTTTCGGAACTTTTCAGGAAAAAACGGCGGATCAAAACAGATGCCGTTTAGGCTCGACCTGATCAAGCTCGTTGGCAGGGCCCGTCCCACCGTGTTGGATACTTTTTTATGAACAAACAAGTTGACGCTCCTCATCAAGCGGAGAAGAAAGCCTGTGTCGCTCGAATTTTCTCTTTTATCGCAAACCGGATATACGCAAGGCGAATCGAAAAAACGACACAACCTTTCGATAAACGCTTGAGAATCCTCCTCGAACGATTCGTAAGGCATCGCCAGAACGTTTGGCTCTCCGAACAGGCAACGGTACCGCAGGACCCAGCGCCGCCAGTCCAGTTGCCTGATGTCCTGGTTGGCGCGGTAGTCCAGCCGGTAAGGTCCGAATTCGCCGTTTTTGAAATTTACGAACTTCATGGCGCCGATACTGTGGCCGTTTCGGATCGCCTGCCTGTAAAGTGATTCCAGGAAAGTATCCTGGCGTCGAAAAAGAAAAAGAATCCTGGCGTCAGGGAACAGCTCCTTGATGTTCAGTCCGATGGTGAAACCGTTGCGGAAGCTTTCCGCATATGATCCGCACAGGCCCTCGTTGCTGTAGAGAAAACCGCTACCCGGGAAGCCCCCATCGAACGACCGTTCCAGACTGCGCATAAACCCGTCGCGAAATGTCGAATCGATCTGATCCGGCAGCCGGGTATTCAAAAGGGTGGCCACACAGCGAAAATCTCCGTGACGGCCTTTGCGGTCGTAGACGGAATCGTAGTGTTTGCCCAAATAGCACAGGGAAAGCCTGGGAAACAGATGCTTCTGCAAAAAGGTACTCGAAGCTTTCGGAAGCCCGACGTGAAAATAAGCCCGAATTGAATTTCCGGACCGGTCTTTTTGGTTGCCTTCTAAATCCCTTTTTTTCCCATTTTCAACAATTACAGCTGCTCCCACGTCACTCTCACAACCTCCTCGCAAGTGGTAACTCCTTCCAGCAGCTTCTTCACCGCGTTTTCTCTAAGGGTGGTCAACCCTTCCCGCATGGCGGTCGCGCGCAGCATTTCCGCATTGGTGTCTTTGGTGGTCAGCTTGACCAAAGTCTCCGAATACGGCATGACCTCGAAAACGGCCACACGGCCGAAATAGCCCGTATTCCGGCATTTTTGGCAGCCGGTTCCCCGGTATAGGCGGACGGGGCCGTCTTTTTTTATCGCCAGGCCCATCTCTTTCTTCAACTCTTTGGCGTCCATTTCGAAAGATTCCTTGCAGTATTCGCAGACCTTCCGGACCAAGCGCTGGGAAACGGCACCAGTAAGAGTGCTCTGAATCAGAAATGCAGGAATGCCCAGGTCAAGGAGGCGGGTGATGGCGGAGGTGGAATCGTTGGTATGCAGGGTGGAGAGGACAAGGTGGCCGGTCAGGGCGGATTGGACGGCGTTTTGGGCGGTGTCCAGGTCCCTCATCTCGCCGATCATGATGATGTCGGGGTCCTGCCGCAGGATGTTTCTCAGGATGTTTCCGAAAGTTATGTTCACGCTGGGCTGGACCGCGATCTGATTGAAGTCCTCGTAAACCATTTCTATGGGGTCTTCGACCGTGGTGATGTTGATTTCGGGGGTGGCAAGGTGCCTCATGGTGGAATAAAGAGTCGTGGATTTGCCGCTTCCGGTGGGACCGCACACCAGGACCATGCCGTGCGGACGGCCGATCATGGCATGGTAGCGCTCCAGATCCGAGCTTGTCAGTCCAATGTTCTCCAGATCCTGGAAAAGGATGTCGGGCTGCATGATTCTCATGACCACCTTTTCCCCGAACGCCACCGGCACTGTGGAGACGCGGATTTCCGCCTCGAACCCGCCTCGTTCCGTCTTGATGCGGCCGTCCTGGGGCTTTCTCTTCTCGGCCATGTTCAAACGGGCCAGGTTCTTTATGCGGCTCACCACTGCGGAATGGAGGTTTTTGGGCAGCGAGTAGGCAGTATGGAGCATCCCGTCGATGCGCATGCGCACAATGGTGGTATCCCTTTTGGGCTCGATGTGGACATCTGAGGCGCGCTGGTCGAACGCGTAGCTGAAAAGGTGATTGACCGCGTTTACGATATGCTGGTCGTTGGTCGGAAGCTCGTCGGCCGATTTCAGCCGCACGTATTGTTCCAGGTTGCCCAGATCGACTTCCG
This sequence comes from Desulfobacterales bacterium, assembly GCA_963674505.2. GTDB lineage: Bacteria > Desulfobacterota > Desulfobacteria > Desulfobacterales > SKZT01. The sequence goes on from CAXXIG010000001.1 coordinate 2,502,214, forward strand.
GCGCAGCGAACTGGTTTTCCGCAGCGGCAATGGAACTCTTGAATCCAAAAAATTCGTCGATCAGCTTGATGATGTCGGTCTTGGAACTGACCACCGTCCTGACCCTCATCTTGCTGGCCCTTGCAACGTCCTCCAAGGCCTCAATGTTGAAAGGGTTCGACGTGGCGACGGTCAATCTTCCGTCCTCCATGGACACGGGCAGGATCAAGTGGTTCATGGCGAACGACTTGGTAATCGTCGTAGTCACCAAATTCAAATCCAGCTTCAATGGATCGATTTTCTTGTAGGGCATTTTCCAGTCTTTGGCAAGAGCCTGGAAAATGATTTCCTCGTCCAAAAGCCTGGAATGAGCGTCAGCCCGTTTCAGATTCATGGCGGAGATGACATCGACGATGGTCACGGGATTGGAAATCCTCAGGCCGCTTCTGTTTCGACCTATCCTTCTGACTTTTTCGAGTTTTTCGAAATATTTTTCTTTGGTCCTCAGGATTTCTCTTGCCTGCTCCACGGTGATCAGGCCCTGCTTGATCAGCGTCTGGCAGGTCTTTTGGGAATCAAAAGGTCCCTGCGCCTTTGCGGTGATTTTTTGTGCTGTAGTCAACAAAATATTGCGTTCTCCGGTTTCGGGTCGTCAAATTAAATTTTCGAAACTCGGATTCTACCAGTCTTTCCCTTCTTTGTAAATCTTCGGCCTCCCAATTCGGCCATTCTTCTCATTTCGAATAGCCGTATCTTCCACCTTTTGTCCGCACGACATATTCATGTCATCGCAGATGCACCGATCCTATTTTTTTCAAAAAAGAATCTGTCAGAGGTTTCGCAATCTCATGTTCGTAAACTTGACCATCGGGAGTCACTCCCCCGATGCACCCGTCGAAAAAAAAACGGGAAAGGAGGCGCTTTCCCACGGCTTCTCTGTCCAACACTTCCCGTTCGGAAATCTCGATATGTCGTTTCGGCCCGGGCAAAAGCTCCCCCCTTGCGGCAAAACGCTTCATGAAATTTAAAATCCGAGAAAGTCGCAACAGGGTGACAGCCTCCAGGCGGGAGGTTTCCCCTACGCAGGGAATCGCGCTGGATCTCATCATGGAGAAATGCTCCGGAAGAAGCCCTTTTTTTTCCAAACATCGATAATCGGCGCTACCAGGGGCCGGATAATACCATGACAGCCCGACCAGCACCGGACGCTTTGCCAGGTATAGAAGATCTTCCAAACTTTCCATCGCAGTCTGTCCCGGTGCTCCGGCTATTATATAGCACACGGCCTCCAGCCCGTTCTTTACGGCTGCGGCTAACACTCTGTCCAAATCCCCGGCAACGTTCGCCCTGCGAAAACGCTTCAGCCGTTCTTGACAAGACGACCCCAACGACAAATTCAGTGCTCGAAACCCGGCTTTCTTCATCAAGCCGATAATCTCTTCGTCCAAGGAAGGCGGAAAGAGTCCGTTCATGGCACGAAGTTCCAATTCGCCGGGACCGTACAGTTCGACGATTCCCTGCAAAAGCTGCCGAAACCATTTCCTGTCAAGAGAAATGTTTTCGTCTTCGAAATCGATAAAGCCAGCATCCATGCTTTCGACGGCTTGCCGAATCTCTTCCATGACCTTTCCGACGCTCTTTTTTCTGTAGGGTGCATTGGAGCCTGCAATGGAGCAGTACGAGCATTTCATAGGGCACCCTCTTGAGGCGACCACCGCGACTGTCCCTTTCTTCCCGCGACGGTACCATTTTTTATTGATCAACCTCAGATCTGGCAACGGAAAGCCTTCCGGTTCTCCAATCACGGCCGGGACATTCACAACGGTCCGGCAACCTTCGCCTCTGTAGGCGATTCCAGGTACATCGTCTATACAATCCCCCCTGAACAATTTTTCCACCAACAATGGAAAGGACTCTTCTCCCTCCCCCCTTACAACGATATCAACATCCTTGCAATCCAGGACATTGTTAGTCATTTCGGTGGCATGGTGCCCCCCGATTACGACAAGACATTCCGGAAGAGCGTTTTTTATCTCGGCGGCCACTTCGAGAGCCTCTTGGCTATAAGCCGTAAAAAGAGAGGATATTCCGACCACTACGGCCTTGGATTCTGTCGCGACTTTTCGCAAATGCTGTGCACTGTAACCGAATCTTCTGAAATGATGGAAAAGAGCAAAAGGGGATATGTCGGGCCTGCCGTAAAATCTTCCCAGATATGAAAGCTCTGAAGGAAGCATTACTACTCTCGATTTCGAGGTCGCCAGCGAATCGAAAAGCCGTACGGGAAAACCCTCCTTGGAGAGCGCGGCACCGATGGATGCAAGGCCGTAAGGAAAGGTTCTTTTCAGGGTCAGATAGAAATCCCGAACAGGCGGTTGCACCAGCAAGACGGGAAAATCCACTTTTCGTTTTTTTCTGATCTTCATCTGTGGCCCGTTAAAACAAAAAAAGCCCCGCCCAAAAAGGCGAGGCTTTCCGTATTCGTGCTTTCAAACCATCTATATTTTTTCCTCAGGCGTGTCATTTTCATCTTTGTCTCTTTCAACGGAGGCCTGCTCCGCATCACCCTTTGCGTCGCCGTCACCATCGGTATCTACTTGCTGAACAGCGCTTTCACCGGCCGCCGCCCTGCTCTCCTCCTCACGCGTGTCTTCTGCGACATCGCCGCTTTCTGCCAACCCGCCCTTGAATTCGACGGGAGCCACTTCGATTCCGTCGTCTTCCTTGAGCGTTTCCGTCCTCCCCTTATCGACAGACGGCTCGGCGTCCTTTTGCAGCGCAGGAGCGACCAGCTTCTTTTCTTCTTCTTTGAACAGTTTCTTTTTAGTTCCTGTCGCAGTTGTGATCAGCTCTATCACGGACATCGGCGCAGCGTCTCCCTTACGCATGCCGATTTTGGTAATTCTGGTATACCCGCCTGGCCTACCGCCGAACTTCTCCGGCGCCTCGGCGAAAAGCTTATGCACCACCTTTTTTTCTCTCACGATGGACAGCGCTTGCCTACGGGCATGAAGATCTCCCCGCTTTGCCAAAGTGATGATATGATCGACCCATGTTCTGAGAGCCTTGGCCTTCACATCCGTGGTCTTGATTTTTTCGTGCTTTAATAGCGAAGTCACCATGTTTCTGAACATTGCCTTGCGGTGACTGCTGGTCCTGTTTAACTTTACTCCCGATTTTCGATGTCTCATGGCGGCGTTTATTCTCCTTGCTCCAAATCCTCCTCGGGCGGCGTGAAGCCATCGAGCTTCATTCCCAAGGAAAGATCCATATCGGACAAAACTTCTTTGATTTCGTTGAGTGACTTGCGGCCGAAGTTTTTGGTCTTAAGCATCTCTGCTTCGGTCTTTTGAACTAATTGCCAAATCTTGTGGATGTCTGCGTTCTTCAGGCAGTTTGCGCTACGCACCGACAGTTCCAATTCTTCAACGCTTCGGTACAAGTTTTCGTTGAATTTGGGCTTTTCGGATTTCTCCTTTTGCTTGTCTGGTTCCGGCTCCATTTCCTCGTCGAAGTTGATGAATATGGTCATCTGCTCCTTCATGATCTTGGCTGCGTAAGAGACAGCGTCTTCAGGGGTAATGCTGCCGTCCGTCCAGACTTCCATTGTCAGCTTGTCGTAATCCGTGTCCTGGCCGACTCTGGCGTTGCCGACCACATAGCTAACTCTCTTTATCGGAGAATATACGGCGTCGATGGGTATTGTCCCGATAGGAGCTTCCTCGTCCTTGTTAGACTCAGCCAGGGAGTATCCCTTACCGACATTGACCGTCATGGTCATTTTCAGTTCCCCGTTCTTGGCAATGGTGGCGATGTGATGCTCCGGATTCAACACTTCGACCTTGCCGTCGTCGCTTCTGATATGCCCCGCCGTAACTTCCCCTTCAACGTTTTCGTCTACGTGAACCACATGCTGTTCTGCATCGCCGGACCTGAGCCGTACTTCCTTCAAATTGAGTATGATTTCCGACACATCTTCCAGGACTCCCGATATGACGGAGAACTCGTGCATGACGGTATCGAACTTCACCGAGGTTATAGCCGCTCCGTACAGCGACGACAGAATGATCCGCCTTAGCGAATTGCCGATGGTCGTTCCGAACCCTCTTTCCAAGGGCTCGCAAACGAATTTGCCGTATGTTCGACGACTGCTGACCTGTACTTTCTCCGGCCGAATCATTGTCTGCCAGTTCATGTACATCAGATCGCTTGATGACATTTTGATATCTCCGAGATCGTTTTTTTAGCGATTTACGGCATCCGTCCCCCCGCAACAGAAGACCGCACGCCGTGTGTTGTTCGCTTTTCGGATCCGCCGCGAAAAGAAAGAAAAGGAGACGGATTCGGCCACGAGAGGCTGAATCCGTAAAAGCGGCAGCTTCAGCGTTCCTACTTCGAGTATAGCTCGACGATAAGCTGTTCCATCATTGGCGTGGTCAGGTCTTCGCGAACAGGAAAAGATTTAACAATGCCTTTCATGTTCTCTTTATCCATTTCAAGCCACTGCGGCACGCCGCGACGCACTACCGCGTCGAGACTGTCCTTCAAGGCCTGCATTTCCTTGCTCTTTTCGCGAACCTCCACAACATCACCTATCTTGACCATAAACGATGGAATGTTCACAGTCTGGCCGTTTACCTTGAAATGCTTGTGAAGAACGAAATGCCGTCCCTGCGTCCGGGAGTTGGCGAACCCGAGCCTGTAAACCGCGTTGTCCAAGCGTCTTTCCAGCATGACGAGCAGGTTTGTGCCTGTGACTCCTTTTTGCCGGTCTGCTCTCTGGAAGAAAATCCGGAACTGCTTTTCGGACAAGCCGTACATGCGTTTCACTTTTTGCTTTTCCCGAAGCTGGATGCCATAGTCGGAAATTTTTCCGCGGCGACGCTGACCGTGCTGACCTGGAGGATATCCCCTGCGGTCAAAAGCGCACTTGTCGGAATAGCAACGATCTCCTTTGAGAAACAATTTCAAGTTCTCTCGCCTGCAAATCCGGCAGACGGAACCGGTATATCTTGACAACTTTCGCCTCCTTGAGTAGACGTTTTTAATTCGAACGAATACAATACGCAAAAATGCGTATTAAACCCTTCGCCTCTTGGGAGGCCTGCATCCGTTGTGAGGAATCGGGGTAACATCCTTGATCAAAATAACGTTGAACCCGGCGCCCTGCAATGCTCTCAAAGCGGATTCTCGACCTGCGCCGGGCCCCTTGACGTAGACTTCCACGTTTTTCATACCGTGTTCAGCCGCCTTTCTAACTGCATCTTCAGCAGCAAGCTGTGCGGCAAAAGGCGTGCTTTTCCGCGATCCCTTGAATCCCTGTACTCCAGAACTCGACCAGGAAACGGTGTTTCCGGCCGGGTCGGTAATCGTGATAATGGTGTTGTTGAAGGTAGACCTGATATGAACCACACCGTTCGGGATGTTCTTCTTTTCCTTTTTTTTGGTTCGGGTTCTCCTGGGCATAGATCCTGTTCCTGTAGTTTTTTTGAAATTATTTCTTCTTGGCTGCGCCTTTTTTCTTCACGGCGGCCCTTCTGGGTCCCTTCCGCGTTCTGGCGTTCGTACTGGTCCTCTGCCCGTTCACCGGGAGACCTCTGCGGTGCCTGAGACCTCGATAGCACCCCAAATCCATAAGTCGCTTGATGTTCATGGAAATTTCCGTGCGCAACTCCCCCTCCACCTTATAGGTTGCGTCTATGGTTTTCCTTATCTGGTTCAGCTGTTCTTCTGAAAGATCGTCAGTCTTTATCCCCGGATCAATGTCAAGCTCCCCGAGAATTGTTTTCGCAGTTGACCGACCTATACCGTATATGTAGGTCAAACCGATCTCGATCCGCTTTTGCTTGGGTAAATCTACACCCGCAATTCTTGCCAAAGCTTATTCCTCCTTTTCAACCTTGCCGCTGTTTGTGGCGTTTGTTCACGCAAATCACTCTTAAAACGCCCTTACGACGTACGACTTTGCACTTGCTGCAAATTTTTTTCACAGATGCTCTGACTTTCATTTCGTCGCTCCTTTTGGGTATGCCTCCATGTGAATCTGCCTTCCTTATGACCGTACCTCCCAACCTCGCCATTCCGTGGCAATAGGCGAAAAAGCGCGTTCTATCGGCAGCCTGATTCTTACTTGGCTCTGTATACGATTCTTCCTCGTGTCAAATCATAGGGAGAAAGCTCCACAGTTACTGTATCGCCGGGAAGAATCTTGATGAAATGCATCCGCATTTTTCCCGAAATATGAGCAAGCACTTGGTGCTTGTTCTCCAATTCGACCTTGAACATTGCATTGGGCAAGGTTTCGACCACGGTTCCCTGCACCTTGATAGGTTCTTCCTTCTGCATATAGTTTCAACCTCTTGCGTATCGGTTTTTTTTACCATTTACGCCACAAGCGTCACCGCCTACCCTTCACACCTTTCTTTAAAAATCCCTCGTAGTGCCTGGACAGCATGTGCGTTTCCATTTGCGCCACCGTGTCGATAGCCACCCCGACGACGATCAATAGAGCAGTGCCCCCGAAATAGAACGGCACGTTAAACCTTGAGATCAAAATCGAAGGCAGCACGCATACTGCGGAAACATAAATGGCGCCCCCAAGGGTAATACGGGTCAAAACCTTGTCAATATAGTCCGCAGTCTTCTTCCCCGGCCTGATTCCGGGAATATACCCGCCGTGTTTCTTCATATTGTCCGCGACATCGACCGGGTTGAATGTTACCGCAGTGTAAAAATAGCAGAAGAATATGATCAGCGCCACGTAAGCCAGCTCATATACCGGGTTGCCCGGTCGAATCGCAGCTACGATGTTTTGCATCCATTCAACTTTCACGAAACTTTCCAACGTAGCCGGAAACATCATGATCGAAGATGCGAAAATGGGTGGAATAACCCCGCTGGTGTTTATCTTGAGCGGAAGGTGCGTGCTCTGCCCGCCATAGACCCGTCTGCCGACCACTCTTTTCGCGTACTGCACCGGTATTCGCCTCTGCGCCGTCTCCATGAATATGATAAATCCGATCACCACCACCATGAAGACAATGAGTATCAGCACCAGGAAAATCCCCATTTCCCCGTTTGATATGAGTCGAAACGTATTCGCGACCGCAGTTGGCATTCTTGCGACGATACCAGCGAAAATGATCAGGGATATTCCGTTGCCGATGCCTCTTTCGGTGATCTGCTCTCCGAGCCACATAATAAAGGCAGTGCCGGCAGTCAGCGTGATCACCGTCATAATCCGGAAACTCCAGCCGGGAAAAATTACGACAGGAGCGCCCCCTGGAGCGCTCATATTCTCAAGCCCGACGCTAATGCCGAATCCTTGGATGATACTCAATACGACAGTTCCGTAACGCGTATACTGGGTGATCTTTTTTCTCCCCTGCTCGCCCTCCTTGGAAAGCCTTTCCAGATGCGGGATAACAACGGTTAGAAGCTGCAGTATGATCGAGGCGCTGATATAGGGCATAATGCCTAACGCGAAAACCGAAAGCCTCTCAAGAGCACCTCCGGAGAACATGTCGAACAAGCCGAGAATCGTACCTTGCGCCCTTGCAAAAAAGTCCGCCAGAGCCTGGCTGTCGATTCCGGGCGTGGGCACGTGAACACCGATTCTATATACGAAAAGCAACGCAATGGTATACAGAATGCGTTTTTTTAGTTCCGGAATCTTGAATATGTTCTGAAAGCCGCCGGTAATCATTTATATGACCTCGACCGTTCCGCCTGCGTCTTCGATTTTCTTTCTGGCCCCGGCGCTTACGCTGTTGACTTTTATCGTCAGAGGTATCGCCACGTCACCATTGCCCAGAAGCTTAATGCCGTCCCGCTTGCCCTTCACGAGCCCTTTTTTAACAAGGGACACTTCGTCTACAACACTCCCCCTTTCGAACTTTTCGAGGTCGGAAATGTTGATCACGACGATTTTCTTTTTGAAAATATTGGTAAAGCCGCGTTTTGGCAAGCGACGATGTATGGGCATCTGACCACCCTCAAATCCTGGCCTCGTGCCTCCGCCCGCACGGCTTTTCTGCCCCTTGGTACCGCGTCCCGCAGTCTTTCCATGTCCCGAGCCGACTCCGCGTCCGACTCTTTTTTTTGATTTTCTGGACCCTTCTGCCGGAGCCAATTCATGCAATTTCATCGATCTTCTCCTCGGATAGCAAATGGGATACTTTGCTCACCATTCCTCGATTTGACGCCGTGTCGTCCAGCACTACCGATTTTCCGATCTTGGTAAGCCCCATGGCTCTCAAGACCTTTCTGTGCTTTTCCGGACGACCGATCATGCTTTTTACAAGTGTTACTTTCATTTTCCGAGCCATTTTGCAGTCCTCGATTATAGTAGCTACGATCTAAATCGTGTCGGTTTACAGTTCTTCGACTCTTTTGCCGCGCCTAGCCGCCACGTTTTCTCTGCTTTGCAGCTTTCCCAAGCCTTCTATCGTGGCTTTCACGACATTGTGCGGATTGTTGGTCCCGAGGCACTTGGTAAGAATGTTCTGTACTCCAGCTGCTTCAAGCACCGCCCTCACGGCGCCGCCAGCAATAACCCCGGTACCTTCCGATGCAGGTTTCAAAAGGACCCTTCCAGCTCCGAACCTGCCGACAATCTCGAATGGAATCGTCCCCTCCACAAGTGGTACTGCGATCATGCTTTTCTTGGCCTTCTCGACTCCCTTGCGAATGGCTTCCGGAACTTCCCCCGCCTTGCCGAGCCCCCATCCTACGTTTCCCTCGCCGTCTCCCACTACAACGATGGCACTGAAGCTGAATCTGCGGCCGCCTTTGACGACTTTCGCCACACGGCTGATATGGACGACTTTATCGATAAATTGATTTTCTTCCGTTTCTTGCTTGAACAAGGATATGCCTCCTTCATACGCCCGCATTCGTATCCTACGCGGATTTCACGCGGAATTAAAAAACCAGGCCCGCTTCCCGAGCGCCTTCTGAAACCGCCTTGACTCTTCCGTGATAGAGAAAGCCTCCCCGGTCGAAAACCACCTTCGTGATTCCCTTTTCAAGCGCTCTTTGTCCGACGAGCTTTCCAACGAATTTCGCAGTTTCCACCTTGCTTTCGAATTTTGGCTGGTCCGAAACGACCTTTTCCAAACTCGATGCGCTTACCAGCGTATTGCCGCTTGCATCGTCGATAACCTGCGCATATATGTTCTTAAGGCTTCGAAACACGTTCAACCTCGGACGCTCTGGCGTTCCGGAGATTTTTTTGCGAATTCGCATTTTTCTTTTGCTTCGAGCCATTTTCTTAGATTTTACAGCCGCCATTTTCAAACCCCTTAACCGCTCGTTGTTTTTTTATCGGCCTACTTGGTTCCGGACTTGCCGGCCTTTCTCATTATGTATTCCTCGGCGTACTTTACACCTTTGCCTTTGTATGGCTCCGGCGGCCTCAGTCCACGTATGGACGCGGCAGTATGCCCCAGAAGCTCCTTGTCGATACCGGTCAGTCGTACGACATTGTTCTTGTCAACGGTGGCCGATATTCCTTCCGGAAGAGGAAAATCGATCGGATGGGAATACCCCAGGTTGAAGACGATCTGATCGCCCTTCAAATCGGCCCTGTAACCAATGCCGTTGATTTCAAGTACCCTTTCGAAGCCCTTGCTGACGCCGATGACCATGTTTGCCACAAGGCTTCTGACCAAACCCTGCATAGCCCTGCCCTGCCGGTCGTCCTTAACCGGAGACACTGTAATTTCTTTTTCACCGATATTTAGTTCCACATCCGGATTGATTTCTCGGGCCAAGGCGCCTTTTTCGCCCTTGACCGTGATAATCCTGTCCTTGTAAGTAATGTTTATCTTATCCGAAATCGGAATCGGTTTTTTCCCTACTCGAGACATGATGGGTTGCTCCTTGAGTTTACCAGATGTTGCAAAGAATCTCGCCTCCGACATTGGAAGCCCTGGCCTCCTTGTCGGTCATGATTCCGCTGGACGTTGACAGAATTGAGACGCCAGTGCCGTTGAACAGCGGTTTTATGTCCCTGCTCTTCACGTATGCGCGCCTGCTGGGCTTGCTGACTCTTTTGCTGAAGTAGATCGCGCTTTTCTGGTTACGGTCGTACTTCAGATAAACGCGCAGGACCCCCTGCTTGCTGTCCTTTATAAATTTGAAGTTTCTTATAAAGCCTTCGCGCTTGAGCACTTTGGCAATTTCGGTTTTGATTTTCGACCCGGGAATATCCACACTATTAAATTTTGCCTTGCCGGCATTCCTGATTCGGGTCAGCATATCCGCGATCGGATCACTCAATGTCATTTCTTACTCCATCGACGATTATCGGTCCAAACCCAAGCAACTTACCAGCTCGACTTGACGACGCCTGGCAATTTGCCCTCGGACGCAAGATTTCTGAAACAGATGCGACAAATACCGAACTTTCTCATGTAGGCTCTCGGCCTGCCGCATATCGGGCACCGGTTGTATTTGCGGACCGTGAACTTGGGCTTTTTCCTGGATTTTTCCATCAGGGACTTCTTAGCCACGAATTCCTCCTTTTAGTTCCTAATTCCTAAATGGCATTCCCATAAGCTTGAGCAGCTCTTTTCCCTCGGAATCGGATTTGGCCGAAGTCACGATCGTGATGTTCAACCCTTTGATTTTATCAATCTTGTCGTAATCGATTTCCGGGAATATGATTTGCTCCTTAATGCCCAGCGAGTAATTTCCGCAACCGTCCATTGCTTTGCCGGATATTCCTCTGAAGTCGCGGACCCTTGGCAGCGCTATATTTACAAGCTTTTCCAAAAAATCATACATTCGCTCGCGTCGCAAGGTAACCATTACCCCTATAGGCATGCCGGCCCTGAGCTTGAAGGCGGCGATCGACTTCTTTGCTCTGGTGATGACCGGTTTTTGTCCGGATATCAGTTTCAATTCCTCGGCGGCGGAATCTAGAATTTTTATATTCTGGATGGCTTCGCCAAGGCCCATGTTGATTACGATCTTCTTCAGTCGCGGAACTTCCATTATGTTTTTGTATCCGAACGTCTCCTTGAGTTTCGGGACAACGTCGGTTTCATACATGCTTTTCAGCTGTGTCATCGTTTTCCTCCGCCCAACATTTTACGAGGCGTCAACCATCGATAATCTCGTCGCATTTTTTGCAAACCCGCACTTTTTTGCCGTCTTCCAGTATTTTTGTCTTTACCCGAGTCGGCTGGATGCACTTGTTGCAGACCAGCATTACATTGGACCAATGCAACGGCGCCTCGCCTTCGACGATGCCCCCTTGCCGATTCTGAGCCGACGGCCTGGTATGGCGCTTTACAATGTTGACGTTTTCGACCAAAACCCTTTCCTTTTTCTCTATCACCTTCAGGACCTTTCCGATTTTGTCCTTGTCCTTTCCGGCCAGGATTTTGACTTTGTCGTCTTTTTTCACGTGGCACCTGCCGCCTTTTAACGCGCTTTTCATAATCCGTTTCTCCGAAAGACCCTACAGCACCTCTGGGGCGAGGGAAATAATTTTCATGAATTTTTTGGCCCTCAGTTCCCTGGCGACGGGTCCAAAAATACGCGTACCGATCGGTTCCCTGTTGGCTGAAATCAGAACTGCGGAGTTGTCGTCAAATCGAATATAGGAGCCGTCCGGACGCTTGATCTCCTTCTTGGTCCGAACCACAACAGCCTTCATTACCTGGCCCTTCTTGACTTTCGAGTTGGGAATGGCTTCCTTGACCGAAACCACAATGATATCGCCGATTCCCGCATACCGTCTTTTGGAACCGCCCAAAACCTTGAGGCAGTAGAGTACCTTGGCCCCGGAATTGTCCGCCGCCGTCAATCTAGTCTCTGTTTGAATCATCGTTAATATCCTCTACCCGTCAAATAGCTAAATCGCTTTTTGGAGAATCTTGGAAACCCGCCAACGCTTTGTTTTGCTAAGAGGTCTTGATTCGGTTATCAAAACCTTGTCGCCTATTTTGCAATCGTTGCTTTGGTCATGGGCGGCATACTTGGCGCGTCTGCGAATGTATTTGTGATACAAACGATGTTTGACCAGGCGTTCGACCATAACCACGACGGTCTTGTCCATCTTGTCGCTGAGAACAGTCCCGATGACCTGTCTTTTCATTCCTCTTTTCTTCATGTCGCCCTTACTCTTCCTTCTCGTTTAACTGAGTTTCCCGGATGATGGTCATGACCCTTGCGATGTCGCGTTTTGTTTGCTTGAGTTTCGCGGGGTTCTCCAGCTGCCCGGAGGCATGCTGAAAGCGCAGGTTGAATAGTTCCTGCTTCAAATCGACAACCTTGCGATCCATCTCGTCGGGACTCAGCGCTCTAATCTCGCTCGCCTTCATATCACCTCGCTCCTCTCGACGAATTTGGTTTTCAGAGGCAGCTTGTGGGAGGCCAGCCGAAGGGCTTCTTTAGCCAGTTCCCTAGAGACTCCCTCCATTTCGTACAGGATTCTCCCCGGTTTCACTCGAGCAACCCAGGCTTCCGGCGCGCCCTTTCCCTTACCCATTCTGACCTCGGCAGGTTTCTTCGTGACGGGCTTGTCGGGAAAAATTCTGATCCACATTTTTCCTCCTCTTTTCACGTGCCTGGTCATGGCGATACGTGCGGCTTCGATCTGTTTGGCGGTAATATATCCACACTCCAAGACCTGCAGACCGTACTCGCCGAAGTTCAATGCGGATCCGCCCTTGGCAGCCCCACGCATTCTGCCCCTCTGCTGTTTGCGGAATTTGACTTTTTTGGGACTCAGCATGTCCTTCTCTCCTTATTTCCGAATCTCTTCGCTAGGCGCTATTTCGCTCCTGCGGCTTCGACCCTTTCTTTTTGCAAAATCTCTCCGTGAAACACGAAAACCTTCACTCCGACGATTCCGTACGTTGTGTTCGCTTCGGTAAATCCGTAGTCGATGTCGGCACGCAGAGTATGAAGCGGCACGCGTCCCTCTCGATACCACTCGGTCCTGGCCATTTCGGCACCCCCCAGACGTCCGGCGCATATGATCTTGACTCCCTGCGCGCCGAATCGAATTGCGGAAGAAACTCCTCTTTTCATCGCCCGCCTGAAAGCGACGCGACGCTCTATTTGAAGCGCCACGTTTTCTGCCACCAATTGCGCGTTGATTTCTGGCTTTCGGACTTCCTGAATGTCAATGAAGATTTCCTGTGAAACAAGCTTCTCAAGCTCCTTTTTCAGCAGTTCGATTTCGGATCCCTTTTTCCCTATCACAATTCCAGGCCTTGCTGTGAAGATTCTAAGCCGGATTCGCTTGGCTGAACGTTCGATCTCGATCTTGGATATTCCTGCGTGAGACAGCTTTTTCTTAATGAACTTCCGGATTTTGAAGTCCTCAAGAATATATCCGGAATACTTCTTATCCGCATACCAGCGGGATTCCCAAGTCTTGACGATGCCTAACCTTAGTCCGATGGGATTGACTTTCTGGCCCAAGCTTTGCTCCTCCTTTATTGATTTACATCGAATCTTCGGCCAAAACGACCGTTATGTGGGCGGACTTTTTAAGAATCCGCGTGGCCCGACCACGTGCGCGCGGTCTCCATCGTTTCATTGTCGGCCCCTGGTCCGCGAACACATTGCGAACGACCAGACGATCAACGTCCATGTCTTCCTTCTGTTCCGCGTTTGCGAGGGCCGAACGAAGAACATTCTCCAAAATCCCCGCCGCCTTTTGGGGCATGAATTTCAATTTGTTCATCGCCTCCTCCACGGGCTTGCCTTTTATCGCTCCGATAATCATGCGAACCTTTTGAGGGGACGTACGAACATATTTGGCTACCGCTCTGACCTCCATGACAGATATTCCCTTTTTATGTTACTTTTTCAGTTTCGATTTCTTGTCTCCGGCATGGCCGTAGAAAGTTCTGGTGGGAGAGAATTCCCCCAGCTTATGACCGACCATGTTTTCGGAAACGAATACCGGAACGAATTTCTTCCCGTTGTGGACCGCAAGCGTAAGCCCCACCATTTCGGGAATAATTGTCGAACGTCTCGACCAGGTCTTGATTACTTTGTTGCTCCGATTTTCCTGCGCGGTCAAAACCTTCTTTTCCAGTTTTTCTTCGATAAAAGGACCTTTTTTCAGCGACCTTGGCATAGCTTCTCCTGTTTCGACGGCCCCTCGCCACAATAGGTCGTTTTGCCGGATTTATCCCGGCAGAATGACATTGCGCGCGACCACAGGCCGAATCGTCCCTACTTTTTCGTGCGCTTTTTCACGATGTAGCTGTTGTTCTTTTTCTTGCGCGTCCTGTAACCCTTTGTCGGCTGTCCCCAAGGGCTGCAAGGATGACGTCCGCCTGAGGAACGACCTTCTCCGCCGCCCATGGGATGGTCTACCGGGTTCATGGCCACTCCACGAACATGAGGCCTTCTTCCCAGCCATCTTTTGCGCCCCGCCTTTCCCAAATCGACGATTTCGTGTTCCGGGTTTCCGACTTGTCCGATGGTGGCGCTGCATCTGGCGAGTACTTTTCTGACTTCTCCGGAAGGCAGTTTAACCAATGCGTAACTCCCCTCTTTCGCCATCAGTTGCGCATATCCTCCGGCACTCCTCACAATTTGTCCGCCTTTGCCAAGCTTAAGCTCGATATTGTGTATATGGGTGCCGAGCGGTATGTTGGCCAGCGGCAGCGAGTTGCCCGGCTTGATGTCCGAATTTTCTCCAGCCGTTACCGTGTCGCCTACAGCCAGCTTCGCAGGAGCGAGAATATAGCGTTTTTCACCGTCTACGTAGTGGAGAAGCGCGATGCGAGCGCTTCTATTCGGGTCGTATTCGATCGCCGCCACTTTGGCCGGAATGTCTATCTTATCCCGTTTGAAATCGATTATTCTGTAATGGCGCTTGTGTCCACCGCCCCTGAACCGGCATGTGATTCGTCCGTTGGCGTTGCGTCCCCCGGATTTTTTCAGACGGCGAAGCAACGATTTCTCCGGTTTCTTTTCGGAGAGTTCTTCAAAATTCGAGTATACCTGGAACCGACGTCCAGGAGACGTCGGTTTTACCTTTTTCACTGCCATTTTACCATGCCCCTTGCGTTATGCGCCTTTAGTTTTACACGCCTTCGAAAAATTCGATGCTTTGACCAGGCATCAGGGTAACGATGGCCTTTTTCCAGTCCTTTCGCTTTCCCAAAATCCGCCCGCGGCGCTTGATCTTTCCCTTGATATTCATCGTGCGAACACCAGCGACCTTTACTTTGAAAATGGCCTCCACTGCCCTTTTGATCTCTATCCTGTTAGCCCTCGGGTCCACCTCGAAGGTCACCTGGTTGTCTTCGTCCTTCTGATCGTTGGTCTTTTCCGTAACCACAGGCCTTATGATCATATCGTAATATCGGATCATCTTAAAAGCCTCCCTTCGATTCCCTCCAGGCAACCCTCCAAAAGCAGCAAGGTGTCGTACTTCAATACGTCGTAGACGTTCAAGCCCTCTGTCCTCATCACTTTGACCTCAGGGACGTTTCTGGAGGAAAGTTCCAGATTTCGATTTTCCTTGTCAACGACGATTAGAACTTTTTCCAAATCCAGATTGTTCAGAACGTTCACGAACTTTCGGGTTTTGATTTCGTCCAGCTGGAAGTCTTTCAACACCCTCAGAGAATCGTCTTCAAGCTTGCTCGTCAAGGCCATTTTCAATGCCAGCCTTTTAACCTTCTTCGGCACTTTTATCGCGTATTTCCTGCCATCGGGTCCGAAAACCACGCCTCCTCCCTTGAGCAGGGGGGATTTGATGCTTCCTCTTCTTGCCCGTCCCGTACCCTTTTGGCGAAAAAGCTTTTTGGTACTTCCCTTAACGTCGCCTCTATGCTTCACCGATGCCGATGCGGAGCGTCTGTTGGCCAGCTGCATCCTGACGACTTCGTGAAGTACGCTTTTCTTAACGGGGACGCCGTAGATGTCGTCGGACAGTTCGACCTCGGACACCTTTTCCCCCTCAGTGTTGATAACGTCAACCAGAGCCATAATTTCCCTCTCGGACTAGAAAAAGGCAACGGGCCAAAACTTTATTTGCGCCGACCCGTTGCTTGTTGAATCTTTTTTACTTTGAGACGACCGCCTTGTTAATCAGAACCGTACCGGTCTTCGGTCCCGGCACCGGCCCTTTTACCAGCAAAAGGTTGTCTTCGGGACGTATGTCCACCACCATCAGATTTTTTACGGTTTTACGCTCGACACCGTATTGACCTGGCAACTTTTTTCCCTTGACTACCTTCGATGGCCATGCGCTGCAGCCGATCGAGCCGGGGACCCTGTGGCTCTTGCTGCCGTGAGTGTCGCGCCCGCCATGAAAACCGTGCCGTTTGACCACTCCGGAAAATCCCCGTCCCTTGGTCGTTCCGGTAATATGGACCGGCTGACCGACCTCGAACATATCCACGCCGATCTCATCTCCAGCTTTGTACAGAGACGTGTCCTCCACGGCGAATTCTCTAATCACGGAAAACAGCTTATCTCCCGCTTTTTTCATATGCCCTTTAAGAGGTTTGTTTACACGCTTCGGTTTTTTGCTCCCGAAACCCAGTTGAAGAGCTTCGTATCCGTCGGTCGCTTCGGTTTTAATTTGCGTGACCGTGCACGGTCCCACCTCGATTACCGTAACCGGTATGTGTCTTCCGTCCGGTAAGAATATCGAGGTCATGCCCAATTTTTTTCCTATCAGTCCTTTGCTCATGATAATTCAAGCTTTCCGTTTTACAATTTGATCTCTACGTCTACGCCCGGAGATAGATCGAGCTTCATCAGCGCGTCCACTGTCTGCTGCGTGGGCTCCAAAATATCCAAAAGGCGCTTGTGCGTCCGAATTTCGAACTGCTCTCTCGATTTCTTGTCTATGTGCGGAGACCTCAAAATAGTGTACTTGTTGATTTTCGTGGGCAGCGGAATCGGCCCCACAACTTTGGCCCCCGTTTTTCTCGCAGTATCCAGAATGTCGGAAGCCGACTGATCGAGAAGTTTATGATCGTATGCCTTGAGTCTTATCCTGATCTTGGAATTCATCATACCTTGGCCTTTATCCTGTCTATTCGATAATTTCGGCTACTACGCCAGCGCCGACCGTTCTTCCGCCTTCCCTGACGGCGAAGCGAAGTTCCTTTTCCATTGCGATCGGGGTGATCAGCGCGGCGTCCACGGACACGTTGTCTCCCGGCATGACCATCTCCACGCCTTCAGGAAGCGTCACAATTCCCGTGACGTCGGTGGTCCGGAAATAGAACTGCGGGCGATACCCCGTGAAGAACGGCGTGTGGCGGCCGCCCTCCTCCTTGCTCAACACGTAGATCTCGGCCTTGAACTTGGTGTGCGGCGTGATCGTGCCGGGCACCGCCACCACCTGGCCGCGCTCCACCTCCTCGCGCTTGGTGCCGCGAAGCAGAATGCCGATGTTGTCTCCCGCACGCCCTTCGTCCAGAAGCTTCCGGAACATCTCCACGCCCGTGCATACCGTCTTCTGCGTCTCCCGGATGCCCACGATCTCCACGTTGTCTCCCACCCTGATGATCCCGCGCTCGACCCGGCCCGTCACCACCGTTCCGCGCCCGGAGATGCTGAACACGTCCTCGATGGGCATCAGAAACGGCTTGTCGATGTCGCGCTGGGGCTCCGGAATATAGTCGTCGATGGCGTCCATCAGTTCGAATATGCACTTGGCCTCGTCGCTGTCCGAATCGTCGCTCTCCAGCGCCTTCAGCGCGCTGCCGCGGATGATCGGCGTGTCGTCGCCCGGAAACTCGTATTTGTCCAGAAGCTCGCGAAGCTCGAGTTCCACCAGTTCGATCAGCTCCTCGTCGTCCACCATGTCGCACTTGTTCAGAAACACCACGATTCGCGGAACGCCCACCTGGCGAGCGAGAAGAATGTGCTCGCGGGTCTGGGGCATCGGGCCGTCGTCGGCGCCCACCACGAGGATAGCACCGTCCATCTGCGCGGCGCCCGTGATCATGTTCTTGATGTAGTCGGCGTGCCCGGGGCAGTCCACATGCGCGTAGTGCCGGCTCTTCGTCTCGTATTCCACGTGGGCCGTCGCGATGGTGATGCCGCGCTCCTTCTCCTCCGGGGCCTTGTCGATCTGGTCGAACGGCACGTAATTCGCCATTCCCTTGCTGGACATGTGCTTGGTGATGGCTGCTGTCAGCGTGGTCTTTCCGTGGTCTATGTGGCCTATGGTGCCGACGTTGACATGCGGCTTCGTTCGCTCATACTTCTGCTTCGCCATTATGTGCTCCTCTCATAAAATGCGGTCGATTCACCACGGTGCGGCTCATGGCACTGCCTTTCCGATTTCTTTTCTGCATACCGCGATCTTTCAAACTTTTTCGAATATTAGGTTCAATTACCAGCGGAAATGGGCAAAAGCCTTGTTGGCCTCGGCCATTTTGTGCGTGTCTTCCTTTTTCTTTACCGAAGAACCGCGATTGTTCGCAGCATCCAAAAGCTCGCCGGCGAGCTTTTGCGACATGCCTTTCTCCCCGCGCTTGCGGGTGAACCCAATAATCCATCGGATTGCCAGGGCGGTCCTCCTAGATGGCCTGATTTCCGTCGGTACCTGGTAGGTAGAGCCGCCGACGCGTCTGGACTTGACCTCTATAACAGGCCGAACATTGTCCACAGCCTGTTCGAAAATCTTGACCGGATCTTCCTTGGCCTTTTTCTCGATTACACCGAACGCACCGTACAAAAGAGATTGGGCCGTACTTTTTTTGCCGTCCCTCATAAGGCAATTGATGAATTTCGAAATCAACTTGTTGCTGTACTGGGCGTCCGGAATAATCGGCCGCTCCGGCACTTCTCTTCTTCTTGGCATTTCTTACACCGTCAAGTTTAAATCATGAAAATTATTTCGCATGGCAGTAAAAAGCCGGCAAAACACAACCGGCGCGATCAAACGAGCGAAGAAAAGCTTATTTCGGCTTCTTGGCACCGTACTTGGAACGTCCCTGCCTTCTGTCGGCGACCCCCAATGTATCCAAAGTACCCCTGACAATATGGTATCGAACGCCCGGCAAGTCCTTTACACGGCCGCCTCGAACCAGCACCACCGAGTGCTCCTGAAGATTGTGCCCGATTCCAGGAATGTAGGCGGTCACTTCGACGCCTGTGGTCAGACGTACCCTTGCGACCTTTCTCAGCGCCGAGTTGGGTTTTTTTGGAGTCGATGTGTAAACTCTGGTGCAAACCCCTCGTTTTTGCGGTGCGCCTTTCAAAGCGGGAGTATTGTTTTTTTTCTGTATCCGCTTTCTGCCCTTCCTAATAAGCTGGTTGATCGTCGGCATTTTTTCCTCTAAATTTAATTGAATCCAAACAGAATAACCTAATTCGACAAAATGATAATGATTATACTTTTTTTACGACAATGTCAAGTTTTTTTTGGGGGAGGCCGAAATAATTCATTCGGCCTCCAACTCAAGCTTCGTATATTCCCTCATCCCGGTCCCCGCAGGAATCAGCCTCCCCATGATCACGTTCTCTTTCAGCCCTCGCAAACCGTCCACCGCACCCGATATGGCAGCATCGGTCAAAACCTTGGTGGTTTCCTGAAAAGACGCTGCCGATATAAAGGAGTCCGTGCTCAGAGAAGCCTTGGTGATACCCAGGATCAAAGGTTCGGCCACGGCAGGCTTGCCGCCCATTGCGATCACTTCGCGATTGGTTTTTTCGAATCGGAGCTTGTCGACCTGCTCCTCGACAATAAAATCGGTGTCGCCAACATCGAGAATTTTCACACGCCTCATCATCTGCCGGACAATCACCTCGATATGCTTGTCGTTGATGCGCACACCTTGCAGCCTGTACACCTCCTGAACCTCATCGACAAGATACTGTGCCAGAGCGACCTCGCCCTTGATGTTCAAAATGTCCTGAGGGTTGGCAGAACCGCCGATCAAGGGTTCTCCAGCCCTGATGTAATCCCCCTCATAGACGTTGATATGCTTTCCTCTTGAGATGAGATACTCTTTCTTGTCTCCGACATCCACCGGCGTGATGGTCACTTTCTGCTTGCCCTTCTTGGTTCCCTTGGAAATGGAGACATATCCGTCTATTTCGCTGAGTACCGCAGCCTCCTTGGGCTTTCTGACTTCGAAAAGCTCGGCGACGCGGGGAAGACCGCCCGTGATATCCTTGGTTTTTGTGGTCGCTCTGGGGAGTTTGGCAACGACATCGCCCGCTTTCACCCTATCACCTTCGTCCACCAGGATAATCGCCTGGACAGGCAGAGGGTACCGGGCCTGAAGACCGTCCTGCAACTTTGCGGTTTTACCGCTGTCATCCTTGATGGAAATTCTCGGACGCATTTCCGCCGCCTTGGCTTCGATAATGGTACGGCTCGACTTTCCCGTCACCGGGTCCACCTTTTCCTGCATGGAAGTCCCGGGAATAATGTCGCCGAACTTTGCGGTCCCGTCCACTTCGGCAATGATTGGAGTGGTAAACGGGTCCCAGGTAGCGAGCAAATCTCCGGGAGCTACCGTATCGCCCTCGTTTACGACGATATGAGCGCCGTAAATGACGGGGAAACGTTCCCGCTCGCGGCCCGCCTCGCCTACGATGGCAAACTCGCCGCCCCGGCGGTTCATCACGACGTAGGCCTTGTCTCCCTTTTTAACGACGTTAAGTCCCAGAAATTTGATGTTGCCCGCGACTCTGGCCCGAATATCCGCCTGTTCGACGCGCCTGCTGGCCGTGCCGCCGATATGAAAGGTCCTCATGGTCAACTGCGTGCCTGGCTCGCCAATGGATTGCGCCGCCAGAATTCCGACCGCCTGGCCTATCTCCACCCTTTTGCCGTGAGCAAGGTCCCTGCCGTAGCACTTGGCGCAAACCCCTCTTTCCGCGTCGCAGGTCAAAACCGACCGAATTTTGATGCTTGAAAGACCGGCTTCTTCGACGATCTTCACTTTGTTCTCATCGAGTTCCGTGCCAGCTTCCACAAGTACCTCGTCGGTCACAGGGTCGTGGACGTCATCGACAGCGACTCTTCCCAAAATCCTTTCGCCCAAGTGCTGAATCACTTCTCCGCCTTCGGTAAGCGGAGTGACCTCTATGCCTATCCGGGTACCGCAATCGGGTTCCATGACCGTACAATCCTGTGCTACGTCGGCCAAGCGCCGGGTCAGATACCCGGAGTTTGCCGTTTTCAACGCAGTGTCCGCCAATCCCTTTCTGGCGCCGTGAGTCGAGATAAAATATTGCAGCACGGAAAGCCCCTCGCGGAAGTTGGCAGTGATAGGCGTCTCGATAATTTCGCCTGAAGGCTTGGCCATAAGCCCCCTCATGCCGGCAAGCTGCCTCATCTGATCCTTGCTGCCCCTGGCGCCAGACTCCGCCATCATGTAGATCGGGTTGAAACTCTCGGCTTTCACTTGCTGACCGTTTTCATCCAGAAGGGCATTGCCGTTTTCATCGTACACAGGCTGCATTTTCATGTGCGACATCATTTCGTTTGCGACATCGTCGGTAGCCCGCGCCCAAATATCGACGACCTTGTTGTACTTTTCGCCCTGGGTGATCAATCCCTCCGTATACTGCCTAGCTATTTCCTCTACCTTGTTCTCCGCCTCCTTCAAAATACTCCATTTCGATTCGGGTATGATCATTGCGTCTATGGAAATGGAGAGACCGCCCATGGTGGAGTATTTATACCCGATGTCCTTCAATCGGTCGGACAGAATTACGGTCGCTTTTGGGCCGAGATTTCGATAGGCATAATCAACCAGAGAACGCAACGATTTCTTGTCCATTACCTTATTTACCGCCGAGAAGGGAATTTCGGGCTGTCTTTTTATGACCCCGAAAATATGAAACCGACCGTCTCCCCCCTCGACAATGTCTGATATCGCGCCTTCATCCAGAAAATATACGGCATCGACCACATCCTCGCCAATATCGTAAATCCTCTTGAACTCGTCTTTTCTCAGCAGACCGATATCCCCCCGGTTTGCACGGTCTCTGCTTTCCGAATAGCTAACCGCCACGTCCCTGAAAAGATGACCTTCCTCGATTTCCCTGCGTGCGGCCCAGGCCTGCTCGAGGTCGGAAACCTGTATGTGCTGCAAGTGGAGAATCTGATCCCCAGGAATAACCTCCCATAGAATGATTCGCCCCACGGTTGTTTCCACCATCTCTCCGTCCATCCTAACAACCACTGGATGGTGCAATCCGATTTTGCCGGAATCGTATGCCGCACGGACTTCGTTCGGGTTCGAAAACCGCCTGGGATTCTCGACCGCTCTTCCCCCTAGCTTTTCCCTCGTCATATAGTAGATGCCCAGAACGATATCCTGGGAAGGAACGATGATCGGGGTGCCGTTTGCCGGAGAAAGAATGTTGTTGCTTGAAAGCATCAGAACTCGCGCTTCGATCTGGCTTTCCACCGAAAGCGGGATATGGACGGCCATCTGGTCGCCGTCGAAGTCGGCGTTGAATGCCGTGCAGACCAGCGGATGCAACTGTATGGCCTTGCCTTCGATAAGAGTCGGCTCGAATGCCTGCACTCCGAGCCTATGCAGTGTCGGCGCTCTGTTCAGCATCACCGGATATTCGTTGACCACTTCATCCAGAGTGTCCCATACATCGGGGGTCTCTTTTTCAACAGTCTTCTTCGCGCTTTTCACCGTCGAAACCAAGCCTTTCTGTTCCAAGCGGTAATACACGAAGGGTTTGAAAAGCTCCAGAGCCATCTTTTTCGGAAGACCGCACTGATGCAGACGCAAATTGGGTCCGATGGTAATGACGGTTCTTCCGGAATAATCGACGCGCTTGCCCAGAAGGTTCTGTCGAAAGCGGCCCTGCTTTCCTTTGAGAGTATCGCTTAGGGATTTCAGGGGGCGCTTGTTGGTTCCGGTGATGACCCTTCCGTGTCGTCCGTTGTCGAAAAGCACATCCACAGCTTCCTGCAACATTCGTTTTTCGTTTCTGACAATAATTCCCGGAGCCTTTAAATCGACCAGTCTTTTCAAACGGTTGTTGCGATTGATTACACGTCGATAGAGATCGTTGAGGTCCGAAGTTGCGAAACGGCCTCCTTCCAAAGGCACAAGCGGTCTCAAGTCCGGCGGAAGCACCGGGATGACATCCATGATCATCCAGATTGGATCGACTCCGCTTTTTCGAAAAGCATCGACGATTTTCAAGCGTTTGGCCAGCTTCTGGCGCTTTGCCACGGAACCGGTTTCCCTTATGTCGATTCGAAGCTGCTTGTAGGTTTCTTCCAGATCGAGGTTTTCCAGCATCACCTTGATGGATTCCGCCCCGATTCCAGCTTCGAACTTGCTGCCGTACTCCATGAGGGCTTCATGGTATTTTTCGTCCGACAGAAGTTGGCCTTTGGCAAGAGGAGTATCCTTGGGATCGATAACGATATAGTTGTCGAAGTACAGGACCTTTTCCAAATTCTTGAGGGTGAGATCGAGAAGGTTTCCTATCTTGCTGGGCAGGCTTTTTAGAAACCAAATGTGAGCGACCGGCGTCGCCAGTTCGATGTGAGCCATGCGCTCCCGCCGCACTTTGGACTGGATCACCTCCACACCGCACTTTTCGCAGATGACGCCTCGATGCTTCATCCTTTTGTATTTGCCGCAGTTGCACTCGTAGTCCTTGGTGGGGCCGAATATTTTTGCGCAGAAAAGGCCGTCGCGCTCCGGTTTGAATGTACGATAGTTGATCGTTTCCGGCTTCTTGATTTCCCCGTGGGACCACTGGCGTATTTGCTCGGGGGCGGCAAGCGAAATCTTGACCCCCGAATACTGCTTCGGATCGGTGGGCTTTGCAAAAAAATCGTAAAGTGTTTCCATATTTGCTCCCCTTAAAATGTTGCGGAAATCGTCTTAAACGTTTTTTTCCGGAACAAGGCGCAATCCTGCACGCCTAATCAGCTTCTTCCATCAAGGTGACCTCCAGGCCCAGGGCCTGAAGTTCCTTGGTCAGCACCTTGAACGATTCGGGAAGACCAGGTTCCAGAACGTTTTGTCCCTTTACGATCTTCTCGTACATTCTGGTCCTTCCGGCCATGTCATCGGACTTGACCGTCAGGAATTCCTGAAGCGCGTAAGCAGCGCCATAGGCCTCCATGGCCCAGACCTCCATCTCTCCCAGCCTCTGGCCGCCAAACTGGGCCTTTCCTCCCAAAGGCTGCTGGGTAACCAGCGAGTATGGTCCGATGGACCTGGCATGCAATTTATCATCGACCAAATGATGAAGCTTGAGCATGTACATGGCTCCCACCGTAATTTTTTCGTCGAAAGGCGCACCGGTTCGACCGTCGTACAACGTCGTCTGGGCAGTGGTCTCCAAGCAGGCTTCCTCCAGCAGGGCCTTGATTTCCTCCTCCTTGGCCCCGTCGAAGACAGGTGTCGCCATATGTACCCCTTCCCTGTAGTGCGATGCGAGTTCGATGAAATCGGCGTCGTCTTCGAACGATTCGATGATTTCTCTTTCTTCCTTGGAGGAAAATATATTTCGCAACTTCTGTTTCAGATCGGCGACGTTTTTTTCCTCCAACAATTGGTCGATCTGCTCCCCCAAACCCTTGGCGGCTCTACCGAGGTGAATCTCGAGAATCTGCCCTACATTCATTCGGGAGGGCACGCCTAAAGGATTCAGCACCATATCGACGGGGGTCCCGTCTGCGAAATAGGGCATATCCTCCAAAGGCAGAATTCTGGACACGACCCCCTTGTTTCCGTGGCGCCCTGCCATTTTGTCGCCCACCGACAGTTTCCTCTTCATGGCCACGTAGATCTTTACCATCTTTATAACGCCAGGAGGCAGATCGTCTCCTTTTTCGAAGCGGCTTACCTGCTGTTCGAACTGAACCCGCACCTTTTCCCTCTCTTCCCGGTACCGCTCCAAAACCTCATGAACCTCCTGCGCAACCTTGGAGTCCTTCAATACGATTCCTTCGAAATGGGGAATCGGGATATCCTGAATCATCTCCGGATCGATCAGAACCCCCTTGGATACTAAAACCTTCTTGTTCTTTTTGAGAGCTGTTTCGCATTCCTGACCTTGAAGCAGCTTCAACAGGTAATGCCGCGCCATCTCCTCGATGATCGTCAGCTTGTCCTCCTGGTCCCTTTCCAGCAAAGCGATTTCCTCGTCCTCGATGGCTCGGGTACGGTCGTCCTTTTGTATTCCCCAGCGGGAGAATACCTTGGCGTCGATGACTATTCCCTCGACCCCCGGCGGTACGCGCAGGCTCGTATCCTTTACGTCTCCGGCTTTTTCGCCGAATATTGCGCGAAGCAGCTTTTCTTCTGGAGAAAGCTGCGTTTCCCCCTTCGGGGTGATCTTTCCCGCGAGTATGTCCCCCGACCTCACCTCGGCACCTAGCATGATTATGCCGCTTTCATCCAGGTTTCTAAGCGCTTCCTCCCCGACGTTGGGAATATCTCGGGTGATTTCTTCCTTTCCAAGCTTGGTGTCCCGGGCTACCACCTCGAACTCCTCGATATGCACCGATGTATAGACGCTGTCTCTGACCAGACGCTCGCTCACCAGTATGGAGTCCTCGAAATTGTATCCTCCCCATGGCATGAACGCCACCATTACGTTCTTTCCCAGTGCCAGTTCCCCCTTGTCGGTCGCGGGACCGTCGGCAATGATCTCCCCGGCTTTGACCCTCTGGCCTTTGCGAACTATCGGCCTGTGATTGAAACACGTGTTCTGGTTGGAGCGGACGAACTTCGAAAGATTGTAAATGGACACAGGCTTGTCGAACGGGTTGCCCAACTCCATGTCGTGCTTGATGACAATCCTGGATGCTTCCACATCGACCACGATGCCGTCGTTTTCCGCTACGAGGGTTACTCCCGAATCCTTTGCGACAACCCCCTCTATCCCGGTACCCACCAAAGGAGCATCGGAGGTCAAAAGCGGCACCGCCTGGCGCTGCATGTTCGATCCCATCAAAGCCCTGTTTGCGTCGTCGTTCTCCAGAAAAGGAATCAGAGACGCCGATACGCTCACCAGCTGGTTCGGAGAGATATCCATCAATTCGATGTCCTCTCGTCTTGACATCATAAATTCGCCTTCCACTCTCGATGTCACAAGCGGATTCACATACTCGCCGTTTACATCGATTGGAGCGTTTGCCTGGGCAATGGGGTGTTCCTTTTCCTCGAAGGCGCTCAAGAATCTCGTGTCCTTGGAAACGACCGCTTCCTTCACGACACGGTAGGGCGTTTCAATGAAGCCGAAATTGTTGACACGGGCGTAGGTGCTCAAAGATACGATCAGACCGATATTCGGACCTTCCGGCGTCTCGATGGGACATATTCTTCCGTAATGCGAAGGGTGGACGTCCCTGACTTCGAACCCAGCCCGCTCCCTGGTCAACCCCCCGGGTCCCAAAGCGCTCAGGCGACGCTTGTGGGTAGTTTCGGAAAGAGGATTGGTCTGGTCCATGAACTGGCTCAACTGGCTCGTGCCGAAGAATTCCTTCACCACCGCCGACACCGGCTTGGGATTGACAAGATCGTGAGGCATCAGGGCATCCACCTCCTGGAGGCTCATCCGCTCCTTGATCGCCCTTTCCATGCGGACCAAGCCGATTCTGTACTGGTTTTCCAGAAGTTCGCCGACTGCTCGCACCCGGCGATTTCCCAAGTGGTCGATGTCGTCCACCACCCCTTGCGTGTCCCGCAACGTCACAAGAGTTTTGGCGGTTAGAAGAATGTCCTCTTTTCTGAGAGTCCTCACATGCATCGGAGTATCGACGTCCAGACGAAGATTGATCTTCAACCGTCCGACACCGGACAGATCGTAATACGAAGACTTGAAAAAAAGGTTGTCGAGAAATTCCTGGGCGACTTCCGATGTCGCTGGGTTTCCCGGTCGAAGTCGGCGGTAGATCTCCAGAAGAGCCTCCTCCTTGTTTTCGACCTTGTCCATCTGCAGCGTCTTGCGAATGCAGTCGCTGGCAGCCTGGCCCTCGACGAAAACGATCTCGAATTCCTCGATCCCCTCCGCCCTTATCTTGTCCAATACTTCCTGATCGATCTCCTCGTTGGCCTTGATCAATGGCGTACGAGTTTTTATGTCCCAAACCGCATGCGCAAGTACCTTTCCAAAAAGGTCCTCTTCGGAAATCTGGAACATGGTCAGTCCGCAGGCCTTCATCTGTCGCATGGCCCTAATCGTGAACATGCGCCCTTTCTTGACTATGACTTCTCCGGTTTCGGGATTTTCTATGTCCAAAGACGCTCGCTGCCCCTTCAGGTGCGACTCCTCGAACTGTCGATAGATGCTTCCATTCCTAAAATAGATCTTCTCTTTTTCGTAGAAGTAGGACAGAAGGTCCTCGGTAGAGTATCCGAAGGCCTTGAACAACAGGGTAACGGGAAATTTTCTCCTTCTGTCGATACGGATATATACGATGTCTTTTGGATCCACCTCCATGTCGATCCAAGACCCCCTGACGGGAATTATTCTGGAGGTGTAGATCACTTTGCCTGAAGAGTGTGTCTTGCCCTTGTCATGATCGAAGAAGACACCGGAAGACCTGTGCAACTGGCTTACCACGACACGCTCGGTGCCGTTTATGATAAATGTCCCCTTATGGGTCATAAAAGGAATGGTGCCGAAATAGATTTCCTGCTCTTTGATGTCGCGAATGCTGGATGTGCCCTTGTCCTTGTCCACGTCGTATACGACCAGCCTGACCGTGATTCGCACCGGCAATTCGTAGGTCATGCCCCGGTTTATGCACTCCTTTACCGAATGCTTGATTTCCGCGAATCGGTAAGAGACGAATTCCAGCGACGCGCTTCCGGTGAAATCCTTGATTGGAAACACCGATTTGAAAACTTCCTGCAAACCGACTTCCTCTCGCTTGTCCGGATGGATGTCCATCTGCAAAAAGCGGCTGTAGGATTCTCGTTGCATCCCGATAAGATCGGGAATATCCACGATTTTTTGGATTTTTCCGAAATTCTTTCTGATGCGCTTTATTGCCCGAGCCTTTTCCGTCATGGCTTCTCCAGCTAAAAAATCTATCCAACTTACGCCGGATCTTGAAACATACCCGGCTTTTTTAGTACGTCGCGGCGCGAAATCTTTTTTCGCGCCGCTGCTTTATGCGAAAGCGAGGCAAGATGCTCCGCCCTTTGCCCACACACGAGTGGTCTTACTTCAGTTCGACCTGCGCGCCGGCTTCTTCAAGCTGCGCCTTGATCTTTTCTGCCTCTTCCTTGGCAATTCCCTCCTTAACCGGTTTGGGTGCCTCGTCAACCAAGGCCTTGGCATCTTTCAATCCCAGGCCAGTGATGGCGCGAACTTCTTTGATGACCTGGATTTTCTTGTCTCCGGCAGCCGTGAGAATGACGTCGAATTCGGTCTGCTCCGCAGCAGCCTCTGCTCCGCCAGCATCTCCTGGACCGGCCGCCATCATGGCCACCGGCGCCGCCGCCGACACCCCGAATTTTTCCTCCAGTTCCTTTACAAGCTCGGAAAGCTCCAGAACCGACATGTTCGCAATAAATTCAATCACATCCTCTTTGGTTACATCCGCCATTTTATTTCCTCCAAATTACATCGTATTTACACATTTTTTTCGATAAAACGCCTGTTTGTCTGCGGCCAACGGGAACCTGTCACAGACCCTACTTTAAGCTGCCTCTTTCTGTTCCTTGATCGCCTGCAGCACGTTTACCATCCTCCTGGGAACGTCGCTAAGCGCGCTCACAAGCCCGGTGGGAACGGCTATCATGGCCGACAGGACCTTCGCAAGCAAGACTTCCTTGGACGGCAGGGAAGAAAGCGCCTTGATGTCTTCTATGGACAGAACCTTTTCTCCCATGACACCCAGCCGAACCTCGAATTTCTTGTTATCCTCCGCGAATTTCGTCAAAACGCGCGCAGGCGCGACCGGATCTTCGAAACTCATGGCAATTGCGCTAGGTCCCTTGAAATCGTCCCTTATCTTTGCGACATCGGTTTCCTCGGCCGCACGTCTCAACAGCGTGTTTTTTACCACTCTGTATTCTACGTCGACCTCCCGGAGCTTTCTTCTCAAATCGTTGATGCTCTCCACGTCCAGTCCCTTGTAGTCCGTCAAAATGACGATCTTGGTATCCTGGAACTTGCGATGCAACTCATCTACGATATCTTTTTTCTGCTCCAACCTCACTGAATGACACCTCCCTTCGTTTCTCTGTAAAAACCGGAGGATACAGGCATTTTACCGCGGAAGCCAAAGGATGCGGTCCGCGAATATGCTCCGAACCCGTCTCGGTAGGCCGAACATTGCCGATTAAACGCTTTTGAAAAGCGAACCTACGGTCTTTGACAGATTAGATTTCATGTTCGCTGTTAAAACGAACAAAAAGCCCTCGAATCGATCCCATTTTTTGGAAGAACAATTCCGGGCTTGTTTTCAATTTGTTTCCGGGACCTTGAACGATGGCCCCTTGTTCTTATCTCAGTCTCTTACTTGAGCAAATCTCTCACGAAAGTCGTGTCGATTTTAACTCCCGGTCCCATCGTTGTCGAAACCGCGATCGTCTTCAGGTAAGTCCCTTTGCTTGAAGCCGGCTTCAATCGCACTATCGTCTCAAGAAATGCGGCCATGTTTTGCACGATTTTTTCGGGCCCGAACGACACTTTTCCCATGGGCGCATGCACGATTCCCGCCTTTTCCACTCTGAAGTCGATCTTTCCAGCCTTCAGTTCCTGAACCGCCTTGGCCAAGTCGAACGTGACCGTGCCGGTCTTGGCATTGGGCATCAGTCCGCGCGGTCCCAGCAGCCTGCCAATTTTTCCCACCGACCCCATCATGTCTGGAGTTGCGACGGCCTTGTCGAAATCGAACCATCCTTCTTTGACCTTTTCGATCAAATCGTCGTTTCCGACAAAATCCGCGCCGGCGTCACGAGCTTCCACTTCCTTTTCGCCCTTTGCGAACACCAGTACTCGGACTTCCTTTCCCAAACCGTTGGGCAGTATGACCGTCCCGCGGACCATCTGGTCGGCGTGCCTGGGATCCACTCCGAGTCTGACGGCAAGATCGACCGACTCGTCGAACTTGGTGTAGGAGCTTTCTATTGCGACTTTGACGCCCTCGTTGAAATCGTATTTGACCTCGGAGTCGGCCTTATTCTTTGCTTCCAAGTATTTTTTTCCGCGCTTCGGCATCTTCCCTGTCTAACTCCTTATCTTACGAATATGACGAATTGCCCCTGTATTTGGCAACGTCCCTATTGTTTTACAACTTCAATGCCCATGCTTCTGGCAGTTCCGGAGATGATCTTGCATGCAGCCTTCAGGTCGTTGGCGTTCAAATCGACCATTTTCTGCTTTGCGATCTCTTCCACCTGCCCCATGGTCACCGAGCCCACCTTCTCCCTCTTGGGATCTCCCGCGCCCTTGGCGATTTTGGCAGCCTGCTTCAACAAGACCGCCGCCGGGGGCGTCTTGGTGACAAACGTGAAAGTCCTATCCGCGTAGACCGTTATAACAACCGGTATGATCGTTCCTTCGTCCTGGGCCGTGCGAGCGTTGAACGCCTTGCAGAAGTCCATGATATTGACCCCGTGCTGACCCAAGGCCGGACCAATCGGGGGAGACGGATTGGCTTTGCCGGCGGGCACCTGAAGCTTGATTTGTGCGATTACCTTTTTGGCCATTGTTGCTCTCTTTCCTGATTATCTACTGAAACGACTTTGCTATCATCAGGTCCGTCCGCCTGGACGAACTCCGTCGATGCGCCGCATCTTTCTATATTTTCGTTACCTGAACGAACTCCAACTCCACCGGGGTCGATCGCCCGAATATGCTGACCAGGACCCGGATTTTTCCTTTCTCGTGATTCACCTCCTCCACCGTACCGTTGAAGTTGGTGAAGGGGCCGTCGATGACGCGAATTTCATCGCCGTAATCGAAATCGTATTTCGGCTTGGGCTTTTCCTTGCCTCGCTCCATCCGCTCAAGTATTTGCTCGGCCTCCTCGTCGGGAATCGGGGTCGGCTTGTCCCGCCCTCCCAGAAAACCGGTGACCTTTGCCGTGTCGTTTACGATATGCCATGTCTCGTCGTCGAGTTCCATCCGAACCAGTATGTAGCCCGGATAAAATTTTCTGGCAGAGGTTTTCCGCTTACCTTTGACCAGCTCAACGATCTGTTCCGTCGGGACAACTACCTGGTCGAATTTCTCAGGATGGGGGGAGGTGGCTATGCGCTCCTCCAGGGTGGACTTGACCTTGTTCTCGAACCCCGAATACACATGCACTATATACCATCTCATACTTGCCTCGACATCGACACGTTTCATTGAAGGACGATTTTGACCAGGCTGGAGAGACCGATGTCCATAACGCCCAGCAACATGGAAATGATCATGACGACCAAGATTACCACGACCGTGGAACCAATGGTCTGTTTTCTTGAGGGCCAAGTTACTTTTTTTAGCTCTACCTTGACCTCCTTGAGAAACTGGACGCTCTTTTCCAGGAAATTCATTTCCCCTTTCGGGGTCGTCGCCTTGACAGCCGGAATAGGCCTTTTCCTGGGGATGCTCTTGACCACTGCGGCAGACCCGCTCTCCTGAGAAGAAGAATCCGACCCCGAATCGATATCGTTCGTTTTTTCGGTCGAAAGGTCGCCGTCCTGCCTTTTTTTTCTAAACTTGGCGCCCTCTTTTTTTTTGAGTAACCGTCCCATTTCGCTCCTAACAAAACGGCGAAAGCTCAAAGTTTATCAGCTCTTTTACCACCGAACCGTAAACATTGAGCTTTTCACTTCAATTCGGATTGGCAGGCCAGGAGGGATTCGAACCCCCAACACCCGGATTTGGAGTCCGGTGCTCTACCGTTAGAGCTACTGGCCTGCAAACCTTGTTTTACGACCTTCTTGATCAATCGCGACGCTTTTTCGAGCGTGCAAGTTCAATACAGGCCGCTCCTATGCTATTTCGTCTCCTTGTGGGGAGTGTGCTTTCCGCAAAACCGACAGTACTTGCTGAACTCCAGCTTTTCAGGGGTCGTACGCTTGTTTTTCGTCGTCGTGTAGTTGCGCCTTTTGCACTCCTGACACGTAAGCGTGATCGTGACTCTCACCAGGCTTCTCCTATTGAATTCTCTATTCGATAATTTCGGCGACTACGCCAGCGCCGACCGTTCTTCCGCCTTCCCTGACCGCGAAGCGAAGTTCCTTTTCCATGGCGATCGGGGTGATCAGCGCGGCGTCCACGGACACGTTGTCTCCCGGCATGACCATCTCCACGCCTTCAGGAAGCGTCACAATTCCCGTGACGTCGGTGGTCCGGAAATAGAACTGCGGGCGATACCCCGTGAAGAACGGCGTGTGGCGGCCGCCCTCCTCCTTGCTCAACACGTAGATCTCGGCCTTGAACTTGGTGTGCGGCGTGATCGTGCCGGGCACCGCCACCACCTGGCCGCGCTCCACCTCCTCGCGCTTGGTGCCGCGAAGCAGAATGCCGATGTTGTCTCCCGCACGCCCTTCGTCCAGAAGCTTCCGGAACATCTCCACGCCCGTGCATACCGTCTTCTGCGTCTCCCGGATGCCCACGATCTCCACGTTGTCTCCCACCCTGATGATCCCGCGCTCGACCCGGCCCGTCACCACCGTTCCGCGCCCGGAGATGCTGAACACGTCCTCGATGGGCATCAGAAACGGCTTGTCGATGTCGCGCTGGGGCTCCGGAATATAGTCGTCGATGGCGTCCATCAGTTCGAATATGCACTTGGCCTCGTCGCTGTCCGAATCGTCGCTCTCCAGCGCCTTCAGCGCGCTGCCGCGGATGATCGGCGTGTCGTCGCCCGGAAACTCGTATTTGTCCAGAAGCTCGCGAAGCTCGAGTTCCACCAGTTCGATCAGCTCCTCGTCGTCCACCATGTCGCACTTGTTCAGAAACACCACGATTCGGGGAACGCCCACCTGGCGCGCGAGAAGAATGTGCTCGCGGGTCTGGGGCATCGGGCCGTCGTCGGCGCCCACCACGAGGATAGCACCGTCCATCTGCGCGGCACCCGTGATCATGTTCTTGATGTAGTCGGCGTGCCCGGGGCAGTCCACATGCGCGTAGTGCCGGCTCTTCGTCTCGTATTCCACGTGGGCCGTCGCGATGGTGATGCCGCGCTCCTTCTCCTCCGGGGCCTTGTCGATCTGGTCGAACGGCACGTAATTCGCCATTCCCCTGCTGGACATGTGCTTGGTGATGGCTGCTGTCAGCGTGGTCTTTCCGTGGTCTATGTGGCCTATGGTGCCGACGTTGACATGCGGCTTTGTTCGCTCATACTTCTGCTTCGCCATCTTGTCTTCCTCCCCTGCGTTTTAATAATTCAAAAATTCGTCTTGTTACCATTCAGGCTTGCGCGGTTTTTCACTGATGCAGCCCCGCTCGGCAATTATAAAATGGAGCCCACGACCGGAATCGAACCGGTGAACCTCTTCCTTACCAAGGAAGCGCTCTACCGTCTGAGCTACGTGGGCAAAATTTCAACACTGCATTAAACTTTGAAAAAGGCTTTCTGCGGTCGTTTCGAAACAACGTGGAGCGGGAGACGAGGGTCGAACTCGCGACAGCCAGCTTGGAAGGCTGGTGCTCTACCAACTGAGCTACTCCCGCTCAATCGTTTTTTCGCGGCAAAATCGGCATCGTCATTGTATTGATCTTCCAACGATTTCAATATCCGACGAAAAAGGATGCCAATTTTTCCAATGACCATTGCAAGAAGCCATGTAGTAACCAACGACCAAGCAACTAACCAAGATCTCCTACATCGGGCTTTGTTTTGCGAATGGTGGTGGGGGGAGGATTTGAACCTCCGAAGGCTTGGCCGACAGATTTACAGTCTGTTCCCTTTGACCACTCGGGAACCCCACCGAAACTCGATATGTCGAGACACCGAATCGCAGCGCCTATGCGACAACGCCAACCGAT
Organism: Desulfobacterales bacterium; assembly: GCA_963674505.2. Classification (GTDB taxonomy): domain Bacteria; phylum Desulfobacterota; class Desulfobacteria; order Desulfobacterales; family SKZT01. The sequence goes on from CAXXIG010000001.1 coordinate 2,536,093, forward strand.
TTGCGGTGCCTGGAGCCAGCGGAGGGATTCGAACCCCCGACCCACTGATTACAAATCAGTAGCTCTACCTGCTGAGCTACGCTGGCCTGAAATTTCATTTTAAAGATCATGTTGCGTCGGGCGTCAGTTTCCCCCTCGCAAAGAATTTACTCTTTTAACAGTCTCCAACGAAAAGATCAAGCAAAAAATAGCATTATTTCTGACGATTTTAAAAATATATTGGAAAATAACAGTCTAAACCAGTCCCATATCTTTCTTTTTCGATGATTTCTTCGATTTTCGCCGAATTTCAAAAATCATCCAAGATATTTCGCAAATTCCACGTTCGGCCATCCGATTCTTCTCAAATTCATTACATTAAAAGAATCGACGGCGCAAGAGCCAGGAAACATGACCCATGGCAATATTTCACGCCATTGCCCCCATCTCCCCTTGACAAATCATACTTTCAACGTGTATTCGAGAGTGAGGAACTACGAATCCAAGCAGGGTTCGTTAATTCAACACAGACTTAATTCTTGGACAAATAGGGAACCCAATTGAAGTATCTTAGATTCATATTCGCATGCATCATGGCAGCGTTTTTGACGACATCGTGCATATCCGCCAAAAACGCAAAAACACCTACCCAGACTTCGGCTGAGGCCATCACCGATCATTCTGCCGAATCTTTTTTATCCGGTTCGCTCGACAACGAATCGGGAAGGGAGAACGAATCCGACGATATCGGAAATGCCAAAAACTCTGCGGAATCGGACGAGGAAGGCGAAATCAATTCCATCCATAAAAGCGACACGTCCCTTGACGACGCTCTCGATCTCTGCGAACTCAGCCAGGAATACTGGCAAAAGGGCGAACTTGAGAACGCGCTCGAGGCTCTCGACCAAGCATACGATCTTATATTAAAGGTAGACGACTATGACAACCCGGTCCTGCTCCAGCAAAAAGACGACCTGCGATTTATGATCTCCAAGAGAATCTTGGAAATATACGCTTCGAGAAACATCGTCGTAAACGGCAACTACAACGAAATACCTCTGACCATCAACAGCCACGTGCAAAAAGAGATCGATCTTTTTACGACGGGCGCAGAAAAAAAATTTTTCATCGCGGCCTACAAACGCTCCGGACAATACCGCCCCATGATCGTCAAAGCCCTCCAGGAGGCGGGCCTTCCCCAGGAACTGTCGTGGCTTCCTCTCATCGAAAGCGGCTACAAGGTCAACGCCCTTTCCAGAGCGCGCGCCCTAGGTCTTTGGCAGTTCATTCCCTCCACCGGCTACAAATTCGGCCTCAAAAGGGACCGATATATAGACGAAAGGCTTGATTTCGAAAAATCCACCATGGCGGCGATCGACTATATGAAGGAGCTTCATCAGATCTTCGGAGAATGGTCTACCGTCCTTGCCGCGTACAACTGCGGAGAAGGACGTGTCCTTCGCGTGATCAGAAGCCAGAACGTCAACTATCTCGACAATTTCTGGGACCTCTACGAACGCCTTCCTAGAGAAACAGCCCGTTACGTTCCCAGGTTTCTTGCAACCCTCCATATCGTCGAGAACCCCCAAAAATACGGTTTGGATTCGGTCGAGATGGACGAACCACTCGAATACGAGGTGGTGGAGGTCTCTAAGAAAGCCCATATAAAAGGTATCGCAGAGGTTCTCGGCATCCCGGAGAGCCAGCTCAAGGACCTTAATCCCGAACTGCGCTACAACATTCTGCCGTCTGAAAACTACGCGCTAAGGGTACCCCCTGAAAAGGAATCCGTTCTCGTCGCCAATCTCGACGAAATTCCCTCTTACACCCCGCCGCCCGCCGCACCGCACACCAAATACAGATACCACCGGGTCCGAAGAGGGGAAACCATATCCACCATCGCAAGGCGCTATCGCTCCAGCATCAAAGCCATCGCCAGGGCCAATCGGCTCAACAAGAGATACACCATCCGATCCGGTCAGACCTTGAAAATCCCGACGAAATATTACTCTGAAAGCTCGGCCAGCGAGAGTTCGCCGCGCCGTCGGGTCTCCTCCGGAAAAACCGTCGTACATACGGTAAGGGCCGGGGACTCCCTATGGGTACTCGCCCGGAAGTACGGCACCACCACCAAAACAATCCGGCGACTCAACGGCCTTTCCAATTCCAATCTGTACATCGGCCAAAAACTGAAGATATCTTCGAGCGACTCCGAAGCGGCGAGTTCCGGCACTCGAAAATACAAAGTCAGAAGCGGAGACAGTCCCTTTTCAATCGCCAAGAAACACAACATGAGCCTGGAGCGGTTCCTGAAACTCAACCGCCTCAGCTCGCACAGCAAGATATTTCCAGGCCAGACGTACTACGTCGAATAATCCCGATTCTTTTACGTCTTTGCCATAAACAAATATTGCCAAAGCCCCTTGCAAAATTTGTAAAAGTGTTTTAAAACAATTTTCAATTCAAAGGCGCTTCGGCAGCCGTTGAAACCTCGATGCAAAACGCCCCCGTAGCTCAGTGGATAGAGCAATGGATTCCTAATCCATGCGCCGCAGGTCCGATTCCTGCCGGGGGCACTCCTCCAACCAAGGCTCTCCGAATCTTTCAATTTTGATCCGGCTTTCGAAAGCTCAAATTTGGGCCAGCACAGGTCCAACTTTTGCCGTCTTTGCGAATTTTTCATCTCCCGAGCCCAAGCCTCGTAGAATTTATTTGGCAAGCACAGAGAAGGGGCCTCGGTAGATCGTTCAGATATCGGGTGATTGCCATTCATTTTGTTGATGTGTGAAACGATCCTGTAATACCGGCTGCACAGCATACCTTATTTATAAAGGCTGATTTCAGCCCCCCCCCCAAGCCCAGCCCCCCCTCCAAATATTCGCAATCGATTGCCCCTGTGGCGGCTTCGGCGCTCGCGCCGGTTTTGTCGATCGCTTTGTGTGTAAGCTTCTCTTCATCGCAAATCAGACCATCGCGATAATTACTGAACGAGGCGGATTCGCAAAAAACATGAAAGGAGATGTTTTTGAGATGGAAATCAATTGGAATTCAACCATATTTCAAAAACTCGTTCCGCCTTCGCCCTTGGAGGCTAAAAAAGGACCGGATTCCCAATCTTTTCCTTGCGCATGCCAAGCAAGCAACTCCTGTGATAAGAAAAAGTCTGGCGTGGCCAAATTGGTTCGTCCCGCTGTGATTATGATTCCATAGCGTTTGCATCTGAATCCGGTAATGCTTTGGCGCACCCTCCGTGGCCGAATGCAAACTCCGCATGCAAATAGGTAAATCCAAGCGGTGTTTTTGTCCCCCATCTGAAGCTTGAACAACAAATCGATGATAAATCGGCGCTGGTTTTGCTCAATTAAATCACGACGGCAAATACGCTATTCAGAAAAGGAGGATGCATGCCGATCAGAAAGATAGAAGCGGTGACGGTGATCGTCGCTCAAAAAGCGAAAGAGAACGGGAGAAAGTTCCTTTTGACCTACGATCCCAAATGGGGAACGGACACGTGGCCAGTGGGCAAAATCGGACGGGGGGAAACCAAAGAAGACGCGGCTATGCGAATCGTTTCGGATTTGAATCGTATTGGGAACGTTTTTATAGAAAAGAAACCGGAATATCTCTGCGATATCGAGGTGCACCAGCAGTCCCGGACGACAGGAGAACTCACCAGGTATGTTTACAGCGTGTTCCTGCGGGAAACGGACCCGGAAGCGACCGTTATCACGAATGTGCAAAAACGCCAGCAATGGGTTTCCTGGGAGCGACTTACCGGAAAACAGTTCGATCCTGGTCTTTGTATATCTCCGACCGTGTCTCCGACGGCCGTCGAACTGGCGGCCCGGGGATTTCTGCCCTTCCCAAGAGACTGTTCTCGCAAGCGCGAAACCCTTTCCAGGGCCTTGCACGACGCACTCAGGGTTAGCGCCGTTTGCTCGAGGAAATCGTTGTCGGGCCAGATCCGGGTTAAAAAACCGCTTTGTCGCAGCAAGCCGAACACGTTCTCTTTCGATATCGAATCCCAGACTGCGTTTTTTGACAAGTTCCGGGAATTGTCCGTCGAAATCGCCCGGAATCACGGAATATCCATGGATCTGAGCCTGCAGGGCGAAGAGGGCGTCGTTTCGCATAGGCTCGGAAAAGGACCGAATCGCGATGTCCGGATCACATTGGACCCCTGCGACGGTTCCAGCACATTTAGAATATTGCTCTGTTCTGTTTTGCGCTCTGGGTTCCGTGAAGCTCGAAACCGAGATCAAAAACCACATTCTCTCGAAAAAAGCCAATTGCATTAAAATAGAATTGTATTTTCTTTCCATTCTGTTTTCTCCGATGCCGGATGGATAGCGCTTTTTCGACGATGGTCCGCCATGTTCGAGACTTCGTTTCCAGTCCCTTTCGGTCCTTTCTAAATCGCCTCCAGATCGCCGATCTCCTCTCTTTCGCCGTGTTGTTTTTCCCGATTTTTCGCTTTTGATTTTTCGTTGGCGCCAAACTTGTAATGAATACTGCCAACCATTCGAAAAAGGAGGTGGTCGATTGATTGCAGAGGAAATGGAAAGAAGAGCGGGGACCGGTGCGACGACTTTGCGGCAAGTCGCGGACGCGACGGGAAAGCAGATGGGGGGAGTCGCTTTGTTCGATGCGGGCGGCAGGGCCTTCCGGATTAAAGCCGGGAGCGCATCGGCCGGGGGCGTCTTGGAGGCGTCGGGGAGATTGGACGAGGGCAGGATCGAAGTCGATCTTCTGATGGCCGAGGTGCCGGAGGCGGTTTGGGTCCGAGGCAGTGTGTTCCGGGAACTGCGTGTTGTGACGGAGGACGCGAGCCTGGATTTGGCGGAGTCGAAACGGGGGCCGGGCGTCGTGGGGATCGTGTGCCGGATGCATTTGGACGGCGCTCCCATGGGGCCTGCGACAGAGACGGCGTTTTCGAACCGGTTGGCGAATTTGAGGGAAGCCGCCGTCAGGGTTCGCGAGAAAATTCCCGAATCGGTTCGCGACCTCGATTTGGAAAGCAAGTGGTCGGCAATGGGAAACACCGTTTCCGTGGTTTGCCCTGTCATGAGCTTCCGGGATGCAGAAGAAATGCGGGAATGCCTGCGAGGCGTCTCCAACTGTCTTTTGTCGGGCTGCAACGTGGCGCTGGCTGCGGAACGCGCGATTTCCTCCAGTCTGATCCTGGATTTTCTGGCGAGCTGGGGAAAGAAGCTCGGCATCACCCTGGCCGAAGTCGGCGCGGGGCAAGTTACGCCGGACCAAGTGGTGGCGATGGCGACCAAGGCGCCGGGCAGCCTGGTGGTACCGGCGTTGAAGCTGGCCATCGGGGCCAACAGCTACAACCTGGCCAAGGAATCTTCCTCCATGCTGGCGAGCCTTGGAAACTGTCCGCATCCGGTAGTTTTCACCGGATCCATGGCCGAGTTGCAGGGCGTGTTTTCAGGCGGGCAGGGAGGTTCCAGCGATCCGCTCAACCCCGTGCCGGTTCGCGTGCCCGAGGAGCTTCTGCCGTTCGAGACGATGGTCCGGTTCGCACTGAAAAAAAGGGCGGAGACGCAAGGCGGCATCTCCCCCAAGGAGGAAAACGCCTTGTGCCAGGAAATCCTGCGCGCTTTGGGCGACATGCCGGAAGAAGATCGCCGGAAAATCCTTCCCATGGCGGTCAGTCGCACGTTTCGCCTGTCGCGCCTGGGTCTTTGCTCCAAGGCGACTCCCCTGAAGGAAGCCATGGAGGGCTTTGTCCAAGCCAAGGAATCGTTCGGGGGGCTGGGAAACACGGCGAAAACGGATCGAAGCACCGCAGTCCAGCAAAAGGTCTTGTCGCGCCTGACCGACCCCGGCTTGCCGGAACTGCTCAACGAACGGATTGTCGGGCAACGGAAGGCGGTCGGGCAAATCCTGGACAAGCTAAGAAACGACATTCTTCTGGGTTCGGCGGACAAGCCCCTGGTCGTGATGGTCGTGGGACCCAGCGGCACGGGAAAGTCCTTTTGCTGCAAGACCCTGGCGGGGTTTCTGGGCATGCCTCACGTATGGTTCAACGCGGGCCAGTACGGCTCGATCCACACGGTGGATTCCATCCTGAACGGCGTGCCTCTCGGCTACGTGGGGTCGTACAAGAAAGGCAAGAAGGAACGTTGCGCAGGCAATCCCGACGGGGCGCTGCTGGAGGTGAGCGACCTGGATCACGCCTCTTCCGCCGTGCGGCATTATCTGGCGGACAGCTTTCTGGAGGACATCGACACCGGCCGCTCCCAGACGGCCTCCGGCGCGGAGTTCTCCACGGCGGGAATCGTGTTTTTCTTCACCGTGAACCTTCCGTACGGCCTGGACGAAAAGCTGGGGCGGCGCACCGGGTTCGGACCGTCGCCGGAAAGCGACGAGATCGGCCTCAAGGCCTACGAAGAGTTGAAAAAGCTGTTTTCCAACGCCTTTTTGGCCCGCGTGGGACAGCCGGTGGTGTTTGCGCCCCTGGACGACGAAGCCTGCGCCGCCATCGCCGAGCGGGCCGTGGGCGAGGCCGTGGCCAACTCGGTGCGCAACCTGGGGATGGCCGTCGGCGATATCGTCCTCGCCCCCGGACTCGGCAGGCAAATTATGGAAAATGCGCGGTTGATGAAAGCGTCCATGGGTGCGCGGGCCTTGGTCAAGTACGCCCGCTCCCGCGTATCGGACGCAGTCTTGAAATTAAAAACGGAAAAGTGCCGGAACGCGGACCTTCGAATGTCCATCGCGCCCGGCGGAAAGATTCGTATCCAATTGAAAAAACGGTTCGAAAAGGAGGTGGCTCGATGAAACAGTACCACGACATCAACGATACCGATACCTGCCGCAAGGCAGGCTACAAAGACCTGATCCGGTTGAACCCGGTCGTCAGGGTCGTTCCGGAAGCCGAGGGCCGGGGCGCGAAATCCGGCAAGTCCCGGGAAGTCCGCACGAACAACGCGATCTACGCCAAAAAATTCCAGCTCGTCGTCATGGCGACCGCCATCGAGCAGAACATGATCATGCACGCGTCGGGCGCGACCGGCACGGGCAAGACCAGCCTGATCCACGCCGTGGCCGACGACGCCAACTGGGCGAAAATCTGCCGGATGGTCGGCATCGCGTACAAGCCGGTCAAGCTGTTCGTCACCAACATGGTCTCCTATGAAACGCCCCAGGAGATCGAAAGAAAGCGGGAACTGAAAAACGCCACCACTTTCGATGCCTATAGCGACCTGGTGCGCTACATGGTGGAAGGCAACAAGCTGGCCAAAACCCACTACCCGCTGATCTTCATCAAGGAAATCGGGCGCGCGCACTCTCCGGCGGTCCAGAACGCCCTGGTCACGGCCTTGGAAAAACCGACGATCTACTTGTTCGACGGCACCGCCCTGGACATCGGCGAAATCAGGTTCGTCATGGACAGCAACTACGTTTCGGAGGAGGACGACATCTACGTTCTGACCGAATTCGACACGGCCTTGAAGCGCAGGGTGGAGATCAACCTGACGTGCGATTATCTGTCCCCGGAGGAGGAAGCCATGATCGTCGTCAACGAGCGCAAAGTGAAAGTAAAGGACCTGGCCAAGGTGAAGAAGGTAGTGCAGCTGGGCCAGAAAATCAGGGTCCGTCGCAAGGAAGGCAACCTTCAGAGCCTGACCCCGCCCACCATCTACGGATACCTGGCAGCCGTCAAGCTGATGGAACAGCAGCCGGACATGCCCATGGAGCATGTCATGGGCAGCACGCTTCTTGGCAGCGCCAAGGAGGAGGACTCGGAGGAAGCCTGGCTCCTCTACGACGAGGTGTTCGGACTGCGCATGGAGAGCCGGTTCGACGGCGGACTGTCGTCGCCGTTGGCGTGATTCCCGCCCGGTCTTTTCTCAAGACGCTTTATCCCAGGCGACCCGATGCGAGAATGGCCGACACCCTGCGGGGGACACCCATTCTTCGCGGCGCAACGCCGCGGCAAGTCCTCCGCAGGGACTCCCTTCCCGCGTCACGCAATCCAAGGAACTGGAGGTGATTGTTTGAAAAGAAAACATCCGAGAACGAAAAGAAGAAAAAGCACGGTCGGCTACGAAAAGGGTTCGGACGACATGTCGCCGTCCTGCGGCCCCAGGGACAAAAAGTCCTGGCGTCCCGTGATCGCAGCCGACATGTTCAACCCCAACCTTTCATACGCCAAATCCAGGCAAGCCAAGACCTTGATGAACAAAAGCATCAAGGCGGCGCAGGCCCAGGCCGCCATGGCTGCGGGAAAGCCCGAGGCCGCCAAGGGCAAGTTCAGCGTGTCGCCCCAGCTGGCCATGGGATACTGCGGACTTCCGCTGCAAATCGGCGCCCAGGCGGCCATCGGGCATACCGCGCTTTTGGAATACCAGGCCCTGAGCGGCCCGCGCTGCGCACTGCGGGACCATCTCGCCCAATATCTCGAACAACCCGCGCTGTTCGAGCCCATTCTCGAAATCGGGGAGGACCTGTTCAAGCAAATCGCGGAACGGCTGGTCAAGATCGTCAATCACCGAATTTTGCTGGAAGACCTGCAACGGCGCGAACAGCTCGGTTCCGTGGAGTTCCACCGTTTCGCCCTGGCCTCGGTCAGGACCTGGCAGTTCCGGTCCCTTCCGGAAATCGTGGAGGCCGTGGTCATGTTCGGCGACCTCTTGCCGGATTGGCGGGACCTGGGCGAAATCCACCCCGGGACCATGGATTTGCTTCATGCCGTGGAACGGGCCAGCTGCAACTATCTGGACAGGCTTTGCTTCACCCCCGGACACGAACTGATGGCCCTGGGCAAGGCTTGGTTCCGGTCGATCATGAGAGGCCTGCGGCCGTTTTTGCACATGTTCGTGCCAGTGGCCGCGAGCCCTTCCGCCGGTCCGATGATGAAGCCGCCGTCGAAACAATCGGACACTCGCCGGGAACCGGACAGGGAACTGGAAGACATCGCGCCGTTGAAGGAACCGCCAGCCCCGTCCCTTCTGGATCCGGCCGATCCGTTGGCGCAGAAGGTCCTGGAAAAGCTGTCCGGTTCGCCCGCAAAGACCCCGGAAACCAAGCAGGAAAAAGGCGCCGCCCCGAAGTCCGATCCCTTCGGGGAGATGGTCCAGAACCTCGCCAAAGCTTCGGGCCAGGCCCGCAGGATCGAGGATACGAGATCCGATATCTTGCAGGAGACCTTGCGGAGAATGGGACTGGAGAGGGGCCCTATCGAAGGCTCTTTGACCGACGGACACGAAGTTCGCATGGATTTTGGCGACGGAAGGGAAGCCGCCGGGGAAATCCACGACAGGCCCATCGACGTGGATTATTCCCCCGGCGCCTACCATGAACTCAAGCAGGAGGCCGAGCCGGTAACAAGGGCCCTCAGGAAGATGCTGTACCCCAATTTCCGGCAAATTCTGGAAGAGCGCCGTTTCAACACTTCCGGCGCGCTGGACGCGGCCCGGCTGCCCGAGGCCATGTTCTCCGACGCCGTGTTCAAGCGCTACAAGTCGAAAACGCGCAAAGATTCGAGGGGACGCCCTGTCCTGCTGATCGTGTGCGATTCTTCCGGAAGCATGAACGCTTCCAAGGTTCGCATGCTCAAAATCGTCTCGTTCGCGTTCCTGACGGCCGCGACCAAGACCGGCATCCGCCTCTTGGCGGGGCTTTACAACCAGGGGTTCGTAAAACCCGGACTCCACGGCAACCTGGTGCGATGGCTGCACCATCCGAGAAAGACCCCGGCGATCACCCGGACAGAGGCCGCCCGCGTGGTGGCCAACATGAGCGACAACATCGGCTCCGGAGGCCAGGCCGACGCCCTGTCCATCAGCTTCATGGTGGACGAAGCCATTGAAATCGCGCGCGGCGCCATGGTCTACATGGTGCTGATCACCGACTGCGGCTGGTGCTCCTCATTCGGGCCGGGAACTACAGCCAAGCAGGAGGTCCACAGGGCCATCGATGAGTCCTACGAAAAACTGCCCGGAAAGCTCAACACCACCCTGGTGGCACTCAATCACGAGGAGGGGAAGACTACCGGTTTCGAAGGCCAGATGGACGCCGTGATCAACATTCCCGGCGCCCACCTGGACAACCCCGCGCAAGTGGCCGACAAAATCGGCCGCTACGTGGCGGGACAAATCCGCGAACGAAAGATCAGGATACGATAAGGAGGCAAATATGACTACTTCCGGAAGCGCCCGAGCGTATCGGGAGGAAAGCGGCGAAGGAAAATGGCGCGAGGAATGGAGCGAATTCCTGGCGACACCATACGACTATGGAAATTACGGGGATGGCCGTGGCGTCGATCTCGACGAATGTCTCGCCCCTCTGATTTCGCGACTGGGCGAATACGACGCCATCCGGGGCAAGATGGAGAATGGAAGATGGGGCGGCCGGGAAATCCGCCTGATGAACCTCGCCCTGACCTCTCCGCTGGTCGCAAACGACTGGATGGGGCGGCCTACCCGATACAGCCTGGCGGATCAGAAGTCGGTCCGGGAAGCCCTTTTCGACATCGGTGGCAGGTTCGACATTCACCTGCAGGTAAGAAAGAACCAGTACCGGATGCCGATGTTCTACCTGGTCAAAATGCACGGCTCCTGGCACTATGAAAGTCGCGGGGTCGTCGTCCAGGACCTGTATCGGAGCCCGGACTACGTCCTGCGAGACGACCGGTTCGCCCCTCTGATGCCCTACGGCAGGGAGCGATACTACCTGCGTGTGTCTCAATTCCGAGAGAAATGCCTGGAAATGCCGAACAACGACGGGAAGAAAGCCGACCGCCTGCTGGTCGATCTCGGCACCGGCATTTTCGAACCCGCCTGGGACCTGTACCAGCAGATCGGCTACCTGCTCTCCAAAAGCTTCGGACTGAAAAGATTCTTCTCGGCCTTGGAAGTCCTGTACCTGGTCCTGTCCGCAGACCTGTCCGACCTGAAAAACCGCGCCACTGCGGAGACGCTGCTTTTCTTCGAAAAGGCCTATCCCGACTCGGCCATCCCGAAAATTCTCGAACGTATCTCGGACATGGACGGCCGGAAGCTCGAACTGATGAACCAAAAGGCCAGGAACCTCTATCCGCTTTTGCTCCAGGCCTTCGGCGAATACCTGGAAACCCAGGTGTCGATCAAAAGGCATTCCGGCAAAGTCCCCTTCTACAAACTGGCGTTCTCCAACATTCATTCGCTGGACAAGGCCGCGAAATGGCTGAAGGGCGACAAGGACTTGGAAAAAGCAGCGGAAAGACTGGAGGGTATTTCCGGTTCGATCATTGACAGGTTGGTGAAGAAAGGACGCGCACTTTGATTCTTTCCGCCCAAAGAGGAACATGAGCATCTATCCGAAAACGATTCGAAGAGACTGGAAATGGAAGCCGGCGCCCGGGGTGATGAAAATGTCTCCGAAAACAGGCTAATAATTCCGAAGGGTTTTATGGTTCATCGCGGATTTGTGGGAAACGGCAAAGGTAACCAGAGCTTCCAGCTCTGGCCCCATATCGCGAATATGTCGCCGCTTGGAAGCCAGTGCATGCCAGACCAGGATGGTCTGGTTACCATCGACTCGCCGTTTCCCACAAATCCGCGATGAACCGGTTTTATTCCATTATCGAGGGAGAGGTGTAAGGCGTAAGGTTTAAGGTTTAAGCTTCGGGGGCTTACGCCTGCCGAGCTGTAAAACCGGAACGAAACCTGGCAGAAAAATCAACCCGGCAAAAAGGATGATTTTCATCACCCCAGCCGGCGCCCCTGCAACGCTCTTGGCTCAAGCCTGACGGGCACCGTCTCCCGCAGTTTTTTTCTGATGTTTTGACAGCATCCATGGTGCGGGCGCATTCAAGGCTGCCACCCCCTTGAATGCATGCTATGGAACCAATGAAGGAACAACTTAGAAAAACTTTCAAAGGTCGATTTTGGCGAAAGCTCATCGGTGCTTTCGCCGAAGACCGGCAAGCTTTTCAAAATGTTTCCGTTCTATCTCTTCTCTTTTTTTGCTTTTGAAACACGTTCATGAATCTTTTTCTGGCAGTCGAATATTGTTTCGTGTTCTTATTCAAAATCCACTTCAAGCCCTTTGAACGATCCTCCAGCCAATCCTGCTTCATATCGAAACTGAACTTGCCGCACAGCTCGAAGTTCCCGCATTCTTTATCGAGGCATTCGATGTAATCCGAAATGTCGCCACTGCGCCTGAAAGCATCAATTGCCATTTGATTGGTCAAAAAGTGTTTCCAAATATCGCCCTCGTCTTTGAAAAAGTTCAATATCCTTGCCAGCTCGTTTTTGAACGCAGGCGAGCCGATTTCCCCGCCTTTCGGGCCTTTCATGCCCATATAAGTTTTCTTGTTGACGCATTCATTGCTCAGCCATGTCGCCATCGTCCAGGTCAATCCACAGGGCAGCTTTTCCCAACCGTAATCATCCGGGTCTCTAAACGGTATGCCCATGGCTATGCGGGCTTTCTCAAGGAACTCTTCGGCGACGTAGACGATTGTATTGTCGTGAACCGAGACGATCCCGTATTCCCGCTCCACGAGCAATCGGGCTTTGTGGAGCATCCCGTTGAGCGTGCGGAAAGCCCCTTTGGACAAGTCAATCTCGAAAATCAGCTTCCATGCGTTTTGGTCCAGAATGACGCTGTTCGCGTCGCACCAGTGGCCCGTAAAAATGGTCAGAGCGCGCTCATATTGCTTTTCCTTAAGGGAAGATAGTCGCGGAATCGTGAGCAAGCGGTGCCTGAGCCTGTTTTTGAAATCTTCCGTGAACGAGCTTATGTATTCCAAGTCGATATTGGTCGTAAACACCATCATCGCTTTCACGTCGAGAAGTTGCCCCGCAAATCTTCTGAACTTCCATTCTTCCAAGATGTCCAAGAATTTTTTGGCTTCGTTCGCCGGCAGTTTTTCCAGTTGGTTGAATATGATCAGGGTGTTTTCCGCACCCAAAATGCCGGGATGGGCGCCTCCGCCGGGCAGACCTCTCTCCCAGCCGAAGATATCGTTCTGAAACAGGTTGGCGTTGCTTTCCGCAGTAGCCAGATCGTATGTGATGATTTCGCCTATGGAATCCAATTCTTCGCCTATGGCCTTCGCCAAGAGGGTTTTTCCTCCCCCGGATTCGCCTTGGATGACCAAATAGGGTTTTCCTGTTCTGCCTTCCCGCCTTGATCTTTCCAGCTCTTTTTGCATCAATTGAATATATGCGTCGATTTCCCTGGCAAGCTTCGGAACCACCGTATTGAACTGGTATTGCTTACCGTAGGTTTTCACTTTCGACGATGTGAAACCTCGCACGATTTTTCCGGTTTCAACGCTGTCTTCGTTTTTCACGACAACCCTGTGACGGCCGGGTATGATGACTTTCTCAACATGACAACCGCTTGTCGTTTTGATGAGTTCTTCCATGGACTCCCGAATGATCGCCAATTTGTGGGGAGCGTATTTGAAGACGCCATTTATTTTTTCCACCATGCATTCCAGTCCGAAAGCCCTCATGACCAGCACCTTCGGACCGAGATATCGCGCGAGTTCAAGAGTGCCGAGGAATCCGAGTTGGTTGTAAGTGAATCCCATCTGGGGCCAACCGGCGTTCTCTTCGCTTAAAGACCGGGTTTCTTTATTCTCGTGCAATGCTTGGAGATAATCGATGGTCTTGGTATTGCAAACGAGTACGGTCACGGCATCGCCCAATTCTTCGGACAATTGCTCGGCCCATTCCTCCCTGTATTCTGTGTCTCCCGTGAAGAAAATGCCGAATTCTTTTCCTTGCAGAAAAAAGGACCCGACCTCCTTTCCCGCAAGTCCATCTTCGTCTTTGACTTGGCCTTCCCCAGCCGCCTCGGAATGGAAAGCTTCAAACGTCTTCAAATAAAGTTCGTTGTCTTTTACCGTCCCTATCGGAAACACTAAGTCGGGTTTCAGGCCTTCAACCTGGATGGCGTTATCGATCCGGGCGATTTTCCAGCATTTTCCCGGTCTGGTGACGAAGGTTTCGTCGGGATCTTCCTGATCCTCGTCATTGGCAATCGATGCGATCACTTTCTTGTCCGATGGAATCAGGACCGGCGGATGGTCGTTTCTTCCATGCAGCACGGCTTTGGTGGAAAACAGGTACACTTTTTTGCCACTGTCGGAGACATTGGCTTCGTCGATTCTTCCCGGGCAATACCCCCCCAGCATGTTGAAGATCGTGTGCATATCCAGACGCGCGCTGGGATGGTAGTGGCTGGCGATAACGATATCGGTTTCTTCGCTCAGATTGACCCCGGCCTCCCTGAGGCCCGTGATCGTGCCGTTTCCCGGATCCACCAGGAAGTTTGCGACTTTTGTTCTGATGAAGAACCCTCCCGAAAAGGACACCGGCATTTGAAAATGGGCCCTTTCGGAAAAATCGCCCTCGGCAAACCCGGAAAAAAGGATTTCGGCGGCGTTGAACCTGAAATCGACCGATTTGAGTTCCTCGTTGAACCCACCGACCGGTTCGACGTATTTGTTGAGTTTTTCGGCAATCGGAGTGTTGGTTTTCAGCACCTGCTCAGTGAAATTATTGATCAGCTCATTTATTTCGTTCGTTTTTCTCGTTTGGTCCAAGGTTTCTTTTTTCTTCGCCAGCAGCGACTGGATTTCCTCGTCCGTCCGGTCGGGCGGCGCATCGTCGTCCGTATCCGCCTCTTGCCCCCGGTCGGTTGCGTTTTCCGGGTTTTCATGGGAATGATCGATCAGATCCGGTGCCATTTGTTTCCTCCTTTTATAATATCCGTCAAGACGTGATCATTTGTCGATTATTACGGAGTCCCTGGAAGTTCCGGTGCTTCCGCCTGGAACTCAGTTTCCGGCCACTCGAAGTATTCGGTCAACTGTTCTGCCGATGGGCCGCCCCAGGGCCGTGTACCCCGCTTCGATGTCGCTTTTGGTCACCCACTCGTTGACTGCACGGGGGGATGACCTGTCGCTGGGGGTGAAAAACGGGTCCTCGTGAAACAAACGCATCTTCAGGGCCGATTGGTCAATGTCTTTGGCCAGCTCGACCTTGTAAATATTCAGATAATACAGGGTCCATTCGTTTTTCGAATCGGAAAAACCGACGTGGGTGAACCGGCTTTGGAAATGTTCCAAGATCATTTCACTTATTCGGCGGTTTTCCGGAACGCTGTCCGGCCATTCCCTTGCGAGCGAGCTTGTCAATTCTTTCACATCCGCTATTTCGATAGCCGAACCTTCATTGCGGAAAAGATTTTTCAACGCTTCGAGTCCTTGCGGAGACAGGCCTTTTTCCCGCAAAACATCCATGTCCTTGCCTGTGAATTCGTATAGCCCTGGATTTTTCACCTCGATGGCTTTTTCGACAAACGGGTCTTTGTATCGCCCTTGCGCCTGCCGCTCGTAGGACATTTCATCTTTCAGGGCCTCGTTCATCTCTGCCAGCTTAGCGGGCGACAACTCGTTGAAAAGTTCCTCATGGATTTCGCGCAAAAGGCAGCACAAAGAATTCTCGTCGATTTTTTCCCGGTGCCCCGAAATCAAATTCATGACTTTCCACTTTTTATTCCACTGGGTCAGGTAGTTTTTTTCCTTTGCGGAGAAATCATTTTTGGAAATGGAGGCGGGCCTTTCGAGCCCTTTTTCCGCCAGGCATTGGTCGATAGCGCTCCAGAGAGCGTCGTCTTTGGCAAACGTATTTCCTCTCAGTCCTGTGATACATTCCCAAACGGCCACCGCGCTCCCATTGCCGCTCAACTTTGACAAGATTTTGTTCATCGCAGTATCGTCGATTTTGAAAACATCCATCTCCTTTTCGATTAGAGCGAAAGACGCCTCGGAAATTCTGGTGTGGGCAACCGGGTCGGAACAAGCGTTTTTCTCGATGCCGCAAAAAAGCCATTCCAAGGACGGCCCTAGTTCCCAATGGTTTAAGGCCGACCGGAAATCCTTGTTTTTCAGTACTTCGGTGAAACCCTTCAGGTCGGAACCGTACTTTTCGGGATTGACGCAAAATGCCAGAATGCAACCCATGAGGAGCCTGTCCAGATAGTTGTCCGTCGCCCACTTCACGTTGCCGATGGAAAATTCGTGATGCAGGTGCCGCTTCTGCTTGAACCCTTTGGCATATCGGTCGCTCAGCATGCAGGCGGAGTCGTCGAACCGGCTGCCGAATAGAATCTTCATCATTTCCGATTTGATCATGTCATCGATCCAGCTCACCAGGTGCTCGGCGTTGGTCCAGGGGGGCAGGAGTTCGAGGGAATCCGTGCAGAAACACATGCCTGCGCCGGAAATCGGGTCCCGCAAGTCGGAGCCCCATTTTCCCAACTGGAACAAATCGATGAAAAAACGGTTGTGAATGATGCTCAATTTGACCGGGGTGTTTTTGTCGAGTACCGGTTCGAATTGGACCGAAAGGCTTTTGCCCTCGTCCCTGACCGTTTCATCGACCAAAGATTTAAATCGAACCAGACAGCTTCGGTCGCCCAGAAAGGAAGTGCGAATGGAATAGGCGTTGGCGTAGTGGTCGAAAAGACGGGGATAGTCCTGGCCCTCCTCGGGATCGGCCTGGCAATCCCGAAGAGACGGATTTTGGTAGCTCCAGGAGAAGCAGAATTGCTTCCGGGGGACCTTGCGATTCAAGTCGAAATATTTTTCCTTCAGCTTGACAACCCCGTCCTCGCTGGGAAACACGTCGTCGTCCACGCGAATGAATATCTCCTGTTTTTCGAAATCCCGGCGAGCCAATTTTATGAGCGCGCCGCAAATCTTGGGTGTGTCGTAGCCGGAGGCGTATGTGTTGTCCTGTTTTTTCTGCAACAGAAAATCCCAAATTCGCAAGGAATTAATTCGTTCCAGGCTTTTTCCATCGGTATCCTCGATACCCAACTGCTGAAAAATAACGACATTTTTGTCTCCCATAAATGCTTTCCTGGATTGCGATACGTTTTCTTCTGCCATGACGTCTCCTTGGTAAAAAAGGTCGATAACCACTGCGATGAAGCTTAAGGACTATCGGTATTTTTTTCGCTGCCCTTGTCGCAATCGGAAATATCCGCCGGTGGACTGATTGATTGGGGCTTGGTTTTAGCTTCGGCCGGTTTTCATCCAACAGCTTCGATTATCGCATGGATTCCGGGTCTCCGCAAGCTCCGCCCGGAATGACGGTGCTGGTTGGCCGACGTTATAACCAAAGCCATTAATTGGATTCAATGCTCCTGCGTCAGTCCGTTTTCCGAACGCGAATTTTATGATGCTTTGTCATACCATTCGGGAGCCTGGCTTTGTCAATTCCCGGATAGTGGCTTTCTTTCGCCCATTTCATAAGAAGGCCCGCGATTTTTTGGGAAGCCTCTTTGTCGGCGGTGTAAACGACGATATCATAGCTTTGGGCCGGGCCTCCGAAGTAGCATCGAACGGACCATTCACCGTGGTTTTTCTCGGCGGGGCTGCCTTGGAAAGCGTCGCCGGACTGGGGATATCCCCTTCCGGGGGCTTTTTCCGGCCAAACGAAAACCCAGATATCGTCTTGAACCGAATCGTCGTACTCGCCGGAAACCATCTTGGATTCCCCCACTTCGCCTCCGGCCGCAGGATCGACGATTCGCACGTTCTTACTTGCCTCGGGACGGATTTCAGGGGCCGTTGACTCAGATTGGCTTGCCGCAGCCGGGGTTATTTTGAAAATGACGCTGTCGTTGAACTGGTTTTCTTCGTAATCGACCACCTTAAAGGACACAATGGCGGTCTCGCCGCGCGAAACGACCTTGTCGGGGGGGACATAAAAGACTGCGCTGCTTTGGGCGGACTCTCCGTCAAGCTTTCCCGGTCCATTGAGGTTCCATTGGAATTGCAATTGTTTTCCATTCGCTTTGTACAGAATGGTGACCGGTTCGGAGCCGGCCGCAATCTCCGTCGTTTGATTTTCCGGTTTCGACCTCTCGACGGCGAGTCCCCAAACGAAAGCGGGAAATACCGCACATAGTAAAATAACGAATAAAATCGATTTTAAAATACGGTTTTTCCATCTTTCAACGCGATAACTCTTGGCAATCATTCTTCCTCCTTTTTTTCGTCGTTTTTCGTTCGTCCACGCAGATTTTCATAGCAATATCCTTGCCATAAAGGAAAAAATTGCCATGAAACCACTTAATCGAGCCGGAAAAGCTGGCAGAGACGATCTGCCGAAGGAGCGAGCCATCTTTCGTGGAAAATGGCGGTGGCAAGGCCCGACACATAAGCGGTAGCGAAAAAGAACCACCACAATCTCCCTCCGAAATCGGATTCGTTCCTGACCGCAATCAGGTTCGCGATTTCATTTTCCCGGGAAAAGTTCACAGACCCGTTGTGGAACAAAACGATCCAGTATTGATTTTCTCGTTTTCCGCTTTCTGCCGTAAAGAGATCCCGGGTCCAGGCTTTTTCAACCGGAGAAAAGCCTTCGTCCAAAAAATGGCGGTCGATTTTTTTCCTCGAAATCAAGGACGCCAACTCTTCCAGAGTCGGCATCCGCCAGTCCTTGTGTCCCGCGTATTTCATTTCATTCAGCTTTTCTATTTTTTCCGTCGCCGGCTCGAATGGAATCGGATCGCCAAAATCGCTTTGTTGCCACATCAATCCCGTTTCGCGGTCCGTTGCGACCAAAGTGCCGTTGGTTTCGAAAAACTCGAATTTGTTCTCGAACTGTCCCGCTGTCACAGGGCACAGTCCGAACGGCGACAGGTCCTTGTGATGGTGAAATCCATTTTTTTCTACCATCAATACCACATCGCTTTTCGACAAAGACTCAGGTGACGAACGCAAATCGACCAGGCTGAATTCGTTTGAAATAAATGCGCCGAAGAAACCGATCGCTATGTTCAGGAAGACAATAAAGGCCCATTTGCAGACAGTTTTGCAAGTACCACTGCTGCGCGACCGGCATTTGTCGTTTGCAAATGCATAGTCCTCGATGTCTTCCTTTTCGATCAAGTCCGCCAGTTCGTCGGCGAACAGAAGCGCCAGTCTTTTTTTTCGAATCAGGAATTCGTCTCCTTTGGCGATTTTTTGAAACGAGATCAGAAACGCGAATCGTGCCATCGCGTAGTTGCGGAAACGGTCGCCTTCGAGGCGGCTGCCGTGTTTTTTTTCCTCCCGAAATCGACATAAGCCGATTCGACGAATATGCAATGCGATCTCTACGATGTCGCGGTCGTGTTCCGACAAGCCTTCGGTCCTTGTGTCCATGTAGAACAGGGCTTGTTCTATCCGCTGGGTTTTTTGCTTGAGAATGTCGGCGTCTCCGAGGTTCTCCCTCCACGCTTCCAGTGCGTATTCGATGAGGACAAGGCCTTCCAGGCGCGCCAGATCGATATACAAATGGCCTCCCCGGTTGAAAGTGGAGTAATCGATCAGCACGCCCTTGACTCTTTTGAACCATTTTTGCTTGACGACCAGAATATTCGCCGGATTCAAGTCGTAATGGAGCCTGCTTGCGGACAAAGGGGCGTTGATCGGTTTTTCCAGAATATTTCGAAGCTTGTCCGGTTCGAGATGCAGGCCCGACTCCTCGACCCATTTTTCGATCATGTCTCGAAGATGCCGCCTTTGGCAATCTTCATTGATTCGGATTTTACAGGATTGCTTGTCGGAGGGCTTGTGTTTCAACAATTCGTCTTCTTCCTGCTGTGTAGGCTTTTTCCTGGTTACCAAATCGATCCGAAAAAAACCGTTTTCCCTTTCGACGACATACTTCTTTTTAAACAGAGGCGATTCGTTCTCTCCGGTCGTCTCTTCGACATCCAAAAGCAAGGCATCGACTTCGACCGTTTCATTTTGATTCGACGGTTCGCTATCGTTCATGACGCATACGGCGGGGAGAATGTTGCAGAATACATTTACTGAGAATTCGTTGGCCCCCAGGAACGGGTAGCCGTCTTCGGACGCGACGAGTGCGCCCCTTTCGGAATATGAATGAGCGAAAAGCTCCATCAGCACTTGATCCAAGACATCGAAAATGTCTTTTTTTATAGTTTTCCGGTGCTTTTCGGTCAGTAGTTTCGCCATGTAGGCCACCAAGTCGTTTAGATTATCTGCGTTCACGCCCGCATAATGGTATGGCAACAGCGCCTTTTCCCCGGTCCCTTCGCAGGGGATTTTTCTAAGTTGCTCATTCGGGGCGATCATTTCCAAACCCTTGGCCAACGTGTTGAATCTCTTTTCTTCCTGCTCGATGGTAAATAGCCTGTCGAACTTGAAAAGACGCCTATGTTTCAGACTGTGCCCCCTGCGCCAGAAATCCATCAAAAATACGATGGCGAAGCTTTTTCCCGTATTGAAAAACTTATGGATGACGCCGGTGTCGATCTTGTTGTCGGGAAAGTCCCGAAAGAAACTCGTCAGGCAAAGCTCGAAGCATTTTGTCGATGCGGTTTCGGGCGGTTTGTTCCGGCTGGCCGATTTCACCGTCACGGTTCTGCCGTCGAATTTCAAAACCCATCTCATGATTATCCTTTCAACAATTCGAATGCTTTGCTAAAAAGCTCCCGCCTGTTTTGAACTGTGCGGCTTTCTGGCGCTTCCAGGCCATATTGACAATGGACACTAAAAAGCTAAAACATTACTAAAAAAATAGCAAAAGCCCCTTCGGTTCAAATCGAAGGGGTTTATTGTTTTTTCTTTCGTTGCCGTGCATTGTTTATCCTTCTGCAGATCACAACATCCGCCTCTGGTTCATCGCCGCGTCACAGGCTCGGAGATGCCTCCGCGAATCATGGCAGAAAAATCCGTCGCATCGATTTCGCACCTGCCGCTCTCGAGCAAGCTGGCCTCCCGAAGCTTTTCCAAGGGAATGTCCGTTCGTATCACGCCATTTTCGTAAGCGAGTTCGTCCGAGTATCCCGGAAGAAGGACTCGGTAATCGAGGTACCTTTCGAAAAAAGACAGGCCTTCGGCTCGGTCGAGCAAGTTGGTGGTGCAGTTGTCGAAAAGTGTGTTGTAGAAACGCGGGGTTCGGTGGATATCCTCCGCGATTTCCAGCATCTCCCGAAATACTCTCCGGGCGGTTTCCGGCTGGATGGTCAGACGATATAGGTAGACCTTTTCCTTGCGGATGTGGGTCCGAAGGCCGATGATATCCCGTTCGTCTCCGACGATATAGGCAAGTTCGTAGTTGCGCAGAAGTCCCGTTACGGGATGGTAGGATTCTCCGACCTCCTGGCGCGCCTCCACCGAAACGGTCACGTATTGGCCATCTTTGAATCCGAAGCTTAAAAACGTGTGGGCCAGACCGCCTTTGGCAAAATGCGAAATGCCGTACCAGGCGCTCTCAAGGGTGTCAATGTCGAATGTCCGGTCGTAATAGCGGGCCTCTTTCACCCCGCCCTCCGGCGAATAGGCGAAATTTCGGACATTTTTCACCGTGACCCTGCCATCGTAGAACTCGACCGAAGGAAGCACCTTGTATTCCGTCTTCCATTGCCTGTCGTGACTCGGGGATTTCGACGCCAGATAGACCCCGAAAGCCATAACAAATACGATCAGGATTGCCGTTGACCAGAGAAAAAATTTTTTAATATTCATATTTTTCGAGTCTCCAAATATAGAGTGATATTGGGAACCGCCCCTGTTGCTTCTCCATAATAGTTGACACGCCTCGACGAATTTGGCAAGAATGCAATAAAAAATTCATGGAATAAAGAAAAAAACAACAAAGAACGATGCTTTTAAGAATCCCCGTACGAAAAATGCCGACATTCCCAGCAAAGATGGATTTCATGAGGGTCGTGAATAGATGCGAAGAAATGTGCGACCTGGAAATGATTTGCAACTGAAAAATTTGAAAAAACTGCCACTTCTCAACGGTTTTCGGTATTCCGATTTGCCTTCCCTTCAGCAGAATAAATTAAAGACAAAGCCCCTTTGCATGATCGTCTTGGAAGATAAGACATCTTTGGAAATCAGGCAGGAAATGCGCAAAAGGATCAACAGGTCTGCGATAAAGGTGAAAGCTCCCGAGGTAAGGCGGTTCGCACTCGGCGGGCCTTTTATGGAATTTGTCAAGAAATGCGCGGAACACGAGCTGTTCAATGAATTATGCCCCATTGGAGAATCGACAAAAAAACGCCGAGAAGACGAAGAACTGGTCCTAAGGTTTTTCGCATATTCCGACCAATACAAATCCTTCAAACACGATGTCGAAAAGTTTCTGAACAAATTCGTCCAAGACAACAAGGACAAATTCGATGAAAAGCGCATGAGCGAGGAATTCGAAAACACCTAAAAGTTCGTGAAACGCCATTTTCCGAATGGTTTCGCGAAATCGCCAACTTCCAAATCCACACCCAGAGTTCGGTTCGAGGCCTTGGCGGTTGGAGTGAATCTCGCTTTGAGAACCAAGCCTGATTTGATTCCCAAATCCATGGACTGGCTGGACTCGGAAGAATTCAAACTGCACACGACCACCCACGCCAGCAATTCAAGCTTCAAATTATGCGGACGCTTGGAGTTCGTAAGGGACCATCTTCTGGGCAAAGCGAAATATGATGCGAAGAGTTATATGCGGAAGAGAGTATGGCGTTTCAGGCCCGGAGAGAATCAAGGACGAAGCTGTCGTCTTCATTCGCAAAATCCTGGTTATAACGGATTTGGGGAAGCGGCAATGCGTAGGTTGGGTTGAGCGGTTTTCATGTTGGGGTTCGCTTGCTTCCCAACCATTTCGCGCGCCGTATCTGTTTGTTTGATAGAATTCCGTAGCGAAACCCGACAATTGACGACGCTCAACCCAACCTACATTCCACCCTCCCCCAAATCCGTTATAACCAGGCAAAATCCTCGACACCATGAACAATACCTTGTTCAGAAAAGGTATGAAAAGTCCCCCTTATAAAAATTTCATTTCTCCAGCGCCGCCCTTTCCTGGATCATCTCGGAAACGATGCTCACGGCGATTTCCTCCGGGGTCTGGCCGCCGATGGGCAGGCCGATTGGGGAATGGACGCGGTCGATGTCCTTTTGCATAAAGCCGGTCTTCAGCAGGGCGCCGTATATGGCGTCCCGTTTCTTCTTGCTTCCGATCATGCCGATGTAGGCGGCGTCGGTCTTCAGGGCCTGGGCCAGGACTGTCCTGTCGTGGAGGTGGCCGCGGGTGAAGATGACGACGAAATCGTCCGGGGCGACCTCGATGGCCTCGAATGCGGTTTCGAAATCATTCAGAACGTGGATTTCGTCGGCCTCGGGGAAACGTTCCCGGTTGGCGAATTCGGCACGGTCGTCCAAGACCGAGGTGCGAAAGCCCACGATGGAAGCGATGTGAACGGTGGGCTGCGCCACGTGGCCCGCGCCAAAAAAGAAGGCGGTTTTCGGCCTGGCGGCCGGCTCGACGATGGCAATGGCGTCGTCGAACCGAAGCACCTGCATGTATTTGGATTTTCCGGCTTCGTTTTTAACCCTTTCCAGAGCTTCGGGCGGCAGGGGACACGGTCCTTGGGTCTTTCCGTCGAATGCCAGCACGCAATGGGCAATGGAATCGATCTTTGATTCGGAACCGGAAACAGTTGTCACAAAAAAACTGGGTTCGCGATTTTCCAGGGCCTTTTTCCATCTTCCGAACACTTCGGTGCTTTCGTAGGAAGGCGCGATCAAATCGATCAGTATCGTGGCTTGCCCTCCGCAGATCATGTCCA
Organism: Desulfobacterales bacterium; assembly: GCA_963674505.2. GTDB lineage: Bacteria > Desulfobacterota > Desulfobacteria > Desulfobacterales > SKZT01. The sequence goes on from CAXXIG010000001.1 coordinate 2,559,688, forward strand.
TGGAGGCGGTATCCTCCTCGGTCAGGTCGAAGGGCATGAACGAAGGAGCGCTGGCCCCGGAAATGATTTGGCCCGCCTTCTCCATGGCCTTGGCCTCCAGGAGCCCGCCACCGATGGTACCGACGATCTTGCCGTCGGCATCGACGATCATTTTCGTGCCGGCAGTCCGGGGGGTCGAACCCTGATGGCTGACGATCGAAGCTATGACGAATGTTTCTCCCTTTTCGAGAAGCTCGCAGGCTTTTTGGACGATTGGATCGATCATTTTTATTCTCCTGTTTTAGAACTCGATTTTCAGAGTCATCGTTTTGGTATTCTATTTTTAAAGATAGACCACGAAAAACACAAGGCTCATCGCGGATTTGTGGGAAAAAGGGGTGTCGATGGTAACCAGACCATCCTGGTCTGGTATGCCTTGGATTTCAAGCGTCGGCATATTCGCGATATGGGACCAGAGCTGGAAGCTCTGGTTACCTTTGCCGCTCCCCACAAATCCGCGATGAACCAAACACAAAAGACACAAAAAAAATAAGTTTTGAATCATGGACTGCAAACGCCGACACTCATGGCAAGCAGGTCCGACTCGATGATCAAGTTTTTTTCGTCATTTCCCCGAAAGCTTCGAATCCATGCGCTTCTGCGGATCTTCTGGATTCCGGGTCTTCGCTGCGCTGCGCCCGGAATGACGGTCGCCTCGGTCCGGTCGGCGGAAAGAACTTGATCATCGAGTCTGAAATTTCGCGGTGGAATCATGGATTCGGGAAAGATTCTGTGAAACGATTTCCATCGGGCACTATTGGTGTAATTCGGGTTTTTCAGTTTTTTCGTCGTTGTCTTTACAATAGGCAATCCGCCGCTTGGCGGCCCCCGTGGAGGGGGAAAACGTTCCAACGAATTTGATTTCGTCCATGATCAGTTCGTTTCGATTCGCCGCTTCTCGGATTGGCTGGACCGCCTTGAGGGCCTGGCGTATTTTCTCTGCGATGACCACCGTATCCTCGAATTCTGTGGTCGCCTGTATCTTCAGGCGCACGCAATTTTTTTCAGCGGTCATTTCAGCCTGATAGTTCATCACCTCATCGACAGCGTACACTGTCTCGTCTAAGTCGGGCATGGAAATGCCGAGGGGATTTTCGGGATCATCCTCCCGGCGGATTCGACCGGCGACCGGGCTCATGCGCCGCAGCGTCGTTCCACAGGGACATAGCGACGGGATAAACGACGCCAGGTCTCCCGTGCGATATCTGATCAGGGGCATGGCCTGCCGTGTGAGGGTCGTGAAAACCACCTCGCCGGTTTCGCCGTCGGGCACGGGTTTGCCGGAATCCGGATCGACGATTTCGTAATACAAGTCCGCCTCCCGCATGTGGTAGCCGTCGAGGGCCTCGCATTCGACCCCGCCCCCCAGACCCGTCTCGGTCATGCCGTAGTGCTGGAACACCGGGCAGTGCCACGCCTTTTCGATGGCGGAAACCACGACTTTGGGGATGTAATCGGCGCTGAGCAGTACGCTTTTGATTCTGCCCGGCTTAATCCTCGCACCCTGCCAGCTTCGCGCCATGGCCATGACCTGCGCGGGAATGCCCACGAGGCTGTCGATTTTTTTCGACACGATTTCATCCAGGGCGGCGGAAATGTTTGCGACCGGCCCGTGCACGATCCCTTCCACATCCATCCTGGCAAGTCCCTTGACAAGCAGGTCCCCCACGGATCCGGGCAATTCTCCCGGCATCAGGATCAGCACCTTCTGGCCGGGGGGTACCAGGGTGGACATGCCGTGGTGGAAAAAATCGGCGGTCAGCTCCAGGTCGGCTTCGGTAAAGAACACGCGCTTGGGGTTGTGCGTGGTTCCCGAAGTACGCAGAGTTACCACTCTGGCGACCCGGTCCCGGGACACGCACAGGAACAGGTTCGGATCGCGGCGGATATCCTCGGCCGATGTGAACGGCAGACGGGACACGTCACGCAGGCTTGCGACCGTTTCCGGAGGATAGTCGGCCAGCAGCCGCTTGTAAAAGGGGCTGTTTCGCCTTGCGTGTTCGAGGGTTTCCACGAACTTGTCCAGCTGGTGGAGGGCAAGCTTTTGCCGCGTCAATTTTTGCCCGTCTTGCAAGCCGATCTTTCGGGCGATCCAACTTTCCAGGGGCGTTTTTTTGGGATTCTTCATGGCCGGTACAATCTGTCTCCGTCGGCGCTGGTCAGGTTGTAGAGACAGAACGGGACAAGCCTTCGGTCCGGGGACATCACATGGATACAGCAATCGCGCACCCGGTTCAGGTCCACGTTCCAAGCGTCCTGGAACGCCATGGCCGACACGGAAAGGGTGTGGGTCCTGGCCCTTGCGATGAAGTCGTCGAGGGACATGGCGGGAGACGGACTGTCGCCGCACTTGCATCCGCAACCAGCTTCGGCCGATCCGTCCGAAACAGGTCCCGCAATTCCGACAATGTCCTTGGCGGCCGGGGCCGACCATTGGCGCGCCACGTAGGAAATGGCCTTGGCGGCGCCTTCCTCGGCCTTGATCGGCGTCGCGCAGCAGCTCTTGTCCCAGGTGGATTGCAGCGGCAAGACCTTTCCTCCCGACTGGACAAGGAAATTGGCGTGAAAGGAACACAACGCGTTTTCGCAACCCGGCGGCTTGAAGTGCTCCGCCTTGAACATTCCGTCGGTCTGTTTTTCAATGGCCCGCATGATTTCCGGCAGGGTCATGCGCTTCTTATCGTTTCCCCGGTCGAAATAGCGGCCGAAATAGGAGATGGGTTGGAAATGCACGGAACGGACCGCAGGGGCGAATTCCATGGCTTTTTTGAGAATATCGCCGATGCCGTGGTCGTTGATTCCGGGCACGAGGACCGGCGTGAGCACCACGCCGATTCGGTTTCGTTCGCAGGCGCGGATGGCGTCGAGTTTTTCCCCAAGCAAATTCCGGCCCCGGAGTTTCCGGTAGATAGCGTCGTCAACCCCGTCGAACTGGAGAAAAACGGAGGCCAAGCCGGCATCCTTCAAAGCCCGAATGTAATGTTCATCCTTTGCGATCCTCAATCCGTTGGTGTTGATCTGAATGAAAGAAAAACCGGATTCGCGTCCCGCCGCGACGATTTCCGGAAGGTCGTCCCGAACAGTGGGCTCGCCCCCGGAGAGCTGAATGTTGGATTGGGGACCCGCTTTCCATGCTGCGCGAAACATGTTTCGGATTTCATCCAAGGAAGGGTCCGGTTTCGTTTCGTTTCCGGAATCGGCGTAGCAGACCGGGCATTTCAAGTCGCACCTTTGGGTGACTTCGATCAGGATGGTGCAGGAGCGCTGTCGGTGATCCGGGCAAAGGCCGCAGTCGAACGGACAACCTTTCGCGATATTGGTGAAGGTCACGGGAGGCGGCTTGGGGATTTTGGGGCGCTTCCAGGATTCGAAACCCGGTTCTCCGCGCCAGATCGGGGTTGCGAAATCCCCGTGGGTCGGGCACGTTTTTTCCAAAACGGCGATGTTTTCCCGCACGACGATTTTCGCGGGGATTTTTACAAGGCATACCGGGCAGAGGCTTTCGGTTTCGTTTCGATCCTGTTCCATTCGAGGTCCCTACGCTTCCGTGGGATCGATTTCGTTCGCCGCCAGTATTTCCATGGCCTTGGCGTAGGTGTCGGCGACGATGGCGCCGCAGGTCTGCATGGATGCGGCTGGTCCCTGCTCTCCCACGATCATCTCGCAGGCGATGCCTCCGTACTGCCCGCCAATCCGTTCCGAAAACCAGTCGGAAAGCTCGCTGAGCATCAAAGGCAGGCGGTCCGATGCAGATTCGTCGTCGCCGCCCTTGGCCGCGTAAAGTGCAAGCAGGCAGCAACCGCCCACCAAGGCGCCGCAAGTTGCGGCCCCTGTCCCGCAGCCGTACTCGGGTCCGGCCATGGCCCTGACCAGCGACGGGTTTTCCTCCCCTCTCAATTCCAAGGCCATCTTCACGATGATCTGACTGCAAACATATCCTTTCCCGGAAAGCTGCATCATTCGTATCGCATGTTCGTCCATTTTCGCTCCTTATTGATCACATCTTGATCGTCAAACTTTTTTTGCCGCAAGAAAATAGTAGCCGGGCCTCAGTTTTTCGGCGCTCGCGGCGAGCCCGTCGGAGGAGTGGCTGCCGTCGCAAAAGGACGACCAGAACTGTTTCATGGATCCGTATGCGAACACCATTTGCGCGGCGAGAATTTTCAGCAAGTTCGAGTGGTCCTCCCATGCGAGGATGGCAAAGCCGGCGTCGGAAACGTTTTGCCGTATGCGTTCCTCCGAGACCGCGCCCTTCAAGCAGCAGTTGCCGGTCATGCCTTTCCATTTTCCGGCGTTTTCATTGGCGCGAGAATAAATATCTGTAACGACGAGAAAGCCGCCGGGGTTCAGGGTCCGGAAAAACTCGGCCAAAACCTTTGTCGGGTCGGGAGTCAGGGATAGAACGCACTCGCAGAACACGGCGGAAAAAATGGAGTCGCGGACGGGAAGACGGGAGGCGTCGGCACGAACCAGCGACCCCGACGTTTTTTTTCTTCGCGCTTCTTCCAGAAGAAGTTCGGAAATATCGATGCCGATCGGTTTCAACCCATAGCGATCCTTCAGATATTCGACAGTGGCACCCTCTCCGCAACCTGCGTCCAAGACCAAAGAGCCTTCGGGGATGCCGCAAAACGAGACGCCTCGCTCGGTCAACGCATAGCCTCCGGGCCTTATGGGCGACCCCGTGACTTTTCTCAATCTGGTAGACTCGTATACGTTCACTGGCAAATCCGCCGAAACCGAGTGGGACGCGAAGCGTCCCGGTATGCATTCCAACGCCGGAGCGTTGGAACGAGAAGCGCCGACGAGAAGCGCCGACGTGGAGCGCCGACGTGGGAGCGCCATTCTCGCCGCACTGCTTTCTGACACCTGAAACCCGAAACCTCCTCTTCTACTTGTCCTCGAGGATCTGCTCGGCCTCGGCCATCTTGCCCATGGCGGTCTCCTCGGAGATCATGACCAGGCCGCACCGGGGGCACTTGGCGAGGTCGGTGTTGAAACGGGCGCCCATGTATTCCACCGAAACCGGCCCCACTTCGAGATCGCAGCCGCATTTCGCGCATTTCCAATCCAAGTCTCCGGGTTGCACGTGTTCGCTGCTCATGGCTTTTGCACCTCCATGCGGTGGGAATATGCGTTGAATATTTCGAAACCGTCCTCCGCAGGGGCGTATTCGACCCAGAACGTGGCCTTGTAGGGCTTGTACGAGGCCTTGAATCGTCCGGTTTCGGGATTTTGGAATTTTTCCCCGGTCTTCTCCGCGTGCATGACCACCTTTTGAATGTCCTCCACAAGGATTCGCCGCGCGTCGAGAATCTCCTCCACCTCCGGGGATATGGACAGCCTGATTTTTCGATGCTCTTCCATTTCCGGTGTCTTCTCTTTCCAGAGTTCCGTTAAAAACCTGTCTTTCAATCTCGCCCGATTTTCCTGGCGAAGGGACCATCCGGGACGCTTTGCGGCCGCAGGATCCGGGTTTTCCAGATCGGGAAACGCCAGATCGAGGACGTGCAGGGTTCTTTTCCCGGCGGCGGCGAGGTTGTCCCGGCACATGCCGCAGTAGGTGACATAGTCCGAACCGCTGAGCGCGGCGCGTCCCTGAACCGTTTTTCTCGCCACTTCGGGATTGGCGTTTTGCATCAGGCCGCCGAAACCGCAGCATTCCGTAAATTCGCCGCTCAAGGGAAGCTCCTCGGACGTTGCGCCTGCCAGCCCCAGCAGTTCTCTGACTTTGCCGCGTATTTCCGGCTCGTACCGGGTAGTGCATGGATCGTGTATAGCCAGGGGTTGATCTCCGGACGGGGGCCGCGCTCCTTGCGGCAAGCCGATTTCGGAAAAGGTTTCCCAGAGAGACTTGACCGGCATTTCTTTCAAGTGGTCCCGAAACATTCGATAGCAAGTGGAACAGGCAACGACTATTTCCGGCTCCCCAAGGTCGGTCCATTTTTGTTTCAGGGCTGCCAGGGCTTCGTGAAAAGGCTCTTCGCGCCCCGACCAAAAGGCGGGTGCGGCGCAGCAATCGAGCATCAACCCAACGCCCCCGTCGAGCTTTTCTCTCAGGTAGGCGTAGGTTTGAAAGACCTTGTCCGGCGACGACGCGCAAAGCTGGCAGCCGGGAAAAAACATGGTTGCGCTGGAAGGCATTCCCGGTTCGTGCCGGGCCATGGAAAAACGGGGACCTTGGCTGAATTCCATGTCCAGGAGCGCGAATTCGTGGGCCGATGGCGGCATCTTGCCACGCTGGACCATGCTGCGGCGAGCCTCCAGGCAGAGGTTCTGCATGGCGAAATCCTCGGGACACACCCGCTCGCAAAGGCCGCACAGGCTGCACGAGTTGATCAGCTTGTTCGCCTGCTTGACGCCCGCCACGATGGACTCGTTGTTGTATATCTCCCGCAGGTATCTTTTCGGGTATCCCTTGAAATGGGCGAGGTAGGGGCAGACCTTCACGCACTCGAGACACTCGCATTGCAAGCAACGTCCCGCCTCTACAGCGGCTTCGTCCTCGGTGTATCCGAAGAGCGGATCAGCGGCCTTCACGGCCGGTTCTCGGGAAACGTCCAGGATATTCGTAAACAGTTTCGTTTCGTACGGGCCGTCCTTTTCCCGCGCGGCGGTCACGGAGACGTTCTGGAGAAATCGATCTATGGAAGTCGCGGCCCAACGGCCTTCGGCCGCCTGCCAAACGGTCGAATCCGCGCTGTTTTCCGAATCTCCCCCGGCGAAAACGCCTTCCTGATCGGTGGCTTGGATTTTAAACTCCGACTTGATTTTCCCATCCTCGTTTTTCGCAAGTCCCGATTCGGAGGCGTCTACAGCGTCGAGTCCGACGTAGACCGCGTCGAAATCCTCCCTGTACCGGGAGAGCAAATCCTCGGAAAGCCGAGGGGCCTGGAATTGAACTTTAATCCCCAAACGTTGCAAGACGGTTGTTTCCTGCTCGATGACATCCGGCGGAAGAACGGCGGAATCGAGTTCCTTCAGTTTTCCCCCGAGGGAGTCGCCTGGCTCGAAAATCGTAATGGGATAGCCTTTTCGTCCCAGGTCCCATGCGACGGTCAGGCTGCTCAGGCCGCTGCCGCAAACGGCGACCTTTTTTGCCTTTGAAACCACGGGAGGCAATCTGAAATCGGGGGGAGGCGTCGATACGCAGGCCCTTTCCAGCGCCCCGATTTCGATGGGGTCGCCCGCTTCGCCGCGTTTGCAGCGCTGCTGGCAGGGAGCGTCGCAGATTCTTCCCAGTATGCCGGGAAACGGCATGGTCCTTCGAAGCGCCTTCCAAGCTTCGCCCCAGGCCTTTTTTCGCACGAGCCCCACGAAGCCGCGCGCGTCCAGGTGAATCGGGCACGCCGCCACGCATTCCGCCGGTTCTTCCTGAATGCATTTTTTTTCGAGTTCCCTGAGTGTCTTTTGTTCCATTTTATACGAATCCGCTTTTCTTGGAAATTCGGCCCCCAGTGGTAACCAGACCATCCTGGTCTGGGTCGTTCTCTTCGGCCTCCCTCGCCGCCTCGCCAGAGCTGGAAGCTGTGGTTACCATAGCCGATCAGGTTTTGATGACAACGTCGGCCAACCAACACCGTCATTCCGGGCGGAGCTTGCGGAGACCCGGAATCCAGGCGACAATCAAAACTGTTGGATGAAAACCGGCCGATCACGCGTATGCGCAAAAGCGGCCTGCCTTTTCAGTTAGCAAAGGCAATGCCGCTTTTCAATACTTCGTTGGATTTTTTCCACAGTCGCATCGGACAGTGGATTGCGTATCTGTCCGAATACGACGGCGGGGACGCGGAGCGTCCGAAAAACGTTCCCACGCCGGAGCGTGGGAACGAGTGGTTCGCATCTGTGGTGATTAGCCTTTCAGACCGGCCAGGACTTTTTCCGGCAGGGCCGGCAATTTGGTGATCCTGACGCCGCAGGCATTGTAGATGGCGTTGATGATGGCCGCGTGGGGGCAGGTCAGGGGCAGTTCGCCCACGCCGCCAGCGCCGAACGGGCCTTCGGGACGAGGCGTTTCCACGTAGATCAGTTCCATGTCGTCGGGAATCTGATTGGCGTACGGGAAGCCCGCGCCTTTGAGGGTCGAATGCTTCTGGATGTCCTCGAAATCCTCGGTGAGAGCAAGCCCGATGCCCTGTGCGAGGCCGCCGTACAGCTGGCCATCGACCACCAGCTTGTTGTTGATCTTGCCGATGTCCGCCGCCAGGGTCATCTTTTCCACCGTGGTCTTGCCGGTGGCGATATCCACAGCCACCTCGGACATGAACACGCCGTACATGTAGACGCAGAAGGGAGAACCCTGTCCGTTTTCGTCGCAGGCGGTCGCCGGGGCGGTCCATTTGCCCTCGTAGACGGTGGAGATGCCTTCGGCCTTCATTTCCTCGTAGGTGCGGTAGGAGCCGTCGGGCTTGCGCATGGCGGCCACGATCAGTTCGCAGGCGTTCGCGATGGCGCGGCCGGTGACCACCTGCTGGCGGCTTCCGCCGGAAGGACCGCTATCGGGCGCGCAGCTGGTGTCGTTGATTGCCAGCTTGATGCGGTCGGGGGCCACTCCCATGGGACGCAAACCTTCGTGGGCGGTGCCCAGGGTGCCCGCGTCGGCGCCTTGGCCGTGGTCCTCCCAGGTATTGTAGACCGTGAAGGTGTCGTCCGGATTCAGTTCGACGCGCGCGCCGGAGCTGTCCGGGCCGTCCAGGCCGCATCCGTACACGCCCACAGCCAGTCCCACGCCTCTCTTGACCTTGTCGTCGGAATTGGCTTTGGCCTTTTCCAAGGCGGCTTTGTATTTGGGACGAACGATGTCCAGCATCTCCGGGATGGAGTAGACTTCGGGCTTCTGGCCGGTGGGGGTGGTGGCGCCTTCGCGATAGGCGTTCTTGTAGCGAAGCTCCAGCGGGTCCATGCCCAGTTTTTCCGCCAGCTCGTCCATGAGGACTTCCGACGAAAACTCGCTTTGGGGAGAACCGTAGGAACGGAACGCGGAACCCCAGGCGTGGTTGGTGCATACGGTCCTGCCCTGCCCCTTGATGTTGGGGATGTCGTAGCCCGCGCCCATGAACTGCGCGCCTCGGAGGGTCAGAAGATCGCCGAACTCGGAATAGGGGCCGTGGTCCACGCTCCAGTCGGTTTCCATGCCCAGCAGCTTGCCTTCCTTGTCAGCCGCGAAACGCATGTTCACGAAGAACGGAGAGCGCTTGCCCGTGTAGGTCATCTGCTGATGGTAATCGTAGTTCAGGAAGACCGGTCTCTGGGTGGCGAGGGCCGCCGCGCCGACCAAGGCTTCCATGGTGGGGCTGAACTTGTAGCCGAACGTGCCGCCTGCGGGGTTCTGCACGGCGATCAGGTCGTCGAGTTCCACGCCAAGGCCCGGAGCGATCATCATGCGGTGAATGTTCAACGCGATGGACTTGCTGTGGATGCAAAGCTTGCCGTCGGCGTTGATGTATGCGAAACCGACATCCGGTTCCATGGGCATGTGGGGCTGGCGTCCGACGTAGAAATCGTCTTCCACCACAACATCGGCCTTCTCGAAAATGGGCTTGGTGTCCTCGCCCTTGACGATATTCTGGATGAAATAGATGTTGGGGGTGCCGGGATGGATTTCGATGGCGTCGTCGGCCATGGCCGCCGGAGCGCTCATGTAGGGAGGAAGCTCCTCCAGTTCCACCTTGACCTTGTCGGCAGCGGCCTTGGCCTCCGCCAGCGTGCTTGCGCAAACGATGGCGATGGCGTCGCCGTACTGGAAGACTTTCTCGTCGCACAGAATAGGACGGTCCCATCCGTCGCCCTTGTTGGTCGGGAAGGTGATCAGACCGGTGATGCGGTTCTTGCCCTTGATGTCCTTGTGGGTGACCACTTTGACCACGCCAGGCATTTTTTCCGCCTCGGAAGTGTCGATTCCCTTGATGTTGGCGTGGGAAACCTTCGCCTGCACAAGCGCGAGATGAAGTGCGTTGGGAGGAAGTTTCAGACCCAGGTCCGCGCCGTATTCCAGCGTGCCGGTGACCTTGGCGACGGCGCTGGGCCGCGGGTAGTCTCCGCCGAAAACCTTGCCGTCTTCCGGCAGCTTGTACATCAGTTCTTCGGCCTTCATTTCGCCGCGAAGGACCTTGGCGGCGTCTTGCACCGCATCGACCAGCTGCTTGTAGCCGGTGCAGCGACAAGCGTTGCGATGCACGTTGAACCAATCGCGGATATCCTGGCGGCTGGGGCTGGGGTTGGAATCCAAGAGCGCCTTGGCTGAAACAATGAAACCGGGGGTACAGAAGCCGCACTGGGCGCCGCCGTGGATGATCCAGGCCAGCTGCACCGGGTGCAGGCAATCCGGGGTCCCTACGCCTTCCACCGTGATGACCGTGGAGCCTTCTTCCACCTTCGACATCTTGGTGACGCAGGAACGCACCAGCTTGTTGTTCAATATGACGTTGCAGCAACCGCACTGAGCCTGTCCGCAGCCGATCTTGGTTCCTGTAAGGCCGAGCTGCGTGCGCAATACGTTTGCCAGGGACTCGTCCGCCGGCGCCACGATCATGCGGGCAACGCCGTTGACATTGAGGGTTTTCTTTAACATACTGCCTTCCTCCTTGGTTTCTTGATTGTGATGAATGAAAAGGTCCTTCGCCGAAAAAAAGGGGTTGCCTTTGCTGGTTCTCAACTCTTGCCGAAACCGCATATGGGATAGCGGCATTCGGGACATCCGGCGCAGAATCCGCCGTGGCCCATTTGAAGGATGTCCTCGCGGGTGACCGTCTCGCCCGCCAGCAGCCTGGGGACCACCAAGTCGAAAATGCTGGCCTTGTGGTACATCACGCAGCCCGGAAGCCCGGCCACCGGGACCCCGTCGATATAGGCGAGCATGAACATGGCGCCCGGGAACGTGGGAGCGCCGTAGGTGACGGTCTTTCCTCCCGCGTTTCGAATGGCCGCTGGCGTGCGGTCGTCCGGATCCACCGACATGCCACCCGTCACCACCACCATCTCCGCTCCCTCGGAGATCAGGGTCCTGATGGCCGCAGACGTCATTTCCACGTCGTCGGAAACGAAAACCTGACGGAGAATCGAACTGCCCAGCTCCTCGAACTTTTTCTCGACCACCGGGCCGAACGCGTCCTTGATTCTTCCAGTAAACACCTCGCTGCCGGTGGTGACCATGCCCACCCGGATGGACCGGAAAGGCTTGACCTGGATGACGGGACGGACCTGGCGGCAGAGTTCCTCGGCCTGGGCCACTTCCTCCTCCGGCACCACCAGCGGAATGATTCGCGTCCCGGCGATGGCTTGCCCGGGCAGGACCCGGTGCCCGGTGTGGAGAGTGGCGAACACGATCTGCCCGATTCCGTTGAGACGGGCCAAGGCATCGGTCTTGATCGACAGCAGGCCGTTGATCTCGGAAATCAGGTTGATTTTTCCCTCCGACGGTTCCGTGAATCGGATTCCCCCGCCCGTGGCCGCCTCGGCGATTCGCCTGGCGGCTTCGTCCTCGTGGACGTACCCGTCGTTCAAGTCGATGACGTAGACGTGTTCCTTCCCGATGTCCAAAAAGTCGGGGATCTCGTGTTCCCGGATGATATGTCCTCTTTTAAAAGCAGGGCCTTTGACGACTCCCGGAACAATCCGGGTGACGTCGTGGCCCAGCACCATGCCCACGGCATTCGCCACCGCTATTTCTCTCATCATGGTCTTAATTCGCCTTCACAGTTTTCAGTGTTGAAAATTCTTGGAAACCGCTCAGCCACCTCCTGCGAGGGGACCTGCGACCGTTGCGCTCATCAAAATGTCCCCCGGACAACCGAAGCCCTTCGCCAGTTTCCGAATGTCCCGGCCTATCCTATTAAAAAGGCCCTGGTCGAACCCGCAAAGATTGGATTTTACCCAGTCACGCGTCCGATCCGATGCCTTCCGCAACTTTGCATGCAATTGCCCGGCGTCCTCGATTTGCCAGGCCGACAAAAAACCAATGGCGTCGGCGATTTTCTCCGCGCGCCGCCTTAAACGATTCGCGAAGTCCGAATGGATCATCGGCGAATGTTCCACCCTGTCGCACAGCTCCGGGATCAACGCTTTTTCGGCCATTTCCAAAGAAACGTTCTTTTTAAACCATTCGATGAAATTCCCCTCTGGCGGAACCAAAGAGTTCAGCTGCTCCGAAAGTTTTTGGTGCCGGTTCTTTATGATCGGTTCGCGTCCGCCTTTGAGATGGATGTATATTTTTCCGGGGTTGACCAGCAGGTCGCCTGCCGCCCGAAATTCGCATCCGTCCGCGTATTCGCCGGCAACAATCAGCGCAAGCTCCGCGATCCTCGCCACCGTCAGCCAGTAGACAGGCGAACCCTGTCCCTGAAAACGGTCGGCGTCCGCCAATATCAGGCGGATGGTGGCCTCATTGACGTCATACGGAATACGGAGCCCGTCCATTCGTCTATTTAAAAGGTATAGGGAGTTTCGTCGGACTTCCGAGACACTCTCGTGAATACGAGGCCACTGGCCTTGCTTCGCCGCGTCCGACGCTTCGTTCTTGAAAAAAAATTCGGGTACATACTCCCGCCATTGGTTTTCGTCCGTTGGAATGTGCACATTCATTCGGTTTCTCCGAAACGGTGTTTTTTGGGACTGTTAAAAATATCAGACTTGATACATTCAGTCTCGATTGGATTTTTTCGGACCGAAATCGTCAAGGACCCGTCGATAGAGGAGATAGCTTGAAATATCCTTGATACCATCCGATCCGACGTTCTTCGACCTCTAACGGGTTCCTTATCGCACACACACATCAATGTCAATTTTGATATTGATAACGCCAAAAAAACATTCCAAGTCACAGCAAGTTGAATGCCAATTGTGTTCTTTGTTCAAAAAACGCGGAATCCCCGCGTAGAAAGGGGCTTCGATTTTCAAGCCCGCCTGCCCCAAAACAATCGCGCGTCCGCAAAAACTCCCAAAAAACAGCGGATATGCATATAAGCCTCTGAAATTATTGGCAAAACAGGCATGGGGTCTTCTGGGTAATTTGGGGACATTTTTTTTCGAAATGCTGATTGCGCATACATACCAACACCAAGCCTAACGACAACAACCCAGTGGAAACAAAAACAGGCGGGATTTCAGGCTCCTTGAACAATCGAAAAGAAGAAGTTCGTTCTGGTCTTCCTGATCGCCGGGGGTTCGAATCCTTAAAAAATCAGGGGATTTCGCACACTGTCGGACTTGCTTTGCCCCTTTGCGTCTGTTAGTTTTGGAAAACAGCATCGGAAACAAACTCTACATTTTTCAGGCAGAGCCATGCAGTCCGACAACGAATTGTATTGCGTAAAATCGAAAGTCTGGATCGAGGATTCCAAGGGAGAAGTGGTTTTCGGTCGGGGAAGATACCTGATCTTGGACGCCATCGACCGGCTGGGCTCGCTTCAGGCTGCGGCCAAAGACCTCAAGATGAGCTATCGAGCGGTCTGGTGCCGAATCAAAGCGTCGGAGGAGCGAATCGGCAAGCCCCTGGTGGTCCGCAAAGGACGGGGGTCTTGTCTGACTGTGCACGCGCAGAAACTGATGAAACAGTACAAGAGACTTCAATCCGTGGTCGAAAAGGAGTCGGACGACGTGTACGTGCAGCTGATGTCCGACTGTCTGGAAGAATCCGACTGTCTGAAAGAATAGATCGGTTGACGAATCGAAGCGAACGCGGCCGGATGATATTGGAGCGAAGAGCAACGGCGCGGTCGCATCGATCCTGCCAACGATATGCCGTCAGCCCTTTTCGGCCTTGTTTTCGGTTTCCCCCTTGAAGTTTTCGGCGGCGAAGTTCCAGTCGAGCAACTTGTCGATGACACCGGAGACGTACTCCGCCCTCCTGTTTTGGTGATCCAGATAGTAAGCGTGTTCCCAGACGTCGATGGTCAGAATGGGCCTCAGGCCCTGAGCGATAGGGTTGTCCGCGTTGGCTGTGTTTGTTGCGGCCAGTTTTTCGCCGTCGAACACCAGCCAGGCCCATCCGCTTCCAAACTGGGAAGTCGCCGCGTCCGCCAGTTCTTTCTTACATTTTTCCAGACTTCCGAAGGATTTTTCAACGACCGCCTTGAGTTCCGCCGGGGGCTCGCCGCCGCCTTTGGGATTGAGGCAATTCCAATAGAAAGTATGGTTCCAGACTTGGGCGGCGTTGTTGAAAATCGGGGCCTTGTCTGCTTTTCCCGCCGTTTCGGCGATGATTTTTTCCAGGGGCATCCTGGCGTAGGGTGTTCTGGCGACCAATGTGTTGAGCTTGTTCACGTAGCCCGCATGGTGTTTTCCGTAATGGAACCCGACGGTGTTCGCGGAGATGACCGGCTCCAGCGCATTTTCGGGGTACGGAAGTGTCGGCAGCGCGAATTTTTCGTCCTTGGGAAGACAGGAGAACCCCCCGATGGCGAAAAGGACGGCCGCGCCCGAGGCCGCCGCCATGAATTGCCGCCGGGAAATGCCCGCGATGGTTTTCTTTTCGTTTTCTCCGCTCATGTTCCCTCCTTGTCCTATGTCCTATGTGTTTGGATGATGGGTTTCGATGGTGCGTCGAGGCCTATTTTGTCCCGAACCAAAGCCGGTTTGTCAACGCAAAAAAACGAAAATAGCAGGTTTCGGGGTTTGCGTGCGTTTTTTTTATGAAATTTATTCAGATTTTTATTGCACCTTTAAGACTTTGCCGCTATAAATGCATCCTTTATAGGATTGTCGGTATCGAGATTCGTTTCGACGACGCGCGGACGGACCTTGTTCGGTCGCAAATCCTGCGGGAGGAAAGAGGATGGCGTTTTGTTGGCAAACGGATGTTTAAATCCATCACACCAAAACTTTTATCGGAGGTTTTACATGACAGAAGTTACTTTGAAGGAAATTTACCCCGTACCCGAAAAATTCAGAGAACAAGCCCACATCAAGAGCTACGACGAATACAAAAAGATGTGGCAGGAATCGATGGACGATCCCGACGGTTTCTGGGGCAAGGTGGCCGACGAGCAGGTGACCTGGTTCAAGAAATATGACAAAGTGGCGGACTTCAACTATGGAAAAACCGCCGAAGATCTGCACGTCAGATGGTTTACGGGCGGCAAGCTCAACATCTCCTACAACTGCCTGGACAGGCACCTGGAAAAAAGAGGCGACCAAGTCGCCCTGATCTTTGAAGGCAACGATCCTGACGATAGCAAAAAATTCACCTACAAAATGTTGCACGAGGAAGTCTGCAAGTTCGCCAACGTCCTGAAGGCCAACGGAATCAAGAAGGGCGACAGGGTGACTTTCTACCTGCCCATGATTCCCGAACTGGCCATCGGTATCCTGGCCTGCTCCCGCATCGGCGCCATCCACGCCGTGGTATTCGGCGGCTTCTCCGCAGACGCCCTGGCCAGCAGGATCCAAGACTGCGAAAGCACGGTTGTCGTATCCTGCGACGGCACCTTCCGCGGCGCCAAGGCCATTCCGCAGAAAGCCAATGCGGACGCGGCCATTAAAAGATGCCCCACCGTCAAGACCCACATCGTGGTCGACAGGGTCGGCGGCAAAGTCAAGGTCGATTGGAACGACGCCACGGACAAATGGTACCATGACGAAGTCGCCAAAGTGGACGCCAACTGCGAGTGCGAAGAGATGGACGCCACGGATCCTCTGTTCATCCTCTACACCTCCGGCTCCACCGGAACGCCCAAGGGCGTCATGCACTGCACCGGCGGCTACCTGGTCTACACCTCCTACACCCACAAGCTGGTTTTCGACTACCACGACGGCGACATCTACTGGTGCACCGCCGACATCGGCTGGGTAACCGGCCATTCCTACATCGTGTACGGCCCTCTGTGCAACGGCGCCACGTCCATCATGTTCGAAGGCGTTCCGAGCTATCCCGATTTCGGCCGTTTCTGGGCAATCGTCGAGAAATACAAGGTCAACATCTTCTACACCGCCCCCACCGCCATCCGCGCGCTGGCCAAAGAAGGCGACTCCTGGGTCGATAAGCACGACATCTCCTCCATCAGACTGCTGGGTTCCGTGGGCGAGCCTCTGAACCCCGAAGCCTGGAACTGGTACTACAACAAGATCGGCAGAGGCGAATGCCCCATCGTGGACACTTGGTGGCAGACCGAGACCGGCGGCATCCTGATCACCCCGCTGCCCGGTGCCATCGACATCAAGCCCGCCCAGGCCACCGTGCCGTTCTTCGGCGTCGAACCCGCCATCGTAAACGACGACGGAAAGGAACTCGAGGGCGTATGCGAAGGCAACCTGGTCATCAAGAGGTCCTGGCCCGGCCAGATGATCGGCGTCTACAAGAACCCCCAGAGGTTCTTCGAGACCTATTTCGTCCAGTTCCCCGGCTCCTACTGCTCCGGCGACGGCTGCAAGAGGGACGAGGATAACTACTACAAGATCACTGGCCGCGTCGATGACGTCATCAACGTTTCCGGCCACAGAATGGGCACCGCCGAAGTCGAGTCCGCGCTCGTTTCCCATCCTTCGGTGGCCGAGTCCGCGGTTGTCGGCTATCCGCACCCCATCAAGGGCCAGTCCATCTACGCCTTCGTGACCCTGAACACAGGCGTGGAAAAGACCGACGCTCTCAAGAAGGAACTCGTGGTGCACGTCAGAAAGGAAATCGGCCCCATCGCGACCCCGGAAATCATCCAATGGTCCGATTATCTGCCCAAGACCCGTTCCGGCAAGATCATGAGGCGCATCCTGAAGAAGGTCGCCGCAGGCGACTTCCGCATGGAATCCATGGGCGACACCTCCACCTTGGCCGATCCCAACACTGTGGACCAGGCCATTGCCGGTGCCAAGGAAATCCAGGGAAAATAGTCCCGAACCATCGACCCTGAACGGATTCGATTCGAAAAGGGTTGCACCGAATTGAATACGGCATGACATCCGGGGGCCGGGGATTGAAAAGACGCAATCTCCGGCCCCCTTTTTTTGGCCGATCAATACGGCAAGACGTACGGGGGATTCAATGATGGATATTGTGGATTTGCGGTCCGACACGATCACCCAGCCCACCGAAGCCATGCGCCGGGCCATGGCCGAGGCCAAAGTCGGCGACGATGTCTTCGGCGAGGACCCCACGGTCAACAGGCTCGAAGAGATGGCGGCAACTCGCCTGGGCAAGGAAGCAGGCTTGTTCGTCGCCAGCGGCACGATGGCGAACCTCGTTTGCCAAATGACCCACTGCGGTCGGGGCGACGAGATGATTCTGGGGGACCAGAACCATATCTTCTTTTATGAGCAGGGCGGCTCCGCCGCCATCGGGGGCATCCATTCCCGCACCCTTCCCAACGAACCGGACGGCTCCTTGGATTTGGCAGCCGTGGAGGCCGCCATTCGCCCCGACAACATTCATTTTCCCGTCACAAGGCTCGTCGTCTTGGAAAACACCCACAACCGGTGCAATGGCAATCCCCTTTCTCCGGCGTATATGTACCGCTTGGGAGACTTGGCACGCAAATACGACTTGAAGGTGCACGTGGACGGCGCACGGCTGTTCAACGCGGCCCGCGCGCTCGGCGTCAAGGCAAGAAGTCTCGTGGAAAAGGCCGATTCGGTTTCCATCTGCTTGAGCAAGGGACTGGGGGCCCCGGCCGGGTCCGTGGTCTGCGGAAACGCAGAGTTCGTGGCCAAGGCCAGAAGGGTCCGCAAAGTCCTGGGGGGCGCAATGCGCCAAGCGGGGGTGTTGGCGGCAGCGGGAATCGTCGCTCTATCCGATATGGTGGAAAGGCTCGTGGAGGACCACGCCAACGCTCGAAAACTCGCGGACGGGCTCGCCGAAATCGACGGATTGACAATCGATCCCGAAAATATCAAGACCAACATCGTTTATTTCGAAATCGATCCGAACATCATGACAGCGGCGCAACTTTGCCAAGAGCTTGGAAAACAGGGAGTACGGGTGCTTGTTTCGGACCCTTTCAAATTGCGCGCGGTGACCAATTATCACATAAGACCAAGCGATATCGAGATAGCACTGAAAGTATTCGAAAATATTTTGGTGTGAGACTATTATTTCCTGGATTTCGCGATGACGGGAAAGGCCCTGCCCGGCAATCAAGAAAGCGGCGAGGTTTCGGTCTTACCGGGGGAAGCGGAACGGGCCCGAAACCTTGCCGCCGTTCATTTGAACAGCGGCTGCCGCTTTCTCGATTTTGCCAGTACAGGAAGGCGAGTTGGTACAGGCAGAAAACGCTTCATTCGACGGACAGCTGAGAGGAGGACCGCCCGCCGAAATCGTGTGCTACTCGCAGCCGATTCGGAAATCCCCATTGGTTCTGCATTTTCCGAGCATCGGCCGATTCATATTTTCGCGGGTTCATTTCGAACATTGTCCGCGTTGGTATTCCGTCCAGCTCTTGACACCTGACGATAACCAAAGCAAAACTCGTACCAAATTTTCGTCTCATATCCAACGCATTGATATTCCAAAGGATACGTGTATTTGTGCCAGGGCATCACCGCCCTTCCATCCCACAACCAAAGTTGTTGACGCGCCGGTTGCCACATCCTATTCGCCTGTAAAATCAACATGTTACAATCGCATACAATCATAGTTGTACAGACAATTCCGGTTGTGGGGGTAATTGATTTGGTTCACTGCGGATTTGTGGGGAGCGGCAAAGATAACCAGAGCTTCCAGCTCTGGTCTCATATTGAGAATATGCCGCCGCTTGAAAGCCAAGGCATGCCAGACCAGGATGGTCTGGTTACCATCGCACGTCTTTTCCCACAAATACGCGATGAGCCCTTGATTTTCGGCCGTCGTCGCGCCTGGCGTCTGCGTTCCCGCCAAGTTCCGGTCATATCCAGAACGAACAAACCCGAAGCTTCTGAAAAGATCGAAATGGTTTGACAAAAAGAGGCGGCTCCATTTATTTTTGGTAAGGTACGTATTGGGAACGGATTCGAGCGAGTTCTCATTTCTTGTTGGGATTATCCGCAAGCCCCGGCCGGCAAGCGGCTCGCAAAACATTGGGCGAAACCATTCCGGAGCATGAAAAATGATATCGCAGCCTCAACAGCTTCAGCAAAAGGCCATCGCGACCATGATGGCCTTGAACGCGGCAGTCCGCAATGTCCGTCTTTATCCCGCCACCAGTGCATTGACGATCAATTCCGTCGAAAAAGCCAACCAAGCAATCATGGCGGTTCTTGAAAACGAAGAGACCCTGATTTTCGCGGAATCCGAGCGCAAGCTTCTGGTCTGCGAGCAGGGTCTGAGCAAGAAGGACCGCGAAAAGCCCCAAGTAATACTTTTCGAGGAGATGATGCTCAATTTCCGCATCAGGAGCATCGCGTTTCATAGAGGATTGGAAAAGGCGGAGCTGGAAGTCCTTCTGTCGATTCTCAAGAACGACCCCGAAGACCCCGAAAACGCAGAGGCCATCAAGGAGCTGTTCGAACGCGACGACATGCCGCACATCGACATCGACGAAAAGGTGTACGTCGCCTTCAACGAGGACTACGAGGTCCTCGCGCGCAAGGACCAGAATCGCGGACGCATCATCAAGGAGACGTTCGTCCCCATGGTGGAGGCCCTGGACGGCATCCTGGACGGTTCCAACAAGGAACTGGTGTCGTCTCAGCTGGCAAAATCCATGGCGGCCAAGGACGACGACGCACTGAGCATGGTCTTGACCCAGAAGTACGACAACGAGCTTGGGGCCAGTCTTTTCAACAAGCTTCTAAACCTTCTGGCCGACGATAAATTCGAGCGGCTTATGAACACGATCAAGGACATGGTGGACGAACTTGCCGAGGAATCTGAAAAGGGCAAGGTCGCCGGGAAAGCGAAAAAGGATTCCAAGACCGCCGGCCTTTCCGACGAGGAGAAGGAAGCGGTGCTGGAATCTTACCAGAACATGCTCGACTCAGACAAGGGGGAGCGGGTCAAGGTGATACTTCGCGCACGGGAAGAGCGCGTGCGCATCAAGGAGGAACGCGACCATTTGCATGTCAAGGACGGAATCAACCGCATCTACCAGGGAGACCCTACCATTTTCAAGGACGAAAAGGTGATGGCGGCAGTACCGGACTTCGTGGACGGTCTCGTCGAAAAAAACAAGGAGCACTCGGTCGAAAAACTTTTGGACAACGTTTCGGCGGCCCTTTCGTCCCAAAAGGAGATCGACAGGCGCAACGCGGCCAAAGCCTTGGCCGAGGTCGGAGAAAGACTCGTCAAGGGAGGTCGCCTGAAGCCCGTTTTGAAATTGGCCCCGAAAACCATCCAGTGGATTTTATCGGAAGACCAAGTATCCGATGAATCGGAAAAGATCTGCAATCAACTGAAGATCGTGGCCGAACGTCTTTTGAAAAAGGGCAAGTTTTCTCTATGCGCGCCCATTGCCGAAATGTTCCACAGGATCTCTTCCGGCGAAGCGGGCAAGGACGCATCGTTCGTCGAACTTGCCGACAAAATTCTGACCGACATGGTATCGCCCGATGCCACCGAGACGCTCTTGACCGAGCTGCAAACCAACGCGAGCGGTAACCGGGACCAGGCGATTCCCCTTCTTGTCCACTTGGGAAAGAGCCTGGTGGAACCACTTTTGGACGCGCTTTCTGTCAGCGCGGACAAATTCGAGCGCATCCGGATCGTTCGCGCGCTGTCCGATATCGGGAAGGCCGTCCTTCCGGCGGTGGAGCAACGGACCATGGCCGGGGGGGCGAAGCAATATGTCGGCGCGCTGCTCGCCGTTTTGGGCAGGATCGGTACCAAAGACCAGGTCGAATTCGTCTCCCCCTATCTTTCCGACAAGGACCCGCAAACGCGCAGGGAAGCGCTGAACACCATCTGCCAGATCGGCGGAGACCGCAGGGGACCGGCACTGCTATCGGCACTGGATTCGGCCGACGACAACTTCAAAATCGACCTGGTAGCAATGCTGGGGGGCATCCATGAAAGCTCGGCCGTGCCGGAGCTTTTGAAACTCCTGAAAACCAAGTCCTTTCTGTCCTCGAAAAACAAAAACGAACTGGACGAAAAAATCTGCGTCGCCCTGGGAAAAATCGGCTCTTTCGAAGCCCTTCCCGAACTGGAATCCCTCGCCCGCGAAAAAAAGGGCCTGTTGAAAATAAAATCCACCCCCGAAAACGTCCGCGCGGCTGCGGAACGGGCCGTTTCCATGATACGGGAAAAAAAATGGTCGGAACCCGAACCGGACGAAGTCTCCGCCTATTCGTCCTATTCCGATGACGACGATTCGACCGAGGGACAAAACGACCCGTCCGAGGATGCGAAATTGTCCAAAGAGGCGTCCGGGGAAGAAGCGTCCGTGGAAAACGAAAAAGGGAATGTGGAAAAAGTGCTGGGCGTGTTCAAAAGGCGTAAAAAAAAGGAAGCCGCTGTCGAGCTGGATCAGGAAGCCGCCAAATTGTACGAAGAACTGAATCAGGACTCGGAGTCGCCCGGCAAGGAGCCCCCCGTAGGCAACGAAGCCGCTAAAAAGAAAGCGAGTCCGGCCCCGGAAAAAGACAACTGGGGACGAACGGAAATCCCCGGACGCAAAAAACCACCAAACCCCACGATGGATTTTGTAACGAAAATTCCGGGATCTGCGCCCTCGAAAGAACCCGACAAAAAAACCGGTAAGAAATCCGAGGAAAAAAAGAAGTCCACGCCTGTATTCGAGGCTGTGACGAAAATACCCATGGGGACACCGCACAATCCGCCGAAAAAGAGCTAAAAAGACACGAAACGATGATTGGCGATTTCGGTGATTTAAAACCAAGCCCTCATTTTGTTATGGCATAGTCATCTATTTCACTTATAGTTCCTTAAAGACCGGAACTGCTTTTCTGATTTAACACCGGACAATAATTCTTGGCGGATCGGTCCTATCATCTGAACACGAAATTCTGCGATGAGTTGACGCAACTCGTCCACATTCCCGTCCTTTCGACCTGTGCGGTTGGCATTGTTGCCAAGTGGTCCTCTCATACAAAGGACCGAAGTCAGAGAGAAGAAAATCACCGAATAGTACCTTGCCGCGTATCTGGCGCTTTTGATCATGATCGCCGAATGGTTTTGGGCAAGTTCCGTTTTTCATCAGAAAAGCCGCGCAATCCAATGCCATGGGATTGCGCGTTTATTTGGGAGAAGCGCAGGGCGTCACAACACTTCATCGTGCAATTTTTGTCATATCCGATCCTTTCTTATGCCGGAAACGATATCAAACGCCTTGTTGATTTCATCCTCGTTCATCAAGAGCAACAGGTTTCGGATGTCATCGTGCTCCAGACTCCCCCCGGCCATGAGCTTCATGCCGATTTAAAAGGGTTAAGCAAACGCCATCAAGGGGCCGGAAAAGGATGAGGACATGCTTGCCAAGCCTTCCACTTCCCATTGGTAATTGGCGAACAGCAAATCAAGGCGAAGCGCCCTCCCGTCGCTCCCACGCAGACAGCTTCGAAAATGCCTTCATCATCTCGATATGTTTTGTTCTTGGCGCTCGCATCATCCATCTCCAATTTGTAATACCGTGGTAACATCCGTCCAAAATCAATTCCTTTGATATCGAATTCAATATTAGCAGTATCAAGGAGTAATGTAAACAATACTTTGCCACAATCCAGAACAAGATATCCGGATCGAGCGTTCCTTTCGGAGTACCGATTTCGGCTCCTACCGCAGCCGCTTCCAGATTGGGTTGGCGTCGTCGATGTCGCCCCATTCCGCGAGAGTGAGGACGGAGCTTCGACCGTGGCCGGGAGAATCCAGGACGCCGTACTCCAAGCCGGCATACCCCATGAGGGGTCGCCGGTCGCGCCTGCGGTCACATTCAGTTTCGGCATCGGGACGGTGGTGCAGACCAGAGGCGTGGAGCCCCATTACCTCGTGGCTGCGGCGGATTCCGATCTCTTTGAGAACAAGCAAAGCGGCGGCGACAAGGTAACGGTCGATTCCGCCTGATTATTCTGCTATTTTCGTTGACTCATCCTCGGACGGCCCAGACGAAAAATTCGGCGTCGGGTTTGTATCCTACGCCGACCGCGCCATCTTGCAAATACAACGCCCAAGCGTAGCAAGGGTCGTAGACGCTTGTGGTGGAAGATCAGTAGAACGGGCGTACATTTTCGAAGAGATGGCCTTTTCAAGGGCGGGAGTATGGCGATCGATGTCGCATATGCTTTCCAGCTCGCGCACATTGGCAAGGCGCCAGGGCTTTTCGACGGATGTTGAGGCCTTTTTGTTGAGTTCCGCTATGACCCTCAACGCCTTGCTCCAATCGACCTGTCCGTTTGCAAGATCGGAGTTTCTTTTCCATTGAAGGCCGGTCATTCGATCCAAAACCGCCTCGCATTGATCGACGAACCGAGACCCTGGCTGCGGGCCTTTTTCGGAAAGGCTTTCCTCCCGGCCGGATGCCTTTTTCCTGTTTTTGTAAAATGCCTTCATATGGCCATTCGAAAAAAAGACATCCCTTTTCCCTTTGGCGGTCCTCACCGGCCAAACCATGTATGAGCCGTGCTTCATCCCCCTCTGAACCCTGGCGCCGCCCAAATGGATATACCAAGCTTGGTTGGAAAGACGTGCGCATGGGTCAGAGGTCCAGTAATAGCCGGAAAACGGCGCGATAAAAGGGTGGTTTTCGGGCAGGGCCGGATTGATCGCAGCATGGCTGACAAGGCTGAAAAGCTCGCGTCGGTTTGGAAGCCTCCAATCGGCGTGACCGAACGTCTTTTTTTTGCTCATATCCCGGACGAATTCGAATGCTTCGTTCCAATCCAGGGGAAACTCCGTAATGGAGTCGTCCAGGGTCCATTCCAACCCGGTAGCTTGATCGACCGACGTCTTCTCATTGACCGAAAAGGGCTCCTGCGGAATACAGCCGCCCGCGTTTTGCTCACCGTCTTGGCCGGTCCCTTCGCACGGTACTATCTGCCCTGCGGCGTCGTAGCAATTTTTCTGGTCCGTCGCCAATGGTATCATGCGGCAAAAAGCCCGCGGCGTTTCCGCCGCTGCATATTACCCGGCGTTCCTTTTGATTTTTTTGGGAACATAGCTGCAAAGGGGTTCCTGGGCGAGATAGTCCCCGGTGGCCTCGTATGCCCTCGCGCGGCATCCTCCGCACACGCCTTTGTATTCGCAGTCGCCGCATTTGCCCTTCAGCTTGTCGTAGTTGCGGAGGTCGTTGAAGATTTTGGAATTTCTCCAAATGTTCGCGAAGGAATCCTTGGTGACGTCGCCGCATTCCAGATTCAGGAACCCGCAGGGCTGCACGATGCCCGTGTGGGATATGAAGCAGAACCCCGTTCCGCCGAGGCACCCTCTGGTGACCGCGTCCAGTCCGTGGCTTTCGAAGGTCACCTTCTTGCCTTCCTCCTTGGCGCGCTGACGCAGGATGCGGTAGTAATGGGGCGCGCACGTGGCTTTCAACTGAAGCGGCGTTTTTTCCCGCTGATCGTAGAACCAGTTGAGGGTCTCCTCGTATTGCTCGGCGGTGATCTCCTGGTCCAGGATGTACTTTCCCCTTCCCGTAGGCACCAGGAGAAAAATGTGGTGGGCGACCGCTCCCAGATCGACCGCCAGTTTTTGAATATCGGGTATTTGTTCCAGGTTGGCCTTGGTGATGGTCGTGTTGATCTGAAATTCTATCCCGGCTTTCTTGGCATGCTCGATGCCGCGCAGAGCGCCTTCGTAGGCGCCATCCACTCCTCTGAACTTGTCGTGGCTTTCCTTGGTGGAACCGTCGAGGCTGATGCTGATTCGTTTGATGCCCGCATCGGCGAGCTTCCGGGCGTTTTCTTCCGTTATGAGAGTACCGTTGGGCGCCATGACCATCCGCAAGCCTTTTTCCGAGCCGTACTTGGCGACATCGAAGATATCCTCTCTGAGCAGGGGCTCGCCGCCGGTCAGTATCACGATGGGCTGTCCCAGTTCCCTCATCTGGTCCAGGAGTCGGAAGGCGCTCCGGGTGTCGAGTTCTCCCGAGTAAGGGCCCATGGTGGCTGCGGCGCGGCAATGGACGCAATTGAGGTTGCAGTTGCGTGTGATTTCCCAGGCTACCAGGCGAAGGGTCGCTTCCTTGGGGCCGCCGTGTCCGTGTTTCGGCATGCCTGCCGGATGCCCGCTTCCATGAGCGTGGGAATGGGAATGGGGATGGGAATGGTTCGGTTTCATGGCACTCCGTTTCGTTTTTGAACTCAATCCTGATTTGCGGGAAGCCCCGCTTGAGGGGCTTGCCGCAAATCCGTGATCAATCCGTTTTTGTTTGCGGGTGTATCCGACTATGAGTTTTTCCGCAGAAGCTCTGCGGCTTCCAGGGCGAAATAGGTCAGGATCATGTCCGCTCCGGCCCGTTTGATGCTCGTCAGGGTTTCCATCATCACTTTCTTGCCGTCGATCCAGCCGAGTTTGTCCGCCGCCTTGATCATGGCAAATTCTCCGCTTACGTTGTAGGCCGCCACCGGCAGGTCGATTTCGGTGCGAACGCGGTAGATGATATCCAAATAGGGCAGAGCGGGCTTGACCATGATGATGTCCGCGCCTTCCTCCACGTCCATGGTGACCTCGCGGATGGCCTCGTCGCTGTTGGCAGGGTCCATCTGGTATGTGCGACGGTCGCCGAACTGGGGAGCGGAATGCGCGGCGGCCCGGAAGGGACCGTAGTAGGCGCTGCAATACTTGGCGGCATAGGACATGATTGGAGTGTTGGAGAAGCCGTTGTCGTCGAGCGCGGCGCGGATTTCCGCGACCCGGCCGTCCATCATGTCCGACGGCGCCACCATGTCTGCGCCCGCCTGGGAGTGGGACAGGGCCGTGCGGGCCAGAAGGTCCAGCGTGGAGTCGTTGTCCACGGTTTGTCCCTCCACGATTCCGCAGTGGCCGTGGTCCGTGTACTGGCAAAGGCATACGTCGGTGATCACCGCAAGTTCCGGGATTTTGTTCTTCAACGATTTCACGGCTCGCTGCACGATTCCGTTCTTGTCGTATGCGCTGGTGGCCAACGGGTCCTTCTTTTGGGGTACCCCGAAGAGCATGATCGCGGGAATTCCCGCGTCGAAGGCCTTTTGGGCCGTCTTGACCAAGTTGTCGATGGAAAGCTGGAAATGGCCGGGCATCGATTCGATGGGGTTTTCGACGTTTTTGCCGTCGATGGCGAACAACGGGAGGATGAAGTCGTCCACGGTCAGGACCGTTTCCCGGATCATTCTCCGGAACGCTTCGGTCTGGCGCATCCTTCTGGGCCGATAGTCTGGAAAAAGCATGCGGATCTCCTTTACGATATTTCTTCGTCGGTTAGGTAGCAGGCGGGGTCCGGTGCCCAGACGTCGTTGTGGACGGCCTCTGCCCGGACGCGGAAGTTGCCCCCGCAAATGTCGAGCCATTTGCAGTTGCCGCACCTGCCCTTGACGTGCAGTTTCTTTTCCTTGAGTTTCGCCATCAGAGGCTCGGAAAGGTCGGTCCAGATTTCGGAAAAGGGCCTTTTCCTCACATTGCCGAAACTGTAATGGCGCCAGAACTGGTCCGCGTATACCTCGCCGTCCCAGCTGACGCAGCCGAACCCCCTGCCGGAGTTGTTTCCCTCGTTCATTTTTAGCAGTTCCAGCACTTCCTTGGCCCTCTCGGGGTCTTCCTTGAGCATGCGCATGTACAGGTAGGGGCCGTCGGCGTGGTTGTCCACGGTCAGGACTTCCTTGTCGAGTCCCTTTTCGTGGAGCGCTTTGGTGCGATCCATGATCAAATCCACCGCCTTGCGGGTCTCTTCGTGGTCGAGGTCGTCCTTGACCAGCTCCGAACCTCTTCCCGCGTAGACCAGATGGTAGAAACAGACCCGGGGAATATCCATTTCCTCCAGCAGATCGAAAATGCTGGGTATTTCCTCGACGTTGAACTTGTTGACGGTGAATCGCAAACCGACCTTGATTCCGGCGTCCTGGCAGTTTCTGATTCCGTCCAGCGCGGCGTTGAACGCGCCTTTGACGCCTCGGAACCGGTCGTTGATCTCCTCCATGCCGTCGAGACTGATTCCCACGTAGGAAAGTCCGATCTCTTTTAGAATCCGGGCCTTGCTCGCGGTGATCAGCGTTCCGTTGGTGGAAATGACGGCCCGCATGCCCTTTTTCACCGCGTATTCCGCAAGTTCGGGAAGGTCCTTTCGCACCAGCGGCTCCCCGCCGGAAAAGAGCATGACCGGAGAACCGAATTGCGCCAGATCGTCTATGAGTTTTTTCCCTTCCTCGGTGCTGAGTTCATCGGCGAAATCGATGTCCTTGGCGTGCGCGTAGCAGTGTACGCATTTCAAATTGCATCGGCGGGTGATGTTCCACACCACCACCGGCTTCTTGTCCTTGGAAAATTGCAGCAGGTGGGACGGCAGCTTGGAGGAATGGCGGCCGTACCGAAGTGCGTCCGACGGCTCGACCGTGCCGCAGTATAGTTTCGAGATTCCGATCATATTGACAACCTTGTTTCTGGTTTTTCTGGTTATGAATTTAGCCTGTTCAAGAACTTGGAAAGCCCGATTCGATCAAACCGGGCTTTGTTCTCAAGATACGACCTTGTTTTTTTTTCGAGGCCGAGCTACTTGTCGTTGATGCTCAGTTCGTTTTTGATCAAGTCTCCCAAAAAGGCTTCCGGATCCAGCAGGGCCTTTTTGGTGATGAAAAAACGGTGCTTTCCGGTCTTGTCCCGCACCAGTTTCAAGCCCAGCTCGAAATCCTTGGACAGCTGCTTGAAAAAATCGTCGATTCCCACCGATGAAGTCGTGAACTGCTCGATGATGAAATCGACGGCGTCCTCTTCGAGGACGATGTTGATATCGTGGTTCTTGAAAAAGAAAAGCTCGATCTTCTTGATCTCATCGTAATAGGATTTGATCCGCCGAATCGCGTTGCCCACATCCATGACATTGCTCGAATAGAAATTCGCCACCACATCGATTCTCGACGGAGTCAGGGTCAAGCCGTATTTGTCCGAGAACAGCTTTTTGTTTTCCAGAACGTATTGTTTGATCGATTCCTTTTCATCCCTTGCCAGTCGCTCGAATTCCCGTAGCGCCACGTTTCCGCCATGGCCTTCGACAATGTCCGCAAGGGCCTTTCGAGGATTTTTCACCACAGCTTCCGTGATGGCGACCTTTTTGACATCCGTGGACGGGAGGGTCTTTTCCAAGGGAAGCATCTTTCTTTCGATGGCGCTGACAAGCCCCCTTGCTCCCGTGTTTTCTTCGAAGGCTTCCTTTGCCAGAAGCTCCAGGGCGGGGGCATCGAACTTGATGTCGATTCCGTAGGCGGCGAAGTCCAGCTTTTTTCCCAGTATGATCGGGTTGTTGGGCCCTTTCAGTATGTGGTAGAGATCTTGCCGGCCCAGTCTTTCGAATACGGCCCGGACCGGCAGTCTGCCCACGAATTCCGATTCGAAGCCATATTCGATCAGATCTTCGGATTTGGCAAGGCTTAGAATTTCCGCGTCCTTGTCCGCTTTCTTTACCGTGGCGCCAAAGCCAATCCCTCTGTCCACGATTCTTTTGCCAACGATCTCGGTCAGGTCCGAAAAGGCTCCGGACATGATGAAAAGAACATGCTTGGTATTGATCGACCGCTTGTCCCTTTTGCCGGTTTTCCTGAAGCGCTCGATTTCCTGGATCATGGAGATGGGATCGTGGGGGACTTTCAATTCGACGTCGGTTTCCTCCATGGGCTTGAGCAAGGCCCTTTGCACTCCTGTCCGGGAAACGTCGGCGCCGATCAGGTTCCGGCTCGACGCGATCTTGTCTATCTCGTCGATGTATACGATACCGTACTGCGCCAGCTCGTTGTCCCCGTCGGCCTCTCGAACCAAGTCGCGCACCAAATCTTCGACGTCGCCCCCGACATACCCGGTCTCGCTGAACTTGGTCGCGTCTCCTTTGACGAACGGAACTCCGATTTTTTTGGCGATCAGCTTGATCATGTAGGTCTTGCCCACCCCTGTGGGGCCCATCATCAATACGTTGTTCTTGACCCCCCCCACCATGTCCGACTGGTCCTCGGCAAACCGTTTGATCATCTTGATGCGGTTGAAGTGGGTGCAGATCTTGGTGGCCAGAATCGCCTTGGCGTCGTCCTGCTTGACCATGTATTGATCCAAATAGGCCACCAGCTCTTCCGGCTTCAAGTCGAAATCAATGGTATGAACTTTGCTGGAAGGACCTTCCGGCGTTTCGTTGGCAAGCTCTTTCGGAAGGCTCATGGGCGAAATCACCTTCACATTGCCTCCGAATTTCTTGCTCAGAAAGTCGCCGATTTCCTTCTCAAGTTCCTTAGGGTTCGGTATTTTTTCGTTCGAGTTTTTCATAATCGTCGATTATAATCACAACGCCTTGGAATTCAAGAAATTCGGGTGGTTGGCAAACCTCTTGGCTACAGTTGCCGCGCGTATCCGGGGATTCTTGCGGGGAAAAGGCTTCGGTATCGAACAGAACAATGCCGAACCCATGCTGCGGAAATCGGAAAAGTCGGTGGTACGCCCGGCTGGATTCGAACCAGCGATCTTCAGCTCCGGAGGCTGACGCCCTATCCTCTGGGCCACGGGCGCACTTCGTAGAAAGGTTTGATGCGTTCCCTTTGACAAAACGATTCGAGAATACCTGACCGGCACGGTCAAGTCAAGCCAAAAAAGGGCACGTCACCGGTCCGAAAAGGGCCGACGCAGGATCAATGCACGGCGGCTGCTACTTGACGAGAAACTCTCGCGCTTCCCCCACCACGTAGAGAGACCCCGCCACGCAGATGGCCTCGTCCTTTCCCGCCGTGTCCATGGCGTAGGAGACGGCGTCTCGTACATTCGGCACGGTCACGATTTCGGACACCAAGTCCCTCGCGAATTCCGCCAGGATTTCGGGTTCCAACGCCCGGTTGATCACAGGTCGGGTCAGTATCGCTCGCTTGCACACGGGCAGGAGAGATTTCAGCATGCTCTTGTAGGGCTTGTCGTCGAGGATGCCCAGCACCATGGTCACATTCCTGTCCGGGAACCGACCGGCAATGTACTTGGACAGGTTGCGGGCGGCCATCAGATTGTGCGCTCCGTCCAAAAGGACAAAAGGGTTTTCGGAAACGATTTCCAGCCTGCCCGGCCATTGGGTTTTTTCCATGCCTTCGCGAACATGGTCGAGTTCGATCTTCGCTCCGTTTCGAATGAGCATTTCGCAGGCCGCCAAGGCCACGGATGCGTTTTCCAGTTGGTGTTCGCCGCTCAGGCTGGTTTTCAGGTCGGGCCAATTCGAATCGATGCCGAAATAGGAGAAGGCCCCGCCGTCCTTGTTTTTTCGAACCCGGAAATCCCTGCCTCGGCAAAACAGCTCGGCGCTGTTTTCTTCGGCGATCTTTTGGAAGACGTCCAGGCAGGCCTTCTGGTTCGCCCCTGTGACCACCGGGATGCCCGGTTTGATGATGCCGCCTTTTTCCCCCGCTATTTCGGCCAGGGTGTCTCCCAGGTAGCTCCTGTGTTCGATGGAAATGTTGGAAATAACGGACACGACAGGGGCAAGGACGTTCGTTGCGTCGAGACGCCCCCCCATTCCCGTTTCCACGACGGCCCAGTCCACTTCCCTTTTGGCGAATTCGTAAAACGCCATTGCCGTAGTGTATTCGAAAAAGGTCGGCTCCCGGTCACCTGGATGGACTTCCTTGACGGCCTCGTAGGCTTCCAGCACCTGGTCGTCGGCAATCGGTTCGCCGTCGATGCGGATTCTTTCGTTGAATTTCACCAAGTGCGGGGACGT
This sequence comes from Desulfobacterales bacterium, assembly GCA_963674505.2. Classification (GTDB taxonomy): domain Bacteria; phylum Desulfobacterota; class Desulfobacteria; order Desulfobacterales; family SKZT01. Next base: position 2,590,440 of record CAXXIG010000001.1, read on the forward strand.
GTAAAGCCCGACCCGGCATCCCGATTCCATGAGCATTCTGGAAATATAAGACGCGATGGAACCCTTGCCGTTGGTTCCGGCCACATGCACGGATTTAAATTTCTTGTGCGGGTCTCCCAGGCCATCCAGTATTCCGGAAATGGTATCCAGACCCAGTTTTATTCCGAATCGCCTGAGGCCGAACATGGTCTCCAGGCAACGTTGGTATCGATCAGAGGTGTTCATGGCTTTCAACCAAAAAAACCCGGCGTCAAACTGATCCGCCGGGTTTCTTTTCGTCTTTTGGTTTCGTCCGTCGTTACCGATATTTTCTCGAAGCCGCTATTCGCTGCCGCCTCAAGGCTTCTCGCTGTTTACGACGGCGGTATTCGCTCGGTTTCTCGTAGCTTTTTTTAAGCTTCAGACGCTTGAAAAGCCCGTCGTTTTGAATTTTTTTCTTCAAAATTCTCATGGCTTTTTCAAGGTCGTTGTCGTAGACTTTCACCTCGATTGCCTTCAAATGGTTCGCCCCCTTTTTTCCATCTGCCGCCCGAAAAGAACGGTTCGATGTTTTTAGACTTAATTATATAAACTATTTCTTATACACCGTAATTTTCGAATTTTCAACCCCAAAAAGATTTTTTTTTCGGACATATTTGCAATTTCCGCAAAATTGTCTTGACTTGCCATTCGCATTGGGTCATATTCCATCCTCGATAAAAACAGTGGACAGGCAAATTCGGCAAGCCTAACAAGGGACCTCTTTAATACACACCATTTTATATGCGACACGGCACATGCCTCCGTTTTCATCAAGACAATCCAATGGTCAATGATGGTATCAGAGTCGCCGTAACGGGAGGGGCTGGTTCTGGGAAATCTGCGGTTTGCGAGATGTTGAAGCGATTCGGTCTGGTCGTATACGATGCGGATTGCTTTGCCCGCGACGCAGTGGAGATCGGAACGAGCGGATATCGTAGGATTGTGGAGCGTTTCGGCCGGCGAGTTTTGCAGAGAGACGGCGGCTTGAACAGAAGGTTGCTTCGGGAGATCATTACCGCTGACCCCGAGGCAAAGGAAGCGCTTGAGAAAATCGTGCATCCGGAAATTATCCGTATGATGCGCGAAAAGCTCGAAAACGCTCGGCGAACTGGCGAAAACCTGGTTATGGAGGTCCCGTTGCTATTCGAATTGGGGCTGGAGAAAATGTTCGACGCGGTGGTGGCGGTGTTCTCCGACGAGCAGTCCAGGATTCGGAGATTGACCCGAAGGGACGATTTGGACGAGACCGGGGCGAAGGCCTTGGTGGGGTTGCAGATGCCTGAGTCGGAGAAGGCGCGACGGGCCGATTGGGTCCTTCGCAACGTCGGATCTTTGGAGCGTCTCGAAAAAGACGTGAAAAAAATGTATTTTCGGCTGTTTGAGCCCTCGTTAAACGATAAAAGCTCTTGACATGGATCGCGCCATGTTATAGGAATCTTAAAGACGCTTGCGCCTGCCTTGCGGAGTACAGTATTTCCGAGAAATCTTCGATAATAACCACGTTAATCAAACGAATTTCTTCAGTAGTCCCAAATGGCTTGTATCAAGGTCCTATGACAGAGGTCCCGCAGGATTGGAAACTGCACGATGAGATTTGCCCGCCGTTAAAACGGCAATTTGCATGAACTGCATTACAGACATGGAAAACCAAAAATATACATATCGGGTGTAATTCGGCAACAAGCAAGGTGCCTTGAAAACCTTTCGAATCCAATCCGCGATATTCTATTCCGGATTTCGAACCACCGGCCTCCGACCATCTGGACCGTGCGGAATAAATCGTCGCAAAAATCTTGGAAACTCGACCATACCATTGATTAAAAATGTTTTAAGCTGTGGGGTATAAGGTGATGAACCTAAGTGAATTGAAAGAGAAAAAAATCAGCGAACTGACTCAGTTGGCCAAGAAGCTCAAGGTTGAAGGCGCGGCCGGGTTGCGGAAACAGGAACTCATATTCGCACTGCTTCAGGCTCAAATCGAAAAGAACGGCCTTATCTATGGCGAAGGAGTGCTGGAGATTCTTCCAGACGGGTTCGGTTTTCTGAGGGCGCCGGACTACAACTATCTGCCCGGCCCCGACGACATCTACGTTTCGCCATCCCAGATCCGCCGGTTCAACCTGAAGACGGGCGACACCGTGTCGGGACAGATCCGCCAACCCAAGGATTCCGAGCGATATTTCGCTCTTCTGAAGGTCGAAGCGGTCAACTACGAAGATCCGGAAATCGCCAGAGACAAAATTCTATTCGATAATCTGACCCCGCTTTATCCGGAACGCAAGATCAAGCTGGAAACGGATTCGGACAACTATTCCACCCGGATTATGGACCTTCTGACCCCCATCGGCTTCGGCCAGAGGGGGCTGATCGTCTCCCCCCCCCGTTCGGGCAAGACCATGCTTCTTCAATTCATCGCCAACAGCATCACGACCAACCACAAGGACATCGTTCTGATCGTGCTTCTCATCGACGAACGTCCCGAGGAAGTCACGGACATGGAGCGAAGCGTGCGCGGCGAGGTGGTCAGTTCCACCTTCGACGAGCCCGCCGAAAGACACGTCCAAGTCGCCGAGATGGTCATCGAAAAAGCCAAGAGACTGGTTGAACACAAAAAGGACGTGATTATTTTGCTCGACAGTATCACTCGACTGGCAAGGGCGTACAACTCCGTCATGCCGCCCAGCGGAAAGGTGCTCTCCGGCGGCGTCGATTCCAACGCGTTGCAGCGCCCCAAACGGTTCTTCGGCGCCGCGAGAAACATAGAGGGCGGGGGAAGCCTGACGGTCATAGCCACGGCGCTCGTGGATACCGGAAGCCGCATGGACGAGGTCATTTTCGAGGAGTTCAAGGGCACCGGCAATATGGAGCTTCAGCTGGACAGGCGTCTGGCCGACAAGCGTCTGTTTCCGGCCATCGACATCAAGAAATCGGGTACGAGGAAGGAGGAGCTTCTTCTGCCAAAGGACGTTCTCAACAGGGTCTGGATACTCAGAAAGCTGCTTTCTTCCCTGAACCCTGCGGACAGTCTCGAATTTCTGCTCGATAAGATGACCGGCACGAAAAGCAACAAGGCTTTTCTGGATTCCATGAACACCTGATAAAATCAAAATCAACAATAAGAAAAAACCGAGGAGATCAGGAAACAAATGAAAAAAGATATTCACCCGGACTACAAACAAACCACGATCACGTGCGCGTGCGGAAACGTGCTCGAAGTAGGTTCCACGAAAACGGATATTCGCGTGGAAATATGCTCCCAGTGCCATCCCTTTTTCACGGGAAAACAAAAGCTGGTCGATACTGCCGGCAGGATCGAAAGATTTCGCAAGAAATACGAGAAGTTTCAGAAAGACAATTAACATTAAACTTCGCAAAATGGGGGGTAGGCGCAAGCGGGCCGTGCCCCCGTTTTATTGTCGGGTACCAGGAACATGCTGGAAAAATTAGAAGGCGTCGAAAAACAATTCGTCAAGTTGGAGAAGCTTCTAGGCGATCCCGAGGTCGTTCAGGACCGAGGAAAATACGAGAAGTACGCCAAGGAACACTCCGATTTGAACAAGATCGTCAGCGTTTATCGGTCTTATAAGAAAGCCATTGAGGGAATCGAAGAGAGCCAGGAGCTTCTCAGGGACTCCGATCCCGAAATCAAGGAACTCGCAAGAGCCGAGATCGACGCTTTGACCAATAAGAGCGACGGTCTGGAGCAGGAACTGAGGGTCCTTCTGATGCCCAAAGACCCCAACGACGAGAAGAATGTTCTGCTGGAAATCAGAGCGGGCACCGGCGGAGAGGAAGCCGCCTTGTTCGCCGGCGATCTGTTTCGCATGTATGCGAGATACGCGGAAGTGCGCCGATGGAAAGTGGAGATCATGGCTCAGCACGAGACCGGCACGGGAGGTTTCAAGGAGATAATCGCCATGATTCAGGGCAAAGGGGCTTACAGCTACCTGAAATACGAAAGCGGGACCCATCGCGTGCAGCGGGTCCCCACGACGGAAACCCAGGGGCGAATCCATACTTCCGCAGTCACCGTGGCCGTGCTTCCCGAAGCGGAGGAGGTGGAAGTGGACATCGACCCGGGGGAGATCAAGGTGGACGTGTACCGCTCGACGGGGCCTGGCGGACAATCGGTCAACACCACGGACTCGGCTGTTCGGCTCACCCACCTTCCTACGGGACTGGTGGTGACCTGCCAGGACGAAAAATCCCAGCACAAGAACAAGGCCAAGGCCATGAAGGTCCTCCGCGCGAGGCTTTTGGACCGTATGACCCGGGAACAGGACCAGAAACGGTCGGCGGAAAGAAAAAGCCAGATCGGAAGCGGGGATCGCAGCGAACGCATCAGGACCTACAATTTCCCCCAGGGACGGGTGACCGATCACCGGATCGGGTTGACCCTCTACCGGCTGGAAGCCATATTGCAAGGCGATCTGGATGAAATCATCCACAGCCTTTCAACCCATTACCAAGCTGAAATGTTGCAGAATGCGGAAATCGGCGGACAAGGCGATGCAAACCAGGGAGCCGGTCTGGACAATCCTTAAAGTCCTGCAGTGGACGACCTCCTATTTCAAATCCCTTAGAATAGAGGGTCCCCGGATGGCGGCGGAGATTCTTTTGGCCCATGCCCTGGGTCTTAGTCGGATCGATCTGTACTTGCGCTACGACCAGCCTCTAAGCGCCGAGGAGCTGGCCGAATACAAGGCCTTGATCAAAAGGCGCGCCAAAAGGGAACCTGTGGCCTATATCGTGGGGTCCAAGGAATTCTGGTCCATGGAGCTTGCGGTGACAACGGATGTTCTGATCCCCCGGCCCGAGACGGAGTGTTTGGTGGAGCAGGCCATTGAGCGGATGCCGGGGGTCGGACAGGACATTGTTTGGAACGTATTGGAATTGGGAACCGGTTCCGGGGCGATCATCCTGGCGCTGGCCGCCGAGCGTCCACAGAACCGATATTTCGCCTCAGACCGCTCCGAAAAGGCCTTGCGAATCGCCGGAAAAAACGCGGAAAAGCACGGTTTGGCCGATTCGGTCCGCTTTTTCGTCGGAGACTGGTTCGCCCCGCTGAAGCCGGAAGCCAGTTTTTTCAATTTGATCGTTTCCAATCCTCCCTACGTGGCTGCGGGCGAAATTTCAGGCCTTGAACCGGAAGTCAGGGACTATGAGCCTCGTTTTGCCCTGGACGGCGGGTCGGACGGCCTGGCGAGCCTGAGTCTGCTCATCGGCCGGGCTTCCGCCTTTTTGAAATCCGGAGGCTATCTGATTCTGGAAATGGGATACGACCAGGCGGCGGGGGTCGAATCGGCGGCGAAAAATGAGAAAGCTTTCGAATCCGTCGAGATCGTCAAGGATTACGCCGGGCTGGACCGGTTGGCCATCATGAAAAAAAGAGGAACGGCTGTTGGATAGAGATACTTTTTTAGATTTAGGCTTGCGGAACCAACTTGAATCTGATATGGATTCTCGATTTACAAATTCGCACGCCCTGGACTTGTTTTTCGGTGCTTTTTGCCGGTCGCGACAAGCCTTTAGCGCCAGTCGCGGCGGAGAAGGTGGAAAACAGGGATGAAACGGGCGAAGGAAAAACCAAAGAAATAAGGAGACCAAAATGGCTTACATCACCATGAAAGAGCTTCTGGAAGCCGGCGTTCATTTCGGCCACCAGACCAAGCGCTGGAACCCCAAGATGAAACCTTTCATCTTCGGCGCCAGAAACGGCATCTACATTGTCGATTTGCAGAAAACCGTGCGGATGTTCAGGACCGCCTACGATTTCGTAAAGGATACGGTCGCAAACGGCAAGTCGGTCCTGTTCGTCGGGACCAAAAAGCAGGCGAGGGAATCCATCTACGAAGAGGCGAACCGCTGCGAGATGTTCTACGTGCACAACCGCTGGCTCGGCGGCATGCTCACCAATTTTCAGACAATCAAGAAGAGCATCGACCGTCTGAACCACCTCAACCAGATCGAAAACGACGGTTCCATCGCTTTGTACACGAAAAAGGAAGGACTGAAGCTTCAGAAGGAACGAAAAAAGCTCGACAACACGCTCGGCGGAATCAGGCACATGGAAAAGCTGCCGGGAGCGATTTTCGTGGTCGATCCCAAAAACGAGTCCATAGCGGTCCGCGAGGGAAGACGCCTTAACATTCCGATCGTGGCGATCGTGGACACCAACTGCGATCCCGACGATATCGACTATCTCATTCCGGGCAACGACGACGCCATTCGTTCCATTCGCCTGATCACCTCCAGGATTGCCGATGCCTGCATCGATGGCGCCAATGAACTGGAAGAGAGACGCCAGGCCGAGGCCGACAAGACGGACGAGGAAGTTTCCGAGTTCGTCGCGGCAGGCGAGGAATTGAAACCCGGAGAGAGAAAGATCATTTCGGACGGCACCGAGGGGCCCGTCGTCGAAATTATCAAGCGCTCGGCCACCGGCGATGTCGAAGCCGAGGTCGAAGAAACCGTCGCGGAAGATTAATCAGGATAAAAACAGGGGAGACACATAAAATGAGTGGAGTTAGCGCGGAGATGGTAAAGGAGCTTCGGGAGAAGACCGGGGCTGGTATCATGGATTGCAAGCAAGCCTTGTCCAATTGCGACGGGGACATGGACAAGGCGATGGATTTTCTGAGAAAAAAGGGGCTGGCCACCGCGCAGAAACGCGCAGGCAGGGCGACCCACGAAGGCGTTGTGCAGTCCTACATTCACATGGGAGGAAAAATCGGCGTGTTGGTCGAGGTCAACTGCGAGACCGATTTCGTGGCCAAGACCGATTCTTTCCAGGAATTCGCGAAAAACATAGCCATGCAGATCGCGGCTGCCAATCCCGTGGGCATCACCCCCGAAGATGTGCCTGCGGCGATCATCGAAAAAGAGAAGGAAATTTACAAGGCCCAGGCTTTGGAAACCGGAAAACCCGAAAATGTCGTCGAGAAAATCGCCGAGGGCAAGCTCAAGAAATTCTTCAAGGAGAACTGCCTGCTGGAACAGCAATACATCAAGGATACGTCCTTGTCCGTCCAGGACGTTCTCAACGACACCGTGGCCAAGACCGGCGAGAAAATCACCGTCAAACGTTTCGCAAGGTTCCAGATAGGGGAGGAGTCCTGAAGCTTTGGCACAGACCCGGTTCGAAAGAATACTTCTGAAGCTCAGCGGCGAAGCCCTGATGGGGGACCAGGAGTTCGGAATCAGTCCGGACATGCTCCGGTACGTTTCCGCCGAGGTCCGCTCCGTCGTGGATCTCGGCGTTCAAGTGGCGATCGTGGTTGGCGGCGGCAACATCTTCAGGGGCGTCGCCGCCTCGTCCTACGGGATGGACAGGGCGTCGGCCGATCACATGGGGATGCTCGCCACCGTCATCAACAGCATCGCTCTCCAGGACGCCTTGGAGGACAACGGCATACAGACCCGCGTGCAATCCGCCATCAACATGTACGAAGTGGCCGAGCCCTATATCATGCGCCGCGCGATACGGCATCTGGAAAAGGGGCGCGTCGTAATCTTCGCCGCCGGTACCGGAAATCCATATTTCACAACCGATACTGCGGCTGTGCTGCGCGCCCAGGAAATACACGCGCAGATCCTGATGAAAGCCACGAAGGTGGACGGACTTTACGATTCGGACCCGGTCGCAAATGCCGACGCCAAGTTCATTCCAAGGATCAGCTACATGGAGGTGTTGGAAAGACAGCTCCATGTCATGGATATGACGGCAATATCCCTTGCCATGGACAACAAGCTGCCCCTGATGGTATTCGACCTCAAGGGGCAGGGCAATATTCGAAAGGCGGTCTGCGGAGAACGGATCGGAACAGTGATCGACAATTGACAGCCGCCTTGCCGAACACGATTTTGCCGAATACGATTTCGCTGTCGGCCGAGCCCGACGATTGCATGATATTTCCTTAACACAGAAGGTAGGCCTTTATGATCGATGAAATATACGAAGAAACCCGAGATAGGATGGCGAAGTCCATCACCAGCATGAAGAGCGACATGAAACGCATTCGCACCGGTCGCGCTTCAGCCTCCCTTCTCGACGGCATTCGGGTCGATTACTATGGTACGCCGACCCCTTTGAATCAGATGTCCACGATTTCGACTCCGGAAAGCAGGCTTATGGTGATCCAGCCGTGGGACGTGTCGGTGATCAAGGATATCGAAAAAGCGATTCTGAAGTCCGATTTGGGCCTGACTCCGGCCAGCGACGGAAAAATCATACGCCTCGCCATTCCCCCGCTTACGGAGGAAAGGAGAAAGGAGCTGGTCAAAATGGTGGCCGGCACCTGCGAGGATTACAAGATCGGCATTCGAAACATTCGGCGGGATTCCAACGACATGCTCAAGAGTCTCAAAAAGGACGGCGACATATCCGAGGACGACGCCTACAAGGCCCAGGAACAGGTCCAGAAAATCACCGACGAGTACATCGAAGAAATCGACAAGATTTTCAAGGAAAAAGAAAAGGAAATCCTTGAATTCTAATCTCTCATCGGAAATCCGCAGGCAATTGAACCCCGAGCGTCTTCCCGCCCATGTTGCCATTATCATGGACGGCAACGGGCGATGGGCGAAGAAGCGCTTTTTAAACCGGGTAAAGGGCCATGAGAAGGGCGCGGAAACCGTGCGCACCGTGGTCCGTGTCTGCCGCGAAATCGGCGTGAAGCACCTGACTCTGTACGCTTTTTCCACGGAAAACTGGAATCGTCCAAAAACCGAAATCTCGGCTCTGATGACGCTATTGAAGAGATTTCTGGAGTCCGAACGCCAGGATTTGATGGACAAGGAAATCCGCCTGGATGTCATAGGGCAGTTGGAGCGGCTGCCAGAGGACGTGAGAGCCAGTCTTGTCGATGTAATGAACCTGACAAGTCGAAACAAGGCGATGAACGTCCATTTGGCCTTGAGCTACGGCGGGCGCGCCGAACTCGTGCGCATGACCCGCCTGATCGCGGCCAAGGCCAAGGCGGGGGGGCTGGACCCGGATTCCATAGACGAAAGCGTGGTCGCCGACCACCTATACACCGCCGGCGCTCCCGATCCCGACATCATGATACGGACCAGCGGAGAAATGAGAATCAGCAATTTCCTGCTTTGGCAGCTCGCCTATTCCGAAATTTTCATCACCGAAACCCTCTGGCCCGATTTCGGGGAGGAAGAGTTCTTGTCGATCTTGAAAGAATACCAAAAACGCGACAGGAGGTTCGGAAAGGTATAGCAGGTTCCTTTCATTCAATCGGTCGTGTCGAGGCGCACACGACAGTGCGTCGGCGCGGCGTTACCATCCCGGACGAAAGGCTGAACAACATGCATCTTAAAAGATGGATCACCAGTATTGTCGCCCTGCCGGTCCTTTTTTACCTGATCTACCAAGGCGGACTGGCGTTCGCCGCCCTGATCGCCGTCGGCTGTGTCCTGTCCCTCTGGGAATACTTCGCGATCATTTTCATTTCCTATGAAACACGTCCGCATCCGGCAATGGTGCTCGGTTTTATCTCCTCTCTCCTGATCATTGCCGCCGCTCACTTTTTCGGTATCGAAATGATGGTGGTCGCGTTGACCCTCAATCTTCTATTGACCTCCGTCGTTTTTCTGGCGATGTTCAAAAAAGACCCTGAGATCATCAAGCCCTTGCGGGCCCAGACTCAGGGGAGCGTCTATATTTCGACGACCTTGTCTCTTTTGGTGCTGATAAGGCAAGGCCCCGAAGGCATGATGTGGATCTTTTTTCTGCTCGCCATCATTTTCGCAGGCGACATCAGCGCCTATTATTTCGGGACATATCTGGGCCGCCACAAGCTCAGTCCCTCGGTGAGTCCCGGAAAGACTTGGGAAGGAGCGGCCGGGGGAATTCTGGCAAACATTCTTGTAGGGACCATTTTCAAGTTCTTCCTGTTTCCTCATGTGCCTTGGATGGCGTGCCTGTTGTTTTTCATAGGCATCGGAGCTGCCGGGCAGATCGGGGACCTTTTCGAATCCGGGCTGAAGCGCATGTCGGGAGTGAAAGACTCCGGATTCATCCTTCCGGGCCATGGCGGAATCCTGGACCGAATCGACGCTCTTCTTTTCGCGACCCCCGTGATGTATTTTTTCGTCATCTTCGCGGAGGGCGGCTTGGGCTTTTAGGTTGGCAAACACCAGGGACATTGCCGTGATTTTCCGACGGAAGTCCTCTTTCAAGGATATCAAATGAAGCGAATTTCCGTACTCGGTTCCACGGGGTCCATCGGCAGAAATACATTGAAAATTGCGGAAAGGTTTCCTGACCGTTTCCAGGTCGTTTCTCTGGCTGCGGGAACGAACATCGAGCTTCTCGCAGAGCAAATCCGCAGGTTTTCCCCGAAAGTCGCCGTCGCCATAGACGAGCAACACGCCGAAAAATTGAAAGAAACGCTTCCGGGGTCTTCGAACGTCCAGGTTCTTTTCGGCCGGGACGGATACCTCGAGGCGGCCTCGTTGGAGGAGTCAGACATTCTTGTGACCGCCGTGGTTGGGGCTGCCGGCCTGCTTCCGACCCTGGCGGCCATCGAGGCGGGCAAGGACATCGCCCTGGCGAACAAGGAAACTCTGGTGATGGCGGGCGAACTGGTGATGGACAAAGCCCGGGAGACGAATGTCGCCATCCTTCCCGTGGACAGCGAACACAGCGCCATTTTCCAGTGTCTTTCCGGCCAGCGCAAGGAAGATTTCCATCGGATTTTGCTCACCGCCTCCGGGGGGCCCTTCTTTTCCCTGCCCAAGGACCGCTTCGAAAAGATCGAGCTTCGGGACGCCTTGGACCATCCCACTTGGCAGATGGGTCAAAAAATCACCATCGATTCTGCCACGCTCATGAACAAGGGGCTGGAGGTGATCGAAGCCAAATGGCTGTTCGACGTGGAGCCTGATAGAATCCAGGTGGTGGTGCATCCCCAGAGCATCGTCCATTCCATGGTCGCGTACCGGGACGGTTCCGTGATCGCGCAACTGTCCGTTCCCGACATGAGGGGGGCCATCGCATACGCGCTCTCCTATCCGGAACGTTTGGATATCGGCCTGCCCGTGCCGGATTTCTCTTCTATAGGGACCCTTACGTTCGCAGAACCCGACCTGGAAAAATTTCCCTGCCTCGCCTTGGCCATGAAGGCCTGCCGCGTCGGAGGCACCTTGCCCGCAGTCTTGAACGCCGCCAATGAAATTGCCGTGGAGAACTTTCTGCAAGAAAAGATACGGTTCCTCGATATCCCTCGAATCATAGAGAAAGTTTGCGCCGATCACCAAACGGTCTCCTCGCCTGGACTCGACGAAATCCTCGCGTCGGATCGCTGGGCGCGGCAAACCGCGCAAAAAGAGGCGGCCCGCAGGGCTGAGGAGCGATAGCGAATTCCGGTGTTTGGTTGAAGTCGGCCAACCAACGTCCTCATTTCGGGCGGAGCTTGTTTTAGACCCGGAATCCAGGCGATGATCGAAACTGTTGAATGAAAACCGGCCGAAGTGAAAACCAAGCCCCGAATTTCCATGCCGCTCCGAATGAATCGAGGAAAAACGGTTTGCGCAGAAAACATATCGGAATTATATTGGCTGTTGGCTTATCGGAGAACAGCGGCATTGGATCGCCTTTCTCCCGAATTGCAAATCGTAACAAAAAAAGCTGAAATTAGAAATGACTACAAGTGTATTCGCGTTCGTCGTCGTACTCGGAGTATTGATTTTTTTCCATGAACTGGGACATTTTCTGGTCGCCAGGCTGTTCGGGGTCGGCGTGGAAAAGTTTTCCCTGGGGTTCGGCCCCAGGCTGTTCGGAAAAAAAGTCGGAATCACGGATTACCGTTTGTCCGCCATCCCGCTGGGCGGTTTCGTCAAAATGGTGGGAGAGGAACCCGACGCGGAAATCGCCCCCGAAGACATCCCCCTGTCCTTCACGCACAAGAGCGTGTGGAAGAAAATTCTCATTGTGGCGGCAGGGCCCACGTTCAATCTGATCCTGGCCGTAATCATCTTTTATTTCATATTTCAGGTTTCCGGCATGTACATCCGGAAACCCATCGTGGGCTCGGTGGCGGAAAACACCCCGGCACAGGCGGCAGGTCTGGAAGCCGGAGACGAAGTCAAGTCCATCGATGGCGCAGCGGTATCCTCCTGGGACGAAATGGCCAAGATTATTTCCGACAGCGGCGGCAAGGTTCTGGCTTTCCAAATAAAAAGAGGCGGGGAGAGGCTCGATGTTTCCATATCGCCCAAATCGCAGGAGGACGTCAATCTTTTCGGGGAGAAGATCCAGCGGTACGTGATCGGAATCACCTCGTCCACCGAGGTCGTGGAAAAACGCCTGAACCCCTTGGAGGCCGCCGGACAGAGTTTTGTGCAGACCTATCGCGTGATGGAACTCACCGTCATGAGCATCGTCAAGCTGATACAGGGCACCCTGTCCACCAAAACCCTCGGCGGTCCCATCATGATCGCCGAACTGGCCGGACAGCAGGCGGAGCAAGGCATGGCGAACCTAGCGTTCTTCACCGCCTTGTTGAGCGTCAACCTGGCAATCCTCAATTTCCTGCCCATTCCCGTTCTCGACGGCGGCCACCTGCTTTTCTTCTTCATCGAACTTCTGATCGGAAGACCGGTCAGCATAAGGGTCAGGGAAGTGGCGCAACAGGCGGGCATCTTCATCCTGATTTCCCTGATGATTTTCGTTTTCTACAATGACATAACCCGATATTGGTTCAACTAATCTTTTTCAGGCTTTTGGCCCCGGCCAACAAAGCCCCAGCCAAAAAAGAGGCGATTCAACCATGCCCCATCGACTTGAGATCACTTTGAAGCCGGAACTTTTCGACGCCGAGGGAGAAGGTGTTCGAAAAAAGGCGGCGGATTATTTCGGCATACGAACGGAGAGCGTTCGCACGGTGCACATTGTCACCATCGACGCCGACCTCTCTGCGGACCAATTGAAAAAATTGCAAACCGAGGTTTTCACGAACCCGGTCACCCAGATTTCCTCCTACGAACCCCTTGCCGTGGAATTCGACCGCATCGTGTGGATCGGGTACCGCCCCGGCGTTCGGGACAACCCAGGTAGCACCGCCGTGGAGGCGGCCGAGGATGTTTTGGGGATTCGATTTTCCCCGGAACAGGCGATCTACACTTCCAAGCGATACTGCCTGACGGGAAAGGACCTGACAGCGGAAGACGCCGATAAAATTGCCAGCGAGCTTTTGGCCAACGATATCATCCAGCAATGGCACGTCTACGGCAAGGAGGATTGGGACCCGGCCCAAGGAATCGGCTGCATCTGCCCGCGAGTGGTGCTCGACCACGAACCCCGGGTGACCGCCATTTCCATGGAGAGCGACGAAGCCCTTTTAAAGATCAGCGACCAGAGAAATCTGGCTTTGAATCCCAAGGACATTCCCACGATCCGGGCATATTTTCTGGACGAACGTGTGCGAAAGGAAAGGGCCGAGGTCGGTCTGGCCGATCCCACCGACCTGGAGCTGGAATACATTTCCCAGGCCCGAAGCGACCATTGCAATCACAACACGTTCCGAGGCCTGTTTCATTATAAGGACATGTCGTCGGGCGAGTCCGAGGAGATCGACAGTCTGTTCAAGACCTGCATCGAAGCGCCGACCCTTGAGCTGATGGAGAAAAAGCCGTGGGTGAAGTCCGTGCTGTGGGACAACGCCGGCGTGGGCGAATTCGACGACGACCACTATTACGTGATCACCGGCGAAACCCACAACTCTCCCTCGAACATGGAGGCCTACGGAGGCGCCATCACGGGAATCGTGGGCGTATACCGCGACCCGCTGGGCACGGGCAAAGGCTCTAAGCTCATCATGGGCAGCTACGGCTACTGTGTCGGCCCCAGGGACTACGACGGTCCGCTCAAGCCCAAACTCCATCCCAGACGCCTTCTGGACGGCGTAGTGGAAGGGGTCCGGGACGGCGGCAACAAAAGCGGCATCCCCACTCCGTTCGGCCAGGTCCTGTTCCATCCGGGATACATGGGAAAATGCCTGGTGTTCGTGACCGCCTTGGGACTGATTCCCGCTTTGGTCAAAGGCACCCCGGCAGAGAAAAAGAAGACATCCCCCGGCGAACTGACCATCATGTGCGGTGGACGAATCGGCAAGGACGGCATTCACGGCGTCACCGCAGCCTCGGAAACCTTTTCGGAGAACACGCCGGCAGGGCATGTCCAGATCGGCGATCCGTACACCCAGAAGAAAATGCACGATTTCCTGCTGGAGGCCAGAGACGAAGGGCTGATCCAATTCATCACGGACAACGGCGGCGGCGGACTCTCATCGTCCATCGGGGAATCGGCCCGCTTCAGCAACGGCGTCAGGATCGACCTGGAGAAGGCCCCGTTGAAATACGAAGGCCTGGACCAGTGGGAGATCTGGATCTCCGAGTCCCAGGAACGCATGACCGTGTCCATCAAGCCCGAAGACCAAGACCGCTTCATGGCCCTTTCCAAAAAACACGCCGTGGAGAGCACGGTGATCGGCCAGTACACCGACTCGGGAAAACTCCATGTGGCCTACGGCGGAAAGACCTGTGCCTATGTGGACATGGACCTTCTGCAATCCGGCTTTCCCCAGTGGGAGTTCGAGGCGGAATGGATCCCGCCGGAAGACCGGGGGCTTTTCGAACCGGTTCTGGGCGTACCGAAAAACATGGGAAAGCTTCTGCTCGATATTCTGGCTCGGCCCAATATCTGCTCCAAGGAATGGATCGCGCGGCAATACGACCACGAAGTGCAAGGCACCAGCGTGATCAAGCCGATGATCGGAGCGGGGCGCGACGTCCATGGAGACGCGGCGGTGATCCGGCCGGTGCTGGAGTCGGACAAGGGACTGGCGTTCTCCCAATCCCTGCTTCCCCAATATTCGGCCATCGACGCCTATCACATGACCGCCTGCGTCATCGACGAGGCTGTCCGGCGGGTGGTGGCCGTGGGAGGCAATCCCGCGCACATCGGGGGCGTGGACAACTTCTGCTGGCCTGCCATCGGGTTCGACGCCGTGAAAAACCCCGACGGCAAGTTCAAGGCCGCGCAGCTGGCAAGGTCCTGCAAGGCCCTGCGCGATATCTGCCTCGCCTACGAAATACCGCTTCTCTCGGGAAAAGACAGCATGTACGTGGACGGCCACCTGGCCGGAGCATACGGCGAGACCCACAAGGTGTCCGCCCTGGAGACCCTACAGTTTTCCGCCGTCTCCGAGGTCGAGGACGTCTTCAAATGTGTCACTCCCGACGCCAAGTTCCCGGGCGATCTGGTTTTCATCGTGGGAAATACCCGGAACGAACTGGGCGGTTCCGAATATTACGAACACTTGGGGTATGTGGGAATGAACGTCCCGAAAGTCGAGCCCGCCAAGTTCGCTGTTTCCTATCGCGCCTTGAACCGGGCCATGGACAAGGAACTGGTGGCGTCGGCCAAAGGCATCTATCGGGGCGGTATAGGAGTTGCTCTGGCCACGGTAGCAATGGCCGGGCACCTTGGCATGGAAATCGATCTGGATCTTGTCCCCTGCGATGGCGCGGCAAGAATCGACACGCTCCTGTTTTCGGAAACTCCGGGCCGGTTTGTCGTTACGGTGGCGCCGGAGAACAAGGAGACTTTCCACAAGCTTTTCCAGGGCATCGCCCACGCATGCGTCGGAAAAATCATGGAAACCCCGGATTTGAACATTAAAAAAGGGGCGGACGAAATCCTGCGGCTGAACGTTTTCGGCATGAAAGCCGCCTGGAAACGCCCTTTTAAAAACCTCTAAACAAACCGATTCCAATTTTGGGACACGGAGAAGACATATGAGCAAGACGCGAGCATTGGTGCTGACCGGATACGGCCTCAACTGCGATCATGAAACCGCCCACGCGTTCCGCTTGGCGGGCGCGCAAGCCGAAAGGGTGCATATCAACTCCCTCATCGACGGCGAAGCCTCCCTGGACGATTTTCAGATCATGACCTTCATCGGCGGATTCAGCTGGGGAGACGACCACGGCGCCGGCGTTGTCCAGGCGGTCCGGATGAAGACCAACCTCGGCGAGAAAATCCAGAGATTCATCGAGCGCGGAAACCTGGTCCTCGGCATTTGCAACGGCTTTCAAACCATCGTGAACCTGGGCCTGCTGCCCGGAATCGACGGCAACTACCGGGACAGGTCCGCCGCATTGACCTACAACGATTGCGGACGGTTTCGCGACGATTGGGTCTACCTGAGAATCGACCCCGATTCCCCCTGTGTCTTCACGCGCGGCATTTCCCGCATGGAGCTTCCCGTTCGCCATGGAGAAGGAAAATTCATCGCGGACGACGCCGTATTGAAAATATTGTCCGACCGAAAACAATCGGTCGCCCGGTACGCTCTGCCTGACGGCAACCCGGCGGGCGGCGAATTCCCTTTCAATCCCAACGGCTCCATGAACGACATCGCCGGCGTGTGCGACTCCACCGGAAGGGTGTTCGGCCTCATGCCCCACCCCGAGGCCTTCGTCCACGAAACCAGCCACCCGGAATGGACACGCGTCAAGGAAATTGCCAAACGAAAAAAGACAAGCCCCCGGGAACTGGGCTTCCCCCCCTTGGGACTTGCCATTTTTGAAAACGCGGTTTCCTATTTTTCGTAGCGCCCCAGCCCCCCTATTTTCCATTCGGACTCATTTGGCAACATCGACCATACAAGGGACGACAGAAAATTTTCGCCGTTTTTGAACAACTGACCGTTCATGAAACACGACTCGCGGCAAAGGCCAAGTCCATCCAAACGAGACGGTGGTCGGAGCTGGCGCAGTCGTTTTCCACCAGACGATGCAAGCGGTCGCTGCGTGGGGGCCAGAAGACTTCGCCTTGCACTGCCGCCAGGCCGAAGGCCGACGGAAGGACATAGTCCGCGCGCAAGCCCCAGGTGGCAGTGACGTCGGGGTCCGCGCCGAAATCGACGGCCCCGGGGCTTTTCGGCACAAGCGTCGAATTGACCATGGGATTGCAAAGCAACTGGCGGATGGCGTGTTGATAGCTGTCGCCTTCGTCCGGGTCCGCGTTCTGGTCGCCCAGAATGACGAATCGCCGCCCGGCGTCCAGGCCGCCAGCGGTCTTGTTGTCGTCGTAGATGTAGCGGCCCCGGCCCGGTGTGACGTAGTCGGCCCAGAAGCGGATTTCGTCGTGGTTGCGCCTTCCGTTCCAATCCACCGCGCCGTCGGCCGCGTCGCCGTCGTCGTAGACCGGCGGGGTCGGATGGCTGCACAGCACGTGCAGGGCCGTGCCGTCGATGTCCACAGGAACGTCCCAGTGGCTCTTGGAGCTGAGCCGGAAGATCTCGCGGGCCTCGGCCGAGTAGTAACCCTCCGGCATGGAACTGTCCGGCATGTCCTTCCATAGGAATTTCCGGAACGTGCGCGCGTTTTCAGAATCGACCGGGAACTTGGAGAGCAGGGCCATGCCGTACTGGCCGGGATACATGCCGAAACCGAAAGAGTCCGTCGGCCCCCGGGCGATGCCGTCGTTGTCCAAGTCCACGCCGGACGGTATGCCTGTGTTGACTTCTGCCACGAAGTAGAAGTCGAACACGACCGGGACCGCGCCATTCCGGCCGATTTCCAGGTAGTTTCGCATGAATCTTTCGACTGCCCGGCCGCCTTCGACGTAGTCGAACTCGTTTAGCAAAACGATGTCCGGGTTGACGCGCTGGACGATCTCGGCAATGTTTCCGATTTGGCTGTTGCCACCGTCGGCCAGCTCCTCCGTCAGCCTGCCCTCCCTGTCGCGGTAGAGAGAACAGTTGAACGTGGCGACTCGCAGGTTCCCCGCCTTGCCTGGGACTGCATATGCCTTGGAAGGCTCGACGCCGGTCGAATCCATTTCGTCCGTTTTTCTCGTGATCATGGCGTTTTCCTGCCGATAGTGTTCATGATTTACGCAAATCGATGATTTCCATGCGATTGTTCCGGTTCGGGTATTTTCTGGAGGGCCCTTCGGTGAGTATTGCGACGTTTCCGGCGACTTTCCGGGATTGCAGCCATGATTTGATCCAGCCTTTCCAATCCAGCGGGTGCTCCGGTTCGAATACCGGAAGGACGCCGTAGGAAAACAGCAGGTCCCGGCAGGTTTTCTTTTCGGAGCTGATCCCGGCGATCCAGACCGGAAGGCGGTATCGCGATATTCGTCTTGCCGTCGCCCCGCTCCGGGTGGGGACGAAAATTGCCGCAGGCGTGACGTATTTCAAGGAAGATGCCACGCTCAAGGCAATGATTTCCTCGAAGGCGGCCATGTTCTCGCCGGATTCGAAATCGGGAACGCGGTGCCGGGAAAAGACGTCGCAGTTCGGCTCGATGTCCGCCGCGATGGATCGGAGCATGCGGACGGCTTCCGCCGGGTGGTCCCCCACGGCGGATTCTCCGGACAGCATGACGCAGTCGGCGCCGTCCAGGATGGCGTTGGCGACATCGGTGGCCTCCGCACGGGTGGGAAGGCGGTTTTTGACCATGGATTCGAGCATTTGCGTGGCCGTGATGACCGGTTTTCCCAGCCGATTGGCCTTTCTCATGATCTTTTTCTGCACCGATGCGATTTTCTCGATGGGAATTTCGACCCCCAGATCTCCGCGCGCGACCATGATGCCGTTGGCTGCCTTCAGGATGGCATCCAGGTTTTGCACGGCTCGGGAACGCTCGATTTTCGCCACGATGAAGGGGTCGTGCCCCATTGACCGCGCCGCTTTTCTCACGGCTTCGATGTCTTCGGATCTTTCCACGAAGGACTGGCTGATGGCGTCCACGCCATGTTCCAGGGCGAATTCCATGCAGCGCCGGTCGTGTTCGGTGAATGCGGATATCCCCAGGTCCACGTCGGGGATGTTGAGCCCTTTTCTGGAGCGGACCTCGCCTCCGACCACGACCTTGCATTCCACCTCCGGCGCGCGGACGCGAACCACTTCGAGCTGGATGAAACCGTCGTTGATGAAAATCATGTCCCCTTCGTCGACTGCGGCGCACAACGGGGAAAAATCGACGCCGATCCGCTCCTCGGTCCCCAGCGCCGGTTCTGTGGTCAGGACCAGATTGTCGCCGGACTTCAAGTCGATCTGGTCGTCGCGAATTTCGCCGACGCGAATCTTGGGTCCAGGAAGGTCCGCCATGATGGCGACCGAAACGCCCGTTTCTTTGGAAGCCTGCCGAATGGCGTCGATCTCCCCGGCATGGCTTTCGAACTCCCCGTGGGAAAAATTCAGCCGGGCGATGTTCATCCCTTCCCGAATCAGTTGCTTGATGACCTCGGGCGAACGGGACGCCGGGCCGATGGTACACACGATTTTTGTCTTGTTGATGGCAAACACGCAAGCTCCTTTCCGTTCGGCGGTTGTGGCTTCGGGGCCAAAACATTGGACCGATGTCGGGGCCAATGCCGCGATAGGCCCCTTTTGAATAGACGGAGCTGGTTCTTGATTCGGCCATGCTTTTGCGGGACGCGGACGCAAAGCGTCCGGGTATGCATTCCCACGCGAAGCGTGGGAACGAGGCGGAGTGAGTACGGCCGAAAAAATAAAGACCAAACCCGAAACGAGACTACGTTAGTGCAAATCGGAACAATAATCAACCAAAGTCCGAAGGGACAGCCCGGCGTGGCTGCTCGTTCCCACGCTCCTGCGTGGGAACGCGTTTCGGGACGCTCCCGCGTCCCTTCAACCGCAGAGTATCCCGCTGTTTTCCTGATAATTCTCCAAGATCACGTGAATTATCCCGAGTTGACGACCGTGAAAATCGAGAGTAGAGTTTTTTTAAACGTTTAACAAAAGGAGGCTTGCCATGAAGTCGGTCGGATGTCGCGCGCGTTGCGCCCTGAGTTTGCTTTTGGCGTTTTTGCTGGCCGTTCCGTCGTCGCCGGCTTTTTCCTGGGCCTTTGCGGAAAGCATTCCGAAAAAGGACTGCGGGAAAAGTCCGTGCGATTCCGTAGGGAACATTTCCGAGCCCACGCCTCGTCTGCTTGCACAATACAATCTCCCGAAAGGTTCCAAAGCGGGCGACTGGAAGACCATCGTGGGTTCCGACCCGCAAGGCCAGCCAACCGCCCCCCCGGCGCCGCCGACTCCATCCGAATATCCGGGAACCTTTGGCGAGCCAGAGCCAACCCCGCCCGTTGCAGAACCTCCGAAGACACTTCCCCCGCCGGAACCGTCGAGTCCTCCCGCAACCCAACCCCAAGCGCCAGCGAAAGTCGAGGTCGGCCCGCAAGGCGGCCAAGTACCCTGGCAAGGGGGAAACGTGAGCCTGAATGTGCCTCCGGGCGCTTTGAACCGAAACGTTCCCATCACCGTCCAAAAACCGGAAATCGTTTTCGAGCGCGACCCGGACTCCAACATCGGCCAGGACGACGTCGTCCAGGCCGCCACCGTCGAGCTGGGACCAGCGGGCACGACATTCGCCTCCCCGGTGGAGGTCGTCATGCAAATCCCGGCCGAATCCCTCCAGCGCAAGGCCAAGGGGGACCAATTGGTCATCGTGGTGAAAAGCGGCGACTTTCTCGAGGAGGTGACCGATTATAAGATCGACAACCAGGGACGGGCGCATTTCTACCTGAACCATTTTTCTTCGCCCATGGTCTACATCATAGGCGGTATGATCCTGGTCTCGTTCATGGCCATCGGCGGGCGGCTGATCGTTTCGGACTCGCCGCACATCCTGATTCAGCCCGACAACAAGGACGTACAAAAATTCGTCCACAGCGGCAAGGTGAAGCTCCCGACGACCATCAACCAAACAGGTCCCACCGACCTGGGAATCGACAAGACCTTCGAGGGAACCATGGGCGTTTTCAAAACGGTCAACGGAGGGGCCACCATGGTCAATCTGAAGGACGGTTCCGAGATCAACTGCCAAGACTTGACGTTTCTGGCGGCCTCGGTCCTGCTCGGTTCGAAGGATTCCCGGTTTTCCGATGTCAAGGCCGTGGGCGGCACGGCGACCTGCGGAGACTACAGCGGCGGGCATATGTGGGTGGAGGTCAAGATCGACGGCAAGGTCTACGTGGTGGACACCGCGAATCCGAAAAGGCTGATGCTCATCCCGGCGGCCGAGGCCTACGCGCAGTATATCTTGGAGCCCGCCTTCGAATTCGGCCACAATAGCCGGAGAAGGTCCTACATAGGATGGGACGGAAAACCCGGGCCCGACAAGTTCGACGACGGCTCTTCGGGGCCCCCTCCCACTCCGGAGCAATTGAAGGAGATGTACAAGACGGGCGACGAAATGGGATGCAGGCACCAGGCCGAGAGCCCCGAAGCCATCAAGGCGGAACTGCGGGAAGTCTATGGAAAAATCAAGCACCCGGCCCTGAAACTGAAATTCCGGGAGGGCTATTCCAAGGGCGCAGACCGATGCAGGCCCAAATAGCGCATTAGGGCGTCCTTACGGAAACAATTTGCCCGGATTCAAAATCATGTTGGGATCGAAGAGTTTTTTGATTCCTTTTTGAAGCGCTATGCTGGTTTCGGACAGTTCCAGGCCGAGGAAATTTTTCTTGGCGAATCCGATGCCGTGTTCTCCGGATATGGTTCCGCCCATGTCCACGGTGATTTGAAACAGCTCCCGGATGCAATCGTCGATGCCGGGGTGGTCCTTGTCTGGGGCGGTGATATTGACATGGATGTTGCCGTCTCCCGCGTGGCCGAACGCGTAGGTGGCGATGCCGTATTTTTCTTCCAGGGCGGGGAGGGTTTCCACCAAGTCGGCGATTCTGCCGATGGGCACGGCGATGTCCTCGGCCACGTTGATCACCGAAGCCTCCCGGATTCGGACCGAAATGTTCCTCCTGGCGGCCCAAACGGCCTCCCGCGTGTCCTCGTCCCAGGCGGCCAGCAGGTCTGCGGCCCCCATTTCCCTGGCCACGGCGCCGATGGCCTCCAAAGCCGCTGCGGTTTCGGTCTCGGAGCCGTCCACCTCGACGATCACCAGCGCCGCGCTGTCGCCCGGCGTCGAAAAGGGGATCAGGTCCTTGACCAGTTGCAGACAGCCGGCGTCCATGAACTCCAGCGCGGCCGGAAGATGCCCCCGGACCTGGATTTCCGTGACGGCCGCCATGGCGTCGCGGATATGGCCGAAGACGGCGCCGATTGTTTTGACTGCAGGCGGGTGCGGGATCAGCTTGACGACAAGGCCCGTGATGATTCCCAGCGTGCCTTCGGAGCCCACCAGAAGGTGGACCAGGTCGTATCCCACCACGCCTTTTCGCGTTCCGGCGCCCGCACGGATGATTTCCCCCGTGGGAAGGACCGCTTCCAGGCCCAGGATATAGTCCTTGGTGGTGCCGTATTTCAGGCACGAGGGTCCTCCGGCGGAGGTGGCGGCGTTGCCGCCGATGGTGCTCTTGTCCATGCCCGCAGGGTCCGGCGGATAGAACAGGCCCTTTTTCCTGGCGGCGTCGCGCAGATCCTTGGTGACCACTCCCGGTTCGACCTCGGCCGTGAGATTGCGCGTATCGACCGTCTTGATTTTGTTCATGGACGACAGGTTCAGCACCACGCCCCCGTAAACGGGAAGACATCCGCCGGCCAGCCCCGTGCCTCCCGCGCGCGGGACCACCGGAAACCTTCTCTTGTTGGCCAGTTTCAAAAGCCTCGCGACCTGCCCGGCCCCCCTCGCAAACACCATCGCCTGGGGAGCGGCGCGCAGAAAGGAGGCGTCCCTGTCGTATTTCTTCAGCGCATCGGGATCCAAGAGCACGTTTTCCGGCCCTGCCGCCTCTTTGATCTCTCGGATGTCTTCTTCGCTCAAACTATAAAATAGCGGTTCTCCCATGGCTTTTTCCCGTAGTTTCGACCTGTGCAAAAGGATATTTGTAAAAGAAGCAAGATTTTGCGTACCCCGGTAGCGCCGTCTTCCATGGCGGCGCGGTGCTCCTCGGGTCCTGATTTGGGGTAATGAAAATTACCCATGTTTTGCTGTAATATTTTCGCCGCGTCTTGTTCCGCTGCAAATATCGTCGGCCTGGGTCGGGATCGTGGGTTGGAATTCGTACAAGACAGACAGGCCGTCATTCAAAAAATTCGGGAGCATCGAAAAAGCCCGGGTCCAGACCCACCCACCCTGCGATCCACGCTCCCGAACCAGCGCTGAGATAGTTGTCGCAGTATAAGTCCCGGCGGAAAAAAACAAATTAAAACGAGGACCATTTTCATCACCCCAGTACCGATCTATGACGGGGCCGCGCCTCCGTGGAAGACGGCACTCCGAACTTGTTCCCCCGATGAAAGGCCGTCGTCCGTGCAGGTCGAGAAATTGTGGAAGTTTTTCCGTTTACCCCAGTACTTCGTGCGATATCACTCGTTCTTTTCATAGTATTGGAAAACGCGCTCCAAGTGTTCCTCGAAGAAGACTGTTTTGGAATCCTTGCCGGGCGAAAACAATCCCATCTCCTGGGCCATGGCGAAAAAATCATCCTCCGGAAAACGCTGGGTCTGGTATACCAGAAGGGCGGAAAGAATGAGGTCGCGGGAATATAACTCGGATTCGCGGACCGCCGTGCGCAGATCCCTTGTGAAAATCTTCCGGTGCGCGGCGTCCCGATAGGACAGGCCGACATCCTTCATGACGTCGCCGTAGGGCAGGGTCTTTCTTTTTCTGGCCGCGTCGGTCAGGATTTCCAGAATCCTGCCCGGGCGATCCTGGTTCCGCGCCGGTGCCGCCTGGACCGCCTTGAACAGATCGGGCTTTCTCACATTGGACCAGAAAGGGCAGTGGGGGCAGGACTCGCCTTCGGGATAATCGATTCCGGGTTCGTGGGGGCAGTAGTAGATGCCGGGTGTCAGCGCCACGCTCCGGACGTCATGGGATTCGATGTATCTGAAAAATTCCTTGATGGTCTCGGCGTCCTTGCGCAGATCGCCCTCTTCGGACACCCACTTTTTGACATGCTCCGGCGCACCGCCGGCTTCCTTGACAATGCCGATGACCGCCTTTGCGGCGCTTCGGTCGTTGTATCCATAAAAAGCGACGATTCCGAGCGGATATCCCCGGAACCCCTCCCTGGCTCGGCGCTCCAGGCCTTCCATCAAATGTTCGGCAGTTGGTTGCATGGCATCGATCTCCTTTTTTGGGGCAGTGTATCCGACCGCGCTATGGCGGTCAACGCCAAATTCGGGCTTGGTCCTTGTTCGGCCGTTCGCACGCCACCTCGTTCCCACGCTTCGCGTGGGAATGCGTACCAGGACGCTTTGCGTCCGCGTTCCGCAAATAAAGCAAGCTCCGCCCGGAATGACGGTGTCGGTTGCCCGAGGTTATAACCAAAACCCGCTTGCCATTGTCTCTCGTATGCTGATATCATCAGCCCCGCATGCGATATAGACGGCATTTTTAATAGAGAATAAAGGACAAAAAATGAGAAAATCTACTGTGGAAGAAATCCGTCGGAGGTTCGACGGCGATGTCGAAAGATTTTCAAACTTGGAATCAGGGCAGGCCTCCACCATCGATTCCGCGTTCGTGCTGGATATTCTTACGGAGGCTGCCGCGGCAGTCTCCCCGCAGGCTTCCACGCTTCTCGACATCGGTTGCGGAGCGGGAAACTATACATTGAAAATGCTGGAGAGAAGTCCTCGCCTGTCGGTCACTCTGCTGGACTTGAGCAGGCCGATGCTGGAAAAGGCGACGGAGCGCATTTCGGAAAAATTCGATGTTCAGGTCGTGCCGGTCCAGGGGGATATCCGGGAGGCCGACTTTCAGGATTGCCAATTCGATATCATCGTCGCGAGCGCGGTTCTGCACCATTTGCGGACGGACGACGAATGGATTTCCGTTTTTTCCAAGTTCCATCGGATACTCAAGCCCGGAGGGTCCGTCTGGATCTCGGACCTGATACGGCATTCGCTGCCCGACATTCAGGCCCTGATGTGGAAAAGATACGGCGACTATCTAACGCAGCTGAAAGACGAACGCTACAGGGAACATGTCTTTGCGTACATAGAAAAAGAGGACACGCCGCGTTCCCTGCTTTTCCAAACCGATTTTTTAAAGCAAGCGGGTTTCAAACATGTCGAAATATTGCATAAAAACAACTGCTTTGCGGCGTTCGGAGCTTTGAAGTAAAACGGCATGACCCGGCGTAGCACTCCGGATGGAAAGGGAGGCTCGAATCTAAGGAGATCGGATGAACAACAAAAAACTTGAAAAACGGCTCGAGAACAGACAGGGAAAGGTCCATGAAATAACGCGGATAAAAAAGGGCTTCTCGAATGAAGAAAAATACCTGATCAAAACGGAATCCGATGCCTTCCTGCTCCGCATTTCGTCTGGCAAGGCGTATTCCAGAAAAAAGGAAGAGTTCGAAATCATGGGAAGGCTGTTTGAAAAAGGAGTCCGTTGCAACAGGCCGGTCGATATTTTCCAGGAAGAAAACGAAGACAAAACATATAGTCTTTTCAGTTTTCTTCCCGGTCGTGACGCTGAGGAAAACATCGGCGGTCTTTCGGAGCCGACTCAGTTCGAAATAGGTTTCCGCGCGGGCCGGGACCTGAAGACAATCAACAGTCTTGAAAAATCCGTCGGCAGTTGGAAACAGAGAAAACTCGCCAAGCACGAGTACTATGTCGGGCAATATTCGGAGCTGGGATACCGCTTCGAAAACGACGTAAAAGTCCTGAAATTCATAGAAACGAACTGCGACAGGATCATATCCGGACCCGACAGACTTCAGCATGACGACTTCCATCTGGGAAATATCTTGATAGACAACGGCGAATATTCGGGCATACTGGACTTCAACCGATTCGACTGGGGAGACCCCCTGCACGAATTCGTCAAGCTCGAATGGTTTTCATGGCCTGTCAGCAGGCAGTTCGCGCGGGGGCAGATCAAAGGATACTTCGGAAACCAAGTTGTCGGCGAAGACATTTGCCTGATACTGTCGGTCTATATCGCGATGAGTATTTTCTCCACAATCGTCTGGACCTTGAAATTCCATCCCCATACGATGCCGTTCATTGAAAACAGAACACGTTCCATACTGGCCGATTACGGGTATTTCGACGGAATCCGTCCGTTATGGATTACTTGAAACTTTTAGAAAGGAACGATCATGAATTGTTTGATGGACCACATTGTTTTGAATGTCGAAGATGTTGAAAAGATGGTCGATTTTTATTCGAATGTGCTTGAGATGAAGCCCGAACGGGTCGAGGAGTTCCGTGCGGGAAAGGTGCCCTTTCCGTCGGTGCGGCTGAATGCGGACACCATCATCGACCTGTTTCCCAAGGAAATGTGGCAGGCGCAGGCACCGGATGGAAAAGGGTTCGGGAACTTGAACCATTTCTGCATTTCCTTGGACGAGGGTACCTGGAAAGACCTTTTCGAGCGGCTTGAGAAGATCGGCGTCGCTATACACGAAGGCCCCGTTCCCCGCTGGGGCGCGCATGGCACGGGAACGTCGGTCTATTTCAAGGACCCCGAGGGCAACATCGTCGAAGCGCGCTACTATGCAGGCAAAAAAGAGTCGGAAAAATGCCTGCTCGGCACTTGAGGGGAATTTCTTCTGTGCGAACCGAAGGTCCTAAAACCAATGCATTAATACTAAAAACAGCCGGTCGTTTCCTCCAGCTTCTCGAAACAGTCCGATGTCTCCCGACTGGTAGAAAATCGCGCCGCCCCGGACGGAAACCGCGTCGGTGATGTCGTATTCGGCTTCCAGGCGCTGATAGGCTCCATCCTCGGCGGCGATGCCCAAAGCGGCCGCCATGAGGGTAAGCGTCAGGGTGTCGTTCCGGAAATCCCGGGAAAATCGAAACGACCATTGAAAGGTATTTTCCCTTGTTTCGTCCGGGGATTGCTTCAGCTCGTCCTCGTAGTCGAAAATATGGCGATTCAGGGCTTCCATGCTGATCGTGGTTTCGTCGAACCCAGAAAACTCCACTCCCAGCCCTACATCCACCCTCGAATACTCCTCGTCCGGCGAGTTCGTGAACTTCAAGCCGTCCAGATAAGCCGTTTCGCCCTTGAAAAGCCAGTCGCCCGCGGCGATGGCGGTGGATGCGCCCGCCATGCGAACGCGTGTGCGCTTGCCCACCAGGCGCGCCGAAGCCCCCGAGCCGACCGACCGCAAATACGCTCGGTCGCAGAAGATGTTCGCCCCGTAAAATCCGAGGTCCCATCCGCTGAAAACGCCGGTCAAGGACGCGGCCCACTGGGCGCTGTCGAAACCGTCGTCGGGTTCGTCCATCGGCGGGGCCGGGGAGTCGCCGGGATAAAAATCGCTCCCGAACACCGGGGTCTCGTCGAACCTCGCCTCCGGAATCGACATGGCGCTCAAGTTCCAGTCTCCCAGGTAGTAATCCAGCTTGAGCATGGTCACAGGCATTCGAAGGTCCTCGATGTCGGTGAGGCCGGGGACGCGAAGATCCAGAGGGTTCAGCGTATCGACCACGCGCAGGTTGTCCAGCGGCCCCCAGACCACGATCTGGCGGCCGATCTTGATGTCCAGCCCCCGGGTCAGGCGGCCCTCCACGAAGGTGTCCTTTTCCTCCAATTCGTTCTCGTAGACGTCCAGGACGTCATCCGTGTACTTGTCCCTCCCCCGCAATTCGTATATCGAGTCGTAGAAACCCCGCACGCTCGCCTGCATCCGCCAGTCGGCGGATAGCTTATACTTCAGGGTCAGCTCCAGTTCGACGCGAAGCATGGACAGACCATGCCACGGACTCCGAGCGTCGGAAGAAACATTGCCGATGGCCGTCAAAGCCAGCTCCCCGTCCACTTCCCAGGCCTCGGGAGCGTCCGGCCCGGCCGATTCTTCAATAACATCGCCTGGGGCGTCCTCGAACCCGTCAAGAAAAGCGTCCGGTTCCGATTCCTCGTCATCCACGACCGGGACGTCCTCTTCGAACCCCCGCAGCCATTCGTCCTCGCCCGCGCCCGAAGGCTCATCCTCCTCGAAGCCTTGGATGAGTTCCTCCAAGGTTTCCGGCCCGTCTGTCTGCCCTTCACCCGCTTCGGCGAAAAACATACAGGCGGCCGAAGCGAAGAAAAACAACAATACGATGAAAGCATAAGCCCTGTTTCCTGAGCAATGCGCTCCCCCTTCTGGCCCAGCCTTCCAACCGCCATGGAACGTACCTTTTTTCGTGCCTTTTATTGTCTTAATTTTTTTCTTTCGTGTTTTTCGTGTGTTTTCGTGGCTCAATCCATCCGTTTTCGCGGCGACAGCGCCGTTCGTGGCATTGACGCTACAGTCCTTTTTCCATGCGGCGGATGGTGAACAAGTCCTCGTCCAGGTCCTGGTTGAACCGGATGTTTTCCCAGGTCAGGACGGTCTTGTGCTCCGTGGATTTTCCTTTCTTCCTGGTGACCAGCGTATCCGTGGCCATCCATATGCCGTCGATTTGCTCGAGCTTGCGCACATCCACGTACTTGAGATCTCCGCCGCTGTCAGCGACCCACCGGATGGATCTCACCACCATATCGATGTCCGGCCTCACGAAAAGCAGGGACTTTTCGTACCCGGTTTCGTCCACCACATCTTCGGACCGGGGCACGGCCCAGATTACCCAAACTTTCTTTCCCCGCACCTCGGACTCCTTTCCTTTTTCATAGAAGCTGTAGTCGTAGTCGGTCAAATCGGGGGAAGTCATATCCGAATAGTTCAAATCCGAGCCCATGAAGCTTCCGCTCTTGTCGGAGGTCGCGATTCGCTTGGTCTTGCGAAGCGCGGGAAGATAGAGCCACTGGTCGTCGTCCCGGTCGGGGTCGTCGTAGTCGTAGGTGAGAAACGACGTGTCCTCAACGTCGGCCGGGGCCTTGAAGAACATCAGCCGCAGCGTGTCCTCCCCCTTGTCCTTCTTGAAGGCGGCGATGATGCGATCCCGTTCGTTGCCGTGCCGGTCGATCAGGACCATCTTCATGTCCGACGTCTGGTTGTCCCCGTCGTCCCGGGCGTCCACTTTTTCCATAATGGCCCTGGCTTCCGGATCGTCGGCCGCCGAGCAAGGGGCGGCAAATGCGATCCAAAAAGCAAAAACACACAGGGCCGCGACAGCAGTTTGCGTCCTTTTCATATCGTATCTCCTTTCATGGCCGGTCCGGCGCTTCCCGAAAGCGTCGCTTTCAGAAACCGCCTCCCGGCTTTTTTCTTGTTGACCAGGACCATCAGGGCCGGGGCCAGAAAGTAGTCCGCCAGAAGGGCCGCGACGATGGTAAATCCGGTGAGAAGTCCGAAATTGCGAACATTGCTCATGGTGGCGAACCCGAAGATGAAAAACCCGATGGACAACACCACCGAGGTGACCAGCATGGCCCGCCCCGTGGTCTGCAAAGTCTTGTGCACCGCCTCCGCCGGATCGCCGCTGCGCTCGTAGTAGCGGCGGAAGTTGTGCATGAAATGGATGGTGTCGTCCACGGCCAGTCCGATGGCGATGCTGGCAACCATCATGGTGAACAGATCCATGGGGAGTTTCAACGCGCCGATTACCCCCAGCATGAGCAGGATGGGTACCAGGTTGGGAATCATGCTCAGCAGGCCGATTCGGACCTTGCCGATGAGAAGAATCATTAGAAAGGTGATCACCGCCAGCGCGATGGCGTAGCTTTTCGCCATGCTATGGATGGCCGCCAGGATGGTGCGCGACAGCAACGCCATCATGCCGGTCAGCTCCACCCGCGTCTCCGGAAACTCATAAGCGAAATAGCTGTTGACCTGCCGAATGAATTCCCCGGAATGATAGGCGTCCTTGAAAGGCACGCGAATCATGAAACGAGCCTTGGAAAACTGGCTGTCCACGAAGTCTTCCAGATCGTCGGAGCCGCTGTTTTCAAACAGCAGAAACTCCTGGGCGATCAGGTCATGGTCGTCGGGAATGCGATAGAATTCCTTCCGGTTTTCGTTCAGGGCCTGGTGGATTTCCTTCAATATCGTCGTCAGGGACCATGCCTTGCCTACATAGAGTTCGCGGTATTCCAGAGTTTCCACGTGCGCTGCGGCCGCCTCCAGCCTTTTCAACAGCGCAGGATCGTAAAGCCCGTTCTCCTTGCCGGTATCGACGACCACCTCCAGGCTGATGGACCCGCTGAACTCTCGGTCGATCTTTTCCGTATCGGTGCGGATCGCATTGTCTTCGGGAAACCAGCTCAGCGGATGGTGGGAAAACCGGATTGTCGATGCGGAAATGCTCGACAACAAAACAACTACTGCGGAAAACGCCAGTATCCCCTTTGCATGGCCGGTGGAAAAATCCCCCACGAACGTCAGCAGACGAGCCATCGGGCCCTGCCCCAGCTTTTCTTCAGGGACCGTCTTCTTCGACAGGGGAACCAGCGCCAGCATGGCGGGCAAAAGGACCAGCGTGTTGACGAACGCAAGCATCACCCCGATGCACGCGAACACGCCCAAATCCGCGATGGGCGCCAGTTCCGCAGTGGAAAAGGACGCAAGCCCCGCAGCCGTGGTCATGTTGGTCATGACCACGGCCAGGCCCGAATGCCCCAGGGCGTAGACCACGGCGTCCTCCTTGTCCCCGCTACGACGGTACCGGTAGAAGAAAATGGCCAGGATATGCACCGACGTCCCCACGCCCACGGCCAGAAGAAACGACGGAAGTATCTGGGTGGGCACCTTGATGGGAACTCCCAGGGCGGCCATCAGACCGACCGTGGTCAACAGCGACAAGAACACCACCAGCAACGGCAGGACCACCCCGGAAATCCGCCGAAACATGACGAAAAGCGCCAGCCCCACCGTGAGGGTCGCCATGAGAAGAAATTTCCGGATGTCCTTCATCATGGACTGCTTCAGAAAATGGGTCACCACCGGAGAACCCGCCACCCAGATGGAAAGCTCCGGAGAGCGAAACTCCTTTACGACCCGCCGCACCGCCTCCACCACCTCGCTGTTTTCCTTGTCCGTCAGGTAGACGGGAGCGCTTGTTTCCGGTGCCGTTTCGGCCTCGGTCTCCGGTTCATCCCCGAATCCGTCGTCTCCGAAGCCTTCCATCAAATCCATGTCCTGGCCGATCGAGGAACGGCTGTTGGTCCGGATAATGATGGAAGTAAACCGGCCGTCCTTCGAAATGATGGTGTTTTCGTACATGGGATTGGACAGGGCGCGTTCTTTGAGCATCGCCATCTCCCGGTCGCTCTCAGGACGGTCCTCCAGCAGGTCCTCCACGATGAGTTCGTCCTTTTTCCCCCGCGTGTTTCGCACATTGACAAGACTGGTGATGTCGTCTATGTACGGGACCGTGTCCTCCAGCTTTTCATGCAGGGCCGTCAGCGTGTCGAAAAACCGGCTGTCGAACACCTCCGGCGGCTGCAAGGCCACGATGACGACCTCGTCCCTGCCGAACTGGTCCCGAAAATGGTTGTAGGCGAGAAAAGCGGGGTCTTCTTCGTGAAGAAACCCCTCCATGGACGTATCCACCGTGATCTTCGGTATTTGGGAAATGATCGCCCCGGAAACCAGCAGCACCAGAAGGATGGTCTTGATACGGTTCCGGTAAATAGCGCGAGCGAACCCCTCGAAAGCCTTTTCTATTTGATAGCGAACCTGTACCATGGAAAATTCCTTTTTATCAACGGGCCGACAACGCCCGCAACACGATTTCTTCAATCCGTTCTGCCAACGCCGAGGGTCTCTCTTCGCTGCCCACTGCCGAAACCTCTTTCATGGCTTCCAGATGCCGCTGCCGAACCGGCCCCGTATTTACCAGGTAAGAAAGGCCGCCGGCCGCCATCAGGTGCAATACAAGAGGGTCTGTTCGAACAAAATCCCCGCTGGCGCAACCCTCTTCGATAATTTTCGCGACACATCCCACGATCTTCCCGAAGTCCTCGGACACGAACTCCGGAAGACAGGACCCTCCGCCCGCCATTTCCCGCATCATTATGCGGGGCAAATACGGGTGCCTTTCAAAGGCCCGGCCAAGACTCCTCACGTAGGCCCGTATTTTACCGCGTGGCGAATCCTCGGCATCCACGCTTTCCAGCATCCCGCCAGACAAGTCCCCGAACACCTCGCCCAGCACCCTTCCGTACAGCTCCGCCTTGTCCCCCACATGATAATAGATCATGGCCTTGTTAACCCCCGCCCTGGCCGCGATGCCGTCCACGCGCGCGCCCTCGTACCCCGTGTCCGCAAACTCCTTCGCCGCCGCATCCAAAATGCGCCGCACCGTATCTTTCTTTTGATCCTTTTTTACAACCATGAAAACCGCCTCGAAATATAACCAACCGTTTAGTTTAACTCTATGTTCAATACACTTTGCCCCTTGCATTGTCAAGAAATCTTTATCACCCGGGTTGAAAAAGCCGGATTGAAAAAGCCGGCAACGAAGGCGAGCGTTTCGGTATCTTGAGATCAAAGGCAATGCAAGGCCGAAGCTTGGTTTTTATTTCCGCCGAGCCTCACCGCCTCGTTCCAACGCTTCGCGTTGGAATGCATGCCAGGACGCTTCGCGTCCGCGTTCCATCGATGCTTAGCCGAAACAAGAACAAAACCCCAAGGCCGTGCCGCAGCATTAAGGAGATTTCAAAGACCGAACAAGCCCCTTCTGTCTCCCACTATGCTTCATTTCCCGGAAATGTTCGTCGCAAGCATCTGAAAAAAAAAGACCGATGCCGCATATCGTTTTCAAATCTCTGACGGATATCATTGGCTTTTCTGCAAATTCAGGAAATCGCTGATTCCGACAGGACGATAATCAACGTGCTGCGCCGCATATGAAAACAATCGGAAAACAGAGCTGTGCCGCAACTTGTTGATTTTAAAAAGGGATTCTTTTATTGACAACCAATGCGCCGCAATTTAAAAAGGCACGTTAGCCTTTATTCAAAAGACGTTTACGGTGCGCATATTGCGGAACGCAAAAATCCATTGACACCCGCAACCCCCTTAAAGTACAAGGTTACTTTGACGCTCGGCCTCGACGCGCCGCAATTAATTGCGGCGATTGGGCCGCCTAATACATGTTGAACTGAACCGCTTCGCGCTAGTCATCCCGACCGGATCGCCTGCAATATCAACAGCATAGCCGCCTCTTCGAAAGAATTTCCCATGAAAATCCCGAAAATGTTATAATCCATTGTATGGGACGGGTCCCCCGGGCTCGGGATCCGTATCTTCCACGAAAACCCCATGCAAAGGAGGTATCGCCATGTCCGAACTGAGACAAAGAATGATCAGGGAGATGGAGCTTCGGGATTTCGCCGAAAACACGCAAAAGGCCTATCTGTCGGCCGTCGAAGGGCTCGTCAGGTTCTATATGAAGCCGCCCGACCAACTGAACCGGGAGCAGGTGGAGGACTATCTGCTCTGGCTCAAAAAAGAAAAGAAGTCCCCGTACAGCACGAGAAATCAAATAACGAGCGGGCTGAAGTTCTTCTACAACAGCACGCTGAAAAGAGACGACGTCAGGCTGGAGCTTCCGAAAAAGACCGGAGAGCGCAAGCTTCCGGAGGTTCTCGCGCCCGAGGAAGTTCTCAGGGTCGTCGAGGCGCCGGCCAACCTGAAGCACCGGGTCCTGCTGAAGACCACGTATTCCTCGGGACTGAGAGTCGGCGAAGTCATAGCCCTGAAGCCGGAGCACATCGACAGCTCGAGAATGCTCGTCAGAGTGGAGTCGGGCAAGGGTCGCAAGGATCGCGACACGATTCTCTCCAAAAGACTCCTTCCCGAGCTGCGCTACTATTACAAAGTGTGCCGCCCCCGCAACTGGCTGTTTCCCGGCAAGGATCCCGAAAAGCACATCTGCGCCACCACCGCGCAGCGGGCCTATACGAAGGCGAAGAAAAAGGCTAAAATCATAAAGGGAAAAGGCATCCATACCCTTCGCCATTGCTTCGCCACCCATCTTCTCGAGATGGGCTACGACATCCGCAAGATCCAGATGCTCATGGGGCACAAGTCGATTCAATCCACCATGATCTATCTCCACGTTTCGAGAAAGCACCCGACGTCGGTCAGGAGCCCGCTCGATCTTCTCGGGAACGAAAGCGACGCTCCCGCAGAAAAGGAAAAGAACGATGACGGGAACGCATAATTCAAAATTCGAAGTCGCCGACATATTCCGCGAGCATATACGCGACTACCTTAAGGTCTACAAGATGCCTCCCGCCCAGTTCGAGGTGGTCTCGGACATAATCGGCTGCCGCACGGAATGGCTCGGAGGCCGCATTCAAAAATGCTCCGATTGCGGAAAGGAAGTCCCTCTCTACAATTCCTGCCGCAACCGCCATTGCCCCAAGTGCCAGTCCATGGCCAAGGAACGCTGGCTTGAAAAGCGCAAGAGCGAGGTGCTGCCGGTCAAATATTTCCACAACGTCTTCACCGTCCCGCACGATCTGAATCCGATTATTCTCTGCAACAGGAAAGTCGCAATCAACATTCTGTTCAAGTCCGTGTCGGAAACCCTGCTGCAATTCGGCGCGAACCCGGACAACGGACTGGGCGGCAAACTCGGCTTCATGGCCTTTCTTCATACCTGGGACCAGGCGCTTCTGGACCATTTCCACGTCCATATCATCGTTCCCGCAGGAGCGCTGTCCGCAGACGGCGAGAACTGGATCGCCTGCGAATACGACTGGCTTTTTCCGGAACGCGCCCTGTCGAAGGTCTTCCGGGGCAAGTTCATGTTCCACCTGCAAAAGGCGTACGACAAAGCCGAACTCGCATTCCCCGGAAACACGGCCAAATATGCAACCTCGAAAGGTTTCCGACAGCTGAAAAACGTCCTGTGGTCCAAGACATGGGTCGTCGATGTCGAACCGCCTCTCGACAACCCCGACCGCGTCATCGACTACGTCGGCCGCTACACGCACAGGGTCGCGATCTCCAACAGCCGGATTCTCGATCTGTCCGACGGAAAGGTCACATTCTCATACAAGAACCGCGAAAAGGGAACCGTAGAGGTTATGAGGATCGAGGCGGTGGAATTCATCCGAAGATTTCTTCTTCACACCCTACCGAAGGGCCTGATGCGCATCCGCTATTACGGATTTCTCGCCAACCGCTGCAAAAGGGAGAGCCTGAAAAAATGCCGGAAAAGCCTCGGCGTCTCGGAAGCGCCGGTCTTGGCGGAGCCCAAAACCGTCCGGGAAATCATGATGGAGAGAACAGGGCGCGACATAACGAAATGTCCGTTCTGCAAGAAAGGCGATCTGGTCGCCGTTCAAAGCGTTCCGCCGCGCTCGGGAACGAGTCCGTTCGAAATAATCCACGGCCGGACTCAGCGCAACCTGGTCCGGCTCGAGTGAAGTTCGACGACAAGACGAAACCCGACTTTCAAAAAAAAAGCTCGATCAACGAGCAACAGGACAACTGCGTCAAAAATCATGGAATCGAAGAAAAAATACAATGAAAACAACGACTTAGGAAGGTCATCGATGAAAATTCGAGCCGTTTTCCGACAAAAAATCGATAAAACCGGAACGGCACGGCCTCTGTCTCCGGCCCCCTCCCAATTTTCCCGCCTCAAAAAAGCCTTTACAATCCCCATATATATTTGGTATCCGATCATTCTGAAGGATGTCATGCGGCTCAGTTCAACCTCGTTTTATCCGGCATCACGCTGACCCTGTCGTTCAAAGACATATCAAGCAGAAAAACAAACGTCCGGATGAATCGAATTTTTTCGCTCTTTTGCCGCGTGACGCCGGATAAAACGCTAAACGTTACCAGCATTAAAGGAGAAAATTTGGATTGAATCAAAAAAAATGAAATTGAACAAAAAAACTATGCTAAATATAATCGGATTATGTGCTCAAAACGGTAATGAATATTTACAGAATATAAAACTATAAATCAAAACAGGAAAGTAATGAAAAACGATAAACAAATAATTACGATAAATGAAGAGATAGAATTCGCTAAAATAAGATATGGAGAATACCACAAGCGCTTGTTGCAAGAATATGATCTTTCCTGGCAACAATTAAAAATCTCAATCTATATTGCCAGTCTCTTGCTTATTTTATATGGCACCTTATACTCTTATCAAGTTCAAAGTGGTCAGATAGCGCAAGTAAAATATGTTCTATACATATTGCCAATTGCTGGCATATTTATTTCAATATCAAGCTTGATCATTCTATTTGGTTCGCTTAAATCGGCACAATCGATAAGAGAGTGTCTTTCAAATATCGAAGATACATTCGATGAAAATAAGGTGTTCTGTGATAGCAATCGATATTTGTCAATTAAGCACAAAGATTTTGTTAAGATTACAGGAGAACAGAAAGTTGATCTTATAAGTTTCGGAAAAATATTACTTCAATTAATAATTATTGCTTTTTGGATCTTTTTGCATATAACATCAAATTTCAATATGCAATAAATTGGGAGTGAAGCCTACCATGCAGTGGGGTATTGGTTACTAATTTCATTGTATGTTTATTTTCGTAACTTTCGTGTTTTTTGTATCCCAATAATAATCTGAGATCGCTATTATTAATGCACTACCAAATTGTTGATGGGGTCAAAACAGAACAAAGGCAACCATGCTGGCAACCAATCGCTGCACCCGACACCGGGGTCTCCGCATTCGCTCCGCCCCCGGCGCCGGTGAGCTTTTCGTTAGCAATTTTAAAAAAGAGGTTCATAAATAATGAATGAAGATAACAAAAAAAAATCACAATTAGTTCCTATAGGTGTACTTCTGATGTTATTGGGTATTTTTTTACCGAAATTCTTATCCGATAGTGTCTCTAGTCCCGCTTCAATTGATTTGCTTAAGACTTTATTTTTTATCGGTTTGATTTGTTTTATCATTGGTAAAATCAGAAAAACCAAGGAAAAATAAGAAATAAGTTGGGTAATCAATTCTGATGAGTCAGGCTAATAATGAAAATGTATTTATTGAATTTTTAAAACATGTTGATCCACGAAACTTTGTTAAAACATTCTGGTCATTTTTTTATTGCCAGGAATTATTCTTTGACGAAGTTTTCAGGCGGGATTGGACTAGTAAAATTCATCCTATACCATTTGCTCTTGCCTGTTTAACATTTGTAGCAGTAATTTCCTCTTTTGCTATGGAAACGGAATGGATAGAAGCTGTCGAAAAACTCAATGACACCGAACTTACAGAATTTTTTTATGCATTTGATTTGAATGATAAAATGGATGTATATAGTATAGAGAAACAGATAGCTGATAAAATTAAAACATCTGCAAAATTTTCCAAAAGGATAACTGTAAAAAATATTTTAACTTACTTAAAACAAGAAGGTTATGAAAATCTTTATCTAAAATTACAAACCATAACTATGGAAAATAAACTTAATAAAAAAGAATATCCGTTAGTTTTTCTTTTATATTGTATAATAGAATTTAGCTTGGCACATGCTTTGCTCAAATTAGATGGAATAACTCGAACACTGACAGAAACGGTTTATGTTTATATCTATACTTTTTCAGCATTTCTTATTCTTATTCCCCCAGTTATTATTATAACAGAATTTGTAACGATAGAAGAAGGTGCTATCATACTTATCATACTTATTTTGTTGATATTACTATTGGTTAAAATGATAAAGGTTTTCAAATATACACACAATATAAATTTTGTAAGCCTTTTATGTGCCAATTTTTTGGCAAATGTTATTCTTTTGGGCTTTTTCAAAGGATTATTTTTCATATTAAAATCAGAATTTCCAAATCTGGAAATGATATTTAATAATATTATATCAGTTGGTTAGCAGAATATGTTACTGATAAAATAATTGCTAACCCGGCAGTGAAGCGGACGGGGGCTTACGGTGCTTTGATGTTGAGCAGGTAACGAAAATGTCTTAAATCGGAGCGATTGCTGTTAACAAACACGCCCCCGCCGCTTACTTTTGCGTTGAACTGAACCGCTTCGCGCTAGTCATCCCGAACGGATCGCCAGTCATTTCAAAGGCATAGCCGCCTCTTCGAAAGAGTTTCCCCTGAAATCCCCGAAAATGTTATACTTCATTGTATGGGACGGGTCCCCCGGGCTTGGGATTCGTATCTTCCACGAAAACCCATGCAAAGGAGGTATCGCCATGTCCGAACTGAGACAAAGAATGATCAGGGAAATGGAGCTTCGGGACTTCGCCGAAAACACGCAAAAGGCCTATCTGGCTGCGGTCGAAGGGCTCGTCAGGTTCTACATGAAGCCGCCTGATCAGCTTTAACAAGAGCAGGTGGAGGACTACCTTCTCTGGCTTAAAAAAGAGAAGAAGTCCCCGTACAGCACGAGAAATCAAATAACGAGCGGGCTGAAGTTCTTCTACAACAGCACGCTGAAAAGAGACGGCTTCAGGCTGGAGCTTCCGAAAAAGACCGGAGAGCGCAAGCTTCCGGAGGTTCTCGCGCCCGAGGAAGTTCTCAGGGTCGTCGAGGCGCCGGCCAACCTGAAGCACCGGGTCCTGCTGAAGACCACGTATTCCTCGGGACTGAGAGTCGGCGAAGTCATAGCCCTGAAACCGGAGCACATCGACAGCGCAAGAATGCTCGTCAGAGTGGAGTCGGGCAAGGGCCGCAAGGATCGCGACACGATTCTCTCCAAAAGACTCCTACCGGAGCTGCGCTACTACTACAAAACGTGCCGCCCCCGCAACTGGCTGTTTCCCGGCAAGGATCCGGAAAAGCACGTCTGCGCCACGACCGCGCAGCGCGCCTACACGAAGGCGAAGAAAAAGGCGAAGATCAAGAAGGGAAAAGGCATCCATACTCTTCGACATTGCTTCGCCACCCATCTTCTCGAGATGGGATACGACATCCGCAAGATCCAGATGCTCATGGGACACAAGTCGGTTCAATCCACCATGATCTACCTTCACGTTTCGAGAAAGCATCTGACATCGGTCAGGAGCCCGCTCGATCTTCTATGGAACGAAAGCGACGCTCCCGCCGAAAAGGAAAAGAACGATGACGGGAACGCATAATTCAAAATTCGAAGTCGCCGACATATTCCGCGAGCATATATGCGACTATCTGAAGGTCTACAAGATGTCGCCCGCGCAGTTCGAGATCGTCTCGGACATAATCGGCTGCCGCACGGAATGGCTCGGAGGCCAAATTCAGCAATGCACCGATTGCGGAAAGGAGATTCCTCTGTACAATTCCTGCCGGAACCGCTATTGCCCCAAGTGCCAGTCCATGGCGAAGGAGCGCTGGCTTGAAAAGCGAAAAAGCGAGGTATTGCCCGTAAAATATTTCCACAAAGTGTTCACCGTCCCGCACGATCTGAATCCGATTATTCTCTGCAACAAAAGAGTCGCAATCAACATTCTGTTCGAGTCCGTCTCGGAAACGCTGCTGCAATTCGGCGCGAACCCGGACTCGGCGGCAAACTCGGCTTCATCGCCTTTCCGCACACCTGGGACCAGAAGCTCCTCGACCATTTCCATGTCCATGTCATCGTTCCCGCGGGAGCGCTGTCCGCAGACGGCTACCAATGGATCTCCTGCCAATACGACTGGCTTTTTCCGCAACGGGCCTTGTCCAAGGTCTTCCGGGGCAAGTTCATGTTCCATTTGCAGAAGGCGTAAGACAAAGCCGAACTCGCATTCCCCGGAAACACGGCCAAATACGGAGCCCCGAAAGGTTTCTGACAGCTGAAAAACGTCCTGTGGTCCAAGACATGGGTCGTCGACGTGGAGCCTCCTCTCGACAACCCCGACCGCGTCATCGACTACGTCGGCCGCTACACGCACAGGGTCGCGATATCCAACAGCCGGATTCTCGATCTTTCCGACGGAAAGGTCGCCTTCTCGTACAAGAACCGCCAAAAGGGAACCGTCGAGGCCATGAGAATCGAGGCGGTGGAATTCATCCGAAGATTTCTGCTCCACACGCTACCGAAGGGCCTGATGCGCATCCGCTATTACGGATTTCTCGCCAACCGCTGCAAAAGGGAGAGCCTGAAAAAATGCCGGAAAAGCCTCGGCGTATCGGAAGCGCTGGTCTTGGCGGAGCCCAAAACCGTCCGGGAAATCATGATGGAGAGAACCGGGCGCGACATAACGAAATGTCCGTTCTGCAAGAAAGGCGATCTGGTCGCC
The DNA here is from genome assembly GCA_963674505.2 of Desulfobacterales bacterium. GTDB lineage: Bacteria > Desulfobacterota > Desulfobacteria > Desulfobacterales > SKZT01. The sequence continues at coordinate 2,630,457 of CAXXIG010000001.1, forward strand.
GTTCAAAGCGTTCCGCCGCGCTCGGTGTTGGCTCCGGTGAAGATTGAACCCGCCCGTGCAAAAAAATGGACCCGGCCTGAAGTTGACTAAATCGAGAAAAACAGGTGTTGTTTTCCGGCTTGGAAGCTTCTTGACCTCGCGTTCAGGACCCCGCCCGAACCCGCCCCGAACCCGCCGAAACCCGCGTGCAAGAAAAAAAGAAGGAGCCCGCCACGATCCCGCCCGCAAAAGAAAAAGGCGGAACCTGCACCGATCCGGCGGCAGACCGAACTTTGCATAAGGATGTGGCATCCTGTGCGGGCTTGCGCGGATTCTCCTTTCATGTCGAGCTTTTCAGACGATTCGAAGATTGATCAGGGCTTTGCGGATTCGAACATCGCCGCGAGCGCATCCAGCCTGGATGAAAGCCGGTCGATTTTTTTCTCCAGTCTGTCGATGCGTTCGGCGAGCGGAGCGTCTTGTTCGGGGGGCTCCTTCTTGAAAACGGCGCCGATTTCCTTAGGGGGAAGGATTGGAGGGATGATTTCGGCCATGGAGGCGAAGCCGTGTCGATTCGAAGCGGTCTCGCCTCCCGCTTTGGCCGATTGTCTTGATTTGCGGTACTGCCTGAGTCTTTCGACGCTCCCGACGAAATCCAGAGAGGTCAGACTCATGGTAAGGTCGATGGCGTTGAAGTTCTTTTGGCACGAGAAGCATCGCGCCAGATTCTTTTCGTACAGCACCGACGTGTCGTAGCCCGAGCAGATCGGGCATGAAAACCGAAAGCGGCCGGAGACGCGCCTGACCGGCATGCGCAGATGATTTTCGATCAGTTCTTCGACGGGAATTTCGTTTCGCAGCTCCCGGAGTTCCCTTTCGGAGAAACGCCGTTTCATTTCTTCCCTTTGTCGGGGGGCCTGTTCAGGGCCTCGGACTCGTGCATGCGGTAGCTCGGCCCCTCGATGTTGATTATGACCGCGTGGTGGACCATCCTGTCGACGAGAGAGGCGGTTATCACCGGGTCGCCCAGATAGTCGCCCAGCGCCTTGAAGTCGATGTTCGTGGTCAGAATCGTCGAGTTTTTGCGGTAGCGACCCTCCACGACCTTGAAGAACAGCGACGCCTTGCGCGATTCCTCCTGCTCCAGGCGGTCGAAGCCGATTTCGTCGATCAGAAGGACCTGCGGCCGGACGTATTGCTTGAGCTTTTCCTCCACGGTGTCGTCGGCGAGGCCGGACAGAAGCCTGCGCAGCATGTCGGAGGCGGTCGTGTACCTGCAGCGGTACTGCCTTTTGCAGCACAGAAGGAGAAGCGCCTTGGCGATGTGGCTTTTGCCGGTGCCGGAGCTGCCCGCCAGAATCAGCCATTGTCCGCGTTCCGCGAAGCCCAGGGTCGCCAGGTCCATGATCTGCCTTTTGTCTATCGATTTTTGAAAGTCGAAGTCGAAATCGTCCAGAAGCTTCAGTTCGTCGAGCTTCGAGTCCTTGATTCTGCGCTCTATGCGACGTTGCGCCAGCGCCGCGTATTCCATGGCTAAAAGGCGCTCCAAAACCTCGAATGTCGCTCGGCCCTCCCTTTCCGCCTCGGACAGAACGGCGTCGAGCTCCTCGGCGATTTTACGCAGTTTCATTTCCTCGAGCATTCGTCGAAGTCTTTCCATGGGATCTTCTTCCATTTTACTCTTCCTTTCCCCCTAGCAGCCGGGAGTATTCCGACAGCGGGCGCTGACGGACTTCGGGAAGTTTCTCCAGAAGCTTTCCCGCTTTTCGCCTCGCCGTCGATTCCAGTGTGCGGGGCCTGGCCCTGGCCTTGAGAATCCGCTCCACCGACTTGCCGTCGAAGGCGCGGTATTTCGAGGCGTGGCCCAGAGCCGCGTCGATGTCGTCGCAGTGGTAGTTTTCCTTCTGCCGAAGAATGCAGCGCGCCTGGAACCCGCAGTTTCTCGGGTGGGCGCTCTTGAGGCCGTCGAGAAAGTCCCCGGCATGCTCGCCGAGCCGCAGAAACGCCTCCCGCACCGGTTCCAGGCCGTAGCGAACCTTGCTTGCCAGGCGATGCGCCGGATCTTCCATTTTCTCCCTGGCCCCCAGAGGCCGCCGCTCGTGGCGGGCGATCCGGACCAGGTCGGGGCTGTAGACGAATATCTCCTCTTCGGAGGCCTTCACGGTCAGAATGTCGGCCGCGTATTCGACAGGCACCGAGTAGAAGTTCGTGTCGTGCTCTATGAAGCCGTCGGGTCCGCACACTCTGAGAGCGACTTCGCAGGAGTCGTAGGGATGCGCCGGAAGCGGCAGCAGCGCGGACTTTTCGCGCTCGACAAACAGCTGCAGGGGCGAAACGCCCGTGGTTCCGTGTATGTGCGTGTCGCTGCGATTTGCCAGCCACCACTGCGCCGTCGATCTCAAGTCGGCCATACCCGTGAATTTGCGGGCGCCGAGCAGATTCGTCTCGACGTACTGGAAGGGTTTCTCCACTTTTCCCTTGGTCTGCGCCCTTCCCGGCCGGCAGGCGACCGGGCGGAAGTTGTAGTGGGTGGCGAAGGCGGAGAAGGCCGGATTGAAGACGGGCTGTCCGGCCTCCCAGCGCAGGACCACCGTCTTCTCGCCGTCGTAGAGGCAGGTGAAGGGAACTCCCTTGAAATACGCGAAGGCGTCCTGGTGCCTGCGAATCAGGGTGAAGAACTTGCGGTCGAAGGTGAAATCCAGGTACTGCCGGCGCGAATGGCCCAGAATATAGGAAAAGCAGAGCACCTTGCGCCTTCCCTCCTCCACGAAGTCTATCGTGTACGGGCTCCAGTCCATCTGCCCCTGCCGGCCTGGTTCCGTTTCGAATCGCACGACCGGCTCGATCTTCGGACGGGGGCGGATTTCCCTGAGAAGATCGCACACGATGGTCTTTCCCCCGTCGAACCCGGCCGCGACGAGTTCCTCGCGCATCCGGACTCCGGTTATGTTCGGGAACTCCTCCAGAAGGCTCGCGATCATCGGGCGGTGCTCGTCGAGCTTGCTCGGGCGGCTCGACTTCCTTTTGTCTTCCAGAGCGTCGTGTCCCAGGTCGCGACGAGCCTCGTTTTTGCGCAGTATCCTTCTGATCGTGTTGCGGCCCATTCCGAAGTGCCTGGCCAGCGCGCGAATCGCCCAGCCTTTCGCGCGCATCGACACGATCCGATTTTCCAGATCCGCCCTGTCGGCGAAGAATTCAAACATCGGCGCCTCCCTTCTCTCGCAGCGACTCGCGCATGCCGCCGAACGCCGATTCGATGCCGTCCAGCGCCGACAGCACTCTTTTGGCGTCGGATTCGGACAGCTCCTTCAAGACGGCCGGCGGAGTCGTGGCGAGCCATATTTCCATTTTCAGCAGCCTTTCCATGATTTTCACGCTCCGGCGGACGGGCGGCCCGTCCGGTCGATGCTTTTCAAGCGCCTCTTTCGGCGACTGGAGAATCCCGCGCCTGCCCCAGGCCGGCCGGTCCGACAGAAGCCGCACCAGGCGGGCGGTTTCGTCGCTGGTCAGATTGTACTCGATCACCGCCCGCAGCGCCTCGGGCTGGTTGCCGCGCGGCAACCGCGCCAGTTCCCGGCCGACGGTCATGTTCACCAGTCCGAGCCTGAGATGCTCGGTCACCTCGTCGCTCAGCCGCTCGACCACCGACAGGATGCGGCACACCCAGCTCTTGTGGCGCCCGAGCAGCACCGCGATCTGCGTCTGGCTCAGTTTTTCGCCTCTGTGCAGCGAACGGATCACCAGTCCCTTTTCGAGTTCCGAGATCGTTTTCGCCCTCGAATTCAAGAGGATCATCGCCGCCTTGGCCGCCCGGACATTCCCGGCGAACACGCGAACTTCCAGCTTCGGCATATCCAGCTTGACAGCGGCCCTGAGACGCTTGAATCCGTCGATCATCTCGTAGACTGTCCCTTCGAAGCGGCCCGCGACCACCGGCATCATCTGCCCGCGGGTCTTCATGGATTTCTCCATCTCCGCCTCGGCCCTGGGATCGGCGATTCGCAGTTCGGCGAACCGCTCTCCGATCCTGCCGATTTCGATATGCGAACATTCGTTTTCCATTATCCCGGTGCTTAACACATTCCGGGGGCGATGTCTCTTGCGTCTTAAAAAACGCATCCCGTTAGTCGGCGAATATCCTCAATAAATTCGGCGGGTTGGCTCCATGAAGCGTCTTAAAAGACGCTTTCGCTTTGTTCGTCGATATCCCCTGTGATTTCGGCGGGTTAGGTCCATGATGCGTCTTGAATACGCTACCCCGTGTCCGGCGGGCAGGGCGCTCGCGCCGCAGGTCGCCTTTTGCGTTCCTCAGCTTCCTTTTCGATTTTGTATTTCCGAAGGATTTGCTCGACGAAGTATTCGATCACGACAAGAAGAGGCAGACCTATCGCCTCTGCAATGACGTCTCGGGGCAGATCCAGGTCGATTCTGGAGCGGGCGACCTCCGGGTCGATTCTTCCGTCGGGAGCCGACCGGCAGTACAGATCGACCTCTTCGAGCTTTTTCTGCAGGTGGTCGGCCTTCGACGACTTGCGGTTCTTCCTGTTGTATTCCGCGCACTGTCTGCGATGCAGCTCGGTTCGACATTCCGGGCCGCAGGTCTTCTGGCGGTCGGTGTGCCGGACGTCGGGCATGAACCATTTTTTGCAGATCTTGCAGCGTCTTTTTCTCGTTTTGGCCTTCGGCATTGTTTAATCTCCATCCAACGGTATGGAGATACGATACCTTTATCGGCGACCCGGGGGGCAGGATTAATGGGGGGGACTTCAGGCGGGTCCGTTTTTAAACGGATTTTTCGTGACGTTTATCCGGTCGGGTGGGTCCGATTTCCGGCGGAAAGTGGGTCCGAATTTGGCCGGAGCCAACAGCGCTCGGGAACGAGTCCGTTCGAAATAATCCACGGCCGGACGCAGCGCAACCTGGTCCAGCTCGAGTGAAGTTCGACGACAAGACGAAACCCGACTTTCAAAAAAAAAAATTCGATCGACGAGCAACAGGACAACTGCGTCAAAAATCATGGAATCGAAAAAAAAAGACAATGAAAACAACGACTTAGGAAGGTCATCGATGAAAATTCGAGCCATTTTCCGACAAAATGTCAACAAAACCGACACGGCACGCCCCCTGTCGCCGGCCGCCTCCCAATTTTCCCGCCTCAAAAAAGCCTTTACAATCCCCATATATATTTGGTATCCGATTTTTGAGGAGACCGTCATGCGGCTCAGTTCAACCTCGTTTTATCCGGCATCACGCTGACCCTGCTTTTTCAAGACGATTAAAACAGAAAACGACGTTCCGGATAAATCGAATTTTTCGCTATTTTACCGCGTGACGCCGGATAAAACGCTTAACGTTGGCAGCGCAAGAGGGTATATGATAAGCAAGCGCAAAACTTCGGTTTGCATGTGTGAAGAATCGAAATGTTCTCTCGGTCCAAACGCCTTGTTCATTTCAATTAAAAAATAACAGACCAGGCATAAGGCTAAAATGATGCCAAGCCTCAAGCCTAAAAACAGGTGATTAATTCGAAGCTGGTGCCTCCTCATTCGCTTTAATTCCAGCGCCAGTGAGTTTGACTATAAATGGAAAAATTTTTTTTAATTATTTCTTTTAAGCCTTTTCTTTAATAATTGCATTCACAAAATTGTAGAAAATAATTTCCGGTATAAAATGGCAAAAATTAGAGTTTACGAATTAGCCAGAGACCTAAATTTGAAAAACAAGGAACTTCTCGACAAATTGGAAGAACTCGATATAACGGTAAGGTCTCATATGTCTTTTCTCAACGATGACACAGTGGATAAAATCAAATTGTCGATGAGACAAGAAAATAGACAAGAAAAACCTCCTGTTGAGCTTACTCGGGTTAAACCTACCACAATAAGAAGAATAAAGAGAGCAACCGTTGATGAGGAATATCCTGCAAAAATCATAAAACTTCCTTCGAGTCAAAAAGAAAAGGATGGTACTAAAACAAGCAGCAAAAACGGTGATAATTTACTTCCTAACAGCAAGTTAGAAAAAGAATTTAACGACGCAAAAACTGACAACCAAAAAGAAGACGAGTTAACAATAGAGTCTGTTCATAAAGAAATAAAAGAGTTTAAATCTTTTATGGAGAAAGAAATTAACACAATAAATGCGCAGCTTTCTATTTTGAAAAGCAAAGCAAGAAAGCCGGAAATTTTAAGAAAAATACAAAACAGAATTAAAAATGCTCAAGTTATTGGTAAAGATTTACAGCCCCAACAATACACTTCAGACATATCACCTTCGCGTTTAGTTAAAGAATTGCGAAAACGGGGATTTTATTTATCCGAAGAGAAGTCTGAAGAAATAATCAGAAAGATTCACCTTAATAAAATCATAATTTTGAACGGGGTGCCCGGTACAGGGAAAAGCTGCCTCGCGAAGCATCTATCTGAAATTTTGTTAGGGAAAGATAAAGGAGCTTATTCTTTTATTTCATGCAATCCCGAAGCTGACATTTGGGATTGCATAGGGGGCGGAAAGATAACAGATGATAATTGGAAGATTCCTCATTTTGGATGGATATCATCAGCCATTTTAACCTCAATCGAAAATGATGGCAAGCATTGGCTGATTCTCGATGAAATAAACCGCTGCGATATAAGCAGGCTTTTTTCGCCAATTTTAGATGCTCTTTCTCCGGATAACGATGGATATATAGATCATCCTTTTTTGTACCCAGAAAAGGAAAATGAAACCGGGAAAATACCAATACCTGGCTCATTTAGGATAATTGGCACTATGAATCCGTTTGAACAGGATCTTTTATTTGATTTTGCTGATGCCTTAGTGAGAAGAACAGGTTTTGTCAGTATTCCTCCTCTTAAAGACGATGATGAAAGAGATTTTTTATACAACCATCTATTGGTTAAAATGTTAAATTTAAAAAACATAAAAACTGACGATGGTGAATACATAAAAATTTTAATTGAAAGGCATAAAATTAAAATTGCTCTGTCTTTTTTTCTTAATATTGTAGAAAAAATACGTGGAATAGCTAAACGGCAACCAAAAGATCAATTTCAACATTGTGAAATTGGAACTGCAACAATCATAAAAGCAGCCAAGCTGATTTTTAGCCAGTGCTTGGATAGTCCGCCTAAAAATGAATCCGAAGCTTTTTTATTAGTCGATAGATCGATAAGCGAGTCTGTTCTGGAGGGATTCGAGAAGACTCCATCTTTAGTTATTGATCACTTGCTAAATGAAGTGCTTGATGAGGAAAGGACTCCTGAAAGTTACATGAAATTAAAAAACATTTTAATGTAAAAAAATGTATCCAAAACAAAGCGAAATAGATTATATGATCCGAAGGTCTCTAACTATTTTACTCAGCGATTTGAGAGTTTGGAAAAGAAGTCTTCACGAGTTATCTTTTGGGATTGCACCGATAAATTCCCAAAAGAAAGAAGAGTTGGATTTGTTGTTACCTGAATTGGTTTTACTTTTCAATCTTTGGAAATGTTCGCGTTTTTTAAGAGAAACGATAGATTCGATCAAAATTCCAAGAGAATGGCATTTTGATACCGAAATTGTTCCCCAAAATAGCTTTCATAAAAATATAGATTGGGGAAAAACATTTAAACATCGCCTTTCGGGAGGAAAGGAATTTATAGCTCGTAATTTTTCAAGAAGGATGTCTGATTCGCATGCAAGATATATAACATTGGTGTTAGGCGAGTTCCTTATACATTGTGAAGTTATCATAGATAGGATTGAGCTTTCTTTGAAATCCGACCTTCAAGAATACATTTCAAGAGCAGTTAAGGATATTTTAGAAATTAAGGATTCTGTTGAGTTGCTAATCCAGGGAGATTTGCATATTGTTTATGAATCTTGCAAAAATCAATTGCAGAGAGCCAAGGAAATATTAAATAAAGTTCTCAGTAAATATGCAAGTGTTGGAGCGACTAATGAAATTTTTTTGGAATATGACTCCAGTGTTAAAATAAAAAAGCCAAAGGGGACCTACACTCCTAACGTTACAAAACTACTTTATAAATGGAGACAGGATTATATGTGTTGTTGTTCAGGTTTATGCAATGAAAAATATTTCGTATTTGAGCGTCGAGGAAATCCTGCTGAACTATATGAAATTTGGTGTTTTTATGAAATTTGTCTTGCCTTGAAGCAAATGGGCGAAAAGGATATTGTTCAACTATGCATTTTGAACCGTAAGCAAAATATCCCTCAGTTCAGGCTTGGCTCAAGATCTTATGTATATTTTGATTACCATTCAGAAGCATTTATACCAATAGAAAACAATGAAATTACTACCGCGATGCCTGGCTTTTTCGTTGAATGGTTCATAAGAAATATTGAAGATTACAAAGAAAGCATATGCATTGATTCAAAATATGCTGAATGGGAAAGTAGAGAAGTTTTAAAAATACTTGGATATATGGTTAATTTTGGTATTCGAAACGGAGCCATGATCATCAGAGATAAAATAAGAAAAGAATCAATTGGAGGAGAAGAAATAACTTCTGGCCTGTTCAAAATTTCCTTTCCTCATCACAATAACGAAAAACTATGGATATTATCCTTAATTCCAAACAAGGAGAATGAAAAAATTAATAACGAGGTATTGAAAAACTTTGTTATTCAAAATTTCTTTTAGAAAGAGAACAAATTTTGATTTGCTAAAGAATGGGTGCAAACCTTGTTTAGTGATATACGAAAAGTTTGGTTGAAGTGGATATAACATACCGCCTATTTCGAACAGCCCAAATTTTATACAATTTTGACAAATGTTTGTATTGACAGGGCTTAACGGCATCGATTGAACACAGGATAGCACTGCAAAGTGTCAAAAATATATGACGCAATAACGTATCATAACTTCTAATTGTGTTAAAATAATGGTCAAACAGGCGCTTATAACGACAAATATGGTTGACACTTTTATGGAAACAGTCCATCATGGTCTTGTTCAAAATAGAGAGGAGCAAGACCATGGGCAAAAAAAAGAGGGAATTCCTAAAAAAAGAGGGAATCCTCAACCCGAATCCAGAGCGCGTTTTATGTTCGGAATTCCAAGGCCTGGATTTCTTCGATTCTTCGGACCTGCCCCAGGTCCGTTACGAGATGTTGCGCCTGGCAAGGGTCGGCAACGTTTCCGTGTCGGAAGCGTGCCGACAGTTCGGATTCTCGAGGGAGTATTTCTACCGCCTCGAACGAACTTTCATGGAGCGGGGATACGTGTCGCTGCTGGGGTCTCGCAAAGGACGCCGGCCGGTCATCGCGCTCAACCAGGAAATCGTGAACTACGTGGCCCAACGAAAGATCGAAGAGCCGGGTCTGTCCGGAGAGAAGCTGCGCAAGGAGATTCTCCGAATATACAAGGTGGAGTGTTCCCGTCGAACGGTCGAGAGAATCGTGGAGCAGCTGGGACTCGGAAAAAAAGGGGGCCTCAAGTATTAGCTTTAATAGTCGGTGGCGAAGCCTGCGGACATACGCGGTTCATGGAGAAGGCGGACATGCCTCAGAGTCTTTACGAAAAGGCCCGCGGGGGCGCGCTCGATCACCGCTTCAAGGTGCCGGAGGAGCTTTCGAGCGCTTTGGAAAATCACGGGTTGAAGTGGATATAACATGCCGCCTATTTCGAACAGCCCAACTTTTAAACAGCTTTGACAAATGTTTGTATTCACAGGGTTTAACGGCATCGATTGAACACCGGATAGCACCACAAAGTGTCAACAATATATGACGCATATATGTATTATAACTACGTAAAGCGACAAAATTTTGGTAAAATACGCGCTTATAACGACAAATATGGTTGACAATTTTGTGGAAACAGTCCATCATGGTCTTGTTCAAAAGAGAGAGGAGCAAGACCATGGGCAAAAAAAAAAAGGAATTCCTGAAAAAAGAGGGAATCCTCAACCCGAATCCAGAGCGCGTTTTATGTTCGGAATTCCAAAGCCTGGATTTCTTCGATTCTTTGGACCTGCCCCAGGTCCGTTACGAGATGTTGCGCCTGGCAAGGGTCGGCAACGTTTCCGTGTCGGAAGCGTGCCGACAGTTCGGATTCTCGAGGGAGTATTTCTACCGCCTCGAACGAACTTTCATGGAGCGGGGATACGTGTCGCTTTTGGGGTCTCGCAAAGGACGCCGGCCGGTCATCGCGCTCAACCAGGAAATCGTGAACTACGTGGCCCAACGAAAGATCGAAGAGCCGGGTCTGTCCGGAGAGAAGCTGCGCAAGGAGATTCTCCGAATATACAAGGTGGAGTGTTCCCGTCGAACGGTCGAGAGAATCGTGGAGCAGCTGGGACTCGGAAAAAAAGGGGGCCTCAAGTATTAGCTTTAATAGTCGGTGGCGAAGCCTGCGGACATTCGCAGTTCATGGAGAAGGCGGACATGCCTCAGAGTCTTTACGAAAAGGCGCGCAGGGGCGCGCTCGATCGCCGCTTCAAGGTGCCGGAGGAGCTTTCGAGCGCTTTGGAAAATCACGGAGTCGCAGGGATTTTCATCGATCCTTCCGGCGTCGTTCTTTCATCGTCGAAATCGCGTTCAAAGCGCAATCCGCGCATGGGCACGGCCTTTTATCGTTCCCGCCTGGACGACCGGGTTTTCGCGACGGCGGCAAGGTCGCTCGCCGAAGGAGTCGGGGTTTCGAGCACGGCTCGAATCCAGGATATCGACAAGAAGACCGTCCTGCTGGTTCTGGCCAGGGCCTCCGAGCATATCGCCAAGGTAAACGAATCGTACCTTCGCGATCTTTGCGTTTCGGAATGCCAGCTTGACGAGATGTGGTCTTTCATAGGAAAGAAGGAGAAGAACCTCGACGCGATCGAAAAAATGAAGTCGAACCTCGGCGACGCCTGGATTTGGGTGGCTTTCGACGCGGCAGACAAAGTCTTCCTCGCAGCCAATGTCGGCAAACGCACCATGCCCTTCGCCGTCGAAGTAGTAGAAGAGGTCCGGAGGGTCACTTCGAGAATGCCTTTGCTTTTTTCTTCCGACCAGCTGGCCCACTACGCCCAGGCCCTTCTGCATGTGTACGGCAGGAAGGAATACCCGAACCGAAAGTCTTCAAAGGAAAGGATTCCGAATGCGCGGCTCGTGCCGCCCGACGACTTGCTCTACGTTCAAGTTGTAAAGAAGTATAAGGAGAACAGGGTTTTCAAAGTGACCCGCAAGATAATATTCGGAGATCCCGAAAAGGTGGACGAAGTACTTGAAAAGTCGCCTGTGAGTCGGAAGATCAATACGGCATACGTCGAGAGAGGAAACGGGACGATCAGGCATATGAACGCTCGTTGCAACCGAAAAACTCTGCGATTCTCCAAGCTGGAGGAAAACCATGTGCGCCAGTTGAGGCTCAGCCTGGCTTATTATCATTTTTGTTGTCCGCACAGGACACTGACAAAGCGTTACGGAATTCCGACAACACCGTTTATGGCAAGTGGCCTGACAAATCACGTCTGGAGCATGCAAGAGTTGTTAATGTGCACGACCTAAATGCAGAGGCTTTGATCTGGACCACCACCGGAAATTAATCCTTGCGCCGTGCATTATTACGAGTTTTTTCAAAGCGGCCTTGATCAAATTGAACTCTTTCATGATTCAACCTCCTTGGTAAAAGGTCCTTGGTTGCATCCTTATTATGCACATATCGCGATAAATATCCAGTGATTTGTATAAAAACTATTTATGCTTGGCAATGAACGATAGACTTTTTTTGTCCCGTACACAGTCTTGATTTATAAAAAGGGGCTATCCACTTTATTGGCCTTGCCACTATATACTGTGTTCATTATTGCTACGAACGACTAAAACCCATTGTGCCGATAACCTATGTACAGGACAAAAAACTACTATACTTTAAATCGATTTTGTTGAGGCACTTTCTATCAGGGGCTGCCGACCCGAAAAATCTTGCCACCAAATCTCTGAATGCGTCAAATCGGTCGCTTATATTCAACAAAACATCCCGTAGTTCGTTCAGTCCGTGTCGAAAGAGGCTGATCTCCTTTCGACCGTGCTTCTTTGTCTTGATTTCCTTTATCGAATTCATCCATTTGCCGGTGGCGACGCACCAGCAATACGCGATGGCCATCAGAGCCACCAGTTTTTGAACTCTTTCCGGCTCGACGACATGGGTGCATTCGAAATCGAATCCGCGCGTCTTCAAGCAACCGAACAGGGTCTCTATTTCCCATCGTTCCCTGTAATCGTCCAGCGCCCCCTCGGGATCGGAATCGGTCACGAGGATCAGATATTCGGAATTCGGCAGCCGCAGGCCGATTACATGGAGCCTGACACCGCAAACGGTTCTCATGCCGTCGAGAATCTTCCACTCGCCGGGTTTCAACATTCGGAAAAAATTCTTGGCGGGAACCGGCGCGCCCCTGGAATTGGTCACCATTATATTCTCTTTTATTCGCATTCGAAAGGGGATGGTTTTGTCGAGCAAGTATCGGAACCAGGCCTGTCCGATAAATTCCCTGTCTCCGGTCGGGCATTTGATTTTCCGCAGCGGAAAAATGTGAAGAAACGCTTTGACGATCGATATCCTTTCGGAGGTGTTGGAGTTTCCCCGTTTGCGCAGGGGAATCCAAAAAAGCGGGATTGCGCTGCCTTGGTACGCGACTCCGAGCGTGAGAATGTTGAGGTTGATCTTGCCGTATTTCCAGTTCGTCCTGTCCATGGCCAAAGTCCAGGATTCCAGTTCGCTAAGCACCAGCGAGGCGACAAGCTCGGCAATCATGAAAAGATCCAGTTCGAAGTCGCGCAGAAATCGCTGTATTCTCTTGTATTTCGAGTCTCTGTGGGCCGCTCCGGGCATCCCGGTCGCGACCTTTTTCAGATTGACCGTACTCGTTTTCAAAAAGCCGACGATGAAACATGCCAGGAAATTAATCCTTGCGCCGTGCATTATTACGAGTTTTTTCAAAGCGGCCTTGATCAAATTGAACTCTTTCACGATGCAACCTCCTTGGTAAAAGGTCCTTGGTTGCATCCTTATTATGCACATATCGCGATAAAAATCCAGTGATTTGTATAAAAACTATTTATGCTTGTCAATGAACGATAGACTTTTTTTGTCCCGTACACAGGCCGATAACCTAAACCTTTCTTTTCTACATAGTGCCTGGACGAAAATTGTCAGAGCCGCTGTATTCAACGGGTTGGCCAAATTATAAGCAATCGAATTTTTTTGCTTATTGCTAGTGATGTCGAAGTTTCACGCTTGACTTTTTTTGCCGTCTATGATACCCAAACCCATGATATTTCAAAGGAAACGAAATGTCGGAGGCAATCGACCGGAAAGGCCGGTCGCAAGTCAAACCAAAAACATTCGGAGAAGAGGTCATGCGGAAAACAATCGAACCCCAGATGAAATTCGGCGAAATAGACATCGCGAGCATTCAATTCGACGTGCGGTCGAGAGACGAAATACCCAAGATTCTGATAGGAATGCAAAGCATATACAAAAATGAAGAAACAAGAAACAGGCTGTTCGAGGAACTCGAACGCATCGTTCCGGCGGGCGTGGACAAGGGCAAGGGGCGCAGAGGCATGGATTTATGGAAAATTTTCGTCCTCGCGACCCTGCGCCTCGAATGCAACTGGGATTTCGACAAGCTGCTTGAAATGGCGAACGAGCACAATTCCATCCGGCTGATGCTTCTGCACCCCAAATGGGACAAATCCAGGTATTCTCTTCAGAGACTGAAGGACAACATTTCCCTTTTTACCAAGGAGGTTCTCGACAGGATAAACGCGATCATAGTGAAACACGGGCACGACATAGTCGGGAAGAAACCTGGCGAGGAACTTTTCGGCAGCTGCGATTCGTTTCCCGTTTTGACCGACGTGCATTTTCCGACGGACATAAATCTGCTTTGGGACGCCATGAGAAAAGTGGTGACCATCGTCATGCTGTTGTGCGACGATTTCGGATTCGCCGGTTGGAGAAAGGGAAAGCACAACCTTCGAAAAGTCAAAAGGCTTTTCAGAAAAGCGCAGAACACGAAAAGGTCCGGCTCGAAGAATCCCGAGAAAAAGGCGGAAAGAGATCGTCTCGTCGCGGAGGCCCACGCGGCCTACCTGGAATTCTCGGAGTCCCTGCTCGAACGGGCGAAGGAACTGACCGCGAAAATGCCTGCGGACGACGTGCGCGCGTTCGCAATGGCCTTGGAAATCTAAAGATTCGTCGATCACGCTGAAAGGCAGATAGACCAGATCCGCATGAGGGTATTGAACGGAGAATCAATTCCTCACGCGGAGAAAGTCTTTTCCCTTTTCGAGGAGCATACGGAATGGATAGTAAAAGGAAAGGCGGGGGTTCCCGTTGAACTGGGCCTTAACGTTTGCATTGTGAAGGATCAGTTCGGATTTGTTCTCGGCAGTCGAGTGATGCAAAACGAGACGGACGACAAAGTGGCGGTCCCCGTCGTAGAGGAAGTGCAAGGCCGGTTCGAGAACTTCACCGGATGCAGCTTCGACAAGGGGTTTCACAGCCCTTACAATCAGAAGCGGCTTGGAGAGCTTCTCGACAAGGTCGTGCTTCCGAGAAAAGGAAGGCTGTCTGCTGACGCCAGGAAAATAGAAAGCGCGGAGGAGTTCGTTGAAGCGCGCAGGAAGCACTCGGCGGTGGAGTCTTCCATCAGCGCTTTGGAGAAGGGTGGGCTGGACCGTTGCCCCGACCGCGGCATCCGCGGTTTCGAACGCTACGTAGGTCTCGCGGTAGTCGCGCGCAATCTCCACAAGATAGGCGCTGTCCTGCAAAAGAAGGAAATCGAGCGAAGAAAAAGGAGCAAGGCGCAAAAGTTGCCCAAGGCTGCATAGAAATTTTAGGCTCCCGACAAGTTCTAGCAGAAAGGAAAAGGGAGAGTTGCGCCCGAAATCGGACGTTTTGCTGCCAAAAAGGAAGCTTCGCCTGTGGTCAGATCAAAAAAAGCGGCTGAGCCGACAATATAATATGAATCCGATTCACTCGACTTGGAAATTGCGGCTTTTTCGTTCAGGCACTACATAGTAATAATATGGCCAAGATGTTGAATTTACGATGTCGTACGAATGTAGTTGTTTTGTTTTTCATAGTAGTAATAAATTCATAATAATGTGAATTTGCAATAGGCCACCGAAATGGATAGCCCCTTTATAAAAATTTGGATAATCGTAACTTCTCATAAAGGTCGGGTAGCACAGGACACTAGGCAGAGAACTACGACCCTTTCGGACATACTCCTCTTATCAAATCGGGAAGGTACGCAGCGCAACCTGGTCCAGCTCGAGTGAAGTTCGACGATAAGACGAAACCCGACTTTCAAAAAAAAAGCTCGATCGACGAGCAACAGGACAACTGCGTCAAAAATCATAAAATCGAAGAAAAAAGACAATGAAAACAACGACTTAGGAAGGTCATCGATGAAAATTCGAGCCGTTTTCCGACAAAAAATCGATAAAACCGGAACGGCACGGCCTCTGTCTCCGGCCCCCTCCCAATTTTCCCGCCTCAAAAAAGCCTTTACAATCCCCATATATATTTGGTATCCGATCATTCTGAAGGATGTCATGCGGCTCAGTTCAACCTCGTTTTATCCGGCATCACGCTGACCCTGTCGTTCAAAGACATATCAAGCAGAAAAACAAACGTCCGGATGAATCGAATTTTTTCGCTCTTTTGCCGCGTGACGCCGGATAAAACGCTAAACGATCACGCAAATGGAATCAACCCTTGTTTTGGGAATAACACGCAAATTAAAATTATGCGCAAGTATTGAATTGTTCGCCAACCAGTCGCTGCACCTGACACCGGGGTCTCCGCATTCGCTCCGTCCCCGGTGCCGGTGAGCTTGTCGTTCGGCTTTGGAAACAATAAACAATGACCCTTTCAAAACGCGAAATTCAAAAATTACGAACACAATGTAATAAATTAGAGGATGGTCCAGACTATAGAATTGATGATTATGTGTCTAATTTAATGAATACTGTACTCGATTTTCAAATGAAAGTAGGACCGATTGAGTCTGCTGTCGAATACTATGAGGAACATCATGGTTACAGAACGCATAAAAAATTAAAAACATTCGTTGATTCATTTCCAAATACAAAAACTGGAAATTTGAAACTCGCAAATTCAATGTGGAATAACAATCATTGGACCCGAGCAAAATTCCTGAGAATGCTTCTTTATGAATTTGAAGCAAGGGGGATAAAGGGGCAACAAAGTTTAAAAAAGTGGATCTCTAATGCGGATTTTGAAAAAGATATCAAGAGCCAATTTAAGACTAAGGAACATAGTATTGGTATCGCATTGTTCCAATGGTTGCGTCTCCGCTTGGGCATTGATACGGTCAAACCAGATGTTCATATTATGAAATTTGTTTCAAATGCTATAGGTCGAAAAACTTCACAACAGGAGGCGTTGGATGCATTGATATTAGTAGCTAATCAAACTAATCGGAAGGCCTCGTTACTGGATGCTGCTATTTGGCACCATCAAAAAGAATAGAGCCGAACAAAACGCTGCAGCCGACCCGGGGGGCTAGCGGCTTTTCGAAAGTCCTTGGTTTTCGAAAAAACCTGGCTTCGACAACCTGCTCGGCTGTATGCCCCGGTCGGCTGAGCTCCCCGTTAGCCAACAAATCATATCCTGCAGAGAAAATGCAATGAAAGGAAAAACAAAATGAATAGAACATATAAAACATTATTGGGTCTGTTGTTATCGGCTGCGGTGGCTGTGCCGGTCAATGCGGCCGTTGCGCCCGAAGAGGTTGTAAGTGCGGTCGAAAAAGTGGCCCCCGTCATCGAAGAGGTCGGCACGAAGGTCTGGGAGTTTTCCGAGCAATCGCTTCTTGAGGTGAAATCTTCTAAATACCTGAAAGACGTCCTCAAAAAAAATGGATTCAAGATCACCAGCGAAAAGACCGCGAACGTCCCAACCGCTTTCATCGCTGAATACGGACAGGGCAAGCCCATTCTCGGTATCATGCTGGAGTACGATGCCCTGCCCGGCCTGGGCAATGAACCTGTTCCCGCGAAGCAGCCCAGAAAGGACGGCGTGACGGCGGGGCACGGATGTGGTCACAACCTGATCGGCTCCGGGGCGCTGGGAGCTGCAGTGGCGATGAAAAACCTGATGCAGGATAAAAAGATTCCAGGCACGTTACGGGTTTATGGCGGTGCTGCTGAGGAGAGCGAAGGTGCCAAAGTGTATATGGCCCGCGAGGGTGTCTTCAAGGATGTGGACGCCATGCTTCACTGGCATCCCCTGGATGTGGCCGTTGTCGCCAATCTGCGCACCACGGCTCTCAGTCACATGTATATCGAGTTCACCGGCAAGACGGCATATGCTGGCGTTTCCCCGTGGGCAGGGCGAAGCGCCCTCGATGCCGTCGAACTTTTTCTGCACAGCGTGAACCTGATGCGGGAACACGTTGAGCCGACCGCACGCATTCAGTACATCATCAAGAACGGTACCCCAATGTTGTTCCGGATCATGCCTCTGTCAAACTGACCTATCGGGATGCCGATCGAGGACGTGTTGAAAAAGGTATTGCCTGGATCAAAGACATGGCCAAAGGGGCTGCCTTAGCCACGCAAACCAAGGCCTTGGCAGTCGACTATTATGGCATGCATGATCTGCTGCCAAATACGCCGCTGGCGCAGCGGATGCAGAAGCATCTGGAACAAGCGGGATTGCTAGAATACACCAAGGAAGAACTCGATTATGCCATTCAGCTTCAGAAAGCCGCCGGTGTAAAACCCACCGGTATGACGAAAAAGATACAACCTCTGCCGAACGAACCGAGAATGGGCGGCGCGACCGATGTCGGGGATGTCAGCTATCTGGTGCCGACGATGGGGCTCGCCATGCCGGCAGTACCGGAATGAATTCCGCTCCACACCTGGATGGCAACCTCCAGCCACGGGACCAGCATAGGCAACAAAGGAGCTGTCGCTGCGGCAAAAGTACTGCGCTTATCGGCATAGACATCCTGACGGATGAAGAGTTGCGTAAAGAGATGAAGGCGGACTTTGATAAGCGAACCGAAGGGTTTGTGTACAAGTCCCCCATCAACGAAATGATCAAAGAGCCGGTGGGTCTGCCGGATGAAATGAGACACTTCGGACCGCTTCTTGAGCTGAAAGAGAGCATTATCAAGACTGCGGAGGATGATCAACTAAAACCCGGTTTGAACGAGTAGTTCATTCAAAATCAACGAAATGGAGACAATATGAAAACGAATAGAAAATTCTGGTTAGCGCTGATGGTATCAGGGCTGTTGATTAACGTGTTCTCTCTCTCTGCTACTGCCTGTACAGGCATTCGTTTAACCGCTAAAGACGGAGGTGTTGTTTATGGCAGAACTATGGAATGGGGAGCCTTCGACCTACACACAAGAGTCGCCATCATTCCGAGAGGTTACAGGTATGTCAGCTTAACGCCGGATGGAAAGGACGGAAAAGCTTATACCACAAAGTATGGCATTGTTGCGCTCGACATGGTTGGAAAAGATTTCATCTCGGATGGAATGAATGAAAAAGGTTTGGCACTGGGTATGTTTTACCACCCCGGATATGCCGTGTACCCCGAATACAAAAAAGAGAATGCCCAAAACTGTATTTCAAGCCAAGAACTGGCAAACTATATTTTAGGTGAATTTGCAAGCGTGCAGGAAGTGCGTGATGGTTTGCCCAATGTCACTGTAGTAGGTGTTGTTGAAAAAGCTATTGGTATAATTGTTCAAGGCCATTGGATGGTTACAGACAAAACCGGAGAATCGATTGTCATTGAATATACTGAAGGAAAATTAAAGATACATGATGCCCCTCTTGGAGTTATTACCAACGCTCCAAATTACGATTGGCATATGACCAATTTAAGCAATTATATAAACGTATCTATGTTTTCTGTAGAACCTAAAAAATTAGATGGAATCAAGTTTTCACCAACCGGAGCAGGTTCGGGTATGATTGGCTTGCCGGGTGACAACACACCACCTTCGCGGTTTGTTAGAGCTGTTGCCTGGACACAAACAGCAAGAAAAACCGAAACAGCCAATGAAACAATATATGAGGTATTTAGGATATTAGACAATTTTAATCTCCCATTAGGACCCGATGGAGCAGAGGGAGCAGGCCACGCTGGTGACACTGACTTAATGCGTTCATCAACTATCTGGACCAGCGCATGGAACTTGAAAGACTTAACATTGAATTACCACACACAGCACAATAGACGTATAAGGCAAGTCGATATGAAAGCAATTAATTTTGCTGAACTTGATGGCGAGATAGTGCATGTCGTTTTAGATGATAAAAAAGAACAGGATGTAATATATATAACGCCAAGCAATTAGAATACAAAGAATAATTGAACTCAACAAATGGCTAACAACCGCATCAACTCGGACTGGGAAAAGCTGCGCCGCTTCGCTATGCAGCTTTTCCCAGCCGGTTATGCGGAGAGTTAGGGCGTACCTTGAATGAGCAAGGAAAGGAGTTTCTGTGGAAACATTATCAGCATTACAACGAGCAAAGCTTTCTCTTGAAGGCTTGTCTGTCGGTGATGCCTTCGGGGAGCAATTCTTTGGCGACCCCGAGCAGATTATGGCGTCAATACAGCTTCGGCAGCTCCCTCCATCGCCCTGGCATGTCACCGATGACACGATGATGGCACTCGGCATCGTCGACGTGCTTGAGCAGTATGGCGAAATCCGTCAAGATGTCCTTGCCCACACATTCGCGGCATACTACCAGACGAATCCAACACGGGGGTACGGTGGGATGGCGCACAAAATTCTTCGCGAAATTGGGTGTGGTGGTGATTGGCGCGTCATTGCCTCCTCGGTGTTTGACGGCATGGGGTCGTTTGGGAATGGAGGCGCGATGCGCGTAGCTCCGCTTGGGGCGTACTTTGCTGAGGATATCCAGGCGGTCATCGAACAAGCCAGTCTTTCGGCTGAAGTCACGCATGCCCATCATGAAGGGCAAGCCGGGGCCGTTGCGATCGCCCTTGCTGCGGCGTTTGTTAGTACGGCAACCTTCCCTATCATTGGCAAGGAACTCTTGGAATTTGTGATTGAGTACACCCCTGACAGCGAGACACGGGCCGGTATTCACAAAGCCTTGTCATTGCCTGCCACGTATTCAGTCGAAACCGTGGTCAGCGCACTCGGGAATGGGAGCAAAATTTCTGCGCCTGATACCGTGCCATGGTGTTTGTGGTGTCTCGCCAAACATCCCGCACAGTACGAAGAGGCCCTCTGGACGACCGTCTCCGGATTAGGGGATCGGGATACCACGTGTGCGATTGTTGGAGGTGTTGTCGTTCTGGCAACCGGACAATCCGGCATTCCTGAGCGTTGGCATACAGCACGAGAGCCACAGGAGAGTTGGAAACAGGCGCCAAGTTGGGATATCACGAAGTTGCTTGAAGATATCCTGTAAGAGGCAGGAGCGTGATGTGGCGCATCCTCTTCCAGCCTTTGAGGACAAGCATGAAAGTCGCCCTGCCTTTTCCCCCGCTCTGCCGGGTGTTTCGTTCTGCACGTGGCGTCCTTGTCGCGGCGGCGGCAGTGAAAGGCTGGTTGCTGATTGTGGCAGAACATGGCACCGCGCTTCGCGCCGTGCTGGTTATGAAGATATCGGGCTGTTTTGCTTGACAAAACGTTCCCAGGTTGGCAGCCTTAATCAAGTGTGGGGTGTACGCACGTTTCGCCCTAACAAAGGGTTGGTACAGACCGTTCCCGCGCGCGGTAGTTTGGGCATACGTGCCCGCTCTTAAACGCGTGTACTGGTTTGGGCTGCGTACTTCCGGTCAAGGCGCGTAAACGGCTGCACAACCCAGGCGTTGAACTGAACCGCTTCGCGCTAGTCATCCCGACCGGATCGCCTGCAATATCAACGGCATATCCGCCTCTTCGAAAGAATTTCCCATGAAAATCCCGAAAATGTTATAATCCATTGTATGGGACGGGTCCCCCGGGCTCGGGACTCGCACCCCTAAAAACCCCATGCAAAGGAGGTATCGCCATGTCCGAACTGAGACAAAGAATGATCAGGGAGATGGAGCTTCGGGATTTCGCCGAAAACACGCAAAAGGCCTATCTGTCGGCCGTGGAAGGGCTCGTCAGGTTCTACATGAAGCCGCCCGACCAACTGAACCGGGAGCAGGTGGAGGACTATCTGCTCTGGCTCAAAAAAGAAAAGAAGTCCCCGTACAGCACGAGAAATCAAATAACGAGCGGTCTGAAGTTCTTCTACAACCGCACCCTGAAAAGAGACGACGTCAGGCTGGAGCTTCCGAAAAAAACCGGAGAGCGCAACCTTCCGGAGGTTCTCGCGCCGGAGGAAGTCCTCAAGGTCGTCGAGGCGCCGGCCAACCTGAAGCACCGGGTCCTGCTGAAGACCACGTATTCCGCGGGACTGAGAGTCGGCGAAGTCATAGCCCTGAAACCGAAGCACATCGACAGCGCAAGAATGCTCGTCAGAGTGGAGTCGGGCAAGGGGCGCAAGGATCGCGACACGATTCTCTCCAAAAGACTCCTGCCGGAGCTTCGCTACTACTACAAAACGTGCCGCCCCCGCAACTGGCTGTTTCCCGGCAAGGATCCTGAAAAGCACATCTGCGCCACCACCGCGCAGCGCGCCTATACGAAGGCGAAGAAAAAGGCGAAAATCAAAAAGGGAAAAGGCATCCATACTCTTCGCCATTGCTTCGCCACCCATCTTCTGGAGATGGGATACGACATCCGCAAGATCCAGATGCTCCTGGGGCACAAGTCGGTTCAATCCACCATGATCTACCTTCATGTTTCGAGAAAGCACCTGACATCGGTCAGGAGCCCGCTCGATCTTCTAGGGAACGAAAGCGACGCTCCCGCCGAAAAGGAAAAGAACGATGACGGGAACGCATAATTCAAAATTCGAAGTCGCCGACATATTCCGCGAGCATATACGCGACTACCTTAAGGTCTACAAGATGCCTCCCGCCCAATTCGAAGTCGTCTCGGACATAATCGGCTGCCGCACGGAATGGCTCGGAGGCCGAATTCAGCAATGCACCGATTGCGGAAAGGAGATTGCTCTGTACAATTCCTGTCGGAATCGCCATTGTCCCAAATACCAGTCCATGGCCAAGGAGCGCTGGCTGGAAAAGCGCAGGAGCGAGGTATTGCCCGTAAAATATTTCCACAACGTGTTCACCGTCCCGCACGATCTGAATCCGGTTATTCTATGCAACAAGAAGGTGGCAATCAACATTCTGTTTCGGTCCGTCTCGGAAACGCTTCTGCAATTCGGCGCGAACCCGGACAACGGACTCGGCGGCAAACTCGGCTTCATCGCCTTTCTGCACACCTGGGACCAGAAGATCCTCGACCATTTTCATATCCATATCATCGTTCCCGCGGGAGCGCTGTCCGCAGACGGCTACCAATGGATCTCCTGCCAATACGACTGGCTTTTTCCGCAACGGGTCTTGTCCAAGGTCTTCCGGGGCAAATTCATGTTCCATCTGCAAAAGGCGTACGACAAAGCCGAACTCGCATTCCCCGGAAACACAGCCAAGCTTGGAACCACGAAAGGTTTCCGACGTTTGAAAAACACCTTGTGGTCGAAGACATGGGTCGTCGACGTGGAACCCCCTCTCGACGACACCGACCGCGTCATCGACTACGTCGGCCGCTACACGCACAGGGTCGCGATCTCCAACAGCCGGATTCTCGATCTGTCCGACGGAAATGTCAAATTCTCGTACAAGAACCGCGTAAGGGGAACCGTAGAGGTTATGAGGATCGAGGCGGTGGAATTCATCCGAAGATTTCTTCTTAACACGCTTCCCAAGGGCCTGATGCGCATCCGCTATTACGGCTTTCTCGCAAACCGATGCAAAAGGGAGAGCCTGAAAAAATGCCGGAAAAGCCTCGGCGTATCGGACGTTCCGGTATTTGCGGAGCCCAAAACCGTCCGGGAAATCATGATGGAGAGAACCGGGCGCGACATAACGAAGTGCCCGTTCTGCAAGAAAGGCGGTCTGGTCGCCGTTCAAAGCGTTCCGCCGCGCTCGGGAACGAGTCCGTTCGAAATAATCCACGGCGGGACGCAGCGCAACCTGGTCCAGCTCGAGTGAAGTTCGACGATAAGACGAAACCCGACTTTCAAAAAAAAAGCTCGATCGACGAGCAACAGGACACCTGCGTTCAGAATCCTGGAATCGATGAAAAAAGTCTATGAAAACAAAGACTTAGGAAGGTAATCGATGAAAATTCGAGCCGTTTTCCGACAAAAAATCGATAAAACCGGAACGGCACGGCCCCTGTCGCCGGCCCCCTCCCAATTTTTCCGCCTCAAAAAAGCCTTTACAATCCCCATATATATTTGGTATCCGATTCCTCAGGAAGTCGTCATACGGCTCAGTTCAACCTCGTTTTATCCGGCATCACGCTGACCCTGCTTTTTCAAGACGGTGAAAACATAAAACAACGTTCCGGATGAAACGAATTTTTTCGCTTTTTTGCCGCGTGACGTCGGATAAAACGCTAAACGTTCTGCATATACATATGAAAATAAAATTTCCAAAAAAATTGAATTATGTAAAACCACCATCAGATGAAACCTGGTTGTTTTTAGAAAGTATTGACTGGTTTTCTGGTGTAGGTAGAGACTCAAATTTAAATTTTGAAGAAGCAGTAACGCTTGCATCATCTCATGAGTGGGAGGATTTCACACTTGAACGCAGGAATGATATTACAAGCCATCTAGCAGTTAGGCATCGAAACCGTGAAAGTGAATGGAATAAAGTTGTCGTTGGATATCGAAATTACTGTGAAGAACAGTTTTCCCCCTCTCTTACAGGTGCTGCTAATATCATGGGTTTTGATAAAACGGTTATACAATCAGTTACATGGAATATTATTTCTTTTATGATGGAAGAAACATAAGCTTCATGGGGTGTTCCACGTTTTTTCAATTTGACTATGGATTCCCTTAAAAATGGGCAACTTCCATGTGGTTGGTTTGGAGAGTTTCCAGATGAATACTTATTGAAATACTAATTTGCAGAACAAAAAAATTAAGTGCGACGGCAAAAAGCCGCCGCGCCTTATTTAAGCGTTAGCCCTCAATTCATAGTAAATGGAGATAAATCCAACCATGTTTGATTTAGTTGAAATCGATTCTTCCTCTCGCGATGAATTAATCCAGCTTGGCTTATCTAAAGAGTTTGTAGAGACGCAAATGTCAAAATGGTTTGCAAATGATCCCTCTGAAAGTTGCTTTTCGATTGATTCTATAGAAGAAATAATCAATTTTGATTGGCAAAAGCATCTCATTGGTAATGGATTATTAGCTATTGGTTTCTGCCCAAACGGTGATCCGATTGCCATAAAGATTGACGAGCCTGAACTTCCAATAGTATTTATCTCACATGAGCACGAAGGGTTGTATGGAGAAGGTATCCCTGTATGGATATATGTCAGCTCATCTTTAAACTCATTTATAGAAGAAAGCAATGCTGACGAAGACTATCCTTGGGATTATTTTGAAGTTAAAAGGAGGGGCTAACAAGGCTAATTCAGCCGACGCAAAAAGCAGCGCGGCTGATTAGCAGCGTTGGCCTTCAGAAAGGAAAATATAATGAGATACGCAAAGTCAGTTTATACCGATTATTCCCAATTCCTGGCACAGGCAACGCAGTGTGCAAAAGACAAAATCAATCTTTTCAACACGTTGGTTGATCCCCCTGCACGCAAAAAACTTGAGGGAAATGCCTTTCAGAAGTTCCTACAGTTCATAATTTTCCTGCTGAAACGCGTTGGCTGGATGGTCTATGTTGCAATTGCCGGTCTACTTGGGTTGGGATTTTTGGGTTTCTTCGGAGGAATGGGTACTTTAATTGCCTCAAATCCGGTCTTAGCGGCTGCGGTTGTCGCTTTAGGCGGGAGTGGCATATATCTCGTGTGGAAGAATCGGGATATTTACCTCGCACATGCAACGGTAGGTAAACGATATAAGGTTGATTTTGAAAGTTTAGTCAAAGAGCATTCTGATCTCGAAGTCCGTGCAGTCCATGTTGATCATCTCCTCTGGAAATGTGTTGAGAGCATATGTGTGGAGGTGTTCAGTATTAACTCAGATGCCTTCATGTCCAAAGTGCGTGAAGAACAGGATAGCCTACCAGCCGCTTGAAGGGACCGGGCTACCTGCGCGAGTTTTTCGGAAGTGCCTGGTTCAGGAAAATATAATTTTTAATCTTGGCATTGGGGTTTAAACGCCCGGCTCCTCAGTTCCCCTTTGCCGATGCATGCAAGAAAAACTGTTGCCGATTCCAATTCTTTAGCACTAACCTATTTTAAATTGACCATACTGGAAATACCGTATATGGTATCATATGAAGGTGGTGAAAATTAGAATCGTTGTTGATACGAATGTTGTTTATGCAGGTCTCTATTCATCCTTTGGGGCGTCATATCAAGTTCTGTGCGCTATTTCCGAAAACGAAATTCATCCAGTTTTGTCAGTTTCGCTGTTGTTTGAATACGAGGAGGTTTTAAAAAGAAACAGCCGGAAGCTCGGCCTTTCTTTTCGAGATATAGATGTATTTCTTGACAATATGTGCCGTATGGGATCATTCCAGAAAATTCATTATTTATGGCGTCCATTTTTACCGTACCCAAAATACGATCATGTTCTCGAGTTGGCGGTTGCCTCCGAAGTCCGAAAAATAGTAACCTTCAATGCAAGGGATTTCAGAGGTTCGGAAAAGTTCAACATTGAAATCATCAGCCCCAAGAGGCTTTTGGAGGAAATACAATGGGAGCATTAAGCCTGAGACTTCCTGAATCGATTCATCGTCATATCAGAGAGATCGCAAAGAAGGAAGGTGTTTCGATCAATCATTTTATATCATCGGCAATATCGGAAAAAATTTCCGCTATCATGACCGAAGAATATTTACAAAAAAGAGCGGACAGGGCGAATGTCGAAGAAATGAAAGCCGTACTGAAAAAAGTTGCAAAAAGAAAGCCATTGGCTGGGGACGAAATCTGACTTTAGAGAGAAAAAAACATAGAACTGCTATTCCATAATGGGCTGAATAAGTCGGCGAATTCGGCAACCAGTCGCTTCACCGGGATACCGGCATCGGCGCATCCGCTTCGCCCCAGGCGCCGGTGAGCTTTTCGTTGAACTGAACCGCTTCGCGATAGTCATCCCGAACGGATCGCCAATCATTTAAAAGGCATAGCCGCCTCTTCGAAAGAGTTTCCCCTGAAATCCCCGAAAATGTTATACTTCATTGTATGGGACGGGAAATCATGATGGAGAGAACCGGGCGCGACATAACGAAGTGCCCGTTCTGCAAGAAAGGCGATCTGGTCGCCGTTCAAAGCGTTCCGCCGCGCTCGGGAACGAGTCCGTTCGAAATAATCCACGGCCGGACGCATCGCAACCTGGTCCAGCTCGAGTGAAGTTCGACGATAAGACGAAACCCGACTTTCAAAAAAAAAGCTCGATCGACGAGCGACAGGACACCTGCGTTCAGAATCCTGGAATCGATGAAAAAAAGTCAATGAAAACAAAGACTTAGGAAGGTCATCGATGAAAATTCGAGCCGTTTTCCGACAAAAAATCGATAAAACCGGAACGGCACGGCCCCTGTCGCCGGCCCCCTCCCAATTTTCCCGCCTCAAAAAAGCTTTTACAATCCCCATATATATTTGGTATCCGATTCTTCAGGAAGTCGTCATCGGCATACCGGCCTCACGGACATCCTGGAATGGGTTGGCAAGGTTTCCGGAATTGACGATGACGTACGTGCTTCATTCAGCGAGGGCGATGCGGCGAAGATACTTTCTATCGCACGCTATTGGATCGGTTCCGGTGGCAACACGCTGCCGCTTCTTGAGAGCTGGCAGGTGATGCACCCTCTTCCATATCATGAAGTAATTACCGAAGACGTGTATGGTGACCTGTATAGGGATGTCGGTCGCAATGAAAGAGGTGTCCAGCGCTATTTTTCAGCTCGAACGGCACGCATGGCAGATTCTCCAGTGCTGGCGTTTGACTCGACCACCATCTCGACCTACTCTGAAAATCAGTCGGAGGCGCGGCGGGGGTTCAACAAGGATGGCGACGGGCTCGACACGATCAAGCTTTTGACCTTATATTCCCTGAAGGCTCGCGAACCGGTGGCCTTCGCTAAACAACCCGGCAATATTCCGGATGTCATATCCATTGAAAACACTCTGACGCAACTTAAGTGTCTCAATCTGGAAAAGCCTCTGATCGTCACTGACAACGGCTACTACAGCCAGAAGAACATGATGGAATTCGCCTTGCGCAATGTGAAGTTTCCGACCCTGGTCGATCCGAATATTGTCTGGGTCCGCGAGACAGTCGATGCGCTCCGTGCGACACTGGCGGGCATGTCCGGTACTTGTCCGTTCGACCCGTCCATTTGCGGAGCAACATCGCTTAGAATGCACCAGTTCAGCCGAGTACGCCAACGATCGCGCAACGGCAAGGTTGCCGGTGAAAAAGAAACGATCTCGCGCCGTCTTTATGTGCATGTTTACTATTCTCCCGACAACGAAGCCAGGAAAGAACTCGCCTTCCGCAAGGACCTGTTTGAACTGAAGGCGCAAATAGAAGGACGAGAACCCGAGTTCACGAAATCGGCGCAAAAGAAAATAGACAAGTACCTGATCTGTTCCAGGAAAGGGCGCAGGGGGCAGCTGAAGGTGGGATTCAACGACAAAGCCATTGCCGAAGCAAAGAAGTACTTCGGCTATTTCGCCCTCGTCACCAATCAGGCTATGGACACATTTGCCGCACTTGAAAACTACCGGCTGCGAGAAAAAATCGAAGAACTCTTTGCCGTGCAAAAGGGGAGGCTCGACGGTGCGCGACCGCGCACATGGTACCCGGACAATCTGCGTGGAAGACAATTCACGCAATTTGTCTCGCTGGGCTATCATTGTTTTCTGACAAAAAAAATAAAGCAAGTGCAAGCCAAGCTCGGAAAGAAGGAACCCGGAAAAACCGAATCACTTATCAAGCTCGAAAAGAAACTGGAAAACTGGCTTGCGCAACGCTCTCTCGCCCAGATTCTGGATTGGTTCGACTGCATTGAAACCACAAAGGTACAGACTGTCATGGGCAGCTATCGATGGTCCACCGAATCAGTGGCCAGAGACAGACTGTTCTTGAAGTACTTGGGAGCAGACACCAAATAGTGTACGCTTTATCCGACTTTCAGGAGATCATAGAGCCGATATCTATGCGCTTGGATGCATGATGTTTGAGTTTGAGACAGGAGCACCACCGTTTCAGGGACTGAGCATCTCTGAAATTGCAAGGTAGCATATCCACGCAGCACCACCGAAAATTGGAGGTTGGTTCAAGCATACAGAGATGGGGCTTGAAAATGTAATCGCAAAATGCCTTCAAAAGCAATATGCCGCTCGATACTCAAGCTATGCCGAGCTTGATGATGCCCTAGTCGAGATCGCCCGCAGGAGAGGCTTTTTCCTAGCTCGTTGCACTGTATCCAAACGCTATGAGCGAAGCCAGCTGGGCAAAGGCCATGTTCAGCAGAGCGGGATACTGCAAAACACCACAGTCAAAGGAACCGGTGCCTACGCTGTTGCAGAATTCGACGATATTGCAAGTTTCCTTGAGTAAGCCAATAGCCTTCTCGCTTTAGGAAACTACAGCGATGCTGAAATCCTGCTTCGTCCACACTTCATCCCTGAGTTGTTGAAGGATGAACGAGCTTTGCATTTCGGACACTCCACTGCCCTCATGTATGCTTATTGCCTTGAGAATATCGACGGGAGGCTGAAGAATGCATTAGAAATCTTCGATTGGCTGAACGCACTAAAGAATAAACCAGCCGAGTTCTATGTCAACTACTCTCTTGCTCTGCTGAAAGCGGCCAAAGCGAAAGCTGCTGTTGCCGTTTGTGAACGAGGACTTCTGTTAATTTTTAAAATAAATTACCTTTATTTTTCTGATTATTTTGAACAAAACAAAACATTTTCGCTTTGTTTGAGGCCCAGAAATTTCTCATTATTCGAGACAGATCATTTTCGCATTATTCGAGATTGCGTTCGGGTTTCAAGTATTTTCCACAATTCGCCTGGCGCGAGAAACCGTGCGCGCAAGATAGTCTCTCGATCTTTTACTGCCTTTGTGATTGTTCCAATTCGACCTTTCCTCCAGGATGCGTTTTGAGATCTCGTCGTTCGAATACCCTCTTCGAGCAAGCGCGAGAGCGTAGGAGAAGTCGGTTGCCGATTCGTCTCCCCGGTTGTAATCATTGCGGGAAAGACGGTTTTTACGACACACGCCCCCCCTGGGTGGAGGGGAAAGAACCGGGATTCGGGCCGTGTTTTTCCAATCGATCCATATCAGTTTGGCCAAAGGATAAAAGCCTCCGGAGTCTCGATATTTGGCCTTTCTGTTCCTGAAGCCCGGACAACGCCCCCAGCGATTTTTCGGGTCCGCTCCCGGGTCGGATCGCAGCTTCGCCAGCCAATGGCGCTTTTCTTCCAGAGGCAAAAATCGGTGCGAATGAATCCACACCTGGAAATTGTCCGGGGAAGTTTCGACGATCATCCGACCGGGTTTCCAGCGTCCGTCCTTGTCGCGGTGATGGCGTCGCAGCAATTCGGGAGCGATATCGTCGGCCAGCAGATAAAAAGGCTGCACATCGGGAAGGGGCTGGAGCAGGACGTGCCTTCCGTTGGCATTTTGGGCCTTCGTATAGGCGATGTTCGCCGGATCGGGTTTCACTGTCCATCGACCCGAGGCCTCGTCCAATACTGCCAGATGCCAGCGGCCCCGAAAATAGCGGTTGATTTTTTCGAATGTGCTTTTCATAGGAATACGGCTTGGTCGCGCCGGATTTCGACGGTCGCGGGACGCTTCGAAGAACTCCGAACTCCGCGCGACCGTCTCGGTTGCGATTTAGAATATTTCAGTGGAAGCCAGCCGTACGTGTTCGGCGTTCACCGTCGGGGATTTTTAGGCGGACGCCGCCAGCAGCCCGCCTCTCGCCAGATGGTTCGCCTTTCTGAACAATCCGCCCGAACCCTGGTGAATGGCGGTTATCGCCGCCTGTTCGAAAATGTTAGATTCGACCCCGGCGATTTTCAAATGGTGCAGAACGTACTTTTCCATGTCTTCCCGGCTCGAGCCTTCCAGATGGCTGCGCGCCACGATTCTGGAAGCCAGCGGCATCGAGTCGCGGTAGCTCAGCTTGTCGATCAGGTTCGATTGTCCGGCCAGAACCATCGGAAGCAACGGCGTCGAATCCTGGTCGAACTGGGCGAGAACGTGCAGTTCCCGGAACACTTCCAGTCGCAGCAGCGAAGCCTCGTCGATCACGAGGACGGCTTTCATGCACTTGTTCCGCGCCCTTTCGCGCACCTCCCTTTGTATCCGGCGGGTCATCGTGGCTCTCGAATGGCTCGCGGTGTCCACTCCCAGTTCGCAGAGTATCTGGCGGTACAATTCGAGAATCGAACCCGAAGACGCGACTACGCAGAGGGGATGGTATTGCGACGGATGCAGCCGGCCGACCGCGTATCGCAAGGCCGTCGACTTGCCGCTGCCGACGTCGCCGGTGACAAGGGCGACGGCCCCGAGTCGCACCGCGTGCGCGAAGCGGCCGTCGACTCCGACCAGATCGTCGGTTTCCAGGATTTCGGACAGGGAGATGTCCGAGGCGAAAGGTTCCTTTTCGAAACCGAAGAAAGCACGGTAGTTTTGGCTCATTTTTTCCCTCCCTTTTTCGGCCACAGGCTGCCTCCGCGATATTTCGGGGCGTCTTCCGGCACGATGTCGGCGTCGCTGTTCCTGTCTCTTTTGACTTTGCAGTTGGCGTGCACGTCCACCGGCCGCGCCAGGCCGAAGGACTTTTTGCCCGAAACGATCTCCACGGTCTCCGGATCGCTTTCGTGCCAGAGCAGTTCGACTCTCTTGCCGATCAGGCCGACCGGCGCTTCGAACAATCTGCCGTGCAGGGTCATCGTCCTGTCCTTGGCCACTTTCCTTCTGGCGGTCTTGCGGAAATAGTCCCTCGGATTTTCCGGAGCCGGCCTGACGCATTGAATGCCGGAGGCGAAACGCTCGCGCGGGGCGAGGCCGGTGGAACCGTGTCTTCTTTCGTGGTATCGCTCCAGCCAGACTTGCAGGTCCGCGTTGAGTTCCTCGAGCGAGGAGCCCGCGAAAGTCGGCAGAAAACTCGAGCGGACCGTCTTGAACCATCTTTCGATCTTTCCCTTGCCTTGGGGCCTGTAGGGTTTGGCGTGAACGAGCGCCACGCCCGGCGACGCGCATATGTGCGCCAGATGATTGCTTCGAAAGGCGGCGCCGTTGTCCACGTACAATTTGCGGGGAAGACCGCGTTTGAACAGGGCCGTCTGGAAAAGATCGATAAAGCAGTCCAGCTTCTCCGAGAAATAGAATCGGCCGTGGGGAATCAGCCTGCTGTGGTCGTCGATGATTCCTATCAGATAGGTCTTTTTCCTTTTGCCTTCGAAATCGACATGGGGCCCGTGCATGACGTCGCTTTGCCACAGGTCGTTGGGATAGCGCGCTTCGAATTTCCGGCAGTCTTCCGGCTCGCCGGCCTTCGGAAGCATCAGATTGTTTCCGTGCAGCAGGCGGTAGACATTCGGCAGATTGAGAACCGTTCCGGGCGTCACCAGCTTGCGCTCGTCCATGATCTCGATCATCCGCTCGGCGGTGGCCGCGGGAAACTCCTTTCTCAATGTGACCAGCGCCGATTCCGTCTCCTCGTCCACGCTCCTGCTTTTGCCTTTGTCGGATCGGTCTCGAGGACGCAGCGACTCCAGCCTGCCTCCGCTTTCCTCGTACAATTGGATCCATCTCTGGATCGTGGAGCGGCCGATGCTCGTCTTCGTTCCCCTGCCCGACGAAAAAATCAAAAGCCTCGACGGCCTTTATCGACGCGGATACTCCGAAGAAGACCAGGAGCCTCTTTTTCAGCGCCCGATACCAATGGGCCTGGCGCGTCCGGGACAGGCACGCGAGCCATCCGCCGTTTTCGGCTCGATTGGATATGCTCGAACGGATTTTTGCGATCGGGGCCTGAAATCGGCTGAAGAATTCCCTCGGTCTCATTCTTATGACGGTCTTGCAGTCGGGACATCGATAGCGCCGCAAAGGCAGACCGACGTCGAAGCCGTCGAAAAAGGCCTCCACAAAACCGCGGCCCCATACTTTATAGCGACCGCATTTCGGTCAGGCTTCGGGTTTCGGCCAAGGGTAGCCACGGCCCTTTACAAGGATTTCATTGAGTTTGACGCAAACATAGATTATCATTGAACCATCTTTCCGGGGGGACGCGAATCCCCCCTTGTTTTCTTCGGGCGGACGAGTTGTGTCGAACTCTCCGCCCTTTTTTCGAAATAAAAAAGGCCTCCGCAAAGGAGGCCCGTTTATTTCGACAAATTGTCAATCTATTGTGAAAAAATCAGCCTGATTCGATCCCGATTATTCCGCTTTCCGACAATGTTGCACCGTCTCCCATTTTTGTGTATTTGGATTCCACTCAATTGTAGTGGTAGTGCGGGTCAGACCGCTTACCGGTTCTGTATCGCCACAAACAGGAACCTTTTGGGTATTGCCTGTTTTTGGATTCGTAGCCTGAATTTTTTGTTTCGTCCCAGGCCTGCCAATAAATCCATCATCGATCGGCCTTCCATGATCCATTGTGATTCTGTGAGGCCCCTCTTTTCCCGGAGGCGGAGGCTTGCTTAGATCAATTCCCTCCCGTTTTGCGATTTTCGCACGTGCAGCATCGTGTGTTTGCACCCATTCATTATGGTCTTTAAAGCGAGTTGATGCTGGAGTAGGGCTGAGCTTGCCGTCCGGAGCGATTCCGGTTTTCAGACGACGGTTAAGATCGTTGTCTATAACATCGGGGCCGTACCTTTTAAGACTATGACTCGATGATCACGTTTTTTCGTCATTCCCTCGAAAGCTTCGAATCCATGCGCTTCTGCGGATCTCCTGGATTCCGGGTCTCCACTGCGCTGCGCCCGGAATGACGGTCGCCTCGGTCCGGTCAGCATAACAAAACTTGATCATCGAGTATGAGAATCAGCTCCGTTGGCAGCATCGAGAGCAAGGGCCTTGTTCTTGGCAATGGCAGCTTTTCGTGCTTGCCGAGCCAACTGCTTTTCGGAGCGTTTTATTGCAAGATCGGCAGGGAACACCTTATAATAAGCTTGCTTCGTCCGGCCTATCGCAGCATCCGCTGCAGAGGAGAGCTTTTTTCCTACAGATCCGAGAGCACGTTTAACACCAGGAATCTTACTTAATCCAAAAGTGGCGACAGTTGTTCCAACAGCTACTCCCGCGACAATGCCAATTGCCAAAAGCGGAGCAATGAGTCCGTCAGGGTCGCGCTGATTGACCGGATCGTTGTTGGCATATGTGTAGAAGTGAGTATTTCCACCCCCGAAACGGATTGGATCAGCCGTTATGTAACGCCCTAGCCTCGGGTCGTAGTAGCGAAAGACGTTGTAAGGCAGTTCTGTTTCGTCATCGCGGTACTGGCCTAAAAATCGCAACGGCTGCTGAATTTCCTCCACCAAAATCCGGGCTTCTCCGAACGGACTGTACTGCGACTTCCACACCACTTTCCCAATGGCATCGGTCAAAGCCAATGGGGTGCGAGACGGTCCGTATGGTAGTAATAAGGCATCCCGTCGATACGCACCGCAAGCGGGTAGTTTTCACCTGGCAGAAAGACATAGTCCCGCCTCTCGACGATGCGGTTGTTACGCTCCGTCCATTCCCTCAGAAGTTGTCGCCCTGCCCAGCGGTAATGGTTAATTGTATCTTCAGAGCTTTTCCAGATTCTGCGACCGAAGGCATCGTAAGCAAACTCGACCTTCGCTCCGTCGGTTTTGCTCACCTCGATCAAGTGGCCCTGACCGTTATAGCGGTAAGATTCATCGCGCGACCCAAAACGCCTAATAAGATTGCCGTGCTGATCGTGCTCGAAGCTTTCTCTTCCTAAAGTGAGAATACGGTTTCGTTCGTCATATGCCGCATCTCCAAGTTCACTCCGGGTCCGGTTACCGGCAAGATCGTATTCGGAATACGCTTCTGTTCCCTTCGTTCCCTCACACTTGACAATCAGGAAATGGCCGTCCGCGAACTCCACACGCTCAGTAGTGCCATTATCATCTGACGTAACGGTTCCGTGGTAGGAGCCGTTACTCTTGACGGTAAAGATTCCGTCCTTCCCTCTCTCATAGGTTTCCTCAGCGCCGTCCGGAAAAACGATACCCCGTAGCCCTCCATTTTTTTCGTCGTAGTCCATCCAAGTTGAATAACCACGTGGGTCCACAACCGCAACGAGGCGAAGCATGGCGTCCCTAACAAACCGGGTTTCACCTTCATCTGCATTCACTGTCCGGACTAGCTGTCCTGCCGTGTACTCAAGTCGCTCATGAGCGCCATCGGCAAATGTCGCATCAAGAATGTTGCCATCTTTCGAGTATTGACACTGAAGCAAAGATCGACCATTTCGCCGAAGCTCGCCAATCTGATGATTCCCATCGAAATCAATCTCCATTGACTGGTCCGACGGGTCGGTGATGCGAGAGACAAATCCGGCTGCATTGCGGGTCCAGCGAAAATGCCGTACTTCTGGCGTCCTTATATCGGTGATGATCTGCCGGGTTTTTTCGGCACCCCCTTCAATTTCGAATCCCCTTTCTCGCAATGCTTGGATTTGCTTCTGATGAACGCGACCTGCACAGTCCTTCGACAATACTTCTTTTTGTTCTTTGCGGATCTTCAACATCGAGTCGCTCCCCTAAATATACAGGGTGTATAGAAAACTTCATCCATGTCGAAACTATGCAAAGCTATCGGTCGGATTGTCAAGAAAACTTTTCGACCTGTGCGGTTGGCAGGAACCTTCGACACCAGAAAATCGGCGGGGCTCCGTTCCTGGCTCTTCAGGAATCGACGGAAAGGGAAGGCGGACAAATCATCGAACTGTTGAGGGAGAAGGCGTCGCGAAAATGAAAAAAGAGCCATCAACGATTCAATGTTGTCATTCAATATCGACGAGCGTAGATGCTGGAAGTCTAATAAGGAAAGTGGAGCCCTTGCCCAGTTCGGAATGGAACTCGATTTCGCCGCCGTGCTGTTCGACGATCTTGCGGGCCATCATCAGGCCGATGCCGGTCCCGTCGGAGCCTTTGTTGCTGAAAAAACTCTGGAACACCTTTTCCTTGGTCTTTTCGGTCATGCCCGCACCCGTGTCGGTTATGACATATTCCACGGCCCAGCCATCTGCTTTACAGGAACAAACCGTCACTTTTTTCCTTCGACACCCGTTCGATGGGGTCGCCTTCTTCGGTCATCAGGCTCTGTTCCTTGAAGGAATCCAAAGCGTTGGTGGCTGTGGTCAGCAGGCAGCGGTAGATGCCTTCCGGGTCGAAGGAAAAAGGGGACAGGTTCAGGTCGGTTTCCCATTCCAGGACGACGCCCATTTCCGCCGCCTGGGGTGGGGAGCCAGGAGGTTGGCCACTTCTTCCAGGGGACCGTTGGGATCGCATTTTCGGGGATGAATCTGGCCGGACTTGCCGAAATCCAGCAGGTCCAGGGAGAGGTTGCGGATTTTGTCCACGTTTTGCTTGACCATCCGCCAACCCTCGGTCAAATATTCCTTGTTGTCGAGTTCCAGGCCCTTGTCCAGGACGAACATGCCGCCTTTCAGGCTTCCGGCGATGTTTTTGATGGCGTGGGAGAGGCCCGATACGGTTTCGCCGACGGCGGCCATGCGCTCGGCGTTTAAAAGCCGGCGGGTCTTTTCCTCCACCAGGCGCTCCAGGTTCTCGGTGTAATGCTTGAGCTGCCTGCGCATTTCGATGCGCTCCTTGGCGCGGTTCAGGGCGATTTCCAGAACTTCGTCGTTGATGGGCTTGGTCACAAAATCGGTGGCTTCTTGCTTGAGGCTCTTGATGGCCAGGTTCATGTCTCCGTGGCCGGTGATCATGATGACTTCGGTGTCGGGGTCTTCGCGCTTGATCTTGCGCAGAAGCGCGATGCCGTCCATGCCCGGCATCTTGATGTCGGTGATGACGATGGGGGGCCTTTCGGTCTTGAAAATCTCCAGGGCGTCCTCGCCGCTGCACGCGGTGAAGACCTCGTAGCCTTCGTCCTCCAGGGTGATGCCCAGAATTTTGCAGATACCTTCTTCGTCATCGACCAGCAGTATTCGGTCGCATTCCGAGGCCCGTACGGGAAATGAGAAAATTTTCGAGCAACGCCGGGTCGCCCGCTTCGGCGGCGGAAAATCCCCGCGCGTTGCAGATGGCCTTGATATCGGCCCCGGTCAGCTCGTCCTTGCACATGCTCGAAACGATTTCGGCAGTTTTCATGGCTCAATGCTCCGCGTTTTCGTATTTCCGTTTCAAATTCAGGACTCTACCCGATTTCGACCGGACAGCTTGGCGCGATACAACATCCGGTCCGCCTTTTCGATCATGAACAGGGCCAGATTGCCCTCGTCGGCAGATTTCAGGTCTATGCTCGAAACCCCGAAGCTTGAGGTGATGCGAATCTCTCTGTTTTCGATGCGAATCGAATGGTCCGAGATTTTTCTTCTGAGACGTTCGGCCACCGACCGGGCGCCGTCCAAGCCGGTTTCGGGCAATACCAGAACGAATTCCTCCCCTCCGTAGCGGGCCAGCCAGTCCACGTTTTGTCTGACCGAACTTGCGATGCAGCTGGCGAACTCTTTCAGGACGCGGTCGCCTGCCGGATGGCCGTACGAATCGTTGACCCTTTTGAAATGATCGATGTCGCACAAAACGACCGACAGGGGCCTGCCGTATCGAAACGAACGCTTGATCTCCCTCGAAAGCGCCTGGTCCAGGTAGCCCCTGTTGAAGCACCCGGTCAAGGGATCGGTGATGGAAAACTTCCGAATCTGCTCGTTGGCTTCTCTCAAGGACCTTTCCAGGTCCAGGATGCGAATCCCGGTGTTGATTCGCGCCCGGAGTTCGCCGGGGTTGAAAGGCTTGGAAAGATAATCGTCTGCCCCGGCCTCCAGCCCGGCCACGATGTCCTTCTTCGAATTCTTGCATGTCAAAAGGATGATGAAAACGTAGCCGGGGCAGGACATGGACCGGATTGCACGGCACAGCTCAAGGCCGTCCATCTCCGGCATGAGCCAGTCGGACAGCACGATCGGAAAAAACTGTTTCTGAAAAAGCTCGAACGCCTCCCGGCCGTTGACCGCGAAAACGACCTCGTGACCAACCTTCCGAAGAACCTTTTCAAGCAACAGACGGGAGACCGGATGGTCGTCCACAGCGAGGATGGGAAACTTACCGTCGCCTGTCGGCGACATGGGCCTTTGGACTCCCACGCCGCTCCCCTCTCCCGAGCAAACCCTATTTTCGCATGTCGAGTTGATTTTCACGCCTCCCCCAAATTTTTTGGACCTGTGCGGTCGCTCTTTTAAATCATCACACAAAGGCACAAAGACGCAAAGCGACCATTTGGCAACCTTAGTGTCATTGTGCCTTTGGGTGAGGATTACACGGGTACCATAGAGCCAACCGAACAGATCGAATTTTTTTCCGATCATTCAAGCCGCCGATCAGATTTTTCGGTCGCAATATCGTCGGATAGAAAGCGACGTTCCACCCGATCTCCTCTCCTCGTCTTTGCAAGCCGTTCCCCTCTGCGCGACAAGTTTTATTTTCTCGCGGAAGGGTCCCTTTGTCAAAGCGTTTTTCCAAATGGAAAATGCCAGCGACACATGCGGGTTCTTTTCCTGTTGACCTAAATTTTATTTTCGATTAATAAATGATCTGTTTATATTGCTGTCAGAAGAAGCTGGAGTTCCCAAGACAAAGGTCTGTATCATGCAAAAAAAACCAAATTCAATCGATACCGTAGGAGAAATAAAGAAAGCATCCAACTTCGGGAACACCCGGATACGATGTTCGACGATTTACTCGAAGCCTAAAAGACATTCCATAGAGGTCGATTGCGTATTAAGAGACTTCGTCCAAAGGCTGCGTGTCTTATAAACCGACTCGTAACCTTAAAAAAGGGGGGGGGAGGGAAGATATGGATTTAAACATAAAAAAAATGTCAACAGAAGAAAAAATGCGGGCGATGGAATTATTGTGGGATGATTTGTGCCGTAATCAACCAGATTTCGAGTCGCCCTATTGGCATGAAAATATTTTAAAAGCGAGAGAAAAAGACCTAAAAGAAGGTAAAGATAGATTTTTGGATTGGAACCAAGCCAAGAAAGATATTTGGAACTCACTAACGTGAAAATCAAGATACTCAAATCAGCGAAAAGAGATCTGAAAGAAGGTTATCATTTTTACGAAAGCCAAAAGGAAGGTCTTGGCCATTATTTTCTGGAAACGCTGTCGTCGGATATCGAATCTCTTAGAATATTTGCCGGGATTCACAGCATTCATCTTGGCAAATATTATCGTCTTCTTTCAAAACGATTTCCGTTTGCTGTTTACTATCTCGTTGAAGAAAATGAAGTAAGAATCTACGCGGTTATTGATTGTCGGAGAGATCCAGCATGAATAAGACAAAAAATACAGTAGGATAGCAGGAGTGCATTCGGCCGATATTCCATAGAATCCTGACAATCTGCACCCATTGCAATTTCTGGTTTATTGCCCGTTGACTATAGTGCCCAAACTGAAGAGGCGTGGAAATAGAACCTTCCCAGAAACAAAAGTGTAAATGGGGACGAATGGATATAAAGGAAACCAAAACAGAAAGCGATAAGCACCACCCCGACCTTCCTCCAATAGATTGGTCGTTTCTATGTGGAAGTTTTGATCCTGACTTAAAATTTATCATAATGCTTTACGCTAATGCCATATTTACGCGTGAAATGATAGCATTAAAAGGCAGAGTTGCATATTTTCTATTTTTAGCGTTGATTGCAGTAGAAGTTTCTGCAGTGATAACGAATTGTTCTAAGGCCGTCGATTTATCAATTATTTCAAGTCAATTTTTTATGACAGTTTTTATGGTTGTCGTTTTTTACGGGTGGTTTTCATATTCCGTCATTGGCTCAGAGGACACCGCAAGTTTTTTTACTTCTTTTCCTGCTCTCATCCCTGCTGTTCACCCCAATCTTTTTATCCATCATCACCGAATCTGCGTTATGCTTCTGGATTGTCCTGCTGGCTTGTACCGCACTATCTCTGATCTATTCATCAGACGGATTCGGCACATGGGACTACTTGACAGTCTTTTTTTTCGATCTTTACGTAACAAGCTGGATCTTCTTTATTATTTTTACGCTGATTGTTTTTCCATATTTAAACCAACCAATTCTGTTTTCTCGGCACCTATACTTTATTGGAAATACACATATAATATTTCTATTGCCTTTGCCTTTAATGCTGGCTATATTTTTACGCGCCGTAAAAAAAACACTTCAAGAGAAGCCGCCGAAACTAAAAGAAATCCCTGATCTGAAAATCGAAGGAATATCGAACCAGTCAAGCGATTTATTAAAAGCGTTTCTGCAACCTCTTGAAATAACAGGCAACCTTGTATTGGCAATTACCGTAATAACAGTGAATATCCTATGGAAACTTATTGGAACAGCATCCTGTTTATTCTTCCGATTTCTTTCATTTTTTTCTAACGAGCTATTTAACAAGCTGATGTTCGATTCGAATATTTGGAAACCGATTTTACGAACCATGTGTTCTTTAATCCTTGTTGTAATTGTTTTCAAATGCTACTTAAACATTACCCCTATGCTACACAAGCACCTTAACACTTCATTTCCTATAGGATCTATTTCTCTTGAGGCAATAATTTTTCAGCTTTGGGGGGCAGGAATTTTTATCCTTTCCTTTCTGGTATTAAATGGCCTTAATTTAATCTGGCGAGACTTACAATGCGATTCTTTTCTCGAACAATCAATTTTTGCGGGCGCCATGATCATTCTGTCGTTATTTCTTTCAAACGGAATACTGTGCTTTATTTCATTTTTCAATATTCTCGGCCTGTCTGGATTTGATAGTATCGGAATATTCTTCCTTTTCATCCTAATATGTGGGGTTGCAGTTATCTCATATAAGCTTCTATGGTCCCAAAACGCCCGAATACGAATTGAAAAATAGTTTCGTCTTCTCCGATTTTTTCCTGCTGCTCCAGCTCGAACTCGACCAGCTCGTCCTTTATACGCCGGAACCGGAGGCTTGCCTGCAATTCCGACAAATAGTCGTCCAGGTCTTCGTGCATGCCCCTGTACAATCCGACGAAATCCACGAAGGCGTTCGCGCCATCGACGATTTCGACCAGACTCCTCCAGTCCTTCAAATCGTCATGGAATTCGCAGATCCAACCGAATTTCGCATACATTTCAATTTTTTCGATATCCTCTCCCTTTTCCGCCTTTTCGAGGTCCAGGCCGCAAACGACATCCGAGCCCCGGCGGACGAGTTCCCCCGCGTTCATGTATCGCGCCTTGCTTCTCTGGTTCTGCGAAGCCATGTACGAAAGCTCCGTTTGCCGGACCCTCTTTCCGGATTTCGAGGCCCCGCCTACGAATTCAAGCCAGTCCGCATCGCCGTTGAGTTCCTGCTTGAGAACGGCGGCGCCCTTGTGCTTCATGTCGTACGTGCCAGGCGCATCGTGCTTCATGCGGAACTCGGCGGCGCCGCAGTCGCAAACGATTTGCCTGGGCTCGCCTGTTTTTTCGGCGCATTCCTCGAGCTGTTGATGGACGATTTTACCGTTGGATTTCTTCACCGGTATCAGATCGATAGGCTCGACATCCTCGTGTCTGAGGTGCAGTTCCGCCTTCGGCAGGTTTTTTTTGCCGGATTCCCAGGATCACCAGACATTTTTCAGCGCCGAGCTGCATGGTATGGTCTATTATCCATATCCAGTCGTCGGCTTTTTACTTGGGCCGCGAAAGCTTGTGCAATCCAAGCCTCGGC
Source organism: Desulfobacterales bacterium (assembly GCA_963674505.2). Lineage (GTDB taxonomy): Bacteria > Desulfobacterota > Desulfobacteria > Desulfobacterales > SKZT01. The sequence continues at coordinate 2,671,439 of CAXXIG010000001.1, forward strand.
CGCCACAGGCGCCCGGTCGTCCAGCACGGAACGGCAATTTCCAGTCCAAGAAAGGAGAAGAATATCCCCATGGCCTTGCTCGCGGCCCTCATGCTTATGCCCGCCCCGAGAACAAGCCGCGCGAAAAGATGCATATGGCCCAGCGAATAGGTGTGGTGCGCGGGCACTATTTCGAATTTTTCGGCTGTTTCTCCGGAACTTTTAGAGTTTTTTTTCGGATTCGGAAAGTTTCCTCTCGAGTTTCTCTACTCGCCGTTCCAGCTCGGCCGCCTTGTTCTTCCAGTATCTGACCTTGTCGGCCAAAAGCTTGGCCCTGTATTTCGCCTCCTTGTATTTCGCCTTTCAATTGTCCCGGCCTTTTCTGAAAAGTTTCGCGAGCTTGGATACGGGGCTTTTGCAATCGATCGTTTTCGAATCCTCCGGCATGGTATAATCTCCCTGAAACCAAAAGGTTAAAATTATACCCATACTCTATTTACAATCAAATTTCCAGTTATATCGAGCTTTTTTTTTAAAATTCTTTATAAAGATTTTTCCAGAGGAACATTTCCCGGAGGAATATTTTGCGTGCATTTGTGGCAATTTTCATCACCCCAGTCCGCGAGTCTGCCCAATCGGCCTCCAACGCCTCAATTCTGCCTTAAAAGCATCTCTCCAAGATTTTCATACTCGAAAACACAAAGGAAGTTGCTTGGGGGCGGGGAAAGAAAGGAATAAAAACCAAGCCCGAATGCACAAAGGGCGGCGCCTGTCTCAAAGAGTCCCAAGAAAGCCGCTGGCAAATGAATAAGACACACACAAAAGCCCTGACCCTAAGAACCGGCCGCGAACTCCTTCTTTGCCAGATACGCAGTCATGCGAACCAGGACCCACAGAAAAACGATGGGAAATACGATTGTCTGGAGGAGAAACACCACAATCAGATTGACCGCGTGATCCACAAACTCCCCGATGCCCTGCTTCATGCCTTCGATTTTGCGCCTCAGGCTCAATGCGCGACGGGCTTCGTCGTACAGGCGCCGGGCATCCTCGATCAGGCTTTTGTCTTCTGCTTCGCCGCGGGTTGTTTCGGAGACGATCTCCGACTTGGCAAGGTCTTCGCCAAAGGACATCAGGTTATGGGAGGCGCGTTCGTACGTTTCTTGCAGAAACAGCTTGTAGACGCCGTCGCCCGCGACTCCCGCCGCCGGTACGCAGAATCGAATCGCAAAGGCGACCACCGCCAGCTTGGCGCCTGCCATTCTCAAATCCAGGTGTTTCCACTTCGGAGTCCATACCCCGACGCAAAGCACCACCATGGAGATGGTCAGAAGAATGTCGAAACCGAAATACTTCCCCATGGCCAGGAGGATTTTCTGGATTCCTAGGGAAGTTGCGCTGACCAGCATCACCCAGGAAAAGCGTTCCACAAGGTCGTTCACGGGGTCCAGGATTTGGCCGGCAGCCAGATCGACGCCCACTCCGGCGGGGGAAACCGAAACCGACGTGTCCTGAATCACGGATATCACTCCGTTGATTCCCCGAGCCACCGCGAACGTGTATGCCGCTCTTTTCAAAGACTCGTCCAGGTACCCTTCGGCCACCTTGTCGAACTCGCCAAGAAAGGAATTCTCGACGCCCCGGTTGATCCAGGAGAAATGGCTTGCCACGGCGATCAAGGCGAACAGAAAAGTCGCAACCGCTCTCTTGCCGTGGATGACTGCTTTTTGCTTACTTCCGCTTTCGATCATGGTATTCCTTTCCTCCGATCACAAGGCGGAGCCGGGCCTGTCCTGAAACAAACTGCGGAGCGTCGGCACCGGTCCGGTGCGATTTAACAGTTCTGCTCGAACATCACCCCGGCACAAGTTTTTCGCCAACAGTCGAAGTTCCCACCTCCTTTTCGCAACCCTCCAGAGTGGTCTTCATTTCTTCGGAAATCTCCCGATACTTTTCGAGAGCGTCGCCTCGGAAGTCCCGATGGATGCCGTCGATCCTGGCGCGTATTTCCTTCAGGCAAGTTCTGGTTTCGTCCCATTGCCGATACAGCTGCCCCAAGGCTTCTCCGGAGTTGGTCTTCACCAGCTCCGAATATTGGCTCAAGTACTCCAGGAAAGCGAGATAGCCGTCGCGCAGGGCGGAATCCACCCGGTCCACCTTGAGCAGTTCCTGGGTGATGGTGCGAAAGTGGTGGCCTTGTATGGCCATCCGGACTGTTTCTCCGAACTTATCCGGGTTTTTCATGATATTTCTGACGATGAATTTCCAGTATTGGAAACCGTACGGGGTGAATGTCTGGAAAAAAAGCGACCGGAACAGGGCCTTGACGTCCTCGAAACCGACGGGCCGGTTGTAGAATTCGGTGTGGCCTATGTTGTCCAGGCAGGTGGAACATCGTCGGAAGTAATTTTTCAGGTTGTGGTCGTAGAGTGTTTCCAGCACTTTTCTATAGCCCTGCCTCAGCGTTTCGGGGTCCATCCGTGTGACGAAGTTGGTTTCCAGGCTGTGGGTGTTGTTGCCGTCGGACGCCTTCAAAAGCCTTCCCTCCCGCTCGAGACGCTCCAGGAGCCGGGTCTGGGGAAGGGCGATCAGGATGCCGATCATGGCCTTGGGGATGCCCGCCTTTTCGATGAACTCGATCTGCCGGTCGAAAATGTCTTTTTCGTCGCTGTCGAACCCCAGGACGAACCCTCCCATCACCTCCAGCCCGCTGTTCTGCAATTTTCGAATCGACCCGAACATGTCGGATTTGAGATTGTGGAACTTTTTTGTCTCCCGAAGGGACTTTTCCGACGGGGTTTCCACCCCGATGAACACCTCGTTGAAGCCCGCGCCCACCATGTCTTCCACAAGCTCGTCGTCGTCGGCCAGGTTGATGCTGGCTTCGGTGAAAAAGCGGTAGGCGAAGCCGTGTTCCTCCTGCCAGCGGGTCAGGGCCGGAAGCAGGTCCCTTTTGACCGCCCGCTTGTTTCCGATGAAATTGTCGTCCACGATGAACACGGGGCTTCGCCATCCCAGCCGATAAAGCGTATCGATCTCGCGCACCACGTTTTTGGCGGGCTTTACCCTCGAGCGATTCCCGTAGATCATCCAGATGTCGCAGAATTCGCAGTTGAAGGGGCAGCCCCGGGAGTATTGCACGGACATGCACGCGTAGGCGTCAAGCTTCAGCAAGTCGAACCTGGGAATGACAGGCCGGGAAAGGTTCGGCCGAGACGGCGGACTGTAGATCTTTTTGGCTTTGCCTTTTTGAAAATCGTCCCAGAATTCGGCGAAGATGTCCTCCGCTTCTCCGGCGACGAAATGATCGACGCCTTCGATGGTTTCGTGGCTCGTGGTGGGATAGGGTCCGCCTGCGACCACGGGTCTGCCCAAACGGTTGCACGCTTCCACCACGATCTGGAATGACCCTTGCTGGACGATCATGGCGGAAACAAATACCGCGTCCGCCCACAGGATGTCCCGATCTTCCAGCGCCTCGACATTCATGTCCACCAGGCGCAGGCTGCAATCGTCGGGAAAAAGGGCCGCCACCGTTATCAGCCCCAGCGGCGGCATGCTGGTCCTCTTTCCTATGAACGGCAGGGCGTACTGGAAACTCCAGTACGTATTCTTCGGAATTTCGGGATATACGAGAAGAACGTTTTTTTTCGGGACCTTCACCGGAACCTCCCGGCCTTTTTTTACGCGGCCTTTCCGAATGCGACTAAAAAAACTCGAAATTCAAACGGCCGGTCCGTCCGGAAAAAATTGCTTGTCACAACCGCCCGGGCGGCGGCCTCGTTTTAACCCTGGCCAAAACGCCGATTCAGAGCGAGGGGTGTGCGGGCGGGATGGAAGAAACGTCGAAAGCGGCTGGCAATTCGGTGCTCCGGTCAAATCGGCATTGCCTTTTCTTCTGCAATGCGCCAATTTACCCCCCGGCCACTTTTCAGACAAGTATTATTTTCATTAATTTACAAACGTTTTACAAACAGGAAAGCCGGTCGAAATGCAGGCTGGTTTCGGCCCGCTGTAAATAAAAAGGCTGGACCTGTGCGGTAATGCTTCAATATTCTCACACAAAGCCACAAAGACGCAAAGAGCAGTATTTGGCAACCTCTGTGTCTTTGTGCCTTGTGTGAGAATTGCATAGGAATCCTTCAGACCAACCGCACAGGTCCAAAAAGTTCAACCGATTTCGACGAAGCTTTTCCTGTCCATGTACTTCCTGATTCGGTCCACATAGACCATGGCCGGGAGACGGATGCGCTGCAAGCCGTCCTCGCCCAAAATGACCTTCACCTTGGCCGGGACGCCCGTGACCAGGGAATAAGGCGGGATTACGGTTTTTTCCAGCACCACCGCCCCTGCGGCAACGATGCTTCCCGTTCCGATCACGGCCCGATTCATGACGACGGCCCCCATGCCGATGAGACAGTCGTCTTCGATGGTGCATCCGTGTACTACGCAGCGATGCCCGATGGTGACACGGTTGCCGATCCTGGCGGGGGAGCCGGGATCCACGTGCAGCATGCAAAGGTCCTGGATATTGGTCTCTTCTCCGATTTCGATGGTGTCGTCGTCGGCGCGAATCACCGAGTTGAACCATATCGACGATCTTTCGCCGATGGTCACGTTTCCGACAATGACGGCCGAAGGCACCACGAAGCATGACGGGGCCAGGGACGGCCGGGCGTTACCCAAGGCGTAAACCGGCATTTATTCGGCTCCTTTCTTTTGGTGAGAGTACGGTGGTTGCCCGCGCGACTTCAAGGCTCGATTTTCGTGCCCAAAACTTCGAGGAATTTTGCCAGCCATTGCGGGTGCGCGGGCCAGGCGGGCGCGGTCACCAGGTTGCCGTCCACGTGCGCCTGATCCACGGGGGTATCGACCCAGCAAGCTCCCGCAGCCCTGACCTCCGGTCCCACCGCAGGGTACGCCGTGCAGGACTTTCCCTCCAGAACGGCTGCGGCGGCCAGCACCTGCGCTCCGTGGCAGATGGCCGCGACGGGCTTGTTTTCTTTTGCGAAGTGCCTGACGATTTCCAGCACCTTTTCGTTGAGACGGAGATATTCCGGAGCGCGTCCGCCGGGAATGACCAGCGCGTCGTAATCGGCCGCGTTCACCTTGTCGAAGTCGGCATTCAAGGTGAAGTTGTGTCCCGGTTTTTCGGAGTAGGTCTGGTCGCCTTCGAAATCGTGCACCGCCGTTCGCACGATGTCCCCGGCCTTTTTGTCCGGGCAGACCGCGTCCACCTGGTGGCCGACCATCGAAAGCGCCTGGAACGGCACCATGATTTCGTAATCCTCCACGAAATCCCCCGCCAGCAACAAAATCTTCTTAGCTCCCATCGTTTTCCTCCTCTCGGTTGTTCGGTTGTTTAATCCTTGCCCCTACTCCTTTTTCCTCTGTCCGTAGTTGGCGAACTTCGCGATGACCCTTTCCATCTCTTCATCCGGCAGAATCACGGGCTCGCCGATGCTCAGCGTCTGGCAATAAATCCGCGCCACGAACTCGATCTCTTCGGCCACGGAAAAGGCGCGAAGCAAATCCGGCCCGACCGCGACCAGGCCGTGGTTGGCCATCAGGACGGCGTTGTAGTTTCCAATGGCGGCGCAGATGTTGTTCGCAAGCTCCTCGGTGCCGTAGGTGGCGTAATCGGCGACCGGGACTTTTTTCCCGCAGAACCCCACGAGGTAATGGACCGCCGGAATCTCCCGTCTCAGGCACGCCATGGTGGTGGCGTAATGGGAATGGGTGTGGACGACGGCACCGATATCCGGCCGTTTCCTGTATAGCCCCAGGTGGAAACCGTTCTCGCTGGATGGCGTCAGGCGTCCTGCCGCGACCCGTCCATCCATATCCATGACCACCACGTCCTCGGGCGCCATATCGTCGTAATCGATGCCGCTCGGGCTAATCGCCACAAGGCCGCTTGTCCGGTCCAGGCGACTCAAATTTCCGCCCGTTCCCGTGGTGAGCCTCGATTTCACAAGTTTCTTTCCGAATTCTACGACCTCGATTCTTTCCTGTTCCAGTAGCATATTGTATTTTTCATCCGGTCTTGAAGTGTTGAAATGAAACGAAAACCACACTTTTTTCCGAGTCTTATATGCGATCGTTTCGCCGATGTCAAACAAGCAGGCCTGAAATGTATTGCAAAACAGAGGACGGTTCTGGTAATAGACCCACCATGAAAAACCAAGGCAAGCCAAACGACATTTCCATCCGGGAACAACTGGAAAGAAGCATCCTGCACGGATTGGCCCTGGAATGGGACGAAGCCGTCGGATATGCCGACCGCTATCAGCAGGCGCTCCTTGAAAAGCCCATGTTCGGCCTCCGGGACATGAAAAGCCGCTTGGGATACTGGTCCCCGAGGAGAAAGGAGATTTGCCTGAGCCGCAAACTGGTCATGAACCATCCGTGGTACGCCGTTCTGGACGTGTTCCACCACGAGATCGCCCACCAGTTCGCCCACCAGGTGTTCGGCGCCTATGAGGAAACCGCCCACGGGCCGTCCTTTCAAAAGGCCTGTCGCATCCTCAGGGCCAATCCGGAAGCGTCCGGAACGTACCCGCCCCTGGACGAAAAATTGCGGAACCACAAGGAAAGCAGTCAGGACAGGATGCTGGTCAAGGTCAAGAAACTCATGGCCCTGGCCCAGAGCAAGAACACACACGAGGCCGAAGCGGCCATGGCCAAGGCCCACGAGCTGATCGCCAAGTACAACGTGGATGTCATCGAAAAAAACGAACAGAGGGACTTTGTCAGCGTCTTCGTCGGTAAGCCCGCCCTGCGGCATACCAGGGACGTCGCCTATCTGGGCGGCCTGCTGGCGTCGTTTTATTTCGTCAAAAGCATCTGGATTCCTTCGTACGTGGTGGAAAAGGCCAAGATGGGACGCGTTCTGGAAATCACGGGTTCCGCCCAGAACGTCAAAATCGCAGCGTACGTATTCGACGTGGCTCAAAACTATATCGATTCCCAGTGGGAAAAATACAACCAAGACAAGAAGCTGACCCTGCACCGGAAAACCGACTACGCGGTGGGAATCATCCGGGGCTTTCGCGAGAAGCTGGAGTCTCAAAGAACGGGAAAGGACCGGTTCTCGGCTTCGGGAGAAAAGGTCAGGGCGCTGGCAAAGTACGAGGACCCGCAACTGGAGGCCTATTTCTCGCACCGCTACCCCCGCGTGACGAGTTCCTCCAGGCGCCGTGTCAATCAGGACTTCGGCATCTTCAACGACGGCCGGGCGTCGGGAAAGAAACTGGTCATCTCCCAGGGAATCGAGGAAAAGGGGGAAAGCGGGAAATTTCTGCCGGGATAGATAGAAAGACCGGCTTCCATTTGAAAAATATCAGTCCTCGCCGCTTGTCCATCCGTTTTTTTTGCATTATCGTCTATGGTAAATCCCGTTCGCAAGCTGAATAAGAGCAACTACAAACGCGAAAAAGGAGGACTGAAATATGGCTGAAGTAAATGTAAAGATATGCGGCACCTGCGGCAAGACGACCGAAGGCACGGGTCATTTGTGCAACCCGATAGAAACCGGAAAATCCTACATGTGCAAACATTGCGGGGAGCAATCTAAAAACCCCGGTCACATATGCGAACCCAAGCTTACCAACATCAACTTTGTCTGCATGGGCTGCGGCAGGGTGGCCGAACTTCCCAGCCAGCTCTGCAATCCCAGGGACATCGTCCTGATGGCAAAGCAGGACCCGCCCGAAAGGATCACGTAGGAAACAGCAGTTCTACTGGCACCTAACTCACCCGGCTCGTTCCCGCGATTTTCGCGGAAACGAGCCGGGACAGCATATATGTCACTTCCCTCGACCTCCTTCTTGCCCCCGCCGTTTTCGACGCCATTTCATTCCATTCCAACAAGAGACCAAGCCTGCGGTGATGAAAATCCCTCGGAATGACGGGGCACGGAAATATCTGAGAAAGCCCCGAAAAGCCGGAACAAATTTCGGAGGAAATTTCATACCGAAAACCGGATGATTTTCATCACCCCAGACCAAGCCTGCATCCCGAACCGTTTCATGAGGAACCTCGGGGACGGCAGATTTACTGCCAAGCGACTCCCGCGAAACCCAAGTCCTCGTATTGGTTCCGCAGGAGCTGCCGCCATGGAAAAATCAGGATGGAAGCCGGATGTGGCTACTCGTTCCCATGCTCCTGCGTGGGAACGAGTCCAAGATGCCCGCAGGGAGGGATTTCCACCCTTGGACTACGCTTTTTCGGCTACCGCAGCCTCCGTCTTTTTCTTTTTCCAATACGGATTGATAAGGTCTTCGAAGATCACGATGGCCGCTTCCGAGCCTTGGCCGGCGGCGGTGACGATCTGCTTGAAGCCGCCCTCCACGTCGCCGGCCGAATAGATGCCGGGAATGCTGGTGCGATGGCGTCCGTCGTGTTTGATGTAGCCGTCCTCGTTGAGTTCCACGCCGAATTTTTGGGCCAGTCCCACGGCGGGAACGTAGCCGATGGCGATGAACACGCCGTTGGTTTCCATGACCGAGATCTCGCCGGTCTTGGTGTTGACCAGCCTGACGGCCTCCACCCGTTCTTTGCCCATGATTTCCCGGACCTCGGTGTCATACAGTACGGGAATGTTGTTGGCGACAAGCTGGTTGCTCAGAACTTCCTGGGCGCGCAACGCGTCCCTTCGATGCACCAAAGCGACATCCACGCCGATGTTTTTCAAATGAAGGGCTTCGGTCACCGCACTGTTTCCGCCGCCGACCATGATCACTCTCTTGCCCTTGAACAAAGGCCCGTCGCAGGTGCTGCAATAGCTGACCCCGCGTCCGGACAAGCGCTCCTCGCCGGGGCACCCCAGGTGCTTGTGCGTGGCGCCGGTTGCCAGAAGCAACGTCTTGGCCTCGATGCGCCGCCGGGTGGTGGTCACCCGTATGGGATAGCCCGCTTCGACCTCCACCACTTCCTCCCCCTGCAAAATCTTGACGTATTCCAGGGCGTGGGTGACCATGATATCCACCAGGGTCTTTCCACCCACCGAGGTGAAGCCCGGATAGTTCTCGACGCTGGGGGTGGTGGCCACCTGTCCTCCCAGCGCGGCCCTTTCCACGATGGCGGTTTCAAGCCCGCTTCGCGCGGTGTAGATGCCCGCCGTAAGACCCGCCGGACCGCCTCCTACGATGAGAACATCGAGCTTCATCATTTCCGCGTCTTCGTCGGGAATGAAGATGTTCTGCTGCTCCAGCTTGTCCAGGGACGCCGCGAACAGCTCTTCGGGCTGCGCGCCCATGCCGATCAGCATGTCGTTGGCGAAGGCCTGGGGAACGCTGTGGGCCTGGTACTTCTCGGCCAGTTCGGGGCTGCACTGGATGTCGATCAGTTCGAGGCTGATCATTTCCGGGTTCTCGATGGCGGCCTTGACCGCGTTTACCGCCTGCTGGGGGCAGTAGGGGCACGACGGGCTCACGAACACCTTGACATCCCGAGGCGTGTCGATCTTGCGGATCACCTTGGCCGCCTGTTCGTTCATGCCGCTGCTTCCCATGCCCACCAGAATCAGGGTTTCCATGAACGTGCGCCCTTCCTCTCCCACCGGCGCGCCGATCCAGCGAATGTTGTAGCGGTCCGGCGCGATCACCAGCGTCGATGCGTGTTCGACGCCGTACTTTTGGGCTTCCTTGTGGCTCAAATCGAATTCGCGGAACTTGATCTTGTCGGTGAATTCCCGAAACGCCTTGATCACCCTCCGGTTGGCGTCGGCGAAAACGTCCTGAACTCCCGGCTTGGAAAACAGCACGATGGAGATTTCGTTGGGAAGCTGCTCGAAAGTTTTCTTCAATTGAGCGAGAAACGCCTCCTGGTCCTGGGGTCCCATCTGGGGTCCGCCGCCTTGTCCATATCCATGTCCGTTGGCCATGCATGCCTCCTTTTTATGTACGATACTTTAAATTTGCGGTCGAAAACTTGTTAAAAATCTATGACTCTTTGAATTCCGAAGAGGGATAATAATGCATAAAATTCGCATTTCCACCGTCGCCGCGAACGGCGATGTCGAACCGGACGCCGGGAACTGGAAAGGCAGGTATGGAATTCGGAACGGGTGTTCTTGTTTCGGCCATGCCTCGGCGGAACGCGGACGCAAAGCGTCCTGGTATGCATTCCAACGCGAAGCGTTGGAACGAGGCGGCGAGGCCATGGCCGAAATAGAAATCAAGGCCGCTTTCGGCGACCGACCTCGAGCGTTCAGGAATCCACCTCGCCCTTCAACCCGATGGCCTCCGCAACCTCGCGCATGCCCATGATGGCGTCCTGGATAAGGTCCCCTACCTGCACTCCCAGCATTTCCGCGCCTTTTTCGATGATCGAGCGGTCAACGCCCGCCGCGAAACGCTTGTCCTTCCATTTTTTCTTGACGGACTTGGCCTTCATGTCCAAAACGCTTTTCGACGGTCTCACCAGGGCGGTCGTCGCGACAAGGCCGGTCAGTTCGTCGATGGCGAACAGCACCTTTTCCATCTCCGTCTCGGGCTTGACATCCGAACAAAGCCCCCATCCATGGCTGACAACCGCCCGGACATATTCCTCCGGCCAGTCTCGCCGATTCAGGATCTCCTCGGTCTTTTTGCAATGCTGGTCGGGATACTTTTCGTAGTCCAGATCGTGAACGAGTCCCACGATCCCCCATTTCTCCTCGTCTTCGCCCCGTTTGCGCGCGCAATACCGCATCACGCCCTCCACGGCCAGCGCATGCCTGATCAAGCTTTCCGACTGGTTGTACTCTTTGAGCAAATCGAACGCTTCTTTCCGCGTCGGCACCTTAGACTCCATAATCGTTTTCCTCCTTGCCCGAGGACCGGGTCCTGCCCCGGCCTTTAGAAGTGATCGCCCGCCAGCCGCAGACAAACGGGTTCATCGCGGATTTGTGGGGAGTGGCAAAGGTAACCAGAGCTTCCAGCTCTGGTCCCATATCGCGAATATGCCGTCGTTTGGAAGCCGAGGCATGCCAGACCAGGATGGTCTGGTTACCATCGACACGCCTTTTCCCGCAAATCCGCGATGATCCAACAAACGAGCCAAACGGCAGCGCTCCCCTTCGTCTGCGGACGGAATGACAAGAGTTGTTCCACCAAAACCAAAAGGTCATCGGTCTTTGCCGGGATGGATCTGCGCCTGGAAAGCGGCCCCGGCCAGGGCTAGCACGAGAAATGCGATGATTTTCGCCGGAGAGGAAAGAGATATGGAATGGACAATCAACGAGGCCCCCGCGATAGAAGACAGAAATATCAATGCGTAATCGAATATGCCCACCATCAGCAACAGACCGACAACACCGCCGACGATGTAGGCAGGCCAGAAATATTGAGGGTTCAGCAACTCGAGAAGGTTCAAAAAAGCGACGGACGAATATCCTCCAAGAAGAAACCCGGCCACCCCTATGGCGACGCTCTGAATCAAAATCGCCAGCAAGGCCCCCGCGAGCCCTGTGGCAAACGCGATGGAAAACAAGACCCACTGGCTTTGAAAACCGGCCACGGCGCTTGCGTATTCAAAGCCCGCGACAAACCCCGCGCATGCCACGAAAAGCCAGAACAAACGCCTTCCGGTGGTCAACAAAATGATTCCCACAAGACAATACACTATGTTTTGGCCCACAAGCGCCATCCTTTCCGACATCGTCCGCGCATTTTCCGTATTGCTCACGTTCGAGGGTCCTTCGGCCGGTATGCGCGAAACCGAATCGACACTTATCGCAATATCTGCGCTCCGAAACCCTCGGGTTCCTTGTTCGACCTCGACGTATCTTCTCGAATTTTCGGTCGTTCGTCAACGTGGAAAACAATGCAAGCTTAAACGCTGCGGAGAATGGATCGGATGCTCACTGGAAACGGGACTGAACAGGAAAAGGTCGAAAGGCCCGCCAAAATCCGGTTGGAAATGCCTCTTGGACCGGAAACAGCAGGTCCGTCTTACTGTCGATAGGGATCGGCCTTGATGCCGTAGCGCTTCATGATTTGCTGCAAGGCCTGTCTTTCCAAGCCGCAAAGCTTGGCTGCCTGGGTGACGTTCCCTTGGCTTTCCTTGAGATAATGCCCGATATATTCCGCATTGAAACGCTTGAGGTTCTCCTCCTTGGCATTTTTATAGGGAAGCTCGCGAAGGCCCTCGTCGGGCAAGGCCCCGGCGGGTTCGTTATTTTGAAAGCCTACATCCTCGGGCCTGATCTCGTCGGACACGGAAAACAGAATTCCCCGCAAGACGACATTCTCCAGCTCTCTGACGTTGCCCTGCCAGGAACGCTTCAAGAAGATCGCCATGAGTTCCGGAGAAATTTTCTTCAAGGGCTTCTTCAGCTCCTCGCAGTGCTTTTCCAGCAGGTGGTTTGCGATCAGAGGGATGTCCTCCTTGCGCTCGCGCAGGGGAGGCAGCTCGATGGGAAGGACGTTGATGCGGTAATAGAAATCTTCGCGAAACTGGCCCAGCTTGATCTTCTCCTTCAAGTCCTGGTTGGTGGAGGATATGATTCGCACGTCCACACGGATGGACTTGGTGTCCCCCAAGGGCTTGAGTTCCTTTTCCTGGATGACGCGCAACAGCTTGGTCTGGATGGCGGGGCTGACATCCCCGATTTCGTCCAGGAAGATGCTGCCCTTGTCGGCCTCTTGGAACAGGCCGATCTTGTTGCTGGTGGCATGGGTGAAGGCGCCTTTCTTATAGCCGAACAGCTCGCTTTCCAGAATGTTTTCCGGCACAGTGGGACAGTTGACCGCCACCCAGGGCTTGTCGCTTCTGGGACTCAGCGCGTGTACCGCCCTGGCTGTCAGGTCCTTGCCCGTGCCTGACTCGCCCGTGATCAGGACCGTAAGATCGTTTTTTGCCACCATTCGTATGGTTTCGTAGACGCGTTGCATGGCCGCCGATTTTCCCACCAGGTCCTGGAAGGCGGTCCTGCCCTTGCAAGCGATCTGCAGACGCTGGTTCTCCTTAAGGAGGCTGCTTCTTTCGAAAGCCTTTTCCAACCGCAGCAAAAGGGCTTCATGGTCGAACGGCTTGGTGATGAAGTCGTAGGCGCCCCTTTTCATCGCCTCCACCGCAGTGTCGATGCTTCCGAACGCGGTCATCATCAGGACGGTCTGGTCGGCGGCGTCCCTCTTGATCAATTCCAGCAGCTCGAGACCGTCCATGCCGGGCATCTTGATGTCCGCGAGCACCAGGTCGAAATGCTTTTCCCCAAAAAGCCTCAGGGCTTCCTCCGCGGACGACGCCGTGGAGACTTCGCACTGCAGGTCAGGCTCCAGGCTTCGCTTCAAGAGCAGAAGCATGTCTTTTTCATCGTCTACGATCAGGATGGTCCGGCTCATTTGTTTTTTCGTCTTTCGATATGCTCGTCGGTAGTCCCATGCTTTTTTCCATTGTTGCGTCTCGACTATTCCATCGCCAGCGGAAAAATGCAGGCAATCAAACTCCGGATTGCGCGGGAGCGGTCAAGTCCTTCAGGTTCAAAATCTTTTCGTCGTCGGCATCCGCGTGGTGCGAACCGCTCGAAGACGCGCGGCGGTCGTCCCACCAACGGCATAACCTGGCGTACTGCAAATATGTCAAAACGAATATGGGGAAGAAGGTGAACATGAATCCCACCGATTCCCCCAACCCCGGCAGCGCCACCGGCAAGGGGAAATCCACCATCCCGAATCGAAATTGCATCCATGCCAATGCGAAAGGCACAGGCCACAGCGAAGAAGCCCCCAGGCCGACCTGGGAGAAGAACACCTTGCCGAACGCATCGTTGGCCTCTTTGTTGCAACTGCGATACGACCCCTTGTCCTTGCTCAACAGCGCATACAGCGACAGGTTGTGCATTCGGACCATTTCCTTGTGATCGCGGCTCAAAAACTGTTCGTTGATCCGGCTCCCCAAAATCAATGTCAGACGCCCCAGAACCACGCAGATCAGGCAAACCACCGCCGTTCCAATATAATAACCGAGAATCGGAACGTCGGATGTCCGGAAAAACCAGATCAAAAACGAATCGACAGTCAAAAAAAACGAATTCATGGACCTTCCTTTCATTATTGGCATAACATGGCGTTCCTTGGATTATCGAATCGCCTTGGGCAAGGCCGAAACCGGACTCGGCCAAAAAACGGCAGGGTCCGGTCTCGATGGTCTGCCTTTGAGCAATCCCGATCAAAACGGAGGAACCAGGCTTCTTCCCAGAAAACCAATTGAGGTATAACGCACGCCTACGTAAATGGCCAATACCACGAAAAGTCTCTTCAGCCAAATGTCGGGGATGTATTTGGACGTGCGCGGCCCGATCATGGAACCTATGAAAATGCCTACGAGTTCCACGCCTATAAACATCCAGTCGATCGGAATCCCTTGGATGACCATGTAAGTGAAAATACTGACGATCATGCCGATCAAAACCGCCAGAGCGGACGTCCCTGCGACCAGGAACATCGGAAGTCCTGCGACGCTGGTCAGAAAAGGCACGAACAGAAAGCCGCCGCCCACACCCACAAAGGAGGCGATGGCCGCGATGAAAAAGCCGCCGATGACCGGAATGATGGGCTTGAAGCTGAATTCCACCCCGTAAAACGAAAACGTAACCTTCGATAGGCTCCATGAGCTGACTTTAACCCCGCAATCTTCGGGTTTCAAAGTGGAGCATTTCTTGATGTTGGCTTCTTCGAAAGCCTTGGCAGCTTTGGAAGCCGCTTTCTTTTTGGCCTGTCCCTTCGGCGTGGTTTCATAGAAAAGGAAACCGCCGATTATCAGAACGATAAGGCCAAAGTATCCGATGTAGGCTTTCAGGGAAACCTTGCCGGCCGTCAACCAAGGCACCAGATAGCTTCCCGACATGGAGCCGATGGCGAGAAAGATTGCCAACGGGAGTACCAGCCGGCCCATGCGGTAATAGTTGAAACTGCTGATAATGCTGCTCAACCCCACCAGCCATTGGTTGGACACGCGTATGGAGTCCGTTATCAGCTTGTTGAGCACGGGGCTGGTGTTTTTAAACGTAGAGCCGTACGCCCTCAGGCCGAAAACGGTAATGTGCCCGACACCTGCCATGATGCCTCCGAACGCTCCCACGGTGGAGAAAATCCACCCCACCCATACTGCCCAGAGCAATCCAAGTACATAGCTGACTTGAGGGGCGCCGGGAATTCCCATGAACCCGACGGGCGCGTTGTCGTCGATCTGGCCGGGTTCCGTTCCTTTCGGAGTGGCCTGGATTGCGGCCGCCAACTTTTCGTCCATGGCAAAGGCGCTCTGGTCGGCTGCCCAGAAAATTGCCGCCAAAGCGAACATGACGACAAGAAAAACCATCGCTTTAGACTGTCCTCTCATTACGTTCCTCCTTCTATGATAGATGATTTGATTTCGTGGCCAAGCAAGGCCTTCCTTCGTTGGAGTGAACTAAAGCAAGCCCTATGCCATGTGCCTCTCGTCGCCGAACGCATTTTTCTTCACGCCCCGAATGGCATGCAATATCAGTCTGTTGGACGAAAAGAAAAAAACCTGATTCTCTGAAAAACGGGAGACTCTTTCCATTTTTTCTTTCTATCCTTTCTCCGCAAAAAACGCATAAAAAATTATGCGCATCTCAACAAAAAAGAAAATATTTACAATGATATCAAATGGTTACAAATCGAGAAACAAAAAAAATTCATTGCAATAAATTCATTGCGCACGATAGACTCGTTCCCACGCTCCCGCGTGGGAACGCCTGGAAGACGCTCCAGCGTCACGCGCATTGAGACCGCATCTTGTGGCTCGTTCCCACGCTCCCGCGTGGGAACGCTTGGGGGACGCTCCAGCGTCCCGTTTCCAAGGAGCACATCTGCGCGCAGTTTACGGAGACATCCTCTAAGGGAAGACTGGGGAAACAAGGCACCCCTTACAGTTGAATGGACGCCGGAGCGTCCCGAAATGCGTTCCCACGCAGGAGCGTGGGAACGAGCCAGCCTATTCGGCAGCCGGAATGCCCCAATTCAGCCATGCAAGCAACTATCCATCAGCGTGGTTCGTGTGGAAGTTGCTTGGCAATCGACGAGTCGGCGAACGAAGGGATGGATAACAAAAACCCCCCGTCCTCTCCACTCGCTATGTGTGATTTCTGAAAAAAACGCTTGCCGAAATCGACAGGAACGAATTTTGCTTGAAATCTCGTTTGGTACTTTGAAGTGTCAAGACAAGCGAAAGGGTGGAATCAAATGAGACTTATCGTCGCGCTGTTGCCTTTTTTAATGGAGCTGGCCGCCGGGCAGGCCTTTGCCACGCAGGCCCACGGAGCGCCGGAGGGAATCTATGCGCATCAGTTTTCCCACCTTTTTTTCATGGCGTCCATGGTGATATTCATTTACTGGCTCAGACAGAGGAACCTCATACGCCAGACAGGCTGGAGACTTATCCAATACGCCGCGCTCTTTTTCATCCTGTGGAACGTCAACGTTCTGATCGTCCATTTTCTGGACGAACAAGCCGCTCTCGTGACAATGGAAAAAATCGACGCCTGGCGGGTCCGGATAGTCTCGCCTCTGGGCCGCTGGGCGGAGGAGGGCTATTATTTCGGCAAGATGGACCATCTGCTCTGCGTTCCGGCTCTTTTTTTCCTGTTTCTGGGCTTGAAGAAACTCCATGCGGAAACTTCCGAAAATTCCGGGGAGGAAAAAACGCTATGATCGTCTCTGGCGCCCCTATCAAGCTGATCGATATTTTCGGTTCGATCCTGATGATCGTACTGGCTTTCGCCTGTCTATACCAGGTCGGAAAGCTCAAGGGAAAAGACCCGGGCAATGTGATCTGGACCTATCTGTTCTGGGTCTGCGTGGCCTTGGCAGGTTTCGCCGTTTCCCGCTCGGCCGGACACCTCATCAAGCAGCTGCTTTTGTTTTCAGGCCGGGCCGATGTCTGGGAAATCATTCGTCCGTTCAGCGGCTCCATCAACACCATCATGTTCATGGCGGTCGGCTCGGTCACCCTCTACTTCGAAAGAAGCTGGAAAATCTACGAGCGGATCGTGTCGGACAAAAAGGCCCTGCAAACCGCGCATAAGGAATTGATGTTCCTGAACCGAAACCTGGAAAAGCTCGTCCAGGAAAGAACCAAGGCGCTGGTCATGTCCGAACACAACTATCGAAGGATATTCGAGGTGTCCCGCGACATGATATTCGTCACCCGGCGCGACGGGACCATCGTCGATATGAATCCCGCCGGACAAGAAATGCTCGGCGAAAACGCAACCGGCTTTCGAGCAGGGGAAAGAAAAATCCAGGACTACATCGACAATCCCGAAGATTGGAACAGGCTAAACGACCTTCTCGAACACCAAGGTTTCACCTCCAGCGACGAAATCAAACTCAGGACCGGCGACGGTTCCGTCAGAAGCGCCTTGATCAGCTCCGGGCTGGACAAGGGCGACGACGAAAAAGAGGACATCATCCATTTTCTGGCCAAGGACATCGAACAGCGCAAACTCATGGAGCAACAACTGACCCAGGCCGACAAGCTGGCCTCCATCGGCCAGCTCTCCGCAGGCATCGCCCACGAAATCAACAACCCTCTGGGAATCATCCTGGGATACACACAGCTGCTTTTGCGCGGGGAAAATCAAGAGACCGAAAAATACCAGGACCTGAAAACCATCGAAAAACACGTGCGCGCCTGCAAGACCATCGTGGAAGACCTGCTCAACTTCGCCAGAAGCTCCAAGCCCTCTCTGGACGTCATCCGGCTCAACGATTCCCTCGAAGAAGTCGTGTCCTTCATACAGCACCACTCCAAGCTGGAAGAGGTCGAAATTCACAAAGAGTACGACCCGTCCCTGCCCCCCATGATACTGGACGAAAAAAAGATCAAGCAGGTGGCGATGAACCTGATCATGAACGCCAAGCACGCCGTGGGAAAACAAGGGAGGATCTCGCTGACGACAAAGTACGTTCCAGACTCCCGCCAGGCGGTCATCGAAATATCCGACACAGGCTACGGCATCGAGCAAAAAAACCTCAGGCGCATCTTCGACCCCTTCTTCACCACCAAACCCACCGGCGAGGGCACCGGTCTCGGCCTGTCGGTAAGCTACGGCATCGTCAAAAACCACGGAGGCGACATATTCGTGGACAGCGAAAACGGCAAAGGCGCCACCTTTACCGTCGTACTGCCTGTCAATACGGGCTGAAAACCGTCGCAAAAGAATTGCGCTGCGGCATGCGTTTTTTGCGCATTTGCCCATAAATTCCGTCGGCTCACATGACGAAACGAAAAATATGCATTGCAACTTTTTTATTTCGCACGCGGTCTTTTTAAAAACGATCCGAGCCTTTTCATGGATTGCGGCCACACGCCTTCGGATTCGGGCAGAACCTTTCAAACAGGCGTCAATAGGGCTGGAAACGCCAAATCCGTTTTTTTCGGATGGACACGCGCTTGAAGATCGGGCGGAAAAACCAATCCAAATCGGCCTTTCGACTGGCATGATGTTTGCTTGATTATTCGGTTGGAAAGAAAACCAAGCAACAGGGAGTTTACTCTCCTGGGTAATTCAATGGAGGTTTTGCGATGAGCGAGGAAATTTTCAGCCTGTGTTTCATGTGTTCAGTAAGGTGCCCCATTCGCGTGCTGGTGAAGGACGGCCGGGTGGAATGGATAGAGGGCAACCCGCACGTGCCGGGCATGGAGGGAAGCCTGTGTCCGCGGGGAGCGGCGGGAACGGCGCTGCTTTACGACAACGAGAGGTTGCAGACGCCCCTGATCAGAGTCGGCGAACGGGGTTCGGGCAACTGGCGCAAAGCCAGCTGGGACGAAGCACTGGATTTCGTCGCGGACAAGTTGCGGGAGACCATCGACAAGCACGGCCCGCAAAGCATCGTCCTCGGGGAACGCACGCAGCTTTCCACCCATGTGAGCAAGACCTTTCTGAAAGCGCTGGGTTCTCCCAACCACTTCACCCACGACGCGCTGTGCAAGGGTTCGGTCAACACGGCCTGCCGGTCGATGTTCGGATACACGGATGCCCAGATGGGCTGCGACTACAAGAACACGAAACATATCGTCCTTTACGGCAGAAACATATTCGAGGCCGTTTCGGTCAAGGAAGTCAACAACCTGATGCATGCGCTGGAAAACGGGGCGAAGCTCACCTACATCGATCCGCGTGTCACAGTGACCGCGACCAAGGCGCATCGGTACTGGATGATTCGTCCGGGGACGGACCTCGCCCTGAACTACGCCCTGATCCATGTCATTATAAAGGAGCGCCTCTACGACGCCGAATTCGTGGAGAAATGGGTGGAAGGCATCGCGGGGCTCAGGGATTTCGTATGCGGATACACCCCCGAATGGGCCGAGAAAGAAACCGGAATAGCCGCAGACGAAATCGTTTCTCTCGCCCGCGAGATCGCCAAGGACAAGCCTTCGGTGATTTTCCACTATGGGTATAGGGGCGCGAGCCACGTCAACGAGATCTACATGAGGCGTTCGATCCTGATCTTGAACAGCCTGATGGGCTCGGTCGAGGCCAAAGGCGGTCTGTTTTTCAAGAAAGGCCCGGGCGAGGTGGGCGCCAAGCCCGCCAGAAAGCTCACCGAGCAAAAATTCGACAAGAAGATCGAAGTCCCCCGATTCGACAAGGTGGGGACCAGGGACTTTCCGCTTCCCGACCCCGACCACGGCGTCGCGCAGATGCTTCCCCGCGCCATCCTCGAAGAAAATCCGTATCCCATAAAGGCCCTGATCGCCTACCGCCTGGAGCCCCTGATGTCCATTCCGGACACCAACCTGACGAAAAAGGCCCTGGAAAAACTGGATCTGATCGTTACCATCGACGTCAATTACAGCGACATCGCATGGTATTCGGATGTCGTGCTCCCCGAAAGCACCTATCTGGAAAGGACCGATTCCATACAGCAGGCAAACGGCCTCAAGCCCCAGATGTTTTTGCGGAAACAGGCGGTCGGTCCCCGCTACGACACCCTCGAAGGGCCGATGATCATAAAAGGGCTTGCACAACGTCTCGGAATAGGCCATTATTTCCCTTACGAAAACATGGAAGAACTGGTCAGGTGGCAATTGGAAGGCACGGGCTTCTCTATGGAAGATTTCGAAAAAAAGGGGTTCGTCGCCTATTGCAAGGACCCGATACTTTGGGATCGCGACCACCTCAAGCTCAAGACGTCTTCGGGAAAAATCGAGTTTCGATCATCCCTATTGGAAAATGCGGGGTATGAATCGTTTCCCGAATACGAACCCGTTGTTCGGCCCCCCAAAGGGCAATTTCGGCTGGTCACGGGACGATGCGCGCTGCACACTCATGTATCGACCCAGAACAACGTCTATCTGAACGAGTTTCTGGCGGAAAACGTCCTTTGGATCAATGCTCGCAAAGCGGCCGAACTGGAAATATCCGACCGGTCGCTGGTGGAGATTTCGTCGATGCGGGATTCCGGACTCATCAAGGCCCACGTGACGGACATGATCCATCCGGATTCCGTCTTCATGCTCCACGGGTTCGGCCACAAGGCAAAGAAAGCGGCGCGTTCCTTCAACAAAGGCGTTTCCGACGCCGTACTGCTGGAGAACGTATCGGACAGAATCGGCGGAAGTCCCGCCTTTCACGAAACTTTTGTTTCGGTGAAAAAAGCATAGGATTCGCACAAGCGTAAAATCGCTTCATATTAAACGGAGGTTCAGAATGAGCAAATATTACCTGTTTCAGGACGCCAAGAAATGCATTGGATGTCATTCCTGCGAAATCGCCTGCAAGAGCAACAAGGGGCTTCCGCCCGGACCCAGGCTCTGCCAGATCATTGAGGTCGGCCCCAAGTTCATCGGCGGCGTGCCTCGCGCGTCCTACGTTTTCATGCCCTGCTTTCACTGCGAGGACCCCTGGTGCGTGGCCGCCTGCCCCACCGGTGCCATGACGCGCCGCACGGAAGACGGCATCGTCTACGTGAACGCCGATTTGTGCGTCGGCTGTAAGTCCTGCATTTCGGCATGCCCCTGGGGCGCGCCCCAATGGAACCCCGACACCGGGAAAGTGGTCAAGTGCGACTACTGCAAGGACCGGCTCGACCAAGGCCTGGAGCCCGCCTGCGTAAGCGTTTGCACCTCCCATTGCCTTCACTTCGGAAAAGTCGAGGACATGACCCAGATTCGAAGAAAGCGCCACGCTTCCGTGACCGCCGCGCTGGAACACAGCCATTTCGGATGATACCTACACAGAGACCATGTCCAAAAGAGACCATGTCCAAAAGAGACCATGTCCAATGAGGAGTCGTTATGAGCAAGTGTCCGGTTAACAACACGATATTGGAACTGTCCGAATTCATCGATTCGGGGTCGTTTACGGACCCGAAGCTTCGCCGAATCGGAGAGGAGATGCTTACGCTGATCCGGGACATTGCCCTGGGCAGGGCGGGGGACGACCATTTGCCCGCAGTCGAAAAAATGGCGCGGACCATAGTCGAAGATACCCAAAGCGAAACCGTGCGCAAATTCGCCGCTTCCATGGCCTCGACTTTCAAGGAACATGTCGAGGTGTTCGAAAGCCACGTGAAGACCCACAATTGCGCGTTCGGAGATTGCGTCCGCCTGGCCCCCGCGCCCTGCCAGATGGCGTGTCCGGCGGGCATCGACATTCCCACCTACGTCGCGCTGATCGGCCAGGGAAAAGACGCGGAGGCCATCGAAGTCATACGAAAAGACAACCCGTTCCCCTGGGTTTGCGGTCTGGTCTGCACCCGTCCCTGCGAGTTCATGTGCGTTCGCGGCCGGATCGACAAGCCGATTTCCATCAAGTTCATGAAGGGTTTCGCGGCAGAGAAAGCCCTTTCGGACCGGGAATACAAGAACCCGCCCAAGGCCCCGGACAAGGGAAGAAAGGTCTGCGTGATCGGCGCGGGTCCCGGCGGCATGAGCGCCGCCTATTTTCTGGGGCTCATGGGATACCAGGTGAGGGTCCTCGAAGCGCAGCCGGTGGCAGGCGGCATGATGATGGTGGGCATTCCCCGCTATCGACTCCCCAGGGAGGTCATCGACCGCGAAGTCGCCATGATCGAGGAATTGGGGGTGGAATTCCAGTACAACGTCAGGTTCGGTGCCGACGTCACCATGGAGCAGCTTAAGGCGGAGGGCTTCGAGGCCTTCCTGTTCGCCATCGGCGCGCACAAGGCGTTCAGCCTGAACATTCCGGGAGAAAAAGATTTTCCGGAAGTGCTGGAGGCCATCGATTTTCTCCGCAGGGTCGCGCTGGGACACAGGAAGTCCCCCGGCAAGCGCGTGGTCATCATCGGCGGCGGCAATGTCGCCATCGACGCCGCGCGGACCAGCCTTCGCCTGGGAAGCGAGGAGGTCACCATCGCCTACCGGCGGACCCGGCACGAAATGCCGGCCGACATCGAAGAAGTCGAACAGGCGGAAGACGAGGGTATCCGCTTTGCGTTTCTGACCATTCCGGTCGAAATCGTGGGCGAGGAGGGAAAGCTCACGGGCCTGAAATGCCTTCGGGCCGACCTGGTCTCCAAGCCGGGCAGCGACCGCAAATCCCCGGTGCCCATGCTGGGCAGCGATTTCGTCATGGAGGTCGATTCGGTCATCTGCGCCATCGGCCAGCGCGTGGACCACATGTGCCTGGAATCCGTGGAGGAACTCAAATGGACCCGGAGGACCACCATCGACGTGAACATGGCCTGCATGGAAACGTCGGTGCCTGGCGTGTTCGCCACCGGAGACGCGGTGACCGGCCCGGCCACCGTGGTGGAGGCCATCGGAGGGGGCAAGCGCGCCGCCAAGGCCATCGACCGCTATCTTTCCGGTTTTCCCCAGCCCAAGCTTCCGCCCGTGCCCGTGCGAAGAAAGCGCGTGGAATGGCTCGAAGTCCCGGCCGCCACCAAAATGGTCCTGAAAAGGCCGGAGATGCCCCTGCTGAACCTGGAGCGCAGAAGAACCACTTTCCAGCAGGCGGAACTTGGCTACAGCGAAAACCAGGTGCGGGAGGAAGCCCGGAGGTGCCTGCGCTGCGACTTCTGTCTGCGCTGCGGAAAATGCGTGGAAGTCTGCCGGGACAAGATGGGCGTCAACGCCTTGGAATTCGGCTTTCTCGACTTCGACCACCCGGTGCAGACGGATTTTAGGGTCACCGAGGAAAGGTGCATCCTCTGCGGCGCCTGCGCGGCCAATTGCCCCAACGACGCCTTGAAAATCGAAGACCGAAACGGAGAACGCATTTTGAACTACTGCGGCACGGTGCTGAACCGCCAGAAGCTCATCTACTGCGAATCCTGCGGCGCGGTCCTCGGCCCGGCACGCTATCTGGACTACGTCGACAAGCGTTTGAACAATGTCGTTACGAAGACATCCAAGAAGAAGCTCTGCGAAAAATGCGCGCGGACAAAGTCCGCAAAGATCATGAACTTTTAGCCCGGCAGGACCGCCGGTCTTTCGCGGAATGGACAGTCTTTAAATCGAAAATTCACAAATAAGGAGAGGAGAATATGGCGATCTTTCGAAAAGGCCAGAGGGTCGAGATCTACCAGAAGTCCGACGACGAAGGGTGGGAAAGCTATATGGAAACCTACATCGGCTCTCACGGCATCGTGGTCGATCCCGACACGGTGATCAACGACCCGGACGCTCTCGTGGAGGTTTCCATAGAAGGAAAAGGCACGCACCGGTTTCCCCAGGACTGTCTCAGGCCCCTGGACAAATGATTTTCTCTCTTGGCCCTGCGCCATTATGGTGACATCTCATGACCATCGACGAACTGCTGAAAAAAATCGGGGGCTATGTCCATACGGCTTCCGAAGACCTGACCGTTGCCGAGGCGGTCCGCGAAATGGCCCTGAAAAACACAAGCGTCCTGATCGTCGGTTCGGAGGAACACCCGGTCGGCATATTTACCGACCGGGACGTCTTTCGCTGCTGCCGCCTGCACCAGACCGAATCCTTCCCCGACATCAGGATCGCCGACGCCATGTCCCGGGACATCGTGTCGGCGTCGCCCCAAGACGATACCGGCGACGCCTTGAACAAACTGCTGCAACTGAAAATCCACCACCTGCCCGTGATGGATTCCGGAAAGGTGGCGGGGATGCTCAACATCGTCGATCTGACCCGCGAACACGTGGATTTGCTCAACGGCGAAATCCATTTTTTAAACGACTACATCGCCCGGTTGCAGGACGCCGACCACGATTGATCCGTGTCGGGCTTGATTTTAACGTCGGCCAACCAACTCCGTCATTCCGGGCGGAGCGTGCGGAGACCCGGAATCCAGGCGACGATCGAGGCTCCTGGGTGACAAAGCCGGCCGAAGTTAGAACCAAGCCCCCCTGTCATATGACCCATGTTATAGTCTCGAAGAACGTCAAACATTCTAATGTTTTGGATAAAAGGCAATGAGTTCCGAAAAATCAACCCCTGACAATATGGTATCCATACAAATCGACGGTGAAACATACCAGGTCGAACCCGGCCGCACCGTGCTGGAAACCCTGAGATTTCTCGGGTTCGACATCCCTACGATGTGCTTTCACCCCGCCCTGAAACCTTCGGGATCGTGCAAGCTCTGCGCCGTGGAAGTCGCCTCCAAATCCGGACGCCCCGCAGCCATGCTGTCCTGCATTCTGCCGTTGAAAAACGGGCTGTCCATCAAAACCCGAAGCGAACTGGTGCAAAAGGCCAGGACTCGCGCCTTTTCCAATCTCTTGAAAATGGCGCCCCAATCCAAAAAAATCAGGGACCTGGCCCGCAAGCACGGCATAGACACCGGCCCGCCGCCCGACGGATGCATCCGCTGCCGTCTGTGCATCCGGGTCTGCAAGGAAATCGTCGGCCCTGCCGCCTTGACAATGCAACCCCATAATGGCGTCAAATCGGTTTTTCCGATCCCCGACGCCTGTATCGGATGCGGGACTTGCGCCAATATTTGCCCTACAAACGCCATCACGATCGAAGACAAGGACAATGTCAGGACAATCTCCATCCGCGACCATATCATCGGACGGCACCCCCTGGAAACCTGCGAAGGATGCGGAAAACGCTTCGCCACTCCCAGATACCTGCAGCATATCTCCAAACGCACCGAGCCCCATACCGACATCAAGGAACACCACAAATACTGTCCCACGTGCGCGAAACTCTTCTCCAACCGCATCCGGTCCTTCGAAAACCGAAAACAGCAGATGCCAAGTCACTGACTCATATGTCCGAGCAAACAACAAAGCCCCTCTTGAAAAAAAGCGAGCGAGTTTCTTTAGCGAGATATGAAAGGCCGATATTTTTAAGGTGGGCTTTGTTGGCGGGACTGTCTTACATGCTCCTGTCTTGACCGAATCCGATCTTATTTGTGGCAAGGATGGCTCTCGCCCCGTGCCATTTCCTAAAAATCAGGCAATTCGGAAAAGCCGCTCGAAGCCGATTGGGGTCGAGGCGCTTTGCGCTTTGACTCCGATGGCAAATACGCCGTGTACGCCAGGCAGGACCTGATCGGCGACATCGGCCCCCAGCGTTCTTTCGCTCAATACGGTTTCTTCGTCGTTTTCGTCGATGCCGATAAACGACATCTCGACCGCGCCGTCGTTCGCATTGTAAACGACAAACCAGGCAGCCCGGCCGTCGGTGGCGGGAGCGTGCGGGGCATAGGCGAAATGGGTCGCCTCCGTGGTGGTTTCCGACTGAGCCGCGTTGATCGCGGCCTCCAGTAAGAAGCGTACCCGGGAGCAAAGCGCTTCTTTTCAAAAACCGCGTTTCCGTCCCATCAAAGCCCAAGCCTGCCGTTAAAACCTCCTCCCTCGCACAGCCATTTCGTCGGCGTTCCGGGTTTCCACGCCGAAGACCGCGAGGAGCCGTTCGAGTACGAAGTCTAAGAAGATGCTGAAAAAAGAGGGCAAAATCAACCATGTCGTCATCGAAAACATGATTTCATGGCGTCACACCGGGTTCCACGTCCATATCGGCGCAAGGATCCGGCCTGAAGACGAAATCGCATATGGAAACCTTGATTCAAACAAGTCCCGGGGCATGCGCAAAAAGGAGGAAATCGACATTATTGTACCGTCGATCGCTCCCGGAGAATTGACATCGAAAAAGTTCCGCCGCAACCGGGAGAGACTGATTCAAAAAACCTCCGAGGTCGATCCGCTCTGTTGCCCCAATTACAGACATCAAATGAGAGTCATATCGATCCTCGGGGCCGGCCACATAGTCAAAAAGATCCTGGAACACCTCGATCTGTGGGATTTTCTCAACAACAACTTGCCCGACAAAAAAGAATCGCATATCAACGAACTCGTCTACGACGATTCGGATTCTCCTGGCTATAAAGGATTTGGGGGGAGCAAGAAATCTATATGGCAATTCAAACGTTCTCGTTCCCAGGCTCCGCCTGGGAATGCATGACTTGTGGCTCCGCCACCCGATCCTAACAGGCCAGCCGGGTGCATGAAGGCAAAAGGCGGCGTTGCAACCAGCTGATTCGGTGCAATCGAGGCGGAGCCTCCAGGCTTCCGTTCAAGTCCCGGCGGCGCGGCGGCAGACGGCGGCGAAAATCTCCCGGAATTGAATGATTTTCATCACCCCACCTTACACCTCTCCCTTATAAAACGAAGAAAACCTTGCCGAATAATCGGCATATTTTCGGTGCGCTTTTCATCGCACCAGATTTTTTCCAAAAAATAAAAACTTTATTTTTATTTTTTAAACCTTAGTAGTGCGCTAGGCCAAGCCTGGCCGATCTCGTAGCCTGAAAGGAGGCTACCCTGTTAATTGCTCGTTCGACAGGTAGCGACGCGGGCGGCGTTCGGAGCAATTCGCAACGTCGAAGCCCCGCCGAGCAAACGCGCGAGCCGTAACCCAAGTGAACCTGATTCGGCCTCGTTAAGTTAAGCGCAGTGCGGCCAACCTGCCTTCTGTGGCTGAAGCGGAAAGCCGCGAGTTTCGATTTTCTCGGATACACGTTCAGACTAGACAAGGACCGATACGGTCGAAACCATGTTTACTTGAACGTCTTCCCGCACGCCAAAGCCATCTCCGCTCGAAAGGACAAGCTGAGAGAACTGATCGGCAGGAACCAAAGCCATATTCCTGCCACATGCCCGATAGGGAAGGTTAACCGGCAGCTTGCGGGCTGGGCCAATTATTTTTCTTTCGGGTATGTGAAACATGCCTATCGGAAAATCAATTTTTTCGTCCTGCAACGGTCGGAAGGTGGCATGAGTTCGTCGATCAGGAAATTGACCATGTAGGGCGGGGTATATACGACACCATCTTTTCTGGAATGAAAGAACTCTTCGTATATATGCTGATCAATTCTATGGGAAGGTCGTTGAAAGAGTACAGACGCCAAAACGTATATTGGCCGTTTTCAAGACGCCCCTCGAAAAAGTCGGCGAATTCGTTCAAGTCCGCATGTTTCAATATCTCTCGTTCGTTTTTGCCTTTCCAGGCGAAAATTTCTCCGTTAAACCGGTCCTCGCCGCTCAAAAAGTCGAAGAGTTCGAGACACGCGCCTTTCTTACGCAGCATCTCACATTCAACACCCCAAAATCCACTTTTTCCATGAATTAACGGAGAAGATTTTCAAACGCAAGTGCTGATACTACTCTTTTTTCGGATTCGTGAACACATCGCTTCTTATGCCGAGCGAATTCAAATACTCTTTCTGCTGTCCTGTCAGGGGCTTGCTCAACCGCCTTTGTCCGGCGACCTTGAGTACTATTACCTCGGCAAATTTGGTGGCGAGCATAAAAGAAGCAGGCCTGGTCGTCCGGCGTTTTTTCCATCCGGGCAGATCTTCCCCGGTGTTTTTTGCGTAGTTGCGCATCGCACGTTCCAGCAGCCTCCATATAAGCAGGCTAATCAACAGGACAAGGCCGAGAACCTCTATCCTTTCGGGCTTCTTCGGAAAGATACTGTTCACTATGACCGGGTCCTTCAAGAAGCCGAAGTTCCTTTCGATTCCGTGCTGATCCTTGTAGGCTTTGAGAACTTCTCCCGAACTGTGACCCATTTCGCCTTCCTTAGGGACATTCGTCAGCAAAACGAAACATCCCGCCTCGCGCCTGAACCTTTCCGCGGCTTCCGTCTTTTCAAATATTTCTCCGTTCACCGAGAACAGAATCCTGTCGATTTCCCTCACTCCGTTCGCAGGGCGGCCTACTTTGTATTTAGGTATTTCGACTATGTTCGCGTCGATCCCGCGGTACTTGCCGCCGCTGTCGATCAGCGCCTTCATCGCCTTTTCGGCATCCGGGCCGCAAAAAAACTCTTCCTTCGACAGCCGCTTGAGCTTCGATGCGAAGTCCTTGCGATCGGCTTTCAGCTCGCGGTCTATTCTTTTCATCCGGCGCTTGTCGCGAGCGCTCGAATGCACGACGACGGCCCTGTACCTTTTCCCGTACAGTTCGACCTCCGTGTCGTACGTCCTGTAGTTCGCCGTATTGGGCCAGATGCCTCGAAACCCGGGACAACACGTCGTTGTTTATCGTCTTGTCGGAGGCGTTACCGTCCTCGGTCCTTCCGAATACGGGTATGTTTCCGCCAACGCAGAGCATCGATATCAGAAACTGCTTCAAATATCGATATCAGAAACTGCTTCAAATCCGGCCTGTGGTCCTTGCTGTAGCCGTGCGTTATGGCGAACGGAACATCGACGGCGGATTCCCCGGAGCATTGCTCGTATTCGCCGAAAACGCTTATCGACGTCGTGTCGAAACTGACATGGACCGTTTCGACGTCGAAAAGAAGAACCGCCCTTCTCGATATTTCCGTGAATATCTTCATGGTGCCTGTGTTGCAGGCCTTGTCGAGGACCCTCGCTACGTTGTAGTCCTCGAACGCCTCCGCCTTCGGATTTTTGCCGAGCAAAAGCTCCGTGTCCTGATTTTCGAAAAATTCGTCCAGGCGGTACAGAGGGGTCCTCCCGGAAAGGGTGTCCAGGATCATTCCGAGAAAAATCGTTCCCGGATCTTCGTCCATCTGGCTGGGCACTAGCTCGTTTACGATCTCCACGATTCCCAGTTTCATGGCGAACTCCTTGACTATGGGAAGGTGGCTGACCGCGTGCGCGATGATTTCATCGCTTTTTTTCTTCATTTCCATTTCAAGCGGCATTTTCATCTTGTCACCTCAAGAAAAAAATTACGTTATCCGAGGATTTCATACATGAAAAATTCGGCCGCGTCCAGACCTATCGGCATTAATTTAATGAAGTCCCGCGCCGCCAGTTCTTCAGGAGAGTAGGCGGTCAGCGAATACGTGCCCGGAAGGTCCACTACCTTGTAACTGCGGCCATTGTCCGCATATGTCCCCACCTTTTTATCCACGGTCACTCCGGGATAATTGCCGATGTGCTGCCGGGTGCCCGTAAGCTCGTTGAACAGGGTCGTCTTGCCGGAGTTGGGGTTGCCGGCCAATGCGATGATGCGCTCCATCTAATCTACCTCCACCTGAATGTAGTCCGCCTCGTTGTTGCGTAGGGTCAGCGTGAACCCCATGAGTCGCAAGGCCACCGGGTCCTTGAGGGGCTCGCGCCCACGGATTTGCACCGGCGTGCCAGGAACCAGCCCCATGTCCCGGATTCGTCTTCCCAGCTCTCCTTCGGAGGATACGGCCCGGATCACGCCCTCTTGTCCCTTTTTCATATGACGCATGTTGATGTTCTCCATTTTTATTTCCGTCCTCCAAAGTGTCGCTATGTAAATCTCATAAAGTTAGGTATCCAAAACTAAGCCTTGTGTCAATTTAAAAATTATGGCTCGGCTAAAATTTACGGTTGACCCAAAATAGTCCTTTGGGTAAAAATTGGTTCGAATGTCAATTGAAAGGAAGGGTTGCCATGATCGAGGAACTGTCCGCAAACATGGAGAATTACCTGGAGGCCATTTGGGAACTGGAAAGGGTCAACAAGGTGGCCAGGGTAAAGGAGATTGCCGAGCGCCTGGGCATCCGGAGCGGTTCGGCTTCCGGCGCTTTGAAGAATCTGGCGGAAAAGGGTCTGATCAATTACGAGCCTTACAGTTTCATCACCCTGACCGACGAGGGTCGGGCGATCGCCGAAGAGATCGCCCATCGCCACGAGGTCTTGAAGGATTTTCTGGAGAACATCTTGCAGATCGATCCGGAGATTGCCGAAAAAAACGCCTGCAAGATGGAGCATGCCATCGACGAGCTGACCAAGGAGCGCCTGGTGTGTTTCATCGAATACATCCGCACGTGTCCGCGAGCGGGGAAACAATGGCTGCGTTCTTTTGTCGAATATTGCGAGAAGGGGGGAAAGGAAGGCGAGGCGTGCAAGAGATGCATCGACGAGTGGAAATCGACGCATTGAATCGTTGGATGGATCTCAAAACGATAGCCTTGGCATCGCGGCCTTCTATGATACTTTGTCGTTGCAAAAACATTGTTTGCGACAGGTAAGCAATGCTATATTTTTCGTTGGAGTTATGTCGTCAGGAGGGCGTCGTTACGGCTGAAAAAGGTTCGGTAGACCGAGGTGAGACCATAATGAAACGAGGAGAACGAACATGGAGCGTATTTCGGAAAAAGCGCAAAAAGCGATAAGAGAAAAGCTTTTGACGGGGCAATCGTGAAAACGTCTTTCGCCGTCGTTCCTGACACGAACGTCGTGATCGCTTTCGGTAAAAGCGAATCGAATTCGAGTCCGAATCGGGAATTTTTCGGCCGATGGAAAAACTTCGAATTTGAATTCCTTTATTCGGACGATACGCTTTTGGAATCTATTGAAAAAACTATTGAAAATATGCGGAACTTTGGAATTTTCATACGAACTAAGACACGAGATTTCCTTACAGACAAGAGGGGAATAATGAAAGATGAATTGTCTCTTAGGCTTGTCCGCTCCTCGGACTTGGATTTTTTGCGAAGAGTGTACGCCAGCACCAGAATCGATGAGCTTCGGCAAGTCGATTGGAGCTCGGAGCAAAAAGATTTTTTTATCGGAATGCAGTTCGAAGCCCAGCACAAGTACTATCGGGAAAACTACAAGAAAGCGGAGTTTCTGATTGTCATCAAGGGGGATACGCAAGTCGGAAGACTGTATGTCGATAGAAGACCCGACGACATTCGAATTATGGACCTGGCATTGCTCCCGGAGTTCAGGGGAGAGAAAATCGGCACGAAAATACTCGAAAACCTTCTCGAAGAAGGCAATAAAAAGAGAATCAAGGTGAGTTTCCATGTTGAGCGACACAACCGGGCAATTCGTCTTTACAAAAGACTCGGGTTCGAAAAAGTCGGAACCGACGGCGTCTACTTTTTGATGGAGCGGGACCCTGCGAAGTAGACGAATCGTCGGTCGGGTTCGCTCTGGAACAGGCGAAGCCCGGCAGTCTTCATTCTGTCCGAAGGGTGTATGGGAATCACCCTGCTTGCGGGGTCTGCTTTTCCGCCTGGCTTTGTTCCGGTTCGGGAACGGTCAAGAAAACGGTGCACCCCTTTCCCGGGGAGGACCTGATTGACATCGAGCCTCCCAGGAAAGCGACGCGATCTTCTATGTTGTAGAGGCCGAAACCGGAGCCCATGCCTTGTCCGGACTTGACCGCTTCGTAGTCGAAACCTTTTCCGAAATCCCGGATCCGCAGGACAATCCGGTCGTTTTCCGAGCGAACTTCCATTTCGGCAGAGTCCACTCCGGCGTGTTTGGCTATATTCACGAGCAGCTCTTTGGCTGCGCGATAAAGGAACGCCCTGAGTACCTGCGAACGGGGACCTGCGTATGTCTGCGCTCGCAATTTCACGTTCAATCCGTGCTTGTCTTGCACTTCTCCGACGAGAAACCCCATGGCCTCCGAAAAACTTCCGCAGCTCAGGGCCGGAGGGTTGAGCGAATAGGAGAGGTCTCTGGATTTCTGGATGTTTTCGCCGATGAGTTTCGCCAGCAAAGCGAGCTTTTTACGCGTGTAGGCGTCGGTTTCCTTCTTCAGCATGTCGAGTTCCAGCTTGACGTAGGCGAGGTTTTGCTGAAAATCGTCGTGCAGAATAGACGCGATGTTTCTGCGTTCCCGGTCCTCGGCCTCCGACAGTTCCACGGCGAGACGCCGCAACTGGCCCGAGCTTTCCTTCAGCGCCGCCGTGCGTTGGGCGACTCGTTGTTCCAGCGTTTCATTCAGGTTGCGGATTTCATCCTCCGCCTTTTGCCGCTCGATGGTGCGCTCTCTGATTTTGGCGCTCATGGCGTTGATGCCTGTTTGCAGGCGACCGATCTCGTCTTTTGCGGTTATTGGATGGATGGAGGCGTTCAAATCCCCTTTCTCGATTTGCTTGATGCAATCCAGGGCTTTTTGAATGTGTCGCACGAAGCGGTCTACGAACAGGCTGACCACGAAGACCCCGGTCAGGACGATGGCTGCGGCGATGATGCAGATTCTCAGAAGGTATTCTTTTGTTTTCTCGAACATTTCATCTTTGCTGATGGAAATACCGATCAGCCAGTTTATCGGATGGATTGTCGTGAAAACGGCATAGTGGGGGGTCCCCCGGTACAGATACTCCGCATTGCCGTCGCCTTTTCGAAACAGGTCTTCGGTTCGGTCCCATCGAATAATTTCGCCCGGTCGGCAATCCTGGTGAAAGACAACCCGGTCGGGCGCTTCGATAATGAACACATGGCTGGTTGCCATCCGGGGTGGATTTTCTCTGAGAGCGGTCTGGAGACGGGCTGCCATTCGCACCGCCGCCTGCAAACCGGCTCGGTTCAAAGTTTCAAAAACCGCTTGATGCGTTTTTTCGAGTTCCGAAACCAAAACCTGGTTTTGAAAATTGTATGCCAGTTCACTGATGATCATCGTGCCCGCCGCAATCACGGAAATGGTCATGGCTATCATCAGCGATATTACGATCAGATGGATTTTATGACTTGTTTTCACCCTCAAGCTCCTCCGGGACCTCGTAAGCGGTATAGAGCAGAATAGAATCGGAAAAACAATCGTCTTTGCGCGGTTTCGCGGCCGATTGGAATTTCAATGATTCTAGAAGCGGTACTGGTCCACGTTTTCCTTTGTGAAAACCATCACAGGCAAGGCGACCTGCATGCTGACATCATCCGGCACGGGGGTGAAATCTCCCAGCCGCCCCGCATCGAACTTTTGTCCGGGTGCAAGCCCCTGCGTGAGCAGGCGATATGCGCAATAGACCGTCAAATAACCGTGGTCCGGCGCGTTCCATAAATGCACTTTTTTCATGATTCCCTGTTTCAGATATTCCCGCGTCAGATTTGGCGTTGCATTTCCGACGACTGCGACTTGCCCGGCAAGTCCGGCATCGACGACCGCGTTTACCACGCCCGGCACGTTCGGTACGCCCAGAGCGACGATGCCTTTCAGGGTGGGGAATTCTATTGCATACTGCCGACCGATACGGTAAGCCCTCTCCGTGCTTTCCGCAGCCGGTCGAATGTCCAAGATTTTCAAGCCCGGATATTTGGCGTAGATATGCTTTCTGATTGCCTGGATCCAGCGTACCTGGTTGGGAGCCGTGAACGTCGTGGTGACAATGGCGATGTCCGCGTCGGGGCCGACCTGCTCCACCATGGCCTCTGTCAGACTTGAGCCGAATTCGTCGTAATCGACAAGGTTGACGAAAAATTCGCGAAAATCGGCATCTCCGTCCCAGCTCATGACACGAATGCCAGCGGCTTTGGCCTTTTTCAAAACCGGAACGATACGCACCGGATCGTTGGCCGCAACCGCGATCAAGTCGGGCTGGGAAAGAATCACAGAATCGATGATATCGATCTGTTTTTCCACCTGATCTTGCGTAGGGCCTTTCCATATCACCTCGATTTCGGAAAGTTCGAGGGCCGCTTCGTCGATTCCGGCTTTTGCGGCAGCGTAATAGTCGATTCCTACGATCTTGGGTATGATGACAACCGTGTATTTCCTCTCTGCATGGCCTGCGGAAAGAAACAAGAAAGAAACCGACAGGATCGTCGCGGAAAAAAACAATGTCCTTGCCACTCTTTTGTTCATCCCTTTCCACCCCTTCCGAAATAATCAATATTCTGTTCGCATGCTCCCCGCATGGAACGTCGAACAAATGAAATACTTGATTTTAATTATATTCTATGCAACCAAAAGGAACAAGGGCGCAAACGGCATGTCGTCTTTCGTTGCTCAATTGAATTTATTTTGCAAGCTTGCCAGAAATCCGCCAGGGAGGAAAAATGTTCGGCAAATTCAAAATCGTTTGGCTGATACCGATCATTTGGGCGGGCACGGCTTTCGGTGCCTTTGCCGAATCAAAGGCAGAAGGCCCCCTGGTGATTTCCATGGATACGGGCTATGCGCCCATGACATTCATAAACGCGGCGGGCGAGCCCGCCGGACTGTTCGTGGACATCTGGCGCTTGTGGTCCGAAAAATCCGGCAGAAAAATCGAATTTCGCGGCGGAAACTGGGACGAATCCATCCGTAGCATCGAAAACGGCACGGCGGACATTCATTCCGGATTGTTTGCCAGCGAGGACCGGGCGAAATGGATGGTTTTTTCCCAGCCGTTCTACCGGGCGGCATCCTATTTTTTCTATCCTGCCGGGCGCGACGAGGGATCCGCTCAGAAAGGGCTGGAGGGCTGGAAAATCGGCGCTACCAAAGGCTCCTTTCAAGAGGCGTACTTGAGGAAAAATTACCCGAAGGCGCAAATCGTTTCTTTCGCCAGCAGGGAAAAAATGATTCGCGCGCTACTGGAGGGAAGCATCCATGCGTTTCTGGCGGAACACCATCCCGTCGCCGCTTCAGTGACCGTTCTCGGTTTGACTGGAAAAATCAGGCAGGGCGACAAGGTCGTTTTCACGAAGAAATTCCACGCCGGGGCGCTTGCGCGAAACGCGGACCTGCTGGCAGTCGTGGACAAGGGATTCGACCTCGTTTCCGAACGGGAACTGTCCGCCATCGAAAGGCAATGGGTGCCCAATCCCGACGCCCGTTATTTCGACGTTCGCAAACCGGGGATACGCCTGACGTCGGAACAGGAAAGATGGCTCGAGGATCATCCCGTTGTCCGCCTCGGCTTGTACGAGGGGATCGCTCCGGCGATGTTCGTCGGAGAAGACGGCAAGTTTCAGGGCATCGTCAAGGAGCTGGCGGAAATAATCGCCGACCGCGCCGGGGTTCGCTTCGAAATCGTTCCCATCTCGCCCTCGATGAGAAAAGACGTTCCGGCCTATGTGAAAGATGGAAAAATCGATGTATTTCCCTGTTTTGACAGCCCGGAGCGCAGACGATACCTGAATTGCACGGCCCCGTTCTATACCGTCGGCTGGGTGATCGTCGCGCGCGACGACGTGCCGTTTTTAAGGGGCCTGCACGATTTGGAAGCCTTGAACCTCAAAGTCGCGGTCGTGGGAAAAATCCAATGGGAAACCATACTGGCGCGGGATTGTCCGGGCATCGAGACTGTCAAGGCGGACACCGGACTGGAGGCGCTCAGGCTGGTGTCGGGCGGACGGGCGGACGCCGTGGTTATTGGCTTGGATGTGTCCGGGTATCTCATAAGAAAGCACGGGCTTCACAATTTGAAAGTCGCCGCGTCCGCCGGTTATCCCGATTCCAGGACACGCTTTGGCGTGCGAAAGGACATACCCGAACTGGCGCAGATTCTCGACAAGGCCATCTCGTCCATCGACCGGCGAAAAATGGACCAGGTGATTCAAAAATGGCTGCCGGTCCGCTATGAACAAGGCGTGGACATCGGGTACGTGCGCAAAGCCGTTTTGATCATTGTAGGCGTGTTTGTTCTTCTTCTCGTCGTTTCCTTGTTCTGGAACCGAAGACTGTCCAGAGAGGTAAAAGAACGCAAGCGAGCCGAGGGGTCCCTGAAAGAAAGCGAACAACGCCTGAAACAGTCCCAGCAACTGGCGCACGTCGGATACTGGGACTGGTACATGGAAGACAGCAGGCTGGAATGGTCGGATGAGACGTATCGCATTTTCGGACGAGACAAAGAGCCGTTCGAAGTCACGGTAGAAAGCTTCGAGGCGACCATTCACCCCGAGGACACCGAAAACTTTTTCCGCGAGCGGGAAGACGCCCTTGCGCAACGCAGGGATGTCGATATCGAACACCGCATAGTTCTCCCGGACGGCGCCGTTCGCCATGTGCACGAAATCGCGAGAATTCTTCGCGACGAGCGCGGGAATATATTCCGGGTCATGGGGACCGTGCAGGACATCACGGCGCGCAAGTTGGCCGAATCCAAACTCCAGGAATACTCCCAGCATCTGGAGGAAATGGTCGCCGAGCGGACCCGGGAACTGGAAAAAGCCCAGACGGAATTGCTGGTGAAGGAACGCCTGGCCGTCCTGGGGCATTTTTCCGGCAGCATTTCCCACGAACTGCACAATCCCCTGGCCGCCATCGACGCCTCCGCATACTACCTGAACATGGTGCTCAACGGCGGGGAAGAAAAAGCCATCGAACACATCGCGCGCATTCGAAACAACGTTAAAAAATCCACCGACATCATTCAAAGCCTGCTGAGCCTGAGCCGAATGGAAAAACCCAAAACAGTATCGAACAACGTGAGAAAACTTGTCCAGAAAGCCATTGCCAACAGTAGAATTCCGGATTCGGTGGTTGTGAAGCTGGACATGCCCGAAAAGGACGTCTTCATCGACGCGGACGCCGAGCAGGTTCGCATGGCCTTGAAAAACATCGTGAGAAATGCGGTGCAGGCCATGGACGAGAAGGGGACGTTGACGGTGACCGTTCGGCAGCAAGACGGCGCGTCGGAGATTTCCATTTCCGACACGGGTCCCGGCATTTGCCGGGAACACATCGAAAAAATCTTCGACCCACTGTTCACCACCAAGACTCACGGCATCGGCTTCGGCCTGTCCATCGCCAAAATGATCGTCGAAAATCATGGCTGGACCATACGGGCCGAATCCCCGCCGCATTCCGGCGCGCGGTTCGTGATCGCCATCGAATCTATTGCACAGCGGACCTGAGTGTCGGCGTGGATGGCAATGCGCATTCGAATTTCTGGCAGCCCCCCTTGAAACGTGGCATTTTGCAAGTCGAACGGAAGGCTCAGGCAAAAGCCTAATCCAGAAACCAAGCTGTCATGTTCGAAAGCATTGACAACAAGCCGAAGCCGGTCTTAATTTCAATTTATGGATAACAGTATTTAACTGCTTATTATATATCGCATTCAGACAATACCGATATTTCGCAAGGCACGGCGTTCAATCCCGACAACTATTTCCGCCCATAATTCGACCACGGATAAAATCTCTCGTGCCCCATGCCATACTGATCCGGCCATGGTATGAAATACTGCCAAAGCGGCTTTTCTATTTTCTTACGGACTCATAACGGCTTGTCGCGGATTGGCTATACTGAAAAAAACGTCTTCCCCGGCGAACCTGCGATGAGCCACTAAACATAAAGGAGGGAAATATCATGGAAAAGGAAACACAAAAATTTGTTTGCGCCAACTGCGGCTACACGGCCGACGGCAAATTCACGGGAGACATCTGCCCGAAGTGCAACCTGACGTACTGGAGATGCTCGGAGTGCGGATTTCTCATTTCGTCCGAAACGCCCCCGAGCCAATGCCCCAGATGCAAGGAGGATTGCGCATTTAAAAACGTCACTTGCTACATCCCGGAATGCGGCGGTCCCGGCAACGTCGATCCGAGGCTCTAATGGGGAAAATGATGTCGGAAGCTGTATAGACAGGGGCCTTGTGCCAAAAAAAGCTTGACACGAGGCCCTTCGCATTATAATTATTCTCAAAATATATTTCAAAGCTCTAACGCAAGGGATGGTGGTTCGATGGCAAGCCAGGCGGAGAAAAAACCGGAGAGAAAACCCCTGACCTCCGTGATGGAGGACTATTTGGAGGCGATATTCGATCTGGACAAAGTGAAAAAGGTCGTGCGGGTTAGAGACATCGCAAAACGCATGAATGTCAAGATGCCCACTGTCACGTCCATGCTCAAGACGCTGAGGAACAGGGGCCTGGTCCACTACGAGAAATACGAATATGTGGAACTGACCAAAGACGGCTTGAAAGTGGGCCGGGAAATGCGCCATAGACACGAAGTCCTGCACGAATTTCTGACGGACATCCTGAAGATCGATCACAAGATCGCCGACGAGGATGCCTGCAAGATAGAACATACGTTGAGCCCCGAAACCTTCGACAGCCTCACCGATTTCATGGAATTCATCCAGAATTGCCCGCGAGCCGGGCAAAGCTGGCTGAAGCAATTCGAGGAATACCGCGTTCACGGCCGCAGCTCGGAAAAGTGCAAAGCCTTAGGGGGCGCTTTCGCCTGCGAGTTACAGGACAAGCTCTGCGAGATAGGGGAAGGCTGCGATTAGACCGAAGCTTCCATCGAGATCTTATCCGGTGGATTACAAGAGAGGGCTATGCCAATCGCGCACCGCAAACCCGCGACCTCCGTCCGCAGGAGGATCTCCTGTCCAGCCTTCTCCGCCGTAGCTGAAACTGAAAATCCATCTGTCGGCCGATTCTTCGGAATCGCCCGCCCAGATGAAGAAGCCCGTGTTCCACATTTCCGGGACGATGTTGCTGACGCCGTCGCCGACGGCGTACAGGGTGCGAAGCTCTTCCATGGTAGGCATTCTCCATTTTGTTCCGTCGAAGGCCCCCAAGCCGTCCACGAAGGCGCGCGCCTGTCGCCATCCTGTGGCCGCGTCCGGCCCCGAGCGCCACTGGAGTCCGAACTCCCGGTCGAGGACGGACCCGTCGTCCAAGATACCGAAGCGTCCGGGGTCGGGGCCATGAAGCGCGGCAATATGCGGAAGCCCACCCCATACCGCAACGATCAAAATCATGAATGCCGTGAAACAACGGCTCGAATTCATGGTGTTCTTGTTCACTCCCGCAGCATTATTTCGAAGGAACTTCCCCGGTGTCCGCCATGGGCAAGCCACGCTCCTTCCAGGCAGACATGCCGCCTTCCATCCAGAAGACCTTGTCCCTCTGAAACCCTTTCGACAGAAGATACTGTCCCGCGAAGGGGGCCTGAACGCCGCGGATGTCGGTCAGAACTATCGTTTTCGTCTTCGGAAGCTCAAGGTAAAGCACGTGGAAACGAAAAAGGGGATAGTGAAATGAAGCGTACGCCATTTTGCCGAATTCATCGACGCCATCTTGGCTGCGAATATCGATTACAAAAACCTGCTCGCCTTTGCTCAGCTTTTCGTTGAGCGCCTCGGGGCTGACCGACGGGGCAGCCCCCCCTTCGTATCGCATTGTCGTGCTGACCGGATTTCCGTCCTCCTTCCAGCCTTTCAGACCGGCCGGATAATAAAATACGTTTTTGTACCCCATCTTTACGGCAGCCTTCGCGGCGTGTTCCGACTTGACGCATCTGGTGCCCAGGCAGTAGAAGATGATCGCGCGTTCCAGATCGTCGGGAAGGTTGTAATAGACCGGTACGAGTTCCGAAGGAATGCAAACCGAGCGCGGGATACGTTCGGCCGAAAACTCCAGCGGGCTGGCCGCGAAAGCCAGCAAAGGCTTGGGGTCCTTGCCGAGCATTTCCTTGACCTGGGGAGTGTCCACAGTAATGTAGCCGGCCTCGGTTTGCGCCAGGGCCGAATTGACGGTACCGAAAAAAAACAAAAGTGCCACGAACGAGATCAAGATTTGTAGCCGTCGTTTTTGGTGCATAAGGAAGTCTCCTTTCCAAACGTTGAATCCGTTGATCCTGTTTAGTCGATCAATACGCCAACCAAACGAAACGAATATTTCTGGCATTCGGGCAAGACCTCGAAGCCTGTTTTCGTCGTCGGGAATTTATTCTATTACAACGACGGCTCAGATAGCAAGTGCCATATTTCCGAACGTGGCAGGGGCATCGCGGCAATTCTGATTTTGAAGGAAACTCCATGCCAAACAGGTCGCAGCGACTAAGGTAACCAGACCATCATGGTCTGGCTGTGCACACGGCAAAGAAGAATTTCCTGACGCGCCGAACCAGACCAGGATGGTCTGGTTACCTTTAAGGTGCCAGAGACACCCAAAATTAGAATTGCCGGGGGCATCGACAAAACATTGCTCCGCCAAAGGGAATCGATTTATAATCCGCCCTTAACCGCGCCCTAACAATGGTCGGGGAAATAAGAGCATGGCTTTCAGGGAAAAAGGTCCCAACTGTCATATTCTTTGACAAAAAAGCGAAGGAGGAAAAAATGAAATTCGGAATTTTTCGTGCGTTCCTTGCGATCGTGGCCTTGTCGGCGCTGGTCGCCGGCGGAGCATCGGCGACGTCCCTTTACCAGGGCGAGCCCGCCAAGTACGTGTTTTTCTTTATCGGCGACGGAATGGGCATTCCGCAGAGGACGGCGGCGGAACAGTTTGCGGAAAAGAGGCTGACCATCGACACGTTTCCGGCCCAGGGCATCACCACCACTTTTGCGGCGGACCGATTCATCACGGGTTCCGCAGCGTCGGCCACCGCCCTTGGCTCCGGGCAGAAGACCAACATCGGGGTCGTCGGCAAAACCCCGGACATGAAGAATGTCAAAAGCATCGCGGAAATGGCCAGGGAGCGCGGGATGAAGGTCGGGATCATTTCCAGCGTTTCCATCGACCACGCCACCCCGGCGGCCTTTTACGCGCACGTGGCGACCCGGGGCCAATACTACGACATCGACTTGGCCATCGCGGATTCCGGCTTCGACTTTTTCGGCGGCGGGGGCATCAAGGACCCCGGAAACAAGAAGGAAAACGCCACCGAATTCAAAGGCGACGCTCTGGAATATATCAAAAAGGCCGGATACAAGCTTGCCACCGACAGGGCGGAAATCATGTCGCTGACCAAGGCCGACGGCAAGGTCGTGGCCTGGAACGCGAACCTTCCCGACGGAAAGGCCATGCCCTACGTTCTGGACATGGCCGAAGAGGACGTGACGCTGCCCGAATTCACATCCAAGGCCATCGAGCTTCTGGACAACGACAAGGGCTTTTTCATGATGGTGGAGGGCGGCAAGATCGACTGGGCCTGCCACGCCAACGACGCCGCGTCGTCGATTCACAACACCCTGGCCTTCGACAAGGCGGTGGAAGTCGCCGTCGAGTTCGCGGAAAAGCACCCCGACGACACCCTGATCGTGGTCACAGGCGACCACGAATGCGGCGGCCTGACCTTGGGTTTCGCGGGCACGGCCTACGATTCCTACTTCAACATGCTGGGCAAACAGAACATCTCGTTCCAGAAATTCACCGACGACGTGCTGAAACAGTATAAGGAAGGCTGTGCCGGCGCTTGCAAGTTCGACGACTTGAAACCCGTGATCGAAAAGCATTTCGGCTTGAAATTCGAAGGCGGTCGCGACGCCGACAGGCTGGCGGTCGCGCCCCACGAGGCGGCGATCCTTCGAGAAGCCTACTACAAGAGCATGCTCGGCGAAAAGGTGACCGCCGACGATCCGGCCACCAAAACCATGTACGGCGGCTACGACCCTCTGACCGTCGCCATCACGCACCTTCTTAACAATAAGGCAGGCCTTGGCTGGACCTCCTACCAGCACACTGGCGTTCCGGTCTCCACCTCCGCCATGGGCAAGGGCGCGGAAATCTTCAACGGCTACTACGACAACACCGACGTAGCCAAGAAAATCATGTCCGTCATGGGAATCGAACCGAAGGTCCATTTCGCATCCTCTCCGAAAGATACCGTGGTCGCGGAAAAATAAACGGTTGTGTTCTACGGTCCTGAAAATCGAGCAAGGCGGCGCGGTGATTCACCGCTTGCCGCCTTTTTCAATGGAATTCTTTTCGCCGGGCAGTTTCCAAGGTCCGATTTCAATGGACGGCTCCGGTTTCCGATGGTACTTTCGACATCATGTTGAATTCGCGAAAAAATGCGAAAAAGGACATCGTCCTGGCGGGCTTGCTTTTCGTCCTTTCCGCCGGACTCGTGGCGCTGCCCACGGGATACGAGGCGCGCGTCGACAAGAATTCCCAACGCTGCCGGGCGCGGGTGACGGCGGTTGACAATACCGACGTGCGCCAGTTCGGTATCGTCAAGACCGGCGACCAGGGCGTGACCCTGGAAATTTTAGGCGGCCCGCACAAAGGACGGGTGCTGAAGGCCAACAATCCCTTGCTGGGGCAGATGGACCGCGACAAGATCTTCGAAGCGGGCGACCTGGCGCTGGTCGTTTTGTCTTTGGATCCTGCCGGAAACATCATATTCGCCAACCCCCAGGCCCACTACCGGCTCCACCTGGAGGCCGGGCTCATGCTTCTTTTCGCCGTCCTTCTGGTCGCGTTCGCAGGATGGACCGGCGTCAAGGCCCTGATGTCCTTTGTCTTCGCGGGCTTGATGATCTGGAAGGTTCTGGTGCCCTGCCTGCTGGACGGCTACAACCCGATTCTGGTCAGCCTGGCAGTGGTGGCCGCGCTGACCGCCGTGGTGATCTTTTCTGTGGCGGGGTTTACGAAGAAAGGGGCCACGGCCTTTTCCGGGGCGCTCCTGGGAGTACTCACCAGTTGCGCCATGGCCGTCTACTTCACCCGCGCGTTCCACGTCCACGGCGCCGTGATGCCGTTTGCCGAAACTTTGCTCTACGCCGGGTTCGCGCACCTGGATCTGGCGCAGATCTACATGGCGGCGGTCTTTCTGGCCGCCTCCGGCGCCGTCATGGATCTCGGCATGGACGTCGCCGCGAGCATGGAGGAGGTGGTCGCGGCCACGCCGGAAATCGGCCGTCTGGAACTGATAAAGTCGGGGGTCCGGGTGGGACGCGCCGTGGTGGGCACCATGACCACCACCCTTCTTCTGGCGTATTCCGGGGGCTACGTGACCCTGCTGATGGCGTTCATGGCCCAAGGCGTGCCCCTGGCCAATTTCTTCAATCTCATCTATGTCGCGGCCGAAGTCCTGAAAACCATCGTGGGCAGTTTCGGGCTTGTCACCGTGGCCCCGTTCACCGCATTGGCCGGGGGCTTCATCCTGGTCGAAACAAAAAGCTGCTCCCTTCCCTCCAAGGACCGGCTATAGACTTCCGCGATACAGGCCGTTATTTTAGAATTCGTGTTTTCTTTTTAGAAAATAAAACGCCGAGGCATCCCGCGCATGATCGACGCCATCGTCGCCTCGGGCCATCGGGTGGCGGATATCGTGGACAATATGCTCAGCTTCGCCCGCAAGTCCGATTCAAAGGTTTCCCCGCACCATATCGAGGATCTTCTCGACAAAACGGCGGCATTGGCGGCCACCGACTACGATCTGAAAAAGCACTACGACTTCAAGCGGATAGAGATCCGGAAAGAATATGCCGGGGACCTGCCTGCGGTTCCCTGCGAGGGAACCAAAATCCAGCAAGTGCTGCTCAATATCCTGCGCAACGGCGCCCAGGCCATGCAGGAGGCGGGGACCGAATCCCCCCGGTTCGTTTTTAGAACGCGGTTCGAGGCCGACCGGAATATGGCCGTCATAGAAATCGAAGACAACGGGCCGGGTATGGACGAACAGACCCGCAAACGAATCTTCGAACCGTTTTTCACCACCAAGCCCGCCGGAGTAGGCACCGGACTCGGCCTGAGCGTTTCATTCTTCATCGTCACCGAGAACCATCGCGGCGAAATGCAAGTGGAATCCCGGCCGGGCAGTGGTGCAAAATTTATCATCCGCCTGCCGGTGGCGGAAGGGAAAGCGCCGACATAACATCGAGTTTGAATCGTCTATGTCGAGAATGCCTCTTACTTTCTTTCTTTGGCTTTGAGACTCTTAAAAAAATCCGCGACCGTTCGTTCCTTGAAGTCGGTGAATTCTCCGGCGTCGAAAAACACGCCGCTGCAAACGGAACAGTATTCCTACCAGATATGCGGCTGCTTGTTGTCCACCATCCTGATCATTCGGGAACGGCAGGCCGGACAATCGATTCTGTCTTTCTTATTGTATTCCTTGCCTTTCTCGGGATCTCCGATATCGATGGCTTCCGCCCCTTGCATTTTTTTCAATATCTCGTGTTCCAGAAGGTCGAACCAGATGCCTTGGCAACCTTTGCAACGTTCCACTTCAATGCCCTTGAAATCGACCTTCTCGAAGTCGGAATCGCATTTGGGACATTTCATTTGCCTCTCCTTTTTGAATTTTTTAGATCCGTGCGTTTACCCACGCAACGCCTTTAATACATTTTCTCGCACAAAGACACGAAGAACGCAAAGAGCATTATCCCCTGCGTCTTTTCAGCGCTGCGAACAAAAACAGCAGTAGCGCCAAGCCCGCCACGCCCCACAGATCCACCGTTGGAATGACAACGGCTTGCACCGTTCCCTGGATGGCGAAATCGTACGGATTTTCATCGTCGTCGTTG
This sequence comes from Desulfobacterales bacterium, assembly GCA_963674505.2. Classification (GTDB taxonomy): domain Bacteria; phylum Desulfobacterota; class Desulfobacteria; order Desulfobacterales; family SKZT01. The sequence goes on from CAXXIG010000001.1 coordinate 2,715,706, forward strand.
TTGGCGAAGGAGAGCCTGCCCGAGAAGCTGCCGGCGGTGTCCGCGTCAAGCCGCACCTGGAACGTGTCCGAACCGCCGGCCGCGATGCTCGCAGGAAACGTCCCCACGAGGCTGAATCCGTCCGGAATGGAAGGAGCGGAAACGGTCAATTCCGCGTTGCCGGTGTTGGAAATGGTGAACGTCTTTGTTACCGGGTTGCCCACGGTGGTGGTGCCGTAATCCACGCTCCCGTCGTTGTCCGGGACGTCCGTGCCGGATTCCGAAACTTCGATTTCCGGGGCGGGCGGAACGTTCACGACCCCCGCGATCGCGAAGTCGTACGGATCTTCATCGTCGTCGTTGTTGGCGAACGAGAGCCTGCCCGAGAAGTCGCCTGCGGCGTCCGCGTCCAGCCGCACCTGGAACGTGTCCGAACCGCCGGCCGCGATGCTTGCAGGAAACGTCCCCACGAGGCTGAATCCGTCCGGAATGGAAGGAGCGGAAACGGTCAATTCCGCGATGCCGGTGTTGGAAATGGTGAACGTCTTTGTTACCGGGTTGCCCACGGTGGTGGTGCCGTAATCCACGCTCCCGTCGTTGTCCGGGACGTCCGTGCCGGATTCCGAAACTTCAGTTTCCGGGGCGGGCGGAACGTTCACGACCCCCGCGATCGCGAAGTCGTACGGATCTTCATCGTCGTCGTTGTTGGCGAACGAGAGCCTGCCCGAGAAGTCGCCTGCGGCGTCCGCGTCCAGCCGCACCTGGAACGTGTCCGAGCCGCCGGCGGCGATGCTCGATGGAAACGTCCCGATCCGGCTGAATCCGTCCGGAAGGGAAGGTGTGGAAAGGGACAGTACCGCGTTGCCTGTGTTGGAAATGGTGAACGTCTTGGTGATGGGGTTTCCCACGGTGGTGGTGCCGTAATCCACGCTCCCGTCGTTGTCCGGGACGTCCGAACCGGATTCCGAAACTTCGATTTCCGGGGCGGGCGGAACATAAATCGCGGGACCGCCGGGATCGTCTATGATCGCCTCCAGAGGCAGGTTGTCTCCGGCCTGGTTGTCGGTGATCGTAATGATCGCGTAAGGTACCAAAGGACCATTTTCGACAAGTTGTTTTCTTCCGAATACGACGCTTTCGAACGTGTACCACCTTTCTCCCTTGTCCGGCGCGTCGGGAGCGATTCCGAATTTTCGGTATACGGCGTTTTCAATGTCGAAATCCGTATGGTAGTAAATCGCGGCTTCCACGGTTTGGCCCGGCGTGATGCAATCTACGGAAAAGGAGACAAGGCCGACAGGGTAATGGTAAAGGGGATCGTCCGTCGGCGCGGCGGCGGCTTCCGCAGAAGCGACTTGGTTGCACGCGGCACCTTCGTCGAGTTCCACGGTGATGTAGACGTCGGGCTGCTCGGCGGATGGAAACGAAGCCACAGAATACTGGTTTTTGTCCGGTTCGCCGTCGCCGTTGCCATCGCCCTCGTTGGGCGCGGCATCCTCCATTTCGTCGGTTACCGAATCTCCGTCGTCGGCTACGGGTTCTCCCAGTCGCAGCAATTCCCATCCGCCCTCGGGATATTCGTCGGTTTCGTCCGCAAGAAGATTCATAGGGTTGGCGCTGCCCAGGATCAGGCCGATGCGTTCGTCGGAGAGCATGCTGCGGATGCCGTAGTTCGCATAGTTGCCGATTCCGGATATGCTTTCGGGAACGGGCAGATGGTCTGGGGTTGGATAGGTGAAGAGGTCGGCGCCCATAAAATAGGTCATAATCTGGAATACGTCTTCAGGCGTAACGCCCTCCAAACCAGCATTCTTCAATTCGGGATTCAAGAATTGCCGAATGAACGCCTCGGCGTCTTGAACCGCCTCCCCGAGGATTGGCGCAAGATATGTAGCCCCCAGTTCCCATGCGATGTAGCTCCAGTCGAAGGTCCCGACGAATAGTTCGTCGTTGTAAACGCCCATGGCCCAGGTGTAGGCGTTGAAGAGGTTGCCGTAGCCCGACGGGCCGTGCGAGGGAACGACCCCCATGTTGTTAGGCGCAAGGTCCCATCCGGTTTCGGCATTGTAGACGGGAAACACGGGCATGCCGCTCAAAAGCTCGATCTGCTGGTCCGGCCCTCCGAGGTTCTTGGCCCGAAATATGGAGATATTTCGCCAGGAGCCGATGAACGACATCAGTATGTCCTCGGCCGTTTGATGCTGATAGGCCGTCATGTGCGTGGCGAACGACAGAAACGGGAAGTTCAAGGTGCCGAAATAAAGCCAGTCGCCGTAGGATGCGGCCGCGCCCATCCAGTAGGCCCGGGCGGTCAGCGGGTCCGGCTCGTAGTCGCCGGCGGTGAAAATTTTCGTCCAGCCGTTTTGGTCCGCGGCTGTCAACGGATTTCCGCCAAGTTTCCGGCTGGCCCATACGCCCGCTTCGACGCCTATGAACGGATCGGTCCACGTGGTGACCACGAGGCGATCTTCATGATAGGCAAGCTCGGTGCCTTCTCCGTCCAAAATGCCGACTTCCTCGAACTGGAAAGGATCATCGACGCTTCCGATCCATCGGAGCACTTTTCCTTGGGGGATCGAGGCCTTGACGTCGGCTTGGTCGCCCATAATCGCGGAAAGGTTGGTTTTTACGGCCGTGTAAAGATTGCCGTCGGCGACAATCCATTTTCGTATGTCCACATACTGGGTGAATTTTTTCGCGCCGATATATTGCCGGGTATCGGCGTTGAAGGCGAAAAGAATGATGCCAGGCTCGGCAACAGCCTTTGTCGTGCCACCCAGAAAACCGGAATCCATGTTGGGGCCTCCCAGAAAGACAACCCCGCCGTGCGCGCCCGCCGAACGCATTCCCAGTGTCTCGCTCAAAAGATCCTGGTCGGTGATCTCCGCTGTTTTCGAAATGTTGCGTTTTTGGACGGTGTCGTACATCCATACTTGGGGAAGCCGCCAGTCTCCCAATGCAGGTGAAACCCCTTGGTTTTCCACGTTCATTCCGAACTCGCAGACCATGGAGTCGAACAGCATGGGCGGAAGGTTTTCCGGGCCGACCAATGTGGCAAGAAACGACCCGACAACCGTGCAAAACTGATTGGCGCTCGTGCCGAACCAAAGCTTGCTGTCGGCCTGCGCAAGACCGAAAACGTAGGATTGGTTGACTTTGGAAGCGCCCCCTTCCGTGCAAGGGGGAACGCCCGGACCGGCCGGCTGTCCGATGCCGTTGAAACATTCGTCCTGCTGCGCCTTGGCCAGAAGCTCCCTTGGATACCTTCCTAAAACCTCGCCGCATTTGGATTCCGATGGCGGCGGAAAGTTTTTCAGATAATAATTGTTGAGCTGCTCGGATGTCATTCCCGCGAACGAAGGGCCGCTCAATGCCATTACGCCGATGACAAAAAGGATTGAACATATTGCTCGCAATGTGCCTGAAACTGCTTGGTACGATCTCATGGGCATTCTCCTTATCGGAATGGTGAAAAACATTCGTCGTCGATTCATTTTGGTCGGGCAAAGTCCGATCGCGACAGGCTCTATTTATAGATTTGAAATTCGTTGGGTGCAGAAGAACGACATGAGTATTCCGATCGCGCAGCAGTGGGCCTTCCGTTTGTTACAAGAATTGTCGATAGAAATCGACTGTCCAAGCCAACGTTTTGATTTTGTTAGATTATTCGGAAAAAAATGGCAACAAGAATTTCGATTTCCAAGGTTGATTTCTTCCCAACTCCAAGGCATGCTTGGAAGCTGGTTCATGTGGCATGTGCAATCGAAGGACGATTTGCGTGCGAAATTGTTATGGGTTTGTCATAGGGAGAAAAAATAATAGACCGAGCCGATACAGGGAGGAAGTATGACCGATATATACGAATTTCTCGACAAAAACGACATCGCGTACGAAAGACACGATCATCCGGCGGTATTCACTGTGGAAGACGTCCACCGGCTGGTCCCCCCGCTTCCCGCCGCAAAGACCAAAAACCTCTTTTTCCGGGACAAAAAGGGCAAGCGCCATTTTCTGATTATTGTGGAGGGCGACAAGCGCCTGGACATCAAGGGACTTCCCGCTGCCCTGGATGCCGACAGGATCAGCTTCGGCTCTCCCGACAGACTCATGCAACACCTCGGGGTCGAACCTGGGTCGGTCACCCTGTTCGCACTGGTCAACGATTCGGACAGAAACGTGGAACTGGTGATCGACCAATCCCTGTGGGAATCCGAGGCTTTCCAGTTCCACCCTCTGGTCAACACGGCCACGCTTGTCGTAACAAGGGACAACGTGGAGAAGTTCCTCAAGGAGACCGGCCATTGTCCGAAAATCATCGACGTGCCCGGAAAATAGCCTTCGGGTTGTCTTCAGTTTCCGAGAACGTCGCCGACCGGCGTGTATTCGAGGCGGAAGGCGTCCGCGACGCCCTTGCAAGTCACTTTACCCTTGACCACGTTGGCCCCCTTTCGGATTTCCTCGTTTTCCAGCATCGCCTTTTTCCACCCTTTGTCGGCGATCTGGCGCGCGTACTCGATGGTGGCGTTGGTCAAAGCCAGGGTGGAAGTCTTGGCCACCGCTCCGGGCATGTTGGCCACGCAGTAATGGATCACGCCGTCCACGGCGTAGACCGGATCGCCGTGGGTGGTGGCTCGGGAGGTTTCGAAGCACCCGCCCTGGTCGATGGCCACATCCACGAGCACCGATCCCTTTTTCATGGTTTTCAGCATGTCCCGGCTCACCAGCATAGGAGCTTTCGCCCCGGCTACCAAAACGGCCCCTACCACCACGTCGGCCTCCGAGATCAGCTTTCTGACCGTGGACGCGTTGGACATGAGGGGAAAACAGTTGGCCGGCATGATTTCGCTCAAATGCCGCAGACGATCCAGGTTCTTGTCCAGAACAAATACCTTTGCTCCGAGCCCGCACGCCATCCTGGCCGCGTTGGCGCCTACCACGCCGCCTCCCAGAACGACGACCGTGCCAGGCTCGACGCCGGGAACACCCCCCAGAAGAACCCCCCGTCCGCCCTGGGCCATCTCCAGATATTTCGCGCCCTCCTGAATGGCCATGCGACCGGCCACCTCGCTCATGGGGGTCAGAAGAGGAAGCGTGCCGTCGGCCTTTTGTATGGTCTCGTACGCGATGCAAATCGAACCGCTCTTGATCAATACGCGGGTCAATTCCTCGAACGCGGCCAGATGCAGGTAGGTGAACACGATCTGGTCCTTGCGAATCAGGCCGTATTCGGAAGAAAGGGGCTCCTTGACGTGCATGACCATCCCGGCGCGTTCGTAGATTTCCTTCGGCCGGTCCACCATGGCCGCCCCCGCCTGGACATACCTCTCGTCCGAAAAACCGCTTCCCTCGCCCGCGCCCTTTTCCACCAGAATTTCGTGACCGCCGCGCACCATCGACTCCACCCCGGCCGGGGTCATGGACACGCGATTTTCTTCCGCCTTGATTTCCTTCAGAATTCCCACGATCATTTTTTTTTCCTTTCGAACCAAGATCTGTCAAGATATGTCAGGAGCGAATGCGGCCAATCTCCTCGATTGAAAGGCCGGTGTATTTGGCGACGACGGACGAATCCATTCCGTCTTCCAGCATCTTTCGCGCTGTTTCCGCCGCGCGCTCGAAAGCGGCTTGTTCGCCTTTTCTCTCCGCCTCCTCGGCCCTTTTCCGTTCCTTTTCGGCCCTCTCGCTCTCCTGTTCCGCCCTTTCGCTCTCCCGTTCCGCCCTTTCTTGTTCCCGCCGAGCCTTTTCGTCACCGGTGGGTACGAGTTCCTTGTCCTGGTCGCACCACCGTAGCCAGCGGGCCTGCATGTTTTCGTAAACGCCGTCCCAGAGAGTCACGCCGACACCGGCTTTCGTCAGCCACCCGTCCAGCTTGGGGATGTATTGTCCGACGGAAAGCTCGTAGACGCGAAGTTCCTCTTTTTGTACCAGTCGCTGCGGGTCGAATACCACGTAATACCAAATTCCGATGCGAGCGTATATTTCCATTTTGGTGTCCGTCTCTCCGCCTTTCTTGTTGGACACGATCTCCACGACGACTTCGGGGGGCTTTCCGAACTCCCAGATGAAATAGGACCTGTTCTCTTTTTTCCACACGTCTTTGGCCACCTTCACGTCGAGGCTCAGGAACATGTCCGGCACTACGGGCGAAATATGCAGCCCGTAGAAAATGCCCACATTGGCGAACGCCACGAACGGGCGCCCCGGAGACCAGGAGGCGTTGAGAGACCCTGCCAGCAACCGCTGTTGTTTTTCCGAAAAAATGTTGTCCACGGGCGTATCGTCCTCCGTTTCGATATGACTGATGTCCGGAGGTTCCACATAATATCCGTCCGGAATGGTGTCTTCGATCTTATCCGATCTTTCCATGGCCTTTCTCCTCAAGGGAAGTTTTCAAAGACGGGGATTATCGAACGGGACGCGACATTTCCCCGTCTCTCTCTAAGCGATATATGGATATCGTAATCCATTGACTTTTTTTTGGCAAGAAAAAGAGGATGTCCGCAGCAATTCTAATTTTGACGGAAATTCCATGCCAAAGAGGTTGCAACGACCAAGGTAACCAGACCATCCTGGTCTGGTGGGCCTGCAGCATAGGGGTGTTTCCAGACGCGCCGAACCAGACCAGGATGGTCTGGTTACCTTGGAGGCGCCGGAGACACCCAAAATTAGAATTGCCGGGATGTCCGCGATGCTCAATCCGGGGCTGGCGCTGTTACGTCCGCGACGGGGCTGCCGAGGCAATACAGCTTTAACGTCTCTTGTCTCGGAGGAACGGCGAAATAAAGGGTTTTCGAATCCGTTTTCCATCCGGAATCGCCTTTGAAGAGGTTGTGGCTTGTGGCGCGCCCGAAATGGTCGGAGTGCATTTCTCCTGCGACTGGCGAAAAGGCCCCGCTACCGTCCAGGAGACCGAACCAGGAAGTATGCCAGAAAAAGGAAGTCTCTTCCATGGGAATCGGGGGCGTGGGCGTGATTTCTACGGTTACCGCCAGAAAGCGACCCGTCAGAGGATCGTTTGCGACGCCATACTTGTTTTTGCCGATGGTCTCCTTGTCATCGACCCGCCCGATCCATTTCGCGTCGGAAACCTCGAATTTCGCGATGGTCGAAGGACCCAGGACGTCTACTTTGTCCGGGGCTTCGACAGTCAGTTCCTTTTCTCCGATTTTGAGCATGAACTTGGTCCCCGGCCGATCTATGGCCCAAACCGGATAGAGTTTCCTCTTGTCGGGCTTCTTTTTGTCCTTCCAGTTCTTCGGGCGGCTGTGGCTGATGGCGGAGAAGTTGGTCTTGAGTCCAGAGTAGTAAGTCATTTCTCCGAGGACCGAAAGGCTTTGCCCCTTGTCGTCGATCAAAACAATCTGGTCCGATTGAACTTTCAACCGGTCTTCTTGTTCGTCCCAAAGGACCTCGTATTCCAGAGCAACCGCCAGAAAAAAACGGTTCGGGATGGCAAGTTTCCTGAGGTACCCGCTTTTTTGAGTGCCTGCCGGATCGACGAGGATTTCTTCCATGAGAAACGTCTTGCCGACACTTGCGTCAATCTCTGCGGCCATCGAGAGACTCGAGGACAGCAAGAGCGTCGGGGACAACAACAGGCAAATGGCGCCAACACAACTTAGTCGTTTCATTTTTTTTCTCCTTGTGTTTGGTTTTAGGACATTTCCTTTTGCGGCGGAATCGTGGATATCGTTACTGGTTCGGCAGATTTCGATTTCCTCCGAATCTCGGCTTGTCTTCATAGAGAAGGAAATCAATCCACGGAAATCCTGACCGCAAACGAGACATTAATATCGAATGTAAAATGGCGGGCCGTCGGTTGTCAACGAAAATGTCTTTTCGATGGCCATCTGGTCCAGCTCTTGGTTTTGGGCGACGACGGGGATCGATGATGTCGCAACGGCGGGCAGATTCAAATACAAAACGAAATTCGCGGCTGCCTCGAATATGCGGAAGAACACGGATTTTCATTGACGAAGCCGCGCCCCGCCGATATGATTCGGCCATTGAAAAACCGTTTTGTTTTGCGGCCATCGACACAACAAAAGGGGGGAGGCATGAAATCCTACAAGAAAGAAATCGAAGAGTTGAAAAATGTGCTGATGACTTACGACGATTTCGGCGATATTTTCAACTTTTTTTTCGACAACCTGGTGGAAACTCCCGATTTCATGGACCAGGGCAAGGTCGTGAAAAACAGGCTGATCAAAAAGAACCTCCAGCTCATCGCCAAGGCCCGCCTGAACGTCGACAAGGTCGAGATCACCCACCTTTTGCTGAGAAAAATCAAGGGGACCCCTCTGATCCACGGACCGTTTTTCTTAAACGGCCTCATGGGGATGGTGTTTTATTTCGAAGACATTAAAATGGGGCTGTTTTCTCTGAATACGGGAGCAGAAACGCTGTTTTTCAGAATCACCACCACGGTCCCGGACGGAGACGACTCGGTACTGGAAAGCGACGAGTTCGAAAATTCGGAAATCGGCGAAATCAAACTCATCGCCTCCCAAAAGTCCAAATCCGTTCACTGAAACCGAATTTTCCAATGTTCCGAACGAAATCCGCATAGCTCATTTATCGCGTTACCCGACGCCTATGTCGTCAAATAATAAAAAAATCCACATCAAACCAAGGAGACAAGGCAATGAGAAACAAAGAATGTTTCGGCAGTGTCAGGGAGCGGGCCGTGTGCAGCGGTCCCATATTTCAGCATGCCCCCCTCTTTCCCTGCGTCTTCGCAGCGCGGGCGATGTTTTTGATCATTTGCCTGGCGGCTATCCTTTGCGCTTTTCCTGCCAGAACCGTATCGGCCCAAGCCATTGTTGTCGATCACACCTGCACCGACATTTCCAAAATTCCCGCCTACTGGCTCGAACAGGCCAAAAACGTGACGTTCCACTACGCCCACACTTCGCACGGAAGCCAGATTGTATCCGGACTGGATGCTCTGGCAGATGAAAACAGCGATTATGACTACTGCTTGGAATACGCGGATTCCTCGGTACCGCCGGGCGACATCGGCCAGTATTGTCCGACCGGCTCGGAGTTTGCCATTTACGACGGCCAGCCTGGCTTCGACAGCTACGGCTACGAAACCTATATCGGTCCGGAGTTGTATTGGGAATCCAGCGAAGGCCTGGAAAGGACCGAATACGTCGCCGACACGGGCGTCTACGACTATTCCATGTGGTCGTGGTGCGGGCAGTTATCCGATTACGACGCCACTGCCGTGCAAAACTACCTGGACACCATGGCGGGCCTGGAAGCCACCTATCCGGGCATGCGATTCATCCTGATGACTGGGCATACCGACGGGACCACGGGAGGGACCCTGGACGCCAACAACCAGGCGGTGCGCACATACGCGCTAAACAATGGCATGGTCCTGTTCGACTTCAACGATATTGAAATGTATACTCCGTCGGGCGAAGGGCCGCACTACAATAACGGGGAAGGTACTTGCGAATGGTGCGTCTCCTTTTGCAGCGCCAATCCCTCTTACTGCTCGAACCTTCCAGATAGTTGCGAGCATTCGTTTGATAATTTGGAAGACGCTCTGTTTTGCAAACTCAAGGGCCAGGCTTTCTGGTGGATGCTGGCGCGCCTGGCCGGCTGGGACGGCGTTTCCACGGATATTTGCTCCTCGGTGGCGAGCGGGTCGTGGAGTTCGGGCGGCGTATGGAGCACGGGCAGCGCTCCCGGCGCAAGCGAACAGGCTCTGATTACCGGCGGTTTCACGGTGACCGTGAACGGGACGGCCTCTTGCGGCGGGCTGATCGTCGATGGCGGCGGAAGACTCGTTGTCGCCGCAGGAGGCGTTTTGAACATTCCGGGCGACGTCTCCTGATGTCGGTGCGAACCGAATCGATTTGTTCTTTTGGTTTTTGAAGCAAAGGATTGTTCGAATGATATCTGTTTTTTTAGTTGCATCGCTTTTTTCGACCGCGAGGACCGTCGCATGTCGGCTATTGTTTTCGCTTTTGGCGCTGGCGATTATTTGCTCGTCGCCGCAGGCAAGGGCCCAAGAAAATAATCGCGTTTCGGTCTCTCCGGAGCAACTGGCGGATAATATCGACAAGGCGCTGGCGAACTACAACCTGGAACTCGAGCAACTGAAGTCGCGCCAGAGGGAGCTTGAGGCCCTGCAGGAAAATGTCCTGGCGGAAATCGACTCCTTCAATTCGCTGAATGCCGCCCACAGGCAATTGATGCTCGCTGTCCAGCCGCGCATCGAAAATCTCGACAACGCAGTTAAAAACAATCGAATTTCGTTCAGAGTTCTCGAAGAGCGCGCGGAAACGCTTGAAAAGCTGTTGGAAGCCGCATCGATATTGGGCAGGCAAACCGACGACCAGATCGAAATGGCTCGAAAACAGGCCGACGCAATCCAAGGCTTCCGACTTTCCGACGATCGCAAGAAGCTTCTCGAGGACGCAAACAAAAAAGTGATGGATGTCCTGCAAGAGAAAAAACATCTGTGCGACAATGCCTTATCGGCCTACGGCGAACTGTTGGATGCGGTAAAAGCCTTGATGGAGGACAAAACGGCAGTCGCGAAAAAATTGGCGATTCGGTTGGAGAGCTTGAAAAGGGCTTCTCTGCTGAAGCGCTTCGATCCGTACAGCGATTTCACGATAGAAGCTTTTCTGGGAGAGCTAAGGTCTTCGAAGGCCCGTATCCGCTCGATTTTCAGCCCTTCGACATGGGAAATTCTGTGGGCCAGGGCCAAATTGGGAGGATTGGAAAATTGGACGGTCTTTTTCGGGCTGCTGGTGTCGATAGCCGCGTTTCAAGGCCGGTGCCGGAGAATGATCCAGCGAGTGGAGCAAAGGTGCGAGGGGCCCAAGTATTATTATCGCCGCCTGACACTGTACCTGATTCGCCACTCTTTTGCCTGCTTCTGCCTGACCCTTGTTTTCGGGATATACGGTTCCCTGCGGTTTTCGCTCCTGAACATCGGCATGGAAAGGGTACTGTTCTCGATTTTTCTCGTCTTGACAACGACGCACTGGGGATTGGATTATATCAGGCATTGGGTCGAAGGGCCGCCGTCGGCATTGCGGTCTTTCGTAGCCGCTCGACTTTCGCTATTTTTTCGATTGTTCCGCGCGGTTTTCATTTCTTCGCTCATACTGATATGGATCACCGGAATAGACACCCTGCTTTCGTGGATCATAAAAAGCTTTGTTTCCGTTGTTTTTCTGTGCTGGACCATTGTTTTTTGGCAGGGCGCGAAAAGGATTTCGGTCCGAACGCCCAAGGAAAGTCGTATCGGGCCGAACGCGAAATGGGTCGCTCTGGTTCGATGGTGGTCCTTTGTGGTCGTCGGCGGCGCGATGATTCTCAACCTTCTCGGATATCGGATTCTCGGCGGGCGCTGGTTCATATCCTGGACCAATACAGTGGTTGTCTTGTTCTGGGGATGGATAGGCCTGAACGCCATCCTGGAGTGGGGACACGATTTTCGGGCCGAAAAGCGGGGTGAAACCGACCGCCCTCGGGCAAGCGCCTACCACTTGCGATGCTCCCTGTTTCAGTTTGCCCGCGTCGCCTGGGTTTTGATTGTCGCGGCGGCAATTGTCCGGAGTTGGGACCCAACGGGAATAATTGGCGAACGCATTGGCCACCTGTTCTCTTGGACTCTCTCCCTCGGCAGCCTGAAACTCAGCATAAAAGGAGTTTTTTCCGCGTTCGTAATTTTATATGCAACCCTCATGGGAGTGCGCGTCGGGCGTATTTTGTTGAAAGAAAAAGTGCTCGACAGACAATCTCTCGAACGCGGTCTCAAGGATTCGATTCTCACCATAACGAGTTATCTGGGCTGGGCTTTGGGGCTGCTGCTGGCTCTGGGGACTCTGGGCGTCGATTCCACCTCCTTGGCCGTGGTTTTCGGCGCTCTCAGCATCGGCATCGGATTCGGGCTGCAAAACATCTTCAACAATTTCATCAGCGGGCTGATCCTTCTTTTCGAAAGGCCGATCCAAGTGGGGGATTTCGTAGAGATCGACGGTCTCTGGGCCGAAGTCAAAAAAATCAACGTTCGCGCTACCGTAGTGCAAACTCTTGACAACGCGTCGGTAATCATACCCAACTCGGACTTCATCAGCAAACAGGTGACAAACTGGAGCTTCAAGGACAAAAGGATGCGTCGAAACATAGACGTGGGAGTGGCCTACGGTTCGGATATCGATCTTGTAATGACAACCATGCTGGAAATAGCCAATGACATCCGGGACGTTTTGAAATACCCAAAGCCGGACGTGATCTTCTTGGATCATGCGGACAGCGCCTTGATATTTCGCCTGCGAATCTGGCTTTACGTAGAAAAATACTGGTCGGTGCCCAGTCAGGTACGGTGCGAAATCGACCGGCGATTCCGCGATCTGGATATCGAAATCGCCTTTCCCCAAAGGGACCTTCACGTTCGGTCGCTTCCCAAGGAAGTTTTCGCGACAAATTCCGACGGGAACAAAATCGACCCTTCGGGAGCATCCGAAGTCGAAAAGGAAAGACAGGGAATGAAAACCGAACCCTGCGATTGAATTTGCGATCAGATGGATAAATTGTCGATGCGGCAGTTCGATCAATCAAAAGCATCCCTTGCAAGCGTTGCCAAAAATTACGATTACATTCTGAGTCAAGTTTAGGAGGATCTTTTTTATGGCGAACATAATGGATAAAGAGTGGCGGGATATGATCCAGGCTTTTTTGAAGTTGACTCCCGAACAGCGTGCAGCCGAGGCCGAAAAGCGGCTGGACGAAACATTGGAGAGGATGGCCGAAATGCACGGTATCAGTGTCGGAGAAGCCTATGAAAAGCTTATTGAAAACCGTGACAGAATGCATCGATAAATGCCATATCCCATTCCTTATCTTGTCGGATTGAAATTGCTTGCCGGGGGGATACAGGATGAATAGGATGTTCGGAACCTATTTCTGGTAATGTCGGACAAAGAGAAGGACAAAACCCGAAAAGAGGCCAAGGCCGTAAAACGAGATAAAAACTTGGCGAGAATCCTCGATGGCACAGGTCGGAAATAAGGACGCCGACTTTCCCATGCTTGCTTTATTCATTTTGCGTTAGGATTGCAAACCGACGAAGGGGGGCAGTTGAAATCCATTCATTTCAAAACACTCGAAGGCGCTTTGGGATGTCTTCTGCCCCTGATCTGCGGCATCGCGGTATTCGTTTTGTTCATGGCGATGATTATGCAGGGCGGAACGGGCATCGGGGTCCTGCAAGGGGCGTTCTACGGCTTTGTTCTCGGCCTTGTCGCCACCATCGTGGTCAATGTGATATTCTACCCTGTCAACCGCGCTATCATGGCCCGGCGACTGAAAAAGGGGGGCGATAACATCGACCGCCTCGCATGCTGGCACGACCCGCGCACAGGCATCGCCAGCTACGTGGCAAGCTCGGGAATAGTGACCGGCGACGAAACATATTACTGGGGCGGCGTCTACATGACCCTGGAGGGCGTCCGTTTGGAACAAAAGCCTTCGGGACTTGTCCTGGTCATTTCTCTCGGACGCCAAATGACGGGCCGCTCGACTCATTATTTCAACGTAGAGGTCCCGGTCCCCGAGGGCAAAGAGGAAGAAGCGCAGGCTGTGGCGCGGCAGATGCTGGAGGATAACAGCCTCGTCGAGCCCTAAGGCCGACCGGGCCGCCATTGACGTCATTCGGTTTTTCCTACTTTGCCGCCCCGCTTTCAGCAACGCCGAAGGAAGTCAGAAAATCCATCGCATGGATGTGCCGTATCCCCTCGTAGTCCCCTTCGGGCAATTCGTCCATGGAAACGACCATCTTGGGATAATTGTCGGGAATGGACAAAAGATTTCCGAATTCGCGACGCCTGACCTTGTCGTCGGACAGCAGATATGCCACTTGCACGTAAAGTCTCTCTCCGTTTTTTTCGCAAACGAAATCCACTTCGCGCACGCCTTTTTTGCCCACCATGATTTCATACCCTGCGGCCCTCAAGTGCATGTACACCATGTTCTCGAGAATCTTGCCGATGTCCATGGGCCGGAAACCGACCAGCGCGTGCCTGATGCCAAGGTCTTCGAAATAATATTTCTCCCCGATTTCGAATAATTTTTTGCCTTCGATTTCGATTCGGTTCACCCGGAATACGAGAAAGGCGGTGGCAAGGTAGGAAAGATAGTCCAGAACGAGGTTGTTGGAAACCTTGACTTTCTGAGACTTCAGATAGTCCCCGATTTTTCTGGCCGTGACCAGGCTCCCGACATTGTCGGCCAAAAACCTCGCCAGGCGCTGGAGAAACGGAACGTTTCTGACATTGAACCTGGCCACGACATCCTTGAGCAAAATGGCGTCGCAAATGTTGCGAAGATAGTCGAAGACAATGCTCTCCTTTAGTTCCAAATGCCTCAGATAGGGAAGCCCGCCGAATTTCATGTAGAATTCGAACGACATTCGTCCTTTCTCCAAGCCGTGGAACACGAGAAATTCGGGATAGGTCAAGCCGTATATCTTGAATTCGACATAACGACCGGATAAATAGGTCGCCAGCTCTCCGGATAGCAGTTTGGCGTTGCTCCCCGTCGCGTAGATGTCGAACCCGCCTTCGGCCTGAAAACTTCGCAGCGCGTTTTCGAACCCCTCGATATCCTGCAATTCGTCGATGAACAAATAGGTCGTCGAATCGGAATCGCGCTGTTCCTCCACATATCCGGCCAAATCCGCCCCCGAACGTATCGACGCGAACTCGTAAAGTTCCTTGTTGATGTATATCTGACGCCCCCCTGGATCGAGGGCGGAGATCCTGTCCATCAATTGGAACAGCATATAGCTTTTTCCGACCCGGCGCTGGCCTGTGAAAACCTTGATGATGTCCTTTCCCACGAAGGGCAAGAATCGTTCGAGGTAGATCGGACGCTCAATGTAAGACGGTATTTTCATGCTTTACCCAATCCTCTTGAACAACAAAGCCCCCCGAAATATCCTACATAGGGAACAGGGGACGCATTTTTGGGGTTTGGTTTCTATTTCGGCCATCCCATCGCCGCCTCGTTCCAACGCTTCATGTGGGAATGCATACCGGGACGCTTCGCGTCCGCGTTCCGCAGAGACATGGCCGAAACAAGGACCATCCCCCATTTCTTTTCATATTCCGTTTAATATAACACACGGATTTCCCGAATGGAAACTTTCCGTCACGTATATCCAACACTTTTCCAGACACTGGCAAGGTTCCCTTCGGTGCCGCGAAAAGATGTAATTGCGACGGAGCTGGGATTTATGCCGACAAAACCGAAAAAAAACGGGAAATCCGAGAAGCCGTAATTAATTTGGAGCCGGATGCGAAGCGTCCCGGCATGCATTCCCACGCGAAGCGTGGGAACGAGTAGAACGAGCAACCCGCAAAGACGAAAAAGGAACGAAGCGTTACCATTCGAAATCATATGAAAAAGACGGACGACAACCACCGGTCGAAGGCCAACACCACGGAAATCATTCTGGAGAGCATATCCGACGGCGTGTTCACCGTGGATTTGCAATGGCGGATCACGTCGTTCAATCGAGCGGCGGAGGAAATCACCGGGATCCCCAGGGAGGAGGCCATCGGCCGCCATTGCTGGAACGTGTTTCGCTCCAACATGTGCGAGGGCGAATGCGCCTTGAAAAAGACCATGAAGGAGGGCAAGTCCTTTGTCAGCGCCTCGACCTACATTATCGACAGCGAAGGCAGTCGGATTCCCGTCACCGTGTCCACGTCTCTTCTCAAGGACGAGGATGGCGAGATCGTCGGGTGCGTGGAGACATTCCGGGACCACACCCTGGTGGAGGAACTGAGAAAGGAAATCTCGGGCAGCTACCGCATGGGGGACATCGTCAGCCGCTCTCCCGCCATGCAGGGCATCTTCAAAATTCTGCCACAGGTGGCCCAAAGCGACAGCACGGTCCTGGTCGAAGGCGAGACCGGAGTGGGCAAGGAGCTTCTGGCTAAGGTGGTCCACAACCTGAGCCTTCGCAAGGACAGCCCGTTCGTCGCGATCAACTGCGGCGCCCTGCCCGACACGCTGCTGGAGTCCGAACTCTTCGGATACAAGGCGGGCGCCTTCACCAACGCCGTCAAGGACAAACCCGGCTATTTCGAGTCGGCCTCCGGGGGCTCCATCCTTCTGGACGAAATCGGGGACACGAGTCCGGCGTTTCAGGCCAAGCTGCTCCGGGTGCTGGAGGAGCGCGAATTCCAGCCGCTGGGCGCCGTGAAAAAGCGCAAGGCCGACGTTCGCATCATCGCCGCAACCAACCGCGACCTGGCCGCCATGGTGGAAAAGGAAGAGTTCCGCCGCGACCTGTTCTACCGCATCAACGTCATACGGATCGAACTTCCGCCCCTTCGACGCCGCATGGAGGACATCCCCCTTCTGATCGACCATTTCGTCGAAAAATTGAATCGAATCCGGGGCAAGGCCGTTGCCGGCGTCAGCCGGTCGTCCCTCGAAATCCTCATGGCCCACGACTATCCGGGAAATATCCGGGAGCTGGAAAACATCATCGAACACGCGTTCGTCCTGTGTTCCGAAGGCGAAATCCAACCCGAATGCCTTCCGCCCTCCCTCACCCGGCGCTCCCACTTGTCCGCAGAGGAATGCAGGCCGCGCTCCGACCCGCTCAAATCCGCAGAGATCGACGCCATCATGGACGCGCTGAAACGAAACGCCTACAATCGCAAGGCGGCTGCCGAAGAGCTGGGGATTCACAAAAGCACCCTCTTTCGCAAGATGAACAGATTGGGAATCAAGCCCCCCAAAAGCGGCGGACGGTCGAAAAGCGACGCATAAAGGTCGCGGCGACGCGACTTTTAAAGTCGCGTTTTTGCGACCTTTTTCTTCTTTCCCACCAGTTGAGAACCACCCGCCTAAACCTTCAAATCCCCATGGACAAAAGCTTTCGCCATTTTTTCAAGGGACGCAACGTTTTTGGCACATCAATTGCTTTGCAGTATGGCAAGGAGGCATGAAACGATGAAAGTTGCGCTAACCGCATGGGAAGACAGAATATCGCCGGTTTTCGATTCCGCGCGAACATTGTTGATCGCGGAGATCGAGAATGCCGAAATTGTTTCCCGTCGATACGCGACGATCAACCCCGCATTTGAAATGGGCTTGGAAACGCTATTGAAGGACTTGGGAGTCGAAGTGCTCATATGCGGGGCGATCGCGCGGACGCCGTCCCGGATCATCGAGGGTTCCGGCGTCGAACTGATTTCGTTTGTAGGCGGGGACATCGAGGAGGTCCTCCAGTCCTACGCCAACGGAATGTCCATTGTACCGGCGTTTTCGATGCCGGGTTGCGGGCGCAATTTCCGAAGAAGAAACAGAGGGCGAAACGCCTTTATCGAACAAGGCGAGGAGGTGACGAATATGCCGAACCGAGATAAGACAGGCCAACAAGGACAGGGCCCTGGCACAGGTCGAGGACGCGGAGGCTGCGTACCGGGCCAAGGCGGCGGCGCGGGTTCTCCCGGAAAGGGCGGACGCGGGGGCGGCCAAGGCCAGGGAGGCGCGGGCTGCGGACGCGGCAAGGGCGGAGGCCAGGGTCGCGGCAAAGGCGGCGGCCAAGGCTCCGGCCAGGGGCGCGGAGGAAAAAGGCAACCATAAAAACGGACCTAAACGCAATTGACCGACGAGAAATCGTCGAGTAAAAAGGAGGAACATAAAATGCCAAGATACGACGGAACAGGACCTGCCGGAGGAGGTCCGATGACAGGAGGAGGCCGCGGATACTGCAGTTATCCGGGCGAAGGGTACGGAAGGCCCTTGGGCTATGGAAGAGGCATGGCGTACCGACGGGGATTCGGCGGAGGCTACGGTCCCGGAAGAGGTTTGAGACGAAGGGTCTGGAGGGGATACGAAGCGTATCCGCCACCGGCAGCAAGAGAATTCGGACGCGAAGAGGAACTGGACATGCTCAGACGGGAAGCCGATGCCATCAGGAATTCCCTGGAATATATAACCGGCAGAATCGCCGAACTGGAAAAGGGAGAATAGATGGTTCGCGCATTGATAGTGGGCGACGACGCCAAGTTTCCGGCGGAGTTCACAACGGCGATGGAAGAAAACGGGGCCCGGATTCACCGGGCGGGTTCGAGCGAAGCGGCCAAGACGAAGGTTGCCGAGGAAAAATTCGACCTGGTGGTGGTGGACGAAACGCTTTCCGACACCCAGGGCCTCGCTTGCGTCAAGGAGCTGATCGGAACGGACGCGTTTTTAAATTGCGCCCTGGTCAGCTCCCTTTCCAAAGACGATTTCCATGAGGCGACCGAGGGACTGGGCTTGCTGATGCAACTGCCCGTCCCTCCGAAAGGGGCCGATGCCGTGAAACTGCTGGAACGTTTGAACAGAATCTTAAACCCGTCGCTTTGACGGTCTTCCGGCAGTCGCGGGCTTTTCGAAAAAAAGCCCGCACGCCGGGAAAGATTGCCATCGGACGGGCATGAACATCGGATGTTAAAAGCTTTTTAATAATAAGGAGTGCAAAACGTGCCGTTATTCGATTTTTTATGCGAGGATTGCGGAAAGACCAGCGAGATACTGGTAGCCGGGGCCGACGATGTTCCCGAGTGCGGTCATTGCGGCGGAAAGAACCTGAAGAAGATGCTTTCGGCCCATTCGTCGCTTTCCGGCTTGGCGAAAAACAGCATGCCGGGACCGGGCGACACCGCCTGCTGCGGCTCCGCGCCGGGACAGGCGGCGGGCTGCGCGGGACCGGGCAGCTGCTGTGGAAAGAATTTCTCATAAACGACTTTTTAAAGCAAGAACGAACCCGCAAGGAGGTTCAATCATGAAGATAGCAGTCAGTTCGACCGGACAAGATTTGAACTCTCAAATCGATCCGCGTTTTGGCAGGTGCGCCTATTTCATGGTCGTCGATACCGACGACATGAGTTTCGAGGCGTACGACAACGAAAATGTAGCATTGGGCGGCGGCGCCGGGATTCAGTCCGCCACCTTTCTGGCGTCTCTGGGCGTCTCTGCCGTGATGACCGGCTCCTGCGGCCCCAACGCCATGAGGACACTGGCGGCCGCCGAGGTCCCGGTGTATACCGACCAGTCCGGGACCGTTAAGGAAGCGGTGGAACGGCTCACGCAGGGCGCATTGAAACCCGCGTCGGAACCCAACGCCGCCGAAAAGGCGGGCGTGAACGTCGCCGGGGCTCTGGATACTTGCCAGCCGCGAGGGGCCGGGCGCTGCATGGGCGGCGGCGGAGGCCGCGGAATGGGCGGAGGACGTGGAATGGGCGGCGGCGGAAGATGCATGGGCGGCGCGGGACGCGGTCGCGGCATGGGCATGGGACGTCCCGGACCCGTTTCTTCGCCCGGACCCGGAGGCCAATCCCTGGGGGAACTCAAGGAGCAGGCGGAAATCCTGCAAAGGCAAATGGAGGAACTCCAGGCGAAAATCAAAAACATGGAACAAGCGTAAAAACTTCGGGGCGACAGCGATGGACAGATTGGACGAATTTGTAAACAACTTGCAGGAAAAGATTTTCGACGACGCCAGACAAGCATATGGAGAGAGAGGTTTCCAGCGGTGGCGAAACCCGCGTTTTCGAGGTAGGCTGGAAGACCCCGACGGACACGCTCGGGTCACTGGCACGTGCGGAGACTCCATGGAGATTTATCTCAAGTTCGAGGACGACCGGGTCAAGGAGGCCAGCTACATCACCGACGGTTGCGCGTCGAGTGCGATCAGCGCCTCGTTTGCCGCCGAACTTTCCATCGGAAAGGACGCCGACGAACTGGCGGCGATCACGGCTCGGGACGTGCTGGAAAAAATCGGAAGACTCCCGGAGGAGGACCAGCACTGCGCCGCCTTGGCTGCGGAGACTGTCCAGGAAGCTTTGAACGACTACATGACCAAGCAGAGAGGAGGCGATTCTTGAAACTGGAACTGGAGCCCATCGGGTTCGCCCATACCGACGCCGCCGGCGTTCCGAGACACTGGAGCGTATCCGACGTGGTGGGCGAACTGCGCATTCGTCCCGAATTGGAAACAGGCCTGCGCGACATACAGGTCGGCCAGCGCATCGTCGTGATCTTTCATTTTCACAAAAGCCCCCCGTTTCATTCCGGGCGTCTTTTGCAGACCCCGCCGCACCGGAACGAGGAACTGGGGGTTTTCAGCATCTGCTCGCCGCACAGGCCAAACCCGGTCGGCATGTCCGTGCTGGAAGTGTTGGAAAAAAACGGTTGCGTACTGAAAGTCAAGGGAATGGACATGATCGACGGCACGCCGGTGCTGGATATCAAGCCGCATATCGTGGCAAAAAGGGATTGTCCCAGCTACCCGGAGCGATAGGAAAGCCAGTCATGGAAAAATATCGGACATTGTTCGGCCCAGTCCCGTCGCGGCGCCTGGGGCGCTCGCTGGGAGTGGACCTGACCCCCTACAAGACCTGCAATTTCGACTGCGTGTTCTGCCAGCTGGGCAGGACCTCGAACAAGACCGTGGAACGTAAGCCCTACGTGCCGGTGGATTTCGCCATATCGGAACTTGGGTCGTGGCTGAAAGAGGGCGGGGAGGCGGATTACATCACTCTGTCGGGCTCCGGCGAACCCACCCTCAACTCCGGATTCGGACAGGTCCTGGAATTCTTGAAGGACGTTCCGATTTCTTCGGCTCTGCTGACCAACGGTTCCACGCTGGTGCTGCCCGAAGTGCGCAAGGCCGCGAGTCTGGCCGATGTCGTAAAGGTTTCCTTGTCCGTGTGGGACCAGCATTCCCTGGAGATGATCAACCGTCCCCACCCGAGCGTGCGTTTCGACGATATCGTGGAGGGGCAGAAAAAACTTCGGGAGGAATTTTCGGGGGAATTGTGGATGGAGGTATTCGTTCTTGCCGGCATGAACTCCATGCGCGCCGACATGGAAAAGATCGCGGCGGTCGTCAGGCAAATCTCCCCCGACCGAATCCATCTCAACACGGTCACCCGCCCCCCGGCGGAGGATTTCGCAGCCGCTCCCCCGGAAAGCATGATGGAAGATCTGACGGGTCTTTTCGATCCTCCGGCGGAGGTCGTGGCGGAATTCAGCGCCGAGTGTTCCAAAAACATGGAGGTCAACGAAGAAACCGTCATGGCCATGCTACGGCGAAGGCCCTGCACCATGGCGCAAATTGCGGAGGCTTTCGGCCTTCATCTCAACGAGGTGTCCAAGTTCGTGGGCAAGCTCGGGCGCATCGGCAGGGTCCGCGCGGTGAGAAAAATGGGGGAGGTCTACTACAACGCGGTCGCCGAATGATGTTTCGGCCGCGCCCTGTTTTCCGGGGCGCTTTGCATACACCCGTTGGTTCCAGGCGCCACAACAAAGCATGAAAGCCCCGGCGGCCGAATAGATTGACCCGTTCCCGCGCTCGGCGCGGGAATTTTTACCGGACGCTCCGCGTCCTGTTCGAGCCTGGCGCGGCGCTGGCCTTTCATACGAATCATTACAAGGAAAAGGAGGTTTCTATCATGAAATTGGCGAGCGGGAGGTTGCTGCGGGTTTTGTCCCTCGTCTGCCTGGCGTGCTTATTGGGCGCCGGTTGCGACAACCCCATGAAAAAAGCGCAGGAACGCGAAGAGAGAATCATGAAGCGGGCGATGAAGGCGCGCCTCGGCGAAGAAGCCGCCCAGCCGGAGGAGCAGTGTCTTCGCTCCTTTTTCACCAAAAGCCTTCACTACACCGGCGAAGGCATGCGCTACTGGTACGAAGAGGAAGGCGGTTTCAAGGACATCGCCGGCATAGACTACAGCGATCTTGACTGCAAGAACTGCCACGTGCAGTCCTGCGACAGCTGCCACGCGGACAAGCAGGGCGATTCCATGGTCATTTCCCAGGCCAAGGCGCGCGATATGCAAACATGTCTTCCCTGCCACGGCCGGGAAGGGCTGACGTTCAAGTTCGACAAGGCCAAAGGAGACAAAGGCGATGTCCATATCGCGGCGGGCATGGTCTGCGCCGACTGCCATTTCGGCGCAGACGTCCATGGCGACGGCAATTTCTACACGTCCATGAGATCTCCGGGCGGCGTGAAAATCGGCTGCAAAAAATGCCATGACGAGGAATCCGGGGATGCTCCCGCATTCGACCCGGAAACCGAAAGCCATGCGGCCCACGGCGATCTTCTGGCATGCCAGGCCTGCCATGTGAGCAACACCACCGCCTGCATGAACTGCCACTTCGAAAAATTCCTGGAGACCGGATCGCGTAAGGGCAACTTCGTTCCCATGAAAGACTGGGTGCTGCTGCTCAACCACGAGGGACAAGTCACTTCGGGCAGCGCCATGAGCCTGGTGCACAAGGGCAAGAAGTTTTTGGCCTACGTGCCGTACTACACCCACTCGGTGACCCCCGAGGGAAGGCAGTGCGAGGATTGCCACGCCAACGAGGCGGTCGAACTCATGTCCGAAGGAAAGAAGGTCACGGTGTTCGGGTTCGAAAAAGGCGAGCCGACCACGTGGAAGGGGGTCGTTCCCCTGGTTCCCGACCTTCTGGACTTCGTGTATCTGGACAAGACGAAAAAAGGATGGAAGCCTCTGATCGACGACGAACCCGCCATGGTGCAGTTCGCCGCCTACGGAGAACCTCTGACCGAAAAACAGCTGGAAAGCCTTAAGGAAGAAGTCCGGTAGCGACATAGCAACGACCGGAGAGGCCTCGACGACTTCAAAGGCCTCTCCGGTCGTCGGTCGCCAAAAACGCCAAAGACCCTTGCCGCAAGCGAATGCGGCAAAAAAAGCTCGAGGGATGCGGCAATAGCCAGAAGCGCCGCACCCTCGAGCGTTCGTCCTCCAAAAGCCAGGCTTGGTTCTCATTTCGGCCGTTCGCGCCCCACCTCGTACCCACGCTTCGCGCGGCAATACAACCAAGGACGCTTTGCGCACGTGTTCCACAAAACGAAGACATAACGACCAAGGTAACCAGACCATCCTGGTCTGGTCTGCCCACGGAAAGGGGGCATTTGCCGACGCGTCGAACCAGACCAGGATGGCCTGGTTGCCTTGAAGGCGCCGGAGACACCCACAATGAGAACTGCTGCGCCGGTTGCATCGGATTAGACATCGACCGCCCTACCCTATATCATTTTCGTTCAGGTGCCGATTGCGGGAAATTTCAGGCCGGATCGGCCCGTGGAAAGGTCTGTCAACGCCAATGGCGTGAAACGATTTTTGTTTCGCGCAAAAAATTACGGGGGAACGAAGATGAGCTACGGAAAAGTGATCGTCGAGATCGGCGACAACCATGTGGGCCAGATCACATTGAACCGTCCAGACCAGTTGAACACCTTCGACAGCGTCATGGCTGGGGAACTGTACCGCGCGCTTTGGGAGATGGACGAGGACAAGAGCGTCCGCGTGGTGCTGGTGAAGGGTGCGGGCAAGGCCTTTTGCGCGGGCATCGACGTCAACGAGCTTGCCGGAAAGACCACGCTGGAATACAGAGAGTGGATCGAACGCATGGAGCGCCCCCTGGTTTCGATATCCAAGATGAAAAAACCGGTGATCGCCCAGCTGCACGGCGTCGCCGCCGCAAACGGCATGGGACTGGTGGCGTCCTCGGACCTGGTCATCGCGGCGGACAACGCCCGTATGGGCCTGACGGCCATCAATGTCGGATGAGCCATGGAAAATGCTATTACTGCGAAAGCAAATTGGGGACCGGAAAAGACGCCTCCGCACAAGTAGATCACTTCGTTTAAATTAATTTAAACAAAAATTTGGCTTTCGATTGGAACAACCTTTATTTGATTTGCCCCGGCTGCAATCAAAGGAAGAAATCGTCGAAGACTCCGCTGGCCAATTGTCTCGATCCTTGCGAAAAGAACGTCGATCCGGCGGAACAAATGGCTTTCGACGACGAATTGATCAGGCCCAGAAACAAACTTAAAAAATGCGATGTCTCGCATTCGGCTACCGGTATCAAAATGATGGAACAGAAAAAACCAAGATTGATCATTCTGTATAGACCAGACGGAGCGGGGACAACCACTATTACCGAAAAGCTTCTACGGCATGTCTATAATGTAAAGAAAGGGAGGGTGGAGGATGTCGAAGTATATTGAATACGCGTGGCAACTTTACACGGACACGGAAATAGGCAGAAAAAATATTAGAACTTTCGAGGGGTTGGATTTAAAGCAATACCAAGAAGATGCCGGAGAAAACGATTTTATGCCTCCATACCTTATTGAGCCAGAATTGAGTGACGCGCAGTTTAATTTTTTCAAATCCAATTATTTGAACTACAGATTCTCAGAATGTTTTTCCGACTTTTGCCAAAGGCACAAGGTGGATACAATCGACGATGCGACAAAGTTGTTTAGAAATATCATTACAAAGGGAGTGCCTGTAATCGTCAAAGACAAAAAAGGAAAAGAGAAGAAACTGGGCCGTGTTTTAGGACAAGGTTTGGAATTTCAAATCTTTGAACTTTTATTTGACATAACGCATTTGCTGTTTTCGATATATCCCAACTATTTTTTTCCATATCGATACGCGCCATCTTTTTATACCGGAGGTGAACAATTTGATAGTCTGACAGCGGTCTTTAAGGAACTGTCCATTCCACTGCCCAAAATTCCGACAAAGAGGGATGCTCTTGGAAAGGCACTTTACTATGCCGAGATCAACAAGGTCGTTTACGAGTACAGGAAGGAGCATGGGTTATCTCCTGCCGAAATATGTGCGCAGATTTACGCATTTGGGATTGACATCATCAACCTAAACTTAGACGATGAGATGCCAAAACCATCGAAAGCATGGATCTTAAAGGGAGGGGCCGGAATTGATGATTTCGAATTCATCGACAACGCGACAAGCGATTCTGTTTCGTACTGGCAGGGAAACCTTGATATTCGCAGGGGCGACATCTTGCTGATGTATTGCCTGACACCGAGAAGCCATATCAATTCCATTTGGCGCGCGCATTGCGACGGATTCGTAGAGCCTTTTTTCCACTACCATCAAACAGTACGAGTCTGTTCGCCAATTTATACAAAAACGGTTTCCTTGAATGAAATGAGAAAAGATCCTGTCCTGTCGCAAAAGGGGCTCATCAAGGGCAACATGCAGGGGGCCAGTGGAAATTCACTCACGGTTGAAGAATACAATGCGATTCTCGCCATCATGAAAAAGAAAAAGCAGGACATTTCCATTCTGCCTAAACTGGAACCGCCGCCTTTTCCGGAAAACCTGGAGCTGGACAATGAGAAAGACATCGAGGAAAAACTCGTGGAAAAGTTTTTCCGGGATCTTGGATACACCGAAAAGAACTGGATACGCCAAATGCCTTTGCGCATGGGAAGAGGGGAAAGAATATACCCGGATTACGCTTTCGGCGCAGTTGCCAAAGCTGGCGAAGAAAGCGCCCCAATGGTTCTCGAGGCCAAGTTTGAAATTGCTACGAAAAGACAGTTAAGGGACGCGTTTATTCAAGCTCGTTCGTACGCCCATGTACTGCAATCCCGAATCATTGTTTTGGCTGCCAAGGAAGGCCTCTGGGTTTTTAAAAGGAAAAAGAACGACTTTTCGGTAGGCGATTACGTGTACTACACATGGAAGGACTTGAAAAGCACAGATATCGTGCACGAATTGCGTAAAAGCATCGGGAAAAAAGCAATTCTCGGGGGTAGGCGCGGCCTATGATATTAGAAGGGAGACAGCCCCTCGAAAGATACTATCTAAGAGGCATCTCTCCCTTTTTTTCGCTTGTCTATCGAACATTTACCCGGCGGCCGTTTCCAGGGCTGTTACTATTCCGAAGCGTACGGCTCGACGGCCTTATCGGGAGAGGCTTCGACCTTTTTCAGGATCTCGTCGACTTTTTCGAGCGGAAGCATTTCTACTTTTCCGGTCGCCACGTCGTACATGGCGCCCACGACTTTGGTTTTTCCTTCCTTGACGAGGTTTCTGACGGCCGGGCTTTCCATGAAGAGGTCTTCGACGCCCTTCCAGATGTTTTCCTCGATGGCGAAGGGGATGATGTCCTCGCCATGCACGTCCTTGTGTTCTTCCATGGCCTTCTTGACGGCGGGCACGATGTTGTCGACCAGGGGCGGGATGTTTCTCTCCAACTTGTGGCCGTGCCCCTGCAATTCCTTGGTGACGGCGGTTACGGCGCCGCATTGTGTGTGGCCCAGGATCATCACGATGGGCGTGTGGACGTGGGCCGCGCCGTATTCGATGCTACCGATTTCGTCGGTGTCGCAAACGTTTCCGGCCACTCGAATGACGAAAATATCCATGACGCCGGCGTCAAAAATGAGTTCAACCGGTACGCGGGAATCGGAGCAGGTGATGACCGTCGCATAGGCGTAGTCTCCCTGGTTTTCTTTTCCGGCCAGCGCGAGACGAGACTTGTCCGTATTGGGATAGACAGCTTTTCCGGTGTAAAATCTCTTGTTTCCGTCCTTCAGCATTGTCAGCACTTCGTCGGGGCTCGGCTTGTCGCCTTTGGCGACCTTGGCTACGTCCGGTGCGGATGCGCAACCAAAGGCGAACAACATCACGGAACAAACGACAACGATTTTGGCTTTCAAATTCTTCAAAGTCTTTCTCCTTTCATAGAATACGGGCTTTGTTATTCGGCGAACCCGAAACAAGATAAGAATGGCAAAACCGGAGGCGGCGCGGGACTGCCTTTCAATTCTTCGAGTCGCGTTATTTTTCTTGTCGGGCTTGGTTTTAGCTTCGGCCGGTTTTCATCCAACAGTTTCGATCTGCCGCCTGGATTCCGGGTCTCCGCAAGCTCCGCCCGGAATGACGACTGCGGAATAGCCTTTGAAAGTGGCCGATGTTAAAACCAATCCCAAAACTCGTGAAATTTGGAAAAGGATAAAGGAAAAGCTCAGCCCCTTCAACCATTTTTTCGTGGTCCTTCCAACTATTTTGCTCGCCGAACGTCGGCATATAAAAGGTGTCGAAATCCCCTGCCATCCAGCGTTTAAAAAAAAATTGAAAAAAAGAATTGTCAAACCGAAAATCGTATGATACTTTCCCGACCGTATAAGTCGGAAAAATAATCGACCTCACAGGTCGGGAAAGAACGCCATGCTTGTCACTCAGAAAAACCAATACGCTCTGCGCGCCGTATACGAGCTTGCCAAATGCCGCGGGCAGGGTCCCGTCAAAGTTCTGGAAATAGCCCGGGCGCAGAACATTCCCATCCGGTTTCTGGAGGTGATCCTGAACAGGATCAAGCGAAGCGGAATCATCGAGTCGAAACGCGGGTACACCGGCGGATACATGCTGGTGCGCGATCCGGGGGAAGTGAAGGTTGGGGATATCTTTCGGGCGGTGGACGAATCGTTGGGTCCCGTGGAATGCGTAGCGTGCCAGTCGGCGAAAACAAAGTGCCCGTACCAGGATCAGTGTGCTTTTTTTCCCATGTGGGAGAAGGTCAAGGACGCCATACAGGACGTTTTCGACGAGACCACGATCCAGGACCTGCTTGACGTCGACGAATGCGAAGGCGCGCATTGCTGCATGTAGAGCATTTTTCATATAAACACATTCATATTTGTCATGGAAGGTCGAGGATGAAAATCAATTTCAATGGAAGGTCGCTGATGCGATGGACTTCGTGCCTGGGTGTACTGATCCTGGTCGTCGCGTTCGGGATCGGCGCCGAGGGCATGGAAGAGATCGGGAAAAAGGAGGACCAAGGCAGGCCGGACATCGTGAACATAGACGCGATGAAGGTGTTCGGCGATCTGGAAAGGCCGCCGGTGGTGTTCCTCCACGACAAGCACACCGAGGCGCTCGCCGAAAAGAACAAGGACTGCAAGGCGTGTCATTTGCCTGAAAAGAACTCCCAGGGTGCCGAAAGGATGTCGATCAAGTACATGCGCCTGTCGGATTCGGGCGAGCAGGAAGTGATGGACATTTATCACAACAACTGCATCCAGTGCCATCAGGATACGGCTTCAGAGAGCGGTAAATCCGGCCCCCTTACTTGCGGCAAATGCCACGTTGAAACTTCGGATGTCGTTTCGGCCAGGGAACCCATGGGCATGGACAGGTCCCTGCATTACCGCCACGTGAAGGCCCGGGAGGAAAAGTGCGAGCAATGCCACCACGAGTACGACGAAAAGGGAAAGAAGCTGGTATATGCCAAAGGCAAGGAGGGCACCTGCCGGTACTGCCACGAGGAGCAAACCGTGGAGAACCGGATTTCCATGAGACTGGCATCTCACATGGATTGCGTGAACTGCCATTTGGAAGCCAAGGCTGCGAAAGTGGCCGGCGGACCGGTCGATTGCGCCGGGTGCCACGACGCGGCGAAACAAGAGAAGATAGAGGTGGTGAAGGACATTCCGCGCATGAAACGCGGCCAGCCCGACGTGGTTTTCGTCAAGCGCGAAGTCTTGGACCCCTATGCCGACCCGGAAACGGCGGAAGCGCCGGACGAAAACAAGATGCTTTCCGTGCCGTTCTCGCACGCGGTTCATGAAAACGCCAACGACACATGCCGGGCCTGCCACCACGCCAGTCTGGAATCCTGCGTGGCCTGCCACAGCATGACCGGTTCAAAAGACGGCGATTTTGTGCGCCTGGAGGGCGCCATGCATCAGAAGGACACCGAGAAGAGCTGCCTCGGGTGCCATAAAGAGCAAATGGCGCAAAAAAGCTGCGCGGGTTGCCACTTTTTCATGCCTGAAACCCAGCCCATGGCCGACGCCACGTCTTGCCAGAACTGCCATATGGGCGACAAGACAGTCGCCGCGCCGGTCGCGCCCGAAAACACATCTTCCGAGGAGAACGCCCCCGAAGACCCGGGCGCCGTGCATGCCATGGATCTCAATGCGGCGAAGCTGCTGGAGGAAAGGACGCCCACCGTCGCCACATACCCCGAAGAAGACATTCCCGAAAAGGTCGTGATCAAGATATTGGCCAAGGACTACGAACCGGCCGAACTGCCCCATCGCAAAATCGTCGATACGCTGATGAAAGGCATGAAGGACAACAAGCTGACCCAGTATTTCCACGACGATCCGGGGACCATGTGCCAGGGGTGCCACCACAACAGCCCGGTTTCGAAAAAGCCGCCCAGGTGCGAAAGCTGCCACGGAAAGCCGTTCGACACGCGCTATCCGTACAAGCCCGGCCTGATGGCCGCCTATCACAACCAGTGCATGGGATGCCACGACCGGATGGGCGTCGAGAAGCCCGCCAGCAACGATTGCACCGTGTGCCACAAGGAAAAGAAATAATTGGAAGTCGCGAACTTTTGTAAACTCGGATAAGTATTGAGGTAATTTTATGTCCATATCACGAAGACAGTTTCTTGGATGGCTGGGCGCGGCAGGCGCTGCGGGCGTCGGCGCGGCTTCGGGAAAAAAGGCCCACGCCGCGAGCAGGCACTTCGCGGGATATCCGGAGGCACACGGCGTTCTTTTCGACGCCACCCGCTGCGTCGGATGCCGCAAGTGCGAGCAAGGCTGCAACAAGGTCAACGAGTTGCCCGCCCCCCAAAAGCCTTTCGACGACCTGGAAGTGCTCAACGAAAAAAGACGCACCAAAGCAGGCGTATACACCGTGGTCAACAAGTACGACGCCGACGGGCCGCAGGAGCCGCCCGTGTTTCGGAAAATCCAATGCAACCACTGCCTGGAGCCCGCGTGCGCATCGGCGTGTTTCGTGCGGGCGTTCGAAAAGAAGCCTTCGGGCGCGGTGGTCTACGACGCCTCGGTGTGCGTGGGATGTCGCTACTGCATGATCGCCTGCCCGTTCGAGATTCCCACCTACGAATACGACGAGCCTTTGACTCCCAGGGTGCAGAAGTGCACCATGTGCCACCCCAGGATAGAAAAAGGGCTTTTGCCCGGATGCGTGGAGTCCTGCCCTGTGGAAGCCTTGACTTTCGGAAAGCGCGAGGACCTTCTGCAAGTCGCCCGGGAAAGAATCGCCAAGCACCCCGACCGGTACGTGGATCACATCTACGGTGAAAAGGAGATGGGCGGGACCAGCTGGCTGTACCTTTCGGGCGCTCCTTTTTCCAAGATCGGCATGCGCGAGGATCTGGGGACTGTTTCCGCTCCCGAACTGACCCACGGCGCCCTTTCCGTGGTTCCCATGGTGGTGGGCCTTTGGCCGGTCCTTTTGACCGGGATCTGGGCCATCAACAAGCGCAAGGAAAAGATCGAAAAGAAGGACCGCGAAGAGGCCGTGGCGCAGGCCGTGGAGCAGGCGAACGCAGAGGCTGCGGAAAAGCTTTCCAAGGCCAGGGAAAAGGCCGAGGACGACAAGAAGAAGGCGGTGGACGTCGCAGTGAAAAAAGCGCTTGAAGAAGCTGCGGCCCAAGCGGCCGAGCAGTCCGGAGACAAGGAGGAATAGCAATGTCTGAAACAATGGAACATGCGGCCGCGCCCAAATATTCGGCCTTCAACGTCATCGCGGGCATTATCCTGATCGCGGGTCTGGTGGTGACGGTCCTGCGGTTCACCGGCGGCCTGTCGGCGGTGACAAACCTGGACGACCACAATCCGTGGGGCATCTGGATCGGGTTCGACCTTATGGTGGGAGTCGCCTTGGCGGCCGGCGGCTACGTGACATCCGCCGCCGTCTATATTTTCGGCATGAAAAAATGGCACTCCGCCGTTCGCTCGGCGGTGCTCACCGGATTTCTGGGGTACGCCCTGGTCGTGCTGGCCCTGCATTACGACGTGGGCCGTCCCTGGAGACTCCCGTATCCATTCATCATGCAATCCGGCACCACGTCCCTTCTCTTCGAAGTGGCCGCGTGCGTGGCGCTTTATCTCACCGTGCTCTTTCTGGAATTTTCCCCCGCCGCGCTGGAGTGGCTGGGCCTGGAGCGAGCGCGCAACATAGCCGTCAAGCTGACCATGGTTTTGACCATTTTCGGAGTCATCTTGTCCACGCTGCATCAGTCCTCCCTGGGGGCGTTGTTTTTGATCGCGCCGTCCAAACTCCACCCCTTGTGGTATTCTCCCTACATAGCCGTGTACTTCTTTGTCTCCAGCGTCTTCGCCGGGCTTTCCATGGTCATCTTCGAAAGCACCCTGTCGTACAAGTTCTTCAAGCACAAAATGGACGAAGATCATATGAAAGAGAAGGAAAACATCGCCTTTGGGTTCGGCAAAGCCGCGTCGTGGGTGATGGCGGGCTATTTTTTCATCAAGCTGATCGGCGTGGCCGCCGGCGACCATTGGGACCTTCTCGGCACTGGCTATGGAATCTGGTTTTTGGTGGAACTTCTGGGGTTCGTGGCTCTGCCCAGCTTTCTCTACGCAGTGGGCGTCAGGGACAGGAAAGTCGGGCTGATCAAATTCGCCGCCGTGTGGACCGTGCTGGGAATCGTGCTCAATCGCTTCAACGTTTCCTGGCTGGCGTTCAACTATCATTTGCCCGCCAGCGAGCGGTACTTTCCCCATATCGCGGAGATCGTCATCTCCGTATTCATCGTGACCCTCGGCATATTGGCGTTTCGGTTCATCGTGACCAAAATGCCGATTCTGTACGAAGATCCCGATTATCCCCAGCATTGATCGAAAGGAGGCACCATGGAATTGCATACTCTTCAGGAATTTTTCACCCATACCAAAGGCGTGATCTACCTTTTGATAGCCGTAACGCTGATCGGCATGACCGCCTATTGGAAATTTTTGACAGCCAAGGACGACGAGGATTGAAAGCCCGTTGAGGTGTCCGGGACGAGAGAACCGGACGCCGCCTCGCCTCTGCTGACGCAAATAGGAAGTAAACAACAAACGGATTGGGGTGGCGCTTGACAAGTAGTGGCAATGGGCCACGGAAGGACACGAAAAACACGAAAAAGCCTGCAAATCTTTTCGTGTTCTTTTGTGAAATTTCGTGGCCGAATTCCAGACCGCTACGAGTTTGGCACTGCCCGGATTGGAACGAGGAGAAGTTTCATGTACCAATTTGTCACCGGCCCCTTGGCGTGGGTGGCCTTCATCGTGTTTTTCGTCGGGATCGCAGTCCGGATCGTCCGTTACATTCGAGGCTTGGACTGGAGCCTGGATCGCGTGGCCTACCGGCCGCACATGAAATACGGAATCAAGGGCGCCCTGCGATCCATTTTCTTTTTTCTCATCCCCTTTGGCACACGCACGTCCCGTTACTACAAAGGAATGACCGTGCTGGTGTTCGCCTTTCACATCGGCCTGGTTTTCACGCCGATATTTTTGAAGGCCCATAACATCATGCTGCAACAGGCCTTCGGGTTCAGCCTTCCCACCATGCCGGAATGGCTCGCCGATTTTCTGACCGTGATCGTGATCGTTTCCGGGATCGTTCTTCTGCTGAGAAGAATCGCCCTTGCGGAAGTCCGCATCATCACCAGCGCATACGACGTGCTGGTCTGGGCCATCGCCATGGCGCCATTCGTCACCGGGTTCATGGCCTACCACCAGGCCGGCAGTTACGACTTCTGGCTGATCGCGCACATCATGTCCGGAGAAATCATGCTGATCGCCATTCCGTTCACCAAGCTGAGCCATTTCATCCTCTTCTTCATGACCCGGATGCAGCTCGGCATGGATTTCGGCATCAAGCGCGGCGGCATGAAGAACGACGGGTTCGCCTGGTAGGCAGCCGCTTGCTTTCTGCAAAAAGAACAAAAAAATTCAAGAAAAGATAGGAAAGAAATAAAATGCCTGAAGGGATTCTTTGCAACAAGACACCGTGCAAGACCAAGGATATGCTCAACGCGCTTCTCTCGGACAAAAGCGGCAAGCAGTATTACGACGAGATGAACCGCCTGGAGGTGGACAAGCAAGCGCTTGCGGCGACCTTGAAAAAGACATTGAAATCCAGAATCAAGACATGGCTGGAGATATGCGCCCACTGCGGTCTTTGCGCCGACAGCTGCTTCTTGTACCTGGCCAACAAGAAAGACCCGGAACAGGTGCCTTCGTACAAAATACAGTCCACCCTGGGCGAACTGGTTAAGAGAAAAGGCGACGTGGACAACCAGTTCATGCAGTACTGCATGGACACGGCCTGGTCCAAATGCACCTGCTGCAACCGTTGCGGCACCTTTTGCCCGTTCGGAATCGACATGGGCATCATGTTCGGGTATTTGCGCGGTCTCCTCTATTCCCAGGGGTTCGTGCCGTGGGAGTTGAAAATCGGCTCCGGCATGCACCGCATCTACAACGCCCAAATGGACATCACCACCGAAGACTGGGTGGATACCTGCGAATGGATGGCCGAGGAGTACGAGGAGGACTGGCCCGGCCTCAAGATTCCGGTGGATGTGGAAAACGCCGACATCATGTACACCGTCAACGCCAGAGAGCCCAAGCACTACCCCGAGGACCTGGCCGAAGCCGCCATCCTGTTCCACGTGGCCGGGGAAAACTGGACGGTCCCCAGCGAGGGATGGGAAGAGACCAGCCTGGCCATGTTCGCCGGCGACTGGGAAGCTTGCAAAATTCAGGTCAACTCGGTATATGATGCCATGAGACGGCTCAAGCCCAAGAGAATGGTGGTCACCGAATGTGGCCACGCTTATCGCGCCACCGTGATCGAAGGGCCGTACTGGGCGGGTTTGAAGGACGGAAAAACGCCGGTCCCCAGTTTCCATTACGTGGAATGGGTGGCGGAGGCACTGAGGACCGGAAAGATCAAGATCGATCCGTCCAAGAAGATCAAGGAGCCGGTGACGGTCCAGGATTCGTGCAACTACATCCGAAACGCCGGTCTGAGAGACTGCACGCGGGAGATCATGAGCTACATCGCAGAGGATTTTCGCGAAATGTCTCCCAACAAGGAGCACAACTTCTGTTGCGGCGGAGGCGGCGGGTTCAACGGTCTGGGCCGGTATCGAGAGCAGAGAAACATCGGGCTGAAAGTCAAGAGGGACCAGATTCTGGCCACCGGGGCGAAACTGGTGATCGCGCCATGCCACAACTGCTGGGACGCCATCAGGGACCTGGAGGAAGTCTACAAGATCGGAATCCGATGGAGCTTTCTCAAACCGCTTTTGATCCATATGCTGGATGTTCCCGACCATTTGAAGCCGCCGGAGGAATAATCCGGGACGCGACCGTGCGAGCGGCCGCTTGTCCCGCCGACTTCGGAAATCAGCGGGAAATTCGAACGCCGGGGCTTGCGGCCGGGGAAAAACGACAAAGGGCGAACCAACGACCATGAACACGATCAAGATACAAGCCGACGGAAGCGCAGTGGAGAGGGACAGAAAACTCGACGCCGACCCGTTGGAATTTTTGGGGTATCGGGTGGAGCTGGCCGAAGATGCGACGCTGCGGTCGTTTTTCAAAATGATGGAAGCGTATCCGTTGCTGGTCCGGTTGAACCCTTTCCTGCCGACATATATGCAGCACTACCGTTCGTGCGCCCCCATGGATTGCGTCCATCCGGAAATCGACCGGCTGGAATTGGAAAAGACGGTCGAGATGATCGGCTTTCCTGGCGAGCCCCGCCTGGAAATCTACATGACGCTGCGGGGCGTGAAAGGCGGCGAAAATACGGACTTGAAGAATATCGGGCTCGACTGCCTGCTGGACCTTCCCCTGGCTCTCGGAAACCTGAAACATGTGGTCATGGGGGACAAGGTGGATGTGTTCGAGTTCGAAACCGTATTTTCGTTTTTCGAGTTTATCGATGGAATCGTCTGGGAACTCAGCTTTCTGGGAACTCTCACTGGATGCCCTTTAAGGAGGTAACCATGTTCAAGAAAATAATGTTTGCAACCACCGCGTCGCCCACTTGCGACAACGCGGCCCATGTCGCCTTCGACCTGGCGAAGAAATATCAGTCCGACCTTTGCGTCTACCACGTCCTGGGATTGCCTTCGAGGGGGTTCAGCCCTTTTGTAACGGACCACAGGACGGGCGAAACGGAAAACGCGGGACCCGACTACATCTCGTGGGTCATCGACGAGATGAAAAACACCTATGCCAAGCAACTGGCCGAGTGCGAAACCGCTACTTTGGACACCCTTCCCGGCGTGCCCCACACGGAAATCCTGCGCAAAGCCCGCAAGGAGAACGTGGACCTGATCGTCATGGGCGCTCATTCGAGGGAAGAAGACAAAGGCGCCATGAGATACCGCGACATCGTGGGAAGCACCATGCAGAGGGTTGCAAAAAGCGCCCGATGCCCGGTCCTCATCGTGGCGCGGCCGTGCACCACGTGCCTGTGGTATTTTTCCAACATCATATTCGGCACCGACTTTTCCAAAGCCTCCGACCACGCTTTCACCTTCGCGTTCCAGCTCGCCAAGCACATCGGCAGCAAGCTGTGGATCTTCCACGCCTTGGACCTGAGTTCCATGCATGCCGGCAAGGTTTCCTCCCAGGACGAAATCGAGGCGAAGATCAAGGAGGCGAAAAAGAAAATCGACGACCGGTACGTCTCCAAGATGGGGGACTACGACAACTACGAAGTCGAAATCTGGGAAGGCATTCCTTACGTCGAGATTCTCAAGTTCTCCAGGGAGAAGAACGGGGACTTGATCGTCATGGCCCATCACACCAGGGACATCGATCCGGAAAAGGCCTTGCTGGGAAGCACGGTTGAGCAAGTTGTCCTTCGGTCCAATTGTCCGGTGGCCAGCGTGAATCGCCCGGATTACGCCGATTTGAGCATGGAAAAAGAAGAAAAAGAATCAAAGCAATAAATCCCTATGGAAAAGGAAAAGCCAAAGATTTTGGTCGTCGACGACGAGCTGGACATGCGGATATACATATCCACGGTCCTGGAGACCAGCGGATATCGACCCGTGGTGACCAAAAACGGCAAGGAGGGGGTCGTCAAGGCGCGGGAAATCCGGCCGGACCTGATCGTGCTGGACGTCATGATGCCGGGGGAGGGCGGGGTCCTCATGTACCGCGCGCTGAAAACGGACCCGGACCTTGCCGCAATACCGGTGGTGATGCTTTCGGCGGTGAAAAAGGCGACCTTCTTCCACTACCTGAAAATGCTCAACGCCAAGAGCGAAGAAAAGATCCTCGAGCCGGAGGCTTACTTGGAAAAGCCTCCGGATCACGAAGAGCTTTTGGAGACAATAGAAAGCATTTTGGGATGACCTGCCGCGAACGAACGGGATAGACAAACAGGACACATTAGAGCAAAGTTACGCCGATGACCGAAAAGATACTGCTTGTAGACGATGAAGAAGGAATTCGAAAAGTCCTCGGCATCAGCCTGGCCGACAGCGGCTACGAAGTCCTGACAGCGAAGGACGGCTTCGAAGCGCTGGATATTTTTCGCCGGGAATGTCCCCCTATCGTCCTTTCCGACATCAAAATGCCGGTCATGGACGGTCTCGAACTCCTGCGAAGCATCAAGAAGGAAAACCCGGAGACCCAGGTGATCATGATCACCGCCCACGGGGACATGGATACGGCGATCCATTGCCTGAAGCTGGAAGCCGCGGACTTCGTCACCAAGCCCATCGACAACGAAATCCTGGAGATCGCTCTTTCCCGGGCCACCGAAAAGATATGCATGCGCCGCAGGCTGAAGGAGTATACGGAAAACCTGGAAAAACTGGTGGAGGAAAAGTCCGCCCGCCTGGTGGAAGTCGAGCGCCTGGCCGCGATGGGCCAGGCGCTGGATGGGCTTTCGGACGCCCTGATGGACATCGCCGGAAACCTCCAGGGCGGCGTCGGCTTTTTCAACGAAATGCCCTGTTTTGTCGCCATCCACGACCGGGAGCTGAAAGTGGTGGCAATCAACGACGCCTACAGGCAGCGGCTGGGCGACAAGGTGGGGCAAAGCAGCTGCGAAATCTACCCGGAGATCCAGGGAAAAAGCGAGAAAGAGACTCGCGATTTGTGTCCGGCAGGCCGAACCCTGTCCACCAAGGCAGGGCAGCGTACGCGTCAGACCATCCGATACGCCGACGGCGCCGAAACCCCCGCCATCGTCTACACCGCGCCGATTCGAAACAGCCGGGGAGAACTGGATCTGGTCCTGGAAATATCGGCCGATGTTTCCGAAGTGCGAAAGCTCAGAGAAAAGCTTCGCGCCACCGAACACCGATACCAGCAACTTTTCGACGAAGCGCCCTGCTACATCACCGTGCAGGACCGGCAATTGCGCCTGCAAGCAGTCAATCGCCGCTTCAAGGAGGACTTCGGCGAGGGGCGGGGCTTCTGCTGCTACCAGATCTACAAGCGCCAGGACTGCCAGTGCGACAACTGCCCCGTGGTCAGGACCTTCCAGGACGGAAAATCCCACCAGTCCGAAATGGTGGTGACGTCGTCTTCCGGCGAGACCATCCATGTCCTGATCACCACCGCCGCGCTCTACGACGAAAACGGGGAGATCTCGCAGGTCATGGAGATGTCCGCCAACATCACCAAAATCCGCGAACTCCAGGACCATCTTTCCTCCCTGGGCTTTTTGATCGGCTCCATTTCCCACGGCATCAAAGGATTGCTCACCGGCCTGGACGGCGGGATGTATCTGGTGGAGTCCGGCTTTTCCAAGGAGAACGAAGAGCAGGTGATGGACGGCTGGGAAACGGTCAAGCTCATGGTGGAGCGAATCCGGAGCATGGTGCTGGACATTCTTTTCTACGCGAAAAAAAGGGAACTCCAGTGGGAGCGGGTCGATGTCGCAAGCTTCGCCGAAGACCTGGCCAGAACCGTGGAACCCAAGCTGGCCGGAAAGAACATCCGGTTTGAAACACGTTTCGAAAACGGCGTCGGGGAGTTCGAAATCGATCCGGGGGTGGTTCGCTCCGCGTTGATCAACATCTTGGAAAACGCGGCGGACGCCTGCATGGAGGACAAGGGGAAAGACGCGCACAAAATCGAATTTTTGGTTTGCGAAGAGGGGGGCAGCATACGGTTCGAGGTTTCCGACGACGGCGTGGGCATGGACCCTGAGACGAAGGCCAAGATGTTCACCTTGTTCTTCTCTTCCAAGGGAAGCAAGGGCACGGGGCTAGGCATGTTCATCTCCCACAAGATCGTCAGGCAGCACGGGGGCGAAATCGAGGTCGTGTCCGCTCCCGACCAAGGCTCTCGCTTCATCGTCACCATGCCGAAGTCGCGTTCTGCACAGGCATTGGAGAGCCAAGCAGGGAGGTGAATATTATTCTTGCCTGGCTGTTATACTTGCGCAGGATTTTACTCCGCGAAAAAGGTAATGGGGCCTGGGCGGGGATCGTAGGGTGGGTGGGTCGAAACCCAGGCCTTGGTCGCTGGGTTTCAGCCCGTTTATTCCCGTGCCCATCGATCTTGTACGAAGTCCAACCCACCATTTTTTGCACAGCCTCGTTGCCTTATGCCCGAACAAGAGTCGAAGAGGCCAGGAACATGGTGGGTTGGACTCGGTACCAAATTGGAAGTTTATCGATTTCAAGGGATATTGGCTTGGCGAAAACGCCCGGGCAGCGACCCACCCACCCTACGCGCCCCAACCAACCCGTGGCAGATTGCCGAGGCGACAATGCTATATCTTCTGCAAAAATATGAAAAAAGCATGGTGTACCGGCTCATTTTCGCCGTGGACGTTCTTTTGCTGATCAGTATCTGCTCCTGGGGGTTCTACAACATCAAATACCAGCGGCAAAAATCCATGGAATACGCCGTGGCCGGGGCCGACCGCCTGACCAAGACCATCAAGCTGGGCACCCACTACGCCATGATGCTCAACAGCCGGGACGAAATCACCCAGATCATCAACAACATCGGCAAGCAGGAGGAGGTCGTCAACCTGCGCATCTACAACAAGGACGGCCAGATCAAGTTCTCCAACCGGGACTCGGAGGTGGACCAGACCACCAACATCAAGGACGAAGCCTGCTACATCTGCCACAGCACAGATCCTCCCGCCGCCAGCCTCGACTTGCAGGACCGGACCCGAGTCGTGAAAAGCGACGAGGGAGAACTCCGATTGGGAATCATCAGTCCCATTTACAACGAGCCGGGTTGCGCCGCGGAATGCCATGTGCATCCCAAGGATAAAAAAGTTCTGGGAGCCCTCGACGTGGTGATGTCGCTCAAAGGGACCGACCTGGAAATCTTTCGATTCGAAAAGGCGGTGGTCGGTCTGGGGATCCTGATTTTCGCGGTGACCTCCCTGATCATCTACCATTTCATATCCCGGTTCGTCCGGGGGCCCATCGAGGCCATGATCGACGGCACCCGGCGCTTGTCCCAAGGCGACTACTCCACCCGGCTGCGGGTGGAAAGGGAAGACGAAATCGGCGCCTTGGCCGATTCCATCAACCGGATGGGCAAGAAAATCGGGGAAAAGCAAATCGAGCTGAACCGCCAGCGCGACGAATACCAGCACCTGTTCGAACTGGTGCCCTGCATCATCACGGTCCAGGACAAAAACTACAAGCTGATCAGGTACAACCGGGAGTTCGCCGAAAAATTCGCCCCCAAGCCGGGCGACTATTGCTATTGCGCCTACAAGGGGCGGACTGAAAAATGCGTCGAGTGCCCGGTGGAAAGGACTTTCGTGGACGGACTGTCCCATTATAGCGAGGAAAAGGGAATCGGCAAGGACGGCGAGGAAACCCACTGGTTCGTCCGTACGTCGCCCCTCCGCGACGACTCCGGAGAGATTGTCGCAGCCATGGAGATGAGCATCGACATCACCCGGCGCAAGCAACTGGAAGAAAAGCTGGAGAATTCCGAAAAAAAATACTACGCCATCTTCAACAACATTCCCAACCCCGTGTTCGTCCTGGATTTCGATTCCCTGGACATATTGGACTGCAACGAAAGCGTCAAAAGCGTATACGGATACCGCAAGGAAGAAATTATCAACCGCTCCTTTCTGGACTTTTTTCCCAACGACGACAAGGCCGTCTACCAGAAGCAAATCAAGGCCGTTCCCATATTCAACCAGGCCCGGCACATCGCGAAGAACGGCAAGTCCTTGTTCGTCACCATGCGGCTGTCGCCCTCCGAATACCCCGGCAAAAAGGTCCTTCTGGTCACCACCAGCGACATCACCAAGAGGCTGGAGGCCGAGCAGCAGCTGATTCAGGCCAGCAAAATGGCGACCTTGGGCGAGATGGCCACCGGCGTGGCGCACGAACTCAACCAGCCCCTCTCGGTCATTAAGACCGCCAGCAACTTTTTCATGAAAAAAATCAAGAAAAAGGAACCCATCAAGGACAAAATCCTGTATACAATGGCCGAAGAAATGGACGCCCATGTGGACCGCGCCACCAAAATCATCAGCCACATGCGCCAATTCGGACGAAAATCCGACCTGGTGCTGGAAAAAACGCAGGTCAACAAAGTGCTCAAAAGCGCCTTTGAAATATTCAGCCAGCAATTGAAGGTACGGGGCATACAAGTGGATTGGAACATCGACGAAAAGCTTCCGGAAATCCTGGCCGATTCCAGTCGCCTGGAGCAGGTCTTCATCAACCTGCTCATCAACGCCCGAGACGCCATCGAAGAACGCTGGGAACACGTGGAATACACGCCCGGGGACCGAAAGATCGTCCTGACCACCAACTCGGACGGCGCAACGGTTTGCGTGAAAGTTGCCGACACCGGAAACGGCATCCCTCCGGACAAAATCGACAAGATATTCGAACCTTTCTTCACGACCAAGAAAGTCGGCAAGGGCACGGGGCTGGGATTGTCCATCAGCTACGGAATCGTGAAGGAATGCGACGGCGATATCAGGGTGGAAAACGTGGAAGGCGCCGGGGCGTGCTTCATTCTGACCTTTCCGGCCGACGAAAGGACGGATTAGCCATGTGCGACCGAATTCTGCTGGTCGATGACGAAGAGGGCATCTGCAAGATTCTGGGAATCACCCTGGAAGACGAAGGCTACGAGGTCTTCACAGCGTGCAGCGGCGAGGACGCCCTGGAGATTTTCAAAGCCCAAAGGCCCCCCATCGTCATCACCGACATAAAGATGCCAGGCATGGACGGCATCGCGCTTCTGCGCAAGATCAAGCGCGAAAACCCCGACACCGAAGTCATCATGATCACCGGCCACGGAGACATGAACCTGGCCATCAAGAGCCTCAAGCACGAAGCCACCGATTTTGTGACCAAGCCCATCAACGACGAAGTTCTTGAGATCGCCCTGAACCGCGCCAAGGAGCGCATCGAGATGCGCAGGCAGCTCAAGCAATACACGGAGAACCTGGAGCGCCTGGTGGAGGAAAAGACCCGCCGGCTATTAAACGCCGAGCGCATGGCCGCAGTCGGCGAAACCGTATCAGGCCTCTCCCACGCCATCAAAAACATCGCCGGAAGCCTGAAAGGCGGCATGTTCGTCCTGGACAAGGGGCTGGAACTCGACAACAAGGAATATTTGACCGAGGGGTGGCGGATGGTCAAGCAAAACGTGGACAAAATCCGAAACCTCTCCATGGACCTGCTGGATTTCGGCAAGTCCGGCCAGATTCATCCCCAAAAATGCGATCCCAACCGCCCCTTGGAGGAAGTGGGCAGCCTCCTGGCCCCCCAGGCGGCGGAAATGGGCGTCGTCCTGGAATGGGAAACCGACCCGGACCTGTCCCCTTTTTCCTTCGACCCGGAAGGCATCTACCGCTGCCTTTTGACCATCGCGACAAACGCTTTGGATTCCTTCAAGGCGCAGAGCCTGATGACCGAGGACGGCGACCCCATCGAACGGGTGTCGGAGGAAAAAAAGGTGGCGATTCGTTCCGGAAAAGCCGACGGCTGGGCCGTCGAATACGTCGTTTCCGACACGGGCGCGGGCATGACCGAAAAAACAAAGGAAAAGGTGTTTCAGAGCTTTTTCAGCACCAAGGGCTCCGACGGGACCGGCATCGGCCTGATGATGGCCCGCAAAATCGTCGAACAGCACGGCGGCAAAATCGAATTCCATTCCGAACTGGGCCACGGCTCCACTTTCATTATAAGACTTCCACCATCTGGAACACGCTCTTGAACGGGATATCGGTTACGCAAAGACATGGCCGAGAATGTAGAACAACGCCCCCAAACGCCTTTTATTTCCTTTCTTTGGATTTGAGGCTTTTGAAAAAGTCCGCGACCGTGCGCTCCTTGAAGTCGGTGAATTCTCCCGCGTCGAAAAACACGCCGCTGCAAACGGAACAGTATTCGTACCAGATATGCGGCTGCCGGTTGTCCACCATCCTGATCATTCGGGAACGACAGACCGGACAATCGATTCTATCCTTCTTGTTGTATTCCTTGCCTTTCCCGGGATCTCCGATATCGATGGCCTCCGACCCTTGCATTTTTTT
The DNA here is from genome assembly GCA_963674505.2 of Desulfobacterales bacterium. Classification (GTDB taxonomy): domain Bacteria; phylum Desulfobacterota; class Desulfobacteria; order Desulfobacterales; family SKZT01. The sequence continues at coordinate 2,757,882 of CAXXIG010000001.1, forward strand.
CAATGTCTCGTGTTCCAGAAGGTCGAACCAGATGCCTTGGCAACCTTTGCAACGCTCCACTTCAATACCCTTGAAATCGACCTTCTCGAAGTCGGAATCGCATTTGGGACATTTCATTTGACATCTCCTTTTTATAATTTTCGCAAAATGGCAAAAACTCCGCAAAACCGACATTGGCGAACGGTTTTGAAATTTTTCGGCCTGTGCGGTTACTCTTTAAAACCCTCACGCAAAGACGCAAAGTTTCGTATTTGACAATCTTAGCATCTTGGCGTCTTTGCGCCTTTGCGTGAGAATTAAATATGTATCCCCGAACCAACCGCACAGCTCGAAATTTTTCGTTATATTTACCAGTTCGAATTGTTTTTTGCAAAGCTTTCCGACGGGTGTCCACTTGTCGAATGAAGATTTGTTCGGTATCGAACTTGCGGTAAGCGAACAGGCCATTAGTTTATTTTCAATAGGGACTCGAAGTAGATGTCAAACATGACAATTTTTTGTTTAGGTTGGAAAAAAATGGCGCCGAAATCCGAACAGACGACATTCCAAACGCTTTCAAGACAGGACCGTCGCTTTCGCGAAAAGCAATTGTGGAACCACAGCCTGTTTCGAGAGTTGCCTCGGAATACAGTGCGGGAACTGATTTCCGAAATGGAGGTTCGTTGCCTGGAACCAGGTGAAATCCTGATTCGCCCGGGGAATGAAATACGCAAACTGTTTCTTTTGATCTCCGGGCGGATGTCGGTTCACTTGGACGCGCCCGATTCCGGCGACAGCTTTGTGGTTGTACCCGGCGAGTGCGTAGGAGAAATGTCGATGGTCGAAAGGCGCCCGGTGTCCGCCTGGGTTGTCGGAAGAGAGCCCAGCACGCTGCTGGTCATGTCGGAGAGGACCTTCAGGGAAAAGATCCTGGCAATTCCGGAGGCAGTGGGCAACTTGCTGGAAATCTTGGTTCGCCGCATGCGCGCAAACAACATGCGGATCGAAAAAATATTGGAGCAGCGCCTGCGTTACGAACACCTCCAGAAGGACTTGGAGCACGCGGGCAACATCCAAGCCAACATTCTTCCCCGGAAGGGACCTCTCTTCCCGAACCATCCACAGGTGGATGTTTCGGCCGTCATCCAACCGGCCAGACAGGTCGGGGGTGATTTCTACGACGCCATCGCCTTGGACCGCGACCGCATCGCGGTCGCAATTGGCGACGTGTCGGGCAAGGGCATGCCCGCCGCCCTTTTCATGGTTCGCGTAGTGACGTTCTTGCGGATGAACCTCGTGGAAAACGACCTGTATTCCGTCATGCCAGCGGTCAATCGAATGGCTTGCGAAAACAACGACGAGTTGATGTTCTCATCTCTGTTTTTGGCGGTGCTGAACGTTCGAACCGGCCTTCTGCAATACGTCAACGGCGGCCACAACCCCCCGTTCATTTCTCTTCGGGGAGGTTCGTTCGATTTTCTGCCCATGTCCAAGGGCATCATGCCAGGGGTGGACGAAGAGGCGCGATATCGCGTGGACGAACTCTCGATGGCACGCGGCGACACGCTCGTCTTGTACACCGACGGCGTGACCGAAGCCGAAAACGCCGCCGGCGAATTCTTCAGGGAGCCCCGAGCACTGGACGTCCTGAACGCGGCGCATCCAACCGACGCGGCCACGTTGGTGCAAGCCCTGAAGGAGGAGGTCGATCGATTCTCGACAGGCCTTCCTCCCTCCGACGACATCACCCTTTTGGCCCTGCGCTATTTGAGCGACCGGACCTGAATGGTTTATCGCGGATTTGCAGGGCTCGGTGAAGGTAGCCAGAGCTTCCAGCTCTGGTCCCATATCGCGAATGTGCCACCGCGTGGAAGCCAAGGCATGCCAGATCAGGATGGTCTGGTTACCATCGACACGCCTTTTCCCACAAATCCGCGATGCGCCACCTGAATTAAGTCGTTCCCATGCCTTTGATTCCGAGTCGGTTCTCTCTGCGATTTGGCACGAACGTTGTTTTAACGCGCTTGCCAAATCGCCAATTCAAGAAAAAAAGATAGCCGAAACCAACGCAATGTCATTTTCCCAGGCGGAAAATGCCTCCCTTTTCCTTAATAGGGGCTTTTTTTCATGTCCGCGCGCCCCTTATGTTTTTTCAGAATTGCGACCAGGAAAAGCAGCAACGCCAAGCCCGCGACGCCCCACTGATCGACCGTTGGAATGATTACGCCTTGCACCGTACCCAGAATGGCGAAATCGTACGAATTTTCATCGTCGTCGTTGTTGGCAAAGGAGACCCTGCCCGAAAAGCTGCCTGCGGCGTCCGCGTCCAGCCGCACCTGGAACGTGTCCGAACCGCTGGCCGCGATGCTGGCTGGAAACGTCCCCACGAGGCTGAATCCGTCCGCAATAAAAGGTGCGGAAACGTTCAGTTCCGCGTTGCCGGTATTGGAAATGGTGAACGTCTTGATGACCGGGTTGCCCACGGTGGTGGTTCCGTAATCCACGCTCCCGTCGTTGTCCGGGACGTCCGAGCCGGATTCCGAAACTTCGATTTCCGGGGCGGGCGGAACGTTCACGACCCCTGCGACCGCGAAGTCGTACGGATTTTCATCGGAGTCGTTGTTGGCGAAGGAGACCCTGCCAGAAAAGCTGCCGGCGGCGTCCGCGTCCAGCCGCACCTGGAACGTCTCAAAACCGCCTGCGGCGATGCTCGATGGAAACGTCCCGACCCGGCTGAATCCGTCCGGAATGGAAGAAGGTTCGGAAAGGGTCAGTTCCGCGTTGCCGGTGTTGGAAATGGTGAACGTCTTGGTGATCGCGTAGCCCACGGTGGTGGTTCCGTAATCCACGCTCCCGTCGTTGTCCGGGACGTCCGAACCGGATTCCGAAACTTCGATTTCCGGGGCGGGCGGAACGTCCACGACCCCCGAAATCGCGAAGTCGTAGGGATTTTCATCGGAGTCGTTGTTAGCAAAGGAGATCCTGCCCGAAAAGCTGCCTGCAGCGTCCGCGTCCAGTCGCACCTGGAACATCTCCGAACCGCCTGCGGCGATGCTCGAAGGAAACGTCCCGACCCGGCTGAATCCGTCCGGAATGGAAGTAGGTGCGGAAAGGGTCAGTTCCGCGTTGCCGGTGTTGGAAATGGTGAACGTCTTGGTGATCGCGTAGCCCACGGTGGTGGTTCCGTAATCCACGCTCCCGTCGTTGTCCGGGACGTCCGAACCGGATTCCGAAACTTCGATTTCCGGGGCGGGCGGAACGTTCACGACCCCCGAAATCGCGAAGTCGTAGGGATTTTCATCGGAGTCGTTGTTAGCAAAGGAGATCCTGCCCGAAAAGCTGCCTGCAGCGTCCGCGTCCAGTCGCACCTGGAACATCTCCGAACCGCCTGCGGCGATGCTCGAAGGAAACGTCCCGACCCGGCTGAATCCGTCCGGAATGGAAGTAGGTGCGGAAAGGGTCAGTTCCGCGTTGCCGGTGTTGGAAATGGTGAACGTCTTGGTGATCGCGTAGCCCACGGTGGTGGTTCCGTAATCCACGCTCCCGTCGTTGTCCGGGACGTCCGAACCGGATTCCGAAACTTCGATTTCCGGGGCGGGCGGAACGTTCACGACCCCCGAAATCGCGAAGTCGTAGGGATTTTCATCGGAGTCGTTGTTAGCAAAGGAGATCCTGCCCGAAAAGCTGCCTGCAGCGTCCGCGTCCAGTCGCACCTGGAACATCTCCGAACCGCCTGCGGCGATGCTCGAAGGAAACGTCCCGACCCGGCTGAATCCGTCCGGAATGGAAGAAGGTGCGGAAAGGGTCAGTTCCGCGTTGCCGGTGTTGGAAATGGTGAACGTCTTGGTGATCGCGTAGCCCACGGTGGTGGTTCCGTAATCCACGCTCCCGTCGTTGTCCGGGACGTCCGAATCGGATTCCGAAACTTCAATCTCGGGCGCTGGCGCTCTTTCGAAGGCACCGATGTCGATGGTGTTGTTTTGAACTCTCGGAAATCCGGTACCCCGCTGATCTGTGGTCAGGGAGGGTGTGAACGAATTTTCGTCAAACGAAGAATCGCCGGTGTCCAAAGCCGGGCTTCCGCTCAAAAGGGCATGGGTGCGGGACTGTCCTCCGTTGTCTTGCAGGGGACCGAGGACCGGGTCGATGGGTGACGCCGCCGTACCGGCCCTGTCGTTGTCGGTGCCATCGACAATGCCCGTGCATCCGGCGACGTCCCCCAGAATATTGTATCCGCTGGAAACAACGGGACCGGAACAATCCGGATGATTGTTCCCTGCGCCGCTGTCCGTGTTTGCCGCAAGGATGACGTGTCCCAGATTGGCTGTTCCGTCGTTGGCGCCATAATCGTAAACGAAAAGTCCTCCGCCGTCGCCGTTTTGAGCCGTGTTGTCGGTGATGGTCGCATGTCGAATCGCAAGGGTGGGGTAGGAATCGTGGTACGCTCCGCCCCCGTTGTCTTGGGTGGTATTTCCGCTGAAAGTGGAATTTACGACGGACGCGTTCAAATAGCCGCCAAGGTACATGGCACCGCCGGAGCCTTCGTTGCCTTGCACGTCGGGAGTGCCGGCCGAAACGCTGTTTCCGGAAACCAGGCTGTCTCGCACCACCAGATCTCCGCTTCCTTCGATGTGAAGCCCGCCTCCCGAGCCGTCTCCGCCCTGCGCGACTCCGTTGGCGCCGCTGGCGTGGTTGCCCTCTATGGCGCATGCGGAAAAGATCGCCGATTCTCCGGAAGACAAATTGCCTGCGTACACGCCGCCTCCCCTGGCGTCTCCGCCGTAGCCGGCGCTTCCGGTACCCGCGCCTGCGAGAGCATTGTTTTGGGATATGGTGGTGTTGGTCGATTCAATGGAGGTATACGATTCGAAAAAAATGCCGCCGCCGTTTGCTTGACCGCCGTCTTCGCCCTGGCCCCCCTGGGCCGTGTTGGAGGATACGTTGGAATCGGTGACTGAAAAGCGGCCAGCAACATAGATACCCCCGCCCGACGAACTGCCGCCTCGGGCTTGGTCGGGGTCGAACGAATTTCCTCCGGTGGCCGTGTTGCCCGTGACTTGGCTGCTCGTCAAAGTGACGTCGCATGCAGCAGAGATTCCGCCTCCGTAGGCGGACCATCCAGCGCCGTTGTCATCCATACCGCTTTGCGCGGTTTGCGCGTCCTGCGCGGTCGCATTGTTGCCGGTCACCGAGCTGTTTTCAAGAGAAACCGACCCCTCAACGCAGTCGATGCCCCCGCCGAATGCACCTCCCCCGTATACATGCCCCAAACCATCGTCTATCTCTTTTCCCAAGGCCTGGTTTTGGGTGACGGTGGTTTCGATCAATGTTACGGAGCCGTTGACTACGCCGATTCCCCCTCCTTCGGCGCCGCCTTCCGCAGTGTTGCCGGTGACCAGGCACCTTTGAAGGGTGAGGTCTGCCGAGCAGTATATTCCTCCGCCCCGGGCCGACCCGTCGGTCAAGTGGCCTCCGGTGATAGTGATATCGTTGATCTGGACCGTGTCACCGCCTTCTATATGAAAAACGCGGTCGTTTACATTGCTGGCATCGACAACGGTGGTACTGGAACCGGCGCCCGAGATGGTCAGATTGCCAGTGATGTCCAAGTCGCCTGATTCATTGGCGTTTTCACCGGCCCTCATGCTTGTAGCGATCCCTCCGGCCGGCAGCTCCTCCTCGCTTCCTTTCGGAGTCCAAGGCGGGACCTTGGGCGTCTCGATGATTGTCAGAGGGTATGTGCCTTCCGGGAGGTTGATGGTATCGTCGCCGCTTTCGTAGTTGGCTGCACAAATGGCTTCTCTGAGGCTGGTTTCGCCGTCGGGACCGGGCAGCGAAGCGATCGTCATGGTGGAACAATCGCCGCCGTTGGCATCCACCACATCCGCCGTGTGGGTGACATCGATGACGGCCCCGATGGCCTCGGGAATCTGAAGGCACACAAACAGGGACAACACCCAAAAAAACGCCGCCGATTTGAACACCGAAAAACCAGGACTCGAAAAATGTTCACCATGTCTATTTTCATGCTTTTTCATGCCGCCCCCCTGCTTAACCAATTGGTGAAAAAAATGAAAATCGATTCGTTCCTATCCCAACCCTAAAATCCAATATCACTATATTCCAAGGTTAACAAGCTTAAAAAAAACGGTTGCCAAACGATCTGTCCCTTCGTTATTTTATCTCTCTATTCGCTGGCTGGCTTTACATTCGACGGCCGTCCTGCTATCCAATTTGGGTCCGATAAAATGGAGCTGCGGAATAAACGCCTTTTCGGCGAAAAAGATTGCAAGGAGTGAAGCATGTATGAAAAGCTGGAGAAAATAAACTCGCGTCCCGAACCGTTTCAATTCTATACGGCGGAAGAACTATGGGCCGACCCTTGCACTTCGAAAAAAATGCTCGAATTCCACTTGAACGAAGCCATCGATGTATCCTCTCGCAAGATGGAATTCATCCGGCGCTCTGTTTCCTGGATGGCCGACCGGTTTTCCATCGGGCAAAATACCGGAATCGTCGATTTCGGCTGCGGTCCCGGGCTGTACGCCACGCTTCTGGCGGAAAAAAACGCCACAGTCGCCGGCATCGATTTTTCGGAAAGGTCCATCCGGCACGCCAGGGAAACAGCCGCGCAAAAAGGCCTATGCATCGAGTATGTCTGCGCCGACTACCTTAGATACGAAACGGACGAAAAATACGACCTCGCCACCATGATCATGTGCGACTTTTGCGCCCTGAGTCCGTCTCAAAGAAAAACCATGCTGGAAAAATTCTCGCGAACCCTGCGTCCCGGAGGTGCGGTCCTTCTCGATGTGTATTCCCTGGCCGCCTTCGAACAAATAGAGGAGAAGGCGATCTACGAAACCGGTCTTCTCGGAGGGTTCTGGTCTCCCGACAAGTATTACGGTTTCCTGAACACGTTCAAGTACTTCGACGAAAAGGTCGTACTCGACAAATATACCATCGTGGAAAAGGCGAGGACGAGGACGATTTACAACTGGCTGCAATATTTCGACCGGAAATCCCTGGCACGGGAGTTCGAACAAAACGGTTTCAAGGTCGAAGGCTTCTATTCCGATGTGGCGGTCGCGTACTTTTCCGAGGATTCTCCGGAATTCGCCGTGGTGGCTCGGAAGTAATACCGGTGGGCGTGTTTCGCAGGCTGGCGGAGTCGATCGGGCGGGGAGCGTTTTATTCGGTCATGTCTTCGCGGGGGGATTATCGTTTCGGCTGTGAGTCAGTGGAACGCGGACGCGAAGCGTCCTGGTATGCATTCAAACGCGAAGCGTTGGAACGAGGCGGTGTGCTAACGGTCGAAATAAAAGGCCAAGCCTGCGGGGGAATTTCGATTTCCCCGCACTGACAGGGTTAAACGGCATCCCCGTGCCCAAATGGACACGAAGATACCGTTTTCACACCGTATAAAAAATCATGTTTTCGGGGAATCCCCCTTTTTCCTTAGGTTGTTACTTCAGTTCAATCCCGGCGCCCTTCGCCGCGTCCCTGATGTGATCGACAAAGATTGCGGCGAATGCGTCGTTCGAACCCAGTCCTTCCAGCACGGTCATTACTTCAAAGCCTTTCTTTTCAACAATGCTTTTCCAGGAATCCTCCTCGTCGCTGGCCATGTCGTTGACCGCGTGGTCGCCTGCCACGATCATAAAGGGCTTGAGCATTACCTTGCCGCCTTTGAAATGGGAGGAAAGATAATCGGCTACATCGTCAACGCTCGGATAGCCTTCCACGGCGCCGATGACAATCGTTGTGTCGGGATACATGGCGCGCATCGCCTTGGCCGTTTCTCCGTATATGCCTGTGGACCAGTGTTCGTTGCCATGGCCCATGTAGACCAGCCTGGCGTTGTTTTTCTTGGCCAATTCCACGTCGCCGGCCAGGGTTTTGGCGACCTTTTCAATGTCATCGTGATAATCGTATGCGGCGCCCACCGTGCCCAATGCGGGACGGCCCAGGGCGATTTTATGAAACGGCATCCAGCGCTGCTTGATGGTTTTAATCGAGCGCATGGCATTGACATACGACGCCAGATCATGGGATTGCTCCATGAAAAACATATGGGTCGGCTGCACGACAATGTTGTTGTAGCCTTCTTCTCTCAGATCTCCAAATGTGGCGATGACGTTTTTCAAGATTAAATAAAAAAAGCCCTTTGGACGATTATTCGTCCAAAGGGCTGCACCCAGCTTGTCCGACCCCTGCGATAGACGACCACGCTGTCCGTTTCCGTCGCGGAAGCGTCGTCTTTTTCTCAAGGCAGGTCTTCCGGCTCCCCCGCCATTTCAGCAGCCTTCCCATCGCCATTTTTGACGACAGTGGCATTCATGGCAGAAACAGTTTTCCTGCGATGTAGAAATAAAATCTTCATGCGCAAGGTACGGGGTTACAGCGGCGGGACCGCTCCCGATTCCCAAAGGATTCCCTATTAAGCCGAATTCGGCACCTCAAGCGAAAGTCTCTACAAAAAATGTCGTTGATTGTCAGACTTTTTTTCCGGGCGATGGGGCGCTCGCGCGAGTTGTCTTCTCGGGTTAAAGCATCCCGCCGATTGCGGCTGGCAAGATGTTCAATTATTCCTTGCCGGATGTTTTTTCCGTCCGGCAAGCAGGGATCGAGGTCGCACACATTGACTTCCACCGTAATATGAACCAGGTCCTTAAAGCCTTTCAGCAGGTCCTTGTAATGCTCGGGCGGCTTTGGATAAATGGCTTCGTTAAAACGAATTGCGGTCGGGGTGAAAAACCTGTGGATCGATTCGCAACCCATGAGCAACGCGACCACAGCAAGGACCACCGCGCTGGTGTAGCCGCCCAGCACGCCCACCTTGCCCGTTCCGAAACTGTAGCGGGGATCGTCGGCATGAAGACGGGCGTATCTGTATGCTAACGCGGTAATGCCAAGTGCGGCCGCATGCGTGCCCATATGCCATCCGTCGGCCAACAGGGCCATGGAGCCAAACGCCATGCCGCAGGCGATCTCTATGGCCATCATGATCCCCGTGAGCCATATCACCCGGATGGTGTTTCGCCCTCCCCGTTCACTAACATGGTGGAATTGATGGGCGTGCTTCCACTTATCCAGCTGGTAGATGTGCATGATAATCCTTTGGTCGTACCTGGGGTGATAAAAATCATCCGATCCGAAGGATTTTCATCATCCCAGGTCGTACCTGCAAGTTGCGCTCCTATCCCGAAAAAGTATCGGCGAACCGTTTCCGGAACTCTTCGATGGTGAACCGATGTTCCTGCGTGCCGTGCTTTTCCACGGCGAAGCTTGCGCAGACCGCGCCCATCCTGGCGGACTCCACCAGGTCCTTTTTCATGACCATGCCCTTGATGAGTCCGGCGCGGTAGGCGTCGCCCGCGCCGGTGGGATCATGAAGCTCCGCCGCCTTGGCGGCCGGGATTCGGACCTCTTTGCCGTTGAATGCCACGATGGAACCCTGCTCGCCGAGGGTCGTGATCACGGCGCCAGTCCTTTCCAGAATTGCGCCCTTTTCCAGCCCCGAGGCCTTCTTGATCATCTCCAGTTCGTAGTCGTTGGATATGAGCATGGCGGCGCCGGTGATCATTTCCGCGATATTCTCGCCGGTCAGGGCGGGGATGCTCTGGCCGGGATCGAAAATGTAGGGGGTGCCCTTCTCCTTATAAAACCGGCTGTAGGAGATCATGTCCTCGATGCAGCCGGGGGACACGATGGCGATGGTGTCGTTCGGGTCCATCCCGTTGAAATGGTACCGGGAGGAACACTTCATGGCACCGGGATTGAACCCGGTGATCTGGTTGTCGGACTTGTCGGTGGTGATGTACGCCCCGGAGGTAAGCTCGTCTGCGATCTTGCGAATGCCGTCCAGCGGAAGCCCCAGCTCTTGCAGCCATTTTTCGTAGGCGTCGAAATCCTTGCCCGCCGCCGCCAGGATGACGGGCTTTTCACCCAGAAGCGAAAGGCTGAACGCGATGTTTCCCGCAGTGCCCCCGAATTTTTCCTTCATGCCGTTCACCGTGAAACAGACATTCAGGATGTGGATTTTTTCCGGCAGAATGTGGTCCTCGAATTTTCCGGGAAAATCCATGATCCGGTCGTAGGCCAGGGAACCGGAAACGAATATTTTCATGATCAGACTCCTTTTTTTCATTGGCGATTCGACAAATGCGCCGAAAGGCGATGTTTATAAAGGCGAAAAGATACCCGAGAGGCTGTTTCAAGTCAAGGATCTACGTCTTTCGATTGCGTATTGGCCAACCGCATGTCATATTAGGGTTCATAGTCCGACAACCCATGGAAGCGCGGATAGGATTTTCCCTCAAAGATGACGGGTATGCAGGAAAAAAGGACATACATCGCCGGCTCCAAATCCTGGCGCGACTTTTCCGTTCCCGCCGGAGACGATCCCACTTTGATCGAATGCCCTTCGTGCGGCAAGATGGCGAAGGTTCTGCCGGCGTGTCCCATCGAGGAGTCCGCTCGACAGGTCCGGCTGGTCTGCGCGCATTGCGGCTTGCGAAAACAGGCCGACGGAAATGCGCGCTCCATGGATGGAAACAATCCGACCGACACCTATTTCGGAGTTTCCCTCTGGATGAGGGTTTCATGCTGCGGCAGAGTTCTTTTCGCATTCAACAAGCGCCACCTGGATTTTTTGAAAAACTATGTGGGGGCGCATCTTCGAAAGCGCCGCCAAGATCCGGAACGCGGATGGTCCAACGCCTCCATGGCTTCCAGGCTCCCCGCCTGGATGAAATCGGCCAAAAACAGGCGGGCCGTCTTGAAAGCCCTGGAAAAACTGGCTAAAAAAGGTGGATATTCAAAAAGAAAGGAATCGCCATGACTCGAAAAAACATTTGGGTTCGCCTTTCGAACCTACTCGTCCCCGTATGTTTCATCCTGGTCGCTGCATGCGTGCCTGTCTCCGACCATCCGCTTACGGAACCGGACCCGGCGAAACTGGACCAGTCCGTGTTTGGAACATGGTACTGGCGAGACTCCAGCTCCACGGGTTTCGTCCACATGGGCAAGGACGAAAAGACCGGATTGCTCCAAGTGTACATGGTCGAGCTGAAAAACGACGGCGATGTGGATCTCTCCGAATTTTCGGGGCACACGTCGGAGGTGGGGCAGGGCAAATACTTCAATCTGAAAGGCGAGCTATCCGAGAGCGAACCCGAAGGGTATATCTTCGTCAAATACCGAATCGACCGGGACGAAATGTCGTTTTCGCTTCCGGAACTGGACGCCGTGGAAAAGGCGATCGAGGAAGGCAAGCTGGCGGGGGAGGTCGCGAAGGGACAGTTTCTGAACGATGTTCATATTACGGACAAACCCGAAAACATTCGAAAATTTTTCACCGAAACAAAAGATTTGTTTCAAGAGGAAACCCATCTGAAACGTCTGAAAGTCGAGACGACGGAAAAGATGTAGCGGCCGAGACATGACGGGTTGGCCACGAAAACACAAGAAAGGCACGAAAGAAAGTGCGTCGCTCAGTTGATTTGAAGGTGGATGCGACCGTCGTGCCCGGGTCGTCATGGTCAGGAACACGACCGCCGCAAAAAGCAAGGGGCCGGTAACCCAGCCCCTCGCCGAATTCCGGGCTTGTTTTTAGCATCGGCCGTTTTATCGACTCTGCGTTCCTCTGCGTCTTTGCGCCTCTGCGTTCAAAATCAAAAGTCCGTCACGCCATTTGGCCTTTTTTTCAACGCAGAGGCGCAAAGACGCAGAGAAACGCAGAGAGAGAAAAAAAAGGTCCGCTGTCGGCATTCCATGCAATTGGCCGAAGTTATAACCACGCCCCCGAATTCCCTTTTTTCACAATGGCCTCACAGGACGTCTCGGATTCGTCCCAAAGCCTTTTCGACGTTTTCGTAGCTGTTGAAGGCGCTGATTCGGATATAGCCTTCGCCGCATTTTCCGAACCCTGCCCCCGGCGTGCAGACCACACCCGCCTCGTTGAGCAGAAGGTCGAAGAACTCCCATGAGCCCCGTTTGCCGTCGATCCAGATATAGGGCGAGTTTTCCCCTCCCACGCAGTAATATCCCAAGCCGGTCATTTCCTTTCGAATCAGCCCGGCGTTTTTCATGTAATAGTCGGTCAGCTCCCTGACCTGGGCCTTGCCCTCCTTGCTGTACACGGCTGCGGCCGCCTTTTGCACCGGGTACGACACGCCGTTGAACTTGGTGGCGTGGCGACGGTTCCACAGGGGATGGAGCGGCTGTTCCGTGCCCGAGCTGTCGAAGGCCCTGCACTTCTTGGGAACCACCGTGAACGCGCAGCGGGTCCCTGTGAACCCGGCCGTCTTGGAAAAACTCCGAAATTCGATGGCGACCTCTTCGGCCCCCTCGATCTCGTAGATGGTCTTGGGAAGGGAATCGTCCCGGAGGAAAGACTCGTAGGCCGCGTCGTAGAGAATCAGTGCCTTGGTATCCTTTGCGAACTCGACCCACTTGGCCAGCTGCTCCCTGTTGATGGTCGCCCCCGTGGGATTGTTGGGATAGCACAGGTAGATCAGCTCGGCAGGCTCCTTGGGCAGCTCGGGAATGAAACCGTTCTCCCGGGACCCCTCCATGTAACAAATGCCCTCGTACCGGCCGTCGGCGAACACACCGGTTCTTCCGGCCATCACGTTGGTGTCCAGATACACCGGATAGACCGGGTCGGGGATGGCGATCTTGGCGTCTGCGGAAAAAATTTCCTGGATGTTTCCCGTGTCGCACTTGGCCCCGTCGGATATGAAAATCTCGTCCGGTGCGATTTTCGCCCCGCGGCTGAGGTAATCGTTTTCGGCGACCAGCTCTCTTAAAAATGCGTAGCCCTGCTCGGGGCCGTATCCCTTGAACGTGGCGTCGCCGGCCATTTCATCCACCGCTTTGTGAAGGGCCTCCACGCAGGCTTTCGGAAGAGCGCGAGTCACGTCCCCGATCCCAAGCTTGATCACCTCCTTGTCCGGGTTGGCCTCTTGGAAGGCCGCCACTCGCTTGGCAATGTCGGCGAACAGGTAGGACGCTTTGAGCTTGAGAAAATTTTCGTTGATTTTAATCATGATGCATAACCCTTTTTTCGGTTGATTTTCAGAACCCTTTTTACATCGCGCGAGTATAAAAAACGGTTCGACCCGTGTCAATCGGTAAAAATCAGACTCGCGGCCGCTCGGCCAGGGAAAAAGCCGGACCTGTTCGGTCGGCGTCCGGGGTGGGTTTTGGTTATCACGTCGGCCAACCAACACCGTCATTCCGGGCGGAGCTTGCGGAGACCCGGAATCCAGGCGATGATCGAAACTGTTGGGAGAAAACCGGTCGAAGTTAAAACCAAGCCCTCTGGGGTGATGAAAATCATCCGGTTTTCGGTATGAAATTTCCTCTGAAATTTGTTCCGGCCTTGCGGTGCCTACTCAGGTATTTCCGTGCCCCGTCATTCCGGCCGGAGCGCGCGTTTCCCGAGTCGGACGAAAATTCCGCGCATGCGCAAGAGTCCGTTGAAATCCTGCGGCGGCGCGCTTGCCTGCAAAAAACGGCGATCCTCGAAAAGGCTGCGGGAGAGATCGAAAATCCGTTACTCCGACAACCGCGCACGCTCCGGCCGGAATGACGGTCCGCTTGAAAATCCGAGGTCCAGGCGAACCCCACAAACCGAAAGCCAGCACTCAGGAAAGGAACAAAACCCGGCTGAATAATTATCCGCCATTCCGGGGGATTTTTATCATCCCAGTCGGCGTCCTTCCATAAGGGACCAAAGTCGGATAGCACCGGTAGCGCCGCCGTGGAAGACGGCGCTACCGCCCCAAACGAGTTTTGCGCCTTGCCGTCGATCCCAACCGCGCAAATGGAAAAAACTTGCATTTTGCGTCCATCTTTACGATAACAGTCCCTAATTGATGGTTTGAACTTTTGCAAGGAGAAAACGTTTCATGAAATGCGTGGCGATCATACCCGCCAGATACCAATCGAGTCGATTCGAGGGAAAGCCCCTGGCGAAAATCTGCGGAAAGCCCATGATTCAGAGGGTCTGCGAAAACGTGATCAAGGCGCGGGGGATCGCGGAAGTGGCGGTGGCCACCGACGATTCGCGCATCGCGGCGGCGGTGGAAGCCTTCGGCGTGAAAGTGGTCATGACCGGCGAAAAAAACCGCTCCGGCACCGACCGCGTGGCCGATGCCGCCCGCAACATGGATCTCTGCGACAGCGACGTCGTCGTCAACGTCCAGGGCGACCAGCCACTGATCCACCCGGATTGCCTCGACGAAGTCGTCGCCCCCTTCTCCAAAGACCCCGACGTCGTCATGACCACCCTCGCGTTTAAAATCGTCCGCGAGGAAGAGATCACAAACCCCAAGGACGTCAAAGTGGTATGCGACAAGAACGGTTTCGCCCTCTATTTCTCCCGGTCCCCCGTCCCCTTCGGACGAGATCCCGAAGCCGCCTTCGACATCTACAAGCACCTCGGCGTTTATGCGTACACGAAAAAGTTTCTCGACATCTTCGCCAGCTTGCCCGACGGCCGCCTGGAGAACATCGAAAAACTCGAACAGCTCCGAGCCCTGGAACACGGCTATAAAATCAAGGTCGCCGTCACCGAACACGATTCCCCCGAGGTGGATCTGCCCGAGGACATCGCATTGGTGGAAAAGATTTTGAATGAAAGATGAAAATAGGGTATCTTATCATTTCGGTATGCAAGGCAAATCGAAAAGAGCAGGAAGAATATTATGAAAACAACTTCTGAAACCGATTGGGAAACTTTGGCATTGATGACTGACGATAAAATAGACTATTCCGATATACCGCCGATGCCCGATGCTTTTTTCAGACGGGCAAAAGCATGGCGTTGTAGCGCACAGGGGCCTATGGATGGGCGATTTTCTGAAAGCAACGAATGTTTTTTTAAAGGAGAATACCTTGCAATTAAAAAAAATGCCCTGCCACTTGATCCTGCATTATGCGTTGTAACATAAACTTACGGTGAAATAACACTTGCAGAAGAAAGATTATAGCCAATTGTATTTAAAAGCTGAGCCAAGCATTCCAGTGGACTGGTTGCCGTCTGCCACTGAAATTATTGTTGCGCAGCTCCATAACGAAAGGGTTGTAATATGACAAAAATTGTAAACCAAATTGTAGACGATATACTCGAACTGCCGGAATCAGATCGGGCGTTTTTAGCACACCGCTTGATTCAGAGCCTCGACGATCAGATCGATTCGGATGCAGAGACGTTATGGATGGAAGAAATAGATCGACGTTCACGCGAAATGAGAAACAAAGACGTTGATTGCCGTCCAATAGGCGATGCGATCTCCGATATACGCAGAAAACTGAAAGATGCACGTTCCCAGCCATCCTGATGCAGATATCGAGCTTGAAGAAGCTGAATTATAATGCAGCCCGATTACGTGCAAGCATTGCTGAATTTGACGCTGGAAACTATCGATCACGGGAAATGATCGAGGATGATTGCATGGCATAAGGCCGCCTGGGATGAATATCTATACGGGCATAAACACGACAAAAAGATACTTATTGGGGGGAACATATGGGAGCCGATTTTTGGGAATATTACACACCTGATCAAGAAAATCCAAGAGAAGCACTGAAGGAGGTGCAAGAAACAGTTTTTAAAAGCGGTGCTTTTTTTTCCAATGGAACACGCGAGGATGAAATCAAGTCCAACGAAGACGCCATTAGAAGTCTTGATAACGACGATATGCTTGACGAAGAATTAAAAGAGGACCTGAAAGAAGCATATTCAAGTCAAATCAAATCAAGAGGTTGAAATCATTGCCGGAACCTAAAACAATTCAGGAAAAAATTCGAGAATTGCTAATAATTAACCAAGAAGCAGGAACAAGATCTGTTTTCGATATCAATGGAATTTCGGAAACTCCCGAGCTTGAAAAAGCAACCCCATTGCCAAAAGAACTGCTATTGCAAGTATTCAACACCGAAAAGCCGACCCGCGATATGATCAGGGATTTTCATTCAGATAAAAAAGGTACCTCAAGAATATGTTCCGGTTTCAAAGGATATTTTTGCACCAAGCCATGACAATTTTGTGGAGCATTTCAACCACGGGACTTCGAGAAGTAAAGGCAGATGCGTTTTCTTTTTCAAAAAAAGTTTTATCCGATCTCCGGCAATTTCCACGGTGGCGCCGTTTTCAAGGAAATTTCGGCTTATTGTTTCGACTGTACATTTTTCGAAACCTTCAAGATGGCTTGCCAGTATCCGATACAGGTTGTGGGCCAATAGAGAAATCGTCAGGTCAAAAAATCCACCTTGACAACAATTGAAGAGGAAGGGTTGTTCAGGTTGAAAAACGCCACATGCTCGGCAATTTCCTGTTCCACCAGCCATCGTCCGGCATATTTTTTCACCAGCTTTCCCGCATCCGCGTCGACGACAAACGAAGAATGCAGCTTCAATCCCATCGCATCGACGCCCTTTTCATTCTTTCCGATCGGCCCCAATCCTTCGCAGCATTTCAGAATCGAGTAATTCAAATCCGTCGTGTCCTGAATAACCAGTACGCAATCGGCGCCTTTCATTCTCTGTCGGGTCTTTCGGCATGGGGCCGCAGGATCGCATTGAAATTGATCGTTTCTCTTTCGCTTCTTATAAAATTGCAATAAGTTTTGATATCGTATCTGTCGCCACGCGCCGCCTCGAGATAGGACGCGCCCGGATACAGGCTTTTATTTCCGGCGATTTTGACCAGGCGCTGGGTCAGGCGCTTGTCTCCCAATCGCGCGCCGCCGAATTCCCGCTCCGCCCACTTTTCGCTTTGAATCCCTTCGGCCGGGGATATGGCTTCAATCCGGAGAGGTTGTTTTTCCGGCAATCGCATCTTTTCGCGGAACCTGGCGTCCAACGGGTACAGATAAATATCCTTGACGCTTTTTCCGTATTTCGTATTCGTATCGTTGCGGCCTCTTCCCTTCGTTTGGCCGACCAGTTGCCAATTGGCCGCCTTGTAGAAGGTTCCGGCGCAACTTTGCGTATCCACGAAAGTCTCCGCGACAAGCGGGGCGTATCCAAAACGGGTTTCGTAATCGGCGGGCAATCGTTTTACGCACATGGCCAGGACATGCGAAGCCAGGTTTTTGCATCGAACGCAATTTCTTATCAGAAATCGACTCATGTTGACGACGTAATTTCTGTTTTTTACCAAATCATCCCCCTGCCATCCTATCCAACTGTCGCGATCCTGCAGATACAATGCGCAGCTGCCGAATGCAATGGCTCCGAGCCACCCGTGCTCCGACTTGATCAGATATCGAAGCTGGCGTCCGACGACCCGTTTGTCTCCCAATGGATGTTCGGAGCGCATATCAGTTCGTTGTGTATTCGCATAAGATTCGAATCGCCGGATTCCACGACAATCAATTGGAGGTCCTCGATTTTTTCCACGCTTTCAGGCACATTGTCCGGTTCGTCCACGGGATGTCCCAAACGACGAGGCTCCCATTTTTTCCTGTGCGCAAAGAGCGGCTTTGGAAGTTTGATCGTTCCTTTTTCATCCAGATCCCGCAGCACTTTAAGGCTCGCCGATAATTGCGTATTGCCGAGAGCGTCTTTGAATCCGAACTCGTCGCAGACAATTCCGGCAATCTCGTTTCGTGTGCATGCGGGGTTGATCTCCAGGAATTGCCTGATCCTGGCGATGCTGCCATCGTCACTGAGAACTTGCTTGATTGATTGTTTATTTATTTGTTTTCATGAATACAGTTTAGCAAGTTCCATAAAAATTTTCCAGTGATTTTTTTAGGGATAAGCGCAGGGCGGAGCCTGGGAACGAGAGCCTGCCCCAAATCCGTTATAACCAGGGGAAATGGTTACAACATGGCAATTGGATGGAGCTACTGGCTTTTTAAAAAGCTAATCAGCTCAAGAACATCGTCCCGAGTTTTGCACTTGTCCTCGTCGTCTTTCTTGTTCCCGTCGAATACTTCGGGATAAAGCTCGTGAGCGCAGTCCGGGCACAGGCCATGGCTGAATTGCGCTTTGGAGTGTTTGCGAAGGTAGTCCTCCACCTGTATCCAGTAGCCTTCATCGTCGCGTATCTTTTTGCACTTGGCGCAGATGGGAAGCAGGCCGTTAAGGGTTTTGATTTTTTCCAGAGCGTTTTGAAGCTCGTTTAAAAGCTTTTCGCATCTTGCTTCCGCCGCCATCTCTTTGGAGACGACGGTAAGGGTCCCCAAGGCCAGATTGACGCCGTCCTTGGCAAAGGCTTTGACAACGGCGACGTCCTTGAGCCAGACGATGCCGCCGTCCTTGATCAACAGCTTGTAAACCGCCTCCACTCGTCCGGAGGCGACTCCTTCGGCTCGAAGACCATTGCGGCTTTCTTCCACATCCTGTAAATCCATGCTTTCTTTTCGGACCCCCTCCTCGAATTCATAATTTTTATAAATTCGACGTTCCAGGAGACAGTCGCGAATTCGCTTCGCCGCATCCTGGGGCCGACAGCCAAGAAGCTTCGCCAATCGAGGTCCCACGTACTCGTACCACATCTCCTCGTTCTTTTCACCCCAGGCGGCAATATAAGGCATGGCGGGGGCGCCGACTTCGTCGAAAACGCCAAAACCCGACACCGCATTCGCTACAACATTCTTTAGCGCACGGCTGTGTGGTTTGTATAAAATCAGGCCGATATAATCGGCTGGAATTTCATATTCGCCCAATTGTGTTTTATCCATTTTCCATCCCGAAACCGATTGATTGTTCGTCTTGGGGGCGCGGCAGAAGACGGCCCGGCAACAAAGCGCCTGTTTTTGAATCCCGCAACGTGGGTTTCTTAAGAAAACGGCATGACGCCACGGTCGCGAGCAGGTCGCTTCCGCCGGAGATTTCCTTGTCGGCGTTCGCGCAAAGATCCCAGGAAACTCCGTGGGGATTGGTCCCGTTTCGCCGGTCTTTCAGGATATTTTCGCAGGCCTTTTGGTATCGGAGAAAGTCGGCCTTGAATTTGTGCAACGCTTTTTCGAACGTTCCCATATGATGTCCCCGAAATAAAAATCTCTTATGTTCCGATACGGTTTGTACGGTTTGAAATCCTTTTCGTCCGCGAAACTCTTTGCGACATGTCATAGCACAATTTCAGCACGTGCAAAAGGGATATTCGGGAATGAACAGGCGACCCGGGTCGCTCCTTTTTGCCGCCATCAGACGACTTGCGGACTTGCGTCGGAAATGGAATGGCGGTACTCTACGGTACGGAAAACGGGGACGCCGTTTTGTTTCGGGTCTCCGCTGCGCTGCGCCCGGAATGACGGTCGCCTTGGTACGGTCGGCGGAAAAACTGGGCCTGTGCGGTTGGTTCGAGGATTCCCATTGATCCTCGCCCAAAGCCCAAAGACACTAAGGTTGCCAAATCGTCACTTTGAGTCTTTGTGCCTTTGTGTGAGGATTTTGAATAGCAACCGCACAGGTCCTAAAAGACTTGATCGTCGAGTGACAATGAAATGAACGAGAACAGGGAGGATTGACGACATTGTCAAACCCAATAGCCTCGGCAATGAAAAAACGTGCCGGATCGCGCGTTCGAATGTTAAAATTGGCTTTATGCATTGTCCTTTTTTGGGCATCGGGGCCGGGAAACGCGGAGATGTCGGGATTGCAACATGACGGGCATCTTCGACTCTACGCCTATCACGTCGATGAATTTGTTTCCATTCGGTATTTGGATGAAAATGGCCGCTGGTTCGACGAAGCCTACCAAAAAATCAACCATCTGCTGCGTTGCCGTACAGACCATTCCACGACCCGGATGGACAAGCGATTGATCGAGTTGGCCGATCATCTGCAAGACCATTTTCGAGTCGATACTGTCGAAGTCATCAGCGCGTATCGCAGCCCCGATTATAACAGGCGGCTCAAGGAAAATGGACATGGCGTGGCCGATGAGAGTTTGCACACCAAAGGACTGGCCATGGACATTCATATCGACGAGATTGCCGAGGCCGATTTGCGGGATTATCTGATTCAAATCGAAAAAGGCGGAGTGGGTTATTACGGGGACCTCCTGATGGTCCATATGGATTTGGGACCGGTCCGGCAATGGCATGGCGGCGATTTCCGGGAAAATACCAAGATCGGCGTTTTCAATGAAGAAAGCCCCGTAACAATCACCACGGATAAACTCTTTTATTCCCCGGAGGAGCGAATGGATTTGAGTTTCCTGGGAATCGGAAAATCATCGACGCTCAAAATCGATAAGTTTCACAGGGGAAAATGGACGGAAATCGGAGAAAAAGCAGGGCGGAGATTTCCAATATCTGAAATAATGGAAAAAACGGTTGATTTTTCACCATATGGAAAATTCAGATTTCGATACGAAAACGGCGATGGCTGGCAAAACTCGAACGAATTTTATATAAAAAAGCAATTCGCCGTCTCCAAAAGACGGTTCGAGAAGCCGAATCTTGAACCTTGCACCAACCACGCCACGACCTTCTTGTCGTCGTGGCAATAGGATTTGAACCGGTTCCAACGATGTATTGCCGCTATTTTGCAGCCAAAACCTTGCATACCGAATAAATCAGGAATATTTTTTTATATTTTAGAGTTATGATTTATTGTATCCGCCGGAAATGGGGCGTGATAAAAAAAGAGGAGAACGGCATGAGAAGCTTCTCGTCCTACGGTCCCATCGACAAGGACATTCACTACTACGTTCCCAGAAAGGAGCTGATTCGCCTGGTCTGCGACCGGCTTCTCGGCGATCCGCCTGAAAGGGGCGGCCACTATGTCACGGTCTGGGCGCCGCGGCAGTGCGGAAAATCCTGGATCATGAACGAGGCGCTGCACAAGCTGAACAGGGAGTCCCCGTACGACGCCCTGAAGCTGGAGCTGGAAAGCCTGAAACACGTGCAGGACCCCACCGAGTGCATTGCCTACATTGCGGGCAAAATCGCAGGCTCTCTCGGTCTCGAATTCGGCCCCGTGAAAAAGATCACGGACTTCGAGTCGATATTCGGCCGCGATGTCCTGAAAAAGCCGCTCGTTCTCATTCTGGACGAGTTCGACGCTTTGCAGGAGAACGTCATTTCTGGCATCGTCGGCGTTCTTAGAAACGTCTACAACACGCGAAGGAAAGACGCGGCCCCGACGGCCGAAAAGGAATTTTTGCTTCACGGCGTCGCGCTGATCGGCGTGCGAAGCGTTCTGGGAATCGAAAACGCCCAGGGTTCTCCCTTCAACGTCCAGCGCAGCATCCATGTCCCCAATCTGACCTTCGACGAGGTGCGCTCCATGTTTGACTGGTACGCGAAAGAAAGCGGATAGGCGGTGGAAGCAAAAGTCGTCGAAAGCGTCTTTCGCGAAACCAACGGCCAGCCCGGACTGGTCTCCTGGCTCGGAGAGCTGTTGACGGAAGGCTACGACGGGCATCGGCCGGACAACAGCCGCGCGATATCGTCGAACGATTTCGAACTCGTCTACGAGGATGCTGTGAACGTCCTGCCGAACAACAACATTTTGAACATCATCGGCAAGGTTCGCGAGGAACCCGGAAAGGCGACGGTCCTGTAACTTTTCAAAACCCGGGAAGTCATGCCGTTTCGCTTCGACGATCCCCGAATCAATTACTTGTACATGAACGGGGTGATCGACCGGGAGAGAAGCGGACACGCCAAAAACGCGGTGCGATTTTCCTGCCCTTTCGTCCAGAAGCGCCTGTTCAACTATTTCTCCCACGAGGTTTTCCGCACGGTGGACCGCCTGTACGATCCCATGACCGACGTCGAGGCCGTGGCCGGAGACGACGGCGTCGATATTCCCGGCCTGATGAAACTGTACCAGGATTACTTGAACCGAAACCGCGACTGGCTGCTCAGGGACGACCCGAGGAGAAAGACCGACCTGCGGATTTTCGAAGCCGTGTTTCATTTCAACCTGTACATGTATCTCAAATCCTTCTTCCAGGACATGGGAGGCGCCGTCTTTCCCGAATTTCCCACGGGCAACGGCAAAATCGACATTTTGATCCGTCGCGACGGGACCCTGTACGCGCTCGAGCTGAAGTCCTTCAAGAACCGCTACGCCTACAGGCAAGCCATAGAACGGGCGGCGCAGTAGGCGGTCCAGTTGGGAATCGAGCGGATTTTCCTGATCTTTTTCATCGAATCCATCGACGAAAAAAACCGCCGCGAACTGGAAACGGCGATTAGGGACGACGCCACGGGTGTCGTTGTCGAATCGATTTTCGTGGAGACCGGCAGCGCGGAATGAAAAACTTACGCATGGTCCGTTTAGCAACTCGGAGAGAGGGCATCGCGGTCCCGGAGGGATGCCAGAAAATAGCCCGGCAATTGATTGCCGGGCTATTCTCTTTCGTCCTTGTCGGGACTGTGCGCGAGAGATAGGGAATGCTCGCTGCGGAGCGCGGGAACAGCGCGGCGACGGGCGAATAGCGCGTTAGGAATAAAAAGTTTCGACCCGTGCGGTTGGGCTCAACGGCAACGTGCAAAACTCGCCGGTCTCGGTAGCGCCGCCTTCCACGGCGGCGCGATGAACGATTCTCCGACAATTATGCAATCCGAATGTACGAGGCGCTGCGCCGCCGTGGAAGGCGGCGCTACCGAGATATCCGACTTTGGTCCTTTCTGTAAGAGCACAACGTTGCAAACGAGCCAACCGCACAGGTCGAAAATTTTTTTTAAATGAAACACAATTAAACCACCCTGTATCCCCACGCGCGGCTTCCCTGTAGGGGATTAATTATTTTAGCACCCGGCACCCAAGGGCTAGAATCAATCCCCTACGGCGAATCCTCGGCGGGGACGGACGGGTGCTACAATAATTAATCCCCTACGGGGAAAAGACGAACCCGATTGCCGTGGTCGTAAAAAAAGGGCTTGGTCGCAAAGTCGGCCGGTTATTTGTCCCATTGGTCCTATTCGTCCCATTGGTTCGGATCTTGCCGCATTGCGTTCCGAGTACGCTCCGGTAATCGGCCGCTCTGAAAACCATGCCCCAAATAGGCTTTGGCTTTTTATTTTTGCCTTTTAGCGAACCGCCCCTACGGGGTCCCGTGCGCGATGTTTCTTCGGGCGGCTATATGGACGCGAATTTGACGCTACGCGTTAAATTCGCTCGCACGGGAAATGGGCGCAAAGGGGGCACCCGGCGATTCGTCCCTCGGAACTGATCGGCTCCGAACCAAGAGACAGACGGTGTTCTCCGCTCGATCAATGCCGAGGGGTGAATCGCCGGACTCACAGATTCAGAACGGGAACAGAAAACAAAAACAGTTAACGACTGGGAGGGGCTGCGAGCCGAAACCCGAACTTCGAGTGGCTGTCCGACGGGTCGAACCCGCTGCGGTTGGCCGAACGGCAGTACCTGGCGAAGTTGTCGAAAGAGCCGCCCCGCAGAACTCGGGACGCGCCTTGTTCTGGCCCTGCCGGGTCCGTCTCAGGATTTCCGGCATATACTCCATACCAGTCCTGACACCACTCGAAGACGTTTCCGTGCATGTCGTGCAAGCCCCGGGCGTTGGCGGGAAAGCTGGCGACGGGGACCGTGGTGTGTCTGGACTCGCCCTTGGGGCAGCCCGGTATGGGAAAATTGCCGTTGAAGTTCGCCTGGTCTGTGGAAAGGCATTTTCCGAAAGCGAACGGGCCGGCAGTTCCCGCTCGGGCCGCGTATTCCCACTCCGCCTCCGTGGGCAGGCGATATTGGATGCGGCCGTCCCGGTCGTTCAGCATCTCGATGAACCTTTGGGCGTCCTCCCAGGACACGCCTTCCACGGGGCATTTCTTTCCGCATTTTTTAAAATAAGAAGGATTGCCGCCCATGACAGCCTCCCACTGCCCCTGGGTCACTTCGGTCGTCTGGAGATAGAACCCTTTGGTCAGCGTCACGCGATGGGCGACTTCGTCGTCGTCCCTTCCGGGTTCGTCCGGCGGGCTGCCCATGGTGAAGGTTCCGGGCTCGATGTATACGAACTCCATGCCCAAGTCGTTTCGAAAGCGCTTTGTATTCGCCGGTCCCGGAATCCCGCCCGAGGGTTGCAGGACCGCGTCCAGCCGCTTGTCCTCGCCCTGGGCCAGGTCGAACCGGATTTCCTTGGTTTCGTAGCCGGGGGCGGAGATGCTGATTCGATACAGGCCGGGGTCCAGCTCGATGCCCTGCCGGAATCCGCCGGAGGCGCCGGGGAATTCGATCCGGGCGTTTTCCGGCGCGACGTTCGCGAACACCCTGCCCTTTCGAATCCGGGGAAACAAATCCACGGACATGGAGACGGTCCTGCCGGGGTCGGCGCGAAAGGATTCTTCCCTGGGCTCGTAGCCCGGCATCTCCACGCGGACGAGGTGGCGTCCGGCGACAATCTCTCTGCCCTCCAAGTTCGTGTTCCCGACGAACGCCCCGTCCAGGTAGACCTTCGCGCCCGTAACGTTGGACCGGACGTTGAGCCTGGGACGGGAGGGCGCGGCGGTTGGCGGCGGCGACGGCGGCACGGAAGGCGGCGGAGGCTCGCCTCCCGCCAGAAGGAACACGAAGTCACCCCGGTTGTATTTTTTGTCCCTCAGCTTGCCGTATCGCGGCGTCTGGACGGCGTCGGTCAAATTGGCGACCTGGTTGGTCAGGTACATGCCCAGCTCGCTTCCGGTGAGGTATCCGTCGCGGTTCATGTCCGCGTTTTCGTCGCCGTCGAGCGCCCTCAGAAACAGTTCCCGGAACAGGCCGTCGTCCGAGACCTCCTGTTCGGCCTCTCCCGAGGCGATGAACTGCCGGACCGGAAGGGTGGCCGCGCGGGTGACGACGGCCGGTGGCAGGTTTCGGCTGGCGGAGAAGATCGTGCCGGCGAAGCAGGAGTCGAACACCGCCAGCACGTGCCTGGAGCGCGCTTCCCGGACCCACTCCCCAAACCGTCGCATGGACAGGGCCTTGAATCGGAACCGCGCGCCGGCCTCGGGCCTGGGGGCGTCGGCGGGAACCAAATAGCCTTCGCCGTCGATGGTGTGCCCATGCCCCGCGAACCACACGAACAACCGAGAATCCTCCCTCTCCCCCTGGATCAGAAAAAAGCTTTTCAAGGCGTCCTCCAGCTCCTCGGAACCCAGATCGGTTTTCATTTCGACGGAGAACCCCTTCTTTCGCAAGGCGTCCGCGCGTCCCTGACCGCGTTGGAAAGCCGGGGCCAGCCGTTTCGGTAATCGTCGATGCCGATCACCAATGCCCGGCTGTCGCCGTACCGCAGCTCAACCGGGTTCAAAGAGACGGCGGGGTCCGGACGCGCCTTCTGACTGACCAAAACCCCGCGATCCGGCTGGACATGTTCTTGACACCCGCCCGCCAGCAGAACTCCCGTGACAGCAAGCAGGACGAACAGGACGGAAAATACGGACGACAAATTTCGGCACAGGTTTCTTTTTCTCATCGGCACCTCCGGTTTCGCGAATTCTTCAGCCGCCGGACGCAAGGCATCGAACGGCCAAAATACAGCCCGAGCTTTTTATAACGGTTTTGCGCAGAAGGCAAGCCTTGCGATTCGTCTCCTTTCTCAAGACACTTCTGAGTCGTTCCTTCAACCCGCGCCGATTCGTCATGTAAGAGACCACCAACGACGTTTCCGCCATCGACAGTCCGTACAAGGCAGCCTTCGTTGAATTCGGATCAATCGCCGATTCAAGGGCTTGAATTACGACCGTCCATTTGGCAATTAGCCGACGGTTTTTGGTTCTTGTTTCGGCCATGCATTTCCGGAACGCGGACGCGAAGCGTTGGTACGAGGCGGCGAGGGAATGGCCGAAATAAAAACCAAGCCTGTAAAGTTGAATTTGATGGAAGCGTTCAGAATTTTCGGAACGAACTTCATTCATGCTTTTAATGCTTCCACCGCGATGTGCCCCGCAAGTGTGGTAACGAAGCTTTTAAGACCGGTGTGCTTCGATATTTCCGAATAGCCGCCTGTGTCAATGGCGGATCTGGGAGTAAGAAGCACGGATGTGGCAGTATACAGGCGCTCTCGCATCAATTTCCGGCAAAGCAGAGCGTACCTGTCCGCATACGAAGTTCCGTTGAACTCGGGAAATATTGGAAAATGCGGCTCGGCGTCCCGAATCGGTAACCGTGAACGCTCGCAATCCTCGAGCAACATAAGCCAACCTATGAACGGTTGCGCACTCTCTCCCAAGGCTCCTTCGCGAAAGGCTGTCCACAAATCGACTGCGTTCCCGATCGCCTCTTCTGCCCGGTTGTTGAAGTTGTTTCCGAATGATGGTCCTACCTGGCTTTTGAATTCGACTGCGGCGATAAGCCTGCCTTGACTCAGCACTAGCATATCCCACAACTTCGTCGGACGGAAATATCCGGGCAGCGTTAGAACTCGCCGCTCCAAGCAGATTTCGCATGGCCAAGTCCGTTCCGATGCACAATGTCTTTAACTAACCCGAGAAAACTATCCATATTTTTTCCTGCGGTCACCCCGGCTCGTTCCCCCTGATCGGACCTGCCGTTCTCAGATTGTTTCCGTCTTGCGGCTTCTCGCTTTCTCCAGAAAGCCTTGATCGCCTCATTGGCTTTCCTCTTGTAATCCGCCAAATCAATATTCATAAACGCTCCTATCCTTATCCGTCTATTACAACCGTTCGCTCTTCGCAAGATAGTCCGTACAAATCGAATACGGCGCTATTGGACGCTTCGACGTTTCCTGAAATGGCCGCAAGCGATAGTGCATTACGGGTATTCTCGGAAACATCCTTCCAATGCGGAATCCGTATTCTCCGAAGGTACTGCGCCTGAAACCTTAAAAAACCTCCACGCATTTTTGTCGAGTAAATCGATACGAAGAGCCTCGCTACACCTGAGCGAAGCACCGATTGCAACGCCCGCAAGTCCCAGGTTTCGGATGTGATATAGTACAAGTTGTGGTGCGGATAAAGCCTGCCCTCTTCGTATACGATGTGGGCATCGCCTTTGATGTCGGGGATAAGCAACTTGGGTTGATGCGTCAGATCCGGATAAATTCGATCTATCGTGCGGTACCAGTTCTTGGGGTTCTTCTTCGCGCAGTTGCGTTTTTTCACAGAATCTTTGTGACGTTCAAAATATTCCGAGAGTTTTGGATATTCCAACAGGTTCACCAAGGCGCCATTCGAACAAAAAGGATTGATAACGCCGAATCCTCGCCATTGGACCGTCCCTCCTTCGATATCCTTGGTTTTAACAAGCGGCAATTTGCGATCCGGCTCAACATCCAATTCTTCGTATTTGCCGATATATACTTTATCCGCTCCTGTCGCCACGCCGATTCCGACTTTGCATCCTGCATCCTCAAGCGTCGGGAACATCCCTTCAAGACGTCGCGCTATTGCCAATTTATCAAAGGAATGAAGAATCCAAGGCTCCCCATCGATTGCGACACCCGCTACTTCGGTGACGCCGCTTCCTTCGGGGATTTCATCGGCGCGCATAGCGCAGGATAGCTTCGCAAGAGTTCTTTTATCAATTTTCGGTCTTTGCGCAACGCGCGTGAATCCGGACTTTTCTTTCCGAATGACCGTGATGGCCGGGTAGGCGCTTACGTCGGAGCTGAATGCCGGAGTATCGACCATATCGACATAACACCTCAAGCTGTAATCTTTCGCGATCATTGCCCGCAGCCTCCCGCCGTACTTGTTTTTCATCCAACGGTCCGCGCAGATGAATCCCAATACGCCCCCCGGTTGGAGTCGTCTCAAACACCTTTCTATAAAAGGAACATACAAATCGGCCCGGTCGTAAATTGTGGCATAGCGTTCGCGGTATTCGACCATTAGCGGGTCCGGGATCAGCTCCTGCCGAACGTAGGGGGGATTTCCAACCGCATGGGTGAACGAAAAGGGCAAATCGACGAGTAAAAAGTCTCCCTCGATAATCCAAGCTTCGACAAGCCGACGCGCGTCTAAATCGGAAAAATCATACGTCCTAAGCAAATCGAGCAGTTTCGCTCGTGTCTTGACAACACTTTCACGGTTCAGTTCGACGGCGCGGACCGCGTCGGTTAAATTTTCGACAACATGCAAAAGATCCAATCCTGCCCCAATATAGGATTTTAAAAGACGCTCCACGACGGGAATAAGAAAATCGCCGTCTCCAAAAGACGGTTCGAGAAGCCGTGCCTTGAACAAATGTCGGTCGACGGTGTACCCGGCAAGATCAAGAATGAACTCAACGACCTCCCTTCGAGTGAATACGGCCCCGCGCTCCTCCGCACTTCTCTCCGAGAAGTCCCTCGCATCTTTCGAATAATCCGTTTCAAATAATTTTAGCTGCCTCATATTATCGAACTTTTTCTATCCGATCCGCTGGTCGATACGAAGTGCATAGACCAATTGTGTCGCAACAAATCAATGGGACCATTATCCAAGGAGAACTCAAATCAAGCGGCTTTACTGGTATTCGCCATGACCAGCATGTGATATCCGTATTCTAGGAACATGTCGGCGAGAACATCTCCGGAAAATTCGAAAAGATCGAACAGCATTTCGTCGTCGTCCGGCACTTTCACCCATATCCATAGCGTCGCGGGGTCTTCCCAGCTCTCCTCCACGGATAAAAATTCAGCCTCGGGAAACTTTTCCTTCAGTTGTCGCAGGAACTCTCCCACCAATTCCTCTTGCTTGAAATTCATCATTGTTCGATTGCCTTTCCTATTGATCCGACCATCTCCGCAGCCCTTCCTATCTGCCTGTTGGCGATCTTTTGATTTACAGGAGTGCCGGAATAGTCCGCATTTTCCCTCGCCAATTGCATCTTTGTCAAAGTGGAGTTCAATTTGCCAGGAAAAATTTTCCTCCTCTATATCAATTGCACACTGAATTCCGCTTGCACCCAACCATGGTCCAACTTTTCGCGCTTGATCACGAATTTGGCAAATACGGCGACAGCCGCCTGAAAGGCTGAAGAGTAAGCCCTGTTGGTGCATGCGTCGTATAATCCGCAATCAAAACAGATTTGAGCGGCTTTCAAATTGTTTTTGGCTTTTTTGAAAAATGCCGTCGTTTTTTCCCCAGTGGCTCTCATACAAAACCTTTCGAGATTGCATTTTTGGGAATAATTATATCCTAATCCGCGCCCATGGGCAAGCTGTCCCTGCAGGGTTGAAATCCGGGCTGCGTCGATCTTTGGCGAGCACTGGTTTCCAGCCGTTCGACACGACCGCGTAAGATGCATGACAAAGCTTAGGCTTGGTTTTAGCTCCGGCAGGTTTTCATCCAACAGTTTCGATCTGCCGCGTGGATTCCGGGTCTAAAGCAAGCTCCGCCCGGAACGACGGTGTTGGTTGGCCGACGTTATAACCAAGCCCTCCATAATGTTCAGGAATGCCCTTGAAACGGGGGGCTCGTGCGAGTTAACCCATTTCTATAAATCCCTTAACAAAATCCAAACATAAAAATCGCTATAAAGCGCTGATTCGCGACCGCTGTACACAGTTGTTTATCGTCGCAAACGAGGCACGGCAACACCCTTTTGCGCATTTTTTTCACATTGTGCCAAGCGATCTCTTCAACGCGGATTTGCGGACATTGCTGGTGCTTTGCTCACCCATTGGAGGCAAGGGAGTTGGGTTGCGTGACCGATTCTCCGAATGACCAGGACATTCTTTCACTGCGAGGAGGACCCCGCCGCCAATTCGACATGTGCCTAATTTTTTAATCAACGACGACATCAGATGGATTCAAAGGAGGAAAAATGAGGAAATCATTGAAGAGGTTTGCCGGACTTTTCGCGTTTGCATTTCTCGCATGCGCGATTTCGACCACCGCGACGGCGGGGGAGTTGAACGTTTACACGGCTCTGGAAGACGACGAGCTGGCCGTGTACGTTCCCGCGTTCGAAAATGCCCATCCGGACATCAAGCTGAACATCGTGCGCGATTCCACGGGTATCGTGACCGCCAAGCTTCTGGCCGAAAAGGACAACCCGGTCGCCGACGTGGTCTGGGGAACCGCCGCCACCAGCCTTCTGGTCTGCGACGAGCTGGGAATGCTCAAAGGGTACAATCCCAAGGGGGTCGAAAAGGTCAAGAAAGGCATGAAGGACGGCGAGAACGACCCGGTGCACTGGGTGGGAATCAAGGCCTGGGTGACCGGAATCGTGGGCAACACCATCGAGATGAAAAACAAGGGGCTTACGCTTCCCAGGTCCTATGCGGACCTCGTGAAACCCGAATACAAGGGCTATCTGGTCATGCCCAACCCGGCGTCCTCCGGGACAGGCTTTCTGACGGTGTCCGCCATTCTCCAGCTCAAAGGCGAGACCGAGGGATGGGCCTACCTGGACCAGTTGCACCAGAACATCGCCATGTACACCCATTCCGGGTCGAAACCCGCCAAGATGGCTGGCAAGGGCGAGTTTCCCATTGGTATTTCGTTCGCCTATCGCGGCTTCAAGCAAAGAAGCAAGGGCGAGCCGGTGGAGGTGGCGTTTCCGGCCGAGGGTTCCGGCTACGACGTGGAGGCCAACGCCTTGATCAAGAAGCCACGGATCAAGCCCGAGGCCAAGACCTTTCTCGACTGGGCCATCGGGGACGAAGCCATGGCCATGTACGCGAAGGTATATCCCATCGTGGCCACGGACATTGCAGTGGACGCTCCCGACGGATGGCCGGACGACCCCATGTCCGTGCTCATCGACAACGACCTGAAATGGGCGGCCAAGAACCGTCAGGCGATCTTGAAGGAATGGACGAAGCGCTACGATCAGAAGAGCGAGGCGAAGTAGGCGTCTATAGAGCATAGACGCTTCGGCAAACATACTGCGCCGGTTCGGTGAAAAAAGCGCCGGGCCGGCTTTTTACTTGTTATGACGGTTTTGGAGGGGCCCTTGAATAGAACCCAAGCCCGATTTTCCCCAAACCGATGATTGACCATTTTGGGATTGGTTCCTGTTTCGGCCATGCCCCAGCGTAACGCGGACGCGAAGCGTCCTGGTATGCATTCCAACGCGAAGCGTTGGAACGAGGCGACGAAAACATGGCCGGAATAGAAATCAAGCCTGCTATCTTTGAGGCGTGCCCGGCGGAGGACGATCCGATGAACGAGAAAAAGAAGAACAAGGAAAGCAAGTATTTTCTGGAACTCAAAGACATCACCAAGACGTTCGGGAACTTCATCGCCCTGAACCGTGTCAGCATGGCGGTGAAAAAGGGCGAGTTCGTGTCGATTCTGGGGCCGAGCGGCTGCGGCAAGACCACCCTGTTGCGAGTCGTCGCCGGGCTGGAGGAGCAAAACGCGGGCAGCGTGTGGCTCGACGGCAAGGATGTCTCCCGGGAACCCGTGGCAAAACGGGGACTGGGGATCGTCTTCCAATCCTACGCTCTGTTTCCCAACATCAGCGTGATCGACAACGTGGCGTACGGGATTCGAAGCGGTCTGACCGCTCCGGCGAGAAAGGAGCGTGCTTTTGCCATGCTGGACCTGGTCGGTCTGGCGGACCAGACGGAGAAATATCCGGCCCAGCTTTCCGGGGGGCAGCAGCAGCGCGTAGCTTTGGCCAGGGCGCTGGCGCCAAGCCCGTCTCTGCTTTTGCTCGACGAACCCTTGTCCGCTCTGGACGCCCGGGTCAGGGTGCGGCTTCGCATCGAAATCCGACGCATCCAGGAAAAACTGGGTGTTACCACCATCATGGTCACCCACGACCAGGAGGAGGCCCTCACCATGGCCGACCGGGTCGTGGTCATCAAGGACGGTGTCCTGATGCAGTACGCCTCGCCCCACAAACTGTACAGGTCCCCGGAGAACTCGTTTGTCGCGGGCTTTATCGGCTCCATGAACTTTCTCTCCGACTGCCGCGCCACCGGACCGGATTCCGTGCGGCTCGGACGCTACCTGATCAAGACTGCACCGTCGGCGGCGGCCGACCACCAAGGCAAAAACGTCAGGATGGCGGTGCGGCCCGAAGACATCCGGGTGGTCCAGAACGGAAACAACGGCCACGAAAACGTCGTAAAGACAAAAATCAACGACATCGAGTTCAGAGGGTCGCTGTACCGCATTTACCTGCAACTGCTGCACGAAGCCGGCGGCCTGAGCGACCAGACTCTGGAGATGGACCTTCAGTCCGAGGCGGTGGAAAAGATGGGGCTCGGCGAGCACATGGAGCTTCCCATTTACTTTCCCCCGGAAAAACTTCTCATATTCAAGGAATAGCATATCGTGGCAAACGGCGACAGCATAGAGGCTCTGGCGCTCAACGCGCCCATCGCAAGGCAACGGGTGACCCAGAAGGCCGGCACCGAAGACTGGGTCCGGCGGGCGCTGATCGCGCTGGCATGCCTTTGGCTTTTGGTAGGAGTAATACTTCCGCTTTTCGAGGTGGTCAACCGGGCGACCAACGTGGAGCTGGTGGCCAAAATCGAGGAGCCCACCGAGCAGGAAAAACTTGACGACACTTTTCGAGGCCAAATCGACGTGGCAGGACGCTCCGTGGTCCTTGTCGCGGAAGAGGGCCGTCCGGCTCTATACATCGACAACAAGGAAGTCCCGTTGAGAACGGGAAAGGGGGAAGCGCCGGGAATCGCGGTCGAAACAATCGACGAGCATTTCGAAAAGGTGGTCTGCGAACGGGCGCACCCGGGCGTCTCCAACAGGAACGTGCTCGACATCGCCCCCATCGTGATCGAAAAAGGGCCCGGGCAGCGATGGATGGTGGATGGAGAATTTCTTCCTTTGGGCGAAAACCTCGTGGTGCTCAAAAGGTACATCGGGCTGGCCAACTTTCTCGACTATTTCGGCATCCAGGGCATTTCCCAGACAAAGGCCCTGCTGGTCATCGGCTATATCCTGGCCGCTGCGGTATTCGCGGGCTTTTTGCTGTTTTCCCTGTTCAAAAGGAAAAAGAGGGCCGAGGGCGACAAGTTGGTGGTCTTCGCGCTTTTGCTGATCCTGGCGGCCCAGGCGTACGTGGCCATCGAGTACCTGGCAGGCAACACGGTGGACTCGGGACTGGCCCAGTCGGTCGGAAACAGCCTGAACGTGGCGATCTGGAGCACCTTTTTCTCCGTCGGCCTGGCCTTTGTCTACGCCTACGGAATCCACCGGACCCTGATCGCGGGCAAGGCGTTTTTCCGTTTGACCGCCATGATCCCGCTCTTCGCCCCCACCATGCTCTACGGACTGTCGCTGGTTTATTTGTTCGGCAACAAGGGGGTGGTCACCACGGGGTTCTTCGACAAGTTTCCCTGGCTCGCGTGGGACATCGGGCTCTACGGGTTCACCGGCATCGTGATCGCCGAGGTGGTGTTCACGTTTCCGCCCGCGTTCATGATTCTTCTGGTGGCGCTGGCGAACACCGACGCCCGGCTTTACGAGGCCGCCGAGAGCCTCGGGGCCGGAAAGGCGCGGACATTTTTCACCGTGACCCTGCCAAGTGTGAAATTCGGGCTGCTGAGTGCGATTTTCGTCTGTTTCACGCTTTCGTTCACCGACTTCGGAGCGCCGAAAGTCGTGGGCGGGCAATACAACATCCTCGCGGTGGATATCTACAAGCAGGTGATCGGGCAGCAGAATTTCGGCATGGGCGCCACCGTGAGCATCATACTTCTCGTGCCGACGGTACTCGCCTTCGTGGCGGACCGGATCGTGCAGAGACGCTCGGGCGCGGTGATCACGGCCAGGAGCGTTCCCTACAGTCCGAAAGCAAACAAGCTTCGCGACGCCGTGTTTTTCGCGATTTGCTCGTCCATCGCTTTTTTCATCCTGACCATGGTATTCATGGCGGGAGTGGCCTCGTTCGTCAAGATCTGGCCCTACGCCTTCACCAACCCGGAAATGTACCCGCAATTATGGACCATATCCCACTATTCCTTCGCGGATGTGGGCGGCGGGGGCTACGCCGCCTTCTGGAACAGCGTGATCGTAGCGGCGCTCACGGCGGTTTTCGGCGCTGCGGCAACCTTTGCCAGCGCCTATCTGATCGAAAAGACCAAGGGCGTCTCCTGGCTGCGACAAGGCGCCTACTTTCTGTCGATCATCCCTTTGGCCCTGCCGGGACTGGTCATCGGCATCGCGTACATTTTCTTTTTCAACAACCCGCGCATCGAGATTCCGTTCGTTGGTATGGGATTGCCCAACCCGTTCCATTTTCTCTACGGGACAATGGCGATCCTGGTGGTGTGCAACGTCATCCATTTCTACACGGTGAGCTTTTTGACCGCCACCACCGCGCTTCGGCAGCTGGACAAGGAGTTCGAAGCGGTCTCCGAATCCATGGCCGTGCCGTTCTACAAGACGTTTTTTCGGGTGACCGTGCCGGTGTGCCTGCCCGCCATCCTGGAGATCGCGGCATTTTATTTTGTCAGCGCCATGGCCACGGTGTCGGCGGTGATATTTCTGTACACCAGCGACATGCCCTTGGCGTCGGTGGCGGTGGTGAACATGGACGACGCCGGGGACACCGCGCCTGCGGCCGCCATGTGCATGCTGATTGTGGCGACCAACATTCTGGTGCGCGGCCTGATGGAATTCGCGAGCATGCAACTGAAAAAAAGGACCCAAGCCTGGAGAACAGCGTCCGCTTGATCTTTCCGGACAAAATGGCTACAATTCTCCCGGCTAGCGCGCCTATAGCGGCTGCAATCCCGTAATTTCCGTGGTCTGCTCGGGAATTCGAAAATGGCGCTCCGCGTCAAGCCGCTCGGGCTCGCGATCCGGATCTCATGCAACTTTGGAGACGTTCATGGAAATATTTGTCAGAAACAAACCCTACGCGGGCGAGGTTAAAGCAGTGGTGCTGGACTGGGCCGGCACTGCCGTGGATTTCGGAAGCATCGGACCGGTGGCAGTCTTCATCGAGGTTTTCCGCCTCCGTGGCGTATCCACGACGACGCCGGAGGCCAGACGTTTCATGGGCCTGATGAAAAAAGACCACATCCGGGGCATGTGCGGCCTGGAGTCGGTGAAAAGCAGATGGACGGAAGTCCATGGCAAGGGTCCCGGCGAAGACGACATCGACGCCATGTACCGGGATACCGAAAGGCTCATGGTCGAAGCCATCGCCAGGCACTCCGACCCGATTCCCGGCCTGCTGGAAGCGGTGGCAAGGCTCCGCAGCTCGGGAATCAAGATCGGGACATCCACCGGCTACACCGCCCCCATGATGGACGTGCTAGCGCCTGAGGCCGCCCGCAAGGGCTACAAGCCGGACGCCGTCGTCTGCTCGTCGGACGTCCCGGCCGGACGCCCCTTTCCGTGGATGTGCTACAAGAACGCCATCGATTTGCAGACCTATCCCATGGAGGCCATGGTCAAGGCAGGCGACACCATCAGCGACGTTCAGGAAGGCCTGAACGCCGGGATGTGGACCGTGGGAATCTCCAGGACGGGAAACGAACTGGGCCTGTCGGAAGAAGAAGTCGAACACCTCGCGCCGGAAAAGCTCAATTCGATGCTCGATAACATCGAAAAGCGGTATTTCGAGGCGGGAGCGCACTACGTGATCGAAGGCGTTCGGGAGCTTCCGGGAGTAATCGATTCGATAAACGACAGGCTTGCCAAGGGAATGACTCCTTATGATTTCACAGGGAAATAATGGGAAAAGAAAACGAAAATAACAGACAGCGCCCCGGCACCGTAAATGCGGAAGAAGTCGATCTTTCCGAGGGAGACAGCAACCTTTCGCCCTTGAGGCGGAAATGGCGAAACGAAAATATCGACCAGCGCACTGCCGATTGGCTTGCGCTGGATCAAAAGTACTTCTTGCGACAGAGTCTTTCCACGCCCTGCCTCAATGTGTTGCAGGGTTGCGAAGGCCCTTTCATTCAGGACTTGCAGGGCCGTAAAATTCTCGATTTTCATGGCAACAGCGTCCATCAGGTGGGTTTTTCGCACCCGAAAGTGATCGAGGCGATCGTCGCTCAGCTGCGCAAAATGCCGTTTTGCACCAGGCGCTACACCAACATTCCGGCCATCGAGCTTGCCAGAAAATTGGCGCGGATCGCCCCCGGCAATCTTTCCAAGGTCCTGTTCGCCCCGGGCGGGACCACGGCGGTGGGCATGGCCCTCAAGCTGGCCAGGGCGGCAACGGGACGGTTCAAGACCGTTTCCATGTGGGACGCCTTTCACGGCGCGTCTTTGGACGTCATGTCCATCAGCGGGGAAACCATGTTCCGAAAAGGGGTCGGACCCCTTCTGACCGGGGCGTCTCTCGTGCCCCCCGCCGATCCCTACCGATGCATATGGGACCCGTCAGGCAACTGCGAAGCCTGCGGACTCAAGTGCGCGGCCTACATCGACTATGTGCTGGAAAAGGAGGGGGATGTGGCCGCCGTGATCGCGGAACCCATCCGAAACACCGCAGTCAACCCTCCCCCGCCCGGCTACTGGCAGGCGGTCAGGAAGGCCTGCGACAAGCACGGGGCGTTGCTCGTCCTGGACGAGACTGCGGTTTGCCTGGGCCGCACGGGAAGCATGTTCGCCTGCGAAACGTTCGACGTCGTGCCCGATATTCTCACCCTGGGAAAAGGACTCGGGGGCGGGGTGATGCCGTTCGCCGCCATGATCGCCCGCTCCGACCTGGACTCGTCCCCGGAAAAGGCCCTGGGGCACTACACCCACGAAAAGAACCCGGTGGCCGCAGCTGCGGCCCTGGCGACCATATCGGTCATCGAAGACGAAAAGCTCGCCGAACGGGCTTTTAAAACGGGGCTCTACGCCATGGACCGCTTGCTGGAAATGAAAGAATCCCATCCCCTGATCGGCGACGTTCGAGGGGTCGGGCTGGTGATGGGGGTCGATCTGGTCCGCGACCGCACAACCAAAGAACGGGCCGAGGACGAAGCCGACAAGCTGATGTACGAATGCCTGAAAAGGGGCTTGAGCTTCAAAACATCCCAAGGGAGCTTCATTCCCCTGTCGCCCCCGTTGAACATCCGCAGGGAGGATTTGGAGCGCGCCCTCGACATTTTCGAGGAAGCCTTGCAGGTCGTGGAGGCATCTGGAATTTGGGCGGACATCTGACAAAAAGAAGTCTCAACCATAATAATCCTCATACATTAAGGAGTCGCAGGAAATGGATCTTTCGCAATTGCCGGACAACCCGTATGTTCTTCTGACCCCCGGCCCCCTCAGCACCACCAAGACGGTCAAGAGCGCCATGCTTCGGGACTGGTGCACCTGGGACGACGACTACAACGAGATCGTGCAGGACATCCGCCGAAAACTGGTCCGCCTGGCCACCTCGTCGGACAATTACACCAGCGTACTGATGCAGGGTAGCGGGACATTCTGCGTGGAATCGGTCGTCACCACCGCCGTGCCGGCAAACGGCAAGTTGCTGGTGCTGGCCAACGGAGCCTACGGGAAACGAATCGCGACCATCGCCGAACGAACCGGCGTCAACCACGTGGCGCTGGACTTCGGCGAGATCCTGCCCCCGTCTCTGGAACAACTCGAACAGGCCTTGATCGCCGATTCCGCAATCACCCACGTCGCCGTGGTCCATTGCGAAACCACCACCGGAATGCTCAATCCCGTGGACCAAATCGGGGCGACGGTCAAAAAGCACGGCAAGGAATACATCGTGGACGCCATGAGCAGCTTCGGAGGCATCCCCTTCGACGCAAGGCGAATCGGGGCCGATTACATTGTCAGCAGCGCCAACAAATGCATCCAGGGGGTCCCTGGTTTCGGTTTCGCGGTCGTTTCCAGGCAAGCCCTGTTAAAAACCAAGGGCAACGCGCGGTCCCTCAGCCTGGATTTGTACGACCAATGGGAAACCATGGAGCGCAAGAACGGCAAGTGGAGGTTCACATCCCCCACCCACACGGTGAGGGCGTTCGCCCAGGCGCTTGTCGAACTGGAAGAGGATGGCGGGGTGGAAAAACGCCACGAAAGATACCGAAAGAACCACGAGATCCTAGTGTCCGGCATGCGGGACCTCGGGTTCGAGACCCTTCTTCCCTCCAATTTGCAATCGCCGATCATCACGTCCTTTTTGAGCCCGAAACATCCGGAATACAGATTCGAATCGTTTTATGAAAAGCTCAAGGAACAGGGGTTCGTGATCTATCCCGGCAAGGTGACCGACAACGATACATTCCGAATCGGCAACATCGGAGATGTCCATCCGGAGGACATGCGCCGTTTGCTATATGCCGTAAAAAACGCCAGGTACTGGATCTGAGAGGAGGCGAAGCTTTCGGCTACTTTATCTCCAGATTGCTGAAAAGGACGTTCCGCCTGGACAGCCAGCCGGTGGTGGACGCCCAAACCCGGATACTGCTGGTGTGGGTCGTCATCTTCCTGGCCATGTCGGCGAGCATCCCCCTGGGCTTGTTCATGGGAGCGGCAACGGTCCTGACGACCAACTCTTTCGGCCTGACGGACCTTTCCATCTTCTACGGCCCCAACCGCATATTCAAGCTGATCGCAGGCGCCTGGATCGTCCTGTCCGATCTTTATTTTTTGACGATGATTCGACGCCAATCGGCAAAGCCCTTCGATTCCAAAGCCATCCTGAAAGCGGCGGTGGTACGTCCGGCAGTCTTCGCGGGCCTTTATTTCGCCGCATTGATTGCTATCGGTTTTCTAAGGCTTGTTTTTTGATACGCCCTGCAGAAAGCAACAAACCTTTTTCTAATCCTGATTTCACTTTTTTCAAACGCGAAGGGGAGATTATCCCTTTGGCTCATCGCGGATTTGTGGGAAAAGGCGCGTCGATGGTAACCAGACCATCCTGGTCTGGCATGTCTCGGATTCCAAGCGGCGGCATATTCGCGATATGGGACCAGAGCTGGAAGCTCTGGTTACCTTTTCCGATCCCCACAAATCCGCGATGAACCATCCCTTTTTTCGTAAAACTTTTCGAGGAGTGAAAACAATCAGCATGGATTGGAAAAAGTGAAATCCAACACGCCTTGTCGCATAGGAAAGATTCCGAAACCCATCCGGACCGCCTTGGCCGTCATTCTGATCTGCCTCGGGTTTTCCCTCTTTATCACGCCCTTTCCCGGGGGGATTTTCCTGATTGCCATCGGATTTGTCTTGCTGTACTGCGCATGGCCCTCCATGAGAAACCGGCTTGCCAGGCGAATTCGGAAAATGCCCGGCATCGGCGCGCGGCTGAAACCTTTTCTGGACGCATGCGACGCATGCCCCACAAACAACTCGGCGCAACCCAATCCGTGCGAAAAAATGGAGCTTTTCCATCCCGCCTATCCACCCGAAAAACAAACCGAAAAAAGCCGCATAGATTCATCGCAAAGCCAATGTCGGGTTGATTCTTCAAGGGCCGAACAATCCCGAGCATGCAGCAATCCCCCTTTATAGAGATTCTTACCCGTATTTAATTTTCGAAAAAAAACGGCGGTCGCCAGTCCATTTTCAAATTATCCGTGACAATTCCGCCCGATCATTGGTATGTTCCCCCCAATTCGTCCCCATGATCGCGGATACGATCCGGGGACGGCGACATGCATTGCCACGCGCATTGCAATCCGGCTTGTTTCCCGACGGTCGCATCTGCGTTTCGACCGGACGAAAAAAAGGAGCGTGAATGGGGGAAGACGAAAAACAAAACCAATCCTTGATCAAAAAGTTCACCAGGGAGTATCTTCTGGTTTCCCTGATTCCATTTTGTATATTTCTGCTGTTCAGCCTGGTCGGAGCGCTGGTCGCCCGAGACCGCATCGAGGAAACGATTCGCGACTCCTCGATGCAGCTGAGTACCGATGCAAGACTCATGCTGGAGGAAGCCGGACAAAGAGGCATTCGCCAGAAAGCCCTGGATGTCGCCATGCAGGCCCGGATCTTTCTTCTGTCCAACCCATTGGAAAGCATGGAGGACCTTCAAAAAAACGAGCTGTTCGGAAAAATCGCGATTCAAAAGGTCGGCAAGCGCGGATACACGTGCATGTACGAAGCGAAAACCAGCATTATGCGCTTTCATCCCAATGCCGATTTGATCGACCGGCCCTTGCATTTTTTGTCCGAAAAACTGCCCAAGTGGTGGAGCATTTACGAAAGGTCCCTTGCCGGGATAGAGGTCTCGGGATATTACGACTGGGAAGACGCCGACGGCCGTACGCACAAGAAATACATGGCCATGGCGCCGGTCGGAGTCGAATTCAACGGAAAAACGCTCATGATCGCCGCCACGGCCTACGCCGACGAGTTTTGGGAACCGTCGCGCGCCTTGGAAGCCAGGACGGAACAAGTCGTCAGGAACTACCTGACTTACGCAGCCGTATGGGAGAAAGAGGTCCTGGTTGCCGGGGCCGTTCTCATGATTGCCATTTTTGCGGCAGGCATTTGGCTGGGAAGACGTTCCGCCCTGCGATACATTGGCCCCATCGCCAATCTGACGGAAGCCGCCGGAAAGATCGGCATCGGAAAATGGGACTTTGCCGTGGATTCGAGCATCCTTGAGAGAATGGACGAAATCGGCGTACTGGGCCGCACCTTCGATTCCATGCGAACCCAGCTGAAAAAGTCCTTCGAAGATCTGGAAAGGCGCTTGTCGGAATTGAAAATCGCCCAGAAGGAACTCAACGAGAGCGAAGAAAAATACCGGGGGCTCTACGAGGAATCCCTGAAGGCCGAGGAGTTGTACCGCTCCCTGCTGAACTCTTCCGCAGACGCCATCGTCATCTACGACCTGGACGGCAAGGTCACCTATGTCAGCCACGTTTTCACGGAACTGTTCGGATGGACCCTCAAAGACCTGAAGGGCAAACGAATTCCGTATCTCCCGGAAACCGAACGGGCCAAAACCACCGAATTCATCAAGGGCGTTCTGCACGAGGGGACCCCGTGTCGCGGCTATGAAACCAAACGATACACCAAGGACAGCCAGCTGGTTCATGTGAGCATCAGCGCTTCGCGCTTCGAGGACCACGACGGCAAACCCGCGGGCATCCTGGTCATTTTGAGGGACATCACCGACAGAAAAAAGCTGGAAGAGCAACTGCTCCTGGTGCAGAGAATGGAATCCATCGGCACGCTGGCAGGGGGCATCGCCCACGATTTCAACAATCTGATGATGGGCATTTTGGGCAACGTTTCGGTCATCATGCACGACATGCCCCCGGACGATCCCGTCTATCCCCATTTGAAAAACATCGACAAGCTGATCGAAAGCGGCACCAAGCTGACCGGCAAGCTTTTGGGATACTCCCGAAGAAACAAGTTCGAAGTGGGAGCGGCCGATCTCAACGTGATCGTGGAAGAAAGCCTGGAAACCTTCGGAAGGGCCAGAAAAGAAATCGCCATCCATATGGAGAAATACGAGGGAAAGGCGCTTGTGGAAGTCGACAGGGCGCGCATCGAGCAGGTGCTGTTCAATCTTTTCGTAAACGCCGCGGACGCCATGCCCAAAGGCGGCGATCTTTTCGTCAACATCACGGTCGCAGACCGCGTGGACCTTCTGAGCAAGCCCCTCGAACTGACTTCGGAAAAATACGTGCTGATCAGGGTCGCGGACACGGGAACGGGCATGGATGCGGAAACCAAACAGCGCATTTTCGACCCGTTCTTCACCACCAAGCCCATGGGCAGAGGGACCGGTTTGGGCCTGGCTTCCGTCTACGGCATCATCAAAGCCCATTCGGGGTTCGTCGAAGTCGAATCCGAACCGGACAAGGGGACCGCCTTCTTCATTTATCTGCCGCTTTCCGGACTGGAAACGGCCTATGTCCCGGAGGAAAAAACCATTGTCAGAAAAGGACGGGGAAAGGTCCTCCTGATCGACGACGAGCAAATGGTCCTTGAAATCGGAGCGAAGATGCTCTTAAAAATCGGCTACGACGTCGTGGTCGCCAAAAACAGCGCGGAGGCCGTCGCCCTGTTCAAAAACGACTGGAAGACCATCGACCTGGTCATTCTGGACATGATCATGCCGGGCACCACGGGAAGCGAGACCTACGACGCGCTGCGGAAAATAAACCCGGCGGTCAAGGTGCTGCTGTCCAGCGGCTACGGCAAGGATTGGCGCACCGACGAAATCATGGACAGGGGATGCAACGGGTTTATCCAGAAACCCTACTCCATCGAAGTCTTGTCGGAAGAGATCGACGCGGTATTGAACAACAGGCTCTGAGCGTCCTTGACGGACAGCCGCTCTTTTCAAAACAGATATTGCATGCTACCATAGCAACCATATGTTGTTCCTATTGACGCGCACGTAACAAGGGAAAAAAATGGACCAACTTCAAAGCCTTCCCATTGGGGATTCTTCTTTCGAAAGCATCCGTACCGGAGTCGGAAGTCACCTCGGCGCTGCGATTCGTCTTTATCGCCGGCGTATCCAAATTCAGCAGGGTCTCCATTTTTTCGGAACTCAACAATTTGACGGACATCACCATGCACGGCCGATATGCGGAGATGTTCGGATATACCCAATCCGAACTGGAAACCTGCTTTGCCGCGCATATCGAGCAATTCGCCGAAAAGACCGGTCATACTGCGAAAAATGTCCTCGAACAACTGGCGCGCCACTACGACGGCTATCGTTTTTCGCAAAAAAACGTCCGTATCTACAATCCGTTTTCGGTCCTGAGGGCTTTGGACGAGAATACCTTTAAAAACTACTGGTTTGAAACCGGCACTCCGACTTTCCTGGTCAACCTGCTGAAGGAGAAAAATTATCCCCTGGCGAAAATCGAAGACCTGAAAATGCAGGAGGAATTTTTCAGCGTCTACGACATCGAACGCCTCCAGCCCGAAGCGCTGCTGTTCCAGACCGGCTACATCACCATCAAGGATTTCAAAGGCTATACCTATTCATTCCGCTACCCGAACCAGGAAGTCAAGATATCCTTTCTCAGGTTCCTGCTCTTTTCACGCCTTTGAATTCAAGTGCGACCAAAGCGCCGATGCCGCCATCCGCCAGATCAGGGAAAAGGGCTACGACGCCCAATTCAGGCCGAAAGGGAAAAAGATCGTCTTGGTGGGAATCAACTTCGACTCGAAAAAGCGTAATGTCGCCGAATGGAAAATCGTTTAAGCGCATCCTGGCATCCAGCTTCCAGCCGCGCCCGCCGACTATCCACTGCATCCGCCGTACACTTTGTCAAGGGATTGATTTCTTTTTCGGCCATGTTCTCGCCGTCTCGTCCGTCTCGTTCCAACGCTTCGCGTTGGAATGCATACCAGGACGCTTCGCGTCCGCGTTATGCAGAGGTACGGCCGAAATAACAACCAAGCCCTTTGTCAATATAAGAAATCGCGGCTATGGTTCCGAATCTGAACGCCTTGGCTGCAAGTCGCAAACGCATCGAACCATTTCTTCCAACACCCCGACTTTCAGTGTATATACCGGGACATCGGACACCAGGCCCGCCAGTTCGAGCAGCATTCGCCCCAAGTCGCCGCCGGTTTCGCGATACAAGGCGCTTTTCGGTCCCCGGTTGCGCAGATAGCGAAGAATTTCCAAGGTGCCTCTTGCGGCAGGCACGGGTTTTATGGAGGGCGATTCCGACCAGTCGTCCCGGGTCGGCGGCGTAACGATGCGTTCCACGGAAACAACCGCGTCTTGCGCGGCATCGCAGATCTCCATGGCGGCTTGGGCCTCCGCTTTTTCGAACTGCAGCCAAACAACGGGGCCTTTTTCCGAAACGGTCGGCGACAGCATGGCCCCAGCCGATTTCATCGCATCTCGAAACGCCCGTTCCCCCTCTCTGCCGCGCAGTGTCACAATGAGCCCTCCATCGACAGCCGACTCTCGGCTTTGCAGAAGAAAAACGGCTTGGAGCGGCACGGTGCCGGGTGCGATTTCGGACCTGAAACTCTCCACCGGGGGATACCATTTTTTCGTCCCGGACAAGTCTGGCACGGACCACCAGTCGCTTCCATGGGGCGCCCTGCTTCCGGGAAGACGCGGAAACGGCAGAAGGGTCCGGGTCGTTCGGTCGAGCACCGCGAACTCGTCCGACAAAACGGTCCATCCCCTGTCGCAAAGGGCAAGGGCCAGGGTCGTCTTTCCGAAGCCGGACGGTCCGCAGACGGCGATCCCGCGCCCGTGGCGAGCCACGGAAGCCGCATGGACGAGCAGGTAGTTCTCCACTCTTTCGAAAACAGCCGTCAGGATCAGCATGTGAAGATGGGGGAACGTCCATGGAGACGGCAGAAGCGGTACGTTCGGCCCGTCCGGGCGCTTCAGTTCGGGCTGGTTTCCGGACGACAGGACTTCGAATCGCAATTCCTGCCCGGCGGCGTCCTGCTCTGTCGATAGAAAGAGGCCGAACACGCGGGCAAGGTCC
Source organism: Desulfobacterales bacterium (assembly GCA_963674505.2). Classification (GTDB taxonomy): domain Bacteria; phylum Desulfobacterota; class Desulfobacteria; order Desulfobacterales; family SKZT01. Next base: position 2,802,046 of record CAXXIG010000001.1, read on the forward strand.
TCGGCGAGTTCGGGCGGGTCCGTCCGGACAGACCACGCGACATCCAGCATCCGGAAACGAAAGAGGTTCATCGACCGGACCCTTGGTTCACTCTGCGATAAATATCCAGGACCGGCCTGACGTACTGTTCCATGTCTTCCGGGGCGTCGGGGTAGCTTTTCCGGAAGTGATCGCAGATGGCCCCTTCCGACTCTCCCTTTTCCGCCATGCGCCAGACGATCCTGGCCGTTCTGTTGAGCGTATGCACGTCTCCCGTGGAGGGGTCGTACACCATGAGTTCCTCTCCCACCTCCTGCACGACCGGGGTTCGCGCAGCCGCCGTCGTTTTCTTCTGTTTCATCTGCCAAATCCTCCTTGTTATACGGTCGATATGTCGTATCAGAAACCTGGCCCGCTTGCCGGGCAAGATCTTTTTCCAGGCCAAATGCATGACCAGCCCCGCCGGGTTGCGGCGTCCGATGAAAACCCAAGGGGCCTTTTGTTCCGGAGCGACGGCCGCCACGCGGGCAAAGACCTGGCCGGAGCGTCGTCGGGCAAAAACCAGCCCGGCGTCCCCGGCCTCCACAACCCAGCCGTCGCTCGCGAACCCGGCCAGTCGATGAACGACGGTGACGCCGCCACCCGACCAGGCAATCAGCTCGCCGACGCGCGGCTTTTCGTTTTCGCAAACGGCGAGCAAAAGGTGGTCTCCGGGCTGAATCAGAGGCATCATGCTCGGACCTTCGGCCTCGACGACCGAAAACGCTTTGCCGATTTTCGGCGAGACTATTTTGCGACTTCCCATGGGTCGTTCTTTAAGCCCCGGTCCCTACGAGTCGTTGCACGGCCGAACGGTACCAATTCTTTCGCCATTGGCACATTCCGTCCCTGGCTTGCAGCGTGTCCGAACCGGCCAGCGCGATGCCCGCGCATCCGCCTTGGCAAAAGGCCCGCCACTCGCAACGCTTGCATGCCGCAATCTCGTCCATGCGTCTGTGGACGGCTTCCGTTGCGGCCTTCATGCGAGTTCCGGAGAGAATTTCCGTCAACGATCCCTCTCCGACATGCCCGACGAGAAACTCCGGTCCCATCATGAGAACGCACGGATAGACGCTTCCGTCCGCAGCGATCACCAGCTTTCGCCCCACGGGGCACCAAGGACTGGGAACGGAGTCGAGCCCGGTCCCGGTGATTCCAGTGGTGACTTCTATTCGGCCCCGCCATTTTTCGCGCGCCGCGTCCGCCTTGTCCAAAAACCCCAAGGTCTCTTCTAACGACAGCCCGAGCGGTGCGTCGGCTTCCGCAGCGCGGCCTGCCGGCCGCAATGTCAAAAACCGGACGAGCCCCGCACCGCATTGGTGCGACAGGGCGATCATGGATTCCGGGTCCGCAGCCACAGGGCGGGTGATCTGGACGGACACGGAAAGCGAATTTCTACTCATGCCCGCATCCCTGAGAATTTTCAAGCCGCGCACGGCAGGTTCGAAGCTTTTCGGGCCGCGAAGGACCTCGTGGATTTGCGCCGAAGGTCCGTCCAGGCTGACTTGCACGCCTGCGCCGGTCGAAAGGAACACGTCGGCCCAGGTTTCGTTCAGCAGCGTTCCGTTGGTCAGGATTTGAACGGCGAGACCGCAGGAGAAGGCGAATCGGATCGCATCCTCCAAGTGCGGCCATAACAGAGGTTCTCCCCCGGATAAGGTGACGGCCTTTCCACCCCGACCGGCGAGTTCTTCGATCATGGCGCGCACGGTTTTCAAACTCAGAGCGGCGGCTTTTCCCGGCCCGGATACCGCGTAGCAATGGCGGCATTTCAGATTGCAGGCGTTGGTGACGTGGATAAACAGGCTATCCAGGTCCATGGGCAAAGAGAGAGGACTGCGGCGAGCGAAGAAGCCGGCCCTTTCCAAAGACCCAAGAAACGCTTCGGCATGTTCTAACGCCGCTTCTTGACCGCATTGGCTTTTCTCGTCGATGAAATCCGCCAAGTCCTTGGCGGTATGCCGACCGTCCAGAAAGCCTGCGCAAGCCAAGCCTACCTCGTTGGTCGCGCAGAAAACCGGCAATTCCCGGTGAACCAGGACGACGCCGCCATCCACCCGGATGGATTCCAGCGGTACGTGCGGCAGGATTGATCGACGAGCGCGCGATTCGTTCATTGCATTCTCCGTTTTTTTCTCGTCATGGGCCTCATTATTTCAGTCCATAGCATTCGGCCTGGGTTTCGCACATCTGCGCGTACAAGCCCTTGGCAGCCATCAAATCCGAATGGCTTCCCTGTTCGACGATCTCGCCGTCCTTCATGACGAATATGCGGTCGGCCATTTTGACGGTGTAGAGCCTGTGGCTGACGATAATCGCCGTCCTGCCCCGGACCAGCTCGCGAAACTGCCGGAACACCTGATATTCCGAGAGAGCGTCGAGGGCGCTGGTGGGTTCGTCGAGCACCAGAATCTGGGCGTCCCGCAGCAATGCCCGGGCCAGCGCGATCTTCTGCCATTCCCCGATGCTCAGTTCCTCTCCCTCCCGGAAAAATTTTCCGAGCATGGTGTCGTATCCTTGGGGAAGAGCGGAGATCGCTGCGTGGGCGCCCGCTTCCTTCGCAGCGGCTTGAATCCGGCCGTCGCCCGGTTCGATATCGATGTTGCCAAACCGGATGTTGTCCCTTGCGGCTTGGTGGTATTGGGCGAAATCCTGGAATATCACGCCGATTTCCTTGCGCAGCAGCCGGGGATCGAATCGCCGCAGGTCGATGCCGTCTATGGCGATTCGCCCCTCCGACGGGTCGTAGAGGCGGCATAGCAGCTTGACGAGGCTGGTCTTTCCCGAACCGTTCTCCCCCACCAGCGCGACGACTTCGCCGGGCTCGATGGACAAAGTGATGCTTCTGAGCGCGAGGCGCGCGCTTGCGGCGTATCGAAATCCCACGCCTTCGAACCGGATGCCGGTTCGTATGGGCCTGGGCACGGGCACGGGACGTTCCGGCGCGACGATTTCGGATTCCAAATCGAGAAAGTCGAACAGGTTCGAAAGAAACAAATAGTCCTCGTAGAAATTGGCCATGCTCTTCAGCATTCCCTGGAAAAGGCTTTGTCCCTTTTGTATGGCTTGAATGTACATGACCAAATCGCCCGGCGTGCAAGCGCCTTGGACAGTCTGCCAGACGACGATGCCGTACGAGCCGTATATCGCCGCCACGGCGAACGCCTGGGTGGCGGTTTCGCGAAAGGCGCGGCCTGCGACCAGCGCGGTTCTTTCCTTGACCAGTCCGGCACGCTCGCGCCGGTACCTTCTTCTGAACAAGTCCCCCAGGTCGAACAGGCGGACTTCCTTGGCATACGGGTTTCGGGTGACAATCCAGTTGTAGTACCAAGCCCTGCGCTCGGCCTCGGATTGTCGCCGGTTGAGCAGGTAGACCGACAGGGCGTATTTGCCCCTGATGAAAGCCAAAGGCAGGCAGGCGAGCACGACGATGACCAGGATCATCCAATTGAATGCGATCAGAAGCCCGGCGATGGCGACGCAGGATATGCCGCTTTGAATCGTTTGCGCCAGGCTCGAAAAAATACGGTCGGTCCGCATGGGGGATTGTTCCTGGGCGCGGTGCAGCGTGTCGTAATAGTCCGGATTTTCGTAATGCGCCAGGTCGATGGTCGAGGACTTGCGCTGGAGAAGGTTTTGAATATGGTCCCTGACCCGCTGGGTCCTCAGTTCCCCTATGGCGGAGACTGCGGATTCGCAGGCGGCCTTGGCCAGGGCGACGATTCCCAGAAAGACGATCAAAAGGTTGACCCGGGAAAGGTCCCGTACGCTTCCCAATGCGTTTCCGGGCCCATTGACGCCTACGGCGGCGTCGATCAGCAGTTTCATCAGCCACAGCGTCAGCAAAGGCAGTACGCTTAGCACGACCATCAGAACCGCGCCGGAGGCGGTCCAGCCGGGAGCGCTTTTCCAAACGAGCAGCAACGATCGCTCCAGCCGCGCCAGCTGTTTCCGGGAAATAGCATTCCGGATGCGGTTCAAAGCGCTGTCCCCGAAGCGTCGTCTTCTGGCAATTCGACGGAACAATGCGCTACTGGTCCAAGGCTTCCCGCAAGCCGTGAACGCCCTCCTGCGCCCCGACGCGGTCGTCGGAGTCCACATCGGCCAGTCGATGGAAATCCGACGGCGATTGGCCGGTCGATATCTGCAACTGGATTTGAACATCTGCAAGATCGACGACGCCATCGACGTTCAGGTCGCCCGGAAGTATCTTCAATTTCGTAGCAGGGTCGCCGAACAGCGTGTAGACCGAGACGCTCAACTCCGATATGCCCCTGTCGAAGGCCCTGATCTTGGCATCCGCAGCCACGGCGCCGATTTCCCCGATTTCCCGCTGGTACACGTTGGCGTAAAATTCGTCGGCCAGAATATTCTGCTCCCAGAGATAACCCAATACGCTAGGGGCGAACGTACCCACGGCCCCCTTGTCAACCTCCGCCATGAACTGTTCGGCCATACAGTAGTAGTCCGGATGGGAGTAATAGCCGTTGATGCAGGTCATCATGGTCACGAAGCTCAGACGACCTGCGTTCGACAGGGAAGCGATATCCGAACTATAGAACATGTTGGTCCAATTTTTAACAGAACCGTGGCCGGAATAATTGGTCATCATCATGCCATCGTTCAACGCATCGATGATCGCCTGCTTGGAGCCAGAGCCATAGGTTCTCTGATACACCCGTACGGCCTGGAAATCCGGCAGCAGGTGCTCGATGATAATTTCGTTCTGGTTTTCGAATTGGGGATCGTCGTCGGCGACGAACAACGCATTTTTCGGATCGAATACGGAGCTTTCGTAGTCCAGAATCTTCTGGACGATTTGCGCCGCCTTCTGAGCCGAATTCGCAGGCGCCCTTCCGACCAGCATGTCCGGAAATGAATCATCCCCTTGTACGCACACATACCAGTTGTCTTCGGGTGTCAGGCCCACCCCGGTGGTGAAGATCATGTGGGGAGGAACACGGCTCTTTTTCCCGCCACCCTCATAATCCCTGATGTCGGTGTTGGCGTCCCCCAGAAGAAACACATACAGCGGCGCAGGCGACCGCCAGTTGTCGAAGGCGTATTGCAGAAAATCCCGAATGGCGGCGGGATCGACCAAACCGTAGGAGAACTCGTTGTAGACTTCGTCCATGCCCGCGACGAAGGTCCGCATTCCCTGGCCTTGCCGGTACTGCACGAGCGGAGCCGTCTCCGAGACGAACTCGGAATCGGTGATCAGGATGTAGTCCGCGCGGTTGTCCGGCGACATCAAGATCCCCAGCTCGATTTTCTCGATTTTATCGGAGGATGCGACCCGGCTTTCCGCGAAAGCATGAAACGAACGCTCTCCGCTCAACTCGACTTCGAACGCGGCCTGCCACGTAGTATCGTCGGCCTGCACGTCGAAGCCCGTCAGCTCCTTGGCGTTCCCCGGGTCCGTAACGTCCCAAATTCGAATTTGATTGGACGAAAAGTTTTTGATTGTCAATCCGACGAGCCCGCTTCCATCGACCGAGAACGCCAGCTCGTCATCCACGGCTTTCAGCAATCGGTCGCACTCGATTTCGATGCGGTTCAGATAGATGGTGTCGATTGCGGCCCCCGTATCGCCCGGCGCATAGACATTCACCGTGTTGTCGCCATTTACGAAGGGGTTTGAAGTCAAAGGCATTTCTTGGACGTACACGTCGTCGTCGTCCCAGTAACTGTTGTCGTCGTCGCTGACCAATGTGTCGTTCACGTAGACCAGAGTATGGTGATTATGAACATTGGGGTCTTCCGGCGGGGCCGTGGAGCGCCCCTGGTACGTGACGCGGACCTCGGCCCCGTCCTGGCTTGTCGCCGGGAAAGGTATAGTCAGGTTGTAAGTGCCGGTCTTAGGTGCGTCGATCTTTTCCCAGAACCAGTAGTCCACATCCGGCGCGCCCGGAGTGTTCGCCCAAAGTTCCTTGTTGACTTCCTCCGAAATCACGTCGTGAAACGAATCGATCTCTCCGGCGCTCCCGTCTTCGGCGTTCTCCTCGGCCATCCTCTTGCCGGCCGACGATCCCCAGCGCAGCATGTAGACGTTGGTGCCGGTATACTGGTTATCCACACCCTGGCCGTAGAATTCGAAATAATCTCCTTCCGAAAGGGGGCCGGAAGATCCCGAAACGACATTTAGCGCAATTTCGGTCTGCCCGTTGAACAATTGGTAGAGGCTGTGGTCGATTCCCGAAGGGTCAATCCCGGCACTGGCCAAGTCTTCGTAGGCGACACGGAAAATCCCGTCCGATTCTATGCCGATCCTGATCGCGTCCTCCCCGGCCGCTCTCGTGGATCTTCGCTCGTTTCCGTCGGGGGCGGGCGTCCATTCGAACACGTCTCGAATGTCGAATTGACCTTGCCTCGACCGCGTCGCGGAGGAGAGCGGTTCTTCGAAAACCGCCTGGAACCGGATTCGCTTGCATACACGAAGTTCTCCGGTGGAAGGGTTCCACTGAAAGGGATGGATTCGAATGAAGGCCAGGGACGTGTCGCGAAGAGTTCCTCTGTTGGCGACCTCTACGATAGGGCCGGGAAAAAAGGCGTCCTTCGCGTATGCCTCTTCGTCCCGGCAGAACTCGGTCTGGACGGTCTCCTCCGACATGACGAGTTCCGGAACGGGATAGATGTTCATTCCCGGCAGGGTTTCGTAGGAACTCTCTTGGATTTTCAGATGGATCGCCCCCGATTGGGGACCCTCCACCATGATTCCGGTCAAGGGAAGCTCCGGAAGCCCTTTGTCCCGGGTTCGGCCCCAGCCTTCGACGCGAATCCGCTGGTAGACGCTTCCGTCGGAATGCGCAATCTCCTCCAGTTCGTAAGAAGGAAGGACAAAATCCGCCTCGGCGCCGTATCGGTCGGAGACAACCGACACGGATTGGGTTTCAGCGCAGACAAGGGCCGCTGGCGAAAATGCGAACAACATCAGTGTGCAAATCAATATGCGTTTCATTTTTATTTCTCCCAAAAAATAGCGATGCGATGGTCTTTTCGATAAAATGCCAACGAATCGGAGTTGCGACGGCGCGTCGCGTTCCCCGAGGCACCCCTCGATTTCATTGTCGTCACCTTTGTTGTCACCTTTCGTCCGGGTTTTCGTTCAAGCCAGCCGGGCATGGATTAAAACGCGATGCATTCCCGCCGCCTTGCAGCTTGATCTAGGGTATTTTTAAGACGGGCAAGCTCTTTTTGTCAAGAACAATGCCGACGATTCAAGCATTGAAAAGCTCTTCGATATTCCTTTTCGCGCAGGCGTTTCAATCGGCCGAAACCGGTTCGAAAGATTCGCGGAAAGCGGGCAGTTCTTGGCATTTGCACGGCTGAAGCGCCAACGTTGCGGACTGATCCATGTAAATCCAGCATTGGCTTCCCGCCTCGAAGTTCTCCATATCGCTAACCCCGGATGCGCCGGGAAAATAGGCCAGCCAACGACCTTGCCGAAGTGTCCAGACCGAGAGGCAATGTTCTTTCGCGGCCCCCAGGCCTTCCTCTGGGGCAAGTCCGTCGAACGCGTCGCCCGCCACCAGGTTCCATCCGGCTTCGAGGCGCAGCGATCTTCCGGTCTCTGGACGAATCGTGGCAAGGCCGTTGTAGTCAATGTCTTCCAGGCGGTAGCAGAAGCATTCTCCGCTACCGGCCCCCAAGTCCTCGAACGAATAGACGCCGCCTTCGACCTCCGAGCCTCGGGCCGGGATCATGGCGTCCGTAATGCGCATGAAGCTACCGTCCGAGCATGCGCTTCGCAAAACATGGAACCCGGCGCTTTCTATTTCGGAAAGGGTTTCCCATTCCAGGACCGCACGGTCGGCGTGCAGGGTCGCGTTGAAATAGGCCAGTTCGATCAAAAGCGGCACGGCTTCGCCTTCGTATTTCAGGACGAAAGCGTCGTATTTGCCTCCTCCGAAACTGCTCTGGTACGCGTTTACGACCGGAAAATCGACCGAGCCCGCGTATCCGGTGACAAAGGCGAACCCGTCGGCGTCCGAGGCGACCGCCAGCCCGAAATCGACGGATGCTGTCAGGGTGTCCGTGGCACCTCCCATGTAGGTCGAGCAAACCAGGCTTTTTCCGTCTGCGGACAGTTTCGTGGCAAACGCGTCGAAATTTCCCCGTTTTCCACCCTGATAGGGATTTTCGACGGGAAAGTCCGTGGAGCCAGTCACCCCGGTCGTCCAGGCTTCCAGCCCGTCCAGGGCGATGCTCCTTCCGTCTTCGTATCCGTTTCCGCCCAGATAGGTGGCGTATTCGAGCGCGTCGCCCGCCGGTGAAAATTTTGCCACGAAAGCATCGTAATCGGCGGCCAGCTCGCTTTGGAAAACGTCGACGGGCGTAGCGGGAAAATCGTCGGATTCGGTCTGTCCGACCACATAGGCACTGCCCGTCGCGTCGATGGCGATATCGTATCCGGAATCGTTCCCCGATCCGCCCAAATACGTGGACCAGATCAGCGTGTCCCCGGACGACGACAGCTTTAGGGCGATGGCATCGCTTCCGTCCCCCCTGGTTCCTTGGACAGGATTTTGCACTGGAAAATTCGAGGACTCGCTGAAACCGCCTACGTATGCGTTTCCATCCCCGTCGGCCGCCACGCTCCAGCCGTAATCCTGCCCGCCGCCGCCGATATAGGTGGAGAAGACCAAATCCGACCCGCTTGCGTTCAGCCTGGAAACGAAGATGTCGGTGCTTCCCTGGTTCGTATCGCTGTAGTAGTTCTTCACGGGAAAATTCGTCGAATAGGTCCTTCCGCTGACATAGGCGTTGCCGTTCGGGCCCAGGGCGATTCCCAATCCGTTGTCGTTGCCCGACCCTCCCAGGAAGGTGCCATAGAGCAGGTCGTCGCCTGCCGGATTGATTTTTACGACGAACGCGTCGGCGACTCCGCCCCCGTACTCCGTCTGATACGCTCCCGCAGTCACGGGAAAGTCCGTCGAAGCGGTATTTCCCGTCACATAGGCCGCGCCGGTGTCGTCCACGACGATGTCGAGCGCCCTGTCGTTGTTGTCGTCCGTGCCGCCTTTCAGCCACACGGCATACACCAGGTCTTCGCCCGAGGGGCTCAATTTGCACACAAAGGCGTCGTTTCCCGTTTGGTCCCCGGTTTCGTCGTACCCGGCGACATAGGTCGCGCCCGAGCTGTCTGTCGCGATCCCCCAGCCGTACTCCTTGATCTCGTTTCCGAAATACGTGGAATAATAAAGGACGGGATCGACGACCAGGGGACGGGCGGGATCGTAGGCCCCGATTTCGAACCCGTAAGACAACCCGTCGCCGGCGAGACGGAACCGGCCCTCTATCGCTTTGCGCTCGCCCCCGATGTCCTGATAGACGTACGGCTTTTTTTCCTTGAGAACGCCGGTCGGCGCATGGACCGCCAGTTCGCCGTCTTCGCCGATCTCCAAGCGGCTTACGCCCTCGTAGGACAGCAGGATCTTGCCCGGATCGGCGCCGGGTGAGACAACGAACTCGTATTCCAGGTTTGCCCCGGTGCCGAATATTTTCGCGTCGATTCCTTCGTACACGTTCCGACAGACGATTCCGCCGTAGGACGGCACGCCTACGAACCATTTCGCGGGGTCAGCCCCGGAGAAATGGCTTTCTCGATATTCTTGCAGGCCATGCCCGGACATCGCAAATTCGTTCGCACCGCAAAACCTCAACGAAAAAGAAGCTCGACGGCCCCCGGCGTTCGTTTCTGGACCGGAACCACACCGCATGTCGAATCGGATTCCGTCGTCCGTGAAGCGAATCATGCCCTCCGGCCTTCTGACGTAGAACCTGGCCCCAGAACCGTCTTGCCCTCTGTTTTCGACGAAATATATGGGATGCCTGCCAAAGGCTTTCGAAACGCTATCCCGGCCTGCTTCCGCAACGGTCCGGAAAGGCGCGAGGATGGACAGTGCAATCAACAAACCAAATATTTTATTAGTTTTCATCGCTTGCTCCATTTGTCAATCGCCAGCGCAAAAAAGGCAAAGCCGAAGCGGCCGATCATTTTTCTCTTCAACCCTATTCCCAAAAAAGATTCTATCGACAATGTAATCGCTCTTTTCGTAATCGCGGACAAATCCCTTTTTATGCGGACAAATCCCTTTTTATAAGGACGGGGGCGCAACGCCGCTTTCTCCCAACCTGTCGTCAGATTTTAACCATACATCGTTTCGTGCCTTGACGCAACGATAGCGTACCGAAAACCAACAATTCCAATTGTGGAGATTATCGACGCCTCGAATGCAACCATATGGCGTATCCCGTTATAAAAAAAACGATGAATCCTGCCGAAAAATTCATGGTTTCCGAAATCGGATTTTTCTTTACATTAAAAACCTTTTTTGATAGGTTGATTCTAATTCTTGCCAGCCTGCCAACCATATCTCGCCTTTTGGCCGGAGTGGCGAATTTGCGTGTAGGTCAGTTCGGAGTTGGTTTCGCAACGTAATCCGCCAAAATGTTCCATGGCTGTGTCCCATCGCGAGACTTACGGACTTGAACGGCAGCCAAAGAAAAAACGACATAGGGACGTTGAAATTGCAAAGGAGGGAAAATGGAAGAGAAAAAAGGGTCAATCATGCAGAAGAAAGGTTCGGAACGGAAGAAATCAGACAGGTTCGAGATACCGTCGGTCCGAACATTTACCGGAAACGAAATCAAGTCGGAAATCGGTCCGGCTCAGATGTGTTCGCCGTCTCCGTGCCCGTTGGCACCCTAAACCTTACGGAAGAAATGGAGTACCATTCTACAATCCTTGACTTTAAAAGAAACGATCTTTACCGCAAAGTTACCACTTGTTATTTGGAGAACCTTGTTGCGAGGAGGATATGGTTATGTATTACTTAAAATATTTTATTGTGTTAGCTGTTTCGGTCTTTATGATTGCAGCCGACGCGAAGAGCCAAGTGATCATTGACGATTTTGATGTTGAAAGTGAATGGGTTGAAATTACAGGGGATCCTGATTCTCTATATCAGGTTGTTCCTGATACTTCCGGCGGCATTATCATAGGGGAGGAACGGGATATTGTCCTATCGTTAACAGAAAACACTAATACAGGCGGCGCCTATAGCGGGCGTGGCGTTAACGCCCAGGCTTTTGGCGGAACAATCTCGTATTCAAGCGATACCAATTGTTCTGGTTCATTGACAATGACTTATGACGGGGACGACGGAACCGCTACCTCATTAAACCATACAGGCCTGGCTACACAGGGGGTGGGCGTGGACTTGACTTACGGTGGATCAGACGCCATAGGTATCGATGTCAGTGTCTACGACTCTCCGTTTGATATAGTAATTGATATCTACACCGACGCCTCAAGATGGTCCAGATATAGACAAACAGTAACAAGGGCAGGTTTTGCGAATTTTCTTTTCAGCGGCTTCACCGTTATGGCTGGTGGTGGTGCACTTTATAACAATGTAGGCGCGGTAGTTATAACTCTTGACGCAACGGATGCTCCCGGAATCGACACCGAATTTAATATCCTCGGATCTTACGAGTACGATCCGAACCTCATCGAACTGGTGTCGTTCACTTCGGTCGGCTATTCTGACAGCGTCACCCTAGCTTGGGAAACGGCCAGCGAAATCGACAACGCCGGTTTCCACATTTGGCGCAGCGACTCGAAAGACGGGGAATACGTCCGCATCACCGACGCCTTGATACCGGCCAAGGGCGATTCGGTCACTGGAGCTACCTACGTTTATGAAGACCTCGATGCGAGGGGGGCCGATTATTCTTACCAACTCGAGGACATCGATTATAGCGGCGTCAGCACATTCCACGACCTTACGGCAAGATACGTGGCCTTGGTCACCGGATGGAACATCCTCGACGGGGACGCGTTCGCAGGCCTGTCCGTTTCCGGCGCGCTGTCCTCCATTGCAGGCTATTACGCGTCGGTATGGGGACTGACCGCAAGCGGATGGCAAAAGAATGATCCGGATCAGCCAGCCTTCAGCGACCTGGAAACCTTCGAAGCGGGCAACGACTACTGGCTGTATGTCACCGCCGATTGCGATCTGGCCTTGCCGTAGTCCGACAGCCCGACTTGAACTTGTTTTCTGATTTGGCCCTTCGTTAGCTGACGAGTTGCCACGGTTCGCGTCCGCGTTCCTTTTGGCCACGGCCGAATCAAGAATAAATTTTCCCTATAGTACGAGACCATTCCGGCTCATGACCACCGGAATGGTCTCGTTCCTTCTCTCGTCTTTCGATTCGGTCGCCCAATAGCCACGCGAAAAGAAATCTTCAACCTTAAAAGCCTTCCCATCGCATGCTCTCCTCTTAAAAGCATCCGAATCGGACATCACCTATATGTGGACAAGACCCACCACATCCAGCACCGGTCAAGCTGTGGCAATCGGCTTCTCCATCGAACCACACCGTTCTTTGCCGAATACCGACACCAGCTACTGGTCCGGTTTTCAATGCTGATATTTATTCATATCGCGTTTGCAGGCCTGCCTTATTTTCGTTGACAAAAGGCGAGTTCCTTTTTAAAAGGCCAGAACTGGCATGCAATCGTGATTGCGATTCTCCTGAAAAATCAAGAAAAAGCAAGCGGTGAGAATTATGGAATTGAAAACAAACAATGTTGCCGACGACGGCAAACCTTACGATTTGATCGATGGCGCCGCCGGGGAATTCGGCCAGGTGGTCAGGGAATTGGAGCGGCAGCGACGGATCGTGTCGGACGCCTCCGTTCCTCTGGCCGACCGGCTGGAGGCCTACGAGGATATTATCGACTCGGAGGTGGGGGACACGTCCCTGGTCCGGGCGCGAAATATCGAACGGGAGATGGGGCTCCGTCAGATCTATCTCAAATTCGAAGGCGGCAACCCCACCGGCACCCAGAAAGACCGCATCGCCTTCGCCCAGGCCATGGACGCCTTGCGCCGGGGGTTCGATACCATCGCCGTGGCCACCTGCGGCAATTACGGGGTGGCCCAGGCACTGGCCGCCTCGCTGGCCGGCCTTCGCTGCGTCATCCATATCCCAGGCAACTACCACACCCGCAGAATCGCCGAGATGGAGGGATTAGGGGCCGAGATCATGCGGGTGCCGGGAGACTATGAAAATGCGGTTGCGGTGTCCAGCGAACAGGCTCGGGAATCGGATTGGTACGACGCCAACCCCGGCGGGAACAACACGGCCATGCAGCTTCGGGCCTACGGGGGAATTTCCTACGAGATCTACGACGAGCTGAGGGACGCCCCCATGGCGGTGGCAGTGCCGGTTTCCAACGGGACGACCTTCTCGGGGGTATTCAAGGGTTTCCTAAGCCTCTACCGCCGGGGCAAGATCTCCCGCATGCCCCGCATGGTGGCGGGATCGTCCTTCCGTAAAAATCCCATTGTCCAAGCGTTCTTGAAAAACAAGTTCGTCTGCGAAGATTTGGTTCCCGAGAAAATTCACGAAACCTCGGTCAACGAGCCCTTAATCAACTGGCATTCCATCGACGGCGACATCGCATTGTCCGCCATCCGTGAAAGCAACGGCTGGGCCGGAAACGCGTCGGACAAAAACATGCGCTTTTATTCCCGCCTGATCCGCGAGCGGGAAGGGCTCGATGTGCTGCCCGCATCCACAGCCGGTTTGATCGCCCTGATCGAATACCATAAAAAGACACCTTTGCTCAATGACCGGTACGTGGTCGTCCTGACCGGGAGGAAAGCCTGATGACAACCGAAAGAAATACGCCCGAGGGAAACGCCGTCGTTTACTGCGAAGGCGCATTCAACACATTGAACGGGAAAACCGCCCACGGCTTGGTTCGTTTCACCCGGCGCTATCGTGTGGCGGCTGTGGTGGATTCCCGCTACGCGGGCCAGGACGCTGGCGAGGTTCTCGACGGCAGACAAAGCGGCATCCCTATAACTGCAGATCTTGAAACTGCAATTTCGACAGCCGCCAACGCAGGCGCCCCCGCCACCCACTTGGTGATCGGCATCGCCCCCGACGGCGGGCGGTTGAGCCCCGCCGCCCGAAAGGACGTACAGTCGGCCATCCGCATGGGACTCCATGTGGACTGCGGCCTGCACGATTTCCTGTCGGAAGACTCCGAGATCGCCCCGTTGGCCCGAGAATACGGCGTCACCCTCAGGGACATCCGCAAGCCGCCGCCCAGAAACCAGCTCCATTTTTTCTCCGGCAATATCGAAAAGGTGGACGCCTTCAAAATCGCGGTGCTGGGCACCGACTCGGCGGTGGGAAAGAGGACCACAGCATGGCTGATGGTGCATGCCTTCGAAGCGCTCGGTTTCCGCACCGAAATGATCGGCACCGGCCAGACCGCCTGGATGCAGGGAGCCCGCTACAGCCTGATCCTGGATTCCCTCGTCAACGATTTCGTGTCCGGCGAAATCGAATACGCGGTCTGCCGTGCCTGGGATGAGCAGCGTCCGGACGTCATCATCCTCGAGGGGCAGGGCAGCCTCATGAACCCGGCCTATCCGGGCGGCTTCGAACTTTTGGCCGCCGGCCGACCCGATGCCGTGGTGTTGCAGCACGCCCCGGCGCGGCCCGAATACGACGGGTTTCCGGGGTATCCCATCCAGCCGCTGGCACGGCAGATCCAAGCCATAGAAATCATTTCCGCATGCCCGGTGGCCGTTGTCACTGTCAACCACGAAAATATGACGGCGGAGGAGATTCCCCATGTCTGCGGGGCCATCCGGAATATTGCGGGGCTGCCAGCCTTCGACGCCCTTTCCGACGGCGGCAAGGGGGTGGTGGAGGCCCTTCTGCCCCGTTTGGAAAGGCACATGATGGCACGCAAACAGGTGAACGATGAATAACTCGCGCAAAGATATCGCTTCGAACGCCGAGGACTCCCAGAACGTATTGAAGGTGTTCGACCGATTGGACGTCGGCCCCGTGAAGGTCGAACGCAAGCGACTGGTGGCCCCTTATCGCGTTCGGCAAAACGGCGCAGAAGAGCGGACCGAGCTGATTTACACTTACGAAGAAAGCGTTTTCGATCCACGGGAACCCGCCTCCCGGAACCTGGCGGAAATGATCGCGGCCCAGGTGGCCTTGAATTATGGCCTGTTCTGCGACAAGATCGTATTCCACGGGCAATTCCACGACACCGACCGCCGCTTTCTGAGGGACATGGCGGAAAACACGTCCCGGGAAATCTATGTCAAAAAATTCCTGGAGCCCAACCCCTTTCTGACAGGCGATGCGGCCAATCTCCCCCCGGTTCGGCAGGAGAGGTATCTCAAGGCCCGCCTTGTATTCCCCCAGCGGCTCCGGGGGGCGTACGTCGGTGCCTCGCAGACCTGGGAAACCGACCCGAACCGGCACTGCATCCTCTCCAGCGGCGGCAAGGACAGCCTGCTCAGTTTCGGCCTTCTGGACGAACTCGGGCTTGAAGCCCATCCGATTTACGTCAATGAATCCGGCCGCCACTGGTTTACCGCCTTGAACGCCTACCGGCACTTCAGGGACAACATCCCCAACACGGCCCGGGTGTGGGTCAACGCAGACCGGGTGTTTTCATGGATGCTTCGGCGCATGCCCTTCATCCGAAAGGATTTCGCCGATGTCCGCTCCGACGAATACCCCGTGCGCCTGTGGACGGTGGCGGTTTTCCTTTTCGGCGTGCTTCCCCTTCTGCGAAAACGGGGAATCGGCCGCCTGGTCATCGGGGATGAATTCGACACCTCCCGTCGCAAGACTTTCGAGGGCATCACCCATTACGACGCCCTCTACGACCAGAGCATCTGGTTCGACACGGCAATGTCCCGCTATTTTCAGCGCAAGGGGTGGGGAGTCAGCCAGTTTTCGGTGTTGCGTCCCTTGTCGGAGTTGCTCATCGAAAAGATCCTGGTCAAGCGCTATCCCCATCTTCAGGAACACCAGACTTCGTGCCATGCCACCCATAAGGAAGGCGACCGGATCAAACCGTGCGGCAAGTGCGAAAAATGCCGCCGCATCGTGGGAATTCTGACCGCATTGAACGAAGATCCGGCCCGCTGCGGCTACACCCCGGAACAGATCGAATCCTGCCTGGCGGCTTTGGATGAAAAGGGACTCTACACCCAGGAAGCCGCAGAATTGGGGCAGCTTTTCCACCTGCTGGCCCAAACCGGCCGTCTGTCGATGGCCGCAGATGACCTGAAAAAAATCAAAGACCACCCGGAAACCGTCCAGCTGCGTTTCGACGCCAGGGTCTCCCCTGTCCATGGCATCCCCGACAAGCTTCGGGGACCCCTCTACGGCATCTACATGAACTATGCCGAGGGGGCCGTCGAGCGCCGGGGATCGGGCAGTTCCTGGCGGCCATGCGATCCGTTCGCCCACCCGGACATGACTGCGCCCTACCCTTTCGAGGCGGAAGCAAAAGGCGCATCGCCGACAAAGGAGTCGGAGGCCGGCGCGGCCACCTTTGTCTGGGGCGAACTCTGCTGGCCCGACGCGGCGGAACGGTTCAGAACCGTGGACACCGCCCTGCTGCCGGTCGGGGCCATCGAGCAGCACGGCCCACATCTGCCGCTGGATACCGATGCCTTCGACGCGGAATACCTGTCCCGGAAGGTCGCCGAGGCATGCAGCGATCCCAAGCCATTGGTTCTGCCCCTCATCGCCTACGGTGTTTCCTACCACCATGAAGACTTCAAGGGGACGATCAGCATCGGCAACGACACCCTTTCCAAACTTGTGTACGACATCGGCATCAGCCTGAGCAAAAACGGCATCCGGAAACTGGTGATCATCAACGGCCACGGCGGCAACGCACCGTCGCTCAATTTCGCCGCGCAGATGATCAACCGGGACGCCCGCATCTTCGTATGCGTGGACACCGGCGAAACCAGCGACGTGGATATCGACCGGCTCGTCGAAACCCCGAACGACGTGCATGCGGGCGAAATCGAAACCAGCACCAGCATGGCGATCCGCCCCCATCTGGTGAGGACCGACCGCGTGCAGAAAGAGGTGCCCGAATTCTCCAGCCGGTATCTTAACTTTACTTCCAAACGCGGGGTGTCCTGGTATGCGCACACCCACAAAATCTCGGCCAGCGGGGTGATGGGCGATCCCACCAAGGCCAGCGCCGAAAAAGGCGAAAAGATGTGGGAACTGATGATCAGCCACCTGGTCGCCTTTGTCGAACAGCTCAAGGCCATGACGCTCAAAGAAATCTACCACAGGAGATATTGAACCGTCCATGACGAAAATCACCCACATGCAAGCATGGCCGGTGACCATGCCTCTTGTCGAACCCTACACCATCGCCTATGAAACCATAGACACTGCCAGCAACATTTTTCTCCGGATAGAGACAAGCAAGGGAATTGTCGGCTTCGGGTGCGCGGCCCCCGATCTCGCGGTCACCGGCGAAACGCCCGACGATGTGATGGAGGCATGCAATTCGACCGTCATTCCCGCTTTCAAGGGGTCGGACCCGCTGCGTCCCATCATGCTCATTGAACGGGTGCGGCCGCGATTGGAAAAGCGCCCCTCGGCCCTGGCCATGGTCGATATGGCCCTTTACGACATCATGGGGAAAACCGCAGGACTGCCCCTTTACAAGATGCTCGGGGGGTTTCGCAACCGGATGCGGACCAGCATCACCATCGGTATCCTGCCTGTCGCGGAAACCGTCGAAAAAGCGAAAGGTTTCGTGGCTCAAGGATTCAAAGCACTGAAGCTCAAAGGCGGAGCGGATGTTGACGACGATATAGAGCGAGTCCTCAAGGTGCGGGAAGAGGTGGGAAAACGTATCGAACTGCGTTTCGACGCCAACCAGGGGTATTCCGAGGCGGACACATTGAAGTTCACGACGGCAATCCGCCCGGCCAGGCTGGAACTGATCGAACAGCCCACCCCCAAAACCAAGGACAGCCTGCTGGGCCGCGTCACCAAAAAGGCGCCCCAGCCCATCATGGCCGACGAAAGCCTGATGAACCTGAAAGACGCCTTCCGACTAGCCAGAAAAGATCTGGTGGACATGATCAACATCAAGCTGATGAAGGTGGGCGGCATCAACGAAGCCCTCAAGATCAACGCCGTTTCCAGAGCCGCCGGCCTCGAAGTCATGGTGGGCTGCATGGACGAAGCCGCTCTGGGCATCGCCGCAGGCCTCCACTTCGCCTTGGCCAGGCCCAACGTGGCCTACGCCGATCTCGACGGCCACCTCGACTTGGTGGACGACCCCACCGCCGGCGCGGTCGTCCTCAAAGACGGCACACTCTACCCCACGGGCCGTCCGGGGCTGGGGTTCAATTTCAAGGATTGAATCGACCAATGTCGTGCCGTCCATGATTCCGAGGATGGCCGGACGAAAAAAAGAAAACCACTACGCCCTCGATTTGCTTGCAAGCCGCGTCGTTCATATTCCAAACGAATACGAACAAATTGACAAGGTTTCGAGTATTTCGTATTTTTAAATAACAATCGATGATCAAGTTTTTTCCGCCGACCGTACCGAGGCGACCGTCATTCCGGGCGCAGCGTAGCGGAGACCCGGAATCCAGGAGATCCGCAGAAGCGCATGGATTCGAAGCTTTCGGGGGAATGACGAAAAAAAAACTGATCATCGAGTAACAGTTTCCGGTTGAAACAAGGCGGGGCTGACTTGGACCGTCTCGACCTTCTATTCGTCGGTCTGCAGACTTCGTTTTCGGCCCCCGGGTCTCGACTGCCGAAAGCTAACTCGAAACAGAAAAGGTATTCGCTAATGGAAACGATTGATAAAGAAGCAGGAATCGCGGAGGAATTTACCCCGGCGCACGAAGAGGCCGATGTCCGGGAAATCGACGATTCCGATGCAGAATACCCCGAATCGGACGGAGAACCCATGGGAGAAACAGGCTACCACGTCAGGGCGAGCATACATCTGCTCCAGGCGCTGTCGCTGTTTTTCAACGGCCGCGACGACGTGTATGTGGCGGCGGACATGTTCCTGTATTACGAAAAGGGCAATCCCGCCGCCTGCAAAGCCCCCGACGTAATGGTGATCAAAGGGGTCGCAAATCTGGAAAGACGGGCTTTCAAGACGTGGGAGGAAAACGCCGCGCCGTGCCTGATTTTCGAAATCACGTCCCAATCGTCCATGCTCGACGACTTGCTCGTGAAATCCCAGCTGTACGCGAAACTGGGCGTTCGGGAGTATTTCGTATTCGACCCTCTGCACGAATATCTGAAACTGCCTTTCACGGGATTCAGGCTGGAAAACGGGGTTTATTCACCCATTCCGGCAGGCGAGGACGGGAGCGTTTACAGCTTCGAATTGAAGACGACGCTAAAACGCGACGACGACCTTCTTCGTATCGTAGACCCAGAAACCGGCAAGTATGTTCCTTCCATCAAGGAAGCCGTCAGAATGGCCAGGAAAGAGGCCGTACGCGCGGAACAGGAATCCAAACGCGCGGACATGTTGGCGGCCAAGTTGCGGGAAATGGGCGTGGATCCGGATTCCCTGTCCGTTTCTTAATTTATTGGAACGAGCGAATCGCCGGGTTTGCAAAAGATTGCGCTCCCACGCTATGCGAACGGGAGCGCGGACGCTCCTAAGATGCAATTCAGCTGAATTCGCAATCGAATCCATCCTGCCAATGGCAAGCCGATAGGCGCCAATAGCGAAAGACTGCCCGACCGCTTACTGCAACGCCAACGTTCCGGCCTCGTACATATAGATCCAACATTCGCTCCCGGCTTCGAACGCCTCCATATCGCCGAGCGCGGGATGGACCGGGTCGTACATTTTCCATCCGTCCCGGGCCAGAGTCCAGACTGCAGCGTATCGGCCCTCTATCGAAGCAAGCGCGTCGGCGACCGGCTGGCCAGCCAGTGCGGGGCCGTCGATCATGTTCCAACCGGCCGCCAGCTGGACAAAGCTGGCGGTGGTATCGTGGAAGGTGCTTTTGCCGCTGTATTCGAGATCTTCCAGACGGTAGCGATAAAAAGTCCCGGGATCGGCGGAGTGGTCCTCGAACGAGTAGGACGCTCCCGTTACTTCGTCGCCTTGGGCGTCGATCAGGTCGTCCGTAACGATCTCGCAATCGCCGCCAGCGCTGTCGCAGCGCCATACGCGGAACCCGGCGCAGTCGATCTCCGTAGCCGTCTCCCAGGAGAGCGTAGCGCCTTCCGGACCGCTTTCCGCCACGAACGAAACCAGTTCCACTAGGGTCGGCGCGGAGTAGAGCCAAGTTTCCATCGCGCCCGCCTCCTCCAGAAACAGAACCACCCCGCTTTCGCCTGCGTTGGCCATGGTGTCATACTCGGCTGCCGGGGGGACCGTAGAAGGCGACAGCTCCGTCCACTCGTGCGTACTTGGATCGTAGGCCCAGGTATCGCGATAACCACCGGCTCCTCCGTAAAGGATCACCTCGTTCGAGTCTGTAAGCAAGGCCATGCTATGGGCAAGCCTGGACGGGGGATGGGTGCTCGGGTAAAATTGGGTCCATTGGTTACTGCTCAGATCATACTCCCAAGTTTCCCTGCCGCTTCCCACACTGCCTTGCCCGCCGAACAGCAAGACTCGATTATTATCATCGAGCGATTCCATGGCGTGATATCTTCGAACGGAAGGAGTCGATCCGCCGGGGCTTTTATTGGTCCATTCGTTATCGCCCAAATCGTACACCCAGGTGTCGCCCTTGTAGCCATCACTGTCATACCCCCCGAACAGTAGCACTTGATCGTCGCTGATCCATGCCATGTCGTGGCCCCATCGCGGCGAAGGAGTCGATCCGCCGGGATTTTTATTGGTCCATTGGCCAGTGGTATTGTCATACACCCAGGTTTCGCCGTTATAGTCGGGGTCGTACCCCCCGAACAGCAGCACCTGTGCTCCGGGCAATTCGGCCAATGCGTGATCGTTTCTTGCCGTAGGATTCTCAGCGGACCCCGTGATTTGGGTCCAGGTATTGCCCCAAGCTTCGTACACCCAAGTTTCGCTAGCTCCTGTATAACCGTCGAATAAGAGGATTCCGTTGAATGTTTCGGTGGTTATGATGTTGGCCATTCTACTGCCAGTTCTCAAAGAAGGAGACGAAGACGGGCTCCTGTTGGACCAATCGTCCTGGGCTCCCGCCGGCATGGCGAAAAGCAGAGCCATGGCCACAAGGGCTACTGCAACCACCGGCGCGCGCCTCTTCGTTTCACGGCCGCCGCTTTTTTCGAATTTCAAGATCATCATCGATTTTTCCTTTCCGTTTTGTTGTTTTCGCGAGTCTTCTTCAAGCCTGCGGGCACCGTCAAGGCGACAGCGGGCAAGGGCTGGGAGAACACATCTGGGCGGGGCCGATTTCGGCCCGAATCTGCTCGCCCGAGAAGGTCCTCGCAGCCGGTGGCACGAAACCCGCGACCTCCTTCGACTTTGTTGCGGGAATCCTCTCCTCCCGCGCTTCCATCCTGTCGTCTTTCTTCATGTTTCCCTTTCCTTTCTCGGCCTGGTTTGTTTGGGGAGGATCGGTCGAAACGATTTCCATCCACGGTCCCGGGGCGATTCCCCGCAAAGGAGGCCGTTGCCGGCCGAATCCAACGGCCCCCACGCTTCCGCCACTACCCGAATGGAGCGGCGGCCTGTGGCATCCTGTGGCAAAACTATAAAAAATCATGCCAAAAGACTCGAAATCGTTAGAAACATTTCGTATCTCCGATGAAAACAGCCGGTTGGCATTTTCGACAAATCGTCGGCAGCTTTTTTGCAGCCCTATTGCATCAATCCCAAAATGACTTAAAAATGTCGAATTGTCAAGCAAAAATCATGATTGATTTTTTTTCTTTAAAAAAATATAATAATTCCAATAGGTTGCGGACAAATCATAAAAAAAGCAGTGGGTTCATCGTGGATTTGCGGGGAACGGCAAAGGTAACCAGAGCTTCCAGCTATGGCCCCATATCGAGAGAGCACCTATTCACACGATTTATGCAGCCATCTATCGCCCCAGAAGTTCGCGAGTGTTTTTCGAAGACGTTCGGTATCCCATATTTTGACGATCTCCAAGTGTTCCGGCAGCAGCGCATTATAGGCGGGTTTGGAAAACCTTTCGTCGATCAGGAGGACTACGCCCCGGTCGGTTTCGGAGCGTATGACGCGTCCGGCCGCCTGCAGTACCCGGTTGATTCCCGGAAACTTGTAGGCGAAATCGAAGCCTCGGCCGTTCTTTTTTCGGTAGTAATCCCGGATCAGGTCCCTTTCGGGGCATATCATGGGAAGACCCACGCCGACCACCGCCGCTGCGGACAAGCGTTCGCCGGCCAGGTCGATTCCCTCCCCGAAAATGCCTCCCATGACCGCGAATGCCGCCAAGGTTTCGTCGCCCCCGTCTTCGAACCGGCCGATGAACTTTTCCCGCTCGGCTTCCATCATTCCGGGTTTTTGGACCAGAATGCGGGGCTGCGGGGTTTCCCCTGTCGCATCGGGGAAAATGTCCAAGACCATTTTCAAATACTGATAGGAGGGAAAGAAGAACAAGTAGTTGCCGTTTTTTTGCTCGACCAGGGCGGTAAGTATTCGAGACAGTTGATCCTTGGTTTCGGCTCTTCTTCGGTAGTAGGTGGAGATTCGGTCCGCTACGACCACCAGGCAGTTTTCCTTGGGAAAAGGCGATGGAAGGTTCAGGTTCGGGGTGGAGTCTTCGCAGCCGAGGACTTCGCGGAAATAGCCGGCGGGGGTCATGGTGGCGGAAAAAAAGACGGCGGCGCCGCAGCGTTTCAGGGCATTTTTCAGAGGTACGGACGGGTCCAGGCAGAACAGCTTGACTCGGATGTCGATCCCCGTGATCTCGAAAAAGGAAACATAGCCGCTGTCGTAAAAGCCGGCGACCCGCAAGAAGGCAGAGGTCTCGAAATACAATTCGAGCATCTCCTGGCGCAAGATATGCCGCCGGTTTTCCATGAGCCAGAATTCGGCCTGGCGGACGAAGGTTTCCAGCAAGGGATACAGGGATTCCGGGGGGGCTTCAAACGCCAGGAACCCTCCGTGGGCCGCGCATTTTTTCTTTCGGCTTGAAAACCATCGGACAATATCGGCCAGAGGAACGAAAAGGCGGGGAAGGCCTTTTCCGATTTTCGAAAGGATATGGACGAAACCCTTTCGGGAAAGAGACGCGGAAAACATCTCCCGGCCGCGGTCCACCAGGTTGTGGGCCTCGTCGATCAGAAATGCGTAGTTCTTTTTTTCTCCCAGGAAGAATCGTTTGAGATAGACCCTCGGGTCGAAGGCGTAGTTGTAGTCGCAAACAATGGCGTCGGCCATTTCGGCGGCTTCCAGGGTGAATTCGAAGGGGCAGACGCGGTGTTTCAAAGCGACGGATTCCACGAGGGGGCGGTCGATGATGTCGGATTCGAAGAGTTCCTCCATGGCGGCGTTGACCCGGTCGTAGTGCCCTTTGGCGAATTCGCATTCGACCGGGTTGCAGAGGCTTCCGGGGCTCAAGCAGATCTTGTCCTTGGCGGTAACCGTGACCGACCTGATGGACAGGCCTGCATGGTTCAGCATTTTCAGAGCGTTTTCCGCCGCGCTTCGTCCGGTGGTCCTGGCGGTCAGGTAGAATATTTTTTCAGAAAGCCCCAGTCCCATGGCTTTAACGGAGGGAAACAGAGCGGCCATGGTCTTGCCTATGCCGGTGGGCGCCTGGACGATGAGCTGTTCCTTGTCCCGGATGGTCCGGTAGACTGCGGCGGCCATGCGTCTTTGTCCCGGACGGAAATTTTCGAAGGGGAATTGGAGAAGTTCCGAAGATTGGTCGCGCTTTTTTCCCCAGGCGAGAGCGGCCCGGATTTTTTCCAAGCACGCGTCGGTCAAGGCGTTGAAGAAGGCAGCCAGTTCTTCGAAGGTGAACGTGCGCGCGAGTTCGCGGATTTTTTCGGTATCGGCGTTGCAGCAGGTCAATTGAAGGTCGATGCGATCCAGCTCCTTTTTGCAGGCCAGCATGTAGCCGTAGCATTTGACTTGCGCCCAGTACGGATGGTCGTCGGGAATCTCCAGGGTGTCCGGGTCCTTTCGGGTGGTCTTGATTTCTTCGACCACCACCCTGTCGGAATAATCGAAAACCCCGTCGATTCTGCCCGAAACCGTAAGTTCCACATCCTCTGATTCGACGGTGTACGAAACGGGGAGTTCGGAGATGTATTCCCCGCCCCTTTCCTTCTGGATTTTCTGGTGGAGCCGGATGCCCTCGACGGCGCGCGGGGATGCAAAGAAGGTCGAATCCAGGTCCCCGGACCGCCGCCGGTATTCCACCAGCTCGCGGACGGAGATTCGGAAACTTTTTTTTTCGGCTGTTTTCCGGGGTTCAAAGTCAGGCAACTGCGACCTCCAATCTGGGGTGATGAAAATCATCCAATTTCGGGATATTTTTTTCTGCCGGGATTTATTCCCCCTCGCGGAAATCTGCACGGGCTAGTTCGGGATCGTAGGGTGGGTGGGTCGATGGCCGGGTGTTGGCGCCAATCCAATCTCTCTTGAAATAGACGGCCCGACAATCTTGCAAGGAGTCCAACCCACCATTTTTCGCGCCAATTCGTCGCTTCTTCGAACGAATGACAGCTATGCGGCTCGGGAAATGGTGGGTTGGGCTTCGTTCAAGCTCGAAGGGCACGGGTCCGAACATACTTTGAACCATCCCCGAAGGCCAGGGTCCCGCCCCACCCACCCTACGCTTCCGGCCAGGCACCGTGATAGTTGTCGCGGCATAAAACCCTGCGGAAAAAACCAACCCGGATGAGGTTCATTTTCATCGCCCCGGTTCAATGCTTTTTCGCGGTCATACGCGGTTGCTCAAGAGCCGACGATTCGGATTTGAGCGCGGGAAGATAAATATGGAAGCTTGCACCGGCGCCTGCTTCCGATTGCGCTTGGATATAGCCTTTGTGCCTGCTGACGATGGAATTTGCGATGGCCAGGCCCAACCCCATTCCTTTTTCGCTGCTCCGCTGCTTGGTGGAAAAGTACGGGTCGAATATCTTGCCAAGGTTCTCTTTGGCAATGCCCGGGCCGTCGTCCGCAATGGAAATTTTCACATAGGGCCCTTCGCGCAAGGCAAGCCCGGTCGCATCCTCTTCGCCCCCCGACTCCCAATTGACCGCCCGAACCTCAAGGGTCCCGCCCTGGGGCATGGCCTCCCTGGCGTTGGCGACCAAGACATAGATGACCTGGTCCATTTGCTTGACATCGACTTCGATGTTCCATAAGTCTTCCTGCAAGTGGAATTCGTGCCGAACATTGGAGCCGGCCAGCGCGGAAACCACGGAACTCAGCATTGTTTCGACGACGACCGCCTTCTTGAGCGGCCTTCCGCCGCCGGAAAAGGTGATGAATCTGCCGGTAAGCTCCGTGGCCTTCGTGATCGCATTTGCAGCGGCGTCGAGGAGCTGGTCCACGCGGTTGTCATTGGCGCTGATGCGGGCCAGTTCGATCTTTCCCAAGACTACCGTGAGCATGTTGTTGAAATCGTGCGCTATGCCTCCGGCCAGCGTGCCCAGGGCTTCGAGCATCCTGGCTTTGAACAGTTCCTGCTCGGCCTGCTTGCGCGCTTCGATTTGGCGCTCGAGTTGCGCCACCAGGTCCTCGAGTTCGGCTTTCTGCCGGACAATCTCATCCTTCTGCGCGCTAAGCTCGAGGAACACCCTCACTTTCGACAGCAGGATCTCGGGATGGAACGGTTTGGTGATGAAATCCACGCCGCCGGAGGCATAGCCTTTGAAAACGTGGGGGTCGTCGAAGTAGACCGCCGACAGAAAAATGATGGGCATATGCCTGGTACGCCGGTCGCCGCGCAGCAGGCTGGCCAGTTCATAGCCGTCCATGACCGGCATCTGGACGTCCAGAATCGCCAACGCAAAATCGTGGTTGAGAGTGGCCCGCAGGGCGTCGTCGCCGTTCAAGGCCTTTACGATTTCGACATCCAGGCTTTTGAGAACATTCTGGAGAGCCAGCAGATTGCTCTCCTTGTCATCGACAATCAGGATTTTTGCCATGGTCTTCATTTCCATTCCGGTTGGTCCGGTTTCCCGGAAACTATCCAAATTCGCAGAGCAAGCGACCGATTCGGTCGATGCTCAGCACATGATCCGCCTGGACCTCTTCCAATGCCGCCAGGGGCATGCAGGGATACTTGGCGGTTTTCGGATCCTGAACGACGGCCATGCCGCCTTTGGCTTTGATGCGGGCCAGGCCGGCGGCCCCGTCGCGGTTCGCGCCCGTGAGGACAACCCCGATAAGGTTCGCTCCGTAGGCGTCCGCAGCCGTCTCGAACAGCACGTCGATGGAGGGGCGCGAAAAATTCACCTTCTCTTCGATGGAGAGGGAGAATGTTTTGTCCGCCTCGATCAGAAGATGGTAATTGGCAGGCGCCAGGTAAACCACGCCGCCTTTGACGGCTTCTTTTTCCTCGGCCTCTCTGACCGGCAGGCGGCAGAATTTGGCCAGGTGTTCCAGCATAAAGTCGTCCTGCTGCGGATGCAGGTGCTGGACAATAACCAACGGCAGGCCAAAGCCGTTCGGCAGGGCCTGCAAAAGGATTTCCAGGACATCGAGTCCGCCGGCGGAAACCCCGACCACCGCAGCCTGATAACGGTTCTTGCTCAAAGACTGGTCTTCTTGTAAATCTTCCATTTCGAACTCAGTATCTTGAATTTGTCCGAGACCTCCGTGAACTGGAGAGACTCCTTGCTGCCCAAAGCCAGAATCCCGCCCCGCACCAGGCTGTCGTGGAAAAGTTTGAGTACCCGATTTTGCAGGACCTTGTCAAAGTAAATCAGGACGTTGCGGCACACGATCAGATGCACCTCGCTGAAAACATTGTCCGTGGCAAGATTGTGATTGGCAAACGTGATGTTTTTTTTCAGGGCCGCATCCATAATCGCCGCGTCGTAGCCCGCGCGATAGTACTGCGAAAACGAACCGCTTCCTCCTGCCTGCTGGAAGTTGGCGGTGTATTCCTTCATTTTCTCCAGCGGATAAATCCCCTCCCTGGCCTTGCCCAATGCGAGGTCGTTGAAGTCCGTGGCAAAGATGGTGGAGCGTTCGTAGAAGCCTTCCTCTTGAAGGACGATGGCCAGGGAATAGACTTCCTCGCCCGTGGCGCAGCCGGCATGCCAGATCCGGGCGAAAGGAAAGGTTTTCAGATAGGGAATGATCTGCTGCCGCAGCAGCATGAAGAATTCCGGGTCGCGAAACATCTCGGACACGCTGATGGACAGTCCGCAAAGGAGATTTTCAAAGAAGGCCTCGTCGTGGAGCAAAAGGGGGATCATTTCGCCGACGGTCTTGCAGTCCGACTCGACAGCGAAGCTGCGGATGCGTCTTTTGATAGAAACCCGAGAATAGTTTCTGAAATCGTGGCCGTAGCGCTGATAGATCGCCTCCAGGAGCAGGGCCACCTCGATTTCTTCGATTTCTTCGTCACGCATACGCAAAAATTCCTCGGGCTGTCACAAGCCGATCCTTGTCATAGAACGCACTCCCGCCGATAGAGCCAAACCCGGAGCATGGACAGGAGCCGGTCGATATCCACCGGTTTGGACAGATAGTCGTTGGCGCCCGCCGCGACGCACTTGTTTCGGTCTTCCTTCAAGGCCTTGGCGGTCAGGGCGATGATGGGCAGATCGTAAAACCGGGGCTGCTTGCGGATTTCCATGGCCGTCTGGTAACCGTCCATCACCGGCATCATGATGTCCAGCAGCACCAGGGCGATTTCCGGATTGGATTCCAAAAGCGTCAGGGCTTTTCTTCCGTCTTCGGCCTTGAGCACGTTCAATCCTTTTTCGGCGAGGATTTTCGACAAGGCGAACAGATTGCGCATGTCGTCGTCCACCAGCAGGATGGTCTTGTCGGCCAGCATGGCATCGCGTTCGTGCAGGTTGATGATCATCTTTCTCTTTTCCGGGGCCATCTTGCTGACAGTCTTGTGCAGAAACAGGCTCACTTCGTCCAGGAGGCGCTCTTCGGATTTGACGCCTTTTATGATGATGCTTTCGGCGTGCTTGCGAAGCCCCGCCTCCTCTTCGTGCGTGAGGTCCTTGCCTGTATAGACGATCACAGGCGGCATGTCCCCATCCTTTTCGGCGCTCATGCGGTCCAGAAGCTCGAAGCCGGACATGTCCGGCAGACCCAGGTCCAGAATCATGCAGTCGAAGTGCTTTTCTCCGAGAACGTCCAAAGCCGCCCCGCCGCTGGCGACTTCCGTAATGTTGATGTCCGGATCGCCGATCAGCTTGACGATGCCGAGGCGCAGCTCTGAGTTGTCTTCGACGATGAGCATGTCCTTGATTTTCCTGGCGACCACCTGTTCGATTTTTTCAAAGGTTTCCTCCAGCTTTTCCCGGCTCGCCGGTTTGGTCGTGAAGCTGACGGCGCCCCTTTGCAAGGACTCCAGGGTCGATTCTTCCACGGAAAAAATATGCACCGGAATATGCCGGGTGGCGGGATTGTTCTTCAAGGTGTTGAGGACCGTGAAACCGCTCATACCGGGCAGGCGGATGTCCAGGATGACGGCGTCCGGCAAAAACTTTTCCGCCAGCGCGAGCCCGTCTTCGCCGGTGGCCGAAACCAGCGCCTTGAAGCCTTTGGCGTGGCACTGGTTCAGCAGAATGAGCGCAAAACCGGGGTCGTCTTCGACGATCAGAATCAGCCGGTCGTCGTCGCGGACCTTGTCGCGGTCGTCGGCAAAGCGGTGGCTTTGCTCAGGCGCTCCCTGCCTTACACCGACGTCTAAAGGTCGAGGGGCGGCAGGACTCGCCGGTTCGACCTCGATTTGGGCAGGCGCATTTTGTTCGCGAAATTCCGTCGGCAGATAGAGGACAAAGGTCGATCCCTGTCCGGGAGCGCTCGCGAGCTGGATTTCTCCGCCAAGCATTTTGGCGAGTTCCCGGGAAATGGACAAGCCCAGGCCGGTGCCGCCGTATTTTCGGGAAGTTCCGCCGTCGGCCTGCTGGAACGCCTCGAAAACCAGCATCTGCTTGTCCTTTGGGATGCCGATGCCGGTGTCCGCGACGCTGAAAGCCACGCAGCCGTCCGGATTCAAGCCGCTTTTGGCCAGGGTGGTTCCGGGCGAGGGCCTTTGAAACGTTATGGTTACCGTGCCTTGTTCGGTGAACTTCAAGGCGTTGGAAACCAGGTTGTTGAGAATCTGCTGCAACCGCTGCCGGTCGGTCTTGATGCTCCGCGGCAGGCTGTCCGCCATGCCGACCTGCAACTGCAGACCCTTTTGGGCGGCGACGTGCCTGAAGTTTTGCGCGATGAATTCGGACACCTCCGACAGATCGACATCTTCGATCTTCAAAGTCATCCGGCCCGCCTCGATCTTGGAAAGGTCCAGAATCTCGTTGATCAGCTGAAGCAATTCCTGGCCGCTTCGGTGAATGACGCCTGCGGATTCGACCTGGCCCGGGTCCAAATTGCCCCTGGCATTCTCCTGCAAATCCCGGGAAAGCAATAGCAGGCTGCTCAGCGGCGTGCGAAGCTCGTGGGACATGTTGGCCAGAAACTCCGACTTGTACTTGCTGGTCACTTCCAGCTCCCGAGCGCGCAGCTCCAGCTCCCGTCGGGCGTTTTCCAGGTCCTGGTTCTTCTGTCCGATTTGCAGTTTCTGCTTCTCCAGGTACTGGTTTTTTTCTTCCAGCTCCTCGTTGATCGCCCGCAATTCCTCCTGCTGCTGTTTTAATTGTTCCTGGGACTTTTTCAAAGACCGGGTCTGTTCCTCCAGTTCCTCGTTGGCCACGCGCAGCTCTTCCTCCTGGGCTTGCAGCTGGCTGGCCAGCTTCTGGGTTTGTTCCAGCAATTCCTTGCGCTTGGCTTGATTCTGAAGGGTATGCACGGCAATGGCCACCGCGCCGGACGAGTCGCGCAAAAAATCCAGTTCGCTTTCCGCAAAAGTTTCAAAGGACCCCAGCTCGATCACGCCCTTGATTCTGTCCTCGTAAAGTAGGGGCACGGCGACGATATGCCGCGGGGCCCCATCCCCCAGGGAGGAGCTGATGCGCAGGTAGTCCTGCGGCAAGTTGGTCACGGAGACGATCTCTTTTTCGAGCGCGGCCTGGCCTGCCAGCCCTTCGCCCGGCTCGACGACCTTCGGCGGCGCGTTGTCCCGGCTGGCGGCGTAGCTGCCTTGCAGGGCCAGCACGCCCTTGTCGGACATGACATACAGGGTGCCGACCTGGGCTTTCAGATAGTCGGCGAGGAAGCCGAGAATCTTTGAAGCGAGGACCTCCAGATTGCCCTGGCCCACAATGATCCGGTTCAGCTCGTTTTTCCCGGTCTTGATCCAGTCTTGCAGATCGCTTTGCCGTTTGGAATCCTGCAATGCCACGGTCATCTGATTGATGGCATTGCCGAGATGATCGTCGCGGCCTTTGATCGCGACCCGATGGCCCAGTTCGCCGGCCGCTATGGCCATGGCCACGTCGGCCTTGTCGCGCAGGCCGATTTGCATCTCCCGGAATGAATTGGCCAACGCGCCGATTTCGTCCTTCTGGTCGATGAGCACATCGTGGCGAAGGTCCCCCTTGGCAATGTCCTTCATGCGCCGCACGATAAGCTCCAGCGACGGCGTTATGCTTCTGGTGATGAGCCAGGCAATACCAAGACTGAGAACCAATGCGGCGCCCAGAAGGCCGAGCATGATCGTTCTGGCGCGCGCCTGCTGGTCCCGGGCCGCTTGAAGAAAGAACTGCGCTTTTCCATAGGAAAATCGGATTAGGACATTCAGCTTGTCTCTCAAATCGTTGGTACGTTTCTGGTGCCTGAGATAAAACGCCTTGTCCATTTTTTCCAGCCCTGCGCTGCGCACCAATTCGAACTCCTGGTCGAGCTTGCTCTTCCAGTCGCTGAAAGCCCCTTCGGCGGCAAGAACGTCGTTCTTGCTGCCAAGATACCGCTCCCGGACCAGCTGGAAATTTTCCAGCAGCCGAGGCACCACTTCGTTGATGTTTCGTTCGACCTCGTCCAGCTCGGCGGGGGCGCTGGCGAACAGAAATTTGCGCACCTGCTCGTTCATCTGGTTGATTTCCGCCCGGATATCCAGCACGGCATATCCCACGGCGGTCGGATGGTCGAACATGTTGTTGACTATGCGGGTCAATGCCTCCATCTGGCGCAAAGCCACGCTGCCGACGGACAATGTCAGCAAAATCACCAGCACGAATCCGATGGCGAGCCTTGTGCCGATCTTGAAATTTCCCAGTTTCATAACCCGGTCTTTCCCTCCCTGAACCGATCATAAACGGAAAAATATATGGTATAGGCAAACTCTCTTTTTGTAAACAAAATTGACTCGCCTGTTGCGGGCACGGCAGCGATAAGCTCGCAGGAAACGTTGGCGGATCGGATACGAAGCTTCCGCCATTCCAGAATGTACGACATAAATACCTTCTGGCTGATAATGAGGCATCCCTGCCGCTTCATAGGAGAGTCGTCGTAGGGGGTCGTGAAGCCGTTCGGATCTGTAATCGACTCGACGCTCTCATCCGGGGGGGGCTATAGGTATGTGGTTCCCAGCGAATCGTACATCTCGGTCGGGTTGTCCCGGCGGTCGTAGACGAGAATCTTGCGGAATAAAAGCCTCGGAACTCCGGACGCTGATGAGGATGGATGGGTCGATGCCGGGCGTAAGCAAGCTTTGAACCAGCCCCGAACGTCAGAGTTTCAACCCACCCACGACGATCCCGGACCAAGCCACGTGAAAGCTAGCGCGGTATAAAACCCGGCAGAATTGCTACGGCATAACAATCTGAGAGTGGGAGCATAGTCGGAAATCAAGTCCCGCCGTTGCCTGGAGGACCGAACATGCTTTCCAGGCTCCGGGACGTGTTGGAGCTTCCGAGAAGATTGATTTTGGCGGCGGGCGAGGAATGAATCGACAAGCGATTCGATATGATGGCCGAAAGTCTCGAAGGCGAAAGATCGTCGTCGTTCAAGACGGTGAAGGGCGCTTTTTGCGCCAGCCTTTCGGCCCTCATGCGCTGTTCGCGGTTTTGGGAAAAGGGCCAGACCAGCGCCAGTGTGCCGCATGCCAGAAGATTCATGCAGGTGTTGTATCCTGCCATGCTGACGGACAGGTCGGAGGCGGCCAGATAGGAGAGAAAATCTGGGGTGAAGCGGCTGGCGGAAATGTTATTGTCCACGAGGGATTTCAGCAGGGAATAATCCTTTTCGTCCATGAAGGGGCCGGCGAACACTTCGGCTCGAAGGGGCGTGGTTCGGGCCACGATTTTGAGGGCCCTCATGGCGCTTTCCAGCAGGGGCGCGCCGACCTTTCCTCCGCCGGCGCTGACTGTCACCAGTTTTTCTTCCGGTCGGATACACAGTTTGTTTCGAAACTCGGATCTTGCGTTCGCCGGCGGACGTGAGGTCACGAATCCGGTGTAGACGATGGGAATCGAAATTCGGTCGATTCGCGAAAAGGTTTCGTCGAGCGGAAACAGGGCCGGGTCGGAGTGTACGAAAAGGGCGTCGAAGAATCTGTTCAGGATATCCACTACGCGGCGTTCGTATTTTTCCGGGTCCTTTTTTTCCACCAGGATGTCCCTAAGGCTGCAAACGTTGCGGCAGGGGCGGCCCGGTTTGTTTTTAAGATGCACCAGGACCGGGTCCAGTTCGAAACGAAAGGCCTTGCGGCCGAAGGGGTACAGCTCCGCCATGAAGATGTCGGGGGATTCCGATTCCACCAAGTCGAACAGCATTTTCTTTCTTTCATCTTTGACTTGTTCCGTGGACTTGTCCTTTTCGGTGGAAAAAAGCCCGGAGAAATTAGTGTCCATCATGAGGCCAGGCATGGAAACTTCTCGGATGTGGCTTCCCAGAGGTACGTCGGGCCTGGGTCCTCCGGTCACCAAAATTACCTCGTGGTCGCGCAGGGCCTCGCAGATTTCCAGGCTCCTGAAGAAATGGCCGATTCCCAAAACGTGCTGGCAATAGAAAATAATTTTCATGGTTTCTCCGCGATTATTCGAGCCGCACGGCGTTGAGGGTTTCCAGCTCCAGGCCGTTGCCGTCGGATGTCAAGAAATGAAGGTGGTATTCCTTGAGGATCGGGGGTTCTCCAGGGAGAAATTTTCGTCCCAGCAGGCCGTACAGGAGGCACTTGATCACGCCGCCGTGGGCGACCACCAGGATGGTTTCTTCCGGAAAGCGCCCGGCGAGGTCCACCAGGGCGTCAAGGCTTCTTCGCATCACCGTCTTGCGGTCTTCTCCGCCGGGGGGACTAAATTGCCAGCCCATGGCCAGCCGCCGTTCCAGCGCATCTTCTTGTTCTGTTCTCAGTTCCCGTTCGGTCTTGCCGTTCCAGGTTCCCCAGTCCTGTTCGTTCAACCGCCGGTCCCTTTCCACCGGAAGACCCAGGTTTCGATTGACGATCCGCGCGGTCTGCATGGTCCGGGTGAGGCCGCTGGTGACGAGCCTGTCCCAGTCTCCGGCCTGCTTCACGGTCGGCGCCCATCTTTC
Source organism: Desulfobacterales bacterium (assembly GCA_963674505.2). GTDB lineage: Bacteria > Desulfobacterota > Desulfobacteria > Desulfobacterales > SKZT01. Next base: position 2,835,461 of record CAXXIG010000001.1, read on the forward strand.
GGCCTGCTCGATGCCCTCGGCGCACAGCTTCGAATCGTTTTGGCCCTGAATTCTCTTGTCCAGGTTCCATTGGGTCTTGGCGTGCCTCATCAGGCCGAACCTTGTTCTTCCGTCCGAATTCATTCTTTTCCCGTATTCCTTTTGGCAAGTTGTTCCAAGATGATTTCCACCTTTCGATAGTTGATGTTCAGGTCGTGGTATTTACGGACATAATTCGCGGCGGTATTTCCCATCTTTTTCGACAAATCCGAAGATCGCAGCAGGTCGGAAATCGCCTCGCAAAAAGGTTTTTCGGAGAGAAGAGGCGTCAAGAAACCGGTTTCGCCGTCCTTGACCACTTCCGGGATTCCGCCATTGTCGAACGCCACCACTGGAAGACCGCACGACTGGGCTTCAAGATAAACCATCCCCAGGGATTCGCGAATTCCCGGGAACGCGAAAATATCGCCCGCGCTGTAGAAACGTTGCATCCGTTTCCTCGGTATTCTTCCGGCGAATATCGTTCGTCCCGGAAGATGTTCCCGGGCCAGCTTTTCCAAGCGAGGTCTCTCCTTGCCGTCGCCCGCGATGGCCAGGTGCAGCTTCAAGCCGTTTCTGAACAGGTTGCCGCAGGCCCGGATGAGAAACGACAGCCCCTCGGTCTTGACGTCCGGCCGGAACATGGCTGCGGACAGCACCACCGGAGAGTCCTCCACATTCCAGGATCGGCGAAGCTTTTCCCGCGCATCTGGATCGAAAACGAAATCATCCGGGTAGATTCCCGGAGGCACGTACGACAGACGGTCTTCCGAAACAATCCGGCGCAAGTTGAGTTCGTCTTCCCGGCGGTTTGTGAATATGTGCTGCGCGTATCGCAAGGCTCGGCGGTTCAGCAGAAAGCCGGGGCCGGTGCGCAGGTTCCTGCGCCTTTTGGTCGAATAGATTCCTTGGAATACGACGTACGGGATGCCGGAGCTACGGCATACGCAGGGACCGAGCATGTCCGGCGCCTTGTAGTAGGTGTGGTAGGTCATCCAGAGGTCCGGGGCGAAACGTTGTGCCAATCGCCGCGCCTGCCGCATTTCCCTTGAAAGGGCAAACCATTTTAAAGGTTTCCAGTAAATCCATCGGCAACGCAGAGAACTCGGCGCGATCAAGGAATGGCCTCGCCCGGCGAGAAAGTCGCGAAGTCCACGCCCGATGACCAGGTCCCCGCTGGGGTTGGGGTGCGACAGGGGCTTGAATGGCGCGTAGAGAAAGATTTTCATCGGATGAAACCTTCAAAAAAAGGCCATGCTTTACAGAAGTGACAAATAAGCCACGAAATAACGCGAAAGCCACGAAAAAGCACGGTAATCGTTTCGTGTTCTTTTGTGAAATTTCGGGACCTGTGCGGTTGCTCTTCAAAATCCTCACACAAAGGCACAAAGACGCAAAGTCACGATTTGGCAACCTTAGTGTCTTTGTGCCTTTGCGTGAGGATTATATGGGGATACTCGAACCGACCGCACAGGTCGAAATTTCGTGGCCGAATTCCTGATCGCCACAAGTTTGGCACTGCTCAAAAAGAAAGGTTGTATTCGCATATCTGTTTAGAAAATACAACCTTCTTTCCGCTTGATCTTTTTAGAACATTTCGGATCGTTTCATATTGGCCCCATCCTCTATGCGCTGTCAATTTACATTTTCGTTGACAAAAATAGGGGCCATCCTATACAAAACGCATTGAGTTTCACCTTTTTTTCGCCGCCTGATTCGAAAAGGAACGCAGGCGGCCAGGACGTTACAAGGAGGTTCGACATGGCAAACGAATGGGATGCGAAGGATTGTTTCGGAAGGCAAGGCGAGGACATGCTGCATGGCGACCCTCCGTATAAATGTCTGGATTGTTCGTTTTTCGACAAATGCCATAAAATCACTGTGGCAAGCTGCTTGCAAGCGATCGCCACCGACCTGGAACTTATTGTGGAAAACGGCCTTGCGTCCAACAAGCTGATGGGGTTCGCCGAGCTTGAAAAACTCGCCGATATCGACATGGACAAGAAGCATTAGGAATCGGCGGCGATTCGGAATCAGAATGGCCCGGGGACGACGGTCTTGTCAATATGCATTTCAAATCGAGAAGCGTGACATCGGCTGATCGACTCGTTCCCACGCAGGGTGTGGGAACGAGGGATGCGACGTTTAAGTAGTACTTTGGATAGGCAATCAGGTGCCCATGTCCCACGAAGCCAAGTATTTGGCCTGTTCGGGGGTCAGTTCGTCGATGTCCACCTTCATGGCCGCCAGCTTTTCCTTGGCGATGGCGTTGTCGATGTCTTCGGGTACGGGGTAGACATCGGGGGAAAGCGAGGCGCCTTGCTGGACCATGTACTCGATGCTCAGGGCCTGGTTGGCGAAGCTCATGTCCATGACGCTGGAGGGGTGTCCCTCGGCGGCGGCCAGGTTGATCAGGCGTCCTTCTCCCAGAACGTTGATTCTTCTGCCGTCCTCCAGCGTGTGCTCCTCCACGAAGGGGCGAATCATGCGCTTGGACTTGGTGATTTCGTCCAGGCCTTCCAGGTCGAGTTCCACGTTGAAATGGCCGGAGTTGGCGACGATGGCACCGTCCTTCATGGTTTCGAAATGCTCCTTGCGCACGACCCTGATGTTTCCTGTGACGGTGCAGAAGAAGTCGCCGATCCTGGCGGCGTCGGCGATGGGCATGGCGGTGAAGCCGTCCATGACGGCTTCCAGGGCGGCCAGGGGATCGACTTCGGTTACGACCACGTGGGCGCCCATTCCCTTGGCCCTCATGGCCAGGCCCTTGCCGCACCATCCGTAGCCGCAGACCACGAACACGGTACCGGCGACCAGGCGGTTGGTGGCGCGGATGATGCCGTCGATGGTGCTTTGGCCCGTGCCGTAGCGATTGTCGAAGAAATGCTTGGTGCGCGCGTCGTTGACCGCGACGATGGGGTACTTGAGGACCTTGTCGGCGGCCATGCTTTTCAAGCGGATGATGCCCGTGGTGGTTTCCTCGGTGCCGCCCTTGACGTTTCCGATCATCTCGGTGCGCTCCGAGTGCAGCGTGGAGACCAAGTCCGCGCCGTCGTCCATGGTGTAGGAAGGCTGGGAGTCGATCACCGAATTCAGGTGCTGGTAGTAGGTCTTGTTGTCTTCGCCCTTGATGGCGAACACGGGGATTTCGTCGTTGGCCACCAGGGAGGCCGCCACGTCGTCCTGGGTGCTCAGCGGATTGGAGGCGCACAGAAAGACGTTTGCGCCGCCCGCTTTCAGGGTTTGCATCAGGGATGCGGTTTCGGTGGTCACGTGCAGGCAGGCCGCCAGGTTGACGCCTTGCAGGGGCTTTTCCTTTTCAAAACGCGCCTTGATGCGATTGAGTACCGGCATGCTCTGGTTGGCCCACTCGATTCTGAGCGCACCCCCGTCTGCCAGCTTGATGTCCTTGATGTCGTAATTCAAAATGCAAATCTCCTCGTTTTATTTCCGATCTTTTCGTTTTCTGGTTCGGCCGAATCAGGGTCCTGCCGAATTAGAGCCCGGCTTTTTCCGCCAGGGTTTTCGCGATGTCCGTGCTTTCCCAGACGAAATCGGGGTCGTTTCGTCCGAAATGGCCGTAGGAAGAGGTTTTCTTGAAAATGGGCCTGAGAAGGTCCAGGTATTCGATGATGGCCGCCGGGCGCAGGTCCCAGACTTCGCGGATGGCTTGCTTGACCTGGTTCTTGGGGACCTTTCCGGTACCCATGAGGTCCACCATGATGGAAACGGGTTCGGCCACGCCGATGGCGTATGCGATCTGGATTTCGCATTTTTTGGAAATGCCTGCGGCCACGACGTTTTTGGCGATATGGCGCGCCATGTACGATGCGCTGCGGTCCACTTTCGAAGGGTCTTTGCCGGAGAAGCATCCGCCGCCGTGGCTTCCCTGTCCGCCGTAGGTGTCCACGATGATCTTTCTGCCGGTGAGGCCGCAGTCGCCCATGGGACCGCCCACGACGAAGCGTCCGGTGGGATTGATGTAGTATTTGGTGTCGCCGTCGACCATGTCCCTGGGAATGACCTTTTTGACGACATGCTTGATGATTTCCTCCCGAAGTTCGTCGTAGGTGACGTCGGGCTTGTGCTGGGCGGAAATGACCACGGAATCCACGCGCTTGGGAGAGCCGTTTTCGTACTCGATGGTCACCTGGGATTTGCCGTCGGGCCTGAGAAAATCCAGGGCGCCGCTCTTGCGGGTTTCCGCCAGGCGCTTGCAAAGCTTGTGGGCGTACATGATGGGCATGGGCATCAGTTCCGGCGTTTCGTCGGAGGCGAACCCGAACATCAGGCCCTGGTCGCCGGCGCCCTGGTCTTTGAACAGTCCCTCGCCGATATTGACGCCCTGGGCGATGTCGGGGGACTGGTGGTCGATGCTGGTGATGACGGAGCAGGTTTGCCAGTCGAAGCCCATCTGCGAAGAGGAATATCCGATTTCCCGGATGGTGTCCCGGACGATCTGGGGCATGTCCACGTAGCACTCCGTTGTGATTTCCCCGGCGATGAAGGCCAGGCCCGTGGTGACCAGGGTTTCGCAAGCCACCCTGGCACCTTTGTCCTGGCCGATGATGGCATCCAGGATCGAATCGGAAATGGCATCGGCGACCTTGTCAGGATGGCCTTCCGTCACCGATTCGGAGGTAAAAAAGAATTGTTCCGCACTCATGAAAGTGTCTCCTTGGTTTTATTTGATTCTTACGTTTGAAATACGATTGTCAGGGTTGGAGGATCGAGTTGTCGATCAGGCGGGTGCTGCCTACTTTGACGGCAAGCGCCATCAGCGCCGGGCGGTCGACCGCGCTCATGTCTTCGAGGGTTTCGGGATCGCATATCGCCACATAGTCGATATCGGTCTCCGGAAAAGAGGATATGAAGCGTTCGGCCTCGGCTGCGATTTTCCCGGCGTCGGTTTCGCCCGCCGCGACCATTTCCCGCGCCTTTTGCAAAGCCCGGGACAAGGACAGAGCGCTGGGACGCTGCTCTTCGGTCAGATAGGCGTTTCGGGAACTCATGGCGAGACCGTCGTCTTCGCGTACCGTTTCCCCGCCGACGATCTCGATGTCCATGTTCATGTCCTCGACCATCCGGCGAATCACCAGCAGCTGCTGGTAATCCTTTTTGCCGAAAACCGCCACATGGGGCTTTACGATATGGAAAAGCTTGGACACCACGGTGGCCACGCCCCGGAAGAAAATCGGCCGGGAGAGCCCGCAGAGTTTTCCCGGAAGCTTCTCCAGACTGACATAGGTTTGAAAGTTCTCGGGGTAGAGGGCTTGCCTGTCGGGGGCGAATACGATGTCCACGCCCTCTTTTTCGGTCAAATCCAAGTCCCTTTGAAAGTTCCGGGGATACGAGTCGAAATCCTCGTGCGGGGCGAACTGGGAGGGATTGACGAAAATGCTGACCACGAGAAGGTCGCACATGCTTCTGGCTGTGCGAACCAGCGACAGATGGCCTTCGTGAAGAAACCCCATGGTCGGCACGAAGCCGATCCTCTTGCCTTCCAGGCGCACGCTTTCGGCATGCGTCTGCATTTCCGAAACTGTTTCGATGATTTTCATGGCGATTACCGGGCTTTCGATTTTTGCGGGGGACCGATGGAACAGAGGACTCCCGTTGTGTTTGGTTTTGAGCCGCATTGGTTCGTTACGGCCGCGACCGTTTCTTCGGCCCAGGCACGATTTTGCGCCCGGACCGCAACCTGATACCTTTAATATAAACGATTTGCGATGTCAACCGGCCTGTCGGGAAAAATCACGATACCAGCCACAAGGCGCGGTTTGCGATCTTGTCGATCACATATTCGGAAACGCTTCCCATGAAAAAGGACTTGCTGATTCCCCGCCTTCCGATCACAACGGTCCCGTAGTCGCCCTTGTTCGCCTCGTTGACGATGGCCTTGCCCACGTTCATGCGCGGTGTCACCTGCTTTATGTGAATCCTGTCCTCGCCTATGCCCGCGTCCTTGAACTTTTGGACGGCGTGGGTGAAGAAGCTCTGGACGCAACGCTTGTCGCCCTCGACGACCAGTTTTTCCAAGTCGCCGCCGACATCGCTGAAATCGATTTCGCAGTAGTCCCCCATCTTGGCGGCGACATGGAAGAGAGTGACTTCCACCTTTGTATTTCCGGCAAGAACGTAACACAGATGATCCACGGCGCGCAGCGAGCTTTCTGAACCGTCCACCGCCGCCATCACCTTGTCGCCCTTCACCTCGCCATCGACCACCCAGACCGGGATCAGCTGGGAATGCGTGAGGAGTTTTTTGCTGACGCTGTCGGAAAAGGCGCTCTGGAGCCTTGTCAGGCCTCGCCGGCCGACGCAGATGGCGTCGTAGAGGTTTTTTTGGGCTCGCTCCAGAATGTCCCTGGCGTATCCCATCATCTTGGGCTGGGTGACGATTTCGATGCGCTCCTCTTTGATTCCTCGCAGGACCATTTGCTCCTTGTAGTTGTTCAACAGTCGCTTGGCCTGGTTTTCCTTTTTCTTGAGAATGCGTTTGAGTTCCGCCTTGGCCGAAAAATCGGTTTTGGCTTCATCGATCAGATACTGGGAAATGGTCGGCAAGACATGAAAGAGGCTGTAATTCAGCTGGCTGGTCATGGACGCCATTTGCGTCGCGTACAGGACAGCGTACTTGGAATATATGGAGTCGTCCACTGCGACCAGGATTTTTTTGTTCACGGTAAAACCTCCTTTGCATTTAACGGCCGATTTGTTAGGATTTCGACGATGGACCGAGCCCGGCGCCCGGTCGCCGATCAATATAATTGGGGCAATATAATACCGTTTTAATAAATAACGAGTTCAATAAGCGACGAGGAGGCGAAATGGACTGGCAATCCGTGCATGAATTATATCCTGTAAACGAGGAATCCATCTGGCTGAACAATTGCGGCACGGTCCCGGCGGGAAGGCACGTCGTGGAAAGGGTGTGCGACTATTTGGACGGATATTCGAAAAAGGGCATTTTCACCGACCGGGGCCGCTTTCTCGATGTTCGAGACAGAATCAAGTCCATCCTGGCCGGCTTGCTGAACTGCTCCCCCGAGGAGCTTGCGCTGATCCACCACACGGCGGAGGGCATGAACATGGTGTCCCACGGAATCGATTTCTTCCGGGGCGACGAAGTGGTCCTCTTGGAAAACGAGTATCCCAGCAATGTCTATCCGTGGAAACACCTCGAACGTAAAGGGGTGAAGCTGGTCGTCGCGCCCATGGAAGACGACCCTGACGCGTTTTTAAAAGGTTTGGCCGAACGCGTCTCCGAAAAAACCAAAGCGGTGTCGGTTTCCGCCGTCCATTGGTGCACGGGAATCCCGTTGCCGCTGAACCGAATCGGGAAATTTTGCGAGGACAGAGGAATAGAGTTCGTGGTGGATGGCGCGCAGGGGGTCGGCATGAGACCCATCGACGTCAGGGAGGCGAATATTTCGTTCATGGCCTTTTCCGCCTGGAAGTGGCTGATGGGACCGTTGGGACTGGGCGTGTTTTATGTTGCCAAGGAAAAGCTGGAGACGCTGAAGCCGGAAATCGTGGGGACCGGCTCCGTGGTCCGGGACGAGGAGTACCTTCCCTACAAGACCGAACTGAAACCCACGGCGGACCGGTTCACCATTTCCACGCCCAACTTCGCCGACTGGATCTACTTTCTCGCCTCCCTGGAATTTCTGGACCGGATCGGTTTCGACGCCTGCATAGGACGAATTTACGAACTGACGGACTTGCTCAACGACGGTCTTCGTCAAATCGGCTGCCGGGTGTATTCGGACCGGGCGCCGGGCGTTCGCACCGGCATCACGGTCTTCGAAACGCCGAACGTTCCGGCAAGCAAGGTGCTTGAGGTCCTGAAAAACAACAACGTGGTCGCGGCGGAAAGACTGGGCAGGGTCAGGCTTGCCCCTCATATCTATCTTCTGCCCGAGCAATTGGAAAAAGCAGTCCGAATCGTCGGATTGGAATTCGGATTGGCATATGGAGGTGAACGGAAATGAAAAAAGTCGTCTGCATTCTTTTTTCGATAATCGCTTTGACCGTGGCCTGCGATTCTTCGTCGGCCGACAAGGTCCGCAAGCCCGCAGTGGCGGGAAAATTCTACCCGGCCGACCAGCAGCGGCTTTCCCAGGCGGTCCGGTACTATCTCGACTCGGCCAGGCCGTCCTTGGGGAAAAGGCCTGTGGCATTGATTTCGCCCCACGCGGGATACATCTACTCCGGACAGATTTGCGCCGACGCGTTCAAGCAGGCCGAAGGCTTCGACTACGATCTGGTGGTTCTTTTGGGGACCAATCACACGGCGTCCGGGTTTTCCAAGGTGTCGGTCTACGCCGAAGGGGGCTTCGAAACGCCCTTGGGGACGTTGCGTGTGGACGAGGATGTCGCCAAGAAGATCATGGAACTGTCCCCGGATGCTTCCTTCGTCGAATACGTCCATCAACAGGAACACTCCGTCGAGGTCCTGGCGCCTTTCGTGCTCGAGATGTTTCCCAAGGCGAAAATCGTGCCCGCGATCGTGGGCACGCCGGATGTCGAGGCGTGCGTTCGTTTCGGCGAGGCCCTGGCCAAGGCCCTTTCCTCGTTCGAAGATAGAAGCGCCCTGATCGTGGCCAGTTCGGACCTTTCCCACTACCCGTCGTACAGGGACGCCCTGGAAGTGGACGGGGCCGTTCTGGACGCGGTCGAACAGATGTCGCCCGAAAAGCTGGACGAGACGGTCAAAAAACAGATGGCCAGAAACATCGGAGGGCTGGGCACGTGCGCCTGCGGCCAATCGCCGGTCATGGCGGCGATGGCAGCGGCCAAAGCCTTGGGCGCGGGATGCGCCAAAGTGGTGAGCTACGCCAATTCCGGAGACGCGCTGGCGGGGGGGCACGACAGGGTCGTGGGCTACGGCGCCGTGGCCTTTTTCAAGAAAGGCGACTGCGAAGGTATTCCGGACGACCTCGGAGAGACCGTCGCGAAGCAAGGGCGGGGCGACTTGTCCAACCCCGAAGACCAAAAGCTCCTGCTGTCCCTGGCCCGCAAAACCATCGAGCAGTACCTGAACAGCGGGACCCTTCCTTTGCTTCGGGATTTCGATCCCGGCCTGGCGGTCCGCCGGGGGGCGTTCGTGACGTTGAAGAAGCATGGCCAGCTCAGAGGATGCATCGGACATATGGCGGAGGACATGTCCCTTTATCGCGTGGTTTCCGCCATGGCGGTCCAGGCGGCATTCAACGACCGTCGATTCACCCCCGTCACCCCGAGCGAATTTCCCGAGCTGGATATCGAAATATCCGTGCTGACCCCTTTTGAAAAAGTGTCTTCATACGAGGACATCGTTGTGGGAACAGACGGCGTAGTCTTGGAAAAAGACGGGAAAAGCGCCGTGTTTCTTCCCCAGGTGGCTGTCGAACAGGGCTGGGACCGGGACCGGATGCTCGAACAGTTGTGCGCCAAGGCGGGACTGTCCCCTGGAAGCTGGAAAGAGGGGGCTGTTTTCCGCACTTTTCAGGCCCAGGTGTTCGGAGAGAAAGAAAGCGAGTAAAAGCCCCCCGGCAGCTGGCGCAAACAAATACAAGCCCCGCGAGGAAGCCCGCCAAGTGGCATTCGGGGACCGCCCCCCAGCTTGTGGAGGCGAAAATGGATGTCCGGAACGAAATTTCGTAAACGATTTTTCCAAGGGTAATCGTCCCGGCCGTCAATGCGGGCGTTTTCTTCTCGCTCATCCAATACGCCTGAAGTCCGGCGACAAGGTACGTGTGCTCGATTCCGGAAAGGCCGCAGTAATAAGTCAGCTCGGGCATGCCGAACCAAATCCAGGCGTCGATGGTCAGCACTCCCAGCAGCAGGGAGATCCACAGGTCTTTTCCGGACAGGCTGTCGAACACGACCGCGAGTCCTGCGAGTCCCAGTGCGTTGAAGAACATGTGCTCCGCATCGCAATGGACGAAATGGCCGGTGAACAATCTCCAGAATTCTCCGTCCGCCACGGCCTGCCGGTCGAACACGAGCGATTCGGGGGCGAACCCCGCCGCTATGAGGAGAATGAGCGTGATTCCCAGGGGCGACAAGCCCGTTGCCAGTCGAACTGCCTTTTGCATGGTGTTGTCCTTTCGAATAGGTGTAACTCGATGTTCAAGTTTTTTTCGTCATTCCCTCGAAAGCTCCGAATCCATGCGCTTCTCTGGATCTCCTGGATTCCGGGTCTCCGCTGCGCCGCGCCCGGAATGACGGTCGCCTCGGTCCGGTCGGCGGAAAAAACTTGATCATCAAGTGAAACTAAAAAGTCCTCGGCGCAGGGGGGCATGCCTGGTTCCCGCGCGCTTTGCGGGAACCAGACGGACAATGCGAATTCGCGCCCAATTTCGGAACGGATTACCTGCCCGATTTCCGCGATTTCTTTTTCCACAGCAGCGGCAGCAGAAACAGGGTGAACCAGATCTGGAGGGAACCTCCGCCGCCACTTCTTCCACCACTACGCCTTTCGCTGCTGCGATGGGAGGCCTGGTTGGAACTGTACATGGGCTTGGAGGAATCCACCCGTGTGTCTCTGACCGGAGCGGTCGCCCTGGACTGCCTTGCCATTTCCTCGACCGTGAGACGCTGCTGGTTGGTCCGCTGGATTCCCCTCTGCGCGAAGACCTCCTCCCTGACCACCAGCATGGAGGTGTAGTCGGTAACGATTCCATATTGGCGACCCAAATCAACGATGGCCCGTTCGCTCTCGCGGGTATTGGTTTCGAATACCATATCTCGCATGATTTCCTGGATCTTGGCGTACGCCCAGAGCCTTTCGATTTCGGGATGGTCCTCGGAGCGGTCCGGAAATTCGATGGTGGTGGAATAGGTCTTGGGGGTGCCGGATATCTTTGCCTCGAGCGAAATGCGTCCCTGGCCCCCGTTTTCGTAATGGCCGAACACGATATATTGGTGGCCCCTGTACAAGGAGGCCGAGTGGTTCGCCGTCAGGTCTCGGGTCCGAACGCCATCGACGGAAAAGGACACCCCGTGCAGGGCCTCGTGGTTCACTTTGCCGGTGGCCGAAAGGATGTGCCCAACTATGTCGTCGGCATTGGAAACGGAAACGGCGAAGCCGTTGGAAACGTCGGTCAGGTGCTTCAGAAGAAATGTGTTCGCGCTGTTTCCCATCATGAAGGTGAAGAGACGAATGTCCTTTTTCTCCATGAGTTGGACGAACTTCGCCTGATCGGTGATGCCCACGTTGGCAACCCCGTCGGTCACCAGCACCAGGGAGGTTGTGCGATCGGGATCGCACATGCGCAATCCCTTTTCCATTCCCTCGTAAAGGTTGGTGCCGCCCCCGGTTCGTTCCCTTTTCAGCTTGTCGATAGCCCCTTGGATGTTGGGGACGGTGGCGGGAACGAAACCGTTGGTGAATTCAGCTGCGGAATTGGCGAAAAAGACGATTCGAAAGCGATCCAGGCCCGTCATGGCGCCCAAGGCCTTTTCCACGCCTTCCAAAAGGGTCGAAAATTTGCCGCCCATGGAGCCGGACTGGTCCAGGATGAAGACCCAGTCCCTGCCCCCTTCGATTCTTCGCAGATCGTCGCCGGGGGTAACGGTGATCATGAAGGTGCCCGTTTTTTGCGGATCGGGTTTGTATGCGACCATATCCACCCTGGCGGGAACATTGGCGGCCTGCCGCCAATAGACCACGATGTCCTTGTCCAGAGTGAAGGCGGCGGTGGCGGCGGCGTTCGTTGGTTCCTGTATTTGAGAATAAGCGTTGGCGCCCTCGTTTTCGGCGTATGCGATTTCCTCTTCGGGCGTGGCGCCGTGATGCTGGACCCGAATTCCCCTGCTTTGCCCGTTCGGATCGATGACAACCTCGTATTCGTTGTCGTTCATCCGATTCACCGACGCATCGGGAAAATTCGGGACCCGAATGGCGTCCACCGGTACGGAAGATCGCAGCTTGAACCGGAACGAAAACCTCTCCTCGACCCGCTCGTTGGCCGTCCAGAAGGAATCCTGCAACTCGTCCACCCCGCCGCTTTCCAGCGGGTAGAGATATCGTCCCATGCCGGTGTCCACGGAAGCGGGCTGTATGTAGACCAGCCGCAATCGGGCCGTGTCGTTGGCGCGCACCGGATACACGAAGATTTCAAACGAGTTTCGCTCGTTTTTTTCCGTAAGGCCCGTTTCCCGTCCGGCAGCCTTTTCCTCTTGATAAATGGTTTTCGCCCTCTGTTTCTCCAGGACCTCTCCGGGGACTTTCTTGCCGTCGATCCAGAGACTGAATTCGGCCACGGACGCGTCCTCCGGCACGGGGAACGTGTAAAGCGCCTCCAGGTCTCTGCCGTGCGGGTTTTCGAATACCTGGTCGATGGTGGTGACCACGTAGCCGTCCTCCACGGCGACTGATACGTGGTGTTCTTTCATGGCCAGATCCGGGAGGCTCCCGTCGCGGGGAGACAATAGGCCCGCCGGCCAGGCTTTGGTTGCGAAGATTTCGAAGAGAACGAGAATCGTCAAGAATACACCCTGTCTGAAACCATTTTTTTTCATGACTTGCCTCCTTTGCATTGGCTGCGCTGTTTTCGGTTTTCGGTACTTGCATGGGCCGACGGGAAAAATTCGGTCCGGCCTGCATGCGAATTCGTTTCATGGTTGAAGCATAAACCAATGGATATGGAGGGCGAACCGGGATCTTGCCAATGGCGGGGGGAAAATACGAATGGACGTATGGAAATTCGGATTCGCTTTTATTTCAATGGGTTATCTTTGGTGGACAATTGGTTGGAAATACGACCGGTCGGGGAAGTTTCTGAAATGACCGGAAGAATGGAGGGCGCGTTCGGCCGACGGGACGCGGGAGCGTCCGGGCATGCGTTCCCGCGCCGGAGCGCGGGAACGAGCGCGGTGGGGGCGCGTTCGGCCTACGGGACGCGGGAGCGTCCGGGTATGCGTTCCCACGCCGGAGCGTGGGAACGAGCGCGACGGGTGCGGAGAGAAATGACGGGAAGAACGGCGGGGCGTCTCATCCGTCGTCGAGGGCTTTTCGAACCGTTTCCGCCAGTTTCGCCCTGTCCAGAGGTTTCATGACCAGAGCGGAGACGCCGAGCTGCTCGGCGGTCTTTCCGGAAACCTTGTTGCTGTAGCCGGTGCAAAGAACGACCGGCAGGTCGGGGCGGATTTTCTTCAACTCCCTGGCGAGCTTGTCTCCGGTCATCTTCGGCATGGCCATGTCCGTGACCGCCAAATCGAAACGGTCGGGTCCATCCTGAAACAATTCCAAGGCTTCCTGGCTGTCGGTCCGGGTCTTGACACGGTATCCCAGACGCTGGAGGATCATTTTCGTCATGTTGGCGATGGGCGCTTCGTCATCGACGACCAGCACCGATTCCCTGCCGCCGGGCAATTCTTTCGCGACGTATTTGTCGGCTTCGGAGCGTCTTTTGGTAGCCGGAAGGTAGATCGTGAACGAAGAGCCCTTTCCGAGCTGGCTTCGCACGACGATCTCTCCGTTGTAGGCCTTTACGATTCCGTGGACGGTGGACAGCCCCATGCCCGTGCCTCGGCCCAATTCCTTGGTGGTGAAATAGGGTTCGAAAATCCGGTCGAGCTGTTCGGGGGCAATCCCCGCTCCGGTGTCCGAAATGGTTATTTCGACGTAGTCGCCGGGAGCGACGGAAATTTCCCGGTGCCAGTTCAAAGCGTTTTTATCCAGTCTAATGTCGCGAAGGCGCACGCGAAGTTGGCCGCCTTCCGATTCCATCGCCTGTGCGGCGTTGGTGCACAGGTTCAGGAAAACCTGGTGAATCTGGGTGACGTCTCCCAACACCAGGGATTCGCTCTGGATGTCGTTCTGGATATCGATGTTGGTCGGGATGGTGGAGCGAAGCAGCTTGAGGACCTCCTTGGCGACCAGGGACACTTTGACGGGCTTGAACTCCGTATCGACCCGGCGGGCGAAGGTCAGGATTTGGCGGACCAGTTCCTTTGCGCGCATTCCGGCCGTGTGGACTTCGTTGAGGTGGCTTTCCATGAGGGAACCTTTCCCCGCTTCTTCCAGGGCCAGCTGCGTGTAGCCTATGATGGCGGACAGGATGTTGTTGAAGTCGTGGGCGATGCCCCCGGCAAGGTTTCCGAGGGACTCCAGCTTTTCGATCTGGCGCAGGCGCTTTTCGCTTTCGCGCAGGGCCTGCCGCGTGGCGTTTTGTTTCCACGACACGGCTGCCAGCTCCCCCAAAGCGGATACGATTTTCGAATCGCTTTCGACAAAACCGCCTGGCTTGTCGGCAAGGACGATCAGCCCGGCCGTTTTTTCATTGTCCATGACCAGAGCGAACAACGCGTTTTCGATCCTTCCGAGTCCCTCTGGCATGCACTCGGACAACGGGCTGCGGGGAAAGTCGTTTTCGTGGAAAGCCCGGCCGGTCCCCTGGACTTGGGAGATCAGGTCTTGCGCAGCGGAGTTTTTTCCGAAAGAAGCGTCCGGCGGCGAACCTTCCTCGCTTGGAAAAAGCATTCCGCCCGATGCTCCAGGTCCGTGGGCAAGAGCAATGAAGCCTCGGCTTGCCCCCGCTATTCTCCGGCACATGTCTACGATTTCTTTGGCCGTGGTTTCGAAATCCTTGTCTTGGAGCAACAATTCGGCGCCGTTGAACATGGCTTCCATCTCGATGGCCTTGCGCTTGTATCGGCCAAGGAGAAGGTCCTTTTCCCGCTCGCTTTGTCTTCTTTCCCTGTCCAGTGAGTTTTCCAGCGCTTTGATTTCCGTGACGTCCCGCAAGGTGCCGAACAGGCGCGCGATTTTTCCGTCGTCGGTGCGGTCGGCGAACCCTTGCGCCAGACAGGACAGTTGGGTCCCGTCCCGGCGCAGGACCCTCAACTCCAGTTCGTATGGGGCGCCGTCGGAAACGGAGGATTCAACGGCCTCGCGAAGGCGCTTCATGTCTTCGGGATGGTATAATTGTTCTTGGTCGGCCCAGCTCGGAGCTTTTTCTCCGCGGGCAAACCCGAAAATGCGAAACAGCTCGTCGGACCAGGTCATCGTGCCTGTGGAGATTTCCCATTCCCAACTGCCGATGTGGGCGATGCCTTCGGTTCTGGCAAGCATTTCCCGGCTTTGTCGCAGCGATTTTTCCGACTTTTTTCGTTCCTCCTCCTCCCGAACGATCATCAGCGACTTGAAGCCGTAATAGACGAAGAAAGCCCCGCCGATCACAAGCAGGGAAAACACGAAGATCAATTCGTCCTTGAAGCTTTTCAAGCCTGCCAAGACTTCTTTTTCGCTGGACGCCACCACGATGGACCAATAGCTGTCCGCAACGCGGATCGGCATGTATACCGCGTGCTTTTTGATCGTCTCCGTTTTCAGGTCCCGTATCATGTCGAAGGTATAGACCGTCTTTCCCTGGCGGCCTTCCAGCATTTCCCCGGCCATGGCAAGTATGGAGGGATACTCCTTGCAGTTTTCGAACACGGAATTGCCCGTATGACCCGGAACCGGGCAATACAGTTCGATGCCCTCCTTGCTGATAATCCAGGCGTAGCCGGTCTTTCCCAGTCTGATCACTTCCAGAAACCGCCGCGAGATGCTTTTAAAATCGATCAGGGCCCCAATGGAGCCTGCGAAGTTTCCATCTGCGAAGACCGGCACGTGAAGGGCGATGGCGGGGTAGCCCTGGAGTGCGGTGAACACGTCGCTCGCGGTGGTTTTTCGTTCGTTCAGCAGTTTCCTGACATGGGGCTGGTCGGAAATGTCCTTGCCAAAGGAACCCTCGATATAGGGTGTCGTGCAAAGAATTTTTCCCGACGCATCCAGCCTCGTCATGGCCGTGATCGCACCGGAATTGATCTTGAATGCGAAATCCATTTCGCGCCTTCCTGCGTCGTCGAAATGGGCGATATGCTCGGATTCGGAAATCTTCTTTAGAAATTCGACCGTGTGGTCGAAAAAATCCTCGATTCCCCGACGGGCTTGCCTGGCATGGATCTCCTGGCGTACGTTCAGGTCGTCGATGGCTTTTTGCCGGGCATCCGAATAGATCACATGGAACAGGTATACGCAAACCGCTGCGAGAACGACAAGAAGGCCGAACAGGGACTTATGTTTCATCATCGCCTCCGTCGTCGCCGGCTGCGGACAATTCGCCGTCTGGCCGACGGCCTTCCTGCCATGCATTCGCATTGTTCTCATCGTCTATGACCTTGCGCACGGCGGCGGCCAGTTCGGATTTTCCGACTGGCTTCGCCAACAACTTGGCGATTCCCGCCGCCTGCGACTTCTCGGGATCGATTCTTTCGCTGAACCCGGTGCAGACGATCACGGGAATGTCCGGTCTTATCTTTTTGAGTTCCATCGCCAGACGGTCGCCGGTCATGCCCGGCATGGCCATGTCCGTAACCACCAGGTCGAAACTGTCGGGGCTGATTCGAAACGCGTCGAGCGCGTCCAGGCCGTTCGTCCGGCAAGTCACACGGTAGCCGAGCCGCTCCAGCATCTGGCATTCCATGGATATGATCGCTTTTTCGTCGTCGATCAGAAGGACCCTCTCGTTGCCGGTTTCGGCAGGGCCGCTCGATTCGGCGGAATCGCCTCCGCGTTTTTTTTCGATCAGGGGAAGATATACGCAGAAGGTCGAGCCTTTTCCCGGTTCGCTTTGAACCTTGATCTCTCCCCGATACTCCTTGACGATTCCATAGGCCACGGCCAGTCCCAGGCCCGACCCCTTGCCCTTTTGCCTTGTCGTGAAATAGGGCTCGAAAATCCTGCCCAAAATTTCGGAAGTCATGCCGCAGCCATCATCGGCTACTTCCAGCTTGGCGTAGCGTCCAGGAACAAGCCGTCCATTCTCCCCACCCTCGTCTGGCAGCCGAGTTTCGGCCAGCTTGACGGAAATCCGTCCGCCAGATCGCTCCACGGCCTGATACGCGTTGGTGATCAGAATCATGGCGACTTGGTGCAACTGGACGGGGTCGGCGATCACCATGCCGCAGTCGGCATCGATGTCGTCGATGATTTCGATGTTGGAGGGAATGGAGGCGCGTGCCAGCTTCAAGGCTTCCTTCAGTATTTTTTGCACCCGGACCGGCAGCGTCTTGTGTTCGGCCTGCCTGCTGAAGGCCAGGATTTGCCGTACCAGTTCGCCGCCTCTTTTCCCGGCTTTGAAAATTTCATAGGCGTTTTCCCGCTCCAGGCTGCCTTTCGGCAAGTCCTCGATCAACAATTCGGAAAGGCCCACGACCGGGTACAGGATGTTGTTGAAATCGTGCGCGATTCCTCCCGCCAGGTTCCCGAGAGATTCCATCTTCTGGGCGTGGCGAAGTCGGTTCTCGATTTGTTTTCGTTCCGTCAGGTCGCGCACGATGGAAACCCAGCCGGTCCTGGCACCCGCGTCGTCCTTGAGTTCGAAGACGCTGTGTTCCGACGGAAAGACGCTTCCGCTCTTGCGCTTCATGGCAAATTCGAAATCCTTCAGATGGCCGTCTTTCTGGATTGCCGAGTACAACTTCGTCTGAAACGCCTTCCTGTGGGACTCGTCCACGTGAAGCATATCGACGGTTTCGCCGATCATTTCCCCTTGCCGGTATCCGAAAATGGCCGTGGCGGCCTGGTTGGCCTCCACCACGCGGGCAGGAAACTCGGAGTTCAGGATGAAGATGGCGTCCATCTGGTCGTCGAAGACTTTCTGGAAACGCTGCTTGGATTCCCTGAGCGCCATCTCCGCCTTTTTTCGCTCGTCGATGTCGGTGAGGACCCCTCTTAGACCTGCGAAGTCGCCGTTTTCGAATATCGGCTTGCTGGAGGTCCGCACCCACCGGTATCCCATGGCTTTCGTTCTCACCCGGTATTCGGTCGGGTGCGCACGCCCTTCCAGAATGTCCGACAGGGAACGGTCGAGCAATTCCAAATCGTCGGGATGAACGAATTCGCCATATTGCCTGCCAGCGATTTCGTCGTTTTTGTAGCCCAAAACCGATTCGACGGGCGGGCTCATGAAGGCGATGACGCCGTCGCCGTTCACGGAGTAGACGACGTCGTTGAGGTTTTCGACCAGGTCGCGATAATCTTGGGAACGAAGATCGGCGATCACGTTCTCCAGGTGCTCGATCTTTTTTTCCAATTCCTCGTAGGTCGGTTTTTCAGCCATGGCAGCACCCCGTAACTGTAAATGCGCATCTTTCGAGCGAGCGCGAAAAAGGATATTGGCGATGATTGCATGTGGACGTCGAAACCGCAATCTGCGGGAACTTGCCGTATTTTTTCCAAAGCGATCAATATCGAGATGAACATGATCTCGACAAATCCATTCCAGCTTTTTTCGCCGCTTTTTTCAGCTTTTCCGACGCGGTTCTGTAGTCGAGCGCGGCGATGGCCTTGGCGATGAGCGACAGCTCTTTGTCTGAGAGCCTTTTGGACAGGGCCGGCCAAGTATCTTGCAGGCAGGATTCGGCATCCATGTCGAATTCGGAGAGAAGCCTGTCGAGACGTCGAATGCAAGCGAGCGTATCCCCGCTTTGGTTCTTCTTGTCGGCCGGAATGTTCGCGCCGGTTCCAGGTCTGGAAGCCCTTTCTTCGTATTGGAGGCTTTGCGCGGCTTTCGCCATTTCCCCAAAGGTCTGGCTCAACGCGTCGAACGCTTTTTTTTGCTCGCTCTTGGCTCCTTCCTTGATCGCGATACCCAATTCGCCCGCGATTTCTTCCACCCGGTACGCGGACAAGTTTCCCGCGATGCCCCTGATTTCGTGGACAAGCGCCCTTGCCCGCGCATCGTCGTTCTTTTTCAAGCTCTCGGCGATTTTCGCCACCGTCGATTCGTGGTCCATGGCAAAGGATTTCACAAGTTTTGCGAAAAGCGCGCGATTGCCGCCGAGACGATTCAGCGCCTCGGTCACGTCGAAATGGCACGACAGACAGGAAAATCCGGTGTTTGCCGCAGCTTCTTCCGCAGGCGTAGATAATGTTTTTAAACCTTTCACGGAAACGACCGCTCTCCTTTCCAACGCTTCGCTGTTATTCGTTTTTGCCCGAGGCCCTTTCAATATCGATAATCTTTGCATTTCCCACGTAATCCGTCGTCTTGTAGTCCGTGATCCGCATCAGTTTGCCGGTGATGCTTCCCATTAGCGCGATCTGCTTCCTGATAGCAGAGGCGTACTGGCGGCAAGGATGGGATTTTTCCATTTTCAGCAGAAGAAGGTCCGCATAGGAGGCGATGGCCTGCAAGGGCTGGTTCATTTCGTGGCAAATTCCGCCTGCGATCTCGATGACGGTCTTGAGCTTCTCCTGTTCGATGACCTTGGCTGTCAGTCGCTTTTGCACCAGCACCGACTTGATTCTAGAGAGCAGTTCGATCCGGTTGACCGGCTTTCTCACGTAATCGTCTCCCCCCACTTCGAAGGCCTTTTTCAGGGTCCTGTCGTCGGTGGCCGCCGTGACGAAAATTATGGGAATGTCCTTGGTTTTCGGGTCCTTCTTCATTTTTTCGCACACTTGGAAGCCATCCATTTCGGGCATCATGATATCCAGCAGGACGAGAATCGGCGGCGATTCGGAACGTACGATTCGAATCGCGTCGATACCGTTGAGGGCGAATACAACTTTCCGGTAGGGGCGCAGGATTTGGGCAAGCACTTGGAGGTTTTCCCGCGCATCGTCCACGATCAGGATTTTGGCGTCTTTTTCGGGCATGGGATTTTCTATTCCAGCCCTTCGAGTTCGATGGGGGACTCCTCGTCCTCTTCGAGCCCCAGAAGTTCGAATACCCTCAGCTTGCCGATGGCGACCTCCATGTCGTATGCGACGCCGATCTCTTTGAGAACCAGGCGGGAGCGGGCCGCGATGCAGGTCTTTTCGCTGATGACGATGCTGTTCGCCACGGGCTTTGCCATCTCCTGAAGGCGAAATACTATGTTCACCGAGTCTCCGATCACGGTGTAGTCCATCTTCATCTCGAAGCCGATGTTGCCGACCACCGCCTCTCCTGTGTGAAGGCTTATGCCGATGGCGACTTGTTCCCCCAGCTCCTTGGAAAGATATTTGTTGACCACGCCCAGCGCCTTTTGCATCTCGAGCGCCGCTTCCACCGCATTGTCGGCGTCGCGAGTGCTGGATACGGGCGCTCCGAAAATCGCCAGAAAACCGTCGCCCAAGTATTTGTCCACGATGCCGTGGTGCTTGAATACAATGCCTCCCATGACGGAAAAAAAGCTGTTCAACAGAAACACGGTCTTTTGCGGTCCGATTCTTCTGGCAATCTTGGAAAAGCCGCGGACGTCGATATTCAACAGCGTCAGGGTCTTGACCTCTTCCAGGACCACCTTGCCGGTTTCGGAGCCGTGGATGATCTTGTCCAAGACTTCCTTGGGCACGAATTTCTGGAACATGCGGCGGATTCCCCGTTCGTGTTCCGCCATGGAAACGGTTTCCTTGTAGAGCCTGGCGTTCTCGATGGCGATGCTGACCGACGAAGCGATGGACTGAAGGAGATCTTCGTCGCCCGGACCGAATTCGCCGCTGATCTTGTTCAACACCTCCAGCACGCCAAGGACCTTTCCCTGGGAGATCATGGGAACGCACAGCGCCGAACGCGTCTCGAAACCGGTGGAATTGTCCACCGCCGGGAAAAAGTGCAGGGAGGCCGAGACGTCGTTCACGATGATGGATTCGCCTCTGGAGGCCGAATACCCCGCGATACCCTGTCCCAGTTTCAGACGGAATTTCTTCAGCATTTCCACATCGATGTTGAAGGCCACCGCGAAAACCAGTTCGTTGCCCTCCAAAAGCAGCAGGGAACCCGCCTCCACGTTCATGATCACTCGAATCATGTCCATGGTGTATTTCAGGACCTGCTCGATGTCGAAGGTCGAAGACGCCAGGGCCCGCCCGATCTGGCGAATCGAGTCCATTTCTCGATTTCGCTTGATGACGGCCTGGGTGAGCTTGTTTCGGTCGATGGCCAGGGATATGCCGTTGGCCATCCACTCGATAAAGCTCCGGGCGTTGCTGAAATGCTCCGGGCCCCGGCCCACCAGGACCAGAAGCCCCCTGACGGAACCGTCGATTCTCAACGGGGTCAATATGGCGGAAGAGCAATTTTCATGCACGAAAAGGTTTCGATCCATCTCTTCCGTCAGTTGGTCCACATCTTCGATCACCTTGGTGACGTCCTGCTTCAAGACCTTTTCCATGACGGTGTTTTCGAAGGGAAAGCTCATGCCCTTGGCGACGCCGATGGTGCCCGTGGTCATATGGTCGAACAGGCAGAGCTGTTCCGAACGGCTTTCGTCCTTGAGCAAAACCAGCGCGACCTCGAAGGGCACGATGCTCTGAATCTCCCTCAGGACCGCTCTCAGCAGTTCGGTGTCCCGAAAGCTGGAATTGATGATCTTGAAAATCTTGTCGATGTATTTGAGATACTGCAAGCCCTTGTCGTTTTCCTTCATCAGTCTCAGGTTTTCGTACGTGAAGGCGGCGTTGCTCAGCAGGGGGGTCAGGATTTCGATGTCATCCGCGCCGTAGGTCTTTGCGTCTTCCTTCTTGTTGGAAAGGGTGATGACTCCGAGAATCTCGTTGCTCGTCTTGATGGGCATGCAGACGAAGGATTTCGTGGCGTAGACGTCCTGCTTGTTTCTCCTTCCGAAACGGGTGTCCTTCTCGATGTCCTCCACCACCAGCGGAGACTTGTTGATCACCGCGTATTTGGCGATGCTGGTCTCGAACGGAATCTTGTCGCCCAGCTTGACGTGCTTGCCCAGGCCGATGCTCGCCTTGACCGTGAATTGTTTGCCTGTGGGCTTTTTTTCCAGAATCAGCACCGAACCCACGTCGGATTTGGTCAGAATCAAAGCGCGTTCCAGCAGCACGTAAAGTATCTCCTCGGGATCGAAGGTGACATAGCACAGTTCCGAAAGCTCCTTCAGTATGGATATTTCCGAAGACTTTTTTTCCAGCAGGCGAAATGTGTTCTTGAACTGGTTTTCGATGAGGTTGAACGAATGGACGATGGTTTGCAGTTCGTCGCTGCTTTCTTGCAGCTCCTTGCCCGGCATGTCCCGGAGTACGCGGTCGGAAAACAGTCGCGAAATCTTGGTGATCTCGTCGAAAATCTTGCGCAAAAAGGTGAATCCCAAATGGGAGAACACCAGGACGCCAAGGAAAAACAGCGGAAGGTGATGGTCTTGGAGAATGTCGTATTTGAAGCCGAAAATGAGAAAGCCCATGACGGGGAAGAGAAAGAACAGTCCGAACACAATATTCAACTTGTAATAAAGGTTCTTGTTCTTCATCGAGGCTTCCTTGACCAGTTTTTCCGCTTTCATTCTAAAAAACCCTTTTTTCAAGTCTCTCCTCGTTCGCCAATCTCTCTTTCGCAAACAAATTGTTATTCACTCACTATGCATTGTTGCGCAGGCATATTCAAGGAAATTTTTGGCTCGGCGCCGTTTTGCAGGGAGTCCCCTTTCTGGAAAGGGGGCTTGGGAACCGGCTTCTTCCTGGAAATCCTGGATGAACCAAACGCTTTGTCTTCCCGTCCGTTGTGGCCTAATACACCCCCCACGACCCTCTGCCGTAATAGCGGTACAGGGACGGGTCGAGTTCTGTGTTGGTCGAAATGCCTCTCATGATGCGGTCTTCCAGGACGCCTTTTCCGAAATGGGTCATGGCGACGACGGCGTCGCCGTTCAAAAACTTCGTCGGAATGTCCGTGTAATCCGCCTCCAGGACAACCCTCTTCAATCGGTTTTTCGAGATTTGTTCCGCGTCGGCTCCCATCACCCATCCCCACTGTCCCATGGTGGGCACCTGATTGTAGTAGGGCAGGGTCGAAAAGCCCGCTTTTTGCACGGTTTTTAAAATGCATAGAAAAGCGTCCCTTGTAAAAAACGGACTGGTGGCCTGTGTGACCATGACGCCCCCTTTGGCCAGGCTTTTTTTCACCAAACCGTAGAATTTCTCGGAATACACATGCATCAGGTCGATGGTGTCCGGGTCCGGAAGATCCACGATGACGACTCCGAAAAGACGGTCGTTTTTTTCCAGAAACCTGGCGGCGTCCTCGTTGCGGACCTTCACTCGGGGATCGTGCAGGGAACCCTGGTTGATCGTCAAAAGCACCGGATGCTCGCGAGCCAGGCGGAGCATGGCGGGGTCGAGATCCACAAGCGTGACGCTTCGCACCCCTTCGTGCTTTAAGACCTCCCGCACCGCAAGGCCGTCGCCCCCTCCCAGGATCAGCACGTCGGATACGTCGGCCGCCGCCTTCATGGCCGGATGGACCAATGGTTCGTGGTATCTTTCCTCGTCGTAGGTGGAAAACTGGACCTGGCCGTTGATAAAAAGCCAATAAAAAGTCTTCCATTGCGTCATCACGATTTTCTGATATCGGGTCTGTTCCTCGTAGATGACCTTGTCGCGATATTTGCGTTGCTCCCCGAAGCGAACAATGGGCCGGGAAAGGACCGTCAGGGCGATCAGCAGCGCCAGAGTCGCGCAAAAGCAGGTCGCCAGCAGTCTTCTTTTTTCCAGAAGCGAAAAGAATTTCCAGAGCAGGACCGACGCCACCGAAAAATTCACCGCGCCCAGAATGATGGGGGTATAGGTCAGACCCAGGTACGGGAGCGCGAAAAAGGCGAATATCAGGCCGCCGAAAAGCGCGCCGTAATAGTCCTTCTCCATGACGCCGGAAATGTTCGTCCGGAGTTCTTCGTAGGCCTCGTTCAAACGGGTCACCAACGGGATTTCCAGCCCGATCAGCATGCCCACCGACACCGCCTGCGCATAGATGACGAACCAGATCTGCCCGGTGTACGCCGCCACCGAATAGGCCAGGACCGCAGACACGGCGCACAGCGCGGACAGGGAAAACTCCACCAGGATGAAGGCGTCCAGAAGCCTGTCCCGGAACATCCGCGAAACCCGGCTCCCGACTCCCATGGAAAAGAGCATCAGGGACATGACCATGGTCCACTGGAAAATGGCGTTTCCCAGCAGGTAGGTCGCCAGCGTGGATAGAACGAATTCGGCGACAATGCCGGCGCAACCCGTGGCGAAAAGCGCTATTTTGAGGATCGGGCTTGCGCCGGAGTATTTGGACTTACACACACCAGTAGATGACAAAAGCTGCGGAAATGTAGGAGATCGCCTCGATGAAGGCCGCTCCCACGTTCGGTTTTTCCTGGTTCGCGATCTCGTCGGTCAAAGAAACGGTCGGCAATAGGACCTTGTCCGTGAGAAAGCGAATGACGGGAAGCAGGATCAGGCCGAGTGCGGCCACCAGCAGAAAGTTCGGAAGGTCCTGCGACCAGGACTCGAAATCCCCCTCCGCAGCCAGTCCCACCACGATTCCCACCGATATCAGCGCGCCGGAGAAACTGACCCCGGCGGCCACGTTGTCTCTCTCGATCTCGCCGTGCAGGTCGTAGGGCGTGATCGCCTTGAAAACCAGCGCCGCGACGGTCAGAAGCACCTGGCCGATGGCCCAGAACGCAATGGCCGACCAGATGTTGCCGCCCACGCCCGAGACCGCGCCGAAAATGATGAACCCGGTGGCCACGCTGATGCCGAAGGATACCGCCCCGGTGCCTTCGTTTCGGTCCCGGATCAGTTCGTCGGATATCTTGAATTTGGGGAGGATCACTTTGTCGCAGATGTACCACGAAATGTTTAAAAGCACGATGGCCAGCAGGCCGTAGATGGCCAGATCCAGAAGGTCGTCCACGATTCCCCGGGAAGGGCCGGCCAGCGCGCCGCCCAGGCAGAGAACCAGGCCGAAGTAATATCCGCCCACCGCGATGGCGACGGCCGGATTGTCCTTGTGAACAAGCTCCTCGGTCAGATTGTATTCTCTGTGGAGAAGATCGTTGACGAGCTTGCCGATATAAAAAAGGATGTAAAACGCGATGAGGAGTATAAACCCCGTGATGAGTCTGTCCAGAAACATGAGTTATTTCCCCCGCCCCGTAGAGCTGCTGCGCACGCTCGTCCGGGTCCTTCCGATTCGGCTGGATACCTTGTCGGTGAACGACGCCGTCTTGGCCTTCTGCTTGGCCTCGTAGCGGCTGTAAAAGTTCGGCTTGGTCTTCTTGACGATGGTCCCGGAACTCCCGTACTCGTTTTTGAGTCCGTAATAAGGGACTTTTTTCTTCCTGAACGTCGTATAGGCGTCGTAATCGGTCTGGTACACCGGACGGTACCAGCCTCCGAAAAAGTCCGTCATGAGCCGGTACTTGCCGTAGAACTCCCAGAAGGAGCCGCCGTGCCCGTCGCTTCTCCACTGGCCGTATCTCTGATCTCCCACGTACTGGTAGCCGGGCGGCTTGGCCTGTTCATCGAGCACTCCATCCTTTTTAGCCACAAGGGTCATGCCGAGAAAACTGGCGTTTTTGTTGAAGTACGACTCGGGGACTTGCATCCAGTCGGTGGTTTCGGGCCCGTCGTCGGGCTTGACGATACGGTACTTGTGATAGTAGGTCTTGACAAAATTGCCATCTTCCTTCATGTCTTCCAGGATGATGGAATAGGTGGGGACGTCGATCAATTTGGTTTTGAGCTTGTTGATCGGTATGTCCACGTCCGAACCGCCGCACCCCGCCATGAAAACGAGACACGCCAGCAGGACCGTCGGAACCATGGATGATTTGAACTTGCCGTGTCGGAAAAATTTGGGTTTGCGCATCGGAACGTACCTTGCGTTTGGAAATTGGAAAATTTGCGCCGGGCGAAACAGGCTTCGCAGACCTTTCGCCAGACCTTCGCGCATGGTTCGATTCTTACCAGAAACCATATCGACGGTCAATATCAAAGAGCCAATCGGGTTGACATTCTCGGCCGTCCCACATATACGAAGCGAGATTTTTTTCGAACAGTGTTCGAAACGGCATTGCGACCGTGCCGTCCGAAAAGGCCGAAAAGGCTGAAAAACGGAAGCATGCCGTTTGTCGGAAACAAATTCAGAGGAAGATGAATGAACGAACAACACGTTGTACAAACTGCGGAGGAAATGGAAATTTCCACTGTCCAGGTGGAAGGTGTCGCGAAGCTTCTGGACGAAGGCGCCACCGTGCCGTTTATCGCCAGGTATCGCAAGGAGGCCACCGGAAGCCTGGACGAAGTCGCGATTACGTCCATACGCGACCGCCTGCGTCAGCTCGAGGAGCTGGACGCCAGAAAAGCGGCGATCATAAAGTCCCTGGAGCAGCAGGGCAAATTGACCGACGAGCTGGAGGAAAAGGTGGCGTCCGCACCGACTCTCGCGGTCCTGGAGGACATCTACCTGCCCTACCGGCCCAAGCGGAAAACAAAGGGCGTGATCGCCCGTGAAAAAGGGCTGGAACCCTTGGCATTGAAAATCCTGGAACAGGAAGGAATCGACCCGGCCGCAGCTGCCGAGGGCTTTGTCGATTTGGAAAAAGGGGTGGAAACCGTGGATCAGGCGCTGGCCGGCGCCAGGGACATCATCGCGGAAACGGTCAACGAGGACGAGACCGCCCGGGCCAGGCTCAGGCGGTTGTTTTCCGAAAAGGGCGTCTTCCAGAGCAAGGTGGCCTCCGGCAAGGAAATGGAGGGCGCCAAGTACAAGGACTGGTTCGACTGGGAGGAACCCGCAGCCCAGGCCCCGTCCCACAGGATTCTGGCCATGCGCCGGGGAGAGAAGGAAGAGTTTCTCAACCTGACCCTGGCCCCGCCGGAGCACGACGCTCTGGAAATCCTGGAAAGCTTGTTCGTCAAATCCGACGGCCCGGATTCCGAGCAGGTCCGCCTCGCGGTCCGCGACGCCTACAAGCGCCTTTTGTCCCGGTCCATGGAAACGGAGCTGCGGCTTTCGACCAAGGAGCGCGCCGACGCCGACGCCATCAGGATTTTCGCCGAAAACCTCAGACACCTTCTCATGGCCCCGCCCCTGGGTTCCAAGCGCGTCATGGGCGTGGACCCCGGCTTTCGGACCGGCTGCAAGATCGTCTGCATGGACCGCCAGGGAAAGCTGCTCCATCACGATGTCGCCTATCTACACATGTCGGAGAACCGAGAGCGAGAGTCGGCCGAGAAAATCCGCAAGCTGTGCGAAACATACCGGATCGAGGCCATTGCCGTGGGAAACGGAACGGCCGGCCGGGAAACCCAGGCGTTCATACAGGGCCTTGGAATCGAAAACACCCCCGTGGTCATGGTCAACGAGGCGGGAGCGTCGATCTATTCCGCATCGGAGGCCGCGCGCCGCGAGTTTCCCGACCTGGACCTCACCGTCCGGGGCGCCGCGTCCATCGGCCGAAGGCTCATGGATCCGTTGTCGGAACTGGTCAAGATCGACCCCAAGTCCATCGGGGTGGGGCAGTACCAGCACGACGTCGATCAGACGCAGCTCAAGCAAGCCCTGGACGACACGGTGGTCAGCTGCGTCAACGGCGTGGGGGTCGATGTCAACCGCGCCAGCATGGAGCTTCTGACCTATGTCTCCGGACTGGGGCCCGCACTGGCGACAAACATCGTCAAATATAGAAACGAAAACGGCGCGTTCACCGACAGAAAGCAGCTGAAGAAAACGCCGCGCCTGGGCCCCAAGGCCTTCGAACAGTGCGCCGGGTTTCTGAGAATCCAGGACGGCGACAATCCCCTGGACGCCAGCGCGGTCCACCCCGAATCCTATCCGGTGGTCCAGGCCATGGCCAAGGACCTGGACTGCACGGTCCAGGACCTGATCCGGGAAGAACGGCTCAGGAAGAAAATCGAGATCGACAAATACGTCACCGACAAGATCGGCATCCCCACTTTGACCGACATTGTCCAAGAGCTGGCAAAGCCCGGCCGCGATCCACGGGAATCCTTCGACACGTTCGAGTTCGCCGGGGGCGTGAACGAAATAGGCGATCTTCGTCCGGGCATGACCCTTCCCGGCATCGTGACCAACGTGGTGGCTTTCGGCGCCTTCGTCGATGTGGGGGTCCACCAGGACGGCCTGGTGCATATCAGCGAATTGGCGGACCGGTTCGTCAAGGACCCGGCCGAAATCGTCAAGGTGCACCAGAAGGTCAAGGTGACCGTGGTGGACGTGGATATCGACCGGAAACGCATCGCCTTGTCCATGAAGGAAAGCCCCGTGATCGGGGACAAAGGGGATAGGAAGGAGCCGCAGGCAGGGCCGAAAGGCGGCGCCAACGTCCGCAAGAACGGGAAAAAGCCCCAAGCCGGGGCAAAGAAGAAGGTCGAAACCCCCTTCAACAACCCGTTCGCCGAGCTTTTCGGCAAGAAATGAAAGGAATGGAAAGGATCCTGCCATGCGCGCCGTGGTTCAGAGAGTGAAAAGCAGTTCGGTCCAAGTCGATGGGGAAACGGTCGGGGCCATCGGCCCCGGCCTCATGGTCCTTCTGGGGGTCGCCGACGGCGATGGCAAGAAGGACGCCGATTTTCTGGCCGAGAAAATTCCCAACCTGAGAATTTTCGAAGACGACCAGGAAAAAATGAACCTGTCTTTGATCGATACCAAAGGCAAAATGCTGGTGGTTTCCCAATTCACGCTGCTGGGAAACTGCCGCAAGGGGCGCCGTCCGTCGTTCGTCGATGCGGCAGGGCCCGACGAAGCCAACGCACTCTACGAATATTTCGTCAAAAAAGTGGAGGAAAAGGGCGTGGCCGTGGAAACGGGCCGCTTCCGGGCCAAAATGGAGGTCTCCATCGTCAACGACGGCCCCGTCACCCTGATTGTGGAAAGCCCGTCTTGAAAACGGGACTTGCGATGAATAGATAACCCCTTTGAATTTGTTTTTCTTCTGGCCATAACGGATTTGGGAGTCGGTGGAATGTAGGTTGGGTTGAGCGTCGTCAATAGTTGGGTTTCGCTGCGGAATTCTATCAAACAAACAGAGAAGGCGCGGGAAATGGTTGGGAAGCAAGCGAAATCCAACACGAAACCCGCCCAACCCAACCTACGCATTGTCGCTCCCCCAAATCCGTTATAACCAGTTTTTCTTCTCATTCACAAATTCGGCAAAGGAAAAAAAATGGAAAAAGACCCTAAGGAAAAAGAGCCCAAGAAAAAAGAGATCGAGAAATTGAAGAAGACCTTGATGCGGGAACCCGTGCTCGTATGGGACGTATTGAGCGACAAGAAGACCGACAAGGCCTACAAGCTTGCGGAAAAATACAAGCGATTCCTGGAGCGGTCGAAAACCGAACGACGGGCCGTAAAACAGATCGTCAAAAAGGCGGAGTCCTCGGGATTTCAAAATATCGACAAGGCCGATGCGAGCGGGAGCCAATTCTACAAGACATTTCAAGGCAAGTGCGTCGCCCTGGCGGTCGCGGGCAAGGCCCCTTTGGCGGACGGCGCAAGAATCGTGGCCTCCCACGTGGATTCCCCCCGTCTGGATTTGAAACAAAACCCCCTGTACCAGGAAGTCGATCTGGCCTTCTTCAAGACCCACTATTACGGCGGGATTCGAAAGCACCACTGGATGGCCTTGCCACTGGCCCTGTACGGGACCGTTGTCAAGGCCGACGGGACTTCGGTGGATATCGCGGTGGGAGACGAAGACGGCGATGCCGTCTTCACCGTGTCCGACCTTCTTCCCCACCTGGCGCGAAAGGTCCAAGGAGAAAAGAAACTCTCGGAGGCCTTCGAGGCCGAAAAACTGAACCTTCTGGTCGGAAGCAGGCCCTTGGGGGACAAGGACGTCGACGACAGGTTCAAGCTTCGGGTGCTGCGCTTTCTGAACCAGGAGTACGGCATGTCGGAGGAGGACTTCGTGAGCGCGGAAATCGAGGCCGTGCCGGCCGGAATGCCCCGGGACATCGGGTTCGACCGGGGCATGATCGGCGCCTACGGCCAGGACGACCGCATATGCGCCTTCAGCGCCTTGTCCGCCATCCGCAAGGTCAAGGAGCCTGCATCCTGGGCCGTCGCGTTCTTCTTCGACAAGGAGGAGATCGGAAGCGACGGTTCCACAGGGGCCAAGTCGCGATTTCTGGAGAATTTCATTTCCGACCTGCTGGCGATAAACGGCGAAAGCGCCGACGACCGGACCCTGAGGCGCGCTCTCGCCAATTCCTTCGCGCTTTCGGCCGACGTCAACGGCGCGCTGGACCCCGACTATCAGGAGGTCCACGAAAAGAGAAACGCCGCGAGACTCGGCTACGGCGTCTGCCTCACCAAGTTCACCGGCTCGGGCGGAAAATACGGCGCCAGCGATGCCAGCGCCGAATGCCTCGGACGAATCCGCAAGCTGTTCAACGACAACAAGATCGTCTGGCAGACCGGAGAACTGGGAAAGGTGGACGAAGGCGGCGGAGGCACCATCGCCAAATTCCTGGCCGTCCACGGCATGGAAACCGTGGACTGCGGCCCCGCGCTTCTGTCCATGCATTCCCCGTTCGAAATTTCCAGCAAGGCCGACCTGCTCATGGTCCGCGACGCCTTCAAGGCTTTTTTCAATGCCGAGAATCTGTAGAAGGTCGCAAATGGAGCATTTTGCATGCATTGCCCCGACAGGAGCGGAATTTACCCGTTTTCGAGAAAAACCGAAATACGCGGAGGGACTTTACGACCTTGGAAACGACGTGTTCGCATGGATGACCCCGAACGGTTCCTGGGGCGAATCCAATGCCGGGCTCGTGGCCGGCGATGGCGCCAGTCTGCTGGTCGATACGCTTTGGGATGTCAAATATACGCGAACAATGCTGGATGCGATGAAGCCCGTAACCAAAGACGCGCCGATCGGGTATGTGGTCAACACCCATGCGGACGGCGACCATTTCTGGGGCAACCAACTGGTGGCGGACGCCGAAATCGTTTCGTCCGAAAACTGTCGCGGTCAGATGCTGCATGTCTTGCCCAAGTCCCTCCTGATGTTGGAAAAACTGGGCAAATTGTTGCGAGCCGTCAAAATCTTCGACGCCGACAAGATCGGGCACTGGTTTTGCCAATTCACCGCGCCCTACGATTTCGGGGAGGTCGTTCACACTCCCCCGACTCGCACTTTCGAACAGGAACTCGTGATCGATGTCGGGGGAAGACAGGTCGTGCTGATCGAAGTCGGCCCGGCCCACACAAATGGCGACGCCATGGTGTACGTACCCGACGCCAAAGTCCTGTTCGCCGCAGACATTCTTTTCATCGGAACGACTCCGCTGATCTGGGCCGGACCTGTAAAGAATTGGCTGGATGCGCTGGACAAAATTCTCGATATGGACGTGGAAGCCATTGTTCCGGGGCATGGTCCGGTCACGGACAAGTTCGGCGTCGAAACGGTCAAATCTTTCTGGACTTGCGTCGAAGAGCAGGTTCGTCGGCGGTTTGAAGCGGGCATGACCGAAAAAGACGCGGCTTTCGACATCGTTTCGAGCGACAGCTTCGCCCGAACGGAGTTCAAAGACTGGAATTCGCCGGAGCGCATGATGGTCAACGTTCATACCATCTACCGAAATCTGAAGCGCAATCCGAAACCCCCGACAATTATCGAAATGATAAACATCTTTTCCAAACAGGCGCTTTTGGCGTATCGATTGCCGAATGCGCAGCCGGCGATCATGCGGCGAGAGACGCGCAAGGCCCGTTGAAATCGGCTGGTTTCTCGGTAAAATTCAATGATCAAGTTTTTTGGTCATTCCCACGAAAGTTTCGAATCCATGCGCTTCTGCGGATCTCCTGGATTCCGGGTCTCCGCTGCGCTGCGCCCGGAATGACGGTCGCCTCGGTCCGGTCGGCTGAAAAAACTTGATCATCGAGTAAAAGGAAGCCCGGACTTGAGAGGAGCATTCCCTGTTTCTTGACCAGCCAGTCCCGGAGGGACGACAGGCAATAGCCCGGCAATTTATTGCCGGGGTGGAATCCTCAAGGTACCCATAGTCCCGTTAGGGACGACAGAAAAACTGGACGCTTTTTCACAAGCTAAATCTTGTGATACACCTCGTCTGTCGAGAGCCGGCAACCGATGGCGGCCAAGCAGATTTCGCCCCGTTCCTCCGTCGTCTCCTCCAATTCCCAGGCGCCCCGCTCGTTTCTCGAATACACCTCGATTTTTTGCTTGTGTTGCGATATCAGTACGTAGTGGGAGAGGGCGGGTATCTGGCGATAATGCCAGAATTTCTCTCCCCGATCGTAACCTTCGGTCGAATCGGAAAGTACTTCGACGATCATTGCCGGGGTCAAGAGGGTATCTTGGCAGTCGTCCGAAAACATTTCCTCTCCGCATGAAACAGAGACGTCCGGATAGCAAAACAATCCGGATCTTTCGTCTTTGACGCGCATGTCGCTCGGATACGTCCGGCAAGGAGAATCCCGCAGCTGGTTGCCTAAGGACCGGATGACATTGGCAACGATCAGGTTGTGCCGCCTGGACGCCCCCGTCATGGGGTACGTCTCGCCATTGCAATATTCGTGTTTGATTTCGGAATTTCTCTCCATTTCGAGATATCCCGCCTGGGTCATTGTCCTCTCTGGTTTTGGCTCCATTTCACATTTCCCCTTGCAAACTTGCACAATGGATTGGAATCGACGATTTGCGGCGACAGCCAATCCAGATTTTGCGAACATATCTTCCCGCTCGAAGGATATGCAAGAAAATTATGGAGAAACACTACTTTTTCAATATTGCAGCGTTCGAAAAAACAACGGAATGAGAGAATTTTTTTGTTGCCATAGCACCTCTGATTTTATAAAATGGAATTTCCGAGCGTCTCGCCGCATGTCAAGAGCCGGGAGAGGATTCCGCCAGGCTTTTCGGAGGCGGGCCATCCGGATGATCGATGCGACTGGCGATGGAAATTCGGAGCCTGACTTAAAGGGCCGAAAAAAACGGGACGATAATTTAAAAGAGAAACGGAGAATATATCATGAAATGCAGATCGCACGCAACAATGTTGGTGGCGGCTTTGTTCGCCATTTTTTTCGCTTCCACTGCCTGGGCAGTGACTCTGTCGCTGACAACTGACGAGACGAACCTGGAACCGGGATATTCTTTTGACGTATTTATCGATATAAACGACGCGACCGACATTGTCGGATGCACATTCACCGTGAGATATCCGTCGGACCTCATCGCACTGCAGTCCACCGATCCGGTTTCAATATCCAGCCCATTTTTCCTGTGGTTTGAAGACAATCGCCAAGAGGCATCGCTCGCCGGGATCGATCCATGGGAAAACAATATCGCTACGGACGGTCTCATCAGGCTGGCCGGAGTGTATGTCGATCCCGAGGCAGGGGATAATCAAGGCAAGGGGGCCTATTCGGGCAAGAAAACGCTTTTCACCATAGGTTTCGTGGTCAAATCCGACGCTTCGGGACCGGTGCGTATCACCTTGGAACAAACCATGCTTTTAAATCCGGATGCGGGCTGGGGCATAGACACCAATAATGACTGTATATTAGACGCACCCGAGGGCGCGCCGATTCTGATCAAGGCCAATGATATCGGATCTGTGCCGGAATTCGAGTCCGTTTTGGATGATTTCGAGAACACCGCACCCTACTACGAGCCCTACCTGCGAATAGCTGTAATAAGTGCCACAGACTCCGACGGAGATGGGGTTCCAGACGATATTGAAGGTTATGATGATGATGATGAGAATGATAAATGCTGTATGGAGTTCGACAATAGAGATACGGACGGCGACGGAATTTGGGACGGCGACGAAGATCTTAACGGCGACTGCGACGATAACGGCGGCACGGAAACAGACCCGTGCGATTGGGATAGCGACCGCGACGGTGTTTCTGACGGCGACGAGGACGTAAACGAAAACGGCGAAAGAGAGGAACGGGAAACGGATCCGTTCGATAAGGATTCCGATGACGACGCCGCCAATGACGGCATCGAGAAAGCGATGAACACCGATCCTTTGGTTGGAGGAGATCCTTTGCTTGGAGGCGATTGTCCCTACGTCATTTGCATCGACAATTACGATGAGGAGGAATGCCATGATTCTGCCACGACTTTTACGGATGCCAAAAATAGCTTGCCGACCGGATTTGATGGCCCTATCTATTACTGGATTCGTTCGATCATTTACGGCGACGTATCGGTAGCTATCGGACCCGATGAAGAACTGCTTGGAATTGGCGGAACTGAGTCCAGCGCAAGCGTGACCATTCAATCCGCCGACTAGAATCAAATTGTGTAAGAAATAAAAAATATAAACCCAAAAAAGAGGGCCTTGCAAAGGCCCTCTTTTTTTGCATAAGCCATGCGAAATGGAATGGCGTATGTGTCTGAAACTCTCCCATACGGGATTCGGCGGGCAGTGGCAATCCTGCGGTTCAAACACACTTCCCCCTTGCCAATATAGTCGGAAAACGAGATACTTTGTTAAATCGCCTGCATGCGAGAAAACCCACGGCAAACCGTTCGAAAAGGAGGACCCTATGAAGGACGCAAGATTTGCGATTGTCGCACTGTTCGCCTTTTTATTCTTCTTTTTTTCTGCGGCGGGCCCTGCCATGTCGCAACCGATTACGCTGGTGACGGTCGGAGACAGCCTGACTGCCGGCGACGGCGACGACGGTTCCGGCGGTGGATGGCCAGCCAGGCTGCTGGTCCTCCTGCAAACCGATCATCCGGGTTCGATCCTGTCCAACCGGGCCATCTCCGGCGATACGACCCAGGATTTGATCAACAAGCAGCTGGATCTGGCCGTCGCCGACCTGAACGCCGCGCCTGCCGGCAACCGGAAAATCGCCCTGGTCTGGATCGGCAGCAACGACCTGTTCGGCCTTTACGCCGGCGATGTCTGCACCGAATATTATTCCGACTTGGCCACCTGCGAAGAGGTGGAACTGGGCTATTCCCACGACAACGTGAACGCCATCCTCGCCGCTTTGGAGGCGACCGGCGCGCAAATCCACATCGCTTTGCTGGACGACCAGACCAAGCGGCCGGTCATCGCGGACCCCGTATTGAGAAACGAAACGTTTCCCGGCATCACGGACGAAGAAGTGCCCCGGATGTCGGAGCGCATCGAGGAATACAACGCCCAGGTCCAAATCCATGCGGCTGCGCACGGGGCCGGCACGGTGGATTTCTTCAACACCACTATCTTCGAAAACGCCTCCACGTTGAGCGAAGACGGCAACCACCCCAACGGGGCGGGCTACGACGCCATCGCGCAGATCTGGCATGATGCGCTTTCCGGCTCGTCGCAGCCGACCCTGTCAACATTCTACATCGACCAGGACGGCGACGGCTTCGGCGATCCCGAGAACTCCACGCAGGCCGAAACCTGTCCCGACGGATATGTGGCCGACAACACCGACTGCGACGACTCCGACGCCGCGATTCATCCGGGGGCCGAA
Source organism: Desulfobacterales bacterium (assembly GCA_963674505.2). Classification (GTDB taxonomy): domain Bacteria; phylum Desulfobacterota; class Desulfobacteria; order Desulfobacterales; family SKZT01. Next base: position 2,870,713 of record CAXXIG010000001.1, read on the forward strand.
GAAATAGCGGGAAACGGCATCGACGAAGACTGCGACGGGCGGGACGCCGAGGACGTCTCCAGGCTATATTTTCCCCATGCGGCCTGCACCGGGTCGTGGGAGACGGAAATCTGCGTGCTGAACTCCCATTCCACCGACACGCTGGACGGCGTGCTCAAGTCCTACGACAACAACGGCAACGCCGTTTCCCAGGACTTGGCCGTAAGTCTATCGCCTTTCGCCCGGCGGCAGATTGCGGTATGCGACGAACGCTCCGACGCGGCCGCCATCGGCTACATGGTCCTGGAATTTTCGTCCGGCGCGCCTCGCGGCTACACCAAGTTCTGGATCGAAAGCCGGTACAGGGTGGCGGTCCCCGCCGTTTCCGAAGTCAACGAAAACGACATCTACGTTTCCCACATCGCATCCAACGAGATGTGGGGTACTGGCATCGCCCTGGTCAACACGACGGCGACAGAAAGGAACATCGCTTTCGAATTCAACGACGGCACAGTGGTAAACGAAACTCTGCTCCCCATGCAGCATAAAGCTTTCACTGTCCGCAGCCTGCTGGGAGGCGAAACGCCCACAGGCGTGGAGTCCGCCGTGATCAAAAACGCCGACGGCGTCATCGGCCTGGAGCTTTTCGGTACCACGGCGCAAGGCGGCAATTATCTGAGCGGTATCCTCCTTCGAGACCTCTTGACTAATACCATTTACTATCCCCATGTCGCAAGCGACTCGACCTGGTGGACAGGCATCGTTTCCTACAATCCGGCGAATGCCCAATGCGACTTGACAGTCCGGCCATACCGGGCTGACGGCGTAGCATTGGAAACGCAGACACGGCAGATCGGCCCGAGAAGCAAATACATTGGGGGGGCGGATTCCCTCGGCCTTCCGGCGGGCACTGCATGGTTTTCCGTCGAGGCGAGCAACCCCGTAACAGGCTTCGAGCTGTTCGGCACGAACAACGGGAACCAGCTCGCAGGCTACACCGGGGTCGATATCGCCGGGACGTCCGGCGTTTTCCCCAAGAAGGAGCCCGATGCGAACGGCAGCACCGGCATCGCCTTTGTGAACATCGAGAACGCCGCCGCTTCCGTCGTTCTGGTGGCCACCGACGACGGCGGCGTCGCAGTGGCCGGGCAAACCATCGACCTTGCAGCTTACGAAAAAAGAGTGGCGCAAGCCCGGCAATACTTCTCGCAGGACATCTCCGAAGCCACCTGCATCTGGTACTCGTCCGACAGGCAGATCGTCGGCTTTCAGCTGAACGCCTCGCGCGACGGCATGCTGCTAGATGGACTGCCGGGGATGAAAACCGCGCATGGCGTGCCGGACGTTCCCGAAGAGCCGTCACCGTCTCCAAACCCGACCGGACTCGTCCAACCGTCGGACTTCACCTACATCGGCGCCTTTCGGCTACCCGGAGGAGATACACCGCCCGAGACGTTCGCCTACGGCGGCAACGCCATGACGTTCAATCCCGACGGCGACTCCGGAAACGCGGACGCCCACTCGGGCTCGCTGTTTATCACGGGTCACGACCGAATCGCATACGGGGGCGTTCCCGACGGCGACCAGATCGCAGAGGTCGCCATACCCGTCCCCGCCATCGACGACGACCCTGCGGAACTTCCCGTCGCGACCTTCATCCAGAATTTCCACGACGCGACCGCAGGCTATTTCACCTTCATGGAAGAAATTCCCAAGGTCGGCATGCAGTACCTGAATCATGGGGACACCGGCCCCAAGCTCCACCTGTGCTGGGGGCAGCACCTCCAGCTGGAAAACGAAGCCTCCCACGCCTGGCTCAACGCGACCCTGGACAACCCCGAGATGCAAGGAGTTTGGTTCATCGGAAACCAGGACCTCTACAGCGTCAACGGCTACATGTTCGACATCCCATCCGACTGGGCGGATTCGCACGCGGGCGGACGTTTGCTGGCCACCGGACGGATGCGCGACGGGGGCCAGGGCGGCATGGGCCCGACGCTTTTCGCCTATCGCCCCTGGCTCGCGGACGGGGCGGCCCCGGCTTCGGGAACGCGCCTGGAGGAAGTCACTCTGCTGCTTTACGAAAACTCCTACGATAGCGAAGAGATCGTGCGCTGCATGAACGGCTACCAGCACCCCGACGAGTGGGAGGGCGGTGCTTGGATCGTCACGCCTTCGGGCAGCAAATCCGCCGTGCTGTTCGCGGGGACCAAAAGCAACGGGACCAAATACTGGTACGGCTACATGAATCCCCTCGGCCCCGAATATCCGTGCGTGGACGCCGCCGTGCAGGATTTCGAAACCTGCCGCATGGCCGACGGCTCGCCCTGCCCCGAAGCGGACAAAGCCGGGTGCTGCAACGAGGACGAAGAAACCTGCATCACCTACCGGGGCTGGTGGAGCACCCGCTGGGACGCCCAGCTCATCCTCTACGACCCCGCCGACTTGGCAAAAGTGGCGGACGGGACCATGGATTCCTGGGAGCCCCAGCCCTACGCCTCCGTCGATATCGACGAACACCTTTATTTAGAGGCGCCGGAGTGGGATGAAATCAACCTGGGGACCGGCCAGCAGCGCCGCTACCGAATCGGCGCCGCAGCCTACGACCGCAGCGGCGGCTACCTCTACGTTCTGGAACAGTTCGCCGACGGCGGCAAGCCAGTGGTTCATGTTTGGGGGGTGGAGTAGGCGGGCAAAAGATGGTGGCTCATCACGGATTTGTGGGAAAGGGCGTGTCGATGGTAACCAGACCATCTAGGTCTGGCATGTCTTGGCTTACAAGCGGTGGCATATTCGCGATATGGCGCCAGAGCTGGAAGCTCTGGTTACCTTCACCGATCTCCTCAAATCCGCGATGAACCAAAAAGGTCATGTTCCTGTGGAAACGAATACCGGCGATACGTTTACGCCGGTATTCTCGTCGTGAATATCGGTTTCGTATTTTGCCCTGAGTTCATCGGGGATATGCTCCACGAAAACGACCAGGTGAATGACATCGAGACCGAGTGTCTCGGCGTATCGAGAGGATTGCCGATTCGCCTCCCGGAAATCGGCTTCGTGGGTGAAGCTTTTGATCTCCATCGCATACAGCTCTTCCGCCTCTTCGATATCGATCACCCCGTTCATGTAGAGAAAATTCAGCCGTGGATCGTCGAAATGGAAATCGACCTTTCGTTCCGTTCTGAATATTTCAAGGACCGTTTCCTTGTATGGCTCCTGTTTCGCCTTGCTGACGATGTCGATGACGAAGTTGTTGGGAAGCGCACGAACGGCCCTTTTGAAGACGAACTCGAAATTCCGCGAAGTTATGGGTTCGCCAGTCTTCTTGTTGTAGGTTTCGGTCAAAAGCTCGCCGAACCAGGAGACCAGTCCCGGTTGTCCGCAGGTTTCCCGGAAGACTCGTTCGACGACCTCGTCGCCTATGTCCTGCCCGCTTTCCTTTTCGTACCACTTGAACATGGCGACCACTTCGTCGAATGTCAGGTTCGGGATCCGAGCGCTGCGCTGTACATTGAACGGAGATCCCTGGGCGTTTTCGACTCCCAGAACGCTTCTGACTCCTATCAAGCCGACACCATGCAAAAGGCAGCTCTTTTCCCCGCTCGCCCTGCCAATCTCCGTCCGCCTCCGGATGTACATATCCCTGAGTTCATTGGCGAATTTGTCTATGAATTCTTCCCCCAGAGCATCAAATTCGTCCAAGATCAGGATGACCGGTTTCTCAAAATGCTCTTTGACGAACAACTCTCCGACATCTTTCCACGAAGAGATCGGCGGCAGCTCCTTTGAAAAAACGTTTCCGAGCCTTTGGACGAAAAATTCGAGAACGCTGTCGTCATCGTCCAGGGATCTGGCCGATTGCAGGCTGACAATCCCGACCTCGAAGTTTTCCGAAAGCCGGATTTCTTCCAAGACCTCGCACATAATCCATGTTTTGCCGGTTTGCCGAGGCGCCCAGACGGTAATGTAGTGGCCGTCTTTTTCGGGTTCGTCTCCGACGAGCAAGCGCCGGACTCTCCGAATCAATGCCGTTCTCGGCACATGGTAGTGCAAGTCCTTGTCGATCGGACCGTATGAAGAAAATCTTCGCATATCCTTTTTGAAAAAAACGTTCGTTGCTTTGTTTACGATTCGCACAAAGGCCGATGCCGGATTGTAACGGAATATGAAAAAAATGCAAACGATGAAACTCGATGATCATGTTTTTTCCGCCCATTACCGCAACCAGAACGGCGCGCTGTTCTCCCAGCCAAGCGCGAACGTCCCGGCCCGAGGAAGCGTGCAGGTATCTTATTCCAGCATCCTGAAGGGTGCGAGGCGTCCGGTCGCAGCCTGCTGATCGTCGGCGACCGGGCGGTGGTCGCATTCGCCCTGTATAGCAACCGCAAGACCGGCGGCTGTTTATTCGCGGGCATCAACGCCCTGTCAACGGACACGGAGGACACAACGGACACCCCCGGCTTCGACGGAAACTGGAGTGGAAGCGCGTCCGCCGTCCTGCAGCCAGGCCAGACAGGCGACGATTGCGGAACGACGGTCTATTTTTCCATCAATATCGACAAAAGCAAGATCTCGGGCAGCTTGACCGACGACGAGGGCCGCGTGATAACGGTCAAGGGGGCTGTCTTCGAGGACTGTTCGATCTGGGGCTTTCTCAAGGAACGCTACGAGGCGGTGGGACTCATCGACGGCAAGGCGTCCGCATCCAGCATCGACGGGGAGTGGTACGATTTTTCCGGGTGCTACGGCACCTGGCAGATGCAGAAGCAATAGCGGACCAAACGAAAAACCACGAGGCGACGCCTTGGCAATGCCCTCGAGAAAATCCATCGGAAAGCCATGCTGAGACCAGTCTGATTTCTGTCGTCCCTGACGGGACTCTGCGTCCATAGGCGATTCCGCCCCGGCAATGAATTGCCGGGCTATTGCCTGCCGTCCCTGACGGGACTGGCGGGTTAAAAGATACGGAATGCTTTTTTCCGTGTATCGGAAACGCCTGGCATGGATTGCGGGTTGCTGATCGCGAAAAATGGTGGGTTGGACCCTGTACTATATCGAGAAGCACGGCCCCAAGAGGCCAGACAACAGCTCGCAACGCCATGCCCTCGACCCACCCACCCTACGACCCGCTCGGAAATCGCGAAGTAGCAAATTCTTCTGGCAACAGGACCAAGAGAAAGACAAGCCGGGCCGTCGTCTGTGAACGGGCGGTTTTCATCACCCCGCTTTTTGGGGCCTATGCCGTGAAATGGCCCCGCATGAATCCGATCACCTTGGATCTTACGATGTCACGGTGGGTGAAGATGGCGACATGCTCGCCGCCATCGATCGCCAAAAGCTCCGCATGGGGCACGCGTTTCTTGTACATCTGCGTGTTGGCCTCGAATGGGATCAAGGGATCTTCGGTCCCGTGGACGATCAGAGTCGGCGCCGTCAGGTTCTCCAGCGGATAGGAAGCGGCACTGGTGATCCGGATGTCGTTTTCGGTCCCTTCGATGCGCTGTCCCATTCGGTCGTAGGTGCTCAGCATCAGGGTTTTAAACAACGGCCAGGCGACGGGGTCCCGGACCGTGCGGGCCAGGATTTCGGGTTCGCGAACGGACCGCGCGGCCACGGCTACCAAGTCTTTTTCCGCTTTATTTCGAAACCAGTCGGCGAACCAGGACCAGCGGGCGAGAAACTTCATCGCCTTGAAAGCAAACGGAACCGGCGTATCGACCTTGACGCAGCAAGTCGATACCAGCACCAGCCCCGCGCACCTGTCCGGGTGCCGAATGGCGAACTGCAACGCGGCCGGTCCCCCTCCCGACACGGCCATCGCGCCCGCCTTTTCAACGCCAAGCGAGTCCAGCAGCACGGCGACTAAGTCGCCTTGCTCCTCGGGACTTCTTCCCGAACCCATGGGCGTGCCGAGATATCCCGGACGGGTCATGGCGATGTATCGATACCCCGCGTCCCCGATGGTCTGGGCGAGTATCAGGCTCTGGTCCCATCCGCCCATTGCCCCGTGCAAGGAAACCACGGCGGGGCCGTCGCCGATTTCCGCATATTCCACAGCCCCCATCTTCGTCATCGGGCGGTTTGCCGCGAGTTTGCTCGACAACCGAGGATCATGAAAACGAACCGTCACACCTTTCTCCTTTCAGCACTTGCGAGGTTTTCTGTAAAGATACAGCGAATAGAAAACGGCGAACAGCGACGCGCCCAAAACCGGCACGACAACAAACCAAAGCGCGTGGGCCGGCCAGACCGCCCCGAACAGAACCACCACCGCCGCCGCTTTGAATACGAGCCCGCCAACGCGATGGGTCCGCACCCACACCGCCTCGTCGCTCAATGTCCAGGGCGTGCGAATCCCCATGAACCAGTTGGGCCGCAGGTTCGGCAAGACGGCCCCGACCGCGAAAAACAGCGACCCCATGGCCAAAGGCATGAACACGTTCATGGAAAACTTCGCTCCGAGGTTCCAGGCGATCACAAACAGGTGGGCCGCAAGCAAAAACACCGCGAGCGACAAAATCAGCCCTTCGTAGTACACCATGAACTTGCGGATATTCTTTCTCAGGGGATCCACGAGCAGGACCCCATAAAGAAGCAAAACAGTGAAAAGGGCAATTGTTGGAACAACGAACAGTCCCGCCGATTTTTGCATCCATCCGTCCACCTGTCCCTTGGCATTCCAATGCGTGGCCATGTGTTCCGGCATGGACGAATAAAACGCGATGCCGGCGAAAAACGTCAGGGCCAGCGCAAAGACGACAAGAATGGTCATTTTTCCGATTTTCATTTTTCCTCCTTTTTTTATGACTGCCTATGATGCAAGCAGGTACATGCATATGAAAAACAGCGCCAGGAAAAACAGGACCGTCAAGCAACGGTCGAATGCCACTATTTTCCCGGACTGTTCCCGATCCGGCGTCTGTTTTTCCGACACGCTCTGCTCCATAAGCTCCGCGTATTCCTCGGGCGGCCCCATGTCCCGGATGATTTCTTCCAGATGCTCGGGGGTCCGTTCCGACAGATTCAGCTCGGAATAGCGCCGCTCCAGATGCTCCTCCACATCCTCCAGCACCTGCCTTTTGCCCGGACCGCGCACCGTCGCCAACTCCTGTTCGATTTGCCGCAGGTATCGCCCTTTGACATCCTCCCACTGCCTCTCGACGCCGTTCATGGATTGTTTCCTTTCTGTATGTCGTCCACGCTTTGCACGATCATCCGCCAATGGCCGTTCATTTCCTCCATGGTTTTTCGTCCCCGTCCGGTAAGACTGAAATATTTCCTGGGCGGCCCGCCCTCGCCTGCCTCCTTCTGGCTTTCGATCAGGCCCTCGGCTTGCAGGCGCGCCAAAATCGGGTAGATGTTTCCCTCACGCAGCCGCAGTCCCTCGCACTGCTTCAACGCCTGCACCATTTCATATCCATGCCGTCGTCCGTGCGCGAGAAAATTCAGGACCACGATATCGAGAATGCCCTTTCTGAGCTGCGTTTGCCAGTTTTGTATGTTCATGCTTCGTGCGACCTCCGCGCTTCCTACCAAGTTTTCGAGTATAATACAAAACAGTATACTGGATTGCAATGATTTTCTGCGGGAAAACTCGATACCAGCGAGGTTGGCCTCGACGGGTGGCAGCTTCAAAAAACGACTCGGCAATCAAAGCCGTTGCCACGCGAATACCTCAGGCTCAATCGATATTGTGAGAAAAACGCCAGAAAACATGCCTGACGCAATCCTCCCGACCATTAAGGGCGTTTGCGAAGACGAAAATTTTATATTTCGATATTGGAGTTCGAGCGAACGAAACGATTAAAAAAGGCCTTGACCAGTTCCCATCCGTTTGATTTCAACGCTTTGAAATCACTTGATGGCTGGTCGAACATCAATATATTCAGATCTTTCTCCGCATCGTCGAAAAAAACGAGGCTTTTCCTGATTTGAAATTGTATTTCCATTTCGGGACCGTATTTTGCGATGAGTTTTTCCATTAAAAAAGCGAATGAGAAACGGTTATGTTCGATCAGGATTTTAAGGTCGATGAAATCCTTGCAGGTCCCTCTCTGGTTGACTGCGATCATCTTCATCAATGCCAGGTCGAGTTGCGAAGCGATGGGGAAAGGCATTTTTTTTTCATTTATCGTGGATTCGACAAGTGGATATCTGTATTTGAACAATCTGAACCCGGTCTGGTCGAGTCTTGCCACCAAGGTATTTTCGGAGACGATATTGTTTTTGACATGGAAGGAGGACCGGAATTCTTCGGCAAGACCCGATGCCAAATCGAGAGCATCAAACTCGCTGGGTGTGAACAAATCGAAGTCGAGCGACAAACGATGCCCGGCATGAAGAGCGACTGCCGTACCGCCAGCGAGGTAGGTTCGGGGCGGCAGGCGTTTCATGAACCTGTTTTTCAAAATGGATTCCATATCTTTGGTGATGCATCGGAAAAACATTTGGTGTCCTTTCTGGGTATGCCGAATAACCATGCGAAATAATTCACGGTCTTCGGGCTCAAGGACCTGCTCTCCTTGATTACCCTCTTTAGAGATTCAATGCCGTAGTGTCCGATCAGGACATTGATGTCTTCTTCGCTTCCGAACTCGAGCATTCTTTCGATAATAATATAGCTATCTTGTTCCAAATCCAACGGGCCTTTGTCCCAGAAGAATCCCTTGTTGGCATCCAAAACGGAAAGCATGTTTTCTTTTATAAGCGAAGTATTTTCTTTTTTTTTGTTTTCTCCATGAGATCATTCTTCCCTGAATCGCTATTCTGTTCGGTGCTCAAGGTCGGCGGGACCATCCTGCTCTAACGCGTTCTCTGTTGCATGTCCCCTTTCGTCGCCCGTCATCTGAATTAAGGCAGGAACTCGTTTTTTGTCAACAGAATTATCAAAAAGAACAGTGGATTGCATAGCCAGGGGACGAATCCGTCAAGGCGGGAGGAAATGCAAGGAAATATACAGCTTGCGCAATTGGCAGGCGGGTTTGGGTTCAATTTCGACCGCAAGTCCGGGCCTTGCATTTTTTCCTTGACAGAAATCTGTTTTCCATTCTAAGAACGTGTGTAATTGATATGTTTATTTTCCAGTCTGATAGTCCATACACATTAGCTGAGTCCTTCATTAAAAACAGTCGAGAATCGAAAAACATGAAACGCATCGACCTTAATTTCAGATATATAGCAACCATTGCGGTATTTATCCTCCCATGCATTTTTCTTTCCTGCGGAGGAGGAAATCTCAAGACGGACGAACTGCTCGGCGAGATTGACGGTTACGTGGCAAGCGTGCCAAGCACGGGCGAAAAAGATTACCAGTTGGACTTGTTCGTCAAAATGAAATCGAACAGCAAGCAAGCATGCATCGCTTATTGCTTCGGGGACGACCGTTCCGACAAAAATGTTTATTTCGACGAAGCGACATCCAAGGTCTTGAGTCAGATATCTTATAAGACAGTATTTGCCACAAAAATAAATTCCACAGGCGACCGGTCGAGCTTGGATGAAGAAAGGCTGCGGCATCTGCTCGATATATTAAAAAAAGAGAATATATCGTACGAAGCCCCGGATGAGGAGTTCGCCGTCGAAAAGGCGTCCGCTCTGTGCGGAGACAGCCTGTTTTTGCCCGAAAGCGGAAAAGCGGCCATAGAACTGCTCGACGCCAAATGCAGCATGCATTCGCAATACAAAAACATTTTGTTTTTTATTTTGAAACAATGAAGTAGCCCAAAGGGAAAAAATGACGCTTGACAAAGCTTATTGGAAAAGCAGGGTTTTTAAAATGTTCGGAAAATTCACTGTCTGGTCCATGGCGGGCATCCTGCTGGTCATCTCGCCCGAAGTTTCCAACGCTGCGGGAGAGAATCCGTCCGTGCAGTTCGAGGAACCCCTCAAAAATTTCATGCACTGCGTTTTGCCGTCACATGAGTATTTATTCATGCGCGACAACGCGTTTGTCTGGAACATCAAACTGCATTACGAGCTTATGCGCGCCAACGACATCCAAACGCCGACCTCCACACTGACGGGCTGCCTGATAATCAACAAGTGGTTCAACGCGTTCAGGGACAAAGACATTTTGTCGGACCACAAAAACGTGGAGCGATTGACTTCTCCGTCGATAAAAAACGAACTCGTCCGCATCGCAGGCTACCTGTTCGAAAACTCCCCGCACCAGCAGTGCAGCGGCGACCAGGCGGAATACCAATTGATGGAACGTATTCATCGACAGAGTTGCGTTGCGGCCGGATGGGCCTACGCCAAAAAGAACGACTGGAAATGGGAAAAGAGTCTCCAAAATTATGAATGCAACCCCGAGAAGTTCGAACGACAAATCAAACGGATAATGCGGGAATCCAATGAAAATTCGAGAGTACAGGATTCTATCAGAAGGAACACCGAAGGGCCGTGACAGGGAATAAATCGGCCATCGTTTTTGCCTTTTTCCATGTATTGCGGCGCAATCCTGGCAGGTTTACCGATTGCCAAATCTTTTTTTTTACCAAAGCCGAAAGCAGTTTGACAATCGTCAAACCTGCCGATCTATCCGTTTTTCTCCCTGTTCCGATATAACTTGCCACAAGGAAAATCCCGGTTCCCGACAGCGATGATACTCAAGGGAAACGAAGACTCGTCGCAAGCCAAAGCGTCAAAAAACGGGATCGCTGCGGTTACTCTTCAAAATCCTCATCCAAAAACGCAAAGCGCCGTATTTGACAATCTTGGTGTCTTTGCGCCTTTGTGCGAGAATTACATGAGTATCCTTCGAACCAACCGCACAGGTCGAAAAAACGCGAACCTGCTCCGTCGCGAATAGCGTTTGCCGATTCAGAACGATTGTTGCATAACGCTTTCCCAACTGATATGATCGGATTTCCTGGAACTTGCCGCACGGTCCGGGACCTGGAAAGAATGTTCGGTTTGCAACGCAACAGGGAGGCTCTATGTCCAGCGAGGTTTCCAAAATTTGGAAGAATCCGCCCGGCGATATGCTCGAGCGCCTGGACGTTCGCCTGGGCAGAGTCTTGAATCCGGAAACCAATCCCGGAGACAAGGTCGTTTTCTTCCGGGCCGACGATATCGCGGAGGTTTGCGAGGACTTTTCCCGCCTGATCGCCCTGTTTCTAAATCATCGCGCGCCATTGGCCCTGGCGGCGGTCCCCGCCTGGCTCACGAGCGAAAACTGGGCGGAAATCGGGAAATTGACCTCCGACGCCTCCTTCCTCTGGTGCTGGCACCAGCACGGATGGTCCCACGCGGATCATTCGGTCGAAGGAAAGAAATGCGAGTTCGGCGACGACCGCGCGCCGGAAGACATCGAAGACGATCTGGGCAGGGGCAGGCGACGCCTCGAGGCGATCATGGGCGATTCGTTTTCCCCCGTGTTCACGCCACCATGGAACCGGTGCGGGCGATTCGCGCTGGACGCGCTGAAAAAGCTGGGATTCGAGGCCGTTTCCAGAAGCGAGGGCGCGACCCCGGCTGCTCCCTCCGGGCTTGCCCAATGCGACATCAACGTCGATTTGCACACGAGAAAGGACCCCGATCCCGATAAAAGCCTGGAGGCCTTGCTGGGGGAACTCGAGTCGGGACTTGTCGGGGGATTTTGCGGCATTATGATTCATCATCGGCGGATGAACGACGCGGCGTTCGCGTTTCTGGACCGGCTGCTGCGAATTCTTCGCCGATGTCCGAACGCGAACATCCTGCGGCTCGACGACCCGTCGGTCGCATTGACCAGGCCAACGAACACGGAGGCGGTGCCCGAACCATGAGCGGCAATTCTTCTGAAAATTCATCCCGGAAAAAACCCGGCGCCGTCCAGCGGCAGGTAGTGCTGCCATTCAGGCAGTCGCTCCTCATCTCGATAAAGCAAATCAAGGTGCGCTTTTTTCGCTCGCTGATCACTACTCTCAGCCTGGTGCTGGCGGTTTCCTTCCTTAGCTTCGTGAGGGTGAGCAACGACGTGGCCAACGGGCTGCTTTCCACCGGCAATCCCCAATTTCGGCAGGACCTCGTCCAGGCGGGATACGACCTGGGGCCGGAGGACACGAGCACGGCGAGCACTCCCAAGCAGAGATGGATCGTCATACTGTCCCTTTTGGTGTGCGCGGTGGGAATCGTCAACGCCCAGCTCATGGCGGTCACCGAGCGGTTCCGGGAAATCGGCACCATGAAATGCCTAGGAGCACTGGACCGTTTCGTCCTGCGGCTGTTTCTGCTGGAGGCGGGCATGCAGGGGGTGGCGGGGGCGCTTGCGGGCGCCCTGATCGGGTGCCTGTTCTCCCTGCTCAACAACGGACTTCAATTCGGCGGCGCGGCCTTGGCCCATGTGTCCTTCGCCGACGTGTCCGTGTCCGTGGCGGTGGCGACCGGGGTGGGGTTTCTGCTGAGTCTCGCGGGCGTGTTCTATCCGGCGATCGTGGCTTCGCGCATGCAGCCCGTGGATGCCATGCGGGTGGAGCAGTAGCTGATGCAAGGTGTTCAAAGGTGTTCATAAGGTGTTTTGGGGGGCAGGGCGGTTCAGGTATGACTATCGTAGGGCATGTTTCGTTTTCCACGAGACAGGCGAAAGCCAGACCAGGATGGTCTGGTTACCTTGCGGGATGCGACGTCTTAATTAAGTGAGATGAAAGAGATGGACAAAGATCGAAACGATAACGGCGGCGGGGTTGCTTCCGAAGAGAGCAGGGACGGCAAGGTTGTCCGGGTTTCCAATGTGACCAAGAAATTCAAGCTGGGAAAGGTGGACGTTCAGGCGTTGAAGGGCGTGGACCTGGAAATCACGGCGGGGCACTACGTGTCGATCATGGGGCCCTCGGGGTCGGGAAAAAGCACGCTGTTCAACATGATCGGCGGGCTGGACAAGCCGTCGTCGGGAAAGGTGTTCATCGACGAGGTGGACATCGCCCAGCTGGACGCCTACGAGCTGGCCTGGCTTCGCTGCCGCAAGATCGGATACATTTTCCAGACCTTCAATTTGATCCAGGTCATGAGCGCCCTGGAAAACGTGACCCTGCCCATGATTTTCGGGGGCATGGGAAACGACGAGGCCGTGGACAAGGGCATGGAGCTTCTGAAACTCGTCGGTCTGGGGGAGCGTTTCCAGCACAAGCCCAACGAGCTTTCCGGGGGCCAGCAGCAGCGCGTGGCTGTGGCCAGGGCGCTGGCCAACGACCCGGCCATCATCCTGGCCGACGAACCCACCGGGAACCTGGACCTGAACACAGGAGAGGAGGTCATCGCCCTGCTCAAGAACCTGAGCAAGGAGAGAAACGCCACCGTCATTTCCGCCACCCACGACATCAAGATGCTCAACGTGTCCGACCAGGTGATCTGGATTCGCGACGGCCGGGTGGACAAGATCGAAGACAGAAAAGACCTGACCATTTCCGTGGGCCGGGTGGACGAGAGGTGGTAGGGCCGATGGCAAGGGGTTCCGAATGGGAAAAGCCGGGTTGGATGTCTGATTCGGCCATGGTTTCCGGGGGGCGGACGAGGCATGGAAGTCTCGGTATGGCGGAACGCGGACGCCAAGCGTCCGGGTATGCATTCCCACGCGAAGCGTGGGAACGAGAACAACGAGAACACATAGAGGGGCGAGAGAAACGCGCTTTGGCTTTTGTCCGTTTTTTGGGAATTTTGTTGGCGGCCGTTTTTCTGGTCGGGGGATTGGCCTGTCCCGCGCGGGCGGAAACTGGCGTTTCGGAACGAGAAAGGTTCGCCGGCGCCATCGAATACCTGTCCGGCCTGGGCGACCGGGAAACGGGTTCCGAGGGGGCGGATAAGGCGGCGGACTATATCGAAGAAGCCTTTGAAGAGCTGGCATTGGGGGAGGTCGGCGCGCACCGGTTCCAGGTTCCGATGATGGCGAGTACCAAGAGCGAAATCACGGTCTTGTCCTCCGGCAGGACCCTGCCGGTCGAGCCGATTCGCGGAAACGCCATCACGCCACAGACCATCGGGGCGCCGGGCATGGAAGCGCCTTTGGTCTATGTCGGTCGCGGTTCCCTGTCGGAAATGTCCGGGAAAAAAATCGACGGCGCCGTGGTCCTCATGGAGTTGGATTCGGGCAGAAACTGGCTCGACGCCGCTTCTTTGGGCGCAAAAGCTCTGATCTATCTCGACCGGGGGTTCTCCACCAGGAGTTTCTACGAGGAGAAGCTCGAGCTTTCCCCCATTCGCTTTCCCCGATTCAGGCTTTCCGTGGAAAAGGCCGGGGATCTGTTCGGAGAGAATTTCGACAAGCTCGACGGCGTGGTTTCGGACAGGATTCGGCTGATTTGCGACGAGCGCTGGCAAAACGTGGAGGCGCGCAACATCTATTGCCTGGTGGAAGGCGCCGACGAGGAACTCGGCCGTGAGCTTGTCGTCGTGGAGGCCTTCTACGACAGCACCGCATTCGTCGGCGGCCTGTCCCCCGGAGCGGACGAGGCCTGCGGAATCTCCACGCTCCTTTCCTATGCGAGAAGCCTCAAGCAAAACCCGCCCGACCGCTCGGTCATGCTGCTCGCAACGTCCGCCCACGCCCAGACCCAAGCGGGCATGAGGGAGGCTGTCTGGGCCATTCGCGCGCGGACCATCTTCCAAAGGCGGATGATCAAGGATTTGAAACAGACGATCAACCACCGCCGTCAAATGATCGATGCCCTGCAATCCGCCAAGATCGAGGGGACCGCCATGGTTTCCCCGGACATCGAAAATTCCGACGAAGTATTGGGAGAAGCCCTTTCGGACACCATCAAAACCCAAGTCGATATAATCGCCAGGAACCTCATGCAATTGCGCCTGGAAAAGGAAGACGAAGCCGACGAGCACGAGATTCAGAGGCTGGCCGACCGGAGGTTCATGCTTCGCCGCCTGGGATGGCGCGCGGACTTCAAAAACTTGTCCGATGTGGAGATCGCCGCGCTCAAAGAACTGATACCCGTCGCGATTCGGGAACACCAGGCGGTCGCAAAGGACGCCAAGAAACAGGACAAGCTGCTGAAAAGCACCCGCAGTTTCCGGTCCGCCGTCAAAAGCAAGGAACTGACAGCCTCCGTATCCCTCCACCTGTCCAGCAAGGGCGAGGGGGTAGGGGCGTTCAACAAGGGGTTCATGTTCCCCTTCCGGCCCCGGATCAACCGGGTGTCCCAATACGCTTTAATGAACGACGTTCTGGACAACTGGGCCGCCCATTCCCCTTACGGCGACCTCTACGTCGATTCGTTGCGGCCCAGCAGGCTCCGGTCCTGGGACAGCTATTTTCTGGATCAGCCGCAATTGGCGTGCGAACTGATGGCCATCGCGGGCTATCACGGGATTTCGCTGGTCACGGTCAACGATTCGCGGGAGTCGTGGGGCATTCCCCAGGACAC
This sequence comes from Desulfobacterales bacterium, assembly GCA_963674505.2. Taxonomy (GTDB): domain Bacteria; phylum Desulfobacterota; class Desulfobacteria; order Desulfobacterales; family SKZT01. The sequence continues at coordinate 2,886,045 of CAXXIG010000001.1, forward strand.
CTTCGAGCGGGTCGATATGGACTACGCCTTTCGCCAGAACCTGATGACCGCCGATCTGATCGGCGCTCTGACCAGCGCGCCCAAGCTCCACGACGGAGAATTTCCCCGAGACGGATTTTCCACGCTGACCGGCAGGGCCAAATTCCTTCGCCACGGCGAGCTTTTTCCGGACCAGGCGGCTCCGGGGGCCGTTCTGCTGTGCTTCCAGGGTCCCGCCAGGTTCTACGCCATCGTGGACGCCATGGGCAACTTCCAGCTGCGCGGCGTGGTGGACAAGAAGCACTCCTACCACAAGGTGATCATCGAGGGATACAAGTTCGAACCCGACACGGGCAAGGTGGTGTGGGCCATCGACAAGCCAGGCACGGGCAAGCCCGCCTATCGGGTCAAGATGATGCGCCCCTACATGGAGACCGACCTGATCATGTTCTCCGCCCGCCAGACCACGATATTCGACCTCCTGGAGCCCAGGACCTTCGCCTACATGACCAAGCTGGACCTGATCGACGGCAGGCGCGAAGCCCCTCCCATGCGCTACTGGTACTCCCGCATCGACACGCGCTCCTCCACCATCGCCTCTCTGTACCTGGAACCGGGAACGCCGCTGAAGATGATCCTGTCGGATTCCGTGCTCAAGAAAAAACTGATACTTTTAAACGCCAGCGAGGAGCACCCCCAGGGCGTGGGCTACACGGTGGAGGACTGGCCGTTAATCCACAACACGGCCTACGCGGTGGCTTCGGACATGTGGCGGCTTCTGGACCCGCGCATTGAAAACCTGGAAAGCCACGGAATCGTGGACGAAAAGATCCGCTCCTTGCAGAAGGAAGGAACCGACGCGCTTGCGCGCGCGAAAAAGGCGCTTGAGGAATACCGATACGACCGCTTTTCCGAGGCCACGGACCGGTCGTGGGCGCTGGCCAGCAGGGTCTACGACCAGGTGGAGAAAACCCAGAAGGACGTTCTGTTCGGCGTGCTTTTCTACATCGCCCTGTTCGTGCCGTTCGCCTTCTGCATGGAACGGCTGCTTTTTTCCTACACCAACATCTACAAAAGGATCGTGGCCTTTCTGGCCATCCTGATGGCGCTGATCGTGGTCATCTACAACGTGCATCCGGCCTTTCAGCTGGCCTACAGCCCCACGGTGGTGATCCTGGCTTTCTTCATCATCGGGCTTTCGGCCATGGTCACTTTCATCATATTCTTCCGGTTCGAAGACGAGATGATACGGCTTCAAAAGAGCGCCATGATGGGCCGGGACGCGGAAATAAGCAAATGGAAGGCTTTCGTGGCGGCCTTTTTCCTGGGAGTGAGCAATTTGAGAAGAAGGCGGCTTCGGACCGCGCTGACCTGCGCCACGCTGATCATTCTGACCTTCACCATCATGAGCTTCACGGCGGTCAAGTCCTCCAGGCTCCAAAACCGTATCTTGTACCGGCCGGAAACCCCGTACAAGGGATTTTTGTTGAAAAGCGTCAACTGGCAGAGCCTTCCGCCGGAAGCCTTGGGAATCGTGGAAAACAGCTTCAAGGGCAAGGGCGTGGCCGTGCCCCGTGTCTGGAGGGAAACCGAGGACCGCACCCGTGCTGCGGGACTTCCGGTCACGCGGGGAGACAAAAGCTTCGAAGCGCAGGGACTGGTGGGGCTGTCGCACCGGGAGCCCCAAGTCACCGGCCTGGACGAAATCCTGACGGGCGGACGGTGGCTTGCCGAAGACGAACGCTTCGCCGCGCTGATTCCCGAACGAATGGCGGCCACGCTGGGAATCGATCCCGAACACCCGGACGGGGCCGCGATCGGGCTCTGGGGAAATACCTACAACGTGGTGGGCGTTTTTTCGGGGGAAAAGCTGTCTGTCAGGACCGACCTGGACGGCGAGCCCTTGACTCCCGCCATATTTCCCAGGGAATCGGCCGCCGTGGAACTCACCGAGGTAGAAATGGACGCCATGGAGTCCGGCGAGGACGTCCGCGCTTTTCAAAGCCTGTACTCCCACGTTCCCGGAGACTTGACCGTGATCGTGCCGCACAGAACGTTGATGGCCGAGGGCGGAAAATTGAAAGCCGTTTCCGTGCGCTCGCCTTCGGGAGAAAACGTCGAGATGGTCGCGGCCCGTCTGGTGGACCGGTTCGGCCTGTCGCTTTTTTCCGGGGAAAAGGACGGCACCTATTTGTATAATGCCAGCGATTCTCTGAGCTACAGCGGCGTGCCCAACATACTGGTGCCGCTGATCATTTCCGTCTTTATCGTGCTCAACACCATGATCGGGAGCGTCTACGAAAGAAAGCGCGAGATCGGAATCTACACGTCGGTGGGGCTGGCGCCGTCGCACGTGTCCTTTCTGTTCGTGGCGGAATCCATGGCCTTCGCGGTGATCAGCGTGGTCCTGGGGTATCTGCTGGCCCAGACCTCCGCGAGCCTGTTCGCGGGGACTTCGCTCTGGTCCGGAATCACGGTCAACTATTCCTCCCTGGCGGGAGTGGCGGCCATGTTTCTGGTCATTCTGGTGGTGCTGGTTTCCGTCGTGTATCCCTCCAAGGTGGCAGGGGAGATCGCCATTCCCGACGTCAATCGTTCGTGGAAGCTTCCGGAAACCAATGGCACCGAACTGGAAGTCGTGCTGCCCTTCCTGGTGAAATACCACGAGCATCGCAGCATCGGCGGATTCGTCTACGAGTACTTCGACGCCCACAAGGACGTCTCCCACGGGATCTTCTCCGCCGGGGAAATCGACTTTTCCTATGTTTGCCCCATGCCGGAGCGCCTCGCCCAGGCCCAGCCCGAGTGTCTGATCGACCAGGGTTGCTGCCAGATTTCCTGCCTGAACGTCGATACGCAGGTATGGCTCGCCCCCTTCGACTTCGGCATCATGCAGAAGGTCTCCGTCCGGTTCTGCCCCTCGGTGAAGGAAAAGGGCTATCTGGAAATCACGGTTCACCTCGCGAGGGAATCCGGCGAATCCAACGCCTGGAGAAGAATAAACAAGAATTTCCTCCACGCTTTGAGAAAGCAGCTTCTGCTTTGGCGCGGTCTCGAAGCGGAGAAAAAGAAGCATTATGAACGCCTGCTCGACGACGCCCAAAGAGAGCGGGGTGTCCTGGTCGCCAACGATACGAAAAACAGGAACCAACAATGCGAATGCGAAACGGCCTGACATGAACGAAGAGCGAACCCCAGACAAGTCCGATTCCCCGAAAAAGGAGGGAAAAATTCGACTCCGCGCCATTGTCGTAGGGCTGGCGTTCGCCGTGGCAATCTGCGCGCTGACGCCCTTCAACAATGCCCACCGGCACGGCACTCCCCTTGGCGGGGGGCATTTTCCCCTGGCCCCGTTCTTCATCCTGACGTGGCTGACAGTGGGCGTGGCGGTCTTGCGCAAGCTGTTCAGGAAAGTAGACTGGATGACCGGAAAGGAGCTTCTGGTCGCCTGGATACTGATGGTCCTGGTCTCCGGGATCGCCTACACGGGGCTGGTCCGGACCTTCTTCATCAACCTGACGGCCCCATACCACTTCGCCACCGTGGAAAACCGCTGGGACGAAACCCTCCACCCGCTGATGCCCGAGAAACTCTATCCCCAGAGCGAGGAGGCCATACGCGGACTGTACAACGGGTTTCTGGGCGGAAGGCAGATGCCGTGGGCGCAAGTTCTAAAGGAAATCCCCTGGGACGCGTGGCTTCGCCCTTTGCTGTCCTGGGGGGCGTTCATACTGCTCAGCTACTTTTGCATGCTCTGCCTGGTAAACCTGTTGAGCAGACAGTGGCTGCAAAACGAGCGCATGAACTTTCCCCTTCTCAGGGTCCCTCAGCTGATGGAGGAACATCTGGACGGCGAGGGCCTGGGGAAGTTCTTCGGCAACCGATTTCTCATTTCCGGGATGATCGTCCCCATATTCCTGCACACCATGAACGGCCTGCAATTCTACTATCCCGGCGTGCCCCAGATTCCGACGCTGATCTTGGCCGGGAGCTACTTTCCCAAATACGGCCTCTTCGCGGCGTTCTACGGACTGAACATCTATATCTACCCCGCGTTCATCGGCTTCGCGTTCTTGACCTCCAAGCAGATCTCCTTTTCCTTCTGGTTCTTCTTTCTCCTGGGGGGGCTTCTCATCGGGCTTTTGAGCATCCTGGGATACAACATACCGGCGGCCGCGCTGGGGGTCACGTTCGGCCCCACCCTGTCGAGGCCCGAGGAGACGCAGATGGTCGGGGCCTACATCGTGTTCTTTCTCTTTCTGCTCTGGCTCGCGCGGTTCCATTTGATGGATGTAATCAAGCGGTCCTTCGCGCCCTGGAAAGACCCGCTGTCGCCCGAATGGTTCTCGGTCCCGCTGTCGTTCTGGGGGTTCTTCGCGGGGCTGGCCGGACTGGTGGCCTGGTTCTGCTACTTCGGGGTACCCGTGCTTCCGACCCTGTTGCTGATCGGCGCGTTTTTCATGGTCATGCTCGTGGCGGCGAGGATCATCTGCCAGGGCGGCATCGCCTATTTCACCCTCACGGTGGCGCCCATGGACGGTTTTCTGACCTTCTTCGGCCCCAAGTTTCTGACGTCGGCAGGACTGCTGGTGGCTGCGGCGGCGCAGAAGGTGCTGTTCGCGGACCTTCGGGAATCGCTCATGCCCTCCCTGGTCCACGCCCGGACAATCACCCGCAAGGTGGCCAACCAGAGGCTGGTTCTGGGGGGCATCGTCGTCACGCTCATTCTGGGCGTGGCCGTTTCCTTCGCCGCCATGCTGGCGCTGTGCTACAAGTTCGGCATACGGGAGCTGGGACTCGACTGGGCGTCGCGCACCACTTTGGCAGTGTACGAAAATATCAACTCCCTGGTGGAAGTCCCGGCCAGGCCCGGAGAGTGGGTGGCGATCTTCACGGCCGCAGGAGCGGTCGCAATGCTGATCCTGGTGGTCTGCTACCATCGCTTCATCTGGTGGCCCATCCACCCCATCGGATACCTCACGGCCTACAGCTCCGCCATGCGCATCCTGTGGTTCAGCTTCTTTGTCGGATGGATGTGCAACGCCCTTTGCATGCGCTACGGCGGGGTGGCATTGTTCAAGAAACTGCGGTTTTTCTTCATCGGATTGATCATCGGAGATTTTCTCATGGGGGGCCTGTGGGCCGTCGTGGGTATGTTCAGCGACGCCAGCTACCTGGTGCTCCCCGATTGATCCCAAACGAGGCGATTGGTTTACGCGGATGTACGACGACAAGGAACTCAAAGAATACAGGGACCTGCTGAAAACCCCGGACCATTTCGAGGAGGGGTTCGACTGGAAGACCATCGTGGGCGCCGTCTTCATCGGCTTTCTCATGATGCCCGGAAGCATGTATCTCCAGCTGGTCATCGGCCAGGGGATAGGCCCGGCCGCCCGATGGGTGACCATCATTCTGTTCGCCGAAATGGCCAAGCGCTCCTTCACCGAACTCAAGCAGCAGGAGATCTTCCTCCTGTACTACATGGCGGGCGCCGCCTTGGCCTCGCCGTTCCAGGGGCTTTTGTGGAACCAGTACCTGGTGCAGTCCGACGCCGCCAAGATGCTGGGGCTCGTCGAGTACATCCCAGAATGGGTTGCTCCCGGCCCGGAATCCGACTCTCTTGTGGAGCGGACCTTTTTGCACCGCGACTGGCTCATCCCCATCCTCCTGCTTGTGGGCTCCCAGATCATCCAGAGAATCGACCATTTCGGACTCGGCTACGCCCTCTACCGGATCACGTCCGACGTGGAAAAGCTCCCCTTTCCCATGGCTCCGGTGGGCGCGCTGGGCACCATGGCCTTGGCGGAATCCACGGAGGACAAGCAGAAAAGCTGGAAATGGCGGGTGTTTTCCATCGGGGGCGTCATCGGGCTGGTATTCGGCGGAGTCTATGTGCTTCTTCCCACGCTTTCGGGCCTGCTTTTCACCGAGCCAATCCGCCTGATCCCCATCCCGTGGATCGAGCTGACCGGACACACGGAGGATGTGCTGCCCGCCGTGGCCACCGGCCTGCAATTGGATCTGGGCCTGATGTTCGTCGGCATGGTCCTTCCCTTCTGGGCGGTCATAGGCGGGTTCATCGGCCTGATCATCACCGTGGTGGCCAACCCCATCCTCTACAAGCACGGGATTCTGACCCGGTGGCACCCCGGCATGCGGACCGTGGACACCGTGTTCGCCAACAACTTCGACTTCTACATGAGCTTCGGCATCGGCCTGGGCCTTGCCATCGCCATCATCGGCATATTCTTCGTAGTCAAGTCCTTCATGGGCGACACCAAGAGCGAGGGGGGCGTGGAGCGCGGCACATTGAAAGACCTGTTCCACCCGCCGCCCGGCCGGGGGGACTTCAATTTCTGGATCTCCATCGGAATCTACGTGTTCTCCACCCTGGCGTACGTGGGACTTTGCGTGTGGCTGGTCCCCAACTTTCCGTGGATTTTCTTTCTGGGCTACGGTTTCATCTACACGCCTGTTGTTTCCTACATTACGGCGCGCATGGAGGGAATCGCCGGCCAGTTCGTGAGCCTTCCGCTGGTCCGGGAAGCCAGCTTCATCGCCGGCGCGAAATTCTTCGGCTACCAGGGAATCGAAATCTGGTACGCCCCCATCCCCATCCACAACTACGGCGAGGCCACGGTCCAGTTCCGGCAGATCGAGCTGACCGGCACCAGCATCCGGGGTATCATCAAGGCCGAGATCGTGGTGTTTCCGGTGGTCATGATATCCAGCCTGCTCTTTTCCCAGTTCATCTGGCGGCTCGCCCCCATTCCTTCTGCCAGCTACCCCTACGCCCAGGAGCTGTGGCACCTCCAGGCACTGAACACCCTTTTGATGCAGACATCCACCCTGGAGGGCAACTCGCTGTTCTTCCAAGCGCTGGATTTCGTCTACGTCCTCTTCGGCATGGGCTTCGGGGTGATCGTCTACATCATTCTTTCCGTGTTGGGCCTGCCCGTGCTGCTCGTCTACGGCGTGGTCCGCGGCCTGGGGCAGAGCACTCCCCACGGCCTGATCCTGGAAGTCGTCGGGGCGCTTTTGGGAAGGTTCTTCTTTCTGAAAAAGTACGGCTCCATGTGGCGCCAGTACGCCCCGGTCCTCCTGGCGGGATTTTCCTGCGGCATGGGACTCACCGGCATGTTCGCCATGGGGTTTGCGCTGATCATGAAGTCTCTGGGACGGCTGGCCTATTGAAAATCATGCTGGTTATAACGAATTTGGGGGATGGGCGGAATGCAGACTGTAGGTTGGGTTGAGCGTCGTCAATTGTTGGGTTTCGCTACAGAATTCTATCAAACAAACAAAGAAGACTCACGAACAGGTTGGGAAGCAAGCGAAACCCAACATGAAACCCGCTCAACCCAACCTACGCATTGCCGCTCCCCCAAATCCGCTACAACCAGAAATCATGCCATTTAAGTCGCTGCCGAAACGGAAAAAAGAAGCTGCTGTTGTCCTGTCGCCGGTAGTTGCCACCATCACCTCGTATTCCGGATGAAAGGCCTCGCCCAAGACGGCAATATTGGCGGGCATGTCATCGAAGATCAAGATACGCTGTCTTTCCGTTATCTCCTTCATTCACTCAACAACCTGTTACGAATGCCTGGAAATCAATGGTCCTTCCGAATGCTTTCGCTGGCAAGCTACATGGAGGCGAGGTGCCTGCGTCCTTCCTCGATGACAGAAAGCGCATCGTTTTGTCCCACAAACTCGTAGACAACGAGCCCCTTTTGGAGCAGAGCTTGTTCGGATTTTATGGACCTGAGTGTTGCCATAAGCTTTTCGGCATTTTCAGAATCCGGGACGACAATGACATTGATCTGAACGCGTTTTCCATTCACATCATAAACGGTGTTGCGGACACTGTCTATATTCGCGCCAAGCTTATTTCCCATTGTTTTAACTTGCTCCATTGGCACTTCAAAGTCGGAGATTGCTTTCCAGTGCGCAGGCATCTCTGGAGCTGGCGGTGCTTCACCGCTGCGTGCGTTTGCGCTGCATAGAAGAGACGCGAACAGACAAAGCGCCACCATTCCAAACGCAAAAGATTTGACTCTGAATTCTTGTACCATCTTGACCTCCTCGCGATCACTAATGTTTAGTATTTCATCCGACGTCGCGCGGCCAATTAACGCAAAACAGAATACAATCTATACGGTACTTTGTTTTCGGCATGAAACATCTTGAAACAACGATGTCGGCATGATTCCGAATAAAACGAAATTGCGCTGAGCCGCATGACGTTTTATCGAAAAAGTGGATACCAGATAATCATGGGGATTGCAAAGGTTTTTTGGGGGTGGTTCTGGGGCGATGAAAATGGTTCTCGTTTCGTTGTTTTTTTCCGCCTGGTTTTATGCTGCGGCAACTATCCATGATTTGACGAATCAAATGCCCAACGAGTCCGAATATGGCAAGCTTTCACTATAATGTCCCGCTATTTGTCCAATGGGATGCCAGCAAATTAAAAAGGCGGAATCCGCGCAGAGCCGGCGGAAGACCTGGCTTTGCGCAAGGAGGGATCATCCGGGAGACAGGCTTGCGCGGATGTTCCTTGCCGTTTGGTCTTTACGGTCGATTTGAAGATTGCTCGGAGCTTTGCGGATTCGAACGTCGCCGCGAGCGCGTCCAGCCTGGCTGAAAGCCGGTCGATTTTTTTCTCCAGCCTGTCGATGCGTTCGGCGAGCGGAGCGTCTTGTTCCGGTGCTTCCCCTTGAAAACGGCGTCGAAGCATAACGAAGAAAACCGCCAACTGGCTTCGATTCGGTTTTTACGTCACGAGCGTAGGCGAAAGCGACTGGCCCGCCGAAGCGGTCGGAACCATATACAGAATTCGGTGGAGAGTGGAGCTGATTTTCAAATCGTGGAAATCGCTGCCGGGTATCGACGCGTTGAGGGGAACCCGTCCGGATATAATCAGATCCTTCGTCTATGGAAGCCTCATAGAGATCGCGGCAATGACGGCTCTTTACGCGTACGCCTCGTGGTACGCGTTTTCGAAGTATGGCAGGGAAGCAAGCGAACACAAGTTCTTCAACTGGCTCAAAAGACTTGACCGTATCAAGAAGGCGGTTGTATCGGGATCTCTGGGAAAGTTGTTCGGTCAGATCAAGCGGGACGCTCTGAAAAACTGCAAGCAGCGAAGAAAACGGAAAACGAGCCTCGAACGTAATGCTGTCCACCTCCAAGAGATAGATGCGGTCGGCAAGCTCCGTTACCTGGGGGATGTTGTGCTCCATCAGCAAAATAGACTTTCCCTCTTCGTTGATCTCCCGGATGATCTCGACCACTTCCAGACGAAGGTTGGGCTGAAGTCCCAGCGACGGTTCGTCGATGCACAAAAAGCCGGCGTTGGACATCACGCCCCGGGCGATGGCGAGCATCAGGGCCTCGCCCCCGCTCATGGCGCCGGCGAGCTGCTTTTTTCGCTCCGCAAGCTTGGGAAAAAGGGAAAAGACCTTTTCCAGGTTCTCAAATAGAGTCAAACAGCCCTACTACATGACGCACGATGTCCTGAGAAGCCATCGCCGTTCAATTGCCAAGCGAGGTCATGAATATCGTACTGAAGTCTGCTTGCCCCATTTATCGACAAACATAGATCTTTGAGCGACCCGTGTCCGTGTTGAATTTCTCCACCCGTGAAAAATAATTTTCCAGCATTCTTCTTTCGTGTCTCAGAATCCGCATCGCCTTGGAAAATCCCATGGACATCAGGCGGATGTGGAATAGGATTCTGATAAGAGGCTTTCTGGGGACATCGTGCTCCATCATCGCGAAAGGACGCCCTTGCGCCAGCACCCGCCGGATTTCCATGAGGCAGTTACGCTGGTCATTTTCATGCAGCTCGTAGAACGCGTGGGCGCAGGTCGCGGCGTGGAAAACGTTCTTTTTGAACGGCAGTGCCGCCACGTCGGCCTGGACCAGCCACACGCCCTTTGTGTCCGCCGTTTTCCCTGAGGCCGCCAGAAGCATCCCCGTCGAAAAATCGAGCCCGACGACCATTCCCTCGTCGCCCGCCCGTTCTTTCAGATAGGAGATCAAAGAGCCGGTTCCGGTGCAAATGTCCAGGATCTTGTCGCCGGAGCGAATCCCTGCCTTTTCCACGAAGAATTCCTTGATGCTCCCCTGTTTCCCCGAAGAATGCATGGCGATAAAGCGGTCGTAGAAACGGGAGAACAGATCGTAATATTTTTGCCGAAACTTCCTCATTTGATTTCCCCTTTTGTTTTGGACCTCCAAGCAAGGGAGTTGCGCCTTGCGCGATAAAAATCATATTTTTATCAAAAAAAAGAGGCATGCGCCAGAAAAACTCCGGCCACATGCCTCGGCAAGCGCGTACAGGGGGAATAAAAGCCTTGGAGACCTTCTATTCCTTTACCCGGCGCAGTTCGACTTGCACCCGATTCATGGGGTTCGGACAGTCCCAAACCATGACATCGGGGTCGTCGCCCACGGGAAATGTCCCGCCGAACTGCAGGGTTTTGACCCATCCCGCGATGTTGCTGTAGAACAACCCGCAGAACTCCCCGCATTTGTGGGTGCTCAGCTCGAACTCGTCGCCGGGTTTCATCCCGATGGTACAGTCTCCCTTGGTGGCAAGGACCTTTGCGACCACTTTGTTGCCGATGGGCGGATACTTGATGTCAGCCATTGAAAACCTCCTTGTTTGTTGTCGCCCGTAAAATCCGGACGGTTGGGTTGGAATATTGTTGGATTATGGATACGGTCGATTTCAGCCGATCCCTACCTCGTAAAAAACTTGTATTTTCCCGAATCGATCAAGCTCCTCACAATATGCGTAAACGACTCGGGAGACCGGTATTCCGGGTAGCGACGGAACATTGCGACCGTTCGGTCGATCTCGGACAATTCTTTCCAGTGCGCCACGGCTTCGGCCCTGCATGCGGCGGCGGTCTCCTGTTTGACAAACGATTTCCTTTGCGGGACTGGCAGCCCCTTTTTCATATTTCTAGCCGCCATTTTGTGACATCGGCAGGCATTGTCCTTGCTGACCAGGCCGCAGTGCTTCATCATAAAATCCTGCATGCGCGTTCTTGCTCGGGAAAGCCGCTTGCGGAACGTTTCGGGAGTAATGTCCAAAATAAAGGCGCCTTCCTGGCTCGTGACCCCGTACATGTCGCCCAGGATGAAAGCGATTCTCGTTTCTTTTTCCAGACAGGCAAGCACGCCCTGCATGCAGGCGAGGCGGGTTTCTTCCAGAATCACGTCCCTTTCCGGCCCTGAAACGGAGAGCTGGGAAACATTCTCGGGCTCGGCGGAGACCAATTCTTCCAGCAAGTCGAAGGTCATCTCCATACGTTCGCTTTTCCGATTTCGTTTCGTCAACAGATGATTGCAGGCGATACGGTACACCCAAGAGCCAAAAGCGCTCTCTTCCCGAAAGTCGCTCAAATGGGTGATCACTTTGATCAGGATCTCCTGCGTCTCGTCTTCCGCGTCCTCGGGATTTCGCAGCATCCGCAACGCCAGGCCGAAAATTCTATCCTGAATGCGACCTACAACCGTTTCCAGCGCGCGCCGGTCTCCGTTCTTTGCCTGCTTGACATGTTGTTCCAGATTTAAATCCATCTTCTCAATCCGTTCGTTCGTGTTGCATTCGTCCATGTTTTTGCAATTTAGACTCGGAGAATTGAAAAGTGTGACACGAAAAATGAAAAATATGACGGGCCGAGAGGCGAGGGGATTATCCCCGAGCTTTGTTTGCGGAATCGTCAGGGACTTTTCGGATGGTTTCGACCAAGTAGGCCCTTTACGATAGATGCCGCTGCCGACAGTCAGTTGGGGTTTTGGCTTGTTCCCACACTCCTAAATATCAATAATTTCGGAAGGTTGTCGCAAAGGCAGCTGTTTTTATCATGGTCGAAAATCGCGTTTATCCGAATTTATGCCGCACGCCGTAGCCGCCGGTGGGAAATTTCCATTCGATGTTGAGATGAGGACATGCGATTCGGCAAGTGCCGCATTCGAGGCAACCCTCGTAGTTTACGCTGATCCGGTCGTGCTCCAGCCGGTAGACGTTGGCCGGGCATATATAGAGACAGGCTTGGTCTCCGCAGTTGTCCATGCAGACGGCCCCGTCCTTTATTTTCAAGTGCGGGGTTTCGTCCACGTTGAACCGGGTCAAAAACAGCTTGTCCTCGATCGATGCGCCCATCATACGCTCCTGTAACCGTCCCAGGCCAGCTTGAAAAGGGCCTTCAGGGAGTCTTTTTTTCTCAAGTTCTTCCAAATTCTTCCCTGTTTTTCCTTTTTGGAAACGCCATCGACCGTGAGCATCTCGCGCGCGGCGAAGCCCAGAGCGTCGGGAAGGGTCGTGAAAAGCTCGGGGTGGTTTTTCAGAAACGGGTTGAACCGCCGGTACTTTTTCAAGTCCTTCAACACGAAGGATTCTTTCAGTTTCGACTCGTAATTTTTGAGGATGTCGCGGCTGCAATCGTTTTTTTCCAGCGCTTCGGCGATGGTTTCGGCGGCGAAAGTCCCGGAAACCATGGCCATGTTGGAGCCCTCCCGGTGAAGGGTGTTGAACAGCATGGCCGAATCCCCGGCGATGAGGTAGCCGTCGCCGCACAATTGCGGGATATGGTCGTAGCCCGCTTCGGCGAGCCAGTGGGCCATGTATTCGGAGGGCTTTCCATCTTTGAGAAGCGGGGCCGCCATGGGATGGCTTTTGAAGTTTTCCAGCATCTCGTAAGGCTTGATTTTCTTTCGGGATAGGTCCGCCAAATTCGCTCCGATACAGACCGAAAGGGATTTTTTGTTGGTGTAGACCACCGCGACGCCGTTCATTTTGCCGGTCGTACTGCCTAAAATCTCGATGGTTACGCCGTCGCCGGAGGACGTATTGAAACGCTGGTCGATGACCTCTTCGGGCAATTCGATCACCTCTTTTACAGCCAGCGCGACGTGTTCGGGGGCGGGTTCCGCTCGAAACCCGGTCTTTGCGGCCAGAGGAGAGTTGATGCCGTCGGCCAGAAGCACCACTTTCGCCCGTAGATCGCCGTCGGGACGGTCCGTGCGAACGCCGGTCACAAAACCGTTGTCGTCCCGGATCAAGTCGGTGACAACCGTTCCGCACACCACCAGCGCGCCTTTTTGCGACGCCTGGTCGGCGAACCATCGGTCGAATTTCGCTCTGCCGACGGTAAACACGTTGTAGCGCCGTTCGGTTTTGAAGGCTTTGTCCCGGTAGGAAAAGCTGTAGCCCCCGTCATCGGACAGGTACCAAATCCGCGACTCCACGATGTTTCTCTCCACCGGGCATTTTTTTTCCGCGAAATCGGGAATGATGCGCGCCAGGTCGTTTCCGTAGAGGACCCCGCCGGAAATGTTCTTGGCGCCGGGATATTCTCCCCTTTCCAGTACCACGGTCTCGATTCCCTTGTCGGCCAGTTTGCAGGCCGCCGATATGCCGGCCGGTCCGGCCCCTACGATGACCGCGTCGTATATTTTATCCATGCCAGTCCCCAGGTGTTCCGGCCGCCAATGTTTCTGCCGCCGGGTTGGTTTCGTTTATTTTCCGTTCATTTTGCTTTTGAGCCGTTCGATCAGAATCGGGACGATTTTCTGGTAGTCGCCCACGATTCCCACGTCGGCTTCCTGAAATATGGGCGCGTTTTCGTCGCTGTTGATGGCCACGATTTTCTCCGCCCCCTGAATGGCCACGAAATGCTGTATCGCGCCGGAAACCCCCACGGCGATGTAGAGCTTCGGGGCCACGGTCTTGCCGGTCTGTCCCACCTGCCTTTCATAGGGCATCAGGCCCGCCTCCACCACCGGACGGGAACAGGCGAGAGTGCCGCCCACCAGGTCGGCGAGTTCCTGGAGCATGGGAAAGGAGGCCGCGTCGCAGGCCCCTTTTCCCGCCGTCACCAAGGCTGGGTATTCCGTGATGTCCGTTTCCCCCTCTTTTTTTCTGTCGGGGATGAATTGCACCACCTGCGCGAGGGCGTCTTCTACTGCCGAATACTCGTGGCGGAAAATATTGGGTGTCCGGGAGTTGTCCCTGGGGGGCATCTTCATGACCCGTGGCCTGACCGTGCTCATTTGCGGCCTTCGTTTTTCACAGAAAATGGTCGCCATGATGTTGCCGCCGAACGTGGGACGGGTCATGAGCAGAAGCCCGGTTTCCTCTTCGATGTCCAGCCCCGTGCAATCGGCGGTAAGACCCGCGCCAAGCCTCGTGGCGACAACCGGGGCCAAATCGCGTCCCAGGTGGGTTGCGCCCATGAGAAAAATTTCCGGACGGATTTCCTTGCAAAGGTTTCCCAGAACTTTCCCGTACGGACGGGAAACATAGGTCTTCAAGTCGGGATGGGAAACCGTGTGGATTTCGTCGCACCCGAAAGCGGACACTTCCTTTGCGATTTCTTCCACATCGTCTCCCAAAAGAAACCCGATGACCTTTGTGTTTCGTTTTTCCGAAAGCTCCCTGGCCTTTCCGACCAGTTCCAGGGAAACCGAAGCGGCCGCCCCGTTTCCGACTTCGATGAAAACGGCCACGCCCTCGTAGGTCGCGCCCTTGATCGCCTCGGCCCCCCTGGCCTTTCCGGCGATCTTTTTTCGTTTTTTCTTGGCAAAGGATACCGCATCCACCGGACATACTTGCGAGCATTTTCCGCAACCGACGCATACTTCCGGATCGATTTCGGCCACGCCCTCCGCAGACAGTTCGATGGCCCCCACAGGGCATTCCCCTATGCAGATTTGGCAGGCGATGCATTTGTCCGAAATAATTTCGGCGACCTCGATTCCCTTTGAATTTTTCGGCATCGCGGATCAGTTCCCCCATCCGTTTAGAAGGTTCGAGAAAAAGGCCTTGTCGGAGGAAAGCGTGTCGATCAATTGATCCACGGCTTTTTCCGGGTCCGAAACGCCGGAAAATTTCGGGCCACCTTCCCTCTGCGCGGGCGAAGATATTCTTCTCACCCAGGTCGGAGATCCCTTGATTCCCACCATCGAACCAAGAGCGCCGATGGCTTCGGCGTCCCAGACGGATACGGGGGCTTTCAGCGAAGCGATCAGCAGCGGAAGCGCCGCCCTGCGAGGACGCGCCAGTTCAAGCTCCACGGTCAATAGCGCGGGCAGGTCCGCCAAAACGACTTCCGTTCCTCCGCCCACGGTTCTGGCCACCTGGATTTTGCGCTTTTCGGGATCGACCCATTGGACCATGGAAACGTATGTCAGCTGCGCGTATTTGAGGCGGGTGGCAATGCCCGGCCCGGTTTGGGCCGTATCGCCGTCGATGGCCTGCTTTCCGCAAATGACCAGATCCACCGGCGTTTGCCTGTCGAGAGTTTGGATGGCCATGGCGAGGGTGTAGCTTGTGGCCAAAGTGTCGGCGCCTGCGAAAGCCCTGTCGGACAAGAGCACCGCCTCGTCGGCGCCCATGGAAAGAGCTTGTCTCAGAATCGATTTCGCCTGGGGAGGCCCCATGGCGATGGCCGTGACCTTTCCGCCATGTTCCTCCTTCAATCGCATCGCCTGCTCCAAAGCGACCAGGTCGAAAGGGTTGAGTATGGATTCCACACCCGCCCGGACCAAAGTGTTCGTTTCCGGATCGATCCTGACCTGCGCGGTATCGGGCACCTGCTTGAGGCAACATACGGTATGCATTTATTCTTCGCTTCCCCCTATCGAATTTTGCGGCACTTCAATGATGACGGCCTTTATTTTCTGAAAACCGATCTTCTTGCAGGCCCTCCAGCGCTTTTCACCGTCGATTATTCTGAAATCCTCCCCGGTGAAATAGATTTGGATGGGATCCCGCTGTCCTTCGGCCCGGATACTTTCGATTAGTTGTTCGACCGACTCGACCCTGCAAAGGATTCGTCGATTCGGCTTGATCACCTCGATTTTGACCCATTCGATTTTCATGGCAAAGCTTTACAATCCATATTTTTGAAATTGCATCGGTCCGGAAAAGAAACTGGGGCATTTTTTTCCGAAAGAGTTTGGATTTTACAGTCGTTGGACAGTTATAAACATCGAGAGAAACCAGTATTCTGATTGGGTTTTGACAGTATTCTGTCGGAGCATCCCCGTATTGTAAGCTTGAGGGCATACATAGAAAGCTGGTACCTGTCCTATTTCGTTCCGGATGCGGCAAGGAGGCTTCCGGCTTCGGGAGCGCAAAAACACTTGAACAGAACCGGAGAAAACTTGGGAAATGTAGTGCAGTATTTGGAAAGGAGCCATAAGAACCGATAAATCATTCGGAAAAACACAAAATGAAATAATGAAATCTCAGATGTTGATAACCACCCATTCCCCCTAATTCGTATATGCCCTGAAACCCAGTCAGGTCTGGTTGCTGGAAAAAGACGAAAAAGGACATACTCGGGCCAGAAGAACGGAGGACATGCCCGCCATCGAAGAGTTGGAAAGCGAGGGGATTCCTCTCGGCAGTTTGTGGTACAGCAATCATTTCGAAGAGAGATTTGCGCAATTAGGATTCATCTGCTTGTCGAGGGAAAATCGGAAGAAGGGTTTCTAAAGAGCTAGCTGCCGCGATTTTTGCCGGACGGCCATTCTTTCAAGGTTTATCCCCATAGAGGCAAAGGTCGGCTTCGCGCGAAGTTCGACCCTAAAAAGCAGGTTTTTTTGGACCAATTGCCCGCCAAGCTGAGGGCCTTTGGGAAAGCCTTCAAGTCGGAAACGGACAGGGTGATCGTTTTGGTCGATTTGGACAAAAACGATTGCACCGTATTGAAATCAGGAATGGTTGATCTTTTGAACAATTGCGCTCCAGCCCCGTCGCACTTTTTAGGATTGCCATCGAGGAAACCGAAGCATTCTATTTGGGAGACGCGAAAGCCCTGTGAAAAGCCTTTCCCAAGGCCAATTTGAATTCATTGAAAAAAGGAAACTATGTCCAAGACAGCATCTGCGGAACTTGGGAGCTTTATCAAAGATTTATAGGCACCGAAAACGAAGACAAGGTCGGATTGGCAGAGAAGATGGGTGCCGTTCCGGTAACAAGATGGAAAGGCCCGGAGGCCAACAGAAGCAGATCTTTTCAAAATTTTTGCAAAGCTCTGCTTAAGCTTTGCGGCGAACCATTGGAAAAATGAAAAGTCGAAAGCCGGTGCGTGGGGTTGCCTTGACTTGGCAAAGCCTGCCGTGCGGCGCGACATTCACGCAATATCCGTTTTTCGTCGCGTGTACCAGGCATCCATGCGCTTTGAAAAACAGAACCCTTGGACGAAAATATGCGACGCTCAGTTGGCTATCAGGGAGGCCGAGATCCGTCCTGGAAGCGTGTCATAGTTTTCCATCAGATTATTGCTGCGCGGAACTCCGAGATGAAGACAGCGTCGGGGGACTGTCATTTCAAAGGCGTTGCTCGAACCTTCCAGGCAGATGTCGCAATTGCTGCTCCATACGTAGCCGTGTTCCCTGTCCTGGTTGTCCGCGCTGCTGTTGGAAGTCAGAGCGAATACGAGGCCGAAGAAAGCGTCTCCGTCCAGGGCGTGATCGGTTCACCTGTACTGATATGCCCCACCAGGCATATCGATTGGCTCTAATCGGATTTTGCCAACGATTATAGAAAATGTCATCGGAATCCGAACCTGCGCCAACCTGCGCCGCATATGGTTTTCAAAATATCGATGAACCACCTTGAATTTTTGAGAAATCTACAAGCATAGTGGTTTCCGTATACCGCCGATTGCGGCAGATGCGCCGCATATCAAAACGATGGGCAATCCGAGCCTTGTTGTAACCTGCCGGTTTTATACAGGATTCTTTCGCTGGCAACCAATGCGCCGCAATTAAGAACAGCTCGCAAACCGAATCTACCATCCTGTTTACGGTGCGCATATTGCGGAACGAAAAAATCCATTGACACCCGCAACCCCCTTAAAGTACAAGTGTATTTTAATGTTCGGCCTTTAGAGCGCCGCAATTGATTGCGGCGATTGGGCCGCCTAATACATGTTAGCCCCTACCACAACATAGCTAAGGAGGAATGAAATGAATTTAAAATTGGTCAAGATTTTTGTTTCTTTGGCAATTGTAAGTATCGTTTTCGCTATTCCTGTTTTTGCTGAATCGCCATGTGAGATTTTGTCAAAAATGAATAAAATGCATGAAAAAGGTGAACACGAGAATGCAATTAATGAAGGAAAACAAGTTGAAGAAACAGATAGATTTGGAAAAGATAAGTGTACAAGATCAGTCTATGCCACAATTGCCACTTGTTATATGTTAATGGGCATTGAGGAAAATAAGGCCGGTAATTTCAAAAAGGCTGCAGAATATTTTAAGTACGCATCAAAATACAACCGTGCTTTTGCGCTTTCAATAGATTGCCTTGAAACTGGAGATTGTAAAAAATCGAAAGAGTTTTGGTCAAAATACTTATGGATGTACGAATGAGTCCAAACGGTTTCACTCTAATTGTTCAAATATCTTGCATTTGAACAATAACATTTGGGGCTAACCCGCCGCTTCACCCAACACCGGGGCTCTCCGCTAAACGCTCCGTGCCCCGGTGCCGGTGAGCTTTTCGTTGGTTGCTAAAGGATTTAAATGAATTGGGAAATTGTTATAGGTTTTATCGCAATACTTATTCCTGCAATAGGCATTTGTGTTCTTATCGATAAATTAAGAGATCGTAAACATAAGAAATACATGAATGATCTAAAGGAAGGGAAGCTACCGGAGGTCTCACTGGAAGACCCTAAAAATGGTGTTATTGAAATCATTGAAAATGGTTTCAGCATTAGCTTTAAACAGAAAAAAGAAACTATTAATAAAATAATAAACTGGAATCATATAAAAGAAATAATAGCATATAAACGTGATTTATTTACTACCGACCTTATATGCATAGGCTTTCATCTTACTGGAGATGGAAACCTATATGAAGTACATGAGGAAATGTTAGGTTATAAAAAATTGGCCGAAACAATCGAATCACGTTTTGAGGTAAACCCGAAGGATTGGTGGTCAAAAGTCGCTTTTCCAGCTTTTGAAACTAATGCGACAGTTATATGGCAAAAGGAAAACCGCAACCAACAACAAGTTCAAGGTGACCCGGCTACTATATCGCCGAGCGAGCAGAATCAATATTAACAACTATCTTAGGAGCATGAGGCTAGTTGCCATAAAAATGCCGGGCTCCTTAACTTAAGCGTTATCCAACACCAAAAAAAACGCATGAAAGGCGCCAAATAGACAATGAACATTTGGATTCGCAAAAACGGAATCGGTCATGCTTTTTCACGTGAGATAGGCTGTAAATGCAAGCGGTGTACAACCGTTAAATACAATCTTACACCTCCGCCGACAGTACTTGAACCGTTTGAAGGCTGGAATGATCCGCCTTGGCGAGCCCACACTTCAGCTTCACTTTTTTTCGGAGAGAATGGTGGGGATATCGAAGATCATATTCTAATCGACTGTGGTGCAGGCGTTGTAGATAGTCTGATGTCTTCTGGCCTAAAAGGTATCGAAAAGTTGTCAGCTTTATTGATAACACATTGGCATCCTGACCATATTTTATCCATCAACCAACTTTGTGAGAGCCTGAAACGAAATGTAACAGGTTTTAATAAGTTGCCGCTCTATTGCACTCTCGATACCTATGACAGATTAAGGCAGGAGCAAGGCTTTAATTTCGAGTGTAAGCGTTTCCTCAAATTTCAAGAACTTATTCCAGAGCAGAGCTTTAATGTTCCTCTTGGATCGATGAAAGTTGTTTTTAGTCCATTGCCCGTAGCTCACGGTTCTACTAAAGGCGCGATAGTTTTCGTTGCTGAGATTCAAACAAAAAAAATTGTCTTCTTATGGGATATTGATGTCCCGTCTGCTAAAATCCCAACCAACACATCTGTGACCAATAGAGACATTGTTCAAAAACATTTAAAAATATCTAAAATTGATTGTTTATTCATGGCATCTAATACATGGGAAGCAACAGGCACAGGCCATACATCATACCAGCTTGCTCAGGATTACATCAAAATTATTAATTCCAATGAGGTTTATCTAACTCATATAAGTGGACATGAGGATAGATTGGGCAATAAAGGCTATGGCTGGCCTGATGAAGTATGGGAAAAAGAGGTAAACAAAAATGGGCACAGAGTTGCTAAACAGGGAATGATTATTCAACTTTAATTTGGAAAACCCAACAGTCAGCCGGACAACTGCCTCTTCCGCTACGCTCCAGAGTCAGTTGCCGGTTACTTCATCGTTATGCAGTGAATATTATTCGGAGTTAATTCTTTGGTAATCCGGTTTTGGCATTTTATGTCTTTATTTTTAATCTTTCATACAGCACTTTACGCATTCGAACCTGAAGAAATTAAATATTATAATTCTGGTGAATTAAATAGTGAGCAGTACGAAACTGATAGTTCCAAAAAAATGGGGAAACGGCGTAACATGTCGCTGCATGCGGACTGAAGAAGCTGTCACCTTTTTTGCACGGTCAAAAAAGGTGGCAGCTTCCTCAGCCGGTGAGTTCGCAGTTCGGCTAAAGGATAAAAAATGAAAAATTTCGAAGAAAAATATCAACGAATAGGAGAAGGAAGCCGCTCCTTCGATATTCGTTTCTGGCAGTCTCAAGGAGATCAGGCTATATTTGAGGCCGTGACAGAGATGTTAAAAGATTATTTATTGATTCGAGGAAAAAATGTTAACGAGTTCAGACTTCAAAGATCTGTTGAATCTTTTCGAAAAGCATAAGGTTCGGTATCTCATCGTTGGCGGATATGCTGTAATGAAATACAGTGAACCGCGTTTCACAAAAGATCTCGATATACTTATAGCAGCTGACCAAGAAAATTCAAAATCCGTATACACAGCATTAACCGAATTTGGTGCGCCATTGGAGAATCTTACGCCAGAAGATTTTTCTCGAGAAGGATTTTTCTACCAAATGGGCAGACCACCAATAAGAGTTGATATTCTGATGTCGATTCCAGGCATCAAGTTCGAAGATGCTTGGAAAAATCGAGAAGTGGTTCAATTGGGCAATTTAACGTTATTATTCATTTCGCGATCTGATCTTATCCGTTCAAAGGAAGCAAGCGGAAGACCACAGGATAAAATTGATGTTGAAAAATTAAAGGAGGCCGAACAAATAGATGCGCTTGACAAGAAATAGCGCCTCTTAGCTTACCGCTATTTCTTGCAAGCGATCCATAGCGTTCTACTCCATAAACACTATGCATAAGTATCTACTAATTGAATATAAGGGTGGTTTCCCCAGAAAAGAGCCAGTTCATGCTGAACATGTGGGTGAAGCGGTATATCAACTACAGTATTCGCCGGGATTTGTCCTTGGAATAGCTGCGTGCGATATGTTTCGAATACCAAAGGACGCTACAAATCGTGCTCCTGTGTCTAACATGAAATCAATCAAAGAGGTGATGGGGGTTAAAAGAGGTACTATTTCATTCGGGATGGGGATGAGAAAGGAAGATGGAATGTCGTCCTATCTTGGTGTTAAAGAAGTGAAATAGGCACCCAATAGTCTTCTGTGTCTAAGCCGATAAGACGGACCGGAGGCCTGCCATTTAAAACAATTTCATCGGTATTCAAAGGTCCGGGCTTTTAAGATATGCCGTGCTTGGCTGTCCCCGGCCGCTTAGCTTTGCCGTTATCTTTAAGAAAGTATAATTTATTGAAAATTGAGAATATTACAGACAAAGTGTCGTCAGCGCATGCCTGCAACGGTTGTGGTTCGTGTTGCAGGGATTACGCTTTCATTCAGCTGTCCCAAGACGATATCAAGACTCTTGAAAACTTCACGGGACTGACATCGGAAGAATTTACAGAAAGTATTGACAAAGCCGGGGAGAATCGCTTTATGACATTTAAAGAGAACGGAGATTGCATCTTTCTGGATATGATTGGCGGTTCCTACTTTTGCAGCGTATATGAAGCGCGACCGGTGACGTGTAGAGAATATCCATCAACTGATATTCAGAGAGAAACCTGTCGTGTTAGTAGGGACCGTTGAAAGTGACGAAAAGCGGAAACTAACAATTCTGGTTGTAACGGATTTGGGGGGGAGCGGCAATGCGTAGGTTGGGTTGAGCGGGTTTCACGTTGGGTTTCGCTTGCTTCCCAACCGTTTCGCGCGCCTTATCTGTTTGTTTGATAGAATTCCGTAGCGAAACCCAACAATTGACGACGCTCAACCCAACCTACATTCCACCCACCCCTAAATCCGTTATAGCCAGTAACAATTAAATGCGGCGAAAACCCGGGCGGGGGCGCGTGCCAGCCTTAAAAATCGCATTCTCCTGGAAATATGGAAGGGGAACTTGTTTTTCGTTTCGGCCATACATCTGCGGAACGCGGACGCGAAGCGTCCCGGTATTCATTCCAACGCGAAGCGTTGGAACGAGACGGCAAATCGATTGACACCGACAACATCCTTAAAGTACAAAGGAATTGAAACGATAGGCTTCGACGCGCCGCAATCGATCGCGGCGATTGGGCAGTATGATCCATGGCAGCCCAAAACAGTCGGGTGCAGGAGGAGGAAGGAATGAATGCAGACAATATCGTATCATTATCCGTTTTTGCAAAATTAACCCAAAGAAAATAAGGTTGTTTATAATGGAAGCACTTGAAAGAATTGAAAGAGAAATCATGAAGTTGTCAACTGAGGAACTGTCAAGGTTTCGGCGATGGTTCTTCGAATTTGACTCTGATTTATGGGATGGACAAATCGAACTTGATGCAGCCGCAGGAAGGCTTGACAAGCTTGCCGAGGAGGCGCTTGAAGAATATAACGCTGGAAAGGCAAGAGAAATTTGAGACATTATGCTTCGAGCAAGTTCTGGCGATGCTTTGATTCATTGCCGTCGGAAATACAAAAGCTTGCCCGTCAGAGCTACGCATTATTGAAAGAAAATCCAAATCATGCTTCACTTCATTTCAAAGTTGTTCATAACGGGCGATTCCGAAGCGTTCGAATAGGGTTGCATTATCGAGCGCTTGGGATACCAGTACCAGAAGGCGTTCAATGGTTTTGGATTGGAAACCATGCTGAATATGATAGATTGTTGGGATAGCCAAACCGTTGGCCTTATCGTTATGAGCCAATTATGCGGTTCGGGGAGAAGAACACCTTTTAGTAGTAATAGGTCAACCATGCGAAAATCGAGTCGGCGGCTCGTGTTGTAAATTCGGTCCAGGGGATTTCCACGCCGCCGAATTCGGTGCCGTCCTCGCCCCAATAGGCGTTTGCACCCGCCAGGATTTGCATGTTGTCGGAGACGTCGTAGGTGGCTCGGGGCTGCAGCACCCCCGACGGATCTTGCAGGTTGTTGATGGCGGTCAGGTGGATGTTGAACAAAGGGTGCAGTTCCAGCCTCGCGTTTGCCGCAATATAGGTCCTTCCCAGGGCGAACAGCTCTCCCCGGTCGAGTCTTTCCAGGATGTCCGGGTTTCGCAGGGCCTTTTGATAGTCCTTTTCTCCGATGCCGCTGTAGTAGAATTCAAGGAACCCGTAGAGGTTCTTCTCCCACCACACCCAGGAATAGTCGATGTTGGCCACCAGGGACAGGTAGTCGTTGGAGAGGCTTTCGGAATCGAGAATGGTCCAGGTCAGGTCCATTCTCCAAGCGGCGTCTCCCAGGTAGCCCACCGCGCCGGTTCCAAGGACCCAGTCGCGGTAGTGGCGCGCGGCCATCGCGTCGAATTCGGTCGTGCCATGGGAGACATGGACCTTGGCCGCCAGCGATGAATGCTCCCAGGAGGCGTCGGAGGTTTCCGGGTCCCGTCGCGGTGCGTACAGAACGTTTACGCTTCCCGAATCGAACAAGGGGGTCTGGACCGACACCATGTCGTCGCCGAGCTTGTAGTCCCTTTCGATGTCCGTGGGGGAAAACGGGTTGAAAAGATCCATGGGATTGAAGAGCATGCCGTTTCCCCAGGTGGCGGCCTGGCGGCCGATTCGAAGCACGCCCCAGTCGGGCTTCATGGTCAGGACCAGCCGGTCGATGCGATGGTAGAGGATGCGGTCGTCCTTGTCGCTCAGGACCGAAGTGAGATCGAACAGCCTTCGGTCGTCCTCGGGAATCCTGTTTCTCAGGAACATTTCTTCCGAAAGGCCGGGGACCATACTGACGAGCTTTTTTTCGTTTTTTAGAGTGTCGCCGCCGGACAGGACCGTTTCGTAATGGGTTTCGAACTTGGCGAATTCGTTGAAATACAGTTCGCATTTCAGACGGCTTTCGATGAAGCCGTCCAGGTAGGTGCCGTCGTCTACGACACGGTAGGGCGAATCTTCAGCGGGGCGGGAGACGCGTCCTCGGATTTTGAAATGGCCGCCCCAGTCGGCGTCGATGTTGTCGGTCCAACGGTTTTCATCCTGGGCTGCCAGGCAAGGACTCCCGACGAGTATTACGGCTGTGAGCAGGAGAACACAGATAAGTATCGGCAACACCGTCGCGGATTTTCCCGAAAAAGTGCATTTCCAGCTCCCCTTTCGACGGAAACGGGAATGGTAACCAGAGCTTCCAGCTCTGGTTCGATACCGCGAATTTAAAATAATATGCTCCGACATTACACGCCAGACCAAGATGGTCTGGTTACCATCGGGAAGCCATTTCCCACAATTTCGCGATGAGCCGAATAAAACAGACACCCACCTGGTCCCAATAGAGAGGGGAGCTTGGCCTCGAATTCGGGATGGAGCCACTCGTATCATCTCTTACTTGACCTTGTCGTCCACGATTTTGCCGTCGCGGATCATCACCAGTCTGCGGGCGTAGTGCATGACCATGTCGTCGTGGGTGGAAAAGATGAATGTGGCGTGTTTGGTCTCGTTCATTTGCCGCATGATTTCCAGCAGTTCGTTGCCGGTCTTGGAATCCAGGTTGGCGGTGGGTTCGTCGGCCAATACGATGGCGGGGTTGGAAACGATGGCCCGGGCGACCGCCACCCGCTGCTGCTGTCCTCCGGAAAGCTCCGAGGGTCTGCGATGGTATTTATCGGCTAGGCCCACGTCGTCGAGAATCGCTACGGCCCTTTCCCTTCGCTCGGCTGCGGGCACCCCTTGCAGGAGCATGCCGAACTCCACGTTTTCCACTGCGGACAGCACGGGGATCAGGTTATAGGACTGGAAGATGAATCCGACCTTGTGGAGCCTGAGGTCGGCCAGCTTGGCTTCGCTCATCTCGTTCAAGGCGTTGCCGTCAACGGAAACGGAGCCTTCGTCGGCCGTGTCGAGTCCTCCGATGATGTTCAAAAGGGTGGTCTTTCCCGACCCCGACGGCCCTGCCAGCGCGATGAATCCGCCTTTTTCGACGGCCAGATCGATTCCGTCCAGCGCGGTGACTGTCACGCGCCCTTGCTGATAGATTTTTTTGACCTTTTCACATTCGACAATATTCATCCAGCAAACTCCTTTACAAATGCCAAACCTATCCCGCTTATGATGCGCCTCGAATACCTGCAATCGTCCGAAAGCCGTTCCCACGCGAAGCATGGGACCGAAATGCGGCTGTGGCCTCCTTGGCCCTTGCATCTTGGCCCTCGGCCCTCTCTTAATTGTGCGCCATCGCCTCCACGGGAGAAAACCTCGACGCCTTGACCGCCGGGTAGAGGCTGATCAAGAGCCCCAACACGAAAACGGTGACGTCGGCGGTGACTACGTCCTTCGGATAGACCACGGGGAAAATCACGCGGGACATGCCCACGAACTCCATGCCCTGGGCGAACGCGGAAAGATCGATCCCGTGGCCGGACAGGGCCGCCACCGTGGCAAATCCCAAAATATTTCCGGCGACCGTGCCGATGACCAGAAGAAAGAAGGATTCGGCGAGCACCTCGGCGATCACCAGGCGGGGTTTCATGCCGAGGGACCGCAGCAGGCCGAATTCTCTCACGCGCTCGAAAACCGCCATCAATATGGTGTTCACAAGGCCGAACCCCATGGCGATGAACACCACGATGAACCAGAAAAAGATGAACCCGTCGTATATTTTCAAAACGGCGGTCACCATGGGCAGAAGCTCTCTCCAGGTGTAGACCGTCACGGTATGGTCGGCGACGGAGGCGCGGATGGTTTGCGCCACGGCGTCGGCGTTTCTGTAGTTGTCCAGGAGAATCGCAATTTCAGAAACCTGTCCTTCGGCCTTGAGCATTTTCTGGGCGGCGGCGACGGTTGTGAACACGTAGGTCTTCTCGGTGGCTTCCAGCTCGGCCCGGTAGACGCCCGCGATTCGAAACGCCCTGGAAGCGATCTCGCCGTCGGTCCCCTGGGACATCAGCACCAGCTTGTGCCCGATCTTGGTTTCGAATTTTTCCAGCAGGGCCTTGCCGATGACAATGCCGTATGGATCTTCCTCGTTCAAGTATCTTCCCTCCCTGACGGCGTCCCCGATGAAGGAAATCCCCGCTTCCCGGCCGGGCTGTATTCCGACCATGACCACGCCGCCGGAGTGCCTGGCGTTGTTGGCCACGGCGTTCAGCCGAAGCCGGGTGGTCCAGCGGGCGGAAGGGGGAAGCAGGGAAAACGACGATACGATATTTTCCGGTTTTTCGATCAGGTGTTCGATCACTGGGTCGTTTCTGAAATTATTATTTTGAATTTGGATATGGCCGGTCAATGTGGAAATGCTGTTTACGACCATGCGGTCGGCGATTCCGCGCATAAAGGCGCTCAAGAAAAGCATGGACCACACGCCGATGACCACGGCGGTCAGTATGACGGCGGTCCGCCTCTTGTTGCGCCAGATGTTTCTCCAGCCGAGTTGAAAAATCATGTTGCGAATCTCCGGGCGCTTGGATTGGAAAACGCTGTCATACCGCCGTCAGGGCCTCCACCGGCTTGAGCCGTCTCACCTTGAACGCCGGGTAGATGGCCGTAAGGCATGTCAGGACCAGTACGATTCCCGCTCCGATAGAAATGGAAAGAAGCGAAAGCTTGGGGAACATTCTTTCCGGAAGGCCGAATTGGCGGGCCATTTCCTCCGCTCCGGGGATGACTATTCCGTGGACTTGAAAATACCACGTGAGCAGCGAACCGGCGGCGATGCCGGCGGCTACCCCGACGACCGTCATGCCCAAGGATTCCATGAGCAGGATTCTGGTGAGCCTGCCGGGCCTGGTCCCCATGGCCATCATCACCCCGAATTCCCGGGTCCTTTCGAATATGGCCATCAGAAAGGTGTTCAAGATGCTGAAGGCCACCACCACGATCAGGATCACGTAGAACATCAGACCGCTGATCAGGTCCATCTTGATGGCCTGCACCAGGCCCGGCGTGATTTCCTTCCAGTCCAGCACGACCACGCCGTCCTTGCTCGCGAGTTCTTCCTGCAACCGTTTTTTTGCAGGCGGGATGGACTCCAGGGAGTCGCAGACGGCCACGGCGTAGTGGATTGAGTCGCCCATGGCGTAGACTTCCTGGAAATACTTCAAGGGAATCTGAACGATCCCCCGGTCGAACTGGTCCTGGCCCGAATTGAAGATCCCCTTGATCCGCACCGCCGTGGCCGCCACGGAACCGTCCCGGCCCTGCCCGAGCACAATCAGTTCGTCGCCCACTTTCGCGTTGAAATTTTTCGCCAGAAGCTGTCCGATCAGGGCTTGCGCGCCGTCGTTTTTTTCAAGAAACTTCCCTTCTTTGACCGTGTTTGCGGTGGTGGACACGCGAGGCTCTTTCTCCGGGTCGATTCCAATCACCAGCGTTCCGTAAGTGCGGTCCGCAGAGGAAACCAGGGAAAAGCCCTCGGTCCGGAACGTGTAGGCTTCGATTCCCGGAGTATGTTCCAAGGCTTCTCCCACGGCAGCAGGATCGGGCACGACCTTTCGGATGTCTCGCTTTTCCTGGTAGCCGTGGGCCTGCACTTGCAGGTGGCCGGTCTGGATCCTGACCGAAGCGTCGATCATGGTGGCGTAGGAGCCGAACTGCCACGAGAGCATGAAGACCAGAAGAAGGGTGGCGAAGGCGATGGCGGCCATGGTCAAAATCGAGCGCCTCGGATTTCTCCAGATGTTTCTCCAGGCAAGTTTGAAATCCATGCGTGTTCATCTCCCGGGGTTCTTCAGCGACGACAGGGTGAAAAGACGGTCGGGAAGATTGTCGGAGAACTCCAGCTCGTTGTAGACCAGCTGGGTGTATTCGTTTTCGACATCGGCCTTTTGCATTCTCCAGACTCTTGCGAACAGCTTTCCTCCCAGCATCTGGATGTCGGTCCCGCTCATGGTTTTCACCAGCTGCATCTCTTCGTCGTAGAATTCCTGCCGAAGCAGAATGAAGTCTTCGCGGACCAGCAGCCGCTGCATGCCCCACACGACGGGCGCGGCAGGCTTGGGGATGGATTTGATCCAGAAGGATTTGAGACCGTCGGACTCCTCCACCGACTCCAGGGTGTGGTCGTAGTCCTCGATCACGCTGTCGGACTTGGCCAGGTCGTTGTTGGAGAAGTCCGAGCCCATCCAGGCCTGGGACATCATGGAGGGCGGAAGCTTGATCACCCGGTTGACCTTGGGGTTGTAGGTCCACATTTCCCTGCCCCGCTTGAGCGTGCCGTTTCCTTCGTCCTTGGCCGGGGCGACGATGAAAAAAAGGCTGTTCTTCTGCCCCTGGGTCCAGGCTTTCAGCGTCATGGTGCGTTCCCAGTCGGGGCGGTGGATGGTCATGTCGATCTTGGAGACGGAGGCCTTGCCCCGGTAGTACTCCACGGCCTGCTTGATAATGGCGGGGGCGTCCGGAACGGGCGTGTTTTCCTGGGCGACGCACAGGGAGGGGAATAAGAGTAGAATGGCGATCAAAAGCGAAATAGTTTTAAAAGACATGAGTTTCACCTGTTTTCGGGTCGTCGGTTTCTGAAGATAGCGGATTCGGGGAATTAAATATCTTCGTGCTCTTCGTGTCCTTCGTGGTTCAAAATCGAGGAATTTTAGGAATTTTACCACGAAGGACACGAAGAGCACGAAGCACGAATGATCTTAAAGGCATTTATGGCCCGCGCTTGTCCTTGAATATATGGTTGGAAATCACCAGGCGCTGGATCTCGGAAGTGCCTTCGTAGATGGTGAATACGCGGACGTCGCGATAGAACCGCTCCACGGGATAGTCGCTCACGAAGCCGTATCCGCCATGCATCTGCAACGCCTTGGCCGTCACCCGGTTCACCATCTCCGATGCGAAGAGCTTGGCCATGGAGGCCTGTGCCGAGAATTTCGCCCCCTGATCCTTCAGCGCGGCTGCGGAAAGCATCAACTGCTTGGCGGCTTCGATCTCCGTGGCCATGTCCGCCACGATCCACCGAAGCCCCTGGAACTTGGAGATCTTCTGCCCGAATGCCTCCCGCTTCTTCATGTACTTGACGGCGGCGTCCATGGCGGCCTGTGCCACGCCCACCGACTGCGCGGCGATGCCGATGCGCCCGCCGTCCAAGGCGGTCATGGCGATCTTGAACCCTTCGCCCTCCTTTCCCAGGCGGTCTTCGACCGGTATCCGGCAGTCGTCGAAATGCAGGTCGCAGGTGTCCGACGCCCTCAGCCCCATCTTGTCCTCGATGCGCCCGACGCTGAACCCCGGCGTGCCGGGCTTCACGAGAAACGCGCTGATTCCCTTGTGCCGCTTGGCCTCGTCGGTCTTGGCCGTAACGATGACGAGTCCGGCGTTCTTCCCCGTTGTAATGAAGCGTTTGACCCCGTTTAAAACGTAGTGGTCCCCGTCCCTGACGGCCGACGTGATCTGGCTGACCGGGTCGGAGCCCGCCTCCGGTTCGGTCAGCGCGAATGCGCCGATCATTTTCCCTTCGCACAGGCGGGGAAGGTATTTCTTCTTCTGCTCTTCGGTCCCGAATCGCAGGATGCTGTGGTTTACAATGGAGTTGTGGACGGACATGACAACTGCCGTGGACGCGCACGAGTAAGCGATTTCCGAAAGCGCCAGCACGTAGCTGATGGTGTCGGCCCCCTCTCCTCCGTACTCCGCAGGGACCATCATTCCCATGAGCCCAAGCTCTCCCATCTTCTTCAGGTTGTCGGCCGGAAACTCCTTGGTCTTGTCTCGTTCCGCCGCCGTCGCCCCGACCACCTTTCGGGAAAATTCGCGCACCATGGACTGGATCATGACCTGTTCGTCGGTCAGCTGAAAAAGCATGGGGATTTATCCTTTCTGCTGTTGGCTGTTGGCTTTTAGCCTTTAGCTGTTAGCCATTAGCTGTTAGCCTTTAGCTGTTAGCCGTTAGCTGTTAGCCGTTAGCTGTTAGCCGTTAGCTGTTAGCCGTTAGGCCTTGGACTTCAAATCTTGCATCTTGCGTCTTGCACCTTTCATCTTGCATCTTACGGACAGTAGACCACTACAAGCATCTCCGTGTCTTCGTCGCCGGGGTTGCGCATCATGTGCCTGATCCCGGAGTTGAAGTGGAGGGAATCGCCCTGGGACAAGTTGTTGACTTGTTCGCCCACCGTGACGTCGATCTGGCCTCTGAGAACGAAAACGAACTCCTCGCCCTCGTGGCAGTACCCCACTCCCTTGTGTTCCGAGTTCGCCTCCACCGCCACTTTGAACGCCTTCAAGTGCTTGTGGGCGCAGGCGTCGGTCAGGGAGGTGTAGGCGTAGTTTTCCGTGCGCTTTTCGTGGGCCTCGGTCCGTTCCTTCTGCTGTTCCTCCTGCTCCCTGAAAAGAAAGCCCGAATCGATCTCCAGGGCCTTGGCGATCTGAAGCAGGGTCCCGACCGGAGGAGTCATCTTGCCCCCCTCGATCTTCTTGAGGTTGTCGGTGGAAATGCCCGTGTCGTTGGCGACGCTTTCCAGCGCGATTTTCTTCTCCGTACGGGCTTTCTTGATGCGTTGTCCTACCGGGACGTTGGCTCCGGTTTTCTTCTTGGGCATGCTCACCTCTCTTTCCTTCCTCGACGGGCGGGAATGGGGGAAGGGCCGCGCGGATTTTCTTGACCGCCGGGTCTCGCCCTTCCCTTGAAATGGTCCTTCAAAAACGGAAAAGTACGGGATCGACGTCCGCTACTTTCCGTAGTCGTAAAATCCCTTCCCTGTTTTTCTGCCCATCCAGCCCGCCTCCACATATTTTCTGAGAAGAGGACAGGGGCGGTACTTGGAGTCGGCGAAGCCCTCGTAAAGGGTCTCCATGATGGCCAGGCAGGTGTCCAGCCCGATCAGGTCCGCCAGTTCGAGCGGCCCCATGGGGTGGTTCATGCCCAGCTTCATGACCGTGTCGATGGCTTCCTTTTCCCCGACCCCGTGATACAGGGCGAAGACCGCCTCGTTGATCATGGGCATCAGTATCCGGTTGGAAATGAATCCGGGATAGTCGTTGGCCTCGGCGGGGACCTTGCCGAACTTTTCCGAAAGTTCCCAGGTGGTCCGGAAAGTTTCGTCCGATGTGGCCAGGCTCCGGATGATCTCCACCAGCTTCATCAGGGGGACCGGGTTCATGAAATGCATTCCGATCACCTTGTCCGGGCGACCGGTCCCGGTCCCGATCCTTCCGATGGGTATGGACGACGTGTTGGTGGCCAGCACCGCGTCGGGAGGGCAGATCCTGTCCAGGTCCCCGAAGATCTGAAGCTTGATCTTCTCCACTTCGGTGGCGGCCTCCACTACGAAATCGACGTCTTCCATGACCTGCAAGTCCGTGGCGGTCCTTATCCGGGAAAGGGTGGCATCGGCGTCCCTCTGGGAGATCTTCTCCTTTTCCACCCCTTTTGCAAGCATCTTTCGGATATTGGACAGGCCCCTTTCGACGAATTCCTCTTTAATATCGCTCATGACGACATCCAGGCCGCTCATGGCGGCGACCTGGGCGATTCCGTTTCCCATCTGACCGGCGCCGACAACGCCGAAAGTCCCGATTTCCATAAAGACCTCTTTTTTTTCTCTTCCGATGAACTTCCGGTTATCTTCTGACGACCATGGCCACGGCCTCTCCGCCGCCCAGACACAGGGACGCCAGTCCGATCTTGGAGTCCCGCCGCTTCATCTCGTACAGCATGGTGGCCATGACCCTGGCCCCGCTGGCGCCGATGGGGTGTCCCAGGGCGACGCACCCGCCGTTGACGTTGTACTTGTCCATGTCGATGTTCAGCTCTTTGCCGATGGCCACCGACGAGCCGGAGAAGGCCTCGTTGACTTCGATCAGGTCGATGTCGTCCAGAGTGATTCCCTCTTTTTTCAACACCTTGGGAATGGCCTTCATGGGGGTTACGAGAATATACTTGGCATCGTCGCCCGCAGACGCCTGGGCGCCGATGGTGGCCATGATCTCGCAGCCGAACTGCTCTGCCTTTTCCCGGGACATGACTACGCAGGCGGCGGCGCCGTCGCTGATCACCGAGGCGTTTCCCGCAGTGGTGGTGCCGTCCTTCTTGAAAACCGGCTTCATCTTGGCCAAGGCCTCGTAGCTGGTTTCCCTCGGGCACTCGTCGGTATCGAAAATTACCGTTCCGACTTTGGGCTTGGTGATTTCCACGGGTACGATTTCGTCCTTGAACCGTCCCGATTTGATCGAATCCATGGTCCTGGCGTAGGACATGGCCGCGTAGCGGTCCTGGTCCTCGCGGGTGACGTTGTATTTTTCGGCGGCGATCTCGTTGGCTATGCCCATGTGGAAATCGTTGATAATGTCCCAGAGACCGTCGTGCACCATGTGGTCGTCGATCTTGCCTTGCCCCATGCGGTACCCGAACCGGGCCTTGTCCATATAGTAAGGCGCTGCGGACATGTTCTCCATGCCTCCTGCGACCACGACTTCGGTATCGCCCACCTTGATGGCCTGCGCGGCCAGCATGATGGCTTTCAGGGAGGAGCCGCACACCTTGTTGACGGTGAGGCATTCGACCTCCCACGGCATGCCCGCCTGATAGGCGGCCTGCCTGGCCGGGTTCTGCCCGCATCCGCACGGCAGCACCTGGCCCATGATGACTTCGTTGACATCTTCCTTCTTGATTCCAGCGCGCCTTACGGCTTCTTCGATGACGATCGCGCCCAGTTTGGTGGCTCCGATTCCGGCCAGGCTCCCGTTAAAAGACCCGAGCGGCGTTCTGACCGCGCTGACAATTACAGCTTCTTTCATCTCGTTCCTCCATTTATTGAGGGTTTGGAAAAAGTTGCGTTTTCATTACAAAAAGTTGCATTTTCATTACAAAGGGTGAATGCCGATTTTTCTCCGTATGTTACTGCAAACGATTTTGAAAGTATACCCGTATTTCGACAAATGGCAAATTCAATCTTCGTTATTTTTCAAATTCTTCGCTTGACTTTCTTTTGAAAACGTGCCGAACCCGCCTCCGCCGGGGGTCATGATGCGGAAGCGGTCGCCCGGTTCGGCGACGGCTTCGTTTTTGGCGCCCAGGTTGACGGTCCTTCCGTTTTTCCGGATCAGAAGGTTGAGTCCTTTTGCTCCGGGACCGCCCCCTTCGAGGCCGTAGGGAGCGAAAACCCGCCTTTCGGAAAGGATGGCCGCGTTCAAGGTTTCCAGAAATTCCACCTCCCGGACCAGACCGTCTCCTCCCCTGTATTTTCCTTCTCCTCCCGAATCTTTCCGTATGGAAAACTCCCGGAGCAAAACGGGGTAGCGCCGCTCCAGTATTTCCGGGTCCGTGATTCGGGTATTGGTCATGTGCGTGTGCACGCCGCTCTGGCCATGCCAGCCGGGCCCTGCTCCCGCGCCGCCGCCGATGGTCTCGTAGTAGCCGAACCGGTCGTTTCCGAAAGTAAAATTGTTCATGCACCCCTGGGATGCGGCTGCGGCGGCGAACGCCTTGAGCACCACGTCCACTACCCGCTGGGAAGTCAGAACGTTTCCTCCCACCACGGCGGCTTCGGGCGACGGGTCCAGCAGGCAGCCTTCGGGGATTTGGATGGAGACGGGAACAAGACACCCGTGGTTCAGCGGCAAGTCCTTTTCGATCAGGCAGCGCAGGCAATACAGGATGGCCGACTTGACCACGGCCTTGGGAGCATTGCAATTTCCCCAGATCTCCGGGCCGGTGCCGGAAAAATCGAACACGGCGCTGCCGCTTCTCCTGTCGATGGTCAGCGCCAGACGAATCGGGCTGCCGTCGTCCAGAAAGTCCTCGGCCTCCACAGTGTCGATCTCCTTCAAATTTTTAGAAAGGGAAAACTCCCTAAGCCGTTTTCTGACCGCCTCCTCGGCGGCCTCGCGGACATGCCCCATGTACGCCCGCACCACATCGAGACCGTAACGGTCCGCCATCTCCAGGACCAGCTCGATTCCCTTCCGGTTGGCCGCCACCTGTGCTTTCAAGTCGGATATGTTGTCGGCCAAAAGGCGCGTGCCCGATATCTTCGGCCTTCCCGGCGCAGGCGTTATCTTTCCCGGCGCCAGCAGCAGCTCGGAGATGCCATCCTCCTGGAACACGCCGTCTTTCACCAGCTTGAAGCTGGCGATACAAGCGCCCTCCTCCTCAAGGGACCGGGAATTGGGCGGCATGGAGCCGGGGGAAATGCCCCCGATGTCCGCGTGGTGTCCCCGGGAAGCCACCCAGAAAACGATCTCGCCGTCTCTGAACACAGGCGTGATCACCGTGATGTCCGGCAGATGGCTCCCCCCGGCCGCCGGATGGTTGGAGACAAGGACGTCGCCGGGGGCAAGGTCGCCCTGCCACAAACGAATCTGCTCCTTGACCGCATCGCTCATGGAACCCAGGTGGACCGGCAGGTGCGGCGCGTTGGCCACCAGCTCGCCGTCCGGGCCGAAGAGGGCGCAGGAAAAATCCAGGCGCTCCTTGATGTTGGTGGAAATGGAGGTCTTTTGCAGCATGCGGCCCATTTGTTCGGCGATGGACATGAACAGGTTGCCGAAAATGGACAGCTGAACGGGGTCCACACGCTCGCCCGCCTTTTCCCGTTCAGAACGTCCGACTCGGATTTGGACATCGCCGGTTCGCGTGACGGATGCGACGCAGTCCGGTTCCACCACGACGGTGGTGGCGCCGTGGATCAGGATGGCTGGGCCTTCGACCGCATGTCCCCACAACAGTTTTTCCAGATCGTAGATGGCCGTGTCCGTCCACCCGCCTTCGAAATAGCAGGGTTTAGAATCCAGCTTTTCCGGCGGACCTGCGGCTTTTTCGATTTCGATCTTTCGCAAACTCCCGGTCTTTCCCCGGGCACGGACCCGGATGTCGTCGATCAGAATGTCCCGTCCCGCCAGGTCGAATCCGAATTCGCGAAGATATGCGGTCCGAAAGGCGTCCGCATAGTCGCCATCGGCCGGGCGAGCGACCATCATGGCGGTGTCGGTCCCCTGGTAGCGAAGGTTGAGATAGACCTGGTCGTCCATGTCCTCTCGGGAAAAGCCCTGCCTTTCCAGTTCTTTCCGACCCTTTTCGCGAAGCTCTTCCAGCTTACGTTCGATTTCGGCGACGACCGATTTTCCGTAGACGGCGGACGCCGGTTTCTGAAGGTCCACCACCACGTCGGCCATGCCCATGCCACAGGCAGACAGTATGCCGGAGAAACGATGGATGAAAATGTCCGATATTCCCAACGCCGACGCGATGGCGCAGGCATGCTGGGGCCCGGCGCCTCCGAACGCGGCCAATACGTGCTCCTTGATGTCGAAACCGCGCATGACCGAAATTTCCCGAATCGGGCGCACCATGGCCTCGTTGGCAACCCGTACGAACCCCAGAGCGACTTCCTCCGCAGTCATGCGGGGCGCGCCTTTTTCTTCGCAGTG
The DNA here is from genome assembly GCA_963674505.2 of Desulfobacterales bacterium. Lineage (GTDB taxonomy): Bacteria > Desulfobacterota > Desulfobacteria > Desulfobacterales > SKZT01. The sequence continues at coordinate 2,921,695 of CAXXIG010000001.1, forward strand.
CGCGTTGATCTTTTCCGTCAGGCGTCGAAGCGCTTCCCGGCTCGCATCGGCATCCAAAGGGAGGTCCTTGGTTTCGCCGAAGATTTTGGGGAAATATTCCGGCCTGATTCTTCCCAAAACCAGGTTGGCGTCGGTGACGGCAAGGTGTCCGTTTTTGCGGTAGCAGACAGGCCCGGGGTGCGCGCCTGCGGATTCGGGGCCCACTGAGAACATGCCGTTTTCGAAAAAAAGGCGGCTTCCGCCCCCGGCCGCCACGGTCCTGATATGAAGCTGGGGGGCCTGAATGCGGACACCGGCGGTTTCCGACTCGAACACCAGCTCGTATTCCCCCGCGTACCGGGAGACGTCCGTAGACGTTCCCCCCATGTCGAACCCGATCACGGGCTTTCCGCCGGCCTCTTCGAACGTAGCCATGGCGTATCCCACCACGCCGCCTGCAGGGCCGGACAGAATCGCTCGGCTTCCCGTGAAGGCGTCCGCCCTGGCAAGGCCCCCGTCGGACTGCATGAACAGCAGCGACGTGTTCGAAAGCCCGTCGGAAAATCCACGCTTGAAACCATCCAGGTAATTCCGGATGTGGGGATTCAGGTAGGCGTCGGTCATGGTGGTGTCTCCGCGCGCCACCAATTTGATTCTCGGCATGATGCGCGAAGAAAGCGAAATCTGGGAAAAACCCAATCCCTCGGCGATTTTTCCCACGTCGATCTCGTGGTCCGGGCAGGCGTAGGCGTGCATCAGCACCACGGCGACGCTTCTTATTCCCCGTTTCAGCACTTTCTTCAAATCGGCGGCCACGGCGTCCGGGTCCAAAGGCTTCAAAACGACGAACCGCTCTCCCGTGACGCCCTTCAGGATTGTCGTGCCCTCAGGTCCCGCCTCGCCGTCCTTCAATATCCGCAGACGCTCGTCCACCTCCACTACCTCATCGTACAAAAGGTCGGGCTTTTGGATTTTCAGGTCGAATATGCGGGGGCGGTCCTGGTTTCCGATCTGCAAGACATCCCGGAACCCCTTGGTGATTAGAAGGGCGCACCTGGCGCCTTTTCTTTCCAGAAGCGCGTTGGTGGCCACCGTGGTGCCCATGCGAATCCATTCGATCCTGGACGCGTCGATGCGGTCCTGCGGGATGGTTTGGCCGAGAGTCTCTTCCATGATTCGCCGGATGCCCTCGCGGGGGGCGTCGGGATAATTGCGGGGATCTTCGGACAGAAGCTTGGCGACCCGGTATCCTTTTTCACCGGGCACTTCGGCATAGACGTCGGTGAACGTGCCTCCCCGGTCTATGGAAAACCTGAACTTGTCGATGTCGGGCATGCCCGGAAACCTCCCTTCCGTCCGATTCGTCATTCGTGTCTGTTATTTGAAATACCACAAAGCGTCACCGTTCCGGAAGGGACTTTTTGGTTCGTCTCAGATTTGTGGGGAGCGGTAAAGGTAACCAGAGCTTCCAGCTCTGGTCCCATATCGCGCATGGTTGTTGTAAACGTGCAAAAAAAAGGCGTCTGAAAAGGCGGCGTTTTTTTTCAATTTTTTTCTCGTTGACAATGAGCGAGTCTCTGCCATAATTGATTCATTGTGCGGGGTTTTTCCAGCTTGGATTGGTTTAAACCGCGTCAAGATTATTCGAAAGAGGCTTTTGTTCGTAAATTTATGTAAGAGCTGTCCGTGTTTTAATCATTCGTAACTATTTTTATACAAAATAATCAGCTAATCGGGACGCGACAAAGGAGGTATGATCTTGTTGTCGGCTGTCGAAGAAAGAAGGGTGGAAATATCAAAGGCCACGGATTCGGGTAAAAAATCAAAACTCGGCCAGTTTTTTACTCCTGAGAAAATCGCTTGTTCTATGGCGGGATTGTTTGCAAGAAAGCCTGTCGTCACTTGCCGACTCTTGGATGCCGGCGCTGGTATTGGTTCTCTCACGGCGGCATTTCTGGACAGGTTTGTTTCAGGGAACTTTTCCTTTGAACGCGTGGAAATCGATGCTTTCGAGATAGACGAATCTATCCTTGCCGATTTGACTGCCACCTTAAACTCATACAAATTAAAGGGAGATATCAAGGGGAATGTCCGAAACGAAGACGTAACCGTTCACGGACTGATTTTCTCGTGTTTAGCAAAGTAGATAAAAGTCTTTTATATCTATTCGCACATTTCGAAGTTTTTTTTGTAGTATATTGAACTATTTGTGTTTTTCGTGGATCTGCCACTGATCTTTTTCGCCAGTATTAAAGCGATATTGTTTCATCGATGTTCCGCCTTGTGCTTCGGATGTTTGCCTTCGCCCACTGCTTTTTCTAAAACGCCCGTCTTTTCGGGGCTGTCTTGATCGCGCTCTTTGCGTTCGTGTGCAAAAAACAGAATTCCAACCCATGCCGAAAACAAATTCGGAATCGGTTCGACCCGAAGACGCTACAAGCCGAAGAAATCGTAATGATGCCCGCAGCTGTTCCGAGAAGCGAGCAAGACTTTTCCGTCGCAATTCGATGGAGGCTGGATGGTTCTCTTCGAGTTGTCTTTTCTATGCGGAATTTACAGAAAGGCCGAATATTTTGCAAAGGCAGCCTTCGCTGTGCGCCGAGGACTCATCGGAATGTTTCCGACAACGCTATTGCGACTCGGCATTTGCGCGAGGCATAGAAAACGAATCCCTGCTTTATGAAACCGTATTTGCATTTCTCAATGCTTGTTCGAAGCGAAGACGTCCGAATCGATCGCGATTACGACGTGTCCGGAATCAGGGAAGGAGCAGGGGCTGGCGTTGAAAAAAGCGCCGACCGCCTGCAAAATGAGATTGAACGCGGAGCGACCCTGCAAGGCGCAGGTGGCGATCACCGTCCACAATCGCTCGCCGGCCTTTCTGCCTTTTGCGCTTGGGGGGCTCCGGGTCACATGGCGGTCGGTGACAATGAACATTATGGCGCGCTCGGAGTCATTGTTCGCGGGATCGACGCCGGGAGTCGCGGCGAACTCGAAATACGCCTCGCCGCAGTCCCGGAACCTTTTCGCCATGGCGATTCCGGTGGAAACCCAATTGACGGTGGACGCCGGCGGCAAGGTGGGAATCGGCACGCCTGCGTCGGGCGCGGATCTCGGGATGGCGGCGCGAAACCCTGAAATCGTGGGAAGCGTGACCGAAACGCGTTTGAATTGACCGAGTTAGGTGTGCGTTACAGGCCGATACGCCTATGTGGCGGCTTGCTATGCGAATCGCTGACGGTGTTTGACATTTCGGGCATTGATTCGCCTTCCGCAAATATCGAAAGTCTTGCGGCGGGAAGGATAGAGACTTCCGAGACCCTTCATTCCGCAGGCGATATCGTCGCCGACGGCGGGGTTAACGTCGGCACAGGCGGGATCAAGTCGGACGGCCCCGTATCGGGCGCCGATTTGCTGAACCTTGCCCCGAGCGATTCCGCCCCCGACTTCGCCGTTGACGGCGACATTTATTTCGGCAGCGACGGCAACCTGCACCTCTTCAATGGGCTGCCTGGAATTCGATCAACATGACTTCCGACTCTTCCAAGAAAAACGCAAATCGATAAAGCAATCGCTCAACCCGACCTACGCGCTCTCGCACTTATGGAAAAAGTCCTCGCGCAATGCATACTGTTTTTTTTGAACACTATTCATACAATTCAAGGCGCTATATCTAATGAATTGATTTCAAGCAAAGGGAGCAATGTTCCCTTATTCGGGCGATTTTTGTTTTTTTTCCTTGCGCAATGTCCGATAATATGCTTTTATTTCAACCTTTTGGCGGCACTTGCATTTCAGTGTGGGATCCGGGCTGAACGAATCATGAAATCCCGATAAACCGAAATCGTAAGGACCAGGGCAATTCATCGAGCATGCACCTTCTCGATCTCCTTTTATCCATTCCATTTTAAAAGCCGCCTTTTTGGGATAATGCAATTGAAAAAAACGGCCATGGGTCGCGTTCATGCTGCGTCCGGCCGGAAACAGTGGAGGAAAGATGAATTCTATTATCGATTTCGGGACCCTTCTGAGTCCGGACCAGTGGCTTCATTATTGGACCATTGCCAAGCAGTGGGTCCTCGAAAATATTCTGGTGTGGAAAAACCTGGTGCAGCTTTTGGTGCAAATCGGCGTTTTGCTCGTCATTCGGCTTTTCGGCACGCTTATCGGACGTCGAATCCGGCGCTTTTTCGAGTATAGGGCGAAAAAAGTCAGGATTCACTCGCACGCGGACAGCTTTGTCAAAAAACTGATCCATCATATTCCGCTTTTGCTCAGCATCATGATCATATGGCTGACCATCTCGGTATTCCAGCGGTTCGAGTATCCGTCCTTCCTGATGAATCTATTTCTCAGCCTTTCGACCGCCTGGCTTGTGATCCAGCTGGCGACCTCGGTGATTCTGGACCGCTTCTGGGCCAAGCTGATCGCCGCCGTCGCATGGGTCCTGGCCGTTTTGAATATCCTCGGGCTGCTCGACGAAGCCATGGCCATGCTGGAAAAGGTCGGGTTCACCATGGGCGAAGTCAGGCTCAACCTGCTGACCGTCGCCAAGGCGGTCGTCATCCTGGTGGTCCTTTTGCGAATATTCAAATGGGCCACCGTTTTCACGGAGAGAAGGCTGAGCCAGGTTTCCGAACTGACGCCGTCCACCAGGGTGCTGGTGAGCAAGGTCGTCAACATCACATTGTTAGTTCTCGTCATCCTCGTGGGGCTCAACAGCGTGGGCATCGACCTGACGGCGTTCGCGGTGTTCAGCGGCGCCATCGGCGTTGGCGTCGGCTTCGGCCTGCAGAAAATCGTGGGCAACTTCATCAGCGGCATCATTCTGCTGGTGGACAAGTCGATCAAGCCGGGAGACGTGATCCAGCTGGAGAGCACCTACGGCTATGTCAGGGAAATGGGCGGACGGTGCGTGTCGGTGGTGACCCGGGACGAAAAGGAATTCCTCATTCCCAACGAGGACCTGATCAGCCGGCAAGTGATCAACTGGTCCTATTCCAGCAATCGGGTCAGAATCAAGGCCTCGGTGGGCATTTCATACGGCGCCGACCCTCATAAGGCCGCCGAGCTTCTTCTCGCCAGCATCAAGGGACTTCCACGCCTGCTTGAAACCCCCGAGCCGAAATGCCTGCTGGTGGGCTTCGGGGACAACTCCGTGGATCTTCAGCTTCGCTTCTGGATCGAGGACCCCCAGAACGGCGTGGCAAACGTCACCAGCGAAGTGCTTTTCAGGATTTGGGACACGCTGAAGGAAAACGAGATCGAAATCCCATTTCCCCAACGCGACGTTCATCTGGATATCTCGGAACCGGTGCGTTTCGTCCCGACATCCGCTCCGGAGACAAATCAGTGAGGACCGCCCCCCTGGAAGGTCGATTTCAGGACCGAACCTTCCCGACCGGGGGCACTTGTGTAAGTTACACGTTGTCAGGTTGTACAATCAAAAAAGAAAAGGAGAAATAGTATGAAGAAGTATGGTGCTGAGTTCTTTGGTACCTTTTGGCTGGTTCTCGGCGGATGCGGCAGTGCCGTGTTGGCCGCCGCGTTCCCGAATGTAGGCATCGGCCTGCTTGGCGTTTCTCTGGCCTTTGGCCTGACCGTGCTGACGATGGCCTTCGCCATCGGGCACATATCGGGATGCCACCTGAACCCGGCGGTCTCTTTCGGCCTTTGGGCAGGCGGCAGGTTTCCGGCAAAGGAATTGCCGCCCTATATCATCGCGCAGGTCCTGGGCGCCATTGTAGCAGGCGGCGTCTTGTATCTGATCGCCAGCGGCAAGGCCGATTTCGAGCTTTCGGCGGGGTTTGCTTCAAACGGCTACGGAGCGCATTCGCCGGGAGGTTACAGCTTGTTCGCGGCACTGGTCTGCGAAGTTGTCATGACCATGATGTTCATTCTTGTCATTCTCGGCGCCACAGACGCGCGTGCGCCCCAGGGTTTTGCCCCCATTGCCATCGGACTGTGCCTGACCCTCATTCATTTGATCTCCATTCCGGTGACCAATACATCCGTGAATCCGGCTCGAAGCACCGGGGTCGCCGTATTCGTGGGCGGCTGGGCCATTGCGCAGCTCTGGCTTTTCTGGATAGCGCCGATTGCGGGCGGGCTGCTTGGCGCCGCCATCTATCGCTTTATCGGCAGTGAAGATAAATAGCGGGACAAACGCCCGGCAAGCCGGTTCACCCGGACCTGTCGAGTGCGCCTGCAGTTGATCGCTCTGAGCATTTTCTCATGACAGCAACTCCCTCCGGAATCCAAGCACGCGCTTCGGATTCGGAGGGAGTTGCCTGGCAGGGCAAAGCCCGCAGTGTCCTGCGGAATTTTTCTCTTTCCAACGCTCCAACGCTCCAGCACTGGAACGTATATCCGGACGCTTCGGCGTCCGTTGCAGACGTCCATGCAGGCCGTTATCGGACGCGGAAGCCCGCATTCATAGCGACGCTGGAAAAACTCCCGTCTCCCTCCACACAAGCGCTAACTTCGAAGCCTTATCCAAGCCAATTCAGGCCTGTTCGCGCCGCTCGCCAGCGCTGAAAGGGCGGAAGGTCAGTACCCATCAACGGTGGATGGCATTTGCCTGGCCAGGTTCATTGACAGTTTTTTCAATTCGTCGTAAAGTGATCGAAAAGGTTTGCGGAATGACAAGGAGAGCACGTTTCCATGATCAAATACCCTTACGGAATGGCGGATTTTCGAAAAATCATCACCCGGGGATATTTTTGCGTGGACCGTACCTGGGCCATTCCCCTGGTGGAAGAGGGGGAATCCCAGCTTTTCGTCCGTCCCCGTCGGTACGGCAAGAGCCTGCTTTTGTCCATGATGGAAAACTACTACGACGTGGCCCGAAATGACGAATTCGAGGACCTGTTCGGAAGGCTGGCCATATGCCGGAATCCCCCCTGCGCAACAGTTACTTCGTTCTGCGGTTGGACTTTTCCTGCGTGGATTCCACGGGCACGACCGAGGAGATCAGGCTGTCTTTGTACGACCATGACAACAGCTCCATGTCGAATTTCGAACAAACCTACAGGGCCAAAGGATTCGATCTGCCCCATATCGAAATCGACCGGGCCAATGCCCTGTTTTCCATCCATTCCCTGGTTTCCGCAGCGCAAATCTTCGGTCTGGCGGTTTATCTTCTCATCGACGAATACGACAATTTCGCATCTACATTATGGATTCGGAACCCGAACTGGAACGTCGCTACGCGGACCTGACCATGATCATCCGTCCCGACATGCGGCACGGAAAGGTTTTCGACGTGCTCATCGAATTTAAATTTTTGTCCATTAAAATCTTGGGTTTGTCCGGGGAAGTCCTTAAAAAAATGCCTTCGAAAGAGCTTCGCCCACTGCCCCAAGTCGAAAAGACCCTTGGCGAGGGCTTGCGGCAGGGACTGGACTACGGTGCCCGTCTGGTCCGAAAATATCGGGAATTGAAGCTGAAAACGTTCGTGGTAACCTCGCTCGGATTCGAACGAATCTGTTTTGTGAACGCGGATGCCTTGGAAGAGAAACCGGGCTGATGCACGGAAAGGATACCAAGTAGGTATATATATGGATGGTAATGCCAATCAAGCCGTTTATCGAATTCGCCAGCATCTTCGCGAAGGCGACAAGCCCATGATCTATCAGGAGTCTCTTGAAATTTTGGACGACCGAACCAAGGAGGCTTTGGCACGTTGCGATCTTTTCGGGCCGGCGACTTACACCAGAACCGAGATCATAGACAACAATCATCAGGCATGGCAATTGAAGCCTGCCCGGAAGTTCAGATCCTCGAGATGGATTGTTACCGATCCGGAAAAACGGATTGCAATGCAGATCGGTCAGAAAGCCGTCGGAAAATTCATCAAGCCGGTTTACAAGGTCGTGCTTGTCCTGATGGACTGGGAGGATAACGTGAAGTTCCGCCTCGTCGAGCCGAAAACGAACATTCCGGACCCTGTCTTGCCGGTCAAAGCCGGGGACTTGGCAATCATGGTCGGGGACAAACCGGCTGCCAAGTTGACATGGCTGCCGAGAGAGGAAGTCGCCGACAAAGGTTTTTTCGGTAAGCTGAAAAAGTTGCTGACCGCGTCGGAAAGGGCGATCGTCAGCGCCGGTCCCCGACACTGCCTCGACGCGCCCGCGGCATTGGCCATGTATCTCATCTATAGCGAGTTGACAGATGTTCCTATCGGAAAGTTCAAACCTATTTCATAAGAATTGTCAAACATAAGCGCATTTTTCGTTTTTATCGCTCAAGCTTCCTGCGCCTCGACATACGACCGCAGCACCTCGTTGATGCGGTATTGACATCCCTTTCCCTTGGATTTGAACCAAGCGAGGACCTCCGAATCGATTTGAATCGTGATTGCTGTTGTTGCTTTTGGAATGCGCAGGCGGAATGTTTTAACCGGCATTTTCATCCCCCCAGGCCATGGCCCTCGCCCCTTTCAACTTCCGCTTATTTTTGCCTCCCGAATCCAGGTATGTAGAACTTGTCCTCCAGCCGGTTCAAAACGAATGTGGCCAGGGTTACCAGGGCCAGGTAGTAGAGCCCTGCCGCGAAAAAGGACTCGTTGAATCGGAAGTAGGTGGTGGCGATGTCTCTGGCCTGGCCGGTGATTTCGATGCAGGTGATGATGTAGGCGAGGGAGGAGTATTTGATCAGGTAGATGATCTCGTTTCCGCAACCGGGAAGCGACCGTCTGACCGCCTGGGGAAGTATGATCCAGAAGATGGTCCCGGCCGAGGAGAACCCCAGGGACTTGGCCGCCAGGATCTGGCCCCGGCGGATCGATAGCAGGCCGCCCCGGATGTATTCGGAATGATATGCCCCGGAGCACAGGATGAAGCCGGTGACCGCCGCCGCGTAGGGCGAAAGATAGATGCCGACGTTGGGCAGGCCGAAGTACAGGACGAACAGCTGGACCACCAGGGGAGTGCCTCGAAAGAGAGCGGCGTAGGCGTTTCCGATGCGTTTGAGCCAGGGCGGGGCGTACGTGCGTACCGTGCCGGTCAAAACCCCCAGCAGCAGGCCGCCGGTGGCCGACGGCAGGATGAGAAGGATACTCATCCAGAGGCCTTGGTTTAGCGCCGGTATGAGATGCTTTCCGTAGAATTCCCAGTCCATGGGGATCAGGCGTCTCCTATCAGGTCGTTGAGCATGGCGCAAAATCCCCGGCACCGGGTGTCTGCGGACGCATCGAGCAATTCCTGCGGGCGGCCCCGCTCGATGATTCTTCCTTTTTCCATGAACAGGATTTCGTCCGTGAGGGATTTCACGTAACCGATCTGGTGCGTGGCCATGATCATGGTCATGCCGGAGCGCGCGAGGTCCACGATCACGCGCAGGACCTCCCCGATGAGTTCCGGGTCCAGGGCCGACGTGGGTTCGTCCAGAAGTATGGCCTTGGGATCCATGGCGAGTGCACGGGCGATGCTCACCCTTTGCTTCTGCCCGCCGGACAGTTCCGCCGGGTACAAGTCGGTCTTGTCTCCGAGGCCGACGCGCTCCAGTTCGTGGAGCGCTCTGTCCGCAGCCTCGGCCTTGGGCATCTTCTTCACTTTTTTCAAAGCGATGGAGACGTTGTCCTTTGCCGTGAGATGATCGAACAGGTTGAAGTCCTGGAAGATCATGCCCACCTGTCTTCTGAAGCGGTAGAGTTCGGCCTTCTTGTGGTAGAAGACCTCGTCTCCCTCCAGAAAAATCCTGCCCTGGTCTGGAGGAAGCAAAAAATTGATGCATTGGAGGAGCGTGCTTTTTCCCCCTCCCGAGGGGCCGATCAGGAGCTTGAGTTCGCCCTTGTCCACCGTCAGGGAGACGTCGTCCAGGATTTTTTTGCCTCCCAGGACCTTGTGGATGCCTTCGATGCGAAGCACCGGAGCGGAGTTTTCCGCTATGTTGCTGTTTTCATTCATTGGGAATATCCGGGGATTTTGACCTTTCGTTCCAGTTTCAGCAGGGCCTTGACTCCCATCCAGGTCAGGATGAAATAGAGCAGCCCGGCCAGCAGGTACAACGGCAGGTGCTGGTAGGTGCGGGACGCGACGAAATGGGTCCGCGCCATGATTTCGGAAGTCCCCAGGACGAAAGCGATGGCGGAATCCTTGAGCACGATGGAAAACTCGTTGGACCACGCGGGAATTGCGATGCGCAGAGCCTGGGGAAGAATGATGGACCGGATGGCGACAAAGTCGCTCATACCCAGGGCGCTGGCGGCTTTGAGCTGGCCCTGGGGCAGGGACTGGATGGCCCCTCGAATGATTTGCGACTGGTACGCGGCGCTCACCATGCCCATCACCAGGCATGCCGCCACAAAGGGGCTGAATGTGAACCGTACGCCGTAAAACTCCCTGATTTTCATTTCGAAAAAGCCGAAAACCCCGAAATAAACCAGAAACAGTAGCACCAGCACCGGCACTCCGCGAAAAAACCAGACATACAAGCCGATGAGAAACCGGACCGGACGTCTGCCGTACACCTGGCCCGCCGCCATGGGAATTCCGGCGAGCAGGCCGAGTCCCATGGCGCCGACCACGATGCCCGCAGTCACCCCGGTCCCTTTCAAGATGTAGGGCAGGGCGTCGATTATGGCGATCAGGGCTTCGTTCATGTCTGCAAAACAGCGTCCGGGACGTCCGCCCGGCGGAAAAAGTCCTTCGTGGGCAGGCGTCCCGGTTTCATGTTGCGCGAGTCTTTACAAATCAAAGGAATCAATGTCCGCCGGGATTGTATTTTTCGACCAGCTCGTTCCAGTAAGGATCGGCCATGAGCATTTCCAAGCCCTTGTTCAGCAGTTCCTTGAGTTCCTTGTCGTCCTTGTTGACGCCGTAGGCGAAATTTTCAGGATCCATGCCGAAGGTGCCGAGGATTTTGACGGGCTTCTTGCCGGCGGCGTCGGCGGCGGGAGCGTCGTCCATGGCTGCTGCGTCGATTCTGCCGTTGATCACGTCCTCCACGGCCAGAGGCGCGGAATCGTACATCCTAAGCGTATAGTCCACGCCGTCCTTGCCGATCTGGTCCTTGAGCCACTTGGCTTCGGAGGTCCCGCTTTGGACTCCGAGGGTCTTTCCGCCGGTTCTGATGTCGTCGACGGTCAGGGCGCTGTCATTCTTGACCACCATGACTTGCTTGATGACCCAGTATGGAATGGTGTAGTCGATTTTCTGGGCCCGCTCCTCGGTGACGGAAAGGCCGGATGCGATGAAGTCGATTTTCTTGGCCTGGAGACTGGCCACGATGCCGCTCCATTCCATGGGCTGGTGCTTGACCTTGAATCCGAGCTTCTTTGCCATCCAATCGACGGCATCGACGTCGAAGCCGGCAGGCGTGCCGTTTTTGTCCACATAGGCGAACGGCGGGAAATTGGCGTCGATGCCGTTGATGTATTCTTTTTGCGCCAGCGCCGGACCGGCGGCAAAAAGAACCATGACCAACGACGCGACCAACAAAATGGCGAATGCTTTCCTCATTTGACCCTGTCTCCTTTCACTGCTCTATGGTTGTTTCCAGTGTCCCTTCGGGACATCCCCTTCCCGAGCAAAAGAATATCGACGCTGAAACGCGTCGTTTCGATGCGAGGTCTATGGCTTGGTTTTAACTTCGGCCTGTTTTCATCCAACAGTTTCGATCATCGTCTGGATTCCGGGTCTCCGCAAGCTCCGCCCGGAATGACGGTGTTGGTTGGCCGACGTTATAACCAAAACCGAGGTCCATTTCGGGCACCCGGGCCCGGAATGTTTGTCAAATACGAATATCTATGCCGAAAAGCGGGTTGCATGTCAACGATTAAGGGACTTTCGGCGAATTTAATCGGACGTTATCGGACGTTAACGGTCATCTTTATCGGCATATTTTCAGGCGATATTTTTTTTCGTTCCCGCACTTGACCCGGGAACGTATCAACGCGACAGAGGGGAGCGGCGCGTTTGACGGGACGCCGGAGCGTCCCGATATGCGTTCCCACGCTGGAGCGTGGGAACGAGCTGCTTGGCGGTTCGACGAATTTGCAAAATAGCGCCATGCAGGAAAGACTTGGCTCCAAAACTCGAATACGGTATAAACAAAGAACGATGCAATCTGTAAAATAAAAGGGAGGCATCCTGCACATGCGTTATTACCAAAAAGAGACCGGGGGAACCGGCCTGTTCAATATGGGCGATGATTTGACCCGTCGGGACTTTCTGCGCAAGACTGTCAGGCTGTCCGTAATGGCGGCCGGGACGGGGGCCGGGCTGACGAGTCCGGCGTGGCTGCAAAACTTGGTCGGCGACGCCAATGCAGGCGTGTTCGACAGCCGACTTGCCGAGTTCATTAAAAACGCGCCCGAGGCCCGCTATTACATTTCCACCCTCCAGAACGACGTTTCCTGCAGGGCCTGCCACAAACCGGATGAAAACCTGGAAGGCAAGAAGATCGAACACGGGGAGGGAATCGTCAAGTGCCTTCTTTGCGCCCAGGAATGCGTGATCATGCCCGGCGAACGCGGCAGGTGCCGGGCGCGGATCAACGCGGGGGGCAAGCTGCGCAGCCTCGTGTACGGTCGGCCGGTCAGCGTGCATATCGATCCCATCGAAAAAAAGCCCTTGTACCATTTTCTGCCCGGCGAACAGGCTTTCTCCCTCGCCACCGCCGGTTGTCCCCTCAGTTGCAAGTTCTGCCAGAACTGGGAGATCTCCCAGGCCCGGCCCGAAGATTTCGATTCCGGCTATATAAAACCGGAAAGCATTGTGGACTCCGCTGCCCAGCGAAAGGTTCCCGTCATCGCATTCACCTACAACGAGCCCACGGTTTTCACCGAATATCTGACGGACATCGCCCGCGCGGCGAAAAAACAGGGCGTCCGTTGCGTTCTTATCAGCTGCGGTTTCATGAACGAAGCCCCCCTGGAAGAGATGTGCGACGTTTTGGACGCCATCAAGATCGATCTGAAGGGCTTCAGCGAAAGCTTCTACGAGGATGTCTGCGGGGCCAAGCTCAAGCCGGTTTTGCGCAGCATCAAGAAGGTGCACGAGAGAGGAGTGCATCTGGAGATCGTCAACCTGGTGGTACCGACCCTGAACGATTCGGAAAAGATGCTCGTGGAGCTTTGCAAGTGGGTGGCGGGGGAGATCGGACCCGACGCGCCGCTGCATTTCACGCGGTTCCATCCGGACTACCAGATGCCCAACCTTCCTCCTACGCCCTTGAGCACGCTGGAGCGGGCCTACGCCATCGCCAAGGAGAACGGCATCCGCTATCCCTATGTGGGCAACTATCCCCGGCATCCCGGAAACAACACCTACTGCCCGAAATGCGGAAAAGCGGTCATCGAGCGGGTCGGGTTCTTCATCGTCGCCAAGCACATGGAAAACGGGCGCTGTGCGTTCTGCAAGGAGCCTCTGAGCGGCGTGTGGAGATAGAATGGAAATCTAAACGGCGCTTTTTTCCTTCAGCCAGGCGGTGAACAGTTCGTAGCCCAGGGCGAGGATGACCGCGCCCACGAAAAGCCCGATGATTCCGGAGGACAGGAAGCCGCCGATGGCCCCCATGAAAATGACGATCATGGGAGTGCGGACGCCGCGTCCCAGAAGCACGGGCTTGAGAAAATTGTCGATCAGGGTTACGAAAATGCTCCAAATCAGAAAGAGTGTGGCGGCCAATGTTTCCGAGGTGGCGAACACATAGACGACGGTCGGGACGATGACGAGACCGGGTCCCACCTGGATGACCGAAAGAAACAGGCAAACAAGTGCCAGAAGCCCGGCGCCCGGAAGACCGACCACGAGAAATCCCAGACCTGCCAATATGGACTGTATCAGGGCCACTCCCAGAATTCCTCTGGCGACGCTTCGGACCGTGTCCCTGGCCAGGTCCACGTATCCCTCGCCCTTTTTTCCCGCGATGCGAAACGCGATGGCATCGGCTGTAATGCTGCCGCTCTCGGCCTTGTGGAGCAACACCCCGGCGATCAAAATCGCAAACGTGAACATGAGCAGCCCTACGAGTATGCCCGCCGCCCCGGAGAGGACCTTTCCGCCCAAAGTGGCGATTTCGGATTTGAACTTGCCCAAAGCCGCAGGGAGGTTTTCGGATGCAAGCCTCCAGAAATCGTCCACGGCCTCTCCCACCACCGGCCATGAGGCGACTTTTTCCGGCGGCGGCGGGATTGCGAACGAACCGTCCTTCAGTTTTTTGACAATGGCGCCGCCACCCTGCACGAGAGTATCGGCGAGCATGGCCGAAGGTCCGATGATGACGAGGACCATGAAAAGAACGATCAATATGGCCGCAAGGCGATTTCGCCCGCGCAGAATCTGGCAAAGCTTCTTGTAGGCCGGATAGACCGCGACAGCGATGATCACCCCCCAGATGGCGGGCACGATGAAAGGCTTGACGATATCCAAACACCAGCCCACAAGGAGAACAACCCCTCCGAGCCTGACTCCGATGTCGAGGACCTTGTGCATTCCTGCGCTGTCCTGACGGGAAGATTCCTGTTTTTGCATAGCCTCTGTCCTGCGTTGTTGTTTTTTTTCTCTCTTAGGCGACCAATCAATTGCATGCCGATTGCGAAAAACGATACACTACCATTTTTCCAATGTTTTTCCTCCGGCTGCACTTCAGAGCACTTTGTTTTGGTCCTCGACCCTCCTCGAAACGTTCAGCCCCACCAGCCAGGCGATCAGGACCGTCATGTAAACCTGCCCGATGATGGCTTCCGTGATGGCGAGGGACTGCGCCTTGGCCGTCGCAGGCAAGATGTCCCCGTATCCCAGCGTGGTCAGGGTCACGAAGCTGAAATACAGAAATGAATGGTTTCCGTTGGCGCCGGAAACGCCTGTTCCCTGAAACGATCCCGGTTCGAATGTTTCCAGCAGGGTGAAAAGAAGGCTCCAGAAAATGCCCAGAACCAAATATGCCGAAATCGCCCCGAAAATCACGTGGCGGGTGATGTCCGAAGCCCTGTACACGTATTGCAAAAGCGAAACGATGATGAAAAGAAGAAAAAGGGCCAGAAGGATACAAGCCGTAATCCTCCAAACCGGTTTTTCCATGGCGAAAGAAACCCACGAAAGGGCCAGAGCGGGTACGGCCAGGGAAACCCCGATGGCGCGCTTGAGCCCCGACTGGCTGACCGCGTACAAGGAAGAGACGAGCAGGAGCGTGTTGGCGGCGTGGTATATGAGCGCGATATTGACGAAGTCCCTGACCCAGGGGAGAAAAAGAATATAGAGTATCAATGCGACGAAAAGGTTCAGGAATCGGCCCTGCCGGATCGGCCGCCAAATCGCGAAATATTTTTGTACCATTTGTCCTCTTTCCGAATTGGAAACGTTTGATAATGCCCCTTGCGCCCTTAATTTGAGAATTGTTACCGATGAAGAAGCGCAATGTCAAACGATAATATTCCGGCCCGGTCGGAATCTCCATCATGCGCGCGAATAAAACTCTGTACAAACGAACGATCTTACTATACAAAATCGTGCTGGCTTTCGGATTTGGTCCCGATCCGACCGAACCGACCTTGTTGTAAACAGAAAAAGACGCATGGTAACGGCGTCTGCGAAAAGCAGACGTTCTTGGAAACGGTTCTGTTGCCGAGGTATTCACGCGAGGAACGACAGCCATGGGAAGTTGCTGGGAGCCATTGCGCGCCTACTTGGAGTCGCAAGGCAATTCGCCGGAGGAGATCCGACGACTGGAACATGTTTTGACAATGCCGACGCTGATATTGGAACTCGGCGCGGGCGCCGGCGGCGCCGCGTGGCAAATCGCCACGAGGAATCCCGGCATGGGAGTGATCGCCACGGACATTTACGATTGGGAATGCGAGTTCGGCGATTGTTCCCGGTATCGCAAAACCGCTTTGATGTGGAGAGAAAAGCGTCTCGATACGCAGCGGGCCACCCCTTCGAACATGGTCCTGCTTCGGGCGCGGGCCGAGATTCTAGGATTTTTTCCCGACCATTTTCTGGATTCCGTTCTCCTGATCAACCCCGAGCCGAAAGTGGCCGAGGCCTTTCTCGGGTTGGCGGCAAAAGCTTCCTGGCTCGACAAGATCAAGCCCGGAGTCGCGCAAATTCTCGTTCTTCCATATTCCCGGTCCATGGGAATATCTGCCTACGGGGGCTTCGAGTTCGACCATTCCAACGACTGGTCGAAGGGCCTCGGTTTTTTGATGTCGGGGCCTTTGAAATTCAGACGAGGGGAAAGGCTCCATTGGGGACTGGACCTTTGCCGCCTGTCCGGCTATACCAGAAATTCCACCCAGACCGACATCTACATATACGGCAACCAATATGAAGAGGTCCCGGCGAATTTCTGGCAAACCTGGATAAGAAGAATTTTTTAAGATCGTCGGTGGCGCTTGACAAGCAGTGGCAATGGGCCACGAAAGGACACGAAAAGCCACGAAAAGGCCTGTAAATCGTTTCGTGTTCTTTTGTGAAATTTCGTGGCCGAATTCCTGATCGCTGCAAGTTTGACACTGCCAGATCATTATCGGTTTTGCGTACCGATGCGAAACGAGCAAAACAGAGGGGACACGACATGCCGGACAAGCCATTTTCGAAAGCAAGCAACGACGAACCCGTCCAGCACATTCTCGAGTTGAAGGAGACGGATAAATCCACCGGTTTTTTCGCGGTTCGCCCGAAAGAAAGCCGGGAGTTCGGGCAAATGCTTGAACAACACAGACAGTCGCCCAACGACGAATTCATGCGAAAGCACCTGGCGGGCGTTGTCGGCGGCTGGGTGCCCGAACAGCTGAAAACGGCGGTCGTAAACCGATACGCAAAGGACATGTTCGCGCTTTCCCTTTTCTACGACGCCTGCCTTCTGCATTCGAAATTCGATTCTGTCCGGAAATATTTCGACCGGTCGGACATCCGGAAATTCGCGGAACATTCCCCGTTGCTCCTGGTTCGTTCGCACGGCTTGAAGGACCGGCCTCTGCATGCCAAGTGGATAAGGCGGTTCCGGGAAAACATTTTCGAACATCGCCCCATGGCGCCGCCGGATGAAATCGGACTGCCTTCGCCCTGTTCTTCCGAGGATCTGTCGAATATCGAAGAAAAGGCGGTTTCCATCGAAGAGCTGGTCGCAGGCCGGGCCGTTCCGCCGGTCGGGTCGGGGAATACGCGGCCCGCTCCGGAAGAGACGTTCGAAGTGGCCATGGCCGCCTTGGAGAAGGTCGGAATCATTGCCGAAGAGGAGATGAGGCATGTTGCTTCCTTGAGCCCTATTGCGTTGCTCAGAAAATGGAACATGAACGTGTCCGTCGATTGCGGCCGCCACCGGTACGGCCTGTCCGGAGTTCAGACCTCCTATGGCCGGGGCCTTTCGCTTGAGGCCGCGCGGGCCGCATACGCCATGGAAATGCTGGAAAGATACGCCTCCTTTGCCTGCGTCGGACGAAACGAGGTGACGGGGTACGAAAAACAGTATCCGCTCGAGTACGCCCGCAGAAGCGAAATGAAGAGGAAAAACCGGCTTGCGCTCGACCCCGGCCGTCTTTGTCTCGAAGTACCCTACCGCGACGAACCCATCTACTGGATCGAAGGCCGGCCTGCGGGGGATGGAAATCCGGATACGGTCTGGGTCCCGGCCCAGAGCGTGTTCCTGTTTTTCAACCTGGATGAAATCAAGTTGTATTCCGGACTGGGCTCCACGGGCCTTGCCGCCGGAAACACCCTGTCCGAGGCCAAGGTTGGCGCTCTTCTGGAGATCGTGGAACGAGATTGCGAGGCGGTTTCGCCCTACGACCCGGCGAAATGCTTCGATATCGAAACCGCCGATTCCCAAGTCGATGCCCTGCTTTACAATTACGCCGAAGCGGGCATCCGCCTACAGTTCCAGGACTTGACACCCCCCATGGGCATTCCGTGCTGCAAATGCTTCGTGGTGGCAAGCGACGGAGAGATCGCAAAGGGGACCGGCGCGCACCTGGACGCCAGACGGGCGCTTCTTTCCGCCATGACAGAGACCCCGTATCCTTTCCCCTACGGACCGCCCTCCGGCGCCGGGCCGGAAAAAAACGTGCGGGTCCCTCTGGAGAACCTTCCGAACTATAGCTCCCAAGATCCCGAACAGGACCTGGCCCTGCTGGAAACGTTGCTGATTCGAAACGGCTATCGACCCATCTACGTGGACCTGACCCGCAAAGACACCCGGATACCCGTCGTGAGGGCCATTGTCCCCGGCATGGAAACCAACCTGGATTTCGACCTTTATTCCAGGGTCCCTTCTCGTCTGTATTCCAACTACTTGACGATGCATGGGAAATGATTCGATAATAGAACATGATTAAAAATTACGCGGACATCGTATTTCTGGGCGGCGAATTTCGCACCCAGGACGAAAAGCGCCCTATTGCCGAAGCGGTAGCCGTATCGGGCAATACAATCGTTGCGGTGGGCGGGAACGACGACATAAAACGGCTGAAGGGTCCGAAGACCCGCGTTGTGGAGATGGAAGGGCGCCTCGGTCTTCCGGGATTCTGGGATTCGCATTTCCACTATTACGACTGGGCAATGGCCCGGACCCAGCTCGCGCTTTCCGATGTCGGCGATTTCGACCAATGCCTGGCCCGGGTGGAATCGGCGGCCAACCGAACCAAACCCGGCGACTGGATTGTCGGGCAGGGCTGGAACGAGACCGACTGGCCCGGCGCCAGGATGCCGCTGAAGGAAGACCTGGACAGGGTCTCCCCGGACAATCCCGTGATTTTGTGGCGCTGCGACCTGCACCTTTCGGTGGCCAATTCCAAGGCCCTGCAACTCGCGGGCATAGACGAAAATACGGCCAACCCGCCCGAAGGCGTCATCGAACACCACAGAAACGGCCAGCCCAACGGCGTTCTAAGGGAATTCGCGTCCAACCTGGTCAAAGACGTTGTTCCCCAGCCCACCGAGGCGGACCGATACCGCGCCATGAAGGGGGCCATGCCGCAAATGCACGCCATGGGGATCACATCGGTCAACGACGTTCGGCTTCCGGGCGGCACAGAAGGCGCCGAGGTGTTCCGGATCTGGCAGAAACTGAGAAGAAACGGCGACCTGGCCATGCGCTGCTGGGTGAGCATCCCCGGAGAACGAATCGACGAGGCCGTGTCGGTGGGCTTGACCAGCGGCTTCGGCGACGACCGCCTGCTCGTCGGGTACCTGAAATTCTACGCCGACGGCGGCATGGGCGCGCGGACCGCCTGGATGCTGGAACCGTTTCTGGACGCCGGTTCCGGCATGCCCCTTACGTCTGTCCAAGATCTGCGGCGTGCGATGGAGAAGGCCGAAAACGCAGGACTCGCCATCATGGTTCACGCCATCGGCGACCGGGCCAACCGCGAAATCGTTTCGCTTTTGGAAGAGCGGATAGCGGCAAGAAAACCTGACGCGAATCTTCCTCTCCTAGAGCACCGGATCGAACACCTCCAAATGATCAGGCCCGAAGACATCCGCAGGCTCGCCGCACTGAATGTCGCCGCTTGCATGCAGCCGCCCAATTTGCCCATCGACATCAACATGATCGACAGGTGCCTGGGCGCCAGGGGCCGGTTCGCCTACAGCTTCCGTTCGGCCCTGGACGCCGGGGTGCCAGTGATATTCAGCTCCGATTGCCCGGTTTGCAACCCCGCTCCGCTTGCGGGAATCCACGCGGCCGTCACCCGAAGCCGCGAAGACGGCACTCCGGAAGGAGGCTGGCATCCGTCGGAGAAAGTCACGGTCGAGGAGGCGGTCCGGGCGTACACCATATCCCCGGCCCGTGTCTACCGCATGGAGAACAGGCTGGGAAGCATCTCTCCGGGAAAACTCGCCGACATGATCGTGCTGGATAGAAACATATTTACGGAAGACCCCGCGCAGATTGCGAAAACATCCGTCGATCTGACCGTGTTCGACGGCAAAATCGTTTTCGAAGAGTAGGGGGTTGAAGAACAGAAACCATGTCGATTTGGAAGTCCGAGGTCACTGTCGAACGCCTGGGACAAATCTCTAAAGATACGATGGTCGATCATCTCGGCATCGAGTTTTTGGAGATCGGCGAGGACTATGTCAAAGCCTCGATGCCTGTGGACCGCAGGACCCGGCAACCCATGGGGCTGTTGCACGGCGGAGCCTCGGTCGCCCTGGCGGAAACCATAGGGAGCGTCGCCGCCAAGATGGCGGTGGGGCCACAAGAAAGCTGCGTGGGCCTGGAAATAAACGCCAACCATGTCCGGGCCGTAACCGGCGGGCAGGTCACGGGCATCGCAAAGCCCCTCCATCTCGGGAGTTCGACCCACGTGTGGGATATACGCATCTACGACAACGAGCAGAACCTCGTTTGTGTTTCACGGCTTACCATGGCTGTGCTGAAATCGAAAAAAGCGCAGGGCCAAGCAGGCCCGTGACAAATGAACCCGGCGATCTATCACAGGCCCATTCTACCGCTCTTGGCGGCCATGATTTTCGGAATCGCGGCTGGCGATCAGGCCGAAGGCTTCCTGCTTTGGGCCATGGTCGCAGCCTGTCTTGGCTGTTTGTTCATGTTGCGAGCGGCCGTTGAAAAAAAGGATCTCGCGTTTTCCCCGTTCGTTTTGTTCTTCTGCCTGGGCTATCTTTCCATCCAGCCCTGGACCGCGCCGAACTTTGATAAGAGCCATGCGAGCCGTTTCGACAAGCCTTGGAAATGGGAAATCACGGGAGTGGTGGAAAAAGATCCCGTTTCCGTCCTAAAAGACCGGGCCATTTTCGTACTCCGTGTCGAAAGCTTGGGAAAGGACGGGGTAACGATTCCATCCTGCGGAAGGCTCCGTGTCACCTGCCGGGGCGAGCCGCTTCCCGAAATTCGACCGGGCGACCGTCTGCGGTTTCCGGGCAAAATCCGTCTGATCAGAAATTTCCACAACCCCGGCGGTTTCGACTACGAACGATACATGGCCTTCCGGTCGATTCGCGCTTCGAGCTACACTTCTTCGAAAAACCTGGAGTTTTTACGAAAGGATACCGCTGGCGGATTCGCCCGGTGGATGCACGGCTTTAGGAAAAGAATTTCCTCCCGAATCGAAGCCGCCTCCATAGCAAATCCCTCCAAGTCGGTGCTGAAGGCGCTTGTCATCGGGGACAGGGACGCCATCGACAAACCTTTGCGGGAGGCGTTCAACCGCGCCGGCATGGGGCATCTTCTCGCCATATCCGGCTTGCACGTGGGCATTGTCGCATCGTTTTTCTTTCTCGTTTTTTCGCGATTGCTGTCGCAATTCCGCTTTGTCACGAACCATGCCTGGGTGCGCAAGGCAGCCGCGCTGCTGTGTCTTCCGCCCGTGGTCCTCTACGGCTTTCTTGCGGGCATGTCTCCATCGACGCAGCGGGCGGTGGTCATGGTCGCCGTTTTTCTGCTGGCGTTTCCCATCGAAAGGGAGCACGACCCGGCAAATACGCTGGGAATCGCCGCCATGGCAATTTTGATCATCGACCCGCCCGCACTGTTCAGCATTTCCTTCCAGCTCTCCTTTTCGGCGGTCACCGCGATTTTTCTCGGTTTCTCCGCGCTCGACAAATTGCGCTCCGAGGAGGATCGCACGGGAGCGATCACCCTGACCACCAAGCTGGCCGGTTTCTTCTTCGCGTCCCTTTTCGCCATCATGGGAACCATGCCCCTGGCGATGCGCTATTTCAACCAGGTATCGCTGGCGGGAATCGCGGCCAACTTCGTGCTGGTGCCATTGGTGGGTTTCGGGGCGGTCCCCCTGGGCCTGCTCGCGGCATTTGTCTTGCCTGTCAGCGAGACTGTCTCGGCGCTGGGGTTCGAGTGCGCCGGTTTCGTCCTGTCGGTGGCCATCGGCATCCTTCATTTTTTCGCCGACCTTACCTTCGCCGCAGTGAAGACGTTCACGCCCACTTTTTTCGAGGTTTTCATGTATTACGCCTTTTTAGGCCTTTTGTATGTGGTCGCGAATCAGCAAAAACAGACCGGCGCGGTCGTTCACACAGATCCGGCAAGACAGGAAAAGGGCGCTTTTCCGCCCAGTCGAAAGAGGGTTGGAAAAGTTTTGGCGATGGCGGCGTTTTTGACTCTGTCCGTTCTGGCATTGGCGGACATCTTATACTGGACGGTCGAGCGGTTCTTCGACGACAAGCTTGCGATCACCGTCGTCGATGTGGGGCAGGGAAATGCGGCGGTGGTGGAATTTCCCAAGGGCGAGACCGTCATGATCGACGGCGGGGGGTTCTACGACAACAGCATTTTCGACGTGGGAGAGAGGATTGTCGCTCCGTTGCTGTGGCGAAACAAGATCATGAGCGTCGATGCCCTCTACCTGACCCATCCCAACAGCGACCACCTGAACGGACTGCTCTACATCGCCAGGCATTTCGACGTGGAAACCTTCGGGAGCAACAACGAGCCTGCCGAAACACGCGGATATCGGGAGCTGATGGAAATCGTCCGGAAAGAGCGCATCGAATCTCCCCCTTTTTTCACGATACTCGGTCGCCGAAACGTGGACGGCTTCGAGCTGGAGGTCCTCTACCCGCCGGCCGATTTTCTGCAAATGGCGAAAACGGAGTCCTGGAGGGATGAAAACAGCAACTCCCTGGTAATCAGAATCTCCAAAGGCCGTTTTTCCTGCCTGTTCACGGGGGACATTACGTCGGACTCGGAAAAAGAGCTGGTGGAGATGTACGGCGACCGGCTGAAAAGCCTGGTCCTGGTCGCGCCCCACCACGGCAGCGATACATCCAGCTCGGAGATCTTTTTGGACGCCGTCGATCCGAAGGTGGCCATCGTCTGCGCGGGTTGGCGAAATCGGTTCGGCCTGCCGTCGCCGGAGGTGATCCGGCGCTACGAAGAACGAGGCGTTTGGATTTACAGGACGGACTTGGACGGCGCGGTCGCCATTCGCACCGACGGAGATTCGACCGAAATAGAACCTTTCGTCAAGGAACGCTTCCGAATGCCGGACGGTCAGCCTCCGGGCTTGTCCGGCGTGCAAGCGGCAGCCCGTCGTTGAGCTTTTTGGAGATCGTATTTGCACTGTGTTTTCGTGTATGCTAAGTTTTATTTTTCGATGGCAACGACCATCCGGCGCCGCGCAGCGGTGTTTTGCACAAAAAAAGCCCACTCAGGCACCGACCGTTGGAAATTGTGCCACGGCAAAAAGACGATAAACAGGGGAAGGATTCCATGAAAGCGAAATCTCGCGGCAACCTGCAACGCACCATGATCATCTACTTGCTGCTGGTGGGCTTCGCCTCGGTGCTGGTGGGGCTCGAATTCATCGCCGAGACCGACGGCCAGGAGCTGAAGGACAGTCTGATCGAAAGCTTCTCCCGATACGCGAAACACGAGATCGACGCCGACCAGGCCCTCGCGCCCATCAGGCAGCTCAGAAACAAGGCAATCCTGATGATCGCCATCATCCTCTTTGTCATGATTATCGTACTGACCATGTTCATCAAGAACATCACCGAACCGTTGCAGCACATGATCGAGGCCTCCCGTGACATTTCCCGGGGGGACTTGAGCAGGACCATCAGGATTCATTCCAGAAACGAGCTGGCCGAACTGGGAAACGTGATCAACGAAACCGCCAGCAACCTGCAGGAAATCATCCTTCTGTCCAAGACCATCGCCGAATCAGGCAAGGAATTGGTGGAAAAAACCGCCCATATCGTGGACGGGGAGATGCATACCGACGAGGACATGCGAATCGTCAGGCAGGAGATCAAGCGCTTCGACAAGGACCTGGAGATGCTGAACGAAGTCATCGACTACTTCAATTTCTACACGTTCGAACAGGAAAGAAATGACTGAATACTGGGTCGCCTTTCCCGCCGGAATCCTGATCGCTACCGTCGTATCTTCCGTGGGCATAGGCGGGGGCGTATTGTGGATGCCATTTTTTCTTCTGGTACTCGAAGTCGAACCCGAGACCGCCGTTTTGACCTCTCTTCTGATCCAGACCGCCGGCAAGGGCTCCGGCAGTCTTGCCTACATGGTCAAAGGTCTGGTGGACAAAAAGCTTTGCCTGGTCGTTCTGGCGTCGGCCCTGCCGGGGCTTATGATCGGCGCGTGTCTTTCCAACTGGCTGGAGCCGTCGCACATCGAACTGATACTGGGAACATTGCTGCTGACAACGGCGTTTCTTTTCGTATCCAGCCATGAAAAGTACGACGCCGTAGGAAAGCCGAGGGCGGACGTGAGAAAAATCTACCGCCACCTGTGGCTTCCGGGCGTCATCGCGGTGGGAAGCGGCATGCTTTCCACGGGAATCGGCGAGTGGCTGATCCCGATCCTGAGAAGCAGGCTGGATCTGCGAATGGCCAACGCCATCGCCACCAGCGTATTCGTCACCTTCGGTACCAGCGTCATCGCGGCGGTCATCCACCTGGCGATCGGAGGACAGGCGTCGATGCCCATTCTCGCGTGGGCGATACCAGGCGTTCTAATAGGCGGGCAGATAGGCCCGAGACTTGCTCAAAGAATCGACGACCGCAAGTTGAAGGAAATCTTCATCTTTCTCCTGACACTTGTGGGAATCCACCTGATATTCAACGCATTTTGAGTAAAAGGAGAAGTCGATTCATCGAATAATCAACGCGCCGGCACGGCGCACCGACAGAAAGGAGCGGAACATGACCGATACGGACGGCATCGAAATCAAGGATCAAATCAAGGAAAGAATGGCTCCGTGGACATTGGGTCCCGACACTTTGTCGAAGATCAAAGCGGAAGGACACGCATACGGTCACAGCGCGGCCTGCGTGGTTCTCTGGGACGGGGAGAAGTCCCTGACGGACCAGCATCAGGCTCTGGAAGTGGCATTCGATATTCCCGACTACATCGAAGGCTCCGCCGCCTATCTTCTGGTGGAAACGGAACATGTGCAATACCCTTACAACGACGTGTATGTGAACAAGCATTGGGCAGGGAGTCTCAGGGCAAGCATGAACGCGGCTGGACATGGAGGTATCGAACCTTTTGCCTTGGCGAAGGAACTGAATCCGGGACGCAATTGCGTCTATTTCATCGCTCGGGACCGTCTCGGGGGGCAGGCCGTTTCCGGTTCCGAAGTTGCTGACGAGTACGCCGGTCTTATCGAATATCCAAACATCGACAACATTCGTTTGAAGAATGCCAAACTCGTATACGCTTCGTCTAAGCCTGCGATAGAGATCAAGCCATTGGCGACGAGGTAGGCCGTTTTGCGCATAGCTTGCTTTTATCGTAAAAAAAAGCCCCGGTCCCCAAGCTATCTTCCGGGACCGGGACGTTGTTTGGCGGACAGGAATCCTAGGGCACGGGACGATTCTCTATCGGCAAAAAGGAACGATATTGCGATTTATGCGCTACATTCCCCGACGGGTTCGTTGTTGACAAGGGATTCTCGTCAAGTTATTCAATAGAATACAATTTTAGAGAAACGTACGGACATTTCGCCAATGATTCAACCGCATGGATATGAAGTACTCGATTCCTTGGGCAAGGTGGAAGGCGGCGCGTTGTATAGCGCGGTGCAGACGACCGGGCAAAAGCCGGTGGTCATAAAACACGCGCAGGATACGACCGGCGGGGGCGACGGACTGTACCGCGAGTTTCAGATCGGCCGAAAATTCCGCCATCCCAATGTCCTGAGGCATTACGCCATAGAGCAATACTTCGACGGGCCGCTTCTGATCCTGGAACATTTCTCAAGCGTTTCTTTGGAAAAATTTCTCATGCGCGGCCCGATCGAGATCCGCGCGTTTCTGAAAATCGCCATCGGCGCATCCCAAGGCCTGGGGGCGGTGCATCAGAAAAGGGTGATTCACAAAAATATCAAGCCTTCCAATATTCTTGTCGATCCCAAGAGCCTGGGCGTTAAAATCCGCGGTTTTTCTCTCGCCGCCATGTCTGGCACGTTGGAAGCCGAGGCACCGTCGTCCAATGTTCCGGGGGCGGACTTGGCCTATATTTCTCCCGAACAGACCGGGCGAATGGGCGCCGGCACGGACTACCGATCCGACCTGTATTCGCTGGGGGTGGTATTCTACGAGGCACTGACAGGAAATCTTCCGTTCATGGCAGAGGATCCGATGGAAATGGTCCATTTCCATTTGGCGCGGCCTCCGATTTCTCCCAAGGACTTGGAGCCGGCGATTCCGCGGGTCATCTCGGACATGATACTGAAATTGCTGTCCAAAAAGCCGAAGGACAGGTACCAAAGCTGCCACGGGCTTTGCCGAGACCTGGAAAGGTGTTCTCAGGAGCTGGAGAACACGGGAAACATACCCGGGTTTCCGCTCGGGGAGAAGGATTTTTTCCGGGAGCCCAAGTTTCCGGAAAAGCTGTTCGGCCGCGAAAAGGAGATTTCGGCCATTCTCGACGCCTTCGAGCAGTTGAAGTCCCAAGGCGTGTCGATGGTGATGGTCGGCGGCGCCGCAGGCGTGGGAAAGACCGCTCTGGTAAACGAGATTCGGCGATTGCTCGGGGAGCGAGACGCCATTTTCATCTCTGGAAAATTCGACCAGCTGCAACAGGGCGTGCCCTACAGCGCCATATCGGACGCCTTCGACTTGTGGGTGAGGCGGCTGCTGGCATCGCCAAAGGACGAAATCGAGCAATGGCGGCGACGCCTGGAGGAAAATTTCGGCCAGAACCTCCAGCTTCTTGTGGAAATCATTCCGAAAATGGAAAAAATCGTGGGCAAGCAGCCTCCTTTGGCCAAGCTGGGGCTCATGGAGGAGCAAAACCGGTTTAAGCTGCTGTTGCAAAACTTCTTCCGCGCGGTTTCCCGTCCCGACCATCCCCTTGTGCTTTTCCTGGACGATTTGCAGTGGGCGGACCGGGCGTCGCTCAATTTGCTGGAAATGTGCCGTAACGACAGCACGCTCAAAGGGCTTTTGATCATGGGGGCCTACCGCGAAGAGGAAGCCGGAAAATCAGAGTCGCTCGGGGAATTTCTGCGGAAGGCCGAAAACATGAAGGCCGGGTTCGTTAATATTTCCCTTTCTCCGTTTTCCGCCGAAGAAGTCGCGGAATTCACGGCGTTGGCCACCAATCAGCGCATAGCCGAGGCGGCGCCTCTGGGGGCTTTTCTGTACGAAAAATCCAGAGGCAATCCTTTCGCGGTGATCGAGTTTGTCAAATGGCTGCATGCCCGGGAGTATCTGGAGCTGGATCCCAACACCGGCGCCTGGACATGGAAAGCGTCGGAATCGCGTATGCACGACATTCCAGGAAGTATCGCCGACCTTCTGGCCAAACGGCTCGAAGATCTGCCCTCCGCCATGCGCCAAGTGCTTTCCACCGCGTCGTGCATCGGGCACGAATTCGAAGCCGATCTGCTGGTATCCCTGTCCTCCGGTTCCTCGGTATACCCTCGCGACGCGTTGAATCTATTCGTCAAGGAGTCGTTCATCCTGCCCGTGGCCGGAGACAGTCGAAGCAAAGCACACCCGGAGGGCGAGCCGGAGGAAGGTACATTTCGGTTTTCGCATGATAAAATCCACGACGCCGCCTATTATTGCAGCGACGAATCGCGTCGGATGTCCGTCCATTTTAAAATCGGCGAAACTCTCTTGAAGAAGAGAAAGCAAAACGATTCCGACGAACACCTTTTCGAAATCGTCAATCATTTCAACCTGTCCGGGGACTTGATCGAGCAATCCGAACTCAAGCCGACCTTTTCCGATTTGTGTTTGCAGGCCGCCTGGAAGGCTCATAAATCCGGGGCGCCGCGGCTCGCCTTTTCCTATGTGGCCGACGGTTTGCACGTGCTGGGCGATTCGGGATGGGGCCGACACCGTGATTTGACCATGGCACTGCACGTCCAGGGAGTCAAAAGCGCCTATCTGTGCGGCGAAAAAGGCGCAATGGAAGCCTGGGCCAGGGCGGTGGAGGAAAACTCGGACGACATCGTGGAAAAAACCGAGATCTACGAGGTCCAAATCCAGTCGCTTCTTTGCGACAACAAGTTGTCCGAAGCCTTGGATTTGGCCGTCGGGGTCCTGCATAAGCTGGATGTCCCGCTTCCGCGCGCGCCCGGAAAAATCCATACGCTTTTTGCGGCGATCAGGACTTTGCTTCTTTTGGGGGGAAGCAAGCCGGAAAAATACATGGAATTGCCCGAGGTTCGGGACCCGAAAGCCCTGGCCGCCAGCAGGGTCCTGTACCACGCCATGTCTCCCGCCTACTTTTCCGCCTCCGCTTTGTTTCCCCACATTCTTTTCAAATCGGCCGAAATTTCCGTCAAAAAGGGCAAATCCATCTATTCTGCCCTGGGCTTTGGCGGAACGGGCCTGGTCTTCGGCGGCGCCCTGGGACTCATGGAAACGGGTTTCCGCTACGGAATGCTGGCCATTCGGCTGATCGAAGCGCAGGAAAGCTCCCTCGCCAAGCCTGCCGCCTATTTCGCGGTCAACCATTTCATCCGGCACTGGAAGGAACCCTTGGTCGATTGTCTTCCCGACCTGGTCAAAGCCTGCCGTCTCAGCCTCGAAATCGGAGACTTCGAATATTCCGCCTATTGCGCCCAGGCGTGTTCGGGCTACAGCTTCAAGAGCGGAATGCCCCTGGATAAGACAATCCAGGAAATGAAGTTCTACTCCGCCCACATCGACCGGCTCAAGCACGAGACCGCCCAGTACATCAACGATATTTTATACCAGACCGCGCTGAACTTGGTTGCCGACACAGGGACGCCCCCCACCGAGCTGGTCGGGGATGTCTACGACGAGAGAAAAAGCCATCCCGTCCATCGCGCGGGCGGCGACATGACCTGCATCTTCTGTCTCCATCTGGAGAAGCTTTTTATGGGGCTTGTGTTCGACGACCTCGAGCATGCCGAGGAGTGGGCCGACATTTGCCGGGAAAACATAATGGCAGTCATCGGGACCTTCTACGTTCCGCTGTCCTACTTCTACGAAGGGCTTCTCTACCTTCGCCTTTGCGACGGCGCCAAGGGGCGCGAAAGAAGAAAATATCTAAAAAAGGCCGTTGCAAGCAGGAAAAAGTTGAAAAAGTGGGCCAAGCTTTGCCCGCAGAACCATCGGAACAAGATTTTGCTGATCGACGCGGAGCTGGCGAAGGAAAAGTCGAAAAAGGAGCGCGCCGCCGAATTGTACGATCTGTCCATACAGAACGCAGAGGAGAACGGATTTGTCCACGAAGCGGCCATGGCCGCCGAATTCGCCTTTCGGTTCCATCTTTCCATTTCAAGGACAGCCGTTGCCAAGGCCTATCTCGTGGAGGCAGTGAATGCCTACGAGCGATGGGGCGCGCATAGGAAAGCCGATGCCCTGCTCGACCGCTACGGAGACTTGCTGGAGGGGGCCATGCTCGAAGGCATGGCGCAGCGCGCAGGCGCATTTGAAAAACCGGGCCGCAGGCTCGTCAGATCCGACGGCGCTTCGGCAGGGGCGAAATTCGGCACCGGGTTCCCGGCGCTTCTGGACGTATTCACCGTGATCAAGGCGTCGCAGGCAATGTCCGGGGAAGTCGAGCTGGACAAGTTCCTCGACCGGATGATGATTATCATTTGCGAAAATGCAGGGGCCAGAAAGGGCGTGTTGATCACCATCGAGGGGGAGGACCTGTTCGTCGAAGCCGTCACGAATATCGACAGAAAATTCGTGGAGGCGGCGGGAATGCTGGCGCTCGACGACTACGACAACCTTCCCCGCAGCGTGGTTCGCTATGCCGCAAGGACCGGAGAAAGCGTGGTGCTGCCATCCAAGACGTACCGGAGGCTGTTTGAAAACGACCGATATCTAAGGGAAAGGAATCCCGCATCCATTCTCTGCACTCCGGTTTCCGTCAAGGAAAAAAACATCGGCGTTCTCTACCTGGAAAACGACATCGTCGAGAACGCCTTTACCGAGGAGCGTCTGAACGTCCTGCAAGTCCTGCTCTCCCAAGCCGCAATATCCTTGGAGAACGCCAAGTTTTTCACCGAAATCAACGACTTGAACCGAAAGCTGCAACGGGAGGCCAAGGAGAAGGACCGCGCGGAAAAGGCATTGAAGGAAAGCCGCGAAAGACTCAAGACCATCCTGGATCACGTGCAGGCGGGTATCGTCATCGTCGATATCGAACACCTGGAAATCGCGGATGCCAACCCTGCCGCGCTCGAGATGGTCGCAGCGCCAAAAGAAGACATGATCGGGGCCAAGGCCGCCGAATTCTTCGATATCGACTCTCTGTCCTTTTCCGCCGACCGCAGCAGGGCGGGGTTTTCCAGCAACAACGTGGAAAGCAGGCTTTTCACCGCGAACAAGGATGAGTTGCCCATCATTCAAACCGTCACGCCCATCGCCTTGAACGACCGCCTGCACTACCTGGTCAGCTTTATCGACATCAAGAAGCTTAAGGATGCCGAAAAGGAACGAACGCTGCTGCAAAACCAACTTCAGCATTCGCAGAAGATCGAGGCCATCGGAACGCTGGCAGGCGGAGTGGCCCACGACTTCAACAATATTCTCACGTCCATCCTGGGTTTTACGGAGCTTTCCATAGAAGACGTGGAAGAGGGAAGCATCCTTCGGGACAATCTGGTGGAGGTCAAAAAGGCGGGATTGAGGGCTAAGGAGCTTGTCAACCAGATACTGACGTTCGCGCGCCAGTCGGACATCGAAAAAAAGCCCGTCCGCATGTCTACTATCGTCAAGGAAACCATCAAATTTTTGCGGTCGTCGCTTCCCTCCACCATTGCGATCAAAAGCGAGATCTGCAGCGAAGAGAATGTGCTCGCCGATCCCACCCAAATCCATCAGATCCTGATGAACCTGTGCACCAACGCCCACCACGCCATGCGCGACAAGGGCGGCGTCCTGAAAATCGGCCTGCGGGAGCTGATTCCGGACGAAACACTGGTCGAGCTGCAAAAACTCAGAGCCTTGGGCCGCTTTCTGGAGCTTTCCGTGCAGGACGACGGCTGCGGCATGACTCCGGATATCAGGGAACGAGTCTTCGACCCTTATTTCACCACCAAGGAGAAGGGTTCCGGCACCGGACTGGGCCTCTCGGTGGTCAGAGGAATCGTGAACGGTTGCGGCGGGGCTATCACGGTGGAGAGCGAGCCGGGAAAAGGGTCCCGGTTCCTGGTGTATCTGCCGGTCATCGAAAAGTTTCTGGAGAGCGAGATCGAGGCAAACGTTGTTGTTCCCGGGGGAACCGAGAGCATCCTGTTCGTGGACGACGAACCCACGATCCTGGCAATGGGAAGACAGATGCTGCGACGTCTGGGCTACGAAGTGACCACGCGTTCGAGCAGCCTTGAGGCGCTGAAATTGTTCGAAGCCAAGCCGGAGGACTTCGACCTGGTCCTGGCGGACTTGACCATGCCCAACATGACCGGGGACAAAATGGCTCAAAAAATGCTCGCCATCCGCCCGGACATTCCCGTCATCATCTGCACCGGCTACAGCGAAAAGGCCTCGCGCCACATGGTTGAAAATATCGGCATCAAAGCCATCAAGCTCAAACCGCTGGTCAGAAGCGAACTTGCGATCAGCATTCGGGAGGCCTTGGAAGAAAAAAATACCTGAAAAAAAGGAAAAGCGCCGATAAGCCCTGAAGACGAAGTAGGTTGCGAAGAAATTCCGGCGTCATTTTTGCCGCCCGTTTTTCTTTTGCTCTTCGTACCATTGCGAAAAAAGGCTGTCGAAGTATTTTTCGTCCTGCAACATTTCCGGCGTGATGGTGAAAGGTTCCCGGATTCCCATGTAGTTGAGGGCCGACGCCCTCTGGAACAATTTCTTCAGTATTTCCGATATTTGCCTCCCCGTGCGGGAAGATTCTTCTTCCACGAATTTCTGCGTGTCTTCGTCCAGGACCAGTTCGACACCGTATTCTTTCAGGAAGTTCTCGGTGAAATCGACGAACGGCGA
Source organism: Desulfobacterales bacterium (assembly GCA_963674505.2). Lineage (GTDB taxonomy): Bacteria > Desulfobacterota > Desulfobacteria > Desulfobacterales > SKZT01. Next base: position 2,953,491 of record CAXXIG010000001.1, read on the forward strand.
TCTGCGAAGCATTTTAAGCAGACAGTCGTTGGGGTGTTCGCAAAGCTCCCTTGTAACGCGAAGCTTGGGGAAATTGGAGCCGGGCAGTTCGAACTGGAAATCGGTCAGGATGGTTTCCCAAACGCTGACCAGCGCCCGGGCGCCGGTCCTGCGCATTTCCGCCATGCCTGCGGCATAGTCGATGGCCTCCGGATCGAAATCCACCGCGATTTTGAATAGCTTGAACTCGAGTTGGTACTGCTTCAAGATCGAATCCTCGGTGTCGCGCATGATTCGCACCAGGTCGTTTTTCGAAAGCAGGTTGACGTATGTGCGAATGGGCGACCTTCCCACCAGTTCCGGGATGAGGCCGAACTTGATGTAGTCGTCGGCCTCCGCGTTCTTGTAATAGCTGCCGGGGTGGGACTTGGTCTTTTCGTTGTCGTCCGGTCCGAACCCCATGATCTCGACGCCGCCGTCCTCCAAGGCCCTCCCCTTGTGCTTCAATCGTTTCATGACGATGTCGTCCAGGCCCTCTCGCGTTCTTTCGAAGGAACCGCCCAGGACGAACAGGATGTTTTCCGTGCTGATCATGTTGTTCTGCTGGTCGGGCTTCCTGTCCCGTCCGGTCAGTTCCTGCAACTGCGCGGCCGGGGAAAACGGGCTGTAGATGCTCACGCTCTTTCGCTCGATCAGCTTGAGCACCGAACGCTGGAAACCCTCCCGGGAGATGTCGTGGCCGATCAGCCCCGTGTCCTTGGCCTTTTTGTCGATCTCGTCGATGAAGATCAGCCCCCCGTAACGATTGATGAAGCCGGCCTGGTCCAGGCGGGTTTTGCCGGGGGCCAGCTCCACGAGTTCGCGGATCATGTCGTCGGCGCTCTTTCCCACGTACCCGGCCTCGGTGTAGTCCGTGGCGTCCACAACCAGGGTGGGGACCCGGATGAGGTCGCCAAGGACTTCCACGCAATAGGTCTTTCCGCTTCCCGAAGGCCCCGAGATGAGAGTGTTTTTCTTGCGAAACCTTTTGACGCTTTGATCTTTCGGGTTGCTGCGAAGATAGTTGACCATGGCGAAATGATAGGCCGCCGCGATGGCCAGGCGCTTCTTGTATTCCTCCTGGCCGATGACGTACCTGTCCAGGTGCTCCTTGATTTCCCTGGGGGTGAACAAAAGCGGCTCGACCGGCGCCGTACCCTTGTCAGCGTCTCCGAATCGTTCCTCCAGGCAATTCATGAATTCCTGATTGGCCCTGTCCTGGGCGTCGAGGTAGGCTTTGGCCGCCTCCTCTTCCGAACAGGCGAACCGGTCCATAATTCGTCTGACGTCTTCCTTGGGGATCGAAATCTTCATGTTCGCAACCATTCCTCTGCTTTGTCGTTCAACCTGATCTATTCTCGCATCGAAAAAAAAGGGGGGTCAACCTATTTCTTTCATCCGGTCGTCATTTTGCCAGTTTCGAAGCAATCGCAGCCACGTGTCTTCCCTGAAACCGGGCCGCGTCCAGCTCGTTTTCGCTGGGCATTCTTTCCCCGTGCCCCGCGATAGTAGACGCGCCGTAGGGAGACCCCCCGGTGATCTCGTCCGTTCGCATCTGCCCCTGAAACGAGTAGGGCAGGCCCACCACCACGAACCCGTGGTGAAGCAGGGTGATATGAAACGAAAGGATGGTCGATTCCTGCCCGCCGTGCTGCGTGTTGCTGCACGCGAACACGCTTCCGACCTTGCCGATCAGCGCGCCCTGTGCCCACAGTTGCCCGGTGGCGTCCAAGAACTGCCGCATCTGCCCGCACATGTTGCCGAACCGGGTCGGTGTGCCGAATATCACGGCGTCGGCCGAAGCAAGCTCCTCCACCGTGCAAATCGGCACGTGCTCCAACGCCTTCTGAGCCTCCGCAGCGCCCATCTTCTCGATAACATCCGGCGGGAGCGTTTCCGGAACACGGCGCAGAACCGCCTCGGCGCCCTCCACTTGGTTCACTCCCTCCGCGACGGCCTCGGCCATCCGATGAACATGTCCGTACAAAGAATAGTATACGATCAATACTTTCATAGTGCCTTTCCTTTCTTTTCTTTAGGATTTGAAAAAAATCAGCCCGCAAGAAGCTTTTCGGCACGGCAGCCCAGCTTCTTGAGCAAGCGCACCAGCTCGTTGCGCTCCTTTGCGGTCAAAACTTCCGCGATCATCTCCAGGTTCGACGCGTGCTTTTCAAAGGCCGCTTCGATCACCTCGCGCCCCGAATCCGTCAAATGGACATTGAATACCCTACCGTCGGACGAATCCTGTATTCTTGCCACGAACCCTTTGTTTTCAAGCCTCTTGACAGCCGCAGTCATCGAGCCGCTGGTCAACAGCACCTTTTCTCCGATGGTGTTGACCGGCAGCGGCCCCTTGTGCAGCAGAACCTCCATAATGGTGAATTCGCTGAGCAACAGGCCGGTCCCTTCGATGCTGGCGCGATCAACCATCTCCACGGCCTTTGCCGCTTTCCATAGAACCAGTCTTATGCGAGGCGCGTTTTCCATGGTTGGAAAGCTAACCCTGTCTATCTTGATGTCAAGATATATTACGCGCGTATGCATCCTCGCCGCCCGGTCTGCCGCGAACCCGACGGCTACAACCGAATCCTCGGGCTTGGCTTCTATTTCGGCCCCCCCAACCGCCTCGTTCCAACGCTTCGCGTTGGAATGCATGCCAGGACGCTTCGCGTCCGTGCTCCACAAATTCGCGATGAATCAAAAAACGTTGCGCTTGCCTGGGATTCCGAGTATATTCCCATTTGAACTGCATGGAACGTTTAGCGAGAATTGCTTGTTTTGAATGAATTTACAACAACGAAAGGAGGCAATACATGCCGGAATTTTGCAATCCATTTGCCGTGCTGAAAAACGACCGAAAGCTCACGCACGACGAGTTGGTTCGTGCGATCCGATTCATGATCGCAGCGGAATACGAAGCGATCCAGCTCTATCAGCAGACTGCGGAGAGCACGGACAACGAGCTTGCCAAAGAGGTCCTGATCGATATCGCCAACGAGGAAAAGGAGCATGCGGGCGAGTTTCTGCGGCTGTTGCGCGAGTTGGAACCCGATGAGGAAAAGTTCTACAGCGAGGGCAAGGAAGAAGTCGAAGAAATGATCGCGAAGCTCAAGAAATAGAATAGTTTCTGGTCATATCGGATTTGGGAAAACGCGCGCAGGTTGGGTTGAGCGGGTCGTTGCGTTGGGTTTCGCTTCTTTCCAGCTCCTTTCGAGAGCATGAAAATTTTGTTTGCAAATACAACTTAGCGAAACCCGACAATCGACAACGTTCAACCCAACCTACATTCCCCCCGAAAAAACACTGGATCTCGATGATCAAGTGTTTTCCGCCCAACAGCTTGAGATGCACGTCATTCCGGGCGTAGCTAAACTTCGACCCGGAATCCAGGAAGCCTTCGGGAGTTCATGGTTTCGCGCTTTCACGGAAATGACGGAAAAAACTTGATCATCGAGTGGATGGCATGGGCATCGTCATGATTCAATTCCCGGCATTTTCCATGTGGAATTCTTCGAAACCGAACCAGAACCCCATATTGTTCAGATGGTCCAGCTCGAACTGGACCGCTTCGATGTGGTTGTCCTCGATTTCGAGAAATCGAGCGAACATGGGCCGGTATTCTTCCGAGACCTGGTCCACGATCTCCCTGTAGACCCGGCTGGTTTCTACCTCGACCTCCAGCGCGCGAGAAAGCATCTGCTGTTTGAGCCCTCTGTAGTCCCTGGTGATTTTCGACTGCAACTGGGCTGCGGTTTTCCGGATGGCCTCCCTTCCGGGTATGTTCGATTCCAAATCTTCGATTGTGATTTTTCCGGTCTTTTCCCATTCGTCGAGCCTGCTTTGCAGATACCTCACATGGTTGTGTTCGTCGTCGGCCAAAGCCTGAAAGATCTTTTTTCCTTCCGGATCTTCGGTGCTTTCGACGGCATCCCTGTACAGGTCCCTGATGCGTTCTTCGAATTCCAGGGCTGTTTTGATGGCCTCTTCCAGTTTCATGCGATCCTCCTTTTGTTACGGGTGTCAAATTGTTCGATTCGAAAAAGATAGGGCGCTTTTCGGAACATGACAATGCCATCAGACTCCAAGCTCCCGGCTTCTTCATATGGGGCAATAGAGGCTGGAATGTCTTTTTTCCGCACGAGCTTCTATCTTCCGCCAAAGAGAAAAACTTCGACCGAACCCGTTCCGGTTTCCATGGCCCTGGCGATGCGTTCTTCGTCCTTTCGGGCCGCCCGAAGCGTTCCTGGAGTTTCGGATACGGTCAGCCAATCGCCGAACCGGACGGTCCCGGTCACCGTCGCCATCACGCGTCCCAGAAGCGCGACCGGGACCTTGCGGACGGAATTCGACGTTTCCAGCCCCGCATTTCCCAGGACAGAGGGATTTTCCGAAACGATACCCAGCACGAAGGGATCGCCTTTGACCGACGGGCGTACATTCTTGTCCTCGTGAAGGCTGACCACCTGCCCCGGGCTGCAAGGGCGGGTTGACGGGAAAAGCTCCGCGTAATCGCTTCCGTTGGTAAGGTATGAACCTGTTACATTGATGCTTCCGGTGACATCCAGGGGATATTGAGGGTCGGTTTGTCCGATGCCCACATGCCCGTCTTTTCTCCATGTCATCCGGATACCTTCGTTGCCGGAAAAACCGCGACTGTAGAGATGCAACTTGTCGGACGAGCCGGAATAGAGAAATTCCCATCCGAAGAACGAGCCCCCCGTGACCTCGTAAAGCTGGAGGCTGCTTTCCTCGCCGTTGTTTGCCGTCAGCCTCAAGGACGGTGTCCCGTCTTGGGCCATGATATCCAGTTCCTCATAAGGTTCGGTCGTGCCGATACCCGTCTGCCCCGCCTGGGTATAGAGCGTGTTGCCCAGGCCGACCGGAGTAAACAGGACCATGTCCTCGACCGGCTCGCCTTTGTCGCCGAGATCGCCGCAAGAGCCGTTTGTCCGGCATCTCCAGAGTGTTCCGGACCCGTCGGATACGAACAGATACCCCTCGAAAACGGACATCGCCCAAACGGGCGCTCCCAGGTTGTTTTCATGGTTGTCGCAATTGCCCTGGCTGTCGCATTCGATCAGGTTGCCCGAGTTGGCGCCCAGCCAAAGATGGTCCGCAAAGATTTCTATTTGAGACAAGACCTCTTCCTGATCTCCCATGTCCGCGCAGGCCCCGCCGCCGTCGCACGACCTCAAGTGCCCGTCGTCTTGCGCAAGCCACAGCCTGCCCTCGAACACGGCCATATCCACGATTCCGCCCCCTTGATCGCCATGCGACCGGCAAGCGCCGTCGCCGTCGCACGAGAACAATCCGCCGGAATTGTCGCCGATCCAGATTCTGCCGTCGTAGACGGCCATGGACCAGATCGCATACGCAGGTTCGGGAAGATCGACCTGGGTGTAGCTCGATGTGTCGGTGGAATACCGCAAAGTCCCGCTGAACAATCCGATCCACAGCTTGCCGTCGAAAATCTCCAGAGCGGATATCGCGCTTCCCATGACCATGTAGCTCGGGCAGTTCAAAGCGCTGTCGCAGGAATAAAGATACCCGTTTTCCTGGCCGACCCAGATTCTTCCGTTGTAGACGGCGATCTCGTTGATTTCGCCGCCGCTGAACGTGTTCCGGTTGACGCAGTTGCCTTCGGAATCGCAAATTTTGATCTTTCCGTCATGCTGGCCCGCCCACAAATTGGCTGGAATCGAGGCGTGGATGGAATCGCCCATCGCCACAGGACGATTCGCGGTGATGGTCCCCTTGTCCATCATCAGGCCGGAACCATCCACCGTGACTTGGGCGAGACAGTTCGCGGCAAAATACAAACTCAGACAAAAACAATACGGGAATATCTTCTTCATGCTCCCTCCTGATATTTTGGATGTCAGGGCCAAAAACAATCGGCCCATCGACAAGTTATGGAAAAATGCCGGCCCGGGGTTTGGTTATAACGTCGGCCAACCAACACCGTCATTCCGGGCGGAGCTTGCTTTGGACCCGGAATCCAGGCGATGATCGAAACTGTTGGATGAAAACCGGCCGAAGCTAAAACCAAGCCCCCGGCCTGCAATTCCACCCTCACAGGCAAGCATGAGGGGATGGTGCTTGCTTTCATTGCCAAATCGCGGCCTCGAATCTACCGGATACTCCCCTGGCTCCGCCAGGGAGCCCCCTTCCTGCATTCACGGCGGATCGAATCATTAATAATGCAACGGAATCAGGGGGGAATAAATATCTTTGGTTCATCGTGGATTTGTGGGGAGCGGCAAAGGTAACCAGAGCTTCCAGCTCTGGTCCCATATCGCGAATAGGCCGCCGCTTGTAAGCCAAGGCATGCCAGACCAGGATGGTCTGGTTACCATCGACGCACCTTTTCCCACAAATCCGCGATGAGCCAAATCTTCGTGCTCTTCGTGTTCTTCGTGGTTGAAAATCAAGGAATTTGACCACGAAGAACACGAAGAACACGAAGAGCACGAAGGACGACTGATCTAAAAAATATCCTGATTATAACAGATTTGGGGAACTGTGCGTAGGTCGGGTTGAGCGGGGCGTCGCGTCGGGTTTCGCTTGCTTCCCGGTTGCATCGAACACCTTCTCGGCGAGTTTGAAAGAACAAGGCAGCGAAACCCGACAATCTGCGGCGCTCAACCCAACCTGCATTCAACCGCCCCCAAAATCCGTTATAATCAGGGGCTTTTCTATGGAGGTTTGGCGTGGGGGGGATGAAAATCATCCAATTTCGGGAGATTTTTTTATGCGTAGATTTGTTCCCGTTCGCGGCAATCCGCGCGGGGCTGGTTCTGGATCGTAGGGTGGGTGGGTCGATCCCCTGGCGTTGTCGCTGATTCAACTTCTCTTGAAATAGACGGCCCGACAATCTTGCACGGAGTCCAACCCACCATTTTCCGGGGCTTGGTTTTAGCTTCGGCCGCTTTTCATCCAAAAGTTTCGATCATCGCCTGGATTCCGGGTCTAAAGCAAGCTCCGCCCGGAATGACGGTGTTGGTGGGCCGACGTTATAACCAACCCCATTTTCCGGGCCAATTCGTCGCTTCCTCGAACGAATGACATCGAGGCGGCTCGGGAAATGGTGGGTTGGGCTTCGTACAAGCTCGAAGGGCGCGGGCGCAAACAAGCTTTGAACCAGCCCCGGTCGCCAGGGTTTCGACCTGGGGTGATGAAAATTATCCAATTTCGGTGGAATATTTTCTGCCGGGATTTGTTCCCATTTCAAGGTTTCATGTTCTATATGCCATGATTAGACCCCCGACCCTTGAAATCTCAAGGTGTCGGAAAGAAACAGGCTTGGGAATAATTCGCCATCCCAAATAATTCGCCATCCCAAATGATTTCCATCTCCCCGATTCCAATCTGAAAAACCTTATTTTCGGTCCTTTACCTTAGTAGCAAGGCGCACTGCTCAACCCCTAACCTTATTACCTTATTAAAGTCACAGGCGCATGCGGTGATCAGGCATCAGGTGGAGTGCGACTGCGTAAAAAGGACGGAAAACAGCGCAATGCGGGAAAAAATGAATAAGGTAATAAGGTTGGGAATAGAAGGGAACTCGACATGCTACTAAGGTAAAGGACCGAAAATAAGGTTTTTTGAGATCTGAAACGAAATTCCCGGACTACAAACGCAGGGGGCTTGGTTCTAAATTCGGCAGCCTGGATTCCGGGTCTACGCTACATGTTCCAGTCAGGAAATTCCCGGAAACGACGGAATCCAGCTATTTTATCGACACCCGGGGTGAATACCGCTCCGCCCGGAATGACGACCGCCGCGACGATAGTCCCTGAAAGTGGCCGATGTTAAGACCAAGTTCAACGCAGTCAAAAGCGCTCGGGCATTTCCGAGGAACAAATTCCGGCGGAAAAACAAGCCCGGCAAAAAGATGATTTTCATCACCCCAGTTTCGACCTAGGGTGATGAAAATGTTCCCTATTTTGCCGTAAATTATCTGCCGATTTTTGTACCGAGAAAACTATCATGGAGCCTGGTTCGGGAGCGTAGGGTGGGTGGTTTGGGACCATGGCGTTCGGGGCTGGTTCAAAGCTTGTTTGCGCCCGTGTCCTTCGAGTTTATACGAAGCCCAACCCACCATTTTCCGTGCCGCCGCAGTGCCATTCGTTCGAAGAACCGACGAATCGGCGCAAAAGATGGTGGGTTGGACTCCGTGCAAGATTGTCGGGCCATCTATTTCAAGAGAAGTTGAATTGGCGACAACACTTGGGTCTCGACTGGAGTGATGAAAATGTTCCCTATTTTGCCGTAAATCATCTGCCGATTTTCGTTCCGCGAAAAATATCATGGAGCCTGGTTCGGGAGCGTAGGGTGGGTGGGTTGGGACCATGGCGTTCGGGGCTGCTTCAAAGCTTGTTTGCGCCCTTGTCCTTCGAGTTTATACGAAGCCCAACCCACCATTTTCCGTGCCGCCGCAGTGCCATTCGTTCGAAGAACCGACGAATCGGCGCGAAAGATGGTGGGTTGGACTCCGTGCAAGATTGTCGGGCCATCTATTTCAAGAGAAGTTGAATTGGCGACAACACATGGGTATCGACTGGAGTGATGAAAATGTTCCCTATTTTGCCGTAAATCATCTGCCGATTTTCGTTCCGCGAAAAATATCATGGAGCCTGGTTCGGGAGCGTAGGGTGGGTGGGTTGGGACCATGGCGTTCGGGGCTGGTTCAAAGCTTGTTTGCGCCCTTGTCCTTCGAGCTTATACGAAGCCCAACCCACCATTTCCCGTGCCGCCGCAGTGCCATTCGTTCGAAGAAGCGACGAATCGGCGCAAAAGATGGTGGGTTGGACTCCGTGCAAGATTGTCGGGCCATCTATTTCAAGAGAAGTTGAATTGGCGACAACACCTGGGTCTCGACCCACCCACCCTACGCTCCCGAATCAGCCCGTGAATATTGCCGCGAGGGGTAACAAATCCCGGCGGAAAAAAATCTCCCGAAATCGGATGATTTTCATCCCCCCAGTTTCGACCCACCCACGCTCCCGAACCAGGCCCCGCGATAGCTTGGGCGGAATAGAAACCAGCGGAATTATTGCGGCTAACAGGGACCATTTTCATTTTCATCGCCCCTGGTCTGGCGTATGGCATGCCTGTGCAAACGAACTCGTTTAGTCCTCAGATTTGTTCAACTTTTGCAGCATTGTTTCGGCATCGTCAGTTGTCATCCCCAACAATCCGCCAAGTTTTTCCGGAATTTTCCTGTCATCGACTTCCTTCCAGACTCGGGACAGCCCGCGCAACACGATACCCAAATTATGTTCATCCCGATACTGGATAAAAATCTCGGCCGCCTCCAATCCATACCGCACAGCCGCCTCCCACTGCCGCTGTTCCTGCGCCACTCTCCCCAATTGGTGCAATGTTCCGGCTTGCGAGTGGCGGTCGTTGAATTCGATGTAGATTTTCAGAGCGTCCTTGTAGTATCCTTCCGCCGCCTCCCACTGCCGCTGTTCCTGCGCCACGATCCCCAATTGGTGCAATGTCCTGGCTTGCGAGTGGCGGTCGTTGAATTCGATTTTTATTTTCAGAGCGTCCTTGTAGTATCCTTCCGCCGCCTCCCACTGCCGCTGTTCCTGCGCCACTCTCCCCAATTGGTGCAATGTTCCGGCTTGCTCGTAGCGGTCGTTGAATTCGATGTAGATTTTCAGAGCGTCCTTGTAGTATCCTTCCGCCGCCTCCCACTGCCGCTGTTCCTGCGCCACGCTCCCCAAGTTGTGCAATGTCGAGGCTTGCGAGTGGCGGTCGTTGAATTCGATGTAGATTTTCAGAGCGTCCTTGTAGTATCCTTCCGCCGCCTCCCACTGCCGCTGTTCCTGCGCCATATTCCCCAGTTGGCCCAATGTCGATGCTTGCGAGTAGCGGTCGTTGAATTCGATGCAGATTTTCAGAGCGTCCTTGTAGTATCCTTCCGCCGCCTCCCACTGCCGCTGTTCCTGCGCCACCATCCCCAATTGGTGCAATGTCCTGGCTTGCGAGTGGCGGTCGTTGAATTCGATTTTAATTTTCAGAGCGTCCTTGTAGTATCCTTCCGCCGCCTCCCACTGCCGCTGTTCCTGCGCCACGATCCCCAATTGGTGCAATGTCATGGCTTGCGAGTGGCGGTCGTTGAATTCGATTTTAATTTTCAGAGCGTCCTTGTAGTATCCTTCCGCCGCCTCCCACTGCCGCTGTTCCTGCGCCACTCTCCCCAAGTTGTGCAATACGTTGCCTTTGTAATTTTGATAATCCTTGCCCAGGGTGTCGATCGCGGCCAAGGCGTCTTCATAGCCTGCATGAGCTTCCTGATAATTCTTTGTTTGGAGAAAGGTTCCGGCCAGCCGCTCTCTCACCAAATAAAATTTCACATATAGCTGATCCCGGGAAAGCCGGTCTTCGGAATATTTGTCATATTCTGCAATAACCACGCGGCATAGGTCGATAATCCGTCCGAATTGCTGTTGTTCATAGAGGAAACGGAACAGTGCTTCGAATTGATTGTAAAAATCGGATTGGCTGCTAAGAGCGTAATGAACCGAAGTCATCAGGTTCTCGTACTCCACTCCGATCAAGACCCGGCCTGTCTGCTTTTCCCTGGCTTCTTTCGACGTGACAGCCTGGTGCAAACGCCCGCCGATTCCATTGTAATGGTCGCCAAATGCGCCTTCTACGGCTTTTTTTTGGTCGGACAGCGATTCGTCATTCAGGCGGGTTTTGAGAAAATAGGGAAAGATCGGTTGCAGGGAGAGGTAGCCCATTTCCCCCAACTGTTCGTGAGGCTGGAGCAGGCCCCAGTTGATCGCTTCCTGAAAAACGTCCTGCCATCGTTCATAGGGCAATTCGGCAAGCGCGGGCCGGGCTTTCAATTGATTCGTGTATTGTTCCAGCCACCCGATGTTCATCACGCCGGTGAAGGGGGCCAGGCACAGCAGCAGGGCCTGCGCCTCCTTGGAGAGGTTGCTGTGGGAATAGTCGATGCATTTGAGGATGCTGTCGGTTTTGGATGCTGTTTCCTTTTGATTGTCCAGGTTTATATCGGCGGCTTGTAGGCGTTCTATGATCTGAGACGGCGTGGATTGGGCCAGTCCGGCCAGCACCACTTCCATGGCCAGGGGATAGCCGCCCAGCAGTTCGAGCAGGCGGCGGAAGTCGGCCTGGTGATCGGCCTGTTCGGGATAGCGCGGCGCATTCGCATTTCGCAGGATCGCCTCTGCCAGTTCGGTCTGGGCTTCGTAATCCAAGCCCGGCAGGTCGTAAATGTCGATGTCCCGGAGGGGATCCGGCCGCAGCCACGCCTCGCCCCCTCTGGAACCCAGCAGCACCAGCGTGCGGCCCCCGGCCAATTCCTGCAAGAATTCGCGCAAATGGTCCCGGGCATCCTGAGGCAGGGTATTGGGAACGGCCAGAGGTTCGCCGGTGATGGATTCCATGTTGTCCAGCACCAGGAGATGCCGGGTGCTTTTCAGGCTGTGAAGCACGGCGGCCCTGTCGTCGGCGGCCCTGCCGGAAAGGCTCAATCCCAGTTGGCCGCCGACCGTGTTCACGATTTCCGGCAGGTGATATGCCTTCAGATCGTAGCCGAAATAAAAGACCTGGGTCACAAAACGGGTCTTTTGCCACCACCAGCCCAGGTGATGAAGCAGCGTGGTCTTGCCCGCCCCGCCCATGCCCCGCACCAGCAGGATGTTCCGCCGCAGCAGCAACCGGCTCTCTATTTCCAGAATGTCGATATCCCGCCCCACAAAACGGTAGGTGGTGCGTGGCGCGGCATAGGTCGCGTCAGCGGCCGCCACCTGCCCCTGGAACGTATCGCGGTCGAAGCCGGGGGCGCGGTTTTGATAGACGACCGGCAGCATCCAGTCCTCCAGCTTGATCTCCTGGTCGAAAGCGGCACGCCTCCGCTTGTTGTTGAACAATTCCAGCCTGCCCCGGCGAATGGCCACCGCCGGGTCCTTGCCGTCCAGCAACTGACGGTAAAGGGTGGTCATCAGCAGCCCGGCTGCGGACACCGTGACCGAATACCCCATTGCCACGACCAACTGCGCTCCCGCATCGAGCATTCGGCTTCCCAGGCTGGTTTCCTTGTCCCCGATCTGCTTGGCGGACTGGCAGGCGTTTAAGACCACGATGGGGATTTGGCGCATATTGAGCAACCGGGCCAGATCGTCGGCGCTTACCGGGTTGCCGACGGTATTCAGGTTGTCGTCGGTATCGTTGAAAAACAGAAAAGCCCTCAGCCCCTGATATTCCTCTATTGCATTCTGGGCGTATTCGCCCCGGAAAGCGTATTGCGCGATCTGCTGCTCTTCTTCCAATTGCCGGTATTGTTCATAGGTGAGCAGAGCACCGTGCATATCCAGATGGATGATATGGTAATACCCGTCGCCGTGTTCATCCCGGACATCTTCGAGATGGTTGACCAGTGCCTCGAAGGTGCCGGGCCGCACCATATCGATTCGGGCCGCGATTTTGCCGGTTTCGAGTGCCTCGACCAACGGCCGCGAGATCGTGCGATAGCTGACATCCCTTTTCCCGCCCGGACGCGCGGTCACCAGCAGTACCCGCAGCCGGGGGGCCTGCTTCGCCTCGGCCCGGTATGTGACCGGCCGGCTGTTCTTGCGCACGATGGGCTTGTCCACGGACAAGGGGCGTTCCTGGAGCGGGTCGCGCAGAGCCTCCCAGTGGAACGAATGAAACTCGGGCGAACCGACGATCACCAGGTGAAAATCCTTTTGCCGCAGCCGGTCGTATTCGACAATCACATTGCGGTCGGAACCAAAGACCTGCTTAAACAGGTCCTCGCCATACGCACGGATACTGTCCGCCGCTTCCTTTGCCGGCACCTGGTCGGTGAACGGAAAAGTCAGCCAGCGCTCGAAATACCATTCCAGTCGCTTTTCTTCCTGCTCGGAAAACGGATTGGCGATGGCAACCTCGTGCGGCGCGTCTTGGGGATCGAACTGTACCGTGGCGACAAAGCCGTTTTCATTTTTTCGCACTTCTTGAACAATGATCGGAGTGGACACTGGGGACTCCTGTAAGATTTGACGGACGAATTTAATCACCCTCCTGTTTTCAATCGAAAACGGGTTCTCTCTCCGGCGCAGTGGTTCGGCAAGTCGATATTTTCGGAGAGGTCTTCCCAATGAATTTATTCTTCAAAGAACCAAGTATAACAGTGCTTGCCTAATCCAGAAATGTTTTTTTGGGATTTCCATGGCGATTTATCAATATAATGCTCGGCAAATCGAGCTGGAAATAAAAGCGAGAATGCGCATTTTAAAAACTGTCGTGATCGTGTGTACGGATAGATGCAATAGCCGATTTATGGATGCAATATCCGGTTGAGGGTTTGGTTCTTGTTTCGGTCGTGGGTCACTGGAACGCGGACGCGAAGCGTCCTTGTATGCATTACAACGCGAAACGCTGGAACGAGGCGGACGAGTCGGCGAGAGCGCGGCCTCATAGAAACCAAGCCCCCGGCCGGCACGGAGGAATACGCTTGAAAACACTATGCAAAAAGGCGTTCGCCAGGTATTTGTCGATTCTGCTGTCTTGTATGGCGGCATATCTTGCCACCTCGGTTTCCCATGCCGACTACAAAGACGATTCGTGGGAGCCTGTCGGTGTCTATGAAAATGTGAACCTTTACCGCGCCGTTCATGAAAGCGAAGGGCTGTTGCCTTTCAAGGCGGATGCCGAACTGGATACGCCATATGAAAACATCGTCATGGCGCTGTTGGATGCCGAGCGCAAGCCGGATTGGGCGCCCAAGCTCAAATCGACCGTGGTTCACGCCCGCATTTCAACCAACAGCTTCGAGTACAGCGAGTATTATGAAACCCCATGGCCATTCAAGGACCGGGAGTTTCTTCTCCACGGCACCGTCGAATACCGTCCGGACCGCATCGTTTTCCATGCGGCCAATTCGGAAAACCCGCACTTGGCCAGGTCGGATCATCTCCGGGCCAACATACGGGTATTGACCTTTGAGATCGTTCCCCTTTCGGAACGCAGCACACGGGTCGTGTTCACCTTTTCGGGAGATTTGGGAGGGTGGATACCGGGTTTCGTGAAGACTATCATCCAGCGAAAGTGGCCGGTCAGGTTCATCCAGTCCTTGAGAGACTACCTCGCAACCAACGATCTTCCCGAAACAGAACGTTACCGGTCGCTACAAAAAGGGCCTCTCGTCATTCCGACAGAGTCGAGGTTTTCCGATCATTGATATTGCTCGCAGACCAGCTCCATGACGAAGGAAGTCTTGAACGCATACCACGGGACGACCTGGTCGGTGTCGGTGACGAGCTTGTATTCGTCGTCGTCTTGGATATACAGGACGGTGAAGAGCTGGATGGTGTCCTTTTCGATTTCGGTTTCCGATTTGATGGTTTGTGGTTCGACGAACAAGTATGTGAAGGGGCCGGTGCGGGCGATGCCCAGGATGCGCAAGGTGGTCCAGGGTTCGATTCGTTCGTAGAAGGAGATCCAGGAAAAGATCTTGGAAACAAGGTTCACGGAGGAATCGTCCGTTCCGGCCTCCTGTTCCGTCATCCGAATGAAACCTCCGCCGGGCATGCTGGTGAAATGGGGGGCCATTGCGGTTTCGATGGTGTTTCTGTCGGAGGCGGCGGCGTCTTTGAGCATGTCCAGGACAGCTTGCACTTCGGCGGGCGGCGTGGGCGGCGGGTCGTCCTCGTCTTCCTTCGGGATGATGTCGAAAGTGGTTTCGGGCAGTTGATCCAGATCGACGTAGAAGGTCGCAGGGTAGGTCGGGGGGCCTGAAGGCAGGATGTCGGGAAATATGGATATCTTCCGGTCTGCCGCGCGCAGGACCGTCATTTTGGTGTTCAGGTCGTTTGGGTCGTATGTGCTGGACAGAAAGGCGTCGGTCCAAAGGAGGATGGTTCCGAGCAGTTGCTCCTTTTCCGTGGAGTTGTCCAGGGCGAAGGACATTTTGCAATCGTCGCCGTCGCACAGGATGTCCTCTCGCCATTCCACGGTCCCCGCCCCTCCGGAAAGCACGACATCGAGGAACCGATAGCCGCCCCAGAAGGATTTGGAATCGATCCGGACATTTTGCAGGGTCCCGTAGTTGGAAAACATGGCGGGATTCTGTATCAGCTTCCTGATGAGCGAGTCGAGGCTTCCGTCCAAGGAGGAGAACACCTCCTTGATGGATGCGGTGTCGTTGGCCTTGGCGTAGGCGTAGTACAGGGCCAGGGCGATGTCGGCCGGGTCGGTCAGTCCCGTGGGGGAAGACACTTCGAAAGTCGCGGCGGGATCGAGCGTTTCGTGCCAGATATCCAAGCCGATATAGATCTTGGTATCGTCGTACGCCAGGGGAATCGCGGTTGCCACCGGCTCCGCATGCAAGGGCGAATGGGTGGAAGCCGCGATGGCGGCCAATACGAGAATCCGACAAAATCGTTTCATGTTTATTCCTTTCACTCGCCCGAACACGGCCGGGTAAATCCGTCCGCCAGTTTGTGGGTGAAGGTGTCGCCGACCGTGAATTCGGGAACGTAGGGTATGACATCGATGACCACCTGGGCGGTCAATTGGGCGGTGGCCCCGCCGAAGGAGAGTTCGCATTTTTCTCCCTGGCAGGATTCGTGTTCGCCGCTCATGAACGTGCGGGTGACGCCGCAGGTGCCGGTGATCTGTCCGAATATTTCGGCCTTCACGCCGGAGAAGAGGCTATAGCAATTTTCGCCTACATTGCTGCTCCCCAGGCTGTTCAGAATGCAATCGAAACTCTTCAGCTTCTCCAGGGCCAAGGTGGCGGCCGCGCCGACCTTGCCGGATATTTCGCCGCCGAGGCCGACGCTTATAGTTTCGCAGTCCTCGTTTTCGCATGCTGTTTTGTGGTACGAATAGGCGGCGCTTCCTTTCCCGGCGAGTCCGGCTTCCAAGCCCACCCCGATTTCCGACTTGATGCGGTAGTATTTGAAAAAGCTGTATTCGAATTCCGGCTTGGTGGGCGTGCTGACGGAGCCGCTCAAGGAAAGGGTGGCTTCCGCACCGGTTTTTTCGTATTCCTTCGGGATTGCGACGCCGCAGTCCTTGCAGCACTCCAGGCCGAATTTTTTCGAGCCTTTCGCATCGAACCCGACATTGACGCCGCTCAGGACGGGAATTGTGTTGAGAAGCTGGCTCGCCTGGGAAATGGCGGCCGAGAGGGCGGGAGGCATGCCGATTTCGATGCTGGTCTCCGTATCGTCGTCGTCCAGGCCGCAATCGGCCTTCGGACGTTCGCAGCTGCCGTTGTTGCAGATGTAGCATTCCGTTTCCGGGGTGGTCCCGCATTTCTTGCCGTTCTGGTTTGGGTCCTTGACGCACTTCCATTGTCGACCGACGCATTCGGGCTTCAAGCAAGGTTTGCAGGCCGGTTTCGGCGGTTTGCAGTCTTCGCAGAATTCCCAACCCTCGGAGGACGCATCGCCCCCTCCGCCGGCTGCGATGCCGACAATGATCGCAGCCCCTCCTCCGCCTAAGCCCCCTCCGCAATCGCCCCTGGCCACCAGCCAGCAGGTGGTGACTTTTCCACAGGCGCGGTCGTCGTTGGCGCACACGTAGCAATAATCGACTTTCGCGCATTTGGAATATAGATGGCAGCTGCCGGAGGACCGGCTTTTCCCGGAGGGTGCTTCTTCCATTTTTACGATACGGTAGGGGACCACCAGGCGTTGCATGGCTTCGATGCTTTCCGGAACGTCGGCCAGAAATTCGTAGCTGTACTGGTCGTCGGATTCGGGAAGCTCGAGCCGGACGTCGTCGGCACGTACCAAACCGTAGTTGACGATTGTGAACTCGCCCCGGTAGACCTCTCCGGGCAGCATGTCCGGCAGGTTTGCGCCCGCAGGCTCGATGACCACCACCGGCGCGGGAACGTTGGTCTCGTAGGTGGTCTTCAAAACGATTTCGTAGCGGTCCTCCAGGGATATTTCGTTCACTTCCCACTCCACGGTGACCAGGTCGTAGTCCAGAAAGACCTCCTGGTTCACGGTGGCGCCGGGCTTGATTTGAATCCGGCCGGAGGCCTGCCTGTGGTTCGGGCAGACCGCCCGGTACTTGTATTGGCCTACGGGAAGGTTTTCGAAAAGAGCTTGTCCCAAAGCGTCGCTGGTCCTTGTCTCCTTGATGCCTTCCACCTGTTCGTTCTGGAGATACACGGTGGCGCCTTCCAGGCCGGGAATGGGCTGCTGGTATTCGTCCAGGGTGGCGGTGTAGATGTCGGACAAGTGGAACAGGACGCTGCCCTGCCCGCTCTGGGAGACATTCACGTACAAGGTGGCCGCCAGGTCTTCGATATCGTCTCCACTGGCCGTCAGCTTGAACGAATGGGTCTTTTCCTCCACCGAGTTGTCGGGACGGGCTTCGACGCCGACCGGAATTTCACCTCCGACCTCCACCGCTCCGATGTTCGTCGGGGTCACGATGGCGATCCAATCCGGCGCCTGGCTGCCGTCCGCCGTGGTCAATTCGACCTTGGTATTGGTGGATGCGGCCAGGCCGATGTTTTTCAGGGTCAATGTTTCGCTGACGGCAGAGCCGAATGCGACGCCGGTTTCCAGGTACGAGGGCGTCCAGATCAGCACCGGCCGGGCCTCGGACAGGCTGTACTGGATTTGGATCAAGGCCAGGGGCGTTGTCCCGCTCTGGCTGGAAACGACCCGCAGCACCACCACGCCGGTTTGCTCGGCGGAATCGTCGGCGTAGACCTTGGGCGACAGGGTGGCTACGTCTCCCGGTTCTATGGT
Organism: Desulfobacterales bacterium; assembly: GCA_963674505.2. Lineage (GTDB taxonomy): Bacteria > Desulfobacterota > Desulfobacteria > Desulfobacterales > SKZT01. The sequence continues at coordinate 2,971,271 of CAXXIG010000001.1, forward strand.
TATCGGGGCCGGGAATGTGAAATGGATTCCGTCGGGCAGGACATCGCCGTCCTGATCCTCCGCCAGGAGTTGAATTTCCAGGTTGTCGAAACGAGCCCCCGTTCCTGCCACGGCCTGGATGCACAGGGTCTGCTCGTACTGCCTGGGCATGTCGAGCTGGATGTTCTTCGGGGATATGCGCAGGCTGGAGATGGAGAACTCTCCCTGCTCGGGCCGTGCCAGCATGCCGGGGTATATGCAGGAGGCCCTGTAGGTCCCGGAATCCGCAGGCAGGGGCTCGTAGCGGAACGTGAACCCGCCATCGACCTCGGTTTCCAGGTCGTAGGTTCGTTCGAAGCCGTTTCCGGAAAGGACCATCTGGAGGGGCGCGAAAGGCGTCGCCATGCCGGTTTCCAAGTCCATGGCCAGTCCGACGATCACGATGTCCTGTTCCCCGAAGGACGCGGCCGGGCTCACGCCGATGAGTTCGCACTCGTACTCCGCTTCCCCGACGGAAGCCTGCGCCACGGCCTGGGGACCGGCCAGGGCGATTTCGTCGTCGGTCCCGGTGCGGTAACGCACCTGGTCGACCACCACCTTCAAGTAGACGATGTCCCCGGCCGACTCGGGCACGACGATGTCGGCCCATAGGGACTCGAACCGTTCTCCGGGAGCAACCCGCGCCACTGTAGTACCGTTGGAAAGATTGACAATGCTGTCGCCTATGACTTGCTTGTACTGGGCCGACGACAAAACATTGCCGTCTTCGTCCGTCAGGTAGAAATGGATTTCGCCGGAGGGGTCGTCGCCGCTGTTTTCGGCAGTCACGACGTCGATGTCCACGTCGCAGGGGTTGTCCAGCCTGAAACGCAGCTTGCCGGTGCCGCCCCGGATCATGTTCTTGGCGCTCAAATCCAGGGGCAGCGCGCCGGCTGTCGTCTGGACCTGGCCGGTTCGAACGATTCGCGCGCTTTCCCCTGCCCTGGGCGCGGTTTCCACCGCGAAGGAATAGTTCGCGGCATCCGGCAGGTCCGCGTGTCCAGCGACGATCAGGGTAACGGTCTTCTCTTCGCCGGGATCGAGCCGGAACGTTTCCGAATCGTGCGAATATCCGCCCAGGACCAGTTCCAAAACAATATTTTCCACCGAGGCCGAGGAGAGGTTTTTCACCAGGCACGACGCGGGGTTGAAGTAGTTTCGGCGAATCGAACCGTCGAACACGGGCTGGATGTCCATTTTGGGAAGGACGATGCTTCGTTCGAGACTCTCGGCATCGAAGGTGTCCACGGCAACCACCGTGTAGTGACGAGTATCGCCGTCGTATCCTGAGTCCGTATATTCGGTATCCGCCCAAAGGCCCTGCCCCTGGACTTCCACCCGGTCGGCTCCCTCGCCGATGAAAATGCGGTAACCCACGACAGTTTCCGGATTGGGATGGCCCCAGGTCAGAACGGGCAGGTCGTCGTCGGTCTTGACCACGCCGATGGGGGAAACGGGAAGCAGGTCGAAATTCAGATAGACGGAATTGGACGGTCCCGATTCGTTCCCCGCCTCGTCGAGAGAAGTGGCCGCGTAGGCGTGTTCGTTCCCGGAGGGCTGGGAATCGACCGTTTCCGTGTTCTCGATGCCATCGACCAAGGGATTGAGACTGGTTACGGACAGGATCTCGCTCTGGTCCGACCGGTATACGTTGTAGGTCGAGGGGACCTCGCCGCCCGGCGCTTGCCATGACGCGTGAATGCCGTCGGCCTGCAATTCCAGCTGGAAGTTTTCGGGCGGATCGGGAGCGACCCGGTCGATTTCCACCGTTACGGTCTGGCTGGGATCGCTCAATGCTTCCTGGGAATTGGCGGACCGTACGCTGGCCACGGCGTAGGCATGGGGGCCGTCGTTATCGGGCGCGTCCTCGAAAAACGTCGCGCCGCCTGTGCGTGCCAACGGCGTAAGTTCCGTCTCTCCCGGGGCCTTTCGATACAGCTGGTAGTCGGAGGCGCCTTCGACCGCCTCCCATTCCAGGCGCGCCCGGCCTCCGGGCAAGGCGATGCCGGTCAAGCCTTCGGGGACGGGCAGGGGCGGGAGCAGGCCGTCGTAGATTTGGAATTGCGACTGGCCCTGGATGGTGGTCCCGACATTGTTCAGCCGGTCTCGGGCTTCGAAGGAGAAAGCCAGGGTTTCCGGGTCGTCCTGCCCTGCCTCGGCGGGGGCCGTGAAAGCGCCGGTCCAGACAAGACTGGATTGCTCGGTCAACGCGACCAGTGTGTCGTCCGGAAGGCTTTCCGAAAAACGGTAGTAGAGTTCCGGGTTTTCGCCGGATTTCACAGCCTCGGAAAGTTCGATTTGCACCTGGATTTGCACCGGGTTTTCCGAATCGTTCTCGATGGGCTCGGGGGGAGTCACCACGATTTGCGCCACAGCCGGGCCGTCGGTGTCCACGAGGATGGATGCCCCGGAATTGACGGCCGTGCCGCGATTGCCCACCAGGTCCCGGGCCGAAAAAACCGCCTGGGCGGTCCCGGAGGGCGTGTCCGGTGCAATTTCAAAGACGCCCTGGTAGGAGAGGTCGCCGGTTTTGGCCAAGGAAACACTGACCGACGCGCCGCCTTGGAAAGAGATGGACAAAAACGGCGTGGCCGAGAGCGTTTCACTGACTGACAGCTCCACCTGGACCGTCCCCGTGCCGTAGGTTTGCGTCGGCTCGTCGTACTCGCCGGAAGGCGCGTACGCGATCTGCGAAGCACTCGGGGGCGTACGGTCGGACACGGCGCTGGCCTGATCTGAAACTTCGCTGGGGGTCCCCGCGTCGTTGTAGCCCACGACGCGGTAGTAATAGGTCGTTTCCACCGCCGGGTAGTCGTCGTAGGTCAGGCCCGTCACTTGCGATGAATTGACTTTCACGGCGTTGGCCGGATCGAGAAATGGATTTGTTGCTCGGTAGATGTCGTAATATTCGATTCCATCGCCGTCGGGCGCTTCCCAGGCCAGCCGGATTCCTCCTCCTTCCCGGCTTTGCGCCACCAGGTTTTCCGGCGCGCCGGGAATGGTCATATCCACGACAACCGTGACTTCCGCCGAAGAAGGTCCGATCCCGGCGCGGTTTGCCGCCTCGGCCCGCACCCGGTTTTCGCCGTCTTCGAGAGCGAGATACAGGCCGAAACTGCCGTCCTGCGGGATGACCTCCTGCGGGTCAACAGCGTCGTTCAGGTATACCAGTATGGTGTTGGCGTCCAGGGTCGCGGTTCCGGCCAGGGAGACGTTCCCGGTATTGACCACCAGGCCCGAAACCGGCTGCAAAATCTCGGGAGCAGGAGGCGGGGCGAGGGCCACGTTGACGTTCGCGGTCAAGGTGGCGACATTTTCCAGTTCGTCGTAGGCTTCGATTTCGACCGCATAGGGACCGTCGGCCACCGAATCGAGGTCCCAGTCGAAATGATAGGAATATCCCTGATCCGGGGAGGTGAAGGTCCGTTGCAGCTGGCCGTCGATGTAGAACAACACGCGATCCACCGAAGAAAGCTCGTCGGACACCTGGAAGGAGAAGATCCCGCCGTTTGCCAGATCGACGCCGTCAGTCACCGGCACGCCGTCGAAACGAAGGTTTGCGATCATGGGGCCCTGCGTGTCGATGAATTCATAAAGCCACGGATCGAAATCGATCTCGGTGCTGGTGGTGTGGGTCCCGTTGTATACGGTGAAACGGATTTGGATTTCAGTGGCGCCGGAAAAGTCGGCCGTGGCCGTGGACCAGATGAAACCGAGTTCGTTGGGACCTGCGGCCGTGGGGATGTCGCCGATCTGGAAATCGATTTCGTTATCCAGGACCGGCGAGCCTGCGGAGGCGGTCAGGGACCCCTCCTCGATCACGATGTTGGTCCAGCTGCCGCCGCCGGTGGAGTAGTCCACCTTCAAAGAGCATGTCGCGCCGGAATTGTCCGCCACGACCACGTTCAACTGTACCCGCTGCTCGTCGTTCAGCACCCTTTCCGCAAGGGAGGAAAAGGCGACCGGCCGGTTCACTCCAAAGGGCTGTCCGACCGGCGCGCTCCAGCGGCCCAGGTCGTTTATGAACCGGATATAGAGCGTATGGATTCCTTCGGAAAGGCCGACGGTTGAAATGTCGGACACATCGACGTCCTCCTCGGATCCGTCGAAGGCGCCGTCGGCTGCGGGCAAGTCGTTCCCGTAGCCCTCTCCGGGGTCGTCGTCGATGTAGTACTCGGCCCCTCGGACCGCAGCGAGAGCGTCGTAGACCTCGAAATGCGTCCGGCTCAACGGTCCCCATCGGCCCGAGTTGTCCATGACCCTGACGTAGAGGGTGTGCGTGCCCGGCTGAAGGTCCGTCGCGTCGATGTTCTCCAGAAGCAAATCCTCCTCGGGCTCGTCGAAGGCGCCGTCCTCGGGGTAGATGGGAGTTCCGTTGCCTTCTCCCGGGTCCGAATCGATGAAATACTCCGCTTTGTGTATCCATTCCTCTCTTTTCAACACGAAATTGTGGGGGCTGCGGAAGATATTTTCGATAACGACCGGGCGCGCCAGGCCCCAGACCCCGTCGGCTCTTTTGAATCGGACGAACACCGTGTGCAAGCCTGCGGCCAGATCGTTCACCGGAATGGAAAGCTCCTCGACATCTTCCTCGGCTTCGTCGAAAGTGCCGTCCATGGGCGTTAGCGGAACTCCGTTACCTTCGCCAGGATCTTCGTCGAAGAAGTATTCGGCCTCGGAAATGGCTTGCTCGCTGCATCCGGAAGTGTCCACCGTGAAAAAGTCGTTGTCAGGCGGCTCGCATTCGTTTCCGGCGCCGTCGAAGGCGTTTGCTATTTCTACTGTGGCCGCGCCGTCGTCCCAGGTTACGCCGTCGGCGCAGTGGACAAAATAGGTGTATTGCCAGGACGCCCCTTCGCCCGACATGGACGAGGTCTCCGTCTGCCCGATGGCGCGGGATATGGAGATTTGGGGTGTTGTCGCCAAGGATTCGCTGAACTCGGCGAAGACAATCAGCGGCCCGGCCGGCACGGGGAAGGGCTGGCTGTAGGTCAAGACCACGGTGGGCGGGGTCGCGTCCTCCACGATGGTGATTCGGTCGGATGTGGAAAAGTTGCTCTGGTTTCCGACGTCGTCGATGGAGCTTACCCTCCAGTAGAGTATTCCCAATGGCAGAGGCGTGGACGGCCGGTAGTGGTTTTCGACGATATTGGATTTGTCCGCCACCGTAGAAGAAAATGCCGGAGCGGTGGAAATCTGGACCCGATATGAGAAAGCCCCCTTGGGGACCTCCCACTCCAGGGTCGGCTGCCGGTTTCCCGTGGGGTCGGGGGCGTAGGGAATGATCACCGGGGTGTCGGGCTTCACGTTGTCAATGGAGAAGGGGCCCTCGACGAAAGACGAGGACAGTCCCGACTGCACATTTTCCACAGTGAAGCGCAGCCAAACCTCCGGTACGTCCGTATTGTGCAAGTCCTGGCCGGATAGCCAGACCAGGCTCACCCGGTTGGCCCCCTGGTCGGTTTCGATATACCCGCCCGGCCCGCCGACCTGAAATTCCTGACCGTTGTCGATCACGGGTAGTGCGCCGTATGTTACGGCGATTCCCGACGAGTCCACAGTGGCCGCCTCCCAGTCGGCCTCGTTCAGACTGTACTCGACTTTCAGGCGGCAATCGGCCCCTCCGGCGTCGGACACGTCCAGCTCCACCGGAATCCGGCCATCCCCCGTCGCGGGTTGTGAAACGGTTGCGGCGCCGTTCACGGTGGGAAGATTGATGCCTACCAGGACTTCGGCTGGCGCGCCCCAGCGCCCCAGCCGATTCTGGAAACGCACAAACAGGGAATGCAACCCGTCGGACAGACCGCTGGTGCTGACTCCGGAGACGTCCACGTCTTCTTCCGCCTCGTCGAAAACGCCGTCGGCGGGGGGCAGAGGTTGTCCCAAGCCTTCTCCGGGGTCGCTGTCGAAGAAGTATTCCGCAGCGGCGATGGCGGCCGGCTCGTCGTAGATCTCAAAAGGCGTCTGGCGCGTCGGGCCCCATCGGCCCGAGTTGTCCATGACTCTCGTATAGAGCCTATGCTTTCCGGGTCCCAGGTTCGACACGTCGAGGTTTTCCAGAAGCAGATCTTCTTCGGCTTCGTCAAACACGCCGTCCTCGGGATAAATCGGGACCCCTTGTCCCTCTCCCGGATCGGAATCCACGAAGTACTCGGCCTGATGGATCCAGTCGTCTCCATTCACGATGAAGTTGTATGGGCTGCGGAAAATGCTTTCGGTCGCGACCGGCCGGGCCAGTCCCCATATGCCGTCGGCCCTCTTGAACCGGACGAACACCGTGTTGAAACCCGTCCCCAGCTGGTCCACCGGCAAATTTTCAAGAATGACATCCTCTTCCGGTTCGTTGAAAGCGCCGTCCAAGGCGGTCAAGGGTACGCCGTTGCCTTCGCCCGGATCTTCGTTGAAGAAATATTCCCCGGCGGCGATGTCCATGTCGTTGCATATGGAGGTATCCACCGTGAAGGAATCGCTGCCAGGCGGCGTCGTGGGATTTCCCGCGCTGTCGAATGCGTTGGAGATTGCCACGGTGGTCTCGCCGTCCTCCCAAGTTTCGCCGTCCGCGCAATGCACGAACCAGGTATATTTCAAGTTTTCAGGGCCGCCGGACATGGACGCGGTCACGATCTCGTCGCCGGGGCGGTCGATGGTGATTTCCGGAGTGGTGGCCAAGGGTTCGCTGAATTGGGCGAAAATGGCGAGCGGTCCGGCCGGCACGGGGGAAGCATGACTGTATGTCAAGACGACGCTGGGGGGCGACGTGTCCTGGACGATCAAAAAGCTGTCGGCGATGGAAAAGGGGCTTTCGTTGCCTTGGGCGTCAAGGGCGCTCACCCTCCAGTAGACAGTGCCGAAAGGCAATTCGTCGGGCGGCTGAAACGAGTGATCGACGATCCCGGATTCGTCTATGACCGGGGAGGAAAAATACGGAGTCGTCGAAATCTGGATGCGATAGGAAAAGGCTTCCTTGGAGATTTCCCATTCCAGGGTCGGACGGCGGTTACCCGTGGGGTCGGGGGCGTAGACCTTGAGGATCGGGGAATCCGGCCCAGCGTTGTCCAGGGCGAAAGGTGTCTGGGTGAAAGAAGTACTCTGCCCCGTCTGGACGTTTTGCACCGTGAAGCACAGCCAGACCTCCGGGACCGACGCATCGCCCAGGTCCTGCTCCGACAGCCAGACCAGATCGACCCGGTTGATCCCCTGATCGGTCTGGATATAGCCCCCGGTACCGCCGACCTGGAAATCCGAGTGGTTGTCCACAACCGGCTGGGTCCCGTAGGAAACCGACAAATCGGACGAGTCCACAGTGGCGGATATCCAGCTGGTAGCGTCCGAGCTGTATTCCATTTTCAAGCGGCAATCGGCGCTGGCGGAATCGGCTACATCCACTGAAACCGGGACCTTGCCGTCGCCCGCAAGCGGCTGAGAGATCGTGCCGACCCCGTTTACCGTCGGCCGATTGACCCCCACGAGCATTTCCGAAGGCGTTGCCCAGCGACCCTGCTGGTTCTGGAAACGCACGTAAAGCGTATGCACGCCGTCGGACAGGCCGCTGACGCTCACGCCGGAGAGTTCCGCAACTTCTTCGGCCTCGTCGAAATCGCCGTCTTCGGCGGCAAGAGAGGTTCCAGCGCCCTCGCCCGGATCGGTGTCGAAAAAATATTCCGCCCCGGCGATGATGGCCGCCTGGCCAGTGACTTCAAACAAGCGACGGCTGGCAATGCCCCAAGTTCCCTGGCTGTCTTGCGCCCGCACGTAGATCGCATGCGCCCCCGGAGGCAACAGACCCGCGTCTGTCACATCGAAGACCAGATCTTCCTCGGCTTCGTCGAAATCCCCGTCCGAAGGCGAAAGCGCAGTGCCGCTCCCCTCGCCCGGATCGGTATCGATGAAATATTCGGCGTTTTGAATGCTTGTCGCAAAACCCAGGGTCGGCAATGCGAAAAGCAGGGCCAGGGCGGCACCCAGAAATAAGCTAAGAAAGGCTCTTCTACGATGTTTGAAAAACAGCATGGTCAAGGCTCCTCGAGATCCGCGACTGGAAAACGCGGACCATGGGGTTGTGGTTCGCCTCCACCTGGGGCGGCGTCGTTCCTGTGAAACAAAAACTTGTTTTACCGATCTAAGGAACGACGGCTTTCGCACGGATGGTGATGGTGCCGTCCGTGGCTACCGAAGGCGGGGTGACGGAAAATTCGGTCACCACGGGGCCGCCTGCGGAGCCCGGCCAGAACGCGGCCGCGCCAGGGCCTCCGTAGACCCCCTGGTCGTTTCGAGTGCCGTCAGGATCGTTGTCCGCAGCGGTCTTGCGACCGGCGTCAATGGAGGGGGATGCCGCCATAAGCGTGTAGTCTCCCGAAGCCGCGTCGGTAAATTGAGGATCGAGGTTGATGTTGCCGATATTGACGTCTATGCTTTCAATGGTTTGGCTGTTCCAGTTGTTGTTGTAGCAAACTATATATCCGTTGTTGTAGTAGTTTCCGTCGTAAACGGCATAATTGGAGACGAATATGTTGTTATAGACTTTAAGATTGGGGGATTGACCGTCGGAGACAAGAATCGCGTAGCTCGAATTGTGCGCCAGGACATTGTTGGACAAAATGATATTGCCGCTCACAAGGGCATGAACGCCGTATGTATTGTGCGATATGATGTTGTTGTGAACATATGCGACGGCGGAAGTCGATTCCAAGGCTATCCCTGAATTGGATGCGTTGGAGATGGTCAATCCGGCGATCTCGACGATATTCTCTCCGGTTGTGAATTCGCCTATGATCTTGATCGCTTTGCTGGTTCCTTGAATCAAGGTGGTTACAGGATCGGCGCCGATCAATTTCAGGCTTTTGGTAACAATAAGATTCTCAATATAAGTCCCCGGTCTCACGGAGATGGCGTCCAGAGCCAATGCGTTGTCGATGGCGTCCTGGATGGTGCTGTAGGGGTTCTCGGAGGTACCGTCGCCGCCAGGCGCCGCACCGGCGTCCACGTAAAGAATGGTCGCCCGCGCATCCCGGGCGGTAAGGGTCGCGGCCGCCAATAGACAGGCGACCAGCGCCAAAGCCGTTTTCCATCCGAATCGATTTCCTGACATTTTGTTCCTCCCGATCATAGGTGTTGGGTTGTGATTGTTGTGTTCTTAAATCGCGCCGGAAACATGGCGAAGCACATATACGATATCGATCACGCCGATCTTTCCGCTCTCCGATACCACCGCCTTGATATCCACGACCGACTCGGGAATGCTTCCTGCCAATATCTGGGTGGCGAGGACTGCGTCCGCCAAATCCACGATGTTGTCGTCGTTGAAATCGCCCATGAACAGTGCCGGGTCGGTGCCGTTCAGATATTCGTCGTAGTCGCTGACCCCGTCGCCGTCGAAATCCAGGGTGCCGTCCCTGCCCGTGTCGCCGAAATGGAGTTCCTCCCATGCGTCGGGCATGTTGTCGTTGTCGGTGTCGGCTCCGCTCAAAACGGTCAGGGTGGCATATCTTACCGCCGAAAGGTCGCCGTCGGACGCCGTGAAAGCAAGTTTGTAAAGGCCCCCCTGGCCAGCTGCGGGGATCCAGGAAAAGGTGCCCGTTCCGTTGTTCCGGTCCGTGAACGTCGCGCCGACCGGAAGCGGGGTCGCGGTCAGGGACGGCACGGTGCCATCGGCGTCGGTGGCTTCCACTATAAAAAAGCAAAGCTCGCCCGTGACGATGGTCCTGTCGGGGATGAACTGCAAGACCGGAGCGCGGGGCAATACCGACGGATCGTCGAACGTCAGGCTGTAGCGGCCCGACGAGGTGGCGTCGAAAAGGTTGACGAAATATTGCCAGTTGTCGTCGTCGTCCCTGGTTTGCGAAAGCCAGCAATTGTCCGCCCGGATGTGCTTGCCGTCGGAACGCACCGTCCCCGTGAGGACCTTTTGCCCGCCGAAGGGGTCGGCCAGCTTCGCGAAGAGAAAACCTGCGGTGGTCGGGGCGACGAGATCGTATTGTGCCTCGTCTCCGTCGGCGCTCGAAAAAGTCAGATGCGAGAATTCGGATTGGTCGGTCGCGACGGTGATCACGTTGTCGGACTCGTACACCCGGAGCGTTCCGTCGTCGTCGGCCAGAAAATCGCGAATGGCGTCACGGCCGGGAAGGTCCACCAGTACGTCGCGGATCAGGTAGTGGGACTCGACGGTTTCGATCAGGGAGGTCAGGCGTCCTCCCAGCTCGTCGGCGTGGGACCAGTTCACGGCAAGCTCCACGAACTCGCCGGACAGGGAACAGGTCATGATCCAGCGTGCGACGGCCGCAGCGCCCGGCCCGATGTCGCCGAGTTCCGCCCGAAGAGCGGTCCGGGCCGGGACGCCGTTGGCGTAGGTCTCCTCGATGGCGAACCCGATCAGAAGCCCCTGCTCGTTTTCCACGATTTCGGGCTGAACCGAATCGATGACGAACTCTTTGGCCGTACCGGCCCCGTCGTTTCTCGCCATCACTCCCAGGGTAAACGGAATGGAGGGTTCTATCTCGGCGGTGAAGGCGTCGTCGCCGTACACTTCCCGCGTGAGAAAATAATCCAGGACCAGCTCCGGCATGGGTTTTACGAAGATAAAGTCCGGGGAGATCTCGAAATCCTGCTCGTCGCCAGCCATGACATACCGCATGGAGGCGCCCACATAATAAAGGTCGCCCTGCGGGTTTCCGTTGGAGGCTCCGGGAGCGGGGACGATCAGCCAGTAGATGTCGGCGGTCCCGGACGGCTCGACGATGCCGGCGCCGTCGATGTCGTCGATTCCGGTCATCCGGTCCACCTGGATGAAAAACAGGGCCTGGTCGTCGTCGGGGTCGGAACTGGCAGAGACGGTCTCTCCGTTTTCGTTCTGGAAATAGACATCGACATCCACGTCTTCCATGGACCGGTCGGCAAAGCCGTTGGAGACCCGCATGTGGGCTTCGAACCCCTGTCTTTCGAGGGTGGCTTCCTGCCGGATTTCGATTTTCACCCTGGCGCACAAAGATTCCTGGCAAAAGGAGGCATCGGGATAAACGAGCAACGTGGCAAAGCCAATCAAGAGGATTTGAATCGAAAAAACAATCGTCCAAATGGTCTTTTTTTTCATTGTCGAATCCCGAAACGTTTGTGTTCGCCTTCAGGGAACGTTTTTTTGGGGGTGACCTGTTTGCGATGTTTCAGAAAGGAGAACTCGATAATTTCGGTTGAAAGAAAAGCGTGGGGCGATTTTAGAACAGCAGCGTATCAGGCCAATCAATAAGAAGTGAATTGATTATAGGACGGCGGCTCGAGCATTGTCAATTGAAAAGGCATAACGCGATTGGCTGTGCGCAAGCCATTGAAGGGAGTCTCCTTGGAATACTGAATGATCGAAAAAGCCTTGGAAAAGGTTATTTTTCGATTACCGGCCCATAACCGCTCGTCGAGATGCGTCCAGAGCGCCTTCGAGATATCCGCCATGAAGGTCTGCCGTTTCCGTGCCTGCAAAGAGGATGGCGCCGTCCCATATGGAGATCTTGTCCGCCGGGGGATGGTACAAAGGGTGTTCGAGCATGGGAGGAAAATCGAGTTCGGTGGCGGTGAACCGCTCCTTTGCCCAATCCTGATAGAGGAATGCCGTCGGCTGTTCGGCCTTATTGCCGTACATGGCGGCAAGCTGGGATATGGCTGCTTCGATGAGAAGTCGCTCGTGGTTGCGCTGCACGGCCGGTATGCCCAAAAAGCCGGTAAGTGCGTAAGGAGCGCCGACGCTGTTGGAGCCGTCGTGGATTTCGCCGAGCGGTCCTCGCTCGCTGAACCCCTGCCCGGAAAGCCCGGCCTGCCGCCAGAACGGCTCCTCGTAAAAAGCGCAGAATTTGGCCTGGCCCGCCATCCAGGTGCCGGTCCCCAGCATTGCCTGGGTCAACTGAAACGACAGGTCGGGGGTGAATAAAATGGTGGAGGCGGCAAGGCGCGGCGGAAGGGCAAGGAGCGCCCTTTTGCCGCTGAATTGCGCTTGCGGCGGCTTTTCCAGTTCGCCTACGCTGACTTGGACCCCGTCGGATTTTCTTTCGATGCCGCATACGGGATGATTCAGCCTGACGGCATCCTGGGGAATGCTTTCGCAAAGCCTGCTGATTAACGCCATCATGCCGCCGGCAATCCGGAACGAAAGCGGTTCCATCGGATAGCCCCTTACGTTTAAGACTTGGCCGTTATGTCTTTGAAAACGGCCCATCCCCTCTTCGAACTGCCGATACACCGAAAGGCCGAAGGTTTCGACAAGATGCACCATGTTCGGATTGATTTGAGGCCAAAACCAGGAGGGACCGAGATCCGGGAAAAATCCCCCATGGCCGGGACTTAAAATCCTTCCGCCCGCGCGGTCGCGACCTTCCAAAAGGATGAACGACCGATTCGTTCGGGCCAGCAGCCAGGCGGCGTAAATGCCGCCTAGACCGCCCCCGACAATGATTGTATCCGTTTGTTCAATGTTCATGATATTCTGGACATTTGGCTTTTTTCCAACGGCGTTAGAAGCACCTTTGATACATTCGAACTCATTGGCTTCGAACTTCGTCGGCTGCTTTCAAATTTCTGACCAAAATGGCACCGGTCATGGCCAGAGACTCCAGGTCGAGGTACTCTTCGGCGTGCTTTTCAAACAAGACCATGCACTTGGCCGGAAAATCTTCGTCCGCGTCGTTGAAGAGCAAGAGCAGGGAGAGGCGCGGAAGGGCCTCGAAGCGATACGATAGGTCATACGCGACGTCCATCAGGCATTGGCTGCCGCCAGATTATTGGCATGCGCGTTCCAGGTCGGAGAGCCTTCCGGAAAAACGACCGGCAACGGCCCGTTCGACGTCGCTTGCGAAAAAATTCACGTTGGTAAAGGAGGATTCTTTTTTGAAATCCTTGAAGGACACCCATGCCGGATCATGATGGATTCTGCCCGGGCACCTGAGAATGTATTTGGCGAGAATTACGCAGGTTATATAGTCCGGCCTGGCACCCGATTCGTCGGAAATAGCGCCTTGCCCGACCAGGTATTCCCTACCGTAGAACGGTACGCGCAGCCGCGCTCCCTCTTTTCGGATGCCGAGTATTTCCGCAGCCGCATTCATATCTGTTTCGTCTATTTGGGCGCAGTATTGTATGTAGTGTTTTTCGAAAATTTCCGCTTTATCGTCCATGAAAGCAATGTCCTTTCCTATTCAAAACTTTTGCCGTTACGTGCCGTCTCCAAGCCTGCCTATGCCCTTCTTGAGCACCCTGTCGATAAAGCTGTCGAATCACAGCGGCGGCGAAAGCGTATTCATAGCACGGGGGTGAAAATCAAATCAAGGATTATGCCCTAAAATGTGGAATTTTCATCCCCCCAGTCCTCGCCCATGACCGATAGGGTAACCACCAAGGCCCAGTCCCCGAAGTTGGTAATGGCCATGCCCTTGGAGACGATTACAGGCAGAAAATCGCTGAAATAGCATCCGATGGACGCGTTTAGCCGGTCGCCGAGACCGGATTCGGAACCTTTCCGGGTCTGGTCCTGCGGATGCGCCAGGGGAGAGGAGACCTACAGTTTCAAAATCCTTTGGGAAACCTTGAAACAAACAACGAAAGCGCTCCCGAAACTCCAATTATGGGCGACCGACATGAACGAGGACTATCTGACCATGGCCGAGCTGGCATGCTACGAACTGCGAAGCTTGAAGGAAATTCCGGAGATTGAGCGCGACCGATGGTTTGAAAAAGTCCCCGGAAAAAAGCTGTTCCATGTAAAATCGGCAGTTCGATCGGGAGTGATCTTCAAACGCCTGAATTTTCTCAGAGAACCTCCCCCGGCAAAAAACCTTCACATGGTTTTCGCGCGGAACAATTTGATGACTTATTTTCGCTTCCCGGAAAAAGAGAAAGCCTTGAAGCGAATCACGGACGCCTTGATGCCGCAGGGCGTCTTGATCGTTGGCTCCCACGAGAAGATTCCGCATGGCTTCGCCTTCTTGAAACGCCATAAGGCGAGCGATCTGGCCTATATAAACAACAGGTCTTCTATAGTAAACCGAAGGCATCCTTAGGTAGTGTGTATTAATAGCTTTTTCGCGAGCTGTTTTGAAAATTGCATTTGATTACTTTCGGATCAGCCCCTGCCGCCTCGGTTAAGACGCAAAGATAATTACTCGTGGACTCGATCTTGACATGGCCGAGCATTTCCTTGACCCCGAAAACAGCCACCCCGCATTCCAAAAGGTTCTGCGAGAAGGTGTTGCCTTTGGCAATAGGCGGTGGCCGACGGATTCACACTTGCAAGAGAATTTCCACATAGGTCTAAATGTATTGAGATTTCATCGGCGATTGCGATTGCGGCATGAATTTATGCATTGCGCATGAATTCAAGTACGGACTTTGGCTCCAATCGATGTTATCGTAAAATTTTTGGGACCGTGAATTCCTAAAAAAGAACGGTTAACACGCAAAAGGAGCCAAAGATGAAAGATCGAAATAAAACCCTGCCAAACATCCAGCGGGTGCTGACCATGCTGGAAAAGGCGGTGGACAGATTGAGCCGCCGGAAATTCCTGTTGCCCTCGCAGCGTCCGCCGATTCTGGATCAGATCGCAACTGCGATACGCACAATGCGAGGGTGGATTGGCGAATATCGCATGTTCGCCGGCGTCAAAGCCTTTTACGCAGTGGCGAGCCTCTGCCTGAAAGAACTGTCGAATATCATAAACGTGCTGTCGGAAATGATCAAGCCTGTTTCCGGGAAAAAACGCGCACGCCACGGGTCGCAAGCCGCACTGCAAGGATTCTTCCGGATACCGGTTGTGCGGTTTTCGGCAAAAGCCTCGCAGAACCTTCGCGGTGGAAGGCAGGAGGGAATTTCCAATCCGCATGGTCCAGTGCCCGAGCTGCAACCAAAGATTTTCCATGGTACCGAGCTTCCTGCCGAGAGAGAAACATTTCTGTCTGAATATAATCGGGCGGGTGTTCGACAACATGCTTCGCTTCGGCGGGAGCATCCAGGGAGCGCTGGAGAATCCGAGGCTTTTGAAGAAGCCCGTCAAAAGCAGGCAGACCGTTCTGAACTGGCTGAGGTGGATGGGGACGCTGCATCCGGCCGCGATTCTATCGAGAGCCGGCGTGAAAGGTTCCGGATACCTGCAGGAGGACGAGGGCTTTGAAAAGGAACCCAATCTCCGTACGTACTCCGTAGTGATGGTGGACCCGGCGAACATGCCGGTCTGGCATTCGGACTGCGTGGACGCCGTCGACGAGGACACGCTCGCCGCCTCCTTCGAAAAGTTCGTCGAGAAAATCGAATTCAAAGTCCTCGGGGTGACCAAGGACAAATGGGCGGCTTCGACGAACGCCTTGAAGTCGGTGTTCAAGAACATCTGGATCGGGTTCTGCCGCCGCCACTTTCTGAAAAAGCTTTACGGAGACTTGCTGAAATACTGGAAGGAAACCGAATGCAGCCAAAAAGACTTCTCAGAATTGTACGGGGCGGTAAAAGGAATGCTTGAGACTTCGTACTCGGGCGGAGCTTTGAGATCCCGCCCGAACGCATTGCGGCACGACGCGTTCAAACATCCGATTTTAAAGGGCAGGATAGATTCCCTGAAGGAGGACGCCGTTCGGTATACTTCGTGCAAAAACAGAAAAGGCATAACCCAGACTACTTCCAAAGTCGATGGCTTTCCAAGGGTAGTCAAAAGGGAGTTGAGGCAGGCGGAAAGCTTCCGCGACAGGGATTGCACTCTGCATATTTTCCGGGCGATGGCGAACGCGCGCAATTTTCTTCCTTTTCTGCCGGGCGCCAAAAATGCGCACAGGAGCCCGTTTGTGCTGGCGCAGGGAGAAACTTTCGATCTGCCTTGGATTGAAGCCATGAATGTGCATAACGCGTTTTTGTTCAGCGACAATGCGTTCTAAACCGCATCTCACAACTTTTAGACTTATGTGATAAAATTAATTTATTTTAAAAACTAACAAACATTTTCCCAGTGCGAAGAATTGGGATCAAGGTACTGGATCGTATAGCGCGCCGCCGTAATAATGCAAAGGGAGGGAAGATGGATATTAGCGAGTCTATGGTTCGTTTTTACCTCGAGGACATCACGAATAGCTATTTCAACCGCGAAGATTTGCCGCCGGACGATGTTTCCGGGTACCGCAGATATGTATTCGTCATGAAACAGAATGCGCTTAACCATGGCGATCTTGGCTATCTCAAGCTGGCATTTGAGCATGTGC
This sequence comes from Desulfobacterales bacterium, assembly GCA_963674505.2. Classification (GTDB taxonomy): domain Bacteria; phylum Desulfobacterota; class Desulfobacteria; order Desulfobacterales; family SKZT01. Next base: position 2,987,501 of record CAXXIG010000001.1, read on the forward strand.
TGGGTAACGCAAACAGGAAGTGGTCCCATTTGGGAGATGAAAGGTATGCTTTCGATGATTACGAGGTTCTTGAGATTATCCAGTACGCATGGGAGACTATTTGGCCCGGTGAAGCTCCAGTTCCAGCCGATTGACCGGCAAATGTGAGAATAATGCAAATGTCTCTCGACGATTGGAGGGAGAAACGGGGGCATACTCCAGGCCTGGGTTGACGACAATTGAGAAATTTCGGTGCGATCGAGGCGGAGCCTTGGGGTATGCGTTCCCAGGCGGAGCGCTGCGCTTATCTCATAAGTGACGACGCGGCAGATGTCAAGGAGGGCCTGAAAGTGCAATCTCGTAGCCCCGTACCATATGCATCAAGCTAACCAAGCCGCGTCTGACCGACTCAAAACCCGGGGGGCCTTCGGATCCTCTTCCCTGATAGCCCCCCAATTTCGCGATCTCCGTGACCGCATCGCCTACAGTCGTTTTTTTTCCCCGCAAGAGACGAGATGATTGCTCATTCCTTCGCATCGAAGAACAATTCGGCCGGGCCGGGGCCCCCGGATTTTATCGTCCCGTAATTGTCAGAAACATGGCCCTCCATCCGATTGCCATATCAATGGCCAGTCTCCGTTTTATTCTTTCAGCCGTCCTGTTTTGATACTCTTCGATATTAAGTCCGGTTTTCAGAACTCTGTGCCATTCTTCAATGCGCCAGCGACGCCGGTAGAATTCCACGACCTCTTTGGCCGTTTGATCGTCCGAGACTTTCAAAGTCGTCAATAGAAACCAGCTTATTTGTTCCGCTCCCTCCGGCGGATTTTCTTCCCGCGCATATACCGCCCGAAGCCTTATCGCCTTTCTGTTTTTTTAAATCGGCGACTCTGGCGGTTTCAAGCATACGTTCTCATAGCGAACTTCAAGCCTGGCTTTTCGCGCCGGCATATACGGACGTTCCTTTTTGCCCTGCTTTTTATTTCTCGCGCGCTGCGGCGGTATATCGACTTCCAATTCAAAACGAACAGGGGCGCGACGCAGTCGCTCGAACAGTTTCGCGTCGCCGTCGACAAGCAGCCTGTCGTGCTTCGCCCGCACTATCAGATCGACGCGATTTTCGTTTTTTTCGGCCAGTTCGAACAGCTCGTACATATCGGCCTCTCTGTCCATGACATTGACGATTCGCGTCTCGGGCATCAGCCTGGACGCCTCGACGCACAATTCGTATCCCTCCAGCCAGCGAAAGGATTCCTTTTGCGATATCGGCGTGTTTCTTGTTTCCGACTTCTTCTTTTTTACTTTACTAGAATCGGGAGCGTAAAAAAAATGTATGTTATTACCGGAAGGCTCATGGCTATTTGCATTCGGATTTTTAAAAACGATGTGCCGGTTGAAATATATTTTGCGGGATATTTTGCAGATTAAAAATATTGGAAGCGACGCGTTTTCTTCGCTCCTCTCATTTTCTATCCAGCGCTTCGCGCACTTTGGATGCCAGTTCCTGGTTTGAAAAGGGTTTTTGAATGAAGCAGACCCCCTCTTCCAGAACGCGCTGGTGGGCGATGACGTTGCCTGAATATCCGGACATGAACAGGCATTTGAGGTCCGGGCAGAGAGAGGCCAGTGTTTCCGCGAGTTCCCGTCCGGTCATCTCGGGCATCACCAGATCGGTGATCAGCAGGTCGATATCGGCGGGGTTTTCGTTCGCGATATTTATGGCTTCTTTCGGAGTGGATGAAGCCAACACCGTGTATCCGAATCTCTCCAGCATCAGCGTCACCATCGATAGGAGTGCGGATTCGTCTTCGACAAGAAGGATGGTTTCATGTCCATGCGGGGCAGGCGCAGGCCTTTCCTCCCTTGCGTGTTCCGTATCGAACGCATACCGGGGCAAGTAAACCTTGAAGGTCGAGCCGTGTTCCGGTTCGCTGTACACATTGATGAAGCCAGCGTTCTGCTTGACTATGCCGTAGACCGTGGCCAGCCCCAAACCTGTGCCTTTCCCCAACTCTTTTGTCGTGAAAAATGGCTCGAAAATTTTGTCCATGGTCCGTTTGTCCATGCCGCTGCCATTGTCGCTTACGGCGAGCATTACGAACTCGCCGGGGGAAAAGCCCTCGTGTTTGGCACAGAACGCGTTGTCGAAAACGGCCTTTTTCGTTTCGATGGTGACCTTGCCCACGCCGGAAATGGCATCCCTGGCATTGATACACAGGTTGGCCAGAATTTGATCGATCTGGGAGGGATCCATCTTGACCGGCCATACATTCGACCCGGGCATCCAGACCAGGTCGATATCCTCGCCGATAAGCCGCCGGAGCAGCTTGAGCATTCCCTCGACAATCTTGTTCAGTTCGAGGACTTTTGGCACTATGGTCTGCTTTCGGGCAAACGCCAGCAATTGCCTTGTGATATCCGCTGAACGAAAAGCAGCAGCCAAGATTTCCTGAAGGTTTTCTCGCATGGAATGATTCAGACTCGGCTCGTCCAGCACCACCTGGGCATAGCCAATGATCACGCTCAGCATATTGTTGAAATCGTGGGCCACTCCGCCGGCCAATTGCCCGACCGCCTCCATCTTTTGGGTATGGCGAAGTTGCTCTTCGAGTTTTTTTCGTGCGGTGATGTCTTCTTTTACGGCCACGTAATGGGTGATAACCTCGTTCTCATTTCTGATCGGCGCTATGATAGCCTGTTCCCAGAAGAGATTGCCGTTCTTTTTGCGATTGTGGAACTCGCCCTGCCAAACCCCGCCCGAGCTGATGGTCTTCCAAAGCCGCTCGTATTCTTCGGCCGGTGTCTCGCCGAACTTCAAAATGCGGGGGTTCTGCCCCAGAGCTTCGGCGAAGGTATACCCGGTGATTTGTGTGAATTTGGCATTGACAAACTCGATCCTGCCCTTGACATCGGTGATAACGATGGAAACCGGGCTTTGCTCGACGGCCTGGGAGAGCTTGCGTATAGATTCCTCCGCCTGTTTGCGTTCGGTAATGTCTTCGGAAATGCCCAGCAGGTATTGCGGCACCCCGTTTTCGTCCAGAATGGGTATCTTTTTGGTGTGCAGAATCCGCTCTTCGTTGCTTCTTGTTCGGATGGTCTCCTCGGGGATGTCCACAAGTTGCTTCGAATCGAGCACCTGACGGTCCATGGCGGTGAAGAAATCCGCCTCTTCCTTCGGAAAAAAGTCGCGATCCGCTTTCCCGATCAGTTCTTCCCGCGAATATCCCAAAAGCTGTTCCCCAGCCTTGTTGAATCTCACGAACCTGAGTGCTTGGGCGTCCTTTACGAAAATCATGTTGGGAATATGCTCAACGATGTTATCGAGGAAGCTGAGATTTTCCAGGCGCTCTCGCTCGGCCTGTTTGCGCTCGGTGATGTCCACCAAGGTCCCGACGGTGCCAGCCACGCAATCGTTCGCATCGACAAACGTCGCTTTGTTGAAGACCACATCGTGGCGTTTTCCGTCCTGGTAAACGCCGCATATTTCATACGACTGCACCCCCGGATGGGCAAGCAGCTCCAGATCAGCTTCGTGGTGTATATCGGCGCGCTCTTTTGGAATCACTTCGTGCACGGTCTTGCCCACAATGTCCTTTCTCTGCAAACCGTTGAAAGCCTCGAACGCCGAGTTGCAGCCCAGATACAATCCTTTGGAATCCTTGTAATAAACGGGAAGCGGAATGGAGTCGATCAACTGCTGTAAAAAATGAAGTTGTTCGTTCAGCCTGCTCTCCGCCCGTTTCTTTTCGGTGATGTCATTGAACATAGCAAAGGAGCCGTTGAAGCGATGTTCCGCATCGAAGAGGGGTGTGGCGGATGCATGTGCCCACACCTCCCTCCCGTCTCGATGGCGGAAACGGCGCTCGTAGTCTTCCTGTTTTCCTTGCCGGCGATTTTCCATTTTCCGTTCATGGTCGAGCGCATCCCCCTCGCACATGAAATCGGTCGCCGAACGGCCAATCATCTCTTCGATGGAATAGCCGAGCATTTCGGCCATGCGGGCGTTGACAAACGTGGTCAGGGCGTCCGGTCCGACCACCCAGATCCCCTCGTTTGCGGTGTCAACGATTTGGCGATACCTGGCCTCGCTTTCCTTCAGGTCGCGATACGCAAGCATGCCGGTCAGACCGTCTTCGAGCCGTCTGCCGATCTCCTGCAAAAGCCTCTCTTCCTCCGCAGTCCAGACACACCCACGAGAACTCTGCTGAATCCCGAATTGCCATGGTTTGCCCACTTTTGGAAGCAGGGCCATCGACATAAAAGATTGCACTCGGAAACATTTAAAAGTATCTGGCAGCAACTGGTGGTCCGTACCTGGACCGAATTTCACCGGACGGTCCGAATCCAGAACGATCCGAAACATCTCGGCGACCTGCGGATCAGTCGGAATCTCCAGCTTTGAATCCCACACGCCGCTGTATTCCGGCTTGCTAATCTCCATCGGGCATGTCCAAGCCCTCGACTCGGGATCGCAGGGGTACGCAAAAAAGACCCGGTCGCAATCGAAAATCGAAAGAGTCGCATCGAGAACCGCCCCCATCATATGCTCGAGGTCGTCCGACTTTTGTATAGCGTGGTTGATCTTGTCCAGGGATTCAAACAGCCTGAGGTTGACCAGGCGTTCGCGCTCGGCCTTTTTGCGTTCGGTGATGTCCACCATCACGGCGATATTGCCACTGATGCGGCCCTGGGGGTCGTGCAGGGGCGAGGCGTAAATACTGTAATCGATGGGCGATCCATCGCGCCGCTGACGGCGCACCTCCACGCCGTCCAGGGTCATCCCCCTGCGGATCTTTTCCCGGAACCCGCTGAATTCCTCCTGGCGCTCCGCTGGCACGCTGGGCAACGGCCGTCCCATCACATCCTGGGCGCGCCAGCCCAGCATTTTTTCGGCGGCCGGGTTCCAGACCGAATGCACGTGTCCGTCCAGGTCCAAGCCAACGATGGCCACGGGCGCCGCTTCGATGATCGCCCGCAGTATTTCATTGGAACTTTGCAACGACTCCTTCGCCTGCAATTGCTCCGTGATGTCGTCGACCATTTCGATGGCGGCCACAACTTTTCCGGCTTCATTGAAAAGCGGTGTGGAAATTATCCGATAATTGCGAATTTCTCCACCCTGCGGAGTTTGGGTCGTGGCTTCGTGGACCAGGCCATCCTTCAAGGTTTTGCAAGTCGGACAATAGCTGCAGACCTCCCGGCGTGCAGGCGTGTTGAAGGCCTGGTAACAAATGGGACGTTGTTTCGGATCGATGTCCGGGAACCATTGGCGCATGCGTTGGTTCAGTTCAAGTATCTCCATTTTCGGACTGATCAGAGACACGCCGATGCCGATGGTGTCCAAGATGCTGCGCATCTTGGATTCGCTTTTCAGCAAGGCCCTCTCGGCTCGCCTGCGTTCGCGCCGATTCCGCGCCTCCTGCAAGGCCCGACGGACGGCCGGCGCGAGGCGCGACAAATTGTTCTTGAGGACATAATCGGTGGCCCCGCTGGTCAAGGCCTCAATGGCCGCCTCTTCGCCCAAAGCGCCGGAAACGAAAATGAACGGAATCTCGGGAAGGAGTTTCTGGGCCAGCTGAAGCGCCGACATGCCGTCGAACGAGTCCAGCCTGAGATTCGCCAGGATAATGTCAACCTTGTCCCGCAGCAGGGCTTCGTTGAATTCGTTGCGTGTCTGTACACGGGTTATCCGGCAGGCCAGGTCCGACGCCTGAATCTTGTCCTGAATGAGCTTCGCATCCGCAGGGTCGTCTTCCAAAAGAAGAATGTTGATCGGCGTGGTCATCCTGGCTCCTTCGTTGTGATGTCCGGGATTGCGCAATTTGGTCGCCACCAACCGTCGGCTTCGCTGATCGTCCGAGCTTGGCTTTACAGGCAGGTGCGTGAAACTCGAAGAAAGCCCCCCCCCTTTTTAAGAACGGCGTTGGCAAACTTAACGCTTGTCAATGAGGTATGCGACAATTCTTACCATAGAATTATCATATGAAGTGCGGAAATGCAAATACCATCTCGGTTTCCGAAAAAATCAAACACCCTTTCAAAGCCCTGTTTCAAGCGTTGTTTTTTCTTGACACCCGCAATCGCCCCCAACTATACTCGATTCCATCAAACACTCGTTCTAACTCCACGCAAAAACAATCACGCTGCGGCTTGGCAAGAGTCTTTCAAATCATCGATCAGGGCTTCTGCTTGCACGGACATTTTATGTCGAAACGGATATGTCGTCCCCGCCATCGGTCGGGGGACGAACCAAAGTTTTCGAATATATAGATTGATCGACACCATTAACCAAGCATCAAGGAGGATGCCATGCCACGAACGCTGATAGTGCCTGGAGTCAGTGTGGAAGCCAGGTTTGACGTGCCTCCCCCGCTTCCCGCTCGTTCGGGGATACTGGGGGCGGTCGGAGTCGTAGACCGGATACCGGAAGACGGCGTGGCCGGGGTCACCGCCACGCAGGAACTGTTCGAAGTTTTCGGTCCCGCCACCCGCTACAGTTTTCCCGAAGTCCTTTCCGCCTTGGTCAACGGGGTTTCGGAAGTCATCGTATCGCCCGTGGATCCGGGTACCGGCCAGGAAGCGTCCGTGACATTGCAGGACGACGAGGGCGACGATGTCGCCATCTTGCGGGCGAGAGCGGTGGGCCCTTGGGGAAACGACCTGTCGGTGAGAGTCGTTCGAAGCCTGGCCGCAGACCGCCGGACCGTGCGCCGCATGACCCTGGAAGTGCTTCACAAGGGGCAAGCCATCGAACGCCACGACAACATGATCCTGCGTCCCGGCGACGACAACGACCTGTTCACGGTGATCAACCGAGACAGCGGGGTGATCGTGGCCATCGACCCGGTCTTTCAGGAGGACCTTCCGGCTTCGGACGCGGGACTGATGTCCCTCGCCGAGTTCGAAGCGCAGGCCGCGACCGGCATGCTGACATCCGCAGGCGCGAACCTGATCGAAGTGTCGGCCGCCAGGGAAGGAATCGGCGGCAACTACATCAGCCTGGAAGTAAAGCCGGGCCGGGCCGTGCTGAGCCTGGACGACACCAACGGCGACCCTGCGGCGCGCATTCTCGCGGCCGACGCGGGAGCGACCGGAACGCTGATCAATATCACGGTGGCGGACAACGGCAGCGGCGGCGTCAACGCCACGGTCGAATCGCCGGGCAACCCAGCCCGCAATTACAACAATTTGAATTCCATCGCGGCCTTCGTGCAGGCGCTAAACAGCGATCCCGCGATCATCGCGGAAAGGCGCGGCAACCTTCTGCCCGCTCCCATTGCCGCGACCGCCTTGGGGGCCACAGTCACCGTGTCGGTGGTGGAAGAGGGCGTGCGCAGCGTCGATTATTCCGACCTTCCCGACGCCGCCTCCATCGTGGGAGCCTTGAACGGGGACTTGAGCCTCACCGCCGCCCTGGTAGGCAACGCCGCTTCCAGGCCGGATGCCGCCGCGCCCAACGCGTTCTACTTGACCGGCGGGCAGGACGCGGGTTTCGCCCGTCGCTACGAAGGACGGACCAGCGGTCCGGGAGCGCATATCCTGGAAATCAGCGTGGCCGACGACGTCGATGCCTCCCGGATTCGGATTCGGATGCAGGAAGGCACGAAAGCGGGCACTGCCCGTCTTTCCGTGGGACTACAGCTGGACACGGGCTACGAAGAGCAGGAAGTCTTCGACAATCTTTCCATGAACCCGGACAATCCGCGCTACCTTCCCGACGTGATCAACGAGGGAAGCGGCTTCGTCCACGCCACCGACCTGTACGTTCGCGCGCGCACCACCCATTGGCCTGCCGCCACCTTCACCCCCCGCTCCCTGAGCAACGGCGCCGCCCCGGCCATGTCGGCCTGGCAGGCGGCCATCGACGCGCTGGCCCTGGAAGATTCCGTGGACATGGTCCTTGCGGGATTGCAGGAATGGAAGGACGGCAATCTCAACGGCGTCTCCGTGCAGCAGTCCCTTCTGGGACACGCGCGCGCACAGGCGGACAGCGCCAAGCCGCGCATCGTTCTGGGATCCATCCGCCCGGAGGAAAACGCCGACATAGGAGCCATCATCGACCATGCGGGCCAAGTCGCCGACCGCCGTTTCGTCCTGGTCGCGCCCGCCGGTGCCGAGGGTGCCATGGCCGGACTGCTGGGGCATCTGCAATACTTCCAGTCCCCGACGTTCAAGACCGTTGCACAGCCAGGCGTGCCGCTCCAGGTGTACTCGGAAAGCGAGCTGAACAAGCTGCTCGGCTCCGACGGCAACATCTGCGTGATCACCCAGAAGCGCGGCCGGGGAACCATCTGTCTAAAAGGCATCGCCACGGACGGCTTTCAGATTTCCGTGACCCGCGTGGCGGACCGCTGTATCAGAGAGGTCAAGAAAATATCCGACCGGTTCATCGGCGAACTCAACAACGCGGAGTCGCGCAACGCGCTCAAGCAAATGATCATCGCCACTTTTACGCAGATGGAGCGCGACGGCGCGCTGGTGCCTTCGGTGGACGGTTCCAGCCCCGCGTTCGAGGTGGATGTCTACGCGTCCCAGAACGACGTCGCCGCAGGCAATGCCCGCATAGACATCGCGGTCAGGCCGGTGAGGGCCATCGATTACATCTACGCGACCATTCGCGTCCGCAATTAGCGAGGACCGATCAACTGCCGAAACAGTGAAGTCGGCATGGGGAGGAATATTTCATGGCAACGATTTTCGCAGCAAACAGTTCCACGTTGATGGTGGACGGAAACCCGGTGGATGGCGTGCAGGGGTTGAACTACCGGATCGTGCGCCAGCAGGGCGAGGTGTTCGCCCTGGGCTCCGACGAGAGGCTGACCGCCTACTACGGCGCCACCCGGGTTCAGGCGGAGCTTTCGGTCGCGTCGGTCAACGCCGACCTGGACTCCCTCACCACCTCCGGCGCCATGTTCCAGATCGTAGCGACCCTGGCCCACGGCGATACTTCGCGGTCCGTCTCTTTCGACGACTGCTTCATGACCGGCAAGGGGTTCGAAATCAGCTCCGGAGGACACGGGGAGACCGTGTATTCCTTTACCGCGACTCGAGTGCGGGAGGAGGATTCCGGAGGGGCAGAGTAGCTGGAGCAGCTGGACTTAGGCGTGCAGGCAAGATTTTAAAAGGACGATTTGCGTCGTGTCAGCCTCAAACAGGACGCAGAGCGTCCTGTGGCCGTTCCCGCGCAGAGCGTGGGAACGAAAGAAACCTCTTGCACGTCCTGCAACTCGTTCCCACGCTTTGCGCGGCAATGAAAGGAATGGTGGAAAGTCCAGCTTTCTCAAAATGGATCAAAGCCAGCTTTTTGAAAAACCTTATTTTTGTTTTTGAAAACCTTAGTAGCTCGGTGATCAAACACAAAACACAACCTTATTACCTTATTTGTATTTGCTGATTGACGAGCGAGCTGCTGGTGTCCGTTTATGGCTGCATGCGTTAAAAAGAAGCAGCGGACCAACCTCGGACAACAGGACGCAAAGCGTCCCGATATGCATTCCCACGCAAAGCGTGGGAACGAGATGGACGAGGGGAAACGAGGAGAAGAATTTGGAGGGGCTATAAAATCATGATGCGGGTGGCGGTGGACATACCAGGGGTCGAAGCATGGTATGACTTGCGGTCCCATAGTTGGAAAATTCAGTATCGGGACGAAACCTTTGTCTTGCGCGACTGGAATTGGGGAGAGCGCTACGGGCTCGTCTATCGGTCTACGGCGGACGGACGGTTCGACCGGCGGACATTCGTCGATTTTGTCTTTTCCGAACTTCTGGACCATGCGCCGGAAAAATACCGAATCATCCTGGCGGACACGGTCCTGGAGCTTCTGGGCGTTCCCCGGCGGCAACCCGGCTTTTCCCTTGCCCACGGGGAATTTTTGCTGGCCAGGGCTTTCGGATGGCGTCCCTCCCAATTGAGCGAGGAACCTGTCGCATCCTTGGACACCATGATAGAAACACTCGTTCAGGAAGAACAACGGCGCAACGCCGCAAGCAAACGCTACGAAGACGAGGGATGGACGTCCATCGTCTTTCAAGCCCCGCCCCCCGCCCCGTCCTCGGAAAACGCAAGCGGCCCGAACCCTGAAGACATGGAACAGGAGCTTCTGTCGCGACTTCGTTTGCAGGAAAAGTTGGATGCGGTCGCAATTTGGGCCGGTAAACCCATCGACTGGACGGAACCGGACGACGAACCTTTGTTTGGCGGCGACATCGTTTCCGGCACCATGCCCGGCCCGACGGAAACGACGGGGCAATCGGCGGTAAATAGCAAGCCTGAAACATCGAACAATCGCGGGGAGCCATTCCCCGCAAGTTCCGTTTTCAAAAAAGAGCAAACAGAAAGAGCAGAAAAGACATCCACCTTTTACAAGGGAATCGCGCGCTTGAAAACCGATGCTCGCCGATCTGGCCGCAAGACGGAAGAATCGGGCGACACCGAACACCTACCGAGCCATGCAAGGGTTCGGCTATCGAGACTTCAACCGCCAAAACTCCATTCCGAACCCGATGGAGAAGCTTCGGCCATCCGGGAAATGGCGTCTTCGAACATGCCACCGCCATCCGGTTCGAGCCGGGAACCGGCATTTCGAGCTTCGCAGGACAAAGCCGGAACATCCGGGCCGAACGCATCGCGATTCCAATCCAGCGGCGCGGCCAAACAAACATCCGTAAACATGTCGGCAGGGCCCCCTGCGAAGAACGGCAATCTTGCGAAGGTAACGACTGCAAGGCTTGCCAGGCCGAGGCAAGCCAAGGCGGATACGGGAAAGGCGACATCTCCCGCTTCAGGAATCGTTCGCGTGCCTTCGGCGAATGCCCGCTCCGAGAGAAGCCAGGTGGCTTCGAGGAGGCTGCCGGAAACCCGAGGCGAAAGACATCCTTTGTTTTCGGTCGCCCAAAATGCCCCCGCGAAGAAAAAAAACGGTCTTGCGAGCTTTTCGGCTAAATCGACCGGAAACAGAGGAAGAGGGCTCCCGGAACATGACTTCCTTTCCGAAACGGCCCGTCACCCAAAAAGCAACGCGGCAGAAACAGTTTTCGGAGCCGGGACGCCTTGGCGAGCCGCAAACATGGATTCGCTATCAAAGCAAATGGAAATCTCGCGGCAGGCTGACGCCATCGAACCGTCCACGGCCGACAATCCTTTCGAATACGCCGCAAGCCGCCCGGAAATCGAACCATCGCATCCTTTCGCCTTGAGCGAACTGGAGGAGCGCATGGCCGACGTCCTGGAGCGGGCCGCGCGGGAAGCGGGGGTTGATCTGCCATGACGCGACCGATACCCATGATCGACGATTTGGCCTTGGACTACGTGAGCTGGGTTCGCCAGCGCACGGTGCAGCGTACACGGTCGATACCGGTCCCCGGGCTTGACGGCGACGTGCAGCAGGGTTTCGGACGGTCCTCCCACGAAATCGAGCTGGCCGGTGTGCTGGTGGGCGAAGAAGTCGCGGACCGTCTGTCCGAATTGCAGGACAAGGCGTCTTCCGGGGCGGAGGTGGCCTTTACCGCGGACATCGCCAACGCCTTGGAGATGGAGAACATGATCGTGGTTTCCGCCGAATTTCAGGAATTCGCCGGGCAGCCCGACTACTACCGATACCGGCTTCTTCTAAGGGAGTCGCCGCCGTTGCCCGAACCGGCGGAACTTGCGCCGTTCGGCGGTCTGGACGGTTTCGACCTCGGTTTCGACACGGACATTCTGGGGGACATCGCAGACTTGGCGGGCGATCTTCAAGGCGCGCTGGAGGCGGTCACGGACGTTCTGGGACAGCTGGAGGGGTTGGCGGGGCTCGCGGACTTGTCTCTTGGCAATCCGCTGACTCCCATGCAGGAGGAGGCTGGCAACCTGGGCGATTCCGGGGGCGATGCCTCCGGCGCAGGAAGCACCTTTTCCAATCTTCTTTCGGGAGACTGACCATGCTGAACGCGAGCATCACGCTCACATTGGGCGACCGGCTGTACGACAAGCATTGCGTGGCCATGCGCCTGCGCCGCACGCAATTGTCGGCCCTGGACCGCCTGGAGCTGCTCTTGCCCGCCAGCGCGACTTTCGAGGCAGTTCCCGGAGACGATTGCCTCATGAAAATGAACGGCGGGGAAGGAAACACCCCCGTGTTTTCCGGAAAGATCACCCAGGTGCGGCGGTCCTTTTCCGGCTTGTTCATCGAGGCCCACAACGGCGGGTTCGCTCTCGCCAGGTACCGCCCTGCGGTGGCTTTCGAACAGCAGCGCATCGGAGACGTAATCGGCAACCTGTGCGCCGACGCCGACGTGGAGATCGCGTCCAACGTGGACGGTCCCGTGATGGCGCTGTATGCCGCCGACGGCCGTGCCACGGCCGCGCAGGAAATCGCCCGTCTGGCCTTCATGGCCGGCGCTTCAGGGGCTTTCGACGAGGAAGGCCGTCTGCACGTGTCCGAAGACGGAGGACCGTCGGGGGAACTGGCGCTCAAGTACGGCCGGGAAATTATGGCTGGCGATACTGCAAATTCCCTAGCGGACGAAACGTCCGTCACAGTGGTGGGGGAGGGCGGAGGCGCGCCCGATTCCGGCCAGGCCCGCTGGATTATCGTCGATTTTCTGAGCGGCGGCGGCAGCGAGCCCGGCCCGGACGCCCGCCGGCTGGTTCGTCCGGAACTGCGAACACAGGAAGACGCCGAACTGGCTGCGGCGGCCTTCGCGCAACGGCGCGCCGCCGGAGAGTCCCAGGTCCGTCTTCGCACGTGGCTGCATCCCGGTTTGCATCCCGGCATGCGCATCGAGTTCGACAGCATGCCGGAGAGCATGCCTTTACAGGAATGCCGGGTAAGACAGGTGATTTCCGAGGCCCTGCCCGGAAAGGCCATGACCACCGACGTCTGGGCGACCGGACAGGTGGGCGGGGCATCGGATTTCAGCGGCCTTGCCAGCGCGCTGGGAGGTCTTTTATGAGCCGCGTCGTGGATGCCATACAGGCCATCGCCCGCCAGGAAGCGGGCCGCCGTCCTTACGTGGAGCTGGCCGTGGTCACGTCCAACTTCGATTCCGACGACGGCGACGACGCCCACAGCGTCAGCGTCAAGCTCAAGGACTCGGGGCTCGCCATCAACAAGGTCCCCCTGGCCAGCACGGCGGCGGGAAACGCGGCGCTGCCCCGGCAGGGCGACGTGGTGCTGGTGCTGATGCCCCGGGGCGACCTGGCCTCCGCCATCGCCATCGCCCAGGTCTATTCCGACGAGCGCCGTCCGCCCCGGTTCACACGGGACGAAGCCGTGATGGTCTGGCCGGGCGACTCCGACGATCCGGAAAACAAGGCGGTGGATATCCGGGTATTCTCGGACGGCTCCGACCGCTCGGTCACGGTGACCCTGGGAGGGGACAAGGACGCTTCCATGAAAGTGGAAAACGGAAGCGTTTCCTTTACGGCTGGCGGCGTGCAAATGACCCTGGGCCATTCTTCCGGTTCCGACGGAAAAGTGGAGATTTCCGCCGGGGGCACCAAGATAGAACTGGCGCAGGACGGCGACCTCAAGGTGGAAGCGGCCGGAAGCCTGACCCTCAAGGCCACATCCATCAAGATCGAAGGGGACACCGAAGTCAAGATCAACGGACAAACAGTGGGGATCAACTGATGGGACAACCGGCAGCGAAACAAGGGGACCAGGTGGTGGCGGTGGACACGCACATCGTCATGGTGCCGTCGCCGGGCGGCCCCGTGCCCACTCCCCTGCCCCACCCGTTCTCCGGCGTTCTGGACGGCGCGCTTTCCACGTCGGTGAAAATCGGGGGCGCGGCTGCGGCCACGGCCGACAGCACGGCCACCAACCAGCCGTCGCACATTCCCACGCCGCCCGGAACATCGTTTCAAAAGCCGCCGTCCAACAAAGGCACGGTCGTGGCGGGCAGCGCGACGGTGAAGATTCAGGGAAAAATGGCCGCCCGGGCCGCCGATTCCGTGAAAACCTGCAACGATCCCGCAGACGTTCCGGCGGGACAAATCATCGCCGTGGGCACAGTGATGATCGGGGGGTGAATGTGACCGTCTACTTGGAATATTTGGGCAAGGACCTTCTGATGACGCCGTTTTTCGAGGCGGACGAATGGGACTCCCTGGATTTGACCACGAACCCGGCAGGCAGCGTATACCTCGACGAAACCGTCGATCTCGCCGCGACCCAGGGCGTCGAGACCTTGCAGCAGGCCCTGATCCTGCGCCTGCTCACACCCTTGGGCAGCCTCGCGGACCTGGGGCACGCCAACTACGGGAGCCGCCTGCACGAGCTGATCGGAGAGGAAAACAACGACAACGCCCGGTTTCGAGCGCGTTCCTACATCATCCAGGCCATCGGCCAGGAAAAGCGGGTAGATAAAGTCTTGTCGCTGGAAATCGACCCGACCACGCCGGACGCGCCCGACCGCCTGCGCATCTTCGTCCGCGTGAAGCCCAAAGGGGCCGACGATCCCGTGGCGCTGGGACTGGAGATCGCATTATGAATTTCGACGACCGCAAATATCCGGACATCGTGCGGGACCTGCTGACCCACCTCACCGGCGGCACCGTGGCCGAAACGCACATCATCGGCGCGAGCGTCCCCGACCTGATCTATCTGGACAACCGTCCGGTACGGCGGGTCAGCTACTTGCAGGGCAAGGTCCAGGTGGGCGAGGAACTCATAGACTATCGCTTCACCGAACGCGACTTCGAGCTGACCGGCACCGACCAGAACCCCGACGAGCTGGTCGCCCTTCGCTTTCGTCCGAAAGGGCAGAAACCCGCGCCGCAAACCACGCTGACAGTCAACTACTACCCGGACCGCCTGCGCCCCACGCCCGTCACGGACGTCAACGTGGGAAGCGTGGCGCGCACGCTCATCGAAACCATGTCCCGGGAAATCGCCACCCAGTACTTGCAATTGCAGATGGTCTACGATTCGGCCTTCGTGGAGACCGCCAAGGGATCATCATTGGACAAGGTGGTGGCTCTGGTGGACACCCGTCGGCTGAAACAGGGGCACCCGGTGGGAAAGGTCCGTTTTTCCAGACGCTCCGGTTCCCCCGGCAGCGTCAGCATTCCCATCGGAACGGCCGTGAGCGACGGCCAGGGCAACCGCTATCTTACCAGCAACGAAGCCACGCTTCTGCCCAACCAGGCGGCGGTGGAGGTCTGGGTCCACGGGCAAGCCAAGCGCACCGGCCTGGTGGAGGCCAACGCGCTCTCCATTCTGGAGCGCGCCATCGCGGGCATCGACCGCGTGACCAACGACGAACCCACCTTCCGGTCCACGGAGGAGGAAACCGACGCGCAGCTGGCGACACGAGCCAGACGGGCCATCCACGCCACCGGCAAGGGCACGCGAGACGCTATCCGATACGGATTGGAAGGCTTGCCGTTCGTGTCGGCGGTCACCCTATCGGAATACCCGGACCCGTCGGTGCCCGCCCCCGGCATGCTGCGCGTCGATATCGCCATGAGCGAGGACAACGAGTTCAACCGGCGGGTGGCGGACCAGCGCATTCGGGAACTCAGACCAGCGGGCATCTACATCGACCGGTTCTGGGCGGAAAAGGTGGAGTTGTCCTTCGCGGTGAACCTGGTCCTGGGCGGCGAATCCCTGCCGACCTCGGAAGTGGCCGATATCAAGGACGGCATCACGAGCCGTATCCGGGAATACGCTCGGGACCTCGGGCCGGGCGCCACGTTAAGAACGTCTCGCCTGATGTCGCTGGTCATGCAGGACGAAAACATCGTGGACGCCGCCATCGCAGTCACTTCGGACGGGACGCCGGTCGAAGGCGATGCGTGGAACCTGCCGACCGGGAAAACCGCCAGTCTGGGAACGTCGCCCGTCACCTTCGGCGACATCCAGTTCGAGCAGGCAGCCACCGACGGCCAGTTCGTGCTGGTGCACGTGGACGCCGACCTGGTCGTCACCGACCTAAGCGTCGCCGTCGAAGCCCTGAAAGCCACGATCACAGGCGTTTTGTCCTCCATGCTCTCCGGCATCCAGCCCGGTGCCACGGTGGGGTTCGACCAGATCGCCACGGCCATTCGCAACGACGAACAGTTCGCGCTCGTGCGGGCGGGGAGCGTGGTCGTGTTCGACCAGGAGGGCGGGGGCTTTACCGAACTGCGGGACAACGACCCGGCGTTCCCGGTTCCGGCGTCGTCCACCCTCGCGGTGCGCAACATCACAATCCAGGAGCAGGAATAGATGAACCGTCTGGACAACATGCTCATGCGCCTGCCCCCGATCTACAACATCGATCCGGGCTCGTTGCTCCACCAGTTCGTGTCTTTGTTCGCCAACATGATGGCGGCCTACGACGAGGACATGAACCGCGTGCAGCGCTCCCACTGGATCGACACGGCGTTCGACCGGCAGGACCTGGAAAAGCTCGGCGCCCTGTTCGACATCCCGGCGGCCGCGTGGGAACCCGACGACCTGTACCGCGCGCGGCTGAAAACCACCATTGCGGCGCGTTTCCAAGGGGCCGTGACCCGCGACGTCCTGGAATACGTGATCGTGAACATCCTGGACGGCGCGCAGGAATCTTTGGGCACGCGTTATTTCGAACTGCCCGCCAACCTGGCGAGGGGGAAATTCGTCTTTCATACGGGTCCCAGCGAATCGCCGTCGGAGCCCGCTTTCGTGGAGTTTCCCAAACAGCGCCGCCGCAGCGCGCAGCTGAAGGAGAACAAGGGGCTCCTGAAATCGTTGGGCAAGATGACGCTGGAAAACAAGGGCTTGCATCCCGTGCCGCTGCAAGGCGTGATTCGCGGCGTAAACGGCCGTCTGACCGCCGTTCCGGTGATCGTCAATCTGACAAACGGCCATGTCCTGGCCTATGCGGGCGACCTGCCCTGCGGAAAAGAATTGCTTTTCGGCATCGACGACGATGGGAAAATGATGGCGGAAGCGAACGGAAAAGACGTGTCGGACAGGATTTTCACCAGCCGGGATTTTTCGCCCGGCGCGGAATTCTCCCCGGTGCTTCCCGACCCGGAGCCGTTGCCGCTGATACTGGAGCGGGGGGAAAACCGGCTGTGGTATTTCCCCCTGGCCTTGTTCGGCGAAAACATTTTGAATGCGGGCGTCTACGGCATGCCCGATGTGGATTTGCAGCACGGTCGCTTCGGAAACCCGGAAGAGGCGGACTCGGGGACCTTTTTCGACAAGTCCCTGTTCGAGCAGCCCCCCGGCGTTTCTCTCGATTTATGGTGGGACGAGGACGCCCCGGCCCGGTTCCATTTCGAAGTCCCGGCGGGCGTGGTGCGACGGGATGTCGGCGCAAACAACGATTTCGACACGGACCGGTCGCGGCTGTTCTCCTTGTTGCAGCAGACGGTCGGCTTGCTGCGAGCCGCTGCCGTGGACGGCCGTGTATTGGCGAAGCCCTTGAGAGACACGCAAAAATCCGACGACCGGGTCCGTATCCTGGATCATACGCTGGTCAAGGACGAAATGCGCATGCAAAGCCGCCTGGCAGGCTTGTCCGCGTTGTTCGACACCAGCGCCTTGGATGGTTCGCGTTTTGGTTAGGAGATTATTTGCATATGAATGGCACAACTATATCAAATTCCATTGAAGGCCGCTTGCGCCTCGTGCTGAGAAAGCCCGGGGGACCGACCCTGATGCAGAGGCGGGCGCGCAACACCGTCATGCGTTCGGGGGCCGAACTGATCGCGGCCTTGTTCCGGGGGGAGGCGAGCACGCCTGTCAACGGGGTGGCGGTGGGAATCGACAACACGCCCGCCAGCCCGCCCTACGAGACGGCCGGCCTTACCACGACCCACCCGGACGGTTCCCCGGCGGTGCAGCAGGCGGCGGTTTCCCTGGCACCCGAGGTCATGCGGGTCGAGGTGCTGCCCGAGGAATTCAAGGTCCGGGTCACCGTCCGAAGCGTCATCCCGGAATCCGCAGCGGTCAGCCCCGATCCCGACGATCCGAGGGTCATGATCGGGGAAGCAGCATTGGGAGTGCTCGCGGCCGACGGGCAGAGCCTGGAGCGCATCTACAACCGGGTGGTGTTCGAGCCGGTCCCGAAAACTTCGGAACACGAAATGGCGCTGTACTGGGAAATCGATTTTCCCTACGGGCCGTAACGAATCATGTCGATCACAGGAGGCATGTCATGCAACTGTTGAAAATGCAGCTTAACACCCCGCCGGCGTTCACCAAGGACATGAAGGTGACGCTGACCAACCAGGTCTCCGGCGAAAAACGCGATGTCAAACCGTACCTGGACGGAAGCATCACGGTGCCCAAATTGGCCTCCGGCCAGTGGCGCGTGCAGGTCAAGCACCCGAACTTGGTCTTCGACGTGTTCGACCGCAACATCCAGGTCTTCAAGGATCGGCCCACGTTCACGCCCATCACCATACCGACGACCATATTCGAAAACGTGCCCATCCGGGAGACCCCGGAAGCGGACTTGGGACCGGTGCAGCAGAAGCTCGACGAGCTGGCCGACAGCGCCGAGAGTCAGGCGAATAAATTGGCGGGCCAGCCCATCTACGCGGACGACTGGAACGAGCTGGCGCTCACGGCGGGGGAAATATCGCGCTCAACACGGGAGCTGACCGACCTGGTGTCTCCGGTGGGCCACGACCACCCGGAAATCGAGGAGAAAATCGAGGAAATCCAGGGCAACATCCAGCGCTTTTTCGACGCGTTCGGCGCTGCCATCGCCCAGATCCAGCGGCAGATGCAGCAGCTCGCCCTGCAACGAAAAGTTGAAAACGCCCTGGAGAAGGTGCCGACCGCGACGCCGGAAACGCGCAAGGAGATGGAGGACGCCGCCAAACAGCTCGGCGATTCGTGGCAGGAGACGCCCGGAATCTACAGCGCCCAGAAGCGCCGCACCGCCCAGAAGCTGCAATCGAAGCTGGTGGAACTGCTGGCCGACGCCGACCCCGCCGTGCGCGACGACCCCGATGTCAAGGACCTGGGCGACTTCGCCGAAGCCCTGGCCACCGAGCAGGCGGTGACCACGTACGTGCAGGAAGTGGCACAGCAACAGCGCGCCAACAAGAAAACATCGCGCGGCATTGTATCAGACGCTATGAAAGCCGGGCGAATCGGGAGCTTGTAATCATGGCCAGAACCGAAAGCTTGGAATTGTTGACCGAGGTGATCGACCAGCTGGCCCCCATCGGCCAGATGACCGTCGGCAGTCCCCTGCGCGCCGCCCACTGGAACTCCATGGTGGACGCCGTCAGAAACATGGCGCGCCTGATTCTTTCCAGGGAAAAGACCACCGACGCCTTGCTGGACGAACGCTACGCCACCCGGGACCACGCGCACACCGGCAAGGTCGGCCTGACCTGGTTCGAGCCGAAAGCCCGGGATTTGCTGGAAGAAGCCATGTCCGGCGGGGTGGAGCAACGCGCGGCCGTGAAGGAATTGAAGCGCGAAATGACGGCCCTGCGGGAAGACATCGACGCATTGAAGGACCAGGTCGAAAAGGTCCGGATCATGCTCGACGGCCTCCGTGACGAAGACTCCGCCAGGCAGCGGCAGTTGTCCAAGCTGGCCGTGCGCCTCGAGGGCGTGGCCGACGTGGAGGAGAACCTGGCAGGGCTGAGCAATCGATTCAACGATATCCGGACCGGCCTGGACGAAGCCCTTGCCTTTCGCAGTCAGCTTACCGATCCGGACGGCAACCCCATCGACGTGTCGGCCATTCAAAAACGGGTGGACGGCCTGGAAAGCATGCGCGACAATCTGAAAACCGCAGACGGCGAAATTGTCAATATCCGGGAGATCGAGTCCCAGCTGGCCCGCCTGGAGGAAAATTCCATCGACCGGACGGACGTGGACGACGTCATTTTGCAAAGACTTCGCGAAGGGGAAATCCTGGACGAAGCCGGTCTGGTCGAAAATGTCAAGTCGAAGGTGGAGGACGGCTTTGTTTCCCGGTTCGACGAGCTGGCCAAAGCAGGCCAGGACCAAGGGACGAAAATCGACGAGATGAACGACAATCTCGCGTCCCACGGCACCCGCCTGACAGCCGTGGAAACCAGCGCGTCTTCTTCCAAGTCCGCGCTGGCCGCATTATCCGGTCTTCCGACCCAGGTCGCATCCCAGGACCAGCGGCTAAAAACCGTGGAGTCCCGCTCCGTGGCCAACGAAACGGCAGTGTCCGGACTGACAGCCATCCGGCAGCGCCTGACTGCGGTCGAAAGCAGCGCCGGGCGGATAGACGAATTGAACGCGGCGGTCAAGAACATGGACGTTCGAATCGGAACTGTGGAAGCCAGCGCGGGCAAAATCGACGGGGTGGCAGAAAAAGTGGATGTCCTGTCCTCGAACGTGAAGTCGATACAAGGCAATATAGCGGGGCTGGATCAGATGAAGGCGAGCATCGCCGCAAATACCGGTGCCTTGGGGACCCTTTCCCAGCGCGTGGTAGCCAACGAAGCCGAGCTGGACAACCTGGCGGGCGTTTCGGAACAAGTGGCGAAATTGGCGAGCACCACCGAGGAATTCTCTCAATGGCGCACGGGCGTGGACGTGCGCTTGACCGAACTTGCCGGAAAGACCGTGGTGGCAAGCTCGGTCGTAGAAAGAATCGATGTTCTGGAAAAAACTGTGGCCAATGCCAACAGCAGGGTGACCACCCTCAGCAAGTCGGTTTCCACGATGGAGTCTTCGATGAAAACGCTGCAGGAGTTTCCGGAACAAGTCAAATTGCTCGATTCGCGGTTGGCAAAACTGGAAAAGATTCGATAGCCAAATGCTGAATTCTTTCGAAATACGCCTGGCCGATATGGTGGCCGACAACCTTGCCGATGCCGGAGTCGCCGGCGCGGCGGCCGTGGTGCGCCCTCGGGACGACTTGCTCGTCATGGTCGTGGAAAACCCCGACCGGGTCATGATCTCGGCCCAGGTGCTGTCGGCTTCTCCCAGCCACCATCTGGGCGACGATTCGCGCGAGCGCCTGGGGCGGAAAAACGACTATCGCATGCGCACCACATTGCATTTCGACGGAGAGGTCGCGTTGGATTTCCAAATTTCACCGACCCCGGCGGAAAGCGACCCGGCGGACTTTCGTTCCAACCTTTTGCAGATCGTGGATCTCGTGCTGGTGCTTCTGCACGCGGGCAACGTGCGAAACGGCGAAGCATTCAGGACCGAGGACGACCTGGGGTTCGAACTGGACGGTTTTCGACTGGTCGGCATCGGTCCCCTGCCGAACGAACCCTCCAACACCCATGCCATCCGAGTACTCTATCGCTATTCCGGCAGGTTCTGGCCCGTGGAAGCCCCGGCGGTGGGAGAAACCATCGCCGCGCTTCCGGCGCGCATCGCGGTGTTGCCGATTCAAATTCCGGAAAACGTCCAAGCGACTGCGGGAGGCGAAGACGCCCGCATCCCGGTGCCGGTGGACTTGCGAGCATTCGACGGCGCTCCGGTTTCCCTTGTCGCGCGCTTGGAAGGCGCATCGCCGCCGGGACAGCTGATCGGCGACGCCACCGATACTCCCGGATTAGTGTCCTACGCTCCCACGACTCCCGGAATTTTCACGGTCGTCTACCGGCCGCCAGCGACCCTGAGCGGCGATGCGCTGGTCCGTGTCGCACTTTCCTTGTCGCATCCGGGGCGCAAGACCGTTGACCTGGGCCGTTTTGCAATCAAGGTGGCGAGCTGATGAACTGGACCGTGGCACCCACGTTCGATTTTTCCCAGGAATCCGCGCAGTTCTCCTTTGCCGGAACGCAGGTGCAAAGCGTCTCGGCCCTGCCCGTCTATTCCATGCAGTTTCAGGCGATGCAACTCGCCGGAGAGATCTTGGAATTCACCGAAGCGGGGCAGACCCTGTCCCTTCCTGTGCCCGTTCCGCGCTTGGCCGGGCTGGACGAACTTCAAGTCGAACAGGTCGGCTTCGACCTTTCCAGCGCGTCGTACGAAGACGAAACCACGGTCTCCGCGCAGAATGTTTCGGCCGATGGCCTGTCCGTCGCCTACAGCGCTCCCGCAGGCGCGCCTGCGAACCTTCTTAGAATCGAAATCCAAGGCCTTTCGATTCCCGCGAGCGAAAGCGCGACCTACGTGGCAAAAGGCGGCGGGACAAGCGGGAGCGACAGCCACGTGGTGTACCGATGGGACGCCGAAGAAGAACAGACTGCGGCGGAGATCGGCGGAGATATCGGCGACGCGGACTATCTTCATTTTCTGATCCGGCCTGCGGTGAACGGCAATTTCGGCCCTCCCATGGCGGCCGTGCCCTACTTCGCCATGCCGGGCACGGGCGGTGCCATGTACGGCCCCGCGCTGGGGGGAGCAAGCCTTGCTCTGTACCACGACGACGCCGGGGCTGTGAGGGCCGTGCTTCGTTTCCCCGCGCCGCTGGCCTCCGGTTCTTTCAAGCTCCTGATCGGCAAGGCTTCCGAGGGAAGCAAGAGCGAACACGGGGGATTGCCCAACGATGTGGAAGGGGTCGCCTGGTCGGCGGAAAACGTGGTCGCCTACTACGATCTTCGTCCGGCAGGAGTTACGGTCACAGCCAACGTAATCGGCGGGTCTTCCGACGAACCAATCGTCGCGCGCTTCGACACGGACCCGGGCGGCACGCCCATCCACGTGGACTTCGCCCCTGTGGCGCGCAGTTTGCTCAAAGCCGCCTATCCGTCGAGCAGTGGGGACGATCTCGGCTTGCAGCTGAACTTCGTCTCCGATTCCCCCGGAAAAATCCGGGTCGATCTGGCCGATGCCGCCGCGCGCTATTTGCGCTACCCTCTGGGCGATACCGCGTTGTCGTCTTCCTTGAAAGGCGCTCCCGAGCATGTGGAAATTCCGGTGAACGAAAACCTGAAACCTTCCGGGTTCAGTTTCGCCATAGACGGCGTGTTCGGCCCGGCGCGCCTGGTGGCTGCGGCCGACGACGCCCCCCAAAAGACGCGCCAAGGATTTCGCGTCGCCGAAACCATTCGTATCGGGCGGCGCATGGCTTTAAACGAGGGCGAACGAAACCTGCCGCTGGCAAGAATCGCTGTGTTCGGACGCGCCAGCGAAGCCGGGGAGCTTCTGCTAACCCTGCACGGAGGAGATTCGACACGTATCGGCCCGCCGCTCGCAGGACCGCTGTCGATTCCCTTGCAGGCGTCTTCCACGCCCGAGTGGCATCGGGTCGAATTTCCGTCGCCGGGTCTGCTTCCGCCCCATCCGGAAGCCGTCTGGATTGTCGCCCAGGCCAGCCACGGCGTCTTCTGGTGGTACGCCGACTTCGAACAGCCCGGACCCTGCCAGCGTTCCCAGGACGACGGCGGCTCCTGGTCGAAGATCGAGGCGAAACCCATGTCCCAGCTGGCTGTCTTCGAAATCGACGACCAGGGCAATCCGAGCCCGGTGGATGCGGTTTCCCTCGCGTGGACCGACGGGATTTTGAACGCGGACATCGTCGGCATCAACGGCCAGACGGACAATCACCCTCCGGAATTCCGACGTTTCTGGGTGGCGCAAGTCCCCGCGCACGATGCGTTCCTGAACCGAATTCCCGAGCTGGGAGGCATTTTGCGGCTGGGCTTTTCGTGCCAGCGGGACGTGTCGTTGTCATTGAGTCAGGCCGTATTGGTTTACAACCCCTGGGAAGCGGGAGGAAATTAATGGCGGGATTGTTGGACTCGTTGGGTTCGTTGCTGGATTCATCCGGCCTGGAGGGCTCGGTCTCAACACAGGGCTTGAACTTGGGCGCCATCGTTTCGACGGTGCAAAGCCTGATCGACGGTCCTGCGGACCTTTCCAGCCTGCAAGGCATCATCGACGCGGTCCCCTTGCCGCCCGGGCTGGAAGGAATCGGAAACCTGGCCACCCACCTGGACGGTTTCAGCGCGCCCACCGATTTTTCAGGAGCATTGGCCCCGGTCCTGAGTCCGCTGACGAACCTGGCCAATACCATCACCGGCGGAGGCGCGTCGCAGGCCGTGGCGCTGTTCGACATGGTGCGCGAGATCATCCGCCTGATCTCCGGACGCGCATTCGGAGGCCCCAGCGGCATGCCCGACGACAGCGGAATTCAAATCCCGGACTTGCCCGACCCGGACGACCTTCATAATGCCATCACCCAAGCCAGGGCCATCGTGCAGGACATCGGCCCCCATATCGACGCCGCGCGCCTGCTGGAGTACCTGCAAGGAGCCGCCGCCGGTTTCGCCACGCCCCTGTTTCGCTTTCCCAACCTGCCGGTGATCGACGAAACCATGGAGGCCCTGCAAACCGTGGCCGCCTGGCAAGCCATGACCCCGGACCAGCTCAACGCGAACCTGGCCCGCACCGTCGAAATGGCCGCCGAGCTGATCCGCATGCCACGCACACGCGTCGCCCAGCCGGTCCTGGACGCCGCCGGCCAGATCGCTGGCGGCCCTGCCGCCTTGTCCGAAGCGCAAACCACGCTGACCGAAGTGTTCGTCTCGCTGCGACCCAAAATTCTCACGGGAAACGCGCACCCCACGTTCGGGGAACTGCGAAGAATCGAGACCACGGCGGAAAAACTGGAACGACTCGCCTTCGCGTTGCATCCGCAAAAATCTCCCCTGGCCCGCTCCTCGGGCGTGGACGAAGCCCTGACCCGCTCCCTGCTGGCGGTGACTCGGGCGCTCCAACCGGCCTACGACATCGCTCCCATCGCCGAAAAAGCCAGGCAGTTGCTGGGAAACCTGCCGGAAACCACAGAGGACCTCTTCCAGGACGTCATCGACACCATCGACGAGTTCGACCTGTCCGCCTTGACCGGAGGCCTGCAAGCCGTGCGCGATTCCGTGCAGGACGCGGTGGACGAAGTCGAGGGGGCCATGGCGACGGTGCGCACCGAACTGGAAAACCTGCTATCCCCTGTGGAAAACGCTCTCGATACCGCTCTGACAGCGGCAGGGTTCACGCAAATCCAAAGCGCTCTCGAAAGCCTGCCCGGCGAGATCGAAAGCTTTGTCGCCGAACAGGTGATGCCCGTGGTGGAACCGATCCGGTCGGGAATCGAATCCGCCGTGAACGCCATTTCCACCGCCTCCGAAAGCTTCGATCCCGAATCCTTGATCGAACCCGTTCGCCAGGCCGTGGACCAGGTGTCCGAATTGCTGAGCAGCGACGCGGTGCGAAGCGCATTCGAAGAAGTGGACGCCATCCTGCAACGGGTCATCCAGGCGCTGGAGAATGTGAATTTGTCCGTTGCCGCCGACGAGAGCATTTCCCTGATCGGCGATGTGGAAACGGCCGTGGAAGGCATCGATCCTGACAACATTCCCGACATTGCCAAGCCGCTCATCGAGCAGGCCGTCACCGTGGTCACGGACATCAATTTTGCCGTCGAAGTTTCCAATCCCATCGTGGAGGCCATCCAAACCGCTCTTCTGGAAGGCCCCGGAGTGGTCCTCGACGCCTTGGAAGAGGGCGTGGACCAATTGCGCGACATCCTGACGCAATTCAAGCCCTCGAACATCATTGGCGATCAGCTGGACCAGCCGTTCAACCAGCTGGTGGAAATCTTAAACCAGTTCAAGCCGTCGGATCTGCTCGGTCAATTGCAAGCCTCAATGAACAGCCTGGCCTCCCGCGTGAACATCCTGGACGTAGGTGTCGTAGTCGATCCCCTGGTGGAAATTCACGCCGGGATCGTCGCGCAATTGGAGGCGTTGCGTCCGTCGGTCCTCTTGCAGCCGGTGGACGACGCCATCGAAAGCGCCATTGAAAAGGTATACGAGGTTTCCGGGGTCGATACGCTTTTCGACGGCATCAACGATGTGCTGGACTACATTCAGTCCTGGACATCGCTCTTGGCCGACACGAGGGACTTGCTTCAGGACTGCTCCGATCTGTTCAGCGAACCCGGAGACGCCTCGGCCGCCGTCAACGAGATGGTGGACCAGGCCGTGGCGAAACTGGACGACGTGGATCTGGGGCTTTTGCAGACAGCCTTTGCCTCTGCGGGAGAAGCCGTGCGAAGTGTCGAGCGCGATGTCGTCGCGGGCGAACTGGCGCGCGCTATGCAAGATGCGGGCAGACAGGGCCCGGAATTGCTGGGTTCCTCCACTGCCCGCGACCTCGCAACCCTCGTACGGTCATTCCCCATGGACATCCTTCGCCAGCACAAGCAAATCCCCGTGCGACGCCGCCTGATCCAAGCCCTGGAACGTCTGAACCGGGCCGCCGACATCTTCGACAACGCGCGACAGCCCTGGGAGGAGATTTCGGCGCAGCTGGATCGGTCGGCAGGCGAACTGCAGG
Source organism: Desulfobacterales bacterium (assembly GCA_963674505.2). Classification (GTDB taxonomy): domain Bacteria; phylum Desulfobacterota; class Desulfobacteria; order Desulfobacterales; family SKZT01. The sequence continues at coordinate 3,013,683 of CAXXIG010000001.1, forward strand.
AAAAACTCCTCGACTACTACAAGGTGCAGCAACTCAACGGGGGCGGCGTGTTCGCCCAGTTTCGCGAACCTCCGGCCAGCGTGGACGCTTTGAAGCAAACCGTGCGCCAAGCTTTGGAAGACAGCCTGAAAGAACCGCTGACCACCATCGTCATGGCATTCCAGACGTTTTCCCCATACATCCGGCTGCTTGCCAAAGGCGTATCGGACATGACCGGCGCGCTGCACGAAAAAGTGGACTCCATCACCGGGGAGGACGGCGTGGGGGGGACCGTCGATGCCATCGAGGAGGCGGCAAACCTGCTGCGCGGCATCGACTTGTCCATTGTCACCGGTCCGCTGGACGACCTTTACGGGCGAATCGAAACCGCAGCCGGGGCGCTGGATCCGGAACCGCTGCGGGCGATTCTGGAAACCGCCAGGGACGCGGTGGGCGATCTGCTGAGCCTGTCCACCCTTATCGATCAAGGGACCATCGACACCTTGGACGCAACCTACAGCAACGTGGTGGGGACCATCGGCGATCTGTCGCCCTCCGCAATCATCTCCAGCACGCTGGACCCCGAATACGAAGAAATCCTGGCCGATTTTCTGCCCGTTCTGGACTTGCCCGCGCGTTTGCGGGAGTTGCTGGAAACCACGGGACGCGCCATCGGGGAAAACGCCACGGCGGAGCTTGCGCGGGTGGAAGTGGCTTTCGACAACATGCTACGAGCAATCCCATTGGCCACCGGGAGCGGGAGCGCAAGCGCCCAAGGCAGCGCCTCGGTGAGCGTGGGATAGCGGGGGAGAGAGAGTATGTCGCTGGGATACGCACTTTTGCATCGCAATCGCATTCGAATCGCCCTGGAGGCAGGCGCTCGAAAACGCACCTACGACGACATGGCGGACTTCGCGTTCGGCGTCATGGGAGCCGGCGATCTGGGCGAAGGCCTGCAAGATTTCGCCCAGAGCCGAAACCAGTGGTTCGAAGGGGTCGTCGATGGCTTGCGCGACAGCTTTCTGGGGGAAAACGGGCCTTTTTCCTTCGTGCAAGACCTGCTGGATCGCCTGGGGTCGGACGATGGCGTCGCGGATTTGAGCGGCGACTTTTTCTCGACTCTCGGCGGTTTGAGCGGTGTCGGATTGAAAGCGGAACTGCACGAGTGGGTGGACAAGCTTTGCGCCTCCTTGCCGGACATAAGCGGACAGGCAGCCAACGATCTTTTGAAGCAGCAAATCGACGACATCACTCTCATCCTGGAAAAACCGTTGCTGTCGGGACGGCGGGACGTGGCCGCGCATCGCGCGTTCCGGGCGGCAGTCACCCTGAGGCAGTACGTGGGAGAAGGCCTGGAGCAAGCCCCCTGGGCGAGCGCCGATTTCGATATCAAAACTTTGGTGTGCCAAATCCTGCACCAGGTCGTCGATCAGATCGACGATTCGCAGACCGCCGCTTTCGGCCAATTCATATCCAAATTTCAAAGCGAATACGGCGGATTGCTGAACGCGTCCTTTCGTTTCCAGGCGTCGGGCTCCGTGTCCTTCGGCGACGGCCCCCAGGGCATGCCGGGCGAGGGACTCTGCTACCTGGACGAGGTCAAGGCCGCGCCCCATGAAGATCCGGGCGCCTACTGGGGCATGGATCTGGCCACCAACATTCTGGCGACGTTTTTCCTGATCTGGGAGTCGGTGCGAACCGACAACTACAACGACCGATGGTTCGACGGGACCCTGAGCGTTGTGACCATCGTCTGGCACGCGGTCCACACGCTCATGCGCGCCGCGTGGCCGGACAAGATCAACCGCGCCCGCGGAGACGACAACGGGGGCAGTATTTTCCTGAACTGGATGTTCACGGACCAGGGCAATTTCGGACTGAACCTGCTGCTTCGACTGTTCCAGTCCTTCCACGACGGCACCGCCTCCAACTGGGCGCTCTCCTTCGCCATGCGCGCGCTGAAGTACTACTCCAACGTGACCGTCATCCGGACCATCTACTATTTCGCCCGGTCGGTGTGGTACTTCCAGGACCGAAAGCAAAACCGGGACTCGGGAGATGCCGCGCAGGTGTCCCTGGTCCGGTTGCTGTGGGCGGTCTGGGGACCCATGTCATGGGTTGTCACCTTTTTCAGCTTTTTTCTCGCCTGGGACGATTTTTCTCTGGAAAACGGCTGGACCGGCCGAACGATCTGCCTGTTGATATTCGGCTTGGTGCTGGGAATTCTGACCGGATACAACGTGCTGTACGCCCTGACCGACGAAAACCCGTTCACCATGTCGGTGTACGCGGACTGGTGGACCATGTCCATCGTATTCGCGGCCTGGATTCTGGCGGTCATCGCGTTGATCATCATTCTGGCGGACCTGGAGTCCGGCAGCCGGGGCGCCGCCATCGGAGCGTTCGTGGCGTTCGCCGTACTCGTGGTCTACGGCATGGTCGGATTGCCGTTTCTGTGGGGAGAGGACAATGCCGGAGAATATTTTTTCCTTCAGTCCTTTCTCATCTTCAGCAGCATCTTCTCGGCGGGCGTGATCCCGTTTTTCATGTGGTGGTATTTCATCGACGACGGCAGGGACAAGCACTCCCTGTTCGACGGCAAGGACGCTGGCAGTTCGCCGTACAAGCTTCCATATAGAAAGGATGAAAACTGGCTTTGCGGCCAGGCTGTCCACGGAATTTTCAGCCATATTCCCAGCAATGTCCTTACCAACGAGGACATCGACAACGAGTACGCCTTCGACTTCAACGAAAAGGAGAACAAGAACGCCCTGGCCGCCCGGGGGGGCATCGTGATCGATGTCATCAAGGACAACGAAAACGGAAGCGACAGCCAGAATTCTCTGGATATCGTGCATACCAGCTGGCATGAAGGCCACGACCCGGGGGCGGAAGACGAACGGGTGCTGACCTATTCCGTCTACGTGCATTTGTCTCAAAACCATGTGTGGGTGGATGTGGGGCATCGCCTGCCCCAAGGGATGCACTTCGCGGACATCGACAGCACGGGCCGCAGCGCGCAGCACCACTTGCACTTCCATGCCGAGGAACACCAGCGCCGGGTTGCCGATACCGCGTCGCCGCCCAATGCGGCCAATCGCAACATGACCCTTCCCATCGTATTTCAGGATTCCTCCACGCACGGTTTCCGCAACTTCCCCTTTCTGGCCTGGGTCCCCGGAAAAGGCCACGTGGAGGGAAAACCCTTGTCCATGGCCTATTACACCTCGGACAACGAAGAACAGCCGCCTTTCGTAAACCCCATCGCGATTTCCCTGGACGAGCAGGGCGCGCCTGCCCACGAACACTGGATACTGATCGACAAAAACGTGATCGAAAACGGCCCCTTGCCGGAATCGCTCACGGTGCGCACCACCGTAAACGAGCGCCATTTTCACGAAACCACCTTCACGCGGGAGCAGCTTTCGGATGTGGTGCGCATGCGAGAGCCTTCCGGGGTTGTATTTTCCGAGACCAACGGCCACCGGCACGCCTTTGCGGGGTTCAAGTACATCCAGGCCGTGTTGGACGTCTTTACCACGGAAAACGAAGAACCCGACGATCACCTCCACAGGCTGCAATTCAATCAGACCACCGCAGGTTGGAACTGGGGCCCGCTGCCTGTAAACCACACGTTCAACCTATGGAACTCGCTATCCGGCGCCGCAGCGCACAATCACAGCATCACCCTGGACCACGGGCAATTGTTCGACCTTCTGCGACGGCGACGCCTGCCTTCTGGCTTGAATACGACCCAGGTCAGCGGTCACAACCACCGCCTGCGGGAGGTCCGACGCTGGCCCGGCACCCCCGAATTGACCATCGTGGAACCGATGCGCGCGCAATTGTTCGCGGAAAATCCCGCGCCCTACAGCCTGGTCGGAGATCAGATGGTGCTGCGGGTCAACGAACGGGCCACCGAATTTTTCTTCTACGGCGCGCATCGTCCGAGATTGCGCGGCGAGATCGCCCTGGACCGGGGGTTCGGCAATTCCCACACCATCTCCATCGACGGGACCAACTACCCCCATGCGGCGGCGGATACGACCGTGCAAGGCTCCTTGGACGGGCTCAACACCGCCCTGGGCGTTCCGGTTCAGGCTCGGGTCGAACCCGTGATCGTGCTGGAGACGCATCGACGGGGCTCGGGGGCGTCCATTGTCGTGGACAGCGATTCTTCGGCGGCTTTCGAAAACCTCCCGGAGGGAAAGGGAAGCGGCGTATTTGCCAGGTTCGACCAAGTCGGGCATGCACAGCTGGAAAGTCATTTTCAAAGCTATTTGACATCCGGATGGCCCGCCGCTCCGGGGCCGATCCAGGCGCAAGTGGATGCGAACAATCGGTTGGAGTTGCAGTTGAACGCCGCAGCGGTGACATTCCCCGATTCGAAAACGCGCAACAGCGAAGTGCTGCGCCTCCTCTACGATACCGCCAACAGCCGTTTGCGCGCCACAGGCGACATTCCTCTGAGTGCCGGCCGCATCGATTTCACAAACGCTTACGGGGTCCCCGTTCTGGGCACGGCCGCACAGGTGGAGATCGATACGAGCCATGCGGCATTCGTCGGCGACGCCCTGACGGCGACCCGGCTGGAGATCACCGTGCGGGGAAAGTCTTTAGCAATCGATATGGAGGCGGGAGATGCCGATGCCGCGACACTGGCGCGCAAAATCGCCCGGAAAACCGAAGGCGTCATCGCCTGGGTGTCGGACACAGGCCGGATCAAAGCGCAGACCGCAGCGATCGGGTCCGGAATCCAGATTGCCGTGCGCAAAGCTTCTGCCGCAGGGGACTTTCAAGCGCAAAACAGCGGGAGCGCCCCCGTTTTGGCAATCAACACGGCCGGATGCGCCTTCAACGGCAGTATCGCGGATTCCAACGCCTTGGCCCCCCATCAATTCTGCGCTTTGGTCCACGATGCGGTCGGACGTTCCACGCTGCCGTACACAGCTGCGGACGCGATCAATCAGATTCAAATGGACGGAAACCGCCTGGTGGTTCGCGTAAGCGCCGGGCATACGGTGGGTATCGCCGACGAGCAATTCAGCGGCGGCGCCAATCCGTTCGGGTTCGCCCAAAACGGACCCGAGGAAATTCAATCCGCCGATCTGGGCGCGGGCGATGTGCGACTGGACGGACCGGGCTGGGTGGCGGTCGATATCGACGGCAATTCCGTAATCGTCCCGTTCGACGCCGAACCCGCGCGCGTGGACTTGGCATTGAAGGACCGCCTGCCCGCAAATAGCGAAAAACTCACGCTGAACATCGACGGCGCGGGCGACAGCGAGCTGTCCTTCACCGGAAACGAGGGGAGCGTCGAAGCGGTCGCCGAAGCCATCGCAAACCATTTCACGAACCTGTCCGTGCGCATTGCGTATCGGATATCGTTCGAAAACAGTTTCTACGGCCAGTCGGGCCATACCTTGCGGCTCGACGACTCGCCGGGCCTGGCCATGGCGGGTTTTCTGGACGACAGGACCAAGTACGCGGCGACCGAGGTTTCCGCCTCAGTGCCCGATCAAATGGCGGTGGGCGCGACCTTGAGCGCGCCCTTCCACCTGGACGGCTTGCCGGTGAACCCATTCACCCTGGGCGAAACCCCGTCGGGCGGCGGCATTGAATTTCGAATCGAAGTCCCCGCCGGGTTTACCGTGAATTTCACATCGACCCCGGCCTCCGACCCTTTCAACATCGCAAGGGGCGGGACCTCCGCGTTGACCACCGACCCGGTCATGCCGGAGACGGAACTGCCCAGCCAATGCCAGATTTACGATTTCGAAGTTTTGGATGCGAGTCCCGCAGTCGTAGCCATCAGTCGGGTTCAGATCGCCGCCGCGCCAGCCATGGTGCGCAGCGAAGACGACTTCTCCGCATCGTTGCCCGACGACACGGTATTGCCCGTGACGGTAGTGGGACCCGGCGCGGGGGACGCCACCGTGGAGCGCGTGTTTTCCGTGGACATGAAGAGGGCCGCTTCCCTGGCAGACGCGGTGCATCGCCTGAACGCCCAGGCGCCTGCCCTGCGGGCATGGATCGCCACGCCGAGCGGCAACCAAAGGCTGCATGTCGAAACCAGAGGTTGCGGGCACGGATGGCAACTGCGCCTGGGCAATCCCATGCTTCTGCTGGCCCTGGGCTTTGCCGAAGCGCAGATCGATTTCAAGGAAATGCGCATCGAAGCCAAAGGCGGCGGCGATGTGAGAAACGGCGCGAAAGCCACCCAGGAGGAAATCCGCAACGCGTTGCGGCGAATCGGCCAGTGCGCCACGCAGTCCTTTTTTGCAGGCGCGACCACAGGCACTCCCCGCTCTTTGCAGATCCAGCGCGACGGCGCCATCAACCTCGTGCTGAGTTCCGTCGAAGGCCAGGTGACCGTCGAGACCGAACCGGCATCCATCAAAGAGGCCCTGAACGTCACGGAAGCAGGGGGCACGGCCACCATCGCTCCCCCATTGGCCCAAGTGGCTCTGGATTGCGGAATCGTCAACGTCAAGGCCGACGGCCGCAGCGTCGCCGCAATCCGGCTGTTCGCGGACCACGCCACCGTGACGGCCGACGAACCATTGGCTACGGCGGGCTCGCCGGAAGAAACCCGGCAGCTCGGGTTCCTGAAGGCCCATGAAATCGAGGTCACGGCAGGAGGCGCCGCCAGCCAGACCGCAGGACCGCTTCCGGCGTCCGTCGGCTCCCTGATCGACGCCGTGGCCTGGTATGCGGAAAATTTGCCGGACGACGTTTGGATCGGCATCGATGCGACCAACCACGTGGTCTTGCAGACCCGGGGACGCGGCGATGCCACCCTGACCCTCGAACTGGATTTTTCCAATTTCTCCTCGGAAACTTTTTCTCCGGGGGATACTCTGCTGGGTTTCCTGGTGGCGCCCGCGAGCGGCGGCCATGCCTGGCAGTTCAGCGGACAGGGCTTCGGAAACGTTCTGGACCTGGACGCGGTCCCGGTCCGTTCGGGCGGGGGGACGAGCATCGAGGATCTTTTGATCACCGCGGCAACACAGGGCGCGACCCGCCAGGCCGTCTACGACGCGGAAGCAGACACCTCGGCCACGCCTCCTGTCCTTCGCGTTCGAAGCCAATTGTCTACCCGCACCTTGAACCATCCCCCGCCCGCCGCCGGAAACCCCACGCCTGGCGGCATCCAGTTCTCCGTGTCCGGCGGAGGCGCCACCGGCACGCTTCTGGAAGACAACTACTCCCTGACCCCGCCGGTGCGCCCCGGAGAACTCTCCATAGAAGTCACCGAAGGCGCGGCGCCGACCCGCAGCGCGACTTCCCTGATCGCCGGCGCACCCGCCCGTCTGGCACCCTTGGAGTTTCCGTCCACCATCAGCGTACTCGACGGCAAGGGGATCGATATCGTCCTCACGGACACGTCCGGCACCGCGACGTTTCCCGTACAATTTTCCGGAGTGACCAGCCAAAAGCAAGCAGCCGCGCAGGTGGAGCGCCAATGCCAATGGAAGGTCCGCGCGGGCGTTCGCCCCGGAGACTTGATGGTCATCGAAACCGTCGGCGCAGGCACGGCTTTTCAATTGACCCTTAGGAATTCCACATCCATAGCCGACGCGGCAGTCACCGGCAATACTGCCACAGGCTTCTCGGCGGCCCCTGCGCCGTTGCCCCTGACGGCCAGTGGCGGCGGCACCGTGCCCGACATGGCCCAGATAGAAATCGAACACTACAAGGACGCCCTGCTGGCCGGATTCATCAGCGAAGCCACGGTTCTGGATGCGGTCAGCCTGACAAATCGCCAGCTGGATTGGGGAGCGTACGAGATTCGACGGACCGCACCGCCCGATTACTTGCTCATGGAATCTCAAAGAAGCGGCTGCATGTCCTCGCTCGAACCCGTCGTATTCCTCATGAAAGGAATCGCGCTGAATCGCGACATCGAACGCGCCCCGGCCATTCACGCCAGCGTGCTGCTGACCTGTCCGGATTTGAACAACCTGGACGGCGACACGTTCAACCTGGCGGACGATGCCAAATTGCATATCGAACTCGACGACAACGGCGGGGTCGCCGATCTGCCTTCCCGAAGCGTGGTGGAGGTGACCTTTCCGTCGGGCGACTACACGGCCAGAAAAGCGGCGAGGCGTATCCACGAAGACCTCTTCAACAGCGGCGCGGGCCGCGCGGCGGCCTATCCCGACGGCAAGATCGTGGTGGAGACGGCAGCGCCCGGCCTGGCAGGCAGCATCCGGATTCCCGCTTCCGGCACGGCAGCTGCCGGAACCGACCAAACCCTGCTGGAAAAGCTGACGGGAAGCACAAGCAGCGACTTGAAAGCCCGAGGATGGCCCGGCGTCGGGCTCGCCGCCCCCGGCACCCGGCTGCGCCCCGGATATCGGAGCAAAAACGTAGCCAATGCGGAAGCCGACGCCCAATGGATTTTTAGCGACGGCACCGCCACCGCGACGGTGAACGTTTCAACAAGAGATTCCCTGGAAGCCATCCGCAATGCCGTGCATACCGCCCTGGCCGCAGCGACCGTCCCCGCCGGCGGAACAAGACGAATCGGCATCTGCCTGCTCGGACCCGACGACACCCTCTACATCGAAGCCGCAGGGCCTTCCCCCACTTTGACCTTGCAGGTCGTCGCAGACGGCAATACACTGACGGCCATCGACCCCGGCCCCCACGCACCCGGCGGCACCCCGGAGCGCGCCGAAGAACCTGCCGTGGGACTGCGTCGCACCCACGAAATCCGGACCTTTCTGCTGGCAAGAGACTACGTGGGAAACGGCGAGGGCGACGAAACCGACGAACTGGGCTGGATTCGCACCCCGGCCTTCGCCAACAGCCTGCCCGCAGCCTTCGACGAGCAAAAAGGCTCCCCCGCATGGGACCTCTCGCTTCCCCTCGGACGCTACCTGACCGCCGTCCGCGCCGACGCCGCCAAAACCAGAAACTACCACGAAAGCGGCGAAATGGTCCTTTCCGGCAACACCCATCCGGACGATGAAAAACGCCACTTCATCCACCAGACACGCTACTGGATGCAGTTTTCCACGGGACAGCCCCTCGGCATCGCAAAAGTCGTGCGCAACGTAAACGGAACGGAAGTCACCCATTACACGGCGGACTTCCTGTGGACAGGCTGATAATGTCAGACATCTCCAGCCCGCACGACAAGTTCATCCGCAACACATTATCCCGTCCGGAGAATAGCCGCGACTTTTTCTCCAACTATCTGCCGGACGCCGTCCTGAAAAGAATCGACACCGCCTCGATCAGGCCCGTAAAAGGCTCGTTCATCGACAGGGAGCTTCGCGAGCATTTTTCGGACCTGCTCTGCAAGGCGGACACTACCGACGGCCGACCGGGCTACATCTACTGCCTGCTGGAACACAAAAGCTATCCGGACCGCCTGGTCGCCTTCCAGCTGCTGAGAGTCATGGTGAAAATCTGGTCCGGGGACCTCCGGAAATTTCGCAAAAGGAAAAAGAAGGCCGAAAAAGCGGGCCAGAGTCCCCCGCCCAAGCCATTCCGCTTCGCGCCGGTCGTCCCCCTGGTCCTCTACCACGGCGAATCGAAATGGAACGTCCCCGAGAATTTCCACGCCCTTTTCGACATGGACGACGAACTGAAATTCTGCGTCCCGAACTTCCGGTTTCCCGTCGCCGACCTCTCCGAGTACGACGACGACCAGATCAAGGGCGAGGTGGTGCTGAGGGTCGCCCTGCTGCTGATGAAATACATTTTCAGCGACGAACTGGCCGAACGGCTCCCGGGAATCCTCGCGCTGCTGCGCGACTTGGCGAGCAGGAACACGGGGCTTGAATTTCTGGAGACGATCATATTATATTTGGCGAAGGGAACGAACAAACTGACGGAACGACAACTCGGCGAAGCCTTGCAAAAGGCGTTGCCGGATTTGGGGGGAGACACTATGGCGACCTTGGCTGAAAAATGGTTTCAGGACGGCGAAAAAGAAGGTGAAAAAAGAGGCCGGGAAAAGGGAGAGGAAACGGGCGAAAAGAAAGCCTTGCTTGAGATGATTGAAATCGGTCTCAAAATGAAATTCGGAACCGACGGCCTGCGGCTTTTTCCGGATATCGTCAAAATCGACGACAAGGAGATTTTCAAGGCCATTCAGCAGCGCCTTTACACCGCCGCCAACTTGGATGACATCCGCGAATTCGTCGGTTGAATGGAAAGGGAACGAACAAATTGACGGAACGACAACTCGGCGAAGCCTTGCCAAAGGCATTGCCGGATTTGAGAGGAGATATCATGGCGACCTTGGCTGAAAAATGGTTTCAGAATGGTGAAAAAAGAGGCCGGGAAAAGGGAGAAGAAGCGGGCGAAAAGAAAGCCTTGCTGGAGGCGATCGAAACCGGTTTGAAAATGAAATTCGGAAACGAGGGCCTGCGGCTTTTTCCGGATATCGTCAAAATCGACGACAAGGAAATTTTCAAGGCCATTCAGCAGCGCCTCTGGACCGCCGATAACCTGGACGAAATCCGCGAATTCATCAACTGAAAACGACAGGTTCCTCGCTATGCCGGACATCTCCAGCCCCCACGACAAATTCATCCGCAGCACACTATACAGTCCGGAGAATAGCCGCGACTTTTTCTCCAACTATCTGCCGGACGCCGTCCTGAAAAAAATCGATGCCGCCTCGATCAAGCCCGTGAAAGGCTCGTTCATCGACAGGGAGCTTCGCGAGCATTTTTCGGACCTGCTCTGCAAGGCGGACACCACCGACGGCCAGCCTGGCTATATCTACTGCCTTCTGGAGCACAAGAGCTATCCGGACCGCCTGGTCTCCTTCCAGCTGCTGAGAGTCATGGTGAAAATCTGGTCCGGGGACCTCCGGAAATTTCGCAAAAGAAAAAAGAAGGCCGAAAAAGCGGGCCAGAGTTTTCCGCCCAGACCCTTCCGCTTCGCGCCGGTCGTCCCCCTGGTCCTCTACCACGGCGAATCGAAATGGAACGTCCCCGAGGATTTCCACGCCCTTTTCGACATGGACGACGAACTGAAGTTCTGCGTCCCGAACTTCCGGTTTCCCGTCGCGGACCTCTCCAAATACGACGACGGCCAGATCAAGGGCGAGGTTATGCTGAGGGCCGCCCTGCTGCTGATGAAATACATTTTCAGCGACGAACTGGCCCAACGGCTCCCGGGAATCCTCGCACTTTTGCGCGACCTGGCGAGCAAGAACACGGGACTTGAATTCTTGGAGACGATCATAATATATTTGGCAAAGGGAACGAACAAATTGACCGAACGACAACTCGGCGAAGCCTTGCAAAAGGCACTGCCGGATTTGGGAGGGGATGCCATGACGACCTTGGCTGAAAAATGGTTTCAGGAGGGCGAAGAGAAGGGCGAAGAAAAAGGCGAAAAGAAAGCCTTGCTTGAGATGATTGAAATCGGTTTCAAGATGAAATTCGGAACCGACGGCATGCGGCTTTTTCGGGACATCGTCAAAATCGACGACAAGGAAATTTTCAAGGCCATTCAACAGCGCCTCTATACCGCCGCCAGCCTGGACGAAATCCGCGAACTCATCGGTTGAAAACGACAACGGTGCTTCGCAATGCCGGACATCTCCAGCCCCCACGACAAATTCATCCGCAACACACTATACAGTCCGGAGAATAGCCGCGACTTTTTCTCCAACTATCTGCCGGACGCCGTCCTGAAAAGAATCGACCTGTGCCAAAAGCGCTCAGCCTTTTTGTCGTCGAAACCGTGTGCGTCGCCCGGTAAATGGCTGCGGCGTCCCCTTTGGAACGGAAGAAGCCTGAAAGCGTTTTCTCAATTTTCGTGCAAGTTCGCCAATCTCCCCTGCTTGATCAATGGCAGCATCAACGAGTATCGCGACAGATGAGCGTGCGCTTCCCCCGCGAACCAGGCTGTCCGTCCAACCTTTCGAAGCATCGCCCACATTTATCTTTGTAAGAATTGACATTAACACATCCGGAGAATGGCTGCGCAGCGACTGCAAGAAGGCTCCAGCGCTTTTGAACCAACTCGAATTCTGGCCGGAAAGCCCCTTCGCGATTCCTTCTTCATGTGGATGTAACATCGCGTGCATCAGGTCGGGTCTTTTCTCGGCAAAGAGTTCGATTACGAACGTACCATAATCCCATGCTACATGGTTATGCTGGACGATTCGGATTTCCCGACCATCAGCGACATGCTGAATTCCGGTCTCTGGCGCAATCAGAACAAAGCGGGGTGGAAACTTGTGTATGTTGTCCGCATGCTGTGCAACGAAGCTCGCAACCGCCTGCCTTCCAGCCTCGGCAGTGTAGAGAACACCTATAAGCACCTCCAACTCGTGAGGTGGGTTTGCCCAGTCGTCGCCTATGGTGGCCGCTATCCGTGCCCAATTCAGTCTGTCGATTACTGATTTGGCCTTTCTCGGTGCGTTCCTGAAAAAAAATATGAGGAAAAATGAAGCTTGCTGGAATTGCCTTGGTCGCACCTCGGAAATTTGTGCTGCAAGCTGCTCCGCATCTATCGCGGAACAAATTTGCCGTGCAATTCTTCTGCGTCTTGCGTCTGGCTTTAGTTTGCCAACATATATGCCAAGCGGGTCAAAAACACGAAGGACCCTCATTGCGACGTCTTGCAGTGAATGGAATCCGTCAAACGGGTCGGCCGAGAGGATTTCCATAGCTGTTGGAAGGTATTCCTCCAGCATATCGAGGGCGAGTGAGTCGTTGAACAAGCTCACCGTTTCACATACCTGGGCGAAAAGAAAAGCTTGATCGCTTTCGGTCCGCTCGATTGCTATCGATTTCAGCTTGTTCCGGTCGATGGAGCTTGCCAGTCGCGATGTCCAGTCGGGAAGCTCACGACAATACGCAGAACGAAGCAGTTGGGTGATACCATAAGCCGACTCGATTGTGACATTCGAGAACTCCGCCCCCAGATTTTCCGGAGAGACCATGGCCAAGATCTTTCGGCATAGTCCCTCATCGTTTTGTCGAACGGCGTTTAAAAGTAAAATGCCTAATCCATACCCGGCCCGCCCTGGTGTAGTGATCCATTCTGCAAGTAGAGCTTTCTTCGGTTCGATCAGAACCTTTACCCCTTCCCCAATGAAGTCACACAGCTCATTGAGTACCAAGCATCCGTAATTCCGGTCGTCATCGTTGTCTCCTTGCCAACAAAGGTCAGAAAGCCAATGAACTGTTGATGTTTGAAGCGGTTTCATCCAGCTCCACCTATAGTCACCGTAACCAAATCTGAGTTCATGAAGCACGTTTCGAATGCCCAGGAGTGGATATGTCGAATCACAAAGAATGGATTCGATCAACCGGAACACTTCGCGTCGCCCCTCGACGTCTCGATTGATCAGTATCTGATGTAGTACGACTGCTGCGAATCGCTGGTGAGGTGTACGGCAATCTTGCATGGAGAGAATATGTCTCTCTTTGGCCAACCAAGCGATGCCATTGGTGGCGACAAGTGGATTCAGGCCATGAGATTGGCACAAGGCTGTCACATCATCTTCGCTTGCTATCGAATCTCGTGATGCTATTTGCAGTACCGAAATCGCTGCTAACACATAGTCCGCATTGGCCATCTTTGCCGCGTCGGCGGCTTGTTTTGATCGGCGCCATCCACCCCCCAGAATGAAACAAAATTGCCATGGGAATTCGGCATGTGTTTCGGCATCATTGATACGATGGTCGAGGCTCGAATCCATCATGCGCTCGCCGATTTGGTCATCGGCGCGGCGAACAGCTTTGAGCGTGCATGCACGGTTTGCGCGCAGATCTTTCGCGATCGTTTTGACTGCGCGCTTATGGTCCAGAAATATTGCCCCTCGGGTAACACTTTGGTTCTCCGCAGCGCTGTGGATCGAAAGCAGCAAGGTATTGGAATCGGCCAGTTCTTCCAATTGATCGAGAACCGAGGGTGCCATCAGGTGGGCGTCATCAATCAGGTAAAGAATGCGCTCGTTCGGTATTGGTCGCTCAAAGTTGACAGCTCGCGCCTCGGGGTCAACCAAGCGTTTGATCAGGAAACCTTGCTTTGAAAAATGCAACGCTGCTTGGTAGCCACATACGGACTTGCCAGCTCCGGGAACTCCGAAAATACGGGCGCTGAAGGCTGTTTGCAGCTGACGTACAAGTACCCCCACCTCATGAATTGTTGGGCACACTGCAGCATCAGCTGGACCTAAGGGGCGGCCCATGAGAGCTGGACCAAGGTCGCGGCTCCCATCGAAGAAGACGCTTTGCCAAACAGCTTCGGAACGGATTGGTTTGCGAGGATTTGCATGTGGTTTTGGTTCTCGCTCTTTGGAATATACCAAAGCCGTTTCCGGTCGATAGGTGCCGCCGTGCGGGTGGCTTTCAGCGTTTTTGGGTTTTGGCCTGCTTGATTCCACACAGAAAAAATTCTGTGTGAGATTTTCAATGACATTGGCCTGCACTGGTCCTTCTATTTTTTGGCCGATAGCCGAAAATGATATGGGTTCGGATGGTTGGGCAGGCCGTCTTTCCGTTGGTATCTCTTCCTCTGGCCTGATATCATGAACGCGGCTCATGAAGTGGGTATACTGCAATGGAGCCGCGTTTTGCACGACTGTCAACAATTTATCCATGCAACCGTGGCGGAAAGCAAATTCAACCAGTAACAGGATTTTATATTCCCTGCTTTGTCCCGTCGTAAATTGCTTGAAAACTTCCGGAAAATGATCATGACACAAAACATTCAGTTCTTCGTCTCCCAATGCGGATTCAACGAGGTTGCGAACTGTCGAGGGATCGTTTTGATATGTTTTTTCCGACATGCCTGCTACGATTTGCCGAAGTTTTGGGTCAACGAATCGATCTTTTCAGCCTGGACCACGCCTTGCACGTTTTTGGCTTGAACATTGAATTTGCCCATGGCGGCCTGTTTGGGTTCTATCAATTCCATCAACTGCCGGGCCGCCTTGATTATGTTTTCATCCATATCCGCTCCGGTTTCAGCCAAAGCATCTTCAAGCGGCCCTTTCCAAACTTCAGGTTTCGATTCGAACTTTTCCACGGCCATCTCGCCCGTGTCGTTCTTTTTTTGCTTAAATAGATTCACGACGAGTTGTTTCAGGCCATCGTAAGAATCTTTCACGACACTTTTTCCGACATCTTTGGCGGCCACGGCGGCACCAGCAGCCAAGGCTCCAACGATCAAGCTTGCAGGTTCCATGTTTTTTCTCCTTTCGTATGCTTTATGTGTTGTCCATTGGAAAACCGTGCGGGGACGTTCTCCGCGTTATCCGACCAGCAAGCCTACCAGCCCCGGCGCGGCATCGCATGTTCGCCCTGATCCGAAATATTGGAAAAACAGGGACGGGACTCCGCACGGTTCAGCTGGAAACATCCAGCGTTTCCGTTGATCTGGGAGACAACCAACAGGAAGTCAGAATTATCGTTCCGATTGTCAGGCCATTTTCCGTTCCGAGTCGCCGAACGGCTGTTCCTTGCATCGTTGTTACAGGAGCCGCCACGGACAACCCGATTCGCGCCTCAGTCCGGAACCACTTATCTTTCTATCACGTTTCCGCGAAAAGCGGAAGCATCCGCAATCTTTGTAAATTCTATCAGCGGCTCCATGTGCCACACAAATGTTTATATCGACCATTCGCCGTCGATCCATTTCGCTTCATAGGCGATGAATTTGCGGATGAACCGGCGCTTGCTCCTTGCCGATAGCAAAATACTGCCGGGAATTTTTAATTGCCTTTTCATTTGATATCCCTTTGATTCCGATTGATGAACCATTCAGCTATTTGCTCTGTCCCGCCGTTCGCTCTGCGGCGCATCGAGGCTTTATTCGCTTGTCGTCCGCTTCCCGGCGAACGATAAGCGAAACAGCCTTGATGTGCCGCTCCGCTTTCAGCCTGCTTTTATTTCCGTTTGTTTAAATCCTTCAGGGCTTGACCTGGGAGGCAAACCAACCGGAAGCCCAGAATGTGGTCCCGGTAGTTGGGCACTTCCCTGCCCCGGAGCCCGGAACGGCAGTGCCTTGCAGCGCCTTTCCAGCAGCCTCCACGGATAACCCGATCCGCGATTCTTGGACTGTCAAGCCAGGAACTGCCATCACCGGGAGAGCCTTTGTAGCTTTCGTGGAAATCATCCTCGCACCACTCGAACACATTCCCATGCATATCGTACAATCCGAAAGCATTCGGTTCTTTCTCACCTACTGGGTGAAGTTGCGAGTCCGAATTTATTTCATACCACCCGGCGCGTTCCAGATCCTGTTCATTGTCGCCGGTATAAAACTCAGTAGTTGCTCCCGCCCGGCATGCATATTCCCATTGGGCTTCGGACGGAAGCCGTAAACTCGCCCATTCCGCAAACTTTTTGGCGTCATGCCAGCTCACGCCGACCACCGGTTGTTTGGGTTGACTGTACTTCCGATCCCCCCAAAATTCAGGTTCTTTCACATCCTTGTTCACCGCCAGAAACCGTCCGTACTCTTCGTTTGTCACAGGATACCGGCCCATGTAAAAATCGGGTACACGAACCTCGTGCCGTGGAGTTTCCCATTTGTAATACCTTTCGCCGCCGCTGAATTTTTCCGTCAACTTCGGAATATCCTCCTCCCGGGTTCCCATCTGAAAAACGCCGCCCGGTATCCTGACCAGTTCATAGCCGCTCGGCTTTGAAAAGACGACCTCCTGTCGTTCCTCGTATTTCCGTGACATGAGCAGGTTGCGGATTTGATCGAAGGGGTGTATTTCCAGATTCGATCCCAAGCCGTCAATGGCGGTCTTATCCAGCCTCTCCAGTATCCGCAGCGCCACCAGCTGGCGTTTCCAAAAATTGCGATACCGGCCGGGAGGTTGTTTCAGGAATTCAACGAATGGCAGGGGCGAGGTTTCAAACGCATCGTCAAGACACATTTCTATGATTTCCGGATGATCCGCGACCGCTGGTTGTTTCAGGACTTCCCGCATAAACGGAGTAAAAAGCGGCAGGTCTCCCAGAGACAACAACAACAGCATCACCTCCTGCCACCAGCTTTTTCCGAAATGCCCGGCAAGTTCTTTTAATAATTCAGGATCGGTATCGGATCGGCGCAATATTTCCCGGGCCGCCAGGTACTCCTGGAATCCCAGATGTATAAACCCGTACTGGACCTGATTCCATCCGGTCAGAAGCCCGCTTTCGTCCCGGACGGCTTTGAGAAATTCAACTGTGGAATCGAAGGGCCAGCCCACATCTTTCAAAACGGGATCGATTATCGGCGTCAGTTCTTTTGCCGTGGCGCGCGTCCGGCCCTCTTCCTTGTGCAGCCAAAGAGCGGCTGGCTGCAGAACGCGACGTCCGGTTTTGGCGGTCACTTTGGGTTCCAGTCCTATTGAACCTCGCCACAATTCCAAAAGAACGTCGGTGCATTCGTCGTAAAGATCGGCGCGATTGTGCGGCAGATTGCCTCTCGCATGATGAACCAGGCAAATATTCGTCAACAACAGCGGATTCCGGGTCAGTTCGAACACCCGTCGGGCCCTGAATTCCTGTTGTTTTAACCGCTCGATCAAATCCCCGGCTCGTTCCTCGGCGATAATCCCGGCTTGCGTCAGGTCCTCGGACAAACCTGGCTTGTTTGTTTCAACGATCCGATACCAGTTTTTGACGAACGCTTCGGCCTGTTCGGGCGACAACGGTCGCATATGCATTTCCAGAAAGTCTTCGTTCAGGCGGGCGTCGTCGGTGTATCCGGCGAACCGGCAGGTGACTGCAAAGTGACAGCTCTTGTAAATTTTCTCCGCGTCGTCGATCCATCGGGATACCCTGGAACGTCGATCCGCATCGACCACTTCATCCAGGCCGTCGAGAAGAAGCAACAGATTGCCGCGTTTCAACAATCTTTCGCCGAAACCTTCCGGCGTCCCGAGATGCGGTTGGTCAAGCTGAGATTGGATAAAGGAGTCGAGACCCTTATCGAGGTCCTTAAGCTCGCGCAGGGGCAAAAATACCGGAACAATGCCTTCCGGCAGGCTGATTTTCGATAAGCCTCCCTTTAAACACCAGAGCAACAGGCGTTTCAGATGGGTGGTTTTTCCGGAACCGGGATCTCCCAGAATGACGATACCCCTGCGGTTATTCCTGGACGCCACCGAAAAAGCTTCCAGTACGGATATTTCATCCCGGCATCCGTGATTCCGCAAATGGGCTTCGGCATCCTCGGCATCGGCAAAACATGCTTCGCCAACGGATCGCGAGTCGAGCATAGCCCTCAGCGGGACATAAATGTCCTCGATTTTAATGGTTACCCTCAATGGGGTTTTGAAACCGGCGAGAGGTATTTTTTCGTGGAGCGAGACCGCTTTTTCGCAATAATCGTCGATTTCAGCTTTGAATATTCCCTGAATTTCCTTATCCGAATCGTCCTTGGTGTTTTGTTCCGTCTCTGTGTCCGATGTTGATGAAATCCCGGTATTCGCGGTGCCATTGGAATGGTAGTGTACATTCACGGAACCGATTTGACCCGCCTGAATCAACCCTTGAACATCATCCGCTGTAACGTTTCCGCTTGTCGGAGTTTGCCGGGACGGTGTCGGAAGGGTGGACGATACCGATCCTCCGGAGGCGATCTTTGATGTGTACCGCTCGAATTGATATGGATTGATTTCTTTTATTTTTTCAAGAAGCTTTTCGATATGCCCGTATCGGCTGGCGTAATCCACAAGATCGATGACGCGTGCGCCGTATGTCTGGCCAGCCGTAAATTTATTCCTGACTTCCCGGAAATGATCGAAACAAAACCGTTGAAATTCATCTTCGCTTAAAGCGTCTTCTATAAATTTTCGAATTGCGGCGTAATCGTAATCTTCCATGGAGCGCTCCTGTAAATGTCTCCCGTAATTAGAGTTTTCAGAGGTCCGTCGAGCTTGTTAAAACCGCGCGCTACTGGCTGTTCCGGAAGCTCGGATTGCGGGTCATCCCGGTGGAAATAAAGATGGCACATTTTAAGCCACATCAGATAAAGACAACGGTAATCTCCGCGAAGGATGCTTTCCCTGAGACCGTGCATGGACGAAAGATACCCCTCTCCTTCGCCCCATCCGCCTCCGCCGTCGTCGTCGAACGAAATGTCGAACAAAACATGCTCGCCCGCCTTTTCGATATCAATTTCTTCGAACATGCAATAGATCCCTACGGCTTTCAAATCGACAAGATCTCGGCGAAACTTGAAGACAAGCCTTGCGGAACCCCAGTTTGAAATGTGGAACAGTGCGTCGAAGTATTTTTCGACTGCTTTCAGAGGGTTCCTGTCTAAGCTTCTGTAATTGTAGACGAATACGGCCCCGTGCGGCGTCGGGTCGGTCCTGCTGGAACAGCTTGCTATTTCGTCCATTTCAGTTTCGGTCAACGGCTTGTCGATACTTCTGAATTCGTAAAATTGATAGTGGCTCATCTTCCGTCCCTGGTTTTGCAATGATTTGCGACAATATGGCAGAACGATTTGCGTCCCGCGAATTGTTCGCGAAGAGGACAGCCACGTCATACCTCCGCGCTTTCCACGTTCCCGTTACGATACCGCGTCGATCTTGCATCGGTCAACAACTGGTTATATGCTCGACAGAAAAAATCGGTCTTGGTATCATGTTGCAGAATGAATGGAAAAAACGTACCGATTGGAAACACAGACGGAGAATAGTCATGGCCCCTTTTGAAAAGACTGATTCAAGCCAGTGGAACTCTGGTTATCGTCTCTTCCGGAAGGCTCAAACCGCACACCTGGCACATCCCCAACGGCGGCAAACTCGCCGAACCCTTCGCCACTCTGCTGCATCTGCAAGGATGGCGCGACGAACTTGCAATCGAACGCCATACGCCCTTACATGTCTTGAACTGAGGCAATATTGGCGTTTTGAATACCGCTTCGATCAGGGTAATCCGGACGGGCAAAATTGTCTGGGTGGCTTTTCGAATATGGAGGAAACCGCGTTGCCACGGTTATCTCAAAGGCGCTTGCATAAACGCAGGCCGGGCGAGTTGTACGGAGGAAAACCATGTACGAAGAACATTCCTGTATGAATTACATCGGTGCCTATAGGGAGATTGTACGAAAGCGCAACGAAGACACGTTGATTCGCGTCTTTAAAGAGACTGGACACTGGGAAAAGCTGAAGGCGCTCGATTTGGAAATCAATGACGAAGCGATTTTGCCGTATGTTTTTTCCAATGTCGATTATGGAGAAGATTTTACGGGGTATTTTTCCAGTGCCATGATCGGGATAACTTTGGAGAGGGATTGCATTCTGGAGATGTGCGGCCATTATTGTTACGAATATTTCTATTTGCCTGTCATCGTGAAACCTCGGTACATATCGAAATTAGTGAAAAAATATTTTTCTGAAGAGGTTTCCATCGGACATGAACTGATGCACGTTTCGGATATCCTTCGATGGGTAGGCGAAGACCCGCCCGCATACATTGAAGACGTCCTGAACTTTGGTGTGGAATCGGTTTCGGAAGATACTCTGGAAAAGAGTGTCGATTTTGAAATCCGAAAGATTTTCAAATTGGAACCTCAGGCGATCGGACACGACTTCGACAACGGCGAAGACATGATTATCGAACCGTTCCTGTTCGAAATCTTCCTGAAATACCAATGTCCGACGAAAAAAGAATTTATCAAAATGAAAATAGCCAATTATGTCAATGAACTCAAACGCATGTACGAGAAGAGATTTCGCGGGAAAGAAAATGAGATAGAACGTTTTTTCGAAGAGAGCGTGGGGAAATACGGAAAGAATGTGTTTGGTCCAGCCCCATACCAATTGTTTCTGAAAACGCGCGAGGAAAGGAAAGCCAAGATGCTGAGCTTATCAGCGATATCGATCATTGATTGAAAATGAATACAAATGCGACAAGCTGGCTTGGTTTTAACTTCGGCCGGTTTTATCCAACAGTTACGATCATCGCCTGGATCACGGGTCTAAAGCAAGCTCCGCCCGGAATGACGGGTTTGGTTGGCCGTCGTTAGAACCAAACCCGACGAGGGAAAAAACAATCTGGAATGGAACGAAGCCCGCCGTATTTCCCTGCTTCAAACTCGATCCGGCAATTATCCGCTGAACGTCGGCAGAGCGGAGGCGTTCGGGGCTGGTTAAAAGCTTGTTTGCGCCCGCAGCCTTCGAGCTTGTACGAAGCCCAACCCTCCGTTTCCCGAGCTGCAGAGGTATCATTCGTTCGAAAAAGCGACGAATTGGCGCGGAAAATGGTGGGTTGGACTGCGTGCAAGATTGCCAGGCCGTCTATTTCAAGAGAAGTTGGCTTAGCGACAACGCCCGTGCATCGATCCATCCACGCTACGCATCCGAACCAGTCCGTGCGGATTGTCGCGAGGGGGAACAAATCCGGCAGAAAAAGAATCTCCCGAAATTGGTTGATTTTTAATCATTCCAGGTTTCAACCGGTCAGTCCCGCATTCCTCATTTTCGCCTTCAAAGAAGACAGCCGACTATATTGCTCGAGAATGTCCCGGATTTTGCCGTCGTACTCCGCGAGGGTGTCTTGATGCGCGGCCAACGTCTTCAAATCCGTCAGAATTTTTACCGCATCGTCGTATGCGCCGGACTTTTTTTGCGATATCAGCCGGTTCGCCTTTTCCCAAAGGGCCTTTTCGTTCCGGGCCAGTTTCGAGAGCCGTTCCAGTCTCTCGGTTTCTTTTCGTCTCTGTTCGGCCTCTTTCTTTCGGTTCTCGTGGTTTTCGATTTCTTCGAGAATCGTCCTGATGTTTCGGGGGGCGATTTCCCCCGTATCACCGAGACCGGAACCATCCCGGGAAAGTTCCTCGAGTCTTTTGAGGAGCTTTACGGCCAAAAGCGGCTCTCCGTGGAGCAGGCGCAAGAGAAATTCGTTCTTTTCATTCGTCGGAAGCTTGCCCAAGGCTTCTTGCGCATCCAAGCCTTTGTCGGGCCCTTCGACGCTCCAAGTCCCCGCAACCTCCACAAGGTCGTCGTCGATGCCAAAGGCTTCGATAAAGGTTTTCAGAGGTCCGTCGAGCTTGTTCAAGCCGCTCGGGACCGGCGGTTCCGTCAATTCGGATTGCGGTTCGTTCCGGTGGAAATAAAGGCGGCACATTTGTAGCCACATCAGATAAAGACAACGGTAGTCTCCTCGAAGGATGCTCTCCCTGAGACCGATCATGGACGAAAGATACCCCTCTCCCTCGACCCATCCCCCGCCGCCTTCCTCGTCGTCGAAGGAAATGTCGAGCAAAACATTCTCGCCCGCCTTTTCGATATCGATTTCTTCGAACATGCAATAGGGCCGGACGGCCTCCAAATCGACGAGATCTCGGGGAAACTTGAAGACGAGCCTTGCGGAGCCCCAGTTCGAAATGTAGAACATTGCGTCGAAGTATTGTTCGACGGCCTTCAATTCATCCCTGCCGAAGCTTCCGTAATTGTAGACGAACACGGCCCCGTGCGGTGTCGGGTCGGCCCTGCTGGACCAGCTTGCGATTTCGTCCATTTCGGTTTCGGTCAACGGCTTGTCGATGCTTCTGAATTCGTAAAATTGGTATTCGCTCATCTTCCTTTCCTTGAAACAGCGGAATGAAAAGGTGAAAGATCATCTGCAAAATATGCAGCGATGTTGGTGTCGAGGCGATATTTATTCATTGGAATTCGTTTTTTCGAAACATGGAGGCTCTCTGAAATTGAAATTTTCTCTGAAGTCGCGAGACAATTTTAACAGATCGTCGCTCGCTCCCCTGAGTGGCGCTTCTTTTGAGATACGCTTGGCCGCTGCCGCCCATTTCGATTTTTCAGGTCCTTTTCCGTCCTTTTCCGAATCCTCGGCCTCTTGCAAATCGATGATGACACGTATGTTTTTCCGGTTTGGAAGCCCCTTGACCTCGCGTTCGGGACCCCGCCCGATCCCGCCTGGACCCCGCCCGCGAGAAAAAAAAGAAGGAATCCGCGCAGAGCCAGCGGAGGACATAGCTTTGCACAAGGGCGGATTATCCGGGGGACAGGCTTGCGCGGATGTTCCTTACAGTTTGGTTTTTAAGGTCGATTTGAAGATTTGAAAATTGCTCGGAGCTTTGCGGATTCGAACATCGCCGCCAGCGCGTCCAGCTTGACTGAAAGTCGATCGATTTATCTCTCCAGCCTGTCGATGCGTTCGGCGAGCGGAGCGTCATTTGTTCCGGGCGCTCCCCCTTGAAAACGGCACCGATTTGCGCGCCGGGAAGGATTGGAGGGATGATTTCGGCCATGGAGGCGAAGCCGTGTCGATTCGAAGCGGTCTCGCCTCCCGTTTCGGCTGATCGTCTTGATTTGCGGTACTGCCTGAGTCTTTCGACGCTCCCGACGAAATCCAGAGAGGTCAGACTCATGGTCAGGTCGATGGCGTTGAAGTTCCTTTGGCACGAAAAGCATCGCGCCAGATTCCGCCCAGCGCCTTGAAATCGATGTTCGTCGCAAGGATGGTCGAGTTCTTGCGATAGCGGCCCTCCACGACATTGAAGAACAGCGACGCCTTGCGTGGTCCTCCGCGCCCCGCCACATCGAATGCGGGGACAGGTTCATCGGCTGGTCCCGGCAGGAGAGGGAAGGCAATCTGCGCCTGATCGCCTGCAACGTCCGCTTCCTGGTGCCGCCCTGGTGCAGGGTCGCCAGTCTGGCGTCCCACATACTCGGGCGCATGGCCGCGAATGAGCGAACCGAAAATTCTGGAACTGAGTCCGGAAAGCGCCGAGGAACGGCTGCGGCGGGCCAGGGCCAACGAGCCTGGTTGTAACGGATTTGGCGGAGCGGCAATGGGTAGGTTGGGTTGAGCGGGTTTCATGTTGGGTTTCACTTACTTCCCAACCATTTCGCGCGCCTTATCTGTTTGTCTGATAGAATTCCGTAGCGAAACCCAACAATTGACGACGCTCAACCCAACCTACATTCCACCCACCCCCAAATCCTTTATAATCAGGATCGACATGTGCGTTTCGATTATGAGCCAGCAAAACATAATGCCTGAAGATCAGACTCGGGATTTGCTGACCAGGACCCTTCCGCATCTCAAACGTTGGAAGTCGGCATAGTCGAACCAGGCGATTCCGATGATGTCCGGGGCCGTACGGATTTGGAAATCAGTCGCAAACCGGATATCGTCAAATATGTAAGCGAACGATCAAGGCTTGGCTGCAACTGGCCGCACCGACTTTGGCGCTCACGCATTTGGCGGGGCGTGTCCGCCGATAGGCGACGAGCCACATCGATACATATTTACTGTTCACGCACTTAAAATCGAAAAGATCGAGGTCCCGCCCGAGGCGAGCGCGGCAATGATTGAATTTATGATCAAAACGCCAATTCCATCGGAAAAGCAAGCATTACCGCCAAGTATGGGCGTTAAACAATGACCGATAAGATGGATGTCTTTTACATTTTTCCCGACGGTTCAGCTCCGAAGCGAACGGAGGTGGCCACATCGCAGCTATCCGATCAATGGCTGCTCGTCTGCAGGGACATCCTGGGCCACTACGGTCCGGTCTTCAGTATCAACATGGGCGGTACGCTTTCTAACTTCGACCTCCACCTGGCTGGTCCATGGGACGTTTGTCAGTGAATGGCTTTGCCTGTTACGAGTTTGCCATCTATCTCGAGACGAATGACAAGCAGGACAATGAAGCCGCAGACTGGTTCAGCAGCTTCCTTCCGAATTTTGCCATGGATTGTTTTTTGATTTGTTTCGCACCATGGAAGAGCGGCGGGTTGCGCTCATTGTTTGCATCCCTAACGTATCTCAAATACGCATGTGCTTTTTTTTCGACAACCCTTTGCGGGAGAAATGAAACAATGACATCCGAACAAACCATTGCATCCTCGATTCAAGGTGGAGATTTCAGCTCTCTGGTCGCGGCTTTTGCCAAGCTGTCGATAGACTCTGTTCCTCTCCGGAAGCTCGGCGAATGGCTCCATCTGGTGAACATCCCGTGGGTGGGTCTGCGAAAGGAGAGTTACACCGGAAGCGCTCGTATTTTTCAGTTTCTTGTCTCCCAAGGGGCTCCGGTCGATTTTCGGAACAAGGAAGGCGATACTTTTCTTTATCGCCTTATGTGCCACAACACCCTGGGAAGCGTAACCGAAGAGGAAAGAGCTTTTTTCGAACCCGGCTGCGAAACCGGAGCTTCTCATATGGAGGCGTATGAACGGTTTGTGGAGCTTACGGAGGCGGTGATTCTCTCGGGCGCCAATCCCAACCTGACGCACACTTCCCTATATGATGAGGGAGTGACTCCCCTGTGGCAGGCGGTTTTTGGAAAAGACCGGCGAATTGTGGAAATCCTGCTTCGCGCGGGCGCAGATCCGAACCTGGGGGAGGATTTTACATGTCCCCTCGTGATTGCTTCGTTGAAAAAGCAAAAGCGGCTCGTAGCGCTTCTGCTTCAGTACGGCGCCGAGCCAAGATAGGAACTCGCTTTGCAGGCCGAAAAAAGACGCGAAACCGAGAGGACCCTCGAAGAACAACGCCGAAAAGGTGAAAAAATGCAGGCTTGGTTATAACTTCGGCCGGTTTTTATCCAACAGTTTCGACCGTCGCCTGGATTCCAGGTCTTCGCAAGCTCCGCCCGGAATGACGGTGTTGGTTGGCCGACGTTTTAACCAAAACCGGAAATGCTGGATGGCGACAGAGAGATTCGCGACTACCGGTCAATCCGTTTGACCTCATGAACCGACCGCACCTTCTTGATGGACGCCAGCAGGGATTCCAAATGTCCGGTGTTTTCCACGGCCACCTCGAAGATGTTTTCGACCCGCTCCTGGGTGCGGTTTATGGTGTTGACGCTCAGAATGTTGGCCTTGTTCATGCTTATGTTGGCGGCGATGTCGGCCAGAAGGCCCACGCGGTCCATGGAGCGGACCAGCAGTTTGACCGGATATGAGTTGGAGGCTTCTTCGTTCCAGGTAACCTCGATCTGACGGTCCGTGCTGGTTTTAAGCGCGTTTACGCAGTTTTTCCGGTGGATGGTCACGCCGTGGCCTCGGGTGATGTAGCCGATGATGGGGTCTCCCGGGACCGGCTGGCAGCACTTGGCGAAGCGGACCAGGATGTCGTCGATCCCCTTGACCATGACGCCGCCCTTGGGCTTTTTCTTTTTCACCCTGCTCACGAGCCTGTCGATCAGGGATTCGTGCTCGTCCTCCACTTCCTCCTTGGGCGCGAACCTCCTGGCCACCTGCAAAGGCGTTATTTTTCCGTAGCCCACGCTGGCGATCAGCTCGTCCTCGGTCCTGAAGCCGAAGTTCGACGCGATGTTTTTCATTTCGTCGGTCTTGCTCAACGCGTTGAAATTGAGCTTCATCTTCCGGAAAGCCTTTTCCAGCATTTCCTTTCCCAGGCTGATGGACCTTTCCTTTTCCTGCTGCTTGATCCACTGGCGAATCCGGGAGCGGGCCTTGACAGTCTTGACGAAGTTCAGCCAGTCCTTGCTCGGAGTGTGGTTCTTGGTGGTGACGATCTCCACCCGGTCGCCGGTCCTAAGCTCGGAGTTCAAAGGGACCATGCGGTTGTTCACCTTGGCTCCGGTGCACTGGTTGCCGACTTCGGAGTGGATGAGATATGCGAAATCGACGGGGGTGGCGCCTCGCGGAAGAGCGTGGATTTCGCCGTCTGGCGTGAAGACGTACACTTCGTCGGGGAACAGGTCGATGCGGACGCTTTCCAAAAACTCGTCGGGGTCCTTGATGTTTTCCTGGTTTTCCACCAGGTTTTGGAGCCAGGCGTAGGTTTTGCTGACGTTTTCGTCGATGCTTTTTCCTTCCTTGTAGCTCCAGTGGGCGGCGATGCCCGAGTTGGCCACCCGATCCATCTCCCAGGTACGAATTTGAATTTCGATCCGGTCGCCCTTTTTGCTGCTTACCGTGGTATGCAGCGACTGGTACATGTTGGGCTTGGGAAAGCCGATGTAATCCTTGAACTTCTTGGCGATGGGCCTCCACATGGTGTGCAGGTGCCCCAGCGCTTCGTAGCATTGGGGGACGGTGTCCACGATGATTCTGAACGCCACCAGGTCGTGGACGTCGTCGAAGGTCAGGTTCTGGGTCTGCATTTTGTTGTAGATGCTCCAGAACTGCTTGAACCTTCCTTGGACCTCGCACGGGATGCCCACTTTCTCCATTTTTTCGCCGATGGTGCTCTTGATCTCCTCCACGTACCTTTCGCGCTCTTTCAGGTCCTTGTCGACCAGGCTCTTGATCTTCTCGTGTTCATCCGGAAGGACGTACCTGAACGAGGTCTCCTCCAGCTCCTTTTTGATCCAGTAGATGCCCAGGCGGGCGGCCAGCGGGGCGTAGATGTCCATGGTTTCCTGGGCGATTCTGCGCTTCGACTCCTCGGTCTTGTGGTATTGCAGGGTGCGCATGTTGTGCAGACGGTCGGCCAGCTTGATGAAAATGACCCGGATATCGTCGGCCATGGCCAGGATCATCTTCCGGAAATTCTCCGCCTGGCGCTCCTTGGTGCTCTTGAAGGCCATCTTGCTCAGCTTGGTGACGCCGTCCACGATGTGGGCGACGTTCTTGCCGAACATCTCCTCGATGTCCTCCCTGCTGGCGTGGGTGTCTTCGATGACGTCGTGCAGGAGGGCTGCGGCGACGCTGACCGGGTCCAGCTTCATGTCGGCCAGGATTCCGGCCACTTCCAGGGGATGGGACAGGTAAGGCTCCCCGGAAAGCCTCACCTGGCCGTCGTGGACCCGCGCCGAGTAGATGTAGGCGCGGTCCACCAGGTCCAACTCCGCTTCGGGGTTGAACTCGAGAATTTTGTCGATAATGTCGGTTATTCGAATCATTTCGGTCAGTCAGCCTCGTTCGATAAGCCCGAATCAAGAAGGCCTAAATCAAGACAGCCTCATCAATAGGACTTGGCGAATACGACGCGGCGCTTGCTCTTTTGACCGCAACAGACGCATGCGCCCTCGTCTCCGTGTTCGTCTATCAGCGGGATGCAGCGAATCGACACGCTCAAATCGTCCTTGATCTTGTTTTCGCACACCGGAGAACCGCACCAGTGGGACCACGTGAATCCGCCATGGATTTCGGGGTTCTCCGCATTTTTCGGAGTAAAATAATCATAGAACGCTTTGCGGTCATCAATGGCCGTGGAATTGTCGTCCATGTATTTTTTTGCTCGTTCGAACAGGTTGTTCTGGATGTCGTCCAGAATTTGGCCGATTTCGGCCACGAACCGTTGCCGGGGCACGGATTCCTTGTCCTTGGCGGACCGGTCCCGGCGTCCCATGAACACGGCGTTTTCCTGCATGTCCCTGGGGCCGATCTCCGCGCGTACGGGAATGCCCTTCTTTACCCAGTCCCAGTTTCTCGCCCCGCCGATGTCCCGGTCGTCGATCTCCACCCGGACCTTCTTGTGGTCGTAGTACTGGTCCGCCAGCTCCTTTCTGAGGGATTCGGCGTATTCCATGACGGCGGCCTTCTCCTCGGGCTTTCTGAAGATCGGCAGCAGGACCACGTGGGCGGAGGCGACCTTGGGCGGAAGCACGATGCCGTCGTCGTCGCCGTGGGTCATGATCACTCCTCCGATCAGGCGGGTGGACGCTCCCCACGAGGTGGTCCAGGCGTATTCCTCCTTTTCCTCGGCGCTCTGAAACTTGATGCCCGATGCCTTGGAAAAATTCTGGCCCAGAAAATGCGAAGTGCCCGCCTGAAGCGCCTTTTTGTCCTGCATCATGGCCTCGATGCACAGCGTGTCCACGGCCCCCGGAAATCGTTCGGCCTCGGTCTTTCGACCCCGCACCACCGGCATGGCCAGGTAATCCTCGGCCATGCGCGTGTAGACGTCGAGCATCATCTGGGTGCGCTCCACCGCCTCTTCGGAGGTGGCATGGGCCGTGTGGCCCTCCTGCCAGAGAAATTCGCTGGTCCGCAGGAAAATCCGGGTGCGCATTTCCCATCGGACCACGTTGCCCCACTGGTTGATCAGGATGGGCAGGTCCCGGTAGCTCTTGACCCATTTGGCGTACGAATCGCCGATGATGGTCTCGGAGGTGGGGCGTACGATCAGGGGTTCGCTCAGCTTTCCGACCGGCTCCAGACCGCCGTCGGGTCCGGGCTCCAGCCGATGGTGCGTAACCACCGCGCACTCCTTGGCGAAACCCTCCACGTGCTCGGCCTCCTTCTCCAGAAACGAAAGCGGAATGAAAAGCGGGAAATAGGCGTTCTTGACCCCCGTTTCCTTGAACATGTCGTCCATGGCCCGGACGATATTCTCCCAAAGCGCGTACCCCCAGGGCTTGATCACCATGCAGCCCCGCACCGGAGACCGCTCCGCCAAATCCGACGCCTTGATCACCTGCTGATACCATTCCGGATAATCCTGCTCCCTGGTGGGAGCGATCGCGTTCTTCACTGCTTTTGCCATGCCTTAATCCCGTCTCCTTTCTTTTTCGAAGGTTTCCGCCTCTTCGAAGGTTTCCACCTCTTCGAAGCTTTCCACCTCTTTCAACAATATGTCCACCAGTTGTTCCTGGGGGAATTTTTTCACGACTTTTCCATGCTTGAACAATATGCCCGTGCCGTCGCCTCCGGCAATGCCGATGTCCGCCTCCCGGGCTTCCCCGGGACCGTTGACCACGCACCCCATGATGGCGATCTTCACCTTTGCGCGACTGGCGATCAGGGCCTTTTCCACTTGCTCCACGATGCCGAACAGGTCGATGTTGCAGCGGCCGCAGGTCGGACACGATATGATCTCCGGCCCCCGCTGCCGAATTCCCAGGGCCTTTAAAATTTCGAACCCCACCCGGATTTCCTCCACCGGGTCCCGGGTCAGGGAGACGCGCAACGTGTCCCCGATGCCCTCGGCCAAAAGCGTCCCGATTCCCAGAGACGATTTCACGATGCCGGAATACAGAGAACCGGCCTCGGTCACGCCCACGTGCAGGGGAAAGTCCGCAGCCTCCGAAAGCCTGCGGTAGGCCTCCACCGTTCTGGCCACATCGGACGCCTTGATCGAAAGCTTGATCCGGTCGAAACCCCAGGATGTCACCATGTCGATATGCCGAAGCGCGCTTTCCACCATGGCCTCGGCGCTGGCCCTGCCGTGCTTTTTCAGCAGGTCCTTTTCCAGGGAGCCGGAATTGACACCGATGCGGATGCAGACATCGTGGTCCCTGGCGCACTCCACCACCGCACGGACCTTGCTCTGGCTTCCGATATTCCCCGGATTGATCCGAAGACCGTCGGCCCCGGCCTCGGCTGCGGCGATGGCCAGGCGATGGTCGAAATGGATGTCCGCGATCAGCGGGATGGATATTTCCCGCTTGATCGACGGTATGGCGTCGGCCGCCCGCTGGTCGGGCACCGCCACCCGGACGATCTCGCAGCCCGCCTCCTCCAGCCTCTTGATCTGGGACACGGTCGCGGCGACGTCGTGGGTGTACGTGTTGGTCATGGACTGCACGGAAATCGGCGCGTCCCCCCCGACCGCCATGTCCCCGATTCGAATCTGCCGGGTCTTTCTTCTCTCTTTTACGAATGCGTCTTTTATGAATTCGGTCATGCTCTCTTCTTTCTTCGCATAGAAATCAAAGGTTAATTTCTAACAGACCATAGGGGTCTATTCAAGGAAAATGAAACGAAGGGACGAAAATGAAGCCCCTCCAGCCACTTCCCCTTCGTATACAGGCTCAGCCGCTTCATTGATTGCCAAGCAACTTCCTTCGCATCGCGGAGCCATGGATTTCCGAAATGTGGTTGCCATAGAAAAATCAGCTGGAATCAGGTTGTGGCTACTAGTTCCCACGCTCCAGCGTGGGAACGCATGTCGGGACGATCCAGCGTCCCGTCGGCCAACCCACACCGTCATTCCGGGCGGAGCTTGCGGAGACCCGGAATCCAAGCGATGATTGAAACTGTTGGATGAGAACCGACCGAAGTTCAAACCAAGCCCCGTGGGAACGAGGAGACGAGGAGAACATGCTTTGAAAAGCTCGAAGGTTGTATTAAGATGGGCCATCTTGTAAACGTTTCGGTGATTGGTTTTAATTTCGGCCGACCGCTAACCGCCTCGTTCCCACGCTTCGCGCGGGAACGCATGACAGGAGGCTTCGCGTCCGCTGTCCGCCAAGGCCTGGTCGATTTTAGAACCAACCCCGCACGTTTCGTGGTCGAAACGATCAGATGTATTCCGCAGAAATGAAAGAGAAAGGATTCGACAAATAATGAGCGGCAAAACGACGAAGTTTTCGGAAAAATACGGTCCGGACGCAAAACCGGACCCGGCAATCAAAGAACAGATCGAAAAAGAGGCCAAGGAGGGGCGGCTGCCCTGCGCCGTGGCGTTCAAGATCGCCGACGATATGGGCGTGGCGCCGTCCGAAGTGGGCAAGACGGCGGATCTGATGGACTACCGGCTGGTCAAGTGCCAGCTCGGATTGTTCGGCTACCAGCCGAAAAGCGCCATCGTGGAGGCCAAGGCCCCCGAAAACCCCGCCATCGAGGACGCCATCAAAGCGGGCCTGGTGAACGACCGCCTTCCGTGCAAGACAGCCTGGGAGATCGCCGCGCGGTTCAACGTCAGAAAAATGACGGTCAGCGCCGCGTGCGAAGCTTTGAAAGTGAGAATCAAGCCCTGCCAGCTGGGAGCGTTTTAAAAGAAAATTCAACAAGAAAAGCCGGCTCATCACGGATTTGTGGGAAAAGGCGTGTCGATGGTAACCAGACCATCGTGGTCTGGCAGGCTTTGGCTTTCGAGCGGCGGCATCTTCTATATGTGGGACCAGAGCTGGAAGCTCTGGTTACCTTTACCGCTCCACACAAATCCGCGATGAATCGAAAAGCCCGTCGGCAGGCCATTGCTTGGAGTGCGCCATCGGAAGTGCCCCCGCAAGCAAGTTCCTTCGTTTTCAACCGCGACGAAAAAAGCCGAACATTCTTTTGACCGATTTGGTGTCTGTTCTTGGAAAAAACTGGTTATTTCGGATTTGGGGGAGGCTCTGCCAAGCAACACTCCTGAACGCCTCGGTTTTGTAGGGTGTTCGGAGTTGGGGAAACGCCGGGTATCCGGTTTTGTCGGCGGCGGAAATCCTCCGTTTTAAATTTCAGGCGGCTTGTCGGATCAAATTCGGAAAGGATTTTGTTTTTCAAGCCTTTTTTAACGAAAATTCGCGTTTTTTGGACGCAACTATCCTGCAACCCCCGGACGGGAGTTTGCAATCCCTCGAATCGGTCAGGGATATTAATGTTCAGACGTCTACTCTTCCGCCTTGACCAATTTGAAGCCGAGCCTCGCCGCCTGGCTTTTCATGTTCTTGACTATTCTGTCCTTGTATTTTTCAAGATAGAAATCCTGTCCCGGATCCCTGTAGGGTTCCTGTTTCTTCAGCATCCAGTAGATGATTCTCGCCATTTTGTGGGCGGCGGCCAGATTCGCCTTCGGAGAACCGTGCTTCGCCCTCATTCTTCTGTAGAACGCGCCCAGCAGGGAACTCCTGCTTCTGTCGAGGCTCCTGGCCGCCACGCGCAAGGCGAGGGCGGCCCGGTTCTCATTCTTTTTTGAGCCCCTGTAGAAAATCTTGCCCCCCGTTTTCTTTTAGCAGGGACACAGTCCCAGCCACGAGGTGAAATGCTTTACGGTCTCCCATTTGTCCATGTCCAGCCCGATTTCGCTGATTACTGTCTGAGCCGTCAGAACGTCGATTCCGTCGATGTCGGTCAGATCAGTTCCGCACAGATTGTAAAGATGCGTCCTCAAGTCGTACGAGGGCTTGTTCTTCAAATTCCTGGCCCGCTTTTTCTCCAGAGGGGGCAGTTCGTTCCTGTTCTTTTCATAGCATTTTACGGAGACGTAGACCTTTTCGATTTCCCGGTCGCATTCCTCGATCTGCCCGGTGTAGAAGTCGTACAGGGACAGCGCCTGCCCGAGCGCGAACACGTGTTCCTGCTTGTAATTGCCCTCCAGCGACTTGGCGATCGCCTCTTCGCTGGAAAAGCAACGGGGATCGCGGAATTTCGCAAGCTTGACCGTGTCTCTTTCGCCGGCGACTATGGCTCTGACTATTTTCATTCCGGTCTTTCCGGTCACGTCCCTGATGACCGTTCCCAGCTTTATGTTCATCATCTCGATGTTCTTCTGGATGTGCTGGACGTGGACGGAGCGGTATTTTATCAGCGTCGCGCGATTGCGCACAAACTAGTTCCCACGCTCCTGCGTGGGAACGCATTCCGGGACGCTCTTGCGTCCCTTCAGCGGCACTGCATCCCACTGCCATTCAAATAATTCTCCTGGAGTATGTTCTCGCCGAAGGCTTCTCAAGACGTGAGCATCTGGCACGGGACGCAGGAGCGTCCATCAGACGTTCCCACGCAAAAGCGCGGGAACGAGTTGCCGCATCCGGTTAGCAGCTTGCAGCTTGATTATCCAACATTTCAAGGCACGGACAAGACAGGCTTTTCGACTGCGGGACCTCGGAAATCGACTGCGGACAGCCCGGACAGCTTTTCGTCGAGGTGCAATAGAATTCTTTCATAGGCTTCAATCCTAAGCTGCTGCTGCTCCAGAATGCGATGGTGCATCTCGATGGTTTTTTGCTGCTCCTGGACCACCTTGGTCAAAACGCCCACGATATCCAGAGGACATATCGTTTTGCGATCTTTGGACGCGACCAGGTCGGGGACGTCTTCGGCGATGAAGCCTACGTGGTCTTCGCCGAGACGGTCTTCCTTGTATTGATAATGGACGGTATACAAATCTCTCAGAGCCTTGACGGCCTCAACGGAATCCAAAGGTCTGATATTTTTTTTGATGCTTCTGGACGATCCTTGCAGGAAACCTCCCGTGGCAGTCACATTGCCCAATACGTAAAGCGGGGTGCCTCCGCCCGTCGAAATCCCCATGCTTCCGTCGCTGTAAATGATCGCGCCGGAACCGATACTCGACAACGGAGATGGAGAATAAATTTTGACATTGTCCAACCAATGCCCTTCGTCGCTCAATTCGGTCCCGCTCCCCATGCACCATATTCTGACCTGGGTGGGGCCGTTGTCGCCGACAGATACCCATGGCGTCTCTATTTTACCGGCTGTCACATGCTCGAAAGAAAACTTCACGCTTTCGTTTTTATAGGCCATGGTAATCACGCCCTCTTGCGGGTTCTCGTAGGTATTGGCCTCTACGTAATAGTCGCCGTCATCGACACCGTCTCCAATAGATGTAGTTCCGGTTGTCCCGGGCGCGGTCCCTATGTTGATCGCGAAATTGTGCGAGCCGATGCGCAATCGAAGACTACCCGCATGCTCGGGATACCCGACCAATTCCACGACATAATCGAAATGCAAAGACGAACTCAGGTTCCGTCCAACCTGCATCTCGACCAGAAAATCGTCCTCCAAGCCCGAGCTGAAATTGGATTGGATGTAATCGTACATTTGGGGGTAGACAACCTTTCCGTCGTATGTGCCAACCTCAGGGCCCGACTCGTTGATATCGTAATTTGTGCCGGTTACCCAGTCCGAGCCTAAACCGCTACTGAAATCGTATTCTTTTTCGGGCGTATCGGCAAAAGACACACCCGCCGTCAAGGCCAAGCCGATCAAAAAAGGTAAAAAGAGCAGTGTCAAGGCCGTTGGTTTTGAGGTTTTTTTGGTCATCGTTTCCCTCCATTGGTATGATCGAGTTTTTGGATGAAGTGTACGGGCACTATGTGGCAAATAAAGGAAAATCTGTCAATAATTTTTATTCTTGGGCGATCTCGGAATTTTCTTATCAACGCAACGGTGTTGCAAGGAGAGAAAAGCGATATTGCAAAATATGTCCGTTTGCCATAAGATCGTCGTCGAGTTGGAAAAGATTGAGAAAATGAAAACCGGACGTTTTCTACGCAAGGTGCAAGTCAAGGAAGAATGGAGGAGGCCGTCGATGAAAAAAAACTGGATAGCCGCAACAATCGTCGCCGCAATCTGTCTGGCGATCATATCGATTTTGGGAAACGACATTCAAGCCGCCGTCGGAGAGCCCCAGATCGCGCGCACGTTTCCGCGTTCCCTGGAAAGCTACGAGGACAACCAGGTCAGGAGCATCTGGGCGATATTGAGAATCCGGGCCAATGAGGAACCGTTCAACCTGGCCGCCACCCTGATTTTCTTTCTCGCCATAGGGCACACATTCATGACCGGCAAATTCATGGAGATCTCCCACAAGTGGGACCGCGAGCACGCGAAAAAAATCGCGAGGGGCGAAGCCGAAAAGGAATCGGTCCATCACGGGGCCGAGCTGTTCCATTTCCTGGGGGAGGTGGAGGCGGTGTTCGGCATTTGGGCTATGGCCTTGGTCGGGGCCATCGTCTTTCATTACGACTGGGGGACTGCGGTCCAATACATCAGCAAGGGCGTCAATTTCACAGAAGCCATGTTCGTGGTGGTGATCATGGCCCTGGCGGCGACCCGGCCCATCCTGCGGCTTGCGGAAAAAACCATTCGAAAAATCGCGGGCCTTTTCGGCGGAGGACTGGTCGCCCAATGGCTGGCGACGCTTACCATCGGCCCCCTGCTGGGCTCCTTGATCACGGAACCGGCCGCCATGACCATCTGCGCGTTGGTCCTGATCAAAGTCATGTACGAACACGGCCCCTCCGCCAAGTTCAAGTACGCCACCATCGGCCTGTTGTTCGTAAACATTTCCGTCGGGGGCACCCTGACCCACTTTGCCGCGCCTCCGGTCCTGATGGTCTCTGGCGTCTGGAAATGGGGGACCATGCACATGCTGGCCCATTTCGGGTGGAAGGCCGTGCTGGGCATCGCCGTCTCCAACGCCGCGTATTTCTGGGCTTTTCGAAAAGAGATGGCCGAACTGGACAAGAAATATTCCAAGGTCCGTCTGAAAGATGAAATCCAGGAGAGCTATCTGAAGCGAACCGTGATCGACGCCAAGTTCGACAACCTTGTCAGGGCGTCCGAACGGGAAGGACAGACCCTCAAGGCCATCGAGGCCAAGGTCGAAAAGATCGCCGACGATGTCCGCAAGCAGCTGGAGGAAAGCTACATCCCCGAACTGAAGAAAAAGGGGATCGAGGAGGACATGATTCGCGAAGCCTTCGACGAGCGTTTCGAGGAGATCAAGCTGAGGGCCATGCGCAGGGGGCTTCCCGCTCTTCTGCCGCCGGAGAAGCGCGGCGGGTTCACCGATCCGGACTGGGACGACAGGGACGACCCGGTGCCTTTCTGGGTGACGATTTGCCACATTCTTTTCATGGCCTGGACCATCGTGAACGCCCATCACCCGGAGCTGTTTATTCCCGGCCTTTTGTTTTTCCTGGGTTTCGCGCAAGTCACCCATCCCTATCAGAATAGAATCGATCTGAAAGGTCCGTTGCTCGTCGGTTTTTTCCTGGGCGGCCTGGTGATTCACGGAGGAGTGCAGGCCTGGTGGATCGCCCCCATACTGGGCAGCCTGTCCGAAATTCCCCTGATGCTCGGCGCCACCGTGCTGACCGCATTCAACGACAACGCGGCCATCACGTTCCTGAGCACGCTGGTCCCGAATTTCAGCGAAACCATGAAATACGGGGTCGTGGCCGGAGCCGTTGCAGGTGGCGGGTTGACCATCATCGCCAACGCTCCCAACCCGGCCGGCGTATCGATTCTGAAAAAATACTTCGACGACGAAGTTTCGCCGCTTGGAATCCTGAAAGGCGCGCTTCTGCCCACGGCCATCGTCTGGCTGGTGTTCGCGATATTCGGATAGCATGCACGGCACAAGGCAATACCTCGCGGGAATACAAAAGGCCCGCGACCAAGGGCTGATTGAAATTTCCGGCGATTTCGAACCGGAATCGGGCGTGATGCCCTTTTCCAACCACATCGACTGGAAGATCGGAGAAACGGTCTACGAGGGCGTGCTGACCTCCGCGAACACGCGCGGACTCTACGAGCTGATCCCGCGTCTTCTTCGATTCTATGCCCGCATGCCGGTCCGCTTTCTCGAACTGGGGCCGGGTGCGGGCAACGCGTGCTTCGAGTTTTCTCTCCTGTGCGAACAGAGCAATGTCCAGGCCGAGGTCTGCGCGGTGTCCTACACTCCAATCGATCCTAATACGCCCATGCTTGCCTCCGGCGATTCGTTGCTCGAGATGCTATCGCAAAGCCCCGCTCTGGAAATCCTCGGTCGGAACCAGAACGACTGCCTGTGGCGCATCCTCACCGAGGCCGCCTTCCAGCTGCAAGAAAGTCGAGGGCTTCCGATTTTCGGAAAATCCGAGCGACCGTTCATCCACCGCCAATGGATCGGAGACTACCCGACCGGGATTCGTCTCGGGGATGAAACATTCGAGATCGTCTACGACATGCACGGCCCTCTGCATCGCAAGGAGACTGCCCCGATCCTGGATGCCTATTCGCGCCTTTCCGACACGGGCGTTCTGTTTTTCGTGTTCAACCCGAAATATCCGCCGGGCCAGATCATGCTGGAGGGGGTCCGGAAAAAATACGTCCCGATTTTCGGCAGAACCGATTCGGTCGTCGTCGATACGACCGCAGGCTCGGCCCTGGTGGCCAAACCCGAAAGCCCTCTGGCAAAGCGGTTTTCGTCCAAGTTCGAAGAAAAACCCCAAACAGTGCCGGCCCGGGACATCATGGAGTTCATGAACTGGCTCGATGCGCGATAACTTCCGGCCGCAACGCAATGATAAGGAGATTCAATATGAAAATATCCAAAAAACTTTTCGAAGCATTCCGGGAAAATGCAGAGAAGAACACCGTGGAACTCGTATCGGTGGGCCTGGGATACACGGCGGTGACGGTGTCCGGCGGCGGCATCGGGCTGGCCTACACCTTTCTCGATTCCGAACACGGCTGCTCCGTGGTAGACAAGGACGCGGATTTCGAAGGCAAGTCCTGCCTGGACCTTCTGCCGCACATCGAAGAAGGCCCGCCGGTCTACCGCGCCATGGCCCTGGCCCTGATAAACGCCCTGAACCACCGGGACGCCCTTGTATTGAAGGAGGACCGCAAAAACGACCTTCTCTTCGACGCCCTGGACATCGGCGACTCCACCCGCGTCGCCATGGTGGGCCATTTCGGGCCGCTCATGCCCAAGCTCAGGGAACGGGGCGCGCAAGTCGAAGTAGTGGACATCCAGCACGGAATCGGCGATCCGGAAGCGTTCAAGGAAAAACTGCGCACCTGGGCGCAGGCCGTCATCGTCACTTCCACGTCCATTTTGAACGACACCATAGACGGCATTCTGGAAAACATCGCGCCCGACGCCAAAGCCGCTCTTCTCGGCCCCAGCACGCCCCTGATCGCGGCGCCCTTCGAAAACACCCCTGTGAAAATCCTGGCGGGGACGGTACCCCGGGAGCAAGAGCCGATACTGAAAGCCGTTCGCCACGGAAAGGGCACTCCGGCCCTGCAAAAATTCTCCCTGAAAGCTTGTCTACTTTTGTGATGCGGGGGGCTTCACTCCCACGGCGCGTCGATTTTCTTTGCCTCTTCCATGGCGATCTCGTGTGCCACGGCGTTGAGCACCTCTCCCAGGCTCTTGAAGAGATTGGAAGCACCTACGCTCTGTTCCGAGCACTGGTGGCGCAGGTGGCGGATGCTCTGGTAGAAAAACGCCAGCGATGGATGGGGTTCTTCCGCGGCGTATGCGTATTTTTCGGCCGTCAATTCCCTGACGCCCCCCGGACCGTAGGAACGCACGACGGCTTTCAGGTTCATCGCGTAAAGCCGCCACGCCAGTTTTTTTGCGTCGTCCGCCACGCCGGGAAATTGCTTTCCGATGGCGTGCCGAAGCACATAGTAGCCGCCTTGGCTCGCAAAATGTCCCAAGCTGGCTACGATGGTGTTGAAGGTTTTGTTCTTGCAAACGATGGGTCCCATTCCCATATGTCGTCTCCTGTATCTATCGGGTCATATCGCAAATCTATTTTCTGCGGTTCAAAATGTGATCCAGCGAAACCAGGGGAAGGTTCACGGACTTGAGATCGGCGACAACCTCGCCATAATACTTTCCGTATAAAATTTCCTTCAGGCGCTCCCGTTCCGGTTCGTCCGATTTACTATCGTCGATCCGCTCCAAAAGCGCCATGGATTCTTCCAGGGAAGCCGCCATTTGAAGAAATTCCTTCCGGGCGGCTTCGACCTTTCGCGCGTACCGTTCGATCTCCTGTTCCGACAAGGCGGCCATCCCGCGGTTCTTTTCGAAAAGAGCGACGGACCCTTCGATGTTCCGCAACCGGTCGCAGACATCCAGGAAAATCACCGGGATCGGAATCCCCGTGACGATGCCGTTTTTCCAGCGGTATTCGTATTCGCTCCGGATTTTTTCTTCATAGGGCGTTGTTTCCTCCTTGAGCTTTGCGATCTGTCGCTTGAAAACATTCCAGGAGTCGCTTTCCGAAGTTTTCGAGCCGGCATGCAATACGCCTTCGGAATTCGACGAAGATTCGCAAGGCTTGTTATTCGCCGGCCTGTCGCCCGCGAGGTAATCAATCCAATCGACAAAAAGACGCTCCTCCCCCAGCTCGGGGTGGGGACCGGAAAGAACGACCAGGCCTTTGCCATAGCTCCCCGCGATCATGGCGGGCAGGCCGGACATTTTCTCCGCAAGGTTTTCCCGATAAGGCAAGCCGTCGAACGTGACACAATCGTCCATGCCCTGATATGTCGCCAGCACCGCAACGTCCTTTCCCCATCGGGTGAACACCTGCCCGAAATAGTAAAACGGACGAATCGTCCCGGAAACGTTTCGCATGGCCGAATGAACCTCCGGCTCGCGACCGGCGACCTTCAGTGCGGGATAGCCGCTGACAGGCACCCCGTAGGAATACCCCTTGTCGTTTTTCATCAGTTCCGCGTCGAGAAGCCCCAAATGGCATCCGAACACGTTTCCGCCACAAGTCCCCAGATACCCGACCCCTTGGTCCCGTATCAATTCCCTCAGATGCTCCTGCCCGGCCGCCGATATGTGCTTTTCGTACATGCCGCCGGAGGGAAAACAGACCACGTCCACCCCCTCGATGGATTCCACCTCGTTTTCGGCGAAAAAACGGACCTCGATATCTCGCCTTTCCAGCGGGTACGCATGCCACAAATACCCGGCGGTCACCCCCTTGCCGCAATAAATCCCCGCGACCGGCCTCTCCGCCGAAAGCGCAGGGGTAAAAGACATCAGAAAAGCGGCCGCCAACGTCGCCGAAATTTTCATTTTCTCTAATCCTCATATTTACGTCATTCCAGCCGCAATCCGGCATCGATAAAGTTTCTACTTTAGCTCCATCCCCTGTTTTTGTAAACATTTGAATCGCCATTTATTCGTCGAATCTGTAGCGGGTAACAATATGAAAAGGTTTCGAATATAACCTCGCAAATTCTGTCCGGGGGGGTCGAACCAAGCCGCTTCGGACAATGCCGCTTGGGCAATATCGGTATTCGTTCTTTTTTCCAGCCGCCTATGCCCGGGAACGATGTCGCAGCCCGGATAAAGCTCGAACAAATAGGCTGCTTAAGAACACGAAAAGCCACGAAAAGGCCCGTCAATCCTTTCGTGTTCTTTCGTGAAATTTCGTGGCCGAAATCCGAGGACCTCAAGCAAATGTCTGGGCCGCTCTTTTGAGCAAGTCGAACAAATCGAAAACCCGGGCGTAATACTGATCGCGGATTTTCAGATGCGATTCGTCGTTTCCGTTCAGCTGGTTTTGCAGGCAATCGATCAGTTTAATCAGCCTTCGCCTGTGGATGCCCAGGCGAGATTGAAGCGGATCGGTAACAATGCCGGAAAAGGATGTCAGCACCGCCAGAGCAAGAACCATCGAACCGGTGGTTGCCGCCATCAGTCCGGCCGACGCGGCGGTCGGGAAAACGGCATAATATAGTCCGCCCAGGGTTGGACCGAGGACGAAATTGGAAATGGCGATCTGATTGGCGATGAAAGTGGCCAGCGCTCCGCCGACCGTAAGCGATCCCGGTGTCACTTGGCCGAATGCCGCGACTCCGGCCGACAGGGAAATGATGTTGCCGGCCAAATCGGCTGCGGCGGTCCTGTTTTTGGAATATTCGACCAGGTTTTTTTCCAAGGCGGCCCGGTATCCTGGATTCTTGGATTTGGAATGGATTTGGCTCAACTCGTCGATAAAAAGAGCGGCGATTTCAGGCTGTTTCAAGAATTCGGCAAGCAGGGCGTCCGCATGGGACTCGCGGCCCTCCTGCGAAGAGGGCAGCTCCAGCAGTTCGGAATAAATCAGCCAGTTGATTTCCTTTTGTACACGGGTCTTGAATCCCGGCGGCAAGGTGTCGATCCGGTCGGACAGTCCGCCCAGCCTAACTTTGCGCAACAAATAAGAGGACGCCCGCAGGCCGAGATACGGCACGGTCCAGGCTACGTTTAACGGCACCTTGTAAAGATCGGCGCCAAAGGCTTTTTTATTGATGCGCAGCGCCCCCTTGAAGGAGAAATGCTTGCTCACAAATTCCGGCACTCGCTGCCGTCGGGATTGTATGTAATCGGCAACTGCCCTTTCAAAAGCAAGCCTGCTTTCGCGTCGCATTTGTTCGATCTTCGGGCTATTCATTTTTTTCGGTTCTTAATTCCTATTTTGAGATGCTTTCGTAATAGGCTTCGATCATTTCGAAGAGTTCCCCTGCCTTTTGACGATTGGAACGGTAGAGGCGCACAAACGAACGGATACAACTCGTATGAGGAGAGCCGGGGTTCATATAGGCCTGGACCAGTCGATCCCAGGTATCCCCCGCAGAAGCGCGATTCTGTAGGAAACTGTAAACAGCCACGATTCGGGCGGCCCGTTCGCGGAATAGCTCTTTGCGCTTTGGATTGTTGAGCTGGAAAAATTCGATGCATACGAGTGCTCTTCGTCGTCCAATCCCGGAACTCTGGATCGCTCTCGGAGAGAGTCCATAGAAGTCGATCAGAGTTTCAGGGTCATCATCGATATCGCCTATTGGATAAAGAAGAAGCGGTTTTTCTCCTGCCATCAGGTGCGGGTCGCAACCCGCACAGTCGCGATGCCCTTCGATTGGGAATTCCTCCCGCTTCAGCCCGGAATTGCAGGTCTTGCATGCTGTACAATAGTTCAGCAAATGATAGGACAGCATGTGATAACCCGGGTCGGTGGCGCCATGCTGCGGCGGGGTGACAACGATACCCTCTCGCTGAAGGGCTGCGGGAGGCTTCCAGGGCTTTGCCTTTTTCTTTGGCCGATAGTGCTCCAGATCGTGTTCCACTCTCCCCCATTCTTCGCTCGAAAGCTGGCGTTCACAGTATGCGCACTTGTCGAATTGAGCGCGCATGTACACAGGCTTTATTTTCGACCAGATTGGGGACGCCTTTTTGGTCCCTCCGGATCCGTCAGGTATTAACAAATTTTCATTATACTCGCCGGCTTGCCCGAATGCGTCGAGCCGATGTTGCGCTTCAGTACGCCAATCGGCGTCCTCAGAGTCAATCTCCTGAACCAGCTGTTCCTCCGAAATCGGGTATCGGATCATGATTGCACATCCTCTCCACGGGTCATCTGCTCAAGCAGGCGCTTTGCGCTTTCCTCGTCACCGGCAGCGGCTTTGTGACTCAGTTCGGTTAGTTTCCGAGACCGATCTGCCGATCTTGTGGTGGAAAGGCCAAACAACCGGGTAAGTAGAATCTGGTCCGCGTCGAGACCATGGACACCTTGTTCAGTCCTCTGAGGGATTGACGCCCCATTCTTTTTACGGTTCATCACGAGAATGTTCATCCACTGGAGAGAACCAACAATCAAGGGGCTGTGGGATGTGGCGATGAACTGGACATTGGGCAGTGCCTTGGCAAGGTCCGGGAGAACCCTCATTTGCCACCTGGGGTGAAGGTGCAGATCGATTTCATCCACCATAACGATGCCTCGATTTTCAACCAAGAGTTTTCCTTCAGGACACGTCGTGGAGACGTGATACATCAGGTCGCCAATCCATCCCAGGTATGCTCGATAGCCGTCTGACAATGCTGGAAGTGGTATCTTGATTCCTTTTTGGTCAAAAACGTACTCGTCATCGTTTCCTTGCTCGCCCGTGAATTTGAAATCGCTTTTTCCAAGCAACTTATCGATAGTGGACACTATTTCATCAAAGCGGGCTTTATTCGTGTGCCGGAGTTCTGGAAGCCACGTACTCATAGGGCGGAGTGAATAATCTTCTTCAAACAGACTCATGACGCGTTGTGCCCGCTCGGAAGAACGACTGTCCCGCTTGAAGCTTGCGGATTTTTCAATTCGGCGGTTCGAACCGTATCCAACAACGAACATTGCGTCCGAACGGTCGCTGAACACAGG
This sequence comes from Desulfobacterales bacterium, assembly GCA_963674505.2. Classification (GTDB taxonomy): domain Bacteria; phylum Desulfobacterota; class Desulfobacteria; order Desulfobacterales; family SKZT01. The sequence goes on from CAXXIG010000001.1 coordinate 3,056,925, forward strand.
GTGCCATTTTTTCTCCTGATGGTGTCGCCACTCGAGAATTTCCAGGTCCCCTTGGCGGGTTACTTCAACCTTGGATTCCAGGATGCCAACTGGGCATTTATCTTGTTCATGGGCTATGAATTCTGCTTCAATCTTTGCAGGTTCAGCATGCATGTTTTTTTTTGAATCAGGCTTGATCCTGACAAGCCTATAAGGATAAATGCCGGAGCGCCCGACAGCCGGGCCAAGAGCAGCCAAAGCAATCGCCTGCAGTAACGTCGTCTTCCCCGAACCATTGTCTCCAAGTAGAAGATTGGCATTGCGAATTTTTGGTTTCGGCAGACCCAACGACTTGTAATTTTGCTCTGGATGGATGAACGTAACGATTTCCGGCATTTGATCAAATGTCCGAAAATTTTCAATCAGAATCTGTTTGATATACATATCTTTTTCCTGCTTTGGTTGTAAGATTTCACTATTCGATAATATGTCAATGTCTATGCACAACCGTTCATGACGGATTATTCCCGACAGGGTTTGGTTTGAAACAGATGACGGTGGAAAATGGATGCCAATAGCAGCGTGGGAATGAAAAGCTCATACGGCGCATCGGCAGCCGCATTCAAATTCGATTTCGACGGGCGAAACCATTCTATCGGCCCGGTCTTTACGCACATGAAGCACCACGAGCGTGTACGGATCGAAGACAACCACATCTTTTACACCCTGGCTCAAATAGAAACGAGGGGCGATTTCCAAATCCTTGGCCTCGTATCCTTTGCTGAGGACTTCAATGACCGCTTCGGGAACAAGAGTGACTGGTTTGTCTTCTTCTTCGGGTTCCCGGCAAAAAATAGAGATGTCCGGGCGTTTTAAAGAGCCATCCGTGAATTTCACATAAACGTCCGAAGCGTGAATGCAGTCGCAGCTTTTTTGAGCGTGTTTTGCGGGCGGTGTCGTTTCGATGGTTGCCCTTATTCGGTCGATGGCTTTCTGGTGTTTCCATAGCGGATGGGGCTCCCAAACGGGAAGTCCGCCAATAATTTCAAGCCGAATCCCGAGTGCATCCGCATCTAAAAGCTTTGATATCATAGCGATTTCCCTCCAGTCCTTTTGATTGAACGATGATAAACCTTTTTCACGACGAATACAAACAAATCCAACGGCTCGAACCTTGGAGGGCATGCAATCGTAAATGCTTGCCGCCGCGTTGAACTCTCGCAGGGCTTGGTTGCAAACTCGGCCGGATATACGTCCCATTTGTCCCATTGGTCCTATCTTCTTCTCGCTTCGCTCTGAAAAGACTCTATGGATTGGCCAACCTTAAAATCAAGCCCACTCTCGCACAATTCACTCGATGATCAAGTTTTTTTCGTCATTCCCCCGAAAGCTTCGAGTCCATGAGCTTATGCGGCACTCAGCTCTCCTGGGTTCCGGGTCTCCGCTGCGCTGCGCCCGGAATGACGGTCACCTCGGTCCGGTCGGCGGAAAAAAAATGATCATCGAGATTCAGAAATGCAGGGCACATTCGTTTATCGCTCGATGCATATGGCCATTCGGTCGAAGGGGGTTGGATCTTGTTTCGGCCATGCCTCGGCGAAACGCGGACGCGAAGCGTCCTGGCATGCATTCCAACGCGAAGCGTTGGAACGAGGCGGTGATGACGCGGCCGAAATTAAAAACAAGCCCAGTCGAAGCAACAAGCAAACAGAAAGGAGCGGCAAAAGCCACTCCTTTCGTTATTTGCTCCTCAAAAACAGATGGATTTTATTTACGGCTGTCCAACCCCAGTCCCGCGCGTTTCTTCTCGATGTGGGCAATCATGAGCGCGGCTGCCTTTTCGGGATCGGGTTCCACGGCGAAGGTGGCGCCGAGGACGTCTTCCAGGCCTTCGGTGAGAAGTTTCACGACGTTCATGCTGCCGGTGATGGGGGGCATGGGGCCGAGGACGGTGTAGATGCCGGAGGCCACGCAGTAGGTGCCGATGGACACGGCTTTTTCCGAATACCATTCGGGTGCGGCACCCGCGATGGGCAGGGCGCTGATGTCGGTGCCCAGGGCGTTGGCCAGAGCGGCGGCGAGTACTAAGATGCGCACGTTGTCCACGCAGCTTCCGAAATGAAGCACGGGCGGGATTCCCAGTGCGCCGCAGACCTCCTGAAGTCCGGGGCCGGCCAGCTTGAGAGCATCGGTGGTCTTGAAGCCGGCCTTGGCGCTGGCCACGGCGGCGCAGCCGGTATCCACCACCAGGATGTCGTTGGCGATGAGCTTTTCCATCATTTTGACGTGTCCGTAGTCGTGCTTGATTTTGGGGTTGTTGCAGCCAACGACCCCAGCAGCCCCTCGAATCTTTCCGGCCTTGATGGCGTCGATGAGCGGCTCGGGTGTGCCGCCGAGCGCACCCACCACGGCTTCCACGGAAAACCCGCCGATGGCCGGTACCGGATCGACCGGGATGTAGACTTCGCCCCGGTTTTCGAAGTTTTCCACTGCTTCTCTCACCAGTTTCTTGGCCAGTTCAGCGGCGTTGTGCGGGTGGAACTCGTGGTGTTCCATGTGGGGGAAGCGGGCCTTGTCGCTGGTGCTGATCATGCGGGTGTGGTAGCAGGAGCCGATGCCCCCCAGGGAGGGCATGATGCACTGGTAGTCGGCGAAGAGCATTTCCACCGCTCCGGTGGCCACCACCAGCTCGGTCATGAGGTGGTTTCCGGCAATTGCCACGCCGTGGCGCATCAGAAGTTCGTTGCCCGTGCAGCACAGGCCCGCGATGTTGATGCCCTTGGCGCCTTTGGATTTGGCCAGGGCCAGGATGTCCTTGTCCTGGGCGGCCAGAAGGATCATTTCAGACACCACGGGGTTGTGGCCGTGGACGATCACGTTGACGTGGTCTTCTTTTAAAACGCCCATGTTGGCCGAAGTCGGGACGGGTTTCGGGGTGCCGTAGAGAATGTCGGAGACTTCTGTGGCGATCATGGAGCCGCCCCAGCCGTCGGACAGGGCGTTTCGGACCGCTTGCAGCAAAATGCTGACCCAGCCGTTGTCCACGCCCATGTGGGTGCGGTGCATCATTTCAGAGGTTTCCCGGTCGATTCCCCGGGGCATGACGCCTACCTTTTTCCAAAGTTCCTGCCTGGCTTTCGGCGCTCGTTTGGCCAATTGGACGGATTTTTTGCGCGTGCCGTAGTCCTCCTGCATGGCGTCAGCCAGCTCGCCGGCGATTTGCAGCGCGGTCTTGCCCTCGGTTTCGATATCGTAGTCGGCGGCGACGGCCTTGAGCTTGGTTTCGTCCTTGATGGAGTAGCCGGGGGCCTCGCCTGCGGCCACGGCGGCCATGACTTCCACCAGATCGCGTCCATGGTCGGAGTGCGCGGCGGCGCCCCCGGCCACCATGCGCCCCAGGTTTCTGGCCACGATGATGTCGGCATCGGCCCCGCACACGCCCTTTTGCGGTCCTTCGCCGAAAGGATCGACCCGGCAGGGACCCATGTTGCAGATCCGGCAGCTGAGGCCCATCTCGCAATATCCGCACTGCGGAAGCTGGGCCTCGTAGCGGTCCCAAACGGTTTCCAGCATGTCCTTTTCGGCCTTCTTGAGCATCAGCTGGCCGTCTTCGCAGATCGTTCTATCCTTATAATCGGTCATTTTTTATTCCCTCCTTCGTTCACATGGCTGTGGTTCACACGGTTTTCAATTGGGTTTGGGCCTTTTTCACGGCGTTGAGCAAATCGAACCCGGGCGATTTGGAGCCGGGCCTGGCCTCGGAAGAAACGCTTTTGGCGACCTCGTCGGTCTTGCGTTTCATGGCCTTGGCAGGCTCCTCGAAGGTCAGGGCGTTGGATTTGCAGACTTCCACGCAGGCCGGGACGAGTCCCTTGGCCTGGCGTCCGATGCAATTGTCGCATTTGACCGCGACGACCTTTTCCGGGGGCGCCGCCACATCTTCGTGATAGCGGATGACGCCGAAGGGACAGGCCATGGCGCAGGACGCGCAGTTGATGCACTTGTCGGGGTCGATGAGCACGGTGTCGTACTCCTCGTTTCTGTAGATCGCCCCCGGAAGGCACGCCAGCATGCAGGGAGCGGGGTCGCAATGCCTGCAACGGTTGGGGAACCCCTCCCCGTAAAGGCCCACGCCCACGTGAACGCGGGGCTTGGGAATCGGAATTTCGCAAATGGCTGAAAACAGGCTCCCGGACTTCGAATGCGCCGTCGCGCAGGCGACCATGCACTGCATGCATCCCACGCATCGTTCCGGGTGCACCACTACCTTTTTCATAAAGGCCTCCTTTTGTTTTTGTGTTATAAGTTTCAGCCCGTTCCGTAAAATATCCAAATATCGTTCGAATATCGTTTTGTCTTGTTTCAGGGTCTTTTCAAAAGCTGCCCGTAGTTGAACGACGGAGACAGCATGGCCTCCTTGGCCACGCGCACCGGCGTTTCGCTCTGGATCAGGGACACGAGCATGCCGCCCTGGTCGATATCGTTCACCATGGCCATGCCCGTCAGGACGTCGTTTTTGAAGACCAGCTTGCGATACAGGCGCTTTCGGGAATTCTTTTGGCTGACGACTTCGTACGCCGGATCGTCGGGCGGATTGACCAAGCCGCAGGTCATCACGTCCGCGTCGAAGATGCGAATCACGTTTCGGCCCAGGCTTCCCTTGCAGGAAACTTTCCGCCCGGCCATGTTCATGCCCGCCAGCCGCCCCTGGTTGACCGCCTCGGGCCAGATGGCGTTGACCCAGGGCGTCTTTCGGGCGATGTCCACGTATTCGGCCACGTCTCCGGCTGCGTAGATTCCGGGGGAGCTGGTCTCCAGGTGCTCGTCCACCACGATGCCCAGGTCCACGTCGATCTTGTCCCTGGGGACGAAGGACAGGGCGGGAAGCACCCCCTTTCCGACCACCACCATGTCGCAGGGCAGAAAGGAGCCGTCGGACAGGTGCGCCCCGGAAACCCGTCCGGGGCCTTCGAACGCGGTGGCCTCGATTCCCACGCGGACATCCAGGCCCCGGCGGACAAGCTCGTCGAGGATGAGTTTTCCGGCGGGTTCGTCCACCTGCATGGAGAGCGGATAGCCGGACCGGATCAGCATGACCACGGAAAGCCCTCTGCGCATCAGTCCGTATGCGGCCTTGAACCCCACGAGACCGCCGCCCAGGACCAGGGCGGTCTTGGCGTCCTTCAAGGCTTTGAGCATGCCCCGGACATGGTTCTGGTGGCGCATGTAGAAGATGTTTTCCAGGTCTGCGTTTTCGGCCTTGATCGGCCTGGCGTCGGCCCCCGATGCGATCAGGAGCCTGTCGAAGGAGAAGGTTCGCTTTTGGCCGCTGTTTTGGCTTTCGTCGATGATCACCTGGCGGCCGTCGGTGTCGATGCCGGTGACACGGGAGCCCAAAACGGGCTCGATCTTGAGTTTGTCGTAGAAATCATCCCCGCGAATGGCGAGTTTTTCCGGCGGCACGGCGCCTTCGAGGACCAGGCTGATCATGGGGCGACAGTAGGGCGGAAACGTTTCGTCGCCGATCATGGCGATTTCGCAGTCGGCGTCCAGTCTCCTGATGGTTTCGGCGGCCTGGACGCCGGCGACGCCGTTGCCGATAATGACATGCTTCATGAAACCTCCTTTCCCTTTTCATCCGGCAGGGGCGCCGGAATGAGAGACGGGATTCTCAGCATGCGGCCGCAAGGCCAATGGTCTCGGGCCGCGTTTCCCGGTGAGACCTTCATCGGGTATAAAAAAAGAATCATTACATGAAAACGTCGGCGGGTTCAAATTGTTTTTGGGGATGTCGAATGCAAGATACTGAAAAACGACGCGTGGCTTGACTGTCAGGCAACTCTTGAGGGACCAAAGCGCGGGCTTTGGTTCCCCAAGAGTTGCCGCCATAGGAGAATCAGGCTGGAAACCGGGTGCGGCTGCTCGTCCGGCTTCCATCTTGTGCGCGGGCAGATACTGTCTTACGATTTCCATTTCAATTCTTGGCGAAATTTTAATTATGGAAGGAATCAAAAAAGATGAAAGTTCACGTATTGCAGCATGTGCCGTTCGAGGGAATCGGCAGCATGGCGTCCTGGCTGGCGGATCGGGGCGCTTCGGTCGAATATACCCGCTTTTTCGAATCCGGAGTTCTCCCGGAAATAGACGATCTCGATCTTGTGATCTCCATGGGAGGGCCGATGAGCGTAAACGACGAAAAGACCCTGCCGTGGCTTGTGCAGGAAAAGCTGTTTGTGCGGGAAACGGTGCGTCGCGGAATACCGACCGTGGGCGTGTGTCTCGGCGCGCAGCTGATCGCAAGCGCTCTTGGCGCTCGCGTCTATCCCAACCGGCAAAAGGAGATCGGATGGTTCGAAATCCGGAAAACGAACATCGATGGTGACGTGTTCGCATTTCCGGAAAAAGCGACCGTCTTCCACTGGCACGGCGAGACGTTCGATCTTCCGGATGGAGCCGTTTGCCTGGCGAAAAGCGAAGCCTGCGACATCCAGGCGTTTCAGATCGGAAAAACGGCCATGGGGCTGCAATTCCACCTGGAAACGACCCCGGAAAGCGCCGCAGCCATCGTGGAAAACTGTCGGGAGGAACTGGTCCCCGGTCCCTATGTCCAGTCCGAAGCTGCCCTGCTCGCGGCCCCGGAAAGCAACTATCGGCAAATCAACCGGCTCATGGAAAAAGTTCTTTCCTATATCACGGGAGCGTAAAAATTGCGACTTTTGCGGATGGCCGTTTTCCTGATTATAACGGATTTCAGGGAGTAAGCGTAGGTTGGGTTGAGCGGGGTTTCATGTTGGGTTTCGCTTGCCGCGTGCTTGCATCGAGTACCTTCCAGTTACATTGAAAAGGAAAACTTAGCGAAACCCAACAATTAACGACGCTCAACCCAACCTACGTTTCAGCCTCCCCCCCAAAATCCGTTATAATCAGCAGTTTTCGATCAAGAACCAAAACCGCCAAAGACCGGTAGCGCCGTCTTCCACGGCGGCGCTTAAACCGCCGCCCCAATTGCGTTGTACCCAGAAAAGCCGATGGGCGGATCATTCCAGCGAAACATAATCTCGGCTGTGGGACACGAAAATGAGTTCTTCGGTTCTGTAACCGAGACTATCGGCCTTTGCCACAAGCTTATCCACCACCGCGCCGCCGATGTCTTTTTGCCTGGAAAGAATCCACAAATAGTCCCGGTTCGCCCCGGCGACCAGCGCCCATTGATAATTCTCCCGGTCCAGCATCACCACGTGGTATCCGGCATAGAACGGGCCGAAGAAGGAAACCTTCAGGCTCCCCAGGTCTTCGGGGCCAGCGAAATACGCCTTTCCCTCGGCGGATTTCCATTCCCCGGCCTTCTCGTCGTAGCCTCTGTTTACCACCTTGACTCCGCCGTCGTCGCGAAGCGAATAGACCGCGAACACATCGGTCAGACCTCGTTCGAACCGATGGTCCAGGCGGGCGATTTCGTACCACTTGCCCAGATAGCGGGAAATATCGAAATCGTCCACCGGACGAATTCCTTGGGCGGGACCGATGCATCCGGAGAGAATGATCGCGGCCCATATCGCGTAAATTGCTTTTTTCATGACCATCCAACATCCAGCGTACAGGTCTATTCGACCGATTCGAAATCGAGATACTCGGGTTTGTAGACCAGCGATTCAATGTGCCCCCGAAGATCGCCGGGCCTCGACTTCTGCGCAAGTCCCCTCCTGTAGCATATTTCCGCGACCTCCACGGCGATAGCGGTGGAAATCTTCAGGATTTCGGTCAGGGGCGGATACAGGCGGCCCACTGCGTAGTCGCCGTCGGACGCCATTTGGGCCAGCATCTTGGCCGACGCGAGAAACATCTCGTCGGTCACGTGCCTGGCTTCGCACGCCACCACACCCAGGCCGATGCCCGGAAAGATGTAGACATTGTTGCCTTGGCCGGGCACGAAAGTCTTGCCCTCGAAGGTCACCGGCGCAAACGGGCTTCCGCTGGCGAATATGGCCCGTCCGCCTGTCCAGGCGTAGGCCTCTTCGGCCGTGCACTCGGCCTTTGCGGTCGGGTTGGACAAGGCGAACACCACCGGTCGTTCGTTATAGGCGGCCATGGCTTCCAGGATGGGTCTGGTGAAGGTGCGGGCCTGTCCCGAAACGCCGATGATGGCGGTGGGCTTGAACAGTTCCACTGCCGAAGCGAAATCCTCCACGTACTGGCATTCCTGGGCGTAGGGGGTTTTGTGGCAGGCCAGGTCTGTCCGGCTTTTGACCACCAGACCCCGGGAATCCACGAACCAGCAATGCTCCCTCGCCTCCTTTTCGTCCATGCCCTCCGAAACCATGGCCGACACGATCAGGTCCCCGATGCCGGTGCCGGCCTCCCCGGCCCCCAGAAACAGCACCTTCTGGTCCTTCAGTTTCGCCCCGGTCATGCGCAGGGACGAAAGCAGCCCTGCCACCGCCACCGCCGCCGTGCCCTGGATGTCGTCGTTGAAGCAGCATACGCGGTTACGGTATTTTTCCAACAGACGAAACGCGTTTCGGTTGCCGAAATCCTCGAACTGGATCAGCGTGTGATCGAAAACTTCTCCGACGGCGGCCACGAACTCCTCGATGATTTCGTCGTAGCGCTCGTCGCGAATTCTGTGGGCTTTCGTACCCAGGTACATAGGATCTTCCAGCAGCTTTTCGTTGTTGGTCCCCGCATCGATGGTCACAGGGAGGCACTGCGAGGGATGGATGCCCGCGCAGGCGATGTACAGGGACAATTTGCCGATGGGAATCCCCATGCCGTCCACGCCTAGGTCCCCCAGCCCCAGAATCCGCTCGCCGTCGGTGACCACGATGACCCGGATGTCCTTGTGGGGCCAGTTTCGCAAGACCTCCGCCATGCGTCCCTTGTGTTCGGGACCGATGTAGACGCCCCTGGCTTTCCGGAAAATGTGGGAAAATTCCTGGCAGGCCTGCCCCACGGTGGGGGTGTACACGATGGGCATCATCTCTTCCAGATGGTCCCGCAAGACGCGATAGAACAAAGCCCGGTTCCGGTCGTGCAGGGCGTTCAAGGTGATGTATTTTCCCAGATTGGTGGGTTTTCTCCGGATGCTCTCCAGGATGCGCGCGATCTGGTCCTCCATGGTGAGGACCCTTGGCGGAAGGAGCCCCTGGAGGCACAGAAGGTCGCGTTCCTTCTGGGTGAAGGCGGTACCCTTGTTCAGAAGCGGGTTTTGAAGCATGTCGAAACCCTTGGGATAGTCTGCGAGCTTGGCCTCTTTCGAGCCGTCGTGTTTCTTATCCGGCATTATTCAGTATCCTTTCCGGTGGGTGGGGCTTTTCCCCCGTTTGTTCCTGAGACTGGCAAAGAGGGGATAGGCCCAATTATTCGTTGCATGCTCATTTTTTCCGGGCGGAACCGCCTGATTTGGTTCGGACTTGTTTTCAGGGCTGCCCGTACTATTTTCATTTTTACCATACTTGTTATAAGGTCTGTCAACGAAGAAAGCCTTTACAACAATTATTAACATTTGGTATCCAATGAATGCAAACAACCGATTTTCCGTGCTTGATGAAAGGAGGCTTAAACCATGAAAACCACAAAAGACGAAGTAAGGGCTCTTTTGGAGAACCTCCCCGACAACTGTTCGCTCGAGGATGTCCAGTACCACCTGTACGTTGTCGAGGAAATATATAGGGGAATAGAACGCGCTAATGATTAAGGAGTGTTTAGTCAAGAGGAGGTCGAAAGTAAATTCGCCAAGTGGACTTTGAAGTAGATTGGTCGCCGGAAGCGACCGAGGACCTCGAATCCATCGCCGAATACATTGCCCGCGATTCCGAGCATTATTCGCGCTCGGTCGTCACGAAAATACTATGGGCTTCCAACAGCGCTGGAGAATTTCCGCTGATTGGCCATACAGGGACGCTTCGCGTCCTCTCTCCGGCCAGCCATGGCCGACCGAAGATCCAACCACGGGAGCAAGTATGAAAACGAACCTATTAGTCGGCATTTTTGCCAGTATTTGTCTTTTGGTATCTTCCGCAGTCGTGTCCGAGGACCTCGATGATCGGGCGAAATCTTCGAGAACGGTGGCAAAGCAATTCGCCAAGGAACTCAAGGGGCACTTGAAAAAGGCAGTGCACGACGGCGGTCCGGCCGGGGCGATAAAGGTCTGCGCGGAAATCGCCCCGGAAATCGCGGCGGAACTGTCGAAAAAGCACGACTGGCGCGTCGCCAGGACCTCCCTGAAATACCGCAACTCCGCAAACGCCCCCGACGTCTGGGAAACCAAGGTTTTGAAGGAATTCGAAAAAAGAAAGGACTCCGGAAAGTCGCCTGAAAAGATGGAATATTACGAAGTGGTCGAGGATGATGGGAAAAAGTCGTTCCGCTACATGAAGGCCATACCCGCCAAGTCCCCCTGCCTAATCTGCCACGGCAAGAACATCTCGGAGGAAGTGGCCAAGGTCCTCGACGAATACTACCCGGAGGACCGTGCCAGGGGATTTGCGAGAGGGGACATCCGGGGGGCGTTCACAATAACGCAACCTTTGGAAGTCGCGAAGTAAGAGAGGTCGTATGTACGTCAAGAAGGTTCGAATAGAAAATATCAAAGGGTTCGGCGAACGCGAACTGGCCGTCGGGACCTGAAAAGACCCGGAGCAAGTATGCGGGATGGACCGTTCTGGCGGGGAGAAACGGATCGGGAAAGGCGGCGCTACCGAAGTCCCAGATCCGTTTAGAGGAACAAAACCAAGCGTAAATTTCAAGGCTGAAAAAAACGCATTTTCATCGCCCCAGTCGCTCTCCGTCCGTCTCCTGTTGCTGTGTAGTGCGGCAAAGGCCCATAGAGCGACACGTCGATCACGCCATTTTTTCCAACTCCGCGATCAATCCATTCGTCTCATCAATCATATCCGCCGCCCGGTCGCCGTACGTTTCGTAGGTTCGCAGGACCGCGCGGGCATAGTCCAAGGCGTCGGCCACGAGGCCGGATTGGGCGAGGGGGTCTTGGTTCTAAATTCGGCCACCTGGATTCCGGGTCTACGCTACATTTTCTATTTAAGAAATTCCCGGAAAAGACGTAATCCAGCTATTTGATCGACCCCCGGGTTTTATACCGCTCCGCCCGGAATGACGACTGCCGGGACGACAGTCTTGAAAGCGGCCGATGTTAAAACCATTCCCGCCAATCTCAGCCGCACAGGTCGAAATTCGTATCATTTGAACTGGTTCGCCAAATTGTTGTCGATGACGTAGATGCAGACCTCCTTTGCGCCCTGGGGCGTGTACCGTGCCTTGGTGCACAGGTTGTTCATCAGGAAGGAGACGTCTTCGCGGATTCTTCTATCGTAGGTCTTGAAGTCCTCTTCGCCGTAGTCCTTGATGGCCTGGCGGAAGTTTTCGTTTTCCAGGAAGGGGTCCAGGACCTTGTCCTTTAGGTTGTGGACGTAGCGTTCGTGGAGGGAGTTGTAGAGTTCGGTCTCCTGTATGGACTTGTTTTCGAGCATCATTTCCTGGGTGAGGGCCTTGGAGGTGTATTGCTTCTGGACATCCTTTCGGAAGCCGGTCCTGACCGTGGGCGCGGTCTTGTTGCCGAGCAGGCGGCGTTCCAGGTCGTTGAAGAAGTTGTCGTTGATATCGAGCTTCTGGCCGGTGAAATTGCATGTCTCCGTGGTGCCTGGTTCGAAGTTGACCGCGAATATGTAGTTGAGAATGTCCTTTGCGATCTGCTCCTCGTTGTAGTAGTAAAGACATTCCTTGACCTCCTGGAGGAGGGTGTAGTCGTACATGCGGATCAGCGACTCCAGGAAGCCTGCGGGAATCAACTTGGCCAGGTCCTGCCGGATCTTGGTGAAGAAGTCCCGGAGGATGGACATGTTGATCAGGCGGTCTTCACGGGCGTAGGTGGAGTAGAATTCGTTGAAAATCTTAATGGAATCCCGGCCGGAGAGGCCTTTTTCCCCCTCGAAGGCGGACTCGGCGATGATCTTGCGCCGCCTTTTCGCCGTGAAGCGCTTCAGGACCTCCTCGTCGAGCCATTTGGGTATAAAACCCGTGTAGATTTCCATTTTCAGAAGCTGGAGGTTTTCGTCGCAATACTGCTTGTATTTCGCGGGATTCTGGATCCATTCGATCAGCGCTTCGGAACGGGTCATCAGGCGGGTGGAAATGATGGTCCTTGCGAAATTGTGCAGGACCCTGGGCAGAAACGCGGCGTCGATGTGCTTGCCGAAAATGTGCCGGTAGATTTCCACCTCGGTGCTCAGGTCCAAGACGTAGGGAATGCGGACGTATTCGGTCCTGTCTGAAAAGGATGGAAAGCCCTTGATGTTCTCCTTGTCCTCCGGGTTCATGAGGGCAAAGAAGAGGGAATCGACGTTTTCCTCGATGTCTTCGACCTTGTGGATGCCCTCGCTGATGATATTGTGCAGCTCGATCATGCGTTCGGTGTTGTGGGACTTGATGTCCATGAGGGCGTATATGCCGTTGTTGGTCTTGGCGAACCTGGAGAAGAGATACTTGACCTGGTTGCTGTCCTTGAGAAGGGCGTTGACTCTTCTCTGGAGCATGGGGTTGGTCATGACGATCTGCCGGATGGGCTTGTCGCCGGGGTTGTATACGCTGATGCCTTCGCCGAGCCTGCGCGAAAAGCGGTAGGGCCGGGCGCTGATCATGCCGAATACGCTTTCCGGGTCCTGCAATCTTTTTAGAAGAGAGTTGTACAGCGAGGAGCAGATGGTGCATGGCTTCTGTCGGAAGACCCAGTCGTATTCCTTGTCGTTGAACAGACGGTACTTGATTTCGTCGTTTTCAAGAATGTCGTCCAGAAAGCGGCGGCGGAACTCCTTGGGAATCATCAACAGGGGATGGTCGTGGCTGGGACAGGGTATTTCCACTATGTTTTCGTTGCCGGAAACGAAATCGAATTCGTATCCGAACCTTGGGCCGGGCCTTCCCCATGGCGGGCCGTAGCCTTCCGGACCGAAGCCCCCCTGGCCGAAACCGTTCTGGCCGTAGCCTTCGGGCCCCATGGCGCCTTCTCCGTGTTCGAACGCCTCGCGTTCCGGGAACGGCTTCTGACTCGGGGCGGCGTCGATGTAGTCGGCGTAGGTGTGGTTTTCGTCCAGCAGCCTTCGGTCAAGGCGCCACAGGACCTCGTAGCGTGTGCCTGCCTCGGTATTGGCGTATTCTTCGAACTTGAGCAAAAGGTTGTTGAGGAACGTGCTTTTGCCGCAGCCGTGGGGGCCGTCGAAGATATAGATCTTGTTTTGCTGCGCGCCCCGCTTGAGGGCTTCCACGTGGGCCATGAAACGGTTTGCGAACACGCGGTCGGCGAAAAACGGGTTGTCCACCCCCTCTACCAGGAGCTTGTTGAAATCGTAGAAGACATAGCTGATGGATTCGGGATCGTCGGGGTATTCGTCGAACCCTTCGCCGACATATTCCTTCACCATGTCGTGGAAGACCTGGAACACGTTTCGGATCACCCAGTCGGGCCTTTCCACCAACTCGTTGAGAAACTGATGATAGGAAATGGGGACTTCGCATTCCTGCTCGCTGACGTCCCTGCCCAATTTTTCCAGAGCTTTTTTTACAATTTCCATCGTCAAATCGCCCTCTTGGATAGCTTTCTTTTTTCCATGGTGTAAACGACCCGCTGCCATTTGATTTCCGGCGCTTGCACCTCCGGCGCCGGGGCGGCGGGGGTGAGGGAGGGCAGAATCCTCCCCTGCTGGGGCATTCCCACCGAAACCACTTCGTTTGTCTCCAGCTGCACGGGCCCTCCCCAGAGGTATTCGATTCCCATGAGCGTGTTGGGAATGTATTCGGTGATCAAAGGCTTTCCCTCGAACCGGTGGTCCAGGTACAGGTACTTGCCTTTTCCCTTTTCCTCGTCGATTTCCACATGGGGCGGGTGGTAGAGGCCGTCGATCAGCATCTTCTTGTAGTCCTTCAGCTTCTTGCTCTTGACATAGTATTCCCACACCATGCGCTGCTGGTTCAAGCGCCTGCCGGCCACGAAGAGCTTGTTGCGCTTCATGAAATCGTCATCCACGAAGGTGTTGAGAAACAAAAAGTCGGAGAAGTTCTCCCGGATTTTGAAAATGAATTCCCTGCCTTTTCCCGCGCTGAGATCGAACTTGTCCCGTTCGTATTCGTCCAGCAGCCTTTGAAACTGGTAGCTGTACTTGCCCTTGTCGCCGATCTCCTCGATGAACTGGAACAGCCGCATGCCAAGGGCGTAGGGGTTGAGGCCGACCCTGGGCATGGAAACGACCTTGGCGTTGACCCGCGCGAAATCCACCTCGTGACCCCTGATACGGTCGTCGCTAAGAAACAAAGTCTCGTGCCAGTAGCTCGCCCACCCCTCGTTCATTATCTTGGTGCGAATCTGGGGCTGGAAAAAGACCGAGGTCTTCCTGACCGCCTGCATCACCGATTTCATCCACTTGTTGTCCTCCTTGTTCAAAAACTCGGAGTTTTCCATCACGTACTGCATCAGGTCGATTTTTCTTTTGGGCTTCTCCGTCAGGCTCTTGGCGAACAGGGACTGGAATTCGGGGTACTTGCGGTCCACCTCGGCGAAGAAGTCCTGCTGGCCCGTCGTCTTTCCATGCTCCCTGACGCACTCGTTGTACCTTTCGATCTCCTTGATGTATTCGGTGATGTGCACCTTCTTTTCGGTCTGGAGAAAGACGTCGAAATAAAAGTCGAGCTTGCTGGGCCGAACGGCCTTCTGGGGACGATAGCAATGGCTGACTTCCTCGAAATATCCCACCAGGTTGTCGATTCCCCTGGAAAATTCGATGACGTAATCGACCCATCGGCCGTGGTCGGAGCGCAGTTTGGCGATCATGCGCTTGTCGGAAAGTGCTTCCCCGGTGAAGTCGTAGTCCCAGGTGTGCCGGAAATACAGGTTGTTCTGGAAAAAATCGATGTGGCCCAGGACGTGGTAGAAGATCATCACGTTGAGCCAGTCCGGGTTGTTGTCGTTGTAGAAGGATATGGCGGGGCGGGTGTTGATGACCGTCTCGTAGGGGTTGCCGGGATAGAGTTCGTATTTGCCCTTCTCCTTGAGCACCTCCACGTCGTGGACCCAGTAGTCGTAGAGCGTGGGAATCATGCCCTTGGGCCCAAGCTCCAGAAGGTCGCGGTTGGTGACGATGTATTCGAGGCTTTCGTCGCAAAAGCGCAAGCCCGCCTCGCGCGCGCGCTCCTTGCAACCCTCCATGATCTTCTTGCTGTGCTGGTCGATCAGTTCCATGGCGTCTTTCCCCGGTTTTTCATTCGGAAATCAGTTTCTTGATTCCCTCGATCAGACGAGGCTCGTCCGCGTCCGTCCCCACGACGTCCATGCGGATGAGCTTCGGGTAGTCCTTGAGGAAGTTGGATTTCTTGATGTAACGTTCCACCTCGGTGTTGTTTTGCGACGACGACGGCCTTTCCGCGACTGTGATGCCGATTCGCGCCGCGTAATTCAGCATTTTCTTGATTTCCGGAAGGGTCTCCTTGCCGTCCACGTCCCAGTCGTCGCCGTCGGTGCCGTGGAACACGTAGATGTTGTAGTCGGTCGCCAGACTCTCCTCTTCGACGATCTTGTTGACCAGCCGGAAGGCGGAGGCCACCTTGGTTCCGCCGGCCACCTTGGAATTGTAATAGGTGTGAAAGTCCGGGACTTCCTTGGCCTCGGTGTCGTGGAGGATGAACCGCGACTCCACTTGGTTTTCGTACTGGTAGATCAGCCAGCTGTAGATAAGCACGTGCTGGGAGACCACCACCTCGGTGGGCTTGCCGGACATGGAGCCGGAATAGTCCCTCAGAAAAAACACCATGGCCTGGGATTCGTAGTCCTTTTCCCTGGAGAGAATCCTGTAGATCATGTCTGTGGGGGAAACCAGAAAGCGCGAGGGGTCGATGTCGTAGAAGTCCGGCAGGTTGCCGAGGGCGATATTGGTTTCCACGATCTGCTTGAGGGTGGCCTTTTTGTCGAGAATCTGCCCAACGCCCTTGTTCCGGTCGGTCATGTCGTAGGTGTAGCGGGTGAACGAGCGTTTCTTTCCCTTGTCCTTCAAGTTGGGAAGCTCGAATTTTTCCGTGAGCATTTTTCCAAGGTCGTAGGCGTTGGACTCTATTTCGTGGGGACCGGTCTCGCCTTCGCCGGCGCCTTCGCCCTCCCCCTGTTCCGGACGGACCGGCTGTTCGCCGATGATATCTCCCTCTTCGCCCTCGCCCGAACCTCCGGCGCCGCCCTCCTCGCCCGGCGGACGGAACGTGTTGTCGTGATAGAGCTTCTCCTCCACCGTGGTGGGCACCACCACCACCTTGTCCTTCTGGCCCCGCCCCGGCTTCACGAGCCTTCCCACGCGAATCTTGCGCGGAAAACCGTCCTTTTCGCGCTGCTTGTCTCGTTCCAGAAGCTCGTCCAGAGAGCGTATCTGGGCATGGTAGGGCCGCTGGACCTCCGACATGTCCTGGAGAGAAAGAAGGTCGAACCAATCGTAGAACCCGACCGGGACGAATTTCGACGGTTCCGGAGGACCGGCCTCCGATTCGACAAAGTCGTGGTCGGACGGGCCCTCGATCTCCTCGAGGATTTTTTTCTCCGTAACCTCGGAGAGACCCTCGGATTTCATGCCTTCCAATATTTTCAACAAATGGGATTTCATAACATCACCTTATGTTGTAACCCGAAAAAAATCTTGGATTTCAATCTTTATCTGCTCAGCCGCTTCTGTCCTTTCTTTGCATTTGAAGGCCCATGATCGCCCTGGATGAAGAGTGTCCCAGCGAGAACGTATCTGATCGTACCTTCCTTTTCCCGGGTCGTGATTGCCGAATCCGTCAACCAGCTTGTTCCAAATCGGGCTGAATTGCGCTATTAGCAACGATTCACCGAGAGGAATCCAGATATCGTCCACAACGAGATATCGGCACAGGAAATCCTTAATTTCGATATTCTCCGCTTGCCGAATGCTTTCCGCATGCTCTTTCAGCCTTTTGTAAAGAACCGTACCAGGGTCGCTGTCGAGTCCGAAAATTCCTTTTCTTACGCCTGCCGGAACAGCCTTTCCGACATATATTGGAATCTCCGTATTCTTCTTTACACGTATGCGATTATATGCCGCAAAATCTCCGGAATAATAAATCGCGTAGATTCCCGCGCCGATAAACGGCTCCAAATCCTTTAGCGAACACATTTTTCCGGACAAGAGAGCTTCTGCGACACTTTTTCCAAGATGAACCTTGTCCAACGGATTGTACGGCGTTTCCTTTTTCATTTATAATAATCACTCAGTTGCCTCTTTAAAAAATCTTCGGAACTCGATACGAGGCGCTTGGCTATGCTTGCCCCCACAATGCGTCCGAGAGAAACGGGGACAGAGTTTCCCAACTGCCTCATGGTTTCCGACCAGGCCCCGTGGAACCGGTATCCGTCGGGAAAGGTCTGGAGTCGCGCAGCTTCTCTTACGGAAAAATACCGGACATCGCCGTTTGGCAAGACCATCATGTTTTCTCCCCCAGGCACTCCGTGATCGCCGGCCTTGAGGGTTTTCGCAGGCAAATCCAAGGGGCTTCCCGTGTGGCCAGGATATGTTCTCGCCCCCGGCTGGAACCGATGGTTGAAAAAATTTTCCGCGTCCGCGCTTCTCGGGTCGGGCAGATCTTCAATGGCGTCCCGAACGGTCCTCCACGGCCTGCCGTTCATGCCAGGAAGAATTTCTCGTGATAATTTTTTTATTATTCGCAAAAATTTCTGCGGTTGGGACGGCCTTGCTTTTTCGCTTGTGCCATGTCGCTTCCAATAATCGCCGGAAACCCATTGGTCGTGCAAAAGGGCCTCCAGAGAATGGGTTGGTGGTGGAAAGCTCCACTCGCGTCGCTGGTCGGCCCTGAACCCCACGATGAAAACCCTTTCGCGATTTTGAGGGATGCCGTAATCGGCGGCATTGAGCAAACGCGCCACCACCTTGTATTCCAAACCGCCGATTCCCACTCCGGTCTTGTGCTTTTCCAGCCTCGACAGATGGTCTATCCACGACTCGCCGTCCTTCTTGTCGATTTCCGGATATGTCAGCCGGAGCAAGATGTACTGGAAATAGTTCGCGAAGGATTGCCGGGTTATGCCTTTGACGTTTTCGAACACAAAGGCCCTGGGCTTTACGTTCTTTACGATTTCGACGGCGGGCGGGAACATGTCCCTTTTGTCGCCGTGGGCTTTGTGTTTTCCGCCCAGAGAAAACGGCTGGCAAGGAGGACCGCCGGAAACAAGATCGACGTCTTCGAGTCCGGAATAGTCGCAGTCCCTGACGTCGCCCTCGAAGACGTGCCAGTCCTTCACGAGGGGATAGCCGAGCTTCCGGTTCTCCCGGATGGTGTCGCAGGCCCATTTGTCCCATTCGACAACAACGGCCGGATCGAACCCCGCCAGGCCCAGTCCGAGTCCGAGTCCTCCCGCTCCTGCGAACAATTCCACGGATTTCATTAAAATTCCTCGCGGTTTCCTGCGATCACTTTTCATCCTCCTGCGTGCAGAAATACTCGATGGTCTTCTGCGCGCAGGTGGGGCAATAGTTCAGCTTGTTTCTCATGGTGTCGATCATGCGGTCGTAGAGTTTCTGGTTTTCCTCGTTGGTGCGGTTGGCCAGCGCGCCGATCAGGCTGCCGGCGCCCGCGATGTCGGATTTCAGGCGAACGTCGGTGACGGCCTTCACCAGTTCCAGGTTGTCCATGAAATCGTAGTTGGGGTCCACCGAGATCTTCTGGCCGTAGATTTTTCGAATGGAGGTGCGGAACGTTTCCCGCTGCTCGTCGGTCTTGAGCCCCAGGCGGTCCTCGACGCTCTTGATGTAGCGCTCGTCGATCTTCATGGCCTTCAGTTCGCCGGTCTGTGGGTCCTTGTATTTCCACATCATGTCCGGCCCCAGGTTTTCGGCGTCGATGCCGATGATCATGTTCACATAGTTCAGGACGTCCTTTCTAATGGCGTAGGGTTCGTCCATGTAGGCGTTGAACATTTCGGTCATGACCCGTTCGCGGTAGAGTTCTTTTGCGGTCTTCAAGTCCTCCAGGTACTTGGCGCGGTCGTTGGCCTCCATGACGTAGTCGAGAATCACGCGCTCCATGGCTTTAAAGAAATCGTAGGCGAACATGCACCTGCCCTCGTTGGTTTCGGAGCTTTCCATCATGAGCTGGACGGCCCTGCCGAGATTTCGCTGTCCCAGGCCTTTTTGTCCGAAGCGCCTGGTGGTATCTGGATCCTGGTTGAGGGTGTCGATGACCTCGGCCAGGGTCTTGATGCTCTTTTCTCCGGCCACCTCTCCCGCAGCCAGCTTCATGGTCTCCACAGGGGTGAGCTTTTCGGAACGCGCAAGTCTGGTGAGAACGAAACCCACCGACGCGGCGTGGTTTAGGTTGGGGTCCTGGTGGAGAAATTCCCTGGTGAGGGTGGACTTGACCTCGCTTCCGATGGCGTACTCGGTCAGTTCCTTTTGCAGACGGTAATTGGTGTTGTGGGACACGTAGCAAACCCGGCAGCGGTCCACGATGGGGGCTTCCTCCTTTTCCGACACGTACCGGCTGAATTCCGAGTTGTTGCTGGTGGCGACGATCAGAGTGTCGATGGGCCATTTGTAGCCGTCGATCTCGATGGTCCGGTTTTGAATGACGCCCAGGTAGACCTGTACCAGGTCCTTTTTGTTCTTGTAAATTTCGTCGCTGAAATGAATGCCGCCGCCCGCCACCCTCGCCAGGGCGCCGCGACGAAGGTCGAACCGATAGGGGTTGTTGGTGTCGGTGATGTGGAGCAGGCGCTGTATGGACTCTTCGCCTAAAAGGTCCACCGCAGACGAGGTGATCTTGTCCTTGGCCGGGTATTTTCCGGTGATGGTTCCCAGGCTTTCGGTCAAAGGCACGGGGACGATCTCGATGAACTCCAGCATTTTTTCGAGATCGTCGCCGACATAATAATGGATGTCGTTCCAGATATAGCCGGAACAGGCCCCCAGGGGACGATAGTCGTCGTAGATTTTTTCCAGCTTCTCGTCGGAAAAGCCGAACGTTTCGGCCAGATACCGCTTGTTTTCGTCCGGGTCGTCGAACAGGTTCATGGCGAGAATCATGGGGTCTTCGTAGGTCTGGGACTCGATGAAATTGATTTTTCCGTAGTTGCCGATCTTGGAGATGTTCTTGAACCGGAAGGTGTACTTGCGGTTCTCATCCCTGGACAGGAACTGGCGGTACTTGGCACAGAGGTATTCCACGAAGAAGGTCTTGCCGTTTCCGGGCTCGCCCACGAGAACAAAGGCCATTTCCTTTGAGGAGCCGCCCTCGGCCGCGTCCTTGACGTACGAAACGAAACTGTTCATTTCGTCGTACATGCCGATGATATGTTTTTTCCCGATCCTGAAAATTTCGAAATCGTAGGTGGTTTTTCCGTTGACCACGACCTTGTCGATGCCCCCTTCCAGGATCATCCTGGACACGCCCTGAAAAGCGTTCTCGAAAGCGCGTTTACCATCCTTGACCATCTGGATATGGTGGCGAAGTGTTCTGTCGGCGTCGCTTGCCATGTCTCACCCCCCTGTTTTTCTGTTTTTGGAAATACTCGTTTTTTTTAAAGATCCTGAAACTATCGTTTTCTTTATTTTATAAGAAACGGGGATGAATTGTAAGAAGAAAATCAGGAGATTTTTAAGGTTGGCTTATCGTTTATGGATGGATTGGGATACCAAGCGGCATGGCGGCCATGGCGTGGACGGTTCTGCAAAGGAACGAAGGTGGGAAGCCGATTTTGGGCACGGCGGGCACGGGGCTTGGTTCTAAATTCGACCACCTGGATTCCGGGTCTACGCTGCATGTTCCAGTTGGGAAATTCCCGGAAAAGACGGAATCCAGCTGTTTTATCGACACCCGCGTCATATGCCGCTTCGCCCGGAATGACGACTGCCGGGACGATAGTTCTCGAAAGTGGCCGATGTTAAAACCAAGCCCGCAGACACGCCGTCATTTTAGGATTTTTTCGATCCATTCCCTGATGGCCCTCTCGATGGGTTTCATCTTTTTCGCCACCGGACCTTGTGGTTCCTCCATTTTCTGCCTCGATGTTTCCAATTCGATCTTTTTTTCTTGGATCAATCCCAGCAAACGCTCGTAAGGCTTTTCAAAAAACAGGTAGTTGCGGATCTTGGGGGCGTGGTAGAAATAATCGGCCAAACCGAACCCGCGAACATCCACGTAGAAGTCCCGGTAGGTGAAATTTTCCTTTCGCACGATCTCGATTCCGTCGTCCACGCGAATCACATGGAAACTGCAAACGAAAACCGCGAAAAGGACGATCGGAATCGAAACGAATATTATTTTTTTGGGAATCGCCATATGGTCCCGTCGAAATGGTCGCGATTTACAAAGCCGCGATCTTAGAGGTCGCGCATCGCGACTTGAATCTCCCCTCCCCCGCCGCTTGCGAATATCCTTTGAGATAACCATTCAAACGGCGTTGCCAACGAAGCTTGTGGAATCGATTATAGCCTTTCGGGGAGAAAGGTTCAATCAATAATTTCGCAATTACTTGCTTTCTCGCTGGTAAGATATGACGGCAATCATGGCGCCCTGGGGGTCCATGAACATGAAAAACCTGCCGACACCGGGGATGTCCCTGGGGGAAACGATTGCCGTAGCCCCCATTTGAAGGGCTTTTTCAGCCACGGCGTCCACATCCTTGACGGTGATGTAGGGCCCCCAGTGGGGAGGCGCGCCGCCAGCCTCCGAAGGAAGCTCCATCATGCCGCCCATGGCCTTTCCACCGTTTTTAATCACCGAGTAGTTCATGTTTTTCGTTTCATGGTCCTCGATTTTCCAACCGAGCAGTTCGCCATAGAATTTCTTGGCGGCCTCGAGGTCCGTGGTCATCAGTTCGCACCAGGAAAAGGCGCCGTGGGTTTTGCAGGGATCCATTTGTTCCTCCCGATTTATCGAGCGCTCCTGTTTCAAGAATCGGAACCGAAATAGGCGGCCACAGGGTCCCTTAGAATCAGCTCAAGGGCCTTGTGCGCGCTTTCGGCCGCAGCGGGAAAGACATCTCTCAGGGAGCGGATGTGCCTGAGGTTGTCCGCCGTTCTCAAAATAAGCATGGCCAAATCGCCCTCGGCAAGCTCCGACACCTGCAAGGCGCTCTCCCAGGTATTGCCTCTCGCCCACTCCAGAATCGCAAGAGCGGGGCGCATGTAAAGCGGCCGCACCGGAAAGCCCCGCTCGTACATAAGCTTGGCGAACGGCATCAGGCCGGTCTTCACCTTGAAAAAGCAGGCGGCGAAATTCCTGGGAAGCTCCGCCTTCTTGAACCGGTCGTCGGCCTCCCTTTCGTTGACGAACAAGGTGACCATCGAGGCCAGCATTGCAGGGTCCTTGGCGGGAAAAAGATCCAGCTTGAACCCTTCGGCGATCAGCAGCGGCTGGTCGATCCTCAATTGGGACGCCCACCTGCCGTCTTCGGTCAACCGTCCGTCCTCCCCAACATAGCCGGTTTCCATCAAAAAGGACAGGTGGTCGTAGAAGCTTTCGCGCAGAAAGGACTTGTCGAGGTCGAACCGGCGCTTGGAGGCCTTCTTTCTTTTCTCCCGGACGATCAGATAGGAGGCGAAGGATTTTTCCAGCAGATCCACGATTTCTTCGGGAGTGTGGGAAAGCAGCAGGTTCAATACCATG
Organism: Desulfobacterales bacterium; assembly: GCA_963674505.2. Classification (GTDB taxonomy): domain Bacteria; phylum Desulfobacterota; class Desulfobacteria; order Desulfobacterales; family SKZT01. The sequence continues at coordinate 3,079,587 of CAXXIG010000001.1, forward strand.
GAGAAGGTGGTCTTGATCTGGCTGTAAATGGGCGAAGGCTGGGCATTGACAAGCTCCGCCACCATCGGCAGATCCATGAATTTTCCGGGCACGGCCAGCAGAAAGCCGATGTGGTCCATGCCGCGCCTTCCCGCTCTTCCGGTCATCTGGTGAAATTCGGTGGGTGTCAGCGGCATGAATTCCCTTCCGTTGAACCGGTCCGAATTGAGAAAGACGACGGTGCGGGCGGGGAAATTCACCCCTGCGGCGACCGTAGAGGTCGCGAACACGGCGTCCAGAAGCCCTTCGGTCATCAGCGTTTCCAGAAGCAGCTTCCAGTTGGGCAGCTGGCCGCTGTGATGCGCGCCCAGGGCCAGGGTCTCCAGATCCTCCAGGTGCTTGTGGGAAAGTATGTGGGGGCTGTCTTCGGCCAGCTCCCGGATGCGCGCCGAAAGTCCTTCGAGCCTGGCTTCGTCGGCAATGACGTTTTCCCGGCACAATTCCAGGGCGTTGTCGCAATCGGCCCTGGATTTCAAGAAAAAAATAGCGGGAAGCAGGTTGTATTTTTTCAGGATTTTCAGAATTTTGCCGAAGGGCGGAAGACGGTGGGGCGGCGCCAAAAGCGGGGGACGTTCGCTGAAGGCGTAGCCTGCGGCCTTTTTGCTCAGCTTGTTTTGTTTCGCGCCCTGTTTCTGGGACAAAAGCGGGTACAGGGTCCCCGACGGATGCAGAAATAGGGGAAACAAGGGTACCGGCCTTTGTTTTTCCTCCACGACGATGCAGTTTCTGCCGCGCATGGCGGAGAGCCAATTGGCGATTTGATCGGCGTTTCCGATGGTCGCCGAAAGCATCAAGATGGGAATTCTGGCGGGCAGGTAGATCATGATTTCCTCCCAGACCACCCCGCGGTCTTCGTCGCCCAGAAAATGGGCTTCGTCCAGCACCACGAAATCGGTGTCCAGGAACTCGCCTCTGTCCATGGCGTCGTACAACTGGTTGCGCAGTATTTCGGTGGTCCCCACGATGATCGGCGCGTCCGGGTTTTCCTTTCGGTCCCCGGTGAGAATCCCGAGGTTTTCGGGACCGAAAATCCGAGAGAACTCTTCGTACTTGGAATTGGAGAGGGCTTTCAGCGGCGACGCGTACCATGCCCTGCCGCCGTTCTTGAAGACCTTTTCTATGGCCCGCTCCGCGATCCAGGTCTTTCCCGCTCCGGTGGGGGCCGTAACCATGCAGTCTCCTCGCTCCACTGCGGATACGGCCTTGAGTTGATATGGGTCCGGAACGAAAGGTTTCTTTTTGGGGACGCCGATGGTGGCGAAGACTTTTTTCAGCCGGGAATCCGCGTTGGGTTTCAGACTGGGGAAACGAGCCCTCCGGGGGCCTCTTTGCGGGCCCCCCTTGGGATGTCGGACGGGATAGCGTCTTTTCATGGCGGCTACATTTTCTCGATCATTTCGGCCACGCAGGTCTTGGCCACCGAAGCCGTTTCGAAAGGGCTCCTGCCGTCCAGATCGGCTTCGATCAAGGCTTCGTCATAGGGAATGAAGCCGAGAAAGTCGAAATCCGCCAAGTGTTTTTTCAGATATTCCTCGTCTTGCGGTCCTCGAACTTTGTTGCCGATCACCGCGATATTTTTCAGACCGATCTCCGAAGCCAGCTGTTTGATATGGCCGGCCGTATCGATGCTTCTTCGTCCGGGCTCGACGACCACGAGCAACTTGTCCACGGCGCTGGCCGTGGCCCGTCCCAGGTGCTCGATGCCCGCCTCCATGTCCATCACCACCACTTCGTCCCTGGCCAATACCACATGGGTCACCAGGACTTTCAACAGGGTGCTTTCCGGGCAGATGCAACCCCCGCCGCCCTTTTTCACGCCCCCCAGCCGCATCAGCTTGATGTTTTCCAGCCGCGCCGACAAGGCGTCCGGCAGGTCGTCCACTTTGGGGTTGAGCCTGAAATAGCCGCCGATGGTGCCGGCCTGCGCGCCGGTCCTCTCGAAGATCAACTCTTTCATTTCCGAAATGGGGGTTATATTTTCAGCGCCTTCGATTCCGACCGCCGCAGCCAAGTTGGCGTCGGGGTCGGCGTCTATGGCCAGAACGTGCTTTCCATTCTCGTTCAATGTACGAATCAGAAGGGCCGAGAACGTCGTCTTTCCCACTCCCCCTTTGCCACTCACCGCTAATTTCATATGCGTTTCCTTTCGATGGGTCCCGTTTTCGTTTCCTATCAATTGCCCGATCCGCAAGCAAAAATCGCATCGGACAAGCTTTTCGACAATTCAGGTGAATATAAAACAGTATCCGATACGGGCAAGTTTTGTGCCGATGCGCACGGCAAATCCCGGCGGCAGCAGTTCTCAGGTCAGGTGCCTCCGGCGCCTTCAAGGCAACCAGACCATCCTGGTCTGGTTCGACGCGCCAGGAAATGCCCCCTTTCCGTGGGCATACCGGACCAGGATGGTCTGGCTGCCTTGGTCGTTGCAACCTCTTCGGCACTGAATCGCCGTCAAAATTAGAATAGCTGTCCCGGCGGAATTGCGCTTGACGATCAGCGCGAAGACTTATAAACTGCATTTTTTTTATTGTCCGGATTCTTGTCAATCAATACCATGCGATCTTTTCATCGGCAAAAAAAGAGGGATTTGACATGCCCAAGCTGATACTGCGAATCCGCAAAGCCTTCGCCCTTGTCGCGACATTGATTTTTGCAATGTTGACGATCTTTTCCGCGCCGCAGGCACTCTGCCAGCAGGACGAAGCCCCCAAAGCGCCGCCGCCGGTGCCCGTCAGGGTGGCGGAAGTGGAGAAAAAGGCGGTGTCCGACCGGATCGAGCTGGTGGGTACGGCGCAGCCGGCGACTGTCAGCACGGTGGCGTCCGAGGTCTCCGGGGTCGTCGAATTCTTTCCCATCGACGAAGGCGATTTTGTCGAAAAAGGCCAGGTTTTGGCGAGCTTGAGCGATCATCGCTTGAAACTCGACCTGAAGGCCGCGACCGCCGCGCGGGAAAAAATCAAAGCCAACCTTGCGGAGGCAAAAAAACAACTGGATCGGATGGAGAGGCTGAAACGGACCCAAAGCGTGGCCGAAAAAAGCTACGACGAAGCTTTTTACAGCTACGAAGCGCTCTTGCAGGATTTGGCCAGAAGCGAGGCCGAAATCGAATCGCTGAAATACGACATCGCCCGCAAAAAAATCACGGCGCCTTTTTCCGGATTCGTTTCCAAAGAATACGCCCAGCTCGGGGAATGGGTCAATGTCGGCGGGCCGGTCGCGGAGTTGATGGACATCGGCAGGATAGAGGCCACAGTGGACGTGCCCGAACGCTATTCCGTCAATCTCTTGGATGGAGAAAAGGTGTCCGTATTGTTCGCGAGCCTGTCCAATCGGCCTCGGGAGGCAACAATAGATACCGTCCTTCCCGTGGGGGACCCCAAGGCCAGGACCTTTCCGGTGAAAATCTCCCTGGAAAACCCCGACCTTCGAATCAAAAGCGGCATGGAAGCACAGGTGGTCTTTACCATCGGCGGCGACGGAGAATCTCTGGTGATGCCCAAGGACGCCGTCGTAATCTCGGGCAAGGACCGTTTGGTCTACAAGGTTGAAGACGGCATCGCCAGCCCCAAACCCGTCGTAATCAAAAGATATTTCGAAAACTTCGTGTCTTTCGAAGGGGCCTTGCAGCCCGGAGATCTCGTTGTCATCCGGGGAAACGAGCGTCTGAGGCCCGGACAGCCGGTAAAGGTCGTAGCCCCGTGAAAATCGTCGAGACCTCCATAAAAAAACCCGTCACCGTGACGGTAGGCGTGATCCTCCTGGTGCTGTTCGGCATTTTATCCTTCTTCCGGATTCCCATCCAGCTGACCCCCAACGTGGACTTGCCCGAAGTTTCCGTCGAAACCGTATGGCGAGGCGCAAGCCCCGTGGAGATGGAAAGGGAGATCACCGACGTGCAGGAAGACGAGCTGAAAAACCTGCAAGGTCTCGACGAAATGAAGAGCGAAAGCCGCGACGGCAATTCGTACATCAACCTGATGTTCGAAATCGGCACGGGTACCGACGAAGCCCTGCTGCGCGTTTCCAACAAGCTCGACCAGGTCAAGAGCTATCCTCTGGACGCCGAAAAGCCCGTGATCAAATCCGGGGGCAGAAGGGAACAGGCGATCGCCTGGATGATCTTGAAAGGAGTCGAAGGATACACCGGAAACCTCCAGCAAGAGTACGATTTTCTGGATGAAAACGTCAAGCCCCGCCTGGAACGAATCTCGGGAGTCTCCTCCGCCAACATCTACGGCGGTCAGGAGAGGGAAATGCAGGTCATCGTGGACCCCGACGCCCTGGCCGCCAGAAACGTCGGCATTCCGGACCTGATACAAGCCCTGGACGTGGAAAACAAGAACATCAGCGCGGGGAATTTCGACGAAGGAAAACGCCGCTATATCGCGAGAACCATCGGAGAATATCGAAACGAAGCCGATATCGAAAAAGTCATCATAAAGAGGGAAAACAACGCTCCGGTCACAATAGGGGACGTCGCCCGCGTGGAACTGGGACACGAGGACATCGAGCTGGTCGTGCGGCATATCGGCGTGCCGACCATCGTCATGAACGCGGTAAAGGAGCCAGGAACCAATGTTCTCGTCGTCATGGAACGTCTCCAGGAAACCCTGGACGAACTCAACAACGGCCTCCTGAAAGACAGGAACCTGGCCATCGAGCAGGTCTACGACGAAACCAGCTACATCTACAGCGCCATCAATCTGGTCAAGCAGAACATCTATCTCGGCGGGGCCCTCGCGGTGGTGGTGCTTCTGGTTTTTCTCAGGAACTTCTCAAGCACCGTCATCGTGGCGGTGTCCATTCCCATCAGCGTGGTCGGAACGTTTCTGGTCATGACCCTGATGGGCAGAAACATCAACGTGGTCAGCCTGGCCGGACTCAGTTTCGCCATCGGCATGGTGGTGGACAACTCCATCGTGGTGTTCGAAAATATTTTCCGCCACCGGGAAATGGGAAAATCCAGGGTCAAGGCAGCCTACGACGGCACCGTGGAGGTGTGGGGCGCGGTGCTCGCCAGCACCCTGACCACCGTGGCCGTGTTTCTTCCCATCGTGTTCGTGCAGGAGGAGGCGGGCCAGCTGTTCAGGGACATCGCCATCGCCATCTCCAGCGCCGTGGTCTTGAGCCTGTCGGTGTCCATGACCGTCATTCCCTCCTTGTCCTCCAGGATTTTGGGCAGGGTAAAGACTGCGGAATCCGGAAAAAAAGGGTTCCGGCCTCTGGCTTCTCTCGCCGGAGGTTTCATCAACGCCGTCGCGGGCTTCATCCACTGGATGTGCGGGTTCGTGACGGCCAGGGTTTTCGTCGCCATGACGCTGACCTGCCTGGCCGTCGGAATCGCCTGGACACTCATGCCGAAAACCGAATACCTCCCCGAAGGCAACCGGGAAATATTGTTCGGGATTCTTTTGCCCCCTCCAGGATACAATCTGGAAGAGCTGGAAGACATCGCCGAGCAGGTGGAAGGCGACATTCTTCCCCTGGTGGAAAGGGACGGGGAAAAAAGCAGGCTGGCCGAAAAACTCGGCGTGCCGCCTTCCAACAATTTCTTCTACGTCGCCCAAGGCCAGCAGGTGTTCATGGGAATCGTGTCGAAAATCCAGGAACGGACCCGCGAGTTGCTGCCCTACGTCTATCAGTCGCTCAAGAAGGTCCCCGGCATGATCGCCATCGTGCAGCAACCGGGCCTGTTTTCCCAGGAGATCGGCACGGGACGCTCCATCGAGATCGAAATCAAGGGCCCGGAACTCGAAACGCTGATCGGAATCGGCAAACGGGTTTTCGGCGACGTCATGCAGGCCGTTCCTGGCGCGCAGGTAAGACCCATCCCCGGACTCGACCTGGGCAACCCGGAAATGCAGGTCGTGCCGAACAGAGACCGGCTTACTCGCGTCGCCATGACGACCTCGCAACTGGGAACCACTGTGGACGCCATGGTCGATGGCGCCAAGGCGAGCGACTTCAGGCTGTTCGGCGACGAAATCGACCTGGTGGTCAAAAGCGAAGAAGGCGCCATCGCCCGTACCCAGGACATGGCCCGCATTCCGGTGATCACTCCGTCCGGCCAAAAAGTCACGCTGGGGTCCCTTGCCGATATTCGTCTGGAGGAAGGCCCTACCCAAATCAACCATCTGGATTCCCAACGCGCCATCATCATTCAGGTGATCCCCCCGGCAAGCATGCCACTGGAATCGGCCATGGAAACGGTCAAGGAAAAGGTCGTGGACCCCATTGTAAACAGCGGCAGCCTGTCGAGCTTCTACAGCATCGACATGGGAGGGACCGCAGACGATCTGACCCGCACCCGAAAAGCCCTCCAGTGGAATTTCATCCTGGCGGTGGTCATCAGCTACCTGCTCATGTGCGCCCTGTTCGAAAACTTCTTCTACCCTTTCATCATTATGTTCAGCGTGCCTCTTGCCGCCGCAGGAGGATTCGTCGGCCTTTTTCTCGTCAACATGTTCATCGCGGAACAGCCCCTTGACATTCTGACCATGCTGGGATTCGTTATTCTGGTGGGTATCGTGGTCAACAACGCGATTCTGATCGTGCATCAGACCCTGAACAATACGCGGAACGGAGGCATGGCGCCCAGGGAGGCCATCACCGAATCTGTCCGTTCCCGGGTCCGGCCTATTTATATGAGTACCATCACGACCGTCTTCGGAATGGCCCCTCTTGTCCTTGCCCCAGGAGCGGGCTCCGAGTTCTACAGGGGACTGGGGAGCGTCGTGGTGGGGGGGCTCTTCGTTTCCACCGTCTTTACGATTTTTTTGATCCCGGCCCTTTTGAGCCTCGTACTAGACACCGTATACGGAATCAAAAGGAAATTCTCGAAAACGGAATAAAAGACCATGTTACGATCTCCCATATAAAAAAGGTGTAATCATGAAACAAAAAAAGATACACTTGATTGCTGCCGCCCGTCCGAATTTTATGAAGATAGCGCCTCTTTACCATTGCCTTGCATCCAAGGATTGGGCCGAACCCGTTATCGTCCACACAGGCCAGCATTATGATCTGAATATGTCCGATGTTTTCTTTAAAGACTTGAACATGCCCGCCCCCCATATTCATCTGGGAGTAGGTAGCGGTACCCACGCCAAACAAACCGGCGGTGTAATGATCGCGTACGAAAAAGTCCTCATTGAAAACAGGCCTGACCTGACCGTGGTTGTCGGGGACGTCAATTCCACTGTCGCCTGCACTCTCGCGGCATGCAAACTCGGCGTCGAAACCGCCCACCTTGAAGCCGGGTTACGCTCTTTCGACAGAACCATGCCCGAGGAAATAAACCGGGTTGTAACCGATGCCATTGCCGACCACCTTTGGACGCCTTCCATCGACGGTGACGAAAACCTTCTACATGAAGGTATCCCCCCGGAAAAAATAACCAGGGTCGGAAATATTATGATCGACTCCCTTGTCATGATGACGCCAGCCATCGAACGGGAGAACACTTTTTCCAAATTGGGTTTGAATCCCCGCAATTACGGGATTGTGACTCTCCACAGACCATCGAACGTCGATAACGAAAAAAGTTTGAAAAAACTAACCTCGGTCTTGACCGAAATTTCGAAAAAGCTTTTCCTGGTATTCCCAGTCCACCCCAGAACGAGAAACCAGTTGTTGAAATTCGGCATGCTCAAAAATTTGGAAAAAATTCCCTCTTTCAGAATTATGGAACCTCTGGGCTACAAGGCATTCATGAATCTGGTGTTTAACGCACGCCTCGCAATCACGGACTCCGGAGGGCTCCAAGAGGAAACCACCTATCTTGGCCTGCCCTGCCTCACACTTCGTCCGAACACGGAAAGACCTGTTACCATCACTGACGGAACAAACCGCCTCACTACCCCCGAACGCCTTGAGAAAGATTGCATAATGGTATTGAACAATAGGGTACAAACAATTCCAAGCATCGATCTATGGGACGGAGATACCGCCAAGAGGGTCGTTCAAGCCATTCGCGAAATTTGCCTCGCTATCTAATAAAAACCTCAATATCTTTTCGTGATTTCGACAATTACAAAATTTAACTTCGAGTTACAAATTTTGTTTCTCTGAAGCGCCAATCCGAATCTCATATCCTTTTTTTCAGGTCCTCCACCTTTGTAAAACAAGGCTTTCGGTACTGGTGCCGAATCTTGGCATTTGCATTGCATAACAATTTGTCGAAATGAAATCGAAATACGCCTCTCTAAATTCGGAGGCACCCAAATAAATCGGTAAAAAAAAATGGAAGCGACTTCAAACAAAAAAACTAAAGCGAGCCGGATTGAAAAAGGCAAAGGCTCCCGAAAGGAACCGACGCAAAGCCATTTGCCTAAACCATTCAAAAACTGCACGGTCGAAGGGTTGCTGGACAAATCCATCCGCCATCGACATGGATGTTTTTTCCCGGCACAATCCGTACAAAGGAAAGGAGGTTTACAGTCCAACATAATAATAGAGTTTCAGTGCTCGTGGAAACATGGTAAAAAAACAATTAAACAATCTGTAATTTCGTTGAAAAGGGCAAAGGCTCCCGAAAGGAACCGACGCAAAGCCACTTGCCTAAACCGTTACAAAACGGCACGGTCGAAGGGTTGCCAGCGGAATACAGCCTCCCTCTTACAGGCTGGTTTCGCATGGACAAATCGTTCACAACGAGGGTAGATTGCCGATGCAATCACTACTCACAATGAATTACCTTAGAACAATATAGCTTGCAGACAAAGATACGACTTAATTTTTTACTGCAGCGCTGAAAAAGGCAAAAGCTACCGAAAGGAGCTGACGCAAAGCCACTTGCCTAAACCGCTTCAAAACGGCACGGTCGAAGGGTTGCCAGCGGAAGATAGCCTCTCTAAAACAGGCATGTTTCGCTTGGCTTGCTGCACACAGCGAGAGGGAGGATATCAATGCGATCCAATACCAAAATTGCCAGTCTTAGAGGAAAAATTCATCATCTGAATGCAACAATCACCTTTTTTACCATCCTTTTTTCAATTATCCTATCCAGCAACGCGATGGGAGCGGTAGTCAAGGTCGCATTCGACCCGAGCCCCACCGAGAGCATAATAGGCTACAAGCTTTATTATGGAAAAGCGGAAAACTTCGGGACCACTATCGACCTGGGCTTGAACGTGAGTTGCGAAATTTCCGATCTCGAACCGGGTGCGACCTATTACCTTGCCGCAGCAGGCTATGACGAAAATGGCCTCGAAAGTACACTTTCGGATACCATTGTCTTTAGAGCACCCGTCCAGGATTCCGATGGAGACGGCGTTTCCGACACGGATGACCAATGCCCCGTAGACCCTGAAAAGATCGAGCCCGGCGCATGCGGATGCGGCCTCCCTGACACGGATTCAGACGGCGACGGCCTGGCCGACTGCGCCGATCTCTGCCCGACCGACCCGAACAAGATCGACCCGGGAGCATGCGGATGCGGCCTTCCTGACGCGGATTCCGACGGCGACGGCCTGGCCGACTGCGTCGATCTCTGCCCGACCGACCCGAACAAGATCGACCCGGGAGCATGCGGATGCGGCCTTCCTGACGCGGATTCCGACGGCGACGGCCTGGCCGACTGCGTCGATCTCTGCCCGACCGACCCGGACAAGATCGACCCGGGAGCATGCGGATGCGGCCTTCCTGACGCGGATTCCGACGGCGACGGCCTGGCCGACTGCGTCGATCTCTGCCCGACCGACCCGGACAAGATCGACTTAGGAGCATGCGGATGCGGCCTTCCTGACGCGGATTCCGACGGCGACGGCGTGGCCGACTGCGTAGATCTCTGCCCGAACGACCCGAACAAGATCGACCCGGGAGCATGCGGATGCGGCCTCCCCGACGCTGATTCAGACGGCGACGGCCTGGCCGACTGCGTAGATCTCTGCCCGACCGACCCGAACAAGATCGACCCAGGAGCATGCGGATGCGGCCTCCCCGACGCTGATTCCGACGGCGACGGCGTGGCCGACTGCGACGATCTCTGCCCGGACGACCCGAACAAGATCGACCCAGGAGCATGCGGATGCGGCTTCTCTGACGCGGATTCCGACGGCGACGGCGTGGCCGACTGCGACGATCTTTGCCCGGATGATCCCGAAAAAATAGAACCCGGTACATGTGGATGCGGTGTTGCCGATACAGACTCGGATGAAGACGGAATTCCAGATTGCGAAGATTCCGAAGAAGATGATACCCAACTGACCCAGATCATGCAAACCGGAGAACTGCTTATCGATCACAAATGGCTCTGGGTTTCTTTCGAGCATCCTTTTCAAAGTGCACCTGTTGTAATAGCCAACATAGCCGGATACAACGATCCAGAACCTACTACGATTAGAATCCGAAACGTTGACGAAACCGGTTTCGAAATCAGGCTCCAAGAGTGGGATTACCAGGATGGCGTACACGATTACGAAGCAGTAAGCTATATTGCTATGGAAAAAGGCTCCTATGTCCTTCCTGGAGGCATCCTCGTTGAAGCGGGAACTATCCAGAGCGGCAGATACATCAGTTATAATGGTTTCACCCAGCCTTTTAATGTAGAGCCCGTTATGATCGTATCCGTCACAACCGAAAACGAATCGGATGCCGTTGTCGCAAGAATAAAAGATGTGCGCACCGACTCATTCAAATGCATGCTGGAAGAGCAAGAGTTGTCTTACTTCGAGCACTATGAAAAGGAAACCGTTTCATTTATCGCCTGGGAACCATCGGCAGGCGTTCTCGGAAGCATGATTTTCGAAGTGGACAAAACGAATAGAATTGTAAATCAAGATTTCTACCACATACCATGCATGGAAACATTTAACGAAGCCCCCTTGTTCTTCGCTGGAATGCAACATATTTCCAGTATCGAATCATCGAATCTCAGATATCGAAACAACTCTTCAGAAGGAGTCGATATCATGGTTTCCGAAGAAACCTCTCAAGATCAAGAATTAGAGCACGCAAACGAAATCGTAGGTTATATCCGACTGGAAATAGATTAAGCCTATCTGTCCGAACCAAAGCATCTGTTCTACCATATGACGCCCTGATGAAATAGGGCAAGGAAAGCCTCTCGGCAATGTACGTCGAGAGGCTTTTTTGTCGTTATCGGGGGGGAACAACCATTCTATGAAGACTGCAGTATTCCGAACGCAAATTGAAACCAGGAAACATTGACCTGCTCGAATTTCATGTTTGTAATTGCAATCCACACTGCAATAGTCTATAGTATCTTCCATGATCGTTGCGCTGGCCCTTCATGCAGGGGTTTTGTCGAACTCCAAACCTATGGAGAGATGGCATGGGAAAAATATTGGTCATAGACGAGGATGTGCTGTGGTGGGAAAGTCGCAAAGAATCCTTGGACCGCCATCACAACTTTTCCATTTGGCCCTTTCACAGGGAAATGGAAATACAGACCAAACTTAAAAACCAAAATTACGATTGCATCCTGTTGAGCCTGGATTCCGCTCCTTTCGAAAAATTCGATCTCCTTAAGAGCATTCAGGAGATCACCCAGCCCACTCCTATAATTGCTTTCAGCAGTTCTCCGAAGCCAGAATTGATCAAGAAGGCTTCAGAAAAGGGGGTTTCCGATTTGTTGACAAAGCCCTTCTTCAATGAGAAACTCCTGTTGTCTATCGAAAGATCTCTTGAAATTCGTCAACTGAAAAATGAGATCGACTATCTGAAAAGGCAGGAGGACATCGTTTACGATTTCAGCAAAGTCATCGCTTTCAGCCCGTCGATGAAAGAGGTGATCGCCACTTTGAAAAAATTCTCGCGCACCGATGGCACCATCTTGATCACCGGGGAAACCGGGACGGGAAAAAGCTTTCTTTCTGGCTCGCTCCATTACAATAGTTGCCGCAGAGACAGGCCATTCATCAAGATAAACTGCGCAAACCTGCCCGAAAATCTTTTGGAAAGCGAGCTGTTCGGCCACGAAAGGGGCGCTTTCACAGGTGCCGACAAGACCCGCGTAGGCCGATTGGAACAGGCCAAGGGCGGAACCGTTTTTCTGGATGAAATCGGAGAAATGAGCCTCGGTTTGCAGGCCAAGCTGTTGCGGGTATTGGAAGATAAATGTTTCGAACGCGTCGGGGGAAGCAAAACCATATACGTGGATGAAAGAATAGTCGCTGCGACCAACCGTAAACCCGAGCATCAAGTCGCCAGCGGCGATTTTCGGCAGGATTTATACTACAGACTCAATGTCCTTCGCGTCCATCTTCCTCCCTTGCGGGAAAGAAAGGAATGCATCGAACCTCTGGCAAACCATTTTCTGGAAAAGTTTTGCTGCACTTTGAAATTGAAGTCTTCCGGCTTTTCACCTGAAGTAATAAATATTATAAAAACACATCCCTGGCCCGGCAATATCAGGGAATTGGCGAACACCATCGAACGCGCCCTGATACTGGAAGAAAGCCCTGTAATTACGACCGACAACTTCATTATGCCTGCGCCTATTGTCAAAGCCAAAGCGAAGCCAAAAGACATTGACGAAAGCTATACCGTCGAGCAAGCGAAGTCGAAATCGCTGGAAAACTCCGAAAAGGACAATATAATAGAGGCTCTGGAAGACAGCGATTGGACTCAAAAGGACGCAGCTATGAAGCTTGGCGTTTCTCCCCGGGTGTTGAACTACAAGATAAGGAAATTCGGTATTACTCACCCGCGCTGGCGAAGAAACAAATGATGCGCACACCCCTCTGCAAATCGACAGTCGCTCGAACCAAGGTTCAGCCCTCCAGCAGGGTCAAACCTGGACAGTCCTCGTCGAACTCGACCGCCATTCCCCCGGATTCAGTCCTCACGACTCGACCTCGCATCGCGGTTCGAGCCATATCCGCAGTCTTCTTGCCTGCTTGAGTCGCTATTGGAAGGAGAAGTTCCATCTTCACGACCGTCCCCTTGCCCAAGGGTTTGAGGGTCCTGAAAAAAGCTCCGCCTTCGCTGATATCCTTCGTGACGAGATAGTCTCTGAAATTGGGTCTCCCCGTGTAGTCTCCTCTTTCGGAATAGCCGCCATCGGCGACAGCCTCCACCAAAGAGACAAGATTCAGATGCAATCTTTTTGTTTCTCTTCTATTTTTCACTGGTCGATCTCCAAAATGTTAATTTCGCGACATGTTTCAAACGGCGCGCAATCGACATCGAGCTTTGCCGACGTCAACTGCCTTCGACGCAAACAGCGCGGTCGATTGGGCTTGAAATTCTATACACTCGCATGTCACTGGTCACAAATTCGAAAATCACATTGACCGTTATCCTTGTCACAGTCTCGTATTTAAGCCGAAATTCAGAAAATGTCAAGAATATGATTGCGCTGCTCAATCAAGATCAGGCTCGTTGTGGTTTCCTCCTAGCCTTCCAGCATCGACACATCCAACCAGCCCTTCCGTAATGTCGCTTCCGAGCTTTCTCGACGAGAGAACGATCTCCTCAACAGCCTTCAGAAAAACTGGTTATAACGGATTTTGAGAGGCGGCCATGCTTAGGTTGGGTTGAGCGGGTTTCATGTTGGGTTTCACTTGCTTCCCAATCATTTCGCGCGCCTTATCTGTTTGTTTGATAGAATTCCGTAGCGAAACCCAACCTACATTCCACCCCCCCAACTCCTTTATAACCAGCAGAAAAAAAAGGGAGGCCAATTGAAGGCTCCCCCTTTTTTTATTTTAATTTTTTAGTAGTATTTTACTTTCGGTTGGAATACTCGGCATATGCCATGGCCACAGTCCTGTAAACCAGATGTGCAAGCTTGGTGTAAGGCAAATACGCGATTACGAAGAAAACAATGATCAAATGGACAAAGTACAGCGAGTACGTCAACCCGGCGGCACCAGCCAACCTCGTCATTTCCGTAAGAAGACCGGACAAGCCCACGAGGAAAGCAAGACCGATCAGAAACCAGTCTTTGTAGGTCGAGTTCTGGTCTTTCTTGTCCAGGCGGTTTTTGATCATCAGCAAGGAACCGATTACAAGAGCGACACCTGCCACATTGGCGAGCCACTTAACCGGATTGAGCTGTGAATACGGCCCGTGAATTCCGAACACGTACAAAACCACGAAGAAAATGTTCGTTACGATGAACAACCCGATGAATCCATACAGAACCATCATGTGAGCCGTACTCCGGTCGCGGTTTTCCGAACACTCAGTGAATTTTTCATGTTTCAAAATGGTTGGGATGACAGTTCCCAACGCCTTAATGAAACCGATAGGGTCGATCTTCTCCTTGTCGGTCTTTCCTTCCGTCAACGCGTTCTGATGCATATCGCTAAGGAAGCGTTTGAGTCCGAGCGCGAACACGGTAATAGCAAAAAAGGCGGCGGGCACGAAGATCATGTCAACCAGCCACGTCGAGAAAAAGTGGGAATGGGCTATGGTATCGCCCTCGGGGGTGAAATCGAGCAACCCGGTAATGACGCCCAGCACAAGGAAAAGCACGGCAGGAATCGCGGCCAAGTGAGGCAGTTTCTTGGGGTCGTTCACCCATTCACCCAGTTTTTTGGGTACGGCGTATTCCTTTATGGCGTAGGACCTGATCGCGGCAAGGACATCGCCCGGTTTGGCCTCCCTGGGACACAGGGTGCTACAGTCGCCGCAATTGTGGCACAGCCAGATATCGACGCTTCCAACCACGCGGTCTTTCAGTCCCCACGACGCGGCGATCATCTCTTTTCTGGGAAAAGGATGGTTGTCCGGAGATATGGGACAGGCTACCGAGCATGTGGCGCACTGATAGCACTTCTTCAGGTCGTCGCCGCCCAGTATGCCAATTTCCTTGATAAAATTAACATCGGGTTCGATCAAATATGGTTCTGCCATTTCAGCACCTCCTCGATAGACAGATATTGTTCGGCTTCATATCTTTTTTTATCCTGTTACAAGTAAATTAGAAGCCCTTAAACGGGTTCGGTCCAATCGCCTCGATCTCTTCAACAAACTTGTTGATGATTCCAGGCAACTTGTCGTATTCGTCGATGGCCACCTGGAATTGAGCGACACGCTCTTCTTCCAACGCGAGGCTTGCGAGGGCGTCCCCGATCTTCTTGACACGAATCTCGGCGAGTTCGCTGCCCTTGACAAAATGGCATTGATAGTCGTCGCCGTGCTTGCATCCCAGCAGAAAAACGCCGTCCATGCCCTGGGACAGCGCGTCCTTGATCCATATTACGTTCATGGAGCCAAGACAACGCACCGGGATGAATCGAACGTCGGCAGAAAAGCTGAGACGGTTCAACCCGGCGATATCCAGCGCTGGATAAGCGTCGTTTTCGCATACGAGCCCCAGGATTCTAACGGGCGGTTCCTCGTAGTCGTCTTCCGAGGGTACCTTAATGGATTTAACCATGGAGCCTACGCTGTCGGGGCTGTAGTCGGCGAAGCTGATGATTCGCTCCGGACAGGCACCCATGCAGGTGCCGCAGCGACGGCAACGTGTCGGATTGGGTTTGGGAGTTCCTTTTTCGTCGTCGTCCAGCGCGCCGAAAGGACATTCCTGGGTACAACGTTTGCACTGTGTACAGCGCTGGAAGAAGAAATCCGGAAATGTCATGTCGCCGGACCTCGGATGCACTGCCAAGCCCTTCTCGGAGCATTCGATGCTCTGAATCGCCTTCAGCGCTGCACCGGTGGCGTCTTCACGGGACTCCTCGATGCTCATGGTCCTGCGGATGGGTCCGGCTGCGTAGATGCCGGTCCTCTGGGTTTCATACGGAAAACAGATGAAGTTGGAGTCTACATACCCCTTGAACAGGTCGATGTCCCGGAAAGCCGGACCTTGGCGGTACGCCATGTTTACCACGGGTTCGTCAGCGGTCCTGGGTACCATGCCCAATGCCAATACCACCATGTCCGCCTTGACCTGGACCTTTTCACCGAGCAGGGTATTGTCTGCCTCCACGATCAGACCGTCGCCGTTCTGGGAAACCTTGACAACTTCGCCCTTGCTCAGGAAAATCCCGGGGTCCTGTTGAAGGTTTTTGTAAAAATTCTCGTACAGACCAACCGTCCTCATGTGCTGGTAAAAAACAAAGGACTTGCCGTCTTCTGGATAGAACTCCCTGACATATTTGGCATGCTTCAGAGCGACCATGCTCATGACCGCGCCGCCATATTCGAAATCGCCGTCGTCGCCCATGCCGGGACTTTGGACGAAAACCACGGACTTGGCCTCCTTGCCGTCGGAAGGACGGGCCAGAGTGCCGCTGGCGGCGATTTGCTCGAATTCGTGGTTTGAAACCACATCCTTTAGTTCGCCGTACCCGAGATGGGCGAATTCACCTTCCGCAGGCTTGTAGGGACGCCACCCGGCAGCTAGAACCACAGCGCCGAATTTTTCGCCGTTCGGGTCGAATTTAAGGATGTCAGCCCGGCCTTTGTTGTATTCTTTGTATTTTTCCATCTGAGCTTCCTGGTCAAGCTCTTTTCCGTTCTCATCGACTTTCATCTCCTCGGGCAGAGGATAGGGTACGTCGAATTCGATCTTGTCACCAGGGGTCTTCAAAGTAACAATGAAGTCGCCGGGCTGTCCGGCCAGTCGAGCAACCTCGCACTTTGTTTTTACCGTGATCTTGGGATTGTCTTTGACTTGCTTGATGATGTCGTTGACGATGGGGGCCTCAAGGCTGTCGAAGGGCATTTTCGTAGGAAGCTGTTTTCTCAGGGTCTTGGCATATCCGCCAAGTGCTGCTTCTTTTTCGACGATAGTGACGTCGTAACCCGCTTTCGCAGCGTCCAGAGCAGCGCTCATTCCGGTTACGCCGCCGCCGATAACCAAAATCTTGCTGGTAAATTCGTCGAGCTTGTAGGGTTCGACCTCCTTGATCTTTTCCAGCTTCGCCATGGACATCCGAACATAGTCCTCGGCCAACATTTGCACTCGGTCGAAATGGACGCCATCATCGGCCTGGCCTTCTTCCAGCTTGGGAAATTCCGACCGCGGATGTGACCAGACTACTTGCTCGCGAATGTTGCAGCGATCCACCAAGGCGCCCTCGAAACGAAACACGTCGAAATTCACCCGCCGGGAACAAGCGGCGATCAACACTCTGTTCGTACCTTGCTTGACATCGGCCTTGATCAGCTCCGCGCCCTCCTTGCCGCAGAGGAACGGATGCGTTTTTACCGGCCAGGCTTCTTCTTCGGCTACGTCTTTCAACGCATCAATATCCAAAGCATCTCCGATGCCGCATCCTGTACAGATATACGCACCAAACTTTTTACTCATGGATAACCTCCTACCTCTTCACCAGGGTTTGAATTGCCTTCAGGGCCATACCCGTCGCGTTCTGGTTCGACGACATTACATCGAGAGGCTTGTTGGCGCAACCCGCCGCGAACATGCCGCCCTTTTCGAAATCGTTGACCATAAAGCCGTCCTCGGTCACTTTCAGGTCCGCCGGGAGCTTGCCCAGAGCGGCATTCGGCTGCATGCCAGTCGCCAGGACAACCATTTCCACTTCCTGTCGAACCTTTTCGCCTGTCACGGCGTTTTCCGCGACCACGGTGACATTGTTGTTATCCGGATTTTCGATAACCTCGGCAACCTTGCCCTTGATAAAGAAAACGTTTTCGTCTTCCTTGATCTTTTTGTAGAATTTTTCGTAGCGCTGTCCCGGCGCCCTCAAATCGATGTAGAAAATATAGATTTTTGCGTCCGGACACCTTTCCCTCACGTACGTAGCCTGCTTCAAGGAAGCCATGCAGCAAATGTAGGAACAGTAGGGAAGATGGTTGACGTCGCGGGACCCGGCGCATTGAACGAACGCTACGCTTTGCGGGGCCTTGTCGTCCGAAGGCCTTTCGAGTTTTCCCTTGGTAGGTCCGTTGGGGGCTGCCATTCTCTCCATCATCATGTTGGTGATGATGTTTGGGTACTGTCCGAATCCCAGGTTGTCTATCCTGGTAGCGTCGTACGGCGTCCATCCGGTTGCCCATACGATGGAACCGACCTGCAGATCGACAGTCTTTTCCTTCATTTCAAGTTCGATCGCATCGTATTTGCAAGCCTCGGCGCATTTACCGCATTCCGGGCCGTGGCACGCGATAGGATCGATGACGTAGCGAGAGGGGAAGGCCATCTCGAAAGGCAGGTAGATCGCCTTGGACATGTCCATGCCGAAATTGAATTCGTTGCTTCTTTCGGCAGGGCATGCGGCTACGCAATCATTGCATGCGGTGCAGTTTTCGTTGACGAACCGGGGGCTCATCTTTACGGAAACCTTGTACGCTCCGGGACCGCCATCGACCTTGTCGATTTCGGCAAGCGTGAATGTGTGGATGCGAGGATTTTCCTTGATCCGTCGAAAGTTGATTTCCAGTCCGCAGGTCGGAGGACATAGCTTGGGAAAATATTGATTCAGCTGCGATACCCGTCCGCCTAGGTAAGGATTTTTTTCAACCAGGAATACCTCGTAACCGACTTCGGCCGCTTCGAGGGCCGCTGTCAAGCCACTGATACCCCCTCCGACAACCAGAATGCTTCCGCTTGCAGAGGCTTCTATGTTCTCTGTCATGCTATCCCTCCGTGAATGTTTGGTTTCATTATGAAAACCGGTTTTATTCTCGACCAGTCATTCCTTCAAATCGCATTCAGGCGATATCCTGAATCTGGCGTTTCACCTGAAATTCGAGACTCGAAACTGGAAACCCTGGGGCATGCTTCAACAAAATAATTTTGGGATTGAACAAAGGAAGGAAGGACGTGAAAGTATGTTCAAGCATAGGTTTCAAATTTCCAGTTTCAAATTCCATCGTTTCTTATGGATATCGCCCGGAACCATCGTCGGGACCCTTACTTAATAAAAACCTCCAAACGCCTTTCGGCGCTTGGAGGTTTTTTTATTTCAAGTCCTTAAAGAAAGGCCATGGTCAGTCGATGCAACCCTCGATTAATCGGGGATGATCTTGATGTAGTCTTTCTTGAAGATGTCCCACGTACCGGCTTTGGGATCGTACTTGGAGTTCACGAAACAGAACCAGTTTTCGTCGTCCTGTCCCGGGTAGTCCGCCTGATAGTAGAATCCGGGGTAGCGGGTTTCCTTGCGGAACTGGATGTGGCGCAGGTGAGACTCGACGGTCCAGATGCGGTGCTTGATTTCCCAAGCTCTCATCAGCTCGTGCAGGTCGCCGGCGGCCAGCTTTTCGCAGTCTTCCCTCATGGTCTGCAGCAGATCCATTATGATTTCAAGGTTCTTGCTGGTGGTCATGTAGAAGGTGGCCGTTCCAGCGCCGTACTCGTGGGTGGCTTTCATCAAGCGAAGGGCCATTCCAGAGGGTTTGACGTAGGCCGGGTTGATATCGACCGCCGTGGTGTAGTCCTTGTTCTCCAAGAACAGGCGCACGGGTTTGTATACCAAGTCAACCAGCTCGTCTTTTGACTGGGCAAGCGTCGGTTTGAGATCGGCGTGGTCGCGTACGTATTTGACCATTTCCTTGGCCACGAGACGCCCTTCGGCATGGGAACCGGAGGAGAACTTGTGGCCGGAGCATCCTACGCCGTCACCGGCGGTGAACAGTCCGTTGACCGTGGTCATACGGTTGTAGCCCCACTTGTAGGCATCGGGCACCCAGTCGTAGTTGGGGCCGGAGACCCAGAAACCGCAGCAGCCGGAGTGAGAACCCAGCAGGTAAGGTTCGGTCGGCATAACTTCGGAATTCTTCTTTTCGGGCTCGGTGTCGGTGGCGCACCACAGGTTGGCCTGGCCGCAGGTCATGTCGAGGAAGTCTTCCCAAGCTTCGGCTTCCAGATGCTTGAGTTCCTTCTTGTCCATGGTCTTTCCAAGGGTGGCCAGAGCGGTGACGGTGTCCATGATGATCGGGCCGCGACCTTCTTTCATCTCGAACAGCATCAGGTGGTTACGCAGACAGGTCGGGGTGATGGCTGCGGTGCCGTAGGGAGCGTATCTCTGCAGCTCGGCCTTGGCGGCGTCGCTACCAGCAAAAGCTTCGCCCAAACCGTTAAGGGTTTTGGCCTTGAACAGCAGGAACCATGCGCCAACCGGGCCGTAACCGTCTTTAAAACGGGCCGGGGTGAAACGGTTTTCCATCATGGAAAGCTCGGCACCGACTTTCATGCCCATGTAATAGGTGGAGCCAGCGTTCCATACCGGGTACCAGGCGCGGCCCTTGCCCTCGCCGACCGAACGAGGCTGGTAAATGTTCACAGCGCCGCCGCAGGCGATCATAGCGGTTTTGCATTTGATGATGTAGACTTTGTTCTCGCGCAGAGAGAAGCCCACAGCGCCAGCGATCTGATTCTCGACGTTGGCGTCCAGCAGAAGCTCGACGATGAAGCAACGCTCGATGATGTCATCTTCGCCAATGGCTTTCTTGGCGGCTTCGGCGACGATTCTTTTGTAGGACTCGCCGTTGATCATGATCTGCCATTTACCTGTGCGGACAGGCTGGGCACCGCTCTTCAGCGTTCCCATCTTCTGACCTTTCTTGCCGTCCAGGTTCTTTCCGTCTTCGGTCTTCTTCCAAACGGGAAGTCCCCATTCTTCGAACAGATGGACGGAATCATCGACGTGGCAGCCCAAGTCGAAGATCAAGTCTTCGCGGACGATTCCCATCAGGTCGTTGCGGACCATGCGAACGTAATCGTCGGGAGAGTTGGTGCCAATGTAAGTGTTGATGGCGGAGAGGCCCTGGGCTACAGCGCCGCTTCTTTCCATCGCCGCTTTGTCGCAAAGCAGGACTTTCTGATCTTCGGGCAACCATTTCTTGACCTCGAAGGCCGTGCCGCAAGCAGCCATACCACCGCCTACGATCAGGACATCAACTTCACGCTCTTCTACTTCGGGATCCTTAACCGCCTTAAGTTCACCCATAACCTTGTTTGGTAATGCCATATCTATCCTCCTTAATAGTTAATTCAAATTACACGATGAGGAAATTTCCTTGCAAGCCGCCTGTCTAGACAGTGGCAGCAGGAGTCGGAATAGCGTAGCCGTCGGCTTCTTCGGTAGCCAGCAGGCCGCTGTCGAGGTCTTTGCCTTTGAGATCGCCATAGGCATTGGCCTCGCCTTCCGGAGTGGTACGGATGGGGAACTTGAAGCGTTTGACCGTGCCGTTTCTGAACTTGCAGGTCCACATGACATCTTCGGTACCCATCATGGGCATTACGGAGCTTCCAAGGGGTACGAAGTCGGAGTATCCACGAACTTCGATTGCCTGGGTCGGGCAAATTTTCACACAGGAAAAGCATTCCCAGCACTGATCGGGCTCTTGGTTGTAGGCCTTCATGGCGTTGGGGTCCAAAACCATCAGGTCATTAGGGCAAATGTACATACATGCGGTCTTGTCCCCACCTTTGCAGCCGTCACATTTTTCTTGAATTACAAAGCTTGGCATTAAAAATCCCTCCTAGCGTTAATCGGTTTATTGGTATTATCCAATTACGAACCATTTACTGGTACAAAAAACCTAAAAAAGTCCTTTACACCTCCTTCCTGAAAACAGCTCATCAAATGAGCACGTCGATTTCTCGAATCCCAAAAACTTTTTCCACGTTGTTTCGATGGTTCATCGAAATACGCAATAATATTAATGATATAAATACCTTCTAAAATCAAAGCGCGAATCTATCATCCAAATTTTGCATTGTCAAGCGTTTTTAACCGGTTATTCTCAAAAAATGGGGGCACTTCTTTCAGCATTATTGAAGGCGCAACAAATTGAAAGCACTGGCGATAATAACACAACATATGGTGCAAATTCGAGTCGCCAATGAACGCGATTCATTTAAAAACCGTCGTTTTTATTCCGAATCTCGCGGCATTCGCTTACGATATCTCAGCATTTCTCCATTTTCCGCCCCATTCTCACCAAACTGTCCGAATTTTTTCCCAACCGCCTTGCCACACTGCGGAAAAATCGGTTAATATGGCGGTTCAAACAAGAGGCGTCCTCGATTATGCCAGGAAACGCAATAGTAAACGCAAGGAATAAGGAAAACGCATATGGATAACGAATTTGTTCACATTGGCCCCGACGATGTCCTGCAATTCGCCTGTGGCCCTCATGTTCCCTGTTTCAACCAATGCTGTCGAGACCTCAATCAGTTCTTGACCCCTTACGATATCGTGAGATTGAAAAGGCACTTCGGAATTTCGTATGCGGAACTGCTTGAGCGCTATACCGCCCAACATGTCGGACCTGAGACCGGCCTTCCGGTGGTCAGACTTCGTCAGGATCCGGCCAAGGAATCCATATGCCCGTTCGTGACGCCCGGAGGATGCGCGGTTTACGAAAACCGGCCTTCGTCGTGCCGCCTGTATCCTGTGGCCAGGGCCGTGTCGCGAAACCGTGAAACCGGGGTCATGACAGAGCATTTCGCGATTCTCAAAGAGCCCCATTGCCTGGGGTTCGGAAACGACGGGGGGATGACAGTGCGCCAGTGGATCGAAAACCAGGGACTTGTCGCCTACAATCGCATGAACGATCTTCTCATGGAAATCATCAGCCTGAAAAACCAGAGCGCCCCAGGGCCCTTGGACTTCAAATCCGCCAGAGCGTTTCACATGGCGTGCTACGACTTGGGTTCGTTCCGAGAAAAAGTATTCGATACAGGCGAGTTCGAATCTGCGGATTTCGACGACGCCCTTTTGCGCAAAGCGAAGGACGACGACGGAGCGCTGTTGAAAGTCAGTCTTGGATGGCTGAAGAAAATGCTATTCGGCGAAACAGTAGATAAGCCATACAGGAAGTAGAAAGCAGATTATGGAATTGCAAGACAAGGTCGCACTTGTATTGGGCGCCGTCAAGGGAATCGGAAAGAGCATCGGAATAGCCCTTTCCCGCCATGGCGTGAAAGTGGCATCGACCTATTTCGATTGGCCCGAAGCACTGGACGATATGAAAAACGATTTCGTCGATACGGGAACCGAACACCTTATTATAAACGCCAACCTTCTCGATACCGACGAAACCCGAGCGGTCGTTGAAAAAACCATGGACCGTTTCGGCCGCCTGGATATTCTGATCAACAACATCGAACGCGGTGGATGGCCCGTTGTGCACGGCGCATACGAAAGTCGGCAGTGGGACTTGGAAATGGCGACGACGCTTCGGGCCAAGTGGTGGATTTTCGACGCGGCGCTGCCCCATTTGAAGACCTCCGGCGACGGGGCGGTGATCAACTTTTCCTCGATCGCCGGAATCGTCGGCCGTTGCGGACCGGCGGGATTGGTTTTCAACGACGGCTACTCGGCGGCCAACCGCGGGATCTCCTCGCTGACGGAAACATGGGCGCGCCTTGGAGCGCCCGAGGTGCGCGTCAACGAGATCATGCTGGGGTTTTTCAAGACCAGGCACGCCGAAGGCACTCGAGGCTGGGGCCTTTTATCCGAAGAGCAAAGAAACGCCATCCTGCGACATACGCCCATGGGAAGGACCGGGGACATGGAGGACGTCACCAAAGCGGTCTTTTTCGTCTTGCGTGACGCGCCTTTTATGACCGGAAGCGTCATTCGCCTCGACGGAGGGTACGTCGTCGGTGGCGAGCCTGTGCCTCCCATGCCCGGCGGCGTGGTATGACGGGGGAACGAGGGCTATTATTTCAGCCGAATATGTTTCGATGGAATCGCCCAAAGAAAAAAATTCACCCATTCGAACCCGAATTTGAGCAGTTCCACATCGTCCTTTTTGATTTTTTTCGCAAACGCGGTTTTCAGCTTATACCGTTTCAGAAAACTGCTTTTGAAAACAAATTCCCGGAAACCATCCACGTTGTAAGTGGCCATGAAGGCCATCTTGGCCTTTCGCCCCTCCGGTCCTTCCGGTCCCCAAGGGTCGTTTTGAAACATGCCTTTGATCTTGGCCCACTCGGCCGTCATGCTGTGGTAGGTTTCAGCTTCTTGATCCTGTTCCCAGGTTTTGGGGGTCCAGATTTGGGATTCGTCCTGTCCGCGACAAAACTCGGGAGGGCGGAAAAAATGTATCAGCCTGGCCTCTTTTTTCTTCTGGTCGAAAATCATGCCCTGCTCCACAGGAAAGGTCCGGCAGGCGTCGGGCCTGTCCGGATAAACAAGACATCCCTCATCCGACAAAAACGGGCATGTCATTTCGTTGTTTTCGTCCATGTGGAGGAGCACGTCCGGAAAATGCGCGTCCGGTCTCAGAACCATGTCCGCGTATTTTTCCAAAAATTGGCCTGAAGATATATTCAGGTTGTTTTTCAGGCGAACGACGTCATAGGGATACAGGAACAGGTTCAAGTTTCTACAGCACCGGTTGAAGCAGGAGATTCCGTGATGGCAGCGAAATCGAAATGTGGAATTATCGTCCAGCCTCTCGCCTGGCAGTTCGTCTACCTTGTCCAAATCAACGCTTCTCATTTTTCACCCATTTCGCCGCGCTTGTCCGGCAGCTGCAATTCGCAGAGCAGGATTTGAGCAACGGTCATCTTGATCTTTCCTTCGAGCCCGTACCATGCCTTGAAATCTCTTTCCAACGCGGCCAACTTCATGTAAAGAGGTGTGCGGTCGAATTTGCGATAGTTCATCCGTTCGCACCTTCGGGTGAACAAATCGCATCCGGGCATGATCATTGGTCCGGCCGATGCAGGTCGTCCAGGCGGGTTCAGCTCGCTGGGAATTCCGTGAAGCCTGCAAATCATGGGACGGCATTCGTACACCAGGCATTTTCCCCCGACATTCAGCGGGCACATGACCCTGGCCCTGGCCGCTCCCCCTTTTTTTTCCGCCTCGGCATGGAGCCGGACCACCTCTTCGGCCCTTTTCGCGATTTCGGACCTCGTTTCCGGCGTAAGGGACGCAAATGCCTTTTTCAGACAGAAAACCTCCAGAAAGGTGTGGTGATGGAACCGGGTCATGCAACAGTTGTCTTCGCAACCCTCGCAGGCGAAGCCATAATGGGAGGCGACCTCCTGATACTTTTGGTCCATCAGGGAAAAAAGGTCCCCAAGCTGTTTCCAAAAATTTTCAAGCGTATCGTGTTTTGTTTTTTTTTCGATCAGCACCATGCCGTCTTTCACCTTCGCCACGTCTCACACCTGCGGGGACGGAAAAAAAATCTTCGAATATAAATTCAGCGCGTACCGGTCCGTCATGCTGGCGATAAAATCACAGATTGTTTTTTCTCTGGGCTGGCCGTTTTTGCTCAAAGCCCCCATTTCCATGATGGACATTTCCCTATGGAGCATCTCTTCGTTTTCCATGAAAAATTCGTACAGTTCCGACAAAATTTTCTTGGCCTTTAAAAATTCGTTGTGTACCTTGGGGGATCGATATACGTTGTCGTATAGAAAACCGCGCAGCACGGTCATCGCCTCGTGAACGGGTTCGCTGATGTGCAGGCGGAACCGATTGTTTTCTTCCCGGCTGGAAAAAATCAAGTCCCTGATCATTGTGGTCGCCCTTTCCGAGTGGCTTTTTCCGAGGACCTTCACGCAAATCGCCGGAATCTGCTCTCTTTGAATCACGCCGCTTCGAATGGCGTCGTCAAGATCGTGGTTCAGGTATGCCATGATATCGGCGATTCTGACCACCCGCCCCTCTATGGTCACCGCCAAGTGCCTGGGATTGTCGGGCAGGATTTTGCCGTACCCTTTGGAATGCTTCAATATGCCGTCTCGAACCTCGTAGGTCAGATTCAGTCCTTGACCATTTTTTTCCAGTATGTCCACGACCCGGAGGCTTTGCTTGTGGTGGGAAAAATCGGTGCTTCCGATCTCTTTGAGCGCCATTTCGCCACTGTGGCCGAAAGGCGGGTGGCCGAGGTCGTGTCCTAATGCGATGGCTTCGGCCAAATCCTCGTTCAAACGCATGGCCCTGGCAATGGTGCGGGCCATCTGGGAAACCTCCAAAGTATGGGTCAGGCGAGTGCGATATACGTCACCCATCGGCGACAGGAATACTTGGGTTTTGTATTTCATGCGCCTGAAGGCATTGGAATAGACGATCCGATCCCTGTCTACCTGGAAAGGGGTCCGAATCGAACAGTTGTCTTCCGCAACCATGCGCCCCCGGGTTCGCGCGCTCAGACAGCCGTAGGGCGCGATGAATCCCTCTTCCCTGTCCTGGAAATCTTCGCATATGGAAACTTTGCCCAAGCAAGCGTCTTCTTGCGCCATCGCCTCGTTCTGTTTTTTCAATGTGGTAAGCACGGTTTTCCCGCCTTTGCATCGTAATGTTCGATTTTCAAAAAAACATTAATTTTTTCCACAAACCGTTTGATTTGTAAAGAAAAATCTGTATATTATCCCTTTTTGTCAAAGAAACAGGTTCTTTTGCTTTTGCAAAAATCATATAACGCTTGGAAAAAGAATGGGCGAGACCAAACATCACCTGGTACTCGGGGAACTGGAAGATTTCCTGACCGGAGAAACCATAGAGGACAATCACGACGAACGTCTGCGCCAGAAAGTCGCCCGGTTTCTGGTCGAACAAAAGGGCTACGACAAGACAGACATATTGCCGCGCATCGAGCTGACCGCAGTGGCGGGGAACAAGAAGGCCCTTTTGAGAATCGACCTTTGCGTGCGTCTTTTCGACAAAGCCGTTCTTCTGGTGAAATACGGTCCCGGAAGCATCGTCACGCGGACGAGGTGCGCAATGGCCGCCGCCAGAATCCTGGAACCCTATCAGATACCTTTTGTTGTGGTCACCAACGGGATTGACGCGGAAATCGTGGACGGCGCCACCGGAAAAACAGTGGGGAACGACCTTTCATCCATTCCGGACAAAAAGGAAATACTGGAGCGGTTCGACAGTTTCGAATTCGCGCCTGTTCCTTTGAAAAAGGCGCAGATGGAATCCAGGGTCCTGTACGCGTACGAGGTGGACGACGCGTGTCCCTGCGACGGAAACATCTGCAAGTTGTAGCCATGGAGCTTGCTATGCAACGACATGAACATTTCATGGGACTGGCCCTGCAAGAGGCGAAGAATGCGCTTGCCGCCGGAGAGTTTCCGGTGGGTTGCGTGATCGTGGGAAAGGATTCGTCCGGAACTGACGGTGTGGTAGCCACAGGCGCCAGGCAGAACAGCGGAGAGCACGCCAATGAAATCGACCACGCCGAGATCGTCGCCCTTCGCAATCTGGCTTCCAACAACGGCAACTGCGGGAAAAGCGACGGTCCCTACGCGGTCTATTGCACCATGGAGCCCTGCCTGATGTGTTTCGCAGCATTGATTCTGGCAGGCGTCCGGCATGTGGTATGGGCTTACGAGGACGTCATGGGGGGCGGGACCACCTGCGACCTGTCGAACCTTCCGCCACTGTATTCCCAAAGCGGCGTGGTCGTCACGTCCAGGGTGCTTCGTCAACAGAGCCTGCGCCTGTTCAAGGATTTTTTCTCCAGCCCGGACTGCCGGTACTGGAACGGCAGCCTATTGGCCGAGTATACTCTAAAACAGTAAACTTTCTTTCATTTTTTTCTTGCATTTCTTCGTTCGGTTTTATATTCTCCAAAAACGATGCACTATTGACAGGCGTAGTCCTTGGGGCAAATGAACGCCAAAAAACTCTGTGGGAGGTGAAAAGCATAGCATACCCGAAAAAGCCCTTTAGACCGAACAAGGATAAGACCAGTATCAACAAGGATATCAGGGCCAAAGAGGTCAGGTTGATCGACCAAAAAGGCAACCAGATCGGCGTTGTACCGTTGAAGCAGGCCGTTCAGGCCGCCCATGATGCAGGACTCGATCTGGTGGAAGTTTCGCCGAACGCCAACCCGCCGGTCTGCAAGATCATGGATTACGGTCGCTTCAAGTACGAGCAGACCAAGAAACTGCAGGAGGCGAAAAAGAAACAGACCACGTTCCAGGTCAAGGAAATCAAGGTTCGTCCGAAAACAGGCGAACATGATTTGCTGACCAAACTCGGTCACATCAAGCGTTTCCTCGACAAGAAGGACAAGGTGAAGGTGACCGTATTATTCAGGGGAAGGGAGATTACCCTCTCGGAGCAGGGTCGCGAGATACTCGAAATCATAGCCGAAAAAACCGAGGATGTCGCGGTGGTCGAGCAGGAGCCCCGGTTCGAAGGCCGAACCATGGTGATGATTCTGGCACCGAAATAGCCCAGTGATCGCCGTCGCAGGTTCGCGGCCTTTATGCCATGAAAGAAAGAAACATCGCGTCGGACCCTTTTGGTGGCGCGAGTAGGCGCAGGTGCGCTATACTCGCGCCATCTTGTGTTTGATGCCCGCAATGATCCGAAATCATTGAAGATACAAGTACGTTGAAAAAAGGAGAAGTTTCGTAATGCCGAAAATCAAGACAAACAGGGGTGCTGCCAAGAGGTTCAAGCGGACCGGCAAGGGTAAGTTCGTCTACAACAAATCCTACGGCAGCCACATTCTGACCAAGAAGACCAGGAAGAGAAAACGTTCGTTGAGAAAAAGCCGGATTATGGACAAGACCAACGAAAAAGTCGTAAGACTTCTTTTGCCCAACAATTAACCATGCGAAGAAACGCCCGCCTGAATCGACCGAAGAATGCGGTTAGCGGGCTCGTAGTTTTAAAAAGGAGTTGACAAAATGCGCGTTAAAAGAGGTTTCAAGGCGAGAAGACGCCGGAATAAGGTGCTGAAGCGGGCCAAGGGTTTCCGCGGTGGCCACAGCAAGCTGTTCAGGACAGCCGCCGACACAGTGGACCGTGCCCTCGCATATGCGTTCAGAGACAGAAAGGCTCGGAAGAGAGATTTCAGAAGACTCTGGATTGCAAGGATCAATGCGGGAGCGCGTATGAACGAACTGAGCTACAGCAAGTTCATCCACGGGCTGAAACTCGCCAAGGTGGATTTGGATCGCAAAGTCCTCGCGGAACTCGCCGTATCCGATCCCGCAGGCTTCACCCAGATCGCCCGTCTGGCGTCCGAGCAGCTCGCCAACGCATGAGCGTGATGATGACCATGAGGCAGGAGGCGCAATTGCATAACCAAACCGCCGCCTGCCACAACCAATTATGAGTCGCAAAGTGGAAAACAGCATCGAAGAAATCGAAGCCCGGGCGACCGAGGAAATAGAGGCCGCGACGGGCGGGAACGAAATCCAGGAACTCTCGGTCAAATATCTGGGCAGAAAAGGGGAATTGACGAAATTTCTGCGCAACATTTCCCAACTTCCCCCCGAAGAGCGTCCCGCAGCCGGTAAAAACGCCAACATACTGAAAAAGAAACTCGAGAAGGCGATCGACATAGCTTTGGAGAAAATCGAGGCCGCAGAGACCGAAAAGTCCGACGCCATCGACGTTTCCCTTCCCGGGCGCCCCGCAGCGGTAGGGACCCTGCATCCTATCACCCGAATCACCCGAGAAATCTGCTCTATATTCCAGAAACTCGGTTTCGACGTGGCCGAAGGCCCCGAGGTCGAGTTGGACTATTACAACTTCGAGGCCCTGAACATCCCGAAGAACCATCCGGCCAGGGACATGCAGGACACCTTCTACGTATCGGACAACATCGTTTTGCGCACCCACACGTCGCCCTTGCAAGTCCGGATTATGGAACAGACAGCCCCGCCGGTCAGGGTCGTGGCCCCCGGCAAGGTGTACCGATGCGATTCGGACCTCACCCACACGCCCATGTTCCACCAGGTGGAGGGGCTTCTGGTGGACGAAAACGTATCCTTCGGAGATCTGAAAGGCGTGTTGACCGCGTTCGTGCACCAGATGTTCGACGAAAGCATATCGCTGCGGTTCCGTCCCAGCTTTTTTCCGTTCACCGAACCGAGCGCGGAGGTGGACATCCTGTGTGTCATGTGCAAAGGCAAGGGCTGCCGGGTCTGTTCCCAGACCGGATGGCTCGAAGTGCTGGGCTCCGGAATGGTCCATCCAGCCGTTTTCGAAAATGTCGGATACGACACTTCCAAATACACCGGATTTGCCTTCGGTATGGGCGTTGAGAGAATCACCATGCTGAAGTACGGCATCGACGACCTTCGAAAATTTTTCGAAAACGACCGTCGTTTCTTGAAACAATTTTAATCCGGCGTTCTTCGCGCTTTTTTCACAAAGGAAAAATCTTGTCATGATAGTAAGTCTCAGCTGGCTTGGGGAATATGTTTCCGTGGAAATGGACGTGCCGTCGCTGGCGCACGCCCTGACCATGGCGGGTCTGGAAGTCGATGCCGTGTGGGATCGATATGCCTGGCTCGAAACCGTGCCGGTCGGTCGGGTGGATGATGTTCAACGCCACCCGAATGCCGACAAGTTGACCGTCTGCCGCGTGAACATCGGCGACCGCGAAGTCGAGGTGGTATGCGGCGCGCCCAATGTGCGACCAGGACTGTTCGCGCCTCTGGCCCTGCCGGGTACCGTGCTTCCCGGCGGTTTCAAATTGGCCAAGACCTCGATCCGCGGCGTTAAAAGCCACGGCATGCTCTGCAGCGAAAAGGAACTGGTTTTGGGGGAGGGAAAAAGCGGACTGATGGAGCTTGACGACTCCTTGACTCCGGGCACCCCCCTGAACCAGGCGCTCTCGCTTAGCGACCATGTGTTTGAAATCGGACTTACTCCCAACCGCGCCGACTGCCTAAGCATCGTCGGGGTCGCACGGGAAGTCGCGGCCATTCAAAAAACGGAGCTGAAGCTTCCCGACATTTCCCTCGAAAACAAGGGAAACGACATTGCTAAAATGACCTCCGTCACCATCCAGGCCCCGGCTCACTGCCCGCGATATGCCGCGCGGCTCCTCGAGGATGTGAAAATCGGTCCGTCGCCCTTCTGGTTGCAAGACCGCCTTCTCTCCGTGGGACTACGGCCTATCAATTCCATCGTTGACATCACCAATTTCGTCATGTTGGAAACCGGGCAACCGTTGCACGCCTTCGATTTCGACCGCCTTGCCGAAAACCGGATCGTAGTGCGTACAGCATCGGACGGCGAACCATTCGTCACCTTGGACGGCAAGGAGCGCAAGCTGAACTCCGAGATGCTCATGATCTGCGACGGAAAAAAGCCGGTCGCAGTAGGCGGGGTCATGGGCGGAGAAAACTCGGAAATTCAGGACGACACGACTCGCGTTCTCATCGAAAGCGCCTATTTCAACCCCGCGAGCATCCGAAAAACCGCGAAAACACTGGGACTCAACACGGACGCATCGCACCGTTTCGAACGCGGCGTCGATCCGGAAGGAACCGTGAACGCCTTGAACCGGGCGGCTGCCCTCATGGCCGAAATCAGCGGGGGGCGACATGTACCAGGCTTGATCGACGAACACCCCGTCAAGACAGAAACCCGTCCCATCGTTTTAAACAGGGAACATACCAACCGCCTGCTGGGATTGTCGCTTGACGTTTCGGAAATGCGCAGGCATCTGGAAGCCATCGACTTTGCGGTCGAACAAATCGACGCCGACAATCTCCGAGTCCAAGCGCCGACGTACCGGGTCGATGTGACCAGACCCCAGGATCTGATGGAAGAGATCGCCCGGCTGGAGGGATACGACAATATTCCCACCACATACCCGCTCATCCCCGCCCAAGGAAGAGAACCTTCAGCCCGCTGGGATTTCAGAGGACGAGTCAAGGGGTTCATGCGCGGTCTCGGGTTCACAGAGGTTGTCAATTACAGCTTCACCGACGAAAAGAGCTGCGACCTGCTGCGTCTCGCCGAAGACGACGAACGGCGCAAGCTTCTGGCTATCCTGAATCCTTTGACCGAGGACCAGGCCGTCATGCGAACGTCGCTTATGCCCGGCCTGCTGAGAAACATGCATCTGAACCTGGCACAGCAATCGAAAAATCTCAAGGTGTTCGAGGTGGGAAACACCTTCATCTCCAACGGCCAGGATGCACAGCCTACGGAAAAGGAATACTTGGCCTGCATCTGGACCGGAGCAAGAAACGAACACTCGTTTCTGGAAAAAGACGCCGAGTGCGATTTCTACGATATCAAAGGAGCGGTGGAGGGCCTTTTGAACCTGTTGGAAATCAAGGATGTCTCCTTCACTCGCGCCCCTGCGGAATCGTGTTCCTATGCCGCGCCCGGCCGCGTCGCCCGCATTCTGATCGCAGGAAAGGACGCTGG
This sequence comes from Desulfobacterales bacterium, assembly GCA_963674505.2. Taxonomy (GTDB): domain Bacteria; phylum Desulfobacterota; class Desulfobacteria; order Desulfobacterales; family SKZT01. The sequence goes on from CAXXIG010000001.1 coordinate 3,111,620, forward strand.
CATCGTCGGAGAGGTCCATCCCAAGGTGCTGTCATCGTTCGACCTGAAACAAAGGGCTTTCGTGTTCGAACTGGGGCTGGACGCTCTTCAGGAGGCCATGCCCGACGGCAAGCAATACACGCCCGTGCCAAAGTTCCCGTCTACGGATCGGGACATCACCATCATCGTTGCCAAGGACATAGAGTCAGGGGAGGTCCTTTCAACCGTCGAAGCCTTCGAAGAACCGCTTGTCGAATCCGTAAAGCTCCAAGACCTGTTCGAGGGCGATCCAATACCCGAAGGCCGAAAGAGTCTGACTCTTAGAATTACGTATCGCTCTGCGGAACAGACACTCGAAGATTCCGACGTAACCCCGGTCAACCAGAAAATCGCCCAGGGTCTTATGGACAAACTTGGCGCGTCCCTGCCCGGCTAAGGACCGGGCAATGGCCGTGTATGGAACGTTTCATCCGAGGAGGCCGCCATTTCCAGGGTAAAAATACCCGATAAACACTATTTCAAAATAGGCGAGGTCGCCGCCATCGCCGGCGTGCCCACTCATGTGCTGAGGTTCTGGGAAAGCGAGTTTAAAAAAATAAAGCCGTTGCGCACCCCTTCGGGCCAACGGCTTTATCGCAGAAAAGACGTCGAGCTGATCCTGGAAATCAAACACTGCCTTTATGAAAAAAAATTCACCATCGAAGGGGCCAGAAGATACCTGAAACAAGAAAAACAAACGGCGACGGACTCGGGCCCCATAGATCCCATGTCCCTGCTTGCCGAAATTCGTCGCGAACTCTCTGAAATTCGGGACATTCTCGATTCCGATCCCCTTGGGTAAAACGAGCGCCCGATTTGTTCCTGATTAAAAAAACCGATACTGCACTCCGAAAGCCAGTCCGAAAATGTCCTTGTCATACTCGATGCCCCGCGAGTCCGTGACCGAATCGCCCCACAACTTCAGGCAACTGAAACTCAGAGACAGTCTTTCGACAGGAGTGTACACCACGCCGGCACCGATGATGTTGGCGTCGAGCTTGGGCTCTTCCGGTTCCTTGATCTGTTCATCGGGATCCAGATCGACCTCCGTATGCCCTATGCCGACGCTGACCATCCACTGAGGCGAGAAACGATATTCTGCGCAAAGGGACAGTTCCCATGTATCCCCTTCGTCGTCGTAGGTGTCTATATTGGCGTTGTCTTCGAAATAACGGACGTAATCGAGTTCGAACCTCAGGTTCGGCTTCACTTGATAGGAAACGCCGGCCCCGAACAACGCCGGAATGTCAATGCGTTGCTTGCCGCCGTCGGGAAAACCGCCTGCCGCCGCCAGACTTATTCCTCCGGGAAGGATGGTGTCTTTCTTGACATCGTTTTCGTATTCCATTTTCGTCCTGGAAATATAGATCATCCCAATATTTACCTTGTCGACGGGCGCTATGTTCAACCCCACGATTCCTGCCCATCCGTCTGCATCCTGATCGATTTCCAAATTTGTTTCTATCGGCGGATTCACCCCGGGCATTGGAAATGAATTTGTCGCGCTGATATCCGTCCCGGCTTCGATTTCTCTTTTTCCGTCGGCGTATCTGGCCCCCAGCGAAACGGCGAACATATCGTTGATTTCATAGGTGCATCCCAGCGTATACCCAAAAACACTGCTTTCCTTGACATGAACATTCATGCCGTCGAGTCGGTTGTAATAAAATGCTGAAGGAACGCCGTTGGCAGCCAACGCCGAATTGAACTGTGACGCGATCTGATCGGCAATCCCCACCATCCGCGCATCGCCATCCTTAAAATCCAGTTCGCCGCCGCCGGCCGGAATTGTCGTTGCGAAATATCCGGCCCAATTTCCCTGTTTGTAAATGGAGAATAAACCGGGAATGAAAGCCCCTTCGTCCTGATCGTACTCTCCGAACGTTTGCCCCGCGAAGCTGCCGAACCCGTCGGGGATGTCATTGGTATATTCCCTGTCGAAATACAGCAAATCCGCCTTGAGGTAGAACCCGTCATTTTCCATTTTTGCAATGCCAGCTGGATTGTACACAGCGATGTCCGCGTAATCGGTCGCAGCATTGCGCCCCAAGGTCCGAAGGTATTCCGCGCTCTGCTGCTGTTTGTTGACGATGCCCTCTGCATAAAGGGACGAAATCGACAGACACCATACTGCGCAAATCGCAACGACAAAACCCGCAACTTTCTCCATATCCTTTCTCATGCTCTTCCCCCTCGCTGTTTTGGTTGGTTGTTCCTGCATCTGGTCCGCGATTTTGCCTTCTTTACACCGTGCAGGGTCGTCAGATTTTTAGACGGTCCTCGTAAAATCCGAGAAAATGGCGAGAAAATTAATTTTGAAATATTCATGGTCAAAAGTCAATGGTTTAATTCAAACCCTTTTGACGGCATTCCGACGTTTTTCAATCGGGCTGATAAGAGTATCTTCCCTGGCTCCGGAGAACGTTGCGCTCCTCCCAGAGGTTTGAATGTCGGATTGCGTGCTCCATTAGAACGGGAATTCTTTTTTCAATGCGATATCCTTCCGAAGGCTTCCAGGCGAGCTTTGCACGCGAGTATGACGAATCTATCCTGAGGGGCTTGTCGAGAAATTTCAGCATCCAGGCTCTCTCATAGGCTTGCAATCCCCTCAACTGGGCGACGATTTTTTTTACTCGCAAAATCGGGGAAATAAAAAGGGCCGAAACGTTGATCGGCGGTCCAAAAGCCGCGTTTGGAACATAAGAACGAACCGCCGGAAAAAGCTGGCGGTATGACGTATGCGTATCGGGGGAGGCAAACAAGACTTGATATTTTTCGAGCCGCTCTTCGATCTCTACAATGCGTCGGACCGCAGAAATCAAATCTTTTCGGTGGATGAATGGAAAGCCAGAGTCTCCCCTGCCCGGCATGAGTCTTCCCAGAATGCCAGGCTGTTTCCATTGTTTTATGAGGCTGCACAGCGGAGGCAACTCGCACCAGTCGCTGAATACCCCGCCGATGCGCAGCACCACTGACGAAAGTCGGCTGGCATACTTGGCAAGCAGCTTCTCACCTTCCGCTTTGGAGCTTGAATATGGAATAAGATGCCCGGCCGGGGTTTGCTCCGTCAGAACCTCATTTTCGCCGGGAGGGTCCAGGGACGCAATGCTGCCAGCAAAAATCAACCGCCCTACGCCAGCATCCACGGCCGCCTTGATCAGTTGTTCGGTCCCGAAAACATTCACCCGCTGGTACTCGGTGCCCCATTTTTTTTCGAAATCGTAATAGGCGGCCAAATGAACAACGATATCGATTCGCCCGATTCGGGGGAAAATCTTTTTCTTCAGCCTTCGAACGAATTCCGGATCGGCGATGTCCGCCTGATTCCAAAACACGCCTATAGCTGCGTTTGACAGCAACCGAGATGGCGGCCTATGATCAACTGCGATGATTCTGTGCTTTTTGGAAAGCTCAACGCTTAAAGCGGAACCCAAAAAGCCAGACGAACCGGTGATTAAAATCGTTTTTCCCATCATACCCCTTTCTTTTCATTGGCAAATGGAAATCGAATGCCGACTTATTTTCCGGCCTTGTATTCCCTGGCTTTTTTCACCAAAGCTTCCGCCCACTCGGGGGAGCCTAAGGCGTGGACATGGGTGTATGTGGCAAGGACATTTTTGTATACGGCACCGTCTCTGCGGTCTTTGATTCCGGTACCGCGCTTCATGGCAAACACGAGGCTTCCTTTTTCGTCGGGGCACCTTAAAACGTTGGAATAGTGGAACTCGTGTCCCTTGATTTCGGTCCCGATTTCGTAGAAGGGGTTTTTTCCCTCCACTTTGAACACGGTGTATCCGTGTCCCTGAGGTCTTTTGCACAGCCCGAAGGCCAGTGGGAGAATGCCGGCCATGGGAAATGATTTTCCTTCGAGAATCAGTTCTTCGCCCAGATACATGAGGCCGCCGCACTCCGCGTAGATGGGAAGGCCTTGCTCTGCCATGGCTTTCAGGTTGTTACGAAAATCTTTTTTTTCGGCCAGCATTTCTGCGTGGGTTTCGGGAAAACCACCTCCAATATACAAAGCGTCGATTGCAGGGATGTTTTCATCGGTCAAGGGACTGATGAAGACAATTTTGGCTCCGGCGCTCAACAGTGCCTCTATGTTGTCCGGATAATAGAACTGAAAGGCGGAATCCTTGATGACTCCAATCCGGGGAGCGTCCCTGTCGGTTTCAAGCGACGCTGCTTCGTGCTTCTCCTCGATTATTCTTTCCGGCACGTCCATGGGAGGCGCCTGCATGGCAAGCTGTTCGACGGCCTCCATGTCGATATACCGAGAAGCCACTTCGGCGATGGCGGCCACGGAATCGAAGCCGCAGTCGTGTTCGGGGGTTGGGATAAGACCCATGTGCCGTTCCGGGAAGTTCTGGTCTTCCAATTTGGGCACAGCTCCCAAGACTGGAACGCCGGTGTGGTGTTCAATGTTCTGCCGGGTGTTCTTTTGGTGCCTGGCACCGGCCACGCGGTTGAGCACAACCCCCTTCAATAAGACGCCGGAGTCGAAATGAAGGCAGCCCAAGACAATGGCAGCCATGGTTCGGGTGGATTTGGTGCAGTCCAGACATAAAATGACAGGGACTTGCAACAGCTTGGCGAGTTCCGCAGTGCTGGTTCTGCCGTAAAGGTCGATGCCGTCGTAGAGACCTCGGTTACCTTCGATGACCGCAATGTCGGTGTCGAGGGCGTGGCGCTGGAAGGATTCAACTATGGCAGGGTCGGATGCGAGGTAGGTGTCGAGATTGTAGCAGGGCCGACTTGCCGCCAAGGCAAGCCAGCCCGCGTCTATGTAGTCCGGCCCCTTTTTGAAAGGTGCTACGGTTTTTCCTCTTTTTGCAAGAGCGGCGATGGTGCCCACCGATAGAATGGTCTTGCCAGAGCCGCCGCGCAGCGCCGCTATTATTAATCTGGGAATCTGCATTTGCGGCATCGACTTGCGCGGGAAAAATCCAAAAGAGAATGTTGCAACACTTTATCGGATAAAAATTTCCGATTAGTCCTCGTGCTCGGCGGAGGCTTGCTTGCCGGTGCCGGGCAGGCCGTACATGGAGGTGCTTCCGCTCGACCAGTATTCGAGAACGCCATCCTGTACCATCTGGTTGACAAACTTTTTGGCGTCGCGAGGCTTTGATTCCAAAATTTTGGCCAAATCGTTGAAATAGAACTTTGATTTGACCTTTTGCTTTTTGGTCAAACCGTCAACGATTTTCTGTTTTGCTTCTTCGTAATCCATACTCCACCTCTTTTCTTGATGCGGGAACCCAAGGGAGGGTCCCCGCAACGTTTATATATTCTTAGAACTTGAACTGTGAAGTCTGGCGCCAAGTGTTGTACGCGGGATCGCGGAAGTCATCGATGAGATGATGGGTGAAATCGAGTTCGCATTTCTCGAAGAACCTCTCCCATCCGATTCTTTCGGCCCACTCGCCAAGACGTTCGTACTTTCTGGCGTTGGAGGCGTAAACTTCGATCATCTTCTTGATGGTAGCGGCAGTGGTCGGCCAACGAGGCGGCTCGTTGGGGATGAAGGCCACGACAACCTTGGAAAACTTGGGTGCGCTGATGCGGTTGGAAACCTTGCCGCCAGCCATCAGAACGATACCGTCGCCTTCGGTGTCCGCCAAGGGCAGCGAGGGGCACATGGTGTAGCAGTTGCCACAGAACATGCATCTTTCGCTGTTGATGGCGACCGAGTTGAGCTTCTTTCCATCTGCGGTTTCGTACTTGGAAGGCTTAATTGCCGCTGTGGGGCAAGCAGCGATGGCCAAGGGGATTTCGCACATTTTGTCCAGGTACTCGTTGTCGATCATCGGCGGTTTGCGATGGTAGCCGAGGATGGCGATGTCGGAGCAATGCACAGCACCGCACATGTTCAGACAGCAGGCCAGAGACACGCGCACGTGGGCGGGCATTCTGTGGTTGCGGAAATCGTCGAAGACCTCGTCCATGACCGCCTTGACCGGTCCGGAAGCGTCCGTGGCCGGGGTGTGGCAGTGAATCCATCCCTGGGTGTGGACGATGTTGCTGACGCTGGATCCGGTTCCGCCGACGGGGAACTTGTAGCTTCCGCCCGCGAACTTGCGGCTTTCCAAGTCGTCGATCAAAGGCTGGACCTTGTCCTTGCTATCGACCATGAATTCGACGTTGTTACGGGTGGTGTAGCGCAGATGGCCGCCGCAATGCTTGTCCGCGATTTCGCAAATTTCGCGAATGTGGGTGGTGGACATCAAACGAGCGCCGCCGACACGAACGGTGTAGACTTCGTCACCGGTTTCGGACACGTGGACCAGAACGCCGGGTTGAAGATATTCGTGATACAGCCATTTGCCCTTGTTTTTCGCGATAACCTCGGGATAGAACTTGTCGTACTTGAGCGGACCGATATCGGTGATCCTGTTCTCCATCGGTTTATCGGGATTGTACCCTGAAGAAATAAATGCCATGATTTTCCTCCCCTTTTATCTCTGGTGGTATTTTCTGAATTCGTTAATGTCGCGATCCCATCCACCTTCCACTTCGTCTTCATTCCAGAAGATGTAGGGGTTGGTGCGGGGTTCCTGAACCATACGCGGGTCGGGATCGAGATCGAGTTCCTTGAGCAGCCTCTGCAGGCCCTGGCGTTTCATCAGCTCGCCGAGACGCTCGCGGTTTTTGCCTTCTTCCATCCACCAATCCCAGAGAGGTTCGATGACATTTTCCTTGATTTCGGTATAGGGAGCTTCGGCTTTGATAAAAGGAACGATCAGGGTACCCATCTGCGCGCCGTCGAGGATGGGGGCCTTGGCACCGGCCAGGATGGTAACACCGCGGTCGTCGCCGATTCTCAGCGCTCTCGGCATGACGTTGATGCAGTGCATGCAACGGGTACATTCCTTGTTGTCGATCTTCAGCTCTTTGCCGTCCATCCACATACACTCGGTGGGGCAGAGATCGATGACTTCCTTCTGAATGTCGAACGCACCCCAGTCGCGGCCGCTGTGGGCGCCGGCGTTGGGTACGAATTCGCCGCCGATGTAGGCCTGGACGGCTTCCTGGTCGATCTTGATGTCGTCTTTCCAGGTACCGATGAAGGACAGGTCGGAACGTGCGATGGAGGCCACGCAGCAGTTGGGGCAACCGTCGAATTTGAACTTGAACTTGTAGGGGAAAGCCGGACGATGCAATTCGTCCTGGTATTCCTGGGTCAGGTCGTAGCAGAGATCCTGCGTGTCGTAGCAGGCGTATTCGCAACGGGCCTGTCCGATACAGTCGGCAGGGGTCCTCAGGTTGGAGCCGGAGCCGCCGAGATCTTGGCCGATGTTGTGGGTCAGTTCAAAAAAGACTTCCTCAAGCTGCTTGGTAGTGGTGCCGAGAAAGATGATGTCGCCGGTGGAGCCGTGCATGTTGGTGATGCCGGAGCCGCGGAAGTCCCACAAATCGCAGATTGTTCTCAGGTACTCGGTGGTGTAGAATTTACCGCCGGGCTGGGCCACGCGCATGGTGTGGAAATGCGCAACGCCGGAATACTCTTCCGGCTGGTCGCAGTAACGGCCGATAACGCCGCCGCCGTAACCGAACACGCCGACGATGCCGCCATGTTTCCAGTGGGTACGGCCGTGCTTGTAGGAAAGCTCGAGAATGCCCAAAAGATCATCGACCACATCGACCGGAATCTGGAATTCGACGCCTTCCTCATTTTTGGCTCGTTTTTCGGCCTGCTGCTTCAAGTCGGACACGAAGCTGGGCCAGGGGCCAGATTCCAACTGGTCCAACATTGGGGTTTCATGTTTCATCGTGTTACCTCCATTAGTGTTGATAATAATTTACTTCTCAAGAAAAAAAACTTCCCTCTATGGCTTTCGGGGTCACCTCCTCTCGGCCGGGGATGCCTTCAAAGCTTTTTTTCGGAATTAAAATGCGATTTTTTCTTTCCATTTTCATCCGGCGGCAAACATTGTCCGAAATGTCCGCCGTCAAAGCCAATTCCCTTATATGATGGCCCTTCAAATATCAAGGACCATTGCGAGCCAAGATACTAATCACCCGTTTAAAGCGGCAGATATATTATTAAAGATTGGGTTTGTCAATAAAAAAGGGAATTTTCGCGATTCTTTGCGGAAATCGCACGGCGTTTCATGCGTTCGAGGCGAAAAAATCTCGGGCCTTTCGGAAAAACAGGCGCGCGTGGGAATCGATTTTGTCCCTCACGAAGTCTGTCTCTGGAGCTTCGGGAGGATATGACGAGACAAGGTCGCCGAAAAATTCGACGACCGTCGGTTCATCCATTGAGGTCAGGTAAAGGGCGAAATAGTCTGGGATGTCCTCGAAACCAGGCGTGGCCTTGGCTTTTTTTCCGAGCCCGGAGAAAAATCCCTCGATGGTAGCCTCTACCGCCATTTTATCGGCCCAGGCAATCTCACCGACGCCGTCGCGCCTATCCAGCCGGTTCTTTATGGACAAGTCCGCCAAAAACGCGAAAAGCGCGCCCAGAAGCGAGGCCAAGTCGCGTTCATCGTTTTCGTACAAAGCGCAATATCCCCGGACTGTGATCAGTTTCACGCGCAACCGGTCGCCATCGAGATTCACGACGAAATCCCCGGCCGCGTGGCTCCAGGGATAGATCTGTTCGAACGTGTCGAGGTCGAAACAGGAGGCCAGGATGCGAGCCGCCTCCCGATATAAATGCCTGGCCTGGCTTTCGGCCAGGCAGCATGCGCCGTCGTCAGGGTCCCACACGCGAACCCTATCCTCGTTACTATAGTCGCGGGAAATATGAAACTCGTGGAACCCCGAAAACCAGTCCCCGGTGAACATGGCAAATCGCCTTTTTCCGTCGGACGATTCCACGCCCCCGTATTCATATGCACGCGGCAAGGAATTGTCATGGTCCTCGCCAGCCAATCTTTTCAACAACTCGAATTCTCTCCGGGCGCATTTCAACCCCGCGTCGGAAACCGCCACGTTCAAAACGAATTCCCACACGTCCGATCCTGACTCGATGGCAATTCTCGCCGGATGGTAGAACCCTCCATGTTTTTCCAGGAACACCGAAATCGAATCGATATTTTCCGGGGGAACAATCCGCCCGGTTTTTCTGAAAATCGACGAAACGCTCCTCTCCATTTCATTTTCCGACAAAAAAGTCTCGACCGCCCGGAAATAATCGCCCACGGTTACGGAGCTTGCTTTAGTAGCCGCACTGTTCGTTCGGTCGAGCCGAAGGGGCTTGAGGAAAGCGGGATCGCTCTCGTCCAACGGTTGGGGGGTATTGGATATGAAAAATGAGATTTTCGGCAACGACAAACGCCTTAAGGTTCGACCGGCGGCATATCCGCCGGCCATTGGAAATTGTTTTTCAGATCTGTTGGCCTGAACTTATCGACCAAGGTTCTTTTTGATTTCCGATTCTATATCCGCAGGGACCTTGTATCCCATTTCCTTGGCCTTTTCGCAGTGCTCGTTGGCCTTGTCGTACATTTTTTTCTCAAGATATGCGATGGCGAGATTGCTGTGCGCGACAACGAAACCGGGTTCCAATTCGAGCGCTTTCAGACTGGCTTCCACACTTTCGTCCAACTGCCCGTTCATCAAGTATGCGTTGCCCAGATTGGCAAAGGCCTGCACGAACTTGGGGTTCCACCGCACCGCCTTTTCCAAATGGTAGATGGCATCTTCGACCTGGCCCATTTGCAGATACACAAATCCGAGGTTGCCGTGGCCTTCCGAAAATCCGGCTCTCGAGTTGATGGCGTTCTTATTGTACCTGAGACATCCTTCCAAATCTCCACGCTGCAAACAGATTCCACCCAGAAGAACGTAGGCTTCGGCCAAATTCGGACTGCAATCCACCGCCATGTGAAGTTCCCTTTCGGCCTCTTCGTACATTTTCTTTCCCAGCAACCCCACGGCCAGATTGTAGTGCGAGTTGCCGCAGTCCGGGTTGGACGCTATTCCCGCTCTCGCTTTCGCGATAAATTCATCGACATTTCTTGCTTGAACCATTTTTGATCCCCCGATGTTTTTCAGTATGCTTTAAGAATCGGTCGAAAATTCCATTTAATTCTCGAAAAATTTTTAATATAATCCATGCGCTTCGGATATCAAAGGGAAAACTTCCAAAAATACAAATTTGATCGAACAGTGCACATCGACCAGACAAATTTGTATGTATATTGTTCCATACGCGACAAATATGTATCTCCCACAAAACAAAAAATCCATTCGGGGTCGCGTATAAAAAATATTTCTTCCCGACAACAATCCCATATCTTCAATATTTTCAGCCGGTTATAAAAAACAGCTCCGACATTTCAACAATGGTGGCACACCCGTTGCATTGAAACTTTTGCAAGAGTTTAACCCCGAATCTTTTAGATTGATTCGACCGGTCAGATAAACGAGTGGGGTATTTTTCAAAAAAATAATGAAATTTCGGAGCGCATGCGCCCGAACCAAATTTTTTACCATAAAATCAATTCAAGGTGCATTAAACAAGGAGGAAATGAAATCATGAAAAAGTTAGCGTTGACAGCAATCGCGGCCATTTTGATGATCGGCAGGGCCTGGGCCACGGACGAACCCCCGACGGTCGAATCCAACAAACACGCCATTGACTTGGTGCAATCGCACGCGGACTACGTGTGGACCCTGGTAGCCGCAGCCCTGGTGTTTTTCATGCAAGCGGGTTTCGCCATGGTGGAGACCGGTTTTACGAGAGCAAAGAACTCGATCAACATTATGATGAAGAACCTGATGGACTTTTCGATGGGCTCCATTGCCTTCTGGGCGCTCGGTTTCGGACTGATGTTCGGGGTATCCAACTCCGGCTGGATAGGCACGTCCGGTTTTTTTCTGAGCGATTTCACCCCGGACGGGGACCCTTGGGTGCTGGCATTCTGGATGTTTCAAGTCGTGTTCGCGGCGACGGCTGCCACGATCGTATCCGGCGCCATGGCCGAACGAACCAAGTTTTCCGGCTATATGATCTACAGCGTCTTCATCTGCGCCATCATCTATCCCATATTTGGCGGATGGGCGTGGGGCAGCTTATATAAAGGTAGCGGATGGCTCGAAGGCTTGGGCTTCATCGACTTCGCGGGCTCCACGGTTGTTCACTCCGTCGGCGGGTGGGCCGCTTTGGCCGGCGCGATCGTATTGGGACCCCGTCTGGGCAAATATACCAAGGACGGGAGAATCCGGCCGATTCTGGGTCACAATATCCCTATAGCGGCCCTGGGCGTTTTCATCCTGTGGCTCGGTTGGTTCGGGTTCAACCCCGGTTCCACCACGGCGGCCAACAAGGACATCGCCATGATCTTCGTTAACACGAATCTGGCTGCGGCGGCAGGCGCTGTAGTCGCCATGTTCACCTCCTGGATCAAGTTCGGAAAACCCGAAGTAGGCATGAGCTTGAACGGCGCCCTGGCGGGCCTTGTGGCGATCACCAGCCCCTGCGCCTCGGTATCTCCATCCAGCGCGATTGCCATCGGCGCCTTGGCGGGCGTGATCGTGGTCCTTTCGGTCCTTTTCTTCGACAAAATCAAAATCGACGACCCGGTCGGCGCCATTTCGGTCCACGGTGTCTGCGGCGCCTGGGGCACCCTGGCCGCCGGAATCTTCAACATGGGCGGCACTTCGCTGAAGATCATCGGCGTACAGCTTGTGGGAATCGGCGCTTGTTTCGCCTGGGTCTTCCCCACGGCCTTCGTCCTGTTCAAGGTAATCGACGCTACGGTCGGCCTCAGGGTCTCGCCCGAGGAAGAACTGGAAGGTCTGGACTTCACGGAACACGGCGGAAACGCCTATCCGGACTTCGAGGTCAACACTTACAACAGCATGCCGGCTTCTTCGGGCAGCGGCCCGTCGGCTTTCGGCAAGGAAAAGGCCAAAGTCGGCGGCTTGATCGAATCCACCTGATCTTAATCGATTCCGAATCGATCTTAAGATATTCTCCACATATCTCCTCTCGAAGCGCCCTCCGGAATACCGGAGGGCGCTTTTTTTCCGGGAACGGATTTGTTTTGACGCGTTCCGTATTTCTAATTATGTTACATTCTGTCGCTGAATCCGGCCTTGTAGAACCAGCGGGCGCCTTCGGAATCAACGAGCCGCATGAATTACAAAAATGTCCGATCAGGCGAGCGGAAACACAGGAGGACCTTCGATGTACCTGGCAAAAAAACGAATCGACGGAACCATGCATTATTTCATCCGGGAAACGGTGGAGACCGCAGGCGGGGGGCTTCGGAGCCGGGAGCTGCTGGAACTGGGGCAGGACCCGTCGCAATACATCATCTACCCCGGCGGACACGCATTCTACATTGACGAAAGCATCGAGGAAAAACTGGAACTCTTCGGCGTCGAAACCGACCAGGACGAACTGGAGGGCATATTCTGGCCTTTTATCCGGGCGGACATCCAGCGCGCCCAGGTGCCGTTTCGAACCCGTGCAATCAGCAAGCGCAGAAAAAAGATGACCGACCGGATGGAAGAGCGCCTGAGAACCGGGACCCACATTTTCGACAAGCGTCGAATGCACTACCTGAAATTCGGAAGGATGAACCAGGGGTACGTGGGAAGCATGTCAGGCAAGTTTCTGCGCGATTTGGACGGAAAATCCCGGGATGAAATCGAACAGTATTTCTGGATGACGGAAAAGCAGGTGCTGAAGCATCACGAGGTGAAAATCTATGTATACACCATTTTCGACCTGAAGAGCCATTTCACGCAACTCGCCGCCAAGTACGCGCCGGAATCGATAGAGGAGTGCCAAGTGGACGAGTGTTTTCTGGACGAACTTTGCAGGTTGAACTGTTCGAAAGAATTCTGGGCAGGCGAACCCGTGGGCGGCACCCTCCACGATTATCTGGTCCGGTATTTGGTGATGTTTTTCGATTTCGACTTCGCGCGAAGGAATCTTGCCGGGGAAATATTTCGGGATTTCATCAATCGACACAAGACGTTCACGGGATACCCGATCAAAAACACGGTGAGCGTCCAGGAAGCCAGCGGCATCCTGGAGGTTTCGGAAGAGGATTTGCAAACAATTACAAAAAAGGAACTGGTCAAGCAGTTCCGCCATTTGGCCCGGAAGCACCATCCGGACCGGGGCGGCGCGCATGAAAAATTCATAGCACTGAACGAGGCGTTTCAATCCATCATGCGCAGACGGAGATTTAAAGCATGAAATGCAACAGTTCCTCCTTGGCTTCGTCGAGACTGGGAAGATAGTCGTTCTGGCGAAGGCGGAACCTTAGTTCTTCCGCGATGGGCTGCAAAAGGGCATACAACAGTCCCGACCTGACCCGAATTTCGCCGGGGATAATCCCTGTCTTGGAAAACTGGTGAACCAGAGCGCCGGGGACTTTCCCCCACATGTCTTCCAGAGACGGGTCCGCCAGAAAGGTTTCGTGTCCCACCACCATGCCGCTTTTGGATTCCACCACCATAAGCAGATACGGCAGCGAAGGTCTCTGGGTATTGTCTCCCACTTTGACCGGAAATATGAAAAAATCGATCTCCAGCGTGAGGCTGCCCTTGGAGACGTTTCTCAGGTTGTCCAAGTCGCGCCTGTCCACGGTGATGGGTATGGGCTCCGGGGAGGGGGGCGGGACCTCCATGATCTTGTCCTCCCAGACCAGGGAGTTGCCTTTCTTGACAGGAACTCTGACCAGATAATCGTCGCCTTCGTCGAAATCCAGCAGATAGTCGTCCTTTTCGAAGCGGCTGTTGATTTCCAAGGTTTGTTCCAGGGCGTAGGCGAGAAAGCGAGCTTCGCTGCCATTGAGATACCACGGCAGAAAGCCGGGACGCATGCTCCGGAACATGGGCCATGCCTGCCGTCCTTTGAAGCTCAACCCCAGCCGTTTAATGATCTGGCGATCCTTTCGTTCCAGAAAGCTTCTATCCTCGAACGACACCTGCAACTGGGGGATTTCCATGACCCGTTCGGGAGCGTCGAACAGGGACGTGTCCTGAAAATCCCAGAAATCGTAGAGGGCCTTGATGCCCTGGTACATGGTTACCGCGAAATGGTCGTTTTCCATCCCCATCACACTCACGAACCCGATGACCCCGGTTTCTGGATTCTGAACCCCGAAAACATCCATTTCCGTCATTCGGTTCCATGGCGAGATTTCCCTGACGCGGCCCGCCAATCTGTAAAGCTGGCGCCATTCCTCCGTTATCGGCCGTGCTTCCGCCATTTTTTACCCCTTTCGATTTTGATTTTCAGGCTGTCTATGCCATTTCGCCAACCGACCTTATTAATTTTTATTCTACGCGGTGCCAAATTTCAAGAGAATGTTTGCGAGATTTCCATTTTTAGGGTCCTTTCGCCGTTTTTCCAAGGTTTTCTTGCAAAAGGAGCCGTTTTAGGATAATCGATAGGATTGATTGTTGGACGGCACCCCCGCTGTGCTTCAACCCGCGTCAAATTTTTGGACCTGTGCGGTTGCTTTGCAAAATCCTCACACAAAGGCACAAAGACGCAAAGTGACGATTTGGCAACCTTAGTGTCTTTGTGCCTATGTGTGAAGATTACATGGGGATACTCGAACCAACCGCACAAGTCGAAATTTTTTAGACTACGGCGCTTGTTCTCTACCACGCCGCCCAAAACAAAGAGAGGAGCAAACGCCCGAAAAATGAATTCGAAAAACGTGGAAAAACAGATCGTATTTGGCTCGGAAAAGGCAGGGAAAACATACGAATTCGAGCAGAACCACGATCCGACCAAGCTCGCCCAGATGTGGTTCCAGCAATCCGAGGAGGGCTTGATCCTGTTTACCGTGTTCTATACCCAGGCGTGCCGATGGTCGAGGTGCCTGGGTTGCAACCTCCCGTCCAAGGTTTCCCGGGAGCCGGTCTCCTACAAGGCGCTGATCGCACAGATCGACAACCTTTTCGCCGACCCGGAAGTGGCGTCGCGCCGCGAACGTATACAAAAGACGATCATCAGCAACAACGGTTCCGTCCTGGACGAAGCCACCTTTTCCTCCACCGCTCTGATGTACCTGATCGCGAAAATGAACCTGAATCTGCCCAACATGTCGGTCCTGTCCATGGAATCGCGACCGGAATATGTGGACAGCGCCGAGCTGGAGTTCATATCCCGCGCCCTGGCCGAGGGCGACACCCCGACAACGCTGGAAATCGCCATCGGGTTCGAGGCTTTCGACGACCATATCCGAAACGACGTTTTCGACAAGGGGCTCACCTTGGAGACGTTCGAAAAACTCGTCGAAAAAATGGCGCCTCACGAGTTTCGTTTGAAATGCTATTTCATGCAGAAGCCGGTGCCGGACATGAGCGACGAGCAGGCCGTGGAGGACATTTGGAAGGCTGTCGATTATCTGAGCCGAATCCAGGACGAATACGGTATTCAAATCAACATGCACCTGAATCCGACCTATGCGGCGTCTGGCACCGCCCTGGAAACGGCTTTCAAAAAGGGACGCTTCACACCGCCGCGACTCGCAGATGTCGCCAAGGCGGCTTTTCACGCGAAAAAAAAAGACTTGTCAATTTTCATCGGTTTGTCCGACGAGGGGCTCGCGGTGGATGGCGGATCCTTTATCGTCCCGGGGTCCGAGGAACTGGTCGCGTGTCTTGAAAAATTCAATCGCAGCCAAGATTTTTCGATCTTGGAAGGAATCATCAATCATTGATTGCGCAAAGGAGAAAAGAGATGAAGAAAAGACATACCCGCTCCAACTTTTTTGCCTTTTTCTTGGTTTCCAGCCTGGCGATTTTTGCGGCCTGTGCCGGCACATCCGGGAGCAGGGATGTCTCCGGCGACCAGCAGGCAGTCTCTGAATCCGCTCTGCAAAAGCTCTACGTTGCCGCCGTCGAAGACGCCAAGGATGCCCGGCCCGACGAAATATCCTACGCTCTTGTTCCAATCGTCGCTCGCAACGAAAAACTGTCCTGGAAAAAAAGCGGGCAGGGCGAAGACTTGGTGCTGACGGCGACTTGGACATCATGGACCGGCTACGACGACAAGATCGGAGAAAACGTGACGCTTGAAAGACCGATCTGGGTAACAACAGTCCCCGAACTGAAAGATTTCTGCGAAAAAAACCGTCCGATTTTTCCCGACATGAACTTGCGCCTGGAACAGCTTCTGGGACTTCCTCCCGGAAACGGAAAGACCAGGGTCTTGGAGTTGTGGGCAAACCCGGACGATCTTTTCCGGCCCAGTCCGGACCCCGAAATCACGGACCGCGAGGCCGAACTGGACTTCCCCGCATCCACAAACTTCGTCACTGTCAGCCCGGACCATATCGCATGGTTCACAGACTTGAAAGAAAAGTCCTACGGTCCCGACGGCTATCCATGGACCCGCCTGGGCTACACGTACGACTGGGGAAATCCTGAAAGCGAAGTCGGCCTCAGCGAATTCGTCATTCGGGTAGGCGCGAAAGTCTACGTGCATACCGTGACGGAAACAATGGAGTACTGCCAATAAGGCAGCCACGATTAAACAACAATAGCCCCCCCCCCTTTTTCTGGAGGATAAATGCCTGAAAAAAAAAACTATCACATGACCCCGGACCAGTTCCGGGAATACGGTCGGCGGGTGGTGGACTGGATCGCCGACTATTTCGAATCGGTCGAATCGAGACCGGTGCTTTCGCAGGTCGAACCCGGAGACATCCGGTCCAAGCTGCCGGCCTCGCCGCCGGCCGAACCGGAAAAATTCGACAAGGTGATCGAGGACTTGGAACGGGTCGTGATGCCCGGCATCACCCACTGGCAGTCGCCCAACTTCTACGCATTCTTTCCGGCCAATACGTCGGGGCCTTCGATATTGGGCGAGCTGGTCGCCGCAGGCCTGGGAGTGCAGGGCATGATGTGGTCCACCAGTCCCGCATGCACGGAGCTGGAGACCCATGTTATGGACTGGATGGCCGAAATGACCGGAATTCCGGAAAAATTCACCTCTCGCACCGCAGGGGGCGGCGTCATCCAGGACTCGGCGTCGTCGGCCGCCCTTTGCGCCATTCTGGCCGCGCGCGAACGCGCCACCAGGTACGAAAGCAACGAACTGGGATGCGACGGCCGTCTGACCGCATATGCCTCCACCCAGGCGCATTCCTCAATTGAAAAGGGCATCAAGATCGCAGGAATCGGCCGGGAAAACCTCAGGATGGTCCCTGTGGACGATTCTTTGGCCATGCGCCCGGACGCCCTCGCCCTGCGGATTAAAGAGGACCTCCAGGACGGCAGAAAACCGTTTTTCGTCAGCGCCACCATAGGCACGACCTCGTCCAATGCCATGGATCCTCTGGTTGAAATCGGTCCCCTGTGCAAAGAACACGGAATCTGGCTGCACGTCGATGGCGCCATGGCAGGCACGGCGACCGTGTGCCCCGAATTCAGACATTTTCAAAACGGCCTGGAATTCGCCGACAGTTATTGTTTCAATCCACACAAGTGGATGTTCACCAACTTCGACTGCGACTGCTTCTTCGTGTCGGAAAGAAAGGCCCTGATCGAAGCCCTGAGCATCCTTCCGGAATACCTTCGCAATCAGGCGTCCGAATCGGGAGAAGTCATCGACTACCGAGACTGGCAGATTCCCTTGGGAAGGAGGTTCCGGTCTCTGAAACTCTGGTTCGTAATCCGGCACTACGGCGTTTCCGGACTCCAATCCCACATTCGCAGCCATGTGGCCCTGGCCCGGGACTTCGCCAAATGGGTCGATCAGGACGGCGACTTTGAACTGGCGGTCCCGCCCCCTTTGAACCTCGTCTGTTTCCGGCACAAGGGGGGCGACGAGAAAAACGAAAATATCATGAAGACTTTAAACGAAAGCGGAAAAATGTACCTGACGCACACAAAAATCCAGGAAAAATTCACCCTGAGAATGTGTATCGGCCAGACCAACACCGGTCGTCGCCATGTGGAAAAGGCTTGGGAACGGATAAGACAAGCGGCGGCGAAGGTATAAGATCGATTCCGCCGAGCTGACAGGAGCGAAGGAAACATGAAATACCATCCTCTAGGTTATGAGCACAAATCCCATACCTTCGAGTATCTGGAGGACGGCACGAGGAGTGGTCGATAGAGAAAGCCTTTTGCGGTAACCTGGAGGCTTTGGTAGCACGCGACGGGGACGGAGGCGAATTCGCGGTGTCGGTCGGATATCCGCGAGAGATGCTTCTGGGACTCGGCAGGGAGTTGGCAGAACGCGTCGGGGCCGAGAGTCCCGAACAACGCGACGGCGACAGTCTGGACTGGCAAATATTCGAGGAAGACGAAACGCCTTGACAGGCGCGCGCCGATACCGCCCCTTTGCATCCGCACCCGTCAGACAGCCAGGCAGAAGCAGAACGACAGCGCGACGGCATGACTATCTATCGTCCTCCGCAGGGCTAAGAAAAGGCACCAAAGGCCTGCATCGTTTCCCTAAGGCGGTTCTGCCGCAAACAGCGTAAGAAGCAACTCCGCCCCGCTCAAGTCTTTATAAACCGGCTTTTTTCCCGAAAGGGCCTTGCTTTCGTTTAGTATGATGTCCACTCCGGCACCGCGTCTATCCATCAAGTACTGTCGCCCCAAGCCCGAGTCGCGAACCGTAAAATACCGCGCGAACAGACTCGCGATCAACACGTTGCGGGGCATGGAAACGCTGGCCATGGATTCGATGGACAGGGAATTGGGCAGGGAACCGGGGGAGTAGAGTTCCAAACGGTCGGCAAACATGTGCAACCGAATACGGCTGCCTTGCAGGGAATAATCCCGATGGGCCACCGCGTTGACAATGGCTTCGAAAACGGCCCTAAGGCTGTATTGCGGGTATTCGATCCGCCCCAAAGCCTTGGAAGCGGGGACTTGCATGTTGCGCCTGACAAAATCGAAGGCATCCCAGATCTGATAGTTGATCGGGCCGTCGAAATCCTTGGCATCCAATTGGTCGGCGGGATCGTTTGCGGTCCCGGCGTAGGCCACGGCCTGAACATACGCCGAAGGCATCCATTGCACGGGCTTCAACGTGCCGAGCAAGACGCCCGCGACACTCAAGCGGGCCGTTCCTCGATCCTGGACGATCATCCTTAGCCTCCCGAGCTGGATCTCGGGATCGCCCTCTCCCTCGCGCAAAAAGTTTCGAGCCAAAAGCGGGTCCAAATCCGCCGGGCCGGTCCCGGGGACCGGCTGCTCCTCGAACCGGATCAATCGAACCTGGCTGCGTTGTTGAAACAAACGCGCCAGCATGTCCGGCGGCATTTCCCTTTTGGCATGCCCGACCCGCTTGAAATACCCGTTGGCGCTTTTATGCACCCACAGACTTCGGGGAACATCCAATATAATGACAGGACGTTTCCCGCCCGAGGAATCGGGCAGCATCATGTGACGCGTTTCGATATCCAGTGGAGGATTGATGCGGTCTCTGCAAATAGCCGTTATCCAAGTTTCCACATCGTCAAGCCTTTCGGAATCGATTCCTACGACTTGCCGGGTCTTGTCGGCCACCCCCAGAACGAGGCTTCCGCCAGACGCATTCGCCATGGCCGCCAATTCGTCGGACAAACCGTCGGGGTGCGGTCGGAGGACCTTGCCGCTTGGACTGAGCGTTATCGTTTTGAGTTCCAGCGTGGAATCTTCGCCGAGGCAAATACGCTCTATCCACTCTTGTTCGGTTGCCATACTCATTTTTTGTTTTGTCCTTTTGGAAATGTCTTGTTCACTCGTCGGACAGGCGCGGCGGATCAACATTGAAAACCAGCTTCCCCCTCCAAATCGCCCTATGGAAATACCTGCGACATGTTCAAAAAAAAACGTCATGCAAAACATCATGTACTCGCGAAGAATTCTATTAAAGGGATTCGTCCCCTGTCAACGCAAATCGCCTCGCTGGAAAGATCGCTTCGAGGAACGCCCATAAAACATGGTTCGACTTGATTTTTTCCCCGATTTTCTATACGGTCTTCCATCGAGCGTGGTTGATCGATCAATTAAAGTTGCTTGTTGACGCGAATCAGGACGCGAAAAGACGTGGAATCGGGCTTGGCTGCCGGGTTCGGTTTTTGCGATTCGCGACAGTCACAAAAGACGAGAATTGGAAACATGGTTATGCGCTTGTTTTCATGGATTGGATTGCCCTTGAGATCCGTTGCGGATCTCTGCCCGCGCCTGACGTCCGGGCGTTGCGGCGGATCTCCGTCTCCCCTCTTTCTCCCCCGCCTCCTCCTGGCGATGTTGCCGTTTTGGTCCTTTGAACATAATGGAACAGAGACACGATGAAGGGTAAATTCGTCGGGCTCGTTTTCAAAATCAGCATAGCGATTTTTTTCATCGAACTGATCGCTTTGAGCATTCTGGGTTTTTATTACGTTGAACGATTCAACGCCGAGATCGACGCCCGGGTCCGCGCCAACGCCCAAATCCCCGCAAATCTCATGGAAGAGCGTATACTGGGCTGCGATGCGGTTCGGGACCACGATGCCATGCGGAGGCTGATCGGCGAAGAGCTTGCGGAAGCCATGGTGATTCGCCGGGACGGCATCGTGTCTTATGCATCCGACAAAGAAAAGGAGGGCGAGCATTTCTCGAAGGCGTTGAGTTCCCCAATCAGCGAGCGCTTTTCCGAAAGTTTTTCTCAAAGACAAACCGAACCGGTCCTCTTCCAATGGAAAGGGACCCTTGTCGCAATTTCGCCGTTGCGGCCCGAAAAAAAGCTGATCGGCCATCTGTTTCTGGATATCGACACGACCCGGTCTCGACGGGACAAACATAACGTGGCGACCGTTTTCGCCCTTGGCTCGTTTTTCTGCATTTTTTTAACCACGATCATAGAAATTCTCATAGTCCACGATCTTACGGTCCCGCGAATCCGTTCCGCTCTCGATTGCTTGAAGTCCGTTGGCGAAGGGGACTTCTCCGCCCGGATAGAGCCTGCAAGATCGCCGGACGAAATCGGCAGGCTGCAACGGGGAATAAACGCCGCCATCGACGAAATCGAGAAACGCATCCGAGCCCAGCGGGATGCCGAAAACGAGCTGAGACAAAGCCAGGAGATTCTGAACATCTATTTGGAATACACCCCGACAGCCACAGCCATGTGCGACCTCGACATGCGATATCTCGCATGCAGCAGACGATGGATCCAGGATTTCAATCTGCCGCCAGAAGGTCTGACAGGCCGGAGTCATTACGACGTGTTCGGCACCATACCCGCAAAATGGAAGCAACAACACCGCCGATGCCTGCAGGGAGAGGTAATGGAAAACGAAGAGGAACCCTTTGTCCGGGCCGACGGCACGGTGGACTGGGTCAGACGAATCCTGCACCCGTGGCGTACGCGCCAGGGCGAAATCGGCGGACTGATCCTGTTCACCGAAGTAATCACCCGCAAGAAACAGGCCGAGCTGGCCCTGCGGGAAAGCGAAAACCGGCTTCGCACCATCGGCGAAAATCTTCCGAATGGAATCATCTATCAAGTGGTGCTCTCGCCGGACGGGGCCCGCCGTTTCACCTACATAAGCGGGGGGGTGAAACGTGTGTACGGGCTCTGCCCGGAGCAAGTCCTGGACAATCCGATGTCGCTCTATGGCCAAGTCCTCTACGACGATGCCGAGCTATTGCGAAAAAAAGAGGAGGAATCCGTACGACATTTTACGACCTTCGACATCGTTGTCCGCATATTGCTCGAAACCGGAGAGAAGCGATGGCATCGCCTGGTCTCCCAGCCTCGCAGGCTGGAAAACGGCGACGTGGTTTTCGACGGCATCGACCTGGACATCACGGAACTGAAACAGGCCGAGGAAAAGACCGCTCGAACAGCGAGAATGCTCCGCAGAATCATGGATATCGTGCCATCCATGATTTTCGTGAAAAACGCCGAAAGCCGCTTCTTGAACGTCAACAAGGCGGTGGCCGACAGCTTCGGCATGGAGGTGGATGAAGTCGTCGGCAAATTGCACAGGGAAATACACCCCGATGCCTCCGAGGTCGAAGCCATGGTGGCCAACGACCGTCGCGCGCTGGAAAGCGGCCGGACCGTTTACGTCCCCGAAGAACCCTATCACGATTTTCGCTGGGACCGTCGGTGGCTCAGCACGGTCCTTGTGCCCTGCCCGGCCTCGGAATTCGGCGAACCCGCAGTGGTCGGCATCGCCACGGACATCACGGAGCGAATCCGGGCGGACCGGGAACTCAGGGGCCTGAGAAACTACCTCGCGAATATCATCGATTCCATGCCCTCCGTGCTGGTCGGCGTAGACAGGGAGGGACGTGTGACGCAATGGAACAAACAAGCGGAAATCGCCACGGGGATCCCCTCCGGAGTCGCTTCCGGACAAATGCTGGAAAGCGTGTTTCCCCGGCTGAGGGCTGAAATGGAAAAAATCAAAACCGCCATCAGGCTAAGACGCGTCGAGAGGGACCCGGGCAAGCGACGAATCCGCTACGGAAAAATCCTCTACGAGGACGTGACCGTCTATCCCTTGGCATTCAACGGAACAGAAGGCGCGGTCATTCGCATCGACGATGTCACCGAAAGGGTACGATTGCAGGAGGCCTTGATCCAGAGCGAGAAAATGCTGTCCGTCGGCGGGCTTGCGGCAGGCATGGCCCACGAAATCAACAACCCTCTGGGGGGCATGATGCAGACTGCCAGCGTCATGGCCGACCGCCTCACCCGAAACAAGAAGGCGAACGAAAAAGCCGCCAGGGACTGCGGCGTCACCATGGAGGGCATCCGCAAATACATGGAGGCAAGGGACATTCCAAGGATGCTGTCCACCATAAACGACTCGGGCCGCCGCGCTGCGAGCATCGTGGAAAACATGCTGAGCTTCGCCCGAAAAAGCGATGCCGCAGTTTCCAGCCACGACCTTTCGGTACTTCTGGACCGCACCTTGGAGCTTGCGCGGACCGACTACAATCTCAAAAAGCAATACGATTTCAGAAACATAGAAATCGTCAGGGAATACGACGACCAGTTGCCGCAAGTGCCCTGCGAAAAACAGAAGATCCAGCAGGTCTTCCTGAACATTCTGCAGAACGGAGCCGAAGCCATGCACATGTTCGATTCGGGACGCAAGCCCCGCTTTATACTCCGCACGGCCGACCTGGAAACCAGCGTGCGGGTGGAAATCGAGGACAACGGTCCCGGCATGGACGAAGAGGCGAAGAAAAGGGCCTTCGAGCCCTTTTTCACCACCAAGCCGCCGGGAATCGGAACGGGCCTGGGCCTCAGCGTATCCTATTTCATTATTGCGGAGAATCACGGAGGAATCATGTCCGTGGAATCCTCTCCGGGCAAGGGCGCGAAGTTTCGCATCGAACTGCCGAAACAAAGAAAAAGAGGGAACGGGAATGAATGAAAACGCTTCGGAGGTAATTCTGATAATCGACGACGAAGTTTCCATCCGGGAAAGCTTCAGAGATTATCTCGAAGACGAAGATTTCGCAGTGCTGACCGCTGAAAACGGGCGGGTCGGTCTGGAAATATTCGAAGAAAAGAAGCCCGACCTGGTGCTCGTGGATTTGCGCATGCCGGACATCGGAGGTATCGAGGTGCTGGAGAAAATCCGGGAGTCGTCTCCGGAAACGCCGTCCATCGTGGTTTCGGGGACCGGAGTGATCGCCGATGCGGTCGAAGCTCTCCACTGCGGAGCGTGGGACTATCTTCTCAAACCGATTTCCGACATGTCGGTCATTCTCCATTCGGTGAAAAACGCGCTGGAAAAGGCCCACCTGAGAAGGGAAAACACCGCCTACAGAAAGCATCTCGAAGAGCTGGTGGAAAAGCGCACGAAACAGCTGACCGAACTCAACGACCGCCTCAAGGCCATCGTGCGCTCGACCCGGACCATCGCCGGCTGCTCCTCGGTGTGGGAAGTAAGCCTTCGAATGCTCGAGGAATTCGCCGGCAACATGGCCGCCAAAGGCGGAAGCATCTATCTTTTGGAAAACGACAAGCTGGTTTTGAAACACACTCTGGACGGCGATCATGCGGCCGAAAGCATTCCTCTCCCCCTGCCACCCTCCCGCGTTCTGGGAAAAGTCCTGGCCGAAAAAAGCCCGATCCTGATTCGGGACATCAAAGAGGCCGGAGGCATATCCGGAAGCGGGTGGCACGGCTACGAAAACGCCTCGCTCCTGGCCTTCCCTCTTTTGGATCAAAAAGGCGAGGCCGTGGGCGTCGTCACACTGCACAACAAGGCCTATCCCCCGTTCACGGAGCAGGACAAGGAAATCGGGGAGATCCTGGCCTCCCACAGCTGCGAGACCATCAAAGCCGCGAAAGCCATGGACTGCCTGGAAAAAAAAATCGACCAGATTCGCAAGACCGAAAAGGAAAAGGACGCCTTGGCCAAGCAGCTTCAGCAGACCCAGAAGATGGAGGCCATCGGGACCCTGGCGGGAGGCATCGCCCACGATTTCAACAACATCCTGAGCGGCATCGTCGGATATACGGAACTGGTGCTGTTCAATGCGTCTCGGGAAAACGAGAAGGACCGGGAAAGACTCAATCGCGTACTGGCCGCAGCGGAGAGAGCCAGGGACCTGGTCCGGCAAATCCTCCAATTCAGCCGGGATCAAAGACATGCCATCGCACCGCTTTCGCTGAAGCCGCTTGTAAAGGAAGTCGCCAGGCTGGTCGGCTCCATTTTTCCGGCCACCATCGAAATCCAAAGGGATTTTTCCATAGAAAAAGACTGCGTACTCGCCGATGCCACCCAAATCCATCAAGTGATCATGAACCTTTGCACCAATGCTTTTCACGCCATGCGGCTAACCGACGGCATACTCTCCCTGCGGCTGGAAAATGTGACGCTCTCCGAGGAAAAACGATTCATGGCCATGGCCATCGCTCCCGGAGACTATGCGAAAATCTCCATCTCCGACACGGGCAGCGGCATCGCGTCTGAAATTCGAAACCGCGTGTTCGACCCCTACTTCACGACGAAAGGGGCCGAAGAAGGCACGGGACTCGGGCTTTCGGTATCCTACGGAATCGTTCGCAAGCACAAAGGACTGATCGAAATCGAAGACACCTCCGAAAAGGGGACCACCTTCGCGGTATATCTCCCCGTGGCCGACAAACGGCAAATACAACAGTCGGTGATCGAAACGGTGGAGGCCAAAGGCCGAAACCAGAAGATCCTGGTGGTGGACGACGAGGAGTTTTCGCGCGAAACCGTCTGCGAACATCTGGAATCCATGGGGTACCGGGTAAGCGGGTTCGGAAACGGCCCCGAAGCACTGAAGGAGCTTCAGGCCAATCCCGGCAAGTACGACCTGGTGATCACCGACCTGACCATGCCGGGCATCACCGGCACCAAGCTGATCGCCGAATTCAGAAAGGTCAATGAAAACACACCCGTAATTCTATGCACGGGCTTCAGCGAAACCGTGACGGAAGAATCCGCCGAACGCTATGGCATTTCCAAATTCCTGATGAAGCCCGTCAGCCGAAAGGAATTGGCCGGAGCGGTCGGGGAGTTGTGCGGGGCATAGCTACAGTCGGCTCGCCCCTTTTTGGCGCGAGAGGGTTTGGTTTAAACTTCGGCCGGTTTTCATCCAACAGTTTCGATCATCGCCTGGATTCCGGGTCTAAAGCAAGCTCCGCCCGGAATGACGGTGTTGGTTGGCCGACGCTACAACCAAAACCGCGCGAGATCATGGAGAGCTGCTTGCCGTGCAGACCGGGGAATTTACCCCCTATTCCAGCTCCTCCGCCAAAAGAATGGCCTCGGCCACATGCCGCATGGATTTTCTGGTGTCCATGGCCCTTTTGCGGATCCAGCGGTAGGCCTCCTCGCCCGACTTGTTCCTGCGCCGCATCAGCACTTCCTTGGCCCGGTCCACAAGCTTCCGGGTCTCCAGTTCCTCCTGGATGACCTGGGTCTTGACCATCAGTTCGGTGTTCATGATTGCGACGGCGGCCTGATTGGCGACGGTCCTGACGAGGTTGACCTCGGTTTCGCTGAAATGGTAGGTATTGATGGTAAAGCAGTTGAGAACGCCCACCACTTTGCCGTCCCGGATCTGCAACGGGACGCTCAGCATGGAAACGAGCCCCAGCTTCCTGGCCATGTCCTTTTCCTTGAACCGGGGCTCTTCCAGCACATTCTCGATGATCAGGGGGCGATTGATCGTGGCCACGTACCCCACCACCCCCTCCGTGAGTTCGAGGGA
This sequence comes from Desulfobacterales bacterium, assembly GCA_963674505.2. Lineage (GTDB taxonomy): Bacteria > Desulfobacterota > Desulfobacteria > Desulfobacterales > SKZT01. The sequence goes on from CAXXIG010000001.1 coordinate 3,137,762, forward strand.
ACGGTCCTTGATGTAATCCAAGTCGATGGCTTGCGCGGCTTTCAAACGGATCTTCGGCGGATCCGTGCTTTGGTCGAGCAACCATAGCGAACAAATTTCGAAGCCCGTGACTTTGGCCGTAACCATCACGATCAGCTTCAAAATGTCCTCGATGTACAGGTCCGACGTGATCGCCCCGCTGATATCCATCAGGGCCTTGATGTATTTATCGTAGTTGCTCTGATCTTCTTTTTCCATTTTTTGCGGAATCCGTTATCCCCTGTAAAAATCCGAACATTCGAGACGGACGCTCCCCTTCGGCGCGTACCGCAAACAATCGCGCCAATTGAATTAACAAAAATACGGTTCGATGTAAAGATTCAAAAACAGGGAAAGCCTCGTTCGAGGCCGGACGACATCAGAACAACTCGGGGATGAACTTTTTCCAGAGCCACCGCCGAACGAACCTTCTTTTGGGCTTTACGCTGCTCTCCACGTACTTCTTTCTCGGATAAATGAACAGCAGCATGGCTTCGTGGGCTTCTTTCCTCAATTCCGGGTCGGAAATGCCGTTGAGCGCTGTCCGCCGGTTTTCGATGCAGACCCACAACAGGGCGCAGAGGGAAAGCCCGCCGAAAAAGATGGAAACCAACGCCGTCTTCAGGTGAATGACACCTCCAATGCACAAAAAGAGAATGAGAGCGACTGCGGCGAACATGTAAATTTTGACGTTTGCCGCGATAAAGCTGTGTTTTCGAATGGTCCAAATCCAGAATTTTGCCATTTTCCTGCCGGTCTTGTGGGGAGAATCAGGTCTCATAGCGGCCTCCTTTCTTTTCTGCCGTTTGGGGAGTGTCTATTACTAATGTAACACTTTGAAAAGAAGTGTCAAAAATGCGATATGGGGGAGTTCGACGTCAGGCTATCGCTGGAAAGAAAGGCTATTTGGTGTAATTTCGATGGGTTGCGCGAAAATAACGAACAATTCGCCATGTAGGCGATCTCTTACGGTATTGACACCAAAAATGCCATAGAAAAACAGTATTTTAAGGAATTATTCCACCCAACTGCCCGACATTTTTCGACCTGCGCGGTTGGCTGGCCGCCGGATGCATTTGCAATTCTCGCGCAAAGGCGCAAAGACGCCAAGATTGACAAGCACGGCACGTTTCGCCTTTGCGAGAGAATTTGTTCTCCCTATTTGCCCACGGCCGCAGCCACTCTTTCCGCAGCCCGAACACCGTCCAAAGCCGACGATACGATTCCGCCTGCATGCCCTCCTCCTTCTCCGCAGGGGAAGAGGTTTTGGATTTGCGGGTGCATTAGCGTAGCCGGGTCGCGGGGTATCTTGACCGGCGAGCTGGTGCGGGATTCGACGGCCAGCAGCAGGGCGTCGCGGGTGAAGAATCCGCGCAAGTTCCGGTCGAACTGCCGGAAGGCCTTCTGCAATCTATCGACGATGAACTCGGGAAGAAGTTCGTGGACCGGTCGAGACACGACACCCGGCAGATAGGAGCTTTTCGGGAGGTTTTCGGACTCGCGTTGTTCGCAAAAGTCTGTCATGCGCTGGGCAGGGGCTTTCTGGGCGTCTACTCCTCCGGCGAGAAACACCGCCTTTTCCAGATCTCTCTGGAATTCCAGCAGGGCCAGAGGATCGCCGCCATGTCCTCCGGGAATGTCGTCTGGCCCGACCTCCACCACGATCCCCGCGTTTGCCAGGGGCGCCGACCTCGAAGACATGCTCATTCCATTCAAAACCAGCTCTCCGGAGGATGTGGAGGCGGGAATGACGTATCCTCCCGGACACATGCAAAAGGAATATACCCCCCGGCCGTCGATTCTGGCGGCGATGTTGTAGGATGCGGCAGGAAGGTGCCTGCGATGTTTCTCCGAACCATACCGGATTTTGTCGATCAGCTCCTGGGGGTGTTCCACCCGAACGCCCATGGCGAAAGATTTCATCTCCAACGCGATATTTCGCCGATGCAGCATTTCGAATATTCCATGGGCGGAATGGCCGGTGGCGAGAATCACGGCGTCCGCCAAAAATTCATCGCCGTCTTGCGTGACCACGCCTTTGCATTTGCCGCCTTCGACGATCAAATCCACGACTTTCGCATTGAAATGGATTTCGCCCCCCCGAGCCAAAATGGTTTCCCGGATGCGGCGAACGATTCCCGGAAGTCGGTTGGACCCGATATGCGGGCGAGCATCCACGAGAATGTCCGGATCGGCCCCGTGCTCGACGAAATACCTCAGGATTTTTCGGATGTCTCCGCGCTTTTTGGAGCGGGTGTAGAGCTTGCCGTCGGAAAAGGTCCCCGCGCCGCCTTCCCCGAAACAATAATTGGAATCCGGATCCACCAGGGACTTTTTCAAAAGGGACGCGATGTCTTTTCTGCGGGAATCCACGTCCCTGCCGCGCTCCAGCACCACCGGCCTGATTCCATTCTCCAACAGTGACAGCGCCCCGAAATATCCGGCGGGCCCTGCCCCGACGACCAAGGCCTTTTTGGCCGAAGCCGCAACAGGCTTCAATGCGTCCTTCAGGGAACCTGGCTCGAACTCCTGTTCGCCAAGCGAAATTTTCAGAAGATAGACAGGATTTTTTCCGCGGGCGTCGATGGACCGCCGCAGGATTGTAAATTCCCCGACCGGCCCGCCCCCCGAAGCCTTCGAGATCTTTTTCCCGATATGCTCAAGGTCGCCGATTCTTTCCGGCGCAATTTTAATTTCCAGGACATTTCGATCTTGGCTCATCTCAATCTTTTCAACGTCTCTTTTTAACAAGGTTGCCTTTTTCCCCTGCATCGAATTAAAACTGAAATAGCGTCGAGTCAATCTACGAGAACTCCACAGCCACATTCGATGCACATAAACTCAATATAACAGCAAATATCACAGTTTGGTCCGTATTGACAAACCGAGAATGCCATGGACACATCAGGCGTCCCCCGCTCCGCCGTTTCCCGTCATTGGTAATGCATATCCTGTGATCGGGAAGCCGATTGGCCAGAGACAGCACTGGTGTCCATGCGAATAGGACTATCGACTCCATTGCGACCACGGCCTGCGACAAGGTCGCTGTTGTGACGAACTCTCATTTATTGCAAATATTCAGGAAGCTGTAACGACAACTTTTGCGCTTGACATGAAAGGGTTGCCTTGATATCAAGAATACTGTTTATTCGCTGTCGTGTTAACTGCAATCGAAAGGAATGGATAATGAGAAGAATTGCTACCGAATTGGTCTCGCATCGCCGAATCAAGACACCGTTTCTATTTACGATATTCGCCGCTTTCTTACTATATTCGTCTTCGACTTTCGCGTTCACTGTCACGGGACTGGCAAAAGATATGGTTTTTCAGAGCAGTTGCGACAAGACGGGAGCATTACTGATAGAGTTTGACGAGGACGACATCAAGGCTATTGCCGAACACCTCTCCCCTGCGAACACACCGAGATTGAATTCCACGTATAGCGGGCCGAGAGGAAACGCTGACTATGTATTGATTACGGTGACCTTGAACTACTCAAGCGAAGAGGCTACCTGGCATAGACCTGTCCTCTGCAAAGAAATTTCGGAGAGCAATTCCTCCCCGATCTACGGCGCTTCCGGAGAGCTACTCCCAGTGCAAAACGCCGTTCCTCTTCAAAGAATCGGCAAGGAGGTCAGCAATACGACACACAGCCTCTTGACAACCAGCAAGGGCGCACCCGCGTGTTCCGGTGAGCAGGATGTTCTGGCATATGTCGCCGGACAGCAGAACGCTTTTTATTTCAGCATTTTCATCACAGATATCGAAAACAACGTGCCATCAGACGACAATCCGCATCCTTGGAACGATTCGGGCAACCGACCCTGGATACGTGTAGGACTCGACACATACGAAGTCGGGAACCTCGACAACGATGATTGCGTTCATGGCCACAACACAGAGATCCTTGTCGATGTTTCCGGCTGTAGCGATAATACAGCTACATTGATAGCCTCGGTAGATGTCCAGCCTGAAAACTTGACCGGCACCATGAAAAACACCTGGGTCGGATATTTCATAGACCCTTACTACGAAGACTTATACCACGAAATCGTTTTAAGCGCGGAAAGCCGCGAGATGGTCTTTCAAAGGAAGTGTGACCAAACTGGCACGTTCGAGCTGAAATTCACCCAAAGTGCCGTCGAAATGATCGCGGAGCATCTTTCGCCCCTGAACACCCCCAAATTGAACGCTTCGTACACTGGATTGAGGGGAAGCGCGAACTACGTTTTGCTCGAAGTGACACTGGAACCTTTGGACAATTCGAATCCAGCGGATCCGTTGCCCGCTCTTTGCACGGACATCAATACGTCAAATTCCCAAGAAATTCAGGGAGCCGCCGGAGAGCCCCTTCCTGAGGATGTTCAGGACGCGGCCCCCCTTCAAATCATCGACATCGAGGTTAGCAACATCGTCCAAAGCTCCTCCGCAGTGTCCGAAAGCGGGACTTATCCCGACGAACGGGACGTTGTCGCGTATGTTTGGGGAAAAGAAGGCGATTCCCGATTTTACATCTACATAGTGGATATCGAAAACAATATGTTCCGTATCGACAATCCCGAGCCATGGAACGACGAGAACAACTGGCCATGGATCAAGGTAGGTCTCAACCCCTACCAAGAGGAAGACGGAGACTATTTCAATGGAATCCTGCGAACCATCTGGGTGGACGTCTCCGGATATGATTCCGCAGACAGCCAGGCGGCTTTGCGTGTCTCCGTAAAATCCACTGTCGAAGACTTGACCTGTTGTTCGACCAACAGCCAGATCGGACATTTCGACGATGGGCTGGTCGCCTATTACACGCTCGATGGAAAGGCCGAGGACGAAAGCGGCAACGAGAACCACGGGACTGAATATGGAGGCTTGGACTATGTACAAGGCATATATGGCCAGGCGGCAAGTTTCGACGGTATAGACGATAAAATCATCGTACCCCATAAATCCACCCTCGCGTTCGGAAAACAGCCATTCTCCATCAGCTTTTGGATAAAAACGGCGATGGAGGGGGACTATTTCATAATAACCAAAGAAGACAACGATTCTGGCGTCGCCTATGCCATTATAATGGGCGAAATGTTTGATTTTTCGCCATGGTTTAAAGTCGGACTTTCTTCTACCGATCATTATTGGAACTTTGAACACAAATCAGTGGCCGATGGTCAATGGCACCATATCGTGGCTGTTCGCAGTAGCGACGATTCAGCCAGTCTTCTTACTCTTTCCATCGACGGAGAACTCGATTATTACGAATTTCAAGAACCGACAACTGATGTAAGCAACGAGAATCCTATTGTATTCGGCGCATGGCAAGGTTCGGACGAGAATCTTTTCCATGGGGTGTTGGATGAAATACGCATCTACGATATTGCCTTGAGCGACGAGGAAATCATCGATCTCTACGAAAACAGCATTCCGCCTCCACCCCCAAAAGCCATCATCGTCACAGGGGGCGGACCGAAAATCGACAACATCCGCGAGGGCATCCAGTGGTGCGGCAACTACGCGTATCGGAACCTTCTCCATCAAGGGTATTCCAAAGACAGCATCTGTTATCTTACCGACGGTACTGTACCGGACCTGGATGAAAACGGAATGCTGGACGACCAGGACGGGACATCGACTATCGAAAGCCTGGAACACGCCATTACCGAATGGGCCCAAGACGCCGGAGATTTAATTTTATACATGTTGGGCCACGGGGGCGAAGGCTCTTTCCGGCTCAACGACACGCAACTTGTAAAAGCCACAGACTTGGATTCGTGGCTGGACGAACTCGAAGCCGTCATTCCGGGTCAAGTTGTTTTGATATACGACGCATGCCAGTCAGGAAGTTTCATCAAGGAATTGTCGAGTCCGATGAACAAACGGATTCTGGTATCCAGCGCCGGGGAAGACGAGGCCGCTATTTTCGCCGACCAGGGCACCGTCTCTTTCAGCCATTTTTTCTGGAGTCGGCTAGCCGGGGGAGACAGTTTCTACGACGCTTTCACCCACGCGGAAAACAGTATAGCATTGGTAACCGATTTCAATCAAATGCCGGGCATCGATACAGACGGCAATCACATCGCCAACGAAAAAACCGATCGCGAGACGGCCTCCGATATTCGAATCGGCGATCAAATCGCCTGGCTGAGCGAAATTCCGAGCATCGGAAATATTACACCGTCCCGCAATATTCAATCCGGCGATTCTATTACGATTTACGCGGAGGATGTCGTGGATGAAAACGGCATTGATAATGTAACCGCCATGATCACGCCTCCCGGCACCTGGGAAGGTTCCGCCGACATCCCGTTGTCCGATTTGCCCCAGCTCGAATTGCTTCCTGTGGGAAACGACCGATACGAAGCGGTCTATGACGGATTTTCAATGGAGGGGATTTACAGCATTACCATCCTGGCGGAGGATTCCCACGGCACAATATCCATGCCTCGTACCACCAAAGTGACTGCGGAAGACAATTATCAGGGTTCCTCGACGACTTTGTATTATCCATTTGCGCGCTCCGACAACGCTTGGGAGACGGAGATCGCGGTGACGAACACCTCGTCGGAATCGGAACTAAACGGCACCTTTGCCGCCTACAATTCATCGGGGACGGCAGTAGGTTCTCCTTTGATTGTCACTCTTCCTCCTTTGGGAAGAAAACAGCTGACCATCGGACAGGACTTTTCCGATCCGGAAACGATCTGCTATGTGGTTTTCCATTCGAACGAGGGGGACGCCGTCGGATACCAGAGGCCTTATCACGGCTCTAAATGCCGTGCCGCCATACCTGCCGGAAAATCGAACGCTTCCGACACAATCTATGTGCCGCACATTGCGTCGGACCAAAGCTGGTGGACTCTTATCAGCCTTCTCAATACGGGAGAAGAGACAAGGAACCTCTCCTTCGAATTCAATGACGGTTCGACTCGCAACCTTATCTTGGCACCGGGACAGTGCAGCCAAGATTTGCTTAAAAACCTTTTTGATGGAGTGCCGCAGGAAGGAATACACTCCGCCGAAATCAAAAACGCTCGGGAAGTGGCAGGGCTCGAATTGTTTGGCACCAAGACCTGGACTCTACTAAGCGGAGTTTGGCTGAGCGACCAGCTATCGGACAAGCTCTATTATCCCCACATAGCAAGCGACAACGAATGGGATACCGGCTTAGTGGCGTACAATCCTGCTGCGGATTCCTGCGCGGTCACCATTACGCCCTATACGGAGCTTGGAATGTCCTTGGATGCGCAAGAGTTGGAAATACCGGCGAAAGGGCGTTATTTCGGAGTGGTCTCTCGGCTGGATCTTCCTGAAAGCACCGCGTGGATGAAAATCGAAGCACAGAACCCACTCGCCGGTTTCGAATTGTTCTCTCGAAAAAACGAGACCCAAATCGCAATCGCAATCGCAGGTTACACCGGCATCAACCTGGCGAAAACCAAAGGAACCCTCCCGTTGTTGGAAAATGACGGTTTCACCGGCATAGCCTTTGTCAACGTAGGAGAGGACAATGCAACTGTCGTTGTCACCGCATTAAACGACGCCGGCAGCGAGGTTGATCGAACGGAAGTCGTGCTGAGTCCGTTCCAAAAATACGTGGGACAAATTTCCGAGCTTTTCCAAGGAAACATCTCTCGCGCGACCTATTTCACCTATGCCAGCGCCAAGAAGGTCGTTATGTTCCAATTGAACATGTCTTCGGACTGGCAAATGCTCGACGCACTTCCAGGATTGTAGGCACTTTAGCCAATGAAATGGAACACTCCGGTGTTTCGTCCATAAAAAGCGTTGACGAACCCCAGGAGAAAATCTAAACTTCCCGGCGAAAGTCGAAGTTCGAAATCGCGAACGAAAAAAACACAAGCGCGCAGGTTTCCGATCATGAAAAAATCCACCATCGCCTTTATCGCAGTGTTGTTGGCTTTGGGCGCCTATTTTGCCATGGATGCTCGCAAAAGCGGCTTTTCCCCGTTCCAATTTTTGTCTGGGGACCGAAAGATCATCGAAGAAACGACAATGTCCTTCATGGAGGACATTCAATTCAAGGATTTCGACAAGGCCGCCACCTACCACGACCCGGAAGACCAGAAAAAGCACGACATTCCCAAACTGATCGAAAGGCTGTTCAAAATCAAGCCGGAGTTGCTCGACATCATGGAATACAAGATCATGGAAAGCACCTTGGATTCCTCGGGAAGTAGGGGAAGAGTCAAGGTCCAGACCAAGGTGCATCGGTTGAACACAGACGATTTCAGGGATGTGGAAACAATGTTCTATTTCCACAAAAAAAGCGAAAAATGGTACATGGAGCTGGAATCTTCCCTGAGAAACATTTAGACGGTCAAAAAAAGGAGAAAAGCTTTGGAAACGAAGACGATTCAAACGGACAAGGCCCCGGCCGCTATCGGCCCTTATTCCCAAGCGGTTTTGGCAGGCTCCCTTTTGTTTGTGAGCGGCCAGCTGGGGTTGATTCCCGAAACCGGAGAAATGGCCGGCCCCGACCTGGCCTCCCAGGCAAGACAAGCCCTGACGAACCTCCAAAACATTCTGGAAGCAGGGGGGACAAGCCTTTCCAAAGTCGCGGCCGTCGATGTCTTTCTGTCAGACATCGGAGACTTCGCCGAATTCAACGGAATCTACCAGGAGTTTTTCTCCGAAGATAAACCCGCGCGCGCCGTGATCGCTGTCAAAGGTCTGCCCAAGAACGCGCTTGTGGAAATCAAATGCGTCGCCATGGCCTAAACGAGCGGAAAAGCCGAAAAAGACAGCCTGGGCATCCGGCCCGGCTTTGAACGCGCAATCTGGCAAGACCGTTTGTCAGGGGAAAAACGCTTTGAGCAAAGACGACCGGGAAAAATGGACGAAAAACGCCTCAGCCGCCCTGATCGAGGGTTCAGTCACGGTCCTGGCGGTTTTTACGGCGCTTGCTTGCGGAGCGTTTCTGGTGTGGATGTCGGGGGCGGACGTCGTGAAAGCCTACGGGGGGCTTTTCGCCGGTATGGCGGGATCGCCGGGTGCCTTGGCGGAAACGTGCGCGGCGGCAACGCCGTACGTGCTGACGGGACTGGCCGTGGCCGTAGGGTTCCAGCAGGGCCTGTTCAACATCGGCGCCGAAGGCCAGTTCTACATGGGCGCTTTGTGCGCCGCGACGGTTGGTTTCGGGATGCGGGGCGTTCCCGCTTTCGTCCATCTTCCCGTCGCGGCCGCTTCCGGTGTCGCGGGCGGCGCGCTTTGGGGGGCAATCCCCGGCTTCCTGAAAGCCAGGTTCGGCGCGCACGAAGTCATCAACACCATCATGCTCAACTACGTTGCCGTGAGCTTCGTGGATTACATGGTGAAAAAGGTCGTCCGCGACCCCGCCGCCTCGGTGGACCGCACTCCGTACATTCTGGAAAGCGCGTATCTTCCGAAAATCCTGGGACCCGACCATCGCCTTCACGCAGGATTTCTCCTGGCTCTGTCAGCCGTAATCATCGTGGCCTGGGCATTGAAACACACGACATTCGGGTTCGCAATCCGGACCATCGGGGAAAATCCCGACGCGGGCAAATACGCGGGCATGAACGTTTCCCTCTGCACGGTGGCGACCATGGCGGCTGCGGGAGGACTGGCGGGACTGGCCGGAGGCGTGGAGGTCATGGGGCTGGAACACAATCTTCCGGCGGCCTTTTCCTCCGGCTACGGATACGACGCCATCGCCGTCGCCTTTCTGGCGAGATCCAATCCCTACGGGGTACTTCCGGCCGCGTTCCTATGGGGAGGACTTCGAAACGGCGCGGGTCTCATGCAAATCCGCTCGGGTATTTCCATCGATCTGGTGAACGTCATTCAAGCCTTGGTCATCGTTTTCATCGCCGCCGATCCCATCATCAGAAGACTGTACCGAATCCGAAGAAAAGCGGAGCGGGGCGCGGTCTTTTCCAAAGGCTGGGGGGGCTGAGGCCAAACCATGGGCCTTTCGAACAACCGTCGAAAGCGAGATAGCGGCTACTCAATTTTCTTTCTTTCGGCCGGAGTATTCCTTTTCCTGCTGGCGTGGATTGTGCCGGGAGACACGACGACCGGCATCCGGTTTTCAGATCTGGGAACGGTGACATTTCCCACGGCCCAAGCCTATTTTCTCCTTGGATTCATATCGGTTTTCTGCGGGTCTGTTGACTTGGCGACTGGAAAAAGAGCTTTCCGTTGGTACAAGGCTTGCCAAATCGGCGCGGGTATCGCCGTGCCGGTGTTTGCGACAATCGCGGGAGCTGGCGCGGGGTCAAGGATCGATGTCGTGGGGCTTGCCGCCCAGAGTACGAGATTGGCCACACCGATCGCCTTGGGGGCCATATCTGGAATCTTGTGCGAACGAAGCGGCGTGATCAACATCGCCATCGAGGGCATGATGCTGACGGCGGCATGCGCGGGCTTTACCGCGGCCTTGTACGCCCAGAGCGCATGGCTTGGCCTCGGAGCGGCGGTTTTGGCGGGAACGGCCATGGCCGCGATCCACGCTGCGCTGTCGGTGAGTTTTTCCGTCGATCAGATCATCAGCGGCACGGCAATCAACATCCTGGCGGTGGGAGGCACAGGGTTCATGCGCAGGTCTTTTCTGATCGGCTCCGACCTGCCGCCTCCCGGCGTGTTTCCGCGTTGGCCGATACCCGGCCTGGAAAAAATCCCCGCGATCGGAAAAATTCTATTTCAGCATCAGCCCATGGTATATGCCATGTTCGCCCTGGTCCTGATCGTCGCAATTGGTTTGTTCTACACGAAGTGGGGACTTCGTACGCGCGCGGTCGGGGAGCATCCCTACGCCGCCGAAAGCCTGGGAATCGACGTCGTTCGGGTTCGGTATGCGAATATCCTGCTTGCCGGAGCGGTGGCGGGCTTGGGAGGCGCTTGGTTTTCGCTGGAAACGGTGGGAAATTTCGAGGAATTGATGACTGGGGGAAAAGGCTTCATTGCGCTTGCCGCCATGATATTCGGCAAGTGGCACCCGGTCGGCGCCTTGGGAGGCGCGTTTCTTTTCGGGTTTGCCGACGCTTTGCAAATCAAGCTCCAAATAACGGGAGTGAAACTTCCATATCAATTTCTGGGCATGCTCCCATACCTGGTCACGGTGGTGGTGCTGGCGGGAGTGGTCGGACGGGCTTCCGCACCGGCGGCTGTGGGCAGACCTTACGATAAAAAGGGAAAGGAATAGAGAATATCCCGTTGAATTATCATGTATGCAATGATTATCGTTTCTTCGAACATGTTAACAAGTTGGAGAATAAAGGATTTACAGATGACCGCGCCTCTTACACACCCCGAAAATGGAGATTCCGAGATTTTAACGGCGGAGCAGCTCTTCGAATCCGGAATCGCCGGGCGCACCGAACTTATCGAAGGCAAGTTGATTAGAATGGCCCCTACCGGATACGCGCACGGCATAGTCGAAATGAAACTATCGAAAAAGCTCGGTCGATTCGTCGAGGAACACGATTTGGGACAAGTCATGACGGGCGAAGTGGGGATTTTTATTCGCCGCAACCCGGACACGATCAGAGCAGCAGATGTCATTTTCATTTCGAAAAAACGTTTCGAACAACTCAAATCGGTCACATATCTCGATGTGGCACCCGAAATCGTCGTTGAAATCATCTCGCCGACGGATCTTTTGCAGGAGGTCACAGGCAAGATCGACGATTATTTTTCCATCGGAATCGACAGAGTCTGGATCGTCGATCCCATACACGGACATGCAACCGTATTTCGATCTCCCACAAAGGCCATTCGTTTCGCCGATGACGAAGAGCTGGAAGACCAATCTATTCTGCCTGGTTTTAAATTAAAGCTTTCAGAATTGTTTTCTTTTTAACGATACGAAATGCATTCAATGACCGCTTATTAGGCAGGGTCACTCGGTAGGCTTCACGAGCGGCACACGAAATAGCGGGGCGGTTGGGAATTGGATTCGAAAAACAGTTTTTCCGGGCCGGGACATCGGGATGTCGATAGTTGCGTTGTGTTCCTTGACGATCTCTGTTGTAATGGACAGACCGATTCCGGTGCCTTTTCCCCGTTTCTTGGTGGTGAAGAACGGTTCGAAAATTTTGCCGACGGATTCGGAAGGTATGCCGCATCCATTGTCCGAGAAGGTGATTTCCACCTGCTCCTGGCCGGTGGGACCTTCGACCGTCCTTGCCGAGATTTCGATTTCGCCGGAAACGCGATTTCCGATTTCTTTTTCGGGGAGTTCCGATTCCCGCCCGGCTTCGATGGCGTCTGCGGCGTTGTTCAGCAGATTCAAAAACACCTGCTCAAGCTCCCCCTCGTTTCCGCGAATTTTCGGCAGCGAAGGCGGCATGCGCATGCCGATTCGAATGTCCTTTTTTTCAAACAGATACTCGAGCATTTCCATCACGTTGTTCACTATCTGGACCAGATCGACCGGCTTCCAGGACGTTTCGGACTGCCTGGAGAGCGTGCGCAGCTTTTCGATGGTCCTCATCATGCGACCGGTGTTGCTTTCCAAACGCCCGAAGTATTCCATGAAATCCGAAAGCGCGTATTTTTCCGCAGTGCGCGCCTTTCTCATCAATTGCTGGGCGATGGACCGGATAACCATCAAGGGTTGGTTCAATTCGTGCGCCACCGCCGCCGACAACTCCCCGATCGAAGCCAGCTTGCCTGCGTGAATCAGTTTCGAACGGGTATTTTCGAGTTCCAGGCGGACTTGCTCCAAAGCGTCGGAGACACGCTTGGTTTCCCGGATTTGGTGGGAGAGGATTTCCTCGATGGTCGCAAGTTCGGCCTTGCGTTCCTCGGCTATCGACTCCAGTTCCGCACGGGCTTTTTCCAAGCGTCCGGCATCGTGTTCGATATCTTCGATGCCTCGAAGCAGGCACAACGTTCCGGATGCCGCGCCATCGGCGTTCGGCAACGCCACGGAGCATATCAGGACCAGCCTTTTACCCCCGGCTTTTTCAGTCGCGACCCTCTTCACGGCGCTTTCCACCCGCGACTGTTTTGCGGTTCGATGCGCGATGAGGTCCGCAACTCCTTTCTCGATAAAAATTTCGGCGGGTTTGCCTACGCAATCCACCGAATCGCAATGAAAGAGATCGCAAGCAGCCTGGTTGACCATCTCGACCAAGCCGCCTCCCCCCAGAACGATCATCGGTATATCAGCGGACGCCAAAATGTTTTCCAAATGGCTGGATAAAACGTTTTCTATTGCCGCATCGATGCTTTTCATGCTTGAGACACCTGTTTTTTTTTGAAAAACATAAATAACACACACTGAACAGTGTCGTCAATGGCATGCTTTTCGTCAGGCAGGACGCGACCTCCGGGCGAACCTGGTTCTAATTTCGGCCAATCCCTTACCGCCTCGTTCCCACGCTTCGCGTCCGCGTTCCGCCAAACCACGGCATATCCAAGCCCCCCTCCGGTTATTGGACGACATCATCCACCTCGGACGCCTCCTTCTCAAGCACGTTTTTGATCGCCTTGTCGAGTTCCTTTCGCAAATAAGGCTTGGGCAGTGCGCCGTCGAAACCGTATTTGCGGAAATCCACCATGACGGGATTGCTGGAGTGGCCGCTGGAAATAATGGATTTGACACCTGGGTCGATCTTGCGAAGCAAATCCAGCGTTTCCTTTCCCCCCATTCCACCGCGAACAGTCAAATCCAGAACGACGGCATCGTAGCCTTCTCCCTTCTCAACCGCTTGTTCGTACAGTTGGACGGCCTCCTCGCCATGCGACGCCATATTCACATCGTAACCGAGTACCTTGAACATGACCTTGATAACATCTCTCATCATCCTGTCGTCGTCCATCACAAGGAATTTGGGCCTGCGTTTTGCCACAACCGGCCGTTGGTCGCCATCGCTTTCCGAAAAGGGGCAATCGCCGAAGACGGCCGGCAGAAAAATATGCACCTCGGTCCCCTCGAAAGGACGGGAATCGACCAGAATGACGCCGTCGTTCTTGTTAATGATGGAGCGCGCGATGGTCAGACCGAAGCCCATCCCCCGTTGGGGCCCCCTGGTTTTCGTCGAAAAATAGGGGTCGAATACCTTTTCCAGATCGTCCGGCGAAATCCCCACCCCGCAATCCGCAATAGTAAGTTTGACGTACTTTCCCTTTTTCAGAGGCAATGGAGAGATTTCGGTGTCCTGGATTTCGAAATTCCGCCCCTCGATTTTCACTTGGCCTCCGGCAGGCATCGATTCCACCGCGTTCAACACGATATTTTTGAGGACCTGATGCATTTGACCCGGATCGATGTACACCCCCCACAAATCGACAGCAAGGTCCATCGCGCATTCCACATTCGAACCGCTCAGACACACCGGAACAATGCCTTGGACCAGTTCGTCCACAGTCAGCCTTTCTCTCTGCGGATATCCGCCGGTAGCGAACATAGTAAACTGCCTGACCAGGTCCCTGGCCTGCAAGGATGCCGTTTCGGCATCCCGAAGAAAGTCCGCCAGATGGATATCGGCACTTACCGCGTTATTGGCCATATTGAGATTTCCCATAATGATTGTCAAAAGGTTGTTGAAATCGTGGGCTATGCCACCCGCTAGCAATCCTGCAGATTCGAGCTTTTTGGACTTGATCAGTTCCTGTTCGATCGCGCGCTGCCTCGTGACGTCCTTGAAAATCAGCACGGCCCCCAACAAAAAGTCGCCATTGTTACGGATAGGGGCCGCATTGAATGTGATAAAGCTCGGTTGGCCATTTTTCGCAGCCAAGATCGCATGCTCCGAACGACGCACGATTTTGCCGGTTTCCACCGCATTTCGCGCGGGATTGTCAATCGACGCGAAGGTCTTTGCATCCACAGCGCGGAAAACGTCAGAAAGGTCCATTCCATCCGCTTCGTCTCCAGACCAGCCCGTCAATTTCTCCGCCGCGCTGTTCATAAAAACCACCCGATGCCGCTGGTCCGTGGATATGACCCCGTCGCCGATACTCTCAAGCGTGGTGGCCAGCCTTTTTTTCTCGTCATTCAAACCTGCGATCAGAATGTCCTTTTCTATTTTGAACCGGCGTCTTTCCAAGGCAAGATTGACGCTTGCAATGAATTTTTCCACATCGTCGAAGGGCTTGGTCAAAAAATCCGTCGCTCCGAGCTTCAAAGATTCCACAGCGCCGTCGAGACTGGCGTAACCCGTCATGATAATGCCTTCGATAGACGGATCCAGTTCCTTTGCCCTTTTTAAAAGGTCGATGCCACTAATTTTGGGCATTTTCATGTCGGTGATAAGAAGATCGAAATGCTCGGACTCCAAAAGCCCGAAGGCCTCCTCGCCCCCCGCTCCCGTCTCTACCCGGAAGCCCTCTTCCTCGAGAATCGAACTGAGTATGTCCCGAGCGTCCGGCTCATCATCGACAATTAGAATTTTCGGTCTCATAGTTCACCTTTTTACCATTCGATTTACGACAAACAGCCATCTTAACAAGCAGGGTGGAAAAACAACGAAAAAAAGCGCACATCAGACGACTCTATGAACACACGTTTTTTAACGAGCATTGCCATACCGCCCATAGGCAATCGGGTAACATTTGGAATAAATGACCGAACAAGCGAACCCACCCCTCTCTTCATTGTGCATGCAAGTTTTGTGCAACATACCGGCATGCTCCTTACGGGGTCTTTCGAAGCAAAAGGAAATCGTGTTTTTTCAGGCATTTAGAAAAAAACAGGCTGGCAAAATTCCCCAAAATACGCGACATTCTCAAAAAGTCGGACCTTTCGTTTTTTGTAAAGAATACCGACACGTTTTTTGTTTGTGCGGGGATGAAGATGGCGCGCAACTATGTTTGAAAGATATTTGGGCAAGGTCAGATGCTTTTTTCAAGATGTAAAAAATACCGGCAATAAACAAATTTTGTGGCAAAAGCAAGTCAGTCGGTTCGACTCTTTTTTTGGGAAACACTCCAGGCTTCCCACTGTTCTTGACTCAGCCCGAATTTTTCATGGGTAATCGCCATCAAGGCATGAGACGAATTGATGACGACATCTTTGTCAGGATCTTTTAGACGGTCGATAAGAGGATCTATTGCACGAATTGTCCGAATCTCCCCCAATGCAGAAGCCGCCTGAGCACGCACTGCGGGATTTTCGTTTTGCAGCGCGCCGATCAGCGCCGTCTCCGCGCCTATGCTGCGTATGTTCTTCAAAGCTTCTACAGCTCTCAAACGAACAGCAAGCGCTTCGGAGTCCAAAGCCCTACTCAACAATCTCCAGGATTCCGAAGCGTCGATGGCCCCCAACGATTTAGACGCGCTCATGCGAACCGATGGCTCGGGATCTTCGAGAGCGAGACCGGCAAGCGGCTCCAATGCACTTGCATCGATTCTTCTTCCCAAAAATATAGCCGCAGTTTGGCGAACGACTGAATCTTCGTCTTGCAGATACGCAATCAGCTGCCGAGTAATTTCCGGATCTCGAATTCTGGAGATCGCTTTCTCGGCCTCAATTCGAACATCAGGGTCCTGCTCATACATCGCCGTACGAACGAGGATGGCCACGCGTCTTGGGTCGCCAATTTCCGTCAACGCCAATATGGCGCTTTTTCGTTCATAGGAAGAAGAAGTGCTATCGACAATGTCGATCAAATCGGGCACGACTTCGGGAGCCTTCAGTATTCCGAGGGCTTGAATCGCGGTTTTTCTGACGGTCCGATCTTTATCGCGAAGGGCTTTCGCCAAAGGCGCTACGGCACGGGAATCGTTCAGTTTCAACAAGGATTCGGCAGCTTCCCTACGGACATCGGCGGATTCGTCCCCTATAGCGATTATTAAAGCATCAAATGCCTCGGCGCTTTTCAACTCGCCCAGAAAATGAGCGGCTAATCGACGAATCGAGGATTCCGGGTCGCTCTTCAAAATATCGACGAAGGTCTCGAGCAGTTCAGGTTCTTTTGTTTCGGCCAAGGCCTCGACAGCATTGCGCCGAACTCTCGCGTCGGGGTTGGCCAATTCGTCCTTCAGCAATGCAACAAATCTTCGATCTGCCAAGGATAATAGTTGATCCAAGGCCAGATTGCGTACGACCTCGTTTTCTTCGTACAGAAGCAAGCCGGCCAATGCGTTTTCGCTTTCTGCTCCGCCGATTTTTCCCAGGGCCTCGATTCCCCGTTGCCGCAGCGTTGCGTCCGCATCCTTGAGTATGGAGACAAGCGGTTCTATTGCACGCTGATCGCCATAAGCGCCCAATGTCCAAATAGCGCGATCCCTGACATAAATATTCGGATCGCTTGAGGCCAGCCGAATCAATGGCTCGACAAAGATCGACTCCCTAACTTTTCCGGCGATCCTCACAGCTCTTTCCCGCACCTCCCAATCCTCGCTGTCCATAGCGTCGATCAAGTTTTGCAAGGCGCGCTCTCTGTCGAGATCAGGCCGTTGCGCTCTCGCAATGGCTACCAGATAAAACGAAATGGCGTTGAACAAGATTAAAACGACAAGAAATTGTATGATCGTATTTCCAAGTTTATCCATATCACACGTCAAGGCCTTATTCAGGTAGAACTTCTGCACCTCCATGATTGCGCGCTCCTTGCTGCGCATTCATTCAGCAGGCTATTTGTACTTTTTCCACCGATGGTGTCGAATTCCGTATTTCTTGATCTTGTAATTGAGCCCCCGAGGACTGATACCCAACTTTTTAGCGGCGTCCTTCTGTATCCAGAAACTGGATTCCAAAGCTTCCAGTATCGTCTCTTTTTCGGTCTCCTCTAAAGATTTTGCCGAAGTATTTCGGGAAATGGGCGTCTGCTGCGGGTTTGACATGTGGTCGGCAAAACAATGATTCCCAGCCCCCTCTGAAGGCATGGAAACGTGAAGAGGTCGAATCTCGGGCTCATCGGTCAAAATAACCGCGCGCTCGATCGTGTTGGCCAACTGCCTTATGTTGCCTGGCCACGAATATTTTTCGAAAGCTTCCATAACCTGAGGAGTGAAGCTTTTGATTTCCTTCTTAAGGTTCCTGCAAATCTTGCGTAAAAGAAAATTGGACAGTGGCCTGAGACACTCCGTCCTTTCCCTGAGCGGTGGAAGTTGCACCCTAAGTACGTCGAGGCGGTAAAACAGGTCCTCCCGGAATGACTTTTCCGCGACCAAATCCTCCAGCAGTCGGTTTGTCGCGGCGATGATGCGGATGTCCGATTGGATTGTCTTATTGCCGCCGATTCTTTCGAAAGCTTTTTCCTCCAAGACTCGCAACAGCTTTGCCTGCAAAGCCAGTGTCATCTCGCCGATTTCGTCTAAAAACACTGTCCCGGTCCTAGCCTGCTCCAAGCGTCCGATGCGAAGTTTGTCCGCCCCTGTGAACGCTCCCTTTTCATGGCCGAACAGCTCGCTTTCCAGAAGGTTTTCCGGCAGGTTCGCACAATTGATTTTAACAAACGGCCGCTTTCTCCGATGACTATTGTAATGGATAGCCCCGGAAAGAAAACTCTTCCCAGTGCCCGTCTCGCCAGTGATCAATATATTCGAATCGGTGTGGGCGAATTTTTTTAGGGTTTCGAGGGTCTTTTTCATGGCAGAGCTTTCGGCGATGATGCTGCCGAAGTCGTACACAACGTCTTCTTGGCCCTTCATGTAATCCATCTCGTTTTTCAACGACAGGATCTCCAAACCTCGGTCGATAGACAGCCGAAGCTTCTCCTTTACAAATGGCCTCACCAGAAAATCGAAAATCCCTTCCCTCGCCGCCTGGTCGATCAAATCGGGGTCCGAGTCGTCGCTGACACCGATCACCGGCGTGTGCGGATTCGCGTTTTTCAACTGCTTGAGAACCTTGAAGCTTTCAAGACGGTCCCGTTTGAATCCCAAAAGGACGCATTCATAGTCCTCGCCTTTGAGCTGGGAAACGATATTTTTTTTGAAAGGCTTGGCGTCGAATTGATAGTGGGGTGCAAGGTCCTTTTGGTAAGGCCCCCACCAATCCAATATTTCATCGACAATCAATACTCTGCTCATTTCATTCATTTTTTTTTGGCAATTCCCGCAAATCAAATTTACCCCATCGCCTTTGAATGGCGATCTCCAACCCTTTACAAACCAAGCCGATGGGGCAAAGCATCAGAATAAATATCCAACCGTCCAATTCAAGCTGAAATTAAAGATGTTGCCATGGACAGACAACCCCCTGTCGAAAACCGCAACGTTCCGATGGCCTTGTATGACAACCGTCATCGATCAGTACTCGGAAACTTGCTGACGGAAACTCTGAAAAGGGCGGTCAAGATGCATGGCAGGTCGATTCACAGGGTCCGAACAAATGCAATCTTCAACACCTTAGTATAAAATGCCAGGTTTCGCAATGGTCATGACAATTATTATCAATCGCGGCTCCAGCCATGCCAGTACATTCCCAAATATCAATGATTTATCGATGTTGGCTCCGTGTTAAATACGTTTTTTATCCACCAAAGCTGCCATGCGCGCATTTGTCCCAGCCCTGTCGGATTCTCTTACAACATATGCCGACCTGAAAGATAGCGCCTGAACAAGGCCGCATCAGGACACCTTGAAATCATAGGATTCATAACAAAGCGAAAACGCCATATGCTCAAAGGAGCGGGATATACCTTAGAATCGGCACCTTGCGAATGACAGCAGTGGTTTTGGAAAGCACCCGCCGCTGTAAAACCAACGTGGAACATCTGCATTTGCCATCGTCGGAAATTCTTACACCTCTTTCATTTCGAGGCCATCAAGCCATAACCACTTGAAATTATTATATATTTTTCTTTTTTTCACATACCGGCCGGGCATCTTCGTCGGAATTATTTACAATTTTCAATTCTCGCTTTCGCCAAAACTCTTGGGCCTGTACGGCAGCAACAATTGTTTTTTTAAATATTCTTAATAATATCAGGCAGTTACAGTATCCAATCCGTTTTTTTCATCACCAGCGAAAATTTTTGGCAACCATCTTGCATAGACTATTGCCAAGAATTCAAAATTTTCGATTACATTCAAGAGTTTTTCAGAAAGGAGGCACCTTAAAATATTTTGGGATCATTTTTTGAGAACTTTGGCAAACAATCATTAGCGTAGACAACCATAGGGAGACACTAAAATGAAAAAGACAGCAATCATCTTGGCGGCAATTTTGTTGGTCGCGGTATCTTTCGGTTCCGCCTCGGCCACAGCGATCATAGCTTTCAGCGGAAATGTGACGACTTCGGATACCGGCGGTGTTGCCGGTTTTTATGAGACTATGACATTCAGCACCATTTTTTCTGCGGGGAGCGGTACTGTTTCTTCTACCCAGCCTGCGGATGCAATCTTCGACGATGCAGGGCTGGAATATGTTGTAATCGCGTCTCTGACGCTCAGCGAGACCAGCTTTGTTAACGGTGTATACTACGACTTCGCTCCCACTCTGTACGTGAGTGGCTTCGAGGTATACGACGATAATGGAACACGGTTGTTCTACGCCGACCTGACTGTCGATCAACTGGTAATTCAGGGGACCTCCGGCGACATCAACCCCAGCTTTACTATGAACCTGACCAATATTACTGCGGATGGTTCTTACGTCGCTGGTACTTCCGCCATTGTGGACGAATTTGTCGGCGCTCCGGGCGGTGCCATGCAAGTCTCCATTCAACTCGGGTCTCTTCCCCTTCCGGACGAGGGAGCTGCGAGAAATACCTACTCGGGCACTGCGGAGCCGGTACCCGAACCAAGTACAGTTCTCATGCTTGGCGCTGGCCTGATCGGCTTGGCCGTAATTGGCCGCAAAAAATTCATCGGGTAATCAGTTCTACCATATAGCGCAAATTAGCTAAAATCGGGGTCTCGGTCACAATGTGTTCGCAGACCCCGATTTTTTTTGTGGCGATACCCTTCTACCACAATTGCCATTTTCCATAGGTCTTCACAAATATAGCCAAGGAAATATTGGTGACTGCATGCGCGGTGACGCAGGCAAGCAGATCTTTGCGCACAATCCACAAACTCGCCATCAAAAGCCCATACACAAAGGCCGCCAACCATTCTACCGTGCCATGTCCCAACATGAAAATCACCGAGGAGCCCATCACGGCGGCCCATGACCAAGAACCGGGGGGAATCTCGTGAATCGATTTCTGGTACAACGTCTCGTCGAACGGGCTTTTTCCCCCGGATTTCCTTGCAAGTTCCCATTGAAGCGTAAACCGTAGAATATAGCCGCGCATAAACAATTCCTCGAACACCGGAACAACCAGCCCGGCCGAAGCAAGCCTGAGATAGAAGCCAGCCTCGCTCCAAGGCTGGGCTGCCTCCGCCCCGACAAAAGGTTCCAAGAGCAGGACCCAAAGAAACGTCCCCAAAATACCGGCGGGGATGCCAATCAAAACAGATACAAAAGGATTTTTCGGTCCCGTCAAAGCATCGTATTGTCGCCAAGCCCATGCAAGAAGGGCAGATACGACTGCGATTCTTAATATATAAACAGTTTCCACCGACAAAAAGCCAGCCAGGAGCGAGCCAATTCCAACATACACGAAATACGGGGCCGCATATGGCAACAGCAATGCCTTATTGCATTTTGTATTATCGCTCCTTTTGTTTTCCCTGTCATTCTTTGTTGAAATCATAAGATTCCTTTCGTTTTCGTTTAAAAGGTCGATACAAGGGGTCCCCTACGAGAACCATCCTCCAAGACAGAAATCGCGAGCTTTTCATGCAGCATTCCACCTATGTCAGCTCGCCTTGAACCAGGAGGCCAAAAAAAACGTCCGGCAGCGGAAAGGCCTGGATATATGGTTCCGCGACAGGCCCGACAACCGCAGCTGCCCCTTCTTCGAGCATCCTCTTGCACCAATATTCCCTGTCTTTTTTAAGGCTGTGACATTCCGAGCTGGCGGCATGAAACCCAATGACGCCAGGTACCCAGGAAAAAGCGTCGATATATCGGGCGAGGCTATACCAGCCGCAATACAGAGCCGTGTCGGGGCATTGTCCTCTTTCGAAAAGGGTATTTCGCTGGTCAAAGGTCACCCCTGCGACACCGCTCATCCGAACGATGGCCGCAGCCCTGTGAAGGGACTGATCGAAGGAGGCGATGCCGGAGAGTTCCGTCTTGCTCGACTCGGCAAACCTTGCGTCGAAACAGGCGTTGCCACGCAAGCAGTTTTTTTCCGCAGAAAAGCTGTCGTCTACGATTCTTTTGACGATTTCCGGAAAGGGGCCGTCAAGGCGAGAAACGAACAGAACCGGTTCTTTTAATAATCCAATGCCATTTTCGTGAAAACCGAGAAAAAAAGGATTGAGTACCCAACCTTCGAGAGGATAATCATTATTTCTTACCAGGCTTATTTCCGAATCCAGGGATGCCGAATGCGCCTCTTTTCGAAGGGAACTCAGCATGCTCCTTTTTTCTCTAAGGATTTTTTGAAGAGATTCGAGATCAGGTCGTCTATTTTCGCGCTTGGATTGGCGAATTTGATTTTGCAGGCTTTTGATTTTTTCAGAAAGGGACTTTATTTCCTCTATCTCGTGAAGGTCGGGCTCGGGGGGAGATACTTCCAGAGGGATTCCGTAAATCAGGACGATGCACCGAATCAAAAGCCCGTGGGGATCTTTTTGCAGAAGGTACTTTCGAATCGGAGCGGCGACCTTTTCTTCGTACTCCTGTCGGCTGCATCTTTCCTTGTCCGTCAAGTGCAATTCGACAATCTGGTCGTCGGGTATGTTCCTGGCTTCCCTATAATAGCGGGCCAGAGAGGTGCTGCAGGCGACATTACTATTGCAAACCACAATCAACTCGTAGGCTTCCAGAGCGAAAACGTTCGATACTACGGAAAGGGAAAGGAACCATGCAGCCACGCCACAGCAAAATCCGCGAACGGAATCCGCTCGAAGCCTCCCGAATCGGTCAGCGGAAAAGAAAGTGGAAGGCACAATGTTACCCAACAGCAGTATTTGGAACCATATCGTTTTCAGGGTCTTTGGATGCCGAGCTTATCGATCAGCTCGTAGAGGGTCGGCCTGCTGACGCCAAGGCTCGATGCCGTCTTGCTGATGTTTCCCTTGAATCTTGCCAGGGTTCTTTCGACAATCTCCTTTTCCGCAGCTTCCCTGGCTTCTTTGAGTCCGATTGTGGCACTTTGATCGGAGATATTTTGAAGCCCCAAATCCTCGGCATTCAGCTTGGGTCCTTCGGATACAATGATTGCCTTTTTGATGCGGTTTTCCAATTCCCGGACATTGCCCGGCCAGGCATACCTTTCCATCGCCTGCACGGCAGCGGCCGTGAATCCTTTTTTTTTCTTTCCGAGTTCTTCGGCACATTCTTTCAAAAAGACGGTGGCAAGCAGGTGTATATCGCCTTCTCTCTCCCTGAGAGGGGGCAAAATTATAGTGAAAACCGCCAAGCGAAAGAACAGGTCTTCTCGGAAAGCGCCTTCGCGCATGGCTTCATCCAAGTTCGAATTGGTGGCTGCGACCACTCGCACATCGACATCTATCTCCTCGTTTCCTCCAATTCGCACCATTTTTTGGTCTTGGAGAAAACGAAGGAGCTTCACTTGCAGAGGCGGCGGCAACTCTCCGACTTCATCAAGGAACAGCGTGCCGGTATGAGCCGACTCGATTCGACCTTTTTTTCTCGCATGGGCTCCGGTGAAGGACCCTTTTTCGTGGCCGAACAACTCGCTTTCCAGGAGATTATCCGGAATCGCGCCGCAATTGATCGGAACGAAGGGACGTTCCTTTCTATGGCTCAACCTGTGGATAGCATGTGAGGCAAGCTCCTTTCCGGTACCGCTTTCGCCGAGTACCAGAACCGAAACGTCGGAGGTTGCAACCTTGCGAATACCTGAAAAGACCTCCCTCATCCGCTTGCTCGTTCCGATCATCTCCTCCAGGTTCCCCCGGTGTTTTTCCCGTTTCAATTCCCGGTTTTCTTTTTCCAGCTGGAAAACATTGAAAGCCCGACGCAAAATCACCTGTAAATCTTCCACATCGATGGGCTTGCAGAAAAAATCGTACGCACCCTGGTCGATCCCCTTGAGCGCATACTCTTTTTCCTCCCGGCCCGTGATGATGACGACTTTGATCAACGGGTCTCGTTCGAGTATCTCGCCCAAGGCCGCGAACCCCTCATCCGTGCCGTCCGGATCCGGGGGAAGCCCAAGATCCAATGTGACCAGACTTGGTTTATCCTTTTTGACGATTTCGAGAGCCTCGGGACGGTCCCCGGCCAGAAAGACCTCGTAATCTCCGGCCAAAGCCCATTTCATCTGTGTCCTAATTCCCTCGTCGTCATCGACAATCAAAATTTTCGGCTTGTCAGACATAATGCACTCTCTTTCTTAAAAATCACTCAATTCACAACAGTCACATTAAATTTTCGGTCCCCTTTGCGTTTTCCCTCTACAGGCAGGAGCAGCCGGAAGGTGCTGCCTTCTCCCTTTTTGCTCTCCACATCTATCTTGCCTCGATGCGCCTCCGCGATTTTCCTGCACTGGAACAACCCGATCCCGAGCCCTTTCTTTTTGGTGGTTTGGAAAGGACGAAACAGGGAATTTTCCATGAATTCCTCTGTCATGCCGCAGCCGTTGTCGCTGACGGAGACCTCGGCCCAATCGTTTTTAAAACGGGTTTCAACGATTATCTTGCCGTCGCCTCCTATGGCTTCCCCTGCATTTATGACGAAATTGACAACGATTTTCTGGATCTGGTCAGGATCAATTTCGACCTGGGGCAGGTTTTGCAAATCTGTGTGCAACACCCCGTCCGCAAACCCGTCGATGTTCGATACCGTCCGGTCCACAAGATCGCGCAAATCCGTCTCTTCAAGATTCAAATCCAAGTTGTTTTTCAAGGACGATAGTTGGCCGCACATATCGTTGATTTTGTCCACGCTATTGGAAATGATCCTCAAGGCATCCTCGCGGAACTCTGGATTGTCGAAATGGACAGGAAGGTTTTTCACCGTAAGCGACAATGTGGAAGCCAGATTTTTCAGGTCGTGAACAAAAAAGGCGGAAACCGTCTGGAACGTCTCGAGCTGCTTGGCGTCTCTTAGCTGTTCTGAAATTTTTAGATTTAACAGAGCGTTGGATGTTTGGTCGGCAATGGTTTTGATCAGGTCCAAATCCTCGGTAGAATAGGGAATGCCGTTATCGCGTTCGCTCAAGGTCATAAAGCCTACAGTATTTCCGACGGCTTCGAGAGGGATACAGCACCAGGATCTCGGCAATTTGGAAGGCCTTTCTTCGCTTTTGCCCTCGGTTTCTTCTCCCTTTTTCACACGGCTCAATGGATCGATGACCGCAGGAGCGACAGCGTTTCGAAAAGAATTCGCTAAATCTTGAAAAACGGTGCCTTCGATCATAAAAGACCGTTCGTCGGTCATGGAATGCATGGTCGATCCCCCCAAGGACACCATTTCCTTTTTATCGTCCAAAAGCCAAATAGTTACGGCGGGAGTTCCGAGAATATCCGCTACAATTTTGGTAGCGGTGCCACAGAAAACCTTCCGATCAAGCAAAGAAGCAGTTTGGCGGGAAAAAAGGGTCCATATCTTTTTATAATCGTAGTTGGGCCTTCCGAGGTGCCGGTTGATCCAGAATTTGGTTCTTTGACGAACCTCGCTGGAAAAGAGAAACACCGCCAGACCTATCAGGGCGACGAAAATGAAAACAGCTTCCCATGGAAAGGCAACATTGCCGCCGAAATGTTTAAGAACCTCGACGAAAACTCCGACGACAATCAAATAGACCGCCACCACGAAAACGGTGATGGAATTGTACAAGAGAGTCTGCGAAAAATAAATATTGATATCGGACATGCGCGTCCGAAAAAAGGAGGCTGCGAATAAAAGGCACGCTATCAGGCTCGCCCCTGCGTTGACCGATTCCACGTAAGTGTGTACCGAAGAATAAAGAAGAGCCTGGCTGCTGGTATAGATTCGAGCGGCCTGCATGCCGATCATCCCCAAAACCATAAATTTAATGCGCCACTGAATGATTCCGGATGATGCACGGATGATTTTTTCCAGATTGATGGAGACCAGAGTGCAGGCAAGTAGGAAAAAAACGTGGAACAGCATTCCGGCCCAGCCGAGGGAAAACGACCAGCCGATACCTTGATCGATTATGGTCGCGGTCATGTAGAAATGTTCGTGGCAGGCGAACGGAAGAATGGCGGGCGAAGCCAAAAGCAATAAAAGAATCCATTTCGAACGACTTATATTCTTCTTATAATCGACCTGGGAAAAGCATAGACTGAACAAGAGCCAAGCCACGGGCAGCAGGCCTGTCACCACCGCCTGCGTATTTCCCCACAGAATTGCCCCCAAAGGGGAATACAACTGCGAGACATACACGTACAGGCCCTGTTCCACAGCGAGCAGAATCATGCTGACGGAAAAAATGCGATACGCCAGCGATCGACTGCCCCATATCAGGACCAACCCCCCGATAGCCGCGCTTGCCAGGGCACACGCTGTTCCAAGTAGAGAATAGAAATCCATGTTTCAGACCATAAACAGGGCGGCGATCACATTGCCGCCACGATCGAGTAGACCGAACCTCTTGTTTTTTGCATTACGAAAATTCCGGATTGAAATAAACACTCGACATTCACGCTTTTCGGAAAACATGAATTCAGGTCTCTTTCGGGCCCCGCCCGGGAGGCGGGGCAACACAGGAGTTACGGAATTGAATCCAAGGTCTGTTTGGCCTCCTCGGCCCCCCTGAAATCCTGGCTGATTTCCAACGCTTTTGACAGAGCGTCCTTGGCCTCCTTATTCTTACCCGTTTTATACTGAGCCATCCCCAAATGGTAGAGGATTTCCGGATTTCCCGGAACTTTTCCCGCGCTTTCCTCCAACAAGCTCAAGGCCCATCGATAATCTTTCTGCTTGTATAGTATCCATCCCAGAGTGTCCGCGACGAACGGGTCGTCGGGAAATGCCTTGTGGCTTTCCAATGCCAAGGTGGACGCTTTTTCAAGTTCTCCGTAGTATTCAGAGTAGATATAAGCCAAGTTGTTCGCCGCCAGAGCATGCCTAGGTTTTATCGATAGGATCTTTTCATAAATCTCCCGAGCCTCCTGCATTTCGCCCATTTCCTGTCTTATCATTCCAGACATCATGAGGATATCGACGTCATTGGGATTAACCTTCAAAGCCTCATCGAAAACATCCATCGCTTTGTCTTTTTCATCAAGCTTGGCGTAAATTTTTCCCAATTCCAGGCGAGACCCAGGAAAATCCGGATCGAGTTCCATGGTCTTTAGAACGGCCCCGGCCGCTTTTTCAAAATCCGAAGTCGACAAATAGAATCTACCTAAGAGGAAATATAGAGCAGCCGAATCGGGAACGGCTTCGATTTGCTCATTAATCCTTTCCAGCGCTTTTTGATTGTCTCCTTCGGCTACGTCCATTTTAACAAGCTCTTCCAAGGGGGCGGCGAATCCTGGGGCCAGGGCAAGCGCCTCCTCGAATTTTCCCCTCGCGTCGGCCACTTGCCCTTTCTTTTTTTGGGCCATTCCCACAAAAAGATGCCCGCGAGGATCTTTGGGAGCAAGACGGGATGCCTCCATGAACTGCTCCAAAGCCATGTCGGTTCGACCGGCCCCCAGATAGGCGGAACCCAAGAGGGTGTGAGCCTGCGGAACTTTCGGCTCATTATCGATGAATTTCTTCAGGCGTTCAATGGCCTCGCCGAAATCCCCGCCCTTGATCTCCAGTTCTACCAAGTGAAAAATTGCCGGTGCAAAGTCGGGATTGATAGCCAAAGCCTCCTTGAACTCCTTTTTTGCCCCGCCTACGTTTCCGGCTTTTGCGTAAGCGACAGCCAGCTGGAAGCGCCCTTGGAGAACGCCCGGATTGGTTTCTACCGTTTTCAGGAAAAGCTCGATGGCCGTGTCGATTTTTCCCATCTCAAGGAGAGCCCTGCCTTTGAGCAGGTTGGCGTCCAAATCCGTCGGATACTCAGCTAAAATGGGTTCAAGGGCCTTGATGGAATCCTCGAACTTTTTATCGGCAAATGCAATTTGCGCAATGCGCCTTCGGGCAGGCAGAAAATCCGGAGCACTTTCTATTATTTCGTTTAGCGCAGCTTCGGCCCGTTCTCTTTCGCCAATGATCAGGTAAAAATCCGCCAGCTTCATTCTTTGCCTCGATCCCGGCGGGGACAGTTCCGCAGCCGCTTTGAATTCGGCTTCGGCTAAATCCTGCTGCTTTTTGAAAAAATATAGCTGGCCCATGCCAGTGTGGGCGCCTGCCGAATCCGGGCTGATAGCCAAGGCTTGGCGAAAATGCTTTTCAGCAGCGTCCAAGTCCTTTCTCTGCAGATACAGATTACCCAAGGCCAGGTGGTATCTGTGGTCCTTTCCGAAATCCTCTTCTCTAGATTTCAAAAGTTCGAGCGTTTCTTCGATATCTTCCGGACTGTTCGGAGTCGCTGCCACAAGCATCAACGCGTCGAGACTCTCCGGCCCCAATGAAAGAGCTTTTCGCGCTTCCTCCCTGGCTTCGGCCATCTTCCTCGCCATCAGGTAGATCGTCGCAAGCTTGATGCGCACTTGGGGATTGTCGGGGCTGATTTGCTTGGCCTTGAGTAGAAATTGAAAAGCCTGCTCCATTTCTCCCAAGTTAAAAAGGGAATCACCGATATTTTCGATTGCGCGCGCACTATTCGGATCTATTTTGAGCGCGTTGCGGTATTCGATAATAGCCTCCCGATATTTCTCTTTGGCAAGGAATTCGTCACCGCTCTCCAGGTGGCGGGCTTTCTCCTCTTCCGGAGACAGTGAGCAGCCGATTGGCGTCAATGACCCGCCGATCAGCAAAACTGTCAACACAACCGTAATTACCCTAATCGAACACAGGCTGGCAAATCTCATTCTGTATGCTCCTTTTTTTTAAATTAATGCGATATGTGCGGAAAATTCCCGAATAAATCCGTCGGTATAGGGGGATGACATGCGCATGCCCTCGAAGAACTTGGATTCAGGCTTTTCGGAACAATTGTCCTTCCAATTCTCGCATCATAGCGCCATTTGTCATTTTTTCCCATAGCCGTATTTATAGTATCTACCCGGACCATATTTTCCGAGAGGCGTTCTTTGTCCGTTAAAAACTATCCCCAAAAGCTTTTTAGAAGGAATCTTTTCAAGGGCGTCGCGTACGAAATGCCTGGGTGTGAAACCGTGTCGAACAACCAGCAGCACGGCGTCCACATACTTGGCGATTACCGACGATTCCGGGGTCAACTCCAAGGGCGAGCTGTCGATGATTACGAACCTGTCCTTATAACGGCTTCCCACTTCCAGGATCAAACGCTTCATTCTTTCGGACGACAGCAGCTCTGCCGGGGTCTTCGCCGATTTGCCAGCCGGAAGAACTGTCAGCTTCCTGGTCACATTTTTCAACAGCAAGTCGGACAGTGGCGTATTTTTCGCCAGAAAAGACACGAGGCCGGCATCGCAGGCCCCGAGTCCGAATACCTTGCAGATACTTGGTTTCCGCAAGTCCGAGTCGATTAAAAGGACATTTTCCTCCACGCTCTGGCTGATGGAAGCCGCCAGATTGCTCGCAACGAAGGTCTTGCCTTCCCCCATAATCGCGGAGGCAACCAGGATGGTTCGGGGCGGCTCCTTGTCCACGGGATGGATGACGAAGGAACGCAGAAAGCGAAAATACTCTGCCAACTCGGAATCAGGTTCGTTCAAGACCACCAGGTCCTTGGAGAAAACAGATTTCTTTCTGAACAGAGAAACGGTCCTTTCGGCCTCCCGAGGCTTGTGTATTTTCAGGGGCGCCGCATCCGCCTCGCCCCCGGTTGCCGTCTCATCCGGCCTTTGCTCTGCACTCGGAGCTACCTCCTGCAAACGGCTCCTTTTTTTCGCCGTTTCCAGGGCTTCGTAAAACTTGCTCATTGCCTTAAACCTTAGTTTTGCACGTTTTTCATAACCACAGACTATTGAGCCGACCTAACCGTGAGCAACACTTTTTGGAGCGTTTTTCGCCCTTGTCGATTTTTTCTTTTTTTTCAAATCGACCAAAGGCAAACTTACAATGACATTGGTGTTAAATGACGCTTCCAAATCTTCGGAATCATAAAAACACGGATCCATTACCTCTCTGGCGTATCCCAGGCCTCCTCCAAGCGCCAGACCTGCGGCGATCGCCATGAGCATTGTCATTTTCAAATTCGGAGAGAATGGCGCTACGGGAGCGACAGCAGGATCGATAATCTTGAACTGCTCCCCCTTGCGCCGGCGTTCGAGTTCCTCGGCCATGCGCGCGCTCAGGCTCTTTGCCAAGAGGTCTTCGTATCTTTTTCGGACCGTTTCGTAATCGCGAAGAATTTTCGCCATGGCCAATTCCACCTGCGGAGTCCTCTCTACCCTCTCCTTGTAGACTCCGATCTGCGCCCTTACATCTTCGATCTGCTTTGTAAGAGAATTGGTCCGCTGGACCGATACCCTACGCCTGGCTATAAGGTCGTCCTCCACCCCGTTGTCGCTTTTGACCACACCCTTTTTTGCCATTTTGGGAAGAGCGTCCCTCTCTTCCTTTGCGATTTCAAGGTGGCGCTTCAAGGCCAAAACGTCCGGATGTTCCTCCGTATATCTGATCCTCAACTGCTCCAGAAGCGCCTCCAAAGCTTCGACGCTCCCGGTCGGGTTTTCCTCTGCAGCTCCATCCTCGCCCGTCTCTTGCGACGCCAATTCCGTCTGCCTCTGTTTTTCCCGGACTTCCTTCATTTGAACGTCCATCATCATTAAAATCTGTTTTTCAGTGTCGAGGCTTTTCTCCAGATTGTTCAATTCCTCTTTCAACTGGTTTAGGATATTGATATTGGATTGCAGTTCGCTTGGAAGCATCCCCATGTTCGTTTCTTTGAAATTCTCCAGTTCCTTTTCGCGAGATTCAAGATCGAAACGGATTCTCGCGGCTTCCCTCTCCAAAAAGTCGGTGGTCCCCATGGCCATTTCTTCACGGACATTGAGATTTTCCTCGATGAATCTATCCGCTATGGCATTCACCACGTTTGCAGCTTCCTGTGGGTCCCTCCAAACAAATGAAATCTCGAAGGCCTGGTTGTTCTTTTTACCCCTAATGTTTACCTCCAGCTTGCGTCTTAGCCTTTGAACCAGAGCACCCTTGCTGATCGTATTTTTCTTGCCGCCCAAGACACCGTGTCGGCGCAAAAGTTTCTTGACCCTCTCGATAAAATCGTTTCCTGCGTTTTCAGGCTCGCGGTCCAGCCTGAACTGCTCGATAATCTTTTCGAGGTTGGTTCGGCTGTGTATCTGCTGGGTGATCGTATAAAGCCTGCTTTCGACAGTATCGCTGACAACCGGCTCGACATAGGAATCCGGAACCTTCTGAGGCTCCACGAGAATCAGCGTTGTCGCCTGGTAGGTCCGCGGAGCCAGCTTGTAATATCCGAAACCCGCTGCAATGCTTAACAGAAAGGCGAAAACAATCCACCATTTTCTTCGAAAAACAATGTTGATGTATGGCCACAAATCGATTTTTTGAACTTGGGCGGGCATTGGACGCTCCTTAGATTTACGATTTTAATTGGTCTTTCGGAAAATTGCGGCCACCGGCTCGTTTCTCGCTCCTCCAATAAATCCTCGTTCTACGAACAGAGAACCGTATCGCAGGGCCTGCAAATACCGAAAGACAAGAATTTCAAAACTCAACACTCATTAAATCTTATTTCTTTTTGCCTCCAACGGTTGTATCTGCGATAAATTCGTCACCTTATTTTTAGCTTCTTGGACGACAGAGGCCAATGGAAGGCCCCGACTCCAGCCTCCGAATTTTGGATCATGTATCCAACAGACAGAATCTGTCAATGAAAATAATTCGAAAAAAAGAATTTGCACCTCGCGACGGCATCCTTGACAAAAAAAAACAGGAATGTTATTCAAGAAGCATACACGTTTTCCAGGTAAATCCTTGGAAAGTCCGCGCTCTTTTGGTTTTTACCGAACAAGACCGGAGTCCAAAAATCATATCGTACCTTGTCAAAAGAATGCTTTGCACATTCGAACCACAGATACGTAATTGCAGATACGTAATTACAGTTCACAACACTCGAAATCCCAATCGTAGTTCGCAGCGACACGATTATGAATTCATTTATCAAGTATGCATCAATCTATCGAGCTTTCTCCATATTCAACCTAAATACATAGGTATTCAAGCCACGCGAAACAATGGCGTTGAATTACGGCACGGAACATGCATATGTTTTTTATCGAATCTGATGCGCTTGAGGCCAAAGCCTCACTGGCTAAAGCTTAACCGACAGGACAGTGATTCGCAAAATATTTTTCACCTCGCCGCTCGCCAAGGCGGGCGGTTATCCATTTTGACAAGTACCGATAAATTGATGTAAAATTCGAAAACGATAGACGTACGGACGCTGAACCGAATTTCACGAATTGCGGCAACTATTCGGAAAAGAGACGCCGTCTTGCAAAACAAGGAATGAACATAGAAAGGCAGACGAAACATGAACGATGAAAGAAACGGAAACACTTACGGGAGGGCAAACCATTATGAAAAGCATTGAAAACAAAATCGGAACGAAAGATTTCCGCAAACAAAGCAGACTCGCTTTCGGAAGACGGCAAGGAACTTGGCGGAGAACCAGCATCCTGCTTTCGACAGTATGCGTACCTTTATTTATCCTGTTTTTCTCGCTTCCGGCCTTTGCGGTAGACTACTACGTGGACTCCGCAGCCGGAAGCGACACCGACAATTCCGGTCAGACCGAACAGCAACCTTTCCAAACGCTCCAGAAAGTCGCATCACTTTCTTTATCGCCAGGCGATTCCGTTTTTCTCAAGCGCGGCTCTTCTTGGGAGGAGGGACTCGAGACAAGCTCCTCCGGAGATTCCCAAAACCGAATTATAATATCCACATACGGAATCGGGGAAAACCCTGTGATAAGATACCTTAGAGTTAAAGGCGACTATACCACCATACGGGGGCTTACTATCGACAGGAACAAGGAAGCTTCCGATGCCGTTCAAGTCGAAGAGGCCGCCAACTGCTCTTTGGAATATTTGAACGTAAAAAACGGTACCAGGGACGGAATCGACGCTTATCATGCAGACAATCTCCTGATTGAAAATTGCGTGATTCACCATTTCTTGAATGGCTCGTTCTCCGTCCAGGCGGACGCCCATGGCATCGTCGTCGCAGCAACGGATGGGGTAACCATTCGCGAAACCGAAGTCCATCACGTATCCGGAGATTGCTTCCAAGCCGACCCCAACCGAGTCCCCGCAGACCTGACAAACAATATCCTCATAGAAAACTGCCACTTCTGGACAGGACCTCTCACCGAGGATTTCAACGCAGGCTGGGTCAAAACAAGCCACTTGGCAGAATCCGAAAGACAATATCCCGGCGAAAACGCCATCGACACGAAAGTCTTAAAGGAAGGGTGGGAGACCTCTACCCGCATGCAAATAACCATTGACGGCTGCCAATTTCACGGATGGGCCCAAGATGGCTATATCAGCAATAAAGCCGCTCTGAACCTGAAAGAGAAAATTGAAGCCACAGTTTCCGACACCATCGTCTACGATTGCGAAATCGGATTCCGGTTGCGCGGCGGTCTTGGCAACGCAAACGTCACCATCAGCGACACAAACCTATATAGCTGCAATTACGGAATCAGAACCGAGGACAATCTTGAAAATCTGAAAGTTTCCAATACTGTTTTCGGGTCTTACTTAGGAGAAAAGATATCTGTCGTAAATTCATCTACAGGATTTGAAACTTGGGACATTAGAGACAGCTTTTTCTCAGCAAGCATACCCGACATCGTTACAGATCCCACAAACGAGGTTATATCTCACAGTCAATGGCGAGTTATTCGTGCAGACTTGCCAGAGCCTGAAATAGTACCGCCCTATAACCTTAGAATCGCATCTTTGACAAGCGATGAATCAGATATGGACGATACGTCCGACCCTACTACAGATTCTAACCAAGAGATAGACGATGATTCTAATAACACATCTGATACATATACAGGCACGGCTCCGGTTGAAAGCGGCGCCCATCCCCATTTCGTAAAGGAAAGTCAGAAGACCGGAGTAGTCTTTAGCCGAAGCTATCGTAGTCAGTCGGAAATAGATTCCGCATGGTTTACCTACGAGACTACTCTTCTTCCTTGCCTGGCTGACGGCTCATGCGAGCCGTACGGCGATGATCGGGGGGTAGCATATTATGGCTTGGACTATTCGGCCACAGAATCTAGCGCTGACCATTTAGATGGCGCTGTCATGCCTGTCATCTATAACATTGATTTGGGCCAGTTGAGGCATCCCGACACCTTCATTACCGATAAGGGCTCAGATGCATGGGTGCAGTTTGAAATCTATCTGGCACCCAACTTTTACGACATACCATTTAAAACAAATACAGACGGATTAACCTGGGGCAACCTAAAATTGGTAAGAATTGTCGCATCCGAAGATGGTTGGTGCCCAGACAAAATAATGGCAACTCTTTATCGCTTCGAAGACATCGGCGACAGGATCGGTTTCAGGGCTCATTGCGGATTGGGCGAAGATACAGAAAATTTGACAGACTACGTCATCCCGGCAGGAAAATGGATTAGATTGACTCAAAGGTTTGGCTTCACTGATAATACTTTCGATAATTGGGCAACAAACCTCGAAACGGGCTCGACAATACAAATATTACAAAGACCTTTGCCTGACGGCGTATTTTCCGGCGATGAGCAACTGACGAACTGTTGGGTTCAATTGCAATCGACCGCTTTAAACCATCATGGAAGTGAAAAGCAGGATGATACTTTCATTGCATTCAGGAACTTTATCGTTAGCAACGATGAAATTTCCCGAACTTCAAATTAGTTCACTGCGTTAAATCTTTTTTCTACACTTAAATATTCAATCCCGGCCACAAAAAAAACTTCCAGGGAGTACCAAATCACTCCCTGGAAGTTGGTTTAGTCGGTCGGATTTTAAATCCATCAATCCGAAGAAAACAATAAACATAACGATCTATTCCGAATGCTCCTTTACTACACTCGAGATCACAAACCTTCTCTTGTTAGATTTTTCCAAAGGAATTCTATCTACCTCGACAAATCGAATATCAAACTTATAAAGAGAATGTTCTTGAATCTTCTGAATTACTGTTTCCAATATTCTTTTATTAAACCCCGCTCCAGGCACGTAGAATATTTCCAGCCTATCCAGTCTGTTTTGTCTTACCTGAAATTGCACTATTTCCGGTATCGTTTCGAATAGCTGGGTGAAGAAGTGAACAATTAATCGATCCCCCTTTGGCGATCTAATAATGTCGGCATCTCTTCCAAGCACCCTGCATAGCAGCTTAAGCTTACGCCCGCACTTGCAACTCCCCGAGGGGAAGGCGGATACGTCTCCAGTATCATACCTTATCAAAGGCATCGGGCCCGGCTCAAACCTGGTCACGATTACTCTTCCATTCCGGCGTTCGCCTAACGTCTTTGACTTGTCTCCGTTCATATCTATTATCTCAACGTAAACGTTATGCTCTGCGATGTGCATATTTTCATGCTCGCCGCATTGGCAGGCAATCTGCAGACCTTCTCCTAACCCGTAACAATCTGCAACCTTCGCCCTAAAGGCCATTTCAATCTCTTCCCTATAGTGGGGAAAAAGACAATCTCCCCATGAATATACTTTTTTTAAAGTTAATGAGAAATTGTTCTGTTTCGCATATCTGGCGAGCAGATAGAGACTGGACGCGTAACCCAGAAGATATTGGATTTTATCGTTTTTCATGATCCCCAAAAAACGTTTTAAATCCCTGTCGCTCAATCCGAAAGCGCTTACATATCGACATCGAAACAGGATATCCTTGATTCGTTTCAATATTTCTCTCTCAAGAGACATTCCGGTCTGCAAATGCGGCCCTCCCATGTAAAAGCCTCCCCAGCTGTAGAAAAGTAGTTGCGTTGAGAGAACGTCGGAGGTTATTAGATTATCGATTATGACAGTCGTTTGTTCCCCAGTGGATCCGCTTGATTTCATCTCTATAATCTTATCTTGGAAATTTGAAGCTTTCAATTCTCTTGAGCATTTCCTTACCGTTTCTTTTGTAATTATCGGCAATTTGGATATATCGGATAAGTCTTTAAAATCACTTGGATGCAACGAATTCTTCTGAAAATATTTTCTATAGAAAGGGACATTCCTCCATACAAAATCAATTAAATCTGCAAATCGCCTGTTTTGATAATTTTCGATATCGGTTCTACCAAGCCATTGAAATTGTTGGATTTCTCTAAATTTTTTAGAAACGTTCAGTCCAGTGAACACATCCCCGATAGGCATGATGACATTTTTGCACATCCTCTGGTAGATATCCATTTGTAACTTCCTTGTCTGTATCATATCAGGTTTTTCGTTTTTTCTGAAATATACGTCAAATTTATTCTACTCGATAGCAATTCTGTAAAACCATTTGGTATTTGCCGTTCTTGCCAGGAGGAATATCTTCAACCTTCTCCACTTCGATCTCCATATGTTCTCCTAACATCTTTCTCAACTCCCACTTCATAAAGTCTTCTTCTTTCTCCCTGAAACCCGGGGTTGTTACTATTCGCGCAATCACTTTATTCGGCTCATTTTGAACGAGCTGTGCTTTTTTCACATTCTGAAGATATTCAAACGCGATCGCAATAGCAGCTGTAGGGATTTTTTTGCCTCTGCTCACGACTACGGAACCGACTTTTCCGTAAAGTTTTTCAATAATCGCCGTTTGTCTCCCGCACGGACAATTTTTGTACGTTACCTTTCCATAGTCTCCAATCCTGTATCTTATCAGCGGCATCGCATCGTTCAGAAAACCTGTAACAATTAGCTCTCCTTCGCCTTGCTTAACGAGATCCCCCTTCTCATCAAGTACTTCTACCATTCCATATTCTGGAGAAACGTGCTTGTTTTTAAAAGGACAATCGCTGGCAAATACTACGGATTCCGCTGAACCGTATTGATCGAAAACATTGCAACCAAATGCTTTTTCCATGGTTTTGCGATCCTTCTCGGTAAAATTCTCCGAACTCGTGCTTATCCCTTTTGGTTTGAATTCCAACCGGATTCCTTGCTCTAAAATATGATTGGCAACCTGCATAATTGACTGCGGATAGCCCTCGATTAGTACGGGCCGAAACCGATTCAATCTTTCTACGTACATGGGCAAATTTTTTCTGCTTAGATGATATGAGGAAAACAACAACTGTTGATCGTACAAATTTAATCTCCAAAATGGAGGACGATGGTTGTCTGGTTCTTGCAATTTCCTTCCGATGAAGGATGCTTTTTTATCACCGATGGCAAACCCGATGCGCTGGTAAAAGACGTTCCAGAATGCGTAAGTCTTTTGCCGAACACTTTTACTCACATAGACAGTCAAAGGGGTTCCAGAACTTCCGCCGGTATATAGTTTGAGCAGTTTCTTTTTCTTATATCGATCTGATATAAAGCTTTTTTCTATATCGAACACGTCTTCCCTGGCTAATACAGGAAAACTTTCCAATTGGACCTTATTGATTTTCAGGGATCTATAGTAAGGCACATTTTCAACAGCGTTCCATAGCGTTCGCTGCAATAGTCTTTTTTGCAATATATCTATCTCTTTTTTGCTTTTAAACTCGTTCTGGCGAATAGACATAATCATTCTTTTGTAATCGCCCCTATATCGGCGCAGATGTTCTACAAAGCCATATATGCTTACCAAGATATTTTGCATAAATACCGGGCTTCGCAGATAAATCTTTTCATTAAAATTGGAGATCATGCTTCATTCCTTTTTTTGCGGCTTCCTATTTGACTCGAAACAATCATGAATAATTTGCCGCCTGTTAATGTATTTTATCTTTTCACTTGTAGTTCCCCGCATGGATACACTGTTTCTTTATATTTTGCATCTTTTGTTCGATCGTCGAAGAAATCAATTGTTTCAGAATTTTAATATCATACCGTTTTAAATTCTTTAACATATACAGCCAGCTGGAATATCTGTTCTTTTTCTCAAGCCGTAGATATTTTTTCAAATAAGCATCTTCATCTTCGTTTGAATTTTCTGCGATTTTTCCGATCAATTTTTCCAAATCGTCTTTGGCAAATTCCCTGTTTTCTTTTATTGAAGGCTTAGAGTTTTTCCCGATAATAACAGGCTTGATTTCTTTTAAAATAAAGGTATCATCGAATTTTAGGAAAGGCATAATGCCCCTTTCACAATCTTTATTCCAACGCATATCAAAAACAAAATTACCTAAACTATAGAATATCAGCTTTCCCTTATATTTTTCGTATCCTTGAACAACATGTGGGTGATGGCCTAAAATCAGGTCGCATCCTGAATCTATCAATTTTCTTGCCAGCCTTATTTGCCAAGTCGCCGGATAGTCTATAAACTCCTTTCCCCAATGCAAAGATACGACAAGCAGGTTTTCTGGCTTTTTATACTTAATGACATCGTACAAAATTGTTTCTTCATCCCCAAGTGAATACAAAGTGGTTCCACTGTAATATTTTTCGCTAACGTAACAATATCCCAGAAAAACGATTTGCTTGCCATGAATTTCGATACACGCAGGCTTGCAATTTCTGCCATTTTTTTCCGATTCGCCTACCGTTGCTATTCCATGTTTTCTAAGCAAGCACAATGTTTTCCTGAAAGGTCTTTCACCGTGTTGAAGAATATGATTGTTTGCGACATTCAAAACATTGAAGCCTGCATCAACAATCTGCGAGATGAAGTGTTCAGATCCCCTTAGCTGCACGGAGGACAGGCTGTTCCTTATCAAACCGTGATCGCTCAACACCGTCTCAAGATTGCCAAAAACCACATCCGCAGATCTCAAGCTTTCTTTCACATTTTCGAAAATTCTAAGTTTTGGATATTTTTCTAAATTTGACCTGGTTCCGAACGAAGCGCTTGGGACGCTGTCTCCCAAGGCAATATCTCCGGCTGCTATTAGTGTGGCCACTTATTCCTCCTTTCAATTTCCTGTTCAATTCTATACAATAGTTC
The DNA here is from genome assembly GCA_963674505.2 of Desulfobacterales bacterium. Classification (GTDB taxonomy): domain Bacteria; phylum Desulfobacterota; class Desulfobacteria; order Desulfobacterales; family SKZT01. The sequence continues at coordinate 3,176,799 of CAXXIG010000001.1, forward strand.
TTCTTTTTTATTTTCCCAAACTCTCGCGCGTTGTTCTTTCAGCAGCCTTATCTCTTCAGAATATAAGTTATGGTATTTTAGCATCTTTTTTACGCCTTCTATTATGCTTTCGACATCATTTTTAACGTAGACCGCACCTTTTGAAAACGTTCTCCTCAGCAAATCCCAATCTGAAATTATAATAGGTGTTTCCAAGGACATGGCTTCATATGCTCCTCTTTGCATCGTATTATCGTTTGTACACAAAGACATCACTGCATCGGAATCATTGAGCAAGCCTCCGTATACAGGATCTTCCAGAAAATCTGTCAAATACACGTTTTCCGGGCATTTTTCGATTGCCTCTCTTGGCGCGTCCTTCAACGATCCCGTGACATAGAAATTTACCCCATATTCTCTTAGGTATTTTGCGGCATCGAAAAGAATGTCAAGTGGCTCAGTTGGAGAATATCGCCCGACAAAAGCGATATTGAATCCTGGTTTAAAATTTTGAAATTCTGCAATTTTCTCGAATCGGACTCGTATATCTCCAAGTATAAAAGACTCCGCGCCCCAATTATCTATTTCCTTTTTCAAAACATCGTTTGTAACAATGTTCAGCAAAGACCGTCTCGCAAAAAACCCTTGTATAGAATATAATTTTCTATAGATGCCCATCACGAAAGCCGCAGTGTGATAATCCAGAACGTAGCCCCCCTTTTTGAAAATCTTTGTATAAAGCCAAGCAGGCAAGCTTGTAAAAATCGGAGGTGTCATGCAAAAAACAATCTGAGGCCTTTCCCGAACTAAAATTTTTATCGTGTCAAGGGCCTGTAAAAAATATTTGAAAGATATTGTAATATAATTACTCCCCAAGCTGCCATAATATACCATGAACGATTTCCCATTTAGTTCTCTGGCAATGTTGTCACTTCTGCTGCAATAAGGAGCCCACGATATGAATACTATCTTCTTTTTTTCCATATAAATTCACCGTATTTTTTTGATTTACCATCAAATCTGATTTTTCTTACAATATTCATTTAAAATTGGAAATAAATAAAAGGAGAAAACTCTTTTGGGTAGAAAATAACCACAAGCCATATCATACTGCAAAGCATAGCCGGAGCATACCATGCTCTGTGAGGTATCTCAATGAACCTGAAAATTTTTAGCGCCTTGAAAAAATGAATCGAAGCGGTTGCCAATACAACAAAAACGGCGAAAGGATTAATCCATCTTACACCTTCTCCAAATGTGATAATTTTGTTGAGAATAAATATTGCATGAGATAAATCAGGGGAACGAAAAAATATCCAGCCGAAAGCAACGAAGATTATTGTGGCAAGCCACTTTGCAAACAATCTAATCTTTTCGCCCAAATGAAAAAATTCGATTTCCGTCCTGGATATACTTGACCACACCCGGTTAACAATCAACCCCGCACCGTGAAATGCCCCCCAAATAACGAAAGTCCAATTGGCACCGTGCCACAAGCCGCATAAAAGCATTGCGATAATCAAATTTGCGTATGTTCTGGCAAGCCCCCTTCTATTTCCTCCAAGCGATACATATATATAATCTCGAATCCATGAAGAAAGAGATATATGCCACCGTCTCCAAAAATCTATAATGCTCGTTGCAAGATAAGGCCAATCGAAGTTAATATTTAAATCAAATCCCATTATTTTTCCAGTACCGATTGCCATATCTGAATACCCCGCAAAATCGCAATATATCTGAATTGAATAGGCTATCACCGCAAGCAAAATCGTCGCCCAGTCGAATGCAGACGCGTTGGCGAAAACAGGATCGACGAACATCGCCAAATTATCTGCGATAAAAACCTTTTTAAAAAGTCCAATTGTGAACAGTCTGAAACCTTTTGAGAAGTTTTCCAAATTAAGCCCGATTGTTTTTTTCAACTGTGGAAGGAAATACGAAGCCCTTACAATGGGACCTGCAACTAGTTGCGGAAAAAAACCGACGTAAACAGCAAAATCGAGAAATTCCTCGCATGGTTCTATTTTTTTTCTGTAAACGTCTATCGTGTAACTAAGCGTCTGAAAAGTATAGAAAGAAATACCTACAGGGAGAATGATTTCAAGAGTGTGCAAATGGAATCCAATCGGTTCCAAAACAACCTTGAAAGACTCAATAAAAAAGTTATAATACTTGAAAAATCCGAGGAGGCCCAGATTTGCAATCAGACTTAAAATCAACAGAAAATTCCTGACTTTTTGTTTTTCGACAACCTTCATCTTTTTTCCTAGAACATAATCCACGGTTGTCGAAAAGACAATAAGACTCAAAAACCTGTAATCCCAGTAGGCATAAAAATAATAGCTTGACGCTAAAAGTACGATTTTTTTTGCCTTATCATTCTTTAAAACGTATAGAATGAAAATAACGACAGCGAAAAATATTATAAACTCAATCTGAGTGAAAAGCATGGCTTTGTCTTTTTTACGCAATTCGATTGTTTATTTAGTATTTCATGTTTCTATTATCGTGCCAGCCCAAGTTGCATTTCGGTTGTTCAACAAGAACTTCTATTTTGTCACCGAATCTATTTGTGCGTAGTTTCCGGCAAACGAAACTCGGTTTTAAAATATTCGAAAAGGGCTTCGGCGACAAGTCGATGGCCTGCCGGATTGAAATGTCCTTTTCCTGGCATGGAATTTGAAAATCCTCTATGCAAAAGCCCTGTCTTTTCATGGTATTCGATAAAAGCTCCGGTCATGTCAATAAAGGAAATTCCTTCTGAACGACATATAATGGACAATTGTCTAACAACTTCTTCTAACGGATCAGAAAAATCGAAACTTCCGTTTTTCAACCGTGGAATCCTTGGACAGTAAAGCATGATCACTGGGAGCTTTGTTTGCCTTTTCATCTTCTTGACCAAAAACTGTAAGGCTTTTTCATTGGAGATCTCGTTTTTTCCTTTTTCATTGACATTTCTTTCTTCATTGGCGTTACCTTTTTCAGAAGCGGTACCCGGGGCGAAACGCAGCTTCTTCATTGTCTTTACCGCTAAAGCTAAGTCGAAGAGGAAATTCATTTCCATCCCGCGGACTATCTTTCTGAGATTGTTCGGCAAAATCGGCTTCATTTTCCTTTCGACGAAATGAAAATCCGGAAAAGATTTAAACAGGCTTCCTTGAACGGGCTGGTCCGGTAGGATATCTTTTAAATCGCTGATTAGGATAACGTGGGCCACGATAGAAGGAACAATTTTTTCGTAATTCGGTATATCAAAATAGTAATCTCCAATGGCTCCTCCTTGATAGCCTATTCCAAAACCCATCAAGGATTTCAAGCCGTTCTTTCGGCATAGCTCTGTAAATACCTGCGCCATTTTTTCATTGTCATCCACCTGCACAGCGTTGACAAATGAATCTCCCCAAACGGCTACTTTTCGCTGTGGGACCTTTGTAATGTCCTCTATTCCGTATATCCCCAAAGCACCGGCTTCACTGTCTCCCCACCCCTCGCTTCGCTCGCGGTTAACATTGCCTTTTGACACCACGTAACGCTTCAATATAGGGTTGAAATCATATGGCTCTATTGTATTCACAAAAAAAATGGACACTACCCAGATGAACAGAACAGACAGAAGAAACCCCGAAAACCATTTCATCGGCCCATGCAGTAGACAGTCGAACTTTTTTTTAGCCATTGGAGACTAACATTTTTATTTAGATTTATTGAAAAGAAAGTGATTGCGATAATCAATTGATTCCTGGCCGATCGACATCCGAATCACCTTTCAAAACAGTCCAGTCCTCCGGAGTCAGAACAGCCTGGGCATCTATTCCTCTCACCCCATCATTATATGCCCAAAAAAATCTTGTCGGATCTCGCTTGATAAAGCCAAAGGACTTCAAAGATTTCTCGATTCGGTCATTGATCAGCTCGAAAATGATCGAATCGACTTTGAGTTCAATGCATTTTTGTCTGATTTTCTCTAACGCGCTTAATATCAGATCTTCATCCGACGGAGGCGCCAATAAATCGACGATAAAAGCTCTTCGATACAGATAGGGGCTGTTTGGTCCAGGTTCTCTAGTTATTAGGACTGCGACAGCGACAACACAATTTTTATCCCAAAATTCAAGGCAAATATAGTCCTGACCAGGTTGATCGACATATTTCCAGTTCAGATAGGAAGCGTCGCGAACCACTGCGCATTTGTACTCTTTTTTTACGCTCCTCCACAAATCGTCGTGGTGTTCTCCGAAACGCCCCACGGCCTTCATTTCCAGAGGTCGTATTCGTTTCGAAGTCTTGAGACGTTTGGTGTATTGTATGATCTGCAAGCCGGCACCGACGGTACCTGCCAGAACTCCATGCATTTTTTTCTGCAGGATTTTGTGTGGTCTCAGGGCATATACGTAGGTTTCAAAAGGCGCGACCTGCCTCCACCCAAGTCGTTCCAGAATGTCTCGCATCTCCTTGGTTTGCCCCAGAGACAGTGCAAAGGGCAAATCCTGGCTTACCTGGACCATGATTTTGGGGCCCAGCCCCATGTTTCTGCAGGATTCCAGAACCATGGTGTCCACGCACCAGGCTGTATTTATCTCCTTTTCATCGACTTTCAGTTTTACGGGGATCGCCCCCGTAAACGCAACGACTGAGGAGGATTCGCGGCAGACCCACATTTGTGGAGGGACCTCCAGGCGCTTGGCTGAATCGATGAACATCCATCGCCATCTACTATGCAATGTTGCCTTCGGCCGGTTTGGCCATGCTGTCCTGTAAAAATCCAGGATGTCTTTTTCAATTTCGGGAGAATAGCCGATGACTTTTGCGCCTCCTTTTCCCTCTTCAAACGTTTCCGCAAATACCTTTATATCCATTTTCCCTACCAGGGTTTCCGCTAAGTTGGAAATATTAGGATAATCGTACAGGGTCAGGGATTCTTCGAGTCCAAGTTTTTCGCGAACACGTATAGAGAGATCGACGGCTCGCAGGGAGTCCATGCCCATTTCCTGGAAATCCAAGTCGTTGGAGATTTCCTCTGGATCTTCAAAACCCAGTGACTTGGCCGCCTCTTCGCGAATCAGATCTGCCAGGGTGCGGGAGCGCTGATCGGCGCGCCTTTTCGCCAGCAGCTTCCGCCACTCCGCCATTGGCTTTTGGTCCTCTTCGAGATTTTTATTTCCGAAATCATCGATTTCGAAAACCATTGGCCGTGGCTTTCTGGCGAAAAAAACGTTTTTGAAACGAGGCCAATCGATATCCACCACGACTGTCTGACCTTTCCCTTCCGCCATCACCTGTTCCAGAATCGACAACGCTCCGGCTGGGTCGAGACCTTGATTGCCCATGCGTTCGTATAAGGCAAGGTCTTCTTTGGAAGCCATGCCTCCGCCTTTCCACGGTCCCCAATTGATAACTGTCGCGGGTAGTCCAGCCAAGATCCTGTATTGCGCCAGGGTGTCCAGAAACGAATTTGCTGCGGCATAGTGCGCCCTTCCTTCGGAACCCAGGATCGAGGCTATGGACGAAAAAAGAAGAAAGAAATCCAAGGTCTTTTCTTCCGCAATTTCATGGAGCAGCCAACCACCCTGGATTTTCGGAGCTAGTACCTTCTGAAACTCCTTTTCATCCAGGGAGGAAATCGGAATTCGCCGATCAATTCCTGCAAGGTGCGCGATGCCTTTCAAAGGTTGGGGGTCCGCTTCGATTCGCTTTCTTAAGTTTTCCATGTCTTTTCTGGAAGCAACGTCGGCTGCTACGTATTCGACATCTACCCCCTGTTTTTTGAGTTTCTCGAATATCCCGGCCTTTGCCGAATCGGCGGCTCCTCTTCTGCTAACGATCATGAGCCTCTTGGCACCCCTTTCCACCATCCACCTGGCTAGCCGTCCTCCCAAGGCCCCGCCCCCTCCGGTAATCAAATAGCTCCCTTTCGGATCCAAAGACAGTCTTCGTTGCACCGTTTTCTCTCTTCGAAGGAGTCTCGGCACAAAGCGACCTTCGGAACGAATCGCAACCTGGTCTTCGCCGTCCTGTTGTAAAAATTCTGCAAGCAAGGCTTCGGCCATGATCTTTGTCTCCATTCCCTTCGCCGGCAGATCGATCAACCCGCCCCAAATCTCCGGTTGTTCAAGGGCGAGCACCCGTCCGAACCCCCAAACCGGCGCCTGCTGCAAGGAAAGGGATTTCCCGTTTTGTTCAGGTTCAGTGAACACTGCGTTTCGAGTTACAAACCAGACGGGAGCATTTCCGGAAGGTCCAGAGTACTTGATCGCCTTTGTCAAATTGGCAGCGCTGCTGAGCAGCACTCGCAGTGGCGTGTCAAAATCTTGCAAGGAGGATTTGGCGATATCCGGCAGATCCAGGCTCCAAAGATGAACGACCCCTCGTACGCCGCCGCCTTCTTCGGTAACAGCCTTCCAAAACCTCTGGAAATCCTCCCGGGAAGCCGGATTCAAACGGAACTCCCCGCTCGACCTGGCAAATTCCGGTCCACGTCGAACCATCACGGCATCCATTGATCTTTGTTGGACTGCTTTTTGAATTTCGTCGCCTACCCCGCTTTCGTCGCCGAAAACCAGCCATTTACCGTGCTTGGTCGCAACACTATCAGCGATATTTTCTCGAATGTCTTTTTTCAGCCATCGAATATCGTAAACCCACGAAGAAAGAACATTTTCATCCAAATCGGATTTTCCACGCGACTCTCGCTCTGGGTATCCTTCGATCCAGTACTTGCGGTGGCGGAACGGATATGTAGGCAGAGGGACTCTCTTGACGTCCGACGGCCGGTTGAAGCCATCCCAATCCACTGCGATTCCGTTGACATACAAACTCGCCAGGCTTTGGACCATCAGAGAGACTCCGTTTCCGTTTCTTCTCATGGACGGCAACCATGTTCTGTTTTCATAGGGAAGACAAACCCTTCCCATCCCCAAGAGGACCGGATGAGGGCCGATTTCGAGAAAAATTTTTGCTTCCTGCCTGTCCAGCGTTTCCATGGCGTCAAGAAAGCGCACCGGTTTGCGGACCTGGTTTCTCCAGTAATCGGAGATGTTGCCTGAAGAATCGAAAAATTTTCCGTCTACGCAACTGACGACAGGGACCGAGGGGAGGCCCGGCCGGACGTTCCCGTGGACGCTTTCGTATTCCTCCAGCATGGGCTCGATGAGAGGCGAATGAAACGCGTGTGATACGTTCAGAATCGTAGAATCGATATCTTCGGCATCGAACTTCTCCAAGAGTTCGTTGATCGCTTTGCCATGTCCGGAAACGACAATCTGGCTGGGTCCATTGATGGCAGCGATGGAAACCGAGCCTTCCAGTCCTGCAATCGCCTCCGCCACCCTTTTTTCTTCGGCGCGGATCGCAGCCATTTTTCCTCCGGGCGGCAGCGCTTGCATGAGCCTTCCCCGAGCGGCGATCAGCCTGAGGCCGTCTCGGAGGTTCAAAACGCCTGCCGCAGTCAGGGCGACGATTTCACCTGCGCTGTGGCCCATCAAGAAATCGGGGTACACCCCCCAGTATTTCCAAAGTTCGAACAAGGCGTACTCGACGGCGAACAAGCATGGTTGGGTATATCCGGTCTGATCCATCAATTCGGCGGCGTCGCTTTCTTCTTCGGCAAAAAGCACCTCCAGCAAGGGTCGCTCCAGCAGGCCTTCCGAAGCCTCGGCGCATTTGTCCACCGCCTCTTTGAAAATGGGAAAGGAGTCGTACATTTCGCGTCCCATCCCGGCATATTGGGAACCTTGGCCTGTGAAAAGGAAAGCTATTTTCGAAGCGGACGCCCCCCGTTTGACCGCGCCCGTGTAACAACCGGCCGGGACGTTTCCCTCCCTGTAGCTTTCAGCGGCTTTCAGCATTTTCTCCTTTTCGGTAACCGTCAGCGCAAGCCTGTAGTCGAAATGCTCTCTCGCCACATTGCTTGTGTAGCATATATCGGCGAAGTTCAAATCGGGGCGTTTTTCCACGAATTGTTTCAAGCGTACGAATTGAGGTAAAAGGGCGTCGTCGTGTCGTCCGGAAAGCGTGAGAATGCGCGGTAGTTCATCGCGCTGCGAAATTTTCCCAGAGGAACCTTCTTGGACAATCTCGGCAGGAGGCTCCTCCAGTACGATATGCGCGTTTGCCCCGCCCACACCGAAGGAACTCAATCCCGCGCGCCTGGGCATTTCCGCTGTTTGACCATTGACCATCATAGTAGGCCGTTTCCAGGGTTCCAGCCGGGTCTGAACCGAAAAGGGGCCCAGGTTGAAAGGGATTTGCGGATTCGGCTCTTCGGAGGTGATGGTCGGGACCAATTCGCCATGTTCGAACTGCAGCAGGACTTTGATCAAGCCTATCATGAAGGCGCCCGACTCCAGGTGTCCCGTGTTGGGTTTGACTGACCCGACACGACAGTCCTGTGGGCCGTCGATTGCGTCGTCGCGCAATCCTTTGTCCGAAAAAGCCAATGTCAACCCCCGGATTTCTATGGGATCTCCCAATTGGGTCCCCGTACCGTGGGTTTCAACGTACGATATGGTTCTGGGGTCGATGCCTGCCTCTCTCAGACTCCTTCGGATAGCCAATGCCTGAGCGTTTGGGTTCGGGACGGTAAATCCCACGGTTCCGGTGCCGGAACTGAGCGCTGTCCCTTTGATCACGCCGTATACTCGGTCTCCGTCGCGTTTGGCAGCCTCCATTGATTTCAAGACCACGGCTCCGATGCCTTCTCCCAGCAAAGTGCCGTCGGCCTTGTCTCCAAAAGGATGGCACTTGCCCGTAGGAGACAGGATTCCCAGACGCCCCAACTGGCCGAATCGGTCGGGATCGAGGATCAGATTGCTACCTCCGACCAAAGCGGTTTCGCATTCTCCCTTGCAAAGAGCTTGGCAGGCCAGGTGCAACGCAGTACCCGATGAAGAGCAGGCGGTGTTCACGGTAAAGCTGGGACCTTTCAGCCCAAGAAAATGCGACAGCCGGTTGGCCATGCCGAAACCTTCCCAACTGCGATAGGGATTCTTCTTTTGGCTTGCCTGGCGATTTGCCTGATATACGTAATCGTCGTACATTTTGCCAACGAAGACCCCCATGTCGGTGTCCCGGACCTTCCCCGCGCAACCGGCGTCCTCCAAGGCGCCCCAGGCAACCTCCAAGAACAGCCGAATCTGCGGGTCCATCAATTCCGCCTCTCGCGGCGCAATGTTGAAAAATTCGGCATCGAAACCGTCCAAGTCGTCCATCAACCCAGCCCAATGGGGATGGTCGTCTTCCAAAGTTCGCAGGAAAAACTCACGGTCGGCGCTTACCGGACGGATTGCGCTTTTTCCTTCTCGCAACAATTCCCAAAATTCTTCCGGGGAATTCGCATTTGCACATCGAACATCCATGCCTACGACAGCGACATCCGCAGCTCCTTCCGGACGGGGTTTGTACGTCAGGTCTCCCAAGGGAGCGATTCCCAGGCTCGCCTCGCCTTTTCCCGACTTGATCAGGCTGGCGATATGCTCCGCAATGTCCGAAACGCTGCGATGTTCGAACAGCAGAGTGATGGGCAGCCAAGGAAACTGTTCGATCAGCAGGACTGTAATTTCCACGATTTTGAAAGAATCGCACCCGAGCGTTTCCAACCTGTCAATAGCCCTGATCTTGTCGGTGGACATGCCCAATTCGGTCCCGAAAACCTCGTAGATGAAATTCTTTGCCACTTCGGGCTCCGAGATGGCCTCTCTTGGTCCTTGGCCGGCGCTTCCTTTTCCTTCTCGCCCGTCGATCAGCTCCGACAAAGCCTCTACAGAGTGAAGCTCGTATGCGGCCCTCTCGATCTGCGATTCCCGTGACCTCATGCGCTTTGTCTCAGATTCTTCCTTATCTTCTTTTTTCTGCTCTTTTTTTTGTTCGGACGTCTTCTTGTCCTTAGAATTCTCTTCGGGCTGAAATTTGAGTTCTGCCAGGTAATCCGAGGGCACTTCGCATTCGAAAAGCCCGGTATCGTCCTCCCTGCCATACTCTTCCGGGGTGATGGATTTGAGGAATTCTCGAGCCGGCGTATTGCGAGGGGTGGGTTTTACGACCATTTTCACGGTCTTCGCCTTGTTTTCAGTCGCAATACGTCCCAGCCGGGCCATCAGATGATGTTCGACCCCTCTTCCCAAGATGCGGCAACTGAGCAAGAAGGTGTCCAACTCCACCGTGTCTCCCTGTTTTTTGGCGATAAAGAAGCCGACCAGACCGTAGTCGCCGAAGCGGTCGTGAACCCGGATGGTGCTGCATTCGTAGGCGTGGTCGTCCATCAATTCCTTGAGTTCGCTTTCTTTGCGTCGAATGGTGGTAAAATTGAACTGGTTGACCCTCATGGTCAACTGCGAAGCACGAGGAAGGTCTTCTTGGTTCAACTCCCTGAGATCAACCTTCAAATCCAGACTTTTTATGAAATCGGCAAAGGAAATATTGTCGTCCAAGAGTTCTTGGCGCTTGAACTCTTCCCTATACATTCTGGTCCTTTTGGCGTCTTCCTTCGTTCCTTTCCTTATATCCAGTTCCCAAGCATGACGAAGCAACCGCAAGGCTTTCTTCTCCTCGCGGGGCCATTGGAGCGTCAGCACCTGAGGACAGGCGGCACGGACCTCGGCGCATTCGACGGGATTGTCGTCAATGAAAACAAAACTGTCGAGCCCGAGGTTCAGCTTCGACGCCAATTGACGGATGTTCGCGGACTTGGGGTTCCAGTTGATCATGGCGGCCACGATGTTTTCGCGATCGAGACCGAAATCCGGACGATTGTCGAAGACGCTCCAAACATCGAAGTCTTCGTTCTTGCTGCAAAGACAAACGACGATTCCGCCCTGGCTCAAACGGGTGAGCAGGGCGTGGAGTTCCTTTTGCGCATCGTTGAACATCACCCCTTCCGCGCCGACCTCTCCCACGACGCCGTCCCAGAGCGTATTGTCGCAGTCCAGGATCATCACTTTTCGAAGCGGTACCAATCGACGCTGCATATGCCTTATAAAAATAGTCGCAAGGGTATGATAATAGGGATTGAGATAAGGGATGTGGGCGATCTTTTCTCGCAAAGGATCGTTTATCTTACTGGCGTCCACATCGTAGTAGAAATGGAAGTCTTCGGCCACTACCGTCTCCAAGCCAGGAATTCCCTTCAAGCCTTCCAAAAGATCCGACTCGATTCGACGTATCAGGGTGTTCAAAGGTGCCGACTCGCCTACGACGGATGGACACAGGATAAGAATGGTCTCAACCTTTGTGTGGGTGCGATGGGTACGCATGGCCCGGATGAACTCCCTGGTGGTTTTCTCCAGATATTTGTCGATATAGTCGAGCGCGGTGATCTTCTCTTGCGACAGCTCCCTCAGCCAGTCCTTGACACGCAAAAATATGGCGTTGAAACCGCTCTTGTTTCCGGAAATCGTGCTGAAGGGATTGATCAGTTCTTGCAGAACCTGACCATATGGGGCGATTTCCACAGCCGCATTGTGTTCCAGCTCTCGCAGCCAGAATCGAAGCCCCGGAATCAAAGGCTGCGCCGTGAAGCTTGCCGACACCGCCACCAAGAAGTCCGGGGGACCTGCCGCAGCGGCGGTTTCTTCCGTTGGAATCTTCGGAAACTCGGAAACCACCTCCACGCTTCCAGGCAGAGGCTTCTTCGCTATCGCCCCAAGAATGCCCAAGGCAGCCTGCTCCACAGCCATGGCACCCATGACGCCGGTCGGCGTATCGTTCCAGCTGGTTCGAAGTCGCGGAGGGCGAGGAATGCAATACGAAACATTTGGAAAGTCCTTGGCAGCAGTTTTCAGAACGCCTTCCACCGCCTGCTTCAATGCTACGTAATGGCCGAATTCCGCAGGAGGGTCCGTCACGAACGAAGAGGATATCCCGACCACCACGCCTTCCGCGTCTTCGATCATCGGGAGAAACGTGGTCAGGGGCTGTTGAACCAGACGCAGGTTTTTTCCCACGTAATCGGAAAACATACTCGCGGCGTCGGAGGCTATTCCAATGGGGAGTGGAGAAGAGCAGGCATTCAGAACCAGGATGTCCAGTTTTCCGTGGGATTTCCGGATTTTTTCCGATGCGCTTTTGCACCAGCCCGAATCGCCTGCGTCTCCTTTTAAGAAGGTCAAATTCAGGCCGTTTTTTCCGACGGCTCTGCCAAAGTCGTCGAGGGCTTCGGATTCTGTCAGGTGGCTGGCGTACACGTGGCACCCTGCCAAGGCCAGCGACGCGGAAATATCGGCTCCCAGCCCTCTGCTGCCGCCGCAAACCAGCGCAACTTTTCCTTCGAGGCTTTCGCGGTGCTCCGACGCGCGAGTTTTCAACAGCGCCAGATTGGTGGCCTGGGGACTGAACCTGACATAACTCCTTAACTCTCCAGTCGCCACCAGCGCCCCATCGAGAGTCGCCACCTCCAGCATCGTTTGCAAGGTGCGAAACTGACTGTTGTACTTGGTTGTTCGGACCCGGTAAGCAAGTGTATCGGCCGGGATGTCTGTTTCTTTAATGTCCAGACGAAGACGTGTGAACAAAGAACGAAGTCCGGGAATTTCCATTCCGACGATGTAGCTGCACAAGCCAAGCAACCGAACGAGCGTAGGGGTCGGAAAATCTCCGGATACGTATTTGGCAGGCGGCGTTTCGGTAGGGTACAGACCGGAAAATTCCATGCCATGTTCAAAATCTTCGGCGTTTCGATCCGCCGCCTCTTTTCGGATGCCGCCGTTTTTCAGGCTCTTCGAATCGGGAATGCCGCCGAGCCATTTCCGGGATCCTTCCGTCGCACCTTCACCCGCTTCGCGCGACAAACGGACAATCAGACAGGCCCCCTGTTCGTCTTCCACGGAAATATGCATGCCGTCGCCATCGCGCTTCACGCGGGTCCGATAGGTTTGCTCCGGATAGACGGGCCTCCGAAATTCGGCTTCCAATCCTCGAAACGAGCCGTCGTCGTCCTCCATGGCGGCGGATATCGACTCGATCACGGTCAATATGCCGTGTGCGATGGGCTTTCCGAAAAATGTCCGGCGTGCGACATCGGCATCCATATGCAACGGATTGACATCATGAGACCACCGACCGAAAAATCGGATGTCTTCGCTTGATATTTTGAGGTCGTTCTTTTGTTTCATAACCTTCTCCTTGGAAAATCGCCTTTCATGTACGATTTCGCTTTATTCCTTTTCCGAGGTATCGTAAGCGGACTTTGAGCTTGTAGAGGTTGTCCTTCCAGATGTCGAGACGAGCCAGCCTCTTGACAGCATTGTCGAATCGCCAATAAAACTTTTCCAAAGGCCTGACGGAAAGAGAGCCGTCGGTGACCGTAGGATACCCCCATTTTCGAAGATATTCGTAGTTGACTTTCTCGAATATGGTCTGTTCCTTTCTTGAGAGACGTGTTTTCCACTTGAAATAATTGCCTTGAAAAAGTTCGCTTGCGATATTCCTTCTTACATTTGTTTCGATAGACCCGTCTGGATCGTCGATTTCCAGAAAATCGATCAACCGGTAAAATGTTTCCACCGGCTTTTCTATAAACTCCTCGTATTTGATTTCGATCAGCTGACAAGGCCCCGCCGTTTTCTTGAATGCCTCCACACTGGCCATCTGCTTGTTCCATGCCAAGGCTGCCTCGCCGATATTCTTGGCGCCGAAGTGGGTCTGGAACGTAGAAAGTGCGACATCCCTTCCATCTCTTACAATGTGTACGAACTTGGCATTAGGAAACAGTCGCAACAGTACGTCCAGATCGTTTATATATTCGGGCGTCTTGTCCCCCCACCGATGCATCTTGTTATGGATGGCCAAATCCATGAAAATGGCCTCCAACAGCCCGGAATAGCTTTTTTTCCGGAGTCTTCCGCAGATGCGTACCGGATCGAACGAGAAGCCGAACTTTTTCCATCGCTGGAAACAGCGCTCCCCCTGAAGGTCTGAAAGCAATCTGCCCAAGTTTCGTCCCTGCCGGAGATCCCCGTAGCGGCCCAGCCTTTTGAAAACCCTCACGATGAACTGGCTCTCGGTTCCGAAGCTCACTTTCAAGTAGTCTCGTATCAGCCGGGAAAGTATGCTGGTTCCGGAACGCGCGCTTCCAATCACGAAGACCGGCGGGGAACTTTTTTCCACCTCGGTCCTCAAGAGTGCCTGATTGTTTTTTTCTTCCATCTATTGTCGTCCTTTCCCTTGGGTCTTTCGGTCGAAGGCGGAATTCAAAATGTTTTCGAACCTCCCAATTGATTTGGTAACGTCGTACATGGTTCTATTCCCTACTATGGAATCCACATACATATAGGGATTACTGGCCAATTTCATTATGCCGTTGCCGATTTCGATCAGATTTTCGTTATCGACAAAAACGCCGAACTTGCCGTCCACGACCTTATCGACCTCCCCGCCTTTCTCTCCAACCGCGAGCATGGGCTTTCCGAAGCACAGATAGTCGAATACTTTTGCGGGAAGCATCAGCTTGGCGCCTGGCTGCAGGACGATCAGTACATCGCTTTCGGCCATATATTCTAGGCTTTCGGCATAAGTCACCCGAGGGATGAATTCAACCACGTCGTCCAATCTCAGCTCCGAAGCCATCTTTTCCACATGTCCCAAATCTCTGCCGACATTTCCGATAAACCGGAAAAGGACGCGTCTTCGGTCAATTTTCCCCTGCCTAAGGAGCTCGTCGATAGCCAGGATTAGGTTTTCCGGGCTTCTTTTCTTGTAGAGTGACCCGATATGCGAAAATACCACCTTTCCAGGCTGGACGCGGTATTTTCCTTCATATACGCTGTCGCGGAGACGTTCGGGGTCGTAACCATTGTAGCAGGCCTCGAATTTGTTCTGCGGCATGTGGGAATAATGCTTTGCGAATTCGTTTCTAAGGCTTTCTGTGGTAAAGACAACTCGATCCGCATGTTCCACGACCTTCCTTTCCATTATTTGAACCAGCTTGTGCTTGAGCCTTTCAATCGCCGTCGAACTTCTTTGTTCTTCAAGCCAGGGCGATCTCGCCCAAGGGTCCCTAAAATCGACGACCAGCTTTTTTCCTGTCAGCTTTTTCAATAGTAAAACGGTCACCAAGTTGCTATGCCTGGGCGCACTGGCAAAGACGAGGTCTATGTCGTATTTTGCCGATAAGATTATACCTTTGAGCACAGATATTGGCGTCCATGAAATGTCCGGGTCGGGAAATTCGAGAAAATCGGTGGCCAGTGCTCCTAGGCGGCCGACTGTTTTTTTAAATGAGAAGCTACGGGCCCGTATCGAAACGTCTCCATCTTTTTGGGCCGCCTCTTTTTTGACCGCGTTATCTCTTGCGCCACCCTTTTCGGCGAATCTCTTTTTCATGCCGATTAAAAAGGAATAAAGGTCGAATTTGCTCGTTCTCCATATTTTCAAGCCCGATTTCCGTTCGCAACCATCCAGTCCGCCCTTGAGGCTTGTGTATGGGAAATACTTCTCTTTTAGGGTGAGTATGTGAATGTCCCAATCATCGCTTAGATATTTGCAGATTTTTAAAATCCTCTGGGTTCCAATGGATGTTGCAGGTGGAAAATTCGTCGTGACGATCATAATTTTTCTTTCCATATTTCATACAATCCGTTTCTGTGATATCTGATTGAATTTTCTTTTCCAGATAGAGGTTCCTATGCAAAACACCCCTGCAAGGTCGAAATCTCGATCTTGAGAGTGTCTTCGATCCGAGGCTTGACAATTTTTCCCGCGATTTGCTCGCGGTTCGATACTACATATTCTATTTTTTTCGCCAAATCCTGCGGATCCTCCGGGTTGTAAGTAATCACTCCCTTCGGCCTTCGCCCATTCTCACTGGCGACAACCGGCACCTCTTGGGTCAAAGCTTCGAGCACAGACGATGCGACTCCGTCGGACACAGGCGTTCTTAGATATATGGAACACTTCTTAAGCAAGGTCATGAAGGCGTCGTGATCGAGATCGTCGATGGTCAGCACAACGCCCTTTTCTTCCAAATTCTTCAATTCATCGACGTACCCGGCTACTTCTTCGTCTTCGGCCTTTCCGATGCCGCTTAGAATGAAGCTGACATCTCCTTCCCATTCCTTCAGAAATTGCACCGTCGTATCCAAGAAAAAACCATTGCGCATCACGATATAGCATAGGACGATATGCTTTTTTCCCTTTATGAATCCTTCGACCCGTTCTGGCAGTTCGACAGGCTTGTATTTCAAATATTGCACACTGAATGCGGGAATGGTCTTGACCTTCTCACCGTCGATGAATGGACCATAAAGCTCGATACGCTTTTTTACAGGCGCATTGTTGCATACGATCAATTTGGAAAGAAGGAGATTCAAATACATTATCCAAAACATTTTCCCCGCATTTTCTCTTGGAAAGTACAATTGTTCTATGCCTCCGTGGAAGGTCAGAGCGGCCCGCTCTCCGCTAAGAATGGAAATGCAATTTGCGATCAGGCACAGAAATGGACCTTTCACCGCCTGCCCATTCGTGTGAATATGGAAATGGTATCCGCGAAACCGATACCGGAACAGCTTAATCAAGTAATCGAGCCCGTTTTGCACGTCGATGTAATGGTCGCTTTTGATCTTTCTGTTGCGGCCGATATGCAGGACTTTGCAATCGACTCCTGTTTCGAGAAAGCCTTGTTTCAAAAATTTGATCCTGACGCTCCAGCCTGTGTTTGGCGGCGGATAGCCGCCTATTTCGAGAATCTTCATTTCGAATACAAACGTGTTTTCAATTTGCGATTGTCATCCATCCAATTTGCGTTTTGAAAAATCGATTTCAAAAGGCAATTGGTCTATTTTCACTCGTACCAAATCCGCACATTCCATGTTTACGGAGTAATTTTTACCGTTTTTCCGGAACGCAACTGTCGATTTGGCGAAGTCGCCATTATTGCGGTCCATATTTTCGATATCTCCAAGACCTCTGTCCGTCAGGAAAGGAATCATGAGCATTGCGAAAGGGCCCTGTCGTTCGGCATTTTTCCAGGAAAATACCGCACGCCAAGCAGGAAACCTGACACCGTAGCCGTGCGCCACCCACCCGGACGCCGGTCCTTCCGCCCCTTTTTCCAACCGCAACTCGACACCTGGACAGTACTTGACCAGCAACCCAGCACCGCCATGGGCCGCAACAATCTGGCAGTTTTCCCGGTCTGCACGAAGATCGACTTCCGGCGAAAAATGCAGAAAGGAATCCACTGTTTCCCCATTTCCTCCATTCTCTACAAAATCTCTGAGCAACCAGAAATGGTTTTTGACATAAGCCATTTGTCGTAGATGATGCGCACCACCTCCGAAATCTACAATTCCTGCTACCGCATCGTATAGCTTCTCGTTTTGCCATTGAATCAATTCGGGATTTTTTACATTTCTCCATGTCAGACGGCCGCAATAATCCGCTTGGCGGTTGTCGCCGATCAAAACCGTATTGTGCGCCTCTTCTCTTCGAAAATGCCTGTGCCATTCAAGATCTCCGAAATAGGTATAGAACCCGCCGTCCACAATAAACGATTTTCCTGCAACGGCAAGCTCGAAGGATAGAGCGTCTGCATGACCGTGCGCTGCCGAGGGAACTGCCTCTGTAGACAATCCGGCAGCCATCGGACCGCAATCGAAACACAAGTAGTCGGCCTCCTCGCTCCAATTGTTCCGTGAAATAAAATATCCGCTTTCGAAAAACGCGGACGAAATCTCCAAAGGCTCGGATGCTTCCAGCCCCCTGAAAAGGTTCAGATCATCCTTGGAGGCAAGCCAAATCAGCTCTTCGCACAATCCCGAACTCTGCCTTTTAAAATCCGTCCGCTTGAAAAGAACCGCTCCCAAGGCCAGAAATCCTCTGAAATCCCAGCTGTGATCCAAATCGAAATAGATCGACCTGGCATTGTCAATATCTCCGACCATCGGCGGTGTGCCGTCTGGTTTCGCCAAATGCATGGAAAACCCAAGGGCTTTCTCGATTCTCTCCAGCATTTTCGCCGGTACGCTTTTTTGGTTGTTTCGGCGAAGGAAAATGGCTTGGAGGTAAAACCCCAAGGTGAAGTGATGGTAAAAGGCAGCCTGCTCCACGCTCATTCCGTCTTCGTGAAACTGTTCGCAAACCGTGTCCGAAAGGATGGACCATCCAAGACTCTCCCACCGCCGTCCGGAATCGAACATGGGAAAAAGCGAGCCAATCATATGCAGAGCAGCCGCTTCGCCGATCAGATGATTATAGGGGCTAGAATAAATTGACAAGTGATTTTCGATGTAGGATGCCTGACGATATATCGATAAAAAAAGCCTGGCTTGAAACTCTTCCGTGAGATTTTCCGAACCTTGGCAAAGGAAATAGGTCCACAGCCAGGAGATGGTCCTTACCGCCAGTTCCAGGGAACTGGTCCAGTTCACCCCTTCGTTAAACCGGTTTTCGTCGCTCCAGCTGGCTATCGCCGACAAGGCCTTTTGCGCATATCGTTCATCTCCCGTCAACCAGAAAGATTTTGCAAGGACGATAAGATACTGATGCCTGTTAACTTCCCATATATATTTGATATCCCATTCTCGAATTCGTTTGCTTCTGGCTACATGCGCGTAAAAAACGCTCGGCCACTTCACTTTTTCCAACGGATCGACCTGCCATCCGCCTGAAAAAGGAATTTCAAGTTCCCTGCCGAGCAGGCGTATCTTGTCCCCAAGCAACCGATCCGCTTGCGCTATCCAAGAGGATTCGTCCAAGTTTTCCGAGACAAGTCCCGTCCTTTCCCGCTTGTCCCATGTTTCTGTAAAAAACCGGTCGCGTTTTACCGTTTCAAATCGTTCGCAAAGCTCTTTTTCGAAACCGGAACTTGAACACAATTCGGGAACTCTTCTGCAAAACTGCTCCTTTGACATGGAATCAAGCCGCAAACGGTATTTGATAAATTCCACTTGTCCGACAATGTATTCGCGTATTCGAAAGCGAATTTCCACATTGGACATGTTTCCAAGCTTTCGCAACTTCGACTTAAGATTTTCCGAAAGCATTAGTCTCTTCATTTTAGACATTGCCTACCTTTTTCCGAAGGCAGCGCAGATACAACCTTTCGTAATTGCCTACCATGGCTCGAAGACTGAATTTACGTTTGACCCTTTCTCGTCCAGCATGCCCCATTTGCAGACGCAATGCGGGATTGTCAATCAGATTTATTAAGACGTCGGTCAATGCGTCCACGTTGTCAGAGGGGACGAGGAATCCCGTCTCTTTGTTCACTACGAGTTCGGGGGTTCCTCCCACATCAGTGGCGACAACCGGAAGCCCGCTTCCCATGGCCTCCAGAATGGTGTTGGACATGCCTTCGCTCACAGAGGTCAAAGCAAATATGTCCATGGCCGCCATGACAGCCGGAATGTCCGAACGTCTCCCAAGGAACCTGACGTCGGTCAGACAGCCACGTTCCTTCGCCTCATTCTCAAGCTCTTCTCGCAATGGACCGTCGCCCGCTACGACTAATTTGACCTTGAAATCGTCCCGGATCAACCCGGCGAAAGAACGAATAAGTAACCTCTGGTTTTTCACCGGGACCAATCGACCCACGGTACCCAAAACGATATCGTCGGGCCTTAGATTCATTTCATCCCTAATCGGCCGGATGTCGTTTCCCGAACGAAACAAGTCGCTGTCCACGCCATTTGCGATTACTTCGATTTTATTCAGGGGAAAGCCTATTGATTCGGAAAGCTTTCGAGCATGGACTCTTGATACGGAAAGGACCTGGTCTGCGAGTCCCCAGACTATTTTCTGGACAAGCATGTTGCGCCTTCTTTCTTGAATTGTCCCATGCTCCCCGTGGACCAGCACGGAAACATTGGCCGCCTTCCCTGCCAAAAAGCCTTCGCACAGTGTACCCCACGCATGAGTGTGGACAATGTCTGGTCTCCACCTTTTGAACAATCCAAACAGTTTGGCCGGGAGGCGAATATCGTTTCCGTCACCCTTTCCCATTTCGAAAAGCGCAGCTCGTTCCAGGTCCAGACGACTTGTCAGCGACCCGTTTCCGACAAACGCGCAAATCGACGTTTCGAATCTTTCGATATCCATGTGGTTCGCCAAGTTGACGACCCCGTTTTCAGCACCTCCGGATCCCAGCTGATGGACGAGGTGCATCACTCTTATTTTCCGCATAAATCGAACGGCCCTAACTTGTTTCTTCAACGCCATCTGTCGATTCCTTTTCTTCACTACTCGCCCTGTCTCTGATTTCAGATTGTTGAATATTACTCAAAGCGTTTGCAATTGCGCAATACCAAAACAAGGTTTCAAAATAGGGTCTCGCGCCAAAAGTCGCGGCGATGAGAAACCCCCAAATCGCGATTTCGATCGCAGTGCTTTCCGTATGATAGAAAAGATCGTTTTCAGCGCCGACTCTCTTTCTCATGTGGCGCAGTTGTCGCAAAGTGCCGTATATAAACAAAGCGTACAGGATAAACCCCTGAATTCCATAATTTGTGGCGACTTTCAAATAGCTGTTGTGTACCGACCTTTGCTCACCCCCATGTTCAGCCACGACCTCGGGTATGTAAATAGGACTCAAATAAACGAAGCCTTGGCCCCCCACCCCGAGAGGATGGTCCTTTATCAAATTCAAGGCGCCCTTCCACGTTTCCACCCTTCCCGAGCTTTTTTCGCCTCCTTCCTTAAGAGTATCCATCCTTTCCCAAAATCGTTCATCCGCCAAATAAACGAACAAAAGTGCTCCCAAAATCATGCCGACCAGCATCTTTTTTCTTATTTTTTTTTGCGCCCTAGCATATGCCATGATTGCCATAGCTACGATACCAAGAAAAGCGCCGCGGCTGTTGCAGAGAATAATCGCGTTTAAAACCCATGGCGTAGCCCATATGACCGCGAGTTTCTCCCACTTGTTCCCGTAAAAGAAAAGATTGTTGAAAAAAGGCAGAATCATGATCAGATGATTGGCCAACCCATTGCTTGTTGTCGTTTCAGGACCGCCAATCCCTTCCAGCCTCCCACCTGTCAGCTTCGCTCCATGACCCTGCCAGCCGAAAAGGTAGCTTCCCCATACTTGAATCCACAAGAACAACTTGTAATGTAGTTTCTTTCTAACGATGCAAATGGTGAGAAAATAGAGAACCGAAAGCTTGGCGAAGGCGATAAGTTCTCTTTGATTGGCTTCGGGAGCTACCGCGAAAAAGCCCACAAAAACCATATTTAGTAGGAAAATGATTAGCCATTTCATCTGCGGCATCTCGAAATGAGACAGCTGAACTTCGGCATTTTTTTTGATTATGTAGGATGCGAATACAGCAAGACTGGCGTATAAGGACCATCTTTCCGTTTTATGCTGCTTTCCCCAGGAAAACTGTGTATAATAAGTAAAAAAATACGTGATCAGTCCATATATCGGCCCTTTGATGAGGGAAACAGCAAGACCGCCGAAATACAGGCACAACCATGCAATCGTCGTCTTATGCATATGTACTCAAAATTGATTCGAGTTTGCTCTCTACTCGGTCTCCGGCCGAAGAATTGAAGTTCTTTACTCTTTGATCGGCAATAGGCATCGAGGTGATAGAATGTCCGGAATCAACGGATCGCATTTTCGCAGATACTCTCGAATCTCGATGCCACCTTTGACCATGCGAAGTTCTCCCTGACGAAAGCCATCGCTCTATTGCCCATTTCATATCTTTTCTCATTGTTTTTCAACAGCTCTGAAATGATAGCCGCAGATTTTTCCGAATCGTCTTCTATTACGATGTTCTCGCCGTTTTGGACAGGAAGCCCCTCGGCACCTATACTCGTCGAAACGACGGTCTTGCCCATGGCCATAGCCTCGAAGATTTTCATTCTCGTTCCTCCCCCGATTCGAATGGGGACAACGACAAGCGCCCCCTTGGCGAGCAAAGGACGAATATCGTCCACCCATCCGGTCAAAACGATTTCTGGATATCTGCCGACAATCTTTCTCAAAGAAGCCGAAGGATTCCTGCCGACGATCGTCAGAGTGGCGTCTGGCACCTTTTTTTTTACCAATGGAAATGTTTGCCCCACAAAGGAAACCATTGCGTCCTCGTTCGGAAGCCAGTCCATGGATCCGCAAAAAACGAGTGAGTTTGCTTTCTCTTTGATATTGCCGATCGGTCTGAAATAATCGACATCCACTCCGGTAGGAACAAAATCGACATTGTCCAAGCCATAGAGGGATTTGAACAACTTTTTGTCTTTTTCGGAAACGGCGATGATGGTTTTAAACCTTCTGCAAGCAAGCTTTTCGAATCTTCTCATCTTAATCCATTGAAGCCACCAGAAAAACCGGATAACCGAATTCTGCGATCTCTCGATATGCCTTTTGGCAATGATCGACTCGACATTGTGTTGGAATAGAACCAATGTCTTGCCGGTAACGCCCCTGAACAACAGAGCGGATTGAGCGAAGTCGCAGATGGCAACATCGAAATCCCCTTCTCGAAGAGTTTTTTCCAAAACCTGCCGCAGGCTTTCCGAATAGTCGTTCAATACTGTGACAGGGTATGGGGATAGCATTTGAAAAGCCAACCTTGCAAAAAAACGAAACGAGTTTTTCCTCACTTCTTTCCACGGTACAGGGACAAATCTGGAACAAAGGCTTCCGATCTGCGCAACATAAGGATCATCCTTCGGCGATTCGACGTTTGAAATCAGGGTGATTCGATGCCTTTTCGACAACTGCTTCAATATATTTCCAGTGCGGATCTTTCCTCCTGTATCCATAGGATAAAGAAACCGCTGTGATAAAAATAGAATTTTCACAGAGAACAATGAAAACTATACATAGAAAAAGCAGATAAACTTGCCTTCCAGTATGAAATTCACAAGACTGTTGGCGACCAGGCTTCCATACCGACGAAGCTTGTACGGCAAAGGATATTTTATTTTCGTCTTCGAAAACCCGGCTTCCTCGAAGATGGTTCTCCACACGGTAGGGTTTTGATGAATCCGCCAATCTATACTGGTCCTGATACCAGGTGTCCAAGGCCTGTTTATCCCCAAATTTTTCAACCAAAAGAACAATCCATACCTGGTCGTGTCCGTTACAACGGCAACACCTTCTTCATTGAGAAGCCCATTCATTTTTTTAGCGATTTCCAAATATTTGGTCTTAGTCCCGGAATGATACAATGCATGGTAGGGTGACTCGTAAAGGTGATTGATCGAAGCAAACGACAAGATAATATCGAATTTCTTCCCCCCCCCGTCCCAGAAATGAAAGTCTTCTTTGACCAATTCGATATTTTTCAGACATAGCTTATTAATTCTTTCGAATTGTACGGAACACGCGTCATTGCTCGCGCCATCCATCTCGGGCTCCATACTTATTACTTTTTTTGCTCCGCAAAGGGCTACGTAAATGGACAACAGGCCTTTGCCGCTCCCTATATCGAGAACCCGCTTCCCCTGGAACTCGATATCTCTGAACATGTAGTCAAGTGAATGAAAAAAGGCCTCGACGTTGCCGTGCTTGTCCTCTTTCATAAACTTGATAAACACTTCCCTCTTTTGTGGGTCTTTGATCTTATTCCCGCTGACGTTTTTTGTTTTTTCCATTTCTTCGTATTCGCCCCTTAGCTAAATTTCATGACAATCGCTTATCTGAAAATACACCAATGGTCTATCATAAAAACTTGATTTTCCAATAAAAGACAGCCTTCCTTTTACCAGGCGATCCCTTCGTAAGCCCCCGGTGTTTCATCCAAATTTTCTACCACCCTCACGAGGTCCCAAACGATTTTTCCATCGAGCTTGCCTGAAGATATCGCATCTGCGAACTCCTTTGATTTGTTGCCGACAACAACTATTTCCCCGTGTTCTATTACATCGTAAATATTTTCGGACATCAAAGTAGATATATGAGGTATTCCCCGCTCGATATATTCCTTGTTTGCACCGACCAGCCTGGCCAGCGAAACGCTTTTGTCGTAAATTTTCAAATCCAATCCCTTTCCGATCAGTGTTTCGGTCAGAATAACCAGCGGGGACTCGCGCAGGTCGTCCGTCCCGGCCTTGAAACTTAGACCCAGTATGGCGATCTTCTTTTTGTCCGATCTGACGATTTTATCCGCAAATCGTTCTATGTGTCGGCGGTTGCTAAGCATGATGGATTCGAGCAGAGGCAGATCCGTGTCCAACCGCTTCGCCCGGTAGGTTATCGCCCTCAAGTCTTTCGGAAGGCATGAACCGCCGAAAGCGAAGCCCGGCTTCAGATAATAGGATGAGAGATTCAGCTTGCCGTCCATGCAAAAAATGTCCATCACTGCATGGCTGTCGATACCCATGGTCTTGCAGACGATTCCGATTTCGTTGGCAAAAGCCACCTTGAGTCCGTGAAAGCTGTTACATGCATACTTGACCATTTCCGCCGTCTTGATCGCGGTGCGTACAACCGGCGCTTTCAAAAAATGGTACATGCGTTCGACCACGTCCCCGCTTTGCTTGTCCCATTCGCCGATAACAGTCACCGACGGATTATAGAAATCTTCAATGGAAGTACTCTCCCTTAGGAACTCCGGGTTCACGACGATTCCGAATTCCTTTCCCGCCCTCTTGCCGGAGCGATACTCCAATGTCCTGACGATTTCTTCCTCGCAAGTGCCTGGCAACATGGTACTGCGAGCAACAACCACATGGTAATCTTTTTTCTGTTTCAGCCCGGCCCCGATGCTTTCAGCGCATTTCAGAATATAGGCGATATCGAGATCGCCATTTTCCTTGCTCGGCGTTCCCACGCAGATCAAAGAAATTTCTGTATCCTGGACGGCCTTTTCCTCGTCGGTAGTGGCGATCAAGCTTCCAGGCTCCGAACGGCTGGCCGAGACGACTTCTTTGAGAATGGAGTCCAAGTCCTTCTCTACAATCGGACTGTTTCCTTGATTGACCATATCGACTTTGGCCCGGTTGACATCGACCCCGATCACATCGTGTCCCTCTTTCGCCAAGCATGCCGCAGACACGCACCCCACGTACCCTAATCCGAAAATGGAAATCTTCAACGATTTTCTCCTGTCTTTAGCTATAACGTTTTTTTATTCCTTGCTCATTACCAAAACTGCCTGATCTCCGAATTTACGAAGGAAGGGAAAAAACATGAAAAGAGCCCAGTCTATTTTCTCCAAATAAATTCTGGGAAAGAAAAAATCAAGGCTTGCAACAACTCTCCATCTCAGTATTTCAAAGCTTGGGAAATATTTTCTGATTGTCTCGAAATCATGTTCATCAAGGTTTTTCTCCCCTTCGATGATCTGGTATTTCGTTTTCTGGAAGACGTTTTTTGTAGCGTTTGGAATGAAGGGGGTCACCAGAACGCTATTTCTGAACCTTGTCTTCAAAGGTGTCAGCAACGGCTCTTTGAAAACGGCGTGCCCACCTTTTTTCAATACCCGGCAAAATTGATTCATCGATTTATCTATGTCGATATGATGCAAAACGTTCACACCTACGACAAGATCGAAAAAGTCTGACGGAAAAATCAATTCTTCGGCGGCTTGCAGCGAAAACGTCACATTCTCTGTACCGAATCCGTAC
Source organism: Desulfobacterales bacterium (assembly GCA_963674505.2). Taxonomy (GTDB): domain Bacteria; phylum Desulfobacterota; class Desulfobacteria; order Desulfobacterales; family SKZT01. The sequence goes on from CAXXIG010000001.1 coordinate 3,202,293, forward strand.
CTGTCCGCCAACGCTTGCGCGTATTTGATCGCCCGGTCCGAAATATCGAAAGCATGTACTGCAAAACCCAACTTTGCGTAAATCAGAGAGTCCCGTCCGTTGCCGCAACCTGCCACAAGAACCTTGGTGCTTCCATTCCTTTCAAATCCAGACACATAATTGTACACATGCCAGTAGGGGTTCCAAGGTCCATATTTTCTGGGATTTTCATAATGGTCGAAATCTACTTCATGGAGAGCTTTGGTTCTCTCATTGAAAGCCAATTTGTGTTCAAGCTGTTTTTTCGTTAGCTTTTGCATTTTTTCAAGCATGCATGTGCCAAAGAGTGGCCCCTGCCGTGAAAGTCAATAGCATCGGAATTATCGCTTTGTTCGTCATTGCCAGAGATTGTAAAGCCTGTCCACGATCGGTTCCCATTCGATCTGATAATATATCTCCGGCAAATTCGGGTTCGTCCGGATCCTGCTCAGCTCGAACTCATCGGATTCCAAAACCGCCAGACCGTTGTTTGAAGTGGTGGAACTCTTATAGCCCGCCTCCCTAACCATTTTTACGATCTCCTGGTTATAGTATGTGTAATCGCCTCCGTTTGGATATGAAAAATGCAAGACTGGGGTTTGCAGCTTTTCCTCAAGCAGTTTTCTACAATCGAAAATCTCTCTTCGCGCATCCTCGCAAGCGGCATTGGGAAGGTTCAAATGTGTCATTGTATGCCCGCCAATGGTCATTCCGTTGCGCTCCATCTCTTTCAATTGTTCCCAGGAAAGCATGATCTGCGAAGCCCTTTCCTTGAGTCCGGAAACATCGGACAGCTCGGAGCGAAGTTGCTCAAGAACGCTTTCTCTCATCGTCCGGTCATTGGACTTTATCAATTTGTTGACTTTGCGCATCGCTGTCCTTTTTTGCATTGCGGAAGAAAGGGGCAATGATAACGTCCGGCCGGACACGAACAGTTCGCACTCTTTTCGCGCGGTGTTTTTGATCAAGTATATCACTTCGAAAAGCCACAAAGGCTCCCCTTGTCCGATGCAACCTGCTACCACGTAGAACGTACCGCTGGCCCCGAATTTTTTGAGTATTTTATAGGCAATGAAATTGTCGCGATATCCGTCGTCGAAAGTTACAGCCACGGCTTTTTCCGGGAATGGTTTTCGGTTGCGAAGGCAATCAGCCACCATGTCCATTGAAATGAGGCGGTATTTTCTGGAAAAATAGCGAATCTGTCGCTGGAACTGGATAGGGGAAAGGGTGATGTTAGGGCTGACATAATCGTTATCATTTCCGTCATGAATGGAATGATACCTTAAAATAGCGACATGACTTCCCTTGCCGTTTAAGCTGGAATAGGGTTTTGCAGCGGTTTTGAACAACATATTTTTTAATGTGGCCGAATATTTCATCCACTCACCTCGGATTTTTTGCCTCTCATTTTTCGCCACCTAACCGATTGCCGGTTGAACACCCCCTTATAGACACCATAAAGTGCGGCGGCGTTTTCCAGGCAATAATAATATGGAACTATCAGCGGCGCAGCATTTTTACGATGTTTCGTTAAAAATCCTGCGAAAGATAATAGAAAAAAAGCTGCGTAAATTCCCAGCAGCAAAGAATATGGGGCCCCCTGTCCCCCTACTGCCAGACGTGCGCTTGCAAAAAGCAACACGACCAGCAGAATTGGAGTGCTCCATCGAAGCAATTTATGAGAAAGATAGCAAAACAACAGTTTTTTCCGATTCATTGACGGCACTGCCATGCAGCGTTTCAACGTTTGCACGGCACCAGCAATTACCCTGGATTTCCTGAAAAATTCGTCTCTGCACGAAATCGGGTTGTCTTCGTACCCAACGACCTCCCGATCAAAAACGACCCTCTTTCCTTGCAGGGCAACGTTCATGGAAATGACAAAATCATCCAAGATGGTATCGCCCGGGGGGGCGGAGAAAAAATCCCTCCTAATGCCGTACATTCCGCCATCCGCCCCTATGATGGACTCGACCAAGCTCTCTTTTTCCTGGATGAATCTTTCGTATTTGTAGTACAGGGATTCCCCAGCGCCAAAGGGCGCGTTCTCGCTTATCAGAACGACGTTCGCACTTACGCCCCCAACTTGTTCATCTGAAAAATTCCACACCATCCTTTCAACCGAATTTTTTTCCAGCATGGTATTGGCATCCGAAAATAAAAGAATTTCTCCTTCAAGTTGCGCAACGGTCTCGTTGATCACGCCGATTTTGCCCCGTCGCTTAGGATACTCTATAACCGAGATGCGATCATTTTCGAATTTCTTTGCGATTTCCACAGTGGCGTCGGTCGATCCGTCGGAAGCGACCACAAGGCGCACTTTTTCCCGAGGGTAGTTCAGTTCCTGAAAATTGCTAATCTTTTTTTCGATGGTCTCTTCCTCATTATATGCACAAGTCAGAATATCGACCGTCGGAGTGCAAGGGGATTTGGAGACAGCAGCCGGGAAAAGGGCTGACCAGATAAAAAGAATCAAAGGATACCCGAAATAAGTGTACAAGATCAGGGCAAAGGCCGTCCACAAAGCCGCTTTCCAAACAAACATATCGATTTTCAGAAAGCTCTGCAAGACAAGCAAAAAGCTAAGAAGAAGTACTGCGGCAGATGTGTGAATCGCCACATGGGCGATGGGAGCCTCCCGATCATCGCGAGTTTCTATTCGATGAGGCTCCCAAGTCACCTGTACAGTGCCCCTGATGCTCTTGTACAGTCCGAACAAAGCGGCGACATTAACCAAACCGAAATAATAAGCCTGATAAAATATCGGAATCGCCTTTTCGTCGTCTCTTGAAATATATCCGATATAGGCGCAAAACATCGCAGCCAACTCCGCCGCCACAACAACCTGAAAAAATATTGAGCCTTTCAAAGCCAGATAGAATGACGAAACGAAGAAATTTGCGATGAAAACACAGGCAAACCAGCGCAGGACCTTGTGAGATAAGATCTGAAGACTGAAAAGACCGGTGCGAAAAGGATTCATGACGGACTTTACCCTAAGCAGGCCGCTGAAACTGCGGTTTACGATTCTGACCTTTCTTCTAAATTCCTTTTCGAATTTCCCGGAAGTTTCCTCCAGACATATGGCCGACGGCTCATAGATTCCCCGAAAGCCTTTTGCAATGATTTGAAGCGGATTGACAAAATCGTTGATATCCATTTCCAGCAGAGGTTCGTACAGAGCTTTTCGGATGGCGTAGATTGCGCCGTCCCCTCCCACCATGGAACTGACTTTGCTCTCCATTTTTTTTACGGCAATCTCATATGCCCAATACGTATTCTCGCTGTCGCTTGCGGGAGAACGTTCGGCATCGACATATCTTGCTTCGCCGACAACGTATCCCACTGTTTCGTCGGCAAAATTTTCGACCAGTCGCATGATCGCATCCGGCCGGTACATTGCGTTGGCGTCGGAAAATACGATAATCTCTCCTGTAGCCTGCGGGACGGCATAATTCAAGCCGCATGTTTTGCCCAGCCGACCTTCTTGCCTTAATAGTACAACTCCCTTTTTTTCAAATTCGCAGGCTATTTGATCGGTCCTGTCTGTGGAACCATCGGAAATAACTATGATTTCCAGTTTGCCGTGGGGGTAATTCAAAGCGAGAGAATTCCGCAACTTCTCTCGAATCACCTTTTCCTCGTTGTAGCATGAAATTAAAAGACTGACTTTCGGACGAATCTCTCCTTTTTCAACCGACTTGCCGGGTGCGAACCTGGTCAAGATAACAAGCAAAATCGGATATCCAAAATAAATATATACAAGGACTGCCATGTTCAGAATGGAAAAAACAAAAAATACTTCCGACATTGTTAACTCCTGCGGCCATTACTTATCAATCCCACATCCCCTCTCCTTGCCAATAGTTTTGAATTGGCCAATTATATTTTGGCCCTGCCGCGCTTCGGCAGCAAATTGTTGAACGGAAAAAAATCGTGTTTTTTCTGCAATCTGTTGATCAGAATTATCAACGGAACATATACGACCGGAAACATGAAAGAAAGAGCTATCAGGCTCTCAACCCGAATCTTTTCAAGCCAAGGGATTTTGGTCAATCCGCCGATGGCAAAAAACGCAACCAGATTTGTCGAAAAATAAGGAAACACCTCTTTTATCAAGTCCGAAATCTTTATTTCCGACACCCTTAAAGCCAATTTAGAAAACACAAGCAACGAAAAGACCCCATAGATTATATAGGCGATGCAAATGCCGTTTATGCCACGATGGAGAAAGACCGCGCAGAGTATAACCAAGAGCACGGACAATGCGAAGCCCAGAACAGTATGCTTCTTGTGCTGGCTGGTCGCAATATTCAAGGCGGTGATCCCTGCACCGTACGTCAGAAATAGCCTGGCGATGCATAGGAGTTTCACCGGAACAACAATCGGCGCCCATTTATCCCCCAGCAGCACGAAGACAATATGCTCGCTCAAAACAAAAACATAGACGTACATCGGAACGATAAACAGGGTCTGGATGATCAGTAGATTCTTGAACCAGCTTGCAAGCTGTTTCTTATCGCTTTGAAGCCTGCTGAAAGAAGAGAACATCACGGAATTGATCGGTTTTCCGAAGCTATTCATGGGTTTTGCGCTGAGTTCGAACCCTCGGTCGAAAAACCCCAGACTTTGGGCGCTCATATTCAGGCCGATAAATACGTGAAAGATATAGTTGTTGATATAGAACATTTGGGCGCGCAGAAAATTCCAGGTTCCGTAACTGTATATCTCCTTCATTTTCCGATGGTTGTATTCCAGCTTGGGTAGCCAGCTTGTGATTGCGAACAGCCCCGCCACTCTTACGAAGTGCCCCAGAAGAGTTCCGAATACCAAAGACCAGTATTTCATTCCGTTCAAAGCCAGGATTATACTGCAAGAATAATTGGATATGCTTGCCGCCATATCGATTTTGGCGGTGAATTTATGCTTCACATCGCGCTTCAGAACAGCCGTCATCGTTCCCGTAAAGGAAGTAGTTAAAAAAATAACCGACAATGCCTTTAAGACGTCTTTGCTTTCCTCACTGTGGAATGCCGTCGCCAAATATTCCGCAAAAAAGATGACAAAAAACGTCAACACAAGTGACAATGACAAATTGAGTGAAAATACGGAATTTATCTGCATCCTGCTTAAGTTTTCCCTTTGAATCAACGCATTGTAAAACCCGAAATCCGTGATTGTGTTGGCATAATTGACAACCACCATCCCTATGGCCATAATGCCGAAGTCCTTTGGATCTAGAATTCTCGCCAAAATGATAGAAAAGACGAAAGTCAGGGCTTGGATCAAAAATCGCAGGCCCGTGTTCCATATGAGAGCTTCCTTGATGTTGAATTTTATCATCGATAATAGCAGTCTTTTTTTCGTTCTCGCTAAGGTGCCTGTTCGTCGCCATCAAGACCGGCCTCGGCCAAAGAGAAAACAAGGGTCTTCCATATTTGATCAAAGAGAAACATAGCGGCGAGTATGGCCACCTAGAAACGTCGCTACATTTACCGGCAGTTTTTGAACGATATTTTCCGTGATATTTCGAATTGAAAAATTCCGGGCCTGGTGAAGGAAGGAACTATTCTTCCCCCTTTTCTTCGAGAAACCGAATACGGAGTAACGAAGCCAGAACAATGGGGTCGGTATGGCCCCCCACTGTTTTTTGAAACGATAGGTCCCCTCGTCCAAAGTGGAGCGGCCGAAGTCGAAAAAATAGAATCCGGACTCGGCCGCGTATTCCAGTAGCGACCAATAGAGAAGCATGTTGGGGTTCCAGGGGTTCAACCTTCTGAGCGACGAGGCCCACGGGATCGAGACGGTCCGGCTGTGGCATAAAATGATTCCTCCGGCAGCCGGCTCGCCATCCGGCATGTAAACTACGCAACATTTGGCGCTTTCTTCGAAAAAAGAGAGCACGCTCGCAATCCACTTGCGGCTGTGGACCGGGGATCCCAAGTCCCGCATGTTTTCCGAAAAGACACGGTAGAAGTCGTCCAGTAACGACAGCCCGCCTATTTTAGCAGTCAATCCGTCCTTGAACGGTTTTCGGACCTGGCTTCTGAGTTTGGATTTGAACCCTTTCATCAAGGCCTCTCCACTATCCGGCAACTTGAGCAACATCCGGACTTTATTTTGCAACGGAGTCGCTTCAGTATAAGTTGACGCGCTTGGAGAATTTTTCGCAGCCCGGATCTCAAGGCTACCGATGCCTCGGTCGGCGGCGAATCGACACGCTCTAACCAATAAGGCCTGCGCGACCGATTCCGAATCCGCAAGGCACCCTCCAACATCGCAGTAGGGAAGAGAAATCAAGCTTCCAGCGCAAAACGGAAGGTGGATTCTCGACAGCGGAAACACCCCGACGACGTTCCTGTTTCTCTTGGCGATGAAATACGGACAATCGAACCCGTAGGCGTCTTCGACCGCCTTTTTCCAAGCGAAAAACTGATAGGCCACGCCGTCCGGATGGCTCCGCACGTAGTCGTCCCAGCTGCGTTGATCTGATTCTTCTGCAAGATGTATGGTCTGCTCTGCTTCTATCATAGGAATTCCATCTTTTTTGCCTTTGCACTCGGTGGCTTCAGGATAGAAAGCCTGACAACGGCAGGAACCGGAAATCCGACACCAGCCTTTTCAATCGGTCCGCTGTCTTGTTCAGGTTAAGATAGGTTCTGAATGTCGAAATGAACCCTGCACCTCGGATTTTCGGAATTTCGGGATCCAGCTCCCAAGGATGAAGGTAGAAAACGAAGGGTCGATCCTCCTTTTGGTTCACCGTGCGCAGCATTTGCCGCGTCAACGCGTAGGGAAAAAATCTGAAATAGCCCCCTCCAGCCACCGGAATATTTTTGTCGAAAACCCTTAATGTCGTCAATGGAAATTCCGCCAGGCAGCCTCCGTTCCGAGTTTCGGAAGTCTCTCGCGGCCTGGGAACATCCTCGAAATAGTCGAACCTCATGGTTTCGAATTTTGTGATATCGCCATTTTCGAATCGAATGAAAAATGGGTGCCTCGGCGCGTCGGGAATCCCGTAGACGTCATGTACAATGGGAAAAATGCTCGAATCGTATCGGAACCCAAGCTCGTACAGTACTTCCAGCGCCCAGAGATTTCTTTTCGTAATCGAGTAGGTCGGCGCCCGGTAGCCTATTACTTCATCACCAATGATGTTTTCCAATATCTCCTTGGATTTGCGGGCGTCTTCCCGGAATTGGGCTTTCGACTGGTTGAAAATCAGCTGGTGCGCATAACTGTGACAGCCTATTTCGTGACCCTCTTCATGTATTTCCCTGATCAGGCCCGGAAATTTTTCCGCAACCCATCCGACCACGAAAAAAGTCCCTTTAATCCTCCCTCCGTCCGCTCGATCCAAAATTTCGAGAATGCGGCGCGTATTGCGCTCCACGGTCGTCGGATATCCTGACCAGTCCTCGGGCCGGATAACGCGTGAAAAAGCGTTAATCTGAAAATAGTCCTCGACATCGATGGTCAGTGCGTTCACGGATTCGAGTTTTTTGGTCATTTTTCGTTGAACCTTTTTTCTATTTTCGATAGTAGAACTTGGACGGCATAGAGCATAGGGAAGGCGAAGACGAATACTATAATTCCGGAAATATCGTGCAAAAACCCTTGGGCAGCTTCCTCTCCGATTTTATGTGCCAGGAAAGCCGTGAATGTCAATCGAACGATATTCGCTGCGACTGCGATGGGAATCGCTGACAAAAACACAATCCACTTTGACGGGACACGAAGCGAGCCAATGTAGGCGAAAGCCGCGCTCAAGGCCAACAACGAAGTCAGGGAGCGCAAACCGGAACAGGCATCTACCACTTCAAGCGAGGTGTTGGCAAGATGCAGCACGTTTCCCTCGCGAAAAACAGGAATCTTTATTCCTTGTATAACGGAGGAGGCAAGCTTGGCGGCGAAAATCTGGAGAGGAAAGGCGATCTTGTTCCAGATGATGGCGGGTATCGGGATCATGAAAGTCAGATACAAAACGGGAACAAAGATCTTTCTGGCTATTTCGATGCCTAAAAGGTATATCGATAATCCGAGAAGCGTCACCACAATGGAGAATCTCATCGTGAATAGCTCCGCACCTATATTTCCCAGAATGTGCAAGAGCATGCCGAAGCCGATTACTATCAAACCGAGGTTCGAGGGTTTGGGCTTTAGAGCGGCAAGCTCGTCCCGCCTGCTCCATATCATGTATCCGGCAATCAAAGGGACCAGAAAACCATGGGAAAAATTGTCGTTCGTTGACCAGTCTCCGACCAAAGGGATGATTGTCTTATGATACAGCAGAATGAACGCTGCAGATATGATCAGAATATGAAGGAAAAGTTTTTTTTGTATTTGTATCATTCCAAAGAGTTTGCCTGTTGGTTCCATTTATATAAAACGAGAATAAATGGTCTGAAACATTAGAACGGATCCGCCGAATAACGTCGCGACCGAACGCCAAAGGAACAATCTTATACTTTTCAAGATGGCAAATGCTGTTCGAGCAGAGGAATAATCGAACCAGCGAACTCTTTTAGGCTGTTCAGCGCTTTTTGTTCGTCGCCTCCGGCGACCACCGGCGTGAGAAGGCGAACAAACGAGCCGTCGGTTCGATGTTTTGTCATGGAATCGATAACAAGGTACATCTTTTGGGCGTATTCCGACGAGATGAACCTTCCCCGCGACTGGAACCAGTACAATGATATATTGACTACGGGTCCTTTTTTCATGCGTAGCTTGATCGCTTTGAATCTGCGGTTTTCCGGTCCTGGCAACTCGACCTCTTCGACCTCGGTATCTGTAATCTTCCACCCGCTCCCCGGCATGCAATTCTTGGGAGAATGAATGATATCCCCTTCACGTTGGCTCCGATAAAAACCGACGTAAAGATTCACTGTATCGCCGTCCTTATTTCTGTAGTCGGCCAAAATTGAATCATCGACACCAAGAGCCTCGTATATCTTATCGTCGAACCTATCCATTTTGCCCTGCCACTGCCCGACCTTCATGGGAAACTCGGCAAGCGGCTTTTTTATTGCCATATCCTCCACATGGGTCAAAGGCCCCACGCTAAAGAATGTAGCTATCATCACGACCGACGCGACTATCGTATTCTTCAAAAGCATATAGACGCCCTTTTACCTCGCCCCGTCTCCCAGCAAAATTACCCCGATGGTCTTGAGGGCGATTTTGATGTCCAGCAAAAGTGACATGTTCTTGATGTAATAAAGATCGTACTCCAGCTTGTTGAGGGCATCCTGCACGGAGGCGCCGTAGGGATAGTTGACCTGGGCCCAGCCGGTGACTCCCGGCGGAACAGCATGGCGAACTCCGTAGTACGGGATGACCTTTTCCAAGTCTTTCACGAATTCCGGCCTTTCGGGTCTCGGGCCGACCAAGGTCATCTCGCCTTTGAAAACATTCCAGAGCTGCGGAAGCTCGTCGATTCTAAATTTGCGAATCCAATGTCCGACCCTTGTGACCCGGCTGTCGCCTTTTTCGGCCCATTTGGCACCCTGCGCTTCCGCGTCCTGAACCATGGAGCGAAATTTCACAATCTTGAATATTTTACCACCTTTGCCGACTCTGTTCTGTCTGTAGAACACTTCTCCTGGAGTGTCGAGCCGAATCGCCAACATGGTGACTGCCATCAAAGGCAAGGACATCAAAAGCACCCCGCCGGCAACCAGAATGTCTCCCAACCGCTTGATTCTCTGAATATATTCCTTGGAAATGAGATAGAAGCCATCTGCGAACAAAAGCCATTGGTCCTCGATATGCTCTACCGGAATCCTACCTGTCAGTCTCTCGTAGACCGTGGCCATTTCTACAACATCGAGTCCCTTCAAACGGGCGTTCAGAACTTTTCTTACCAAGTCCGGAGAAGCGTTTCGAGAAGTCGCCAGGATGGCCGCCTTGATCCATACCTTTTCGGAGACGCTGTCAAGTTGGTCGATTGTGCCCAAAATTGCTGCAGATCCGCTGTCGCTGTGGACATCCGCAGGAGAGTCGCCGAGAACCCCTTTAATCTGATAAGGGGAGAAAGGACTATTCAATAGCCTGGTAATAAATTTGCCCCTTTTACCCGCGCCCAGAATCAACGCTCCCACTTTCGGGATTTTTTTCTGGAACAATTTGGCGTAAAGGACCCTCCACCCGCATATTACGGAAACTGCGACAGCCAGTTGCGCGGCAAGAGCCCATTTTCCGAATTGCCATTGGGGCATAAAAGAGAAGACAGCGGTCTCGAAGCCCAAACCCAATAGAACGGCTACCAGTACCCGGGGAAAAGTCTCCCTCATTTTGAACGCTCTTCCGATATTGTAGAGATCGAACACGTAGAAAACGCAAAAATAAACGAGTAGGCTGAATGCAAGAGCCCCGGAAAAAGGCCAAAGCGCTTCGGCCGGATTTCCGAGTCGTATCCATGTTCCCGCGACGATAAATAGGGAAATGATTGCGACATCGCCCAAGAAAAGCAAAAGTTTTTGTTTTGCAAAGCCGTAGAGAAAATCTTCGCTTGCCGCAGGCTGGTTGTTTTCTGTGGCAGAATCCCCTTCAACCGTAACGGAAAAGCCTGATTTCTCCAAGCTTTCTTCCTCCAAGTCGGAAACCATGCTCAAATCTTCGATCCCTTTATATGACTTGCTTTCCCGATTGACGGGAAAGATAATCATGTCGATCTTGGATTCTCCGTTTTCAGGAAGCCACCGTGCCAAGCCTCTGAGCATTTTATCCCTCAGCCGCTTTTTGGTGGACTCAGGATCGAATAAGTTGATTTCGGTAAAAATGACACCGATGGAGCGGCCCTCTTTCTTCCAACCGATGACGTCGATATTCCGAGTATTTTTTTTCAACTCCACGAAAACTTGTCCGGTGTCTTCGATGCATTGGCCCTCATTCAGTATATTCTCGACGTCGAGAGTCATCAGAATAAAGTGCCTGCCCGACCTCTTGGCGCGCTCCTTTTCCGAAACAAGAACTCGGTTGAAATCGTCTTCGGAAAGGATTCTGAACTTTTTATTGAAAGCCGACGCATCGAAAACCGCACACCCACTCGCATTGTTGTTACGCGATTTGTTCATTCCTAATAATGAAAGCAACATAATAGGCTCCTTTTCTGCAGATATTCGCTTTAATTTCCGACTGTTTTGAAAAAATCCAGAGCGGTCACATGGCCTCTTGGTACTTGAAAGGCTTGATGCTGTACCTTTGGTCGAACTTGACCGCCATGCCACCTTTTTCTTTCCTGATTACCTCGCCGCCCACCTGAACCAAGGACATCCTTTTCCTTGATTTCGCAGCGCTGTCGCCGATAACCAGTATGAAATCCACCAAGACCCTGGTATTCAGATCCATGGGCTTTTCTGTTCGCAAGAATACGCCGCCGGAACTGATGTTCTCGGCTATCATTCGCCTCGGCATGTCCACATCTTGCCTTCGGCTTTCGTCTCTTACGAACGATAGCACATTCATTCTGAACCGTTCTAGTTTCCGTCTTTCTTCCACTGTTCGACCTATCCCCTCTCCATTCGCCAATTATCTGCATATAGCCTTGCTTAATGCTCTGAAAACGATTCGGGCGACCACATCGCGCTTTTTGTTTCGCCCCCTCTCAATTCTGCCCCAACTATACACATGGAATCGGCGGAATTCAATCAGGTCTTGGAATGAAAAAGGTAGTATTTTTCCTTTTTACATCGTTAATAAAAATGTCGTATCAATCGGAAAAAACACGAACGCAAATACGAAAAAGGTGCTAGATTTTTTCAGTCGCATTGAAACTTTGCAATGCGGCTTACAGGTTCCTGGCCGCCCACAAGGCGGCTTGGAGTCGATTTGGGACGTTTATCTTCTTGAAAATGTTGTAGAGATGAGTCTTGACCGTATGCACGCTGATGCAAAGTTTGTCGGCGATTTCGTGATTCGACATTCCAGCGGCTATGTGCGTCAGAATCTCGCTTTCCCTCGTACTCAGCGCAGAGTTGCCTGGACTGGAATCCTGGGGCGGCTTACCGGAATCGAGCAAAAAACGTGTCATAAGGCCCCTGGGAAACCACAATTCGCCGCAAAAAATAGAATTGATTCCTTTGACAATCAACTCCGGCGAATCGTTCTTAAAAAAGACGCCCCTGACCCCTTTGTCCACAGCATCTTTTCGTATGTCGATTTCAGAACTGAAATTGAACAGCGCATAATAGCAGTTGAGTTTTTTTCCTGAAGTTTCGTTTTCCTGTAAAAGCAAAGAAAAATCGTTGTCCTGGCAGTCCCACAATACCAAAGTCGTGAGGTCGGGGGCCGGCTTACGCAATTCGGGATCGTCCAAGCCGGAGAAGAAGCGGCAGTCCAATTTCAGCTTCGTATCAAGATAATCTTTCAGCACCTGATTCTGAAAATTCACTTGGCCGATTATGCTGAGTCTATACTTCATTCAATCACGTTCCAAGTATGCATGCTCCCCGTTGTCGAACCCTTTAGACACGTCGCTTTAGGGTAAAAAGCGAGGTTAAAAAAATAAATACCCGAAAACGCCGATAGCGCACACCATGAAAAGCAACGCAAGGGCAAATCGAAGCGGAGCTGTTCTGTCAAAAAGCGTCAAAATGTGCGAGGATTGTCGCCGCAACCAGATTTGCCATCTGCCGAAATCGAATATCTTTGCCTGGCGGCCTTTACCGCGAGTCCAAGCCTTCTTGTATCGGGTTTTTGTCAGGTCGGCGAACGCCTCTCGAGCGATATCCTTGGTGATTATTTTGCTTTCTATGGCATAGCCAATCAAAAGAGCGTTATCGCAAATGAGGTTTATTTTCCTGGGAATGCCGCGAGAAAAATTCCAAATTACCCGCAGGCTTCCTTTGTCGAAGACATTCCCTCCCCCCACTTTTTTCAATCGATAGTCGATATATTGAATCGTTTGCTTTTTGTTGAGCGGGATTATATATTGTCTAAGGCTGACCCTTTGGTCGAGTTGGCGCATGCGGTGATCCTTGAGTTTGATTTCCAGCTCGGGTTGTCCGGCGAAAACCAGTTGGATAAGTTTCCCCTTTTCTGTTTCGAGGTTGGAGAGGAGTCTCCAGTTTTCGAGGCTTTCGAAATCCAGGTTTTGTGCCTCATCGATTATGACGACCGGTTTCCGCCCCGCTTTGGTCTGCGATTCCGCATATTGTTTCAGCCTTTTGAACATGCTCGCATTGGAAAGCCTTTCGCCTTCTTCAACCAGACCGAACGCGTCGAGTACCATTTCCATAACGGAATCGTGCCCCCCGGCTGTATTGAAGACGAAGGCAATCCTGACTGTATTTTTCAGTTTTTTGACCGCCGCTTTGAGCAGGGTTGTTTTTCCGGTACCGACTTCCCCGAATAAAACCATGATGCCTCTGCGCTCGTGAATCCCGTATAAAATCGAGGACAAGGCTTCTTTGGTTTCTTTAGTCAAAAAGAGGAACCTAGGATCGGTTGTCACATTGAAAGGTCTTTCCGAAAATCCGTAGAATTCATTATACATGTGGAACCTAAATCGATCTGGAAAACCATGTGTACAGGGGAGGTCTTCTGGTACAGCGCGATAATTCGCAGAAATCGAACCTTTTTTTCTGCTGGAGAAGGAGGGACTACAAGCGCCAAGGAATCTCCGGCTTCAAAATGATTTCCAACAAGAAGCGGTTCTCCGAATAATCGTCGGCGGAAGACTGGATCGTCGAATCACTGCCCCCGGAATCACCTTCGAAACGGGTGAAGCGGTAGCTTGTTTTCATTTCGACCCAGCGATAGGGCAGGTAGGTCAGACGAGGTCCGAATGTATAAGTCGTCCTTTTTCCATAGCCATCTCCGGAATCGTCTCCGAAACCATCCAAATACCGCACCCCGCCTGATACCTCTCCCGACAAATCCTTAAAGAACTCATATGATGCGGTGCAAAGCAAGTTTGCGTAATATTCGAGTCCCACCTGTTCGGCGCCGAAATCGTTCTGGTCGATGCCGGAATCGACCTGCACGCTAAAACGTCCCCTTTTGAAAGGCCAGTTCGCTACAGCCTGGGTATTGGCAGTGATACCTTCGTTGTAGTCTCCTCCGTCTTCGTCCTGGTATGCGTACCCCATTGCGATGTTCATGTTCAGGAATTCCTTATAGACATATGAGACTCCGACCATGGGATGGTAAACCTGGTAATCTATATTGCCATTTTGCATCGACGCATCATCATCGTCGTCGTAGTCCCTTAAAAGATGGTCGTATTTACCGAAAACAGTTAAATTAGCGTTAATTCGCATGAAATACTTTATCGAACCGTACCAGTTTTCGAAATCGTTCGAGACTTCCGACTGCGCAGCGCCGTCTAGTTCGCTATCGAATTTCCCAATCGTGTAGGCCGCCTTCGCGTCCAGGCCCGATTTCTGATCGAACCAGTATGTCAAAGTCGCGGAGGGTTCTAATCTGCGATTGTCGCTGACCGCAGGATCGTCGTTTTCGAGAAAGCTGTACAAAATGCTCACCGCTGCCTCGTTTTTTTTTGAAAACAGTTTCTTCAAGGTCAAAATAGAGGTATTATTGTAATATTTCTCCCTTGATCGTCTTTCTGTTGTGTCTCCCGGAATTATGACCTGGTCGTCCCGCTTCAATTCATCTTTTTCAAGAGGATCTTCGGTCAATAAAAACCTGTTTACGAACTCAAGCCTCGTGAATTTGTCGAAATCGTTCCACGCGAAAATCCCGGCCTTTTGGCGAAGCGTATTTTTTTCGTCGTATCTGCCGTAAATCGAGTAGGTCGGTTCGTATTCTATTTCGACACCTCTCATTTTTTCCAGGATGGAAAACGTCAATCCCAATGAAACGGTCGTAATGAATTCTTCTTCTTCATCTTCGTACGATAAAAACAGATTATCGGTATATTCCACCCCTGTCGATACGACGGGATTCAATGTGATTTTGGCTTCGAGAACGCGCGGACCAAGAAACACCGTGAAAGCTATTGCGAAAAAAGCGAAGAGCTTTGCGGACTCGACATTCAAGATTTGTTTCATGGTGTACCTCAAATATAGTATAGGAACGCAGGAAAAAAAAACGGATCTGGTTCCGGGGAAAAGACTGCGGCAGGATTCATGGCACGATTATCGTGTCATTGGGTTGCAAAAAAATATTTTGCCCAAGGTCCTCTCCATTCACGATTTCCTTGTAGTTCACCCTGTAAATTTGATCCTTGCCATTCTCGCTTCGCAACAGGATGATCTCTTTTTTCGAAGCCCACTCGGTAAAGCCGCCAGCGATGGCGAAAGCCTGCAAAACCGTGAGGGGTTTTACCAGAGAATATTCGCCGGTGGCCATAACTTCTCCAAGAATATAAAACTTCTTGCTTAGGGGATTTTGCACATGAACGGTAACGTACGGATTTTCTACAAACTTTTTCAACCCCTTTTCAATGGTCTTGGCCAGCTCGTAAGGAGTGGAGCCCCCTGCTTGAATATCATACAAAAGCGGAAATGTAATCTTGCCGTCGGAGCGAACCAGGACGCTTTCCAAACTCAAGCCGGGCTCTTTCCATGTTACGACGTTCAAAATGTCTCCGCTTCCTATCCGATAGTCTCTATCCATGCCCCTTATCGGATTTTTCGCCTCATTCTCCTGCGCCAGCGCCGAGCAGCAGAAAACAATAAAGGCCGAAACGAAAAACAACAGAAACAATGCGTTCTTTCTCATGGCATTCTCCTAATCTCTTTCAATCGATTTGCAGCAGGATGTATCCGATGGATTGTTCTGAACGCGCCTTCCGAGTATCGTCGCATACTCCCCTTGAAACCTGGAGTTCAACTCCTTGGTACGTCCTGTTGCGTTGTCTCAAATTTGCGGCACCGCCTCCTTCGGCATCGCGTATGATGTCGGCGAAAAGCAGCGGAGCTTCCGAAAAAGAATTGAAGTAGGATAAATAGCAGTAATCTGATGCATCTTTTTCAGCAATTGTCCCCACTTCGAAAGCCAAGCTTCCGCAAGTTCCCTTCGAAGGCATCCATGCGATGTAAGAAACGGTTTCCGGCAAACGGCTGTCCAAAAAACTATCCTCTCCCCCCCGCAAGCTGTAATCGAAAGAATCTCGATCCGAACAAATCAGTCTTCCCGCAACGGCAGAAGGATCGTCGTCGCTTATTACGGAGGTCACGACGATAGGCACCGAGTCGAACGAGCTTTCGAAATTAGTGGAACTCCAGTGATTGTCCGCTTCAATAAAGCCCGCTTCCACCGCTATGTCGCCTGGCAACAGATAGGCTCCTTCCTCCATGGCAATGTAGCTTACGAGTTCCAACCCGTGATGCCCGTCCTGACAATCCCACTCCTGAATTCTTATATCGAACCCGTAATTGTCCACATTTCGTATTCTTACAATCGCCGCGTCGGGATCCTGGGAGCTTGCAACGTTGGCAACCACAACAGAATTCTTGAAACGGCAGTCGAAAGATACGCTCGTCCAATTGTGATCGACAAGAACTTCGCCCGCCTCCAGAAAGTGACCGGACGAACTTTGCATGTCGCCTTTCGACTCGTAACCGCCATCATCATTCCAATTCCCCGAATCGCCTTCGCCTTGTTCGGAAAAAGACGAGACGACATCGTCCATCTCTTCGACTCCGTCGAATTTGCTGCACACAACGTTTTCATTCTCGGAGCCGTTCAAGGGGACCTCGAAGGGAATAATCTCCGACAAAGCGCTCTCATTCCCATTTTTATCGTAACCAGAAACTGCGAAATAATACGTATTCCCCTCCCGAAGATCTGTAAACACATAATTTGTATCCCGGCCCAAAGCGATTCGGTTTTCTATTTTCCGAGCAAGACCGTAATAAATATTGTACCCAACAACCCTTTCGTCCGGACTCGCGTCGAAAACCAAGCGATATGAGATTTTTTCGGAAGCCGGCACTTGCTCTCCGGCGGGTTCGGATTGATCAGGATCCATAGGATAATAATCCTGGCAATCGGCGACTCCGTCTCCGTCGCTGTCCTCGTCAAGTACTCCGCAGCCGCAGATACCAGGCTCTGACTTGTTCGGATCCGAAGGGCACAAATCGTCCTCGTCGCTGATGCCATCCTCGTCGCTGTCCGTTTTCGACACGGGAATACAATATTCTATGACATTGGAAAATTCGCTCTCGTTGTCGTATTTGTCATACCCTTTTACAGCCAGAAAATACGTCGTCCCCTCCTTGAGATTTGCAATTCGGCATCTTGTTTGTTCCTCCAAGTCCAAACAGGAATCAAAAGCCGGAGAAAGACCGTAATACAGTTTGTAGCCAACCACCCTTGAATCAGGACTCTCTTCGAAAACCACCCTCAATGCGGCCCCCGACGCAGCGTTTGGAGATGCCATGGAAATTAAGATATGAAAGGAAAATAAAAAAAAGAGAAAAAATCGCGTTTTGTAGAACTTCGGTTTTGCAAGAACCTTTTTCGCAAAGCTTGATGTAAGCGGCAATGATATCCCTCCCGTTTATCCGTCGTTTAAAACGTGTCCCATTCGACTTGGATTTGCAGGAGACTACCATTCGCTCGACCGACTTGCCACCCAGCCTCGTGGATCTTTCGAACCACATTCAGGCCAATCAGTGTTAGCGGGACCAACCATATTTTTGTGGACAGTCCCAGCCGGCGTTGTTTTCCATGGAACCTATATCATACCCAATCCTCCTATAGATTCGCCCCCTGGCCGACCAGGCCGAAAAAAACTCCCAATTGCCCCAAGGTTTTTGCAAAACATAAACCAATGTCTCAGCATTTGCCGCCCCCACTATTCTCACTCGTGCGTTACTATTGGCCTGCACCCGATCCGGATTACAAAAAACCGTAATCCGAAAGGTCCTGCCTTTCAACGAACCGAGAATTTTTCGTAACCCAAAAAACCATATCGTAATTGCAAGGAGAACTTTGTAAAACGGTTTTCAGGACCTTGCATGCGAAATGCGTAGCTTCCTTGGCATATAGCTCCGCTCCTTCGGGTCAAAACCCGACTATAAATGCAATATGTTATTTCATATTTTAATTCAAATCGGATTCACAATGCAAATCGCGATCATGGCCAACAATAATTCCCGTCTTGCTTGCGCCGCAAGTCGATGCACCCTATCTGGGAACATATCCGGATACCTTCGCTTTTGTCAATCATGTTTCTACCGAGTCAGGAGTGTAAAATGGAATGTGCAATGCTGGCAATTGCGGGCAAATCTCTGAAGAAAAGCACGCATCTGGTTTGCGGGTATGCATTTGCGATCTCTGAAAAACTATGCGACCATCCTTATTTCTTTTTTTGCGATCCACGAAAACGGTGTCAATAGATCGTGCAATTACTGCAAAATTGTTGTTCCGCAGTTCTTCGGATATGAAAATCAAGTTCCGAAAACCTCGAATTCGCACTGCCTGTCTGCTTGCCATCACAGCTCGTTTTGCAGGCCATCAAATTATCAAAAAATACGTGACAGTTGTCAACCCCTTTTCGATTCTTGCCTTTCAGAGTTTTTGAAAATCTGTATAATGGAGAATATGCTGGCTGATTTTTTTTGAAACCTTAGGAGGATATGGAACACAATCCATCTTGAGAAAGATGAGTTTCGAACCAGTCGCTCTGAATCCCATTGGAACGTGCGGGAGTTTATTTCTATGAAATCGTTTTCGATTCGAATTATCAAAATTTTTTTAGGCGCTGTCTTTCCTTCGAAATGCCTGGTTTGCGGGTGTTTTTTCCACAGGGAAGAAACAAGGGGATGTCGCGTTCCAGATTGTTCGTTTAGCGATCTCATGTGCGATTTCATGTGCACTGTCTGTCGCGCGGATATATCCCTGGTTCGTTCTCCGAAATGTCCGATATGCGGCTTTCCATTCGAAAGCCGCGAAGGCGAAGATCATGAATGTGCGACTTGCATCTTCAAACCGCCCGCGTTTGGCAAAGCCAGGGCTTTTGGATGTTACAAAGGGTCGTTGCGGGCTGCTATCCACTTGTTGAAATACCATGGAAAAACCTATCTGGCTGCCCCTCTTGGTCTTCTTTTGTTTCAGGAATTCCTTTCGAATTGGAAACCGGCTGAGGTCGAAAGCATCATTCCAGTGCCACTGCACCGAAAAAGGCTCGGAAAACGCGGGTTCAACCAGACTTTCCAGCTGGTGAAAAAATGGCCGGAGTATCTTGAAGAGACGATCGGTGCTCCTCGGCTCGTCACGATCGAATCGGAGCTGCTGATCCGGAAAAAAAGAACCAAATCCCAGGTAGGAATGACCCGCAAGGAAAGACGGGCAAACACACGGGGGGTTTTCGGGGTGCGTTCTCCGAACCTCGTTGAAGGCAGGAAAATCCTGTTAATCGACGACGTTTTCACTACAGGAGCCACCGTCGACGAATGCGCCAAAACCCTCTTGAGACACGGTGCCGCAAACGTCGATGTTTTGACCCTGGCCCAGACAGGCCGAAAGCTCAAGCGTTAGAGTGTCATCTTCATAAACATCTTGTCAGTCGAATCCGTGCTTACTGCATGAACCAGGCGGTGCACATCCCCATATCGGTGTTCTGCCAAACGAAATTATAGACGCCCCCCGCCATGGCGTTTATCGTGCCTTGCCCCGAAACCGTGCAAGTGCCCATGTACCCGCAATTGATGGTCCCGCTGATGTAATACGGGACCTGTCCTCTGGGAATGTTTCGCATGACCAGGACGTTGGAAGTCGGCACCACGGTCTGCCCGGCGACCGAGAGCACCAGATCGAGAACACAACCGTAGGGATCGCCCTGGTACTGAAGCGTGATATCGACGCCACTCGGCTGCGGCGGAGGCGCGGGTGCCGGAGGTTTTGCCTTGGCTACGGGTTCCAGGGTTACCGAGATCTCCTTGTCCCGTCCGGCATTCACCGTGAACCAGACGCGCGCGGAATCGTACCCGTTCGCAGATATTTCCACCTGGTAGTCGCCTGGATTAAGGCTCATTCCCTGCTGGAAGGGCTTGTCCAGGGTCATGAATCTCACCTGGGCGTCGGAAGGAAAAAGTTTGATGGTTATGGTTCCCGACGCGGGCTTTGTTTCGACCTTCGGCTTCCGCGGTTCTTCGACGGACCCGTCCCCATGGGAGTCGGCATCCTGTCCGCCGCCGACCTGGAAAACGAAGTCGCCTCTATCGTAATTTTCGTCCCGGAGCTTGCCGTAGCGGGGTGTCTGGCGAGACTGGGTCAGATTGGTGACCCTGTCGGTCAAAAACAGGCCAAGCTCAGACCCCGTGACATATCCGTCGCCGTTGGCGTCGGCCTTTTCTTCCCCGCGCAGCGCCCGGATGAACAATTTTCGGAAACGTCCGTCGTCGGAGACTTCCTGGTCGGCGTCCCCCGACGATACGAACTGCCTGACGGGAAGCGTGGCGGAGCGCGTGATAGCGGCTGGGGGCGCGGACCTCTGCGTGGAAAAAATGGTCCCGGAAAAGCAGGAGTCGAAGACGGCCATGGCATGCTTGGACTGGGCCTGCCGCACAAGCTCCCCGAAGCGCCTCAGGGACAGGGCCTTGTACTTGAATTTGGCGCCTTCCTTAGGAAGCGGGGCGTCGGCGGGAACCAGGTATCCCTCGTTGTTCATGGTGTGCCCATGGCCTGCGAACCAAACAAACAGGCGCGCGTCCGGGTCTTCGCCTTTGAAGATGAAAAAGCTGTTCAAGGCGTCCTTGAGCTGTTCCGAATCCAAGTTGGTTTTAAGGGTTACGTCGAAGCCCTCGCGTTCGAGTTCCTCTGCGACCAGACGGGCGTCCTTGACCGCCCCGGACAGCCTGGGCCACCCCGCCGTGTAATCGTCGATACCGATCACCAGAGCGTGGCTGGAGCTGTAGAGCTTCACCTCTCCGACGGTCGGCGCGCCGGGCTGTTCGCTTTTTTTCAGTTTGACCCGGAGTCCCCGCCCGGCATGGGCCGCATTCAGCGACAAAAGAAAGACCGCAAAGCCAACGAAAACCATTAAAAGAAAAAAATTGCGTTTGATGTGCATTTTTCTCCTCTTCTCCCATCTAATTTATTCAAATCTCGATACGCGATGCAATGTCCACGGTATCGTGCCATGCCTTACCGACTGCCAACTGACAATACAAGCCGCAAAACTGGAGTTCCGGCTTCCTTCATGGCACGCATACGGTTCGATTCGACATGCACAGCCGATTTTAAATCCTTGCCAAGTCGGTCGTCAACCGAATTTGGCACCGAGCAGCAATTCTAATTTTGAGTGTCTATGGCATTTTCAAGGTAACCAGACCATCCTGGTCTGGTTCGGCGCGCCAGGAAATTCCCCTTTACCGTGGGCACGCCAGACCAGGATGGTCTGGTTACCTTGGTCGCTGCAACCTATTTGGCACGGCATTTCCGTCAAAATTAGAATTGCTGGGCACCAAGCCCCGGCAAGGCTCGGCGGAAAAGATGCGGCGCGGCATCGGAGGCGTATGCGGAGCGCCGATAAAAGCGTTCCCGCGCAGGGGGCGGGAGCGATGGAGCACTATCAGGCTTTTACGGTATCGGCCGGGCACTGTTCGTCGGGGCAATGCTCGGGCAGCAGCTTGTACATCTTCCCCGTGAGGGGTTTGTTCAGAAACCCGGACATGGTCTTGGAGCATTCGGCGACTTTGGTCTTGTCGATTCCCGTTTCGATTCCCAGTGTTTCCATGAGGTATGCCGTGTCTTCGGTTGCGATGTTTCCCGAAGCCCCCGGCACGAACGGACATCCCCCCATGCCGCCGAATGCCGTGTCGAATATCGAAATGCCGTGGCTCAAAGCGGTCAGCACGTTCACAAGACCCAGCCCCCGGGTGTCGTGCAAGTGAAGCATCACCGGGATGTCCTTGGCCAAATCGAGCGCTTTGGGAAGAATCCCGTCCAGCTTCTTCGGTGTCGCCATGCCTGTGGTGTCCGAAAGACATACCACGTCCACCCCTTGCTCGAGATAGCCTTCCAGGATTTTCAATACATGCGCGGGGCCGATTTCTCCGTCGTACATGCAACCGAAGGAGCATTGTACCCCGGCGCGGATATGCATGCCGTGGCTTTTGGCGAGGCGGATCATTTCCCGCGCCTGGAAAACCGCCCGGGACAGGGGCATCCCTGCGTTTTTCCGGCTGTGGGCGTCGCTGGAGGATATGGAGACTTCGACATGTTTCAATCCGGCCGCAGCCGCCCTTTCCACTCCCTTCGCGTTCAAAACAAGCCCGTTGAAGATCACGCCGTCTCTTTCGGGCAGGGCAGCCAGCAGCTCTTCGGCGTCGGCCATCTGCGGCACCCTCCCGGGATGCACGAAAGAAGCCGCTTGGATGTTCTTTATGCCGGCGTCCACGAGAGCATTTATAATTTCCAGCTTCAATTCGGTGGGGATGAACCGGGATTCGAACTGAAACCCGTCGCGTGGCCCCACCTCTATCAGTTCCACCTTTTTCGGCAATTCGAAATTCATCATTGCTGCAACCTCCCTGTAGGACACGAATACAATTGAACCGAACTGTTCTTCGTGGTAATCAAAAAAGTATCCAATTCACTATCAACAAATATGCTTTTTCAACAATAGGGACTAAACAGCAAATCTTCAATTATGGACAATCCGCCACATTCTTCGTCCTTGCGTTTATTTCACCCGTTGATCGCCGAATGGTTTTCATCGAAGTTCGGCGAACCCTCCGAAATCCAGAAAAAAGCCTGGCCGGAAATCGCCGTCGGACGCCATGTGCTGGCGATATCGCCCACAGGAAGCGGCAAGACTTTGGCGGCCTTTTTGTGGGCGCTGGATCGTCTGATCACGGGCGCATGGCCGCGAGGGCAGGTTCGGGTGCTGTACATTTCTCCCCTGAAGGCCTTAAACAACGACGTGCGCGTCAATCTGAAGCGTCCCATCGGAGAACTGAAAGCCGTGTTCGAAGATTCCGGGGTGCAATTTCCGGGCATCGGCGTGCAAACCAGAAGCGGCGACACGCCGCAAAACGAACGAAGGCGCATGCTGAACAAGCCCCCGGAAATCCTGATCACCACTCCAGAGAGTCTGAACATCCTGCTGAGTTCCAAACGCGGTCGATTGCTCTTCACCGGACTTGCCGCAGTGGTACTGGACGAAATCCACGCGGTCGCCGGAACGAAGAGGGGCGTCCACCTGATCACGGCAGTAGACCGGCTGGTCCCGCTCTGCGGCGAATTCCAGCGCATCGCCCTTTCCGCCACGGTTCGGCCGAAAGAAGCGGTGGCGGAGTTTATCGGGGGATTCCGGATGGAAGGCGACCTTGAAGAGCCGGTCTATCGGAAGCGACCCGTTTCCATTGTACAGTCCGACGCTCCCAAGAAATTGTCGGTGGAAGTCAGCTTTCCCGAAAACGCGCGGGAGCATCTGGAAGACGACTCCTGGTGGCCCGCGCTGGCCCGTCGCTTCAAGGAAATCATCGGCAAAAGACAATCCACTCTCTTTTTCGCCAACAGCCGCAGGCTGACCGAAAAAGTCACCCGGCTGATCAATACGGGCGAACCGGCGCCCTTGGCATATTCGCATCACGGGTCCCTGTCCAAGGAGCTTCGCCTTTCGGTCGAAAAGAAACTGAAGAACGGGGAGCTGAAAGCCATCGTGGCCACCAACAGCCTGGAACTCGGCATCGATATCGGGCGGCTGGATCTGGTGGCGCTTATCCAGACCCCTCTTTCCGTTTCCTCGGCCCTGCAAAGGATAGGACGCTCCGGGCACAAAGTGGGAGAGGTCAGCCGGGGAATCCTGTTTCCGACCCACGGCAGGGACTTTCTGAACTCCGCAGTCATGGCCGGCTGCGTCGAAGAGGGAGACATCGAGCGCATCAAACCCGTTCGTTGCCCTCTGGACGTCCTCGCGCAGATCGTCTTGTCCATGGCCGGCGTCCAGGAGTGGGACCCGAACGAACTGTTCGCTTTGATCAAAACCAGCGCGCCGTACCGGGACCTTTCGCGCCGCCAGTTCGACCTGGTCCTGGAAATGCTGGCCGGACGATACGCCGATTTCAGGATGCGCGAGTTGCAGCCCCGGATTTCCATCGACCGGATCGACAACAGAATCAAAGCCAAATCCGGCACCTTGATGCTGCTGTACATGGCAGGAGGCACCATACCGGACCGGGGCTACTACGGGATGCGCATGGCCGATTCCCGGGCCAAGATCGGGGAATTGGACGAAGAGTTCGTTAGGGAGCGCCGCGTGGGAGAGACCTTCGCCCTGGCCTCCGGGACCTGGAAAATCGTTCGCATCACCCACAACGACGTGGAGGTCTCCCGCGTTCGAACCGCTCCGGGCATCATCCCTTTCTGGCGGGCCGACGCCCGGAACCGCGACTTCCATTTTTCCGAAAAGATCGCCGTTTTCCTGGAACGCGCCGACATACTGCTGGATCGCGACCCCGAAGCTTTCGAAACGGAACTCCGCTCTAAGCACCGCATGGACCAGACTTCGGCCGCAGAACTCGTCTCCTTTCTCAAGCGCCAGAAAGAAGCCACCCGCGCGCCGCTTCCGCACCGGCGGCACATCCTGATCGAGCATTTCGACGACCCGTTAAACCGTTCCGACAACAAGCAGGTCGTGATTCACACCCTCTGGGGAGGCAGAATCAACCGCCCCCTGGCCATGGCCATCTCCGGCGCGTGGGAAAAATCCTTCGGGCATTCCCTGGAAATCTTCGCGGACGACGACGCCCTGCTGGCCATGCTGCCGCACCAATTCGGCGGAGCGGAGCTTCTAAGCCTGATCCATGCCGACAACGTGGAATCTCTGCTGAAAAACAAGCTGGAAAAAACAGGCTTTTTCGGCGCGCGGTTCCGGGAAAACGCCGGACGCGCGCTTCTTCTGCCCAAAGCGAGTTTTACAAAGCGCCTTCCGCTGTGGCTGAACCGTCTCCGGTCGAAAAAGCTCCTGGACGCGGTCATGGTCGCCCCCGACTTTCCGATCCTGGCGGAGACATGGAGGACCTGCCTTCAGGACGATTTCGACCTGGAAAACCTGAAAATGCTCCTGGACGAACTTTCGGAGGGCGGCATCCGAGTCGGGGAAACCGTCACCAAGACGGTCTCGCCCTTTGCGGACAGCCTGCTGTGGCAAAGAACCAACAAGTACATGTACATGGACGACACGCCGGAATCGGGAAAAACGTCGGGAATCTCGGACGACATGTTCCGCATGGCTGCGGGCGCCGACAGGCTCGGGAGCATGATCTCGCCGGAACTGGTGAAAGAGCTGAACGGAAAGCTGCAACGCACCGCGCCGGGATATTGCCCGTCGGACGCCGACGATCTGCTGGACTGGACCAAGGAAAGACTCCTGATCGCCCGGCCCGAATGGGAGACCCTGCTAGCCGCCATAGAAAGGGATCGCAGCATACCAGAAACAAAGCTTGGAAAAGAACTCGGTCCCAAGATCGCGGGCGTCCGCCTGCCCGGCGCAAGCATCGATTCGATTTGCGCGTTGGAAACCCTGCCCCTGATATCCGACGCTTTGGGAATCGATGCGAAACAAATTGTTTTCATCCATGCATTCGAAAAGGAAACAAGGGCTTTCGAAAAACCCGAAAGTCCGATGGACGATCTTTTCGAAAGCCTCCAAAAGAACGATGAGACCAGCAAGGCGCAAGCCTCCGATTTCTTGGGACAATGGCTCTCCTATTATGGACCTGTTTCCTTCGAATTCATCGGGAAAGTCACCGGATTGTCCGATTCCTCGGTGCATGAAACTCTGGAAAGGCTCGAACGAGACAACAGAGTCGTGAGAATCCGGATCGGAAACGAGGAATCGGGGCCGAAAATATGCGACCGGGAAAACTTCGAGATTCTTCTGCGGATGGCCAGAAAGGCGAGACGACCTGTTTTCGAACCGCTTTCCCTCGACAAGCTGCCTCTGTTCATCGCATCTCTTCAGGGTTTGACCTCGCCAGGAGAATCGGGAGAGGACCTGCAGGACCGGCTTGAACAACTGTTCGGCTTGTGCGCCCCGGCCCACGCCTGGGAAGAATTCATTTTTCCCGCCCGACTCGCCCCCTACTATCCCGCCTGGCTCGACAGCCTTTTTCATTCGAGCGATCTGTGCTGGTTCGGTTGCGGCGAAAAAAAGGTCGGGTTCGCATTCCCCGAAGATCTGGAACTGTTTAAGGTGGATTCAGACGGAAAAAACGGACGGGAAAGCAAAACCGGCTCCGATATGAATACGGAAATCGCAAGACTTTTTCCCGGTTCGAGCGGCAAATACGGTTTTTTCGAAATCACGGAGCATGCGGGGCTCGATTCGGAGAAGACCGCGTTGAAATTGTGGGACTTGGCCTGGCGGGGCAAAGTCGGCGCAGACACATTCGAAGCGGTCCGGTCGGGAATCCTGAACAATTTCAAACCGGCGAAAACGACTGGCTTCGCAGGCACCAGAAGACGCTATGCATCATCCCTTCGCGACGGGTTCGACCGTTGGAAATCCACCCGTCCGCTGGCGGGTTCCTGGCGAATTTTCGACGCTCCCGCCCAAGGTTCCGACGAAATGGAGATTGCGGAATTGAAAAAAGACCGCGTACGGCAGCTTTTTCGCCGCTACGGCGTCCTGTTCCGCGAGCTTCTGCTCCGCGAAAACGCCGCTTTGCAATGGAGGGAACTCTTCCGGACCCTTCGCATGATGGAGCTTTCCGGCGAAATTCTGTCCGGCGTTTTCTTCGAGGGAATTCCGGGTCTCCAGTTCGCATCCCGCGATGCGTTCCGCGTTCTCAAACGAGACCTGCCGGAGGACTCCGTCTACTGGATGAACGCCACCGATCCGGCATCCCTCTGCGGCGTCGGCCCGGAAGAATTGAAACAGAAGCTTCCACCCCGAAAGGTTTCCTGCCACCTTGTCTTTCACGGTGAAAAACTCGTGGTCGTCGCGGCCAAAAACGGCAAGGCCCTTCATATCCAAGTTCCCCCGGATTGTCCCCATTTGCAACGCTACTTCGCCTTTTCTAAGACACTCCTGGGTCGCTCCTTCAACCCGCGCCGATTCGTCATGGTAGAGACCGTCAACTATGTTTCCGCCATCGACAGTCCCTACAAGGCCGCCCTGGTGGAATTCGGATTCGTCGCAGACTACAAGGGGCTCGAACTACGACCGTCCTTCCCCATTTAATTCATCTCATTGTGTTGTTCGTTTTTTTCCAATCAACGATATTGCATCATTCCAAAGCTTTTGGATTCTTATATTTTTCTCTCATGGCTTCCTCCGTTTCGCGATCCGCATTGTTGAAGAAGGTCCGTTCAATCCTCATGGGTTTCATGCTGTCAATTGGATAACAATCTCCGAAACATTTGTGTTCTATTTCTTTCAGATCCAGAACGAATTTTTTGTCATTCTCAAAGGCAACATCAGTTTTCACCATCTTCATTATCGAGATCTTTAATAATTCCACCCAAAGAATAATGGCCGAACCCGCTTTTTTCTCCGTCTTCCAACGCCTGTCGAAGCGCGGAGACCGCACCTGGCAAACAAACGCATGGGCCGCGTACTCGATATCGACGCCTTTAAACGTTTTCTGTTTTCTTAGTTTCTTTGCGCCATCGGGCCATGCCCCTTTGGGGCAATTCAGGGTTTTGATGACGATTTCCGACACGGTTAATGATTGGGTACCATAGCTTGAACGCACCCGTGCGTTTTTTTCGAGAACAGGACCGGTTTTCTTTCGCCCCCCCATCTTTCTATCATTTTTTGCTTAATCAGGTTCATGTGGCCCCAGGAAACGCTCTCCGTTAAAGTGAATCAGATGCGATGGGGCGTTTGCAACCCACACTTCGGTTTCCCAGGCTATGTCGCTGAGGTATCTTGCCATGACAGATCTGTCGGGAAAAGCCGTGATAAAAACCAAGCCGGGCTTTGCATCGGCAAACAATTGCGCAAGCTCCGAATGGCGTTTTCCGTCAACTGGACCGTGGCTTGTGACAGATTCTACAAGAAGAAGCCAGTTGCGTTTAGGATAAAAAAGAACCACGTCGGGCATTTTGCCATGAGAATCGACCTTCACGCCGAGCTTGGACAACAAAGCTGCGTCGAAATAGCCCCATTTTTCGCCCGTATCTCCTGCATACACCAACTTGCAACCAGGAGCGAAACGAGGGCCGAAATCTTCGATGACCGCCCGTATAAGTTCACTGTGTTCTCCTGGGCTGAGACTGATTTTTTTCCCTTTTGCAATTTGCACGGGCACCCGATTTTGTTCGCGTTCATTGGCATATTTGGAGGCGAGGGTCTCACGATTCGATAGATAGTCCGCCAGCATTTCGGACCAGGCTTTTGAACCGAAGGTTCGCAAGAGTTTCAACGTTTCGGGCTCTATCTGATAAACCGCTTTAGGGCTGTTGACCGGGCGATCCTGTTTATCTGGATTATACAGTGCGATTCCAGCCTCCGCGAACTGATGCATGGATTGCCTTCGTATTGTTTCTCGTGTATTGGGAGCATAATCTTTTTCGTAGTGCTTGCGCATCCAATTCATGATCGGAGTGATTCCAATAAGAGGATTTTGAGCCTTGGACCATCTTTATAGGGGAGTTAGGTCGGCAAGCGCAAGCAGGCACAGCGCGGACCTTTCGTTTTGTTTCGCGCGCGGCAGTCCAAGTGAAATCAATATTTGGATTGCTTCCGCGATATGTTTGTGATTTTCAGAGTTCATGAATCGATAAGGTCAAGTTTTTGGTCGATCAATTCCTGAGTCTGTGTTTCACATCTGATAGCCCATTCTCCCATTTTCAACAGCGTCTTTCTGTTTGGATATTTTATCAATCTGAGGTCCGTTGCATTTACTTGGGTATGGCCATTGAAACGCCTGAAATTTTCATCGACTGCCGTGATATTGAGAAAAGTGGCCAAGCCGTAGGCGAGGAGTTTGGGCAAGCCTTTCTTTCCTTCGTGGAATACGTTCAAATGGTTTTCAAAGCCGAGTGCCTTGGCGTCGGGAAAAGTATCTGGGTTTACGACATTCGCGACGATGCGTCGTTTTTCTTCCTTGGAGGTAAAACGACGCACAACGCAATAATAACCTCTTGGATAGAGCCACTTCTCCGTTTTGGAGTTCCGTTTGATCGCGTTTGGTTTGCTTGAGCCCGATTTGGGCCATTCCACCGATTTTTGCCTGAAATGGATAGGATACAACAAAGGGACTGAGTCCGCCTCAGGCATTTTTTGCAGGTGTTCCCTAACCCTGAAATCGACCACTGGACCGGTCGATACCATAATCCCCAAGTCCTCCAAAGAAAAGCGAATCGATTTCGACAGTTCAATGGCATTTTTTTCGAGAGAAGTCGGAATATGAATGAAATGGTGGGAATCGTCTGGTAGCACAATCGATGTAAAGGGATGTACGAAGCTTTTAATGTCGTCGAATTTGCCATCGGTTGAAGTCGTAATCGTTACGTTGCCTTGTCTTCCATTCCGCTCCAGCAATACAATCACGTTTTCTTGCAATACGTCGTCATCCTTGAACGCCTTTTTGCGGGAAGTGAAAAGGTGAATGTGCCGGATCGCTGCACGCTGCAAAATGAATTTACGAAACGGGCGGTAATAAAGTCCGTTGCAAAAACTCCTCGGAATGATAGCAACGAGTTGACCTTGGTTTCCCAGGAGTACCAAGGACAATGCGACAAAAGCCGAATATAGATTCACCGTTTCGATTCCCGCCTGCCTCAAAGCCCTGCGGTGTTTGGAATCACTTCGAATTTTCTTGTATGGCGGATTCAGAATAGCATGGGTGTATTTCGGCAGAGCTTCCGAAAACAGGTTCCCGCAAATGGAATCGGCTGCAGCCCCGATAAAGTCTTCATTTCGGATATTCGCATTGATATTTCCCTTGTTGTTGTAGGTTTTTAAAGTGGCATTCAAATCGGAAAGAATAGCTTTGTCGATCTCGAAAGCATCGATTTCCACGCGTTCAAAGCATAAATCCCCCGAAACAAACCTATCCAGAAATGCTGCGGATAGAGAACCGATACCGGCTCCGGCATCCAAAAGGCGGCAAGTGACGTCCGGCTTTTTTGCGAACAATCCAGCCATAAAACGAGCGATTTTTTCTGGGGTAAAAAACTGACATAGTTTCGCTTTCTTCCCCAACTCCGTGGCCTTTGATATTTTCAACCTTTTTTCTTCGACAGCCGACAGCAATTTCTTACCTCCCTTGTCGCGTTCCGGCGCCTTTCATGAAAACAAGATGCGAATGCAAAAAACACGAGGCGTCTTCACAGAACTGTGCGAACAACAGCCTGTTTCGAATCATCGCGACGCGATTTGAATCAATCCAGATACGGACAGTGCCGTATCATAAACCTATTATGGCAGGGCCCCACTTATTGTCAACGAGAATAAAAACCCAAAAAAGCGGAGGCTCTGCGCTTGATGGGACGTTGGAGCGTCCTCTAATGCGTTCCCACGCTGGAAGCGTGGGAACGAGATGCGCCAGAATACAAAAAGCGCCGCCTGAAAAGGCGGCGCTTCTTTGATCATCATTCACAACAGCCGGAATACGTTTCCGACGATCTATCAATCGAACGCTTTTATCAGCCGTCCAGCCCCCCTCCGCTGGTCATGGCGTCGAACCAGTCGGTGAGTTCTTCGACTTCCTTTTTGTGGTCTTTCATGACCTTTTCCATGTAGCGGGCGTTTTCGATGGCGATGCCGCCCTGGTCGGCGAGGGCGGAGATGAATTCCACCTCGCGGTAGGTGAAGTCGCGGGGTTCGCCGCCGTAGAGCCTCAAGACCCCGATGACGTTTTCGCGGAACATGATGGGCACGGAGAGAATCGAACCGATGCCCTCCTTCTTGCACCATTCGGGGTATTGGAGCTGGGAGTCCTGTTCCACGTCGGGGACCACCACGGGTCTTTTGTCGCGGATGGCGCCGGGCATGCTCTTGTCGGCGGCCACCGGGCCCTTGTCCAGGTATTCCTGGCTCAGGTTGCGGTTGGCGATGAGTTGAAGCTGGTTCTTCTTCGAATCCAGAAGGCTGATGGCACCGGCCTTCAGGCCCAGGGAATCCACCGCGTGCTTCAGAATCAGATTCAGGACCTCTTTTAGATTGAGCGTGGAACTGATCGCTTTGCTGATGCTCACAAAGGCCGAAAAATAATCCTGTTCCTTGGCTTTCATGGTCTTTCCTCCTTGCATTTCATTGCATTATGTTCGTTTGTTTCGCTCTTCGATCATTGCGTCGCCGGTCGCACGATCACGCGCCGTCGAGGGTATGGCCCTCGTGCATGCGGTACCATCCCTCCGGGTCCTTGAAAAACTCCATGGTGTCCTCGAGGGAGAGTCGATGCTCTCGTTCCATGCCGGCCAGGAGCTTGAAGAACTCCTTTTCCGTGGGGTTCGAGGTGCTTTCCTCCATCTTTTTGTAGAACGCCTCGCCCTTGGTTTCAAAATCGATGGCGATCTGGACGGCTTCCATGTCGTCGGCGTCGGAAGACTTTTCGGAATCCACGTCTTCGACGACCTTCTTCAACACGTCCTTGACTACCGTGTTCTTGACCTTCAACGGGATGGTCTCGGGCCACTTGCCGTCCTTTTCCAGGGTCTTGTGCAGTTCGAGCAGCCGCTGGTAGTGTTCGTCCTCGTCGGCGGCGATGGTCTCGAACATGGCCTTGCCCAGCGAATTCTTCGTGCGGGCGGCGTGTTTCAAATAAAATTCCTTCTCCCGCTGCTCGTTGTTCAGAGCGGTTTCCAGGGCCTTTATCCGTTCTTGGGTGTTTTCGTCCATGCTGTTACCCCCTTTGGTTCTACGCGCCACAGACGCGTCGCCTACCGGCAATGGATGCACTTGGTGAATTGATCGGCGGGCAGGTTGTAGCGCTCCTTGAAAAATTCCAACTGCTTGATGGGAGCGAAGTACCGTCCGCATGATTCGCATTTCTGAAGGGGAAAGTCGGTGTTCCAGATGGTGCGAACGCCGTCTTTTTCCTTCATGGGAATGAAATCGACCGGGCACACGTAGTGGCACGACCCGCAGGCGATGCAGTCCGGGGGGGCTTCTTCGAAAGGCGTGGCCACGCGCTTTGCCACCCCGCGTCCTTCGTAGCCGATGGCGGCCACGCCCACGACCTCCTTGCAGACGCGGATGCATTGGCCGCAAAGGATGCAGCCCTTGATGTCGGGTTCGAATCGGCTCTTTGCCACTCCCAGGTCGCAAGCGATCTTCTGCAAGGCGGGATGCTTGGGGTTTCTGGCCAAAAGAAGCTCGATGACGAGCCTGCGCACGTTCAACACCCTTTCGGATTGCGTATCGACTATCAGGCCCTCGGCGACTTCGTATATGCAGGAGGCCACGATTCGGGTCCTTTTTCCGTGCTGGATCTCCACCACGCAGAGCCTGCACGCCCCGTAGGGGGTCAGTTCTTCGTTGGAGCACAGATTCGGAATCGGAATATTGGCTTTTCTGGCGGCTTTAAGGATCGTGGTCCCCTCCTCCGCCTGGATTTCCCGACCGTCTATCGTCAGTGTTACCATTTTACACTCCGTTGCGTTTGTTTTTACTTAATTGTGATCGCATCGAATTTGCACACCTCGGCGCAGGCGCCGCACTTGATGCAGAGTTCCTGATCGATCTCGTGAACTTCCTTTTTCTCTCCCTTGGCGGCGCCGGTCGGGCAGATTCTGGCGCAGGCGCGGCAGCCGGTGCAGTTGTCCGCGTTCACCGAGAAGGTGATCAGGGCCTTGCACACGCCGGCCGGACATTTCTTGTCCCGGATGTGGGCGAGATACTCGTCTTTGAAGTACCGCAGGGTGGTGACCACCGGGTTGGGCGCGGAGCCGCCCAGAGCGCACAGGGCGCCGTCGATGATCGCCTGGCTCATCCATTCCAGGGTGTCCAGGTCCTCCTCCTTGCCCTCTCCCGCCGTGATCCTGTCGAGGATTTTTCTCATCTGGAGAATGCCTTCTCTACAGGGAGTGCATTTCCCGCAGGACTCCTGCTCGAGAAACTTGAGGAAATAGTTGGCAACGTCCACCATGCAGTTGTTTTCGTCCATGACGATCATGCCGCCGGAGCCCATCATGGAGCCCAGCTTGGTCAGTTCGTCGAAGTCCACGGGGGTGTCCAGGTGTTCGGCCGGAACGCACCCGCCCGAAGGACCGCCGGTCTGCACCGCCTTGAACGCCTTTCCCTTGGGAATGCCGCCGCCGATGTCGTAGATGATCTCTTTTAAGGTCACGCCCATGGGGACTTCCACCAGGCCGGTGTTGTTGATCTTGCCCACCAGGGAGAAGATCTTGGTGCCCTTGCTACCTTCTGTGCCGATTCCCGCGTACCATTTCGCGCCGTTGTTTACGATCAGCGGCACGTTGGCCCAGGTTTCCACGTTGTTCAAATTGGTGGGTTTGTCCCAGAGTCCCTTGTCGGTGGCGTGGACATACTTTGCACGAGGCACGCCGCTTCTGCCCTCGATGGAGGCGAACAGCGCGGAGGACTCGCCGCAGACGAACGCCCCGCCGCCTCGCATGATCGTGATGTCGAAGCTGAAATCGGTGCCCAGGATGTTTTCTCCCAGAAGCCCCAGCTCCTTGGCCGCGCCGATGGCGATGGTGGCGTTGGTTACTGCTGTGGGATATTCGTTTCTGACATAGATGTATCCCTGGCTGGAACCGATGGCGTAGGCGCCTATGATCATGCCTTCCAGCACGGAGTGCGGGTTTCCTTCCAGAAGCGCGCGGTCCATGAACGCGCCGGGGTCGCCTTCGTCGGCGTTGCAGATGACGTACTTGGGATCTCCTTCGGCCTTTGCCGTGGAATGCCATTTCCATCCGGTGGGAAATCCGCCGCCGCCGCGTCCGCGAAGGTTGGAATCGATCACTTCCTGGACGATTTGCTCGGGCTTCATCGTGCCCAGGGCCTTGGCCAGCGCGGAATAGCCGCCCAGGGCGATGTAGTCTTCCACGCTTTTGGAGTCGATTCGGCTGTTGTTGCCCAGCAGGTGGCGCTGCTGTTTCTGATAGAAGGGAATTTCGGATTCCTTTGCCACGACTTGCTTGGTGTCCGGGGCCTTGTAGGCGAGACGCTCGACGACTTCGCCGTTGGCGATTGTCTTGGAGACGATTTCGGGGACGTCTTCTACCTTCACCCCGAGGTAGCAGATGCCTTCGGGGTAGAAGACCACGATGGGGCCTCGCTCGCAGAAACCCGGACAGCCCGTCTCCTTGACCGCGCTCACATCGACCTTGTCGCCCAGCCCCGCGGACTCGATCTCCTCCTTCAGGGCGGCCAGTATCTTGTTGGAGCCCAGGGCCTGGCAGCCCGCTCCGGAACACACGGAGACAACCAGTTTTTGCGGGTCCCTCTGCTCCTGAATTTCTTTTCTGAACTGTTCCAGTTCTTCAGGGGATTTAATCTTCTTCATCGGTATCTACCTTTTTGCCGAGTTTTTTAAGCAGCTTGTTGCCTTTGGAGATCGACATCTTGCCGTGAAACTCTCCGTCCACTTCCAGAATCGGTCCGAGGGCGCACGCCCCGACGCAGTTGACCGTGTCGAAGGAGAACTTCAGATCTGACGAGGTTTCTCCGGGCTTGATCTCCAGGGTACGTTCCAGATGGCTCGCCAGGACGGCCGCGCCGCGCACGTGGCAGGCGGTGCCCATGCAAAGACTGAGCTGGTGCTCTCCTTTGGGCGTAAGGCTGAACGCCTTGTAAAAGGTCGCGACCTCGTAGATCTGGCTCAGGGGCACGTCCAGAAACACGCTCACCCTCGTCAGGGCCTTTTTCGGAAGGTAGTTGAATTCCTTCTGGACGTCCTGGAGGATGGGGACGAGAAACGCCTTGTCCGAATCGTACTTCAAGATTATTTCTCTTACTTTGTCTTCCATATCGATAAACCTTTTCTAAGACCTTTTCGAAAACGGTTTCGCCTCGGCCTGTGGTGAAAAAGAGGCGAATCTCGCCTACTTGCCGGCCTTGGCCTGGAGTTTCGCGTAGTCTTTCTTCACGCGTTCCTGGATGAATGCCATCATTTCCGGCGTGAGGTGCCGGAAGCGTCCCTGGGGCTTGAGATACTCCGTCACGGGCCTGAGTTCGCCCGGATCGTAAGAGATCTTGTACTTGCCGTCCTCCACCTCGTAGAGGGGGAACACGCCGGTTTCCACGGCGAGCCGTCCGATCCAGATGGCCCGGTCGGGCGGGAGCCGCCAGCCGGTGGGGCAGACGGACAGGATGTGGACGTATGCAGGGCCCGGCTTTTCCGACGCCTTCTTCACCTTCTGCATCAGGTCCAGCGGATAGCTGGAGCAGGCGGTGGCGACGTAGGGAACGTTGTGGGCCACCGCGATTTCCGGCATGTTCTTCTTCCAGGTGACCTGCCCGGAGGGCTTGGCCTTGCCGGAGGGCGACGTGGTGGTGCTGGCGCCGAAGGGCGTTGAAGAAGAGCGCTGGATGCCCGTGTTCATGTAGGCCTCGTTGTCGTAGCAGACGTATACGAAGTCGTGGCCCCGCTCGAAAGCGCCCGACAACGCCTGCAAGCCGATGTCGGCCGTGGCGCCGTCGCCGCCCATGCCCATGATCTTGGTCCTCTTGTCCTTGATTCTGCCCTTGCGCGCCAAGGCCTTGAGACCCGCCTCGACCCCGGAAAGGGTGGCGCCGGTGTTTTCGAAGGCCACGTGCAGCCATGGCACTCTCCAGTTGGTGAACGGAAGCGGAGAGGAGACGATCTCCATGCAACCGGTGGCCGAACAGACCACCACGTTGTTTCCCATAGCCTTGGCCACCAACCTGACCGCCAGCGCCTCGGCGCATCCCTGGCACGCCCTGTGGCCGGGGGCGAAATGTTCTTCCTTCTCGACTAGCCGCGCGGCATATACATTCAATGATTCCATTATTCTCTGACTCCGTAAATGATGTAGTCTTCCTGGCGCACCTTGCTCTCGACAAGCTGCAAGGCCTTTTCATACATGTCGACGTAATCCTTGACGGGAACGTCGCGACCGGCGAAACCGGCCAGGAAATTGACGATTTTCGGCCTTTTTTCCTCGCTGTACAGAGCGGCCCTGAGTTCGCTGGCCACGGGTCCGCCGGGGCCCGCGTAGGACAGCGCGCGGTCCAGAACGATCAGGTTCTTCACAGCCTTGACCGCCTCGCGGAATTCCTCGAACGGAAACGGCCGCCAGAGCCTGAGACGGATCTGACCCGCCTTCTTGCCCTGCGCGCGAAGTTCGTCCACCGCGATGGACACGGTCTCGCTCAGGCTGCCCATGGTGACGAACACTGTCTCGGCGTCTTCCATCTTGTAGGTCTCCACCGGCTTGTAGTACCGGCCGGTGACGTCGCCCATCTCCTTCCAGGCCTTTATAATCTCCGATTTGGAATTCAGGAGGGCCTCGTTCTGCGCCTTCTTGGCCTCGGTGAAGATGTTGGGCATTCCGAAAGCGCCCATGGTGGTGGGATTGTCCGGGTCGAGACGGTTGACGGGCTTGAATTCCGGCAGGTACTGCCTGACCATCTCCGGGGTCCAGTACTCGATAGCCTCGATCATGTGGGTGAGTATGAAGCCGTCCATGTTGACCATGACCGGCAGAGACACGTTGGGCGCTTCGCCCACGCGGAACCCGAAAAACACGTGGTCGAAAACCTCCTGGCCGTTCTCCGTGAATACCTGGACCCATCCGCAGTCGCGCACGCTCATGACGTCGGTGTGGTCGTTCCAGATGCTCAACGGACCGGAAAGGCTCCGGTTGGCCAGGATCATCACGATGGGCAGACGCATGCAGGGGGCGATGAACACGATCTCGTTCATCAGCGCCAAGCCCTGCGAACTGGTGCAGGTGAACGTCCGGGCGCCCGCTGCCGACGATCCGCAGCACACGCTCATGGCCGAATGCTCGGACTCCACCGGAATGAACTCCGCGTCCAAGTCCCCCTTGGCCACGATCTCCGACAGGTGCTCCACGATGTGGGTCTGGGGCGTGATGGGGTACGCGGCGATGACGTCCACGTCGGCCAGAGCCACGGCGTCGGCCGCACCGATCGATACCTCGATTCCTTTTCTATTTGTCGACATCTATTCTTCCTCCGGTATCATGCTGATACACCCGGTAAAACATTCCTTGGCACATATTCCGCATCCCTTGCAATAGTACAGGTCCGCCACGAAATACCCCTCCTCGTCTTTGTGGATGGCCATGTCGGGGCAAAACAGATAGCACACCCCGCACCGGATGCACTTGTCCTTATCCACCACGGGCCGAAGGGAACGCCAGTCCCCCGTCTTGTAAACGGAGGCGTTGCCGGGCTGTGCCACCACGCAACCGACTTCCAGCTCCTTCCAGGTGGGTTCTTCTATTGTCTTTGACAAGGTTGACTCCTTTCGATGTAAAACACGCTTTTTCAATCCTGAAACCAGTGCCGGAAAGCCAGCGGGAAACCCCGTGCCCGACACGCAAAGCTCCAAAATACAAGGGCTTGTTGACACAAGGACTTGAAAATACAGGACTCGAAAATGCAAGGACTTGAAAAAACGACAGGTAAACGTTCGCGCCTTCCCGCAAGCTTCCCCGGCCTTACGCCTTGGCGATGACCTCCGTCTCCTCGTACGCGCGCTGAAAAGCCCGGATGTTCTTCTCCGCGATACGACCGAAACGGTGCTTCAAAGGTTCGATCAGCGCGTCCGGGTCCATGATGTCCCCGGCCTTCAACAAAGACCCCAGCATGGTCGTGTTGGTGATGGGCAATCCCAGTTCCTCCCGCGCGATCTGCGTGGCGTTGACAGTCCCCAAGGCGTGCTTGATCCCAAGCTCCTCCCGAATCTCCTGGCCGGTGTATTTCGTGTTGGTCACCAAGGCACCCTCTTCCTTCAGACCGGCCGACACATTGATCAGCCTCAGTATGGACGGGTCCAGCACCAGCACCAGGTCCGGATTGTAAATGTTGGTCCTGAGACGGATGGGCTCGTCGCTGATCCTGCAAAACGCGACGACCGGCGCGCCTCTGCGCTCCGGCCCGAAACTGGGAAAGGCCTGGGCGTACTTGCCCTGGTTGATGGCGGCCAGCGCCAGGAGTTCCGCCGACGTGACAGCGCCCTGGCCTCCCCGGCCGTGCAGCCGAATTTCGATCATGTTTCCTTCTCCTTCGCTGAAATTAAAAAAAATGCAATCGTCCGTCGCGGTCCCAAACGCCGCATTCTTAACGATTGCAATGCGAAATGCACTCAATAAATGATTTTTCGGTCCTAGCGCAAGAAAAAAAGCGCGCCATGGGCGCCCAAATGTAAGAATTATTGTTGACCGAGTGTCAGCCCTATGTCTTTTGCGCGTTGCCGATCAGCTCGTTGCAAGCGTGAGTGATGCCGATGGAATTTTTGTTCGGATACGTCTCCGCAGGGGAAAATATCCGAGCGAGCGCTCAATCATAATGCCGTGATACACAATGATTCGTGTTTTGTCAAGAGATTTCGGTTCATCGCGGATTTGTGGGAAAAGGCGTGTCTAATGTAACCAGACCATCCTGGTCTGGCATGCCTCGACTTCCAAACGGCGGCATATACGAGACATGGGACCAGAGCTGGAAGTTCTGGTTACCTTTATCGCTCCCCACAAATCCGCGATGAACCGAGATTTCATACAATGGTTCCCGTCGCTTTTCTGGCATCCTGCATTCACGAATTCGGGAGACCGGAATATCAATTGTGCCCGAAAAGCGACAACGGGGGAAGAAACCGAAATTTGCATTGCACCATTTCCGGGGCAATTTCGCGTAATCGCATCGGCGTTGCCGATATCCAATATTGCATCTTCAAATTTCTCAAGATCATCGACGCGATCCCGCGCCCGTTTTTGTGCAATGCAATAAAGCGTTGACAAAATTGAAGATATTTCATATAAAGACTATCCACTGCC
This sequence comes from Desulfobacterales bacterium, assembly GCA_963674505.2. Taxonomy (GTDB): domain Bacteria; phylum Desulfobacterota; class Desulfobacteria; order Desulfobacterales; family SKZT01. The sequence goes on from CAXXIG010000001.1 coordinate 3,241,137, forward strand.
GAAATGGGGCGATTCTCATTCAGAGACGGGTTGTTACGCAGGTCCTTCCGCGTATGCAGGCACACAGGACAGGCACAGGAAGAAACAGGGAGAGAGGAGTATCAAATGAAAAAAAAGATGAAGACAGTCGATGGCAACACCGCCGCCGCGCACGTGGCCTATGCCATGAGCGATGTGGCCAACATTTATCCGATCACGCCGTCGTCTCCGATCGGAGAGATTTGCGACGAATGGGCGGCGCAAGGGCTCAAGAACGTATTCGGACAGCAGTTGCTGGTGCGCCAGCTGCAGTCCGAAGCGGGCGCGGCGGCGACGGTCCACGGCTCTTTGGCGGCGGGCGCCTACACCACCACGTTCACGGCCTCCCAAGGCCTCATGCTGATGATTCCCAACATGTACAAGATCGCCGGGGAGCTTCTTCCCGCGGTATTTCACGTGACCGCCCGCGCGCTGGCGGCCCACGCGCTTTCCATTTTTGGAGACCATCAGGATGTCATGGCCGTGCGTCAAACCGGGTTCAACATGATGGTGTCGTCCTCGGTCCAGGAAGTTATGGACTTGGGTTTGGTGTCGCACTTGTCGGCCATCGAGGCGGGATTGCCGTTCCTGCATTTTTTCGACGGTTTTCGCACGTCGCACGAGATTCAGAAGATCGAGATGCTTAGATACGAAGACATGGCGAAGCTGGTCAACTGGGAAGCGGTGGAAAAATTCAGAAATCGGGGGGCCAATCCCGAAAGGCCCGAATGCCGGGGCACGGCCCAGAACCCCGACATCTATTTCCAGGGGCGGGAAGCGGCCAACCTATATTACCAGAAAGTGCCGGAGATCGTGGCGCACAACCTGAAACTGGTGGGCGCGCTGACCGGAAGGCGCTACAAGCTGTTCGACTACGTGGGACATCCCAAGGCCGAGCAGGCCATCATCGCCATGGGGTCGGCCTGCGAGACCATCGAGGAATACGTCCATTACGCAGTGGCCAAAGGCGACAAGATCGGGCTGGTCAAGGTGCGTCTCTATCGGCCGTTTTCTCTGGCGCACCTTCTGGCAGTCATTCCCATGACCGTCCAGCGGGTAACGGTCCTCGACCGCACCAAGGAAACCGGTTCCCTGGGCAATCCGCTATATCGCGACGTCTGTACGGCGTTCCTCGAGAGAGGGACCATGCCCATGGTCATCAACGGTCGCTACGGACTGGGTTCCAAGGAGTTCAACCCGCCCATGGTCAAGTCGGTGTTCAACAACATGAACGCCACATTGCCCAAGAACCATTTTTCGGTGGGCATCGTGGACGACGTGACCCACGAATCGCTGGAGATCGAGGAGATTCTCGGCGTGGCACCGGGCGACGCGGTTCGCTGCAAATTCTGGGGCTTGGGTTCCGACGGCACCGTCGGGGCGAACAAGATGGCCATCAAGATCATCGGCGACAATACCGATTTATATACCCAAGGATATTTCGCATACGATTCGAAAAAGTCGGGCGGCATCACCATCAGCCACCTTCGGTTCGGCAAGCTGCCCATCCAGTCGGCCTACCAGATCTATTCGCCGGAATACGTGGCCTGCCACAATCCCTCCTACGTGAACATCTACGACGTTCTCGAGGGAATCAAGCCCCACGGCACCTTCCTGCTCAATTCCCCCTGGTCGCTTGCGGACATGGAAAAGAACCTTCCGGCGGAAATGCGTAGAAACATCGGGCGCAAGAAGCTGAAATTCTACAACATCGACGCGGTCAAGCTCGCCCAGGAGGAGGGTCTCGGCGGCCGAATCAACATGATCATGCAGACGGCGTTCTTCAAGCTGGCCAACGTGATTCCGGTGGACGACGCCATCCGGTTTCTGAAAGCCGAAATCGAAAAGATGTACGGCAAGAAAGGCCAAAAGGTCGTCCAGCTGAACTACAACGTCATCGACAAGACCTTGGACAATCTGGTGAAGGTGGAATATTCGGATTCCTGGGCGAAGATCGAAATCGAGCCGAAAAAGGAGGCGGAGACGGAAAAAGAGCTTCCGGATTTCGTCAAGAACGTGATGTTTCCCATGAACAAGCAGAAAGGGGACTCGCTTCCTGTCAGCGCGTTTTCTCCCGACGGGATTTTTCCGGTGGGGACCACCAAATACGAAAAGCGGGGAGTCGCGATCAACGTTCCCGAATGGATCGTGGAAAACTGCATCCAGTGCAACCAGTGTTCCATGGTCTGCCCCCACGCGGCCATACGCCCGGTGCTTTTGACCGACGAAGAGCTTGCGGCCGCCCCCGCAGGGTTCGAAACCAAAAAGGCCGTGGGCAAGGACTTCAAGATATCCCCCCCCGCAGTTTCTCGCAGGACGGCCAGGATCGACGCCCCAAAAACTGCGGGCAAGGACTCCATGTCGTATCATTTCCGCATGCAGGTCAACGCGCTGGACTGCCAGGGATGCGGAAACTGCGCGGACATTTGCCCTGCCAAGAAACCGGCCCTGGTAATGAAACCCCTGGCTTCCCAGACCGAAAAGGAAGTCCCCAACTTCGATTATTCGCAGAAAATTCCCTGTCGGGGCCATCTCACCAACCGATTTTCGGTCAAGGGAAGCCAGTTCTATCAGCCATTGCTTGAGTTTTCCGGCGCTTGCGCCGGTTGCGGGGAAACCAGCTACGCCAAGCTTTTGACCCAATTGTTCGGAGAAAGGATGGTGATCGCGAACGCCACGGGATGCAGCTCGATCTGGGGCGGTTCGGCCCCCGCCGTTCCCTACTGCGTCAACGAGGACGGACACGGGCCCACGTGGGCCAACTCACTGTTCGAAGACTCCGCGGAATTCGCATACGGCATGTTTCTGGGCCATTTGCAGCAAAGGAAAAAGCTGGCGCAGTTGATGGAAGAAGCCCTGGAAAAGGACATCCCGGTGGACCTGAAAAACGCCATGAAAGAGTGGAGGGCCAATTCCGAAGACGGGGACCAGTCGAAGAAATACGGCGACGTGCTCAAATCGCTTCTGCCCCAGCACCTCGACGATCCGCTCCTGGCAAAGATCTACAAGAGCAAAATGCTGTTCACCAAGAAGTCCTACTGGGTATTCGCCGGCGACGGTGCGGCCTACGACATCGGCTTCGGCGGGATCGACCACGTGCTCGCCAGCGGGGAGGACATCAACGTGCTGGTGTTCGACACCGAGGTCTACTCCAACACCGGCGGCCAGTCCTCCAAGGCGACGCCCACGGGCTCGGTGGCCAAGTTCACGGCTTCGGGCAAGAAGACCAGCAAGAAGGACATGGCCCGGATGCTGATGACCTACGGCTACATCTACGTGGCGACGGTGGCCATGGGCGCCAGCAAGACCCAGCTTATCAAGGCGTTCCAGGAGGCGGAAAGCTATCCCGGCCCCTCCATCGTCCTTTGCTACGCGCCCTGCATCAACCACGGAATCAAGCGCGGCATGGGAAAGAGCCAGGAGGAGGAATCCATGGCGGTCAAATCGGGCTACTGGCCCCTGTTCCGGTACGACCCCAGGCGCAAGGAGGAGAACAAGAACCCGTTCGTTCTCGATTCCAAGGAACCCGACGGCTCCTTCAGGACCTTCCTTTCCGGGGAGGTGCGCTACGCGTCCCTGGAAAAGACCTTCCCGGGCGAGGCGCAAACCCTCCACGCCCGCCTGGAAAAGGAATGCATGGAACGTTTCGAGGCCTTGAAGAAAATGGCCGCCGGCTGCGACGAAGACGCGAGCCAGGAGGAAACGGAGACGGAAGACAACTCGTAGGCTCCCGGCGGTCCGCATCCGCTCATTCACGGGGGACACGCTTTGTTAGCAAAGTAGAACGGTCGGCCCGCAGCCTTTGCCGTTCCCCTCGCAAAGCCGGAAAGCTTCGGCTTTCCGGCATATCACCAAAGGCCGTTCGCGTTGACAGCGAACGGCCTTTTTCTTCTTATATCTCCCACGGCTTGGCCACACCGAACAGCCTGGCCAATTCCTTGGAACGGGCTCGTTTTTCCATTCGAATTTCGGCCCTGCTCTCTGCGCCGTCGTAAAGGATCTTTTCGATTTCCGATTCGGGTTCTACGGGAGGGACATCGCAGGGCTTTCCGTTTTCGTCCAGCGCCACGAAGGTCAGAAACGACGTGGCGCAGACCTTGCGCTCTCCGGTGAGAAGGTCCTCGGACACCACCTTGACGAAGACCTCCATGGAGGTTCGGCGGGTCCAGGTCACGAAGGACTCCAGGCAGATGGACTGGCCGTTTTTGATCGGGTGTAGGAAGTCCACGGAGTCCGTGGAGGCGGTCACAACGGCCTTTCTGGCGTGCCTTGTGGCGGAAATGGCGGCTACGTCGTCGATGTAGGCCATGACCTTTCCCCCGAAAATGGTGCCGTAATGGTTGGTGTCGGGCGGCAAGACGAAGGCAGATTTCACCGCCCTGGACAGTCTTGCGGGCTTGGGTTTCATGTCTGTTCGCCCTCGTTCATCGCGCGTTTTTCGAAAAGATCGAGCGCCTGATCGAACTTTTCGGTCAAAAAGTGCCTTCGCAGTTCCGGATAAAGCGTTTCGTATTCGGAGTAATCCGGCAGGAAATCAGTGGCCTCCGGCAGAGCGCCCGTGCAAAATTCGCTCCCCTTGTCGAAGCATTCCATGATGGCAATCAGGCTGCGGCGAAAGCATGGATAATCCGCGAGCCACCCGAGTCTTCGCATGATCTCGAAAAAAACCTGCTCTTTAAGAAGTTCGGAATGGCGGGCCGTGGCGAACTGGTCGTCGTCGGACAGAAACGGAAAGCTTGCGACCGGCCCGAGTTTCAAATGCGCCATGACGATTTCCCAAAGAGCTGCGGCGGCCTTTTCCCCCGGTCCGGCCAAGGCGCGCAGGATGCCGTCCGGAAGGTCCGACAGTCTCGTAAAATAATCGAAATCCCGCTCGAAGCGCTTTTTCCAAGGCGCGAAAAGGCGCGTCTCGCTTTTTCGGATACGGTATTCATTCAGGTTGATTATTTCGGCCATGGTTTGTTTCCACTTCCTCGAACTTACTTCAAACGGTACCCGTCCTCTTTGATGATCTTCAAGCAGGCATCGACAGCGTCCGGGTCGTACATTCGGCCCCTATGCGAGGAAATTTCCTCCAGGGCGGCCTCCATGCCGATGGCCGGGCGGTACGGCCTGTCCGAAGCGATGGCCTCGACCACGTCCGCGATGGTCAGTATCCTCGATTCCAGCAGGATCTCGTCTTTCGTCAGGCCCCCTTTTCATGTCGGCGTCCAGAAAAACGGCATGAAAGGGCTCCTTGTTGCGAAGGGCCTCGTCTGCCAACGCCAAAGCCTTGTCGCCTCGGCGGCAAAGGGTTACGGAAAAATCGCAACCATTGCCAAAGGCTTGTTCCGCATGCCGGTTACCATTCAGAGTCTTCTTGTAAGAACGCAGGACACCTCTTTGGCCGTCTACCGCAAGAATCCGATAACATTCCGGTATCGTCCGATCCGCTTGAGCCTCCAACCCATAGGAACTGTAGTTTTTCCATACAAGCCGCACTTCCGAACATTTCTACCCTTGTTAAGTGCTACTAACTTCAAATCGTCCCAATAATATAACAAATCTCGCCCATTGTTAACAAAAAATTTTTCCGTGTCAAAAAAAAGTGTTTCATTTCGAGGGTCGAAATATTATAAATTTTGTCTGTCGGCAATTTCCAAAGCGCGAAAAATCGGCCAAAGGCCGAAAAAAAATCCGGATGGCGAAAACATGACCAGATATCTTTCCAAGAACGCTTACAACACGGACTTCCACCACGACTCCTGCGGCGTGGGCATGGTGTGCCGCACGGACGGGACTGCCGGGCGGGACATTGTGGCGGCAGGACTTGAAATTCTGGCGAATCTGGCGCACAGGGGCGCCAGCGGCTGCGACGAATCCTCCGGGGACGGCGCCGGAATACTCATCCAAATGCCCCACGATTTTCTTTGCAAAGTCGCGAGCCTTTCGGGCATTGCCCTGCCCGGCCCGGGACAATACGGCTGCGGGCTGGTGTTTTTCCCCCGGTCCGAAGAAAACCGCGACCGTGTTTGTCAGGTGCTGGAATCAATGGCGGAACGCGAAGGGCTTTGTGTTCTGGGAAAACGGCGCGTTCCGGTGGACAGCGACTGCCTCGGAGATCTCGCGCGCGAAGGGGAACCCTGCATTTTTCAATATTTCGTCGCTCCGAAGAAGGGGCATTTGGAAAGCGAGGACTTGGAGAGAAAGCTGTTCGCGGTCCGCAAAAAAATCGAACACGCGGTGGATAGTTCCTCCTTGCCGGACAAGAATGTTTTCCATGTACCGAGCCTGTCGGCCAAGACCCTGGTGTACAAGGGCATGTTTCTGGCCCGGCAGCTCGCGCAATACTATCCCGACCTGTCCGATCCGGACATGAAAAGCGCCCTGGCCATTGTCCACCAGCGCTACAGCACCAATACGTTTCCTTCCTGGGCGTTGGCCCAGCCTTTCCGGCTTCTGTGCCACAACGGGGAGATCAACACGGTCAAGGGCAACCGGTTCGCCATGAAGGCCAGGGAGGCTGCGCTGGCATCGGACAAGTTCGGCGAGCTTTCGGAACTTTTGCCCGCGATCGCTCCCGACGGTAGCGATTCTTGCAGCCTGGACAACGCGCTGGAACTGCTGTGCCGCGCCGGAAGGTCCCTTCCCCATGCCATGCTCATGATGGTCCCCGAGGCCTGGGAGCACGACGACCTCATGAGCGATGAACTCAAGGCCTTCTATCGATACCACGCATGCCTGATGGAGCCCTGGGACGGACCCGCCGCCATCTGTTTCACGGACGGAAACCTGGCGGGGGCGATGCTGGACCGAAACGGGCTTCGGCCCTGCCGCTACACCGTCACACGGGACGGCCTGGTGGTCATGGCCTCGGAGACCGGCGTGATCGACATTCCGTCGGAAAACGTTCTCAGAAAGGGAAGGGTGCGGCCCGGCCAGATGTTCCTGGCGGACCTTTCCGCCGGAAAGATCCTTGAGGACGGCGCAATCAAGGAGGAACTGGCCCGCAGACGGCCTTACGGGCAATGGCTGAAACAAAACATGGTCGCAGTCGGAAAATCCAAGGAGACGGCGCCCCCGAAGTCGGAGGGGGCCATCGGCCTTGACAAGCTCCAGGCGGCCTTCGGATACACCCGGGAAGATTTCAAATTCATCCTGGAGCCGATGATTTCCAAAGGCAAGGAGCCGGTGGGGTCCATGGGCGACGACGCTCCGCCCGCGATTTTGTCCAAGCGCACCCGTCTGCTCTACGACTATTTCAAGCAGCTGTTCGCCCAGGTGACCAACCCGCCGCTGGATTCCATACGCGAAAAGCTGGTGACTTCGCTGATGGTCTTTCTGGGACCGGAGCGCAATCTGCTGGAGGAAACCCCGGAGCATTGCAGGCGGGTGTCGCTGGAAAGTCCGATCCTGTCCCATGAAACCATGGACGAGATCAAGGAAGGACGACTGGGGAAATTGGCGAGTCGCACGCTCTCTCTGGCCTATCCGGCGGGCGGGTCCCTGGCGGAGGCCATCTCCCGTCTGGCATCGCAGGCTTCCAAAGCGGCGGACGGCGGAAGTTCCGTCATCGTTCTTTCCGACAGGGGCGTAGACGAGGAGCATTTCGCGATTCCCGCGCTTCTTGGCTTGTCGGCAGTCCATCACCATTTGATCGAGGAGGGCAAGAGGTGCCGATGCTCGCTGGTGGTGGATAGCGGCGAACCGCGCGAGGTCCATCATTTCTGCTGCCTTCTGGGGTTCGGCGCCGACGCGGTCCACCCCTACCTGACCTTCGAAACCATCCGGAACATGGTGGAACGCCGCGACGAAAAAAGCCTCGACTATCCCGCCGCTGCGGAAAACTACGTCTCGGCCTTGGAATCGGGCATTTTGAAAGTCATGGGAAAGATGGGCATCTCCACGTTGCGCAGCTACCGGGGAGCGCAGATGTTCGAATGCGTCGGGATCGATTCGGAGGTGATCGACCGGTATTTCACCGGCACGGCATCGCGCATCGGCGGCGCCGATCTGAAAGTATTGGAAACGGAATCCAAGAAACGTTTCGAAGACGCTTTTCTCGTGAAACGCCCGCCCGGTTCGCGGGTTGTGCCGTCGGGCGGAAAATACCAATGGAGAATGGACGGCGAGGCCCGGCAGTACAATCCAGAAGCCTTGGGCCTTTTCAGAAAGGCGATTTTCGGCGAGGACCGGGATGCCTGGAAGCAGTTCTCCGCCCTCGTGGACGGCCAGAACCGAAGGGAGGGCCTGATTCGGGGACTTCTGGAAATCGTCCCGAAAGGCGAACCGATACCTTTGGAGGAGGTGGAACCCTGGACCGAAATCGTGAAGCGTTTCAAGACAGGCGCCATGTCCTACGGATCCATCAGCCAGGAGGCCCACGAGGCCTTGGCCGTGGCCATGAACCGAATCGGGGGAAGAAGCAATTCCGGGGAGGGCGGCGAGGACGCCGACCGGTTTCTGCCCGATGAAAACGGCGATTGGAGAAACAGCGCCATCAAGCAGGTGGCTTCGGGCCGGTTCGGAGTGACCGGCGCGTACCTGGGCAGTGCCAGGGAGCTTCAGATCAAGATGGCCCAGGGAGCGAAACCCGGCGAGGGAGGACAGCTTCCGGGATTCAAGGTCTATCCCTGGATCGCCAAGACCCGGCATTCCACGCCCTACGTGGGCTTGATTTCTCCGCCGCCCCATCACGACATCTATTCCATCGAGGATCTGGCCCAGCTGATCCACGACCTGAAATGCGCCAACACCGAAGCCAAGGTGAGCGTGAAACTGGTCTCCGCCGCAGGCGTGGGCGCCATCGCAGCCGGAGTGGCCAAGGCGGGCGCGGACCTGATTCTGATCAGCGGCGACGCAGGCGGCACCGGGGCATCGCCTTTGGGCTCCATCCGCTACGGGGGCGTCCCGTGGGAGCTGGGCCTTCCCGAAGCCCATGTCTGCCTGGCCGAAAACGGGCTGAGGGATCGCGTGGTCCTGGAAACCGACGGCCAGCTGAAAACGGGGCGCGACGTGGCGGTCGCGTGCATGCTGGGCGCCGAAGAGTTCGGTTTCGGGACCATCGCCCTGATCGCTCTGGGATGCATCATGATGAGGGTCTGCCACCTGAACACCTGCCCGGTGGGAATCGCTACCCAGGACCCGGAGCTTCGAAAGAAATTCGCCGGAAAACCGGAGCATGTTGTAACCCTGATGCGCTTTATCGCCGAAGAACTCCGGGAAATCATGGCGCAGGCAGGCTTCAGGAACATCGACGAGATGGTGGGAAAATCGGAGAACCTTCGCACCGGCCCCGCGCTCGCCCACTGGAAAGCCCACGGGCTGGACATCGCGCCCCTGTTGCGGCGACCCGAAATTCCCGCCGGGGTGGCGACCCATTGCACGGTGTCAAGCGTCAAGCGCCCCGATCTCTCCTTTGACGAGGCTTTGCTGGAAAAAGCCCGCCCGGCCTTGGAAAGAGGGGAGCCCGTGGTCATCGACACGAAAATCAGGAACATCTATCGGTCCGTCGGCGCCATGCTCAGCGGAAAGATTTCGGCCCTGGGACCTGACAGGGTCCTGCCCGACGATACCGTCGTCATTCGTTGCCGAGGCACTGCCGGACAGAGCTTTTTCGCTTTCGGCGCCAAGGGAATCACGGTGGACATCGTCGGCGATGCCAACGACTACCTGGGAAAGGGCCTTTGCGGCGCGAAACTGATCGTCAGGCCGCCCGATATCCCCGGCTACGAAGCCGAAAAGAACATCATCGCGGGAAACGTGGCATTTTACGGCGCCACGTCCGGAGAAGCCTACATTCGCGGGGTCGTAGGAGAGCGCTTCTGCGTGAGAAACAGCGGCGTGCATGCGGTGGTGGAGGGGACCGGGGACCACGCCTGCGAGTACATGACCGGAGGTCGGGTGGCGATTCTGGGAAGAACCGGGCGAAACGCGGCCGCAGGCATGAGCGGAGGCGTCGCCTATGTCTACGACCCCGACGGCGATTTCAAGCAAAGGTGCAACACCGAAATGGTGGAACTGGGGCCCTTTTCCGAAGAAGAGGACGAGAAGGAAGCGAAATCCATGATCGAAAAGCACTTGGAATATACCGGAAGTCCCGTCGCTCGCGAAATACTCGACAATTGGGAACATGCGGCAGCCAAATTCGTCAAGGTCATGCCGGTCGAATACAAAAAGGCGCTCGGCCTTGCCACGCTCGACAAGATTGCAACTTAAACTTTTGCCTGGAATCGCGGCCTCAAGGTAGCCAGACCATCCTGGTCTGGTTCGGACATGTTTCGAAATCGGGCAATTGACAGGCATGGACCAGACCAGGATGGTCTGGCTACCTTGAGGATCTTGAAAATGCAACTTGCGGCCCTGTGCTGCGTAAAAAAAAAGCCACCATCCGTAGGAATAGAAATAAAAACGAAGGAATGAAAAACGTCACAAGGCGAAGTAGAACATGGGAAAAACAACAGGATTCAAGGAATACCAAAGGGAGACGCCGAAAAAGCGGCCCGTGGACGAACGGGTGCAAGACGACCGCGAAATATATGTGCCGTTTCCGGAAGACAAGCTGATCGCCCAGGCGGCAAGGTGCATGGACTGCGGGGTCCCCACATGCATGTCCGGCTGCCCCTTGGGCAATCTCATCCCCGAATGGAACGACCTCGTCTACCGAAAGAACTGGCGGGAAGCGATCAAGAGGCTGCACGCCACCAACAACTTTCCGGAATTCACGGGAAGACTCTGCCCGGCGCCCTGCGAGGAAGCCTGCGTACTCGGCATCAACGCGGAACCCGTCACCATAGAACTGATCGAAAAGCACATTGTCGAACACGCTTTTGAAAACGGATGGATCAAGCCGGAGCCTCCCGAGACGCGCACCGGAAAACGCGTGGCGGTCGTGGGCTCGGGTCCCGCCGGCATGGCCTGCGCCCAGCAATTAAACCGCGCCGGACACGCCGTCACCGTGTTCGAAAGGCAGGACCGCCCGGGAGGACTGATCCGCTACGGAATTCCCGACTTCAAAATGGACAAGAAAGTGATCGACCGCAGGCTTGCGATTCTGGAGGCCGAGGGCGTTGCATTCCGGACAAACGTCACGGTTGGAAAGGACATCACCGGCGACGACCTTCGCGCCTACGATGCGGCGGTCGTCTGCGCTGGCGCCCTGCGTCCCAGGGACTTGCCGATTCCGGGCCGGGAGCTTTCCGGGATTCATTTCGCCATGGACTTTCTGAAACAGCACAACCTGAGCGTCGCCGGACAACCTCGTGAAGAGGGCGTTCCCGTCATTTCCGCCAGGGACCGTCACGTGATTGTCATCGGAGGGGGAGATACCGGAAGCGACTGCGTGGGAGTCGGCAATCGCCAGGGCGCCAAATCCGTGGTCAACTTCCAGTATTCGCCCATGCCGCCGACAGGAAGACCCAAGGACCAGCCATGGCCCTACTGGCCCATGCGGCTTCGCACCAGCTCGTCGCACGAAGAGGGCGCCGACCGCCAGTGGGACATTCTGACCAAGGCCTTCATCGGGGAAGGCGGGCGGGTGAAATACGTCCTTACGGTGAACCTCGCCTCCGAGACATTGCCGGACGGCACCCGCAAAACGACGGATGTCCCCGGCTCGGAAAAAAAATGGCCCGCCGACCTGGTCCTTCTGGCCATCGGGTACCAGGGGACCGAGCCCAACCCGCTCTATTCCGACTTGAATTTGAAGATCGACGACCGGGGCAACATTTTGACCGACGGCCGTTACATGACGCCTGTCCCCGGCATTTTCGCCGCAGGCGACGCCAGAAGCGGCCAGTCCATCATCGTGCGGGCCATTTCCGAAGGTCGTGAAGCCGCGCGGGCCGTCGATATCTTTCTCATGGGCAAATCGGCCCTGCCGGAGAAAGGGTGCTGCAACCTGTCAGCCTGAAATGGAAATTCGCTGGTTATGACGGATTTGGGGGCGGGTGGAATGTAGGTTGGGTTGAGCGTCGTAAATTGTTGGGTTTCGCTACGGAATTCTATCGAACAAACGGAGAAGGCACGCGAAACGGTTGGGAAGTAAGCGAAACCCAACATGAACCCCGCTCAACCCAACCTACGCATTGCCGCTCCCCCAAATCCGTTACAACCAGGAATTTCGTTTTCTTTCCGGCCGGAATGTGTTAGTTGAGCCGTATGCGAACTCGATCTGAAATCATGGTGTGCGACTGCAAGGACCTCGATTCCACCGTATCAAAAATCTTGGACGGAATCGGCGCAGACGAGATTCTGAAAGAACAGGACAAGGTCCTTCTCAAGCCCAACCTAGTCACCGACGCCCCCCATCCGGTGACGACCTCGCCCAGGTTCTGCGAGGCTGTCTTAAAGTATATTCGCAAGGTATCGGACGCCGAAATAGCCATCGCCGAGGGCACCGGAGAGCCGGGAAAAAGCACGATGGAAATGTTCCACGAACTGGGATTTTCCTATCTTTCCAAAGACTACGGAATAACGTTCGTGGACCTGAACGAAGAACCTTCTGTCGAATATAGCAATCCCGATTGCCGCCATTTTCCCGAGATGCATCTTCCGGAAATCGCCTTCACCCATTTCATCGTCTCCCTTCCGGTGCTCAAGAGACACTCCCTGGCCCGCTTCACCGGTTCCTTGAAAAACATGATGGGGTTTGCGCCGCCTCACTATTATTCCGGCAGCCACGGATACTGGAAAAAATCCGTTTTTCATCGGGCCCTGCACCGGTCGATCACGGACTTGAATCGATACCGGTCCCCCGATTTGACCATCATGGACGCCACGGTCGGCATGGCGCAATTTCACCTCGGCGGCCCCTGTTGCGACCCGCCCGTGGGAAAAATCGTCGCGGGATTCGATGCGAAGGGGGTTGATCGAAAAGCCGCAGAATTTCTGGACCTGGACTGGAAGCATATCGAACACCTGAAGTAAAGCGAAGATTGAAGCCATGAAAAGAGACAAAAACCGTTTTCTCGGATGTCTCCTCGGCCTTGCGGTCGGAGACGCGGTCGGGGCTCCCCTGGAGTTTTTCCGCCGGGGAACGTTCCCTCCGGTCACCGGCATGACCGAGGGCGGAAAAATGCAAATCAGCAAAGGCGAGTACACCGACGACACCGCCATGGCCCTCTGCCTGGCCGAAAGCCTGACGACCAAAGGCGGTTTCGACCCACAAGACCAGATGGAACAATACGGCCAGTGGGTGCTGGCGGGAAAATTCAGCAGCAGGCCCAACGCCTTTGGCTTCGGGCAGACATTTATGACCGCGTGGATGAAATACCGAAGCACGGGAAATCCATACGCCGGTTGCATCAGGCCGAAACGACCTGGAAACGGCTGCATCATGCGCCTCGCCCCGGTCCCCATGTTCTTTTTTCCCGAAGAGGACCGAACCGTATTCTATTCCGGCGAATCGTCGAAAACCACCCACGGAATGCCCGAAAGCATATACGCAAGCCGCCTTTTCGGCCGCATGCTGCACAAGGCCCTGGCGGGCAGGCCCAAGGACGAGATTCTCTTCGGCAATCCGTGCGAACCTGAAGCCCCGGAGATCGTCGCGCAAATCGCCCAAGGCGGGTACCGTAACAAAGGCGAAGACGACATCGAAAGCACGTTCTTTGCGGGCAAATGCCTGGAAGCCGCTCTTTGGTGCTTCCACAACACCGACAATTTCAAGGACGCGATTTTGAAAGCCGCCAATTTAGGGGGAGACGCCGACTCGACGGCAGCCGTCTGCGGCCAAGTCGCTGGAGCGCACTACGGTTTCGACAACATACCCGCTTGCTGGGTGCAATCACTGAAAAAAATGGAAACAATTATGGATATGGCAGACAGGTTGTTCAGCTATCGTTGACAAAAAACGAAAAAACATTCTATTAATAAAGTTGATTCAATAATTGTTTGTTAGAGGAGGATATGACAATGAACATTATGCCCGCATACAAAGAAATTGTCGATTTTATTGCGGCCGGAGTGACCCCTGAAGATCTGGCGGCTTTTCAACCATCTCAAGCCGCTAAAGAAAGAGTGGAGGATTTGATTCGCAGAGAAAAAACCACCGGGCTGACGTTGGAGGAAACATCTGAACTGAACAATTATTTGCAAATCGAACATTTAATGCGTTTGACGAAATCCCGTGCGCGTAAATACTTAGATAATGAGTAGAACCTATATCGGCAGCGCATTGCGTCAAATGATTGTAGATCGAGCCAACGGTCTTTATCCTTCGCAAGCCGCCTTGGCGATTGCCACCAAAAGAAAAATCCCATAGCCTCATTCATTGTTCCTGGTTATAACGGATTTGGGGGGTGGGTGGAATGTAGGTTGGGTTGAGCGTCGTCAATTGTTGGGTTTCGCTACGGAATTCTATCAAACAATCAGATACTGCGCGCGAAATGGTTGGGAAGCAAGCGAAACCCAACACGAAACCCGCTCAACCCAACCTACACATTGCCGCTCCCCCAAATCCGTTATAACCAGCATTGTTCAAGGTAAAGTTGAAATTCGGCGGAATGGAATTTGACAATTCTGCAAAGTTGTACCTTTGCGTACATAAGGATCGCTTTGCTTTAAGTCTTGTAGGCTCTTTATAGTTTAACACTGAAACCAGGAATAGGTTTTAAAAAAAATGAAATTGTTCGACAGTCACTGCCACTTGGACGACCGCTCGTTTACGGACGACTTCGAAGACGTTCTGGCGCGGGCCGCGCAAAACGGGGTCGAAAAGATGATGGTGGTGGGAATCACTTTGAAAAGCTGCCGGCGCGCGGTCGCGCTCGCCGAAAAATACGACAATCTGTACGCGTCCGTGGGAATCCACCCCCACGACGCCAGCGATTGCGACGACAAGGTCCTCGGAATCCTCGAAGACTTGTCCAAGAGCGAAAAGGTCATGGCCTGGGGCGAAACCGGCCTGGACTTCAACAGGATGTATTCTCCAAGGGACGTGCAGGAAAAATGGTTCTCGCGGCAAATCGGCATGGCACGCGAACTGAAGCTGCCCTTGATATTCCATGAAAGGGACAGCACCGGCCGATTTCTGGAAATGCTCAAGCAGAACCTGGAAAACGGTCAACAGGGCGTGGTCCACTGTTTTTCCGGAAACAAGGAGGAAATGCTCGAATATCTGTCGCTGGGCCTTTTCATCGGCGTGACCGGCATCGCCACCATCCAGAAGCGGGGAGCGGAATTGAGAAAGCTCCTGGGGCTGATTCCCACGGACCGACTCCTGATCGAAACTGACGCTCCCTACCTGACCCCGGCCCCGCAAAAAAACAAGACCCGACGAAACGAACCCGCCTTCGTCAGGTCCGTGATGATGAAAATCGCAGAAGTGCGCGGCGAAGATCCGGAGGAGCTTTCGCAGAAAATCTGGGAAAACACGCACAGGCTTTACGGAATTCGAGAATGAAAGCAAGCGGATTGGAGATTCCAACCCATTGCTTTCAATAAAAAACGGTGGCCGGAAAGGCCTCCGCTTCGCATCTCTCAATACTGTTTATAGAACTCTAAGCAAAGATTCTTCAACCTTTTTCGGTACTTGTATGGGAATGAAATAGGATGATGGATACAAATAGTCCTCGCCACTTTCATCGACCACTCGTATATCGCCGTCGGCAGCAGCGTCTTCATCTGGCAAGACAACATAAATCTTATGCAATTCCAAAGAGGATTTGTAATGGTCGTTGTTTATGCAGACCGCGAATTTTTCCGCAAATTTGATTTGTGCTTCCATTTTTTTAGTCCAAATAGCGTTTACGCTTAATTTCTTTTTTTCCAATGCCGTGCGCTTCATACCAATGCAGTTCGGCCAACCGAACTCTCCCGGTCAATAACCTAATGTGCGCGATTCCCTTCATTTTTCGCCAATTTTTAGACCCATATATCTTTTGAAGACGATGCAAATCGTTAATACCTGATCCTTTGGCAATCGTTTCGATTTGTCGAATTCTGTCGATTATTTCAAAGTTCAATAAAAGTATCCCTTGAAATAGCAATTGCGATTCGAGACGATACCTTGTTTACGTATATTTTGTACCACAATTATTCGGTTGCATATTCCTGCAGACTAAAATAAAGCCTACTTATTGTTTATAAATGATCGACCTTTTCAAATCAAGCGATCATTTCGTCGATGACGATCTTACGCTGTACGAATGAATGCGTTGGTTCCAAACATTTTCTGGTATTGGAAGGCCGAAAAAACCTATTGTTTTTTTCAAATTCAGACGCGTGGCGTCCTTGCTGAACCTCGTTCAGGATAACAAGGCCATCGAGAGAGCCGAGCATCAATTCCGGGTCCTGAAGACGCTGCCGGTCAGGGCGGGACTCGAGATCGAAATACGTGGAGGAATTCTTAACGAACATGCGGGCCAGAGTCGTTTTGCCGCACTGACGGGGGCCGGGCAGCGCGGTTGCCGGCGACCGCCGTGTCGCGGTTGCCAGCTGGGCGATATTTTGGGGTCTTTGAATCATAAGGAAACTTCAACTTTGAAAATTCGGAGTGTCAATCCGAATTTTCAAGGTAATCCATGGCCGATTTTAGAACCAACCCCCTTGCCCACCTTTTCCTGACATCAAAAAAACGGAGGCCGGTACGGCCTCCACTTCGCAACCTTCTATGCGTTCTTTTTCCCACAGGCTTTCGTTTATGATGATTGCTTGTTCGGGGGAATACTTTTTCAGAAATGAACGATAGCCCCGGCTGATTTTCATTTGCTTCATGGGGCCGGCTTTTCTCGGCACCTGCCAGTTCCGGCCGGTCCGCCAAGGATTGGACAACTGAAATGCGGTGATATCCATAAAACAACCCCACTAAATTTATATTGCCATATGATTTTAACCGAAATATCTTGTTCTTTCAAGCTGAGAACCGGAATTTGAAAAAAAGGAAATACCGCCCGTCATCCTGATAACGGCTTCGCTTGATTTTCCCCTCCTTTTCAATTATCCTCCCATCCATCGAAAAACGGCCCTGCTTAACAAGTAGTGGCAAATAGGCCACGAAAGAACACGAAAAGCCACGAAAACGCCCGTAAATCGTTTCGTTTTTTTTGTGAAATTTCGTGGCCGAATTCTCGATCGCTGCAAGTTTGGCAATGCCAGAAAAACAACGAACAACGCTTCGACACGTGGAGGCCCCCATGACCCAATGCACGATTCGTATTCTTCCGGCGGATTCGGACCGGTTCGATGTTCGCTACGACGACATTCCGTCCCACAAGGTTTCCAAAGCCCGGCTGGAGGACATCCTGAAAACCGGGTCGGCGGATTGCCGATTTTACAGCGACGCGCAGTTTCGGGAACTCGGGTCCGCGCTGTTCGATCTTCTGGACGGCACGGGCGGACGGCTGGGGGCGGAGATGGAAAAGGCCGAAGACGAGGGCGAGGACCTGAACCTCCGGCTGGACCTGCCGCCGGAGTTGGATATTTTGCCCTTCGAGGCCATGTTTAGCGACGGGTTTATCACTGCGGACCGCGAGGTGAACCTGTTTCGTCTGGCGAGCGGGAAAGGGGGCGGAAAAAGCTTGGTACCGGAAAAGCGCCCTCTGAAGGTCCTGTTCATGGCGTGTTCCCCGGAGGGCGGGGACGGGCTCGATTTCGAACGGGAGGAGGAGCTGATTCTCGAAAGGACGGAAAAGCTCCATCTGAACCTGGAGGTGGAGGATTCTGGCTCCCTGGACGGATTGCGGGACATGGTGGAGGGCCTGGGCGGGTTCGACGTGGCGCATCTGTCCGGGCACGCCGGGATCGACGGCGAACTCGGCCCGGTGTTTTATATGGAAGACGAGACCGGACGGAAGGACAAGGTCGGCCCGGAACGGCTCCGCAGGGCGTTCCGGGGGTTCCGGCCCCGGGTCCTGTTTCTGTCCGGCTGTTCCACGGGCGGGCGGGAGGCGGGCCGGGACGCTCCGTCTTTCGCCGAGCAAATGGTGCAGGGCGGCATTCCCTTTGTCATGGGATGGGCCTGGCCTGTGGCCGACGTGGCCGCCACCCTGCTGGCCGCGCAGTTGTTCCGGTATCTGTCCATGGGCAAGGGGGTGGGGGAGGCCGCGCGCATGGCGCGGCAGGAGGTCCGGAAGGCGCACGGGGCGTGGGCTCTGTTTCGGATCTATTGCTCCGCCGCGCGGCCCGGCGCCGTCGTCGCGGCAGGCCAGGGCATTCGTCCCCCGACCATGCGCAAAACCCTGTACCGGACCCTGGAACACAGCGGGGTGCGGGTCCTGGAGCAGGGATTCGTGGGCCGCAGGCGGCAGATCCAGCGGGGCGTCCGGGTGCTCCGGGGATTCGAGGAACAAAAAGGCCTGCTCATCACCGGAGCGGCCGGCGTGGGAAAATCCTGTCTGGCCGGCAAGTTCATCGAGCGGTTCAAGCAAAAGAAACTGGTTGTGGTTCACGGCGAACTGGAAACCGGGGACCTGTTCAGCAAGCTGATTCAATTGTTCGAACGCTACGGGATTCAATCCGGCCTGGAAGCCTTGCACGCGGACAGCCCGCCGGAAGAACGGATCGCGGCCCTGTTCCGGCAGGCGTTCCGGGAGTTGCCCGCCATCGTCTACCTGGACGATTTCGAACAGAACCTGGAACGCGCGGTCGCAGGCCCGTCGGACGAAGACGACGCGTTCGTCGTCAAACGCAACTCGGACGCCCTGCCCCTGGTCCGGGGACTGCTGCGGGCCCTGCCGTGGGCCGAGGGCGACGCCAACATCATCGTCAGTTCCCGGTATCCGTTCCGACTGGAGCACATGGGCGCGGACCTGCCGGAAACGAACCTGGCGACCATCCCGCTCATGTCCATGCGCGAGGCCGACCTGAAAAAGAAGATCGAAAAACTGGAGCACATCGCCGCAAGCGACCACCGGCGATTGTATGTCGAGGCCGGCAAGGGAAATCCCCGTCTCCTGGAATGGCTGGACAAGATCGCGGCGGAAGAGGAAAAATACGACCTGACCGATTTGAAGAACCGGGTCCGGGGAAAACAGGCGGACTACGTGGCCGAATACCTGTTCGACATCATGACCGAAACCGAAGGCGAGGGATTCGGGACGTTTCTGCGAAACGCTTCGGTCTTCCGCCAGCCCGTGCCGACGGACGCCATGGCCCTGTTCGGCACGAACCCCCAAATCCAGAGGGCCGCGTGGCTCACCCTGCTGGAGCGGGAAACCCGCCCGGACGGCGACACGTTCTGGGTCCACCCCATGATCCGGGAAATGGAATGGCGAAAACTGCCGGCCCCGGACCGGAAATCCGCCCACGCCGCCGCAGCCGAGTGGTACGCGAACGCCCTGGCAAACGCGGACGAACACCCCTTCGCCTGGCTGTCCGAGGCCGTGCACCATTGCCTGGGATCGGGCCGGGTGCGGCAGGCGTGCGGATACGCGATTGACCTGGGGCAGACGATGAAAAACATGCAATTGTACCGGGAGCGCGCGGCCATGCAACTGGAAGTGGCGGAGCATGTCGCCGGGGAAACCATCGAGGAGGCGATCCGGGACGGGGACGGGAATGTGGCGGTGTTGTTTAGCAATCTGGGGCAGGCTTATAACATGCTGGGCGATTATCCGAATACGATCAAATGGACGGAAAAGGCCCTGGAAATGGATAGGGAGCTTTTCGGGGAGAATCATCCGGATACGGCTATCGACTACAACAACCTCGGCGAGGCTTATCGGGCATTGGGCGAATACGGCAAGGCCATCGACTATTACGAGCGCGCCCTGGCCATCGACCGGAAAAACTTCGGGGAGAATCATCCGCAAGTGGCGATCTACACCAACAACCTCGGCTCGGCTTATGATTCATTGGGCGAATACGGCAAGGCCATCGACTATTTCGAGCGCGCCCTGGCCATCGACCGGAAAAACTTCGGGGAGAATCATCCGGATACGGCTAGCGACTACAACAACCTCGGCATGGCTTATTACAATTTGGGCGAATACCGGAAAGCGGCGGAATTTATCGAACGGACCCTTGCTATTTTCGTACGGTTTTTAGGGCCGGACCATCCCGATACCAAAACGGTGCGGAACAACCTGGAAATGGCAAGAAAAGCGGCAGAATCATGATTTGTGAAAAAACACCTTCCAGAACGTCCTGAGCGGGCAAGGGATGCCCACTCCACATATTGAACCGCAGGATGGGGCAATGTGAGCATTTTCAATTCGATTTTCGGGGGTTATCCCTGGTGTGATGAAAATGATCCATATTTGGCTGCCATTTTTTCAGATCGGTCCTGCTTCGTGCTCTTCGTGTCCTTCGTGGTAGAATGCCTTGATATTCAACCACGAAGAGCACGAAGATATTCACCCCCCAAAATCCGTGATAATCGGCAAAACTCGTTGGTCCCGGCAGCGCCGCCTTCCACGGCGGCGCGGTGTCCGATCCTGCGCCATATTGGAATCCGAACGGGGCTTGGTTCTTTTTTCGGGAATGCCTTTGCGGAACGCGGACGATTCGCGTCCTGGTATGCATTCCAACGTGAAGCGTTGGAACGAGGCGGTGAAGGCATGGCCGAAATACGCGATGATCAGTTTTTTTTCGTAATTATCCAGAAAGCTTCGAACCCATGCGCTTCCGCAGATCTCTATGATTCCGGGTCTAAGGGACAAAAATTAAATAACTGAAACATTTTTTCAAAGAATAATGAAGGCCTCGTCGGACCGTCATTCCGGGCGGAGCGGGCATACTGCAAAGATTCCCCCAAAAAACAACGGTCTTCAGGTTTGCGGGGATTTCGAAGAATAATAGAACTTAGCGGAGACCCGGAATACAGGATCTCTTATGGGGCGCCTGGATTCCGGGTCTCCGCTGGGTTTTCTCATTTTCCCGACCTCACGCCGGACAACAGCTCCGATAATTATCGGAATTACGTAGAACTTGCCCGCTGCGCCCGGAATGACAGTCGATGAACACCGTAGCGCCTGGCAAAACCTTCCGGCATATCTTTGTACCATTAATTTTGTTTTCGTTCCTAAAGCAAGCTCCGCCCGGAATGACGGTGTTGGTTGGCCGACGTTATAACCAAAAACGAAAATCGAAAAAGACAACAACGGGAAATGGATGTTTCTGTATGGAAAAAAAACAGCATAACGTCGCCTATCGCGTTGTATTCGAGGTGAAGCCGTCGCAAGAATTTGCCGATGGCTTTTTTCTTGGTTGATGATCTTGAATATGATAAACAATTGTTTAACACAAAGGATGGATTCCGTCCCGCAAAAAATTTTGGATGCAAATTTCGGGCTCGGTTCTAATTTCGGCCACCTGGATTCCGGGTCTACGCTACATGTTCCAGTCAGGAAATTCCCGGAAGCGACGGAATCCGGCTGTTTTATCGACACCTGGGGTAAATACCGCTCCGCCCGGAATGACGGCCGCCGCGACGATAGTCCCTGAAAGTGGCCGATGTCAAGACCAAGCCCCAAATTTCATGGAAAGTGCCGAATGGAGAAAACATGGATACAATCAATGAAAGCGAGCAAATCTCCGCGTTGATACCCGTCCGGATTTACAATGCATTGCAACTGGCTGCGGAAATAAAGGGAGAGTCGGTGGACCATTTCATGATTCAAGCCGCTTTTGAAAAGGCCAAGGAAATCATTGATAAGGAGCGGATTATGCGAAAAAATATCCGCCGGTCGTTCCCGCCGCAAAGCTCGCGCGCCTTGCGGTAAGCAGGGAAAACCAGGGACATGGACTGGGAACGTCGATGATGGTCAATGCCATGGAAAGGGTTCTGCTTGTTTCGGAAAACCTTGGCATCACAGGCTTTTTTGTGGATGCCAAGGATGAAAAGGCAAGAATGTTCTATTTGGTGTTTGGCTTCATACCGTTGCCTGATTCATTAAGCCTTTTTCTGCCCGTGGCCAGCTTGCGGGAGGCACATGAAAAGGCTTCCTTGTGATCATGCAGGTTTGGGTCATCTTAAAAAAAACTGATTATTACCAGAGTTTTTTTTAGTCATTTACCCGAAAGCTTCGAATCCATGCGCTTCTGCGGATGTCCTGGATTCCGGGTTTCCGCTGCGCTGCGCCCGGAATGACGGTCTCCTCGGTCAGGTCGGCGGAAAGAACTTGATCATCGGGAAATAGGAACCAGGCTCTCCGAACGCATGGGGCTCCGCGCCGCCGTGGAAGGCGGCGCTACCGGGGCTATCCGGCTTTGGACCTTTTTGCGAGAATGCCGACCGTGCAGGTCGAAAAGTTTTTGCGGCCGTTTTCATGGCTTTCGTGTTCTTTCGTGGCCAACTCTCACCACGGCTGGAACAGGTTCGGGTCTTGGCGTGCGAGCTTTTTCGGGCTTGGTTCTAAATTCGGCCGCCTGGATTCCGGGTCTACGCTACATGTTCCAGTCAGGAAATTCCCGGAAAAGACGGAATCCACCTGTTTTATCGACACCCGGGGTGCATGCCGCTCCGCCCGGAATGACGACCGCCGCGACGATAGTCCCTGAAAGTGGCCGATGTTAAGACCAAGCCCGCTTTTTCATTTTCCGGGCTGTTTAATGAACAAAAGGTGAAGCATAAGAAAACCGACTGCGGCACCTATAAAATAAGGGGGGATGTAGGCCCAGGCGAATTGACTGCCCAGCCATGCCGCGCCGAGTTTTGTCGCGCGAATCGCGGAAAGGGGTCGAGGGTTCCAAAGCTGGAGGAATTCGAGCAAGCACGTGAACAACGCCACGCCGACACAAATCGGCAAAATGAATTTCCGATTCGGCAACGCGACGAACCACAAGGAAATCCAAAACAAAACGTAAGGGACGCCGCCTCCGGCTTGCCTCCACCAGCCGGTCAGGCTCGCTCTGGCAAAGGCATAAACCAAGCATAGCAATACAGCCACAAGACAAAGCACCACGGGCGTCTTTCGGGAGATGTTGTCGGGGGCTTCGGTTTTGTTATTGCTCATTGAAAAAAAGCGTCTCATCCACCTCTTGCACCCGCAACCCTGTTGGAATTGTCGTCGTGCGGATCGGTCCGGGTCTCGACATGAATTTGAATCATGCGGGAACCAGCGGAAAACGTTCAAAGGCGAGGGCCTCGAATGCATTTTCGGCAAGTATGGGATACGCTTCGACGTGCAACTCAGCGCACCATTGTTGTATTTCGTCGCGGAATTCCGGGGAAATGGACTGGGCCTCGACAAGGTAGTCGGCAAAGTGGTGGATCGCGTTCAAGATACCGAAATAAGAGGTGCTTTGGATAAAAAGGAAATCTTTCGACAATGCCGTGGCTGTTTCTTCGACGAATTTTCTTGTGAAGACAAATGGCGTCTTCGGAAACATGTCTTCGGGAACGACCTTCACCAAATAGCTGTAGAGCTTTCGCATGTTGAAATGTGCGGCGCCCCATTCCATGCCCTTTTTCGAAACGAGGTACCCCGAAAAATTCCTGGCGACTGTCCGATAACGCTCCACCAACTGCTTCCGAGTGTGGCAGTCGTCGATTTTCCAAGGGGGAGGCGAGGCGAAGATTTGCGACAAGAGCTTTTCCATTCTTTCCGGCGAACGATATTTACCAATGATTTCGACATCCAAAGCCGAAAAATCCGCAGCCAATTTTTCGGCGTCCTCGCGGGTGTAATCGGGCTTGGCGTGACGGGCGAAAAGAATAGCCTCCATGGTTTCTAAGATATCGCCGCCGCCGAGTATTTTCGCAGAACGGCAAACGGGAACATAAATCCGAGGGACGAAAATCTGCAATATATCGATACAGTCGAACGCCTCGAGCAAATTGACGAGCTGGAACAAATGATCCGGGGAGCGGTCGGGGTACTCTATGAAATAATTCAAAAAGTTGGGTATTTCGTCTTTTTTCCCGGTTGCGAGTTTGTAGCTGGCAATCCAGAAATCATAATAGCCGTATCTCTGCTTGTAGGTTTCAGGATAGCTGAGGCGGATCTTCTCCAGAAGCACGATGGCTTCCTCATGGCGTTGTTGCGACCCGAACGTTTCTACAATATTGAAAAGAACTTCCTCATAAAGCTCCAGGTGATCGACCAGGCCGGGGTGGCGTTCGATGAACGAGTTCAGATGGTCCGTCATTTCGCCCGGGTCTTCCAGTTTCCGGAATTGATCGTGCCAGTCCTCGATCAAGGCTTTGTCCTGGTCCGATATCTCGTCGAGTTCCCAAGCGACGTCCGGGATTTCGAGAGGAGGCGCCTTCTTTGCCGGGCCGTCATCGCTCCGGTCGTCGTCCTCGCCCCCGTCGTCGTCCTCGCTCCCGTCGTCGTCCTCGCTCCCGTCGTCGTATTCCTCCTCCAAAGGTTCGAAATACTCCTCCAGCTCGAGTTGCTTCTTTTCGCGCTTCGCTTCCGCTTCTTTCCACATCTGGCGAAGCGACTCGGCTTCTCGACGACTCTCCTCTTTTTCAAGCTCCTCTTTCTTCAGACAGCATTTTTTATACTTTTTCCCGCTTCCGCAAGGACACGGAGCATTTCTTCCGGACTTCGCCGCACTTTTCTTATTGTTTTTTTTCTTTTTACCCATTTCCGTTTCCTACCTCAAGACCGCGCCCCCTCTTCAATCACAGAAAGCAAGAGATCTGCTTGAAGTTATCATGTTTTTTCACGGGCGTCAGGATGGACCGCCGCCGCTCTTGTTTTCTTCCGAGTTCACCAGGTCTTGTATGGATGTTTTTTCGAACACGCCGTGGACCGCATTCTGCACTTTTTTCCACATGGGAAAAAACGAGCATTGGCCTTCCATGGGGCATTCCTCTTTCGAGGACATGCAGGCGACGCACTCCACATGGCCCAGGGCCTTGTCGATGCATCGAAAAATCTCGCCGACTGTGATGTCGGCAGGGTCCGACGCCAGGGTGTACCCGCCGGTATAGCCTCGCTTGGATACCACGAGGCCGCATTTTTTCAATTGGTTCAGAATCGCCTCGAGAAATCGAGCGGGGATATTCTGAGCTTCCGCTATTTGGGCGGTTTTCACCGGCCCTTTGTCGTAATGTCGCGCGATTTCGTACATCGCTCGCAACGCGTATTGGTTTTTTTGCGAAAAAAGCATGTCTGATCTTTACCGGTTCATCCGATTTGCAAAAACACAATGTCCTGTTTTCCGAAACGTCGAAATTATGGCAGGAGTTTGTTTTTTGTCAATGAAATTATACACGGAACGGAACCGAGCGGCCCGGTTTATATTCCCGTGACTGTCCAATCCATATCTTTGCGCATCGCGAGACTCGCTGAATCGACCACCTTGGGGTGAGGGTCCACGGCTTTGATTTTTTGCTTTAATTGCGCCGTCACATCGGCTCGGTCGAATTTTCTTGGAAACAGTTTGGAAGGGCGCTTCGCCTGTTCCAGGTGCAGGACCACGCCGATACTGTTTCGAGCCAATGCCAGTTGCGCGTGATCTTTTTCGGCGGTTTCGTCTGCGTTGCATTTTGCCGCCGCAAGACCCGCCAAAGTATCTCGGACCTTCAAGGCGACTTCTTCCGCGAGTTCGATTCTTTTCGTTCTTCGTTCGGTCCGGTAGTCCTTTATTTCTATCAGCCAAGTGCGCTGTTTTTCGACGAGTACGATATCGACGGCTTTAGCCCCTCCAAAAGCGTTGTTGAACCGATTTCTGTAAAAGGACCAATTGTCGTACAAGGAAACAATCGCATCGTCGGAAAAAGAAAAAACAAGCTTTCCTTCTTCGATTATCCGCATATCATTCTCCAGCATCCATGTATCGATCCGACTGTTCGAGGGCTTCTTCGAGCAACGTCAGCGATTCGAGATCGTCCGCCGAGTCGCCTTGTTCCACCTCGACCCCCGTTTCTTTCATGGCCAGTGCAAAATATCGTGTCTTTACATTCTCGAACTCTTCGCGCCTGGACAGGATTTCAAATTCGCGCAAGAGAAAAAGCGAATGGGTCGCCATGAATACCTGGATGCCGTTCAGGCATAGATGAAAAACTGCCTGCGCGGCCGTCTTGATCAATCTGGGGTTCAAATTCGCTTCCGGTTCGTCCCAAAAAAGATATCCTTTGTCAAGCAACGCGCCTGTTCCGACAAGCCGTGCGATCATCGCCAGTTTTCGATGGCCTTCGGCGACAAGGAAAATTTCCATTTTTTTCTGGCCGGGAATACCCAGGTAGAAGCGCCCGTTGCCGTCCAACTCGATCTTTCCGCCCATGGCTTCTTCCAAAGTATCCAAAAGGGAACGCGCTTTTTTCTCTCTCGGCCCTTTCAACGCCGCCTCACCTAAGGACAAGCAAGTGTCGTAATATGTTTCCTCGAATTCCAGATAGCGATTTTCGTACATCGAGACAAATCCAGGATAGATCGTCAGCAGTTCCCTTGCGGGCAAAAAAACGGGAAAGCTTTTCTGCCAATTTCCCGGCAATTTTTCGATCTGAACAGACACGCTGCTGGAGGCGCCGAAACCGAAACCGCAATTTAAAAGCGGATCGGAAAAGAAAAGCTCGATTTGACAGCGCTCCCGTCCCCGTTTTCTATGAACCAGCTTCCCCAGAGTATCCGGACGAAACACATTGGACAGCTTTTCGGCATATCGCTTCTGCAAAGCGATTTTCATGGGCGCTTCGCCGTTGTGTATCCCCTTTCCTTCGGCTCCTGCGGCGATCGTCGCGTAGGCCGCTTTCAAGATGTGTGTTTTTCCAGTTCCGTTTTCCCCTATGAATACATTCAAGCCTGGGGCGAAACGAAACTCGGCCTGGGGAAACGCGGTCAGATTTTTCAAGTTTATTTTTTCAAGCATAGTTCCTCGCTGAATCGAGTCGCTTGGCACGGATATGCGGTTGGTTTGCACGAAAAATGGTACAAGAATTTCGCGTCCCCAATAAATTTGCCTTACGCAACTCGCATGCAATTGGGGCGGGCCCGAGAATTTTTGCCATTTTCAAAAAGCGCCTCTTATAACATCGCAACATTATACGCCAAAATCGATCATTTTTCATCACTTCCTGCAAGCTGCTGAAATTATTATGCATATTTCGAATAACCAATTAACCCTGTGGCGGAATCATTTTAGCCTTGACGCAGAGGACGGGACTGTTTATAGAGATAAATTTTGAAAACGGCGCAATGAAAGCGTCATAGTGAAATGGAAAATTTGAAAGCAACAAAGGTGCCACGAAGGCTGGAACTGGTGAACGGTTCGGTATTCGTGGCTTTTTTTATTGTTGGATTGAATTGAACATGATCGAAAACAAGGAGCCTAATGCATGCCTGTACGGATTTGTATCATAGACGGTCAGGGCGGCGGCATCGGCGCGACGCTGATCAAGTACCTGAAGGATGCATTCGGCGAACGAGTCGAGCTGATCGCTCTGGGAACCAACGCCATCGCCACGGCGCAAATGCTGAAAGCGGGGGCGAACAAAGGCGCCTGCGGCGAAAATTCCATATGCCGCGTCGCCTTGGATGTGGATTTCATCCTCGGTCCCATCGCTGTCGGCTGGGCCAACTCCATGTTAGGCGAAGTGACGCCGAAAATGGCCGAGGCCGTGGCGTCGAGCCCGGCGCGGAAAATTCTTCTTCCCCTGTCCCAGGAGAACGTCGAAATCCTGGCGGTCAAAAAGGAACCGCTGCCGCACCTCGTGGAGCAGGTGGTGGAAAAACTGAAGGAGGTGATTCCAAATGTGTGAAGCAAACGCGTACCTGGTCGAAAAGGGCCGGGAAGAACTGCTCATGGAGGCCGTCGATGTCATAGAGCCCGAAGGGGAAAATGTTTGGCGGCTGGTGGGAATCTTCGGAGATCAGAAGACGGTCAAGGGCCGGATAAAGCTGATGAACCTGGTCGATCACAAGATTTTGTTCGAAAGACAGGCCAGTTGAACGGCATCATGGGATAATTTTTGTTTCCGGCAATCGGGATAGCAGCTCCACGATCCTTCGGGGGCCTGCTTTCGGATGTTTTTCCAATATGGCGGCGGCCTGTCCGGTGACGTGGGCCGCCGCGAAACTGTTGCCCCTGAAATTGGATTGCAAAGGCATGCCAGGCAAGGGGCGGGGCCATCCGTGCGCGCCGAATTGGACCGGCTTGTCTGGATGGTGGAACAGCGCTCCAGGCGCACATTCCGGGTGATGGTAAACGCCGACGACATCCGAAAACGAGGCGGGATACACCCGGTCCTCCGGCGAGCGCGCCGACGCCACAACCACCGCGTTTTGTTCATACGCCCTCTCGCAAGCTTCTTCCAGCCTTTCCCGAAATTCATCCTTCGCCACCCCCAAGCTGAGATGGATGATGCGAGCTTCTATTTCCAGGGCGCGTTCCAGAGCTGTCAAAAGAGACGAGACCGAAGCGGCCAGCCGGTCGTGGAATATCTTTATCGCGCACAGGCGGGCCGACGGCGCGTAAAGACGAACGACCCCCGCGATGGCCGTGCCGTGGCCGATGACATCCTCGCATCTCGGTTTCACCAATATTTCTCCGTCTTCGTCGAGAACAATCGTTTCGCCCGATTCAATCCCCCCCACGTGCGGATGGGACCCGTTGACGCCGCTATCGATTATGGCTACCCTGACGCCCATGTTTCAGCACGTATCCTTCCGGCGGGCCCTCGTACAGAAGGCCGCTCTTGTCCAACGCGACGATCTTGTCCACGTCCGAGATGGAGCTTTCCCTGTGGCTTACGACCAGGATGGTCCTGCCCTTCATGAGAAAGCGCATGGTCTGCTTCAATTGCGATTCCACATCGGCGTCCAGAAACGCGGAGGCTTCGTCCAGAATGAGAATCTTGGGGTTGGCCAAAAGAGCGCGGGCGATGCACACCCTTTGCTTCTGCCCCCCCGACAGCGCCACGCCCCGATCCCCGATCACCGTTTCGTATCCGCTCGGAAGCCGCGAAATATAGTCGTGGATGCAGGCGGCCCTGGCCGCCCGGATCACTTCGTCGATCTCCGCGTCTGGTTTTCCGTAGCGGATATTTTCATAAACGGTCGTGTGAAAGAGGAAGATATCCTGGGAAACGATGCAGATGGATTTTTTAAGCTGTTCGGGACCGATTCGCCGCAATTGTGTCCCGGAAACCAGAATTTCGCCTTCGTCGGGAGTCAACAGGCGCATGAGCAGATGGCAGAGGGTGCTTTTTCCGACGCCGGATGGACCCACAAGAGCGGTGGTCCTGCCTTCCGGGATGGAAAAAGACAGGTTCGACAGGACCGGTTCTCCGGGGTTGTACGAAAAGGACACCGAGCGAAATTCCACGGGACCGGCCATTCGCTCCTGAACGATTTCCGCGTAGTCGCCGTCGTTTTCGGATTCGACCGGAAGGTCCATGATTTCTTGAACGCGCTGGAACGCAACCTTGGATTTCTGCATGGCAAGGAAACCGTCCAGAAGGCCCTGCAAGGGCGAAAACACGCGCCCCTGGTAGATGGAAAACGCCACCAGGCTTCCGACTGTCAGCCCGCCGTCCAGGACCAGCAGCCCCCCGTAGCCGAACACCACCAGGGTGTTTACAACGATGAAGACCGTGGGCACGGAACCGGAGAACGCCCCGAGGACCTGGTAGCGCAACAGATATTCCAGCATGGTTCCATGCTTGGCGTCGAGTCTTTCGCTTTCCGCCTCTCTCGCGCCAAATGCGCGTATCATGTGGGTGTTTCCGAGGGATTCGAACAGAAACTGCGAAATGTCGGCGTTGGTTTCGGCCACGTTCCTGGAAAGCTTCAGGATGTCGGGCCGGATGCGCCCGATCACCCAAAGGCCGAACGGCAGAAACGCGAAGCTCATCAGGGCCATTTTCCAGTTGAGCCAAAGAAGAATGACGGCCGTGACTAAGCAGGTCAGAAAATTGAAGAGAAAATGGGGAACCGCGTCGGTGAGAAAACTCTGGATGTCGGCCATGTCGGAGCCGATTCTAGAATACAGGTCTCCGATTTTCTGCCGGGTGAAATACTTGAGGGAAACCCGCTGCATGCGGTCGAACAATTCCCTTCGCATGGCAAAGAGAAGGCGGGCGGAATATCCTGTGTAGATATAGTTGTTGACCACGCGAACGACGAAGCTCGACAAGAGCAGCCCGATCATGATCGACAGAAGCGGCGCCAAGGCCGAGCCGTTTTTCTCCATGAACACCGAATCGATCAGGATTTTGGCGAAATAGGGCTGGATCATGCCCAGCGTGGTGCTCAAGACGCTCAAGGAAAGGGAAAGCGCGATGATCTTTCGATGGGGTTTCAGATAGCGGCTCAAATATGTCAGCTGGCGGAGGAAAGAGCCGACCTGAACGACTTGTCCCGGCTTTTCTTTCATTCGTCCCTGAAGTAGCACATGTAGCCCCGGTCGCAAAGCTCGGGGGTATTTCGAAGCGACCGGGCGAATTGCCGAATCGATTCCCTGTCGGTGCCTTCGTTGGCCTTGTCCAGCACCGC
Source organism: Desulfobacterales bacterium (assembly GCA_963674505.2). Classification (GTDB taxonomy): domain Bacteria; phylum Desulfobacterota; class Desulfobacteria; order Desulfobacterales; family SKZT01. The sequence goes on from CAXXIG010000001.1 coordinate 3,271,460, forward strand.
CTTTGCCAGTTGCAGGCTCCTCATTTTTCTTAAAAACGAGGCTTCTCGCCCGACTATTTTCAGGGCGTCGATGTTCCAGTCCCGAAAATGGGCGAACCAGCACAATGCGCAGGGGCCTTCGGGAAGACCGTCGGGCCGCGAAGACGACCCGCAATTGTTCTGGACCCAGAGGTATTCCCTCGCATTTTTTTCGTTGGCTTCCAATTCTTCCTTCTTCAAGGGAGAAAGGCCGCGCGGCATCTCCTCGATCTTCCATTGCTCCATGCAGAAAGGCCCGAGAGCGTGGGATGTCTGACAGAACCCCTCCTCGTAGTAGCAGCCGTCGTTCAACGCGAAGACTTCGAACTCCATCTCGTCGTCAGCCCGCGAGGTCAGCTCCTCGATTTCCGAAAGCCTGAGCTGCCTCGGCAAAATGATGCGTTCGACGCCCAGCGTGTGGAAGAAATCAGCGGACAGATGGTTGAAGCAGCTCCCGAGGCTGCTCAGATGCAGGCGCGCCGGAAATTCCCTTTCCGATATATGAAACAGCAGGTTCATGTCCGCCACGATGAAACCGTCCACGCTCTGCTCGTGAAACAGCTTTTCGCAAAGCCGCAGGACATAGTCCACGGTTTCCTCTGGGTAATACGGCGCGTTCAGGGTAAGGTATACCGACACGCCGCTGTCGTGCGCCTGCTCGATGGCCTGTGACAAATCGTTCAGAGACATCAGATTGGCGCCGTCCGGACTTCGCCGGTTCATCCAGAGCCGTCCGCCGAACCGGCCCGCCCATTCCGGGGTGTTGATGCCGCAGTAGAGTTCGTCGGCCCCGCAATGGATTAGCATCTCGACTTCCGACAAATTGCTGAAAGGTGCGACGAGTTTCAAAGCGCCCTCCCCTGGTACACCAGCCGAATGTCTTTTTCCCGGGAGATCTTGAACAAGGCTTTTAGAACTTCGGAAGGGTACAGGTAGAAAACGGTGTTGCCGTTTTGGTAGACGGGAAAGTTCGCTTTCGTATGGGCGAGCGTAAACGACCGCATTCGGCAAGGCCGCGCGCACCCGTTCACCGGCATGAAATGCTTTCTGTCCGGCTGCTCGAAACTGGCCTGCCAGCAGACCCGTCCCGATGTGACATAGCCGAACGGAAAATAGCAGGAGGTGCGAAAGTCCCCGTCGCCTAACCCAGTCGGGTCTCGGTAGGGAAACAGGTCTCGCTCCAGTCGCCGAACGCCCAGTTCTCCGGCCTTTTTTCGAAATCGGACCTGGTCGAACGTGCAATGCCCGAGAATGGCGCGCTCGGCATCATCCTGCGCTCCGTCGAACCGGCCTTCGGGCGTCTTCCATCTCGGGTCCTTCAGCCCCTTGTTCAAAAGGCGGCCCAAGGCCGGCCGGAACTCGGGGAAGCGTTGCTTCAGAAAAAAAAGCACTCCCCAGTCGTTGACCGTGACTTCCATGCCCGGCCAAAGATCGTGAAGCTTTGCGAACAGACTTTCTCGTTCGTCGATCTGTCTATCGACAAGCACCGGCGTCAGCAAAGCGAGGCCGATTCCGTTTTTTTGGGCGTATTCCGCGAACGCGTTCGCCTGCTCGACGGTCGGCAGGCGATTGGCGCAAAACTCGTCTCCTATGTAAACGTGGTCGATGGCAAAATCGAAGGTCGAAAAGTCCCTTTTTCCGACCGCTTTGTTCGAGTTTCCCTCAAATTGCCGGTAGAGTTTTTTCAGATGTTCATCCAGACGTTCGACAACCGCGCGCAACTCGGGCAAATCGCTCGTGCTTCGGATATGTACGCCAAGGCGGATCAACGCGAAATGCTCATCCTTCCTCTTGGATGACCTTTTCGTAGAATTTCTGGTCGTTTCGCATCTCGTGGTTGTGGCAGTCCTTGCAGGGCTGGTCGGCGATGTTTTTGATCAGCTTGCTGTGAATGCGCGTCTGGTTCTTTTCCAGGTGCGTTTCGACGTTTTTGCAACTAAAGCACCTGCTGTTGGGCACGTGGCTCCAATACCCCGGTTCCTTTCCCTCTTCCAGAAACAGCGGTTCTTCCTTGGGCTTGATGGGTTCTTCGGGGTCCCTGTCGAAATGTTCGACCAGCAGGCGCGCCGCCGCGCGGTTCATGTCCATCCATCCCTTGAACCCCGCGTCGAAATGGCAGCCCGCGCAGTTTTTGTGGTTGTTGGCGGTCCCGGATGCCTTCCACTTGTCGATGGGGGCTTGCATTTCATGGCAGACGACACAGGTCATGTCCTGGAAATACCGGATGGAAAGTTCATGGGAACCCAGCCCGATGGCCGGCACAGCTATCGACAGGAGAACAAGTCTCTTTACCCACTTCATTGAATACTACCTCTCAAAAAAACTTTTTAAACCTCGCGACCTCGTTCCCGCGCTCTGCGCGGGAACGAATTCCGGACGCTCCGCGTCCCGTCGCCATGTGCAAAGGCCTTTTTAAATAAGGCAATTTTTAATGAGGAGGACGCGAGAAGAAGCATCCCGCGTCCATCCGTCCTTGCCCGCTTCCTCGTTATTTCGAAATGCGATGGGCGACAACGCCGTCGCTCGCAATGTTGATCACGCTCAAAAGCTCCATGGTGTCCGTGTCGTAGACCGACACGTCCGGCCCTGCAGGACCGACATAGATCTTCTTGCCGTCGGCGGTCATGCTCAGCGAATAACAGGTGCCTTGCTTCACCGGAATGGCCTTGACCGTCTCGCCGGTCGCCATATCCACCTTGACCAGTTCGTCCATGACCGCGAACATGTACTTCTTGTCCGGGGTCACGATGGTGGAGTAGGCGAACCAGACGTCCTTGCCCTTCAGCGTCGTGAGCTTTCCGGTGTTCTTGTCTATAATGAAGTAGCCCATGCCGGTGGCGGTGTAGTACGGGTTGGTGAAAAGCCCGTGGTCGCCGGGGCTTCCGTTCTGCCAGATGACCAGGGCGTTCTTTCCCTCTTCGCCCTCCTCGGGGTGGACCATGCCCGCGACCTTCTCCAGCTCTCCTGTTTTCAGGTTCAGCTTGTGGATGTCCAGGCCCAGGACAAAGACATGGTCCGGGTCGTTTCTGAGAGCCACGACGCCGCTCATGGCCATGGGAATCTGGTAGTTTTTGACCATCCTTTTGGCGTTCACGTCGTAGACCACCAGCTGCGGCGGAAGCACGTTGAGCCTGGGAATGTTCTGCTTTTTCTTGGTGATGGAGCAGCTCAGGTAAAGTTGTTTTCCGTCGTTCGAAATCCCGAAGCCCAGCACGTCCACTTTGTTCAGCTCGGAGGAGAGCTTGAAGGTGTCGATAAGCTCGTCGGTCTGGGTGTCGATCACATAGATAGAGTGGAAGGCGTTCAGATAGTATCTTTTGCCGTCCGGCGACGGGATGCTTCCCACTATGTAGTCGTTGTAGGGCACGGACTTGACCACCGTGTCCGAATCGCAGTCGATGATTTCCAGCGAATTGACCGCCGGCACATAGATGTAGTCCTTGGCTTGCGCTGGCGCGCACAGGCTCGCGATGAGCAGCAGGCACGCCGTCGCTGTCGCAAAATGTCTCATGGCTCCTCCCCGGTTATTTCTTGATGACGAAGTTCAGGTTTCTCCAATCCTTCTCGATCGCCTGGCACTGGTTCTGGAAATCCGGAAAATTGGTGATGTTGTCCGGGGTCTGCGCGGGCCACCAGCAGGGCCCCGAGCAGCTGGTGAAGTCCCTGGCGCTGGAAAGGCAATTGCCCATGGGCGTTTCCGGACGAGGATTGGTTTCCCACCCGGTGTCGAAAATGGTGGTGCAGCCTATGGGCATGCTTGTGGAGATGTTGTCTCCCATGCCGAAGACTTCCTGCTCGTCCAGCCTTTTCGCCTTCTTGTTGACCGGTTTCAGGCCTTTTTTGTCTTTCATATCCGTTGCTCCTTTACGCTTTTGCTTTCGCAATAATCAAGAAGTTCTTTTATATGGCAACCCCTTCGCCGAAACTTGCAGGCTACAGGGTGTGGCTTTGAAACGGCGCGTGTCCCCGGGTCATGGACAGCTTGTCCAGGTAGTCGGGACGCGCCAGATGAAGTTTCGTGTACACATGCAGGCCGACCGACAGCCATTCCTTGATCCAGCCGCAGTAGTGCAGGTTGGGGGCCGAAGCGTCGCCCATGCGGACCAATGCCTCGTGGTAGCACCCCCCGGCGCAAATCGCCCTCGCCCGGCAGGACTTGCAAGGCGTTTTAGACTCCAGGGCCGACGCTTTGCGAAACGGCGCGACTTTTTCAAAGTTCGGTCCGCTCGCCACATCCCCCATGCGCCACCTTTTCCGCCCGGCAAACCGCTGGCAGGGATACAGCCTTCCTTTGGGATCAACGGAAAACAGTCCCAGACCCGCGCCGCAGGGATGGGATTTCACCTCCCCCTCGTGGAGGGTCGTCAACAGGTCGATCAGGTTCGTAAACCCCAGAAGGCTGCCCTTCATGGCGGTTTCCAGAAAGCGCTCGGACAGCAGTCGGAACTTTTCCAAGAGCAGATCCATGCCGTCCTTGTCGAGCTGGAACTTTGGATCCGCAGTGGTGACCGGCGCGAAACCGGCCTCGGAAAAACCCAGCGCGAGCAATTGCTCCAGGGTTTCCGGCACATGCTCGGCGGAGTCGGCCACGGTCACGCGGGCGACCACCGGACGGCTTCCCCTGGCGTTCAACAGCGCCAGAACATTTCTTTCCACCGTCTCGTAGGTCCTGGAGCCGTCCCTGAACCGCCGGTGGCGGTCGTGCAACTTCCCGACGCCGTCCATGCTGACCGTTACCCCGATCTCGTTTCCGTGCAGAAAATCGACGATCTCGGGGGTCAGCAGCGTGGCGTTGGTGGTGATGGCGAATTTCACCGTCTTGCCCGCATCCGCCGCCCTCTTTCGAGCGTAGGCCGTCGTTTCCCGGATCAGAGGGAAACGCAGCAGGGGCTCCCCGCCGAAAAACACCAGGACGATCTCCTTCGCATTCCCGGAATTCTCAACGAGCAAGTCCGTCGCCCTCATTGCGACCTCCGGCGACATGGACGAATCTTTTCTGTCCTCCGAATCCGCGTCTTCATGGTAGCAATACGCGCAGTTCAGGTTGCAGGCGTCCGTCAGATGCAAGACCAGGGTCCGCATGGGAATGTCCTTTTGGCCTTGCGTCTCGGACACGCCCTTTTCCGACACGCCTTTTTCCGACATATCATCTTCCGAGGCTTCCCGCAGCACGATCCGTCCGGCCAGAAGCGACTCGAACACGGCCCACCTGTCGGACTCCGCCTGCCTTCGACTGTCCTCTATGTCCGAGGTCAGCCGTCGCGGGTCGTTTTCGTAAACCTCCACGAGCGAACGGATTTCCGGTTCCATCTCGAAAACGGCGTTGTCCCGGGCGAGATAGATGAAATGCCGGCCGTCGGTTTCGACGGTCATATGGTCGGCGATGCGATACGTAGACATTCTATCTTACTTGATGTGCGTGATGAAATCCGGGACCGTGACCCCCAGCAGGGCGCGGTCCTTGTGCTCGACGCCATCAACGGTCGCCGACGCGGCCACCGCGATCAATCCAACCCCCTCGCGGCGCAGCACGCGCTCTTCGATGGGAGCGTAGGTGGTCACGGGCGTATACAGGCCGTTTTCGATGCTCGTGTTCAAATATTTAAGGTCGTCGTCGTTCTCCCTGGTTTTTTCCTCTTCCAATGTCCAGGCAGCATCCACCGGTTCCAGAAGAATGTCGTCCGCAGTGTCCGGCTTGCCGTCCTTGCCGAAAGCGACCCCCCTGGCCACGTATTGCACGCCCTGGGGAGGATATGCCGCGCCGCAGCTGACCCTCGCGCGTCCGATTCCGGGAAGAATCCGGATGCCGTCCATTTTCGCGTACAGGACCAGCGGACCATCCAGGGCCGCGCCTTTCACGCTGACCGTCGCCGTCCTCGTGGCACTGCCACCGACCGCGACCGTGCATACGATTTTGTCGGTCCCGCTCTCCACCACCGATTTGACGGCGACATCCGGGTCGGAAAAGGAAATATCGGCGGCCGTCGCATTTTCCGGAAGACCCGCGCCTACGATGGTCAGGGTTTGCTCGGCGTCCGAACCGGCCTTTAAAGCCCTGGGAAACGCGGCCACCACGGCGGCCCCGTCTTTTGTCAAATTAAACTTCTCGTTGCCGAAAACATTGGCGTCTTGAACTGTCGCCCACCATTTGCCCTCGAAGCTCATCTTTCCGGCGTCAAGATCGAAAACGCCCTCCACGCGAGCCGTCAGGGGCGTCGGCGCAAGAGCGTACGTCAAGTGGTAGTCGCTGAAAAGGGTGCCCGTGCCGGCCGACTTGACCGTCACTCCGTTCATGTAGGCGATTTGTTTTACGATTGTATATTCGTCTTCCCCCTTGTCCGGGTTCGGGGCGAATTCGCAAGTCCCCTCGTAGTATCCGAGCCCCGGCTGGTATCCCGCCACTCGCCACGCGCCGGAGATGTCCATCTTCTTGCGGCTCTCGGACCACGCCTTCCACTCCTCGGTCTCGAAGGGAAACAATTTCGCAAGCTCGGAAAAAACCTCCTGGGATTCCTTCATCCAGTCCATTTCCCTCATTTGGGGGACCGTGGTCGGGTAATACCCGAGATGGAGGTTCCGAATTTCGTTCCACTGGGATTTGGTCATCCGGTGGGAGGCGATCTTTCCGAACGTGTGGCAACGCACGCAGGCGGTATAGATCCGCTCCTCCAGCTTGTTCTGCGGAATTTCCCGGTACTGGCTGTTCTCCTCGCTGTTGTAATAGGCCACCTTCTTCATCTCCGCCGGGGCCAGCCCCAGTTGCCCGCTCAGCTCCTTGGCCACTGGATAGAATCTCGCGTCTTCAAGGACCGCGCCGTTGAGACGGGTCATTCGTATCATGACGTTCTTCCATTCCTCGGGGCTCTTGCGGGTCTCCTCGATGGCCTCGATGCGCCCCTTCTGGTCCGGCTTGTGGCACGCCCCGCAATGCTGCTTGACCAGGGATTTCTCCCCGAACACGGACTGCCCGCTGCTCGTGCCGGCCGTCGCGAAAAACAAAACCAGCGCGACAATCGGCAGACTTCTCGCCAACATCCTTCCTTTCATAATCTCTCCTTTTTGAAATGTAGGTTCAATCGTTCGGCTCCGGTGCTAAAACGAAAAACGCAAATCCGGGGCGGCCCTCGGTCGAGACCTCTCGTGATCGCAGGCATGGCGCCTTCCTCCGTATGGCTTGGGTAATCGCCCTCCCCCAGGGCGGTTCGGAAACAGAGGTTTGAAATTCTGGCGATATTACCATATCGGGCGATGTCTTTGCAATTGATGTCTCTATTTCTCCCGGAGGTTTTCCACGCACCCGCAGAAGGCACGGTTCTCGGGACTGCCCTATTGGCAAACTCCCGCAGGCGGCGCCCTGCTCGCGCCATGGCGGACAAAAGAAACGAGGTTGTTTCGAAGACTCGTATCGAATGGCGAAAAATCTCTTGATTTGCGATGAACAATGTGTGAGAGAACCGATTATCGTAACTGGCTCGATCTTTCATTCACGAATCAGAAACGCACAGGAGACGACCATGACCATCACCGCCAATACCCGTTGCGCTTCCGGAACAGGGAAACGCCGCCCGTCGGCGACCGGAATTTCAATGCCGTCCTTCCTATGCTTGCTGGCGGCCCTTGCCTTTTTCGCCGGGTGCGCGTCCGAAACGACGAACCGAAACGGCGCGGGGCCGATTTCCATCCTTTCCGAAACACCCGCCGATATCGATACCGAACCCGAGTCCGAGAATACAGAAACGCTATGGGACACTTACGATTCCACGATGAGGAATGAGGCTAAAAAAATTGTCGAAGCCATCGACGGCAAAAGCGCCGAAGGAGAAACCACCATCGGGGTAGCGTCTTATCTGGAGCCTGGCGACGGGAAGATCGTCCACCCTGTTCAAATCGACCGAAGGTCCAATAAAATAGGGGCCGAGGTGCAAGAGCACCTGATTCGCTATGCCAGGGAGCATGGCTTTTCCCATTTGACATTCGTGATCGGAGGACTGAACGACCTGCGGCTGGCGCAAATGTACGAATTAATCGTCGAAGGCAACCGCGAATTTTTCGAGATACGAAAACAGCGTTTCGGCAAGTTCAAGGATGCCAAATACATCTTATGCGCCTCGGTCGCCGAATCCAGAGAGCGAGAGTCGTATTTGAACGTCCGTGTTCGCGTTTTCGAAACCATCTATGGAGAAATCATTTATTCAAACGATTTCCAGGCCAAAGACATGGATGGTCTGTAAAAGGGTTTCGGGCCGCCTGCGATTCGCCGGTCCGAAAAAAAGCGCGTCTAACAAACAATCCTTTCGGATGCTTTATTCGTTTTCCTGTTTTTTCTCGCGTGCGAGGGAATATTGTTTTTTAATCTCCTTAAAAGCTCTCTTTTTCGCCAGATTGTCAATCAAAAATCTAACGACGTCTCTATACAATGAGGCATCCGATGGACTTTCCAGACACCCTCTGGTCTGACTCCCCGCCTCCACCGAGTACAACACTTCGTCTTTCGAGACATCTTTCAATTGAAATCGTCCGGTTTCAATGGAGATATGCCTGCAATTATTCGAATCCGAATACGGATTGTCGTATCGCCGGTCGGTAATGGATAACACCGCTTCAAGCACGAGGCCCGCGTTGTTTTTGTCCGAACCGGCGACGCCGATTGCCGCATTCGTTAAGCGCGTTGTCAAAGCTGATTCCAGCTTGGTTTTGGCATCCGAAGCCCTCTTTGCCGATTCTTGCTCGGAAAGATCGTCGCCGACGACGGTGACGGACAACTTCATTCCGAGAATTTTCCAATCGAAGACCGGCTTCGTAGCGACGGGCGGGTTGGGCAATGGTATAGAACGGGGCGAAGGCTCTTGCTTGGGCGGTTTAGAGGGAACATCCCCGTGGATATCCATCCCCAGCTTCCGCTTTTCCCTTTCCAGTTCCTCTTCGCACTTTTCCGGCATTTCCGGATGAGGTCTCGGCACTGCCACGATTGTGTCGAAAACCATATCGCCAGCCTTGAAATGCCCTTGCATGAAAAACAATGTGAACATGGCCGCTAAAAATAGAATGGTGAAAACTGCGGCGCAGAGTTTCTTTTTACCACTTAACGAGGCAGGAGGTCCCCCCTGATTTTCCTGTTGCAAAATCACCCATGCATCTTGCAAATCCAGCCTGAAAAAACACCCGGCAAGTATCAACCCAATAATACTCGTCGCGAAATTAAGATAAAATCCAATATTCAACCGTAGCCAGATGTGCGCTTTGCAAGAATCGGATGCTGCAAGGTAAGCAGAGAACAACAAAACGAAAATAATAAAAAGAGCGAAGAAGAGGATGATGAATTCATCCCAATATTTATCTTGGAAATATTTCCACTTGGTAAAAAAACTGAAAAGAAAGCCAATGAAACAACGGTATATCGCCAACGAGAGGGCCCCGAACGCGGAATATAAGCCAACCTGAAGAATACCGGCAGGAGCACAAAAGGCGAATACGAGGCAACTGGCATATTGGCCGGAAAGCACGGCCAAGAAAAAAATCGGACAAATAAGAGCCGAAAAAGTCCAAGGCCTCACCTTTGCCAGTTGGTTTAATTTCTTGAAAAGCGTAACGATCTCTTTTAACGTGTCCATTAATTGCTACCAAACCCTCTGTTTTTCAACCTTTTCGCATCCATGCCATCCATTGACCGGTTTCCCGGCCTTTTCGCTTCGCCGAGGCGTCTCCGACCCGCTATTCGGAGGAAAACCAGGGCACTTCGTAGACCACGGACATAAAAAAGGCATGCTCGTAGACGTCCTGGGAAAAATCCAGGTTCTGAAGCGCCGACCGTCCCACGTCGTTTCCGTAACGAAACTGATAGGCGAAATCCATCGAAATTCCCTTGTAGACCCAACCCAGGCCCAGCGAACAACCGTAGAAATCGTCCGGGGAGCCTTCGGCCGGAGCGGGATCGTAGAACAACCCGGCGCGCAACTTGGTGGCGTGGCCGGGAATGAAGGACTTGTCCAAATTCCTGCTTTTTTCGAAGCTGTATACATAGCCCAGACGCACCCAGGTCGTGGCGTCCACGTCGCTTTCCCCCATAGGTTTTCCGCTGATAGGCGAGGTTTTCGTACCGTCGGAGTTCCTGTATTCGAAATCGTTCCACTCGGTTCGGAAAACGTCCAGGCCGAACCTGCTGTTTTCATAGCTGTAGGATACGCCAATGCCGCAGGACATGGGCATTCTAAGCTCCTCCACCGGGCCCCTGCTGGAATCTCCGAATTCAGTGTCCATTCCGGGATTGCCGGGATAAACGTTTTTTTCCCCGTATTTGGAGGTCTGGCGAATGTCGGCGGTAAACGGGGTTTTGAAGACGCCTCCGATTTTGAAGTTATGGCCGATTCTCCACAGAAAACCCAGGTTGAAATTTACGCCTTCGAACTCGTATTCGTCCTCCAGCTCCACCGTTGTTTCCAAGGCCGTGTTGTTCAGCAGGGCCCCGTAAGCGTAGGTGTATTTCTGTTTCCATTTGTTTTCGTAGATGAAGTCGCCCCAGTAATTCACCGTCACGCCCGCAGTCAGCCGGTAGCCGACGTTTTCGCCGTCTTCGGAGGGTTCCGCTCCGCACAGGTCCATGGCGAACGCCAAACCCAGGGCGTAAAGGTCGCCTTCCTGGTCGTAATCTACGTCGATCGGCGTGGTAAAAGGCTCGTCCTGCGGGATCATGAGATCCCAGCTTCTCTCGAAGTCAAAAAGGTGTTGATAGTTGATCGACACCGCCGACTTGCGGCCCGCCATTTGAAACGGCCAGAGAAAACTCAGATAGTTCAGGTTCGCCTCGCTTGCGTTCTCTTTTTCGTCGCCTCCCGCAATGGCGCCGAACTCGTTTTCTTCCGTCCTGAGAACATACCCCAGGACCGCCGAAAACTCCGGCTTTTCGGCAGGAAGCCAGACCAGCGCGCCAGGGTTCCAAGACGCGGCGGTCGCATCCTCGACCAAGGATATGCCCGCGCCCCCCATGCCCAAAACTTCCGCCCCGGAACCGACCACGTTGAAGGACGACGGAATTTCGAGCCGAAACAAGGGCGAACCCTGGGCCCGGACTTCCCCGCCCGCGAAAAGAAAAAGAATCGACGCGAATACCAAGCTCGCCGCACCTCTCGCGCCCCTTGTCATGACCGGCTCCTTTCGTCGCGTTTCAAAACCTTGTCGTAATATACGCAAAACAACTGCCGGTACAGCTCCCTCGCCAGTTCCCCGATCAGCAGATGCCTGTCTTTGGCGGCCCTCAAATCCGTGTCGTAGCTGACATTCGACATCACTTGGTGTGTTTCCAGGTCCACGATGTCGATGTTGATGGTCAGAATGTCATCCTGGCTCGAAACCTTGCCGAGCAATTTGTGCCGGGGAACGATGGCGCAGTCGGGACAAAGCTTGTTTTCCTCGTCGTAGCGGGGATTTTCGTTGATCTTTCTGATTTCTTCGTCGAAATCCTTTTCGTGGAGCCTTCGGGTCATAAAATCGAAGTGATTGTTCTTGGAAAAGGCAGCCGTGAATTTCTCCTCCACCTTTTTAGCGATACGGTCGTCGCCTTCGACATTGTTTTCGAACTTCTCGATAAACACCGTCCCACCCGGCTTTACCCACCGGAGGTCCGAGCGTTCGATCTCGATTCTTTTCAACATTTGATCGCTGCTATCGGAAATGGCCAGTATTTTGATTTCGTTGATTCCATTTTTCTTCAGGCGAACTTCCTTTCGGAAATAAATCGGCGAACGGTCTCCCATATAGCTATGGAGTTCATCGCCGATCCTGACGCGTTTTATATCCAGATCTCCGCCAGTAATGCGGCCTTCGATTAAAACCTTGTCGAAATAGGTTTTTCCGCCTTCCCCCCAGTTGAAAATATGCGGCGGATTGACGACGTTGGGTATATAAGGACCTTCTGTGATTTTCAGTCCCGCCGCCTCTTCGCCCTCCGCCGCCGCGTCCGGAGCCTGCCCCGCATTCGCCGATGGTCTCCCGCCGGAACACCCTGCGATCGCCAGCGAAAAAGCCAGGAAAGCAGCCAGCGCCATATCGGTTCCTGTTTTCATGAATCAAAACCCTCCTTCGGACTATTTGGTGATTGCGTAAATCTCCTGCCGCAACATGCGCCGGTCCAACCGCACGCCTTTGGCGAGGCAGGAATTTTCGGAGACATCGACGACCCTTGCTATTCCCAGTATTCGACAGCCGTCTTCCGGAAAAACATCGACGCCCGATCGGCCGGCGTCCTTCTCCGCTTTCATGTAGACCAAAAGCTTCATCCCTTTTTTCAAACCGTCCCGCCTTCCGATGTTCGCCTCCAATTCGTTATCGTCGAAGGAGACGATTTTCGCTTCCAGCAGGGGAACGTCCCGGTTGAAGCCCAGATTGATTCCCGTCATGATATCGTTCATCGCTCCGCTTCCGGGAGCTTCCCCCTCCAGGCCGTCCTGGAAAGCGTCCCGGACCCCCAGGATCAGTTCGGTTTCCAAATCCACCAACTCGGCGTATGCTTCCAGGCCGTCTTCCCGCTCCTCGATCTTGCAGAACACCTTGACTTCGGAGGAGCCGTTTTCGTCGCTTGACGGAAGAAATCTTTCCAGCTCTTGCATGACTTCCAAAAACACGGACTCCGCGTTTTCGCTCCAAACAGGCGCCGCTCGCTTTTTGCCGGGAAAAACCCGCTCAAACTCGCCCAGCCCGACCCGCAATCGGGATCCGACGCGATGAACGGCCCTGGTTTTTCCGACGATCTTGACGATCTCGCGGTCCTCTTTTTCAGTCCCGTCCCTGGCGGTTATCGTCAGTTCCTTGATCCCCGGTTCTTCCATGGGAACGACAGCGCTGAAAGCGAAAAATTTCCTCCCGGACTGAGTTCGCGTCTCATCGCCGATGGAGATAGACACCACTTCGATATCGTCCTGGGCGTATCCCTGAACGAACGCCTGCTTGTCAAAGGTGCGAATAGGCTCGTTTTTATCCCGGTCGAACACTATGATTTCAGGCTCTTCACGGTCGTTTGCGCGGGGCGGGCCGGGGCTGTGGGCCAAAAGCCCCTCGACCAGCTCCCTTCGAAGGTTGAACACCGATTCGTTTCCGGCCGAGTCCAGTGCCTTCAAGGCAATGGCGCCGCGTCCAGGGGCCGGTTCGACGTCGATGGCGACCTGGAACTCTTTTTCTCCATGCAGAGGGACCGGCCGTCGGTCGGCGACCATGATTTCTTTCAGACCGAAATCGTCCGAAACATCGATATGCAAAGAGACCGAATCGCCCTCGTCTTTTTGCACGGGGGCGAGCGAAACATGCAAGGACGGGGCGAGCATGTCCCAACACACCGCCACAGTCGCCGTTTCCGACTCCTTGCCGGACAAATCCCGGGAGACGACCCTTATCCGGTTTTCCCCGGGTTTCAAAGGGACTTGCATCGAGAAAGAAACGCGAGGCCGGTACGCGATCCGCTTTTTCTCCATGTCGAACACATCGCTTTTCAGAAAGGCTTTTTCCCCGCGGTCGGACGTCGCTTCGATTTCGCCGACATGCAAATCGTCGCCTGCACTGCCGGCCAGGCGAAACACGCCCGCGTTCGTCAAATAAAGCCCCGTCTCCGACCGCTCCAGCTCGATGCCGGGCGCGGCCCGGTCGGCCCCGGCCCTCTCGATTTCATACCGCAGCACGCGCCGCAGGCACTCCTTGGCCTTCTCGGATTCCTCGGAGGACAGGGAACAGATCAGACGCTCCTTGGCCATTTCAATATATTCCGGCGATTCGGCCCGGCGATGGTAATACACGATACCCAGCTCCCTGTTGGGAAAATATCCCAGAAAATTGTATCCCCAGTCCGTGTAGCGCATGGCGGCCGTTCGAATGCGCCATTTGTCCTCCGGCTTGATCACCATGCTCTTCTTGAAATATTCCTCGGCCTTGTCCCAGCACTTGCCGTCGGCGTACGACAGCGCGGCTTCGTACATTTCCCACCATTCCCCGGAATACCATCCGGAAACGCCCCCGTACTCCTTGCCGTCTTTGAGGCAGGGCTCCAGCCTGGCGACGGAACAGCAGCCCCCGATACAAACGGCGACCGCCAGAAAAAGGACGAGGAGCGAAACGGTCTCTTTTCCGAAGCTTCGCATTATTTTCCACCTCTCAGTTGCGGGTTGTCGATAAACAAGTCTTCCACCACCGGGTCCGCGATTCTGGCCTGAAAACCATACTGTGCTTTTCGTTCGTCTAGCGCGTTTTTCCGCCAGTCGTTTCCCCAGACGTACGCTTCCTTCTGCGAGGGGTATTTTTTGTTCGCGCATATGTCTTCCAGCTCTATGCGGGCTTTCGCAGACCACCTTCTGCCGACGGCGTTGAAGCCGAGGTCGGACCTTTCGACCGAGATGTGCAGTATGTAGCGCGGAAATTCGCCCCAAAATCCTATGAAACCGGCGCTTTCAAATGGCAATCCGTTCTCTGCGACGATTTTCTCGAAGCGGTCTGCGACGATTTTCGCGGCCTCCCTCTCGCCGGGTTCCGGGGTCGCGATGGCATAGCCGACCTGCTTATCGGCTATGCGGCCGAAAAACGGTTTCGTCCAGCCTTGGTTTCCCGCCGGGTCCTCCCCGCAAATCCGCATGGGGCGCGTCGCATCCCTGGGAATCCAAACGTTTTTTTCCCCCAGGCCGATCTTTACAAGCATCTCCCATCCCCGCCCCTTGTCGATCTGAAGCGAGTACGAAGTCTCTCCGGGCGGCGCGGAATCCTCGAAGGAAATCAGCAATCTTTCCGGTTCGCACGCTCGTAAACGGACGTTTCCCGGCGACGGCCCGGTGGTCTTCAGCGCTACGAAGACCGGCGCCTCGCCCTGTCCCAGATTTCGGGAGTTCTCGAAAACAATTTCCAGGGCAGAGGGTTGGAATCGAATCGACGGATCGTTGATTTGGACGATCCCGGAAAGAATCTGCCGAGAGGAAATCCGCCTGTGGAACGGGAAAACATCCAGGCCGGGCACACCTTTTATTTTGGCGGCGAAATCGGAAGGCGCAACCGAGTCGGGAAGGTCGGACTGAAATTCCGCCAAGATTTGAAAGGGCCGGCCGTGAGCCAGATGAAAAACGCCCCGGTTCGTCCGCTTTTCCAAGTCCTCGGACAAGATGGAGACCTTGGCCAGTGCGGGCAATTGCCGGATAGCGGCGGGACTTGCGGAAACCGCCGAGGCCCCTGGCCGATGGCCGCAGCAGGCAAGCATGGACGAGGCGGCGATAAAAAGAACAAAAAAGACAACAGGAAAATTTTCACGCGGAAATTGTCGTCTTGCCGAAACGAGCTTCATTCTCCGTTCCTCCGTTTCCCGCTTTGTTTCGATTCGCATCCGATGTTTCCGGGCCTGTCTCCAAGCTTTTCGCAAGTACGATGTAAAACCATAATATTTTCCTTTTGTCAAATTTATTCGGCCAGCTGTGGAAATTCCAGTTTTCCTTCAAGGCGACAGGCCTTCCATTTGTTTTTTCGTTTCCACGTCTTTTCTTTCGCGCGTTTTTTCCGTTTTTCCGTTTTTTTGTTCCCGAGAAAAGCGCTGGATCAAATCCGACGACCGACGATTCCACCTACGCGAGCTTTTATTGGAAAAGCATGTTTTTCAGGCGAATTCAAAAGCCATGCGGAATATGTTTTTTCATCTTTTTTTCAGTTACGATTTGTGATAGATTTTCCACTTGGTGGACCTGCGGAATTTCCGGCCCCCTCGCCGAACCCCTCGCGAATCGGCCGGGCGCGTTTCAAAAAACGATGCAATAACAGGGAGTTCCGGCAAATCCGTCCGCCTGCGGGAACGCAAGCGCTTCGGGTTTGAAAAATCGGCCTCCGCCACGATAACTTGATCTTTAAATGGTAGCATCGTTTGCGGAAATGAGAACAGGACGGCGCTTAAGCGACCGAAATGCTTGTGTGCTTGAATCGACGATGCGATACGGAAACCAGGAGTGAACAATGAAAGCTCGTTTTTTTAAAATCGGCATTATCGGTTTCCTTTGCCTCTTTCCACTATCCAGCAACAACTTGGCCTTGGGCGAGGAAGAATACCAATTCGTCAAAATGTGGCCGGAATTGCCGCAGCCGTGGTATTTCGACGAGCCTCGAGATGTCGCCATCGATTCCGAGGGCAACCTTTTGGTCGTAGATACCGACCTTAATCGCATTCAGAAGTTCAGTCCCGACGGAGTTTTCATTGTGAAATGGGGAAGTCAAGGCCTTAGCGAAGGGCAATTTCAATACCCTCGGGGTATAGCTACAGACGATTATGGAAATATCTACGTTGCAGATTCAACCAATAACCGCATTCAGAAATTCGACTTGGAAGGCGCATTTATAATCTCTTGGGGAAATCGTGGAACAAAAGATGGGGAGTTCAACGAGCCAAGAGGAATTGCTACAGATAAGCATGGAAACGTTTATGTCGCCGATACATACAATAATCGAATACAAAAATTCGGCACAGATGGCAAGTTTTTGAAAAAATGGGGAAGCGAGGGTAGCGGCGATGGCGCATTCGATCACCCGGAGGCAATCGCTACGGATGGAAACGCAAATGTATATGTCGTCGATACCTTGGCAAATCGCATCCAGAAATTCAATTCGGAAGGGAATTTTTTGGTAAAATGGGGAAGCGAAGGTGATAGTACGGCTAAGTTTGACTATCCAACGGGAATCGACGTTGATGACCGAGGGATTGTTTATGTCTCGGACAATATGAACAAACGAATCCAATTGTTCAATTCCGAAGGGACATTTTTGGACCTTTGGAATTGCAGGACAGGGGCCACGTTTAAATGCCATCAACCCGGCGGCATTGCCGTAGCTGGCGACGGATCTGCCTATGTTGCCATGACCTACGATTCTTTTATCCAAAAACACAATTCGCAAGGTACGGTGCTTGAGGAATGGGGAGGCTCTTCTTACGAGAACAGTTTTTTTAATGAACCAAACTCGATAGCATTGGATGTGGAAGGTAATATTTTCGTTGCCGATGATGATAATTTTCGAATCCAAAAGTTCAATTCGATGGGTCTCTTTTTGGACAAGTGGGGAACTATCGGATTTGACGCTGGAGAGTTTTTCAGTCCTTCTGGAATAGCCGCCGATAGCGGTGAAAATGTGTATGTTGCGGACAGCTACAATAACAGAATACAAAAATTCGACTTGCAGGGCTCCTTTCTGGGAAAATGGGGAAGCGAAGGCTCGGAAGACAAGCAGTTTTCTTGCCCGGAAAAATTGGCCACCGATAAAGCAGGAAACGTCTACGTTCTCGATAGCGGAAACCATCGCGTTCAAAAGTTCGATCCGAATGGCGCTTTCATCGAAAAGTGGGGAAAGGAGGGCTCGAGCGACGGGGATTTTGTCACCCCCAGTGGAATTGCCGTAGATTCTATCGGAAACGTATATGTTTCAGACACAGGAAGCTCAAGGATAAAAAAATTTACATCCCACGGGGTATTTATTAGCAGCTACGGCGGCTCGGTTTACAGATTTCTTTTTCCACAAGAGCTGGCTATCGACGATGTCGGAAATATTTTCGTAGCGGACAGTGGCCCAGATTGCATTCATGTTTTTTCTTCCGATGGCTCCTATCTTTACCAAATCGGCGCGTCAGGAAGCGATCCCGGATTTTTCAATCGGCCCGAGGATGTGGCTGTCTCCCAAGACGGCCTTCTGTACGTCGCAGACACGGGAAACCACCGCATCCAAGTTTTCAAGAAGGTGGAAAAGCCTTCCAAGGCCATCATCGTCGCGGGCGCGGGGGCCACCAGCGACATGGTCGATTCGGGAATCCGGTACTGCGCAGGCTTGAGTTTTCGAAATATGATCCGGCAGGGCTACACGAGCGACCGGATATTCTTCATGATCGACGGGGTCCTTCCGGAATTGGACGAAGCGGATGTCTCGGAAGTTCGCGACGCCGTGCCCGGCACGGACGCTCTGGAATATTCCGTCACGGAATGGGCTGCGGACGCGGGCGACCTGGTCGTCTTCATGCTGGGGCACGGGGGCGACGGGACATTCCGGATCAACACCAACGAACTTCTGTATGCCGAACAACTGGACAGCTGGCTGGATCAGGCCCAGGCGAGGATTCCCGGCAATGTGGTGGTCATCTACGACGCATGCCGTTCGGGAAGCTTTGTCGAAAAGCTTACCGCGCCCCAGGGAAAGAGACGAATCGTGGCGACCAGCGCCTCCAAAAACCAGGCGGCAATGTTCTCGGGAAACGGCAGCCTGTCGTTTTCAAGCCTCTTCTGGGGTCGCATCTCCGGAGGCGACAGCTTCTACGAAGCTTACCTGCACACGGAGAAAAGCGTCGCCACGGTTTCCGAAACGTGTCAGAGCACCTGTATCGACGCCAACGGAAACGGCGTCATGAACGAAAAGGAAGACAGGGAGATCGCGCAAAACGTCCAGTTCGGAAACCGGGTGGCATGGTTGAACGAAGTGCCGGCCATCGGCTCCGTGTCCCCCTCCCAGACCGTGGCTTCGGGAGACTCGCTGCTCGTTTTCGCCGACGGGGTGGTCGACGAGGACGGAATCGCTCTGGTCAAGGCGGTGGTCGCGCCGCCGGGGACCTGGGACGGCGACTCCGACGCTATGATTTCCGACCTGCCCCAAATCGAGCTGCGCCATACCGGAAACAACCGCTACGAAGCCGTCTACGACCAGTTTTCCGATCCTGGGCGCTACACTTTTTCCATTCTCGCCCAAGACAACCAGGGGACCTATTCCATGCCCGTGGTTTTCACAGTCACAGTCGAGGGCGAACCGGTGGAAGGGGTCTCCGTTCTATTTTTTCCCTTCGCGAGATCCGACGGCTTTTGGGAAACCGAGATCGCTGCGGTCAACACCTCCGACGAACACGACATCCAAGGCGTTTTCACTGCCTTCGACGAAAACGGAAACACCGTCGGCCAGCCCATGGAAGCCGACCTCACCCCTTTTGGCAGAACACAACTGCTCATAGGACAGGACTTTCAAAGCCCGGAAACAATCCGGTACGTTAAGTTCGAAGCCGACCGCGCCGGCGTTGTGGGCTATCAAAGGCCCTGGCACGGCGATCTCCTCCGGGCATCGGCACCCGCCGCCTGCGGCGAAGACGATGTGCTGCATGTCTCCCATATCGCGTCGGACGACACCTGGAAGACCCTGATCGCCCTTGTCAACACCAACGACCAAACGGCCGCGCTATCGCTGGAATTCGACAACGGCCATGTCGAAACCATGACCCTTTCTCCGGGAGAATCCCGCCATTTTTTCATCAGGGACCTGTTCGGGGGGGCTTCTCGAAAAGACATCCATTCGGCCGAAATCCGAAACGCCCGGGGGGTGGTCGGTCTGGAACTATTCCACAACGATTCGCAAATGGGAGGGATTTCCATCGACGGCCGCCTGGCCGACCGGATATTTTTCCCCCACATCGCAAACGGCCGCAGGTGGGCCACGGGCCTGGTCGCCTACAACCCGGACGAGGCGGCTTGCGAAATATCCATCACCCCGTACACGGAAACCGGCGTTCCCCTGGCCACCCAATATTTCGACATCGCTCCCGGAGGCCGTTATTTCGGCACTGCGGCAAAACTCGCCCTGCCCGACGGCACCGCCTGGGTACGCATCGATTCCACCGCACCCGTCACGGGCTTCGAACTGTTCGCCACCACCGACGGCCTTCAGCTGGGCGGCTACAGCGGCGTGGACCTGGAAAGCGCCGAGGGTTCCCTGCCGATTCTGGAACAAGACGGCGCGACGGGAATCGCACTGGTAAACACCTCCGGCGCCGACAACAACGTGCTTCTCACGGCCCACGACGACCAGGGCAGGACAGTGGCCGCCAACGTGGTCGCCCTCGCCCCCTTCGAAAAATACGTAGGCGTCGCAACCCGGGTTTTTCCGTCGGACATCTCGAACGCCACCCATATGAGGTACTCGGCGGACGGCCCGGTCGTCGTCTTCACCATCAACAGCTCTCAAAACGAGAGAATGATGGACGCCCTGCCGGGAATGCGGCCTTGACATCGCCTTATAAAAGGAAACGATTGCGACCGATTAAAAAAACAAACGATTGAATACCAAACGGGAGATTGAACATGAAAACCAAATATTTCCGCATTTTCTTGCTCGCTGCGATTCTCACCTTTTCGCTATGGCCGGTCTTCGGCTTCTGCGCGTCCTACTACGAATCGGAACCCAACGACGACTATTCCTCCGCGACGGAAATGATCGACGGCGCCCAGTACGAGGGCACAATATCCAATCAGTACAATGGCGACTGGTACAGATTTGTCGTCGAACAGCCTTCGGAAGTTCAATACGCATTCGAGCATGATTCCGTTTCCACGACGTACACGAGTACTATTTGGTATCTTGAGATTTTCGACAGCCAACTCGAAAGAATCCAACCACACTGGGTTAACAAGGAAGACCGGATAAGCAGTTTTATCGGGGTTGACGCAGGGACTTACTACATACTCATAAGTGGAGCCAACGGACTGGCAGTAGACATTCCTTATTCTGTCGAAATCGACGCGACGCCTTCGTCGTCGGTTGAATTGGAACCAAACGACGACTATTCCACCGCAACCGAAATTGTTGACGGCGTCCAATACAAAGGTAAAATATCCTACGAATACAATGGCGACTGGTACAGATTTGTCGTCGAACGGACATCGGATGTTCAATACTCGTTCGAACACGATCGCGTGTCCACCACATCCACCGCCAACATATGGAGTTTCGCCATATACGACAGCCAACTCGATTTGGTGAAAGGACACAACCTGACCAAGACATCGACGGTAACCGGAATGATCTATCTTGAACCCGACACTTACTACGTAGTCGTAAAAGGTTCCAACGGGCTGGCCAGAAACGTCCAATACCTGTTGAATATCGACTTGCCCGCGTCCTGCGAATACGACGTCTCCCCCGCGGACGCGATATTCGGCAGCGACGGGGGCCAGGGTTCCTCGCAGGTGACAACCGACGCCGGTTGCTCCTGGACCCCGAGTTCCGACGCGGACTGGATCGCAATCCTGTCGCCCGCGACCGCGTCGGGCGACGGAAAATTGGAATACTCGGTCGCTGAACTTCCCGCAGGAAGTTCCAAAAGGCAGGGAAAAATCCAGGTCGGCGACGCGCGGATTACCGTCGTGCAGAACCCGCAGCCTCCGAATCCCCCCAAGGCGATCATATGCGCCGGCGCGGACGGCTCGGAGAACGACGCATCCGACTCGATCAATTATTGCGCGAACCGCGCCCACATAAACTTTGCGCATCAAGGCTATTCCAACGAAACGATTTACCACCTTACGGACGCCATGATATACGAAGATCTCGACGACAACGGCGCCATGGACGACCGCGACGGCCCGGCAACCGTCCAGAACCTGGAATACGCCGTTCGCGACTGGGCAAAGGACGCGGGAAGCCTGGTCCTGTACCTGGTCGGCCATGGCGGGGAAAAAGGATTTCGGATCAATTCTTCGAAAACCTTGGAAAGCGAGACTTTGGATGCCTGGCTCGACGAACTGCAACGCAACTTTTCCGGGCAGGTCGCCGTCGTTTACGATGCTTGCCAATCGGGAATTTTCATTAAGAAACTCTTGCCCCCGGACGGAAAGACGAGGATCGTCGTCGCGAGTGCGAGCGAAAACGGAAAAGCGTTAATGGCCAACGAAGGCAAAAGCTCGTTCTCGCATAAATTCTGGACCAATTTGGCCGAAGGGGAAGGTTTTTACGATGCGTTTGAAAATGCAATGCAACAAATCGCCCTTATGACGGTAAATGAACAAAAGCCTTCCATCGACCTGAACGGAAACGGCATCGGAAACGAAAAAGAAGACATCAAGTTGGCGATGTCGGTATCGCTCGGCAACGAAACCTCGTGGCTGAGCGGGGTGCCGGAAATCGGATCGGTGTCGCCCGACACTTGTATCCAGCCGGGCGAGCAGGTCGTCATCTACGCGGAAAACGTAGTGGACGAAAACGACATCAGAGAGGTGACCGCGATGATAACGCCGCCCGACGCCTGGGACGGCCCGGCCGACGTTCTCGTATCCGACCTTTTGACGATCACGCTGTCTGCGGCGGGAAACGGCCGGTACGAAAAAGCGTATTCCGGATTCACGAAGCAAGGACAATACGGCGTCGCGATCATGGCGGAAGATACCGACGGGACAATCTCCATGCCGAAAGTCTTCAATGTCACGGTAAGCGAGGACGCAGACGACGAGGCCGCACTCCTGTATTTTCCTTTCGCCTGTTCAGACGGGTTTTGGGAGACGGAACTCGGCGTGGCGAACCCGTCGTCCGATTCCGGGCTTTCGGGTGTTTTCACAGCCTACGACCAGACAGGCGAAGCCGTGGGCTCTCCGGTAAACGTAAACCTCGGCCCCATGGGAAGAAAGCAGTTGATCGTCGGGGACTCCTTTTCCAGTCCGAGTCAAATTCGGTATGCGACGTTCCGAGCCGACAGCGGAGAAGCCGTCGGCTATCAGAGACCCCGCCACGCGGACCAGTATCGGGCCGCCCTGCCCGCCGCCGAACCTTCCGGTTCCTACACCATTTACATTCCCCATATCGCCTCGGACGACACCTGGTCTACGATTCTCAGCCTGGTCAATACGACGAACGCCCGAAAAAGCCTTTCCATCCAACTGGACTGCGACTCCTCTGCGACCATTTATCTCGATCCGGGAGAATGCCGTCAATTCGACATCGAGGACATCTTCGACGCTTGGTTCCTGGAATACGCACAATCCGCCAAGATCGAAAACGCCGAAGGGATCGCAGGCCTCGAGTTGTTCCGAAACAGCGAGCAACTCGGCGGGGTTTTGATCGACGACCGGTTGGCCCGCACGATTTACTATCCGCACATCGCAAGCGACAACACCTGGGAAACCGGAATCGTGGCATACAATCCCGGACTCGATTGGTGCCGTTTGCAGATCGTGCCCTACACCGAATCCGGCGCCCCCTTGACATCCCAACAGGATTATATTCCTCCCGAAGGACGGTATTTCGGCACGATTTCCCGGCTCGAACTGCCGAAGAACGCCGCCTGGATTAAGATCGAAGCGCAAATGCCGATCACGGGCTTCGAACTGTTCACCACGAGAAACGGCCGGAAAATCGCGGGCTATACCGGTGTGGACCTGGCCAGACGGAAAGGGGTCCTGCCCATTTTGGAACAAGACGGAGCGACCGGCATCGCCTTCGTCAATACGGGCGAACATGCTGCGACCGTCGCCGTCACCGCACGCGACGATTCGGGGCGAACTGTCGCGTCAAAGAGCGTCGCCTTGAATCCGTTCGAAAAATACGTAACCACCTCTCGACGATTGTTCGGAAACAACGTTTCCGGCGCGACACACATAGCATTTTCCAGCGACGAGGAAGTGGTGATGTTCGAACTGAACGCGTCGTCAAACGACCGAATGATAGATGCGCTGCCGGGACTGTAAAAAATCCCGATTATCATGGATTGGGGGGGGATCAGAGCTTCCAGCTCTGGCCCCATATCGAGAATATGCCGCCGCCCGGAAGCCAAGGCATGCCAGACCAGGATGGTCTGGTTGCCATAGACACGCCTTTTTCCACAAATCCGCGATGAGCCTGCCTTGATCGATCTTCCGAATTTCGGTAGATACGAAGTTCGACTGCTAACAATCTCGGGCAATCGCGAAAAAAAGAATACAATTCTTGTGATACGAAATAAAATCAAATTTTATTCTTTACAAATCAATATAACCGAATATATATTCGGTTTCAAAAAGGATAAAGAGAATGATTGACGATACGGACAAAAAAATATTGCGCATTCTCCAGGAAAAAGCGCGAATCCCGAACGTGGAGGTGTCCAGGCAGGTGGGGATGGCCCCGTCGGCGGTGCTGGAGAGAATCCGCAAGCTGGAGAAGAACGGAATCATCGACGGCTACGAGGTGCGCCTGAACCCGGAGCGTCTCATGAGAAGCCTGGCCGCGTTTCTATTCGTGGAGGCGGACCTGCGGAAAAGCGACATTGCGAGTGTCGGAAAGGCCCTGGCCGAAATTCCGGAAATACAGGAGGTCCATTTCGCATCGGGCGCGGACTGTTTCATCGTGAAGACCCGCACGTCCGATGCGAAGGGACTCGAGAGACTGATCGAGGAAAGAATTTTCGCGGTCGAAGGCATTCGTTCGGTGCGGACCAACATCGTGATGTCGAGTCACAAGGAGACCTTGCGGATGCCTCTGGATTCCCTGGACGAGGGACAATAACGAGCAAGGTGGCAGTGCCGCCTTCCGCTGCTGTGGGGCCCCGGAAAACGAGCCGCTTTTTCTGCGTCGATGGAGCTAAAACAAAACGTAAACCAGAATAATAAAAGACAAGGAGACAAGTACCATGCCCATGAGCGAAGCTTTCCATGGTCGGCTGTCGAATGTGATCGTAGAAGCTGCGGAGCGTTTCGGCACGCCGTTTCACATTTACGACGAAACCGGAATCCGGGAAACCGGACAAAATCTGAAGGACGCTTTTTCGAGCGTCGAAGGTTTCCGCGAATTCTTCGCGGTCAAGGCCCTGCCGAACCCGCGAATTCTGGAGATCATGAAGGACATGGGGTTCGGCTTCGATTGCAGTTCCATTTCGGAGCTGGTCTTGGGCCGCCAGGCGGGCGGCGTCGCGGAGGACATCTTCTTTTCCTCCAACAACACCAGCCAGGATGAATTTGACTGCGCCTTGTCCGAGGGCGGAAGCATCGTCAATCTGGACTCCTTCGATTTGATCGAAAGTCTTCCCGCAATGCCGGAACTGATCTGTTTTCGATACAACCCCGGCCCTCGCCGGAGCGGAAACGCCATAATCGGGGTGCCGGAGGAATCCAAGTACGGCCTTCGCCACGACCAGATGGAAGCGGCCTACCGGCGAGCGCGCGCATTGGGGGCCTCGCGCTTCGGCTTGCACACCATGCTGGTGTCAAACGAGCTGGACTACCGGTACATGGTGGAAACCACCCGAATGCTGCTGGACCTGGTGGAGGAGATCGGCAAGAAAATGGGCGTCCGGTTCGAGTTCGTCAATATCGGCGGGGGGTTGGGCATCCCCTACCGTTCTGGGGAAAGCGCTCTGAACATACATGCCTTGGGAAGAGAGGCCGGCGAATTGCTCGAACGATTCCGCGCGAAAAACGGATACGCGCCCAAGCTGTTCGTAGAGAGCGGACGATACATGACCGGCCCCCACGGCGTACTGGTGACGCGGGCGATCAACATGAAGGACACCTATCGGAAATATATCGGAGTGGACGCCTGCATGTCCTCGCTGATGCGTCCCGCGATCTACGGCGCGTACCACGAGATCGGCGTGTTCGGCAAGAAAATGAACGGCGACGGCATCATCGCCGATGTGGTGGGGTCGCTGTGCGAGAACAACGACAAGTTCGCAATCCAGCGCCCTCTTCCCGAAATCGACCGAAACGACCTGCTGATCATCCAAGACACCGGTGCGCACGGCCATGCCATGGGATTCAACTACAACGGCCGCCTGCGTCCCAAGGAGCTTCTTCTCAGGACCGACGGCGCCGTGGAACTCGTCCGCAGAGAAGAATCCCTGCAAGACCTTTTCGCCACGCTGAATTTCACGCCGGAAATCATGGTCCCCGGCGCAGCGGAACATGGGGCGAGGGCCGATTTCGCGAAAAGCGCTTGAATATTCCGAGTTCCGGCCGGCTCCTCCTCATCCGTCCGGATTGGCCTGGGGGCATAGAGCTGTCTATTCTTCCAGTCCAATGAATTGCTTTCGGAGCATTCCCCTTTTCTGACTCACAGTCCCGATAGGGACGAAAGACAATAGCCCGGTGATTTATTGCCGGGTTTTCGAGCCGACCTTCTCTAAAAAAGTCCCGTCTGGGACGACAGTGTATTCCGGAAACAAGAACGTTCTGTCGCCTCTGACGGGATAAGGCCTGATCAAGACAATCTGTA
The DNA here is from genome assembly GCA_963674505.2 of Desulfobacterales bacterium. Classification (GTDB taxonomy): domain Bacteria; phylum Desulfobacterota; class Desulfobacteria; order Desulfobacterales; family SKZT01. The sequence goes on from CAXXIG010000001.1 coordinate 3,297,452, forward strand.
TTTTCTTTTTGCTTTCGGATGCCCGATTTCTCTCAATATGTTTTCCAGTTTGGCATTGATCAGCGGCCCCAGGAAAAACCTCACCATCGATCTCAATTCGTCGATATCGATTTCGCCGATATTTTCCAGCAACCGTTTTGCATCGTCCTCGTCCTTTCTTTCCATTGTCGCGATTTTCATTACAACAAGAAATTCCACCGGAACAACAAGAAACCGGACGCCCCCTATATCGACCGTATTTTTGACTTTAAGCGCCTTCTCGATGGCGGCTTCGAACAGAGGGCTTAAATCGCCCCATTCCTCGGACCCTCGGTGAATGAAGTCGATGCTGATCCCTTCCTCTTCATCGGCGACATTGACACCGCCTATAGGGAGCTGTCTGGTTTTGAAAGATTTGCTCGCCAAATACGCCAGAATGGCGGGAAAATCCTTTTTGGAAACGGCGAGGTCCATATCTTTTGTATAGGCTTGATTTCCTGCATCGTCTCTCAACCATGTCCATACAGCCAGTCTTCCTATGAGTATCCCCTTTGTGCCAGACTCCCGCATGGTTTTATCTGCAAGCTTTCCGCTTTTTTCGGGATCGAATTTGGGAAATTTGATATTCATAATACATGTCCTTCAATATTGGATGAAAGCAGCCATCGGGGCGTGTCAAAGATAACGGTGCATAGATCATTGAATGCTCAGATAATCCAGAGATAATTAATCCCGGAATATACGGCTACAAAAAGCAGGCTATCTTACCGGGCGTATTGTAAATCATGTTGTAGTCTATTGAATTTCTGCATTATTTCATGGATTTCCATTGCCAACTCTTTTGTGATGTTGATTTTCTTAATTACATTAGCGAGTGCAAATGTGTTCTCATCATTAAAGCTTCTGAAATCATATTTCCTGTTTGGATATTTCCAGCCTATACACCATTCGTTTCTAATTTGCATGTTCACCGGCCAAATGTAACTGAAACGACATCCTGATGATCATGATTGACCGGGACTATTGTTCAGGATTTCGAAAGCCCAACCCGGCAAATGCTCGGCTCTCCAAGTGCACATTCCCTTTTTGACGATCGCGACCTGAACGAAGGGATCTTCGCGTGAAGAGTTGTCCAGAAAACGGGCTTCGTCGAAAAGCGGCAGGACGTGGGAAATGTTTTTCATCAAGCGGGGGATGCGTTTGCGTATTTTTTCACAGGGAACGTCGTGGCCGCCCTCGGACACTCGTTGCTTGACGCGGGCTTCGTTGAGGCCGGACGAGCATAGATGGATGTAGACCAGGATGGTTTCGTATCCGAAGGACTTGGCCCTTGCGACAAAGTCGATTTTCGAAGGATGGGAAAAAACCGTCTCGAAACAGAAACATGTCCCTTCATCAAGCAACTGAGAAAGAACCGCCTGCGCAAGTTCCGCCGCTTCATAGCTTGCGGATTCGGGCGATTCGGGATTGATCGCGCCTGCGATCATATCGGCGTTGACAAACTTGACGCCTCCGGGTTGCAGAAAAAGCCGGTAAAAAGTCGATTTGCCCGCTCCGTTTCCACCGGCCAGAAGCCAGAGTCGCCTGGGAGAGGTCATTTCCGGACGACCGCGAACTCGCCGTTTTTAAACCTCCCCGCCCTTCGCTCGCCTGTCGCGGCGTTCACCTGGTCGATCAGGCCCGGTTGCGTGGCGCTGGCTTCGTAGTACAGAACCGCTTGGGTTACGTCGCGAGAAAGTTCGCCGTCCTCTCGTTTCTTTTCGAGGACCCCGAAAACATCGTCGGGTTCGGGAGCGAACGACTCCACCGTCTCGACCCGGATCCTCTTGATGCCCTGATCCACGGCGATCAAGTCGGCGTAATCGACCATTCTTTCGACCATTTTTCCCAGGTTGGCCCAATGCTCGATCTGCTTGGGCACCGTTCGTTTGGAAACCGCAGCCCCCCTGGCGGCGTTTTCCACCAAATCCGGACTCAATCTCATGGGACTTGCCATGGCGCTCCTCCTTCGAACCTGCTGTTAAGACACACAGCGAATGTAGCATCTTGCTACAAGCTTGTCAAGCGCTCGCTGTTTTACACACCTGAAGGATCGATCCACAGTCCTTGTCCCTTAGGCGGGTCTTCAGAATTGACAATGGCTATCGTCCGAGTTTTCATGCGCCTTGCGTGACACATGACATTTCATAGGCAGGCAAAACAATATTGCGCTATTTTGGACATCCATCGACAATAATCGCTCGAGTCTCGGCCCCGCCTTCCCGCAATGGCGCAATCGCGGCATATTCCGGAGACGAAAGCCATTGTCGGATGTTGTCTTCGGACGGAAACTCGATGACGATGATTCTTTCCGGTTTCCATGCGCCCAGCGCCCTTATGTTTCCGCCCCGAACATGATAGCGGCCGCCGTACTTTTCGACCATTGGCGGCACTTGCTCGATGTATTGATCATATTTTTCACGGTCTTTGATTTTTGAATCGACAATCATATAAACAGACATTTTGTTCTCCGCCTATGTGTCCGTACTTACGTCATCCCACTTCTGCCCCATATATCCGATCAGCCAGTTGAGCGCTCGATGGCGCTCCCGGACGATACCCTCGTCGATTATTTCCGACTTTTTCCCTTGCAGCCGCAACTCGATGGCGGCCCAGTGGAGGCGGTAGTACAGATCGGCCATGTCGAGTATCTCGGCCTGGTCCCTCGAGCGGGCCTTCTCGACAAAATCATCGGGCCCTGTGTCCCGGATGATGCCGACATCGTGGGGGACATCGCATATGATGTTCGGCGGTTTCAGCTCGTCAATGTGCCCCAAGGCCCACAGGAAGACGTGGACGCACTCGTATCTCCAGCAAAAATCGATCAGCTGCTGTGGTTCTGGAGAAGGGTTGTCGATAAAAACGGCTTCTTCGGGGGAAAAGAACGATTGCGCGCCATACATCTTCACCAAGTTGCTTATCAGAGCTTCGTCATTTCCCTGGGTTTCTCCCTTGACGGCGCACAGGGCGACGGCTATGCACCGCTTCGCAACTTGTTCGGGGAGGCGCGGCGTGGTCTGCCGTTCATCCTCGACCACCGGCAGGTTGTCCATGTACGGAAGCCCCATCTGCCTGATCAGAGCGATGCTCCTGGCTTTTCGATCCAGCTGGGCTTTGGTGGGTTCGGGACTGTCCAGATTGGTCCTGACGACGCCTTGGAGCGTCGATTCATCGACCGTGGGATAATCCTCCCGGTTCATTTGATCCTCCTTTCCGCACGAGCACATGAAGACGATGCAGGACAGGGTCAATGCCCGAATGACGCGTCGTGCGATTTTTCACCTCGCGTTGCGTTCCAGCCGCCTGATGCGTGAGGTTCGGCTGGAAGCGGTTGTTTTTAAAATGCTTGTACTTGAAGGAAGTTGCAGTTGTCAAGAGCAGTGGCTTTCGGTTCTTTTCGGGAAAAAAAGGATTCGCATCCGAAGAAAAAAACAATATATTGAAGGTGCTTTAAGGATAAAAAAACTCGTGACAAGGAGCTTTGCCCATGACGATTTTCGACAAGACAGCCGAAAAAGTACCGATTGCGGGAACTTCTCAGAGTCTTGCGAACGCATTCGTATTGCTTTGCATTCTGCTGGCGTGCTTTCCAACGAGCGCGCTCTCCGAAAACCAGGCCGACACATTCCAAATGGTTTCCTCGGCGCGTTTCGCCCCCCCCAAGGACGGCGCGAAAGCCGAAGCCGAAGCCATCGCGCTGTTTACGGCCAAAAGAAGGGCTGTGGAAACGGCCGGCAGGTATCTGAAAGGCAAGCACCGCCTTTGGTTTGCGGAGAAGAAAAGCCAGGAGGTGTTCGATCTGACGGCGGAAAAGATCTCATTCAAGGTCTTGGAAGAAGAATGGACGGAATCGGCCGATGAAGAATCGTACCGCGTCAAGATCGCGGCGACCGTGGAGCTTGCCGATTTCATCGAGGCGGAGAACGAAAATTCGGAATACGAAGAAAAGGAAAGGCGCAAAAGCCTGCGACAATTCATGGAACCGACCATAGACGACGCCCTTCGTCCGGGCCGCGATCTGGCAGAGGCCTACCGTTTGATCCGGCTCGAAAAACAGCGGCCGGCGGTCATCTTTCTGGATCGTCTGGAAAGGAAGTATCCCGGCTGGAGCGAGCTTTTCATGGCCAAGGCATTTGCATACTACACCTTGGACGAGATCCCACAGATGCACGACGCGCTGTCCGAAGCCTGCGGCCTGGGAAACGAGACCGCCTGCCGGGACATCGAGATGATGCAAAAGGCCGGGGAATTCGAATTCAGGTAGAAAAAGAAGGGTAAGGGTCCGGCCCCGGAACGCGTATGCGCGCGGGAGGACGGCCCCGGCGGAGAAGCGTTCGGCGTCGGGTGAGTTTCCGTATGTCGCTTTTCCGCCGGGAGTTTGGATGGCCGGGAGGTTTTCGAGACGTTTTTTCCCGTTCGAGCCGTCGAAAAAAATCCAGGGTCGGACCCCGAGGAGGCTTGTCAATGGATTTCGGCGAGAGGCATTACGCCCGCTTGTCCATTTTGGCCAAGGCCTGCAAGATTCCCAGCGGGGAACCGCCCATGGACAGTTTCTGGATTTGCTTCATGCGTTCCTCGTTGTGCTGGAATTTCTTTTTCAGCAGGGCCTCGTAGGCGTCCTTGATGGCTTCGGTCAGTTTCTCGAAGTCGTAGGGCTTTTCGAGATAGTTGAAGGCGCCGAGCCGGGTGCACTCCACAGCCGAGTCCACGGTGGCGTGTCCCGTGAGCATGATGATCTCCAGGTACTCATGGTTGGCCTTGAGAATCTTCAGGACCTCGGCTCCGTCCATGCCGGGCATTTGAAGGTCGATTACAGCGACATCGAAGCCGCCCTCTTTCGCGGCCTCTATGGCCTGCTCGCCGTTCACAGCGGTCGTCACGCTGAAGCCGCCCCTGAGTTCGAACCTGTCGGCTATGGCTTTCAGGAACTTGACCTCGTCGTCGACCAAAAGAAGTTTGATTTCGTTTTCACCGCTCATGATTTCCTCCGTTCTTGAATGATAAGGGTGATTGTCATTTGTTTTCAAGGGTCGCGGGCACGAGGATTTCGATCGTTCCCGTTTCCCGGTTGAAAAGCGTCTGGGCCTCGACCAGGTCCGCCGCTTCCTTTATCTTTTTTTCCTCGGGGGATTGTCCGTCGGGCGAGCCGAGTCCCGAAAATTCGATTTTTCCCCCGCCCTCTTTTACGTGTTGGATGGCAATGCCGAACCTTCCCTCGGGACCTACCGAACGGAACGCGAAGATGATCGTCTGATAAACCAGATCCTGGAGCAGAAATGGGGATGTGAAAATCCGTATGCCTTCGGCCTCCGTTCGGTCGAATCGAATTTTGCTGGCGAAACTGAGAAACTTGGACAGATCGACCATCAGCTCCACGACTTCGGCCAGATCGATGCTTTTAACCGGGTCGTCCACGCTGTGGGCGAATTTGTTCATTTGCCGTATGGCGGCAAAGCCCCTTTGCACCTCCTCGACGATGCCTTCGCTGCACGACGACAGCGTTTCGGGCTCCAGCGCCCTGCCGTTTTTGGCGGCCTCTGTCAGATCGCTCAACAGACCGGCCGTCTCCGAGATCACCGCCAGGATGTTTTTCAGTTCATGGGAAATACTGGCATTGACTTTGCCGAAAAACGCCAGGCAGTCTGTTTTGTTCAAGTCGATGTTATTGTTCATGTTTTCCCCCACATCATTGAATTAAAGTACAAACTCGCACATCCGTCAAGCGAACCGTTTTTTCTCATAGGGTAAAAGACACGCGTGAAAATCGATAATCGAGTCGCCAAAGCGTCTGGATTCCTTAAAAACCGATGGTCGCCGAAGGGGCCTTTCTTTTCCGACGCATGTCTTGCTATCCCTACTTGCTGCTGATTTCCTCAAGCGCTTCCAAAAGATTTTCGATGCGAAGCGGCTTCGAGAGATAGAAATTCGCCTCGGCCGACCCCACTTCGAAGTCGTCCTTGGAACCGTGGCCGGTCAGAAAAATGAATTTCAGCTGCGGATTCAGGGGGCCGAGCCTTCTCCGCAATTCTATCCCTCCGATTCCGGGCATCTTGACGTCCAGGACAGCGACATCGTAGGACTTTTCCTTGACTTTTTCGATGGCGTCTTCTCCCGTATGCACGAAGTCCGCTTCGATTCCTCTCAATGACAAGCGCTTTGCCAGCATCGCAACGAACTTCTTTTCGTCGTCCACCAATAATACTTTCATACCGTCGCTTCCTCCCGGATTTGGACAGGAAGGGTGACCGTGAAGGTCGTGCCAATATTCTCTTCGCTTTCCACCTTCAGCTCACCCTGTAGTTTTTTAATCAGCCCGTACGTGATGTACAGGCCCAGGCCGGTGCCTTTTCCCTCCGACTTGGTCGTGAAAAAGGGCTCGAATATTTTCTTCATGTTCTCTTCGGATATGCCGCAGCCGGTGTCGCCTACCATGATATCGACCTTGTCGACCCCGTTGGGGCGTCCTTCTATCCGCAGGCGGCAGCCGTCGGCCATGGCATGGAACGCGTTGTTGACCAGGTTCACCAGTACCTGCTGCAACTTTCCCCGGTCGGTGACGATCTCGGGCAGGTCTTCGGAAATGTCCACGCTCACGGATATGTTGCGGTATTCCGCCTCCTTCTTGTGGAAATTGAGGACCTCGCTCAAGGCCTCGTTCAGGTCCACTTTCCGGACGTTCATGTCGAATTTTCGGGCAAATCCCAAGAGCTGCTTGGTAATGGTCCCGCATCTTTCGACAGCCTCCAGGATTTCTTCGATGTTCTCCAACAGCTCCGGATCGTCCTTGTATTCATCCTTGATGCTGAACAGGTCCTTCACGTACCCCGCCGTTTCATTGATCAGGGCCAGCGGGTTGTTGATTTCGTGGGCCACGCCCGCGGCAAGCCTTCCGATGGAGGCCAGCTGGTTGTTCTGCTCCATCATTGCCATGGTTTCCGCCTTGGCCTTGTCCGTCAAATACAGCTTGTTGACGAGAAACGTCGACGTGATGCTGATCACCACGACGATCGCCACTACGCTGAAACCCACGAACCAGTTGATAGCGCTCCGAAGGTCGGTCCAGACCTTCATCATTTCCGACTTCTGCTTCACAACGACTACGATAAACGGGGTATCCATAATCTGCGACGAAATGTACGCGTATCCCATAATGATCGACCGTTGCAGGCTATCAACTAGCATCAGCGCCTGCGTATGTTCCGAATATTTCGGTTGCGGTAGCGAGACTTTTCCGAATTTTTTGCCGTAGCGCCTCGATGGCGTCTGCAGAATGCCTTTCTGGTTTATGAGAAAGATATCGACATGTTCCCCGGTCTGATACGAAACAAGCGTTTGAATCAGCCGTTCGGTTTCCAGCGTGGCCCGCAAAATAAAGAAACGACCGTCCGGCCTCGTGGATTTTACCGCGATGATCATGTGAGGAACCCCCCTGTATCCCAGAAAAATCTCGCTCACGTACGAATTCTTCTCCCGGCTCTCCACAAACCAGGCTTGGTCGCTGTAGTTTTTGCCCTCCAGGTTGTACGGACCCGCGTAGGCCACCTGCAAGCCCCTGTCGTCGATGACGCTCAAATCCGTCAGGCCCCCGAAACCGAGCTTAAGATTCTTCAATGTGTCGGACAAATGCCCGGGCTCGGTCAACTGGTCGTAGCCCGTCTCGTTGATCGTGAATTTCAACGCGTTCAAACGCTCCTCCAGGAAAAAGGTCACCGCGCGCCTGGCGTTCGAGGTCAGCCGCTCGGTCCTGAGCATGGACTCGGAGTCCACGGAGGTCGTGATCAGTTGATAATGAATGACGGTCACCACCGCCAAGGGCAAAAGCGCCGCCGCCCCCAGGGTGAAAATCACCATTCCCCAAATCTGACGGTAATCCTCGAAAGTGTAATACGGATTGTCGCCCTGGTTTTGCTGTCCGGCGAACTGGGGCAAAATCCATTCCTTGATTTTCGCAAGGCTGCCTGTCATGACGCTTTCTCCTCGACATCCTCCATGATGGACAGCAACCGGTCGATCGTCAGCGGCTTGTTGTAAAATCCGAACGCTCCCCGATCCAGACACACCGTCCGGTCTTCGTAGGAACCGTGGCCCGTCACTACGATCACGGGGGTCTCGGGGCTCCTCTCCTTTATATGAAGGAGCACCTCGGCCCCGTATATGTCCGGAAGACACAGATCCAGAACAACCAGCCGAAAACGGTGCTGTTCGACCATGCCGATCCCCTCCTGGCCGTTGTAGGAAACCTGGCATGCCAGCCCGCGCAATTCCAGTCTTTTCGCCAGCATGTCCGCGAATCGTTTTTCGTCATCGATTATCAGCAGATCGAATTGTTTCATAATGCAACTCGTTTTTGGGGTTGACTGTTTCATAAAACCAAATTATAAAGAGAACATACATCGCTTCGTTTCTTTTGTAAACACTTTTTGTTCGAGAAACGATTAAATATTAAACGATCAAGAAAACCGCTTGTTTCATTTGTTGATACCCTTTGTCTTTTTCCGTTCCACATCGACTTCGTCAGGGGCGTGGGGCTGATGGTGGCGCTGGCTGTGGCCGCTTCCGGTAATTTGGATGGAGGGGGCCATTGAAAGGCCGGGCGAACCATTTTTTTATCGACGCCGATGCGAATAATCGGTAAGAAGGAAGGTGACAAATGACATCTAAAGATGTAAATAGCCCGTTGGTTGACGACAACGAAAAATTTTTGAAATCCGTATCGGAAAGGACCAATTTGAAGGGGTATTCTTCTGCCAAAGCTGGAAAATTCCATGGCGGCAGTCGGGATGGCAGAGGGAGGCGACTTCGAAGACGCCGTGGATATCGATCAACCCACACAGGGCAAGATTCGCGACGAGTAAAGACATGACAAAGACGACAAAGACGATTCTTCTGGTCGATGACGAGGAGAAGCTTTTAAATTCCATATCCAGGCGACTCGACCTGATGGGAGTCGATTCGATCAAGACCAAGAGCGGCTTCGAGGCCATCGAGGCCGCCAAGGCGAATCGACTCGACCTTGCCATCGTGGACCTGAAGATGCCCGGCATGGACGGTCTGGTGACCATCGCCAAGCTGAAGGAGATCCGGCCGGATTTGCGAACGGTCCTGTTGACCGGCTACGGGGAGGAAAAGGTCCGTCAGGCCGCCGAAGCCCTCGACTCCGCCTATTTCGAAAAGGACGAAATGGGCGGGTTGTGGGACTTCATCAAGAAGTTCAACGCCGACGGCAAGGTCATCGTGATTCGTCCGTCCGGCAGGAAGGAAGGCGGGGGTGCGGGTTCTGCGGAAGGCGAGTTTTTTTTCGACGGCGGCCAGATAGAGATTCATCCGGGAACGGTGTCGGCGTCCGAGTCGGCCCGATTGTACGAACAATACGAAAAGGACAGGCAGGCGTCCCAGAGCGGACGGCTTCGTCTGATCGGGGAGACCACCGCGATGCGGGAGCTTCGAAAGAACATCCAGCGCTCGGCCTCCCTGGATTGCAACGTGATGATCCGCGGGGAGACCGGCACGGGAAAGGAGCTTGCGGCTCGAGCCATCCACGATCTCAGTTCCCGCAAGGACAAGCCGTTTCTGGCCATCAATTGCGGGTGCCTGACCAACGAGCTGTTGTTCGAAGAATTGTTCGGGGCAGCCAAGCCGAACGCCGAGGGCGCGGGCGGGGAAAGGACCGGCCTGTCGGCCGTGAAAGCCGGGGGGACACTGTTGCTGGACCAGATCGAGGACATGCCGAAGCAAATGCAGTTGCAGCTGTTGAGAATGATCGACAGCAGCGAAGGGGATGGAATCGGGAGCGTCTGGAGAAACACTGCCGATGTCCGAATCATCTCCGCCGTGAATTCCGGACTGAGACGCCTGGTGGAGGAAGACAAGTTCAGAAAGGACCTCTTCTACCGGCTCAACGTCTTCGAGCTTTGCATCCCGCCCCTTAGAGAGCGAGGAGACGATATCCCGGTCCTGGCCGCCTACTTTCTCGACATGTTCGCCAAGGAATTCGGCAAGCAGGTCCAATATATTTCAGACGACGTCATGTCGTCGTTCAGGGTCTACAAGTTTCCCGGAAACGTTCGCGAACTCAAGCATATCATAGAACGCGCGGTGATCCTGGCCGACGGAGACACCGTGAAGCGCAAGCACCTGCCGGAACGGTTCCAGCCGGCGGAAAGGCATTCCCCCGCCAAGGCGGCCGAAGCTTTTTCCGCAGGGGACGCTCCGGAAAATCTGGTCACTCTCGCCGAAATGGAAGCCAAATACATCCTAAAGGTCCTGGAAGCATGCGGGGGAAACAAGACCAGGACCTCCGAAGTGCTGGGGATCAGCCGGGCCGCCCTATGGAGAAAGCTGCGGAATATCAACGAAGACCGAGAGGAAAGCTCGGGGGCCGACGGCAAGTAGTCAGTTCCCATGGCGACTTCGATACCGTCATTGGCCCCGTCCCTGTCGGTATCCGCATCTTGCGGAAGGGTGCCGTTTTGGAATCCTTCCAAGTTGGACAACCCGTCGCCTTCTATGTCGCCTTGAGCGTCCTGCGGATCGTTCGAGTCAAGGCCGTATTGGTCTTCCCAATAGTCCGGCATTCCATCGTCATCGGAATCTTCTGTGGAAATTTTAATCGTAGATTCGCTTACGATAGGTTCGTATTCGAGACCGGCTGCGCCTTGGTATTCAAGTACCGCCGAAAAAACATACTCGCCTGCCTGTTGTGCCACAGGGCGATAGTCGAACGCCGCAAAATTATTAGCAACAACGCTTGACAGCTTGTCGAGTTCCCATACGATGGCATTGCCTTCGCGGGTGGCGCCCGATAAGGTCGCCATATCCGGGGTAACGCCAGCGGGAAGAGTCTCCTTCAGCCGGAGATTGGCCAAGTCCATTTCCCCGATGTTGGATAGGACGAAGCGCATGATGCCGCCTTTGGATTTGTTGTATTGCCTTTCGAGTTCGAGATTTGCCAGCGTATTTCGAGTGCTTTCCTTTTTCTCGAATTCCACGGATATGCTTTTGTGGATGGTCGAGGTGCGAATTGCGGGGTCATACTGAACCGGGAACATTTTCACGACTACAGTTTGTCTGCCATCGATTTCCTCGACAAGCTCATACTCTACCGCTTCCACAGGGTAATTCCCGGAAAAGCTGAAAGGTTCGCCAGTAAATGAAGACAAATTGCTTGAATCGGAAACTGCTCGGAACTTGGGCATATCCAGTTCTTGCACCATAGATTCGTCGTCAATATCGACTGTGGGAGCATCCATGACCGTAATGTCCGTTGCCAACGTGATACGATAGATAAAGAAAGGAACAGGGGGGTAATCGGTTTTGGTGCGAAGCCTTGCAATGCACTTTCTACTTGTTTACTTTGACAGCAATATTTGTTTGAAATTCCTATCCAAATGATAAAGGTAAATGTCCTTCTTCGGTATTCTTGCATTGTGGTCTCCGAGCTTTCCTCTGCCCTTGGTTTGTCCGACGCAAATCCAGTTTGCGGCCTTGTAGCATGTTCCCTTGAACTTTCCGGATTCGACGAATGTCTCCAATAAGACAGGCTGCAGATTGTACTTCAAGTGCCAATCCGCGGGAAGTCTCTTTGCAATGGCTCCGAGAATCATGGAGGCGAGGTTTTTCGATCTCACCCAGGGAAGGACCAGGAAACGAGAGTTGCTGACGATCAAATTCAACCTGCTTTGCCGTTGACGATCATTCCATCCAATATAGAGATCCCTCGGGGCGGTCTTCCAGGCGGCCGCACCGAAACCGAGCAGGGCCAGAAGATCGTCTCCGTTGCCGACCATGTAGCGCAACTGTGCGCCGGCAAGCCTCTTGTAGCCCAAATAGTGATAGCGATGCATGTATTCGTTCCACAGGCGGGATTGTCTTTTACCGGAGACCAAGCCTAAACGCAGATCGGCCAGATGCCCCGCCGGAGTTGTCAAGGGCGGTTTTTCGGCGGTCTCTTCGGTAAATCGGATTCGCATTTGGGGGTTGCCGTTGAGACCTCGGGACGGCGGCAGGCTTATCAGGCCGGATTCGCGCATGCGCAGCATGGCGACTCGGCAGCTCATGTCCTTGAGTCCGCCGTCGGGCTTGTACCATTTCAAGGCTTCGCAAACCAGTTTGGAAATCTTCGTGCGGCTGTTTCCGGGCCCTTTGGCGACAATGGCGCGTATGGTTTCCATCTCATCGGCGGTAAAATCCCTGCCGCAATATCGATAAACGCGCATTTTTTCAGGAGGAATCCCGATGTGTCGGTTCCAAGGACAGTTCGGCCAGCCTTTGCCTTGTCATATTCCAGGGCAGAAAAGCTTGAATGTCCCGGGGAGGCCTGCCGCCGTTTTCCGCGCAAGCCTGCAGATATGCTTCGAGCCACCGCCCGGGGTTCAAATTGAAATGGCCCAGTGTCTGAAAGATGCTGAACAAGACGGCGGCCAATCGACCGCTCCGATCGGAACCGGAGCCGTAGTAGTTTTTGCGGCCCGCCACCGGGCCGCGCACTTGTCTTTCCGCTTTGTTGTTGTCCATCGGAATTTCCGGACGATCGACGAAAACCGTCAAGCCGTCCCAATGGTTGTCGAGGCTGTCGAGCACCTTCTTGCAAGCATAATGCGTATTTTCGTCCCTGCGCTCAACTTCCATTTTTTCGGCCATTTCGTCCACCGTCCGTCTCAACTCCCTGTCTCGTTCGGCAAACTTTTCGGGCTGCTCCAGCACCTCCAGCCTGGAATTGTTCAAGTGATAAATCCTGCCGATCAACGACACCCATTCCATGGCCCAATCCGAATTTTGGGGCCGGGTGCTGGCAACGGACAGAAAATCCCCGCGAACATGCGACCGGCAATAGACAAGGACGATGCCGCATCCCTTGCCATGGATTTGCAGGCGCCGTAGCGATCCACATTGAGGAAGCCTTCCGCGTCCTCTCCGAAATGCTCCTTCGGGACTTTGGCGCTTCGACTCGGATCGAGAACGCAGACCACTGCGGACTCGGAAATGAAAACCCGCAAATACCATCTGTATCCGACCTTGCCTTCCATCGTGGCGAAAACGTGCCAGCGGGTCTCGTCCGCGTGCCATTGTCCTTCTTCGAGGTTTCTGGCGACTATGGCCTCGTAGACTGGGTCGAATATCGGAGCCATTGCCTTCAGCCCGTCGGTCAGCGTGCCTTGCGCCAAGTCGAAGTCGCGGGTGCGCAAATCTTCCAGGAGTCGATTCGTCGGCCTCATGAAGAGATATTTGTCCAACAGCGCTTCGACCCGGACCGAAACGCCGTAAATTCCCTTGGGCAGGACTCTGGCGGCGGGAGGCGCGCAGACGATTTCGGGCCGGGGACAACAGCGACATGCGGCAACATACTTTTTTCGCTTTACGATTCGCCTGTGAGCCTTGACCTCGATTTCGAGAATCTCGGAATCTTCCGTATCCGGAAACTCCTCGAAAGGAAGCCCGCAAACCGAACAGGTTCGTTCGTTTTCGGGCAGGCGCAAGATCTCCGTTTCCGCTTCCAAACGGGAATAGTCCCTGCGACCGTGACCTCGGCTTCCGCGCTGCTGCCCTCCGGGTCTCTTTTCTTCGTCGGGTTTTCGAGTTTCGGATTTGCCCGAACTCTTTTCGGATTTGCGTCCGTAAAGCTGTTTTTCGCGAAGCTTAAGCTTCGCTTCAAGTTCGGCTTTCTCTTCCTTGAGCCTGGCCTCTCTTTCGACGGCCTTGGCGTGCCTGGCGCGCCAGTAGCTCCTCTCGCTGTTCAATATCGAAATTTCGCGGCGAAGCGGACAATTGTCGCAGACCTCCGGACCGTATGAACCTGCCGCAACCGCGCCCGAGGCAACCGTATTGACGTTCTCCGCGCTTTCAACGGCATATTTTGGAGCCCAATCGTCGACCTCGTCGCAAACTGGCTCGGATATGCCTTTATGTTTGATATTCGAACACATGCCCTTCTTGTAACATGAAAGAAGGCACCGTGTCCCGAACTTTTTTTCATGTTATCAGATTTTTTCGAACTTGTCCTGAACGGGAAACTGGCGGGACATGACGAATGAACTGCCAATGATAACAAGATCGCAATCGATTATTTTACTATGATGTGTTAACCGAATATTTACTTCAGAAATCCGAAATTTCGTTCTATTCCGTGCTGATCCTTGCAGGCCTTCAGAATGTCCTTCGCCTTGTAGCCGTCCTCTTTTTCCTCGCTAACGTTCGTCAAAAGGACGAAACACACCGCTTCTTTCCTGAATCTCTCTTTGGCGCTCGTCTTTTCCGCGACCGTTCCGACAACCAAGTACATCATCCTGTCCAGTTCTTTGACTCCGTTCTTAGGCCTGCCTCTTTTGTACTTCGGAATCTTTTCAACTCGCGCATCGATTCGGTAGTACTTGTTCTTCTTCTCCGCAAGCTCCGCCTTCGCTTTCTCCGCGTCCGCCAGGCAGTGGAATTCCTTTTTCGAAACAGCCTTGATCCTTGATTCGACATCCTTCATATCGGTCGTCAACGTCCTGTCTGTTCTCTTTTGGCGACGCTTGTCGTGGGAACTCGAATGGACCACGACCGCTCTGTATTTTTTTCCGTACAACTCGACCGTGCTTTCCGAAGCCTTATAAAACGCCGCAGGTCGGTTTTTTGTCGGCTTCGTTTCGGCCAGCACGCCTACTTCTTCCCATTCGTCCTTTTCTATCGCTTCGGTTATCGCTCTGCCGCATTCGTTGTAAGGCCCCGGAAGCCTGCTTTTGAACAGGATTGAAGCGTCCGTTTTCGCAAGATTTTCTTCCGTCACCCGCGCGCTGTCGGCTATGTAGATAAACGCGCCTTCTTCGATTCCGCATTTGGCAAGGTGACTGGATACCGAGGAAAGGACCTTGTTGTTGATGTTTTTGTCCGACTCGTTGCCGCTTTCCGTTTCGCCAACGAGAGTTATGTTTCTTTCGACGCAAAGCAGGGATATCAGAAACTGTTTCAAATCCGGCCTGTGGTCCTTGCTGTGGCCGTGCGTGATCAGAAACGGAATATTTGCGTCGTCCGAACCTTGTTCGTAATCTCCGAACACGCTGACCGATGTGTTGTCGAAACTGACATGCTTCATATCCACGTCGAAAATCAGCACGGCCCTTTTGGAAAGCTCGGCGAATATCTTCATTGTGCCGACTTGGCAGGCCTTGTCGAGCACGCGCGCCACATTGTAATCGCAAAAGGCCTCCGGCCCGACGTTGTCTCCCGGCAGAAGCTCCGTATCCTGGTTTTCAAAGAACTCCTCCAGTCTGTATAGCGGAGATCTCCCCGAAAAAAAGTATCCAGAATCATTCCCAGGAATACGGTACAGGGGCTTTCGGGCATTTGGCTGGGGAGCATGCGGTTGATCTCTTCGACTATTCCAAGCTTCATTGCGAATTCTTTGATAATCGGAAGGTGGCCCACCGCGTAGGCGATCATCTTTTCGCGTTTTTTTTCATTTCCATTTCGATCGGTATTCTCATGTTTTCACCTCAAGAAAAAAGTTGCGCTGCTCGAAGTTCGAATATCCGAAAATTCCGATCTTGTCCTCTATTATCGCGACTCATTCAATGAATCTTATTCATTTCAATCTTGTAAGTTGCATAACATGCTGTGTTTACAGGCTTTTTAAAAATGCCGTTACCTCGAATCAAAAATTCTATATTTTCCCACGAAAAGGGTGTTGAAAGTGAATTTCAGCATCTTGCGAACCGTCTTTTTATTTTCAGATGTTCGTTGAAAAGACATCATTCTTTTCGACTGTCTTCGACAATCTTTTTAAGATCTCGGATGAATTCGCTGATCTGGGAACGTTCCATGTCGATAGTTACGGTCCCTCAGCCCAGATGCGCGAGTTTCAGGGTGGTCCCGCCCCACGTTTTTTCCACCCTCCATTTTTCTCCCGGCCTCAGCTTGACCGAGGAATCGAGATAGTCGTCCGGGTAGAATTCCGCCAGGAATATTTCATGCCCTGGTCCGTCTCTCCCGCGCCCGGCTTGCACCGAAAATCCCGGAGAAAAACCGGACATCTTTCTCGATGACTCCTACAGCGACCGAAACGTGGTCGATTAGCGAAATCATGCCTCCGCCAGCCTTTTATTAACCGTTTGTTGATCGTTAACGCCGAGCAATTCCCCCAAAGCCGCCCCGTTCAGTCCTCGTCGTCGTACATCTTCAAGTCTCTGTAGTATTTATCGGCGCATTCACTGCAAATACTGCGGCTGAACGCGGCGTCGGAATGCGTTTCGAGATAAGCCGCGATCTGGTTCCAGTAACCCTGGTCGTCCCGGATTTTCTTGCAGTGCGTACAGATGGGAAGCAAACCTCTCAATGTTTTCACCTTGGAAAGGGCTTTCTGCAAATCGCGCGTTCTTTGGTACACTTTCTGTTCCAGTCTTCATGGGATTTTCGAAGCTTTCGTTTAGTCGTTTTTCGCCTTGCGACACTGCTATTTTCGTTTCTATTCGCAATCGCGTATTGCGCTCGAACGGGCTTTCGCCGTGACGAAATCGATTTGCGCGAAAGATGACAATGTCCAAAAAAGCTCTTAAAAAAGCTGTATTCCGGAATGGGGGAGGAATGTCAACAGCTGCTTGTCGCATTTTTTTCCCATTCATTCATCAGTCGGAATAATCGTAGTTTTCGACAATCTTACGGGGAACGGAAGCCCCTGTCGCTTCGTATAGATACCATCCCCACCTACCGGATTCGCACTTGCCGTAAACATATCGAAAATACAAAACCTCTCCTATGGTGAAAAAGAAGGGACTTTCATAACCGCATTCGATATCGAAGTCGCTGATTGCTTGTTCGCAAGCGATAAACAGAGCTTTCCCTGTCATTCCGTCATAAGGGGTGTATCTGTAGAGAAAGATTTCGTAAGTGGATTGCTTTATATTTGTTGTTGTGTATTTCAAAAGGACGGGGTTTCGATATTTGGATTGTCCATCGTGATACTTGCAGTTTGTTTTTACATAGTCATCCAGCTTGTGCCGTGTTTTTGGATCGATATCGGTTGCATTTGCCATTTCCAACCGCCGAAACGGTACAGTTTCGACGCCGATGACTGAAATGAAACGCGAATTCAATATGTCACAATGCTTTTCCACGGCCAATTCCGTCAAAGGGAAACTGAAACCGTATCCTGTGGTTTTTTCAACCTGCTTTCCCGTTGTGGCCCTGCATGTTCCATCCGAATTTGATGCCAACAGAACAACCGGGATCTCAGGCGCGACTTTTTTATGTAAATAGAGGCGGTCGTCAAGGGTGGAAGAAAAAGCAAAAGCATATGGCCCTTCGGCGAACGACAATGCCGGTTGTAGGACATATGTAAAAACTACTATGATGAACATGCAAAGATAAGCAGATAACTTTTCTGAAAAAAACGCTTTGCTTTTTTTGTTTAGACAAACACAATCCATCCCCAATACCTCCATCGTTTCCAAGTGGTTGACAGCGTACTTATGGTCAACCCAAAGAACGGTTGTGGTTATAACGTCGGCCACCCAACAAAGTCATTGCAGGCGCAGCTCGCGGAGCCCCGGAATCCAGGCGGCGACCGACACTGTTGGATGAAAACCGGCCGAAGTTAAAACCAAGCCTTAAAGAACGCATATACAGGTTGCGCGGAGACTTGTCTTGTCACATGCAAAAAATAGGCACGCCGTCATCGTAGATTCTTTTTAAGAATTCATTTATCGGATACATATCATCGATATCGTCAAACGAATAGACATTCTCTTTTGCCTGCCTTTTGGATTGCGACTGGACAATCACTTTTCGCACATCGAAAGATTTCATGTCCGCGCTTAAAACGAAATCGACCCGGCAGATGAGATTGTCCAATCGATCTTTGGCTGGCGGCCAAAATTTTCCGCATTTCTTTTTGAATTTTTTCAAATCCACCACCCCGGCTACCTGAACGATTTGGCGCCCTTTTTTGTCGTTCAGAAGAAACCACATGGTTTTGGAAAAGCCATCGTAGGAATCGAAGGCCTTCCCTAAAGTGATGCTTGGATCGACTCGCAACGTCGAGTTTTTAACGAAATCGATTTGCCCCTGGTCTTTTTCGGTGATATTCTCATATCCTTGTGAAAAGAATAAAACATCAAGGGGATCCACGACATACGACTGAGCCGAAGCATTTCCGACCGCCAACAGTAACGCCAGAAAACAAAACAAAAATCCTCTCATTTCTTTTCCTTTTTTTGCTACGATCCGATGAAAAGGCCGGTCGGACGCAGCGTACTGTTCCCCTTGGCAGGAAGGGGGATTTGAAAAATGCGCGACGCGAGTCGGCTGGCACTCGACCGGCTCGGTAAAAAAAACGCCGCGCGGTTGCATGACGACAACATTGGGCGCATATCGGAAAATTCCCGGCCAGCGGCATTCATTTTCGTCGGTACCGCACGGCAATAACTCGAAGGTTGCTGTTGTAATACAAAAAGAATTTCCCCTCGGTACCGCTGGCGAAATCGACGCCCCACGCAGCAGAAGGGTTTGTTTTTTTTCCGGACCAAACAAACCTACCGCCATTTTCCAGCAGTGGCGTCCTGTTCATTGTTCCCACATGTTTTTCATAGAGACTCAGCAGTTCTTTCGGCGTCGGCAGCCGCCATCCGCCGCCTCCGGTATCCAGAGAAGCCGCCCAGGATTCGGCTTCGTGCCAATTTGTCCATCTGTCAGGTCCCGCATACCATTCCAACCCCGTCGTGCCGTCTTTGACCACTCCGTCATCATATTTGACAAAATGGCGATCCTTAGCCGCGATGTAAGCGCCGGAGGACTTCGGGGAACTTGGCGCGCCATCTTCCGGCTGGCGATTGTCGAGCAATCCGTCCAAGGAGTCCCCATGCTCGGCATTCGGCAAGCCTAAGGACTCGGATGGACGCAATTGGCTCGGCGAATGTCCATCGCGCACGAAAAAAACGAAATCTCCCCTTGAACAGGATTCTTACACGGTTAAAAAAAATGGACATTGACGTTGCACCGCGCTCGATCCCTTTGTTAAGGGGGCGATGAGCGCAATTCCACGCGAACAGGTTTTCCATTTCGATTCAAATTCATCCTGCAGACCCCGTCCGCCACTTTCCGCAATATCCTTTTGTTTTTCAACGACAGACCGCCGGTGTCTATCCAGTATGCGATTTCCCGAAAGGTTTCGACATAGCCGCCGCTTCTTTTGAAAAACAGTTCAAGCAGGCAGCTCTGGCTTATTTTTTCATCCAGTTGTTCCGTCAAGATCAGAAGGAATCGAACGAGAAGATTTTCAAGAAGCAATGTCCGGAAAGTCATGACATCCTGTTTGCGAAAGTCCCTGTCGGCCCTCTGTTTCGGAGGACCGAGCGCCTCGATCTTCTCCTCCGCCAATTTTGCTTTTTTATTCAGCCCGTCCAGTTCGCCGCGAAGATCCGCGAGCTTGTTCTCGCGCTGGGAAAGGCGCTTTCCGTGTCCCTTCTCCTTCGATTCCCCTACCTTGTCCTCCTGCAAGGCTATTCCCGATTCCTTCTTTTCTATTTTTCCGCGAATCGCGGCAGAACTCTTTTCCAGCTTCTCCTTCTTTCTCGCTTGGTGCCGATCTTCCGAAAATATCGTCTTCGTCCCGAAATTGACGTCGAGAGCCCCGTGCGCCTTCATTCTCTTGAAGCTGTTCTCCTGAACTTCGGTGCGCCGGCGATAGATTTCCGGCCAGTCTATCGGCTTCGCCATCTCCTTCGCGCAGGGCGTTCCCCAAAACGGCAGAAGGCGGTCTTCCTTTTCCACGATCACGAAATGCCTGCTGTCGTTCCCCGGCTCCTTCCAAGGGCCGGACCACACCTTGCTTCCGTCCTCGAGCCGCCCTATGAATTCCGCATCCCAATCCGACAGGCCTTCGAATTGATTCGCGTCCAGCATGCAAATCAGGCCCCACCCCCTGTCTTCGAAGGCCCCGGCCACCTCCTCCGAGTTCGCTTCGCGGTCGATGGCGAACAGCCTGATGCCGGTCAAGGCGACGATTTTTTCGCAATAATCCATTATCACCCCGGGCAATCGGATGTCGGGAGGAAAAAACTCGAAGAACAGAGCGTCTCCCCGTTCGTTGTGCGACACGACCGCGTTCGACCCGGCCATGATGCGCCCAAGCATGGTTATCTTGCCCTTGTGCATGGACGATTTGGTCCAAAATGCGATCATGTGGCCGTCTATGTAGCATACGGCGCCGGGCTCCCGCGGAATCAGCGCGGGCACGAGCGCTTCGCCCGCTTCCACGCGCTCGAGCTGTCCGAGGAACTGATTCAATGTCGAACTCTGATAACCCCTGCCTATGATCGTTTCCAGAGCGTGTTCCTTCATGTCGTATTCCGTGAGCTTGCCGATCCCGAAAAGCGGCGCGTAAATCAAGGCCTTGAATCGACGCTCTATCGTTTCCCTTCCGTGATTCAGCAATGGAAACGAATCGTCCGGGTTGTCGTCTTTGTAAATTCGCACCGTCTCTTGCAGGACTCCAATCGTTTCGCAAAGCGCATCCGTCGTCTCCAGCCAGATGTCGAACAAGTGCAGACCCGCATGGGAAATGCGAGGACGAATCTCGACCAAATCCTTGTTCCGGCAGGCGCCTTCCCCGGTCGGTCCCCTCTTCGCGGGCCTGCCGCGTTTGCCGCCCAAGCCCCATTCCAGTCTCAATCGGTTGACATGCCGTACCTTGAGAGGCACGGGTCCCTCGATTTCCACGATTTGTTCGATAAGCAGGCGAGTCTGGCAGTCCGGATTGTTCACAAGTATTTCGAACATTCGCATTTTCAGGCAGCCCGTTATTTTTCTGCCGTCGGAAAACTTCCTTGAAATTCCATCGTCCCATGCGGTATCTTTTGTCGCGTGCAATTTTGCGCCTCCCTTTTTTGGTATACGTCTGGGAGTGTATGATCGCGCGCTTTTTTTTGAATGTCCAATTGATTCTATAAATATTTCAGACAGTTACGATCAATATTGTACGAGTGTGTATGGAGCCTGTTGAAAGATCATAGTCGCCGCTTTTGCCGTATTGCGGGATTTGTTTGGCGAATTTGGGAACGATGTCCCTCAGATAGAGTCCGAGTTCGGTTCCGGTAATATACTTGTCCTTGTTGAGGTCGGCAGTACCGTATCTGATGGCATCCACAAAGGCCGGGGTAAATACGCTTTTTGCCGGGACTTCCTGTTCCGCGTCCCCTGCCGTAATAAATTGACGAACAGGACTTAAGAGCATTTCGGTGATGGCGGGAGGCGTCTCCGGCAAAGCTTTGGTCTTGAATATGATTCCGCAAAAACAGCTGTCGAACAAAAATATATTTCGAGGGAAGGACCTCTTCTGTCGTCGATCCGATCCCCTGATGATAGTCGATAATTTACCCATATTTGTTTCGCTTTGTCAATATTAATTTCGACGATTCCAATTCCGCGCCAGGCGACTTTGAGTTGCGAACTTAAAGTGCCCGATGTTAAAATCAGTCCCGCTCACATTTTTCCTGTTTATAACGGATTTGGGGGAAAGGCATTCTCCTCCTGGGCGCTCCTCAGTATCGACAATGGTCACTTCCATGCCCAGGTCGGCAGCCCGAAACGCGGCCGCGTAGCCTCGGGGACCGATCCTGCGACCAGACGAACTCGAAAACCCCATAGGCGTCTGCCGCTCCAACCGCCTGGCGCGCGTAAAGGTCTGCGACAAAATCCCCCCCGCGTCCAGGCCGAACTCGAAGAATTCCGCAGAAAATTTGGCCGCCCCGCACAGCCCACCCTGCTCTCTACCACTGGGCGCGCCTCATCGAGGAAGTCTACGCCTGCCAAAACGCGGTAGAGATTCTCGAAGGCCCGTCCATCTGAGACTACAACATCCGCGCCCAAGAAGGCTCTGCGGCCTCGGGAGCGTCGAAGCCACTGCGGTCCCCTCTCCCACGACTACTCCACGGACGAGAACGGCCTGGCCACCCGCGCCAACATGATCGTAGTCGCACCCACAACCTGGGCCTCATCAACATGAGCGTAAAACAAGCCGCCCAGTCCCTCATCAAAGAAGGCAACAAATTTAAGCTCGCCACGAAAACCTCCTCCTCGCACGGCGATTAGCCCTCGCCCAGCCCGCTTCGCCAATCGCGACCCGGGGCGCTTGTCTTCGAACATTCAGCGTTCTCGTTCCCCAGCCCCCCTCGGCAAAACCATCCGGCCACTTTCCACTTCCCCTGCAACCGGTCATTTAATCGCTTAGACCTCACCCTCGCATCTTAACGGCCTTTTACAACTGCGTGAAAAACCATTTCGAGGAACTGGAAGCGATTTTGGGACGATTTGTACTCGCCCAGTTGCGGATTCTTGCGACCATTTATGACGGACGTGATTTACAGGTATCTGGACTGCGGCGACTTGCGATGCGGCTTCGCCCGGGTTCGATGCGACAATTCCGGCCACGAATATCTCTTGCCGTTTTCGTGCAAGCGTCGCCATCTTTGCTCCTCGCGCCACCGGAAGCAGGTGGTCGAATACGGTGATCGGCTTCTGACCGGGATTCTCAAAAAATCTACGAGGTCGATCCGCTCCGATGTCCCAATTGCAATAAACAAATGCGGATCATATCGATCTTCGAGGCCAGCCCGATAGCCGGAAAGATCCTGGATCATCTCGGTCCATGGGACACGCGAAATCACGACCCGCCCGACGAAAACGACTCGCATATCGCCGAACTCGTCTACGACGATTCGGGATCTCAAATCCCGAAATACGACTCTTGGGCCTTAGCCCTTCCCCATCAAAAAAAAGTGAAATCCGGGAACGACGCCGGACTGCGGCCTGAAACAGGCAGTTTCCCATGATTTCCGGGCTGTTTCCGACTTTCCGCAAACCATTTTCAGTATTCGGAGTCGCTGTTACACAAAAAGTTCGTCCCCATCGATTTATGGGAAGTTACACAAAAAATACAAACGCCGCAAGCGGCCGAAAAAGAACCCACCCCGGCCTGCTTTACGGTTTGCCCTGCTTTTCACCACTATGGTAATGACGGAATAAACTGGAATTACAAACAGGGAGAAGCCAGGACCATGATCACACCGCGCTATCAATATTTTTCATTCATGGCCAGCGTCGTAAAAGAACTCCAAAAAACCGCTCCATCCGAAGCCCAAAGGTACTTGCATTTATCGACAATTGGATAATGGCCGATCAGGAAAGAGAAGAATGGCATGCCGATACCCGCAACAGAAATCACGAATGCGATAAGCCTGATCCATCTTTGGGCTACGACCTCGGAATTGACGTACAGGGATAAAGAAACGGCGGAAATTCGCTAAGTAGGCTGAAAATAGAACCTGGTGCTCAACCCAGGATAGAAAGGCGGGGCCTCGTGAGAGGCCCCGCCTTTTTCTGGTGTGACCAATCAATTTATTTTGAGCAACTTTTCACAATGACGGCGCTTCCTTCTCATGCTCACTCTTGGCATTCTGAATGACCAGGTCGTGGGCGTCGTTGAAAATCTGGGTGGCAGCTTCCAGGCTAACCGAATCCTGCTCGATTTTCATGCAGGGACCTAAAAAAGCACAAAACGACAACGAAGCCTTCGTCGATCAGGCTTGCCGCGCGTTGGCTCTTGGGTTCGCCGAGAAATGGAACTAGGTCTTCTTCTTGGCCGAGATAATATGCGTGGCACTGCCCATGAATATTTCGGCGGCTTCCCCCTCGGTTTCGGCCAGGGTGGGGTGGGCGTGAATGGTCAGGGCGACGTCTTCGGCCAATGCGCCCATCTCGATGGCCAGCACGCTCTCCGCGATCAGTCCCTCGGCATCCCTGCCGACGATGCCCACGCCCAGGATTCGCTCGGTTTCCGCGTCCACGATCATCTTGGTCATGCCGTCGGGAGCGTCCATGGTAATGGCCCGGCCCGAGTATTTCCAGGGGAATTTCTGGATTTTCACGCTGCGGTTTTCCTTCTTAGCCTGTTCCTCGGTAAGACCGCACCAGGCGATCTGCGGGTCGGTGAAGACCACGGCGGGAATGGCGCGCGCATCGAAGGCCGATGGCTGTCCGGCGATGGCTTCGGCCGCCACCTTGCCCTCCCGTTGTGCCTTGTGGGCGAGCATGTAGCCGCCGGCGACGTCTCCGACCGCGTAGATGCGCGAATCCTTGGTGCGCTGCTGTTCGTCCACCAGGACAAACCCGCGTTGGTCGATCTCTACCTCGGTGTTCTCCAGGCCGATATCCTTTGCATTGGGACGGCGTCCCACGGCCACCAGGGCTTTGCCAAAAGTCGTTCTTTCAGGCGGGTGTTCTCCCTCGAAGACCGCTTCCACCCCGCCTTCTTTTTCCTTCAGCGATTTTACTCCCGTTTTCAGGTGGATGGAATCGAAAAGCTGTTTCAATCTTTTTTCGACGGGCTTGACGAGGTCTCGGTCGGCCCCCGGCATAAGCCCCTCGCCCAGCTCCACCACGGTCACGCGGCTTCCCAGAGAGGCGTACACCGTGCCCAGCTCCAGCCCCACGTAGCCTCCTCCCACTACCAGGAGGGTTTCGGGAATGTCGGCCAGCTCGAGCGCGCCTGCGGAATCGAGAACCTTTCCTCCATGCTTGAACTCCACGCCCGGCGGTGCCACGGGGGTCGAGCCCGTGGCGAGGATTGCATGTCGAAACTTGATTCTGCGGACATCGGAGTCGCGGAGCCTGACTTGCCGGGAATTTTCAAAAAACGCCCGGCCCTTGATTCGTTCCACTCCCCGTTGCTTGCAAAGACTCACCAAGCCGTCTGCGAGCCGGTCGGTCACTTTCTGCTTCCAGGTGCGAACCGCGTCCAGATCGATCTTGGGCGGGCCGAAGGAAACGCCCATGGACTCGGAACGTCCGGCGTCGTGGATCAGTTCCGCCAGATACAGAAGGGTCTTGGAGGGAATGCATCCCCGGAAAAGACACTCTCCGCCGGGGCGCTCCTCAGTATCGACCATGGTGACTTCCATACCCAGGTCGGCGGCCCGGAAAGCGGCCGCGTAGCCCCCGGGGCCGGAGCCTACGACCAGAAGTTGCGTATCCAATGTCAATTCTCCCATTACCATGGCGGTTATACGTCCTTTCGTGCGTTGCGTTGTCAGACCATGTTCAGGAAAAGCTCGTCCGGATCCTCCAGCGCATCGATGATTTTGCGGGTGAAATAGATAGCGTCCACGCCGTCGGCGATGCGGTGGTCGAAACAGACCACCACGGGCATCATGAGCCTGGCGGAAAAACCGTATTTGCCTTCCGGGCTTCGGGTCACGGCGGGTTGCATGCGGGCCTGGCCCAACCCGAGAATTGCCGCCTCGGGATAGTTAATGATCGGAGAAAAATATCCTCCGCCCATGGGGCCGGCGTTGGTGATCGTGAACGTGCCCCCCCGCAGTTCCTCCAGCGAGACCTTGCGCTGCCGGGTGCGTTCTGCAAGATCGGCCAGCTCCACGGCCAGTTCCGTGATGCTTTTCCTATCGACGTCGCGCACCACCGGGACAACAAGACCTTCGTCGGAATTGACCGCCACGCCGATGTGGTAGTAGTTTTTCAGAATGATTTCTCCCGCCTCCGTGTCGATGCTGGCATTGAAATAGGGATAGGCCTTCAGGGCCGCTACTGCGGCCTTCAGGGCGAACACGGTCAGGGTGAGCTTTCCGCCCTTCTCCGCGACCCGGTCTTTTTGCTTCCTTCGAAACGCCTCCAAACGCGTAACATCCGCCAGGTCCTGGTTTGACACATGGGGGACCTGGCTCCATGAAAGCGCCATCTGCCTTGCCGTGGCGCGGCGCAAGGAGCGAAGAGGCACCTTTTCGATCTCTCCCCACTTGGAAAAATCGGGCAGCTCGGGCGACGGAATTCGAGCGGAAACAGCTTCCTGTTTTACGACCGACGGCTTTTTCTTCGGAGTTTTCGCCTCAACCTGTTTCTTTTCCTCGGACGGGGCCTTCTCATGGCCCTCCGCGAATTTCTTCACATCTTCGGCCGTGACCCGCCCGGCCGGACCGCTCGGCGGGACATCGGCAAGATCCACATGCAGCTCTCTTGCCAGCCTGCGGGTCGAGGGGGACGCAGGCACAGGCCCTTTGCTATTCGACGCTGGCTCGGGCGGACCTTGCGCCTGCTTTGCAGGCTTTTTTTCCTTGATATCTTCGTCCGAGGATTCCTGGCCTCCGGGTTCGGCTTCCTCCGCGCCCGCAACGTCGGAAAAGACCACCAGCACCTCCCCGACCTCCACGATATCGCCCTCGGCGACCCTGATCTCCTCCACCGTTCCGGTATAAGGAGAGGGGATCTCCACGGCGGCCTTGTCGGTCTCCACTTCGAGCAAGGGATCTCCCTCGCGAATTTCGTCGCCTTCGGAAACGAACAGGCTCAGAACCTCTCCCTCATGGATGCCTTCGCCCAGATCGGGCAACTTGAAAACACGTGACATATCGTCTTCTCCCTACGCCGACTGCCGGGGTCGGTTTTAATTTTTGATTCATCGCGGATTTGTGCGAAAACGCGTGTCGAAGGTAACCAGACCATCTTGGTCTGGCGTGGTTTGGCTCCGAGAGGGTTGCATATATACGGCTTCGGGCCAGAGCTGGAAGCTCTGGTTACCTTTGCCGCTTCCCACAAATCCGCGACGAACCTTTTTTTCCGATCAAATCGGTTTTGAGGAAGGAGGCGCAGGTCGGGTTGAGCGGGGTTCCATGTTGGGTTTCGCTTATCGATGCTTGTTACGAACGCCTTCCAATTTGGTTCGAAAGAAAAACAGCGAAACCCGACAATAAACGACGCTCAACCCAACCTACCCAATCCCGCCTTCCAAATCCGCTAAACTCGATGATCAAGTCTTTTCGTCATTCCCCCGAAAGCTTCGAATCCATGCGCTCCTGCGGATCTCCTGGATTCCGGGCCTCCGCTGCGCTGCGCCCGGAATGACGGTCGCCTCGGTCCGGTCGGCGGAAAAAACCTGATCATCTAGTTATATGCAGTATTTTTTTCCACGACATTTAAGCCTTTTTGTCCAGCACTTTCCTGGCGGTCCTGACGATTCTCCTGACACCAGGCATGTAATGCCGCTCCATGGAAAAAAGCGGGATCAGGACGTCGAACCCGGTCACCCGCTCCACCGGGGTTTCCAGATAGTAGAAGGACTTTTCCACGAGACGCGACACGATCTCGGCACCGGGGCCGTAGCTCATGGGTGCTTCGTGGACGACCAAGACCCTGCCGGTTTTTTTCGCCGATTCGGCGAACAGCTCGTCGTCCAGAGGCGAAATGGTCAAAAGGTCGATCACCTCCGCCTCGACGCCGTGCTTTTCGGAAAGATCCTCGGCAGCCTCCAAAGTCGGGCGCAGCATGGCCCCGTAGGCGATCATGGTCAGGTCGTCCCCTTCTCTGGCGACGCGGGATTTTCCCAACGGCATGGTTTCCTCCTCTTCGGGGACATCCTCCCGGAATGCCCGGTACAGGGCCTTGGGCTCGTAGAAAACCACCGGGTCGGGGTCGCGAATGGCGCTGACCAAAAGCGCGCGGGCGTTCCTCGGTCCCGAAGGGATCACCGTCTTCGAACCGGGAATATGCGCCCAGAAAGCCTCGCGGCTCTCCGAATGGTGCTCCAGCGCTCGAACCCCTCCCCCGTACGGCGCGCGCATCACCATGGGAACATGCAAACGCCCCTGCGTCCGCCAGCGCATGCGCGACGCGTGGTTTTCGATCTGGTAGAAATTCTGGTACGAAAAGCCGGAAAACTGGATCTCGCAGACTGGCTTGAGCCCGTAGATCGCCATGCCGATGGACATGCCGACGATACCGGCCTCGGCCAGGGGCGTGTCCACCACCCGGTCCGCGCCGAATTGCCCGATAAGCCCGTCGGTCACACGAAACACCCCGCCGTCGAGCCCCACGTCCTCGCCCAGCATGATCACCGAGTCGTCCCGTTCCATCTCCTGCCTCAGCGCCAGGTTCAGCGCCTGCACCATGTTCATCTTGGCCATGTTCGCACCTCCCGATCACTCCGCATCTCGTTCGGATTCCAGCTCCCGGGCGAACCAGTCCCTCTGCGCCCTGATACCCGGAGGCATCTCGGCAAAGGCGTGGTCGAACATTTCCAGGGGATCGCCGAGAGACTTCATCTCTTCCTCGGCCTTGTCCACCGCATTCTGGATTTCCTTTTCGACCTCGTTTTCCACCGCCTCGATTCCGCCTTTGTCGATCACGCCCTTGTCCACGAGATATTTCTCGAACCGGACCAGCGGATCTTTCTTCTTCCAAACCTCCACTTCCTCGTCGCTGCGATACTTTCTGGGATCGTCGGCGGTGGTGTGCATCATCATGCGGTACGTCACGCACTCGATCAGCGTGGGCCCCCGCCCTGCCCTGGCCCTCTCCACCGCCTCCCCGACGGCGGCGTAGACCGCGAGAATGTCGTTGCCGTCCACCTGGACGCCGGGAAAGCCGTATGCCAAGGCCTTCTGCGCGATGGTTTCGGAACGGGTCTGCTTGGACAAAGGCACCGATATGGCCCAATGGTTGTTCTGGCAGACGAATATCACCGGAAGCTCGAAAACCCCGGCGAAATTCATGGCCTCGTGGAAATCGCCCTCTGACGTGGCCCCGTCTCCGAAAAACACCATGGCCACGTCGTCCCTCTTTCGATACTTGATCGCCCAGGCCAGCCCGACCGCGTGCAGGGTCTGGGAACCGACAGGCACGCTGATGGGAAGGTCGTTCTGGCCTTCGTCGATTCGCGTTCCTTCCTTGAACCCCGCGTAATACAGGAGGAACGTCTCCGGCGCTCTCCCCCGCCATACCTCCGCCGCCATTTCCCGAAACGACGGCACGAACCAGTCCGATTTTCGAAGGTGCGCGACAGCTCCCATCTGGGACGCCTCCTGGCCCGTGATCGGAGGAAACGTGCCGATCCTGCCCTGCCGCTGCAAATTGAGCATCCTCTGATCGAACCGGCGGCCGAACACCATGGCCTTGTGAAGCTTCTTCAGGACATCTTCGGAAATTTCCGGCTCCAACTCCTCGTCCAGGTTCCCGTGCTCGTCGAGTATGGAAATGTGCTCCACATGACGCGGAACCTCTATTTTTTTTCTGGGCATGGGCGAACTCCTTTTTCTTTGGACAATCGCCTGGCAACGCGAGACGCTTTCCAAACTTGAAGCATCGTCCGTTATTACTTATTAAAGTCGGTATTTAAGCGATCTCGTGCTATCTCTTAACCATAGAACATCTTATACTATACTTACTGAAAGACATGCCGTCAACGGTCTTTTTCATGGACGATCTCCGGAAAATAGCCTTCCTTGCACACCAGCCCGTCGATCACCTTGTCGAACGTCACCGCATATCCACCGGGGTCTCTGCGAGCCACGCTGCCGGAGACTCGAATAATATTGTCGAAATTAAACAAAGGGAATTCGATGGAAACGAGTTGTCCCACTGCAAGTTCCCTGTCCGTTTCGATAAAAACCCCGCCCGCGCAGATGTCCTTGATGATATCTCGGAACGTCCCTTCGTTCACTTCATACTCGGCAATAATGAAAGAGGTACGGCGAGGATATTGGCGTTGTTCGAATGCAGGGTTCATTTTCGCTTTCCTTTTTCTCTTGGAATATCATTTCAGCCGAGCCTTAAACTTTGTTCCTTGCGAAACGCTGGCTTTTGTAATTCTTAGGATGCAACCTTCATCCTCCGGTCATCCTTGGGCAGATGCTGAACATTCTTATTTCGGTTTTCACATTAAGCACGAATACAGGTATGGAAAGATTGGTATTCACGAATGCCGTCGTCCCTGCGGCTTTCGGCAGTTTCGGTTGAGAGGAATTAAACCTGCCCGTCCTCATGAAATGCCATTAATAAACCGGATCGCTTGCTCAAAGATTTCTCTCGCTTCTTGTCGTTCGCTTTCATGAAGTTTCGTAAAACTTCTGGCGCAGTTCGCGTGAGGGGCCTTTTCGCTTGTGAAGCCTATCACGACATTTCTGGCCTCTGCGGCCTCCTCGTCGGAAAGCGTAGAATGGGGACACTCCGCAAAATCCGATCAGCTCGCTCGGGTCGTCGTCGAAGTCGCCGATGGGATAGATCAGATAGGGTCTCTCCGATAGAAGTTGTTCCGGATCGTCTCCACTTAAATCGTAGTCTCCTTCGACCGGGAAATAGTTTCTTTTCAACGCGGTATTGCACGGCTTGCAAGAGGCCGCGTAATTGAAAGGATGGTAGGCCAGCAGGTAGTAGCCGGTCGTGTTTTCGGGAACCGGAGAGGCAGCGATGCCGATATCCCGGAGGTGTGGAGGGACCGTCCATGCTACGATCTCTTTTTTGGGACGAAAGTGTTCCGTGTCCTGTTCGATTCTTCCGTAATCGACCGATTCCAGCTTGCGCGGTCCTTTCCTCCGCTTTTTCCAGCCATCCCGGACATTGTTCTTCGATTCTCGATTTCAGATCGACCAGGGAAATGGAATATCCGATCATTGCTCGGCCTCCGCGCCCCTGATCATCTCTTCCAAAAGTTATTTGGCGGCCTTGGGATCTCCTTTGCGAGCTTCTATCGTCAAGAATTTCAATCGTTTCTCTTTTTCTGACGCTCTGGTCGATTTCAACCCGAAAAGTTCGGTAAGAAGCACCTGGTCGGCATCCAGGCCGTGAACGGCATGTTCGATACGTTTGGTTTCGCTCGACTGGAATTTTCCCGGGGTCATCAAAACGATGTTCATCCATTGAAGGGAACCGACCAGGAGAGGACTGTGGGACGTGACAATGAATTGAAGGTTGGGGAGCGTTTTCGACAACGTTTCCAGGACCGTCATTTGCCATCCGGGATGAAGGTGCAGATCGACTTCGTCCACCATGACGATCCCTTTGTTCTCGACGAGTTCTTTTCCATCGGGGCATGTCGCGCAAACATGGTAAAGAAGGTCGCCTATCCAGCCGAGATACGCCCTGTACCCGTCGGAAAGGGCCGGAAATGGGACATCGAGTCCATTGTTGCGAAACAAGTATTCGCCGTCGTCGGCCGTTTTGCCGGAGAATTCGCAACCATACGGGTTTACAAGGCGGTTGATCAAATCGACCGCTTGTTCGAAACGTACCGGCTTTCTGTGCTCGAACTCGGGAAGCCATGCATTCATCGGGATCAGAGAATAGGCATCCTCGAAAATGCTCTTAACGCGCAACGCCCTGGAAAACCACGTGGAACGTCGTCCGCCGATATCGACTTGTTCGCGCTTTTCCACACGCCGCGTGGCTCCGTAGCCGACAAGGAAGAAAGCGTCCGAACTCGCGCTGAAAATCGGCTGCCAAGGCCCCTCGTCTCCGCCTGCCCAGCGCAAGGATTCCAAGTCCCCCTTTTGAATCACGCTCACCTTCGACTCCAAGAGTTCCAGGCTGCCGGCACAGTCTTGTTCGTGGGTCTTGAATACCGCCCGAACGGTTGCCTCGCTTGTTTCCTCGCTCGCGTCGGTAGATTCGGGGCCCCGCCTGATAAGACGGTAGGAATAGATGCCGGAATCGTTGACCGCAGGGCCAAGATCCGCAAGTGCGATAGCCTTCAGCAACGAGGTTTTTCCGAGTCCGTTTTCGCCTAGCAGCAAATTGATGTTCGGCAACGTCGGTTTCGGTAACTCTTTTTCGCCGAATTCGCAATCGGGATGCACGAACCCGATGCTCGCGTCTCTGAAATTTCGAAAATTTTTTATTTCAATGGTATCGATATACATGGCTTTCCCGCCTTTGGGCCGGTTTTGATCGAGTCCTTCCGGCCTTTCATTTCCTTGCCGAAAACATTCTTCAGAACCTTGATCTTCATTTCGGCAACAATAATCATCGTTTTTCGTCCGTGCGCGTCCGTGGCATTCGGCATTGCTCCGTGTTGCTGAAACCGGGACGATTTTAAACCAAGCCTCTTGTTGAACTGAATACCGATGGCCGAACAGAACAGAACAGCCAGCCCTCCGTTCTATTCTTCAGTCAAGGGAATTACCGGAATTGTCTTGTCTCCAACGATTTCCGGCGTCTGTTTTGTGTCGGAGGAAAATTCTTTGGTCAACTGGATTAGCCTTGCTTCGAACTCCAATATTTCCAGATAATACGACCTCTTGCCTTCGGGCCCTCTTTCGTCCAAATGACTGAAATCTCGGGCCGCTATTTCAAAAAAGGCCTTTGTTAGCGCCGAATTCTTTCCCCCTTTGGCCATGTTGCTCCGGTTTCCCAATTGCGTCCCATAAATGATCGCCGTATCCGCCGGGACCGCTTTCTTTGGTATCCAGCCAGGAGGTTTCCCTGGAGAATCCACCCGGCAGGCGTCTACGATGATCAAAAAGATCATGGGTCCGGGCGACGAGGCAGACTTCATTGAGCGCGCCCCCTTCCTTCTCGACCTGTTCGAGATATTGCAGGATAAAATCGATTTCACTCTGAAACGATTCCCTATGCTCGACTTTCGGCATAACGCCCTGGATCAGCGATTTATATCCTTTCAGGTCGTCCACCCCTCCGTCGAGATCGTCGAAACTTACGCCTTTCAGCAGCTTGACAGCCCATCGTCGATTTTCCTCGGTGGTCCGATAGTTGATTTTCAGGCGCTTTCCCCTCCCCACGATATTGATTCCGCAACGGCCCAGAACGACTTTGTGCCGGTAGATTCTCTGATGGGCGTCGCCGACGATGAAAAGGTCGTTTTTCCGGTCTTCTCCGGGTATCATCCGGCGAATGAGACGAAATGCCTGGGCGCTCATGTCCTGGGCCTCGTCCACGACAACCGCCTTGTACGGCAGGATGTCTCCCTTTTCCTTTAGAAGGGCGCATGCGTCCCGCATGGCGTCTTCGATCTCCCGGAGATTGTTTTCGTTCAAAAGGATTCGGTATTCCTCGAATACAGGCCAGGCATCCTTCCTGTTTTTTCGAGACAGCCGAGTGCCTCTGCCTACCCTGGGAGCTTTGTAATATTCTGCGATGGATTGTATCCCGAGCGGCTGGATAATTCTTTCCCACTCTTCCCTGTAGAATCGTTCGTCGTATCCAAGCTCATCGGGCACGAGGGCGAGCGCCTTCTCCCACAAGGGTCAGGTCCGCTTGCCGTAATCGATTTCGAACATGTATCCGTTTTTCTTCAAAAAGCCCGACACCCAGCGGTCGAGGTTCACGACTTCTATACGGCGCATCAGTTTGTCGGAACAGATTTTGGAAAGGTTTTCCCGGATGTCCGCAGCCAGGTTTATAGTAAACGTCGTGAAAAAGATCTTGTCGTTGGCGTCGGCGAATGCATTTTCCGCCAGCCACTTCGCCCTGTGGATGGCAACCACGGTTTTTCCGGTGCCCGCGCCTCCGAGTACGCGAACCGGTCCGTTCCAATCCCTTTCCACGAGGCTTTGCTGCGACGGATGGAGAAAAACTCGCCATTTTTCCAGGGGGGCCTCCAGAATCTCCTGGAGAACCAGATCGTCTTCGACAACGAAAAATCGCCTTTTGGAGTCCGGCTTTTCCAGAACGGCCGCAAAATCTTCAGTGTCTATTTTCTCTTTATCGTCGGGAGATTTTTCGAACTCTCGATACACTTCGTCGAGGGTGTATCCGGCGGCAAGGGCGACAAGCGCCTCAAAGGCTTCCGCAGGGACCTGGGCGGCGGCGCGGTCGAGCTGCTCTTCCGTGCGGATTCGCCGCACCAGGGCAATCAGTTCGGATGGAACTCCGAGTTAGATCACGCATAGCTCTATAAGTTGTGTCCTTAAATATATATCATTCCTGAGCAAACAAGAACGCGTTATGTACATTCATAACTTCTATCCAAGGCAATCCGAAGGTTTCTCCTCCTGCGAGCATGAAAGGAATTTTGCCTGAGTTTTTCGAGCCAGGCATGAAAGGAACGAAATTCCTCACATTTGCCAGTGCGCGAAGAAAATACGAAGTGCATTTTCGATCCCTGAAGCTTTCCGCTTGACGAAGCTTTCTTTTTACTATTTTGAGAAAATTGTCCACAAGGGAAGTTGTTTTTTTGATTCCGCGCCTTCTTTTCCAAACGGTATAATGGACGGCGTTTTTCTTCAGCTCCTCGATTGTCGGACAAACCAGCGGATGCTTGAAAGCCTCTTCGCGCGCCATTTCAATTTGAACTTTCAGCCTTGTCTGCGAATCGGCCGTTTCCAGAATGACTTTCACCAAATCGTAAATCCTTTTAACTTCACTTTTGTCTTTTCCCGTTTGCCTGCTCCACTCGGAAAGCGCGCCCCAAAGCTTTTTGAAAAAATGGCGATGGCAGAAACCGATCCATATTCTCCGAAAAACGGACTTCAGAGCGTTGGTCGAGGCCTTCCACTTGTCCTTCGTCACTCCGCACACTTTGAAGTCTATCCTCTCGACGAACTTCTCGAAAGAATCGCGGAGCGTCTTTTCATCCACTCGGTCCAAATAGTCCATATGCCAAACGAGCATGCTTTTCGAATCGACCATGGCCAGGGAATAAGTGCGAAGGTCCGGCTCCTTCTCGAACCCTTCGTCCTCTTGGAAATAGCCGCTTCCAGCCACCCCCGCCCCGGTCAGAATCCGCGCCGGATGCAGAAATCCCATCCATTTTATCCAATTCATTATCGTCTGGACGCTTTTCAGCTTCCCGCCGCTGAGAGCCGTCGCTTCGAAAGCGCCGCGAACGCTCTGGCAAAAGAGGCAAACCGCCCTGACCGTCTCCCCTATGATCGCCATGCAGAAATTCTTTTCGCGAGGAAGAAAACTCGGCAAAACGGAAAATCTTTCCCGACAGCCGAGACACTGAACCATCCGAACCGGAAACGTTTCCCGCTTTCCGCCCCGCATTGCGGTTTTGCGAGGGTTGCGGCGGAAACCTTTCATGCAATAGCCTTCGCCGCCTTCGCAGCCGGGCTTGTGGCCGAGGAGGCGCCCAAGTTCGGGCAGCTTTTCGACCACCTCTATCTTGAACCTTTTGCCGTCATTGACCAATCGGACGTAGCCTGCCTCATCCGTATACGGAAAGACTATGGTCTTGCTTCCCCTCTTTGATATCGACCGCTCGCCTTTGATTTGAGTCGGCTGCGCCTCGCACCTTTCGAACGAAGCCGAAAGGGCTTCCTCTATCGCGCTTCCAACGACGGTTTGCGACGGTTTCAACGATTCGATCCTCTCCGCAAGGCTGTCGGCCATGGTACGCAACGACTTCAGGATATTCTCCCTTTCCCGTTCCCAACGGCCCTTTTTTTCCTTGCGCTTGCCGTTGGCGGGAACGCATTCATCGGCGAGCCGGCAGATCAATTTGCCGATTCGTTCCGCAGCCGCTCCGAGCAGCCATGCGAATAGCGCCACGTTGCAGAAGGCCCGGTTTTCCTTTGCCCACGACCGAATCGACGAGAACAACAAGCCTATGAGGACGATCGATTCCGGATATTGAGACTCATGATGCCAGTTTTTTCTCTTTAATCTGTCAAGAGCCTTTTCCAGCATGTTCAAATTTCGAAGAATGTTGTCGAGAATTTTCTCGTTGTTCGTGCCGTTCTGTTTATCGTTCATATGCTTCCTCCATGTTTCCGTGTCATGTTGGAACACAAGAAAGCATATTGACAAATAAATGTCTAGTCTAAACTTTATTTATTTGCTGATCGCCATTCATTAAAAAAGGCATATTCACACATTCAATAAATGCCTATAACAGGTGATGGCTCAAAGGACAAAACTTTTAGAACTATGCGGTTCATAGAATTCTGCTGCATCCTCAAACTCCAAACACGCAAGTTTATCAAAAATAACTTTCATTCCTGTCATTTATAATTCTTCACCAAATACTTCTGTCGCAGGAATACCGCTTGCTCTATCTTTACGATGTGCTTTCAATCGTTTTTCAGCTTCCTCCGCCCAAATACGGTCGATTTCCTTGTCAGGTTCATCTAAACTATTAAGTAATCCTTCTATGAGCATAAATTTTTCACGAGGTCTTAAATTTTGTGATTGTTTTAATAACGATTCTACGTTTTCCATTTTGTTTTCCTTTGTTTGTTAAAGGCTTTTGATCAAACGTTTGTCAAAGCAATGCCAACCAGTGATTGAACGATTTTCGTTCATAATTACAAATTGCGTATTGACCGACAACTCAAACATATTTGCATTAATCTTGAATTTACCGAAAAGCAATGATACTCACATGATTCGCAAACCATGCCAAAATCAAACATTGGGAATATATTCGTTACCCGTCCTTGACGCAATCATTTTTTCCATGGATTCAAAATTCAGACGGATTTAAGCGGTTGGACCCGGTCATCCTTCAGGCGAAGGAAATGTCGGGTTGAAATCGGTTCAAGATCGCCAAAGGTCCGTGATTTCGAGGCGATTAATGCGACCGGGTCGTTCGAGGCGGGGAAAGCCGGTGGCTGGACACGATCATGGGCGGGAACGAAGAAGACCGTTTCAGGTGTTCGAAGGATGTTGGCTCCGGCCAAATTCGGACCCACCCGACCGGATAAACGTCACGAAAAATCCGTATAAAAACGGACCCGCCTGAAGTCCCCCCCCCCATTAACCCTGCCCCGGGTCGCCGATCAAGGTATCGTATCTCCATACCGTTGGATGGAGATTGAACGATGCCGAAGGCCAAAACGAGAAAAAGACGCTGCAAGATCTGCAAAAAATGGTTCATGCCCGACGTCCGGCACGCATAGGTCTAAAAGTGTTGAGATTACATATTAGCAAGCATTTTGGGACAACAAAAATGCATTGTGCACGTTCATGGCTTGTATCCAAGGCAGCATGCCTATCCGGTTGCTGCACAACGCTCCCATATGTGGTAGGATGTTTTTAATGCATACACAAGGCTTACACGGATCAGCCTGGAAGCATCCGGGATACAGATTCGGTAGCAAAACGCTGTGTGCGGAAACCGGATAGGCATGCAAGGCAGATTGAAGGTCTCTCCTTCGGCAAGCATGAACGGGCTTTTGTGCGCATTTTTTGCACCCGGTAAAAAAGGAAGAAAATTTCTCGCGTTCGCCATCGCTCGAAACAGGCACCCGGCGCTTTCGGGGTAGCGAAAACTTTCCGCTTGCCTCAGTTTTCTTTTTACCATTTTCAGAAAGTTGTCTACTATCGATGTGGTCGGCGCTATGCCTTTTCTTTTGTTGACGCAAGTATAGTGAACGCCGTCTTCCATCAGCGATTCAATCCTGGACTTCAACAATGGATGCTCGAATGCGTCTTCCTTAAGAAGGTGATTGAGTTTTGCTCGAAGCGCGCTTTCCGACGATGTCGTCTCCAGTATTTTTTTCACCTCTTTATACAGCGACGAAATCATGCCCTCGGAACAATCGGTTTGCTTTTGATATTCTTTCAATTCCTGGAACAGCTTTTTCAGAAAATGTCTTCTGCAAAATCCTATCCAGACATTTTTCAGTACTTTTTTCAAGGCGTTGGTAGATGCGCGCCATTTGTCCTTCGTCACTCCGAGAATTTTGAATTCAATATTCCGGACGAATTTTTCAAACGAGCAAGCCAGAGAATCCTCGTCGACGCCGTCCAAATAATCGCAATGCCAAACCAGAAGGTTTTTCGGATCCACCAGCACTGCGGAATACGTCCGCAGATTCGGCTCCTTTTCGAATCCTTCGTCCTCCTGCAAATAACCGGAACCGACGACTCCGGCCCTGGTCAAAACCGCCGCCGGATGGAGAGCGCCGAGCCAGCGCAGCCAGTTCAAAATCGTCTGCTTGTTCCGTACCGGTTTCGCGATCAATTGCAGATTTTGCATCGCCGCCTGAATGCTCGCTCCGAAACGCAGCATGCTTTCGCAGACCGATCCGATTATTTCCAGGCTGAAATGCTTTTCTCTCGGCAGAAAACTCGGAACCATGGAAAACCTTTGTCCGCAGTCGCGGCATTCGACCATGCGAATCGGATATTCCTTGCGACCCGTCGGCGTGTCGGTCTTGCGAGGCCTTGACCGAAAACCGCACAAATTGTACCGGCTATGATCGGAGCAGCCGGGTTTATGGCCCGTGGCGTGTTTGTTTTCCTGTAAAAACCGTTTCGTTTCCGATTGGAATTTTGCCGGATCCGCAACCATGTCTCCATAGCTGTCCGGTTCCGCCCATGGAAAAACATAGGTCTTCTCGCCTCCGTCCGATTCCAAGGCGTCGAAAACTTCTTCGATTTGACCGCCGCACTCGGTTTCGAAGGATTTCAACATGTATTTTTCCAGTTCCGGCGCCAAATCGTTGTCCGCGCGACGGCTGTTCCCTGCAATATCCGCAACATGGCCGAGCATCGAATCGACGGTCTTTAGAATTTGACGCCGATCGTTTTCCAGTCGGGATTTTTTAATTTTCTTTTTGCCCGGCAGAGGAGTAACTTTCAGGCCGAGCAGAGCTATCAATTCCCCGATTCTTTTTACGGCGAGATCAAGAGCCATGAATAGAGCGTCGATACTTGCAAACGGTCTAAGCCGACCTATCCAGTCGCGCATTGTCCGTATCGCCGTTCTATTTTTTCGAAAAGAGGTCCGCCTCGTTTCGAATTATAATGGTTTTGTCGTCGCAAACGGTTGATCGCTTTTTCAAATTGGGTTAGAATTCTTAAAATTTTCGAAAGCGTGTCGTTTCTTTTCCGCATCTTTGGCTTTTTTTGTTGATTGAAATTTCAGGACCGGTGAAATCCCAAAATTTATTATCAACGCTTGGAGCCAAAGTCCGGCTTTATTTCAGGCAGTTAGAGCATGTTTCGGTGACAACCTCAACACTTGTAGACTTATGCGTTCCTTTCATTTGCGCAGAGGCTATTACTGCTGACAAGTTAAGATTTGTTTTCGATAATTACCTGTTTATTGTTGATGGATCGGGTCTTTACATAATGGATGTAACCAACCCAGCGGTTCCTGATAAAATTGGATTTTTTGATACGCCGGGCTTTGCCAGTGCGTTTTTTGTTTCAGGAGATTACGCTTATGTGGCCGATAAATCCGCAGGTCTTCGTATTATTAACGTTTCTATCCCGTCAGCTCCAGTTGAAGTTGGATGCTTCGATACCAGGGGTTTTGCACAATCGTTCCGAAATTCGGTTGGATTCTCCCAACATGTTGAAATCATTCAATATATTTACAATTTCATTTCACATAGTATAACAAAAATACGCTCGTTCCATTCAAAAAAGGTCGCTTTTGAACAAATTTTCGCAGGGTTTATTGAAATTTAGGGCCTAAAATGTTAATGTATGTTATTTTAAAATTGCGCGCATAGCTCTATAAGTTTTGTCCTTAAATATATATCATTCCTGAGCAAACAAGAACGCGTTATGTACATTCATAACTTCTATCCAAGGCAATCCGAAGGTTTCTCCTCCTGCGAGCATGAAAGGACTTTTGCCTGAGTTTTTCGAGCCAGGCATGAAAGGAACGAAATTCCTCACATTTGCCAGTGCGCGAAGAAAATACGAAGTGCATTTTCGATCCCTGAAGCTTTCCGCTTGACGAAGCTTTCTTTTTACTATTTTGAGAAAATTGTCCACAAGGGAAGTTGTTTTTTTGATTCCGCGCCTTCTTTTCCAAACGGTATAATGGACGGCGTTTTTCTTCAGCTCCTCGATTGTCGGACAAACCAGCGGATGCTTGAAAGCCTCTTCGCGCGCCATTTCAATTTGAACTTTCAGCCTTGTCTGCGAATCGGCCGTTTCCAGAATGACTTCCACCAAATCGTAAATCCTTTTAACTTCACTTTTGTCTTTTCCCGTTTGCCTGCTCCACTCGGAAAGCGCGCCCCAAAGCTTTTTGAAAAAATGGCGATGGCAGAAACCGATCCATATTCTCCGAAAAACGGACTTCAGAGCGTTGGTCGATGCCTTCCACTTGTCCTTCGTCACTCCGCACACTTTGAAGTCTATCCTCTCGACGAACTTCTCGAAAGAATCGCGGAGCGTCTTTTCATCCACTCGGTCCAAATAGTCCATATGCCTAGGGCAATCGCATGAAATTTTACCCGCCAATCAGCTTGCCAACATATTCATCGTCCCATCCGGCAACTTTCCTCTTGGCTTTTACTCCTGCTTTTGTCGTGTCGTCGTTTTTTAAAAGGTTTAACGCGATGCGTCTGGCTCTCGAAAAATTCGCAGCGGAATTTCCTTTCCTCTTCCTGCAATCGTCTTCCCTGAATGCTATGTCGAGAGTCCAATGACATCCGTTTTCGACGCCCCAATGCTGCCTTGCGGCTTTCGCAAACAATTCGGGAGCATCAGTCAAAGAAGAAATATAGAATCTGTTTTCCACGGTAATGTCTTCGCCTATATGCCGCTCGGATTGAACCATTCCGATCGAGTTCAGCTCTCTCCATTTCTCTCTGCCTTCGAGCCAGTCGATTTCGTTGACCGTATAGTATCTTCTTATTTCGACTCTGCCGTGATCTCCGTCTATTGTCTCCACCATCCGGCTTTCCACGCCGTCGAATTCCTTTTGCAAGGCGTCTTCGAAAAAATGCTTGATATCCTTGTGCATATTTCCCTGATTCCCCTTTAGCGACAGAACGTAGTCGGCTCCCTGTTCGACGATTTGATTCGCGATTTTCTTCTGACACCCCATGGCGTCTATCGTCACAATGCATCCTTTGATCTCGAGAAGTTCGAGCAACGCCGGAATCGCGGTTATTTCGTTTGATTTCTCCTCTGTTTGCACCTGCCCGAGGGTTATTCTGTTTTCGGAGGCCCACGCGCTCACCATGTGTATGGCGGATTTGTTCGACGAGCGATCATGAGAGCGCCGCAGCGTCTTGCCGTCCACCGCGACGACCTGCCCGTCCGTTTTTTCGAAAACGGCGTTTACCCAGCTCAAAAAGCAACGCTCCATTTCGTCTGTCGATATCATTGAAAATACTCGCGAGAATGTATCGTGGGAGGGGATTCCGTTCGGCAATTCGAGAAAGGTCCCAAGCCAATCCTTTTTTTTATCTCCGTAGAGAGATACCTCGGTCCAGTCGTCGCAACCGCAAATTACAGCGCATATCGTGATGGTTACGATATCGACGAGCTTGTGACGCACCTTGCCTTGCAAACGAGGGTCTGTCAGGGATGAAAAATGGTCTATTATGGCAACACCGGGTTTTTCCGTCATATGTAAACCTCCTTGAAAAACGTTTGTAAAAACAGCTCATCAAGATAGGTTATCATCCCTCTTTCCCCGTGTCCACAACTATTTCATGCGATTGCCCTGGGGCCTCAAGTATTAGCTTTAATAGTCGGTGGCGAAGCCTGCGGACATTCGCAGTTCATGGAGAAGGCGGACATGCCTCAGAGTCTTTACGAAAAGGCGCGCAGGGGCGCGCTTGATCGCCGCTTCAAGGTGCCGGAGGAGCTTTCGAGCGCTTTGGAAAATCACGGAGTCGCAGGGATTTTCATCGATCCTTCTGGCGTCGTTCTTTCATCGTCGAAATTGCGTTCAAAGCGCAATCCGCGCATGGGCACGGCCTTTTATCGTTCCCGCCTGGACGACCGGGTTTTCGCGACGGCGGCAAGGTCGCTCGCCGAAGGCGTCGGGGTTTCGAGCACGGCTCGAATCCAGGATATCGACAAGAAGACCGTCCTGCTGGTTCTGGCCAGGGCCTCCGAGCATATCGCCAAGGTAAACGAATCGTACCTTCGCGATCTTTGCGTTTCGGAATGCCAGCTTGACGAGATGTGGTCTTTCATAGGAAAGAAGGAGAAGAACCTCGACGCGATCGAAAAAATGAAGTCGAACCTCGGCGACGCCTGGATTTGGGTGGCTTTCGACGCGGCAGACAAAGTCTTCCTCGCAGCCAATGTCGGCAAACGCACCATGCCCTTCGCCGTCGAAGTAGTAGAAGAGGTCCGGAGGGTCACTTCGAGAATGCCTTTGCTTTTTTCTTCCGACCAGCTGGCCCACTACGCCCAGGCCCTTCTGCATGTGTACGGCAGGAAGGAATACCCGAACCGAAAGTCTTCAAAGGGAAGGATTCCGAATGCGCGGCTCGTGCCGCCCGACGACTTGCTCTACGTTCAAGTTGTAAAGAAGTATAAGGAGAACAGGGTTTTCAAAGTGACCCGCAAGATAATATTCGGAGATCCCGAAAAGGTGGACG
Organism: Desulfobacterales bacterium; assembly: GCA_963674505.2. GTDB lineage: Bacteria > Desulfobacterota > Desulfobacteria > Desulfobacterales > SKZT01. Next base: position 3,339,487 of record CAXXIG010000001.1, read on the forward strand.
AAGTACTTGAAAAGTCGCCTGTGAGTCGGAAGATCAATACGGCATACGTCGAGAGAGGAAACGGGACGATCAGGCATATGAACGCTCGTTGCAACCGAAAAACTCTGCGATTCTCCAAGCTGGAGGAAAACCATGTGCGCCAGTTGAGGCTCAGCCTGGCTTATTATCATTTTTGTTGTCCGCACAGGACACTGACAAAGCGTTACGGAATTCCGACAACACCGTTTATGGCAAGTGGCCTGACAAATCACGTCTGGAGCATGCAAGAGTTGTTAATGTGCACGACCTAAATGCAGAGGCTTTGATCTGGACCACCACCGAATTTTGAGCGTTCCCCACACTGTGAGCCCCGCAGCCATTGCAATCTTTCGAGCAAGAAGATCATCAAGGAGTATGACCTTTCCGGGATTCTCAAGTCCCAGAGCCATTGCGGCAAGCTCCCCGGAACCCAGATCCAATGAGAGCCATTCTGAAGGTGTGTTTTTGGGTTCGACAACCATGATCCATCCGTAATCCGATGGTTCCGGAACTTCGTATCCCCTGCGCCGGCCCTCTGCGAATTCGTTCACCACCGCGCCTGGTATCCAAATATTTCCAAAAATTTCTGGAAGCCAGTCCAGTACGCCAATACGATGCAAATAAAGCAGAAAAGATGTGTTGCTTACGGCATCATGCATTTTTGCTCTCCAGATCATTCAGTTCTGATTCAAACGGAAAAATTCTGTAACGGCCCAGTGCCGTCAAAAATTCCACTCGGGCCATGCCTGCAAGATCAGCAGCCCGACCGGAAGAGAGACGTCCGAGTTCGTAAAGTTTTACTGCAGCCAGCATTCGAATCTCGTCGGCAAAACTCTTTTCATCGGTTTTTTCGGCCAGCAGAACTTGCTGCGGTATGCTGATTACAACTTGCCGAGTTGTCATAATTTCTTCCTTTCATGATTTTTGAGTAAAAAATGGAACTAAGCTGACCAGAAAAGTTTTTGGAACTAACTTAGAATAATTTTTTTCGAATATTTCCGGATAATCTCGTCGAAACCGATGCCATCTGCGATCAATTCCAGAACCATATAGACGGGAATGCGATGATTTGCAACGCACGGCTTGCCATGGCATATTTTCGGATCGATTGAAATCCTTCCACCAATATCCATTTTGTTGCCTCCTTTTCCTGTCGGGAACCTTGCTCTATGATTTTATTGCGTATTGTCCCACTAAAATCATATGCCGGAACCAGTCACGGCCAACAATTTGTAATTAATCGGAATTCGGCTTTTTGTCAACAACACATCAGTTGTACATCCCCAGCGGAATGATATGCGGTCTTCCCGAATCGCTGTTGATCAGGGAGTCGATGCCGTATACGTTTCTGATGTTGAGGGGGCTTAACGTGTCTTCCGGGGGGCCTGCGACGTGGATTTGGCCGTTTTTCAAAAACAGGAGCCGGTCGGAGTAGCGGGAGGCGAGGTTCAAATCGTGGATGGACATGAGGACGGACATGTTTTTTTTCGCGGACGATTCCCATGACCAGTTCCAGGACTTCCAGCTGGCGTCTGAGGTCGAGTTTGCTGGTGGTTTCGTCCAGCAGAAGGACCTTGGGTCCCTGGGCGAGGGCGCGGGCCATGAGGACCTTCTGCTGTTCTCCTCCGGAGACCCGGTTGAACTGTCTCATGGTCATGCGGTCCAGGTCCATGGCGAACAGGGTTTCAAAGACCTTCTCCTTGTTTTTCTTGTCCACGCCCCAGCCCAGATGGTGGCGTCGTCCCAGAAGCACGGTTTCGAACACGGTGGAGAAAAACGAGGTGGGGGCGCTCTGGGGGACGTAGCCGAAGATTTTGGCCATCTGCTTCAGGCCCATTTCGGCGACGTTTCGCCCTTCGGCCAGAATGGCGCGGGATGCGGGCTTGTTGATGCGGTTGACGCATTTGAGCAGGGTGCTCTTTCCGGCCCCGTTGGACCCGACCAGGCTGACCACCTCGCCGTCGAAAACCTCGAAATCGATATTTTCGAGGACCGTCCGCGCGCCGTAGCCGAAGGACAGTCCCCGGACTTGGATGCTCATTGAAAGTACTTCCTCCTTTTTACGATCAACAGGTAGAAGAACATGGGCACGCCGATATAGGCAGTGACGATGCCCACGGGAATTTCCGCCGGGGCGAGAAGGTTTCTTCCCACCGTGTCCGCCGCCAACAGCAGGATGGCCCCGACGATGGCGGAGAAGGGGAAAAGGAACCGGTGGTCGCTTCCGATGATCATTCGGGTGATATGGGGGGCGACCAGGCAGACGAACCCGATGATGCCGTTGAAGCAGATGATGGCGGCGGTTTGATTTGATAGGAACTCGCTTTTTGTCAAGGAAAATACAACGGGCTTTTCGAATCGTAAAGGAAATGGGTAAAAAGTGTCGATGGATTGAAAATGCTTTGCGGAAGGTCGGAAAAAGCCCGGAAAACATGGGAAACGGCCTTTTTCCGGACGCAGTCCGGCGCCGATCCCAAATTTCCTGTTTAATATTGAAGGCGGGATTCAGTCCCAATATTCGTACCGAGGGACTTGAGAGTCCGAATCGTCGCTGACGAGTTCCCGGGTATGCGAATCTTGCTCGGAAGGCGGGTCGTGATTGCGGACATCCCACAGATCGCGGTGTCCCAGGATCTTTTTGACTATTGGGCCAGCCTCGAGAATGGAAATCACCCTCATTTGATGACCGCAATTGGGACAACAAAGCGGATCGACCTCGAAGATTTTTTGAATCAGCCTCGCCCGGCTGCGGCGGAACTGTTTCGACGTCAATTCTCCGGGCGCGATCGATGGTATCGCGTCGTTGATTTTGCCCTCTTTTTTCAGCATCTTGAGGACTTCGTACTGGAAAAGTTCCTCGGGGTCTTCTGCGTGCAGACCCGTTACGCCGACAAAGGAATTGTCCGGCGGAAAGCAGCCGTCGGTGATTATGGCGTGTACATGAGAATTGTAATTGAGAAAGTCGCCCCGGGTGTGTTTGGCCATGCTCGCCCCCGGCACGGCGCCGTCGCGGGGGACTGCGGATTTCAAATATGCGCTCGCAACGTTCCACGCGCATTTGCTCGGTTTTCCGAGCAGGGAGCGGTCGTACATGAAATAGATCCGGAGGCGTTTGGGTATGCTTAAAGACCCAGTGTCTGTGGGGCACCTTTTGCAGAACGTCTGTCAAAAGACCTTCTCGTGCCGTTTTTCCGCCGTATGAAGAAACACTACGGCGGCCCCTATCATAAAAAAAGTACTCGCTTTCCTTGCCGTTCAAGTATTTAAAAACGCCAGCTTCCGTAGAAACCGACAACCACGGTCGCCGCATCCTCGTACGAGCCCGCGACGTCTCCGCGACCGCCCGTCGCGACGGGGACGTTGCTTTGGACATCGACGTCGAGATCTCCGCCGTAAATATACTCGGCCGCCATCCCCCAAAAGAAGTTTTCGCTCGTTTGTCGCTGAGCGCCCAGCGCGACGTGCCAAGTGTCCTTGAAGTCCAGGTCGGTCGTGATGCTCCGTGGATTGGACGTATCGTCGATGCCGATTCCAACTTGTCCGAATTTCGACCATTCCTGCCAGCCCGCGCTGCATAGCAAAGCCCAACGGTCGTTCACCCGGGCGAAAAAGCTTCCCATCAATTGCTGCGGCACTTTGATCCCCACCTTGATCGTGGAGTCCAGAAGCCCCCTGCCATTCAACAATGCCTCGAGGCCGGGGGCGAGATTCGAAAATTCCGCCTCCGCCTCGAAGTCGAGGTCCACCTGCGAATTCCAGACGAGTCCAAGCCGAATTTTTTCGCGGATTTCGTAAAGCAATCCTAAGTTGACGCCCCAGCCCAATTCCTTGTCGTCCATGGAGAGTTCGCCGTCATCGAAGGAGGGATTAGCGTTGTTGATCCCCACCTCGTTATTGTAAATGCCGTACATGACGTTCAAACTGGCTCCGAACGAAAGCTTGTCGGTCAGCTTGTAGGCGACAGAGGGAAGGAACGACATCCCGACTATAGATATTCGCACATGAATTGATACTCATTCCACCTTTATTAATTAAACAGGCGGTATCAATTCATGTGCGACGCACTATAAGGCCGTTTCCTTGACGTAGTAACGCCCCACCCAATCCTCGTCGTACTCCTAGGGCAATCGCATGAAATTTTACCCGCCAATCAGCTTGCCAACATATTCATCGTCCCATCCGGCAACTTTCCTCTTGGCTTTTACTCCTGCTTTTGTCGTGTCGTCGTTTTTTAAAAGGTTTAACGCGATGCGTCTGGCTCTCGAAAAATTCGCAGCGGAATTTCCTTTCCTCTTCCTGCAATCGTCTTCCCTGAATGCTATGTCGAGAGTCCAATGACATCCGTTTTCGACGCCCCAATGCTGCCTTGCGGCTTTCGCAAACAATTCGGGAGCATCAGTCAAAGAAGAAATATAGAATCTGTTTTCCACGGTAATGTCTTCGCCTATATGCCGCTCGGATTGAACCATTCCGATCGAGTTCAGCTCTCTCCATTTCTCTCTGCCTTCGAGCCAGTCGATTTCGTTGACCGTATAGTATCTTCTTATTTCGACTCTGCCGTGATCTCCGTCTATTGTCTCCACCATCCGGCTTTCCACGCCGTCGAATTCCTTTTGCAAGGCGTCTTCGAAAAAATGCTTGATATCCTTGTGCATATTTCCCTGATTCCCCTTTAGCGACAGAACGTAGTCGGCTCCCTGTTCGACGATTTGATTCGCGATTTTCTTCTGACACCCCATGGCGTCTATCGTCACAATGCATCCTTTGATCTCGAGAAGTTCGAGCAACGCCGGAATCGCGGTTATTTCGTTTGATTTCTCCTCTGTTTGCACCTGCCCGAGGGTTATTCTGTTTTCGGAGGCCCACGCGCTCACCATGTGTATGGCGGATTTGTTCGACGAGCGATCATGAGAGCGCCGCAGCGTCTTGCCGTCCACCGCGACGACCTGCCCGTCCGTTTTTTCGAAAACGGCGTTTACCCAGCTCAAAAAGCAACGCTCCATTTCGTCTGTCGATATCATTGAAAATACTCGCGAGAATGTATCGTGGGAGGGGATTCCGTTCGGCAATTCGAGAAAGGTCCCAAGCCAATCCTTTTTTTTATCTCCGTAGAGAGATACCTCGGTCCAGTCGTCGCAACCGCAAATTACAGCGCATATCGTGATGGTTACGATATCGACGAGCTTGTGACGCACCTTGCCTTGCAAACGAGGGTCTGTCAGGGATGAAAAATGGTCTATTATGGCAACACCGGGTTTTTCCGTCATATGTAAACCTCCTTGAAAAACGTTTGTAAAAACAGCTCATCAAGATAGGTTATCATCCCTCTTTCCCCGTGTCCACAACTATTTCATGCGATTGCCCTGGTCGTACTCCAGAGCCGTCCCGAAGTTGCCAGTCAGCGCGACCCCCATCTTCAACTCGGGGGACAAGCTGTAGCTGAGAAATCCGCCGCCGCCCGGGAACCAACCGTCAAAACCGATTGCGCGGCCGCCATCTTCCCGGCCCAAAGCGGGAGATGTGCCCGAGTCGGAAGAGAACTCGGTGTTGCTCCAAAGAATCTGGCCGGACGCCAAAAATTGCGTGCCGTCCAGCCTCGTCATGCCTGCAGGGTTGGTGAACACGGTCGATGCGTCTTGTGCCCGGGCCCCGTAGCCCGCCGACGCAAGACCGATCTCGGCCGTTCCGAACTCGTAGAGCATGACGCCGCCGGCCATGGCCGTCCCGGTACCGAACACGACAAACCAAAACGTCGAGACCATCGCGAAGAGCGTTGAAACCCGAATTGCACCACCTCGAGAAAACATACCGATTCCCCTTTCATTTCAAATAATTCTTCATTTTTTCCGCTATTTAATACGGCCTGAACTCGTGAGGCTTCTTGGTCGTCTCGACCACCGGAAGAACGTTGCGGTGGATGTCACGGGCACCGTGATTTCGAAACGTCCTCCTCGCTTGCTCCGAGTTGTTCGAACATAACCAAGCCGAGGCCGGTCGGTTAAGGCGCCATTGTCTCCGGGGTAACTTCCCAACCAGCCTCGGCACCTCCGGGTAGCATCTGGCCGCTGTCCTCGCCGACCTCGGCGTCGATAAGCCCGTTGAGTTTATCGTTCATGGCGAGCAGGAGTTCCCGGTGCCGCTTGCCGTCAACCGCCAGATTCTTCATTTCCAGGGGGTCGGCTTTGACGTCGTACAGCTCGACATCGTTGAACCGGTATAGATCCTCCAAATTGGTCGGCCGGTTGTGCTGCTTCGGCGAGAAGTAGCGCGCGAAAACGTACCGGCCATCGTAGACCTTCCGCACCGCGCCGCGTTTCGTCATATCCGGGACAATGCCGGCTTCCTTGAGTTGTTTCGGATTTCCTCCCTTTTTGATGTGCGCGACGGCCTTGTAGAGAAAATCCCCGTCGATGTAGGCGAACATGTTGTAGTTGAATAGGGCGCCATCCCTTACAGAGTCGATGTCCGCGAGTTCCGGGGCGGCCAGTACGGAGGAAAAATCCTTGCCTGGAAGCCCTTTGACGATATCGGCGCGTTTTTTCGGCTCCACTCCGGTCATTGCAACCAGCGTCGGGCCAAGATCGACGTGCGACGTGACGGCGCGGCACTGCTTGCCCCCCGGGTAGGCGGGGTGGGCGACAACCAGCGGCACCTGATTCTGTTCGCGGTACGATACCGCGCCCTTGGCGTGCAACAGGTGCGCGCCGTCCATGTCGCCATGGTCGGAGGTAAGAATGACAATGGTGCGCTCGGCAAGTCCCGCCGCATCGAGTTCGGCGAGTACGGCTGCGATGTTCCGGTCGACGTCGCGCATGCAATTCAGATAATAGTTGTGGCGCCGACGCCAGCGGGGTTCCTCGTTGGGAATTTCGCCTACAAGCGCATCGTGCGAACGCAGGAAGTCGCGGTGCGCCGGCGGCCGCCCCGGCGCGTCGAATGGGTTCGCGTGATTCGCCGGAAGGTCGAAGGGCCATTGTTTGGCGTATAGCGGATCGTCCGGTTCCCGCACCACATGAGTGAGGGCGGTCGGGGCCTGGTGCGGCGAGCCGGGAGCATCGGTATTGTAGAACATGACGTCGTGGGGATTGACCAGGTTGACAGCCAGAAACCAGGGCTTGCCATCGGCCGCCAACTCGCGCCCCTTGCCGCGCAACCAACTCACGGACATGGCTGCGATCACGCCGTCGTGCAGATAACCGCCCTGATGGTGCGCGATAATATCGCCTACCCCGAAATAGTCGGAGAAGCCGTAGTCCTCCATTTCCTTGGTGAATATTTTCGTAGGCGTGCCAAGTGTGTTGACGGTCTCGAAATCCTTGTTCAGATGCCACTTGCCCTTGTATGCGGTGTAATAGCCAGCTTGACGCAGCATGTCGCCCACGGTGGGAATTTCGAACGACATGCTGTCGATCCAGGGAAAGTTGGTGTTGTCGAACATGCGCGTGTGCTGAATATGCTGCCCGGTATACAGCACCGAACGGGACGGCGTGCATACGCACGAGTTGATCCGGTGATTCAGAAAAGTCGTTCCCTGTTTCGTCAATCGCTCACGGGCCGGCAGGCTGAATCCGGAAGGCAATTCGCCGGGTCGAAAGAAACGTTCCTGGTCCGTGAGAATGAAGAGGATGTTGTACGGACCCGTGTTGCGCGTCCCGTCCTTTGTCGATGGACTCTCGCCGGGCGCTGTGGATGCTGCGCGGGATATCCCGTCGATCATACCGAGGCCCAATGCCGTCACGCCCGCGCCTGCAAGACGCAGAAAATCGCGCCGTGAGACGGAGGAACCGGGTTTATCGTAATCTTTCATGTTTTTTCCTTTCTGTTGATGTTTCCAAACGACCGGCTCCGCCCCTTGGTGCGCAGCAAAGAGTCCTCTGGGATTTCGATATCGCCGAAATCCTTTGTCGCGTAGCTCCGGGCCAGACTCCCATCTACTCCCAACGACTGCAAAACGGCTTGGGCAAGTTGTCTTGAATAACTTTCAGATACGCTCTCGTTGACCACCGTGTGAAAAGCCATGATTACAGGACCGAGAATCAAGTCGAACGCAAGCTTTTCGTCGGTGACGGTGAACAGGCCGGAGGCGATGCCGGCTCTTATATCTCGCGGTACGGATTCGGTCGCCAGGTTTCCCGCACTGATGGCAAGAGCCCCCCCCCGTGCCACGAAACTTGAAAAGACCGGATACGCCCTGGCCAGTTCGAGGACCGAGACGAGGCCGCAGGCAATGCCCGCAGCGGCATTTTCTTGCCGCTCTACAAGGGGATCGACAGCCCGAATGATTTCATTGCTGACCTCCCTTGCCACCTCGACGAACAATTCCTCGTTGGTGCGGAAATAATTGTAGAACGTACCCCGCGAGACACCGGCTTTTTTGATGACCGAATCGATGACTTTCGCTTCCGCACCGCGGCGCGCGAAAACACGCAAGGCTCCCTTCAAAAGTTTCGCACGTGTTTTTTTCCGTCGCTCCGCAGCGACAATCGTCCGATGATTCGCAGGCTTTTCGCAAGCTTTTGGTTTTTTATGTTTCATGGTATTCGGGTCCGATTTTCAAACGTGTTCCGATCGGTACGAGCAAGATGTACGGCAACAAAATTCCCGTCTCGATCTAAATGACATTTTCATCAATATGACACGAATGTCAATTCAACGCAAGCGGGTTTTTGCCCATTCTCAAAAGGTGAAAGAAATCGATTGCAATGTCCGATGTCTATCTCGAAATTCCCAAACGTCTGACATACCGGTTAAGAGTGTTTCTGCCAACGCCCAAATTCCTTGCGGCGGCGGCCTTATTCCAAAGGTTTCGGTCCAAGGCCGCGACAATGGAAATCACCCTCATTTGATGACCGCAATTGGGACAACAAAGCGGATCGACCTCGTAGATTTTTTGAATCAGCCTCGCCCGGCTGCGGCGGAACTGTTTCGACGTCAATTCTCCGGGAGCGATCGACGGTATCGCGTCGTCGTTTTCCGCCTTTTTTCTCATGCCTCTTGATTTGTTTGAGTCCGACGTACCTGACGAGTTGCTCGTACTTGTTTGGAATATGGACGACGATACGCGCGAGCCAATCTATAGCGTCGAGGGTTTGTTCGGTTTTTTAAGTCCTTTGACCGGTAGACGACCCTGGCCGAGCCGTCGGACGATTTTTCGGCGGGGATGCAGAGCATGCGCTCCCGGTAGAAGCTGGACCTTGCAATGTACTTGGCCAGGTTGCCCGGCGCGTTTTCGTCTTCGGGCCAAATCCTGCCGCCGACATGGACGTGGAACCCGGTGTGGCGCCAGCAAAGCTTGTTTTCGATTATGGCGTCTGTAAATAAAGGCGTCCGGATTCCAGAAGGGCGTCTGCGGCATGGAGAGGGATGAGACGCCGAGAGCAGAGGTATTCCATGATTGCAGGCAGGTCGATGTCGCATATTGGAGGCGGGCGGAAGGCCTTTGCGTTCAGGCGTTCTTTTCCGGGCAGAGGGCAGGGGGCAGGGGCAGGCGAAGTTCTCGTCGAGCCGGCGCAGGGCGGTTTTAAAGTCGCAGTCCATCAGGTGCATGGCCAGACCGATGGCGCCGACGACGCCGAGTTTGCAGTTCATGAATTTAGGCCCTTTCCCCGAAAGATGTCGTGGGCGGCGCCGGGAATCAGAAGGCGACGCACCGGACCGCCCCCCCAGCAGGACACCCATTCGAGGGCGTCGGAGGCTGGTACCAGAGAATCGGCGATACCATGCAGTACCCCAAGGGGACATGGCAGGCAAAAGCGCGCATCGCTGGTTCGGTTTACCGCCGACACCATCCGCGCGATATCTCCCAATGGGATTGCGGGTCTTCCCCTTCGATGCCGTTCCCAACGTTCCAAAGCGTTTCCGTCGATTATTTCCGAAAGTTCTCTACGGCGGAATTCCAAAAAGCGATCGGTGTAGACATTGCTGTCTCCCCGGTATGCAACGGCAGGCACCAGGCGGCGACCGCATCCGATACGTTCCAGGCATACGCCGTTATGGGCCTGTTCCGGTTGGGATGGCATTACGAATACCGGCACTCCATGCAACAGAGATTCGAAAATGGTCATTTGGCGACATGGGATAAGGAATTGTTTCCCGGTATCAGTAGAAATTTCATGCTTTCATTCGCCTGGCGCAGCGCGATTGACACGTTATTCGGAGAGATGTCCGATTCTGTCGATAAAGCGCCAAGACTCGGCCTCTCGGTACCTATTCTTCACGGGCGACAAGGGTTTTGGATTTGGCGATGGTCCACACCAGGGCTGCCCCCACCGTGAAATTGTCTTCTTGTTTTACCAAGGGGCTGTCTTCGTAGGCGGCTCCGCTCAGATTTTCCCATCGGGAATAGAACCCGAGAGAAAACCGGTCGCTCAGTTTCTTGCTCATGGAGGCGGAAACCGAAAAGCCGGAATAGCCTCCGTCGGAATCGTACAATGGCCTGTCCGGGCGGACGTCTTCCCGGGGAACGTCGTAATAGTAGCCGTGCAGTTCGCTGTTGGAAAAATCGACTCCGGCTTTCAAGTGGAAACTCAGGTCGTGCCGCGCAAACAGGCTTCTGTTGGAATAGGCCATGCACAATCCGTATTTGAGTCCCCGGTAGGACACGTCCATGCCTCCGTGGAACCCCAGGGAAAATGCCGCACGCCCTGCGATTTCCAGGTACAGGGAATCCTGGCGGAGGCGTCCCAAGGGGTGGTACTTCAACGCGGGGCCGACCTCGAATACGGCGTCCAGGTCGGACATTCCCTCCCGTGCGTCGTTGTCCTCCACCGGAGGGACCCCGGAAAGCGAAATGTCGGTTTCGAAATATTCCGTATCCAAAAACACGCCCCGCAGCCCCTCGCGGTTGGCCCTGAGGAATTCGCCCCGGTAGATCAGGTAGGGCAGGGGAAGAACATACCATCCGTGTTCGTCGGCACCCCGGTAATGGGGCACGCGCGCCGCCGCGTTGAAAAGCCCGAACTCCCAGAGCGGCTTTTTTCCCGAGGGTTCGCATGATCCGCCCGATGGAAACGACAGAAGAAGCGAAAAACAAACCAGAGCGGCAATCGAAAAGGCGACGTTTTTTTTCATATGCTCCCCTCCGAAATAATCCTTGCGCGGGTTAATGCGTTGGCGGAACTGTTTTTCAAACTCGGGTCACTATTAGCAGTGAAATTTTCATTTTGCAACAACGACATTGATTTCGAATCGGAATTGGTGTACCTCCGGGTAACGCTTTTGTACCAAAACGCCATGCGGTTGCCTTGGAACATTCTATGAAAACAGCGAAAATGATCGATTTTTCCGTGATAATCCCGGTCTACAATCATGAACGGACTGTGGGCGAAGTCGCGGAAAAAGCCCTTGGTTTGGGTGCGCCGGTGATCGTGGTGGACGACGGCTCCACAGACGGGTCTTATTCCAGGGTTTCGCGCATCGACGGGGTGAAGGTCCTGCGACACGTTCGGAACATGGGAAAAGGCCAGGCACTTTTGACCGGCTTTTCCGAAGCCGTCAAAACCTCGTGCTGGGCTTTGACCATCGATGCCGACGGACAGCACGACCCGTCGGACGCCCGTTTTCTGTTAGAGGCGGTGCCCGAAGGGAAGCGTCCGGTCGTCATCGGGGCCAGGAGCGGCATGTCCGGGGGGCAAGTGCCGTGGACGAGTCGTTTCGGAAGGGAGTTTTCCAATTTTTGGGTTTTTCTGGCTGGCGGCCCTGAGCTGACCGATTCCCAGAGCGGTTTTCGATTGTATCCTCTTCCGGAGGCGTTGCGGCTCGGTGTGGTCGCCAGGCGCTATCAATTCGAAGTCGAAATCCTGGCCAAGGCGGGATGGAAAGGCGTGCCGGTCTTGGAGGTCCCGGTAAGCGTGGACTATGCGCCCTGCGGCGAACGGATCTCCCATTTCCGGCCGTTTGTCGATTTCGTCAGGAATTCGAATATGTTTACCCGGATCATTTTCCAGAGGATCGTACTGCCGAAGCCCTTCCGGAAAAAATGGCCGCGCTTCGCCACGCATGACGCTTGTCGGGGTGAAAGGGAGAAAAAGGAACCGAGCCGACCGTGATCGAAACGCTGTACGAATGGGTCTCGGCCCTGTCGCTGAAATACGGAATCTGGGTGTTCAAGACATATATCCGGATCGTGGCCGCCGGTTTCTTCGCTTTCTATCCGCCCGGCCTTGCGCACAGTCTGCGCTTCTATCGGGTCCTTTTTCCCGAAAAGGGCCTGCTTCGGCTCATGTGCTGCGCATGGAATCAGTACCGGAACTTCACCACGATTTTCCTGGATCGGTTCCTGCTGGAGCATTTCGGCCGAATACGATATGCCACGTCGGGCTGGAAACATATCAAAACGGCGGCAAGGGAAAGATCGGGAGGCGTGATTCTCATGTCGCACATGGGCAACTGGGAGATGGCCGCCCACATCATGAAGCAGGAAAACCCGGACATCCCCCTGCTTCTGTACATGGGCGTCAAGCAAAAGGAACAGATGGAGAAAATCCAGAAAGAGAGCCTGGCCGGCAGCGGCGTGAAGGTGATCGGGGTGGAAAAGGACAATCTGTCTTCTTTCGAGCTGATCGAGGGGATCGATTTCATCAGAAAGGGAGGCATGGTCTCCGTCACCGGAGACCGTCTGTGGAGAGACGACCAGAGAAAAGTCGCCGTCCCTTTTCTGGACCGCCGGATCGATTTGCCGAAAACGCCCTATATTTTCTCCCTGCTTGCCAAAGCCCCGATTTTCGTTTTTTTCGCCTTTCGAACCCCCGACGGCGGCTATCTTTTTTCCAGCTCCGAGCCCATCCATGTCTTGGCGAAATCAAGGGCGGACCGGGAAGGGGCGGTGGAGGAAGCCGCCCGGCGATATGCCTCCATGCTGGAGCGGGCCGTGCGGGAAAATCCGTATCAATGGTACCATTTCGGTCCCTTTTTCGACCGAAAGACGGAACCGTCATAGCTTGGAAATCGTACCGGTTCGAATATGAAAGTTCTGCTTGTTTCCGCAAACACCTTGACCAGCCCGTACCCGGTATACCCGTTGGGACTCGACTATATTCGGGAATCTCTGTCGTCCAGGCATCAGGTCGAAATCGCGGACATGAACGTCTTGAAAGATATCGAGGCCCTGAAAAAAACGGTAGAAGGATTTGCCCCGGACATCGTGGGGATTTCCATCCGCAATATCGACAGCACCGACGCTTCGGCCCCATGCGGTTTTTCGGAGAATTACGCGAAGATCGCGGAGGCCGTCCGGCAGGTCTCCGACGCGCCTCTGGTGCTGGGAGGATGCGGTTTCACCATATTTCCCCGGGAGCTGATGTCGCTGTTGAAAGCCGACTACGGAATCTGCGGGGAAGGCGAACGCCTCGGGCTGTTTCTGGATGCTTTGGAAAAAAACGAGGACCTTTCCCTCGTCCCCGGACTCGTCACGCCCGGTAACTGCCAGCCCGTGCCGCCTCCTTGGGAGGGCGTTTTCAAAAGGTCCCGCCCCGCAGCTGGAAACAGACTGGATTTCTATTTGAAAAACGGCGGCATGCTCAACCTTCAAACCAAACGGGGCTGCCGTTTCCGATGCGTCTATTGCACCTATCCCCATATCGAGGGACGCAGGCTCCGGCTGGTCGATCCCGGGGAAGTGGCGGAAACGGCGCTTCGGTTGCAGCAGGCCGGGGCAAAATACTTTTTCGTCACCGACTCGGCTTTCAACGTGGACATCGAACACAGCCTTCAGGTCGCCAAGGCGTTCATGAAAAGAAGAATCTCCATACCGTGGGGGGCGTTTTTCGCGCCGGTCGCGCTTCCGCCCGACTACTTCAGAATCATGGCCGACGCCGGACTGACCCACGTGGAGTTCGGCACGGAATCCCTCTGCGATTCGGTCCTGTCGGCCTACCAGAAGCCTTTTCGCACGGCCCGTGTCTTTCAGGCGCACCAAGAGGCGCTGGATGCCGGATTGTACGTCGCCCACTATTTTCTCCTGGGAGGGCCGGGGGAAACCCCCGAATCCCTGGAGCAAACCTTTTCCAATATCGGCAGATTGAAGAAAACCGCCCTGTTCTTTTTCCCCGGCATGAGGATTTATCCCCATACGGATCTCTACAGGATAGCGGTGGACGAAAAAAAAATAGAACCGTCCCGGAACCTTCTGGAACCGGTCTTCTACGAACCGGGTCCCATTTCGTTGAAGGAAATCGCGGAAAAAATCGCAAAAAGGGCCGAAAGCAGGCCCAACTGGATTGCCGGGGCCGGAGGGGAACAGGCCGCCTCCATCGTATCCAGAATGTACAAGCGCGGGTTTTCGGGACCGCTATGGGAGTATTTGATTCGGTGAGAATATGAACGACTGGGCAACCGCGACAAACATCAAACAAATCGAAAATGGCGAAATTCAAGCCGAGCTTCGAGCAGATTTCGGCTCCCCTTGGTTTGACGGACACTTCCCCGGATCTCCCGTGCTGCCGGGCATCGCCCAGCTCCACGCCGTTCTGGCGGCGATAGGGAAAATCGAGGGGGAAAACCTGAAAATCGAAAGCGTCGGACGGGTCCGTTTCAGGCAAATCATCAAACCCGGCGATTCCACCCTGGTGCTTGTAAAAAGAAATTCCGGTGAAAGCCGCTCCTATTCCTTTAAAATCATGCTGGGGGACAAGGTGGCTTGCAGCGGATCCATGGTGGTGAAACGGGGTGATGAATGTTGATTCCAAAATGTTCGACCTGTTCGGATGGAATCGATGGACAACGCGTAAAAACTCGCGTGATCCGGTAGCGCCGTCTTCCACGGCGGCGCGGACCCGTATAGAACTGGGACTCGAAAGCATCGCTCCGCCGTGGAAGACGGCGCTACCGGGTCGTTCTCCAGATACAAGGCCGTCATCCGCACAGGTCGTAAGTGCTTGCCGCAGAAAAACATCCCCCCATACGTTGAAATCAATCGGAAAATGACGTAAACAGTTACCGTTTGAAATGAGTGAGATTCAATGTAGATCTTCAAGGCGGGGTTTCGTCGAATGGGAAAAACAGCGATATTGGGATACGATGCGGTTTCCCCCCTGGGCGTGGATTTAGACGTCCAGTGGGAAAGGGCCGTGCGGGGCGAAAGCGGAGTCGGTCCCCTGACCCGGTTTTCCATCGACGACGATTTTCCTGTCCATGTGGCGGGGCAGGTGGAAGATTTCGACGTCTCGCCCTATCCTTTCCTGAGCCCTCGCGCTTTGGCATTGTGGCCCTCTCCCATTTTCAAGTACGGCATGCTGACGGTCCATCGCGCATTGGAAAACAGCGGCGTGGAAATCACGCCGGACATCGCCCCCAGGGTCGCGGTGACCTTCAGTTCCGCAGTCGGCGGGCAGGACGCCGTGCTGAACGCCGACCGCCGGATGCACTCCGAAGGCAAGCTTCCCCCGCCTTATGCCAATCCAAATTCCTGCATCAACATGGTCGGCGGAAAGGTTTCCATACTGACCGGCGCCACCGGCCCCATCGCGGCCACCATCACCGCCTGCGCCACGGGGTTGACCTCCATGATCGTCGGTTCCATGTTGTTGGACCAGGGCCGCGCGGATGTCGCGATCTGCGGGGCGGTGGATTTCTCCTTGGTTGCGCCCATCGTGGCGGGGTTCGCCACCATGAACGGGGCCTTTCGCCACAAGCCGGAAAAGGCCGACCAGCCTCCCGAGCAGGCGAGCCGCCCGTTTTCCATAAACCGTCGGGGGTTCGTGATTTCCGAGGGATCGGGGGCCATTGTCATCGCGACAGAGGATTTCGCCGAAACCCACGGCCTGGCCCCTATGGCGAAGATCGCCGGATGGAGCATGACATCGGACGCCAAACATTTCGTGGCGCCCAATTTCGAAACCGTCAGGAGGTGCATGGAGCAAAGCATCGCCGACGCGGGGCTGGAGCCGTCGCAGATCGATTCCATCAACGCCCACGCCACATCCACCAAAGTGGGGGACAAGGTGGAGTACGACGCGCTGAAGGCGGTCTTCGGAAAGGCCATGCCCCCGGTGACGGCCAACAAGTCGATGATCGGCCACGCCATGGGCGCCTCCAGCGCCATCGAGGCCATCTTCGCATTGGAGGGAATGCGACGCGGCGCGTTGCTTCCCACGATCAACTACGCCCCCGACCCCGCGATGGAGATCGATTGCGTGTCGGAGGGGGCGCGAAAGCTGGAACAGGAATATGTGCTGAAAAATTCGTTCGGCTTCGGCGGGTGCAATTCCTGCGTCGTGTTCCAAAAAACGGCATAGGTCGGAAGAGATAGATAGAGGTTGACATGAAAGCTCCGCGCAACAGACGCGTCTTTGTTATCGGCTACGGCGCCGCCACTCCGTTGGGAAGCACGTTCGAAAAAACCTGGGAGCAGGCGGTCTTGGGAAAGGCCGGGTTTCGGACGGTGACACGATGCGAGGTGGATTCCCTGAGCAACGTGGTCGGGGAAATTCCGGACTGGGACCCTTTGGCCCTGGATTTTGCCTCCAAAAAGGAGGTCTACAACTGGAACGCCGACTACGTGCTTCTGACCATGGCGGTCTGCCAGGAAGCTCTGAAACGCTCCGGCTTGCAAATCGACGAAAAGACCGGCCCCCGCACCGCCTGCCTGGTGGGCTCGGCGCTCAACGGCACCGACTCTTTCCGTGTCGCCATGGACAACCTGAGAGAGCGCGGCCCCCTTCGGGTGAGTCCGTACCTGCTGCCCAACCTGTGCGCCAACCTGCCCTCCGGAAAAGCGGGAATCCATTTGGGTTTCACGGGTCCCATCTTTTCCCCCCAGGGCGCTTGCGCGTCCGGAAACCACGCCATCGGCATCGGCGCGCGCATGATCCGCGACGGAGACATCGACTTTGTATTGGCCGGAGGCGTGGATACATGCATCATGCCGGAGATCATCCACGGGTTCGCCAATATGAACGCCACCATTAAAATCCGGGAAAAAGACCGCGCTTTCCTCGACCCGACGCAGGCCTCAAGGCCGTTCAGCATCGACAGAAAGGGCATGGTCATCTCCGAAGGCGGGGGCGTCCTGGTCCTTGCGGCCGAAGAGATGCTCGCAGTCTACGGGCTGGAACCCAAGGCCGAAGTCCTCGGCATCGGGTGGACCTCCGACTCCTACCATTTCACGCTCCCCAACCCGAAAACCGTCTCCAGGGCAATCGTCGAAGCCATCGACGACGCCGGAATCAAACCCGCCGACATTCAGTACGTCAATGCCCACGGCACCTCCACCCCCAAAGGCGACCTGGTGGAAATCGAATGCCTCCGGGAGATTTTCGGCAAAAACATCGAAAACATCCCGGTATCCTCCAACAAATCCCAGATCGGCCACACCCTGGGAGGCTCGGCTGCCATCGAAGCTGCCCTGGGAATCGAGGGCATGGGAAAACAACTGATCCTGCCCACGGTCAACCACATCCCCGACCCCGATCTTTCCGACATCGACGTGGTACCCAACGAGGCGAGAAGGCAACCGTACGAGATTTTCCTCTCCAACGCTTTCGGGTTCGGGGGAACCAATTGCTGCGTGGTCTTCAAGCTTCCGTGACATGCAGCGAACCATTCTTTTTTTGGCTCATCGCGGATTTGTGGGAAACAGGCTTGTCGATGGTAACCAGACCATCCTGGTCTGGCATGCCTTGGCTTCCAAGCGGGGGCATATTCGCGATATGGGACCAGAGCTGGAAGCTCTGGTTACCTTTACCGCTCCTCACAAATTCGCGATGAACACTTTTTCTGAAGTGCCTCGCGTTCGACGTTCGCGGCAATGTTTTCGACGAGTCCGCAAAGCACTTCGATCATGCGCCTTGGATCGGCCCCTGTCGACCTTGTGGCGGGATTTTCTCCGGCCCATTTCAGGGAAAGAACTAACGGTACATACTTGGGCTTTTCCTTTGTCATCGAGGCCCAAAGCCACGTCAGGGCTTCGCTCATGCGAATGGAGACGGGCAGCATGCCGATTTGATTCCGATACGGGTCCGCGCAATTTGCAGGCGGCGTAAAGACCATATACTCCCTGCACCGCGAGGGCCTGAACTCGTAAATGATGCAAGACCGGTTTTCGAGAAACGGGCAGGGGACCCTGCTGAAAAAGTATTCCTCTTCCGCTTGTTTCAACAAGGGGTCGTCCGGGTCCTCCAGTTTTTTCAACAAACCCGTTTTTTCAAGTCGCTCGATGGTTCGGGAAAAACGTTTTTTTACAACGCTCTTTCGTGGCTCGTCCATGGATTCGACAAGTTCGCTCAAAAAGACCGCTTCGGGTGGCGAAACTTGAATCAGGTGCCAACAGCAGGCGTCGCATCCCTTGGAGCACGAGGCGGGCTTTCCGTTTCTGGCTGCGGCCTTTTCGCCCATCTCGGCCACGACGCTGCTCACGCCCACCACCTGAAAAGCCAAGTCCACAAGACGATGCGGACCGTCGGGTGTTTCGATCAAGGCTTCGATGCCTCCTTCGGGCAATTGCAGCCGGATTGGATGAGTCGCCATTTTAACGCCTCCCATGGTGTCTACTGGAAAGAATTCGATTCCAGTGCCTGTTTGATCTTGGTTGACAGATCGTTAAGGGAAAACGGTTTTTGAATGAAACCCACGCATCCCCGGTCCATGATCTCCTTTGCCTTCCCGTTGATGCTGTAGCCGCTCGCAAGGAGCACCCGGACATCTTCGTCGGCTTCCTTTAGCCGGTCATAGGTCTCCCCGCCGCCCATGCCCGGCATGATCATATCCAGGATCACAAGATCGATCTCCTTTCTTCGTTTCACATACAGATCGACAGCCTCTTGGCCGCTGACGGCGGTGAGGGTCCGATAGCCCAGCTTTTCTATCATCTCCTTTCCCACCTCGACGATCATTTTTTCGTCGTCCACGAGCAGGATGGTCCCATGCCCGTAGTCGATCTCGTTTCGTTCCGGCTCCGTGCCTTCTGTCGAAGAATCCTTGTCCGACGCGGGCAGGTAGATAGCGAATGTGGTTCCCTCTCCCTTTTCGCTGTAGACCTTGATGAATCCGCCGTGGTTCTTGACGATGCCATAGAGCGATGCCAGACCCAGCCCGGAGCCTCGGCCGATATCTTTCGTCGAAAAGAAGGGCTCGAAGATCTTCTCCCGTATCGCGGCATCCATTCCAACGCCGGTATCGGTCACGGTGACCTTGGCATATCTTCCCGGATTGACATTGAAAAGCTTGATGTCTTCCTCGAAAAGAGCGACGTTTTCGGTTTGGACGAATAGGTCCCCTCCGCCCGGCATGGCCTGCCAGGCATTCACAAACAGGTTGAGCATGGCCTGCTCGATCTGGCCCCGGTCAACTTCCACCTTCCACAGGTCCTTCTCGTACTTGCCGTGCACCCGGATCTCCTTTCTGGTGCGGCCGAACATGTTGCTTTGGCGCTTCACGAGGTCGTTTAAGTCCGTAACCTTGACCTCGTATTTGCCGCCCCGCGCGAAACCGAGGAGGGCTCTCGTCAGCTCCACCGCGTTGCCAACATACTCTTCAATGCCCTTCAAGTGCTCATAGTCCGGATGGGCGGGAGCCTTGTCCAGCATCATCAAAGAAGCGCGCCCCTGGATAACCATCAGGATATTGTTGAAATTGTGGGCGATGCCTCCGGCCAGCGTACCGATGGCCTCCATTTTTTTCGCCTGCGTCAATTGGGCCTGAAGTTTCTCCCGCTCCTCGTCGGCCTGCTTTTTCTCGGTTATGTCGAGATGCGTGCCGTACATCCACTGCGGCTTGCCGTCCGGTGTCCGACTGACCAACCGTCCACGGTCGAGCACCCATACCCAATGCCCGTCCTTGTGGCGCAAGCGCGTATCGCACTCGTAAATTTCCAGTTCTCCGTCAAAGTGCTTTTGCAAAACGTCGTTGCTATGCCCGAGGTCGGCCGGATGGACAAATTTCAGCCATGTCTCGACACTGACCGGTTCGAGTTCTTCCAAGGTGTAGCCGACGATCTCGGCCCAGCGTTCGTTGAAACGGGTTTCGCCGGTCTGGACGTTCCACTCCCAAGTGCCGACGTTGGTTCCCCAGATAATGTTGGCCAGGCGCTGGCGTTCCTCCTCGAGCCTCTCCTCCGCTCGTATGCGCTCTGTCAGATCGATGCCCATGCATGTGACATCCTCCACGCCGCCGCGTGGGTCATTCGTAATCACGTTCGACCATGCCACGTTCAACCTTTTTCCCGATCTGGAAAGAATCTCGTTTTCATAGGTCGAAAACCCTAAGCTGCTTCGCGAATCGATCGCTTTGTCGAATACTCGCCGGACTTCCTCCCGCACATCCTCGGGGATGAAAAGGTCGAACCAGTCGCGGCCGATTACCTCTTCCTCCTTCCACCCGGTCAGTTCCAAAAGACGTTGATTGGCAAAAACAATTGACGCTTGAGGATCGAGAGAAATACCGATCTGCGGCGTCTCGACAAGGATGTTGCGCCACTTGCGTTCGCTTTCCCGCAGCGCTTCTTCGGTTCGCTTTTGATCCGTTATGTCGATGGTGTATCCGGCCAGATATTTTTTTTCATCCTGAACGATAGGGAATTTATAGGTGACATACTTCCTGCCGTTGAATTCTTCTTCGATTCTCAGATTTTCGCCTCTTGAAACGACATCGATGTCGTCGCTCGTGATTTTTTCTGCGAATTCCACGGGAAAGATTTCGTCCATGCTCTTTCCTATCATCTCTGAGGCGGGAATGCCGATCATATCGACATAATTTTCGCTGGCAAAAAGAGTCCGGCTTTCCTGCGCCCCTACTTCTTTCAGAAAGGCGTATATGGGAGAATGCTTCAGGAACAGTGCAAGAAGTTCGGAGGTCTTTCTGTTTCTTTCTTCCGACCGCTTACGTTCGGATTCGGCCTGTTCCAGTTCCCGAACCCGCTGTTCCAGTTCCTCGTATGTGGGCTTTTCAGACATGGGGTCCCTGTTTTCCTCCTTCAATCATTCTTAATCCCTGTTTGCGCAACCTATAAGATTCCGTGATTATCAGTGTCAGTATACCAGGATGAAAAAATGGTTGTCCATAAGCGCGCCGGAAAAAGAATAGGACTTTACGTTAAGGCTCCCATTGTTATCAGGATTCGGATAGACGACGATCGAACCCGGAGAAAAGCCCCCTGAAGAATCCGCCATTCCAATGGTGCACTGGTAATATCGACCGCTTACATCGGCGCCGAAAGATATTATGTAGGAGCC
Source organism: Desulfobacterales bacterium (assembly GCA_963674505.2). Lineage (GTDB taxonomy): Bacteria > Desulfobacterota > Desulfobacteria > Desulfobacterales > SKZT01. The sequence goes on from CAXXIG010000001.1 coordinate 3,360,669, forward strand.
AGCCTGGGTTCTATTCACTGTGATTGGAGTACCCCCGGGCAGGTTGTTAAAGGACCTTGTGATTGTTCCGGATGCTCCTGCAATGTGTGCGCCTGCCTTTACTGCGCCGTCGAATTCAAGTCCCTGCGTAATCTCTCCTTCAATATGCGCCTTGCTCCAGCACGATTCCATAGCCTTATTGACGCATATGTTGTCCCATTCGACACTGCAACAAAATGGGTCGGTATTGCAAATGATTGTCTCGCATATGGCGCAGTCGCAACCAGGGCTGACGTTTTCTATGAAACAATTGCTGGTGGAGGGGCAGGGGGCGCTTTTGGCAGGGCAATCGCATGAAATAGTTGTGGACACGGGGAAAGAGGGATGATAACCTATCTTGATGAGCTGTTTTTACAAACGTTTTTCAAGGAGGTTTACATATGACGGAAAAACCCGGTGTTGCCATAATAGACCATTTTTCATCCCTGACAGACCCTCGTTTGCAAGGCAAGGTGCGTCACAAGCTCGTCGATATCGTAACCATCACGATATGCGCTGTAATTTGCGGTTGCGACGACTGGACCGAGGTATCTCTCTACGGAGATAAAAAAAAGGATTGGCTTGGGACCTTTCTCGAATTGCCGAACGGAATCCCCTCCCACGATACATTCTCGCGAGTATTTTCAATGATATCGACAGACGAAATGGAGCGTTGCTTTTTGAGCTGGGTAAACGCCGTTTTCGAAAAAACGGACGGGCAGGTCGTCGCGGTGGACGGCAAGACGCTGCGGCGCTCTCATGATCGCTCGTCGAACAAATCCGCCATACACATGGTGAGCGCGTGGGCCTCCGAAAACAGAATAACCCTCGGGCAGGTGCAAACAGAGGAGAAATCAAACGAAATAACCGCGATTCCGGCGTTGCTCGAACTTCTCGAGATCAAAGGATGCATTGTGACGATAGACGCCATGGGGTGTCAGAAGAAAATCGCGAATCAAATCGTCGAACAGGGAGCCGACTACGTTCTGTCGCTAAAGGGGAATCAGGGAAATATGCACAAGGATATCAAGCATTTTTTCGAAGACGCCTTGCAAAAGGAATTCGACGGCGTGGAAAGCCGGATGGTGGAGACAATAGACGGAGATCACGGCAGAGTCGAAATAAGAAGATACTATACGGTCAACGAAATCGACTGGCTCGAAGGCAGAGAGAAATGGAGAGAGCTGAACTCGATCGGAATGGTTCAATCCGAGCGGCATATAGGCGAAGACATTACCGTGGAAAACAGATTCTATATTTCTTCTTTGACTGATGCTCCCGAATTGTTTGCGAAAGCCGCAAGGCAGCATTGGGGCGTCGAAAACGGATGTCATTGGACTCTCGACATAGCATTCAGGGAAGACGATTGCAGGAAGAGGAAAGGAAATTCCGCTGCGAATTTTTCGAGAGCCAGACGCATCGCGTTAAACCTTTTAAAAAACGACGACACGACAAAAGCAGGAGTAAAAGCCAAGAGGAAAGTTGCCGGATGGGACGATGAATATGTTGGCAAGCTGATTGGCGGGTAAAATTTCATGCGATTGCCCTAGCGCTTTTGGCCATGTTGCCGGCGGAATCGAAGGTGAGTTGCGCCTGGGCCTCGTTGCAGAGGGACAACGCAAGCATTAACGAAAGTAATATATTCAAATACGTTTTCATTGCTTCCTCCAAAAATGGTTGTCGCCGATTTGTGCGTTTTTATTGCGTTGAAAAACGTTTTACGCGCATCCCGCATACCAAGGCAACGTTCCGCTGGCTTTTATACCTTTCGAACTTTATGTCCAGGTAAAGGTCTCGTGTTCGATGTTGTTCTTGTCCAGAAAATCTCCGATGGCGGAGAAACAGTTGTTTCCGTGAAATCGCTTTGCGAGAGCTTTCAAGAGCATTTTCCTGTCACCTTCCGCGACGCCGAGCAAACGGTACAATAAAGGTAAGCTTCTTTGAAGAATTGTCATAACATACTCATAATCGCTGTCTCCCCAGGCCTCTTGGACCGTCTTGCCAATATCGTAGCCGTCAATGATCAGGTTGCCTTTGTCGAAACGAGCGACGATGTCGATCTTAATGTCCTTGCGTTCGAGATGATAAAGAGTTATTGAGCAATCAATATGTTCCGAAAACATTTTTTTTATGAATGTAAACATATATGTTTGCGCGGGCTTGGTTTTTATTTCGGCCGCTCGCACACCGACTCGTTCCCACGCTTCGCGTGGGAATGCATACCAGGACGCTTTGCGTCCGAGTTCCGCGAAGATACGGCCGAATCAAGAATCAACTCCGTTTGCGCTCTAATGTTGCACTTCAGAAGGTGTGGCTTTTTGCAATCTATTGAAAGAGAGATTTTGGTACTTTATGAAAAATGATCAAGCCCTATTCGACTGCTTCGAGGATTGGGCATTTTATCAAATGACATTCTTAAGGCTACTCAACAGAGCTTTCTGGAGAAAGCACGCTTATCGTATCCATGAAAACCGTCAAAATCGGTCCAAACGCCAAGCTGCCTCCGATCAGCAGGCCTACTGCGGCCGTTTCCAACAGTTCCTCGCGGGTCGCGCCCGCTTCTTTCGCCTGTGTGGCTCGGACAGTGGCGCAATATTCCGAACCATTGGCAATCCCGATGGCAACACAAATCAACGTTTTCGTTTTTGCATCCAGAATTGAAAGGGTAAGTGTTTTCAATATTTAATTACGTTCCATAAGTCCAAAAGTGACGATTCCGTTTATTTCTAAAGAATGACCATTGAAGAATACGCTGGTGCCAGATTCAACCGTCAACGATTCAGATTGATCTATGATGACATCTTCTTCGAAAATATAAGGAGAGCCGTCCAAAGTCCAAGCGCCGGATTCATATCCACCAACAATAGTAAAACTTTCCCAAAGATATTCAACTTGAACCCAGTCGTTGTCGTTCAGCTCAAGATCGTCCCAGAAAATACCGTCGGCAAGATCTATACCCGCAGGATTTAACACTTTTTGATTTGGCCATCTTTTTTCGCGGTATCCGTCATTGAAATTATTATAGAAAGCGGCTTGTGCAAACGGCAGGCCTTGCCCCAATCCACCGCTTTGACCGCCGTGATCCAGATACTGATAAACCTCCCGCAAAGGTTCGGGCGCAAGATAATTATCGTGTATACACCATGGCCCTACATCCCAAACCGGGGCTGTCACAGTCTTACCGTTATACGTTAGACTGACCAAATAATCGTAGTTTGCGTCGTCCGAGCATAGGTACTCCCTTGTAGGCAAAGCCACAAAATGATCGCGTTCCTCAATGATGTGTCCGTTTGCCGTTGAAAAACCAACCAGCCCTTCACGAGTTGCGAAAACAGTATAGGAAACACCTTGGCTTTCCTCGTGTTTTTGAAACGCCGGTGCTGATGGGGCAGCTTCAAAATCGGGCCTGCGTCCATACCACATCGGTATCTTTGAATCACAAGCTTGGTAAAACTTGCTTAAATATCTATCCGGCTCAAAGACGATCTCGATCTCAAGATGCATTGAAGCGCCTGGATAAACTGGAACATTGTTAAAGACAATAAAATGGAAATTCTGTGCAGCGGCAATGATCGTATACCTTTTTGAAGGAAATAAAACTTCTATTTTACTAAGTAAAAAACGTCCTTTTTCGTCGCTTTCAGCCTGTTTCTCCACTTTCGTTAAGTTTGGCAAGCGTATCCAGACTGAATCGGTCTCGATTCCATTAAGATCGAAAGAGTTCGTTTCAGTCAACTCATACGGTACCGCATAAACCTTTGCTACCGCCGGAAATCTTTCTTTTTTATTTTTCTCCATGTAGTATACATTTCCGGCGATGTTACCATACAGCTGGCAATTTGTGTCGCTTATGGCTTTAGATGTTCTATCGTCAGCTAAAACAATAGAAATACCATCATCCAAAATGCAAAAAACAATTAAAATAAGAAGCGCTATTTTCATTTGCAAATGTTGTTTTGCCTCCACCGTTGGGACCCGCCAATATGTGATACTTTCTGGTCACTTTATGCACAGCCATCCGAAATGAAACACTCACCGGTCAAGTGGCCATTTCTATAATAATTCTGCTTCTTAGGAAGTTATCTCGGGAATTCTGAATTTAGAGCGGCAATCGCAATAATCGAATCGATGCAGCCACCTCTTAACTTTTCAATTAACCTAAAAATAAATCAAAGTCAACAATGAAAATTCTCAAGTACCTCATTTTTCTCAAGAGTTTCCTGTGAATGGTTACCAAAATTCTTAAACGAGTGGGCTTGGTTTTTTCGGTGTCCGGGCATTTTGCGGCCAAAGATTCAGGCTTTTTAAGCTTTATCCTTGCCTGGTCTACCTCGAATACTGCAGCGACTTCCCGAATACCGAACTTCGGCTTCCTACCTGCCCAAAAGCTCGTGCATGAGGGTCAAGTATTTGTTGCTGAACACTATGCTGCCGTGGTCTTCGTCGAGGGCGAACAGTTTGTCGGCTTCCGCCTGCGCACGGTAATCCAGTTCGCTGGCAAGCTCGACGGTGCCGTCGTTGTTGGCCAGAAACAGGCTGCAATCGCCTTTGAAGCTGGCAAAAAGATAATATTTCGTGCGCTCCGGCAGTTTTTGGCTGAAGATCGATTGGATGAAACTGCTTTCCGGCACCATGTCGTACCAGCTGGGCACGGCCGTGGGGGCCTGTTCCACGCCCTTTTGGGACATGATATGGCCGTTCCAGGGGGTGGATATGGATATGAATGTGTCGATGAAAGTCTGGTTGCTTTCGTAGCAGCTTTTCAGGATGAACGAGCGGGCGACCAGGCCGCCCATGCTTTGGGCGACGACCACCATGCGCTTGAAGCCGTGCCTGCGGTGCAGCTCGTCGATCATGTTGTTCAAAGCGTTGCCGAGTCTTTCCAGAGGGAGTCCCGACGGATAGTAATAGAACCAGGGCTGGTATTTGTCCGTGTCGATCCAATCGACGGTTTCGCGCCACCCCAGGGGGGTGCCGACCGCGCCGTGCACGAACAGGACGGGGACCTTTTTCGGGTCGTACTCCTGGAGAAAAAAGACACCGATGCCGACTTCCCGCAGAAATGTCAGGGGTTTCCAGTAGCCCTTGGCGCCGTATTCTCCCGCCATAATCGGGTCGTCGAAATCGATCAGTTCCCCGGTCTTGACGATGGAATTTCCGACGAGTTCGGAGTTCAAAGCGATGTTCCCATGGTAGCCCGGCGGCAGCTTTCGGCTTTTGGAGATGGAAATATCAAGCTTGTCGACGGTTTTGGGACGTCGTGGATCGACGGCTGCGGCCGGGACTTCGACCGGGCTCGGCTTTCCGTAGAATCCGGCAGGTTCGCCCTTGTCGTGGGACAGGTCTTCATTCTGGTCCGAAAACGCGGCGATAAAATATGTTCCGGCTTCCACGATCACCGAATAGTCGCTGGATTCCGGGTTCGCAATGACCGCCTTGTAAAAATGGACGCCCTCGGATGTCTTTTGGTAGGCGACAACGAAGATATTGCCTTCAATGGAACCCTCGCGGGCGATATTTCCATGCAGCACGTATAGATCTTCCATTTCGCCAAGTTCCTTCTTCAGGTCCTTGAATACGCATCCGTTTAAGGAAAAAAGCAGAAGAAAGCCTGCCAGGCAAGATAAAAAACGGCGGAATGTTGTCATCGGGTTCTCCTTGTCCCTGAACGATTTTCGAAATTTTAAGTTTTGCATCTTTTCATCTTTCTCCCAGACCGTAAATCTGTCTCGGAGCAAGATACTCCGGAAATCTATCGACGAGCGCACGGCGGGCAAGATAGCAGAAGTGGCATTCGTCCACGTACTCTCCTTCGATGTCGGCATCGTATCGCCTCGCCAGCAGGGCCGGGCCGCCTTCGCAAAGGGGGCCGCATATCGGGTGCGAACCGGCGTCGTATTCGAGTGCCAGCGTCGAAAGGGGACGTTGCCACATGTTGCCCATGCTCAGGCCCTGGCACAGATGCACGTGACCGTAGCAGTCCACATGCACCCTCGAAGGGGACTGCAAATCCTCATGGGGGCATTTGGCGAGTTCGCGGCCGGGCCTTCGCGGCAATCCCGCAGTCAGCTTTTCGACGGCCCTTCCCCTGAACATCGCGCCGCCGCCGATGACAGGGCCGCCCTTGTCCTGTCCCTGACCGGGCGGGGCATCGACAAAGGGCGTTTGAATGCGAATGGACCCGGTCGGGATTCCGAGCTTGCGGGCCGCCGCCAATCCGCGTCGGGCGGGGCTGGTTCCCTCCCCGTAATGAAACGAATCGTCGCTGATGGCGAGATAGTCCACTTCCAGTTCCGCGATAGGCCGAAGCCAGACCTCGGCATCTTCTTCGGAGACCGTGCCGTAGGCATTGGTCACGATCCCGACCTTAAATCCCATGTTCCGCGCAAGCCTGACCCCTTCGAGCAATGACGGATAAAAAAGAAAGGGTTCACCGCCTTCGAAATAAATCCATTCCACGGTGCCGATTTTGCGCGATTCGTCGAGAATGCGACGAATTTGCGGCAATGTCATGACCCCTTTCGCCTTCGGACTTGAATAAAGGAAACAATGGTCGCATTCAAGGTTGCATTTGTATGTCAATAAAATGTGGATGCCTGTCAGCATGGTTTAGCCTTTCCGGGAACCTCCCTGCTTCTTGGTTGATAATTGCTCATAGTTTCTAAATTGATCCCTCTCCTTGCCGATAAAAGCGCAGAGTGGATTTTTTTAAATGAACAGCGTCTTCTTTCGACTGTCTGCCCATGCTTTCAATTGCCGATACAGATCCGATTTTTTGAAATCATCGAATCTGTAGGCTACCCGGAAAGCCTTGCCGATCTCCACATCATTTACTCCCTTTGTGGACGTTGCGCCGACACAAAGGGCAAATGCTTTTTGAAAATCATGTCCGTTGCACAGATTCAGAAAATCTGAAACAGCCTTTATTTTTAACCTGACATCATGTGCTAAAATATCCTTTTTTCTGTTTGGAGAACGATTTAAAATATCATTTAAGCATTTGTCTTCATCGAGTGAAGCGGTCCGGCCGTCGTAGAAATTCCCGAAGCCTATTCTTTTGAAATTCAATTCCAAAATTTCAGAACTGTTTATCCATCTGATTCCTCCGATAAAAGAAATTGATTTTAAGATTTCTTCTCGGGATTTAAAAGGATGCTTTTCTTGTCCTAAATACTCTGATGCAACAGAATAGTAGGCATTGTCGCACGAAACGATCATCATTTCACAATCGTGAAAATCCGTGAGAAAAATATTCTCGGCCGCTTCCTCTTTTCCTTCCAGGCGCAAAAAATCGGCATCTCTTATTCCAAGAATGCGATTCGTTTCATGCAAAAGCTCTGATACGGATTGCAACAAACTGTTCAAACCGCCGTGTGAAATTTCAATTTCGACATGATGACCATTGATCAGCTTTGAAAATAATTTCTGATCCGTTTCGCCCTCGACGATGATCCAGATTTTATTCGCGCCGGAAGGATGCCTGAGCTGGAGGCGTATCGAGCCTACTACATCTTTTTTGTCGAGGTGGTCTTTCATGCTCATTTTGAACTTTCCTCCAATAAATCCCAAAGATCGACCACCAAATCCCAGTGTTCTCCGATTATTTGAGGGGAATGCGTCGCTGTAATGACGGCTATCTTCTGTATTTTTATTATTTTAATTATGTCATCGAGAACTTCTTTCTGCCATGCGACATGAAGTGAAATCTCCGGTTCGTCAATAAGAACAAGAGTGGCCGGGGCAACTTTGAAAAGCAGTTCATACAGCAGTACAACTTCCTGCTGTTCCCCTGAAGACAAGTTGGTTAAGGCCAGCTCTTTGCCATCTTCCGTCTTGAATTTAAAGCCAAAGTCGGGGGAAATCTCAAGCTGCTTATGAACGAATTGTCTGTTGTTTATAATAGTTGAAAACACTTCGAGCTTTTGCAGTATGTCGTCGAATACGGCAAGTTTCTTTTCCGTATCATTCAAGTAGACAAGGAGGGCTTTTGCATTTTCTTCTTTAAAAGAAGTGTGGGTGTCTTCGTCAATGGCGGAAAGGCCATACATGCTTAAAGATTTTTGTTTTTCCTTTATTATATTGTATCTGATATTGAATTCGTCTTCATGCACCTGTCCGGCCTCGTCAAACAGTCTTCTCGGGAAGCTGCTGTCAAGTTCCTGTCCGATCTTGGATGCATCGGCGAGAATGTCTTTAATGTTTTGAGATAATTCATTTGCATATTCTTCAACTGTATTGCTGAAGCCTTCTCTAAGTTCTTCTTCATAAAAAAACGGAGGATTTCTTCTTCTTTTCACAGCAGCTTTTCTGATTAAGCGCTGTTCTCTTATAAGATACACATTCACGAAATCCGGTATCTGTTTTTTATAGTATCTATCTATAAATTCAGGGTCGGTTTCAATCAATTGATTGATTAGATTTTCTGTCGAATAATGAACACCTGTTCTTCTGTCAAGCCAATGGTTTTCATCTGTCTGTCTGTATGGCGAGCTTTCAAGCAATCGCCTTATCGGTTTAACGATATCGTTTTTTTTGTAGCGTATTGGTTTTTCATTTTTTGATTTAATTTCAATAATGTCATCTGATTTGGAAAGTACGATGTCATTGTCTGTTTGGCTCAGTGTAATCTCCGTGAATGGCAACTGAAAAAAAAATGCCATATTTTTGATGGCAAAGGCATGGATAATTTTAAGAATAGTTGTTTTTCCATATCCATTGGGACCCGTTAAAATCGTAATGTCTTCCTTTTTGAGTTCAATTACATAATTGAATTTATTGAAAAGCCCGTTGATTTTTATTTTCGTTAACATTTGATACTCCTGCCTTTTTTGGGCGATGCCAACCGGTGATTAAGCGGTTCCGTGTATCTTTACAAATCTAGTTTTTTCCGGCAATTTAATGTACTTGGAACTCGGCAGATTTGACAATGCCGAGGATCTCGAGGACTTCTTGTTGCCTGTAACTATTCTGGTGCAATGGTCGCATGCGGCAAACGAACGCTCCTTCCAATCATTTGACGCTGTCGCCATAATTTTTGCCGGAAAGAACAGTCCCCATTTTTTTCCATCTTTCTTTTTTAGCTTTTCGTCACTGAATATGCAATTCATTTTTCAGGGCTTGGAATTTTTTTGGAAAAGCTCGGGTGATCCCGTTGCTGAGAGACTCGGGCTTGGTTTTAACTTCGGCCGGTTTTCATCCAACAGTTTCGATCATCGTTTGGATTCCGGGTCTCCGCAAGCTCCGCCCGGAATGACGGTGTTGGTTGGCCGACGTTACGACAAAACCAAAGCCTCTGAGGATCATTCGCTTTTGGAAGAGAACAAAATGATTCTACGAGCCGATGGAAAACGCGACTTTCGGCATTCATTTGGGCCTTGCTTATCCTTTACAAATGGAGCTTTTTTGTATATTAACCGAAACTTCAGTCAGTTTTTAGCCGGATTTCGATTTATTTTTTCAAGGAGCGATTCTTTTTTGAACTCTGACATTGAAAAGGCCCTTCCCCACAGAGGAAGAATGAAACTTCTCGACAGGATTGTCGAGACTTATGATCGGACTGCGGTCACGCAAGCGTCCGTGACGTCCCGATGGCCGCTGGTCGAAGACGGCGCGGCCCATCCGCTGGTGGTTGTGGAGCTGGTCGCGCAGACATCGGCGGTCTGTCTCTGGGCGAAAAATCTTCGGGAGAACAAGCATGAGGAAGACGGGACCAGGGGGTGGCTGGTCGGGGTCAAGCAAGCCAGCTTTTTCGCCGATAAGATTCCTGTGGGGGCCGTAATCAACACGAGGGCGAGCGTCGTTTTCACCATGGACGATTTCACCGAGATCGAAGGCGAGTCGGAATCCGATGGAGAAATACTGGGGAAGGTGGTACTACAGGTAATCAAGGACAGCGCGGGAGGGAATTGACAGTGAGCGAGAAATTCCAGGGAAAGGCCGCGATCGTCACGGGCGCGGGCAGGGGGATCGGCAGGGCCATCGCGGTGGAGCTTTCGTCTGCCGGGTATTACGTGATGGTCAATTGCAGGTCCGACGAAGAATCCGCCCGTCAGACGGTTTCTCAGTTGGAAAAAAACGGCGGGGCGGGGGAGTGCGCGCGGTTCGACGTGTCGGACCGGGACGCCGCTCGAAATGCCATCGACGAGATCCTGGAGCGTTTCGAAAGGATAGAGGTCCTGGTGAACAACGCGGGCATTGCCAAGGACGAGTTGTTCGTCATGATGTCGGAAAAGAGCTGGGATTCGGTTGTGGACACGTCGTTGAAGGGTTTTTACAATGTCACCCATCCCGTGTTGCAGCACATGGTGGCGAGAAAGCGCGGTTCCATCGTGTCCATCGCGTCCATGTCCGGGCTGGTGGGAAACAGGGGGCAGGCGAACTACGCGGCCGCCAAGGCCGGGCTGATCGGCGCCAGCAGGTGCGTGGCAGCCGAGACGGCGCGCCTGGGAATCCGGGTCAACGTGGTGGCGCCGGGCCTGATCGATACGGAAATGATCGAGGGACTTCCTCTGAAAAACATCAAGAGCCTGATTCCCATGGCCCGAGTCGGCAAGCCCGAAGAGGTCGCCAAGGTGGTCCGGTTCCTCTGCTCCGACGACGCTTCCTACGTAACGGGGCAGGTTATTTCGGTGAACGGGGGCATGATCTGAGAGCATGGCATCGAGAAGAAAGATCGCAGCGCGCGTTTTTTTAATGGTTTTCTGGCCGGTCGCCTTTTTTTTGCTGGTCGGTTGGGCCGACACGTGGGAGGGGCTGAAAGAGACTGCGGGTTCCATCGAAACGGTGCAGGCCGAATTCGTGCAGGAAAAGCACCTGGAGATTTTGAACAAGCCGCTGATTTCGACCGGCTACCTGTATTTCAAGGCCCCGGAATCGCTCCGGTGGGAGTACGCGAGTCCCTTCGAAAGCGTGCTGCTGATGCACAAGGGAAACGTCGCGAGGTATGTCAAAGGGGAAGACGGTTTTGTCCGGGACGAGGGGACGAGACTACAGGCCATGCAGATCGTCATGGACGAGATATCGATGTGGCTGAGCGGAAATTTCCGGGACAATCCCGATTTCGAGGCGTCTTTGGAACCGGGTCCCGTCATTGTATTGAAACCGAAGAACGAAGGGTTCGCCGCTATCATCCAACGCATCGAGCTTGCGTTGTCCCAAACGCCCGGGTTGATCGAGACGGTCGCCATCTACGAGAGCGAGACTTCCTTCACGCGGTTGAAGTTTGCGAACGAAAGGTTGAACCAGCCGATCCAGGACTCTGTTTTCGAAAAGATCCAATGAAACATATTGTTTTCGAAGATATAGGATTTTCGAAGCGGGGGGTTGCTTCTAAAATCGGCAGTGCCTTGGCAGAATTCGGACGCAAAGCGTCCTGGTATGCATTCCCACGCGAAGCGTGGGAACGAGGCGGACGAGGCGGAGTGAGGATGGCCGAACCAAGCCCGGTCCCTTCGAAGCGTTATCGGAACGCAGAGCTTGCGCAGGAGCAGTTTTTATGAAAAAGTCGGACGTGCCCCAGGACCAGGGCTTCAGCGGCGGCATCAAGGAAATCGCATACGCCGTGGACGAAAAAGGCCGTTATACCCTGGTGCAAAGCCAGGGATGGGACGCCAAGACCGTCGCCAACGATCAGGCCTGGGAAGTCATCGAAGAACAGATCGCCGAGCAAGTCCGGTTGATCGAACGGGGAAAACGAAGCCCCCTGGCCTACCATATGATTAAGAACCTGATGGACGCCGGATTGCTTGCCAGCTATGCGGAAACCAGTAGGTGGCGGGTCAAATGGCACCTCACCCCGACGGGATTCCGGCGTCTTTCCAACGAATGGCTGGAGCGCTACGCGAAAATATTCGATATTTCCGTCGAAGAATTGAAAAATCCTCTGGAACACTTGGAAAAGAAAGGCAATGACACCAAATAACTCCCGATCCATTTCCATTCCCTTTGTGCACCGCCAGTCGGCCCACTGCGAAACAGGGGTTTTGTCCAACCTGCTGTCCCACGAAGGACTTAAGATCAGCGAAGCCATGGTGTTCGGCATCGGAGGCGGGCTTTTCTACGGATACTTTCCTTTCATCCGTTTGAACAAACTGCCGTTGATCGCCTACCGCAACTTCACGGGGGCAATCCTCAAACGCACCACCAAACGTCTCGGGGTGCGCCTGAAGTGGGAGAAATTTCGTTCTCCGGACAAGGCCATGGAAGCTCTGGACCGGCATCTGGAAGACGGCATTCCGGTGGGTTGCCGTGCGGGGGCGTACTGGCTCAACTATTTTCCGCCCCGCTACCGTTTCCATTTCAACATGCACAACCTGGTGGCGTTCGGCAGGAACGAAAGGGGATACCTGGTCAGCGATCCGGTCATGCCGGAACCGGTCGAATGCCCGCCCGAGGACCTTCGCAAGGCCCGCTTCGCAAAAGGTCCCATGCCGCCCAAGGGAAGAATGTACCATGTCGTCCACATTCCCGAAAATCCGGACTGGATGAAATGCATCGCAGCGGGGATTCGGGATGTCTGCCGCACCATGCTCAAGGCGCCCGGACCGTTCCTCGGGGTGAAGGGCATGCGCTATCTGGCGAAGAAGATCGAAAAATGGCCGCTGAAGATGGAACCCCGGCGGGCGATTCTGCACTTGGGTCAGATCATCCGCATGCAGGAGGAGATCGGCACGGGCGGGGGCGGATTTCGATACATATTCGCTGCTTTTCTCCAGGAGTCGGCGGAAATCTCCGGGATCGAATCCCTGTCGATGTTGTCAGAAGAGATGACCTCCATCGGGGACCAGTGGCGCGAGTTCGCCCTGGTGGGCTCGCGGGTCTGCAAAGGACGAAACGCGGAAGCCGAAAGTTTTTCCAAAATGGCGGAGATTCTGAGGGATTGCGCCGGGCGGGAGGAGTCTTTGCTTCGAAAACTGGAAGCCGTAGACCTTTCGTCGAGAGCGGCCTCGATGCCAACGACATCCGCCCAAGGCGGCGGACGCGAAGCCTATGCCGACGATTGACGCGAGGAAAAAAGATGACAGGCGCTGATTCGAACACGGATACGGATTTCGTCCGGTTGAAGCAATCGATCAAGGAGATGATCGTGGAGGAGCTGTCCCTGCTGGACGTATCTCCGGAAGACATCGGGGACGACGACCAGATTTTCGGCGACAAGTACGGTCTGGATTCCATCGATGCGGTGGAACTGGTGTTCCAGGTCAAGACCCGCTACGGCGTGGCCATCCGGAACATGGGCGAAGGCCGCGAGGTCCTTCAGACCGTGGAGAGGCTGGCGGAATTCATCCGGGAGAAGGCGAAAGCATGAAACCGTCGCCCCCGGTCGCCGTCAGCGGAATGGGCGGTCTCTGCGCTACCGGCCTGGATCTGGAGTCCGCCTTGGGTTCGCTGTTTGAAAAAAAGCCTTCCCCGGTCCCTCCGTCGAAATTCTCCAACCTGTTTTCCGGCTCGTACCCGGTTTTCGAAGTGGACGACAGCTTCTGGAGGCCGAAAAATTTTGCGACGGACCCGGTTTCCCGGTCGGTTCGCCTCGCGCTCACGGCGGTGGCGGAAGCCTTGGAGAATGCCGGACTGCCTTTGGTAGCGCTGGCCGGCAGATCCGCAGGGGTATGCATCGGTTCCAACGCGGCAGGGGCTGTCGGAAACGCGGAGCTTTTGAGAAACACGACCTCTCCACCTCCCTATCTTACACCTGCCCAGCGTTTTTCCATGAGCAGCCCCGCCATGGGAATCGCGCGCGAGTACGGAATTCGCGGTCCGCTGCAAACTGTTGTCACGGCCTGCTCGGCGGGGGGAGACGCCATCGGTCTGGCTGCGTCCTGGGTTCGCAGCGGATTTTGCGACATTGCTATTGCCGGAGGAGTCGACGAGCTTTACGAGATCACGTACAACGGGTTCATTTCGCTGATGAACACCGACGAAGGCCCCTGCAAGCCCTTCGACGCCGACCGCCAGGGGCTGAATCTGGGGGAAGGGGCCGCTATCCTGGTTCTGGAATCCGAAGAAAGCCTCCGTCGAAGAAACAAAAGGCCTGCGGGATACGTGTGCGGCTATGGCGGGGCATCGGACGCCTATCACCTCACCAGCCCCCATCCCGACGGCAAGGGGCTCAGGCTGGCCGTGGAAGAAGCTCTGGGAAGCGCCGGTCTGGCACCGGACCAAATCGCCTTCTTCAACGCCCACGGCACCGGGACCATAGACAACGACAGGCTGGAATCCCGCTTTTTCCATCGATATTTTCCCGGCGTTCCCTTCCTGTCCACCAAAGGCTACACCGGCCACACCCTCGGTGCCGCAGGAGCGCTGGAGGCGGCTTTCACGCTGGGTTGCCTGAGGCGGGGGAAGGTCCCGCCCAGCGGGGGCTTCGAAACACCCGACCCGGACCTGCCCGCGCACCCCGTTTCCGAAGTTACAGCCGTCTCTGGCCGTTACGCCGTCTCCCAGACCTTGGCGTTCGGAGGCAACAATTCCGTACTGGTCATGGGACTCGACGAGGATTGCGCATGACCGCCGTCATCAGGGGCATAGGAGTAATCGGCGGTTTTGGCGACGGGCTGGACGCTTTGGAGACGGCGCTGAAAAACAGAAGGTGTCCGGCGAGCGTCGGTTCCATCGTCGGTCCCGGACGGGTCGAGGCGGATGTTCCCGCCTTGCGCGCCGACATTTCGAAGCTTTCGGACTCCGTGCCGTTCAGGGCCCTGAGACGCATCGACTTTCACACCCGCATGGCCCTGTGGGCAAGCTTGTCGGCCCTTGAAGACGCGAAGGTATCCCAAGGAGCCGAACTGGGGCATCTCGGTATCATTGTTGGCTCCGGCTACGGCTCCACATGCAATACCTTCGAATTGGAAGGCTTCGGAATCGACGACGACATTCTCCGCTTTTCCCCGATTCAATTTTCCAATTCGGTTCAGAACGCCGCAGGCGCGCATATCGCGGCCTTCTTGAAAAGCTATGGCCCCAATCTGAGCATCAACCAGTTCGACCTGTCCTTCCCGGCGGCCTTGGCGACGGCCTGCCAATGGCTGGAAGAGGGCAGGGCGGAGCGGGTCCTGGTCGGCGGGGTGGACGACTATTCCCGGATCATGGCATGGCATCGCAGACAATGGCTGGCTTCTCCCGACGCCCCCGAGTACCTTCCGCCCGCAGGCGAAGGCGCCGCATTTTTTCTACTGGACCGAAAGGTTGAAGAACCGTCCGCATACGGGTGCATCCTGGAGGCCGGAATAGAAAATTGCGAGACACCGCCCCACGCTTGGCCTCAAAACGCCCCGGTCGTCGCAGGCGCCGACGGCTTTTCTCCCGACGAAGCGCGGTACGGCCGATGGCCCGGCCAAGGACTTTTGGCATACTCTCCCCTGTACGGCCAGCTTCCGGTAGGCGCGGCCTTCGACATGGCCATCGCAGCCCTCATTTTGAAAACAAGCACGTTGTTCGCTTCGGCCCAAGACGCCTCGGCCCTTGCTGGTCTTCCGGATTTGCATCGGGAGCATCGGCCTTTCTACGGGGAAAGGATTTGCTGCCTGAAGCTCTCGCAGACCGGGGGGCAAGGATATTTGGTTCTTGGCAGGATGTAGAGCAGAAGTGTTCGGGTTTGTCGTGGTTCTTTTTGAATCATTTCGATTTTTTGCCTTGACAACCGTTTGAATTTTTGTCCCGCATCGGCCAGGAGGTGATCGTGGATTTCGTTGAGGGGGACTCGCGCTCACACGCGGCTCCCCCGCCGCAGACGTTTTCTCGCCTTTTTCCGGACAGTTGTCGTTCGCCGCAGGTTTGTTCTCTTTGTTCGGCCCTTTTGCCGATTTCCGTCGCGCCCATCGGAAGCATCGGCAGAATCATTTGAGGCATGACGAACTCCTTTCTACAATCCTTCGCAAGTAAATTGGCAGGCCATGCATGCCTCGAAACAAGTGCCATTTCATTCTCTCTTCGGTTTCGGTGGTCGCCCCCCATGCGGGGAGACTTATCGGATTTTAAATCCGAGAATCCTCGGGCGCAATACGAAAAAGCATAGATTCGTCAGAACTGCGGCAACGCTAAGGGCATTGATGGAGCCGTCAACCTTTGTTAAGATTTGGAAATGACGAAACTCTGAAAAAGGGGGGGGGCAAATGGATTTGAATCTCGAAGTCGTTTTAAAAATTTTTTACGCCCTGGGCATTGGTATTTTGATCGGCCTGGAGCGTTCGATGATTCTTCGACCGACCTGTTTTTCCGGGTCGGATGAAGCCGGTGTCGGCAATCAGCCCGAAATTCCAGATACTCTTTTAGGCGTAAGAACCTTTTCCATCCTTTCGCTGGGTGGTTTCATGGCCGCAATGATCGGGTCGGTTTACCCGCTGGTCGCGCCGGTCATCGTAGCCGGACTTATTGTTTTCGTAACGGCCATGTATTTTCAAATGCCGCAAAAAGATCCCGGAATCACGACGGAGATTTCCGCAGTCGTCTGTTGCGGCCTGGGCGTGCTGTGTCACATCGATCCCCATGTCGCCGGGGTAATGGCATTGCTGATCACTGTTTTGCTGGCGTTGAAACGGTTTATGGCAAGAGCGGTTTTGCAGCTGAAACGGGTCGAATTGACCGACACCTTGAAATTTCTGGCGATTATCCTGATTTTCCTGCCCCTGCTGCCCGACCGGGCCTTGGATCGATACGGCGCTTTCAATCCATACAAAGTTATGTTTCTGGTGATCCTGATATCCGGCATCGGTTTCGTGGGATATTTCCTGACCAAATTTCTGGGTGCTGAAAAGGGGCTGGGCATTACCGGACTTTTCGGCGGACTCACCTCGTCGACCGCAGTAACCGCCGCAATGGCAAACCAGGCCAAACAAACCCCGAGTCTGATAAATCCCTGCGCCTTTGGAACCATCATTGCCAACGCCACCATGTTCTGCCGCGTCCTGGTAGTTGTGGCTATTCTGGACTGGGCTCTGATGAAACGCCTGGCCTTGTCTATCGGCGCGATGACGGCAACGGCCACTATTGCGGTTGTTTATCTTTGGCTGCGCTCGAGAAATGATCGGGCTGAAAGGGGCGAAGAAGTCACCAGGGAAATCAGCTTTAAGAACCCGTTTTCCTTAGGTCCCGCCATTAAATTTTCCCTGTTTTTCGTGGGGATTTTGTTTGTCGCCAAAATCGCCAAAATCTACCTCGGCGACAAAGGATTGTACCTGGCCTCGTTGGTAAGCGGGTTGGCGGACGTGGATGCCATCACGTTGTCCATTGCGGAACAGACCGACACCGATCACCTGTCCCGTAACGTCGGCTCGATCGGGATAACCATTGCGGTGGTGTCCAACAGTATCGTCAAAAGCATCATCGCGCTTTATTCCGGAGGCTGGAAATTCGGTCTTCGCGTAGGAGCCGTCCTTCTGGGCGCCACCGGAACGGGACTTGCCTTGCTGTTTATTTTTTAACCCGCCTGCCCAAATGCGGGTGGCGGGAGGTGCAAAAGTTCGCTTCTCGGCGCATGCTTTTCGACGGCATCGTAAGAAAAATACCTGTAAAACCGTGCGAAATTGCAACTGGGCGAGACTGATCCAAAAAAATCTACGAGGTCGATCCGCTCTGCTGTCCCAATTGCGAGCATCGAATGCGGATCGTACCGATCCCCGAGACCGGCCCAATAGTTTAAAAGATCCTGGAGCACCTCGATTTATGGGACCGGCAGAGCATATTTTTCATTGCTTTATATTTATGGGAGCAAACGACGAAAAAGATAACGCAAGCACCATAGTGCATAACGGTATATCGCTTTCAGCCGAACGATGGGCGAGATCCGGTATGTCCGGCTGTCCAGAGCGACTACCCTGCCGAGAACTGCTGATATATCCACAAGGGGGTCGGGTTTCACCCCTTTATCAGGCATCGTCATAAGCTTCCACGCGCCACGCCATCTCAGATATCCCAGAAACCGGTGTATCAGCAGGCGATTAAAATTCGGACAGTAAAAGGCTACGACATCTCCGGGAATAAAAAAAAACAGCCGATCCAGGCGCACCGATGCCTGATGGCCTACAGCCGGTTCCATACATTCTCCGTCCACCTGACACACCACTTGCTCACCCTCGGCCAAAGCGGCAGAAAGACATCCGCCAGGGCCAATCAACATTTTCAGATAATCCGTTTTCATGAGCGGTCGAATTTTCCGCATACTTTAATGCAATTTTCTTTAACTCCCAGGCAGAACACCGGAGCGCCTAACTGCCGGGGCTGCTTTCCGTGCAGGTTGGTTGCGGCGTCCACGGCCCGCTGACGGACACGCGCAAACAGGGGAGAATGGTTCCAGATTTCCTCGATGGACTGATGATGAAGGTTACCGGCACTTTCCTGTAAATGCATACAGGCTTGAACATTGCCGAAAGGGTCGATATCGACACCGGCCAGGCCGACACCGCAGGTGGCAGGTGTTTCATCAACCGGGTCGGTCGTGGGAGCAGGCTTCATACCCTCCCATCCGTCAACAACTTTTCGCGCACTTCGCTTTTCAACCAAAGCCGCTATCCGGTCCCAGGTTTCCGGCGCGGGCTGAATGGATAACGGCGTGATGTCACCGTTGTCCCTCGGCCCCACCGGTCCTTGGAAATGCAGGGGGGCATCAAGTTCATCCCCCAACGAAATCATTGCTTCGATCTGGTGCTGGTTCCATGCGGTGGGCGTGGCAACCATTGAGCAGCGCAGGCCGGCCGGCCGCGCATGCCTCAAGTTGCGGATTAACCGGTCAAAGCTTCCGGGCACGCGGGTCTGGCGGTCATGCACTTCAGCGCTGGCGCCATGCAACGTCACTTCCACTGCATAGGGGTCCACTTCATTGATCAATCGCTCGATATTACGGGGAAAAAGGGTGTAGCCGTTGGTGCGGACGCGGACCACAAAGCCAAGCTCCCGGCACATGGACCCGATTTCAAAAAAGTGGGG
Organism: Desulfobacterales bacterium; assembly: GCA_963674505.2. Lineage (GTDB taxonomy): Bacteria > Desulfobacterota > Desulfobacteria > Desulfobacterales > SKZT01. The sequence goes on from CAXXIG010000001.1 coordinate 3,379,605, forward strand.
GTGAATCATCGGCTCCCCGCCGGTCAGCATCAAAAAAAGGGTCTGCATGCTCGCCAGGTCTTCAAGCAGGGTCCGATACTGTGCAAGGGAAAGCGGTGTCCCCTGTTTTTCACGGTCATTGTAACAATAGAAACAATTCAAATTACATTGATAGGTAAGCTCAAGCGTGACATCGTGAAGCAATCGCCGGGCACGGATCGTTCGCAGTATCGAGTCGCTGTACATTCTCATTCACCCGATCTTCAATCTACTGCCGGCGCGTTGATCATTTCAATGGCCTGCTCGCCGCGCAACTTATCAAGAAATGTCGCCACATCGGCCCTGGCCTGGTCCATATCCACCTCGAACGCACCCGCCACCTTGGCGGCCAGTTCTATAACAGTCATATCCTGGCGTCCAAGCGTTTCAACAATGAAAATCCCCACCTCGGTCACCACCATCACGCGGCCGCTTTCCAGATTCACCATCACGCCCTCGTCCCCGATGGCGCGAAAACGCACGCGGCTGGACAGACGAACCTTTTCGTTATCTTCAATTTCAGGCAACCTCGCAACTCCTCGAAAATTCAGTCATCACCGTTTCAAAAGAATCGTCCCGTCCTACGCCCATTCGAATGACGGGCCTGAGTTGAATGAGATTTGTCAATATATCCATCAACACAGGGATTTCCTCTGGATCATCGTTGACAAACGGGCATCCGGTCAGCAGTCCGGCAAGTGCTTCGGCAGGAAGCAACGGAGCGGCAGTCAAATTCGGAGCCTTCTCCAACAATGCCAGACCGCCGGTCGGAAAGGAACCGCAAACTTGGAAATTTTCCACCTGCCGCCCGAATTCACCGGTAAATGGCACTTTATGGATTCGATAGCCACTTTTTTCCGGGATCACCAGGTTGATGTCGTAACTCAGCACGCGGGCGCCGGCCGCAGCTGCCTTGCGCGCCATCGTCGTCTTACCGGCATTGGATCGCCCGCAAAATAGATAGACACGATCCTGATACAAAACTCCGGCGCTGTGCAACAACACCCCACCTTGATCAAGGACGAGATGGGCCACAAGAATGCGCAGAAAATTTTCCAGGACACTCGGCCATACAAGCTGTTCTTCCTTTACGACCGACAATTCCGAATGGACCGGCGCCGGACCGCCCCGAGTAAAATGCCCCATGAAATCGAACCCGGTGACCTCTATTCCACCATTGGTCCGTCTTTTTAGCGGTGAGTATTGCCCATTTACTGAAAAGCGCTCCGGAGACAGGCCGATAGGCTGTGACAGCCGGGCCGCATGGCAAATCACATCGCACCTGGGCGACGCTTCGCCCGAATCAGCGGCAAATGACGCATAATCCCGGGCAATTGCGCTTTGCTGTTCACCGCTCAATCCATCGATTGACACCAGAGCCATCGGAAGCTTTATAAGGATGGAATCGACTCCCCAACATCGTGACATATTCTCCATCGGACCTGGACTTCAACTGCCTAAAGTATAACAAGCAGGAGGCGGTCCGTATTCAAATGTCTTGCCATATGGACCTGTTGGAGGATCGCAGGTTCCTGCTGCCAGTTCAAGAGGCTCACTGCTCAGGAGGCGCGGGGGGGAGTAGGGGCGCTTCTTGCCTTTACCCGCTATTGAATCTTTCTGAGCCATGAAAGGGTCTGCCGCACTTGATTTGCTATCCAAAGCGCTTTTGCCTGCCATGTTATTCAATACCTTTCATTTTAAAAATTTTATCTTTACTGATAGTGGTGGAAGGCTTCAGTCTTCCCGATCATCGGGCGACCTAAAGGCCGCCCCTGTCATGAGCGGCCTGCAACACAGTGGAACCGTTCGAGGTGATTCCCCCGAAGGGTGAAATTTCCGGGTTAATACACTCGAACACCGGGATCGCCAATGATTGAATAAATCGGCGCCATGAAATCCTCGATGAGCCCTACAGTCTGTTCCTTTGCTTCAGCCAGGGCGCCCCCGACAGTGCCGTACCCTCCATAGAGATTGTCTATAAAGGCACTGCCAAGTAAATGCGCATCTTCATTGGACGACAAGCCGGTGGGCGCCATCGATACAATGGCCCCTCCGTGGGGGTTTAAGACCAATGCGCCTGCCAGGGAACGGGTTCCCGGCAATGCATCGGACCCGGCTGCGCAGGTCAATGCGGCAAAAACAGAATATTTGTCATTTTCCAGCGCCACAGCGTCAGTGGCAAGGATGAAGTTCTCCTGGGAATTTCCAAGTTGTGTCGTACTGCCATGCCCGCTGTAGGAAATAAAACTGGTTTCCCAGGTCTCCGGGCTGGTCATGTTGGCACGAACCATATCAATGGGATGATAAAGTTCCAAGACGGAAAAATCCATGTCAAGTAATTGCGTGGCCAGTTGATCGGCAGCCGCATGAAAATCGCCGCCATTATCCGGATTATCCGCCACAAGTACAGCTTGGTTTGAAACTCCCCGGCTTACCTGCATTTCATGAGCAATAAGGTTATCCACATAATCCAGACCCTCGTCGTCATTGGTAATGGGCAGCCGGCCAATGGCAAAGGGCGCCACTCCATCTTCAAACCCGAGCAGACGGGCATCCGACTCGCATAGCGCCCAGGGATTTGCTGTCATCAGGACCGGCATAAAATTGTCGCCGTATTGGGATGGTATCCGGCCAAAGCGGTAATTGTCTCGGTGGGAACGCAATATTCGATATGGTCATCGTTTCTCGCAACGGCCACCGGAATGGAGGCGGACCAGCTGCATGAGCATCCGCTCGGGCACAGAAGGGGATCTGTCACGGATATTCCGGTCAGGGTCGTCTCGCCGGTATTTTCCACAGTGAACCGATAATATACCGTGGATCCGGTTTCGACCTCCACATATTTGAACCACGGCCCGGTCGCCGAATAACTGACCTGCTTTACGAAACCGATCGAGGGTATCACGGCCCTCACAATTACGTCGGCTGTGGCCGTGTTGCCCGTGCAGCCATTCGTGGAGGTAACCGTCACGGAATTTGTTTTTAAACCGGCAGTTGATCCGGTAACATCTACTGAAAAGGTGCAGGAACTGCCGGCGGTCAGGGTGGCGCCGCTCAGGCCGATGGTTCCGCTGCCTGCGGTTGCGGTGATGGTTCCGCTGCCGCAGCCGCCGGTAAGGCCGTTCGGCGTTGCCACCACCAACCCTGAGGGCAGGGTGTCGGTGAAGGCGACACCCGTCAGGGAACCATGGCTGTTGGGGTTGGTGATGGAAAATGTCAGGCTGCTGTAGCCATCTTTGCAGATCGAGACGTCGGCGAAACTCTTGCTCAGCGTCGGGTATACCGGACGCGGGCACCCGTCAATGTAGATGCTGCTCAACTGTACCGTTCCGTAATTGCCTGCTGTTTTCTGTCCGACGTTAATAATGCGGATCCAGGTGGAAGAAACGCCGGTAATGTCATTGCTGCCAGAGTCGGCAACGGCAATGGGACCATGTGATAACAGGCTTTTGGTCATACTGATAATAGAATAAATCTGTGTCCAATTGGTCCCGTCCGGGCTTGCAAAAACATACATATCGTTCTTTGCGGCCCAATAACCGTTCGGGGTCAACTCTGTGTCAAAACTGATCTGGGCGCCTCCGTAATTACTCGTATCCACCTGGAACTGGAAATACGTTGTTGCAGTGTTCGGATCGGGGACCACGCCCTGCAATGGAAACTCATCCGTAATTGTCCAAGCATTGGGAGGGCCGGCATCGGTTGATTGAGAACCGACAGCGGTGAAAACTCCTGTGGCAGTGGCCGTTGAGACATCCCCTGCCTGGGTGGTAGGGGGCGGTGGTGCAGCGGTAATCGTCGTCCAGGCGGCAAGGTTGGATGCAGGCGTGCAGCCGGACGGCCCGGGCGGCTTATCCGTGGCAACCAGGGTGTCCTAGGCGTCGTCCCCGGTGTCAATTGTCGAATTGATGAACAGGTTCTCGGAGTCGTTGTCATATGTCCCGGTGGCATCCACGGTGACCGTGACTTCGATGGTGCCGGTGCTCAGGCCGGCGATTTCCATGCCGGAGAATGAAAGCGATGTAGCGCCCACGGTAAACGAAGCGGGAGAAGGGCTCGCGCCGCAGCCGGTATAGGTCAATGTTGTGCTGGCGATACTCATCTGGCCGGCGCCGCCGTTTGTCGGCAAATAGTCAATAAAGTTGACGTCGGTGATCCAGATATCCTGTGCGCCGTTCAGGCAGAGATGCAACAGGGTATCTTCCGGCGACAGGCTGGAAATATCCTGGCCGTGGAAACAAGTTGCACGAAGTCGTTTTTTGCAGAAATCGTAATCCAGGGCTTGTCGATAAGGCACGCTGAGCTGCCAGTGCAGATCGATTTGAACCATGTCGGAGGGGTGTAAAAAATGGCACTCTCTGCCATGCTTCAGATTTTGGCTGAAACCTTTGCCGGATAAGCCATAAACGGACGGCGAAAAGCCGGATTCCAGCAATGCATCCCGTGCGGACAGTACACATGTTTTGGGCACCAGGATGTCCAGGTCCCGATAGTATCTCAAAGCACTGGCGCCATATAATGTTTGCGCCAGCAGAGGGCCTTTGAAGGGTACAGCCGGGATATGACGGCTTTCAAACAGCCCCAGGATCGTCAACAGTTTTTGGCATAATTTGAGGTTATTGCCTACAACGGTAACATATTGATGAGACAGGGATTTTTGAACGTCCTCAGGTAAAAGGGGCAACCACCCCGTCTTTTTGATATTGGCATAAAAAACTGTCCATACCCGATGCTTCTCGACAAGGTGTAGTAGAAACGCCCAGTCAACCGAGCCCGATTCAACCAGACCGGATATACGGTTCATCCCGTCCGGCGTCAAATCCGCCCGAATCAGGCATAGAAACACCTCCATTTCGGCCGCATGCCCCGGATCTACATATTCTTTATAAAATCCCATCCACCTTGCTCTTTGGAATGCTAAAGCCTTACGCTACATCGTGCCCTTCCTTGCTCCCCCACCTAGCCACCTGAAAGCCAACAGCCAACAGCTAACACCTAAATATGAACTTGCTTTTTGTCAAGAAAAAGACAACGGTCTTTTCGAATGCGCCCCGGGGGATCGTCTATGCGGAAATGAAATGGGGAAAGATTGCCGATATTCTGAAAATTGTCTGAAAAACTCGGAAACAGCCATGAAAACATGGGAAACGGCCTTTTTACCGCCTCAATTCGGCGCCGAGCCCAAAGTTGGATTTTTTCTGGTTATAACGTATTTTGGGGTGGGTGGAATGTAGGTTGGGTTGAGCGCCGTCGATTGTTGGGTTTCGCTATGGATTTCTATCAAACAAACAGATAAGGCGCGCGAAATGGGTGGGAAGTAAGCGAAACCCAACATGAAACCCGCTCAACCCAACCTACGCATTGCCGATCCCCCAAATCCGTTATAACCAGAATTTTTCCTTTAAACGTTTCGCTATTCATGCTAACCATTGTGAGCATATTCTCTGCACTGGCACCTGCGCAAGAAGGCGAACGCCGACGCGCCGTTTTGGAGACCAGTCTCTTACATGGCAAAGGCTCGGGAATTCAGAGAGACGGAAGCTCGGGAAAAACAGTTTTATGGAACAGGAAGGGGGCTTCGGTGGCAATGGCGGCGTATCGGAATTCTTTTCCGTGAAAAGGGGATGCCTTCCGTCCTTGATTTCGACGGTCCTTCGCGCAGGCTGAAATCGTTGAAAACGAAAGGAGATGGTAGGATGCACTGTTGGCGTATCGATACCCATGTGGCCGCAAGGTTTTTTATTTTCATCGCTTCGATCCTGTTGGCTTTCATGATTTCAGGGGCCGCCCAGGCCGCTCGCGTGCTGCCCAAGCCCGTGCTCGGCCATGGACTTGCGTTGGGGGATGTGGATGGCGACGGTTTGGAGGATTTCGTGCAGTTTGCAAAAAATCGTATTTTCGTGTTCCGCACCGATTCGAAAAAGACCGGTATCCTTCACAAATATGTGGATCAGACCGTCAGGCGCATCGTGTTGGGCGACTTTGCCACTTCGGGTCGCGAGCACGGTCGGGACCAGGTTTGCGTGTGGCTCGGCGACAACACCATACGATGCTATGCGAGCAGCGACGACAACAGAGACCTGTGGTGGTGGTTTTCCCAGCCGAGTTTCATGGGTCTGTACGACGATGCCATCGCGGGAGACTTCGACGGCGACGGCGGCGACGATATCCTGCTTCACAATCGGTATACGGGAGCGATCAAACTCTACACGCGCATCGACAACCGGGGCGTTTTCGTCCCCATGCCCGATTTTCATCCCGGCAATCTCGAACACATCGATCTGAAGAACAAGCAGCTTTTTGCCGGCGAATTTGGCCAGGCATCGAACAGGGCGGACCTCCTCGTGGTGGACCCTTCCAGCGGGGCCATATCCCGCTATGACTCGGCCACGGACAACCAGGGCAAAAAGACCTTCTGGTGGGCATTCCACACAAGGGCGGAGTTTGTCAACGAGGGGGAAATGGTCAGTGTGGCCAACATCGACGGGGGAACCAGGGACGGGGTGGTACTATCGACCGAAGAAGGCGCATACCGGTTTTTCAAGGCGGAATACGACAACGGCAATCTCAAGGCCGTGTCCGGCAGCGTCATACGACCCGGCAACCTGGACGACCACCGGGATGTGACGCCCTTTTTCGGCAAATTCGCCGCATTCGACAACGAAGCAGGCTCCAAGCGGGACGACGTGCTGCTCTACAAATCCTCGAATCAGTCCATTGTACGGATTGACGCCCGGTATGACGTGCAGGCTCGAAGGCACACCTACTGGTGGGCGTACACCGGACCCAGGCCGAGTCTGAACGAGGGATGGCCAAAACCCCGGAAGGACAAATGGCTCGTGCTGAAATGCAAGCTCAAGGATATCTACGATGGTTTTGAAAAAGAATCCTATTATTTGGATTTGTTCACCAAACGCGGAGCGGGAAAGGAAAGCATGTGGCGGTATGCCCATGACATGAGCTACGGTATGATCGATTTGGACCCCGATCTTCCTCAAGGTTATAAAACAATAGATGCCACCCTGAAAGATGCAACCGAGAAGGTCATAAGAGACGGAAACCTGGAACACAATATCATGAGATGGGGGCTGAACGATATGTGCATGCATGCCTGGGGGATCGACAATGCGGACCAATATAAAGCGGTGATCTCCATATTCAATAAAACGGGCATTGATATGGGAGAATACTCGGGAGGAGCAATTCCTTATCGCGGCGTCGTCCTGCATAAGGACGCTTTTCATCTCAACATGGTTTCCCACGAGGCGGGGCACACTTTCGGGTTGCCCCACTCCTTCGACGACACACGCAACACCGTATGCAAGACTTGCGGCAAAACGCATCCGAGGCCATACTACGATCCCTACGACATCATGGGGGGCCTGCCCGAAATACGCTTTCAAGGCGAGTACAAGGATTCCGGACCCGGTATTCACGGATTCAACAGACAACGCATGGGAGCGCTTCCTTCCGGACGGGTTACGACCCTGACCATTTCGCCCCCCTATAGTACCGAGGAGCATCGACTTGTGGCCCTGGACAAACCCGAATGCCACGGGCCGCTCCTGATCGTGCTCAACGCGGGAAGCTCGGGCCCGAGATATGCCATAGATTTCAGGGAAAAACAGGGCTGGGATCGCAAGTTTCCCCAGACGGCCGTACATATTCGGCGCATTGGAAAACATCCGCACGATAACGACGACAGCACCGTCACGTATCTTCAGACAACTGCGGCGGGAAACAACGATTTTTTGGCGGGAGATGAATTCAAAGGCAGTTTCGCCACCGTGAAGGTGAAACATATAGACGAGGCGGGCGGCATTGCCACGTTGGATATCACGTACTGACGGCAAAGAAGGGAGGCGACAAGGGCCATGGGCCAATGGAGGACCTTTCCGACAATTCCAAAGGCACCGGTCTGGGGCTGGCCACGGTCTACGGCGCGGTAAAGCAAAACAACAGGGCCGTCGATGTCTTCGGCTTCCGTCGGATTTGCAAAAAACAGGGAATCCCCCCTGAAATGTAAATCCAGCAGGGCGCGGGGGCTGAAAGTCGTCAAGAAGGCAAGGCTCGGCTGTCAGTCCAGGCGGACGAGTTCGGTCAATACCTGGCCAGCAGGCCTTCGAACTGCTCGATGTCGTCGTACTTGAAGACCTTCTTGAAAAGGACTTTGAGTATATCGACGTCTTCGATACTTCTGATCTTTTCCAGTACGCCTTTGGGAACCACGTCGAATTTTTCCGCGAGGGCGTCGAAAAGCATTTCCCTGGTGGCTTCCAAAATTCCGAGGGATTTTCCCTCCTTGATTCCGAGGGATTTTCCCTCTTTGATTCCGAGGGATTTTCCCTCTTCGATTCCGAGGGATTTTCCCTCTTCGATTCCCGCGCTTTTACCTTTTTCATGGGCGATTTCCAGAATGTCAAGCATTTTTATTTCCTCCCATATTTCTTCCAAACGATCCTTGGGGATCATCTTGTTCGACAGAATCAAGGTGGCGGCCAACAATGTGGCCGGAATCATTTTCGCCTTGAACAGTTCGGTTTCAAAACGGATGGCGTTTTCCGCGAATTTCTCGCGGAGCTTTCCCGTCATCTTGCCGTACAACGGCAGAAAGACCAGCTCCAGCCAGTTTCCGAACGTGCCATCCCGAATTTGGGCCTTTATTTCTTCGAGCCGCTTTTCTCCGTCGCGTTCGCTGAAATCCACGACGATCGGCCGATAGACGCCGCTTTCGGTGGCCACGGCCTTGTCGCCCGCATACACGTCTCCGGAGGCCAGGACAATGTCGGTCAGCCCGTCGCCCCATTTTCGGGCGGCCATGAAATGGTGGGCCGCGAAGCGGTACAGGTCGCTTTTCTTCAAATTGCGCTGTTCTTCGAGATGGAATACCTTTGCCGCGTCGTCGCGGAACATCACATCAACCCGGCCGGTCTTGACTGCGATATCTACCGGCTCGAAGCCGAACACGTCCACGATGTGCCCGGTCTCCACGCCGATCGCCTCCAGTGTTTGTCCCCGGAGGGCCTCCGCCAGCCACTTGACCACAACATCGTAATTCTGCGGGTATTCGAGCCCGTTCTTTTCCGTCATGTTTTCATGCCTCCGCCTCGACCGAATTTGTTGCGAGTTTCGAATCCGACTTGATATCCATACTTTAACAAAGGTTTTCCAATGCTTCAATGCAAATTGCAATTCATCCCGAACATACGACCCCGCCGGCAACCGCATCCGGCGCGCCTCTTTCCACTGCGACCGGATCGGTTTCGAACAAGGTCCCTCAAACCTTGCAACCGGCATCGCAAAAAACGGGAGAAAGCCTCAGACGGCGGCCCTTTTCGATCCGTAGGGCCTCGCGAAAAACTGTTTGCCTTAAGAACGTTTTCGTGTACGCTGAGAACTTCGGCGAACGCATCTGTGAACAAGACAAGCGACCAGGGGAGATTGACCAATGAATAGAAGAAGGGAAGAGGGAATATTCTACTCCGCCATCGTCTTCGGCCCCGGCAGCGACGAGATATACACGGGCTTGGTTTTAACTCCGGCCGGTTTTCATCCAACGGTTTAGATCATCGCCTGGATTCCGGGTCTCCGCTACGCTACGCCCGGAATGACGGTGTTGGTTGGCCAACGCTATAACCAACCCCAGCTTTTGAAAGATCAAGGTATAAACATATGAGATGTAAATGGTATGCTTTGTGCCCATTGCGAGGATGGGAGCGGCAGGGGAAAATTTCAGAGAAATGGCGCGAGGAATATTGTTCCTCCGAACGCCGCTGGAAATCGTGCCGCCGCTATCAACTGGAAGAACAAGGAATCCCTCATGGCGGGATGTTGCCCGACGGACGCATGCTTTCCCATTCGACGAAGCAAAGCCCGAATTGACGGCCATACCCATGTATTATGGCTACTTCGAATCGGGTCGCGGTAGCGCCGTCTTCCATGGCGGCGCGGTTGCGGACAGCGAAGAAGCCTATCCCGCTGGTTCCCATGCTCCTGCGTGGGAACCTGGTCGCTTCGACTTCGTCTCTCAGGGACGCGGACGCTGGAGCGTCCGGAAGCGCGTTCCAACGCCGGAGCGTTGGAACGAGCCGAAACGAGCCGAACGAGCCGAATAGCCAATCCATCCAGACGGTGTCCGCATTTTTTCCTGACAGCGACTCCTGAAACACAGCTTCATCGAAGCCTATCCCGCTGGTTCCCATGCTCCTGCGTGGGAACCTGGTCGCTTCGACTTCGTCTCTCAGGGACGCGGACGCTGGAGCGTCCGGAAGCGCGTTCCAACGCCGGAGCGTTGGAACGAGCCGAAACGAGCCGAACGAGCCGAATAGCCAATCCATCCAGACGGTGTCCGCATTTTTTCCTGACAGCGACTCCTGAAACACAGCTTCATCGAAGCCTATCCCGCTGGTTCCCATGCTCCTGCGTGGGAACCTGGTCGCTTCGACTTCGTCTCTCAGGGACGCGGACGCTGGAGCGTCCGGAAGCGCGTTCCAACGCCGGAGCGTTGGAACGAGCCGAAACGAGCCGAACGAGCCGAATAGCCAATCCATCCAGACGGTGTCCGCATTTTTTCCTGACAGCGACTCCTGAAACACAGCTTCATCGAAGTCTATCCCGCTGGTTCCCATGCTCCTGCGTGGGAACATGGTCGCTTCGACTTCGTCTCTCAGGGACGCGGACGCTGGAGCGTCCGGAAGCGCGTTCCAACGCCGGAGCGTTGGAACGAGCCAATTCGATCCCATAAAAAAAAGCTCCGCGATTCGGTCCTCTCCATTTATCGGCGTCGAGCAAACAGCAGACAGGGCTCTCCGCTCGATAAATGGAGAGGACCGAATCGCTCCGCTTTCAGACAAAGACAGTTTACAAAACAGTTAAAAAATAAACAGTATCAGCGACCTGGAGGGGCCGCGAGCCGAAACCCGTTGAACGAGTCGCTGACGGACGGGAAGAGCCAGTAGCGGTAGGCCGAACGGCAGTTCCTGACGTTGCTGAACCAGGAGCCGCCCCGCAGGACCCGGTTCGCGCCCTTTTCAGGGCCTTTCGGATCTACGACGTCGTTTTGGTCATATGCTCCATACCAGTCCTGGCACCACTCCCAGACGTTCCCGTGCATGTTCTTCAACCCCCAGCCGTTGGGCTCGAATTGGTTCGCAGGCACCGTTTCTTCCCTGTATCGACCTTTGGCGCACCCTTCCATGGGATAGTTGCCGTTGTAATTGGCCTGGTCCGTGGAAAGGCACTTGCCGAACCAGAAGGGGTCCTGGGTTTTTGCCCCGCCCCTGGCGGCATATTCCCACTGGGCCTCCGTGGGAAGCGTATATTTCCTGCCGCCGTCTTCCTTGCTCAGCCACGCGATGAATTTTTTGGCGTCGTTCCAGGACACGCAAGCCACGGGGTGATCGTCGGTCTGATCGAACCCCGGATTTTTCCAGTCGTACCCTTTTCTGTAGCCCCTGTCGCCGTCCACCCTGACATAGCAACCCTTTCCCCTTTCCGCGTCGGTCGGCTCGTATTCCGGGTCTTTGGCATATTCTTTCCACTGCCCCACGGTCACCTCCGTGGTCTGCATGTAAAACCCCTCGGTCAATTTTATCCGGCGCAGTATTTCATTGTCGTATCGCCCTTTTTCTTTCTCGACTTTGCCGTCTTTTCCGTCTGGACTTCCCATCATGAACTCCCCCGGCGGGATGTAAATGAATTTCATGTCCGGCAGTTTCCTGCTCGCGATGGTTTCCCGTTGCATCCGGATCGAAAACCGGTTCTGCGGCTGGGCCTTCAGTTCGACTGTCATTGCCGCCGACTCGTACCCCGGCGCGTCGGCTTTCAAGGTGTAACGTCCGACTGGCACGGACATCCCTTCACTGTAGGAAACGCCGAGTTCCGGGATTTCGATTTCGACGTTTCGGGGAGCTTTTTCCTCGAAATCGACGTAAAGTTTGGTTTTCGGGTTGTTTTTCTTTGCAACTTCCTCGGTTTTTTCGCCGGGACTGGGCTCCTCGCCTGAACTCTTCTTTCCGACAACGGTTTTCGGCGGAATTTTTCGCGTATTCTCCACGCAATCGATCAAAGCGGCGGACATGTCGCCGGATTTCGGAATGTTCACATCGTCGGAGAAAACGATGGTGAAGGTTTCCGGGGCTTGCCCTCCTCCTGCACAGGAGAAGGGGCGGGACATCTTTTCCCTCTCGTACGCGGTCAGGGTGAGATTGAAATCGTCCGTGTCGTTTTCCCATGTGCCCGCGATCAGAATGTCGGGGTCCCCCAGATGCTTTACGGCGTCCAGATCGACCACGACCTTGCCCTTTTTCGAGTATATGATCTCGTCCTCGATGGTTTCGAACTGACCTCTCGGAATCGCCCGGAAATTGCCGCCGATTTCCTTTTCGATTTTGTATGCGTCGGCCGTAACCCTTTTGCGAAGGGACACGGACATGGCGCGGCAGCCTTCTTCCGTCAAGGCTTCCCGGAACCCGGTGATGGCCATCTTGCGGCCTTCGAGCAAGCCCTTGCGGTTCAAAGCCTCGACGATGGAAAGCGAAGCTTCTGCCACGCCCCTTTCGTAAGAGTTTTCAGCGTCGCTTCCCAAAATCAGTTCCGGGGTTAGCCGATCCAGTTTTTGTTGCATTTCGGCGCGGCGCTGCTTTTTCTCGTTTTCCAGGACCAAAAGCGATCCGCCTGCAACGACGAAAACGGCCAACGCGGTCGCCGCCAAAATCCGAAATATTTTCAACTTCGGCTCCAGGCACCTTTGCAGGGCCGCCGCGAAGTCCCCGGCCTTTCGAAATCGATTTTCGGGCTTTTTGGCCAGCGCCCTTGCCAGTGCTCTGTTGGCGCAACGTCCCGCACCCGGCACGGGATCCGGCTTTCGCGAGACGACATTTTCCATCATGATCTTCAGATCCGGATTGCGAAAAGGCGGCCGCCGGTCGATCATCTCGTAGAAGAGAACGCCGAGGGAATAGACGTCCGTGCGGTGATCCTGCTTTTTCGCCAGATACTGCTCCGGGGCCATGTAGGGCCAGGTGCCGCTGAAATCGTATTTGGCGGCGTTGCTCAGTCTCGTGGCAGTGCTCTTGATCTGCATGGCAAGGCCGAAATCGAGGATCTTGATCTCCCCGGATGGCGTTCTCATGACGTTTTCCGGCTTGATGTCCCGATGCGCGATCCGTTTGCGATGGGCGAAATCGAGCCCCGATGCGATCTGCGCGACGATTCCGACGGCTTCGGCAAGGGGGATCTTTCCGTCCTCGAAGCTTTTCCGGTATTGGGAAAGGTTTTCTCCGGGGACGAACTCCATGACGATGAAATACTCGCCGTTTCGAAGCCTCTCCAACTGCTTGAGGGCGGCGATGTTGGGATGGTTGAGTTTCTGGACGATCTGGAAGTTTTTCCTGATGTTCTCCATGTCGTCGGACGAGCGGGAGACCTCCGGCGGGACCATCTTGATGGCCACGTCGATCTCCGAGACGTTGTCCCAGGCCTTGAAGACCCTTCCTTCGCCCCCCTGGCCGAGCTTTTCCTTGATCGTGTACCTTCCGATACGAACTCCGGGTCCGATTTGCGTTTCCATGGCATAATTCCTTTGTTTTCAGCGGTACGGATGCGATTCGACGAAAAGCGGATCGCCAAGTTCGATGTATGCCAAAGAAATGCGACCGCGTCAAGATGCGTGCAGCAGGCGTAGCTTGGGTTGAGCGGGCTTTCCTGTGGGTTTCGCTTGCAGGCTGCTTGCATCGTGTGCCTTCCTGTTAGATTTGAGAGAAAAGATGAGGGAAACCCAACCCACCATATCCAGCGCAGCCTCGGGGCCTTGCGCAAGAAGAAGCGACTGGAACCTTCCTCTTTGGCTATTCTTGAAACTCGATGATAACGTTTTATGAGCTGGATTTGGGGCTTGATTTTAATGTCGGCCAAACAACTCCGTCATTCCGGGCGGAGCGTACGGAGACCCGGAATCCAGGCGATAATCGAGGCTCCTGGGTGACAACGCCTGCCGAAGCCAGAACCAAACCCTGGATTTGCATATGTCCGCCATTCCGGGCGGAGCGGTCATACTCCAAAGATATCCCGAAAAAACAACAGTCTTAAGGTTTACGGGGACCTTGGTGCATAATAGAACTTAGCGGAGACCCGGAATCCAGGATCTCGTACGGGGCACCTGGATTCCCGAGGGAGTTCACGACTTTTCCATGACATCTTCGTGCCCTTCGTGTTCTTCGTGGCAGAATTCTTTGATTTTAAACCACCTGGTTATGACGGATTTGGGGGTGGGTGGAATGCAGGTTGGGTTGAGCGCCGTCAATTGTTGGGTTTCGCTACGGAATTCTATCAAACAAACAGAGAAGACGCACGAAAAGGCTGGGAAGTAAGCGAAACCCAACGTGAAACCCGCTCAACCCAACCTACGAATTGCCGCTCCCCCAAATCCGCCATAACCAGTAAACCACGAAGAACACGAAGGGCACGAAGATCATTAATCCCCCGAATCCGTCATAATCAGAAAAATTCCATCCGGTTTCCGTCGGTTTTCAGGCGGTGCCTGCAGTCGAATCCATCGGATACGCCTGGGGTGATGAAAATCAACCTTTTCCGGTATGACTTCTCCTCCGAGTTCCTCCATTGCAAGCTTTGTCTACCTGACCCATTCCGCATCCCGCCATTTCTTCCCCCATTTCTGTTCCATGACAAACGCCAGCCAGACCTGTTCCAGAGTCGGGAAAACTTTGGCGGGGAGTTTTCCCCCGGTCTCGTAGGGTTGATGGGTCCAATTGAAAAAATCCGTTGTGACGCTGTCGAATGTACGACCGGGAATCTGCGCCAGTTCCATGAGCTGATCAAGCCGGGGAAGCCAGATGTATTTTGAAAGGCGTATGACGCTTCCCTCGCCGCATACGCCGAATCCATGTTTCACCGTGCGGGATTCGAATCTGTCGGAAATCCAGTATTCGATCCGACCGTATTCGCCTACGAAGCAGTCGCCGTGGTTTTGGGTCCATAGTTTCTGAACTTCATGGGCTTTTTGGCATAATTTTATGTATTGTGGGCTTTCGTCCATGTAAAACTCCGCAAGACTTGGTTTCTCTCAACGAATCATGAATGTCCGCATCCCCGAAATAAAGGACGCGAAACATCCGACGTTTGTTTTTTTGCTACAGGCAGGAACCATGAGACATCCAGCAAGTTCTCAAGGTTCCGAATCAATTACAAGACTTCCATATAAATAGCCTGAAAAGAATACCTTTGCAAATTAAAAGTGAAAAGGGTATATTGTCCTATTCATGAATGAAATAAGGAGATCCGATGGGACGATTTAAAAACGCAATTACATCCGGCGCAAGGGGTGCCATTTTCATGGTGGTTGTTTTTTATTTAATATTTTTCTTTATATCCAGACCGTTTGCTACGGACCCCGCCATTGCCAAAGCCGCAGGCGATGAAAGTCAGTATGAATCCACTGCCTGGAGAAACAGCGGCGATTACGTCTATGTGGATGCCTTTGGAGACTGCAACGGCGAAAGCCCGTGTTTCAATTTTATTCAGCAAGCGGTAGACAGCGCAACATCGGGGACAGTGCTCTGGATCTATCCGGAGCATTACGGCGAGAGTGTCCTCGTGGATGGAAACTTGGACTTGGAATTGGCCGTTTTGGGTATTGTTCAGATTGAGGGATACCTGCGACTGGCATCCGAATCGAGCGTTACGATCAATTTGAACAATCACGATCTGATTGTTGGCGACCAATTGATTCTCGACGGCGACGGCCATTCGATAATCTATGGGACCGGCGAGATAAGGGTCAAAAACGAAATGGGCGAAGACATCGGTAATTTCAAACGAACGGAACTGTCGTTGGAAACCGAATACACTTTCCAACATCCTGGCACTCGAATCACTTTTTACGACGGCCAGGCACCGTCGGAAGTCACCGTTCAATTCGAAAACAGTGCGCCGAATTCACCGTGGCCGGGGTGCGCGGAGAACCGGCTGTATCATATCACCCAGAGCGGGTGGGTTCCCGGAACCGCAGATATCCAATTGCAATATCCTGGCACTTGCGGCACTGGGCCCCGATACCTGTTTAAAGGCGAAAGCGACTCCGGGCCGTGGGTCGCGCAAACCGAATCCGTGGATGTTGCTGGCGAATATATATCGCTATCGAACACCGATCCTTTCGGGTACTGGGGAATTGGCACATACGACGTCAATATCTGGACGGGTTCTACGGACACGGACTGGCATACCGACGCCAACTGGAGTCTAAACGCTGCGCCGACTGCCGGAACCGATGTCCTGATAGATTCGGCCCCGGCAAATCAGCCGATCATCGACAGCGCGGCATCATGCAAAAGCATTTCTATCGAAAGCGGTGCCAACCTGACCCTGAACAATGATGACCTGACCGTTTCGGAAACATTGAGCACCGGCGCGGCCGGGGTGACCTTCGCCGGCGACGGCGAGGTCGTCGGTGCCTTCAAACGTACTGGGTTGGTCACGGGAACCGAATACACCTTCGGACACGCGGACACCCGTATAATGTTCAACGGCGGCACCGCCCCTGCGGAAGTCACCGTGAAGATCGGCAAAAGCGCGCTGGGTTCCGCCTGGACCGGTTGCGTAGTAAACCGGCTGTATCAGATCTCCCAGAGCGGCTGGGTCCCCGGAACTGCGGAAATCCAATTGCGCTATACTGCGGACGACCATGATTGCAAGCCGGTTGTTAAAAAGCTGTTCACAGGTGCCGGGGATTCCGGTCCTTGGGTTGAACAGACCGCATCCGTCGATGTGGCCGACGGCTATATTTCATTGTCGGGACTCGATGCTTTTGGATTCTATGGGATAGGCGCGTATACGGCGCCCACAGACCTTGCCCTTTCCGGCGCGAGCGTCGAAGAGAACCAGGCGGCGGGCACACTCGTTGGAACCTTTACGACTATCGATCCGGAATCCGGAGATACGTTCGTCTACAGCCTGGCGACCGGCCTGACTACCGAGTATTGCACCATCTATACAAGTGGCGATGTTCCCAAAGACATCGATCCGCCTGCCATTCAGGCATCCGTTCTGACCATATCCGCCGATGGAACGATCTCCGATGTCAATGTGGTTGGTCTCAGGGGAGAGCACGAGTACATCGACGACATGGTGATCAAGCTTAGAAGTCCGAATGCGACTGTCGTAAACATCATGAATCGACCTTGCGACGACGAGGACTATTTTGACCTCAGCCTGGATGACGAAGCCTCCGGTCCCTGGCCCTGCCCCCCCTCCGACGGCGGTGCCTATCTGCCAAGCAACCCGCTATCGGCCTTTGACGGAGAGTACAAAGCAGGCGACTGGACTTTGGAGATCGAAGATACCTGGCCAGGTTCGGACAGTGGACAACTGGTCGGCTGGGGATTGAAATTTTGCGATATTGTCGATCTTTGCGCGGATAACGATGCGTTTGAAATCATGGGCGACCAGTTGCGGACCAAAACGGTTTTCGATTATGAGACCAAAAGCAGCTACAGCATCTGCGTGGAGACCGTCGATGGCGACGGCGAATCATTTACAAAGAACTTCACCATCTCGGTGACCGATCAATCCGTTGCGTATGCCGACGATGACGGCTACTGCGAAGGTGCCGCACCGTGTTTTACCGACATCGGCGATGCGCTGGACGAGGTCGGAAACAGTGGAC
This sequence comes from Desulfobacterales bacterium, assembly GCA_963674505.2. Lineage (GTDB taxonomy): Bacteria > Desulfobacterota > Desulfobacteria > Desulfobacterales > SKZT01. The sequence continues at coordinate 3,397,303 of CAXXIG010000001.1, forward strand.
TGGTCCGAGTGTACCCAGGTTCCTACATCGAAGATGTCGATCTGATTAGCGATGTGGAACTGCAATTGATGGGGGACGTCTCTCTGACAGGAAACCTGGCAGCGGCTTCGGGGAGCACGGTGAACCTTGACAATTACGACCTTGCCATTTCCGAAACCCTGACCTTGACCGGTGACGGCGCGTCCATCGTGTACGGGACCGGTGAAGTCGTCGGAGGTTTTAAACGCATGGGGATCTCCTTGGGAACCGCGTACACCTTCGGACATCCGGACACCCGGATTACCTTTAACGGCGGGACGCCTCCGACGGATGTCAAACTGACCCTCAGCAAAGCTCCGCCGGATACGGACGATCCAATATTCGAATGCGTGACGAACCGACTGTATCATATCACAGCCAATGGATGGGGTCCCGGCACGGTCGATCTGCAACTTCGCTACACTCCAGCCGACAACCCCGATTCATGCACAAGCCTGAAACTTTTCAAAGCCATAGACCCAGCCGGAGAATGGGTGTTGAAGGGCGGCATCGATACGGTCGATCAGTATGTCACTTTAACGGGCGTTGCCGAATTGTCCTACTGGGCAATAGGAAAACCGGAAGCAACGGCCGTGGAAATATCCGATTTTGCCGCAGAGACAATTCCAGAAGGCGTAAAACTGGATTGGACCACCGGGTCGGAACTCATTGTTCTTGGCTTCCATCTTTGGAAAGGCGATTCCAATGGCCTGGAGAGGGTGAACGCCACCATGATTCCCGCCAAAAATACAGGCGGATTTTCAGGAGCGGACTATTCCTACATCGATGCAGGGGCGACGGGCGACAGTGTATATTTTATAGAAGTGGACACCATCGACGGCAAGGCGATCATGTTTCCCCAAAACGACCAACCTACCGGAATCTTCTGCGGAAACCGCCTGCAGGACGTGATCCGAATATTGCAGGTGATCTGCGGAGCAAGAAAAGGATAATATGAGACGATTCCATTCATACGGCCCGGTGGATTGCGAGGAGCATTTCTGCGTACCGCGAAAGCACCTGGTGGAGCGATGCGTCGAGCTTCTGGTCGGCAATCCCGAAAAGGGCGGGCATTTTTTCACCGTCCACGCCCCCAGGCAGGCCGGAAAGACCTGGCTGATGATGGAGGCGGAAAGGAAAATCGAAAGAAAATTTCCGGACCGGTTCATAACGGCGAGGATGTCCTGCCAGGGAATCGTCATGGACGACGACATGCCGGTCGACGTGTTTCTGAAGAAAGTCCCGACGCTTATTCTCGACGGTTTCGACATGGACATCGACGCGCCCGAAACGTGGGAAGATTGGACGCTGTTTTTTCGAAAAGGAAAGGGGCTTTTCGAAAAGCCGGTGATTTTGTTCATCGACGAATTCGACAGTCTGCCTCCGCATGTGATCGACAGAGTGGTAGGGCTTTTCCGTGAAATCTACCTAAATCGCCGCAACTACTTGCTTCACGGATTGGCTCTTGTGGGCGTTAGCGCGGTCGTGGGCGCGCAAAGCGATCGCGGCTCGCCGTTCAATATCCAAAGATCGCTTCGCGTGCCCAATTTCTCGCGGGAAGAAGTCGATGATCTTTTCGACCAGTACGGACGCGAGAGCGGGCAGAAGGTCGAGCCGGGGGTCGTTGGAAGCGTGTTCGAATCCACGCGAGGCCAGCCCGGCCTTGTCGGATGGTTCGGCGAATTGCTGACGGAGAAGAACAATCCCGGCAAGGGTAGGGCAATCGACGCGGAGGTTTGGGAGGACACCTTCCGGCTGGCGCTGGCTAAGGAGTGGAACAACACCGTCATGAACCTGCTCGCTAAGGCCAAGGCCGAGCATCTGAACCGCATAGCCGAGCTTTTCGCCCGTTCCGACATCCCTTTTTCGGTCGATTCGCAATGGTGCCGCTACGCGTATCTGCACGGGCTTGGTTTTAACTTCGGCCGGTTTTCATCCAACGGTTTAGATCATCGCCTGGATTCCGGGTCTCCGCTACGCTACGCCCGGAATGATGTGCATCTCAAGCTGTCGGGCGGAAAAAACTTGATCAGGTCGTTTCCCATGTTTTCAAGACTTTTTCCGACTTTGCGCGAACCATTCTCAACTCATCGGCAATCTTTGCACATTTTCTTTCCGCCTTGAAAAGCCCGTTATATTTTCGTTGACAATAGTCGATATGTTTTATATCGTTTTTCTACTTGCTTAACATTCTGAGGGGATTTCGCATCATGCTGAAAACCGCCGAATCCAAAAGGAACTTGTATCAGGAAGTGCTTGATCTTCCCGAAAACATGGTGGGGGAAATCATCGATGGCGAGCTTTTCACCCAGCCTCGTCCAGCACCAAGACACTCATTGGCCGCATCTAATTTGGGCGCCGATATTGTTTTTGCCTATCACAAAGGAAGAGGCGGCCCCGGAGGATGGTGGATACTTTTCGAACCGGAAATCCATTTAGACAAACAAGTGGTGGTTCCGGACATCGCCGGCTGGAAAAAGGATTGCCTGCCGCAGTTGCCCGAAACAGCCTATTTCGAACAGGCCTCGGATTGGGTTTGCGAAGTACTGTCCCCAAGCACCGCCCGCAAGGACCGGATTCTTAAGCTGCCGCTCTACGCCGAACACGGTGTCGGTCATGCCTGGCTGATCGATCCGGTATTGAAGACCCTCGAAGCCTACCAGTTGGAGGACCGATTCTGGAAATTGATCGGCGCCTTTTCCGAAAAGGATGTTGTTTCCATAGCCCCGTTCGAGGAGATCGCTATCGAATTGAAGCTTTTGTGGGTTGAATGAACCATCCGAAAAATGGTGGGTTGTACTCCGCGCCAGGCCGCCAGTCCATCGATTCCATTCGGCGTGGACGCCCGGCGCGCCGGCGAGGGGGCTGTCGGGAAGAAAGCAGCTGGCGGTGGCGATGGTGTGCAGACGGGGATTGATTAAAGCTTTGCATTAAGACTGAAAAACAGCCCGTGTCGTGATGGGCCAGTGTCATGGAAAAGCGGCGAATCTCGGTCATGGAGGCCTTTCGGGGGCTGGAAATGTTTGTTGCTTGAAGCTTTCGCAGACTGGGGGCATGGATATGTGCTTTCAGGAAAGATACTGGCGCGCGACTTACATGCCCCACACTTTGATCCTTTTGTTCTCGTATATCTCTTCTCTTTGAAAGATCTTGTCCTCCCCTTTCCTTTCCGGGTCGCGGTCGAACACGATCAGATGGCCCGAATCGGAGCCGCACTTGTCCATGTATTGTAGCATGACGAATCCCCTTTTCAAATCAACCTTATTACCTAATTTTCGTGATCGAAAGAAAAGCCGGGATTCAAGGCGAACTTTTACCAATAAGGTAATAAGGTTATGGGAGAGAGAGTCCGTCATGCTACTAAGGTTAAACAATAAAAATAAGGTTTAGGGCCTTACAACTTGCACCTGCCGCCCTGCAAAACCGGAACAAAATTTCGACCTGTGCGGTTGGTTCGAGAATGCCCATGTAATCCTCACACAAAATCACAAATGCAAAAAGGCACAAAGGTTGGGAACGAAAACAAATTAGATGGAACAAAAATTGGTTCGGTTGTTTCCTCTTCGAGCACATGGCGGCTATGCCGAGCAAGGCCTAAAAGGCTTGGCAAACGCCCTCCGGCCAACATCGCAATAATTACTTGAAAGACGACAAATCCTGTCGAGACTCGGCTTTTACCTCGTAGAAGTTGAATTATTGTAGCATCAGGGTCCCCGTCCCGAATCTTCCCTGTAGGGGATGAATTATCGCCTTTCCCGCGCTGCAATAATTCATCCCCTACAGGGAAGATTCGAACGGGCGCGCGGGAGCTACAATAATTGATCCCCTACGGGGAAAAGCCGAGCCGAATTGCCTATGGGTGAAAAAAGTATCGACGAGTAGGCAAGAGTCCATGAATTTATGATTGCGAATCAATGGAAAAATCGATTACCTTATTTTCTTTTCGTTCCTTGCCAAATCGTCACTTTGTGTCTTTGTGTGAGGATATTGAAGAGCAGCCGCGCAGGTCCAAAGTTTTTTTTTCGTTCGAACGGTCCATTGGAAGGCATTCAGGCATGTACGCCGAAGGCCGTGACATACCGGCCGAATCCGAGGAGAAGGATTCCTCTGCCTTTTTTGAAGGCGAGGGGAGCGGAAGAAGAGGAGGCGAATATGGCGCCGAACCGGCAACAGTGCGCCGCCAAGGCGGCGGCTGCGGCCGAGGCCGAAGCGAATTCGCCGATTTGTTTTCGGTAGTCGAAAACGGGGCCGTCGAATTCCGACATGGATAGAAATTGGCGCAGTTGCATTTCTCCGTCGGGTCTGCACGCGGCCGGAATGCCAGCGAAAATGCCGCCGAAACGGTTTCGGACTTGGCTTGCTCCTCCCAGCGAATCCAACAGGTCGCGCATGCTGGTCGCGCATGCTTTTGCGAAAAATAGCGGAGAGATGCGAACGCCGCCGGAAGGTTCGGCGTCGTTTTCCACCGGCCTTGCCCAGAGAGCGCCCCCGCCGTCGGCAGGCGGTTTTTTGCCATCGACCGACGGGTCGAACATGGGCGACAGCAACGGGTGGTGTTCGTCGGCCCCGAAGATCAGAAATGGGCCTTTGGCCGTCGGGGCCGTCAGGCAGGCGGAATAGAGCGCCTGTTCGAAGGAATAGTCTCCTCCGGTGGCGGTGATGTTGGGGCCTCGGGTTTTGAAATGGATGGCCACATGACCGGCGGGGGCGTTGTGGACGGAGTTGATGAAATCGGTGGGGCTAGTGTACTTGTGGTCGGATTCGAACAGCTGCTGGAGAAAGTCGTTGGTTTCCGACAGTCCTCCCCAGCCCGTGCTCCAGAAAATCGCGTTCGGGCTTTGCTCCGTGTTCGCCTTGTCCTTGATCGACACGGCGAGGGCCAGGGCCATGCGGGAAAGGCGCTTGAACCTTCGAATCTGCCGGGGGGGCAATCCCTTTGCGATATCGTCCGAGGACAATGTTCCCGCGCACGAAAGGCCTTTTTCCAGGTGCGAAAGGGTCCGCTCCATGTCGCCCGCCCCTGTCAGGCAGGCACTGGCGTCCACCACAAGAGAAAAGGGAGCACTGCGCGGGCAGTCTTTGAGACACCGTTGGCCGGGAGCGCCGATGACCAGCGCGGCGTTGTTGCCGCCGAAACCGAAGGCATTGGCGAGGACGGTTCGAACCTCCCGCCGTTCGGGCTTGCCGACGAGTTTCAATTCGATTTCCGGATCGACTTCGCGGCATCCGGTGTTGGCCGGAACGAGGCCGGTTTGAATTGCCATGGCGGAGACGACGGCCCCTGCCGCGCCTGCGGCTGCCAGCGGATGGCCAATGGCGCCCTTCAAGGACGAGGCTGGCGGATAGTCGATGTCTCGGAAGATCTCGGACAGGGCTTTTGCTTCGGAACGGTCGTTGTCTATGGTTCCGGTGCCGTGCAGATTGATGTAGTCGATTTTCGCCGGTGAAATTCCGGCGTCTTCCATGGCGATGCGAATCGCTTCTTCGGCGCCTTTTCCTTCTGGATGGGGGGCCGTGGGATGATGGGCGTCGCAGGAAAGTCCCCCGCCTGCAATCTCCGCGATGGCATTTGGCGGGGCTTCCTCCGAGGCGGTCAGAACCAGCATGGCGGCCCCTTCCCCGACATTCATGCCCCGCCGATCCTTGTCGAAGGGCCTGGCGCCCTGCGGATCGATCAGCTGGAGGACGTTGAAGCCGTGATAGGTCAGGTAGCACAGGGAATCGACGCCGCCCGCCAGAACATGCCTGGCGCGGCCCGTTCGCAGGAAGGCCGCCGCCAGCACGATGGCGGCGCTGCCCGAGGAGCAGGCCGTCGAGACGGTAATGGCTGGCCCGCTGCATCCGACTTTCTCCGCCAGGACCTCGGCGACCGTTCCCACGCCGTGAAGGAGAAAATACTCCTTGTCGTATTCCTTTGCTTCGAGATGTTTTTCCGTGGAGCGCATGCCGCCGGTGCAGCCGCCGATGAAAAGCGCTTCGGGGTTCTGGCAGTCGGCCATGGACAGGGCTTCGCGGGCGGCTCCCAGCGCCAGGACGTGGGTGCGAGGAAGCAATTCTCTTTCTTTTTCGGCAACGCGGATGATTTCTCCCACCGGCAGCGGCACCTTTTCTCGGAAAAGCCCCAAGGGTCGGATGCCGATCGTTTCCGTTTCGAGCGCTTCTCGAAATTGCTCCGTATCGCCGCCGGTCGGGCAGACGATCCCCATGCCGGTGATGAAAACTCTCATGAAGCTTGCATGTCGCTTTGGGGCATATTGCTCCAGATATGCTCGCCCAGCGCTGTCAGGCTGCTGAAGACTTTTTGTCCCTGTTCTTTGCTGTCGATTCGGACCCCGTAGTCCTTTTCGATCATCATGACCAGTTCCAGGATATCGATGGAGTCTATCCCCAAATCCCCTCCTACCAGAGGAGCGTCTTCCTCGATGTCCTCCGGTTTTACATCTACCAGATTCAAGGTCTCGATGATTTTGTTTTTCAGATTGCCCAAGTGTTCGTTATTCATAGTATCTGCCCAAGTTATGTTGTTTTTCAATGCTTTTTCCCGGCATGGCGCCGGGTGCGATGAAAACAGCCCCTGTCAAGAAGCTTGCCTTCCAGCGATAATCGATTCCACGTAATCGCAAATATCGTTGAGGGTCCTGACGTCCATGGCCATTTTCTTTTCTTCCTGGCTGAGCGTAACGTCCAGGAGACGCTCTATTTCCGCCAGCAGCTCTATGGCGTCGATGCTGTCGAATTCGTGCTGCTCCCGAAGGTTGTCGTCGAGTCCCGGATTTTCGATTTCGAAATTTTTCTCGAAAATCTCCAATAGCCTTTCTTGCAATTCCTTTCGCGTCAAATGTTCTCCGCTCCTTTTGTTTTTTCCGGCTCATTGTGGATTTGTGGGAAAAAGTTGGTGTCGATGGTAACCAGTCCATCCTGGTGTGGCATGCCTTGCCTTCCAAGCGGCGGCATATCCGCAATATGGGACCAGAGCTGGAAGCTCTGGTTACCTTTGCCGCTCCCCACAAAGCCGCGACGAGCCGTTTTTTTTCTTCGATGTCCCAGTTTTTTGCATGTTACGGCTCGTGTTGCTCCAGGCTTTTCTCGACATTCTCGACGGCCCCGAGAATGCGCCCCCCGCCGACAATGTTATCTCGAATCCGCCGAATGTCCTCGTCCAGCGGCCGTTCGTCGTCGTTCCATACATAAGGTCTCTCCCGGGACAGTTTGGCTCCCGTCGCTTCGAAAACGCTTTCGTACAGCTCGGCGGTGGCCGGGGAAAGGACCTCGCGGGCGTCGTAGTGGCCCGAAACCAGCCGGGTTCGCAGTCCGGCCGCCTGGACCCCGAACATCAGGGCAATCGCCATGTAGTGCTGGAGCATGTCCACAGCCTTGCGAGCCAGGTTGGCCGAGCCGAAGCCCTGGCTGTTGATGTTCTGGTTGAACTGTTCGGCGTGGGTGGGAAAGCGGTCCACCAGGGATGTTCCGAAAAAGGAAAGCAACGGCATGATGGAGTTGCCGGAAAGCTGCAATCCTTTCAGGCCGATGTTCACCCGCCGTTCCGTGTTGCCCACCAGGGAGGGTGAAAGGCCCCGGTTGAACTCGGGCGCGGTCAGCATCGCGATCTGCACATCCAGGTGCTTGGTCAGAAGACCGATGTGATATCGAAGCTGGTCCATGGCCACGCCGATGTATTGTCCCAGAAAATTGCCGCAGTATAGGTACTCTCCGGCCTCGGGATCGACCAGGGGATTGTCCGCCGCGGAATTCATTTCCGTCTCCACTTGGCGGGCGATAACAGCCAGGCCGTCCACGATGGGTCCCATGTACTGGGGAAGACACCGAAGGGAATAGCGGTCCTGCACAAGGTCGTTTTCGTTCAACCGGCGGGTGCCTTCCGGACCGTTTCGACCGTCGCGAATCAAGCCGGAACCGTCGAGCAGTTTCAGCATCCATTCCGCGCTCCAGATTTGCCCGGCATGGGGTTTCATCTGTTGAACGTAGGGATAGAAGGACTGTGCGGAAGCTTCCAGGGCCTGCAAGTACAACGCGTGCACTCCCATGCAAAGCGCGGTAAGATCGCGGACGTCCTGGACGCAATGTGCGGCGATTCCGGCCATGACCGAAGTGCCGTTCATCACGGACAGGCCTTCCTTTGCCTCCAGGCGGATTCTCGGCAGCCCCAGCCGTTTCAAAGCGGCGAGGGCGTCCAGGCTGTCTTCGTCCTCGATGCTCACCTTAAAAGAGGCGTCTAGTCCCACGGCCGCGCCGAGAATGTAAGCCAGCGGGACCAAATCTCCGCTGGCGCCGATGGACCCCCACTCGTAAACGTGCGGACAAACCCCCGCGTTGATCAGGTCCACCAGTCTTTGGACAATGCGAAGGCGCACGCCGGAAGCCCCTTTCATCATCGCGTTGGCCCTGAGCAGCATGGCCGCGCGCACGGCATCCGCAGGCAGCCTCTCTCCGGCGCCGGTCTTGTGGGGCCATGCGATGTTGTTTTGAAGCTCCTCGGCTTCCTCCTTTATAATATGGATGTTGGCCATGCCGCCGAAAACCGTGGTGACGCCGTAAATCGCGTCTCCCTGTTCGATAGCGTCAAGAACGATTTGCCTGGACCTGCGAATTCTGTCCAACACGGCCGGATCGTCCGTCAGGCGAAGCAGGGCGTTCCCTCGGGAGACCCGCGCCATGTCCTTGATGGTCAATCCCTCTCCCCTGATTTCGAGAACAGGGCGATCTTTCCGGGGCGCTCCGGCAAGGCAGGCGCTTTCCTCTTTTTTACGAAATTGTGTCATTCCATACCGTTCCATACCGCAGACTATATGCGTTTCTGCTTTTGCATGAAGCCCTGCCATCCGATCAGAATGGTGGCGCATGCAAAGCCGAGCAGCAACGATGTTTCAAACAGCACGTCCTTGACCGTTTCCCCTCGGACGAAAATGCCGGTCAAAGCGTCGAGCCCCCAGGCAAGCGGGGAGAAGCGGCTGATGTCCTGCATGGTCGCGGGCATGGCGTAGACCGGCACCATGATGCCGCCCAGGGCCGCCGCGATCACTACGGACACCGCCCCGAGCATGGACGCCTGTTCGTAGCTCCTGGCCAGTGTGCCCACCATGATGCCGTATCCGGCGGCGGCCAGGCTCGCGCACAAGACCACCATGACAATGGCCTCCCATTCGGACCCCATTTCCAGGACCTGGGTCCCCAGAAGCGGCAGAACATACTTTCCAACCAGAAGAATGAGCCCGAATTGCAGCAGGCAAACCGTCACATAGGCCAGGGCCTTGCCCAAGAGCAACAGGCTGTAGGACACCGGCAGGGTCATCAGGCGCTTGAGAACGCCCCCCTGGCGTTCCCGGATCAAAGAACCGGACAGGGGAACCACGATGAAAAACATGCCGAACAGCGCCCACGCCGGAACGTTTTGCTGCACGGAGGTGGGCAGCGTGGCGAAATCGCCCCGGCCCGCCCGCTGGAATTGGAAACCGACAAGGGGTTCGTTTCCCCAGGCGTTTCCGACGGGGGCGAAAAGTTCTTTAGGGACCGAGCCCCCCGAATAATCGTTGAGCATCCTCCAGTAAAATTCCGGGACGGCCTCGGAAAACGCCTTGGCCTTTGCCTCCATTTCCATGGCCAGCATCATCCGGTGCAAGGAATTCATCACGGCGACCCGGAAGGCGCCCTGCACCAGGGGATCGAAGAGGACGGCGATTTCGGGGACCGGGCTGTCTTTCTCCTGTTCGAATTCCGAAGATGAGTTGCCCAACGCCTCTCGGACTTGTCGCTCCAGGCGCTTTTCGAAAGCCTCGGTCAGTCCTCGGGGCACGATCAGGCAAAACTGGTATTCTCCGCCAGCCAGAATTTTCCGCGCGTCGTCGTCGCTGGTCTGGCCGTCTCGGAAATAGATTTGCAGATGTTCCGAAGACCGCAGACGTTCCACCAAAGTACGTCCGATTTTTCCGTCGTCCCGGTTGACCACAAGAATCCGCATCCCGAATTCGCCCGTGGTTTTCATGATATTTTCCTGGACCAGGGACACCACCGCCACGAGCACCGTGGGCATGAGAAACAAAAGCACCAGGCCTGCCCTGTCTCTCAAGAGAAGCCGCAGTTCGTTGGCGACGATGGTTCCCAGTATCCCGGCCATCATCCGTCCCGCAGCTGCTTGCCGGTCAGTTTCAGGAAAAGCTCCCCCAGATCGGCGCAATCCGGATTTTCTCCGATCAGGGCCTTGGGCGGGCCGATTTCGAGAATGCGCCCCTCGTCGATAATGGCGACGCGTCCGCAGATTTCTTCCGCCTCCTCCATATAGTGGGTGGTGTATACTATGCCCGCGCCTTGGGCGCAAAGATTTTTCAACCGTTCCAGAATCAGGTTGCGCGACTGGGGATCGACGCCTGCCGTGGGTTCGTCCAGGAGCAGGAGGGCGGGGAAATGCAGCAGGCTCGCCGCCAGGTTGGCGCGACGTTTCATGCCGCCGGAGCAGGTTTCGACTTTCTGGCCGGAGCGGTCCTTGAGACCTGCGAACGCCAGGCATTCCCGGACCCTTTCTTCCAAGGGACCGCCCTTTAAGCCGTACAGCCTGCCGAAGAAACAAAGGTTTTCGCGAACGGTGAGGTTCGGATACAGGGCGATTTCCTGGGGCGCGAGACCGAACTGCCTCCTTCCCTTTACGGGGTGCTTGAAAATATCGATATCGTTGATGAAGACTTGTCCGGCGTCCGGGCGAAGGACCCCGCCGATGATGGAGATGGCGGTGGTCTTTCCGGCGCCGTTGGGACCGAGAAGACCGAAGATTTCCCCTTTTCGAACAGTAATGTCCACGCCTTTCAAAGCCGGTTCCGCGCCGCCTCGATATTGCTTGGCAAGCCCCCGTGCGACGAGCAGCGTATCCGGGTTGCTATTCACGGCCGCTTTGCGGTCTTCCCGATATGTAGCGCTTGCTCGCATGCCATTTCGGCCTTGCGGCAATCCCATGTGTTTTCCTTTCCAAATTGGGTTCATAGCGGATTTGCGGGGAGAGCAAAAGGTAACCAGAGCTTCCAGCTCTGGTCCCATATCACGAATATGCCGCCGCTTAGGAGCCAAGGCATGCCAGACCAGGATGGTCTGGTTACCATCGACACGCATTTTCCCACAAATCCGCGATGAGCCCCAAATTGCCGGACAGGCAACGGGACCGTCGATTGTTTCAAGCATTGTACCAAGCATCGTATCGAGCATTGTTTCAAACGACGGTCAATTGCATGAAACAATGCGAAAATCTCCCGCTTTCCGGGACGAAGCAAAGCAGCTTCTGGCCCTGCTTCAACATGCCGGAATGAAACAGTTCCTCCAGGATGATGTAGATGGCCGCGCAGCCCGTGTTGCCTTTTTCCGGGAGGTTGGTGAACCATTTTTCCTCCGGTATTTCGAACCCCGACCGCTTCATTTCCTCGTAGAATTTCGGACGGAAATAATGGGAGGAATAGTGGGGAAGAAACCAATCGTAGTCCTCCGGGGCCAATCCGTGCTTTTCCACAGTCCTGGCCAATGCGTCCCCCATGGTCTCGACAATGTGCTTCTCCAGATATTTGATGTCCTGCCGAATCGAAAAAAGATAGGGGACTTCCGAAGGGTCGATTTTTTCCGTTTCCCGCCACCCCACGACAGAGCCGTCGCTCTTTTTCACCCCTCCGCCGTACATGCACGTCTCGAGTTGGCCGCTGAACGTGATGTTTTCGATCCAGTCGATCTTCAGGCTGATACCGTCCTCGTTTTTGCGATTCGACAGAAACGCGGCACCCGCGCCGTCGGAGAGCATCCAGCGGAGAAAATCGGCGTCGAACGCGCGGACAGGCTCTTTTTCGAGTTTTTCCGATTCCGCCCTGTCCACCAAGGGTTTCATGAATCGGTCCCTTGTAAAGGAAGAGGCCAGTTCCGACCCGGTGGACACGGCGTTTTCGCAAATCCCGGCCGCCACGTTCATGTAGGCGTATTTCAATGCGGCCATGCCGGCAATGCATATTCCCGCCGTGGAGACCGCATCGCAGGGCCCCATGGCCAGCTCGCCGCACACCATGAGGGCGTGGCCGGGAAAAAGAACGTCGGGCGTGGATGTGCCGCAGGCAAGACACTGGACGTCTTTGACGTCGAACCCCGGATAGGGCTCGAGTTTTCGCACGGCCTCGGACGTCAGTTCCACGTTGCTGTGGGTCAATCGTCCGGTTTCGGGATCGACCGCGTAGTAGCGCGTGTGAATCTTGTTGTTCCTGAGTACGATACGCTTGATTTTGGAGGAAATGCCGCTCAAGTTTCCCAGAACGCTTTCGATTTTGTCGTTTTCGACCGGCTCGTTGGGCATAAATACGCCCAGATCGTTGATGAATACGTCCATCGTGTTTTCTCAATTCCCCACGTGTCTGATGAATTTTTCCAGGAGCCTGGAATAATTTTTGTAAAATTCGTGTTCGTCCATGACCGTGGGGGTCACGGCGTTGGTGAACGTGTAATAGTCGAGGTCTCGGATTTTGATTTCCGCTTTTTTCGTTTCGAAAAGCTTGGTGCCGGGAATAGGCGTCAGGATGGCGGGCAAGGGCAGATCGATGGGGTTGTTTTCGACAAAGGCTTCCAGGGCTTGGAAATCCTCGTCGGTGTAGTCGGGCGAAACGATGAAGTCTCCGATCACCTTGATTCCGATTTCTTTCAGGATGCCAAGCGCGGCGATGTTGGTCTCGACATCGGTTTTCTTGTTGAAATCCTCGAGACGCCGGTCGCTGATTTCCTCGAAGCCGATCACTGCCGTGATCAGCCCGGCCTCCTTCCAGAGTTCGAAAAGCCCGGGATGCCGGACCACCGTGTCGGCGCGGACATCGGCGACGATCTTTCTGTCCAGCCCTGCCTCGATGATCGCCCGTCCCAGTTTTTTCGCGGTCTTGACGTCTCCGAAGGTATTGGCGTCCACCAGGCGGATCACCGGCATTTCCTTCAGAATTCCCATGTCCCTGACCACCGCGTCCACGCTGTGGGAAAGGTACCGTCCTCCCGTCATGTTGGGTATGGAGCAGAAAAGGCACCGGTGGGTGCAGCCGAATGCGGAGGCCACGAACCCCATTTTTCCGCCCGCGCCGCTCATGACGTATTTGTCCCTGTGCTTTTCCACCAGGTCGTAACGGGGGGGCTTGTCGTCCACGAGATCCGCTTTGGAGTATTTTCTGGGCGCGAAGCTCGGAACTTTGGCCGGGTCGGTCTTCATGACGCCGTCGATGGCGGGAGGCGGACCGCCGTTTTTCAGAGCGTCGATCAAAAGGCGAAACGAGAGTTTCCCGATGCCCGCGACCACGTAGTCGATTTGGGGCCTGTTGAAAAAGACAGGATCGCAGGAGGCATGATGTCCCCCGACGACGACCACGGCTCCCGATTCGTCTTTGATCTCGCGCGCCAGCGCAAGCATGGCGTTGGCTTCGCATGTCATGCCGGTGATTCCGACGAGGTCGGGTCGAAAGTCGGCCAGGCTCGCTTGCAGGGAACCCGGTTCCGCTTTCAAGTCCGCGATGGACACTTGGTGGCCGTCCAGGTTTCCCGCCACGACTTCCAGCGCGAGGGGTTCTCCCCTGAAGATCAGTTTGAGGTTTTCGATGCCGTATCGCTCCTCCGGAATGCTCCTGCCGCAATTGGGCGGATTTACCAACAGGATTTTCATTTGTTCTCCACGCGAGGGAATCCGTTTTACCAGGGGATGAACTGGTAGAGCTTGGCGAACATCTCGTAGACTTCGATCCAGTTTTGCAGATCTTTGGCGGTCCGGATATGCGCTCTTTTGTTGACCATCACCCAGCTCATGTGAGCAGCGCCGTCCTTGCATGTCGAGCAGTCCCGGGTTTCCGAGGTGCAGCAGCGGTGCATGGTTTTCAAGTCCGACGCCCATCGGATGAAATGGATCAGGCGCTTGGGTGCGGGATTGCGCTTGTCCAGGGGTTCGGTCACCGACGGGCACTCGCTCCAGCCGAACGGACGCCCCAGCATTTTGCCCGTGGCGATGATTTCGTGGTAGTATTTCGAGGAAATGACGGTGTCCGGAAACTGATCGAGCAAGGCGTCCATCTCGTAGCGGATCGCCTCCAGTTCCTCGGGACTCCACGTGAAGCCGTCCACTCCCTCGTCGTTGGACAGAAGCTGCATGTGGACCTTCAGGCCCACGTCCCGGATTTTCCGGACGATTCGTTCCGTCTTGCCGATCTGCTTGGGGGTGATGGTGTAGAGATAGTATGCATGGGGATCGCCCTCGTAGTGTTTGCTCGACACCGAGAACGTGTCTTTGCCCCGGAGGACTTTTTCGTCGTTTTCGTCGCCCCACAGGGAGATGCCGACCATCATGTCCGGAAAGCGGTCCCGGGGCACCTTGATCAGCCCGTTGGTGGCGCAGAACGTGGGAAGTCTCTTGTAGAAGGCCTCCACCCGGTCCAGATGGAGCGTGGGTTCGCCGCCGATCAAAATGGCCAGGTTCACCCCCCGTTCCTTTTCCCGGTCGATGAACTCCTCCCACTTTTCAAGGTCCATTTCCTCGACCGCCGCCTTGTGTTCGCCCGAAGAAAAGAAAAAGCAGCCCTTGCAACGAAGATTGCACTGGTTGGTCACATCGTATATGGAACTTCTGATGTTGAGTTTGGATATCCTTCTGTATCTTTCCAGCCAAGGCTCGTCCAGAAGCGAACTGACCGTTATCATAAGAAACCTCCTGCGCGCAATTTAAAATACCTCTTGACCGGGCGGCGCGACCAGTTCGTCGATCAGGTTTTCTCCTTTTTCATAACCCATGACCCACACGCTCAGATACGTGTCCACGTAATCGAGCCAGGCTTTGAACGTCAGAGGGTGCGCCGCGTGACGGAACATCCGCGCCGTCACCACCGCGCTTCCGGCCGCATAGTGCCTGCAATCCGGGCAGTCGGTGTCCGGAACGCAGCAGGCGGCTTCCCGGTTCCAGGTCAGGTCGGTGCGGTACTGCCGGAACGAGCGTCCCAGGCCGATGTCCTTGGAAGGGTTCCTTCTGGGGTAGGAGCAACCGTAGAGATCGTCGAGCCCCAGGCGATGGGTGTGGGCGACCGCGTTGTACGCAGAAAACAACACGGTTTCGGGATATTTCTCCAGCAAATCGAGCATGGCGCTTCGGACCTTACGCAGGGTTGCTTCGGTGTGGGACAAGTCGCCGTCATAGCCGACGGGCGCCGAGAACATGTTGAACGTCAACTTGCAGCCGTTCGCTTTCAAAATGTCGGCGACTTCGTAGACCTCGCCGATGTTTTGGCGCGTGAACGTGTAGACGAAGACCGCCCTTTCGTCGTTTCTGTAATTTTCGATCTGGCGGGCGAGCATGTTTTTGGCGTTGCGGACCTTGCGGCTGGTTTCGTCGTTTCCCCAGACGGATATGTGGATTCTGTAGCCGACGGATTCGGGAATCGTTTTAAGGCCGTTGGTCGCGATGGTCCCCAGAGGCATCTCGTCGTAACAGACTTTGAGAAGGTCGGGGACCATGGACGGCTCGGCGCCGGCCAGCACCACGTAAGTCACGCCCCTTTCCTTTTCCGCGCGCATGAGGGCCCGCCACGATTCGGGGTCGAGATTGTCCGATTTGAACTGTTTTTCGCCCTCGTAATAGTAGCACCCCTCGCATCGGATATTGCAGCGCGAGGTCATGTCGTAGGTGGATTCTCGAAGGAAGAAATATTTCCGGACCTTTTCCCAGCGCTCGCGGACATCGGGTTGTTCCAATATTTGTGAAAATTTCCAAGCCTCTTCGCAACCTTCGTCGTCCGCCCCTCGATTTTTCATGGATTGGCTTTCGGGTTTGTCAGCGACATGCTCGCTTATCCCGCATTCTTTTTCCGTCGTATACACTTGGGACACTCCGTATTTGTCCTGATTTATCCTGGTCCTGATTTGTTCTGATCCTGATTTGTCCTGATCCTGATCTATATTGATCCTGATCCATTGGATCTGATTTATATTTGTCCTGGGGCCTCGCCGATTCAATCTTCCTCGAGCTTGTCGGCCAAGTATTCGGAAATGAAACGAATCGTGGTCAGCTTGGGATAGTCGTCCTCGTCGATCCGGACGCCGTATTCGTCTTGAAGGACCAGCGCGACAGTGGCCAGGTCCATGCTGTCGATGCCCACTTCGTCCACCAGGTCGATGTCCGGATCGAAAGTGTCCGGCGTCACGTCCTCGAGTTTCAATTCCTGGATCATCACTTGGGCGACCCGATGAACGATTTTGTCGGTTTGTTCACTCATTGGCGAAAATTCTCCTTTTAAGTCTCCGTTTCCAGTCTCCGCGAGGATACGGCCGTTGCATGCGAAATTTGTTTCCCGTTCTGCATCGATCCAGCCAGAAACGACATTTTCTAAGAGCAAGTCCCTTGCAGTTTGCCTTTACACGAGACCGTTTTTGTAATACAAAAAGCGGCATTTTAATTTGTTTTTTATTTCTTTTCAACCCTGACGTATGATACGGTTCATTTTTTGAAACATTCCCCTAACAATTTCGAGAGCTTCCGTCGCGCAACGAAAACAGCGGCGCTCTTTGTAATCGGCCTTATCGGCTTGTCGATGCTTGCTTCCTGCGCCTCCTCCTCGATGCCGCCTTTGCACCGTTTGAATGTCGAGGGCGCCGAGGCTGCCCGGCCTTCATGCGCAAGAGTGTTTCCGTCGGGGGACTGGAACCTCGTCCACTCCATCGAAGCGACACTTTCGGGGGGCAGAAAGGCTTTCCTGACGGGTGTCACGAGAATTTCAGGGTCGCGCCCCACTGTCCGCTCCATCATGATGACCCTGGAAGGACTGGTGGTTTTCGATGCCGTCTACGACGGCGACGTAATCGTAAACCGCGCCGTTTCCCCGTTCGACACTGCCGAATTCGCCAAGCGTCTCATGGACGACGTGAGGCTCTTGTTCGTGTTTCCCGAAGCAGAGACCGTCGAATTCGGAGAGTCGGACGCAGGCGAGACCGTATGCCGGTGCAGGCAAAAAGACGCCATGACGACCGACGTGATCGTCGGCGGCAACGGGAACTGGGCCGTACGCAGATATTCGCACGGCGAATTGTATCGTGCGATTCAGGCGAGGGGCGCAGAAAAAAACGCCTATCCTGGAATTTCTCCCGCTATGGAGCTGCTCGCCTGCGGGGCGGCGAATTACCGGCTGAGCCTGAAATTAATAGACGCGGAGGCCGTCCAGGAAGAAAACTGACCAAGAAAGAACCATAAGAAAGTACGGCTCATCGCGGATTTGTGGGAGAAGGCCTACCGATGGTAACCAGACCATCCTGGTCTGGCATGCCTTGGCTTCCAAGCGGCGGCATATTCACGATATGGGACCAGAGCTGGAAGCTCTGGTTACCTTCACCGCTCTCCACAAATCCGCGATGAACCGAAAGAACCAGAGGATCAAGAAAACATGACGATAAAATTCAAGCTGATATACCCCAAATGGGCGAAACTCGAAGGCCAGACCGAGTTCCATCTTCCGCCCCACGGCCCCGTGGTTTTCGCCGCCGCGCTGCCCGACGACGTCGAGGTCGAATTCGTGGACGAGAACCTGGAAACGCTCGATTTCGACGACCCGGTCGATTTTGTCGGCATATCCATGATGCTGACCATCCAGATCAAGCGAGGTTGGCAGATTGCCGACATCTATCGAAAGAAAGGCGTTCCGGTCATTTTCGGCGGAATCGCGACCATGCTTCACGCGGAGGAAACCGCCTTGCACGCCGACGCCGTGTTTCTGGGCGAGGCCGAGGGCAGGATGGAGCAAGTCCTGTCCGATTTCAAAAACGGAAATCTTCGGAAAATCTACGACTACCTCGATTCCCCGCCGCCGATCGAAATCGTGGGGACCGCCCGCCGGGACATTCTCAACCGGGACCTCTACCAGTACAGGGGGGTGCGGATGTTCGACCTGGTTCACGCCTCCAGAGGGTGCCGCTTCCATTGCTATCCATGCGCGGTGGCCTATCTGGGAGGACGCAAGTTCCGGCCGCGACCCATCGACAAGACCATCCGGGAAATGTCCGAAATCGACAACAACCGCCTCTTTCTCGTCGACAACTCCCTGGCCCAGGACACGCAATGGGAAAAAGACCTGTTTTCGGAAATGATCCCGCTGAACAAAAAATGGTGCTCCCACCCCATCGAAGACGACCCCCAAGTGTTGGATCTGGCCGCCAGAGCAGGCGCGTGGTACGTCTATCAGGCGGTCTTCGACACCTCGGACATGATCCGGGACCGAATCAAGCGATACCACGACAACGACATCGCCGTGGAGGGAACCATCCTGCTGGGACTCGACAGCCATACCGAGGACTTCATCAAGCGCCTGATCGATTTTCTCCTGGAAATCGACCTCGACCTGGCCGAATTCACCGTGCTTACGCCCTTTCCCCACACAAAGGCCTACGATGCGCTGGAAAAACAAAACCGCATTTTCTCCCGCGACTGGGACGAATATTCCGCGGACAAGGTCGTGTACCAGCCGAAGAACATGAGCCCCGAAAAGCTCCAGGACCTTCTCGACTACGCATGGAAAACATTCTACGCCGATGAGTCCCAGGCGATGAAGATGTCCAGGCTCTATCAAAAGGTGGTCAGGAAGGAAATGGCGGACGGCACCTACCGGCCGAGGGACAGAAGGATGGCGGACCGGGCTTTCGGAAGCAGCGTGGGAAAAAGGACCGTGGGGTAAGGATGGGGCGAAGCCTGTTCATTGCGCGACCTTCCTTCCAGCTTTTTAGATTGGGAATTGTAGAAATATGAAATTCAGGAATGTTCTGGAAGAATTAATCCGGTTCTTTAATCAGGAGAGGGTTGAATACGCCTTGATCGGCGCATTCGCATTAAAAGCCTACGGAATTGTGAGAGCCACCCAAGATGTGGATTTCATTGCCAGAACCAATTCTCAACAAAAAATATTTCGAAAAATACGGCATATCGGAAAAATACGATGAATTCGTCACGTAGCAGCGAATCGAAAGAGATATCTCCCGAAATGGATATTCCCGGTTTTCAGGCAGATACGACCTCTAATGAGGTTTTGGACGACCAGAATGTAAGCGATTTGGCAGCTTATTTGGATTTTTTAGAGGAAATAGAAGCATTTCGGACGAAAAAAATCAAAACAAACTTTACTGACGGAATATTTATGATATAGGATTTGACTTGTTCCCGCGCTCCAGCGTGGGAACGCATACGGGGACGCTCCGGCGCCCTGTCAGGCGCACCGCTTAATCCTGCCCTGGGGTGATGAAAATCATCCAATTTCGGGAGATTTTCTGGTTGTAACGGATTTGGGGGAGCGGCAATGCGTAGGTTTGGTTGAGCGGGTTTCATGTTGGGTTTCGCTTACTTCCCAACCATTTCGCGCGCCTTATATGTTTGTTTGATAGAATTCCGTAGCGAAACCCAACAATTGACGACGCTCAACCCAACCTACATTCCACCCACCCCCAAATACGTTATAACCAGGAGCTTTTTTCTGCCTAGATTTGTTACCCCTCGCGGCAATCCGCACGGGGCTGGTTCGGGAGCTTAGGGTGGGTGGGTCGATTTCCGGGTGTTGTCGCAGATCCAACTTCTCTATAAATGGATGGCCCGACAATCTTGCACCACACATTCAACACCCCAAATTTCATTTTTCCCTGTATTTTTAAACCATATAATAAATTTGCTTTCATTCGTTCTTTGAGGTGACAAAGGCGTCCTTTCTTATCCCTAAAGCTATCAAGTATTCCTTCTGCTGTTTCGTCATGGGTTTGTTCAATTTCCTTCCGGAACCGGATAGCAACACGATAGCTCCCGCAAACTTCGTCATCAACATAAAGGAAGTCGGTCTTGCAGTCCTGCGATTTTTCCAACCAGGCAAATCGCGCCCGGTGTTTTCCGCATATAAACGCATCGTTCGTTCTATCAATCTCCAGACGAGCAATGAAAGCAAAAGCACAAGGCCAAGCGCTTCTATCCTCTCCGGCTTCTATAAAAAGATGCTGTTTACTATGACGGGATCCTTCAGAAATCCGAAATTCCGTTCTATTCCGTGCTGATCCTTGTATGCCTTCAGAATGTCCTTCGCCTTGTAGCCGTCCTCTCCTTCCTCGCGGACGTTCGTCAAAAGGACGAAACACCCCGCTTCTTTCCTGAATCTCTCTATGGCGCTCGTCTTTTCCGCGACCGTTCCGCCAAACGAGTACATCATCCTGTCCAGTTCTTTGACTCCGTTCTTAGGACTGCCTCTTTTGTACTTCGGAATCTCTTCCACTCTCGCATCGATGCCGTAGTACTTGTTCTTCTTCTCCGCAAGCTCCGCCCGGAACGACCTGTCTGGTTGACCGACGTTAAAACCTAGCCCGAAATTCCATGGGAACGAAAACCGGATGCCAACGGAAGCGACATGTCAAGTCAACATTCCTAAAAAAATAGGATTGTTTTTTTAGGAATGTTGTAGAGATGTGAACAGTGGCTCGCCCTTTGATCATTGACAATTTGATATTGACAACCCAGATTTTATTGTGTATAGGTTACAAGATTTCTCGTGATTTTACTTGCTTTTTTGAGAACGTATAAATTGGGTTATTCCCAAAGACGCAATCCTGCTGTAATTGCTCTTTCATTGGAGGAGGGGATATTCTGATGAAATAACCTCGCGCTTACAAGCAAGTTTTTACAAGCGAAAAATTAGCGGCTTCTATGAACGAGTCCACCGAAATAATGTTGCAAGATGTTTCGAGCATCGCGGCGGCATCGAACATCTCTTCTAAAGACAGTCTTACAAAATACAGCAGGATTTTGCTGCAGGAAAAAAGGGTTGCCGCATCCGACGAATTCCTGACGACAAGAAATTTTTCCCAATTAGAACACGACGAACATCCGACAATGCAAGTGCTTAGATGCAGGGACGGTTAACGATACAATGATTGAGACGATTTTGAGTTTGGCGATTGTGTACGGGGCGGCAATTTGGTTCAGCCCTTTTCCCTATTGGAAAACCTACTTGGTTCTTTGGAAATCCCTGCTGTGGAACAGAACCCCGGAAATAACGCTGAAAGCAAGGCTTCGGCAGGCGAGGTTTTTGATAAAATATTTGGTGCTTTGCCCATTGTGGACCCTTTTGTGGACCTTGGACAATTTAATTTATCCGGAACACAAAAGAATAAAAGTTTCCCCTGTTTTCATCGTAGGCCAGCCTCGAAGCGGTACGACCCTGCTTCAGCGAATCCTGGCTGCGGATAAAGACAATTTTCTGGCCATCCGGCACCTTGAATGGCGGTATCCCTTTATTGTTCTTCAAAAACTGCTGGAAAAATCCGGAGCAGGGCGAAGGCTGGCCCAAAAAAATTACTGGACCAACTCGGCCGCCGGGCGGGCGGCCTCCAAAATGCATCCCCAACAAATTGTGCGATTGGGAGGAAGACGGCATTTTTTTCGAAGAGTGCTTTCTGCACCATTTTTTTATTTTCCTAAGATTTCCCTATCCTGATTTGCTGACATATCTGGATGATTTTCCCGCGTTGCCGAAACCGGTGCGGGAAAAGATTCTGCAGACACATAATTCAGGTCATCCAAAAAATCATATTTCTTCGTGGAGGGAAGTCGGTCCGTTATCTGTGCAAAGAGGTGACCAGCCATAACAAATTTCCTGAATTGCTCAAGCGGTACCCTGACGCCAGGTTAATATTCTGTCTGCGCCCGTCGAATCATTGCATGAGTTCGTTGATGCCCCTCGTGAGGTTTTCCACCCAATCAAAAACGGGGATCGATCCCGCAACTATCCCGTCATGGGAGGCTGTGTTTTTGAACAGAATGCAGAAGGACTGCTGCCTTTTGATGAAATTGTGCCAAACCGCACCGCGCGAAATAAAGGTCCCGCTTTTGTTTGACCGGTTTAGTGCCGACCCGCTTGCCGCCGTTGTTTTCCTGTACGATAAATTTGGTCTCTCAATTTCTCCGTCGTATCGGAAACACCTTCGAGTCATGCGTCGAAACCAGAAAAATCGAGATCGAGGATATCTCTATGAAAAAAAACAATATTCGGGATTTGAGGCGTTTGACCATTTTGTGAAGGAACAGTCTTTATCTTCATGTTATTACTTTAGATCAAGAGTCTGATCAATCAAAAAGAAAGCTATGTGGACATTCGGAAACAACAGACGAGAAGGCGGTTGCAGACAGCCCGCTCTTATTTGAAAGAACACGATTTCGAAAAGGCGAACGGTGAATTTCTCCAGATTCACAAACAAAACCCTAAAGCGGGAACCGCCCTTATCGGACTGGCTGGTATCGCCCTCCGCCAGGACGATTCGGCCTTAGCCAGGCAATATTGCGAACAAGCCATGAAAGATCCTGAATCGCGGGTGCAGGCCTTGTTGATGCTGGCGCGAATCGAGCAATAATCCGAGTCTCTGGACCAGTCGCTGAACTATCTGACTAAGGCCTTAGAAATCGATCCGTCCCAGGTGAAGCCCCGCATCTTGGCCGCCAAGCTGCACATCCAGCTTGAACAAGTGGAAAAGGCGGAAGAGCAGTTGCTAAACGCTTTGAAATACAATCCCCAGTTCGTCGAGGCCGCCACCATCCTGGCCGGAATTCTGATTCAGAGCCAGCGGACCGACGAGGCCAGGCAATTGATTGAAAGCATGATAGTGCGCGCACCTGACGAATGCGGCCTGTATATGGCCCGTGCCCACTTGGCTACCCAGGAACATCGACATGGCGATGCGATTGCGGATCTCCGCAAGGCTCTGGCTCTGGATTCTGTTCAAACTCAGGCCGTCATCCAGCTTGCTCGGCTCTTGGCGGCGCAAAAACAGACGGCGGAAGCGGCAGTGGTTCTGCAGCGGTTTTTGGAAGACAATCCCGACAAGAAACGGGTCCAACTGACCCTTGCCAGGATTTATATTGAACAGAAAAATTACGACAAAGCGCAGTCGCTTCTGCATGCACTGAGCGGAAAAAAACAGTTTTCAGGGGTCGTGCATCTGTTGCTGGGTGAAATCTACTGGCAACGAGGGTACATACAACAGGCCCACGAAGAATACAAAGCGGCGGTGCTGGGAGGATCAAAGTTGCTGTCGGACCATCCGGAACTGTGTATTATCAATGAAACGGGCGTGGATATCGAGGAATGCGTGGCCGAATTCAGAAAGCGATTGGAAGAATCGGGAAGCAACCCGCTTTCATCGTTCGCCAAAACGACTGTCGGCGAGTAAAACGTTCCATGATATCGCAGCTTTCTAATGATATCGTGCTGAACGTAAAAGTTTACCGCTTGTTTTTTCCCAAGGTGCCGGTCTATGACAGCCGGTTGACCGACCAGGATATAAGTGAACTGTTTTCAGTGGTGAACGATGTTTGGGCTTGCGCACATATTAGGTGGAAGACGTTGTCTTTTCAGCGGAGGACCGTCGATGCCCAGGACGCGGACGGCCTTGATTCGGCAAGCACAAAGCGAGAGTTGCGAAAGGTGTTTGAGCGAATATCGCCGGTGCTTCCAGACGTTCTGATCAACCGGATCTGGAACGTTTGCCTTCTCAACCGCTTTCCGATCCGCGCCGGCGGGGTGTACCTGCCCAGCACCAAGGCGGTGTTTTTTGCGGAAACATCGCGAAATTACCGCCCCAACGGATTGACACTGGCCCATGAACTGGGCCATATGCTTGGTCTGCGCCACTTGGAAAAGGAAAACAACCTCATGAACCCTCAGGAGCTTGGCAAATTGCAGCAGAAGATGAATTCACTGGGTATCGCCGCCAGCGGATTGCTCACCGGCGAACAGGTCGCGGAGGCTATGGATCGGGCCAGACTGGGTCCCTACTGAACGTCCCGACCAGTCGGACGTAAATTTAAAGTGGAGAAGAAGGATGCAGCAAAAGGAATTTCGTGCCAAGGGAGGTCGGCAAAGTATCAAGGATCTGGCACAAAAGGCAAGAGAGCATGTCAAACAAAATCGGTTCGACGAGGCCGTGGAAACCTATGAAAAAATTTTAAAGGAAAATCCCGAGGCCTTCGCCGCATATATGGGGATCGGTAACGTTCACCTGCGTTGCGGCCGATTGGACGAGGCGGAAAACTATTTCAAGGGTGCATTGCATGTCACCAAAATTGTGACCCCAGCGCTGGCAATGCTGGCTAGTGTGGCCTATAAAAAGGGCGATGCCGACAAGGCGCTGAAGCTATACCAGGAGGCGTTGGACGCGGACCCAAAATTTCTCAAGGCCTCATTGGGCCTTGGTAAATTGCTTTTTCAGACAGGTCGCTACGAAGAGTCAAAAAAAACGGTTGCCGGCGCATTGAAATACAACCCCGATGCCGCCGAAGCGGTAATTCTGCTGTCTCGGATCTTGCAAAAGATGGGACAGACCAATGATTCCGAGGAAATCCTGAACCAACTGCTGGAACGGGACCCGAAATCCTGGAGCGCGTATTATCAGAAGGCCCGGATGCATTTGGAGGAACAACGGTTCGAGGAGGCAATTGAAGCGGCAAATAAATGCCTGCTTCTAAACCCGGAAGATATCCGCAGCCTGATTTGTCTGAGCCAGGCTTTTATCGGTGACGGGCAATATGCCAAAGCCATTGACGTCTTGAAGGGCGTGATTGGAAAAAACGCGGACATGTGGAACGCGAAAATGCTCTTGGCAAAGGCCTATTTCTTGAATGACGATCTGGATGACGCAATAAGCCTGCTCAGTCGGATGGTCAACGGCCGCCGAAGTCTGGGCGCTATCCATTTCATGCTGGGAGATATCTTTGCCGCCAAGCAGTTGTTTACCCATGCACTGGCGGAATACGAGGCTGGGGTGCTTCATTCCGAAAAATTGGTGGAAGAGTTCCCCCGACTGAAAGAGTTGTCCGACAACCAAATGGAGACACAACAGAAGGTGGAAGAGTTCGCTCGCGTTTTAGCCGATATCCGGGAGCGGAGGGATATTTATGGAGTCCAGCCTGCCACACACTGAGCAACTTTGCCCATGCCTTCGGAGGATCGCCTGATACTTTTGGACGAGGAGGTGCGGATCGAGCCTGATCCCGATTCGCCAGAGATGTTTTGCGCCTGGCGTACCAACAGGAGGAAGCGTATTCGCCTGACACCGGCCAAGGCGTATCTGGCGGAAAACATGCGCCGGCCATACAGTGATGTCGTCCTGATCGCAAAGTGCAATGCCCGTTTTTCGGACAAGCACACCCTCGGGGACCTGCAGGAGTTGATCGAAGATCTTGACGAAGCCGAGATGATGACCGGACGAACCAGGGAGTCCGGCACGAGCCATAAAACGAACTTGGTCCCGGCTTCCGAACCACCCGGTACGCCTCGGCGCTTTCGCAACCACTGGTCTCTGATGAAACCCCAAAGGTTTTTGGATTTTCTGCTTCCCGCCGTTGGCTGGATGCGGTACCTGAAAGTCCTTGTGCCGTTGGCGTTCGTCCTGGCGGTATTCGGCTTTGTCAACAATCTGGATATGTTTTTCATGGATATCGCCAGCATAAAAAACCGGGTGTCTTTTTTTGGCAGGTTGGTCTTTACATTCTTCACCATCAGCTTGGCTACCCAGCTCCACCGGGGGCTGACCGCCCGATATTTCGGATTTGAAACCCCCAGCTTCGGGGTGATGCTGGTTTTCGGGTTGCTTCCCAGGTTCAACATGCGGGTCACCGTGCCCGAAGATGCTAAGAGAAAGGCGCGGCTGTGGACTCTGGGGGTGCCTCTCTATGTTCGGTTCATCATGTTTCCTTTGGGAATTGTGGTATGGCTGTCGTCCAGGGGGCAGGGAAATTTTGTCTCCCATATCGGTGCCGGGGTGGCAATGTTGTCCTTGATATCCTTTCTGTTCGTCGCCAACCCGTTGCTTGGCGGGGCTGGATATCGATTTCTCAGTGAATTGTTTGCGGTGCAAAATTTGAGAAAAAAGGCGTTTTTACGTCTGAAATCAATTTTTGGCGGGCAGCCGCAGGTGATCAAACAGTACATGGATCCCTCCCCGGCCGCATTGTATTACGGCTTGGCATCTATTGGCTTCACCTTGGCACTGGCTGGATTCATCGGTTTTGGGGCGGCCCGCTGGCTGGAGATGAATTACCAAGGCCTGGGAGTGACGTTTTTTATTTCCTGCTGGCTTATGTTTTTATCCGTTTGACTCGCAAAAAGCTTAAACAGTGGCGACAACGGCGCCGAGCAAAATCGGCGGTGGAAGATACTTCCCACAGGTGCCCGCCCACATGCGGGCCGATGATCGGCCGGGACCGTTCCCGAAAATTTTTTGTGCGGGGCCACTTCCTTTTCCGCTTTTTTTTTTTCATTCTGTTACTGGGAATATGTTTTTTGCCCTATCAATATGAAAGCGGCGGAGAGGCGGAAGTGTTTCCGAAGGCCTCCGCCCAGATATACGCGGAACATCCCGATTTGATAGGAGAGGTCTATTGCAACGGCGGAGAGATCCTCGGGCAGGGTACCGTCATTGCCGAGCTGGTCAATGATCGACAGAAAAACGACGTGGAAAAGACGCGCGAAGAGTTGAAGAAAAAGCAAGAGGAACTTAATATTTTGTTGACCACGCCGACGCCTGAACAGTTGGCCCTCGCCCGTGAAGAGGTAGGAAAAGCGGAAGTGATGGCAAAATACAGCCAGGAGCAGTTCGATAGAATAAATATTCTGTATGAGGAACAGGTGGTTTCGTACGCGGACTATGAGGGTGCTCTCCGGCAACTGGAACTGGACCGGCAGTTGCTTAGGGCCGCCATGGCCAACTTGAATTATGTCAAAAAACAGGTAAACGAGCATCAGATAAAGGCGTCCCGGATCGAAATCGAAATCCTGCGGAATCAACTGGCTTATTACGGGCAGGTGTTGGACCGTACTCGGCTAAAAATGCCTATAGACGGAAAGATAATCACCATGAACCTGAAAAACCTCAAGGGCAGTTTTTTGGATACCGACTATATGTTCGCCCAAGTGGAAGACATTTCCTCCGCCCGTGTAGAAATCAGGATACCGGAAAGCGACATGGACCAGATTACTTTGGGAGATAAGGTCAAATTGCGGCTGCTTGCCTATCCCAACCAAACCTTTGAGTGTCGGCTGGAAAAAATTTACCCGGCCACTGTCGAGGATGCATTGGGTCGTTACGTCATCTGCGAGTGCATTAAGGACAACGGCAAGGAACTGTTCAGGTCGGGCATGACGGGATTTGCAAAGATCGAAGGTAAAAAAATGTTTGTTGTAACCGCATATACCCGCGCTTTGGTTCGCTTCTTTCAAGTGGAGGTTTGGTCGTGGCTACCGTAGAGGAGAAACAAATCGAGGATAAATTCGGCCTGTCGCCTTTGCAGCAGGGGATGCTGTTTCATACGCTGCGGGAAAAGGGTATCGGAATGTACATCAGTCAGGCAGTGTCCAGGTACGAGAACCTGGACTGCGAAGCATTCCACAGGGCCTGGCAGCTGATGGTGGACCGCCACCAAGTACTGCGCACTTCTTTTAACTGGGAAGATCCGGAAAACCCGTGTCAGATTGTTCACCGCCGGGTTGTAGTGCCGTTTCGAAAGGAGGACTGGCGGGGCCAGTCGCCCTCGGAGCAGAATACGCGGTTGCGCAAGCTACAGCAAAAGGAAATGGAGCAGGGTTTTGATCTGAGCAGGCCGACCCAGTTGAGGATCGCGGTCATACGGATTACACGCAATCGCTGGTTCTGTGTTCAGAGCCACCACCATATTATTCTTGACGGTTGGTCCGGCGCGCTGCTGGCAAACGAATTGAAAACCGCCTATGCCGCATTTCGGCGGGGCATAACCCCGTCCTTATACCCCCCCATTCCCTTTGGCAGTTACATCCGCTGGATCGAATCCCAAGACAGGGAAGATGCCCGGCAATTTTGGAAGGACCAGCTATCATCGGCGATCCGTCCCACTCCGATGCCGGCGGATCGCGAGATTGGACCGCGCGCCCGGGTGCGGATGCATGTGGAGTCTTGGGATGTCAAGCTGGACGATGTTGCAGCAGACCGGGTGGCGAGTTTCGCCCGACGATGCAGGGTGACGTTGAATACAGTTATTCAGGCGGCTTGGCCGGTTCTGCTGAGCCGACACAGCGGTCAAAAATCGGTGCTTTTCGGGGTGGTGGTATCCGGCCGTCCTCCTGAACTGCCGGGGGTGG
Source organism: Desulfobacterales bacterium (assembly GCA_963674505.2). Classification (GTDB taxonomy): domain Bacteria; phylum Desulfobacterota; class Desulfobacteria; order Desulfobacterales; family SKZT01. Next base: position 3,425,478 of record CAXXIG010000001.1, read on the forward strand.
AATCCATAGTGGGCATGTTTTTGAATACTATTCCCTTTTGCGTGGCCATTGAGGACACGTTGCCGGTCGGCGAATGGCTACAACGGATTCATACCCAGCGGGCCCAGTTGCAGAACTATGAATACGTCTCTCTTATGACGCTTCAGCAATTGAGCCGTTTGCCCGGGGGCATCCCCCTATTTGAAAGTATCGTGGCCCGCAAGGATGTAACCCAGGCGTCCGACCCCCCGCGCCGGACCGGCGCCAACCAAAGAAAGCGCGGCGGCACAAAACCCGAACAAGCCACCTTCCAGCAAAATTATCCGATCCTGCTGAACATCACGGCCAGCCAAGGAATAAAACTGAAAATAACCTACGATGCCCGCCGTTTCCGGGCCATCGACATATCCAGAATTCTGGAACAGCTGAAGCAAATCATCATAAATCTGAGCATGGATCCGGATCAAAAACCGGGAGATGTCCGGCTGGCCTCGGAGGAAGAGTTGCACCGGCTCCGCTATGGATGGAACGACACCCGGATGGAAATCGGCGAGACACCTCCTTTGGACGAGCTGATCGCCCGACACGCCGGAACCGAAACGAACCGGATCGCTGCAGAATATAACGGCCAGACAATTTCCTTTCGGGAACTGAACCGCCGGGTCGCTCATGCGGCAGGATGTCTGATAAAGCGCGGGGTGAGGCGGGACATTGTCGTAGCCGTGGCATTGGGCCATCCGCTCCACCAGATTTCCGCAGTGATGGCCGTGATGCGGGCGGGGGCTCGGTGCTTGCCTTTGGAGAGGGCATATGGAGATCCGGCCGGTACCCTCCAGCAGGTTACTGCGTGCCAGACAGTGATCACCGATGTCGAAAACCCGAAATGTGTGGCGGGTACCCGATCGATTATACACCCGGCCGATCTGGGCCTGGAAGGTATGGATTCCGTAGACACGGAACCGGACGAAGCGTTCGCTATGAACCGCATCCCCCGCCAGGAGGATAGCGGTTTAATTTTGCCACGGAAAATGGGTGGGTTACAGGCGGTGGAAGACCGGTTTCTTGGCTCCCGTTTCACAGGTCAGGTGTTGATTTCCGCCCCTGATACACGGTTGGGGATCTGGCATCCCTGGGATTCCTTCGAATTTTTCAGCCAGTTGTACGCCTGCTGGCAAGCCAGGGGCACCGTCTGCTTTCTTCCACATCCCGCCGAAACAGATCTTGGCCATTTGTGTCAGGCCATTGCGTCATCGGGGGGTACCCGGCTTTCGGTCACGCCGTCCATTTTGGCCGGTCTGCTCAAGCATCCGGAACAGGCGGTCCAGGCTCAGCGTGTCCAAACCTGGATTTGCTCGGGCGAACCGATGTGGCCGGAACTGGCGGATGCGTTCAACGACCAATTTCCCCAGTCCCGGCTGGTCAATGTTTTCAGTTCCTGCGGACTGGGGCCTTGCCTGGCTTGGGAAGTGCCCCAAAAAAGTCTTGATGGGGAAGGTATACGCCTTGGATTTCCGTTGCCCAACATCCAGGCCTATTTGTCGTCGGATGCCTTTCACTTGGCCCCTGTGGGGGTAGTCGGCGAACTGTTCATCGCATTCGACGGTACAGCCGGATATCCTGACCCGGAAGGCCTTTTGTGTGATCATACCTTAGATCTGTGCGGCTCCTCCCGCAGGTCTGAATCGGCCGATTTCGGGGATGGCTTAGACACATTGCCCAAGTCGACACCACTTTTTTCCACCGGCGTGCTGGCCCGCCGATGGAACGACGGTGCCATAGAATACCTTGGTCGGGTGGATCAGGAACGGGGCCTCGATCCGGTCGGGTTGGCAGCGGTTTCGCGAGCTAGGCGAAACATATGGAAAACGGCAATGGTTGAAATGTCCGAAGTATTGCATAGCGGACCAAAAACCCGCTTGGCCTGCATCGGCACTTCATACAGGGAATTGGATCTTTCCGCGTTGCACAAGCAATTGTGCCGACAGGTAACCGCCGCCTTTGCCCCCACCCATTACCTGATTCTATCGACATGGCCTTTGGACCGTTTCGGCAGAACCGACCGATCAAAACTTCTAGCCGTGACGGACCAAGCGGTGGATGCCTCCGGTTTCGTACAAGTGATCAAAAAACCCAAATCCGAAATCGAGAAGATCATTGCCGAAGTCTGGATGGAGGTTCTCAGGATCGACAAAATTTCAACGGACGACAACTTTTTCGAACTCGGGGGGCACTCCCTTGCCGCTACCAAGGCCACGGCCCGGCTGACCCGGATTCTTAGGTCTGACATTCAGCTTAAAGGCATTTTTGAAGCCCCCACGGTGTCCGCATTGGCCGAATGGATCCAAAGCGACCGGCATAAAGAGGAGTTGCCATTCGCCATTGAAGCGGCCGACCGAGGCAAGGATGCACCGCTAACCTTTACTCAGCAACAGTTGTGGGTGCTGGGCCAACTTTTTCCTCAGTTGCCCACCTATACGATTCCAAGCAATGCCATATTCTCAGGTAAACTGGACCTGGAGGCCCTGGAAAAGGCGATTAAGGACATAGTGGACCGGCACGAAATTCTGCGGACCGTTTTCGTGTTTCATAACGGCGAGCCTCGTCAGGTCGCCAGGCCGAAACTGGAAAAGCTTCAATTGGATCTTGTAGACGTCGCCCATCTGCCCGAGGAGGAACGGATGGAAAAAGCCCGCTGGCACGGAGCGCAACTGAGCAAAATACCATGGGATTTCGAGAATGGTCCGCTGATTCGGTTCCAGTTGGTCAAGCTGGATGAAAGCGAGTACCTATTGAATACTGCGTTTCACCACATCATCGCCGATGGCCCGTCCATGGGGGTTTACCTTGCAGACTTAGGGGCGTTTTACTCGGCCCGGTGCCGGGGGCGGGCTCCAGAACTGCCGCCCTTGCCACTGCAGTTTGCGGACTTTGCAGTATGGGAGCGGGAGAATATCAAAGGCAATCTTTTCGAGCGCCAGCTGGCGTATTGGCGCCAAAAATTGGATGGCGCGGCCCTGCTGGAGATTCCCACGGATTTCCCCCGGCCGCCGGTGCATGGTTTTTTCGGCAAAAAGGTCAAATTCGAGATTCCGTCCGAAACAGGGACTGTGCTTTACCGCCTCGGCCGCGAACAGGGTGCCACCATGTTCATGTGCCTGGTGGCGGTGTATCAGCTTTTGCTTTTCAAATACAGCGGACAGGACGACATTGTCATCGGATCCGCCATGACCAACCGGATCCGGGTGGAACTGGAAAAGCTCATCGGCCTTTTTGTGAATACCGTGCCGCTCCGCACCGATTTTTCCGGCGATCCTACCTTCCGGGAGATCCTTGATCGGGTTAGGGACTGTTGCCTTGGAGCCTATGCCAACATGGACCTCCCATTTGAGGAGACCATTGCACAGCTCCAGCCCCACCGGGACTTGAGCCGGCAGGGCTCCCCTTTGTTTCAGTTCATGCTGATCCACAACCCGGGGGGGCGCACCCTGAAGGCAGGCGCAAAAAGCAACGGGCCGGCGTTTCGACCTGGAGAGCCCCACAACGACACAGGCCATGCCAATTTCGATTTGCTGTTGTCAACTCGGGATACCAAGGACAGCCTGATCAAAGTTACCATGGCTTACGACACAGAGCTTTTCCGCCCGGAAACCATTGATCGCATGATCGTACACCTGCAGAACTTGGTGCAGGAGGCCACCCGCAAGCCCGATGTCCCAATCTCCCGACTGGATATGTCCGGGGAAGAGGAACGAAAAGAGATTTTGACAGTTTGGAACGGACAGGACATTGAACCGGAATCCCGAACTGAGCACCAGATCGTGGCCGACAACGCCAGGCGGTTTCCCGATCATCCAGCGGTATGCTATAAAACCCGTTGCCTGAGCTACGACGAACTGGATCGGCGTAGCAACCGGATGAAAGCCTTGCTTAGAAAGGCAGGTGTGAAGGCTGGCGGGGCCTTCGTGCCCATCGATGCCGGGTTGCCGCCAGAACGCATCCGCCATATTCTCGATGAAACCCGCTGTACCCTGCTGGTCTCAAATTCGCAACTGGCGCCCGTAATTATGCGACAAAAAGCGGATCTCACCCTCGCGGACATCACTTCGCCGGATATTTACCGCTTGGATTCCGACGTTGCCGAAGTTCAAGTATCTTTGACTGACTTGTCTTATGTGATTTTCACTTCGGGTTCCACCGGTCTGCCCAAAGGCGTGATGGTGGAACACCACAGTCTGACCAACATAATTCAATCCCAAGTCCGAATGTTTGAAATTACACGCGAAAGCCGAGTATTGCAGATGCTATCAATCAGTTTCGACGCCGCAGTGGGTGAAATCTTTCGCACGCTGGTGGCCGGCGGAACATTGTTCATGGCTGACCCGGACGAACTGCTTCCCGGCCCGGGCTTGGTACGGCTACTTGAGGAAAACCGCATCACCGCCGTAGCCATGTCTCCCACCGCGTTGGGGGCCATGCCCGACTGCAACGGGATATTGACCGAGCTGAGGACCATCACCGTAGGCGGGGAAGCCTGTCCCCAGAGGGTGGCTGAACGGTAACATCTCAAAAAGTTCGGGTAAAATGAAAAAAAGTTCGGGACAAGCGGGTAATTTAGGCTTATACTCATTGATATGAGTGTATCGAACACGATAAACCAAATTCCGGAAAACGAAAGAACGCCCCTTGTCCTGAGTTTGATTGAAATTATCAAGCTTCAGGAGGAGACCATTCAAGTTTTAAAAGACGAAATAGCCAGGTTGAAAGGCACCAATCAGAAACCAAAGGTCCCTCCGTCGAATCTCGGCAAAACGAAGAAAAAGAAGGCCAAAGACAAAAATGGCAAGCGAGCCGGATCGCAAAAGCGAAGCAAGACCAGATCGATCGAGATACACGAAACCGTTCCGGTCAAACCCGATCATATTCCGGAAGGAAGCGTCTTCAAGGACTGGCACGAATACACGGTTCAGGATCTCGTCGTCGAGCCCCGCAACGTCATGTATCTCATCGAACGATGGGAAGGCCCGAACAAGGAGTGCATCGTCGGAAAGCTGCCCGACCATGTGGACGGGCATTTCGGCAGGACCCTGAAATGTTTCATTCTGCACCAATACCATCGCTGTCATGTGACGCAGCCCCTGATATACGAACAGCTGCTCGATATGGGAATCGACATTTCCAAGGGAAAGATCAACGAAATCATCGTCGAAGACAAGGAGCCTTTCCATGCCGAAAAGGAAGATATCCTGCCGGCGGGCCTGGAGACCTCGAGCCACGTCAACATCGACGACACCGGGGCGAGGCACGACGGCAAAAACGGCTACTGCACCCACGTCGGCAACGAAGGATTCGCGTATTTCGAAAGCACCGAAAGCAAGAGCCGGATAAATTTTCCGAAGATTCTGCGCGCCGGCTACAAGGATTACGTGCTCAATGTCGATGCGCTGGCCTATATGGCCGATCGCGGACTGCCGAAAAAGATATTGCCCGAGCTGGCCGCTCGCGAGAATACGATTCTGTCCGACGAGCAAGCGTGGAACGCCTTTTTGAACGACCTCGGGATAACCGGGGCGAGCCACATTCAAATCGCCGCGGAGGGGGCTCTCGTCGGCAGTCTGATGGAGCACGGATTCAACACCGACCTTGTGATAGTCAGCGGCGACGCCGGTCAGTTCAACGTGTTTCTTCACGCGCTTTGCTGGATTCACGCGGAAAGAAGCGTCAACAAGATGACGGGATTCAACGAAAGGCAGCGGCAGACTCTCGAAGACAAAAAATCGGAAATCTGGAAATTCTACGAGAAACTGAAGGAATACAAGGAGAATCCGACGACGCGGCGAAAAATTTTCATCGAGAGGCGATTCGACGAAATATTCCAGGAAAAAACGGACTTCGCGACATTGAACGAAACCTTGAAGCGAATCCACGCCAACAAGGACGAACTATTATTGGTTTTAAAGCGTCCCGAGATACCCTTGCACAACAATTTGAGCGAAAGCGATATTCGCGAATATGAAAAAAGGCGACCGGGCGAGTCGCTATAACTCCTGGCATCACGCCGCCAATTGGAATGATCGATCATGAGAATCTCAATTTCTTGCCCTATAAACAGAGCTTATAAACAACAATTGTCTATGAGATTCTACAGATTTGTTCGCCTTTGTTCTAAAAAACAGTACTCTAATCTGGCCTGTTTTTTCACAAGGAATATCTGGAAAGGTGGTTTGACATAACATGCCGGGGAGTATGGTTTTATCCATGAAAGATATCGAAAGCGCGCGGTTGGAAGACTTGAGGGTCGCGCAGGCCAAGTCGGCCATGGGCAAGGCGCTTTTTCCCGTGTCCGGGTTGGCGATTCTGTTCGGCATGGTCCTGTGGGCCGCTTCCTGGGGGGCGTCGTCCATAGGCGCCGGGGACGTGCTGGCGTCCGTGCTGGCAAAGCTGTTCCCTTCGGCCGTGGCGTCGCCCGGAAGACTGGCCGACACCATCGTCTGGGAACTTCGCGCGCCCCGAATCGCAATGGCCGTGGTGGCCGGAGCCGGCTTCGCGGTGTCCGGCGCCGCCATGCAAAGCATCCTTCGCAACCCTCTGGTGAGCCCCTTTACCGTGGGCATATCTTCGGGAGCAGGGTTCGCGCGTCTCTGGCTATCGTCCTGGGAATCGGACTGGTCGGCGGGGGAAAATACCTGGTGATCGGAAACGCCTTTTTCTTTGCCATGCTCTCCGCGTTCATGGTGTACGGCGTAGCCAGGCTCCGGGGCGTGTCCCCGGAAACCCTGATCCTGGCTGGAATCGCCTTGATGTACCCGCCTCCTGTTTCTGAAAACAGGCCAAATCCACGTCGCAGGCCCTCCGGAGGACACGTTAAGCACCCTCAACATCAAAAACGTTTATGGCATCGACTTGATGATCAACAGCGATTCGGGAAGGCCGCATATCATTCCGCTGGGGATGTACAATTGATGGGTTGTTGACAAAAAGCGAGATCCTATCTTAAGTTCCTATTTCAGGTTCACTCGTAATCAATTCGTGGGGCGGACCGGTGCCGAAAACAAGCGGATTGACTCGGCAGGCTGCTAATGGGGGAATGGTCAATCATGCGAAAAAAATTCAATGACACGGGACTTTGTATCCCCGGCCGTCACTATATGGTGGATATATCCGAAAAAATCGACCAGATCATGCGGTTGGTGGAAGATGGGGAATATTTCACCATCAACCGGCCTCGGCAATTCGGCAAGACAACTACTCTGTCCCTACTGGCAAAACAACTCGGCGAGACAGATAATTATATCGCATTGAAGATCTCTTTCGAGGAATTAGGCCCGGATTCTTACCGGAAACAAGAAACCTTTATATATGAAGTCTTGATGATGCTTCTGGCCAGGCTCGAGTTTCTGAACCTCGGGGAAGCGGTCCGTTTTGTGGAACAGAGCCTCGGAGAGGTAACCAATGTTCCCGCCTTGTCGCCCTTTATTACCAAGCTTGTTCGGGACATGTTGCCTGGAAAATCGGTGGTTCTTCTGATCGGTAAAGTGGACAAAAGCAGTAATAAACAATTGTTTATGACGTTTTTGGGGATGCTGAGGAATAAATATTTACTGCGTAACGAGGGGCAGGATTACACCTTTCAATCGGTCATCCTGGCCGGGGTTCATGATGTCAAAACCCTCAAGGCCAAAATCCGGCCCGATGACGCAAGAAGATACAACAGCCCATGGAATATCGCCGTTGATTTCAAGGTAGACATGAGCTTTTCCTCCCGTGAGATCGAAACCATGCTTCTGGATTACAGCCGGGAAAAGCAAATCGAGCCGGACATCCCGGCCATTGCCGAAAAGCTGTACTATTACACCTCCGGTTATCCCTGGCTTGTCAGCAAACTCTGTAAATTCATCGACGAGGATATCGCTCCCATGCGGGAGGGCGGCAACTGGTTCGTCTCTGATGTTGAAGCGGCATTCGGCAAGATTTCGGACGGGGGATATACCTCCACCCTGTTCGACAGCCTGGTAAAGAATCTGGAAAATAATCCGGAATTATACGAACTGATTTTTCACGTGGTGATCAATGGCGAAGTATTCCCCTTCAATATTTCCGATCCCGTGACGAATCTGGCGCATCTGTATGGAATTCTCGTTCGAGCCGAAAGCGGAGGCTCCAAGGTTCACAACCGAATCTTTGAACAGCGGATTTACGATTATATGATGTCCAGGTTTTTAAGGGAAAAACGTCCGGATTGGAATCGTTACAGGGGGCCTGAATTTTACACGGACGATGGTTTGGATATCGAACTCATACTGGAACGTTTCCAGGCTTTCATGAAGGAGCATTACTCGGAAAAAGATGCAAAATTCCTGGAACGGGAAGGGCGTCTGCTGTTTCTGTCTTATCTGCGCCCTATCATAAACGGCAGGGGATTCGATTTCAAGGAGCCCAATGTGTCCGAGGAACGGCGCATGGATATCGTCGTCACCTGTGGGCCAAAACGGTATGTGATCGAACTTAAAATCTGGCACGGTCCCAAATATCACCGGATGGGACTGGAGCAACTTAGCCGTTATCTGGACACATATTCCCTGAAAAAGGGATATCTTCTGATTTATGATTTCAACAAGAGCAAGGAATTCAGGCGGGAGCGAATCGAATTCGAGGATAAAAAGATATATGCCGTGTGGGTGTGACAAGCGTTGAAATCAACATCCTCCTTTCGACAAGTAAGTCGTCATTGACATGAACGTTTTGGCGCATGCCGGATATGCATCGTCGATGTTGAAATTGACGACAATTTCCGGGCCTTTGCCAGCCCTTTCACTCTGCTGCGAGAATTCGCTCCCTTCTTTCCTGAATCTTGCGGACTACCTCTCCCAGGGATAGAGAATCCACCCCCCCATGCCTGTTCGCAAAAAGAGACGAAAGTTCCCAGGGCATCCGGGCAAGGCAGCAGCTATTTTTCTTTCAGCGCCTGGCCGGCAGCCATGCATCGATCGCTTGTCGTGTCTGACCAGCCCTGTGCAAAGAAAACAAACAATCTTGCGACAACCCCGTATCATTTTCCACCAGTTGGTAGGCAATATCGATGGCCCTGGCATGGCCCACCACTACTTCGTGGTCTTTCAGGGGCTTTCCGGAAATGGCGAGCCCCTCTTGCAGCACAGAAGCCGTTTGTCCGAGGGTCAGGGTGTTTCACTCGATGGCGGTGGAGGCGTGGGGCCAAAGATTGCGCAATTGGACAAGCAAAGATTCGCGCAAGTCTTGATCCAGGTTTTTCAGAAAATTCATTTCAAGCTGTTGGGCGGAAAAAACTCGATCATCGAGTTTAAGGGAAGATTTGGCGGCGTGACTTTGGAAAACCGAGAGCGCGATCTCCTCATCGAGCGATGATTTGCCAAAGTTTTCGAAGCGATCAGCCATGTGGAGCTTCTGAAATCAAACGCCGGATCGAAGAGTCTTAGCTTTTTGACCCTCCGACAAAGAGAACCAAGGCTCGAAATCTTTCGAAGGGCATCAATATTTCAAAATCCTGTTCAGCCATGCTTGCAGACCGACCGGGGTCGCAAACAAAAGTAGGGTTCGGCCGACTTCGACCGTTTCCTCCAGGGACATGTTCAGGAAAACGAACTCCTCGGGCCGGTAGGCGTCGATAAAACTTCGCATCGAACGGCTGATTTTAGGATTTTTCAGCGACGAGAACTTGACTTCCATGGGAAATATATTTTCCCTGTGTTCGATAACGCAATCGACCTCCGCCCCGGACTTGCTCCGCCAGAATTTCAGGGAGTCCTGAATTCTCAATCCCTTGGTTATTTCCCCGAAAGCCCAGTTTTCAAAGAGCTGCCTTTTGTCCGGCCTGATTTCGGTCTGGATCGAAAAGGCGTTGAGCAGCTGGTTGCGTATTCCGTTGTCGTAAATATTCGGTTAACACACCATAGTAAACAATCGATGCAATTGTATTTCCGTGGGTAGTCAGTTCATCATGTCCTACAAGCTTCACGTTCAGGACAAACTGGAAAAATTCTGATAATATGAAAAAAAGTGCGGGACACGGCGCTTTCTTTCATGATAGAAAGAGGGCATGTGTACGCATGCCAAGAATATACGCGCATCCGAGCCAATTTGCGAGGAGGTCGGGGAATCGGCTCCAATAGACACCGTTGAAAGCGCAGAGAACGGGAATCCGGTTGTTTCGGGTGCGGTTCCGTTAGGTTCATACGGTATAGAGGTCTGCGACAATTGTCCGCTTCGCCGTGAAATTTCGATATTGAACAGCGAGAGGAGCTACTGGCGCGCAATGCACGCCAAGGCCGTCGAAAGAGAGGCCAGGCTCAAGGAAGAGAAGGCCGAACTTGAAGCGAAGCTTAAACTTCGCGAAAAACAGCTTTACGGACGCAAGTCCGAAAAACGTTCGGGTAAATCCGAAACCGAAAGACCCGAGGGCGAAAAGAGACCCGGAGGCCGGCAGCGCGGGAGCCGAGGTCACGGTCGCAGGGACTATTCCCATCTGGAAGCGGAAACGGAGGTTTTGCGCCTGCCCGAAAACGAACGAACCTGTTCGGTTTGCGGGCTTCCTTTCGAGGAGTTTCCGGATACGGAAGATTCCGAGATTCTCGAAATCGAGGTCAGGGCCCACAGGCGAATCGTCAAACGAAAAAAGTATATTCCCGCATGTCGCTGTTGTCCCCGGCCCGAAATCGTCTGCGCGCCTGCCGCCCCCAGAGTCCTGCCCAAGGGAATTTACGGCGTTTCGGTCCGGGTCGAAGCGCTGTTGGACAAATATCTCTTCATGAGGCCGACGAATCGGCTCCTGGAAGATTTGCGCACCCGCGACTTCGACTTGGCGCAAGGCACGCTGACCGACGGGCTGAAGGCCATGGCTCCGATATTCGACCCCGTCTACGAAGCGATAGTCGCCAAAAACCTCGAAGAAAAACAATGGCACGCGGACGAGACCCGCTGGTACGTTTTCGCCATGATCGAAGGCAAAGTCGGATACAGATGGTATTTGCGGGTTTTCATTTCCGAGTCCGCAGTGGTCTGCGTTCTCGATCCGAGTCGAAGCGCCAAAGTCCCGAAGGAGCATTTCGGAGAAGACGCGGAAGGCTTCCTCAATGTGGATCGCTACGGCGCCTGCAAATCCATGGCCAAGGACTGCGGCATCGTCCTTGTCTATTGCCGGTCGCATGTTCGCAGGGATTTTCTGGCCGTTGCCGGCACCTGGCCCCAAAATTCGGATTGGGCCATGGAATGGGTGTCGTTGATCGGCAGGATTTATCACTTGAACAATTCCAGGCTGGAGTTGCTGGAGCAGCCCGAAAAGTTTGCCGAACGAGACGAGCAATTGAGGCGGACGGTGGACGAAATGGCGGAAAAAATGGAAGTTGAGCGCCTGGACGAAAATACGCATTATGCTTGCAAAAAGGTGCTCGACAGCCTCGACAACCATTGGGACGGCTTGACGGTTTTCGTCGATCATCCGGAAATTCCGATGGACAACAACAAAGCGGAGAGGCAAGTGCGCGGCCCGGTAGCGGGCCGCAAAAACTACTATGGTTCCGGTTCCGATCGGAGCGGCCGATTGGCCGCCGTCTTGTTCGGCGTTTTTCAGACGCCGGGCCTTTTCAATTTGAATCCCAGGCAGTGGCTCGAAACGTATCTGCAAGCTTGCGCGGAAAACGGGGGCAAGCCTCCCCGGGACATTCGGGCTTTTTTGCCCTGGAATATGACAAGGCGAAGGCTGGCCGAATTATCCTTCGAACCGGCTCCTCGGGATTCCTCCTGATAAAATGGGCGTTTATCGATATTGCGGAAGAGATTTCAGCTCCGAGGAAATAGAAACCATACGCGCCATTGTCGCGCGAGATCCCGGAAACAGCCGCACCGCGATTTCCAGACTGGTTTGCGAAGCCTTGCAATGGTACAAGCCCGACGGCGGACTCAAGGACATGAGCTGTCGAGTGGCCATGCTGCGCATGTGCGAATCCGGCCTGATAAGCCTGCCGCCGTCCCGAGGTCTCAACGGCAACCCCCAAATGCGAATCCGATTTACCGAAGAGACCGCCGAAAAACCGCCCTTGACAACTCCGGCGGGGCATCTGGCCGATCTGCGTTTAGACTTGGTCTCCGGTAAAAGACAATCCCGCCTGTGGAACGAATACATGCATCGCTATCACTATTTGGGCTACAAGAGGCTTGCCGGCGCACAGTTGCGCTACATGGTCGGCAACGGAGACGATCTTCTGGCCCTGCTCGGTTTCGGTGCGGCCGCCTGGAAGACCGCCCCGAGGGATCTCTATATTGGATGGAATGATCGTCAACGGCAAAGCGGGTTGAATTTGATCGTCAACAACTCTCGTTTCCTGGTCCTTCCCTGGGTGAGATCGAAAAACCTCGCCTCCATGATTCTCGGAGCCATTGCAAAGAGACTTCCCGCGGATTGGCACTTGAAGTACAATCTCCAGCCTGTCTTATTGGAGACATTCGTCGAATCCGGAAAGTTCAAGGGAACATGCTACAAGGCCGCAAACTGGATTTGCGTCGGACAAACCAAGGGCAGAGGAAAGCTCGGAGACCACAATGCAAGAATACCGAAGAAGGACATTTACCTTTATCCTTTGGATAGGAATTTCAAACAAATATTGCTGTCAAAGTAAACAAGTAGAAAGTGCATTGCTGCATGGGTTAACCGAATATTTACTGGTATTGTTATGGTTCTCTGTAGATGCGAGACATGATTGTAATTTTCGAGGAGCGATTGCGCACAAAAGTGTAACATTTGGACGGGCCCGTCAAATCGAATCAAAAGGAAAGGAAAGAAAAGAAAAGACGACGGAAGCGGATGGGGGGTGGTTTTAACTTCGGCCGGATCAGTTACGCAGAAGCCTCGACCATCGCCTGGATTCCGGGTCTCCGCAAGCTACGCCCGGAATGACGGAATCGGTTGGCCGATTCCGGCTTAAAAAGATGGTGCGCCGGCTTGCTCCGGAAAGGCCTCTCGGAATATCTGCTCCTGTTCGTCCAGGACTTGATCGAGAATTTCGATGGTGGTCATGGGGTTCATGATAACCGACCGCAGCACCACGATCTTTTCCCCGTTTCGCCTGTTCTTGGTCAGTGTGGTCCTGGAGACGAAGCTCTTGCCAGTTTCCCTTTGGATGCGCTGGACGGTCTTGTTGATTTCGTTGAGCCGTTCGTTGATTTCCCGTCTTTCATCGACAGGAGCGCGTTCCAATTGCTTTGCGACCGATTCGGGGCACACCCGGTAGGTGAGAATGTTCAGTTCCGGAGGGGTGACGAGCTGGAAAAGCTTTCTGGAGCGAATTTCGTCGGCGAATTGCCGGGCGGTTTCGATGCCGTGGTCGATGAGAAGGGCGTATCCCCTGGCCCCCATAATCTTCAAGGCGCTGTCGAGAATCAGGGAGACCGCCTCCCGGGAGCCATTCAGGGACTTGATTCCGAGGTCTGCGGATCCCCGGCGGATCACGTAGTTGGAGTGGTACCGGACAGCGTCCATGCAGGTGGGATCGTTGAAATAGGCCATGCCGCAAGTCATGGGCATGTAGAACTGCTTGTGGCCGTCGATGGTTACGGAATCGGCGAGTTGGATTCCGTCCAGAAGGCCGCGATACTTTTCCGACATGAGGGTTGGGCCTCCCCAGGCGGCGTCCACGTGGAAATGGAGCCCGTGTTCCTTGCAGATCTCGGCCATGGGCCGCAAAGGGTCCACCGTGCCGGTTTCCGTTGCTCCCGCGACGCCGATCACCGCCATGATCCGGGTCTTGCCGTCTTTGTCGCCGTACTCTTTCACCGCGTTTTCCAGCGCTTTCAGATCGATGTGGTTGTTGTCGTCCAAATCCAGCGCGATCACGTTTTCGTTGCCGATTCCCAGGACCCCCCCGGCCTTTTTCAGGGAATAGTGGTGCAGTGCGGAAACCAGGACCACCAGCCGTTCGATTCCGTACGCGCGGTAGGCGGCGACGATTCCGTCGGCCTCGACCCCGGCGAAACCCGGTTTGGGGGCGAACAGGCGGTTGCGCGCGACCCAGAGCGCCGTGAGGTTGGCCAGAGTGCCGTCCTCGATGAATACACCCAACGTGGTTTCCGGGTTCTGTACATGCTCTCTGTAGAAATCCTCGCTCTTTTTGAAAATCAGCCTGTGGATTTTCGCCTGGAGCTGCTTTTCCAGGACCGATACAATCTTGGAAGTCTCCAGTTTTACGACATTCTGGTTCAGAGCGGCCGCGATGGTCTTCAGATGCACCATGAAAAAGGGAATGGCCGAGGTCATGTGCCCCACGAAGTATGGGGAAGCCACGTTCACGGCGTAGGGGGCGATGTCCTCGACCAGGTCGGTGATGACATCGGCCAGTTTCTTTTCCGGGTGCTCTCCGATCTGGGTGTCCCGGAACCTCCGGCCCAGCTCCTTGAGCGGCAGCTCCTCGGTGACCCCCACGTTTTTTCTCAAGAATTCGTGAAGCCCGAACAGGATCTGCTCCATGTATTTCAAAAGGGTGTTCCTGCACGCATCGTCCTCCGGGCGGATGAACGTACGCATCAGGGCCTGCCAGTCGGCAACCAGTTTTTTCCGGTATGTCGTATCTTCGTTTTCCATAATTCTTCCAAATATCACGGGTTTCGCAGAATGAAAAGATCATAATCGCATCTATTTGTAACTTTACAAAAAATTGCGCATGTGAAATATATCTGTGGTTTTTTCGTACTTCAAATAAAACTTGCGAGGGTGAAAGACGAAATTCGATGCTTTCCGAACTTTCGATCAAGAATTTTGCCATCATAGACGATCTTCGGATTTCCTTTTCCGACGGCCTGACCGTCCTGAGCGGCGAGACAGGCGCCGGAAAATCCATCGTCATCAATGCCGTGAACCTTCTTTTGGGCGCGCGCGCCAATGCCAAGCTGATTCGCACCGGATCGGAAACCGCCGAGCTGGAGGCCTTCTTCGACATCGCGCCGGAAAGCGACGCGGCCAAAGCCATGGAACGGCAGGGGTTCGACCCCTCCGAGGGCCTGATCGTCCGGAGAATCGTCTCCCACACCGAACGCCACAAGGTCTACATCAACGGCCGCCTGTCCACCATGCAGGCCCTGACCGAAATCACGGAAAACCTCGCCAGCATTTCCGGACAGCACGCCCACCAGGGACTTTTAAAAGAGGACCTCCATCTGGACATTCTCGACCAGTTCGGCGGCCTGTGCCGGCAGCGGGAAAAAGTCCGCGCTCTCTACCATCAGGCAACGCCGCTGATCGCCGAGCTGAAAAAGCTCTCTCGAATGGAAAACGACCGGACAGAACACTTGGAACTGCTGAAATTCCAGAAAACGGAAATCATCGAAGCCACCCTCTCCCCCGGAGAGGACGAAGAACTCGAAAAAGAGCTGGCACGCCTGAAAAACGCCGAGTTCATCCTGCGGACGGTCAACCAGGCCTATGAAAAGCTATACGGCATGCCAGGCGCCGTGGTGGAAACCGCAGTGGAAATCTGCAGGGACCTGGAAAAGGTCGCCGCCGTCGATCCCGATGTCGCCCCCAAGGTCAAGGGCTTGGAGGACGCGGCCTTCCAGATCGAGGACATCAGCAACGACCTGCGCTCCTATTTGGAAACGGTCGAGGTGGACGAACGACGCATCGAGGAGATCGAAAACCGCCTGGAATTCATCCGGAAATTAAAAAGAAAATATGGAAAGACCATCGAGGACATCCTGGCGTACCTGGAAAAGATTGGAAAGGAACTGTTCTCGTTCGAAAACGTGTCGGAGAGCATCGAGGACTTGAAACAACGGCTTTCCAAGCTCAACGAGAAACTCGCCGAGGAAGCGACCTCCCTTTCCGAAAACAGAAAGAAAGCCGCGCAAGAGCTTTCGAAAATCGTGGAAACCGAGCTGGCGGACTTGAAAATGTCCGGCACCCGCTTCGCCGTGGCCATCGAGCCGATTCCCGGAGACACCGCAGCCTCCCCCTACCTTCTCTCCGGAGAAAACGCGGTGGGCGAAACCGGCATGGACCGGGCCGAGTTCATGATATCGCCCAACATCGGAGAGGTCTTAAAACCTCTGGCCGCCATTGCATCCGGCGGCGAACTCTCCCGCGTGGTGCTCGTTCTGAAGGCCCTCCTGGCCCAGACCGATTCCGTGGAAACCATCGTGTTCGACGAAGTGGACGCCGGCATCGGCGGCGATGTCGCCGAAATGGTGGGAATCAAGCTGTACGCCCTGTCGAACCGCTGCCAGGTGATCTGCATCACCCACCTGCCCCAGATCGCCCGCTTCGGAGACCACCATTTCCGCATCTCCAAGCACGTCAAGGACGACCGCACCCGCACCACCATCGAACCCATTGGCGACAAAGCTCGAATCCTGGAACTCGCCCGGATGCTTGGCGGCGTGGAAATCACACAAAGCGCTTTGGACCACGCCGAGGCCTTGTTGAACAGCGGCAGGGAAAATGCTAAAAAAAGCTGATCGCACGAAACAACCTGAAAATTGCGGAAAAAATATGGCGGAAGACAGCCGGGGCGCTTGCGTGCCGCTTGACTGGATGGAGGAAAGCCAACGGGAAATTTCGACCTGTGAAAATTTAGAGCGTCTTCTCAAAATGCGCAAACCCTACGATATCATGCCGAACTTCTGCGACGCTTTTCGGCCTTGGAACAATAGAGACTGCACCGATATGCTTACCAAAGTGCTCCCGATTCAACTTGAGAAAGAAGAGATGCAATAACATGCTTGGTTTTTTCAGATTTAAAAATCGTCTCCAATATGATCAACAATTCATCTTCCGAAGACGCGAATATTTCTTTGTAACTGGTGCTGTCTATTTCCTTGTTGTTTTGAATTTCCTGGTATATATCTTCTGAAGTAGTAATTTGAACAGGATATAGATTTATGTCGTGCTGGATGCTTAAGAGCGAATATCGGTAATTTCCCAGAGAGGGACATGCTATATTAAAAGTATAAAAAAAGGTCCCTT
Organism: Desulfobacterales bacterium; assembly: GCA_963674505.2. GTDB lineage: Bacteria > Desulfobacterota > Desulfobacteria > Desulfobacterales > SKZT01. The sequence goes on from CAXXIG010000001.1 coordinate 3,442,438, forward strand.
CTTCAATGGGATGCGGAATAACTTCCCCATGAATGGAATAGTTGGTCATTTCTCCAAGCGCCTTCGCTTGCTCTCGCAAAACAGCAACGGGCGCTTTTGCCGTCTTTATCTGAATATCTTTCGGCCATAGGCTTGTTACTGTCGCCATAACCCCTCCCAAAATCAAACGGTTAGTTTAAAAAAAAGTGGCAAATGATCAGAACACGTTTTCTTGTCAGGCAAACCATCCTTTGTGATTAAAGAATACTCATCATCCGACAGAAGAATCTTCAAATCACGATTGTCGAAATATTCCAGCAAGTCCGGGCGCAACATCACTTGGTCAAACATATGCCAAAAATATTCGACATGCTGGGTGCCGGGATAATAAAAGCTTCCCGGGGGGCCAGACCTGGAGTCTCCCAGCATCCCCCACATGGGATTGTAAAAGAACGGGTACTTTCTTGATTGGACTTTTCTTTCCTTTTTTTGAGCTATTTTTCGATCCATCACTCCGTGAAGATTCGCAGAACCTACAATCCCAACCTCAAAAGGGTTCATATTCAAATCGCCAGCAAGAATTGTTCTTGAATGGCCCGCGAGATTTTCGGCACATCGAATCCTGCCAGCCAAAATTCCGGCTTCGATCGCCAAGCTATCACTCGAAGAATACATCTTGCTCGGCAAGTGCGTAACCGCTAATAAAATATTTTTTTTGCCTGGCAATCGCAAGTGCCTGATTGTCGTGCGATCATCCTCCCACTGGGGCGGAACATATTTTTTGTTGAATTTCGTGAAGATTTTTATTTTCGTACAGCCTGGCGATTCGGAATAGTCATACTCTTTTTCATTTCGGTTAAGAGCCGACAACAATTCAGCAGGGTCGATTTCACATTCGCAAGCATAAGAACATCGACCCTATTTTCGCAGACCAAATTGACAATTCTGTCGGTCAATGGCTTTCGATTGATATTCCAAAAAAGAAAGGCAACCATTTTTATAACAAGTTCGCGAAGAAATCGTTTCCTTTGTCGTCCACGATGATGAAGGCCGGAAAATCCTTTACCGTAATCATGAAAATGGCTTCCATGCCCAGTTCCGGATATTCGAGCACTTGGACATCGGTGATGCACTCTTTTCCCAGGCGGGCGGCCGGGCCTCCTATGGAACCCAGATAGAAGCCTCCGTGTTTCTTGCACGAATCGGTCACCAGCTTGGAGCGGTTTCCCTTGGCCAGCATGACCATGGATGCGCCTTGGGCCTGGAAAATCGGAACGTAGGAATCCATTCGTCCGGCCGTGGTGGGACCGAACGAACCCGATGCGTATCCTTCGGGCGTCTTGGCCGGGCCCGCGTAATAGATGATGTGATCCTTCAAATATTGGGGAAGCCCTTCGCCTTTGTCGAGACGCTCCTTGAGCTTGGCGTGGGCGATGTCCCTTCCCACGATGATTTTTCCGGTGAGAAGCAGACGGGTTGCGATGGGGTACTGGCTCAATTGGGCGCGGATTTCGTCCATGGGCCGGTTCAAATCCACCTTGACCGCCCCCTCTTCGGAGACGGTGGATTCTGGAAGAAAGCGGGCGGGGTTTCTTTCCAGCTTTTCCAGAAAAACGCCGTCGGCCGTGATTTTGGCCTTGATGTTCCTGTCCGCGCTGCAGCTCACCCCCAATCCGATGGGGCAGGAGGCGCCGTGCCTGGGCAGACGGACCACACGGGTTTCCAGGCAGAAATTCTTGCCGCCGAACTGCGCGCCGAGTCCCAGCTCCCTGGATATTTCCAGCAGCCTGCCTTCCAGCTCGCGATCTCGAAAGGCATGGCCGGTTTCGGAGCCTTGCACGGGCAGATGGTCCAGGTACCCTGCGGAGGCCAGCTTGACGGTTTTCAGGCAAAGCTCCGCAGAGGTGCCGCCGACGACGAACGCCAAATGGTACGGCGGGCATGCGGCGGTCCCCAGGGACTTCATTTTTTCCCGCATGAACTCGATCAGCGTGTCAGGATTCAAAACGGCCTTGGTTTCCTGGTACAGATAGGTCTTGTTGGCCGAGCCCCCGCCTTTTGCCATGAACAGGAACTTGTAGACGTCGCCGTCGATGGCGGCCAAGTCGATTTGCGCCGGGAGGTTGCATTTGGTGTTGGCCTCTTCGAACATGGAAAGCGGGGCGTTCTGGGAGTATCTGAGGTTGTTTTTCGTGTAGGCGTTGAAGACGCCCAGAGACAAGGCCTCTTCGTCGCCGCCGCCGGTCCAGACCTGCTGTCCTTTTTTCCCCATGACAATGGCCGTGCCTGTGTCCTGGCAGAGGGGAAACTCCATCTCTGCGGCGATAATGGCGTTTTTTACCATCTCCAGGGCGACGAATTTGTCGTTATCCGAGGCTTCGGGGTCGTCGAAAATGTCGGAGACCAGTTTGAGGTGGGCGGGCCTCAGGAGGTGGGAGACGTCCCGAAAGGCCTCCTGCGCCAGCAATGTCAAGGCTTTCGGGTCGATCTTGAGAACGGTTTCTCCCTCGAACGAAGACGTTTCGATGTATTCCTTGGTCAGCAGGCGGTATTCCGTTGTATCGGGACCCAAGGGAAACATTTCCTTGTAGGAAAATTCTTGCATTGTCGGACCTCCTTTGCCGATGATATTTTCAATGTTTTCTCAAACACGATACGAACGCTTTCGCGTTTACCGAACCTGTTTTTAATTTCACGAATCGGCGGGAAAATCAACCGGAAATCGATTTAGGCGAGCGACTGCGACAAGGTACCCAAGAAGGGTCCATCCCGGATTCTTAAACATTGCCGGAAGGATGACAGTGCATTTTTCCTGGTTATAACGGATTTGGGGGCGGGTGGAATGTAGGTTGGGTTGAGCGTCGTAAATTGTTGGGTTTCGCTACGGAATTCTATCGAACAAACGGAGAAGGCGCGCGAAACGGTTGGGAAGCAAGCGAAACCCAACATGAACCCCGCTCAACCCAACCTACGCATTGCCGCTCCCCCAAATCCGTTACAACCAGCATTTTTCAACGGTGGCGTGGTCTTCCATGGCTGCGTACGAGCCGTGATTCCGCAATTGTTGAAAGCACCGCGCCGCCGTGGAAGGCGGCGCTAACGTATTCGGAATGCTCCCGGAATGGTCAATAATTGCCGTGCCGGATGATTTCGCCCTCGATCATGTAGATAACCTCTTCGGCGATGTTGGTGGCGTGGTCGGCGATACGTTCCAGGTGCCTGGAGATCAGAAGGAGGTTGATCAGATAGCCGCCGCGGTCGGTATGTTCGTCGATGGCGTTTTTCACCTTGTCGTAGACTTGGTCTTTGATCTCGTCGATATCGTCGTCGAAGATGCTGACCTTGAATGCGAGGTCCGTATCCGTCTTCACAAGAGCGTCAAGGCTCATCTTGAGCATCTTCTGCGTCTTTTCGGCCATTTCGGTGTAGTCGAACACCATTTTGGGCTCGTCCCATTTGGCGATGATTTCGACCCGCTGGGCGATGTTGACGGCCTCGTCTCCGATTCGTTCCAAGTCGTTGTTGATCTTGATCATGGCAACGATAAACCGCAGATCCATGGCCACGGGCTGGTGAAGGGCGAGGATTTTGAGGCATTCCTCCTCGACTTCCACCTCCATTTCGTCCAGCTCGTAATCGGACTTGATGATTTTTTCGGCGATGAAAACGTTCTTGTCCTTGACCGCCTTGACGGCCATATGCAGTCGTTCTTCCGCCATAGCGCCCAGCGAGAGGATCATTTTTTTTGTCTTGTCCAGTTCTCTGATGAAATGCTTTGTCATAGGCACTTCCTTTCCGGTATCAACCGAAGCGTCCGGTGATGTACTCCTCGGTTTGTTTGAGATGGGGTCTTGTAAACAGCGTATCGGTATCATCGACTTCGATGAGTTTTCCCAGATAGAAAAACGCCGTGATGTCGGAAACCCGCGCCGCCTGCTGCATGTTGTGCGTAACGATGATAATGGTGTAGCTTGTCTTGAGCTGGTGGATCAATTCCTCGATTTTCTGGGTGGCGATAGGGTCCAGGGCGGACGCGGGTTCGTCCATGAGCAGGACTTCCGGCTCCACGGCAAGAGCGCGGGCGATGCAGAGTCTTTGCTGCTGTCCGCCGGAAAGCCCCAGGGCCGAGTCGTTCATGCGGTCCTTGACCTCGTCCCAGAGCGCCGCCTGCAAGAGGCTTTCTTCTACGCGTTCGGCGATCCGGGACTTGTTTTTCATGCCGTTGACCCGAAGGCCGTAGGCCACGTTTTCGAAAATGGTTTTCGGGAAGGGATTGGGTTTCTGGAACACCATCCCGATTTTGCTGCGCAAACTGACGACGTCCACGGACGGCGCGTAGATATCGTATCCGTCCAGGGTCACTTCCCCATCCACGCGGCTGACAGGGATCAGGTCGTTCATTCGGTTCAGACATCTGAGAAACGTGCTTTTTCCGCATCCGGAAGGGCCGATCAACGCGGTAACCTCGTTCTCGTAGAAGTCCAGGCTGACGTTGTGCAGCGCTTTGAAATCTCCGTAATAGAAGTCCAGATCGTTGGACGCCATTTTCAGCTTTTTTTCCATGGTTTGCAATTCCTCTGCGTCAGGTTCGATGCCGCCCGTTTGGCGGGATGGCGCGAACGGTTTATTTCATTTTTCGCCTAAGACGGGCTCGCCAGATGATGGCCAACAGATTCAGTCCGAGGACCATCACGATGAGGACCAGAGCCGTGCCGTATTGCAGGTGTCTCGTGGACTCGATTTCGGTGCCTGCCGTCGCCAATACGTAGATGTGGTAGGGCAACGCCATGATTTCGTCGAATATGGACGAAGGCAGGTCGGGGGTGTAGAAAACCGCGGCGGTGAACATGATGGGCGCGGTTTCCCCGGCCGCGCGGCTGACGCCCAGAATGCCGCCGGTCAGGATTCCCGGCAGCGCGGCGGGCAGGACGACTCGCCAGATGGTCTGCCACTTGGTCGCTCCCAGTCCCAGGGAAGCCTCCCGGTAGGTGTCGGGGACCGCTTTCAAGGCTTCCTCGGCGGAGCCGATGATCACGGGCAGGCTCATGGCCCCCAGGGTCAACGCTCCGGCCAGAAGGCTGACTCCCATATTGAGATAGATGACGAAGAAGGCTAGGCCGAACAGTCCGAATACCACGGAAGGAACGCCGGCCAGATTGTTGATCCCCAGTCGAATGATTCTCAGGACCTTGCCCGGCCTTGCGTACTCGTTGATGTAGATGGCAGAGGCAACTCCGATGGGAAAGGCCACCAACAAGGCGCCGAGGCTCAACCACAACGTGCCCACGATGCATGGAAGAATCCCGCCCTGGGTCATGGACTCCATGGGCGGCTGGGACAGAAATGTCCAGTTGATCGCCCTCCAGCCGTTCGCTACCATGTAATAAACGATGATCAAGAGCACCACGCCGTTCAAGCCGGCCGCGCAACGGAACAGCAGAAAAATCAGCTTCTGTATGATGTTGCGGCGTACAAGGCCTGTGTTTGCCGGTCCTGGTCCCGCTTTTTTTATTTCCGCGTCCCTTCGCTCTTCACTGGAAGTCACTTCTTCGAAAACGTCCATGGTTTCCGCATCCGAGGAACTCATCTCTTCTTCACTCCTTTTATAGGTTTCGCTCTTATTCTTGTCGTCCATGTTCCTTTACAGCGTTTCTAAAGAGTTGCGTCGCCTACCTGACGGTATCTGTGGGAGATCTGGTCCGCGATCAGGTTGAACAGGAGCGTGAAAAGAAACAGCACGATTCCTGTTGCGAACAAAGCGTAGTAATGATCCCCGCGGAACGGCGCCTCGGCCATTTCCGCAGCGATGCTCGCGGGAAGGGGTCTTACAGGGTCGAATATGGACAAGGGTACCATCGCAGCGCCTCCCGCCACCATGAGAACCACCATGGTTTCCCCGATCGCCCTGGACATTCCAAGGATGACCGCCGTGCTGATTCCCGAGATGGACGCGGGCAGGACCACCCGCACGATGGTTTCCAGATGGGTCGCGCCCAACGCCAGAGACGCTTCCCGCAAGGCGTCCGGCACGCTATAGATAGCGTCCTCGGAAATGCTGCATATCGTCGGAATGGACATGAATGCAAGCATCAAGGCCGCGTTGAACAGGTTCAGCCCGATGGCGATATTGAAATACTCCGTGAGAAAGGGGGCAACCACCACCATGCCGAAAAATCCGATGACCACCGACGGAAGCGCGGCCAGGAGTTCGACGACCGGCTTTACGATCTCCCGGATTCTCGGGGTGGCGATCTCCGCCAGGTACACGGCGGTCATCACTCCCAGAGGTATGGCGATCGCCGCCGATACTCCGGTCACCCCCAACGATGCGACGATCAAGGGATAAATCCCGAAATCCGGCGGATCGTACGTGGGATACCAGTATTCTCCGAAAACAAAATCCTTCACGGACACGACATCGAAAATGGGAATGCCCTCCACGAACAGAAAAATTGTGATCGCAAGCAGGACCGTGATGGAAGCGGAAGCGATGACGAAGAACAACCCTCTCATCCATTTTTCTTTGACTTGTCTGCTGATTGCCATGTTCACACCTTAAGTTTGCGAATGAATAGATCTTGAATTTTCGAACGGAATTGAAAGCATGCCGTCCATGTTTTAACAGGTTTTTATTTCGATTTATGTTGACAAAAAACGACGCGGGAGCACCAGATGCTCCGCGCGTCGCGGTTAATTCGGCCTGCGGCGATTCTGCTGCGGTTCTCGAATCCTTAGTAAAGGGGAACGTACCCGGCATCGCCTACCATGGCCTGGCCTTTGTCGGGATGCAGCATGTAGTTCAGGAAATTCACGACTTTGCCTTCGGGCCATCCGCGCGTGAACATGAACAAGGGGCGGCTGATGGGAAATGTGCCGTTGAGGGTGGTTTCGCTGGAGCCCACGATTCCATCGACCGACACGGGCTTGACACTGCTGTCTATATATCCGATCCCGATGTAGCCGATAGCGTTCTTGTTTTTGGCGACCGTTTGTACCACGGCGCCATTGGAGGCTTGCAAAAGGGCGCCCGGAAATACCCGCTCCTTGGTCATGACCTTGCTTTCCCATACCTCGTAGGTCCCCGAAGAAGTGTCACGGGAAACAACCACCACAGGACGGTCGTCTCCGCCGACATCCTTCCAGCTTCTCGCGCGTCCCATGTAGATCTGTTTCAGTTGCTCCAGGGTCAGGTTCTGAACCGGGTTGCTGGGATGGACAACCGGGATGATACAGTCGTAGGCGACCCGGAACGGCACAGGATACGCGCCGTTTTCCAAGGCCTGCTTGATCTCTTTGTCCTTGATGAAACGAGAACTGTCCGCGATGTCGGTGGTACCGTCGATGATCGCCTTGATCCCGTTTCCGGACCCGCCGCCCGAAATCGAAATCTTGACGTCCGGGTTGTCCTTCATGTAGGCCTCCGCCACTTTCTGGGCGATGGGCAAAACGGTGGTGGAACCTTTGATCACGAGATTCTCCGCAAATGCCGCCCCGGAAAAAATCATGACCGCAGTCAGAGCCAATGAAACGATGAATTTTTTACTTGCCATTAAATCCTCCTTTTTGAGTTGAGTTGAACCGACTATGTGCCTTCAGTGTTAGGATCGTGTTAGGGGCCAATTTGGAATTGGTTAGCCCTTGTTTCCCGGCGAATACCTGCGGATTGCGCCGACGGCCGATTTCCCGACGAGCATTATGAACACATGCGCAGCTTCGTATTCGGTTCCTTGCCCGCCCCGGTCATTCCTTGAAACGATAGCCGACGCCTCTCACTGTTTCGAGAAATTTCCCGCAAGGCCCCAGCTTTTTCCTCAATCCCACCATCTGGACGTCAACGCTTCGGTCGGTCACCGAATAGTTGTCGCCGCGAACCGCGTCCACGATCTGTGTCCTGGTAAAGACCCAGCCGGGTCTTCCGGCCAGGTAATATAGGATCTGGAACTCCGTGTAGGTCAATTCCACGGGCTTTCCGTGAATCTCGATCTTTCGTCTTCCCGGATGGATCGTGATGCCGTGGCGCTCGATGACTTTTTCGTCGTCCGATCCCGACGAGACGCCGTTCTTGCGAATGACAGCGCGTATCCTCGCCACCAGTACCTTCGGGCTGAACGGCTTGGTGACGTAGTCGTCCGCCCCCAGCTCCAGACCGGTGACTATGTCCGTCTCCTCGCCCTTGGCGGTCAGCATGACGATGGGCAGATGCGTCTTCATCGGATCTCTCTTGATGCTCCTGGCGACCTCCAGGCCGTTGATACCCGGAAGCATCAAATCCAGGACCATAAGATCGATATCGTCGGAATCGATCATGCGCAGGGCCTGCTCCCCGCTTGTCGCGCAAAGCGTGTTATAGCCCTCCCTCTCAAGATTATATTGGACCAGTTCCAGTATGTCCTCCTCGTCGTCCACGATGAGGATCCTTTCCTTTGCCATTTTCGACGCACTTTGAAGCATGATTGTTAACCTGTCGTTAATTCGTGATAAGTAAATGATAAGCAAATCACTCCGGGAACGTGATTACCCTTCGCAAATTACATAACGGTTAACCCCGTGTTAGAATTTCATTAGCCTCTGTCGCAGTGCGGCCGATCACGGAAAACTCGCGAAAACCTAACGAAACGGAAACGAGACCATGAGGTATATTGCGGTCTCGTCTCTGGATCCGGCGCCTTATGGAATCGTAGAAAACTTGGGCAAAAAAGACCGCGCATGCGGTACCGAGGGGTCGGCAAAAGGGACGAGATAAACTGGATGCACCCCGTCCACCAGGAAAGGGCGACGAAGGATACACAATATATTGACAAACGATCTATTGTATTATACATCATATCGTATGTGGAGACAGTTCCCGGCATTCGTTTCCATTCTGTCGGCGTCCGGGACTTTGCAGTCGTCATCCGTTTTTCTTTCAACTCGCAACATACCGGCAACAGGAGAGTTGGACTACATGGCAAATCCAAAAAACTACGTCATCGACACCAACGTTTTACTGGAAGACCCAGGTTCGCTGCTGAAACTCAGAAACGGCAGCGAAAACAACGTTTTCATTCCCTACCATGTCCTCATGGAGTTGTCGAAGTTCAAGAAGGACCCGAAACTGGGCTATATCGTTTCCAAGGTGGTCCGCATTCTTTCGGAAAACCCGGACAACTTTTCGGTCTTGAATTCCAACGGAGTGGCCGAATCGTTTTCCGGTAACGTGGACAACTATATACTGGACGAAATTGTCGAAAGCGGGATCAGCGAGCCGATCCTGGTCACCAACGACAAGATATTCCAGCTTCAGGCGGGCCTTAAGGGGGTTCGGAGCGAGGCGTACAAGGAGTCGATGCCGTTCAAGACCGAAGCCGAATACTACACAGGCTTCGTGGAGACGGGAGAGGAGAGGGTCTTAAACAGCTTCATGTGGAGCGACCAGGGAAAGCCCGTCTTTTGGGGAGTCAGCGGAGAAAAGACCATCGACTACCAGCACAAGATCTGGAACGTGGTCCCGAGAAACATCTATCAGAACCTGGCGCTGGAGCTTATGACGCGCCCGGAGATCGACATCGTCTCCATTCAGAGCGAAGCGGGCTACGGGAAGAGCTTTCTCGCCCTGGCGGTCGCCCTCTTCCTCACCCAGGAGAAGAAAACCCATCAGAAGATATACGTGATCAAGCCCATGATCGAAATCGGCAAGAAACTGGGATACCTTCCGGGCAGCATCACGGAAAAAATGGAGCCGTACACGAAATACATCGAGGACCTGGTGCTGAAGCTGCACCGGATGCGCCCCGCCAGGAAAATATTCGTGGAAAACGGGACCGCTTCGGCCCCACTGGACCCCAAACGGTTCGAGCTGCTTCCCCTGGCGTACATCCGGGGGATGAACATCGAAAACTCTGTGGTGATCATCGACGAAATGCAGAACCTGTCCAGAATGGAGTGCCGGGCGCTTCTTTCCCGGATGGGCGAAGGGGTCAAATGCTTCTGCCTGGGAGACATCAGACAGGTGGACAATCCCTATCTAAGCACGGAAAACAACGGCTTGAACTGGATCGTGAAGAAATTCAAGGGGAGCAAGATCTACGCCCACATCGTCCTTAAGGGAGAAAAATCAAGAGGACCGATCACAGACCTAGTCATCAATTCCGGACTCTGAAAAGCGGACTGCGACGGTATCGACGGTGCCATGGAACAAGGGGGAGGTTAGCCGCAAAAACACACGAAAGACACGAAAAAATCCGACTTGGCGGTTGGTATTATTTCATGGAGGATCAAAGCCGGATAAACCGCTGCCGCGACACTCCAGACTCGTTCCGCCAATCCAAGGCTACCATCCGCACAATTTCCAAAAATTGGTGCGTTGAATGTATGTTTCAATCTCCAAGCCATCTTGCGTCGTCGCTGTATGCAATTCCATGTTCCTCGAAAAATGCGACAGCTTCTTTCGTGAAACCCGAGACGGAGAAAACGAAGCCGACATGCTTGCCGAGGCTTTCGGCTTCGGACAATTCACGGATTTTCTCCAGAAATCGATGCGCCTCCTGCTCTGAGAATTTCGCGACGTCGCGGCTTTTGACTTCGCCGATCAGGCTGTATTCGTCCGATTTGGCACGAGCGAAAACGTCGATCTGCAAATCGCGCTTTTCCACGGGAGAGGACCTGTACGACCAAACGCTTTCGTAATCGACAAAGTCGAAATCCTCCGGGAGGTTTCGGGTGATGGATATAAAGAAATCGTTTTTCCGGTATGCCTGATGCCGAAGTGTGCGGAGGATGAGGTATTCCGCGAAGGCGCCCTTGGCCTGGTTGTACTTGCCCAGTAGCTTGCGAAATTGCGCCTTGGATTGCTCGTAAAGCTTTTTGTAGTCGTCGGCGACCTCTTCCGGGTCGAAGGAATCGATCTCCTTCTGGTACACGCCGCGGAAAACCTTGTCGAATACGTTGTCCGGCACGCCGCGATAATCGAAATTGGTCCTGCCCTGGAGGATGATATCCGCTCTGGCCAGGGCCTTGAGCTTTCTTTCGAGTTCGCGGTCGTCCATGGGAAGGTTCAAGTCTTCGAGAATCTCCTCGCGGGTCAGCTCCCTGTCCCGGTTTTTGGACAAATGCAGGACTATTTTCTTGGCATTTCTGTCGTTGACTTTCTTAAACGCCGTATCGACGTATGCCATCCAGGTCCTCCTGATGCCACCCCGGTCGTCGAGCGTTTCGAACTCGAGCGTTCTCAGGACGCCTTCTTCCGTGTCCAGGCGCTTTTCCGGACAGGAGGACTTGAACAGGGAGCTGACGTAGAAGGGATTGCCCTCGCTCAGCCGCGCCATGAAAAAGGCTGTTTCCTCGGTGACTGGAAGTTCGAAAAAATCGGAGTACTTGAATGCCATTTCCACGATATCGCGCTCGGGCATGTTCTCCAGGTAATCCAGCTGGAACCTTCCGGGCATGGCGTTCAAATCGCTCATCAGCCAGCCCACCCAGCTGCCGGAGACCAGCAGGGGAGCGCTTTTGTATTCCGCCGTGCGCATATAGGCGGATGCGAAATCGTCGATGGGATTTGTGCAGGCCTGGTCTCGGTATATATTGCTGTTGAGATACTGGAACTCGTCGATGATTTGCAGTACCGAAACGTTTTTCCTCCACGACAGTTCGAGGGGAAACTCCCGGACCGCCGTCCACAAATTGTTCAGGTATCTCTCTTTCGACATGCGGTCGATGATCTCGATGTCTTGCGCCAAATCATCGAATTTTTCCTTGGTAACGATTTGCATCGCCGTTTGGAAATCCGGTTTCGGAATACGGAGATACTCGGGTTTGCGGGTCTGGAAAGCAACATACTGGAGCAAGAATTTCAGAAAAAAATCCTTGCAGAAATCCACGGTCCATTGACTGTCCTCGCTAACTTCGTAATAAAAAGGTACGACCCCGTCGTTTTCGTGGAAGACGATGTTGTAGAGCCGCTGTAGAAGAGCGGTCTTTCCGGTTTTCCGGCGGGATAAAATCGAGCGGCTCATCGAGATTTCCTTCTTGATGCCCTTGGTCCACTTAAGAAGGTTTTTGAGTTCCTTTTCCCGTCCGACGAACAGCTCCGGATAACCGATCTTTTCTCTCATGTAAATCTTCATGGGGCCAGCCTTTGATTCTTTTCTTCTGTTATGAAGCGGGAAAACCGAGGATCACCTAAGAGACTCAGTCCATGGCGGCATGGACAGGGCCCCTGCTTCATCCCCCAATCCAAGCCTGGAAAGCAGCTTCAGATAAGGGCCTGCGGCTTTTAGCGCACGGGCGGCGGCTTCGGAGCCTTCGATCCGCCGTTCCATGACCGGAATGCTGCTTGCCAGCTTCTCGATGAAAGATTTCGGAATCGGGAATTCCTTTAGAATCACATTTTCGTCTTGGGGGATGCCTGCGGCTTCCTTGGCCAGGCGGATGGCCTCACTGTATCCGCCCATAGCGTCCACGAGGCCCAAGTCGCAGGCGTCCCGCCCGGACCAAATCCTTCCCTTTGCCAACTCGCGGAGTCGTTCCGGCGCGATGTTCCTTCCCTTGGCGGCCTTTGCGGTGAAGTCCTCGTAGATTCGGTCGAGCCACTGCTGGAAAAGGTCCCATTGCTCGGGGGTGTAGTCGTGGATGCCGCTCCAGAAGGAGGCGTTTTGGCTGGTCTTTACGTCGTCCCACGTGACGCCGAGCTTGTTCCAGAATTCCGAGGTGATCATTTTTCCGGCGAAAACGCCGATGGAGCCTGTGAGAGTGCAGGGCTGGGCGACGATCTTTTCGGCGTCCATGGCGATGAAGTACCCCCCGGAACCGGCCACGTCTCCCATGCTGGCAATGATCGGCACTCCCTTTTCACGGGCTTCCACCGTGGCCCTCCAGATGGTGTCGGAAGCCACGTAGGAGCCCCCCGGGCTGTCGATTCTAAAGACAATGGCCTCCACGCTTTCGTCCCGGACCGCCTGGCGAATGGCTGCCGAGACGGTTTCCGAACCCATGGCCGCCTCCCCGGACATGGGGGACATGCCGCTTTTCCCCCTTTGCACGGCGCCTACGCCGTAGATCAGGGCGATGGTCTTTCCATCCGAGTAGGGCGTTCCAACACGCTTTAAGTACCCGGACCAGGATAGCCTCTCGGCGTCCGCCCCCGCTTCGTTTTCCACCAGGTCGTAAACTTCGTCCCGATACATGGTTTGATCAATCAGGCCCTCTTCCACGGCTTCGGCAGCGGAAAAAAGCCCCCGGTCGAACAACGCCCTCGTCTTTTGCTCCTCCAGACCGCGAGCTGCGGAAATATCGACGGCCATCTTGTCGTAAAAAGAGGTGAAAAGCGCCCGAATCGCTTCTTCGTGGGGTCCCGTATACTGCGTTTCGGTAAACATGTTCATGGCGTTCTTGTATTCCGAGCGGCTGTCGAAGCGGGGAGAAACGCCGATTTTTTCAAGCGTGCCCCGGACGAACGGCGTTTCGGCCATGAAGCCGGTGATGCAGACGCTTCCGGAAGGCTGGACGAAGATCTTGTCGAACGCGGTCGCCAAATAGTAGGCTTTTGTGCCCGGACCGAATTCGCCCAGAGTGTCGGCGTAAGCGTAGGCTTTCTTGCCCGATTTGCGAAAGGCGAGCACGGAGTCTCGAATCTCCTGTATCGTGGCGAGTCCCATGGTTATGCCGCTGACATTCGCCACCACGGCCTTGACCCTGTCGTCGCCGGCCGCCCTTTGAAGAGCGGCGACGAGATCGATCAGGCGGGGGCTGTCGTCCAAAACGGTCAGGGCCATGCTCTCCTCCGGCACGTACTCCACGATTTTTTCGTCGAACGGAAGTTCCAGGACCGTCTTGTCCGGCACTTCCGGGGTACTGGCGATCATGACGACGTTTGCGATGAAAAACAATACCATTATTAAAAGCGTGAGAGCGCCTAAAATGGTCAGCAGTCTGGAAAAGAGTCTTTTCATGAAATGCACCTTGCGTTTTGTCTACAAAAGAAAGTCGGTGATGCAGGGATTTTCCTCGATTTCCCTTCCGACGGTGGACGTGGGCGAATCCCCGTAGTCGTGGCCGGGCCAGACCACCGTTTCCGGAGGCAGCGGCATGATTTTGTTCTTGATCGAGGATAGCAGCTTTCCCAGGGAACCTCCGGTCAAGTCGGTCCGTCCGACGGCCCCCACGAAAAGAGTGTCGCCGGTAAACAGGTTGCCCTCCACGAGATAGCAGCAGGAGCCGGGAGTGTGGCCGGGGGTATGCAGGACTTCGATGGACAGGTCTCCCACCTGGATTTTCTCCCCGTCCGTAAATCGTATGTCCGCAGGATCCGGAGGGTCGAGCCCCAGCTCGGCGGTCGTCTTCATCCGGACCTGCTTGTCCGCGAAAAAGTCGTCGTCCGCCTCGTGCATTCCCACAGGAGCGGAAAACAGGCGGCCGAGGCCCTTGTTGGCGACCACATGGTCCGCATGTCCGTGGGTGTTGAGAATATACTTGATTTCGACGCCGGCTTTTCGTACGATTGCCGCCAGGCGGTCTTCCTCGCCGGCCGGATCGATGATTACGCCCTGTCTGGTCGCGGCGCAGGCCACCAGATAGGTATTGACCTGGTAGTCGCCGCAAGGGATGCGTTCTATGATCGTCTTTGAAATTTCCATGGCTTATTTCATTTTTTTCAGCAAGGCCGAAAGGGCCTCCTCGTGTTCTGTGCTGCAATGGCACAAGGCCTGATAGGCCGCCGATTGTTCCAGAAGATCTTTCAGGGCGTGTTTCTGCCCCGCGTAGATCAGCCTCTTTGTCATGCGCAGTGCGGCCGAAGGCCTGGCGGCAATCTTTTCGGCCAGTTTCCTCGCGCTTTCCAAAAGCCGCTCGTGGGGAACGGTCTCGTTTACCAGCCCGACGCGAAAGGCTTCCGCAGCGTCGATCACATCGCCCGTGAAGCTCAATTCGCAGGCCTTCGCCAAGCCTACGGCACGGGGAAGAAAATAGGCGCCCCCGTCCCCGGGTATGAGACCTATGCTGATGAATGTTTCTCCGAATCTGGCCTTTTCCGATGCGATTCGCATGTCGCACATGAGCGCCAGGTCGCAGCCCGCTCCGATGGCAGGGCCGTTGACCGCCGCGATGGCCGGGGTCTCAAGACCGTGGACCGCCAGGGGAATGCGCTGGATGTTGTTGCGGTAATTCTCCATGATTTGCGCCGGCGACCCGGAAAACATCCCTTTCTTTTCGGCCATGTCCTTGATGTTTCCCCCGGAGGAAAAGGCCGGATCGGCCGCAGTGACGATGGCCACCTTGATGGACATGTCCCGGTTGATTCTGCGGCAGGCCTCCTCCATTTCGTCGATGATCCTCTCGCCGGAAATGGCGTTTCGGATATCGGGCCGGTTCAGCGTTACTGTCGCGATCCCGTTTTCCACCTCGAAAAGGATTTCCTTGAATTGCATGTTGTCTCCTTTTGCACTTCTAAAGATTCCTGTTTTATTCGAAAACGAACTGAATTCAAATTATCCTTTTAAGTCGGCCATGTCAATTTGCCTTCGATTTTTCCACGTGGGGAGCGATCAAGGGATAGATGGATTCCACAATGATCCGATACCCTTGCTCGTTGGGATGGATGCCGTCGTCGAGATTGAGTTCCCGCTTTCCGGCGACACCCGCAAGGAAGAACGGTATGAGCGGAACGTTTTCGGACTCGGCGAGCTGCGGATAGATGGCGTCGAATTTTTCGGAATACTCCGTACCTTGGGACCGAAACATCTTCATGCCGGCGAGTATAACCCCCACATTTGCCTCCTTCAGCTTGCGTATGATTCTCCGGATGTTTTCCCTGGCCAAGTCCGGATCCAGTCCCCTTAAACCGTCGTTGGCCCCCGTTTCCAGAATGACCCAGTCGGGATTCAACGACAGTATCCAGGAAATTCTGGAAAGCGTACCCGCAGTGGTCTCCCCGCTTACGCCCGCGTTGACCACGCGATAGACAAGCCCGTTTTCCCCGAGTTTACGTTCCAGAAGGGCAGGGTACGCCTTGTCTTCGTCGATGCCCAAGCCCTCTGTCAAGCTGTCTCCCAGGGCGACGATCACTTTTTGGGTTTCCCTTTCAGGTGCGGATGAAGTCTTTTGCCCGGCGTTTTCGGCAGGTTGCGGGGAACATCCGACCACGACCAGAAAAACCATCGCGAATACATTCGCAATCCACTGATTTCTATATGTTCGCAAAAAAAGGCCCATATCCTTTCAATTCCTTTTCCTTTGGGTTTGCTATGCGTATTCTTCTCTTTCCCGCAAAAAACCGGCGGGCTTCAGTTTCAAGATGTCCATAGACATGGCCGAACCGATCGCGGCGGTGACGAATGCGAAGCCCAGCACCATCGAAAAACACGCGAGAACGCATGGCCGATAGTCGTCGATATCCAGGACGAACCAAGTGATCGAAAAGCTTGCCGCCTGGGCGAGGATCGCGCCCAAGGTCGCGCTGATCAGGCCGATCATCATGTTTTCCAGCGCGAATATTTTCAGGACGAACGCCTTTTTGGCCCCCAGCACCTTGAAATAAACCGCTTCGCTCATCCGGGCGTACCGGGTGGCGAAAATCGCGCTGACGATGATCAGCAGCCCTGCCAAAATGCTGAACGAGGAAAAGAAACGCACGATGCCGGAAAGCTTTTTGCCCAAAGCCGAAAAGACGCGGATGGTCTGGGTCAGATTGATGGCGCTGACATTGGGAAATTTGGCCACTACGCGGTTTTGAAGCTTTCCGATTTGCCGTTCCGGCACCTTGGCCGCCGTGAAAAAGGTATGCGGGGCGGGCTTCAGCACGGATTCCGGAAACACGAAGTAGAAGAAGGGGTTCATGGCTTCCCGGGTCCGGGTTCGAATGCTGGAAATTCTTGCGGTCAGCGGGACCCCCTGGATGTCGAAGACGAGCAGGTCCCCGATTTTCATATCCGCGATTTCCGCAACCGAATCGAGGACGGACACCGGGGCAACGTCCCCTTTTGCGCCGAAAAGACCGTCTCCCTCCAGGACCTTTTCGTCGTCCAAGAGCGTATGCCGGTATGTGAGATTGAACGACCGGGCCAGGTTGTCGCCCCGCCTGTCTCTTTCCTTTTGCACATCCACTGGGTTTCCGGCCACGGACTTGAGCCTCGCCCGGACGATGGGGAAATATTCGACATCCATTTGCAGGACCTCCGGGAACCTCTCCCGCTGTTCGGGAAGAATGTTGATGAAAAACAAGTTGGGAGAGTCCTCCGGAAAGGATTTCACGAAAGACGCGTCGATGTTTCCCTCGACGATCATCAGCGAAAAAAGCAGAGACAGCGAGGCGGCCAAGGTTACCACCGTGGCGATGGTGGCGTTTCCGGGTCGATAGAGTCCCCTGAGCGCCTGTCTGAGAACCAGCGAACGGACTTTTGCCTTCTTGAGCCCTTTGAAGGTCAGTTGGGTCAATACGGTCGCAACCGCCAGAAAGCCGATAAATCCGGACACGAAATAAACCCCCGACTCGATTTCATTCAATTGCCAGAGAACCAGCGCGGAAAAGAGGCATACGATGAAAAAAGCCGTGAAATAGAAGGCGAAATCCTTCTTTTGCGCGGGTTGCTCCTTCCGGAATATGGCGGTCGGCTTCAGCCCCCTGAGTCGAAACAGAGGAAGAAAGGCGAAAAGGCCTGCGGCCAGCAATCCCATGGAAAGTCCGCGGACCACCCCCTGCACCGACGCCGTTATCCGCATGGATTGGGGCAGAAGTTCGCCGAAAAGGCGAGGAAGCAGCTGTTGCAGCCCCAAGCCGCCCGCCAGTCCCAGCAAAGCGCCCGCAGCTCCCAAAACGAATACGACCATGGTGTAGTTCAGTATGACGAACCGGCTTTTTGCACCCAGCGTTTTCAAAATAGTCATGGAGTCCCGTTCTTCGGCCAGCAGGGCCTCCACCGTGCTACGAATGCCGATTCCCGCAAGCAACAGGGTGAAAATTCCGGTCAGGTTCAGAAAAAAGATGAAATTGTTGAAGAAGCGCTTCACCCGGGAACGGGCGGTCCGGAAGGAGTCCACGCGGATGTGGTCCCCGGCCTTGCTTTTTACGAATTGGAGGACTGCGTTCAACTCGTCGGGGTCCTGCACTTTCAAAAGGACACGGTAGCCGACCCGGCTGGCTTTTGTGACCAGTCCGAGACTTTCCAGGTCTTCGAACGAAACGAAAAGCCGGGGGCCGAGGGAAAATACGTTCACGGGACGGTCCGGCTCGGACACCACGACATCGACGACCTTCAGGGTTTCGTTTCCCACCAGAAGATCGTCTCCGACGGACAGCCCCAGTCGATCCAAGGCGGCCTGCTCCGCCAACGCCGTTCCCGATGCGAGTACCTCGGAAAATTTTCTTCCGGACCCGAGGCGCACTTCTCCGTAGAACGGATAGCCTTTTTCGGGGGCCTTGATTTCCACCAGCAGGGAATTTTCTTCGCCCGGGCTTCGGACCACCGAATAGAAGGAATAGACCCGCGCGCTGTCTGCGACGTTCTGGCTGTCCAAATCCTCGATGGCCTCCAGAAACGATTTTTCAAACGGGTAGTTGGAACGTACTACGATATCCGAAGCGTGCAGCTTTCGAGCGTCTTTCAGGATGGAACGATTGGCGCTTTCGGCGAAGCCCGAAAGGGCCACC
Source organism: Desulfobacterales bacterium (assembly GCA_963674505.2). GTDB lineage: Bacteria > Desulfobacterota > Desulfobacteria > Desulfobacterales > SKZT01. The sequence continues at coordinate 3,461,033 of CAXXIG010000001.1, forward strand.
AGGGTCACGACGGAAAGCGACACGCACAGCACCAGAAGCAGAGCCTGGTTTTTGGAACGCAGGATTCTGCTCAGGCAAAATCTGGCGTGCCATTTCAAGCCGATGAAGGTATGGGTCTTCTGGCGCATGTTGTCGTTTTTTGTTTTCGTCGATTCGTTCATCTTTTCGACCCGGAGGCTCGGGTCATTTCGAGTTTTCCTGGGCGCTTTCCAACCGTCCGTCCCTGATTGTCGCGACCCGGTCCGCCATTGCGGCGATCTCGCGGCTGTGGGTGGCCATCACAATGGTGGCCCCAGTGTCCCTGCCCATTTCCAAAAGCAGGCCGACGATGATGTCGCTGTTTTTCGAATCCAGGTTCCCGGTCGGTTCGTCGGCGAACAGAATTTTCGGGACGTTGATCAGCGCCCTGCAGATCGCCACCCGCTGCTTTTCCCCGCCTGAAAGCTGATGCGGGAAATTGTCCAGACGGTCTTCGAGCCCCACTCGCTGCAACAACGTTTCCGCTTTTTTTCTGGCCTCGGCGTCCCGTCTCAGCTCGGCGGGAAACATGACGTTTTCGATCGCCGAGAGGGACGGGACCAGATGGAACGACTGGAACACGAATCCGATTTTTTCGTTTCGAAAAGGCGCCAGCTCGTCCTCGGTCAGGTCGGTGATGTCCTCTCCCTGAATGATCACCCGTCCCGACGTAGGCTTGTCCAAACCGGACAGAATGCTCAGCAAGGTCGATTTGCCGCTGCCGCTGCTTCCGGAGATCACTATAAATTCCCCTTCGGAGACGCAAAGGTCGATGTCCTCCAGCACGGAAACGACTCGGTCCCCGATCGCGTAGGTCCTTACGATCTTTTTGGCTTCCAGCACGCTCACGGGATCATCTCATGGCTTCGGACAGCTCGTCCAAAAAGCGGCTTCGAACGTTGTAGTTTCCCTTGCGATAGCTGGCCGAACTCAAATAAAGGTGCTTTTCCGAACGGGTGACCGCCACGTACATGAGTCTTCTTTCTTCCTGAAGGGAAAAATCGGAATCCATGGATTTCCAGTGCGGAAAAATCTGCTCCTCGCACGCGACCACGAACACTGCTGGAAACTCGAGCCCTTTGGCCGCGTGCACGGTCATGAGACTGATCCCGCCGTTGTCGTCCTCGGCCTCTTCGGTGTCCTCCTTGACCAGAGCGGCCTCCTCGAGGTAGTCCAGAATCGTGGCGTGCTTGGATGCCGCGTAGAGCAGGGCCTGGATGTTCTCCTCCCGGGAGGTGAACTCCATGGAGCCCGCCCGAACGTACTCCTTGAGGTGCTCCAGATAGTTGATTTCCTCCATGACCTTGCGGATGGCTTCGTCGGGCCTCATCTCCCCGATGTCGTCCAGGAGCCGCACGAGATCGTCCAGTCCCTTGTAAAGCTTCGGGGTCAGCAGCTTTTCCCGGATCGCCTTTCGAACCGCTCCCTGAAGACCTTCGCCCTCCTTTCTGTATTGGTAGAGCTTTTTCAGGGTCGCGGGCCCCACCCCTCTTTTGGGCGTGTTGATCACCCGTTCGAAAGAGGCGTCGTCCAGAGGAAACACGGAGGATGTGATATAGGCGTTCAGGTCCTGGATTTCCTTGCGGTCGTAGAACCCCTTTCCGCCGACCAGTCGGTAGGGGAGCCTCTTCATCCGAAAGGACTGCTCGAATGCGAGCGAGCAGAACTTGGTTCGATACAGCACGGCCATCCGGCTGAACGGCATTCCCTGGTCGTTTAAGACCATGGCCTTTCGGGCGACCCAGTCGGCCTCCTCCTCGTCGCTGAAAAACTCGTGCATTTCAATCAAACCGCCGTCCTTGCTCGAAAAGCACTTTTTTTCCATCCGGTCGGGATTGTACTCGATCAGATCGTTGGCCACCCGGACGATTTCATCGGAGCTTCGATAATTTTGTTCCAGTCGGAAAATCTTTGCATTGTCGTATTTTTTCCGAAACGACAGAAAATGATTCACGTTGCTTCCGCGAAACGAGTAGATGGCCTGCCAGTCGTCGCCCACGCAAAACAGCCGTCCGTCGCGCACCAGCAGGCTCGTAAGCTCCTCCTGCAAATTGTTGGTGTCCTGGTATTCGTCGCAAAGGATGTACTGGAAAAAGTTTCGGTATTTTTCCCGGATGTCGTCGTGGTCCCGAAGCAGGTTGCGGGTCATCAAGAGAATATTGTCGAAATCCACGGCATTGACTTCCTTGAGGGCCTTTTCGTAGAGTTGGTATACCTCGCCCAGCCGGATGCCGTTGTATTTCGGCTTGCCGTCGATGAATTTCAGAGGGTCCCCGGAGTTCTTGGCTGCCGAAATTTTCGACAGGACCGGGTACACGTGCTTTTTTTCGAAATTCAATTTTCCGACGACGATATCCTTGATGATTTTCTGTTGTTTGGAAGTGTCGTAGATTTGAATCGGATTGTGGTATCCCAGACGAGTGCAGTGCACGCGAAGGATTTTATAGCAGGCGGAATGGAATGTGCGCACCCACGGAAACTTGGAAGCGGGCAGACCGGTCTGTTTCACCAGGCGGTCCTTCATCTCCTCGGCCGCCTTGTTGGTGAAGGTGATCGCCAGCAGCCGCTCCGGATTGTAGCCCTTTTCGATCATGTACGCGATCTTGGCCGTCAGTGTTCTCGTCTTACCCGACCCCGCGCCCGCGACCACCAGCGTGGGGGACCCCAAATGTTCCATCGCCTCTTTTTGCTGTTCGGAAAGTTCCATGCTTGTCTTGCCTTCCTTTTCTTTATTTTTCGTCGTTCGTATTGGTTTCCGAATTCTTCGATTCGATGCGACGTTATATCCCAATCTGGCGTAAATGTAAAAATTGATTTAATACGGAAAAAATCAACCGTGTAGAAAGGATTCGAGATCCATGTCGCTGCGGATTCCCAAACGCGTAAGGGAAAAATCGTACCGGACCGGGTCGTCTGGCCGGATTTTTCTGAAGGCTTCGGTCACTTCCAAGGCTGTTTTCATGTCGGCTGACTTTCTTTTTGTAAACCCTAGATCGAGTCCGATTCGATGCATGTGGGCGTCCAATGGAACGATCAGCTTGGGCCGAAGCCTTTCGTCCCATCCGCCAGGGTCCACGTCATCGCATCGGATCATCCACCTTAAATACAGATTGAATCTTTTGCACGCTGACCTTTTGCGCGGCATGGCCACCAAATGCCCCGGGCATGATGGACAAAATTTCCTGATGGTTTCCGCCAAAAAGCACAGACCGGAAAAAATCGTGACGTCCTTTTTTTGTTGGCCGTGCATGAAACATTCGCCAAGAGATCCGTATACCGCAACCGCCTTGCTCGCGCCGCTCAGAAATGCGGCCGTTTTTTCTGATTCCGCGAAACGGTGGACAAAGCCCCTTAAAAGTTGTTGCAGGGATTCGTGGGAATTAGCCGACAAAAATACAGACGGCTCCGGTCCCAGAATTTTCAAAAGAGAAGAAAGGCTTTTCAGAATTGAACTTACTTTTCCATAAGCAAGAGCGGAGGCAATCAGACCGGCAATTTCCCGGTCCGCGCTGTTGTCGTATTCGTATATGAATTCCAGAGGGTCTGGATGGATGAATTCTCGCCTGTTCAATTTTCGATAGAGCCCCTCGAATTTCGATTTATCCACTTTCTTCAACTTTCATCTCCCAAATGCTGCAGATACATTCAATTAAGTATCCTGTATATGAATTTCAACCGATATTAAGCCGCGCAATATCGCTGCTTGAATTTGTCAAACCATTACGAAAAACATCCTGCAAGATGGAGAGCCGCCGGATTTCCTGCTAATACTTGACTCGTAGGCGTCGGGCTTGGTTTTAAATTCGACCAGTTTTCATCCAACAGTTTCTGGCATCGCCTGGATTCCGGGTCTCCGCAAGCTCGGCCTGGAATTACGGCGTCGATTGGCCGATGCTATGACCAAAACCGACGCGTCATAAAAAAACGTAGCTTCCGGAAATATTTAACGTGCGAGCCACCCAGTCAAAAGCAAAGGTAATCGAGAACATGATAACCTCCTTTTTCAACATGGCAAACCGTGCTGCGGGCTTTTTTTCTTTTCCCATAGTTCGGCACCCAACTACGGCCTTTCTAATTCTTTTCGTTTAACGGTCACATCGTCTATGGAGACGTTTACTGTCTATTCTGGCTTTTCGAAATGGACAGGGTTCGACCAGATCTTTTCGACATCGTACTTCTCGGGCAGATTTTCCGCCCTCTTTCTAATTGCGTAGTCTTTAAGCGCACCCGGTCGCGCCTAAAAATACTTCTTATCGACAAGTATCGGTAGAGAAGAAACATCTAACAATGCTCGATCAAATCCCTAAATATAGTAATAAACTGTTCGCCCGCCCTATTCCATTCTAAATCGAAAGCCATGTTTTTTATGAGCGAGTTTGCAAAAATGAGGTCCCATGGCAAAAGTAGCCGTGTCTTGGACAATAATGGAAACTTGTTTTTCGCCAGAGGCAAATAGATGCCAACCCTTGCTTGCAAACTCATTTTTTTTATTGACATGCGATTTGTTTTATGCGTATATAATATCTTTTTTAATTCAAATCATGGCGTAAAGGACCATTTGCGAGGTTCATAGTTACAGACCTTGAGATAAGGATACAAGAACTAAATGTTTTCGGCGTTGAAATCGTATTATGGCAAGAATGCATCGCGAATATAAAGGGCATTTGTTTTTTCGTTTCTATTGTCAGTTGCGGGAAGCATTGGCCTTTTTTTTATCAAACCTTTTTCTCTCCTTATTAGAAACAGTGGTGAATTTTCCGGGCCTTGGAGTGTTTTTTTTCTTGAGACTTTATATTATTTCTTAACGGCAACCGCAGTCATCGGAACTGTTGCTTTTATATTGATATTTTCCTTAAAAAACAGTTCAAAGCTTATTTCTTTACTCTTTTGTCTTGCGGTTTTGTCCTGGATTCAAGGCAATATCCTGACTTGGAACTACGGAATTTTGGATGGCCGAGACATTCCATGGAACAAATATTGGTACAGATCGGCAATTGATATTTGTATATGGGGCGCTGGCGTCGTGTTAGCCTTGAAAAATAGGGAATTCATTCTGAAGAAATTACCTTTTTTGGTTGCTTTTTTTGTTTTTTTACAAACGTCATCATTCTGCTTGGCATACAGAAACGCTATACCTGCTCTTTTTGAGGCTGGCGCTGATGAGGACTTTCGCGGATTCGAGGCGGACATGTCTCAGCGTTTTGTCTTTTCAGACGAAAAAAACATTATTGTTTTCGTTTTGGACGCTTTTGGGGACCACCTTTTTCCCAAGCTTCTGAAATTTTTGCCGGAAATTGAACAAAACCTCGATGGTTTTGTAAGATTCGACGATGTTTTGGGGTCTGGCGGATACACCCAATTCTCTGTTCCTTCTTACATAGGTGGCATGCCATACTTGAACAAAACTACCGTTGACGATTACAGAAAAGCGGTTTTCTCTGGATAGAAATCATTGCTCCGTCGCCTTCACGATGCCGGTTGGAAGACAGGCGTTTTTCACAAGTTTTCTTTGTTCAATTCCGGCGGCATCGCAGACTATATTACAGACATTAAGAACGTTGGGGAAGAAACCGTAGCTTCCGCCGAGTTGTCCAAACTAATTAAGATTAGCATTTTTTCGTCAGCGCCTCAGCCCCTTAAAAGATTTATATTTGTATCGCTCAACTTACAAACAATCTGGGACAATGAGCATTCGTCCCAAACTGCCCTATCCGGAAGAGGAAGTTGCATAGCCTAAATAAAGGCTTTCCCCGATAATTCGAACGACCTTAAATTCATGAACGATATGCTATCCTCCATTGACGTCAAGAGCGTTCCGCCGACCTTCAAATACTATCATTTGAAAGGTTACCATTCACCTCGAACTCTCACCAAAGACCTGGAAAATACAAAAAAACCTTCTTTGAACGATTCTCTCGTTGCTCTCGGCAAAATCATGACTCGCTTCATAGAAATCGTCAAGGCGGCAGGTATTTACCAAAACAGCCAAATTTACATCATGGCGGATCATAGTGCATATCCAATTTCGAGTAACAAAAGCCAAGTCGAAAAACTCGATAGGACACTATACCATAAAAGGGCAAGGCCACTATTTTTGTTCAAGGACTTTGGAGCGACCGGGAAATTGAGCATCAACCACTCTAAAATATCTTATTTCGACTTTCCCGACTTGGTCGTTTCCCTTTCCCAGAAACCACTCAACGTGCCGTTTGAGAAAGTAGTGGAGAAATTCGACAGAAAGGAGAGATTTTTTTATTCGTTTTCAAACATGAATGGTAAATACTATCCAGCTATTCATGAGCTTAAGGTCACCGGATCCAGCCGCGAACCGAGTTCCTGGTCCATAATCGATTCGTATATGCCTTCTTTTTTTGGAAAACATTCGCTCGCCTTGGGCGAAGGTATCGACCTGGGTCAACCTGATGAGTATCTTCCCTTTTTAAATTATGGTGTAATCGGTTCTGGAAATTACTCCAGAGATGGCGAAGTCGCATTTTCAATTCCCATAGATAATCTCAAGCCCAATACAGACATCGTTTTGAGCTTTTCCATCAGGCCAGTTCTGTCTGACGATGGAATCACCTTTCGAGAGTTCTCGTTATCCACTCCGTTTCAAAAATTTGAAAAAGACAGAGCTGACAATAAAATTGAAAAACTTTTTGCCTATCTTATCCCTGCTGATTCCATCGTAGATGGTAATCTTGTCTTTACTATTAATATACATAACTACAGCAGGGGGCCGAGCACAGAGTTGGAAACGGGGAAAGTAGTCTGGAACGCAGGCCTGAAATTTGGAAGGCTTGAAATCTGCGAGGAAGGTTCTTTTCGAGGAAAATCAGGCTCTTTGAGGCGTCCCATGTGAAAGAGATTTTTTTAAAAAATTCAATGGCCGTGGTTTTTTACAATCCTCATCGAAAAGAGGACCCATATTAAAAATATCCTATGGAGGAATGAAATCTATGAAGTTAAATTCTCTAAAAATTGCAGGCGCTATTTTTCTTTCTACACTTATCATTCCGCCTGCAGCACTGGCTTATCTAGATCCCGGTACCGGCAGCATGATCATTCAAGCTTTAGCCGTGGCCGTGTTCTCTTCTCTTTTCTTCATTAAAAGGATATGGCATTCAATCAAGAAATTCTTTGGTAGAAACAAGGACGAATAGTCCACCTTAAATCCAGCTTACCAAGCAATTTCTACGATTATTTTGCAGTCGATAAACTTATAACTTTATTTCCATGGACTTAATTGGAAATAAAATGGGATGGGAGAGACCCATGGAGCGAACCGATTTGCCGAGCTCTTTTAGAGATCCCAGTGGGGTCGTTTTTATTCAAAACGAGTCTATTTTTCGCCAAGTTAACATCTCCTACCGAGAATGCTATGATAAGTTGATAGGGTCTGGATTATATGCCAAGTTGGTCGAAATGGGCCTCCTCATACCGCACGAGGAAATCAATCTTCTTAATAAGATCGAAAAACCTTGCTACATAATTATTCAGCCCCAGCCGATACCATTCGTATCATACCCTTACGAATGGTCGTTCAACCAGTTGAAGGATGCTGCATTGACAACTCTTGCCATAGAGAAAGTTGCTCTTGAATTTGGCATGACGCTGAAAGATTGCAGTGCGTATAATATCCAATTTCTCGACGCCAAACCGGTCTTTATAGATACTCTCTCATTTGAAAAGTATATTGAAGGGGAGCCATGGATCGCATATCGTCAGTTTTGCCAGCACTTCCTGGCTCCAGTCGCATTGATGTCCTACTGCGATATTCAGTTCAATCGGTTTTTGAGCGTTTTCATCGATGGTATCCCTTTGCCTATGGCATCGAAGCTCCTTCCTTTCAGGACAAAACTGTACATTTCCTTTTTGATGCACATCCACTTTCATGCGAAGGCTCAAGAAAAATACCAGGATTCACGGAACAACTTTTCTCCTAAAAAAGTATCTTTAAACGGCCTTTTATCTATAATCGATAGCCTCCAATCAGTTCTATCTAAGCTGAAACCTAAAAAAAACAAGACGGAATGGGGAGAGTACTACTGTGACACGAATTACACTGATGAATCGTTCGACTGTAAAAAGAGCCTTGTTGCTTTATACCTCGACTATTCAAAACCTTCAATGGTATGGGATATGGGCGCAAATACTGGAATTTTCAGTAAGATTGCCATAGATCGAGGCATCCCGACCGTTTCTTTCGATATCGACCCTGTAGCCGTTGATATGGGGTATCTCGAAGCTTCAAAAATAGGAAGGGCTAATCACTTGCACCTTCCTCTCGATCTTGCCAATCCAAGTCCTGCAATTGGATGGAACAACCGGGAGCGGTATTCTCTACTTGAAAGGGGACCAGCAGACACCGTTATGGCTTTGGCTCTAATCCATCACATTTCAATTTCAAACAATGTTCCCCTTACGATGGCGGCCTCTTTCTTTAAAAATATATGCAAAAAAAACCTCATTATTGAATTCGTACCCAAAAACGACTCTCAGGTAGTACGCTTGCTGAAGACGAGACAAGACATTTTCGGTCAATACGACCAAAAAAATTTTGAATTGGCGTTTTCCAACCACTTCCGGATTTTGCGGAAGGATTCCATTAAGGGTTCTGAAAGGGTTTTGTACCTTATGGGGAGAAAATAGCTCGTCGTAACTTTAAAAGATGATGCCTCCGACTCTAAAAATATTCGACCCGTTCAGTTTTCATCCATTCTCCGGCCTGAAAAATTTCTACCTGTGCGGTTCACGCCGCCAGTTGGAAATTGAGCCTATTTTCACGTAACCACTTGTCGGACTTGTTGTTTCTTTTCAGAGCCGTCACCTTTCCAAGCGCTACTGAGCCGCTTTTCGACCAATATATTTCATTGTGCTTTTGACGATTGGAAACGATCAAGTCGGTTATTTTCTCTCCGATGCTGCTGCCTTTGCGCAATCCCAATTTCTTCCTCAAAGCGTAGCAGGGAATATAAGTACTATTTCCTATGACCGCAAATGTCGGTTGGCATTTAATTTGCTTGGCTCACAAAAGCAGATCTGATTTTCGTTATCAGGTCGGCATTCTTTATTAATTTCCCAATGCCGGGCGATATCTTTTCATTGCTTTTTTGTGAATTTTCCAATTTTTTTCGAACCATGCGAACATCGATTTCGGCGAACCTTTCCGCAAGGTCCGAACATCCGCCGAGAATGATTTCCACATATTCTTGTTTTTCCAGATTCTTGACCAGTGGAGTATCCGAAAAAATTGCCTTCAGAGTTTTGTTCAAAGACGCCGTCCCGGTCTTTTTTCGTCCCAGGCGTTTTTCTTCGCGGAAAAATCGTTCAAGGATATTGTTCGTTCTCTGGGGCTTGATATAAATCGTACCTTCGGGAGTATCGACCGGCAAAGCCCCCTCAAAAAACTTTTCCCAATAAGTTTCAAGTTGTTCCATCATCTTGGCATATGTTTCCTTCTTTTCCGGAGCCTCCGCAAGACTGTTTTTAAAGTCGTTCTCTTCGCCGGTGTCGTTGATGCCCTTTTTGTTCTCCGGCAGAGCGACCCTCATGGCCGTTCGAAATTGGTCGAACACTTCCGCCTTTCTTTCGAGGCTCGACGCGATCTCTTCAAGCAACCCGTCCTCCGCGACATCCTTCAAGACCTTTAAAACGATTTCAAAATGCTTGCCGTCCCCGAAGTCGTCGCGAAGGCGAACAACGGCCAAGTCTTTTACTATGCCGTATGCTTTTTGCAATCTGCGGAAAAAATCAAGATGGGGCCGGTCGAAAGGGAACCCGAAGCCGTCGGACTGGCTGCGATGGTCGAACGCCCAGTGGATAAGCGTGTAGGCCGTCATCAAGGAAGTCCCTTCCGTCGAGGCGCTCCCTTTCTCCCCGGCTTCGAGGCTTGCCTGGAAATCGTCCGGGCATAATGAGGAATCCACGATCTTTTTCTCCAAATATCTGGCTCTTTGCCTGAGCAGAGACCTTGCGTTTAGTTTGCGCAGCCGTTTGCGAAGAGCCGCGTATTCTTCCAGCAGCAAATCCTTTCCGATGTCGCGTAGAAAATGAAAATGGCAAATATAATCCGGCACGCAGGGAAACACCTCTTCGACGGCGTCCGCGATTCCCCGCCCCATATCGTTTACAATGGGACTGGGGTCGCCGTATTGCTTCTTGACACGCCGGAAAAACGGCACGAGCAGCTCTTTTTTTTCAGAAGGTATCTTGACCGTGTCGAGCACCAGCTCGGAGACGCCGTCGAGCCCGCTGAACAAATTGGGACAGTCGCCTTCGCAGGTGCCGTCGATATGGAGTATGTATCCTCCTTTTCGTTCCATCGCGTCTCGCAGGCGCGGCGCGCTTTCGCGGTGCGCAAGGGCAAGATATGCGACGAATTTTCCGCCAAAATAGCCGACGACCTGTCTTTCGGAAAGGAAAACGTTTTTCCCGGCCAGTTCCGCCTTGGAGTCCATGTTGGTGCGTCCGCGAACGAAAAAGCGCCAATCCCGCCTCGACGATGGCATCGAAGCCGAACATACCTTTCTCGGGAGCGAGTCCGCGCAAGCTTTCGAAGTGAAAGTTCGTCCTGGAACAAGGGCAATACTGCACCGTTTCCTTTGCTTCAAACGCTCCTACTATGTCCATTGTGACGACGGTTTTCGAGCTGGTTTTTCTGACTCGCAACGGCCCGCCGCACGTCGGGCACGTATCTGTTTCCGGCTGGAAGAATATCCGGGGCTTTCGGCGAAACAGCGCGCCTGCCTTCACCTTGGCGGTCAACTGGTCGGAAAGGAAACGGATCAGCTTCAGCGCCGCGAATCCGGAATTTTTTTTTCCAGCCCGTGCGACCGCAGAAAATTTCGAATGTCCGCCAATTTCATATCTCTTTCCCGGACTTCCGGAAGCTCCGCGATTTCCTCGGCCGTTATGCCGTGGCGCTTGACAAGCGCTGTCAGGATAACGATCGCCTCCCGCTCCGAAATCGTCCCGGCGACCGACGGGCAGGAGGTTGACGTTCGCCGCCCCATCTGCTCGGCGTATGCCGTTTCACCGTCTGAAAAGTAGACGTAGACGCCCTGGTGCTTTTCGCGGCGCATTCCGGCATAACGCCTGACATGATGCATGAAGGATTGCGGCGACAGGCCGAGCAGTTCGCCGAGCTGTCCGCCCGTCAATCCGGCTCGGGACGAAACGACAAGGTGCGAGACGGTCTTTGTGAGATTGCCGTGCTTCGAGAAAGCCGCGATGTCGTGGCTCCACAATCCGTTGCGATCAAAGTCCGGAACTTCAAGCAAGGCATAATAGCGACCGTTACAGTTGTAGCTGGTGTAGGCGCTCTATTGTTTTATTTTCAGCCTTACGTTCGAAATTGAACAGCCCAATGTTGACGCGGCCTGGTCTACGGTGAAAATCTTCATCCTTTCAAGATGTTTTTGCGCCTTTTCGACTGCCTCTTGTTTCAGCCTGGTCATAAACCCTCCAGAAATTGTAAAGTATACGTTTTATGTCGCACATGATATCATATTCTTGATAATTCGGAAACAAAAAAACACCCGTTTTTCAAGCTTTTATGCTAACAAAAGGGGGTAGAGATAGTCTTTCAGCCACTCATATACTTAACATTATTACGGCAGACTGCCTTTATGCCCCCATATACCGGCATTTTTGATTGGTCCGACCGTCATTTGCAGTCATAGACTATTTCGTTTAAGGTAGCCAACCAGTTTCTCCATAACCTCCCTGTTCTTTATCTTTTCCCTGTCGATGCCTTCAAGGTACGCTATCGCTTCTTTCGCCAGACCGTGCAACAAAAGAGGCATGAGTTCCCTCAGAATCTCGTTTCGAATCCGCCTTCCCTTTAGAGATATGCTCAGCTTCTCCTTGCACTTTTTTACCAAATGATACCAGTCGAGAATGATACCGATGTTTTCGAACCAGCAAAAGGCTTTCAGGACGTCCCGGTTTAGAATTGTGTGCCCGTCCGTAAAGAGCAGTATTCTGATCCAAGTCAATTCGTTTTCAAAAAGAAAGGCTATCACTCGATTATCAAGTTTTTAAATGTCTGAATGAAAAACGCTATGCCCCATTTTTATATTTCAAAGATGGTGTCGGCTCCAATCGTCCCAATGTTCTACCCGACATGTGTTTTGACGAAGGCTTGAGTTCATATATTCCGTCTTTCAAAATTTTCGCCAAATCCTCCAATTTTTTATGCGGATCTTCATCGGATATCAAATTCACGACAAATCGCAGAAAGCATTCGGTCCTTATTTGACGCATCAGGCTTCCCACAGTGCATGCGGCAAGTTTGTCGTCTATGAAGGCTTGCTGATCCGGATGAAAGAAGAGGCAGTGATCTACCAACAGACTGACAATCACGCACCTGCGCGATCCTTTCTCGCCTGTGTGTTTGGTCAGTCTGCCCCATCCTTCGCAGATCTTCCAGTCTTCAAAGAAAACCTCTATGAGCCATCTCAAGGTGTATGCTTCGACAATATCCAAGGTTCTCCAACTCAAATCGGTCGCGACTATATAGCGGTATTCTTCTTCCCCTTCGTACTTCAAAGCGATCACAAATCGTTTTTTCCCGTGGGAACAAACATGCAACCTGGCGCTTCCTATCGTCGCCGTCTGCTGCTTGCCGCCTCGTATCCTGATTTTTTGAGTTGTTCCCGGATAGGAAGAGAAATATTTTTCAACCGCGATGTCCCTGTTTCGGTATCTGACGTTCTGGTTTGTTTTGATCTGGCTTATTACCTGGACTCCTCCGAATATGGCGGAAGCCTCGTCGACGAACGTCTGCGTTCCGTACAATGCGTCGGCGAGAATGCGGTCGATCTTTACGCAGGGATGGTTCAGCCGGAATTGTCTCAAAAGCCTCAACGCGATTTCGGCGACGGTGGGGCAGCTCGGGTTTCTCGTCGGTTCGGGCGGACGGTTTTTCTTCGAAACGCCTTGCTTGCGAAGCTTTTCGTCTTTCTTTTTCCACTTTTTCAGTTCCGGATCGGGCTTGTAAAACTCGAAACCGACGGGAATCGACACGATATCGGTTGCCAGGAAAAGAAACACGAGCTTTTGTCCGTTGACAAACCCGCCGCTTGCCTTGTCCTTGATTTTATGCAGGTTGAAGATGAATTTGGCCGATTTGGATCTTTTCTTATCGGTTTGGTCTAAAACAAGGCGGCCGCGAATTATTCCGAATCGCCTTATTATTATAACAGTGCTTGCCGCAAGCAGAATTTGCCATGGAATCGCGGACCATCTGAAAATCCAGGACAGCGCCGACGACGATCTGGAGCCGAGGCAGGCCCTTTCGAACTTGGCCCAGCAAAACGTGCGCGTTACGAAAATAGCCATTACGCAAAACCCCAGCCAGGCTTTTTGAGTTTTGGTGAGTTTGGCATTTTCATCGTATTCTTTCAAGGCGCTGTCGATTTCGTCGATATAAATTCTGACAAATGGCAGGGTGTCGGATATGAACATATGCCTCCGCTCGTATATGGTTGACATGTCTCGTGGCGAATCGAGACTTTTCAGCCATATTTTAGCGGGCCACGATCCTTTTCTCCATAGGCTCTGCGCGGTTTTCGCCAATTTTTTTTTATCGACATAATCATTTTGTTGATATAAACTCGATTTTGGCGGTCTGCCAGCTTTTATCACTGTGAAGGGCCGAGTAGAGACGAGGCTCGGAGTCGTATCTGTTGACATGACCGCCAACCATTTTCTTCAAGGTGACATTCAAAAACTTGATGATCGAGTATCAGAAAAGAGAGAACCCCCTTCATCGTTCTTCCTTTCAGAATGTAGCTCGCTTCTCCTTTTTCAACATGACAAACCGTTTTCTATGCTTTTTTTTTCATCTTTTCCCCCTGGTTCGATACGCTCATTCGGTTTTTTCGATTCCTGCCTTTTAACTGTCACGTCGTTGATGGAGACGTTGACCGTCGATTCGGGCTTTTCGAATAGGACTGGGTTCGACAGGATCTTTTCGACATCGTACTGCTCTGGCAGACTTTCCTCCGCCTCCCTGATCGCGTCTTCTTCGAGCGTCGCCGGTCGCGCCTCCGAATACTTCGCATCGACGGATTTCTTAGGAGCGTTTTCGTCGTAACCGTTTTCACGCAGACATCGCGCCTTCTTCCTTCTCAGCAGATCGATGATCTTCCCGCCTTCCTTCTCCGTCGATTCCTTAAGAGTCCGAAAAAAAAGTTCCGCCGATTTGCTGATGTTGGACGCGGTGAAACTAATCCGCCGACTTGCTAAACGATTTTTCGGTATCCCCGTAAATATAGGCGATTACCTTGAAACCGAACGTCCTGTGATATTCCCTGGACCACATAGCCGGATAGATATCCGCCGCCGAATTGAAAACGAGCTTGTCGTTCCCGTCGAAAACAGTGTTCGTCGCAAATTTGAAACGACCGGTTTCGCCGTCAATAGTGTAGGGTTTTTGATTTCGCTCTATTCTTTGGCCTTCCTACGCTTTTTCGGAGCTTTTTTTGGAAATTTCCTCAAGGTGTTTGAGATAGAGTTGTACTGCCATTCGACCAGGAAGGAATCCAAGGAGAAGGCGATCGCCGACAGGTTCTCTTCGCGCTTCGAAGCCGAATTGGGGACGTTGCGCGACGGGCTTTCCAAAAAGGGATGCGTCAAGAGATATGAAAAAGTAGTGGAAAAAGTGGGTCGTCTCAAGCAAAAGTATTCGAAGGCCGCCAAGAACTACAAGGTCGATATCGAGAAGCATTCGACAGGCGTAAACGTAAAGGAGATAACCTGGAAGTTGAAGGAAAGGATTGATTCCCAGGATTCCCATCCCGGACTATATTGCCTGCGAACCAACTGGAAGGATCAAGCAACGCTCTGGCGAACTTACATAATGCTTACCGACTTGGAAGCTGTTTTCCGAAGCTTGAAGTCGGAGTTGGGATTGCGCCCCGTTTACCACCAGACGACGGAAAGGGTTTCCGGACACTTGTTCATTACCGTGCTTGCATATCATGTGGTTCACAATATCAGGTGTCGTCTGAAGGAAAAGGGAATCCATTCAAGCTGGGAAACGTTGAGAAATCAACTGGAAGGGCAATACCGCGTGACAACGACAATGAACAGAAAGGATGGCCGCACAATCCACGTAAGGAAAGCCACCAAGGCCGAGCCAATGCAACAAGCGATTTACGGCGCCTTGGGAATATCATGTACGCCCGGGAGAATAGTAAAGACAACCATATGAATAGTAAAGCAAAAATATGTAGTGCCATACGCCGCTTTTCATTGCGTGTAAGCCCTTGTATTTATTGCGGATTTGATTTCCTGTTGACAAAGATGGGTTAAGCCCTGTGAATCCAAACATTGTAAATATTCTGTTAACACATCATATTAAATAATCGATGCGATTGTATTTCTGCGTAATTCATTCATCATGTCGTACCAGCTTCGCGTTCAGGACAAGCTGGAAAAAATTCAAGAATATGAAAAAAAGTGCGGTACACGGCGCCTTCTTTCATGATGGAATGAGGGCATGTGTGCGCATGCCAAGACCATACGCGCATCCGAGCCAATTTGCGAAAAGGTCGGGGAATCGGCCCCGATAGATGCCGTTGAAAGCGCAGAGAAAGGGAAATCGGTTGTTTCAGGTGCGTTTCCGTTAGGTTCATACGGTCTGGAGGTCTGCGGCAATTGTCCGCTTCGCCGTGAAATTTCGATATTGAACAGCGAGAGGAGCTACTGGCGCGCCAAGCACGCCAAGGCCGTCGAAAGAGAGGCAAGGCTAAAGGAAGAGAAAACCGAACTTGAAGCGAAGCTTAAGCTTCGCTAAAAACAGCTTTACGGACGCAAGTCCAGACCTCGTAAAAAAAGGAATCTTGAAATGGCCTGAAAGGGTTTTGGATATTGCGCAACAGCCACGAGCGAGATTAAATTGGACAATGCTTAGCCTCGAAATCTATTTGCTACATCAATATATTGTTGTCGCAATTCGGTTTATGTATGCATATGGTTCAAAAGAACATTTTGAAAACACACTTTGTCCAAAATTATGGCCAGAAATGTGGGCCGTTTAACGAGGTCTGAAGCCGAAAATAGTTCGGGAAAATCCGAGACTCGAAAACCGGACGGAGAAAAGAGACCCAGAGGGCAGCAGCGCGGAAGTCGAGGTCACGGTCGCAGGGACTATTCCCATTTGGAAGCGGAAACGGATGTTTTGTGGCTGCCCGAAAACGAACGAACCTGTCCGGTTTGCGGGCTTCCTTTTAGGCAGTTTCCGGATACGGAGGATTCCGGGAATCTCGAAATCGAAGTCATGGGCCACAGCCGAATCGCCAAACGGAAAACGTATATTCCCGCATGTTGCTGTTGCCCCCAGTCCGAAATCGTCTGCGCTCCCCCCGCCCCCAGAGTCCTGCCCAAGGCAATTCACGGCGTTTCGGTCCGGGTCGAATCGCTGTTGGACTAATATCTCTTCATGAGGCCGACGAATCGACTCATAGAAGATTTGCGGACCCGCGACTGCGACTTGGCGCAAGGCACGTTGACCGATGGATTGAAGGCCATTGTTCCAATATTGGACCCCGTCTACGATGCGATAGTCGCCAAAAACCTCGAAGAGGAACAATGGCACGCGGACGAGACCCGCTGGTATGGTACGTTTTTTTGTGGGTTTTCATTTCCGAATCCGCAGCGCTCTACATTCTCGAGCCGAGCCGAAGCGCCAAAGTCCCCAAGGAGCATTTCGGAGAGGACGCGGAAGGCTTCCTCAATGTGGATCGCTACATCGCCTGCAAATCCATGGCCAAGGACTGCAACATTGTCCTCGTCTATTGCCGGTCTCGCGTTCTCAGGGACTTTCCGACCGTTTCCAACAATTGGCCGCAATGCTCGGACTGGGCCATGGAATGGGTCGCGCTGATCGGCAACCTCTACCATTTGAGCAATTCCTGGCTTGAGGTGCTGGAACTCCCCGGGAGCTACGCCGAACGAGACGAGGAATTGAGACGGGCGGTGGACGAAATAGCCGAAAGAAAAAATAACGGAGCGCAAGGACGAAAAAACGCAACTTGCCTGCAAGCAGATTCTCGACAGCCTCGACAACCATTGGGACGGCTTGACTGTTTTCGTTGATCGACCCGAAATTCCGATGGACAACAACAAAGCGGAAAGACAAGTGCGCGGCCCCGTGGTGGGCCGTAAAAACTCCTACGGCTCCGGTTCATAGTGGAGCGGTCGAGTGGCCATGCTGCGCATGTGCGAATCCGGCCTGATAATCCTGCCGCCGTCACTAGGTCTCAACGGCAATCCGAAAATTGAAATCCAGTTTACCGGAGAGACTTCGGAAAAGCCTTGCCTGACGACTCCGGTCGTACATTTGACGGACCTCCTTTTCGATTTGGTTTTCGGAAAAAAGCAATCCTCCTTGTGGAACGAATATATTCATCGGTATCAATATTTATGCTACAAGAGGCTTCCGGGCGCCCAGTTGCGATACATGGTCCGAAACGGCAACGACATGCTGGCCCTGCTGGGCTTCGGCGCAACTACCTTGAAAACGGCTCCGAGGGACCGATTTATCGTGTTGAATGATCGCCAACGGCAGAACAAACTGAATTGGATCGTGAATAACTCGCGATTTCTGGTCCTTCCCTGGGCGAGTTCGAAAAACATCGCCTCCAGAATTCTCGGAAAAATAGCAAGAAGGCTTCCTACGGATTGGAATTCGAAGTACAATCTGAAACCGGTTTTATTGGAGACATTCGTCGAATCCGGCAAATACAAAGGGACATGCTACAAAGCCGCCAACTAGATTTCCGTCGGGCAGACCAAAGGCAGATGAAAGTTTGGCGACCATAAGGAAAGCATACCGAAAAAGAATGTTTTACTTTACCCTTTATTCGGAAATTTCAAACATATTCTGCTATCTAAGTAGACTGATAGCAATGAAATCGTTTACTTCGATCCTTTGGACCTTCCCCAGGTCCGCTACGAGATGTTGCCTCTGGCAAGGGTCGCCAACGTTTCCGTATAGGAAGCGTGCCGACAGTTCGAATTCTCGAGGGAATAATTCTACCTCATCGAACGAACTTTTCCACTTCAACTTAGAATTTCATGTTTTGTTCGATTCCATATGATCGAATATTTTCTTCACCTTTTCTGCCACTGCTTCAGTTAGAAAATCCGCCCCTTTATCATTTAGATGCCCTATATCGAAAGAATATTCCACTCGATAGAGATTAGGGTATTTTAAAGCGTTTGTAACATCTATGAGGCGGTCCTGTGGCAAGCAATATTTAAGCGGCAACAGTTCAGCGTAATTGACAAGTCTTGGCGGAATAAAATAAATCACATGAATTCCTTTCTTTTCGGACCTATCTATAATGCTCAAGAGTTTTTCAAGATGCACTCGGTTAACATTTTTTTCTCTTTGGTATTTGTTCATTTCGGCCTTGGACCTTTCAATTCTAATGTCCAAGGCCTTGGTGTTTTTCAGAAATAATTTTCTTCTTTTTTTTAATGGATTGTCGCCTCCGATATCTTCCATTTGCTTCTCCAAAGAATAGTATCCGTCCTTTCTTTTCCCGATTAAATTTTCCTCATCATTGTCATTGCGCAGCAACAATGTTTCAAATTTGGATGTGTCCATGAGTTTGTAAAAATAACTTGCTAAATATGAAAGCGATCTATCGATTTTCCTTTCCCAAGAAATCTTCCTTGCAAAGTTGTACCTGAGAGCGAATAACAAGTGAGCGATATCAATCCAGTAGTTATTTTTTGCGGTCTTTATATTTCGCTCGTCAATAATGTTCAGTGGCAGCAACTCTATAATAGCGCATTTGCAGTTGCCTTTTGGGGTATCGTTTAAAAAATCATCGTATAATTGATATATTTCAGGATTGAACGTGGAAGGCGAGGCCAGGTTAAATGTCTTAAATCCATTTTCTTGAAGCAGTTTATCGAAAATTTCGGGATTGATTTGCCTATAAGATCTGCTTGACCCGAATATAACAGTGTTATATTCATCCCTGTGTTCTTTGAAATATCTGTATTTGGCATCGTAATAACGGTTTCCAAAATATGGATTTACGACCGCAGATGTAAAAACATTTATTACGTACGCAATGACGAAAAAGAATGCGATATTTTTTATAAATCTATTCATATCTCAAAATTGAAAATAAATAAATTCTTGCTTTGTTCCGCCATAAGATATTATCAATGCTGTTAAAACGTAATAGGCAGTCCATCGCACAACCTTCGGGATTTTACAGCTACTTTGTTCAAGAGCGTGCTTTTTGTCTCTCTGAACCCATTCAACCAGTAACATTAGCAGGATGAATACCAAAATCGGCTTTTGCAACAACATTAGCGCGTGACTTGGCACTGAATAAAAATTTATAAAAGCATGCCACAAATAGTCTAAAGCTATCCATATGTTTTCTGCTCTAAAAAATACCCATGCGACAACGGTCAGGAAAAAGGTGAATGCCATTTGTAACAACTCCTTCATTCCAGGAACAATCCCTCCCTTTGCAACATCTCCCATATGATTTCGGTTTTTGTTCAGGACTAACAACGGTAAAAAATACAATGCGTTTAAAGCTCCCCAAGCAATAAAAGTCCAATTTGCACCATGCCAGAATCCGCTCAAAATGAAAATAATCAATGTATTCCGTATTTTCTTTGGCGTTTCGCACTTGCTTCCACCAAGCGGAATATAAACATAATCTCTAAACCAAGTTGTCAACGAAATATGCCATCTTCTCCAAAATTCAGCAACATCTCGTGAAAAATATGGAAAGGCAAAATTACGCATCAAATCGAATCCGAACAATCTAGATGTTCCTATAGCGATGTCGGAATACCCTGAAAAGTCGCCATAAATTTGAAATGCAAAAAAAATTCCTCCAAGAATTAACGTCATTCCCGAATAAATTTGGTAATTTGCAAATATATCGTTAACGTAGATAGCGCAATTATCGGCTATTACCACTTTTTTGAACAATCCCCATAGAATTTGCCTCAAACCATCGACGGCCATATCATATTCGAATTTCCTTTTTTTACTGAATTGAGGCAAAAGGTTTGCTGCTCTTTCTATAGGGCCTGCGACCAACTGAGGAAAAAATGCGACGAAAGCGAAAAACTCGACAATGTTCTTTGTCGCTCTAATCTTATTTTTATAGATATCGATCGAGTAACTTAATGTTTGAAACGTATAGAAGCTTATCCCAACGGGTAAAACGATATCCAAGGAGGCTATTTGAAATGGAAACCCGAAAAGTGTAAACGCTTCAACAAAACTATTGACGAAAAAGTTATAATACTTGAAAAAGCCAAGCAGTCCGACGTTCACGGAAATACTTAAAGCCAAAAGTAAGCGTCTTTTTCCACATTCTTCAACTTTTTGCAACCTTAAACCGACAATATAATCGGTTAAAGAGCTGAAAATTATTAGGAACAAGAACCTCCAATCCCACCAGCCGTAAAAAATATAGCTTGCTGATAGAATTAAAAGATTCTGCATTCCTAAGTTTTTAGCGAATACAAACCAATAAAGTAAAAATACTATTGGTAAAAAAATAGCAAATTCTATGGAATTAAAAAGCATTTTTAACGTGAATAAATAATAAAAAAACGCTTTGTCCTTTTTGATTTTCAGGACAAAGCGTCTACGTCTAAAATAAGCGTTATAAACGAGCTTCTATGTGTTAAACACAAACTTGCTTATATACCTTATGAAATTATGATTTAACATATTGAGCGCAGATTGTTTTTGTTTGGTGTCACTTTTTCTCTAAAATTTCTATTTTTCTATTAAGCTCCGCTATGCTTTTCTGTTGCTCTTTCAACACTTGCGTCAGAACGGCGACCACATCCATGGAATTCATTCCTTTTCTGTCTGAGGTCGCTACGATATCCGGTACATCTTCAGCGATGAACCCGAGCTTTTCATCATTTGGGTCTGTTTTGTATTTGAATCTGACCGGATTCAATTTCATAAGCGCCTGAAACGCATCTTCGGAGGAGAGATCTGCGATATCGGTTTTAAATTCGCGGCTTGAAGCTTCTTCCCAAACCCCAGCTGCTGTCAGCCTCGCTCCACTTGTAGCGTGAATAATGTGCTCTGGGTTCGTAACACCGAGGCCAAGGTTTCCGTCGCTTCTGACAGTAATCCTAGTAGCATCGCCAGCCCTAAATCTCAGGTTGTCTCCGGCAGATCCTATTCCACAGGTGTTGAAGTCGCCCGTCGCTGCGGCGTTGCTAACCCACAACCAAGCCGAAGTTGTCTCGGAATGAAAAATCCCTACGTTCGAATTGAAAAAGCCCAAGTGAAAAACGGCAAGAGGCCAGTTTACACCCAATGCCATACGTCCTTCTCCGAACACCCATCCCTCATCAGTCACCTTGAAAACATCGTTGGTTGTATCATCTTTGATTACAAGGCGGTCGCTTTGCGCAAGAGATGCTCCAGCCGAAAAGGCTATCAGTGTTAGAGCAAGCAGACTCAAGATGCAAAGGTGACTGAAACCAATTTGTTTTTGGCATTTGCCGACAATCTGGTACTCACTCATGCTATCCTCCTTTTTTTGGGCAAAGCCCCGTAAATAATTTTAATGTATGACGTCAAAGCAACTTATATGATTTTTACCAAGCATTAATCTCAATTGCAAGCTTTTTTTTCGTAATCTCGAAATGCGGCTTTAAAAAAGAACCATCGCAGATTGTTTTTTTTTTGTGGTACTTGACCATTTATATGCACATATTTTTTTTCAGCCTGAATTTCGATTGTTTTATGTTTGTTCCGAGAAACTTATCCAAGCTTCAGTAGCTTGTAAAACGGGAAACCTAAAATTTTGCGATACGAGAAAAAACTTTTTGTTTCATCGCGTATTTGCGGAGACTTTTTTTTCAGCCAGCTCCTTGCATCTGATATTTTCGAAATTCCATTAAACCGAAAGTACGACGTATAATGTTCCGAATCGCCCTGTTAGGTCCCTCTACGTATCCGTTCGTTATCCTTTTAATCTTCTCGACAGATTATGTATAAATGTTTTTTTCCAGATATCCAGATGTCGCACGCTACGTTTCTTTTCTTCATACACGCTGTCAAAAGCTCCACGCCTTTGACAAATGGCGACGTCTTTGATGTGGCCGAAGATAGGATTCAACACCCTGCTCGTCCTCCTTACCGAATGGCGAACATTGTAACCGCCAGACATGAGATGGATAGAAGCTCGCTTATGACGTAATCCTTCACTTTCGTTAATTTGTGATCTCAAACGCGTTTTACGGATTTGTCCGTATTTTAATTTAACCTCTATCAGAAACGCCAGCATAGGTAACCTCCAGAAATTTCAAAGCTTTTCCCGTATCTACCTATTCCAAAGCTCAGAGAATTAAAAATAATTGTATGGATTGGACACAATACAGCTGGAGTCATCTGTCAGGTTTCTATCGACATCTGCGCATATTATTTCATTGTATAATACATATTTTATTTCTTGCTCTCTATGATTCTATTTCTGATAGGTGGTATCCACCATAGGTATTTTTCTATGCGTTTGGTTATGCTTCTTCCGAATTTCCAACTATATGAGTTGTAAACAGATTCGAGCTCACGTTCTAGACTTTTAATTTTCATAGGATTTGCAAGGTTAATTGGGGTTTTGATTTTACTATTTTCAATTGTATTAAAAACTAATTCTATTCTTGGATACTTATCAAACGGCATTACTTCTTTCATATTCTTCTTCAAATTTGATATGTTATCGACAAAATGTTTCTCCCATTCCTGGCTTCTGCATCGATAGTTACGTTGTATAGTAGACTTAAACGTATTTACGATGTCGTTTTTGTTCAAATTGAACATCATAGTGGGAGATGTCTCATAGAACGCTTCTTGAAATCCTTTAGCGTTATTGTTCAACAATTCCCAGATCATGAGAGAAAACATTTTTTTGCATGCCGCATACGTTTTGAGTGCTTCCCCAAGCCCCTGTTCATATTCGATTTTTGGCTTTGAGACTCTTGGGTCATGACCGTATATTTTTTCCAACACCGGTTTCAGTCCCTCGATGTGTCTTCTGTATTTTCCAAGAACGGTTCCTCGAGAATGCTGCCTATATCCAATTCTTGCAACGCCTACGTTCCAGAAAACCAGCCCAGTTCTCGCAAGCCTTTGAAAAAAATCCCAGTCTTCGCCGTTACAAAGGCCTTCGTCAAAGAATATTTGGTTTTTTATCACTATTTCTTTTTTGACTATAACACTTGCAATATGAAATGGGCAATTTGCCATATCCATGAAAGTCACATAACGATTTCCGCTAGAAACTTTCCAGTTAAGATCTTCAAGGTTTTCTCCCAACATTTTGCATTCGCAAAAAACTGCGTCGTACCCCTTTTCTTCAATTGCCCGGATTCTCAACCCAAGTGAGGAAGGATAATAAATGTCGTCAGCATCCAAGAATGCAAGATATTCCCCTTTCGACTCTAATATTCCAATATTTCTGGCAGAGGATACCCCCCCTCTCTTCTTTGGCAGGATTCGAATTCTACGATCATCACAGTTTATAACAGATGATACAGTTTCGTATTCAAAATCA
Organism: Desulfobacterales bacterium; assembly: GCA_963674505.2. Taxonomy (GTDB): domain Bacteria; phylum Desulfobacterota; class Desulfobacteria; order Desulfobacterales; family SKZT01. Next base: position 3,484,633 of record CAXXIG010000001.1, read on the forward strand.
CTATCTTTTTCCTCGACGATCAGAAGCTCCCAGTCCCTATAATCCTGCGCGAGTATCGATTGCACAGACTCAAGAATTGTTCTTTCCGCCTGATAACAAGGCATTACAATTGATACTTTTGGCTTTTTTACTTCGGAGTCGTTTTCATGCTGTCCTTCGTACTTGCATTCAAATAATCTATCGTAAACTACCTTATTAAAAATTTTCAGGTTTCCCCCTATGGTTGCGTCGTAGATATTTCTTCCGCAACTTTCGAAAACCTCCTTGGCTATTCTATACGATTTTTCTGATTTTTCAAGGTCTGGATATTGCCAATTGATCCCTTTTCCGAAGTACGAAGGGTGAAAATGATTTACGTCGTCATCGTCCTCCGTCACGAGTTTGTTAGCGTCACCTGCTTTTTTAAAATAGTGATCCACACCCACTAGATAAACTTTATCGAATCCTAAATAGAAGGCGATCTGCATGGCGCAGAATGTTACTGTCCATCCTTCGAACCAGCACATTGTTTCGAGATTCTCGTTGAAGCCAAATCCCCCCTGGCATTTTCCCATTAGGAATGTGTTCCATCTATTTTTTATACTTTTTTCATTAAAGTCTGCTATAAACTTTATACTATTTAACCTGTCTATTTCCTCTGAAAATTGTTCGATCACGTTCGAGTTAACGCAGCAGAAGAAGGTAGGCTGGTATCCCATTCGGTCATAGTTCAAATAAATTCTGTTGAGTCCGAAAGTGAACTCGTTTCTGAGCTTTTTCAGATCGGTCTTGTTTAGGCTTGGGCCATTTCCTATTATGAAACACCTTTCTCCTTTGAACTTGTCTTTTAGCTCGTCCAAAAAAGAGAATATACAGGAATTGTTTTCATTTAAAATGTTTCGGTTTTTCAGGCTTAACGGCAACTTGGTGTTCAAAGCAACCTTGTTGGTTTTAAAATGCTTTATAAGATTGACACGAAATTGATCGTCTTTGAATCCGTGCATCATTGGAGTCTTTTCAAGATAGTTTCCCTCGATTTCATTATACCTTTTCTTGGATTTGAAATCGCAAAAAATAAGATCTTTCCTGTCCTCTATGTCGGAAAGTGGCCAACTAAAAGGGTCGTTTTCTCCGGTTTCATTTTTCCAATGCAATCCGAAGAGAAAATAGTCATAGGAAATATCAAATCCGCTGAATGCAGGCCCCCAAAAACAATTTGAAGCAGTTTCCGTTCCGCTTAAATCCCTGTAAGGCCACCAGGGATTCGGATACCTTTCGTAAAAATATCTTTCCAGATCAAGATGTCTGAGCTGCTCGCCAAAATAGACTGAGCAGCCAGCCCAGTGAGTAGGAACATACTTATTGGATATTTTACCCTTTTTCAAATGACCGAATATAGGGTTATTACTTTTCGATGACGCTTCTTCAATATCTTTTAACCAGCCGTTTTTGAGTACAAGGCAATCGGGTTCGATCATGAGAAATTTGTCCAATTTCTGAATATACTTGAACACGCACAGATTCCATCCTAATATCTGAAACTTTTGCGCAAGATTTCTGTTCGTGTGATTTCCCTTATATTTTTTTCGATTTGGATCGTTGTTGACCATGTCGACGGGAATTTTTATTTTTGGCATTTCGCTGCTGAAAAACCCTTTTTTCACCTCTAAAAAATCTACAATCCTTTTTGATATTTCAAGTGTCGACAGAGGATCTCCGTATTGCAAGTAGTAAGTCACATCGGTACCCTCTTTCGTAGATTTCAGAAGTTCTAGCATCAGCTTTGCCGAATGCTGATCGCCCTTATGAAAATTCAATACGACGTTCATTTTTTTCCATTTTAAGATCAGTTAATTTGCATTTTAGCTTAGGCTTTTTTTTCCTTTCCCCCACTGAACGCTCGCTCGATTAGCAATAGAGAAATATATGCCGCACAGGATTGAAAAAACGTTATTAGGGGGCATATAGGATTTGAAACCAATCCCTATTTCAACCATTTATTCGTTAAACGCTCGATTTCTTCTTTCGAAAAAAAATGTTTCACAAATTTATTGTTGTACATACCATAAATGAAGTCTTTATCTAAAGCGATCGTGTTCTTGACACGCTCTATAGCCTTCGAATAATTTTTGTCCTGAGAAAGATTTGACCGCTTTATTTTTAGATTCGGCTCTCCGATAAATCTGGAGATGCAGTCGGCTTTTTTATCGTCTGATATCTCCGTGCGCAATAAAAGCATTTCAAATGGTCCCTGTTTCAGTACTTGATACCCATTTTCTGGATTAAAATTATACTCGTAGACGTCAATTCCCAACGTCCGTTTGGGTTCTATGTCGAACCAGTCCAATGGTATTCTATGGTCGTATTTTACTTTGAAAGACCAGATTATCTTTTCAATACTAATTTTTTCCTCTACAAATCCTTCTCCCATGAATTCGCAGAAGTTTTGAAAGAATGCCGATATGTTTCTTTCTACAGGCTCCCTTACTAGAGTTATAAACTTTGCTTCTTTGCTTTTCGATATTATGTTCTGGTATATCTCGATTCCGGTTTCCAAGTGTTTTGGTATCGCTATGTTTTTTTTACTAAGCGCGTTTTCGAGAGATATGATATTTTCCGGATACATCCTGTGAACGTGATATATGCTTTTTACTCCTGCCGCTTTAATTGAGTTGAATACAGAGGTGGAGCCCACCTTTCCCATTTGATACACGATTATCGGAACATTAAATTTTTTCATTTGTTGATTCCTCGACAATTTGCTCTGCATTTTACCGAGTTAGCAAAGCGTTTTTAATCCGATCACCTAAAAATGAGCAAATGATATGAGTCGATACAGCTATTGACTTAGCAGTTGAAAAAAGTATACTCGTGCCTTTGAAAAACTCGTAGCTTTTAGGAATAAAATGAAATAGCCATTCTGACTCGTGGCATAGCTTATTTCTAATCACTGAAAATTTGACGCACGATGAAATCTTACCCACACCGATACTTCTCAACTCTTTGTATGTCCGCTTCATTCTGACAGATGCGTTTGCTATGCTTTCCTTATCTCCCGATATCACATGATAGTAAAACAAACTAACTTCCCTTTCAAGAAGGACAGATTTCATTGCAGGTTGCCGAATCCCGCATTCGTATTCTCTGATAGGACTTTTGCATCCAGGGTCTTTTCCGTATATTATCCTAATAACTTTTCTAATTCCATTTTCATGCGCTTGCATATCTTTTCTAACAGTTCCTTGCCTCTGCCGGTATACTACCGCTCCTTTTCTGCACCCGTATATGATAACCCCTGCTCTTGCCAATCTGGCCATGAAGAGCCAATCTTCTCCGTTTGCGAATTTTTCGTCGAAATGATGGCCAATCAGAGTTTTTTTCCTGATCATAAAGGAATTTAAGGACATAGGGAATCTATAGAAATCACGAAAGCCTATATTTTCTCGGCAATCGATTTCCCATCCGAGTGGTTTAAGCCTTTCATCTGTCAAAACCGTTTTGCAATACGTCGCGTCGTACTCGCAGTTCTTTTCGAGCAAATCAACCCTTCCTGACAAGGCATTCTGCAAATACACATCATCTGCGTCCAGAAATGCCACGTATTTTCCTGTACAATTGCCAAGCCCAGTATTTCTTGCTTTCGAGACGCCTTTTCCCTCGTTTTTGACAACAATAATCCTTTCGTCCTTTTCTGCTTCGTAATGTAGAATCCGAGGTCCTTCATCAACGCTATGATCATCTATCGCTAAAAGTTCCCAATTATCAAAGCACTGTTTTTTTAGAGAAACTACGGCTTCGGTTATAGTTTCGCCGTTGTTCTTGAAAGGCATTATTATGGATACTTTCGAATTCATGTCTCCTATTTTTCGAATATGTTTGTGAAAATCCTTCTTATCAGCAAGCCGTTGGCTTTCAAAATCGCCTTGTACTCTTCATTTTTCTCTATTAAAATTTTAATCCTTCCGGTGTAGTTTGAAATCCGATTTTCAAGAGATGCAATATATTTTTGGCTTTCATCGAATTGATTCTTTATTTTAACTAATTCCTTTAGTTTATCGGATTTCTCAGCCAAGATGGAATCCATCTTCGCGATACGCTTGTTTCTGTTGCTGACTATTTGACTTATATTTTCTTTTAGCTCATCGATTTTACATTTTAGTAATTTTATTTTGTCATCTCTATTTCTTATAATGCCTGATAGCTCGTACTTAATCGCGACAACGGCTTTATTACGATTTTCCGTGATTACCGCAAGATTTCTTTTCAGCATTCTAATGCTTTCTTCCCTATTCTCAAGCCGTTTTTCGAAATCTTCTTTGAGCATCTCCACTTTTTCTTTCTTTTGTAAAACTACCGATTCAAGCCTTCTCATTCTTTCTAATTGGATTTCTATTTTTCTTTCCATTTCGGAATACCTTGCGTCTCTGTTGCGAATGACATCATCGATAGTCTCTTTGAGTTCTACTATTTTACGGTCTCTTTTTTCTATCAATGAATGCAATTCCTTTTTTTCTTTTTCTTTTGCAAGCTTTAATTCATTGATAGCCTTAAGCAATTCAGTTTTTTCGTGTTTAAGACTTTCTATCTTCCTCTTACTTAACTCCAGATCCTTTTTGTTTTTCTCGGCGCTTCTTTCATGTTTTTTTAAATCTGCTATTTTATTTCTGTACTTAATTTTTAGCGACTCCAGCTCTGATGACTTATAAGCCAGTCGTTCCTTTACATCGGAAAGCTTTTTATCTTCTTCGGAGCGTTTTATTTCTCCATGGCGAATCCATTTGTAAAAATTTTCTTCGGTGTAGCGTATTCGAATTTCTTTTGCGTCCTCTGCAAAATCATGCATTTCATTTTTATCGATTTCGATATCCATTAAGTCGAAAATTTCATTTCCTAAAAAACTGAAATCGATCTCCTTTATCGTCTTTAACGAATCTGCCTCTATAACTGATACTTTGCTTGATCTATTTTCATGGTTTTCGAAGTTTCCAATCCTTCCGGTGACCAAGCGTTTTTTGCTTTTAGATATTTTTCTCCTTGCGCTGCAACCTACAATTAACATGTCGCCATGCCGAAGCAACCCTCTTGTATATCCTCCAACTTCTGTAAGCACGCCGCCGGTTTCATAAAGGATTCGTCCTGTGCAAGATTCGCAAAGAATCAAGCCTTTCTCGCAAGCGTACGCAGAATGTGGCTGCTTCAAGTTTTGCAAAATTTTACGCCCGGCGGTGATATCCATTAAAAAGCCGTTTTCGGCTTTTTCCCAGCTGTTTTCGATGACTCTTTCTCCGAAACCCGTTACATATATTCCACTGTCCGAAAACGCCATAGAATTTAAATGTACCATATCATTTGTAAAATTATCGGTTTCTGGGTAGCACCAAAAAATTTCTTCGGAATCTACGAGGCCCTCTGGATTAAGCGTGATCTTTGCTATTTGATTAGTTCCTGTGCTGACTACGAAGAGCTCTCCTTCAAATAACTTAAGAGCATGAGGGTCTTTAACGAATTTGAAATCGTAAAATTGCAAAGGATTGAAACTCTTGTCGAATACGGCGAGCCCTGCATTTTGAAAACACACATATATTCTGGCTCTATCTTTATTCTTATTGAATTGTATCCCTGTAGCTCCTTCGCTGCTCCAGGGCACTTCCCTTATTATCCAATGAAACTGGTTTTTTTGTAGATCTAAAACGCCTATTCTGAGTTCGGGTGTAAATACCTGATTAACGAAAGATAAGCAAATTGCCATATTTTCAAAGACTCCGACTGTCCGCCTAAACTTTAAGTGATTCAGAAATCCATCCTTAATCCAATGAATCTATCGCAATGTTGCCGCATGCGAATATCAGAAGGATCACTTTTTTCCATTTGCATTTTTCAAGATGATCTATTTCGGAAATTTTTACGATTTACGAATGCATAATTGGGCTATTTCATCGAATTTACTGAATCCAATATCTCAACGAGTAAAACTCCATTTGTGCGGTATTGTGACATATCCGAATACACGAGGGCCTTTTTTGACTTTAAAAACGGCATTCGGCATGCGATAAAGGAATTCATTTCCGTCTCTGACGTTGAAAGTTGAAACATACTCGCCAGGATTAAAAACACATTCGAAAACCAAAGAACCTGTTACCTTTCCTTCTGGATCAATTTCGATTTTGGGCTCGTAGAAATCTGAAGGAAACGTTGCTATGTATCTTTCTTCCTCTAACAGCCAGATCGGGACGCCTATGACAAGATTGTTTATTTTTTTTTTCAGTCTGAAGGAAAAAGATAGCATCATTTTATCATGAAGGTTAAGCACGTTCATTTCATCTTTCTTCTGGAACACCCAGCAGTGCACTACATCGGATATCTTATCGCAATTGTGAAACAAGCTTCCATAACAACTTCTTGATTCATGCTTGACTGAACTTGAAGAGCCCGATTCTGATATCTTTTCCACCTTGTTTTGCCTATCGTAGTAGAAGCTTATAGCCTCCTCTGTCTTACCGATAAAATTGAGGCGTCCTTTGTCTAAGACTATGGTCTGATCGCAAAAAAGTTTTACCTGAGGCATAGAGTGGGATACGAACAAAATCGTTTTCGATTTTTTCAAGCCGTTAATTTTTTCCAGGCACTTTTGCTGAAAAGTAAAATCCCCTACAGCAAGGATTTCGTCCATAACCAGAATTTCGAAATCCATGTTGATTGCGATCGCGAAACCCAGCCTTATGTGCATGCCTGAACTGTATGTTTTAATAGGCGAATTTATAAATTCCCCCAATTCAGAGAATTCAACGATACTATCGTACAGCTCATCCATTTCTCTTCTGGATTTCCCTAACATCGCTCCCTTAATATAAATATTTTCTTTTCCGGTAAGCATTGGATGAAGGCCTGCGCCTATTTCGATAAGGCCTCCGACTTTACCTCTTATTCGAATCGTCCCTTCGTCAGGCATATAGAAACCAGATATCAATTTAAGAAGCGTACTTTTGCCAGATCCGTTCAATCCAATTATTCCAAGGGATACTCCCTTTCGGATTTGCAAATTGATGTTTTTCAGAGCCCAAAACTCTCCTGGGGTCAAAGTTCTAATACGATTTCCGCCCATTCTCAAAAGACTCATAAACAGGTCGGCCCCTCCTTTTTTTCGCATATCTCTGAAATTGCGGAAGAACCTCTTGCCTACATTTTCTATATCTATTGCCACATCTGGGTCTGCGTAGGGATCTATTCTAACCATGGCTTTCAATCAAGTCCTATTAACTTTCTACTAAAGAAAGCATCTTATTTTATACTGTAGCGAATGTTGAATTTTTATTGCAATCAGCAAAGTGATAAAACTAAATGCTGACGAAAGTCCGAATTGCCTCCAAGACTGAATTTCGCCTAGAACAAGAAATTCTCTGCAGCCTATGATGAGATGGTTGAATATGTTAACACTGTTGAGAATACCAATAATTCCCTCTTCTGGCATAGGAAAAATGACAGAACTGCCCCAAACGCCATATGTTAGAATAATATTCGTAATATTTTCCACATCCCTATTTACGACGTTCATAATCCCTAATATAATACCGCTTCCTAGGCTTAGAGCCAGCAGCGGAAAAAAAACCAGCGGAATAAACAGCATGCTCAATTTTAGTTTCACATCCATAAAAAAGAATAGTACGATCAAAAAAAATAGCCTGACAATTGTATCTGACAGCACGTGCCCGAATCTTGACAAAACAATTACAAGCACTGGAATATCGACCTTCAAAATCAAATTTCGATCAGTCTGTATCGCATTGATTCCGGCTTTTATACCTCCGGAAAGAAAAAGCCAAAATGTCATTCCGGAGATAATGTAGACTGTGTAGTGCATCCCGCCGCTTATTTTTAAAACTCTAAGGTAGCCAAGAAATATATAAACAGAAACTGGAATGATGGGTGTTAAAACAGCCCATATCAGACCCATTCCGGTTTGAACATACTTGGAAGAAAAATCTTTTTTGAAGTTGATCCATACAAGCCATCGACTATTACATAGGACAAGTAAAGTTTCCCTAATAGCATTCCAGAAGGAATCCTGCAGCTTGTTTTCGGAATGGTACTCAGTCAAATCGTTTCCATTCATTTTCATCGAACTCTGCTTGCTTTTAAGATAGTTAAAGGCAAATACATTTTTTTTTCAGCGTCTCAGTAAGGGGCTTATATATCGCAAGTATATTATTCGAATGTAAAACCAGATACATCGACCTTTTTTGATACATTTGTACATTCGTCGAATGGAGAAATTCCACTTTCCGGAATGATGCCCAGAAATTTCATGCCCAGCCTAATAGCTGCATTGTAATCCGTCATGGCGTCACCGACGAAAAGAGACATTTCCGGCCGAAACGAATATCGAGAAAAAATATCTTGTAGGATTTCGGTTTTTCCTGGTGGAGATCCGTGTGCCTCTTTGATGAACCTGTTTAGTCTTCTTTTACGAACAATGAAATATAGCTCCTCTTTCGGAGTGCCGGAAACGACGAAAACTGGTATTTTATTTTGATACAACTCTATCAAGGTTTCGTAGGCGCCTTCTACGAAAGGTGCAGCAATAATTTTCTCGTGGACTTTTTCGGAAAACTCTTTTCCAAGTTTTTCGATGCCCTCGTTATCCGCAGCTTTCTTTTTTAGTACTTCGATTAAGTATTTGAATTTAACGAATCGAGATATCCCCATATTGGCCAAATGGTATTCCATGAACTTTATGCTGATATCTTCGCCGAATCTCAGAGACATTTCCCTAAAAGCATTTGTTTTCACGTTAGCGGTATCTAAAATTACCCCGTCGAAATCGAAAAAAACGGCGTCCATTTTATTTCTCCACTTTTGCGTATACGGTCGTCGGACTGGCGTCAGAATTTGAAACTCTTAAAGGAGATATAAGGATTTCAAGTATTTCGGTTTTCGAATCAATTTCCGATAAATCCATATCTTCGACAGGCAAGATTGGAAAGGAAGGCTTAAGAAAAGCCTGATGCGCCTTTCTACCCATTTTTCTATGCTCAAAAGAGGAAAGAGATATCGAATCGAAGCCTATAACTCTGAGGTCAGGGCAGATAGCCCTTAGCCAATCGGCCATTTCAGGATGAAAGCCCGGATTTTTTTGCCAATAAATAGCTTTATCTCTATGTAGAAAGAATCCAGTTTTTACAAGTAGTAACTCGGTATCCTGACTCGGTTTAGAGTGAAAATCTTTCTGATTTATTATTTTTCCTGGTTCGACAAGCGAAAGATCCTCGAAATGTATCTTTTTGAAGCACCAAAATTCAGGTTCATATTGATCTGCAGTTGTACCCGATTCGTAAAAATGTCTTGGAAAATCGATATGTGTTCCGACGTGACTGGAAAGCTCCCATGTAGAAGTGTTGCAGGAATCATCGTTCCGTATTGACTTTTCCTGTCTGCAACTAAATCCATCAGCACCTCCGTAACACGGAGTGTTTTCATCGATCACATAAGAAAGAAAAAGATTTTTGCCCATATTGCCTCCAGAAACTATTTTCAAATCAACTAATTTTGAACCCATTAAGCTTTTTTTCTTTCATGTTTTTTGCATCATAGATTTCTGCAAGACATTTCAGAAGTCCCTGTCCCATATCTATGTGTGGATTATTGACAAGCTTTTTACCCAATTTGGGACTAAAATTGTATGGTGTTATTCTGTAATGGGCCTTGCGGCATGTAGGCAAGATTTCAATCTGTATCTCGTCGTTCATGATCTCCCTTATCATGTTGAGCAGTTGTACGTAGGTATATTTTTCATTCCCAGTCAAAATTACAAATTGATTTTCGAATTTCGGGGCAAGTATTTCGACGCTGCTTTCAGCGGCATCGCGAACGTGAATAAATTCCCTGATCTCGTCGCCTCGGCCAGAATATGTGATTTTTCCTTCGGACAAGGCTTGGTATAGAAGATTGTAAATGCTGTTTCTCCTGTCGGCCCTTTCTCCGTATAGCGAGCCGTAACGCAAGCATGTATAGGGAAGACCGAAAAGCTCCTGATAATTTTGAATGAAGGATTCGCAGGCCTGCTTGCTGCTTCGATAAAAGGCTCCGGAATTGCTGAAAACGTATACGGAGGAGGCAAACACGAACCTTTTCACGCCTTCCAACCTCGAAAATTCCAAAAGCTTGACAGTACCCAGTATATTGTATTTCGCAGTTTCTATTGGCTTTACCGCACATTCATCGATATCTGCAATGCCAGCGAAGTGATAAACAGCATCCTGGCCTTTAAGAGCAGACTTCAAAACGCTTTCATCCAGAATGTCTCCGACAATCATTTTCTGGCTCGTTCTGGCGAACGTCGACTTGTGAATATCCAATATCGTGACTTCGTGCCCCGCGTCGGTTAAGGCATCGGCGACATGGCTGCCCAAAAATCCGGACCCGCCTGTAACAAGAATTTTCAGTTTACGACAGTTGTCAATCATATGTCATCCTTCATAATATAGGCTTGTCGACTCCCAACATTGTCAGCAGATTTTCGGCAGCCTGTATTTCCATTAAGGCTCTTGCTTCAGCAGCGTAAGAGCCGATGTGGCCGGTAAGGACTACGTTTGAAAGAAGAGCGATAGGGCCTTCGTAAGGTTCGCTTTCAAAACAATCCAGAGCCGCCCCGGCGAGACTACCTTGTTTCAACGCGTTTTCAAGAGCGATCTCATCAATAAGCCCGCCTCTTGCGGTATTGATTAAGAACGCCTTTTTTTTCATTTTTTTGATCGCATGTTCGTCGATAATATGATGCGATTTTTGACTATAGCTTAGATGAAGACAAACGATATCTGAATTTTCAAGAAGAGAATCCATGGAACAGAATTGCACCTCGGGCAGATCTGGCCGGGCAGGATCAAAGCCTATGATCGAACAGCCAAAACCTTTCAAAAGTTTCGCCGTTTTCGCTCCTATTCTACCACATCCAATGATGCCCACAATTTTTCCCCAAAGCAAATTTCCCATTGGCCTGTCCCATCCTTTTTTCCGAATGCTCCGGTCGGACAGATGGATTTTTCTCAACAGTCCTAATATCAAGGCGACAGTCAACTCGGCAACGGCGATGGTAGGTCCATCAGGGGTATTTTTTACTTTGATTCCGAGTTGTTCAGCTGCCTCCATATCCACAGAATCCATGCCAATTCCGCACCTGCAAATCGCTTTCAGAGACGCCGAAGCTTCCATCACCGCCTTGGTAATGGGTTCGACTCCAGCCACGACACCGGTCGGATTATGTTTCGAAAAAAGCTCCATCGCCTCTTTCTCCGTCAGCTTTCTTCCGAAAGGATTCAAAATAATTTCAAACCCTGATGCTCGAAGCAATTCCAACGGCTTTTCGTTTACTTTCCCGAAAGAAGACGTCGTCGCCAGAATACATTCCATTTCAATTCCCCTCAATGATCCTCGCGATGTTTTTTTGCAATTTCTTCATGGTAAGCGACCGCCTTTCTTGCGCCTTCTCCTAAAATCAACGTGTCCAAGCTGTGGGCAATGAATTTGTACCCTTGCTCTACTTTTTCTTTCAAGGGCCTTTTCTCAGGTGAAATTACGTGAAAGCCTGCCAAGGCATCCAGCTTTTTAGACACCGATTCGATTTTTTGTAGAGCATTCCTAAGTGAAGGGTGTTCGAATTGTCCCGGAACCCCCAATGATCCGGACAGATCATACGGACCGACAATAAAGCCGTCGATTCCTTCTACTGAAAGGATCTTGTCCAGGTTTTCGACGGCCTCGATGTGTTCGATTTGCACAATAACGCAAGTATTTTCCAGGCTCCATTTCCGATAGTTTTCGAAATCCCCCCCGTATTTTTGTGCCCTCGCAAGGCCCACTCCGCGAATTCCGGAAGGAGGATAATACGCCGATTCCGCAGCCTTGCGCGCCTGTTCTTCCGTATTAACCATTGGCACAACAACGCCCGAAGCGCCTGCGTCCATAGCTCTTTTGATCAAGACCGGATCGTTTGCGCCAACTCTCACCAAAGCCGGTACTCTCCAGCAATCGATTGCTCTAATCAGGTTTTGGGCATCGGAAATGGATATGGCGCTGTGCTCCATATCTATCACAAGCCAATCGTACCCGGCTTGCGCCATTATCTCGGCGTTTTCCTCGCATTTGGCGGTAATCCAAGACCCGATCGTCAACGTTCGATGCGCCAATTTTTTCTTCAGCATATACTTGGCCTCTTCTGTCATTTATCTGTTGCGAAATTTCTTCCGAAAAGTGCTTCCGCGATTGAAAAATCCGCTTCGTCATCTATATCCCAAGCCTCGATCTTATCCATTTCAAACATTCTGGGTTTTCGCCCTATTCTTTGATCGCCCGCCAACTCGAAACTCGATCTGGAAAAAAGGTAAAAATTCGAATTTTCTTCGAAAACCGGCGGCAAGTCTTGCGTCCTCAGCAGAATGGATGGATCGTGGTTTACGGCTTTTCCGTTTTCCCAATACAGCCTGGTTTGCAGCCTTGTTACGGAAAAAAGGGAATCATTGGTATCCAGGAACCTGAAATACAATTCTACTGCCTTTTCGATAGTATCCCCGGCGAGCAGCGGGTTCGTACTGTGAGTCTGCAGAAAATGATCTTTATCCAAAAGTGATATATCGTGCTTTATTACCTGGTTCATCGGCACCATATCGCCACATATGCTTCTTGGTCTTTCGTGAATGATCACTTTTTTGAAATTGGACAAGGCATCCTCGGCGATAGTCTCACTGTCCGTGTCGATCACGATGGATTCGATACTTTCGGAACCTTCCAGAGTTCGGGCAATCTTCCTATACAGCGGTTCTCCGCAAAACAATCTCATGTTTTTGTTGGGCACTCGCTCCGAATGCCCTTTCATCGGCAGCAGCGCGATTACTTTTTTCACTTTCGGCTCCTCCATGTACTGTTAGCTCTGGCATGTAAAAGAAATTTTTTCAGCAACTGGCAACCTGATATTATCTATGCTTGCAAAGATTTGGAAAAATCCATCCTTGGAAAGACCTCCAACTTTCCTCCCGCAGTCGCGTTGTATATTTTCACACCCAATCTGTCGCAAGCCATTTTAACCATTTGGTACCCTGAAAACATGCTTTCGACATTCGGATAGTGCCAACGGCTTCCGGCTCCGAAATAGCTGCTTGAAAAGTGGTTTGGATCGTTGTCAAGCCTGGAACGAATCTCAAACCCGCCAATACGCTTGCGGGTGGTAGGATCAACCACGCTTTTTTTTCTCTCGACGGATGCCGGAATCTTGTATGCAGTATCGCATCCGATAAGATAAATTGGATTGAAACCAAAAAAAACGGCCAGCTGGATAGCTGTTATGGTTACAGTGTAGGGCGTACGTAAAAACACATATGGCTTTTCGGAAAAGTAGCCCGCAGGACCCAATTCGGGCTCCATTGCCCTCTGGATAAACCATATTATATTGCATGACGTCTTTAGGACTCTTCTCATCAGGAATTCAGAAGGGAAAAAAAACGTCGAACCAGGGTTCTTTTTTACCTCTTCGTTGATTTCGTCGGCAATATCCGGAACGACAAGGTTATCGACCGCGACGACGAAGCGTGGTCTCCAAGATATTTCATTGAAAAGCAGGTAGCATCTGTTCAGCCCCCACACGATCTCGCCGTCTAATCTTTCAAGAGGAGTTTTGGATAGGCTCGGACCGTTTCCCATGATGTAGCATCTTTTCCCAGCGAATTTACCTCCAAACCTCTTAAGATGAATATGGCTTCTCAGAATTATGGGATTGAGAAAGTTAAAGCCGAAAAAGGACAAGAGACGCACATAGTTTATGAAATTCGGTAGAATTTTGCGGTGGCCGCCTAAATAAGCTGGCTCCTTTTTTCTATTCATAGATTTTCGATTGTTTTAGCTATAGTAACCTAAAATTTATACATAGCTCCGCCCTTTGGATTGCATTTTTAGCGCATGTTTACCCACTCAAAACACATCATGTTGCACTTGGGTGCAGACTATACCGAAATCAGATATGCTTGTCAACATTTACCAGCTCTGACGCATCTATATTTTTTCGGAGCATGCAGCGCGAAATTATACGTCGCAGGCATGCCCATTTCTACGGAAAGGCCTTGAAATTTGTCGGAAAATCTCGTTTGACGCCATCCGCAGGGTCGGGTTCATGGCTGGATACGGAAACTTGAAGGCACCTGTGCGTCTTTTTTTAACGGACGGCATCGGATTCATTTCGATTTTGGGTTATGCCAATCTCAGCTGGTATTTTTTCCGCAGCCTCGCTTCCGTCGCTTCCTTGTCGAGCCATGGACCGCTCAAAGTTTCCCGAACAAACCCGATGAACCCGCGGAATCCTTTCTCAATAAATTCTTTGCAAAGCGCTTCGCTGTTCCTGGCCAGTTCGTTTATAGCCACGGCAATGTTCATCGGAAAATGGAAACCCTTCATCGCGTTGCAGTTGCAGGCGTAGCAATGGCTGTAGTTGTACCCGTTGCATTTTTCGTCCTGGATTTGGTTTTCTATGTTCCAGCGTCGGCGCGCCGCAAGATTGCACCGCGCGTGCAAATTGTACGCGTCGAGCGGCATGCTCGAAATCCACGCGTGCTTCGAGTTCTTTTCGACGGGTTCGTTGGTCTTTTCGTCGATTTGCGTCCAGCTTTCGCGGCATACCGCCACGTGAACGACCTGAACCTTGCCGTCCCCGTATTCGCAGGCGATGTCGTTGACCCATCTGAAACGCCGCAGTCTGCCCTTGACTTTCATCGAACGCCGGTTCTCCGGGCACAGTTCCCTCAATCCGTCGTATTCGTCCCGTACGCTCTTGAGGCTCTTGTCCTTCAATACTATCATGAAGTCCCAATTCCTATTCCGGCACGCCTCGAACACCGGGCCGTTCGGATACAGGCCGTCGAGAAGCACTATTATCGGAAGGCGTCTGAATTCCTTCTTCAGAAGTGCGGAAAGTCTTTTGAAGGCCTTGAGTTCGCAATCCTGTTTTTCCGAGTCGGGATCCCCGTCGTCGTAGTTCGGAAACACGCTGGCAAGCGGAATTCCCATCGAATTGGAGAAAGCCAGGCTCGCCTCGAGCACGTATACGCAATATCTTTTCTCGTCCGAGTCTCCGGGCACGGCGCGCTCCAAAAGATTTTCGTCCCATAGACGACTTCCTGACAACTTCCCGGTGCCGTCCGCGGCCACGGGGTACCTTCCCTTTATCAGGTATCTTGCGAATTTCTTTTTACCGATCAGATCCCTTATCAGGTCGAAATGGGCCTTCCGAATTTCGCCCGCGTCTATCTTTTCCGGCAATCTCGCCAGCGTGTCGCAATGGGGCAGGCTTTCGAGTTCCGGAAGAAAAAGCCTCGGGTTCTCCAGGAACATTGGACGAGTCATGGTTTCGTTGGCTTGCCTCCTCGAAGACATCTGGAAAACGAAAATCAGAATCCCGTATGTCGTCAGAAGGGAAATTGCGTACTTTATCTTCTTCGGGTTCCTCGGATCCCTTATCTTTTCCAGACGCCCGAGCAGCACCGGCAATTTGCTTCTCAGAAGTCGGAATTGCTCCGTGGCGATTTCGCCTCGGGCCAGCCTTTCCTCCTCCGCGTCCAGGTACGGGCATTTTCCGTTTCGCTTCGAGGGGCGCCCTTCCGTATCGAATCCGGCCTGCGCCATTTCTTCGCGCAGCTTCCTTTCCGCCGCCTTTTTCTCCTTCCTCCCGCACTTTATCTCCTCCGCGCCCGCGCGCTTTGCCGATTCGCTCACGACGCCTCCTTTCGGAAAAGATCTTCGCCGAGCAGCAATTTTCTGAAATCCTTCCTCAACGCCTTGACGTAAATCCTTTTCGGGGTCGTCTCGTAGCTTTTTCCTTTTCTGGCCAGTCCGGTTCCCGTCGTCTTTCCCGGATATTTCCAGTTGGCGGCCTTGTAGCACGCTCCGTCGTGGAGTTCGGCATCGACGAAAGTCTCCATCGGCACCGGCCTGTAGTTCCAGCGCTTCTTCCAGTCTTCGCAAACCCGGCGGCCAAGCTTGCCGAGCACGTGGCTTGCCAGATTCCCGACTCCGACCCAGGGAAATATCAGAAAGCGCGTGTTGTTTATCAACAGGCCCAGGTTGTTCGACCGTTCGATTCGATTCCATCCTATCCATTTGTCCCTTGCGCCTGGCGCCCTGGCCGCGCCGGCGAAAAGAGCGCAGCCGAGCAATCCTTCGCGGCATCGGAAAAAATATCGCATATGGCAGCCGAAAGGCCTGCTTGCGCCCAGATAGTGGCGCCGTGACATGCAATATTCGAACAGGCGCCTTGCCTTGTCGTCCTCCGCCGCTTCCAGCTCGACATTTCCCAAATCCTCCAATCGACCGACAATCGGACTGCGGCCAAGTTCGATTCCGGGCTCAGGGCGGGAAACGACCTTGCCTGCGCAGCCGCGCCTTCGTTTTTCGGGAAGCCTCAGCAATCCGGCGGATTCCAGTTTTTCAAGAAGCCCCAGGCATGCGTCTCTTTTGTTCCGACCCGAGAAAGTTCGCCATTCCAGGTGTTCTCCAACCGTTTGGGCCAGTTCGGTCAGACTCAATTTGGGAAACAGGCCGACCGTTTCCTTTATTTGACCAATCTCCCATGCGGAAATCCATCGGCCGCAATGTATCAGACCCTTCTTTTCAATACGTTTCATAAAGCGCCGTCCCCCCTGTTGCGATTCTCAAAAAAAAAATAACTCGACGCTAACGTATCAAATTTTGAAACTCTCGTTTATAGGCTTTTTGCGACATCTTTTTCAACGCAAGCTCTGAGTTGCGCTGCCCAAGCGGTTCGGCGTGATATGCGTCAGAGCTGTGCGGATTCGACGAACTCGCGCAGAAGTCGCACGTGGTTGTTTTCCTCCGCGATGATTTTTTGCAGTAGCTCGCGGCTGTCATCGTCCTCCACGAAGCTTTGCAGAAGCTCGTAGAATATGACCGTGTCCTTTTCGAACTCGACGCTCACGTTGATCAACTCAATGACCTGTTCGACCTTGGAAAAATCCACGCTTTTTAAGTCGAACCCGACCCCGTCCAGGGTGTCCTGCAAAATTTCTCGACCCATTTCCTGGATGCCCGGGTCGTCGAACGGGGAATCGGTCTTCTCTTTCAGTTCCGCGAACAATTCCATATGGACCTTTTCCTGATCGGCCATCCACGTCAGCAGGTCGGCCAGTTCCGGGTTGTTGGTTTGTTCCACGGCCCGCCTGTAAATTTTCTCTCCGTTTCGCTCCAACTGGATGGCAACATCCAATATATCGACGGATGTAAACATATCTGTCCTCCTAAACCGTTCCTCCTGAAACTGACGATTGCCTGGCATGATGGTCTCCATGCCATGTTTCAGCTTTCAATACCATAGATTCTGCCGGAAGTCAAAAAACAGATCCAATTCGGAGCCATTGATCCGAAGTTTGACTTGCTCAAGGTTTTTATTAGAGTATTTTAAAATGAAGCCACGATATCGCGACAAAGCCTGAGAGAGGGAAGCATTATATCCAACCGGAAGTTTCTCGACAATACGAGTCATATGGAAACATTGATCGAATTTTTCAATAAAAATGCAAATGCCATCGTAATGATAAAGTATGCCCAAAGAGGATCCAGGCTCCAAAACAAGAACGGCAAAGAATTCCTTTTTACCGAAAGGGAAACAAAGCCGATGGCGGAATTTTCTTCAATGAATCCTTCGCCGCTATAGAAAAGTGCGGAGTTCGCACCGAAGCCAGCCAAAGTCGGAGAGAAACAATCCCCTTTCGATCCGGTTAAAACTTTTTTTTGAACCACACTTTTCCCTACCTTTATGGTGAAGAACATTTCGTCTTCCGGTTCGATATTTCGAATACACGCCCTCCATAGGACGGTATTTTCGGATGGTATCCTTAGAGGAGGCGTTTCCAAAGAAATTCCATCGGAGACCATGCATCCTACGCTACTGAAAAGCAAGGGCTCTTGCTGGGAATTTTTCAGGCTAACTTGGAGGATTAACCTTTCGCCATCCTTCACTGGCTCGTATCCGCATCTGGCGTTTAACACCGCGCAGGCCAAAAAAACAGGAACGACGATAAACACTAAGGAAGGCAACGTGTAGCGAATGTAGAGAAGGTTGTGTTTCAGTATTTGCAGGACGCTTGAGGCAATAATCGATAGACGATCCTGGTACAAACGGAGTTGGAGAATGTACCCCAACATGAGTCTCTTATGGTATTTAATCTTTTCCTGGTTCGAAAACCATTTGAACAGATACAAAATAGAAAGGGAACTCAGCAAGCTTAATCCTATAATTAGAGCGTAATCGGCATGCTTTCCGAAAACGAACCAAACGCCTTTGAAGATGGAATTGATTAAATCTATCAGAGTGAACTTGTTCATTGGCGTTGTACCGGCAGGCTAAAATCTGCGGTGATTTCGGAACCCATCAAGCAATATATCCCAATCCTTTGAGCCTGTCCCTGACGTCGCCATCCAAATCGTCGGAATTGACAATCTGCTCAAGCAAATGGGAGACAAACTCGTCGGTTGTGGAATATCCCAAATTTTCGGCATATTTTTTGATGCTTTCGTACAAGTTTTTTTCAATTTTGATTTTCGGCATAATGCAACCTCACTTTTTTATTTCTTTTTTTGACCGGCAAGAGATCTTCCGGCTATCTCTTGCGGGCTAATATGTTTTCTGTAAGCATTGTGTTTGGGTTTCGACTCCCCGCAGTTTTGTTTCAGATCGAGTACCTTGCCATCCTGATATTTTGGTTTCGCTATTCCGAACTGATGCAATATTGTAGGAGCGATATCAACTATGGCCGGGTTTTTTTCAGCTATTTTCCAATTGCAGAAAAGGACCCCAGGAACAAGTTTCGGGTCTATTCCGTGGTCTCCGCTCCAACTTTTATTATTTTCTTCGAAAATGCTATTCGTTATCTTGCCTACGGCCGAGTTCCACGAAACTCTGAAACCCGATTCGTAACCGACCAAAATATCGGGAGCTTCGCTGACATAGGGCCCTTTTAGAGCATCTTGCGAAAAGTAGATTTTTCGTATCGGCTTTTTCCCGCCGTCGGGCTGGGACAAGGCCAGCAGTTTTTCGCCAATTTCGCGTTGCAGGCTTAATTTTTCCTTGCCGGAAGAGACGATCCCGGATTTTTCGCGACCTTTCAGATTCAGAAAAATGCCGGTCAAGCCATATGCGAACGCCACGGTTTTCGTCCAATCCACGTCGGAATACCAGATAGATTCTGTCGGAACCGGGACTTTCAGTTTCAAATATCCGTTTTGCCACAACCAAGAGTTCAGATTTACGCCCCAGAAAAAAGGCTTGAAGCCGTGGTCAGACATTACCATGAGCATATCGCCGTCGTTCAAAAGACCGACCACCTCCCCGAGGAAGTCGTCCATTCGCTCGTAAAGCTGCCGGATGGCATCCTTATGCTTCCGGAAGTCCTTGCCCTTGTTGGCGGGATGTTTTTTATCCAAATACCTGAAAAACATGTGCTGTATTCGATCTGTGGTATCGAATACGGTGATGATAAAGCCGTCCTTGTTTTTTTCGATGGCATCGAAAAATTGCGTTTTTCTTTCTTCGAAAATATCGTAGGCCTGTTTCAAAAAAGCATCTTCGTCGATCAGCCTTTCGTTCAGGGCCCATGTGTCCTCTGCCAAACCGAGAGTGGAGAAGGAACCGTTGATCTTGGCAAGGCTTACGCAATAAGAAAACGGATACGAAATAGGAAGAGACGGCACCTCGGGGTCTATGTTGATGGGCGTCATATAGATTTCGGGTTCGTCTGAAATATCCGTGGCGAGAAAACGCGCGATTCCATAGACGTTTTTCAATCTCCCTATTTTGAACCGCAGCTTTATCCATGGCGAATAGACGCATTTTTTCAGCGCGACCTGCATGTCGTCTACGTGAAGAACCAATTGGTTTTCTTTTATTTCGCCGTAAAACGGAACCTTCGACGACGCTACGGATTCTTCGGCATTCGTCGAAGGACCAGGAATTTCGCCGGTGAACCGATTGCCCTTCACGTGCAGTGTGACGAAGGCACCCTCCGTATGGTCCTTTTTTTCCCTTTTCTTGGCTGAAAAAAATGTGAATGCGCCCTGGGTGCCGCGTATGTCCGGCGTACACATGGCAGAAAGCCCGCAACCGTAGAATTTTTCCGGGGGAAAGGATATGGGAACCCTGATTATACGGAAGAGAAGATTCCCCTTTCTCCGAGTATTTTCCAAAAAGAGGTGCTTTTTCGGAGAAATACGGCGCGGCTTTGATTGTTCATCCATTTTTTCGGCAGGAATTTGATTCCTTTTCGAATGGATGCTATCTTGACCGAAGACAGTTCCGGCATATAGTTGTTGGCATTTCGCGTGTAAAAATCGAAAATCCGGTGCTTGCCCGGATTGACGCCGGTCGCAAAAGAAGACCATGCCACAGGGGAAATGGATGGCAACGTAGTTTCGAGGCTTCGAAACGAACCCTGTTCAGATAAGGCATGGAAGTTGGGTAAATGCCCCTCCTCCATATATCGTCGGACAAGCTGCGGATCGAAACCGTCCAAGCCCACGACAATCGCCCTCTTCACTTTTCTTGCCCTCTTGCTTTTATGTGTCTTGAGAAACATAAGGACTTTTCGGAATGGCCACGCTAAAAGAGCCAGAAAAGCCAGAATGACTGTAGCGAAGATAACCAGAAACGAAGAGATGACGGCGAACCCTGCGCCAGGGCCGATGTATGCCTGGGCCGGGCCTGTAGCTCCCGCAAACAAGAGGATGAAACAGACAATCGGGCATATTGGTCGCATTTTCTGTCGTATCCTGTCCGTTTTTTTACTCGGTACGAATTGTTTTGCGATTGCGATACAGCGAAGGAGATACGGCGGCGGTCATTTCGCCAACATCCATTGGCCGATCCAGAAACAAACGAATCCTTTCAGCCTGGCTTCGCGCATCTATCACAACTTCATGGTAATGCAGATAAAGGCAATCGATATTCTCCTGCTTTCCGAGCCACGTTTCTGTTTTCCCCAAATGAAGGGCGAATTTTCTGAAAAGGAACGCCTCGTTGATCGAATCGGTCTTTTTGTGGAGTCGCTCGTACATTTTCTTTTGGGAAATCAATATCTCTCCCAAGTCCCTTCGGACAAAAAGGACTCTGTAGAACAAATTCGGAGGCAAATGGCAAAGGAGATGGGAAATGATTTTCACAGCCTTTCCACCCATAGACGCAAGCCAAGCACCGTCGTTTTCGATGCCTTTAACCTTTTCGTATTCGAAATAGCCCAAGGGGTTGTCTCGGTCGGCTTTGCGCAGATTGTCCGTCACAAGCTCGATCCCTCCGGCTTCGAGCATTCCCATCAGCATTGATGTCCCGCTTCGAGGCAGCCCCGAAACAACGATGATTTCTTTTTCCATCAAATGGTCCCTCGTAAGAGTTCAGCCGAAAATTCGCGACATGAAATATTGCCAGCGTCCTCCTTCATGCACTCAAAAAGCAACATAAGCATCGATAATAGAGTTCAAATCTTGTTTAATCAACCTCTTTTTCCCTTGTAGATGCGATATTGCCTATTTGCGCCGCAGTCCCGCCCTTTTTCCGGTACCCAAGTTCTCAGTAAAGAAACCAGAAAAAATTGCCGATTATTTCTTGGGCACTCAGGGCGCGTCTGAATTTAAAAAAACATCCCACGTCGATTTAGATTGTGCCTCAAATAATCGCGGGGAATTTTTCGCCTGGAAAAAAAGATCGACGAGCCTCCTTGAAGCTTTTGATATGGACAGAACCCCCATTCTTTGGGCCGAAACCATCCTTCCGCGCCTTTTGCCGCGCAGAACCAGCCTTTGTCTCTCCACCGGGTCGAGCCACAGTTTTTCGACAAATCATTTAAAAAGCTGGTCGTAATATCTTCGAACCCCGCCGATTTCGGTGGCCAATAAATGACAGTTAGCTCCTATTCGCATTTTTCGGTCTCAGGTAGACATTTCGCCATTGCATCTGACAAAAAAAACAAGCCGTCGATCAGGAAAAGATCTCGTACTTGTGAATCTTCTTGTAAAGCGTCTTGCGGTTGATTCCAAGTATATCCGCCGCCCTGCTCTGGTTGCCCATGGTTTCCTCGAGGACCTTCATAATATGGGCCTTTTCCATTTCTTCCAGGCTTTTGGGTTTGGTCGCGGGTACGTTTCGATTGGCGTACACATGCGATGGAAGGTCCTCTGGGCGGACTTCCAAGACATCGGAAAGAATGACCGTCTTATTGATCACCGATTTGAGTTCGCGTATGTTGCCGGGCCAAGGGTACCGTGTCATGACATCCAGAGTCTCCTCGGTCAGCGTCATGCCGGGTCGCTTGTCCGGATGGTTTTCCAGAAAATCCCGGGCCAGGACAGGCACGTCTTCGGGGCGCTCTTTGAGCGAAGGTATCGTTATGGAAATAACATCCATCCTATACAGGAGATCCTTTCTGAGTTCGCCTTTGTTCATCGCGTCGTAAAGGTCCAGGTTGGTGGCCAGTACGATCCTGGTATCCACTTCGCTCTCCTTGGTGTCGCCCACTTTCCTGAATCGGCGGGTCTCCAGGAAACGAAGAAATTTCTTTTGCAGCTCCAAATCGATGTTGCCGATTTCATCCAGAAACAACGTGCCTTGATCGCTCTTTTCCACAAGCCCGGTTTTTGCGTCGGAAGCCCCTGAAAAGGCGCCTTTCCGATGCCCGTACAGTTCGCTTTCCGCAAGGTTCTGGCTTAAAAGCCCTCAATCGAGCGTAACGAAGGCCTTGTCCTTTCTTGCGCTGTTGATATGAATCTGCAAAGCGAGGACATCCTTTCCCACACCGGTTTCGCCTTGTATCAGCACGGTGCTGTCTGTGGGCGCGACTCTGGCAACCATGTCGTAGACTTTTTGCATGGCCGGGCTCGGGCAATGGATGAACTTGGCGTTGTCCAGCCCATTGGCGACCATGTTTTTTTCAGGCCGTCCCTTTTTGCGCGACGTTTTTGGACGGCCTGATTGGAAAGCGTCAAGAGTTCGTCAAGCTTGAACGGCTTGGTGACATAATCCCTGGCGCCCATCTTCATGCAATCGACCGCCGACTTGATATCGCCGAACCCGGTGATCATTATCACTTCCGTGTCTGGGGATATCTGCTTGATCGTTCCCAAGGTCTCGATCCCGTCCATTTTAGGAAGCTTGATGTCCAACAAGACCAGATCGAAGGCGTCGCCTTCCAGAAGCCCCACCCCTTCCTCTCCGCTTCCCGCAGTGGACACGTCGAATCCTTCCAAGGAAAATTCGTTGCGAATCAGGCGCCGGATGTGTTCTTCGTCGTCGATCGCCAATACTCTGCCGTTATTCATTGGCAACTCTTCCACCCTTCTTGGGTAAATTGTAATCTGACCGGGTTGACCGTCGATGGTCACTATAATAGGTACACTTAAAAAAATTCTATGTCAATATAACCGGAAACCTCAACGTGTATACGGCACCATGTCCGGAACTGTTTTCGACCCGCAGGTCTCCCTTGTGATGTTGCACGATACTATAGCAAATCGACAGGTCGATCGCCGTACCATTTTCGATGGAGGCCTGCCTTGACGCCGAATGGAGGGCGTCGCATCCACGGTCGATCTCTATTTGTCCGCCGCCGCCCGTCTCAGACAGTATCACCTCGATCCAGCTGCCGTCGTTTCTTGCCTCCAGCGACAGCTCCCCTCCTTTTTCCATGGCCTTGAACGCATTGTTGAAAAGGTTTAAAAACACATGCTTCAGCTGGGATTCCTTTCCCAGAACGCGATTGAACCCCTTGGCCAGATGGTTTTTGAAAACAATGCGAATTTTGCTGTCTTTGGCGTGCTGACGAAACAACGAGATGGTGGCGTTGATGATTTTGTCGATGGGCACTTTTTCATAGTCGCCGCCGGAGCTTCGACTGAATTCCTGCAAGTTCTGGATGATCTCCTTGCACCTGTAGGCCTCGCTGTTGATGATTTCCAGATATTCGCGAAACGAGGCGATCTGTTTTTCGTCGTCCAGTTTCCGGAATTTTTTCAAACGTTTCAAGAGACCTTCCGAAAAACCCGCGATGGATGTCAACGGGTTGTTGATCTCGTGCGCGATGCCAGCGGCCAGAAATCCGATGGCCGCCATGCGGTCTGCCTGCATGAGCCTGAATTCGCTCTCCTTGCGGGCGGTGATGTCCCGCATCAGCAAGATGATCTCCTCCACTTCGCCGAAAGGGTTCTTGATCGGAGACGTGGCCCATTCGAAATACCGGCCCTTGTAGTCCCCGGACTTCACCAATACCTCGCCCCGCTTGATCTCCTCCGTTTCCAATGTCTTCAGGGCCGGGCAGCTTCGGCATATTTTGTTTTTCCGATAATAGGCGAAAAAACAATGCTGGCCGATCAGGTTGATGTCCGGAAACATCTTTTTCTGCACTTTGTTGGCGAAAACCACCTTCAGATTGCGATCCAGAATCGTCACTCCGTCGGACATGCTGTCGAAGATCGCCTCGAGGCGATTGTGCCTCTTGGCGAGCTTGATGTTGAGCTTTTCCAGCTCCTTGATCTTTGATCGCACCTCCTTGAAATGGCCAATCTTGGAAAACCCCAGTCCCTTGAAATCGTGCGTTGCTATTTTCTCGCCCTCCGTCATGTCGTCTCCTACCAGACATCCCGATACATAGCCTCGATTTCGTCCAGCGAAAAACAATACGGGTTGGTCTGCATGCAAAGGTCCTTCTGGGCCAGCTCCGCCAGAAGCGGTACGTCTCCGGAATCCAGCCCCAACTGGGAAAATTTCGTGGGCATTTCAAGTTCCTCGATCAGTTCCTCTATCTTTTCCCGGGCTCTGCCGGCAGCCTCGTCTTCGTTCATTCCCCCTGTTTTTGGGCCCATGGCCACCGCGATCCGGGCGAACTTGCTCTTGGCATGCTCCAGGTTCTGCCCGACCACCACCGGCAGAAGCACCGAGTTGATCTGTCCGTGGTGCAGGTCGTAGACCTCCCACCGGGTGCGCGAGCGCGTGCACGGCCCCCAGGATCGCGTTGGAAAACGCGATTCCCGCCTCCAGGCACGCGATGGACATCCCAACCAGCGAGTCCATGTCCTTGTATTTTACGGCATTGGGTAAGTGGCGCGCCACAAGTTCGATGGCGTGAATGGCGTGCGGGTCGGTCAAAGGCCACGACAAAGAGGATACGTACGCCTCGATGGCATGGGTGAGAGTGTCCATCCCCGTGGACGCCATGAGATCGGTCGGCTTGGTCTGCAAAAGTCTGGGGTCGATCAGGGAGATGTCGGGCATGATGGCCCGGCTCAAGATGGTCATCTTGTTTTTCTTTCGGGTGTCCGCGATCACCGCGAACTGGCTGACATCCGCGCTGGTCCCGGCAGTCGTGGGCGCGCATATCAGGGGCGTATCGGCTGGTCCACCAGGTTGCAGCCCTCGTAATCGTGTATGCTGCCGTGGTTCGACCTCACTTTCAACACCCCTTTCGTGGGAAAATTTAGAATTTTTGATTCGAGGTAACGGAATTTTTAAAAAGCCTGTAAACACAGCATATTAAGCAACTTACAAGATTGGAATGAATATGATTCATTAAATTAATCTCAATAATAGTAGACAAGATCGGAATTTTCGGATATTCGAACTTCGAGCAGTGCAACTTTTTTCTTGAGGTGAAAACATGAGAATGCCGATCGAAATGGAAATGAAAAAAAACGCGAAAAGATGATCGCGTACGCGGTGGGCCACCTTCCGATTATCAAAGAATTCGCAATGAAGCTTGGAATAGTCGAAGAGATCAACCGCATGATCCCCAGCCAAATGGCCGAAAGTCCCGGTACCGTCTTCCTGGGAATGATTCTGGATACGCTTTCGGGGAGATCTCCGCTGTACAGACTGGACGAGTTCTTTGAAAACCAGGATACGGAGCTGCTGCTGGGAGACAAAGTCGGGCCGGAGGCCTTTTACGATTACAATGTGGCGCGCGTGCTCGACAAGGCCTGCCAAGTCGGCACAATGAAGATATTCACCGAGCTTTCCTAAAGGGCCGTGCTGATTTTCGACGTGGATATGAAACATGTCATCTTCGACACCCCCTCGGTCAGCGTGTTCGGAGATTACGAACAAGCTTCGGACGACGCAAATATTCCGTTTCTGATCACGCACGGCCACGGAAAGGACCACAGGCCGGATTTGAAACAGTTACTGATATCCCTGATTTGCGTCTAATGAAACATAACTCTCGTTGGCGGAACGGAAAGCGGAAACGAATCGGAAAGGGTGTTAAAAAGTCGTTCCAGATCTTCAGGCAATTTTTTTTTGCGTTGACGGTTCGCAGCCCGTTTCGACGTCTTGCCACAGCTCCGTTGAATCTATTATTCTGAAATTTGCTTCCAATCCGGATAATTTTTTTTCAATTGTTTTCTATTTTCGGTTTTGATATCTCTGTGGTGCATTTAAAGCCTCTGATTGGGTTAATGGTTCTTCGTATATGTCTTTACCTTTTTGGAGGATTTTTTGCATCTAAGCAACTGTTTTTGCACGGTATGTGGTTAATTTTTTTAACATTTTTTGAAAAATGTCTGGATAGGATTTTGCAGAAGACATTTTCTGAAAAAGCTTTTCCAGGAATTGAAAGGATATCAAAAGCAAACCGATTGTTCCGAAAACAAGATTTCGTATAGATAAATAGGTGAAAAAATACGGGAGACGGCATTGTCGGAAAGCGCGCTCCGAGCAAAACTCAACCACCTTCTTAAAAAAAACGCATTCGTTTCCTTTTTTAGTAAAAACGGTACAGGGAACTCGGAATCCGGAACCTGGAACCCGGAATATTTCTGCCGTAAGTCGTTTTTTCTCCTTTTCAATATGCATTCCGAGTTCAGTGTTGTCCTTGGCAGGTTTGACCAGCGAGTCACGGTAGCGGATGTCGGGCTTCTCCATGCCGTCGAGCAGCATGTTCATGCTGCCGATACGCAGCATGGTGCTATCGAAGTCGTAGCCGTGGAAGGTCCCCTCGTTGGAACGGTGGCGGGCGGCCTCGTCGCAGTAGATGGCATCGCTGTGATGGCCGACCAGATATGCCGAGGCGGCGATCAGAAACCCAGCTGTACCGCAGGCAGGGTCGCAGATCGCATCCTTGGGTGTCGGCGCGGTCATCTCCACCATCAGCTTGATGATGTGGCGCGGGGTTCAAAACTGGCCGTCTTGCCAGGCTCTGTCGATATTTCCGAGCATGTATTCGTAGAGGTCGCCCTTGGTGTCCGTCGCGCACCGTGGCGAAAATCTGCTCGGACGCCGTCTATTTGAAACGCAACCAGCGAAGATGGTCCTGGCCTTGGGTGATGAAAATCTCCTGTTTTGAAAGGTTGTTCTTCCGCCGGGATTTGTTCCAGTTCCTATGTGCCGGGTTTCAGTGTTCGGTGTTCGGGAAAGCGCCGTGCCAATTCGAGCGAGCCATTCGAAACAAAGGCGGCGCAATCCGAATTTATCGTGGCTGTGCGACCGCCGAACATTGACCGCCGAACACCGAACACAAAAAAAGCAGGAACAAATCCATGCAGAAAAATTATGCCCTAAAACGTTGAATTTTCATCACCCCAGTCCTGGCCTCTTCCGAAGACCGGTTCCTCGACGGGCTTCTTCGTGCGCACGGCTTTGCGCTCCTTCAAGGTGTGAAGCTCGTCCAGTCGCTTGATAAATAGCAGATAGGTAAACTGCTCGATGATGGAAAGCGGGTTGGATATCCCCCCGGATCACATGGTGTCCCAGATACGGTCGATTTTGGATTTGATTTCTCCGGTGATCATGATTTGGTAATCGCCTCGATATTCGCAAACATTTCTTTTCTGATTTTCATTTGAAACTCCGTTTTATAATGATATAATGATTGTTCGTTCATATTGCTAACGAGTGATTATTAGGTGGGAACACGCCTTTTGTCAACGAGATTCCAGGGTTGGTCCTAAAATCGGCCTTGTCTTTGCAGAACTCGGAGGCGAAGAGAGGTGTACCTGCTAACTCGCGCGACTCTTCGACTCGTTCCTACGCTCGAGTGTGGGAACGAGTCGAGCTATACGGGCGCATAGTAATTCGGAAACATCGGCCAAGAGGAGGACATCGCATGGCGCTGACAATCGCATTTCTGCTTTTTTTCTCCATAACGGGCCAGGCCGAGGCAAGCCGGGGGGATTGGGCGTCGGCTGACTGGAGCGAACCGGTTTGTCTTGTCGAACAGGCGCACAGTTGGGATATCGCCTGGTTCAAAGATGCGGTCCATGCGGTCTGGATCGCGGACGAGAAGGTGTACTGGAGGATGCTGCCCGAGGGCGGCGACTGGACGGACCCGGTTGTCATTTCGGTTCGGGCGTCCGGTTTCCCCGACCTGGTGGCCGGCGGCAACGCATTGCATCTGGTCTGGAAGCAACAGACGAATATCGGCTACAAGTTTTTTGACGGCACGGCCTGGACAGTCGAGGAACCCGTTTTTTCCGAACTGCGATCCGCTCATGGAGCGCGACTTGCCGTGCACGAAGATCGACCGGTCGTCTTTTACAGCTTGTACGAGTACGGGCTGATCCCCCATACGCCTGGCTCGTATGAGCTTTCGGTATCGTTTCGAAAGGACTGCGGGTGGAGTTCCCCGAAAAAAATTCCTTCGGCATCGAGCGTGGAGGGGGGCCATCTGTCGGCAGTGGCGACGGACGATGGAATCCTCCATCTTGTCTGGGTCCAGGAACATCGGAGCTATCTCGACCGGAATTTCGGGCTCGATTTCAGTCGTCCGAGGACCGTGGAATACCTCCGCTGCGATGCAACGGGAACGGAAACCTGCGAACCGGTCAGGATCGGAACATTGTCGAAATCTATTACTCGGCTGTGCGACCTCGCCGCCACGGGGAAGGGAGAAGTGGCTGTCGCATGGATCGATGGTTCGTCGGATGCCGACGGAATATCGCTCAGAATCAAAGAAGAAGGCCAGGGGACCGGGTGGCAAGCCCGACGCCTGTTTGCGGAAGAGACGAAGCGGCCTCCGTATCACGCAACGGTCGCGGCGACACCTCGAGACATCGTTCTCGTGATAAATGTGGAAGAAATAAAAGCGAGCAGTAAAGTTGAAGCGATTGTCATCGAAAATGGTCAAGAGATCGTCCGGTCGCGGTCATCCTTCGACTGGCTTCTCGATCTGCCCAAGTCGGCGATATCGCCCGACGGGGCCGTTCATATTCTCGGCAATCGTTATAAACAGGGGCTCGTCTATTGTCGAATCAAACCCCGGTGATTATCGGTTCGAACCCTTCACACGGGAGGAATCATGGCAATGGACCTGACAGTTTATAGAATGTTTACCGTCACGATGGTGGCAATCGGCCTCGGAATTTCAGCCGTTTCCTGTTCCGCAGGGGCCGAATCCTATCCTCCCGGCGGAAAGCGGATCGTCAATGTGACCGAAAGCGACCGCGCATCGGGCAACGCCGCCTATCTCCGACTGATCGGGCGGAGGTTTCGAGTTCTCGTGCCGGGACTGGCCGTCTGCGAAGCGCTGAAAGTGACGCGGGCGACCGCTCCCGACGAGATTTCCCCGCGCAGCTGGCTGGATCGAGTCGTCACCGTACGCAATATCGAACATCTGAGAATTCGCCATCGGGTAGGCGGCAATGCCTACTTCACCGATTATATCCATTGCGTTCTGGAAAGAGATTCGGGGGAACAAGGACACTGGTTCGACATGTTGGCGTCGCCGGACAACTTGCCGGAGGAAATCGGATGCTCCCCTGTTCTCGACGCGTTTCAGTCCATCTTCGCGCCGGAAATGGTCCCTGGATCTGCCGGTGCAATCCCGAGAAGCTTCAAGGACATTGGTGCCGAAGAGCCATCTGGAGCGCCGCTGCTCGACACTGTGCAAGGAGAAGAACGGGCTGCGCCGGAACGGCTGATCGCTCTTCTCGACCGATCGGCATCAAAAGGCATTGAAGAAGCGGGCCTGTATGTAAAACAGTATCGTTTTCACGAAGTCGCCACAGCTGTCGTTTCCGCAGTCGGAAAACTGCCTCCGGACAAGCAGGGTGTTCGTCACTCGCGGCAAACAGCGGCACTGGTTCTCGGGAGGATCGGCGATCCGGTGGCGGTGGACACGCTTGTCCGGATGTTGCAGGACAACAACCCTTTCGTCAATAACGCGGCCGCGCGAGCACTCGCTGAAATCGGGTCATGGCGGGCGCTTCCGGCCTTGGAGAGTCTTCTGGAGTCGCTTCTGAAACCGGTTGCCGAGCCTGCCCCGAGCCCCGGCGGCGCGATTGTGGATATTATCTTTTTTCGCCAGCAGCGATGGGAAACAAGTCTCGAAGCGCTCGCCGCCATGGTTGCAATTGTCGCTCGGCGGGGGGCGTCTTCCGCGTTCGGCGAGGAAAAAGGCATTCTGGAAGCAATGCGGACGCCGGCACCGCGTCCCGATGCCCTGTTGGCAGGGGCCGCTTTTTGCTATGGAAAAAGCGGCGAACCGATGATCGAGGGCGAAAAAACCGCCTGGCTGCGGGCTTCGGTGAACGCAATGCAAGAGTTGATCGGTAACTATCCCGACGATGCAAAGGTTGCCGCTCTCGGACGAGTTCTTTTTTACATCGGCCGAGTGCGGGGTGTCGGGTGGAAAGTTGAATAGACGGTAACGTTGTCACAAGAGAGAGATGGTGATTGGTTCTTTTTTCGGCCATGCCTTGGTGGAATGCGGACGCGAAGCGTCCTGGTATACATTCCAACGCGAAGCGTTGGAACGAGCGGCGAGGGCATGGCCGAAATAGAAATCGAGCCCGGAGATACGGCAATGCGAAAGTGTCCGTTCTGCGCAAACGGAATTGAAGATGACGCCAAAAAGTGTCAACGCTGCGGCGCGTTCCTGAATGTCTCCAGCCACGAACGGTTTGCGGAGAAAGAGATTCCATGGTATTTTCGAAAATCTTGTATCGTCATCGCCTTATTTTGTTTGGGACCTTTTGCGTTGCCCCTGATCTGGTTTCGTCCACAAACCACGCTGGCATGGAAGATCGGACTGACAACGGGAACCCTTCTTCTTCTCGCTTGGCTATTTTGGCCCGGCTCGAAAATGCTCTTTTTCGGTTAGAACAACCTCGACCTGTGCGGATGGGAGCCGCAGATAAAACGGAAAAAATCGCGCGTTCCGGTAGCGCCGTCTTCCACGGCGGCGCGGTGTCTTCCGCAGCGGCGTGGTGTCCGATGCTCTACCATGATGGAATCAAGGCGCATGAG
The DNA here is from genome assembly GCA_963674505.2 of Desulfobacterales bacterium. Classification (GTDB taxonomy): domain Bacteria; phylum Desulfobacterota; class Desulfobacteria; order Desulfobacterales; family SKZT01. The sequence continues at coordinate 3,515,873 of CAXXIG010000001.1, forward strand.
GCCCCGCGCCGCCGTGGAAGACGGCGCTACCGGGTCACTCCGAACTTGCTTCCTTGGCAAAAGGGAGGTTTTTCTTTTCCGATTCGATAAGCCTTCTTGCCATTCGAAGCGCCTCCTCCCTGCCGGATATTTCGCCGTCTTCGAGGGCGTCTTCGACCGTTTTCAGGGTTCGTCCCACCACAGGGCCGCGGGATACGCCCATCTGGAGAATATCGTTTCCGTCGATCAGGGATGGCTGTTCGTTTTTCGCCTTGATTCGGTCGTAATAGTCGATGGCCATGGCTTTCAATCGTTCCAGCTTCGTAAGGGTTTCGGCCTTGTCGGACAGGGGGCCTCGCTTGCTTTGGGCGTCGGCCATGGCCAGAAGAATGACGGGGATGCAATCGTCCTTGAATCTTTTGAACCATCGCATCTTGGTCGATGGCTTGACCTCGGGGCGGGTCAGGCTGAGAACGTGGAGGTGTTCGCCCACGAGGTCAGCCAGGAGCTGCCCGTCCTTTTTCGGCATGCGCAGGCGCAAGGCTGCCTCCGCAGCGATTTTCGCCCCGGCGGCTTCGTGCCCGTGGAATGTGGCGCGACCGCGTTTTTCGTCGAATTTTTTGCAAGAGGGCTTGCCGACGTCATGGAGAATCGCGGCCATCTTCAGGAGAGGGACATTGTTGTCCGTTTCCAATTTTTCGAGCGCTTTGGGCCAGGCCGGGCCGAAATAGTGTTCTAGCCGGGCCAAAGCGTCTTCCGCCTTTTCCAGCACGAGCAGGGAATGTTCCCAGACGTCCAGGTGATGGTATCCGTTCTGTTCGCAGCCTTTCATCGGCCGTATTTCGGGAAGGACCCGTTCCAGAATTCCGTGGTCGTCCATCATGCGAATACGCGAGGCGCTTTTTTCCACAGAGAATATCTTGAAGAGTTCCGCCAAGATCCTTTCGGGAGATACTGACGGCAATCTATCGGCGTGGGCTCGGATATCGACGATGCAACCGTCGTCTATTTCGTATCCGAGCAGGGCCGCAAAACGGTAGGCCCTCATGATGCGAAGCGGATCGTTGGCAAATGCCTTCGGGCCGCAGTTTTTTATCGTTTCCCTTTTCAGATCTCCCATGCCGCCCATGGGGTCCGTTATGCCGCCGATCTTGCCGCCTGTCTCGATTCGGGCGGCCATGGCGTTGATGGTGAAATCCCTGAGCGCAAGGTCGTCGGACAGGCTTTCTCCCCGAATGTTTGCAAAATCGAGGAACGAGGCATCGCGGCGGTCCACGACCCGGAAGCAGGGTTCGCCTTCCTTTTTCTCGAAGGGCACGAAAGCCGCGCCATTTTTGTCGGCCACTTTTCGGGCGAATGTTTTGGCATCGTCGCAAATCAGATCGATGTCCTGGCAGGCACGGCCAAGCACAAGGTCTCTGACCGCTCCGCCTACCAGGTACAGCTCAGGAAGCTTCCCCATGGGGGCGAGCCATTTCTCGAGTTGCTTTTCTATATTTTCAAGATTTACGGGCATATAATAAAGTCCTCAGATAGTCATCATTTCCGTTTGATCGGAGCGGAGATATCGTGAAAAAAACATCCATTCTGCGGTATTTATTCGAATTTCTTCGAAGTTGCAAGTCTTTAAAGTCAGCCTCCTTTCTCGAATCTGAAAGAAAGACATGCGTCGCGCAATCCTCAAATTGAAGGCGGAGCTTCCGCGAGCCGTGAATCTCAAAAACAACTCATTGCGGATTTACGGGATTTGAAGTTCGTCATATGGGAAAGCAAGGCCGCAAAGTGGATTGTAGCTGTTCGCGGAAAAGCGGTTTTGCGTTAAAACTCAGACAAAGCTGCGAAATGACGAGCAGAAATAAGGCAATAAAGGTTGTGCGAGAGAGAGTTCGCCGCCTGCTACTAAGGTTAAGAACCGAAAATAAGGTTTTTTCGACCGGTGCGGATAGAGTCGATGGGATATGCGAAAAAAAGCACGTAACCCGGGCTTGGTTCTAAATTCGGCCACCTGGATTCCGGGTCTACGCTACATGTTCCAGTTGGGAAATTCCCGGAAAAGACGTAATTCAGCTGTTTTATCGACACCTGGGTCATATGCCGCTTCGCCCGGAATGACGACTGCCGGGACGATATTTCTTGAAAGTGTCCGATGTTAAAACCAAGCTCCGTGACCCGGTAGCGCCGTCTTCCACGGCGGCGCGGTGCCAGGTGCGTTTGGATTTCACAACGGCGGTGCATGGGTCACCGCGCCGCCGTGGAAGGCGGCGCTACCGCAATCGCCCGCGCGGTAAGGGCAAACGAGCGCTCCGCCCATTTCCCGTCTCCCCCGTCTCCCTAGTAGGTATCTAATGATTGTTCTTTTGCGCAAAGATTGTATTTTCACGCGCTTATTGTTAGGATTCCGTTAGGTTCAAGTTCGGGAAATATTATGGCGAATGGCCGCGAGCTTCCGGAATTGCGTTTTTCCGGCGTTGGAGGCCTTTTCCCTTCGAAATGGAATTAAATCGGAACAGAAAGGGCGGGCGCATGGACAAAAAGAAACACCGGGCGATCAGATGGCTTGCGGCGGCGGTCTTGCTGGGGGCGATCAGCCTTGTCGCCCTGCTGGCGATCGCCGGGGTCACCGGCAACGGGAAAAGGCCGCAGCACGATATACGCATCGCATTCGGCTTTCATGTCAGCCTGTACCATTCTTTCAGAAACGACACCGACGACGAAACGGGCTTCGGCAAGGACATACGGCTCATCAGGCACACCATCGACACGCTGGACAAGTTCAACGGGCAGGGCGTGCTGGTCAAGGGGGTCTGGGAATTCGACAACCTGTTTTCCCTCCAGGAGCTGCTTCCGAAATACGCGCCGGACATCGTGGAGGCCATTCGCAGGCGCGTGAAAGACAACGGCGACGAAGTGATCCTTATGTCCTACAACAACGGTCTGATGTCGGCCATGACCGAAAGGGAAGCCACGGACGCGGTGCGCTGGTCCGTATCCAATCCTTGGAACAGTGGCGTCGCAGACATTTTCGGCGAATACAGCCCCATCGTGCGGCCCCAGGAAATGATGACCACGCCGGGAAATTTTTCCATATATAACAAGGCCGGAGTGGAAGCGGTCTGTCTCTATTACAGCGAGATTCCCTTCGATGCTTTCCGGGTATTTACCCGCCCGTTGACCCTTGAGGAGGCCCACAACCCGCTTCTGTACGAGAATCCGGAGACGGGCGAAAACATGACGATCATTCCCGCCTACAACATTGGCGATCTCATGGAGAACGTGAGCCTGGAAAACTGGGTGGAAAAATTGCGGGCGCGCCAGAAGAGGGGCGAGATCGACGGCGACCTGCTGTTGTACATCAATTTCGACGCCGATTCGGACTTCTGGGCCGGCGTGGATCTGCACTGGCCTCTGGATTGGCTGCCCAACACCGGCGGCATCGATGGCTTGATCCGGGAAGTCAAGGACTTGGATTACGTGCGCTTCACAACTCTGAACGACTACCTGAAGGGCCATCGGCCCAAGAGCAGCGTCTATTTCGGGCAGGACACGGCGGACGGTAGTTTCAACGGGTACAATTCCTGGTCAGAAAAATCCGACTCCCATTGGTACTGGACGCGGATCGAACGAAACCGGCGAGCGCACGCGCTGTACGAAAAAACGATGCAACGGTTCGATAATCCGACGGAGCTGGAAAACCTGCGAACCACAATAGAAGAATCCTATTTGAAGCGGCTCAGGGCGCTTTCGACCACCCATTTCGGCATGGCCACGCCGTTTCTGGCACCGCAGAGACAAGAGGCGGTGAAGGCGTTGCTGGACGAAATCGACGCGCAGTCCCGAGAAATCGAAGCGGCTGTGGGCAAATACTTGAGCGGGTTCTTCGAAGAGGGGGACGACGATGACCGAAGAGCGGACGCGAAACACATCCTCTCGTTCGACATGGTCGATGTCCGGGAGAACTGCGGCGCCATTGGTCCCGGCTTTTTCAGAGTTCAGTTGCCCGATGCGGAACCGGACGGCCTTTCGCTCTTTCTGGAGGGCCCCAATGTCGAATCGGTTCCCGTGGCGCTCCTGGGCGAATTCCAGGATGCAAGCGGAACGACTTGGCGCGACATGTTCGTCCCGAAGCAAATCACGCTCGCCGACGGGCGCTACCGCCTGTATGGAAAGCCTGCGCAAACCGACGCCCAAAGCAAGGTGTCCGCAAGCGAGAACGCCATGTCCAACGGACCTTTGGATGTGCGTTTCGACCGGGCCGGAATAATCGAGGGGGTTTTTCTGGACGGCGTCAATCAAGTGACGCAAGGCAGCCTTTCCCCATACGTGCGGCGCGACGGGGCTTTGATCGGATTTTCCGGCCAAGGGGCGCGCATTCGGACTTCGGCCAACGGCCTGTCCGTTTCCGCCAAGGTGTCCGGAACTATGCCACTTCCGGAAAACGTCGAAGGCACCGACGGTTTCGCCGATTACACATTCACCCTGGTTGCGAACCGTCCCTACCTGTTCGTAGAGGGCGAAATCCAATATCCCGCGACGAAACTGAAGGACATTTGCAAGGAGGATGCCCCTGCCCTGGCTCGCAGGGCCGACATGGAATGGAACGAGGTCGCCCCGGCAGAGATCGGTTTCGCTCCGGAATCTTCCAGGGACAATCCGGTCTGCGTACTGAAACGAAACTATCTGGGAATCGAGTCCGGGTACGCGCTGGACTATTTCAGGCATTCTCCGGAGAACCTCGACCTGGGCGACGTCAACAACCACATCACAAGCGCTTATTTCGGCATCGTATCCGGGGGGCGTGGCATGGCCGTAGCCAAGGACAACACCGTGCTGTCCAATTTCGCCTTCGCGCCGCTGAAACTCCGGTACGATTCGAAGACCGGTTCCTTCAGCGTCCGGGCCAACCCGTTCGGCGCATACCACGGAAAGCAGTACCGTCCGCCCGCGCGGGGAAACGGGCAAGGCTACGAAGCCGCTTTGCTGTCTGGCGAACAATACGCGTCGGCCGCGCCCACCTACAACGGTGCCGCGTATCGGTTCTCCCTCATGATCGCCTTTTTCGAGGGCGAGCAAATTCCGGAGGACATCAAACGGGAGCTTCTTTCCTTTGCCGACCCGCCCGTGGCTGTCTCCGCTGCCGAAATCGGCGGGGAGGGCACGTTTTCGGCGGCCTTGGCCCCCGAGTTGCGATTCGCCGAGAACAAGTCCGCCAGTGCGTTCCTGCTTGCGGACGAAAACGGCCGTTTCGCGCCCCCGCTCTCCACGACGAAAAGCGAACACAGGCAGCACAGTCCATCCATTCCGCTAGACCTGAAGCTCAGAGTGCTTTGGGAGAACGTTTTGGCGAGCTTCTGAGACTCGATGTCCAAGTTTTTTCCGCCCAACAGCTTGAGATGCACGTCATTCCGGGCGTAGCCAAGCTTCGATCCGGAATCCAAAAAGTCTGCGCAAGCTCATGGATTCGAAACTTTCGCGGGAATGACGGAAAAAAACTCGATCATCGAGCGAAAACAGCTGCGGCGAAAAAGGTTTCTGTTTTTCATCGTCGATTTTCCCAATGATTTCAGAAGGTTGAACGTCAAAGATTTCTTTGCCACCGTTCCGTCTTATGGAAAGGTGGCATGGTATGGTCTCTTTATGAAATCGGGCAGCAATGCGAACCCGACCGAACCATGAAAGGAGACGACCATGCCGATTCGAAAAAAACGCCGTTTTTCCAGTTTTTACCTTCCAGCCATCGGCCCGGAAGTGTTTTCCGGGAAAAACGGGAACTTCCTGGCCCGCCGGCTCAATGAATACCTCGCGCGCCTTTTCAAGCGCCGGTCCCCGCCGCTGGACCTGGACACCCTCGTGTTCCTCTGTTTCGCGCTGGGGCGTAACCAGACCCGCCGCCTGTGCGGTTTCATGCGGGACAACCTGTCGCCCCTTTTGTGCGCCGACTTCGAGGAGGAGCTGGAAGAGTCCGACGACGGCGACGACGTGGCATCCTGCCTGGCGCGCTTTCTGGCGAAATCCCCGAAAGCCGTGCGGCGCAGATTCGAAAAGGAGCTGAAGGCCGCCCTGGCGGACCGGGTGGCGGAACTGGAAACGGACGGTTCTTCCCAGGTCCAGAAAAATATCGAAACCATCGCCGAAATTTTCGAATTGAGCCCCGACGAACGCCGTCTGCTTGTCTTTCTGCTGATTCTGTTCGTTTTCGACGAAGCCGAACATTTTTTCATGTCGCGCCTTTCCTGCGACAAGCCCTTTTTCCGCCAGAACATGGCGACCCTGCTGAATATGGGCCGCGAAAGGCTCGGGGACGCTCTTTTCGGCAAGCTGCACCGCATGAAAATCATCGATGTGGACAGCCGGTCCCTGTCCCTGAACGATTCGTTCGTGGAGATACTGGAAAATCCGGAAAAGGCCCTGACGAGCAGAAAATCGTTTTTGCCGGCGCCCGGCGGCGATCTCCGCCTCGACGAGCACCTGATCGACAGCCGCCACACACGGATTCTGGAGCTTCTGCTTCGGGAAAAACGGGAATCCTCCACCCATGTGCTGCTGTACGGCCCTCCGGGGACCGGAAAGACCAGCTACGCCCGCGCGCTGGTCCAATCCCTCGGCGTTCCGGCCTACGAGGTGGCCGTAAACGACCAGAACAGCAGTGTCGTTCGACGCGGGTCAGTCCTTTCCTGCATCCATTTCACCAACGGCGGCGACGGTTCCGTCGTGATCGTGGACGAAGCCGACAGCCTGCTCGGCACCCGCCGTTCCTGGTTCGAAGCCGGGGAAACCCGGGACAAGGGCTGGGTGAACCATTTTCTGGAACGCGAAGGACTTCGCATGATCTGGATCGTCAACGAGCTTTGCATGGACGATTCCATTTATCGCAGGTTCTCATACAGCGTGCAATTCCATCCCTTTACCAGAAGACAGCGAATCGTGGTCTGGCAAAACGTTTTGAAGCGCCATGCCTTGGCCAGAGCGCTGCCCGCCGAGGACTTGGAAACCCTTGCCACGCGCTACCGGGCCAGCGCCGGGGGGATCGAAATGGCGGTTCGAAAGGCACGGGAGGCGGGCATCGCCGGCTGGGCCGACCTGGTCGCGTTTTTCGAACGGACATTAACCGCCCACATGACTCTTATGAACGACGGCGCAAGACCGCGCCTGCAAGAGGGCGTCGGACGCGATTTTCTCGTCGATGCCTTAAACGTCGATGAAGACCTTCCCCGATTGTTCGAAAAAATTCAAGCCTGGGACCAGCGGGCCAAGTCTTCGAACCTGCAGGATTGCGGCCCCATGACTCTTTTGTTCCACGGTCCTCCGGGAACCGGCAAAAGCGAAACCGCGAAATACCTGGCCGAAATTCTGGACAGAGACTTGATGGCGTGCAGGGCCAGTGATATCCTCGACATGTACGTGGGCGGAACCGAGCGGAACCTGGCGTCGATCTTCGCCCGGGCCGAGGACTCCGGGGCGGTGCTTCTGATCGACGAGGCCGATTCTTTCATGATTGACAGGAGGAGGGCCGTCCGCAGCTGGGAGATCTCCGCGACCAACGAGTTTCTCGGCCAGCTGGAAAACTTCGGAGGCATCGCGATATGCACCACGAACCGTATGTCCAAACTGGACCAGGCTGCCTTTCGTCGATTCGGACGCAAAATCGCATTCGACTATCTTGCTGCCGAAGGAAACCTCGCCTTTTACGAGAAGTTCCTGGCCCCGCTGGCGACCGGCCGCCTGGAAAAGGCCCAAAGGCGACGGCTGGCCGATCTTTCCCGCCTCGCTCCCGGAGACTTCAAGGTCGTTCGACAGCGTCGAGGCCTGGATGCCGGGCAAGGTCCGACCCACGCCGAACTGATCGACGACTTGGAAACGGAGAGCCGGTACAAGGAAGGGGACAAGCCGGGGACGGTCAGGGGATTTGCCGGCGGCCCGACATTGGTCCTTCCGGCGACGGCCGCGTAGCGGGCAATTGCCGCCCTGCCGACCAAGCGCCCCGTCGTTGCCATGCGGAGCGCGGAAACGACGACAGAGTCGAGAGCGAAGGACCGAAAAAGAGAAAGGTTCATCGTGGATTTGTGGGGAGCGGAAAAGGTAACCAGATCTTCCAGCTCTGGCCGAAGCCGCTTATATGCAATCCCGTCGGAGCCGAGCAACGCCAGACCAGGATGGTCTGGTTACCATTGGGACGAGCTTTCCCACAAATCCGCGATGAAACAAGAGAAAAAGACATCCGCCGAGGAGAAGGAAGCATGCCCAAAAAGAGAGACCCGGACGCCACGCACGGAGAAAAACTCATCCGCCTGTTCGCGGACCTGCTGTTCACCGGAAAAAAAAGGAGCCAGACAGAACTCGGAAAGATGCTCAAATGCACCCCGCAGACCGTAAGAAGACTCCTGGACAGCATCACCAGCGTCTACCAGGTCCGGCTCAAGGAGGAAAAAAGGGGAAAGACCAACGTCTTCTGGATCGAGCGGCCCGAAACCATCCACGCGCCGCCCATGTCGAGGGAAGAAATCACGGTCCTGGAAATGGGCCAGGCCTTTTCCCGGAACCTGCTCGGGGAAAAGGGCTTCAAAACAGCGACTGCGGGGCTGCAAAAAAGCCTGGGGATGCTGTCGCCCGAAGAAGCCCGCAGCTGCGCCGACGAACTGGCCGCGCTTTCCGACGGACGAATCGATTACGCGCCGTTTACCGGCATGCTCGCCGACCTGGTCCAGGCATGCTCCCGAAGACGGGTGTGCCGGGTGCGTTACAAGAGGCTCGAAAGCGATTCGACACGGGAGTTTTTCATCATGCCACTCAAGGTCTTTTCCCACAAGGACACGGTCTACGTCCATTGCCGACGCTGCACCAAGGCAGGGTTGCCGAGGCCGGAGAACACATACGATCCCCTGCTGGCGCTACAGCGCTTCGATCTTGTGGAGCCGCTAAACCAAACCTTCGAATTTCCCGGCGACTTCGATTTCGAAGCCTCCTTCGCGCGTACCTTCGGGGTCGTGAAGGAAAATCCTTTCAAGGTTCGGGTCCGATTCGACGGGTGGGCCGCCGCCTACGTCTCCGAACGCGATTGGAGCCAGGACCAGAAGATTGTCCGCAAGCGCGACGGAGGAATCGAGCTGGAATTTTCCGCCTCGTCGGAAACCGAAGTGATCGGGTGGGTGCTTTCCTTCGGAGAAAACGCCTGTCTGGTCAAACCGGATCGCATGCGAAAAAAGATCGCCGAGACCCTTCGGGCCGCCCTGGCCAGCTACGAATTGTAGCTGGTTTTTTGGAAGGTTCCCCTACTGCCGCAGGTCGGCGATCCAAAACGGCATGAACCTGTCGCCGAACCGATAGCGGCCCTCCAGCGTCTTGTACAGGATTCCCTTCTTCGCCAAAGACTCGAGGGACGCCTTGATGGAGGACGACGGCCCCACGCCGTGTTTCAACTGGAAATCCTTGGAAAACGGCAGCCCCTCTTCGTCCTCGGACAAGGCGATCAGCAAGGTCTTCTGCGGCTGAGTGGCTGTCTGCCAAAGCATTTCGTAGTGGGCCGAGTCCTGCCGGGCCACCACCTTGGGCAATTGCTCCACCAACTCGGAATCCACTTTTTTGGATTCCATCGCGCGCTCCCACATGGCGTTGCACAGCCTCTGGATGTTGTAGGGCACGTCGTCTCCGATTTCCAGGATGCGCTCGATGTCCTTTTTTTCCGCCGTATAGCCGCCCTTTTCGAGCCATCCGCAGATGAAGGCGATGTAGGCGTCCCGCCTGATCGGCCCCAGTTTCATGATGCGGCCCAGCTTGTAGAACGCCCGATTGCTGTCTCGAACCATGTCCAGCATCACCGTCTGCTCCGAACCCGAAAATATGTAGCCCACGTGTTCCTGCTTTTGTATTTCCGACCGGAGGGCCTTCTCAACAGTCCCGCCGTCGTATTTGCCGATGTCTGAAAATTCGTCGATGATCACCGCCAGCCTTTTCTTTTTTTTCTCGGCAAGGACCTCCGCCCAGGCGAGCCCCTCGATCATGGCTTCGACGGCGTCCTTTTCGCCTGTCTCCGCCAGCTCCAGACCGGCATTGACGTTGCCCTCCATGTCCATGCTCAGCTTGGGCCGAAGTTTCCGAAAGCCGGTGAAAAGCTTCAGCAGACGGTCCCGGTCCGTTTCCAGGGCCTTTGCCGTGCCGGTGGCAAGCGACGCGGCGAAACCGCGCAGGTCCGGGTAGGCGTTCAAATCGATATAGGCCCAGGCCATGCCGTTTTTTTCCAGGATTTCGCCCAGGTTGTGGAGCATGCAGGTTTTTCCGAACCTGCGAGGGGACACGAGAAAGACGCGGTTGTTGTTTTCCATTTCCCGGGCCAGCTCCTGGATTTCTTCGGAGCGGTCTGCGAAGTGGGGGCCTCGGACGATGCCGCCGTATTTGAAGGGATTGTTCATGGGTCCTCTTGCCGCCAGTCGCGGGGGCGTTTCGCCGTTGGCGAGCGCCTTTGCCGAACCTTTTTTTGCGAACCGGTATTTACGATTCGCCATTAACGATTCGTTATTAACGTATCGCCAACGACGAATCGCAAGTTGCGTTTCGCGGGAACCGTACCACGGCGGGGCCGACTTGTCAACGACCGTCCACCGGCATCAACCACGACTCGATCCATCTCCTGGACTGGGACACCTCCACCTGCGCATCCCAAGAATAGAACCCTTCCTTCTCGATGTGAACCTCGTATTTTCCCGACGGAACAGACAGCGTGATAGGGGTCCTGCCCCGAAAATCGCCATCGATGAAGATTCGGGCGTCGGCAGGATCGCTGGTGACCAAAAGATCCACAATGTTTTTGCCCAAGTCTTCCGAAGGTTTTTCCGCAGAAGGTCCCGCCGTTTTATACAATGCCAGCAATTCCCGGAACTCGGGGGTCTGGATGAAAATCCCGCCGGTTTGTTCGGCGAGCTGTTCCAGGATGTCGAGATATTCTTTTTCGACCCGGGTGAAACCAACGGCGAATACGGAAATGCCTGCCTCGGCCAGGGCGAGGAGGACTTGGTCGAATTCGGCTCGGCTCCCCTCGTCCTTGCCGTCGGAGAACAGGAATACATGGCGGTCTGCCCGGTCTTCCAGCCGCAGGTCTTCGGCCGCATCCGCCAGGGCGTCGTACAGGAGGGTGAGCTTTCCCTGCGTATTCAGTTGCTCGATTTTGAATGCCAAGTGTTCCTTGTCGGATGTGAAACCCGAGACGAGCCTCACCGTGTCGTCGAAAATCATGATGGCGGCCCGGTCTTTCCTGCCCATGAAACCGACGAGGTCTTTGACGGCCCGCTTGATGCCTTCCCACGGCGGCCCTTTGAGCGAACCGCTGGTGTCTACGAGCAGCAAAAAGGCGGCCCCGTCGGGAGTGCCGGGAAGGTAGGATTCGGGGGGCCTGCGAGACGGTTCCGGCAAGACAGGCCCATGGGTTTGCGGCAGCAAAGCCGGGGGGGCGGGAGAGAGGACGGCCACTTTGAATCCAGGGGCGGACGAAATTGCGGGCGAACGAGAGTAAAGCCCGGCCAGTCCCGGAGGCGAAACGACATCCTCTTTCCGTGTCTGGCTGGGGGCGAACGCCATGGCGGGTCCCGAGTCGGGAAAGGCGGGGACAGTTTCGGCGATCGTTTCGGGCGCGACCGAGGGCGCGGGTTGGAACGCCCTTCTGCGGAGGACTGAACCGGCGGCCGCAGTTGCCGGTTCGGTCTTCGGCCTGCCCGAAGCCGTCATTTTCAGGTCGCCATTCTTTCTTTCCGTTTCAAAGGCGATCTGGTCTTCGAAAGCCAAGGGTTCCACAGTTGCGGAAATGGCGGGAGGTTCGTTCGCAATTTCGACCGGAAGACTGGTCAACGCCTCGGGGGACAGGCTTTGGGAAGTGGAAGCAAGCGTCATCGTCGAGGGCGAATCCTCTAAGGGCGCCAAGGGGACGGAGTCCGGCAGGAATTCCGGTTGCTTTGCTTCATTTGCCGGTTGCCGGTTGCTTTGACGGATGGCGAGGGAACGGCTTGCAACCGGTTCGAGCGGCTTTTCCCTGGCGGCGGAACTCGGTGCCATGGCGGGCGGGAATTCCATCGAGGGCGGCAACGATGCCATGAACGGCTCGGGGGGCGCCACCGTTTTCGGCGCGGACTGGAAACGAACGGGGGTTCCGGCAAATGCGGCCGGAGAGGGCTCGAAGATTTCCGGCGCCGGAATCGAAATCGGCGCGGCCATGGGGACCACCGGGACCTCCCGGATGGCCGCCACCTCCACCTGAACCGTCCTCTCCGGTTCATTCCGCTCGGCAAGACGGTAGTTTTTAAGAAGTACGGCGGCCCCGGCGTGAATCAGGGCCGAGATTAAGACAAAGACGACCAGGTTGCTGCGCCTCACTGGCTTTTCACCGTGTCGGCGGTCCCGGCGAAGCCGGCTCGGCGTCGGGCGCCGCCGCCCTTTCTATTTCCAAGGCGGTCTCGAACTGGCTTTCGGCCGCCTGGAAGTTTCCCGTCTCCATGTAAAGCGTTCCAAGGTTGTTGTGGATGTCGGCCCGGTCCCCGGCCAGGGCTTCGGCCCTGGCCAGGTATCGCAGGGCTTCGTCGTAGACTTTTTTCCGATAGAAGATCACCCCGAGATTGTTGAGCGCGTCCACATGGTCCGGCGCGTTTTTCAAAAGGAATTCGTATGTTTTCGCAGCAAGGTCCAAGCGACCGTCGGCCGCCAAAATTTCGGCTTTTGAAAAAAGAGCGTCCGTATTTCCGGGGTCGATAGCCAGAAGCTTTTCATAGAACTCCAGGGCGCCCTGCCGGTCGCCCGTCGCCCGCAACGTCCGGGCCAGCCCCAGAAGCGCCTTGCGATGGGCAGGGTCCAGCCGAAGCGCATTTCTATAGGCTTCCTCCGCCTGAAAGTGCTCGTTTTGGGCTTCGAATACCGCGCCCATGTTGAAGTAGGCCTGGGAGAACCACGGGTCCAGCTCGACGGCCCTCCGGAAGGACGCGAAGGCGTTGGCGTAGCTTCCCTCCTTGAAACGCAACACTCCGATATTGTTGTGCACCTGTGCGTTCTCCGGTGCCAGCTCCAAGGCCTTTTCGTAGTTTTCCAGGGCCTTTCGGGCCTCTCCCCGCTTCTCGTGGAGCGCCCCCAGATTGTTGTAGGCATCGACGAAGTCCGGTTCCAGTTCCAGGGTTTTCAGATAGTACTTCTCCGCCTTTTCAAGCTCGTTTCCACGGTCGTGGAGGACCCCCAGATTGAAATAGGCCTCCGCGAGGCCGGGGTCTATCTCGACCGCCCGCGAGTATTGCAGGGCCGCGTCCTCGTATCTTCCCTGGATATCGTAGCAAAGGGCCATCTGAAAGCGGATGTCCGACCGGTCGGGGGATAGCGTTTCGGCGCGAAGCAGATGCTCCGTCGCTTTTGAAAAATCGCCTTTTTTTATAAGCGCGACGCCGATTCCCAAAAGAGCTTCCGTGTTGTCCGGGGCCGTCTCCAGGATTGTTCCGTATTCCTTCAAGGCGTGGTCGATCCGGCCCGATTCGACCATGATTTCGGCCAGCCGGAGCCTTGCGGGCAAATGGCCTGGGTCTTGTCTCAGCACGATTTTGAACTCGGTCTCCGCCTCTTCGAAGAGTTGTTTCATCTCGTATATCAAGCCCAGTTCGTAGACGGTATCGACATCGGTCGGATCCAGCAAAGCCGCTTGCCGGTAGTGCTGCATGGCCAGATCCGTCATGTCCAGCTCGTAAGCGGCCTTGGCCAATGCGGAGTGAATCGCGGGATTTTTTTCGGGCGCGAGTTCGAGCGCCTTTTCATATTGGCGAAGCGCCTCCCGGTAGCTTTTCTGCCGAAACAGGGCGGTCCCGAGGTTGTAGTGGTCCTTCCATGACGCAGTCAAGGCGACCGCCTTTCTCCATGCATCAACGGCCAAGTCCGGCTGTCCCAGCGCGATGTGGCAATTGCCCAGATTGCGAAACGCGTCGATTTCTTGCGGGGCCAGTTCCGCAGCTTTTTGAAACGAAGATATCGCCTTTTCGTACAGCCGTTTTTTCATGTACGCCAGTCCGAGATTGAGGTGATGGGACGCGATGTCGGGGGTGCGCGCAATTTGCTTCTTGAAGGAATCGACGGAGGCGTCCAGTTGCCCTGCCTGGAACTGCGCGGCGCCGAGAAGGCCGAATATTCCGGGATACTCAGGGTCCGCCTCGGCGGCCTGTTGGAATTGCGAGACCGCCTCCGCGTATCTTTGCATCAGATAGCGAGTCCGCCCGAGATTGGCATGGGTGGAGGCTTTTCCGGCCATCGCATGCGAGGATAGCAGGCAGGAAAAGAAAATGGAAACGATCATCGACCATGCAATTTGTCTTTTCATTGTCTTCTCACGGTAACCAGTATCTTGTCCGCCCCGGCGCTTTTGGCGATATCCATCACCTGCACGACGCTTCCGTGGGGTGCCTGGGCATCGCCCCGAACAACCACGGTGAGGGGGCCTTGGGCCGACGCCTCGACCAGCCGGGCTTCGAGGTCCTTTATGTCCACGGGCCGGTCCTCCAGCATCACCCGGCTGTCGGCTTTGATAAACAAGGTCAGGGTCTTTTCCTCCGCAAGCTTTCGACCGGAGGCCGCCTCCGGGAGCGTCATCTCCAGAACCCGCTGGATTTCGAAGGTGCTGGTCAGGGCGAAGAAAATCAGCAGCAGAAACACCATGTCGATCATGGGGATCATGTCGATGACCTCGATGCTTTTTCTTCTCCGCTCGAATTTTCCGCTGTAACCTCTGGCGACCTCGGCCTTGACGGGCGACCCGGAGGGGAAGAACGGAACCAGTTCCGGGATTCTTCCCGCCCGCGTCCAGGTCTTGCCGCCGTCGGAGGAGATCATGTCCGACGTTTCAACCAGCCCCTGGTGCACGCGAACCCTGAGCGCTTTGAGCGTCATCGGGTCGAGGACCTTGTCGCCCTTGCGCAGTATGTACTTGCTATTCATCGTCGCCATCCATTGCCAAAAGCCGTCTTTTGGCCAGCTGGCTGATCATCCAGACCTTCGCCTTCTGGGCTTCGTTCAGAAGGCGATCCACACGCCCTTCGAAATAGCGATGCATGAAAAACGAAGGTATGGCGACCACCAGCCCGGCGGCGGTGGTCACCAGCGAGAGCCCGATGCCTTCGGCCAAAAGGGAGGGGTCCGGGGCGTGGCCCCCGAGCCCCAGGGTGAAAAACACCTGGATCATCCCAATGACCGTCCCAAGGAGCCCCAGAAGCGGGGTCCCGCGCGCCAGGGTGTCCAGGCCGTTCAAGTTCTTTTCCAGGGCGGGCACGATGCTCACGAGCAACTCCTCGTCCATCACCTCCCTGCTCGAAGAGATCTCCTCCTCGACACTTCTTCTGGCATGGCTGTTCTTTTGCAGTTCCTGCAAGGCGATCAGGCAGAGCTTGGAGATGGCCCCCTTGGATTCCTCGCAGAGCAGAATGGCTTCGCCCAGTTTGTTTCCGACGATCAGCGGTTCGAGCTTTTCGGCGAGCTTCTTGAAATTGCCCGTCGCCTTGGCGTACTTGACGAGCCTTTCCAGGATGATTCCCAAGGCGAACACGGAACAAAGAGAAATGGGAACCATCAGAACACCGCCCTTGAATAGAATGTCCGTCAGAGCCATGGCGCGTTCCTCTCGATGTTTTGTTTTATAAAAAGACTGTATGCAAGGCGAAAACGCATGTCAAGCGAGGAGGCGGGACCGAAACCTTTCCATTGGTCTCGATTTGAATTCGCACGGGCGGTCCGCCTGTTCCTTCATATGAAACAGGCGGCCGCCCGTGCGGGTGCTTTTTGCGCGATTCAAGGTTTGCGAAGGTGTTTCTACCGTTCGCGGAAACGTGGGACCAGTCTTGTCTTTCTTCTGTTCGAAAAGGCAGTGGCAATCAGAATGGCGACGACGAGGACAGCGGCGCCCCACGCGTTGACAGAGGGGATTACGTTTGGCACGACCCTGTAGTTCTGCCCCTCCTGGTGGGTTGTAATGCCGTCGTATGTCGTACTCGGCGGAATGAAATAGTAGCCGGGCGCGGACAGCGTCACCGTCCCGCTCCATCCGGAGGGCACCGAAAACGAGTAGTTGCCGTCTTCATCGGCCGTCGCCGTCTTTTCGCCATCGTCGTAGTAGGTCAGCGTGGCCCCCCCGACTCCGGCGTTGCCGGATATAGTCGGATTGGATACGAGTGCAGCGTAGTTCTGGCCGGCCAAATTCGAGGTAACGTTCTCGTATGCTCTGTTCGACGGGGAGAAAACGTATTCTGGCTTGGACGGCGTCACCGTCCCGTTCCATCCGTAGGGCACGGAGAACGAGTAGTCGCCGGCGTCATCGGCCGTCGCCGTCTTTTCGCCATCGTCGTCGTAGGTCAGCGTGGCCCCCCCGACTCCGGCATTGCCGGATATGGTCGGATTGAATTCGGCGGCTGTGTAGTTCTGGCCGGCCGAATCCGAAGTCACGTTCTCGTATGGTCTGCTCGCCGGGGTAAAAACGTATCCTGGTTTGGACGGCGTGACCGTCCCGCTCCAGCCGTAGGACACCGAGAACGAATAGTCGCCGTTTTGGTCGGAGACCGTCGTCACCACCGCCCTGGCGCTTCCGTCGTCGTAGGTCAGCGTGACTCCTCCGATTTCGGTATTGCCGGAAATTGTCGGCTTGAAGATCTTGGCGGTGAAGTTCTGGTCGGGCAGGTCGGACTTCACGCCCTGGTATGACATGCTGGACGGCGCGAAGATATAACCCGCCTTGGTCGGAGTCACGGCACCGCTCCAGCCGTAGGACACCGTAAAGGAGAATTCCCCGGCGTCGTTGGCTGTGGCCGTCTTCTCCCCCCCGTCGTTGTAGGAAAGCACGGCGCCACCGACTCCGGCGTTGCCGGAAATTGTCGGCGTGATTGCCGTGGCGATGTAGTTCTGGCCCGACCGGTCGGAGGTTATGTTATTGTATGGCCGGTCTGCGGGATTGAAAGTATAGCCGGTCTTCGACGGCGTCACCGTTCCGCTCCAGCCGTAGGACACCGCGAACGAATAGTCGCCTGCATCGTTGGCCGTCTCCGTTTTCGCCCCACCGTCGTTGTAGGCAAGCACGGCGCCGCCGATGCCGGCATTGCCGGAAATGACCGGCGTGATTGGCGTGGCGTCGTAGTTCTCGTCGGCCCGGTCGGAGGTTACATCTTCGTATGTTCGGTATGACGGGTCGAAGGTATAGCCGGTCTTCGACGGCGTCACCGTTCCGTTCCAGCCATAGGACACCGCGAACGAATAGTCGCCGGAGGGGCTTGTCTCCACCGTCTTCGCCTCCCCGTCGTTGTAGGCGAGCACAACGCCGCCGACCTCGGCATTGCCGGAAATGATCGGAGTGATTGGCGTGGCTTCATAGTCCTGGTCGATCTGGTCGGACCTTACGTTTTGGTACGATTTTTCCGGCGGGTCGAAAACATAACCGTACATCGAGGGCGTCACCGTGCCGCTCCAGTCGTACGAAACGATCAGGGAGTAGACGCCGTTGGAGTTGGCCGTCGTCGTTTTGGTCCCGTTGTCTTCGTAGGTCAGCGTGGCGCCTCCGACACCCGCGTTTCCGGAAATTTCCGGCCAAATTCTCACCGCCGTGAAGTCCTGATCGATCAGATCGGCAGTCACATGCTCGTAATCCTTGGAGGACGGATTGAAATAATAGCCGAACGCAGACGGCGTCACCGTGCCGTCCCATCCGTAGGGCACAGTGAAAGAATAGCTGCCGTCCTCGCCGGAGATCAACGTCTTGGTTTCTCCGTCCTCGATGGTCAGCGTGACCTCTCCGATGTCCGTGTTTCCGTATATGTCGTGCTCCCATTCTGTTATCACGGCCGATTCGGGAAATGCCGCCAGGTTGAAATTGATCCACCCGATGTTCTCCCCCCAGGCATATCCCTTGAATCTGCCGTCGGTAAAGTCGATGGTCACACCGTAATCCACCGTGTCGCAACTGTCTGTGTTCTCGCACGAAAAGCTGATCCAGCCCGTGTTTTCGGACCATGCCCAACCCGCCAAGTTGCCGGTTTTTCTGTCGGAACTTAGGGTTATGCCTACGCCATAGCCTGGGGGATTCAGATTGATCCAGCCGATGTCCTGGTTCCAGACAAAGCCCGTGACCTCCGTTTCGGTCACCTTGACGCCATAATAATCGCCGCCGTAGGTGGGTTTGAAATTGAACCAATCGACGGTCTCTCCGTAGGCGAACTTTTGCCCTTCGTCGTCGGGGTCGGTGGTAGGTTCTATTGGTCCTATGGTTTGAGCCCCGACCGACCCCGAGAGCATCAAAATCGTTAGGAGAAACAAAGCAAGACGAACAATTGATGTAATGGACCAGTCTTTCATGTCCCGGCTCCTCTGGCGTCGAATAATTTTCATAAAAAGAAAGCCGCGCTCCCTAAAAGCCGCGAGTATTCATATAAATTGTCATTCCGGCTGCGCCTGCGGGTTCGCGCTAACAATTTTCAAGGCAATACAGACCTGCCCGCATTTCGTTTTCCTTGTCGCCCGATCATTTCCGACACTCATTTTCCGCGATTGCCGCAACGCACCTGATGCTGTCGTGCTTCCTACAAAAACATAAATTTCATTGAAAGAAAAGAAAAAAACGACCGTTTTTTTCCGAATTCCGATTTTATCAGGATTTTCAGATACTTATGGGAAGGTCTGGCGGACGTTTTTTTCCGGCGGTTTTTTTGATCCCGAAAGAATGGACCGGTTGCGGAAAACAGGGGCATAACCATGGAACGAACCTGGAGCTTCTGATCGCCCCAGGATGGGGACGCGGAACGGCACGAAGGGCTTTCGAGGAAAATTCGGCAGGGCTCTAAGCTCCTTGGCCAAAATCGACGGTCGTGTTCAGCAGTTCTGAATTTGACGGAAATTTCGCGCCGAAGAGCTTGCGACGATCAAGGTGCCGGAAGTACCCATAATCAGAATTGCTGGGTCGTGTTGATCAAGCCTGATTTTAATGTTAATTTGGTTGGCGGACGTTAAAACCAAGCCCGGCTGTATACATGGGACAGAGGAACAAAGGCATGCTCACAGAATATAAGACATGGGAATTCACCACGGACGATTATCATCGGATGATCGAGACCGGTATTCTCGGTGAAGACGACAAGGTGGAACTCTTGGAAGGAGAGATCGTCACCATGGCGCCAATAGGGAGTTTGCACGCGGCATGCGTGAAAAGATTGAACCGCTTGTTTTCCGAAATGCTCGGCACCGACATCATCGTGGGGGTGCAGGACCCGGTAACCCTCGGACGGCATTCCGAACCCGAACCTGACATCGCCCTCCTGAAGCCCCGACTGGATTTCTACGCCTCCGGCCATCCGCAGCCCGAGGACGTCTTGCTGGTCGTGGAAGTCGCCGACACCTCCTCGGCGTTCGACCGAAAGATCAAGCTTCCCCTCTACGCCAAGGCCGGCATTCGCGAGTCCTGGCTGGCGAACCTCGATGAAGAGTGCGTCGAAGTGTTCTCCAAGCCCTCCCAGGAGGGATATGGTCGCATCGAGATTTTCCGGAAAGGCGAGGCCATACTTTCCGGCACATTTCCCGACAAGGCGTTCAATGTGGATGATATTTTATAAAATGGTCCTGCAAGATTGATAGGACCGGATTTTAAGGGTACCTGAACAGGAGATAGGGGAAAAAGGCATGCTCTCGGAATATAAGACATGGGAATTTACCGTAGACGATTACCATCGGATGATCGAGGCCGGAATCCTGGGAGAAAACGACAAGGTGGAACTCTTGGAAGGAGAGGTCGTCGCCATGGCGCCAATAGGGAGTTTGCACGCGGCATGCGTGAACAAGTTGAACCGAATGTTCGCCACAGCTTTCGGAAACGAAGTTATCGTAGCCGTTCAAAACCCGGTGTGCGCAGGACAACACTCCGAACCCGAACCTGACATCGCCCTCCTGAAGCCCCGACCGGATTTCTACGCCTCTGGCCATCCGCAGCCCGAGGATGTCTTGCTGGTCGTGGAAGTCGCCGACACCTCCGCCGCGTTCGACCGCAAAGTCAAGTTCCCCATTTACGCAAAAGCCTGTATCTGCGAGTCCTGGCTTGCGAACCTCGAAGAAGGTTGCGTCGAAGTGTTTTCCAAGCCGTCCCGGGAGGGGTACAATCGCATCGAAATATTCCGGAAAGGCGAAATCGTATGCTCCGACACCTTTCCAGGAAAAGCGTTCAAGGTCGATGACATTCTGTAATATTTTTCGTCATTTCACCCCCGCCCCTTCCAGCAGGCCCTTCTCCAGTCGTTCAACAGCCCCCAATTCCGAAGCCGGGACATGGTAGATGCCCTCGCCGTTTTTTCCGCCCATGCCGCGCAGGTAGAAATAGAATACGCCGCCGAAGTCCCTTTTCGGGTCGAAGGCGTCTCCCAGGGCGTCGGAAAGCCATTTTAGAGTGGCGATGGTGTAGATCTTGTACTGAAGATGGTAGCCCGCGCGGTCCATGCTCTCCTGAAGCGCCGGGCGGGCGTAGCCGTCGGCGACGATGTTGGACTTCCAGTCCGCCACGTAGAACTTGTCCTCGAAGGCGAAGATCAGGTCCACGAACCCCCGGATGAAGCCGTCGCAGGTGGAGCAGCCCGCGATCTCCCGGTTGGACGGCAGAGGGTGGGGAAATAGAATTCCGCTTCGTGGAGACGGTCTTCGGCTTTCAGGTCGGCCAGCACGAAGTTTTCGGACAACTGGACGACCGGGCTTCTGAGCGTGCCGTAGACCACGTCCGCCACCAGATCGAGCCACTGGCGGTCCACGCCGTAGAGGTCCATCTTGCTTTCGATCAATTCCCGCGTCTGCGAATCGACGGCCAGCGGGTGCGTCTTTCCCGCCTGTCTTTCCGGCGCTTGGCGGACGGTGGCAAACGAAATGTTTTCGAGAATGTCGTGGAACATGGAGCCGGTCTCGGTGCCGCCGGGAATGTCGTTGGGGCCGCCCATGTCCGCAGGCAGCGCGACGGATGGCGAAACGGCGATCTCGTCGTCCTCCTTGGCCTTTTCGATGACCGAAAAACCGAACGCCGAGGGTCCCGGCGAGGGTGCCCTGCTGGCGATCATGCTGTGGATGCTGGAAAAGGAGGCCAGTTCGATTCGCCGGTTCCTGAAATCCGCAGTTTCGGGAAACAGCGGGACGGGCAGGACCGGGTCCGATTCTTTTCTTTCGGGTCTTCCCGCGCCGGTCTCGGGCTTCGAATCGGACGCGTCCGGCGAATCGCCTCCGGAAGGGGATTGCAGAAACTTTACGCTGTGCCACGCGACCATGTCGGGCCCGAAAGATTCCGCAGGCGAACCGGCTTGGCCCGACTCCGCCGATTCCGAGCGGAAAGCCTCCATTAGCGCGGGCGTCAACAGCCTGCTGACCGGCCCTACATAGACGAAGCCCTTGTCGTACTCGTAGAAGGGGGCGTACAGCTTGATTCTCGCGCGGGTCAGGGCCACGTAGAACAGGCGCTTGTCCTCCTCCTGGCTTTCGACCTTCTCGCGTTCTTTTCCGACGGTCCTGGACAAGTCGAATACCTTGTGCGGCCCCGTCCCGTCACCGTTGCCGCCTGCCGACGTCTCGTGGTAGACGCAGTAGCCGAGCCCGGCGCCTCCCGGCTGGGTGAGGCCGCCGTAGACGAACACCACCGGAAATTCCAGACCCTTGGCCACATGCATGGTCATGATCTGGACCTTCTTGTCCTCGGTTTCGATCTGGTGCAGGTCGGCGCCCTCCTCGGCCGCGACCGTGCCCTTCCGATAGCCGTCCAGGACCGCCGTCACGCCCCGGAGATCCAGGTTTCCCCGGTAGGCGACATCCTGCAAGTGTTCGAACATCTGGCGATAATTGGCGCACTTTCTCTCCCAATCGGGGCTGGCCGACTCCCGGTATACGAACCCGGAATCCTCCAACAGTGACTGGAACAGCCGTCCCCATCGGCGCCAGGCCGCCTTTTCCATCCAGGAGGACAGGAGCCTTTTGACCGGATGGTCCTGGGAGAGGGATTCGACCCGGTACAGCTGTTCCGGTTCCAAGTCGAAAAAGGGTGTCAGCAAGGCCTTTCGCAGGCTGGAAATATCGGACGGGTCCAGTATGGCATGGAACACGAGCCCCAGATAGTAGGCCTCGTCGGAGGAAAAAAGGCCCGCCTTTTTATAAAAGGAATAGGGGATGTTGCGCCTGCGCAGTTCCTCCTCCAGAAACGGCGTCTCGTTTTTTCCTCTTACGAGAATGCAGATGTCGCTGTAGGAAAGATCGACCGGTTCCTTGTCCTTTTGGCGATACCGGATGCGGGCGGGGCCGACCAGGTGCTCGATTTCTTCGGCGATAAACCGCGCCAGGACCGGCTTGGCCACCCTCAGGCCGGGGGCGTTCCCGACATCCACGATGTTCAGCGCCCCCCGGCCGGAGTCGTCCCGCTCCACCGCGAAGATGCGCTTGTCTTCGTCCGGCGCGCTCACCGGCATGTAGGAGATCTTGAAGACGTCCGGATCGCCGGGCTTTGCGAACCAGGTTGAGGCGGAAAACAGGCGATTGAAGACCTCGATCAGGTCCGGGCCGGAACGCCAGTTGACCGCAAGGCTGTAGCAGTTGGCCAGGCCCTTTTCGCTCAGGCGCTCCATCTCCTTTTTCGCCCCGAGGTACGCGTGGACGTCAGCGCCGCGAAACGCGTAGATGGCCTGCTTGGGGTCGCCGATGACAAACAGGGTGTTGCGGCCGTCGCCGTCGCTCTTCTCCAGAAAAATCTTCTTGAAGATCTGCCACTGGACCGGGTCGGTATCCTGGAATTCGTCCACGAAAGCGACCCTGTACTTCTTGCGCAGGATTTCGGCCACTTGGTCTCCGCCGGGCGAAGACAGCGCGCGCCGGACATTGCCCAGCATGTCGTCGAAACTGACCAGGCCCTTTTTCGCCTTTTCCGCCCGCGCGTCCTTCTGGAGACGAAGAATGCTGCCCGCCGCCAGCATGTCCCTGACCTCTTCGTACAGCTCCAGCAGCTTCGCCAAGGTTCGGGAAACGATTTCCCAGTGGGGGCAGGCCTCGGGGTTTTGCCCGGCCTTTTTTCCCGGCTTCGGTTCCAGGTAGTCCGTTCCCTTTTCCTCGATAAATGCCAGGATGCCGACTACGGACGACAAGCGAAAGCGTTCCGGGTCCATGGCCGTAAGAAATCGCGAAAGCGGTTCCACGATTCTTTCCGAAAGCATTCTCTTATGGGTCTTATGGTCGTTGAGCTTGTCGAAGCCCGCCAGAAAATCGCCGCTGTCGGCCAGTTTTTTGAGATTCAGAACCAGGGTGCGCATGGACGATATCTTTTCGGCGGCTTCGGAGAGCTTTTCGGCGTCTATCTCCGGATGGAGGCGGTCCCCGGAGTCGGGGTCGAAGGACAGCGCCGCCCGTCTCACCGAATATTCGAACAGTTCCTTTTTCTTGGAAAATCCGGACAGCTCCAGGATTTCCAAAAGGTGCGCGCCGAACTCAGCAGGCCAGGTCTTTCGAATCTGTTCCTTGAGAAGGCTTTCAAACAGAGTGTCGTCGTCGATCAGCTCCCAATCGAACTGGGTCCTGTTTTCGAACGCGTGGTCCTTCAAAATGGTCTGGCAGAAACCGTGGATGGTGTGGATGGGCGCCGAATCGAACGAGTCCAGGGCCGCCTGGATTTTATCGGCGGTTTCGTTTGCGCCCGCTTTTTCCACGGCCTCCAATTCGGCTTCCAGCTTCTCGCGAATCCGGATTTTGAGTTCGCACGTGGCCTTTTCTGTGAACGTGACCAGAAGGATGTTTTCCAGCTGGACGTCGTTTCGCTCCGCCAGCATTCTCACCACCAGGTTTTCGATGGTGTAGGTCTTGCCGGTGCCGGCGGAGGCCTCCACGATGGCGTGGCGGTACAGGTCGATTTGTTTCGGGTCGATGACGGGGGTGTATTCCATGGCGTCTGAAAGCTTTCCCAAGGGTTACTCCGGCGTGTCGGTCGCCGAAAGGGTTTCGAATAAAATCCCGAAGCGACGGCGGGCCAGTCTAAGCGCATCGACCGGGACTTCGGGTTTCGCCAGATGGATCAGGGAATCGTCGGATTCGTTCAGGGCTTCCCGGAGGTCCGCGCGAAATCGGGCTTCTTCCTCCCGGGAAATGTCCTCGGAAAAAAGCCGGTCCACGTCGTCCGCAGCGTCGATCACCGAACCCAGGGGCAGCCATGCGCGCAGGTTCGGGTCCAGGTAGTCCTCGATCAAAGCCCGGACGTATTCGTCCGCCTTGGCCGGGTCCAATTCGAGTTTCCAGGACTGGACTTCGGTCTTGTAGGCGACGTGGAAAACCACGGGGGCGGCGGCAAGCGGGATTTCGACATCCTGTCGCCCCAAGGCCAGCATCCGCGACAGCGCGGGCGCCAGAATGTATTTGTCGATGACCGGCTTTCTGTTCTTTTTCGGCGGCCTGCCGCGTCCGCTCAGAATCAGGCTGTTCCAGGTCCCGCCGCTGTCTTTCCACAGGCAGGGCATCCACCCGTGGACTTGGACCGGCCGGGTCGCCGGTTGTCCATCGGGAGTCGGAGAATGGATTTCTCCATGCCAGGGAGGCGCTTTGAAAAGCCGCGTCTTTTCGGGCCGGACGAAAACATTGTCCTGGGTTTCGCCGGTACACAGGGCGTGCAACAGCTGCTTGCCGCCAGCCATGCTTTGCAGCAGGGGCTTCAGCATTTCGCCCCTGGAAACGACTTCCTCCAGGATTTCCTCGCAATCCAGGTCGCCGTAGACCCCCTCGGGAACGAGGCTCTCCATCCGCGACCTTTGATAATATTTTCGGCAAATATCCGTCAGAAGATCGATCCACTGCGTTTCGGGCCTTCCCGTCACGATTGAGTCCACCCACATCCGGAGCGGGTCCATGGCCAGACGGTAGGTTGCGGGAAACCGGCCGTAGAACGGCTCGTCTTCGGCGGCCGCCATCTCCTCCACGTCCGCGTCCTCGTCGTAGAGCAGAAGATGGCGCCGGATCGACTGCCTGACCGGGTCCTCCATGAATTTTCCAAGCTGGCTGGCCGCGATCTTCTCCAACGGAAAAGATCCCGCCCCGGCGCCCTCCTCTGCCAAGTCTTTCTTCAGGTCCGGCACGAACCTCGCCGCTTTCTTTCGGACATTTTCATCCATACTTTGTTCCACATGCGGCCAAAGCCCGGATTCGCGATAGTAGATCAACCGGTCGGCGGGGCAATAGTTGACCATCGCGTCGGACCAGCCAGTAGTGGAATTGGCGGACACGTACTTTTCGCTGCTCCCCTTAAGCGGTATCCGCGCGATTTGAAACGCGGCCCCTTCGGGGAGGATGTCCGTTTCCACGTATCGCTTCAGCTGGTTGAGCACCGAGCAGGGCTGCAAGTCCCGGTCCTTCTGCAAGTCCCGGGCGACATAGCTGACACAGAACTTTTCTCGGACCGACAGGAGAAGCTCCAGGAAAAGGTAGCAGTTTCTTTCCGGCAGGCTCACATCGCCCAGCCTTCTTCTTTTCAGGCGCAGGTCCAACGACGACGTTTCGGGCCTTCCGGGAAACGCCCCCTCCTCCATGCCCAGCACGTACACGATGGAAAAGGGGATGGGGCGCATGGGCAGCAGTGCGGACACGGTGACGCCGCTGGTCAGGTAGTCGCCGTAGCCCCCCCAGATGTCTCCCAGGCCCGATGCCACGAACTCCTTGAACAGCGCGAGATCCACCCCCGGGCTTTCCCCTTCGCGCAGGCGGTCGTAGAGCAAGAGCGAATCCAGCGCTTCGAACAGGGACTTCTGCACGCTCGCCTCGGATTTCAATTCGGCAGGGACCTCGAACAGTTCGTTGCAGGCGTACAGAAAATCCCGCTTCCATTGCGCAGCCGGGCGGGGCCCCCGGTTGAGAAGGCGCGTGATCTCGTGCAGTCTTTCGATCGCCGCGCAGAAGGTCTCCACCAGTTCCGGCTCGGTGGCGGCATCGGAGTACGGAATTTTATCGGCGAAATTCAGAGCCAGAGCGGTTTCTGGCTCGCCTGCGCGGAAACCGGCAATGGCCTCGGCAGGATCGGAAAGAACCCGTCCGAGCCGGATTCTCGTCAGGCCCTGTTTCCACGTGAAGCGGTCCGTGGGGCGGTACCCCTTGGCTTGCTTGTCCTTTTCGTCGAAGGTGTGGAAAATGTTCAACGCGTCGGCCCATTCCGCAAAGACCCGGACATTGTCCGGGGAAAGCCCCCACTTGTGCATGAGGCAAGGGTTCAGCAGGAGCGAAAACACCTCGGGGCGGGAAAACCGTCCGGAAGCCAGCTCCAGGATTCCCAGGACCCCTTTGCCGTAGAGGCTTTCGATTTCGGCCCGGGCGTCCGCCAGGTTGTATGCGACCGCCCTGGGCTCGCGGTTGAACACGGCGTCGATATACGGCTTGTAGGCCGAGATGTCCGGCACCTGGACAGCGATGTCGGTCAGCCGCAACCCGTCGTCGTTTGAAAGGTTGTAAAGGATGCTGTTGTAGACCGTCTCCACTTCCCGAAAACGACTGGGGCATCCGCAGATCTGAAGGCTGGAATCCTGCGGGACCCTGTCCTCGCCTCCCCCCGTTTCCTGATAGGTCAGCACGCGGTTCTGGATTTTCTTCAGCACGGTGGAATCGTCTTCGCGCAGGACATACTTGTCGCTGAAATCGTACCCGGCCAGGGAACAGAGCATGCGGATGCTCTCCCGCCCGGGCTTTCCCCAGAGTGAAAGCAGTCGGTTGGGAGCTTCGCCGAACAATTCCCCGCCGGACTCCTCGTCCTCGCCGATTCGAAGCTTTTCCATCCCCTTTCGCCTGCTCCACTTCTCCTCCCAGGGGGTCTGGACGTCCTCCCAGAATTCCCGGCACGGGTTGATCGAGTAGACCACGATGTCGAAAAAGCGTCCAAGCTCCTTGATCAGGCGAAGATGGAACGTGGAAATGCTGGAAAAGCCGAACACGTGGACATGGCGACGGCTTTCGTCCGGGACGGAGTTTTTCCGGGAAAGAGCCGACAGGACCTCGTCGGCGTAGTCCATGAGAGACAGGCATCGCGCGCCGCGCTCGCGGGAAATGTTCGACAGGACGTTCCGGGCGGCCAGGTAGACCTCACGCTGGCTCGCCTCCATTTCGTCTTCGGCCTTAAACTCGGGCCCGAGCCATCGCCGGACCATCTCCTCCCGGTGGAACTCGTAGTCCTGGAAATAGGACGCAAACTTGTCGGAAAGCTGCCACATGCGTTTTTCAAAGTCCGGAAATCCCTCGCCAGACCCGCTTGGCCCCTTCATGTAGGCCAGAAACGGGGCGACTTCCTCCCGGCCGGGGTCGAGGCTTTCCAGAACGCGCAACACCGCGATGCGCCTAAGGGACAGGTCGAGCATGTCGGGCTTTTCCGGATTTTCGTCCAGGATTTCCAGAAGCCGCCACAGGCCGGTCTCCAGGTACTGGAAATCGATGTTCATGGCAATGCCGTTTGCCTTCGCCAGCCGCAGCTGAATCCATTTTTTCAGGTTGGCGTTGGGAACGACCACCAGGGGCGGGTCGAATATCCGCGAACGGCGTTTCTGCCCGAGGCGAAACATGTCGCTCAGCTTTTCCGCCAGCGTCTCCAACAGGTTGCTGAAAAACAATTCGATGGCCATGGTTCCATTCTTTCGTTTGATTGATAAGTGTTCGAGACTTCGGTATCAGAATTGACGAAAAGTGCAACAAAAAAATGTTTTTCAGCCACGAAATCGCACGAAAAACACCAAAGGATATTTTCGATAATCGATAATCGATCCTCGGTCGTCCAAAGGACCCTGAGGGATTTCGATCTTTACATTCCGGAGGTTTCCGGCTATTTTTGATTTATCTATGACAGAACAAGCGGAAAACCTCCAAAGAGTCGAAAAAGACTTAAGCGAGTCCAAAGGTACGTTCGAATTGTTCACGATGCTCTTAAGAGAGGATTCGCCCGAGTCTTTCGGTACGGGACAATACATGGGGGCTGGGGCCGGACTAAACGAAATTCAGGTCGAAAACAATTTGGTAGACTTCGTATGATATCTCATTCAATCAGGGAAAAATTGGCGTTTTTTTTCAATGGCAACCACAAAATCGCCGCAGCCTATGTCTTCGGATCGAGCGCAACGGGTCGCGAACGTCGAGGAAGCGACGTGGACATCGCGATCATGGTGTCGGAGCCCATGGACGGTTTCGAAAGGGTTGACTTGGAGACCCAGCTGTCCAACCTGGTTGGCAAAGACGTGGATCTCATTGTTTTTGGAAGTGCGTCCCCGCTTCTTCAACACCAGGTTCTCAAATATGGCGTCCTGATCTACGAAGGGGATTGTCGCGAGCGAGTAAGACAGGAAGTCGGCGCGAGGAGAGACTATTTGGATACAAGGTATCTGTACAAGTTTATAGAAGGAAACAAGAGGAACAAACGTCATGGTGGACAAGGATCTGGTTTCAAGAAAACTGTCTAAGCTGGAGAGCTATATCGACGAGTTAAGGCGCGCCCGCGATATCGACTGGGACAAATATCAAGCCGACCTGAGATCCAAAGCGTTCGTGGAACGTTATATTCATCTTGCTATCGAGGAAGTGATCGATGTGGCTAATCATATAGTTTCCTTCAACCGATGGCGGGAGCCGACCAGTTTTCGGGACCTGTTCTCGGCTCTGTCTGAGCATGAAATCATTCCGGCCAGCCATTTGGCGACATTTCAAAACATGGCCTCATTCCGTAACTTGCTGGTGCATCGGTACGAAAATATTGACGACGAAATGGTTTTCGGCATCTTCAAAAAGCGCCTCGGTGATTTCGATCTGTACATCGAATTGATTTCCCGTTGGGTCAGTGCCTACGACGAGGAATCGAAGTGAATATTCTGGGATCTTCCCGATTTATTTCCGATTCAACCTGAAAGAAGCGTTTTAGAAACTTTTTCCACGGCAGCCTCCGCTTCCTGCGGGGAATCGACCTGGCAAGCCTTCATCCCCACCCCGGCAGCCGCCTCCACGTTGGTCGAGGAATCGTCGAGAAAAAGGATGTCCTCGGGATTTACGCCCGTTTTTTCGATCACATGCAAGTAGGCTTCGGCATGGGGCTTGATGTGCCCGATCTCGTAGGACAGGAACAAATCGTCGAATTCTTCGAAAAGACTGGACGCGGCCTTCATGACTTCGATGTGGGGCGGGTTGGTGTTGGAAAGGCAGCCGACACGATAGGATTTCCGCAGCTCGGAAACCAAGCGATTCGCGCCGGGCAAGGCCTCGCCCTGGAAGGATACGAAAAGGTCCCGAAAACGCCTTGGCGCGACATCGAACTCGAACTCCGAAACCAGCATCCGGGAAAAGCTACGGAAATCGACCCCGCCGGTCTCGAATTCCTGTACGCTTTTGCATCCCACCCATTTGCGATGCAGCTCCTCACGGGTCATGTCCTGCCCGAAAAGCCTCAAAAGGGGATTGTAGCCGTTCATACGGAACAGGACGCCACCCAAATCGAATAGAATGTATTTCATCGAAAAACCTGTTGTGTCGTTTTTTTATCTTTTTTTCCAACGGAGAGTCCGCGAAAGGCCGGAATGCCGCCCATATATTCCGGCTCCGCCTTCCGAGATCCCACCATTTTCAAAATGCGCCGCAGCGGCTGAATACAAGCGGCCGAATACAAAAGGATTCGCCCTGCCTTTCATACACGGCATTAAAACAGGCGAATTAATATACCTATAGCGGCAGGGAATCAAGCTTGAACATTTTGGACCTGCGCGGCAACTCTCCAAAAAACCTCACTCAGGTACGCAAAGTCGCAAAAACGCAAAAAGCCGTATCTGGCAACCTTAAGGCTTGGTTGCAAACTCGGCCGGCTATACGTCCCATTTGTCCCATTGGCCCTATATTCTTCTCGCTTCGCTGAAAAACACTCCAAGGATTGGCCGACCTTAAAACCAAGCCCGCAACCTTATTATCTCTGTGGCTTTGTGCGAGAATTGCATTGGGTATCCGTCGAACCAACCGCGCAAATCCAAAATTTTCTTTTTTCCCTCATTGGTTTTTGGTATGGTGCATCCATTGAATCGTTTTTCCATGATATCTTGCGATAAAGGAGGGGCCATGAACGTTTCATCATATCTGCGCAATGTCCGAACCATGAAATCATCTGCCGCGTTCGCCCTTTGCGCTTTGTTTTCCATGGGCTTTTGCGGTTGCGGCCAAACCGGGGCCAAGCACGCGCAAATGCCCGCGCTCATGATGTACGAAGAGTTGGCGCCAGAGCCTGCCATGGCGGAAATAGCCGCCGAACCCGCGCCACCCCCGGAATTTTCCACCGAGGAGTACGACCGCATCTACGAAAACGCCTTCAAGGACACCTTGCAAAATCCGCTGTCCACCTTTTCCATCGACGTGGACACGGCGTCCTACAGCAACGTGCGAAGGTTCATCGAGTCGAACCAGCTGCCGCCCAAGGACGCCGTTCGCATCGAGGAGATGATCAACTATTTCGATTACGACTATCCGGAGCCTGCGGGCGAGCACCCATTCTCCATTGTCGCGGAAATCGCCGCGTGTCCGTGGCAGGGGCAAAACAAGCTGGTCCATATCGGGCTGAAAGGAAAAGGGCTGGACTACGACAACCTGAAACCCTGCAATCTGGTCTTTCTGATCGACTCGTCCGGGTCCATGGAGGATCGAAACAAGCTTCCCCTGCTGAAAAAGTCCCTGGGGCTTCTGCTCGACAACCTGGGCGATTCCGACAGGGTCGCCATCGTGGCCTACGCCGGTTCCGCCGGGCTGGTTCTGCCCTCCACCCCCGCGTCGCGCAAGGACGACATCATAGACGCCCTCGACGGCTTGGAAGCCGGGGGCTCCACAGCCGGGGGCGAGGGTATCGAACTGGCCTACAAGGTGGCGAAACAAAACCTGATCAAAGGTGGCAACAACCGCGTCATCCTCGCCACCGACGGCGACTTCAACGTGGGCGTGTCCTCCACATCCGACCTGGTCCGCACGATCGAGGACAAAAGAAAGGACGGCATCTACCTGACCATCCTGGGCTTCGGCATGGGCAACTACAAGGACGGTCGCATGGAGCAGATCAGCAACGCCGGCAACGGCAACTATTTCTACATCGACAACATCCGCGAAGCCGAAAAGGTGTTCGTGCGCGAGATGCGCGCCAACATGTTCACCATCGCCGACGACGTGAAAATCCAGATCGAATTCAATCCGGCCAAGGTTTCCGCCTGGCGCCTGATCGGATACGAAAACCGCATTCTGGCAAAAGAGGACTTCGACGACGACACCAAGGACGCCGGAGAATTGGGCGCGGGCCATACCGTGACCGCCCTGTACGAAATCGTTCCGACAGGGGCGAAATCGGAAACGCCTGTATCCAAGGCGGGCGATTTGAAGTACCAGGAAAGCCGCGTCAAACCCGCAGCCGGGGCGACATCGGAAATCATGACCGTCAAATTCCGCTACAAGCCGGTCGGGCAACAGGAGAGCCGGCTGATCGAAACGGCGGCGGCCGATCGCGGAGAGTCGTTTTCCGCAAGCTCCGAAAATTTACGCTTCTCCGCCGCAGTCGCCGGGTTCGGCATGCTGCTGAGAGATTCGAAATTCAAAAACGATTTGACGTACGAAGATGTCATAGAGATCGCCAAAAGCGCTGTCGGCAAGGACGAATCCGGCGACCGGGCCGAGTTTGTCAGGCTGGTGAAAACTTGCGCCCTCCTGGCCAAATAGGTTTCAACAATGATCGTCAACCATAATTTCGAGACCGAATAAAATGAATCACCCATTCCAAAGACCTCCGACCGCGTTCGGCTTCTCCATGTCGGCGCTCACCAAAAAATTCCTGATCGCCTACGCATCGATCTACGTCCTCCAGCTTCTCATGGAGCATTGGCTTCACGTTCCGATCACCTCCTGGCTCGCCATACATCCGGCGGGAAGCGACGGGTTCCGGTTCTGGCAGATTTTCACCCACCCGTTCGTGCACGATCCCAACAGCCCCATCTTTTTCCTGATCGACTGCCTGGTGTTCTATTTCTTCGCCAACCCGATCCAATACGTGTTCGGCGCCCGGGGGTTCGTCCGGGTGTTCTATCTCGCCGCCCTGGGCGGCTTCCTGTTCGGGTTCGCCTGCACCCTTATTCCCGACTTCGCGCGCCCCTTTTCCGGCATGTCCCCCAGCATCCTCGCCCTGATCGTCGTGTTTGGATTGCTGAACCCGGAAGCCACGGTCTACCTGATGTTCATCATTCCATTGAAGGCCAAGTACATCAGCTACGGCACCGTGGTACTCGTGGCCGTCACGTTTCTGGCCAAGGCCAACCCCGACGGCGCCTGGCACCTCGGGGGCATTTTATTCGGATACCTTTATTTGAAAGGCCCCAAAAACGTCCTGGACCCGTCGAAGCTATACCACAAATATCTTCTCTGGCGCTTCGAACGCAAAAAACGCCGATTCAAAGTCTACGAAGGTGGCAAAAGCGGCAATGACGACGAAAAACCCACGTACCACTGATTCCAAACCGCCGGGGGGAATATGAGACAATACCGCATACTCATGCACGGCAAGGCGTTCGGGAAAGCCGAAAGCTACCTGGAGGACATTCGCGCAAGGAAAGTCGAACCGGGCGGGTATCTGCGGCGGCTTCTGGAGAAAGACGACATTCGCAAGCTGGATGCCGAAGGGTTCGTCGAGCTGCTGCTGAGGACCAAGCGGCCCCGAATATTCGCCGAAAGCGCCGTGCGCGGCGACGGATGGGATTGGAACCAAGCCGAACTGTCCATCCTGGGCGACATCGCCGTCGCGGTACCGGTAATCGTCTACGACGACGGCAGGCACCGGCGCCCCGAAATCCATCCCGAGCCTTTCGCCGCGACCCTTCTCTACGTGCCCGGCGCACTTCTGAGAAACGGCCTGGGAAATACGCCTGCGGACTGGGAGGAAGCCACGACCGAAAACGGGAATCGAATCGATCCCGAAGGCTATTTCTCGCTCTACGAAAGAAGGCTTTTGCCATGCTTTTCGTACGCGAACAGCATGGCGGAATCCAACGGACGACAAGCTTTCGTCACCATACCGGGCCTGGGGTGCGGCCAGTTCGCCGGCCCCTTTCACGGCCAGCTGGGGACCGAACTGCGCAATACGCTGGAAAGATTTCTGAAAACCCACGGAGGGCGTTTTCCCAACATTCGGGCGGTCTATTTCGATCCCTACCGGGAGTGCCAAAACGAAAGGCTCGAAATCGGCGGCCTTTCCTTCATGATCAGACCTCTAACTCGGGGAAACGACGACAAGCCGCAGCTTTGCCCCCCGCGAAAATACGAAGAGGACGGCGACGACTTCGGCGACTGCGAACTGTTCAGCCTGGTCGCCTGGGACCACGTTTCGTGGCCCGGCAACGACTTCTACGGCGGTGCCAGGGCCACCGACGACGGCGTCAAGGCCGCCGCCACCGACTCCATGGCAGTCGTCACCGGAATCCAAGGCGTCTACGATCCCGTTTCCAACTCCTACAATCCTCCCGAGCATTACCTCGTCTGGGAAGATGCGGTCGAGAAAAACGGAATTCAATTGCTTGCAAAGAGCAACTTGAGGGTGTTTCCGAAAATCTGAAGACAAAAAAATGAAGGTGATAATTGTTCCTTGTCTTTGTGAAAAAAAATTCTGATTATAATGGATTTTGGGGACTGGGCGCAGGTTGGGTTGAGCGGGGCGTTACGTTGGGTTTCGCTTGCTCCCTGATTGCATCGAGCACCTTCTCAGTGATTTTGAAAGAACAATGCAGCGAAATTCGACAATCTACGACGCTCAACCCAACCTACATTCAACCAGCACCTCCCCCCTCAAATCCGTTATAATCAGGAAACGTTTTTGTTATCATGCCCAAGGCTCAGGTCCCGCCGGAGATCGAGTACCTTTCATGGCGGATGAATTTGTCGTGTAGGCTGGATATGCCTGCAATTGCGAAGCCTTCCTTACGGTCGGGGTCAAAAGCGCCGAAGGAAAGGCGCGACGACGCCGAGCAGTTTTCGTTCGGCGGTGTGTCTTTCAATGTGTTTTATCGCTATGATTTTCGGATACCCGCCAGCTTCCAATTTGTATACGAGCAAACGCGGCTTTTCCTGGCGAATTTTCGCATCGATTCCGGATTCATCACGATATTCCACTATGTATTTTTTTCCGTCCCGATCCAGAACGCCGATATTGTTTCGGTTCAAAGCATGGACGGGCGTATTTCGTTCGATTGCAAGCTCGTCGCGCCATCCCTGCCGATGCAGCAAAGGGGCGCAGGGTTCGGCGGGGTTGTCGCCGGAGTCGTTGCTCGCGCCTTCGGCCATGAGGCATTCTTTGGCATAGGCGCGGGGCCACTTCAGATCGGGCCAGGAGAACAGAAGATGGCCCAGTTCGTGGGCCAGCATTCCCAGGTTTGTTTTTTCGGGGACAAGGGTGTAGCGACGGCACATGGCTTTGCACTCGATGCGTCTTTCCTCTTCCGGCCGGATGGGTTTGCCGCCGTTGGGGATGTGCCAAGTATGCGGTTTGAACCTTCCAGGAGAGACGATGACCAGATTGCCACTGGCTTGAATAAGGCTTTTCAACAGGAGATCGTCGGCCAGCAACAGGACGCATTCGGCCAGAGACTGGGAATTGTGCGGGGGAGGACCCATTCCGCCTCCGATGGAAAAGGCGTTCAAGTTCTGGGGGACAGTCAGGGCCGACAGGAGGATGAAATCGAGGCGGCAGCGGTTGCTGCTGATTTTTTCGAACCAGTCGCTCGCGTCTTTCAGAAATCTCTTTGGATCGTTTTCGGGATCGCAAAAAGCATTTTGGGTATGCTTGCAATCATCGACGACTGGCAATACAACAATCGTGTAGGTGTCAGATGATGAAGATGATGAAGGGGCCATGATCATTCTCCGTCTTTTTATTCAACCGGTAAGTTTCTTCATTTCATTCCGCAATATGATACCAAGCCCGGTCTTTTCTGTCGAGCATGTAACCGGTTGTTGACCGGAGCAAGATCGACGCGGTTTCGTAACGGGAACAGGGAAAGCTCGTTTGCAAGTTTCCAACAAATCTCGTCGATTTGCCAGCAGTCGCGCGCTATTGCATGTTCGAAGAAATCAAAAATCACAAAAATCGATATATATACCGAACAGAGACGCAAAAATGCCGAGAGATTGGAACTCCTTTCGAAACTGGCCCGGAACGAAAAAGTCCTTTGGGAAAAGGCGGACCAGCCGATTTTGCAAAAAAAAATCCAATACCTACGACGAAGCGGTAAAAATTCTGACGGATTTGAAAACGCTGGCCGTACATCAAAACTCCATCGTGGAGTAAGACGGGAAAATTCGTCCCAAACCAATACACCCGTTAAAAAGCTCCCGCCGTGTTGTTCCTGTTTGCGGAGCAAAAAAGTTCACCAGGTTCGACATTAACCATTCTATTGCGTCAATGAACCTTTATGCATCCTCCGTTCAACGGTATCATCGCCACATCGTTTTCGATTGTTTGTCGAATGACAAATCAAAACCATTTGCATAAGAAAAGGAGGAATTTTGGCAAATCGACTTGCAGGCAAAGTGGCATTGATCAGCGGTGCGTCCGGTGGCCTTGGGGCTTCTCAGGCTCGGATGATGGCGGCGGAGGGCGCGAAGCTTTTCCTGGGCGATCTGACGGTGGAAGGCGACGAATTCCGCGTGCCTCTCGAAACGCTTTGCGAAGAGATAGCGGCCGAAGGGGGCCAAGCGGAATATATGCGGCACGACGTGACCAGCGAAGGTAGCTGGAAGGAGTTCGTCGATGCAGCCGAGAAGGCATTCGGTAAGATCAACGTGCTTTCCAACAACGCGGGAATCTATCTGCACAAGTCGTTGGTCGAGCATTCGGTCGAGGATTTCCAGCGCATTGTAAACGTCAATCAACTCGGCGTATTGCTTGGAATGAAAACGGTTGTTCCGGCCATGGAGCGGGCGGGAGGTGGTTCCATCATAAATTTCGCATCCATTTACGGCATAGCGGGGGCGGGTACGTCAACGGCCTATCAGAGTACGAAAGGGGCCGTGCGCCTGATGACCAAATCGGCGGCCATGGAACTGGTCGGCAAGAACATCAGGGTCAATTCCCTTTGTCCAGGGATGTTCGACACGAACCTGTTCGAGACCTCGGTGCCCAAGGAGGCATGGGAGCCCCTCGTCTCCCTGGTACCGATGAAACGCTTCGGCAGGCCGGAGGAGATCGCATATGGTGCGGTTTTCCTAGCTTCGGACGAATCGTCGTTTATGACAGGGGCCGATTTGGTGATCGACGGAGGGTACACCTGTCCGTAGGGGCTTGATTTATGTTCCGGCCAAATCCTCGCCGCCTCGTTCCCAGGCTCCGCCCTGCGCTTATCCCTAAAAAAATCACTGGAAAATTTTTCTGGAACTTGCTAAACTGTATTCATGAAAACAAATACATGCACAATCAAGCAAGTTCTCAGTGACGATGGCAGCATCGCCAGGATCAGGCAAATCCTGGAGATCAACCCTGCATGCACACGAAACGAGATTGCCGGAATTGTCTGCGACGAGTTCGGATTCAAAGACGTTCTCGGCAATGCGCAATTATCGGCGAGCCTTAAAGTGCTGCGGGATCTGGATGAAAAAGGAACGATCAAACTTCCAAAGCCGCTCTTTGCGCACAAGAAAAAATGGGAGCCTCGTCGTTTGGGACATCCCGTGGACGAGCCGGACAATGTGCCTGAAAGCGTGGAAAAAATCGAGGACCTCCAATTGATTGTCGTGGAATCCGGCGATTCGGATCTTATGCGAATACACAACGAACTGATATGCTCCGAACATCCATTGGGAGACAAGCGGGTCGTCGGACGCCAGCTTCGATATCTGATCAAGTCGGAGCACGGGTGGCTCGGAGCCGTCACATTCGGCAGCTGCGCATTGTATCTGCAGGATCGCGACAGCTGGATAGGATGGCAGGGAGATGATTTGGTAAGAAACAGAAACTACGTCGTCAACATGAGTCGATTTCTGATAAGAAATTGCGTTCGATGCAAAAACCTGGCTTCGCATGTCCTGGCCATGTGCGTAAAACAATTGCCCGCCGATTACGAAACCCGTTTTGGATACCGCCCGCTTGTCGCGGAGACTTTCGTTGATACGCAAAGTTGCGCCGGAACCTGCTACAAGGCGGCCAATTGGCAACTGGTCGGCCAAACGAAGGGAAGAGGCCGCAACGATACGAATACGAAATACGGAAAAAGCGTCAAGGATATTTATCTGTACCCGTTGGACGCCAGGTTCCGCGAAAAGATGCGATTGCCGGAAAAACAGCCTCTCCGGATTGAAGCCATATCCCCGGCCGAAGGGATTCAAAGCGAAAAGTG
Organism: Desulfobacterales bacterium; assembly: GCA_963674505.2. Lineage (GTDB taxonomy): Bacteria > Desulfobacterota > Desulfobacteria > Desulfobacterales > SKZT01. The sequence continues at coordinate 3,553,207 of CAXXIG010000001.1, forward strand.
GGCGGAGCGGGAATTCGGCGGCGCGCGACTGGGAGACAGGCGCCTGACCTCGCGCCTGGTCAAAATCGCCGGAAATAAAAGCCTGTATCCGGGCGCGTCCTATCTCGAGGCGGCGCGTGGCGACAGATACGATATCAAAACTTATTGCAATTTTATAAGAAGCGAAAGAGAAACGATCAATTTCAATGCGATCCTGTGGCCCCATGCCGAAAGGACCCGACAGAGAATGAAAGGCGCCGATTGCGTACTGGTTATTCAGGACACGACGGATTTGAATTACTCGAGTCTGAAATGCTGCGAAGGATTGGGGCCGATCGGAAAGAATGAAAAGGGCGTCGATGCGATGGGATTGAAGCTGCATTCTTCGTTTGTCGTCGACGGGCAGGGCCTGCCTCTGGGCATTCTGGGAGCAAAGTGCTACGCTCCCGACCGTAGTAAAGTAAAAAAGAAGAAGTCGGAAACAAGAAACACGCCGATATCGCAAAAGGAATCCTTTCGCTGGCTGGAGGGATGCGAATTGTGCCTCGAGGCGTCCAGGCTGATGCCCGAGACGCGAATCGTCAATGTCATGGACAGAGAGGCCGATATGTACGAGCTGTTCGAACTGGCCGAAAAAAACGAAAATCGCGTCGATCTGATAGTGCGGGCGAAGCACGACAGGCTGCTTGTCGACGGCGACGCGAAACTGTTCGAGCGACTGCGTCGCGCCCCTGTTCGTTTTGAATTGGAAGTCGACATACCGCCGCAGCGCGCGAGAAATAAAAAGCAGGGCAAAAAGGAACGTCCGTATATGCCGGCGCGAAAAGCCAGGCTTGAAGTTCGCTATGCGAACGTATGCTTGAAACCGCCCGAGTCGCCGATTTTAAAAAACAGAAAGGCGATAAGGCTTCGGGCGGTATATGCGCGGGAAGAAAATCCGCCGGAGGGAGCGGAACAAATAAGCTGGTTTCTATTGACGACTTTGAAAGTCTCGGACGATGGAACGGCCAAAGAGGTCGTGGAATTCTACCGGCGTCGCTGGCGCATTGAAGAATGGCACAGAGTTCTGAAAACCGGACTTAATATCGAAGAGTATCAAAACAGGACGGCTGAAAGAATAAAACGGAGACTGGCCATTGATATGGCAATCGGATGGAGGGCCATGTTTCTGACAATTACGGGACGACAGAATCCGGGGGCCCCGGCCGAATTGTTCTTCGATGCGAAGGAATGCGCAATCATCTCGTCTCTTGCGGGGAAAAAAAAACGACTGTAGGCGATGCGGTCACGGAGATCGCGAAATTGGGGGGCTATCAGGGAAGAGGATCCGAAGGCCCCCCGGGTTTTGAGTCGGTCAGACGCGGTTTGGTTAGCTTGATGCATATGGTACGGGGCTACGAGATTGCACTTTCAGGCCCTCCTTAACATCTGCCGCGTCGTCACTTATGGGATAAGCGCAGGGCTCCGCCTGGGAACGCATGACATATGGCTCCGCCACCCGATCCGGACAAGGCAGGCCGGTTAAATGCAAACATGCCTTAGGGACGTGAATCGTTACGGTGGAGGTGGCAGTTCAAAGCTCCACTCTTTGAACTGGCGGCCCATTTCGCCCAGAATGCCGTGGCCCGAGACGAAGACCGTGTATTGCGGTGCAAAGCCCATGTCAAAGACCGCCGTGCAGGTGGTAGCGGTTCCGCTCCGGCTGCAATATCCGGTCGAAAGCGTGCCGTCGTCCGGAAACGCTTCCCACTCCACAGAGTCGGAATCAAATTCGTTGAAGGTTCCGTCTTTTACCTCCAGCACAAGCGTCACTTGGCCGTAACCGCGAGGAACGGAGTACGGCGGTGATAACTCGGGAATGGAGAACAGTTCAAATTCATCGAAATCGACCAGACATTCGCCGGTTCCGAGAACGCATGTGGATGGCAGGATTTCCCAAGTATAATCGAAAGCGCTCAAGTCCACGGAAATATTCGCCTCGATGCTCAGAAACGCGTCGAACTCGGTGAGATGGACGAGTCGCTCGGGGTGGGCGAGCAGAAAATTCGGATTGTTGGTGGTCTCCTCGAACGCGAGGCTCGACCCCAAGTAGGGTTCCACGGTTAGGCTCGAACTGATGAGTTTGTAAAAAGAAATCTTGATTTTGGGAATCAATCGAATCTCGGCCGTGGCCCCGCCCACGATGTCCAGGGAAGCGGTCAGTTCTTTTTGTTCGCTGCTGTCGATGTACGCCGTCCATGTATCTCCGTCGTAGGTCGCCCCGATTTCCAGAGTTTCTGTCAATGTCGCGGAAGCGTTCGCCCTGATTTTCGCCTCGGCTGCGGCAGAGGCCGCCACATCCATAGTCAGTATGATTTCCTGGTAGACCGGAACCGGCCCGGCAGAATAGACGGAGGTCCAGGTCTTTTCGAAAAGGTTGAACTCCTTGCTCACAGTTCCCGAAGCGGAAAAATTGTATTCGGCCAACGCTTTGAGAGTCAATGTTCCTTTTGCAGCGATTCGTCCCGACTCCAGGCGTTTGGCGACGACTCCGCCCCATTCGGCTTCGGTGATCAGTTCCGGTTCGAATTCCGCCGAAACTTCGGCGGTGAACGAACTGGAAACCGCTCTATCAACCCTTAGCTCGATGGTTGTTTCCTTGCCGTCGGGGGTGACTGTCAAGCCGCTCTCGTCGTAGGCATGGCTGACTTGTTCGGCGGACAGAAGCCCGTTTTTCCAGTCGATACGACTATATCGGGTCCCGTCTTGGCTTACGCTGCATTTGGCTGAAGCGACTTTGGATTTTCTCGCGTCCAGCTGTCCGGCCTCTGATTCTATGTCGAAAAGCTGGAATGCCGTATATATGGAGGCACGGTTCAGAGCGTCGGACACTGTGGCATCGGAGGTGTTCACTGTTATCGTGCCGCCGGAAGAGTTTACGGAATCGACGGTACGCAAAGTGATGGCCCCGCCTTCGTCCTCCGAAAACAATACGCTGCCGACCGACGGAGGCGTACCTCCGATGTATGTGTAAGTTATGCCGTTTGTCGTGCTGTGGCTGCCGAGCCCCAAGCCTGCTGCAATTTGCACTGTGGCCGACGGGTCCGTTTGAACGGAATGCGCGTAGGTCTTGGTTTCCAAGCAGTTGCTGGGGTTGCTGGCCGAAGCATTGTAAACGGCAATCACTTTGCCGAAATATAAAGTATCGTTCTGAAGACCGATAATTTCGGTCTGGGTTTCTCCGGTTACCGTCTTCACAAAGTTGGCTGAGCCGGGTATAAAACCACTGGAAGCCCCGAGATGAATGTCATACTGTACTTGATCTTCGGGGGTTACGCCGTCGCTTCCCGGTATCTAGGCCATTTCGATGCTATCCGTGCCTGCAGCTACCATTAGAGTAAGCGACGGCTCGCTTTTCAGACCGTCAAGTTCAAGGTTGTACACCGTCATTGCCCCGCTGGCCAAGGTAAGCGCCCCCAATGCAGAGGCATGACCTTCGCTGTCTGAAAAGTCGTCGTCCCATCCCCCCGAAAAGACCACCGCTTTGTGGCCGGACAGCGTATTGCTTTCTATGAATTTTCCGCTGCGGACTTTTACGGAGTCTCCACTGGCGCAATTTTCAATTGCGGATCGAACGGTCCCATAATCATCTGGAACCCTAACGTCGGCCCCGAAAGCCGAACCGGAATAAAGAAAAATCGTGAGCATAAACGCCAAGCAACTGACAAATCCAACACTGCATGCTACTTCGTTTCGTTTCATCTTTTCTCCTTTTTCACAACTTCCGCCTGCAACGAATGACTTCTTCTCGATACTGCTTCCGCAAACGATGAATCAACTTAAGCAAGATCAATAGCACAACAGCTCGATTTTTGTCAACGAAAAAAGGTCGGAAGGTGAGCGACCATGTACATGTAGAATTGACTTTCTACACCTGCCCGCAGAGATCTTAAATGAACAAGACTCTTGCATTTTTCTTGAAGAAATCCCATGTATAACGGATTTGGAGCACTATTAAATCAAGATGGAAATACAAACGTTCTCGTTCCCAGGCTCCGCCTGGGAACGCATAACTTGTGGAACCGCCACCCGATCCGAACAAGGCTGGCCGGTTACATGCAAACATGCAGGATAAGGAAGGCAAAAGGCAGCGTTGCAGCCAGTTGATCCGGTGCAATCGAGGAGGAGCCTCGGAGGGTATGCTTTCCCAGGCGAAGCCTAGTAACGAGAGCCTCCCCCAAATCCGATATAACCAGAAAAAACGGGAATGCTCCAATCGTATGAGGCGTTGTGCGTCATCCGTTTTATTCAGTCCATATACAACGGGTCCTTTCTTGGCAGGCTTTTGTCGCGGTCGTAGGGCCTTGGGGCTTTTTCGGGAAGGAAATGGTCCGGCCATTCTTCGGCAAACTGCCTTCGGGTCTCTTCGTTCGCGTAATACTTTAAATAAAGTTCGGTGTGCTCCTCGCTGCCGCTGCCGATCATGTCAATATGATAGGTGTATGCGGGGTTTTTCGGCCAGATGATCGCTTCTTCGCGCAGAGCGTCGCTGAATAAGTCTTCGTAGAGTTCGCGGTCGCTCAAATGGTCCGTACAGTGAAGTTCCACTCCCAGCAGAAACAGGGCTTGGATCATATCGGAAAGCTTTGCGGACAACTGGTCGTCGTTAAGAGAATCGGGAGCGGGAAGCGAAAAGCCGCATTTTTCCAACTCCTCGAAGACGGTCGTATATTCGCCATTTTCGAACGCCAGCACCGATTCCAGAAACTTTTCCTTCATTTCCATGGTCGTGTCGTCCGACACAAACATAAACTCTTCCCCGCCCCCGATCTCTCTCATCTCCCGCTCCATGGCTTCGATACGTTCCACTCTGTCTTATTTCTCTTTGTCTTTGGACATTGCTTTTGTTTCCCCCTTCCGCTTTTCGGCCATCTAAAAAGCAAACATTTTCTGCAAAACGGAAACAACCTCCGCCTGGGCTTTCGTGCCAATGGAACCGAGTCTTTTTACAAGACGCCTCTTGTCGATCGTCCGGATTTGATCCAACACAATCTGCCCCTGTTTTTTTCTGAATTCGCAAGAGACTCTGCTTGGATAATCTTTCTTCGCCGATGTCATCGGAGCGATAATCACAGTTCTTATGTTTCGATTCATTTCATCGGGCGATACGATCAGGCATGGTCTGGTTTTCCGTATTTCGGAACCGATAGCGGGATCGAGATTCACCAGGTAGACATCGAATCGTTTCACTACCATGTCCATTCTTCATCGTCCCAAGAATGTTCGATAGGTTCGTCCTCGATCAAAAGGCGATCGTCACGGTTTTCCGCCATCGCCTTGAAAGCTTCTTCCCATCCTTCCCGAACGTTTTCGGCGGGTCGAATGACGATCCTGTTTTTTTCGACCTCGATTTCAACTGCATCGACTATCCCCGTTTGTTCGAGGACTGTCTTGGGTATTCGCAGTCCCTGGGAGTTGCCGATTTTTATTACATTCGCCCTCATCATGCGCCTCCTTTTTTTGTGGGTACATTGTAATTACATCCGGTAGTGGCGTCAACGAATAATCTGGAGGGGGACAAAAAAGCGCCGAAATGCGATGGCGTTTCGTCCAATTCGGATTTCGGCGCTTCATGATGCGATGGCAAAGCCATGTGTTTTTGGGTCCGCGATTCTTGCGTGATATTACGAAAACACCTCCGCGCAAAGCTCCCCGAATGTGCCGAGGTTTTCGCAGACATGGATGCCGCAGTTTTTCATGGTCTGGATTTTGCTCTGCGCGGTGCCGCTTTTTCCGGAGATGATGGCGCCAGCGTGGCCCATGCGTCTTCCAGGAGGGGCGGTGAGGCCTGCGATGAAACCGACTACGGGTTTGGTCACTTTTTCGACGATGAATTCGGAGGCCTTTTCCTCGGCGTCGCCGCCGATCTCTCCCACCATGACGATGCCTTTGGTGTCGGGGTCGTTCTGAAAGGCATCCAGGCAGTCGATGAAGTTGGTGCCGTTGACCGGGTCTCCGCCGATGCCGATGCATGTGGTCTGGCCGATTCCCTTTTGGGTCAGCTGGTGAACCACTTCGTAGGTGAGGGTGCCGCTTCGGGAGATCACGCCTATGGGGCCGCCGGGCTTGTGGGTGGGACCGGGCATGATGCCGATCTTGCACTCTCCGGGGGTGATGATGCCGGGGCAGTTGGGGCCGATCAGGCGGCACGGCTTGTCCTGGAGGAAGTTTTTCACTTTCATCATGTCGAGTACGGGAATGCCTTCCGTGATGGCCACAATCATTGCGACCCCGGCGTCGGCCGCTTCCATGATGGCGTCGGCGGCGAACGGAGGCGGCACGAATATCAAGCTCGCGTTGGCGCCCGTTTCAATGACGGCCTCTTTGACCGTGTTGAAAACAGGGACGTCGTCCATTTTCTGGCCCCTTTTTCCGGGGGTGACGCCAGCCACGACATTGGTGCCGTAGGCGATGCACTGCCGGGTGTGGAATTGTCCCTCGCGGCCCGTGATCCCCTGCACCAGCAATTTTGTTTCCTTATTGACGAATATGCTCACTTTGCTATCCTCGCTTCCTGGATTGTTCTGGATTTACATTTTTTTCGAACAACGCCTATTTGACGATCTGGGCGACTTTTTCGGCCGCGTCCTTCAGGTCCCTCGCAGTGATGAGGTTCAGGCCCGATTCCTTGAGAATCCTTCGGCCTTCCTCCACGTTGGTGCCTTCCATGCGGACCACTACGGGAACTTCGATGCCGGTCTTCTTGGCGGCGGTGACCACGCCTTCGGCCAGAACGTCGCAGCGCAGAATCCCGCCGAAAATGTTGATCAGGATTCCCTTGACATTCTTGTCGCTCAGGATAATCCGGAAACCGTTTTCCACCATCTCGGCGCTGGCGCCGCCGCCTACGTCGAGAAAGTTGGCGGGTTCCGCCCCGGCCTTCTTGATGATGTCCATGGTGGCCATGGCAAGGCCCGCGCCGTTGACCATATTGCCCACGTTGCCGTCTAAGTTGATGTAGTTCAGGTTGTACTTGGAAGCCTCGACTTCCAGGGGGTCCTCCTCGTCCAAATCGCGGTATTCCATGATGTCCTTGTGGCGGAACAGGGCGTTGGAGTCGAAGTTGATTTTGGCGTCCAGGGCGATGACGTTCTCTTCCTTGGTGATCACCAGTGGGTTGATTTCCAGAAGCGAGCAGTCGTAATCGACGAACAGCTTGTAGAGGTTCGCCAGCATCTTGTTGAACTGCTTCATGGCGGTCGGCGAAAGGTTCAGGCCGAACGCGGCGGCCCGGCAGTGGAAGCCCTGGATTCCCAGCAGCGGATCGATGAAGACCTTGATGATCTTTTCGGGGGTTTCCTCGGCCACCTGCTCGATGTCCATGCCGCCGGCCTCGCTGGCCATGACGCAGATCTTGGCGGTGGCGCGGTCCGGGATGATGCTCAGATACAGCTCCTTTTCGATGTCCAGGCCCTGCTCGACCAAGATTCTTTTGACTTCCTTTCCTTCAGGGCCGGTCTGGTGGGTGACCAGGTTCATGCCGATGATCTCGCCGGCCAAGGACTTTACTTCGTCGATGGACTTGGCGAGCTTGACGCCGCCGCCCTTGCCGCGCCCCCCGGCGTGAATCTGGGCCTTGACCACGACCGGATAGCCCCCCAAAGTCTCGGCGACCTTGCAAGCTTCGTCCGGCGCGAACGCCACCTCGCCCTTGGGCACGGGGACGCCGTATTTGCGGAACAATTCCTTTGCCTGATATTCATGGATTTTCATGATTTGCTTCCTTGGCGAAATGTTATTGGTTCGAAAAAAATGAAACGGTCGCGGCCCTGCGTGTTCGTTTTTCCGCATTTCGGTCGCGAGCGCGAACATGTCGTTGAAACAAAATGTCTGAAAGCAAGGTTCTGGCGAAAGCACTTGCCTCCACAAATGTTGTTCTTCAGCATTTTATCGTCCCTGCGGGACTTTGGAAAAGAGGTGGAGCAAACCCGGCAATGACTTGCAGGGCTATTAGTATCGTTTGAAACAGGTTTGAAGGAACAGCTCGGCAAAATCCGGCAATCTATGCCGCTAAACTCGACCTACATTTCTACCTCGCCCCAATGCGTACAATCAGAAAGCCGGCTTCAGGCCCGGCGCCGTCGTATCTTCCCCTCAACACCCGAACGCCGGACACCGGTACCTGAAACCCGCAGGCGAGCCTTCGATCAAGCAACGATCACGGCTCGCCCTTCGGCAGCGCCTTCCCGTTTTACTGCGCTACCCGATTACCAGCAGGATGTCGTTCTTGGCGACGTTCTTGCCGGATTCGAAGTTGATCGCCTTGACGGTTCCGCTGGCCGGAGCGGGCAGGGCGTTTTCCATTTTCATGGCCTCGAGCACCACCACGGTCTCGCCTTGTTGCACAGTGTCGCCCACTTTCTTTTCGTAGCTGACGATCATGCCGGGCATGGGGGCTCGCAACGGCGTGCCTTCGACCGGACCTGCGGCCGGCGCGGGCGCGGCCTGCGCCGCTGCTGGCTTTTCCTCCGCCTTCGGCGCGGCAGGCGCTGCCGCCGGTTTGGGCGGAGGCGGCGGCACTGCGGCCTTTTTCGCCGGAGCGGGCGCGACCGGCGCTGCCTGCGGCATCTGGATGGGCTGCACGGGCATCTGACCAAGCTGCTGAATGTAGCTGATCACCGGAGATTCGCCCACTTCGTCCACGCCGACCTCGAAGTATTCGTCGTCCACGAACACGTTGAACGTCCTGGCGTTCTCGCTCTTTTCCGGCATCGCGTCCTTGGCCTTCTTTTCCACCAGCTCGCCGGCCTTGGCCTTCTTGATCAGCTCCTTCTCCTTTTCGACATCCTCCATGGTCCTGGGCATGACCTCGGGGGGCACCGGCTCCTGGCCGTACTTCCATTTGAGGAAGCGCTTTCCGGTCACCGGATAGATGGCGTAAAGGACCAGGTCGTCGATGTCCTTGGCCAGGTCGCCGATCTCCTCCTTGGCCTTCTCCAGCTCGGGCTCGATGACTTCGGCCGGACGGCATGTGATGGGCTGTTCGCCCCTCTTGTAGCCTTTGAGCGCCTTTTTCTGGACCTCCGGGTCGATGGGCACCGCAGTCTTTCCGTACAGGCCGTAGCAAAGGTCCTTGACCTGGGCGGTGATCATCTTGTAGCGTTCGTTTTCGTCGTCGAAAAGCACGTTGTTGACGGTCTGGATTCCCACGATCTGGCTGGTGGGGGTGACCAGAGGCACCTGGCCCAGTTCCTTCCTGACCCGGGGAAGCTCCTTGTAGACCTCGTCGATCTTGTCCAGGGCGTCCATTTCCCGCAGCTGGTTGACCAAGTTGGACAGCATGCCGCCGGGGGTCTGGTGCAGAAGCACGTTGATGTCGATGAGCGATATCTTGGAATCGTCGAGCAGGTGGGCGTACTTGGGCATGACCTCCTTTTCGAAGATCGTGTTGATCTTGCCCAGCAGACGGATGTCGAACCCGGTGTCGCGGTTTGTCCCGAGAAGCGCCATGACCAGAGGCTCCAGCGCCGCGTGGGAGGTGCGGTAGGCATAGGGGGACATGCAGGTGTCGATGATGTCCACCCCCGCCTCGATGGCCTTCAGGTGCGTCATGGGGGACATGCCGGAGGTGAAATGGCTATGCAGATGGATGGGTGCCTTGCATTTTTCCTTCAGGGCCTTGACGATCTGGTAGACGTCGTAGGGGGCGCACAGGCCGGCCATGTCCTTGATGCAGATGGTGTCCGCGCCCATGGCCTCCAGGTCCTTGGCCTTGTTGACGTAGTAGTCGATGTTGTAGACCTCGCCGCCCATGCGCGGCTGGGTCAGGGTGTAGCAGATGCAGCCCTGGAAATGCTTTCCGTTGGCCTTGATTCTCTCCACCACCGTCTCGAAGTTCCTGTAATCGTTCAGAGCGTCGAAGGTGCGGAAAATGTCCATGCCGTTCTCGCATGCGCGGTCCACGAAGGCCCGGGCAAGATCGTCGGCGTAGTTGCGGTAGCCGACCAGGTTCTGAGCGCGCAGAAGCATGGAAAACGGGGTGTTCTTGAAGTATCTTTTCAGGGTCCGGATTCTTTCCCATGGATCTTCGTTCAAAAACCTGTGCATGGTGTCGAAGGTGGCCCCGCCCCAGGTTTCGACGGCCCAGAAGCCCACTTGGTCCATGAGTTCTGCCACCGGAATCATGTCCTCGGTGCGACCGCGGGTGGCGAACAGGGACTGGTGGCCGTCGCGCAGAGATATGTCCTCGACCTTCACCGGGTTTTCCGCTTTGGGCCGGTCCTTGTCGTAATTCATTTCCGTCATTTTGACTTGGCTGTGATCACTCATTTTTCAGGTTCTCCTCTTATTGAAAATCTTAAAAAATATATTTTTGCGTCGTTTCCTGTTATCGGTGAAAGGCCTTCATCTGCATCATGGCCCGGGTCTGCATGTGGTCGAAGCGGCCGGCGAGGGCCCATTGGCTGACGGCCGGGCCGGGGGCAGGCGCGGGCGCTGCGACCTGGGGCTGCGCGGACGCCTGGAGGCAGATCATCTCCTCCTCTTCCTTCAAATAGTGCATCACCGCCGATACGGCCGCGATCATTCTTTTGTTTTTTTCCATTGAATCACCCGTCGAGTTTGCTTTTTTCGATTGCAAGATTTTCCGCTTGTCAGCGTTTCAGCTTATCGGCTTAGGCCGGGATGTTCCCGTGCTTCTTCGGCGGCCTGGTCTCGCGCTTGGTGCACATGGCCTCCAGGGCTTCGATCAGCCTGGGCCTGCTCTCGCTGGGAACGATGACCGCGTCGATGTAGCCCCTGGCGGCGGCGCAGTAGGGATTGGAGAAAAGGTCCTTGTACTCCTGGATCTTCTCCTGGCGCTTGGCGGCCTTGTCCTCGGCGGCCTGGATTTCCTTGCGATGGATGACATTGGCGGCGCCCTCCGCGCCCATGACCGCGATTTCCGCCGTAGGCCACGCAAGGGACATGTCGGCGCCCAAGTCCTTGGAACACATGGCCAGATACGATCCGCCATAGTCCTTGCGGGTGACCAGAAGCAGCTTGGGAACGGTGGCCTCGGAGTAGCACCACAGCAGCTTGGCGCCGTGGCGGATGATGCCGCCCCACTCCTGGTTGCTTCCGGGAAGGTAGCCGGGAACGTCCGCGATAGTCAGAAGCGGAATGTTGAAAGCGTCGCAGAACCGGATGAAACGGGTGGCCTTGTCCGAGGCGTCGATGTCCAGGCAGCCTGCCAGGCTGGCGGGCTGGTTGGCGATGATGCCGACGGTCCGTCCGTTCAAACGCGCGAAGCACACGATGATGTTGGTCGCGAAATACTGGTGCGGCTCGAAGAATTCGCCGTTGTCCACGATGGAGCGAATCACATCCTTCATGTCGTAGAACTGGTTGGGATTGTCCGGTATGATGGTATCCAGGGCGGGGTCGGTGCGCTTGGGACTGTCGCCCGTGTCCACCAGCGGCGGGTCCTCCATGTTGTTGCTGGGAAGATAGGACAGAAGCTTCTTGATCTGGTCGACGGCGTCCTCGTCGCTTTCGCAGGCGAAGTGCGCGACGCCGCTTTTCTCGTTGTGGGTCATGGCCCCGCCCAGCTCTTCAAACGAGATCTCTTCGCCGGTCACCGACTTGATCACCTGGGGGCCGGTGATGAACATGAAACTGGTGTTTTTCACCATGAAAATGAAGTCGGTCATGGCCGGGGAATAGACCGCGCCGCCCGCTGTGGTCCCCATGATCGCGGAAATCTGGGGAATGACGCCGGAGGAAATGGAGTTGCGGTAGAAGATCTGGCCGTAGCCGGAGAGAGCGTCCACGCCTTCCTGGATTCGCGCACCGCCCGAGTCGTTGATTCCCACAAAGGGCGCGCCTGCCTTCAGCGCCAAGTCCATGACCTTGCAGATCTTCTTGGCGTGCATCTCGCCCAGGCTACCTGCCCTGGAAGTGAAATCCTGCGCGAACGCGAAAACCGTCCGCCCCTCGACCAATCCGTGCCCGGTGACCACGCCATCGGACGGAACCTCCACTTTCTCCATGCCGAAATTGACGCAACGATGGCTGACGAACATGTCCAGTTCCCGGAACGTGCCGGGGTCGAAAAGCAAGTTCAGGCGTTCCCGAGCGGTGAGCTTTCCCTGGCCGTGCTGCTTTTCCACGGCCTTCTCCCCGCCCATTTGCCGGATCTTCGCCTCCCGATCCTTCAGCTCCTTGATTTTGTCCTGAACGATTCCCATAGGTGCTTCCTTTCCTCTTCTTATTGAAATAAGCTAATATATTAAATTATCGAATCGGCCTTTTCCCCTTGGAAAAAGGCCTCGTTTTTCGTTCGATGTATCAATAAGGGCTTTTCGAATAATGGCATTGCGGATAATGGCATTGCAAACAAGGCCTTGCGAAACAATTTCACGCGGAATCAGGCCTTGATGTCGAGATACGACAACAGCTCCTTGGCCCCGATGGTCGGCGTGGTGACGCCTTTTTCCACGTCGCTGGAAACTCTCGGCAGTCGCTCCTTGATCTTCGGGTTCTTTCGGAAATGTTCTCTCAGCCCTTCCTCCACCATGGACCACATCCAGCTCAGCGCCTGTCGTTTTCTTTTCAATTCCAGCTTGCCTTCGGCGATGAACTTTTCCCGGTGGTCCAGCACGGTCTCCCAGATTTCCCGAATGCCGGTGAACTCCTTGGCGCTGCATGTCAAAACCGGCGGGGACCAGATCGGGTCCTCGGGTTCCAGAAGCTCCAACGCGAACTCGTAGGATTTTCGCGCCATGTTCGCATTTTCCACATTGTTGCCGTCGGCCTTGTTGACCGCGATGGCGTCGGCGATCTCCAGCACGCCCTTTTTCATGCCCTGCAGCTCGTCTCCAGCCCCTGCGAGCATCAGCACCAGAAAAAAGTCCACCATGGAGGCCACTGCGGTTTCGGATTGGCCCACGCCCACGGTTTCCACGATGATCACGTCGAAACCGGCGGCTTCGCAGACCAGCATGGTTTCACGAGTTCTGCGCGCGACGCCCCCCAGCTCCCCGCCCGAGGGCGAGGGGCGGATGTAGGCGTTGGGATGCAAGGAGAGCTTTTCCATGCGGGTCTTGTCCGCCATGACGCTTCCGCCGCTCCTGGTGCTGCTGGGGTCCACGGCCAGCACCGCGATCTTTTTCCCGCTATCCGCCAAATACAGTCCGAAACTTTCGATAAAGGTGCTCTTTCCCACCCCCGGCACGCCCGTGATTCCGAGACGCACCGCTTTGCCCGAGTGCGGGAGGAGCTTTTCCAGCACCTCCCGGGCCTGGGCCTGATGGGCGGCAACCGAGCTTTCGGTCAGCGTGATGGTCTTGGCCAGCATCCGCCGGTTGCCTTCGAGCACCCCGTCGATGTATTGTTGCGTTTCTATAGCCATCAGGATCGTTTTTCCAAAGCGTTCAAAACCATGTTCGCGGAATGCGTGATCGGCGTGCCCGGTCCGAAAACGGCCACGACTCCCTGGTCGAACAGAAGCTGGTAATCGCCCGGAGGAATGACCCCGCCTACGACCACCAGTATGTCCTCTCCGCCTTCCTTTTTCAAGCACTCGATCAGCTCAGGAACCAAAGTCTTGTGCCCGGCCGCCAAGCTGGACGCGCCCACCACGTGAACGTCGTTTTCCACCGCCATTCTGGCGGCTTCCTCCGGCGTCTGGAACATCGGGCTGATGTCCACGTCGAACCCAAGGTCCGCAAATGCCGTGGCGACGACCTTGATTCCGCGGTCGTGGCCATCCTGGCCCATCTTGGTCATCAGAATCCTGGGACGGCGCCCCTCTTTTTCCATGAATTCGTCGGTCCGTTTTCTAATCGACTTGATCACCTCGCTGTCTCCGAACTCTGCTGCGTACACGCCCGAAATGCATTGGGTTGTGGCCACGTAGCGGCCGAACACCTTTTCCAGGGCGTCGGAAATTTCTCCGACCGTGGCTCTGGCACGGACTGCCGGAATCGTCGCCTCCAGAAGGTTCCCATCGGACTCGGCCGCCTTGACCAGGTTGTCCAAGGCCTCTTTGACGGCATTGGCGTCCCGGGACTCCTTGATGTCGTGCAGGCGCTGGACCTGCTCCTCGCGAACCGCCTCGGGGACTTCCAAGACCTCCAGGTCGAGCTTTTCGTCCTGCAACTGGTATTTGTTCACGCCCACGATTGTCTCCAGCCCCTGGTCGATCATGGCCTGGCGTCGCGCGGCCGATTCCTCGATCCTCATCTTGGGCCAGCCTGTGCCGATGGCCTTGGCCATGCCGCCCATTTCCTCGACTTCGTCGATGATCTTCTGGGCTTCGTCCACGATGCCCTTGGTCAACGATTCGATATAGTAAGAACCGCCCAGAGGGTCCACAACGTTGCAAATCTGGGACTCTTCCTGGATGATGATCTGGGTGTTTCTGGCGATCCTGGCGGAAAAGTCGGTGGGCAGGCCCACCGCTTCGTCGAAGGAGTTGGTGTGCAGCGACTGGGTGCCGCCCAGCGCCGCAGCCAGGGCTTCCAGGGTGGTCCGGATGATGTTGTTGTACGGGTCCTGCGCAGTGAGACTCCATCCGGAGGTCTGCACGTGGGTCCGAAGCATGCTGGATTTGGGGTTCTTGGGGTTGAACTGGCTCATCAGGCGGTGCCACAGGAAACGCGCGGCACGCAGCATGGCGATCTCCATGAAAAAGTTCATGCCCACGCCGAAGAAAAAGGAGAGACGGGGGGCGAACTTGTCGATGTCGAGACCAGCTTTTATAGCAGCACGGACGTACTCCACGCCGTCGGCCAAGGTGAACGCGCACTGAAGCACCGAGTTGGCACCCGCTTCCATCATGTGGTACCCGCTGATGCTGATGGTGTTGTACTTGGGCATGTTTTGCGAACAATACCCGATGATGTCGGAAACAATCCGCATGGAAGGCTCCGGCGGATAAATATAGGTGTTGCGGGTCAGGTACTCTTTCAAAATGTCGTTCTGGATCGTCCCGCCCAGCTGCTCCTGCTTGACCCCCTGCTCCTCGGCCGCTACGATGTAGCCTGCCAGGATCGGGAGGACGGCCCCGTTCATGGTCATGGACACCGTCATCTTGTCCAGCGGGATCTGGTCGAAGAGAATCTTCATGTCCTCGATGGAATCGATGGCCACGCCCGCCTTGCCAACGTCGCCCCGAACTCTCGGATGGTCCGAATCGTAGCCGCGATGGGTGGCCAGGTCGAACGCCACCGAAAGGCCTTTCTGCCCGCCTGCCAGGCACCGTCTGTAAAACGCGTTGGAGTCCTTGGCCGTGGAAAAACCCGCGTACTGGCGAATTGTCCAGGGCCGTCCGGCGTACATGGTCGCCATCGGGCCCCGAACATAGGGGGCAATCCCCGGAAGGCTGTTGGTATTTTCCAAAGATTCCAAATCTTCGGCGGTATAAAGTGGCTTTACTTTAACGCCTTCTGGGGTTTCCCACACTAATTCGTCGGGGGACTTGCCCTTCATCTGTTTGGTTGCAAGCTCCACCCATTTTTGTTTGTCCGGATGATCTGGCATGGCACACTCCTTAGTTTCTTTAAAATCGTAATTAAATGAATACCGTTCATCTCGGAGCGCAATACGATTCCCCGCGACGATCTTGGTGAACGAGCGCTCAGTCGAAATTGTTTGATAACGGAAACAGACGCGCTTGTCAATCGAAAATCGGACAAAATCGGGATTCTTTCCCCGATTTTTTTCCGGAACCAAACGAATCCCCCCCACTCCCCAAGCACATGAAACCAAACAAGATCTACACCCTCGCGCGACATCTGTCCTTCGACGAAACAATGAGGCCATAAGTTCCGCACCCGAAATGCCAAGAAACGATGCCCGAAAAATACGTCCGGAGGACAACCACCACGCCGGCAGCTTGGCGTTCGGCCTTGGCAGGCATATTCCGCCTGCTATGCAACTCCTGCGGAGCCCAAGTCCGTGCTTTGATTCCGTAGGAGCTGCTGCCATAGGAGAATCAGATCGGAAGCCGGACAGATCGACTCGTAACCGGAACACCGTGCCCCCCCAAAAAAATGCTTTCGGCCAGCATGAGGACCTCCTGCAACGACGACAGGACATTCTGGCGGACGGGGTCTGCAGGATGAATTTGAACCGAAATGGAAAACCTGTTCGCGTGGAATTAGGCTCATCGCCCCCCCTAACAAAGGGCTCGGGCGCGGTGCAACGTCAATGTCCTTTTTTTTTAACCGTGTAAGAATTCTGTTTAATGTGTCTTATTCATTTCAATCTTGTAAGTTGCATAGCATGCTGTATTTACCGGCTTTTAAAAAATGCCGTTACCTCGAATCAAAAATTCTAAATTTTCCCACGAAAGGGGTGTTGAAAGTGAGGTACAGCCCAGGCTTGTTCCGGAAAATGTTCGCCTGTCTGCTGCTTTCCTGCAACTTCGCGTCGATTCCGGAAATGCAAAGCCTCGGTCGGCTCCCGTTGATCGACGGATCGCTGTTTCCCGCTATCCTGACGATGGATTTGGTGAAGTACAAGGAAGGAGCCAACGCTTTGAAATGCATCTTGCCTTCGAACTCAACCGGATGATAACCGTCCAATTTTTCTGTACCGAAGGCAACTTCTCCGAAAGGAAATTTCTCGAAGCCATCACGCAATATTGCGAGGCCGTTTTCAATCCAACAGAAATCCGAATTAATTGTCGATGTCCGAATCAATCGTCCGGGGCCAAGGTTTCCAACCAAGTCACCCATAGTAATCCGACTTGTCGTTTTTCGACCTGAAAAGTACGGCGGACAGATTGCCGCCGTCGGAACGTAGATACCGATTGTTGTCCATGTGAGTCGCTTTTCGAATCCTTGATTCCATGGAAGTGTCATGGAATTGAAATACGCGCTTTCTGGAAAGCTGGATCGACACGGCCCTGACACCCCCCATTTCGGCATCATTAAGAGGGGCTTGCGTCGCCTGCGCAAAGCACTCTCTTTTTTGCCTGGCTCTAAAACGACTTCGACCGGGACCGAGTAGCCCTCGGCGTGATATGATAAGGTTTCTTTTGTAAATATCAGAATGTCGCCAACGGCTGGAACCAGTTTGAAAAGATACCGATTTTTGCCCGTATCGGTTGCAAAATCGAATTCGCCCCTTATTTTCAAAATTCTTTTTCCCCCCAAAATAGAGAAAACTCTCGGCGAAACCACGTTTCGATACATAAATATGCAACGCCTCCGTCATTGCGTAGTTCAACATCTGAAACAAGCTTACGAAGTTTGATTTGCCGGAACCGTTCGGGCCGATCATGACGTTGATGTTTCCCAGTTCCAGCCGTTTAAGGCTTTCAATGGATTTAAAGTCTTCGATACTCACGAATTTAATCGAGTTCATTTTCCGTCTCTCATGCCAGTCCGTAGGCGATGATGGCAAAGGATTTCATCGTTTTGCATTTTTCCCGGCCTCTTTCCGGCCATGGTCCATGGATTGGTGCGGCCAGTCGTGTTTTCCCTCCTCTATGGTCTTAAAGCTTCTCTCCGGAAAGCTCGTAGCATTTTTCGTCCTCGACAACCGCCACGGGCCTGATATCGATGATCCATGTACTTTTTAAGCCGACTACATTCAGTTGGGCCAGCCCTGCCGGCGGCGCGAAATCCGTCGCCTTGGAACCGCGCAGATCGAGGCTGCGCAGGCGGACCAGGTTTTTCAGGGGCGACAGGTCCTCCACGGGCGTATGTTGCAGATCGAGGACTTCCAGATCCGTCAAACCGGCCAAGGGGGAGAGGTCGGAGACTTTTGTGGAGGACAGGTCCAGCCGTTTCAATCTCGGCAGGTTGGCCAGGGCCGTGATGTCCGACACGTTTGTGGACGACAGGTTCACGGATTCCAAGTTGGGAAGATGCAGCAGGGCGTCGAGGCTGTTGACTGTGGTAAAGCTGGCGTCGAGTTCGGTCGCGGCTTCCGGCCTTTCCTTGGCGATTTTCGCGGCCACGGCTTCCTCGAGCGTGCCGGGGATGTTTTTCGTCTTCGTTGCCGACTCTTTCCTTTCGATCTTGTGTCTTTCGGTCTTCTGCCTTTCGGCCTGTTGAACGGCGGGCTTGACGGGCGTCTTTTTTCGGACGATCTTGCTTCCAACCGCCTTTCTGGCTATGGTCTGGGCTGTGGGTTCCAGCTTTTTCGATGGCGAAAACAAGGTTGCGGCCGCCAAGGCGATGCAAACCAGGACCAGCAGTGCGAGGACCGAGACGAGAACCACCTTTTTTCTTCCGCCGGCAGATTGTTTTTGGCCGACTTCCTCGTCGAGAATGGCTTCCGCAGGAAGTTCGGGTAGTTTGGCGGAAGGCCCTTGGGGCGGGACCTGGATTGGCTCGGGAGGTTTGGGGGAAGGCCTTCGGGGCGGGGGAGCGGGCGTTTCGAGTTCGGGCTTGGGGGCGGCGCCGCGTTTGGCGAAGGCGGTCGCCATGTGGTCCGGGTCGGAGACGGTGTCGGGCGACTTTCCCGGCGCGACGGTACCATGGGGTACGATTCTGCATCGGGCCCCCGCCTTTTTCATCATTGCTCTGACTTTTTTGGCTTGCGCGCCCTGCAACCCTGCGTTGATGATCGCGGGACGGGAGGAAAGAAGCTCGTGGACCTGCTTGAAATCCAGCTGGAGGGCCTTGGCGAGGTTTTGCTTGACGGAGTAGAGGGCGAAGCCCTGCAATAGCTTGCCGTCGTATACGACATCATAGGTTTCGGCGGCGGATTGTTTCTCTTTTTCGGCAGGGGGGGCTGTTTTTTCCGAGGGCTGTTTTCGCTGATTTTCAGAGGCCGAAGCGGAGGGCTTCCCGGCTCGTTCCAAAAGGCATACGGCCCCGGCTTTCTTCAGGGCCTGCCGGTATTTTTCGGCGCTTTGTCTATCCAGGTCCTTGCCGATCGCGCAGGGAGGGTTGGACATCAACTTGGCGATGTTGGCATCGCTCGTCTTGAAAATGCGGGCCAGATTTTTTTTGACGGCGTCGCGAGTGTATCCCGGCACCAGATTTCCTTGGAAAACGACGTTGTATTTGTCGTCCATTTGATTCAATTCCTCGTTTTATGCCAATCCTGTGAAAACGGGTTCGCGGCTGGCGGCGATTGGGGCAAAGCCCGGGCAGGCCGCTGGCGGACAAGAGAACCGTCCTTCAGGCAGATTTGCCTTGTGGCCATTCGGTCGGCCACCGTGCTGTGGGTCGCGACCACGAGGGTCCTTTTGCCGCCTGCGACGATCTTCTCCAGCAAATCCATAACCCGTGCGCTGTTGCGGCTGTCGAGGTTGCCCGTGGGTTCGTCGGCCAGAATGAGGGCCGGATCGTTGATCAGGGCGCGCGCGATGGCGGTACGTTGCATTTCGCCCCCGGACAATTGCGTGGGATGATGGGCGATCCGGCTTTCCATCCCCAGCCATTCGATCAGTTCCGCAGCCTTCTTTCTGACCGACGAATGGCTCCGTCCGGCCAGAAGTCCCGGAAGGGTCACGTTTTCCATCACGTTCAGAGTGGGCAGGAGATTGAAGTTCTGGAAGATCATTCCGACGGTTTCTCGTCTGTAGCGGGTAAGGTCCTTTTCCGAAGCTTTTGCCATGTTCCGCCCGGCGACCTTCAGTTTCCCCGATGTCGGCCGATCCAGGCCCGCCAGCAGGGAAAGGAGCGTGCTTTTTCCCGAGCCGCTTTCTCCTTTCAGGACCAGGATTTCGCCTTGCTCGACATTCAGGTCGATTCCCGCGATTCCCACGACGTCAACGGAATCCATGGAATATATGCGGGACAGATTTTCGGCCTCTATGATCGGCTCTTTCATAGGCCCCGGTCTTATTCCTTCAGCATGCCTTTGTCCGTGGCGTCGCGGATGATATCCATCACCCGTTCGTGCAGGACAGGCGAACTGTCTTTCATGTGGCCGGTTCGGGCCATGACTTGCGTCGCCCGTATCCGGTTCTCCCGCCAAATCCTTCCCTCGGTCCGATAGTTGTGCAGCAATGGATGCATGCTGTCGATGGCGTGGGCGAAGCGGGACTCGGCGGTCTGCCTGGCCTCGAATTCGTCCCAGAGCGCCCGGTATTCCGTCGCCTGGTCTTCCGGAAGCATGCCGAAAATGCGGTCGGCGGCCTTTTTCTCTCTTTCGGGCTGCTCCTGAACCTTTTTTTCGTCGTAGCAATAGGTGTCTCCGGCGTCGATTTCCACCAGGTCGTGGACCAGAAGCATCTTCACCACCCGGCAGAAATCGATGTTGGCATCGGCGGCGTATTCGGAAAGCACCAGGGCCATCAAGGCGATGTTCCAGGAATGCTCGGCGGAATTTTCCATCCGGGAACCGTCGGTCAGAAGGGTCTGTCTTTCCACCTGCTTGAGCTTGTCGATCTCCAGGATGAATTCGAGCTGCCTGTCGAGTCTGTCGTTATTCATGTTTTTCCGATTCTTCCATTTTTTCAGTTGTTTCCGTCGGGAGCGTTTCGGGTTTCGGCGCGAGGGTTTCGGATGCCTCGTCCGCCGTTTTTGTAGCTCGGGGCTTTTCAGGGGACGATATGCTCTTCTTGATATCCAGCCAGTCCTTCAGTGCCATGATTCTGTCGTTCAAAAGGTATCGGCCGTCGGCGAAGACGCCGTAGTCGCCCCCGCCGCCCATGGCGGACGCAAACCGGACGGTGTTGGCGAAAAACAGCCAAATGTCGGTCCATTTTTTCTCCACGGCTTCGTCCCAAGGGCTTTTTCCCACCGAGGGCCCTTTGGCGTACCCGGCCTCCCAGATTTTCCCCATGATCTGCGTGGCGGTCAGAGTCTTGGCGTTGGTTTCCGCGATGGTGTTTTCAAAGCGCGACCAGTGCTCCTCTATCCATCCGCCAGCATGGCATGCGGCGCATACGGCCTGCATGGCGGCCTTTCTCCTGCCCATTTCCTCGTCTCCGATCAGAAAATCCGCCGCAAAGCCGCCGTCGAAGTCCGTGGGAAGCGGATAGCTGGCCTTGTTGTGGATTTTGGTCGTGTCCGGCTCTTTAGGGTGGGGGTGGGCGTAGATCAGGCCGAAAATCCTCCACGGAATCCGGTCGTTCATTCGATGGGTCCTTTCTGCCAGCACTTCGCCGTCGGTGTTGGCCACGAGGCTCACGTGACACACGCTGCAAGTCGGGGTCTGGAAATCCTTTCCCGCGACCCACGGTACGGCCGAAAAGTCCCAGTCTTTCTGGCGGGACGAAAAGATATTCCCGTGCTTGCTCGAAGAGTACACCTTGTAGGCGGGAACGTCGGGGCCGACATGGCATTCCCTGCAAGTGTAGGGCTTGCGGGCCGTTTCCATGGAAAACGCGTGCCGTGTGTGGCAGGCGCTGCACGATCCCCGGCTTCCGTCGGGATTCACTCTTCCGACGCCCTGGTTGGGCCATCCGGAAAGCGTCGGAAAATCCATCTCGCCCAGCATGGTGTCCCGTGTCTTGGATTCTCCCACCTCGATTTTTGTCCCGTGGCAAAAATAGCAGCCTTCCTCCAGGGTCGCCTTGGATGCCGGCTCCATGGCGAGTTCGCCGTCCTTCAGGAACGGCTTTCCCAGGATGGAGTGCTGGAGGTCCTGATATAACGGGTTGTCGTCCAGGTTTTTGAACGCGAAGGACATGATGTTTTCCGAATACTGCCGCGCTTCGACCTCGTGGCATGCGGCGCAGTCTTCCGGGGTCACCACCGTGTGGACATCAAAGTCGTTGTGGTCGAAAGCGTCCTTGTGGGCCTCGGGCCTCATGCCGTGGCATTCGGCGCAGCCCACGGCCGTGTCCAGGTACTTCTCGGGCGGTTTTTCGCTGGAGACTTTCAGCGCCGGTCCCTCTGCGGCCATGGCCTTTTTCGGGGTGACGTTGGCGTGCCTGCTTCCTTTCCAGTCCTCCACGATTCCCGGATGAATCGATTCGTGGCAGCCGAGACACTCCTGGGTGGCTTCGCTGCAGGGCGTTGCCGCCCCATGGACTGAAAAGGCGCCGTTCATAAGGACAAAAAGCGTCGAAACGACAACTCCGATCTTCATAAATCCTCCTTGTTCACAATGAAGCGTATTCGCAAAATTCCCTCAATCCGCGACAAGCTCTTGTCCGATATTTGCCTATCAGAAAAGAGGCCGGTCAGATTGCCAGCGCGAAACACAATCCGTCGTTCTCCGGCGAGTGGCCTGGCAGAAACATATAGAGATGCACGATTTTCCACTGCGGATTTTCAGACACGGCCTGGTTGAAAGGTATCGAATCTTTGAACGCCACGTTGTCGGCGACGAGAAGGCCGCCGGTTTTCATGCGTGGACGCAGCAACGGCAGAGCTTGAACGTAAAATTCCTTGTCGATATCGAGAAACGCGAAATCGAACGGTCCTGACAGGTTTTCCAACACTTTCAGGGCGTCTCCGGTATGGATGTCCACGAAATCGTAAACCCCGGCCTTTTGGAAGTTATCCGCAGCCTTCTTGGCCATTTCCGGATCCCATTCCACTGTGGCAAGCCTTCCACCGTTTTCCATGGCCGCCCTGGCCAAAAATATTCCGGAATATCCTGTGGCGGTGCCCAGTTCCAGGATTGATTTCGCTCCGCAGGTACGAGCTATAATGTAGAGCAGCTCCGCTGCGACCGGCCCGATGATCGGTATTTCCTCATTCTTGGCATCGGCCTCCAATCTTGTCAGAAGGTCGATGCGCTCCGGAACAAATTGTCGGAAATAGCTTTCCGGTTCGGATATCATTTTGGACATCTTTTTTTTCAGTCCTTTTTTTTCGTTTAGCCGAGAAATGCGCCCTGTTATCGAAATGACCTACAAGGCCATTTTCAACACGGCATAAATTATAATAAAACGAACGGCGTGTAAAGGAGACTTCGAATTTGCCCCGAGGTTTCTCGGTTTCTATGGGCCTTTTTTCCTGAAAAGTTTGTAAATGCTCCATTTGAGAAAGACGAAGCTGATCAGGGCGATGGCGACCAATGTGGTGAAGCGTCCGCCGAAAACGATCCAGACCCTGGTCTTTTGAACAAACAGGGCGACGGAGAAACTGATCGCCAGCACGGTGATCAGGGCTGTCAGCCGATCGACGCCTGGCAGGTTCTTCCATCGGGCGTTGCGCGCGATAACTACCAGGGTGGCGACCATGGATATTATGGGAAGGAAATAGACGAAAATGTTCACATGCAGCAGGTTCTGGCGGATGAAAAACAGGGAGTAGGCGGTCAACACGCTCGAAAAGATGCCGGGGACACATGCCAGATAGACCAAAAACGAATAGAAGTATCTCCAAGGCCCCAGATCACCGTCCCCCTTCCTGTGAAGCATGCCCAGGCCCCACGCGAGAACGGGAGGGACCAGAAAGACCGCGAGAAGAATCAGGGGGGGAATCTGTTCCAGTGATTCTGTGAAATCCTGAATGGAGGCCGAACCGGCCGATGTGTTGGCCGGATGGTTCGCATGACGCTCGTCGATGTTTTTTCTTGGTGTCACGGGGGGCAAGGCTGCGGTTGACGGTCCGCTCACGGTCGGGTCTGCGACGCGGAGCGCTTTTTGTTCGGAATCGCCGGCAAGGGTTGAACTCGAAGACTCTGAAGAATCGTCGGAAAAAGAATCGCCCCGCGCCTTTTCTTCCTGTATCAATTCGGATTTCTCGTTCGAACCGCACGGCGTGTTGGAAAACTTGACGCGACCGGTTTCATCCGTGCATTTGTAGATGTCCGCCGAAAGGGGAGCGACCAGGGCCAGGCACATGGTCGCTATTACGAAGAATGCCGCCAATGAAGGCGTGAAAGGATCTTTTTTCATTTTTTTCGCATGCCTCCATTCTCGACGCTGCGCATTTCTTCGATTCGCGTTTCCACCTTTTTAATATACGCCTTGGTGTCGAATTTTCTTTCCAGGCCAGAAGCCGCCATGTAACGGACCTTTCCGAAGACGGCCCTTTCCTGGAAGGCCCGGTCGTGGAGGCCGAACAGCCATGCGACGCCAGTATAGGAGTTGGGGTCGCGGCCGTCCAGGAAATATTTGTTGTTCAGGTACAAGGCGGTCCGAAAGGCATGCTCCGGGGTGTTGCACCATTCGAGAATTTTCTTGCCCCAGTACATGCGCATGTAATTGTGCATGAACCCGGTATGCTTCATTTCCCTCATGGCGGCGTTCCAATACGGATCATGCGTACGGGCGTTTTCCATCTGTTTGCGGGAATACACGTCGGCGCGCTCGTCTTTTTTGTGTTCCATCAGCGTTTTCAGCGCCCAGTCGGGAAGCGCGGCGAAGCGGTCGTAATCCGGGGTGTTTTCCGCATAGTTGACGGCAAGTTCCCTTCTGACGATCAATTGTTCCAGAAATGCCTTTTTCGCCTCTTCGGACGCGTCGCACTCTTTGACGGCGAGCGCCAGATAAAGCGGGGAGATCTGTCCGAAATGCAGATAGGGCCCCATGTGGGAGATATGGTCGGTCTGCGGCTGGTTGCCGTTTTGGTCGTAGCGCTCCAGGCTTTTTTCGAGAAATGTTTGAAAACGCCTTTTCGCCTCGGATATTCCGCCTTTTAGAAACGCGCCGACCGCAGGCACGCCCCTGTCGATGTCCAGGCGGTGCAGTACGGCGCTTGGGGAATCGAATGGAAAACTGTCAACGTCCATGTCCAGAGAGTTCTTTCGAAGGGGGATTTCCGGGACGGGTTTCAAACAGGCGTCGAGGATTTTGTGAATTTTGGGCCGGATAGTTCTGGCGGCGTACTCGGCTTTTTCGGACACTGCCCGAACGGGCGCGACCACGTCGCTTTCCACCTGGACCACGGGGCAGGGCGCCTTTCGGGCGACATGGGCACGCCAAGCCTTCTGGTGTTTCAAGTATCCTTTGTCGCAGACCAACAGAGAAGCGTCGCGAGCGAGTTCCAGGGCGGCTTCCGGAGGGCTTGTCTTGCGAACGACCATTTTCACGCCGCGCCGCTCCAGATGCTGTCTGGTTTCGGCAAGGCCATCGAGCATGAACGCGTAGTGGCGAAGGTTGGCCTCCGGATAGGAGTCGTCGAGACCGAAGACGGCCAGCAACGGCAGGCCGGATTCGTTTGCGCGACAGACTGCGTACTCCAGCGCATGGTTGCATTCGGCCCTTTGGGACTGCTGCATCCAGTACAGGACGTATTTTTCTCCTGCCCCGTTGTCGTCACGGAGTCTTTCGATCCGTTGCCGCTCTATTGGGTTTTCCTCTATCCGTTTTTTGAATTGTCTTTGCTCGTTCATGTCGTCCATCCGTTCCTTTTGTCATTTTAAGCGGCGCACATCCATTTCCAGACTCCGAATTTGGTTCGCATGTTCGCCGATTTCAAGTTTTCATCCCAAACTTCTTGACGCTGAATCGCTTTTTACGTTAGAGATGGTATTGATTGACGATGCCGGTCCGTAAAACAATTGCATGCGGATTGTTTTTTTAACTATTTCGAAAAAGACGGCTTTTGCGCTATGACTAGAAAGAATGCTCTATCCATCCAGGACCTTCACAAGAATTTCGGTTCCTTAGAAGTACTGAAAGGCATTTCCCTGACCGCGCGGGTCGGCGATGTGATTTCCCTGATCGGTTCCAGCGGTTCGGGCAAAAGCACGCTGCTGCGATGCACAAACCTTCTGGAGATGCCCACATCGGGCCAGATCCATGTCGGGGACGAACTGATCGAGCTTGTCAAGAACCGTCGCGGCGAGACGGTCCCCAAGAGCCAGAAGCAGGTCGATCGGATCAGGACCCGGCTGGGAATGGTTTTCCAGCACTTCAATCTGTGGTCCCACATGACGGTATTGGACAATATCACGGAGGCCCCGGTGCACGTGCTCAAGCAGCCGAAGGCCGAAGCGAGGGAAAAGGCCATGGCGTACCTGGAAAAGGTGGGCATTGCGGACCGTTCCCACTATTATCCGTCGCAGCTGTCGGGCGGACAGCAGCAGCGGGCCGCCATCGCCCGGGCGCTGGCCATGGAACCGGAAGTGCTTCTTTTCGACGAACCGACATCGGCCCTGGACCCGGAACTGGTGGGCGAGGTCCTCAAGGTCATGGTGGACCTGGCCAAGGAAGGCCGGACCATGCTGGTGGTCACCCACGAAATGGCGTTCGCCAGGGACGTATCTTCCAGCGTCGTATTCCTCGACAAGGGAATCATCGAAGAGCAGGGACCGCCCGACAAGGTGTTCATGAACCCGGATTCGGAGCGTTGTCGCCAGTTTCTGGCCAGTTTTCTGTGATGCGCGGAAAATCGTTTTTTTTTGGAAGGCGAGTTTGTATCAACCCAATTCATCAGGAGGGACAATGAGAAAGGCAATCGCAATTTTTCTGGTTTTGTCGGTCGTGGTTGCCGCAGGCACTGTGTTTGCGGCGGATGTCAAGAAAATCCGTATCGGCACGGAGGGCGCCTATCCTCCGTTTAATTTCATCGATCCCAACGGGCAGGTGCAAGGTTTCGATATCGATATCGCCAATGCCTTGTGCCATGCTGCCGGGGCCCAATGCGATTTCGTCACGCAGGACTGGGACGGCATCATTCCCGGCCTGCTGGCGAAGAAGTACGACGCCATCATCGCGTCCATGAGCATCACGGAAGAGCGCAAGAAGAAGGTCGATTTCACCAAGAAATATTACCAGACCCCCGCCCGGTTCGTCGCAAAGAAAGGCTCCGGTTTCCAAATCAGCAGGGAAGGTCTCGAAGGCAAGACAGTGGGCGTACAGAGGGCCACCGTGAGCGAGAATTTCATCCGGGATACCTTCGGCAGCATGGTGGACGTCAAATCCTACGCCACCCAGGACGAGGCCAACATGGATTTGGTCAACGGAAGGCTCGACATGGTTTTCGCCGACTCCGTGGTTCTCTTGGAAGGCTTCTTGAACACCGATGCCGGAAAGGACTATGAATTTATTGGTCCCGGCTACACCGACAGGAAATATTTCGGCGAAGGCATCGGCATTGCCGTCAGAAAAGGCGACGGCGAGCTTCTCGAAACACTGAACAACGCCATCGACAAGATTCGGGCCGACGGCACCTATCAGAAAATAAACAACACGTATTTCGACTTCGACGTTTACGGAGAATGATGATTCGATAACGCGGAGAGGGGCGAAGCCAGGTTTCGCCCCCGCCCTTTTTCGCAAATCGCGACAATCGCCCGGAGGAAAGCCAGTGCTGGATTTGCAGGGTTACGGAGGGCTCTTGATCAAAGGGGCCAAATTGACAATCTACGTGGGCGTTTCGGCCATGGCCATCGCCATGATCCTGGGACTGATTGCCGCATTGTGCAAGCTATCCAGATCCAAGGTCCTGGCCATACTGTCCGAAACCTATACCACGATCATCCGGGGAGTCCCGGAGCTGGTTCTCATCCTGCTGGTATACTACGGCGCGCCCATCCTCTTGAACAAAGTGTTCGCCCTTTTCGGCAAGGATGTCCAAGTTTCGGTCAACCCGTTCGTCGCGGGTGTCTGCACCATCGGATTCATCTATGGAGCGTTCGCCACGGAGGTGTTCCGCGGGGCTTATCTGGCGGTGCCCAAGGGGCAGATCGAGGCCGCGAGGGCGTGCGGCATGGGTTCGGTCTTGACCTTCCGAAGAATCATATTGCCTCAAATGTGGCGTTTCGCGCTTCCGGGCCTGGGCAACGTCTGGATGGTGCTCATCAAGGCCACGGCGCTGATTTCCGTCATCCAGCTTCCGGAGCTGATGCGCAACGCCGATATCGCCTCTCGCGCGACCCGCAAGCCATTCACATCCTTCTTTGCCGCTTCCCTGATATACTTGGCAATCACCGTCGCCTCCAACGCCTTCCAGCAATGGGCGGAGACCAGGGCGAGCCGGGGCGTTCGGAGGGCTTGAACATGGACGTAGGCACTATCGTAGAAAGTCTTCCCCGCTTGCTGGACGGCACCTGGGTCACTCTCCAGATCACGGCTTTGAGCGTGGTCCTGGGGTTCTGCCTCGCCATTCCCCTGGCGTTGCTGCGGGTTTCCAGGAACCGTTTTCTTTCCATGCCCACCTACGCTTTCATTTTTTATTTCAGAGGCACGCCGCTTTTGGTCCAGATTTTTCTCATCTACCACGGAAGCGGCCAGTTTCAGGAGTTTCTTTCCCAGGCGGGACTCTGGAGTCTGTTCAGGGAGGCCTATTTCTGTTCGGTGCTTTCGCTGACATTGAATACTGCGGCGTATTCTGCGGAAATATTCCGGGGCGGAATCGAGGGCGTGCCTTACGGAGAGGTGGAGGCCGCCAGGGCCTGCGGCATGTCGGGGATGCTGCTTTACCGAAGAATCATCGTTCCCAGGGCGCTTCGCATCGCTTGGCCCGCTTACACCAACGAGGTGGTGTTTCTTCTCCAGGCCTCCTCGCTGGTTTCCATCATCACCCTCATGGACATCACGGGGGTGGCTCGGGTGATCGCGGCCAGAAGCTTCGCCATTTTCGAATTGTACTTGACGGCTGCGGCCATCTACCTGGCTATGGTGTACGGGTTGCTTTTCGTTTTCAAGCGGATCGAAAAACGGATCACCCGATATTTGACGGTCGGCCACTGAAAAACGGGCTTGTCGGCCATTAATTCCATGGAATTTTTTCTTTTTTGTCGATTGTTTGCGATTTATTGGATTGATTTTGCGAACTTTTCTGATATTCTTTAAGATATTTTGAAAGAGGTTGGAGGTCGGGGCTATTTTGGTGGATGAACAATGGGTTCGCCTTTGGGACTAAAAACAAGACTTTGAAACCGCCGTTTCGGAGAAATCGATAAGTGTACGTGACATTTTGGGGGACTCGCGGCTCCCTTCCTTACTCTCTAACCGCCGAAAAGGTGCGCAAAAAGATCGGCCGGGCGCTTCGTCTCGCCTTGCAAGAGGGATTGAAGACCGAATCGGAAATCGAAGCGTTTATCGACCGGCTGCCTTTTTCCGTTCGAGGTTCCTATGGAGGCAACACTCCCTGCGTGGAAATCGGAGACGAGGACGGTTTTGTGATCTGCGACGCCGGAAGCGGTCTCCGGGATTTGGGGACGTCTCTGCTTCGCCGCGGCCAGCTTGGTGACTCGCCGATTCCGGACGAATTTCATTTGTTCCTGTCCCATTTTCACTGGGATCACATCCAAGGGTTCCCTTTCTTCCCGCAGGCGTTCGCGCCTGACACGAAGGTCCGAATCTACGGATATCATCCGGATATGAAAAGCGCCTTCGTTCGGCAGCAGAACCCCGTGAATTTCCCCATTTCCCTGGAAAGCATGTCGGCCGACATCCGGTTCGAAACCCTGGAACTTGAAAAAACATACGAAATCAACGGTTTTACGGTAAAGGGGATCATGCAGAACCATCCGGGGAGTTCCTACGGGTTCAGTTTCGAAAAAGGAGGCAAAAAGGTCGTGTACTCTACGGACTCCGAATACCGATACGGGGCCGAATCCGAGCACAGCGACCCGTTCATTGGATTTTTCAAGGACGCGGACCTTTTGGTCTTCGATGCACAGTACCATCTTATAGACGCCATCGACACCAAGAGAAACTGGGGCCATTCCAGCAACCTGCTGGGAATCGAATTCGCGGTTCGCTCGGGCGCCAAACGGCTCTGCCTGTTCCACCACGAGCATACCTCCGACGACGAAGTCCTCGAAAAATTCTACGAGGATTCTCTCAAATACCTGACCGTCAGCGACAAGAAACGGGCTTTGAAGCTTTTTCTCGCCTACGACGGCCTCAAACTGGTTTTCTGATTGGAGAAAGATGACGGAAAAAGCGTTTCAGGACTATTACGACGACCAGGTCAGCCTGTGTTACGGGTGCGGTCGGCTCAACGAGCATGGGCTTCGGATCAAGAGCTTTTGGGAGGGCGACCGCTCGGTATGCACGTTCTACCCCAAGCCGTACCACACCGCGATACCTGGCTACGTATACGGCGGCCTGATCGCGTCGCTGATCGACTGCCATTCCACCGGAACGGCCGCCGCCGCCCAATACAGGCAGGAGGGCAGAAGCATGGACTCCGAGCCCAAGCTGAGGTTCCTGACTGCGTCGCTGCATGTGGACTTTCTCAAGCCCACCCCTATAGAGGGACCATTGGTGCTTCGTTCTTCCATCAAGGAGATCAAGGGCAGGAAGGTGGTGGTGGAGACCGAGCTGACGGTGGACGGCGTGGTTTGCGCCAAAGGGGAGGTGGTGGCGGTTCAGGCGCCGCCGCACCTTGTTAAATAATGGAAAATCATTGACAAATTTTTTTTTTTGTAATATCTTTCGATTTTCGAGATGAAAGAGCGGGCATAGCTCAGTTGGTAGAGTACAAGCTTCCCAAGCTTGGTGTCGCGAGTTCGAATCTCGTTGCCCGCTCCAATTGCTTTATGCCCATTTCCAGGGCGACTCACGGCAAAGTTTTGTAGAGTCGGATTTATTATGGATTTTATTCCGCGATGGATTTTAGCATGATTCAATAAACTTGGAATTTTCGCAAAGGGTCTATCCATTTTTTCAGGAAACGGGCGTAAGCCCGTTTTTTTTGTTTATATTGAAGATGGGAAAAAGGAAGAAACAGCGCGACGATATTCGCCGAACGGAAAAGGGCCAGGGGGGAAAAGCTTCGAGTGACGGAGCCAATGACGGCAACGACGTTCCGTCCAAAAAGCCCATGACGCCCGAAAGGGAGAGGCAGATTGCCGATTCCGTCCGCGATCTGGCCGAGCCGATTTGCGAAACGGAGCAGATGGAGGTCGTCCACGTGGAGTTCCAGCGGGAGCCCGGCGGACGAATTCTCCGGGTCTACATCGACAAGCCCGGCGGGGTCGATCTGAACGATTGCGTCAGAATCAGCAGGCAGCTGGGGGATATGCTGGACGTTTACATGGAGACCGAATGCAAATACAACCTGGAGGTTTCCTCTCCCGGCCTGGACAGGCCTCTGGGCCGCCTGAAGGATTTCGAGAGATTCAAGGGAAATATAGCGAGAATCAAGGCGGCCACTGCCATAGACGGGCAAAAGAACTTCAAGGGCACACTTTTGGGGGTCGCGGATGGAACCATTAAACTCAAGGCGAGCGGCGACAAGGAGGTGCGCATTCCCTTTTCGGATATCGTCAAAGCTCGATTGGTTGATTATAGCGGAGATACTTCATGTTCGTAGGTGATATTAAAAGGGTTGTCGATCAGATCAGCCGGGACAAGGGAATCGATCGAGACATTCTCATCAAAGCCTTGGAAGAGGCGTTGCGGTCGGCCGCAAAAAAGAAATACGGCAACAGGATCGATGTAGAGGTCCATTACAACGACGAACTGGGCGAAATCGAAGTGTTTCAATTCAAGGAGGTCGTGGAGGAGATCACGGAGCCGGACCTTCACATGAGCTATGAAGAGGGACGCAAGCTGGATCCGGAGTGCGAAATCGGCGACAGTCTCGGCACGAAGATGGACACGACGGATTTCGGCAGGATTGCCGCCCAATCCGCAAAGCAGGTAATCATCCAGAAAATGAAGGACGCGGAGCGCGACGCCGTATACGCCAATTTCATAGACAGGAAAAACGAAATCGTCCATGGCATCGTGCAGCGTTTCGAACGCGGGGACATCATCGTCAATCTGGGCCAGACCGAGGCGGTCCTGCCATCCCGCGAGCAGGCTCAAAGGGAAAACTACCGGCGCGGCGACCGCATTCGCGCGCTGATCCTGGACGTCAAGTACGAAGGGAAAGGGCCGCAGGTCGTTTTGTCCCGGACCCACAACAATTTTCTGATAAACTTGTTCAAAACGGAAGTCCCCGAAATTTCGGAGGGCATTGTCTCCATCATGTCGGCGGCTCGGGAGCCGGGAAGCCGGGCGAAAATCGCGGTTTCTTCGACGGATTCGGACATCGATCCTGTCGGCGCTTGTGTGGGCATGAAAGGAAGCCGCGTGCAGAATGTGGTCCAGGAACTCAAGGGGGAAAAGATCGATATCATCCCGTGGCATGTGGACGCCGCTAAGTTCGTGTGCAACGCTCTTGCCCCGGCCGAAATCAAACGGGTGGTGATCGACGAGGACAACAAGGCCATGGAGGTGATCGTCCCGGACGAATCTCTTTCCATCGCCATCGGAAAACGCGGCCAGAACGTGCGGCTGGCGTCGAAGCTGACCGGATGGCATTTGGATGTGAAGAGCGAATCCAAATACCAGGCTGCCATGGACGAAAGCTACAAAGTCCTGGTATCCATACCAGGCATCACCAGGGAAACGGCGGATCTGCTGCATGCAAAAGGCTTGTATGCTGTCGAAGAACTGGCGCGAGAGACCGTGGAAGATCTTACGCAGCTCACCGGTCTTTCCGAAAACGAGGCCTCCGAACTGCTGGACGTTGCGCGCAGGTTTCTCGACGGTGAAATAGAAGCCGTTCCGGCGGAGGATTCCGGTTCGTTCGAATCGGCAGATGAAATAGAATCGTCTGGCGTTGCAGAGGAATCTTCGGAGATGTCTGGAGGGGCTTCGGAAACCGAAAACGCGAAAGAAGAGCCGGGCGAGGAAGCCGATGGTGCCGGAAAAGGCTACCCGAAAACGGTATCGGAGGCGGCGGAAATAGCGGAAGATCCGGAATATGCCGGAAAAAGCGGGCAGGAAGTGACAGGCGAGAGTAGCGCAGAGCCGGTATCGGCTGCGCCGTCGGTCGATTCGGACGGCGAGTCTGATAGGGAGCCGGTAAAAGAAGAGGACAACGAATAGCGGCTCGATTGTTCTTACAAATCGAAAGCAAGGGGGTTGGATGGCAAAGATCAGAGTTTATGAGCTTGCCAGGGATCTGAATATGAAGAACAAGGAGCTCCTTGATAAACTCGAGGAATTGAACATAACCGTTAGGAGCCATATGAGTTCTTTGGATGACGACACTGTCGCAGAAATCAAAGCGAGTTTGAGGGACAAGAAGAAACCTGCCGGGCTCGAGGTCACCAGGGTCAAGCCCACCGTGATCAGGCGGCGCAAGCGAGCCGATCAGGCGGAGGGCGATATCGAAACGCAAGCCGCATTGCCCGAAGAGGCGCAGACGCAGGAGGCCGTCCTCGAATCCGAAAACGCTCGGCAGCCGGGATCCGTTGCGGAACCCGACGAATCCGGGCAACAGGAAGCCGACGTCGAAACCGATGTCGATCAACGGCCGGAAACCCTCGAAATTGCCGAAGAACAGCCGGGCTCTTTGGAGGTCGAGCCGGAAACGCCTGTCGAGGAAGCCGCGATGAACGGCCATGCGGAGCCCGAAATGGAAAACTCCGTCGAGAAGCCGAAAGGCCCGGATGCGAAAAAGCGCAGGAAAAAGAAAAAGAAGAAAGAAGAATTCGTCGCAAGGATCATCAGCAAGCCTGAACCGCCCAAGCCCGACGACCAAGTGCCGGAAAAAATCGGGCTGGAAAAAGAAGAGGCCCTTGCCGAAGAAGAGCCCGCGAAGCTTCCCGAGACTGGCGAAGAATCAGCCGAAAAACCGTCCGAGCAGCAAGCCTCGGCACCCGACGCAGCGGATCAGGAACCCGAGCATGCGGTAGTAGCAGACAAGGCCGAAGAACCGGAAAAGACGGACCCCCCCGAGGCCGAAAAGGAAAAGGAAGCCCTCGCGGCAAAAGATTTCATGCCCGAGGAAGCTGCTCCCTCGGTCGATCAAAAGGCTCCGGAAAAGGCGCTGTCCGAAGAAACCCCCGATAAGGGCAAAAAGACCAAGGCCAAAGCCAAGCCACCCAAGAAAAAGAAGGGCAAGAAGGATACTCCTGCCAAAATCATTCAATTGCCGACCAAGCCCGTGCAACCGTTAAAAGATGCCGGGCCGGCCGACCAGGAGGAGGACTTCGTCCAAGGTCATGCCAATCATACCGACCATACGGGGCCGCAGGAGAATACGTCCGATGCGGAGACCGACAGGTCCAAGGGCCGCACAAAGAAAAAACGCGGCAAGCAGGTCGATATGGAGGACAAGGAAAAGAGGTTCTTCAAGAAGAAAGGCGGGTTCAAGCGCAAGGAGGTCGTCGAAGGCTCCGCGCTTTACGGCCCCAAAGGCAGGAAAGGCAAGAAGGGCGGCAAGGTCAAGGTCGCCAAGGGTCAGAAGACCCAGATCACCACGCCCAAGGCCATCAAGAGAAGAATCAAGATCGACGACGCCATCGTGCTTGCGGACCTCGCCAAACGAATGGGCATCAAGGCCAGCGACATGATCGCCAAACTCATGGGCCTGGGGGTCATGGCCACGGTCAACCAGACCATCGACTACGACACGGCGGTCCTGGTCGCCTCCGAGTTCGGGTACGGTGTCGAAAAGGCGGCCTTCGAAGAGGAAGCCATCCTGAAAGTGCAGCAGGACGAGTCCGGAGAAATGCAATGGCGTCCTCCCGTAGTGACAATCATGGGCCATGTCGACCACGGCAAGACATCCCTGTTGGACGTGATCAGAAAAACGCGCATCACCGAGGGAGAGGCGGGCGGCATCACGCAGCACATCGGGGCCTATCATGTGCAGACGGACAGGGGCAACATCGTCTTTCTGGACACTCCGGGTCACGAGGCATTCACGGCCATGCGGGCCAGAGGGGCCAAGGTCACCGACATCGTGGTCCTGGTCGTCGCCGCCGACGACGGTGTCATGCCGCAGACTATCGAGGCGATCAACCACTCCAAGGCCTCGGGCGTGCCCATCATCGTGGCGGTCAACAAGATCGACAAGAACAACGCCGAGCCCGACAAGGTCCAGCGGCAGCTGGCCGAACTGGGACTGGTTCCAGAGGATTGGGGCGGCGATACCATCTACGTGAAGGTATCGGCCAAGAAGAACATCGGCATCGACGACCTTCTGGAAATGATCCTGTTGCAGAGCGAAATCCTGGAATTGCAGGCCAACCCGGACAAGCTGGCCATCGGGCACGTGATCGAAGCCAAGCTGGATGCCGGAAGGGGACCGGTGGCTACGGTCCTCGTTACGGAGGGCACCCTGACTGCGGGGGCTCCTGTCGTCTGCGGGGTCCACTACGGAAAGATCCGAGCCATGCTCAACGACCGGGGGCAGAGTGTGGATAGCGCCGGTCCGGCCATGCCTGTGGAAATACTGGGCTTGACCGGCGTACCGGAGGCAGGCGACGAACTGGTCGCTCTGACCGACGAGAAGGACGCCAAGCATGTCAGCGAACATCGGACCCAAAAGCAAAGGTCCATCGAACTGGCTAAGACCAGCCGCCTGAGTCTCGAAAAGCTTTACGAAAGGATGCAGGAGGGGGAGGTCAAGGAGCTGAACCTGATTATCAAGGCCGACGTGCACGGTTCCATCGAGGCATTGAAGGACTCCCTGATCAAGCTGTCCAACGACGAGGTCAAGATTGTGGTCAACCACGCGGCCACCGGAACAATCACCGAATCGGACGTTTCCCTGGCGGCTGTCTCCAACGCTATCATCATCGGATTCAATGTCAGGCCTTCTCCCAAAGTCGTGGAATACGCCCAGGAAGAACACGTGGAGATGAAATTCTACAATGTCATCTACAACGCGATCAAGGACGTCAAGGACGCCATCGTGGGCATGATGGATTCCACCTTCGAGGAAAGGACCCTGGGCAGGGCCGAGGTGCGGGAAACCTTCAACGTGCCGAAGGTCGGGACCATCGCAGGTTCGTACGTCACCGACGGCACCATCGAAAGAAACAAGCTCGCCCGTCTGGTTCGCGACGGCGTGGTGATCTTCGAGGGCAAGATTTCGTCCTTGAGACGGTTCAAGGACGACACAAAGGAAGTGCATTCCGGCTACGAATGCGGAATCGGCCTGGAAAACTACAACGACATCAAGATCGGAGATGTCCTCGAGTGTTACTACTTGGAGGAAATCAAGCCCGAATTAGAATAGAGCTTTTATGGTAGTTGGCTTCGGAACGATCATCTTCAGACTCCACGAGTGTCGGAGTCTGAAAGAAAAACGGAAAGTGGTGAAATCGATCATCGCAAGGTTGAGAAACAATTTCAACGCGTCGGTTGCGGAGGTGGGCGCAAACGACGTGTACCAGCGAGCGGAGATCGGCTTTTCGTTCGTCGGCAACAATGCCAAGGTGGTGAACGCCAAGATGGACAAGCTGGTCAACATGGCCGACGAACTGGGGCTTGCCGAAATCGTAGATACGGAAATGGAGATAATGAGCATATGAGGCCCTTTTCCCGCGCCGACAGGGTCGGAAGCCTGATTCGCGACGTCTTGGCCGAAGCGCTTCGCAAGAAAGCCAAGGACCCTCGTCTGGACTCGGTCGTCATTTCGACGGTCAAGCTTTCTTCGGACCTGAAAAACGCAAAGATCTATTTCGTCGTGACTGGCAGCAAGGACGACGACAGGATAGAACAGGCGAAGAAGGGCCTCGAAAACGCAACGGGTTTTTTCAAGCGCGCATTGGGGCAGGAACTCGCGCTCAGATATATGCCCGCCTTGAGTTTTTTCTACGACGACTCCTTCGATTACGGGGAACGAATCGAAAGATTGCTGCAATCGATCAAGACCGACGATGGAAAGAATCAAAAACCGCTTGAAGAATAGCCGCCATGTCTTGCTGACCACCCACGTGAATCCCGACGGAGACGCCATCGGCTCTCTCTTGGCCATGGGACTTGCACTGGACGAAATGAAAATACGCGCCAAGATGTACTGCGAAAGTCAGATTCCGGCGCTCTACCGGTTCCTCCCTTGGTCCCACCGAGTTTGCCGTCACGTTGACGACCTGTCGGAGTTCGATACAGTCGTCGTGATGGACTGCGGCGAGCCGGAAAGGATCGGAAAGCTCTCGGAATGTTTCTACCAAGTCCCGTGCGTCGTCAACATGGACCACCATTGCACCAACACCCGGTTCGGCCATATTCGGCTTGTGGATGCCGACGCCTGCGCAACCTCCGAAATCGTATACAAATTGCTGTTGAAAATGGGGCTTGCGATCAGCCAGCCGGTCGCGCGATGCCTGTACACGGGAATCTTGACCGACACCGGGTCTTTCCGATTTGCCAACACCAACCGCGCAGCCTTCCATATTTGCGAGAAGCTGGTGGCTGCGGGCGTCGAACCATACGATGTGGCCAAGCATGTCTACGGCCAATATTCTCTGGCACGAATCAAGCTGCTCAACCGCGCGCTGGAATCCTTGGAAATATCGGAAAACGGAAAGCTTTCCCTGATGGTTTTGACCGAGAAGATGATGAAGGACACGGGGACCCGAAACGAGGACATCGACGGCATGATCAACTATGCGCGCAGCATCAAGGACGTCAAAGTGGCGGTGTTGATCCAGGAGTACGTCCCGCACATTTCCAGAAGGGGGGAGAAAGGCCGTTATCATGTCAGCCTCAGAAGCGACGGTTCGGTGGACGTTTCCAACATCGCATCGTCGTTCGGGGGAGGCGGGCACGCGAGCGCGGCGGGGTTCTGCACGGAATCTCGTCTTCCGCACTTGAAATCCACCATTTTCAAACTGGCGGAAGTTCTTTGAAAAAGCGATGAAACGTTCGTTGGACGGCATCCTGGTCGTTGACAAGCCGCCGGGAATCTCCTCGGCAGGCCTTGTAGCCAGGGTGAAAAAGTTGCTCAAGGCCAAAAAGGTCGGCCACGCAGGCACTTTGGATCCCTTTGCCGAAGGGCTTATGATATTGTGCCTGGGAAAGGCCACCCGGCTGGCGCGGTTCTTTCTCCATGGAGAAAAAACCTACGAGGCCCTGCTTGTTTTGGGTATCGAGACCGACACCCAGGATTCGACCGGCCAAACGGTGGCGACGGCAGATGTCGGGGGATTGACCGAACAGGACGTATGCGAGGCGTTCGAAGAGTTCGAAGGCGCCGTGGAGCAAACGCCTCCCGTGTATTCCGCCCTCAAGCACAAGGGAAAGCCCTTGTATCAGCTGGCGAGGGAGGGCAGGCCCGTGCAGAAACCTCCCCGGACCGTCCATTTTCATCGCCTGGAGGTCTTGGGGGTGGATTTGCCGCAAGTCCGGTTCCGGGCGAGCTGCTCCGCAGGAGCGTACATCCGGACCCTGGCCGCCGACATTGGAAAGCGGCTGGGTTGCGGAGGACATTTGAAAAAACTTAGAAGGACAAAGAGTTCCCGGTTCGATATCGAAAACGCCGTATCGCTGGAGACGCTGGAGAAGGTCGCCGGTGCGGACCGGACGGCAGAGACATCCCTGGACGATCTGCTGGTTCCCATGGCAAGGGCGCTGGACCATCTGCCCGAATACCAGGCCGGTGAAGAGCTGGCAAAAAGGATCGCCAACGGCGTGGTTTTGGAAGAACGGGATGTCGAATCCATGGGGGAACCGGCGGCGCCCCTGTCGAAAGAAAGGAGGGCTGCCGGAGGACAGGACGACGAATATTTCAAGGTTGTGAATTCCGACGGCGTGCTTGTCGCGGTCGTTCGTCGGGACAGGAAACTGAGCAAATACGAATATTGTTGCGTTTTTCCGTCTTGAGGGAAAGAACGGGAAAAACCTGTTATCGAAATTCTTTTAGAAAAGAGGAGGCAAGAAAAAAGGTGGTTTTATCAACATTGGACAAAAAAGAGATTATCGAAAAATACGCGCTCCATCAAACCGACACCGGTTCGCCGGAAGTCCAGGTGGCTCTGCTGACAGAGCGGATCACCTACCTGACGGAGCATCTGAAGACGCACAAGAAGGACCATCACTCCCGCAGGGGATTGCTGATGCTGGTCGGCAGGCGTCGCAGGCTGTTGAACTACGTCAAAAACAAGGACGTGCAGAGATATCGAGGCATCATCGAAACTCTGGGACTCAGAAGATAGAAGGTAAACGGAAATGGAAATAATGCTAAAGGCGGATTTCGGAGGCAGGCCTCTGACAATCCAGACCGGCAAGATGGCCAAGCAGGCACACGGCTCGGTCCTCGTGCAATATGGCGAAACCGTGGTGCTGGTCGCTGCGGTTTCATCCTACGACGAAAGGCCGGGGACCGATTTCCTGCCGCTTTCGGTGGAGTACCAGGAAAAAATCTACGCGGCCGGAAGAATCCCCGGAAACTATTTCCGGCGCGAAATCGGGCGGCCCAGCGAAAAGGAGACCCTGACCGCCAGGCTCATCGACCGGCCCATTCGTCCCCTGTTTCCCAAGGATTATCGTTGCGAAATCCAGGTCATGGCCACCGTTTTGTCCATGGACCAGGAAAACGATCCGGACATACTGGCGATGATCGGGGCCTCGGCGGCCTTGGAAATCTCCGACATCCCCTTTGCCGGACCCATTGCCGCCGTGCGCGTCGGACGAATCGACGGGCAGCTCAAGGCGAACCCCACCCTCGAAGAGCTGGCAAGCAGCGACCTGAGCGTCATCGTGGCGGGCTCCAAG
The DNA here is from genome assembly GCA_963674505.2 of Desulfobacterales bacterium. Classification (GTDB taxonomy): domain Bacteria; phylum Desulfobacterota; class Desulfobacteria; order Desulfobacterales; family SKZT01. Next base: position 3,592,418 of record CAXXIG010000001.1, read on the forward strand.
ACCGGCGTTGTGATGGTGGAGGGCGGATGCGACTTCGTCAGTGAAAAGGAATTGCTCGACGCGATCTTTTTCGGCCACGAATCCATCCAGCCGATCATCGAACTGCAAGAGAAACTCAAGGAATCATCCGGCAAGCCCAAGCGGGAGCACATTTCCGTGGAGGACGATCCGGAACTGGTCGCGCTGGTCGAGAAAAAGGCCGCCTCCAGAATCCGGGAAAAGATCGTGATCGTGGACAAGGTGGAGCGAAACACCGCCCTCGGCGTTTTGAAAAGGGAGATCGTCGAGGAACTGGGGGAGGACTACGCGGAACGTAAGGACGAGGTTTCCGCTGTTTTCAGGGCGCTTCACAAGAGACTCTGCCGCGATCTGGTGCTCAAGGAGGGTCTTCGCATCGACGGAAGAAAATTCGACGAGGTCCGACCCATAGCCTGCCAGACCGGGCTGCTTCCCAGGACCCACGGCTCCGCCTTGTTCACCAGGGGAGAAACCCAGGTCTTGGGCGTGGTCACCTTGGGCTCCGGTCCCGACGAGCAAAGGGTGGAGACCCTGAGCGGGGAAGAAACCAGACCCTTCATGCTGCATTACAACTTCCCGCCGTTCTCGGTGGGCGAAGTCAAGAGGATTTCCGGCCCCAGCCGCAGGGACATCGGACACGGCGGACTCTCCACCCGAGCGATTGAGAGGGTCATGCCATCCAAGGAAGAGTTCGACTATACCGTACGCGTGGTCTCCGAAGTGCTGGAATCCAACGGCTCCTCTTCCATGGGCACGGTCTGCGCGGGAAGCATGGCGCTCATGGACGCTGGCGTTCCCATCTCGTCCCCCGTGTCGGGCATCGCCATGGGGCTGGTCAAGGAAGGCGACCAGACCGTCGTTTTGTCGGACATTCTGGGCGACGAAGACCATACCGGCGACATGGATTTCAAGATCACCGGCACCAATGACGGCATAACCGCCGTTCAAATGGACATCAAGATCCTGGAACTCTCCCGGAACATTCTGGAAACTGCCCTGGAGCAGGCCAGGCACGGGCGGCTTCACATTCTGGGAATCATGAACGAAGCCATCGGCATGCCCAGGGAGGAAATCTCGCGGTACGCCCCGAAAGTACACACCATCAAGATCAATCCGGACAAAATTCGCGAAATCATCGGCCCGGGCGGCAAGGTCATCCGTTCCATCCAGTCTGACACCAACACCCATATAGAGGTTCAGGACGACGGCACCGTGAAAATCGCCGCCACTTCCCAAGAGGATGCGGACGCGGCTCTTGGGCGAGTCAACGAAATTGTCGCGGAACCCGAGGTTGGGGCCGTCTACGAAGGCACTGTTGTCAAGACAACCGACTTCGGAGCTTTCGTGCAAATCATGCCCGGTACCGACGGACTGGTGCATATCTCCCAGTTGGACACCAAGCGCGTCAAGCGCGTCACAGACTTCGTCAAGGAAGGCGACACTCTGAAGGTCAAAGTCCTGGAAATCAGCCGCGACGGCAAAATCAGGCTGAGCCACAAGGTCCTCCTGGAAGAAAAGAATGGACGAGATAGAAAAGACAACGCTTGACAACGGCATTCGGATTGTTAGCAAGAAAATTCCCTATGTCCGAAGCATCTCCATGGGGGTGTGGGTGAACGCCGGGGCCAGAGACGAAAACCCGGCGGAAAACGGCCTTTCCCATTTCATCGAACACATGATCTTCAAGGGGACCCAAAAGCGGTCCGCCTATATGATCGCAAAGGAGTTCGACGCCATCGGGGGCCAAAGCAACGCCTTCACGACCATGGAAAACACCTGCTATTATGCCAAGGTCATGGATTGTCACCTGGACACCATGACCGACATTCTCCTGGATATCTTCCTAAACTCCCTGTTCGATCCGGAGGAGGTGGAAAGAGAACGGACCGTCATTCTCCAGGAGATCGGCATGATGGAAGACACCCCCGACGACTACGTGCACACCCTGGCCGCCAGTACCTTCTGGGGAGACCATCCTCTGGGAAGGTCCGTGCTGGGGACTCGGGAAAACCTGTTGCAGTTCGACGCGGAACGCCTGAAAGGGTTCTTCCGCCGCTTCTACCAGCCCGACCGCATCGTCGTATCGGCGGCGGGCAACATCGAACACGGCCGGCTCGTGGAACTCATCGGTCCGGCCCTTTCGGCGATCAAGCCCGGCAACGGCTTCCCCGAACGCCTTCCTCCCGCAGGAAGGACCCTCGCAGACTCCCACTTCCGCAAGCTGGAGCAGACCCATATCTGTTTGGGCACCAAGGGCCTGTCCATCACCGACCCCAAACGATTCGACTTTTCCATCATGAACACCATTATGGGAGGAAACATGAGTTCCCGTCTTTTCCAAGAGATCCGGGAACGCCAGGGACTGGCCTATTCGGTCTACTCCTTCACCTCCTCCTACGTGGATTGCGGCATGTTCGGAGTCTACGTCGGCGTAGCCCCCGAACGTGCTCTGGAAGCCATCGTCCTGATTTTCAAGGAGCTGAAGAACTTCAAGGAGAAGCCCGTGGACGAATCGGAACTGGCCGACGCCAAGGAGTTCACCAAGGGAAACCTTCTGCTGGCGGCCGAAAGCGTGGACAACCAGATGGTCCGGCTCGCCCAGAACGAAATCCATTTCGGGGAGTTCATCCCTTTGGATTCCGTGGTGGAAAAGATCGACGCGGTGACCGCCGAAGGCGTCCGTGACCTGGCCAACCGGCTTTTCGACCCTCGACAGATGGCCCTCACCCTCTTGGGACCGGTCAAGGACAAGTCCCCCTACGAAGATCTCCTGGCCTTGTAGAAGAGCCATGGACGACGGAAATTACTCCCGAAACCCGGACCCCGAGCCTGATACCGATCAAAGAGAGATCTCCTTCTGCGTACTGGCCTCCGGAAGCAAGGGAAACGCCATCCACATTTCCGACGGAAACACCTCCATTCTTTTGGACGCCGGTCTTTCCGGGGTGGAAATCGAAAGACGGCTGAAGTCCGCCAGCCTGTCGGCCGAGGACCTGGACGCCATCCTGGTCTCCCACGAACACTCCGACCACGTCAGGGGCGTGGGCATTCTCTCCCGAAGATACAAGCTGCCGGTCTACATCACCGACGAAACCAGAAAGGCCGCAGACCCCATCGTGGGAAAGCTGGCCCGGACCGTGCCCTTCGAGTGCGGCAGCAAATTTTCCATCGGAGACATCTCCATCCGCCCTTTTTCCCTCTCCCACGACGCCGCCGATCCGGCCGGCTTCACCTTTTCCGTCGGAGACATAAAAATCGGGTTCGCCACCGACCTGGGAATCGCCACGTCCATGGCGAAAATGCATCTGAAAAACTGCCGCGCGCTCATCCTGGAAGCCAACCACGACCCGACCATGCTCATCGAGGGCCCTTACCCGTGGCCTTTGAAGCAAAGGGTCCAGGGACGCACCGGCCATCTGTCCAACCAGGACTCCCGCACGCTTCTAAAAGAACTCCTCCACGACAACCTCACCCACGTGGTGCTCGCCCATCTGAGCGAAACCAACAACACCACCGAAAAAGCCATGAACGAGGTCGGCCTGGCTCTCCAGCAGGCCAGAGCCAAACTCCTGGCGGCCCAGCAGGACCGCTGCTGCCGGGTCTTGCGGTTTTTCGCCGGGAAAACGGCCAATGACGCGGAACAAGGCGACTAGATATGCGCAAGTTGGCTTTTGGATACTCCACCAGGTGCAACATCCGTTGCGAGCACTGTGTGGCGGATGAAGATTTCGCCGTCGGCAAAAAGATGGATCATGACAAAGCCAGGCAGATCATCGTCGAGTTGGCCCAGGCGGGTGTCGGCGGAATTAGTCTTTCGGCAGGCGAGCCGTTTCTCTATTTCAAAAAAATCCTGGATTTGGTGAAACTGTGCAAGCGAATCGGAATTTATACGAGAATTGTCACCAATAGCTTTTGGGCGAAAACGCCTGCGAATTCCGACCGCCTGGTATCCGAACTGAAAGAAAACGGGCTTTGCCAATTGAGATTGAGCTACTCCCGGTGGCATCAGAAACATATAGACAGAAACAATGTGTTGCATGCGGCGCGCAGTTGTAAAAAAAACGGACTGGACTATTTTATTTCGTTTGTTACCGATTTTTCCCCACAGGATGATGCCTACGAGCAGTTTCTACGCGATCGCGGCCTCGTCTTTTTCCCCGAACCGCTGATCTACGCGGGGCGCGCCAAGTCTTTCAAACGCAGGCGCATTCGGACCGATTACCAGGCAAACTGCTGCGACATGAACCCTTACCTTGCTCCGGATCTGGACATGTTCGCCTGTTGCGATGCGGGAAGCCATTTTTCAAATACCGATTTTTTCTATCTGGGAAACCGCAAGGACCACACTCTGGAGCAGCTTTTTACCAAAAGCGAAACAGATCGTTTGTACAACCTCATTCGAAACATGGGGATCACAAACATCGCCTCTTATGCAGGCATGAAAGCGAGCGAAATCATCACCTATAACAAATGCGAACTGTGTCGAAAACTGTTCGACGCCCCTGACATGTTGAAAAGGCTGCGGAGCGAGACTTCCGAACTGGAAGCCTGGCATCGATAACAGGCGCAGGTCATGTTGAAGAACGAAACCCGGCAAAACCCTGTTTGGATTATTCGAGTCGGCCCGCCTATCCCCCCTAATCCGTACAAATTGAAAAAGGTCCCATTTTTTTGTTTGTTATTTTTTTCTTGCGTTTCATCGTTTTTTTTTCCATACTTTTTCATTCGAAATGTCATTTGAATGCATCAAAACACGAATCGAGAAACATTTCGATTATTACTTATACTTTTTTTGTTATCCAAACACGCTTGCATTTGGATCAACAGGAGGGCAACATGAAAAGGAGTTGCAGGAAAAACAATGTCAAAACAGGCTTTATTATTAGCGTGATTTTGTTTGCGCTTTGTCCCGGATTTTCATTTTCCGCAGATTTGCAGCCTGCCGCCGCGCCAGCCCCCACCATGCATACCATGAAAGAAATATACGACATGATAATGCTCATGGACGGCGGCATTCCAAAGAGCGGACAGGTCTTGGCGGATTCGCTTAATGTCTGGGACGACGGGTATCGGAAAAAAGGATTGGCCTGGCCCCTCCCCCGGTTTACGGACAACCAGGACGGCACGGTGACCGATAACATTACCGATTTGGTCTGGTTGAAAAACGCCAACTGCCCCAGCGCCGCAAGGAACTGGGATGACGCAAATTCATTCGCCAATTCACTTGCCAGCGGCAACTGCGGTCTTAGCGATGATTCCACGGCAGGCGAATGGAGGCTGCCAAATGCAAGAGAATTGATCAGCTTGCTGCATTTCGGCCATACCGGTCCCGCCCTTCCAAATACATCTGGAAACGGTAAATGGACGGCAGAGGACCCTTTTACAAACGTGATAAGCAATTATTACTGGTCTGGCACCCTCCAGGCGTCAGACAATACCCATGTGATCGCTATCAACTTTGACGACGGACTCATGGATATGCCCGAGAAGTCCACCTTAAATAGGGTTTGGCCGGTTAGAGACAAATAGAACACAGTAAAAGAGGCAGGGGCGAATGAAATCGCAAGACACATCCAACTCAACAATACAGATGGATTCAGGGGGCCTACGATGGAATCAATTCAAAAAATATTCAGAAAACAATACCCGATATTCCTTTTATTCGGGATGATATTCTTTGCAGGCACGAGTTTTGCCGAAGGTTTGTACCCCGATTCCCCGCCCGGCTCGACCATGTACACAATGGAGCAGCTGTACGATTTGGCCAGGTTAAGAAAGGGACATATTCCAAAAATAGAGCCGTCTGATACGATAGGCGCGCCCTGGCCTGTTCCTCGCTTTATCGATAACAATAACGGCACAATAACGGACCGTGTGACAGGCCTCGTTTGGTTGAAAGATGTCGGTTGTTTCTCCTCCGGCGCAACGTCGTTTTTCAATGCAATTGCGGTGATCGACTTGTTGCAGCACGGTGATTGCGGCCTTTCAGACAACTCCGTGCCGGGGGACTGGAGAATGCCCAATCTGCTCGAACTCATAAGCCTCGTCGATTATGGCTATTCATCCCCGGCTTTGCCGAACAAAACCGGAAACGGGCAATCGGCCAATGACGATCCTTTTATCGGGGTGGCGGCCAATGGCTCCTATTGGACCGGTACCAGGTATAAAGGGCCCTCACCTTCTTATTTTTACCTAAATATTGGAGACGGCAATTATCATCAGACCATAATGACATCCAGCATGCTATTCTGGCCGGTACGCGGCGGGCACTAACATGCAAGTCCGGTTTGGATTGTAAACTATTGACCGGCGATTGTTTGCGGTTGACAAGCAAGCCTGAGTCGGAAGAAGCCGTCAAACTTGTGAAAGAATTCAGTCAAAATTTTAAGTTAAGTATGATCAAGTAAGGAGCGTCAAGACATGGAAATGGAATGTATGTGTCTGGAATGCGGCATTTCCCACTACTTGGACACGGGGATATTAAAACTCGAGCCGCTGGAGGATTCGCAGTACAAGGCTGTGACCAACCAGGAATGCGAACAGTGCGGCGGCACTCTGATCGTTATCGGAAAAGCGGGGGACCAGCCGAACTATATCGTGGGGTAGCCTCTGGCGTTTTGGTCGAGTCCCGCCCGGAGGTGGAACTCGACCGGAACGGAATCGACGGGCACCTTACCCTTTCGCCCGCACGGGCTTGATTTCCATTTCGGCTATGCACTCGCCCCTCGTTCCAACTCTTCGCGTCAGCTTTCCTGCAAAGCATGACCGAAACAAGAGCCAACCCCGCCCGCGTTCTTTTAGAAAAAATGCATACGGTACAGGTTGAAAAGGTCCTCCTCTTGGTCCTCGTGCAGGAGTTCCACCGGACCGGCACCCATTTTACATTTGAAATTGGGGCTTGAACCATAGATTCGGCAGGTGAACGGACGAACCGGATAGACGGTGCATCCTTCTTCCGACACATAGGGGCATCGTCCGTTTTTCGCCTCCCCGATGGTCCTCCCCTGGGCTTTCAGATACGCCTTCAGACGTTCATCCTCCACGCGGGTCCTGGACGGCACGCCGAAACTGGCGCAGCATTCGATGCATCCGGGATGGCATGGAAAACTTGGAATCATCGCATATAAATCTTCTATATCCACAACCTGCCTGCTCCTTTTTTGGGTTTCCATGGAAAATGCGTCCCCCTCGGCAACGAGGCGGCAAAGGCTGAATAATAACGCATCACGCAAAAATTTGAAACAGAGGGCGCAATGATTTTCTCCGGCAATGATTCGAGCTGCGGCGAAAGCGAATTTTGCGAGGCATTTTTTCGTATTTTCACCCACCTATTCTTTTATTTCTTGAAAAAGACCTCCTTTCCGGCATATCATTCGGATAATGAGTCAAGGTTTAAAAAGCTTGCCCTGTTTTTTTATTTTCCGGTTTCGGTTGCCGGAGCTTCGTTCGTATAAGGAGTATTTAGGTTCAATGACGGACAGTGCGAAATGGTACGGCGCCCATTTGGATGGTTTCAAAGAAAACGCCTATGTTAAAAGCTTGGACGAGTACCGGCGGATGTACCGCATGTCCATCGATTCTCCTGAGGTTTTTTGGGCGGAGCAGGCCTTGGAATATCTTGCTTGGGATAAAAAATGGCTTAGTGTGCTCGACTACGATTTCGAGCAAGGGCGAATCGAGTGGTTTTCCGGGGGCAGGCTCAATGCGAGCGTCAATTGCCTGGACCGCCATCTGGAGCGAAACGGCGCAAAGACCGCCTATTTTTGGCAAGGGGATGAAGCCGGTGATCGGAAGCGGATCTCATATGAGGATTTGCATGTTCAGGTGAATCGGGTCGCGGGCATACTGAAGGGGCGAGGCGTGAAAAAAGGCGACCGGGTGATCATCTATTTGCCCCACATTCCCGAGCTTCCCGCCGCCATGCTGGCTTGCGCGAGAATAGGTGCCGTGCACAGCGTGGTGTTCGGCGGGTTTTCCGCAAAAGCCCTGGCAAGGCGTATCAGAGACTGTGGGGCGAACGCTGTGATTACTTGCGACGGCGCTTACAGGGCCGGAAAAAAAATCGATTATAAAACCAATGTGGATCAGGCTTTGGCAAGGTGTTCCACTGTGGAGACGGTCCTTGTGTTTCGCCGCACGGGCGATCCGTGCGATTGTCAAGCGCCTCGGGACGTCCGGTTCGACGAAGCGGTCGCCCATGGAAGCTATCCCGATTCGGTCGTGCCGGAATCCATGGAAGCGGAAGACCCTCTGTTCATTTTGTACACCAGCGGTGCCACCGGGCCTCCCAAGGGAATTGTCCATACCCACGGCGGATACTTGTTGCATGTGGCCATGGCCACGAAATTGATTTTCAACATAGGCGAAGAGGATACGTTCTGGTGCACGGCGGACATCGGGTGGATCACCGGGCACAGTTTCGGCGTATACGGCCTTTTGTTGAACGGGTTCACGGGCGTGTTGTTCGAAGGCGCGTTCTTTTATCCCGATTCCGACCGGTTTTGGCAAATCATAGAACAATACGGAGTGAATCAGTGGTACACGGCGCCCACGGTGCTTCGCTGCATTGCCGCGAGGGAAGCCGACCCTGGCGTCGGCCATGATATTTCATCCTTGCGTCTGATGGGGTGCGCCGGGGACAAACTGGATGAAAAAACCTGGCAATGGCTGTATCACCGGGTGGGAAAGGGCCGATGCCCCATTGTGGACACGTATATGCAAATCGAGACGGGCGCGCCTTTGTTGACGCCGCTGCCTGGAGTCGCGCCCCTCAAGCCCAGCTCCTGCGCGTTTCCCTTTTTCGGGGTGGACCCGGTGATCCTGGACGACGCCGGAGAAGAGGTCCAATTTCCCGGCCAGGAGGGCGTGCTTTGCGTGAAAAAACCGTGGCCCGGCATGATGCGGACCATATACGGGGACCACGAGCGGTTCGTGGAGCCCTACCTGAACCAGATTCCCGAGTTCTTCTTCACCGCCGACGCCGCCAAAAAGGACGAGGACGACTACTTCGAAATTCTGGGACGGGTGGACGACGTGATCAATGTGTCGGGCTACCGCATTGGCGCGGCCGAAATCGAGGCCGCCTTGACCGTTCACCCCTCCGTATACGAAGCCGCGGTCGTCGGCTATCCCCATCCCATACGGGGACAAGGCATATACGCATTCGTCGTTTTGAAGTCCGGCCAGAATTCTTCCCCGGTCCTCGAACAAGAGCTGATCGCCTCGGTTCGCAGCGAAATCGGTCCCATTGCCAAAATCAATATCATCCAGTGGGCGGACTCTTTGCCCAAAACGCGCAGCGGAAAAATTATCAGGCATATTTTGGAAAAGATCGCGGCAGGTGCCTTGAAGGAACTGAAACAAGGCTCCTGTTTGACCGACGCCGCCGTGATCGATAAATTGATACAAGGACACAGGCAGCTCCAATAATTTTTTTTTCTTCCGGTCAGGCAACGCCTATGGGAGCAGACCCATGACCATGGTTGACAAAGCGGGACGCCCGTTTGACGTGCGTCCTTACACGCCCGAGGACTACCCGTTTCTCGAAGAGATGTACTTTCTTTTCGAGCCCAAGGGGAGGTTTCAGGGGATGCCTCCCCTGCGCGAGGATGTTTGCTCGAAATGGATCCGGGGGCTTGTCGAGGACGGCAGGAATTTTCTTGCCTGGCGGGAGGGAAAAGTGATCGGCCATGTGGTAATTCTGCCCGATTTTAAAAAATCCAACGCGGAGTACCTGATTTTTGTCGGCAAGGAGAATCGAAGCCTGGGGGTGGGAATCGAGCTGACCCGCACAGCCCTTGAAGAAGCGCAAAAACTTGGTCTGAAAGCGGTGTGGCTGACGGTGAACGCATACAATTTCAAAGGGGTAAGGCTGTATAAAAAATTCGGATTTCAGGTGTGCGACGAATTTAGTTCGTCGTCGGAGCGGGTCATGAAACTGGAATTTCCGAAGAAAAATCCATGAGGAGAGCCGGGTGAAAGTCGCAATTGCAAGAGATTCGAGATTTCTGAAGCATTTGACGGGCCACGGGCACCCCGAGCACCCCGCGCGATTGCGAAGCGTCTATAAAATGGTCGATGAAAACTTCAAGAGCAAGCTGATCGTCATCGAGCCCGAACCCATCGCCCTGGAAAACCTGGAACTGGTGCATACCCAGATGTACATCCAGAAAGTGCTGAAAACTGCCGACCACGATTTCACCAGTCTTGCGCCCGACACTCCTGCCAGTTCCCAGACGTACCTGGCGGCGTGGCTTGCGGCCGGGGCGTGTCTGACATGCCTTCATGCTCTCATGGCCAATGAATGCGACGCGGGTTTCGCGCTGGTGCGTCCGCCCGGCCACCACGCCCTGCCCGACCGCGCAGGCGGGTTCTGCGTTCTCAACAACTTGGCCATCGCCGCCCGCTATGCCATCGCCAGGCAGGGTTTTTCCCGCGTGTTGATCGTCGATTGGGACATTCATCACGGAAACGGCATCCAGGATGTCTTTTATCAAGAATCGAAAGTGTTTTACTTTTCCACCCACGACGTGCTTTTATACCCCTATACCGGCCATAGCCGGGAGACGGGCAAGGGCGAGGGCCTGGGATACAATCTCAATATTCCTCTTCCCCGCCAGGCAAAGGACTCGGACATGGCGCATCTGTACCGGGAAATCCTCGACCGGCTCGTGGGCAGGCTGAAGCCGGACTTGATACTGGTATCGGCCGGTTTCGACGGCCATCGCCGGGACCCCATCGGAAGATCTCTGTGGTCCGAGGACGCTTTCCGACAGCTGACCCGGTGCCTGCTGCATGCATGCGGGCAGATCGGCCAGGTCCCCGTTCTTTTCGCCCTCGAAGGCGGGTACGAACCTGTCAGCCTCGCCAATTGCGTCCACAGCGTCATCAAGGAGTTGCTGGACGGGGACCCGGATACAAAGCCGCCCGGCCACAGGTCCCGGCTGGCCGAAGATTTGATCCGCAAAGCCCGAACCCGTCACGCTTCATACGGGATTTGGACCGATTGAAACTCGTCATGGCAGGAGGCCAAGATGATCAAAGCAAAAATTGCCGCACAGAACAAGCTGGCCAATCTTCGATCCTATGACGAGGCTTATCGCACGTTTTCCTGGAACGAAGTGGAAAAGTCATTCACCTGGTCTGAAACGGGCAAGCTGAACATCGTGCACGAAGCCATCGACCGGTGGTCCGGGGACGAGAAAAAAAAGGACATTCCCGCCATGATTTTCGAAACCGGCGGCAAAGCGACCACGTATTCCTATCTGGACCTGAAAAGAATCTCCTGCCAGTGGGCCCACCTTTTTAAACAGTACGGCTTTGAAAAAGGCGACAGGCTTTTCATCTTTTTGACGCCGTGTCCCCAGGTCTATTTCGCCATGCTCGCCTGCGCGCGGCTGGGGGTGGTGTTCTGTCCTCTTTTTTCCACCCTGAATTTCGACGAGTTGGAAGAGCGCCTGGAATCCGCCAAGCCCCGTGCGGTCCTCACCCACCCCGACCTGGGAGAAAGACTGTCCCGCGACGCCATGGACGGCGTGGACCACGTGTTTTACACCCAGGGACCGGCCCCGGACTGGTTCAAAGGCGAAGTCGTGCTGGAGGGACTGCCCGAAACCATGCCGGAGCATATGGAGCCCCAATGGCTTTCCGCCGAAGCCCCCCTGTATCTTCTGTTCACATCGGGCTCCACCGGCCCGCCCAAGGGGGTGGTGCACGGCCATGGCGACATGGCCGGACACCTGGCCACGGCAAAGTCCGTGCTGGACCTTTGCGAGGGCACGGTTCTGTGGGCCGACTGCGACCCCTCGTGGGTGACCGGGACCGTCTACGGCGCCTTCGCCCCCTGGCTGTGCACCGCCACGTCCGTGGTCCAGGCCGCCCCTTTTTCCGCCTCCACTTGGTATCGAACTTTGGAAAGGTATCAAGTGGAAGTGTGGTATAAAACCCCGCGCAACATGCGCAAGCTGAAAGAGGCCGGGGAGGACCTGACCCACCGATACGACTTTTCCCGTCTCAGGCACATCGCGGCCGTCGGGGAAGCCCTGGAGCCGGACCTGATCTACTGGTTCAAGAAAAATTTCCATATCACCCCCCACGACAACTGGTGGATGACCGAAACCGGCATGATCTGTCTCGCCAATTTCCCGTCCATGGACATCAAGCCGGGTTCCATGGGAAAGGCGGTCCCCGGCATCCAGGCCGCCGTGGTCGATGAAAGGGGACGCCCCTTGCCCGATATGACCATGGGAGAGCTGGCGCTGAGACCCGGATGGCCCGCCATGATGATCGATATCTGGCAGGACCGACGCCGGTACGAGGTATATTTTAAATGCCCCGGATGGTTCCTCACCGGCGACATGGTCATCCGCGACGAGGACGGCTACTATTACCACCAGGGTCGCACCGACGACCTGATCAAAGCCGGAGTGAAACTCATCGGCCCCTACGAAATCGAAAGAGCGCTGTGCGGCCATCCGGCCGTGAGCGAAGCGGCGGTCATATCCGCCATGCCCCGGACCCGAGAACCGGCTTTGAAGGCTTTTGTCACCATCAACAAGGGGTTCACCGCCTCGGCCCGGCTCAACCAGGAAATCAAGGCCTACGTCAAGGCGAACCTGTCGCTAGAGGTCGATTTGAAGGAAGTCTCATTTATCGACGAAATGCCCAAGACCAGGTCCGGCAAAATTCTTCGCAGGGCCTTGCGGACCCGCCAGCTGGGGCTTCCGATTGGAGATACCACCAATATCAAGGAGGATAGATAAATGTTTATCGACCAGGGAGATCTTTTGCAAGACATGGATATGATTTTCAGGAACCAATTCATCAAAACCGCTGTGGAAGAGTCTTGCAGGCAAGGAGACGTCCTGTTTCGCGAAGGAGACCGGGCCGACCATTTTTTCACGTTGATCCAGGGACGAATCGTCGTGAACATCGGCGGCGATCAGGACGTTTACGAAATAACCGCGCCCGGAGAAATGTTCGGATGGTCCAGCCTGGTAGGGGGCGAAGTCTACACGGCCGGCGCTCGATGCGCCGCCGACTCCCGCATGCTGAAATTCGAAAGAGAGGACCTGAAAAAACTATTGGAAAAAAACCCGGAAAACGGAATGCTCTTCTACAAAAAACTGGCCGAGATCATGGGGCGGCGACTGATGAAAAGCTATAAGATAGTGCTGGAGTGCCGCTGATCCGGAAAAAAACGGCAATGCCGAACATGTAGTGGCAAAACCAGAAAATATAAACCACGAAATACACGAAAATGAGATTGGACAGTTCATGCAATCCAATTCGGCTGGCATGCGTTCTCTCCGCCGTCCCGGCGGAAAAAGCGGCTATCAGCCTTGATACATTCGGTCCGCGACATCCGCAATGGCAAACGGGAGCTTGTTTTCGCGCAAAATCCCGGCTGCGACCGAAAGGGTCCGGGGGCGTTTAACATACAATTTTGCGCAATCCCGTCCCGTCTCGCAGCTCAGACCGTTCTCGGCGAACAATTTCAAGGCCTCCGCCACGCTTTGGACCCGGATTCCGAGAATGGAAAAATCCTCCATGTAGAACACCGGAGGGGCGAACTCGAACGGATCTTCGCGTCCTTCCGTTTCCAGTGGCAAAATGGGAAAAAACGACATACCGTTGCTCTGTTTATCTTGCATTTGTCAGAACCTCCAAAATGTAGCGGAGTTCATCGCTGTCTATTATTGAGTCATTGTTTACATCCGCCGCAATATCCAATTCTATTTCGATATTTCCTGAAAACGCCTGCATAATTTTCAATCCGTCCTGGATTTCGACAGTTCCGCCCCCATCGACGTCTCCCGGCACCACATGCCTGGTAATGGCAATCGCCAGCGGCCCCAGTACAATATCATCCTCATCGGCGATGTCAATGACAACTCGCACTTGATAGGTGCCACTCTCCGAGTAGGCATGGCGCAAATAATTCTCGCTTGTGACGACATCGGCGATTCCATCGCCGTCCAAATCCCATGAAAAGCTCGTTATGTCCCATGGGTTCAGCGGCACATAGACTGTGAAATCAACCGTATTGCCGTTTATTATTTCCGGGGAAAGAAAAGAAACGCAACGAGAATGCAATCCGCTGCCGAACCCGTAGACATTGTCGTCTTCGTTTTCCTCCTCGATTTCGTTTTCCGCATCCAGGTACAGGACATATTCGCCATCCGGCACGTTCCATTGCGCTTCGTAAACCTCTCCGATCGCAAGGTCGGAAATTCTTTCCGCAATGAAACCCGTTTCAAAATTGTTTTCTATGCGGGCGATGACGATATCGAACCCCGAAGAATTCGCATTGCCCCTGTTCAGCAATTCCGCCTTTACAATCACATCGCCATTGGGCAATGTCTTTTTCTCGGTCCCCCTTGCCAGAAGGTTCGCTTTTACAACCGTCGTGTCGATGCTGTTGTCGCTTCTGTCTCTGTCTTCGAGAGACTGCCCCGGATCGACTTCGAACGATACCTTGATCCCCGATTGCTCCGGAACGGTCCAGGATGCTTCGACGGTAATTTCGTCCCCGGGCGCCACAGGTCCCGAGACCGTGTCCGAGGCGAAAGAGATATCGTCTGCCCGGAATTCGACAGGGACCCCCTTTGCTACCCTTTCCCCGGAATTTACGAAGGTCCCGTACACTGAGACGGTTTCGCCCGGACAAGGACTCGGGTTGCCGAACTCTATCTTTGAAGCCGTCAGGTCGCCGCTTTCGGTGTACGAGAAAACCGCAAGATCGACGCGGTCCGGGACCAGTCCGAACACTTCGTCTTCCTTCAAAGAAACCTTGTTGTAGGAAAGGTAAAGGGTCCCGTCCGGACCATATTCCCCGGAAACGCCCCGTTCCAAGTCCGCGTCCAGGGTGAGCCGCCTGGGTCCCCCCCACAGGTATTCGGCGTCGTCGTAGACGCTGATGAAAATATCCGTCTCTTCCTGGGAAGAAGCGTCGGTCCAGATCAGTGCCGCGCCTTTCGGATACCGGGGAATAACGGTGAAATCCTGCATTCCCGAAGCATCCGTTTCGGCAACGACCGTTTTTACGGTCTGGCAATTCGTATCCGTGGTATAAACGATGCTGTTTCCCCGTCCCCATGCAAGAATCGTGGTTCCGTCGGGCGTAAGCGTCATGGTTGGATTCGTATCGCTTTCTCCGTTGTTCGTCAATTGCTCCGCGCCCTGCCATTGACCGCCTGTCTGGCGACATGAGAACAGTTCTCTGTCTTCGAACGTGGAAAGGTCGAAATCCAAGTCTTCTTCCCACACCACGACGGGCTCTTCTCCGATCGCTCCCACGGTCAATCTCAAGGCCGCCCCGGTCGCCTGGGCGATCATGGCCGAAGACGTCCAGGAACCGTTCTGCCAAAAGGCGACGTTGATCCTGTCGGGGTTCAAATCATCCGCCTGATATGTATTCCCCGGATTGTCCACCCATGCGGCGACCGCCGTGCTATTTGGCAGAAGGCACATATTCGGGTTTCGGTCCAGATGGTCGTTGTCGATGATTTTTCCGAGATATTGCCATTGGTCGGCTGCTGGGGA
Source organism: Desulfobacterales bacterium (assembly GCA_963674505.2). GTDB lineage: Bacteria > Desulfobacterota > Desulfobacteria > Desulfobacterales > SKZT01. Next base: position 3,607,979 of record CAXXIG010000001.1, read on the forward strand.
ATAGATGGCGGATGATATGTCCATGTCGGCAAGACATTGTTCGAGGGTCACGCTCTCTTTCTGGACCGTACCCAAATCGTTCCAGATCGCAAGAATTCTTCCGTCCGGCAACGTGACTGCGGCTGGGTGAAAATCCCCGGTCCCGTCGTCCATGATGGCAATATCGGAATCGATCATTCCGCTTCCGTCGAGGTCCAGCGCTTTGAGCACGGTTCGGTTGACGGAATTCCTTGCCGGATCGTCGGCGACCGTCAGCACTTTCATGGCGGAACCATCGCTGGAGGCAAGACGCAATACGGAACCCGACCGGGGATACACGTTTTCCAATACGATGGTTTCGGTCCCGGAAATTTCGGGGTTGGCTGTTCGCGCCAGCCGGGTCCGGTCCTGAGCAGTCGGGACCTTTGCGTAGCCGCTGCCGAGATAATCCCTGTCCGATAGAACAAAACCGTCCGGTGATATATCGTCTCCACCATATAATGCCGTGCCCACGCGGCAATGGGTAGCCAACAGGTCCAGGCGTCCCCTTTCCAGATCGATTTCCTTTTCGAAAGCCAGCGCCTGGTATTTCGCGGTCCAGTACAACGAGAGATCCAGCCGTTTGGTCGGACTGTCTTCGAAAGGCCATTCCATCCCCCAATCCAGCTGGATCTTGCCGGTGAGTTCGGCGGAAAGGACTTCGGCGGCGCTGAGCCCTCCCGTAAGAGAGCCCTCGGGAGAATAAACAAAGCTGCCGTCTATGATCGACGTGAAGGTTTTGGTTTTTTGGGACCCCTTGGTTATGCCGATAAAAGTCATTGCCGCATCGAGGCCCAGTCCCGCGCCAGCGCGCGCATAGACCGGAGGGTCCTTCCATACATAGTAGGGAGGGACCAACCATTGACCCGATAGAGCGAGCCCTATGTCCCCATCGTAGGCCCAATTCGCATTCTTCCAGTCCATGCTGACGTTCAAGCGGGGAGTAGCCGATATTTTCTCTTTCTTTGCGATATCGGCCCCGCTCCCCGTCGATGGTTCGACAAACGATACTTGCTTTCCCGCGAAGGTCAAATATGCTTTTTCAAGGATTTCCGAGAGACTGCCTGTCTTACTTCCGACGCTTAAATAACCCGTGCCGTCGATTTCGACTTCCCGCTTGAATTTCAACAGGATGTTCACGCCGAACTCTTCTCCTCCGAATATAGGACTTGAGGCGGGCATTATTCCGTCCGGAAAGCTTTCCTTGATGAAATCCAAGGCCAAGGATTCGGTCTCCACGTACTTGCCGTCTTTCCAGATCATCGAACAAGGGGCCAACGGGGTTTCGGCGATTTCCATATCGGCAGTATGGATTTCAGATAGTTCGTTCCCCTCGGAGATCGCCTGAAAGCCCACTGTCTGTCCGGGCGAAAGTCTGGCCACGTCGATTGCTATGCCGCTTGCTTTGATATCGTTCCAGTCGTAGTCGAGCTGGCCGTCGATGGAATGGTGGACGCGGACAACGGCGGGAATCGTGCCGTTCCAGTTCACCTCGGGCATGAAAAGGGCCTCGAACGAGCCAAGGGACGACGAAGAGGCTTCGGTGCCGGCCCCGGAAAGGAAAACCGGATGTTCTACCCATTTGTTGTTTCCGAGATAAGTACCTTTCGGCACCCCGATCTTTACGTTGCAGATATGCGGATTGGAGGCGCCGCCGCCGTCCGCCGGGGTCAGAAAAACTTCCTTGGAGTTGCTGCCGTCCAGAAGACTTGTCTTTTCATAGTGAGTGATGTAGCCATTTGCGGCTATTTCAAGGTCGTAGTCGTCGGGCGGCATCCCCGTCAACAGGTAGTAGTTGTCGGGAGCGCCGTTCCATGCAAGAGAGGTTCCGTCGAGGTTTACTTGCGCTTCCGAAATAGGATCGCCGTTTTCGTCCCTGACAAAAACAACCAGGTCCGCCGAGCCCAGGCCGACCGTTGCCCGCACGGACCTTTGGACCGAGTTTCCGGACTCGGTTTTCGCGACCACGATAGTAGTAAAAATGCCGGAAGAGTCGAAAACCGAAGAAAAGGCTCCGTTGAAAGGCTCCGTGGTCCGATCGACGATTCCGTCGTTTTCGAAGTCCCATTCCATTTGCGCGGCATCGCCCGCCAGGGAAACGTCGTAAAATGCGGTGTAAGTCCCGTCCCCGTTGGCTTTGCTTCCCGTGAACGCCAGCGACAAAGCCAAGTCCTGTTCGTCGCCGTCCACTCCCGCCCAGCCGATATCGCCGAGCCAGGGGCGGTATTCCACATTGGAGCCGACAAAAAGACCGCCGCCGTTCGGGTTGTAGTCTCCTCCATCGGCCCTGTCGTCCTCCGGGTCGTATGGTCCAGAGGCATCCCCCCAAAAATTGTATGTGGCATCGAAGACTGTTCCGGAAGGCGACAGGTCTGCAAGAACACCCTGGGCGCAATTCCTCAGGTTGCTGTAATGCATCGACATGCTGTCGTGATAGCCGGAGATAGTCACGCCATCACCGCCGACGTCGTGAATGTCGCAGTGGTCGAGCCGAAACGTGTTGGGCGAGGACGAAGACGAACCGTCGCTGTTGATCCCCCATATGGCGTGGCTGACCTCGGTGTACTCCATGTCCAGGGACCCGCCGTCCAGCACGCCGATATGGCCCCATTCGCCGCTGTCGCCGTCCCGGGTCAGCAGCACCCCCTCCGACGCCGTGCCCCGGCTCGCCAGCGCTCCGTACACCAGGATGTCCGCGTAGTCGCCCATCTCGGAGTCGCCGGTCTTGACGTATATTCGCGTGCCCGGCATAAGCGTAAGCGTCGCATCCTCCGACACGGTCACATCGCCTTCAAGTCGTACTTCGCCCAGGTCCCCGTTCGCGCCCCAAACCAGATCGCTGTCCAGCGCGCTTTCCGCAACTACCAGGCCGTAGGTGGTGCCGCCTTCGAACGTGTTGCTTCCGAAAAGACCGAGATAGTCGATGTCCCCCACTCTCACGGCGTCGATCTGGTTGCCGGAGAAGACGTTTTCCTCTATCGAGCCGGTCTGGCAGACGAAGGGATCGTACATTCCCTCGATGTACAGGACGTGGCAGGCGTTCGAAGAAATGGCGTTGCCTGTAAGGACGACGTTCGCGTGGTATCCGGACAGATGGACGGCCTCGCAGCCGATGTCGTGGATGTCGCAGTGGTCGAGCCGGACCGTGTTGGGAGAAGTCGAGGACGTACTGTAGCTGTCGATGCCCGAGGAGGCGTAGCTGACCTCCGTGTACTCCATGTCCAGGGTCCCGCCCTCCAGTACGCCGATATGGCCCCATTGGCCGCTGTCGCCGTTCCGGGTCAGAAGCACCCCCTCCGAGACCGTGCCCCGGCTTGCCAGCGCTCCATGCACCAGGATGTCCACGTAGTCGCCCATCTCGGAGTCGTCCACATCGACGAATATCCGAGTACCCGGCAGAAGCGTGAGCGTCGCCCCCTCCGTCACTGTCACATCGCCTTCAAGCCGCACTCCGCCCGGGTCCCCGTTCGCGCCCCAAGCCAGATCGCTGTCCAGCGCGCTTTCCGCAACTACCAGGCCGTAGCTGCCGCCGCCTTCGAACGTGTTGCTTCCGAAAAGACCGAGATAGTCGATGTCCCCCACTCTCACGCCGTCGATCTGGCTGCCGGAGAAGACGTTTTCCTCTATCGAGCCGGTCTGGCAGACGAAGGGATCGTACGTTCCCTCGATGTACAGGACGTGGCAGGCGTTAGAAGAAATGGCGTTGCCCGTAAGGACGACGTCCGCGTGGTATCCGGACAGATGTACGGCTTCGCAGCCGATGTCGTGGATGGCGCAGTGGTCGAGCCGGACCGTGTTGGGAGAAGTCGAGGACGTACTGTAGCTGTCGATGCCCGAGGAGGCGTAGCTGAACTCCGTGTACGCCATGTCCAGGGTCCCGCCCTCCAGTACGCCGATATGGCCCCATTGGCCGCTGTCGCCGTTCCGGGTCAGAAGCACCCCCTCCGAGACCGTGCCCCGGCTTACCAGCGCTCCGTGCACTATGATGTCCACGTAGTCGCCCATCTCGTAGTCGTCCACATCGACGAATATCCGAGTACCCGGCAGAAGCGTGAGCGTCGCCCCCTCCGTCACTGTCACATCGCCTTCAAGCCGCACTCCGCCCAGGTCCCCGTTCGCGCCCCAAACCAGATCGCTGTCCAGCGCGCTTTCCGCAACTACCAGGCCGTAGGTGGTGCCGCCTTCGAACGTGTTGCTTCCGAAAAGACCGAGATAGTCGATGTCCCCCACTCTCACGCCGTCGATCTGGCTGCCGGAGAAGACGTTTTCCTCTATCGAGCCGGTCTGGCAGACGAAGGGATCGTACATTCCCTCGATGTACAGGACGTGGCAGGCGTTCGAAGAAATGGCGTTGCCCGTAAGGACGACGTCCGCGTGGTATCCGGACAGATGTACGGCCTCGCAGCCGATGTCGTGGATGGCGCAGTGGTCGAGCCGGACCGTGTTGGGAGAAGTCGAGGACGTACTGTAGCTGTCGATGCCCGAGGAGGCGTGGCTGACCTCCGTGTACGCCATGTCCAGGGTCCCGCCCTCCAGTACGCCGATATGGCCCCATTGGCCGCTGTCGCCTTCGCGGGTCAGCAGCACCTCTTCGGACGTCGTGCCCATGCTCGCCAGCGCGCCTTGCACCAGGATGCTCGCGTAGTCGCCGATCCCGGAGTCTCCCGTCCTGACGAAAATCCGCGTGCCCGGCCGAAGCGTCAATGTCGCCCCCTCCGACACGGCCAGGTCGCCTTCGAGATGAATCTCGTCCGGGCCCCCGTTCGCGCCCCAGACCAGGTCGTTGTCCAGCGTGCTTTCCGCAACCGCCACTCCGTCGGTCCCGCTGCCTTCAAAAGTGTTTTCTCCGAAGATACTGAGATAGTCGATGTCGTCCACCCTGACGCCGTAGCCCTGGCTGCCCGTAAAAACGTTTCCTTCTATTGTTCCGGTCTGGCAGACGAAGGGATAGTCGTACGTTTCCTCGATATACAGGCCGTGGTAAACGTTCGATGCGACTTCATTGCCAGTAAGGACGACGTCCGCGTGGTATCCGGACAGATGGATGGCCTCGCCGCCCATGTCGTGGATGTGGCAATGGTCGAGCTGGACCGTGTTGGGAGAGGACGAGGACGTACTGTGGCTGTCGATTCCCCAGTAGGCGTGGCTGAACTCCGTGTACGCCATGTCCAGGGTTCCGCCCTCCAGTACGCCGATATGGCCCCATTGGCCGCTGTCGCCTTCGCGGGTCAGCAGCACCCCCTCCGACGCCGTGCCCATGCTCGCCAGCGCTCCATGCACCAGGATGCTCGCGTAGTCGCCGATCCCGGAGTCTCCCGTCCTGACGAATATCCGCGTGCCCGGCCGAAGCGTCAATGTCGCCCCCTCCGACACGGTCAGGTCTCCTTCGAGATGAATCTCGTCCGGGTCCCCGTTCGCGCCCCAGACCAGGTCGTTGTCCAGCGTGCTTTCCGCAACCGCCACTCCGTCGGTCCCGTTGCCGTCGAATGTGTTGCCACCGAAGATATTGAGATAGTCGATGTCGTCCACCCTGGCGCCGTAGCCCTGGCTGCCGGTAAAAACGTTTCCCTCTATTGTTCCGGTCTGGCAGACGAAGGGATAGTCGTACGTCTCCTCGATGTACAGGCCGTGGTATACGTTCGACGCGACTTCGTTGCCCGTAAGGACGACCTCCGCGTGGTATCCGCCCAAATGCACGGCCTCGCCGCCCATGTCGTGGATGGCGCAGTGGTCGAGCCGGACCGTGTTGGGAGAAGTCGAGGACGAGCTGTGGCTGTCGATTCCCCAGTAGGCGTGGCTGAACTCCGTGTACGCCATGTCCAGGGTACCGCCGTTCTGTACGCCGATATGGCCCCATTGGCCGCTGTCGCCTTCGCGGGTCAGCAGCACCCCCTCCGACGCCGTGCCCATGCTCGCCAGCGCTCCATGCACCAGGATGCTTGCGTAGTCGCCGATCCCGGAGTCTCCCGTCCTGACGAATATCCGCGTGCCCGGCCGAAGCGTCAATGTCGCCCCCTCCGACACGGTCAGGTCTCCTTCGAGATGAATCTCGTCCGGGCCCCCGTTCGCGCCCCAGACCAGGTCGTTGTCCAGCGTGCTTTCCGCAACCGCCACTCCGTCGGTCCCGTTGCCGTCGAATGTGTTGCCACCGAAGATATTGAGATAGTCGATGTCGTCCACCCTGACGCTGCGGCCCTGGTTTCCGGTAAAGACGTTTCCCTCTATTGTTCCGGTCTGGCAGACGAAGGGATAGTCGTACGTCTCCTCGATGTACAGGCCGTGGTATACGTTCGACGCGACTTCGTTGCCCGTAAGGACGACCTCCGCGTGGTATCCGCCCAGATGCACGGCATCTCCGCCCATGTCGTGGATGGCGCAGTGGTCGAGCCGGACCGTGTTGGGAGAAGTCGAGGACGAGCTGTGGCTGTCGATTCCCCAGTAGGCGTGGCTGAACTCCGTGTACTCCATGTCCAGGGTCCCGCCGGTCTCCACGCAGATATGGCCCCACATGTCGCTGTCTCCTTCCCGGGTCAGGAGAACCCCTTCCGAGGACGTTCCGCGGCTTATCAGCGCTCCTTGCACAAAGATGTCCACGTATTCGTAACTCCCGGAAGTGTCCGCCCTGACGAATATCCGCGTACCAGGAAGCAGCGTCAACGAAGCTCCCGCCGATATTGTCAGGTCGCCGTTTAGAAAATATGGACTTCCGTCCTTGTCCCATACTGTATCGACAGAAATGGTATAAAAGTCTACGATAGTATCCGCGAAAACGATTTCGGTATTTTCGATGTTCATGGAAAGTACCAAATGCCAAAAGGCAAATGAAAGAAAAAACAATCTACAATGAACTGCCTTTTTCACGATATTCTCCATTCTCGCACACTCTCCGTTTTACTTTTTTTTCGGTTTCCCCCGGCGGGAGGGGGGCGTCTTGTCGATTTCCGTCGAGCGTATAGTCAAACAAAAAAAACAATCTGTTTTTTGCAAGTAGGCTGCTTCGATTTCTTAGTAGAACGGACCGGAAATGTCAAGAAAAAAGGGTGGCGCAAACTAAGCAGTGGCAATGTGAAAGGATAATAGAACGAGCACTTTCATTTTCGTGCATTTCGTGGTTTGGGCTTTTTTGTTTTGCCACTATATGCTTGGCTCTATCAAAAAGAAGCATCTCTCAAGAGCAAGAAATAGGAAGATTTTCTGCCGGAATTTGTCCCTTCGGGAATCTGCCGCAGCCTGGTTCGGGAGTGTAGGGTGGATGTGTTGCGGTTGGTTCTAACATCGGCCATGTCCTGGCAGAACTCGGACGCGAAGCGTCCTGGTATGCATTCCCACGCGAAGCGTGGGAACGAGGCGGAGTGGGGATGCCCGACGTAAGAACCAACCCCGATGTGTTGAACGCTTGCCATTCGGGATGAATCGCAGCATGTTGGCGCCCGTGCCGTCGATTTGGCAAGAATTCCAACCCACCGTTTTCCGAGCCGTCTCGGTGTCTTTCTCACGAAAAAACGACGAAGAAGCGCGGGAAAATGTCGGACATGTCGGGCTCTCGCGCATGTTGAAACTTCCTCCGATATTTGTTAAGTTACCGGTATCGATATGAATTGATTATCGAACACGCACATACTCGGTGAATGGTAGGCAAAGGATTGGAAAAAAATGACGAAAAAGAACGGTTTCGATTACGCGCACAACTACGATGTTGTGGTCAAATGGCTGGCCGAGGCATTTCAGGGCCGGACGTTGAAGGCTATCGGCGTCGATACCGGAAACATCGTCGATGTTTTCGGCTTCGAACCTACGGAAATTTCGGTCGAATCCGGACGGGTGGATGTGATGTTCCTCGACGACCGGCACAGGCTGTACCATTTGGAAGAGCAAAGGAACCTGCAGAGAAAGGATATGTTTCGTTTTGCGGCCCATCATTTTATGGGTGCCGGAAAGTGGGGCGGCCGCGTAACGGACATCATTCTGGCCTCCGGGGATGTTTACCGAGGAGAAAAGTCCATTGCCACCGACAGCGGGACCTATACGCCTTTGGTTGTCGATCTGAGCGAACGAGACGGCTTTAAAAGGCTCGTCGAAATTCGCCGGGCCATTGAAGACGGCACCTTTGAAAATTGGCTCGAACTGGTCTTCTTGCCCCCTTTATGGAAAGGAAACCGGCCCCTTGCGAGTCGAGTTGGCGGAATCCACAATACGGCTTCAAGCGGAACTCTATCATGCCGACAAGATACCCTCGAGGCTGCTGGCAGCCACGTTGATCATGGCGAACAAAATGATCGGCAGGGACCGGCTCAAAGAAATATGGAAGGAGATAAAAATGCTGGATATTTTGGAAATCGCCCACGAGGAGGGCAAGGACATCGGGCTCAAAGAGGGCAAGGACATCGGGCGCGAAGAGGGCGAGGTTTTGGGCTTGACGAAAGGGACCCGAGAAATGCTCAAGGACCTTGTGATGGAGAAATACGACGCCATTCCGAAGAGCGTCTTCGAAAAGATCGACGGAATAGACGAGATTGATATTCTGAAAACACTCTTCAGGAAGGCCCTCAAATGCGACACGATTGAAAAGTTTGAAAAAATTCTTGCAATCTACTGACAACTGCCGGACTGAATTTCATCTGAAAACGGAGGTATCATGACGCTGTTCGTTCACGCCGCCGACATCCATCTGGATTCGCCCTTGAAGGGGCTTTACCAGGACGAATCCGCGCCGGATGTGGAAAAGATTCGCAGCGCCGCCCGAGCAGCCCTGGACAATTTGGTAGACCTAGCCTGGGGTGATGAAGATCGTCCTTTTTGCCGGGTTGATTTCTCTGCCGGATTTTGTTCCGGTTTGCAGGGTGGCGGCAGGCGTAAGGTTTAAGTTGTAAGGTGTAAGGCGTAAGGCGTAAGGCGTAAGGCCATAAACCTTAAGCCTTGCGCCTTACACCTCTCCCTCGATAATGGAACAGAACCTTGCGGAATTATCGGCATGTTTTCGGAGACATTTTCATCACCCTAGTGCTGGAGAGCCGCTAAGCCGGAACAAGACCGGTAACGCGCCGCTGTTTTGATGTCGGATTCAAGCAAGCTTTCGGGGGGAGGTAAGGCTCCCCCCCGTAGGCGGGAATGTCATCTTTCGAGGCTTCGGGCGATCAATCCTTCACCCTTCCCATGAAGGCGCCGGTTTCGGTGTTGACCTTGATCACTTCGCCTTCGCTCAAGTATTCGGGAACCTTCACGGTCACGCCATTTTCCAGGACGGCGGGCTTGTTGCGGTTGGTGGCGGTCGCGCCCTTGATGACGGGCGGGGTTTCCACGATGGCCATGTCGATGGAGGCCGGAAGCTCGATGGCGATCACTTGGCCGTTTAGAAGCAGGGCCGTGATGCCCTCCATGCCGTCGGTCAGCCAAACGCTCTGTTCCTCGATGCTTTCGGCGGGCAGGATGTATTGCTCGTAGTTTTCCGAATCCATGAAAGTGTAGTTGTCCGGGTCGTTGTAGAGAAAGCTCACTGGTCGCCGTTCCAATTCCATTTCCTCCAGGCTGTCGTTGCCCTTGTAGGTCTGCTCGTATTTCTGGCCGGAGGGAACGGCGGCGTAGCGTACCTTGTAGAGGGTTGTAGCGCCGCGCGCCGCAGGGGTCTGCACTTTGATGTCCTTGACCTGGTGGGGCTGGCCGTTGATGCTGACAATATTTCCTTTTCTGAGATTGCTTGCTTTGAGCATGTATATCTTCTCCTCGTAAATATGTTAAGGCGAACCCGAAACGAGTTTCCTTTTTTATGACAGTCTTGTTTTAAAATCCAGGTAGTCGAAGCTCCGGACTACTTGCAATGCGTCGGTTTCCGGGCGGTACCTGGCGATGGCCGGAAGGGGCACGCCGTTGAACGTGTTGGTCTTGACCATGCTGTATATGGCCATGTCGCAGAACGCGACCATGTCTCCGGGTTTCAGCGGATGGTCGAACGAATACTCGCCGACCACGTCCCCGGCCAGGCAGGACTTTCCTCCCAGAACATAGGTGTATCGCTTTTGACCTGGCATCGCCGCGCCGATAACCTCCGGCCGGTAGGGCATTTCGAGAACATCGGGCATGTGACACGCGGCGGAGGTGTCCAGGATGGCCGCAGGCGTTTCCAGCGGGATCACGTCCAGAACGGTGGAAACAAGAATTCCGGCGTTCAGCGCCACCGCCTCCCCCGGCTCCAGGTAGACTTGCAGGTCGTACTTTTCCCGGGTCCGTTCGATGAGGCGGCACAGGCGCTCGATGTCGTAGCCCTCGCGGGTGATATGATGCCCCCCGCCCATGTTGAGCCATTCCATGCCGTTCAGAACTTCGCCGAACTGTCTTTCCACAGCCTCCAGGGTCCTCTCCAGGGAGTCGGAATCGAGTTCGCACAGCGTGTGGAAATGAAGACCGGTGACGCCGTCCAGGGACTTTCCCTCGAAATGTTCTCTCGCGATTCCCAGCCGGGAGCCGGGCGCGCACGGATCGTAGATCGGGGTCTTCACCTCGGAGTGCCGGGGGTTGATTCGAAGGCCCACCGCGATGTTTCGTGCCGATTGCCGGACCTTGGGATAGAAGCGTTCGAACTGCCCGAAGGAATTGAACACGATGTGGTCCGCCAGGGTAAATAGTTCGTCCATGTCGCTGTCGGAATAGGCGGGGGAGGCCACATGGACCTCGCCGCCGAACTCCTCCCGCCCGAGCCGGGCTTCGTGGGGACCGCTGGCGCACGTGCCTTTCAGCACGCGGTTGAGCAGGGGGAACACGCTGAACATGGCGAAGCATTTCAGGGCCAGAAGCACCCTGGCCCCGGTCTCGCGCTGCACGCGGTCCAGGACTGCCAGGTTCTTCTCCAAAAGCTGTTCGTCCACCACAAAACATGGGGAGGGGAGCCGCTCCGGTTTCAGGCGGGCGAGATAACTTCGGTCCATGGCAGTCCGTATTGGTTCATGGCGTCCATGAAGGGATCAGGGTTGAAATCTTCCATGTTGAACACCCCTTGGCCCCGCCATTTTCCGGTGAGCATCATCATGGCGCCGATCATGGCGGGCACGCCCGTGGTGTATGAGATGGCCTGCGCGCCCACCTCCCGAAAGGCCTCCTGGTGATCGCAGATGTTGTATACCCAATATTTTTTCCGAGCGCCGTCCTTTTGCCCCTCGATAAGACAGCCGATGCAAGTGCGTCCCTTGGTCAGAGGGCCGAGGGATGCGGGGTCCGGAAGCAGGGCCTTCAAGAATTTCAACGGCACGATCTCCACCCCTTCGAAGAGCACCGGGTCGATGCGGGTCATGCCCACGTTTTGCAAGACCTCCAGGTGCTTCAGATAATTGTCGCCGAAGGTCATCCAGAAACGCGCCTTGCGGATGCCCTTGAGGTTTCGCACCAGAGACTCCAGCTCCTCGTGGTACATCAGATAGCACTTGCGCGGTCCGATGCCCTCGGGAAAATCGTACACCATGGATCCGGACAGCGGCTCGGTTTCGACCCAATCTCCGTCTTCCCAGTACCTCCCTTTGGCGGTGACCTCCCGGATGTTGATTTCCGGGTTGAAATTGGTGGCGAAGGGCTGGCCGTGGTCCCCGGCGTTGCAGTCGATGATGTCGAGGGTTTCCACCGTGTCGAAATGGTGCTTGGCGGCGTGCGCGCAGAACACGTTGGTGGCGCCCGGATCGAACCCCGATCCCAGAAGCGCCATGATTCCTTTTTCCTTGAACCGGTCCTGGTACGCCCACTGCCACTTGTATTCGAACCTGGCCGTGTCGGGCGGTTCGTAGTTGGCCGTGTCGAGATAGTCCGTGCCAGTGACCAGGCAGGCGTCCATGATCGAGAGGTCCTGGTAGGGCAGGGCGAGGTTGAGCACCAGGGACGGTTCGTATTTGTCGATCAGGGCGACGGTCTCCGCCACGTTGTCGGCATCCACCCGGTCGGTGCGGATGGTTCTCCCGGTCCTTTGAAGAACGTCCTCGGCGATCCGTTCGCACTTTTCGACGGTCCGGCTTGCCAGGACGATATCGGAAAAAACTTCGGGCGCCTGGGCGCATTTGTGCACGGTTACCCGGCTTACGCCTCCGGCGCCGATGATCAGTACGCGCGCCATTTTTTTGAATCCTTTCGCTGTTTCCGCGCAGGGCGCCCTTTTCTCGCCAACGCGTGATTTTTCATTTTGTCGGTACTGTCGTGAAACGCCCCATGAAAACAGGAGGTTTCAGACGCTTCCAAACGCAATAAATAACACAATGCATTGCGGTACGCAAACGCAACATAGACCGATCCATCAATTCTAATTTTGGTCAATCTTAAAAAAATCATCCACTTTCCAAACCGCGATGCGTAAATACAATGGGCGAGACAACGCGGATTCCCTGTTCGGCGTCGAAAAGATCCCGTGCGACAATCATATCAGAGGTCTTCTGGACGAGGTGCCTCCGTTGGCGGTCTTTCCCTTTTTTGGACATATCGTTTGACGGCCACGAAAAGCAGGATTGCGAAAACGCCGCAGCCAAGCGCTGGCTGAAGCAATACGGCACCTTTCTCAAAGGACTCGGCTCCACCGTCCTGGGCGACGATCTGTACTGCAAACAGCCCGTATGCCAAACGATCAAGGACCAGGGGCTCGATTTCATGATACGCGGGCTCGCATCCAAACATCCCGTCCCGGACACTTCGTAGCCATCCAACCCCTCGCCATCCCGAACCGAAGCGCACGGGACTCTCTTCCATACCGCCATTGATTGCCGGCCCTTGGCGTTCGCAGCCTCCCGGACAGGCGGCCTTTTCCCTTTATTGCCGAACCTGAATCATTCGCATTGAATTCCGTTTTCTTTCTCCTGAACTGCTCGAATGTTTATTGCCGATCAACCATATTTTTCGATGATAGGGATTTTCAAAAGACGCGCATGTTTGTTTTTTTTCGGAAATTAATCCCGAGTTCCATTTCCAGTTGAACATTATCCGACTGATAGCGCAAAATTAGAATTGCTGGAAAGAGGTCAATTTCGTTGACAAGGACGGGTCCATATTCTATGAATTCAAGCAGGAAGGAAGCATGAAACAGAAGGCGGGCTTCTATGGCCGCAGAACGAATCCGACTGAAAGGATAGACCATGGAACGTGAAAAGGTAAGCAAGCTTGTTCTTTTGTTGATCGTCATTTTCATCTCGGCGATCTTTCTCGCCATGATTCGGCAATTCATCATGGTCATCATTTTGTCCGGGATCTTTTCCGCTTTGATGCGCCCGTTGTACAAACGGTTTGTGCAATGGTTCGGAAACCGGCGCATTCTGGCCTCCATGGCGACTCTTTTCGTCATTGTTTTCCTGATCCTGGTTCCCCTAGGGTTTCTCGCGGGGGTCGTCACCAGTCAGGCGATCAGCGTGGGGCAAAACGTCAGGCCATGGATACAGCAACAGATCGAAAACCCCAGTTCCCTCGACGACATCATGCGCAGCCTTCCCTTTGCGGAACATATCCATCCCTACAGAAAGGAAATCTTGCAAAAAGGCGGGGAGATCGTCGGCGCGATCAGCAAATACCTGCTCAACAGTTTCCAGGCGATCACGCTCGGCACGGTGAACCTGTTGTTTCTGATGTTCATATTTCTCTACACGACGTTTTTCTTCCTGATAGACGGCATCAAAGTGCTCGAGAAGATGCTCTACTATCTGCCCTTGGAGGACAAAGACGAGCGGCGGATGCTCAACAAGTTCACGTCGGTTACGAGGGCGACCCTGAAGGGCACGGCGGTAATCGGCCTGGCCCAGGGCGGACTGGCTGGGCTGGCCTTGTGGGCCGTGGGCATTCACAGCGCTCTGTTCTGGAGTGTGATCATGGTCGTGCTGTCCATCCTGCCGGGTATCGGCACCGCTCTGGTATGGGGTCCTGCGGCGCTATTTCTCGCTTTCGGCGGAAACTACGCCAAAGCCATAGGACTGGCAGCGTTCTGCGGCGTGGTGGTGGGCAGCGTAGACAATTTCCTGCGCCCTGCACTGGTGGGCAAGGACACCCAGATGCACGAGCTGATGATCCTTTTCGGCACTTTGGGCGGCATCATGCTCTTCGGCATCGCGGGAATTGTCATCGGCCCGATCATCGCCGCCCTGTTTGTAACCGTATGGGACATCTACGGGTTCGTTTTCAGCGATGTATTGCCAGATGTGGTCGCTCTCGAAGAGCCCGAGGAAACAGAAAAAGACAAGGATGGGCAAGGGCGTGAAGAAAGCGAAGTCGCGGAAGAAACGAGAGAAACCGAGGAATAGATACAGCGACTTCAGCGACCCGGAGAGATTGCTCGTTTCAATACCAAGGGGCTCGGGCGCCATAAGAGCCCGGCTTCGACGTGTGATGCAAAACGACTGCGGAGATACAACTTGAAACGATCTTATTGTAAAACAGAAACACCTCGGAGTTGCTTCATCCGAGGTGTTTTTAAAGTCATTTCCTGGCGGCGCACCTTGGCAGACACGCGGGCCTCCGACGCTATATCGCGGAACGGTTGACAATTCGATATAGTCGGCCTCGCAGATGATACCCGTGCAATGGAAAGTTTTGATGCATAAGTTATCATAGGCGCCACCTTCGAACCTGTCGAGCCAGTTCCGAGAAAAATGTTTTCTATCAAGTTCCTCTATGCGTTCCCCGATGATCACTCATTAATAGCTGTAGCACCATTATTTCAATTGGAAGCTCGACGGCCTTCAATTCATCCCTGCCGAAGCTTCCGTAATTGTAGACGAATACGGCCCCGTGCGGCGTCGGGTCGGTCCTGCTGGACCAGCTTTAGATTTCGTCCATTTCGGTTTCGGTCAACGGCTTGTCGATGCTTCTGAATTCGTAAAATTAATATTCGCTCATCTCCTTTTCCTTGTTTTTTCAATGATTTGCGACAATATGGTCGACCGATGCGAGGCGAGTTCTCTCAGAACGGCAATTCCAGCTGTATCTGCTTTGGTTTCGTTCCGGGCGTTTCCCACTGCTCGGAATTGTGAGCCATCACAGCCGCGACGTCTTCGGCTTTGACCCAACCGAAATCTTTGCCTTTGCCGATGTTTTCCTTGATCCGCGCTATCATTTTCCTGCCTGCGTCGTCTTTCCAATGAACGAAACCTTTTTTCCGGATTTCCGAGACCATCGCATGAACGGCCTGGTCGATTCCATCGCCTGGTTCGTGCCTTTGCTGCCAATGCTTGGCAGGGCGAAGTATCTCCATGGCGACCAGAAAGACCATGACGGCCGCCGCTTTCTTCCTATTCCTGGATTTATAGATATGAGCGTTGGCGCGAATCCAGTTCATAAAGCCAAGTTTTCCGGTCAGGACGGCCAGGGAAAAGATTTCCTGCAATGCGATAGTGTTCATCCAGTTTCCTTGTCGGAAATCTTGCGCAAAACGATATTTTGCCATGGATTGCTTTTTGAGTCGCCAGAGCTTCTTTTCTTCTTCCGATACTGTCCAGCAGTCGGGTTCGGCTACCGCGAGCAGGGACTGGAAGATTTTTTGCTTTCGCCAGTAGTCCGAATCCCCGCCGAGATCGAGTCCGGCCTCGACCTGCGATTCGGATTCGGCCCAGCGGCAGTACCAGTATTCCAGTTCCGGGGTCCAGAGGGGATATGACCCCAGCGGCTCCCCTGCGTACCTGCTCCAAATGAATCTGATGCAGGAACGCTGGTTGGCGAGAATGGAGTAATACTTGTCGCGCGAGGAGGACAGGGACAGTTCGTCGCGAAGCCCATAATATATCGGCGTAAACGCGACGATCGTATCGCTGGTACGGAGCACCCCCTGCACGTTTGCTTCATGATATCGACCGCCGGTCCTTGCATTGAAATCATCTATGATCTCTACAAATGTCGCTATGCCTCTGTATTCCACGACATCCCGAATAATTTCTCCCACGCCCATGTCGTCCCATGGCCTGTCGTATCGATATCGTGGCAAGGCGTCCTGTCGATTATCGGCATCTTTTTGCGGTTTTGGTTTCAATGCGTCGGATACGTAATAGCCTCTCGCCCAGGCCGCACCGCCAAAAACGCCCAGAAGACGGGGGAATCTTTCCAGCACTCTTTTGGCTATGTCCTCGTTCAATTTGTCGTCGGGGTACATCCGGTAGAAATCGTCGATCAGGACATCTATTTTCACAAGCGAACATTTGTATTTGAAAAATAAAAGCAGGTAGAGGCGAATGCCCCTGAGAACCATGGAAGTCACAGGCCTTTTGACAATGAACTTCCGGATTGGCAGCAAGTTCAAATCGGAAAGCTCCAAGACCAATTGGAACAACGGCTCGTCGTCGTTGAGCTTTTCGAGAAAAGATTCGCGAAGCATCAAGCCTTTGGAGTCGTCCAGTTCACGGCTCAAGTACAGGAGGGCTTCGTCCACCGTTTCTTCCGAGTACCGGGATCTGTACCAGGCGTTTGCAGACTCCGAAGATGTCGTCTTCACCCATTCGCCGAGGTCTCCATATCGCACCCGCAACAGCAACTCGGCTTCGCCCGCCGCTCGCTGCGTTTTTTTTTCGAAAGCTTCGCCGAAAAAATCGGGCACGATACTTCCGGCGTTGCTTATTTCCTTGGAAACAGCGGACCACATGCATGCGTCCGCCACTCCGACAAAACCGGAAAGCTGTTTCCACAACCGGGGCCTGCGCAGCAATCTGACGGAGCGGTCGAAAAGGCCTTCGCAATGCTTTTTTCTCTTGCCGAGGGCCTTGGAAATTTCCTCGAGTCCGTGACGACGGTTTTCGCCCAGGCCGAAGCTCAGCGACAAAAAATCCCTCGATTCGCGGGGTATCTCATGGAGCGCCTTCGACACAGCTTCTTCAAGGGCCACTTTCTTTTTTGAATCAATCGCCGTTTCCGCTTGCATCGGACATGAACCCAACATAATTTGCGATGAATTGCAGGAGCACTCTTTTTTGTTTTATGCCCTCATTTTCGATTTTTTCCCTGAACGACAGATAAACATCGGATGGCACGTAAACCGACAAATACGCATTTGCCTTCTGCGGACTTTCAGCATCCGGTTTTTCGACGAAGGATTTATCGAGATAATCCACATAGTTTCTCATGAATTGCCCGATCAGCTTGTTGGGATTGGTCTTATCCGAGTTCGCCCAGTATTTGAAACCCTTTAAAAGTTTTTTGTCAAGGGAAACATTGAACCTTTCATATCGGATTTGGGAATTGAATTCGCCGTCCAAATGGCCCTCCAGGCAAAGAATGCTGTTTTTGGGAACGGAGTGCGGCGACGGATTCTCGCCCTGGCATTCCGAACAATCGTCGGAATCATATCGCGAAACCAACAAATTGACAAACATTTATCGTTTCGGTCTCTCCACGGATTTGCGGGATTAGGAAATCAAGACGGCAATGCAAACGTTCTCGTTCCCAGACTCCGCCACCCGATCTAAAAAAGACCGCTCGATTACATGCAAACATGCGGGATAAAGAAGGCAAAAGGCAGCGTTGCAACCAATTAGATATGGCGTTCGTAAAAATGCCACAGCTTTCCGGGATCGATTTTTTCCGCAGTTTCCTGCGGGAACGGATAACGGGATTGCAAACCTTCCCCACAATCATTCGCCCCACAGCAGGGCCATTTCGATTGCCACCTCCTCGAAGGGGGGCGCAGAGACGCGGTCGTTTTCGCAAAACGCGCCGACAAGCGTCCAGAGCCCGCTTTGCAGGCGAAACACCTCCAGGGTTTTCAGGACCGGATCGACCAGCCAGGCGTAGCCTACGCAGTGTTGCGCGTATGCCGGCATCTTCAATATGCGGTCCTTTCGGGCCGTGCTTGGGAAAGGACCTCGCAGATCCAGTCCGGAGCGAGTTAGAACCAGGCCATTTCGGGCAGTGCAGGCATCCGTTCCTTTTTCCAGCCGCCTATGTCCGGGACGAAGACTTCTTCGCCCAGATGAAGTTCGGGTTCGTCCAGAATCCACCACCCGCCAGGACCTCCCTTGCCTCTGGAATACGGTCCGAAAAGGTCCGCTCCCAGCCCCGAAGACGCCCAGGAGTTCTTGGGCGACGGTCGGGGCTGGACATGAAGTTCTCCCGAGATGATTTCCCCGACCTTGTCCTCGGGAAGGTCGAGCAATTCCCGGTAAAGGTCGCGATGGCGTTCGGCATGTTGCATATCCTTCGGAGAATGCGGTTTTTGTTTAAGCGAGGTACCGCCTCCTTGCGGTACTTTCAATCGACTCGCCGTGCCTGGGACAACGGAGATTCCAAACACGGCACTTGATCTCTTTTCCCCGTTTTGGTTTTATGAACCAAGGACCGCGCCGATTTTGGCGCGGCGACGACTCTTTCGATCATATCATATCCGCCGGTCTTGCACACCTCTTGGTTTACACAATTCAATCCGCTTAGAACCGAAGCAGTCCGGAAAATCTGGTCAAACATGTCTTTTCCAACAAGTCGAAAGACGACACAGTCCAGTTGCGGATGAAAACGGGCGTCCTTGACCTGGAAAGATTCCACGCGCAGGGTGGCCCTCGTTTTCCGATTGACAAAGACATACGACCTTGCTAAACAATTCGCCTGACGTTTCGAGTTCCTTTTTGGGATTGAAAAGGAAGCCGGTGGAATACCGGCGCGGACCCGCCGCTGTAACCGGCGACAAAGGTTCGAAAAGAATCCGGAAGGCGCTGCCGACCGGATGCCACTGTCGAAAAATTCGACGGGAAGGCTCGAACTGGAGAACGACCCGGGAGCCAGAAGACTTGCTCGAACGATTATAGCCTTGTTGTTTCAACGCGTTGAAACACCGGGGCGGGCGACGGGAAATCGCCTCGAAAAATAGAACACCACGACGGGTTGGTAAAAACGGAGCAACCGCGCCTTTTGGAAAAAAGGACGCGGTTTTTTTTTGCTCAAAAGGGTTTGATCGTATCGCAAGGAGAATCCTCCGTCGCCGACAGGGCGCGGGGACCGACGAAAGGCGGGTGTTATGGTTTCGACCAAATTGATTTTCGCAACGGGTGTTTTTCTGGCGGGTTTGTTTTTCCTTTTGCAGGGGGCTTCTTTCGGGGCCGAATTTCCCCTGCTGTTGACCGATTCGGCAAAAAGAGAGATGCGGTTCGAATCGCCGCCGCAACGAGTGGCGTGCCTAGCGCCCTACGTGACCGAAATGCTGGTCGAGTTCGGTCGCGAGGACGTCCTCGTCGGTCTTACCCGCCAGGACATGCTCAGAAACAGCGGCCTTCGCGTCAAGAACCTGGGGAGCTACTTTCACCCGAACATACAGGCCGTCTACGATTGCAGGCCGGAGCTGATCATCGCGGCGCCCTCCCATGAAGAAGCCCTGCAACGCTTCGAGTCGTCGGACGTCAAGGTGATGTTCCTGTCGGTGAAGAAAATGGCGGACGCCTTTGGCCACATGGCGGAACTCGGGCGGCTGTTCGATTGCGAAGAGCAAGCCAAAGGTGTCATCGACCGTAACCGGGAACAAATCGACCTCGTGAAGTCCAGGCTGGAAAACGTCCCCCCGGAAAAGCGAAAGCGCGTGGCAAGGGTTTTGGGCGGAAATGAACTCATGTGGCCCGGAGACGACTCCTTTTTAAACGAGGTGATCGAGGCGGCCGGGGGGCTGACTCCCCGGTCCGGCAAAAACGGTTTCGCCGTGCCCGTAACGCTGGAGCAATGGAAGAGTTTCAATCCCCAGGTGGTTTTCGGTTGCGATCAAAACGAGGACAAGGTGCGCGCGCTGCTGGACCGGGACGGATGGAGGGACGTGGACGCGGTGAAAAACGGGTTGGTCACCACGATGTTTCCCTGCGACCTCACCTGCCGGGTTTCCGCCCGCGCGGGTAATTTCATCCAGTGGCTCGCCACCGTGGTGTACATGCCGACCTTCGCCGACAGCGAAAAAGCCGTGCTGGAAAACGCGGTCCTCGAAAGAAAGCCCCTCGCAGTCGATCTCGATTACGTAGAGCATGCCGAAATCGTCAAGCACAGGGTGGCGGACTCCATCTTCAAAACCGTTGTGGTTCGTTTCGAAAGGCCCCAGGACGTGCATTCCTCCATGGAGGGGTTTATTCCAGGCGCTGCGGCGGCGGGAAACACGTTTGTGCCCATGGCCTCGAGTCTGTGCCACATGGCCTACGGAACGAAAGGGGCGCAGAAAGCCATCCGGGAAAACCTCGGCTTGACGGAAGGAGCGTACGCGGGCCTGATGACCGGCGCGGACATGGACAACCTGGCGGTCAAGACGGAGACTTTCGGCGACATCAAGGTCACGGTCCTGGCGACGGCCGGCGTGCGGGACAACGCCCTTCGCATGTCCAAGGATACGGGCGGCTACGTGGAGCATGGGACGATCAACATGATCGTTCTCACCAACCGCAAGCTCACCGACGGCGCCATGGCCAAGGCGGTCATATCCGCCACCGAGGCCAAGACTGCAGCCCTTCTGGACCTGGATATCCGCAGCACGTACACCCCGCTCGAGCATCGCGCCACGGGCACGGGCACGGACAACATCCTCATGGTCCGGGGAGAGGGCACTGCCGCCGACTTTACCGGGGGCCACGCCAAAATCGGCGAGTTGATCGCCAAAGCGGTCTACGAGGCAGTCATCGAAGCCATATCCAAGCAAGACGGGACCAGGAAGGACCGGGACATCTTTCAACGGTTGCACGAGCGCAAGATCGATCTGGATAAAATCGCCAAAGCCTTCCCTGCCGCCTCCGATTCCAAGGCCTTGGCCTTGGAACTGGAATCTTTGCTATCCATCCCCTATTACGCGTCCTTCATGGAAACGGCCCTGGCGATCAGCGACGAATACGGGAAAGGGACGATCAAGGATCTGTCCTTTTATGAAGACTCCTGCGCGGCCGTCGCGGCCAGAATATCGGGAGGTTCGGGCACCCCGTCGGCAATGGTCGAAATTCCCGACAACATGCCGGTAGTCGTAGGCAAGGCTTTCTCCGCGCTTGCCGCCGGAATCCAATCCAAATCGGAAGAAAGAAGGGACCAGTAACAGCGATGCGCAAACACATTTTTCTCACCTTGGCATTGGCGACCTTTTATCTCTACGTTTCTTTGTCGCCGGTATTTGCCGCCCAAATCTCCATCCTGGAAGTGGACATCAACAGCTACCAGGTGCACCAGGCCTTGAAGCGTCTCGAACTTCCCGAAAACGTGCAAGTCCGTTTTTTCACGCAGGAAGACCTGGAAAAAATGAAAGGGGCCAAAGCGTTCATAGAGGGATCGTCCGTGGTGTTCGTCAATGTGATGGTGAGGCAACTGGCCGACTACATGGTCGATGGAAAACTGATGGAAGGCCGGACCGTCTACGCCATGAACCCGGCGGGGGACATCGAGGACCTGAGCGGGAAGGGATTTTTGTTCGACGAGCAAGTCATGGGCTATTACCGCAACGTGACCGTGGTCAACCTGATCAACATGGTCCGCCTGGGGGTCCACCGCCACGTCGATTCCTCCGTCGCCTACGAGCCTGTGGAGACAGGGCCCCTATCCTGCTTTTACCATCCGGACGCTCCCGAAAAATTCCCGGACATGGCTTCCTACAAGAAATGGTACGCTTCCCGTCCCGGCTTCTCTGCGGAAGCTCCCTGGGTGGGTCTCATGTTCTACTCCAGCACGCTGAAAGTGGGGCAGGTGGAGGCGGCCGAGGCATTGATCCGGAAACTGGAGTCCTCCGGTTTCAACGCCGCGCCCACCTTCGGCCTGGTGCGAACCGTGCTGGGGGACTTTTTCAGGCCCGTCGACGGCAAATGCCCGGTGGACATGGTCCTGGCCTTCACTCTGAAATTCGAGTCGGCCATCGACGACGGGGTCCGTTCCTCGCTGGAGCAAATGAACGTGCCGATCTTCAACGTGATTCGCCCCTATGCCGAAACCATCGAGGAGTGGAGAAAGAGCGAAGTCGGCCTGGGTCCCATGGAGACGGTCTGGGCTGCGGCCATTCCCGAACTGTCCGGGGCTATCGAGCCGTCGGTGCTGATCGGCAAGAAGGAACTGTCGGATCCCGACACCGGCCAGCGTTTTTTCGTGTACGAGATGATCGACGACACGACCGAACTGCTGATATCCCGCCTGAAAAAATGGGCCGTGCTCCAGCGCAAGCCCAATACGGAAAAGAAGGTGGCGATCCTCTACTACAACCATAGCCAGGGAAAGCAGAACATCGCCGCCGCCTACCTAAACGTCTTTCGCAGCCTCCAGTACATCCTGGGTCGGATGAAGCAGGAAGGCTACTCCATCGACCGGGAGGACAAGCTCGTGGAAGCCGAACTCCAGAAAATGGTGCTGGCCGGGGGGCGCAACATCGGCTCCTGGGCGCCCGGCGAGCTGGACGCCCTCGCCGAATCGGGCGACGTGGAGCAGGTTTCCATGGAAGAGTACAAGACTTGGTTCGAAAGGCTTCCGGAAGAATTCAAAAAGCCCGTGCTCGACCAATGGGGACCTCCCGAGGAGAGCGCGATCATGGTCAAAAACGGCGCCATGATCCTTCCCATGGTGAAGCTGGGCAACGTGGTCCTGCTCCCGGAACCCGCCAAGGGGTGGTCCGACGAGCCCATGAAGCTCTACCACGACCAGAACCTGTATCCCCACCATCAGTATATCGCCGCCTACCTGTGGCTGTCGGAGAAGTTCGGGGCCGACGCCATGATCCACCTGGGGACCCACGCCACCTACGAATGGTCTCCGGGCAAGCAGGTGGGCCTCGCCCCCTCGGACCCGCCCGAAATCATGACCGGGGCGATTCCCAACATCTATCCCTACATCGTGGACGACATCGGCGAGGGGGTCCAGGCCAAGCGCCGGGGCAGGGGCGTGGTCATCGACCATCTCACCCCTCCCATGCTGGAAGCCGACCTTCACAACGAATACAGGGAAATGCACGACCTGTTTCACAAATACGAAAACGCCAAGGCCAACGGCAGCGAAACCGCAGCGGAATACATGAACATGATGTCCAAGCTGGTGGAGGAAACCGGAATCGCAAACGACCTGTCCATCGAAAAACTCGACGAGGAGGCCATGGAGCAAATCCATCTTTTTCTCCACGAGATCGACACCAATGCGCTTCCCTACGGCCTGCACACCTACGGGAAAGCCTACGATCCCGAGGCGGCGGCGGAGACCGTGCGCCTGATCATGAACCAGAACCCGCAGGCGGACCCGGAACAAGTGCGAAAAGATTTGGACGCATCCCCCGTCGACGAGATGGACAACCTTATCCGCGCGCTCGACGGGGAATACGTGCCGGCGGGCGAAGGAAACGATCCTCTTCGCAACCTGGCGGCCATTCCTACTGGTAGAAACTTCTACGGCTTCTCCCCGGCCCGGGTGCCGTCCAAGGCGGCCTGGGAGATCGGCAAGCGCGCGGCCGACCAGATCATCGAGCAGAAGCTCGAAAAGGACGGAAAGTACCCGGACAAGGTGGGAATCGTCCTGTGGGCAACGGAAACCACACGAAACGAAGGCGTCAACGAAAGCACCGCCTTGTATCTCATGGGTGTGGAGCCGATCTGGGACGCCACCGACCGGGTGACCGGAAGCCGGGTCATCCCCGGAGCGCAGCTGCAAAGACCCAGAATCGACGTTCTGATCAATCCATCGGGCCTCTACCGGGACATGTTTCCCAACAAGCTCGTATACCTGGACGAGGCCGTCCAAAAGGCCATGCTCCAGACCGACATCGAAAATTTCCTGGCCAGGAACAACCAAACGATCAAAGCCGCCCTCATGAAGGCCGGCATGAAGGAGGACGAAGCGGAATCCCAGTCGCGCTTTCGCATCTTCACGGAACAAACTGGCTCTTACGGAAACGGCGTGGCGGAGATGACGGGTTCATCGGCATTGTGGGACTCGGACGAAGCGGTCAGCAACGTCTACTTGAACCGGGTCCAGTTCGCCGTGGGCCAGGGAAAGTGGGCGGTGCCGGTCAAGGACGCCTTCGTGGAAAACCTGCGGGGGGTGGAGGTGGCCGTGCATTCCCGGTCCACCAACGTGATCGGAATCATCGACACGGACGACTTCTTCATGTACCTGGGGGGCATGTCCCTGGCCGTGAAAAATATCAAGGGAGAGGCCCCGGACACCATGGTGACCATGCACCGGCGCAAGGACGAAATCATGGTGGAGGACGTCGCCAAGACCATCGGCCGGGAGATGCGCACGCGGTATCTGAATCCCCAGTGGATCGAGGGAATGAAGAAGGAAAACTACGGCGGCGCGCGGCAGATGGCCGATTTCGCGGAAAACCTCTGGGGATGGCAGGTCACCGTTCGCGACGCCGTGGACGAAGACAAATGGCGGCAGGTGTTCGAGGTCTACGTGGAGGACAAGTACGGCATGGAGCTGTCGGAATTTTTCGACGAGCACAATCCCTGGGCCTACCAGTCCATGACCGCCCGCATGCTGGAGGCCGTCAGGAAGGGATACTGGGAAACCGACGAAAAGACCACACGAAAACTCGCCGCCGAGTACGCCGTGAACGTGGTGGAAAAAGGCGTGGCCTGCTGCGACCACACCTGCAACAACCCCATGCTCAACCAGATGACCGTCAACCTGATCTCCATTCCCGGCGTGCTTTCTCCCGAGATGGTGGAAAAATTCAAGCTCGCGGTGGAAAAAGCGGCGAAAAGCACGCTGGAGCAGCAGACGGCCGACCGCAAGGTCCTTCTGGAAAAGCTCGCGGCAAGCCAAACGGCGCCGTCAACGAACCCGCCAACGGAAACGGCGGCGGATCAAAAAGCCGAACCCAGCGAACCGTCGCCGAACGACCCGGCCGAGGACACTGCCGAAAAAGTAGAAGGATACAAAATGGAAGACATGGATACCAAGGACGAAACCTCCGAACTGACTTCCTCGGGAATCCAGTGGACGGCGTCCCTGTTCATACTTGCCATCATCGGACTGTTCGTCTGGGGCGGACGCAAAAAAAGGAGGGAAACATGGTCTGGAAAAGTCTGATTCTGGGAGTGGTGTTCAGCATCGGGGTCTTTGCCGTGAAATGCGGCGTAGGCCTCCAATACTACATTTTGAAAACCGCGTCCAAAAAGAAAAAGGCCGGGGTCGTGGGTCTGTACGCGCTCGCCTATCTGCTCTTGTTTTTGGGGAGCCGCCAGGCGCTGGTGGAACTGGATTTGACAAAGCATTTGGCGGCCGTCATGGCATTCATGGAGTCCGGCATGGTCGTGCACCTGCTCATGGCCCTTGCGCTGGCTTTGTGGGGAATCAAGCTGCTGCGGGAGGAGAAAAGCGGACGACCGGCCAGTCGCGGATGGCTTCTGCTGGTGGTGCCCTGCCCGGTCTGCGCGGTGGTCGTCTTCATGTCCCTCGGCTTTCTCATCGCTTTGTTTCCGGAATCTTCCTGGACGGCGGCCCTTTCGTTGTTCGCCACATTCATTCTGGTCAGCGGCCTGACACTCCTGACGGCTTCCTTCGGCGGACATCGGAGCGAAACCCCGCCGGAAACCGTCCTGGGCGCGGCCATGCTGCTGATCTCCGTCTACTTCTTGCTCTCCGTGACGCTCATGCCCCAGTTCGCGGACGCGGATAAAATACACCGGCTGTCCATGTCATCCACGGATGCCGCATCCCGGAAGCTCCCGCACCTGGTCGCCTTCGCTTTTTGCGTGGCCGCGACATTTGCTTCCGGGTTCGGCTTTACCTTTACAAAGCAGAGGAGAAAACCATGACCGAAATAGGCGCGTTTTTGAAAACTTTCATTTATCTGATTTCCGCGTCCCTGCTCTACCCGACGCTCTTTTTGCTCGTGGCGCTGACGTTCTTCGTCATCGCCTGCCTCGGGGGATTTTTCGCCGAATGGCTGGAAAGAGCGCGCTTGAAGCCCTGCGCTCCCCATTTGCTCCCGGACGCGCTGAAAAACGGACAGCTCGAAGGGATTGTCCCCGCACGGGTGGTCCAATTTGTCGAAATGCTGCGAAACTTGGCCGGAACAAATCAGTGTTCGGATGCGGCCGTGGAGAATCTGCTCCAGACCGTGTCCCTGCGGCTGTGGAAATCCATGGATCGGTTGCGCATCCTGGTCCGGGTGGCTCCGTCCCTGGGGCTGATCGGCACCCTCATTCCCATGGGCACGGGCCTGGCCGCACTGGGCCAAGGGGACATGACCCGGCTCTCCGCCGACCTGGTCATCGCTTTTACCACCACCGTGGCAGGCCTTGCCGTGGGTACCACAGCCTTTTTCCTCTATACCGTCCGCAGGCGCTGGGTCGAGGAGGACGTCAAGAACATGGAGCTGGCCACGGAAATGATCGCCGGAGAAACGGTCTCCGAAGATTCAATCCCCAGCGGGACGGAAAGCATGGAAAGGATGGAATATGCGTTATATGCGCAAGCGAAGAACTAAAAAAGCGCGCACCGACTTCGGCAAGCAAGCGTTTCGGGACGACGATCCCATGACCGGAATCGCCAATCTGTTCGATCTCGGCCTGGTTTTCATCGTGGGGCTCATCATGGCCCTGTTCAGCGTGTACCATCTCCAGGACCTTTTCAACGAAAGTTCGTCTTTCACCATGGTCAAGCAAAACACCGAGAAAAACGAGATGGAAATCATCACCAAGCAGGGAAAGAAAATCAAGGCGGTAAGGATGACAAAGGAGACGGTGCAAGGCAAGGGCCAGCGTCTTGGAATCGCCTATCAACTGGAAGACGGGAGTATGGTTTATGTACCGGAGGACTAACATGGAAAATCGTGGCAGCATGGGACTATGGATTGCGGCAAGCCGAACGGCCGCTTGTCTCGGAGCAATCTTCGTCGTTTTTTTCGCCACTGCGGTCGTCTTCGCCCAGGACAGCGGGACCGCCGGACATGGCGTCGGGGCCGACGCGCCGGCCGTCCTGGACGAAGTCACCGTCACGGCGGACAAGATCGACGAATACATCCAGAACCATCCGCAGCAAGTGACCGTGATCGACAGGCAGGAGATCCTGGAACGAAACTTTCTGAGCATGGAAGAGGCCTTGAACAGCATGCCTGGGGTGGAAGTCCGGTCGTCGGCGGGCATCGGGTCGCGGATTTCCATTCGGGGGTCGGGCAAGTCCGGAGGCGTGCTGGTCCTTCTCAACGGGCGTCCTCTCAATTCGAGCCAATACGGCGGCGCGGATCTATCGACCATCCCCATGGAGATCGTCAAGTCCGTGACCGTGTTCAAGCCGCCGGTCCCGGTCTGGCTGGGTCCGGGCGCCACCGACGGCGCCATCAGCATCGTCACCCACGATTTCAAGCCGACGCCGTCTTCAGGGCCCGACGAAGAGGCCGAAGAAAAAAAGACCAGGCACACGGGCCGCATGAAAGTGAGCGCCGGTTCATACGGATTGTTCGACGGCAGTCTCAGCTATATCGCCAATATGCCGGATTCCACGGTCATGCTGACGGCCGCCGGGGGGCACAGCGACGGCAAGCGGACCAACAGCGACCGGGACAAGGGTATCTTCAGCGCCCACTTCGACCATAAGACCAGCGAGGGCATGCAATACGACTTAAACGGCCGGTACTATGTCGCCGAGTACGGCTCCGCAGGCCCCGAGGACAATCTCACCCCCGACGCCAGGCAACGGTATGAAAAGGGCTCCTTCGACTTCCAGGCCAGGGGGTTCATGGGCGACACAGGGGACTACTCCCTGAAAGCCTACGCCGACCAGGTCGATCTGGAAGACAAGTCCCAATCCGGGTTCACCTCCGACCTGGACGACACCAAATTCGGAACCAAGGCCGACTTCACCTGGTCCGAGGAGGAGGGAATCTGGATGCTCCGTCTGGGAGGCATTCTGGAACGCGACGACGTGGATCACACCCTCACGGGAGAACACCATAGAGTCACGGCTGGACTCCACTCCCAGTACGACAGGCGTTTGGGCAAGTTCACCGCGACACTGGGCGTCCGAGGCGACAACACCAGCGATTTCGACTTCAACCCCGGCGCTTCCGGCGGCCTGAGCTACGAGCTGACGGACAAGACCCTGATCAAGGCCAACGCGGGCTACTCGGTCAATGTTCCCACCTTCGGACAACTCTACCAGCCCAGCCACGGATCCATCGACCAGGTGCGCGGCAACCCCGACTTGAAGGAGGAGAAAATCTGGTCCTACGATCTGGGCGTGGAGCACAGGTTTTCCAAAGACCGGGTCCTGCAAGCCTCCCTGTTTCGGACCGACACCAACGACGCCATCGTATATCTTCGAGGCGACGACCTGATATACCAGCCGGTCAACACGGACAAGGCCTGGAGGCACGGCATCGAGATCTCCTTGAAATACGCCTGGGATAAAAACCTCCAGTTCGACGTAAGCTATATCCTCCAAGATTCGGAAAACGACGAAACAGACACAGAGCTGCCGTATACTCCCCGGCACAAGTTCAAAACCACGGCCAAATACAAGGTGCCCGCCACGGACACCCGCCTGGAGGCGAGCATGCGGTACGAATCCGACCGCTACAGCGAAGCCACGGGAAAAAAATCCCAGGAACTCGACGATTACGTCACGGTGGACTTGAAGGCGGTACAGCCTTTGACGATCAAAGGCAAGTCTGTGGAAGTGTTCGTGAACATCTACAACCTGTTCGACGAATACTTCGAGGTCCATCAGGGGTATCCTGACGATGGAATACGCTTCGTGGCGGGCGTGAACTTGAATTTTTAGATACAGCCCGAAAGGACGCTTTGCAATCAACCCTGGTTGTCTACGATAATCCGATACGTTTCTTCATAGATGATTTTTCGCGGGCCCACTGCGACGAGGGCGATTTGTTTTTTCTCGCGGTCGATGCGATAGATAATTCGATAGCGTTTTGCGCGGTAGCTTCTCAGACCTGCCAGCTCGTCTTTGAGAATTTTGCCGACATATGGATCTTGGAGAATATTTCGCAAACCGGAACGAATATGGGCTTTGATGATCGGATGCAGTTTTTTCAAAGCGGCGGCGACGTCATCCGGCACCTTGAGGATGAAATTTATATCGGCGGGCGACGTCACTCCGGCAACAGTTCTTCCAGGGTATACAGCGCGGCGTTATTGTCTTTGAGCGATTTCAGGCCGCTCCTGATCTCTTCCATCATGTCCTCGTCAAAGCGGACTGCCATGGTTTCCCGCCAGCTTGCGAATTCGTCCGGGCTTACCAGCACAGCGACAGGCCGTCCGTTTTTCGTGATGACCACCTCTTCGTCGGTCTCTCTGACGGAATCGACGAGGGCGCTTAATTTCATTTTGGCTTCGGAGACGGATAATATGTTCATGTTATGATCCTATATTGCGGTTGATCTGAATTTCGGTCCAATGATATGGTCAACGGCACTCTCTGTCAACGAGTTCGATCATCGAACCAGGATCAAGGGCCGGCGCGATCAACATGGCAAATATTCTTTTTTTTACCATAGTACGAATAGAAAGAGAAAGGAGGTGCCAGGGGCTTTCGCCCATTTGACAAATTACGACTTTTTTTGGCAGCCGGTCGCCGCAATCAGGCAAAACGCTTGGCGACAATAGGGAATCCCGTGGAAATCGGGAGCGGTCCCGCCGCTGTGACTCCGCCCTGCCCGAAGATTCCGGGCGGGGGACCCGACCGACATCATAGATGCCACTGTCTTGCAATAGCCAGACGGGAAGGCCGTCGGCCGGGCGGACAAGCCAGAAGACCTGCCGGTTGCCGCATTTGTACACACGGACTGACGAGGATTCGGTCGCGCTTCCTTTTCAAAAGAAGCAAAGACGCCGCCGGTTTCCTTCATTTTCGGAAGCCGAGCGCTCTCTGTAAGCCCTCCATGGCTTATTCTTCCTCTCGGTACCAATTGTTATTGATCGTATCAAATAAAAATTGGAGGAAAACATGGTTTTCAAGAATTGCGTAACAGCAAAATCTTTACTGTTGGCACTCGCCCTTTCCCTGCTGGCCTGCCCGCCGCTCCTGGCCGAAGACAGCGAGAAAAACGACGAAGAAGACGTCACCGTGGTCGAAGAAATGGTGGTCACGGCGACCAGGACGGAGACCCCCCTGGAGGAAACGACCAAGAGCGTCGAAGTCGTGGGCAAGGAGGAAATGGAAGACCGGCAGCAATATTACATGCCCGAATTGCTGGACAGCCTTCCCGGCGTCTATCTGAGACGGACCGGCGGCATGGGACAGTGGAGCGTCGTCAACATCCGCGGCGCGGGAAGCCAGTACACGCAGTTCCAGTACAACGGGCTTCCCATGCGCGACATCGCCGACACCCAGGGCTCGTTCCAGTACTTCATCGAGGACATGTACGCCGGGAGCAACGTGGATCGCATAGAAGTCCTGAAGGGGACCAACTCGGTCCTCTACGGCTCCCAGGCCATGGGCGGCGTGATCAACGTCATGCCGGAAAAATGGGACAGCGGTCTCAAGGCCGAGGCCCGTGCGGAAATCGGTGCGAACAAGACGCTGCTCTCCAACGGCCGCCTGGCATACGGCCAGGAAAAGTTCTACATCGACCTGAACCCCATGTACCAGACCACCGACGGCGAGACCTACGGCGGCGACTACGGCTACGGCTACAGAAACACCGGCATGACCTTCAGCTCCGGAGTGAAGGCCTTTGAAAACGCCTCCCTGGAATTCACCGGCATGTTCACCGATTCGGACCTGGACATGGGAGCGTCGCCGAAAATCGACGAAAACGGAAAACTCGTCCCCCAGCGCGCGTACGACGATCAATGGAGGGAAAGCAAGCTCGACCAGATGGGACTGATCTGGAACCACTCCGTCACCCAAATCTGGGACTATTCCCTGAAAGGCTCCCATACCGAGACCGAGCGTCATTATTACTGGTCCAAGACCGACGGCCACAACTCCAACTACGACGGCGAGGCCGACTACATGGAGATGCAGCACAACCTGTACCTGGCCGACTGGGTGACGCTCACCCTGGGCGCCGACTACGAAAAGCAGGAATACAAGGGAGAGGAACCCAGAAACATCTACGCCAACGACTACAGCCGGGTCCATTTCAACGAGACCTGGGACGTCTGGGACCTTTTCGCGCAAACCCAGTTCGCGTTTCTGGATCGGACCCTGTTCTTCAACCTCGGCGGACGGTACAACAACCCGGAGGAATTCGACGACAAGACCTTGTGGGAAGTCTCGGCCGCCTACCTTCTCGATGCCACCGGCACCAAGTTCCACGCCCATGCGGGTACCGGGTACCGTACGCCGTCCCTGTACGAAGTCTACGGCGGATACCTGTGGGACGGAAACCTGGTCACGGTCGGAAACCCCGATCTGAAGCCGGAGGAAAGCACCGGCTGCGAGTTCGGCATCGACCAGTCGTTCTTCGACGGCAAGGTGAAAGCGGGGGCTACTATTTACTACACGGAATTCGAGGACCAGATCGGCTTCGACAGCACCATCTACAAGTATGAAAACACGTCCGAATCGGATGCCCACGGCGTGGAAACCTACATCAACCTCCGGCCGTTTCGCGAGCTGAAAATCGATTTGGCGTACACCTACGCGGACTTGGATGGCGAAACAAGGCTGCCGAGGCACAAATTCGACTTGGTCGCCAGCTATTATCCCACCGATAGAGTGACCATCTCCTGCGACGTCGATTACCAGCATGACAAGACAGTCGAAATCAGCGGGGTCGAAGTGGAGGAAAACTACGATCCCATCGTCAATTTGGCTGTCACTTTCCGCCCCTTCGAACACATGGAGGTGTTTTCCAGGATTCACAATCTGTTCGACACCGACTATACGGAAGGCGGCTATGTCATGCCCGACTTCACTTTTACAGGCGGCGTCAAGTTTTATTACTAAAGGGAAAGCCTCTTGGAATCGAAAGTCATAACGCAAGGTTCGAAAAAGACAAAGGCCCCGAGTCGCTCGGACTACCTTTCGTCCGGGCGATGTCTCCTTTGCTTTTTCGCGATCGTCTTTTGTTGCCTGTGCATGTACGCCGTTCTCCCGTCTCCTGTGAATTGGGCGGCGCCCAACGAGAGCTGTCCGGCGCGTATCTGGATCTCTCCGGGGGAGCAAACCACCAAAAAAAACGGGGGCATGATCCAGCGCTACCATATTCGGAACAACCGCAACGGCTGGGGAAAAATCGAAGAAAAGATCGGGTTGCAGGCTGTTTACAGCCTTAAGAACTATTCTTCCGTGAACGTCGAATATTATCATGCTCCGATACAAAGAAACGGAGACGACGTTTTCCTGGAAGTCGAATGCGACACCAACGCCATGATACGGCTGTTCGTGGCGGGGACATGCGAAGATACGTGCTATACCGCGCAAGTCGCAACCCCCCTTTTCGGCCGCGCCTCCAAGGGGTCGGGCAAGCCCGGCAACTTCGCCGAAGGCTTTCCCGAAAGCCAGCCAAGCCTGCGCCTGAAGCCGTCTCGGGGAGATTATTACATGCAGACCGGCCGGGATTACCTTTTCGAATACTCGGCAAAAGGCCCGGTTGCAAACAAGGCGGAGATTTTGGAAAACGGAAAAGTCCGGGCGCAAATCGTTCTGGGTCCCGACGGCAAATTCGCCTACACGCCCCTGCACGATATCGTCCTGGACAGGACCGGCCCCCGCGCCAGCAAGGAAACGGTCGTTTCCATTCGGGAAGAGGCCAATGGAAAAGTCTACTCGGCAACCCACACCCTAATTCTGCACCGCTCCATCACGACCCATTTGAATCTTTCCCAGGGCCTGGTCCTTTTGGGAGCGACCTTCGCCTTGTTCGCCATGTTCGTCGCCTATCAAAGGAGGTTCGGAGACAAACCATGGTTTCCAAGATCAGACTGATCGTCCAGCATGCCATGTTTGTGGTTCTCACGTACGGCGGACGCCTCGGAATCGACCTGGGGTACGCCCTGCCGTGCTTTTCCTGCCCATACGTCCGAGGCAACGGCGGCGGCTGCTACCTGATGTGCTTGCAGGGAAGCTGGCGAGGCCTGCAAATGTCCATGGACAAATGGGCGACTTCTTTCGGACTCGACGCCCTCTTCTACCTGGCCCTCTTCTTTCTGCTGGCGATAGTGCTCAACAAATTCTGGTGCGGCTGGATATGCCCTTTCGGCACCTTGCAGGACTGGCTGACCTATCTTCGCAGACGCTTGGGCATTCCGGAATCCCGATACGAATGGGCGACCCGGGACCGGCTCAAGCCCGTCAAGTGGGTCCTGCTGGCCTATCTTATAATAGTCCCGCTTCTGGTCGCCCACGCGGGACTTCACCCCGATTTCGGCCTGCCATTCTGCCAGATCTGCCCGGCCAAGCCCCTGATGCCGCTGTTCGCGGGAGAAACCCGCCACCTGTCCCTGGACCTTTCCAACGCCGTCACCCTGACATTCACGGTCCTCTCGGTGACCATCGCGGGCGGGATGCTGGCGGGCATGTTCTTCAAGGAAAGGTTCTTCTGCATCTTCTGCCCCATGCTGACGCTGATTCACCTGGTTCGAAAGATCAGCCCCGTACGGTTTGAAAAATACGTGGACGGCTGCGTCGGCTGCGGAAATTGCCAGCGCGTCTGCCCCGTGGACATCCGCGACGTGCACGAGAAAAAGAGCGGCAGCGACGCCTTGAGCGAAGACTGCATGCTCTGTCTTTCCTGCACGGAATCCTGTCCCGAAGACAACGTGTTGAGAGTAAAAGTGTTCCGATGGCCCCTGTTTTCCTCATCGAGAAAATATGTCGCAGGCAATTTCAGCAAAGGAAAAAAACGCCATGAATGACGCCGAAACCAGACAGAATTCCCGCCTTCAAAGAATTTCGGCCAAGGTTGGAAAAGAGACCCAGGCCGAGTTCGAATCGACCCTGTCGAATCTGAAAAGCCGTCCCGATTACCATCCGGCCTGGGACTATTTCCTGGACCTGCTGCCACGCCTGGCCGCCCCGGAAAAGCTCCAGGAAGCGGTGGGCCGCCCCCTGGCGACCCATTTGTGCAACCAGGCGCCATTCGAGCTTTTCCACGCCATGGGAGTCCATCCCTTCCGGCTGGCCAGCGGCTGTTTCGCCCCCGCGCGGCTGGCTTCCGCAGACACGCCGGTACTCACATGTCCCATGATCAAATCGGTCCTTGGCGCAGAAAGACTGCGGGAGCATGACAATTCCAACCCTTCGACCATCGTGATTCCCACGACATGCGACTGGGTGGTCAAATACGCGGAACTGGCCGGATGCGACAGCGAGAGCGTCTACTTCATGGAACTCCCCCGCCTTCGCCAGACGGAAAAGGGGCAAGCCCGCTGGCTGGAGGAAATCTGCGATCTGGTCAAGTTCCTGGAAAGACAAACGGGAAGAAAACTCAAGCGAAAAACGCTGTTGCAATCGGTTCGAACGTTCATGGACGCCTGGAGAGCGCTCGGGGGCCTGATCGAACTGAGAAGGCAGGGCCGCTTTTCCGCCGTATGGTTTCTTTCGGTCGCCAACAGCTTCATGCTCGATCATGTGGAGACATGGACGGAACATGTTTTCAAGGCCGTGGAAGTCGTCCAAAAAACGCCCCCGGCAGCCGCAAACTCGGGCGTTCTGCTCGTCGGCTCTCCCGTCGTCTTTCCCAATTTCAAACTCCCGGAACTGATCGAGTCGGCCGGCATGAGCATATGCGGCGACGACATGTGCGTCTCGGAGCGCATCTGGCCGGGCGCCACCCGATACGACGACCCGTCGCTCCCCGGCCTGCTCAGAGCGTTGGCCGAGCGATACCACAATGGAAGCACATGCCCGACGTTCGCAGACAACGAAAGACGGGTCAACCATCTTTTCAACATCCTGAGAAACCACCCTCATATCGGCGGGGTGATCCACCATGTTCTCAAAGGCTGCCACCCCTTCGATATCGAAAGCTTCGTACTGGAGCAAAAATTGAAGGAAAAAGGATATAAATTTCTGAAAATCGAAACGGACTACGTTCGCGAGGACAGCCGCAACATCCTCGCGCGGCTGGAGGCCTTCGGAAGGATTTAGACTTATCGCACAATCACCGGAAGAAGCGGGGACGTTAGTATTCCCTGTTTCGTAGCCGAGCAGTCCCGGAGGGACGACAGACAATAGCGCGGCAATTTATTGCCGGGGTGGGATCGTTAAGGCACGCCAAGTCCCGTCAGGGACGACAGAAAAAAGAGTACGGAAAGGTGGCCTTGCATAAGATTTGTAAGAAGCATGGAATGCTCCGAGCGGGCGCTGGCCTGGCCCCTCCGAACCGCCTTAGAACAAGGAATAGAAACAAAGGAGATATCATGAAAATAAAAGTAGGAATCGATCTGGGAAGCACCGCGATTAAAGCGGTTTTCATCGAAAACGGAGACATCGTCTGGAAAAAGGCGGTCCCCACCGCGCCGGGCCAGGCCCTGATCGCCAACAACCTGATCAAAGAGGGCGCAAAAGCCCTGGGCTGCGGTCTGGACGATCTGGAAGCCTCGGCTGTCACGGGCTATGGCAAAGGCCTGATCGAGAACGCGGAGTCCGTGATCGACGAGGTCAGCGCCAACGCCCTGGGCGCGCACTTGCTAAGCGGCGGAAAAGCCAGGACCATCATCAACGTGGGGGGCCAGGACGTTAAAGTGATCCGCGTGTCTTCCGCCGGAAAACTGCTCGACTTCAAGATGAACGACAAATGCGCCGCCGGCACCGGCCGCTTCTTCGAAGTCGCGGGCCGAATTCTGGACACCCCCGTGGAACTGTTCGGCGAAATCGCCCGGACCGTCGAAGACCCGGTCACCATCAACAGCACATGCGCCGTCTTCGCCGAAAGCGAAATCGTTTCCCTGATGGCCAGCGGCGTCGGCAAGGAACGCATCATCCAGG
Organism: Desulfobacterales bacterium; assembly: GCA_963674505.2. Classification (GTDB taxonomy): domain Bacteria; phylum Desulfobacterota; class Desulfobacteria; order Desulfobacterales; family SKZT01. Next base: position 3,643,739 of record CAXXIG010000001.1, read on the forward strand.
GCCTCCACGAGTCGGTAGCCCGACGCATCGCCAACCTGGCGGGAAACCGCGACCTGGAAGACGACCTCTACCTCGACGGCGGCTCGGCCAACAACCCCGCCCTCGCCATGGCCATCGAGGACGAATTGTTCCGGAACGTCCACGTGCTGGAACATCCGCAGTTTACCGTGGCATACGGGGCCGCTCGGTTTGCGGAGATCGAACTTGCTATTGCCTGCGATCAAGCTCAATGATCTCATCCTACTAAAATACATGCGAATCTGATTGGACAATTCGGGATGTGGAAAATAACGTTTGCAGCGCGAATCAGTTTGTGAAAAAAAGTTTACAAAAAATCCCGCCTTGGGCGAACCTAGGCGGGACCTGGTTTAATCCCTGCCGATTCGAAGCCTTATCTCAATAAGAAGCTCGATTCTCGGAAGCTTTTTGTTTGAAATACCTATCACCGGAAAACACAACAAGAATCCCCCTTTGGGGCTTGGTCTTAACATCGGCCACTTTCAGGGACTATCGTTGCGGCGGTCGTCATTCCGGGCGGAGCGGCATGTACCCCGGGTGTTGATAAGACGGCTGGATTCCGTCGCTTCCGGGAATTTCCTGACTGGAACATGTAGCGTAGACCCGGAATCCAGGCGGCCGATGTTAAGACCAAGCCCCCCCCCTTTGATATTGAAATCGGTTGTGGAATCTTGTCCGATATTATAAAATATCGACAATTGCGTTGTTAATCGGAATGCATTGCGCACGGCCGATTCGTCTAACAGCAGGAGGAGATTCCCGGACGAGAAGGTTTTGATTCCTCTGCATTAGCTGTTACCCTTAAAAAAAATATACAAATGGCGCGTTATGAAAACTCTAAAAATAGAAATCGAAGAAGACGTACTGTTCGATCTGAAAATTCCAAAAGATCGCTGGAGCGAGGAATTGAAGAAGGAACTCGCGATCCAACTTTACCGGGAGAAATTGATTTCCATAGGCAATGCCCGGCGGTTGGCCGGGATGGAAAAAATGGATTTCCATTTTCTTTTGGGGGAGAGAAAAGTTCCCCGCCACTATGATCTCGATGATTATCGGACGGATCTGGAGACGGTCGAAAAATGGGAAGCCGACGAATAGTCGTTTCGAATTCCACTCCGCTCATAAATTTCGCGGCCATTCGACGCCTTGATATCCTCGAAAAACTTTTCGGAAAAATTTGCGTGCCCAAGGCCGTCGAAATGGAATTAATGGTGAAGGGCAAGCATTACCCGAGCAAGGCTGAACTCCAGTCGCACTGGTCGAAACTCGTCGTGGTTTCCGATGTCGTGAACACCAACCTGTCCAGGGCGCTACGTTTGAATTTGGACGACGGAGAGGCCTAAGCCGTCGCCTTGGCGCTGGAACTGGAAACGAAAATGCTGTTGTTGGACGAAAGCGCTGCAAGGACCGTGGCAAAATCCTATGATCTCCCAGTCATCGGGTCCGTCGGTTGCCTGATTCGGGCAAAAAGAACCGGAATGATTCCCGAAATCAGCCCCTTGATGGACGCAATGATAAAAGAGGCTCGTTTCTGGCTCAATCCTGTTTTTTATTCCACTATTTTAAAGGACAACGACGAATAAAAAAAGGCACCATATTCCCCAAGTACCGGAGTATCTGGTTAGTGATCAACCGAAAAGCGCGCGCGATCATACCGGGCATTGGATGGGGAGGAATTGGCAACGGGATGCGACAAATAATGAAACGCTCTATAACGAAGGGTGTCTAATTTTTTCCCACAATTGTTCCAGTCTTTCTTTGCCTACGAGCTTGTTCGACATGATCAGGGTTGCGGCAAGCATGCGGGGTGGTCGGCGAATTTTGTCCGCAGGAGGACCAGACTCGATATTTTTCCAAGCCGCCTTGCCGCTTTGTTTGAAAAATAAAAAAAGAAATTTCTTGCTTTCTTCGGAATTACAGGTTATTATCTCCAGATCAATCAAGTCCCGCCTGGTGTGCGGCACAGTTTATTTCTGAAGGAACATTCCATTTGAGAAAGTGGCACCCTCCAGTCGTAACGTTGATATTTTTTAAGAAAGGAGGATGTTATCATGACCAATGGAACTGTTAAATGGTTTAGCGACAAAAAAGGGTTCGGGTTCATCGAGCGCGAGGACGGAGACGACGTATTCGTCCATCATTCCGCGATCAACGGGCACGGCTTCAAGTCCTTGAACGAGGGCGACCGCGTTTCCTTTGATATACAGCAAGGGCAAAAAGGTCTTTCCGCAGCCAATGTCACCGTACTCTAATAGTGCAATCCGATAATAGAAGGCGTTCCTCCATTTTGGGGGGGACGCCTTTTTCGTTTTCCGGCGCTTTCATTGGCAAACGACAACTGCGCGCCGCTGCCCCCCTCCCCCCGAGCCTTCATTAGGTCCATATCTTTTCCGCAATCGTGCAAATAACACAAAAGGAGGAATAATTGCCGAGAACGAACTACAAATTCGAAAAACGCAAAAATGAATTGGCAAAGAAAAAAAAGAAAGAACAGAAGAGACGACTCAAACAGGAAAAGAAGAGTTTGAAGTCAGAAGAAAATTCGAACGCCTCCTCAGAACATGAAGGTCTTGCCGATCCGGAAACCGGGGCGCTGCCAAATATGTAATGGCAAAAAAAGATGTACTCAACGCCGATTTGTGGGGAGTTTCCCCCTTTGAGGGGGGAACCTAAAAACCAACATTTCCCCATAATTCCACGATGAACCCAAAAATGTCTTTTCGGGTTCCACGAATTGCCCCTGCCGGTGAAAATTAGACAGATGCCTTACAGCCCCTGGATGGCGTCGAGCATGGTGTCGTCGCTTGACAAGTTGAGCTGGAAACCGACCACAGGCCCCTGGGCTTCGTAAAGGATGTAGGTGGCCTCCGCAATGGATCCGTCGAACAACCTGCCGGCCACCCCCACGACCTTTTCGAAAGGATTCAAATTCAATTGCGCCGCCCGGACCACCTTGCCTGCGTCGTTCATGGCTTTCAAAGTCACTTGGCGGGAAACGTCGTCAACATTGACAAAAGCGATTCCGGTGTGGCCGTCGCCGTCCAATTCTGGAAATACGCCCCGGTCCTTGGAGATTTCCACGCCGGTATAGCCCGCCAGCTTTCGCTCGTCCCAAGTGCCGAACAACTCGAAGCCGGAAACGGGGTCGGGCGAAAGAATCTCCACCCACGCAGTCTGCTCCGGCAAATTCAGATTTTTTATAACGCCGATGTATTTGTCGTTGGCCTCGACCGAGATCGAACTTCGGGTCAGTGTCGCGCCGTCCGCCGTATGGGGCGTTATAAAAATATTGCGTTCGAAATCTGTCGGATTGTAGACGACCACGCCGGTGTACCAAGTGTCGTCGCTGGCCACGTGGGGAAAGAACATGTTGTCGGACAACCTGTCTACCAGCAAGATGCCTGAATACTTCATGCCGCTCTTAAAGAGTTCCGCCCCAGCGATGCCCCTGCATCCGGTGATGCGTGCCGACCGAATATTCTCTTGAGCGACACCGTCGAAAAAGTCCCGAATTCTGCTTTCGAGACAGGCCCCTGCGGGAATCGAAGCGGTATGGGTTTCGCCGGTGTTGAACTTTAGTTCGACTTGCGCGGCATCGACTGACAAATTCGCCATGACTATCTCGGTCTCCCAGGCGCCAGACGACGCGGCGTGGGTCAAGTAGATGGCTTCTTCCCCCAGGCAGTCGGCGGCCGGGACCCTGGCCCTGCACTCGCCCGCCTTGGCGCAACGCGTATACCCGACGAGTCCCTCCAGGTCGTGTTCCAGAACGATGTAGCCAATACTGGACGGATCGGAAAAGGAGTCTTCCACGTCCAAATGCTTCCTTCCCAGGGGAGGAAGGGAAAAGGGCACGCCGTCGCCGACGGCCTGGCCGTCGTGGTCGTATGCGCGAAAGGCGCCGCTGGCGGAATCGTCTTCGTCGGAGTTGACGACCCCGATGCCGGTCTGCCAGCCGTCAGCGCTTTTGATGGGCAGAAAGCACAGTATCGGATCGACCGTCACCGCTTTTTCCCTCGTCTTCTTGTAGGTCTGGCCGGAGACGTCCGTAACGGTCAGGCTCACGTCGTACTCTCCCGGCCGGAGAAAGGTATGGATCGGCCTTCTTTCCGTACTGGTTTCCCCGTCGCCGAACTCCCAGTAGCAGCTTGCGATTTGGCCGGAATAATCTTCATTGAACCTGACTGCCAAGGGCATGTGGCCCGAAGGGGAGGAAACGTCGAAGTCGAGTTCATTGACCGGAATCGGAGTCAATTCGAACTCCCGGTCCGTTCTTTCCAGCTCCTTGATTTCGACGGCAACGGCAAGGTCCTGGTATCCGGGAAGGGAAACGACGCACGTGTATGTGCCCGCAGGCATGAATTTTAGAAACTCGCCGCCGCAGGGTATCGATGTCGCCGCCACTCCGAGAGCGTCGCATTCGATCTCCGCATAGTAGTACTCCAGTCCCCGGTCGAATCCGGTCTCCAGGCACGAGGGAGTCACGGTGCCGACAAGCCACCCGGCGAACGGGACGTACGGGCTGTAGAAGCTGAGACGGTAATCGCATCCTTCCCCGTAATCATCCGGGTCGTACTGGCGAACACGCGCGAAATAGGTCCCGTCTTTTTGGCAGGTCCATTCGGTGTACTCGTCATTGCCCTCCATCCAGCTGTCGATCTCATCGAACAAGGGGGTCTCTCCGTCGGTGTCGTAGATTCCGATGACCGGGTCGCAATTTTCCCCGACATCGGTGACGGCGATGCCGTAGACAACGTCCTTTAAGGCGCGGAAAAAGACCCAGTCCTGATCGGCGCGGTCGTGGAAATCTCTTTGCTGAACATTGGCCATTCCAGCCGGCGAATCTGCCTGCTGGATGTCGATCACGGCGGCCCGGGTCCAATTGTCGTCGTCTTCGTAGGCATCCTGGGCGAATGCGCCCGCAGCCTGGCACAGGAACAACATGGCGACCGCCGCAACTGACCCGCAAAAGCGAAATCGACGAGATTTCATGCGGAATTTTCCAATCATTTCTCCTTCTCCTTTATCTTGAGGGTGAATAAGGCGCATGATAGACGATGGATACATAAAACGTGTGCTCGTAGACGTCCTGTGTGAAATCCAGATTTTCGAGCCCGGAGCTTCCCACGTCGTTGCCGAACCGGAACTGGTAGGCGAAGTCCATGGCGAAGTCCTTGAAGGCGTACCCGATTCCGGCAGAGCAGCCGTAATAGTCGTCGGGGGAGCCTTCGGCAGGGGCCGGGTCGTAGAACAGGCCCAGGCGAAGCTTGGTCGCGTGGCCCGGCGTAGCCCCGGTGTCGAGACTGCGGCTCTTCTCGAAGCTGTACACAGCCCCCAAGCGCACCCAGGTCGTGGCGTCTACGTCGCTTTCCCCCATTGACTTTCCAGTGATGGGACAGGTCCGAGTCCCGTCGCGATTCCGGTATTCGAAGTCGTCCCACTGGGTCCTGTAGACATCCAGGCCAAACATCCACGGATCGAGCGTATAGGAAACTCCCAGCCCGTAGGACATGGGCATGCGAATCTCGTCCACCGGGCCTTTGTCCTGGAAGCTATAATCGCTTTCAAGGCCCGAGTCTTCGGCATAGGCGACGCGCTCCCGCCCCGAAATCCTATGATCGACGTCGGCGTCGAAAGGCGTCTTGAACACGCCGCCTATCCTCCAGTGTCGGTCGAGTTGCCACAGGAACCCCAGGTTGAAATTGACCCCCTCGAAATCGTATTCGTGCTTGAGGTCGTAATGGGTAGTCGATGTCACTCCGTTTAAGTTGGCCGTGTATTCGTAGCGATATTTCTGCTCCCACTGGTTGTCGTTGATAAAGTCCCCCCAATAGTTGGCCGTGACGCCTGCGGAAAAACGGCGCCGGCTTTCTTCGTCCGCGTACAGGTCCACGCCGTAGGCCAGCCCCAGGGCGTACAGGTCGCCGTCCTGCTCGTAGTCGATTCCCACCGGTGCCAGGAAAGGCTCCTGCGTCGGGACGGAAAAGTCCCAGTCGCGGTTGAATTCGTAGAGGTGCTGGTAGTTGAGCGAAACAACCATCTTGCGGTTCAAGGCGTAAAAAGGCCAGAGAAAGCTCAGGTAGTTCAGGTTTGCCTCGCTTACGCTCTCGTCGAAGTCTCCGTCGGCAAAGCTTCCGAAGGAATTTTCCTCGGAGCGGTAGACGTACGCGCCCACCACCGAAAGCTCCGGCTTGAAATTGGGGAGTCTTACGAGACTGCCCGGGTTCCAGGAGGCCGCCGTGGCGTCCTCGATCAGCGAAATACCCGCGCCGCCCATCCCCAGCGCTTCTGCGCCGGAACCTACAACATTGAACGACGACGGCAACTCCAGGCGGAACAACGTGGAACCCTGCGCGCATGCGTCGTATGCCGGCGACAAGAGCCATCCCGCCGCCACCGCCAGACAAATCATCAATCCCCTGCTCGCTTTTTTCATCTTCCATCCCCCCTTTTTTTCTGGTTGTTATTCGCTTTTGAATCGCAGAACCTTATCCAAGTACTGGCTGAATACCCGTCTGTATATTTCCCTCGACAACCCGGAAATCAAATGCGGGTTCTCTTCCAATGCGGCCGCGTCCGTGTCGTAGCGCACCGAACACAGCGCCTCGCCGGTTCTGATATTCTGGATATTCACGTTGACCACCAGGCGCTTCTGTCGAATCTTCGCCTCCCCGACGAAACGATGCAAGGGCGCGACCCTGCAATCCGGGCAAGGTTTGCTTTCCGGTACGAAGGTAGGATCTCCCATGATGCGGTCGATCAATTCCATGTATCCGGATTCGTTCAATCTTTGGATGGATACGCGAAAACAATTGTGTTCGACAAACGCCTGGGCGAACCCCGCCTCGATATCCAAGGCCGTCTCTTCGCATTCGGGCGTGCCGCATTTGAAATTTTCTATGAAAACCATACCTCCCAATTCCTCGCATGTGACGTCCCGTTGCTCCACCCGGATGCTCCTGGCCCTCCGTCCATTGTTCTTGTAAATGGCAACAACTTCGATTTCGTTGATCGCATTTTTTTTCAAAGACACTTGCTTGCGGAAATAGGTCGGGTCGCCCGGCCGGATGAAATCGTATGGAAGTCCGTTCACCGCGACCGTATGGATGTCGTAACGCGCTCCTGCCTGCCCTTCGACCAGGATCGCGGGAAAATAAGTCCGGGAGGTATTTTCCAGGTTGAAAATCTCGGGAGGCGAGAGCTTGGGGGGAGGGATAACATTCGCTCCGCCGTTGGCTTCGGGCGTTGCGCTATTGGTCCCTGCGCAGCCTCCGAAAGCCGTTGCAAATGCGATAATCGCAAATGCGATAAAAACAGCCGCAACAGCCGCCGGCAGGTGCCCTGAAACCGTATCCGATGGTCGTTCGTTCAATTCTTCCCCCCTTTCAGTTCTCGGTTGTCCATAAAAAGGGCCCCTACCGCCCGGTCGCCCCCGACAAGGCCTCCGCGAGAATGTCAAGACGGGAAAGCCGAGGATCCGACCGGGTTTCTTCAGCGAATGGAATCTACGTTTCCGGCGCTTTACGTGATGGACCACAGGCCGGAAACGAGAAAAGCGCGAACGCAATGAACGGTACGGAAACAAGGAAAAGTACGATGCGAAGCGACAATATTCGTTCGGGTACGAATTTCATAGATGCAATGCCCTCCAAGCGTTCACGTCCAAGTGCCAAAAGTACGACAAATCCACCTCCGTTGCGGCAAAGCCAAGTTTCTGAATACAGACCATAAATTCCTTCTTTTGTCAAATACATATCCTTTTCCGCCAGGTCCTTTCGGTGGCATTCCCGTCTTGCCTCCCGGATCTTGAGGACCTATCCCCCGACGCGAACAAAAGACCGCTCGCGGCTCGGTTTCCATTTCGGACATGCCCTCATCGCCTCGTTCCAACGCTTCGTGTTGGAATGCATGCCAGGACGCTTCGCGTCCGCTTTCCACCGATGCATAGCCGATACAAGAATCAAACCCGACCGCTCGGCGCGTTCAAAAAAAGCCGGTTCCGCATCCCCGCCAGCGGCTGGATGCTGTATGTATTTCGAACAAAACAAATGGATTTCAAAAATATCTGTTTTCAGAAACAACGTATTGGAATTGAAATCTCCGGCAATGGAACGATCTGATCGTAGAGGACAAAATAAACGGGATAGTTCCCGCAAATGCGAAATCGCAGTTGATTTGATCTTGGAAATCGTCGAAAATGTTTCGAAATAGCTCTTTTTAAACAAGGTTTCATTTTCGACTCGATATCGAACACTTCGCCCTTTGCAAACCCAACTGACGAAGGGACCAAAGGATGAGATAAACGAGGCGTTCGGCGTAAATGGATTTTGAAAGACTTTGTTATGAGGGGAATCGACAATCGACGCTCCCGGTTGGTTGAAAACGAAGAGTGAAAAACTATCCGATGCGAGAAAGGAGACGGCATTGAAGGCAAACAGGGCGTTTTTGAGGAATATCGTTGTTTTTTTGTCCTTATGGTTGTTCGTATTCGAAGCGCAGGCTTCGGAGCGATTGTATTTTTGCCATGTAGCCGCAGGAGGAAACTGGGATACACGGATAGGGCTTTGCAGTACCCGGTATGATGGAAATCCGGACGGCATGTTGACGGCATACGACCGGACGGGAAAGGCCCTTTCCAATGCCGTCCAGGTCGCCTTGCCCGGATACGGCGCCAGGGTCCTGTCGGTGAACGAAGCGTTTTCCAAACCGGCAGAAATCGCCTACATGGTTTACGAAAGCGAGAATCCCGGAGCGGCCGGGTTCGCGGAGTATATACACCAAGGAACGCTGACGGCGTCGGTGGCCGCCGTTGGCCGGATCGAGGACGCCGCGCTCCATTTCCCCGGCATTTTTTCTGACGAGGGCCAGGCTACGGGTTTCGCCCTTCTGAACACCTCCGGGGAAAACAGGGACGTTTCTGTGAAATTCGATTCCGGCGACTCCGTCGCCGTCTCCATGGCGCCGGGGGAACATCGCAGCTTCACCCTGCAAACCTTTTTGGATAAGACTCCGCCGCAAGGGCCGACCTCCGCGATCATCGAAAATTCGGAAGGAATGATCGGCGTGCAGATTTTCTCCCTCGAAGGCGGGCTGGGAGGGCTGGTCCTAAAAGGGGAGACTGCCAACCGGATCTGTTTTCCCCACGTGTCGCTTTCCAACGACTCGGAGGCCGCCACAGGGGTGGCGGTCTTCAATCCGTCCTCCAAACGGTGCGAAGCCACCCTCGTGCCCTACGATGCCGAGGGAAAAATCCTGGTCCCCAAAAGCATCCTTTTGAAACCGGGGGAACGCTATTTCGCATTCGCCGACGAAATGGACCTTTCTTCCGAAACCGCCTGGCTGATGGCGGAAGCCTCCGTGCCGGTCGCCGGGTTCGAAATCGTGCGCAAGTCCGGGGGCAAGGCAATTGCCGCCCTGGAATGCGCCGCATACGGGAGCGAATCCGGGTCCCTGCCGGTGGCCCAAAGCACGGCGGCCCGCATCATTCTTGTCAATACCGGCGAATCCGGCACCTCTGTTTATCTCGACGCCTACGACCAGGACGGCGCTTTTTTGGATGACGCATCCATGTATTTGAATGAGAAATCCAAGCTGGACGTTTCTCTGGAAGAACTTTTTCCCGATTCGGCCTCCCGCGTCTCCTTAATCGCATACGATTCCTGGGGCGAGATAGCGGGGTTCGTCCTGGACGCCCCTGCAAATTCGGACTGGAAGGCCCTGCCCGCAATGGGGGGGCGGATGGCGGACGATTTGCTCGAACCCTGGGACTTCGTTCACCAACGATGGGATGAAAACTACCGCCTGGACAATTTGGCTTATGAGACGTCCAATTTGGCTTCCGTGATGTCGGTTCGGTACCCTGTCGTGAGAAACGGCTATCGAATACGGGACGAGTTCGCGACGAATCTGTTGGATGAGATTGCGGCGGAAGGCTTTCATATCACTGATTCGACCTTCGGAAACGACACGTGGTACCATGCCGTGTCGTCGAGCGATCCCCCGGTCGAACAAACTTATGTCGAACTGTCCCGTTTTTCGGAAAGCTACTTTTGGATGCAAAGGATGGCTGGCTTTTTCTTGACGAATTTGGAATACGGGCAAGGCCAGTGGGCGGCCGTCCTTTCGCAAAAGACGGGATACAGAAATCAGGTTTTCGTAACATCCTCCGACTTTCCGGCGGAAGCGATCCGGGAAAAAAGAAAAGAAGACTATTTCATTACGGAACTATGCCGGGGCGAAGACCAATGGGTGGCGGTCCTGTCCAAAGGCCCCGCCTATTCGGACCAGTCGTGGTCGATTACCGAAGATTTCCCGAAAAACTACATCAACAGCCAGTGGAGCAAAGGCTACTACATCAGCGAACTGGTCCACGGCGACGGAAACTGGGTGGCCGTGACGTCGAAAGGCGCGCCGGCGCGACCCCAGGCGTGCTTCTTCAATGGCATCGAAACCCAGACCTGCTCCGTGGAGGAACAAAACGCCGTTCTCTACGAATTCATGAAAGACAGATACTACTGGAACGACCATGTCCCCGAGGCGGACTACGCGGGCTACGATTCCATGGAAGACTTTCTGGACGCCCTGCTATACGACGAACTGGACCAATGGAGCTATGTCACCACCAAGGAAAGCAACGAGGCGTACTACGAGGAGGGAAAATACGTAGGATACGGCTTCGGGTGGAAATACGACGGCAACCACGATGTCAGGGCTTCGTTTGTGTACGCCGATTCCCCGGCCGCGCGGGCGGGCATGCGCCGAGGCGACAAATTCCTCGCCTTGAACGGGACCTCTATCGAGGAGGTCGAAGAAAAAGACAGCTGGTCCGAAATGCTGGGGCCCGACGAAATCGGCGTTTCGTGCCATTTCAAAATGGAAACCGGAGACGGCGGTATCCTCGAATACAAAATGGTCAAGGCGGTCGTCAAGATGAACACTGTTTTGCATGCCGACGTCTTGGATGTCTCCGGCAAACGGCTCGGATACCTGGTGTTCAACAAATTCCTGGAACCGTCCCGACAAGAGTTGGACGAAGCTTTCCAACGGTTCAAACAGAAAGGCGTCGAGGAGCTGATCCTCGATTTGAGGTACAACGGGGGAGGGCGAATCGATGTCTCCGTGTACCTGGCAAGCCTTATCGGAGGCAAATACGTCGAGGATGGCGTCTACTTTAAATACAAACACAACGACAATTACGCCTCTTGGGACCGGGAGCGGACCTTCGAACAACCGGATAACGCGCTGAACCTTTCAAGGGTTTTCGTCATCACCACCGGCTCCACCTGTTCGGCGAGCGAAGCGGTCATCAACGGACTCCGTCCCTTCGTCGAGGTGATCACCATAGGCGGAACCACTTGCGGAAAACCTGCGGGAATGTACGCCTATACAATATGCGACAAGAGCGTCAGCGCGATTCAGTTCAAAGATTTCAACGCCGATGACGAAGGCGACTATTTCGACGGTTTCCAGCCGACATGCCAAGCGACGGACAATCTATCGAAAGAATTGGGAGACATGGAAGAAGACTCCCTGAAAACCGCGATCTTTCGCTTGGAAAACGGCCGTTGCCCCGTCGAAGCGGCGACGCTTTCGGCGGGCGGACCGGACAGGATGGAACACGATGGAACGGTGGTGGAATTGACTGGCTTTGCCAAAGAAATCGGAGCATTTTGAAAGAACATCGAGCATGATCGCCAACGAATTTCGACCGCATGGCGCATGCTTTGATTCGGGAAATTCTTTTTCCGAAACTCAAGCTTGGACAGAATACGATAGCCATGAAAAGGACGGCGCCACCGGCGTCGCATTCGTCAACGTAAGGCAAGAACCGGGCGGCATTGTCGTCACAGCATACGACGACGGAAATATGATCGATATCGAAGCGGTCTTCCTCGATTCGTTTGAAAAATACGTGGCCGTGATCGACAAATTGTTCGACAAGGACTTATCGGACGCGACCCACCTCGGCTTTTCCGCCGACCGGGAAGTGGCCGTGTTCCAGCTGAACGGTTCGACGGACGGCTGGATGCTCGATGCCCTGCCCGAGCTTTGACATCGCCGAAACTTAGTTTTAAAATGATTTTCGCCTAAATTAGGAGAGTTCGAAATGAATGGAAGAAGGATCTATATCGAAACTGCAGTTTCGTGGGTGTTGTTTTTGCTGGTCATGCAATTCGCGCATGCATCTTATGCGTTTGCCGCCTACGAGTCGGAACCCAACGACGATCTTGCCAGTGCGACGAAACTGTCGGACGGAGTCGGATGCGGGGGGAGGTTGTCGTCGAAAACCGACGAGGACTGGTTCGAATTCGAGTTGGATCGAAATTCGAAAGTGGAGTATGTGTTCGACAACGATTTGTATTCCAATGGCCTGACCAGTTCCTTTTGGTCCATTTCCGTCCTGGATGCGTATTCCAATATTCTTCAAGCCAACGGCCTGGGGCCGAACCACGACTTGACGAACTTCATCGGGCTGAAACCCGGCAGGTATTATCTGCATATCAAAAAGGGGGCCAATTATTCGTCAACGGCGACATATCGACTCACGATCACCATAGATTCTCTGTCGAATGTGGAGTTGGAACCCAACGACGAGCAATCGAACGCGACGGAAATTTTCGACGGGATCGGCTGCCAGGGGAAGCTGGCTTCCAAAGGGGATGTGGACTGGTTCGTGTTTTCCGTCGATCAAAATTCGAAAGTGAAATATCTTTTCGGCAACGGTGTGCAATCCAACGGTCTGACTAGCTCTTTCTGGACCATCTCCATATACGACTCCTTCGGCAATGCACTGCAAACCTACGCGCTGGGTCCAAACAAAGATTTGAGCGGCTTTATCGGACTGAAAACCGGTCTGCATTTTATCGAGATCAAAAAGGGGGCGAACTACTCCTCCAATTCCACGTACGTCATAAAAGTCGATTTGGACCCGGGAGCGAACGTGGAACTGGAACCCAACGAAGACGCCGATCATTCTACCCTTATCTATCGGGGCAGGTCCTACGAAGGCAAGTTGTCTTCGAAAAACGACAAGGATTGGTATCGGTTCTCTTTAAGCAAAAGAACTACTTTGGGCTACCTTTTCTATCATGAGCCGATGTCCACCGGCCTGAGTTCTTCGCGCTGGATTCTCCGCATATACACGGCCGGTCTTCAGGAACTGAAAGCCATGGGTATTGGCCCCTACTATCCCGTAAGCGGCTCCATCGACCTGAACGGATGAAATTACTACATGATGGTCGAAAGCTCGGTCACTTCCCCGGCCAATTTTCCCTATCAGGTGCGCATAGATTTTCCCATGGATTGCGATTACGACCTTTCCCCTACTCTTGCCGAATTCAACGAATACGGAGGCGCCGGCACGATTCAGGTATCGACCTCGCCGGAATGCGGCTTGGACTACAGCATCGAAGGGGAATGGATCCGGGTCGTGTCCTCCTGGATGGAAAACGGAGAAGGATACATCGATTACGAGATCGAAGCTTTGCCTTCCCATATCGACTCCAGAGAGGGGCGTCTTGTGTTCGATGGTGCCGCAGTGGACATTTCCCAGGCCCGAACGCCTTCGAAAGCTATTATCGTCACGGGAGAAACAGCAAGCCTGGATCGGATACAAAACGGCATCCATTGGTGCGCGGGCCATGCTTATAAGAACTTGATCAAGCAAGGCTTTTCCGTAAACGACGTGTTCTATGTCAGCAGCGGACCGTTGCCTGATCCATACCAGAGCGCGATTCCCAACGATCTGCACAGGCCGAGCACCAAGGCGAGCCTCGAATACGCATGTCGAGACTGGGCCGACGACGCCGAGCAAGTGATCCTTTACATGGTAGGCCACGGAGGTCAGGGAAATTTCCGGATAAACGACACGGAACTCGTCGATGCCGACGAACTGGACCTGTGGCTGGACGAATTGCAGGAAGAATCGGCGGACACGGTCGTTTTCATTTACGACGCCTGCCGTTCCGGCAGTTTCATCGACCGTCTGCAACCTCCTTCGGGCAAAAAAAGAGTGCTGATGTTCAGCGCGGAAGAAGACCAGCCCGCCATTTTCGCGGATTCCGGAACTGTTTCCTTCTCCTTTTTCTTCTGGGGAAGAATCGCGGGAGGCGACAGCTTCTACGAAGCCTTCACCCATGCCGAAAACAGCCTCGGCCTGGTGACCGACAGAAATCAAAGCCCCCTTATCGACATAGACGGAGACGCAATAGGCAACGAACGCTCCGACAGGAGCACCGCCCGGGAAATCAGAATCGGCAAGCAGACCAATTGGCTCGACGAGGTCCCTTACATCGGCCAGACAACGCAATCCCAGGAAATATCAAGATATCAACCGCTGACCATTTTCGCCAGGGAAGTGGTGGACGAAGACGGCATCGCGAGCGTCAGGGCGGTCGTAACCTCCCCCGGCGCCTGGACGAAAGACAAGGACCTGCCCGTCTCGGAGTCGCAAAGCTTCGAATTGACGGATACGGGCGGCGGTGTCTACGAGGCCGTGTGCAGTTCGTTTTCCGAAGTCGGGACCTACCTGGTCTCCATCTTTGCGGAAGACAAATACGGCGCTGTCTCCAATCCCAAAACGGCTTACATGACCGTGAGCCCGTCTGCGGCACACAACGATTCCATCATGGTATTTCCCTTCTCCCCCGCCAGCGACGGCTGGAACACGAGGTGCGGCGTGATCAACAGAAGCGCCGTCTCCGAAATCCAAGGCGCATTTGTAGCCTATGACGAGGAAGGCAACGAGGTCGATCCGGCAATAGACGTCGTGCTGCCCGTCAACGGCTGCCGGGAAATCGAAGCAAGCCAAGTGTTCGCTTCGCCCGAAAAAGTCGCATATGTCGTCTTCGAAACGGATCGCAAGGACGATATCGCGGGATATTTCAGGCCCTGCTGGAAAGACGAATATCGGGCGTGCATGCCTGCGGTCGAAAATCTGGACTGCGAAGAATTGCTCGTATCCCACATCGCTTCCGACGATTGTTGGCAAACCAGGGTTGTCGTGGTAAACGCCAACTCCTTCGACAGCGTCATGGGAATCGAGTTCAACAACGGAGACAAATTCGATTTGCAACTGAGATCCAAGCAAATGCGCGAATTTCTCGTCAGGGACCTCTTTGACGGCCAGACGCCGGCAGACATCGAATCGGCTCGCATAACAAATGCCTACGGCATCGCGGGCGCGGTCCTTTTTTCCAACGGTCGCGCGTTGAGCGGGGTCCTTATGGACAATCGGCTCGGCGACACCCTTTTGTACCCGCACATTGTCAGCGACAACCGATGGAAAACCGGCCTGGTCGGCTTCAATCCCTGGAGTCAGGAATGCAAAATCGTCGTCAAGCCATACTTGGCGTCGGGGGCCGCATTGGCGGACATTCCATGGACTGTTCCGGGAAACGCCCGCTATATCGGCACGGTCTCCAATCTTATGCTGCCTGCGGAAACCGCATGGGTCAGGCTCGAAGCCGACCATCCCGTCACAGGCTTCGAACTTTTCACAACGGCGGATACCCGGCAGCTGGCCGGCTATTCGGGAGTGGATATCGCGGGAACCAGCGGCGTACTGCCGCTCTTTGAAAAAGGAGGCGTTTCGGGAATCGCCCTGGTAAACGTAGGCGAGAAATCCGTCAATGTGCAGCTCACAGGCTATGAAGAATCGGGAGAGCCCGTGTGTTCGGCAATCCTTCCCCTGTCTAAATTCGAAAAGTACGTGTCTGTTCTCCGGGATGTCTTTCCGTCGAATTTCTCCAAAGCGATATATGTCAAATATTCGGCCAGCCAGCCCGTTGTCTGCTTTGTTCTAAATGCGGACAAGGATGGGAAATTGCTGGACGGGGTGCAAGGCCTTCAATAATTGCGAAAGAACCGAGATGGAAATTATGAAACATGCTTTTTGTAAAAGCAGGGAGATTCTTCCTTTATTGGCCATTTTCACTGCGTTTGTAATGACCGGGCCGGCTTCGGGCACTGCGAAAAAAACAGAAGGCACCGGAATGTTCGATTGTTATCTCGAAAAAACGGGGGACGTTTTTTCTTGTCGATCAAACGGCAGGGGCCATTTGACACAGGAGCCCGACGCAAGCCATTCTCGGAGTTTGGTCAAGAATGCGCGCAACTTGCTGGTCCACTTTACAGAAGGCGGTTTTTTGGCTAAATCAACCAAGGAAAACGGCTCGGGATGGACATGGGGGCTCGAGCTTTCGGATTACGGATTCGAAGACGATTTAAAACCGGTGGCGGCATCATCGATGACTTCCGCCGGTCCGATTACCGAATACCGACATTTCCTCGCACCGCAGGAGACCGAACCGCTTTTCACGGAATGGTACAGAACCGACGAAAAAGGCCTGGAGCAGGGCTTCACGATTTTCGCGCCCCCATTGCGGACTTCCGCAGCGTCAAAGTCGAGCAAAATCGTGTTCAGGCTGGTTGTCAAGGGTTCTCTGACACCGCAATTCGACAGATCCGCACAATCATTTTTGTTCAATACATCGAGCGGGGAGCCGGCGATCAGGTACGGAAAATTGTTCGCTTTCGACTCTGCGGGGCACCGTTTGCCGTCAAGGTTCGACCACCAGGAGGAGATTGTCGATATAATTGTCGATCTCAAAAACGCCCGATTTCCCGTCGTGGTCGATCCGGTTGCCACCTCGCCAGCATGGATTTCACCTACCGGCGACAGAGAAGCTCATTTAGGCAGTTCGGTGGCGGGAGGCGGGGACGTAAACCGCGACGGCTATGACGACGTACTCGTCGGCGCGGAAGGGTATTATGGCCTGTCTTCCACACAAGCATATCTATTTTATGGCACCCGAAATGGCTTGGAATCGCAACCTGCCTGGCACACAGAAAATGGTTCGATGGTATCCTTTGCAGGCGATGTCAACGGAGACGGGTTTTCCGACGCGATCATTGGCAAGGACAGGTACGGTGGGGATACGGTGTTCCTCTATTTTGGTTCATATTCGGGCCTTTCTTCTTCGCCGGACTGGACTGCGAAAGCAGAAAAAGAATCGTCCGGTTTCGGTTGCAGTGTCGAACTCCGTTTTTTTTCTGTCCGACGACTGCGAGCATCGCGAGGGGTGCGATGACGAACCGACGCTCGAGGCTTTGGAGTACGCTTTTCTAACGTGGGCGGAGGACGCGAAAAGCCTTGTAGTTTACATGATCGGCCATGGCGGGGACGGCGTTTTTAAATTGAATCTGAAAGATATCCTGAACGTCCAAAACCTGGACGTTTGGCTCGACGAACTTCAAGGTACCATGCCGGGTAAAGCGATCCTGATCTACGAAGCTTGCAGGTCGGGAAGTTTTCTGGCTCAACTTGAGCCGCCTGAGGGGAAAGAAAGAATTGTCATCGCGAGTGCCGAAGGAAACCAGAAGGCAATTCTGGCGGCCGAAGGCCAAATGTCCTTCTCATCCTTTTTCTGGAACCACCTCGCTCAGGGAGAAAACTTTTACTCCGCATTCGTAAAAGCCGCAAGCGGGATTTCGATGTTCAGCGAGGGCACGCAGACGCTCATACTTGACGCAAACGGCAACGGAATCGGAAACGAAAAGGCGGACCGGACCATGGCGCAGCAGGCAAGCGTTGGAAAGCAGTTGGCTTGGCTGGACGACATTCCGACCATCGGGGGATTGTCGGTCAAAGGTACAGTTTCCGGCGAACGGGAAATCAGAATCGGCGAACCGGTGAACATCTTCGTGGAGGACGTCATCGACCTGAATGGCATCGACCGGGTTTGGATGGTGGTCGCTCCTCCGGATATAGGGGGCGGGTCTGTTGAAGAGCCCGAAACGGAGTTCGCTTCTGCAGAGTTCGTTGCGGCAGGATCAAATTGTTTCGAAACGGTTTACAATGATTTCGACATGCCGGGTACTTACATGATCAGCGTCTTTGCATCGGACACAGAAGGAATGGTATCCTTGCCGACGATGACCAGCGTGATCGTCCAAGGCTTGAGTACCGAGCATTCGCACTATCTATTTTTTCCGTTCGTCGCGTCCGATTCGTCCTGGGAAACGGAAATCGGAGTAGTGAACATGTCGCACGAAACGGTTTCCGGAAGCTTTATTGCCTACAACGAAGGGGGCATCGCCGCCAATTCGCCCTTAACCGCGACGCTTGCCCCCAAGGCCAGAAAACGATTGATCGTCGGCGACGACTTCAGGAACGCGGACCAGATACGCTACGTCGAGTTCAAGTCGGACAAGAGCGGGGTCGCCGGCTACCAGCGTCCTTTCGTCGAACCACTAATTCGAGCGGCCATTCCCGCCGTCGTCTCCGGCCAAGCGGAAGAACTCCATGTGGTTCACATCGCATCCGACGAAACCTGGTGGACGTTAGCGAGCCTGGTAAACACGAAAAACGAGGGAAAAACTCTTGCCATCGAATTCGACAACGGTACTGTCAAGGAGGTGGAGCTGGGACCGAAAAATTGCCGGCATTTTTTTATCTCGGATTTGTTCGAAGGAAAACGGCAACCGAACATCCACTCGGCGGTCGTTCGAAACGCATCCGGCATAGTCGGTGTGGAACTTTTTTGCAACGGCACACAGCTGGGGGGAGTTCGCATCGGCCACCGGATCGAAAACCGGATTTTTTTTCCCCATATCGCATCCGACAGGTTCTGGGCGACGGGATTGGTCGCATACAACCCGGGCTCTGCTCCGTGTACCGTGGCTATATCGCCCTACTCGAAATCAGGCGAAGAGCTGGAACCGCGAAACGAGATTATTCCTTCAAAAGGACGCTATTTCGGAACCGTTGCAGACATAGGACTTCCCCCCGAGACCGCTTGGGTAAAACTGGAATCCGAAACCCCCATTGCCGGACTCGAACTTTTCGCTACCCGAGACGGATGCGCGCTCGCCGGCTACTCGGGGGTCGGCTTGGAGACGACCGAAGGGGTCCTTCCTTTGCTGGAGCAAGAAGGCGCCACAGGGATCGCCCTGATCAATACCGGAGACGACGTTGCGGCCGTGACCATCGTCCTGATTGGCAACGACGGAACCACTGTTGACGCCAAAGCCATAGTCCTGAAGCCTTTCGAGAAAAATGTCTCTATCGCGAACAACCTCTTTGACATGGTCCCGCCGCAAGGATCTTATTTGCAATACTCAAGCGACCAAAAAATCGTAGCCTTTCAAATTAACGGCTCTTCCGATTTCAAAATGCTGGACGCACTTCCGGGGCTATCGAGTCCGTGAAATCTGGAAACCGTCTACAATCCCGGAAGCGCGTCCAGCATGGTGCGGTCCCGGGACATGTCGAGTTCGAAGGCAACGATATCATTGTCGCAGTCGAAGGACAACCACGTGGCTTCGTCGATGCTTTGCCCGAACAGGTTCCGCGCGACCCGGACATGCTTTTCGAAAGGCGCAAGGTCCACGGTGGAGACATCGATGGCATTGCCGTCGTCGTCGTAGGCCGTGATCGTCACCGCAGCGGCGGAATCTCCCGCGTTGACCAGGGCGATGCCCGTGTCGCCGTCCTGTTCCAGAATGGGCAGGACCCCTTGCTTGCGCTGGATATCGACGGCGGTATAGCCCGCGAGCATGCGGCCGTCGAGGGTGGTGAACAGTTCGAAACCGGTCAGGGGGCACGGGGACTCTATGGCAACCCAAGCGGCCGTATCGGGAAGGTTTAGGTTGGAGACCGTGCCGAAATAGCGGTCCTTGGACGGGACTTCGCAAGACTGGACCGGCAAGGGATCGCCCGTCTGCGTGTAGGGCGCGATGGTCAGAGTGCACGACTCCTCCCCGGGATTGTAGGCCACCAGGCCGGTTTCCCAGAAATTGTCGCTGGCGATGTGCGGATAGTCGATCCGGTCGGCCAATCGGTCGCCGAGCAAAATCCCGGCCAGCTGGCTTGCGTTCTCGAACAGTTCCAGGCCGACAATGCCACGGGCATTTTCGATCTCCGCCGAATGAATTTCCTCCTGGGGAGCGCCGTCGAAGAGTTCCCTGACATAGAACTGTTCGCACTGGCCCGCCCCCAGAACGATTGGCTCCACGGCGCCGTTGTCGAACCGGATTGTGAGTTCCTTCTCCCTGTCCCGGGTGTTGACCAGCGAAATCAGGGTCTTCCAGGCGTCGCTGGAGGCGATGTGGGAAACGTAGACGACGTCCGATTCGCCCGGAAAAGCGGCGGGAGCCGCAGCACGGAATTGGCCCGTGCGATAGGGTCTCTGGTAGCCCACGACGTGGTCGCTGTTCGATTCGAACGCGACGTATCGGATTTGATCGGCATTGGAAAAATCCTGCCCGACGACCAGTTGTCTTCTTCCCAAAAGGGGCAGGTTCACTTCGATGGGAGTACCGATTTGCTCGCCGATTTGGTCGTACGCCTTGAGGACCCCTCGCAGGGCGGAATCGGCGGAAGAGTTGACCACCCCGATCTCGGTCTCCCAAGTCCCGTCTTCCGAGCGGGCGAAAGGAAAGTACAAAACGCCTGCGTTAGGGGCTTCTTCGACGACGACCGCAGTCGATGCGGGAAGCCCTACGGCACCCAGCCGGTCCTGCGCGAATATGGTGATTTTGTATTTTCCCGCTTTTTCAAATCCATCGTACACAGCCTCGTAACGCCCGTCTTCTCCCTGGGAAAAAGGGACGACCGGCAAATCGGCGACAGGATCGTCCGGCGACCCCGCGATGTGTTCCGGAGGGGTGACCACCGCCCATACGTAGGCGATGCCGTCGGCGTCCACGATGTTTTCCGCATAAAGCGTCGCGGAGACTTCGTCGTGCGCCAGGGTCGCGTCAGGGCAAACCGTTCCGATAGACGGCAAGTCGTTGGCCATTACCTTCTCGTCTCCGAGCTTGATCGCGGCGGCCAGCGTCTTGTCCTCCTTTTCGTTGGCGGCCCCGTTTCCGTTGACGTCGAGGCTGGATGTTTGAACGTTCAGCAAATTGACGCCTTTATGGGCACGGTCGAACGCTTCGTAAAAGGAGAACCCATTGAAAATCTGCGTCCAGAACATGAAGGAAA
This sequence comes from Desulfobacterales bacterium, assembly GCA_963674505.2. GTDB lineage: Bacteria > Desulfobacterota > Desulfobacteria > Desulfobacterales > SKZT01. The sequence goes on from CAXXIG010000001.1 coordinate 3,664,746, forward strand.
AGGAAACGATGCCTTGATCGGCGAACAACGACGGTTCGTCCGGTCCCGACGAGGTCGCTATGATCCTGTCCGGTCCTTTCAGCGTCTCGATGAAACTGCCGGCGCGGCAGGCGTCGATGAGAACTACAATGTTGTCCTGTATGCTGCCTTCGACCGAATCGAGCAGGCTGTCCAACGCTTCGGCGTCTATGGTTTCCGATTCGTTCAGCCGAAAATTCATGCTTCCGCCGTGCCCCACCATGTATATGAGAAGCTCCTTGCTGTCCTTCGCCCAGGTGCCGATTGCTTCTTCCAAATTCTCCCTGGTCGCCAAGGCGTCCATTTCGTACAGCCAGACGGTCTTGTCGTTATTCTCCGTCCCGTTGTCTGCCGCCACATCCAGGCGGTAGGTATTCGAAAGATATTGAATATTGTCCCTGGAATACCCCTGATACGCCAAGGCGCGGTAGGCATAGTTGGCGCACAACTGCACGGCCTCGAAGAGCGGATCGTTTTCCTCCGAACCGCTGCCCGCCACGATGATGGCTCTCCGCTCTTTTTGAACCTCTTCCTCTATGGAAAACACCTGGACCCGATGGTTTTCTTCCTCCGCCACGCATATGGACGCGCCGTCGCCGGTCACGCACAACCCGCAAGGAGTGTTCAACAACCCCATGTCCGAACCAAACCCCCCGATCGTTTCGAGATAATCCCCTTCGGAAGAAAATTTCCATATCTGGTGTATCCAAGAGTTGGACACGTACAGGTTTCCGGCATCGTCGAAAGCAAGACCCTGGGGAAATCGAAAAGGAAACGACCATTCCGTTTCGACAATACCGGAGAGGCTTGTGACGAATTTGCCGGACTGGTCGAATTTCTGGACCCGGTGGTTGGCAGGGTCGGCCACGTAGACGAAACCGTCCGGAGCGACGGCAATGCCCGAAGGGCCCTTTTCTGTCCTGTCGGACGGCCCGAACATGCCGTCTTCCCCGCCGGCTTCTCCCCATTTCCGGAGAAAATCGCCGTCCGGGCTGAATTTCTGGACGCGATAGTTGTAGCTGTCGGAAACATACAGGTTGCCGTCGGAATCGGCGGCAATGCCTTCGGGGCGCTCGAACTGCCCGTTGGCCGTGCCCTGCCGGCCCCATTCGGCGTGATAGATTCCGTCCAGGCCGAATTTCTGGACCCGATGGTTCCAGTAGTCCGTCACGTAGACGGAGTTGTCGCGCACGCAAATTCCGACTGGGTGGTTGAACTTGCCGCTGTCTTCGCCAAGCCCTCCCCAGCTGTCGATGAAAACGCCGTCGCCGGTAAATTTCTGGATGCGGTGATGGCTCGTATCGGCCACGTAGATATTGCCGTCGCCGTCGCGAGCGATTCCTCTGGGGACCAGAAGATCGCCGTCTCTCGAACTCGTATTGCCCCAAAGGCTCAGAAACGAACCTCGCGCCGAAAAGATTTGCATTCGATGGTTTTCCGAGTCCGCGACCACGATCCGCCCCTGGTCGTCCACGGCAATGCCCCGAGGATTTTGCAGACATCCGTTGTCCGTTCCGTTGCTGCCCCATTTCCGGATGTACTTTCCGTTTCCATCGAATGCAACGACCCTGTCTTTGGCATCGACAACGTACAGGTTGCCGTCCCCGTCGGCAGCCACCGCAAACGGGGAATCGAGCTGCCCGTCGCTTCCTTCTTGGGCGCCGAACGCCATCAGGAATTGCCCGGACAGGTCCCATTTCTGGATTCTGTGATTTCCGCTGTCCGCAGTATAAATCGCGTCCGAATCGATATGAAGCCCCAAGGGAGATCGAAGCTGGCCTTCCCCCGACCCCTCGCTTCCGTATGCCTGGATAAATGTGCCATCGGAGGAAAAAACCTGAAGCCTGTTGTTGCCCGTGTCCGAAACCCATATCCTGTTTGCCGGGTCCACTGCGACGCCTTTCGGGCATTGGAATTGTCCGTCGCCGGTCCCGTTTTCTCCCAGGCTGCGAATCAGGTCGCCCTCGGAATCGAATATGTGAACCCTGTGATTCTGCGTATCCGCTACGACGACATTGCCGTCCCGGTCGAACGCCAGGCCTTCGGGCCCCTGCATGCCGCCTTTGTTCTCCCAGTCGACTTGCCCGTACTCGCCCCAGGCCGATATGAGATTGCCGGAGGGGGAGAATAGAAGGACCCTTTCATTGTGGCTGTCCAGAATGCAAATATTGCCTCGCTTGTCTATATCGACCGCAGAAGGATAGGAAAAATACCACGGCTGCTCCAGGAGCGGCCACATTTTGTCGTATACGTATTCCGAGCCGGACACCTCCGCCACGGAAGAAACACACAGCGCCGTGCAAACAAAAAGCGCCAGCACGAACAAGAACGCGAAACCCGGGGAAGGGTTCCAGGAATGTCCTTTCATTATCGGCCTCTCCTTTCCTTTGTGAGTAAATATCGGCAAGGGATCGCTCCGGGCTATCCATTGCCCGCCTAACGGTTTACGCAAAAAATCTGGGGTTGCGGCGATTTTCCGCCAATCCATAGCGGCAAGGGAATTTTCGAAAACAATCGACAATAGAGGATGGCGAAAAAACGGGAATTTATCACATTTGTTCCATAATAACAAAGGGAAAATTCTTCTCGCAGGCAGGTAAAAATACCATTTCCGACCAGCTGCCGAAAGCTCGCTTTTTCGACATGCTAATGCTTCCGCAATCCACAGCCATGCCTTCGTTCTCGGGAAGCGCCGAACAAGTAGAGATTATAGACCAAGAAAGGACACGAAAGCCACGAAAAAAAACTGGAAATCGTTTCGTGTTCTTTTGTGAAATTTCGTGGCCGAAATCCTGATTGCTACAAGTTCAGCACTGCCCGTTTTCGATCCTCATGGCAAAGGTCCCGAACGTATCACTGGGGTGCTTGGAGATCCGCCTGCAAAGTGGCATCGTCAGAACTTCCCTTGCCAGACGGGCACCCTAAGTATCACTGGGCCGCTTGGAGATCCGCAGCAGAAGTCCTTGTCCCAAGTTAGCACCAATGTGTCGCCGTTTTCAATTACAAGTTTCTCGCCGTATTCTCCTTCCGCGACAAATATTGTCGAAGGACTCGTGGAAAAATCGAACGCGTCCTGAAAAGAATCGAAACAGGGCGTATAAACACCGCATTGCTCCGATGGCTCGACCCGGAGGATATCTGTTTCGAAGGTTTGAGAACTCTCCCAGTCTCCTCCATACTGCTTTTGGTCCAGAAAATTTTTCAAGTCCGCGTTTGCGGTGTAGAGGTGGTTGTTTCGCAAATCGCTGTTCCAATCTATCAAGTTTGTCAAACTTATCAATTCTGCCGGGATTTGTCCTGAAAGCTGGTTGTTGTGTATTTCTAAATCTTCTAATGAACTGCAATTTCCCAATGAGGACGGAATACAACCCCACAGTTGGTTGGAATCAAGATAGAGATAATTCAGGTTGCCGAGATTGCCCAGCTCGAGCGGTATTGAGCCGCTTAGCTGGTTGTCAGAAAGCTCGAGATAAGACAGGCTGCTCAGATTGCCCAGTTCAGGCGGTATTGAGCCGCTTAGCTGGTTGTCAGAAAGCTCGAGATAAGACAGGCTGCTCAGATTGCCCAGTTCAGGCGGTATTGAGCCGCTTAACTGGTTGTCAAAAAGACGGAGAGTAAACAGGCTGCTCATGCTACCCAGTTCGCCCGGGATTGGGCCGCTCAGCTGGTTGGAAGAAAGAGAGAGTTGATACAGGCTGCCGAGATTGCCCAGCTCGGGCGGGATTGAGCCGCTCAGCTGGTTGGAATAAAGAGAGAGATCATGCAGGCTGCCGAGATTGCCCAGCTCGGGCGGGATTGAGCCGCTCAGCTGGTTGGAATAAAGATAGAGATAATTCAGGCTGCCGAGATTGCCCAGTTCGGGCGGGATTGAGCCGCTCAGCTGGTTGGAATAAAGATAGAGAGAATACAGGCTGCCGAGATTGCCCAGCTCGGGCGGGATTGAGCCGCTCAGCTGGTTGGAATAAAGATAGAGATGGGACAAGTTGCTCAGATAGCCTAACTCGGCCGGGATGGTGCCGACAAGGTTATTGGAGTGCAAATCAATTTTTTCCACATATTTATCTTCCTCGTCGCAAGTGATTCCATTCCAGCCGCACTCCGTTCCGGGCATTGCGAAAGCATCCGTATGCAGAGGCGGTTCCTTCCAACCCGAATTGTCCGTCCAGTTGTCGCCGTCGGTGCTGTTGTAGAGAGCGATAAGTACTTCGCGTTCCGAACAAACGTATACATACGTGCCGGTAGTCGTGGAGGTAACCCCGTTGCTTATTGCGACCGATTCGTCTTCGGGGGAGTCCCACCCGGATATGGCTTTGTAGGAAACCGTGTGAGCCCCGACCGATAAGCCGCTCACCGTCGCGCCGCTGTTCCGCCACGCTCCGCCGTCCACTCTCCACTGCGCGCCTGCGTCGATGGCTTCTTGCGGGCTGATGGTGACCCGAAGGGACCCTGTCTGTTGCACGTATGTGCCGCTGGCTGTCGTTGTCTGATTGTAGCTTACGGTTACGGAATTGTTCGCGGGCGTATCCCAACCATCTATCGCCTTGTATGATACGGTATGCGATCCCGTAATCAGCCCGCTTGCCGTAGCTCCGCTGTCCCGCCACGTTCCGCCGTCCACTCGCCAATGCGCGCCTGCGTCGATGGCTTCCTGCGGGATGATGGCGACTTTGAGCGCTCCGGTTTGTTGCACATAAGTAGCGGACGTATTGGTTGCTTGACCGTAATAAACAGTCACCGAAGCGTTTCCAGGCGTGTTCCATCCCGTGATCGAACTGTAGGAGACGGTATGGCTTCCCACAGTCAATCCGCTCACCGTCGCCCCGCTGTTCTGCCACTGCCCTCCGTCCACCCGCCATTTGGCCCCGGCGTCGATTGCCCCTTGGGGACTGATGGTAACTCGAAGCGATCCGGTCTGTTGCGTGTAGGTGCCGGAAGCGGTGGCCGTTTCTCCGACGGTGATGGAAACCGAAGCGTCGGCAGGCTTGCTCCATCCGCTGACCGAACTGTAGGAAACGGTGTGGTTTCCCTCTGCCAATTCAGTCACTGTATCTCCGCTGTTTTGCCACTCTCCTCCGTCCACCTGCCATTTGGCCCCTGCGTCTATGGCCCCCTGGGGGCCGATGGTGACTTGAAGCGAGCCGGTGGTCGGTATCGGCGTGTCCCAGAATACTACCCGGACCGGCGAATCCTCGTCCACGTCCACGCACCCGTCCGGGGCGTTTCCGTGACCGAATACGACCGTGTCTTCCTGGGCGATTTCTACGTCGATGTCTTCGACATGATGCACCTCTCCGACCTCGGCGTACCAGCGGGCCACCTCCGAACCGTTCACCAGAACCCGAATATTCGTGCCTGCATTCACTACCTTGCACTCGACTTCGAGCCTTTTCGCCGACAACCCTCTGTCCGCCGCCCATCCCCACTCGTCGTGGTCAACCCAGAAATCCGGGTCCCCGTTGCAATAGGTAAAATTGAAAATGGACAAGAATTCGATGCATCCGGCCTCGCCCGCCTTGGTTCGAAAAATTGTCGCCTCGTATCCGGACAAAACTTCCGGCAACGAGTTCGGATCTTGGCAGAGTGCGGCAAGGAGCGACTGGATCTCGCCCGCCGAAAGGCCCGGGCGGGCGCTTGCAAGCAGCGCCGCCATCCCTGCCGCCATAGACGATGTCGGCTTTGAAGTTTCATCGGTGAAAACGTTGTCTTCGGAAGTCGATATTTCGAAGCTGAGGCCCTCTGCGAGCGTATTTCCGCGAACGGCGTAGCCGTAGAATCGCTCTGTTCCGGTCGAGTCCGTCGAAAGATATTCCAGAGGATGCCGGGAAAGCACTCCGGGCTGGACCTTCGCGCTCTCGGCGACGGGATTCCAGCCCGAGCCGTCCCACTGCAGCAAGTGGAGGTCCAAATCCGTTTTCGCTCCTTCCGGATTTTCCCAGCCAAGGAACACATGCGTCGCGGGGGCATTCCCGGAGTTGCCCTCGCCATCGTCCGGAAGTTCGGCCGGTTCCACATTGCGATTCGGCGCGAACAGGTGAAAGCCGTCGCCCCGATCCTGGAAGGGGCCGGACCAGGGTTTTTTCCAGGTCGCCGGTTCGGGCGTCGCCCAGAATACATTCCCTGCAAAAATCGAATTTTCGGTTTCCTTTTCGGGCAGGGCAAGGCTTTCGTCCGGGACGGGGAACGAAACCAGCGGGATTCGGACGATATCGACGCCGACATCGTTCACGAGCCATGACACGGCCTCCTGGGCGTCCACCAGCGTCTCGATTCTGGCGGCGTACAGTTCGGCCTCCGGGGCGATTTCATGGATGGTCCGAAGGCTATGCGTGCCTTGCGAACGGTCGCCGCAAGGGTCGTCGGGTTCGGCGTCCGCGAAACTTCGGGTTTCGATCAATGGAAGATCCTGATATTCGCGATCCAAAATGCCCGCAAAACCCGAGTCCAGGACACCCACCTTGACTCCGCCTCCCCGGAAGCCCGATTTGTGCCAGGTTTCTAAATCGAAAGACGCGGCAGGCGATTCGTCAATAGCTTCTTGAAAAACGAGTGCCTTGAGGGGGATACGGACGTAGGAAACCGCGTCGCTGGACGCCAGTTCCTCCAGTGACCGGACCGGCGACCATCCCTGGATGATTCCGACATCGGAGCCGGGCGGGCCCTCGACGAACGCGACGGTCCCCGTGCCGGAGATTTCGCCTCCGAGGGAAAGCAAGAGCGCTTTTGCACGCTCCATATCCTCCGTTTTCGCAAGGACCTGGATGCGGACCCGCTCTTTCCCGGAACCGGTCGCGGGTTGCAAGTTCGGCGAGGCTGAATCCGGGTTTGCGTCGGTCGGGGAAACGACGAGACGCAGCAGGTTCGGATCGAACTTGTTTCGGATGGCTGGGGCGTAATCGCAATTCGAATCGTCTTCCGACGGCCCGTCCCAATTCCACGATTCCGGGGACATGTCCGTTGCGGAATCCAATAAATTTTCAGCGCAAGTCCCGGCTGCCGCCGGGCGTGTCGGGGCAACCGCCGCAACCGACGCGATGAACGCGACAAGGACCGCAATGAGTGTTCGCCACATGACTTTATTCTCCTCCTTTTTCGCTTCAAAAGGTCGATCCGCATCCTTCGCGTTCGCGCGCAGGGTTCGGCATCGACCGCAGTTCGCAATCTCGGACAACCGTTTTCGCATCGACTCCCGCATGTCGTCGAAGCACAACGTTACGATGGAATTTCGGATATTGTCAAGACGAATTCGGGGGGCCGTCGGACCGCCAAGTCTCGAAACGGGAGGAAAGTATTGAATTTATTGGATTTTTTTCTTTTACGGATTTTTCGGCCTGTGCGGACAATGCTTTTGTATCGAGATTCAAAGCCGGACAGCCCCGGTAACGCCGTCTCCCACGGCGGCGCGATGTCCGGGTGCCTGGCCATTGCGAAGTCGGGCTTGGTTCTTATTTCAGACGGCTCATCGCGGATTTGCGGAAAAAAGGCGTGTCTATGGTAACCAGACCATCCTGGTCTGGCATGCCTTGGCTTCCAAGCGGCGGCATATTCACGATATGGGACCAGAGCTGGAAGCTCTGGAAACCGGTGAAAAGCTTTATAGCCGTTTGAAAAGACCCTCGTATTGATCGAGGTTTTCGCATTTGAAGACTTGCTTGAGCAGGCACTTCAGCACGTCGCCGTTGTCGATTTTCCGGATTGTTTCCAAAAAACGCACGGGGATCACATCGAATTTTTCGATCAGAGCGTCAACCAGCATGTCCTGCATGCCCTCCAATCCCTGCTTTTTGCCCTCCTTGCGGCCCTCCTCAAAGCCTTTCTCCCTAGCTGTTTCAATGATGTCCGACTCGATGATGTCCGACTCGATGATGTCCGACATTTTTATTTCCTCCCGCAATTGTTTCAGTCTCTGTCTGTCAACGAGCTTGTATGAAATGCTTGGGGTGGCGTCCGGCACGACATCCGCGACGCCGTCGCCCCGGCGTCTGGCGGCGGCAAAGACGGAATCCTTTCTTTCGAGCCGAAGACCTTGCCCGCTCGCCTGTTCCTTCGTAAAACCGGTTCCGGCGCCGAAAATGTCCGGATGACGGCTAATTTCAGAAAACGGCGCAACAATCTAAAGCCGTTTGAAAAATTCCTCGAATCGATCAAGGTCTCCGCACTTGGAGACCTGTCTGAAAAGGGCCTTCAGCACGTCGCCGTTGTCGATTTTCCGGATTTTTTCAGAAAGGCGCGGAGGGACCAACCCGAATTTTTCTATGAGAGCTTCCATGAGCAATTCCTGCATGCCCTGGTATTGGCCCTCCTTGAGGCCTTCCTTGCGACCCTCCTTGCGGCCTTCCTCGCGGCCCTCCTCCAGGCCTTTCTCCCTGGCTATTTCGATGATGTCCAGCATTTTTATTTCCTCCCACAATTGTTCCAGTCTTTGTCTGTCTATGAGCTTGTTCGACATGATCAGGGTTGCGGCCAGCAGGCGGGCGGGCACCAGTTCGCAACGGTGCAGCTCCGTTTCGAAGCGGATCACCTGCTCCACCAGCTCGCAGCGACTCCGGCCGGTTTCCTTCCCGTAGAGAGGAAGAAACACCAGTTCCAGCCAGTTGTCGAACTCTCCCTTCTTCGCCGCCTCGCGGATCTCCGCAAGCCGCCCGGCGCCGTCTTTCCGGCTGAAATCAACCACCACTGGCCTGTATTCCCCGCTGGCCGTTACGACTCGCTTCTGTCCGGCATAAACCTCGCCGGAGGCCAGAACGACGTCCGTGACGCCGTCGCCCCAGCGTCTGGCGGCGGCGAAATGATGGGCGGCGAAACGATACATGTCGTTCCTGCGCAAGTTCCGCTGTTCCTCCACATGATAATGCTTATCGGCGTCGTCGCGAACCATCAGGTCCACCCGGCCCGCCTCCACCTTAATGTCCACAGGCTCGAAACCGAAAACGTCCACGATGCGCCCGGTGGACACCCCGATCACGTCCAGGGTCTGGCCCTTCAGGACCTCGGCCACCCATTTTGCAACCACGTCGTAGTTCTGCCAATAGTCCAATCCGTTTTTCTTTTCCAATGCACGCACCCCGTTGTTTCAGGTTTTTCGACCGTTTTGCGCGATTTTGTCAGCAATTTGTTCATCGCCATGTTACCAAACTGTCGAAAACAGGGCAATCCTTGCAGGCGAAGAGCCTGGCTGGTCAGGTCGCTATCGACATCTCATTCGTTATCACGAAAAAACGAACTGAGCGGTTGGTATGACGTATGCCCATTGCAATTCTCTTCCATGAAAAGCGACTCGTCGCCCCCTGCTGTCACTATAACCCTGGCAGGGCGTCCAGCAATTTCATGTCCGGCGACGCATTGAGTTGGAACATCACGACCTCCCGGCTGCTGGAATAGCAGAGGTATGTGGCATCGAGGATGCCCTCTTCGAAAAGGTCCTCGGCCCTGGAAACGTATTTTTGACGCGGGGCGAGGATTTTCGCTTTGACGGCGACTGCCTCTCCCTCGTCGTTGTAGGCCGTGACAATAACGGTCCCAGATTCGTCCCCGACGTTGACGAACGCAATTCCGGTGGCGCCGTCTTTTTCCAGCAAAGGAAGGACCCCGTCGGTTTTCGCCAGTTTCACGCCGGTGTAGCCCGCGAGTTGCTTTCCGTCGCGCATGGCGAACAGTTCGAATCCTGCGACCGGGCTTTCGGCCTGGATTTCGATCCAGGCGGCTGCCTCTGGAAGGCCGAGGTCGGAGACGGTGCCGAAGTACCTGCCTTTCGAAGGTATATCGACGACTTCCGGAGTCAGGGGAGAGCCTAGTTCTGTGTACGGAGCGACGGTCAGGCGGCAGGAAGCGAGTCCGGGGTTGTAGGCGACCAGACCGGTTTCCCAGTGATTGTCGCTGGCGATGTGGGGGTAGCAAATGAGATCCGACAGGCGGTCGTCCAGCAGGACCCCGCTCAGCTGGTTTTCGTTGCCGAACAGTTCGAGCCCGACAATCCCTTCCGCTTTTGCGATCTCGGCGGAATGGATGCCCTCTTGCGGCGCGCCTTCGAACAGGTCCTTGACGAGAAACTGGCGGCATTCGCCCGGCCCTAGGAGAATGGTTTCGGCGGAACCGTCGTCGAATTCGATCTCTATGGTTTTCTCGGCCGAACGGGTGTTGACCAGGGAAATCAAAGTCCACCACATGTCGCTCGACGCTACGTGCGGGACGTAGACGACGTCGGATTCGACCAGCGCGGCGGCGGGTACGGCGGCGCGGTATTGGCCTGCGAAAGAAGGCCGCTGGTATCCCACAGCGCGGCCGTTTTCGTATTCGAAGGCGATGTAGCGGATGCTGTCCGGATCGGAGAAGCTGAGGCCGACCGTCAATTGCTTTCTTTCCATTGGGTTCAGCGATACATTCACGGACGCTCCCGTCTTCTTTCCGGATTGATCGTATGGGAAGAAAGCGCCGTTCAATTCTGAATTCTCGGATACGTTCACGATTCCCAGCTCGGTTTCCCAAGCCCCGGTGGAACGGACGAAGGGAAAATAGAGGAACTGCAAATCCACCGAGGTACTTCCCTTTGCCGTCACTTTGAAAACGCTGGGCATGGAACGGGAACCATTGTTGTCTTCGGCCATGATGGAGACCATGTATTCGCCAGCAATATCGAAACCGTCGTAGACGGCTTCGTAGCGGTTGTCGCCTTTGTTTGCCAGTTCGATCACGGGAAGGTCCGACACCGGGATGTCGGAATCGCCGTCCCAGGCGCCCGGCGGGGCGATCACGGCCGTCACGTGGGCGATACCGTCCTCGTCGATCACGTCTTTGGCGAAGATCGTGACTTCATCGCCACAAGTCACGGTATGGGATGGCGAACAGGACCCAATGGAAGGGATTTCGTCCAGCCAGTCGATTTGTTTTCCGATCCAGACGTATTCGGCGCCTTGCCGGTCCTCCTTTTCGTTGGCGATCCCGTTGCCGTTGACGTCGATTAGGCTGCTTTGGCGATTTTCGGCGAACAGATTCACGCCCTTCTCCGCTCGCAAAAATGCGTCGTAGAAATCGTCGCCACCGGCGACGCCCGCCCAGAAGAAGCCCGAGAAACTCATTGCTCCATTGTCCGCGAAAACGGCCTTCTGTCCCTTTTCGGCGCTTGCGACCAGCACCCTCGTTTTCCCCGGCGGGCACGTCAGCTTTTCCACGAAGCTGCCCGATTCGCAGGCGTCGTAGATTAAAACGACATTGCCGCTTGCGGCGGCTTGAAATTCGTCGAGCCAACGGTCCAGGTCCTCGGCGTACAGCAACTGGTTTTCGTCGATCCGGAATGTTCCGTCGCCGCCGTGCCCCAGCAAGTAGAGGATCAGGTCACCCGCGCCAGCCGCCCAGTCGGTCACGGCGTACTCCAAGGCATGAACGCTCGGAAAATCGTCCCGGATTTTCGACGGGTCCACGCCGTCCATATCTTGCATCGCAATGTCCGTCAGGAAATAGATCTGATCGGCGGAAAAGCCCTGATGGATCAAGTTGCGAAAGCTCAGCCCCGCGCAGTATCGCATGCCGTTGACCATGGCGTCGTTGGAGACGCCGCCTGTTGCGACGATGATCGCTTTGGCCGCATCGATCTCCTTCGACAACTTTCTTGCCACATTCAGGTTTTGGCCGGTCGCGTCGTAGTATGCGATGACTGGCAAATTATTCTTGTCGATTCCAAGAGAGCTGTATATGCCGATCTCGGTCCCGTCATCGACCGTTTCGACCTGCCATTTCCCCTTTTCGTTCGTTGCGTAAACCAGATTTCCGGACAGGCGGAGGGACATATGTACGTTGTCGTTCGAATCCACTATAAGGTCGGGAACTGCCCCTCCCTCTCCGTTCGACAAGAAGTTCAATTTTTCCTCCCGCCAAGTGCCGTCGAAGCGGAAATAATGATAAGAATAAGGGGAATACTTTTCGGTAAACAGCAAATGAACGTTTCCCATGGAATCGATATCCATGGCCGGATATGTCATTGTGTAACCTTGGCTCGCCGTAACCGAGTCCTGTTGCCAGGCATAACCGTTGAAATAGGCGACGACTCCTTCTCCCCAATGTCCCGAATCTGCAATGTAAATGCCGCCGCCGTCATCTATGGCGATAGCCGTTCCATATCCTCCTGCGCTTAATCCACAATCGTTTTCTTCCCAATTGCTGCCTGATTTGAAAATATGATAAATGCCGCTGAAGTATGCGGAAATGTGAATGACGTCTCCAGCGGCCATAGTTGCGGACATTCCAGCGCCGCTTGAGTAAGCAGGAACGTTTTCCAACCGCCAAGTCCCGTCTATCATGCTTGCGCATTTCAAAAATGAAGAATGGCGGTAACATACATGGGGAGCGTTGTGGGAATCCAACAATAGAGAAGCCCACGTTCCTCCTTCCGTATCCACAATTTCAACATTCCATGCTTGATCGAAATAGGCGTATTTCAATCTCTCGTTCGCATGGTCGAAATAGGCTACATGCAGGTTGCCAACGGAATCCACCTGCAAGCTGCAGTATTCTCCGACATCCCCGCCAACCCATCCGGTATCCACGACCTCGATATTCCAGACAGCCCCTTGACTCGTTTTCGGTGCTACGGCAATGAGAGGCAGGATGAGGAGAATCCACGAAAACTTTACGCTTAAACGAAGTTTTTTCATTGTTTTTTTCCCATTTTCTTTTTCCATCTTGGCTGAATGCTACCGGTGCTGTTAAAATTACAGAGAGCATGGTCGGCAATCCCGGTCCCTTGGCACCACAGTGCTGTTAAACTCGATGTTCAAGTTTTTTCGGCCTGTGCGGATACTGATTTTGCATCGAGATTCAAAGCCGGACAGCCTGCGGTAGCGCCGTCTTCCACGGCGGCGCAGTGTTCGGGTGTCCGATGCCCGGCCATGGCTAATTTCAAAAAACGGCGCAACAATCTAAAGCCGTTTGAAAAATTTCTCGAAGCGATCAAGGTCTCCGCACTTGGAGATCTGTCTGAAAAGGGCCTTCAGCACGTCGCCGTTGTCGATTCTCCGGATTTTTTCAGAAAGGCGCGGAGGGACCAACCCGAATTTTTCTATGAGAGCTTCCATGAGCAATTCCTGCATGCCCTGGTATTGGCCCTCCTTGAGGCCTTCCTTGCGGCCTTCCTCGCGGGCTATTTCGATGATGTCCGGCATTTTTATTTCCTCCCACAACTGTTCCAGTCTATCCCTGTCTATGAGCTTGTTCGACATGATCAGGGTGGCGGCCAGCAGGCGGGCGGGCACCAGTTCGCAACGGTACAGCTCCGTTTCGAAGCGGATCACCTGCTCCACCAGCTCGCAGCGACCCCGGCCGGTTTCCTTCCCGTAGAGAGGAAGAAACACCAGTTCCAGCCAGTTGTCGAACTCTCCCTTCTTCGCCGCCTCGCGGATCTCAGCAAGCCGCCCGGCCCCGTCCTTCCGGCTGAAATCCACCACCACGGGCCTGTACTCCTCGCTCGCCGTTCCGACTCGCAATAGCCCGGAAATTCATTGCCGGTGTGGAAGAGGCAAGGTGACCGGAGTCCCGTCAGGGACGACAGAAAACAAAGGCTCGGCAATGCGGCTTTCCGCTGGAATTGCAAGGGCCCCCCTCTCCTTTCGAAACAAAGACCTTGTCCGCTTGCCTGTTCCTTCTTAAACCAGGTTTCGGCCCCGAAAATGTTCGACCATGGCTAATTTCAGAAATCGGCGCAACAATCTATAGCCGTTTGATAACATCCTCGAATCGATCGAGGTCCTCGCATTTGAAAACCTGCTTGATCAGCGACATCAGCACGTCGCCGTTGTCGATTTTCCGGATTTTTTCCGTAAGACGCGCAGGTACAACGTCGAATTTTTCCATCAAAGCTTCCAAGAGCATGCCCTGCATGCCCAGCACGCCTTGTTTTTCGCCCTCCTTGCGGCCTTCCTCGCGCCCCTCCTCCAGGCCTTTCTCCCTTGCTATTTCGATGATATCCAGCATTTTTATTTCCTCCCACAATTGTTCCAGTCTATCCCTGTCTATGAGCTTGTTCGACATGATCAGGGTGGCGGCCAGCAGCCGGGCGGGCACCAGTTCGCAACGGTACAGCTCCGTTTCGAAGCGGATCACCTGCTCCACCAGCTCGCAGCGACTCCGGCCGGTTTCCTTCCCGTAGAGAGGAAGAAACACCAGTTCCAGCCAATTGTCGAACGCTCCCTTCTTCGCCGCCTCGCGGATCTCAGCAAGCCGCCCGGCCCCGTCCTTCCGGCTGAAATCCACCACCACTGGCCTGTATTCCCCGCTGGCCGTTACGACTAGCTTCTGTCCGGCGTAAACCTCGCCGGAGGCCAGAACGACGTCCGTGACGCCGTCGCCCCAGCGTCTGGCGGCGGCGAAATGATGGGCGGCGAACCGGTACATGTCGTCCCTGCGCAAGTTCCGCTGTTCCTCCACATGATAATGCTTATCGGCGTCGTCGCGAACCATCAGGTCCACCCGGCCCGCCTCCACCTTGATGTCCACCGGCTCGAAACCGAAAACGTCCACGATGCGTCCGGTGGACACCCCGATCGCGTCCAGGGTCTGGCCCTTCAGGACTTCGGCCACCCACTTAACGACCACGTCGTAGTTCTGCGAATAATCCAATCCGTTTTTCTTTTCCAATGCACGCTCCCCGTTGTTTCAGGTTTTTCGACCGTTTTGCGCGATTTTGTCCGCAGTTCGCACACCGCCATATTACCAGACTGTCGAAAACGGCGCAATCGGCGCGGGCGGAGATCCTGGCCGGTCCGGTTGATATCGATATATCTTTCGTTGTCACGGAAAAAAGCGACCCGCATGGCTGGTTCGACGGATACCCAATGCAATTCTCGCACAAAGCCACCGAGAAACGAAGGTTGCCAAATACGGCAAATAGCGTCTTTGCGTGAGGATGTTAAAGAATAGCCGCACATGCTCCAAAAACATGCGACCTGCGCGGTTGGTAATCGATGGCAGGGGGCAGGACTCGTTTGTCCCGGTAGCGCCGCCTTCCACGGCGGCGCGCTTTCCGACCCTCTGCCATCATTATGAAATCCGAACGTACGAGGTACCGCGCCGCCGTGGAAGGCGGCGCTACCGGTGCGCTCCAGTCGCCGTCCGCGCAGGTCCTTTTTTCGACCTGTGTCGTTGGTTCGACGGATATCCAACGCAATTCTCACACAAAGCCATAAAGACACCAAGGTTGCCCGTACGGCTCTTTGCGTCTTTGCGCCCTTGTGTGGGGATTTTAAAGAGTTTCCGCACACAGCGATTCTAATTTTGACGGGCTTGCGCAATGGTGTCTTTCGTTCCTGCAAAGGCCCTAAATCCGTCACAAACAGGATTTTTCTTGCCCAATGCGCACTCCTTGCTTAATTCAAGCCTATATCCATTCTTGCTTCTCGCCAAGCCAGTCCTGGAAGGACGGCAGACAATAGCCAGGCAATTCATTGCCGAGGTGGAACAGGCGATGCGACCAGAGTCCCGTCATGGACGACAGAAAACAAAGGCTCGGCAATGCGGCTTTCCGCTGGAATTGCAAGGGCCCCCCTCTCCTTTCGAAACAAAGACCTTGTCCGCTTGCCTGTTCCTTTTTAAACCAGGTTTCGGCGCCGAAAATGTTCGACCATGGCTAATTTCAGAAAACGGCGCAACAATCTATAGCCGTTTGAGAACATCCTCGAATCGCTCGAGGTCCTCGCATTTGAAAACCTGCTTGATCAGCGACATCAGCACGTCGCCGTTGTCGATTTTCCGGATTTTTTCCGTAAGACGCGCAGGTACAACGTCGAATTTTTCCATCAAAGCTTCCAAGAGCATTCCCTGCATGGCCAGCACGCCTTGTTTTTCGCCCTCCTTGCGGCCCTCCTTGCGGCCCTCCTCGCGGCCCTCCTCGCGGCCCTCCTCGCGGCCCTCCTCGCGCCCTTCCTCGCGCCCTTCCTTGCGCCCTTCCTCGCGACCCTCCTCCAGGCCTTTCTCCCTGGCTATTTCGATGATATCCAGCATTTTTATTTCCTCCCACAATTGTTCCAATCTATCCCTGTCTATGAGCTTGTTCGACATGATCAGGGTGGCGGCCAGCAGGCGGGCGGGCACCAGTTCGCAACGGTACAGCTCCGTTTCGAAGCGGATCACCTGCTCCACCAGCTCGCAGCGACTCCGGCCGGTTTCCTTCCCGTAGAGAGGAAGAAAGACCAGTTCCAGCCAATTGTCGAACGCTCCCTTCTTCACCGCCTCGCGGATCTCAGCAAGCCGCCCGGCCCCGTCCTTCCGGCTGAAATCCACCACCACTGGCCTGTATTCCCCGCTGGCCGTTACGACTAGCTTCTGTCCGGCGTAAACCTCGCCGGAGGCCAGAACGACGTCCGTGACGCCGTCGCCCCAGCGTCTGGCGGCGGCGAAATGATGGGCGGCGAAACGATACATGTCGTTCCTGCGCAAGTTCCGCTGTTCCTCCACATGATAATGCT
Source organism: Desulfobacterales bacterium (assembly GCA_963674505.2). Taxonomy (GTDB): domain Bacteria; phylum Desulfobacterota; class Desulfobacteria; order Desulfobacterales; family SKZT01. The sequence continues at coordinate 3,681,212 of CAXXIG010000001.1, forward strand.
TATCGGCGTCGTCGCGAACCATCAGGTCCACCCGGCCCGCCTCCACCTTGATGTCCACCGGCTCGAAACCGAAAACGCCCACGATTCGCCCTGTGGAAAAGCCGATCACCTATAATGTCTGACCCTTCAGGAATTCAGACACCCAGTTGACTATTACGTCGTAGTTTTGAGTGTATTCCAATCCGCTTTTCTCGTCCAATGCATGCTCGTTGATGTTTCACGTTTTTCGACCGCTTTCCAAATTATTGTCCGCAGTATTTATACCGGTATATCACAAGATTGTCGAAAACGGCACAATCGGCATGGTAGGCGAGTATGGTCCGCGCAATTACGACAATAGCTCCGTTACTACAGAAAAATCATGTGGCTACTCATTCGAATAGTCATTCGTTTTCCGAGGTCGAAACCATTGAAAAGGCTCGGCTAAGGCCCTGTCAGCACTATGGCATTCTCCGGATTTCCAAACGAAAATGAGTAGTTATGTCCGAAATTGAGAACCGCGCTCCTGTTAAGTACGACGTTTTCATCATATTCGCCCTCCGCTACATGGATAACGGGCGATCCGTAGGCCATGTTGATTGCGTCCTGAATACTGTCAAAGCAGGGTTTAAGCGAGCCGCATACGCCAAGTGGCTCAACATAGTAATCATAGGGTGCTTCTTGGACGATCACTGAGTCTTGGCAGTCGTTGTCCGAATGATCGATTTCGGCGACGGTGTCGTAGGGATCCACACGGCAAATGCCATTGGTAGGATTAACCTTTAACCCCGTTGTGAAAGGTATCGCCTTTATGGAAACCGTGAAGCCGCCATCTGGGACAATAATAACAGTGCCGTTATCGGCCAAGCAAGTGATCACGTTACCATCGGTCCCAGTCAGATCGCATGAAACAGAACCTGTGCCGAAGACACCAAAAAGATTAGTCAGAACTGGCTGCCCTTCATATCGCACTCCGTCGATTGGCATAAAGTCCGTAAGAATAACCTCTCCTTTCGAGAATACGGCATCGCTTTCTGCGGGGTCAGCCACATTGTCCACTAAAATTTGCCAATTCCAAAAGAACGACAGCCTTACGGTTCCATCAACGGCATCGTTGACTTTTAACACCCTCAAGTTGGCGGCATAAGCTTCTTCCAACGTATATGTTCCTGTAGACGTGGCGGTCTGGCCGTTTGTTACAGTGACGGGCCTATCGGTAGGTGTGATCCATCCCTCGATTGTGTTGAATTCAACGGTGTGGCTCCCAACTGTCAAGTCGCCAACCGTAGCGCCGTTGTTCAGCCACGTCCCGCTGTTTACTCGCCACTGGGCACCGGCTTCGATGGCTTCTTGGGGACTGATGGTAACTCGAAGCGATCCGGTCTGTTGCGTGTAGGTGCCGGAAGCGGTGGCCGTTTCTCCTGCGGTAATGGTAACTATAGCGTCGTCAGGCTTGTTCCATCCGGCGACCGAGCTGTAGGAGACGGTGTGGTTTCCCTCTGCCAATTCAGCCACTGTATCACCGCTGTTTTGCCACTCTCCTCCGTCCACCTGCCATTTGGCCCCAGCGTCTATGGCCCCCTGAGTGACGATTGTGACTTGAAGCGAACCGGTAGTCGGTATCGGCGCGTCCCAGAATACTACCCGGACCGGCGAATCCTCGTCCACGTCTACGCACCCGTCCGGGGCGTTTCCGTGTCCAAATACGACCGTGTCTCCCTGGGCGATTTCGACGTCGATGTCTTCGACGTGATGAACCTCTCCGACCTCGGCGTACCAGCGGGTCACCTCCGAACCGTTGACCAGGACCCGAATATTCGTGCCGGCATTCACGACTTTGCACTCGAGTTCGAGCCTTTTCGCCGACAACGCTCTGTCCGCCGTCCATCCCCACTCGTCGTGGTCAACCCAGAAATCCGGGTCCCCGTTGCAATAGGTAAAATTGAAAGTGGACAAGAATTCGATGCATCCGGTTTCGCCAGCCTTGGTTCGATAAATTGTCGCCTCGTATCCGGACAAAACTTCCGGCAACGGATTCGGATCTTGACAGAGTGCGGCAATGAACGACTGAATCTCATTTGCCGAAAGGCCCGGGCGGGCGCTTGCAATCAGCGCCGCCATCCCTGCCGCCATAGACGGTGTCGGCTTTGAAGTTTCACCGGTGAAAACGTTGTCTTCTGAAGTCGAAATCTCGAAGTTGAGGCTCCCTGCGAGCGTATTGCCGCAAACGGCGTAGCCGTAGAATCGCTCTGTTCCGTTCGAGTCCGTCGAAAGATATTCCGAATTATGCAGGGAAAGCACTCCGGGCCGGACCTTCGCGCTCTCGGCGACGGGATTCCAGCCCGAGCCGTCCCATTGCAGCAAATGGAGGTCCAGGTCCGTTTTCGCTCCTTCCGGGTTTTCCCAGCCGATGAACACATGCGTCGCGGGGGAATTCTCGGATATGCTCTCGGCATCGTCCGGCAGTTCGGCCGGTTCCACGTTGCGATTCAGCGCGAACAGGTGAAAGCCGTCGCCCCGGTCCTGAAAAAGGCCGGACCAGTGTTTTTTCCATGTTGCCGGTTCGGGCGTCGCCCAGAATACGTTCCCTGCGAAAATCGGATTTTCGGTTTCCTCGTCGGGCAGGGCAAGGTATTCGTCCGGGACGGGGATGGAAACCAGCGGGATTCGGACGATATCGACACCGACATCGTTCACGAGCCATGACACGGCCTCCTGGGCGTCCACCAGCGTCTCAATTATAGCGGCGTACAGTTCGGCCTCCGGGGCGATTTCATGGATGGTCCGAAGGCTATGCGTGCCTTGCGAACGGTCGCCGCAAGGGTCGTCGGGTTCGGTGTCCGCGAAGCTTCGGGTTTCAATCAATGGAAGATCCTGATATTCGCGTTCCAAAATGCCCGCAAAACCTGCGTCCAGGACACCCACCTTGACTCCTCCTCCCCGGAAGCCCGCGTTGTGCCAGGCTTCGAGATCGAAAGACGCGGCAAGTGATTCGTTAGCAGCTTCTTGAAAAATGAGGGCCTTGAGGGGGATGCGGACATAGGAGACCGCGTCGCTGGCCGCCAGCTCCTCCAAGGACCGGACCGGGGACCATCCCTGGATGATTCCGACGTCCGAGTCGGCCGGGCCCTCGACGAAGGCGACGGTCCCCGTGCCGGAGATTTCACCTCCGAGGGAAAGCAAGAGTGCCTTTGCACTCTCCATATCCTCCGTTTTCGCAAGGACTTGGATGTGGACCCGCTCTTTTCCGGAAAGGGTTGCAGGCTGCAAGCTCGACGAAGCCGAATCCAAGGTTGCGTCAGCAGAGGAAACAGCGAGACGCAGCAGATTCGGATCGATCTTGTTTCGGATGGATAGGCCGTAATCGCAATTCGAATCGTCTTCCGACGGCCCGTCCCAGTTCCATGATTCCGGGGACATGACCGCCACGGAATCCAATGGATTTTCAGCGCAGGTCCCGGCTACTGCCGGGAGGCTTGCGACAATCGTCGCAACTATCGCGATGAACGCGACCAGGACCGCAATAAGTGTTCGCCGCATGACTATCTTCTCCTCCTTTTTCGCTTCAAAAGGTCGAGTCGCATCCTTCGCATTTGCGCGCAGGGTTCGGCATCGACCGCAGTTCGCAATCTCGGACAACCGTTTTCGCATCGACTCCCGCATGTCGTCGGCCACAACGTTACGATGGAATTTCGGGAATTGTCAAGGCGAATTCGAGGGGCCGTACGACCGCCAAGTCTCGGAATGTAAGGAAGTCATTGATTTTATTGGATTTTTTTCTTTCGTGGATTTTCGGCCTGTGCGAACGATGCTTGCGCGTAAAGAGCTGAAGCCGGACATCCCCGGTAGCGCCGTCTTCCACGGCGGCGCGATGTACGGGTGCCCGGCCATTGCGAAGTCGGGCTTGGTTCTTGTTTCGGACGGCTCATCGCGGATTTGCGGGAAAAAGGCGTGTCGATGGTAACCAGACCATCCTGGTCTGGCATGCCTTGGCTTCCAAGCGGCGGCATATTCACGATATGGGACCAGAGCTGGAAGCTCTGGTTACCTTAGCCGCTCCTCACAAATCCGCGATGAACCTTTCGGCCACGCATTCCCGGAAGGCGGACGCGAAGCGTCCTGGTATGCATTCCAACGCGAAGCGTTGGAACGAGGCGGACGAGGCCGGGAGGGCATGGCCGAAATTGAATCCACGCCCGCGAAGTTCGAACGCGCAAGGCACAGCGCCGCCGTGGAAGGCGGCGCTACCGGAACTCGAGAATTTTTCGCGTTGCATTCGAAACCATCCGCGCGGGTCGGATTTTTTCAACTCGAATATCAAGTTTTTTTGTCATTCCCCCGAAAGCTTCGAACTCATGCGCCTCTTCGGATTTCCTGGATTCCGGGTCTCCGCTGCGCTGCGCCCGGAATGACGGTTGCCTCGGTCCGGTCGGCGGAAAAAACTTGATCGTCGAGTTCAAGAAAAATGCCTCGCCTCTTCAGGGCTCGGCATCGCAGGATGCCCCCGAAATCCGGGCCTGACCTATCCAGGCTGGCATGGCTTCGCGCCATCGGCATCGGGTGCGTGGATGTAATGTTTTGGTCGCCACCTGATTTCGGAAACCGGTGAAAAGCTTTATAGCCGTTTGAAAAGACCCTCGTATTGATCGAGGTTTTCGCATTTGAAGACCTGCCTGAGCAGGCACTTCAGCACGTCGCCGTTGTCGATTTTCCGGATTGTTTCCGAAAAACGCACGGGGATCACATCGAACTTTTCGATCAGAGCGTCAACCAGCATGTCCTGCATGCCCTCCAATCCCTGCTTTTTGCCCTCCTTGCGGCCCTCCTCAAAGCCTTTCTCCCTAGCTGTTTCGATGATGTCCGACATTTTTATTTCCTCCCGCAATTGTTTCAGTCTCTGTCTGTCAACGAGCTTGTATGAAATGCTTGGGGTGGCGTCCGGCACGACATCCGCGACGCCGTCGCCCCGGCGTCTGGCGGCGGCAAAGACGGAATCCTTTCTTTCGAGCCGAAGACCTTGTCCGCTCGCCTGTTCCTTCGTAAAACCGATTCCGGCACCGAAAATGTCCGGATGACGGCTAATTTCAGAAAACGGCGCAACAATCTAAAGCCGTTTGAAAAATTCCTCGAATCGGTCAAGGTCTCCGCACTTGGAGACCTGTCTGAAAAGGGCCTTCAGCACGTCGCCGTTGTCGATTCTCCGGATTTTTTCCGAAAGGCGCGGGGGGACCAACCCGAATTTTTCGATCAGAGCTTCCATGAGCAATTCCTGCATGCCCTGGTATTGGCCCTCCTTGAGGCCCTCCTTGCGGCCTTCCTCGCGGCCCTCCTCCAGGCCTTTCTCCCTGGCTATTTCGATGATGTCCAGCATTTTTATCTCCTCCCACAATTGTTCCAGTCTTTGTCTGTCTATGAGCTTGTTCGACATGATCAGGGTGGCGGCCAGCAGCCGGGCGGGCACCAGTTCGCAACGGTACAGTTCCGTTTCGAAACGGATCACCTGCTCCACCAGATCGCAGCGACTCCGGCCGGTTTCCTTCCCGTAGAGAGGAAGAAACACCAGTTCCAGCCAGTTGTCGAACTCTCCCTTCTTCGCCGCCTCGCGGATCTCCGCAAGCCGCCCGGCACCGTCTTTCCGGCTGAAATCAACCACCACTGGCCTGTATTCCCCGCTGGCCGTTACGACTCGCTTCTGTCCGGCATAAACCTCGCCGGAGGCCAGAACGACGTCCGTGACGCCGTCGCCCCAGCGTCTGGCGGCGGCGAAATGATGGGCGGCGAAACGATACATGTCGTTCCTGCGCAAGTTCCGCTGTTCCTCCACATGGTAATGCTTATCGGCGTCGTCGCGAACCATCAGGTCCACCCGGCCCGCCTCCACCTTGATGTCCACCGGCTCGAAACCGAAAACGTCCACGATGCGCCCGGTGGACACCCCGATCGCGTCCAGGGTCTGGCCCTTCAGGACTTCGGCCACCCACTTAACGACCACGTCGTAGTTCTGCGAATAATCCAATCCGTTTTTCTTTTCCAATGCACGCTCCCCGTTGTTTCAGGTTTTTCGACCGTTTTGCGCGATTTTGTCCGCAGTTCGCACACCGCCATATTACCAGACTGTCGAAAACGGCGCAATTGGCGCGGGTGGAGATCCTGGCCGGTCCGGTTGATATCGATATATCTTTCGTTGTCACGGAAAAAAGCGACCCGCATGGCTGGTTCGAAGGATACCCAATGCAATTCTCGCACAAAGCCAACGAGAAACGAAGGTTGCCAAATACGGCAAATAGCGTCTTTGCGTGAGGATGTTAAAGAATAGCCGCACATGCTCCAAAAGCATGCGACCTGCGCGGTTGGTAATCGATGGCAGAGGGCAGGACTCGTTTGTCCCGGTAGCGCCGCCTTCCACGGCGGCGCGCTTTCCGAACCTCTGCCATCATTATGAAATCCGAACGTACGAGGTACCGCGCCGCCGTGGAAGGCGGCGCTTACCGATGCTCTCCAGCCGCCGTCCGCACAGGTCCGAAAAGTGCGGTCGCTCATTCGAGTAGCCACTCGCGTTCAAAAGATTTATCGACCTTGGCTTGCCTTTCTCGTGACCATGCAATCCGCAGCCATCTATTAGATTCCGAGCATCACGGCAAAGGACCCGAAAGGATCACGGGGCCGCTCGGAGGCCCGCAGGAGAACTCCTTGTCCCAAGTCAGCACCAGTGTGTCGCCGTCTTCGATTACGATGTTTTCCCGGTATTCTCCTTCGGCTGCAAAAACCACCGAAGGGCTCGGGAAAAAAGCGAATGCGTCCTGGAAAGAAGAAAAACAGGGTGTATACACGCCGCAATTTTCCGAAGGTTCAACCCTGGGATTGTTTGTGTCGAAGGTTTGCCCATCATAGTTTCCAGGTCTTTGGTCAAGAAAATCTTTCAAGTCTGAATTTGAAGTGTACAGGTGGTTGAGACTAAGATATATAGATGAACTACTCAAATTCATCAGTTCCATGGGGATTTCCCCCGAAAGTTCGTTGCCGACGAGAGCTAAAAAAGTTAATTTGTCGCAATTTCCCAAAGATTTCGGGATGCAGCCCCATAGCTGATTGTAATGAAGATCGAGATGTTTGAGCGTGGTTAGATTTCCCAGTTCCGGAGGAATTGGCCCGCTTAGCTGGTTGGAAGAAAGATCCAGATGCTTGAGCGTGGTTAAATTCCCCAGTTCCGGAGGAATTGTGCCGTTCAAGTTGTTTTCACTCAAATCGATTTCTTCCACGTAAGTCAATTCATTATGATCTAAAGAAATTCCATACCAGCGAAATTCAAACCCCGGTTCTGCGAAACCATCCGAAAACGAATCGTCTTTCCATCCCGAATTGTCCGTCCAGTTGTCGCCGCCGGTGCTGTTGTAAAGAGCGGTAAGCGCCTCGCGTTTCGAATCGATGTACCAATAGGGACCGGTAGTCTTGGAGGTAGCCCCTGCGCTTACGGTTACCGATCTGTCCAAGTAGGAGACCCATCCCGATATGACTTTAAAGGAAACCGTATGGTCTCCTTCCGACAAGTCGCCCACCGTCGCGCTGCTGTCCTGCCACGCCCCGCTGTCAACCCTCCATTTGGCACCGGCGTCGATGGCCTCTTGGGGGCTGATGCGGACATTGAGTGCACCGGTCTGTTGCGTGTAGGTCCCGGAAGCGGCGGCTGTTTCTCCTGCGGTAACGGCAACCGAAGCGTCGGCGGGCTTGTTCCATCCGGTAACAGAACTGTAGGAAACAGTGTGGTTTCCCGCAGCCAACCCGCCCGCTCTCGCACCGCTGTTCCGCCACTCCCCGCCGTCAACCTGCCATTTGGCCCCCGTGTCGATTGCCTCTTGGGGGCTGATGGTGACTTGAATCGCACCGGTCTGTTGCGTGTAGGTCCCGGAAGCGGCGGCTGTTTCTCCTGCGGTAACGGCAACCGAAGCGTCGGCGGGCTTGTTCCATCCGGTAACAGAACTGTAGGAAACAGTGTGGTTTCCCTCGGTCAACCCGCCCACTGTCGTGCCGCTGTTTTGCCACTCCCCTTCGTCCACCCGCCATTTGGCCCCGGCGTCGATGGCCCCCTGGGGGCTGATGGCGACTTGAAGAGAACCCGTGGTCGATATGGGCGCGTCGTAGAATTTCACCTGGACGGGGTCTTCGACGCAGCCGTGCGACACATTTCCGAAGCTGTAGTAAATTTTGTCTCCGGCCTCGATATCGACCGTTGCATTCTCCACGTGCTGGTCAGCCCCGGCGTCGGCGTACCATTGGGCAATCTCCACATCGTTGACCAGGATCCGGATATACAAGGCCTCTACGACATCGGAGGAAACTTCGACTCTCCGGGCCGAAAAATCCGCGTCCGCCGTCCCGCAGTCAAAATGCTCCCATAGCCCGTTGCTTACGCAGTACGTCAGGCCTTGATCGGGAGTGGCAAATTCAATACAGGCCGGGCTGCGGGTCTTGGAGTTCAGGGTTTCCGATTCCGGAGCAATGCTCGTTTTGGAATCGGGCGCATTTTCGATGCGAGGCCCGGCGGCCGCCGGGCGGGTCGCGGCAACCGCCGCATCCGACGCGATGAACGCGACAAGGACCGCAATGAGTGTTCTTCGCATAGTTTTCTTCTCCTCCAGTTTTTCCTTCAAATCGAAATCGAGCCCGTTATTCGGGCATGGTTCTGACTTCGGCCACCTGGATTCCGGGTCTACGCCACATTATCTGGCTTGGCGACGCCGAGGGAAACCAAGCCCTTCGGTTTTTATCGATATCCGGGTTGAATGCCGCTCCGCCCGGAATGACGAATATAGGAGCAATTGTCTTTAAATTGGCCGATGTTAAAACCAAGCCCGGTTATTCAATCGCATGAGCCCTCCCCCGCGACCGGCTGCCAGGCCCCGTCGATGAAAATGCAGAGCGCATGGTGAGGGTCGGAATTGTCGTAGTACATGTCTCCGTTTTCCGGACTGGCTGGCGGAACAGGCAAGGGGGTCAACTGAATGTAGTCGTTGACCGTCACGGGACCGTCCGCGCCGATTTGGCCTGCAATGGACGCGTCCCCCTCCACGCGCATTTCTCCGCCCAGATATCCGCTGCCTTCCGCAGACACGGGACCGTCCGACTTTATGCCGTGCGAACCCGCGTTCACCCCGCCGCCGACCGAAACTGTGCCGCCGACTTGCATCGAGCCGGAAACATCGAGGGTGTCGGTCGCGATGGAACCGATGGAGGCGGCGGGAGCGTCTATTCCCGATATGTCGAGAACCTCCACGCCGTTATCATCGGACGACGCCACGTAGGCGTATTTGCCGGATACATGAATAGCACAGGCGCCATCGAGGGCGGTTGTTTCGTTGTCGCCGATGGCCCCTGCGTGAACGGGGTTGGCAGGGTCCGAAATATCCAGGATTTCCACGCCGTCGTCGTCGGACGAGGCCACATAGGCGTATTTGCCGGACACCTGAATGCTCATCGCGCCGGCGAGTCTCGTAGTTTGGTTGTCGCTGATGGCCCCTGCGTGGACAGGGTTCGAAGGGTCTGAGACATCCAGAATTTCCACTCCGTCGTCAAAAACCGACGCCACGTAAGCATACTTGCCTGATACATGGATGCTCATGGGACAGTAAAGCTCCGTCGAACCGTCGTCCGTGATGGCCCCCGTGTGCGTTGGATTCGACGGGTCAGAAATATCCAGAATCTCGACGCCGTCTTCTTCGCATGCCGTAACATAAGCGTATCTTCCGGACACATGGATGCCCTCGGCTCCCAGAAGCACGGTAGTCTCGTCATCGGTAATCGCCCCGACGTGAACGGGATTCGACGGGTCGGAAACATCCAGGATTTCCACTCCATCGTCCCCCCACGATGTCACATAGGCGTACTTGCCGGACACATGGATGCCCCGCGCGCCGTCGAGGGCCGTTGTTTCATCGTCGGTTATGGCCCCGGCGTGGGCGGGGTTGGACGGGTCCGAAATATTCAGGATTTCGACTCCGCTGTCGGAATACGAAGCCACATAGGCGTACTTGCCGGAAACAAAAATGCCTCTCACGCCATTGAGAGCGGTGGTGCCATCGTCGGCAACGGCGCCGATGTGGGTTGGATTGGACGGGTCCGAAACGTCCAGGATCTCTATGCCGTCATCATCTATAGCTCCCACATACGCATATTTGCCGGATATGGCTATACAGCAGGCCCCATTGAGTTCCATTGTCGCATCATCGGCGATGGCCCTCAGATGTTCGGGAGCGCTGGCGGTCTGCAAAAAATTCCCGCCGGACAGGGTGAGCTTTTCGGTCGGTGTGGATGTGCCGATCCCCACGTTTCCATCGCCGTCCAAGGTCATTTGCGCGAGGGTCGGCCCGGCAAGTCCCAACAAAATCCATAATGCCAACATGAAAAGATTTTTCATACTACCTCTCTATCTCCGCCATACATCTGTTTATGTGTCACCGAGGTCATTGTTTCCGAGCCTTTTTCATCAAAGAATAAAGTAATAAGGTTTATAAAAAAATGGTAACCTCCCAACTACTAAGTTTATCAAGTACAAAAATAAGTTTTTTTGGTTCATCGCGGATTTGCGGGGAGCGGCAAAGGTAACCAGAGCTTCCAGCTTTGGTCCCATATCGCGAATATGCCGCAGCTTGGAAGCCAAGGCATGCCAGACCAGGATGGTCTGGTTACCATCGACACGCATTTTCCCACAAATCCACGATGAGCCGTTTTTTTAAACCCGCGTTGAAACCAAGCGTTCGAAATTGCGCTGAAATCGCACAAATGTCCCCTTCCCCGTCCATCCAGTCCCGGAGGGACGGCAGACAATAGCCCGGCAATTTATTGCCGGGATGGAACCGGGGAGTGCGCAAAGTCCTGTTAGGGACGACAGAAAAACAAGATTTCATTCGCATGAGCCCGTTCCCGCCACCACCTGCCATGCGCCGTTTATGTAAATGCAAAGAGCGTGGCCGCCACCGGAGTCGTCGTAGTAGATATCTCCGTTTTCCGGACTGGCGGGAGGCGAGGCGAAACGACCCAGTCTGAGACGCTCGTTGATATCCAAGATACCGTCAATGCTCATTTGCCCGCCGAAAGATGCATCCCCTCCTACATCCAACTCCCCCAGAATAAAGCCGTCGCCCTCTGCGGACAGGGGACCGTCCGATTTGATGCCGCTTATGCCCGCATTCAGTCCGCCGCCTACCGAGAGGGTGTCGCCGATTTGAAGGCGTCCGGAAACGTCAACGTCGTCGGCTGCAATGGAACCGATTGAGGCAGTAGGGGCGTCCAACCCCGAAATATCCAATATCTCCACGCCGTCATTCCAAAACGATGCAACATAAGCGTATTTTCCGGATACGTAAATGCCATATGGACCGTATAGAGCTGTTACTTCATCATCGGTAATGGCACCTGCGTGAACAGGGTTTGAGGGGTCCGAAATATCCAAGATCTCCACTCCATGATTGTCAAACGCTGTAACATATGCGTATTTTCCGGATACATAGATATCTTGAGGGAAACCCAAAACCGTCGTTTCGTCATCAAATATGGCACCTGCATGTGTGGGATTTGAGGGATCCGAAATATATAGGACCTCCACCCCGTCATCGGACCAAGACGTGACATAGGCATATTTTCCGGATATCTGGATGTCCCATGCATGGCTTAATGCGGTAATGGCACCTGCGTGCACAGGATTGGATGGATCCGAAACATCAAGGATTTCCACCCCTTCAGTATAAGACGTGACATAGGCATATTTCCCGGATACATAAATGTTTCTGGGCACGGCTAAAGCCGTGGCTTCGTTATCGGCGATGCAGCCTACGTGCATAGGATTGCATGGATCTGAAATATCCAGAATCTCTACGCCTTCATCATAGCCGGAAACGACATATGCATATTTTCCCGAAACAAAAATGCTCATAGACTGGGCTAAAACAGTTGTCTCGTCATCAGTGATGGACCCCATGTGCTTGGGGACAACGGCAGTCTGCAAAAGTCCCCACCGGAAAGGGTAAGCTTCTCGGTCGGGGAAAACGTTCCTATTCCCGCGTTTCCATTCCCGTCCTGGGTCACCTGCGCACGGAGAGTCCCTGCAACTAAAATTATTATCCACAACGAAGTCAATAATATTCGTTTCATTTTTTCTTCCTTATTTCTCTGGAACTATATTCATTGACAACTGCCTGAACCTGCAATTTTCACCCAAAAATCTTCAAGATAGACGCAGAATGCAGCCTGACCTGTTTTGTCATAATACAAGCAGCCGTTTTGCTGGGCGACGGGCGGCGACTCGCGCGGGGTCAACTTGAGGATGTCGTTCATGGAAAATCCTCCTTGCGCATTCAATGTTCCGCCGAAGGAGGCCGCGTTTTGCACGTCAAAATTACCGCCTATGGCGAGGTCGCCTTCTGCCGACATTGGTCCGTCCGATTTAATTCCCCCAAGCCCGGCATTCAATGCTCCGCCAGCCGAAAGATTGTTTACAACCTGCGCGTCTCCAGCCACATCCAAGCTATCCGAAGCGATGGAACCGATCGAGGCGGCGGGTGAATCGATACCGGATATGTCCAGAATTTCAATGCCTCCGCCGCTAATCAACGATGTCACATACGCGTATTTTCCCGAAACAAAAATGCCCATGGGGTGTGCAAGCGCCGTCGTTTCGTCGTCGGAAATGGCGTCCACATGTGTTGGGTTCGACGGATTCGAGATATCTATCACTTCGACGCCCCAGTCTCCAAAGGCCGTTACATAGGCGTATTTGCCGGACACATGAATTCTTTCGGCTCCAGTGAGTTCCGTTGTTGCGTTATCGGTTATGGAGCCGACGTGGGAGGGATTCGATGGATTCGAGATGTCGAGAATTTCCACCCCATGTTCCAATGGCGATGTCACATAGGCATATATACCGACTACATATATGTCGTATGCACCTTCAAGCGCTGTCGTATCGTTGTCTGTAATGGCGCCGACATGGATGGGGGCGGCGGGATTGGAAACATCCAGGATTTCAACCCCGTCGTCCTCTTGCGATGCCACATAAGCGTATTTTCCGGCGACATGAATACTACAGGCGCCATCGAGTTCTGTTGTCGCGTCATCGGTTATGGCTCCCACATGGATGGGATTCGACGGCTCTGAAACATCAAGAATTTCCACTCCGTCATCCAAGCACGATGCCACATAAGCATATTTTCCGGATACATGAATGCTCCACGCGCCATCGAGTGCCGTTGTTTCGTCATCCGTTATCGATCCAACGTGAAAAGGATTCGATGGGTTCGAAATATCCAGAATTTCCACTCCATCATCGCCGTTCGATGCCACGTAGGCGTATTTGCCCGATACGCAAATACCGTAGGGCCGTAGCAGTATTGTTGTGGCATCATCCGTAATGCATCCCACATGAGTGGGATTCGTCGGATTCGCAATATCCAGTATCTCCACGCCATTATCGATATAGGAAACGACAAAGGCATATTTGCCGTATATTTGGATGTCGAAAGCACCATTGAGCGCCATTGTTTCATCGTCAAAAAGGGCCGCCTTGTGTTTTATTTCAACGGAGTCTTGAAGGAAATTACCTTCGGAAAGGACCAGTTTTTCACCCGGGTAGGACGCCCCGATTCCCACGTTTCCGGAAGCGCCCTGGGTCAGTTTCTTGTTTCCGGTGAGAGGGCCTTCCGATACATAGATGCCTTCTGTCGAAGTCGTCTCTCCGTCGTTTATGGCGGCAGACCTGCTGGACGGAGGGACCCAGCCCATGACGGCTTTGAAGGAGATGGTATGGTTTTCCGCTGTCAACTCTTCAGCCGTATCGCCGCTGTTTCGCCACTCTCCGCCGTCCACGCGCCATTTGGCACCTGCGTCGATGGCATCTTGCGGGCTGATGGTGACTTTGAGGGCCCCGGTCTGTTGGATGTACGTGCCGGAATCCGTGGCTGTCTGGTTGTAATATACGGTTACGTAATGGTTTGCGGGCGTGTCCCAGCCGGTTACCGTGCTATAAGAAACGGTATGGCTTCCCACGATCAATTCGGTTGCCGTGGCTCCGCTGTTTCGCCACTCCCCGCCGTCCACCCTCCATTTTGCCCCGGCATCGACGGCCTCCTGAGGGCTGATGGTGACTCGAAGCGACCCGATCTGTCGCGTATAGGTGCCGGAAGCGGTTGCCGTTTCTCCTGCGACGACAGAAACCGAAGCGTCGGCGGGCTTGTTCCATCCGGCGACCGTGCTGTAGGAGATGGTGTGGTTTCCTTCTGCCAATTCGCTCGCTGTCTCCCCGCTGTTTAGCCACTGCCCGCCGTCCACCTGCCATTTGGCGCCGGCGTCGATGGCCCCTTGGGGGCCGATGGTGACTTGAAGCGAGCCGGTGGTCGGTATCTGCGAGTCGCAGAATACTACGCGAACCGGCGATTCATCGCCCACGATTACGCATCCGTCAGGGGCGTTTCCGTGGCCGAAGACGACCGTGTCTCCCTGGGCGATCTCCAGCTCGATATCTTCGACGCGATGCACCTCTCCGACCTCTGCGTACCAGCTGACCACTTCCGAACCGTTCACCAGGACCCGAATATTCGTGCCTGCCTCTACGACCTTGCACTCGACTTCGAGGCTTTTCGCCGACAACGCCCTGTCCGCCGTCCATCCCCACTCGTCGTGGTCAACCCAGAAATCCGGGTCCCCGTTGCAATAGGTAAGACCGAAAGTAGAAGAAAATTCGATGCATCCGGTCTCGCCCGCCCTGGTTCGAAAAATTGTCGCCTCGTTTTCGGACAAAACTTCCGCCAACGAGTTTGGATCTTGCTGGCCTGCGGCAAGGAACGACTGAATCTCGGCTGCCGAAATGCCCGGACGAGCGCTCAAAATCAGCGCCGCCATTCCGGCCTTCTGAGACGGTGTCGGCCATGAAGCTCCGTCTGCCGCGGCATTGTCCTCGGAAGTCAATATTGTAAAGCAAAGATCGTTCGGAGCGGGATGTCCGCGAAGGGCGAAGCCGTATCGCTTTGCTTCGACAGGCACATCCGAAGAAAGGTATTCCAGGCAAAAACCGCTCGATTCTTCCGGCTGCGTTCTCGCGCTTTCGGCGACCGGGTCCCATGCGAACCCGGTCCAGCGCAGCAGGTAAAGGTCCAGGTTTGTTGTTTCGCCGAAAGGATTTTTCCAGCAAACAAATGCGTTCAGATGCGAGCCGGGACAGGCCGGGTTGGACTGTTTTTCGATCTCGACGAGTTCTACGTTGCCTCCTGCGGGAAACAGGTGGAAGCCGTCCCCTCGATCCGCAAAGGGGCCGTATCCGCAATCGTCCGGGCTCGCCGCTCCGGGAATAGCCCAGTAGATGTCGCCGCTCGATGTCAAGCTTGCGTCATTCGGGATTTCAGAGGCGGAAAAAGGGGCCAGGGTTGTTCGAACGACATCCACGCCGATTTCATCCACGAGCCAGGAGACGGCCTCCTGGAAATCGACGAGGGTATCGACCCTGGCACCGTAAATTTCGGCGTCCGGGGCGATTGCATGGACGACTCCGATGCTCTATGTCCCCCGGCATCCTCCATTGCAGGGCTCGCCGGATTTGCCATCCACAAAATTCCGGATTTCCGTCGCCGATACTTTCGTCGCGGCGTTCGAGGATGTCGCGAATCCGGAATCGATCACGCCGATTTTCACCCCGCTTCCCCGAAAACCCGCTGCGTGCCAAGCCTTCGGGTCAAATGACGAAGGCAACTCCGTATCCGGCGTTTCCTTCAGCATCAGGGCCTTGAGCGGAGCGCGAACATACAGCGCCTCGTCGCTGGATGCCAGATCGCCCAAGGCTTGAACCGGCACCCAAGCCTGAACGACCCGAACGCCGGAAGGCAACAGGTCCTGCCCGAACCCGTGCGTCCCGATTCCCGAGATCCCGCCTCCCCAAGACAAAATAATGGATTCGACGGCTTCGAGATCGACCGATTCGGCCAGAACCTGTATGTGCGCCAGGGCCTCCGTCTCTTTTGTGATGACGGGCGCGCTTGGAGAAGACGAATACATGGCGGCATCGGTCGTGGATTCGACAAGTCCAAGCAAGTTCGGATCGATCTTGGAGTATCCCGCATCGACATTCATCTCGCGCTCCGGTCCGTCCCAGTTTTTCATTTCCGATGGAACTTCCGTTTCGGTTGCCGAATATTGGGCGTTATTCTCACCGGCGCTTTCCAGGCAAACCGGGGCGAACATTGGCGTCGCGGCTAAAAAAGATACGATACAGATGAAAAGGGTTCGTTTCATGGTTTTCTCCAGTCCCTGTAAATGAGGGTTGGGCTGAGTTCTGTTTTAGGGTGATGAAGATGTCGCCGAAAACATACCAATAATTCCGCCCGTTTTTGTTCCTCAGAAAAATCTTGACGGCCTTGAAGGGGAGCGTATAGTGGGTGGGTCGGGACCCTGGCATTCTCGCTACCCATGAATTCAGGATAGCTCAACCCGATCTGGGGCTTGGTTTTAAGGTCGGCCAATCCCTGGAGTGTTTTCAGAGCGAAGCGAGAAGAAGATAGGACAAATGGGACAAATAGGACGTATAGCCGGCCGAGTTTGCAACCAGGCCCCCGATCTGCATTCCGGTTGCCACTCGAATTCTCGATAGCAACGATATTTTGACCTTTGCTCTCCGCTCTTTTGCTCCCGCATTCCCCGAGCATCTCCTCGTTTTGGATCGTCATGGCAAAGGTCCCGAAAGTATCACTGGGCCGCTTGGAGGATCGCAGCAGAAATTCTTGTCCCAAGTCAGCACCAATGTGTCGCCGTTTTCAATTACAAGTTTCTCGCAGTATTCTCCTTCTGCGACAAATATTGTCGAAGGACTCGCGGAAGCTGTAAATGCGTCCTGAAAAGAATCGAAACATGGCGTATAAACACCGCATTGCTCCGATGGTTCGACCCGGAGGATATTCGTATCAAAAGCCTGAGAACTCTCCCAGTTTCCGCCATTTTGCTTTTGGTCCAGAAAATTTTTCAAGTCCGCGTTTGCGGTGTACAGGTGGTTGTTTCGCAAATCGCTTTCGTCGTCTGCCAAGTTTGTCAAGCGCATCAATTCTGCCGGGATTTCTCCTGAAAGTTCATTGTTGTTAAGTGTCAAATACCGTAATTCATTGCAATCTCCCAAAGATTTCGGGATACAGCCCCAAAGTTGGTTGGAATCAAGCCAGAGACAATATAGGCTGCTCAGTTTCCCCAATTCAGGAGGGATAGGGCCGCGTAGCTGATTGTAATCAAGCCAGAGAGAAGACAGGCTGCTCAGATTGCCCAACTCGGGCGGGATGGTACCGCTTAGCTGGTTGGAAGAAAGCAAGAGATATGATAGGTTGCTCAGATTGCCCAATTCAGGGGGGATGGTGCCGCCTATTTGGTTTGAAGAAAGCCAGAGTTCAGACAGGCTGCTCAGATTGGCTAACTCCGAGGGGATGGTGCCATTTAGTTGGTTGTAAGCAAGCCAGAGTTCAGACAGGCTTCTCAAATGGCCCAGTTCGGGCGGGATAGTTCCGTATAGTTGGTTGGAATGAAGAGACAGAGAAGCCAGATTGCTCAGATTGCCCAGCTCGGGCGGGATGGACCCGCTGAGGTTATTGGAGCGCAAATCAATTTCTTCCACATAATTATCTTCCTCGTCGCAAACGATTCCGAACCAGCCGCACTCAGATCCTGGCATTGCAAAACCATCCGTATGCAAAGGCGGATACTTCCATCCTGAGTTGTCCGTCCAATTGTCGCCGGCGGTGCTGTCGTAAAGGGCGATAAGCACTTGGCGTTCCGAATAAATATATACATACGTACCGGTAGTTGTGGAGGTAACCCCACTGCTTATGGTTACCGATTCGTCATCTGGTGTGACCCATCCAGATACGTATTTGTAGGAAACCGTGTGACCTCCCACAGATAAACCGCTCACCGTCGCGCCGCTGTTCCGCCACGCTCCGCCGTCTACACGCCACTGCGCGCCTGCGTCTACGGCTTCTTGGGGACTGATGGTGACTTGAAGCGAGCCGGTGGCCGACATTGGCGTGCCGCAGAATTTCACTTGGAAGGGGTCTTCGACGCAACCGTAGGAATCGTTTCCGAAACTGTATGTAATCGTGTCGCCTGCGGAGATATCGACACTCAGGTTTTCGACGTGGACATCCGGTCCGACCCCGGCGTGCCATTGAGCAACTGTCGAATCGTTCACCAATATTCGGATGTACGTGTCGTCGTTGGCGACGGTGGAGGTGACTTCGATGCTCTGCGCGGAAAGCGCCGCGTCCGCAGTCCCGCAGTCAAAATGCTCCCATAGCCCGTCTCTTACGCAGTACGTCAGGCCGAGATCGGGATAGGAGAATTCGATGCATTCCGGGCTGCGCGTGTCGGCATTCGGGATTTTCGCATTGTCGGCGGAGAGAACCGTCGCAAACCGGGCGGGGTTTTCTATCAGGGCTTCTACGATGGAATGGATGCCGAGCGCGGAACTGTTCGGCATCGAGCTTTTAATCAACGCCCCGATTCCCGCCTTTTGGGAAGAAGTAGGCGCGCCTGCCCCGCCGTTCTGATTCATGGCGAACGAATGGTTTTCCGCAATCGATATTTCGAAGCATAGGTCTTCTCCGAGCGTATTTCCGCGAACGGCGTAGCCGTAGAACCGCTCATTTCCGGTCGATTCCGCCGAAAGATACTCCAAAGGATGCCGGGAGAGAATTCCGGGGCGGACCTTCGCGCTCTCGGCGACGGGGTTCCAGCCGGAACCGTCCCACTGCAGCAAGTGGAGGTCCAGGTCCGTGTTTGCTCCTTCAGGGTTTTCCCAGCCGAGAAATACATGCGAAGCAAGGGAGTTTTCGGATTTGCTCTCGGCATCGCTCGGTATTTCGATCGGTTCCACGTTGCGATTCGGCGCGAACAAATGAAAACCGTCCCCCCTGTCTTCGAAGGGCCCGAACCATAGTTTTTTCCAATTTGCCGCTTCGGGCGTCGCCCAGTAGACATCCCCGGCGAAAACCGGTTCGTCGGTTTCCTCGTCGGGCTGGGCATTGGCTTCGTCCGAAGAGGGGAGCGAAACAAGCGGGATTCGGACGACATCAACGCCGACCTCGTTTACGAGCCACGACAAGGCCTCCTGGGCGTCCACCAGCGTCTCGATCCTGGCGGCGTACAATTCGGCTTGCGGGGCGATTTCATGGATGGTTCGCAGGCTTTGCGTTCCTTGCGCAATCTTGCCGGAAGGGTCGTCGGGTTCGGAGTCAACGAAGCTTCGGGCTTCGGTCAACGGAAGGTCCTGATATTCGCGATCCAAAACGCCCGGAAAACCCGAATCCAAGACTCCCACCTTGACTCCTGCTCCCCGGTGGCCCACCTTGTGCCAGGCGTCTGAATCGAACGACGCGGCAAGCGATTCGTCCCCGGTTTCTTGAACGATGTGCGCCTTGAGGGGGAGGCGAACGTAGGAGACCGCGTCGTCGGACGCCAGTTCTTCCAGGGATTGAACCGGGGACCATCCCTGGATGATTCGTACGCCGGAGCCGGCCGGGCCCTCGACGAAATCGACGGTCCCCGTGCCGGACATTTCGCCTCCCAAGGACAAAAGAAGCGCTTTTGCGCTCTCCATGTCGGCCGCTTTCGTTAGGACCTGGATCTGGACCCGGTCCTGCCTGGAAACGGCGGCGGATCGCAGGCTGGACGAGGCTGAATCCGGAGTTGTTTCGCTCGGGGAAACGACGAGTCGCAGCAGGTTTGGATCGATTTTGGAACCCGGGATTCGGGTCTGGGCGCGATCATTTTCCGACGGCCCGTTCCAGTTCATCGATTCCGTAGGAATGTCCGTTCCGGAACCGGATGCATTCTCGATGTAGGGCCCGGCTTCCGCCGGGCAGGTCGCGGCAGCCGCCGCAACCGACGCGATGAACGCGACAAGGACCGAAATGAGTGTTCGCCGCATGACTTTCTTCTCCTCCTTTTTCGCTCCAAAAGGTCGAGCCGCATCCTTCGTATTTTCGCGCAGGGTTCGGCATCGACCGCCGTTGGAAATCTCGGACAACCGTTTTCGCATCGACTCCCGCATGTCGTCGGGGCACAACGTTACGATGGAATTTTGGAAATTGTCAAGGAGAATTCGGAGGACCGTCGGATTGCCAAGTCTCGGAATGGCAGGAAGTCATTGATTTTATTGGATTTTTTTCTTTCGAAGATTTTTCGGCCCGTGCGAACAATGCTTGTGCGTAAAAAGTTGAAGCCGGACATCCCGGTAGCGCCGTCTTCCACGGCGGCGCGGTATCCGGGTGACCGATGCCCGTCCATTGGGAAGTCCGAACGCGCAAGGCACAGCGCCGCCGTGGAAGGCGGCGCTACCGTGACGTGAAAGTTTTGCGCATTGGGGGTTGGTTTTAATGTCGGCCTGCTTTCTTGCCCAAGGGCCTCAATCATCCCCTGGATTCCGGGTCTCCGCAAGCTTCGCCCGGAATGACGGAGTCGATTGGCCGAAGATAAAACCAAGCCCGCGCATTGCAGGCGAACCCATCGGCGCAGATCGAAATTTGCCTTGTCTTGAAAAAGTGGAACCAAGGGTCGATAGGAAGGATGCTTGTCGGAATTGCATATGCGGAGTTTTTTGAAAGCGAACGGCAAGCTCGGTACTTTCGATCCCGCGCTCTTTGCATGTGAATTAATAGGGCAAGCGAGCTAAAACGAGAATTTCTGGGGTGCGAAACCGATTGTAGACTTGAGCATATTTGAATGGTACAATTCCATTTTTTTTGCGTAAAGAAGGCGAATGGTGGGCGGTTCGCCGGGAGGGACCTTTCTTGGATTCGATTTTGCGACATTTCCGATGTTGGGCTTGGTTCTAAATTCGGCCACCTGGATTCCGGGTCTACGCTATATTTTCTATTTATGAAATTCCCGGAAAAGACGGAATCCGGCTATTTTATCGACACCCGGGTTGTATACCGCTCCGCCCGGAATGACGACAGCCGGGACGATAGTCTTTGAAAGTGGCCGATGTTAAAACCAATCCCTCCGACGTTCACCCGTTTTTGATCGATCCGGTTCGAGAAAAGCCGCCTTCGAGCAAGATCGGATTTTAATAAGGATCGTATTCAAACAGGAGCGTATTTAAACAGGATCACATGCAAACAGGATCACACTCAATCGAAAGGAGGAGAAACGATGCGAGAGAGAAAAGGGTGGATGCGGCCGGGAGTTTCGGCATTGGCGCGCGTGTTGCTGTTGCTTGTCGCCTTGACGTTGGTCGGCGGATGTTCCTATCCCAGGCTCAAGCCCTGCGTGAAGGGCGGAAAAACCTACGGGGTCATTCCGGGGTGGTATTCCGGGGAGTGGTGGGAGATGTACGAAGCTGCGTTGTCGTACGCCGACGGCGAGTGCTGGGACAAGGCCCGTGAGTATTTCGAAAAGTGCATCCGGATAGAGCCCGAGGACAAATGGCGCATCCGCACGGGCGGGACCCACTACACGGACTGGGGGTACAATTTCGTCGGATACTTTCCCCACCGGGAGCTGGGAATCGTGTATTACCGGCTGCGGGAGCAATCCCCCGAATTCATAGACTTGGCCGCGCGGGAGCTGGTTCGTTCGCTGGCCTCGGAGGAATCGAAAAGGGGGACGGACTATCTGGCCAAAGCGGTCGAATACAAGGTCCGGAGGGAAAACGCCGACCGGTCCGCGCCCTTTGTGAAAAACGTGGACGCCGCCGGGGCGTTTCCCACGTCCGAAGCCAGCCTGACCATCCTAGGGAGGGCCGGCGACGACGTACACGCCGGTCGCATCCTGGCGAAATCCGACAGGGGGCATGAAAGGGTCTTTTCCTTCGACCTGATCGACAAGGAAAAGAAGGCCCTGTCCTACAAGACCAATGCCGACTTCGCGCTGAGATTTCCTTTGGAGCCTGGATACAACCTGATCGATATCATGGCAGTCGATTTCACAGGAAAACGGTCCGAGCCCAAGCGCCTGACGGCCTACCGCGATGTGCAAAGCCCCGCGATCACCTTTTGGGTGGAGCCTCGTTCCGACAGCAAAAATATCGTCGCGCTGGAGTTCCAGCTTGCAGACGAATTCGGCCTGGGGGATTTTTTCGTGAACGGCAATCCATATCCGGACGCCCTCGAAAAAAAGGGGTATGGGTTTCCGGTAGAAGTCTCGACCGACAGTAAAGGCACGGTGGTGACCGTAGCGGTCCGGGACATGGCGGGGAACGAATCGGTCCAGCGAATCGACGACAAAATGCTGAAGGAGGTCCTGGAAAAGGCCATGGCGCCTCCCCCTGCGTACGACCGGGGAAAGCCATCCATCAAGCTGTCCGACGACGACGGGACCGAAACAAGCGACGGGGCCGTAACAGTCGTGACATTCGACAGGCAAAAGTTCATTTATGGACGCGTTTGCGACGATACGGTGGTGGCGTCTCTGTCCATCGACGGCGTGGCTCGGGAGTTTCCGCGAAAGCGATGCGTCGGTTTCGCGGGCATTGTCCAGGTAGAGAGCCCGGACAGCAGCAAGACGGTGGAACTGGTGGCCACCGACGCCGAAGGCAACAAGGATGTCAATACCATAACCGTGGAGAGAAAGACCAGGGCGGTCTCCGGAGTAGGCGCTCGCCTGTGCGTCGGCCTGGAAAAGATGGAAAAGGTCAGCCCCGGCATTGTCAAAGACGACGCGGACATGAGCAAGGACGCGGAAGCAAGGTTTTTCGAGGCCATGACAAGCCAGGGGCGTTTCCAGCCTGCGGCGGGCGAACATTCCGGAGGAAAAAGCGCGCCGGAGGCTGCGGTATTTTGCGATGTCGAGGAGAGGCGCAACTTGCTCGAGACCCGTGCGGTACTGGTGGACTTGGACACCGAAACCACGCTGGCGTCGGAAAACTACTACGTGGATGTCCCCGCCGGACAGGAAGCCAGAAGCGGCGCCATCCTGATGCTGATGGAAGGGCTCAACCTCGAGTTCGCCGAATCGCTCCCGTTGCTGGAGGGCAAGGTCCTGGAGTTCGACAAGGATACGGTGACCGCCGATCTTGGCCTTGACGCAGGCATCAAGGCGGGCATGAAGATCTACGTATTTAAAAAGGACCCTGCGGACGCCGAAGCCGGGTGCGACATCCTGGGAGAGGCGCGGGTAAAGCACGCGAAAAGGGACCGCTGCATGGCCGAGCCGGAAAGGCTGGACAGGCTGAGCATGGAGGAAGGACATTTGGTGATCACCAAATGAACGGCTGCTGAAAAAGGAGCTGCGGGAAAAACAAGGCTCGTCGCGGATTTGTGGGAAAGGGCGCTTTGATGGTAACCAGACCAGGATGGTCTGGGATGCCTTGGCTTCCAAGCTGCGCACCTTCACGATATGGGACCAGAGCTGGAAGCTCTGGTTACCTTCACCGTTGTTCCCCACAAATCCACGATGAACCAAAAACAAAAGCGCTGTGAACGCATCTATCATCGCGCCGAGCTTACAACCCCGGCAGCCCTTCCAGGATCATGCCGTCCCTTGTAACGTTAAGTTGGAACCCGACGATATCGCTTTGCGACTCGAAGATGATGTGGGTTGCGTCGGAGATATCGTCGGGCTGGAACAAACGCCTTGAGACGCCGATTTTTTTTGCGAACGCGGGCACGTCCATCGTAATTTCCGAAATGCGCCTTCCGGAGTCGTCGTAGGCGGTCAGAGACACTGCGGCGGCGGAGTCGCCTGCGTTTACGAATGCGATGCCGGTGCTGCCTTCGGGTTCCAGGCGAGGAAAGCAGCCCCTTCGCCTCTTGATATCGACGCCCGTATAGCCGCCCATGATGTTCGGACGGGTGAAGAGTTCGAACCCGGTCAGGGAACGGTCGGACTCCAGGGCAATCCAGGCCGTATCGGCGGGCAGCCCGAGGGCGGAGACCACTCCGATGTACTTATGCCCCCCGCCTATGGTCAGTTCCACCGGATTCAGCCGAGTTCCCTCGGCCGAGTAGGGAACGACCCGGACAGCGCAATCCTCGAGCGCCGGATTGTAGGCGACGATTCCCGTCCCCCAGCCGTCTTGCGTCGCAACGTGGGGGTAGTACATCTCGGTCGTCAACTCGTCGGACAGGAGAATGCCGCTCATGATATTGCCCGCATCGTCTCTGAAAATCTCCACCCCGACGATTTCCGCGGCGTTTCGGACGGCCGCCGAACGAATGTCGAGCCGGGGCTTTCCGTCGAACATCTCCCGGATGGTGGAGCAAAAGTGTCCGCCTGCCGGAAGGTCCCATGTCTTCTCGTCGCCGGTGTTGAACTCTATGACGACATTCTGTTCGGAACTCGCCGTGTTGACTATGCAGATTTCCGTAATCCATCTGGGTTCCGAGGCGATGTGGGAGACCAGGACGGTGTCTGAATTGATTCGCGAGGCCGCCGGGACCGCCATGCCGTAGCGTCCCGGCAATGCGAATCGAAGGTAGCCTGCGACCTGGTCCCCTTGGCCCTCGAAAACAAGATAGCGAATGAAAGCCGAGGAGTCGAATTCGGTCCCGACATCGATCCAGCGGCGCGCCGCCGGGGCAAGGGCGATCGGGATGGCTTCGCCCACATGGTCGCCGTCCGCATCGTAGGCGTTCACCTCGCCGGTCAACAGTTCGCATTCGGAAGTGTTGACTATTCCGATTTCCGTCTGCCAGCCGTCGTAAAGCATGGCGTGAGGAAAGTACAGGGCAAGGGATTGCGTCGCGTTTTCATCGACTTCCAAAGCAATGGAGCGAACCTGGCCGATATCCCCGTTTGTGTCTTGGGCGTATAAGTAGACCAAGTAGGTCCCCGGTTCCGTCAGGGAGTCGATTTCCGCCTCGAACCGCCCGTTTGCCATCGGCACAAGATCGTAGGTCGGCAAATCGACAACCGGATCGTCGGGATCGGGGTGTTCGTAGTCCGGCGGTACCATTACGGCCCAAACCCTGGCAATGCCGTCGGCGTCCACGACGTTCTCCGCAAAAACGGTGGCGGTTGCGGGTATGGCGAGCCTGCGCGAAGGCGATACGTCCCAGTCCCCGATGTAGGGCAAGTCCCCGGCCACCGCGATTTCGTTTCCGATTCGAACCTCTGCGGCCCGAGCCTTGTCTTCCTTTTCGTTTTCGACGCCGTCTCCGTCGGCGTCGATCGCGGGCGCTTGCCTCCAGACCGTGGAGACGCCCTTCTTGGCCTGATCGAAGGCGTCGTAGAAGGCGTCTCCGTTGTCCATTCGGCACCAGAAGAACGACGAGAACGATATGGTGCCGCCCGTGACGAATATAGCCTCCTGGTCAGCGGCTGCACTGGCGGCGACAACTCTTGTCTTGCCCTGGGGCGGCTTCAAGAGAGGAAGGAAACTTCCCGAACGGCATGCGTCGTACAGGATCGTCACTTCGCAGTCGCTCTCGGTCTGGAGAACGTCCAGCCAGTTGTCCAGTTGCTCGGCCGTCAAGATCTCGCCGCGCCCGATGCGAAACGTTCCCTCGCCGCCGTGATCGACCATATAGATGAATAGAGAGTAGGCGTCTTGCGACCAGTCGAGTATCGCATCTTCCAAATTCTGACACGACGCGCCGGCGGACACGTCGTCAACCGACCCGTTGCCGTCGCAGTCCGCGGCGGAATCTTCGCTGAGATACCGGACGTTTCCCTTCTCGTATCCTTGGCGCAACAGAATCCGGTAGGCGTAGTTGGCGCAATCGGAGGTCGCACTCCACAGGCTGTTGTCTGCGTGCGCGCCTCCGCCCGCCACGATGATCGCCTTGTTGACCTTGCCGGTGGGACCGACGATGGAAGCGTTTTGGTCGTCCGGATCGTTGTCCAGGGCGAAAAGCTCGGCTTCGATCTTGTATCCTTCGGGGCGAAGACAAGACAAGTCGTCGATCACGCCGTCGGAGTAACCGTCGTCGTCCAGGTCCTTGTACCAGGTCTGGCCGGGAAAGGCCTTGGGGTCTTCGTCGTCACAGTCGCTGGCAACGGAAACATAGCCGGTCGGCTGCCCGCAGCTCGCGCTCGAATCGCTCTCGTCGCCGAAGCCGTCGCCGTCCTTGTCCCTGAAGTAGGTCTCGCCGACGCCTTCGTCGATGGCCGTGTTGCAATTGTCGTCCTTCTCGTTGCAGATTTCGTCGGCGTCGGGATGGACGTTTCTGTCCGAGTCGTCGCAGTCGTCGCCGTTGGTCACGTATCCCGACGGCTGGCTCGCGGAATTCACAGTAAAGGAAGGATCTCCGTAGCCGTCGTTGTCGGCGTCTCGATAGTACGTCGTTTCCACGCCTTCGTCCTTGAAACCGTCGCAATCGTCGTCGAGACCGTTGGCAATCTCGTCCGCGCCCGGGTGGATATTGCGGTTGGAATCGTTGCAATCGTCGTCGTTGGCAACGTATCCCGAAGGCTGGCTGCAAGAGGCGGAGGTGCTTGAAGGATTGCCGTATCCGTCGCCGTCGGCGTCCCGATAATATATGGTCCTGACGCCTTCGTCCGTGGAACCGTCGCAATCGTCGTCCTTTTCGTTGCAGACCTCCTCGGCGCCGGGATGGATGTACCGGTCGGAATCGTCGCAGTCCTGGCCGTTGGTCACGTATCCCGACGGCTGCTCGCATCCCTGAGCGGTGCTGGAGGGGTTTCCGTAGCCGTCGCCGTCGGCGTCCCGGTAAAAGGTGGTCTTGACGCCTTCGTCCGTAGAGCCGTCGCAATCGTCGTCCTTTTCGTTGCAGACCTCCTCGGCGCCGGGATGGATGTACTTGTCGGAATCGTCGCAGTCTTGGCCGTTGGTCACGTAGCCCGACGGCTGGTCGCAGCCCTGGGCTGTGCTGGAGGGGTTTCCGTAGCCGTCGCCGTCGGCGTCCCGGTAAAAGGTGGTCTTGACGCCTTCGTCCGTAGAGCCGTCGCAATCGTCGTCCTTTTCGTTGCAGACCTCCTCGGCGCCGGGATGGATGTACTTGTCGGAATCGTCGCAGTCTTGTCCGTTGGTCACGTAGCCCGACGGCTGATCGCACCCCTGGGCCGTGCTGGAGGCGTTTCCGTAGCCGTCGCCGTCGTAGTCCCGGTAAAAGGTGGTCTTGACGCCCTCGTCCGTGGAGCCGTCGCAATCGTCGTCCTTTTCGTTGCAGACCTCCTCGGCGCCGGGATGGATGTACTTGTCGGAATCGTCGCAGTCTTGTCCGTTGGTCACGTAGCCCGACGGCTGGTCGCAGCCCTGGGCTGTGCTGGAGGGGTTTCCGTAGCCGTCGCCGTCGTAGTCCCGGTAAAAGGTGGTCTTGACGCCCTCGTCCGTGGAGCCGTCGCAATCGTCGTCCTTTTCGTTGCAGACCTCCTCGGCGCCGGGATGGATGTACTTGTCGGAATCGTCGCAGTCTTGGCCGTTGGTCACGTAGCCCGACGGCTGGTCGCAGCCCACCGCAGTGCTGGAGGGATTGCCGTAGCCGTCGTCGTCGGCGTCCCGGTAGAACGTCTGCTCCTCGCAAGGATCGACCTGCGCTAAGGCAAATCCGCTTCCCGAACATAACAATCCGATCGATACCAATACTAAGAACGCAGCCTTTCTTTCTTCTTTCAGCATGATAGCTCCTTACCATTTGGCAGTGTTTGTCCTAAGAATTACTGGACCATTTTCAATCAACAAAGTCGTTGTTTTATCGACGGTAACACCAGCATCGTAAACTCCCGGCAAAATCGTGACAAGCGCACTGTAACCTGTCGGATAATCGATGGCCTCTTGGATGGAATTAAAGCAAGCTATGTAGCAATCCAACGCGGTTGAGCATTCCTGGGCCGTCTCCGATACAACCAGTTGAACAGGATTGAGTCTTGCGCCAGACCGGTTTGTGATTTCGCTTGTGTTGCCAGCCGAATCCAAATAGGCTGCTGCGGAGACAGCCAGGTCGTTGTTGTAGTCTTCATCGAGCGCTTCGAATCTTAAAATCGCCATGAGCCCGGAGCCTTCCGGGGCTTCGGTTTCGTCGGTTCCCGCCAAGGCATTGGCGATGTTCACGGTCCCAGGATTTTTTTCCACCGCCTGGAAACCTACCGTAGAACCGCCGTTTTTTTTGAGGATGTTGTAGATTCCTGACAAAACGAAGTCCTCGTAAGCGTCGATAAACGCAAGCCTTGAATCGTCGAAACTCAGGTCAATTCCATAGGTATCCAAATTGGAAACGTTTTGGGCGACCACACCCAGCATGAAAGTCTCTCCGACTTCCACACATGCGGAAGCATTTATATCCTTACTGGAAATTCGTTCTTCGTCGTATTCGATAGTAGTTAAGTCCAGATCCAATGCGCATCCCGCAAACGCATTTGCTTGAATGATTGGAGCATAAATCCCGGAAATTGTCGTCGTATTGCCAATGGCAACTGTGAATAGGTCGTCTCCAGGCGCGTCCCATTCGGCCAGAGACAGATAGGAAACGGTATGTTTGCCCTCCGACAAACCGCTACACGTCGCGCCGCTATCTTGCCAGGCACCTCCATCCACACGCCATTTGGCTCCGGCATCGACAGCCTCCTGGGGCAGGATAGTCACTTTAAGGGCGCCGGAGCTTGCTATAGGAGTATCGCAGAAATTCACCCTAAACGGCCCTCTGACGCAACCGTAAGAGTCATTGCCGAAACTGAAAGATATTTGATCTCCTGTGGATATGTCTAAGGCGATGTTCTCGGTCAAAAGATTCTGTCCGACCTCTGCGTACCATTGCACAACGGGCGAACCATTCACCAGGATTCTGATATATGTGTCGTCGTTTACAACCTCGGAAGAAACTTCTATGCTTTGGACCGAAAGCGCGGAATCCGCCGTCCACCAGTCAAATCGCTCCCAATCCCCATCGGATTTGCAATAGGCCACGCCATCATCCGGGTGTTGAAATTCGATGCAAAGGGGGGGGGGGGCTCGATTGGTCTTTTCGGATGGCAGCGTCAAATCCGGCCGTTTCGGAATCAAAATCGTATCCGACCCGGGGCTCTGCGGCCGAAGTGCAAATAAAAGCAAAACAAGAAATCAATGCAATTACTATAGAAAAGAAGGCAACAAGTGTTCTCCGCATGATTTTTTTGCTCCTCAAGATTCAAGTGGCAAGATCGATCCGGGGAACGCGGGTGGTTGGCATACGCATGGCCCGGTATCGACCGCCGACAGCAGTTTCAGAAAACCGTACTCGAATCGGCATACGACTCCTATTGAGCACATAAATTACACCGGCAAACACGACTTTGTCAAGCCGCATTCAGGCACGAACCGGATTGCGGGTTGAAACCGCTGTCTTGGGAATCGGACGGCTGTTTGAAAAAGTGCTGCGGCTGGCCTGATTCGACATTTTTCGAAGCCGTCCTGACGCTCTGTTTGTAAAATAAAAAAAGAAATTTCTTGCTTTCTTCGGAATTACAGGTTATTATCCCCGAATCAATCAAGTCCCGCCTGGTGTGCGGCACAGTTTATTTCTGAAGGAACATTCCATTTGAGAAAGTGGCACCCTCCAGTCGTAACGTTGATATTTTTTAAGAAAGGAGGATGTTATCATGACCAATGGAACTGTTAAATGGTTTAGCGACAAAAAAGGGTTCGGGTTCATCGAGCGCGAGGACGGAGACGACGTATTCGTCCATCATTCCGCGATCAACGGGCACGGCTTCAAGTCCTTGGATGAGGGCGACCGCGTTTCCTTTGACGTAGTGCAAGGGCAAAAAGGTCTCTCAGCCGCCAATGTCACCGTACTCTAATAAAGAGATCCAGTAAAAAAAGGCGTCCCTCCACTTTGGCGGGACGCCTTTTTCATTTTCCGACGCCGCCATTGGCGAACGCAAGCATCGCCCCTGAAAACACTCCCGAGATTGGTATTCGGTCCGTACCGTTTACGCAATTATCGGGGATAGGGGGGATTACAACGTCGGCCAACCAAAACCGTCATTCCGGGCGGAGCTTACGAAGACCCGGAATCCAGGCGACGATCGAAATTGTTGGATAAAAATCGGTCGAAGTTAAAATCAAGCCCCAATTATCGTAAATAGCACAAAAGGAGGAATAGTTGCCGAGAACGAACTACAAATTCGAAAAACGCAAAAAGGAATTGGCAAAGAAAAAAAAGAAAGAACAAAAGAGACAGCTCAAGCAGGAGAAAAAAAATTTGAATTCGGAGGAAAATCTGAATGCCTCCTCGGAAGACGAAGGCCTCGCCGATCCGGAAACCGGATGAAAAGGAGAAGAACATGCGTCAAAAATACGTCATCTCTCTCAATGATTCGCAGGAGAGGCTCAAGATCAAGGAATATGCGATCATCGACAAAAACCTGAGAAAAGTGGCGTTGCACGTGCTGAAAAAGGGCAGTTTTTCTTTTCTGTGCGAAGAAACCTACGAAAGCGATACGATTTTAAAAGCCATGTCCAAGGGGATGGACGCCTTGGTCGCCATCCTGCGGACCCCCAAAATTTTTCCCATAGAACCCTACGCCTCCAAGATCGCGGAGGCGGTCGTTTCCTTGTACGATTCCGAAACCGGATCGCTTGAACTGTATTTCGACGATATCGATCTAATATCCGCCTGATATCCACATTTCGAAGGCCTATAGCCGAAGGCAGCTGGCCGTAGAAACTGAAAAAGATTTTCCATTGATTTTTTTGTCGATCGGAAAGAAGCCCGGCTGCGATCAGCCGAGGCTCTCTGTTTTCGGACGAACGCTCAGCAGCGGCACCGGGCAGCGACGGAACATCTTTTCCGCCACGGAGCCGAATAGCACTCCCGCGAGGTTCTCGTGGCCTTTCGGGCCCATGACCACCACGTCGGGGGATTCCGAATCGATGGCCTCCAGAATTTTCTGCAAGGGAGCGCCGGTAGTGAAGACCTTTCTGATGTTCAGATGGCCGATTCCCAGTTCCTCGATCAGTCCGTCCAACTCTTTGGTGCGCAGCCCGGTCACGTTTTCCACGTAGTTCGCCGCAGTCTCTTCGATGTACTTTTCGACAGTCCTGTCGAACTGGCTCTGGGCGACCTTCAAGAGGGTGTCGATGTCCCTCTGGTTGACCACGTTGACCACGACCAGTTCGGACTGGTGGGCTTGGGCGCAAGTGGCCGCGTATTCCAAGGTGTCCTTGGCGTACTGGGAAAAGTCGCAGGCGACCAGTATCTTCTTGATTTTTTTCATTGATTTCTCCTTGGTTTGATTCTGTCGAAACGATCCCTAAAGGCGTTCAAGCGGAACAAAGGATCGCTTCGTTCAGGGCAAAGGATCATTTCGTTGGCGCGACATACGGCCTGGATGCCACGTGCGGGGGCCAGACCGTTTCGAATTTTCCGTCCACGATTTGAAGTACCAGGGTGCTGACGCTGTTTTGCCTTTTATAGTCCTCGTAGTTGTAGAATTTGACCGGGCCGAAGGGGGTCTTCAAATAAGTTTCGCCGAGCGATTTTCGAATATCGGCAGGTTTTGCGCTCTTTGCTCGTTTCAGGGCGTCTGCTGCCACCAGGATTGCGGAGTAGGCCTCGGCCCCATGGTAGTCCGGCGATTTGCCGAACCGGTTGCGATATTGGTTGAAATACTCCTCCGCGCCGGGATAGCCCGCGTGTTCGGACCACAGGGCGGCGGTCAGCATCAGGTTCGCGTTTTTTCCCGCGCGTTTTGCGAACTCGTCGGTGGTGAATCCGCCTGCGCCGCCGCAAAGCAAAGAGGGCAATTTTAATTCCCGGATGGTCTTCACCAGCATGACCGCGTCCTCCAGGTAGGAAACCATGTAAATCGCGTCAGGAACGTCCCCCGCCAGGGGGGCCAGCATGGAACGATAGTAAATCGCGCTTTCCTGAGTCCGGTCGTAGCCGATAGGGGCGGTGACGGCAATGGCGTGTTCCCGGCAGAACTCGATCATCCCCAGCGCGGCGTCGGTACCGAACATGCTGTTTTCATATACGATGGCCATGGATCTCGGCTTGGCGTTCTTGATCCAGAAGTCCTCCAAGCCCTGGGTGTATTCGCTCACCGGAGGGTTCATGCGAAAAATATTGTCCCATCCCTGCTGTGTGATTCTGTCTGCGGAGGCCGTGCAGATCAGAAAGGGGATGTCGTTTTTTTCGGCGATTTTCGCCAGGCGAAACGTGGGATTGCTGGCGTAGCCTCCGACCAGCATGGCGGGCTTTTCGTCCATCAGCTTGTAGAAAGCGCTTTCGACGGCCCCTTCCTCTCCCTTGTCGTCGGCAAAGACGATCTCCAGGCGGTCGCCGTCGATCCCGCCGGTCTGGTTGACATAGTCCGCCGCCATTTCCATGGAGTTTTTCATCATGGCGCCGAACTCCATGAACTTCCCGGTCAGCGGCAAGGGCGCGCCGACCGTCGCGGTCTTTCCGAACGCCGGTACGGATGCGAGCACAAGCGGCGCGACTGCGGCCGCGAAAATGAAAAGAACCAGTTTGTTTCTCATGATACGCTCCTTTTTCCTTAGGTCTTTCTACTTGGCGGCTTCAGCAGCCAAACGAGCCCATTCGGGCATGACCGACGCGTCGATGGAGAAAACCGCCGTGCCGATAGTATAGAACAGAAACGTGATCAGCACCACGCCGATCAGGTTGATGAAGACGCCGACCTTGGCCATCTCGGAGATCTTGATTCTGCCGCTGCCGAACACGATGGCGTTGGGGGGCGTGGCCACGGGCATCATGAACGCGCAGGAGGCCGACAAGGTGGCCGGAATCATGAGCAGAAGCGGGTTGACTTGCATGTCCAGGGCCAAAGAGGCCAGGATGGGAAGGATCATCTGGGTGGTGGCCGTGTTGGAGGTGACTTCCGTCAAAAAGGTGAGCCCGAAGCAGATGATGGCGATCATCACTATGGTGGGCATGCCCGCCAGAACGCCGAACTTCTCCCCGATGAGCCCGGAAAGGCCGCTGACCTGAAACCCCTGCGCCAGGGCGAACCCTCCGCCGAACAGCAGCACGATGTTCCACGGCAGGTTCTTCAGAACGTCGGCCCCCATGATCATCGGGGACTCGGCGTCGGCGCTCCTGGTGGGGATCAGAAACAGAACCATGGACATGACCAGGGCCACCGTGCCGTCGTCGATCATGTCCGGGTACGGGATGAGCTTGCTCCATCCGGGAATCGAGACGAAACCCAGGTTGAGCGTTTTTCGGAAAATCCAGAGAATGGCCGTCAGGCCGAAGATCGACATGACGGTCCTTTCCTCGAAACTCATTTTCCCCAGTTCGCGATATTCCTTTTCCACGATGGACTTGTCCACCGTGACGTGGGGCGGGA
The DNA here is from genome assembly GCA_963674505.2 of Desulfobacterales bacterium. Classification (GTDB taxonomy): domain Bacteria; phylum Desulfobacterota; class Desulfobacteria; order Desulfobacterales; family SKZT01. The sequence continues at coordinate 3,714,398 of CAXXIG010000001.1, forward strand.
CCCGGAAAAAGAGTTTCGTCAGGACCAGCCAAACTACTACGAGCATAATGACCGACAACGGCAGTCCCATGATGAACCAGGTGCCGAACGCGATGCTCTTGGCCTGGGGGAAGGTAATCTCGAAGATCCGTGCAAAAGACAGGTTCGGGGGCGTGCCCACCAGGGTGGCCATGCCCCCGAGAGAGCAGGCGTAGGCGATTCCCAGCATGAGCCCCACCGTGAACTTGTGGGTTTCCTCCTGGTCGAACCGGGCTTCCATCTGCAACACGATGGCAAGGCCGATGGGCACCATCATGATGGCCGTGGCCGTGTTGGAGATCCACATGGAGAGAAAGGCAGCCGCGGCCATGAACCCCAGAACGATCCGGGAGGGCCCTCCGCCGATCAAACGTATGATGAACAGGGCGATGCGCCGGTGCAGGTTCCATTTTTCCATGGTCAAGGCGATCAAAAAGCCGCCCAGAAACAGGAATATGGTGCTGTTGAAATAGATCGGGGCGGCCGCTTTTGCCTTCATGACGCCCAGCAGCGGATATAGCACCATCGGAAGCAGGGCCGTGGCGAAAAGCGGAATGGCGTCGGTGATCCACCACACCGCCATGAGCAATGCAATGGCCGCCATCCGGGTGACGATGGGCTTTTGCGGGTCGAGATCGAAAAAGACGACCGTGACGAAAAACAGGGCCGGTCCCAGGACCAGACCGATCTTTTGCGACAGGCCCAGGCTCGGGCTCGGGCTCGAAATCTTGCCGTTCATGTTGTCCTCCCTGGTTTTGGTTGGAAGCGCCGCGCGCCAAGGTTGTAAGGTCTGATATATGGTATCCTACCCTTTTCGCTCATCGTCTGTAAATTGGAATAATTCTGATTCGGGAGTACGAAATAATCTTACAAATCCTTCGACATGTGCGGTTGGTGCTCTCCCAGCAAGGTCCAAAGCCGGATAGCCCCGGTAGCGCCGCCTTCCACGGCGGCGCGGTGTTCGATGCCCCGCCATAAATGGAATCCGAACGCATGAGGCTCCGCGCCGCCGTGGAAGGCGGCGCTACCGGGCAATCGAGTTCTTTCGCCTATCCGTCGATCTCAATCTCGCAGGTCGAAATCCCTCGCGCCATGGGACCGGCCGTGGCGGGTACCATCGGCGCCGCCGCAGCCTCAGGCGCTTTTTTAGCCTTGAAAAGCTTTGCCGTTTGACGTATTCGGAAAAGAAAACGGGAGTTTCAAACCGGATTAAACATTTGACGGGATAGAAGGTAACAGGGAGGACGACAATGACAATACGAGTTTTGATGACCCGAAGAATCCCCCAGTGGACCACGGGCATGGACGTTTCCATCCTGCCCAAACTGTCCGAGCTGCTGATCGAACTGAGAAACATGGCCAACCAGCAGCCCGGATACATCTCCGGCGAAACGCTCCGAAACGTGGACGACCGAAACGAATACCTGGTCATCAGCACCTGGAAGTCCCAGGAGGCCTGGGAACGGTGGCTGGGCAACCAGAAAAGGGTGGAGGTGGAGTCGCAGGTGGACGCGCTTCTGGGAGCGCCGACTGTCTACAAGGTCTACAGCTACGATTGAAACCGTCGTCTGAAGGCGCCTCCATGCTTGAAACTCGATGATCAAGTTTTTTTTGTCGTTCCCCCGAAAGCATCGAATCCATGCGCTTCTGCGGATCTCCTGGATTCCGGGTCTTCGCTGCGCTGCGCCCGGAATGACGGTCGCCTCGGTCCGGTCGGCGGAAAAAACTTGATCATCGAGTGAAACGGCACGCAAGATTGGCTTAGCCGTTCTTCCACCGGTTTCCGACGCGATGGCCTCCCGGCACTCGTGCGGTCTCCGGCGGCAGTCGTCACCGAATTCTCGAGGATACGATGATGATTCCGGACATATCCATTATTCTATTCGAATTTGAATCTTTTGCATTGCCAAAAGGAGGCAGCATGAAGAACACGTTGAAGGAGGTGTTTCCGTCTCTGACCGACGAGGAACTGGAATTCGTGGCTGACAAGCTCGAGGAAAGGAGTTGCAGTCTTGGCGAAGTCCTGTTCGAAGAAGGGGAGGCAAGGGACCGGCTGTATATGGTCAAGAAGGGGGAGGTCGATCTGGTAAAACGCTCGGAAGGCCCTATGGAGCACATCGCGCGCTTTTTCGAAAACGACATCGTCGGCGTGGAAATGCTCTTCGACGGAGAAAAGCATGCCGCATCGTGCCTGGTCGCGACCAATACCGTCCTGCTTTCGTTGAAAAGAGAGGACATCGACGACATTCTGGAGAACAATCCCGCCATCACCGCGAAATTGTACAAACGGGTCGCGGCGCTGGTCTGCAACCGTCCCAAAATTCCGGCGTTCCCAAAGCCGAGGAAAGGGAGGGATTCATTGGGGGAATTGGAAATACCGGGCTATGCCTATTACGGGGTCCAGACCGAACGAGCCAGGCGAAATTTCAGGATCACGGGAATTCCCATCTCCCATTTTCCGCTGTTCGTCAAAAGCCTGGCCATGATCAAGAAGGCGGCTGCGTTGGCCAACAAGAATCGTAAACTCGACCCCTTGGACAAAACCATCGCCGACGCCATCGCAAGGGCCTGCGACGAGATCATCGACGGCGCGCCCTACCTTCGCAAGCAGTTCGTCGTGGATGTCATCCAGGGCGGCGCCGGAACGTCGGCCAACATGAACGCAAACGAGGTCATCGCCAACCGCGCCCAGGAAATTCTTGGATATGGCAGGGGCAGGATACTGATCGACGGCGAGGAGAAGCTGGTGGTCCATCCCAACGACCATGTGAACAAGTCCCAGTCAACCAACGACGTCTACCCCACCGCCATTCGTCTGACCATTCTGTTGAAATTCCAGGCCTTGACCCTGGCCATGACCCGCCTGGCCCACGAATTCCACGAAAAGGCCAAGTCCTTTGCCGATATCGTGAAAATGGGACGGACCCAGCTCCAGGACGCCGTGCCCATGACACTGGGACAAGAGTTCGAGGCGTTCTCGGTGACGGTGAGAGAAGACATCGACCGAATCAACGAAGCGGCCGAGTTTCTAAAAGAGATCAACCTGGGCGGCACCGCCATCGGCACGGGCATCACGGCCACGTCCTACTACCAGGACCTGGTGGTGGAGTATCTTCGCCACGTAACCGGCATCAATTTCAAAAAGGCCGAGCATCTGGTGGAGGCGACCTGGGACACGGGGGTCTTCGTGCTGTTTTCGGGCATTCTGAAACGAATCGCGGTCAAGTCCTCCAAGATCTGCAACGATTTGCGGCTGTTGAACAGCGGCCCTCGCGCGGGGTTCGGAGACATCAACCTTCCGCCGGTCCAGCCCGGATCGTCGATTATGCCGGGCAAAGTCAATCCGGTCATCCCCGAAGTGGTCAACCAGGTGGCCTTTCAGGTCATCGGAAACGACCTTGCGGTCAGCATGGCTTCCGAAGCCGGGCAATTGCAGCTCAACGCCTTCGAACCGATCATCGCCTTCAACATTCTCCAGTCGCTGCAAATGCTGACAAACGCCCTGAACACCCTGGCGGACCATGTCATGGGCATCACCGCCAACAGGCAGTTTTGCAGGCAGAAAGTGGAGGAGTCCCCCGGCCTGGCCACCTTCCTGATTCCCAGGATCGGCTATGACAAGGCCGTAAAGATAGCCAAGGAAGCGCTGCTTCCGAATCGCAGCGTAAGGTCCATCGTGCTGGAACAAAAACTGATGACCGAGGAGGAATGGGAAGAGTTCATGAGCCCGGAGAACCTGACAAGTCCCTACAGCCCGACGGGTTCATGCCGCGTCAGACCGCAAACCATGGAGGAACGATGAATTCTATTGTCGATTTCGGGTCCATTTTGAGTCCCGAGCAATTGTCGCAGTACTGGACGATCATCAGGCAGTGGGTCCTGCAAAACATCCTGGTCTGGGAGAATCTCGTGCAGCTTTTCATACAGATCGGGGTGCTGCTTGCCATTCGTCTGCTGGGCACGCTTTTCGGACGCCGCATCCGGACCTTTTTCGAACCCAGGATGAAAAAGATCAAATTTCGCGCCTACGCGGACAGCTTTTTGCACAAACTGGTCTACCATATCCCCCTCTTGCTCAGCATCGCGGTCCTGTGGTTGACCATCTCGGCATTCCGACGGTTCGATTATCCGTCATTTCTGATGCTGCTCATCCTGAGCCTTTCGACCGCCTGGCTGGTCATCCAGCTGGCGACCTCGGTGATTCTGGACCGGTTCTGGTCCAAGCTGATCGCCGCCGTCGCCTGGATCGTGGCCGCCCTGAATATCGTCGGACTGCTCGACGACGCCATGGCCATGCTGGAAAAGATCGGGTTTTCCATGGGCGAGGTCAGGCTCAACCTGCTGACCGTCGCCAAGGCGGCCCTCATCCTCATGGTCCTCTTGCGCCTGTTCAAATGGGCCACCGTTTTTCTGGAGAAAAAGCTGAGCCACGTCTCCGAACTGACGCCGTCCACCAGGGTGCTGGTGAGCAAGGTCGTCAACATCACGCTGCTCGTTTTCATCATCATCATGGGACTCAACAGCGTGGGCATCGACTTGACAGCTTTCGCGGTATTCAGCGGCGCCATCGGCGTTGGCGTCGGTTTCGGCCTGCAGAAAATCGTGGGCAACTTCATCAGCGGCATCATCCTCCTGGTGGACAAGTCCATCAAGCCCGGGGACGTGATCCAGCTCGACGACGCCTACGGCTGGGTCAGGGAGATGGGCGGACGGTGCGTGTCGGTGGTGACCCGCGACGAAAAGGAGTACCTCATCCCCAACGAGGACCTGATCAGCCGGCAGGTGGTCAACTGGTCCTATTCCAACAAGCGGGTCAGAATCAAGGCTTCGGTCGGCATTTCCTACGGCGCCGACCCCCACAAGGCTTCGGAATTGCTCGTAGCCTGCGTCAAGGGCGTTGCCCGCGTACTTGATACCCCCGAACCCAAATGCCTGCTCATGGGCTTCGGCGACAGCTCCGTGGACCTTCAGCTTCGCTTCTGGATCGACGACCCCCAGAACGGCGTGGCAAACGTCACCAGCGAAGTGCTGTTCAGAATTTGGGACACCTTGAAGGAAAACGAAATCGAAATACCCTTTCCCCAGCGCGATGTGCACCTGGATATATCGGAACCGGTGCGCTTCGTTTCGGATGCCGGTCCAGTCCAGAGGTGAAGCGAAAAGAATAAAAAAAACTGCAAGGCCGGTGTCTAAATCATAAACGAATCGTCAATCGACAACGTACCTTTGCAAAGGATGAAATCTCCGTTTCAAAGGTGGTCGATTCTTGACCGACAAGGATATCAAGTTCCGTAACCGTTCACGGGAATGAATCTATCCCTACGGCAAACGGGAAGACATAATTCGTTCAGGCAGATATGATCGCAGCATTTCATCGTTACCTGCGGGGAAGCGCATATTGAATATTTACTACATCTTATACCGTTGTCTCGATGGCGACGGTTTGCCATCGACCTACGATGTATCGGGTATAAGCGATGGTGCGGGAGTACCGTTGAAGTAAGCGGTAACTGCTTGCAATATAAAATTGAATGCCGATCGGCCTTGCAATGCGCAGGTTGAGATTACCGTCCATATGCGTTCGCTGCCTTTCCGTCCTGTGAGGCTGCGTGTACCTTGGGTTGCGTGGCGGTCGATGACGATGAATCGCACCGCCTGTTCCGCCACATTGTTGGTGGGATCTATACTGCGGGTTGCGATGAACTCGAAGTATTCCTTGCCATGCCTGCGGAATCGGTTGGCCATATTCCGAGCCTGGCGTTTCAGCTCTTTTCCGGCTTTGTCCAATCGGCTCGGCACGTCCTTCAAGGCCGCCGCCATGATTTTCGCCTTGGCTTTCTCAAGGGCGTGCGCGAACTGCTCCGCTCTCATATCGTCACGCCCGTGGATGACTTTGAACATATTCCGGACCTCGTCGAGAAGCCTTTTTCCATAGGCCTTTGTTTCCCGATCCGGCATCGTCGTCAGAAACCGGATGTCTCGTATCAAATGGGCGATGCAAAACCGATTCGTAACATCGAAACCTTTCATATACAAGGCCAATGCCGCGTCGCGGATCATGCTCGCAGTTCCCGGCGAAAACGTCTTGTCAAGGGATGAACATAGACGTCCTTTTTGGAGAGCGAAGGGCGCCGCGATTTGTCGAGCTTGCCCAGGCCGGTGGTTTTCCCTACGCAAATCCAATTGTCGGCCTTGTGGCAGGCCCTGCGGTATTTTTCGGCATCGACGAAGGTCTCGACCAGATGAATCGGATGATGGTATAGGCGCTGCCAGTCTTTGGACAGGCGCCGACACCATCGGGCTGCCTCCAATTCCAGGTCCTGCAGACTTCTTGAGAAATAAAACGCCTGCTTTTATCGGGATGCGACTCGATGATCCTCCTGATGGTCGCAATATCTTGCATGGTGACCGATCCGTCTCCGCTATGTCATGATTGATTCCATGCATGGCACTATACACTATCTGAATCTGGAACGTAACTGCGTAAAAAAAAGGTTCATCGCGGATTTGTGGGGAAGGGCATGTCGATGGTAACCAGACCATCCTGGTCTGGCATGCCTTGGTTTCCAAGCGGCGGCATATTCGCGCTATAAGACCAGAGCTGGAAGCTCTGGTTACCTTTACCGCTCCCCACAAATCCGCGATGAACCCAAAAAAGTTGCGGACTATCCTAGGCCTAAGCTCTAAGCAATTATTGCCCGTGAACGGTTACGATGGTTGATTGTTTCAGGAGCCACAGAATTTAAAAAATCTGTACCAATTTATGGAGCCAGAATCAATTATTAACATTTCTGACCACCATCGACAAGCGTGCATCGGGTTTTTTGGGTCGAACTTTCGTACGATTTTGAAAAATTCTTCGAAGAGGTTCATGCGTCTCGAAGCTCCGAAAATTTATCTTTTCCCCTGTCCAAGTCTCTGTATTGGATGGCCTCCATGATGTGTTCGGTGGCTATGTTTTTCGAGTCGGCCAGGTCGGCGACAGTCCGGGCGATTTTCAGCACCCTTTTGTATGCTCGGGCGGAAAGTCCGAGCTTGTCGATGGCGTTTTCCAGAATCCTCGAAGATTCGGCATCGACTTGGCAATGCTGCTTAATTTGCCGACTGCTCATCTGTGCGTTGCAATAGATCTTTGACCTGGAAAAACGTTTCGACTGTATGCGGCGGCCATCAGCCACGCGTTTTCGAATGGCGCTGGAAGGTTCCTGCGGGATGTTTGCGGTCAGGTCCTTGTAGAAGACTGCGGGGACGTCCACATGGATGTCGATTCGGTCCAGGAGGGGGCCGGAAATTTTGGCACGATAGCGGTTGATCTGCCATTCGGTGCAGCGGCATTCGTGCTTGGGGTCGGTGCTGTAGCCGCAGGGACAGCCGTGTGGTACAGAATAGCAACTTTTCAAACATATGTTCATCAATAACAAATCCTGCAATATATCAGTTGGTTATCCCAATTCCCAAAAGTGTGTTTATAGAAAATTACCCCACTGAAATCAAGACCTTAGGCGATCTTATCAGAAAAATGAGAATGGAGAAAGGTATGACCGCCAAGGATCTTGCTCGGCAAATAGGTGCCTATGAAAACAGCATACTGAATTGGGAAATTCGATATATTAAACCGTCTCGCAAATACCTGAAAAGGATACTCGAATTTTTTGAAATTCAAGACTCCAATTTCAAGCAAACCTTTGTGGGGTTCCTTTGATTCAAAGCAGGTGCTTTCACAATTTTCGTTTAAGGAAGCGTCCCTCTAATTTCAACAGGGTCTTCGGCAGGAATTTCGCTGAAATATTCGTCCCAACCAATCTCCAATGTAATATTCTTATCAATTATGACGTTTTCGTAAAATATACCGCATCCGATTCGTATCACCATTCCGTTTTCAGCGGAGTCGATTGCATCTTGGATTGAACTAAAGCAAGGATCCAATCCATCGCAAAAACCGTATGGTTCCGTATAAATTGTATCACCTGCGACAGGCTCGGTTGAAAAGCTCAATTCATTGCCGAATGTCGTACCTTCGATGCTGGTGGCTACCAATCTGTAAAAATATTCGGTGTCGGGATATAGAGAATAGAGAGTTTCCCGAACATTGACATTTCCAGTTTCCGATCCGGCGTTGCGAGTTGTGGTATGATTTGTGTAATTCGACGAAATTCCATATTCGAAATAGCAAGTTGTGCTTTCACCGTTCGGATTGAGCAGCCCCTTGATAACTGCCGATGTCGCTTTTATTGAATCGGCTGGCTTTGTTTCCACATAGGGTTTGCAGCCTTCGTCGGTTTCGTTGTTACAATTGTCGTCCACTCCGTTGCAGCTTTCTTCGGCATCCGGATTTATATCAGGGTTGTCGTCATTGCAATCGGAGTCGTTCGTGGAATATCCGCTCGGTTGGACGCAAGCTTGGACGCTGCTGTTTATGTCTCCGAATCCATCGTTGTCCGAATCCAAATAGTAGGTATTTGTTACCCCTTCGTCGATTTGATCGTCACAGTTGTCGTCAATATTGTTGCAGGTTTCCACAGCGTCTGGATTAACTGCGGATTCTCCGTCATCACAGTCCCCCGTGATCGCCGTCAGCTCCGACTCAAGGTAATATTCGTCGCCGGGTCTGCTGAAAGACATCTGCATTGTTCCGTCTGAATATCCATCACCATCAAAATCCTTGTACCAGTTTTGATAGGTATGGTTGAACAAAGCCTGAATCTCGTGTGGAGATATAGCCCTGTTGTAAAACCGCGCATCGTCGATTAAACCTGAATAAATATTGACATAATCCGAGATGTCGTTGCGCCCGCCAAAAACAAGTTGGCTAGGAGAAGATACTGATATTGCGCCAATGGGTGTCGAATTCTCCAATGCTCCGTTTATGTAAATATGGATCTGATTTTCGGAATTGTTTCTGACAAGGCATACATGATGCCAGTCTCCATCATAGATATAGGTTGTTCCGGTTACCGCATAGGATGTAGGGCCTGACTGAATCTGGAAAGATGGGCTGTCGCCGTCAAAGCCGTGGAATTCGCTGTCGTAGAAACCCCAAACTCTGAACAAATTTCCATCGCTTTGATGCTTTTCTATAACAAGATTGGGCTGAAAAGCCGCAGTACTCAACCACATACTGATTGTGAAAGAATTGGAGTCAAAATTAAACACCGAGCTGTCCGCAACGGAAATTTTGTCATCGATACCATCAAAATTGGCGGCCTGACCAAATTTGCCTACATCATATGAAACGCCGTTATGTTCGGTTCCATCAGCTTCGCCCGCATGATCTGTCGCGTCGCCGTCAAAGGGATAGTAGGCGACAAGACCAAATTCCGGGAAACAATCTTCATTTGTATTTCCATCGCAGTTGTTGTCTATGCCGTCGCCGCAAGCCTCCAAGGCTCCCGGATTCACTGCTGAATCGTCGTCATAGCAATCCGTTGAATCTGTTACGTAACCCTCCGGTTGAGAACACGCCTGCGTCGAATCGTTTGGATCGCCATATCCGTCAGCATCGGAATCCAAATAATAGGTAATTTTCACTCCTTCGTCTATCAAGCCGTCGCAATTGTCGTCTTCGCCATTGCATGTTTCAATGGTATCCGGATTCCGGTTCTGGTCTTCATCCTCACAGTCGTCGCTGTTCACCACATACCCGGTTTGTATGTCGCAAGCCTGGATGCTGTTATGCGGATCGCCGAAACCATCGTCATCCGTATCCGCGTAATAAGTGTTGATGACGCCTTCGTCGATCTGGCCGTCGCAGTTGTCGTCCAGACCGTTGCACGTTTCGTCGGCATCGGGGTTGACATGGTTCTTGGAATCGTCGCAGTCGTCCGAATTGACAACATATCCGGTTTGCGGGTCGCAAGCCAGGATACTGTTGTCAAGGTCGCCGAAACCGTCTTCGTCCGTATCCGCGTAGTAAGTGTTGATGACGCCTTCGTCGATCTGGCCGTCGCAGTTGTCGTCCAGACCGTTGCATGTTTCGTCGGCATCTGGATTGACGTCGAGTTTTGTATCGTCGCAATCGTCGCTGTTTGTTACATAGCCCGAGACGGGATAGCAGGATCGGATCACATCATTCAATGTGCCATATCCATCATCGTCCGCATCCCGATAATAGGAATCAGCACCCCCGTTCGGCGTACTGACGTTGAGGATATTCCCGGCGGAATCGTATGTATACTCGATGACACAGTCCCCATAGGCGGCCAATGTCAATCGATTAAGATTATCATAGGTAAAAGTTACAGTCTCAGCCCCGGTCATGCTGCTGGCGGCTATGAGAACACACACCAAGCCCAAGTAAATGATCGATATTCTATTTCGCATACACACCACGACGATTTATGTTTCTGGAGTTGTAATCCGGTAATTGGGAAAGATCTTTGACAAGAACGGAATATTTGCTCAATTCATTTGTAAGAGTAGAGTATAGTCGCCCCATACTCCTGTTGATTGATTCGTTCAGCCGGCTCATTAGATGTTTTCTACGTTTATCGGTTGTGTAGCCATATCGTTTTTTAGACAATTCACTTATTTCGGAATAAATCCTCATCTCGATATAAGACCTGGTCTGGTGGTCAAAAAATGCTGGATCTTGAAGCTTTGCAAATTCCTCTCTATAGGCAGTAGACGCTGTGGATATCACATCTAAATACTGAGTAGGTGCTAATATAGGAGCTTCTTTATACTGAGTCATTGCTATAGGAGCTTCTTTCGATCCAGAGTCTTCCGTTATCGAATTGTATGTAATTACAGAAGGTTTTAAATAACCTACATTATACATGGATTCATTCGTACTATTTACGGTTGTATTTACTGACTTCTCTTTCATTTCGAGAGTTGTTTCATCCTTTGCTTCGAGATTGTTTGTATCTGTAACAATCTCATATAGATCATCTACACTATCTTTAAAATCCTTTAAATCAAATTTAAGAGAACTCACGATCAAACTATGTGCAGCATGAGTAGTTTTCATTGTAGCATTTACTGCTTGGTCAAAATTAATATCCTCTCTCAAGTTATCGTTGTCAGATATTTTCTCTGCTGCCCATCCAGCAAATTGTATCCCAACGTATGAAATCGCTGACACTGCTGCCAAAGCAAGAGCCAGTTCTCCAACGCCTCCCAATATAAACTCACCTTTTGGGTCTGAAAATCTTAACGGATTATTCAATGCATAGGCATATATATTCAGCGTCTGCGATATCGCCATTGACCCCTTAACAGGATCCTTGCTTAAAAATGTCCTCGTATCTGGATCATAAAATCGGGCCCTCATATAATAGAGACCATTATCTTCCTGAATTACGCCATATTTTCCGACAAAGGTAAAAAGGTTTTCGCTCGTTTCATCCTTTTCGGAAAGTTTTCCAAAGGGCAGGTAAGCATATTGATCAACAAGATCGCCTGATGAATCAGACGTCGCAACTGTGTTCCCAACAGGGTCATAATGATAATAGAGTCGTTCACCGGTACTAGCGTTGAAAGCGTATAGCAGTCCGTCGCCATAAACGTAATATTTTTGGATACTGTTGTCGTCTTCCATTTCCGCCAGGATATTATCCATTCCACCATTAAGATCTAGCAGATACCGGGTTTCAAGACCATTTCGTATGGATGATATCAAGTTTCCGCCACTTGTATAAATATATTTATCGATATTTATGCCGTCCTCAACCTGAGTCAATCTGTCAAGAAAATTGTATGTATACTGGATTGTATTTGATCCATTAGCTCTTTCAATTCGCCTTCCTTTGCCGTCATAGGCGTAAGTTGCATCGCCGCCGGAAACCAGTTGATTTCCTTCATTGTAAATAAACGAATCGTTGACGGCACCTATTACTGGTAGTAGCGGCTGTGACATATCTATCGAAGTCCTGTTGCCGTTTTCGTCCAGTGTATAAACATAGCGGGCAACAATTGTGCTGTTAATATCGCGATCTGTTTTACTGATAAGTCTGCCGGCAGAGTCATATTCAAATGAAACCGTCGATCCATTCCCCATGATTTTTTGACTTAACCTGCCGACTTCATCATATTGATAATTAGTTGAAATACCTGACCAATCCTGGACTGATGAAAGTCGGCCCAGAGGATCGAAAAAATAGGTGACTGATCTGTTGCCGGGATATTTTATCGACGTTCTTTTTCCTGTGGAATTATACGTATATCCAACTGACATTCCGAAAGGATCCGTCACCGAAGTCAATTGATCCCGCAAATTATATTGAAATGACGTAATCCCGGCAGAATCGGAAACATCTAAGCAATTTCCATTCGCATCATAGGAATATAATACTTCGGAGTCGTCTGGATATGTGATCCTCTTTAACCGGTAAGTCTTGTCATAGCTATAACTGATTGTTCCGTTTGAATCTGTAAAGGCTATTAGATTGCCGACTGAATCATACGAATGACTTTCCGTATTTCCGAGGGGATCGGTTTCAGATGTTAGTCTGTTTAACAAATCATAGGTATAAAATATCGAACTTCCGCGAGTATCTGTCAAAGACAATCGGTTGCCAATCGCGTCATATGTTGCGAAAATTTCTCCGCTGGACGCATCAATAACCTTTGTCAGGCGACCTGAAGCATCAAATATAAACTGTATCTGATTCCCCCTGGCATCGGTCATTTTAACGAGCCTGCCAAGCGCATCATAGTCGTTAGTGATGGAATTCCCTATGTTATCCGTCACTGATTTCAGGCGATTCAACTCATCGTATTCACTTGTCGTTGTTTCTCCAAAGGCATTTGTAACCATAAGTTGGTTCCCGTTGCCATCATATGTATAAACGGTAACATTTCCTAAATAATCGGTCGTGGAAACAAGTCTGTTATCGGCGTCATATGCAAAAACCGTCTCATTCCCCATGGCGTCAATAGTTTTTGTTTTGTTTCCATTGGCATCGTATTCATGCCGAATGGTGTTTGCGAGGGCGTCGATCTCCTGGATTACATTTCCGAGGGCGTCGTATACGATCCTGGAGGTTGCGCCGTTGTAGTTGGTGACCGATGTTCTCCGGTCCAACAGATCATATCCGTAGAGTTCTGAATCTCCCAGCGGATTGGTTTTCCTGATCAAGCGGTTTTTGGCGTCATAGCCGAAGGTCGTTTTGTTGTTGTTCGGATCAGTATGTTCTGTTTTGTTCCCATTGGCGTCGAATTCGAAAAACATCATACTGCCCAATGCATCGGTTATGGAGACGACATTGTTCATATTATCGTACTCGAAAGCCTTGGACCGGCCGAGGGGATAATTTTCCGTCAATTTGCGGCCAACAAGATCGTAGGTGAAGGTACTCTGGCTACCGAGCGCGTCAACGACCTCTACCAAATTGCCATACCTGTCATATTCTTTTGTAGTCACATGCGCGAGTGCATCCGTGGTTGTCAAGATCTCTCCGTAGCTGTTATAGGTATAACCCGTCGTGTTACCAAGAGGGTCGTTAACAGTCAGGAGGTTTCCTCGGGTATCATAGCTGAAGGTGTTCGTATTTCCGTTGGCATCCGTCCTGGTCAGGGGGTTATTGTTGGCGTCGTAGGTAGCCGAGGTCTGGTTGGTAAGGGGATCGGTTTTTATAAGCACATTGCCTTTTTCATCATGCTGGTAATTGGTTTCGTTGCCTTTCTTATCTATGACCCGGTTTAAATTTCCCTTTTCGTCGAATTCATAATATGATGAATTTCCATTGGGATCGTCTTCTTGTATGAGCCGCAGAAGATCGTCAAAGTGATGATAAGATTTATTTCCGAACGGATCGACGATTTGGGTTGTTCGGGAGGGGATGTCATATGTGTAGCTGGTTTGCGCCCTCAACACATCTCTTTGGCTGGTAATCACACGATTTTGTTCATCATATACATTTGTTGCCACGACATTTCCCAGTGGATCGGTAATGGTCAGAATCTGATGAAGACTGTCGTATGTATACTGTGTCTTATTGCCGTTCAGATCCGTTGAACTGACGAGATTCCCTTCTCCATCGTAGGTAAATGCGAGGGCCCTGCCAATGGGATCCAGAATCCTGGTTATTCTGCCCCCGGCATCATACGAAAATTGTATTGTTCTGTCTGTCGTATCTAAAATTTCGGTCAAATTATCGCCAACGTAAGTAAATGTTAGCGCGTTTTCGTTTTCATCCTGAATGGCTATCAATTTCTTTGACAAATTAAAGTGGTATTCGACCAGATCTTTTCTTTTTACCGTGAAAGTTCCATCGGGATTTTTTATCAGATCGTCAAAGACGCCTTTCATCGGAATATATCCACCAGTACCATCGGGCGCCCATGTCTCCACTTTGCCATCCCCCCAGCGAACAATTATGTTCCCGTCGGTATCCGACGAAAGAGAAATATTATAATTATGAGTCCAGCCAAACCCTAAAGGACCGTCATTTTGATCCTGCGAATTGTACGCCCTATCGAAAGCAAAGGAGACGCCCCTTCCTGGAATCGCGAGATCCGTACTTTTAAAAATGAAATTTCCCGTGGCCGTATTAACCGAGTCAACGCTGTATCCTGCATATGTATCCCCACCGAAAAGCGTCTCTTTCTTGGTAAGAATAATATCATGAACGACACTCGATTTGCATAACTTCAATTCCTTTTGGTATGTCACATACCCCGGTTTTATGGTTGTAACGGATTCGATCTCATAATATCCCCTTGGCAGGTTATTAAAACTATACGCACCGTTAATGTCCGTTGTGCTTTGCTGACCGGTATTCAACGTCACGATGGTCATGGGCATGGTTTTATCGAGATTGCCGTCTTTTACGACGCCGGATATGGAATAATCATTGTCCAGGCATATTTCGTAAAATTCGGAAACGATAGGCCCTTGGTTACCCGCCAGGTCCAATGCAAAGCATTTTAAGGTCGTATCCGAGTTGATCACTATCGGATCTGTGTAAACAGGGGAATTGGTAGTGGGGTCAGCGCCATCTGTCGTATAATAGATCGTTGCAGGCTCATTGACGGTAATTGTTACGACCGGTTCGGCCATATATGTCCCGCCAGTCGGCGATATGGTCGTCAGCGGTAAAAAGGTGTCCAGAATGATAGAGTCACGGCATACGCCGGACCAGGTTCCATCGCCGTTCTTGTACTTAACAAAAACACTGCGTTCCCCGTTGTTGGAATAAAGACTCCAGTTTTTCTTTAGAGAATAAGGTTCAGTAGCTGACCATCCAACGCCGTTGTTGGAAATGGAGACTTCGGAACATCCGCTGTTGTGACTGCAGATCAGGCTGAGGGTCACTTCTGTCGAGGAGGTTCGCTCTTCATCATTATTTATGTAGACACTCGTGAATATACGATCATCCGCCAAGGGGATTGTTGCATTGCCGGAGAGCGAATAGTTTTCAGACGATGATGCATCCAACATCTGGGAACTGATAGCATCTATCGATATTTGATGATTGTCCGTGTTTCGAGATCCGCCGCCATGGTTTTGACGAATATGGCGGATTTCATAATTTGTGCTCTGCATTCCAAATGCGGGAATCGTATTCATCAGAAATGTCAAAATGACAACATACGTTACAATTCTGAATGGATTAGATCGTGAATACGAATATCTGCTGCTCATGGTCAGTTCCTTAAAAACAACTGTTTTGAAATAAAAAATTAAAGCATTGATGAGGGATCGCTATGTTTTGGGAATGTGTCCTTCAGAATTAAGGGATCGCCCTTTGGCAGTGCATTATCCCTGATCGACAGTATCATTCCACTTTCTGGATTCAACGTTTATTTTACCCGAATGATCCAAACCACATTATAAAACGGCGGACGGTTTTCATGGGGTTGATTGCCGCCTGTGTTCGACATTGCTTTATCCATATAATGACTATAATTTCCATCCCATACTTCATTTTCAGCCACTGACCAAACTCCTCCGGAGTATCCAGCTATTGAGTATAAGATATGATTGTGGCTAGGCATTTGGTTTATAGTCAATGTAACCGACTCTTCACCACCTGTTCCACCGGAAGTCGTCGATCCTCTTAGGAACCTGTTTTCCGAATTAAGATTCGGGATCTGCTGACCATTTAGGGAGCTGTCCGGGTCGTTAAGAACCTGGCCGTTGCATTCAACCCAACCGGCTTTAAGCGAAGGAACACCCGGTAAATTTTTTAACCATGGCATAACAGTTCCGATGGGCACTCCCTTATCAGCCTCGAAAGAATATGCGCCTGAGGTGATTCTTTGTCTTGGCGTCATTTCACTGTCAGCACCGATCTGAATACCGAGATACAATACGTCCCTTGAAAAAATGGAGGGCTTTAAGGGTTGAACGGCACCCAACATTACATCGAAAACCCCATTTTCTACCTGCACGCTTTGTGTTTCATTCCATAACGGCGTGCCTCCGGTTTCGGCATTGTAGATTGCGAAGGTCATATTGACTGTTGTGCTCATGGGTTGACCGCTGTCATCGTTTAATACGCCCTGGTAACTGATAAGTTCTGGGACTGCGTAAGCGGCGGATGGCAAAAGGACCGATAGAATGACAAAAAGGGTAAGGATAACGTTCTTGTTTTTCATCTTCCAACCTTTAAGGTTATCATTTGGTTGTTTTTCGAACAGGATTCGTTTTGAATCATGGACCATACAGTTTTTTTTAATAGTTTGCGGATAAATTCCATAGTCATATATACAAAAAATACGATATATGTAAAAGGATTTTAGAATATTTCGTTACTTATTTAAATATTTTCAATCATCATCATATCGATATTTTGCAGCTTTTTAGAATATTAAAATTCATCTACTTTCACAAGAGTTCCATTTTCCCCAATACCCTGGTTATCTGTTTATCTTTCTGTCCAAGGCACGGAATTGTACCGTTTCCAAAATGTGCTTGCAAGCGATTCTTTACGGACTTGGCCAGGTCGGCGATGGTACGGGAGATTTTCAATACTCTTTTGTAGGCTCTGGCCAACAGGCACAGCTTGTCCATGGCGTTTTCCAGAATCCTCGAGGATTCCGCATCGACCTGGCAATGCTGCTTGATCTGTCGGCTGTTCATCTGGGCGTTGCAATAGATCTTTGACCTGGAGAAGCGCCTCGACTGTATGCTGCGGGCATCGGCCACGCGTTTTCTAATCGCACCCGACGATTCCTGGGGAATGTCGGCGGTCAGGTCTTTGTAAAAAACTGCGGGAACATCCACATGGATATCGATCCTGTCCAAGAGCGGACCGGAAATTTTCGCACGATACCTTTTGATTTGATTGGCGGTGCATGTGCATTCGTGTGTCGGATCTGTTTTATACCCGCAGACGCAGGAGTTCATGGCGGCCACAAGCATCAGCCGGGAGGGGTATGTGATGGTGGAGGCCGCGCGGGAGATGGTGACGCGCTGGTCTTCCAGGAGCTGTCTGAGCACTTCCAGGACGTGGGTCTTGAATTCGGGAAGCTCGTCCAGGAAAAGGACGCCGTTGTGGGCGAGGCTCACTTCGCCCGGTTTCGGGATTCGTCCTCCGCCGATGAGCCCGGCGTCGGAAATGGTGTGGTGGGGGGCGCGGAAGGGCCTTTTGGTGATCAGGGCTTCGTTTTTGCTCAGCATGCCGGTGACGCTGTAGATTTTCGTGGTTTCGATGGCCTCGTCGAAAGTCAGCGGGGAAAGGATCGTGGGCATCCTTCTGGCCAGCATGGTCTTGCCGGAACCCGGGGGGCCGATCATCACCAGATTATAGTCGGAATAACCATACATCAAGATCAACCTCGAAAAAAAAACATTGAACTGTTGAAGATGTGGCGTTGCCTATCCATTTTATTTTGGCTGTTGGGCAGTTTTAACCGCCGTCCCCTTCAGCTTCGCTTTTGCAGGTACTTAACATTTGATCGAGATCAATAAAGCGCAGTCCGATGCCATACACATGCTTGAAAGTATTCGCAAGCTCTCTCATTTTTGCGCGGGAAAAATAACCTCTATAGTGAATCTCGTAAAGTCCGTCTGCACCTTGAACTAATTTCTCAAGATTGACACCATCAGGAAGAGATGATAGTATTTCGGAGGGGGCTTTATATGGCCTACGACCGGTCGCAGGTGGAAGAAAGTTTTGTTCCTTGGCCCGAATTAAGTCACCCACCTGTTTACGAAGTGAGCCTATCTCTATCGATAAAAGGTCTATCTTTTCATCTGCACCTGCTTCGCCTACGTAGGGTTGTGCCGCAGTCTTGAGGCCAAAGTATTTCCATAACATATTCAACCCTCTACTGCCATCTGCCGCATCTCTGATGTGCTTTTCCAGTTTTTTGATGTCCTCTGTTAATTCCCATCCGTTAAGACCACTCTTATACTCTTGGTAATTTAAAATACCTGTATCGAAAGGTACCTTCTCTGTGAATTCGTCTTTCACGACACACACACAGGTTTGTTTGACGATGTCCGAATTCCGAACTTGAAGAAAACATTCGGATTGAGACAGGACATATCGCACAGAACAAGATCAGCTTTTTCAAGGTTTTCAATAGTTACGGCATGTATGAGGTCCGCTCCTTTGGCGATAGGCGGGATTGCCGTATATCCGGCGGCTTCTACGCTTGGGATGAATAGGCACTTAAGGACGTGCTTAAAGTGTTCCTTGCCATCTCTGTAAGTATCAAGAAAAGCCTTCGGTGTCGTAATGGGCATGATTATGAAACGTGTTTTTTTCTCATCTGCCATACTCTTTATCCCTTCGTTCTTTCTTTCCCCAGCTATATTATGCAGTTTTGAAGTTAAAAAATGCATAAGGATTGCTTATTTTGTTATAGCATATAAAGAAAAACGTAGGCCAAATCCCCCTCGAAGTATCACTTGAGAAGAGAAGGCGGCAGCTGCAAGGAATGGTTATTCGCAAGTTTTTCAATTTCAGCCTCAATTGCCTCGTAATCTGCACGGTTTCTCATGGACGCCCAACGGGCTTCCAGCTCTTCTTCCTCTATCTCCGAAAGCATGGGGGCCAGAACGGTCAGTCTCTGCCGAAAGGATGTATTATATTCCACATCAGCAAAATACATAATAATAATGCCAAAAATAAAAACATTAATAAAAAGTAAAATGATTCCTATAATAAATAAACGACTCGCTTTACTCAGCTTCTTGGCACGTTCTGGATGCGGTGTACTTTTAATTGAGCTTGGCCCCAGATTTGTTTTTATTGCAAATGAAAAAAACCCATGCAAAAGCCAGAAATAGAAGATCAAATCAATATAATTATGGAAATATCGAGATCATTCCTGTTCCCCAAGGATGCACTACGGAATATAGTATCAACATACCACTCAAAAAAAGAATAACTGAATTTAAGGATCGTATTCCGTACAACCCGAAGAATAGGATGTATGAAAACGATCACAAGAATAGACGCAATAACGCTCGCTATAACTCCTCTGCGAATCGCAGGGTCATTAATTATCGAATGTTTCTCCGAGTCCATGGCTTTTTCTGTTTCCGAAATAAGAACCATATAGCCTGGTAAACTTCAGCCTTAACATTGTTACTAAGACCGGTAATCGTTTAGCATACATACGTTTTTGTGTCAAATCGTTTATGATACCTATACAAAATTTGATAAGCCTTAGATTTTAATTTACCTTAATTACTTTTATCGGAGGTCCGAAATTATTTTGATTATAGGTTGTTTAACCGAAATTGTTATGGTAGACTTGTCCGTTCTGAAACCACTCTTCACAAGGAGGCGCTCATGTCCGTTAACATCCCCAGCAGGCCCGTTGCATACAGCTATCTTCGATTTTCAACCCCCGAACAAATGAAAGGCGACAGTTTCAGGCGACAGCTTGACGCAACCAAGAGATACACCGATGAACACGGTCTTGTTCTCAATGAAGCTTTGACCTTCCATGATCTTGGAATCTCAGCCTTCCATGGCGCAAACCTCGACAGTGCCCTCGGTCTCTTCTTGGAGGCAATCGATAAGGGCCACATTTCACCTGGATCATTTTTGATTGTCGAAAGCCTTGACCGACTTTCCCGGCAAGCTCCACATAAAGCGTACTCACAGTTCAGCGCCATTATCAACAGGGGAATAAATGTTGTCACACTTCAAGACGGCAAGGTGTATGATGAAAGCCCAGACTTCGGTGACTTGATATATTCATTGGTCTCCATGCAGCGTGCGCATGAAGAATCCCTGGTAAAATCTCAGAGGCTTTCTGCGGCATGGAAACAAAAGCGGCGGATTGCGTCGGCTGAGGGTGTTCCTCTTACCTCAAAGTCGTGATGGGACGTTCGTTCCGAACATACCGAGAGAAGGAGGATGTTCGTTCCATGCATGCTCGACCAAGCCTCCTTGACTGGCTAAAGCCTCCGCGCGTGTCGGTACGCATTTATACTTGCCCCGAATCTCGGACGCCTTTTGACGGTCTTTCTCTGTAGAAGTATCAGAGATCTTCGCTTTTTCGGCGCGAGCTTTCTCCTTTTTATGTTCTTTGATCTTTTCGTAAAACTCGAACATCTCGCTAAGATCGCTTATTATCTTTTCAATCCTTGTCATCTTGCAGCTTCCTGATATCCACTATGTCCTGATCCGAATTTCTTTGTTTTTTCATCCAGATCAGATCGTTTTTGGATATTATGGTTATCCTGCCCTCTTTCCATTCTTCCTGGATAGAACGAGCCAGTATTTGCCTGTGTCGTTCCTCGTTGGCCAGCAATATGTCGATCATCAGGTATTTTTCGTCCTCCACCTTCATGAACCGATGCGATGTCATTTTTGTGGATTTGAATGTCCAAGGCTCGGACGATTCGAAATAGTTGATCTCTTTGAGCGCCTCCCTTATTCTATCGATTTCTTCCGGTAACGTCAAAAAATCGATGTCTTTCGTGAATCTGGGTTCGTCGTGGAATGCCATGGCCACACCGCCGACGAGCGTATATTGGATTTTTTTTTCGCCGAACTTCCGTACGATTTTGAAAAATTCATCGAAGAGGTTCATGCGTCTCGAAGCTCCGAAAATTTATCTTTTCCCCTGTCCAAGTCTCTGTATTGGATGGCCTCCATGATGTGTTCGGTGGCTATGTTTTTCGAGTCGGCCAGGTCGGCGACAGTCCGGGCGATTTTCAGCACCCTTTTGTATGCTCGGGCGGAAAGTCCGAGCTTGTCGATGGCGTTTTCCAGAATCCTCGAAGATTCGGCATCGACTTGGCAATGCTGCTTAATTTGCCGACTGCTCATCTGTGCGTTGCAATAGATCCTTGACCTGGAAAAACGTTTCGACTGTATGCGGCGGGCATCGGCCACGCGTTTTCGGATGGCGCTGGAAGGTTCCTGCGGGGTGTTTGCGGTCAGGTCCTTGTAGAAGACGGCGGGGACGTCCACGTGGATGTCGATTCGGTCTAAAAGCGGCCCGGATATTTTGGCCCGGTAGCGGTTGATTTGCCAATCTGTGCAGCGGCATTCGTGCTTGGGGTCGGTGCTGTAGCCGCAGGGACAGGGGTTCATGGCGGCCACAAGCATCAGCCGGGAGGGGTATGTGATGGTGGAGGCCGCGCGGGAGATGGTGACGCGCTGGTCTTCCAGGGGCTGTCTGAGCACTTCCAGGACGTGGGTCTTGAATTCGGGAAGCTCGTCCAGGAAAAGGACGCCGTTGTGGGCGAGGCTCACTTCGCCCGGTTTCGGGATTCGTCCTCCGCCGATGAGCCCGGCGTCGGAAATGGTGTGGTGGGGTGCGCGGAAGGGCCTTTTGGTGATCAGGGCTTCGTTTTTGCTCAGCATGCCGGTGACGCTGTAGATTTTCGTGGTTTCGATGGCCTCGTCGAAAGTCAGCGGGGGAAGGATCGTGGGCAGCCTTCTGGCCAGCATGGTCTTGCCGGAACCCGGGGGGCCGATCATCACCAGGTTGTGGCCGCCGGCCGAGGCGACTTCCAAGGCCCGCTTGGCGTTCTCCTGTCCCATCACTTCGGAAAAATCGACTTCGTAGGAGGATTCGTCGGTGAAAAGGCGGGTGGCCTCGGAGGGTTCGGGGTCGATAGTCGCCGCTCCCCGGAAGAAATCCACCACCTGAGCCAGGGTTTTCGCGGGTATGACCGGAAGGTCCTTGACCACGGCGGCTTCGCGGCGGTTGTCGTGGGGCACGACGATTCCCTTGTATCCGGCCTGCCTGGCGGCGATGGCCATGGGCAGAGAGCCGTTGACCGGCTTGACGCGTCCGTCCAGGGAGAGTTCCCCCAGCACCAGGTAGTCCAGCAGACCTTCCTGGGGAATCAGGGACGACGCGCACAGGATTCCCAGGGCCAGGGGCAGGTCGAAGCCCGTGCCTTCCTTTTTGACGCCGGCAGGCGCCAGGTTCACCGTGATTCTGTCTTCCGGATATTCGTAGCCGGAATTTCTGATGGCCGACTTGACCCGTTCTTTGCTTTCCTTGACCGCCGTCTCCGGCAGCCCCACCGTCGTATACGCCGGCAGCCCCTGGGAGATGTCGATTTCCACCTCCACGATGAATGCGTCGATTCCGATGACCGCGCTGCTCAAGACTTTTGCAAGCACCGTTCCTCCTGCGTTCCTGTTTTTTCCATGCCGTTTGACGTCCGCAACGTCCGCCGCTCGAAAATGGTATCTGGAAAACACACTGGGCGCAACGTTATTTTGACATTTTTCCAAGGCGGGCTGAAAATGCCGCGCCACCGACAGAAGACGACCTGTGCGGCTGGGCTATATCGGACAGGTTCAAAGCCGGATAGCGCCGGTAGCGCCGTCTTCCACGGCGGAGCGGGGCCTCATGCGTTCGGATTCCATCATGGCAGAGCATCGGACACCGCGCCGCCGCAGAAGACGGCGCTACCGGGCAAACAAGGTTCTTCGCCTATAGGTCGCTCTCAACCGCACAGGTCGAAAATTTGACATCCGCCGGGTTTATGTCTAGTGTTTTGGCGAAACGAGTTAAGAGCAGTCAGAACACAATCCGCGCAAACCAAAGGAAAAACAAAGGAGGCGCCATGAAGAGACCACCTAAAAAAATAGTCGATTTGGCGATGATGAACACGCTCACGGACGGATGTCCGGGGTGCGGCAGACGTTTCAACTTGGGAGATTCCGTGGTGATGGCCTGCGGCGCCTGGGAGGGAGGCCCCAAGTACATCCATGAAAACGAAGCCGTCTTCGACCCGAAAACCTCCGGCTACATGGAACGAAGGTGCTTCGAGGCGTCGAAGGTTTAGGCCGCCGGACAGTTCCATGTCAGGTCGTTTTTCTGGCAACGGCGAACAAGTGGATGCCTTCCGATTCGGTCATCACTTCCATGCTGTCGCCGAAAGGAGTTTGCCCGAAAATGTCCCTCAAGTCCTCGGGACTTCTGTAAATGAGGTCCCAGCGTAAAATACGTTCCACGAAACTGCGGCAAGGATTGTCCGCGATGTTGCCTATTATCAGATGGCCGCCGGGCTTCAAAGTCGAATGGCATCGATTCAACATGGCGAGCAACAGGCCCCGGTCCAGGTAGTTGGCGAGCCCGGACGCATAGACGATGTCCTGCTTGCCGAAATTGTGGCGCACGCATCCCTGAATCCATTTCAGGAGGTTTTCGTTCATGAGCCTGATTCCGGCCTTGTGGGGAAAGACATCGATCTTTTCGTCGATGTATTGCAGGGCGTTCAGATCGATATCTACGCATGTGGCATGGATTTTTTCAGAGTACGGACACCTTGCGAGAAACTGGAAAAGCTCTCTGTTGGGGCCGCAGGCCAGATTCATGATGTCGATCCGGTCCTGATCGAGAAGATTTCTGGCGATGCGGGTCAATTGTCCCGGCAGGACCTCCAGGCGTCCGCGCACGGCCCTTGCGGGGGCGGCGTTCAAAAGCCAGCCATCGATCAGTTTTCCCAGCTTGCCGTCTCCGTCGGGACGGTTGCGGTAGATCATCTCGACCATCAGATAATCGCCCGCGTATCCGTTGGGCTTGAAGAAGGCGCGTTCCGCGAATCGGCTGCGCATGAAAAAAGGATATACTTCCTTGAACAAATGCGCCCAGACGTATTCCTCGGAATTTTTGCCGCGCAATCGGGATTCGATCCCGGCGAGTTGTTCGTTGAATCCGTCGATGATTTCGAAGCCCCGGCGCCACAGGTCGTCGGCGATGTCGGTGCAGTGGTCCTGCTGGAGCCTGAAGCTGATATCGAACATTTTGGCTTTGAAGTCTTCGACGACGCGATTGGCGAATTCCCATTCGGGGGTTTCAAAGACTTTTCCCGTCGCGGGTTCGGGCTGGCGATACAAGCGTCTGCCCGCAGACAGGGCGGTCGCGTAAGACTCCAGCGGCTCGCGTTCCTCGAGCACCCTTCGGAATTTTCGGCATATGGACTTTGCCAGAAACGCCATGAACCTGCCGTACAAGTCCGGCCGTTCGCGTTGCAGCATTTCCAGGGCTTTCTTTTGGAATACGCGGATTTCCGAGTCCTCTACCGCACGGATATCGCGTACGCGGGAGACGCCGTCGAAAAATCCGATTTCCCCGAAAAAGCAACCTTCCCCGATTATGGCCACCACGATTTTGGTCTCGCCGGCAGTAAAGGACACATCGACGCGGCCTCTCTGAACGTAGTAGCAGCCTCTGGGTTCGATCCCCTGCATCACCAGGGCCTTGTCCCTGGGGCAGAAAACGTACTGAGAAAAGGGCAGAATTTCGTCTATGACGCTTGCCGGAGTATTCTTTCCGGGATCCGAACGCCCTTTGTCGCTGTCCTTTAAAGCCGCGTCGCTGCCGATCGGGTTTCGTTCCGACGTCTTTCTCACCTGCAATCCCCTGTGGAAATAGAAAGCGCGTTTATTTCAAGCCTCAGGGCCCCAGATCGTCATCCCCCTCCTGGAATTCGACCAGGAACTCGTCGAGAAGAATGGTGCCTCGTTCCTCCTGCATTTCCTGGCGGATGCGGTCGAAGCGGTCCTGGTTGGCCAGGAAGGCCTCGACGACATCTGGATCGAAATGCTTGCCGGCTTCTCTTTCGATGATCTTGAGCGCCTTGTCGTGAGAGTAGGCTTCCTTGTATATTCTTTTGGAGGTCAAGGCGTCGTAGACGTCGGCCAGGGACACGATTCTGGCGGAAAGTGGGATTTCTTCGCCTTTCAGGCCCTTCGGATATCCGGACCCGTCCCATTTTTCGTGATGGAAATAGGCGATCTGAGTCCCGATGGTCAGAAAGGACTGCCCGCGCACCTTTGCGTTGACTTGGCTCAGGACGTCTCCACCGATCACGGAATGGCGCTTGATGACTTCGAACTCCTCCTTGGAAAGCCCGGCGGGCTTGAGCAGGATTGAATCGGGAATCCCCACCTTCCCGATATCGTGCAGGATCGAGGAAAAATAAATGTCTCCGATATATTCCTGATTGATGTACTCCTTGTACTTGGAGGTCCTGGACAGCTCCTCGGCCAAAATCCGGGTATACTCTCGAATTCTTTCCAGATGGGCGCCCGTATCCTCGTCGCGATACTCGGCGAGCTTGGCCAATCCAAGTATCGTGCCGGTCCTGGCGGCTTCCACGTCCTTGATGGAATCGACCAGTTCGTTTTCCAGACGCTTTCTTTCCGTGATGTCCCTCAGGACCATCTGGTAGCCGACAGGAATGTCGTCCTTCTGGATGCACTGGGCGTTGCATTCCATGTCGAAAAGCTGGCCGGTCTTGTTTTGCAGCCGGAAATGCAGATTCTTGATTTCCTGGCCCTGGGCGAGCTTGTCGAGCATGGAGGCCTGGACCACGGGCAGGTCGTCGGCCAGAATCCAGCTTTTGAAGTTCTTTTCCTTGTTGTCGCCGTCGTTCGAGTCGATGCCAATGGTTTCGTAAAAGCTGGGGTTGGCCATCAGAACGCGGCAGTCCGGAGCGATCAGCACCACCATGTCGATGATGTTTTCGTACAACTGGCGGTATCGAAGCTCGGATTCCTCCAGGTTGGAGAACAACCTGGCGTTCTCCAGGGAGATGCCGATCTGGGAGGTCAGCAGCTTGATCACTTCGATGCGGTTGTAGGTGAATGCGCCGGGGACTAGGTTGTTTTCCAGGTAGAGGACCCCCAGCAGCCTGTTTTTATGCAAAATGGGGCCGCAGAATACCGAAACGCATCGCCGGGCGAGAATCTGTGGGTCGTTGGAGAACTTGCCTTCCTTGGCGGCGTCTTTCAACACCAGGTATTCTTCGGTCCTGGCCACGTAGCGGACGACAGAGGCGGGGATATCCAGACACTTGTCCAGAGGGACGGACAGCATGACCTCCGGCTGGTCGCGGTCCGTGGTAACGCGCGCCTCGACGACCATATCCCCCCCCGATTCCAAGACCAGCGCGCCGGTCTGCGCGCCGGCGCTTTCCATGACGATGGTCATCAGTTGGGTCAGGAGCCGTTCCAGGACGATTTCGCTGGAAATGGCCTGGGAGGCTTTCATGACCGACGCCAGGTCGAGTCGTTCGAAGGTGCTGTAAGTCGATGTCTTGACGCTGCTTTCGACGAGTTTTTTCGGGGCGGATCGCGCGGAGCCCAGCAGGTCCGGCAGCTGTTCGTCGCATGTCTTGTCGATCATCTTGACCTTGGCCATCGCCCCCCACCTCAGGAATCCGTTGCGAGCGCTCTTGTAGTACTCCGCCGCCTTTTCCCGGTCGCCCGAAGCCAGATGGCACTTGGCCGCAAGTTCGTAGGCGAGGGCCTCCTCGTGTATGAAACCGTTTTGCTTCGCATTTTTGATCGCGGCTTCGTAGAGGCTATCTGCTTTTTCGTTCCGGCCCTTTGCCCGATTCCTTTCAGCCTCCACCAGAAGGTATTTGTGCAGATGGTTCATGGGAGCGTATTTGGCCCATTTTTCCAATTTCTTCTGATTCTTGGCGATGGTCCTTCGATTCGAAGCCGTGTTTGCTGCCGGCGAATTCGAATCGAGGGCGAGACGCGACAAGGAGTCGTAAAAGTAGAGAAGAGGAACGCCAAACGCCCCGGCTACCGCGTCGATATACTTCTCCGCCAATTCGGCGTTCTTGACGGCGTCTGAATACTCTTCGAAAAGATAGCGCACAAACAGCTTGTTGAAATACAGGTTGCAAAGGGTTGTCCGGTCGTTGGCCTTGAGGTGGACCGGCAGCATCCGGCTTTCGTCGTAGTATTTTCCTTTCAGTCTGCAGTCCGAAGAGGGGTCGCCGATAAGCAGTGCGACGGTCTGGCGATAGATGTTGTGCATGTGGATGGAAGATTCGTGCTGGAGCCTTCGGATGGAATCGCCGTTGGTCGCCATCCTACGTTCCACGTCGGAAAGCCTGTCGCCTGCCGCAAAGGAATAAAACGAGGAAAAAAAGGCGGAAAAGCTCGCATATTCCAGGTCGCCGGTTTCCATTCCCGACTGGTGCGCCTTTTCCAGCGGTCCCAGGCACTCTCTGACGTGCGCCTTCCAATGGTGGACGAACGCGTAGAGCATCAGCTCGGTGCGGGTCCGGTGCTCCGAGATCCTGGATTTTTCCATGATGCTCAAAGCCAGGCTCCCGAATTGGTGCCCGATGGCGATCGCCCCTGCGGTACCGCAGAGAAACATGCCGAAAACCGTATACGAAAACGCCGAGGACGGGGCGTGGCCGTATTTGAGGGAATACTTGACCATTTTGACTGTCAAGAAGCGCAACAGCAGCGGGTCGGCGAAATACAAAGCCGGGCCGACGCTCATCATAATGCGCATCGCCGCCAGTTTGAACGGGTCCTGCATCGTCCCCGTTTCGGCAAGCTCCGCCATGTTCTTGCCGGCGATCATCAGCCGTGTCGACAGGTAGCTGAGCCCGACATGCATTTGGGTGGCCTTCTTGGGAACGACCACCCCCAGCAGCTTGAGAACGTCCTTGGCGGTGTCGATGGCCTCGCGGAACCGATACTGCGCTTTGAGCGCCTGTATCTTCACTTCGTATATTTTCACTTTGTCCAGGAAGTCCCGCGCTTTTTCGAAAACCACCTCGGCCAATCTCTCCATCTGGTCGTAATGCCCGGACAGATAGGCGGCTTCGGCCGCCTCCACAAACAACGACAAAGACATTTCGTAGTCTTTTTCCCAACCCTCGCCGGACAATGCGTCGATGCCGGAATGGAAATAGTGCAGAGCCGGTTCGAAAGCTGCCGAAATCTTGGCTTTCTGGCCGGCCTTCAGATTCAGCCGCGCCAGTTGCTCGCGCTCTCGGGAATCATCGATGGATTCGATGCCGAGGTTCAGCTGGTTGACGATGCGAAAGATCTTGTCCTCCTGCTTTTCCTGCGGCGTATTTTCGATCAGGAACCTTCCGATCCTGTGATGAAGCGCGGAGCGGTCCTCCGATTCGATCATGGAATAGACCACTTTGCGTATCTTGTCGTGGGAAAAACGGTAGCTGCCGGCTATTTCGTCGAAGAACATGGTGGGTGCCGCGTCCCCGATGAAGTAGTCTTCGTCGATTGGCATCAGAACCCCTTCGCGAATAGGAGCCGTCAGCGACTTGGCGATCTGTTCCCTGTTCTTGTCCAGCACATAATCGATGGCATCCAGACCGAACTGTCCTCCAATGGCGGAGGCCACCCTTAGCGCTTCCTGGGTTTCGCCGGAAAAGCGGGCGATCTTGCTAAAAAGAAGGTCCGCGACGTTGTCGGTGATGTCCATGCGCTGTATGGCGGGCAGATCCCATTGCCATTCGCCTGCCTGAGCATTGAAACGCAGGAGTTTCTCGGAATGCAAGGATTTGATGAAAAGCGCGGTGAAAAAAGGATTGCCTCCCGTCTTTTTCAAAACCAGGTCCGACAGCGCGATGACCGAGTCCTTGCCGGAATGCAGGATTTCCGCCATCCATTGGCGAATATTCTCGCTGGTCAAGGGAGCGAGCTTGAGCCTGTTGAATTCGAAGCCTTCCTTTTGCAGCGACTCGAAAAACAGATGCAGGGGATCTCCGAGCTGGACTTCATTGTCGCGGTAGGCCCCGATGATCAAAAGGTTGCTTGCGCCTTCGTCCGTGGTCATCAGCTTGATCAGTTTCAAAGACGCCGAGTCGGCCCATTGGAGGTCGTCCAGAAACAGAACCAGGGGGCGACCCGGATTGCAGAAGACCCGGACGAAGTTCTGGAAAAGCAGCTGGAAACGGTTTTGCGCTTCCGTGGGTCCCAGGACAGGCGCCGGTGGCTGCGGCCCCACGATCATTTCCATCTCCGGAATCACCTCCAGAATGACGGAAGCGTTCACGCCGAGCGCGCCCAGGACGGCCTTTTTCCATTCTGCAAGCTTCTTTTCCGGCTCCATGAGGAGCCGTCGGACCAGTTCCTGAAAAGCCCTGACCAAGGCGCGATAGGGCATGTCCTTCTGGAACTGGTCGAACTTGCCCGATATGAAAAAGCCCCCCGTCAACGCGCTGGACCGATTGACCTCCCTGACCAGGGAGGTCTTTCCCACACCCGAATACCCGGTCACAAGCAACAGTCTCCGGCCGCCCTCCCTGGCCTTTTCGAAATCGTCGGCCAAGAGTTCCACCTCCCGCTCCCGGCCGTAGAGCTTCCTGAAAATGTTGAGCTTGTCCGAACGATCCTTTTGCGCCAAGGGAAAACGGTCGATCTTGCCGAAAAATTCCAGCTGATGATAGCAACGATTCAAGTCCTCGAGCAAACCGCGGCTGCTCTGGTATCGATCCTCCGCGTTTTTGGCCAGAAGCTTCATGATAATGTCCGAAACCGGAAGCGGCACGTCCTTTTTCCGGATATGCGGAGGGCGAGGAGATTTGGCGATGTGGGCGTGTATCATTTCCAAGGCGTCCTTGGATTCGAAGGGAAGCTTGCCCAGCAGCAGGTGATAGAAAGTGGCGCCCAGAGAATAAAAATCGGTTCTGTAATCGACAAGCCGATTCATGCGCCCGGTTTGCTCGGGGGAAATATACGCCAAGGTGCCTTCCAGAAGATTGGGGGATTTGACGGAAGGAATTTCGTGCGACAGCGACGTCGATATGCCGAAATCGATGATTTTCACCTGCTGCGTCTCGAGGTCGATCAGAATGTTGGACGGGTTGATGTCCTTGTGGATGATGTCGGATTCGTGGATTTCGCCCAGGATTTCAGTGATTTTGCCGGCCAGTTGCAAGAAAGCCTTCAACTTGAGGCCGTTGTTGGAAATCATGGTCCGCAAAGGAACTCCCTGGAAATCGTCGAATACGATGATGTGCCGATGGTCGTGTTCCTCGAGATTCAGCGCGCTTGTCACGCCTTCGATTTTCAGGGCTCGAAGAATTTCGTATTCGTTTTTGAACCGTCCGACCTCCGACGGTCCGGGCATCTGGGTTTTCATGGACTTGAGCACCACCGGACGCATGTCTTCGATCCGGCGTCCCCTGTAAACCACGGTGCTGGCGCTTTCGTATAATTTGGCCTCTAATTCGTAACCGGGAATCATATCCATGGTCAATTTCCGAATGACGTGCGTGGGAGCGTGCCTAGGCGTATTTTCCTTAACCCGGACGCTCCCGGAAAAAAAGAAAATGCAAAAAGAACCTTTTGTCTTTCATACCACATGTTCCTGGTTTTTTCGACAGAAAATCCAAGCTTCTAACAGTAAAATATCGATTGAAAACATGATGCAAATAAACTACAATCCCGAAGTTTGCCCAACATGGTACCTTGCGGCGTTTCTCGACGTGCCATCGTCAAACTGACATCAAGGGACTTTACAAGGGACTTGAGATCACTCGATTCGCGCTTTGCGATCAGGTTTTTCGTTTCTTGGCTGAATTCTAACCGGCTGCGGCGACAACAGAAGCTTCTCGGTCGCCGTCCGCCCTGCATCCTTTTGGAGGCTTTGTATGGCGCCAAAGGCACATTTCGTTCCCGTCGCCGTTGTCGGAATCGCATGTTTTTATCCAGGGGCTCCCGACGCCGCCCGTTTATGGGAAAACATCCTGGCGAGAAGAAGACAATTCCGTCGAATTCCAGACGCGAGAATGCCGCTTTCCGACTATTTCCACAGAGATCCGTCAAAACCCGACATGACCTACGGAAAAAAAGCGGCGGTCATCGACGGGTTCCAATTCGACTGGGCGGGGCGCCGGGTGCCTTTCTCAACATACGAAACCACGGACATTTCCCACTGGCTGGCGTTGGAAACCGCCCTTTCTGCCATCGCGGACGCAGGCTTCGACAGGGACAGCATTCCGGGGGAACGCACCGGCGTCATTGTTGGAAACAGCTTGACCGGTGAACAGACCCGGGCCAATACCATGAGACTTCGGTGGCCTTTCGTCAGGCGCGCGTTCAGAAGCGCCGCCCTATCGACGGACCTGCCGCCGGAACGCGTTTCGCAAATCGAAGCGAAGCTGGAAACGTTCTACAAGTCGGTGTTTCCGGAGGTCAACGAGGATACCCTGGCGGGGTGTCTTTCCAACACCATCGCCGGACGAATCTGCAATTTCCTGAACCTGCTCGGCGGCGGCTACACGGTGGACGGCGCCTGTTCGTCTTCTCTCCTGGCCATTTCCACCGGTGCGTCCGGCCTCGCCCACGGCGATTTGGATCTGGCGCTCGCAGGCGGCGTGGATATCAGCCTGGACCCGTTCGAACTCGTCGGCTTTTCCAAGACCGGCGCACTGACCGCAAAGGACATGACCGTCTACGACAGGGGCGGCAGCGGGTTCATACCGGGCGAAGGATGCGGATTCGTAGTGCTCAAGCGCCTGGAGGACGCAAGGCGGGACGGAAACTACATATACGCCGTGATACGGGGATGGGGGATTTCGTCCGACGGCAGGGGCGCGGGAATCACCGCTCCCAGCGCGCAAGGGCAGGCCAAGGCTTTGCAGACGGCCTACGCCCGCGGAGAAACGGACATGGCCCGGCTGGCATTTCTGGAAGGCCACGGAACCGGCACCACCGTAGGCGACCGCGTCGAACTGGAAGGAATCGCGATGGCTATGGGACCGCTCGCCTCGCAGATCGACGGCCCCCTCCGATCCTGCGCCGTCACCTCCCTGAAGTCCATACTGGGTCATTGCAAGGCGGCGGCCGGCGTCGGGGGCTTCCTGAAATCGGTCATGGCGGTCAACCAAAGGGTTGTCCCTCCCACTGCCGCATGCCGCGATCCGCACCCGGTGTTCGACACAAAGGCCTGTCGTCTGTATCCCGCGAAATTCGGGGAGGTCCTCCGCCCGGAAGATACGGTGACAGCGGGCGTCTCCGCCATGGGGTTCGGCGGCATCAATTGCCACGTGGTCCTCGAGTCCGGGGACGCTCCTTGCGAACGGATTCGACCGTCCATTTCGGAAAAGCAACTCATGGTGTCCAACCAGGAGTCCGAGCTGTTTCTGATTTCCGCCGATTCGGCCGACAGCCTGAAAAGCAAGCTTCAAGACCTCGCGACGGTCGCCGGGGATATCAGCATCGCGGAAATGGCGGATCTGGCGTCCAAGCTCGCCGCAGAGGCCGAAATCGACGCGCCGGTCCGTTGCGCCTTGATCGCCAGGGATCCGGAGGATCTCACCGAACGCTTGGAAAAAGCCATGCAAATGGCTGCGGAAAACTACCCGGAACAATCCAAGTTCGTATACGATCCGGCCAGGAAAATATGGATAGCAGACCGCGTGGACCGAAAAAGGGTCGGGGTCCTCTATCCCGGCCAGGGTTCGCAGAAGATCAACATGGCGAGAGTGCTGGCGGAAAGGTTCGTCTGGGCGGAAGACATCGTGGAAAAGGCCGACGCTGCGGCAACGGAGGAAGTGGACGGTCCCGTGAGCCCCATGATCTTTTTGCCGTCGCACCGGGCGCTCAGCCCCGAAACGACCGACGGATGGGAAAAGAAGCTTTCCCTGACGCAATATTCGCAACCCGCCATATGTATGGCGTCGGTCCTCTGGGACCGATTTTTCGCGGATTTGGGCCTGATCCCCTCTGCCGTCGGCGGACACAGTCTGGGCGAACTCACCGCATTCCACAGGGCGGGCGCGCTGGACGAGGGCGAACTGTTTCGCCTTGCCGCGCTGCGGGGCCGGGCCATGGCGTCGCAGGGCCTGGAATCCGGGGCCATGGTGAGTCTGAGATGTTCCGTCCCCGACGCTGAAAAGGTGGTGGACGAAATCGACGGTTACCTGGTGATCGCCAACATCAACGCTCCTCAGCAAACCGTGATATCCGGCGAAACGACGGCGATTCAAGAAGCGGTTAAAGCTGCCGCCAGGCGCGGAATACAGGCCCGACGTCTTCCGGTGTCCAACGCCTTTCACTCCAGACTGGCCTCCGGCGCAGCCCGGATTCTCGAAACAACGCCCTTTTTGAACCGGTCCGCCGAATCGTTTTCGACCAAGCTGTTCTCCAGCTCCACCGGAAAACAGGTCCCGCCCGGAACGCCCCTGAACGAACATTTTTCAAGGCAGGTCATGGCGAAGGTTGACTTCGTTTCCATGGTCGAGGCCATGGCCGAGGAATGCGACATCTTTCTGGAAATCGGTCCCGGCCGGGTCCTGACCGGTTTGGTGAACCATATTCTGGAGGACCGCGAAATTCTCTGTTTTCCGGTGGAATCCGCCGCGTTCCAGGACGAAGACCTGAACCGTGCGGCAGCCGCGCTGTTCATACACGGTGTGGAGCTGCGATGGGAGAAATTGTACGACGGACGCCTGGTTCGGGAATTCGTCCCGCCTTCCGAAAGAATCTTCGTGGAAAACCAGTGCGAACGGCCGTTCAAGACCGACAGGCAAATGCAGACGGCCACGACTTCGTCCGACGCGGACGACCCAGGCGCCATCGGCCTGCTGGACAGGCACCTTTTCGACCTGATCGATATTCCACAAGAGGACCTCTTGGAATACCTGAAGAACAGAGGGCCGTTTCTGTCCCGAGTCATCCAGGCCGACCTCAGATATCCCGTCGGAAAAGCGATTGTCCTTGAGGAAGAGACCAACGCCGAGGCCGAACCCGTCGGAAAGGGAACTTGCCGGCCGGCGAAGCAGGAGGCCGTCCATGTCTCCATCGACGACGAAGTCCTTTCGCAAGTCGAAAAAATCACGGGCTTTTCCAAGGAAAGCCTGAGCACGGACATGCGCCTTCTGGACGACTTGAACCTGGATTCCATCAAGGCGGGCGACCTGATGGTCAAGATTTCCAAGATCCTTGACCTTCCTTCGCCGATAGAACCGCTCGATTACGCGAACGCAAGCCTTTCCGACGTCATCGAGGCTTTCGAGAAGGCGACTTCGGCGGAAGAGGGCGCCGGGGAACTCGGAGCGGAGTTCCCGGACGCCTTCGAGACGATCATGGAGCAGGCCTCCGAGCTTACCGGCTACCCGGTCGAAACATTGGACGCCGACGCCTTGGTCGAAATGGACCTGGGCATCGGCCCCGACAAGCTTCGAAATCTCATCGAGATATCCACCAGGCTATTGAGAATCGATTCCCACCTGGATCTGGAGCCTTTGAGGGAAAGGAGTCTGCGGCAAATCGCCTCCATCCTGGAGCGTCTGGCCAAGGAACAGGTCAGGCCCGAGGTCTGGGAATCGGCGGAGGAATTGGCCGCCTTCGGAACAAAGGGGCTGCTTTCCTGGGTTCGCGATTTCAAAGTGGAGTTGGTCGATGCCCCTTTCCCGCCCCTTCCCGAATGGTGGGGCAAGAGAAAAGAGGACGACTGGGTGCAGACCTGCGCGCTCATCGTATGCGAACCGGAAAGCAGCGACATTGCCGACGCGTTGAGGGACTCGATGCTCGCCAAGGGCGCGCGCGCAAGGGTCGCGCTCTACGAGGAGGCCAGGGAAAACCATCTGAGCGACGACCCGTCCTATTCCCACCTTCTGGCCGTTCTTCCGGGACAGCCGGGTCCTTGGGAGTCCCCCGAAGACTACGTGCGGCAGATGGTGGAGCGTCTCGCGGCCATCAATTCCCCCCCTCCGGCGTCCAAGGCCCCCAGGCGGCGCACCACCATCGCATACATTCAGTTCGGGGGGGGGGCCTTCGGGACCCAGGCGCCCTTCCACAACCCCAATCAGTGCTGCGCGGCCGCCATGGCCAAAAGCGTGCATCTGGAACGCGACGACCTGCGCGTGAGGGTCCTGGATTTTTCCCGGGGCCTCGATCCGGAAAAGCTTGCCGAAATCGTCCTGTCCGAGATCAATACGCCGACGCCGTTCGCCGCCTTGGGGTTCGACTTCGAACTGAATCGAAAAGAAGCCAGGATGTCGGTTGCCGAGCCGGTGGATTACACGCCGCGAAACATAGAGTGGTCCTCCGGCGACGTGATGGTCGTAACGGGCGGCGCGCGGGGTATCACCGCAGCCATCGCGTTCGAACTCGCCCGGCGTACCGGCGTGCGCATGGCCCTGTTGGGAAGTTCCGAACACCCCGGTAAAAAAAGCGGCGGCGAGATCTCCAAAACTCTCAAGAAATATTCCGACAGCGGTCTGGTCGCGGAATATTTCTCCTGCGACGTGCGAGACAGCCAGGCGGTGCGCGAAGCCGTGGAAAAAATAACCGCAACCATGGGCGCCGTCACGGGGGTCGTCCACGGCGCGGGACTCAACAGGCCCCGGCCCGCCAGCCATGTCTCGATTCCGGATGCCATCGAGGAGGTCTCTCCCAAGCTCCTCGGCGTCTTGAACCTGATGGGCGCACTGGAAAACGCCCCGTTGAAAATGTTCGCGGGCCTTTCCTCCATCATTGGCTCCACGGGCATGCCCGGCAACGCCTGGTACGGGTTTTCCAACGAGGTCCTGGAAATTCTGCTGGGCAGATTGTCCGCGCAACGTCCCGAAGTCGCCACGGTGTCCGTCGGGTACAGCATTTGGCGCGATGTTGGCATGGGACATAAGATGGGCAGCGTGGAGCGTCTGCAAAAATCGGGCATCGATGCCATACCCACGCAGGAGGGCGTCGAACGGTTCGTCAACCTTTTCTTAAACGACCCCGGTACCGACCGAATCCTGGTAACCGCCCGCCTCGGCCCCTCCGACACGCTGGCGTCGGAATCGTCCCCGGGTCCGGAAAACGCGCGTTTTCTGGAAAAGCTCTTGCTGACCACCCCCGGCGTGGAATCGGTCTTCGGCGCGCACCTCTCTATGGACAGGGACCTTTATCTGGAGGACCACGTATACAACGGCTCCTTTCTGTTCCCCACGGTATTCGGACTGGAAGCCATGGCCCAGGCGGCCGCGCAGACTGCGGGACTGACGAGACTCGACGGCGTGCGGATTCGAAACATCGACTTGAAACGGCCTGTCACCGTCGATCCCGAATACGGCGCGGACATCGTGATCCAGGCGGTCGCGCAGGAGCGTGGACAAAAAGGCGCTCCGAGAGTCGTTCGCGCCGGTATCTTCAAGCAGGGAGCGGGGCACGACGCCCCCTTCTTTTCCGCGGAATTCGTACTTGCTCCTCCCGACATTCCCGCCGCATACGAAATCCCACGAACCGATACGCCCTCGGACATCGTTCCCGAACTCGATCTGTATCGTCCGAACCTTCTTTTTCAGGGACCGAGGTTCCATCGCATCGAAAAAATCCTGTCCCTCGAAGAAAGGGCGGAGGGCGAGGAGGACGAGGCAAGCAAAGTCGTATTCGAAACCGCCAATTTCGACCCCGATTCAAATGGCGCCCAAGCATTTTCCGATTCCGGGAATTCCCTTCTGATGCTCGGCGACCCCTTTTTCAGAGACTCCCTGCTTCAGTCCGCCCAGATGCTTGTCCCCACGCTCAGCTGTCTTCCCGTTTTCATCGAGAACATTGACATCTTTCCTGTTACTGGGGGAGGCAGAGAAACTCTGACCGGCGAGAGCCTGCTGATTCGAAGGGAAAGGACCGAAACCGAAGCCTCGGTGACGGTTTTCGATGAAAACGGCGCCGTGAGAGAAACGATCCGTGGATACGTGCTTCACATTCTCAGGCACCTGGAAGGCAATCCGTTGCCGTCGGACCTGATCGATTCCCAAGTGCGCGACAACGCCATCATAGCGGAAAAACTCCAAACGGCCGCAGAAACGTTCAAAATCGATGTACCCGAAGCGCGAATCGAATATTTGGCGGGGCTGCACCAGATGTCCGCCGACCAAAGACACCGGCTGGAGGTCCCGCTGATTCTGAAAACGGCGGAAAAAGCGCTGGGGAAAAACGCGAAAGCCGAAGGAATCGACGTGGACTGGCTGGAAACCGGCAAGCCCGTGCTTCGCGGTCCGAGCTGCGACTCGGCAGGCGTTTCCATATCCCACGACGACAGGCTCTGTTTGTGCGCGGCGGCGGAGGGCCCCCAAGGGTGCGATGTTGTCGCGGTCGAACCCCGGGACCGCGAAACCTGGGTCGGGCTTGTAGGAAAACAGCACGAAAAACTCGTGGATCTGCTCGTGGACGGCGGCGACGGGCTCGATTGCGCCGGCTCCCGTGTCTGGGCGGTCATGGAGACCGCGAAGAAATCCTCGGGACATGTCCCGGCCCATATCGAAATTCAAAAGAGAAACGACGGCGCCATTCTCTTTTCGGCGGACCTGGCCGGCAAAACGCTTTCCGTGCTGACATTCGCCTCGACACTGACCCGGGGCCCGGAAAGGCTTTTTTCCTTCGCGACCAAGGACAGGGAGGAGGCGGCCGAATCGCCCGAGGCCAGGTTCCAGGCGTCCTTCGAAGAACTCTTTTCCGTGAAAACCTTCGCAACCGCCGAAGCCTTCGGCCCCCAGGGCCAAGGCGTCTTCTTCTATCGCTTCCCCGTCACCTTCAAGGCCAACGCTCAGCTGAGCAGGAAAGTGTATTTCTCCAACTACTTCTACTGGCTGGGCAAGGTCAGGGAGATCGGCGTATGGCCGATCCTGGGAAAGGTCGCCGAGCAGTTCGCCACCGGAAAGTGGGGTCTGGTGACCAACAAGACCAGGATCAGAATCCTGGGGGAGGCCTCCGCCCTGGACCATGTGGAGGCTCGTCTGTGGATACACGGCGCGCGGGGGCCGAAGAACCCGATCATGGACATGACCTTCGAATACCGCAAAATGCTCAAGAACGGCGGGTACGAAAGACTCGCCTGGTGCGAGCAGCAGGCCACCTGGGTGAAAATCCTCGACCACGGCGTCGTGGAGCCGGAGCCCTATCCCGACTACTACTGGGAGTTCATGGACACCATGCTTCCCAAATACGACGCCCCCAACACCCCGGAGCCCCTGCCCGAATCCCTGGCCCCCCTGTACGAACTACAAGGAGACGAACAGCGCTACGCCGCCCCCCCCAAGCCCGTCGTGGAGCCGCTTGTTTTCGAAAACAGGATCGCCACCTCCCTGGACAACTCCAACATCGTCGGAAACCTCTATTTCGCCAACTACTACGCCTGGCAGGGCCAGGTCCGGGACAGGTTCTTCTACCAGATCGTCCCGGAATACTTCCGGGGAGTGGGGGAGAAGGGCGAGCTGATCTGTCTGGAATCCCAAGTGCAGCACCTCCGGGAAGCCATGCCCTTCGACGACATCATCGTCACCATGGCCTTGAAGAAGCTGCAAAAATTCAGCGCCGTCTTCTATTTCGAATACTTCCGCGCCATGCCCGACGGCGGAAGGCTCAAGCTCGCATTCGGCGAACACCGCTGCATGTGGGTGCTTCGCGACGAAACAGGGGACCCGATTCCCGCGGAATTTCCGGCGCCGGTGATGGACAGGTTCAGGGAGGCGGTCTCGAAAGTGGAGAAACCGAAATTTTAAAAAATGAACAGAGCAATAGAAAAGATGTCTTCAAAACCTTTTGACACCAAGAAAATTATGCAACGGATCCGGGACTATATCGCATACGAAGGCGTCAGCGACCAATTGAAGGATTTGCTTGACGACTATGTATGCGATCTGGACCAAGACGTAATCGACGCCTTGGACGAGTATACCGAGATGAAAGGCTTGTCCGTTCCGGAATACCTGGCGCTGGTTTCGCTGAACGAAGCCATAAAAAAAACCTGAGTCACGCTCGAAGGCGAAAAAACGGGAGTGCAGGGGCTCGGCGCTCTTTCGACCTTTCATTGGTCAATGCGCTTTTCCTCGGAATTGAAAAAATGTCATCATAGGATTAATTCATAAGATTCAGGAAAAGGCCGTCATGGACGCCCCGGAAAAAAAAGAAAATACAGAAAAATTGCACTGGACATTCCACCCACGGGTGTTCATGTCCCTCGGTGCCGAGTTGGTTACCAACGACCTTGTGGCAATCGTGGAACTTGTAAAGAACTCGTACGACGCTTTTGCCACGCGGGTGGATATCCGTTTCGGAGAAGACGAGGAGACTTCGGAAAGATATATGGAAATCGCCGACAACGGCTGCGGAATGGATCGGCAAACCATCATGGAGTCTTGGACAACTGTGGGAACGCCGTTCAAAGCCTGGCGAAAATCCGTTACCGTAGATGGAAAAAAACGGCGGGTCACCGGTGAAAAGGGTCTGGGAAGGCTTTCAGCGGCTCGCTTGGGAAAGCGGTTGACCATGTT
Source organism: Desulfobacterales bacterium (assembly GCA_963674505.2). Classification (GTDB taxonomy): domain Bacteria; phylum Desulfobacterota; class Desulfobacteria; order Desulfobacterales; family SKZT01. The sequence continues at coordinate 3,753,789 of CAXXIG010000001.1, forward strand.
AACCAAGCAACCCGGCGGTCCTTGCTACCGGGTTGATGTGGATTGGTCAAGTTTGGAAAACGCCGATAATTTGTCGGAATGCGACATTATTTTGCGGACTGTGGAAAACGACGCAGTGGGGGGGGAAACAGGGCACGACTCTTCGTCTCGTAAAACTGAACAGCAATTGGGATTTCGAAAATCCACGCGATATTCCCGATTTGAAAACCGAACTGGCTCGTTTCGTGCCCCCTTTTTCCGAACAAATCGATTTCGAAATTTTCCTGACCCTGCCCGGTCAAAATCAAAACACAGCCAGAATCGAGCCCCAGCAAATTCTTTATCACCCGAAATATATACTGAAAGGCGAAGCATGCGAATACGGCATTTTTCGTTTCCAATACACTTTCGGAGAAAAGACGGACAGCCGAACGGAATCCGGTTCCATAGACTTAACGGACAAAAAATTCCATTCTGAAAAAAATGAAGGCTCCCGACAGTCCGAAGGCGACGTCAAGACGATATGCGGTCCTTTCAGTATGGAAATCAGAGTTTGGGACATGGACAAGGAGTCTCTTTTAGAACTCGCCGACCGATTCAACCTTGCCAGAAAAGTCACAAAAATTCGAAAGATCATTTCGGACAGTCCCTTTGCCGGTGTTTCGCTATACAGGGACGGTGTGCTTGTTCTTCCCAAGCAAGTCGAGATCGATGACAGACAAAAGGTCTCAAAGAGAGACTGGCTTGGTATTAACCTGAGAAGAATCAGCAGGATTGGAAACAGGGTCGATTTGCGGCAGACCATCGGATATATCGAAATCGGAGCGGATCGAAATCCCCTTCTCAAAGACACGGCAGACCGAGAGCGTCTGGTGGACAATGCCGCATCGAGACAACTGCAAAGATTCGTTTTCAAAATCATAGGCCGCCTAGAGGAACTCAGGTCCCGGGACCGTACAGAGCCGTCGCATAAGGAGCCACCACTCAAAGATTTGTTCGACGATCTGAAAAGGTCTGATTTGACCCGAAAGCTGAAAAGCATCGAAAAAAATAAAGGCGGATGGAAAGAAATCCACGAGGCGGCCAAGGAACACGCGGCTACGGTGAAAAAGGCCGTCGGTGAAATTCAGCAAAGGTTCTTCTATTACAGCCGCCTTGCCAGCGTGGGAAGCCTCGCCATGCTTCTTCAGCACGAGGTTGGCAACAAGGTGCCAATCATTGCCGCGTTGAATTCTTATATCAGAAAAAATATCGACAAGTTGAAGGGACTCAAGTATCTTGAAGGACGACTGGAGAGGTCCGAAAACGCTGTCAGGAGTTTGAAAAGGCTTGCAGATCTGTTTTCCCCTCTGGCAAGCCGGGCTTTCGGAACTCGGAGAAGAAACAGCGATGTCGCAAAAATCGTAGAGCAGGTCTCAATGTGGCATGAAAAGGAGATCGACAAGTTGAATGTCGTAATCGATATCGAATCTGAAAAGGGAGCCACTGCCGCCGTTGATCCTGGCGAACTGGCCCCGATTATCGATAATTTGATGACAAACGCATTGTATTGGCTGGAAAGAGAACCCAAGGATCGGAGAAAAATCCTGGTCGAAATAAAATCGGACGAAAACACCACGCGGTTGCTCATCTTGTTTCACGATTCTGGACCTGGCGTTGAGGATGGAGACGAGGAAAAAATATTCTGGCCGGGTGTCACGAAAAAAGACGGCGGTATCGGCATGGGCCTGACTGTGGCCTCTGAACTGGTTGCACAAAGAGACGGAAAAATGTTTTTGATCGCTCCGGGACATCTCGGCGGGGCGACTTTCCATTTCGATTTGCCGAAGGCAGTGGTGAAAAAATGAAACCGAATATTTTAATTGTCGAAGACGAGCAGGATTTTTTGGATGAATTGAAGGACAGTCTGGACGAAGCAGATTGCGAAGCGACCTTGGAACCCATCGAGTTCGAAAAAGCACTCAAGTGTATCGGTGAAAAAGCTCCAGACGTTCTAATCCTGGACGTTTACGAGGGCAAACCGAGCGTCGGCGATCCCAAAGGAAGGCCGATTTACGAAATAGTCTGGGAAAAGAACTTCATTCCTCTGATTTTCGCATCCGCATCCGAGGAAAAAGATTTGATGGAAAAGGCGGAAAGCCATCCAATCATGGAATATGTCTTAAAAAACGATGAAAACTGTTTCCAAGCGATCATCGAAGCCGTTAAAAAATTTGCTCCATTGGGAGCCGGTATCCGAAATATCAAAGAGGAATTGTGCGAACAAGCGAACCTTTGCGCGCAAAATGCTCTTGTAAAAATGGCCCCGCATGTTATTAAGCTTGAGGATTCTCCCGAAGAAAGCCTCAAAGTATTGAAAAGTTCCGCTGGAAGGCGCTTAGCAGCCCAAATGCGATTCAAAACCGACAGAGAAAGGGATCTGATTTTTGCCTGGGAACAATACATTTATCCTCCGATGGCCGATCATATATTGACTGGGGATATTTACAGAGCCTGCTATAGAGACAAAGAAAACCCAAGATCTTATAGGATTATTCTTACACCTTCATGCGATTTGGCCCAAAGAAAAACCGATTCGGTTTTAGCAGCGTGCTTTGTTGAACCAGAAGAATTTTGGAAAAAGACGCAACTTTCTCCAAAGAGAAATAATGCGTTGGGAAAAAAAGGCTTAGAAAAAATAGAAAAGAAACTGTCGCGTTCGCAAGAGGGCGGATATAAATTGATACCGGCATATTCCAGCTTGATTCCTCATATGGCTGTTTGTTTCAGATCCTTGGAGATACTAAAAATCTCAGCCGATAATACAATTGTTTCGCTTGACGGTACAAAATACGAAAGGATAGTATCTATGGATAGTCCGTTTCGCGAACAGCTGACTTGGGCTTATCTCGAAATAGCCGGAAGAATCGGCGTTCCGGATCGAAACATGCAAAATTGGGTCGAATGCGTCATGGATTTGATCGATCCTCCTTCGGAGGAAAAATAAATTGCTCTACACGCTGGATTTCTTCTGCGGGGCCGGAGGTTTGACTCGCGGCCTGACAGATGCCGGAATACAAGTTTTGGCCGGAATCGACGACGACGAAGGCTGTCGGTTAACCTACGAGAAAAACAACCCTCCTTCCAAATTCGTCAAGCGGGACATTGCCGAGATATCGGCGCACGAAATAGAAGAACTTGTCGGAGAATATTGCACTTCGAATTTGATGTTCGCAGCCTGCGCTCCTTGCCAGCCTTTCACAAAGCAAAGGACTGCCAGAAACAGGGGGCGTACGAGAACGCTGCTGGGGTATTTCGCAAAATTCGTGGGCATTTTCGAACCCGATTGTGTTTTGGTCGAAAATGTGCCCGGCATATCAAAGGTGCGCGGCAACAGCACGTATAAAAGATTTGTGAGGCTTTTGAAAAGCAAAAATTATTTTTGGGACGCTGCCGATATCGATGCGAAGGATTTCGGCGTTCCCCAAACCAGAACCCGCCACATTCTTGTTGCCCGAAAGTCCGCACCTGTTAAAATCCCTCAACCGATTCGCGGCCCCGAGCTTTCCCCTTACCTGACAGTCAGGCAGACCATCTCGCATTTTCCACCAATCCAAGCTGGCTATTCGCACCCCACTGTTCCAAATCACAGGGCTTCTGGATTGTCGGAACTGAACCTGAAACGGATCAAGAGCACTCCGTCAGACGGCGGAGACCGAAGAAGCTGGCCCGACGAATTGGTATTGAGATGCCATAAGGAAAATTATTCGGGACATACGGACGTTTATGGCCGGATGTGGTGGGACCGTCCGGCTCCTGCATTGACCTGCAGATGCCACAGCTTGTCCAATGGAAGATACGGACACCCTGAACAGAACAGGGCCATTTCCCTTCGAGAGGCGGCCGCTCTTCAAACATTTCCCGACAATTATGTTTTTTTCGGAACCTCCAAGGAATCCATAGGAAAACAAATCGGAAACGCCGTGCCCGTGAAACTGGGAAAGGCCATCGGAACTCAATTTTTGTTTTAGCTTCCGGTTTCTTTCATTTATGATGATCCGATCACTATATTTACTGATCCCCCGAGCCGTCGCGCAAATGATAGGGCTCTAAAAAAACGTCCGAAACATTTGGATGTTGCGCATGTCTCGTGGCTAACCAAAGGAAAAGGCATGAAAAAAGGAAAAGATTACATTGTATTCGCCTTGGACGTACCTTCCATCCAAGAGGCGAAGTCCTATGCCCGGGCGCTTGCCGGACGCGTCGGAATGTTCAAGATCGGTTTGGAGCTGTTCATCGCTTCCGGCCCTGAAATCGTAAGGACGGTGCGGGAGTTGTCCGGAGCGGGGATATTTCTGGACTTGAAGCTCCACGACATTCCTGCCACCGTTTCCAGGGCCATGTCGGTGGTGGCCGACCTGGGGGTTTGTCTTGCCACGGTCCATTGCGGGGAGTCCAAAAAAATGCTCGATGCGGCCGTGGCGGCGGCCGGTAACAAGGTGGGCGTGCTGGGAGTCACGGTATTGACGAGCGTGTCAGGGGATGATATCGCGCAGGCTGGTTTCAAAGACCGGTATGCGGACAATCTGAGGGACTTGGCCACGCACAGGGCGGCCATGGCGAGCGACGCCGGATGCGCCGGGATAGTCTGCTCCGGCTTGGAAGTCGCCCATATGAAACAGAAGTTCGGCAAGGATTTTCTGGCCGTCACTCCCGGCATTCGCCCGGCGTGGGAGCTTTCTGAGGCCGACGACCAGAAGAGGGTGACGACTCCAGCCTCGGCAGTAAAGGCGGGCGCGGATCTTCTCGTGATCGGAAGACCCATCCGAGACGCGAACAACCCGGCGGATGCCGCCCGGAAAATCGCCGAAGAGATCGACGCCGGACAGGGGGGCTTTCCGGCTTAATAAAAAAGTCCTGTGAGGATGACAGGCAACTCCCGGGAATTCAATCGATTGTATATCGATTTTTTCATCGGCCGATCGATAGACAAAATCCGGTCTTCCAGGAGATTTGTCTTAGCAATATAGGACGCAGATGTACTGTGGGGTGATGAAAATCTTCCAAATTCGGGAGATTTTTTTCTGCCGGGATTTGTTTTCCCCTTGCGGCAATCTGCACGGGCTGGTTCGAGAGCGTAGGGTGGGTGGGTCGATACCCGGGTGTTGTCGCTAATTCAACTTCTCTTGAAATAGATGGCATGACAATTTTGCACGGAGCCCAACCAACCATCTTTCGGGCCAATTCGTCGCTTCTTCAAACGAATGGCACTGCGGCGGCACGGGAAATGGTGTGGTTGGGCTTCGTATAAGCTCGAAGGACACGGGCGTAGACAAGCTTTGAACCAGCCCGAAACGCCAAGGTTTCAACCCACCCACCCTACGCTCCCGAACCAGGCTCCATGATAGTTTTCGCGGAACAAAAATCGGCAGATAATCTACAGCAAAATAGGGAACATTTTCATCACCCCAGATGTACTGTTGCTCGTTGATCTTTTGTTGACGCAAGCATAGTGAACTCCGTCTTCCATCAGCGATTCAATCCTGGATTTCAGCAATGGATGCTCGAATGCGTCTTTTTTTAAGAAGGTGGTTGAGTTTTGGTCGGAGCGCGCTTTCCGACGATGCCGTCTCCAGTATTTTTTTCACCTCTTTATCCAGGCTGAAATGCTTTTCTCTCCGCAAAAAACTCGGAACCATGGAAAACCTTTGTCCGCAGCCGCGGCATTCGACCATGCGAATCGGATATTCCATGCGACCGGTCGTCGTGTCGGTCTTGCGAGGCCTTGAGCGAAAACCGCACAAATTGTATCGGCTATGATTCGGAGCAACCGGGTTTGTGACCCGTGGCATGTTTGTTTTCCCGTAAAAATCGTTTGGTTTCCGATTTGAATTTTGCCGGATCCGCAACCAGGTCTCCGTAGCTGTCCGGTTCCTCCCATGGGAAAATATAGCTTTTCTCGCCTATGTCCGATTCCAACGCGTCGAAGGCTTCTTCGATTTGATCGACGCACTCGGTTTCGAAGGATTTCAACACGTATTTTTCCAGTTCCAGCGCCAAATCGTTTTCCGCGCGACGGCTGTTCTCTACAATCTCCGCAACATTGCCGAGTGGCGCAGATTTTCTTATCTCCAGATGCCGAGCTTCCAAAATCATCGAATATTTTACTGTTTCGTGTTGGTAACGACGAGATTACGATTTGTTACACCGGTTGAAAACTGGAATAAATTAATCGATCACTTCATTTTTTGGTGGAAAAAGTGTTCCATCCCGGGTATTCTATCATGCAAAAACTGCGTTTTTTAAATCCAGAAGCCACAATAAACTTGACAAAGGAATTATTTAAGATGGATAAAAAACATTTGACAAGGAAGACGGCCGAGAGAGATCGTCGATTGGGTGATGTCCTTCAAGGAAGCGACATTCATGGAATTCGAGAAAGGACTGATTGTCCATATTTCAGAGCTTGGCCGCCTTCTTGTTTCCCTGTTTCTGTGGATGCGCCAGGAATACTGGCAAGGATCCGAAAACAACTCCCTTGAAGAAGGCGAAAAGCGACAGGGGATTAAACCTCGCAATTTCGGCACGATATTTGGACAAGTAAGGTACTGGCGAACCTATGTCTACAGAGAGAAGGAAGGCGGGGGTCGCTATCCGCTGGATATCGAACTGTGGATTCCATGGGACGGATTCAGCATGCGGTTGCGAAGCCTTGCGACCCGTATCGCGACGAAAATGAGCTATGCGCAAACCGTCGCGGTACTGGGCATGTTTCTTCACTGGTCCCCCTGCCAGAAAAGCGTCGAAGAGATATCCGGCCAGTTGGATTGGGGAATATTGCGGTTGACAGTCGCTACGCTCCACGCTCTCGAATCGGACACCGCGATAGTCCCGCACGAAGCCAAGTGGCACCGCGCCGCCGTGGAAGGCGAAGCTACCGGGGGGCGAGAGTGTTTTCCCTTGTACGCCGATGCGATCCGCAAAGGTCGAAAATTCAGGCTTCATCAAAAATATCCAACACTTCCTGTTCTGCTGTTCTCGATTTAAGGATGTCCAAGCTTTCCTGATCGACGAGATCGAGATTAACTTCAATGCTTTTTCCAACAAACAATGCTTTCTCGTCATCCGACTTTTTCATTTTTGCATTCGCCCTTTCGTAAGGAACCGCAAGATACCGATCACCAAAACGCGCTCTTCAAAATCCAATCCTGCATCTAAAACAAGAAGGCCCTACCCCAGCAATATTCCCAGCGACAGCAGGACGGAAAAAACGATTGCCAGACCTGCCGAGGCGGCCAAAGTCTTGTTCAAGTCCCTGCCGACGGAAAATTGCACGCTTCGGCATACCCGAACCGCGAAGGGGGCGGAAACGATGGGAGCGAGGATGTTTCGCGGGGCGGCGGGGTCCAAAAACATGTAGACCGGAAGAAAAAAATAGGCGGCCGCGACCAGAAGCTGGAACTCCGCGATGGCGCCCTGCCTTCCCAGGCGCACGGCCAGGGTGATCTTCCCCGTCTTCTTGTCCGTCCTGATGTCGCGCAGGTTGTTGACTACGATGATAGCCGTAACGAGAAATCCCACCGGCAGAGACAGCCAGAAGGACTGCGCGCCGAATTTCCCGGCCTGGACGAAATAGGTGCCGCAGACCGCGACCGGTCCGAAAAAGACGAATACGAACAGGTCCCCGAGGCTGTTTGAAGCCAGAGGAAAAGGCCCCCCGCTGTAGGCCAGCGCGGAAAGAATGGCCGCCGCTCCCAACACCAGTACCGGCGGTCCGGCGACCGCAGCCAGGTAAAGTCCTGCGGCCCCCGCCAGGACAAACACCAGGGCCATCGCTCTTTTGACGCTTTCGGGCGAGATCAGGCCGCTTTGCGTCACTCGCACAGGCCCCTGCCTCTCCGGAGTGTCGATGCCCTTCTTACAGTCGAAGTAGTCGTTGGCCAGATTGACTCCGATTTGCAAAAGCAGAGCCACGAACAAGGCGGCCAAGGCGGGAAAGAGAGCGAAAACGTTGTCGTAGACCGCCAGGGCGGTCCCCACGAGCACCGGGGCGAAAGCCGCCGGGAGCGTTTTCGGACGAGCCGCCATGGCCCAGGTCGCAAGGGACGGCCTCTCTTTTTTAACTTCCGGATCTTCCATCATTCGGACTCCTGGTACAAATGGCGATTGACACGCCTTTCCACGGCGGCGACGACGAAATACAGCAGCACTCCCAACAGCCCCATGCCCAGGATGCCGGCGTACATCTCCTGGTAACGCAGCACCTGGTAGGTCTCCACCACGATGTAGTAGCCCAGCCCCCAGGACGTCAGGGACTGCTCTGCGATGAAAAGCACGGCCACCGCCGTGCCCACCGATACCCGCAGGGCCGTCAGGACTGCAGGAATGGAAGCGGGAAGGTACACGTAGCGAAAAAGCGCCCTCCTGCCCGCTCCCAGGGAGCGCACGGACATGATCAGCTCCGGGTGCAGGTTGGCGGCTTCGTCACGGACCACCACCAGGATTTGGAAAAAAATGATCAGGGATATGAGAAATATCTTGGACAGGTCCGTAATGCCCAGCAGCACGTAGATGACCGGAAGAAATACGATCTTGGGGATGGGATATACGATGGCGATCAGAGGTTCGAATATTTTTCCCATGCGGGGGCTCTGCCCCAGAACGAGTCCCAGCGGAGAAGCCGTCGCCACCGCAAGACCGATGGAGGCCAGTACGCGAGCGGCGCTGGCCAGAAAATGCTTTCCCAGCTCGCCGGCCATGGATTTGGCAAACAAGGGAACCACTTGAAACGGGGAAGGCAGAATCGGTCGATGCACGATCCAGGAGAGGACCTGCCACAGGGTGAAAAACATGAGCAGCCCCAGCAGGGCCGATGCGAGCTGCGGGCTTTTTTTCATTTCAGGGTCCCCAGAAGCTCTCGGAGCTGGTCGCAGCGATTGCGAAAGGCCGGGTCGTTGCGAAAGCCGTCTTCGCCGACCATGTCGTTTTCCACTACGCAAGCCTCGCTGTCGCACCGGCCGCACAGGGCCAGGATCTTTCGCCCCAGAAACACGGCCTCCTCGATATCGTGGGTGACCGTGACGCTGGTCAGGCGCGATTGCAGGTTGAACCGGACCATGATGTTTTGCAGCTCGATTCGAATGGGCGCGTCCAGGGCCGAAAAGGGTTCGTCCATGAGCAAAAGATCCGGCTCGAGCACCATTGTGCGGGCGATGGCGGTCCTCTGTCTCTGGCCCCGGGAAAGCCGGTCCGGGTAGTATTTTTGCAAATGGTCGATCTCGAGCCATTTCAGCCAGTAGTCCACCCTTTGTTCCGCCTCGTCTTTGGCGAGCGCCCTGCCTGCGGGCGCATGGCGTCCGTCGGGGCCGTACATCTCGCGAATGGTCAGACCCAGCCGGACGTTTTCTCTGACGGTGGCCCACGGCAGCAGGCCATGGTCCTGAAGCACCAGGCCGGTTTCTGGACGGGGCCTTTCCACGCGCCTTCCGGCAATGAAAATCTTGCCGGCGTCCGGTTTTCTCAGTCCCGCCAAGAGAAACAGAAGGGTCGTCTTGCCGCAGCCCGAGGGGCCGATCACCGACCACGACTCCCCCAGGCGAATTCTCAGGCTGAAATTTTCGAAAATGCCGCTGCGCCCGCCGTAGCCGAATGTCAGGTTTTCGATCTGGACCATGAAAAAACCTACGGCAAAAACTGGTCCGTAACGCAGATTTCGTACGCCACGGGGGCCTCCAGGAGCCACTTTTCCACCATCCATTCCATCATGTCGGCCCATTGGGAGCGGTCGGGCACATGGTTTCGGGGAAACGGCGGTATTTTAAAGGTGTCCCTGATGTTGTCCGGGACCCGGATGTTTGCGAGCATCAGGGAGCGAAACGATTCGGGGGCGGCGTTGATGTCGCCTGCGGCTCGGTCCCAGGCCTTGGCAAAACCCGCCACGGCTGCGGCTTTTTCCTGTATGGCTTCGTTGGAAAAGCTCAGCACGCTGACGCTGTAGCTGGGAAAGGCGGTATCGTCGATCACCTGGACCGCCCCGGCCCGGACCGCGCTCAAGGCCAGGGGGTCGGGTATGGTGGCCGCCCGGATGCGTCCCTGGAGCAGCAGCTGGTAGCGCTCCGGGATGACTGGCACGGACTGCTTGACGATTTGCTCCCCGGCCAGCCCGCTTCGAGTCAGCAGACGGTCGGTGACGTATTCGATGATGGTGTTTTTCGAAATCCCGATGGCCACCCCGGCCAAGTCCCCGGGGGACGAAACGCCGCTTTCCGGGGACGCCAGGATTCGAAAGAGTGGAAAGCCCGGCCGGGACGCCCGGGCGTCGCCGACGATTTTCAACCGGACTTTTTCGCGGTTGAACATGGCCACGGAGGTCATCTCGTTGATCATGCCGTCGATCTGCCCGGCCTGCATGAGCTGGTCGCGCTCCAGGGCGCTGGAGACCGGTATCGCCTCCACACGGACATGGTGGTCGTCGAAATAGCCCCCGGCCTTCGCCACGTGGAACGGCAGGGCGTCTATGATGGGAAGAAGGCCGACTTTCAGCGTTTTCGAATCGTCCGCAAACGTCGATGCGGGTACCAGGAAAACCAAGATGGCGAAAAAGACGGCCAGCGCGCGAAAAACAATGCCGGTCGGGTCGATTGTCTTATCCATCGATTTCTCCGAACAATTCCCTGGCCGGCGCCGCGATCTGGGGATCGTCGTATTCGACGAACTTGCCGCTGAGTTCCGAAGGCGCTTTCAGGGCGAGCCATGCGATGGAGCGGGCAGGCACACGGGGCGGCTCCAGGCTGCCGTTTTCCTTCAGGCCCCGAAAGTATTGCGCCAGCTTGGGCGGCATGGTTTTGGCGCCTTCGCTGCGAATCAGTTCCTGCATGGCCGTATCGACCACGCCTGGCCGGATGGAAACCGCGACGATGGAGGGTTCTTCGGCCGCCAGGACCCTTGTGAAATGGGTCAGCCCCGCCTTGGCGGCGGCGTAGGCGCTCCAGGTGGCGATGGGGTTTGCGGCCGCGCCGCTGCTGACGTTGACCACCCGCCCGGCAGCCTCTCGCAGGGCGGAAAGCGCTTCCCGAATCAAGTAGACTGGCCCCATGAGATTGACCATGATGTTTTCCCGGAACATATCCATGTCGCAGTCGGCCACCCGCGCGATGGGAGGCAGCACACCCGCGTTGTTCACCAGGGCGTCCACGCGCCCGAATCGTTCCAGGGTCTCTCTCACGACCGCATGGCACACGCCGGGGTCCGCCACGTCGCCGGGCACGGCCAGGCACTCTCCGCCTGCGGCAACGATCTCGTCGCGCAGACGTACAAGATCGCCTTCGGAACGCGCGGTCACGACAACCGCCGCCCCGGCCTTCGCCAACCAGCGGGCAGTCCACAATCCCATCCCCCGCGACGCTCCCGTCACGATCACGACCGGTCCTTGCTTCATGGCCAACCTCCTTGTTTCCTGTTCTGTTTTTCTTCCCGGCAACGGCCCATTGCCTGGATAGGGCTTGGTTTTAACTTCGGCATGTTTTCAACCAACAGTTTCGACCGGCGCCTGGATTCCGGGTCTCCGCAAGCTCCGCCCGGAATGACGGTGCTGGTTGGCCGAATTTACAACCAAACCTCCCGGTTACGTCTTTTTCGAACATTTCGCAGTCCGACATTCGACTTACCCGTTTTGTTGCGTTTTTGTCAATACGCCGATTTCGGAAATTGGAGTTTCGCGCTAGTCCTCGAAAAGATATTCCAGGGAATTGAGATTGTAATTGATTTCCCTGGAAAGGATCTGGCACAGGGAAAAAAGTATGTTGATGGCATTTTTGTCCGCGTCGTTCGCCACCACCGTGTTCAGGCGCGCAATGAGACCCCGGTTGACCAGGCTGACATCCTTGTAATGCCGGTCCAGCAGTTCCAAATCCATGTCCTGGTCGCGCTTTTTCCTGCGGTTGAAATACTGGCGCAGCATGTAGATGGACGTCACCCGGAAAATGGTTTCCCTCGGAGTGGAAAATGGAAGGTGGAAACGGGCCATGGGCTTGAAAAATTTCATGATCGGGCAGTCGCTGGTGGCGATGATCACTCCGAAAATGGACGCCAGCCCCTCCATCAGGCTGGTTTTCTTCGTGTATGTCCGCTCCAGGGTGACGCAGCGCACCGAGCACTTGTCGTAGGATACCATGTCCCCGAACGCTTCGGTAAGTTCCCCGATGTTGACCGCCACGGGACAATATTCGTGGGTTTCGGCGGATAGAGGGCAGCAGAGGCACTGGTTGTTTTCCAGTCGCATCCAGTCCTCTTTCTTCACGGGCTGGTCGTGAACGATGGATATGCTTTGCGGGTGCAACTTGATCCGAAATATCTTGATCTCGTTGTTGGCGAACTTGAACTCGTAATGAATTCTATAGGGCTGTTCGAATGGTGGCTTCATTTTTCGCCTGCCTGCGTCCTGGCCGGTCTGCAACCCGGCCTATCTTCTGTTTTTCCGGGCGTTGTACGCGCCCGCATTGCCGGAAACACCCTGCCCTGGCTTTGTCCTGTGCAGGGTCTGGGTCACCACCCCGAACATGAAGACCAAAAGGTCGTAGGCGCCTACCCTCAGGGACCTTTGGCGGAAAGTTTCCATCCATTTCGCCTGAACGGCCTGCCGGTTCTTGAATTCTTCGATTTCAAGCAGGAAATTCACGACGGCCTTGCGGGTCTCGACGGAAGGCTGCGGCGTGACAACGCCTTTCTGCCATTTTTCCCGGAATCCCGCGACCCTTTCCGGCGGGGATTGCAAAAGGGATTCGACTGTTTTCGGATTCTTGAAATAACCCTGGCGCTTGAGCCTGCTCCTGATCAAAAATTGGAAATATTTCATCGACCGCTCGGCTTCCTCGAAAAACATGTCCTTGACGTCGTACGGAATCTCCACGTCGATTTCGTCCAGCCGCTTCTTGTTTGCCGCGAGCCGTTTTGCGAATTCGACCTTTGCGGCCTTCCAGAAGGCATGGTTGTTTTTCTTGAAAACGTTCGAAAAGGAATCTCCCTCGTCCACCCCTTTCTTCATCGCGTTGATGACTTGGTACAGAGAACCTCTCGTTTTAACGAACAGGGTCTCTCCGACCACGGAGGAATAGATCATGCACAGACTGGCCTGCCAGTCCTGGAGATGAAGGACCCGGGCGATGTCTCCGTAAAGTTCGTCGATGATTTCGTTGGGTATGAAGTTGGAAGGGGTCGCGTAGGAGGGCGTGCCGCCAAGAAGAGGCTGTTCCAGTCTCTTCGACTTTTTCGCGTCGATGGACACGGCCGTTTCAAAGTCGATGAGTCCCAAAAACACATCCTCTCTCTGCGCCAGGGCCAGCGCGATGTTCGAAGATTCGCCCGCCACGAAAATGTTTTCCGGCTTCAGGTCTCGAATCGCCGCCTTTTTCACCCGAAGCTCCGCCAGCATCCGGAGAATGCTGGTCACGATTCCCGATATCTGACACCGGTTCTGGCCGAAGGATTCCTTCCGAACATGCTCTTCGACCGTCCGTCGGTAATTCCTGAAATCCGCAGCGTATCGCTTGGACAGCTTTTCAAGAACGCCTTTCAGCCGAGATACGAATTCGTCCGACATCCTGGGATCGTCGGAAACGATTTCGAGTTCCGCAATGTAATGCAAAAACCACTGCCTTCGCTTGTAATCGTGGGACATGCCACGAAGACCATACTGGGACATGAGCGCTTCGATCATCTCCAGATATTCCTGATAGATCTCGTGCATGTTCAGCCATACCGACGCGTTTTCCACGCCGTATCGTTCCTCGAACTTATGGAACCTGGAAATGATTTCGGGTTCCTTGACGATTTCCTGCTTCACTTTCTGATCCGATTCCATGATCGATTCCAAAACCTGAAGCAGGAAGGAGTACCTGGAAATATCCATGAAGTAGGCGAAACCATCGCCGACCTTCAGATGGTAACGGAATTGGGGAAAATGCCTGAGCCTGGCCAGACTTTTTTCTTCGACCTCATCGGGCACCCAGCACTGGTCGTCGAAGAAAGCGGGCACTTTTTTCAGGATCGGAGAAACGGCCGGGGCGATACATTTGATCGCCGGCTCCAGAAGGCTGGCGATATCCCTTTCCTTCTGGATTCCCTGGATGTATTCTTCGAAATCGGTGATGGGCCGGAGAGGGACCTTCACCACGAGGACCTCGTCATAAATGACTTTGAAGCACCGGCTCTTGCTTCCGCCCTCTTCGCCGATGGGACTGATTCCCATGAGCCTGCTGAGCCACTTGTCGTGCTGCTTGACTCTCAACTCGTAGGTGCTTTCCGCGCCCGGCCGAGAGCCCACCTGTCTGAAAGAACGGGGAGAATCGGAGTCCCCCTTCAGCTGTACATTGTAGAGGTCCAGGAAAAAAGCGACGATTTTTTCTCGTTCTTTCTTTCTTTCGCCTTCTTTGAGTTTATCCGCGTACCTCTGTTTCGCGTTTTTCGAGGAAAATTTTTGTTTATCATCCATGCACTGAGAACCCTTCTGAACAAACTCGAAAAAGAAAAACCGCTATTACCGACCGAAAATGGAAAAAGCATCCGACTTGCAGTCCTCAAACCGATTTCCGAACACCGTCGCCCGGTTGGTACACAATTTTTAAAGACAACGGCCCAGAGGATTTTTTTGTGAAAAGGTCCGACGCCATCCGCCTGATGCGAAAGCCCTGGCTACCCGCAAACTTGAAAATTCTATCACAAAAACGGCAGACGTTTCAATACCAAAGCGAATTTGAAATATCAATCGGATCTATATTCCATATTGTTTTTCCGGCACCACTGGACGGCAGCGGATCGATAGAAACGCTCCCTGAAACGGAACCAGTCTTTTTCCATGCTGAATTCGGAAAGCACGTTTTTGAACGAGCGAAGGGTCTCCGGACCGGATAGAGCGTCTTTCAAAGCCTCCTCCGCGACCGGGTCGTCGATGGACTCGCGAAACCTTTCCATGATTTTCTTTTCCGCGTTTTTTCCAGCAACGGGCAGCTTCCTGTATCTTTCCGGATGTCGAAGCACCTCGCGGGCCAGGGCGATGGGTCCCTGGTCCCAATCGGGGAAGGACTCCAGGGGCTTGTCCGTTGCGGCCTCCTCGAACTCCTCGTCCTGGACCGTGATCACCTCCCCGGTCTCCAAGTCCACATAGGACTTTTCATCCTCGGCAGGCATCTGCATGACATCCACGATGTCGTCCAACAGGACCTTCATGACGCGTCCTCCCCGGCAGTGTTCTCATGGGTTTTCGAATTGTTCCCGAAGCCGGTCGATTCTCTTGCGGTTGACACCGAAATCGTAATAGCCGGTGCGGGATGCCGACCTCACATGAACGATTTTTTCGTCCGACGGAAAAAAAAGCTGCATGTCGTCCACAAATCGGAAAAGCGAGGAACGAAATTCCGCATGAATGTAATCCTTCTCGGAAACCACGATCTTCGCCCTCTCAAACCCTTTCAGGATTGCCAGGATTCTTTCGCGCGCCCGGTCCAAATCGCCGGAATAGGTCAATGGAGGCACCCTCCGGTCTTTGTCCCCGGCCAGCGAGGAAACGCAATTGGGTTTGTCGGGACACGGAAAAACCGGAATCCGCGAGGACGATTCGTCGCCCATGGCAAGCGCTCCTCCAAAAAGTATCGTTGTCAATACAAATATAAGCGTGCTGCGCGTTTCAAACATAGCCCGATGTCGCTTCAAGTTTTCTTCCGATTCAAACTGGCGAAAATTGTAATTTATTTCCGTTCAAAACGCAATTTTTTCCGGCGGGATTTTTCAGGGATTGAAAATTCGGGGGTTTCAAAGGGGGGTAGGGCTGAAACGTGGGTTGGGTTGAGCGCCGCCAATTCTTGGGTTTCGCTGATTTTTTCGGCTCATCGCGGATTTGTGGGAAAAGGCGTGTCTATGGTAACCAGACCATCCTGGTCTGGCATGCCTCGGCTTCCAAACGGCGGCATATACCCGACATGGAACCAGAGCTGGAAGCTCTGGTTACCTTTATCGCTCCCCACAAATCCGCGATGAAACATTTTTTCTTCCAAATGCAACTGGAAGGTACTCGATTAAAGCAGCCTGCAAGCGAAACCCGGCATGAAAACCCGCTCAACCCAACCTACGCCTGCTCCCCCAAATCTGTTGTAATCAGGATGGATAAAAAAGCCGCCGGAAAGAAAAGACCGTTTCCGGCGGCTGCAAGGAATCCGAATCCAAATCAAAAAAATCTACTCGTCCGCATGTCGCAATGCGGCCTGGGCTGCGGCCAGCCTGGCCACCGGCACCCGGAAGGGTGAGCAGGACACGTAGTTCAACCCCAGTCGGTGGCAGAAGTCGATGGACTTGGGATTGCCGCCGTGTTCCCCGCATATGCCCGCTTCCAGGCCGGGCCTGACTTTCCTGCCTTTTTCCACCGCGAGGGTCATCAGCTGGCCTACACCGTTTTCGTCGATGACCGCGAACGGGTTCTCCGGCAGAAGGCCGCTCTCCATATACTCGATGAGAAAGCCGGACTCGGCGTCGTCACGGGATATTCCGAACGTCGTCTGGGTCAGGTCGTTGGTGCCGAAGGAAATGAACTGGGCGTATTCGGCGATCTCGTCGGCGGTCAGCGCCGCCCTGGGAATTTCGATCATGGTGCCGAACTTGTAGTCGATCTGCCTGTCCTGTTCCTCCATGACGATCTTGGCCTCGGCCTCGAGAACCTCGCGCTGGCGTATGAGTTCGTTCACATGGCTGGTCAGGGGAATCATGATCTCCGGATGGACATCGACGCCTTCCTTGCTCACCTTGCAGGCGGCTTCGAAAATGGCGCGCACCTGCATGGTGGTCAGTTCGGGAATGAGAATCCCCAGACGAACCCCGCGCAGGCCGAGCATGGGGTTTTCCTCCCGCAGGCTTTCCACGCGCTTGAGCATGGTCTCGTTCACGCGGATTTTTTGCAGAAGATCGTCGATCTCGGGAAGGTTGGACGCGTGCATGAGCTGAATTTTATAGTCCGCCACATCCTTTACCAGACGAGTGTGGTTCGGCAAAAATTCGTGCAAGGGCGGGTCGATGAGCCGGATTATGACCGGAAGGCCGTCCATGGCGCGGAACAATCCGGCGAAATCGTCCCTCTGGAACGGCAGAAGGTCCGCCAAGGCGTCACGGCGCTCGATGGGAAGGTCGGTCATGATCATCTTCCTGACATGGGGCATTCGCTCGGCTTCCAGGAACATATGCTCCGTTCTGCAAAGCCCGATGCCTTCGGCCCCGTACTCCCGCGCCCGCCTCGCGTCCTTGGGATAGTCCGCGTTGGTCCAGACGCCCAGCTTGCGGAATTCGTCCGCCCAACTCAGAAGCTTCATCAGCCACGAGTCGTTGAATTCCGGCACGATGGTTTTGACCTTGCCGATATAGACGTCGCCCACGTTGCCGGATATGGAAATTACGTCGCCCTCGTGGACAGTCATTCCGTTGACATGGATGCATCGTTTTCTCATGTCGATGGAAAGGGCGGAAACCCCCACCACGGCGGGCTTGCCGAACTGCCTGGCCACCAGCGCGGCATGGCTGGTGCGACCGCCGCGACTGGTCAGGATTCCTTTGGACGCCAGCATTCCATGCACGTCGTCCGGCTTGGTCTCCGGTCGCACCATGATCACGTCCTTGCCCTCCTTGGCCATGGACTCCGCCAGATCGGCGTCCAGAGCGACCTGCCCGAAAGCCGCGCCCGGAGACACGTTCAGACCGGAGGCAAGAAGCTTGCCCTCCGCCTTGGCCTGCTTGACGGCCTCCCGGTCGAATTGGGGATGCAGAAAGAAATCCACCTGCTCCGGCGTCACCCGCATCACCGCTTCCTTCTTGTCGATCAGGCCCTCTTCGCACATCTCCACGGCGATCCGGACCGCCGCCCTGGCCGTGCGCTTGCCGTCGCGGGTCTGCAGCATCCACAGCTTGCCCTTCTCGATGGTGAACTCCACGTCCTGCATTTCCCGATAGTGGTTTTCCAGAAGCTTGGCGATCTTCTCGAATTCCCCATGGGCTTCGGGCATCTCCTCTTTCAATTTGGCGATGTCCTTGGTCAGCCGGATTCCCGCCACCACGTCCTCGCCCTGGGCGTTGGTCAGATAGTCGCCCTCGATCTTGTTCTCGCCGGTGGAACCGTCACGGGTCATGGCCACGCCCGTGGCGCTGTCGTTTCCCATGTTGCCGAACACCATGGTCACGATGTTGACCGCCGTGCCCATGTCGTGGGCAATATTGGCCGCATTCCGATAATCGATGGCGCGCTTGCCGTTCCAGCTCTTAAAGACCGCCTCGGTGGCCATCTTGAGCTGATCCAAGGGGTCTTCGGGAAAATCGTGCCCGGTCTTGTGGCGATAGATGCTCTTGAACTTCTTCACCACCTCTTTCCAATTTTCGGAGGCGAGGTCCGAATCGCTCTCCACACCCGCCTTGGTCCTGGCTTCCGTCAAAACGTCCTCGAAATCGTCGTCGGCAATCCCCATGACCACCGAACCGAACATCTGCACAAGCCTACGGTAGGAGTCGTACACGAAACGTTCGTCGCCCGTCAGCTCCACCATGCCCTTCAAGGTCGTTTCGTTCAAACCGATGTTCAAAACCGTGTCCATCATGCCGGGCATGGAGAATTTCGCGCCCGAACGGCACGACACCAACAGCGGGTTCTTTTCGTCTCCGAACGTCTTCCCCGTGGCTTGCTCCACCTTCTTCAACGCCTCGAGTTCCTCCTCCCACATGCCGTTGGGAAAGCCCCCTCCCGATTTGAGATACTCGTTGCAAGCCTCGGTGGTCACGGTAAATCCAGGGGGGACCGGGACGCCCAAGCGCGTCATTTCCGCCAGGTTGGCGCCTTTTCCCCCAAGAAGGCCGCGGACGGCTTCCCAGTCGCCCCCGACGTAGTCCTCGGCCTTCGTCACTTCGTCGAACGAAAACACCCACTGTCTTTCAGCCATACGTCAAACTCCTAAAAAAAATTCCAATTCGGTTGTTCATTAAAAAAAAAGAGAACATCGGATGTCGAGTTGCAAAAAAGCCGCCCCCGGAAATCCAAACCGCAAGCACTCTTCCCGGAAAACGGCAGCACCGAATCCTCCGCACAATCGTCAATTTGAACTCCTTAATACAAACAAAGGCAAGAGGTCAAGGCCTTTTTATGCGGCCCGACAACCTCGAAAATGCCAAGGTTGCGGCCGCGAACCGACCCTCTGGCCGCAAGTCCCTGCCCAAGGCAGACATTGAAAATTGACACCAACCTATTCTCTCGCCGGTCGCCCCGCCGCAAGCGGTTGCCAACAGGAACAAATTGGTTGAAGATGCCGATCTTTGCGTGTATCCTGTTTCATTGAAACGTTTCAAAACATTCTGAAATTCCGGGGGAAAAAGCCAATGAAAGGCGAACAACACGCGAAAGAAAAATTCAAAAAGATGGCGGAAACCGTCCAGGCGGTGGTATCCGACGCCAAAGACCTGCGCGAGGTCTTTGCGCATGCCGCAGAGCTGACAGCGTCCCGAAACGCAACGACCATCGCGGCGGCAGGCTTCGCCGACGAAGACACGAAGCTATTGAAAACCATCTGCGACGACAAGGGACTCCGCCTTCTGGAGCCGCCTTTTCGAAATCACCTGGAGGAAATCCACACCAGCCTGACCCCGGCGGACTGCGCCATCGCCGAAACCGGCACCATCGTTCTGGATTCGGCCGCAGAAGACATGCGCATCGCCACCATGCTGAGCGAAATCCACGTGGCATGCGTCCCCGCGTCGCGCATCAAGGCAAACGCCATGGAGGCGGCCGAATTTCTCGACGGACGCCTGAAAAGCGCGCCCTGCTACACGGCCTTCATCACCGGGGCGTCCCGCACGGCGGACATCGAAAGGGTCCTGACCATCGGGGTCCACGGCCCCCAGGAACTCCACATCCTGATCACCGAGGAAAACATCGCCAAGGAGGACCAGCCATGATCGATACGGCCCAAGACATTCCCACCTATAAAAAACGGTTGAAAAAGGCCCTGGAAAACGATTTTCTCCGAAACGCCCTGAGCGCGTTCGCCACCGCTTATCCGCAGGCGAGAAAAAAAGCTCTGGAAGGTCTCGACTTCGAGGCCATACGCGACGAAATCGCCGCAGGCAAGGACGAATCCATGGCGAGGCTCGAGGACCTCTTCCAGGAGTTCAAGGACCGGGCGGAAAAAAACGGCGCCAAGGTCCACCTGGCCAAGACCGCCAGGGAGGCCAACGAAATCATCGAGCGCATCGCAAAGGAAAACGGCGTGAATGCCATCGTGAAGTCCAAGTCCATGACCGCCGAGGAGACCCACTTGAACGACCACCTGGAGGCCAAGGGGTTCAAGGTGACCGAAACGGACCTGGGGGAATGGATCATCCAGCTGCGCCACGAGGGACCGTCGCACATGGTCATGCCCGCCATCCATCTGTCCAGAGCGCAGGTGGCGCAGCTGTTCACCGAGGTGACCGGCGAAAGCCGCGACCCCGACGACATCGACGGCATGGTCAAGGTGGCCAGAAAGGAGCTTCGAAAGGCGTTCATCGAAGCGGACATGGGAATCAGCGGCGCCAATTTCGCCATCGCCGACTCCGGTGCCATAGGCATTATATCAAACGAGGGAAACGCCCGCCTGGTCACCACCCTTCCCCGGGTTCACGTCGCCCTGATCGGCCTGGACAAGCTCATGCCGGACCTGGCGTCCGCCTTGAAAATCCTGAAGGTTTTGCCCAAGAACGCCACGGGCCAGCTCATTTCCTCCTACGTGACCTGGATTTCGGGCGCCAACGAATGCGGCGGGGCCGACGACGGCAAAAAACAGATGCATTTCGTGTTCCTGGACAACGGCAGGTCTGAACTGGCCAGGGACCCGGTATTCTCCGAAGCCCTCCGATGCGTGCGCTGCGGCGCCTGCGCCAATGTCTGCCCCATCTACGGCCTGGTGGGCGGCCACAACTACGGGCATGTCTACATCGGGGCCATCGGCCTGATCCTCACCCTGTTCTACCACGGAAGGGAAAACGCACGGGCCATCGTGAAGAACTGCATCAACTGCCAGGCCTGCAAGGCCGTCTGCCCCGGCGGAATCGACCTTCCCTACCTGATCAAGAAAGTCTACCAGAAAATCATCGAGGAGGAATCCAAGCCCGTCAAGAACCTGCTTCTCTCCAAGGTGATCAAGAACCGAAAGCTGTTCCACTTTCTCCTCAGGCAAGCCTATCTTCTGCAAAAGCCCCTGGCCAGGGGAAAAAAAGTCATCCGCCACCTTCCGACGTTCTTCGGAAAGGAGCACGATTTCCGAAGCCTTCCGGTCATCGCCGCCACGCCCTTCCGCGACCGGTTCGAGCAGGTGCGCGTCAACAACCCGAAATACAGGATCGCCTTCTTCGGCGGATGCGCCATGGACTTCATCTACCCCGAACAGGGCGAGGCCATGCTGAAAATATTGGAGAGCCAAAATGTGGACGTGGACTACCCCATGGGACAGACCTGCTGCGGACTTCCCGTCATGATGATGGGCGAAGAGGACGCCGCGAAGGAAGTCGCCCTCCAGAACCTCGAAGCCTTCGACTTCGACAGATACGATTACGTGGTGACCCTCTGCGCCTCCTGCGGCTCGCACCTGAAGGAAAACTACCCCAAGCTCCTGAAAAAGGGGGGAAAAGTTCCCGAAAAGGTCGAAAAGCTGGTGGAAAAAATCATCGACTTCTCGTCGTTCATGACCGACGTATTGAAAGTGTCCCCGGACTCGTTCGAAAAATCCGGCCGCAAGGTAGCCTACCACTCCCCCTGCCACCTGTGCCGAGGCCTGAAAGTGACCGAAGCCCCCAGAGAGCTTCTGAAAACCGCAGGCCTGCAATACACCCCGTCGGAAAACGAAGACGTATGCTGCGGCTTCGGGGGCTCCTACAGCGTGGAATTTCCCGAACTCTCCTCCCGGATTCTGAAAAAGAAGCTGGAAAAATACAAGGAAAGCGGCGCCGACCATCTCGTCACCGACTGCCCCGGATGCGTGCTTCAGCTGCGAGGCGGAGCGCAACACGAAGAACTCGGCATCGAGGTCAAGCATATCGCGGAAATTCTTGCGGAGGAAATCAAGGCCTTCCACGAAAAGGCATAGGAAATCAGACAAGCTCTATCACTACCGTTTCCATTCCGGATTGGAATACGTTTTGCCTCCGTTGTCTTACTGTCGCAGGACTGGGTCGGAATCGTAGCTGACTGTCTATGCGGAGAGCCTGGAAAACGAATGACGCGATGGTGAACGGGGGGGGGCGGAACTTGATTTTTTAAATTCGATGGCTCTTTAATTACCGATCATGGCCAGGTTCCGTTCCCTTTCTTCGTTGTTGAAAATCAAGGAATTTTGAGCTTGGTTTTATCTTCGACCAAACGACTCCGTCATTCCGGGCGAAGCTTGCGGAGACCCGGAATCCAGGGAATGATCGAGGCTATTGGGCAAGAAATCCGACCGACGTTACAACCAACCCCGAATTTTACCACGAAGAACACGAAGAGCACGAAGGACGATTGATTTTTTTCAATAAATACCCCCAAATCCGTCCAAGTCCCGTTAGGGACGACAGACAATAGCCCGGCAATTTATTGCCGGGGTTTCGAACATGTTTCCCAAAATTCCCGTCAGGGACGCCAGAAAGCTCAAGCGACTGGAAAATGGCCAGATCGATGCAATAGTCGTAGTTTTCCACCTGGATTCTCTTCTGCCTGGCAATGAACGAAAAACCGAACCAGGGCTTGGTTTTAACATCGGCCACTTTCAAGGACTATCGTCCCGGCAGTCGTCATTCCGGGCGGAGCGGTGTGTACCCCGGGTGTCGATAAAGCAGCTGGACCCGTCTTTTCCGGGAATTTATTAACTTGAACATGTAGCGTAGACCCGGAATCCAGGCGGCCGAATTTGGTACCAAGCCTAGGAATTCTTTGAGAGCGCCGTCGCCCAAAAAGCATCCAGGCGCGAAAAGCTGGGCTTGGATCGGGATTCAAATCGAAAAGGACAGCAAGTCGGCTTTGCATATGACCCTTGCGCAAACGCCTCGGGCGTTGGATTCCATCCAGGCCTTTCCTTCGGGCGAAATCAACGCTCTCGCCAGCCTCGTTCCCCATTCATCGGGCGCTCTCAGGCGGTACACGCAGTCCGTGATCGTTCGGCTTCCGGATGCGACCACGGCCGTCTTGCCGATGCACCGTTTTCCCACTCTCGCGACCAGTATGTCTCCAGGCCTGGCCACTATGCCAGTGTCGGCGTCGTCGCTGTCGAAGCGAATCTCGTCTCCGGGAGTCTGGGGAAAAGAGCTGGTGTGGAAGTATGGAATTCCCATTTCCTCCAGCTGCTTTTTGGCTTGGCGTCCTCTTTTGATTTCGACGTTGAGTTCGCCCAGGGTGATCTTGCCTTGCGAGCCGCAATTCTTGCTTTTCCACTGGTGAAACGTGAAATCCATGCGTTCGATGAGCGCATCCTTCGATACCGAAAGCCCGGGACCCGTAGTACCGTTTCTGTCCGACAAGCGCACCTGAACTTTCTCCGGCGTAGAGCCTCCTTTTCGAATCAGCAGGATGTGCGTACGGGCCTCCGTTTTCTTGAAAACTCCATCCGGGATTTGGATCGCCCCGAAAAGGCAATGGCGGGTGATCAAGTCTTTGCGGAAAAGTTCGAATTCGCGACCCGAAACGATTGTATCAGGCACGATAATGCCGAGTTCCCCGCCTTCCCGCAGCATGGCGAGGTTTTTCGCCAAAAAAATGATATCCGAAGTGATCTTTTTCAACAGTCGGCAATCCGGGAGACCGGCTTTCCGGAGAACCTCCAAAACGGCAGGGGTTTTCTGTGTCCGCCGGTAAGGAGGATTGCATATCGCGACGTCGATGTTTCCGACCGTCATGCGGCAGCGAGAGTCGATTTTTCCAGACAATCCGTCGATTTTGAGCACCTTCACGAAAGGCAGTGCGGACGATACCTCGGCAATGGATTTTCGGTCGATGTCCGCCACGTAGAAGTCCGCCTGGTTCCACCTTTGCCTGGCGGCATGCACCAGCGCGCCACCGCCGACCCCGATGTCCAACACGCTCTTCGGGTCGTCTTGCAAGAAGCAGGACACCAGCAGTTTCGATACGCCTCCGCTGGTATAGTATCTTCCTAATTCGTCCATTATCGAGATTCTCCGTTCAGGTCGGCCGCATGGTCGCGAAAGTGTTTCTGAATTCCTCGTACGCTTTTTGCGCCGTTGGCGCGTTTTCCGCCGGCTCCAGCTCCGAAAAAAACAAATCGTAGTATTTCTGGAAAAGGGGCTCCTCCTGTTTCGCGTCCCAAGACCACGATCCGAGTTCGTTTCCCCCGGACCTTGCCATGACGGTCTCGAACAGAAACGCATTGACGACCTTCACCGTGTTCGTGCATACGAGGAGAATGTTCTGCAACTCCGCGAAATCGAGTCGCAACGGCTTCTCGAGCTTGGCAATGGGTGTTTTGCGAAGAAAGCTTTAACCGCAAAAAACAGCGCCAAAAGGGAAAAATAAGTTCGATTCGGAATTGCATAGAGATTCAAATTTTCCCGAATTTTTCAATCCACCTTTCAAAAAGAGGGACCCTGAGACGGTAATTGCCGTTTTCTTTCAAAATGAATCCGTAATCTACGAGGCGAACAACGTCGCTATCAGAAGACGGTCGTTGGCCTTGTATGATTGCGAGGACCGTTTTTTTCATCGAAGTCGAACAGAAACCGTTCCAGAATTGATCGACGACTGGATTTTCCCTTCCTACGACCGTTTCCAGAATTTCGTCCAAGTCTTCGAAGGTCATCGCCGTTTTCATCTCGACGTTCGCGCGCAACACCATTTCCGAACCGATTCGTTGGAGCAACTCGGGATGGCCGGCGGTGATTCGGAATATTTCATCGACCAGTTCGGGAGGATACGAGACGTTGAATCCCTCGTATGGCTTGGCGATCAGTTTTTCCGCGTGGGGCAGCTTCAGATAATCCACTTTGACGCGATGGAAGTGCACGAAGTATTTGCCGAAGTCGGGTCTTTCCTCGTTTTCCCGCACCGAATCTTCCGGATCGTTCAAATCGGCAAAAAGGTACATGCCGGTAAATAGCAGTACCACGTCGTTTTGATGCTGGAAAAAGTTTCTCATGGCCTTTAGCAAATCGATTCCGGCAGGTCCTTCCTTTTGGACGAATTTGTGGAATTCTTCATATTCGTCGAGGGCCAGAACGATCTTTTTCTCCTCATTTCGCGCGGTTGTCCCGATGAATTCCTTGAAGGCTTTCCAAGATTGCAAAAGGTCTTCTGTCAATTTCTCCCCGAGTCCATTTCCGTCCATTTTTTCCATGATTTCCCGCCGGAAACCTTCGAGGCAGTCCGCGACGCAGGAATATTCGTCGCTCTGCAAATCGATTTTAACGACGAGAAAACGGGGGCCCAGAAGTTCTTGCAAAAAGTTCAGCAAGCTTGTTTTTCCGACGCGTCTTTGTCCTTGCAGGAAGAGTGTCGGCATGAATTGGGAGCCGAGGATTCGATAGCTCAGGGTTTCCTTCAAGTCGTCCCTGCCCACGAAGGTTTCCTCGCCGGGTTGGTTCGGGCAAAGAGGAGGCCCTACGCGGTAGGGGTTGTAGGTGATTGGTTCCACGTTTTTCCGTTCGACTTCCAGGTTTTCCAGTTGCTTTTCGCATTCGCTTACCCATCGGTCGATGGCCGTAAGATAGGTCCTTTTATAAACCTCCGGCTGTAGAAGCGTGATTTCCCTGAATTCCTGGAGTGCCTCGAAAAACAAATCCATGCCCTCTTTTTTCAAGCGGGAGGCGCTATTTTTCTGCGCGGCGACTAGGGAGTCTCTCGTTTTCCTGAGCTTTTTGAACCAGCCGGATGAAAGGTAGCCCTTGGAATCGCGACTTTGGGCTTCGTCGAGGAAGGGGGATCTTAAGACTTCGGGATCAAGTGGAAAACGATACCATGTGGCGGCAATTGCTTCGTGGACGATTCGAATGGCCAGTTTTTTTTGCAAAGGACGATACTTGAAAAGGAACTCGGCGAAAGCCAGTCCGGCATCGGGTTCGTTCCATGCTTTTTCGACCATTTTTTTTGCGAGAAAAGGAAAGGGCAGCCAGATAATCCCGTCGCGCGTGTAGGGGTTCCGAGTCAAATCGGCCTGAAAAAAACAGGTCGGAAAATAGAACGGGTAAAACAAAAATCTAAAATATCCCAGCCAAAAACCAAAACTATAAGACAAACCTCCGGCCAAACCGAAGGCCAAACCTACGGCCAAACCTCCGGCCAAACCTACGGCCAAACCTACGGCCAAACCTACGGCCAAACCTACGGCCAAACCGAAGGCCAAACCTCCGGCCAAACCGAGGGCCAAACCGAAGGCCAAACCGAAGGCCAAACCTCCGGCCAAACCGAAGGCCAAACCGAGGGCCAAACCGAAGGCCAAACCGAAGGCCAAACCGAAGGCCAAACCTCCGGCCAAACCGAGGGCCAAACCGAAGGCCAAACCTCCGGCCAAACCGAAGGCCAAACCTCCGGCCAAACCGTTATAAGTATTAAAAAACCACAAAAAAAGGTTATCGTAAATATCGCCTTCCGCCCAATGGCCGGATACCGTCGTTTTGAAAGCCTCGGGAAACTGCAAAGGAAGGTCGAAAGCGACAACGATAGCGGATACAAGCAAATATGTGGAAATCGCCAAAAGGCATATCCATGGATACGATTTGAGAATCCATGCGGTAGTTTCCTTTCTCGGAAGGCCCCTTTCGAATTGGCGGAGCAAGACCGGTTCAAAAATCAACCATTTGATTAACTCAAGGGCGCTTCCGGGCTTTTCCGGCCGGTAAAACGGGTTTTTGCTTTTTTTATCCATCTTTTTGCGACAGGATTCCTTTGATGAAACCGACAAACCGATTAACCAGTCCGACCGGCCCTTTCAGTGCTATTTCCAGTTTTTTCAAAACAGGGCCCAAAAAGTTGAAAACGACGGCATACCTGTGTAAAAATCGGATCGCCTTGCTCCACCTTTTGGTGCCGGATGGACGTTTGTTCCGTTTGTGATCGTCGTCCCACTTTTCCAATAACTCATCGGTAATCTGGGGACTCGGGTCGGAGGCGATGCGAAATTCGAAATTTTCCAGAAGCTCGTAGGAGGCCGGGTGATCGAGGAGGTACGACGCCAAAAGGACCCTTTCGTCGCCGCCTCGCTCGTCCATCGCTTTTCTCCGGCCGATCTCCGCCATGATGTCCCGGTGTCCGAGGGGAGTGATTTCGACGGGTTCGAAATTGAGCTTCGAGGTCATAAGCTTCATCTTGATGAAAATCGTGACGCTTCCCAATGGCTTTTCGGAAACGGCCAGCAAGGAAACGCCGCCCATGTTTTTCACCGCGTTGAGCCCGTCGATGAAGGTCTGGTCGAAAGCAGGGTCGATGCCGGGATTTTCGGAAATGTAATGCAAGTCGTCGATCAAAAGGAAGATTTGGGGGTGTTTTTTTCCCGCTTTTCTCAATATGGCATTCAGATTGGCCGGAGGGTGTCCCTCCAGATCGCAAGTGGTACAAACGGCTTCGTGGAATGATTTCAAGCTGTCTTGGCAGCCTCTAAAGGAAACCAGCACGACATGGGTATCCTTGATTCCGGCATCCCGAATATCCTCCAGCAAACGCGTCTTTCCGATACCCGGCGGGCCGTAAAGGTTGAGGGACTCGCCCCGTTTCAATCGTTGTATGATCAGTCCGGTCAACGCAGGCCTCAAAAAGTGAGCTTGTTTCATGTTTTTTCTCCAAAAACAACGCCAATGCCAAAACTCTCTTTCAATCGTCGTGCCCCCTTTGTCGAAACGTCCTAAATGGAAGGGTTTTCCGGTCGCAAAGATTCCACCAGGTCTTCCAATTCGTTCGGAATGCGGCCGTTTTCCCGGATGCGTCTCGCCAGCATGAAAATGATCTCGTCTTTGATTCGATACATCCTTTTGATTCGGTAAAATGCGCGCTTTCCATCGACGATCCGCAACAGTCCTTCGATTACTTTTTCGGGATCGTTTTCATTCGAAGGCCTGAATTTTTCGACTTTTTCCAGAAAATGGTTCAGCCTGTCTTCCTTGCAGGCATCGGGAACGTTTTTTTCGATCTGTTCCTCCACCTGTTTTTGAACATCTGCCTTGCGTTCGGCAGCTACGCAGAAGCCAAAAGCCAACTGCTTGAGGCCGTTTTCATGCAATACGGCATTGGCGGCAGCTACCGGCGTCAAGGCTTCCAGGTGCGCAAGAAGATCTGATGCGGCCTCGTCGGCGGATTTCAACGGTCTCGGTTCGGGCCCTTTATCCGCGAGTATGGTTTCGATTTGCTCCGGGTCCAAGAGGTAATTTTCGATTTCCCATCGAAGCAAGGTGAAAATATGGGACCCGAAGGGTTTTTGCGCCTGGAATTTCAGGTCGTCCGTTTCCCAAAGGCAGTCCCATTTTCTCTCCCGCAAGAGCAGGTCCCGGTCCAGGATTCCGAAAGCGGAGATGCCTTCCTTGCGCCCGTCTTCCACAGCCTTCATCACGGCTGCGCATCCTCCGCTCTCGTACATGGAATCGGTCGGGACGAATTCCAGGCTTCCTTCCATGTCGAAAAAAAGCCGGTCTGCCAATATATTGAAGTCGGTTTTGGATTCCAGATATACGAAAACCCGGTCTACGAATTTTTCCTCCAACGTTTTCGACACAGAGATATCCTTGAAACGGGGCATTCTTTCTTCTCCTCGCTCAGACCGCGACGTCCAAATCGTCCTCTATGAGATGTCCGCCTTTTACGAGTCCCTCTTCTTTGATTTCGAAGGCGAACGATTTGAGTATTTCGCGCGAATGGGCCGTGGCGACGACGGTCATTCCGGGATTGTCTACGATCATTTTTTTCAACGTTTTCAAAAACCAGTGTTCCATGTTTGGATGGAAATGGGCGTCCATTTCATCCACGACAAGCCAGGTCAAGTGCGTTTTGTGGGCTTCGGTTTGAAGAAGAATCTGCACGATGCTTTTTTCTCCGCTGCTTAGGCGGTCGATGCGGTGCGAAGTCGTCCCGCTTTGCACGATGGCTTGGGGAGGCTGTTTTCTGATTCCTTTCAGAAATTTGGTTTTGCCTAGAAAAACCGTCTTGTTGATCAAGTCTGCGGCATGATCGAAAGAACCGTCGTCGAGCCAGTAGAGCCAGACCAGCAGATTGTCCAGCGACTGGCTCCATTCTCCGCCTTCGTGGGAAAACCGATGTGCGGGACGGTATCCCCAAGACTCGGGTTTTACGATCCCTATGGTTCCCTTTTCGACTTTGGGAATGTCTCTTTTCGCATCGAAATACAACAGCGTGGGCAACGCGATCAGAGGTTCGCCGAATTTTTGCCCGGCCCCGCTTTCGTAGCGCACGGCCGCTAAAAAATCCTGGAAAATCGACTTGTGATCCTTTTCTCCTACGAGGATTTTTTCCAAGCGCCCGCTCGCGCGCCTTCGATATCCGAACAGAAAGGCCGGAGGGTTTCCCAACTTGGCCAGCGTCTCCGGCTCGGGCGTGTTCCATCCGTTTGCGGGAAAATCTCCGGCCGCAATGGAAAAAATCCCATGGAAACGCCCCGAAGGGCTTCGGATGGAAACCTTCGCGTCCAATTTGGCCCAAGCCCCGCTTCCCGAATCCAAATCCTCGAACCCGAAACTTTCGCGTTCGTCGTGTTCCAACAAAGAAAACAGGACCGTCAACATATCCAACAGGGTCGTTTTGCCCCTGCCGTTTTTGGATATGAGCATAAAAAAATTGCAAGGTTCCCCGCTATCGTCCGTGAAATCCAAAACGAACGGCTTTTCCTGGAAAGGGCCGATTTTTTCCACCGCCAAACTGACCGGGCGAAATTCGTCCACAAAAAGTTATCCATGATCATGCGTATCCTCGCGTTTGGTTGACCGCTTTCGAAATATCGTCCGGCCCGACAAACACTCCGTGGATCCGAACAGTTTCTTTTCCACTTTCTTTCACCAACATATCTCCTGCTCCCGACAGTCGCTCGGCACCGGTTTCATCCAGTATGATTTTGGACTCGGTCGCTTTTTGAACGGTCAGCGCGATGCGAGCGGGAATATTGGAGCGCAGCTGCCCGCTGAAGGTTTTGGCGTCGGGCCGCTGTGTGGACAAAACGAGATGGATTCCGGACGCTCTTGCTTTTTGAGCCAACCGAACTAGCAGGTCTTCGGATTCGGGAACCTGGGAAAAAAGATCGGCGAGTTCCTCGACGAACACGACGATGGGCGCCAGATCGCATTTCCCGCTCGAACGCGCCTGTTCGAGATCTCTGAACCCGGACTTGGACAAAATGTCCACCCTTTCCTCCATCTCGTCGTTCAGGGCTTCGAGAATTTGAAGAGTTTTGCGGGAACCGTCATGGACTTGGCCTCCGAAAAGCATGGGCAATTTTGCATAATAGAAAAATTCGACCTTTTTGGGATCGATCAGGCACAATTGGCATTTCGAATCCGTATTGGCCAATAGGGAAACGATCAACGCGTGAAGGCATACGCTTTTTCCGCTTCCGGTGGTCCCTGCCACCAGCAAGTGAGGCGCTTTGGCCAGATCTACCACGTGCGGGTTGCCCAAAACATCGACGCCGGGCCATACCGGCAATCCGAAACCCTCCGGTTCTTTTCCGAACCATTGCCTCATGTCGGCCCCCGTAATCTTTTTCCAAGTATCCTGCGGTCGAGGTATATCCAGCGCGACCACTTTCGGGGAATCCGTGCTTTCCATGAAAACGCCCTTGTCCCGAAGACCAAGGGAGAAAGTGATTTTATCAAGTCCTCGGCGGGTTCGATCCAGGTCGTAAACATCCGGCAGATGCACCAATACGCGCGTGACCCTGGGACCTGTAAGGGTTTCGCGGACCTCTCCTCGGACCCCTATCTCTGACAATGCCGTCATGAGCTGTCCCGAAGGCTCCTCCGCGACAGTCGATTCCTCCCGAGCGACATCCGAAAAAAGCTCCTGATACAAAAACTCGAAAAAGTCGTGGTTTTCACGCCAGCTTGTTCTAATTTCCCTGAATCCTCGCCGGATATGGCGTTGGAGATAGAGTCGAAAATTGTCTTCGTTTTTGAACAAGTCTTCTTCATGATACGCGCTCAAGAGGGCCTTGTATGCGTCTGTATAGTCCGTTCGATTTCCCGAAACAGGATACGGCTCTCCTTTCTTTTCTCCTCCGAGCCAGGACACTTGCTTCAAATCGTACTCGGTACCCCGTGCCGCATGGTCGAGATTGGGGTCGGGCTCCGTAGGTATGTGCAGTGATATCGCCAGAGCGAGCCGGATTGTGGCCCACTTCGGGGAATCGGCACCCTCAAGTCCGCGGTGGATGATCTTGCCGATTAGAATTTCGTCTTCTTTTGATGTGAAAATTTTTGTCATAGTCTCACACGGTTTCCAAGGCCGCCGGCCATCACGGCCTTTTCTTCGGGCTAAATGTCGTAAATCGCGGTTTCCTCGAATTCGGAGCTATCTCCCGATTCATTTTTCAAGAGGTATTCCTTGTAAATTCTCGGTTTCAGTATATCGTATTTGATTCTGTCCAGTTCCGAGTCGGAGGGAAGCAAAATGACTTGCCTGGCGGCATTGGGATAATATTTTAACAAAAGGTTGTTTTGATGATCCAAGTCGATGCGTGCCAATGGGGTATCCACCACGACAGGAGCGGTTTTTCTGGAAACGTCCTTCAGCGCCCAGACCAACGCGGTTGCCGCCAACTGCTTCATTCCCTCGGAAAAACTTCCCATTGGCACGAATTCTCCGAATTCGTCTTTGAAATGGAGCCCGAAATCATCATCCACGGTCACCTTCGATACCTGTTTGTGGGAAGTCATCAGTTCTTGGAAATGTTCGTTGATTGAAGATTCGATGCAGCTGCGATAGTTTGATTTCAGTTCGCTTTTGAACCGGTCGAAAAAGCCCGTCAGCTTTTTGGACAGCTTATACTTGCGATTGGCGCTTTCGCTAAGCTTCACTTTTTCCAATTGCAATTCGATATTTTTTTTCAATTCCCCCCGCTTGGATATCAGCCCCCTGCTTCCCATTTTGAGACTGTTCAAGCTGGTTTTCAGATCGACCAACCGGTTTCTTCGCTCCTCGTTTTTCGCCTGACGCTTCTCATATTCCAACCTCTCGTCTGCGCCCAGAGTGCTTGAATCTTGGAGTTTTGCATCGATATCGGATAGCTCCGCTTTTTCATTTCGCAGCGCCAACAATTCGCCCGCAATTCGACGTCTCAATTCATCCGCACCGGCATAAAAAGAGAGTAGACCTCTGAGTGCTTCCAGATCGAAGGGAGGATTTTCAAACAACGAGTCGGAAGCCGGAGACTCCCCATCCAGGTATGAACGCATGAGCCTTGCCAGCCGTTTTTCCAAAAACGACTTTTGGTCTATGGTCAGCGGCGGTTCGGGATAGGGAGGTTTATTAAACATATCCACCGGCAAGTCGCGGCGCAGTTTTCCAAGCAAGGGTCCCGGTATGGAGGAAACGCGTTCCAGGGCCTTCAGTTGCCTCAAGGCTTTTTCGACCAGCCCCTTGTTGGCCAGCAAAGGAGCATCGACCGGCATTTTCTCGGAGAGATCCAGCTGGCGTTTTTCCATCCGGTCTTTCAATTGACGCCTTTTTTCTTCCAAAACCCGGGCATCCCTCCGATTTTCAAAGGCTCTCATGCTTTCCAGATACTTTGTTTCTCCAGCTATCTCGGACTCGATCTTTTCGATCTCGTCTCGCAAAAAGTCCTGTTCCTCTTCGTTTTTTCTGATTTCGGCCTCGACGACTCGAAGCTCCGCTTCGTATTTTTCCAGCGACGCCCTTTCCGCCTCCTGCATGCCCTGCCTTTTCCAATCGGTGGAAACTTTGCCGATATATGTATTCAAAACGTCTACATGCTTGATATTGAGAACCAACTCGATTTGTTCCTTTAAAGCGTTCCGGGATATCTCCGCCAAATATCGAATCTTCTCGCTATCGAAAAAAAAGAACGGCAAGTAGCTTTCGGGAAGTCGACGCTCCAAAAATTGTTGGGCGTCGTCATCTTCCAGGTTTTCGCCTAAAAAATCGGTTTTGATCGAAAGCCACGTACTGTAACGGTTTCCGGAAATCTCCCATGACCGTTTGGCCACGACCGTGCCATCGTCCTCTTTCCAGCGGGCTTTGACCCAGCACTCTTTTTCGCCGAGCCTCGCCGCCTTTCGATTCAAAAGGCCGTACCAATCCTCTCCGCTGCCCACGACGAAGCTTTTAAGAGTCAATTTGCGAGCGGCACCCGTTATGGCCGCGCCTTCGATCATTTCTTGGGTGATCCCGCCGAAGAGGATTTTCAGTGCATTTATACAGTTGGTCTTCCCGTAGCCGTTTCTGCCGGAAATGACCGCGATGTTCCGCCCGTCTTCCGCTCCCCTCAAATCGAGTGTCTGGCGGTCGAAGTAAGAAAAGATATTGTACAATTCGATCTCTTCGAATACCATGTCAAATCTCTGGGTCCAATCGCATTTTGGCGGCGTTTTGGATGGTTTCTGCAACATCTCGCTCAAGCGCTTTTTTCGCCCCCCAAACTTCCAGGGAAGGATGTTTTTCCGTCACCAGACTCAACAGCTTTTCGATCAGGGACGGGGGTAATTCGAACTCCTGAATCAACTGGTCCATGATTTCTTGCTCGTCTTCGGGAAGCGAAAAAACCGGCATAAAATCTATCTCCCTGCCAGCTTTCCTGGCGATTTCGAACGCCGATTGGCGAGAATCGAATTCATTGTTCCAAACAAGCTAAACCATCGAGTCGGAGACGGATACCCCTTTCCAATCAGTTTTCCCCAAAAAGATTCGTCAGGGTTCGGCCGAACCTTAATTGTTTTCATTGGAAAACCATTGGCTTTGATGTGGCCCGAAATGTTTCGAAGAGTATCATCCAGATATTTCGAAACGTTCGGGGCTTCGACGCATGTGTCGTTTGTCAGCACGAAAATGTTCTTTTTCATCCTTTGTGGATGGGCGACCATCATTTCGTAAACCAGTTGCAACAGTGCCGTGGAATCTTTGCCCCCGGAGAAAGCAACCGCCCAAGGACGATTGTCGGCTTCGTATAATTCCATAAGACCGGCGATAATTTCGTTTTTTTCTGCCCGGATATTTTTATCCAACATGAATAATAAAACTCCTGAAAACCGCACTCATCTGTTCTTGAAACCTAAAAATAGATTCTCTCATTCGATCCGGGTTTCTCTTACCGTTTTTTTTCAGTTTCGCGAAAAATCAGGGGGTTCGAAAAAGCCTGTCGAACTGCCCGCCGTCGAATCGATTGTCGCCACGAATGGTACAATCGTTTTTCTGATCTATCAAGAAATATTTTCGACCCGAGACGAACATATCGGGAAGAATCCAGCCATTGAAAACGGATTGCCATGGGGCAACAGGCTATGTCCTGATTGAAACACGCAGCACTGTGGAAACAAATGCGCTTAAACCGAAAGTGAGAAGAATCAGGAGGGTGCCGTATGCCATGGCCATTCCGAGGTTGTATTCGAACACCGCGTTGACCATGGCGATGGACATGGGCTTGTTGGACGCGTTGTACAGAAAGACCGAGATGGTGTACTCCCCGATGGACCGGATGAATACGATGAGGAATCCGGCGAGAACGCCGGGGAAAACGATGGGCAGGACAATTCGCCGGAATGTATGGAAGAAAGAGGCCCCGAGGCTTTTGGAGGCCTCGATCAGGTTGTCGTTCAGGTTTTGGAACGATACGTTCATGGTTTTGACCATGATGGGCAGTGAACGGACCACATAGCCCAGGGGCAGCAGGATGGAGGTGCCGACCAGTACGGCGTTCATCGAGAAGATCGATGGACGGTTGAAGGCGTTGATGATGTTGATGGCGATGGCGCTGGCCGGTATGGCCCAGGGCAGCATGACCAGGACTTCGACCAGCCATTTGATCCGCCAGTTTTGTTTGACAATGATGAACGAGGAGGGCAGGGCGATGCACATCCCGAATCCGGCGGCGGCCAGGGCCAGGACAATGGAGTTGAAAAACGGCTGGATTTTTCTTGCGCTTGTGAAGACGTCCACATAGTTCTGGAGGGTGAACGAATCGGGGAAGTAGTTTACCATCCAGGAACTGGACGGGACAAAGGAAACCAAAATGATCGTGAATACTGGCAGAAGGATTGAGAAGATGACGAACGCCGTAGAGCAGACGAGCAGCCGGTTCAGCATGGGGTGGGAAAACCGGACGTATTC
This sequence comes from Desulfobacterales bacterium, assembly GCA_963674505.2. Taxonomy (GTDB): domain Bacteria; phylum Desulfobacterota; class Desulfobacteria; order Desulfobacterales; family SKZT01. Next base: position 3,789,046 of record CAXXIG010000001.1, read on the forward strand.
CATGCGCACTCCTTTGACCGAGGAGATAAACCGGCTTTTGGCCTCGTAGTACCGGAATACTCCGAATATCATGAATGAGACAAAGGTGAGTACGGTGACTTGGGTGGCGGCGACATCCATATAGTTGTTGGCCTTGGAAAGCAGGATCTGGGTGGTCAGCACCTTGTACCCGCCGCCGAGAATGCTGGGCGCGGTGAACGAACCGGCCCCGGAAATAAAAGTCATTGCGCTGGCCGCGATGATTGCTGGTTTTAAAAACGGCAGGATGATCGTAAAGAAGATCCTTGGCCTGGAGGCCCCCAGGCTTCGCGCGCTTTCAATGGCGGAGGCGTCGATGTGGGCGATGGCAATGGAAACGGCGATGTAGAAGTAGACGTACTGGGTGTAGGCATGAATCACCAGGATTCCCGTCAACCCCGACAGACGAAACGGCGGGTGGTCCAGTCCGAAACCCAGCTGCACGGCCTTGGTGACTATACCGCTTTCCCCGTAGAGCTGCACGAATGCGAACACGATAATGATACCGGGCAGGACCATGGGCAGAAGCAGAAGCTTGTCCAGGGCGCTGCGCCAGGGGAACCTGAAAAAGTGGATCGCGAAGGCGAGAAAAATGCCCACTGCGCCGCAGACGACCACGGAGAGCAGTCCCAGACAGATCGAATTGATCAGGGGGCGCCTGAATACCCCGACGCAAAACAGATTTTCATAATGGACAAAACTGAGGGCGCCATCGACCGTCAGGCTGGTTTCGACCGTTTTCAGCGCGGGATAAAGAATATAGCCGACAAGAAAAAACAGCAGGATGCCCGTGGCTGTCTCGGCGACGGGAAATCGGAATGACGTTGTCTTTATCTTGTTACGATTACTCATCGAGCATATGAATATCTTCGGACGAGAAACCGATCCAGACCTGCTGGCCTGCGGAGAAAAAGTCTTTGGAGGGGCCCGTATTGACCCGTGCGATCCGGAAGGAAAGCCCGTTGGATTCGACGATAAACTCGGAAGAGAGCCCGCGGAACTGCTTTTCCAGAATAACGCCGGGCATGGGGTTGGCAAGGCCGCTATCGGTTCGGGACAGCGCGATATGCTGGGGGCGTATCGATATAAACCCGGATTTACCAAAGCATCCGCCTTGAATGGCAGTCCCGTTTGGAAGGCGACCCACGCCGTCTTCGACGATGATCTCGAACAGATTGGTCTCCCCGACAAACCGGGCTACGAACGTATTTCGGGGCTGGTGGTAAATCTGTTCGGGCGTTCCGATCTGGATGCATCGCCCCTGGTTGAAAACGGCGAGCCTGTCGGACATGGTCAGCGCTTCTGTCTGGTCATGGGTGACAAAAATCGTTGTGATGCCCAGTTTTTTTTGCAGCTCCTTGAGCTGCGCTCGCATGGCATCCCTCAGCCTGGCGTCGAGATTGGACAGCGGTTCGTCCAAAAGCAGCACCTTTGGTTCCACGGCAAGGGACCGGGCCAGGGCGACCCGCTGCTGTTCGCCGCCCGACAGTTCCCATACCGACCGCGAGGCAAATGCTTCCAGACCGACCATGGCAAGATAGTGATCCACCTTTATTCTCACCTCGGCCCGGTCTTTTTTCCTGATTTTCACCCCGTATTCGATGTTTTGGCGGACGGTCATGAACGGAAAAAGGGCGTAGTTTTGAAAAACCATGCCCACATCGCGCTTCTCCGGTTCGACCCGTGTGATGTCCCTGCCGCCCAGGAGGATGCTTCCCCCGTCGGGCTCGATGAACCCGGCGATCAGCCTGAGAATGGTTGTCTTGCCGCATCCGGACGGGCCGAGAAAAGTAAAAAACTCTCCCTGGCCGATTTGAAGGTTGATGCCGGCGCAACCGCAGTCGGGGCCGTACCATTTTTCAATGTCCTTCAGGACAACCGTTCCGAGCCTGTCCGCTGACGGGTCAGTGGTTTCCGCCGTTTCCGCCCGAGGGCTATTTTTTGTCCTTGGCACTGTCTTTGATCTGGGAATCCCATTTCTGGATCCATTCGGACTGTTTCTCGGCCAGCGCTTTCCAGTCCACGTCCATGACTCTGAAGGAGGTTTGGGCCATCCATGCCGGAGAATCGGCCAGGGCGTCCGGGTGCGTGGGCAGCCGGTTGAACTTGTTGGCAAGCAGGGCCTGTATTTTGGATCCTCCTGCAAATTCAATGAAAGCTTTCGCGGCATTGGGATGTTTTGCTCCCCGGATGAGGGCGATGCCGTCCGTGATCACCGGAGAACCGCTTTGGGCATCGATCACGGCCAGGGGCATCTTGTTTTTGATCTTGTTGTCGATAATGGAGCTGAGCACCATGAAACTGACGGCCGCTTCTTTTCTTCCCACCGCCTGAAACAGCATGGAGCCGCTGCCATAATACTGCTTGGTGTTCGCATCGAGGGCTTTCAAAAACTGCCAGCCCTGATCCAGATCCCCTTTTCTTTCGAACTGCTGCAGCAATGACGCATAGGTGGCTCGTGCGGAGGACGACAGAGCGCTTCGGAATACCAGGTTGTTCTTGAATTTGGGATCGACCAGATCTTTCCAGTCCTTGGGCGCGTCGTTTTCCGACAGCATCTCGGTATTGTAAAACATCATGACAGGCGTCTGAATGGTTCCGTACCAGTAGGATTCCGTGTCCTTGAACAGCGGCTCGATCTTGTCGCTCCACGAGGGTACGAACGGACCGAAAAGCCCTTCCGCCTTCAGTTCGATGAAGACGGAAGAGGGGGCGCCGTACATCACGTCGGCCTGCGGGTTTGTTTTTTCCGCCCTTACCCTGTCTGCCAGCGCTCCTTTCAGATTGAGGAAATCCACCTTGACACCGGTTTCCTTTTCAAATGCGTCGGCGACTGTTTCAAGCATGTCCTCGCCATGCGTGGAATAAACGACTACCTTTTTTTCGAGTCCGGCTGCCAAAACGCTCGAGTTCGGCATGGCGACCAGAAACAGGATTGCGCCTGCCAGAACTATTGAATACAGTTTTTTCATCAGCAATGCTCCTTCTTATTAAATTGTCAAACATAACCTTCCTTCAAAGTTGGAAAGGCAGGTGTTTTTTGTATCCCGCAAGGCACTGGGCCTTATGCCGGAAAACGATAGATGATACTTGCTGGAAAAGGTGAAATCCAATGGGTTATTTTAATGTCGGCGGCTTTCCGATAGAATATTTCGATATAAGCTCGGCAACATAGCAAGGTATGCTCGCCTATTCGTGCCGAAGCGCCTCGATGGGATCCAGTCCTGCCGCCTTTCTGGCGGGAAAGTATCCGAAGACGATGCCGACGGCACCGGAGAAGAAGAAGGCGAGAAGGACGATGCCGGGGTTGAAGACGAAGGGGACGTTGAGAGCGGAGGAGGCGAAGTATGCGGCGGAGAGTCCCAGGGCGATTCCTACCGCGCCGCCGAAGCAGGACAGGACCACGGCTTCTATTAGAAACTGCATGAGGACTTCCCCGGCCAAGGCGCCGATGGCGAGCCTTATGCCGATCTCCCGTGTTCGCTCGGTCACGGAGACAAGCATGATGTTCATGATTCCTATCCCGCCCACCAGGAGGCTGACGGCGGCCACGGCGCCCAGAAGCGAGGTGAGGACCTTGGTCGTGCCGGTCAGCGTGCTCAGGATTTCCTTCATGTCGCGGACGTTGAAGTCGTCGTCCTTGCCGGGGGCGATTCTGCGACGCTCGCGCATCAGCGTTTCTATGTCCTTCTTGACTTTGTCGGTGGAGTAGCCGTCCCGGGCGGACACGTAGATTCCAGGGACGTCGGTGTTGCCGGCGATTCGCCTCATGAAGGTCTTGATCGGAATCAGGATGAAGTCGTCCTGGTCGGAGCCGAAGCCGGACGAGCCTTTGGATTCCAGGACTCCTATGACCTGGCAGGATAGTTTTTTCAGCCTTAGGGAAGAGCCGATGGGGTCCTGGGCGCCGAACAGCTCCTTTTTCACGGTGCTTCCCAGGATGCAGACCGCTTTGCCCGCAGCGGCTTCGGTCGAAGTGAAGGTCCTTCCGCCGGCCAGGGTCCAGTTTCGCACCTTGAGATAGTCGTTGGTGCTTCCGGTGACCGACGTGGACCAGTTTAGGTTTCCGTAGATGCTTTGGGTGCCTCCGGTGGCGTTGGGCGCGGCGGCTTCCACGCCGGGGATTTCGTGGACGATGGCTTTGACGTCGGCCATCTCGAACTCGGGCGCGGAGGAGCGCGCGCCGCCGGGGCCGTGAAACCCCTGGCCCGGCCGGACCATGAGAAGATTGCTTCCCAGACTGGAAATGTCGGAAGTCACCTGGGCGGTCACTCCCCCGCCCAAAGTCACCATGGTGATCACCGCCGCCACCCCGATCACAATTCCCAGGATGGTCAGCGAGGAGCGAAGCACGTTTCTTCGAATCTCGCGCTGGGCCAAGAGAACGGTTTCCCAAATCATCGGTTTTCTACTCCTTTTTCATTTCATCGCCATTTGCGATTTTCCCGTCCAGAAAATGGATTTGCCGGGAAGCGTATTGCGCCATGTCGGGTTCGTGGGTGACCATGACGACGGTCAGGCCTTTTTCCTGGTTGAATTCGGTCAAAAGCTCCATGATTTCGCGGCTTCTGGCGGAGTCGAGGTTGCCGGTGGGCTCGTCGGCGAACAGCACTTTGGGTTCTGTGACGATGGCTCTCGCGATGGCCACCCGCTGCTGCTGTCCCCCGGACAATTCTCCCGGGGTGTGGGTCTCCCAGCCTTTCAGTCCCACGACCTCCAGGGCCTTGGCCGCCCGCGCGCGCCGCTCCGACCGGGGAGCGGCCCGGTAGATCAGGGGCAGTTCCACGTTTTCAAGGGCCGACGTGCGGTTGAGCAGATTGAACCCCTGGAACACGAACCCCAGGTAGTGCCTTCTTAAAAGCGCCCGCTGGTCCGCAGTCAAGCTGCCCACCTCCACGCCCTCGAACAAGAACTTTCCTCGGGTGGGCGTGTCCAGGCAGCCCAGGATGTTCATGCATGTGGATTTCCCGGAGCCGCTGGGCCCCATGACGGCCACGAACTCCCCCCGCCGGACTTTCAAGTCCACCCCGGCGAGGGCATGGACCGCCGCTCTTCCCTTGCCGTAGATCTTGACGACATCCTCGAGTTCGATCAGGGGACGTTCGACGGCGTTTTGTTCGGCTCGGGCGTTCATCCCTTGGCCTCCGTGGCATCGACGATCAGCTCGGTTCCCGGCGCCAGCCCTTCGAGCACCTGGGTCATGGAACCGTTGCTCACCCCGAGGGTCACCGGCACGGGCGCAGGCCTTCCGTCCCTGAGGGTCCAGACCTTCTGGCTCTGTTTGTCCCCTCCTTTTTCTCGCCGCTCCTTTTCTGGTCCTCTGGGCGGACGGAAGAAGAGCTTTCCCATAATGCCGCCTCCGCCCGATGGGCCGGACTTGGCCGGGGTCGGCGGACTGAATCGCAGGGCGGCGTTGGGGATCAGCACGGCGTCGCGGATTTCCTCCACCACGATGTCGGCAGTGGCGGTCATCCCCGGTCGCAGGGAGAGGTCGGAATTGTCGGCGTTTAAAACCGTTTCGTAGGTCACCACGCCGTCCACGGTCTCCGCGCCGTAGCGCACCTGGGAAATTTTGGCGGGAAATGCGCGGTCCGGGTAGGCGTCCACGTAGAAGACCGCCCTTTGTCCCTCCTTGACTTTGCCTACGTCGGCCTCGTCCACGTCCACATGCAGTTCCATCTGCTTCAAGTCCTCGGCGATGGTGAAGAGCACCGGGGCTTGCAGGGAGGCGGCGACGGTCTGGCCGGGCTCCACGGAGCGCGTGAGCACCACGCCGTCGATGGGCGAGTAGATGACCGCCTTGGAAAGGTCGGTTTCGCTGACCTCGAGGGAGGCTTGGGCCTGGCTGACCGAGGCCACGGCCGCCGCTCTGTCGGCGACCGCCCGCGCCAGGTTGGCCTTGGCGGAATCCAGGTCGTACTGCGACACCGCCTTGGCGCCGCTGAGCTTGCCCAATTGCTCGAGCCGCTCCAGCTGGCGGGTGGCCTCCTCGATGGTGGCCTCCGCCTGCAAGACCTTGGCTTTCGCGGATTCAAGCGACGCTCTGGACTGAAGCACCTGGGCCTGGAGTTTCGAGGTATCCAGGACCGCCAGGACCTGTTTCTTCTTCACCGGGTCGTTGTAGTCGGCTTCCACGCTCTTGACGATTCCCGACAGCTCGCTTCCCACATCCACCTGGTTGGTGGGTTCCAGCGTGCCCGACGCGGTCACCGTCACGGTCAGGCCCCCTTTTTCCGCCGGGCGCGTGGTAAAACGCATGCCGCCCCCGCCGTTCTTGTCTCCTTCCAGGCGGGGCCATGCGAAAGCGGCGGCAACCGCCAGAAGAATCAAAACGAACAAGCGTTTCAGCCATTTTCCGCGCTTGCGGGACTTGTCCAGCCCCAGCGTTTTGACGATCTCGGAATCGTCCTTTGTGTTTTTGTCATTCATTGCTCTTGTTTCCTTGTTCGGCGTACGGTCCTTTTTCGTCTACCGCCTGAAAAGACTGCCACCCGCCGCCCAGGGCTTTGTAGAGAGTCACGAAATTGGAGGTCACGGTGCCGTCGCTCTCCGCCAGCTGATCCTCGAAGGAAAGCAGGGACGCCTGGGCGATGAGGACGTCGGAGAAATCCACCAGTCCGGCCATGAAGCGGTCCTTGGACAGAAGCATGGCCTTGTGGGCGGCTTCCCTGGCCGCGATCAGGTGCTCGCGGCGAAGCTGTTCCTCCGCAAAGGCCACCAGAGAGTTTTCCACTTCTTCCAAGGCTTCCAGGATCGTGGTCTCGTAGCGGGCCAGCAATTGCTCTTCCACGGCGGTTTGCACGTCGATGTTTCTGCGAATGGCGCCGGCGTCGAAGACGTTCCAGCTCACCCCCGGCGCGATGCCCCACGAATGGCTGTCGTAGTTGAAAAGCCTTTTGGAGTGAATGGAGTCCAGCCCGATGGAACCCGAGAGGCGGAACTTGGGATAGAGTTCGGCCACGGCCACGCCAATATTGGCGCTCTGTGCCGCCAGGAGGCGTTCGGCCTGCCTGATGTCCGGCCGGTTCCGCAGGGTTTCCGCAGGCGTGCCCACAGCCACGCTCAAAGGCGGGACCGGAATGGGCTTGCTTTCCTGAAGCATTTTGTGGACCGCGCCGGGGCGCTCTCCCACCAGCACGGCCAGGCGGTTCTTGGAGGCTTCCAGTCCGCTTCTGAGAGTGGGAATGCGCGCCCGCGTGCTTTCCAGGTTGTAGAGGGCCTGCTGGACCGCGAGTTCGTCGATGAGCCCGGCCTCGTATCTGGAACGGGTCAGGTCGTAGGTCTCCTCCTGGGTGCCGATGTTGTCCTCCGCCACGCGGATCCGGGTCTGGTAGGTGCGGGCTTCGATGTAGTTCAACGCGATCTCGCCGAAAAGACTCACCAGAACGCCGTAGAAATCCTCTCGGCTGGCTTCCAGTTCGGCGTCGGCCGCCTCGATGGACCTTCTGACGCCGCCGAAGACGTCGATTTCCCATCCGGCGTCGAACCCGGCGGAGTACAGATGGCTCTCGCCTCCGGTCCCGGCGTTCTCGCTGCTTTTGCTATGAGAATACGAGCCCGATGCGTCCACGGTGGGAAACAGGTCGGCTTCGCTGATTCCTCGTCTTGCGCGAGCCTCCCGGACGCGGGAGCGGGCCTCCCTCAGATCCAGAGAGCCGTCCAGGGAAAGGCTCATGAGATTGGAAAGCACGGGATCGTTCAAGGACTCCCACCAACGGGCCATGGTGTCCGGGTCGGGGGGAGCGTCGATCAATCCGTCGTTCAAGGCGCTGTTCCACTCCCCGCCCGCATCCATGTCCGGCTTCACGTAGTTCGGCCCTACGGGAGCGCATCCGAACGGAAGCAGAAAGGCAAGCGCAAACGCGACGATCACAGGCGACCATCCGCGTTCGAATTTTCCACGCGCGACCCAAGGCCGCGAATCGTTTTTCTTTTTCATGTCAATCCCCGTCATTTTTTTCAAGTTTTGCTCTCAACGGTTTCCTGCGGCTTGCCGCCGTGTCCTTTTCTCCACGCCCGGACCTTTTCCCGCCAGGTCTGGAACATGGCGTACAAGGCCGGGATGAAAAATATTCCCACGACAGTGGCGGCGATCATGCCCGCGAAGACGGTCGTTCCGATGGCGCGCCTGCTGTTGGCCCCGGCGCCGGTGGCGATCACCATGGGAAGCACGCCCATGATGAAGGAAAAGGCGGTCATGAGGACCGCTCTATAACGAGTCTTGGCCCCGTTCAAAGCGGCCTCCGCCACGGACGCGCCTTCCTCCCGCCGGGTCTTGGCGAACTCCACGATCAGAATCGCGTTCTTGCTGGCGAGTCCCACCAGTAGGACCATGCCGATCTGCGCGTAGATGCTCACGTCCAGCCCCCCGATCCAAAGCCCTGCCAATGCTCCGAGCGTGGCGACCGAAATGGAGATGATCACCGACAGCGGGATGGTCCAGCTTTCATACTGCGCCACCAGAAAAAGGTAGCCGAACAAAAGCGCCAGGCCCAGCAGGAGGGTCCCCTGTCCGCCGATTCTCTTTTCCTGGTACGACAACCCCGACCATTCGTACCCGTAGCCGTCGGGCAAGGTCTTGGCCGCGATTTTTTCCATGGCGGCCATGGCCTCTGACGAAGAGTAGCCGGGAGAGGGGCTCCCGTTGATCTGCGCGGAGGAGAACTGGTTGTATCGCGTGATCATCTGGGGAGCGAGCACCGTGTGGAGGGACGCCAGGCTGCTCATGGGCGCCATTTCCCCGTCGTCGGTGCGAACGTAAATCCGCCCGATGTCCTCCACCGAGTCCCGGTACGGAGCGTCGGCCTGAATCTTGACCTGAAACACCCGGCTGTAGAGGTTGAAGTCGTTGACATACTTGGAACCCAACTGTGCTTGCAGGGTGGAAAACACGCGGCTGACCGGGACTTTCATCAATTCCGCCCGCGTCCGGTCCAAGTCCAGGTACAGCTGGGGGGAATCGGCCGTGAACGTGCTGAACACCGCCATCAGCTCCGGGTCCTGGTTGGCGGCGATCACCATGGCGCGGGTGGCCGAGGCCAAGTCGCCCGGAGTCTGGTCCCCCAATGCCTGCAAACGAAAGTCGAACCCGGCGGTATTTCCCAGCCCCCGGATGGCGGGCGGACTGAACCCGAATATGTTGGCCGAGGGAATGGCCGCCAGCTCTCCTCTCAATTTCCCCAGGATGCCATCGACCCACAAATCCGGCGTGACACGTTCGTCCCAAGGCTTCAGAACCACCACGCAAAGTCCGGCGTTTTCCCCGGCCCCGCTGATGATGCTGAAACCGCTCACCGAGATCACATCGGCGACTCCCGGAGTGTCCAGCATCAGTTTCGCCAGGCGCTCCATCACCTTGTCGGTCCTGGCCAAAGCCGAGGCCTCGGGCAGTTGTACGTTGATGAAAAACGCCCCCTGGTCTTCGCTGGGCAAAAAGCTGCTCGGACGATTGGTCAAAAGCCAGTAGCTCGAACCGAAGACCACGGCGAAAAGCAGAATTACCAGCACGAATTTCCGGACGAACCATCCGGCCACCGCCACGTATCCGCTTCGGGTAGCGTACAGGATTTTGGAAAACCAGGCCAGCGGACCTCTCTTGATCTCGCGGTGCTTTCGGAGAAAAATCGCGCAAAGTGCGGGACTCAGGGTCAAAGCGTTCACGGAGGAAAGCAGGACCGCCGTGGATATGGTCACCGCGAACTGCTTGTAGAGTTCCCCGGTAATGCCCGGAAGAAATCCCACAGGCACGAAAACCGCCAGCAGCACCAATGTGGTGGCCACGATGGGGCCGGTCACCTGCTCCATGGACCGGATGGCCGCCTCCTTGGGCTCGAGTTCCTCCTCCACCATGACCCGCTGGGCGTTTTCCACCACCACGATGGCGTCGTCCACCACGAGACCGATGGCCAGAATCAACGCGAACAAGGTGATGGTGTTGGCGCTGAATCCCAGCGCCAGAAGCACCGCAAAGGTGCCCACCAGCGATACCGGTATGGTCAGGGTCGGGATCAGGGTCGCCCGCCAGTCCTGCAAGAACAGGAAGGTCACGCCCACCACCAGAAGAAACGTGATGAAAAGGGTCATCGCGATCTCATGGATGGCCGACTTGACGTACTTGGTGGTGTCGTAGACGTAACGATATTCGACGCCGGAGGGAAATCGCTTGGAAATCCGGTCCATCTCCGACTCGATGGCCTTGACCGTCTCCAGGGCGTTCGCCCCCGACGTGCGGTAGATCGCCATGTTGACCGCCGGGGAACCGTTGAGCGTGGAGCTGGACGAATAGGATTGCGCGCCCAGCTCGACCCGGGCGACGTCCCGGATTCGAACCACCGCGCCCTGCTCGTTGGTCCTGACAATGATGTTTTCAAAATCCTCGACCTCCTTGAGCCTGCCCTTGGCCCGCAAAGTGAACTGGACCTGCTGGGTATCGCTCGAAGGCGCCGTTCCCACCGAGCCCGCCGCCGCCTGCACGTTCTGCGCCCGGATGGCCGTCGAGATGTCGTCGGGGGTCATGCCCAGGGCCGCCATCTTCTCCGGATCCATCCATACCCGCATGCTGTAGTCCAGCGCTCCGAAGATATACACCTCGCTCACGCCGTTGACTCGGGTCAGGGCGTCCTTGACGTTGATGCTGACGAAATTGCTCAGAAACAGGCTGTCGTACTTGGCGCCGGGAGAGTAGAAGCTGATGACCTCCAGCATGTCGGAAGAACGCGTGCGCACCGACACGCCCTGTTCCGACACTTCTTCCGGAAGCTTGGGGACCGCCTGCTGGACCCGGTTCTGCACGTTGACCTGGGCGATGTCCGGGTCCGTGCCCACTTCGAAGGTGACGCTCAGGCTGTAGGAGCCGTTGTTGGAGCAGGTGGAGGACATGTAGAGCATGTTCTCCACGCCGTTGACCTCCGCCTCGATGGGCGCCGCCACGCTGGAGGCCACCACTTCCGAATCCGCGCCCGGATACATCGCGCTCACCCGGATTTCCGGCGGCGTGATCTGCGGATACTGGGCGATGGGAATGTTCAGCAACGCCAGGACCCCCGCCAGCGTTATGATGATCGAAACCACCATGGCAAAGCGGGGGCGCTCGATAAAGATTCGCGAAAACATCGCCTACCCCCTTTCCGATCCAGGAGCGGCATCCTGTTCCGTGACCACATCGACCACCGATCCGGGCTTCACCTTCTGCACGCCCTGGACGATCACCAGTTCCCCGGCCGAAAGCCCCTTTTCCACCGCCCATCGGGTGCCCAGCGTTGGACCGGTTTCAATCCGCCGCTGTTGCACCTTGCTCTCCGAATCCACCACGAACACGAACCGGCCTTCCCGGTCCTCCAAAACGGCGGATTGCGGGATAACCGGAAGCTTCCTGCCCTCCTTGCAGCTGACCAGCACGGTCACGTACTGGCCCGGAAGAAGAACGCCGTCCGGATTGTCGAACTCCGCGCGAATCGCCACCGTGCCCGTGCCGGCGTCCACCTGGTTGTCGATGAACTCCACCCGGCCCTCCAACGGATACAGCGCCTGGTTGGACAGCTGGATGCGCGGCGTCAGCACGCAGTCTTTGGAATCGCCGTTTTGTCCCTTACCGTCCATTCGCATGTCGATCAAATCGTTGTCGCTCACCGAGTACACCACCCGTATGGGGTCCAGTTGGACAATCCGGGCGAGCGCGCCGCTGCTGGGACCCACCAGATTCCCCCGCGTGTAGGCCGTCCGCCCGATTCTTCCTGTTATGGGCGAATGGATCGAGGTGTAGCCCAGATCCAACTGCGCCCTGGCCATAGCGGCCCGCGCCTCCTCCAGACGGGCCTTCGCCTGAAGCTCCGTGCTGACTGCCGTTTCCAGGTCCGAAGCGGAAACGCCGCCGTGCTCCACCGACTTCAGACGATCCAGGTACTGTCTGGCTTTGGTCAGCGTGGCCTCAGCCTCGGCCACTTGCGCCTTCACTTCGCCGACGTCCGCTTCGTAGGGCGCTTTTTCGATCACATACAAAAGGTCCCCGGAAGCCACGTCCGCGCCCTCCTCGAATTTGACCTCTTCCAAGAATCCCTCCACCCGGGCGCGAAGGTCCACGGCCTGGATCGCCTCCACCCGGCCCATGTATTCCGACGGCGGGTTCACCTCCGCTTCCGTGACCGCAACCACCGTCACGACGGGCGCGCGGCCCTGGCCGCCGGGCGAGCCTCCCCACGACTGGCCGCAAAAGATAAAAAGTCCGGCCAGAATCGCCAGCGTCGCGGCTGTCTTGATCGACGAGAAGCTACGGCCCCCCCGTTCGGCCGCAGGACGCAAGCCCGGAAAAAAGGCCCGCTTCCCGCGCCACTCGTCTTGAAAAACACTCTGTTGTTTCGCTTTTTCCATGTTCCGCTCCTTTTTGAAATTCTTTGATTTCAGGTCGGCGGATAAAATAACAAAATCGTTTGACAATTTCAAATAATAATTTTAAATAACCATTTGAATTCCGATGGAACTGGAACACATGGAAACCGCTTCAAATAAGCTTCCCGCGCATTGTCCGCACATGAAGAATAGGGCGGTCGTGTAAAGGATTTTTTGCGCGGGGAAATAGAATTGTAAAGGTTTGGTAAAAAATTGCTTGTTTTTCAGGCTCATCGCGGATTTGTGGGAAAAGGCGTGTCAATGGTAACCAGACCATCCTGGTCTGGAATGCATTGGCTTCCAAGCAGCGGCATCTTCGCGATACGGGACCAGAGCTGGAAGCTCTGGTTACCTTAACCGCTCCCCACAAATCCACGATGAACCGTTTTTCATTTAGGCCGCTCGTTAAACGCTTTGGCGATACGGCGACCGGCCGAAAAAGCGGTCACGTAACGAAACAGGTTCGGCAATGGCCTTGAGAAAAGACAGCAGGAAAAGCCGGGCGCGGCTGTTGAAGGCGGCCCGGGAATTGTTCGCGAAAAAGGGGTTTCGAGACACCAAAGTGTCCGATATCTGCAAGCGCGCGGGCGTCAACGTGGCGTCGGTCAATTACCACTTCGGGAGCAAGGCGGCGCTGTATGCGGAAGCCTGGAGAGACGCCTTTGAGAGGGAGAAGATACCCGAGTCCGAATTTTCCGGGGACAAGCCTGCGGAGCAGCAACTGCGAAGCATCATTCGCTATTTGATCGAAAAGTTCGCGGGAAAGGGCAAGGGGGGCCAGTTCACGAGCATGTACCTGAGAGAGATCGGCAATCCCACTGGGATCATCGGCGAGGATTGGCGAAAGCTGATCGAACCGCGCCGACGCCGTTTGCTGGAGATCATCCGGGAGATCGCGGGCGAGGACATCTCCGACGAGATCCTGTATTTCTGCGAAATGAGCGTCGTCAACCAGTGCCGCGGTTTTCTGATCCTGGGCGAAGGGGACCTGGAATACCTGCTGGGGCGTCCCTGGAATTCCGAGACATTGGATAAGATCGCGGACCACGTCATGAGGTTTTCCCTTGTCGGGATTCGGGAGGCCGCGAGAAGAGAGTAAGAAAGATGTTTGCAATTTGACTCGACGCCGTCTTACTGAAGAACCTTCAAATTGGCAATTCTCCACGGGGCCATAATGACCAAGAAAATCAATGCGTTCTAAGGCGGCGAAAAACAATCCTGTATTTCCGAGTATTTTCTTATCGCATCCAAGTATTTTTCCTCGATGAAATCATTTGCTCTCGGATTTGGCGAAATTGACATCATCGCAAAATAGAAGGATCCGGCTTTGGTGCCAACGAGTACAGAAAGAACCTGGTCGCGGGCTGGAACCGGGGGATGAAATACATGAAACCTCCACTGCCCGGGCCGACCTCCTGTATCGTGGAAAAGATGGCGGAAGTTCGCCAACTCCGCTATGTCCCGCCAGTGGAGAACAGCGACAAACAACGCTCAAGCGTAATGAAAAGCCTATCCCGACGGTCGGGCTTTTCGCTTGGCAATCATTGCGAGAGGAGAGGCAGAGGCGCAAGTGGCTCTGCCGTATCTTATCATCTCAGAACTTGGATGGCCTTGCCGATTTGCAGCGTCGGCTTGCCGTTTTCCAACTCCGACAAGAACCTGACTCCCACGTATCAACGGAATAATACCGCACGGGAAAATCGAACGCGACAGGCGGATTCTCCTTCAGGACAGTCTCCATTGCGTCGCGGTGCAAAGTATGGCGTAGGGGCTGATGAATTGAACGGGGCCGGACCTCGAAGAGTGAATTGATGTGAAACTCATCTGCGTACGAGGTTCACATACGATCAGAACGGTGGTGAATACGTACAATGTTTTCGATATTGATTTCGGGTATGGAGGAACGGCGTCGGTCGGAGATCGCGTGTGGAACAACGAGGACGGCGACGGCGATCAGGACGCGGGCGAGCCTGGACTTGACGGCGTCACACTGGACTTGGCTTTGGATGAAAACGCAAACAGCAATTGTACAACCAACCCGTCGTTTGATAATCTCATTTGTCGGTAACGCTTCCGACCACGGTCGGATTGGCGGGATCGACAATATCGACCACTGTCAAACGGTCGGCAGCAAGGGCCGCGACGTAGGCATAGCGCCCGGAAACCTGCACCGACTGCGCGCCATCCAGGCTGGTGTCGCTAACTGTCCCGATAACAACAGGATTTGCGCCATCGACGATATCCACAACCGTCAGGCAATTGCCCCGATAGGCCGTCACATACGCATAAAGTCCGGAAACGCAGACACAGGAAGCATTGCCGAGGGCGTCGCCGTCGTAAGCGCTTCCGATCGCGCCTGGATTGACCGGGTCGCCGATATCCACTACGGTGAGGCGGTCGGCCGAAAACGCGGCGACATAGGCGTATCGTCCGGAAAAATAAACGCTGTAAGCGCCTAAAAGCCATGAACCGTCAGAAACTTGGCCTACTACGACTGGATCGGACGGATCCGAAATATCTCGTATCTGTTTGGAATATCGAACGGCGGTCCTGCGGAATCGGATAAAAAAGGCCCGGCAATTCCATCGCCGGGCCTCGTAGTCGATGGGCAATGTCATGCACGGCCCGCCATGCTTTTCTCTTTCGTCCCTACGGAACTTCATGGTTTATCGTTGTCGTTTCCGGACCTATTGGGCCACCACGATTTCCTTGCCGTCATCCCCGGCGGCGACTACGTGAACGGAGCTGCCGCCGACCATCACGTCGCTACCGACTTTCAAGGTGTGGTTTTGGCTCATTCCCGCGTCTATGGTGGCGGTGAAATTGCCTCCGTACTGGTCGATCAGTTCGACATCGACGCTTGACGAAGATGCATTTTTCAAAATGACGCTCACTGCGTCCGCGCACAAGGCGGAGCTGCCGAAAACGCAGCATAACAGGAAAAAGACACCGCAAAAAATGGCCACCCGACGCATCGAAGCACTCTTTTTGTTCATGTGACGCCTCCTTTTTTATTGATGGGGTTTGAAGCTTTTGTCGATAGGGTTTGAAACAAGCATTGCCTACAAGGCATGCTTGTCGATTCTGTAGACGGGAACCATGCTTTTGTCAATAAATTTGTTTGGAATATGAACGACAAGAAGCAACTTGTATTGATTTTTTTTCTATTCAATACTAAAGAACATCCTGAAACACAAACATCCCTTCAGCCCCAGGCTCAAGAGAGGGACTTGTCTGCAATAAAATAAACGGGAGGCTACACGAAAATGGCGAACTTGAAAGATAACAAACACATTGTAAAAGCGGCACTAATGATCGCAGTTACCGTCCTGGCGATCGCATTGAAAGGTTGGTTCAAGGAAGAGAAACCCGACTTGGCGGAGATTTATCGGGTCGATCAGTTTATCGAGCCGGAAACGTGCGGGGGGTGCCATTCGGATATTTATGCGCAGTGGGAGAATTCAATGCATCACTTTTCCCATTGGGATTTGATTTATAAAGGCGTATCCGATCATTTTCGCAAAGGCCTGACCGACCCGGATGAAATCAAGGAAGCGGAATCTTGCGTCAAATGCCACACCCCCGTTGGGGTTGTCACCGGCTATCCGACCAAGTCGTCGGATGACAGAGAGAAAATTCCGGAAATCGCCCGAATGGGAATCCAATGCGATTATTGCCATTCCGCAGTCACAGCGCACAAAATGTACAACAACGATCTGAAGCTGGAACCTGGAAACGGCGAGGATGATCCCGGAGTCAAGCGGGGGCCCTTCAAGGACTCGGAATCGGGTTTTCACGAGGTCGCATATTCGGAATTTCACACCAATTCCGAAATCTGCGGCACCTGCCACAATGTGAAGCATGTGGTTTTCGAAACCGACCTGGAGACAACCTACACCGAATGGAAAAACGGACCTTATTTCTCGGACGATCCGGACAAGCGCGTCACCTGCCAGGGCTGTCATATGTTTCAACGGCCCGGCGTTCCGGCGACAGGCAGCACCGAAAGACCTGAAAATCCTGGGCTGGCGTCCGACGACGGTCCGGAAAGAGAGCATGTATTCACCCACTATTTCGTGGGGGCCAACGCCTATCTTCCGAAATTGAACGGCGACGAGGAAAAATCCCAAATGGCCGTATCGCGGTTGCAAAATTCAGCGGCCTTGGCCATCGACAAAAAGCAGCTGGGTCAAAACAAACTGGTGATCGAGGTGAAAAATACGGGCGCGGGGCACTATTTGCCGACGGGGCTGACGGATGTGCGCCAGATGTGGCTGGAAATTGTGGTGAAGGATAAAAAGGGAAAAACCGTATATGCCTCTGGAGTCAGGGACGAAAACCAATACTTACCGGAGGATGCCATCGTCTACAACACAATTTTCGGCGACGGCGACGGAAACCCTGTGGATAACATTTCCAAAGCCCGAGAGATACTCAAAGACAGAAGAGTGCCCCCCGGGGAATCCTTGCTTGAAACCGTCGAGCTGCCCGAAAAAGGCGTAAAAGGCGGACAGGTTGCTGTATCGCTATTTTACAGAAGCGCTCCCCAGAAACTGCTGGACTCCATTGCGGGGAAGGGGGCGCATCCGCTTCCGATCATAAAGATGGCGGAAATAAAAGCAAAGCTGTAGTATATAATTGGATGTCCGCCCGCGCCTTAAGGCGGGCGCGGGCGGACGGGAAAGTTGCATGGCAGGGGGAATGGGCAAAAAATCGACAAAGGATTGAAATCGAGAAGGCCGAACAAAATAAGTTACACATTATCAGGTATACGAATTCCTCCAGAAACGCTGCATCCATAACCTCAATGACAAGTTTTTGAACCTTTCATGTATAACGCCGGGTCGCATCTCATGCCGATAATTCGGGTCTCTCCGACTGTTCTATGCCGAAATCGTCGCCGAGAGCGGACAAGGCCGCAGTTGCCAAAGTCTCCCACTTCCACTCCGTTCCCTTCCAGATATCGGGAAGATACCTTTGAAGCTGCCGGTAGGTTGCCCGAACGGAAGTGTCGAGGGTTTTGCCGAGTTGGCGGTGCTGTCGGCAATACTCCTTGATGCGTTGGGCGACCCGTTCCAGGTTTTCCGCACCCTGGTAGTCGGCGCCGCCATAGACCGTGCCGAGCAGCTCCAGCTCCGCCAGGGAGCTGTAGGCCCAGAAGCGCGCCTGGCCGCTTTTGACCGTGGCGTGTCTGTCGCAAATTTCCCTTGCCACGCGCCACCAGTGGTAGCCTTCGGCCGCCAGGGTGTCGGCGGTCGCTTCGGGATCGCTGACCGCGCGCATGGACAGGTATTGGGTGATCAGCCAGTGTTCGTCCGGCGCTTCGTCCAGGCCCCGGCGATAGTAGTCGCAGGATTTTTTATAAGCCTCGTCGCGGTTCTTCTCCAATGTGCGTTTTTGCAGGGTGTCGGCGGTCTTTTCGGCCTGCTGGGCGCAGGCGATGCCGATTCGCTTTTCGCTGGCGCCGCAGAGGCCCAGAAGCTTGGCCATGCGCGTTCCGGATTCGCCGGGGATCTGATCCTCCAGCCATTGTCGGCATGTTTGGCGGATGGCCTGGCACAGGGCTGTGATCTCCGTTTCGCATTCCTGGGGCGTGGTTTGCTTGCCTTTCCTCTTTTCGACTAGGTGGTCGATGCGTGCCAGCTGGGTTTCGATCCGCGCCCAGTTTTGCCGGTCTTGAAAAGCATCGATTTGGTCCGCGAAATTTGCCGGTACGAAGGAATAGGCCACGATGCTGGCCCAGTCGTGGGTTTCCGGGCAGGAGGTGCGCAGGCGCTGCCGCAGTTCGTGCAGGGCGCAGCGCGGGTCGGCCCCCTGGAGCAGGCGTTCGTAGACGATGGAGGTGAAGAGGGTGGAGGAGCGCATCCACAACGGGAACTGGGAGGCGAAGACCCAAGGGATGCCTGCGGCGTGCAGTTCGTGGGCCATGCTGCCTCCGGGGGTCAGCACCGAATTGACATTGCCGGAATCGCAGGTGGCCAGGGTTACGACCGTAGGGCGGTTCTGGCCTGAGCAGGAGGTGGCGCGGTCGGTGGTCAGGGCCAGGGCGAGACGTTCGCCGTCCACCACCTCGGTCTGGGTGGGGTCGCTTTCTGCGCACAGGGCCAGTCCGTACCGACGGTCGCCCGCGTATTCGTAGGGCGCGCCGTGGCCGAGGATGTGAACGTGGGTGTAGGCGTTGTCGGCGCAGGCCCGCCGGATCTGCTTCAGCGTGGCCTCCGGCAGCACGGTGAGCATTTTGGCCACTTCCTTGACCTGTTCTTCGGGCGTGTCCTGGGCGGCGATCCAGGGGGCGATGGCCTTGCGCAGGGCCAGGAGGTGCTGTTTGAAGGGAACCTGCGCGAGGTTGCCCGGCGTGGCATAGATGAACAGGATGCGGGGTTTTCTGTTCCATTGGACTTTGGGATCGCGACCGTGGCGGACTTCCCTCGTTATCGTGATGGGGATGTTGGTCTGCAGAAAGAGCGGCGAGCCGGAACCGGGGAACCCGTCCGTGGCGATGGCGCACTCGAAGGGCACCAGGGCCAGTTCGTGGGCCGAAAAGGAAAGCCGCAGGTGGACGAGGGCGCCCGGTTCGGTACCCAGGGTGCCCAATTCGGAAATCAGGGCCGGGACCCGGCCCAGGATAAGGCCCAGGATCTCGCCCATATCGCGCAGTTCGGCCTCGCGCTGGTCGTCGGAAATGCGGTCCTTGCCGGTGTAATAGCGCAGCCGGGCCAGCCGGGTCAGCATCTGGCGCTGTTCGAACGGCAGGTGGATGGTCACCGGTCCGTCCTGGCGGCAGATGGCCATGTACGGGGTGAGCGGCGAGAGCAACTGGTTGTGGGAGGGGCCGGGCCGCAGGATTTCCAGTTTGATCTGTTTGATACTGTCCATGGTGTCAGCTCCTTTTTGGCGGGACGAGTTCCGGCCGGATGGCGCCGTCTTCGTTTTGCTTGACGTGATAGAGCCCCCCGGTCACGGCGCCGTTTTCCTCCTTGATGCGGACCGCGCCGCATCGGTCGAGGACAAAGGGCGCGCCGTTGAATTTCGCGTTGTCGATATCCTCCATGGTGCAGTTCTTCAGCAGCGCGTACACCGGCCTGAAAGCGGCTTCGTCCTTCAGGATTTCCGGAGTGAAGCGAAGCAGGCGGATCCAGGTGCCGCAGTTGAAATAGAAACTGCCGCCCCCCAGGTCGATGGTCCGCTCCAGGTGGGTATGGCCGGTGACGATGTAATCGATTTGGGTGCCGATGGAATCGAGCACCCGTTTGCAGGTGTCGTCCCGGTTCGAGACGTCGAAGGTGGGGTCTTTCTCCAGCCAGTCTGCCAGTGCGCGTCGCAGGGCCTCCTGTTTGCTGACGCCGGTGAGCCAGCCGGTGATCCGATCCCAGAAATATTGCCCGGCCCCCAGGGTTTCGTCCGGGGATTGCGCCTCGGGGTTGAATCCCTTGTAGTCTTCCTCGGCCATGTACAGCAGGTCCTCGGCGGTGGGGCGGCCGCCGCCTGCTCCCAGCAAGCCCTCCTTGAGGTTGGGACCCAGGAGATGATCCAGGCCTATCGGCTTCGCCTGGGCGTCGGCCGGTTGTTGGAACCCTTCTGCCGAAAGGCGCTGGTCCACTTCCTGGCCACCCTCGAACCGTTCGCCCACCACCGGAAGGATGCGGCGGAGCTTCTCCAGCTGTCCGGGATCGATGACCGCGAGCACCCCTACCGCCGCCTTTGTCTCCGGTTTCAACAAATCGATCCAGGGATACTTGCCCTTGATGTCGTTCATGATGTCCTTGACCATTTTGGTGCCTGCATTGGGCTCCCACTCGGAGGGTCGGAGGCTGCGGGCGCAGTTCAGCCTGCGGGCCGCCTTGGCCAGGTCTTCGTATCGGATATAGTTCCAGGCATCCACTTCGTTGCCGTGGGTACAGAACACCCGCTTGTTGCCCACCAGACAGGCGAACCCGGCCCCCATGGTGGAAAAGACGATGCGGCCCCGGGTCGCTGGATCGTCGCTGGCCAGACGTTCCATGACAGCTTGCTGCACGGCTGGAAAGGCGAGTTCGATGTCGTGATTGCCCAGCACGAAAACGAGGGTGCGGCCAGGCGTATCCACCAGTTCGGCCAGGGCTTGCCAGACGGGCGCAAAGGAGGGATCGTCCATGATCCGCCGAACAACGGGCACGGCATCGTCCACAAAGACGTATTGGCCGGGAGCGGAACTCTCGGCAAGTGTATCGACCACGTCACCGTTTAAAATCAGCGCCACCCGTCCGTCCGCCCGCCGGCTGGAAACCCAGCGGACAAACGCGGCCAGCCGTCTGGTTTCACGAAGGATCTGGAAACCGCTCTTTCCGCCCATGTGAAGGTCGGAAACTACGTGAATCTCGTCGTACTTGGGCAATGTCGTCATAGGCCCTCCCGATTATTGGTTTGGTTGTAGAATCCATGCTGCGCAAAAAGTCGTGTCCCATGCCGAAAAACAACGCGAGACGATAGGCAAGGAACACAACTGACGCGGATGTTTTGCTTCCCATGTGAAGGAGTATGCCAAAATGATTGTTGTGTGTCAATCTCGTTGATAGTATGTTAGGTTCCACGAGGGTGCGACCGGATTTGGCGGACAACGCCGCCCGGCAACAGGGGGGGGACGTTTAAGCGTGGCGAATCGGGCGAATAGAAGGTCGTGCGCGCATGTGGTCCCGCAGACCTTTTGGCTCGCAGGTGCATAACCCGTTTCGGGAAGGGAGAAAATGACTTACGAGTTCGACGGTAAAAAGTATGAAAAGGCGTCGGCCCATCAGAAGGACTGGGGGGCCAGGCTGATTTCCGAGTTGTCGTTGAAAGGCGACGAGCGGGTGCTTGATTTGGGGTGCGGCGACGGGGGCAACACGGCGATGATCGCGGAGCGGCTTCCCGAGGGACAAGTCGTCGGCATCGACGCTTCGCAGGGCATGATCGATGCGGCCAAGCCGAAGGAAAGCGCCAATTTGAGCTTTGTCCTCATGGATATCGAAGAGATGGAGTTCGATGACGAATTCGATGTCGTCTATTCCAACGCGGCGCTTCATTGGGTCAAGGACCACGAGCGTCTCTTGGGAAACGTATCCAAAGCGCTTCGAAGCGGCGGTCTTGCGCGGTTCAATTTCGCGGCCGACGGCAACTGCGTCCACTTTTTCAAGGTTGTCCGAAATGCCATGGAAAAGGAGGCTTTTCGCCGTTTCTTTTCGGATTTCTCATGGCCCTGGTACTTGCCTTCGGTCGATGAATATTCCCGGCTTGTCGGTCGGAGCGAACTCAAGGAAGCCAGGGTTTGGGGGGAAAATGCGGACCGCTATTTCCCGGATACCGAAACCATGATCGGCTGGCTGGACCAGCCAAGCCTTGTCCCATTTCTATCCTGCATCTCCGAGCCCGACAAGGCTGGGTTCAGGGATTATGTCGTCGCCGAAATGATAAGGGAAACAAGGCAGGATGACGGTCGGTGCTTTGAAACGTTCCGGCGTGTCAATCTTGTTGCGAGGAAATGAAGGCCCCCTCGTTCCCATGCTTGGCACGAAAACGCATGCCGGGACGCTTGGCGTTCAGTCCATTTGTTACGGTCGGTCCAAGAATCAACCCTGAAAAGAAAAAAAGGTAATTCGATGAAAGTGCGGGAAATCTGCGAGGGTTGCAAAAAAAGGTTCCCCGAAAAGGCCCTTGCCAAGGCATGGCTGCAAAAGGGCGAAATATTGCTGGAATGCCCGTCGTGCGGTTGCCTGAACGTGCTTCTGACCGATGTCCGATGCGATTATTCCAGAGGAGGGCGCGGAGGCTGGGGGATCGCCTGGTCCTGCCCCAACGAGCCGGTCGAATGCTCCGTCGTGTATTGCCTGAAAGAATTCAAGTTCAGGTGCCTTTGCCGCGATCATGCTCGAGCGGCAGTAAAAACCTAAGGAGAATCGATTCTGTCTTTGAGCAATGAGTATGCCCGAAACTCCCTTTTATTTCGAGGCGGCAGCTGCTTTCCGGGCCAAATAATGTCTGTCAAGGGATTGCCGCAACAAAGATTTGATCACCGCTTGGCGGCTGATGTTCAAGTTTTCCGCCAGATTGTCCAATTCCTCTATCATATCGGCGGTAAAATCCACATTGACCTGACAAACAGCCGGTTTCATCTTGCCTTTATTGGTAAAATATCGAGATATATCCTCCCCGGCCATCGCCTTTTCCGCGATTTCGTCGGCAGACGGCTTCTTTGTTTCAACTGTATTGTTCATAAAGCTTTTTCTCTTGTTTCGTTGATATCGACGAAAATTTCTGCCAAAAGGCCGAATCCGTCGGTTCTCCTTGAATTGGCTGGTGTTTCTCCCTACGCCAATCGCACCACGAGCACCGTGACATTGTCCCTTCCGCCCGCGCCGAGGGCCAGGGACACCAGGCGTTCGCATGCCCTTTGGGGGATGGGTTCCTCGGCCAGAGTCTTCTGGATGGAAGCGTCGTCGATCATGTCGTACAGGCCGTCGCTGCAAAGCAGATAGATGTCGTCGGGGGATATGTCTTCGATACGGGTGTAGACTTCCTCTATGCCGTCCTCGACGCCCATGGCCTGGGTCAGAAGGTGTTTTCCCGGATGGTTCCTGGCTTGTTCGGGGTTGAGCCGTCCCATTTCGATCAGGGACTGCACCTGGGTGTGATCCACCGTGAGCTGCGTAAGGCCGTTGTCTCTCAGGCGGTAGATTCTGCTGTCGCCCACATGGGCGACGACGGCTTTTTCCCCGTGGATCATCAAGGCCGACAGGGTGGTTCCCATGCCTTCGTAATCCGGGTTCTGATCCGCAAGTCTCAGAATCGCATCGTGGGTTATGTAAAAAATGTGCTTCATGCTTTCGGCGATTTCTTCTACTGTTTCGAAAACGGGCTTTTTACTATGCCCTCCGTTCTGTTCGAAAAAAAACTCCCTCAAGCGGTCGCAGGCGGTCTCGCTGGCGGTCTCCCCGGCTGCGCATCCGCCCATGCCGTCGGCCACCGCGACCAAGATGCCGAATTGCTCCAAGGCTTCCGGCGACACGTCGGTCTGATCGACCACCAGCCAGTTGTCCTCGTTGTTTTCTCTCACATGGCCGACATGGGTTTTCTCCCCGATTAGGATGTTTTCCCAGTTTTTCATAGACTCCGCTCCTCGCTTCGGTTGTCGTTGCCCGCGACTTCCAGCTGTTTTTCATCAAAATGCGCTGCTCGACCATTTCCATTTGATCGAACTGGGAAATCTACGATAAACGGGTGGCAATGTCAAACTGTTTTTCAGCAATATGTCGAAGCAAAGCAGTCGTAGTTTTCCTGATTCTAATGGATTTGGGGTCGGGGCTGAAACGTAGGTTGGGTTGAGCGTCGTTAATCGTTGGGTTTCGCTAATTTTTCTTTTAAATGCAAATCGAAGGTGCTCTATGCAAGCAGGCAACAAGCGAAACCCAACGTGAAACCCCGCTCAACCCAACCTACGACTACGACTGCTCCCCCGAATTCTTTTTGGTGGTTCATCTTTTGATCAGGTCGAAGAAACGGGACTTTCCGGTCCCCCGATAGGTGAGTTCGTACTTGGCGAGCTGGCGGATGAGCCCCCGGTCGAAGGCTTCGGGACGGTATCCGGCGGCCCAGAAGTACCATCCGACGATGCGGTCGGCGAATTCGCGCTCGAACCCGTAGGCGTAGGCGGAAAGGACGAATCTCGCCAGGTCCTTTCCGTGAAGGGAATAGGACGTTGTTTTTCGGATTTCGTGCAGGCCGCCCAGCACGACCGGGTCGGGGCGGGAGCGGTCGATCAGGATGTGGTTCCAGTCGAGGTTGCCGTGGACGAACCCTATGTTGTGCAGGTGGGAGATCAGGTAGGTGGCCTGCTTGACAAGCCTCTTCAGTTCGTTTTCCGTGGAAGGAAGCCTTTCCTTCGCCAGCTTGGCCAGGCTTTCGGCCCCCAGCCACCGGGTGACCAGATAGGAGCGCAGCACGAACCTTCCGTCCTGCACTTCCAAATACAGGAGCGGTTCCACGGTGGAGACTTCCCTTTTCCTCAGTTCCAGAAGGCTTTTCCAGTAGAGCTGTCTTCTGAAGGGTTTGAGCGGAGACAGGAGCATTTTCGTCATGGACCATTCGACTTCGGTGACGCACACAAGTCCCCAGGGGGAGAGGGCCACCCGGGCGGTGCGTGTATCGTCCCCTTCCTCGAGCACCTTTTCCGGCGTTTTCAAGGCTTCTTCCAGGATTGCCAGCCAGCGGTGCGGGGCGATGGGCATCTTGATGTCCCTGGTATGGCAGAAAATCCGGGTCTTGTCCTTTTTGTCCGTCATATCAGAAGCGAATCCCTGGTTCGTCCCCATGGCCGTCCGGGACGTCCCTGGGAACCGTAATACGGACCCGGAATCCCTTTTGGGGCGCGGTTTCGATTTTCATTCGGCCCCCCAGAAGGTTGAGTCTTTCCTCGATGCTGATCAGGCCGAACCCGGAGGCCTCGTTTCTTTTCTTTCCCCGCCGCGCCAAGGTGCATCCCGCGCCGCGATCCTCCACAGCCATGGAGATACGGTCCTTTTGGTTCTTGAGGATCAAGCGGGCGGAATCGACCCCGGAATGCTTCACCACGTTGAACAAAAGCTCCTTGGCCGCTCGTAGCAAAAGGGTGGAGATGACGGAGGATTTGGGTTCCGCATCCGGATCGGCCTCCACCGAAACGGTCAGGAGCTTTTTTTGCATCATGTCGTGGGAGATTTGCTGCAAAGCGGTGAACAGGCTGTTGCGGCTCAAGGTCATGGGGCTCAATTCGTGGGAAAGGTAGCGCGTTTTTCGTATGCCTTCGTCCAGCATGTCGGAAATGGCGAGGAGCTTTTTCTTCCTTTCGTCCTCGGTTTGCCCCGGCCGCCCCAGCAATGTGAGGTTCAGCTTCGCGGCGGCCAGGACCTGCTGGAGGTCGTCGTGCAGAAGACAGGCCAGCCTGCCGCGCTCTCGCTCCTCGGCCCGTGTCAGTTCCATGGCCAGGCATCGCAGTTGTTCCGCCCGCTTCTCCGCCAGGGCGCTGCGTTCCGACACCAGATTCTCCAGGTTCTGGTTCCACTCCATGAGAATTTTCTCGGAAAGCTTCAGGTCGGAAATATCCAGAAAGGCGCCGATGATTTGACGGACGGAACCGTCGGGTTCTCTGGAAAAAACCGAGTCTCGGGAAAAGCAGGAGAGCCATCGGCCGTCGGCGGAAAGAAATCTGTACTCGATTTCGAAAACCTTGCCGTCTTTTGCCGCAGCCATTTTTTCCCAGTGTTTTTGCATGGCGGGACGGTCGTCGGCATGGAACCTTTCCAGGAATCGGGTTGCGTCCAAGGATTGGATGTCGTCGATGGCAAGGCCGGTCAATTCCGTATACGCGGGATTGACGAAAACGTTCCGTCGGTCTTTCAAGTCGAAAAGATAGAGCCCGGAAAGCGTCGCCTCCAGCACCTTGCTCAAGAACGCCTCGTTCTCCCTCAGAGCCCCTTCGACCTTTTTCATTTCCGTGATGTCCTGGATACAGCCCACGAGTCCGGCCAAATCGCCGCGCTCGTTGTAGAAAACGTCTTTGTGGAAAACAGCGGACCTGGTATCCCCGTTTTTGTCCTCGATCTCGAATTCGTAGATTTGGTGCCTCCGGTCTCGCATCATTTCGAGGTCCTTGCGGTGGTATTCCTCCGCCAGTTCGCTCGGCCACGTCTCTTGCACCGTCTTGCCCTTCAGCTGTTGCGCATTGACTCCTAAAAACTCCTCGAAGGCCTTGTTGCAACCCATGTAGCGCCCTTGTGCGTCCTTAAAAAAAACCGGCATGGGTATTGCCAAAAGAAGAGACTCCGTGAACCGGAGGTTTTTCTTCATTTCGGCTTCGACGCATTCGAGCCGCTCGGATTTTTTCTCCAAATCCGCTATTTTTTTCTCCAGCTCTTCGTACGTCGGCTTTTTCGTCATGGTTACCTATCGCGCCTCTGTGTTCAAGGGCCTTGCGAAATCCAGCCCAAATCGTTGAACCAGTATTCCTCGATGGCTTTCAACGTGCCGTCGCCTTCCAAGGTGGCCAAGGTGTTTTCCAGCCAGTTGATCAAGTGGGGATCGTCCGCCGGAACGGCGATTCCCAGCGGTTCGTAGGTGAGCCTGACGATGTCGGAATAAAAGCCTGCTTCGGGATATTGCATGAGAGTGACTGCGCAGATCGGGTAGTCGGCCAGAAGGGCGTGTACTTGGTCCTCCAGGACCATACGCACGGCCTCGGGATATCCGTCGGCCGCTATCAGCTGGGCCTTGGGAAAGTTGTCCTCCACGAATTTCTGGCTGGTGGATCCTTTCAGGACCGCGAATTTGAACCTGGGGTCGTCGAACCTCTTCATGCTCGTTCCGGTCACCACCGATTTTTCCTTGGTGAGAACGGCCTTGCTGGAAACGTAGTACGGTCCCACGAAAGCGACCTCCACGTTTCTTTCCGGAGTGATGGTCATGCCGGACATGACCATGTGCGCGCGGCCATCCTTCAAGGCGTCCAGCAGCTGCGCGAAAGGCATGATTTCGTATTGGACCTTGACTCCCAGGAATTCCGCGAATTTGTTCGCCAGGTCCGCCTCGAACCCGTGCACCTCGCCGTCGCCGGCTTTCATGTTGAAAGGAGGCATGGTTCCCGCCGCGGCGACGATCAGAAGCCCTTTGCTCTTGATGTCCGACAGGACGCCGGACGAGGATTTCCGCGGCTTGTCTTCGCAACCTTGAAATGCGAAAATTATCGCAATGGCGAATGCCGTCAGCAGGACAATGATTGCGGGTTTTCTCTTCATAATTGCGATCTCCCGATGCTTGCTGTTATGATCATACATTGAATCTCACGGTGATGATATCGCCGTCCTGCACCACGTAGGTCTTGCCCTCCAGCCTGACCTGTCCCCGTTTCCTGGCCTCCGGAAACGACCCTGCGTCGATGAAATCCGCATAGGAGAGAACTTCGGCGCGAATGAAGCCCTTTTTCAGGTCGGAGTGGATCACCTCTGCGGCGTCCAGGGCCGAAGTCCCTTTGCGGATGGTCCATGCGCGGACCTCGTCTTCGCCGACGGTGAAGAACGAAATCAGGCCCATCAGCTCGTAGGAACGAGCGACGAGACGGTCGGTGGCCGGCGCTGACACCCCGAACTCCGCGATAAAGTCCTCGGCCTCCTCCGCGGACATCTGGCCCAGTTCCTGCTCGAGCTTGGCGCGGATCACCATGCACTCCTCCCGGTCGGCAAGACCGGCGATCCCGGGCGGGGAGTCGTCTTCGTCCTCGTTGTTCACCAGCACCAGGGCCGGTTTGGCGGATAAAAACGCGTACCCGCGCAGGACCGGCGCCGAGGCGATTTCCGGAAATTTCCGCAGCGGGGTCCCCTCGTTCAAATGCCTGGCGCATTCGATCAGCAGGGAAAGCTCCTCGGGGTCCGCCTTCTTCCCTTTCTTGTTTTCGGCGGTAAGCCTTTCCAGCCGTTTCTCCGCCACCACAAGGTCGGCGAGGATCAGCTCCTGGTCCAGGTTGCCGAAATCCTCGGCAGGAGAGGGATCCTTGACTCCGTAGACCGAAAAGTTCCGCACCACGTGAATGAGCGCGTCGCAGTCCCTCACGTCCCTGAGCATGTCCTGCCTTCCGGGCAGAAGATACTCCACCCGGGCGTGGATGGTTTTTTTGGGCTTGTAGACGCCGCTGAGATAATCCACCCTGTCGTCAGGCACGTCGCTGGTGGACAGTCTGATTTCGTCCTTTTTTCCCGATTCCGAAGAGGTGCGGGTCAGCGCCTCGAACACCGTGTTTTTTCCCGACCCGGAC
Organism: Desulfobacterales bacterium; assembly: GCA_963674505.2. Lineage (GTDB taxonomy): Bacteria > Desulfobacterota > Desulfobacteria > Desulfobacterales > SKZT01. The sequence goes on from CAXXIG010000001.1 coordinate 3,817,241, forward strand.
AGGCCGATGATTCCGAGTTTCATGTCGTTGCATCCTTGTTTGTTGGTTTTTCTTTCGGTCACTTGATTAACTTTTTATGGATTTTTCGTCAAGACTGATTGCATAGGCCTTCGAAAAAAACGCTCTCCGAATTTCGCCAATGTCCGAAGACCGACAGGCAAAAAATGCGTTGACACCCTTTGTGCGATACAGAATAATACCGATTTTCCGTGTTAAAGGGCCGCCTCGAACCGCATCGGGCGGTATTCGGGGACTCGACGCAACAGAGAGCGTTTTCTAAAGGACGTTTCGATTTGAAATTCTTGCATGCCGGAGAAGAAGGAAGGAGGTGGCTCTTTGCCGTGATCGGCGGGGTCCTTTTGACGCTGGCGTTCCCGCGCCCTGGGCTGTGGTGGGCGGGATGGTTCGCGTTGGCGCCCCTTTTTTTCGCGGTGGAGGGATTGCCTCCGGCAGAGGCTTTCCGAGTCGGGTATGCGGCCGGACTGGCGCATTTTCTGTCCCTGTTCTATTGGCTCGTATACACCATGCAGACCTACGGCGGCCTGCCCCTGTATCTGGCTGTCCCCGTCCTTTTTCTGCTGTGCGCGTACATGGCGATTTTCGTGGGCGCCTTTTGTCTGCTTTTACGTCTTTGGGGCCGTTTTGGCGCCGGGCTTTTCATTGCGGCCCCCCTTTTCTGGGTATCCATGGAATACCTGCGCGGAGTTCTGTTCACCGGACTGCCCTGGTGCTTTCTGGGGTATTCCCAGATCGATCTTCTTCATGTCATCCAGATTTCGGATGTGTTCGGGGTATACGGCGTCAGTTTCTTCCTGGCTGCGGCCAATGCCGCGATTTATGTCGGGATAAGGCATTTTTCCAGCGACGAGAACCGAAAAGATCCGGAAAGCCGTCGCCGGACCCTCGCGGTCGCGGGCGCATTCGCCGCGATGCTGGCCGCGACCTTGCTCTACGGCCAATGGCGCATTTCCGGCATCCGGGACAAATCGGCGGACGCCGAAAAGAAAACCATCGCGGTGGTGCAGGGCAATATCGACCAGGCCGTCAAATGGGCGCCCGAGTACCAGGAATCCACCACGAAAAAATACATCGAAATGTCCCTTTCGACGAAAAGGGAAAAGCCGGATCTGGTGGTCTGGCCCGAGACGGCCACCCCCTTTTATTTTCTTTTCGACCGGCATTTGACGGAAATGGTGGGGCAGGGCATCGTCGAAACGGGAACGGACTTTCTGATTGGAAGTCCCTCGTTCAAACGAATCGACAATGCGGTGTATTATTACAACAGCGCCTATCTGATCGATGCGAGCCCCAATGTCGCGGCCAAGTACGACAAGGTGCATCTGGTCCCCTTCGGGGAATACGTGCCATTGAAAAGATGGTTGCCGTTCATCGGGAAAATGGTCGCCCAGGTGGGGGATTTCAAACCGGGCAAAAAGGGCGACGCCATGCCTTGGAAAGACCGGCGTATCGGCGTTCAAATCTGCTACGAAATCATTTTTCCCGACCTCTCCCGGGCAATGGCGAAAAACGGGGCGGACCTTCTGGTCAACATCACCAACGACGCCTGGTTCGCAAAGACCTCGGGTCCCTATCAGCATTTCGACATGTCCGTTTTCCGGGCCGTGGAAAACCGTCGCACCCTGGTCCGGGCCGCCAACACCGGCATAAGCGCGTTTGTGGACCCGGCCGGAAACGTTCTGGAAGAATCGGACTTGTACGTGGACGCGGTTTTGACGAAAGAGTTGCCCCTGCTCAAGGAAAAAAGTGTCTATACGCGATTCGGGGACTTTTTGCCGGTCGCTTGCGTCGGAACTTCCTTCGTGTTAATTTTAGTTGCGTTGCGCGGGTTCCGATCCAAAAGGAAAAGCGGCAAATGAACGTTTTTCGCCGCGCAAAACCTTGTTTCCCAATAAATCACAAATGAAAAGGAGAAGAAAATGATAGACGAACTCAAAGGCATGCTGGAAGAATTGCAGGAGAAACTGGAACAGTTGAAAGGCTATCTTTGACCTGGCTGCCAAGAAAAAGAGACTGGAGGAAATTGAAAAGATCATCGCCAAGGACGGCTTCTGGGACAATCCCGAGGAAACCAAGCCGGTGCTGAAGGAGCGTTCCCTGATTTCGGGCCAGATCGACAGGATCGTCGAACTGGAAAAAGAGCTGGAGGACGCCGAGGTCATGGCGGAACTCGGCGAAGAGGAGTCCGACGAGGAGAGCTTGAAGGAAGCCCGGCGGATGGGTGGCGCCTTGGAGAAAAAGCTCGGCAAGCTGTCTTTGGAATTGATGCTCAGCGAGCCCGAAGATCCCAACAACGCGATCATCTCCATCAATGCTGGAGCGGGCGGGACCGAAGCCCAGGACTGGGCCGAGATGCTGTTCCGGATGTATTTGAGGTACGTGGAACGAAAAGGGTTCGAGTCGGACATCATCGATTACCAGCCCGGCGAAGAGGCGGGAATCAAGAGCGCCACGTTCACGGCCAAAGGCCAGTACTCGTACGGGTACCTCAAGACCGAAACGGGGGTGCACCGCCTGGTCAGAATATCGCCCTTCAACGCCAGCGGCAAGCGCCACACCTCGTTCGCCTCGGTCTTCGTGTATCCCGAACTCGACCAGGAGATCGTGGTGGACATCGACGAAGGGGACATCCGGACCGACGTGTTCCGCGCCAGCGGCGCGGGCGGGCAGCATGTCAACAAGACCAGCAGCGCGGTGAGACTCACCCACCTGCCGACGGGAATCGTCGTGCAGTGCCAGCAGGAAAAGTCGCAGCACAGAAACAAGGACCTTGCCATGAAGGTCCTCAAGGCGCGTCTGTACCAGCTCGAAAAGCGCAAGCAGGACGAAAAGATGCAGGAGATCCACGACGGCAAGGACGAGATCGCATGGGGCAGCCAGATCCGCTCCTACGTGCTGCATCCGTACCAGCTGGTCAAGGACCACCGGTTCGACCTGGACATCGGCAACGTGCAGGCGGTCCTGGACGGGGCCATCGAACCGTTCATCGAAAAAGCCCTTCTGCGGACCAAACGCGGCGGAAAATCGTGACGGACTGCGTCGAAATCATAGACCGGTTCTATCCGCCCGGTTCCAGAGCCCGCGCTGTTCTGCTCGACCACGGCGCGCAGGTCGCCCGAAAGGCCCTTCGCGTCGCGGAGCGTCTCGCCCATCGGAAACCCGACCTGGATTTCGTCTACGAGTCGGCCATGCTTCACGACATCGGCATGATCCATACCGACGCCCCCTCGCTGGGATGTTCGGGGAACCGTCCGTATATCGTCCATGGAATACTGGGGCGGGCCATGCTGGAAAGCCTGGGCCTTTTCCGCCACGCCATGGTCTGTGAAAGACACATCGGCACGGGCTTGACCGAGGACGACATCCTGGGGCAGAAACTGCCGCTTCCGCTGCGCGACATGACGCCGAGGACGCTGGAGGAAAGAATCGTGTGCTATGCAGACAAGTTCTTCTCCAAAAGCAGCGCGGACGGCAGGCAGAAGACGCCGGAGCGGATCTTGCGGAGCCTGGGACGCCACGGGCGGGAAAAGGCCGCGATTTTTCTTTCGTGGATGGAGGAGTTCGAACCGGTGTGAATGTTCGAAAACCAAATAAGGAAAAAAAGGGAGAGATAGCCATCATGACAAAAAGAACTACCATCACTTTCGCCTGTTTCTTTTTGGCGCTGTCGCAGCTGTTGCCTTGCACGCTTGCGGCGCAGCAATGGAAAAGCGTGATTTCGCCGGATTCCGCGAAAACATCCGACAGTGTTTCAGGCGGCGCGGGCTTTGTCGCTCCGGGCGGAGACTCGTCGGCGCAACTGGCCGCAATGGCCACGAAATACGCTAACGCCGTCGGACTTGTGGTCTTTGTCTTCGAGGGAAGACAACCAGTTCCATGCGCCACGGCATGGGCGGTTGCGCCGAACCTTTTCGCCACCAACGCCCATGTGGTGAAAGGCATCCAAAATGCCAAAGAGAAGGGGGCCGAGGCTTTCATAGCCCTCAACAGGCAAAGCGACAAGCGTTTCCGGGTAATCGGTGCGAAAATCCATCCCCAGTTCGGGAGCGTTCGGCTGGGCTTCGACGGACAAAGCAGCTTCGGCGGCAGTTACGACGTGGCGCTTTTGGCCATCGACGGCAAGGTCGGCGTTTGGTTTCCGCTGGCCGGCGCCAATGAGCTGAAAAGGCTCGATTCGGGATATCGCGTCGCCTATCTCGGTTTTCCGATGGAAGATCTCGAACACGGCAATGTGAATGTCTTCAGTCCCGTTGCCACGCTGAAAACGGGGATTGTCACTTCCATGACGGACTATACCCAGGGAGACGGTGGTTTCGGGAGCAACTATCTCATCCACCATGACATGGGGTCTGCGGGAGGCGCCAGCGGGAGTCCCATTTTCAACACCAGGGGGGAGGTTGTCGGTCTTCATAGCGCGGGCAACTACGAAATGGTGGTCAAGCTTGTGCAGATGGAAGCCGATCAGGCGGGACAGGGGATCAAGGTCGAGCCCAAAATAGACAGGGTCCCGAGCGCCGCCATGGTCAATTTCGGGCAACGGGTCGATCTGCTCTACGAGCTTCTTGAAAAATAATGGTCCAATTTTTGAATTGCTGATTCAGTTGCCGCCTTTCTGAAGGGCGGCACGATTTTTTTTCTGGAAATACTGCGCCAGCCATTCCTCATGGAACTGCGTGAAGCGCTTCTGCTCTATTGCGGCGCGTATATCGGCCATGAGATTCTGATAAAAGGCGATGTTATGGATAGTCGCCAGGGTTTCGGCCAGGGGGTCGCGCGCAAAGAAAAGGTATCTGAGCACCATGCGGGAATAGGTGCGGCAGGTGTAGCATCGGCATTTGGTATCGACGGGGTAGCGGTCCTTGCGGTAAGTCCTGTCCATGATGCGCATTTTGCCGGCGCGGGTGAAAAGCGTGGCGTTGCGGGCATAGCGCGTGGGGATGACGCAGTCGAACATGTCCATGCCGAGAGATACCGCCGCCAGGATATCCTCTGGCAGCCCCACGCCCATGAGGTAGCGCGGTTTGTCCGCCGGAAGAAGATGCGCGGTCATGCCGACGACTTGGCGCATGAGGTCGTGGCCCTCGCCCACGCTCACCCCGCCGATGGCATACCCGTCGAAACCGAGTTTTGTAATATCCTTGGCGCTTTTTTTGCGCAGGTCTTTGTAAACGCCTCCCTGGACAATGCCAAAAAGGTACTGGTGCGGTTTCAGTGTTGCGTTGCGGCAGCGCCTGGCCCAGGCCGTGGTGCGCTCCACCGCGCGTTTGACGTAAGCGTGTTCGGCCGGATATTCCACGCATTCATCAAAGGCCATGACGATATCCGCGCCCAGATCTCGCTGGATCTCCATGGAAAGCTCCGGGGTCAGGGTGATCTTTTCGCCGTTTTGTTCATAGGAGAAGGTCACGTTGTCATCCGTGATCTTTTTATTCGGAAGGGAAAAGACCTGGAAGCCTCCCGAGTCGGTCAGAATGGTTTTGTTCCAGCCCATGAAGGTGTGCAGGCCGCCAATGTGCTTGACCGTAAAACGCCTTTCGCCCAGGGAAAGATGATATGTATTGGCCAGGACCACTTCCGCGCCCGTCTCTTCCACGTCGCGCGGCATGGTGGAACGTACGAAGCCTGCCGTGCCCACTGGCATGAAGGCAGGTGTCTGGACCGTGCCGTGCGCGGTGGTGAATTCGCCGCGGCGGGTCAGGCCGTCTGAAGTGTGCAATCTGAAGCGGATGTCTTTCATTGCCGGTCACCCACGGAGATCGATTCTATCGAATCCAGCGTGTTGCGGATTTTGATGGCCATTTCGTCTCTAGGAATGGGCTTGAGGATGTAGTCCCGGATTCCCATGGCCATTGCTTTCTGGTCGCTGATCTGTTCGCTGAACCCCGTGCACAGGATGATGGGGATATCGGGGCGGATTTTGAGCATCTCTCTTGCGAGCCGCTCGCCGGTCATGTTGGGCATGGTCATGTCGGTGATTACCAGGTCGAAACGGTCCGGGTTTTCGCGAAACGCCTCCAGGGCTTCCACGCTGCTGGTACGCCCGGTCACTTCGTAGCCGAAACCTTGCAGCATGGTCTTGGCCATCTTCAAGATCAGTTCCTCGTCGTCCACGAAGAGAATCCTTTCGTTTCCGCCGGGTACGACTTTCGCGGGGGCGGCCTGATCCGCATCGGCGTCCTTTTCGATCATCGGAAGATAAATTTCGAACGTCGTACCCTTTCCCGGAGTGCTTTCGACCTTGATGTCGCCCTTGTAGTTCTTCACGATGCCGTGTACTACGGACAGGCCCAGCCCGGTGCCCTTGTCCTTCTCCTTGGTAGTGAAGTAGGGTTCGAAGATTCGATCCATGATTTCGGCCGGTATGCCTTCCCCCGTGTCCGAAACGCTCAGGCGCAGATAGGCGCCGGGCTCGAGTTCCTGCTCGCCCAAGCCTTCCCCCTCCAGGACAGTCCTGGTCAGTCCGACTTTCAAGGTCCCTCCGGTTTTCACCATGGCGTGGTAGGCATTGGTGATCAGGTTCATGACTATTTGGTGAATCTGGGTCGGGTCGGCCATGACCAGGCCGCAGTCGTTGTCGATTTTTTGCTCGATCTTGATGGTGCTCGGCAGGGTGGATCGGGTCAGCTTCAGGATTTCCTTGATGATGGACTGGACCCGCAGGGGTTGCAGTTCGCTTTCCACTTGCCTGCTGAAGGCCAGTATTTGCTTGACGAGCTTGGAGGCCCTCTCCGCTGCGTTGATGATCTCGTTGAGTATTTCGGACTTGGGGTCGTTTTCGGCAAGCTCGAATTTCAGAATTTCGGAAAAGCCGATGATGGGAAACAGGATGTTGTTGAAGTCGTGGGCGATGCCCCCGGCCAGCGTGCCGATGGCCTCCATCTTCTGGGCCTGGACCAGTTTTTGTTCCAGAAGGGATTCCGTGGTCACGTCCCGCAGGACCGCGAGGTAGTTCTTGTCCTCCCTGTCCTCGAATCGCACCGAGCGGATTCCCGCCTCCAGACTGGCGAACCCGCCCCCTTTCTTTGCGACCTTGATCTTGCCGGACCACTGTCCCGCCCGATCCAGCATGTTTCTCGTCTGATCGGGAAAGGCGGACTTTCCGTTTCGTCTGAAGACTTCGAAAAGATTTTGACCCAACGCTTCGCAATGATCCACGCCGGTCATTTCCGTGAACGCGGGGTTGATGTAGCGGATGTCCCAGTTTTCGTCGGCCAGAATGATGCACTCCGCGATCTGTTCGATGGCGGCGGCAAGCCGCATCAGTTCCTTTTCGGCCTTTTCCTGTATGCCGTCGATCATCTCGTTGATTGAAATTCCCAGCTGGGAAATTTCGTCGTTGCCGACGGTTTCGAAACGAACCTTGGGGTCCTCCGTCCTCACCTGCTTCACCACGGAAGCAATACGGGACACCGGTCCGACGATCTGCTTTTTGACCATAGAGATCAGCAGCAGAAGAATCGACATCCCCAAAAAGCCCCACGCGGCCGTAATCCAGCCGATTTTTTTCTCCATCTTTTCAAATTCCATGGAGGAGACGTTGGAGAGGGATTTCGCGCGGGAGCGAATCGAGTCCACCTTTAAAGTCAGCATCTTTGTAATCGCGGAAAAATCTTCCTGGATGGACAGAATCTGGGCATCCTGGTCTTGGATGGCGCCGATCGTCTCCTTGTATGCGTCCAGATGGCTTTCGAGCCTTTGGCCCGAGATCCCGGCTTGCCTCATGGGTCCTTCGAGGGACGCTATCGTCAAAAGGACCGCGCGCATCCCGGACTCGTCGCGGTTGATCAGATAGTCCCGATGGAACCTTCCCAGGGTGGTGACCACCCGGATCAAGCTTTGTTCGCCGCTGCGCAGGGCCGACGACATCATGATGTCGAATTCCGAATACAGGTCGGTCTCCTTGAGCCTGCGAGCCGTCTGGAGCTGCACCAGTTCGTTGAAGGAAGATTCGTAGCGGCTTAGGATGTCTTCGAAGCCCGAAAATTCCTCTCTGATATCGTGGTCGGCGATTTTTTGTTCCAGCAGGCCCAGTTCCTGTTTGAACGAATCGATGACCGACCGGAATTGCTTTTCGGCCGACAGCGACTTTTTGTAGATGATGGCGTCCTCCCAGTACCGGATTTCCCAGAACAGCTTCCCCAGCCGGCTTGCGGTCTTCTCGATGTGCAGCACCTGTTCCTTCTGGCTGTAAAGGCTTTTTCCCTTCTCTGTGAAAATCAGGACAAAGGCAACGTTGACGGCGAACAAAAGCACCAACAACCCTGTGAAAACGAAAAACCTGCCGGCGATTTTTTTGAACATTTTTCTACCGTGACTTCTATGGTCTTTTTACGATGATCTCCAGAGGAGACTCGATGGTTTCCGGAACGTGTTCGCCCCGAAAGAAGCTTGCGGCGCATTTGATCGCCTTGCGCCCCATGTTCGCGGGCTGCTGCGCGATGGTGGCGTCCAGCAAGCCAGCATCGACCGCCTTTCGGGCCTCGGCGATGGCGTCGAAACCCACAAGGACGACGTCCTTTTTAACGCCGGCCTTCTTCAACGCGTCCATGGCCCCTAAAATCATGTTGTCATTGTGGGCGAAAACCGCATCGAATTCGATTCCCTTGCTCAGCACGACCTGCATGGCCAAAGCGCCGTCTTCCCGGTCGAACCAGCCGGTCCGCCTGGAAACAACGCGGATTTCCGGATAGTTGGAAAGCGCTTCGTTGAACCCCACGCCCCTTTCGAAGGAGGCTGACGCTCCCGGAATGCCTTCGATTTCAACCACGCTTCCCTCCCGGTTCAACTTGTCGGCAATATATTCCGCAGCCATGCGCCCTCCGGATTTGTTGTCGGAGGCGATATGGCAGAGAATTTTACCGCCCGCCGCCGCCCGATCGACTGTGATGACGGGTATGGCCGCGCGGTTGGCAAGCTCGATGCCCGCAATGGCCGCGTCGGTGTTGGTCGGATTGACGATCAGGACATCCACGGGGGCCTGGGCCTGGACCAGCTCGCCGATGTCCGTCAGCTGGCGGGCGTCGCTGTTTCCGGCATCCACGACCGAAAAATCGAACCCCAGAAGATCGGAAGCCTCTTTTGCCCCTCTCACGAGGTCTTGGAAGAACGGGTTGCTCAAGTCGGAAACGGACAGAACGACTTTTTTCCCGAAACTTTCGTAAGTGATCAAGTCTACGGGGGTCTTGATTCTTCCCGCTACCGAAATGCCGTTCGCGAGGTCCCGAGCAAGCTTGACCCCCAGCTCCCCCATCAGGCTGGGGTGCTGTTCCACCGTGGCGTGCACGACCCCCTGCTCCATTTCGTATCTGACCGCCTCGATGTTGTCGTACCCCCCGACGAGGGTTTTCCCGGACAAATTTGCCAGGTCGAGTGCCCTCAGCGCGCCCAGGGCCATCTTGTCGTTGGCGCACAGGACGGCTTCCACGGCGCCGTGCTTCGCCAGGAGACGGGAAACCACGTTGAAGGCTTCGTCCGAGTGCCACAGGCCGGTCTCCATCGCCACGATTTCGCATTCCCCGTGCCCGTCCAAGGCCCGCAGAAAACCTTGTTTCCGCAAATCGGCATTCTCCACGCCCGGCATTCCTTCAACGATGAAAAAACGCCCCTTTCCCCCCAGCTTGTTTCGGATGTAATTGCCGACGAGCCACGCCCCCTGTTCGTTGTCGGGGCCTACGAACGGCACGGAAATCTTACATTCGGCCAAGGCTTCGCGGCTGAATGGATTGTCGATATTGACCACCGCCATGCCCGAGTCCAGCGCCCTTTCGACCACCGGCACAAGTGTTTCGGAGTCCGCCGGAGCGATGACCATGGCGTCGAATTTCTGCGAAACAAGGCCCTCGACAATGGCAGTCTGGCGAGCGACATCCGTTTCCCTCTCGATACCGAAAACCTCCAGAGACAGATCCTCTCTGGCGGCGTAGGCCCTGGCCCCCTTCTCCATTTCGGAAAAAAATGGATTGGAAAGGGATTTCATGACAAGGGCGATTCTGGGGGGCGAAGCCGCGTTGACCAAGGACGAAATGGCGACCGCCGCAACAATGGCTCCGACAAGAGCAAGTTTTTTTTTCATCCTTCCGTTTCTCGCTTTCTCTTTCGATTCCGATTCGCGCCTGGCAACAGCATGGAAAGGTCCCGAATGAAATCCATCTTAATGGGTGTGAAAAAAAGAATCAAGAAAGTATTTCGCTGTCGGATTGCCTCTGTTTTCGATGGGATATGAACCGGCCCACCGCCTCTTTCAAATCGTGGTGATTATAGGGCTTCAAAAGGAGGTGGTCGAAGCCCAGTTTTCTATAGTCCATCATCTGCGGGCTGCCCGGCGAACCGGTAACCATGATCGATTGGTTCCGATACCCCAATTCCTTCAACCGCTTCAACGTTTCGGCCCCGCCAAGACCGCCCTTGATGTTATAGTCCAAGAGCAACAAATCGATTTCGACGGATTGTTTCACGGCGGACTTGTACTTTTCGATGGCTTCCTGGCCGTGGCTTGCGATGATCACCTCGAAGTTCAACCGTTTCAGCATCCGTTCGCATAGCTTCCTGATTCCAGGATCGTCCTCCATGGCCAATATGGTCGAACCGCCCCGGCAATCCGGCAGCTTTTCTTCGGATATGTCCGCTTCCACGCTGTCGGCGAAGGGCAGCGTGGCGAGCACGGTCGTGCCTTGGCCCGGCGCCGAATCGATTTGTATGTTTCCTCCGTGTTGAAGCAGGATGGACCGGGTTACGGCAAGGCCCAGGCCCATTCCCCTTCGGCCCCCCCATTCCTTGGTGGTGAAATACGGGTCGAAGACCTTGGGCAGGTCGTTTTCGGGTATGCCCCGTCCGCAATCCTTGAACGTCAAGCGCAGATCCTGCCCCCCTGTCGAACCGTTCCATTTTCTATCCGAAGGCGCCTTTTCGGCCCGTATTTCCAGTTTCCCTCCAGGTCCCATCGATTCGACCGCGTTCTCCACGATATTCTGAAGCGCAACGCATGCGAGACAGACATCGACTTCTATGGGGGGAATCGATTCCGGAACAACGATGGATATTTCGATGCGGTCTTTCCTTATCGCATTTTCCAGGACCATTTTCAGCAAGGCGCCTATTTCTTGCGAGGACTTTTCCAAAAAAGCCCCTTGCGACAGCGTGATGAACTTGTAGGTCAAAGACCTCGCCTGATCGCACGCCTTTTCGGCGGCATCGAAAAAGACTTGCACGCCGGCGTCTCCGATGTCCTCCCGCAGCAGCGAAATGTTGCCCCAGATGATGGACAGCAGGTTGTTGTAGTCGTGGGCGATACCGCCGGACAAAATGCGGAACGCCTCGGCCTTTCTGGCCGTCAGGACTTCGCTTTCCCTGTTCTTCAAATCCGTGATGTCCCTGACGATATGCACGAACAGAACATTGTCGTCGCTTTTTTCCATCGGATCGACGAGCACCTCCAGCCATCGCCCCTCGTCCGTCTGAAATTCCATGGTTTCGCGCAGCGTGCCCCCCGTCGCTTTGGCGAGCGGACATCCGGAAAAGGGACCGTCGGATTTGTGAACGACATGGTGGCATCGCTTGCCGACCGCCTGGGCGGGCGTAAGACCGAACATGTCCATGATGGCGTTGTTCGACCGGACGATGCGATGGTCCTGGTCGATGATGGCCACCCAGTCGGACATGGCGTCGAACGTATTCTCCCACTGCTTTTTCGCCTGGCAGAGCTGTCGCGTGCGCTCCGCGACTTTGGCTTCCAGCTGGGCTTCGCTTTTTCTGAGCGACTCCTCCGCCCACTTGCGTCTCTCCATCTCTTTTCTGACATCCGCAAGCTCGCTTTCAACCTCTTCGACGCGTTTTAAAATGGCGAGTACCGGACGTTTTTCGATCTCTATCCCTTTTTTGCGGTTCTGCCAGTGCAGGTAGATATATAGAAAGGGAAATGCCAGGAGGGACACCAGAAAACGGCTGATCAGAGTGCCCTTCATGATACTCGAAAACTCGGGCGTGCCCGCGAACGCCCCTGGCGCAAAAAGGACCACGTCAAGCCACATCACTCCCAGAAGGGTCGCGTAGGTGCGCAGCCACAGCTTCATGACCCCCGACTTGCCGAGAAACTCCCAGGCGACAGCCAGGAAAACCAAATCGATCATGGTCGCCCCGGCGGATGCCGCATTGATGCGAAAATCGGGCATGGGGACCCGGGCGATTTCGGCAACTCCCATGTTTCCCATGAGCATATGGAGCATGCCCGCGATCACGGGGGCCAGTATGGAAACGAAAAGGACTGTTGAGATGGCGATTCGGGTCGTTCGCGGACCGTCGAACACGTAGACGACAAACACGCTCAGCAAAAGCGACGTGTAGAAAACCACAGAACCGACGACGAAGGTGATGTCGCCGACGCTCACCGCCACCCTGGCATCGGTTGTCCAAGACATGATGGCGGTCAGGCCCCCGACCAACGCGTAAAAGAAGGCAGTGCCGAACCGATCCCGCAACGAATGCGCCGCCAGCACGGTCCCGTACAGCGCCATGGCTTCGACCATCAATATGAAGATTTCGTTTCCCATTTGTCCAATCGCGTCAAAAGCTGACAATTTCCGGTCCCTGTCGCCCGAATGGGAAGGAGCCTATGACACTTTCGTCCAAAATGTCAAATCAATTGTTTTCCGTCCCGCCAGGCGGAAACCAAAAAACGGGACGCAGGAAGTATCCCCGCGCCCCGTTTTTTTCGATTCAAAAACCGTCTGGACGAAAGAAAAAAAAGGGTTCATCGCGGATTTGGGAGGGCGGAAAAGGTAACCAGAGCTTGCAGCTCTGGTCCCAAGTCGCGAATATGCTGCCGCTTTGAAACCAAGGCAAGCCAGACCAAGATGGTCTGGTTACCATCGACATCCCTTTTCCCGTAAATCCGCGATGAGCTGAAAAAAGTCACACAGCCTGATTCCAGCAGGTTTTATTTCACACGGCCCTCTTTCCACGCCTGAAGCAGGTCGTCGTAATTGACGGTCTGCCCCTTGGGTTTTTCGTTTTCAAGCTTGGGCTTGGGGGAACCGGGCTGGCTCAGCCAATATTGCTCGTCCTTTTCCTCGTTGAGCTTGGGACCGCAGCGTTCCTGGACCTTGGCGCGTTCCAAGCGCTGCAAGACACGGTCCATCTCCTTTGCCAGGTTGTCCATGGCGGTATCGACGGTCACCTCGCCGGACACGGCCTCCCCGATGTTCTGCCACCACAGCTGGGCCAGCTTGGGATAGTCGGGCACGTTGGTCCCGGTAGGGGTCCAGGCGACGCGAGCGGGGCTTCTGTAGAATTCAACAAGACCGCCCAGCTTGGGGGCGCGTTCGGTGAAGGACTCGTGGCGGATGTCGCTGTCGCGAACCGGGGTCAGGCCGACATGGGTCTTCTTGAGAGACGTGGTCTTGGCCACGCAGAACTGCGCGAAAAGCCATGCGGCCTTGCGTCTTTCCAGAGGCGTGCTGTTCAGAAGGGTCCAGGAACCGCAGTCCTGGTATCCTAGCTTCATGCCCTCCTCCCAGTAGGGACCGTGGGGCGAGGGGGCCATTCTCCATTTCGGCGTGCCGTCCTCGTTGACTGTCGGCCCGGGCTCGACCATGGTGGCAGTGAATGCGGTATACCAGAAAATCTGCTGGGCTACGTTGCCCTTGGCCAGGAAGGGCAGGTATTGGTAGAAATCCATGCCCAGGGCACCCGGCGGAGCGTACTTTCTGAGCCACTCCATGTATTTTCTAAGAGCGTACTTGGCGGCGGGGCTGTTGGCGGCGCCGCCCCGGGAGACGCTGGCGCCCACGGGATGGCAGTCTTCCACCCGGATTCCCCATTCATCGACCGGCTTGCCGTTGGGAAGGCCCTTGTCGCCCGCGCCGGCCATGGACAGCCACGCGTCGGTGAAGCGCCACCCCAGGTCCGGCGCCTTCTTGCCGTAGTCGTTGTGGCCGTACACGGCCTTGCCGTCGATCTCCTTCACATGCTCCATGAAGAATTCCGCGATGTCTTCATAGGCCGACCAGTTGACCGGTACGCCCAGCTCGTATCCGTAGATCTCCTTGAATTGCTTCTTGAAATCCTCCCGGTTGAACCAGTCGTAGCGGAACCAATAGAGGTTGGCGAACTGCTGGTCCGGAAGCTGGTACAGCTTGCCGTCGGGACCGGTGGTAAAGGACTTGCCGATGAAATCGTCCACGTCCAGGGTGGGAAGCGTGACGTCCTTGCCTTCCCCGGCCATCCAGTCGGTCAGATTGACCACCGCGCCGTAGCGGTAGTGCGTGCCGATCAAATCGGAGTCGTTGATGTAGGCGTCGAAGACGTTCTCGCCCGATTGCAGCTGCACCTGCAATTTCTCGATCACGTCGCCCTCCTGGATGAGATCGTGGGTCACCTTGATGCCCGTGATCTCCTCGAACGCCTTGGTCAAGGTCTTGGATTCGTACTCGTGGGTGGGAATGGTCTCGGATACCACCCGGATTTCCATTCCTCTGAACGGCGCGGCCGCCTTGACGAACCATGCCATTTCCTTGAACTGGTCTTCCTTGCTCAGCGTGGAGGGCTGAAACTCCTCGTTGATCCATTTCTCGGCGGCCTTCAAGTTGGCCTCGTCCTTGGAGCCCGACGCCCAGCAGAGCGCCCCTGCCCCCAGCAAAGCCAGGACCGCGATCCACACGGGAATGGACCGCAACCAAAAACGCCTCCCGTTGATTCTCCTCATGTCTCCTCCTCTCATTTCTGTTGTTTTTTCCAAGCCTTACCGTCCCGCGATCCCGATCTTCTTCCGCTTTCCGGAAATTTTCCCATAGGAGACAAAAAAGCGTCTCGCAATCCGGAAGGTCAGCCGAAGCGAATCACCAGGGCGATGAAGGCGACGATGACGGGTATGACATAGTAAAGGTTCCAATCGGTCAGACCGATCCAGGCGATAGTAATATAGGCGCTCGCCAGCAGGCCGATGAACAGCCGATCGCCCCGCGTGGTGGCGATGGGAAGAATGCCGCGCCTTTCGATGGACGGTGAAACTCCCTGCCAGATCCCCATGCCGACAAGCATCAGAAAGATCGCGGTGAAAAATCCTGCGGTTACCGGCGTCCAGGCCATCCATTCCAGACTCATGGCGAACCTCCCTCCTTATACGCGTCCCAGGGCGAAGCCCTTGGCCAGATGGTTTCTCACAAACCAGATCACCAGCGCGCCCGGTACGATGGTCAGAATTCCCGCCGCCGCGAGCAGTCCCCAGTCCAGCCCCGTGGCGCTCACGGTCCGGGTCATGGTGGCGGCGATGGGCTTGGCGTTTGTCGTTGTCAGCGTGCGCGCGAACAACAGCTCCACCCACGAGAACATGAAACAGAAAAACGCGGTTACGCCGACTCCCGCGCGAATCAAAGGCAGAAATATGCCGATGAAGAACCGGGGAAACGTGTAGCCGTCCAGGTACGCCGTTTCATCGATCTCCCGGGGTATGCCCGACATGAACCCCTCCAGTATCCAGACCGCCAGCGGCACGTTGAACAGGCAGTGCGCCAGGGCCACGGCGATGTGCGTGTCGATCAGGTTGAACGTGGAGTACAGCTGGAAAAACGGAAGCAAAAACACCGCCGCCGGCGCCATGCGGTTGGTCAAAAGCCAGAAGAACACGTGCTTGTCTCCCAGAAAACGGTAGCGCGAAAACGCGTAGGCCGCCGGAAGCGCCGTGAAAAGCGATATCAGAGTGTTGATGCTCACGTAGATGATGGAGTTGACGTAGCCGGAATACCAGGACTCGTCCATGAAGATCTTGACGTAGTTTTCCAGAGTCGGGTCCGTCGGAAACATCTTGAACGCTCCCAGGATGTCCGCGTTGGTCCTAAAGGACATGTTCAGCATCCAGTAGATGGGCAGAAACAACAGGATGAAGTACAGCGCCAGGGCGTATGTCCGTTTTCTGATTTTCATCGGCTCTCTCCTTTCCCCACGTTTTGAAGGGCCTGGAAAAACAGGTAGCTGAAAAGCAGGACGATGACGAAATAAATCAGCGAGAATGCGGCGGCGGGTCCAAGGTCGAACTGGCCCACCGCGATCTTCACTAAATATATGGATAAAAACGTGGTGGAGTTGCCCGGCCCTCCGCCAGTGAGCACGAAGGGCTCCGCGTAGATCAGAAAGCTGTCCATGAACCGCAAGAGCACGGCGATAGTCAGCACGCCGCGCATTTTGGGAAGCTGGATGTAGCGAAAGACCGCCCAGGACGACGCCCCGTCGATCTTGGCTGCCTGGTAGTAGGCTTCGGGAATCGCCCGAAGCCCCGCGTAGGCCAGCAGGGCCACAAGCGGCGTCCAATGCCACACCTCCATGAGCATGAGCGTTATCCAGGCGTCCAGCGGCGAGGCCGTATGGTCGAAAGCCACCCCCAGGTTGTTGATGGCCGAACCGAGAAGACCGATGTCTGGCCGGGTGAAGATGATCCAGATGGTGCCGATCACGTTCCAGGGAATGAGCAGGGGAAGCGCCAGCGTGACCAGGCTGAACGACACGCCCCAGCCTTTCTTGGGCATTGCCAGGGCGATCAGGATTCCCAGCGGTATTTCGATCAGAAGCACCAGGGCCGAAAACAGGAACTGCCGCCAGAGGGCGTCGTGAAGACGCTTGTCGTGCAATACCTCTCGGAACCATTCGGAACCGACGAACACCCGCTGGCCGGGGCCGAAGATGTCCTGTACCGAGTAGTTGACCACGGTCATCAGCGGTATGATCGCGCTGAACGCCACCACCACGATGAC
Source organism: Desulfobacterales bacterium (assembly GCA_963674505.2). Classification (GTDB taxonomy): domain Bacteria; phylum Desulfobacterota; class Desulfobacteria; order Desulfobacterales; family SKZT01. The sequence continues at coordinate 3,833,998 of CAXXIG010000001.1, forward strand.
CGGCAGGATCAGAAACCACGCCTTGTTGTCTTCCCACTTGTCCATCGCCTGCCCCCTCTACTGTTCGCCTTCGTCTTCGTCGCGCCTTCCCACCAGGCGGCCGTCGGCGAAAAGCCTGGTCTTGTCTTTCGGAAATTTCAGCCAAGCCTCTTTTTCCGGCACCTTTTTTTCTTCCGAAAGCCTGGCCTTCAAGACATGCCCCCGCATGTCCAAGGTGAGGACTTTGAAACTCCCCTGGTCCTCCACCCACTTGACCGATGCGGGCACCGCCCCTTCCGCATAACTGTCGCGCACCTCCAGATACATGGGTCTGATGCCGATCTCGAGCGTGCCGCCGGATTCGCGCCCGGCCTTGGCCGTCTCTTCGTCCAGCTCGATAGCCGCGCCGTCCACAAACGCCTTGTCGCCTTCGACCGCGCAAGGAAGAAAATTCATGCCGGGACTGCCGATGAAGTATCCGACGAATTTGTGCCAGGGGTTTTCGAACAGGTCCCGAGGCGTGCCGGTCTGTACCAGCTCCCCTTCGTACATGACCAGGACCCGGTCGGCGAAAGTCAAAGCCTCCACCTGGTCGTGGGTCACGTAGATCAAAGTCAGACCCAGCTGCTCGTGGACCTCTTTGAGCTTTCTCCTCAGCTGCCATTTCAAGTGCGGATCGATGACCGTCAGGGGTTCGTCGAACAAGATGGCCGCCACGTCGCTTCGAACAAGCCCCCGACCCAAGGAGATCTTCTGCTTGGCGTCGGCCGCGAGCCCGGCGGCCTTCTTCCCTAAAAACGGCGTCAAATCCAGTATTTCGGCGATCTCGCGAACCCGCTGTCTTATGGCGGGGGGCTTGAACCCCCGGTTTTTCAAGGGAAACGCCAGATTCTCGAAAACGCTCATGGTGTCGTACAAAACCGGAAACTGGAACACTTGGGCGATGTTGCGCTTTTCGGGCGGAAGCGCAGTGACGTCCTTGCCGTCGTAAAGCACCCGTCCCTTGCTGGGGGTCAACAGGCCGGAAATGATGTTGAGCAAGGTGGTCTTGCCGCAGCCGGAAGGCCCCAGCAACGCGTACGCGCCGCCGTCCTCCCACGTCGTGTGGATGCGCTTCAACGCGTAATCCGACTCGTTCCGTGGTTTTCGCCTGTAGCTGTGGGCGATTTCTTCGAATTGTATGCGAGCCATTGGGTCCCTTTGAACAAAATGCGCCTAGCCGGCCGCCTTGGAGGGCGAAGAGGCCAGGTTGCCGTTTTTATCGTAGGCGAAAAACGATTCCGGATTGACGTAAAGATCGATCCCCTCGCCGATCTTCCTCGAATGGATGCCGTCTTCCTGGACCACCAGCTTCACCCCGCCGTGGTTGACATGGACGAAGGTCTCGGAGCCGTTGATCTCGGCAAGCTCCACGGTGGAACGAATATTGACATCGGTTTCGCTGTTTTTGTTCAGAAAAAGATGGTTGGAACGGACGCCGAAAAAATAGTCGCCGTCGGCAAGGCCCTCCAGGTGGCCGCGCAACGCGATGGCGACATCCTGGCCGACCTTGGCGAAACCGCCGGATACGCTGGCGTCCAGAAAATTGATCGGAGGATCGCTGAACACCTTGGCCACCCTCACGGTGCCGGGGTTGTGGTACACGTAAGGGGTGGGGCCGGTCTGGCAGACCCTGCCCTCGTGCATGACCACGATATTGCCGCCGATCATCAGTGCCTCGGCAGGCTCCGTCGTGGTGTAGACCACGACGGCCTCCCGCTGGGCGAAAATGTTCTGCAACTCTTCTCGCAGCTCTTCTCTGAGCTTGTAGTCCAGATTGACCAGAGGCTCGTCGAGCAACAGCAGCTTGGCGTCCTTGACCAGCGCGCGGGCGATGGCGGTGCGCTGCTGCTGGCCGCCGGAAAGCTCCGACGGGAGCCGGTCGAGAAGTTTCTCCAAATGAAGAAGCTCCGCTGTTTCGCGCACCCGGCGGTCGATCTCTTCTTTTTTCATGCCGCTCATTTTCAAAGGCGACGCGATATTTTTATAAACGGTGAGGGAGGGATAGTTGATGAACTGTTGATAGACCATGGCCACTTTTCGTTTTCGAACCGGCATGTCCGAAACATCGACCCCGTCCACCAGGACCCTTCCCCGCGTGGGCTTGTCCAGTCCGGCCATGATGCGCAAAAGAGAGGTCTTTCCCGCCAGGGTCCTGCCCAGGACCACGTTTCGCGAACCGGTTTCGAATTCGAGATCGATTTCGCTCAAATGGGTTTCCCACCCGACTTTCTTGTGGATTTTCTCAAGGGTCAAGCTCATTCGTTCGCTCCTTGGGGTTCGGATGAACGTCCGTATGCAGAGCAGCGTCCATGCGGGCTTTTAAATCTCGCCCCGTCTTTCGTCGCATTCGCCGATGTTTCCGCTTGCGACACCGGCCTTTTCCGAAATGCCTCTGTTCGATGCGCCTTGATTCGAAATGCGGTTACCTGAAATGCATATCATTCGGAAAATAGTTTCGCAAGCGAAAAAACATTTCACCAGCAACTCTAAACCAGACCAGGATGGTCTGGCTACCTTCGAGACGCCGATAATTCCCATAACGGGAATTGACGACGTTTCAAGATTTGGCAGCCCCCAGGCCGTTGGTCCCCGAAACGCATTCTTCTTCATCGTCGCCGTCGGAATGCCCGGCGACGAACAGTTCGATCTCCAAGGCGCTGATCACTTCGTTCAAAGGCGGCGGCGGCTTTCGGTCGGTGAACAGGGCGTTGATTTCGCTGATGCCGCCCAGCCTGACCATGGCGTTTCTTCCGAACTTGGTGTGGTCCGCCGCGAGAAACACCTTTCTGGAATTGTCGATGATCGCCCGAGCCGCGCGCACCTCCCGGTAATCGAAATCCAACAGCGTGCCGTCCAAGTCGATGCCGCTGATGCCGATGATGCCGTAGTCCACCCGGAATTGCTGGATAAAATCGATGGTCAGCGGCCCGATGATGCCTCCGTCGCGGAAACGAACAAGCCCGCCCGCCACGATGACCTCGAAATTCTCGATTCCGCTCAGAATGGAAGCCACGTTGATGTTGTTGGTGATCACCTTCAGCCGCTTGTGATTGCACAGGGCCTTGGCGATCTCTTCCGTCGTGGTGCCGATGTTGATGAAAAGGGAGGCGTGATCGGGAATGTTCGCCGCCACCATTTCGGCAATACGCCGCTTTTGCGCAAGGCACAATACCTTGCGTTGCGTGTACGCCACGTTTTCCGTACTAGGCGAAAGACCGGCGCCGCCGTGGTAGCGCCGCAAAACCCCCTGGTCGCTCAAAACGTTGATGTCGCGGCGGATGGTCTGGGGCGTGACATCGAACTCCCCCGCCAGGTATTCGATGGTCACGAAACCCCGGGCTCGCACCAGATCCACAATCTTATCGCGCCTGTCGCGCAATCCGTCGTCCCTCCTCGTTCAACCTTTGTTGGCTCCTTTCGGATTTGTAAAAGAAAGAACGTCTCCGGCCTCCCTATTGGAGGGAAGCGGGAAAGGTAACCAGAGCTTCGAACTCTGGGCTGCCCCTGACATGCCACCCGGTCGAAGCCAATACTCGCCAGACCAGGATGGTCTGGTTACCATTGAAACGCCCATTCCCACGAATCCGGGATGACCCCCTTTGCTTGCCCGTTTTTATCGTTGGGTTTTCGTTTTGCAACAACCTGTTTTTGGCAGATGTTGTTTAACGAAAATTTATCGTGACAAAGGTCGTTTCGTATGCTACCTATTAAATGTCGGCCTAAATGAAGCCGCTTTTTCGTATCGAAAAACACCTTATCACGACGCATTTTTTTTCTCAAGCGAAAATATTTTTCGATTTTCAAGAAATTTTCCGAAAAACATGAACAATCGCAACAAGGATTGGGACCGAAATGGCATTCAAGCAACTGAAAACATCGGTTTTGATCATCGGCGGGGGCGTCACGGGGACGGGTCTCGCCCGGGACTTGGCCCTGCGGGGCGTGGGATGCATCCTGATCGAAAAGACGGACATCAACGCCGGTGCTTCGGGAGGAAACCACGGGTTGCTGCACAGCGGGGCGCGCTACGTGGCCTCCGATCCGTCATCGGCCGAAGAATGCCGCATTGAAAACGAGGTGCTTCGGCATATCGCTCCGCACGCCATCGAGTATACACAAGGCATTTTCGCGGCGTTCGAAGGCGACGACGAACAATATGCTGCCGATTTTCCTTCCAGGTGCGAAAAGTGCGGCATTCGCGCGGAACCGCTGGATTTGAAACAGGCACTGGAAATGGAGCCGCGTCTTTCAAACAAGCTGATTGCCGCCTATCTGGTGAACGACGGTTCCATCGATCCGTTCATGCTTTCCTTGGACAACATGGCTCACGCCCGCAGCCTGGGAGCGAGGGCGATGACCAATGCCCGAGCTGCGGAGTTTTCCATGCGAAAAGGAAAAATCCGAACCGTAGTTTGCGAAAACGCCGAAACCGAGGAAAGAACGAACATCGAGGCGGACATCGTAGTGAACGCAGGCGGAGCGTGGGCCGGCAAGGTCGCCGCTTTGGCGGGCATGCGAATCGGGATGCTCTATTCCAAAGGCAGTCTGATCGTGACCCAAACCCGGCTGGCGGAACGGGTTATCAATCGCCTCCGGCACCCGACCGACGCCGATATTCTGGTCCCCGGCGGGTCTGTTTCCATTCTGGGCACCACCTCGATAAAGATCGAAGACCCGGACGAATACTGGCCGGAGATCGACGAGGTGGAGGGGATCATCGAGGAGGGCGCCGTGATGATGCCCGAGCTTGCCGAAACGCGATACATCCGGGCGTACTCGGGCGTAAGGCCCCTGGTAGGCTCCGACGGCGGCGCGGGGGGGCGAAGCGTCAGCCGGGGCTTCGCCCTGATCGACCATGCGGACCGGGGCGTGGAGAATTTCATTTCCATTACCGGCGGGAAACTGACCACATACCGCCTGATGGCCGAAAGGGCGGCCGATTTGGTTTGCGAAAAGCTGGGTATCGACAAGCCCTGCCTGACCGCGAAGCAACGGCTCCCCGCCACGGTGGACGCCAAATGGACCGAACCTGGCCTGTCCGCCAAAACGTGGGCCAAAAAGCACGACCCGGAGGACTTTTTGCTCTGCGAATGCGAAATGGTCTCGAAAAACGTAGTGGACAGCATCGCCGAATCCATGGAAAGCCAAGGGGGCAAGCCGAGCCTGTGGGGTATCGGACAAAGAAGTCGGGTCGGCAAAGGGCCTTGCCAGGGCACGTTTTGCAGCTTGCGCATTGCGACCCATCTCTACGATTCGAAAAAGATCGATGGCGACAAAGGATTGGGCCAGATCAGGAAGTTTCTCGACCGGCGATGGCGGGGCCAGCGCCCCTTGCTCGACAACGCCCATCTGACCAGACACGAATTTCTGGAAGCGATTCACTGCGGAATTGCCGGTCTGGAACTCGAAGAAGACAGGTAGAAGCGGGAGGTAGCGGAAAATGGACCAGACGTCCGAGATTACATGCGACCTGATGATCGTCGGCGCGGGAATGACCGGCATGGCCGCTGCTCTTTTCGCAGCGGAAAAGGGCATAAGCGCGGTCCAGGCGGGCATGGTCGGCGGGCTGAACTTCGCAAGCGGCCTGATGGACCTGATGGGCGTGCATCCGGTCGCCGACGTCAGGGTCTGGGACAATCCCTGGGACGCCATCGACGCGGTCCGCCGCGACATGCCGAAACACCCCTATGCCAAGATACCCAACGAGGACATCCGCCAGGCCTTTGATATTCTTCTCTCCTTTCTGTCTCGCGCAGGTCTTAACTATCATTGCAAAGGCGACAGGAATATCCATGTCGCCACACCCGCAGGCACGATCAAAACCACCTATTGCGTCCCTGCCACCATGATCGACGGCACAGAAGCTCTGGAAAAACGCGTTCCCGCGCTCGTCGTCGATTTCGAGGGACTCAAAGGGTTCGGAGCGGCTCAAATCGTGGAAACCCTCAAATCCCGATGGCCAGGACTCCAATCCTGCCGCATACGGCTTCCGGACACCCAGGGCGAACTGTTTGCCGAACAGATCGGAAGAATGCTGGAAGTCCCGCAAAAGAGAAAGGTCCTTGCCGACTTGGTCGTCGCTCGCCTGGGAAAGGCGCAGGCCGTGGGAATGCCGGCAGTTCTCGGAATCAACAACAACGAAAAGGCATTTTACGACCTTCGGGAAAAAATCGGACGCACCCTCTTCGAAATTCCCACCATGCCCCCGTCGATCACCGGCTTTCGACTCATGGAAGTCTTCAAGGAACACCTTCCTGCCAGAGGCGTCCGGATGTTGCAGCAGCACAATGTCCGCAGCGTGGAAAAAAAAGACAACGGCGACTTCGTCTTTCAAGTGGAGAGGGGCGAGAACCGTCACGCGGTGAGAGCCAAAGGCGCGGTGCTTGCGACCGGCCGCTTTTTCGGCCGGGGCCTGCGCGCCGACCGGACCGGCATCCGGGAAACGGTGTTCGACCTGCCGGTCTATCAGGAAAGCGACCGCGAAAAATGGCGTCGCAAAAACCTTTTCGACCCGCGCGGACACCATATAAACCAGTACGGATTGGAAACCGACCGTCATTTTCGCCCGGTGGATGCCTCCGGCCGCCCCATACACGAGAACCTTTTTGCCGCCGGTGCGATTCTCGCCCACCAGGACTGGATTCGCATGAAATGCGGCACCGGGCTGGCCGTCGCAACCGCTTTTGCGGCCATCAAAAGCTTCGGGGTTTTCCAGGACAATCTATGCTGACTCGTTCCCACGCTCCAGCGTGCATGACTCGAAAGTTGGTTTTGCTTATAACGTCGGCCAACCAACTCCGTCATTCCGGGCGGAGCTTGCTTTATACCCGGAATCCAGGCGATGATCGAAACTGTTGGATGAAAACCGGTCGAAGTTAAAACCAAGCCCCGAAAGTTAGATCAAGCCCTTTCTTCCCGGTCCAAATCGGGAAGTTTTCTCAGCCCGACGGTCTCCAACAATTCGTCCAGCTCCTCGCGGGTAGACCATAACACATTGTTTTGCGCCATCAGTCTTTCCGCTTGGCGCGTGAAACCGTCATGGGCGAAAATCCAAAGGCGAAGAAGCTTCAGGTATTTTCCTTTTCTTTGACGTACGAGTTCGCCTTGGCGCAGAAGCTTTTGCACTGCGTCCGGGCCGGTTTTCTTTCCGGTGCGCCATTTGCTCTCGGCCAGCCAGACTTCCGTGGCCGCTCCGCCATAGATATCCACTTCCATGTTCTTTCCGGCCCCCTGGCGGCGGCGCTGGTCGATATAGAAAAATCGATCCGGAATTCTAATGTCCTCCGCCGAGATCCACGAATTCGCGGGTTTTCAAACCGATTCTGATTTGTTCCAGATCGATTTCCTCTTTTTCCTGGCCGGCCGCCAGATAGAGGACCCATTTGGTGATCCCGTAATCATTGGTTCGGTCGATCCTCCTCCGGACCTGGTCGCTCAATTCCGCCCAGATGAAACCGGAAGAAATGTCAACCGCCAGAATTTCGTTCAGGACCTCTTCGTCGCCGATGGGCTTTCCACGTTCCGCGGCCCGCCGTACCACCGCGATGATGTAAAAAGGATTGCCGCCGCACCGGTTGGAGACCGCCGGGGCCATGATCCGAGAAATATCCGCCCCGTAAAACTTGGCGGCGCGCAGTACGAGTTCTTCTCCGTAATAATCCGAGAAGGGCTTGATGGGAAAGCTCTCGAAACGGCCGTAAAGGGCGCCTTTCCCGAGAATCTCATCCGCCAGCATGCTCAGGGCAGAACCGGTCGCGAAATGAATGCAGGTGTTGCTTTCCACCGCCACCTGCATGAATCCCACGACCCTGAAATCGTATTCCGGAAGCCAGGTGTTTTGGAATTCGTCCAAAAACATGACAATGGTGGAATCGTCCCAGTCCGAGACGGTTTTCGGCAGCTCCAGGGCCTTTTTTTCAGGAAGAGTGACGCCGCCTGTTTCAATGGCTTGCAACAGGTCCAGAGCAAAGGAAAAACCGGTGGATATCTCCATGGAGCCGGATATGGAATCGACGAGGTCTTTGCGGCTTCCCGGCCGATTCAGCAGTTCGAGATTTCGAAGTCGAAACGCCGCGTACCAGCGGACGAAATTCTCCGTGTATTCCAGGGCGAATGCCTCCCGGCTCAGGATTTCGTCCGGAAAGGTGAAAAACACGGGCACGGCCGCTTTCGGATCCGTGTGATCCTGTTCGAAGAAGAGGCGGTTCACCGTTCGTTTGAAGATTTCCGTTTTGCCCATGCGCCTCTGGCCGAGCAGCACGGTGGCCATGCTGCGCCGCTCGATGGCTTTCAAGGCCGCTCGATAGAAAAAATCGATTTGTTCCCGCCGGTCCGTGTAGACCGCTTCGGACACCATGGTGCGTATGGCCCATTTGGCATTGCTCATGGCTTGTTCCTTTTAATTCGATCAATTTAAATACATTCAATCCGTTGCCGGCTTCTGTCTATCAATCATTCAGAGTTCCATCTGCATATTGCATATGGATACCATTTATCTTTATCGGATGCAATGCGGAGCAAGCCCGACAAGGAAGATACGATGGTCTACAGCGATGATTGAGCTTTGGCCGATTTTCATCCAGCAGTTACGATCTTCGCCTGAATTCCGGGTCTAAAGCAAGCTCCGCCCGGAATGACGGTGTTGGTTGACCGACTGACCGACGTTATAACCAAAACCCTCGTTGACAAAAAGCGAATTTTTATCTAACTTGAATGTTGTCTCGTTGCGGCAACTCGAGATTTTAGGTGTCGGGTTTCGAAAGTGTGAAGAGATTCCCCAGACACCCGAAATCGGAAACATATGAAAACAGAATAAAGCCATAGAAAATTCTGAAAAAAATCCCCGATTACCATAAGGGATTTCATGAAAGTGGTTTTCGACCTTTGATCGAGGATTTCTGCCGGATAATCACTTGTTCTGCAGGCATGAAAAGGAGAGCCCCTATGAATGCTCGACCAAAAGAAAAACCCCGCCTCACCCCGGAAGAATATCTCGATTTCGAGAAAACCTCCGAAATCAGGCATGAATATTTCGATGGCGAAATTTTCGCCATGACGGGAGCCAGCCTGAACCATAATCGTATTCAGCACAATTTAAGCAGGTTGCTGGGCAATCGGCTGATGGAAGGTTCGTGCGATGTCTTGCTGAGCGACCAGAGGCTTAAAATAGAAAAGATCGGAAAATACACGTATCCCGACATTGCGGTTGTATGCGGAGAGGTCGAACTGGAAGAAAAAGCCGGACTCGATACCCTGCTCAATCCCATCGTCATCGCCGAGATCCTTTCCGATTCCACCGAGGCATATGACCGGGGAGAGAAGTTCCGGCATTATCGCCTCCTGCCTTCCTTTCGGGAATACATTCTCGTGTCCCAATATTTCTGCTGTATAGAAAAATATCTGCGAGGCGATGGCGGCATTTGGATTTACTCTTCATACGAGAGTATGGACCAGACCTTGAAAATCGATACCCTTGATTGCGAATTGCTTCTTTCGGATATCTATTACCGGGTCGAGTTCGGTCGGCATTGGACAAAGGATGGGGTGAAAACTTGATTTGTGAATAGGTTTAACAATTAAGTAAAAAGACGATGCTACGCCTTCTGGAGCAGACGCCCTCCACATGGGCACCAAGACGGCGTTTCCAATTCCTGGAACCTGTTGTTGAGCGGAACGGCAGCATTGATCCGGCGCGTTTTTCGATCATACTTGTCAATCTGGCGCTATTATCCAACAAGGCAATGATACTGGGGAACAAGACTGTCGAAGAGATGAAATATGGCAGTAATTCCGGAATTCTGTAACCCGATCATACACCCCAAGGGTCAGCGTTTCAGGCCGTTCTAATAGGATGCTAAAAGTTAAAACAGATTGAATAAATCCCATTCTTCAATTAGCAGAATCCATAAAATAACAACTGGGATAAGGTAAATAAAAAGTAGCGTAAAAGAAAACGAAAATAAATACACCAATAAGAAAAATATTGCAATTTGAATGGCCAAAATATCCATTAAAAGAATTATCGCGAATGGCGAGTCTCGAAAGCTTTCGCAGTTCCATATGCACAAGAAGTTTGCAAGGCAAAGCGCTGTGCAAAGGACATAGCAAACAAGTAAAATCAAAGAAAAATGGCAACAATGCACTATCGCCATAAAAGGCGCTATAATGATAACCGCAAGATCTATTATTAGCGTTGCCGCGCAAAACCAGCCCTCGATTCTTCCGGTCCAGCAACCAAAATTAGCCCATGCCAAACAAGCCAGAAGCGCATAGACAAACAACAAGGTGAACGAGAAGGGAATAAAATGGAGTACAACGAAAAAAAGGATCGATGTCAGTATAATAGAATCTGCATATTCAATGGTGTTCCGCCATTTGCGATCACCATTATATACGTCAAAAAACAGAATGACGTTGGGCAGAGCAAATAAAAACGCAGCAGCGATGTACCAGAAAGACAGGAATGAAAAACTCAATATATGTACAGCCAGGATGACCGGAATCGCCGCAAGGGGTATGCATACCGAAAGCAATAGCGCTATCTCCAATATGCTGACCGCCACTATTGCGCCGAAAAATAGCGGAATGACATAAATGGCAAATAGGGAGATGGCAACAGTTAAAAGCAGTTCAGTTAAAACAATTGCGGCTGACATTTCGAACGATAGTGCAAGAAGGGATAACAGATAGTATGCGAAAAACGCATAGAAAAGACACCTGAGCACCAAACCGAAAGTGATTGCGAAACCATAAAATTTCACTATGGCGGCAATCAAAACCAGAGAGGCTACTACCCCAATCATCAACGTAGCCTGCTGTGCAAGGAACTCTTTGTCAGAGGGGTATCCAAGAAAAAATGGAGCGATAGCTACAGGGGGATCGATGCTGACTGCTTTGATTTGCTCCATTGATGATTTGCATCCCATCCACCAAATAATATCTTGTATTTTATCTTGGTTGTATTTTCCCGCTTTCAGCTCTTCCATCTTGCTTATAAAGTCTTTCCATTTGTCCGGTTCGATTTGCCTTTCGCTAATAATAAGGCTTGTCACCGCTCCGAGTTTGCCAAGGAGGTTTTTGTTTCTGGTTACGTTCAAGCTGGTGTGGCTGTCATTGCCTTCGATCGTGATGAAATTGTCATTTATGGCATTTTCCAGCGAAATCTCTTTTCCCGGATGGTTCTGAAGCCATACTTTTATTGTCCCATAATATTTTTTGAATTTAGTTTTAGAATCTGGCCGCCTGTACGGTTCTTCCAAGCAATAGGCTTCTATGTGAACCGTATCGCTTTCTACAAATCGAATCTTCTCGTATTTCGGAATCGCCATCTTTTGGTACGGTTCATCACAGAAAGAATGAGCTGGAAATAGGATCAGAAGAATGGCAAGTGAGGAAAGAAATGGCTTGAGCAGATACGAATCAAGAACCGAAGCAGTAATGATTACAGGTTTCATCAGTCATGGTCCCATAATTTTTTTATTGCCAGGCTTGCAATGGCCTCCCTTATCTTGTCTGAAGGAACTTCCGGCGATTCCATCCCAATCTCCAGAGTTTTAGCGAAATCAAGAGAACAAGACGGTGCCCATGCTCCGATTCGAAGAATGTCGGCTCTTAGACGGAATGGATGGGCCTTGTGTTCTGCCAGCATTTTATCTGTCAATTTTTAACAACTCATCTTTTTCCATATACAAAATAGGCTCTTTTTTGTCAATTAGAGAATACAACTGGTATCCAGCCTGCGAACTGGCCATGGGCAGCCGCGAATAGAAGGTGGAGCATTGTGGCAGGAAGGGAAGTGCAAATGATTGAAATCGGTAGTTCGAAAAACGGCAACGGTATGAAAACCATAGAGGAGTTCGGGTTGGTTCTAATATCGGCCATGGCTTGGCGCAACGCTGACGCGAATCATCTTGGTATGCATTCCAACGCGAAGCGTTGGAACGAGGCGGTGAAGGCGCGGCCGAAATAAAAAACAAGCCTAACCTTCGCCTCCGGAATGTGTCGCCGATGAAAAGCAGATTAGCATCATTCATGAATAATTAAAACAATTAATTTTACATTTCGTTCCCCGCAGTTTATCCTCCCGGAAAAAGCATCGAGTCAATTTACGTATGAAAGGAAAAAAAAAGATGTTTGCACCATTCATTCATGGGTTCGGAACAGGGGGGGGATTGATTGTGGCCATCGGGGCGCAAAACGCGTTCGTTCTGTCCCAGGGGGTCCGGGGCAATTACCACGTGCCTATCGCGTTGGTCTGCATCCTATGCGATGCCATATTCATCACGGCAGGGGTCGCCGGTTTCGGGGCGGCGGTTTCCTCAAATCCTTTTCTATCGAAGTGGGTAGCTTGGGGAGGGGCCGGATTTCTTTTCTTCTACGGTTGGGGCTCGCTTCGTTCCGCCATGCGGGGCGGGAGTCTCGATACGGACGAAAGGGCGGCAAAGTCTTTGAAAGCGGCCATTGTCGCCACTTTGGCCGTTACGCTGTTGAACCCGCACTTTTATCTGGACACGGTGGTCCTTCTGGGCGGCGTGAGCAGCCAGTTCCATGGCGACGACCGGCTTTACTTTTGGGCAGGGGCGGTTTGCGCATCGACAATTTGGTTCTTCTGTTTAAGTCTCGGGGCACGAATGCTTGCTCCCTTGTTCAAAAAGCAAATTTCGTGGCGAATATTAGACAGCCTTGTATGCGCCACTATGTGGGGCATCGCCTGCTCGCTGGTCTTGCATGGATGTTCCGTCTGACCAAAAGACACGATAATCGCAAGACAAGGACCTTTGCGCTCTTTCAATTTTTGCGGCTTTGCTTGAGAATTCTTTTTCGAGGTTTTGCCTGTGTTGCCGCACAATTGCCAATTATCTCGAATCAGGCATGGCATACCCCCCCATCCCGTCGGGCTTGGAGATAAAAAGCGTGCCGGAATCCGGAAAGGCCTTCACCTGTATGTTCCAGGCGGGAATATTGTCTCCGAGGCCGACTTTCCGAAGCGAGGGACCTTGCTTGTCGATCATGAAAAGCCGCGAGGGCGTCTTCTCGGCGAGGCCGAATTTCGGGGCCTGGTAGGTTACCAGATAGACGAACGAGTCGTCTTCCGAGACGAGAATGAGACCTTCGAACGGATCCTGTCGAAAAGCCGCGATGACTTCTCCGGAAAAGCGGTCCATTACGACGATTCTGTCGTTGGTATCGAGTGCTTCCGCGGCTTTGTTTTCGCCCTGGTCGCTCAGGATCAGCCAGTCTTCGGTAACCACGGGGGGATTGCGGTTTTCGGGGTATTCGAAAACGACGGAACCGTCCGCGCCCCGGAGGATTTTCGTGTTGGTGTAGAGAAGGGGCGGTTCGGACGGCGAGCTTTCCCGGTCGGGCTTGAAGTAGAACACAGGGCCGGGGTGGTCTTCGATGGTCCAGACGACGCGGCGTTCGGGAAGGTATACCATCATCGACCGGCCGTCCGGGTTTTCCACGATTTCGAAACCGTTCATCAGTGGCCTTGCGTTCGCATACTGCCCCGGATTTTCCTCCCGCCACCGAGTGGTTCCGTCGGACAGTGCGATGCATGTCATTTCCAGGACGCGGTACTCCTCGCGTTCTTCGCCGCCGCCGGAATTGTTTTCAAATTCGCCGTATCTGGCGATGAAGACGTCTCCGTTGATGTGGACTTCCGCGCCGGGGGATATGGCCGTCTCCATTTCCCAAACCATCCGGCCGTCGGCGTCGAACCATTTCATGGCGGATTGGCTCCAGGCCAGGACGCCTTGCTTGTCCACCAGTATTCGGGCGTCGCGCAGGCCGGTCTCCGCTTGCCACATCACTTTGCCGTCTTCTTTTTCGACGCGCATGCAGACCGTGCCGGATTCGTCTTCGAAGGAGCCGATCAAAGGAAAGTCTTCGACGCCGGGCGGGGTCTGCAATGCAAAGCCTTCGATGCCTTCCAGGCTCCAGACCGTTTTGCCGGTCCGCATGTCGCGGGCGCTCAACCCTGCGGATTCCGCTGTTATCGCCAAGTTCTTCGAGAGAATGCTGGTGCGCAGGACAAATGACGATTCTTGTTGAATCTCCCATTTTTTTTCCAGCCCGATGGTGACGGACGGCGGCGAAAAGAAGGTTTTCCAGGACTGGTAGGAGGCGAGTCCGCCCGTGGAGGCCAGTGCCGCGATGACGATCCATCCGACAACAGCCTTGATTCCCGTGTGCCTTGCCACCACCCAGGTGTTGGCGAGGGTGTCGTGCAGTCCCCGTTTTTGCTTTCGAAACGCGATGAACAGGTATCCCACGACCGGAAAAACGAATAGCATGGACAGGATGTGATAGGTGAACCTGACGGCGGCGGAAACCATGGACGGCGTTTCTCCGCGCTTGTCCACGACTCGCATTCCGAGAGCTTTGTGGCCGAGGCAGCCTCCGAGGCGTCGAAACAGCCACGTGAAGTAGAACACCACCGTGAGCACCACCGTGGCCTGCACCGCGATGGCCGAAAGCGCTTCGGAGTATTTTCCGGCCACAAAACCGAAAAGCAAATGGAAACCGTATCCTGCGGCGAACACAAAGATGGCGATGCATAGCAGGTCGATAATCTTGGCCAGGCCCCTTGCGCCCAGGCCCGCGAAAGCGTAGCCTGGTTCCAGGCTCGGCGCGGGGGTGGCAACGGAATGCACCGGCGGGGGCGTATCGGAACCGGGCAGGGCAGGGGGGGCCTCCGTCTCTGCATCGGCGTTAAGGCAATGTTGGCAATAGTTGAAATCGCCTTTGGCGGTGTAGCAGGATTCGCACAGGGCCGCTCCGCAGCCGGCGCATTTTCTGACGGCAGGGCGCAACGGGTGGTTGACGCAAAAGGAAGCGTTGCTCGATGCGCTCCCCGCGTCTTTCTTCGGGTCCATAAAAACCCCCTGCTTGATCCCTTGGGCGATGATGAAAGAATCGATTTTGAAGCGCAAGGGGAGATATCGCTCAATAGACAAGGGCACAAGCCTTTCTCCCGTTTCTCGCACCAGGCTTTCGAACTCATCGGCAAGTTTATCGGGGGGAAGGTTATCCTTGGAGCGTACAAGGATATTGTTCGCCAGCTTGATCGGAAGCATTTGCCGGTTCATGACCAAGAGGCATTTTTTTCCGGAGGTGAGCGCTTCGAACGCCATTTGCTGGACCCTTCCGGTAGCGCTCCCGATGTAGACTATTGCGTGCCTTGTGCAGTCTTTGTTTTGAAAAATCTTCGCATACAAGGTCTGGGAGTATTGCAGGCAGACCAGATCCAGGCGAAGCTCGAAACCCAATTTCTCCAGGAATTCCGTGGCGCGGCCGATGGATTTTTTGCTGAGGCGCTGGAGTTCCTCCAGGCTCGCCTCCCGGAACCTGGGGGTCGCGTCGTTGAGCACAGGGGTCGGAAAAGGTCTTTTGAAGGCCTTCTTCACCAATACAATGAGAATAATGACGGGGAAGAAGACGAGGGTGGCTCTGTTCAGGTCGCGCCAGGAACGCAGGACAGGACCCATGGGCATGGCGGCCAAATCCGCGCAGAGCTTTCGTTTTCCATCGGCGGCGCCATCTTCCTCGCCTTGCTTTTCCATCAGGGGACCATAGCCGCAGAACCGGCATTCGACCCGCTCCTTGTCCCTGTTTTCAATTCCGCATCGAGGACAGCTTGCGATCATGGCAGCACCTGCAAGGACCAGTTGCCGACGAAACCGTAAGCCCCGACCACGATCATCACCGGGTACAGGAAAAAGTCCAGCAAGTTGAAGTGAATCGCTATGATGATCAGGATGAACCCGAACGCCTGTATCTTTCCGAAGAATTCCGCCGCTTTTTTGGGAAGCACCGCTTTTAAAATCCAAGAACCGTCCAGGGGCGGAAACGGGATCAGGTTGAAAAGCCCCAGGATGAGATTCAGCAGGATGCCGAAGGCCAGTATTTCGAACCAGACGAACCAGAAGGATTCAAGTCCCGCGCCGGAAAAGTCCATGGGGGTGAACAAATCCAGATGGATTCCGATGGAGTTTTCGGGGTTGAGCGCCTTGAACACGACGGCCGAGCAGAGATAGAGGATGTAGCTTGCGAAAGATACGCAGAAATTGGACAGCGGCCCGGCCATGGACAGCCATACCTGGTCTCTGGGGTGTTCCCTCAAATTCATGGCGTTGAAGGGCACCGGCTTGGCCCAGCCGAACACGGGGGCTTTCATGAAATAGAGAACGATGGGAAGAATCACCGAGCCGAACAGGCTCACGTGGCTGATCGGGTTGAACGTCAGCCGCCCGGCTTGCGCCGCCGTCATGTCCCCGCATGCCCGTGCCGCCAGCCCGTGGCTCAATTCGTGGATCACCACGGAGAAAAACAACACGTACATCAAAATGGCGGTAACCAGCCAGTCGAGATATCTCGGCGAGGACGCGGCCCAGGGATGGACGACCATGAAAAGGACGGGAAACGCCGCCCAGATTGCCAGATACTTGGCGTCACGCACGATGGGGACCTCCTTTCGTTTGGAAGAAGAGCTGGTGGCTTGTGTTCCTATCTATTGTTGCTTTTTGATTTTGGTTCATTTCGTTAGTGGACGGAATGGACATCGTTGGCATCGAATTATTCCAGCCTATCCTTGGTCGGCAAGCTCGCCCAAGGCGTCGGAGAGCCTGGCGAATTCTTCTACGGACAGGGTCTCCGCGCGCCTGGCGGGGTCGATACCGGCATTTTCCAGACCTTGGGCCACGCCCCCCGCGTCCAGGGGCAGTTGGCTTTGGGTCAGGGCGTTCTTCAACGTTTTGCGCCTTTTTCCGAAGGCCGCCTTGATCGTTTGGAACAGGAAAGCCTCGTTTTTGGCCGGAAAGGGAAGGGTATCCAGAAAATCGACCTCAAGGACTGCGGAATCCACCTTGGGCCGGGGGAAAAAAGACGAGGCGGGCACCTCGGTCAGGATCCTCGTCTTGGCGCAATACTGGAGCATGACGGATAGCCGTCCGTAGTCCTTGCTGTCGGGGGCTGCGGAGATTCGCTCGGCCAGCTCCTTTTGAAACATCAGCACCGCCCGGTCCACGAACCGTCTGTTATGAATGAGGTATACCAGGACCTGGGAGGAAATGTTGTACGGCAGGTTGCCCAGGACCACCAGCGTGGTTCCGGAAGGCAGGTCCAGGTCCTCCAGGTTCAGCCGGAGGATGCTCTTTCGGATGATTTCGACATTTCCCGCCTTCTTGGCCGCAAGCTGCTTTTCCAGAAGCGGTATCAGGGTCCGGTCGGCTTCCACGGCGAAGACGCGCTCGGCGGCCTTCGCGGCGAAGACGGTCAGCGCCCCCAGCCCGGCGCCGATTTCCAGCACGACATCGAAGGGTGTCAACCGGCTTTTGGACACGATGGTTTCCGATACGGAAACATCGGTCAGAAAGTTCTGTCCGAGCGATTTTTTCGCTCGGAGGTTTTCCGAGTTCAACAATACTTTGGGCGACGGCATGGTTCGTTTCCCGTTGATAAAAAGCGTCGTTTTCAAGGACTCTCCGTCCTGTTTCGCGGCTTTGCGCTCCGTCTTGACTTGGCCGATATTAGCCCTTATTAAACCCGATTACAACGATTATTGGCGAACCTTACGCAATTTAAAGAAAGGACCCGACATGACCCAAGCTTCCGACCCCAGAAATCCAGGCCTGAAAGCAGGCGACCGAATCGGCGGATATTTGCTCAAACGAGTGGTGGAACTGACCGAGATCGAAGCGGTCTTCTACGAACTCGAACACGAGAAGACCGGCGCTCGCCACGCCCATGTGAGCCGAAAGGACAAGGAAAACACCTTCGGGGTGGCCTTCAAGACGGTACCGAGGGACTCCAGCGGGGTGGCGCACATCCTGGAGCACACCGCCCTTTGCGGAAGCAGGAAATATCCGGTCAGAGATCCGTTCTTCTCCATGCTCAAGCGCAGCCTGTCCACGTTCATGAACGCGTTCACGGCCTCCGACTGGACCATGTACCCGTTCAGCACCCAGAACCGGACCGACTATTATAACCTCATGGACATCTACCTGGACGCCGCCTTCTTCCCAAAGCTCGACGAGCTGAGCTTCAAACAGGAGGGGCACAGGCTGGAGATCGACGACACCTCGGACGGCGATCAAAAGCTGGAATACAAGGGCGTGGTCTACAACGAGATGAAAGGCGCCATGTCGTCGCCGGACCAGGTCATGGGGAGGTCCCTTTTGAACGCCCTGTTTCCCGACACCACCTACAGTTTCAATTCGGGCGGGGAACCGTCGGACATCCCCAAGCTCACCCACGGGCAGCTCAAACAGTTCCACCAGCGGCACTACCACCCCAGCAACGCCTATTTCTACACGTACGGGGACCTTCCCTTGAAAGACCACTTGGCCTTCATCGAGGAAAGGGCGCTGGCGGAATTCGACAAGATCGATCTGGACACCGAGGTGGAATCCCAGCCCCGTTGGGACAAGCCCCGAACCGCCACCTATTATTATCCCATCGCCAAGAACGAAGACCTTTCCAAAAAGAGCCAGGTCGCGGTCGCATGGCTGCAAGCCGATATTCTGGACACCTACGAGGTCCTGGCCCTGGCCATCCTGGAGCAGGTGCTGATCGGAAATTCCGCGTCGCCGCTTAGAAAGGCCCTCATCGATTCCGGACTGGGCACCGCGCTGGCCGACTCGTCCGGGTACGGCGCGGACACCCGGGACACCATGTTTTCCATTGGACTGAAAGGCGTGGAGCTGGAAGCGGCAGAAAAGATCGAAAAGATCGTGCTGGATGTCCTGGAGGAGCAGGCCAAGAGCGGCATCGACCCGGAGCTGGTTGAGTCGGCTATCCACCAGATCGAGTTCCACAGAAAGGAAGTCACCAACACGCCCTTCCCCTATGGCATCAAGCTAATGATGGCTTTCGGGGGGCCCTGGTTCCACGGCGTGGACCCTGTGGATATACTCCTGTTCGACGAAGATCTGGAAAAGATGAAGAAGGAGATCGCGGATGGCCCTTTTCTGGAAGGAAAAGTCCGGCAGTATTTTCTGGACAATCCCCACCGTGTGCTGTTCAAGCTGGCCCCGGACCAGTCCAAGGAGGAAAAGGAAAATCGCCGGGTGGAAGAAGAGCTGGATAAGATCATGGGCGGGCTTTCCGCAGACGACATCGAGAAGATCAAGCAGGACGCCAAGGCTTTGCAAAAATTGCAGGAAACGCCCGAGGACCTCTCCGTGCTTCCCACGCTGGAGCTTTCCGAAATACCGCCGGAGGTGGTGAAGATCCAAGAGACGGAGATCACCGAGTCCGCCTGGCTCTATCGCCAGCCCACGTCCGGGATTTTTTACTTTTCGTCCGCGACCGGTGTAGGGGACCTCGACGAAAACCTGACCCCCCTGGTGCCATTTTTCTGCTACGCCCTGCCCAAGTCGGGGACCAAGCTTAGAAACTACGAGCAGATCGCGCGCCGTATCGACCTGTACACCGGGGGCGTGAGCCTGTCCGCACAGGCGCGCACCGGATACGCCGACCTGGGTGCCAGAGGCCCAGGCGTCTGCGTGCCCTTCGTCACGTTCGGCGGAAAATGCCTGGTGAGAAACATCGAAAAGCTCTTCGAAATCCTGAAGGAATTCTATACCGAGTACAGTTTTTCCGACTTGCCCCGTCTCAAGAACCTTTTGCTGGAATACCGCGCGGGCATGGAGTCGTCCATTGTACAAAACGGACATCGCTACGCCATTTCGCTGTCGTCCAGAAACCTGTCGCTGGCTTCCGCGCTGAGCGAAATCTGGCACGGCATCCACCAAGTGCGATTTTTAAAGGAACTCACCAACGACTTGAACGACCAGCGTTTGCAAACCATCGCGGACGACCTATCTGCCATCGCCAAGTCGATATTCACCCAGGACAACGTCAGAATCGCCCTGGTCGGAGAGGAGGGACCGCTGGCGGAGGGCGACAAGCTGGCCTCCGACCTTCACGAAAGCCTGGCCGACGACATAGGCTCCGGCTTCGGGGAGCCGGAAATGGAACTCGCAGACGCCGCCGCGCAAGAAGCCTGGACCACCTCCACGGCGGTCTCGTTCGCAGCCCGCACGTTTCAAACCGTACGGTTCGGCCACCCGGACGCCCCCGCCATGTCCGTGATCGCCAAGATGATGCGCTCGCTCTTTCTCCATCGCGAAATCCGGGAAAAGGGCGGAGCATACGGAGGGTTCTCCATCTACAGTCCCGAGGACGGCCAGTTCTGCCTGGCCTCCTACCGCGACCCCCACGTGGTCGGCACGCTGGATGCCTTCCAAAAGGCCTTCGACTTCATCCGGAGCGGCGACTACACCGACGACGACGTCAAAGAGGCCATTTTGCAGGTCTGTTCGGAAATCGACAAGCCCGATCCTCCCGGCGTATCCGCGCGAAAGTCCTTCTACCGGAAAATCCTCCAGCTCACCGACGAATCTCGCGACAAACACAAAAAGGACCTTCTCGCGCTCGACCGCGAACGCATCGTGGAAGTGGCGGGAAAATATTTCGACCCCGATGCGGCCGGACACTCGGTGGCGGTCATCACGGGCGAGGAAAAATTGAAGCACGCCAACGAAAAGCTCGGGAAACGTTCGCTGGCTGTCTTCTCCATCTAAGAACAAAACGGTTTTGGTTACAATGTCGGCCGACCAACACCGTCATATCGGGCGGAGCCTGCTTTAGACCCGGAATCCAGGCGACGACCGATACTGTTGGATGAAAACAGGCCGAAGTTAATTCAAACCCAACAAAACAGAAAGACCGGGGTGCCCAATGGCACACCGGTCTTTCCGTTTGGCCGATGATCGGTTCAACTCGTGTGCCCCGGTAGGGCCGCCTTCCACGACCCGCGCGGCCTCGTTTGGAATTCGTACTCGATAAGCGCTGCGCCGCCGTGCAAGGCGGCGTTACCGGGGCATTCCAGAATTAAATGTCGGACATGATAACAACAAGGATTGTCACATGCGCTTGCTCATTGTGGAAGACGACATGGAGATCGCCGCTTTTATCGCCAAGGGGATGAAACAGGAAGGTTTCGCGGTGGATCATGCCGCAAACGGAGAGGACGGGCTCCATCTGGCCCTGAACGAACCCTACGACGCGGCCATTATCGATATCATGCTGCCCAAGCTGGACGGGCTCAGCATTATCGAAACGCTCAGGCGACGGCACGTGGATCTGCCGGTCCTGATCCTGAGCGCCAAGCGTTCCGTGGACGACAGGGTCCGGGGCATCCAGAAAGGCGGGGACGATTATCTCGTAAAACCGTTCGCCTTTTCGGAACTTCTGGTCAGGGTCCAAGCCCTGATCCGCCGGTCGAACAGGACCATTGAATCGTCGAGCCTGACGGTCGGCGATCTGTCCATCGATTTGCTGACGCGGGAGGTATGCCGATCGGGAAAAAAAATCGAATTGCAGCCCCGGGAGTACGCCCTGCTGGAATATCTCATGCGCAATGCGGACCGGGTGCTCTCCAAAACCATGATATTGGAACATGTCTGGGATTTTCATTTCGACCCGCAGACCAATGTCGTGGATGTCCTGGTTTGCCGTCTGAGAAACAAGGTCGATAAAAGTTTTCCCGGAAAAATGATCCAAACCATTCGCGGTGTCGGGTATGTTCTCAAAACGCTTTCATAGGCCCGCAAAAGCCATCAGTATCAAGGTAGCGTTGTGGTACACCGGCATTTACGTACTGAGTTCGCTTTTGCTTTTCATATTCTTTTATTGCTTTATTTCCGCAACCTTTGAAAAAGCTGATCGCGAAAAGGTTCGAATCGAACTCGGGGCCATTTTCGCCCTGTATGAAATCGGAGGAATTGACGGCGTCGGAGATTTCATCGCCCAAAGAAATCGTGCCTATAAAACCTATCCGTTTCTCATCAGGGTCGCCGACAATGCGAACAAGACCATCTTTCTCTTTTGTCCGGAACAATGGGCGAGCTTCGACGCATCGAAACTCGAAAAGATATCGCCCGACGCGGAAAAGCCTTGGATACGGCTCGCCGGACCCGAAACCGGGTATGTGCTGGATGTCGGTTCGGCCCGATTGTCGGAGGACCACTGGGTCCAGGTGGGGGCCGGCACCGAAGGACGGGAAAGGGTGCTTTTGCATTTTCGAGACAGCTTCCTGATCGTCGTTGTTCCGCTGTTCGCCCTCGGCTTGGGCGGAGGCGTCTTTCTTTCCAGAAAAACCCTGAAACCCATTCGCAACCTTATTCGGACCGTTCGCTCCATCGATATCGGAAAAACGACGGCAAAAGTGCCTCGCTCCATGGCCGAGGACGAACTGGACGAATTGGCCGAGCTTTTCAACGAAATGCTCGACAATATATACCGCCTGATCGACGGTATGCGCAATTCGCTGGACAACGTGGCCCACGATCTTCGCACGCCCATGACCCGTTTGCGAAACGTCGCGGAAATCGCCTTGCAGACCGGAAATGACGCCGATCTTTCACGGCAGGCGCTGGAAAAGTGCGCCGAGGAATCCGAGCGCATCCTGGTCATGCTCGAAACCCTCATGGACATATCCGAAGCCGAGATCGGCGTCATGAATATCGACCGGCAGATCGTCGATATCTCCGCCCTGCTGGAAAAGGTGTCCGACCTCTATCAATTTGTGGCAGAGGAAAAAGGGATCGGCTTTTCCATCCGTACGCCCGAAAACCTCCCGGCCGCCGTGGACTCCACGCGCATCGGCCAAGCCGTGGCCAATGTCATCGACAATGCCATCAAGTTCACCCCCGAAGGAGGCAGCGTCGCCCTGGAAGTCTCCCGAATCGAAAAGGAGGTCGTAATAAAAATCCGGGACACGGGCATCGGCATCCCGCGCGAGGAATTGCCCAAAATCTGGGAACGTTTGTACCGCGGAGAAAAAAGCCGTTCGGAAAAAGGCCTCGGACTGGGCCTCAGCCTGGTCAAAGGCATCGTGGACGCCCATGGCGGCCGTATCGAGGTTTTCAGCCAACCGGGGGAAGGCTCGGAGTTTGTCATCACCCTTCCGGCTTTGCCGAAGGGATGAAGGGGCTCCTTGAAGCTGGGACGATGAAAATCCCCCGGAATGACGGGGCACGGTAATACTTGCGTGAAAAAAACGAGATGTCGGCCACAACGACTCGGATTCGATTCCGATACAGTATTCCCGCGAATTCTCGCGAGGGTCTCCCGTCTTTCTCTCTACCGCGCTCTCGAATAATTTGTCTTTAGGAAAAAGCATACATAGCGAGGCGTCCCCGTTTTGCACCCCGGATTTGATCCTCCGGTTAAAAATCCTGATTATCGCGAATTTGGGGGATTGAATATCTTCGTGCTCTTCGTGTTCTTCGTGGTTGAAAAGCAAGGCATTTTACCACGAAGAACACGAAGGGCACGAAGGACGACCGATCTGAAATTAATATCGACTTCCAAATGGGTTGCGGCCAGGCAAGTCGATTCGGGATGTCTCGACGGCGGAGACCGCTATCGTCCGGATATCGGCGACGGCGGGAATGGAAAAAGCGACGGGCGAAACAGGGAGATCGCAATCGAGATCGTTGTCGTGGTCCGTTTCGCATTCCGGATCGCGCAAGGCGTCCGGCGAGCAGTCTATCCTGGCACGGGCAAGTCCGTCCGCCCCCGTATCGACCCGGCCGAAACCGTCGCCGTTGCCGCCGGCAGACCGCGAATCTCCGTCCAGGTCGTGCGCGATGGGCTTATAGGCCGCATCGAAACCGGCATCGAGGACCGGCGATGTCGATGTTCTGAGACGATGGACAAGGGAGGGAAGCGGCGGGGCGGCATCGATGTTGTCCGCTTTCGTCATCCCTGCCGGAACGCTGTGGTCCTGCAAGTCGTTGGCTGCCATATTGGCATTGACGGGGAGGCAGCGATCCGTTGCTTTGCGATCGGGAGGATTGGGATGGCCCCGGAGACTATCGCGCCCCCCCAAACAATCGCCGGCGCAGGAGTTGTATTCGAAGCTGTTGCCTGTTTTGGCTGTAACGCCGACCAACCAACACCGTCATTCCGGCCGCAGCTTGCTTTAGACCCGGAATCCAAGCGACAGATCTGAACTGTTGGATGAAAGATGGCCGAGGCTAAAACCAAGACCGATACTTTTTATCGCCCCAGCCCCGAACTGCCCGGCCCTGCCGAAACAGATCATAGAAAGCGAAATGTTCCGCTATGCCGGCCGCACTTTCAAAGTAGCAGGTTTGAACGATATTTTTTTAGCTGCCAAATCCCCCGCAGAGTCCCGGCAACTTTCTTGGTAAGTCCTTAGAATCGGAGCCATATAAGTTTTGAAAATTTTGGACCTGTGCGGTTGCTCTTTTACATCCTAACACAAAGGCACAAAGACGCAAAGCGACCATTTGGCAACCTTAGTGTCTTTGTGCCTTTGTGTGAGGATTACACGGGTATTATAGAACCAACCGCACAGATCGAAAATTTTCCTGGGACAAAAATTCATGATTAGGATAGGTAATCTTGAAACTTCGGGTCATATTTTTTGGAGTAGAACGCAACGGAGTTCCAAAATTCTGCCGAATCGTCTGCCTAAGGCCTTTTTCGTGGATCTTGCCTGTTGTCAAATACAGAATGCACTACAATCTCGTTATCTTCAATTGTATAAAAAATGGAAAAAGGGAACCTTCTTATCGGACAGCCGCGGATATTGGAATATCGTATTTGATACATCTCAGGACAATCAATTATATTTTGAACGGAAGCTTCGATACAATCCAAAAACTCAAAACCAAGCCACCTTCGCTGTCTTTCTTCCATGCAAAAGCCAATTCAATATCATCCTTGGATCTTTCAGTATACCGAAGCTTCATTTGTATTTGTTCCTGATTTCTTCGTGCACTGACTGCCAATCATAATGTTTTTGACTGCCTGCTCTATATTCCTGGTATCGCTTATCGAGTTCCTGTTTTTGCCATTCCGGCATAGGTAGCTCTAAATTGCTCTGAGCAATAGAATCCCAAACATCTTCGATCAACAATAACTTTTCAGCGAGGTTTAATTTTTTTATTTCTTTTGCGATTTCGTTGGGTCTCATTTTATCATTCCTTTTTTTTTATCAATATTTTCTTTCAATTTATGGATCTCAAGTTTTTTCATATATAGTTAGACAAAAACCTCGCCTTTGCCGGGGGCTAATAGAATTCGCAGCCCCTGTCGAGGGTTGGAGCGAAGGGTCGCCGGGCAGATCAAAAGCCCTATCGAAAATCTCCGGGTCGGTTGCCGATGCGAGCCCGATTTCACGCACAGGCACAGCGTCATAGCCAGCTTGGCGCAAACCTGCTGCAACCGAGTGCGACAAAGCGTTGTCCACGGGAAACTTCATAAAGCGACCGATTTCGCATGCGGAAATTCCCGTTCACTGACGTCTTCGGCCGCAAATTGCAAAGATTGCGCAAGATCTTCGTTTTCAAGATTGGGAAACGAATCGAGAATCTGACGAAAATTCATTCCCTCCGCGACCTTTCCGACTATAGTCGATAGGGGAATCCGCAACCCGCGCACACACGGGACACCGGCCATCTGGTCAGGATTGATCGTTATGCGATTATATTTCATGGGGCCTCAATCTCACCGTTTTTATTACATTTCAACCGTTCTCCGCAAATATTTCATTTTGATAATTTTAATTCGCAATGGCGCCTCGTGTCAAAGGTAGAACCGGATATTTTCAGGTTCACATTCCTGCGGCGAAAAACATGTCGATGCAAACGGGCCAAGGCGAGGACGACGCCTTGACGGGCGATCTGGATATCAAGGACGACCGGGTCGTTCGAAGCGGGTAAAGCCGGTGCCGGGCACGATCATAGGCGGGAACGAAGAATTCTGTGTCTTTCAGGTGTTCGACGGGCACACCGTGGAGTTGCGACAACTGGCGGTGCGAAAGGCAGAGGCGTCCTGTGCGTCCGGTTCGCCCGACGGCCGGGGAATCCGCAACGCGGGCAGGCTGTCCTTGTACATGGTTGCTGTTCCGATCTTTCTTTCCAATCCGTCGTTGACACCGTCATCGTCCAGAGGGGCCTGTTCTCCAGGGTACCTTGCGCCGTTTCGGTTCGCATCCTCTTTTCCGTCGGCAAGGCCGTCGTGGTCAAAATTCTGTTCGCAAGGATCGGTTTCGTCGAATTCCGGCACGCCGTTGCGATTCGAATTTTCTTGATTATCGCGAATTTGGAGGATTGAATATCTTCGTGCCCTTCGTGTTCTTCGTGGTTGAAAATCAAGGCATTTTGCCGCGAAGAACACGCAGGACGACCGGTCTGAAAATGATATCGACTTCAAAATGGGTTGCGGCCGGACAAGTCAATTCGGGATGTCTCGACGTCAGAGACCGCTATCGTCCGGAGACCGGCAGCGGCGGAGGGAATGGAAAAAGCGACGGGCGAAACAGGGAGATCGCAATCGAGGTCGTGGTCGAGGTCGTGGTCCGGTTCGCATCCGGGATCGCGCAAGGCGTCCGGGGAGCAGTCTGTCCGGGCACGGGCAAGTCCGTCCGCCCACATATCGACCCGGTCGAGGCCGTCGCCGTTGCCGTCGGCCGACCGCGAATCTCCGTCCGGGTTGCGCCCGGGCGGGCTATAGGCAGCATGGAAACCGGCATCGAGGACCGGCGATGTCGAAGTCTTGAGACGATGGATAAGGGAGGGAAGCGGCGTGGCGGCGGCGATGTTGTCCGGTTCCGTCGTCCCTGCCGGAACGCCGTGGTCCTGCAAGTCGTTTGCTGCCCTATCGACATTGACGGGGAGGCGGCGATCCGTTGCTTTGCGATCGGGAGGATCGTGATTGCCCCGGAGACTATCGCGCCCCCCGAACAATCGCCGGCCCAGGAGTCGTATTCGAAGCGGTTGCTTGTTTTGGCTATAACGCCGGCCAGCCAACACTGTCATTCCGGGCGGAGCTTGCTTTAGACCCGGAATCCAGGTGACAAATCGAAACTGTTGGATGAAAGATGGCCGAGGTTAAAACCAAGACCGATAATTTTCATCACCCCGGCCCCGAACTGCGCGGTCCTGCCGGAACGGATCATAGAAAGCGAAATGTTCTGCTATGCCGGCGGCGCTTTCGAATAGCAGGCTTGAATGATATTTTCGATTTTGCCTTCCTGGTTTGGATACACGGTAGGAAAACAGAACACGCCGCGGGCTGTGTTCCCTTTTTGTTCTTCTTTGGTTCGAAGACGCTGGTTCCCGAAAAATATGCGGTCAATTCGGTAGTTTTTAAGTCTCCCTTCGAACTTGTTTACAACCCGATTGTTTTGCGTTCTTCACAGGCCATACATAGCGAGGCGCCCCCGATTTGCCACCCGTATTTGATGCTCCGATTAAAAATCCAACGCTCCACGCCGACGACACGATGTTCGAACGAGTATTGCTCGACCAATACCGACTCGATCGCACATTCCGGAAAGGATCGTTCTCCCACCATTGGCCGGTCCATGTGGCGTCATGCAAAAGCCAATTCAGTTTCATCTTTTGATCTTTCAGTATACCGAAGTTTCATTTGTACTTGTTCCCGATTTCTTCGTGAACTGACTGCCAATCATACAGTTTTTGATTGCCTGCTATATATTCCTGATATCGCTTATCGAGTTCCTGTTTTTGCCATTTCGGCATGGGTAGCAGCATGCCATGGCTATCGCACAATAGGCAAAGGGCGAACACGCATACGGTCCTTTTCGATTACGACAATACTGCCTCGTTCCAGATGTTTTTGTATATTTGGAATATTTGCCAACAACAATGACAGTTGCAGCGAAGGACTGTGAATGAAGCCGCCCCTGAACAAAATAAACGACGGTTTGGAAAAAGGCCAGTCCGCCAACAGGGCACCGAAATCCGTATCGGCGGAAACAATGACACGATCTTGCTCGAAAGCCCTATCGAAAATCTCCGGGTCGGTTGCCGATGCGAACCCGATTTCACGCACAGGCACAGCGTCATAGCCAGCTTGGCGCAAACCTGCTGCAACCGAGTGCGACAAAGCGTTGTCTACGAGAAACTTCATAAAGCGACCGATTCCGCAAGCGGCAATTCCCGTTCCCGGACTGCTTCGGCCGCAAATTGCAAGGATTGCGCAATATCTTCGTTTTCAAGATCGGGAAATGAATCGAGAATCTGACGAAAACTCATTCCTTCCGCGACCATTCCGACTATAGTAGCTACGGGAATCCGCAGCCCGCGCACACACGGGACACCGCCCATCTGGTCAGGATTGATTGTTATGCGATTATATTTCATGGGACCTCACTCTCACTGTTTTTATTACATTTCAACCGTTACGCCAATATTTCATTCTAATAATTTTAATTCGCAATGGCACCTCATGTCAAAGGTAGAACCGGATATTTTCAGGTTCACATTCCTGCAGCGAAAAACATGTCGATGCAAACGGATCAAGGCGAGGACGACGACTTGACGGGCGATCTGGACAGCAAGGGCGGCCGGGTCGTTCGAGGCGGGGAAAGCACGGTGGCTGGACGCGATCATAGACGGGAACGAAGAAGACCGTGTCTTTCAGGTGTTCGCCGGGCACACCGTGGAGTGGCGGCAACTGACGGTGCGAAACGCAGAGGCGTCTTGCGCATCCGGTTCGCCCGACGGCCGGGGAATCCGCAACGCGGGCAGGCTGTCCTTGTACAGGGGAGCTGTTCCGATCTTTCTTTCCAATCTGTCGTTGACGCCGTCATTGTCCAGGGGGGCCGATTCTCCGGGGTACCTGCGCCGTTTCGATTCGCATCCTCTTTTTCGTCGGCAAGGCCGTCGCGGTCGGAATCCTGTTCGCAAGGATCGGTTTCGTCGAATTCCGGCGCGCCGTTGCGGTTCGAAATTTTCTTGATTGTCGCGGATTTGGGGGATTGAATATCTTCGTGCTCTTCGTGTTCTTCGTGGTTGAAAATCAAGGCATTTTACCACGAAGAACACGAAGGGCGAGAAGGACGACCGATCTGTAAAAAATATCGACTTCCAGATTGGTTGCGGCCAGACAAGTCGATTCGGGATGTCTCGACGGCTAAGACCGCTATCGTCCGGAGATCGGCAGCGGCGGCGGGAATGGAAAAAGCGACGGGCGAAACAATGAGATCGCAATCGAGCTTGTGGTCGCGGTCCGGTTCGCATTCGGAATTGCGCAAGGCGTCCGACGAGCAGTCTATCCGGGCGCGGGCAGGTCCGTCCGCCCCCGTATCGACCCGGTCGAGGCCGTCGCCGTTGCCGTCGGCCGACCACGAATCTGCGTCCAGGTCGTGCGCGGGCGGGCTATGGGCCGCATCGAAACCGGCGTCGACGACCGGCGATGTCGAAGTCTTGAGACGATGGACAAGGGAGGGAAGCGGCGGGTCGGCGGCGATGTTGTCCGCTTCCGTCGTCCCTGCAGGAACGCTGTGATCCTGCAAGTCGTTGACTGCCATGTCTATATTGACGGGGAGGCGGCGATCCGTTGCTTTGCGATAGCGAGGATTGGGATTGCCCCGGAGAATATCTCGACCCCCGAACGATCACCGGCGCAGGAGTTGTATTCGAAGCGGTTGCTTGTTCTGGTTATAACGTCGATCAACCGACACCGTCATTCCGGGCGGAGCTTGCTTTAGACCCGGAACCCAGGCGATGATCGAAACTGTTGGATGAAAGCCGGCCGAGGTTGAAACCAAGCCCGATAATTTTCATCGCCCCGGCCCCGAACTGCGCAGTCCTGCCGGAACGGATCATAGAGAGCGAAATGTTCTGCTATTCCGGCGGCGTTTTCGAATAGCAGACTTGAACGATATTTTCGATTTTGCCTGCCGGGTTCGGATACATGGTGTGAAAACAGAATACGGCGCGGGCTGTGTTCCCTTTTTGTTCTTCTTTGGTTCGAAGACGCTGGTTCCCGAAAAATATGCGGTCAATTCGGTAGTTTTCAAGTCTCCCTTCGAACTTGTTTGCAACCCGATTGTTTTTGCGTTCTTCACAAGCCATACATAACGAGGCGCCCCCGATAAATATTGAACATTTTCCAGGCCCAAAAATTCATGATTTGGATAATAATTCTTGAACGACGAATTCAGCGCGCGGCTTGGGCTGGAGCGAAGCGGAAGCCCAAGGCGTCCGCTGGAATGATTGGTTGGCAGCAATATTTTGCTGATCCATATTTCGTTATTATTCTTCCCCTATTCGTTCTATCCAGTAATATGGGCGTCTATGACCGTGAGCAACAGCGATGATATAAATGTAGTCCGGTTCAATCGAATACAGGATTTTATAAGGAAATGTGTGAAGAATATATTTCCTTACATCTCCATTTTCGATTGCCCAACTATCAGGAAATTCTTTAATTCTTTTAATTGCGCGTTTTACTTCATTTCTAAAACGTTCGCCCAGACCGGGCACTTTAAGTTCATAGAATTCTGCTGCATCCTCAAACTCCAAACACGCAAGCTTATCGAAAATTACTTTCATTCCTGTCATTTATAATTCTTCACAAAATACTTCTGTCGCAGGAATACCGCTTGCTCTATCTTTACGATGTGCTTTCAATCTTTTTTCAGCTTCCTCCGCCCAAATACAGTCGATTTCCTTGTCAGGTTCATCTAAACTATTAAGCAATCCTTCTATGAGCATAAATTTTTCACGAGGTCTTAAATTTTGTGATTGTTTAATAACGATTCTACGTTTTCCATTTTGTTTTCCTTTGTTTGTTAAAGGCTTTTAATCAAACGTTTGTCAAGGCAATGCCAACCAGTGATTGAACGATTTTCGTTCATAATTACAAATTGCGTATTGACCGACAACTCAAACATATTTGCATTAATCTTGAATTTACCGAAATGCAAGGATACTCACATGATTCGCAAACCATGCCAAAATCAAACATTGGAACTATATTCGTTACCCGTCCTTGACGCAATCATTTTTTCCAGAGATTAAAAATTCAGACTGATTTAAGCGGTTGGGCCCGGTCATCCTTCAGGCGAAGGAAATGTCGGGTTGAAATCGGTTCGAGTCGCCAAAGGTCCCTGATTTCGAGGCGATTAAGGCGACCGGGTCGTTCGAGGCGGGGAAAGCCGGTGGCTGGACGCGATCATGGACGGGAACGAAGAAGACCGGGTCTTTCAGGTGTTCGCCGGGCACGCCGCAGAGTTGCGGGAACTGACGGTGCGAAACGCAGAGGCGTCTTGCGCGTCCGGTTCGCCTGACGGCCAGGGAATCCGTAACGCGGGCAGGCTGTCCTTGTACAGGGGGGCTGTTCCAGTCTTTCTTTCCAATCCTTCGTTGACGCCGTCATCTTCCAGGGGGTCCGGTTCTCCGGGGTGCCTTGCGTCGTTTCGGTTCGCATCCTCTTTTCCGTCGGCAAGGCCGTCGTGGTCTGAATCCTGTTCGAAAGGATCGGTTTCGTCGAATTCCAGCGCGCCGGTGCGGTTCGAAATTTTCTTGATTGTCACGGATTTGGGGGATTGAATATCTTCGTGCTCTTCGTGTTCTTCGTGGTTGAAAATCAAGGCATTTTACCACGAAGAACACGAAGGGCGCGAAGGACGACCGATCTGTAAAAAATATCGACTTCCAGATTGGTTGCGGCCGGACAAGTCGATTCGGGATGTCTCGACGGCTAAGACCGCTATCGTCCGGAGATCGGCAGCGGCGGCGGGAATGGAAAAAGCGACGAGCGAAAAAGCGAGATCGTAATTGAGATCGTGGTCGCGATCCGGTTCCCATTCGGGATTGCGCAAGGCGTCCGGCGAGCGGTCTATCCGGGCGCGGCAAGTCCGTCAGCCCCCGTATCGACCCGGTCGAGGCCGTCGCCGCCGGCCGACCGCGAATCTCAGTCCAGGTCGTGCGCGGGAGGGCTATGGGCCGCATCGAAAACGGCATCGACGACCGGCGAAGTTGAAGTCTTGAGACGATGGACAAGGGAGGGAAGCGGCGGGTCGGCGGCGATGTTGTCCTCTTCTGTCGTCCCTGCCGGAACGCTGCGGTCCTGCAAGTCGTTGGCTGCCATATCGACATTGACGGGGAGGTGGCGATCCGTTGCTTTGCGATCGGGAGGATTGGGATTGCTCCGGCGACTGTCGCGACTCCCGACCAATCGCCGGCGCAGGAGTTGTATTCGAAGCGGTTGCTTGTTTTGGCTATAACGTGGGCCAGCCAACACCGTCATTCCGGGCGCAGCTTGCTTTAGACCCGAAATCCAGGCGATGATCGAAACTGTTGTATGAAAGATGGCCGAGGTTGAAACCAAAACAATCCTTGAATTCGAATCCAAATTTGGCAGCTTTTTGCTTATTGCCCACCGACCAGCATATTGAATTGCAAATAATTGGGCCAGTCGATTTTTAGAGCGGTTTCTGGAGTGTCATGTCTTTCATCTTGTTTGGTAATCCGCGTTCTTCTTTTTGGAATGCTTGTATGTCCGATGCTGACATAGCGATATCGATAGCCCTTTAGGAAATTATTGTCATTCCAGAACGACCTGCCAATTTCCTGGCAATACTTGATAAAACATTTGGCTCCCATTAGCTGTTTTACTACTTGGCACCATGCGTCCTTGTTTCTTTTGATTTCAATTAGCAGGATGCACTTTCTTTCGGAGCTTATGATTGCATAATCGGCTCTTTTGCATTCACCCTTAGTGCCATTGAAAATATTGTCGGGTGAACGGAAGGCATCTATTTTTATTACGATGGCATCGTCTGGCAAGTTGCGTATCTTGGCCTCTGAATCAGTGGCCTGAGGTTCGTCTAATAGCACAAACGATTTGTTGTATTCAGTTCGCAGAGGAACTTTTGTCGCATCTTTAAATAGCTGAGAGAGGATTTGAAAATCAGTCATTATTCATCTTCTCCCCAAACTATTTCTTCTTGAATCCGATTCATATCTTCAATGGTTCTGTCGAAACTTGTTGCTTCAATACCGAATTTTTGATTGATATCCGCAGGGACGAGTGTTTGACATCGCGTTCTGCGATTGTTTCCGTCTAACAAAACGAGTGCTTCTTCGGCTAAATAAACTCGAATTTTCTCGGCATCAAGAGTTTCGGATTTTTTGTATCCTTCGCGCTTGGCCACTTTTTTAAGTCTTTTATCCTCATTATGAAGCATGATGAGAGTGTTGAGTTCCTTGATAATATAGTCGCTGTGCGTCGTAATAAATACCTTTACTCCTATGTTCACAAGTCTTGCCAAAATACGAGCGACCCGCCTCTGGTTTTCGGGATGCAAGTTCAATTCCGGCTCGTCTATCATCAACAAATCTCCCGGGTAAACCACATGTCTTAGATAAAAACCAATATCCAACAATGAACGGACCGCACTTGAGCTTTCATCCATGGTCAGTTTCATTCTTTTTTTCACAGGTACGTAGTAAAGCTCGTCGTTTTTCGTAACCAAATATTCACCACCAATAATATCGGCAAAATCTTTAAGGATTTCCGGATGATTTTTTGCTACATAGCTGTCTTTTTGGGCCGTTTCTTCCAATTGCCGCGTAAATTCGACATTGGCCTTGACGGGCAAAGCATAGTCGGTATAGACTTTTGAAAGCAGTTCGAATGGATTGATTTCCTTTTCCATGGCGCCCATCTGTTCCAAAAGTCTATTTCGCGCAAAGCTGAGTTCTTTTCTGAATATTGCGGCACCAGTGCGTTCGGCGCTTGCTATAAAAGGCTGGGATGGAAGAATATGTCCAAAAACTATGTCCTTTAACGCATCGCCTATTATTTTTTCTATAACATATTCCGATATCTTGACTTTGTCTTTTTCAACCAATAGCGAGATGCTTACAGTCAACGAATCTTCTTTTTTAGAAATAGATAACAATTGCGCCTTTGCAGAACCCATTGTACGTTCAAATGTCGGGCTAGGCCGGATGTCTTTTGAGTCTATCTCTATTTCAAAGCTGCTCTCTTCAAACTTTTTGTCCGAAGAAGCAAAAACATGTGCAAGTCGTTTTGTAAAAGCTCTGCATCCTTCTCGGAGTATGGATGGGGCCTCGTCAATGTAATCTTTTATGTTTAATTCCAAATTCCCTTCATCTAAA
Organism: Desulfobacterales bacterium; assembly: GCA_963674505.2. Classification (GTDB taxonomy): domain Bacteria; phylum Desulfobacterota; class Desulfobacteria; order Desulfobacterales; family SKZT01. Next base: position 3,867,999 of record CAXXIG010000001.1, read on the forward strand.
AGGAGACGGATATCCTTTTCCGGCACATTGACGGAAAACGCATCGCCCCAGAACGACAGAAATCCGAACAATGCGTAGGTTGCATATGTCTTACCCGTATTGTTGCCTCCACAAATGATCGTAAGGTCGCCAAGTGTGAACCCAGCCTGTTTGATAGGGCCAAGATTTTTAATCACTATCTTCATATTCCCATTATCCTCAAGCAGGTAACCGCCCCCGCAAGTTTTCCTTTCAAAAACATACTTGCATTATTCGAAAAGGTCGCTCCTCGAGTTTATGTTTTCGAATATATCCGGTATCCTTAAATCAACCGTACCCACAATCACAGCATATTTTTTGTAAACCAAAAAGATATGGAGGTCAACAATGAATATTCTCAAGTGCGTCACACATTTTTTAAATTACCAGAGGATGACTTTAAAAAAATTCTGATTATCACGGATTTTGGGGACTGAACATCTTCGTGCCCTTCGTGTTCTTCGTGGTTGAAAATCAAGGCATTTTACCACGAAGAACACGAAGGGCGCGAGGGACGACCGATCTGAAAAAAAATATCGACTTCCAAATTGGTTGCGCCCGGACAAGTCGATTCGGGATGTCTCGACGGCAAAGACCGCTATCGTCCGGGGATCGGCAGCGGCGGAGGGAATGGAAAAAAGCGACGGGCGAAACAAGGAGATCGCAATCGAGATCGTGGTCGCGGTCCGGTTCGCATTCGGGATTGCGCAAGGCGTCCGGCGAGCAGTCTGTCCGGGCACGGGCAGGTCCCTCCGCCCCCGTATCGACCCGGTCGAGGCCGTCGCCGTTGCCGCCGGCCGACCGCGAATCTCCGTCCAGGTCGTGCGCGAGCGGGCTATGGGCCGCATCGGAACCGGCATCGACGACCGGCGATGTCGAAGCCTTGAGACGATGGACAAGGGAGGGATGCGGCGGGTCGGCGGCGATGTTGTCCGCTTCTGTCGTCCCTGCCGGAACGCCGTGGTCCTGCAAGTCGTTGGCTGCCACATCGACATTGACGGAGAGGTGGCGATCCGTTGCTTTGCGATCGGGAGGATTGGGATTGCCCCGGAGACTATCGCGCCCCCCCGAACAATCGCAGGCGCAGGAGTTGTATTCGAAGCGGTTGCTTGTTTTGATTCTAATGTCGATTAACCGACACCGTCATTCCGGGCGGAGCTTGCTTTGGACCCGGAATCCAGGCGATGATCGAAACTGTTGGATGAAAGATGGCCGAGGTTGAAACCAAGCCCGATAATTTTCATCGCCCCGGCCCCGAACTGCGCGGCCCTGCCGGAACGGATCATGGAAAGCGAAATGTTCTGCTATGCCGGCGGCACTTTCGAATAGCAGGGTTGAACGATATTTTCGACTTTGCCTGCCGGGTTCGGATACATGGTATGAAAACGGAATACGGCGCGGGCTGTGTTCCCTTTTTGTTCTTCTTGGGTTCGAAGACGCTGGTCCCCGAAAAATATGCGGTCGATTCGGTAGTTTTTAAGTCTCCCTTCGAACTTGTTTACAACCCGACTGTCTTGCGTTCTTCACCGGCCATACATAACGAGGCGGCCCCGATTTGCGACCCGGATTTGACGCTCCGATTAAAAATCCAACGCTCCACGCCGACGACGCGATGTTCGAACGGGTATTGCTCGATCAGTACCGACTCGATCGCACATTCCGGAAAGGATCGTCCTCCGACCATTGGCCGGTCCCTGTGGTGTTTGGAATCGAAGGATCGTAAAATCCCAAATGAACAAGTCTGTCGAGTTCGCGTTTGTTCGGCAACCTCCATCGACCGGCCATGGAACCATCGGACAATCCACAAAAACCGTCTTCCAAGGTATTGCAATCGTTCAATGGCTGAGGCCAAGTTCTCTCTCCGAAGCAATTGGCATTTTTCAACCACTTACAAGTATTCTACATGATTGACCATTTCTTCGGCCTCCAATGCCTGGTAGATCAACAGCAGTCCTGAAATCAATGCTCCAATTGCTTTGCCTTGGTGAGCATAAACGATTCCGGAATGCTCATTGCCTGCAGCATGTAATCGTACAAAATCATCGTCCTGAGTGAAAATCACACGATTTTCTGATTTTGCCCTCTCCAAATGAGCTTCATCTGTTGCGCCGCGCAAGCCCGCTTCAACAACAGTTACCACATCAATCCCACGTCTTCTGAGGCCATTTGCAACAGCTTTTGGGACGTGTTCATCAAGATAAAATCTGATTCTGTTTTTCATGCGGCGCTGTTCTCCAGAATCTTTCGATCCAGTTTTGATCGCGCCTTTTCTCTCATGCTCTTCATGAAAACTTCACTTTCTTCGATTGTCCTGTCAATTTCAATACGGTGATCAAAATAATAAGCAAGTGCGGCATGAATATCTGCCAGATCAAGGTCATATTCTGTTGCAATTTCATCGGCACTTTTTCCCATGCGATCATACCAGATTACAATATTTTGGACAGTAATACGATGTCCGGCAATACGCGGCTTGCCGCCAGCTATGCCGGGGGTAATGTCGATATGTCCGTCTAATGCTTTCATCTTATCCTTCTTTTTCTATAATTTTTCTGATTATAAAACTTCCAGCCAACGACAGGATCACTTGCGTTGGGTGCGGAGACTGACTGTCAAACTTCTCGAAACCTCTGCATTATGCCAGCTCGTACGCTAACCACAAGTTCACCGGCCTCCGCCGGAACCGTCAGGCTTCCAGGTGGCCGCTGAAGCTTTTGGTCGAACGGAAATCGTTCATCGTTGCAGATTGCATGTTGAACGAAAACTCAACCATATTTTCATTGATCTTGAATTTGCCGAAATTCAAGCATACTCACGTGATTCTCAAACCAGGCAAAAATCGAACATTGAGAATATATATTCGATACCCGTCCTTGGCACAATTATTTTTTCCAGAGATTCAAAATTCAAACGGATTTAAGCGGTTGGGCCCGGTCATCCTTCAGCGAAGGAAATGTTGGGTTGAAATTGGTTCAAGATCGCCATAGGCCCCTGAATTCATGGCGATTAAGGCGACCGGATCGCTCGGGGCGGGGAAAGCCGGTGGCTGGACACGATCATAGACGGGAACGAAGAAGACCGTGTCTTTCAGGTGTTCGACAGGCACACCGTGGAGTTGCGGCAGCTGGCGGTGCGAAACGGAGAGGCGTCTTGCGCGTCCGGTTCGCTTGGCGGCATGGGAATCCGCAACGCGGGCGCGCTGTCCTTGTACAGGGGGGCTGTTCCGATCTTTCTTTTCAATCCGTCGTTGACGCCGTCATCGGTCAGGCGGGGCGGTTCTCCGGGGTGACTTGCGCCGTTTCGGTTCGCATCCTCTTTTCCGTCGGCAAGGCCGTCGTGGTTGGAATCCTGTTCGCAAGGGTCGGTTTCGTCGAATTCCAGCGCGCCGTTGCGGTTCGAATTTTCTTGATTATCGCGGATTTGGGGGATTGAATATCTTCGTGCTCTTCGTGTTCTTCGTGGTTGAAAATCAAGGCATTTTACCACGAAGAACACGAAGGGCACGAAGGACGACCGATCTGAAAAAAATATCGACTTCCAAATGGGTTGCGGCCGGACAAGTCGATTCGGAATGTCTCGACGGCGGAGACCGCTATCGATAAAAGATCGGCGGCGGCGGGAATGGAAAAAGCGACGGGGGAAACAGGGAGATCGCAATCGAGATTGTGGTGGCGGTCCGGTTCGCATTCGGGATTGCGCAAGGCGTCCGGCGAGCAGTCTATCCGGGCGCGGGCAAGTCCGTCCGCCCCCGTATCGACCCGGTCGAAGCCGTCGCCGTTGCCGCCGGCTGACCGAGAATCTCCGTCCAGGTCGCGCGCGGGCGGACTATGGCTTGCATCGAAACCGGCATCGCCGACCGGCGATGTCAAAGTCTTGAAATGATGGACAAGGGAGGGAAGCGGCGGGTCGGCGGCGATGTTGTCCGCTTCCGTCGTCCCTGCCGGAACGCCGTGGTCCTGCAAGTCGCTGGCTGCCATATCGACATTGACGGGGAGGTGGCGATCCGTTGCTTTGCGATCGGAAGGATTGGGATTGCCCCGGAGACTGTCGCGACCCCCGACCAATCGCCGGCGCAGGAGTTGTATTCGAAGCGGTTGCTTGTTTTGGCTATAACGTCGGCCAACCAACTCCGTCATTCCGGGCGCAGCTTGCTTTGGACCCGGAATCCAGGCGACAGATCGAAACTGTTGGATGAAAACCGGCCGAAGTTGAAACCAAGCCCCTCCATTTTTTTAGGCTAATGTTTCCCGCATCTTCTCATTCGCAAATTTCTTTGCCATTTGCGAGAGGGTGTAAGTTTGCTGCGTTGGAGATAGCGCCCGTGCTTTTCTTCCTTTCCGTATAAAACGAAAAACGCCCGCAAGGTAAATATTCGGTTAACCCATGCAGCAATGCACTTTCTACTTGTTTACTTTGACAGCAATATTTGTTTGAAATTCCTATCCAAAGGATAAAGGTAAATGTCCTTCTTCGGTATTCTTGCATTGTGGTCTCCGAGCTTTCCTCTGCCCTTGGTTTGTCCGACGCAAATCCAGTTTGCGGCCTTGTAGCATGTTCCCTTGAACTTTCCGGATTCGACGAATGTCTCCAATAAGACAGGCTGGAGATTGTACTTCAAGTGCCAATCCGCGGGAAGTCTCTTTGCAATGGCTCCGAGAATCATGGAGGCGAGGTTTTTCGATCTCACCCAGGGAAGGACCAGGAAACGAGAGTTGCTGACGATCAAATTCAACCCGCTTTGCCGTTGACGATCATTCCATCCAATATAGAGATCCCTCGGGGCGGTCTTCCAGGCGGCCGCACCGAAACCGAGCAGGGCCAGAAGATCGTCTCCGTTGCCGACCATGTAGCGCAACTGTGCGCCGGCAAGCCTCTTGTAGCCCAAATAGTGATAGCGATGCATGTATTCGTTCCACAGGCGGGATTGTCTTTTACCGGAGACCAAGTCTAAACGCAGATCGGCCAGATGCCCCGCCGGAGTTGTCAAGGGCGGTTTTTCGGCGGTCTCTTCGGTAAATCGGATTCGCATTTGGGGGTTGCCGTTGAGACCTCGGGACGGCGGCAGGCTTATCAGGCCGGATTCGCACATGCGCAGCATGGCCACTCGACAGCTCATGTCCTTGAGTCCGCCGTCGGGCTTGTACCATTGCAAGGCTTCGCAAACCAGTCTGGAAATCGCGGTGCGGCTGTTTCCGGGATCTCGCGCGACAATGGCGCGTATGGTTTCTATTTCCTCGGAGCTGAAATCTCTTCCGCAATATCGATAAACGCCCATTTTATCAGGAGGAATCCCGAGGAGCCGGTTCGAAGGATAATTCGGCCAGCCTTCGCCTTGTCATATTCCAGGGCAAAAAAGCCCGAATGTCCCGGGGAGGCTTGCCCCCGTTTTCCGCGCAAGCTTGCAGATACGTTTCGAGCCACCGCCTGGGATTCAAATTGAAAAGGCCCGGCGTCTGAAAAACGCCGAACAAGACGGCGGCCAATCGGCCGCTCCGATCGGAACCGGAACCATAGTAGTTTTTGCGGCCCGCTACCGGGCCGCGCACTTGCCTCTCCGCTTTGTTGTTGTCCATCGGAATTTCCGGATGATCGACGAAAACCGTCAAGCCGTCCCAATGGTTGTCGAGGCTGTCGAGCACCTTTTTGCAAGCATAATGCGTATTTTCGTCCAGGCGCTCAACTTCCATTTTTTCCGCCATTTCGTCCACCGTCCGCCTCAATTGCTCGTCTCGTTCGGCAAACTTTTCGGGCTGCTCCAGCAACTCCAGCCTGGAATTGTTAAAGTGATAAATCCTGCCGATCAACGACACCCATTCCATGGCCCAATCCGAATTTTGGGGCCAGGTGCCGGCAACGGCCAGAAAATCCCCGCGAACATGCGACCAGCAATAGACAAGGACGATGCCGCAGTCCTTGGCCATGGATTTGCAGGCGCCGTAGCGATCCACATTGAGGAAGCCTTCCGCGTCTTCTCCGAAATGCTCCTTCGGGACTTTGGCGCTTCGACTCGGATCGAGAACGCAGACCACTGCGGACTCGGAAATGAAAACCCACAAATACCATCTGTATCCGACTTTGCCTTCGATCATGGCGAAAACGTACCAGCGGGTCTCGTCCGCGTGCCATTGTTTTTCTTCGAGGTTTTTGGCGACTATCGCTTCGTAGACGGGGTCGAATATCGGAGCCATGGCCTTCAGCCCGTCGGTCAGCGTGCCTTGCGCCAAGTCGAAGTCGCGGGTGCGCAAATCTTCCAGGAGCCGATTCGTCGGCCTCATGAAGAGATATTTGTCCAACAGCGCTTCGACCCGGACCGAAACGCCGTAAATTCCCTTGGGCAGGACTCTGGGGGCGGCAGGCGCGCAGACGATTTCGGGCCGGGGACAACAGCGACATGCGGGAATATACTTTTTTCGTTTGACGATTCGCCTGTGGGCCCTGACCTCGATTTCGAGAATCTCGGAATCTTCCGTATCCGGAAACTCCTCGAAAGGAAGCCCGCAAACCGAACAGGTTCGTTCGTTTTCGGGCAGGCGCAAAACCTCCGTTTCCGCTTCCAGATGGGAATAGTCCCTGCGACCGTGACCTCGGCTCCCGCGCTGCCGGCCTCCGGGTCTCTTTTCGCCCTCGGGTCTTTCGGTTTCGGATTTACCCGAACTTTTTTCGGACTTGCGTCCGTAAAGCTGTTTTTCGCGAAGTTTAAGCTTCGCTTCAAGTTCGGCCTTCTCTTCCTTGAGCCTGGCCTCTCTTTCGACGGCCTTGGCGTGCATTGCGCGCCAGTAGCTCCTCTCGCTGTTCAATATCGAAATTTCACGGCGAAGCGGACAATTTTCGCAGACCTCTATACCGTATGAACCTAACGGAACCGCACCCGAAACAACCGGATTCCCGTTCTCTGCGCTTTCAACGGTGTCTATTGGAGCCGATTCCCCGACCTCCTCGCAAATTGGCTCGGATGCGCGTATATTCTTGGCATGCGTACACATGCCCTCTTTCTATCATGAAAGAAAGCGCCGTGTCCCGCACTTTTTTTCATATTATCAGAATTTTTCCAGTTTGTCCTGAACGTGAAGCTTGTAGGACATGATGAACTGACTACCCACGGAAATACAATTGCATCGATTGTTTACTATGGTGTGTTAACCGAATATTTACTTTCCACCTTTTCGCCGTTGCATATTGCAACGGCATTTACGCCTCTGGATTTTCCGGAAATGCTAACAGCCGGAAATAATGGGCGTCTGCGAGATTTTCATTCTCTGGCACGCAATTTGACAGCCCATAAAGGCAGAGAAAAGCGTAAACCGCAACCAACAAGGAAACACCAATCAAAAAGGGAATTTGCCATGAACGGGATTTGGAATTGGATGCAGTCGTTCGAACGCATGATGGCGGCTTCGGCGTTTGCGGAAGCCGGGCAGTGGAAATTCGCCCGGCCCCTGGTGAATGAAAACCGGACTGCCGCGCGCAAGCACGATAGGGTGTACTATCGAGAGGACATCCGCCCGCAGACGAGGATCTGAAAGGACTCGCGAACACACCAACGGGAGCGTAAAGCGATGAAAACGATACTACTTGCCGTCGATGACAAAAGGCTCGACGCAAAGGCATTCGAATTCGCGCTGCAACTTTGCCGTCGATTGGGCGCCGGACTCGAAATCCTGCATATCGTCCGGCCCATCGGCGAGTCCGGGCTGAAAAAGATAGCGAACAAGATTCGCCGGACAAGCAAGGCATTCGAGAAAGCCATGGTCGCCGCGACATCTGCCGAGGCGGGCATGCCGGAAACCGCGAAGTCCATATGCCAGAAAGCGATGGAGACAGTCGATCGTCTTATGCCTCCGGACACGAAAGCGCCGGTGGAGTATCGGCCCCTGGTCACGCAGGAGGGCTCCGGAGAGGTGCTTTCGCGCTATATCGGCGAGCACCGCAACGTCGTACTGACGGTATACGACAGTTCAAGGGCGACGGAGGGAGAGGCGAAGCGGAGCAAAGGAAAACGCGGGCGCACGCCCGAGGCCCTGCCCGTTCTTCCCACACCCGTGGTTCTTGTAAACCAAAGGAACAAACAACTTAACAACTTAAAGAAGCGGTATTGAAAATGGCCGATCTTTTCAACTCGATGATCAAGTTTTTTTGGTTCATCGCGGATTTGTGGAAAAGCTGTGTCGATGGTAACCAGACCATCCTGGTCTGGCTTGACTCGACTTCCAAACGGCGGCATATTCGCGATATGGGGCCAGAGCTGGAAGCTCTGGTTACCTTTGCCGCTTCCCACAAATCCGCGATGAACAGTTTTTTTCATCATTCCCCCGAAAGCTTCGAATGGGCTTGGCTTTAACTTCGGCCGGTTTTCATTTGACAATTTCGATCATCGCCTGGATTCCGGGTCTCCGCTGTGCTGCGCCCGGAATGACGGTCGCCTCGGTCCGGGCGGCGGAAAAAACTTGATCATCGATTTCAAGAAATTGCAAAAGCGTTTGGGTTCGCTGGTCAAAGGCATAGAAGACCCCCGGGAGGCGGTTGCATTCGCCGACGCCGGAGAGTCTGTTCCCTCAAAAGACCAAGTGGCTTTCAGCCCTGTCGCCACCAAGGCACACAAGCTTCTGGTGATGGGTCGGGAAAGCGATTTTTCCCGGAGCGTGATCGATTATGCCGTCTATATGGCGCAGCGCATGTCCTTCGACATTCTATCCCTGAAAACCGCCCCTCTTCCTTGCAATACCTACAAAGCTTTGTCGGCCGACCAGAACAAGCTGTTCAGGCAATTCAAGCAGGAGTCTTCCGAAAAGGCTCGGGAATTTCGCCAAGCGGCCGAAGGCGTAGGCGTTGCCTTCCATCATGTCGTGAAATTCCAGGGACCCGAAGACGCCATGGCCGAAGTTCAGCGAGAGCACCCCGATGTGGAGTTCATCATTTCCGACACGCCCTTTGAAATGGAAAGGGAGCGAGTCGCCTCCGAAGTCCGTCCGCAAAACCAGGTCTATGTTTCCGTGATGATTTAGGGAAACCATCGCGGCAAAAGGCTTTTTCCGGAAATAAAGAAATAGCGAAAAAAAAAGGTATGAAAAATGAATATGCATTTTTTCATGTCCATGGGACTGGTGCTGATCGCCTTTGGGGTGTGTTTTTACTACCGAAACGAAAATCGTAAATAGGCATCGTGTCCGGGCGGATTTCCGCACCCCGGTAAAACGCGGTTCGACACAGTCAAAAATTGGTTGCGGCAGCGCCGGAAGTCGGCGTTTGCATGTCGCAAAGGAGTAATGTTTATATGACCCCAGATATGGTTTTAACCCTGTTCATTCTCTTTTTTGGAGAGATTTTGTTCATTTTCGAATGGCTCCGGGTGGATGTGGTAGGCATCATCATGATGGTGCTTTTCCCACTGACCGGGCTGATCGCCCCCAAGGAGGCGTTCGTCGGGCTCAGCAGCAACGCCGTCTGCTCCATCATCGCGGTGATCATCATCGGCGCGGGGCTGGACAAGACCGGCGTGATGAACCAAGTTGCCGGACCCATCATCAAGCTGGCCGGAAACAGCGAGAACCGAATCATCGCCATGATATCCGGCACGGTGGGAATCATTTCCAGCATGATGCAGAACATCGGCGCCGCCGCTCTGTTTTTGCAGGCCGCGCAAAGAATCGCCAAGAGGATGGAAGTCCCTGTTTTGCGAATCTTGATGCATATGGGGTTCTGCGCCATCATCGGAGGCACCGTCACCCTGGTGGGAGCCAGCCCGACGATTCTGCTCAACGACCTGATGGTGTTTGGCGGAAAAAAGCTGGAACCCTTTGGGCTTTTCACCCAGACGCCCATCGGCTTGGCCCTTCTGGCCGCCGCGATCCTCTATTTCATATTGTTCGGAAGATTCGTGCTTCCCGCAGTCAAAGGTTCGGCGGACCGGGGGGTGACCGCCGCTTTGATGGAAGAGTACCGCGCTCTGGGCAACACCTACGAGCTGCATATCCCGGAGAACTACGAAAATGGCCAGACCCTCGAAAACCTGGAGATACGGTCCCGTTTTCTCGTCACCGTGGTGGCGATAGGCCATTCCAAGAGAAGGGAGAAGACGTTCACCCCGCGCAGTTTCGATACCATTTCGCCGGGCGACGACATCGCCGTGATGGGCAGAGAGGAAAATGTCCGCCGTCTGACCGAAGATTACGGATGGAAATTGAAGGACGGTCTCGAGGTTTTCGCCGACAGCCTTTCGCGCACCAGCGCCGGAATGGCCGAAACCGTGGTCTCACCGAGGTCGGAACTCATCGGCAAGACCATGAGCGAAGTCAGTTTCAAGGAACTCTACAATCTCAATCCTCTGGCGCTTTTCAAGGGGCGGCGGATCTATTACAGCGGCCTTACCAATATTCCGCTGAACATGGGCGACACCCTGCTGCTGCAAGGGCCTTGGGACCGTTTCCATCTTCTGAAAAACCGTCCCCAGCCCCGGGCACTGACTTTCGCCACGCCGCTGGAGGGAGAGATCCTGCGGCCCAGGAAAGCCAAGCTCGCGATTTGCATCAAGCCGGTCGTGTTCAAGCAAGTGGTGGACGACACCCTCAAGCTCGTCAAGGGGGAGCTTCCTCCCGACGTTTCCATCAAGGTCGAGGGAGACGAGGGCATTCGCGCAGCCCTCGATTCCCGCCGATTTCAACAGGTGCTGCTGAATTTCATTATAAACGGCGTGCAAGCCATGGAGGAGCGCGGGGGAACGATCACGATAAAGTCCTTTCTTCGCGGCGAAGACCAGTTCTGCTTCGAGGTCCGCGACACCGGCAAAGGCATTCCGCAGAAAGACCTGTCCAAGATTTTCGATCCTTTCTTTTCCACCAAGGAGGGTTGTTCCACGCCATCAAAGAAGAGCGACTCCGGCGCGTACGAAGGGCTGGTGAAACAGGAAGGCACGGGACTCGGCCTGGCCATTTGCCACGGGATTGTAAAAAAGCACGGCGGAACCATCGATGTGAAAAGCAAGGAGGGCGAGGGAACGGTGTTCACCGTTTGCCTGCCCATCGGACGACTTGATGAATACGACGAATACGACGAATACGACGCCTGACGCTCGAATCCTTCTGGTGGAAGACGAGGAAATCGCGCGCAAGAACATGACCCATGTTCTGGAAAAGGAGGGCTACTCGGTCGCCGCCGCAAGCGGGGGCGAGGAAGCCCTTTCGCTGCTTCAATTCAGCGAATTCGACCTGGTGATCACCGATCTGAAAATGAAAAAGGTGGACGGCATGGAGGTGCTGCGCCGAAGCCGGGAGCTTCATCCCATGACCGAGGTGATCATGGTCACCGGGTACGCGACGGTCGATTCGGCCGTCTCCGTCCTGAAGGCCGGGGCCTACCACTACATCGCCAAGCCTTTCAAAATCGACGCGGTCCGCAAGCTCGTCGCCGAAGCACTTCTTAAAAAACAGCTAAGACAGGAAAACCTGTATCTGAAAGACACCCTGAAGCAAGGGCAAGACGCGCCGCCAATCGTGGGGGAAAGCCCCGCGATTCGCAACGTTTTGAAGACGGTCCGACAAGTGGCCCCCACCGACGCCAACGTGCTGGTTTTCGGTGAAAGCGGCACCGGCAAGGAACTGATCGCAAGAAGCATCCATCGCCTCAGCGGCCGCGCCGGTGAACGTTTCGTCGCGTTCAACTGCGGATCGTTCGCCGAGGAACTGACGGCCAACGAACTTTTCGGCCATGAAAAGGACGCCTTCTCCGGCGCCCGCCAGGCCAAGGCCGGTCTTCTGGAAACGGCCGACGGCGGCACGGTGTTTCTGGACGAAATCGGCGACATGCCCGCCAGCATGCAGGTGAAGCTGCTCAGGGCCATTCAGGAAAAAGAGGTGCTAAGGGTCGGAGGCACCGCCCCGCATCCGGTGGATGCCCGGTTCGTCGCCGCCACCCACCGCGATCTGGAAGAGGATGTGCGCCAAAAAAATTTCCGGCAGGACCTCTTCTACCGCTTGAACGTCATCTCCATCCACCTGCCGCCCCTGTCCGAAAGGCAAGGCGACATCGCGCTTCTGGCCAATTTTTTCCTGGCGCGGAAACGACGCGTCCTGCAAAAGCCGGTTCGAAAAATCGAACGGGAAACCATGGACCTGCTGTGCGGATACAGCTGGCCGGGCAATATTCGCGAGCTGGAAAACATCGTGGAACGTGCGCTGATTCTGACCGAAAGCGACACCATACGCCCCGTCGATCTTCCGGACTATATCCGAGATTTGTCCGTGGAAACCTACCGCCAGACCGGCTCCCGAATCCCCACCCTCAAAGAACAGGAACATCGCTATATCCAGTGGGTGCTGGAAAAATGCGACGGCAACAAGACGAAAGCCGCCGAAATTATGGGTATCGACCGGGTGTCCCTGTGGAGAAAGCTCAAGCAGGACTGAAACGGGGGAGCTTTTGGATAAAGTACCGGATCGAAGTGTTCCGCCATGGGATTCGCTTGAATGATATATTTGTCCGAGTTAATTTTCATTGTTGGGCTTGCATTCGATCAACGAAAGCAAGCGGGAATTTCAAATGGGCAAGTACCCCGATCAAGGTACCGACACCAAGTCTAAATCGCGTGTCAGAAGCTCGGCAATTGTGAGGCCATATTGTCTCTGTGATGACAAGCTCAGATGTTCAATCGAGTGATCGGAATCGGGAAGCACGTTCAGGATGTAGCGACCGCCCGAGTTTTCGAAAAGCGTTTTTGCCTCGGCCTGTGAGGTGAAATCGATGTTGGTCACGCCCTTTGAGCCGAAGCCGACAGCAATCGGCAAATTTTCGTCCTTTGCGCCGTGGTAATTGTAAATCGTGTGGTTTAGAGCTGACTGACAGGACGGTACTGATGCAAAGTAAACAGAGCGAGACAGTACGTGCCAGAAGCAATGCCGACTTTCGATAGTTGTTATTCATGATGACTTTTCCGTTGCTGCACGAACTATCATACTTTCTGAATACCGTAAAGATAGCGCCGCATACGACAGCTCTGTTCATCAAAGGGGCGATCATCGGCGATAGATAGCACAGCAATACTCTCAAAAAGAAACAGATTGCCTTCCGCCTCGAATTCTTCTTTGAGTTCTTTGGCGATAAGATGCTTCTTCTGCATATGTTCATAATTCTGCCGTGTGAAATCCCAATACTCAAATGGTATTTTCAGGTTGTCCAACGCAAGGGCTAAAGCCGTCCGTTTCGGATACTCAAGTACATCATACGTCGTTTCGAAAAACTGGAGGTAAAACGCCCAGAGTTTCCCGGATTTCTTCAGAGTCTTCAAGATCTGATTGATTGTTGACTCAAGATTGTTCGGCATGTACAAAGTATCAATAGAAACGACAGCATCGAAAGATCTTGCAGGAAATTGCAGACAATCGAGATTACCGATGGAAAAATGGACACGGTCTTTTTTTTGAAACTGTTCTGGCTTGCGCAGGTTCTATCGCTTCGGGGATGTAATCTGGGGTGATGAAAATCATCCGGTTTTCGGTATGAAATTTCTTCCTAAATTTGTTCCGGGTTTGCGGGGCCTACTCAGGTATTTCCGTGCCCCGTCATTCCGGCCGGAGCGCGCGTTTCCCGAGTCGGGCGAGAATTCCGCTTATGCGCGAGAGTCCGTTGAAATCCGGCGGCGTCGCACTTGAAAGCGCGCGCGGAGAGCCGGAATCCAGGCTTCCGTTCAAGTCCCGGCGGCGCGGCGGCGGACGGCGGCGAAAATCTCCGAATCGCAAACTGCGGCGCCTTGACGGGCCAAGAACGCCGATGCGACGGGAAACGAACGCCTGCTTTCCAACAGTTCGGGGCCCTAACATTTCGCCTCGCCCGTTTGTGAAAACTCGCCAACGCCTGGATTCCGGCTCTCCGCGCGCGCTTGCTTGCAAAAAACGGCGAACCTCGAAAAGACCGCAAAAGAGATCGAAAATCCGTTCCTCCGACATCCGCGCGCGCTCCGGCCGGAATGACGGTCCGCATCGATATCATGCTGCCCAAGGCGGACGGGCTGGCTGGGCATTATCGAAACGCTCAGGCGGCGGCACGTGGATTTGCCGGTCCTGATCCTGAGCGCCAAGCGTTCCGTGGACGACAGGGTCCGGGGCATCCAGAAAGGCGGTGACGATTATCTTGTAAAACCGTTCGCCTTTTCGGAGCTTCTGGTCAGGGTCCAGGTCTTGATCCGCCGGTCGAACAGGACCGTTGAATCGTCGAGCCTGACGGTAGGCGATCTGTCCATCGATTTGCTGAAGCGGGAGGTATACCGTTCCCCGCAAATCAGCGATGAACCATTTTTTTTTGCTTTTCGGATGGCAGAAGCTTAATCGCCTTCCGCCACCTCTTTCAGAATCAAGACAATGTCCTCCATATCGACGACGCCGTTTCCGTTGGCGTCGGCCCCTCCAAGCCCGATTCCGTCGCAAGCTTTTCCGGTCAGCAGGCGCAGGCAAAGACCGGCATCCAGCAGATCGACTTTCCCGTCGAGATTGGCGTCTCCGGGTTCGAACGGGCGGTCGTCGGGACCCGACGGGCTGGTCCCGGCGTCATATTCGTCTCCGTTGCTGAACCCGTCGCCGTCTTTGTCGTCGAGGGAGTCGTCGAGGAAAGGATTGAGATCGTGTTCGGTTTCAAAGCTGTCCGGCATTCCGTCGTTGTCGGAATCCAGGGCGGACAGGATTGCGGGGAACCATATGTCGTCGATGGCCGCTCGGTCGTCTCCGGCAGAGTCGGTGGCGTCCTTGCTGTATTCCCACGCGAAGGTATGCAGGCCGGCGGTCACGTCGAAGGTCGCGCTTTGCACTCCGGTTTCGCCGGTGAAATGCGCCATCTCGGTGTCGTCGATGAAAAACACCAGCCCGTCGCAAAGAACGTTTCCGCAATACTCGCTGCTGTTGCGATAGGTGAACATGACCGTTCCCGATTCGCAGAGGACTTCGGTTTCCAAGCGCGCGGACTGTCCGTGCTCCAATAGCGGGGACCGGGCGGAGAATGCTCCGCCGACCCTCACGGCAAGACGGGTGTCCGTTGCCCGGGTGCTCCAGTCGTAGGTGACCTTGATATCGAGTTCGGCCAGCTCGATGGGATCTCCGGTGTCGGTGGTGGAAACGACGGAAACCTCGATGTCCGCCCAGGCGCCCGGCCGAGAGTAGATCATGATGTGATCGCCCTTGGCGTGGGCATCCAGCATCGTCAGCAGAAGCGAATCCGAGGCTTCGCTGGGAGAGACCGGATTGACGATCTCATTGCCTGGCTCCGAGGCGCAGTAATCGTAGGTCGCCCCCCAGGTAATCCGCGTATTTTCCTCGGCGTCGTCGAACTGGTTGTGGTGCTGGAAGAAGAAGGTCTCTCCTTCGTGAATCAGCAGGGAACGACCGGAATGCTTCGGCAGGATCTCGGCCGACGCGAAGCTGCCGAAGTCCAGGTTGGGATCGACTGGCGCAACATGGTCGATCTCCAGGTTCAGAGGATGTCGTCCAGCGGCCGGGTCAAATCGTAGGGGGCGAGCATCCTGTATTCGTAGGCCTTGACCATGTAGTAATGGTAGCGAATCAGCCGTTCCCGCGCCCTTCGTTCCATTTCCGACAGATAGACCATGTCGCCTCCGTCCAGCACCACGTTTCCGGTCTGGCTCAGGTAGAGTTCCACCTGGTTGACGGCGAGCTGGTTCTGGGCGATCTTGTTCGGCAGGCTTGCGATTTCGTCCATGGTTTCCTCGATGAGCCGGCCGTATTCCAGCTTTTGTTCCAACAGGATGATCGTGTCGCTGATTGTTTCGGAGAGAAAAGGAAACGTTCCCCGAAGTTTGTTCAGCGCCGAGATCGTGTCTTTGGGGTCGGCCTCGCTGTCGCCCATCATGTAGGAGATGGTAGCCAGTCCTTTGGCGATCGCCCCGGCCCGCTCGAGAATTTGCTTTAGATTCATGGGTTCGACCCCCAGGGCTTCCTGGACTTCGTCGGCCTTGGCCGGGTAGTCCGAATCGAGGACATCGGTGGAGACATCCTCGTATACTTGCCCGACCATGTCGAGGGGAAGCGGGACGCTCTGGCCGATGGTCATTCCCAGGCTCAATCCTCCGCTGAGAAACTTTCCGGCCTTGGGGACGACGGAAATATATTTGGAGGCTTCCCCGAGGCCGAACTCCGCTGCGGAAATCCCCATTTGCACCTGCTGGATCGTCTGTTCGACAAAGCGATATTTTACGGCATTGACGGGTGTGCCGTAGATTCCCCCGAACTGGTCGGTCCCTTCGGCCCCCGGCTCGCCGCCGTCGTTGTCCGTAAACTCCGCGAGAGGCCATCCTCCGCTGTCGGTTGTCAAAGACGTCGTGACAATGCCGCCGTGTCCTCCGGTACCCGGACGGCCGGACGCCACGGCGTCGGTCCCGCTGGTTGGCCAAACCGGATCGCAATCGACCCCGCAGGCCTCGTGATACTCGATATGAAATGTATAATGGCAATACACGATATCGATGGTGCTCAAACTGAAGCCTGTTATATGCGCGCAGTTGTCTGTCGCAGAGCATCCGATAACATCGTCTTTCTCGCAGGCGTCGATGCCGAGCTGGAGGAGATTGGGAAGGTTATCCACGCTGGCACCGTCGATGCCGTCGAGGCCGTTTCCCGCGTCCTGGCCCCTGCCGCCTGCCAACAGGAATCGCACAGGTTTTTCACCGGTCCCTTCATAGCCTGTTATCAGCTCCCCGACATCCAGTTCGAGATTGCCGCCAGGGGGGCCGTCCTCAGCCGCGCCGGGAGGATTGAAGGTCGGCTCGCCGTTGTCGTAGACAATCTCTCCGGTGTCCGGGTCCGTGATATACGAGGCGTTGTCCGCCTTTTCACCGGGTCCCTCGGGTACGGTATCGATCCACCCGTCGCCTTCGAACCGCAGTGTCCGCGCGTGAATGGACACATTGGTCTGGGGCAGATGCCACGGGTCCCGTATGATCACGGTCTCTGCGTAGAGAGTCATGGAACTCAGCGTTTTTTTGCCATGGTAATCGTCGTAGATGCCGTTTTCATGGCCGCTTTCGGTCACAAGGGTCTTGCCCGCTATCTCGATTTCGCCGAGTTCCAGGGGGACTTCCGGGGGTCCCGGGGCCGGGTTGGGCTGCCAATTGAAGTTCAGGTCCGGTTCGGCCTCCTCCCATTTCTCGTTGCGCACGATGTACTTGTCGCTTTCCTCGTCGGGAACCGGCAGGCCGCTTTCCACGAACGAGTATTCCCTTGGCAGAGCATATCCGGAATTGAAGACAACCGTCTGGCTGACAGTCTCTTCGTTGGCCGTCGCAGTGAAGACGAGGGCGAACGGACGCCAGTCTTCCTGGGGATCGCCGGGTTGGGCTTCCGGCGTCTGCAACCGGAATTTCCCGGTGGCCGGGTCCAGGGTGACAGTGCCTGCGGGCGTTCCCCAGGCCACGCTGTCGCCGTAGACGATGTCGAGATTTTCTCCGGTCCCCCAGTGGTCCGAGAACAGCGAGAATTTCAAAAAGTAGCCGGGAGAAAAGGTCTGGTCCGGGATGTCGGTGATCAGGCAGTTGCCCGGGCTGCTTGCGACCGGCGTGAAAACCACCTGGTCGCCGTAGCCTGCCGCATCGCCATTGACCGCGTAGGCGCGGGCAAAGTAGATAACGCCCGGGGAAAGGCCCTTGAGGACCGCGTCGAAAAGCCCGGTTTGACTGTCGGGTGTGCTTCCGACCGCCCGCGAATCGCCGTAGACAGGCCGCCCTCTCGTGTTGTAGCAGAACCCCCAATCGACGACCGAAGAAGCTCCTTCCTGCACCAGTCGGCCGGAAAGGGTGGCGAAGTCCAGGCTTACCACATCGACTCGTTCGGTTTTGACGTAGGGCACGCCGAGAGCGGCGGAAACGGATGTGATCGGATCTCCTCGGGTCGTGCCGTCGTTGCCGTTCCCGCTGTCGTCGTATACGGTGGCGCCGGAGGTCTGGATTGTACGGTCGAATGCATACCAGGCAACCAGGTTCGATTCGGTTCCGTCGAGAATCGCCGTCATGCCCGCCTGTATCTCGCTTTCGTCGCGAGACTCGCTCCAGATTCGAATTTCATCCGCGGCGCCAGTAAACCAATGCGCCGGGGAGCCGTTGTCCAATCCCAGATAATATTGCTCCGCGACCCCCTCGTCGAACCTGGAAAGGATCGTGCCGGTGCCGCCTGCCGTATCCGGCCGGACCCAAGCCTCGAAGGTGAAGGGTGCCGTGCCCGAAAAATTCAACCCGGCATAATCCCCGATTTCCACGTGGTCGTCGCCGTCGTGGACCAGGCAGTATCCGGGCGGGTCGGGAACAGGCTCCTCCGGGGTCGTGAAGCTGATTGGATCTCCGTATGCCGTCGCATTGTCGTTGGTGGCATAGGCCCGCACGTGGTACGTTGTCTGCGGGCTCAGGAAAGTCATATTCGCGCTGTAGGTCCCGGTGCCCGGCAAGGGACGGACAATGACATTGTCGGAAAGGTCCGGATAATAGTAGCACCTGTCCCAGCAGAATCCCCGGGCCGTGATCGGATCGCCTCCGTCGTCGGTAACCTCGGCGTTCAGTTGCGCCGACGAAAAGGTCAAATCGGTCGCGGGGTCGGTGCGGACGGACGGGTGGGCGAGGGGGGCGTCGGAGGCGACAAGGCCCGGATTGTTGTAAATTTGGAGCCAATAATCGTTGGGACCTTCGTCCGGAAGGGTGTTGCCGTCGAGAACGTCGAAACTGTAATAGATTTCCGGCTTTGCAGGGCCTAAACAGTTGGATGGGGTTGGATTTGATTTCGGCCTGATTTGTAACCCGGAAGCTTCGACCATAGCCGGAAACCCAGCTGAAAAAATAACCGCCATTCCGGGGCATTTTCAATGCCAGTGAAAATCATGATTATAAATATGGGAAACGAATATGAATGAAGCTTCGGAATGCGGATTACATTGTGACGAAAAACATACGGGACACAAACATTCATTTGGTTTGAAGGGGAAAGATGACAATCCGGAAAAAGGCAGACGAGACCTTTGGCAAGGGAATACTCTTGGAAAAGGAGGCGGAATTCGAAAAGGCCAAAGCCATTTATGAAGATCTTTTACGTCATGTCACCGACGATGCGCTCCTGGGAAAAATTAGAATTCGGATGGAGGACATCGACGACCTGATCGCAGAGAAGGCTGTTTACCGGCGCATTGACGAAAACGCAAAACGGGTGCTTACGGAAATCGGTATAAACATCATCGAGAGCCAAACCCTCATGGATCTTCTTATGGAAGCCGATGCCGTGGATTTCGACAATGAAACGGCGCTTTTCATTCCCTTGAAGCGGGATTATATAGACCGATGCCTGAAGCAGGTACCCCGTAAAATGCCTGGAGACCCGGGAATGAACAGTTTTGGCACCGGCGCCACATCGCCCTTTCTCAAACGGACCGGCGACGATGATCTGCGTCCGGCCAGCCGCGGGGAGTACGAAAAAATAATCTTCACGGTGGGCGAACAACAGGATGTCGTAAGAATTTTCAGTCTGCCGGTGGCCTGCGACAAGAGCATTTCCCTCTTCGAGGTCGCTCGGCTGATGGAAAAAAATTACCAAGGCCTCAAGATGATCACTACGAATACGATGAGCGATGACGAGGCGGGATTTTTCAAAGGCAAAGAGCACTGGCTCGACGGCACCAGCCTGATTACCTCCTTGGCGCCTATGAATAACATGGTCGCCCCTTTTTTGCGCAGCGCTCGCACAGGCAACAACCTTTTGCTGATCGACCAGAGCATTGCCGGCATCTCCGCACCCGGCAGCCCGGAGGCTTTCCTTACGCAGAACCATGCCCAGGTTATTTTCATGATGGTTGTCGCACAGACCGTCAATCCGGGCATATCTTGCATCCACTGTGGCATACCGAGTGTTATCGAGGCAGGCGGCAATCTTTCTTACAGTTCCCCCAATCAAACGTTCATCAATGCTGCCATGGCACGGGTCAACACCTGGATTGCAAATTTCCCTTCCGCACAGACCGGAGGCAGTACCAGTCTGCCCGATGCGACTCTCCAGGCGCTGTCCGATTCGGAATTGAGCCGCAACGCGTTGCGCAAGTACGGGGTGCATATTGTACGTCACGCCATGGGTGCTTTGGGCAGCCTCAACTTCTTCAGCCTGGATAAATTTTTGGAAGACTGCGAGCGTGAAAGACATTCCAAGATGTTATTCGATGCGATTCCAAAGGACAAGGGCATGATACCATTGTACTTTCCCGGCGACGAACAGGCCCTTGCGGGAATCCGCGAAATTGCCGAAAAGGGCAATCCAAAGGCTGCCGACCACACATTGAAGAATGTCGATTCGTTTCGCCAGTGGGAGGATATCATCAGCCAAGCTGCTAAAAAGAAATTTTATTACCCGCAGCTCAACGATACTGTCATAAATTCAATTAAATCCGATGTGTAGTTTTTTTATCAATAAGAATGCAAATATGATTGAGTTTTTCGCTTTTCAAGAATTCTGAAAGGAGGTCTGGTTTTTGGTACAACATGTAATTTTGAATAACGATGAACGATCTTCGTTCAATCACCGGTCATCTGCTGTATGTCAGTTCGTATTTCAAACTGGAGGCCCTTATGCCTGATTTGGTCTGCATATTTTGCGGGGGTACTGCCAAAATTTACGGTCGATGAACGAACGCCAGGGTTGCCTGCAGGTCCTGCGGGATGGAGACCGGTCCGGATGAATATCGCGATCAGATCGAAGAATGGATGGAGACGATCTGTGAAAAAACATTTGGGGATGCCGAAGAATACGGAGGGGTTAACTCTTCAATCGCCGTAGCCTTGCCAGAACGGGATTATTCCACCAGCCCCGCTCCAAAACGAAGAAAAAGAACGAGGAGGACACGAAAGCACCGATGAAGGAAGAAAATCTTGGCAATTCGATGAGTTTTATGGTTGATGCGCTCCTCACAGACGACTGCGAGTATAGTGAAATCGATTCAGAGTTAATGGATGCCGCCTTGCGGATCACACAAATCGCGTGGAATGCCGAAGTGCGTGGAGACGCTGTCACCACCCCACGCGCGCCCGTGATGCGACCCGGAATCCGGGTCGATGACGCCGTGTGGAAGCGACTTATTCTTGGCTCCAGCCAGGAACTGGTCAATCTCATGCGAAAGCGAAAACAGTTTTTTTTCCCGGATGATACCCGGCTCATTCGGCGATGCTTTTGCAATATGTTTGGAACCATTTCTGTCGAGGAAGAAAACGAGGACGGAACACTTCATGTCGGGCGATAGATTCGTTTCCTGTGTTTTGCGGGCCGGCTTTTTAGAAAGCCAGGCTCGCCAACCGTACTACTTCAAAGGAATTCAACGGAGGTGTGATATGAAATCCAGAAACGTCAAAGAGATGATGGTCCCGTTGGCCGAGTATGCCATGGTGCCGGAAAACGCAACCCTGCTGGAAGCGGTCAAGGCGTTAAGGAAGGCACAGGCTGCGTTCGACCGACAGCGTCACTGGCATCGCGCCATCCTGGTGATAGACAAAGACAAGCATATTGTAGGCAAATTGAGCCAGCACGATGTTATGGAAGCGCTCGAGCCGAATTACAAAGAAATGAGAGATCAAACCGAGAATACATCCATCCACCGCCTGGGGCTCAGCGACGCATTTTTCAAAAAGACCCTGGAACAGTACCATTTGTGGGAAAAGGCACTGGAGGGACTGTGCAGCAAGGCCGCCGATCTCAAGGTCAAAAAGATCATGTATACGCCGGTCAAAGGAGAATTTGTAAATGAAAGCGCTACCATGGACGAAGCCATTCACCGTCTGATCGTCGGCCGCCACCATTCCCTCCTGGTGACCGCCGACCGCGACCCCCTTGAAATCGTCGGAGTGCTCAGGCTGAGCGATGTGTTTGAATTTGTCGGAGATTCCATGCTGGAGTGCGAGTTGCCCCCTGAACCTGCCTAACAACATGAAAAGGTTTAATCCTTCTAATAGATCGCCGAATCGTTAAAGGCCTCCTCCGGCGTTCCGAAGAAGGTCCCGTTGTCGAAAAGGCAGGGCTCGTATTTCATGTGCGCATACGAATAGTAAGCCATGGACCAACGGTCTTCGTTGCCGAAATACCGCATACGGCATAAATAAAAAGGTACGCCGCGCAAATGCTCGATGCGTTCCTCGCGGGATTTTCCCCCGAAGAGATTCGCATCGTAATCTTCGGGAACCACCGGTTCGATGTAGGCGTCGATATAACAGAACTGGCTGCGAAACCGGAGGCCGATCTTGTTGTATCTTCCGGAATAGTTTTTCTCGGCGTAAGCCAGAATGCGTTTGCGAACTCGGTCTTTGATGTTTTCCGGTATTTTCTTTCCGCCGGAATGGGGATCTCGAACCCAAATTTTTCGTGCCATCGATGTTCCACCTTATCGATATAATCCTGGTCCCACTGTTCCATTTCGGTAATTCGCCACTTGCCTATATATCGTATTGTTTTGCATCCTCGAATTCTCCATCTTACAGATTGTTCAGCACCACTGTCTGAAAAAAAATCAATACGGAGCGACAGCCGTCCGATCGGCACAAGCATTGTAAGCTCGGAAAACAGCCTGTCCCACGGATGTCCCACGACATAATGGCCCAATATGAACTTGAATGCAACTTTCATTAATAGCCACATCAAGAACATTGCCGTACTCATCTTCCTGCCTATCCAAAACCCTCTTAAGCTGGCGTTTGCGCGGAAAACAATCCGGATGCTGAAAAAACGGACAGTTTGACATTTCGTACGAAGCTGTCTGGCGGCCTGACCGGCGAACATCCACGGTTCAGACGCTATCTTTTTTTGGGGCTATCAATATCCCTGGAATCCGCCTCTTTTCCGTTCAAATTAGTCGGAATATTCGGGCACTTAGAAATTACTTGCATACGATAATATTTTCGAATAAGATTCGTTCTGTCAAGCGGAGATGGGTTGTGATTGACACAAGAAATCTTGAATTTTGTGAGACTCAAGATTTATGCAAGTATCCTTGAATTTTCGGCGTTCAAGAATTGTTTAGGGATGTTTGGTCGTTTGTTCAACATGCAATTTGTAATGATGAACGATTTTCTTTCAATCACTGGTTAGAACTTGACAGATGACATTATTTTTGAGGGATAAAAAAGAGGCGCTCATGGCTTTATCAAGGCTTAGCCCTAAGAATAAAAAAATAATTGACTGGGAAAAAAACTATCTCATTCAAGGGTCGGGCAAATTAGAAGAGATTAGATTATGTTTGCAAATCGTTGGAAAGCTTATTGAAGGAAATCCAAAGCACAGTGATTTCTTTGGAGATGATGACCCGGATAAAGAGTATAGGCTAACTTTTTCTAAACAGATACTTGCAAAAATATTTGCAACAGATATGGGTTTCTTTTCTCGCACATATGGGATTGATGATGATAGAGACTTGTCTATTGCACTTGGTGAAGACCCTCACACATTTTATGGTATAGATCATGAGTTACTTTTTGGCAGGCCATTTTATGCTGTCCGAAGTCTTATGGCCGATTACGCAAAGAATAATAACATTAAAGCGTTAGCGCAAGTGGTTAAGAAAATCACGGTAAAAGATGGAAAGAAAAATATAGCGATAGTATGAGCCGAATTAAATGAAAATTCGCGACTTATTATGTCAGATGGTTTGACGTTAGATTCGTCCAATGCTCCGATAGGCGTCGGTTTATATCATTTTGTCACCCAAGACGGAAAAGAAATTATAGAAGCTGTTTGGCTAGATTCCTCCTCATCTATATTCAAGCGTCAAATATCCAACATAGAAGGTGGTGAAAATATATTTTTTCAGTTGAAAACTGACGCTGAATTTGGTGGTCGCGATTGGTAATTTTTCTAACAAAACCATCCAGCTGACGCGCTAAAGGCACGCGCCGCTGATGGTTATGTTATCCATCTTGTAGCCAGTGTAAAGGTATTTTTCTTTTGCTATTCTCGAAACAACCCAAATATAGCAATAGCTTAGAATCCGTTCAGAAAAATATTGACACACCAACGAAATCTTACCTCGCTATTTTGCCAGGTATACGAAAAATGAATTGCTCATAAAAGGGTTTATTAGTAGTGACGAACATTTCTCCTGATCAAAAGATAGCGCTTCCCTTGTAGGCAGGAGTGAATATGGCGCATTTGAGTGAAGCTGAAATACAAACGCTGATAGGATTAATTGAGCTTGCTGATCCTATCACGACTCCTAATAATAATGGATATGCCTTTTATCCAAAAACGATGAGTGAAGCTAAAAAATATTTTAGACGGTTCGCATTGGATTGGCACGAAGGTTATGGCCTATTGGAAAAACAAGCCTGTGTTGTCAAATCGGAGAATATGTATTCTCTGACAGCATTGGGCAAGGAGGTCGCGAACAAACTCCGACAAGAACGCCCTCCGATTTTTTATTGGCACAAAGAATATTATCTCGCGGTGAAACATAGCAAGGCTCATGCTGAATATTGTAAGCGGTTGTTTGGCCGTAACCTTTCGCAAGATGGATTTAGCGATATGGAACAGCTCCACATTCTGCTCAACAAGTTTAATGTTGGTAGTCATTCAAAGATATTAGATTTGGGCTGTGGCGATGGCAAGATTGCGGAATTTTTTTCGGATGCGACAGGCGGGATCGTGTATGGGATGGATTACATCTGGGGTGATGAAAATTGCCCCAAATGCCCCAAAAATAATCCTCCGGGAAATATTCCGTTGGAAAAATCTTTATAAAGAATTTCAAAAAATAAAGCCGACATAGCTGGAATTTTGATTGAAACTAGGGTATGGGTATAATTTTAACCTTTTGGTTTTAGGGAGATTATACCATGCCGGAGGATTCGAAAGCGACCGATTACAAAAGTCCCGTATCCAAGCTCGCGAAACTTTTCAGAAAGGGCCGGGACAATTGGAAGGCGAAATACAAGGAGGCGAAATACAGGGCCAAGCTTTTGGCCGACAAGGTCGGATACTGGAAGAACAAGGCAGCCGAGCTGGAACGGCGAGTAGAGAAACTTGAGAGGGAACTTTCCGAATCCGAAAAAAAACTCTAAAAGTTCCGGGGAAACCGCCGAAAAATTCGAAGTAGTGCCGGCGCGCCACACTTATTCGCTCGGTCACATGCATTTTTTCGCGCTGCTTGTTCTCGGGGCGGGCATAGGCATGAGGGGAGCGAGCAAGGCCATGGGGATATTCTTCTCCTTTCTCGGACTGGAAATTCCGGTTCCGTGCCGGAAGACCGGGCGCCTGTGGCTGCCGAGGCTTGGATTGCGCAAGCTTTCGCGGCCCAAGGAAAAAGCCGACGACTGGATATGGATAATCGACCATACCGTGCGGCTCGGCGCCGAAAAATGTCTGGTGACCCTGGGAATCCGGCAAAAAAACCTGCCGAAGGGGGAACTGCACCTCAGGCACGTGGACGTCGAGCCTATCGATCTGATACCGGTGAAGAAATCCAACGGGAAAATCGTCTGGCGACAGCTCGAGGAATGCGCCAAAAAAACGGGTTATCCAAGGCAAATCGTTTGCGACTGCGGCACGGACGTAAAATCCGGCGTAGACGAGTTCCGCCTGAAGCACGATACGCTGGGCACGTACGACATGAAGCACAAGGGCGCCGCCGTTCTCAAGCGGGAACTCAACGGCGACCCCGACTGGCTTGAATTCGTAGCCGGGGCCTCGAAATCCGGAAAGAAGGTCCGGCAAACGGAGCTTTCGTACATGGCTTCGCCGAACCAGAGAAGCAAGGCGCGATACATGAACGCGGGGGAACTCGTTCGCCGGGGCTCCGACGTCCTTTGCGGCCTGGACCTCGAAAAAGCGGAAAAGGGAGAGGACTTCGAAGAAACCGAAATGTACGCGAAATTCGGTTGGATCTGCGAATTCCGGGAAGATTTGAAGGACTGGAGGAGTCTGGTCGAAATCGTCGAGGGCGCGAACGCCTTCGTGGATTTCGTCGGATTGTACAGGGGCGTCCACGAGGACCTGGACGACTATTTGTCGGAATTGCCGGCAAGCCTCCGGTTCCCGCATATCAAGGAAGAGCTGGCGGAGTTCGAGCGGAAGCGGCAGGAACGGGTCGGGGAAGACGAAATTCTTCTTGGAAGCAGCGAAATAATCGAATCCGTAATCGGCAAGTACAAGCGTTTGCATAACGACCAGGTAAAGGGAGGCTTCACCGGAATGATCCTTGGTCTCGCCGCTGCGGTTTCCGACTTCGACATGGACACGATAGGCGCGGCGATCGCCTCGACCCCGACAAAAAAGGTGTGGAGATGGGTGAAGGATAAAGTCGGGAACTCGGTGTATTCGCAAAGAAAAAAATTCCGTAAATTAGTTAGGTCGAAGGAACAAATATCGGCGGAAAATTTAGGCACCGTTTGAGGGGATTTTCATCACCCCAGCCGACATCCCTTCGGGCCTTTCATAGATAGGATGGCTTCCCACTTCAAACAGCGATCCGAATAAACCTGCGACCAAGTCATGTTCGCCATTTTTTTTAACGTGTTCGGAATATTCCGCTGTTCGTTCTTTTGGAGATTGAAAAGCGCCTGCTGAAACACCGGATTGTTCAAATCCAGCCTTAAAGTTTCGTCTTCATTGCCGGATGTCATTTGATTTTTTTCTCCAACTCGCGCATGTCGGTTTCCTCCGGGGGATTTTTTTCCGCCCAGTCAACGGCTTTGTTCAACATATCCTGAACATCCGGTGCATGAAGCCATTTTTCATTGTCCGGAATGAAGCGTCCCGTCTTGATCAACCAGACCCCCGCGTCCAATTCGCTTACTATTACCGTCTGCCCGGCAAATTTTTTGCCAAGAGAGATTTGGCCGCTGCTTCCTACTGTTTTAATAATATCCATAATGCGCTCCTTATTACCTTTTCTCGCCTTTCCATCTCCGTCTTTCCCGCCCCCCTGCGTTGGGTTTTCGAACTCGCCCATCCTCGTCTCCAGCAGGAACCGCCCATGCCTCGCCATCCTTCCCCCCTTCGGGGGGATAAAGGGGGGGGGGGGGCATGTGTTATACTCCGAATTTTTGCATTTAAACTTTGATATACGAAAGGAGAACAACCATGTCCCCGACCCTGACGACCATCTTAATCTGTCTGGCCGAAATCGCAAGGGAGAACGAGACCGGCCCCGTAGCCTGCGTCTGGTGCAACAATCGCACGAACATAATCAGGCACGGCACGTACGAACGATTCGATTTCATCGACGATTTGAGGAAGATACAGAGATATCTTTGCAAGGACGACCGGTGCCGAAGGACCTTCTCGATTCTTCCCCATCCTTTTCTACGGCTCAGCCGTTTTTCGCTGTGCGTTTTCAACGAACTTCTGGCGATGCTCGAGCGGGAAATGTCCGTCGCCGCGATCGCCCGCCGCCTCAATGTCGGCTGGTCCGCCGCCAGACGCGCGGTCGAAAGTTCACCCTTGGACAAAAGGAGGCTCGATTTGGAAGACGACAAAAAATTGGATCTTGCGCTCTGGCGCTACGGGATCGTCAGCCCGCTGCTGCACCGCGACGCGGAAGAGGTGCGCCTTTGCGAACTTTTGGACAGGCTGGATTCGCCTCACCTACCTGCGTCCCGGTGGCGATCACGTGGATTTGTCGCCGGAGACGATCAGGAAGTGGTTCTACCGCTACCGGACCGGCGGACTCCCGGCCCTGGAAGACAAGGGAAGGTCGGACAAGGGGACGCACAACGTGCCGGAAGCCCTCGCCGACGGCATGTTCGAACTGAGAAAGGAGCACCCTCGCTGGAGACCTTGGCGCTCTTGCTCGACGAGCTGGTCGAGCGAAGGCTGTGGGACCAGACGTCGCCGATCCGCTCCGTGCTTTACAGGTTCGCAAGGGCCAACAATCTAATGCGCGACCCCCGTCCGCAGTCCGACGACCTTGTTCGGCCGTTCGAATTCGCGATGTTCGGCCAGGTGTGGACGGCCGACTTCATGCACGGACCGAAGCTGTGGCTTTCGAAGAAAAAGCGCAAAAGCTATCTTCATCTGATAATAGACGACTGCACTCGCTTCGTGGTCGCCGGCAGGTTCCATCCGAGCGAATCGACCAGGGTTCCGATAGAGGAGCTTGCGACGGCGACCCGCCGCTACGGCATCGTCCGAAGATTCTACAGCGACAACGGCGCGGCCTACAACGGAAGGTTCGAAGTGCCCGGATGCCTTCCCGGCAGCCGCGTTACGGTCCACTACATGCCCTGGGATCTGAGCCGCGTCTACTACGGCGACGAAATGGACCTGGCCAGGGAGGTCGATCTCGCGGCGAACGCGCGTCGTTTTTCGCATCCCAATTTCGCAAACGGCAAGGAGAAAGACAATGAAAAAAAGTAGAACCCTGGCCGAACACTTCGGGATGTCAACCACTATTGCAAGGTGTACGTCCACTACGGCGACCTCCAGCGCGTGGCCGTTCTGAAGGCGATCGGCGAGCAGCTGGGAGTGGAGATCAACGGTCGCGCGGTGCCGCTTCTGACAAGGCTTCAAAACCATATCTCCGCGCTTGCCAACGGCAGTCACCCGGTCTACCCGGTGATCTGCGTCGATGGCGCGCAGCTTCTCGAACGGCAATCCAAATCGAAGGGTCCGGCTTTTTGGTCGGACCCTTCCTTTTTTACGCAACTCTTAGATCACGATTCCCTGATCACCCGCCATTCAGGTAAAAAATCGCGATAAAACCAAGGCCAAATTACGCGACAATTTACAGGTCGATAATGTCAAAATCGACGCCCTTGTTCTGGAATGAGGGCGATCCCGCCGATGGCTTGGCTGCTGAATTGTCCGAGATGCGCAAAGAGTTTGCAATAAATGCGCGGCCAAACCGTCTGAAGCCGTATGGAAAAGAAATTCGAATCAAACAAGGTCCCCGGAATTCGCTTGCAGTTCTTTCGCTTATGGAAGAATTCCGAATTGAAGGAGGAAGTAAAATGAAAAAATCGTTCGCTACGCTTCCGAACCAGCCCGTGCGGATTGCCGCGAGGGGGAACAAATCCCGACAGAAAAAATCTCTCGAAATCGGTTGATTTTCATCACCCCGGTTTCTATCGATTCGTCTCCGGACCAGGCTCGGAAACCAGTCGAACGGGTTCCGAAATATCCAGGTGCACATCGCGCTGTGGAAAGGGAATTTCGATTTCGTTTTCCTTCAAGGTGTCCCAAATTCTGAACAGCACCTCGCTTGTGACGTTTGCCACGCCGTTCTGGGGGTCGTCGATCCAGAAGCGAAGCTGAAGGTCCACGGAGCTGTCGCCGAAGCCCATGAGCAGGCATTTGGGTTCGGGGGTATCAAGTACGCGGGCAACGCCCTTGACGCAGGCTACGAGCAGTTCCGAAGCCTTGTGCGGATCGGCGCCGTAGGAAATTCCCACCGAAGCCTTGATTCTGACCCGTTTGTTGGAATAGGACCAGTTGACCACCTGCCGGCTGATCAGGTCCTCGTTGGGGATGAGGTACTCCTTTTCGTCGCGGGTCACCACCGACACGCACCGTCCGCCCATCTCCCTGACCCAGCCGTAGGCGTCGTCCAGCTGGATCACGTCCCCCGGCTTGATGGACTTGTCCACCAGCAGAATGATGCCGCTGATGAAGTTGCCCACGATTTTCTGCAGGCCGAAACCGACGCCCACGCCGATGGCGCCGCTGAATACCGCGAATGCCGTCAGGTCGATGCCCACGCTGTTGAGTCCCATGATAATGATGAAAACGAGCAGCGTGATGTTGACGACCTTGCTCACCAGCACCCTGGTGGATGGCGTCAATTCGGAGACGTGGCTCAGCTTTCTCTCCAGAAAAACGGTGGCCCATTTGAACAGACGCAAGAGGATCATGAGGATGACGACCGCTTTGGCGACGGTCAGCAGGTTGAGTCTGACCTCGCCCATGGAAAACCCGATCTTTTCCAGCATGGCCATGGCGTCGTCGAGCAGTCCGACGATATTCAGGGCGGCCACGATCCAGGCGACGGCGGCGATCAGCTTGGACCAGAACCGGTCCAGAATCACCGAGGTCGCCAGCTGGATGACCAGCCAGGCGGTCGAAAGGCTCAGGATGAGCAGCATCAGAAATGACGGATAATCGAACCGTCGGAATGCCGAGATGGTCAACCACAGGACCGCGATGCTGAGCAAGAGGGGGATATGGTAGACCAGTTTGTGCAAAAAGCTGTCCGCGTAGGCGCGAAATTTGATCTTTTTCATCCTGGGTTCGAAAAAGGTCCGGATGCGGCGTCCGAAAAGCGTGCCCAGCAGACGAATGACAAGCAGCACCCCGATCTGTATGAAAAGCTGCACGAGATTCTCCCAGACCAGGATGTTTTGCAGGACCCACTGCCTGATGATCGTCCAGTACTGCGACAATTGCTCGGGGCTCAAAATGGACCCGAAATCGACAATAGAATTCATCGTTCCTCCATGGTTTGCTGCCTGACGCGGCATGAACCCGTTGTATAATTTTACGAAAGGCACAAGAAAGATTCGCCAAATGCGGAAAGATAGGATCTGTCACCTTGCATGAAAAGTACGTGGAGAACGAAATCTTGGGACACGGCTCGCTTTTCGGACGATTCCAAAGCGAACCCGTCAAGCCCATGACCGATTATTGGGGCGCGGAATTGGCATTGCGCAGCGCGCGCTATTACAAAGCCGACTTGCCGGAGGACATTGCCCCGGTGGTGTCCGCTCGATGCGGAGGGAACCCCTTTTACATTACCGCCGTTGTCCGACAGTCTGTTAAACGGAACAAACGCCTGACGGCGAGGATGAAACCAACGAGATTCTGGCCGTCGATCTGTCATCCGGGTTCATTTGGGCGGAGTTGAACGACCAGGTGGGAAGATGGATTCGCAGGATCAACGAGTTCGGCATCACCAAATGGATACTCAATCTTTCGGAATACCAGACGTTTCAAAAACGCGTCTGCAACCATCTGGGATACTTGGGCGAAATCAAGGCCGATCTGCTGAGGGAAAAGGAGGGGCCGGGGCTCCGGATTCTGCGCTTGTGGTTCTTAGCCCACGACGGGTTCACGCCGGAAGCAGAATCCTTTATGGCGGAAAAAAGCGTGTTGTAGTCCGACCGCGCGGACTTGAACTGCCTGCTCGCCGCAGCGGGGTGGAAGCAGTTGCCGGATGATTGACTTATCGACAACGCCCGGGCATCGATCCACCTACCCTACGCTTCCGAACCCGCCCGTGCGCATTGCCGCGAGGGGGAACAAATCCCGGCAAAAAAATCTCCCGAAATCGGTTGATTTTCAACACCCCGGTTTCTGTCTATTCGTCTCCGGACCAGGCTCGGAAACCAATCGCGCCGGTGCCTAAATTTCCAAGAGGGTATCGCGCTGGGGAAAGGGAATAGCGATTTCGTTTTCCTTCAACGTGTCCCGAATTCCGAACAGCACTTCGCGGGTGACATTTGCCACGTTTCCACGGCGAATCGAAAGTCATGTCGGTCGAATTCCAGGCAGACCCTTGAAAGAGCGGAGTGAACGTATACATGCATGTACATCGTGTTCGAGAGGGTCCTGCCGCCTGCATTGCTTTGGAGCATATCGGCCATTCTGTGGTATGTTTCGGTTTCGGTTGCGATGTCGCTGGCCAATGAAGCATTGTCAGGGATTTGTTCGTTTTATAAAACAATTTTTCTTTTGTTCTTCCTGTTTGTCGTCGGCTTGATATACTTTGGCCCCTTTGTTCTGCTGTTTCTCTTATTGCCTTTTCCCTTTGTCGCATGGACGGCTTTCTTCGACAAGCGGATACAAAAGACAATATTCGCAATTTTCTTAAGGACGGTCACTGTTGTCGCACTGGTTTGGTTTTCCGGCTTGACGGCATTGAGTATGCACATCCGAAACAATCGTCCCCCGTCGGAATTCATTTTGCAATGGGACCATAGCCGTGTCGTAGAATCGATGGTGAAGGGTCTTTGGAGACATGATGACGAGGCGCTTGCCGAATTGAGGATCATTGTCGAAAAGCCTATCCAATTCGTCCAGTTCGTCCTCGGCCATGGAGCGAGGCACTTTTGCCGTCGTAAGGCTTTTCCGCGTCTGGCGATATCTTTTCGAGTTTCGATGCATCGAAGCTCGACCATTGTTCCGGACAAAAAAGAAAGAGGGTCTTGTTCGCATTGTCGGCGACCCTGATGAGAAGCGGATAGGTTTTATAGGCATGATTTCTTTGGGCGATGAAATCTCCGACGCCGTCTATTCCTCCGATTTCATGCAGGTCGCGCCACCTCGTTTTTTCTGGCACTTTTCGGCGCGTCGCCTATCCATAACCGCCCCGGCGCATGCCAAAAGCGCCGCAAGGAGTAGCAGGGCAAAGGGCGACAAGGTCGGTATCTCGTCGCTTGTTGACCTGGCCGGTGCTCCGGCGTCGATGATCGTGCCGTTTTCGCTCAGATCGTCGTCTCCGAGTTCTCCGTCGGCGATGCGGAAGGAGACTGTGGCTTTCTGCTCGCCATCGACGACGGTCTGGCCAAACTCCGCTGGCAGCGTGTACCAATGGTCCGCCGGGTTGTCCTGAGTGGGGCCGTATCTGCGGTAGCTGCCGGTGGCGAGGTCGGTTTCGCCGTGGCAGATCAGGGTGATTTCGGCCGGGTCGCACCCCGTGACCCGGAAGGAGATCAGGCCCTGAGGGAACGGCTCTCCCGCCGGGTCGGGCGGAAGGTCGTCCGGGTGGACGGCCGTCACCTCCCGCAGCAGGCATTCCTGCTGGACCGCCAGCGTCAGGTATTCTCCGGTGACGGCGGACGGCAGGGACGCCACGTTGTGCTGCAAGGCGTCGTCGATGCCATCGGCGTTGCCGTCGCCGTTTCCGGGGGCGGCGCCCTCGACGGCTTCTGGAACGTCGTCGGAGTCTTCTATTGCTACGGCGTAATCCTCCACTTCTCCGTCGGATGCGAGGCCTTTGGCACCCAGTCCGCCGGTAGTCGAAAAGCGGAAGCGGGCGTAGGTTTTCCTTGTGGGCGAGGCGTCGCAGGGCAGGGCGCAGGCAAGACGGTTTTCTCCCGCCAGCAGTCCCTGGTCCTGGAAAATCCTTTCGCCGGCGTCGTCGAAGTCTCCGTCCGCGTTCAGGTCCAGCCAGGCGTCCAGGATTCCAGGCGCCGACGCGGTCACGTCGATCCGGTTTTCTCCGCAAATCGTCAATGCCGTAGCAAACGCGACCCCGTCCTCGTCGTCTGCGCCGGAGGAGTCATCCCCGTCGGCGTCGAGGTTCGGCTGGCCGTCGGTTTCCGCATCCACGCCTTGTCCCAGAAATATTCCCTCGACGATCGTATGGCGAGCGCCGTTGTCGGCAAGAAGCGTGGGATAGGAATCGCCCGGCGCGTCCCCGAAATCGGTCCCGAGAGACAGGTCGCCTTCGACTACCGTGACCGTGGCGCTGTCCCGGGCCGTGTAGTCGTTGCCTTCTCCGTCTTCTGCTACGGCGCTGACAGTGTCGGTTTCGACGAAGCCCGCATCGCCGCTTACCACGGCTGAAAACGAACACTGATAGAACCCCTCGGGCGGAATGGCCTGTGGCAGGGAGCAGTCTCCCTGTCCGTTGAGGTCGCCGTGGATGTCGTCGATCAGGCTGGTTAAAGTCAACGACTCCGTCGCGCTCAGGTTGTCCGCCCGCACGGCGAAGACCGCGGATGCGACCGGTTCCGGGACCGTCTCAGGGTCGGCGGTCTTGCCAATGGACAGCAGTTGCGAAGCGTCCACGACGGTCACCGAAGCGCTGTCCCGGGCAGTAGCGGTGCCGCCCTCGTCGTCTGCGGCGGTGGCGGTCACCGTGTCGGTTTCGACGGTACCCACATCGCCGGAGACTTCGGCGGCGAACTCGCACCGGTAGGAATCGCCGACGGCGATGGACTGGGGCAGCTCGCAATCGCCCTGGCCGTTCAGATCGCCGTGGATGTCGTCGGAAAGCGCGGTCAGCGTGACGGGTTCGGCCGTGCCGGTGTTGCGGACTTCCACGGCGAATGTCGCGACGCCGCCGGGATACAGGACCGAGGTCGGGGTCGCCGTTTTGACTGCGGAGATGGTTGGCGGCACGTCCGTGACGGTCACCGTGGCGCTGTCGCTCACCTCGAACGGGCGGTCGTCGATTTCCGCCATCGCCGTGGCCTTGTCGGTTTTGGCTTCTCCGGCGTTGCCTTCCACCAGGGCCGCGAAGTCGCACTCGTACGCTCCGCCTGCCGCGACGACCTGCGGCAGGGCGCAGTCGCCCTGGCCGTCCAGATTGCCGTACGCGTCGTCGGAAAGTTCCGTCAGCGTCAATTCGCCCGAGTCGCTCAGGTTTTCGATTTTCAGATGGAAGACCACGGTCGCGCCGGGTTCGGGCACGGTGGCCGGGTCGGCCGTCTTGACCAGCCGGACCGCCGGTTGGACCGGGCCGCCCTTGAGACGGATCTCGCCCTCCTGGCCGGTGTCGTCTCCGAAGGCGCCGTCCTCCAGGTCGAGGGTCAGGGTCGCCGTGCCGCAGCCTTGCCCTGCCTCGGCTTCGAAATCGTACCACTCGTCCGTCGTATCGTCGGGCGTGATCGGACCGTACTTGCGGAAAACGCTTCCTTCCAGATCGTCCTCTCCGAAATAATACAGTGTCACCTTGGCCGCGTTTGAAACCAGGGTAAGGCCCACCAGGCCCAGCGGGTAGTCGTAGGAGGGGTCTGGATCGTCTTCGGAAACGTCCTCCTCGGTCAGTGCTCTGACCAGTTCGAACCGGCCGTTGTCCGCGACTGCGGCGACGTAGCTTCCGTTCACGCCCGGCAGGGAGGCGACGCTCCCCTGCTCCGCGTCCCTGATTCCGTCGCAGTTGGCGTCCCCGCCGTTGAGGCCGCCGTCCTCCACGTCGTTGGCCACGCCGTCGCCGTCCATGTCGTCGGTGGGGTGAAAGATAGCGTTGGCCCATTTGTTTCCGTCCATGGTCAGCTCGCAAGCGGCGTCGGTCCCTTGGCAGTCGCCCTCCCAGCCCGCGAAAATGGATTCGGGGTCCGCTTCGGCTTCGATAACGACCACGTCCTTGGGATCGAACAGGTCTTCGCAGGTATCGCCGCAATCGATGGTGCCGGTGTCGGCCCGCACCGTTCCGTCGCCGTTTCCGGTCTTGCCTGCGGTCAGGGCGTAGCTGTTCAGGACGAACTCGGCTGAGGCGTTTTTGGCCTGGTCCATGGCGACGGTGCATTCCGCGAAGCCGCCCTCGCAGGCCCCGCTCCAGCCGCCGAAGGTGCTGTGGTCGCCGGGTCCCGCAGTCAGGACCGCTTCGGTGAGCGCGTCGTAGTCTTCGTCGCAGTCCTGGCCGCAATCGATACCGCCGGATGCCGAGGATACGGTCCCTTCGCCCGTGCCGTCCTTTTGAATCTCCAGGGCGTATCGGGCCGGTTCGAATATTGCCAACACCGACCGGGCCTGGTCCATGGTGACGCGGCAGACGTCGCCGTCGAGAACGCAGAGGCCGTTCCAGCCGGCGAACACGCTGTGGTCTTCGGCCGAAGGCGTCAGATCGACCACGACGCCATCCGCAAAGTCCTCCACGCAATCCTGGCCGCATGCAATGCCTTCGGGCTCGGACGCCACCGAACCCGAACCCTCGCCCTCCAGCGACACCGACAGGCGTCTGGCCGGAACGAAGGAGGCCGTCACGGTCTTGTCGGGACCCATGGTTACGATACAGTCGTCGCCGTCGAGCGTACAGGGGCCGGTCCATCCCGCGAACACCGCGCCGGCGTCGGCCAAGCCTGCGAGATTCACCACGGCGCCGGGCGGATACGAAGCAAGGCAATCGTCGCCGCAGTCGATCCCGGACGGATCGGCGGTCACGCGGCCGGTTCCGTCGCCGGTCTTTTCGACAGTCAGGACGTGCCGGATCAGGTCGAAGGTCGCCGCCACCCATTTGTGGCCGTCCATGGCAACCGCACAGGTGCCGGAACTCGCGTCGCAGGCGCCGGACCAGCCCGAGAAGACGGATCCCGGCTCGGCCTCTGCCGTCAGCGTTTCCGAACCGCCTTCGATATAGGTTTCCTCGCAGTCCGAGCCGCATTCGATGCGGTCCGGAGTACTGGAGGCCACCGAGCCTTCGCCCGTGCCCTCCAGCGCGACGGTCAGATCGTACGCGCGCGAAAACGACGCCGTCACGGTCTTGGCTGCGTCCATGGAAACGACGCACGGTTCGACGCTGTCGCATCCCGGCTGGTCCCATCCGGAGAAGACCGAGTCCGGTCCCGGCGTCGCCGTCAGCGTCACGTCGGTCAAGGCTTCGTAGGACTCGCCGCAGTCGCTTCCGCAATCGATCCCGGCAGGGCCGGAACTCACCGCGCCCGTCCCGCTGCCGTCGCGCTCCACTGTCAGCAGATATTTTTTGGGCGTGAACACGGCTTGCACATCGCGGTCCTCGCCGTCTATGACCAGGGTGCACGAGAAGGGATCGTCTCCGATGTCGCAGGGTCCGTTCCATCCCGCGAATTCCGAGTGCTCGGCGGCGGTCGCGGTCAGGACCGCATCGGTGGGGGCGGGCGTCGGAAGATAGGCTGTGGTTTGGGAGCCGCAGTCCTCGTCGCAGTCAATGCCGCTGGTCGCGCCCGTCGGGCAGTCTCCCTCGCAGCCGATCCCGAGGGGGTCCGAAACCACCGTTCCCTTGCCCTCGCCAGTTTTCATCAGAGACAGCCGGGTGACCAAGGGAATGTCTTCCGGAATGAACACCGCCGCCACCAGGCGGTCGGCGCCCATGAGGACCGTGCAGGTGTCGGGATTGGTACAGGTGCTGTCGCAGCCGAGCCAGGAGAAGAATTCGAACCCGTCGGCGGCGGTCGCCGTCAGATCGACGGACGTCGGGGGCGTCGGAAGAGATGTCTCTGGATAGATCGCCGAGCAGGTCCCGCCGCAGTCGATTCCTGCCGGGTCGGATTCCAGGCTGCCCCCTCCGATGCGAAACGCCCTGAGCACGTAGCCGTCCCGGCGTTCGAAAGCGCCCATGTCCACGGACGATCCGACGACCCGGGGCATGTTGTCCAGATCCTGGGGCGTCGTTTCCGCCAGGTCTTCGTCGCCGTCGAGATCGGCGCCGTCGGCCGGGACCCCGGCGTCGCTTCCCGCGTCGATGGCCGGGGACGAATCCCCCAGTCGATAGAGCGCGTCGGCGAAAGAGGGGTTGGAGTCCAGGTTGCCGCCGCCGTCTTGGGCGTCCAGCGCCCACAAGGTCCCGCTTCCGCCGCTATCCTTTATGTCGCAGTGGGTTATCGTTGCCGTCGGCGTGGTTTCGTGCTCGAAAAATTCGTTGTCGTCGGTGTTTTCCGAGAGGTTGCCCCACAGGATCGAATTGGCGAGCGACAGCTTCGAGTTGCCCCAGTTGGCGATGGCCCCTCCTCCGTAGCCAGCCGAATTGCCGACCAGGGTGCAGTTGGCCATGCGAGTCGCTCGCGGTGCCGGTGGGATTGTCGTCGCCGTAGACGTGGCTCAAGGTCCCTTCGACGTAGTCTTCGCCCCCGAGAGCAGGGTATTGGCGGCGTTCCGGCGCGCTCCCGTCGCCCCAGTCGATCTCCACCGTGAACGTGTCCGTCTTGGAGTTGTCTTCGATTCGAAAGCCGACGGTCGCCTCGGTCTGCTCGCCGACCTTCTCGGGCACGGACCGGAAGCTGAATTCGGGGGCGACGTTTGTTACCACCGTGGAAACCGACCGGGAACCTTCGCCTCCGTCGTCGTCGCGAACGGTCGCCGTCACGGTTTTCCCGTCGGCGCCCGTGCCGGTCGGGTCGTCGTCCGAATAGCGATGGGATTTTCGAAAATGGCGGCCGGTCCCCAGATCGTATTCCCGGCCGGTCCCGTCGCCCCAATCCACGACCAGCGTGAATTCGTCCTCTACGCCGGGGTCTTCGATGTCTCCCTCGAGATAGCCGGGGGCGTTTTCCCCGACCGAAGAAGGAAAGGTCAGGTTGATCAACCGGGGCGTCTTGTTTCGGACAGTCAGCAATTTCGAATCGGATCCTTGGCCGCCGTCGTCGTCGATAGCGAGCGCCGAAATCCAATAGTCGCCGTTTTCGGCATAGCAATGAGTGTATTCGAAGTCTCTGGCGTCGCTTTCGGAAAAGTCGTGGTTTTCTTCGGAGGTGCCGTCCTTCCAATCAAGCGTCAGAACGAAGGAGTCCTGTCCGGGATCTACGATCGTTCCGCTGAAAAAGGCCGAATCCCCTTCATAAATGGTGCTCGATTTCAATCTGGCATCGCCGATGGCGGGATTGACGTTTTCGATTCGAATCGTCGCCGACGACATATCCACCAAACCCTGGTCGTCGGACGTGGAAACATAAATGAAAGAGTCGTCCTGGCCGGTCTCCGAGGGTTCGTCGTCGTTCATCGTATGATTCGTTTGAAAACCGGTGCTTTCGGCGTCGATGGAGTGAACGCTTTGTTCGCCGTCGGGCCAGTGGGCCGTCAATGTGGATTCCGAGGCGGTCGGACCTGGAAAGGAGACTTCGGCCTGGCAGGACTGTCCTTCCGAAACAGTGCTCGGGGAGACTTGGAATTGGCTTATGTAAGGCCTGGTAAATCGCTCGTAGGCGCCGATATCGGCCCGGCCGTTGGCCACCCGGTCTTCTCCCCGCTGATCGGTTGGTGGTTGATCTCCACCGTCCCTTTGTGAATGTAAATCCCCGCGCCATGGCCTCCGTCGCCGCCGTCTCCCCCGTCCGTGAAATAAGCGGTGCCGTCGCCCGCCGTATATCCTTTGCCGCCGCGGCCTCCTCGACCGGTCCAATTTCTCTCGAAAAAACAACCCCGAATTCTCGCGGAACTCTCGGAGAGGTAAAGACCCCCGCCTTTGCCGCCGTCATGGCCTTCGCCGCCATCCGTATCGCGGCAGGAGGTCGAGTGGCATGTTCCCCTGTCGATACCGTCGACGCCTCCACCGGTCACGTTGTCTTCGATGGAGGTATCGACGAGATCCAGAGTTCCGTCTCTGACGGCGATTCCGCCCCCATGGCCCGGCGAGGCACGGTCGCTGTAAGCTCCCCTGCAATCCCCGGTTTCATTTTCGGCGATCACGCTGGAGTCAATGCTCAAATTACCGTCGCTATATATTCCGCCGCCATCCCCGGAACCGTAATAGCAGCCGCCGTTCCCGCCGGTTTTGTTGTTCGCGACCGCCACGTTGAGCAAAACGAGACTGCCGGAGTTGCGGATACCTCCTCCATTGGGACTTCCCGAACCGCATGGAGCTTCGCCGTTTCTTATCGTCAAATTCCGCAATTCCAATGTATGGCCGGAAAACACTTGCAACACGCGGTCGAGTTCGTCGGCGTCGATGACCGTGTCGTCCCGGTCGCCGTTTCCGCCCAGAATCGTCACGTCGCTTTTGATGTCCAAATCCCCGGTCTTGGCGTCGTTCTCTCCGTCTCCCGTTCGGGTGAATCTGAAAACGCCGGTCGGCAGTACGATGGTGTGAACGTCGTCTGAAATTCCGTTGGCTTCCAGGACGGCCTCGCGCAGGGAAAGCCCGGTGTCGTCGTCCCCGCCCCCGTGGGCGACGTCCAGTTCGTCGCTCCTGATGTCCACATGAAACGTCGCCGCCTCCGCCAGGAACGCTTCGGGCAGGACCGCCGCAACACACAAAAGAATGGAAAAAAAGACCTTCAAGCCACGACAACCACGAATTCGACATTGCATCGCTTCACCTCTGTTTCTCGGCTGAAAAAGACCGGGGACGAGGAAAAAAAGGACCCGGCCCGACCCCGCAAACGATTTTCGCAAACGAGATATATCACATTTGACAAAAGTCAGGCAATCGGAAATCCCCCCCGGAATTCCGGCAGCTTGCGCCATCGCGGTTTCTATTATAACGTCGGCCAAGCAACACCGTCATTCCGTGCGGTGCTTGCGGAGACCCGGAATCCAGGCGACGATCAAAACTGTTGCGTGAAAAACGGCCTAGGTTAAAACCAAGCCCTTCCATCGCCATCCAGACAGGCATTTATATCCAATAGTTTCTGCGCCGGATTGATTGATCGGTACCATCCGCCATAAAAGAACAGTGAAACATACGGCTGCAAGCCGCAGACGAACCAGACGGTTTCAGAAGAAGAGGGATCAATTGGACCCATACATTCCTTCATCGTACCCTTCGGAAGAATCTGAGATTAGGTACGCCGAGCCTTTTTCCGTAATTCTTTTATTCTCGCATACTTGTTTTTCGGACCAATTCCGCAGGAATTTTGGGTTCTCTGAAAAAACGCTTGCGCCTGTAACGAGTATCGAATATATTTTCAACATTTGATTTTTGCATTTGTCGGAAACAATGCTAATGTTTTTGAAATTCGCGAAATTCAAGAGTAGTGTAAGAAATCATGAATTGCTCGGATATCAAGATTTATGCAAGTGTGGTTAAGTTGGGGTTGGTTATAACGTCGGCCAACCAACACCGTCATTCCGGTCGGAGCTTGCGGAAACCCGGAATCCAGGCGATGATCGAAACTTTTGGATGAAAACCGGCCGAAGTTAAACCAAGCCCGTTGAGTTTTCGTTCAACCTGCGATTTGTAATGATGAACGATTTCCGTTCAAGTACTGGCTGACTGGCAAAGGAGAAACAACATGAAAAAAATATACATCGTTTACAAAAAGGAAAAAGAATGGTTCATCGGTCATATACAAGAATATCCTGATTATGAAAGTCAAGGCGAAACCCTGGAAGAGCTGAAATGCAATTTGTTGGAAATTTATTATGATATCGATAAAGGCTTGGTACCTGATGCAGACCCTTCTCATCTATTGGAAGTTGCTATATGAAAAGAAAGGAACTGATTGCAACAATCACTTCAATGGGCTGTGTTTTTGTGCGGCATGGTGGAAACCATGATTGGTACAAAATCCTCAATCAGGAAAGAGTCAACCTATCCCAAGACATAAAGAGATAGATGACGGGCTTTCTAAAAGAATAATCAAAAGGCGACCGCTCTGGAGAAGGAGAAACGCTTAACAATATAGGCCAATTGCATTATAGGCTAAGCGATTATGAAACTGCTCTATCTTACCTCAAACAGAGCTTGCGGATAGCGCGAGAAACAGGAGATCGTTCTGGAGAAGGTGCGACCCTTGCCAAAATTGGCCAGGTTCATTTCATCATAGGGGATTATGACAAAGCGCTCGACTACCTTCAGAAATCTTTGAGAATCCAAAGAGAACTTGGAAATCGTGCGGAGGAAGGCTCTGCCCTTAATAGTATTAGCCAGATTCATAAAGCTTTGGGAGACTATGAGAAAGCGCTCGATTTCCTGCAAAAGAGTCTTCTAGTAACCCGAGAGGTTGGAAACCGTAGCGGAGAATGCGCTGTGCTGAACAATATAGGTATGATCCACAAGACTAGAGGCGAATATGAAAAGGCTCTCGATTTTCTGCAAAGAAGCTTAAAAATTAGACGGGAAATATTTGACCGTTCTGGCGAGGCTCCGACGCTGAACAATATTGGTTTGATTTTCCTGTCTCGAGGTGATGATGAAAAAGCATTCAATTACCTGGAGCAATCTTTGAGTATTCAGAGAGATCTTGGCAGTCGTACTGGAGAAAGCACAGCGCTAAACAACATTGGCCAGCTTTTCTTAGCTAGAGGAGACTACGAAAAGGCGCTCGAATATCTTAAACAAAGTCTGAAAATAACAAAAGATATTGGATACCGTTCCGGAATGATCGCTACTTTAAACAATATGGGGCATATTGCACTAAAAAAAAACGACAAGCGCAAGGCACTGAGGTACTGGTCGGACGCCTGGAATCTGGCGATGGCTTCAAAAGACGCAAGTGGAATTTTTAATACGGGTTGGAGCATGGGTGATCTGTACGCTCGTGGGGGGATAAAGAAAAAGCACGTCTATTTCTAAACATTGCAGTTCATGTCGGAAAACAAGCCGGATTCAAAGATATAGAAAAAGTTGAGCAGCTACTTTCATCATTGGAATCTTGACATTTCACGGCATTGGCCGAAACGTTCGATTTTTTTTTCGACGAATCCGGCCGGTTTCCGGTCCATTGAACATTAATGCGGTAAAGAAAGAATAGTGTTTTTCAAAAAGCGAAACAGCGACGACGATGTTCCTGAAGAGAAAGCCGAAGCCGACCGGACGGACTCGGAACTGGGGGAGCTGCGGCAGGCGGTCCGAAAGGCCGACATGCCGCCGGAGGTCCTGAAGGCGGCGTCCAAGGAGATCGAGCGCATCGCCAGGATGGGTCCCGCCAGCGCGGAATACACCATCGGGATCAACTACATCGATTTTCTGACCAGCCTTCCATGGGACCGTTCCAGCGATGATCGTCTCGATCTGGATGCGGCCAAGGCGCTTATGGATTCGGAGCATTACGGGCTGAGCGACGTCAAGAACCGAATCCTGGAGCATCTGGCCGTGCGGATTTTGCAGGCGAACCGGAAATTCAAGATGCTCGTCGTGGACGACGAGAAGATCACCCGCATGAACCTGGAGCATGTTCTGGTCAAGGAGGGCTACGAGGTTTCGACCGCCACCGACGGCGAAGGCGCGCTCGAGTGTCTGGAGCGGCAGCGTTGCGATGTCATTCTCACCGACTTGAAAATGGAAAAGGTCGATGGTCTTGAAGTCCTTAAAAAGGTGAAGCAAAAACATCCGGACACCGAGGTCATCATCACCAGCGGCTACGCGACGGTGCCTGCGGCGGTGGAAGCCATCCGGCAGGGCTCCTATCAATTTCTCGCCAAGCCGCTGAAACTCGACGAGATCCGAACCACGGTCCGGAACGCCTTGAGGCGAAAGCAACGGCATTACCAAGGCCTGGGGCCGGTGCTGTGTTTCGTGGGCCCTCCGGGCACGGGCAAGACCTCCGTGGGCATGTCCATCGCGCAAAGCATGCAACGAAAATTCATACGCATTTCCCTTGCCGGGATGAAGGACGAAGCGCAGCTGCGGGGGCATCGGAGAAGCTACGTGGGCGCGCTTCCCGGCAGAATCATCCAGGAGATCCGCCGTTGCGAGACCAACAACCCGGTGTTCATGCTGGACGAACTCGACAAGATCGGCCAGGACTTCAAGGGCGACCCGGCGGCCGCTCTTCTCGAGATCCTGGACCATCAGCAGAATACCCATTTCATGGACCATTACCTGGATGTCCCGTTCGATCTTTCCAAAGTGATGTTCATTGCCACGGCCAACGCCGTGGATACCATCCCGCGACCCTTGCTGGATCGCCTGGAGGTCCTTTGGCTTTCCGGCTACACGGAATCGGAAAAAGTCCAGATCGCGTTCAACCATTTGATTCCCAGGGAAATCAGCGCCTCCGGCCTGGAATCGGAACAGGTCCATATCACCCCCGAGGCGGTGGCCAAGGTGATCCGGGAGTATACGCGGGAGGCCGGGCTGCGCAACTTGCAGCGAACCATCGCGTCGCTGTGTCGCAAGATCGCTCGATTGTCCCTGGAATCTCCCTCCAATCTCGCGGGACCCTTCGTGGTGGACTCGAAAACGGTGGAAAAGCTGCTGGGTCCCAGACAGCACTTTTTCGAGGTCGCCCAGGCCAAGGACCGCATCGGCGTGGCCACCGCGCTGGCCTGGACGGACACGGGCGGCGAGATCGTATTCATCGAGGCCGCCAAGATGAGGGGACAACATCGGCTGATTCTCACCGGCTCCCAGGGGTCGGTCATGAAGGAATCGGCCGAGGCCGCCCTGAGCTACATTCGCGGCAACAGCGCGAAATTCGGCATCGACGACGACTTTTTCGAACAGCACGACATCCACATCCCGGCCGGGGCCATTCCCAAAGACGGCACGTCGGCCGGACTGCCCATCGCCATCGCCCTTTTGTCCCTGATCACCGACCGGCCCTGCCGCCGGGACGCAGCTCTCACCGGAGAGCTGACCCTCACGGGCCGCATCCTGCCCGTGGGGGGCGTGAAGGAAAAGCTTCTGGCCGCGCACAGGTCCGGCGTGAAAACCGTGGTGCTACCGGCCAAAAACAGCGGGAACCTTCGCGAGATACCCAAGGAGATCCTCGGCGAACTGGAAGTGGTCGTGATCGAGGAGCTGGCCCAGGCCGTCAAAGTGGTCCTGAAACCCAATAGCTGAGACGATACAAAGCGAGTGTCGATCATCCCATGAACAAGCCGATCAAAATATCCCCGTTTCTCGCGCCGATCATCCTGTTCGGCCTGGTAATCGTCGTCGGTACTGTTTTGCTGCACGCCCGATGCATGTCCAACGGGACCATCAGCTGGATCGACGCCTTCTTCACGGCGACTTCGGCCACCTGCGTCACGGGGTTGGCCGTGGTGGACACCGGGAGCTTTTTCAACCGAGGGGGCCAGATCGTGATCATAGGGCTGATGCAAATCGGCGGACTGGGCATCATGACGCTCACCAGCCTCGCGTTCTTCCTGTGGACAAGGCGCGTGACCCTCACGGACCGGATCGCGGTGGGCCACGGCCTGCTCCACGACCGGACGTTTCATCTCGGAAAATTTCTGGTGCGCATTGTCCTCTGGACCTTTCTGATCGAAGCCGCCGGCACCTTGCTCATCCATTTTCTGGACCCGGCCGGATTTCCGTTCTTCTCGTCGGTCTTTCATTCCGTTTCCGCGTTCTGCAACGCCGGTTTTTCATTAAACGCCGACAGCCTGTGCCTGTGGCGGGGCCACTGGGGGAT
Source organism: Desulfobacterales bacterium (assembly GCA_963674505.2). Taxonomy (GTDB): domain Bacteria; phylum Desulfobacterota; class Desulfobacteria; order Desulfobacterales; family SKZT01. Next base: position 3,912,658 of record CAXXIG010000001.1, read on the forward strand.
CAATCTCGCGTTCTGCATCCTGATTTTTCTGGGCGGAATCGGATTTTCGGTCCTGGTGGACTTGCAGGCGTACGCTGCGGCAATCCTGGAATCGATCGGGAAAAAAAAGAGATGGCCGGTCATGAGCTGGCATTCCCGGGTTATTCTGAGCACCAGCCTCATGCTCGTGCTGGCGGGGTGGCTATGCGTCTACCTGTCCGAAAACGTCGGCTACCACGGCGATCTGCCTTTCAACGACGCCGTACTGTCCGGATTGTTCCAGTCGGTCACCTGCCGGACCGCCGGGTTCAACACCTTGGATATCGGCAAAATGACCAATGTTTCGCTCATATTCATGATGGTGCTGATGTTCGTCGGGGGCGGACCGGGGTCGTGCGCCGGGGGAATCAAGGTGACCACGTTTCGCGCGCTGGTGGCCTTTGTCTTCTCCAGAACCAAGGGACAGGAACAGGCCGTGGTGGGAAGGTTCGCCGTCGATTTCTCCTCCTTGAGCAAGGCGATCCTTTTGTTCACGTTCGCCATAATCATCGTGTTGCTGGCGACCCTGGCGCTGAACATCACCGAGGGCGGGGACATGCCCCACCCCATGGTCAGGGGCCTGAGCCTGGAGATCCTGTTCGAGGCGGTGTCCGCGTTCGGCACGGTGGGCCTGAGCATGGGGCTCACCGCGAAATTGACATTCGCGGGCAAATGCATTGTGGCGCTTCTCATGTTCGTCGGAAGGCTCGGCCCCATCCTGTTTTTGTCGGCGATTCAGAGCTTTCACAAGGAACTTTTGTACAAAAGGCCCGAAGAACATCTGCTCATCGGGTGACGGCAAAACATTAGAAAGAAGGTTGTTCCATGGTTTCAAAGATGCATATCGGCGTCATCGGTCTGGGAAAATTCGGTTTGTGCTTCGCTCGAAATCTCCACGACCTGGGCCAGGTCGTTCTAGGAGTGGACCTGGACCCCGACAATATCAAGCAGGCACAGCAATTTCTAAGCTTCGTCTACCAGGCCGACGCCGCCGACAAGGAGGCCCTGAAACAGATCGGCTTCTCCGACCTGAGCCATGTGCTGGTCAGCGTCGGAAGCTCCATTTCCGCAAGCTCGATGATCTCCTTGTACTTGAAGGAAATGGGGGTCCCCGTTGTCTGGGTGAAGGCCGTGAACCTGGACCACCAGCGCCTTTTGAACAAGATCGGCGTGGAAAACGTCATCATCCCGGAGCATGTTGCGGCCAGCCAGCTGGCCACCCAGATGGTCGTCCCCGGCTTTTTGAGCCATCTGCCCTTCGACAAGGACCTGGCGGTCAAGGAAATCGCGGTGGACAGATGGAGCGGAAAAAGCCTGCGCGATCTCGATTTGACCAACCGTTTCCAAATCCAGGTCGTGGCGGTGAAAAAGGCAGGGCAGGACAAGTTCGTCTTCATCCCCAAAGCCGACGACGTGCTCCACAAAGGGGACGTCCTGGTGGTGATCAGCCATTTGGACGATCTGTTGAAAATCAAGGCCTGAGCAAGATTAAAAAAATGTTCGGATTTTTCTTTTTGCGGCCGATTCGAACTTCTCCATTGGAGCTTGGACGCTGGAGCGTCCGGACGGCGTTCCCACGCCGGAGCGTGGGAACGAGTAGCCGCACCCGGCTTTCCGCCCGATTCTAAGATGTCGGCAACACCATCCGAGACCCAAGCGCGGGCTTTGGGTTCGGAGGATGTTGTTTGGCGATCAACCTGTTCGGCCGCCGGGGCACCCCGATTCTGCCTTGCAAGCAATTTGCCATCGGCCTGGTCCTGGGGTAATTCGCTTTGGCAGCGGAAAGGCCGGAAAAATGGTTGAAAAGGCGGCGACCTCGGGATAAAAGAATTTCTCGACGCCATGGAAAAAACACGCAAAAATACCTCGCACAGGAAACCGCAGACCCGGTATTCGAAAGGCGTGCGGCTGTTGGGGTGCTTCTGCGTGTTCTTGTCGGCCTTCTGTTTCTACCTGGCCACGGTGGTGGTCCGATGGTCCGAAGGGGTCGTGGCGATCGACCCGGCCTACTTCGTCTTCGCCCGGTTCCTGCTGGGGTTCGCGGTCGTTGTCGCTTCCATGGCCGCCATGAGGACCCCCCTGAAGCCGGTCCGGTATCACCTGCTGTTCGGAAGGATGATCGCCAACTGCGTCGCGGTGTTCTGCTTTTTCAAGGCGGTTTCGGCGACCACAGCGGCGGAGGCCAACATTCTCAACATGACCTATCCGCTGTTCATCGCGGTGATTTCATGGTTTCTTCTGCCGGACCAGCGAGATGTCCGGGCCATTGGAATGGTGGCGGTGGCCTTCGCCGGGATATGGCTGATCCTTTCTCCGTCGGGCATGAAAATCGACGTCAGGTCCTTCTGGGGGCTCGCGTCGGGCGTAACCGCGTCGGCCGCCATATTGTACCTGAACGTCAGCCGCAGATACCACGACACCCAGACCATCCTGTTTTTCATGTTCGGACCGGGCGCTGCACTGATCTATGTCTGTTTTCACGACAAGATTTTCGTTCCCGACGCCACCGAGCTGCTCTACCTTCTGCTGTGCGCATCCTCTGGAATCGCGGGCCAGTACCTGCTGACTCTGGGATTTCGATACGTCACCGCCGTGGAGGGAAGCATCGTGTCCTCCACCAGAATCCTCCTGGCCGCCGTTCTGGGGCCTTTTCTGGCCGGCGAACCGGCACTCGGGATTTCCGGATGGGTCGGCGCGATACTGATCTTCGGCGCCAATATTTTTCTGGCCTTTCATTCGTCGGGACCCAGGCGAGACGACAAAGGCGGCAATTCGAAAGATGCGGCCAAAGACAGATTGCCGGTCTAGGAAGGCGCCTTTTCGATGGCGTTTTGAATCTTGTCGAGCAACTGGCTGATCTGGAAGGGCTTGTTGAGAAAGCCGGAGCATGATTGTTCCAGATCCATGGAAATGCGTGGGCGGTCGTCGCTTTCGGTCAGAAATATGATTCTCGCCTCGGGGTTCATCTTTTTTAAATTGACGAATACGTCCGCGCAGGGCATGTCGGGCAGGGCGCAAGTGAGCAGGGTCAGGTCGATTTCCGCCATTTTATCCCGGTATATTTCCAGGGCGTCCCTTCCGTTTCCCGCGTTCAGGAGTCTGTAGCCCAGAAGCCCCAGAGCGTCGGCGATGACATCGACCACCATTTTTTCGCTGTCGATCAGAAAAACGGTCTCGCCCGCGTTCAAGGCGTGCTTTCGCCATGTTTCCTCTTGCAGAAGCGCGTCCTGGTAGGCGGGCAGGTAAATCTCGATGGTGGTCCCCCGGCCGGGTCCGCTGATGACGTTGACCGCGCCGTCGAGCCTTTTCACGATTCCATAAACCGACGCGAGTCCCAGGCCCCTGCCGAATTCCTTGGTGCTGAAAAACGGATCGAACACCTTTTCACGAGTTTTTTCGTCCATGCCGACGCCGGTGTCTCGGACGGACAATTTCAGATATGTCGGCGCCGAATCGTTTCCCGCATCGGCGCCGCGCTTGTCGAAAATCACGTTGCGGGTCTCGATGAACAGTTCTCCTCCGGCGGGACCGGCCTCCCCGGGCAGGCTCTTGGTGTTTCCCGGCATGGCTTCCAAGGCGTTTTCGACAATGTCGCGCAGCATTTGATCGATTTGTCTTCGGTCCGCCTGGACCATCGCGAGAGAATCGTCGAGGTCGAAATGGACGGCAATCTCTTTTCTGCTGTCCAAAAGCCTTTCGCAAGTGCTTCGGACCAGTTCGTTGACGGAAAGAAAGTCCTTTTCCCGACCGCCAGAGTTGGCGAAATCCAAAAGCCTTGTCAGCAGGGGCATGCCCCTTCCGATTATATTTTCGATCTTGATCAGCATCTGGTAGTTGGATTCTTCCGGCTCGGTCATCATTCGCATCAGGGACACATAGCCCCGTATGCCCATGAAAAGATTGTTCACATGATGCGCGACACCGCCTGCCAGTTTCTCGATGGCCTCCATCTTGCGGGCGCGAAACATTTCCTTTTCCAGAAGCTTTCGCTGCGTGACATCCACGCAGACGAACAAGGACGCATTGGAAAATTCGCCCTCGGCGGACAGGGGGCAGGCCGTGAACAAGGCCGGAAATATTTCGCCCGATTTTCTCGTCAGGTCGATTTCGGTCTTGAAACCTTTTTCGAGCCCGTCGTACCGCCCGCCCGAAGGGTTGGATTTTTCCGGTTCCTCGGGTATGGCAAGGTTCGTCAAAGGCTTTCCGACCAATTCGTCCTTTGAAAATCCGAACATTTTCTCGGCGCCGGGACTGACGTCCAGAATGACATGATCGCCGTCGTGCTTTTCCGCGACGATGAATGCGATGTGCTCGGCCGCTTCGAAAACGGCCTTGAGCTTCTCCTGGCTCTCCTTCAAGGATTTCTGCACCCGCTTGAGTTCGGTGATGTCCGCGGATATGCCGCACAATTCGCTAATCTCGCCGCAGTCGTCGACGATGGGATACTTGCCGGATACGAAATCGTGCATTTCCCCGCCGACCGGCCCGATTTCCTCGATCTGCAAGGGCTCCCCGCTCTCAAGCACCCTTCGGTCGTTTTCCGTGGACCTTTCGACCACTTCGGGAGGGAAAAGCTCCGAATCCGTCCGCCCGACGACTTCGTCCCAGCCGTAGCCCGATAACGTTTCGAAATAGCGATTGATGAAGGTGTAGCGTCCCTGAAGGTCCTTTAGATAAATTACCGAGGGCGCACGATCCATGATTTGACGGAAACGCCGTTCGCTTCTTTCCAGCGCGGCTTCCGACGCCGTTTTTTCGGCGACGCCGCGCTTTGCCAGAAAGTACACCAGAAAGGATGTGGCGGCGATGAACGCCCATCCTTTAAACATCTGAACCGTTCCAAGGGTCTCCGGACTCCCGGAAAAATACTCCGCCAAACCATCGGTAACAACCACCCACACTATCCCGAAAATGGCGTATATGAAGGCTGTTTTTATTGGAGCATGGATTTTCATGTTTGTATCGGCACTCTTTTCCGCCGGATAAGCCGGCTTGCTTCATGTTCCACCCATTCCGTCACTTCGATAAATACACTCCGAATATTATAATTTTATACGCAAATCCGGGCATTTTTTTCCGGGCATTTTTTTAATGGAAAAAAAGACACTGTTGGCATGATAGCGAAAAGCTGCTTATAATGCAATATGATTGCCGAAACGACATCGATGGAAAGCAAGATTCAAACCAATTTCTGTATCGGGTTCGATAATGTTCGCATTCTCCCGGCCTCGCTTTTTTTCGTTCGGGTTCGCTAAGCGAAAGTCCGATTTTTCGAGAAAAAGATTCCTTCAAAATCGGAAAAACCGAAAGAATTCCCATCGGGAGCCGACGAATTGGAAAAAAATGCAACGAAAACAAATGAGGAATTTGTCGATTCCATGGGAAACGACGAAAAAACGCATGGAACAGCGTACAAAAATTACGGAATTGGCATCAATATTGCTTTATATCAGGGGTTTGCGTCGCTCTATTCCCGCAGGGACCAATATTGTCGATTCACCAGCCCCGCTTTGTTCGGCCAGCGGGCATTCCGGGGCCTATTCCCTGTTCAAAAGGGATAAGATCGAAATTATTGTTCGGAAACACTTTCGGGACCGGACCGAAACCGAAGTCCGTTTTTGGTGGAAAATGTCGTCCCGTATTTGACGAAAAGGATGTGCGAAAGGATGATCGAGAGATAACACGAAAATGAACCAAACCATGTCTATGAGAATCCTGGTAGTGGATGACGAGGAGTTCGTCCGAGACACCCTGATAGACCTTCTCGGCTTTCTAGGCCACGATGCGGTGGCGGCGAAAGACGGACACTCCGGCCTGCGCGCCTTGGAGGCGAACCACTTCGACGCGGCGATATCCGACCTCCGCATGCCCGGCCTGGACGGCATCGGGTTTTTGCGAGAGGCGAAAAAACTGGACCCGGACTTGCCGATTCTGATCATTTCGGGCCACGGCATAGACGATGCTGCGGAAAAGGCCATCAAGACCGGGGCCGTGGGATTGCTCGGAAAACCATTCCGGCTGGAAGACCTGAAAGATTGCCTGGCGGTAATCACCCGCATTCTGGGCAAAGAGGGCGCTCCTCCGGGGTCGTAGAAACAAGGGCCGTAGAAACAGGGGGCGTGCAGAATGGACAACGTTTTGGTCGTCGATGGCGACGAAGCCATGTTGGAGAAGCTCGAAAAATTTCTGTCGGGCATGAAACAATTTCGGGTGGTCACGGCATCGGACGGCCAAGCGGCCATGGACATTCTGGAGAGGGAAAAGATCTCGGTATTGGCGACCGGTCTGAATCTTTCGGGGCTTGAAGGACTGGACCTGGTGGCGAATATCACGAGAAAGCGGCGCTCCACGCCATGCATCGTGATGTCGGATTTCGGCAAGCCCTGGTTCTATCGCAAGACGGATCAGAAGGACAATCTGTATTATCTGAAAAAACCCGTGGAACCCGTGGCTTTGTCCTCGGCGGTCGTCGTCGCGTTGAGCCTGAAGGACGAAGGCATGTCCAACCAAGGCTTCGAGCTGCGTTCCTTTCTGCCGCTCATCGAGCTGGACAACAAGTCCTGCCGCTTGGAAATCACTACAAAAGGCGGCGAAAAAGGGTTCCTCTATTTCGAAAACGGCGTTCTGATCGACGCCCATTGCGGCAACAGGACACCCCACCAGGCCGTGGAGGAAATGATCGGATGGGACGGCGTTTCCGTATCCATATCCGAATTGCCGATCAGACACAGACAGAAACGCATGTCTCTCAGCGTGATCGAACTGGCGGGAGCGACTTTGCAGGAGGGCGGGGGGGCTGCGATCCCGGAATTGCGATCAAAGGACGACGAGCCAAAGGACCGGCCGGAGAAATCCGAGAAATGGGACTGGAAGGAAGAAGCGGCGGAGCTTTTTTCCTTGCACCTCGAAAGGTACAGGACAATCAAGGGGTATCGGGCCATGGGAATCGTCGATTCGGAGCTTCTTCCGGTGGTCGGCGACGGACTGCACCTGGAAATTGACCTGGCGCATCCTCCGGTCGGAATCGATTTTTTTTTCAACGCTTCTTCTGCGATGCTCAAACGCAGGGAGGTCGGGGAGGCCGAAACGATCATGATCACCACCGCCCGCCTGATACTCCAAATTCTTCGCGCTCCGACGACCGGTCCGGAAACCTTCTACATAGTGGGCATCACCGACGCCACCGGAAACTGGCTTTTCATGAGACACGAAATGGAAGCCCTGGGGAAAAAAACATTCGAACGCTCGGATGGGTGAAAGCGCCCCGGACCCTGAACCAAGCCCCCCGATTCGTCGATCATTGTCCGCCAATCACCTCTTCTCCTTGCTTTTGCGTTTGAACCTGAAGTGCTTGTCCATGTAAGCGATGGCCTTGTCTCTGTCGTAGGCCAGCTCGCTGTCCAACTGGATATTTATGAATCTTCTTATGCCCCGATAGGTTTGAAACGAAACGACAAGCGAGACCATTCCGATCAATGTTCCCATCTCCATGCCCACCGACGGTACGAACTTGTTAAGGACAAGGCCTGCCAGCATGCCGGAACCAATGAACAGGAAATTGATGAGCAAAAAGAAGAATACCTTGATTGCCTGGTACGCCAAATAACCGATCAATGCTTTCATTTTTTTTTCAAATTCTTCTTTAAAAACACACTTGGACTTTTTCGACCTGTGCGGTTGGTTCGACGATACACAACGCAATTCTCGCACAAAGCCAGAAAGACGCTATGATTGCCACGTGCGGCGCTTTGTGCCTTGGTGCGAGGATTTTGAACAGTTACCGCACAGGTCCGACTTTTTCAATACCGACATTTCAAAGATTGGGCTTGGTTTTCTATTTCGGCCATGCCCGCAGCACCTCGTTCCAACGCTTCGCGTTGGAATGCATACCAGGACGCTTCGCGTCCGCGTTCCGCAGATGCATGGCCGAAACAAGAACCACCCCCCCCAAAGATTCGTCATTCGGCCCGGAAAAAGTCGCACTGGGCGTTGGCAGGGCAATCGGGGCAGGCCGGGTTTCTCGGACGGCAGACAGTCCGGCCGAGGCGGATCATGTTCATGTGCAATGAAAAGGCCTTTCCCCGGGGCGCCAAATCCCGCATTTTCCAGAACGTCTTTTCCGCCGAATCCTTTTCATCGACAAGGCCGATTCGCCTGCACACCCGGTGCACGTGGACATCCACCGGAAAAATGTCCGCCCCGCAGGAAAACGAAAGCACCACCGCGATGGTCTTCACCCCGACGCCCTTTTGTTTCGTAAACAGGCGAATGGTCTCCAGAGGGTCCCTTTCGCAGATGGAATCGATGTCGTATCCGCCGAATTCCTCTTTGATCCACACCAATATCCGCTGGATCCTCTCGCTTTTCTGGTTCGCCAAGCCCCCGGAGCGGATCGTACCGGCGAGCTTTTCAACATGCGCGTCCGCCACCTTTTTCCAATCCACGCCCCCGTTTCGGTCGGAAAAATCCCTTTTCAGACACTGAAACGCCCGCTCGCTGTTTAAGTCCGTGGTGCTTTGCGAAAGGATGGTCAGAACCAGGCTTTCCAACGTATCCGCGCGCGCCGCCGCAGGTTTCGGTTTTCCGAACGCCTGTTCGAGCAGTCCATCGACTGCGGCGGCGCGGGCTTTTTTTTCCGATTCCATTTGTTTTTCAATTCGGGCCCCGGACGATTTTTGGTTTTGGTCTTAACGTCGGCCAACCAACACCGTCATTCCGGGCGGAGCTTGCGTAGACACGGAATCCAGCCGAAAATCGAAACTGTTGGATGAAAACCGGCCGAGTTAAAACCAAGCCCCGATTTTTTTAGTTCATCGCGGATTTATGGGAGCGGTAAAGGTAACCAGAGCTTCCAGCTCTGGTCCCATAGTGCGAATATGCCGCCGATTGGAAGCCAAGTCATTCCAGACCAGGATGGTCTGGTTAACATCGACACGCCTTTTTCCGCAAATCCGCGATGAGTCGATTTTTCCACCATATTAGAAATACGTCCGCGCCAGCCAGCCGTCCTCCTCGAGGTTCTGCTTGTCTTTTTGCAAGGTCAGGTACATGGAGGCGTTCTGGATGGCCAGAGCGCCGGTGTGGGCCAGAGCGTTTACCAGTGTCAAAAATTCCTCCGGGTATTTCCTGGCCTTTTCCGAACACAGGCGCATGACCCCGATGACCTGCTCTCTGGATCGGATGGGCGCGCAGACCATGGAGCGGATTTCCTCCTTAAGGGTCGCTTCCTTGTACTGGAGACGGTCGTCGCTCGCCACGTTTTCGATCACCACGGTCTTTCCCTTGAACGCTTCGGCCACGCTTCTTTCAGCGGATACCGGCCCCTTGTTCAGATATTCGTCGCTCATGCCGTAGCTGGCGACAAGATCCAGGTTGCCCGTGTCTTCGTTGTAGAGCCGGATGACCACGCCCTTCATCCCCAAGGTCTTGCAGGTCTCTTCCGAAAGGCTCCGGAGTATTTCCCGAATGTCGAGGCTCGAATTGATCTTGGAAGCCAGATCCAGGAAAAGCGTGGAATATTTTCGAATCCGTTCCACCAGGCGGTTGTTTAAAACGGCGACGCCCCCCTGGTCGGCCAATGCTTTCAAAAACTCGATTTCGTCCTCGGAAAAGGCCCTTTTTTCGCCGGTGTAGAGAGAAAGCACGCCGATCATCCGGTCCCTGACATGGACCGGCACGATGAGCATGGATGCGATCCCTTCGGCCTTCTTGCCATCGTGGTCCTCCAGCCTGGGGTCGATGGTGGCGTCCTCGGCGTACAGGTAGCCGTCCTCGCCGAGGGCTGCGAAAATCTTGTCGGAACCCAGCCACGCCTGAAAGTATTTTTCCGACAATCCTTTTTGAGCGGCCACATGGAAACGCCCCGTTTCCTCGTCGGCCAGCCACAGGCAAGCCGCCTTCAAATCCATGGTCTCAACGGCGCTGTCAACGATCAAATTCAGGAGCTTTTCCTTTTCGATAGTCGTGCCGAACGCATGGCCGATCTTGCAGAAAGTTTTGAAATACTCGGACTTTTCGATCATTTTATCTCTCCTCTTGTTTCTTCTCGCCTTGGCATTGTTGGTTATCGCAAAACAAACAGACGACCTTAACTTTTAGCATATGCGAAGACGGTTGGAAACGATTATCGCGGAAATTTCAGGGGCGTTTTTTGATTCCGTCAAGCTCTGCGTACCGCATTCGCGATCTTGCCCGAGTCCCGAGCTTTCCCCGCTTGTCACCATGATGACGGAAGTTTTTTGTGAATGGCGATGATTTTGTTTTTCCGGGAGATATACCCCGAATCGGAGAGTTCCTTGAGTACCCGGCTGACCATCTCGCGGGAAAGACCGACACGCTCGGCGATCTCCTGGTGGGTCAGACGGTCGTCGATGCTTTTCTTGCCGTCCGCAAGCCGGCTCAAAAGCTGCGATACCCGCCCGTACGCGTCCAGAAAGACCAGGTCTTCGATTCTTCGGGTGGCGATCCTGAGCTTCTGGAGAAGCCCCCGGATGAGGCGCAGGCTCAGCTGCGGATGCGCGCACAAAAGCGCCTCGACATTCTCCCGCTCGAATATGGCGACGGTGGTCGCGGTTTTCGTCATGACGGTGGCGCACCGGGGATTGCCGTCCAGAAAGCTCATTTCGCCGAAAATGTCGCCCTCCTTGAACTCGTCGTGGACGATCTGCCGCCCCTCCTCGTCGATGCTCAGCGCCACGGCCGCTCCTTTCAGCACCACGTGCAGGGACGTGGTACGGTCGCCCTCGAAGATGAGCACCGCGTCTTTGGGAAACGTCCGGACCATCGCATTGCCGGCGACCGCCTCCAGGTCCTCGTCCGCAAGCCCCGAAAAAAGAGAGACCCCCTCCAGGAATGTCTTCAGGTCGAAGGATTTGGATTTTTCATGCCTGCGCATTTGGATAACCCGAAAAAAAAGATTGACGGGAACGCTCTCGATGACCGGACCGCATTATACATGAGCCGGACAAATATGCAACGCACGATTCGGCAACTCCGATTCCGACCGGATGCCGAGCAGCTCTTGAGAAACCAAAGCCTATCTACCAAGGTGTTTAAATGCGAAAATAAGGTTTTTGGGACCTCTGCGTGAAAACAAGCCAGGATTCACTCGGTACTTTTTTTCTGGGGTGATGAAAATGCTCCCTATTTAGCCCCAGCAATTCCGCCGGGTTTTATTCCGCCCAAGCTATCGCGGGGCTTGGTTCTGGGGCGTAGCGACTATTTTTCGACAAGGATGAAAAACATGGATTACATCCCGAGATACATCGAACAGGACGTCCTCGCGGACCTGGAAAGAAAAATGGTTTTCGTCCCAGGGCCGCGTCAGTCCGGAAAGACGACGCTGGCGTAGCATCTGTGCGAAGTTTCCGGAATGGACGCGAAAAAAAGTACCTGAACTGGGATTCCGCGCGGGAGCGGGAAAACATCATTCTGGAATGATTTCCGTCCGAGCCCGGAATTTTGAACCTGGACGAGGTGCACAAGTATTCGCGATGGCGGCAGGTTGTCAAGGGTCTGTACGACAAGCACGGGGGAGAATTGAAGATCGTCATGACCGGAAACGCGCGCCTGGACTATTATGGCAAGGGAGGGGATTCCTTGCAGGGGCGATACCATTTCTATCGTCTGGTGCCCTTGACCTTTGGCGAACTCGGGAATAGCGGGTTCGCGGCATCCTTGGAGGTCCTGATGGCGTTCGGGGGTTTTTCCGAGCCCTTTTCCCTCAAATCCGAGACCCAGACCCGGCGATGGAGTCGGGAGTACCGGTCGAGGGTGGTGGCGGGGGATTTGGCCGATTTGGAGAACATCAAGGATGTGGGTGTCGTCGAGCATCTGGCGCTGCGGCTTCCCGACCCGGTCGGGTCTCCGCTTTCGCTGAACGCTCAGAGAGAGGACTTGCAAGTCTCCCATCAGTCGGTTTCCCGGTGGATGCAGATGCTTGAAAACCTGTACATGGTGTTTCGGATTTACCCTTTTGGCGCGCCGAAACTCAGAGCGGTGAAAAAGGAGGCCAAGCATTACCATTGACACTGGACCGTGGTGAAGTCGCCGGGACCTCGCTTCGAAAATGTGGCGGCGTGCCATTTTCTCAAATATTGCTACTATCTTCAGGACCGGGAGGGACGGGACTTGGAGCTTCCCTACTTTCGTACGTGGACAGGCGAGAGGTGGATTTCGCGATCGTGGAGGAGAGACAAACCGCGCATTTTATCGAATGCAAGAGTTCCGGAAAAAAACGCAGTCGTTCACTGTCCTACATGAAGGCCCGTTTGTCCGAAACGCCGGCGACTTTGATTACGCCCGAGAAGAATGTGGATTTCACGGACAAAGACGGCGTACGGGTCCGGTCCGCCGGGGATCTCTTTTCCGAATTTATCTGAATCCCATATGTGAAACGGCTGGCTCGGAAGCAATGGCCGAAAGCGATTCGGGAAGAGGAGTTCCGGCAATTATGCGTTGCGTTCAAGTTACAATCCGGTTATTTTGTGGAGAAAAGGAAGGTGGAAACATGGCTTCAACGGAACAGGGCAGTCCGCATTCGGAAGAAATACGCGAAATATGGAAACTTTTTCGCGAGACCGACCATCGATTTCGAGAGTCGGAACGCGAATTCCGTGAATCCATGAGGATACTGGCGGATAGGTTTATGGAGACCGACGAAAAGTTCAAGGAGACCGAACGGCCGAAATAAAAAACAAACCTGTAGTTTGCAAGGAATTTTCATGGAAGAAAAATTGAACGAAGTGGAAGCTCGCATCCTTGGGGTGCTGATCGAAAAACAGATGGCGACGCCGGACTATTATCCGCTGACGTTAAACGCGCTGGTCAACGCGTGCAACCAGAAGACCAACCGGGAACCGGTCATGGATTTGAGCGAGGAGGACGTGGAGGACGCCCTGGGGGCATTGCGGCATCGGCGTCTGGTCTGGCAGGTCAAAGCACAGGGAAGCCGGGCCTTGAAATACGAGCAGAACCTGGAACAGATTGCCGAATTTTCGAAAAGCGAGATGGCGATTCTTTGCGCGCTCCTTCTCAGGGGGCCGCAGACCGCAGGCGAGCTTCGGACCCGCACCACCCGGCTGATCGAGTTCCACGCTCTTCCCGCCGTTGAACATACTCTTCAAAACCTCATGGAACACGAAAAAGGTCCCTTCGTGGTTCGGCTGGAGCGCCGTCCGGGCCAGAAGGAGAACCGATTCGCCCACCTGTTTTGCGAGCCCGACGAGTCCGACGGCGTCTACGCACCGGCCGAAAGGATTGGAATGCTGGAAGATCCGGAAGCGGAAGATGGGGGTCCCGGCGAAAACGAGAGACTGGAAGCGCTGGAGGAGAAAGTGGAAGAGCTGGCCATGGAACTGGCCGAATTAAAGGAGCAGTTTCTCGAATTCATGAAGCAGTTCGAATAAAACCAAATCGTCATCCCAGTATAAACCTGTCAATCGCCTCGCAGTCTCCTGCCATTGAGGAGGCTGCGACGGAGCCTAACTATATACCTGACAGCAGAGGAATTTCAGAGCGTACGAACGCTCTGACTGTGGAGAAAGCCGCTAAGATTGGAATGAGCTGTACGGGGTTGGTTCTTGGTTAGGACGTACCTTTGCAGAGCGCGGACCCAAAGCGTCCTGGGATGGTAAGACCAAGCCCCTCAGAGCGTCAGTCGCAATGCGGCATGGAATTGGAAAGGAGAAGCACCATGAGAGACAGACTTAACGAAATACTGGCAAAGATCGGCGAGGAATACAAGGATTACATCTCCAAAGGCGCAAGGAACTACCTTGAGGTGGACCTTGGAAAGCAGGCTGAAAAAATGGGTTATTATGAGGAAACGGCAAGATACAGGAACGTCAACGCCATGGTTCCATTGAAAAAACCGGTGTGCGGAATGAAGGTACGCATCGACGGAAGGACTTTCGTCAATTACGCGGAGTTCGAATCGGGCGTGGCGGTGCCCGGATATGTGGCTTCCGGTACCGGCTTGCGGTTCAAGACGTTCATTCCCAACGAAAGCTTGATACTGAACTTCGCATGATAGATTTCGTTTCAATGGGGATTCTGTGCGGCGGAGCTATCGCGGCAAAACAAGGATCGAATTCATCATCCCAGGCGAGGACGGACAGGTGCCGTCCCCGCCTCTGACTTTTTCCGTTTCGAGAGCGATCATGATAGAAAAATACAGCGTGGTCCAAATGACGGTGGGCGGCAAGGTCCACCGTCGAGATTTGAAGATCGTCGGGGGAACAGTGAAGGGCGAATGGGGCCTACCTTTACCACTTCCCACAAACCAACGATAACTCGGTATTTAGACTGAAAGCCAGCAAGAGGAATTTGGCGGTGCGATAACGGATGCGAAGTCGCTCGCGCATGAAAATCCGCCGATGACACCTTGACCCCTGGTCGAAATCGTTCTAAGAGATATGATTTAAAGGTTGTGGAAAAAGACGCGAAAAATCGTTACAACCATCGTAAGTCGGTCGCCCGAACAGGACCGGGCCTGGAAGAGACGACCGTCGGAAAGCGGAACAAATGGGCGAAGAAAAAACATCGTCGGTACTCATCGTCGATGACAACACGAACAATCTTCGGGTCCTGGCCAACATTCTGGAGAGCGACCGAATCAAGGTCGCCACCGTAAGAGACGGCATCAGGGCCATGAGGTTCATCGAAAAAAAGAAGCCGGACCTTGTCCTGCTGGACGTTCTCATGCCCGGAATGGACGGCTACCATGTCTGCGCCAGGCTCAAGGAACAAAGCGAGAACCGGGACATCCCCGTGATATTCATCAGCGCGTTGAACCAGACCGAGGACAAGTTGAAGGGTTTCGAATGCGGGGGTGTGGATTACATCACCAAGCCATTCAGGCGCGAGGAGGTCCTGGCCAGAGTGAATGCGCAGCTGACGTTGAAGCACGCCCTGGAAGAACTTAGGGTCGCCAACGCCGCCAAGGACAAGCTGTTTTCCATCGTGGCCCACGACCTTCGCGGACCGGTCGCGTCGCTGGCGGGCATGCTAGAGGTCATCGTGGTAAATCCGGAAATGCTGAACGACGACGACCGACCCATGTTTCTGAACGAACTGGCATTTTCCGCCCGGACCCTCCTGCATTTGATCGAAAACCTGCTTTCGTGGGCGAAGAACCAGAGAGACGCCATCACTTACAAGCCCGAAACGATCTGCGTAAACGACATAATCGACACCCAGCTGAACATCTTTTCAGGTATGGCCAAGGAGAAGGGCATTGCGTTGAAAGCCCGTGTCGATGGGCGGATTTACGCCTTTGCGGATTCCGACACGATCATGACAGTCATGCGCAACCTGCTTTCCAACGCGTTGAAGTTCACGTCGGAAACCGGCGGGGTTGAAATTGGCGCCGAACGGCAAGGCGACATCGTGGAGATTTCCATCAGCGACACCGGCGTGGGAATACCGGCCGAACGCCTGGAAACGTTGTTTGAGGGCCGGGAACAAACCACTACGTTCGGAACCAGGAACGAAAAGGGAAGCGGCCTGGGGCTGCTGCTTTGCAAGGAGTTCGTGGAAAACAACGGCGGAACGATTCGAGCCGAGAGCGAACCGTCAAAGGGAAGCCGGTTCATTTTCACCTTGCCGGCCTCCGACGCCGGTTGATCGACGAACTGTCTTTTCGACGAGGGCGGCGAAGATAAAAATCAAGAGGGTACATATAGACTATGGGCATGAATGTAAGGCTGAAATGGACGGAAGGATTGCAGTTTACGGCCAGGGCGGGAAAGGGCCCGGCGATTTTGACAGACAGCTCCGACGGGGCCAGCGGACCCTCGCCCATGGAGCTGGTCCTGATGGGGCTTGCGGGCTGCACGGCCATCGATGTCGTGTTGATCCTGCAAAAGAAACGCCTCGATCTGAAGAATCTGGAGGTGATCGTCGATGCGGAGCAGGCCGAGGAATACCCGCGACGGTTCACCAGGATCAGAATCGAATACGTCATTTACGGAAACAACATCAAGGAAAAGGCCGTGGAGCAGGCCATCAAGCTCTCCGAAACCAAATATTGCAGCGCAATGGCCTCCATGAACGCCGAATTCGAACACGCCTACCGCATCTTGGCAAATGCTTGAGCCCGCCCGGCGAGGAAAACGACTTGAACAACATAGATTACAAGGAGATCGGCAAGTTCGACAGGATGTCGGAGCGCTGGTGGGACCTGAAGGGCGAGATGAAGTCCCTGCACGACATCAATCCGCTGCGCGTGGGATACATCGACGGCAGAAAGCGATTGCTCGGAGCCCATGCGGTCGATGTCGGCTGCGGGGGCGGGATCTTGAGCGAAGCCATGGCCCGTCGCGGCGCGCGCGTGACCGGAATCGACATGGCCCAGGGACCCTTGAAGGTCGCCAGGGAGCACCTGCGCGTTTCAGGACTTGAAGTAGACTATTTCCAGAGCACGGCGGAGCAGTGGGCGGAAAAGAACCCGGCGGCATACGACGCGGTGGTCTGCATGGAACTTCTGGAACACGTTCCCGATCCCGGTTCCATCGTGGCCTCCTGCGCCCGGATGGCAAAGCCCGGCGGCGACATCTTCTTCGCCACTTTGAACCGCACCCCAAAAGCCTTTCTCTTCGCCATCCTGGGCGCGGAGTACATCCTGGGATTTCTTCCGCGAAACACCCACCGGTTCGACAAGTTCGTCAAGCCCGAAGAAATGTCCCGATACGCGGAGGCTTCCGGACTGATGAAAATGGATTTCACGGGCATGCATTACAACATTTTGAGGAACGATTACTGGCTGGGAGGCGATTTGCAGGTCAATTACCTCATGCATTTCAAAAGGCCTTTTTTCGAGTCGAAGAGTTATAGAGAGCAGGGGAGGGCGGCATGGATTTCGAGGAAAAGCTGAAAAAACTGGCCGAAATATACCGCCGGTACGAAATTGCGGCGAAACCGTACAAGGAGGAAGCGCTGTGCCGTCCCGGGTGCGCATTTTGCTGCACCCATTACGGAAACGTGGACATCGCGACCCTGGAAGGACTTGCGATCGTCCGACATTTGCGCGGCCTTCCCAAAAAATCCCGAAGAACCCTCGAAAAAAAGGTGCGGAAAAATAAAACGGACAAGGAGGCGGGCAAGGCTCCGACATGTCCGTTCTTGAAGCCGGACAAGACTTGCGCGATCTACGAAGCGCGGCCGTTCAGTTGCCGGAGCCTGTATTCGGTGAGAAAGTGCGAAGGCGCGGCGGGGCCGTCGATCCATCGGCAGGCGGCGGAGCTTGCCGGACAGACGGTCCTTACGCTGCAAGCGATAGATTCTTCGGGATATTCGGGTCATTTGAGCTATATCCTGCATTTGCTGGACCTGCCCGATTTTTACCGTATGTATACCTCAGGAGGGTTCAATCCCTCTATGATCGCGGATTTCGGCAAGGCCCACGGCCTTGCGATCAATTTCGCGAAAGTTTCCAACCATGAAATGAAAGGAGATCGTCCATGAGAAAGCCCGTTTTGTGGGTACTTACGACCGTTTTGGCAGTTTGCCTGGCGGGTTGCGTGCACACGTCCGGCACCACTAGTACCGGTTCGCCCCTCGCTTCGCCGGTGGCGTCCCGCATTTTGGAGCGCGGAGAATTGAACGTGGGAATGGCCGGAGACATGCCACCCTTGAACATGACGAACAGAAACGGAAAAGTGATCGGCATGGAGCCCGATTTGGCAAAGTCCATGGCCAGTGCCATGGGCGTGAAGCTTACTATCAAGACCATGAATTTCCCGGACTTGCTACCCGCATTGGCAAAGGGCGAGGTGGACATGGTCATGTCCGGCATGACCATCACCCCCAAAAGAAATCTGAAAACCGCGTTTGTCGGACCGTACTACGAATCCGGAAAATCGTTGCTGACCAAGACAGACACGTTCGCCGACATCGAAGACGCGGAGGTTTTAAACAGCCCGGATACCAAGCTGGCGGCCCTGGAAAACTCCACCAGCCAGGAATGGGTCGAAAAGATCCTTCCGAAGGCGAAACTGATAAAGGCCAAAAATTACGAGCAGGCGGTCGATTTGATACTGAAGGGCCAGGCGGACGCCCTGATCGCCGACTTTCCCATATGCTTGGTCACCGTCTTTCGATATCCCGAGGAAAATCTCATGGCGCTGGGGACCCCGTTGAGCTACGAGCCCATCGGGGTAGCCGTCTCAGGCAGCGACCATCTGATGATCAACTGGCTGGAAAACTATTTGAAAATCGCGAAAGCGGCGGGCTATCTGGACAAGCTGGAGGAAAAATGGTTTCAGGACGACTTCTGGCTCGATGAATTGCCTTGATATTTTTTAGTATAACTTAAACGGGGGAGCTTACGGCGTCTGTGGATTTTCGAGCCGCAGCTCTCCCGTAGATAGAAAACGGTCGTCGATGTTTCCCGAGAATGGCATTATCGTTTCCCGCTGTCGTCGGACATATCGTCGGCGTCGGTTGTACCGTTTCCGCTTTTCGTCGCGCGCGGGTCCGTTTTTAGTTCCGGGTCGAATACTTCGGGATAAAGGTCCCGGGCGCAGTCCGGGCAAATGCCATGCTGAATTCGGCTTTGGAGTGGCTTCGGATCTAATAGTCGATCTGGCTCCAATAACCTTGGTCGTCGCGAATTTTCTTGCACTTGCTGCAAATGGGCAGCATGCCGTTGAGTGTCTTGATCTTGTATTGTTTGTACAATATTTGTCCGCAATAATTCAGGGGGGACTCGTATCCCCTTATCGATTCGGTATCCATCGAGATATCCTTTTTCGAACAGTTCGGAAGAAGCATGATCGCCACATTCTCCAAGTGGTTACAATACCGTTTGTCGCTATCCGTTTTCAAGAAATAACTCGTGTTTTTCGGAATTTTTCCTGTCCATATGTGAAATCGGTTTATTCCGTTCGCCGCGCATTTTACATGATTAACGCTTGGGCCTTGTTTTTTTTGTTTGAAAAACACTCCGAAAAACTGTTATACATTTCTTTACATTTTCACAAAAAAAGTATATGCGTTTCAGGTGTGCGTTCTAAAGGGGATTGTCAATACACACGAGGAAAAGATTGCCGGAAAGCAGGCTCGTCATATTCACATTTTTAGCAAATCTTTCAAATACATTGGAATTCTTGAGGTCACCCAAACACTCAAAGGAGGAATGAGATGAAAAAAAAGATTTTAAGTGTGTTTAGTTTGTTGCTATTTTGTCTATTCTGCGTACCGCCGTTTTATGTGCAGGCGCAACCGCCGTCTCCCGAGGCGACGGTATTCCAGGGAAACGTTAGATTCGCAGACTATCTGACCATAGGGGATGCGGCGAACTTTTTCACGTTTCCAATAGAACACGGAGAAGATGGTGAAATACTCATTATAGATTCTGAAGGAAATCTGGACTGGGGGCTTTTGAAAGCCGCTCAGATCGAAGACGATTCCATAACCACGATAAAGATCAAAGACGAGGCTATCACGGAAGACAAGATCGCGGCCTCGGCAGTCGGCGACGGGCTCGAAGGCGGCGCAGGGGAACCGCTGTCGGTCGATGTGGACGACACGACCATAGAGGTCGGCGCCGAGGGCCTTCAGGTCAAGGATGGCGGAGTCGCCGGCGCCAAGATCCAGGACGGAGCGATAAGCGCCCCGAAAATGGTCAACGGAAGCGGCGAAGCCTTGGACAACGGTACTGCCGACCAGCTTTTGCAATCGAACGGAGACGGTACTTTTTCCTGGACGGACCCACCGGAGGGAGGAGACGATATTCCCAGGCTGGGCAGCGCGTACATTGTGGTTGAAGTCTCGGAATATACGGACGCCGCGACAAACGGCGAGAATCTTCGGACAGCCTACGGCACTGCCGCCGACGTGACTTTTACGCCCAATGGAGAAAACAAAAGCGCGACCAACCGGGCCGTGGTTTTCGTTCCTCCAGGCCAATACGATCTGGGAAGCCAAGAATTGGTTTTGAATACCAACTATGTGGATATAATCGGCATGTCTACGGCGAGAGACAACCAGCATATCTACGGCGAGACCGGCGGTTCCGGAACCGGTGTAATCACGCAGACGGCGTCAGATGTGCGCTTGGAAAACTTGAGAGTGACCTCCGCTAGATCCGGCAGCGCGGTATCCGGCAATTCGACGGACCCGGCCGCCTATTATCCCAACGGTTCATCGTTTGCCAACACGGTGATCAGAAATTGCGGTTTTTACATCGAAGACGACGCTGCTTGGACAATGCGAGTGAAAACGGAATACGACGGGACCTATGAGAACTGCGTGGCTGGCGAAAATGCATTCGGCGGCCTTTCCGGCGGCAAGGCCAGCGGGGTTTTCACCAAGTGCGAAGCGGGCGATGGCTCTTTCGGCGGCTCGGAAGGAACGGCCAGCGGGGTTTTCAGGGATTGTATCGGAGGGAACGAATCTTTCGGCGGCAACGGAATCGCATCCGGGACCTTTCGGTCCTGCCAAGCGGGAACGGAATCCTTTGGAGGCGGCAGTGGCAATAGCGAAGGTGCTGTAATGTGGAGCTGCGAAGCGATGGAAAATTCCTACGGACCAGGCGGCCGCATGAGAGACTGCCTTTATTTCAACGGTTCTGATTACCGCTTCGAGGAAAACAAATAGTAAAGTCTTCGGCAGTCCATGAAACGGCTTTTCGATTATGGCCGAAGGGCCAGCGGATGTTGTGGTTTTTTCACGTAAAATGTAATTGAGGAAGAAAAAACAAGGAGGAAAAAAATGGGGAAAAAAACGCTTGTCATCTTGTCGATGTCAATTCTGACTTTTTTTTGTGTTTCTCAGGCTTTTTCGCAGAACGAAAGCACGTTGTTTCCAGGCATCGTTCGAATTGAAAGCGGACTCAGTATCGGAGCTGTCGAAGATTACTTTGCCTTCCCGGGCGCGAGAGGCGCCGTCAATACCGTTCTGGCAGCCACCGACGGTTCGGGAACGACCGCCTGGCAACTGATACAGGATAAGAACTTGCAGGGAATCGGCGAAGCTGCGGGAACATCGGGCCAGGTCTTGGGATCCAACGGCGCGGGGGGGTTTGTGTGGATCTCACAAGGTACCGAAGGCATTCTAAGGTTAGCCTCGTCGTATATCGTCGTCAATGTGACGACGACTTCGACGGCTGCAGAGAACGGGACCGCCCTTTTGGCAGCCTACGCTTATGCTGTGAACAATCTGACCTCTCCCAACGACGAAACCAGAAGCGCGACCAACCGGGCAGTGGTTCTATTGCCTCCCGGGCGTTACGACCTTGGGGAAAATAATCTGGTAATGGATGAGGAGTATGTCGATCTTGTAGGCTTGTCCACCGTGCGTAGCAACCAGCACATCATCGGCGAGACGAACGGAAACGAAGGAGTGATAACGCAAGATGCTGACAATGTACGTATTGAAAATCTCACTGTGGAGCTTTCCGGAAGCTCGGGTGATGCAGCGTATTATCCCACCGAGGATTTCGAAGAGACGATTGTTCGCAACTGCGAATTTATTGCCGACGATGCGGATAGCATGAAAGTCGGTGAAGAGTATCCGGGGGTTTTCGAAAACTGCAAAGCAGGCGACAATTCTTTTGGTGGCGGAAGCGGAGGCAAGGCCAGCGGTTCTTTCATTCAATGCATCGGCGGGAATGGAGCTTTCGGGGGAGCTGGAGGCTCGGCTGCCAACGGCACATTCAGGGATTGCATCGGAGGAGAAAGATCATTCGGCGGCGATACCGACGGCGTTGCTGCTTCGGGTGCCATTTTTTTCAATTGCGAGGGAGGGGCCGATTCCTTCGGCGATGGCGGTGTTTGCGCCGCTTGTGCAATAGGTACAGATGTATGGTGGGGAAAGCAGCGGATGATGGAATGAAATTTTCCATTTTTGGCATAGTATCCTGAGCCTTCTGTTTAAAAGCGGGCGAACGACTTTTCGAAAGAATTTCGTTCGCCCTTTTTTACGGGAAAAGAAATGACAATCGAAGTCGAATGTTACAAAGGATATCGAGGAGAGCAAATTCCTCGCAGAATAACGATGGGCCAGCGAACTATCGGCGTGGTCGAAGTCCTGGACCAGTGGTTGTCGCCGGATCATCGGTATTTCAAAGTCGTCGGAGACGACTGTGGCCTGTACATTATCCGGCACGACGAGCGCGAGCATCGATGGGAGCTTACCTTCTTCAAACAGTTGGAGGGAGACGACAAGGGGGCTTAGGCCAAATGCTCGATGGTTGCGTTTCCCCAGACCTTTTTCAAGTATTCCGCCACAAGCCTCCTGTGGCAATGCTCTGCAGTCGGTTCCGCGCAAAGCAGGCAGGCGCGGTCGAAGCCTTCCGGCCCAGTCTTTTCCCCGATCTTTCTTTCCTTTAAAAGCGTTTTGAATCGTTTTTCGTATTCTTCCCAGCCGATCTTTTTTTTCTTGTAATCGTCGAGAATTTCCTGGGTGGGTGCCAATTCCGGCATGTGGACATAGTCGATGCCGGCGACTCTTTTCAGAAAGAAGCGAAGGTCGTTTTTCTTGGCGAAGCCCGCCAGCTGGGAGGTGTTGTTGAGCCGGATATCGACGACCTTTTTCACCCCGGCGTTTTCCAGCAGACGGAAAAATTCCTCCGCGTTTTTTTTCGTATATCCAACCGTGAACAGTCGTATGGTTTTCACAATCAGTCCTCCTCTTCGTTATTGTCGCCGGTTTTGGTGCGATAGGCGATTTTTTCGGCTTGCAAGCCGTATGCCCGCAGGATCAGGTCTTCGGTGGTTTCGAACAGCTGAAGCTGCGGGATTTTCAGGTGGTCCAGGAGCCTTTTTTCGGCATCCGCGAGAGTTTCCAGTTCCCCGTCTTCATGAATGTGGCAAATGTCCCAGCCCTTGTCCCGGATGTTTCGGCAGACCAGAATCATCCTGTGGCAGACGATGGGATCTTTTTCCGCGCACATCATGGCGATTCGATGGCTTTTCAGGCCGGCTTCGAGCCGTTGCACGCCCTTTGCGAATATTTCGGTTTCCGCGAGGCGTTCGTAGCTGACCTTGCCGTCGAGGTAGCAGGAAGGATCGTCGCTTCTGGGTCCCAGCTCCTTTCCCAGGAAAACGTAGGCTATAGACGCTCGTTTGAGTGTCTTCTGGATGTTTTCCTTGTTGTAATGCGGATTGAATTTGCTGTATGGACTGGAACGGACATCCGCAACGGCGGTAACGCCATGCTTTTGCAACAGTTCGACGAAAAATTTTTCGTCATGGGTCGAATGGCCTATGGTAAACAAAGGGTTCACGGTCGATTCAAATCTCCAAATTGAGAACGGCTGCGACGAGTTTATAGCAGAACCCTTCGAACGGTTCGCTGATGCTCACGGTCAGATAGACGTCGTCGTTTTGCGCCGGGTACTCGCCCAAGGGTTGTTCTATGAAATACTTTTCCAAGTCCGGGTCGGTGGCGGGCAGGCAGTATGTCTCTCCGCGATATCGAAAATCGACGCGCACCTTTTTCAAAAGCTTTGCGTTCTCGCAGACCACCACGTTTAAATCATCGGGCCGGACCAGGTACAGGGAACTGGTTACTCGCTCTTTGACGAGTTCTTCGGGCATGCGGTCGTTGACTCCCGAATAGGCGCTCCAGCCGTTGAGCCAAAGACTGTCGGGCCAGTCGCACATGGAGTCCAGTTCCGATACGGGGAACCTTCCCGTCTTTTTCCAAGGGCCGTCGGATATCAGAAAGTTCTCGGTTTGATAGTCCTTGGGATAGGGCCGTTTAAGGGGGATTTCCAGGATGTCCAGCGGACGGGGGATTTCGGAATTTTCCAGTAAAGTGCATTGGACCGTCAATTCTCCCATTGGGCAGGGCGCGACCGGCCGCACCCATTGTACAGGACCGTCCTCGGTGAAATCCTTTCCCGCCACGCAGCAGCCCGAATATTTCCGGGAATTGGCAAGGCATACGATCGCCTTGCGCCCCACTGCGGCGCCTTTGGCGGCATTTTCGGAAACAGCTTCGGGTCCCCGGACGCACATGTAATGCACACGCAGCCTGTGAAGGTCCTCGTATGCGACATGGCCCTGCATGGCTTCGTAGACGGGTTTCAGATAGAAAAAGCCGAGGTCGTCGAAATGTCCGAACACCCTGGTTCGCAAATCGGAAGAAATATCAAACGATCCAAGGAATCTATCCGGCGAGATGCGGCGGCCTTCCCTCAGGTAGTCGTACAGGTGGCGCAAGACGGTGGATTCTTTCACGGCGTAGGCTTTCATGAGATCTTCGATGGACTTTCCCCGGGAGAACGCCTCTGCGACTTCGTGATGTCTCTTTTTACCAGGAAAAGCGGCAGTTTTGCTCTTGGACAACGACGGCCTGGAAAAGGGGACTTCCTCGATGCCTTTCTTCCGGCAATAGCTCCCGATTTCCTCCAGAAACGCCGGACCGTACGTATCCAGTTTCACTTTGCCGACGCCGTGAATGTTTTCCAGACTCTCCGGGCTTTGGGGAAAGAACGTGGACATTTCCACGAGGGTCTTGTCGGGGAATACGACATAGGGAGGAACATCGGCCTCGTCGGACAGAGACTTTCGCAGCTTGCGCAGGCTCTGGAAAAGTTCCCGGTCGAATGGAAGGTCTTTGGGGACTTCCGCCGGGGCTTCGGGGGTTTCTTCCTCGATATGCGCGCGGACCTTTTCGTTTCCTCGCAATACCTCCCAGCCTTTTTCCGTCACCATCAGACTCCCGTAGCGCATATCCTGGTTCATGTATCCCTTGCCCAAAAGCTTTCGGCAGAGCGCAAACCACTGGCGCTTGGACAGGTCGGTCCCGATGCCGTAGGTCGAGAGTCGGTCGTGGCAAAATTTCAGGATTTTCTTGGCCTTGGAGCCTCGCAGGACGTCGATGACGTGGTTTGCGCCGAAGCGTTCTCCGGTGCGTTTCACGCAGGACATGAACTTTTGCGCTTCGATGGTGACGTCGCGGGTGGGCTTTTTTTCGGCTTTGCAGTTGTCGCACATGCCGCAGTTTTGTTTCTCGAAGGTTTCTCCGAAATAGGAGAGCAGGGGGGACCTTCTGCAATCTTCGGTTTCCGCATAATGCAAAAGCGCGCCCAGATGGACCCGTGCGATTCGTTTCTCCTCCGAGTTTTGTCCCTGGTCGATGAAGTGGCGGATTTTTCGGATGTCGCCGTATCCCAGAAAAAGCAGACAATGGGCGGGAAGACCGTCGCGACCCGCCCTGCCGATCTCCTGGTAGTAGTGTTCGAGGGTCTTGGGAAGGTCGTAGTGGACGACGAAGCGGATGTTGGGCTTGTCGATGCCCATGCCGAAGGCGATGGTGGCGACCACGATGCGGATGTCGTCCCGGATGAATTTCTCCTGGTTTTCGGCGCGTTGGGCATCGTTCAGTCCGGCGTGGTAGGGAAGCGCCGAAAAGCCTTCCTCCCGCAGACCGGAATAAAGGGCGTCCACCTGCTTGCGCGTGAAACAATAAACGATCCCGGATTCTTCCGGAAACCTCCGTATGAAATCCAGAAGCTGCGACCAGGCGTTTTCCTTGGGCCGGACTTCCAGAAACAGGTTTTCCCGGTCGAAGCTGGCGACGAATTCCCTGGCCTGGGAAAAGCCCAGGCATTCCTTGATGTCCTCTCTGACCCTGGGCGTGGCCGTGGCTGTGAAGGCCGCGCAGACGGCGTCGGGGAAGTTTTGCCGGATGTCCTGCAATTTTCGGTACTCGGGTCTGAACTCGTGTCCCCAGAAAGAAATGCAGTGGGCTTCGTCGATGGCCAGGCAATCCACGGGAACCGATTTGAGCAATTCCAGGATGCTCGGCTTCAGGAGAGATTCCGGGGCGAGATACAGCAGCCGCGCCCTGAGGCTTCTGATCATTTCCACGTTGCGGCGGTAGGCTTCCGGAACAAGGGCCGAATTGAGAATGGCCGCCGGGATTCCCAATTGGGTCAATTGATCCACTTGGTCCTTCATGAGAGAAATCAACGGGGAGACCACGACGGTCAAGCGTTGGGACAAAATCGCCGGCAATTGGTAGCACAGGGACTTGCCCCCGCCGGTCGGCATGATGGCCAGAAGGTCCTCGCGGTCCAGTACGCTCTTGACGATCTCGGCCTGCAACGGCCTGAAATCGTCGAAACCGAATACCTCTTTTAATATTCGCTTGGCCCTTTCCATGGAAACACAGGTCCCTTTTTATTTGAACGCGTCCGAAATAGAGGCTTCGGGGTGAAGCGAAAAGATGGCTTTTTTTCCGTATCGGCGCAATTCATGCCCAGCCCTTATGGCTTCTCAAAATGCTGGAATTCTTCACGAAAAAGAAGTCTCCCCCCGTAAGCGCATTGTCGTAGGGGCGATAGTGGCAATCGACGATATCATAAAGGCAGAAATCGTTTTCGTACATCACTTTTGCAAGATCGCAAGGGGTCGTCCTGTCTATGTAGGCGTCCAGGCAACCGAATTCGATCATCGCAAATTCGGCGTGCCGAAGCGTTTTTTTTCCGCCTTTGAGCGCAGCCAGTTCGCCGCCTTGCAGATCCAGCTTGATCAAATCGGGCAGAAGCCCTGTTTTTTCCGCAATGTTGTCCAAGGTATCGATCTGAACTTCGACCCTGACGGCTGCGGGCCCGGACACGTGTGCATGCAAGGAAGCTCCCGCGTCGGAGGATTTTTCGCTCCAAATGTTCAGCGTCGATTTGCCTGGAGACTCTCCCAAAGCGGCTTTGAAAAGTATGGGAGAGGGCTGGACCCCGGAAAGACAGTGCCGCAGTGTCTCTTGCAGAAACGGGTTTGGTTCGATAGCGACAATCTGCGAGCCGGGGAAAATACGCGAGGCGCTCCGGGTCCATTCTCCCTGAAATGCGCCGCAGTCGAAAATGGTTTTCGGAGAAAATCCCAACCTTTTGGCGTGCGTCATTCTTTCCTCCCAGGAGGGCATGGAACATTTGATTTTCGCTTTTTCGCTCTCCTTGCGGATTACGTCGAGCCCTGCCAAATGAAATGGGGCTTTCACGATTTTTTTCAGGATTTCCTCGATATCCTTTTTCAATTTGGAATCCTCTTTGATTTTTCTTGTTTCTGTCGCCGGGTTCGATCATTTACGACCGAAAGAGCAAGGCTTGTTAAAAGCCGGGAAGCTTGAATTTCAATGTTACTTCGCCAGTCTCCTTGTCGATGTTAATCATGCGCTTGTCGTCTGATGCGGATTCGAATTTCTGCCCGGTGGCCATCTCCATGAGACCGGTGAGAAACTGCATGCCGGAGTCGAGCACCTTTTCCATCTTTTCGGGGGATTGCCGTTCGAAGACGCCTGCTCTTGCCGTGCCGCCGTTTCCGCCCCCTCCGGAAGCCATGGCCATGGCGGCTGCCGCAGCCGACTCCGGGGTTGCCGCAACGGATTCGGCGGAGGCGAATTCGGTTTCCACCGGCGTCTCCTCCTCGTCGTATGCAACCGTCTTGTCATCGTCCGCCTTGTCATCGTCCGCCAAAGCCTTGGGATTGAGAAAGTGGGGAGCGTCCTCGGGAATTTCGTCCCGGGGGCCGGTTCCGGGAGAAAACTCCACGGGTTCTTCTCCCATCATGGCACGCAGCTTGTTCAAAAGCTCGGTGCGTTTTTCCCGGGAGAACATCACCGTGTCCTCTCCGCCGTCGAACACGCCCTTGAAAAGATCGCTCTTCATCTGCAAGCCGGCCATGATCTTTTCTTCGATGCTGTCCTTGCTGATCAGGTTCACAACGTTGACGCACTTGCTGGCCTGGCCGATGCGGTTGACCCGGCCGACGCGCTGGTTCAGCTTGGCGGGGTTCCACGGAAGCTCGAAGTTGACCACGCAGTCCGCCGCCTGCAAGTTCAGGCCGGTTCCGCCCGCGTCGGTGGAAAGAAACACCTTGCAGTCCGGGTTGTTGGTGAATTCGTCGATCAGCGCCTGCCTTTTTTTAACCGGCACTTTCCCGGACAGCTCCACGTAGTCGATGCCCGCCTTGGACAGGTGCTTGGCGATCAGAAAAGTCATGGTGGTCCACTCGCTGAAGATGACCGTCTTGCGCTTGTTTTCCACCACCAGCTCCTCCAGGATGCTTTCCAGCTCCTTCAACTTGGGGGAAACGTTGGTTTGCCGGTCGATCAGGTAGGTGGAGTCGCAAACGCGCCGCATCAGAAGCAGAAGCTCCTGCATGCGGCGAATATCCATGGGCGTGAGGTACTTCTTGTTGAGAATCGGCATCAGCGCGGCCGCATAGCTGCTGTGATATTCGACCTGTTCCGGGGTGAGTTCCAGATAATAATTGTTCACGACCTCGTCGGGAAGCTCCGAGAGGACCTCCTCCTTTCGTCTTCGGATGACGATGGGCTTGATTTTTTCGTGCAGCAAATCGAGATTGGTGTACCCGAGAATCCGCCCTTTCTTGCTCTTGCTCAAAAGGAAGTGATCGGCTGCGAATTTCCACAAGGGCGCCAGCAGGTTGGGGTCCAGAAACTGGACGATGGAGTAGACGTCTTCCAGCTTGTTTTCCAGGGGAGTGCCGGTGAGCACCAGGGCATGCTTTCTGGGTATGGCCTTCACACAGTCGGCGGTCTTGGTCTCGAAGTTCTTGATGCGCTGGGCTTCGTCCAGAACGACCACGTCGGGAGAAAACTCGTCCAGTATTCGGCCGTCTCTGAGCACCGCCTCGTAGTTGGTGATCTTGAAAAGCGCGTCGGTCTGGTAGCCCGCCCTTCGCTGCCCGGGATTGCCCGCGATCACCTCGGCCCGTTCGTCGGAGAACCTTTCGATCTCCCGCTTCCACTGCTCCTTCAAGGACGCCAGGGTGACCACCAGCACTTTGGAATAACCGAACGTTTCCTTCTTCAAAATGGCCAGCGCGATGGCTTGGAGCGTCTTTCCAAGACCCATTTCGTCTCCGATCAGCACTGCCCTCTTGAAAAGCCCGAACTTCACACCCTCCTTCTGGTACGGATAAAGCTCGGTCCTGATCATACCCAGGGAGGGAAATTCGGTTTCCGACAGTTCCCGCAACTGGTTTTCGTGCAGATAGTCGTCGAGCCTGCGCAGGACCGGTTCCTGCACGCGCACTCGCTTGTTGCCGTTCAAGCGGGCCAGAAAGGTCGGAAACTGCTCAAGCTTGTCATTGTAGAAATAGCCGTCATGGTCGAAATATTCGTTCAACGTTCCCTGAATCTCTTCCAGCTCCTTCTCCGGGCGCTCGCAGAACATCCGAGGAAGACCCTTGGCGGAATCCCAGTATATGTCCACGAAGGGAAAGCGTTCGATCTTGATTCGGTTTGCAAAATCTTCGCGTTTTCGGATATGGCCGCCCAAAAAGATCATGTGCTTGCAGATATCCAGCCGGTTGGTGTCGAAATCCGGGCAGGAACAATGCCCGGCGCCGGTCTCCGGATCGTGGAACGTGACCGTGTATTTCTTTCCCTTGGGCGTTTCCAGGAGGTGTTCGCCCTTGTACATCTCTCCCAGGGATACCTTGAACTCCTCGTGCCTAGCGCGCTTTTTACGGTCTTCGATGGCCTGTTTCCGGATTTCTTCGGGCGTAAGGTAAGGACTGCCGTCGTCGGCAGCAGTGTATTCCTCCTCCTGCTCGGCATCTTCTTTTTGTCTTTTTTCCTCCCGCCTGCCTTCCAAGCGTTCGCAGATGTCCAGCAAAACGGCGACGGTATGCTTGCAGCCTTTGCCCGGATAGGGACAATCGCAGGAACTGTTCACCCCCTCGCTCAGCAGCTGGACTTTCGTGATGTAATCGCCGTAGTTGCCATCGACGTCGTACACGAACCAGCCTTTGCCGGGATCGGCTTCTGTGCACATGTACGATCCGTTTTCGTATATTCCCACGCCCCTTTGGTAGATGATATCCGAAAAAGCCACCTTCTTGCGGATAAATTCGGGCGACAACTGAATGGTTTCCATCCTCGCTCCATGCTCCATTTTACGGTTGAATTCTTTATTCTTTCATTTCGCGACGAACCAGTTTTTTCTGATTATAGCGGATTTGGGGGAGAGGTTGAATGTAGGTTGGGTTGAGCGTCGTGGATTGTCGGGTTTCGCTGCCTTGTTCTTTCAAACTCCCTGGGAAGGTGCTCGATGCAACCGGGAAGCAAGCGAAACCCAACGCGACGCCCCGCTCAACCCGACCTACGCGCAGTCCACCAAATCCGTTATAACCAGCAATTTTTCATTTAAAGCACAGGAAACGGGCGAATGTCAAGATATTGTATGGGCGGAAACGAACAGTGCTAAATATAGTTATCGAACAAGGAATGGTAAAAATCGGGCCGGTCGAAGACAACCCGGCGATTGTCATGTTGTCAAATTTGTTCCCAGGTCCTGCGCGGGAAGGTTTTCCGAACGCTCGGCATCCGGGAATGTCATCCCGGGCATGGACACCATTTCCAGAAGCTCGCTGCGGGTGAAGGTCTTAAGCAGTCCGGGGTCGTCCTCGCGAACCACGGAGTCCATGAGGTTGCGCTTTCTTTCGATGATGGCCGATATTTTCTCTTCCAGGGTGCCCTGGGTGACGAGCTTGAAAACCTGAACGCCTCGTCTTTGCCCGATCCTGTGGACCCGGTCGGTGGCCTGGTCTTCTCTTGCGGCGTTCCACCACCGGTCGTAGTGGATCACCACGGATGCCGCGACCAGATCGATGCCGGTGCCGCCCGCCTTGAGGCTTCCCACGAACACCCTGCAATCCGGATCGTCGTTGAACCGATTGATAATTTCGCTGCGGTTTCTGCTCTGCCCGGTGAGAATCGCCGCGCCCACCTTTTTTTCCTCCAGGTGTCTTTTAACGATTTCGATCATTTGGACGAACTGGCTGTAGACCACCACTTTCTGCCCGCTATCCAGACTTTCGTCCAGAAGTTCCTTGAAAAGTTCCCATTTGCCGGATTCGAAGCGGGCGTATTCTTCGGGTCTTTTATTCACCAGCGCGGGGTGGTCGCAGATTTGCTTGAGCAGTGTCAGCAGGGCGAAGATGTGAATGTATGGAATATCGGCGCTTTCGTTTTTAAGGTTGGCGATGACCCCTTTTTGTCGCGATTCGATGGCTTCTCTGTAGAGGCGGACCTGGTCGTCGGACAGAGAGCAGGTCATGATGTCCTCAATTTTTTCGGGAAGCTCCTGCAACACGGTGCTTTTCCGGCGCCGAAGGGTAAAGGGGGAGATGAGCCGGGAAAGTTCCGCGCCCACGGACAGGTTGGGGTTGTTTTCCAAGGGAATGGCGTATCGCCTTTCGAAAGTGGCCTTGTCGCCGAGGTATCCGGGAGTTGTTACGTCCATGAGGGCTTTGAGTTCCCGGATGGAGTTTTCGATTGGCGTGCCGGTCAGGCCGACCTTCATGTCCGCCTCGATTTTTCTGGCGGCTTTGTACGTTTTGGTGTCCGGGTTCTTGATGTTTTGGATCTCGTCGAATACGCAGAGTTTGAACGGGATTCTGGCGAGCGCTTCGGCGTCTCTAAGGACGATGCCGTAGGAGGTGATCAGAACGTGGCAATTTTCAATGGATTTGAGAAGGTCCCGGTCTCCGCCATGGTAGCTTTCGAAGGAAAGGCCGGTGGCGTGTTCCTTCAATTTCTTTTCCCAATGGCCCATCACGGTGGTGGGGCAGACCACAAGAAATGGGGTCTGGTTTTTCCGACGCAGAAATTGCATCAGGGCCATGACCTGGTGGGTTTTGCCCAGTCCCATGTCGTCGCAGAGAAGTCCCCCGAGACCGTTCTCATACAGGAACCAGAGCCATTCCGCGCCCCGGGCTTGATATCCGCGCAAAGGGGAGAGGGTGTCTCCGATGTCCGGGGGGTGCGTGTCCGGTCTCAATTCGAAGAATTTTCTCATCAGATCGGCTTTTTCGTCGTCGCCGGAAAAACGGGGGTCTTTTCTCGCGCTTGCCTGAAGCCGGAAAAGGTCCATTCGGCTGAGGCGCAGACGGTCTGCGGCCAAGCTGCCTTGTTCTTCCGAATCGTCCTCCGGCCTAGCTTCCGCAGCCAGGTCCACGTCTTGGAGAAGGCTCAATGCATCGAGTTCCTGTGCTTCGGAATCCACCCATCCCTCCGAGGTGGCGATGAAGCGTTCCCCTTTTTTGCGTGCTTCCAGCAGTTCGGCCAGCGAAATGGTGTCGCTGCCGAAGCCGTACCTGACCGAAATCCAGCACCATTTTCGACCCAGGGATTCCGCCGATATCTCCAGCCCGTCGGACTCCGTGAACACCCGAAGTCCGGCGGCGGAACTGTCGAGCAAATGGTCGCCGTTTCTAAGAAAATCGCCGTACTCGGACAAAAATGCGGGAACATCCTTTTTTTTCACCACCCGCTTTTTGGGATATCCGATCTCCTTTAAGGTGGAACCGGTTTTTGCGACGGGGACGAACATTTTTTCTCCGGGCAGATGCAAGAGGTCTCCGAAACGGTATTTGGATATCTTTTCGGTGTCGTAATAGACAATATCGCCGTCCGACTTGACGAAGCGCATGCGAGGATAGATGCGAATACAGCCCACGGCGTCCCTTTTGACCTCCAGGATCGGTTCCGCCGGTCTTTCGTCGATGGCAAAGCCTTTTTTTTCCGAAACGGGAAGTGCGGCGTCTTGCAGGACCGTCTTGACCGCCGAGCGCGGCACGACTAGGCGGAAGAGGGTTTCGCCGCCGTTTTTTTTGACGATCAGCCGATAGTCGCCCGTGTTTTTGCAAACGTCCGGGACAAAGGAAAACCCACCGGTGCCGAATTCTCGATAGGCATGATAGAAAAACCGATACCAGAAGCTTTCGACGAAGACCAGGCCTCGGCTTCGCATGCCGCAGCGCATCAATTCCCGTTCGTTGTCGCTCAAGGCGGCGGTGACGAGCCGGTCCAGCGCGTCGCCCCTGGAGATGGTCCGGCCTTCCGAAAGCAAGTCGATTCTTTCCAGGAACCTGTCGCGATGCCGGTCGTCAGAGATGTAGGTCAGAAGCTCCCTGTCCTTGTCGTCGAAGAAACACAGCACGCTTTTTCCGGCCAGCGTCTGTTCCTCGAACCTGGTTTCGTCGGGTTTCGCACGGGAGGGTTCCGAGAAAATCTTGGCCAGTCTGAACCATAGGCTCGCGCCGAACTTATCGTCGAAATGGAGTCCGCCGATTTTTTTTTCGGCCTCCTCAAGCAACCGTTCGAGTTCCAGGATGTGCGGGCACACCTTTCGGCTGAACCTGTTGCAGCTGCATCCCCGGAAGGCAAAACGGGCCCCTTCGGCCGCGGCCATGACCGCGACGCCGGGTTTCCTATCGCCTCGCCTCGGCATCAGGGCGAAAGCCAACCGGTGGAATTCGAGACGGTCCAAGTCGGTTTCCAAATCGATTTCGGGGACCGAACGTACGCTTTTTTTTATGGCGGTGCTCTTTCTTGTCGCCGTTTTCGATTTTCCGCTTGCTTTCTTAGGTTTTTTGGTCATGGGTTCCTTCTCAGGGCCGTCGTTGCCATTGAGTATTGAAATAATGGACCGTTTTCATTTGCATCCGCCGACGTTTTTCCTATGCTCGGATACGAATCGGAACGATAAAAAAACAGAAACATTATGTCAAACTGTTTTATGTATCGACCGCTATGATTACAGTTAAGGAACAAGCGAGAAAGGAGGACAAAAGTATGAATGCCAAACGAATTTTCAGGATGTCTTTTGCAACGGTCCTGTCGATATTGGTGGTCGGTTGCGCCATGCCATTTTCCAAAAATCTGCGCGATATGGCCGATCCCGCGCTGACTTTCGAGCAGGTGAAACAGAATCCGGACGCATACGAATCCAAGGTCGTGGTGTGGGGAGGAGAAATTGTACGGACCACCAACGTGCGGGAAGGTACGCGCATCGAAATCGTGCAGAAGCCTCTGGATTTCGAGTTGATGCCCAAATTCGGAGACGAAACGGGGGGACGATTCATGGCAATTTACGACGGGTACCTCGATTCGGCAGTGTATAAAAAAGGAAGGGATATCACCGTCGCGGGCAAAATCGTCGGGCAGATCACAGAGCCTCTGGATGAAATCGAGTACGCATACCCGCTGGTGTCGGCCGAGGAGATCCACCTGTGGCCGGAAAAAAGAATCTCGCCATACTCGTACCCTTATCCGTACTATTATCGCTACTGGTGGTACGGACCTTACTGGTACTATTATTGACGCTCATTCCCGTTCAAGCTCCGCCAGGATGCGATTGAGTTTTTTTCTGTGCTTGTGCTTGAGAATCCGGATCGCCTGCTCCTTGTTCCGGGCGCAGAGTTCGCACATCTTGTAGGCCCCGGTCCAGACGATCATGGCGTAGTCGCCTCCGCAGACCGGGCAAACGTCTTCTCTCGAAGGTTCCAGGCTCCTGATTCCCAATTTGTCCAGTTCCCGGCAGCTTTCCAAGTCGGAGGCCCCGCACACCGGGCAAACCGAGGGCGCTTTTCGTTCGTCTTCCATGCAAACTACCGCGTTTTATTTATGGTCGATTCGCTTAAAAACGGCGACAACCCTTTGAGGTCGCCGTCTCTTTTCGTTCGATCTTTCTAACACAAAAAACAGCCGCGATGTAAAAAATTGTATTTCAAGGCGATGCCCCCGGTTCGGCAAGATACAGACCGTATTGGAATCGCTGCGTCGCGCTCGAAAGGCTTGATCGTAAAACGTTTTCGAATTAAACTGAAAAAACCTGTCGAAAATTATAGAAAATCCCCGAACTTGAGTGAAGAGGATTGGTTTTGGATGATAGAGACGATAAAAAGGAAAAATCAGGAAAGCTGATCAAGATTTCCGACGAGCTGGACAAGGTCGTCGGCAAGTACAGCAAGGCCTACGAGCCCATGAACCGTGTCGGAAAGCTCTGGGAAACCGATGGAGCCAGATCCGAATCCGTGTCGGACAAAAGAGGGGAGGGTGGCTTTTCCGAGGAATTGCGCTCCGCGACGTTCGAATCGGAACATCTCCAAAATATCGTGGAGGAGATCAAGCGCATAGAAGAGAGCCTGAAAACCCTAGTGGCCGCACGTACGAAAAAAATCGTCGAGGAAAAAGTCCCGGTCGAAAAGCAAAGGCCGGTCAAATACGGGATCATCAGAAGGGCGCTTTTGTCCATGGGCATGATCCGGCAGAAAATGGAGACCTACACGGATTTCGAAATCGTCAAAAAAGAGGTCCCGAAAAGGCCGGACGAGGTCGCCTTGTCGGAATTCCGGACCATGATCGACCGGTACATCGACAATCTGAAGCGTTTGAACGGCGGGCTGCGCGACACGGTCCTGGAAGTGGACCGGATCGTGCGGAACCTGACCGATGTGAGCGACACCTACACGGACCGGATCCACATCGACCGCAAGGCGTACTACGACCAGATTCGAAAGAGCAGGGAGCTGGAATCCCGGTTGAAGGAAGTCGCGGAACTCCACGAGACACTGAGTCCTCTAAACGACAGGTATCCCGACGTGGAAAAGGCGCGCGACCATCTGGAGATGGCCCTGCGCGACAGCCAGGGCCAGGAATTCAAATACAAGACATGCATCGACATGGGTGTCGGCTATCAGGCCGCGCTCAAGAGCTATCGGCGGCTGATCAACGATTTCCGGGAGCGCGGCGACCTGCACGCGAACATGGTGGAGAAGTTCGTGGAAGGCGCGGGCCATATGAAAATCGCCGTGGACAACGTATCCCGCATCTGCTCCGGCGTGGCCAAGGTCACCCAGTCCATGATCCTGATCGTGGAGAGCATCGAGGGTGGAAACAAGGTCCTGGGCCGGTACGCGACGCTGATCGGAGACCGCGTCGCCACCGGAAACCAGTGGGACATGGAATACCGGGAACTGCAAGAGGCCGAGGCCACCTACCATGAGAACGACAAGCTCCGCCTCGAGAGGCTCGAAAAAAACCGCAACGAACTCGAGGCCATCACCGGATAAGCACCGGGGGATAAACGCAGAGGGTTTCGAACTCAAATACGAACCTCCACCTTGCCTTTCAAATACTGCTTGACCGCGTCGATGGGCACTTCTTTTCGGTGAAAAATCCCCGCCGCCAGGGCGGACTCCGCGTCGGTACTGGTGAACACCTCCAGGAAATGCTCTTCGCAGCCGGCCCCGCTGGAGGCGATCACGGGAATCGTGACGGCGGACTTGACAGACTCGATCAATTCCAGGTCGAAACCGGAATTGGTGCCGTCGCGGTCGATGCTGTTCAAAAGAATTTCCCCGGCCCCGAGTTTTTCGCAAACCCGCGACAACGTGACCGCGTCCACCGGACGACCTTCCCTTCCTCCCTTGATCGTGCATTGGTGCCAGCAATATTTCTCGCCGTTGGGTCCTGGGATGGACGTTTCGATCACGTGCTGCGGAATTCCCTCGGGAGAGTCCACGTATACCCGCCTGGGATCGACCGAAATCACCACCGCCTGGCTTCCGTAAACTTCGGAGATTTTCTCGATGGAACTTTCTCCCGTGGCCTGGCCGGTTGAAAGGTACCTTTCAACGATGGACACGGCGTCGCTGCCGATGGAAATCTTGTCCGCGCCCGAGCGGAAATACTCCGATGCGACCTCCAGGGCCGAATACGTCTTTCCGTTTTTGTCCGTGTAGTCGCGGATTCCCCCGCCGATGGTCAGTGGAACGAAAACGTTCAGCGAAGTCTGTTTCAAAACCTCCAGCATGGGCATGTCCTCGAGAGGGAAGTCCCTAAACCCGGTGATGTTCAAGAACGCGATCTCGTCGGCCCCATCCAGATAGTACCTTCCGGCCAGCTCCACGGGTTTTCCGAGATTGCGGACATCGCCGTTTTCCCGGACATCGTACTGGTCTCCCTTGGTGACCACAAGATCGCCCCGGTCGTTGGTCCGAACATCCAGGCAGGCGATGATTCGCTTGGCCAGCCTTGTACGGGTGGAAATTTCAGGCGGAAGGCTCTCGGGGACGCTTTTTTCGATGAAATTCTTCAGAATCCTGCTCCCCGTGTCCCCGCTTTTCTCCGGGTGGAACTGGGTGGCCACCACATTTGCCTTCTGTATGGCGCTGACGAATTCCACGCCGTAGTTCGTGGTGGTCAATACCACGTCCTCCTCCGGCACCACGTGATAGGAGTGCACGAAATAAAGCTTTTCATTCCCGGCAAGTCCGGAAAAAATTCGGGAGGGCTTTTTGACATTGACACCGTTCCAGCCGATGTGGGGGACCGAAAGATCGATATCGAACTTTTTCACGAATCCTCGAAGAAATCCCAGCCCCTTCGCTCCGGGGGCTTCTTCGCTCCCCTCAAACAGCGCGTGGAGTCCGAGACAGATTCCGAAAAAAGGGCGGCCCGACGCCAAATACTGTTTCAAGGGCTCGACATAGCCCTTGGCCTCCAAATTGCGAATCATGCTGATGAAATTGCCGACTCCCGGAAACACAAGTTTTTCGGCGGCCGAAATGTCCTCGCCCCGGCGGACCACCTCGACGGTCTCCCCCAGGGCCTCGATGGCGTTGATCACGCTTCTGACGTTTCCCGCGCCGTAATCCAACAATGTTATCATTTCAAATCCTTGATTAATATATCCTTGATTAATAAAGCTTTATATATACCTCAAAATCCCAAGACACAACAAGCCAAAAAGGTTCGACCTGTGCGGTTGGTTCGAGGATCCCCATCAACCCTCACACAAAGTCACAAAGACACCAAGGTTGCCGAATCGTCACTTTGCGTCTTTGTGCCTTTGTGTGAGGATTTCGAAGAGCAACCGCACAGTTCCAAAAGGTTCATCGCGGATTTGTAGGGGCGGCAAAGGTAACCAGAGCTTCCAGCGCTGGTCCCATATCTCGAATATGCCTGCGTTTGGAAGCCAAGGCATGCCAGACCAGGATGGTCTGGCTACCATCGACGCGCCTTTTCCCACAAATCCGAGATGAGCCTTTTCTTTCTGACGGGATTTTTTCCCGTTCGGATTTGCCGGAGGAACCTTGTCGCAAAATCGCCGGTTCTTTTCCTTGCTAATTCTATACTAATCTTGACAAAAATAGAATTTCATATAGAATAGCAAAATCGATAGTGGCGCGGAGCCTATCCGGCCGGTTTCTTTCTGAGGGCATACCATTTGACGAACACCAGGTTTTGTTAGTGGCGACCTGAAGTCTGAAACATTGCAACATTATTTTTTTTCATGGAGGATGCCGCTATGGCGCAAGGAGTCGTTAAATGGTTCAGTGAGAAAAAGGGGTATGGTTTTATCGAACAGGAAGACGGGCCTGACGTTTTCGTCCATTACTCCGGAATCGAAGGCTCCGGTTTCAAGTGCCTCTACGAGGGAAACCGGGTCCGTTTCGATATAGAACAGGGCAAAAAGGGGCCTAATGCCGTAAATGTTGTAGTGGAGTAAGAAGGGGAAGACCTGGGCCGGCAGGCTTGATTGAGTCAGCGCCGACACGGAAACCCAATGCGAAGGGGCTTTTCACAATCTGCTGAAAAGCCCCTCTTTTATTTGATCATACGCCCGTATGTTCAGGCCGCATGTTCATGCCGTACATTCAGGATGGCGTTCCGGCGTTGCTCGAAGTACCTTCGTACAACGGAAAAAGGCTTTCGAAAACAAGGGAAATGTCGTCGGCGATGTCGATGCCTTTGGAAACAGCCTCTTCCTTTTCGATAGTCTTGGCGATTTGGAGATCGACGTTTGCGCCGGACTCCGAAAAATCTTTCAGAAAATCACCGATCGGTTTGTCCAGCGGGGCTTCTTCCCCTTTCCTTTCCACCAGCCATTTTTCATCCAGCGTGTGAATCTTCCAGGTGATTTCGCCTTCCTTGCCGACCTGATAGATCTTCATGTTGCGGTCCGACACGATGCCCATCAGGCGCTTTTCGTTCTCTCCTTCCATGAGCCATTCGATCAAAGAATCCCAGTCGCCCTGCTTTTCGCCGATCTTGCCGGGTCGTTCGATGCAATACCCGCAATAAAGCTCGTCATCGTCCAACCGTACGAAAAACTTGCTTTGAAGATTGAAAATGTCGGGGTTTCGATGGCTTACATCGGCCCACTGGACCATGGGCTTTCTGGCGATGGACCAGGATTTCACATCGTATTGGGAGGAGTTTGGCACGACCTTGACCGCACCGCCGAGACAAGAACGCCGCCTCCAGATCGTTCCAGATACCTTGCCCGAAAAGTCGCTGTCCTGCAATCCCTCGAATTTGACTCTTCCGCCGGATGCCTTTCTGGCCTTTTTGGCCTTCTTTTCCACCCTGAGGCGCTCCTCGAACTCCATTCGTTCGATGATGCGTCGCTGAAAGTCTATGTCCGTCGTGACTTCCTCTCCGTTCTCCCAACGAATCTGCATGGTTTCCTCGCTCATGGAAATCACTTCGTAAATGCCTTTCATGTTTTCGTACTTGCCGCCGATTTCAAATTCGATATGACTCATATTTTACTCCTTCACCCTTATTTGCAACCAATTTCGGTATGGAAAGATGCCAGAAAAGCCGCCGGAGGGCGAAATACTGACCGATTCGGCTTTTCAAAATCGTTCCCGTCTTGAAAATAAAAAGGCATCCCGCCCTATCGTTCGGGATGCCATATTGTTGTAATAATCGATTTTGTTGTATAGCTGGGGACCATCGCCCGTTTTTCGCCGGGTACTTTCACGATCGTATTTCGCGGATTGGACGTACTGGTATCGCGGGAAACCGTCATTTGCCTGCTCCTTAAAAACAATAAAAATCCTCTCCGCCCGATCTATTAAAGAACGAAAAAAGCGGCGATTCAACATGCCGCAATTTTTACGCTCGGTGCCAAAACGCTATTTGACCGAAAATTCATAAACGCCAAATATAATAATTATCTCGAATCGCGATGAAAGTCAAGAGCTTATATTGGGACCCGGCAATTCAAATTTTGGGTGTCTCCGGTGCCTTCAAGGTAACCAGACCATGCTGGTCTGGTTCGGCTCGTCAGAAAATTCCCCCTTGCTGTGGGCCAGCAAACAAGGATGGTCTGGTTACCTCGGTCGTTGCAACCCTCTTTATCATGGAATTTCCGTCAAAATTAGAACTGCTGATCGGGACCGGATATTTCAGGCCGCTTCGGGGAGTGCGAAACGGAACGCGAAGCGGACGTATATGCGTTCCAGCGCGGAGCGCGGGAACGTAAGAGACGAAAAATACTGTCATCCGGAGATGGACGGAAACGGCGGGCAGGCTCTCTTCGATCATGGTCGAAACGGAGAGAGGGGGCTTGGTTCTAAGTGCGGCCGCCTGGATTCCGGGTCTACGCTACATTTTCCAGTTAAAAAAGTCCGACCTGTGCGGTTGAGATCGACGGATAGGCGAAAAACTCGTTTGCCCCGGTAGCGCCGCCTTCCGCAGCAGCGCGGGGCTTCATGCATTCGGATTACATCATGGCAGAAAATCGGACACCGCGCCGCCGTGGAAGGCGGCGCTACCGGACTATCCGGCTTTGGACCTTTTTCTGTGGCAGTACCAACCGCACAGTTCTAAAAATTCCCGGAAATTACCGCTCCGCCCGGAATGAAGACTGCCGGGACGATAGTTTTTGATCGTGGCCGATGTTAAAAACAATCCCGGCGAGAGGATTTCAGTTGCTCATGAAAGGGCTGTCCTCGTAGCGGCTGCATACATGGCGAAAGGCGACGAAAATATCGTCGCTGACTCCGCCCGGACGGATGCCATAGCGCATGTAAAACAAAAAATTCTTCAATGTTTCGGCATAATGAATTCCGCAATTCTCTTTCTTTTCAACCGGCGCGTGCGGACGATATTTCCAGCGTTCTGCCTCGGTGGCCTCGATCTCCGTCCGATACATCAAATCCATAAAATCCTCAGCCTCGACCTTCTCGATAAATTCCTCGAAACTGCATGAATCCGAAAACATAACTCCTCCAATCTGATGGTTTGCCTGCGAATCGCGTGGAACGGGCCTGACCAACCGAGCCCAAGCCTCGTAACTTGCGCAAGAGGACTGCGCAATTGAAAAATAAACCTTTTTCCAACGATTCGCGAACGTTTATAAACGAAAGATAGACTGCGATCAAGCTAAAAAAGGGCGAATGATTTTCAAATCCCGTTCCAATGAAAAATTTATTTATCGCTAATAAGTCGCTAACAATTCAAGGCTAAATTAAAATTTCTTTGACGAACGTGATCGGGGAACATTCGCAATTTAGCGTCTGCGGATACTGGAGATAATCGCACATGGAAACTTCGGCTTTGGCCTTGGAAAAGATGATTGTTTGCCCGAACTGCGGATCGGACGCGGTGTACAAATACGGCAAGACCCCGGGAGGGAAACAGAAATACCAATGCATCGTTTGCGACCGTCAGTTCGTCGAAAACACAAATAGAAAAAAGATTGACGACAGGCCCGCCTGCCCGGAATGCGGCGAGCCGATGCATCTGTACATGCGTCAGAAGGGAGCGACGCGTTTCAGATGCTCCAAATATCCCGAGTGCAGGACTTTCGTAAAAATCGACAAGGAGGTTTGACCAAACATGGGTTGCTACGTTCACAATGTTCCGGGGCGGTTGCGGGTCAAGAGCGCCGATTTGAAAAACAAATCCCGAGACGCGCGGTCCATCAAGAGGTTGTTTTCCAGCCTGTATGGAATCGACGAAGTCAGGAGCAACGCGCTGACCGGAAGCATCGTCATCCATTACGATCCCGACGTATATTCATCGGACCAGATACTGAACATATTGAGATACAACGAAATTATCGGCTCCAGCCAGCCTGTCGTCTACGAGAAACCCATCGACCAGCAATCCACCAAGGCTGGCGAGGCCCTTGGCAAGGCCGTGTTCAGCTGGGCTGTCGGAAAAGCCCTGGAGAACAGCGGCCTGGGTTTTCTGGCGGCGTTCATATAAATAAGGCACGAAATATATATCGATGAACGCCGCGATAAGTATCGATTATGGCAATTTCACACTAAATGATACGGGAGTAACTGAAATACGTTACGAATACATAAACCCCCAGTAAAACCATGCCGAACCTTCTTTTTAAAGTACCGTCGGAAAAAACAACCGCGATTCTGAACACCGCCAAAACAAGCAGCATGGCGGGAAACAAGGTCTTGAAGAAATGCTCCGGCGCCAGAAGGCCTCCGGATGTCACCGACGCGGCGGCTCCGGCCACGAAAAGAACATTCAAGATATCGGCGCCGATCACGTTTCCCACGGCAAGCTCTCCATACCCCTTTCTCACGGCGGTCAAGGCCGTCACCAGCTCCGGCAAGGAAGTGCCGAACGCGATCAAGGTGGCGCTGATAATGCTCTCCGGCACGGAGAACCTCACGGCGGTTTCCAAGACCGACGGAATCAGCAGCTTGGAAGAAACAATCACCAAAGCCGCCGCGATGCCCAGCTTCAGAAGAATGGCCGCCGCTTTTCGGTCTTCCGCCTTCAAATCGTCTTCGGCCGGTTCTCCGTTCGCCTGGTCGCCCCTGACCCAACGGAACGACTGAAACATATACGCCCCCAAAAGAATCAAAAAAACGAAGCCCATGAATTGAGGAAGATTGCCGCCTGTGGTGAAGACGGAACTCGCGGACAAGAACG
This sequence comes from Desulfobacterales bacterium, assembly GCA_963674505.2. Lineage (GTDB taxonomy): Bacteria > Desulfobacterota > Desulfobacteria > Desulfobacterales > SKZT01. Next base: position 3,955,138 of record CAXXIG010000001.1, read on the forward strand.
GTGTGCAGGAAACCACAAGCAGCACTCCGGCGGCCAATTGTATCAATCCTTGGCGGTTGACCATTTTGGGAGACAACGGCAAAGGCGAGATCAAAGTCGCCAGTCCCAGAATCAGACCCGTGTCGCAGATGACCGATCCCACTGCGTTTCCCAGGGCGATGTCAGGCTCGCCGGCGACTGCGGCAGTCACGGAGACCGCCGCCTCCGGAAAGGTCGTGCCCAAGCTGACGATGGTCGCGCCGATGAACATTTTCGGCACGTTCCATTTCAAGGAAAGTTGAACGGCTTCATCGACCAGGAGGTCCGCGCCTTTTCCCAGCATGTAGATCAGGATGCCGATCACCGCCACCAACGCCGGGGTCGAAAGCCCGGCCGCAATCTCTCTAAGAATAGTATCCATAGCATCTACTCCTCCTTCAGCAAATCCGCCTTGTCGGTCATCTCCCAGGGAAGATCCAGGTCGGTTCTCCCGAAGTGACCGTAGGCGGCGAGTTTCTGGAAAAACTTGCCCTTGTTTTTCAACGGCTGTCGCCGAAGATGGAATTGTTTCAAAATACCCGCCAGTCGAAAATCGAAATGGCGGTTGACCAGGCGGGTGATTTCGTCCTCCGATATTGTCTCCGTGCCGAAGGTCTGGACATGCAGGCTCACCGGGCGCGTGATGCCGATGGTATAGCTGAGCATGATTTCGCACTCGGCCGCAAGTCCCGCCGCCACGACGTTCTTGGCGGCGTACCGTGCCGCATAGGCGCCGACGCGGTCGATTCTAATCGGGTCCTTGCCGCTGAGCGCCTTGCCGCTGTGGCGGGTGAATTCGCCGTAGGTATCGATGGCCCCCTTTCTGCCGGTCTGACCAGAATGGTTGGTGGGGCCGCCCATGAACGGGCCGTCGGGATTGACGAAAACTCGCGTGTTCGAATCCGGGCACATGGTCCCTTGCGCGCATACCGGCTCGATGACGAATTCGCGAATGTCCCTGCCGAGTTGTTCCATGGACGGTTCATCCGCAGTCTTCTGGCTTGCGGTAATGGTGATGCTGTGGATGCGAACCGGTTTTCTGTCCTGGTAATCGACGCCTACCTGCACCTTGCCGTCGGGCATCAGGTAGGGCAGTTGCTTGGATTTTCTAATCCTGCTCAGCTGCCTGGCCAAGCTGTGGGCCAGCATGATGGGAAGCGGCATGAGTTCCGGGGTCTGGTCGCAGGCGTACCCGAACACGGTCACCTGGTTCTTGGCCGGTATGGACTCGATTTCCTCGTCAGTGAGAGCGTCCTCTTCGAACGTCATTCGCCGTTCCGAATCCAAAGCCATGGGAGTGGTGAGGATGCTGCAAATCTTCTCGTTGAAGTCCGGCTGGTCGTATCCCGCTTTCTTGATAATTTTTCTGGCGCAACGAGTCAGATCCACCTTGGCCTCGGATGAAAACCGCGCGGCGATGAAAACGATGGCGCTGGATACGGCGCATTCCGCACGTATTCTGGAATATGGATCCTGGTAGAGAAACTGATCCACGATCGCATCGCTGATCTTGTCGCAAAGCTTGTCCGGATGACCTTTGGTTACCGACTCGGATGTGAACATGAAATTTTTTGCCATGGTTTTCAGTCCTTTTTCTTGTTTTTCGTCATTTCGTTGATAAGAAGCGGCAGTACCGATGACCCGCCGATGACCAAAGTATCCAATGCGCTGAGCCTGGGGACTCCCAGAAAATTTCTGAGCGGCGGGAAAAATATGGTCAACGCCTGCACCGCCAGGGAAATTCCAAGAGACCAGGTCAAATAACGATTCGGAGCAAGACCTTTTCTTTCAAAGATGGTCTTTGTATCGGACCGGCAGCTGAAAGCATGGAGCAACTGACCCAGAGTCAGGCCCTGGAATGCGATGCCGCTGGCTCTCGCGCCCAAGCCGTAGCGGGCGATTCCGAAACCGTACGCGCCCATGGCTCCGGCGGTGATCACGGCGGATTCCAGAGTCATGCGCTTGAAATCCTTTCTGGAAAACAATCCGGCCTGGGGATCCCTGGGAGGCTGGTCCATGACCGAATCCTCCGCTTCCTCCATGGACAGCGCCAGACCCGGAAAAATATCCGAGATGATATTGATCCACAGCAATTGCATCACGTTCAGAGGAAAGCCGACTCCCATTGCCATGGACGAGAACATGATCATGATCTCGCTCAAGTTTGTGGCCAGGAAGAAATGCACCGACTTGCGCACGTTGCTGTGGATGGTGCGACCGTCCCGGACGGCCACGATCAGTTTCTCCAGATTGTCCTCTTCGAGAACGACGTCGGCCACCTCGCGCGCCACATCCGTGCCGCTCTTGCCCATGGCGATGCCGATGTCGGCCGCTTTCAGAGCGGGACCGTCGTTGATGCCGTCGCCGGTCATGCCCACGGTCCTTCCCGCCGATTGCAGGGCTTGGACGATTCTAAGCTTGTGCGCCGGGCTGACCCTGGAATAGACATGCACCTTTTTCGCGATGGCTTCCAACAGCTCCGGGTTCAAAGCGGTAAGTTGCGACGAGTCCAAGATTTCCAGGGGGCCCTCCCTGGCGATATCCAGCTGGCTGGCAACCGCCTGGGCCGTGGAATGCTGGTCTCCCGTGATCATGACCGTGTCGATGCCCGCATGGTGGAAAACCTTGATCAGCTCGTTGACGCCTTCGCGGATGGGGTCGGACATGCCGACGATTCCCACCCAGACCAGGTCGCAGGGAACATCTTCCCCCAAGTCCTCGTCCACGTCCCTGAACGCGAAACCCAAAACCCGAAGCGCGGCGCCCGCCATCTTTTCGTTTTCCGTTTCGATCTCCTGCACGGACTCTTCGGTCAAAGGGACCAGCTCGTTGGCGATGATCTGCCATTTGCACATGGCCAGCACCTCCGGCGGGCTGCCCTTGACCGTAAGGACCATCTTTCCGTCCGGGGCTTCGTGAAGGGCGGACATGTACAGCCGGGTTTCGCTGCGCTGCCTGACCTTGATTTCTCGATAGTCGTTCTGGACCTTGGCCGCATCGACCCCGGCGTCTATCGCGGCTTGCACCAGGGCGTTTTCCGTAGGGGAACCGCACAAGACCGGATCTTCGCATCCATCGCGGTATTCCAGGTTGGATTCGCTGCACAGGCAGCAGATGTCGAAAAGCCGTCGGAACTCTTCGTACTTCAAGAGATCCATGTCTTTTCCATCGCTCTTGTAGCAGCTATTTTTCGAGTCCACGCACAGATAGCCGGAGTATATTTTCTGCACGGTCATCCGGTTTTGCGTGATGGTGCCGGTCTTGTCCATGCAGACGGTCTGTACCGCGCCCAGGGTTTCCACGGCTTGCAACTGGCGTATCAGGACTCCGTGGCTTCTCATTCTCTTGATGCCCAGAGCGAAATTGATGGTGGCGGCTGCGGGCAGTCCCTCTGGAACGGCTGCCGCAGCCAGGGAAATGGACATGCGGAGCATTTCCAAAAGGCCGTAGCCCCGGAAAAAACCCATGCCGAAAACGATGCCGCAGACACCGCCGCACATGAGCACCAGCTGGTCACCCAGCTGTCCCAATTGCCTTTCGATGGGCGTTTCCGGCGCGGTGATCTCTCCCAGAAGCGTCTGAAGCTGGCCGATTTCCGTGTTCGCTCCTGTGGCGACCGCCACCGCCAAGCCCTGCCCACCGGTCACCAGGGTACCCATGAACGCCATGTTGAAACGGTCCGCAACCGGCACGTTTTCCCCTATAAGCTGTGTGGTGATCTTGGAAACCGGCATGCTTTCTCCCGTGAGAATCGATTCGTCGATGCTCAAATGATCGGAAGACACGATGCGGCAATCCGCCGGGACCGACACGCCCGGCTTCAATAGAATAAGGTCGCCCCTGACGATGCTCTCGGCGCTCACCACCCGGACCTCTCCGTCTCGAATCACCTCCGCGGCGGGTCGAACGAAGGTTTTCAGCGAATGGATGGTCTTTTCCGCCTGGTTTTCCGTGAAATAGCCGATGACCGCGTTGGCCGCCACCACGCCGCCGATGACAGCGGCGTCCAGCAAACCTCCCGTGAGTATCGACACGCCCGCTGCGGCGCCCAGCAAATAGACCGGCAGCGAATTGATCTGGTCGTAGAATATTTCAAAGCCCGTCCTGGGTTTGGATTCCGGAAGAGCGTTTGGGCCGTAGCGCTTCAAGCGGTCCAGGACCGTATCTTCCGAAAGCCCTTTTTGCAAATCCACCGAAAGCTCGCCAATCACGGCCGGGACATCCATGATGTGCCATGACAGCGGAGCTTCTTCCGGCGGAAAAATCATATCCTTGATTACGCGGCGAAGATTTTTCTTGTCGCCGCTTTTGTGATTGAAGTCCTTCTTGGAAAACCCGCCTGCCGCGACGACGCTATTGTCGGCCTCCTTAATGATATCTTGAAGAAGGCCTTGTATCGATTCGTGGGTGTTGTCCGAATTGAAAGATACGAGGACCGTGCCGGTGACAACGCTTGCGGAAGCCTTCTTGACGCCGCTGTGGCGGGACAGCCGCAACTCGATGAAGGTCTTCAGATACTCGCTGTTGAAAAGTCCCCCGACCCGGTAGCGTCCTCTTCCGCTGACTTTTGTATTGATGGCGACGATCATTGCTTATAGCCCTTTGTGATTTAGCCCTTGAAGTTCTGGTTGAAATTGGAAACACTCGTCCGTCTCGGCGGGGAAGCATATTTTTCTTCCCCGCCGACTTGGCCTGATGTAGGCATTGACGAATTGTGAGAAATATCGGCGCTTGCGGAGCCGGTTGTTACTTCTTGTCGATTAACGACTTGCTGAAAACCCCGAATGCGTACCAGAAGGCGGTATACCACGGGGGCGTCCTGAAATTGCCCCTGATCAGTTCCGTAGCGCCGAAGCCCAAAAGAACCATGAATATGACTCCCGGAAGGTTGAAATCGCCCCCGGAAATCCTGTCGATACCCGCATTCAAAGCAGAAACTGGATTGACGACCTTCTTAAACAAAGGTTCCCGTTCCGGTTTCTTCCTGTCCAGTTCGAAGAGGCCTTGCGAAGAAGCAAACGTTGCGATCCCATCGACGTCGATTCGGTCGGCCTCGAGGACGAGGCTGCCGGTGAAGGGATTGGCCGCCACCCTATTGTAGTCTTCATCGCGAAATTCGGACCTGAGGTTCGAAAAATAACGAATGTCCTCCCGTCGCCCCGGGATTTTGATTCGCAACCTTCCGGTCGTCTGATGACATATGATCGCCTTGTCCGCCATGTTCGAAAAAGCCTCCGGTTTTAAATGTTCGTTTTACGCGTTTCTACTCAGTTGCGACCTCGGGTTTTTCGGAAATTTCCGCCTTGGCCTCCGCCGCCAGATCCTCCAGGCCTTCGATGGTCTCGGCCGTGGCGATCTTGGCCTTCTGATAGGCGATCAGGGTACCTTTTATGGTCGCCTTGGTCAGAGATTTGACGACATTGGCGACCACGGGAATAACAATAGGGGCCAAAATAACAATGCCCGCTCCCACGAGTACGCCGCTTCCCAGTTTGAATCCTCCGTTGAAAAATTTCATAATACACCTCCATTTGGATCGGTTTATAAAAGAGTTAAGCCACGGTTTTAACCTATACGATGTCGAAGATTTCCGCAACTCGTTCTTTCATTAGAAACCTAAAAACCAAACTTCTTATATTGACCCTCGAATATTAGGATTGTATTAATAAAACATTAAAACAAAATTAATATTTCCCGGAGGACCGACATGAAACGTTCAAAAAAGATCGGCCAAGGCGTTCTCAAGCACCGAACGCCGGGAAGACTGAGGATTGCGCTTTCGTCGCTCATCGGCAACCGAAAACTTTCCGGAAAACTCCAAAACGCTCTGAATGCCAGAAAAACCGTGGTCAAATGCAGGGTCCGAGCCTTCGGGGGAAGCATCGTGGTCTGGTACGACCCCACACAAGTCTCCGAAGGTCCTATGATCGAAGAGATCGACGGCGTCTTGGCAGATTTCTTCGCTCGCTCGCACGAAAACGACAATTTTCCAGCCCGGAAAAACGGAGCAAGCGTCTGGAAACCCAAAAACTTGGGGTTGCAGCTTTTGGGTTCCGCAGTCCTGGGGATTTTTCTGGTGTATGCCTTGTTGAGAAGGATGTTCGGTTCGCCTGTTTCGCAACGGATGTACAGCGGTGCCGGGATTGCCGCGATAATCGCAGCGATTCCTTTGTTATGGCAAGCAGTCCGGGAGAGGAAAAGACACAAACGGTTCGGTCTTCTTCTCTTTCTGACCGGCGCATGCGCGCTTGCGATATTCACCGGGCAGGCCCTGACGGCCATCGAGATCATCTGGCTGATGTCTTTGGGCAACGCCATAGAGACATGGGCATCGGAAAGGGCTGCGAGAGAAGTCCGAAAATCCCTGGAGGTTACTTCGGAAAAGGCGTTTGTTATAAAGAACGGAACTGAAGTGGAAATTCTCGTCTCCGATCTATCGCCGGGCGATGTGGTGACTGCTTATCTCGGCGACAAAATCGCTGCCGACGGCATCGTGACGGAGGGCGAGGCCCTGGTGGACGAATCGCGGATAACAGGGCGATGGGAGCCTTCGCACATGGTCTCCGGAGACAAGGTATACGCGGGTTCCGAGATCGTCCAGGGAAGCATTCACGTGCGTGTGGAAAAAACCGGGGACGAAACCTATTTGCGGCATATCGCGCACATGGTGGAGCAATCCCTGGAAAACAGGACCGAGTCGGAACGGGCGGCCGACGAGCTGGCAAGGCGCCTGACAAAGCTCGGAGCGCTATCCACGATTGTCACGCTGGTGGTCACTCGAAACCTGTCGCGTTCCCTGTCGGTCCTGATGGTGATGGCCTGCCCATGCGCCACAATCCTGGCCGCTTCCACGGCGGTGGCTGCGGCCATTGCCAACGCGGCCAAAAACCACATTCTGATCAAGGACGGGAGGTATCTGGAAAAATCGGCGAAAATCGATGTGGCCTGCTTCGACAAAACCGGCACCATCACCACCGACATGCCGCAAGTCGCCGAAATCGCGACCCGGACCCCAAACCAGGACCCGGACAAGGTCCTGGGATTCGCGGCATCGGCCGAGATCAAAAGCCGGCACCCCGCAGCCAAAGCCTTGCTGAATTACGCGGCGGACAAGAATATCGAACTGTCCCTGTCTGAAAACCACCAGGAATTTCCCGGCCTGGGCGTGGGCGCAACCATAGGAGAAGACGAAATTCTGGTGGGAAACCGGGCATTCATGGAATCGCGGGAAATCAACCATTCCTATTTCAAGACCAAATCCAAGAATGCCGTGGATGAAGGCAAGACCGTGCTTTTCGTGGCGAGAAACGGGAAACTGCAAGGGATGATTTCCATTGAAAACACCTATAGACCAAGCGCCGACGCCGTTCTCCACCGGCTTCGAAGGCTTGGCGTGGAAGAGATCCACATGATATCAGGGGATCAGGGGCCTGTGGTGGAGCGTATTTGCGGCGAGTTGCAGTTCGACGCTTGCCAGGCCGAAATGCTTCCGGAGCAAAAAGCCGGGTACGTGGAAAGCCTGGGGAAGAACGGCCATTCGGTGATCATGGTGGGCGACGGCATCAACGACGCCCTGGCGTTTTCGAAAGCCGACATCGGCGCGGCCATGGGAGCAGGCGGTTCGGAAACGGCAATCGAAACGGCGGACATCGCGTTTTTGACCAACGATTTGAACAGCATTGCCATTTTGCGGCAGCTGAGTATCAGGACGCTCAAAACCGTGGAGGTCAATTTCAGAATCGCCGTGGGAACGGATATTCTGGGAATCTTTCTGGGCGCGACCGGCCTGCTTGCGCCAGGTGCTTTGGGGCTTTTGCATATTGGGCATACGGTGGGAATTTTCTACAATTCCGGCCGTTTGCTGAGAGATTGACAGGATTTAGCAAGAAGCCCAACCCGACATTTATCAAGTCGCTTTGGCATCTTGCGTCCGAAGATGCCGGGAAGTGCCTCGGGAAATGGTGGGTTGGACTCAGTACAAGATTTTCAGGCCGTCTATTTTAAGAGAAGATGAATTAGCGACAACCCTCTTGATTTCGACCCACCCACCCTACGATACCGCGCCAAGCCGAACGAAATTACCTGTAGGCGCGGTATGTAGAAGATAACGTCCATGAATACGTTTACACGCAGAAGCGTGGGAACTAGATTTCCAAGGCTAAACTCAATCTTTCGGAAGCTTGATCACCAAGACCGGCTTGTTGGTGCGCCTGAGCACCTTTTTGGCCGTGGAGCCCATCACGACCTCGCCAATTATGCCGTGGCCGTGGGTCCCCATGACGATCAAATCGCAGTTTCTCTTTTCCGCCTCCTCCACGATGATATCCGCCGATATGCCGGAACGGACCAGGATTTCGTCGGTTTTGAAACCCTCCGTAGAAGCGTCCTTCACATCCTCCGCGAACTGGCTCAAAGCCTCGCGAATGGGCTTGTGGTCCCTTTTCTTGCCCGTCAGGGATTTCCTGATCTCCTGACGGTTTCTCTCCTTGATCTCCTCCCATTTGTTGGCGCTGATGTATCCCATCACGGCGGAATCCAGATTCGGGACCTCCGCCAGCACGTGCAGGATGAGAATCGAGGCGTCGTAAAGATTGGCGAGACTCACCGCGTAGGCGAAAGCCTGCTTGGCATTTTCCGACAGGTCGGTGGCGTAGAGAATTTTCTTGATTTCGACTTTTGGCAGCTTCATCCTTTTTTCCTCCGTATTGTTTGGCTTACGCCGGCGACTTCCTGAAAGACTTCATCAATGGCTTGATCCAGATTCCGCTCAAGAACCAGGCGTACGCATAGGTGCCTATGATAATCAGAATGAAGGCCTTCACGATGTCCATGGTGCTTCCATCCAATGAAAAGCTTGGAACGAAACCGAACAGGAAGGGGCCGAGATAGAGGAACTTGGCGAATTTGAAAGAAGAAAATGCCGTTCTCCACATATTTGCCTTCGCGATGGTGGCACCCGCGAAAGCAGCGATGCATACCGGTGGCGTGATGTTGGAATCCTGCGACAGCCAGTAGACGATCATGTGGGAGGCAATTTCGTTGACCCCGAGATGGGTCAGAGCGGGAACAGCGACGACGGCCGTGATGAGGTAGGCAGCGGTAACCGGGACCCCCATGCCGAGTACCAGAGATGCCAGCGCGATCAGTAGAATCGTCATTATCAGCGATCCTCCGGCGAGTTCTATGACAATCTCGGCGAAAGTAAGCACCAGGCCGCTGAAAGTCAGGACACCGATGATAATTCCGATGACGCCCACGGTCGCTCCGATTTTCAGGCTGTTTTCCGTTCCCGCCCGGGAAGCTTCCACGAACCGCTTCAGGCCGATGTGAATTTTCGGCCGCTGGTCCTTTTTGACGATATACCAAATCACGCAGATGGCGATGCCGGCGAAGACCATGTTGCGTTCCGAAAAGATTTTCAGGAAGCTGTGCCCGGTCTCGGGTCCTGCGGTCTTGTTGAGCAGCAAGGCGGTCATCTGGGTGGCCAGAACCAGCGCCATAATCACGGCCAGGGTTTTGTCGATGCGGTACTCCTCGTATTTGCAGCTGACGACGATGCAGGTTGCCAGACCCAAAATGGCCGAATAACCGGGAGAGTAGCCGGTCAGCATGAAGATCGTGATAACGACAAGCGGAAGCGTGTAGAACCATTCGTTTTTCAAGATTTCCATGGCGCTGTGTTCGTACTTTTCGCCCACGATGTTGTGTTTCTTGGCCTCGTAGTGGACCATGACGAATACGCTGAAAAAGTACATCAGGGCCGGAAAAATCGCAACCAGCATGATTCTGGAATACGGCACGCCCGTCAATTCCGCCATGATGAAACCGCCCGCGCCCATGATGGGAGGCATGAACATGCCCCCGATGGAGGCCGCCGGTTCGATTCCACCCGCAATGTGGGGCTTGAATCCGGCCCTTTTCATCATGGGAATCGTAAATGTGCCGGTGGAAACCGTGTTGGCGATGGCGCTGCCGGAAATGGAACCGAAAAGACCGCTGGCCACCACCGACACCTTGGCAGGGCCGCCTACGCGATGCCCGACTGCCGCCAACGGAAAATCGATGAAGAATTTCTGCGCGCCGCATTTTTCCAAAAACGCCCCGAACAGGACGAACAGCAGCACGTATGTCGCCAGAACATTGGCCATGATGCCGAAAACGCCGTCGCTTTTGTAAAAAATGCTGGTGCAAAGCTCGGGAAAAGAGTCCCCGGCATGGGAAATGATCTCGGGAAAATGTGCGCCGTAAACGCCGTAGACCAACATCAGAGCACCAATGACGACGAATATGTTTCCAACCACCCGGCGCGCAAGCTCCACGCCGATCAGAACGCCCACTATGGCGATCGCCTTGTCCAGCTGGGTTTCAATTCCCATACGGTAGTTGATGGCCTCGAAATTGATAATCCAATAACCGACCGTTACGATGGACGCGACGATGAGGATATAATCGATCACCCGGCCGACGATGCCTTTCGACTGGTAGGTCAAAAATACGAGAACGTATGTCAAAATTACATATATTCCTCGATGGTACTGGGTGGCCGCAGGCTCCAAAACAGCCGAGTAGGAATAGAAAAGGACCAGGACGACCGCGCAGATATCAAAAATAATCTTTTCGAAATTCTTTAATTTATCGTACACTTTTTTCCGCTTTCAGGCTCGGAAAGGGGCGATTCGCAAAACCGCCCCTTTCTGGTTCATCGATAGCCAAACACTTTGCGAATTGTCTCGATACAATTGCGCTGCCGTTTGGTTTTGAATATGGCTTATTTCAACACGCCCTTTTCTTTCCAAAACTTCTCGGCGCCGGGATGCAAAGGAGTGACGATTCCCTTGGCGCCGTTTTCGATGGACATTTCCTTGAAGGTCTTCTTCTGTCCCACCATGTGTTTCAGACCTTCTTCCGTGTAAATGGCGGAAAGAAGCTTGTAGACGATATCGTCGGAAACTTTCGAATTGGCGACCCACAACGCCGAATCCTGGAATGACGGAACATCTGCGTCAACGCCCCGGTATGTTCCGGCGGGCACGGCCAGTTCCGCAAAATAGGGATACTCTTTGAAAAAGCCCGAATTGACGGCATCCGCCTTGAGGTCCACCATGGCGATATTGTTGGTTTGCGCCGCCATGATCACCGCTCCGGAGGGAAACGCGGTGAAAAGCCAGAAGGCGTCCAGCTGGTTGTTTCCGAAGGCCTGCGCAGCATCGTTGTAGCCCATGGCGTTTCTTTCGATCTTGTCCCATATTCCCATGTGGGTGAAAAACAATTCGCAGTTGGCGAAAGCGCCCGAACCCGCGTTGCCCACGCCCACTTTCTTGCCGACCAGGTCCTTGACGCTTTTTATGCCGGAGTCGGCCCTCACCACCAGCTGGGCCGGAGCGCCGTAAAGGTACGAGACCGCAAGAACGTCGTCGTACTTGTTGGGATCGTTTTTCATCTTTCCGTTTCTTCCAAGCCACACATGGCCGGAATAGACAACCCCGAAATCCATCTTTCCAGCGTTGAGCTTCCTAAGGTTCTCCACGGAACCCGCAGAGGATTGCGCTTTCACAGTGAAATCCTCGAACTCCTTTACGGGCTTGTATACCTGGATGGCGTTGGCGACCACCTGGAACGTTCCTCCTGCGGGTCCGCCGCCGAACACGATTCGTTTTTTCATGGCCATCGCCTCCCCGGAAAAGGAAAACGCGATGGTTAAAACGATGCAAAGCCCCAAAACCAATGCCTTCGATCTACCTTTCATGTCCGATAATCTCCTCTCGTTTGTGTTTTGGCGCTCAACAGGCGCCGATTGGTGTGATGATACGATAAAGGTCCCAAGGGTGTTTGGAATCATGAACGATAGGTTCATCGCGGATTTGTGGGGAGCGGTTAAGGTAACCAGAGCTTCCAGCTCTGGGTCCCATTTCGCGAATATGCCGCCGCTTGGAAGCCAAGGCATGCCAGACCAGGATGGTCTGGTTACCATCGACACGCCTTTTCCCCCAAATCCGCGATAAACAGAACGCTATTCAGTCGTTGACATATCGTCCGGTTTATCCACTTTATTCGAGAGAGGGCGGACTGTAAATTAGAGGAATTCTGATTTGTTTGTAAGAAAATTTCTTACAAATCGAGAGGGGGGGTCTTGATTCGGCCATGGCTTTGCGGATTGCGAAGGCGGGCCGAATCAAGAACCGAGCGGCAAATGTCGAAATAGTGGGTCTACAAGTTGTTCTTGAAAAAATCGTCGTACTCGGAACGGGCTTCCGGCTTGGGAGTGTATTCCGTCGGGGCGGTGCCTTCCTTGAACACTTCCCAATAGGTATTCTTGCTTTGGGCAATGGGGAGCAGCCCGGTCTCTCCGTCGATTTTCGCATACACCAGACCCATGGGCTCTTGGAACTGGCGAACAGGCTTTCCATCCAGGATTTTCGACATGAAATCCAACCAGATAGGAATAGCTGCCCTGGAGCCTCCCTCTCTCCTGCCCAAAGGCGCTTCCTGGTCGAATCCGACCCAGGTTCCTGTGATATAAGCAGGTGTATAGCCCATAAACCACGCGTCGTATTCATTGTCGGTGGTTCCGGTTTTGCCGGCAGCCGGGCGGTTCAACGCCAGAACTCGTTTGCCCGTTCCACCTTCCACTACGCTTTTCAGCAGGCTGGTCATCAGATAGGCCGTGGTTTCTTCGATCACTTTTCTTTTCTGAATCCCGGCTTCTTCGAGCACCTTTCCGTGCCGGTCGAGAACTTTCGCAACGAATACGGGTTCGAAACGATATCCTTGATTTGCGAAAACGGAATAAGCGGTCACCAGCTCCAGCAACGATACGCCCGAAGCCCCGAGACCGATGGACAGGTTTCGCTCAAGGTGGGATTCTATTCCGAGCTTTCTGGCATAGTCTATCGCATAGTCCACGCCGATGTCTTTCAGGATTTTAATCGTGACCAGGTTTCTAGAATGGGTGAGCGCTTCTCTGAACAAGGTGGGGCCGTAGAATTTGGCGCTGTAGTTTTTGGGTTTCCAAGTCATGTTGGCGTCCTTGTAAACCACCGCCGTGTCCAGGATGACGGTGGCCGGCGTATAGCCCTTGTCCAGCGCGGCCGCGTAGACGATGGGCTTGAATGCGCTTCCAGGCTGGCGTCTGGATTGAATGGCGCGGTTGAATTGGCTTTCGCTGTAATCTCTTCCGCCAATCATGGCGATTACGTGGCCGGTTTCCGCTTCCATGCAGAGAAGGGCGGACTGTACTTTCGGGACCTGTTCCAGGGCCAGTGTCCATATGTTCGACCCGTCGTTTTTTTCAAGAAGCTCTACGTGAATCGCGTCCCCGGCCTTGAGTGCCTGGCTAGGTTTTCCTATCATAGCCGAACTATAGGAGATTTTTGGATTCGGCTTGCGCGCCCATCCCATGTTTTTCAGGGGGATCGTCCCTTTCTCGTCGCCGAAGCTCACCGCGACCTTTTTTCCACGGTCGTCGATATCGATTGCGAGCCCCTCGACGATATCGCCTTGTTCAAGGGGCGTTTTTTTGTATTTTTCGGAAAGTTCCTGCAGATAGGCCTCCCTGTCGCCATCTTCCACATGCTTGATCGGACCCCGAAAGCCCTGGCGCTTGTCCAGGTCCCGCAAGCCTTTTTCCACGGCCTGTTTGGCGATTTTTTGCATTTCCACGTTCACTGCGGCGTGGATTTGAAGCCCTTCGTTGTAAAGAGCGTCGCGCCCGTATTTTTTCTCTACGTACTGTCGAACATATTCCGCGTAATAGGGCACTTCGTCCTCGAAATAGTTTTGGCGCTGTTGAATATTCAGAATGTTCTTCTTGGCTTCGGCGGCTTGCTGGGCGGTGATGTATCCCTCGGTCGCCATTCTATTCAAAACATAGCTCTGTCTTTCTTTCGCCCGTTCCGGGTGGTTAAACGGAGAATACCGGCTCGGGGCCTGGGGAAGCCCGGCGAGCAGCGCGCATTCCGAAAGGTCCAATTCCTCTGCGCGCTTTCCGAAATAGGTTTCCGCCGCCGCTTCGACTCCATAGGCGCCGGAACCCAGATAGATCTGATTCAAATACAGAAAGAGAATCTCGTCCTTGGAAAATCGCCTGTCGATTTTATAAGCCAAAATGGCCTCTTTCAGCTTTCGGCGATATGTTTTTTCCGGGGTGAGGAAAAAAGATTTTGTTACCTGCTGCGTGATTGTACTTCCACCTTGAACGATGGCTCCGGCTTTCAGATTTTTTATAAAAGCCCTGGCGATGCTGACGATATCGATTCCCTTGTGTTCGTAGAAACGGTCGTCCTCCGCGGATATGAACGCGTTTTTCAACATGTCCGGCATTTCCGAAACAGGTATGACGAATCTTCTCTCGGTGAAAAATTCTCCGATTTTTTTATTGTCTGCGGAATAGACAGTGGTGACCACCGGCGGTCTGTAGTCGTCGAGCGTTTCGATTTTGGGCAGCTCGCGGCTGATGTGCATATAGAAAGCGAACGCCCCCGCCATGGCCAGGACCGAAACAATCAGACCTGTCCAAAGAAAAAGCTTGAAAATTTTTATTAAGATTTCCAGCGGTTTTTTCCGCGTTCGGTTTTTCAATTTGTCGTTGTTGTTTTTCGACTCTTTCGCCATTGATTCGCGCCCTCCGTGCGCAAGTGCATGATTATTACATTCGGACATCGAAAACATGTCCGATTCATTAATCGTGTATGATCCAAATATAATCCAATTGAATTGGTATTTTTTATCAAATAACCGTTTGTTAAGCAAGGTTCGCGGAAAAAAGATCGCGGAAACCGGCGAATGCAAGTGCGAATGAAACAGGAAGAATATAAAATCGGCATTGACTTTTTTCCGTTCATGGGCAAAAAGGGAAACGGAAAGGCTGTTCGACGAATCGTGTGCGTCGAGCGAAACAACGATGGCGGCGACCGCCAGCGGAAACAAACCCCAAATATCGGGAGAGGGTGATGATCGAATTGAATTTCGAAAAGATGAACGGCCTGGTTCCGGCCATTGTCCAGGACTATAAGACCAACGAAGTTCTCATGCTTGCGTTCATGAACGAAGAAGCCTGGGAAAATACGCTTAAAACTGGAAAAGCGAGCTTCTACAGCAGAACCAGAAGAGGGCTTTGGGTCAAGGGCGAAACCTCCGGGCACGTGCAACTCGTGAAGGAAATCTACGTGGATTGCGACGACGACACCGTACTGCTGAAGGTGGATCAGGTCGGAGGCGCGGCATGCCATACGGGCTACGCCAGTTGCTTTTACAGAAAAATCGAGGATGGCGAGGTCGTTACGGTCGGAGAGCCTGTTTTCGATCCCAAGGATGTCTATTGATCTTGGCCCAGGGGTAAAAACCGCAGGCCGAACCATTTTGCATAGAACGGGAAAACACATGGTTGCCAGCAGATTGAAGGATATCACGTCTTTTATAGTTATGGACGTGTTGGAGAGGGCCCACGAACTGGAGAGAAGCGGAGTGGACGTGATTCATTTGGAGGTCGGGGAGCCTGATTTCGATGCTCCGCCTTGTATAAAGGAGGCGATTTGCCGCGCCTTGGAGGACGGGCACACGCACTACACCCACAGTCTCGGGATCATCGAATTGCGCGAGGCCATTTGCGAGTATTACCGGGATCGGTACGGCGTGGGAGTCGATCCCGACCAGGTATTGGTATGTTCCGGCACTTCCCCCGCAATGCTCGTCATGTTCTCCGCCTTGTTGGAAAAAGGGGACGAAGTGATTCTTTCGAACCCGCATTACGCCTGCTACCCGAACTTCATCAAGTATCTGGACGCAAAGCCCGTTTTCGTGGATGTTTTCGAGGAGGACGGGTTCCAGTACAGGCCGGAAGCTATCGAGAAAAACATCGCCGAACGGACGAGAGCTATTTTGATCAATTCTCCCTCCAATCCGACAGGCAACCTTCTTTCGGAATCGCGAATGGCAGAAATCGCAAAGTTTTCGCCCTACATCATTTCCGACGAAATCTACCATGGATTGGTATACGAAGGAAAAGAGCACTCCATACTGGAATACACCGACCATGCCTTCGTCTTGAACGGATTCTCCAAGCTGTTCGCCATGACGGGGCTTCGTCTCGGCTACGTCATCGCCCCCAAAGAATTCATGCGGGCCATGCAAAAGGTTCACCAGAATTTTTTCATATCCGCGAACTCGCTGGCTCAGAAGGCGGGAGTGATCGCATTGAAGGAGGCGAGCGAAGACGTCGCAAGGATGAAGGATACCTATAATAAGCGGCGGAAATACATGATCGGGCGTCTGAAAAAAATGGGATTTGGAATCACCGTGGAACCGACCGGGGCATTCTATGTTTTCGTCAACGCCAAGCATATTTCCGACGATTCCTACAAGCTGGCTTTCGAAATATTGGAAAAAGCCCATGTGGGGGTGACGCCGGGAATCGATTTCGGCCGAAACGGCGAGGGGTATCTGAGGTTTTCCTACGCCAATTCCATGGAAAACATCGAGGCAGGGCTGGACAGGGTCGAAAAATTCCTGTCCATAGTTTAATTAGGGGAATATCGGAGATGATCGTCAAATCGGCGGAATTCGTAAAAAGCGCGGCCAAACGGAAGCAGTACCCGGAATATCAGTTGCCGGAAATCGCTTTCGCTGGAAGATCGAACGTGGGCAAATCTTCTTTGATCAACTGCCTGCTGAATCGCAAGCGTCTGGTAAAGACCAGCCGGACACCCGGCCGGACCCAGTTGATCAATTTTTTTAAGATAAACGACGAATTTTCTTTCGTCGATCTTCCCGGATACGGTTACGCGAAAACACCTGTCAAGGTCCGGGAAAGCTGGGGACCTATGGTCCAGGATTACCTTTTCGAAAGAAAGAACCTGCTTGCCGTCGTCTTGGCCATGGACATACGCCGCGTTCCAAAGGAGGACGAATTCAATCTGATTCGGCTTGTCGAATCACTGAACCTGGAGAGTGTGCTGATACTGACCAAAGCGGACAAATTGTCCAAGAACAAACAAAACAATCAGAAACGAATTTACAGGGAAATGCTGCAAACCGAAAAAGAAAAACTGCTGTTGTTCTCGGCGAAAACGGCGATGGGAAAAGAAATCGTCTGGAACGCGCTGGAGACCATCATCGGAAATGCGGAAAACGGCGAGGTACCGAAATGAGCGAAAAAGCCGAAAACTTCAAATCCGGATTTTGCGCCATTGTAGGCGCACCGAATGTCGGAAAGTCCACACTGCTCAATCGCATTCTGGGGCAAAAGATCTCGATTACTTCTCGCAAACCCCAGACGACGAGAAACAATATTCTGGGCGTATACCATCGTCGCGACATCCAGATCGTCTTTCTGGATACACCGGGAATCCATCGCGCGCGAGACATGTTCAACAAACGAATCGTGGATGTCGCGCTGACCTCCGTCACAGACGCCGATTGCATCCTGTTTCTTTCCGACATAAAAAACAAAACTCCGGAATCGGAAAAAACGATTCTGGAAATTCTGGAAATATCAAAAAAGCCCGTCGTATTGGCGTTGAACAAAATCGATCTTTTAAAAAAGAGAGACATATTGGAAAAAATCGATTCTTGGAAAGATGTATATCCATTTGCCGCTTTCGTTCCCGTGTCCGGCAAAAGCGGGGAGGGCGTGGACCGGCTGATCGATGTCCTTGTCGAATACCTTAACGAGGGCCCGCCGTTTTACCCGGACGACACCTTGACCGATACGTCGCTGAGATTTCTTGTCGCGGAAATCGTCAGAGAAAAAATATTTCGTCTCACCGGACAGGAAATCCCGTACTCCACGGCGGTTACCGTCGAAAAATTCGAGGAAAAGCCGAAAATCACCGAAATTTACGCCAAGATTCATGTGGAACGCGATTCCCAGAAGGGCATTATCATCGGAAAAGGGGGAAGCATGTTGAAAGCAATCGGCGAATCGGCCCGGATGGATATCGAGAAGCTTCTGGAATGTCCCGTATTCTTGAAACTTTTCGTCAGAATTCAAAAAAATTGGAGCAAGGACTCCAAGGCTTTGGAAAGATTCGGTTACTGATGATTCTGTCCTTTCATCCTTTGCTCTGCGGAGATGAAAACATTCTGTGCGCCGGTCGCGATCCGGATGAAAACGATCTTTCCGCAATTAGAAGAGCACAGGCCGTGGTGCTTCCCCTCGGATGCAAGCCGAAGCTATATTTCATGGCACGGCAAAACTGCGAGTTCGTGTTTCCCAACTATGACGCGCGATTTCAATATCCGGGAAAGATCGGGCAGGCGAAGCTATTTTGCAGTACCGAACAGAAGCATCCCGATACCCTCGTCTACAGAAACCTCCAGGAACTCGAAAAAAGCCGGGAAAATTGCCGTCATGATCCGCCCACAGCCTTTCCTTTCGTATTCAAGTTCGACTGGGGAGGAGAAGGCGAAACCGTATTCATGATAGGCAATGGCGAACAGTGGAAAGAGGTGCTGGCAAAGGCGGAAAAATGCGAAAAGACCGGGCAAAACGGCTTTTTGCTCCAGAAATATGTCGAGACCGGTGGCAGGTCTCTTCGATGCGTCGCGGTAGGTACAAGAATCCTGTCCTATTGGAGAGTTTCGAAAAGGGAGGCAGAATTTAAAAACAGCCTGTCATCCGGCGCCGAAATCGATTATAATTCGGACCCGGAACTCGTTGGAAGGGCTGAACAATCGCTGAAGCGATTTCTTCGAAAGACAGGAATCGATCTGGCGGGGTTCGACTATCTGTTTTCCAAAAGCAACGGCGTTCCGATGATCCTCGAAATCAATTATTTTTTCGGGCGACGAGGGCTGGGGGGCTCGCGAAAATTCAACGAAATTCTCGCCGAAGAGGTCAATCGCTGGCTCGATTCGGTCGGACGTCCGGAAATGGTTCGCTTGGACGATTTGGATTGAAGAGCAAAACGCCGAAAAAAAGAGGTGACAATGGGTACTTTTTTCATCGCGGCCGATGAAGCCCACATGAAAAGAGAAAAACACAAAGCGAGAGTGTTGAGAAATTCCCAATGGTGGAAACGGAAACTGTCCAAGGGGAAATGCCACTATTGCGGCAGGGACGTAGCCGCCGGAGAATTGACCATGGACCATGTCGTGCCCATCGCAAGAGGCGGCGAAAGCAGGAAGGGAAACGTGGTTCCCGCCTGCAAGGAATGCAACAACAAGAAGAAACAGCTCCTTCCCATGGAATGGGGAGAATACCTGAAAAAAGCCGCCAGGGACGCCAAGGATAATATCTGACACAGTCCCATGATCGCGCAACGGAAAGATGACGCGGTCGAATCCACCCTATATTTTGTATTGACAACAAGGACCTTCTTCAACAAAATGTCCGAATATTTTTTTTTCGGTCAAGACAGTTTGGTTCGCAGCAAGGGAGAAACAAAAACACAAGAAAGGATTATTGAATGTCCGTAAGTATCGAAACTTTGCAATCCATGGAGATTTTCGCCGATCTGGAACAAGAGGAGATCGAACAGGTGCTTCCGATCATTCATCGAATGAGAGTCAAGGAGGGAGAAGTCCTCGCAAAAAAGGGACGCACCGCTACAAATTTCTATCTCAACATCGATGGAAATTTTATGATATCCTTTGAAAACAGAAAGGCGCTCACGCTGCACGAGAAGGGGGATATCATGGGCTGGTCCACATTGGTGACCCCGTTCGAATACCGGGGAAGCGTCGTGGCGCTCACCGACGGAGAAGTACTCATCATTTCCGGCGAGGAATTCTACAGGCTGCTGCAGGCGGATGCGTCCATTGGCGGCAAAATCATGAGAAAAATAAACGACATCGCAGCATCCAGGACATCTTTGTCCGAAGGTTGAAAACATTAAAAAATGCAAAGGAGGTTCGCATTGATCGGTTTGGAAAACATTTCCGCCAACAACGGCTGGAGCATCTCGGTTCTGGGAATAAGCATTGTGTTCAGCGGTCTGACACTTCTGTCGCTCACCATCGCGCAATTGCACAAGGTCCTCGCTTTTCTCGAAAAGAAAAAGGAAGGGCCGTCAGCCGACAACAAGAGGGAGCAACAACCGCTTCCCGTTGTGGAAACCCAGGAAGACAAAAACAAATGCAAGCTGGAAACCCTTTCCATCTGCCAAAGGGAGATCGCCAAGCAGTTCCAGTTGTTGTCCGAACGTTGCCGGAAGCCGCTCTCTCTTCCCGAACTGTTGACCCTGGCAAAAAGGCTCGGGGTCGAATCGCCTCATTCAAGTATCAACTGCCTGCTGGAAAAAAAGGCCCTCGTCCCCGACGGCGAAGGATACTATTTCTGGAATTTATAATCGATACTTGCCAGTGAAAGAAAATTACCATTACGTCAAAGGGGAATATATATGGAAAAACTTCTGATTGATTTCATTTCCAATACCGGCTTCGCCATGGCGGACTATCGCCATATCATCATGATCGCAGTCGGATGCATTTTCATCTACCTGGGTATCGCCAAGCATTACGAGCCTCTCTTGCTCGTTCCGATCGGCTTCGGAATACTCTTCGGAAACATTCCGGTATTCAAAGGGCTCGGCTTGGGCATTTACGAACCCAACAGCGTTCTTCATTATTTGTACTTCGGAGTGACTTCCGGCGTATACCCGCCCCTCATCTTTCTCGGGATTGGCGCTATGACAGACTTTTCGACCATGCTGGCGAGACCGATGCTGATGCTGCTGGGCGCTGCCGCCCAGATGGGGATTTTTCTCACTTTTCTCGGCGCGCTGGCTCTGGGGTTCGCTCCGAACGAAGCGGCATCCATCGGCATCATCGGTGGTGCGGACGGTCCCACGGCCATATTTTTGACGGCCAAACTAGCACCGGAACTCATCGGTCCGATCGCCGTGGCCGCATACTCCTACATGGCTTTGGTTCCCGTTATACAGCCTCCCATCATGCGTCTTTTGACAAGCAGGAAAGAACGGCTGATACAAATGGAGGAACCCAGGGAAGTCTCCAAGAAGGAAAAAATCATTTTCCCGATCATGGGATTTCTCCTCTGCTGCTTTGTCGCTCCCGCCGCGCTGCCATTGCTGGGCATGCTGTTTTTCGGAAACCTTCTCAAGGAATGCGTTGTCGCAGAGCGTCTCGCCCAGGCCGCGCGGACATCCATCATCGATACCGTTACCATTCTTCTGGGAATCACTGTCGGCGCCAGTACGCAGGCCGACGTGTTCCTGACCCATCAATCGGTCGGCATATTCATTCTCGGCGCCGTCTCTTTCGGAATCGCCACTGCATCCGGTGTGATTTTCGCGAAGATAATGAATCTGTTTATCAAGGAAAAAATCAATCCGCTTCTCGGCGCTGCGGGAGTATCCGCCGTGCCGGACTCGGCCAGGGTCGTGCAACTGGTGGGCCAGGCCGAAGACCCCAGCAACTTTCTTCTGATGCACGCTATGGCCCCGAATATTTCAGGTGTTATCGGATCCGCCCTGGGAGCCGGTATTCTATGGAGCTTTATTAGATAGACCAAAAGGCGTGAACCGCTTTTCGAACAAATCTTAGGAAAAGAAGGATAAGGTATTCTTATGACTTTGCGAGCCGGTTTTCTAAGTCGATTGACCACGACCTTCATCTACGGTCGTGTGCCCTTGGCATTTGGCGGCCTCGTTTGCGCCTTGGCGGTGGTATGGGGAAAGAACCCCTTCCTGTACGCCTTGGGGGTTTCCTTCCTGTTCATTTCCATGGGGTTCGACATTTTCTCCGCATGGGCGGTGTCACGAAATTTGAAGATACCGCCACTCGCCCACTACGCGGACCGGATCATGGACAAATTGATCTACTCTATAATATTTCCGGCCATATCCGTTGGCGCTATGTGGAGACTCTATCAAGGACCGGATGTGCCTTCCAATCCTGAAAGGCTTCACGCCATTTTTATTCTCATCCTTTGCATCGCCGTATTGATCCGGGACAATTTCGCGCATTTCATGCGCGATTTCTCCATCAGAAAAGGCGACCAGCCCGAGCCAAGAGAATTGACCACTCTCAGGATTATGGTGGCCGCTCCCGTAGCGGCCGTTCTCTACGGTTACGCATTCTATATTCCCGGATTGGAAAAGAACGCCCTGTTTTCTTGGCTCGCTCTCTTCGATAAAATTCCGCTTAGGGTGTTTTTCATCGTCGAAATCATTTTTCTCGTAATCAATTTCGGTTCCATGGCGCGTTTCTGCAAAAAATACGGGACATTATGCCTCGACGAAGTTTGCATGGAAAACGACCGCCTGAGAATAAGGATTCTTTCATTTTTCCCCAATACTCTTACGGTCATGAA
The DNA here is from genome assembly GCA_963674505.2 of Desulfobacterales bacterium. GTDB lineage: Bacteria > Desulfobacterota > Desulfobacteria > Desulfobacterales > SKZT01. The sequence continues at coordinate 3,977,426 of CAXXIG010000001.1, forward strand.
CGCCGTGATGGGACTGCTTTCCGTTTTTTTCGCATATCAAGGAAGAATTCAGGAGGCTTTTCTGATTGTCATCGGCGCCGCTTTTTTCGACAAGCTGGACGGTGCCGTTGCAAGGAAGCTCGGGCTGGTGCAACAATCCGACCCAGACGACGACTCTGTGAAAATATCGCTGGGAGGAATACTGGACGACATTGCCGACGCAGTCAGTTTCTGTATCTGCCCTGGCTGGATTTTCTATATCGTTTTTACTGATCCTGCCATAAAATTGGGGTTTCCAATCCCTGCCTCCGTAATCGCCATTTTCTACGCTGTTATGGGAATCGCGAGACTCGTCTATTTCACATTGGATAAAACGCCCATACCTGGAAAATTCAAAGGCTTGCCAACGCCCGGCGCCGCATTGATCGTTCTTGCACCCATTTTGATTTTCTACCAGGGGTTCGCATCGGAAGGAGAGGTTTCCAATGCTTGGGCAATATTCTGTTCTTGCTGGATGGTAATCATCGGGTTCATGATGAACCTGTATCCCGTGCATTATCTGCACATGGGCAGGTTCATGGACCAAAAGCCGAAGTTCGCCATCGTTTCTTCGCTGACATTGTTCGCCTTCATTTTCACAGATTATTTCGGGTACGCCGCTTTCGCACTTCTGTTGGCCTATCTTGCCTCCCCTTTCGTGGCCATGATTTCCGCAAAAAAATAGCCCGAAAATTCATATCCGAAAATTTTCGATCCGTGAGGATGGCCGCCTTTCATCAGGGGATCGGGCTTGGAACGCTTGGTAGCGCTATCTTCCAGCGGGTGGTTTAGTATCGTAGGGTGGGTGGGTCGGTACCGGTGCTTTTTCGTTGCTGCGGAGTCTCTTTAAATCGACGGCCTGTCGGTCTGGCACGATATCCAACCCACCATTTTTCGGACGCAAGCCCCGCGTTACCCCAAGCGGAAGAGGCGGGAAGGCTCGAAAAAAGAGTGGGATGGATTCTGAGGAAAAACAATGCGCATTGGCTTCAGGAAATGAGAGGCAGCGCGAAAAGCAGATATTCAGCGCCACCTACCCTGGTACTCTGCGTTTCCGAAACAAAACCTGCGTTCGTTCGTTGGCATCTGTCAATTTGGCATCATGGACCGAGCGAAAACCCAAAACCAAAATATGGCAATAAGGATAGGGGAGAGGGAGCGTTTCCATGCTACTAAGGGTAAAAAAAAAAATAAGGTTTTTTGTCCAGTGCAGATGGCAGTTTGTCATCAGAGGATCGAGCCTGGTGTTCACAGTGGTGCCGACTTGCACAGCAGCGCTACCGGGATATCCGACATTGGTTTTTTTTGCAGGGCACAAGGATGCAAGCGCGCCAACCGCACAGGTCGCCGAAACATGGAGCAGTACCATTATCTGAGCTGCCGCTGGCCGAGGCCGAAAAGGAAGAGTCTTCTCGTTTTGGTGCATAATAAACGTAATATAGGGAAGGGATGTTCCACGTGGAACAACTATGGCGAGAGTCAGATGCTCGTATCTAAACCTTCAAGATATTCTTTGACCCTCATGGAGATCGAAGAGAACATTTTTGCGCCGGCCATAAAGGCGTAGAGATCGGCACGATTGGCGCATTGGGCAGCGAATGCCTCTCCGAACGGTTTCGCGGGATCCTTTTCACCGATATTGTTTTTCAAGGCTTGGATGTACATTTCCAGACGATCCTTCAAGATCTGAAAATAGTCGATCTTTTTACCTGCAAGATTGCCCGCGTCTTCGGAAATTTTCGCGGAAAACTTGTGCACGGCGCTCCAAAAAAATCCCGATACGGCCTCCTTGTATGGAGAATTTCCCATGGCATACATGACGTTCCACCCCGTTCCTACGATTTTCAGGAGCTGGAGTTCGTATTCGAGACTCGATGGATCGACCCTGGAATGTTCCGAATGGTTATTGACCAGCCATGCGACATCCTCTCGGTCGATGGCATAATTGAACAATTCCTGGCTGATCTTCTCGACTTCCTGTTTGATTGTTTCGATTTTCTCATTCTGCATGAATAAAATCTCCTTGAAAAAAAAGCACGAAAAGAACAAGCTTTTTTCGTGCTTTATCGGCCAAACCTACATTTATGGTTGCCATTGGGGTTGGTTCATTCCTTATCCACTGTTTTCAACAATTCCTGGTGCCACGCGGCGAATTCGTACATCCCGATGAAACGGTCGTCGGAATTGATTATGCCGATGGCCATTTCCAAAACACCTCGGGAATAGGCGTTGCTGCAATCGCCTTCGCGGGATTGAAGGAATTCGCGAACCAACTGCTGGCTGGTGCGCCGGGTCTTGTCCTTTCTGATATCGATAGGGTCTTTGGGTTCGAGAAAAGGGTCCCATCTGTCGTAGCCCCTTTTCATAATCTGTTTCTGTCTTCTCGGGGACATGGCATCGAAAATGATTCTTTTTCTCAACTCTTCTTCATTATTTTGCTCATTCATTTTGGTCGTCTTCCCCTCCTTTATCCCGGCTTTCGTTTTTATCGGAAGATATTCCAAGATATTGCTCGTCGTATTCCGTCAAAAGGGCCATGGACAACGGGACCATCAACTCTGCTAGCCGAGGATATCTGGTATCCAAAGAAGCGACAAGCTCTTCGGAAAGGTCGTAGAGTTTATCGTGGAGAATATCCATGTTGATAGTCGGATAATTCTCCCCGGCCTTGAACCCGGATAGACCGCAAGTATGGCCTTGGCCTGCGATGGCAGTCGGAACGCCATAGATTCGGCAAGTGATGGGCCTGAATTCGTAGATGTCGCATTTGTCGGCCTCGTTTAGCATGGGACATCGCACTCTTTTTTCGGCAATGCTATGCATGATTTCATCTTCTTTTTTACCGCCCTTGAACTCCCTGTACGCGTCCCTTTTCAGTTTGAAAATAAAGCGGTCGGCTTTATTGGCCTTGTCGAGAAGCTTTTCAAGCTGCTCTCCCTGGAACTTTTCTCTGAATTTCTTGTTGATATACAAGGCTTCGACAAAAGACACGTCGAAAAGAGCGTGACAGCAATCGGAACACTCCACTTTGCATTTGACGCATTCCGGATACTTATCTTTCATTTGCTTGAAGATCTTGTCGGCCGATTCGACCAGGTTCTTGTATTTTTCGAAAAATTTTGTAAAATCCATGAGTGACGATTCTCCAAAGTTTGATGGAATCGGCGAAGAATACCGATGTTCCACGTGAAACATTGTCATTTGCCTATGCAAAATCGTTGAAAAACGGCATCGAGAACATCGTCGCCGACATCGACGCCTAGAATTTCGTCGATTTGCCGAATGGCCTCCTTGAATTCGATCGACACGATCTCCAGGTCCCCGGTTTCGTCGAATTCGAGGATGGCTTTTCCAACGGCCTGCCTGGCGTTCTCCACAAGCCTTTTGTGTCTTAGGTTCGAAATGAAGACACCGTCGGCCCCTTCGTTTTCGCCTGCCAAAAACTCCTTCCGTATCATTTCCTTGAGTTCCGAGATACCGTCTCCATATTTGGCGGAAACAGCAGCGGATTTTTCGCCTGCCAGAAAACCGACTGGAATAACCCTGCCATTGAAATCCAAACGGTCTATTTTGTTATAGACTACAATTCTGTCCTTATTGCGAATGGTTCGGAAAACGGCACGGTCTTCGTCATCCAATCCGGAAAAAACATCGCATACGAAAAGAACCAAATGTGCGCTTTCAAGCAAGGCTTTGGATCGCTCTACGCCGATTTTCTCGACCGGATCATCGCTTTCCCGCAGTCCGGCTGTGTCGAACAATCGGACCATAACGCCGTCCAAGGATACAATCTCCTCGATGTGATCGCGAGTCGTTCCGGGGTAGGGAGTGACAATGGCCCTTTCCTGATTCAGCCATCGGTTCATGAGACTGCTCTTGCCGACATTGGGCTTGCCAGCGAGAACGACCCGAAAGCCGTCTTTCAGAATGGCGCCGACGGCAGCGCTTTCCGATAGCTTTTCGATCGGCTTTAGTATTTTCTCTTCCCAATTTCGAGGATTGACTTGAACGCTCTCCTCGTCCTCGGAAAAATCGATTTCCAGCTCGATTTCTGCCAAGGCATTAAACATCTGCTTCTTCAATCGAGCAAGAAGATCGTGGAGCCCCCCATGCAACTGGTTCGCGGCGATTTTTCGAGCACCTTCGCTCTGGGCGTCGATCAAATCGATGACAGCTTCGGCCCTGCTCAGATCGATTCGTCCGTTTAAGAAAGCCCTTTTGGCGAATTCCCCAGGTTCGGCCAACCGTGCGCCCTGCTCCAGAACGAGGTCCAATATTTTTTCGAGGACTTTCCTGCCACCGTGGGCTTGAATTTCGACGACATCCTCTTTGGTATAGGAGTTGGGGGAAAGCATCGGCACAAGGATTGCCTCGTCGATGATACCGCCGTCGCAAGGATTGACGACATGCCCGTACCGAATGCGCCCGTGTTCGAAGGGGGAGGATAGCTCCCCCCCTTTTCGGCTGCTTTGAAAGATCCTTTGGGCGATATTGACCGATAGTTCTCCGGATATCCTTATGATGCCAATGCCGCCGCGTCCGTAAGCAGTGGAAATGGCGGCAATGGTATCCTCCCTATTTCTTTTTCCTGTTTTTATTATTTTTTCCCTTTTTCGGAAAAATAACGAGCTTCCGGTAGAACCCGTCGCCTACGCTCTGGGTCCGGATTTCCCGGTCGTTTTTCAAAAACGTATGAACGATTCGGCGATCATGGGAGTTCATGTGTCCAATGGTGACGGGCTTCCCGATTCTCTTGGCCTTGTCGGCCAGTCGGGATGAAAGCCTCTGCAGGTTCTGCTTTCTGGTTTCCAGATAACCTTCGACATCGACGAGGACACGGACCCTTTCCCCGCATTTTTTGCTGAGGACTTTTTCTACGAGATATTGAATAGCCTCCAGAGTCTGTCCTTTTTTGCCGATCAGCACTGCAGGATTGCCGCCGCTGACGTTCAGTCGCAGTTTGGAGCCTATGGTTTCGGTCTTGACTTCGCTCCCGGCGGTGATCAGATCTACGATCATTTCGAGGAGTGCCTTTCCGGTTTCTTCGGCACCTTCGGGAACGGAACCAATTTCCTCGGCTTCTTGGGCTTCTTCGGGAACTGACCCTGCCTCTTCGGGAACTGACCCTGCCTCTTCGGGAACTGACCCTGCCTCTTCGGGAACTGACCCTGCCTCTTCGGGAACTGACCCTGCCTCTTCGGGAACTGATCCTGCTTCTTCGGGAACTGATCCTGCTTCTTCGGGAACTGATCCTGCTTCTTCGGGAACTGATCCTGTCTCTTCGGGAACTGATCCTGCTTCTTCGGGAACTGATCCTGCTTCTTCGGGAACTGATCCTGCCTCTTCGGGAACTGATCCTGTCTCTTCGGGAACTGATCCTGCCTCTTTCGCTGCGGGCTTGATCCGTTCCGATACTTCTTTGGGCCTCCTGGGTTTGTCGGTTCGTCTTTTCGCCTTTTCGGAGCGGGTAACGCCCAAATCGCCGAAAGATTCCTTGACGATGGATTTGATATCTTCCCGGTCTTCGTCGCGAAGAATGGAACGTTGCGGCTCGGCATCCCGAGTTTGGCTGGCAGCTTTTTTCCTTTCGTGTTTTTTGCGGGAGCCAAAAACTCGAATCTTGGCCTTCTTGACGCCTACCAATCCGAATATTCCGGTCGAACCATAGGATATTACGTCGTACTTGAGCTTTTCTTCATTGATATCGAGTTCGGCGCAAGCGTTTTTTACAGCCTCTTCGACGTCTTTGCCTTCGAATTCCAACCCTGATGTCATGAAAACCTCCCTCATGTTCATTTCTTTTGTTGGACGTAGTATTGCTGGCCAATGGACAGAAGGTTGTTTACAAGCCAGTAGAGAACGAGTCCGGACGAGAAATTGATGAAGATCACGGTGAAAACCAGGGGCATGAACGTCATGAGCTTTGCCTGGGCCGGATCTCCGGCCGTGGGAGTCATCTTTTGCTGCAAGAACATGGTGGCGCCCATGACCAGGGTCAGGACGGGAATTCCATATGGCGGCTCCATCATGGGAATCGCAAAGTCGAATCTAAAGAGCCTGTCTGGCGCGGACAGATCGTTGATCCACAGGAAAAAAGGAGCATGTCGCAATTCAATGGCTTCGTACAGCATCCTGTACAGCGCGAAGAACACGGGAATCTGCAAAGCCATGGGGAGGCAGCCTCCGACGGGATTGACCTTGTAGGTCTTGTACAGGGCCATGGTTTCCTGGTTCATTTTCTTTTTGTCGTCCTTGTACTTTTCTCTGATTTCGGCCATCAATGGCTGAAGCTTTTTCATTTCCGCCATGGATTTGTAGCTCTTGTTTCCCAGAGGCCACAGGATGATTTTCGTAAAGATGGTCAGGATGATGATGGCGATTCCGTAGTTGGGAATGTAGTCGTGTATGAAATTCATGATCCAAAGGCACGGCTTGGCGAGTATGTCGAACATGCCGAAATTGACCGCCCTGTCCAGATCGTGTCCGGCCTTTCTCAAGGTATCCAGGCGTTTCGGGCCGAAGAACAAATCGTACTGGTAGGCAATCTGGGTGCCAGGTGCGATTTTACGCTCGGGAGCGAGATAGCTGGTTTCAACGAAATGCTCGTCCTGTTCCGAGAGTACCATTTTCGCCGGGACAAGATCTTTGGGAACGATACTTGTCATGAAATAAATGGTTTCGATCGCCATCCATTTGATATTGCCTTCATGGACGTTTTCGTCCTCGATGTCGTCGATTTTGATTTCCTTGAGATCGCCGTCAATCAAACCGCTGACGCCTTCGAAGCCGTAGCTGGCCCCTTTGAGATCCATGTAGTTTTCCAGGGATACGGACAACCGGTCCTCCACGGCCCTGCCCGAACCGTTTTTGACCCTGACCGTCATTTCTATCATGTAGGATTCGGGGGAAAATTTAAATTCCTTTTCCAATACGATGCCTTCGGGCGAGGTCCAGGAAAACGTAATGTTCCGAGAAGCTTTGCGCACTTCTACGGTCCGTCCGGCATGGGGGCTGCCGAAGATGGCGCCGTCGAGTCCCGGAATGCCGTTGTCGGCGAAGGAACATCGCAAGTTCCCCTTTTTCGCCTTTTCTGATATCAATTCCTTGAGCGGGGCGTCGTCTCCTGTTCTTTCCTTGTATTTTTTGAGAACAAAGCTTTTGAAAATCGCGCCGGCGGCGGAGATTTCGACGCTGTACAAAGGCGTGTCCACGACAGTATCGGGGATGTCCTTCTTTGTCGAAACCGATTCCACAGTGTCGGCGTTTCCGGATTTTCCCGAGGTTTCGGGGCCGGCCTGATACGCCAGGGTCTCCTGTTCGGCAGGGGGGGCCTGTTTTTGCGCCTCCCCGGTTGGGGGAGGCTGTGGAATGTTTTCGCGATCGACGAATATCGCCTCCCATAAAATGAAGACCAAAAACGACAACGCTATTGCGATGAGTACGCGAGCTTGCTCCATTTCATTCTCCTATTTCGGATTTGGCCGGCCCTTTTCGGACGGCTCTGGTAATTTCTCTGAATACAGTCTTGTACATTTCGATTTTTTTCGGATCGATTCGGCGAGGCACAAGGCGGGAGCGTGCGACTTGATTTGCGGCAGATTCGCATCGGATTGTCGATGAATATCCGTCCGGGCCGCCCGGTCAGGAAGCCCGATGCGCCGCGATGGCAAAAAAACACATGAATCGTGGATTTCGGCGAAACGATTTACCAGTTCGCTTTTTCCGGTACTGGATCGTATCCGCCGGGGTGGAACGGGTGGCATTTCGACAAGCGTTTCAATGCCAGAAACGAACCGTACGCCGGCCCGTGGATTTCGACCGCCTCTCTGGCGTAAGCGGAACAGCTCGGGTAAAATCGGCAATTGGCACCGAGCATCGGAGAAATCGCCAGTTGGTAGAACCCGATCACGCCTATGATCGCTATGGAAGCGGTCTTGCTGAAGAGACACGCCAAATCAGATTCTGTCGAAAATATTTTCGAGCTTTCTGAACGTCTCATTGCCATCCAGATACGTTGCTTTTTTTTTTGCGATGATATTGATATCTATGATGTCGGACATGCGGTTTTGATTCTGTCTGAAAAATTCTCTGCAAAACCGCTTGATCTTGTTTCTCGTCGCGGCATTTCCGACTTTTTTGGTCACGGTCACTCCCAGGCGGCTGCGCGTTTTATCGTTTTTTGCATAGATCGCGAGGTAATACTTGTTCTGTATCTTTTTTCCCTTTTCGGACAGTTGGACGAATTGTCGTCTTTTCAGCAGCCTATCCTCTTTGGTGAACTTGTGCGGCACCAAATTCTTCCCGTTGCTTACATGTCTTTTATTCAGTTATCCAATGGTTGTTTTGCACGAAATGAATCGCGGGCAAGGTCGATGCCGGCGATGCCGGCGTCGATCTATGCGGAGAGGCGAGCCCTTCCCTTTGCCCTTCTCCTTTTGATGATTCGTCTTCCAGCCTTGGTGGACATTCTTTTTAAGAATCCGTGTTTTCGTGCTCGTTTAAGCCTGCTCGGTTGAAATGTGCGTTTCATTGTTCCTTTCCCTTTTAATTTTTTTTTATAGTTTCATCGATTGAAAAAGTCGATGCGACGGCATAAAGTCCAATTTTGCGAGTTAACCATATATTGGAGTACCTGTCAATATCGATTTGGAAGACTCACGCAAATTTGTCGCCGACATTGGCACATTTGTGTTCGAATCTCATTAAGAGGGGAAAAATAGCGACCGGGACCGTCAGATCAAGACCTCGTAGAAATCGTACTGCTCCATATGGAAATGTTTGTCCGGAAAAATGACGATTTGCCGCTGGATCTTTTTTTCGAGGTTGGCGATGATACGGTTCTCTTCGCCCAGCAGAAGTTCGGCGATTTCCGGGTTGAGCTTCAGTATGCATTTGCCCTTGGCCATGTCGCAGGAATCGCGGAGAATCTCTCGGTAGATGTTGTAGCAAATGGATTTTTTCGAAATCAAGTACCCTTCGCCGTCGCAATAGAAGCACGGTTCGCACAGCAGGCGGGTCAGAGGCTTTCGGATTCGCTTTCGGGTCATTTGAATCAGTCCTATTTCGGACATGGGAAGCACGTGAGTCTTGCTTCTGTCCTTTTTTAAGGCCTCGAGAAGCGCCTTGTACACTTTTTCCTGGTTGGACTTCTTCTCCATGTCGATGAAGTCGATGATGATGATGCCCCCGAGGTCCCTGAGACGAATCTGGTAGGCGATTTCCTTGACCGCCTCGAGATTGGTCTTCAGGATGGTTTCCTCCAGATTGTGCTTTCCGACGAACCGTCCGGTATTGACGTCTATGGCGGACAGGGCTTCGGTTTGCTCGATGACGATGTATCCGCCGGATTTCAGCCATACCTTTCTTTTCAAGGCGCGGCTGATGTCGCCTTCGAGATTGTAGGCGTCGAAGAGGGGTTCCATGCCTTCGTAATATTCCACCGAATCCTTCAGGCTGGGCATGAAATTGTCGAGAAAGGAGACGATGCTTTCGTATCCGGAACGAGAATCGATGATGAGCTTTTCGACCTCGTGGGTCAGAAGGTCGCGGACCGCTCGAAGGCTGACAGTCAGTTCCTTGTGGATGAGCTTTGTCGGAGAGCTGTGCTTGTATTTCTTCAGGATATTGTTCCAGAGGTTGTTCAGAAACGACATTTCCGAAAGAAGCTTTTCGGTCTTGACGCCTTCGGCGGCGGTCCGGACGATGTATCCGTAATCGTCGTTCTTGATCTCCTGAACCAGCTTGCGCAATCGCTTTCTTTCGGTTTCGTCTTCGATTCTGCGGGATACTCCGATATGCTTGGCGTTGGGCATCAGCACGAGAAACCTTCCAGGAAGAGAGATATATCCGGTGACCCGCGCCCCTTTGGTGCCAATGGGCGCCTTGGCCACCTGGACGATGATCTCCTGCCCCTCCACGATCATCTCTTCGATTTGAAGGTCGTTTTTGTAGTTGGGCAGTTCGCGGATCTGTCCGTTTTCCTCTTCATCTTCCGGGATCTCCTCGCTTTCGGTCAGAAACACCTTTTCGAATTCGTTCAGATCGTCGTGCACCAGGTCGTTGACATAGATGAATGCGGCCTGTTGCATTCCGATATCCACGAATGCGGCCTGCATGCCGGGCAGGACCCTTTTCACCTGGCCTTTGTAGATGTTGCCTGCGATGTCGGATTCGTCATGCCTTTCAATGAACAATTCGGCGATGGTTCCGTCCTCTACGAGCGCGACCCTTGTTTCGTGTTCAAAATCGTTGATCACCAGTTGCTTGAACATCCCCATCCTTTCTGCCGTCCAGTTTTATCACACGCGCCCCTTTGATCGCTTTTTCATCCATGTCGAATACGTGCTTCAAGATATCCGACGGTCTGACGATATTACCGGGTTCGGCGCTAATTTTCAACAATACACGATTTTCGCCGACAATTTCAATCATATCCACGACTTTTTTCAGATCGATGTCGCGTGTTTTTCCCTTTTTTCCGGTCTTGACGAAGATCCATTCCCGGCGGGATTCGAATTGTCCGTGCCTCTCCCGGCGGAAGGTTCCGTTACGAAGAATAACCATGTATAGGGAAAAGCGGTCCTTTTCGACCTTTTTCCGCGATTCGATGCTTGCGCACTCGGCGATGCGCAGGCCTTCCGGCAACATGCCGTCGAGAGTTTCTGCCAGCTCGGATTCGTCCCAATCCTTGGCCACGACGGCGAAGAAGCGTTCCTTCATGCTTTCCATGCCGAGGGGAAGAGGATCTTCGAAGGATACTTTGGGCATGGGGTGAAATCCGCCGGAATATGCCAATGGAATTCGGGCCCTTCTCATGGCGCGCAAAAAGATGTTGACCATTTCGAGGTGGCCGAAATGCCGGGCTTTTCCCGTTTTGGAATAGACGGCCATAATCTGCTTGGTTTCCGCCGGATCGTTTTCGCAGCCGTTCCGGTCCGTATCTTGCGAAGAATCAAGGCGCGGTCCTTCCGCGATCACCGGCATAATTCGGTCGAAATCGCAAATCCCGCAATTCTGGCAGGTGCCGTCGCGGCAGTCTTCGGTGGTTTCCTGCCGGAAGGCTTTTTTCCGTTCTTCGGCCAGAAAGGATTTGTCCACCCTCGAATTCATGTGATCCCAGGGCAAAGGTTCGCTCAGGTCCCTTGCCCTGGTCGTAAAGAAGTCGATGTCGATGCCGGTTTGTTCAGCACTTTGTTCCCAGATGTCGTATCGGAACCAGTCGCTCCATCCGTCGAGGCGGCAGCCGTTTTCCCAGGCCTTTTCCAGCAGGCCGGCGAGGTTTCGGTCGCCCCTTGCGAAAAGGCCTTCGATTCTGCTTGTTTCCGGGTGCTGCCATTTCACCTGTACGCCTTTTCCCTTCAGCCTGTCCTTGAGCATGTCTATCGTTTCGCGGGAATATTCCAAAGGTGCCTGTCCCTCCCATTGAAAGGGGGTGTGCGGTTTCGGGATGAACGTGGTGAAACTGGCGTTGATCTTGATTTTGCCCCCTTTGGGGCCTTTGAGTTTCCTGGCTGTTTCGATCAGTCGCACGATTTCGAAAAGATCGTCTTCGGTTTCGGTGGGAAGGCCGATCATGAAATACAGCTTGATGACTTTCCAACCGGCTTCGACGGCGTCCTCGATGGTTTTGAAAACCTGGTCCTGGTCGATATTTTTGTTGATGACATCCCGTAGCCTCTGGCTTCCGGCTTCGGGCGCGATGGTAAAACCGGTCTTGCGCACCTTTTTTATATGTTCCATGAGCTGCCGGGTCAAAGAGCCGGCGCGCAGGGACGGCAAGGATACCGCGATGTTCCTGGGGCCGTATTTTTCCATCAGGCCGCCCAAAAGGCCTTCGATATCGGTGTAGTCGCCGGTGCTGAGCGACAGAAGGGATATGTCTTCGTATCCCGTGGCGTTCAGGCAGGTGTCGGCCAACCCGAGCAGCTTTGCCGAAGACCTTTCCCGGACTGGCCTGTAGATCATGCCGGCCTGGCAGAAGCGACAGCCCCTGCTGCATCCGCGGGCGACCTCGATTCGAAGTCTGTCGTGGACCGGCTTGCCGAAGGGAACGATGGGCCTTTCCGGAAAGACGGCTTCGTTCAAGTCGGTCGCGACGGCGCGGTCGATTCGTGTATAATTTTCCAGGGTCGGTCGAACCGCGACGGTTTCCGAACCGGCGATTCTTATTTTTTCCTCGGCGAAAAAGGACGGGACATAGACGCCTTCGATTTTCCGCCATTGTTCCAGGATCTCGCGTTTTGTGCCGGATCCTTCCCTTTTGCATCGCAGCCAGACGTCGGCCATGTCGAGGCAGACTTTTTCGCCGTCGCCGAAAACGATGGCGTCGAACATCCGCGCGACGGGTGCCGGGTTGCATGCGCATGGGCCTCCCCCGACGATCAACGGGTGGTGCTCCTTTCTTTGTTCGGAATAAAAAGGGATGTTCGACAGTCGGAGAATAGTGAGAATGTTGGTATAGTTCAGTTCGTAGAGCAGGCTGAATCCGACAATGTCGAATTTTTCAAGAGGAGTGGACGATTCGAGGGAGAGAAGGGGTATTTTTTTTTCGACGAGAATTTCGCGCATGTCCTCGGCAGGGCAATAGACCCTTTCGGCGGCGATGTCCTTTCTCGCGTTCAATATGGTATAGAGGATTTGGATTCCGAAATGGGACGTTCCGATTTCGTAGAGGTCGGGAAATCCCAGGACCATTTTGAGATCGACCTGGTCCAATTGCTTTGCGATCCTATTGGGTTCCGTGCCCAAGTACTGGCTCGGCATGCCGACGAGATGCAAGATTTCTTGATATGAATATTGGGTCATGGTATTGTTTTTGTTTCGTGTCTGAACACTGGTATACGGTTTAAATGAAAACGGGTTCGAGTTCCCGAGCGCATGGCGTTCGAGCAAGGCGTTAGAACCATAAGCACAAGTGTTAAAAATGATATCCAAATCCGAATTAATCAATGCTGTCCGCGGCGATTTCAAGAAATTCGCGGCATTTTTTTCCCTTTTCATGCTCGTTTCGCTCCCATGCATTCGGCAGACCGCGTTCTGCCAGCCCTATGAAAGGGAGACTCCGGTTGTTTGCGCCGTCCGCATGGTCAGCCCGGCAGTGGTCAATATCAGCAGCGAGTACGAAGTACGGGAAAGGCCCTACCCTTTTTCGGGAGGCGGAGACACCTTTTTCGATTATTTTTTCCGGGATTTTTTCGACCCTGGGTTCGAGCGAAAATACAAGCGCACCAGTCTTGGTTCCGGGGTGATCATCGACGGGAAAAAAGGATTTATCCTTACCAACGCACATGTGATCCGGTCGGCCGGGGCGATTACGGTCCTGCTGAACGACGAACGGGAATTCGAAGCCAGGGTGAAGGGCTCGGACCCGGAATCCGATCTTGCGGTGCTTCAGATCGAAACGGAAACCACTCTGCCTTCCGTCGGAATGGGAAACTCCGAGGACCTGATGATCGGAGAGACGGTGATCGCCATCGGAAATCCGTTCGGTTTTTCCCACACGGTCACCACCGGGGTCATCAGCGCGGTCGATAGAAGCATCCGGACTGACGATGCCGTGTATCACAATTTCATCCAGACCGACGCCTCCATCAATCCGGGAAACAGCGGGGGCCCGTTGCTGAATATCAACGGCAAGCTGATCGGAATCAATACCGCCATTTATGCCAAGGCGCAGGGAATCGGGTTTGCGATTCCCATCAACACGGCCAAAAGGATCGTTTCCGATCTGATTCGTTTCGGGGAAGTGGTCCCCGTCTGGACCGGAATCGTGGCTCAGCCGCTCGATTCCCGCCTTGTCAAGTATCTGGGGCTTCCAGACGATATCGAAGGGGTCCTTGTCGGAGGGATCGAGGATGCCAGTCCCGCAAAAACGGCGGGACTTGTTCCCGGGGACATAATTTTGTCGATCGACGGCAGCGTTGTAAAAAGCGTGGGTTCTTTCCATCTTCTTTTGCGGGAATTCGCTTCCGGAGACAATATCGAATTCGAATTGTTGAACAAGGGCGAGCGGCGGAAAGTGAAATTGACCGCGTCGGTGTTTCCCCTCGAAATGGCCATGGACTTGTCCGAGCGGTTGCTTGGCGTTCGCGTGGAAGACGTGACCGTGTCGAATCGAAACCGATACGGGCTGTACGCCGACGAAGGCGTTGTGATCGTGAAGGTCGCGGAAAATTCCCATTTGGCGGAAATCGGCGCCATGCCCGGGGACGTCATTTTGAAGCTGGACGAAAACATCGTTACAAACGTGGAGGACTACAAGGAAACCATCGTCAAGTATCGTACGAAAGAATCCGTGGTCCTCCTGTTGCAAAGGAAAAACCAAGGATATTATATCACCGTAAAGCTGTAACCCTTTTTTCTTCGGAGGTCAGCCCAATGAAACGCACAAAAATCGCAAGCTTGCTCCAATCCGACTCTTCCGCCGACCAGGTCCTGGTCAAGGGGTGGGTGCGGACCCGTCGGGATTCGAAAACGTTTTCCTTTATGGAATTGAACGACGGCTCCTGCCTGAAGAACCTGCAAGTGATCGTGGAGGATTCCGTCGGCAATTACGAACAGATCAAGACGCTTGGGACCGGCTCCGCCGTTTCCGTGGCGGGAAAGCTGGCGGAATCGCCGGGAAAGGGCCAGAAATGGGAATTGCGCGCCGAGTCCGTCGAGATCGTGGGAGAATCTCCGGAAAGCTATCCCTTGCAGAAAAAACGCCACAGCGACGAGTTTTTGAGATCCATCGCCCATTTGCGCCCCCGGACGAACAAGTACGGAGCGGCGTTTCGCATTCGTTCCGAACTTTCCTTTGCCGTCCACAAATTTTTCAGGGAACGCGACTTTTTTTACGTTCATACGCCGATTATCACGGGGTCGGACTGCGAGGGGGCCGGCGAAATGTTTCGCGTGACCGCCTTGAACCTGGATGACGTGCCCAAAAAAGGCGGCTCGGCCGATTACGGAGCGGACTTTTTCGGAAAAGAAGCCAACCTCACGGTATCCGGGCAGCTGTCTGCGGAAATGTTCGCTCTGTCGTTGGGCGACGTATATACGTTCGGCCCCACGTTTCGTGCGGAAAATTCCAATACGAGAAGGCATGCGGCCGAATTCTGGATGATCGAGCCGGAAATGGCCTTTTGCGACATTTACGACAACATGGACGTGGGAGAGGACTTGATCAAATATCTGGTCTCCCACGTGATGGATAACCGGGCCGAGGACGTCGAGCTTTTCGCCCGATTCGTAGACAAGGGCCTCATGTCGAGGCTGGAAACGACGCTGTCGAAAAGATTCGTTCGGATCGAATACAAGGATGCGGTGGATATCGTGGAAAAGTCGGGACAGAAATTCGAGTACGAATTGTCGTTCGGCAAGGGACTCCAGGCGGAGCACGAGCGATTTCTAACCGAGAGGCATTTCAATGGACCGGTGATCGTCTACAATTATCCCAAGGAGACCAGTCCCTTCTACATGCGCGTGAACGACGACGGAAAAACGGTGGCGGGCATGGATGTCCTGCTTCCCCTGGTCGGAGAGATCATCGGCGGAAGCCAGCGCGAGGAGCGCCTCGACGTTGTATTGTCCCGGATGGAAGAACTGGGATTGAAGCAGGAGGACTATTGGTGGTTCATCGATTCCAGGCGCTTCGGCTCCGTCCCGCACAGCGGCTTCGGCCTGGGGTTCGAGAGAATGATGATGTTCGTAACAGGGATATCCAATATCCGGGATGTCATTCCTTTTCCGAGGACGCCGAAAAGCATCGATTTTTAAAGGAAAGGGATTATGCGAAAAAACAGAATGGTCTTGATGGTGTGGATAACAGTCTTTTTGATGCCGTTGTTTTTGTCGCTCGCTTGCGCGAACTTCGTTTGCGCCGAGGAAGAATTTTGCCGTTACTGCGGGATGAAAAGATCGCAATACGGGCATTCCTGGATGATCGTCAAGTATGGCGACAATGAAGAATGCGGGTTTTGTTCAGTCCATTGCGCGGCCGTCGATATGGCGGTTCACATCGACAGGCCATTGATCGGGGTGACGGTCGGCGATTACGATTCGAAAAGACAGATCGACGCGGAAAGGGCTTTCTGGGTGATCGGCGGCGACAAGCAGGGCGTGATGACCTTGCGGGCAAAATGGGCTTTTGAAAAGAAGAACGCGGCCGAAACGTTCATTTCGGAACACGGGGGACGTCTCGCCTTGTTCGAAGATGTCATGAGAGCGACGTTCGAGGACATGTACGAGGACATTCGGATGATTCGCAAGAAAAGGGAAATGAGGAGGCAGAAAAGATCGCAGCCTGGGGAATAAATTGAACTCGGAGCTGGCCCAAATCACTTGTTCGATTTCCGGATTCGAATTTTAAGTGTAGAGCCCCCGAATCGTATCCGCGTATTTTTTGAACACCTCGCTTCTTTTCAGTTTCAAAGTCGGAGTCACCAGACCGTCTTGGATGGTGAATTCCGGGACGATGGCAAACTGCTTGATGGTTTCATAGGACGGCAGGTTGCTGTTGATCTCCTTGATTTCGGATTCGATCAGCTCCCGGATGGCCCGGGATTTGGACAATTCCCCGGTATCGGCGTAGGGGATTTTTTTTTCGTCCGCGTATGCCTTGATCGAATCCGGTTCCAGGGTGACGAGCGCGACCAGATACTTTTCCCGGTCGCCAACCACGCAGGCCTGATTGATGAAAGAGGACGTGGTCAGATAGGTTTCCACAGGGGCCGGAGCGATATTTTTCCCTCCGGCGGTTATGATGATCTCCTTTTTCCGACCGGTGATTCTGAGAAAATTCTTCCCGTCGATTTTCCCGAGGTCGCCCGATTTCTGCCAGCCTTCATGGGTGATGGTTGCGGCGGTTTCCTCGGGCATCTTGTAGTATTCCTTCATTACGTTTCTTCCGCGAAACATCACCTCTCCGTCTTCGGCGACCTTGTGTTCCACCCCGACCGCAGGGGGGCCGACCCATCCGAAGCGATAGTTGTCGATCCGGTTTACATTGGTAAACGAAGTGTTTTCGCTCATGCCGAAGCCTTCCAGGATAAGGATGCCCGCCGCATGGAAAAATCTGGCGAGCATGGGGTTCAAGGGAGCGGCACCGCATCCGATCCATCGGACCCTGCCGCCCATGGCTTCTCTGATTTTTTTCAGGACGAGCTTGCTGGCGAGAAAATATTGCATCCGGGTTGCGAGCGGCACTGATTTTTTCTCCAGGACACATCCTCCGACCTCTTGTCCGACATCCATGGCCCAGTTGAAAAGGGTCCTGGATAGTATGCCCTTGGATTCGACTTGCGCCAGTATTTTGGCCTGTACTTTTTCGAAGATTCTGGGGACGGCTGCGAACCAATGCGGCCGAGCGGCTTTCAGATCGACCGCGAGGGTTTGCATGTTCCGGTTGAAGGTGGTGGCCCCGCCTCCCAAAATGGCGGCGTATACGCAGGCACGAGCGAAAACGTGGGCAAGGGGCAGAAACAGGAAGATTTCGTCGCCTTCCCGGATATCGCAGCTTTTCACCACCGACTGGGCGGTGAATGTCAGGTTGTCGTGGGTCAGCACCGCGCCTTTGGGTACGCCGGTCGTGCCGGATGTATAGACGATGCAGGCAGGGTCGTTCGGTTTCGTTCGGGATACGCGGGCTTGGAAATCCTCGTCGCAAATTTCCTTTCCCAGCGTCAAAAACCGGTCGAACCTCATGACCCACTCGTTTTTTTCGGGAGGCTCTCCATTGAAAAGAACGACCTTGCGGACATTTGGTACCTGCGTTTTGATCGCAAGCAGTTTTTCCAATTGCTCTTCGTTTTCGGCGAAAACCAGAATGCCGTCGCTGTGATCGACGATATAGGCGCACTCCTTGGGAAGATTGGATTGGTAAATTCCCACCGTGATCGCTCCGATGGCGTTGATCGCAAGATCGGCAAGTACCCAGCGATAGCAGCTGTAGCTCAAAATATTCACCTTGTCGCCTTTGCGTACTCCCGAGGCCATAAGGCTTTTTGCGGCAGCGCGCACTTGGTCGTAAAATTCGCTCCAGGATACCGACATTTGCCCGGCGCTTAAGAACCACCGAAAGGCGTCGCCGTCCGGCATTCTTCGAACGGTTTCCTCAAGCATTCGATGGATGTTTTCGTAATCTTTGAAAGTGGTCATATTCGCACCTTGAATCCAGCGACCCTACGTCGTTCGTTTTTAGCGTCGCCTTGAAAAATGGACAAAATGTCAAGCCCTGGAGGCTTTGGTAACCCAGGCGGCGCAGATTCCAGAGACGAACCCGAAAAAATGTCCGGACCAGCTGACACCGCGAGAAAAGGTGAAAAACGAAAATAGCGCGCCGCCGTAGAGAAAAAAAACGACAAGAGAGCATATCAGTGCCACAGGCTCTTTTCGAAAGATGCCTACGAACAACAAGAAGCCGATCAAGCCGAAAATGATACCGCTCGCACCGATATGCACGGAAGTGCCGCTACCGAAAACCCATACCAAGGCCCCGCCGAGCAGCCAGATAATAAGCAGCGCTTTGAACGCGAGCTTGCGGCTGTAGGCAAAGGATACGGTCAGCAGGACGAACA
The DNA here is from genome assembly GCA_963674505.2 of Desulfobacterales bacterium. Taxonomy (GTDB): domain Bacteria; phylum Desulfobacterota; class Desulfobacteria; order Desulfobacterales; family SKZT01. Next base: position 3,996,001 of record CAXXIG010000001.1, read on the forward strand.
GCGCGCCTGTATTGGCCAACAGGTGGTTCAGATCGCCGTGGAGAAAGGGGGTGGTCAGCACCCCCCATATTTGTTCCGTGTCTCTGGGGCGCAGGCCTAAACCACGCCAGTCTCCGGGAAACAGGACGTCGGCGAAAAAAACAATCCAAAGAATCGCGACCAGCCCTGCCGAAATCTGCAGGGCCCCTGCAATGTTTTTCATTTCAACCCTTTGTTGGTACAGAACAAGTATGGAAAAAAGATGGGCAATCCCGAACTACCCGATATTTGGCGAAAGCGACCATTTGATAATCCAGTATTTTTCGTCAGGGCCTTTGTCCAGACAAACGATGCCCCCGTTTTGGAATTTGAATATGGGCCTTTGCTCGGAGCCGGTCACCAGATAGGATGCCAGTTTTTCCATGTACGGTAGATGTCCCACCAGCATCACGTCGGTTTCAGGCTTGAGAATTTTTGCCCACGGGGCAATGTCGTCGAGAGGTTTGAGATCTGCGCCTGCCTCGATATCATGCTCTGGGTTCAAGTAAGACGCCAGGATCTGCGCAGTCTGAAGAGCGCGGGTTTTTCCGCTGTGAATGATTCGAGACACGTTTATCCCGTAAAACCTCGCCGTTTCGGCGATTTTGGCAACCTCCAGCCTGCCCTCTTCCGACAGCCCCTTTTCAGGGTCAGCCTCCTTGGGTAGGCTCCTGCCGTGTTGTACAAGATACAGGGCCATATCCTCCTCCTTTCGTTGGGATGATTTCTCGGTTCCTCTGCACTTTCCCTTTGGGTTCTCAAAGAATAACCGCACTGGAAAAAAACATCAAGCGCCTATTTCAAAATAAGTAATAAACGGGCCGATCCATGAATTCGAGATTTTTCGGTAGTTCGGATAACCTCCATAAATTCTTGACAAATCGTGTCGTGGTAAGTAAAATGCACCCAATAGTCGATGGCCCGAACGACTAGTTTATTATCGGCACTGTAAGGTTTCTCGTTTTGACATAAAAAAATATTTCACAAGCAATTTAAACCGGTATCGCACCAATTAAATTTATCACGGATTGTAAGGAGCATTTTGCCGATGACGCTTACCAAGGCGGATATCATAGATTGCATACGTAAGGACCTTGGCTTTCCGAGGAAAAGAAGCGCCGATGTGATGGAAGCATTTCTGGAGATACTCAAAAAGAGCATGGCGGAAGGGGACGACATTCTTATCAGCGGTTTCGGAAAATTCTGCGTAACCGACAAGTGCGCCAGAAAGGGCAGGAACCCCGCAACCGGAGAAGATTTGCATCTCATCAAACGAAGGGTTGTCACGTTCAAGTGTTCCCAAATCCTTCGCAAGAGAATGAACGATGAGTTGGCCAGAATGAGCGAGGACATTTCCGGCGATAATTGAAGTTTGACCCGTCCGTCCGGCCAAAGGCGGCGCGATGCGCTTTTCCGACGGTCCGATTCAAAAACCCGAAAAATAAGGAATGAGTTTTGAAAGCTATGTGTACGAAATTGTCGATCATATCGAAGGTCGTAATTGTTATTGCCATTTTTATTTCGGCGGGAACCCTGAACCCAACTGGAAATGTAGATGCGGCGGAATTGCCGCCGGTCGTCGAAAACGTTCCCCTTCCCGATAGTTTCTCCATGTGCGGCGAACCGTTTCCGCTGCAAGACCAGCATGTACGGGAAATGCTCGACCGGGAGTTCACCATTTCGGTATGGGATCGGGCGCAGGTTTTCATGTGGCTGAAGCGTGCCGGCAGGTATTTTCCCCATATTGAAAGCGAGCTTTCCCGCGCAGGCCTTCCCGACGACCTCAAGTATCTGGCGGTCGCGGAAAGCGCTTTGATTCCATACATACGCTCGAGAGCGGGCGCGGTAGGCCTATGGCAGTTCATGCCCGGGACAGGTCAGAGGTACGGTCTCGAAAAAAAATACGGCCTGGATGAAAGGCGAGAATTCGAACAGGCCACGACGGCCGCGATCAAATACTTGAAATCGCTCTACGAGGAGTTCGGTTCCTGGTATCTTGCGTTGGGAGCCTACAATTGCGGCGAAAAGTGCATTTCGGACGCCTTGGAGGAACAGAAGGTCGCAACCTATTTCCGGTTGAACCTCCCCTTGGAAACCGAGCGGTTCGTGTATCGAATCGCCGCCATCAAATTGATCTTGGAAAGGCCGGAAAAATACGGCTATCGAATCGCGGCCTCGGACATCTATCCGCCCTTGGCGGCGGATGTGCGCAAGGTCAACTTGCGTCAGGCGATCCATTTCACCGATGCGGCGCAAGCCCTCGGAACAGACTACAAGATGCTCAAGGAACTCAATCCCCATATTATTGGAAGCCACTTGCCATCGGGGGAATTCATTTTGAAAGTGCCTGCGGGAAAAGGGGCGGAACTGGCTTCGATTCTTGAAAAGCTCTCTGCCGAATCTGCCAGCAAAAGTCGCCGGGCCGAAAGCCACTATGTGGTTCGCAGAGGCGACACCTTGTCTAAGATAGCCGAAAGAAACGGTGTATCCGTCGGGCACTTGAAGCGGCTGAATAAAATACGAGGCGACATCATCCAGGTGGGACAGCGGCTTCGGTTGCAGTAGGCAGGATTGTGATTTTTCCCACCCCATCCTCCATTGAAGAAAATGCCTGTGGGTTTTTTATTTATCATAAAAGAAGGCCCGCCGTCGATTCTTGTAGTTCGAATTCACTCGAATCGGGGCGGGCCTTGGCTTTTTTCTCTTCCAAGTATCGCTGGTTTCGAATTACCGACTGCCTTGCGAGACCTCCGCGTCACAGAGTTTTGCGTTTTCGCCAGCCTCTTGTCCTTCGTCGTCGCCTTCCGCGTCTTCTTTCCGTTTTTTTCGCAAGACGCGTGTGATTTTGGGACGATAGGATTCCTTGGTCGCCAAATGGTTGCCCAATATTTTCACAAATAAAATGGCAGCGCCGAAAAACCCGAAGCCGACGATCGCCGCGAGCGCGGACGGATTCATTTGAAAAGCCGGGGCGTAATGCTGCCCGATGAGAGCGCCGGCCAGCAGCCAGATGATCGGAAACACGTACAGCAAGAACGTGGCCTTGATCAGCGAGCTGGTTTCGAAGGTGATCTGAATTCTGTCTCCGGGCTTGGCGTTGGCCGCGTTGATCGCCATCACTTCCTCGTCCTTGACATTGCCGCCGTGGCACATATGTCTGGAGGTGCATGATTTGCAGGCCCCGGGGCGGACTGTCTGCACCGAGGCCATGCCCGTCTGCGTCACTCTGAGTACGATGCCTTCTTCTTTAGCCATTTTTCCGTACTACGCCGCCTTGTCTTTTTTCTTGGGTTTCTGCATATAGCAAATCAGGCCGCAGCGCAGGCACCTGCCCGCTTCCCTTCTGGCCTGGTTTTCGTCGAAGCCGATTTCCAGCTCTTTTTCGTCTCCCGCCTCTTGGACGCTTCTGAGCGGCATGATGGTTCGCGACGAGGATTTCACGTCTTGGTCGGTCAATTCGTAGATGTTCTGAATGTCCGAATCGGGAAGGACCACATCGTCTCCCAGTTGAAAATCGATGCCGTACATCAGCTGATGAACCGATGCGGCAACGCGTCGTCCGGCCCCGATGGCCTTGATGGCGGCCTGGTGGTCGGTCTTTTCCTCGGATTCGGAAAAAAGGCCGATCTCGTCCTTGATGGCGGGACGCTTGTAAGGTGCCTGGGCGACCCATTTGAGCGGACCGTACGCAGCCTCGTCTTCTTCGCCCTGGGGCACGATTTCCCCGGCCCTGGTGAAAATCAGCTCGGGAAACCTTCCTGCCGCCAGGAACAAGGTATGGGCGGACATCATTTCGGTTTTGCCGGAATTGACATCGACGATCTCGATCTCCTTCAGCTTGGCTTTTTCGCCGTAAAGCTTGTTGACCGCGCAGTTGTACTTGATCTCGATTCCTTTGGCCAAAAGCTCGTCCGCGTTCGCGATGCCGCCGGGTTTTTCATCTTCGGATTCCCGGTAGAGGATGGTAACCTTGTCGGCGCCCTGCTCTTTTAATAGTTCGGCGCACTGGACCGCAAGCTTGTCGCCGCCTGCGATCACCACGTTGTAACGAATTTTCAGCTTGCCGTCCTTGGCGTGCTTGACCAAATCCACCAGCAGGTGGGTGCCTGGCACGGGTTCATCGATTTTTTCCGCCGCGCCTCTGGCCAGACGGCTGTCCCATCCTCCGGTAGTCAGCAGCACGGCATGGAAATTGTTGTTCAACAGCGACTCGATGGTGAAATCCTTGCCGAGTTCCTGGTTGGTTTCGGTTTTTACGCCCATTTCCTGAATGCCCTCGATGTCCCAGTCAAGGACCTTGCGGGGCAGACGGTTGAAAGCGATGGCGCTTCTGAGAAGACCGCCCAGTTTCGAAGTCGCTTCGTATACCACGGTCTCGTGGCCCAGGCGCGCGGTGAAAAAGGCTGCGGAAAGGCCGGAAACGCCGCCGCCGATCACCGCCACCCTTCGATTGGTGTCCGGCGCCTTGTACGGAAGTACATGCTGGCCCGACTTCATTTCCGTATCGGCGGCGTATCGTTTCAGAAAATTGATCGCGACCGGTTCGTCCACCAGTGTCCTACGGCACTGTTCTTCGCAAGGTCGGGGACAAATTCGTCCGATAACGGTAGGGAATGGATTGCGTTCCTTGATTACGCGGACCGCTCCAATGTAATTGCCTTCGGAGATTTGGCGGATGTATTCGCAGATGTCGATTCCGGCAGGGCAGGCGCGCTGGCAGGGGGTGGTGCACTCGGCGGTGGTGTACTCTCGCAAGATTCTGCGTGTCACCGACGACAGGGTGATGATGTGCTTGGGACAAACCCTTTCGCAAGTGCCGCAACCCGTGCATTTTTCTTCGTCCACGATAGGAAGGTTGTCCGGGCCCATGACGATGGCGCCGAACGGACACGCCTTGGCGCAGCTTCCCAGGCCGATGCAGCCGATGGTGCAGATCTTCATTCCGCCTCCCAGCAGGGCGGCGGCCCGGCAGTCGGAAAGACCGTCGTAGAGATATTTGGTCTGGGCGTCCTGGAATCCGTAGGTGCAGCCCGGTTTTGCGATGTCGGGTTCCTTGGCTTCCAAGGCCACTCCCAGAATGGCCGCGATCGCCGCAGCGACTTCAGGTCCGGCAGCCACGCAAGAATTGGGGGACGCTTTTCCCTCCACGATGGCCTCGGCGTTGGAACTGCAACCGGGAAGACCGCAACCGCCGCAGTTGGCGCCGGGAAGCGCGGATTCCACCTCCAAAATCTTCGGATCGACATATACGTAGAAAACTTTCGAGGCCACCGCCAGGCAAATGCCCACGATAAGCCCCAAGCCTCCGATCATGAAAACGGCAGATAACATATTTTACTCTCCTGTTCGTTCTATAGCCACGCGTCTTGTCCAGAGACGCTTGGCCGACAGTTGATTTTCATCGGCCTCTATTATTGTGCCCCTGTTGTTATGCCCCGATAAAGTATCCGTTCGAAAAGGCAGGCTTCTCGCTCGGGCAGCAAGTTAAAAAATCGCCCCGAACTTGCATTTGTCGAAGCAGGTCAGGCATTTGATGCATTTCTCCTTGTCAATGACGGCAACTTCCTTCTTTTTCCATTGGATGGCCTCCACCGGGCAGGCCTTGGCGCACATGCCGCATCCGGTGCAGATATCCGGATTGACCTCGAAATCCAGGAGCGCGACGCAGCGTTTCGCAGGGCATTTCTTGTCGTAGATGTGCGCTTCGTATTCGTCGCGGAAATACCGGAGCGTGGAAAGCACCGGGTTGGGCGCGGTCTGTCCCAGGCCGCAAAGAGAGGAGTCTTTGATCACATAGGAAAGCTCCTCCATGGTCTCGATATCGCCGGGCTCGCCCCTGCCTTCGCAGATTTTTACAAGAATCTCCTGGAGCCGCCGCGTTCCCTCTCGGCACGGCGTACATTTTCCGCAGGATTCGTCCTGGATGAAATCCATGAAAAAGCGGGCCATATCCACCATGCAGGTATGGTCGTCCATGACAATGACGCCGCCGGAACCCATGATGGCCCCGACTTTCGCGATTTCCTCGAAATCCACCGGCGTATCCAGCTGTTCTTCGGGGACGCACCCGCCGGAGGGACCGCCCAGCTGCACCGCCTTGAATTTGCGCTTTCGGGGGATTCCGCCTCCGACGCCGTAGATCAGTTCCCTCAAAGGCGTGCCCATGGGAACCTCCACGAGACCGATGTTGTTCACATCGCCGGAAATAGCGAACACCTTTGTTCCCTTGCTGGTTTCCGTGCCGACGCTCGCATACCAGGCGCCGCCGTTGATCATGATCTGAGGCACGTTGGCGAAGGTTTCCACGTTGTTTAAAATGGTGGGCTTTTCCCACAATCCCTTGAGGGCGGGAAAAGGGGGCCGGGGTCTGGGCATGCCGCGCTTTCCTTCGATGGACCTCATCAGGGCGGTTTCCTCGCCGCAGACGAACGCGCCCGCTCCCTGGTAGATCTGGACCTCGAAATCGAAGCCGGATCCCAGAATGTCCTTGCCCATGAGCCCCAGTTCCTTGGCCTGCTGGATGGCCAGTTCCAGCCGGTGGATGGCCAGGGGATATTCTGTTCGGCAATAGATATATCCCTGGTGGGAATTGATGGCCTTGGCCGCTATGAGCATGCCTTCCAGAACGGCGTGCGGGTCGGCCTCCAGGATGCTTCGATCCATGAATGCGCCGGGGTCGCCCTCGTCGGCGTTGCACAGCACGTATTTGACGTCTCCGGGACTCTGGCTGGCGAAACCCCATTTGACACCGGTGGGGAAACCCGCCCCTCCCCTGCCCCGCAGGCCGGAAATCTTCATCTGCTCGACGATGTCCTCCGGGGTCATTTCCAAAAGCGCCTTGGCCGCGCCCTGATAGCCGTCGCGGGCGATGTAGTCGCTGATGGATTCGGGATCGATGACGCCCTTGTTGCGAAGCGCGCGGGGCATCTGGTTGTGGAAAAAGGGGATTTCGTTCTGGTGGGCGATTCGTTTCTTGGTGTTGGGGTCCTTGTACAGAAGCCTTTCCAGAGGCTGCTTCTTGACCAGTTGCGATTCGATGAGTTCGGGGACGTCTTCCGACTTGATCTTCTGATAGAAGATATCGTCGGGATGCACCACCATGATGGGTCCCATGGCGCAGAAACCGTTGCAACCGGTTTCCACGACTTTCACGGAGTTTTCCAAACCCCTGTTTTTGACTTCTTGCCTGACTGCATCGATGACCTTGATGCTACCGGTGGCGTGGCATCCGGTGCCGCCGCAAATCAAGAGATCGGTCCTGCCCTCCTTGTAGAGTTCGCCGACCGCTTTTTGCTTCAATTCGTTAAGGCCGTCCAAGGTTAAATTCGCCATATTGTGTTCTCCTTAAGATATTACCAGGATCCGTCCAAGCCCTTCAGGCCGGACATGTAAAGCCGTCCGCAAGCTATAAACAAGGAAAATCGAGTGACCAGAAGAGGCATGTTGTACTGCCGAGCGAGATCGACCGCCTGGTCTTCGGGTCGTTTTCCCCGGACGAAAACCAGCGCCGTTACGCCAGCCTTGTTGGCTGCCTCGACCACGTCGGCGTTTTGCAAGCCCGTCAAAAGGACCGACCCCTTCAGTCTCGAAAATAAAACTTCGTCTATCAGGTCGGCTCCGCCACCCACATCGACGCTTTTTTCCAGCCGGTCCTCGCCGGTGAGAACTTCGGCTTTCAGCTCGTCTTTGATTTGCGACAACAGCATTCGTGGTTCCTTGTCTCGGGCGGCTCGTTGGATAAGCAACGTCGCCTGTTTCCTATTGATACTGCTCCAAAATGTCGAGAATCCTATCCGCTTTCACATCCCCGTGGGTGTCCTGCCCGATCACCATGACCGGGGCCAGGCCGCAGGCCCCCAGGCACCTGACCGATTCCAGCGAAAACCTGCGGTCCTCCGTGGTCCCGCCTTCTTCGACATTGAAGGTGTAGCTGATTCGATCCAGGACTTCCTTGATGCCCTTGACGTAACAGGCCGTGCCCATGCAGATCCTGATGGTGTGCCTTCCCTTGGGGACGAATGAAAAGAGCGAGTAGAACGATGCTACGCCGTACACGTCGCTTTTGGGCAGGTTGAGCCCGAAACTGATATAATCGATAAGTTCCGTGGGAAGATACCCTACCACGTTCTGGCATTCGCGAAGGGCCGCGATAACGGCGCCGGAAACGCCGCGATGCTCCGCGATGATCTTATCGACTTGCTCCCACATTTCTTGCGTGATGTCCGGATGATCTGGCCTTAGACTCAGTGCCATCGCCTTTCTCCATTTGTTTGTTTTTCGCGAAGCTCCTGTGCCCCGCATTTATTGATATTCAGTATCGCGCCGCCCGCATTTCGCAATGCGAATCAAGCCCGGTGAAAGCCTTGTTCCTTCGAAACGGCAAGCGGTCCCGGTTTTCGAACAACTAGAATCGAACAACAGTTCGAAAATAAAACCATCGGGCAATATTTCATAAACGCTTGTAAATGTCAACGTATCATGGTTCAAAAAAACCAATTAAATCAAGTTGCTTGACTGCGGCTGCGGGCTGTTCTATGAAAGGCGTTGCATAATACCAATACAACGCGATCGGGTTCGAATATGGAGAATCAAAAACAAAAGGCGGCCGAGGCGGCCCGCCACATCCTTGAAAAATCCGGAAACAAGCCACAAGTGGCGATCTTGACCGGTACCGGCTTGGCGGACAGCGCGGGCGCGCTGCGCGAGGCCAGCGCTTTCGCCTACGAAGAGATACCCCACTTTCCCGTTTCCACGGTGCAAACCCACCGCGGACGGCTGGTGGTCGGCAAGATGGGCGAAACCGAGGCCATGGTCTTTCAGGGCCGATTCCACCTGTACGAGGGATACGGTCCCCGGCAGGTTTCCTTTCCCGTTCGCGTCATGCGCGAAGCGGGCGTGAAAGTCCTGATCGTTTCCAACGCCTCCGGAGGACTCAACCCCGAATTTTCGCCGGGCGACATCATGGTGATCGACGACCATATCAACCTGACCGGCGAAAACCCGCTGGCCGGCGACAACGAGGATTCCTGGGGAATCCGCTTTCCGGACATGGCCTTCGCATACGACAGGAAACTGTCTTCCTTGGCGCTGAAAATCGGCAGAGAAAAAAATTTCCCTGTGAAAAAAGGCGTCTACGCGGGCTTGAAGGGACCGTCGCTGGAAACGCCCGCCGAAGTCCGGTTTCTGAGAACCATCGGGGCCGACGCCGTCGGCTTTTCCACCATCCAGGAAGTGATCGCCGCCGTGCATTCGTCCATTCGCGTGCTGGGGCTGTCCGTCGTTACCAATGTCCACAACCCGGACAATCCGATGCCTTCGACAGTGGAGGAGATCATCGCGGTCGCCGAAAAAGCCGCCCTGAAGCTGGAAACCATCATCGAGCAAGTGGTGGAGAGCATCCATGAATGATCGCCCGTACGACATCCTCGTGACAAACGGCATGGTGCTGACCATGGACGCCGAAGCGACCGTGTACGAAGATGGGGCCGTGGCGATTAAAAAAGACAGGATCGCGGGCGTCGGGCACGCGGACGATTTTTCTCCCAGCCACGCCGCCGAAATCGTGGATGCACGGGGCGGAATCGTCATGCCGGGCCTGATCAACTGCCACACCCACGCGGCCATGACCTGTTTCCGGGGGCTCGCCGACGACCTTCCCCTCATGACCTGGCTCAACGACCACATTTTTCCCGCCGAAAGCATGCTGGACCAGGACATGGTCTATTTCGGAACCCTTCTGGCCTGCGCCGAGATGATCATGTCGGGCACCACCTGCTTTACGGACATGTACCTTTTCGAAGACGCCACCGCCATGGCCGCCAAGCACGCCGGAATCCGGGCGGCGGTCGGCGAAGTCCTCTACGATTTCCCCTCCCCCAACTACGGCCCCATCGAAAAAGGCTTCGAATACACCCGGATGCTCATCGACAAATGGAAGGACGACACTCTTGTCACCATCGCCGTGGAACCCCATTCCCCGTATCTTTGCTCGCCCGACCTTCTCATTAAGGCCGCCGAATTGGCCCGCGAAAACGACATTCCCCTGATCATCCACCTTTCGGAAACCCAAAGCGAAGTCGCCCAAATCCGGGAGCGCTACGGAAAGACCCCGGTGGCGCACCTGGCCGATCTGGGCGTCCTCGGCCCCAACCTGATCGCATGCCATTGCGTGGTGCTGACCGAACAGGATGTGGCTTTGCTGAAACAATTCGACGTCAAGGTGGCCCACAACCCCCAGAGCAACATGAAGCTCGCGTCGGGAATCGCCCCTGTCCCCCGATTGCTGCAAAAGGGCGTATGCGTGGGCATCGGCACCGACGGGTGCGCCAGCAACAACAACCTGGACATGTTTTCGGAAATGGACACCACCGCCAAGCTGCACAAGGTCGATACTTTCGACCCGACTGTGCTGGATGCGAAAACGGTCCTTCGCATGGCCACCCTGGACGCCGCCCGGGTTCTGGGCATGGCCGATGAAATCGGTTCCCTGGAAACGAGCAAGAAGGCGGATTTGATCGTGGTGGATACCAATAAGCCCCATCTGACTCCCCTTTACAGCCCGGAGTCGCACCTGGTGTACGCCGCGCGCGGAAGCGACGTGGACACGTCGATCATCGACGGAAAAGCGGTCATGATCGACGGCAAGGTGCTGTCCATGGACGTGGGAAAAGCAATGGAAAACGTTCGGGAAATCGCAAAGGAGATCAGGAAGAAGAAATAAGAGTTTTTTGCGCCATATGTAGCACTATTTTACATCTTGACACACAATTCTACCTCCTTTATACTTACCTGACGTTAAAATACCCGTAATCCTGCGGTCGCAGACAATCCAAAAAAATCGGAATGTTATTTAAAATATGCAAGGATAGCCCACAAATTCATTCAATGAAAGATACAAATTCGGATACGGAGAAAAAAAAAGGCCCAGCCGCCAGGTTGAGAGGCGTGGGAGACAGTCTTTGGGTCACCATCGATACGGATCGGTCCCAGGAGGAAATCGAGGCGGATGTCCATGTGGTGTTCAAGCGGTTGAACCATCTTGCGGCCGGAGCGAAAGTGGTTTTGGACGCGGGGGATCCGGAAGCCCACGCGAAACTGGTGGACAGACTTGGGAAGCTGATCCGGGAGGAATACAAGGTGGGGGCCGTATCGACTTCCATGCCGCCGCGTTCCGAGAGCGAAGACAGGATTCGCCAGCGGGACCTGGACCGGACCTGGGGGCAATACAGAAGCGATGTTCTGATGATGACGGGTCGCGTACGGTCGGGGCAGAAGATCACGGCGAAAAAGCACCTGGTGATCATGGGCGACGTGAACCCCGGCGGCGAAGTGGAGGCGGGCGGGGACGTGATCGTTTTGGGGCGATTGCGGGGCACGGCCTGGGCCGGGCAGAAAGGCGACGAAGAGTCCATCATTTTCTCCCTGGATTTCCGGCCGACCCAGGTTCAGATCGCGGGCCACGTGGCCGCCGGAGCGTCGAAGGATTCCGGCAAGGTCCCGGAGTACGCGCATGTGGAAGACGGCGGCATCATCGTCGAAAGCTATTTGGAGGCCAATCCTTTCGGACGTGTTCCGTGGCCCAAGGTCCGCTAGGAAATAGATAAGAGGAAATATAAGAGGCTATAAAATTTTAGTAAGAGGTGATCCTTGGAAGGTAAAATCGTAGTTGTCACATCGGGAAAGGGCGGAGTCGGAAAGACCACCGCCACGGCATCCCTGGGAGCGGCCCTCGCGTTGCAGGACAAGAGGGTCGCCGTGATCGACATGGATATCGGCTTGAGAAACCTGGATGTGGTAATGGGACTGGAAAACCGGATCGTGTTCAATGTGGTGGACGCGGTCCTTGGAAAATGCAAGCCCCAGCAGGCGGCGATCAAGGACAGGAAGATCGACAACTTGTTCCTGATTCCCGCTTCGCAAAGCGACAACAAGAACGTCTTATCTCCCGACGCCATGAAGCGCTTCTGCAAGGAGTTGCGAAAAGAGTACGACTACGTGCTTCTGGACTGTCCGGCGGGCATCGAGCAGGGTTTCGAAAACGCGGTGGCGGCCGCCGACGAGGCCATCGTGATCTGCACGCCCGAAGTGTCGTCGGTGCGCGACGCCGACCGGGTCATCGGGCTTTTGTACGCCAAGTCGGTGATTCCCAAGCTCATGGTAAACCGCATCGTGCCGGAAATGGTGGAAAGGGGGGACATGCTGAGCCACGAAGACGTGGTGGATGTCCTGTCCATCGAGCTGATCGGCCTGGTACCCATGGACGACAGCGTCGTCGTTGCCACCAACACCGGCAGCCACTTGGTCCAAAACGACCAGTCCAAGGCGGGATTGGCTTTCAAGCGGATCGCCATGCGCCTGAACGGCCATGCCGATCTACCCATAGAAGTGCCCTCTGTCAAAAAGGGTTTCTGGCAAAAAATCGGCCAAAAGTTCGGCCGGGGCTAACGAGGAGATTCCATGATCGACGGATTCATCAAGAAACTGTTCGCCAAAGAGAAAAGCAAGGACGCCGCCAAGAAACGACTGAAGCTGGCGTTGGTCTACGACAAGCTCGAAGTCTCAGAAGACCTTATTTCCAACTTGCAGCAGGACATCGTGGACGTGATTTCCAAATATTTCGTCATCGACAAGGAAGCCATCAAGCTGGATATCAGACGTTCCGAGGATTATTCGTCCCTGGTTTTGAATACGCCTATTCTTTCGGCGAAACGGTAAGGAAGAATTTTTTTTACGGGACTGTTTTTTCTACTTCTGTCACAATTGCCCCCCTTGTTTGTCCGCAGCAGAAGATTTTCGATTCCGAAGGCGCTCTTTCCGAAATGCGACTGAATCCCGAATGGCGCCGGTTTGCAAAGCCCATGTTGTCAGACGAAAGGGTCGGCGGAATTTGGTTTGTATTTCGGCCGTGCCTCGTCGCCTCGTTCACCTCGTTCCAACGCTTTGCGTTGGAATGCATGCCAGGACGCTTTGCGTCCGTGTTTCGCAGAGGCAAGGCCTGGGCTGATGAAAATGCCGCTGAAAACATGCCGATAATACCGCCGTATTTTGTTCCGCTACGACTATCGCAGGCCAGGGTCGGAATCGTAGGGTGGGTGGGTTGAAACCCTGGCGTTCGGGGCTGGTTCAAAGCTTGTTCGCACCCGTGCCTTCGAGTTTGAACGAAGCCCAACCCACCATTTCCCGAGCCGCATAGGTGTCATTCGTTCGAAGAAGCGACGAATTGGCGCGGAGGCGTCTATTCCGGGCAAGGCGGCCGCCACCGGTATACGGCCCGTCGAAGAGCGCAGCGGTCCTCTCGGGTGTCGGTGTCCCGGTTGACCGCGTAGGCCCTGCCCATGCAGCCGCCCTTGCAGTGTTCGTAGCCCTCGCAGCCTCGGCATTCCTCCAGAAGCGACGGACGCCTCTCGCTGATTTTTTTCAGTTTCGACCAGAGCGGAATGGCGTCCTGCAAAACGGTCTCGAATTCCCTCTCGAATACCCCCCGCCCGGCGTAGGTTTCGGACTGGAACATCAGGCAGGGGTAAATCAGTCCTTCGGCGGTGATGTAGGGCTTCTTGACAAAGTCGCAGCTACCTCTGGCGGGCGACGCCTTTCCCTTGAGCCATTCGACGGCGGAAATGTTTCCCGTTTTTCGGTATCGTTCACGAAAGACCTCGTCCGTGTAATAGAGATTCAACAGGTCGCGATATTGCAGCGGTTCGGGAGGGCGCACCGAGGGGTCGCCGGATGCCCTGCCGCAATCGACCAGCGTGCCGCTGATCAATTTGTGCACGCCTGCCCGCTCGGCGAGTTCCAGCAAAGCCGGGAGTTCTCCGATGTTTTCACGGGTTTCGGTGAAGGCGACGCGTATTTCCATTTCGGGTGCCGCGTTTCGAAGGTTTGCGATTCCCCTTATGGCCTTGTCGAAGGTGCCGGCCCCGCGCATGCGGTCGTGTGTCTGGGAGGTTGCGCCCTCCAGGCTGACCTGCACGGCGAGGCGTTCGCAGCCGAGCGACGCGATCATTTTCGCACGGTCCTGGTTCAAAAGGGCCGCGTTGGTTTGCAGCAAGATTTCTTCGAAATCCTGATCCCGACAGGCAAAAGACAGGATTGGAAACCAATCCGGATGGGTCAGGGGTTCGCCCCCGGTGAGACACAGCGACCGGCACCCCGTCGCGGCAAGCCAGGATATCAGATCGGCGACCCGCTTTGCAGGCACGGGCCCGGCGGCATCCTTCCCGCTTTCCGGCCAGCAGTGGCGGCAATTCAGGTTGCACTTGCCGGTGATCATGACGGTGGCGTACCGGAAAAGACTAAGTCCAGCCTGTTCCATCAAGGCCTTCAGGTCCCGCGCTTTTTCATCGTCGATTTCGACCTGTTTTTGAAACGGCATTTTCTTACCTTCCGACTGTTTGTCAAAAATTGGCTCGTCCATTTCCTGAAACTCGATGATATTATCGGCCAATGGCTTTGTCTATTGTTCATTTGAGGCGATAGGCAACTCCGTGTTGAAAAACCTCGGTTCCTCTTGATCAAAACCAAGTCAGATTGTTATAGTCGCCCTGAGCTTTGGTTTTTTTTGAATCCGGGAAAATTACCATCGAAGGCCAGTCCGCACTGGTCTGTGTCTCCGATGTGCAACCAGAGTTCGGAAGTCGCCATAAAACAAATCTACCACGAAGGACACGAAGAGCACGAAGGAGGATCGATCTGAAAAAATATATCCGATATGGGTATCAATTTTGATTCGGAAACCAGCACCATAGATGAATGGAAATGGGGACAATTTCAAGAATTCGAGGCTTGAGTCCAACAAGAAGGAGGTTTGTAAATGAAAAAATTGCCGATTGGGATAAGTAATCTTCGAGAAATAATCGAAGGGAGCCATGCCTATGTGGACAAGTCCCGATTCGTTTTCGATTTGACCGATCAAGGGAAATATTATTTCCTTTCCCGCCCAAGGCGTTTCGGCAAATCTCTTTTAATCGATACATTGAAGGAGGCTTTCGAAGGCAACCGGGATCTGTTCCAAGGCCTGTGGCTGCGCGACAACTGGGACTGGGACAAGCGCTTTCCCGTGATACATATCTCCTTGGGCGGCGGTGTGATCGGGAACCGGGCGGAGCTGGACCGCAGGTTTGTCGATATTCTTCATCGAAATCAAAAAAGACTTGGGGTTTCGTGCCGGGACCCCGAGGACGTTGCCGGTTGTTTCGGAGAACTGATTCGCGAAAGCGCCGACAAATTCGGCCTTCGGACGGTGATTCTGGTCGATGAATACGACAAGCCCATCCTGGACAACATCGCAGACCCGGAAACCGCCATCGAGATTCAAGAAGGCCTGAAAAACCTATATTCGGTCATCAAGGACAGCGACGCCTCGGTCCATTTCGCCATGCTTACGGGCGTGTCCAAGTTTTCCAAAGTCAGCCTGTTTTCGGGGCTGAACAATCTGACCGACATTACCCTGGACAGCGGATTCGCCACGATATGCGGTTATACGGAATCCGAGATGACCAAGGTCTTTGCGGAACATTTGAAAGGCAAATCTGTAGAAGACGTCAGGCAATGGTACAACGGCTATTCCTGGCTGGGGGAGAAGGTCTACAATCCGTTCAGCGTCCTCAATTTTCTGCGCACCGGGAAACTGCGGAACTATTGGTTCGAAACCGGCACCCCTGCCTTTTTGATCGATCTGTTCCGGAAGAAGAGATATTACATTCCGGGCATCGAGAACATCGAGGCCTCCGAATCCATTATCGGAACGTTCGAGGTCGATTCGGTCGAACCGGAAAACCTTCTTTTCCAGACCGGTTACCTGACCGTCGAGGATGAAACCAGGGTGGCAGGCAAGACCTTCTACAAACTGCGGTACCCCAACATGGAGGTGAAAAGCAGCCTGTCGGACTACATCCTGAATATCTACTGTCCGGACCAGGTTTTCAAAGACAAGGCCCAGCTCCAAATTTACAGGGCCTTGCGGGAAACCGACCCGGAATCCTTGAAACAAACCTTCCACGCCCTATTTTCCGCAATTCCCCACGACTGGTACCGGAAAAACAACCTGGCAGACTACGAAGGATACTACGCGTCCGTCTTCTACTGCTACTTCACGGCCCTGGGCCTCGACGTGACCGCCGAGGACGCCACCAACCACGGCCGCGTCGATATGACTGTGAGGCTCGAAAACCAAGTGTTCGTATTCGAATTCAAAGTGGCGGATATCGACCGGACCCCGGGAAGCGCGCTGGAGCAGATTCGCCGGAAAGGCTACGCCGACAAATACCGAGGGGGCGGCGCCGAGATTTTTCTCGTCGGCGTGGAGTTTGACCGAAACGAACGAAACATCGTCCGGTTCGATTGGGAAAAAGCGTAGTCTGCCGTCCCAAACTTTTCTGTCGGGATTAATCCCTCCGGCAATCTGCCACGGCTTGGTCGGGACGCGTAGGGTGGGTGGGTCGGGGCCCGGGAATTGTCGTCAATTCGACTTATTTTAAAAGCCGTGGCCTTCCAATTTGGTACAGATTCCAACCCACCATTTCCCGGGCTTCTGTGCAGCTTTTTCGGGCGCAAGAAACCGAGACGGCTCGGAAAATGGTGGGTTGGAATTCCTGCAAAATCGACGGCACGGGCGCAAGCATGCTTTGATCCAGCTCCGAATGCCGGGCTATCAACCCTCCCATCCTTCACTCCCGTACCAAACCCCTTGATAGATGGCGCGGCCTAAAACCCGCGGAAAAAATACATCAAAATGAGTTCCGCCCTCCAAGCAACTTCCCTGGCTATGAATTGTTCCAGGGAATGTTGCTTGGCGATCAGAAATCCGATGAATCATCGTTGTTTTTTGTTTCAATTTTGGATAACTGTTTATGCTGCGGCATCCATCTGTTCGTACCGTCCATCCGGTCTATTCAGGCCATTTCGTCCATGACCCCAGGTTAACCTTAAACGACCCGGCTTCCTTTTCTTTGCCTGACCTCCCGCCGGCCAGTTGAAACCTTTTGTCGATCCGTGCTAATAGACCAGAGAAAAACCGAAAATCGTGACACATTGTGAAACTCGAAAAGGCGTGGTAGCGAATGCCCCTGAAAAAAACTGAAAATTTGCTAAGGCTGAAAAAAATTCTGGCTCGGAACAATTTGATCCGGTCCAACGAGGCGGATTATCGTGTGGCTTTCTTATCGGAATGCAACTTGGACAATTACGCAGGCCAAATGAAATTGGAAGCTCCGACGATAATTTTCGTCGCCGATTTTGCGACCCGCCTGAAATCGAATCCGCCGGATTTGGAAGAGTTCCTGAACGCTTTTCCGGCCCTTTATTCAGACGATTTGGACGAAAACGAAAAGGCTTTCCTGAACTCTCTGTTGGTCCCCTCCCCTGCCCTATCCTCCGAACCCCCCGAGCCAGAGATCCGAGATATAGGCGACATCGCCATAGAGCGCAAGGATATTTTCCTTCTGAATTTCAGGGATACGGTGGACATGTTCAAGGATCCGTTTGCGCGAAAGCGCGGCGGCGTCTTCGGCTTTTCCATGAAAAGCGTCCCGCAATGGGTCACGGAGCAAGTCGTCCTCGAAAGGCTGTTGTACGTCTACCGCAATTTCATACGGTTCGGGTCCGAGACCGCTGTCTACAAATATGATTTGAGACTGCAAGACATGGGAGCCGAGCCGGAAAGATTGCTGGAAAAAATAGAAGGAAAAATAGGCTTTTCCATTTTGGAATATCTATGCGGACCGAAATGCCCCGATTTGGTCCTATGCGTTTGGAATCCCCAGCTCCCCTCCAAAGATTTCGAACAAAGTGTGGCGGCTTTCTGGGAATATTACGCGGCTAAGTTCGACAAGTTTTTGGGGGATAGGCCGTTTCTGTTCTTCTGGTTCAACGAGAAGGGAGATGCCGCCGGAAAGGGCCTGCCGGGTCTCGAAGTGTTGCCGAATCCCGAAGTCATCCCCTTGGCGGATGTCTCTCAACACTTGGAATGTCTTTGTTCCATGAAACGAATCGATCCGGCCTGGGGAAACGCAGTGTACGACGAAATCGAGGCGCGCGGGTGCGAAATCGACAATGTCCGCTGCTGCCACATAGAAAGCGTTTACGGAACTCTCTACCGATACATGGGAAAATAGGGGCCGAGCGCCCCGGCAAGGAGGTTTTCGGAAATATGGTCGTTACGGAAATAAAAAACAGAAAATACGTAGGAGACGGCGAGCGAAGGTACAAAGCGCTGGACGGGGCCCACGCCAAGAAAGAGCCGTACATCGCGGAAAAGGAATTGCGCGAAGCGGTCAACCTGGCACTGTTCTTGCGCCGTCCCTTGCTTCTGGAGGGCGATCCGGGCTGCGGAAAAACCCGTCTGGCCTACGCCGTCGCCTACGAGCTGGGGTTTCCCCTCAAAACCTGCTACATACGCTCCACCAGTAGGGCCGCAGACCTGCTCTACGAATACGACCATCTCCAGCGGCTCTATGAAATCCAAGAGGGCAAGGAGTGCTGGGAAAACGGCAAGCCCCCCAAGCGAAGCAAGTATCTGAAACTCAAGGAACTCGGCAAGGCCGTGGAATTGGCCGAAAAAGGCTTTCCCTCCGTGGTGCTCATCGACGAAATCGACAAGGCCGACATCGACTTTCCCAACGACCTGCTCCTGGTCCTGGACGAATGGAAATTCCAAATCGACGAACTCGGCCCGGAGGACGCCGACCCGGAAAACGGCCGCAAGCACGCCTACGACGCCTTGCAGGACGTGCCTTGGGATGAAAGGAAAGACTCCCTGCCCCTGGTCGTGGTCACCAGCAACCAGGAAAAGGAACTTCCCGCGCCGTTCTTGAGACGCTGCATCTACCATTACATCGAATTTCCGAAAGCCGATACGTTGGAAAAAATCGCCGAGGCCCACTTCCCCGAGAAGATCACCCCGATTTTCCAAGCCGCCGTGGCAAAATTCATGGAATTGCGAGCAGCGGACATCCGGTGGCGCAAAAGGCCCAGCACCAGCGAATTGATAGAGTGGCTCAAGGTCCTTGAAAACGACAATGACATGACTGATGAAGATTTAAACGCCAGGGAACTGTGGGATTTACCCAGCCTTGGCGTTCTGGTCAAGACTAGGAGCGACCACAAAGCCGTTAAGGCGCTCAAGGGTTCGGCCTGATGGATTTCGACAAACTGCTTTTTCCGGTTTTCGACGCTCTGCGCAAACACGGCGCGCCGGTGGGTATTTCCGAATACATCGACGCGGTAAAGGCCGCAAGGGCGGGTTTCGGGATGGAGGACCCCGAGAGTCTGAAGCGGTTTTGCTCCCTGATGTGGGCCAAATCCCGGCAGGACCGGGAGGTGCTTGAGGTGATCTTCGAGGAAAAGGTCGCTCCGGTCCTGGAAGCCTCTTGCGCGATCCCCAAAGACAAACGTTCCGGCGGAAAAGCCGGGGAAGAAACGGTCCGCAAGCACAAGGAAAAGGTGATCGGTCAGGCGTTGGTGAAGGAGAAAAAGGCGCTTTCCAAGGCAAAGGCGATGGCGCCGGAAAAGCCTTCTCCGGGACCGGGAACGGGGCGGCCGTATCACATGACCCCGAGGCTTTGTCTGGACGACCGCCAGATGGCATCCGCCTTTCGAAACCTCCGGTTGCTCCAGCAGGCCGGGCCCCCCGAAGATCTCGACATCCCCGCAACCCTTAAAGGCGTCTGCAAGACCGGCAAGCTGATCCGGCCCGTGCTCAAGCCCCGGCGAAGAAACCAGGCGTCGCTTCTGTTTCTCATGGACCGGCGCGGTTCCATGGCCCCGTTCGGCCCTTTTGCCGAGCGCCTGGAAAACAGCATTCGCCGAGGCGGCCTTCTGGGCAAGGTCGAAACCTTCTTTTTCCACGACTGCCCCGAGTCCTTCCTGTTCGAAACTCCCAAATTGGCAAAACCGTTTTCCTTGGACAATATCATGGACGACCGTCTCGCATCCCGCTCTGTCCTGATCGTAAGCGACGCCGGGGCCGCCCGGGGATTTTTCGACAAAATGCGAATCCTCAACACCGACAGGTTTCTTAAAAAGCTCTTCGGCCATACCCACCGGCTCGCCTGGCTCAACCCGGTCCCCCGGTCCCGCTGGAAAGGATCGTCGGCAGAAAAGATCGCCGGGCTGGCCCCCATGTTTTCTCCCGAGCCCGACGATTTCAAGGACATGGTGAAAGCTTTGAAAGGCCGGGATGGACGGAGGGAGTCGATGAGAAATGCCTGAAAACTTCGAAAATCCGGTTCGATCCGGCTGGCTCTCCGAGGAAGACGCCATGCGTCGTATCGAAGCCTTCGAGAAACGCTACGGCCCCCGGCACCGCCTTCTGGCCGCCCACGCCGCCCTCCCCCTCATGCTCGATCCTGAGCTGTTGAACCTGATTCGGATCAATTTCCGGGAAACAAGAGACATGGAATGGATCGCGGAGGCCGACATCCTGCTGTCCCCCCTATGCCGGGCCATCGACGACGAACTCTTCGAATTCGAACCCCGCGTGCGGGAGGTCCTCCTTCAAAGACTGAGCCAGGAAAAAGGCCCGGCCCGTCTGACCGAAATCGCGGACTTTCTCGCGGAATACCTGACCTCCCGCCCCGGCAAATTCCAGCGAGCCGACGCCTCCAAGGCATACGGATGGATCGCCATGGCCTACCGAAACCCCGCCGACGTCCTGAAAAAAATGGAAATGTTCGTAAACCAGGGACTGTCTGGAGAAGGCGGCCGGGAAATCGGCCGCTCCGACAGACTCTGGCTCGTTTTCATGACCGAAGTCCTGGTCGATCCCCTTTCCCAAAGCCCCGACAGAAAGGCCTTCGAACAATTTCTGGAAAAATCCCGGCGCATGGGTGCGCAGCTATACGGACTGGCCCCGGAGGAAGGTCCGCGCGTGGAGGTGGAGGGACCTGCGCCGGGCGAACGTGGACCGGCGGAGCAGGACGTCATACGCCATGGACCCAGCGGCTACGAACTGATTCGCATTCCCGGCGGCACATTCATGATGGGGTCGAAAAAATCGGAAAAAGGGAGGTACGATGACGAGGGTCCTGTCCACGAAGTGACTGTCGAGAGTTTCTATATGGGCCGTTATCCCGTTACCAACGCGGAATACGCACGCTTTTTGAAATCGAACCCCAAAGCCGACAAGCCGAAATACTGGGACGAGCGAAAATACAATCAACCCCAACAGCCAGTGGTGGGGGTGAGCTGGCACGATGCGAAAAAATTCGCAAAATGGGTCGGGCTGGATTTGCCGTCCGAAGCACAATGGGAATACGCCTGCCGTGCGGGGACCACGACCCGGTATTACACGGGCGACGAAGAAAAAGATCTGGACAGGGCGGGATGGTATCGTGCCAATTCCGGAATGGGCCTTCACCCAGTGGGAGAAAAGGAACCCAACCGTTTCGGTCTGCACGATATGCACGGCAATGTTTGGGAATGGTGCGAGGACGACTGGCATGGAAATTACGATGGTGCGCCGGAGGACGGGAGGGCATGGACGTATGAACCTAGGGGCTCGCGTCGGGTCGTTCGCGGCGGCGCGTGGAACTCCTCCGCCGGCTACTGCCGGTCTGCGATTCGCTCCCGCCTCGACCCGTCCAACCGGTTCGGCCACTTGGGTTTCCGGCTGGTCCTGCTTCCAGGTCGGTCGGTGAGCTGAGGGGGGAAGAAAGGAGGGAAGGAAAGCCGGCATGCGACTAGCGTCGCGCGGAATCGGCAAACGGCGGGCGCGCGCTGAGGGACGAAGCTCGCAGGCCCGACGGTTGCCGATTCCGAAGCGACGCGGGTTTCGGCGGCGGAGTTACAAAAAAAAGGTTTTATGGAAAAAAGACAGGGGATTTGAGGAAGAGGATTCGGACTGAAAGCGGCAGCGAGCCGGGGTGATGAAAATGGTCCTTTTTTGGTTCATCGCGGATTTGTGGGGAGCGATCAAGGTAACCAGAGCTTCCAGCTCTGGTCTCATATCGCGAATGTGCCGCCCATTGGAAGCCGAGGCATGCCAGACCAGGATGCTCTGGTTACCTTCGACACGCCTTTTCCCACGAATCCACGATGAGCCCCTTTTTTCTTGAAAACAAATGGCGAGCAGGCTTCGAAATGGCGGGTTGGCTTCAACCCGGTAACTCCGTCTTCCACGGCGGCGCGGCACCTTTCGCTGTTTGCGAGAAAAATGGCAGCGTGGCAAAAGGCAATTGAAAACCTTGCCTGCGCGGATGACGGCCATTCATCATGGGAACACCCTGGAGTGCTCGGTAACGCCGTCTTCCACGGCAGCGCGGCAAAAGGCAATTGAAAACCTTGCCTGTGCGGATGACGGCCATTCGTCATGGAAACACCCTGGAGTGCTCGGTAGCGCCGTCTTCCACGGCGGCGCGGCGCCCTTCTCTGTTTGCAAGAAAAATGGCAGCGCGGCAAAAGGCAATTGAAAACCTTGCCTGTGCGGGTGACGGCCATTCGTCATGGAAACACCTTGGAGTGCTCGGTAGCGCCGTCTTCCACGGCGGCGCGGCGCCACTCGAAGTCCTGATGGGAGCATTCTCTGGTTCTTAACCAGCCAGTCCCGTTAGGGACGATAGAAAATAGCCCGGCAATTTATTGCCGGGGTGGATTCGCCAAGATACACCAAGTCCCGTTAGGGACGACAGAATAAAATACGACATGATAAAGATGGTACGAAAAGGTGGCTTTGCGCAGGATTTTCAAGAAAAACAGGGAATGCTCCCGGTTCTGATTTCGGGATTGGTTTTAACATCGGCCACTTTTAAAGACTATCGTCCCGGCAGTCGTCATTCCGGGCGGAGCGGTATATGACCCGGATGTCGATAAAATAGCATGATTCCGTCTTTTCCGGGAATTTCTTAAATAGAAAATGTAGCGTAGACCCGGAATCCAGGTGGCCGAATTTGGAACCAAGCCCCTGATTTCAGACGGGACCGCGCCGCCGAAGAAGACGTCGATACCGAGACACGCGACTTTTTGCGCCTTTAATATCGGTCGGTCCGCACAGATCGACAAAAATCTACGAAAGGAAATTGAAATGACAATGCAATACAAATTTTTCATGATTCCCATCTATGACATGGAAACGAGCGAAAACGAACTCAACCGGTTTCTCGCATCCGTGGATGTGGTCGAAGTGCAAACAGAGTTCGTCGCCAGGGAATCGGGGGCCTACTGGGCGTTGGCGGTGGAATATCTTAAGCCCGACGACGAAGCGTAGGCGAAAAAAGCCTGAAAGCCCGGGCTGTCTGTGGACTGCCGGGAAGAGCCGTCGCCGGAGGAATGCGATTTCGTAGGGTGGGTGGGTCGGTACCTTGGTATTGTCTGCTGGTATGCAGCTTTTCGGAATCCGTGCCTTTCGGTCTGGCAAAAAGTACAACCCACCATTCTTCGAGCTATAATCTCCTTTTTTTCTTGAAAATAAATGGCGAGCAGGCTTCGAAAAAGGTGGATTGGTTTCAGCTCGGTAACACCGTCTTCCATGGCGGCGCGTTGCCATTCGAAGTCCTGATGGGAACATTCTCTGGTTTTGAACCGGCAAGTCTCGTTAGGGACGACAGAATAAAATACGGGGGGTGGTTTTAAAGTCGGCCAAATCATGGAGCGTTTTCGGAGCAAAACGAGAAGAGGACAGGACCAATGGGACACATGGGACGAATAGCCGGCCGACTTTGCAACCAAGCCAAAAATACGACATAATAAAAATGGTACGACAAGCTGGCTTTGCGCAGGATTTTTAAGAAAACAGGGAATGCTCCCGGTCCTGATTTCAGACGGGACCGCGCCGCCGTGGAAGACGGCGCTACCGGGACATGCGAATTTTTGCGCCTTTAATAATGCCCTCTGCGGTCCTCTGCGTCTCCGCGCCTCTGCGTTCAATACAAAGCCCGTCAATTGCGGGAGGCTTTTAAAACGCAGAGGCGCGGAGACGCAGAGGACCGCAGAGAAAAGCCCGTTTAAGTTAGAATTACCGACGCAGACTACCGATGCTTGCGGATTCCGGCGCAAGGTGATAAAAAAATACTGGGTTTTGTCCTGAGGCTCCGACCGTGTGCTTCGCGGCGGGTCCTGGCTCAACAACGCCAGGAAATGCCGGTCGGCCTATCGCAACTTCGAAAACCCGGGCAAGCGGAACCACAACATCGTATTCCGGCTTATCTTGCCCTCAGCTTGCCGGACCCGGACCGGGCGGGACCAAGGTTCGACGAATCTGACAAAATCCTGTCCTCGCCGCAGGCGGGCAAAAACAACAAGCCGGTTCGAGGTTGGCAGGCTGGCCGGGGTTAGCGCCAATAGGAGGAACAAATTTAAATGGCAACTGAATTATTCCCATCCTCTTTTAGATGCGACTGTGGAGAGGAACTTGATTTTTCTGAAAATACCGTTCAGAAAATGAAAAAAATGAGTAAAAAGAAGGAAGTTAGGCTGGGCGAAGGAGACCACACAATTTTGTTTCGTAAAGGTGAAGCAAGAGAAATACTTTGCCCGAAATCAGGAATTTGTCCTATTACCGATTATGAGTAATAATATAACATTAGACGCTAACCCATCGATCCACCGGACCCGCAAACCTCCGCCGTCGCTACGGTTTGCTGTCCGGTGAGCTTATCGATAGCCTGCCGAAGGTCCCAAACCGGCTTTATCGATATTCGGAAATTCCATTGTTCGGGTGCAAAGGATTGAATCGCAAAAAAAATGCCGCTGAGTGACATAAACAACCTCAAAAGGTTCAAGGACATCCTGTCCAAGCATTACCTGATTCGGTCCAATGCCACGGACGACCGACGGACCTTTCTCAGCGAATGCAACGCCGGGCATTTCATCGACAGAATCAAACTCGACGCCCCGACGCAGATCTTTGTCAGCAACCTCACGCACAAGCTAAAAAATAGAAAAGAGCTGTTCGCCCGCTTTCTGGAAGCCTTCGGCGTCCTGTACGAGGACGACTACGAAAAGGGCGACATCGAATTCGTGAAATATCTGACGAGTGCGGTTTCCCGGAATGAACCGGAAGAAGCCGGAACGATGCCACCCGGCGAGGAAGAAGAAGTTCGGGCGGTGGTATCGGCTACGGGAAAGGCGGACACAAGAAAGGTTTTCATCAGCTACGCGAAGGAAGATCTGGAGCATGCCCTGCGACTTTATCGAGATTTGAAAAGCCGGGGAATCAAAGCCTGGATCGACCGGGAGGACATCGTGCCGGGCCAGCGCTGGAAAGACGCCATCCGAAAGGCCATCGTGGGTTGCGACTATTTTATCGCGCTCCTCTCCAACCGAGCGATTACGAAAAAGGGCTTCGTCCAAACCGAACTGAAACAGGCGATCGAGGTCTTGGAAAGCCTCCCCCGGCAGGAGATTTTCGTCATTCCCGCGCTATTGGAAGAGTGCGACGTGGAGGACGAAATGCTCAAGCAGCTCCATTGGGCCTATCTTTACCCATCGTATGAAAAAGGCGTCGCTGACATCATGCGGGCGCTGACACGGCCAAAAAGCAGCGGCGAGACGCAGGATAGCGAACAAGATGCTGCTGTTTCCGCAGGCGGGATGGAAGACCGAAAGATCCTGGCGATTCATGAAATAGTGGGAAACACGCGGGTATTTTTCGAATTCGCCTACATTCCGCCCGGCGAATTCATGATGGGTAGCCCTGAAGAGGAGCCAGAAAGATCAGGCGATGAGATTTTGCACAAGGTCGTTTTAACCGAGGCCTTTTTCATGCAGACGACTCCGCTGACCCAGGGTCAATGGGAGGCGGTCATGGGTAAAAACCCATCTTGGTTTAAAGAATATGGAGGCAAGTTGCCCATGGAGACGGTTTCCTGGGAAGATGCGATGGAATATATCGAAAAGCTGAACGCGGCCGGGGACGGGAAAGGCTATCGCCTCCCGACGGAAGCCCAATGGGAGTATGCATGCCGGGCGGGCACGACGACGGCGTTTCACACCGGCCGGTGCTTGAGCACCGACGAGGCAAACTATAACGGACATTATCCGCTGGACGGATGCCTGAAAGGAGAAGGAAAATATCGAAAAGAAACGACCAGGGTAAAAAAGTTTCCTCCCAATGCCTGGGGGTTGTACGATATGCACGGAAACCTTTGGGAATGGTGTTCCGACTGGCATGACGAATATGGAAAGGGGGGGGCGGTTGTCGATCCGCTAGGTCCGCCTTCGGGCTCCGACCGGGTGCTTCGCGGCGGGTCCTGGAGCTTTTCCGCATGGTCCTGCCGGTCGGCCTATCGCAACTGGGACCAGCCCGGCGAGCGGAACGAAGACATTGGTTTCCGGCTTGTCTTGCCCTCAAAAGTTTAGGCGGGCAGGAGGGCGCGTCCTGGTTGGCGGTCGGCGAGTGCTCTGCCGTTGCGGCAGCAAGGCAGCTACCGTAACCGTCAATGCCAATTTTCGGAACAGGTTTGTTAGAGGGTACGGAATAGATATGGCTCATTGCCGAAGCGCTTTACGGATCAACAGTAAAAAAAGGTAATAAGGTTGACCGGGGAGGGAGATGCCGCGTGCTACTAAGGTTAAGAACTGAAAATGAGGTTTTTCGGCTTATCGAAAAGTTGTGGGAGACGGCGTCTCGATGGTAACTATGTTCATTCTGGGCAGGTGTGTTTTGACTCGTTCCCACGCTCCAGCGTGGGAACGCCTGATGGACGCTCCAGCGTCCCGCACTCACGTCTTGCGAAGCAGTCGGCGAGAACGTACTTGTGGAGAATTATTAGAAAAACAGCGAAATGCAATGCGGTTGAAGGGACGCGGGAGCGTACCGGAATGCGTTCCCAAGCTGGAGCGTGGGAACGAGTAGCCACATCAGGCTTTCAGCCAGATTTTCAAATGACGGCGACATCCTGTTTGACCTAAGCACGGGCTTTGGATTCGGAGGAAGTTGCCTGGCAGTCAATAACGTTGTTTCCTTTTCAAGGCGGTTTTTGTCCGGTCTTAACGACAAAGAGGCAGCCGCCCGGATTTTCTCTTACTATGCCACTTCGCGCATTGGCCTCACCTTGGCGGGCGGCAAGGGGCGCTTTTCCGATTCGTAATGCCGGACGACATCCTCGAGCACCTCGCAAAGATCTCTGTAAACTTCGACAGGGTCGTCGCCGTGGATTCCGGAAATCAGGTCCGGGCATTTTCCAATGTAGACCTCGTCTTCCTCGCTCCATTCGACCCATTTGTGATATCTGTCGATCATCTTCATTCGCCGACCTCCTCGATTGCCTTGTTGATCGCCTTCACCTGGTACGGCTTGGCATCCTGCCCTGTTTTCCCGCCGTTTAAGTAAAACAGGAAATCCCGATTCGTCAAGTGATCGAGGAGGTTTTCAAAATGCAGCTTGAATTCACAAGGTTTTTTTGACTTTGCTCGTTCCCAGGCTCCAGCGTGGGAACGAGCCGAAAACCACGGTCGTACTCTATTTGATGTCGTATTTGATTCTGTCGTCCCTAACGGGACTTGGGGGACCTTGGCGAATTTACCCCGGCAATAAATTGCCGGGCTATTGTCTATCGTCCCTGACGGGACTGGGCGGTTAAGAAATTGGAATGCCCCTTCGGATTTTTTCTGATCATAACGGATTTGGGGGATCAATTATCTTCGTGCTCTTCGTGCTCTTCGTGGTTGCAAATCAAGGCATTTTACCACGAAGAACACGAAGAACACGAAGTACGGCGGACGACGGACGACGGACGACGGATCTGAAAACCTAACAGCCCCCAAATTGTTTACAACCAGACAAATCAGGATACCGGGATTGGTTCTAAATTCGGCCACCTGGATTCCGGGTCTACGCTACATGCTCCAGTGAAGAAATTCCCGGAAAAGACGGAAGGCAGCTGTTTTATCGACATCCGGAGTACATACCGCTCCGCCCGGAATGACGAGTGCCGGGACGATAGTCCTTGAAAGTGGCCGATGTTAAAACCAAGTCCTAGGATACCATGAAAAATGGTTCAAAAATCTATCAACCTTGGCATTTACGCTGAGTTTTAGATATCCTTCCCCAAATTCGTTACAATCAGGTTTTTTTATGCGTATTTTCCCACATATTTGCAATGAATCGATTTTTTTGACCTGGGCCTACAGCATTTTTGGTTTTGGAGAGCCGCCGGGAATTCCGGGAATTGTTCGGCTGTCGGAAGAGTAGATCGACATTGGGATGGCCGATGCGGCGATTCCTCGCTTGACCCTCCACGACCTTGTCGGTTACCATGAAGCTTGAAATGCAAGAATATCAGGGGAGGTTGCCATGTTGTCGGAAAAGGACAGGAAGATTTTCGAGCGGTTTGCCTTGGAAGTCCGGGAAAAATTTCCGGAAGCCCGAGTCTGGGCGTTTGGTTCCCGAGTCCGGGGGGATTTCGTTGGAGGGTCCGATTTGGATGTCTGCATTGTCGTCGATAGGCTCGACGACGAATCCGATTCGTCAATCATGGAAATCGCCTGGCAAGTCGGGTTCGATAACGACGTGATTCTATCCACTGTAACCTATTCGACGCAGGAATTCGAAAGCGGACCTTGTGCAGCCAGCCAACTTGTTAGAAATATTCTTAACGAGGGAATCGCGGCATGAATGGCGAGGTTGCTCTTCTTGTCGAGTATAGGTTCGAGATCATCCATAATTGAAGGATTTTGCAATGTCCAAACTGACGCCGGAGGAAAGAAAAGGGGTTTACGCCGTTCTCGAGAATCATTTTCTGATTCGGTCCAACAATCCGGACGACCGGGACACGCTTCTTAAGGAATGCGATTGCCGAGACGTCGCCGCGTCGATCAATATGAATGCACCCACGAAGACTTTCGTCAGAAACCTCTTGACCCGTCTGGAATCCATGCCCGACCGCGATGGAAGCCCCCGTTCGACCTCCTTTCTACAGTGCCTTTTCGAACTCTACAGCGACGAGTTCGCCGACGACCAGAAACAGCTGTTCGAAAAAATAACTGTCGGCGGGCAAGGCCAAGCTGTCAATAACACCGGGGAAGATTCCGGTGGTCAAGCCATTCCAAACGGCTCGCTTTCCGAAGAGGCTATGCAAAACCTCCGTGGAACAAAAGTGTTCATCAGCTACGCGACCGAGGACCATCGGATCGCGTCGCGGCTTTACAAAGACCTTTCCGCGTATGGCGTCGAGTGCTGGTTCGACCGCGAGGACCTTCTGCCCGGCCAGAACTGGAAGTTCGAAATCACCCGCGTGTTGAGAGAGAGCGACTTTTTCCTCGCCCTTTTGTCGAAAACGTCCCTTGGCAAAAGGGGATACGTGCAGAAGGAGATGAGAATGGCGTTGGACACTCTGGACTTGCTGCCTGCGTCGGGCATATTCATCGTTCCCGTGCTGATCGAAGATTGCGAGCCCCAGGAGGAAAGGCTCAGAGAGATCCACCAGGTCCGGCTTTTTCCCTCCTACGATGAAGGCCTGTCGAAAATCTTGAAGACCCTCGCCGCGTCGGGTACGAAATAAATGGCTTGGGTTTTGGTTCTTGTTTCGGCCATGCATCGATGGTGTCCGGACGCGAAGCGTCCTGGTATGCATTCCAACGCGAAGCGTTGGAACGAGGCGTAACGAGGCGGATAGGGCGCGGCCGAAATAGAAAACAAGTCCAAGGCGTGAGACCGTCGGAAGTATTCCGTTGGCGGAAACGCATTCCTATAGGATGATTGGGAAAACATCGGGATGCGCTGCTGTTGAAGGGACGCTGGAGCGTACCGGAATGCGTTCCCACGCAGGAGCGTGGGAACGAGTGGAGGCTTTCGGGGAGTGTTGCTTGGCAGCGGGTCATATCTGGCTTTTGTTTTTGTCAACCGAATCGTTATCATGACTTGTATGGTCTTGGGCCATCGCGAATTTCTATACGCGGTGTCCGAAACCGAAAACTCGGAACGAGGGGACAGGAACGATGGCGAATCCTTTTAAAAAGCGGTCAAGGGAAGAGATCGAGCGAATCAACCGCTTGCAGAGGGAGCGTTTCGACCGAAGCTTTCGCTTGTTCGAGCCGCCGTTGCCGGAAGGGGTCCCGGAGAGATTGGAAAGAATCGTGGCGGCAGGGAAAATCCGAAAAAACGATGTCGTGCTCGATGTCGGAACCGGGACCGGTATTCTGGTCCCGGAAATACGAAAATACGCTCCGTTGCGGATTTACGGCTGCGACCTTTCCGCAAACATGCTCGCGCAGTTGAAAAGAAACTACCCGGAAGTTTCGACGATCCAAGCCGACGTGAAAGACCTCGATTTGGCCGACGCGAGCGTGGACGTGGTTTTCATCAACGCCTGCTATCCGAACATTGCCGCGAAGGAGGACGCCTTCGCCAACATCGCCCGAATGATGAAAAAAGGCGGCCGCATGGTCATTGCACACCCTTTGGGCAGAGCGTTCGTCGAAACCTTGAGGCGAAGCGCGCCGTATCCCTTGGACGACTTCCCGGACAAAGCGCAGGCCGAAGATTTGTTCCGCCCGTTCGGTTTCGAAATTCGCGAACTGGTAGACGAGGAGAAGCTCTACATTCTGAGGGCGGAAAAGATCGACGGCTTAACCGTCTCGAAAACTACAGCCCCAGCCCCGAAGCCTTTTTTATAAACGCAGATACCAGGCGCACTGTATCGGCGATATCCGATTTCCCCGCCACGGCCACCGGCCCGTGGATATACCGGCATGGGACCGAAACGGCGCAGCTCTTGGCACCGGCGGCGGCGACCTGGGCCTCTGCGGCGTCTGTGGCCCCCATGTTTTTCACGATCACTTGGTATGCAATCCCCTCTTCCTCGGCAAGCCCGATCAGGAAATCGGCCAGATTTCGGTCCGAAATCATCCGCCTGTCGGTCAGCCTTATCTCCGGTCCCTTGCCCACGGCGGTCTCTAGTATGTTGGACGGCAGTTTCACGTTCGGGGTATCCGAGGCCACGGTGCCTTCCAACGCGATCGCGACGTGTGGCGCCACGGAAAAAACGGCGGGACCGGCGCCTCTCAGGCCGTATTCCTCCTGGGTCGAGGCGATCAGATAAAGGTCGCAGTCGATCTTTTCGGCTTTTTTGACGGATTCAATCATGACGAACAACCCTGCCCGGTCGTCCAGGGCCTTGCCGAAATAGGAGACCTCGTTTTCCCAGCTTCGGGTGGCGAAAGTCACCGGGTCGCCGATTTGAACCAGATCGAAAACCTTCTCCGGCGGCAGTCCCAGGTCGATGAAACCTTCTTCCACGGGCAGGGATTTCTTGTTCTCCGGCCCGTCAGCCTTCATCAGATGGGGGGGCACGGTCCCGACAATCCCGGCAAGGTCCTTTTTACCATGCACGATCATTTTCTGGGCGAAGAAAACCTGCGGGTCCACGCCCCCGACCGGCATGACGCGAACAAAACCTTCCTTCTCGATTTTACTGACCATGAACCCGACTTCGTCCATGTGGGCCACAAGAGCGACGCGCGGGCCCTTTCCAGGCACATGGGCGATCAGGCTGCCCATGGCGTCCACCCTGATTTCCGAGGCGACCCCGGAAAGCTTTTCCGCGACGACTTCCCTCACGCGCTCCTCCCGGCCGGATATGCCAGGGGTTTCCGTCAGTTTGGTCAAAAATGAAAAATCCATGTATTTTCTCCTTGCCATTTTAAGATGTTTTTCTTTTTTGGGATAACCCGAAAACAAATCACCATGTCTCTGTTTCATGGGATTGTCAAGCAGCAATGGGCATTCGAGCAATGCGGTTTTTTTTCGAAAGAAAACTACTGAAACCAATCAATAGGATAAATCTTTGCGGAAAAAAATCACCCAAAATTGGATGATTTCTGGTTATAGTGGATTTGGGAGACTGCGCGTAGGTCTTGTTGAGCGGGATGTCGCGTTGGGTTTCGCTTGCTTCCTGTTTGCATGGAACACCTTCTCAGCGAGTTTGAAAGAACAAGGCAGCGAAACCCGACAATCTACGACGCTCAACCCAACCTACATTCAACCGCCCCCCAAATTCGATATAATCAGGATGATTTTCATCACGATGGGCGGGGCTAAAACAGGCCGATCATCGGTCGTTGCGGGCGCGTTTTTTTCTGCGTCGAACAGGCCGGGTGAGGCGGGCGACGCCCCTGGCCGTTTTGCTCAGCATGGAAAGGACCGGGTTGTCGGGTTCGTCCAGGGTCCAGTCCTTTTCGATGGCGGGCAGGCGGGCGGGGTTGATCCAACCGCGTTTGGCGGCGATCTGTGCGGCCTCAAGGCTCGTATCGACGAGATGCAGTTCGCTTCCGGCTTCGGCGGCCCGGTCGGCGAGGCGCAGGATGGTTTCCCGCTTGCGGGGATTGGGAAGGATATCGCGCAAAAACAGCGCCGGGATTCTTCCGGGATGGCGCCTGGCCAATTCGGTGTAGAGTTCCGCGTCGCGCTGGCCGGAGTCTCCGATGAGCAGAAACGGCAGGTCGGGATAGGCGGAGAGGATCTCCATGAATCTGAGTTTCTTGTGGTCGTGGCGGCGCGGGTCGAACAGGGAGGATCGGGTGAAGGCCATGGCCCGCAAAAGAACGGGACCCGGGGGCATGTCGTTGATTCGCATGAAATCGCGCATGACGTCGTAGAGGCGCCACGAGCTGCTGGATACATAGAAAAACGGGTTTTTCTCGTTTCCCCCGGGACCGTCGTGCAAGGCGCGATAAAATTCCCGCACGCCGGAAAAGGGAAGGCGGTTGCGCGCGTTGTTGGTCAGCACGATGTAGGTCATTCGCAGGCGTTCGGGGGAAAAGGTGTAGACGATGGTGTCGTCGATGTCGCTGATCACTCCGAACCGGGCGGAATCGGGGGGTACGTGGGCCCTGCCGAGAGCGACGCATTCATGGCCGGGGGCGCAATGGAGCAGCTCCAGTTTGACGTCGCAGATGCCGTTTTCCAGGCAAGGTCCTTGCGGAAGGTCCTTCAAATCCAGTTCCACGGAAAAGAAACCCTGATCGTCCGTCCGGACCCTTTTTTTGATTTCGCCCAGGGTCGCTTCCACCTCCACTCCCCTGCCCGGCGCGCTAAGGAAACGTCGCTTCATTTTCCTTAGATTGTCGGTCAGCTTGTCGGTCTCCTCGACGCATACAATCCCCTTTTGTTCGACGACCATGCCGCGTACCAGAATGCGTCCGGCGGTCCCGAACCCCCCGAAAGACTGGATCCCGGGCTTTTTGCGAAGAAACTTACCGGGCGGACACATCCTTCGAATCCGAAACCAATTCGCCATGCTTTGCAGTCCTTTTTTTACAGTTCTTCGAAAATCGTATTAAGAATTCGAACGCGTCCTCGGCGGGGGGGGCCAGGCCTCCCGATCATGGCCTGGGGCGCGTTTCTTGGGTCAGGTTTTCCTGCTGGTGAGGCCCTTGTCGATGGCAAAGGCGGTAAGTTCGGCCACATTGTGGAGGTCCAGCTTTTTCATGATATTGGCCCGGTGCTTTTCCACGGTCTTGATGCTGATGCTCAGAAAGTCGGCGATCTCCTTGTTGAGATATCCTTCCGCAATGAGTTTCAGGATTTCGCGCTCCCGCTGGGTGACCGTGTCCCAGGGCGATTTTTCCTTGATTTTTTTCCATCCCTCCATGTACCCGTCCAGAATGCGCTGGGTAATGCCGGGGCTGATATATCGCTTGCCTTCGAGCACGCTTACGATGGCGATTCGAAGCTCCTCCTTGCTGGCGTCCTTGATGCAGTAGCCGTCGGCGCCGGCGTCGAACGCCTCCGCGACGTAATCCTCGGCCTCGTGGATGGTCAGGGCCAGGATCTTCATGTCCGGATATAGTGACTTGACCTCCTTGATCACCGAAATGCCGCCCATGCGCGGCATGGAAAGATCCAGCAGCACGATATCCGGCACCAGCTTGCGCACGCTCTTCAGGGCCTCCAGGCCGTCCTCGGCCTCTCCGACGATATCCAGGTCGTCGTAGGCCGATATCATGGTTTTGAGACCTTCCCGGAGAAGCTGGTGGTCCTCGACGATCAGCATTCTTTTTTTCGACGTCATGGCTCACCCATTCGATGTTTTTCTTGTCGCAGCTTGAAAAGAAAACAAAAGACGCAACCTTGTCGATAGTGTCGAAAAAGCACGATCACGCGCAAACGATCAAGGTCTATCAGAAAAAGGCGTGGTTGTAAATGGCTTCTATCTGGCCTCGGCGAATTCCGGAAACCAGAAATCGACGATTTCCTGCAACCTGCCGCTTTTGCCGATGGAATTCAAGAACGCGTTGGCCTGGGCCAGCATTTCCGGGTCGTTTCTCCGCACGGCCCAGCCGTACTTTTCTCTATTGAGCATGAACGGAACGATACCGACCCCCTTGGATTCGTTCAAGGCCTTGTAGGCGAAGATCATGGCGGCGTCGTGCACGACCAAATCGACGGCCCCGTAAAGCAAGTCCCTCAGGGCTTTTTCTCCTGTGGAAAAAGTGACGATGCGCACGTTCTTGAAATCCTCTTTGACAAATTTCTCTCCGGTCGTGCCCGATACCACGCCGATGCTGTAGTAGGGGGCGAGCCCCGAAGGTCCTTGGAGGATTTCTTCGGCCCGCTGGAGGTCCTTTTCCCGAGCCATGGCCATGAGACCGCCTTCGAAATAGGGATTGGTGAAGGCGACCCGGAGCTTTCTCTCCTCGGTGATGGTCATGGAAGACATGATGATATCGGTCTTTCCGTCATTCAATGCGCGAATCTGGTGTTCCCACTCCACCGGCACGAACTCCAAGGGTCTGCCCAGATAGTCGGCGAATTCTCTTGCCAAGTCCGCTTCGAGCCCCATGATTTTCCCGTCCTTTTCAAAGACCATGGGCGGGGCGTTGGTCGAAACGCCGACGCGCAATGGCGGCGGCCCCGGGTTTTTGTCCCCCTGCGACGCCTGCTCCTGCTTGCCTGTCGCACATCCCCAAATGGCAAAAAGCAGCGCCGACAACAATATGAACGTATTTTTCAACACGATGCTTTGCAACACGGCCCTCTTCTTTTGTCCCGACATGCTTGCCTCCATATTTTTCATCGTATTTCCTTGTTTACCGGCTTGGTATTGCCGGATCGTTTCACGCCGTCTTTTCGGCGAGAACGTCTTTGCCGAATTTTGGGTCTGGTCCTGCATCCGGCCGGTTGTTGCGACAAGGGCCGACACGGACCGACTCGGATGAACATCGCGGCCGATATTTAAACCAAGCTCCCGATTTTCCCTGAAACACCTGACTTTACGACCGAGATTATATTCCAATGCTTTCGTTATCACAAGACGAAACGAGACAACCGCCATGAACCGGGCCCTGTATTGATTCTGTCGTTCCTGGCGGAATTCAAGGCGCACCGCCGATTTCACTCCGAAAATGAATTATCGGTATTCGATTTATTGTACGCCTTTTATGCCGTTTCTCCGGAACTGGTCGGACAAGAGACAGGGAACGATTTCGTTGAAAATCGAGAACACTGTTTGTTTCAGGTTGTTTCAGATTTTCTTTTTCCGTATAATCTTATCGCCATGGCATTTGCAGCGATGGTCTTTCGGTCCCGCCATTCGATTGTTTCCGTCGCCGGGCCTTCGCCGTTCGGGGCCATGCGAATTGAATATTGTCCGGTGATTATCGCCATGTAAATTGTCCCCCGGTCTTGCCGGGAGGTTTCGCCATATCGCTTGAATCGTCTTAAATCGCAAGGTCTGTCTAAATGGAGGTGTTTGCATGAACGAATCGAGGAAGAGGGACGAAATAAAATCTCCCATTGTCTCAAATCGCGACGGAAGGCAGTCGAGAACTACCCTTTCCATGCTGTGTCTGTTGCTTTTCCTGTGCCTTCTTTTTCTGCCCGTCTCGAGCCGGGCTTCTCCCGATGTAAACAGAAAGAAGGGAGGGGGCACGGAAATCGGCGAACCGGTCGCCGCCAACACCGGGGGGTTCTATTGGAAGAAGAGCCTCATGGATCTGGGGGGCGTCCTGCCGATTACCTTCGACATTTCCTGCTACATGAACGACAGAATCGGCGGAAACAAATGCTACATAAGCTTTGTCAACACCTACTCGACTTTCGAGTACGCCGGGCGGCAAGGCGTCTCCTTCGAACTCGGCGCATTGGCGGAAACCCCTCAACTCCTCTACAACCCGGACCTGGGATACTACAGGGAAATGTACGAAAGCAAATCCGGACGGCAGTACATCATGAAGGAGACGGCCGAATATTTCTACTTGCAGGACCCTGTCGGCGCGCTGGTCTACATCTTCGAAAAATCGGGCGAGGAAAACGGACGGCTTCGCTGGCTCTTGGATCGCAACGGCAATCGCATCACCTACCATTACGCGGAAGAAACCGACACTCTTCCCGAAATCGTATACGAGGGCGACGGTTCGGAGGGAAATCGCCTCCTTTACATCGCAACGGCGCAGGCGGGCAACGAATGGGTGGCCACCGTGGGGGAGATTGTCTGGGTGGATGGCGAACAGGAGGCCGGGCGCTCTGCCTCCATCAAGGAAATAGGGGGCCTGCTGGCCTGGGTTATGGACCCGAAGGAAAATGTCACAGGTTTCACGTGGAACATTCCGGATGGCGGATACATGTCCTATATCGAATCGATACTGCTTCCGCGCGGAAACACGCCTTTCACCCAGACCGCCATCCAGAGAGAATATTTCGATGGTTCCACGAACCTGCTCGTTTCCAGCCAGACCGACGCCTACGACAACCGGACCGAGCTTGCATACGATGTTTCCAACTACTCGGACAGAATCGTCGAAAACCGGCCGGACGGAGCATCGGTCGTTCACGACCATACCGACATGTACGGTCCTCCCACCAGCTGGACCGACGACGGGGGAAACGAAGCCTCCTTCTCGTCGGATTACAAGAACCGCCTGACGTCGGCCACGGACCGTTCGGGGGGCACGACCGGCATTTCCTACGACGATTCCGGCCGAATCGGCGCCGTCGTCAATGCCAAAGGCGACCGGATCAGCCACGCCTACACGGCGCAGGATCAGACGTTCGAAAACCCGTCGAACGCCGAAGAAGTCGTGCTCACTTTCCACAACCTGACCCGCGTGGACTATCCGGACTCCACGTTTGAACTGTTCGCCCACGACGCTTGCGGAAATGTGACATCGCGCATCGACCGCACCGGGCAGACCTGGTCGTACACCTACAACGACCGGGGGCTGATGCTCACGGAAGTCAACCCCGCCGGCGGCGTCCGGACCTTCACCTACAACGCCGACGGCGCCATGGCCTCGTCGATGGACTCCGAAACCGGCGTCACAACCTATGGATACGACGAACACAAGCGGCGCACTTCGGTCGTTCATCCGGGCGGCGCCACCGTGAAAATGGCCTATGACGACAACGACAACCTGGTTTCCGCGACCGACGAGCGGGAGAACACCACCGAATACGAATACGACGACAACGACAACTTGACCCGCACACTCTATCCGACCACGGCTTCGGCATCCAGGACCTTCGATCTGATGGATCGTCCGGACACCGCCACCGACGAACGGGCCAAGACCACCACCTTCGGCTACGACACCATGGGCAGGCTTTCATCGGTCGCCGACCCCAACGGCAATCGGACCGAATACGCCTACAATACGCGCGGATGGCCGACCCGGCGGACCGACCCGGCGGACAATGTCTGGCTGACCGACTACGACCATGAAGGACTTCCGACCAGCACGACCACGCCCCTGGAAAACACGTCCGTCTTCGAATACGACGTCCTGGGCCATGTCGTCGCCGTGACCGACCCGCTGGGAAACAGGATCGAAATGGCCCGCGACAGCATGAATCGGGTCACGGGTTCCACCGACGCGCTGGGCCGGACCTCCGGATATTCCTACGACGGAAACGACAATATGACCGGCGCGACCCTACCCGAGGGATCTTCTTTTTCATATCGGTACGACGAACTGGGCGTTCTGGACCGAATCACCGATTCGAACGGCGAAAACTGGCTGTTTGTCAATTCGCCCATGGGGAGGCTTTCCGAAACCGAGGACCCGCTGGGCCGGAAAACGCAATTTTCCTACGACACACGCGGCCTGCCAGACACGGCGTCCTACCCGGACGGAGCGACGGAAGCCAGGAGCTACGACGATTCCGCCAACCTCGTCGAGGCGGCGTTCGACCAAGGGCCCACGCTGGGTT
The DNA here is from genome assembly GCA_963674505.2 of Desulfobacterales bacterium. Lineage (GTDB taxonomy): Bacteria > Desulfobacterota > Desulfobacteria > Desulfobacterales > SKZT01. The sequence goes on from CAXXIG010000001.1 coordinate 4,034,096, forward strand.
TCGCCTACGATTCCATGAACCGTCTGACAGCGGCAAACGACATTTCGTTCCAGTACGACGACGCCGGAAATATCGTCTCCACAAAGGACAGCGACGGCATCGACTTTTCCGCCGCCTACGACGATGGCGGGCGTCTGGATTCGGTCGGATACAACAACGAAGAGCTTACGGTCCAATACGAGTACGACTCCCGCGACCTTTTGACACGCGTTTCCGACGATCTCAGCGGCGCGCAGATCGACTTCCAGTACGACGCCGATTCCCGGCTGATTGCCATCGCACGATCCAACGGCGTCTTCAGCGGGTTTTCGTGGGACGCGGCCTCCCGGCTTGTCCGCAGGCAGGACGGAACTTTTCTGGATTTGCAATACACGTACGACGCAGCCGGAGAGGTGGTCAAAACCTCGGTGACCGCTCCGCTGGACCCCGCGTCCTTTCCCGCCCCCGCGCCTGCGACATTTTCATGCGACGCCGCAGGCCAGATCGATTCGGAAGGCTTTGCGTACGACCAGCGCGGACGGCGGACCGCCGGGCCCGGCGCCTCCTACGGATGGGACCACGCCGGACGCCTGTTGCAAGTGGTCGAGGACGGCGCCACAACCCTCCTCGGGTACAACGGGCTGGGCCACCTTCGCCTGCGCGACCGCGACGGGGAAAAGCTCAAATTCTACTACAACCACGCGGTCGGCCGGCAGCCGGTCGTGGCCGAACGGGACTACGACAGCGGCAAGATGCTTCGCTTCTACGTCTACACCCCGGACGGAAGACTGCTCTACATGGTCGATCACAAAAACGACAACGCGGTCTATTTCCATCACTTCGACCGCATGGGGTCCACTCTCGCTCTCACCGACGCGGCAGGGGACGTTGTTGACAGCTATGCGTACACGCCTTTCGGGCTGCTCTTGCAGCACGACGGCGACAGTCCCCAGCCGTTCGCATATATCGGCCAGCACGGCGTACTCGCCCAGACCGACTCGCTCTACTATATGCGCGCGCGACACTACGACGCCGCAACCATGCGCTTTCTCTCCAAAGACCCGGTCTGGCCGGACATTTCCAGTCCACAGACCATCAACCCTTACCAGTACACCCTGAACAACCCCCTGACATGGAGCGACCCTTCGGGGCAGTATTTCACCGACGAGCAACTCAACGCAAGGGCCGGAGGCTATGGAGGGCGCAGTAAAGCAAGCTCGGGAAAAAGCGGTTCCGGACTGACCGTGAACGAGGCCCTCGACTACGCTGAAAAGACAAAGGATGCCATCGATAAGGGACGCAAGGTGGTAAACGTAATAAAAAATGTCAAGAAGATCAGAAGCGCCTTGAAAACAGGCGGAGTCATCGCCAGTCTTAAGACCGTCAGCGCCACCAGCAAGAGTTCCGTCGTCGGGGCCATCATCGGCGTCGTCATCGATGTCGCCATTTCCGCCGAACGCATCTACCATATGGTCGATCCAGCCAGAAACAGCAAGCGGGTCGGGGAGGAAAACCAGACGGCATGGTATTGGGACCCTCCCGGATGGGCAGGCAACAAGCTCGGCCACTTTTTCGGGGACAAATGGTACGCGTCCGAAGAAGCCAAGTTCAGGCAATTGGGAGGCGCGCCCGGCGGCAGAGGCGGCTACACGGAAAGGGGCCTGATACAGGCCAGGATTCTTTGGGACATGATAGAATGGGAAAACTTCGTCGGCGACAAGGAACTGCTGGAAAAACTGCTCGATCTCGTCGCCCAGGGTAAGGCCACGGCGGAGTTCGAAACGCATTGAACGGCGGCGGATGAAAATCTCGTTGCAAACTGTATTTTTTGATGGATTGCGAAGGAGAAAAAATGAGGAGCTTTTGTTGTTTTATTCTGTTTTTGCTCGCGGCGTCCCCGGCATTTCCAGGGGAAATCGAATACGCCTACGACCAGGCCGGACGGCTGACCGGGGTCAATTGCCAGGGCGGTTCGCGAACCACCTACGTTTACGACGCCATGGGAAACCTGTTATGCTCCGGCGACGATTGCGATATCCATGTCGAAGCTACCAAGGTCTGCGGCGGAAAAAAGCCGTGCTTCGACCTGATCGCGCGGGGTCTCGACGCTTCCGGCTTCGTCGCCAACGTCCTGATCTGCTCGGACGCCTCGTTTGCGGAAAACATCACACTGGCCCGCGACACCCAGGTGCTCTTACAGGGCGGATGGAACGCCGGCTTTTCCGAACAAAACGGCAGTTCCGTCATTCAAGGCTCTCTGACCTTGGAGAAAGGCACGGTCGAAGTCGATGGAATCGAGATCGGATCGGCCCCGGCACCCTGACCTGTCGGATCGGATACGAACTGAACGTCTCCATGGATGGAGAAATGCTGGACGGTCTTCCTGGAATCGACCTGTAGATCGACAAGTAGGCGCATCATCTTTCTTTTTTTGTTAATTCGACCTGTGCGTATGTTGTTTTTCGTTCGGGAACAACGCTGCTAAAAATTGGTAGCGCCGTCTTCCATGGCGGCGTTTTGGCCGCCACTCGATCCAATCCGATCGTACGAGACGCCGCGCCGCCGTGGAAGACGGCGCTACCGGGACAAACGAGCTTTTCGCCTCGCCACAGAAACAACCGCACTGTTTGAAAATTTCATCATCAAAGGCGGATGGGATTCTTCGTTTGCATCGAACGACGTATCGCAACCGATTATCGACGGAGGTGTGACCATTAAGGCATCATCAGTGGAATTGGAGAACCTTGCCTTGGAATAAGAAAAATTCTCTATTTATCCTTTTTGGTGGAAGCGTTATGATCTTCATTTTCTCGTTTATTTAAAATGATTGAACTCCACCCATCGAGGGTTCTGTCCTGATGCTCTTCTTCAAGCACATTTTGTAGCTTAGAAATCTCATCCATTGGGAGATTTATTAAAGACTTGACAAGCTGATTTACCGCAGTTTTTCTTGATCTTGCAGTAACGGGATTTAAGGCGTTATCTTCACAAAACAATCTAATTTGCTTTAAGGTTGGTAAGTATGTCTTGTCATTCAGGTTGTCATATATGTTCAGCAATATAGTAGCTTGTTCTGGACTTTCTTCTTTAAGATCATCAATAGATGAACTAATACTTTTAGTTTTTGATGGTTTCTTTTTTGTTTTGTCAATAGATTTGGATCTGTTGTAAACTTCCATTAAAATAGTTGATATATTTTTTGAAAATCTTTCGTTTGAAAAAAGATGAGCAAGTGATTCGAACGATTCCGCCCCATGCTTTTCGTACAATTCCGCTATATCTTTTAACAACTGAATTTCTTTTCTGTCTTTCATAATTCAATCCTTTGTGCGAATTCTTCTGCAAAAATAGCGAAGCTAATTGCTTGATCCGTACGAGCGTATGACGTTCTAAAAATAGGTTGACCCTCTCGTGCCCCTTTTGGATATGATCTTGAATATGGAATCTCATTGGAAAAAATGTACCAATTGTTTTTTTGGGCCAATTCTATAACTTCCATTTTTGATTTCTTTTCTTCTGGAGAGTAATTTGTCACGGCATTAAATACAATGCCACATAATTCAATTTCATTATCATCGTATTGTTCATGAAAATCCCGCATTGAATTGACCAGCAAGGGTAGACCAATAGTCGAAAGATATTCAGGTTTCACTGGAACTAAGATATAATCACTGGCAAGGTATGCCGCAGTAGTAAGAATGGATTCTGTTGGAGCGCAATCAATCAAGATGAGATCATACAGCTCCCCAATTTTTGATAAAGTTTTTTGAAGTAAATATTCTTTTTGTCCAGGGCTTCTTAATGAAAAAGACAATTCTAATCTTGATGGTATCAGGTCAATTTTTCCGCCGTTGCGCATTATAGCGACGCTTCTTATACAAGCAGTAGGTACTATTTTTTTCAATTTACCAGCTGGTGTTCTTGTATGTTGTTCGAATATCTCCCAAATTGTGGGTTTACTGTCGTTGATAATGTTCATGTACTTGTGAACGCCTACTAAGTATTGGCTTGCGTTGAATTGGGGGTCCAAGTCAACCACAAGCACCTTTTTTGCCCAATTTTCATAGGCCGCGAGGTGCCAAGCAAGGTTAACGGTTAATGTCGATTTTCCTACGCCACCTTTCATATTTATCAGAGATACTATGCGTGCCATATCATCAAATTTCCTCACTATAGCCATGATAATTGGTTATTATTTTCTCGGATACTTTTTTGATTAAATTGATATACATTTCTAATTCTTCAGATGAGCCTTCGAATTCAGTTCTAAAAGGAAATGCTCTGTTCGAATGGGTACACTTACAGCGGTAGTCGTATATAATGTCTGCGATTTTCTGCAAATCATTCAATTCTTTCTCGTCTTTAATTTTTTTTAGATTTTTTAAGATTTCTGTTATTTCTCTATTGGCTAAAAAATAGGCCTCTTTTCTTACTTCACCTTTAAAATACTTTTCCAAAACGATTCTCGTTTTCTCTCGATCATTTTTTACGTTGTTATACCTCTCGAAAACTCTGATTAACTCTCCAATGCTTTTGTCTTCTCTTGTGGTAAACCAGCTTGATTCGAGGATTCTTCTGGAATCCTGTATGGTTTCACTCAGAAAAACCTCGTCAAAAATACATTCCAATATCTGAAAAAAAGCCAAGTACTGGAATTCGCTTGGAATCATCTGGATAGCTCTGTAATAGTATTGGATCAAATCTTTATCATATCTTGCCGGATAAATTTTTTTGTCTATCAATTTCACATATACAGAATAGTCCTTTGACTCTTCATCTTTTTTCGCTGTACTAATATCCAGCAATTTAATGCAGATATTTGTCTTGTACGATATTTCAAATATTATTGTTTTCGCAATCCTTGTAGCTTTTTCAAAATAGTCTTTCCCATCTGGTTGCAGCTTTAGGGTCCTATTGACGTTGTATATTTTCAATGTAGTTAGTTCTGTCTTGGAATATTCGAAATCCAAGGTGTTATCTATAAATTCGAAAAATTGATCTGAGATATTTCCAATCTCATAATTTATTAGGTCGCTATCAAGCTTTCCTTCGATGATAAAGTTACATCTAACAAGGCTATCAACAAAATCTGAATTGGATAGGCTGATCAAAAATTCTATATAATCATTATAGTACAGACAATAGCCTTTGATGTAATTTATTCTTAAAAATTGATCGATATCTCCGATGACATCTTCTATCGTCCGATTTTGAATGAAAAATGATTTGTCAAACTGAAATTCAGGATGAATTATTATTAAATTGTCATCACGAATTTCCGGCGAAATTTTATCATTTAACGTAAGTATCTTTTTTTTTAATTCATCACTCATTATACTTTTTCCGTTTCCATTAGAAAATAAGGATTTAATAAACTCAAGAAATAACTCTTTAATTTTATTCATTCTTTCATTTAGTGCATAACCAGTGATAAAATGGCTCCAAGTATAATTTCAAACCACATACTATCCGCCAGCATAATCAATACTGTCACAATCAATTGTTTTTTCAAATAATTTAAATTGTCAATTGTTGGGATTGATATAAAAAACAACATCCGGAAACGTAGCTGCCGACTATGAATTACGCAATAAGGATTTATCAGAGTTGACTGGGCATGGTTTGCTTTAGAATTCGATGAGATCTATCGCCGTTAGTGTTGAGCTTTTTCTTGTTCCAGGTGCGTTGACGAGATGCCAAGCGACATACTGTTCCGAATATGGTTGGTCCGACATGCCGTCAACCGGGACAATGATATCGAGTTTCCGCATTGCCGCCCCGATAGCTGTGCCCAAAACGGCCCCGTTCGCGGCAGTTCCGACAATAATCACGGTTTTGATTCCTTTGTCCGATAAAATCTTTTCCAGCTGTGTTCCGTAAAATTTGTCCACCGAGGATTGAACGACCGGCTCGTCTTTCAACGGGGCGACGTCTTTTAGAATGGTTTCCGGCGTCCCTTTGCTGGTCAGGCTGTAGACGACAGGGACTCCCGCACCCCTGGCCTTTTCGATGAGCGTCTTGATTTTGGGTACCGACGCCACGCATCGAGGTCTTCTTTCCGAATTGCAGGTTCGCTGTTCAATGTCTAAGACCAGAAGGGCCGTAACCTCGGGATCGATTTGTACCGATTTGATTTCGGGGGCATTTGGCGCTTTTACATCGGACCATTCGTCGATGATGGTCCCTTCGGCGCGAAGCGGGCAGGAAAAAAATAAAAGGACGCCAAACAAAACGGTTCCGAAAATAATGGTTGGTCGCATTTTTCCTTTCATAGGCACCTCTCTTTAAAGTCTTCTGTTCAATCCGGCTTTTTTTCTAAACCCCTCGAATTCGAGGGCATTGAAATTAGGATTGTCGAGCTTCTTCCAGATACTCCAAAACAAAATGGAGGTCAACGACGAAAATTTTTCGACCTGTTTGATCGACGGCAAGGCCCAAAACTCGCTTGTCCGGTAGCGCCTTCTTCCACAACAGGCAGAGTCCGATGCTCCTGGAAAAATTGCCTGTTTCTTGCAAACCGGGTGGAAGACCATACTGCCAGCAATCTTATTTCTGTCGTGTCTAACGGGACTTGGGACGCACCGGCGGGCCAACCCCGGCAATAAATTGCCGGGCTATTGTCTGTCGTCCCTGACGGGACTGTACGGTTGAGAAACAGAGTATGCTTTCGATGCTCTGCCGTTATGGGATCCAAACGAACCAGCCACGGCGGCGTGGTGTCCGGTGCGTTTGAATTTCACAACGGTAGAACATCGAAAACCGCGCCGCCGTGGAAGACGGCGCTACCGTGGCTATCCGGCTTTGATCCGTAATGAAAGGCCATCAACCGCACAGGCCGAAATTGTTCGACCTGTGCGGTTGGTTCGACGGATACCCAATCTGATTCTCACACAAAGACACAAAGAAATTAAGGTTGTCCCTTACGGCGCTTCGTGTATTTGCGCCTTTGTGTGAGGATTTTAAAGAGTTACCGTATAGGTCGCAATTTTTTGATGGCTGGAATCTGCAAAGCCTGTTGGTTGGAAAGGGGATTGGGTTGAAATTTTCCTGATGCAACGAGTGGTCGCAAGAGGCTTTCAGCCTGATTCTCTTGTGGCAGCGACTCCGGGCTTGGTTCTTGTTTCGGCCATGCATCGGTGGAACGCGGACGCGAAGCGTCCTGGTATGCGTTCCAACGCGAAGCGTTGGAACGAGGCGGTGAGTGCACTGCCGAAATAGAAACCAAGCCCGCGACTCCAGTCGATACCCAAGTCCGGGCTTTTGGTACGGAGGAAGTTGCTTGGCAGTATCTTGAGCGGGGATTCACGAGGCGGATCTCATGTTCGTGCCTCAATATTTATCCAATTTGATAGGGCCGAGCCCTTTTTTAAGACTCGATGATCAAGTTTTTTTTGTCATTCCATCGAGAGCTTCGACTCCATGCGCTTCTGCGGATCTCCTGGATTCCGGGTCTCCGCTGCGCTGCGCCCGGAATGACGGTCGCCTCGGTCCGTTCGGCGAAAAAAAACTTGGTCATCGAGTAAGAAGAATCAAGAACGCAACAACGCGCCTTGGGCTTTGAAAAAAGTATAACAGAAAGTCCCGTCGTCCGAAGTCGTCCGATAAAGATCGGCGATGCCCTTGTTCCAGGTTTTTTCGTCTATCATTTGCATGGCGATGGCCTTCTCTTTTACACCTTCCACCATGGCGATGAAGGTTTTCCGGGTGAATCCGTCCACCAGCTCGGGCTTGGAGGCGTCCACGTAAACCATGCGTGGAGACACCCGTACTTGGGACAGGCCCGCCTGAACTATCAGGGGGTACAGCCGTCGCCCGATCAGCGAGTCTCCGCCCATGGATTTCTGAATCTTAATCAGGCAATCGACGGCCAAGGAAGCTTCCGGGGACTGTGGGTGGCAGTAGAACGACCCGTGATCCCCTTCGATGACGGTGATGGAACCGCCGTCTTTCAGGACACCCTTCAATTTTTCCAAGGCCTCCACGGGATTTTCAAGGTGTTCAAGTACGAAGCAGATGAAAATATGGTCGAATGTTTCCGGGCCGTAGGGAAGGTTGAAGATGTCGGCTTTTTCGAATTCGACATTGGATATCCCTTCCTGTCTGACAGTCTCTTTTGCCTTGGCAAGAGACGTATCGGACAAGTCGATGGCGGTAATTCGGGCTTCCGGGCTGTTTTGGGCCAGCGGAACGGTCTGAGCGCCGATTCCGCACCCGGCTTCCAGGACCCGACTGCCTGGCGGATAGGCCGTGTCCGCGTGGAGCAGTGCCGTGAGAGTCTGGGCTTGGTCCTTCAGTCTTTTTGCCTCTTTTTTGGAATATCCATGCACGTATTTGTCCATCCGAGCCGTCTCCTTTTTTCGAAAGTTGAAATACCGCGCGGTCTTTGTCGCGATTGCCCGCATCTGCCCGTGATATTAATTCTCGGGCTTTCGTCCGTCTTGTACAAAACTGCGGTATTTTCCCGGCGGGACACCGACAATTCGCTTGAAATGCCGGGTGAGGTGGCTTTGGTCCGTGAAGCCGGTTTCGTATGCTGTGTCGGCAAGGGACCGCCCGGATTTGACAAGGTCTTTGGCGCGGCGGACGCGCACTTGGATTTGAAAGGCGTGAGGAGGCAGGCCCGTTTCCCGTCGGAAGGCGCGGATTAGATAGAAGGGGCTGAGGTTGGCGATGGACGAGAGTTGTTCGATGGAAACATCTTGATTGTAATTTTCTTCGATGTACTCGCGGGCTTTTTCGACCGGCCGACGCTCGTGTCCGATGGAGTGAAGCGGAGGTGAGGCATCCGCGTGGCGCACGATCCATTGGCCCAGCATGGTCAGAAGGCGGGATTCGGCTTCCAGCCGGGAGACCGCCTTTTTTTCCGAGTCGATATGAAGACGGCGAATCATGTCGGCAAGAGCGGTGTCGTGGATGACGCCCGCCTGGAAAAAGGGCATTTGGGTCGGGCGGTCTGCAATTTCGCCAGCGGCCTTTTGAAGCAGGGGCGCGTCTATGTAGAACATTCGATAGGTCCATCCGAATTCCGATTCCGCATGGCCGGTGTGGACTTCGTCTGGGTTTACCAGATTGATTGTTCCCGGCGAGGCTACCAGGTTTTCGCCTCTGTAATAAAATCCCAATGCCCCCTGCTCGATTACGCCGATGGCGAACCCGTCGTGGGCATGTTTTGGAAAGACGTGGTCGATATACGTGGCCCGCATCAGTTCGACGCCGTCGATGCCGGGGATTCTCCACAAGCGGCTTTGTTCTTTTTTCCTATCTGCCGAGGTCATCGCCCCCCGGAGGCACTGCCACTCTCGCTTGGGACGGCGAGGACGAAGATCCTTTCCTGCTGACCCACGACGGACTGGGAGGCGTCGATTTCACATACGACGACGAGTATTTCGAAGACCGTGACGCCCTGGTCGATCCGGGCGACACCCTGCGCTACACGATTTCGATCCCGGTCTCGGCCGACGTCGAGCTGACCTTCACCGACACCCCCGACGAAAACACCACACTTGTAACCGGCTCGGTCACCACCACCCATGGAACGGTGACAACCGGACAAAGCCAGGGAGATACCTCCGTGGAAGTCGCTCTGGGGACCGTCGCCGCCGGCGCGACGGCCACCGTCACGTTCGACGTGGTCGTCGACGACACAGGCGCCGAGCTGGTCTGCAACCAAGGCACGGTCGCCGGGACCGGCATAAACGAAGCCTATACCGACGATCCCGATGTCGCAAACGAAAGCGCCGATCCGACCTGTACCGACATTTTCATCGACAATACACCACCGACGTTCGATTCGTTCCCGCCCGACACGTCGGTGAACCTCGGCGAGGACACGTCGCCGGAAAACACCGGCGGATACCCGACGGCCAGCGACAACGTCACCGCAGACCCCGTCATCACATATGCGGACACGGTGATCAAAGGCCCCCTTCCGTTCGAAACCGAAATCCGCAGGACCTGGACCGCCACGGACGAGGCGCAAAACAGCACAGATCAAGTCCAGACCATAACCATCCTGGACACGCAAGACCGTTCTCTTTACATCGAACAGCCGACCTACGGCCTTTTCCAACCGTCTTCCGACCCGGGAAACCGCCAACTCGGACAGATTTCCCTGGAAGGCGACATCGCGCTTCTGGGCACGGCCACTTCCATTTACGACGACGACATTTCCACGCCGTCGGGCATCACGGCGTACAGCATCGGCGGCGACGTCGTCTATTTCATAGGAAAGACCCAATCCGACGGCATTTCGAGAATATTCACCGTGTACACGGCCGACGGGTCCGCCACATCGCAGGAGCTGGGCTTCGGCACCGACAGCACGGTGGTCGGCATCTGGTACGACGATTCGAATGAAACGCTTTACGGACTTTTTCAGACCGGTACCTCCCTCGATGACCGGCGACTCGCCGTCATCGATCCGTCCGACGGGACCGTCTCGTTTCTGGACGGGACCATATCCGCGCCCATCTACACTGTGGGCGGAATCGCGGCCGGCAGCGGCAGCCTGGGCAAGTTTTACTTTCTCGGAAGCACGGGGGGCATCCCCGGAAGCATCTATTCCGTCGATACATCAACGGGGACCGCCACTTCCGCGGCATTGTCGGGCGTGAACTACAACGCCGTCGCAAGCCTCGAATTCGACCAGCTGGAAGGGCAGCTGTACTCCCTCGTCTTCGAAGGCGCGGAGCGACGACTGGCGACCATCGATCCCGACACGGGCGCGGCGACGCCCATCGGAGATACCACCGTGGCGGGCGGCGGGGTCCCGATCGCCACGTACACCGGGGTCGCCACACTGGATCCCACCGGAAACCAGTTTCTCTTCGTGGGAAGATACAACGGCGGCTCCGGCAATGTATGGGCGCTGTTCGCCGTGGACACCGAAACCGGCTACACCACCTACAGCGATATCGACGTGGCCGACATAGACAGCGGAAATTACTACGGCCTGGAATACGCCGTGAGCACGGGCAAGATCGAAGTAGTCAAAAACCTGGCCCCGGACTACGATCCGGGACTCTTCAATCTTCAAATCGACGGCGACACGGATGGCACGGGGGCCGACGTCTCCCATGGCGGGACCACGGGAGAAATCACGGTGGATTCGGGAGACCACCGGGTGGGAGAAGCCGCAGGCACGGATACCGACCTCGCGGACTACGACACGACCATCGAATGCCGGGACGACGACGGCGCAGGCTCTGTCGTGGCCAGCGGCGCAAACCCCGTCACCGTCACGGTGAACGAGGACGACGACATCGTATGCGTGATCACCAACACCGACAAGGACTTGGCGGACGTCGATCTGACCGTGGCCAAGAGCGTAACCGAACCGGCAGGCGACCCGGCCGTGGGCGACGACTGGACCTGGCGGCTGGCGATCACAAACAACGGCCCGGACCAGGCGACCATCCCCCATCCCAGCACCGTTTTAACAGACACCTTCCCCGTAGGACCGACCTATGCCGACCCGGGCGCGGTCGCCCTGGGATCGGGTTCGATGGACTGCATATTTTCCGGCGACAACGGCAACGTCCTGACTTGTGCCACCGTTAGCGGGGCCGAAGACCGAACCATCGACGCAGGCGCCACCGTCAACGTAGACGTGATCGCCAGTTACACCGAGCAGGGCGTCTTCGACAACGCGGCCGACGATTGCTTCGTGGACCAGACCGACTCCGTCTGGGAGAACGATGAAACCAACAACAACTGCGAAAGCGGCAGCAGCGTGACCGTCGTACTGGCCGATCCGACCTTCGAGAAGGGCTTCGACCCGAGCACCGTCAACGTGAACGGAACCTCCACCCTGACTTTCACCATCGCCAACATCAACAACGAACCCCTGACCGGGCTCAACTTCACCGACACGTACCCGTCCGGAATCGTCAACACCGATTCTCTGAACGTCGGAGGCACCTGCGGCGCCATAGCGCATGACGCTACTGCGGGCGGAAACACCTTCAACCTGACCTCCGCCACCATCGGCGCGAACACCTCCTGCACCGTCACCGTGGATGTTGCGGCATCCTCCGCCGGCTCGAAAACCAACACGGCCGAGAACATCGGATCGACGGAAACCGGCCTGGGCGACGACGACGCTTCGGCCACTCTCACCGTCTACGCACTTCCCGCTTTCGAAAAGGCGTTCGACCCGGAAACCATCAACGTGGGCGATACCTCGACACTCACTTACACCATAACCAATTCCAATTCCGTCGGCTTGAACGGCCTGAACTTCACGGATTCCTATCCGACCGGAATGGTCAACACCAATCCGCTCAACGTCGGCGGCACCTGCGGTGCCATAGCGCATGACGCTACTGCGGGCGGAAGCACTTTCAACCTGACCTCCGCCACCATCGGCGCGGACACATAATGCACCGTCACCGTGGATGTTACGGCATCCTCCGCCGGCTCGAAAACCAACACGGCGGAGAACATCGGGTCTGCGGAAACCGGCCCGGGCGACGACGACGCTTCGGCGGACCTTCTTGTCACAGCGCCTGATCTGGTGGCCGAAAAGAGCAACGACGTGGACGGCTCCACCCAGTTGGGATACTCCTGGACTTGGCAAATCGTCGTGGAAAATACCGGCGACGCAAGCGCGGTTTTCGACGACGGGGAAACGGTGTTCATCGATGAAATGCCGACAAGCGGCATGTCATACGAAGGCGCGAATGTCTCCATCGAAACGGGTGTTGCCGGAAATCTGTCATGCGCCTTGGGCGGCAACTTTGACAACGTCATTCAATGCGTTGCCGACGGCGGTCAAGTTCAGATCGACAGCGTAGGCAAGTTCACCGTGACCACCACGGCGACCCCTTCGACCGCCGAAACGAAAAACAACCCCGACGGCGGAGTGTGCGAAGTGGACCCCGATACTATTATCGTGGAAAGCGACGAGACCAACAATTCCTGCTCGGACCCTGTGGTCGTGGGCGAAGCACCCGACGATTACTATGTGGAGCCGCTGGGCGTCTGCGGGGGCAACACACCTTGTTTTTCCACCATCCAGGACGCCATCGACGCCGCTTTCGGCTCGCCCACCATCCATGTGGCGGAAGGAGACTACCCGGAAAACGTCGTCCACGACGCCGACGCTTTGTTGGAATTCGGATGGGACCCCGATTTCACCAGCCAAAGTCCGGCTACTCCGGTCAACTTGCTGGGACCGGATCTGGCTCTATAGCCACCTGTTTGACAAAGGTTGTTTCAAAATTAATTTCCGATTCTATAATTCGATCCCAAGGAAATGCAATCCAGTACAGAACCTTTCCCGTTCCCGAAGCAACCGATTCCGTCAGATGTTTTCGGCGAATCGACCGTCTCGGCTCCCTTGGCTTGCGTATGCAAATTCCACCATCTCATATGCCTTCGGACTCATATGCCTTCGTAAATCTTTGCGAGCCTCTGCAGTTTGGATCGAATTCCGCAGTGCAGTGCCGGTGTTTTCGCGGAGACCGGCGTCTGCCGCTTTTTAAATGCAAAGGAGAACGAAATGAAGACAGCAGCGGCGATAGTTTTGGCGACAATCATGGCGACGGCAGGTCTTTTTGGCGAGGCCACAGGGCAGGCCCCGCCGACTCCAGTCGAGGAGCAGCCGGTGGTGCTTACCCGGGGGCCTGTCAACGAGGCCTTCGCGCAGCCGGTGAATCTGGAGGACCAGCAGGGGCTCGAGACGCCGACCGCGCCCCCGGCCGACATCAATGAATTGCCGCCGGAAACCACCCCTGCGGACCCGCGTTTTACCTGGGTGCCGGGCTATTGGGCGTGGGACTCGGAACGAAACGACTACATCTGGGTAAGCGGGTGCTGGCGCGTCGGGCCTCCCGGAATGTCCTGGGTGCCAGGATATTGGGCGCAGTCCCCGAAAGGCTGGCGGTGGGTCTCCGGGTTCTGGGCGGCGGTCGGCAACAACGAAATCGAATACTTGCCCGCGCCCCCGGCCACGCCCGACATAGAACCGCCGGAATCGCCTCCGTCGCCCGACCGAATCTGGGTGCCTCCTTGCTGGTATTGGTACCGCGACCGCTACATCTTGAGGGATGGCTACTGGATTGAAGCGCAGCGCGACTGGGTTTGGGTGCCGTCGCACTACGTATGGACTCCGCGCGGATACGCCTTTTCCCCCGGACACTGGGATTACGTCCTGGACCAGCGCGGCGTGCTGTTCGCGCCGGTGTATTTTCCCAGGCCCCTCTATTCGCGCCCTGGCTATTCCTACAGTTTGAGCATTGTCGTGGATGCCGGAAACCTGGAATTCGGGATGTTCACCTATCCGCGATACTGCCACTATTACTTCGGAGACTACTACGACAGCCTGTACATCGGCATCGGCATCTACCCCTGGTACGAATGCAGGTGGAGACGCCACTGGTACGATCCGATCTACGTGCACGAACACTGGCGGCATCGACGGGACATAACGCACTGGGACGAGTACCAAAGACGGGAATACCAGCGTCGCCGCGAAGACAAATCCCTTCGTCCGCCCCGGACCTATCGCGAAATGGAGGCCCGCGCAAGCAAAATGCCCGACCCCCAGCGCCGCGGCTTCGAATTTGCCTCGCCCATGAAACGGGTAGCCGATGGAAAAAACGCCAATATGCGCTTCCAGAAAGCCGACCCGAAAAGGTATCGCCAGATCACCCGACATGCCGACGATGTTCGCAAGTATGGCGAAGAGCGCCGCCAATGGGAATCGCGCGGCCATGGCGGCCGGCAAGACCGGCGGGAGACCGGGAACGCACCATCGGGAGATTCGAGGAAAACTGCGCCGCCTGCGCATCGCCAAGGATGGGATGCCAAGCCCTCGGATCACGATAATCACAATAGATACGCCCCCGGCGAGCAAATGCGTCGCGGGGAATCGCAAGGCGCGGAACGAAAGGAACAGAAAACCTCCCAGGAGCGCCAGCAACAGAAAAGCATCCAGGAACGACGGCAACGGGAAAGCTCCCAGGAACGACGGCAACAGAAACCAGTCGCGCCTTATGAATATGAAAAACAGGAATATCAAAAACATGATTCCGATAGACAGGAATTCGAAAAATATGGAAAACAAAGACGCGAAAGCGAGCAGTATTCGCCCTCCAGGGTCAAAATTCCCAACTCGCCGGTGTACGGTGGGCAGGACGGGGGCTCTTACCGCAAAGGCCCGCCGCCGTCGCATCCGTCGAAGGAACAGCGCGACATGAGGCGGCATTAGCGCTTCGACATGTAGATCTCGGCCGGGGTGATGAAAGTCAACCAATTTCGGGAGACTTTTTTCCGCCCGTATTTTTCCCCCTCCCGGCAATCTGCACGGGCTGGTTCGGGAGCGTAGGGTGGGTGGGTCGATGCCCGGGCGTTGTCGCCAATCCAAATTTTCTTGAAATAGATGGCCTGGCAATCTTGCACGGAGACCAACCCACCATTTTCCGATCTGCGCGGATGACGGCCTTTCATCAAGGAAAAAGCCTGAATACCCCGGTAGGTTTTGGTTATAATGTCGGCCAACCAAAACCGTCATTCCGGGCGGAGCTTGCTTTAGATCCGGAATCCATGCGACCATCGAAACTGTTGGATGAAAACCGGCCGAAGTTAAAACCAGGCCCATCTCGGTAGCGCCGTCTTCCACGGCGGCGCTGCCCCATCCGAGGTGCACCGCGCCGCCGTGGAAGACGGCGCTACCGGGGTACGTGACTTTTTGTGCGTTTTGCACCGATACAACTGCACAGGACGCTCGCAGTGATCAAGAATTCGGCCACGAAATTTCGACCTGTGCGCTTGGTTCGAGTATCCCCATATAATCCTCACACAAAGCCAAAAAGACACTAAGATTGCCAAATCGTGACTTTGCGTCTTTGTGCCTTTGTGTGAGGATTTTGAAGAGCAACCGCACAGAGGTCCCGAAATTTCACGAAAGAACACGAAACGATTTTCGGGCCTTTTCGTGTTTTTTCGTGGCCTATTTGTCACTACTTGTAGCACGGACCTTTAATCAAAGGCCAAGATCGGAAAATAATTTTTTTTCTCCAATCGCCCTACGCCTGGGGTGATGAAAATGCTCCCTGTTTAGCCGCAGAAATTCCGCCGGGTTTTATTCCGCCCAAGCTATCGAGTGGCCTGGTTCGGGTGCGTAGGGTGGGTGGGTTGAAACCCTGGCGATCAGGCTGGTTTAAAGCTTGTTAACGCCCGCGCCCTTCGAGCTTGTACGAAGCCCAACCCACCATTTCCCGAGCCGCCTCGATGTCATTCGTTCGAAGTAGCCACGAATTGGCGCGGAAAATGGTGGGTTGGACTCCGTGCAAGATTGTCGGGCCATCCATTTCAAGAAAAGTTGAATTGGCGACAGCGCCAGGGGATCGACCCACCCACCCTACGATCCCGAACCAGCCCGTGCGGATTGCCGCGAGCGGGAACAAATCCCGGCAGAAAAAAATCTCCCGAAATTGGATGATTTTCATCACCCCACTCTACGCCTTTGGATTTGTCCATTTTATAGACACCTTGAACGTGGCGGTGCTGTCCACGGAGGCCAGGACCGCGGTTCCGAGCTTGGCGTTGAATTTCAGGCCGAACTCCATGGCGATTTCGTCCGGCGTGTTCATCTCCCGGAACGAATCCAGCACCATCTGGGCCGCCGGACGGATATGGGCCATGGCGTCCGAAAACCGTTTGGCGGCCTTTGCCTCCTTTTCTTCTCCGCCGCGAGAAACCCTGCGCATTCCCCCTTCCGGTTCCTCCACCTCCACGTAAACTATACTTCCGTCTTCCAGCTCGAACGGCATTTCGCTCATTTTTCTTCCTTTCGCTCATTTTTTTCCTGTTAAGCCTTCTAACAAAAAAAAGATTGGATGTTATATTTTCGACTGTCCGTGCGCAATCCCTGGATACCGCAATCCAGGTTTGGTTCTTTCTTCGGCGAATCCGACATGCTACTACGGTTAAAAAAAATTAAAATAAGGTTTTTCTTTTGGATCAAAAAAAATAATTAAACAATGTCCGGCTCGAGCGTTCCCCTCTTGAGCGGACCAGCATGGCGGTCGGCTTCCCGCAATGAAACCTATACAACTCGATGATCAAGTTTTTTCGACCTGTGCGGATGACGGCCTCCCATCAGGGGAAAAAGCCTGGAGTCCGGTGGCTCCGTCTTCCACGGCGGCGCTGCCCCATCCGAGAGGCACAGCGCCGCCGTGGAAGACGGCGCTACCGGGGTACGCGACTTTTTGCGCCTTTTGCATCGGTCAGGCTTGGTTGCAACTTCGGCCGGTTTTCGCCCAACAATTTCGATCATCGAGTACAAGGTTTTATGGTTCATCGCGGATTTGTGGGGAGCGGTAAAGGTAACCAGGTCTTCCAGCTCTGGTCGCGGTAACGCGAATACGCCACTCCATCGAAGCCAAGACACACCAGACCAGGATGGTCTGGCTACCATCGAGGCACCTTTCCCCACAAATCCGCGATGAACCCTTTTTCTTTGGTTCCGCTTTCTTTAGCTCCGCCAGTTTCCTTACAATCCCTAGGACTTCATCCCCGAACTTTTCAAGCTTCCAGCTTCCCACGCCCCTTATTTGCGCAAGCTCGTTCAGGTTCGCCGGCGCTTTTTCGGCGATCATGGCCAGCTCCCTGTTGTTGAAAACCACATAGGGCGGCGAACCCATCTGTTTCGCCCGCTCCCTTCTCCATTCTTTCAACATGTTGAACGCGGGCATGCTTTGGTCGTCCAGGATGGACTTGTATTCGCTTTTCCTCGATTCCCTGGCCTCGGTCTTTTTTTCCACTTCCAATGCGGGCGGCCCGGAATGATAGAAAAGGACCAACGCGATATACGGCAAGCCGTCCTTCTCGAAAAAATGCTCGTTGGCGGACACGATTTCCTTGTCCGACATGAACAGGCGGACATTTTCGTCGTCGAAACCCTCCATGATCTTGGAAAACCGCAGGGTGAAAATCCTAACCTTCATGCGCTCACCCCCCATCTTGCTTGCAGCGCCGGGCTTGGTTCTAATTTCGGTGCCTGGATTCCGGGTCTTCGCTGCATTTTCTACGTAAGAAATTCCCGGAAAAGACGGAATCCAGCTATTTTATCGACACCCGGGTTGTATACCGCTCCGCCCGGAATGACGGCTGCCGGGACGATAGTCTCTGAAAGTGGCCGATGTTAAATCCAATCCCGCAGGGCCCTTTGCGCGGTCCGCCGGTTCGGGTTCGGCCTGTCGCGCCTTCGGCGGCGACGCCGAACCCGAACCGGCGGACCGCGCAAAGGGTAAAAGGGTAAAAGAGCTTAGGGTAATGACCTCGCGAGGCGAAAGCCCGCAAAGTCGTAGCGGACGTCCGGGATCCAGTCGAAGCGGTTCGCGCAGCGGCAATTGCGAGCGTTGAAGAACCAGGAGCCGCCGCGAAGGACCCGGAGGACGCCTTTTTCATTATTCACATAGTTTTCAACAGGTCCCTCTGGATATTCCCCATACCAATCTTCGCACCATTCGTAAACATTGCCCAACATGTCATACAATCCGAACTGATTCGCCTTTTTCTGTGCCACGGGCTGGGTGCCGCATTTGTCGCATTTTTCCTGCTTATCTTTCCACAAAGAATCGTCTTCCTTGCAATTGGCTGCCCCTTCGTAATCCGCGCAACTGTTTCCCCCGTACCAAGCGATGGGATCGAGCGCGGGGGCGTTGTTATCCCCTAAGATTTCAATCGGCCCCGTATACAAAGCTGTTTGCGTTCCTCCCCGGCAGGCCCGTTCCCATTCCGCCTCGGTGGGCAGGCGGTACCTGTCCTCGCCCACTTGCCGGTTCAAGCGCCGTATGAATTCCTTGGCGTCATCCCACGATACTTTTTCCACGGGACAATCCGATGGTTCCTGCCCTGTCTGCTCCGATTGTTTGCCCTGCCCACACTTTTTAAAATAAGACGGATTTTCGCCCATTAAAGCCGTCCATTGCTTTTGGGTCACTTCCGTGGTCTGCATGTAGAAGCCTTTGGTCAGGGTCACATCGTGGAGCTTTTCATTGTTTTCATGGCCGGGTTCTGTATCCGGGCTTCCCATGGTGAACGTACCCGCAGGCACATGCGCGAATACCATGACGATTTCCCGTGTGACGGAAGCGACCGGTTCGGTAGGCGCGGGTATCCATAAATAGAGAGAAAAGGACGCGAACAGGGCCAAGGCGGCCCATACGCCGGAGCGGAGCCCGAACAGAGGAGATCCCTTTCTAAACAGCCGCTTTCGAAGCCATTGCGGAAGGACCAGGCTCAGGCGGGAGGGAGATGCGCCGTCCAGGATTTTCACCGTGGTGTAGTCCCGGGTCAGCAACGCTTCGTTATCCCGGATTTTCTTCAAATAGTCCCTATTTTTCGAAGATACCATCCACAGTTCCACCGCCAGGTTCAGCTCGTAGAATTCCCTGGCGACGGTGCCTTCCGGCGGCGGGTCGTTTTTCAAAACGTCGAAGATCGCTTTTCTGATTTGCCTGAGCCGGGCGTTGTCCAAGCGGTATAGAAGACCGACCCGCAGGTCGTCGGGCAAGGACCCGGTTCGAAACCACGGAAGCCGGATCAGGGCGAGGAGGCGCTGCTCGGTGATCTCGCCGCAGTCGAGCATGCCCAGGTACAGGGTGAGGCCCCAGCTCAATTCGGGGTACACGGCGCAGGCGCAGAGCCACTGAAACGTTTGCTCGTCCGGCAGCCGTTCGCGAATCGCCTCGACGTCGCCGGAACGGACGTTCAAGGCAAACCGGGCAAAACGTTTTTTTCCGTTTTCGGGCACCGGGGCCTCAGCGTCCGGTTTCTCGAACCACTTGACCATTTCCGACAAGCTGTCGATGGAAGCCGGAAGCACGAGAAACAACGCGGCGAGATCGACTTCCCTACTGCCCCATTCGGAGGTTTTCTTGAAGGTGAACAACGCTCGCTCGGGCCAGGGTTCGAACTGTTCGAGCCAAGGCTCGGGCTTGCCGGTGATGGGATGCACCAGCGAATCCCCGTCCCCCACGACCACCAGCCGCCGCCCCGGAAACCGGGAAGACAATACGGACAGATGGACCCTGGGCTGGTCCGGCTCGGCGAAGCATACCTGGGGGTCGCCGGAGAAGAAATACCGGCGCACGAAAATCCCCTCGGCTTGCAAAGTGTCTGCGAGGGATTGCACGAACCTGGCCTGGTGGTCGTTTTCGCTCGCCAAGTCGATCAGGACGAGGTATTCCGGCGGACGCGTCAGGGCCTTTTCTATAAATGTGGGATACCCGGCGTTTCGCACCGTCTCGGAAACCGTCTTGTTCACGTCGGGACGAAGGATATCGGTCAGTATCCGCCTTCTCATGCGGGCGGCGGTCCCGTAGAATTCTTTTTCGCTGAAAAAGGGCGGCCGGGCGGTTTCCACCCGGATGGGCCATACATATGGAGGGCTTTTGCCGGCGCTTTTTTCCAGCGCGAACTTCCTGCGGGCGGAGCGGAACATCAGCACCAGCAAGGAGATCAGGATCGGGACTACTGCGGCGGTCCACCGGATCGTCTCCCCGTATTTCTGATAGAAAGTCGCGCCGGGACTGCGGTCTCCAAGAGGAATGGTGTCGGTGATGTTCGGCAGCCGCTCCTCTTCAATGTTCGGCGTTTCTCCCCCGGTGCCTGGCACCGCGACGGTAACCGTTTTCGGCTTTACAACAACCGGCTCGGGATGGAAATCCCAGACAATCAGCGCGGTCGCCGTCAAAAGAAGGAAAAAAGCCGCCCAGTAGATCCAGGTCCGCACGGACACCGGTTCCGCCGCCTTTTCCTTCACATCCTCCCGGATTCCCGATTCGGCAAGCCTTTGCTCCGTTGTCTTCAGAATATCGGCGTACTGGTCGTACAAAATGCCGAAACGCCGCTGCTGCTCGACACTGGCGGCGAACAAAGGGCACAGAATGGATTTGAGCCGTTCGACCGGAACATCCGGTTCCAATCTCGCCAGCAGGGTGTGCAGGCGAAGATAATGGTCCACGCCGATGGTGAAACCATTGCGCTTCAGGACTTCCATGAAATCGGAGAACGGAAAAGGGTGTTTTTCCAGCTCGGCCTTCAAGTTTTTGCGAAATCGGGTCATGTGAAAAGCTGATTCACGTATCTTTTCAGGCTTTCCAAGTCGTCTCGGTTCTTGGCCAGCGCGGCGTAGCTCTTCTCCAGTTTTTTCCTGTCCTTTTCCCCCGGTTTTTCCAGGGCCGTCTTCATGCCGTGCAGCACGGTCAGCCAGGATAGAAGCTCCGCCGTGGCAGGGCGCTTTTTCAATTTGAGCTTACGAATCCCATCGAAATGCTTCAGGGCCGCGTCCACGAAATCCTCTTCAAGCAAAATCCCTTTTTTATCCCCGTTCCCTCCGCCGAACCGCCGCAATACGATCTTCTTCAAAGCCTTTGTCTTCGGAAACTCGATGTGGTGAAACACGCACCTTCGCAAAAAGGCGTCCGGAAGGTTCTTTTCGGAATTGCTGGTGAGAATCAGAATGGGCCGATACTCGGCAGCGGCGACGAATGGGGGCCAGTCGGTCTCCCGGATTTCGAAGAACATCCTCTCCACCTCGTTCAGAATATCGTTGGGAAGGTCCCGCGGGGCCTTGTCGATTTCGTCGATCAGCACCACGGACCGAACCGGCCCCATATCCCTCTTTTCCTTCGGCAGAATTTTTTTCCCTTCCGTCGTCGGGTTCGCCAGGATGATGGCCGCTCCCAAGGCCCGGCATGCGATGTAATGCTCCACCGGCTTTGCGCCCTCTTCCGTCTGCGAATCCTGGAAACGCCGCATGGCGTCGTACCGGTAGAACAGATCGTCCGCCATGGACGTGGTCTTGGTATGGAACTTCTCCAGATTCAGCCTAAACTCATAGGCCACGCTCTCCGCCAGGCAGGTCTTGCCCGTGCCCGGATCGCCTGTGACCAGAAGGGGCTGTCCCAGCGCCACGGCCACGTTGACCGCGTCGCGCAGCTCCGGGGAGGCGATGTAGTTCTTCGCATCGGCCATGCCCGGCACGGGCTTGTAAAAAGGCAGAGCGCGATTTCTCTCCTCGATGGTGCTGCCGTCTCCCTCGTACAGGTCGAAAAATATTTCGTCGGTCATTGTTGGCATTCCTTCGTGTTTGCGTCCTTTCTATAGTACTAAAGTAAAATTACTGCAACTGCTCCAGCGCGGCCTCTATGGCGGACATGCACAGCGCTTTTTGCCCGCCGAAGATATCCTTGATCAGCTTCAGACATTGGTCTTCGGAAATTTCGGCTTTGTAATTTCTGAACCATTCGTAAACGTCGTCTTCGTCGGGGTCCGTCAACTCGCCGATTATGCAGACCGTTTCCATCTCGCCGAAAGAATCTTTCAGGACCCTTTCCACCGGTTTTTTGCCGAAAAAACGATCTTTCATCTTTTCCAAAAAGCTTCGATTGTCAGGGGAAGAAGAAATCAAGTTGAAGAAAACAAGAAAAAGCGGAAAATCCTCGCGGCATTCGAAAGCGCCCCAGCATTCGGTTGCGTAGAAACGAGCGAGTTCTTCGAAACCTTGATCGATGCGCGATGTCAGAATATCGTGATAAAGGACCACCACCCGATGTTCTTCAAGCTTCAATCTTTCGCAAAGATCGGCAATGGAAAGCTCTTGCCCGGAAAGGTTTTCCGCGAAAGCCCTGACGATATTTTTTCTCAGGTGCTTTTTTCTCAAATCGGGCGAACCGTGCGAAGGCCAGATCACATGGATGGGTTTCGGAGGAGTTACCGTGGTGAACCAATGGCTTTCGATATATTCTCGCACATGGGTGGCGACGAACCTGTCGATCAAACTTGCGTGACAATCGCCCTTTTTTCCACAAACAATGTAAAATTGTGGCTGGTTCGAGCATTCGGTGCATTTGGCGCAGAAGAAATTCTCAAATGCTTCGTCTTCTTTTACCCTGTCGCACATTTTCGCCACCACAGGACCATCGTCGGACTCTTTCACCGCAACGGACTCTTCCTCCGTGTCCTCGCTCTTTGGCTCTTGCTGAACACAAAGGTCCGGCCACGCCTTTTGCAGAAGGGAAACCGGGATCATATACCCGGAGCGTTTGTCCTGCCTGACGTTTATGCTGACCAACATCCCGGCGACAAAGCGTCTTTCCTTATCGAATACGGGAGAACCGCTGAAACCCTCCACGATATCGCGGCTGGTTTCGCTGTGATCGATCTGAACGAAACCCCGGCCCGTCCCTCCCCTGATATTCCCTTCCACCCAATCGCCCAAGTCTCCCTCTTCCATGTTCTCGGGAAACCCGCATGCCGTTACCTCAAGGCCGAACGCATGTTCGTCTTCAGGGTTCAGAAACCGAGCGGGACAAGCGTTGACCGGAAGCGTCTGGCCGCGTTCCAGCTTCAGTATGCAAACATCCTCGGGACGACTCGGATCGGGTTCTTTTTTTTCATGAATGCGCAATTCGATTGTGGCGGTCAGTTCCCGCCGGGCATCCAGCAAGGGAAAATCCAGGAATATCCGTCCGTCTTCGTCGGCAAGGCCTTCGACCACGTGGTCGCAGGTCATGACGTGGCAATCCGAAATCAAAATGCCCGCCCCAGCCACAGACGTGCCGCCGCCTTTTTTTCCCAGTATTCTGACCAGCGAAGCGCCGGGTTTGCAACGTTTCATAACAAATCCAAATGGTTCGCATTTTCTCGGCCGAGTAACAACCGGTTGTTTCATTCCGCTTCGTACAAGCAATTTACAACTATACCGAAACGAAACGGAAATGCAACATTCAATTTTCGCAAAGGCCTTGGCGATAGATCGAGTTGTCTGGCAGAGAAAAAAACAGCGGTGTATCAGCTCGGGTAGCATTCCCTGTTTCTGCAAATCTTGGAGAAATTCCATTGCCGAAGCTCCTATATCTGTCGTCCCTAACGGGACTTGGGCAGCACCGGCGGCTCAACCCCGGCAATAAATTGCCGGGCTATTGTAGCGTACGGGGACCGTTGCGGACACATCCATTTGGAGGATGCATTATCTGACGTAGCGTGAAAAACCGGCATGAACGGCGGTTTTTAAAAAAGACCGCCGGAAATCTCATTGTGGAACAAAAAAACCTTATTTTCGTTCTTTTCTACATTAGTAGCCATACGGTCGCATTTTTTACACCAACATTATTACCTTATTAGGTAATTTCTCGTAGGCGGCTGGACGGTATTGGGCGATCGGCCTTCGCGCATATAAGGCGGTAGATATAAGGAGTGCGAGGAACATAATATGGTAATAAGGTTGGTGAGTATAAAAAATGCGACGCGCTACCAAGGTCAAGAACAAAAAATAAGGTTTTTTCCAGGTATTGGACTTGGTTTCTATTCCGGCCATGCCCTCACCGCCTCGTTCCAACGCTTCGCGTTGGAATGCATACCAGGACGCTTCGCGTCCGCGTTCTGCGGATATATGGTCGAAATAAGAACCAGCCCCCGGGCATTCGGAGAAAATCAATTGCGAGATACTTGCGTATCGTTTAAGCTCCTTGCCATCTTGGACTTTAGAATGCAACGGCGATTTTTTTCAACCTGTGCGGTTGGTTCGATGGATACCCGATGTAATTCTCACACAAAGCCGCAAAGACACTAATATTGCCACTTGCGCCGCTTTGTGTCTTTGTGTGAGGATATTGAAGATTTACCGCACAGGTCCAATTTTTTTCAAGTTGCGATTTAGAAATAAAAGAGAATGGAAAGCGCGAACAAATGACACAATCTTTGGATTTGTTGACAATCAAAGGCTTCAAGTCAATCGAAAACCTTGAAGATTTCAGGCTTGCGAATCTAAACGTTTTTATCGGTGGAAACGGCGCGGGAAAAAGCAACCTGATCGATTTTTTCCGGCTGCTGCGAGCCATGATGGAATTGCCTCTTCCCGGGCTTGCCAGGGCGAGCTTGAAGACCTTCATCGCGGATTCAGGAGATAGCGACGATTTTCTGTTCAATGGCCCCAAAACGACGGAACAAATCGAAAT
This sequence comes from Desulfobacterales bacterium, assembly GCA_963674505.2. Classification (GTDB taxonomy): domain Bacteria; phylum Desulfobacterota; class Desulfobacteria; order Desulfobacterales; family SKZT01. The sequence goes on from CAXXIG010000001.1 coordinate 4,059,046, forward strand.
AAAAACCATGTTCGGTCCGAATGGCTATCGCTTCAAGCTCGTACCAACAAGGGATGTAACTTTTATCATTATCGACGAAGAAAGATATCATGAAAGCGATCTGAATGGTTGGCGGAAAATGGGAAGCGGACAAACGAGACCCGAACTGCTCAAGGACAAGGACAGGTCGGACGCTTCCGGCGGACGAAACGTCGCATACTGCATATATGAAGCGATTTCTTCCTGGCAGATATACCATTTCCACGACACGAGCAAGGCGTCTTCGATGCGCCGGTTCGAAACCATTGACGATTGCGATTATTTAAGATTCGATGCTTCCAATATCGCGCCCTATTTATTTTATCTGAAGAATGACGAAAAGGCCGTCTACAGCCAAATCATGGATACGATACGGTTGGTGGCCCCATTTTTCGACAATTTTATCCTGAAACCGAACAAAAACGAAAAGGTCCGTCTAAGGTGGAAACATAAAGGGTCCGACTATCCGCTCAAACCCCAGCATCTGTCTGACGGCACGCTTCGTTTTATCTGCTTGACAACGGCATTGCTGCAACCGGATCCGCCTTCGACAATGATCATCGACGAGCCCGAACTGGGTCTTCATCCATATGCCATCGACATTTTGGCCGAATTGATTCTTGCGGCCTCCAAGAAATTTCAATTGATCGTGTCCACACAGTCTCCTTTGCTCGTCGATTGTTTCGAACCAAAGGATGTTGTCGTCGTAAATCGGAGAAAAGGCGCGTCGGTCTTCGAGCGTCTGGACAAGGAAGACCTTTCTTCCTGGCTCGAAGATTATTCACTGGGGGAACTCTGGCGGAAAAACATTTTCGACGGGGGTCCCGACCTTGAATAACATAATCGTCTACATTGTCGTGGAAGGGCGTACGGAACAGACTTTCGTGCGGGACCTTCTTGCTCCCCAGATGGCTGATCAAGGAATTTTTCTTTACCCGAAACTGATCGGAAAACCAGGCCATAAAGGCGGAAATATTCGTTTCGACAGGGCACTCAAGGATATCGGCAATCTTCTCAAACAACGCGAAAATATTTTCATTTCGACCATGTTCGACTTTTTCAGAATCGATTCTCAATGGCCCGGAAAAATGGAAACGGATAGGTTGATAAAAAGCGGCATCGGTCTATCGGCCAATGAAAAAGCCAAGATCCTCGAAGATGCGACCTATAATGAGATAGCGGAAGCTTTTTCCAAATTCGATTCGAAAAAACGTTTTGTACCATACATCGAGATGCACGAATTCGAGGCTTTGCTGTTCAGCGACGCCGGCATCCTTTCGGAAAAGACGGGCATCAATGCATCAGCAATTCAGGCAATCATGGAGCAGTACGACAATCCCGAAGAAATCAACGACGATCCTGCAAAGGCACCAAGCAAAAGATTGGAGTCGCTGAGCAGCGGTTATCGAAAAACCGCCATGGGAAAAACAATCTCCGAGGCCATAGGTATTCAAGCCATTCGTGGGCAATGCCCCCATTTCGACGAATGGCTGAAAAGAATCGAACTTTTGAAGAAATATTGATTCTTCAAAAAGCTTTTTTCCATCCCCCACTCGTAGACGAAGGTTGCGGTGGATTCGATGTCGAAGGATTACCTGAGCTGGATGGAGGTCTGCCTGCCGACGGCGGTCTGACGGGCCTTGCGAAGCCCGAGCCCGAACCCGAGCCGGGACTGTTCAGAACAAAGGTCGCGTTTCGGTCGAACCGGCCATCGACAACGATCTCCACGGTCCAGTTTCCCGTTGCGTCCGCAGGGCCGGTGGCGAGAAAGTCCTCGGCGATTCGGGTCTGGTTGGGGACGTTTCCTCGCAGGGCCAATGTCCGGGATTGAATCCGCTTTCCTCCCGGATCGAGCCAGCGAAGCTCGATTCGATGCTGCGGAGACGACGGAAGGACTTCCAGGCGCAGTCCGATCCTTTCTCCCGACTGGAATTTCGAGTCGCTGCCGTAGCCGTGGATGACGTTTGTATGGAAGAATACGGCGCTTTTTACGATGGAGGGCCTTTTCTTCGGAGGGGGCGGATTGACTGTCTGCGGGTCTTCGACCTTGAATGCGAGGCTGTCCGAACCCCTGTCCGTGCCGTCGGAGACCGTCGCGTTTACAGTATAGCTGCCGGGAGCGTTCGTTTTCCAGCTTGCGCTTGCACCGGACCCGATCATCTGGCCGCCGACCCGCCATACATAGACGTGTGTGTCCTGCTTGTCCGGATCGGTCACCGTGGCTTTGAAATTCACCGGCTTGCCCGTGATCGGCTTTGCCGTCAAAAGGGTGATTTTCACCTTGGGCGGGGTGTTTTTCGCAGGGGGCGGAGGAGGAGGTGTGCCGGTGATTTCGAAAAGGGCTTTCTCCGTATCTGTCTCGCCCGATTTCTTCCAGGCCTGCACCTTTACTTCGTGGTAGCCCACCGGGGGGTTCGGCCAGGAGGCCGTGCCTGTCGTCCAGCTTTTCTCCCGCTTTCCGTCGATCCACCAGGCGTAAGTCAGGGTTTCGCCTGAAGGCGCGTTGTCTACCACGTTGAAACTCACCGTCTGCCAAGGGATACGGTATTCTGCCGGCATCTTTACAAGCGTTATGTCGAGAGGTCCGACCGGATCGATGACGACGAAGGACACGGTTTTCTGCGCCTTGCCCCCCCGGACGTCTTCCGCGCCGAATGTCATTTTCTGGGGACCGGCCTTGATCCGGCAGCTCCAGGTGAACGTGTCGCCGTTGCGGGTCCTCGCCGGCTGGCAGGGACGGCTCGTGCCGGGAATCTTCTGGGTGTCCGGGTATTTCCCCCCCGAAACGCCTCCCGTATTGGTATGCCCCCATCCGCCCCGGATACTGTCGCCGTCGGGATCGGTCACCACGGCCGTGAACGTCACGTCGCCCGTGGTCAACGGGGCCTGGGGAGAATAGGACAGACGAATCGTCGGGGGCTGGTTAGCCAATGCCTGATTGCCCAGAACCACCAAGTTGTGGTCCCTCCAGTCCACGCAGTTCGGATCGCCGTCCTTTACGATCATGCGCACCATATAGTTGCCCTCCGGAGGGTTCTTCCAGGAGGCGGTGGCGCCCGTGAACCTTTCGATCTTGGTCTTGTTGAAATCGAATACAGACCACGTGTATTCGATTTTGTCGCCTTCCGGGTCCGTGGCGGAACCCGTAAAGAGAATGGTGTCGCTGGGGGTCGGTTTCGACGGGGAAAAACTCGAGGAATTTATGACCGGGCATTTGTTGGCGGGCGGCGGGTTCTGGGTCGAAGATCCGCCCTGGCAGCAGGTCAAGGCGGCCAGCTTGCCCACGATCATGGCCACGACCTGGTCCTGGTCCCCCACCATGGTCCGCCGGGGGCTGGACGTGTAGAACGTCGCCACCAGGCAGTCCTTCTGGATTTTGTAGTAGGGACGCATCAGGTCGTTCGTCTTGAACCCCAAATCGCCGATCTTGACCTGGACCCCCGCGTTGCCCTTGATCAGTCCGTCGCCGTACTTTTGCACATCGTCGGCCGCCAGCTTCGCGTCCGGGTGGATCGTGAGCGTGACGCTCGCGCCCCAGCTGCTGGAACCGCCTTGCCACATGCGGGAATAGGTCTTGGTGGCGTCCTTGTTCACTGTGGGGCCACTGTCGTTTCTGAGCTGTTCGTTTACGGGAAGCCCCTGGCTTGTCAGATCGTCGGTGGCGGGAAAGGCCGCCCAGACGTCACTGTCGGCGCAGCCGGCGCAAGCGGGCCCGCAAAGCAAGCAAACGGTTAATAGCAGGTTCGCGAGCAACAGTGTCGAAGCGAAACGGATCGTTTTCACAGGCTTGGTCTCCTTTCCTGGCGCAGTCCGAATTGTACCGGCGCGAGTCGATGATGAGCGATTCGCCCTGCGTCGCCCGATTCGGGGTTTGTTCGGGCAGGCCGGCACAGGGCAGTTGGTTTTGCACCGGATTCAAGATGGCTCTTGAAAATTCGCGACCTGTGCGGATGGCGGCCTTGTACGGGGGAACAAATCCGAGAGTTATTACGCATTGTCGGGCTTGGTTCTAAATTCGGCCGCCTGGATTCCGGGTCTACGCTACATGTTCCAGTTAAAAAATTCCCGGAAACGACAGAATCCAGCGATTTTATCGACACCCGGGAGACATACCGCTCCGCCCGGAATGACGACCGCCGCGACGATAGTCCCTGAAAGTGGCCGATGTTAAAACCAAGCCCCGCATTGTCCATCGCTTACATTCGCACAGGTCGAAAATTCGCAGGAACGCGAACCGACGATTTCCCTTCCATGGTACCGGTACGCGGTGCCGATGTCAACGAGCGCGGCATTTCTAATTTTGACAGGAGAGGCTTGGTTTTAGCTTCGGCGGTTTTCATCCAACAGTGTCGATCATCGCCTGGATTCCGAGTCTAAAGCAAGCTCCGCCCGAAATGACTGTGTTGGTTGGCCGACGTTGAAACCAAAACCATGAAAGGCCACGAGGCATGTATTTCCTCTTTTTTTCACTCCGGCATTTCCGTGCCCCGTCATTCCGGCCGGAGCGCGCGTTTCCCGAATCGGGCGAGAATTCCGCGCATGCGCGAGAGACCGTTAAATCCGGAGGCGTCGCACTTGAAAGCGCGCGCGGAGAGCCGGAATCCAGGCTTCCGTTCAAGTCCCGGCGGCGCGGCGGCAGACGGCTGCCAAAATCTCCGTACCGCAAGCTGCGGTGCCTTGACGGGACAAAAACGCCGATGCGCCGGAAGACGAAAGATACGAAAGTCGCTTGCGGAACATGCGCAATAAATTTATTTCGTTATGCCACAGATCCCATATCAAACACTTGGAGAATCGATAAAATGGGCATCCTGAGCATTTCATGCGGGAATCATGGAAAATCTGTTATGTCATCATTGACATAACGAATCGATTCTGGTAGTTTCCGCCACGATGAAAACGATGCATTTCGGCCGGTCGCCGATTTCGGGCCTGCGAAAAGGGCCGTAACAGAGAAAGGGATCGCCGAATAAAAACGATTTGTCCGGTTGGGCGAGGCCTTGCGGCTTGCTTGTTGAAACTTTCACCCAATTGACAACAACGCGGAGGAAACCATAGATGTCCGAAAACACATTTTGGCTAAACGGCAGCCAAGTGGAATACAGTCCCGGCCAGACCATACTGGAGGCAGCCGAGGACCACGGGGTGGTCATACCGACCCTGTGCCACTTGAAGGGCACGACGCCCACCGGGGCTTGCCGCATATGCGTGGTGGAGGTGGAGAACGCCAGGAGCCTTCTTCCTTCCTGCTCCACGCCCGTTTCGAGCGGAATGAAAGTCCTGACCGAGTCTCCCAAGGTCGTGGAGGCCCGTCGGACCATACTGGAACTGATGCTGTCGTCCGGCGCGCACAACTGCGCGGCAGGATCTCCGGAAGACTGGACCGGATTTCAACTCGACGTCATGGACTACCAGGGTTCGGCGGAACTGTGCCCTGCGTGGGGCGACTGCAAATTGCAGGACCTGGCGTTCCAATACCAGGCCAGAGGCGACCGATTTCCCTCTATCGAGTGCGAATATCCCATGGAGACAATATCTCCCATGATCGTCCGGGACCATTCCCGTTGCATTCTTTGCGGCCGGTGCGTGCAGGCGTGCAACGAGGTCCAGGTGAACCGCGCGATCAGTTTCGGATACCGGGGTTCCAAGGCCAAGATCGTGGCTGCGGGGGACCGTCCGCTGAAGGATTCGGATTGCGTATTCTGCGGCGAATGCGTCCAGGCATGCCCGGTGGGGGCGCTGACGGAGAAGAAGGCCCGGTTCAAATGGCGGCCCTGGGAGGTGGAAAAAATCAGGACCACGTGCCCGTACTGCGGCGTGGGCTGCCAGCAGCTTCTTCATGTCAAGGACGGCAAGATAGTGAAGGTCACCGGAGTGGAGGACGCCGAGCCCAACAAGGGTCGGCTGTGCGTCAAGGGCCGTTTCGGCTACGACTTCATCTATTCCGAGGAGCGCCTCACGTCGCCGTTGATCAAGCAAAACGGCAATTTCCGCAAGGCGTCCTGGGACGAAGCCCTGGATCTGGTGGCGAACAAGATCAAGGAAACCAGGGAAAAGTACGGAGCGGACTCCCTGGCCGGGGTCAGCTGCGCCAGGAGCATCAACGAAGATTCCTATCAAATGCAAAAGCTGTTTCGCGCGGCGATCGGTACGAACAATATCGATCACTGCGCGCGTACATGACATGCTCCCACGGTTGCCGGGCTGGCGACCTCGTTTGGTTCGGGAGCAATGACCAATTCCTTCAACGAATTTGCCAAGGCGAAAATGTTTCTGGTGATCGGTTCGAACATGACCGAAGCCCATCCGGTGGCGGCCACATACGTGAAGAACGCCGTCATGAAGGGCGCCAAGCTGATCGTGGTCGATCCGAGAAGACACAAGCTGGCCGATTTCGCCGATTTGCACGTTCCGATCAAAGTCGGGTCGGACATCGCGTTTTTAAACTCCGTGATGAACGTGTTGATCGAGGAGGATTTGTACGACAAGAAGTTCGTCGGTTCCTGCACGATGGGTTTCGACGAATTGAAGAAGAAAGTGGCGGAATACCCGCCTGAGAAGGCTTCGAAGATCGTCGGCATCGAGCCCGAGATGATCCGGGACGTCGCCCGCCGGGTGGCGTCGGTCAAGCCCATGATGCTCTGCTACACCCTGGGCATCACGGAGCATACGTGCGGAAGAAACAACGTGCTTTCCACCGCTAACCTGCAAATGCTTCTGGGAAACATGGGCGTGGAATGCGGCGGCGTGAACCCGCTTCGCGGGCAGAACAACGTGCAGGGCGCCTGCGACATGGGAGCGCTTCCCAACGTATTTCCCGGCTACCAGCCGGTGATCAACGAAGCTTCGCGCCAGAAATTCGAGAAGGCCTGGGGCGTGGAAAAGCTGCCGGACAAAAACGGCCTGATGATTCCGCAGATGATGGAAGGCCTCGTGGACAAGTCTGTCCGGTTTTTCTACATTTTCGGAGAAAACCTCGCCAACACCGAGCCCGACATCCACAAGGTGGAGCATGAACTGGCCGCAGCCGAGTTTCTGGTCGTCCAGGACATCTTCCCCAACGAGACCACGAAATTCGCGGATGTCGTATTTCCCGCCGCCGCCTGGAGCGAAAACGACGGGACGTTCACCAACAGCGAGCGCCGGGTGAACCGGGTGAGGACCGCCAGCAAGGCCCCGGGAAAGGCCATGCCGAACTGGTGGATTTTCAAGCAGCTCGCCAAGCGGCTCGGTCACGACTGGGAATCGGACAGCGGACAGGAACTGTGGGACAACGAGATTTCGGTCCTGGCGCCGAACCTTTGCGGTATCAAGTACGGACGCATCGAAGGAAACGGCCTGCAGTGGCCCTGCCCGAGCGAAGACCACGCAGGCACGTGCTTTCTGCACAAGGACGGCCAGTTCACCTGCGGCCTGGGCAACTTCACGCCCGTGGACTGGACCCCGCCCGCCGAGGTCCCCTGCGAGGAGTATCCCCTGGTGCTCAGCACCGGTCGCCGCCTGGCGCACTACCACACCAGGACGCAGACCGGGCGTTGCGAGGGGCTCAACGACATCCTGGGCGAGGAGACCGCCGATATTTCGGTCTACGACGCGCAGGAAAAGGACATCGCCGACGGCGAGATGATCGTAGTCAAATCGAGACGCGGCGAAGTCATAGTCAAAGCCCATGTGACTCCCCGGGTCCCCAAGGGAATGGTCTGGATGGCGTTTCACTTCAGGGAAAACAACGCCAACTGGCTCACCAACCCCGCTTTCGACCCCGTCACTCTGACGGCGGAGTACAAGGCCTGTTCCGTTCGGATCGAAAAAAGGCCGACCAACTAACCGACACTCTTTCCGGGGGCGGCTCCAGCGCCGTCCCCGGACTTTTTTCTACCTGCGCGGTTGATGTTCCCACAGCCTATCCGCCCATCTCAAACGCGCAGATCGAAGGACACCGCTCCGCTACCGGGGCAAACGGGTTGCTAGGCCTCCCCGTCGATGACGCACGAATCTCCCAGTTCGTTCAGCGAAAAGCTTTTGAAGATGTGATGCCCGTCGTAGTCGAGGATCCGCAGATCGTCGGTTTGGCGAAGGTCGCCCAGAACGACGTTGTAATGCTGCCCGTACTGCTTTTTGACGGCTTCCTCGTCCAATTCGTAGGCGATGTACTTCTTAATCCCCTTGGTCGCCAGTTTCTCGACCAGGCGCTCGTGGTCCAAGGCGTCGTAGGACGTCAGCAATACGACCGGTCCCGACCCTGTGAAAAAAATACCAGCCTTCATACCGTACCTCCTTTTTTGAAGCGTTTTTTATCGAAAACGATTCGACGATCTTCGGAACGGTCGCCGAATCGGCGGTCCTCGGATGATCGAGTGAAAAAGAAGGCAATAGATCGTCGGAAAACAATCGATATGGAAATCGCCTCGCAGGTGGCGCGCGGACGCAGGCGGATTTGTTGCGAACGAATATTGCTCCGGAAACCGGGGCAGGTCCGGGCGTATGCATGCGCGATCACATCTCGCTTGCGAAATCAATCGCAGTCGCCTGATCCTTAGTTGTTTCGCCTGAATTTACTATTTGTCGTTGAATTTGGAGTATATGTCTAATTTTGTATCGAAACCGGCGGATGTCAATCGTGGGCTTGTTTATAACGTCGGCAAACCATCGTTTAAATTCCGGGTCTTCGCAAACTCCGTCATTCCGGGCGGAGCTTGCGGAGACCCGGAATCCAGGCAATGGTCGAGGCTCATGGGTTAAAAAGCCGGACGAAGTTCAAACCAACCCCTCAATCGTCGATCATGCCAATTTGTAGGCCAGCTCGACGATCTCGCAGGACATGTCGTCGCCGGACACGGCGCACCTTGCCACGGAGCCCGATTCGGCGTGCCTGTGCGGCCCGGATGTGCCGGGATTGAGATAGATCACTCCGTCTTTGCGTTCGATTTTCGGACGGTGGGTGTGTCCGTGGACCACCATGTCGATTCCCGAAACTGCCGGGTCGAAGTCGAGGTCGAGGATGTTGTGCAGCACGAAGATCGAACGGTTTTCCAGGCGAACCGTTTCGAACTTGTTCCAGGATGTCGCCCACTGGCCGTAGTCCATGTTGCCCCTGACAACGGTCACGGGCGCGATCTTCGCAAGCGTTTCGACGATGGGCCCGTCGCCTACGTCCCCGGCGTGAATAATCAGGTGGCAACCTTGCAAAGCCGACAAAGCCTCCGGCTTTAATATTCCATGGGTGTCGGATATGACACCGATAATCATTTCTTCCACGTTTTTTTCCTTTTTCTTTCCGGACACCCTTTTCCGTGCCATTTAAATAAGATGCTCATCGCGAATTGGCGGGAAAAAGGCGTGTCAATGGCAACCAAACAATCATTCAAAAATGATTCGAAGGTATTACTTTTATGCGAAATTGTGTTTTTTCAAGACGACGCCTTCTTGAAAAGACAGCTTTTCTTTCCATCATTTCCAACATTGGCAAAGGTTTTATGCCGCCAAGGTCGCGGCGATCAAGGTAACCAGACCATCTTGGTCTGGTGTTTGGACAACAAGGCCGGGGCTTGGTTTTATCTTCGGCCGGTTTTCATCCAACAGTTTCGGTCATCGCCTGGATACCGGGTCTAAAGCAAGCTCTGCCCGGAATGACGTTGTTGGTTGGCCGACGTTATAACCAACCCCCCAAGGCAGGAATCGGTTGATGCGTCGATCCAGACCAGGATGGTCTGGTTACCATCGAAGCGCCTTTTCCCGTAATTCCGCGATGAACTTGAAAACCAACCCCGCCAAGGCATCCACCTGCGGTCGGGCCATGGGACCCGCGCCCGTTTTTTGCGAAATATTCTTTAATATCGGGTGCGTTTGTGATAGGGATTTTCGGACTCGGACTTTGTTGTCCGGAAAAAAACAGGGCGGCTTTTGGAAGGAGCCGCCGCAAGGAGATTCGATGATCGACCGAAAAACCGTCACGCCCGACCATATACGCGCTTCGGCAAGGGCGCTCAGGGAGATACGCCCGGAGTACGAAGGCATCCTGGATTTTTTCCAGAGGCTGTTTCTGGCGCAGGAGGAATCCAAGGGCCGGATCGACCTGGATCCGCCTCTGATCCCCCCGGAGATTTTAAAGGTCAAGAAGAACGAAGAGTTCCCCTTGATCGAGATGAACGAATTCGCGGTGGACTACGATGCGGCGGCCGTTCTATTCAAGATCGTCTGGAAATTGGTTTCCGAATCGCGTTCCGAAATGTCGTACATGGCCTTGGATATCGACGAGGCCTTGGAAAGCGGCAAGCTCGATCCCAAGCGGTTGATCAAGGCCATGCTGGATGGAGACGACGGTTATTTGAAAACGATGGCGGACCGATTGAAAGCGGACAAGCAGGTGCTGGGTTTTCTGGCCTACAACGCGGTCAAGCCGTCCATCCTGCTCCAGTCCGAGCAGCTTTCCAGCTATCTGGATACGGAAAGCCCTTGGCCCAGGGGGTTCTGCCCGGTCTGCGGCAATTTCCCGGGCTTCGGCACTCTGGAGGGCGACGGCGGCCAGCTTCATTTCTTCTGCGCCTTCTGCTGGCACAAATGGCAATCGAAACGGATGTTCTGCCCCTTTTGCGAACGACGGGACCCATCCGGATACCAGTATTTCTATAGCGAAAACGAACCGGAGTACCGGGTCTACGTATGCGACCACTGCAAGAAATACGTGAAGACCCTTGACGCGCGCGTGGTACACAGGCCCATACATGCGCCTCTGGAAACCATCGCCACGCTTCATCTGGATCTCAAAGCCAGGGAGGACGGTCTCGAGAGTCCTCCGTTCGGGTTTTAAAATGAGAAGAAACGAAAAGGAAATCACGGACAAGTCCGAGATCGAGAAGGTCCTGTCCAAGGCCAAGGTTTGCCGCCTGGCCATGGTGGACGACGGGGAGCCCTATATCGTGCCCCTGTGCTTCGGATACAAGGAAGGCGCGTTTTTTTTCCACACGGCGCCCGAGGGCCGCAAGATCGATATCCTGAAAAAGAATTCCCGGGTGTGCTTCGAGCTGGAAATCGACGTGAAAATCGTCAAGGGAAATAAGGCCTGCGACTGGGGCGTGAAATACAGAAGCGTCGTCGGATGGGGCGCTGCCTCGCTGATCGCGGACCCCGAACAAAAGCGCCGGGCGCTGGATATCATCATGGCCCACTACGCCGGGGAAACCGGGGAAGGGTTCTCGTACCCCGACGAAAAACTTGAAAAGACGGCCATCATCCGGGTGATTGTCGGCCGCATGTCGGGGAAGAAATCCTAAAAACGAATCTTTTTCGCATTTCGAATTCGGGTGCTTGGTCTTACCATCGGCCACTTTCAGGGACTATCGTCGCGGCGGTCGTCATTCCGGGCGGAGCGGTATGTACCCCGGGTGTCGATAAAACAGCTGGATTTCGTCGCTTCCGGGAATTTCCTGACTGGAACATGTAGCGTAGACCCGGAATCCAGGCGGCCGAATTTAGAACCAAGCCTGAATTCGGGCATCGGCGACAGGAAAACCCTCCATCGCCGAAGGAGATATGACAATCAAATGGAAACGGCTGTTCGAACGACGGATTCGCGCGTCGATCCCGACGAAAACTGGCTCGACGACATCCGCCGGGAGTCCGAGAAGATCCATAGAGGTTCCAAAGGCAGCCACGACTGGGACCACACCCTTCGGGTCTATCGCCTGTGCCTTCGCATCGGGCGGGTCGAGGGCGCGGACATGGACGTACTTCGTCCGGCCGCGTACCTTCACGACATCGGACGCCGCACCCAGGACGAAATGGGCGGCAAGGTGTGCCACGCCGAAGAGGGGGCCGTCATGGCAAAAAAGCTGGTCACGAACCTGCCTTTGTCCGAAGCGCAGAGGGAAAACATCGTTCACTGCGTACGGACGCACCGGTTTCGGGGTTCCCAGGTCCCCCGCACGCTGGAGGCCAAGGTCCTGTTCGACGCCGACAAGCTGGATTCCATCGGCGCGGTGGGGGTGGCCCGGGCTTTTCTGTTCGCCGGCGAAGTGGGCGCGAAGCTCCACAACGCCAGCCACGACATCGAAAACACCCTCCCCTATTCCGAAGAAGACACGGGCTACCGGGAATACAAGCTCAAGCTTCGACGGGTCAAGGACCGGATCATGACCGGGGAGGGAAAGCGCCTGGCCAAGGAAAGACACGAATTCATGGACACTTTTTTTAAACGATTTTTGGAAGAATACGAAGGAAAGAGGTAAGCGTTATGTCAATCAATATCGTAGACAAGATCGACGACATGGTGAAAGTCAAGAACGTGCTGGTGAGCGTTTCGGATAAAAATGGCCTGGAAGGGTTCGTCCCGAAAATGCTGGAAATCAATCCCGACATCAGGATTTTTTCCACGGGAGGGACTTTCGGACGAATCGAATCCATCCTGGGGGCCTCTGCGGAGAACAACCTGACGCAGGTCTCCGAATACACGGGCCAGCCCGAAACCCAGGGGGGACTAGTGAAGACCTTGGATTTCAAAATCTATCTGGGGCTTCTGACCGAAACCTACAACGACGCCCACCAGCAGGACCTGGCCCGCACCGACGCGGTGGCCATCGACATGGTCGTGGTCAATCTCTACCCGTTCAAGGAAACCATATCCAAGGCCGGCGTCACCGTGGAGCAAGCCAGGGGCAACATCGACATCGGCGGACCCTGCATGATTCGCGCGTCGGCCAAGAACTTTCTCCGCGTGGCATCGGTGGTGGACCCTGCGGACTACGAGTCGATCCTAAAGGAGCTGGACAAAAACAACGGGGCCACTTCGCTGGAGCTTCGCTACCGTCTGGCCCAGAAGGCATTCGCGCACACGGCCATCTACGACCGCCAAATCGCGGACTTCTTGCAGCAGAAAACCATCGAAGAAGCCCAAGGCTGCTACAAAAATTGACGAGTATGTCGAGACTGTCATAGCAAACACAACCACAGCAATTAAAACTACAGAAACAAGGGGAGACAAGAATGGCTGAAGATCTCAAAAAGATGTACCGGACCATTGTGCAGGACCACTTCCCCCCCAGGATGGAAGTAACGTTCGCCGACGACGAAAACCGCCAGACGCTCTTTTTCGAGCGGGTGGCGTGGGACATCGGGGGCGTGAAAAAAGGTCTGCGATACGGGGAGAACCCCAACCAGGAGGCCGCGCTCTACCGTCTGGTCAACGGAAACCTCGTTCTGGGGGAAACCAGAACCATCGAGCCGGGCAAGTATCTCGCGTCGGATCTCGAACTGCTGCAATCCGGAAAGCACCCCGGAAAGATCAACCTGACCGACGCCGACAACGCGCTGAACATCCTGCGCTACTTCACCGAAAAGCCCGCCGCTGTCATCGTCAAGCACAACAACCCTTGCGGCGTAGCTCTTTCCGACACCCTCGTCGATGCCTACGACAAGGCCTACATGGCCGACCGCGTGGCGGCCTTCGGCGGATGCATCGCGCTCAACAAGCCTGTTGACAAGGCCACCGCCGAAGCCGTATATCGCCAGTACGCCGAAGTCGTGGTCGCCCCCGAATACGAAGAAGGCGCCATGGACATCCTCACCAAGAAGAAAAATCTGCGGGTGGTCAAGATCGAAAACATCAACCGCCTCCAGGAGTTCGTGGGGGAAAAGTACATCGATTTCAAAAGCCTGATCGACGGCGGCGTGGTGGTGCAGTGGAGTTTCACTCCCGACGTCCGCAAGAAGGAAGACCTGAAAATCGCCGAGTGCGAATACCAGGGAAAGACATACAGAATCCAGCGCGAGCCCACGGACAAGGAATACGAGGACCTGATCTTCGGCTGGCTGGTGGAGGCGGGCGTAACTTCCAACTCGGTGCTCTATGTCAAGGACCTGGTCACGGTGGGCATCGGCACCGGAGAGCAGGACCGGGTGGGGGTCGCCGAAATCGCCAGGGACAAGGCCTACCGCAAGCTGGCCGACCGCTACTGCTTCGAAGCACACGGCGTGCCCTACAACGACATGAAGGACCAGGCCAAGCTCGAAGACATCGACGCGCGGGTCAAGGAGGAAAAGGGCGGAATGATCGGAGCGTCCATGGTCAGCGACGCGTTCTTCCCCTTCAGAGACGGCGTGGACGTGGGAATCAGAGAAGGCATTTCCGCAGTGGTGCAGCCCGGCGGCTCCAACAACGACTACCAGTCCATCGAGGCCTGCAACGAAGCCGGCGTCACCATGGTGCTGACAGGTCAGAGGAGCTTCAAGCACTGACGCAAAACGATAAAGCTTTTTATCCTAACTCTGAAACCAATATCGAAACATATAATGTGTTTACTCGATGATCTGGTTTTTTCCGCCGACCGGACCAAGGCGACCGTCATTCCGGGCGCAGCGCAGCGGAGACCCGGAATCCAGGAGATCCGCAGAAGCGTATGGATTCGAAGCTTTCGGGGGAATGACAAAAATAACTTGATCATCGAGTGTTTAAGATGTTTTGATATCGTAGTATTGGAAGCCCCTTTGGACGCTCGGGGATACCGTATCTCCGAGCGTCACCGATTTCCTTGAACGGTCCCGTCCCCAATGTCAATTGAAGGTGTAGATCAATGAAAAGCCATTTCGACGATTTCGTTTCCGTGTTGAAATCTTTGGAAAAATTCGACGTGGAGTATGTACTGATCGGTGGCGTGGCGGTCATCCTCTATGGTTTGGAACGTACCACCGCCGATATGGATGTCGTGGTGAAAACCACGACGGAAAACGTTGAAAAACTGAAAAAGGCGCTTTACGATCTATTCGAGGATATGGACATCGAAGAGATAACGCTGGAGGAACTCGGCGAATATGCAGTGGTCAGATAAAGGAAAAAACGATATGCCCGTTTACAAGTATAAAACTCTGGAAGATGCGGAAAAAGCGCTCTGGAATTTCGAACCGGACGAATCCTATTATGAAAGGGTGGCCAAATTGTTCGAGTTTTCACAAAAGCTGAATCCGATCCGGTTTCCGAAAGGCGTCTTCAAATATAAGACTCTCGAAGAAGCCAATCGCCAGCGCGACCAATGGGTGCTTGAACACATCAAAAACAAAAGCGGGCGAAGATCCGTTGGCAAAGATTAGAATGAAGATCTTCCCATATCTGTCGCAGCCAGAACAACCAGGAGCGTAGGGTGGGTGGGTCGATGCCCGGATGTTGTCGCCAATCCAACTTATCTTTAACAGGATAGCCCGACAATCTTGCGCGGAGTCCAACCCACCATTTTTCGCGCCAATTCGTCGCTTCTTCGAACGAGTGCCACCTCGGCGGCTCGGGAAATGGTGGGTTGGGCTTGCTGCAAGCTCGAAGGACGCGGGCGTAAACAATCTTTAAACCAGCCCCGAACGCCAGGGTTTCAACCCACCCACCCTACGATCCCGGACCAGGCCCCGTGATAGATCGCGCGGAATAAAACCCGACGGAATTTTTACGGCAAAACAGGGAACATTTTCAGGTTCATCACCCCACTCCCGAACCAAGCCACGTGATTTCTGTCCCCGAACAAAAACCCCACGAAAAGACTGCGACCAAAAAAAAGCCTTTCCAGATTCTTCCCGACGATGGCTTCCACCTTTTCTTCCGGAACAGGAAGTTCCAGTATCTTTTGCAGCTCCCGCCTCGGAGAGCCGAACGGAAAATCGGAACCGAACAGGAGTTTTTCATGGCCGTACCTGTCGATGAAGTCGAGGATATTGTCCCGTGACGCTAGGCTGGTGTCGGCGTAAACGTTTTCTTTGTTCCATAAACCCGCGTCGCGAATCGTACCGTACCCGCCGTTCAAAAATCCAAGATGGGGAATGATGACGCGGACTCCGGGGGCCAGCTTTTCCACGAACATGACAGTGTTACGGGTCGTCCTCGAAATCCGGGTCGTATCGGTCGTAGATTTCCATGACCGGGGCGAAAAAGACGACCCCGCCGATGTCGTTTCCGGCGGCGTTTTTATAATAGCCGAAGGATTGGGGCGGAAACGTGTCCTGAACGCCGCAGTGGGCGTGCGAATCCACGATCTCGGGCCACATGGCTACCCCCTTTCCCCGGACACTTGGAAAGCCCTCATGAACGTTCTGTCCAGCATGTTTTTGTATTGAAACGCGGCCCGTCCCTTCAAAACAAGGTTCTTCCACCTCATGAGTCCGACGCCGCCTCCCATGTTCAGAATCAGGAGAAACTTGCTCTGGGGGATGAACCTATCCAAGCGCTTTTCCTCCAGGAAATTGTGCAAGTTTCCGAACAGGAACGGGTTTTGCCGCACGGCGTATACACCGACCTTGGGAAGCCTGCGGGGCTGGAATTCGATACAGTCGCCCCCTCCGAAAATGTTCGGATACGACACGCTTTGGAGGTATTCGTTGACCAACAGTCCGCCGTCGCCGCCCACGGGCAGTCCGGACTTTTTGAAGATCGGCGACGGAACGACCCCCAGAGCCATGAAGGAGAGATCGCACTGGATGGACACTCCGGACAATAAATTGACGCAATTGCCGCAGATTCCCACCACCCGGTCTCTTTCCAGGAGGTTTATTCGAAGTTCGCCGAGCATTTCCCTGGCCTTTTTCCGGAAACGCGGGTCGAACTGCGCGAGCAGCGCGCCGCCCGCGACCAGCATGATTTCGACGTCGCTTCCGTGCTTTTCGGCCAGCGCGCGGACATTGGCGGCGATTTCCACGCCTGCCGCGCCTCCCCCTCCCACCAGGACCTTGGGGGTCCTTTTCTCGAAAAGGTCCGTCAGTTTCTGCCTGGCGACCAGAAGGTTGGCGATGGGCTTTACGGGAAACAGAAAATCCTGGTGTGGATTGTTTTCGGCAAACTCGGGATGGGGCACGTAGCTTCCGGTATTGAAGGAAACCGCGTCGTATTCGATGGCTTCCCCGCCCGCCGTGTAGACGATTTGCCTTTTCGGATCGATTTGCACCACGCGGTCCTGGACAAACATGCCCTCGCGATCCAGGGTCATTTGTTTCACGTGGAACCTCGCGTCCGCAGGCTCGTAGATTTCCGACAACACGCCGGGCCCCATCCCGGAATAATAATGGTACGGGTCCGGCGAGATCACCGTGACCTTGTGCCCGAGTCCCGCGACGATGTCCAGGTTCTTCAGGGTCGTCATGTGCGCATGCCCGGCCCCCGCCAATACAAGATGCTTCGACATTTTTCGCTTTTCTTCTCCGCCCCGCCGATTACCGGAACAAATCCTTGAATTTTCGCGTCTTGCCCGAACTCCACCGAGAACAATACGCGGGCTTCTTCTTCATCACCAACTGCATGCAGACATCCTCGCAGGCGGGATCGCAATGGACGATTTCGTCCTCCCTGCCTTCGGCGACCTTGGTAGGCCATTCGGGGTCCGCCCACAAGACCCTGGCGAGACCCACCAAGTCGGCCTTTCCGGTCGCGATAATGTGTTCCGCCGCCGCCCCTGTCGAAATTCTTCCCGCAGCGATTACCGGCACATCCACGCATTTACGTATCGCCGCCGCCAAATCGGCCATGTACCCGATGCTCTTGGATTTTTCGATGATTTCCGGAAGAAAGAAGGATTCGTAGGTTCCGCCCATGACGGAAATATAGGACGCCCCGTTTTCCGAAAGGGCCTTGGCGAACTTGCAGGATTCCACGAGCTTCAGGCCGTCGGGCAACCATTCGTCGGCCATGAATCGCCAGCCCACGGGAAAGTTCCCCGCCGACGCCAGCACCTTGGACAAAACCTCCAGAGGAAACCTCATGCGATTTTCCAGCGTTCCCCCGTAGGCGTCGTCCCTCTTGTTGGTCCGGGGAGAAACGAACTGCGCCGCGAGATATCCCGTGCCGCCGTGGATTTCCACCATGTCGAAACCGGCGTTTTTCGCCCGGAGAGCGGCGTCCGCGTACTTGTCCTGTATATGTTCAATCTTTTCCAGGCTCAACGCTTGGGGCGTTCGTCCGAAAGTGTCCACGGCCGACGGCGCCACCGGGTTCGGGCATCCGGCGAAACGCCCGGCGTGGTTGATCTGAAGACACGCCAAGGCGCCCTGTCCTTTGATCGTCGCGGCCAGCTCGGACAAACCGTCCAGGTTTTCGTCCGTGTCCGCGCGCAACGTCCGCTCGGAACCGCTTCCTTCGGGATGGTCCACCGTCGCGTTCTCCACGACGATCATCGCGGCCCCGCTTTGGGCCATCGACCGGTAATGCGTAAGAAGCAGGGGCGAAACCGTGCCCCCTTCGCCTGCATATCCCAGGTACAGCGGCGCCATGACGATCCGGTTCTTCAATGTCCTGCCACCCACTTCGAGCGGCGAAAACAGATGGGAATACATGGCCTTTACCTCCTTTCCTGCGAGATAATTGGGTAAACAGATCGTTTTTTCCACGATTCTATCGACAGGGTCAGGAAACGTCAACGCTTCAAAAATCCGGTTTTGGTTACAACGTCGGCCAACCATCACCGTCATTCCGGGCGGAGCTTGCTTTAGTCCCGGAATCCAGGCGACGCTCGAAACCGTTGGAAAAACCGGCCGAAGTTAAAACCAAGCCCAAAAATCCATACCCCACGGGCGGAAATTTTGCAAACATTATTGCCGGCACCGCTCTTTTTTGAGATTGATCCATAAAAAAACGGTATAATATCTGGTTGGTATGGACACTGCTTCATAAAAAAAACATATCGGAAAAACGGGGCTTGGTTCTAAATTCGGCCACCTGGATTCCGGGTCTACGCTACATGTACCAATTAAGAAATTCCCGGAAGCGACGGAATCCAGCTGTTTTTATCGACACCCGGGGTACATACCGCTCCGCCCGGAATGACGACCGCCGCGACGATAGTCCCTGAAAGTGGCCGATGGTAAGACCAAGCCCGAAAAACGAAACGGGAGATTCTATGAAAAAAACAAGGTTTGCCATCATTTTCGGTACGATCATGCTCGTGGTCGCCCTTTCCGGTTGCGGAGGAATCAATATCAACATTTTTTCGGACGCCTCCGACCCTCTGAAGGAGTTCGTCCTGGAAGGCGAAGCCCGCGAAAAAATCCTGGTGATCCCCATCGACGGCCTGATCTCCGACAGACCCGACGAAGGATTTCTGCAAACCCGGCCCAGCATCGTGCAGGATGTGGTATCCCAACTGAACCGCGCCAAAAAGGACCCGGACATCAAAGGCCTGGTTCTGCAAATCAACTCCCTGGGCGGCACCGTGACCGCAAGCGACATCCTCTACCACGAAATCATGCGCCTGAAAACCGAACGACATCTGAAAATAACGGCCGCTTTCATGGACTTGGCGACTTCCGGCGGATACTATGTCGCCCTTCCTTCCGACCGGATGTACGCACACCCCACGACGATCACCGGGTCGGTCGGCGTGCTGATGATCCGTCCCGACATCACCGGCCTCATGGACAAGATCGGAGTGCGGGTCCAAATCGAAAAGTCCGGCGACAAAAAGGACATGGGTTCCTTTTTCCGAAAAACCACGGAGGAAGAGGAGGAAATTCTCCAGGATTTGGTGGATCGACTGGGCAAACGGTTCTTGGATCTGGTGCGAAAGCACCGGAGCATGGAGGCCGATGCGCTCTCGGAAGCCGGCTCCGCCAGGATTTTTCTCGCCGATGACGCTCTGAAAATCGGGCTCGTGGACCGAATCGGATATGTCCGGGACGCCGTCGAAGGTGCCATCGAATTGTCCGGCGCGCCTCAAAACGCCAGAATAGTTGTCTACCGAAGAACGGAATATCCGGACGACAACTACTACAACCCCTTGGCCTTCGGCGCACGAGGTCCGATGAAAGCTGCGGATTTGCTTGGCCTGGGCGTCGAAAACGCCGTCTCTTTGCTCCCGCCCGGGTTCTACTATATCTGGTCCCGTTGAAACAAACGAGAATATGCTTGGAAAAACACTCCAAAAATGATAATTTGTTTCAAAACCCGGTTTCAATGGTCGGGTCCTGCAATGTCTTGGCTCTTGCATGAAAAACGAGGCGACACATAAATAAAAAAATTTGGGGGGCTTAAAAGATGAAACCGAACGACTACCCGAAACGAGTGACTTTGAAAGACAGCACGGAACTGACCGTGCGCCCTATGCGCAAGGAAGACCAGAAAATGCTTTTCGAATATTTTCAAAAACTCCCGCTCGACGAAGTCGCTCGACTCAAGAACGACGTGACCGATCCCGCCGTGGTCGAAAACATGGTATACGACCTCGACTACGATTCGGTGTTTCCCCTGGTGGCTCTGGACGGCGACCGTATCGTGGCCAGCGCCGTTCTCAAGTTCAACCGGTTCGGATGGACCAGGCACCAGGCGGAAATACGAGGCACGGTTGATCCCGAATACCGGAAAAAAGGACTCTCCACAACCTTCATCAAAATGATGATGGATATCGCCAGCGACATGGGAATCGACCAGGTCACGGCCGAACTGTCCCCCGCTCTCGACGAAGCCTATTTTCTCTGCGAAAAAATGGGCTTCAAGGAAGCCGCCGTTCTGAAAAACTTCATCAAGGACCACAAGGGCCAGTATGAAGATTTGGTGATCATGCTCAAGGAGCTTAACAGCAATTGATAAAACAAAGAACGCTCTCGATTCATGCCCGGCTATAAGGGACATCTCGCCGGAGGCACGGTCTGCGGCGGTCTTATCCTGGCGGGGGTCGCGGCGCAGGGAATCTACAATCCCGATCCGATGACAGGAGCGTCCCTGCTGGCTATTTGTCTCTTGGGGGCGCTTTTTCCGGACACGGACACAGATTCCAAGGGCCAGAACCTGTTTTATTTCGTGCTGGCAATCCTGGACTTGGCGCTGATGACTCTGGGCTTTTTCAAATGGGCGGCCATCGTGGGGTTCTTCGCGATGCTCCCGGCCATCGGCCATCATCGCAGCTGGACCCACACCTGGTTCGCCATGCTGATGGTCCCTCTGCCCATTGTCATCCTGCCCTTGATTTTCTTCGATTTTTCGGCGAGAAGTCTCCTGCCTTTCTATCTTGCGGCCGTCGCGGGATACTTTTCCCACCTGCTGCTGGACTGGAAGTTCATCTGAAGGGAAGGTTTCGGGTGCCGGTCTTTGAAAACTATCCCTGCCCCTTGTAACTCGAATAATAATAGAGGACTTTTCTGACGTAGTTTGTGGTCTCCGGATAGGGGGGGATGCGCCCGTATTTTTCCACCGCGTTGGGTCCTGCGTTGTAGGCGGCAAGCGATAGTGAAAGGTCGTTGTCAAATCTGTTCAGCATGAATTTCAGATACTTGGCCCCGCCCATGATGTTCTGCCAAGGATCGTACGGGTCGTCTATGGACAACAGCTTGAAATTGAAAGGCATGATCTGCATGAGGCCCACGGCCCCCTTTTTGGAGACGGCTCGGGGATTGAAGTCCGACTCCACCTTGATGACCGCCCTCAACAGGGGCCTGGAAACGCCGTGCAACCGGGAGGCCTCCTCGATACACGACTCGATGTTCGCGGAATACCTTCCGTACGCGGCCCTTCGGGCGTCTCCCTTCTTGTAGACTTCGAATCTGAACTCCTCGTCCTCGGACGCCATGGGAATGTTGGTGAAATGCCTGACCCCGTCCTTGTCGATGCGCATGTAGATTTGGGCGGTCGCCGGCGACGGAAACGACCCGGACACCAAGAATATTGTCGCCACTATGCATACGCGCAAAATCTCGGACAGTTTCATCGTTTTTTCAAACCGCTTAAAACATTCTGAGTTGAACGTGCGTTCTCCTGGCCTCTTTGTCCTTCCAGGATTTTTCGTGTTTCCTCAAATTCCGTTCTATCTCTTCCACAAAAGGAGAAATGTTTCGTTCCGATGTTTTTCCGAAAATAGTTCGTTTGCGAGACCACGTCAGATACAGGCTTTCCATGGCGCGTGTCATGGCCACGTAAAACAGCCTGCGCTCCTCCTCGAAATCCGTGTCCCCGCCTTCTCTTTTATAAGGAGTGAAGCCGTCCTCGCATCCGGCGATCAGGACCACCGGAAATTCGAGGCCCTTGGCCGCGTGCATGGTCATCAGGGACACCTTTTCGACACCGTTGAAATGGGCGTCGGGGTCGGTCTGAAGCGCGACCGACGACAGAAAATTGTCTATATTCTTGCCAAATTGCCGGGAAAAATCAAGAATTTTATTCACCGCTTCCGCATTCGAGGCATTCTTGTATATGAGCGTTTTCAATGGGGTTTGTTTCGCCAGATGGTTCAGCCGCATCTTGACGGTCATCTTTTCGGAAAAATCGGCGAATTCGGCCCGCAGCTTTTCAATGTCCCGCGCGAACTCCCGAAACGCCCCTTGCTGACTTAGGCCGAAACCGGGCATCGACAACGTTTTCGCTTTGTCGATCAGTTCCCCGGCGCATAATCCCTGTTTTCCGCCCCAATCGGCGAATGCGGCGGCATCGGTCTTTTGCAGCCCGCGTTTCATTGCCTGCAATGCTCGTTCGATATCTGGGTAGATTCCGACCCCTTCGACGAGTTTCAAATACGACAGCAACTCTGCCGCGCCCTCCTTGCCGAACAGGTTTTCCTTTCCCGCCACCTGGCACGGAACGCCCCGCTCCTCCAAGACTCTTTCCAGCAACCTGCCCTGCTCTCTTGTTCGGTAAAGGACCGCAAAGTCGGAAAAGCTCCGGTCGATTTGGGCCCCGCCGCCATCGACGCCGCCCGAATCGATGTAAAAAAAACCGGCGCCGCCCACCAGTTTCTCCACGATGCGCGCGATGGTCTCGGCCTCCGCCTTGTCCGACGGCGTTTCCACGACACTTACGACCGGCACGCCCCGAATTCCCGAATAGATGCGCGGAACGGTCCGGGTTTTCGTTTTTCTGTTTCGAATCACTTGGTACGAAGCGCTCAAAATGGTTTCCGTACTTCGATAGTTCCTTTTCAGATAAATGGTTTCAGCTTCCGGATAGTCCTCCAGGAAACGGCCGAAAAACCGAACGTCCGACCCTCGGAATCCATAGATGGACTGGTCCGGGTCCCCGATGACAAACAGCCCCCGCTCCAAAGCCCCAACATCGGAAAAACCCGGACAAATAGCGCGGACAAGACGATATTGGGCGTGGTTCAAATCCTGGTATTCGTCGATAAAAACGAACCGGAACCGGTCCCGGTATCTTTGCAAGGCCGACGGGTCCGTTTCGAACAATACCACGGCCTCGAACAAGAGATCTTCGAAATCGCGACAGCCGTTTTTTTCCAGCAACTCTTGATAGCAGCCATACAGCTTCGCGAACATATCGACTTGGATATCCCGCGCATACGGGCTCAAATCGCCGTCGGGTCCGACGATCTCCTGCTTTGCCCCGACGATCATGTCCAGCAGGCGCGCAGGGGTTGCCGAGATTTTTAAACCGTCCTGTCGGGCGCCTTTTACAACCTCCCGGACAAAATGCATGCGGTCGTCCTCGTCCACGATGGGGAAGGACCTTTCGTTTCGGACCTCTTTTAGAACGCCGAGACAAAACGAATGAAACGTCCCCACCGTCGGCAATCCGACCTCTTCGCCCAGAAGTTCCTTCAGACGCTCCTTCATCTCGCCGGCCGCCTTGTTGGTAAACGTGACGGCAAGCATGGCGGCCGGATCGATCCCCTTTTCCGATATCAGCCACGCGATGCGGCGCGTGAGGGTCCTGGTCTTTCCGGCACCGGGTCCCGCCACCACGACTGCGGCGCTTGAATCGCTTTCGACCGCGCGTCTTTGTTCCTCGTTGAGGCCGGTTTGCTCATTGGAAGCATCGAACACGGGACTCTGGTCCCGGCTCGGATAATTTCTTTCGGTTTCGGCGGTCCGGGTTTGGATACGTTCTCCGACTCGATAGGTCTTCGCTATTCTTTCAGCGGTTTTTTTCACCGGTGTTTTGAACATGCGCTTCTGGGAAACAAGCTTCTCCCGCTCCCCCTCCTCGAATATCTTCACCCGGCCGAATTCGCCGTCGTATCCCGGATGGATATACACCTTGTTTTCCCTCATGCGACGAATCGACTCCGCCAGAAGGGGCACCCTCGCCTGTTCGATCTTTTCGACGGACAGGTCGTGCAACACCCTCAATTCCGGCCCCAGCTTTTCCAGCACGCTCCGGTATTGCCTTTGCACTTTCTTGCTCTTGGCGCCGACCCTCAGCATTTCCGAAAGAATGTCGGCCAGAGGAATGATATTGAAATAGGGGTGGCTGCCAGGCGGCTTCACGCCTTCCGCGCGGTCCGACAGTTCGTTGACGCGATACAGCACGCCCAGAGTCAGCGGCTTTCCGCAAACCGGGCAAACCCCTTTCTCGGAAAGGCTCTGCTCCGGGTCGAAACAGACGTCGCACTTTCTATGGCCGTCGAAATGGTACTTGCCCTCTTCCGGGTAAAACTCCAGCGTACCCAGAAAACGTTCGGGATCTCCGGTCTTCATGGCATGCACGATGTCGTCGTAGGACAGCTCCGTATCGAAAAGGTTGGATTCCCTTCCGAGATTGGCCGGAGAGTGGGCGTCGGAATTGGAAACCAGGGTATAGCCGTCCAGACCGGACACCCGCCAATTCATGGGCGGGTCCGACGACAATCCGGTCTCCAGGGCATGGATATGGCCGGTCAGGTCCTCGAAGCATTCCTCGACCGAATCGAAACCCGATTTCGAACCGAGC
This sequence comes from Desulfobacterales bacterium, assembly GCA_963674505.2. GTDB lineage: Bacteria > Desulfobacterota > Desulfobacteria > Desulfobacterales > SKZT01. Next base: position 4,083,671 of record CAXXIG010000001.1, read on the forward strand.
AGGGAAAACCAGGGGGTCCAGATATGGGCCGGGATAAAAAACCCTCGCTCGTCGGTTTCCAGCATGATTTCCAGCAAATTGCGCGCGTCGAGTCCCAGAATGGGCCTTCCGTCGGACTTGATGTTTCCGATGGCGTCGAGCTTGGCATTGAATCGGGCGGCCGAATCCAGATCCGGCAGCATGATCAGGTTGTGGTTCTTGCGGGTCCTGTCGTTTTTCTTGTAAATGTTGCTGATTTCGGCAGTCAGAACAAACAACACAGACCCCCGGCACGACTTTGGCACCTGCTCGTCGCATTTCTCGGAGACCGCAGGCGCCAGTTTGTACAAACCGTCTCCGGCAGGCACCAGCTTCTCGGTCAGTTCGCAAAACCATTCGGGGTGCGTAAAATCCCCGGTTCCCACCACGGAAATGCCCTTGAGCTGGGCGGCGATATACAGATTCTCCAGGTCGAGATTCTTGGCGGTCGCCCTGGAATATTTCGAGTGGATATGCAGATCGGCTATAAATTTCATCCTCTCCCGCCGTACATTCAATCCTGGCTCATCCCGCGAATTTGCGGAAAAATACGTGTCGATGGTAACCAGACCATCCTGGTCTGGAATACCTTGGCTTCCAAGCAGCGGCATATTCGCGATATGGGACCAGAGCTGGAAGTTCCGGTTACCTTTACCGCAACCCGCAAATCCGCGATGAACCTCAATCCTTTGTTCAAACCGGCTGTTTTCAAACCGATAACACGTCGAAAAAAAGCTTCGTTATCAACATGATTCGGTTCGGAGTCGAAAAGCGGACGGTCATCGATACGATACAGAACGTTTTATCGACAAAACCAACAGGTGTTTTTTACCATAGAATCAAGCGTTTTAGGAAGTTATTATCATTATCGACAACGCATTATACTATTATCAAATAAAAAATGGAAAAATATAATATTTGGTTAAAATTCGGAGTCAATTTGTTGAAACCCGCTGTTTTTCCAGTATATCGACAATATTTGTCGAAAACTTCGATTATGGAGACAACGATTTCAAACAACGATTTTCCACGCGACGAAAACCGATGGTTAATCGACATGGAAAACCATATTGATTGAACATAAAAACCGTTCTCGAAAACAAATAAATTCAGGAGGTTATGAATTTATTATCAATATTGACAGCTTTTAATATTCATATCAGAAAATAAAAAAATTGATATAGAACCAATAAAATGGCATATTCGTTGCCAAACAAAAAATCCTTGTGAAAAAATCGCGAAAATTGTATATTTGCTCGATTAATCAGGTCGATACGACAAGGGTTTCGAAACTCTTTCCGGAACCGGCCGAAAACTGGATCGAAAGCTTTTTTTTTCGGAGATTGGAAAAACGCTTATGGGACTTTTATCCTCCTCGGCGTCCATCACCTGCTACCGGGTCGAGGGCGAACTCGAATCGCCCGTCGTGGAAACCGTGGAAAAGAAACTCAAACAAAATATCATCCTGGAAATCGATGACGACGTGTCCGAAAAGGCAGTGGGATGGACATCCATCGACAAGCCCTACCAGCCCGATTTCGAGGGCGCGTCCTTTTCGTTCGGCGAATACCTCGTGTTTTCTTTGCGAATCGACAGAAAGAGCGTTCCGGCCAAGGTCTTGAAAAAATTCGTCATGCTGGAGACGGCCAAGTTGCTTGCGGAAAGCGGCAGGAAATATTTGAACAAGACCGAAAAGCAGATGGTCAAGGACCGCATCTTTTCGACCCTTCTAAGAAGGTATCCGGCAGTGCCCAAGGTCTACGACGTGGTCTGGAACTACGAAGGCGGGTCGCTGTGGTATTTCAGCAACCAGAAGTCCGCCAACGAGGACTTGGAGGACCTGTTTGCCAAGACGTTCGAACTGAGCCTGATCCGTCTCTTTCCGTACACCATCGCCGACCTGGACTCCGGACTTTCCGAGAGCCAGAAGGACCGGCTCAATCAACTTTCCCACATCAGATTTTCGGAGTAGCGCATGCTGGACGTATCTGTTTCGTACAACCGCTATAAATTCCTGGGCCACGAGTTTCTTACCTGGTTGTGGTACCTGATGGAAAACGACCGGGGATTTTTGAGAAACGCGGTCGCCGACTTGGCCTCGCTGGACATCGGCAACCGGATCGTTTGCGAAAACCGTTTGCAGGAGGGCGTGGAGACCATCACCATAAAAGGCGACGACGCAGGGCTTGAGGAGGGCATGCTGGCGCTGAAGAAAGGCGCGGTGGTGACCGAATTGAACCTGGTGTACACGTCGGGCGACCACCAGTGGCTTTTCACTTTGAAGGGCGAGAGCCTTTGCGTTTCCAATGTGAAACTGCCCCAGACCTCCGCTGAGAAATCGGGCGACGATTTGGAAGGGGCTGTTTTGGAAAAGGTGTATCTGCACGAAAAGGTCCTGGAACTGGTGGATTTGTTGTTCAAAAGTTTCATTCCCATCCGTATTTCCGACGATTGGGAGGAAAATACGGTGCCCGCAATCCGGGAATGGATAGGGTCTTGAAAAACGCGTAACCAAAATACCGATCGGGGAATATGGCATGCAATTTACCGTAAAGAAGGCAGACATTTTACATGTGCTCCAGAGAATCCAGGGGCTGACGGGCAGGACGACCAACCTTGCGATCACCAAGAATGTTCTGATCAGGGGCTCGGAAAAAACCATTACGCTGACCGCCACGGATCTGGAAACCGGGTTCGAGGGGACCTATCCGGCCGAAGTGGCCGAGGAGGGACTGATCGCCATACATTCCAGGAAACTTTTCGAGATTGTCCGCGATTTTCCCAGCGACGATGTCCTTCTGACCGAACTGGACAACCGATGGGTGCAGATCGGGGCGGAAAACGTGCAGTACAACATCGTGTGCGCCAACCCGGACGATTTTCCGGAAACTCCCTTCATCGAGGACATCCCCTTTTTCGAGATCGAGTCGGGGGCGTTGAAGAGGATGATCGAAAGGAACCTTCTGATCGCGGGCGACCCCAACGATACCCGTGCGCACATGAACAGCAGCTTTCTGGAGAAGACCTTCGAGGAAGAGGCCAACAAGGTTCGCCTGGTGTCCACCGACGGAAGCCGGCTGGCCTACACCGAGTGCGTTTTCGACAAGGACAAGGAAATGCCTCCGGAATCCGGCGTGCTCATTCCCAAGAAGGAGCTGAACGAGGTGGTGAAATTTCTCGACCCCGAAGGCTTCGTCAAGGTCGGCATTGAAAACGACCGCCTTGTGGTCAAAAAGGATGCCGAAACCATCATCGTGAGACTGGTAGAGGGAGAATTTCCCGCGTACGGCGCCATTCTGACCGCCGAGGCAAGGAATACGGTGAGGGTCGAGCGGGACAAGCTTATGATGATGTTGAAACGAATGTCCATCCTCTCTTCCCAGGACTACAAGGGCGCCTTGTTCGAGTTCGGCGAAAACCGTCTTCGCGTGACCACCACCAATCCCGAGATCGGCGAATCCAAGGAGGAGATGGATATCCAGTACGAAGGCGAGCCCATCGAGGTGTCTTTCAACCCCAAATATTTCATCGAGAGCCTGAACGCCATCGAGGACGAAAACGTGGTCGCCAGAATCATCGACAAGGAAAAACCCTGCCTTCTCGAAGGAGAAAACGACAGGACGTACCTAAGCGCCATCATGCCTATGAGAATATAAATATAAATGGAAACGGAAAACACATACAACGAAGGAAGCATCCAGGTCCTGGAAGGCCTGGAGCCGGTCCGGAAACGGCCCTCCATGTACATCGGCAACGTGGATGTGGAAGGTCTTCACCACCTCGTCTACGAGATCGTGGACAACAGCATCGACGAGGCCATGGCTGGCTATTGCGATACGATCCACGTGACCGTTCACACGGACAACAGCGTGAGTGTCGAGGACAACGGCCGGGGCATTCCCGTGGGGATCCACAAGACCGAAAAGGTGCCGGCCGTCGAAGTCGTCATGACCAAGCTGCACGCGGGGGGCAAGTTCGACAACGCTTCGTATAAGGTCTCCGGCGGTCTGCACGGTGTAGGCGTCAGCGTGGTCAACGCCCTTTCCAGCTTCATGGAAGTCACCATCTTCACCGGTGGCAAAATCTATTACCAAAGCTACGAGAAAGGCAAGAAGACCTGCGAACTCAAGGTCGTCGGGGAGACCGAAAAGCGCGGTACCAAGGTCAGGTTCGTCCCGGATACCACCATTCTTCACCACGACAACTTCAATTACGAGACTTTGGTCCGGAGAATTCGCGAACTGGCGTTTCTCAACAAGGGCATCCGGATTTCCATCGAGGACGAACGCTCCGACCAGAAGGATTCCTTTTGCTACGAGGGCGGCATCCAGGAGTTCGTCGAATATTTGAACCGGCGCAATGTTCCTCTGCACAAACCCGTTTTCATCGAGGGGTCGAAAAACGAAGTCGAGATCGAAGTCGCCATCCAATACAACGAGACCTTCGCCGAAAAGATGTTTTCCTTCGCCAACAACATCAACACGGTGGAGGGAGGATTCCATCTCATCGGTTTCAAGGCCGCTTTGACACGGTGCATCAACCAGTACGCCGCCAGCGAAAACCTCGTCAAGAACCTGAAGACCAAAATCAGCGGCGACGATGTGCGCGAGGGCCTTACCTCGGTGATCAGCGTTCGAATCAAGGAGCCCCAGTTCGAGGGCCAGACCAAGACCAAGCTGGGAAACAGCGAGGTCAAGGGCCTTGTGGAAAGCCTTGTCAATGAAAAGCTGGGCGAGTACTTCGAGGAAAATCCCTCGGTTGCAAAGAAGATCGTGGCGAAATCGGTGGACGCCTCCCGTGCCAGGGACGCCGCCAAACGCGCCAGGGACCTCGTCAGAAGCACGGGATCGCTCCTGGACGCCACCCTTCCCGGAAAACTGGCCGAATGCCAGGTGTCGGATCCGGCGCTCAGGGAAATATTCCTGGTCGAGGGCGACTCCGCCGGCGGCAGCGCCAAGCAGGGCCGCGACAGGAAGTTCCAGGCCATCCTCCCCCTCAAGGGCAAGATTTTAAATGTCGAAAAGGCGCGGTTCGACAAGATCCTGAGAAGCGACGAAATCAAGAACATCATCACCGCCTTGGGCACCGGCGTCGGCAGCGAGGAGTACGACATCGACAAGATCCGCTACCAGAAGGTCATCATCATGACCGACGCCGACGTGGACGGCTCCCACATCCGCACGCTGCTTCTGACATTCTTCTATCGCCAGATGAAGGACATCATCGACCGGGGATATCTATACATCGCCCAGCCCCCCCTGTTCAAGGTCGGCAAGGGAAAAAGCGAGTTCTATTTAAAAGACGAGAAGCAATACAGCGAGTATCTTCTGAAACGGGCGGCCGAAAGCAGGCGCGTGAAGAATGCCGAAAGCGACGAGTTCATCGCCGAAAAAGATCTCTACCAGTTTCTGGGCAACCTGATCGAATACGTCTCCGCCCTGGACAAGCTGGAAAGAAACGGAAGAAAACCCGCTTTGATCGAAATGCTCATCCGGCAGGGCGTGGAAGACCAGGAATTTCTGCGTGACGAGGAGAAAATGAAGACCATCGCCGACGCCTTGGTCACAATGGGCTTCAACGCCAAGCAGCCCGAGTGGAGCGAAGAACGGAAGGTTTTCGAAATCCTCGTGGAACCGTCCATCCAGGAGGAGGCCTTTTCCGTCGATTACGCCATGAAGGAAATGAACACCTTCAAGATCAACAGGAGCCTGATTTATTCCTCCGAATACCAGAAGGCCCTGGCCGCCGGCAGAAACATCTTCGCGCTGGACTATCCACCCTTCGGCGTCTACGGCAAGGAAAAAGAGGACGATCCCGTCATGCTCGAAGACAAGAAGCAGCTTCTGAAACACCTCATGGACGAGGGCAAAAAGGGCATCGCCATCCAGCGGTACAAAGGTCTCGGCGAAATGAACCCCGACCAGCTCTGGGAAACCACCATGAACCCGGAAAAACGCATCCTCCTCAGAGTGAAGGTGGAGGACGCCGTGGAGACCGACGAGGTGTTCACCATCCTCATGGGCGACGAGGTCGAGCCCCGTCGGGAATTCATCCAGAGCAACGCCTTGGAAGTGAGCATGCTGGATATTTAAAACGAGGAAATCGACTGGCTGTGGGATTCGGTGCGGGAAATACCCTACCGATTGGCTTGGGAGCAAAACGAGTCCATCTTGCAGATCGTCGATGAATTCCAATACCTCAACAGCGAGATGTACAGGGACCGCGACTGCAATGTTCCCATGAAAAAGGCGGCTTCAGGATACATGAGCACGGCGGAATACAAAAACGCGCCTTTGCTGGTTTCCGGAAGCTGGGTGGGCTGGCTGATGAGCGACTTGAACGCCATGCCCGGAAGGTTCCAGCTGGATTACCTGGAGAACATGCCCTAGCGCGAGATCGTGGAAATGGCATTCAAGTATTCCGAATTCTTCGAACTTCCCGTCACCGAGGAAACCGCCTTTTTCATAGCGCGAATGAGCGAGGGAAATCCCTTCTACGTAAGCTCTCTGTTCAAATCCTCCTGCCCGGAAAAGCGTCTGGACGCAGAAGAAGGCGTCCTGAAAACGCTCGAGTTCGAAACTCTCGACGACCGGGGCGGCATCAGGAGGACCTGGATGGAATACGTCGATTCCGCGTTCAAGAAGGTCAACGACCGCAATGCCAAGAAAATCGTCCTGTATTTGTCCAAGAACCGCGATCGGGAGGTGACCCGCGAGGAGATCCTCGAAGATTTGAAGCTTCCCATGGACGACCGCGAACTCGAAAAAAAGCTCAAGGCCTTGGCCAGAGCGGATATTATCGTCAAAGGACAAACCAATTACGATTATCGCGGCGTGCCGGACAATGTTTTCGACAAGGTGTTCCGGGGCGTGTACCAGAAGGAGATCGAAGCTTTCGATCCAAAAGAGGTCGCCGACGATTACAAGAAGCTATACGAGAGATCGCAAGCCGAATTGCGCAAGCTTCTGGGAAAATACAACCAGGCCAAAGGGGCTTTTGCGGAATACCTGATCATCCGCCGCCTCCGCCACGACGCCCATCGTAAAAACGATTTCTTCAAATCCATCACCCGCAACCTGCCCGAAGATTTTCGTTTCGTCGATTATCGAACCGTCTGGTCCTACAAGTTCTCACCCCTCCATAAGCGCGATATCCAGATCGACGTTTTCGCCCGCAGCGGGCCGGCGGATGAATACAGCGTGATCGGCGAGGTCAAAAGCCGGGACGCCAAAAAATTCTCCGGGCAGGAGGCCCGGCGATTCCTGGAGAAAATCCGGGAGCTGGTTTACGAGGAAAGCGTCGCAAAGCACATCGGTTTCGTTTTCTCCATCTCCGGGTTCACCGAAGAAGCCGTCGCATTCATGGAAGACAACCGCATCGCCTGGAGCGACGACGACAGGTGGCTGGGAGATTGATCAAGAAAATGAATCGAAAGAATCCTCGGATTCCAAATGACCCAAATGCGTTTCGAAGGTAACCAGACCATCTTGGTCTGGTTTGTTTTTGCCGTGATGGGGCTTTATTTTTGCCGTCTTTTTTACGCCGCAACTATCGAAGGCCTGGTTCTGGATCGTAGGGTGGGTGGGTTGTTTCCCGAAAGTTGTCGCTAAGCCAACTTCTCTTTAAAAAGGCGGCCTGGCAATCTTGCATGGTGTCCAACCCACCATTTCCCGCGTCTCTTCGCCGCCTCTTCGGACGCACGGCCCCGAGCCGGATCGGAGGGGGAGACCATCGATGTCCTATATCGCCTTTCTCCGATCGGAAACGGAGTTCGGCCTGGCTGGCATTACCAATATGTGGTAACCGTATTCCAAGAAAATATCCGTGAGAACATCTGCGGAAAAGTCGATAAATTCGTTGAATGCTTCATCGCCTTCGGGAGGAGGGACCCAAAGCCATAAGGTCTCTGGGTCGTCGAATGCTTCTGTTATTTGCAGCAGTTCGACACCGGGGAATTTGTTCTTCAACCGATCCATGAAATATTCAATAAGCTCTTCTTGTTTGAAATTGATCATTTTTCGATAACCTTTTGAATGAGTTCGATCTGGCTTGGTCTTAACGTCGGCCACTTTTAGGGACTATCATCACGACAGTATGTAATACAATGACCAACCAAAGTTGCCAAATTTCCATAATACCATCTTTTCCACGACTCTATCCGCCGTTTTCGGATTGAAAGCCTGTCCTTTCCGTGATAATTCCGGGGTTTGGTTATAATGTCGGCCACCCAACCCCGGAACAAACGCGACGACAAACGGGAGACGAAACCCATGATTGTTCGATTTTTGCACCTGTCCGACTTTCATTTGAAAGGCGCGGGAAATCCCGTCGAGGAGTTCAACCAGGACCATGTGACCCGGTCTCTGGCCGAAAAGGTGGAATCGCTGGTCGCAGAAGGCGAGACCTTCGATTTCGTGGTGGTCACAGGCGACCTGGCTTTCGGCGGAAAGAAGCAGGACTACGACGTCGTAAAGGTCATGTGCGAGCGGGTTTTGAAAGCCGCCGGTCTCGCGCCGGACAGGCTTTTTCTTGTGCCCGGCAATCACGACGTGGACCGGGGGAAGATCGACAGCCTCTACCTCAAGCTCTATTTGTGCGAAACACACGATGAAATCCTGGAAAGGGTTTTCAATAAAGGGTTTCGCGCCAATCTGATGGCGAAATTTTCCGCTTTCCACAAATTTTCCCAAGAGGCTGCGGGCATTCGGCGTTGCGACGGAAAATCGTTCCACTACGCCCAAACCTTAAAGCTTGAAAAAGACGGAAAAGAATCTTCTCTCAACCTGCTGGGATTGAACTCCGCGATTTTGGCAGGGTACGACGGCGACGACGACCGGAAGCTGGCCCTGGGGTCCTTTCAGGTGGACGAAGCGCTTTCGAAGATCGACCGGAGCGCGCATTTGACCCTGGCTTTTTTCCATCATCCATTCTCCTGTTTCCACGGTTGCGACCGGGAATCCCGAAACTGGCTGGTCAGAAACGCGGACATGATTCTCACCGGCCATACCCACGAACCGGCCAATGCGTTCTATCACGACTCGGCCGGCAAGGTGGTGCATATCGGCGCGGGGGCCTCGTACGAGAAACGGGAGAGCGAAAACGCCTTCGATATCGTGGAGATCGATCTGGAGAAACGCTCGGGCATCGTGAGGTTTTACGAATACGTGTATGAGCATCGAACCTGGGTGAAAAACAACCGGGTCAATCCCTTCGAAGAGGACGGCGCCTTCAAATTCCAACTTGAGCCGCTGGCCGCTTCGGATAAAAAGAAAAAAGGCGAAGAAAGCCAGGACAATGTTGAAGCTTTGCCGAAAAAAGGCCGATGGGAGAAAACCGTTCAGAACTACCTGGACAAGGCGGCGTCCTATCACTCGATCCTTCCTTTGGCCGGTTTCAAGACCAACATCAGCATCCCGATTCGCATCGAGGACATCTATGTTCCCCTGCGGGCCATGGTCCATCTGAAGCCGTCCGACGATGCCTGCTACGCCAACGCGGACGACGCGGAGAAAAAAACGTGCGGCCCCGGACGCGAGCGCGAACACGAGGATGTGAACCTTGTGGAGGCGTTTTCGCTGGCCGAGGAATACGGCCGTCGCGGTCTGGTGATCCTCGGAGACCCCGGTTCGGGCAAGACCACGCTTCTGAAAAGGCTCCTTCTGTACTGCTACCACGAAGGCCCCCAGCGGCTGGGGCTACCGCCGGACGCCGTCCCCGTGTTTCTGCCGCTGCGGGACCTGGCCGATGTGAAGGCCGGTTTGAAGACGTTTCTGAAAAAACAGCTCTCCATGAGAAATTTCAAGCCCCCGAAAGAATTCGCCGACATTCTGGTGGAGGAGAAAAGGGCGCTGTTTCTGCTCGACGGCCTCGACGAGGTCTCCGACCCGTCCCATCGCTCGGAGGTGTCAAAATGGATCGACGACGCCATCCAGGTCTATCGCGACAGGCACTGGTTCGCGGTGACCTCCCGGTTCGCCGGATACACGGAGAAGTCGCGTTTGAACGCCCATTTTCTGGAAATGCACGTGCGTCCTCTGTCCAGAGAAGACGCCGAGGAATTCGTAAACAACTGGTATCGAATCGTGGAGACCGGCCTTGCCCGAACCAGCGAAAAGGAACGGGCCAGGGAGGAGGCCGGGCAACGGGCCGAAAACCTGATCGCCCGCCTCCGCCAGCCGGAGTTTCGGGCACGCAAGGTTTTCGCCATGACCCGGAACCCTCTCCTTCTGGCAAACCTGTGCCTGGTGCATCGGGACAAGGGGGAGCTTCCCAAAAGCCGCGCGGAACTGTACGGGGAGTGCATCGAGGTGCTCCTGGAGAGGTGGCGCCGGGCCGGTGGGATGGATACCCGTCTCACTGCCAAAACAGGCCTTGCGGTCCTTCAGCCCGCTTCCTACTGGATGCACCGGGAGGAAGGCCGAAAGCGCGCCACGGCCGACGAGCTTGCCCCGGTCATCCAAACGGTTTTGGAAAAGCAAAATTGGGAACACGGCTCCCCCGGGGAGTTCCTCGAAATCGTAAGAGACGAAAGCGGCATTCTCACCGGCTGGGGCGACGGCAGCTTCGGGTTCATGCACCTCGGGTTCCAGGAATACCTGGCGGCCAGGGAAATCAGAAACCGCGCCGTCGTCGAGCCGAAATTTCTCGAAGAATTGGCCGAGCGGTTCGGCCAACCTTGGTTTCAAGAAGTGATCCTGCTGTTTCTGGCCTTGAGGGACCCGTCCATGTTCGTCCCCTTCATGAAACGCGTCGTAAAACAAAAAGCCTTCGGAGAACCGGAACACTCGGAATTGCTGGAAATGTGCATGGACGACGCTGCGGAACCGTCCGCCGAACCGTTTCTGGAACTGCTGGAACAGAAGCCTGGAAAAAGCAGGTCGCTTTGGAAGCGGCAGCTTGCCGCGCTGCGCGCGCTGGAACTGATGACGCCCGATTTGAAGAACGCCGATTTTTTCAAACCCGTTTTGAAAAATCTCGAAAATCACCCCTTCGAAGAAATCGGCAGGTGGGCCGGAGGAGAACGGGGACCGGAAGAGCAGGGCGTCAAGGGTTACGGACCGAGCGGATACGAGCTGGTCCGCATTCCCGGCGGCACGTTCATGATGGGGAGCGAAAAATCAGAAAAAGGGAGGGCCCCCGATGAGGGACCTGCCCACGAAGTGACTGTCGAGAGCTTTCATATGGGGAGATATGCGGTCACCAACGTGGAGTATGAACAGTTTATGAAAGAGAACCCCGACACCTACGAACCGAGATATTGGGGGGATCGAAAATTCAATCGACCCGAACAGCCGGTGGTGGGCGTCAGCTGGCACGAAGCGAAAAAGTTCGCAAAATGGGCCGGGCTGGATTTGCCGTCCGAAACACAATGGGAATACGCCTGCCGTGCGGGGACCACAACCCGATATTACACGGGCGACGAAGAAAAGGACCTGGACAGGGCGGGATGGTATCGTACCAATTCCGAGGGGCGTCTCCACCCGGTGGGGGAAAAGGAGGCGAACCGTTTCGGTTTGCACGATATGCACGGCAATGTATATGAATGGTGTGAGGACGACTGGCATGGGAATTACGCTGGTGCGCCGGAGGACGGGAGGGCATGGACGGACGAACCTCGGGGCTCGGCCCGGGTCGTTCGCGGCGGCGCGTGGAGCTACTCCGCCGGCGGCTGCCGGTCCGCCTATCGCGCCCCCTACGACCCGTCCCTCCGGAACGGCGGCTTGGGTTTCCGGTTGGCCCTGCTTCCAGGTCGGTCGGTGAGCTGAGGGGGGAGGAAGGAAGGGAAGGCAAGCAGGCAGGCGACTAGCGTCGTGCGGAATCGGCAAACGGCGGGCGCGCGCTGAGGGACGAAGCGCGCAGGCCCGACGGTTGCCGATTCCGAAGCGACGCGGGTTGCGGCGGCGGAGATCAAAAAAAAACGAGTCCCGTCAGGGACGGCAGACAATAGCCCGGCAATTTATTGCCGGGATCGCGGCACAGGGTGCGTGAAGTCCCGTTAGGGACGACAGAACGGTCTTCTCGTTCCCACGCTCCAGCGTGGGAACGCCTGCCGGACGCTCCAGCGTCCCGTGCGAAACGCTCGCGTATTGCGAAGCCGTTTGCGACAGCGTAAACTCGCAGATGAATTTGGAAAAAAGGTGGATGCACAGCGGTTGAAGGGACGCTGGAGCGTCTTGGAATGCGTTCCCACGCAGGAGCGTGGGAACGAGGAAAAGATGCATTCCATTTTGCATTCAACGCATTCGTCTGCCGAGGAGTACGAAAAAATCCCGATTGTAACGGATTTGGAGGCTCATATTTTTTTCAGAGCGGTCGTCCTTCGTGCCCTTCGTGTTCTTCGTGGTAAAATGCCTGAATTTCAACCACGAAGAACACGAAGGGCACGAAGATATGCAATCCCCCAAATCCGTTATAATCGGGCTTCGACCATCGCCTGGATTCCGGGTCTCCGCAAGCTACGCCCGGAATGACGGAATCGGTTGGCCGATGTTAGAACCAAGCCCCGGCGGTCGTCATTCCGGGCGGAGCGGTATGTACCCCGGGTGTCGATAAAACAGCTGGATTCCGTCGTTTCAGCAAATTTCCTGACTGGAACATGTAGCGTAGACCCGGAATCCAGGTGCCGAATTTAGAACCAAGCCCCACTTTCGCGTACCAACGCGGCAGGAAACGGGAGATGAAAACCATGATTGTTCGATTTTTGCACCTGTCCGACTTTCATTTGAAAGGCGCGGGAAAACCTGTCGAGGGAAGACCCGTCGAGGGAAAACCCGTCGAGGGAAAACCCGTTGCGGGAAAACCCGTTGCGGGAAATCCCGTCGATGAATTCAACCAGGACCATGTGACCCGGTCTCTGGCCGAAAAGGTGGAATCGCTGGTCGAAGGAGGCGAGGCCTTCGATTTCGTGGTGGTCACCGGGGACTTGGCGTTTGGCGGCAAAAGGGAGGACTATGGCGTTGCAAAGGTGATGTGCGAAAGGATCTTGAAAGCCGTCGGTCTCGAGCCCGAGCGGCTCTTCCTAGTGCCCGGCAATCACGATGTGGACCGCGATGCGATAAACAAATGGTATTTTGTCCATTACCAATGCGTCTCCCACGAAGATTTCTACGGAAAAGTCAAAGATCCGGAATTTTTCGACAACCTCGCGGCCAAATTTTCGGAGTTTCACAGATTCGCCGAAGAAGCGACGGGGGTGAAACGGTACGATGGAAAATCGTTTCATTACACAGAGACCCTTCGGATTGAAAAAAAGGGCGAAAAAGATTCCAAAATCAACCTCCTCGGATTGAATTCCGCGATTTTGGCGGGTTACAAAGGCGATGACAAGCGGAATCTGGCCTTGGGGCATTTTCAAATAGAGGCCGCTTTGAAAAGCATCGACAAGGACGCCGATTTGACCCTGGCTTTTTTCCATCATCCGTTTTCCTGTTTCAATGGCTACGACGGGTTGTCCAGGGTCCTTTTGATGAAAAACGCGGACCTGTTTCTCTACGGACACAGACACAAGCCCGAAAACTATTTCCTGAAAGACGACAACGGAAGCGCCTTGTTTATCGGGGCCGGGGCTGCGTACGAAAAAAGGGAAAGCGAAAATGCCTTCAATATAGTCGAGATAGACCTGGAAAAGCGTGCCGGCATGGTGCGGTTCTACGAATACTATCCTGAAAAGTCTGTTTGGAGAATCAATACCAGATCCAGCTCGGAATGCGATAGCGGCGTTTTTCGATTTCAGCTCGAAGCAGCCACTTCCGGGCCAAAGGAAGACAGCGGTACCGATTTTCCGAAAAACCGCAAAAACGTCCCGATGAAAACAGGCCAGTGGGAAAAGGAGGTCCAAGCCTATCTCGACAAGGCGGCCTCCTATTACGCGTGGCTTCCTCTGCGCGGGTTCAAGACCAACATCAGCGTTCCGATTCGCATCGAGGACATCTACGTGCCTCTGCGGGCCATGGTGCATCTGAATCCGAAGGAGGCCGCATGCTACGAAGATTCCATGGATGCCGAAAAGAAAATGGCGGGACGCGAACGCGAACACGAGGAGATTAACCTGGTGGAAGCCTTTCCCGTGGCGGACAAGTGCGGCAAGCGGGGGCTGGTGGTCCTGGGCGACCCCGGTTCCGGCAAGACCACCCTTTTGAAAAGGCTCTTGCTGTATTGCTATCACGAAGGACCCCAGCGGCTGGGGCTGTCTCCAGATGTCGTCCCGGTGTTTCTCCCCTTGCGCGAACTTGCCGACGTGGACTCCGGGTTGAAGGCGTTTTTGAAAAAACAGCTCGCCGTCCGGTACCTGGAGATGCCCGAAGAGTTCGCGGAAAGACTGGTGGACGAAAAGCGCGCGCTCTTTTTGTTCGACGGCCTGGACGAGGTGTCCGACCCGTCCCATCGGGCCGAAGTCGCGGAATGGATCGACGACCATATCAAGGCGTATGGCCAAAGACACCGTTTCGTGGTCACCTGCCGATTCGCCGGGTACACGGACAGCGCCCGCATCAACGCCCATTTTTTGCAAATGCACGTGCGACCGCTGTCCCGGGAGAATGCCGAAGAATTTATAACCAACTGGTATCGCGTCGTGGAAACCGGTTTGGACGAGAAACACGATATGGCTCGGGCCATGGCCGAGGCGAAGAAACGCGCCGGAGAATTGATCGACAGGTTCCGGGAGCCCGATTTTCGCGACCGAAAGCTCTTCGCCATGACACGCAACCCCCTGCTTCTGGCCAACCTGTGCCTGGTGCACCGGGACAAGGGCAAGCTTCCGAAAAGCAGGGCCGAACTTTACGGGGACTGCACCGACGTACTCCTGGAAAGGTGGCGAAAGATGGGAAAGGTGCGGACCAGGCTCACGACCGCCACGGGCCTGGCAGTGCTTCAGCCGGTCGCGTTCTGGATGCATCAGCAGGAGGGGCGGGAACGCGCAACTGCGGAAGAGCTGATTCCGGTTATAGAACCACCATTGAAAACGCAAAGATGGGAACACGGCTCCCCTCGGGACTTTCTGGAAATCGTCAAGGACGAAAGCGGCCTTCTCACGGACTGGGGCGAGGGCAAGTACGGCTTCATGCATCTCGGTTTCCAGGAATACCTGACCGCCTTGGAATTTCGAAATCGGGGGGCGGTGAATCATTCCGCTCTGGACGAATTGGCGGAACGGTTCGGCCAACCCTGGTTCCAGGAGGTGACTCTGTTGTTTCTGGCGCTAAGACAGCCTTCCATGTTCGTCCCCTTCATGAAACGCGTCGTAAAACAGAACGCCTTCGGAGAACCGGAACATTCGGAATTGGTGGAAATGTGCCTGGACGACGCTGCGGAACCGTCCGCCGAACCGTTTCTGGAACTGCTGGAACAGAAGCCGGGAAAAAGCAGGTCGCTTTGGAAGCGGCAGCTTGCCGCGCTGCGCGCGCTGGAACTGATGACGCCCGATTTGAAGAAGGCCGATTTTTTCAAACCCGTTTTGAAAATTCTCGAAAATCACCCCTTCGAAGAAATCAGCAGGTGGGCCGGAGGAGAACGGGGACCGGAAGAGCAGCACGCCAAACGCTGCGGACCAAGCGGCTACGAGCTGGTCCGCATTCCCGGCGGCACGTTCATGATGGGGTCCGAAAAGTCGGAGAAAGATAGTTTCGATGACGAACGTCCCGCGCACAAAGTAACAGTGGAAACATTTCACATGGGCCGGTACCCAGTCACAAATGCGGAGTACGAGCGTTTTCTGAAAGAGAACCCGGATATGAAAGAACCAGATTATTGGGGGGACCGTCAATATAACCGACCCGAGCAGCCGGTGGTGGGCGTCAGCTGGCACGACGCGAAAAAATTCGCCGACTGGGCCGGGCTGGATTTGCCGTCCGAAGCGCAGTGGGAATACGCATGCCGTGCGGGTACCACAACCCGATATTTCACGGGCGACGAAAAAAAGGACCTGAACAAGGCGGGTTGGTATGATAATAATTCCGGGGGTCGCCTCCACCCGGTGGGGGAAAAGGAACCCAACCGTTTCGGTCTGCACGATACGCACGGCAATGTTTGGGAATGGTGCGAGGACGATTGGCATGGAAATTACGATGGTGCGCCGGAGGACGGGAGGGCATGGACGGACGAACCTCGGGGCTCGCTTCGGGTCGTTCGCGGCGGCGCGTGGCACTACTCCGCCGGCTTCTGCCGGTCCGCCGTTCGCGACTGCGGCGACCCGTCCGGCCGGCTCGTCGGCTTGGGTTTCCGGTTGGTCCTGCTTCCAGGTCGGTCGGTGAGCCGAGGGGGGAGGAAGGAAGGGAAGGCCGGCCGGCCGGCGACTAGCGTCGCGCGGAATCGGCAAACGGCGGGCGCGCGCTGAGGGACGAAGCGCGCAGGCCCGACGGTTGCCGATTCCGAAGCGACGCGGGTTTCGGCGACGGAGTTCCAAAAAAAAATGGTCTTGGCTTCTCGTTCCCACGCTCCTGCGTGGGAACGCATTCCGAGACGCTCCGGCGTCCCTTCAACCGCAGTGCATCAACCTGTTTTCCCAATCAATCTCCGAGTGTGCTTGCAAACGCTGTCGCAATACGCGAGCCTTTGCCACGGGACGCTGGAGCGTCCGTCAGGCGTTCCCACGCCGGAGCGTGGGAACGAGTGTTGCTTGGCAGAGGAATCCCGTCAGGGACGGCAGAATTTTTTTGGTTTGCAGAGCATTTTGTCGTTCTTGACGAAATTGTTGGTTTTAATGATGAGGAATGATCCCGGCAACAATTCATATATGAAACGATGCTTGGAAATGCGGTCGCCGCATCCAAGCTGAAACGAGCGAGAAATTGGTACAGGAACAGAAAAAGAAAAAGGACAAGGAAAGTTGAACAAGAGATTTTTTATAATACCGGTTCGAGACTGCGACGACGCCCAGGACGAATACAACCGTTTTGCGAGTTCGGTAAGACTGGTGAAGGTAAGGGAACGATTTATCGAGTAAGGCCTGGATTCCTTCTGGTGCATCTCGGCGGATTTCATCGAAAAAAGTTGTTCAAAGGCCAAAAGGAGCGGGGAAAACAGAACCAAGGTCGATTACAAGGAAAAGCTGCCCGCCCATATTTTCACATTGTACGCCAAGCTCAGGGATTGGAGGAACCAGGAAGCCGCCAGGTCGGGTTTGATACCGTATTCCGTGTTCACGAACGAGGAATTGGCTCAGATGGCGACCAAAAAAGTACGAAGCAAGGAGGAGATGAGAACGGTCAAAGGGGTGGGAGATTTCCGTACTATCTCAAGCTGGACATCCGGAAATATTTCGATTCCATCGATCACGGGGCCATGATGGCCAAGCTGTCCCGTCGGTTCAAGGACCGGGACCTGCTGGATCTGTTTTTCAAAATCCTGGGCACCTACCACATCCGCCCCGGCAAGGGAATGCCCATCGGAAACCTGATTTCCCAGCACCTGGCCAATTTCTATCTGGGGGCCTACGACCACTGGGTAAAGGAGGCGCGAAGAATCAAGGGGTATGTTCGCTACATGGACGACTTCGTTCTTTTCGCGGAGAACAAAGCCATTTTGAAGGAGGAACTGGCCGAGACCGAATCCTTTTTGGAAAAAGACGCGGGGCCTTGCGTCTTAAGGCCAACATACAGCTGAACCGCTGCGACCGGGGCATCCCCTTTTTGGGGTTCCGGGTGTTTCCGCAAACCATCCGGCTGTCCCCGAGGAGTCGCAAGCGGTTCGTGGAAAAATTGAAGAAGTACGAGAGAAAATGGCAGAACGGCGAGTTCGACGACGGAGAACTCGGCAGACGAATGCTGTCTGTGGCCGAGTTCACCCGCGCGGGCCACAGCCTGGAATTTCGCCGGAAAGCCATTGCTCGCCACGGGATTTCGTCCTGAAGCTCGCATCGGGTCGTTCGCGGCGGCGCGTGGAACAACTCCGCCGGCAACTGCCGGTCCGCCTATCGCAACCACAACGACCCGTCCGACCGGAACGACAACTTGGGTTTCCGGTTGGTCCTGCTTCCAGCTCACCGGGCCAATGGCGGACGCCGGCCTGCCGACCCGGACGAAATTCCGGTTCCCGGTTTCTTTGGAAGGAAAATTCCGGGCTTGGTTCTAAATTCGGCCGCCTGGATTCCGGGTCTGCGCTACATGTTCCAGTCAGGAAATTCCCGGAAACGACGGAATCAAGCTATTTTATCGACACCCGGGGTACATACCGCTCCGCCCGGAATGACGACCGCCGCGACGATAGTCCCTGAAAGTGGCCGATGTTAAGACCAAGCCCGAAAATTCCTATGAAAGGAGGACACCGGGACGAAAAGCGAAAGCCGCAACGGGGCTGGTAGCCGGATTGGACGATCCGGCGAAGGTCCTGTTGCGGCAATCCGCACGGGCTGGTTCGGGATCGTAGGGTGGGTGGGTCGATCCCCTGGCGCTGTCGCCAATTCAACTTCTCTTGAAATGGATGGCCCGACAATCTTGCACGGAGTCCAACCCACCATTTTCCGCGCCAATTCGTCGCTTCTTCGAACGAACGACATCGAGGCGGCTCGGGAAATGGTGGGTTGGGCTTCGTACAGGCTCGAAGGGCTCGGGCGCAAACAAGCTTTGAACCAGCCTGATCGCCAGGGTTTCAACCCACCCACCTACGCTCCCGAACCAGGCCATGCGATAGCTTGAGCGGAATAAAACCCGGCGGAATTGTTACGGCTAAACAGGGAGCATTTTCATCACCCCAGAAAAAAAGTACCGGGTGAATCCTGGCATGTTTGTTTCACGCAGAGGTTCCCAAAGCCTTATTTCTGCATTTAAACACCTTACCCCTGTCGAGAACCAAAAATAAGGTTTTCGTCCCACCGTGCCTATGGCGGATGCCAGCCTTCCGACCCGCACGAAATTCCTGTTCCCGCTTCCTTTGAAAAGAATGTACAGGGATGAAAAGCGAAAGCCGCAACGGGCCGGGTTGCCGGATTGAACGATCCGGCGAAGGTCCTGTTGCGCCATTTTTTTCTTGAATCGGAATGTCCGATATGGATAAGATGAACGATTCCGGAAGGAAACCGGAAATTCCGGAGTCGGTTTGCGAATGCGTTGTCGATATTCGTTATTACTCGATGATCAAGTTTTTTCCACCTGATTTGGTTCGTCCGTCAATGAAAATAATCGGGAAACGAAGGTGGGCGGTTTTGCCGAACACCGACCAAGTGGGCCATGCGCGACCGGCCGACGGTCTCGGGGACATCGGCGCCATTGAAATGGAAAACGGAACTCTCGATTGACGAAGTGCTATCGTTCGACGGGTTCGCGTTCGGGCAAAAAGGTTTTCTCCTTTTTTGATGCTTGCCTAAGGGAAATGGCTCCGGCAGTCGCGATCGCGGCGGCGTCGAGCAGGCCCGCGAAAGGTTTCGGCAAAAGGGTCCCCAGAAATGTCCATCCAATGGCCGCGCCCAAGATGGCATGCAGGGCCTGATTGGACTTATGGCCGTCGTGCAGGCGGAAGTTCCCGCCCTGTTTGGATGGCACTTGCAGGAAATAATTGACAAAGGCGCTTTTCCAGAACAGATTGCCTGCTCTTGGGTTGCGCCATCCGTATCGGGCGATGCCGTATGCTCCGGTCGCGCCTGCCGAAAGCATGGCGTCGAAGGAACTTTCGGCGGCGTTCATGGAGTCCTCTTCCTTAAGTATCGGTTCGCCAGGCGCGTTCGGCGGCAGTGCGAGAATACCCTCCCGGGGAGGGGCCACCGCCATGGCAAGGCACGCCAGATTGGACCAAACGCCGTTCCAGGGCGACAACCCGCCCCTTATGATTTCCGATTGGGAGAGGACCTCCGCGCATACGTTCAAGCAATGGCCTCCTGTCAGAAAGGATAGGCTGGTTCCGATATTGTCGTAAAAGGCCCTCCCGTTGACCACGACGTCGAAGACCGATTCCAGGCGGTCGTCTTCCAGGACCAGATCCGCCGCACGCCTGGCGTGCTCGACTCCGTCCCTGCCCATGGCGATGCCCACGTCGGCCGACTTGAGCGCCAGAACGTCGTTGAAGCCGTCGCCCACCATGGCGACCCCCATGCCGGCGCTCTGGCATGCCTGGATGATGTGCAGCTTCTGCTCGGGGCTCAAGCGGGCGAAAACGTGGGCTCGGGTCACCACGCTTCTTATCCCTTGCCCGTCGATTCGCTTCAGGTCCGCAGCGTCCAGAATCCGTAGGGGTTCGTTTCCGGAAAGGTTCAATTGCTCGCCGATGTGCTGGGCGGTCAGGCTCTGGTCTCCTGTGATCACGGCCGTGCGGATTCCCGCCTTATGAAGCTTTTGAATCAGGTTTTCGGCCCCTTCCCTGATCGGGTCGGAAAAACCCGCCAGCCCTGTCCATACGAAATCATCGACATGGTCCGGGTCGGTTTCTTTTTTCGATGGACTTTCCATTCGATAGGCTGCCGCCAGCACCCGAAGCCCGTCGCCGGCCATCTCGGAGTTTTCGCTTTCGATTCGCAACCGGTCGTCTTCTTCCAAAGACAATTCGACACCGTCTTTCAGAAACCATGAGCATTTTTCCAAAACGTCCATGGGACTTCCCTTGATTGCCAGAAGCCCGTCGTCACCCCCGACGGTTCCGTGGCGGGTGAGCATGTACGGCTTTTCTTCGGTGCGGGGCCAGATTTTTTCCAAGGGATAGGATTGGTCCAGATCGGAAAGGTCGATTCCCAGGCTTTCGGCCAGGTTGATCAGCGCGATTTCCGTGGACGAGGCCTCCATGGATTTTTCAAGGGAATGTTCCATGTGGGTTTCGCTGCAAAGGGCGGCCAGGGTTGCCAGCCAACGGGCGTCCGGCTTGGCCGCCTCTCTTTCGTCCTTTTCTTCCAGCGGCTTGCCCTGCCGGTCGAACCGAACTTTCGAACCTCCCGCGCGAATTTCCGAAACCGCCATCCTGTTTCGGGTGAGAGTGCCAGTCTTGTCGAAGCAAACCATTTGGATGGTGGCCATGTTTCCCAGGGCTCGAAGGCGCCGGACCAGGATATGGTTCTTGCTTATTTCGTGCTGTCTCCAGGCGAAAGCGCTCATGGCCGCAGTGGTGGCTTCGGCCGGAAACGCGCCGGCGATCAGGGCGAGCGCGCCACTGGCCATTTTCGCCAGGCTGGGTCCCCTGAAAACGCAAAGGACCCCGAATGCTCCGAACCCGGTCAGGGAGATCGTGCCCAGGCGACGGGTGAAGCTGCGTATTTCGCGCGCAGCCAGGGCTTCGGGGGGAATAACGACCCCCAAACGTTCCAAAAGCCTTCCAAGCATGGTGTGACGACCCACGGCGACCACGACGGCCTTGGCGGCGCCCTCCACTACCAACGTTCCGCGAAACACCATGTTTCTGCGCCTGCTTGTCGGCGCGGTCTCCCGATTCATGGTCGCGACGCTTTTGTGAATCGGAACGCTTTCTCCTGTAAACGCGCTTTCATCGACTCTCAGAAAATCGCATTCCACGATTCGGGCGTCGGCCGGAACTCGAGACCCCGCGCCCAAGATTACAATATCTCCTGGCACGAAGTGTTCGAAGGGTATTTCCATTTCCTGGCCGTTTCTAAAAACGCGGGCCTTCAATTCCACGTTGCGGTGAACCTTTCCGATCGCCTTTTCCGCCCTGCCTTCGAAAAAAACGCCCGCGCCCGCATTTGCCGCCGTCGCGCAAAGGGCGATGGTTCCTTCGATCACCCTGCCCGCGATAATTGCGACCAAGGCGGCGGCTGCGGTGAGCAGGACCGGGGCCGACATCAGCTGGCTTTTGGCAACTTCGGCAAAGGAGCGCGTTTCAGTCCCCGGAAGCCTGTTGTAGCCGTAGGCCGCCAGTCGGACCGCCGCCTCGCTGGCGTCCAGACCCCGTGACGGGTCCACGCCGAAATGGTCGGCCACCTTGTTCCCGTCGATCACGTGCCAAGGGGACGCATGCTTTTCTTCGGACTGGAACAACTGGCCTCGGCCGGTTTCCATTCTAGCGGCGTCCGGGTCTTCGAGGAATTGCTCCGCAATGTCCTGGAGTTTTTCGGCGATTCGCCGGGGATTGGTGCCAGAGGTGAAACGCACCAGGACTCTGCCTGTGGTCGGGTTCGCTCGAACGGACAAGACCCCTTTTCTCTCCCCGAGCTGTCTTTCGATAAACTCCGCCATGGCCGAAGTCCGCCCCAGTCCCATAACGAAAAACCTGGCCCTGCCGGGCAGGTGGTGGACAATCCAGATCATCATTCTTTCACTCTTGATCTTTTTATTTGTTGATTCATTTCTCCCCGGTCGAAACCGCATTCCTTTACCGGCTTTTGAGGACCTCGTAACTTGCGAAGGCTGGCAAGACGAAGGAGCATGCGTACATCAATCCTGTGAAGTGTAAGGATGCCCCGGAAATATCCAATCAAGATTCTATCACACCCTGTTGAAATGCGGCTAAATAAAAAAGGCTCATCTTTCATGCAATAAAATGGCATTTTGAATCTAAGGCATCAATGCTGAATAGAATATTGAAAATCATAGATTTTTGATATAAAAGCGCTTATTTAAAGGGTCGAAACACTTTTTGCATGCTTTCAGCGGCAATTTTCAATTTTAAATAAGAGGCTTTAATGAAAATCCAGACCGTGCGTCTAAAGCATTTTAAAAAATTTAGAGAACCGCCCGGGTTCGATTTTACCGATCAAGAGACCGGATTGGCAAACGATATCGTTATTGTGATAGGCGAGAATGGTTCGGGCAAAACCAGCTTGTTGCAGGCAATCGCCGCGACATTGGGGGTTGCAACGAGCCAGTTGTCAAGCCTGTCCGATTTGGACTGGCCCGGATTTAATTTTGAATTGATCGGAAACAATTGGGGACTGTTCAAACCGGAGGTGTCTGTCACTGTTCAATTCGCGAACTCGGAACTGCATGCAATTCAGGACTTTTATCAGCAATTGAAGAACCATGGCCACCAATTGGAGGTTTCGCCTGCTCAATCGAATTTGGTTACACTGGAATGGAGGGGCAACCGCGTTCAGGCGAACACGGGGCCGGAGTTTTTCCAGTTCAAAGGGCGTCAGTATGCCAAGCAACTTATACGAACCCAAGGCTTTGAAGTGTTTGAACGAGTGGGCTCTGTTTTGTGGTACACGGAACAGAGAACATCGACCAGCCTGACTCCGGAAGATCGGGATTTGAAACTGGAAATAACTGAAGATCTCTTGCGCGATAGATTGTCAAAATGGCGGCAATTCCATCAAGACTTGAAAGAAGGAGAGAGAATCAGCAATCTTCGTCCAGGTCAGAAAGATTTGTATGCGGAAATAGAGAACGCTTATAAATTGGTTTTTCCAGGTCACCAGTTCGCTGGTCCGGCACCACGGGAACAAATCGACGATATTCTGAAAGAGCCTTGGTTCTATCTCTTTGACGGACAAAACCAGTATGAAATTTCGGAGATGTCGGGTGGAGAAAGGTCCGTGTTTCCGATGTTGGTGGACTTCGCCAGCTGGAATATTCATAATTCTGTGGTTTTGATCGACGAAATCGAACTGCACTTGCATCCGCCTATGCAACAGGCATTGCTCAGAGCGTTGCCCAAGTTGGGTAAAAACAATCAGTTTATCATCACCACGCATTCCGACTACATAGAGCAAATGGTGCCCGATTCTTGCATTGTCCGCCTGGAGACCATGTCATGAGTGTTGTCGGCGGAAAAAAGGTTGTGTTTTGCGAGGGAAAGCTTTCCAGCTTGGATTATAGCTTGCTGAACAGGCTGGTTGATGGCTTTCCTGATGCCCCTTCCATAGTCCCGGCAGGAAGTAAATTCACATTTTCTGTTTTTGCCCGTGGATATTTCTTCCCCGAAGAAGTTCGCCATAAGCGATTTATCGTTTTCAGAGACAGAGATTTCGACGCATTGCCGGATGGTGGCATTCGATTGCTCGAACCGGAAACCGAATTGGGCAAGAAAAATGTATTTTTGACCCATCGAGCATGCATTGAAAATTACCTGATCGATGCAAATTGGATTCACGAATATTGGTCCGATAGGTATGCGGAAAAGCAAGAAAACCCTCAATCGAAATGGGGACACGGCAATTCTCCCGGAATTGAAGAGCTTCAATCCTGGATCGAAAAAGGAGCTGAGAGAATAAAGGCTTATCAAGCAGTGCGATGGGCGCTTTCGGATATCCAGAGAATCGGACATCCTCGCGCCATATTAAAAACAACCTGGACGGGGGGCAGCGGTAGACTCCCGCCATCGTTGGATTTGGACGATTGCCAAGGACAAGCCCTTGTTTTGATAGAAAACTTTCGAACAAACACAGACATGGTCACGAAGGATGCTTTTTTAGAATCCTTTGATAAATACTGGATACGTTTTTCCGAACAGACATTCTGGGAGGATAAGAAATACATGATTTGGTTTCATGGCAAAGATATTCAAAAATCAATGCAACAGCTTCGCCCGGGATTCATTTCTTTGAGCCATTATTTTCTTCCGGGCATTTCGAAAATAGATTTGAAGAGACATCCAGATTTGTTGGAATTGGAAAATATAATCAAGGCAATGTGAAATCGAAAATGGACATCAAGTCGTAGATAAAGCGGCGTTTGTTGCAGCTTCGCTATGCAAGGGGGGCTATTCAATCAATGTGCATGCCCTGCCTTTGAGATTGAAGAAAAATTTCAGTCCTTTCTTCACGGTGTCTGAAAAGATCTTGGCGGACAGGAAGCTTCCGGCCACCCGCTTGTTGATCTCTCCGATCGTCGGGTAGGGGTGGATGGCACCCGCCAAGGTGGAAATCTTCATGTTGGCGTTCATGACCGCCACCCACTCGTTGATCAGTTCTCCGGCATGGGGGCCGAAAATCTGAATGCCGACGGGCTTTTCTTTCTCGTTCAACAGCATTTTGATTTTGCCCGTTCTCTGGCCCTCGGCCAGGCTGCGGTCGTTGTCTTCGAAGGCCTCGGTCCATACGGAATATTCGATTCCGGCGCTGCCTGCGGTTTTTTCGTTCATGCCGATGCTGGCAAGTTCCGGGGCGGTGTAGGTGCACCAAGGAAGATTTGTGTAATCGGCTTTTCTGGGGACCCGGAATACCGCGTTGGCCACCACGATGCCGCCTTCGTATCCTGCCGCGTGGGTGAACTGGTAGCCGCCGTTGACGTCTCCGGCAGCGAAAATGTGTTTCAGGCTGGTTCGCATCCGGTTGTCAACCTTGACCGCCTCGTGTTCCAATTCGACGCCGATTTCCTCCAGGCCCATGCCCGACGTGTTGGGAACTCTCCCCATGGCCACGAGAATCGTGTCTCCCTTGACCGTCGTCGATTTTCCATGCTCGTCGTGGATGAGCACTTCCCTTTCTGTTCCCGAGTCACGGACTTCCAATATGGAGGAGTTCAAGTGGAACACGACCCCTTCGTCTTCCAGGACCGCCATGACACCGTCGGCCATGTCCTTGTCCTCCTTTACAAGTATCTGGTCCGCTTTGTCGATGACCACGACCTTCGAGCCCAGCCGCGCGAACGCCTGGGCCATTTCGATGCCGATGGGGCCGGCGCCCAGTATGACGAGGGAGGGCGGAAGCCGGTCCAGGTAGAATATTTCCTTGTTGGTGATGAACGGGGTTTTGTCGAGGCCCGGAATCGGGGGGACCGAGGGGGACGAACCGGTGGCGATCACCCATTTCTGCGCGGAATAGGCCTCGCCATTCAGCTCGATGGTGTTGGC
Organism: Desulfobacterales bacterium; assembly: GCA_963674505.2. Lineage (GTDB taxonomy): Bacteria > Desulfobacterota > Desulfobacteria > Desulfobacterales > SKZT01. The sequence continues at coordinate 4,109,351 of CAXXIG010000001.1, forward strand.
ATCGACGAAAAACGCGTCGCCGAACATCACTTTGGCCCCCAGGCCGCAAAACCGCTCTTCCGAATCGTGCTTTTGAATCTTTGCGATCACGGACCGGATTCTCTCCGAAACCTTCTTGAAATCCACTGGCGGAGGGTCGATTTCCGGCAGACCGAAAGCCTTCGCATGTTTCATCAAGTGATACACGTGCGCCGTCTTGATCAGCGTCTTACTGGGCACGCAGCCGAAATGCAGACAATCGCCGCCCAGTTGCTTTTCCTTTTCGACCAGGAGCGTCTTGGCACCTAGCTGCACCGTGCCGGAAGCCGTTGTCAGCCCGGCGGCACCGCCTCCGATGATTCCGATGTCGTATTGGTATCGCGCCATTGGACCTTCTCCTCTCGCGTAAAAGATTTTCAACCTCGCAACCATACCTTTAGAGAACTGGCCGCGGAAGGAAAAATTGTATGCGAGGATAGTAATGATGCGATGAATTCGGGTCAAGCGGCGTTGGTTCCCGACAGCAATTCTAATTTTGGGTGTTTCCGGCGCCTTCAAGGTAACCAGACCATTATGGTCTGGTTCGGCGCGTCAGGAAATTCTCTTTCACCGTGGGGCCACCAACCAGGATGGTCTGGTTACCTTGGTCGCTGCAGCCTCTTTGCCATGGAATTTCCGTCAAAATTAGAATTGCTGGGTTCCCGTGACCAATCGCGTTTCACGTGTGGAACCGGTCGATGAGCGCCATCAGATAGCGTGAGCGGAACTGTCGCGTGGCCATGGCCTTTTTCAAGGGCGGCAGTTTCAAAACCGCTCCCAGGACTGCGGCCATGGCCCGGTGGCTTGCCAGGACGTGGTTGTCGAAAATCAGGTTTTGGAACTTGCCTCGTTCCACGGCCATCAGCACGGAGCGGTAGACGCTGTCCACGGGAGTGATGACGCGTTCGGGTCGCGATTCGAGGCGAATGGCGCGGTCGGGGCAGATCCGGACGCAGACTCCGCAACCCAGGCACAATTGTTCGTTCAGGCGCGCTTTTTTTCTTTTTGGGTGCGCCGGGTCGTTGGCGGAGACCAGCGTCATTGCCTCCACGGGGCAGACGGACACGCACTTTCCGCATCCGTTGCAGAGGTCTATGTCGATTCGGGGAATGAAATTGGTGGTATGCACCGGCGCCAACAGGGCGAACCTTCTGGCGGCGATCATGGCTTCGCAGCAGCAACCGCAACAGTTGCAGATGAAGTTGACGCCCTTTTGCACGTTTTCTCCGAACTGGACCAGGTTGTGTTCCTGGGCTTGCCGCAGCAGTTCCAGGCCCTCGGACTTTTCGACCCTTCTCGCGTGTCCGTGGCGAATCAGCGATTTGGCCGATGTGTTGAAGGTCATGCAGATATTCTTGGGCGCGTCGCAATCCCTTCCCACGTGGGACATCTTGTGTCTGCAATAGCATACGCCCACCGCCATGGCCGACGCGGTTTCGATCACTTGGGTGGCGCGCTCGTAGTCCAGGACGTGCAGGGCGTTTTGCGAAGACAGGACCGCTTCTTGGACGAACACTCTTCCCAGCTGGGTATCTCCCTCGGTGAACAGGGAACGGATGAAATCCTCCTCCACGTTCAGATACTGGTAGAACAGTTCGCTTAAGGCCTTCTGGTCGATGTCGTCCCTGATTCTCATCAGAGAAAATTCGAAAAAGCCAGCCATGGGAGGCGGAAGCACGTAGAAGATGTCGCCTTTTTCCTCGATGTCCAACAGAATCGCTCTGGAAGAAAGGTGGTCCAGGATTTTTTTTGCGCTTTTCGCGTCGGTCTTCCATATGCGTGCTGCTTTTTTTGCGGTGAACGGCTTGATGGGTAGCTGGGAAACCAGTTCGGCTTCCCTCTCGTTGAAAAGGACTTTGAGGATTTTGAACAGGAGTTCCGACGGCGGGGCGCCCTGGGGAAAACGGTTGAGGCGGTCTGTCAGCCTTTGATATGCCGAGAGATTGTTTCGATGCGCCATGTTGCGCTCCCCTGTCTTTTTTGTTCCGGATTTGTTATGCTCGTGTTCGTTGCTATGCTTTTCAAGGAACACGCGTACAGTGGCGGTCCGGCGATTCGTCCGACCGAATAGATGGTATTAGCAAGATGGACCAAAGATGTAAATAAAGCCTTTTCCCGATTTTTCGAAAGGGAACAACTTACAAGGATTGCGTACATGCTGGATCATTTCGATGTAATCGCCCCGATCTACGATTTTTTTCTGGGCGCGGGGCCGCCCAAACGTTTGGCAAGGCATATGAATCTTCCGGCTGCCGGCTTTTTGCTCGACGCAGGCGGCGGCACGGGACGGGTTTCGTGGCATTTTCGCGCCCGGTTCCGGAAGGTTGTGGTCAGCGATCTGTCCTTCCGCATGCTTTTGCAGGCGAAAAAAAAAGGCGGACTGGCGACCTTGCTGACCCACGTGGAAAGCCTGCCCTTTCCCGATTCGGTTTTCGACCGTATCATCGTGGTGGACGCCCTGCACCATTTTTGCGACCAGAAGACGGCTATCCAAGAACTTGCCAGGGTCCTAAAGCCCGGCGGACGACTGGTAATCGAAGAACCGGACATCCGGCTCTTGACCGTCAAGGCGGTGGCCTGGGCCGAAAAGGCCCTGAAAATGCGCAGTCGGTTTCTTCCCAAGGAAAGCATCCGAGACTTGGCCGAGGAAAGCGGACTGAAAGCGCGGATTGCAAAGACCCGGATGTTTCGTACGTGGGTTGTGGCGGACAAGTAAGAAGGGCTATCATGCGAAAGAAATTCAACGATACCGGTCTATCAACAGTCCCTGGAATATCGCCGTGGATTTTACCGTGGACCTGAGTTTCAACGCCGAAGAGATCGCATCCATGCTGCGGGACTGCAGCCGAGACAAGGGAATTCAACCGGATATCGGGGCCATTGCCCGCAGGCTCCATTACTATACGTCCGGCTATCCGTACCTCGTGAGCAAGCTGTGCAAGTTCATAGACGAGCAGATAGCGCTATCGAGAGAGGACCAATGCTGGTCTGTGGAAGATGTGGACGAGGCCTTTCGGATGATAGTGGACGAGGGCTACACGACCACTCTGTTCGACAGCTTGACGAAAAACCTGGAAAACAACAGGAAGCTGTATGAAATCGTTTCCCGAATCGCGATCAACGGGACCAATTTTCCTTTCGCCATCACCAACCCGGTGATCGGTTTGGGCTACGCGTACGGCATCATCGCACCCTCTCGGGACAGGAGGTGCCGGATACACAATCGCATATTCGAACAGCGGATATACGCCCATATCATGGCCGACCTTCTTTTGGCCAAGCATGTCGAAATGAGCGAGGTCGGGAGGCCGGAGTATTATTCGGACGACGGATTGGATGTCGGCCTGATATTGAAGCGCTTCCAAGTGTTCATGAAGGAAAATTATTCCGGAAAGGATGCCGGATTTCTGGAGCGGGAAGGACGCTTGTTGTTTCTGTCTTTTCTAAGACCGATCATCAATGGCAGAGGGTTCGATTTCAAGGAGCCGAACGTGTCCGAGGAAAGACGCATGGATATCGTCGTCACCTACCTTCGGCATCGCTATGTTATCGAATTGAAAATATGGCACGGGCCCAAATATCATGAAGCCGGGCTGAAGCAGCTCGGCGAATACCTGGATGCCTATTCCTTGAAGGACGGGTATCTGCTGATTTTCGATTTCGGTAAAAACAAGCGCTACAAGCAGGAAAATATCGTGTTCGATGACAAGCGCATTTTCGCGGTCTGGGTGTAAAAATACCCTCTTAACGGAAAAGGTAGAAGCCCAACATCTTGTCCTGCTCGTCCACAAATGAGAATTCCGAGCCGACGGCGCCGTCGGCAACCGTTTTGACAATGGCCTTTTTTTTGATTTTCGAATTGTTTTTGTCGTCGAGGTGGAATTCCACGGTGATCTGGTCGCCGACCTCGAGCCCCTGGGTTTCGGAAGTCAGAAACCTGAGTCCCGAACGCGAAAGGTTTGCCACGGTCATGGGGATTTCCTGGTCGGACTTGCTCGTTTTGAATATGCCGGGCAGTTTGGTTTCTTTTCGATAGAATTTCCGTCGTTCGAGCATCACGGAATAGGAATGCCCGCAAGGGCATTTGGCCTTCAGCTTGGCGTTGGCCTTGACCCCCAGGAATTTGGAGACATCGACAATCCTGGCTTTCGTGCAATTGGGGCATGTGAACGTCGCCTTGTTTTCTTTATTGACAAAAACCCTTTGTGTCATTTTTTGTCCTTCGTTTCAGATTGAGATAGAATTTTTGCGAAACATTCCGCGCTTAATATTCCCACCTGGAATGGTTTGTTCGATGCTTTCTTGCCGGCAAGACCGTTCAATACCTGAAGTATCGGCCGCTGGGCATCATTTCGTCCTCCGGCGGCTTGCCGTGTTCCCGAATGTAGGTCTTGCGCGCGCACTTGTCCGATTTCGACCCCTTGCAGTATTCCCTGATGAATCCAGCCAGAACCTCGTCGTGACCGTCGCCGAATTTGCGATAGAAACCGCAGTAGGATATGATGTCGCATTCCATTATGTCAGTCCTCGCTCCATAAAATTTTTTATATACTTGCACAATGAATACAGTTCAAGAAAAAAATAGCATACATTCCATTTTTTCCCGTTCTCACGCTCGATTTTTTTTCAGGACCGCAAGGGTGGCGCCCCATCCGCCTGATTGCTCCGGAGCGTCCCGAAAAGAATCGACCAGTTCGCTTTTTTCCAGATGGCTTCGAACCATTCTCTTCAAAGAACCGCTGCCTTTGCCGTGGATGATCCTGACGGATTCGAAACCCGCTTTTCGGCACTCTTCCAGATAATCGTCCAGAAGGTCCCGAACCTCGGCCGGACGAAAATGGTGCAAATCCAACACGTCTTCTATGGGAATCCTTACCGGCTTCATTGGACGCGGCCCACGCGAAAAAAAACGTTTTGATTCACAGCGGTTTCCTATATAAGTTGAATAATTTCTTTCGATCACAGACGGCACTTTTGAATAACATATGCCGCAACATTTTACAATATTGCCGTGAAGGGGAATTGTTTTATCGATTTTTAAAAGCCAGGGAAGGGAGGGCACATCATGAAGCCGGTTCTTTTATCGGGCAGATCCAATCCGGATTTGGCGAAAAAAGTCGCGGGGGTCCGGGGGCTGGAGCTGGGCAATTGCAAGATAGAGAGCTTTCCGGACGGTGAAATCGGAGTAGAAATCTCGGAGGACGTTCGGGGAGGAGACGTCTATCTGATCCAGCCGACCTGCCCCCCGGTCGCCGACAATTTGCTGGAGTTGCTGTTGATGGCCGACGCGGCGAAAAGGGGCGGGGCCGCGCGGGTCACAGGGGTCGTTCCCTATTTCGGCTACGCGAGGCAGGACCGACGGGTTGCCAATGGAGAGCCGGTTGGCGGACGGGTAGCGGCGGACCTGCTTTCCACGGGCCTGGACAGGGTCGTGGCTGTCGATCTGCACAAGCCCACCCTGGAAGGGTTCTTCTCCCTGCCCGTCGAACACCTGTCCGCTACCGAGCTGCTCGCCCTGGCCTTGAAAAAAGGCCTTCCGGAACATCCGGTCCTGGTCGCCCCGGATTTGGGGGCCGCAAAGCTGGCCAACGCGTTCGCCGACATACTGGACCTGCCGGTTGCCTATATATATAAGGTAAGAGAGAGCGGGAACACTGTTTCCATCAGAAACATCGTGGGAGAAGTGGAGGGCCGTCGCCCTGTGATCGTCGATGACATGATCAGTACCGCAGGCACCATGACCAAGGCGGCGCAAGCACTGCTGTCGCGAAATTGCCTGCCTGAAATCACGCTTGTGGCTACCCACGGCCTTTTCGTCGGCGAAGCGGCCGAAAGAATCGGCGCCCTGCCCGTGACCAAAGTCGTCGTGACCGACAGCATAGCTCAGGAAGGGAATAAACATCCGTTTCCTCTCGAAGTGGCCAGTCTGAAAAACCTTATTGCAGATTCCATTGCAAGGCTTAGCGTTTGACAACGCTGACCGCTATGGGCGGTCGAGATTGAATTTGCCGTGTTCCAGAAAGTGCAGCGTTTGCATGATCGCCTCTGCGTTTTTCATGATGAAAGGGTGGGCCGAATGGATGACGATAAAGTCCTTCATGCCTTCCAGCTTGGCCCTTTCCACTGATACTTTTCCGTCGTCCTCACCGTCGATGATCGTGGAAAGAATCCAGTTGATCGAGCGGTTGCCGGTGACAATTCCCAGTTCGAACGAGGCCGGTCCCAGTGAATTGGGCAGGCTGTCTTTCTCCGTTCCCAACTGCTTGCCGGCCGGGCCGTTGATGTATTCGAAGAGCCACATATCGCCCAATGCGTCCACGACCTCGCTTCCGCCGTTGGGCGGACTCAGCATGACGACCCGTCCGATCGCAAGCTCTGGGGCGTGGACGGCGAGGTATCTGACGATGATTCCGCCCATGGAATGGGTGACGAAATCGACCGGACACGCATTTCCGAACCCGCACTTTTCGATGGCCGGGAGCACGAAATCCATGGCCAGTTTTTCAACGGGATGTTCGGTCGAGGGATAATCCACGTTGCAGGTTTTGCGTCCCCTTTTCAGCAAGGCTTTTTGCATCGCGTCCATCGTCCGGTGCGATCTGGCGAGGCCGTGAAGCAGGACGACCGGGTTTCCCCCCGGTGCGTTTGCCGCCGTCGAAGACGGCTGCGGGGGGCATGCTGCGAACATGGCAGCCAGAAATAGCATCAGGAGCCTCCGTAAATTCCGGCACCGCTTTTTTTCATCGATCCGCCTTGAAACTGACGTAACCGCCTCCTTTGGTTCCCAGGGTTTTCAATTCGCCTGCCAATCCTTCGAAGAAAAGCTCGAATGGCACCCAGTAGGGCCCTTCTATTTCCTGATCGACATCCAGGACGAAAACTTCGCGCCGCACGGGATCGAACGCTCCGACAGGGGAAATGTGCCCCCCGAACCAGTCGCCCACATACATTCCTTGGGTAAAGTGGGCGAGCAGGAACAGGCCCTCATTCTCCGGCATTCTCGACAGCAGGGCCAAGAGGCGCTCCTTTTCTTCCGTCAAATTTTCCATTTCAGGATGAATTCGGACGACGACAAATTCCGAATACGGAATCGCATACGTCTTCAGCGCGGTTTCCATCGCCATGCCCAATTCGTTCACCGAAAGACCGTGCCTTCCATTGAACCCCTTGGTTCCGACTTTCTCCCTCCAGTTCGCCACCCGCACCTTCGACAGCAGCTCGTCTTTTGTTACGGGGACTGTGTTTCCTCCGGGGGCGCGACGCGCGCGGATGCAATTCAAAACGATCAGGACCGACGCCACGGAGCAGGAATAGGGATTGAACTGCCGCGTAAAAAAAGCGAGCATGCCTTCGCCATGCCATGCTTTCCTTTTTTCAGAGCATAAACCTTGCTCCGGAATTTGTTGCGAAAATCGGACTTTCAAATATTGATCTCCCTGTTTGTCGAAGGGTTTTCCGGCAGACCTAATCGGTATTTTTCGCATCTGCGAACATAAATCGCAAACGTTTCGACCAAAAGTTCAACAACTCAAAATACAGAAAATCTTGACTTTCGAATATGACTCGTTATTTTCCATCATCAGTTTTATTTAGGGATATAAAAAACAGTTCGTAGTCTGTTTTTTGCATCTCTATCGAAGTATCAACACAAATAGCGGGAGGAATAGAGAATGACTTCGAAAAATGTCAGACCCAAAAGCTTCGACACAATGGTGAAATATTTTCTTCGGTATTACAACATACCGACGAAAAAGGACATGGACAAGCTGAATGCGAAAATGGACCGTCTGGAAACTCTGATTTCGCACATCAACAGCAGGAAAATGGGCGGCGGTTACCGCAGCCGTTTCGGAAACACGGCTTCCGGCGTCGTGCTGGAAGTCATCCAGGAGGCCACCGACGGCATCCGGTTCTCGGAATTGCAGGAACAAACCGGGTTCAACGAGAAAAAACTCCGCAACATCGTTTTCCGTCTGAACAAGTTGGGAAAAATAAAACCGAAAAGCCGCGGCGTTTATATGCCCGCCTAATTCGCACATCTGATCCAACATGCCAAGCCGATCGGTTTGCCATGCGTTAGTTCTCTTTTTAGACCACGTACGTGCGGCAAAACCGATCGGCCTTTGCTCTTCAAGCGTGATGCCGTATGGCGACAGCTGGTTGAACCCACCGATTTGCGCTCCCTTCGTAGAGCCATTTGTCGGGAAATCCGCTGTATCTCACGTATGTGGGATTGCGAGACCATTGAATCAATTTCTCGTAGGCTTGCTGCAAACGCCTGAAATCAGAAGCCTTGCCGCCGAGGTCCGGATGGTGCTTCTTGGCTTGGCGGCGATATGCGTTTTTAATTTTCAATCCCAGGCCATCCGACATCAGATCCTCGCCATTCAGGCTCAAAATTCCCAAATCCCTTTTTCTCACCGCCGGGACCGTCACCCGTCTGGGAATGACGCTGCTTAGCGGGGAATTCACCACCCGCCCTCGGTCAAGGACGCTCATCGACGCCAGATATCTCTTGCTTGTGCGTTTCTTCTCCGCCCACCACACGTTTCCCAAAAAACGCGCCAAGCAGCAAAAATCCTCCACCGGCTTCTTGCCGGGGCTCCGGCTTGCCGCGAAGCTGAAGATCTGTTCGGTGCCGTAGGGCAATATGTCCATCACGATGGAAAAATCGTCGAAATAGAAGGTGGCGTACCTCGTGTTCAAGGCGGACAACAGCCCCGTCCGACGGTTGAGGTAGCTGCTCAACTGTCCCCGGCAGTCCTGCGAACAATAGCGGCGCCTTCGATCCTTCAGCGCCGTACCGCAGGATAGGCAGGTGCGGATTTTTCTCCCGAAAGCACCTACTATTTTCAAGCTCGAAAAGTCCATGACGCCTTTTTTTATCAGGATTGGTGGCTTTAGAGAAGGCTAAAATCGTTCATTGCGATGAATTTTTCGTTGTTTTCTTGACAATGACGTCCCGCGCCTGATAAATGAATGAATATTCATTCAATAAATCGGGAGGCGAAAATCATGGCGAGGAAAATTGCATCCGCAGCCGTAGTCGGCGCAGGGGTCATGGGGGGCGGCATCGCCGCTTTGTTCGCAAGCAGGGGGATCAGGACCCTGCTTTTGGATATCGTGCCGCCGGACCTGGAACCGGAAAACATCGGCGATCCCAGACAAAGGAATCGAATCGCCCTGGCAGGTTTGGATGCCGTTTCCAAGTCCAAGCCTCCGCTGTTCATGGACCCTTGGGACGCCGATTTGGTTTCGGCCGGCAACCTTGAGGACGATTTTGAAAAGCTGGGCGATTGCGACTGGATCGTGGAGGCGGTGGTGGAGAACTTGGCAGTCAAGCGGGGCCTTTTCAGTAGGATCGAAGGCGTCAGGAAGAAGGGGGCCGTCGTTTCAACGAATACGTCCGGCCTGCCTCTGAAAAGCATATCCGAAGGATTCGGCACGGAATTCAAGCGCCATTTTCTGGGTACGCATTTTTTCAATCCGGTGCGGTACATGCGTCTTCTGGAGATCATTCCCGGAGAGGAAACCAGTCCGGAGGTTTTGGATTTCGTGGCCGATTTCGGCGAGCGGATTCTGGGCAAGGGCGTGGTGTGGGCCAAGGACACCCCCAATTTCGTGGGCAACCGTATCGGTGTCCAGCAGATCGTATCGGCCATGCGCGAGATGGCAGGCTGCGGGCTGAACGTGGTGGAGGTGGACGCGCTTTTCGGGCCGGTCCTGGGAAGGCCCAAGACGGCGTTGTTCAAGACTTGCGACCTGGTAGGCATCGATACGTTGGCCCATGTGGCGAAAAATACGCACGACCTTGTTGCGCAGGACGAGCAACGGGAATCTTTCGAGGCGCCCGGTTTTTTGAAAGACATGGTCGAAAGGAAGATTCTCGGCAACAAAACCGGCGGTGGTTTCTACAGGTCTGGGTTTGTCGATGGAAAAAAAGTGCGCCAGTTCCTGGATCTTGAGAAGTTCGAATACCGAGAAGCGTCGAAGCCGGATTTCCAATGCCTGGTTGCGGCGTCGGAGGCCAAGTCGTTGGAGGAGAGGCTTCGGGCGGTGTTGTACGGCGAGGACCGAGGCGCTCGGTTCGCCTGGCGCGTGACGGCTGGCAGCTTGATATACGCGGCGCGAAGAATTCCCGAAATCGCGGATTCCATTGTCGAAATCGACAATGCCATGAAGTGGGGATACAATTTGGAGTTGGGTCCTTTCGAGTTTTGGGACGCTTTGGGGGTCGCACAATCCGTCGGGAAAATGAAAACGGATGGCTTCGATGTTCCGCAAAAGATCGAAAGGATGATCGACCGGGGGCATGTTTCGTTCTACAGGATGGAAAACGGAAAAAGGCTCTATTACGATTTTGTTTCCGAAGACTACGCGGAGGTGGCGGTCGGCGACAGCGTGGTGTCTCTGGCGTCGCTGAAAGCCTCGGGCAAAAAAGTGGATGGGTGCGATTCGGCCTCCCTGGTGGATTTGGAGGACGGCGTTTTTTGTTTCGAGTTTCATACCAAGATGAATGCGATCAACAGGGAGATCGTCGAATTCATGGATAAAGCCTTGGATTACGTGCGCGACAATGGTGCCGGACTTGTGATCGGAAATCAGGCAGGTGGAATGCCCGGGGCTTTTTCGGCCGGGGGCGACCTTCGTTATATGGGGGCGCTTGCCAAAGAGGGCAAATTCGAAGAAATCGAAACGTTTCTCGAACTTGCGCAGGGTGTCATGCAGAAATCCAAATACGCGCCTTTTCCGGTGGTGGCGGCGCCATACGGACTGACGCTGGGTGGCGGCTGCGAAATCTGCATCGGGGCGGCGGACCGAATCGTAGCCCATGCGGAGCTTTATATGGGGCTTGTGGAGATCGGTGTCGGCCTTCTTCCGGCCGGAGGCGGCTGCATGAATTTGTGGAAGAAAAGTACCCAGAGGATTCTAACGAGCGTGAAAGGGCTCGACTTGGCCAAGTTTTTCGCTTCGGTTTTTCGAAACATCGCCATGGCCAAAGTGTCCTCGTCGGCGGCCCATGCCCGGAAGATGGGCTTTTTGGGACCTGAGGATCGCATCGTATTCAACCGCGATCACCAGATCGGGGAGGCCAAAAAGGAGGTGCTTCGCATGATCGACGACGGATATTTCGCGCCGGTGAAACGTCCGCTGCAAGTGTTCGGCGACGCCGCCCAGGGCGTAGTCAACATGGAGTTGAACAACATGCTTGTCGGCGGGTTCGCCAGCGAATACGACGTTTTTCTGGCAAAAAGGATCGGATATGTGATCGGCGGAGGCGACGTTCGGGTCGATGCCCGAATCGACGAGGACGTCGTTTTGAAACTGGAACGAGAGGCTTTCGTCGATTTCTGGAAAGAGTCCAAAACCCATGCCAGGATCGAACACATGCTCAAGATGGGCAAGCCTTTGAGAAATTGATCTTTACGACAGGGAGAACCGATCATGAGAGATGCATTTATCGTCACGTCCGTTCGGACGCCGGGTTGCAGGATGGGAAAAGGGGCTTTCAGGGACACGCGGCCCGAGGACCTTCTTTCGTTTATCATCGACGCCGCCGTGGAACGTACGGCCAACCTGGAAAAAAATCAGATCGACGACATCGTGGCAGGGTGCTGTTTTCCCGAGGCGGAGCAGGGTTTGAACATCGGAAGAATCGCGGGGCAGATGGCGGGTTTTCCGGTGGAGGTTTCCGGCGCGACCGTAAACCGGTTTTGCGCCTCCGGGCTCGAGGCGATTTGCCAGGCGTGTTTGAGGGTCATGGCAGGCTGGTCGGAGGCTGTCGTCGGCTGCGGCGTCGAATCCATGACTTTCGTGCCCATGGGCGGCAACATGCCCAGGCCCCACCCCGGTTACACGGCGTCGCGTCCGGAATTGTACATGGCCATGGGAATGACGGCGGAAAACCTGGTCGCAAAATACGGCATATCCAGGCGGGTTCAGGACGAATTCGCGTTTCATTCCCAGAGAAAGGCGGCCGAGGCGAAATCCAAGGGCCTCTATGACGAGCTGGTCCCGACCCCGGCGTCCCGTTATGTGGAAAACGACGACGGCACATTTCGGAAAGAGACGTTTGTGCAGGCGTTCGACGACGGCATCCGGGAGGGCACGACCATCGAGGCTTTGTCCAAGCTCAAGCCCGTCTTTTCGACCAAGGGCACGGTGACTGCGGGCAATTCTTCCCAGGTCACCGACGGCGCGGCGGCCACCATAGTCATGAGCGCGGAAACGGTCGAAAAACTGGAACTCGAGCCCCTTGCCAGGTTGAAATGCTACACAACCGTCGGTTGCAAGCCCGAGGAGATGGGGGTCGGTCCAAAATACGCCATTCCGAAATTGTTGAAGATGGCCGGTCTCGACCTGAAGGATATCGGGGTGTTCGAAATCAACGAGGCGTTCGCTTGCCAAGCGGTGTATTGCATCGAGGAGCTGGGAATCGACATGGACAGGGTGAACCTGCATGGCGGAGCCATCGCGCTGGGCCATCCGCTGGGATGCACGGGGGCGAAGCTGTGCGCGACTCTGCTTGCGAACATGCGAAGGACCGGGTCTCGTTTCGGCATCGAGTCCATGTGCATCGGCGGCGGCATGGGGGCTGCGGCTTTGTTCGAGCTGTGCGAACCCTAAAAGGGCGTGTACTTTTGTTCGAGCAGGTGGACGACGGGAAGAAACAACGGCTTCGGCAGTTCGCTCCATTTGAACCAGCCCCACTGCTCGCATTTGTCCGGTTCCATCACCTGCGGCTTTCCCGAGATCCAATCGGCCGTCACATAAAGAGTGATGTAATGTTTCTTCTCTTTTTCGAAAAAATCGTTTGTGTAGGGGCCGGTCGCCAAATTGGCTATCTCGAGCCCGGTTTCCTCGGCAACCTCTCTTCTGGCGCAGTCCAGGATGGATTCCGAATATTCCAGATGTCCTCCCGGAAACTGCCACCCGCCAGCTCCGTGGGAATTTTTGCGTTTTCCGAGAAGAACCGTTCCTTTTTTTATTACGATGACGCCCACTCCCACAAAGGGTCGCTTTTCCAGCATGATTTCCTCCTCCTTCACAGACTCTGTTGTCGTTATTGGCTGTTAAATCAGCCGATGCCGGCCGCAATAAATGAAAAGGCCGCCTTTCTTTGTCAAGGACGCAAGAGCGATATCCAGTCCTTCGGCCAGGGAAACGGCGAGGGTCGTGGGTCTCGAAACGGCGAAGATCGCCGGTATTCGAGCCCTGGCAGCCTTTTGCACCAGCTCGTAGCTGATTCGGGAAGATAGCACCAGAAAGCGCGCGCGGTCCAGTTTTTCGTCCAGAAAGAGCCTGCCGACAGCCTTGTCCAGAGCGTTGTGGCGACCGACGTCTTCGGAGACCGACAGCAGCTCGTAGGCGCCGTCGAAGATGGCGGCGGCGTGCGCGGCACGGGTTTTCGACCGCAATGGCTGGATACGGTTCAGGTTTTCCAGCCGCTCGAGGCATTTGCCAATATCGAGTTCGGTTTGTTTGAGGACCGGCGAAATTTCCTGGCGCAGCTCCTCGACCAGATGCTTGCCGCAAATCCCGCAGCTGCTCTGACTGACGTATTCCCGGCGGTCGAACCGTCCGCCGATCTTTTCCCGCCGGTCTTTCGTCAGGGTCACGGCAACGACGTTGGAGTCGGAGCCGTCGCAAAAGGCCAGCGAGGCGATGTCCTGCCGACGGTCCACGATTCCCTCGGCCAGACAAAAGCCGGCAGCGTGGGCGAGTTCCTCTCCGGGTGTTCTCATGATCACCGAATAAGGCGCGCCCTGGATTCGAATCGATAACGGTTCTTCGTCGACAAACGCTCCGTCTTGCGTTTCGAATTTTCCATTCTCCCATTTGACGATTTTTTTGTTTGTCCAATTGTTCACACGCGACCTCCCCTGTTTTGAAAACCGAAATTGATTTCCATGGAATATAAAGCACCATACAACATATTGATATCTGAAAAAGGGTAGCACAATATAGCGTAACTGCATACAAATTATATGGTAATTATATATATTTCCCTTGACATCGGTCTCGATTCAAGGGAATAAAAAGGACAGTGGGATTCTTTAAGAGGGGACGTTTCTCCTGCCTTCGGAACTTTGAAACTCAAAGTTCTAATTTTTTTGCCCAAAAACAACAATGGATAGGTTTCTCAGATGAGTGGAAATCGTTTGAAGAAAGTTCGGGAATCATTGTTGATCAGCAAGGCCGAACTTTCCCGTCGAGCAAATCTTTCTCCAATCACCATAGCGCGCATTGAAAAGGGCATGCCCTGCAGAATGGAAACCAAGCGAAAAATTCTGCTGGCTTTGGGTTTCACATTGAAGGATAAAAACAAGATTTTCGGAGATTGAAAGACAGCGATGCTTTTTTCGAAAAAAAACAATCTGGTCGGACTGGACATCGGCTCCAAATGCATCAAGGCGGGCGAAGTGGCGGCAGGCAAGAAGGGGGAAAAGATGGTGCTGAAACGATTCGGCATGGTCGATATACCCTACGGACTGATCGAGGAGGGGGCCATAAAAAACCCGGAAGAGGTTGCCGAGGCGATCAAACAGCTTTTCAAGGCCTACAATATTCGTGAAAACAATGTTTCCGTTTCCATCGGGGGATATTCGGTAATCGTCAAGAAAATCAACGTACAGTCGATGACCGAGGAGCAGTTGCAGGAGACGATTCAATTCGAGGCCGAGCAGTACATCCCTTTCGACATCAGCGACGTGAATCTGGATTTCCAGATACTGGAGGAAAATGAAAATTCCAGCCAGATGAGCGTGTTGCTGGTAGCCGCGAAAAAGGAGATGGTGGAAGGCTATGTCAATCTGATTCAGATGGCGGGACTCAATCCCTGCATCATCGACGTCGATTCCTTCGCTCTTCAGAACATATTCGAGATCGGCTACGAACCGGAAAACGAGAACGTGGCGTTGATCGACATCGGTTCGAGCAAGACGTCCTTGAACATTTTAAAGGGGACCGATTCGGTGTTCATGAGAGACGTGTCTCTCGGATGCTCTCAAATAAACCAGAAGATCGCCAGCCAGTTGGATTGCTCCATGGAGGAGGCCGAATTGATCAAATTCGAAAAGGACAGCGACAAAGTGACGCCCGAAGACCTTTTCGAAATTACGTCCTCGGTGGTTAGAGACTGGTGCACCGAGATTCAGAGGGCCCTCGATTTTTTCTATTCCAACAACCAGGATGAAAGCATCAAGACGATTTATTTAAGCGGGGGGGGAGGAAATATCAAGGAGTTTCGACAATTGCTCGCTTCGGAAACCTCCGCCAAAGTGGAAACCATCGATCCGTTCAAATCCTTTTACGTGGACGATGAGAAGTTCGATTCGTCGTATATAAAACAGATCGCTCCCCAAGCGGCCATCTGTATGGGGTTGGCGATCAGGAAGGTGGATGACAAGTGATACGGGTCAATTTGCTGCCTTTCCGGGCGGCCAGGAAAAAGGACAACGTCAAGAGACAGGTTTCCATTTACCTCTTTTTGTTTGTATTGGCCATTGTCGGGTTGATTTTTTTCAATTTCAATCTGGGTAGCAAGACGGAGCAGCTGAACAACCGAATAACGGTCACCGAAAAAGAGTTGAATACATACAAGGAAATCAACAAGGAAATAGACGAAATTAAGAAGAAGCTGGAAACCCTGAAGGCGAAAACCGGAGTTATCGCCCAGCTGGAGTCGGGACGAAGGGAGCCGGTGGTGATGCTGGATTCGATGACCGAACTCATCGTGCCGAGAAGGATGTGGTTTACCAGTCTCAAGATTCGGGAAAAAATCGAACGCCAACAGACGGCGGACAAGGGAAAACGAGGAAAAAAAAGTAAGAAAATGTCCCCTCTGGCCCAGGTCGCCCCGGAGAAGAGCATCGACTTGGCCATTTCGGGCGTGGCGCTGGACCACAAGACCATCGCCGATTTCATGGTCAATCTCGAGGAGTCGCCCTTATACAAAAACGTCAACTTGGAGTCCATAAAGCAAGTCAATATCCGAAACGTGGACTTGAAGGAGTTTATCATAACATTCAACAAAGTACCGGCCCAAAAATTGGTTGAAAATAGCGAAGAAAATGCCGCAAAAGGCTGATCGGGGAACGGTGGAAATATGAAGAAACCAAAAATATCCATGGACTCGTTGGAGCCGATGTTCGAAAAAATCGGCGGTCTGTCAAAAATTCAAAGGATATTGATTTGCGTGGGCACTTTTCTGTTGCTGATCGGCGGATTTTTCTATCTGTCATATATGCCCAAGTTCAAGGAGATCGACAAATTGAACGTCCAGCAGAGAAAACTGGACACCGAGCTGAAGACGGCCAAGATGAACGCCAGGCAGCTCAAGCGTTACAAGCAGGAAATGAAAGAGGCCGAGGGCGACTTCGAGATGGCCATGGCCGCACTTCCCGAAAAAAAGGAGATCCCCTCCCTTTTGGAGAACGTTTCGCTGTCCGGCCAGGATTCGGGACTCGAATTCCTTAATTGGAGACCCAATGCGGACAAGGTGATCGATTTCTACGCCGAGATTCCTGTTTCCATCGAAGTCATCGGGGGATACCATAATCTCGCGCTTTTTTTCGACAAGGTTTCCCGGATGTCGAGAATCGTCAACATCCGGGACATCGATATCTCATCGGGGAAGTCCCCGGGCGAACTGACGGCCCGGTGTACTGCAGTGACTTATCGATTCTTGGAATCGCAGGTCAAGGATGATGACAAAAACAGAAGAAAAACTGTCAAAAAATAGCAATGTTTAGCCATGCAATCACTGCTTAAAACAATTACGTTTTCCCTGTTTTTTTCCATTGTCGTAGTTTTCACTTTTGGTGGGTGCGACAATAAGACAGAACCTCCGCCCAAGCCGAAGGCTGTCGGCAAAAAAATAGACAAAGGGTCCAAGGACACTGCTGTCGCGGGCGGAAAGATCGACAGGGCCGAGCCTTCGGCGGGCGCAAGGATCGACAGGGCTGAGCCCTCGGCGGGCGGGAAAATCGACAGGGCCGAGCCTTCGGCGGGCGGGAAAATCGACAGGGCCGAGCCTTCGGCGGGCGGAAAAATCGACAGGGCTGAGCCTTCGGCGGGCGGAAAAATCGACAGGGCTGAGCCTTCGGCGGGCGGAAAAATCGACAGGGCTGAGCCTTCGGCGGGCGGAAAAATCGACAGGGCTGAGCCCTCGGCGGGCGCAAGGATCGACAGGGCTGAGCCCTCGGCGGGCGCAAGGATCGACAGGGCTGAGCCCTCGGCGGGCGCAAGATTCGACAGGGCTGAGCCCTCGGCGGGCGCAAGATTCGACAGGGCTGAGCCTTCGGCGGGCGGAAAGATCGACAGGGCTGAGCCCTCGGCGGGCGCAAGAATCGAAAAAACTCTCGGAGCATTGCCGGAGAAGCCTGCGCTTTCATCTCCGACTGCGGAAATGGAAGAGGGGCCGGGCAAAGATTCAGCGAATGGAAAGAGAGAGAATAATGCCGGAACCTACATAGCCTCCGTGTCGAATTCTTCGGGCCAGCCCGGCGCTTTGCCTGAAATCGACACGGGTCCGCCCCCTTACGATCCGACCGGCAAGATAGATCCTTTCATGCCCCTGTTTAAAGACGAACCGGAGATCAAGGAACCGGTGCCGGACGAGCCAAAGGAAAAGACGCCCCCCAAACGAATTCCCCGAACGCCCCTTGAGCGAATCGCCATCGGACAATTGCATCTGGTAGGTGTAATTCAGGCGGAAAGTGGAAACAAGGGGCTGGTGCAGGAATCTTCCGGCAAGGGCTACATTGTTTCGAAGGGAACCTATATCGGTACCAACGGGGGCAGGGTGACCGAGATTTCCAAAGATAAAATTGTCGTAGAAGAAGAAGTCCAAGACATATTGGGCAAACTGACCACACAAAAAAGGGAATTGAAACTTCAAAAACCTTTTGGAGAAGATTGATATGATGCGCAAACCCAAAAGCATTTCCGGTTTATTTGTCAATTCGAATGCCGCGTTGCTTCTGGCGTTGTTTTTGTTTCTTTTCTTCGGATGCTCCGCGTCTGATACCAGGGTGAAAAAATCGGAGCAAGGCAATCGCGTGAATTCGATCTCTACGGTCGATGAAGGGGATTCCATAAAAGTCGAGGTTCTCGGCGACGGTCCTTTCGCCTTTGAATATTCCAAACAGGCGTATCCGCTGAGCGTGATATTGTATTTGCAAGGGGCATCCTCGACAGACGTTGAAATCGGAGATATCGAGGGCGGCGATATTGTTTCCGGCATAAGCTCAAGCGAATCGGGTGATAATCCGCCGGTTTCCCGTATCGAAATATCGTTGAAGAAGGACGTGCCCTACGATGTGTACGCAGAGGGCGACGCACTCTACGTTTCGTTGTCGAAGACAGCCGATGCGCTGGTGGGGATGCCCCCGGATACGGAAGAAGGGGGGGGCGAAGGCATTATTGCCGAAAGCGATATCGAAGCGCAACAGGTGGCGGCCAATACGGGCGGGGTGAAAAATCTTTCGAAAGTAGAGACGGCCAAGGAGGCCAACGGGGTGGTTGTGTTCGTCCGGGCCGACGGGGAAGTCGCGGATTTCGAGTCTTTTACCGTGGAAGAGACCATCGAAAGCCCGGCGAGAATCGTTTTCGACATATTCAACGTCAACACCCCGACAGACGAGGAGCAGCAGATAGATGTGGGGGCCGAGTGGGTGGATTCTGTCCGGTACAAAGGATACAAAGACAGAATTCGGTTGGTTCTCGATACGAGGAACCAGTACCTGACGAGTTTTTTCGGCGTGCCTTTCGAAGACGGTCTCAAAATCATGGTTGGCGACACGGCGGCCCTTGCTTCTTCCGGCGGTGGGGCTATGGATTCGTATTCTGAAGGTTTCACGGAGTCGGGGGGCGAGAGGGCCTTGGATGCGTCTTTGCCAGCATTGACGGAAGCATCCTCGCCAGCATTGACGGAGGCATCCTCGCCAGCATTGACGGAGGCATCCTCGCCAGCATTGACGGAGGCATCCTCGCCAGCATTGACGGAGGCATCCTCGCCAGCATTGACGGAAGCATCCTCGCCAGTATTGACGGAGGAGTCTGTACCTGCTGCGACGGCACCGGTTGTTCCAAGTTCTTCAGCAACACGCGAATATGCCGAACCCGAAGGGTATGGACCTGAGGCCGAGGCTGCTTCCGAGATCGTGTCCCAAGTCGATTCCGCTGGAAAGCATGCCGCTCTTTTGTCCGGAATGCCGGATGCTGCGGTGCTTTCTTCAGTAACGGTGTCTCCCTTGGGCAAAAGCCTGGTTGTGAGCGTGAATGCCGATGGCCCTGTCAGGGAATTCAATGCATTTTCAATCGAAGAATCGGAAATGGGTCCTGCAAGGATCGTGGTGGACATGTATCGGTTGAAAAGCCCGTTCGAAAACGAAAGTGTAATTCCAGTGGATTTCGACATGATCGACAGAGTGCGCCATCTGGGGCATTCCGACAAGGTTCGATTGGTAATCGATACCCGGAATCCCATGATTACGAACTTTGTTGCCGAACCTGTGGCCGGCGGGCTTGAGATCAAGGTCGGGCCGCCTGTCCCGTTGGAGAGTTCGCCGCCTGCGACCCTGGCGGAAGGGAGCGAATCCGCAGTCCCCATGCCCGTATCCTCTGACGCGCCGCCAGCCCCTGTCTCGACGAGCCCTCCCTCGGCGCCTGTTGACAGTGTCGTTTCCAATACCGGTACGGCAGTGCCCTATTCCGGTCCCAACCGCGTGAACCGAATCGATTTTTCGAGTCTTCCCGGCGGCAGATCGACTCTTGTGGTCGGAGCCGCAAAACCGATTCGCTACCAGGTGCAGGAAGTCTCGGAGCGGAAAATTATTGTTCGCTTGCTCGACACTCGGATTGCCGAACCGCAGAAGCGTCCGTTGATCACGACGAGGTTCGAAAGCGCGGTGGACAGGATACTTCCCATACAGACGGATTCCATGAAAGATTCGATTTTGTCCATCGAACTCCGGGAAAAAACTCCCTATCGGGTCGAGCCTATGGGAAATGAATTGAGAGTGGCTTTCGAAGCGTCCTCCATACCTCCCAAGCCTTTCGAAGAAGCTGGGCTGCCGTCATGGAGACAAGCCATGTCGGAACCTCTCGCGGAGGTCGGAGCGCCCGCTGCGGCAGGGCCCTCCGGGCGAGAGGCGAGTGTCGCCCCCAAACGGCTTGATGTTTCTCCGGTATTGGAGGAGCCGGAAAAGAAATATACCGGCGAAAAAATCGCCCTCGATTTTTTCGAAACGGACATCAAGAATGTTTTCCGAATTCTAAGAGAGGTGAGCGGCAAGAATTTCGCCATAGACAAGGACGTTACCGGCACGGTGACCCTAACGCTGGAAAAACCCGTTCCTTGGGACCAGGTATTGGATTTGATATTGAAGATGAACCAGCTGGGGAAGGTCGAAGAGGGCGATATCATACGAATCGCAAAAATGGCGACCATCACAAAGGAGGAGCGCGACCGGCAGGCCAAGATCGCGGCGGAAGCCCAGGCCAGGGAGCAGGAAAAGGCCGTGGAGCCGCTTTTCACGGAATATATTCCCATCAACTACTCGGATGCGAAATCGGAAATACTTCCCCATTTGCAGAATATCGCCACCAAGGAGCGAGCCAGTCTCAGCGTCGATGCCAGGACCAACACGATCATAATGACCGATACCAAGGATAAGATTCGACAGGCGAAGGAAATCGTGGCGAGGCTCGACAAGGTCACGCCCCAGGTGATCATCGAAGCCAGGATCGTGGAGGCCAGCAGCAGCTTCTCCAGAGAGATCGGAATCCAATGGTCTACGGAAGGAGGCATTGGCAACGACGACCCGGACGCAGGTATCGGCCCCCAAAGAGGATACGATACTCTGGGAGGCACGTGGGCCTACGATACCGCAGTCAATCTGCCGGTCAATGCGTCGGGAGCCATCGGTTTCCAATTCAAGCGCATTTTCGGCACTCCCTTGACCATCGACGCCGCGCTGGGAGCCATGGAATCGCAAGGCGAGGGAAAGATCGTTTCGGCGCCGAAGGTGATGACCCTGGACAATAAAAAGGCCACCATCAAGCAGGGCCGGGAAGTGCCTTATTCGGTCGTCGATAATGACGGCCAAACCAGCGTCGAGTTCAAGGATGTCGATTTGCTTTTGGAAGTGACGCCCCACGTGACCCCCGACAACCGGATTTCTTTGCGGGTGTTCATCACGAAAAACGAGATCGCCGAGTTTTCGGTCGATGGCGTTCCGTCCTTGGCCACAAAGGAGGCGGAAACCGAATTGCTGGTTAACGACGGCGAAACCATCGTCATCGGCGGCATTTTGCAGACGACGGAGCAGGACACGACCGAGGGGATTCCCGGTCTGTACAAAATTCCTGTAATCAGTTGGCTGTTCAAATCCGAAGTGAAGTCCAGCAGAAAAGACGAGCTTCTGATATTTTTGACTCCCAGAATCATGCAGCTGGAACAGAGAAATATTTGACGGATAAAAAATTTTGAGAAACATATGAAAAGAGAAGGGATGACGGAATGTTAAGACGTGGCAAACTATGGAGCGTGTTGTTTCTTTTCGTTTGGATCGCCCTGCAAATCGGATGTAGTTCCGGAGGCGGCGGTGGCGACGATTCCGGCGGTACCGATGGGGCAACTGGCGTTGTCGATATTGTCACCGTGGAATCGGGCGCCAATTCCGTCCCGGCCGATGGCGCTACCCAGACGCGCATCACTGCGGAGGTGATCGATACCGGCGGCGAACCCATGACGGACGGCAAGATTGTCACGATCACGACGACTGCCGGCGACCTTGACAAGGACAAGGCCGGCGTTCAGTTGTCGATCGACATCTCGTTGGAGGACGGCACGGCAACCGTCATGCTGACCAGCCCCGACAGAACGGGGACCGCAACGGTCAGGGCCAGCATCGATGGCGTAAGCGCCGCGACGACGCTTGAGTTCGTCGCGTCTTCGGCGGCAACCGGCATCGTCGATTCCGTGAGCGTGACATCGGGCGCCGAATCCGTTCCGGCCGATGGCGCTACGCAGACGCGCATCACTGTGGAGGTGATCGATACTGGCGGCGAACCCATGACGGACGGCACGATTGTCACGGTCACGACGACCAGAGGCGACTTTGACAATGCCACGGACGGCAGCCAGACATCGATCGACGTTTCGCTGGTGGACGGCATGGCAACCGCAATGCTGACCAGCCCCTCTACTGCGGGGACCGCAACGATCAGGGCCAGCGTCGATGGCGTAAGCGCCGATACGGAGGTGAATTTCGTCGCGTCTTCGTCGGCGACCGGCGTCGTCGGTTCCGTGAGCGTTGCGGCTGGCTCCGGGTCCCTCGTGGCCGACGGGGCTGCTCAGACTCGCATCGACGTGACGGTGAGAGACACTGGCGACGAACCCATGACGGACGGCACGATTGTCACGATTACCACGACCGCAGGCGACCTTGACAGTAGCAAGGACGGTGTTCAGGCGTCGATCAGCGTTACGTTGAAGGACGGCATGGCGACCGTGATGCTGACCAGCCCCACCAATGTGGGGACCGCGACGATCAGGGCCACCGCCGATGGCGTAAGCGCCGGGACAACGGTGGAGTTCGTCGCGTCTTCGGTCAGCGCGATCACCCTGAATGCTTCTCCGAACAATCTTACCGCCGACGGAAAAAGCACCAGCACCATTACGGCGACTGTCTCCGACGCCATGGGCAACGCCGTGGCCGACGGGGAGAACATCAGCTTCAGCCTGACGGGACCTGGTTCCATTTCCCTTCCATACGCAAGGACCAGTAACGGAAAGGCCTCCATAACCTATACCACATCTTCGCAGACGGGGACCGCGACCATCACCGCCGAGTCCACGAGCGGAGCGGCGGCGTCATCTACGTCCATATCCCTGATCAAACCAGTCATCGGGACCGTATCCATCTCCAGCGGCTCGATTTCCATCGTCGCCGACGGCGTTTCCACGACCACCATTGTCGCAAATGTCGTCGATACTGCGGGCAACCCGGTCGAAAACGGCACTGCCGTGAATTTCGTCGCCACGGCTGGCACTTTGAAGGCTACCAGGCAAGGCGGGACGTCCGAAGCCACGGCTTATACGGTCAATGGCACGGCATCGGCCACGTTGACAAGCTCAACCAGCATCGGGACTTCCACGGTAACCGTCACGGTCGGAGGGCTGTCAAAATCGCTCTCTGTGACTTTTGTGGCCGGTACGACGGCGAATATTTCCGTAAACGCATCGCCGGTCAATCTGGCTGCCGACAACGTCAGCACCAGCACCATTCAGGCGGTTGTGACCGATAAAAACGGCAACCCTGCCGGAAATGGCGAGATCATCAGTTTTGCCATATTGTCCGGGGCCGGGATTCTGTCTTCTCCCACCGCTGCGACGGCCAACGGAGCGGCTACCGTGCAGTACACCGCCGGAAGCCATGTGGGTAAGGTGGTCATCAGGGCAAATGCCGCCAACGGGGTTTCCTCCACGGTTACCATTCAGCTCATTAGCGTGAGTCTCGGAAGCATAACCCTTACGCCCGGGGCCGACCAGATCGTGGCGGACGGCCAATCGGAGATGACCTTGTTCGCCACGGTCAACGACGTGAATGGCAACGCCGCGCCGGATGGAACCACCGTTACGTTTACCGCTTCCGCCGGTTCATTGTCCTCGCTGGGCAAGGCGGATACTGTAAACGGGGTCGCGCATGTCGATCTGACCAGTTCAGTCAATATTGGTGTCGTAACGCTAACGGCTTCTGCCGGAGGTCTTGTGGTTAATACGACCGTGGAGTTCGTAGCCGGTTCCCCTCGCAGAATCTCGCTGGCGTCCATTCCCGACAGCCTGGAGGCCGACGGGGTTTCGCAGAGCCAATTGAGAGCGGACGTGACCGACCCGGAAAACAATCCGGTCGCCGACGGCGAAGTCATTTCATTTTATATCGAATCGGGAGATGGTGTGATCGGCCCTCCAGTGAAGGTGGAGACTTCCGGCGGGGTTGCAACGGCCACTTTTACCGCTCCAAGCACGAGCGGCGAAACGGTCGTCGTGGCCGAGACCACAACGGGAAACCGGGGAAGAACGACCATCGATATCGTCACCCCGGATATCGGGGCTATCAGTGTGGCTCCAGATCCGGCGAGCGTGGTGGCCGACGGATCGACTTCGGTTATCTACGCCACTGTGACCTACGTCAATGGCAACAAGGCGGAAGACGGAACGACCATCGATTTCGAAACGACCGCGGGTACCTTCGGGAGCGGGGGAACCAGCAAATCTGCTCTCACGGTGAACGGGGTCGCTTCGGTGACCCTTGTCAGTTCCAACATACCCGAGACCGCCACGATCACGGCTTCCAAGGGGACGGTCTCCGGGCAAACCCAGGTGGAGTTCACCGCCATTCCTGGTTATCTGGCGCTTTCGGTGTCCCAGACCTCCGTCAAATCCGATAATTCCAACGCCGCCGTAATTACGGCGACCGTACTGGACGCCAACCGGGTGCCGGTCGAAAACATTACCGTCGCATTTCAAACCATCGCTCAAGATTCCACAACCGGCACGGGTGGGCAGATCAGTGCGTCCACAGCCGTGACGAACGAAGATGGAGAGGCTGTCATCGAATTTCGGTCGGGAACTGTGGAAAAGAAGAATCAGACTGTCACCGTCGAGGCGTGGATCCCTGCTTTTTCGGGTGTTGACCCAAAAACGATTCCGGTTCAAATCACGGGGACCACCGTGTCGCTGAGCACTACCAAATCGAACCTTGAGATCGATGCCGACAACACAAGCAAAGCATCCACCCAGCTTACTATTTCCGTAAAGGACGCCGGCGGAGTGGCGATCAACGACGCTTCCGTAACGGTGAAGCAATTGAATTACGAGGATACGACCCAAGGCCAGCTGACGCTTTCGCTTCCCGGTGAAACCCCGGATACGAGCAATCCCGTAAAAGAGCTTACGGGGACCACCGATGTCAGCGGCACCCTGATTGTTACCGTTACGGCCTACGGCAATTATTTGGAGACTGTTTCCGCCACGGTCCAGGTCGAATCCCTCGGGGATACGAAGACATTGGAGTATACCGTCGGGTCGGTGGGAGAGGTCTTCGGTATTTTCGAGCCGGAGGAAGATCCTGCGTCCCTGAAAACAGGCGTGTGTCTGGATGTCAAGGTCAAGGCGCCGTCATCCGACAGGGTGCGTTTTGCCACCTCCTTGGGGACCTTCCGAGATGTATGCGAAAATCCGGGGACGGAGGGCATGATCATCGCGGTGCCTGTCGAGGAGGTGGATGGCGAAAACGTTGCGAATGCCTTTCTGGTGGTCTCTGAACCTGGGATCGCTACAATAGAGGCCTACGGCATCCTCGATGGTAGCGTGCAGGCAGGCGAAAAGGATTCCTTGACAGTCGTCGCGTCAGCCCCTTCCGATCAAGCCGCAAAAATTTCCATTCAGGCGAGTGCCACTGTAGTCGCGCCCAGCACCACCAGCATCGAAAACACCGTGACTTTGACAATCACCGCGAAAACCCAGGGGGACCAAGTGGTCGGCGGGGCTGCCATCGCGTTGTCCATCGAGGAACCCACCGGGGGCGGGGAATTCATATCCCCGGTTATCGTATATACAAACGATTTTGGGGTGGCCAATTCGACTTTCACTTCGGGTTCTCTCAGCACCGATGCCAAAGGCGTAACGATCAAGGCCATGTTGATAGAAAAGCCGACAGTTACGGATGACATCTCGATCGTCATCGGCGGTACGGCGGGGTCGATCGAATTCGGAAGAGGAACGACCGTGGAATCCGTTAGCAGCGACACGGCGTATTCGCTCCCCATGTCCGTTATCGTCACGGATTCCAATGGCAATCCGGTAACCGGCGCGGTCGTCACTTTGGGCGCCTGGCCGAAATTCTACGCAACTGGCGGATGGATAAAAGTCGAGGAAGAGTGTTTTATTTCCTATACCAGCGACTGGCTGCGCAACGAGGATGATCCGGATCGAAACCTGATATTGGACACCAACGAGGATGCCAACGGAGACGGACAGTTGACGCCTCCCATTTCGTCGGCCGGTACTTTGCCAGCGACAGTCACCACCGACGAAAATGGCACGGCGGAATTCACGTTGCTTTATTTGAAAGCTTCCGCAGGCTGGATCCAAGACGAGATATCGGCCAGCACTCTTGTTCTGGGTACCGAAACCCAGACCAAAAAGCTTATCACCCTGCCTTGGCTGGCGGGCGAAGAGTGCAACCTTCCCTCGTCGCCTTACGACGCGCCTGTAGGAGGTCCGGGATCCATCGAGCTTTCGGCGGATTCCACAAGCCTGCCTGCCGATGGAGAAACCACGACGGTTGTCTACGCTACCGTTTTGACGGCGACGGGAGATATTGTCGTGGATGGCACAACGGTCACGTTCAGCTTGAGTCCTTCCATAGGCGGCGGATATTTGTCATCCGAAACGGCGGACACTTTAAGCGGTTTTGCCGATGTGGTTTATACCAGCTCCGAACAATCCGGCACGGTCGAGATTACCGCTCGGATCGGCACCAATTTGTCCGACACTATAAAAATTACCCTTGTCCCCATTGTCGGCAAGGTCCTTTTGGGAGCGCCCGTGGTTTCAGGATTGATCGCAAACGGATCGGCCTACTATGAGGTGACGGCGCAGGTCTTCGACCGTTCCAACCAGCCTGTGGCGGGTCAGACCGTCACCTTTTACGCCGTGGACTACCTGAATGAAGAAGTGCCAGATAACGAGGAAGATATAACAAAAGGCAACAAGGTTGTAGAGGGAATCGCCACGTTCGCTCCGGTTAGCGGCGTGACCGCATCGGACGGTACCATTTCCACGTATGTCAGATATTTGAATGCTGACGATGATTTCATATTTGTATTGGCCAAGGCGCAGAGCGCTAGATCCGACCCCTTGAAGTTGTTTTATCTCGGCACGCAAGGCGGTACCACATCGGCTACCCCGGCTGCCGTGAGTGTCGGCGCATCTCCGAATTCCATAGAGCCAACGGCGGCATCGACGGTAACGGCGACGGTCTACGACTCGAGCGGCAAGGTAATTCAGGGCGTCGAAGTGGTTTTCACGCTCGACGATCCGACCTTGGCTTTTCTTGGCAGCAACAACGTATATACAAACGGACTTGGCGAGGCTGCCGTGACATTGACTGCCAGGACGCAGCCGGGCGATGTGGTTGTGACCGCGACGGCGGGTTCCGTCGCAGGGTCAAAGACAGTGACCATTATCGACCAGGACGCTCCGGCCTCCCTGGAGTTGACGCTCAGCAAGAACACGATCGGAGTTCAGGAAACTGCGACCGTTACAGCGAAGGTTTTTAAGGAAGTAAATAATACCCTAATACCTGTTGAGGCGGGCGTCGATGTTTCGTTCAGCCTGAGGACTGCGGGTTCGGGGACCATCACCGAAAAGGCGTCCACCAATAGCGCAGGTGAGGCGAAGGCTACATTCACGGCAGGGGACAACGCGGGTACATTTACGATCGTAGCCACTTCCGGAGAAGCGAGTGGCGAAATAAATATCACGATCACCGAAGCGCCCGCCGCATCCATAGAGTTTGTTTCGGCCACTCCCAGCGTGATTGCCATCAAGGGATCCGGCGGAAACGAAATTTCGACGGTAGTGTTCGTTGTCAAAGACAGCAACGGCAATGGCGTGGAAGGCGAAAGCGTTCTCGTGGAACTGGATGGTCCCGGAGGGGAGGAATCCATTAATTCGAGCGGGATTCCTTCACCGTCCGCGAATTTTATTTCTTCGACGGCTGGCGGGAACGCCACCGTGCTGCTGCAAAGCGGATACGTCGCCGGACCGGTCACTATCAGCGCGAGCCTATACACCGGAGACCCGGATACCTATGGCACACCGGCGGAGGATATCGTCAGGTCGCAGACCGTCAACTCGTCGGTCGTATCCATCGGCGGCGGCGTGCCATCGGCCAAACGTTTCAGCATCGCTGCTGATGTGCTCAATCTGCCAGGTCTCGACATCAATAACGAGACAACGGAAATTACGGCCTACTTCGCCGACCGATTCGGCAATGTCAACGTGCTCGCAGGCACGACGGTCTCTTTCGCTTCCGAAATAGGCATGGCCGTCGAGACGGGAGTGGTTACTCTGGCAGACGACGGCATAGCTACGGTGTCCGCAAGGACCCAGCAACCAGCCGATGAAGATATCTCGGCCCCGGAGAATGTCTCCCCGTGGTCATGGGAAACTAATATGAGGTCTGCTATCGCTGTAGATTATTATGGCCTTGATCTTTTGGATCCTGATGACTTGATAGAGTTCAACTCGATATACCCAGGCCACCCTCGCGATGGGCTGTGTTCCATACTGGTTTATGCCAGGGGAGAAGAGGAGTTCACCGATTTGAATGCAGATGGCCAGTACACGACGGGAGTTGACGGATTCGACATTGATAAGTTCGATACCATCGAAGACCCTTGGATCGATTACAACGACGACACCACGTACACAGTCGGTGAAGGCCCGAACGGCGACCCGGATGAGCTATACATCGACGATAACAACAACGGGACGTGGGACGAAGGAAACCGAGAATGGGACGAAAACAAGCTCATATTCGGCAACGCCAAATTTTTGCTCACGGGACCGCCTATTATCAAATTCATGGAAAATAGTTTTTGCATAGAAAGCCCAATCAAAACGGATGTCGAACCAGAAGATACTTACGCGTATCTGACAGTTCTGATCAGCGATGAAAACTTGAACCCGCTCAGTACCGGAACCAAAGTCTCGATTACAGCAGAGGGGGCAGTAGTGGGAGGGAAAATCCGCCATGTTTATCCCAACAGCAATGTCATCGGACCGGGCGTAAGCGGGCATCTTGGCTTGCTCGAATTTCCGATCGTTATTTCCTTTGATAGTTTTGATTCTTCTGTCACTACCGGAACCATCACGGTTACGGTGGAGCGAGAAGGAACGGACTACAGCAAGGAGTTGACAGGATTGGTGAACCAAGATGCTGGCGCATGTGCTCCATAACAGTATTCACGAATCTTTGATATGAAGAAACCGGGTCGCTTCGATCATTTTTTCTCAAAATGTCGAACGGCCCGGTTTCTCGCTTTTAATGCAGGCTTTGCTCCTCTATGGAAAAACATCAACCGCACAGGTCGAAAAATTGTAAGGGAATTAGGAATCAGTCGGCTGAATTCTCTATGGGGAGAATCTTCGAGGCGTTTTTGTAAGGATTGAAAGAGGGATTCTTTGTGGATTTGTGGGAAGAGGCAAAGGTAACCAGAGCTTCCAGCTCTGGTCCCGTATTGCGGATATGCCGCTACTTGGGAGCCAAGGCATGCCAGACCAGGATGGTCTGGTTACCATCGACATGCCTTTTTTCTACAAATCCGCGATGAACCGAAAGAGGAAGGGGCGAATGTGAATCGCGACACATTCGCCCCTTTTTTGTCTTGCTAAAACTTCATTTCAGGCTTTACGACCCCATCATGCTTAACCTTGGCCGTACAGCTCCTTGACCTTCATGCGGTCGATGGTTCCGCCCGCTGTCTTGGGAAGGTCGGCGACGAATTCCACGTACTTCGGCTTCTTGTATCGCGCGATTCGTTGGGCCACGAATTCCACCAGTGCCTTTTTCTCCAGCGATGCGCCGTCTTTGAGTACGCAGATCGCCTTGATGCCCTCTCCGAAGTCGCGGTCGGGCACGCCGATGACCGAAGCTTGGGTGACGTCCGGGTGTTCCAGGATGGCCTCTTCGACCTCGGCGGGATAGACGTTCTCGCCGCCCGGCTTGATCAGTTCCTTTTCGGGTTTTCTCCCGGCGAACCACAGGTATCCGCCCTCGTCGAACTTGGCCAGGTCGCCGGTGTGGTGCCAGCCGTTTCGGAACGTCTTTTTGTTGAGTTCTTCCTGTTTCCAGTACCCTTGGAAAACCAGGGGGCCGCGCACGACGATTTCGCCGACCTGTCCGGCCGCGACCGGGTTGTCTTCTGCATCCACCATGCAGATGTCCGAGAGCAGGGCGGGTTTTCCTGCCGCGCCGGGTCTTTCGTCGAAGGGCGCCAGGGTGATGGTGCCCGCCGTTTCGGTCTGGCCGTACAAGGGCCAGAACGTGGCGCCGGTCTTTTCCTGGAAGGGCCTGATGGTGTCGGGGGCTTCCAGACCTGTGAGGTGCCTCAGGCAAGATACGTCGTAGTCGCCTTTTTCCAAGGCTTCCAGCATTCTGGACATGATGGGGGCGAAGCTTCCCAGCATGGTGATTTTCTCGTTCTGGGTCAGTTCCATGGCTTGTTCGCCGACGAATTTTTCCACCACCACGTTCTTTCCCCCGGCATGCATGGCGGCCATGGCCAAATTCAGGCCGGTGATGTGGAACATGGGCAGCATGTTGAGGTAGGCGTCGGAGGGTGTCAGCGACCAGGCGGCGATAAACTGCATGTTGGCCGCCACGACGTTTCCATGGGTCAGCACCGCCCCTCGGGGATAGCCTTCGACGGCCGCCGTGTAGATGATGCAAAACGGGTCGTCGCCGGACACCTGGGGCAGGTCGCAGGGGGCGTCGATCATGAGGTCGTCGAGGGTCTTTGCCCCGCCGTCGTTTTTCTGGAAACAGACCACGTTTTCTTCAGAGATCTGAAACGGACCGCTTTCGGTGATTTCCGGAATTTTGGCAAGGTGCTTCTTGTCAACCACCAAAACGGAAGGCGAGGAATCCTTGAGAATGTATCGTATTTCTTCCGTGGAAAGACGCCAGTTCACCGGGGATGCGATGGCGCCCAGAGCGGCGGCGGCGCCGAAGACGTGGAAGAATTTTTCGTGGTTCAGGGACAGTATACCGATCCGGTCGCCCTTGCCCACGCCCTTGGCCGCCAGCCCGGACGCCAAGGCGTTCACTTCGGAAAGCAGCTGCTTGTGGGTCGTGCGCTTTTCACCGCTCACCAGCGCCGTGCCGTCGCCGTAAAGCATGGCGTTTCTCTTGAAGATATCGTAGATGGTAAAACTTTGAAGAATCAATCTATCCTCCTGTTTTTATATATATGTTGAAAGCGCCCGAGGCATGCAACCCTTGTCCCGATTGGAACGGTTGAAACCTCGTGACGAAAAAGCGCCATATCGTTTCTGGTCTTGGTTCTAACATCGGCCAATCAACACCGTCATTCCGGGCGGAGCTTGCGGAGACCCGGAATCCAGGCGATGTTCGAAACTGTTGGATGAAAACCGGCCGAATTTAAAACCGCCTCCTCGTTTCTTTTGAGATTCATAATTGTCAAAGGGGGTTCAAAAGGTCAAATCCCGGTCGATCACGGTATTTTTTAAGACCACCGCCGGTTTTTCCGAACGGTTTTCCACACGGACCCGCCCTTGGATCTTCACATTCTCTTCAAAGAACACATCCCCTGTCACCGTCAGCGATTCGCAATCGACCAAGGAGGGCACGCCGCGCCGGAACCTTTCGAAAAACATATCGACGTTCTTGTAGAAGGCCGGGTCGAGGGAGATTTCTATTTGCGGCGCTTGTTCCCGGACGGGGTTTAAGGCCAGTTCGCAATGGTCCGTGACGACGTAGCAGTCGGAGGATATGGCCAAAAGGTCGTTGTGGCCTTTGACGGGGATGAATCGGGACTTGGAGACGTTCACTGCCGCAGCTCCCTTGAACAGGGAAACGGCGGCCCCCATGGCGGTTTCGATCTGATAGATGTCCGGGCTGGTCGGATCCCGGGGGTCCAGTTTTGCGGGCTTTAAAATCATGGGGAGACGAACGATTCGATTTTTCTCCAGATATTTTTCCAGGAAAGCCAAGTCGATCCAGAGGTTGTTGGTGTTGAAGAACCGGTATTTTTCGATGTCCTGAAAGGCGTCCAGCTCGTCGTCCGGACACTGGGCGATCTCCCGGAGCACCAGGCTTCCGTCCGCCCTGCAGGCCAAATGCCCCCCCTTGGCGTCCATCGGCCGCCTCTGCGTGACCTCCATCATGAACGGAAAGCCCTTCTCGACAAAATAGCCCAATATTGGTTCGTCCACGCGGGCGCCGAGATTGTCGGAATTGCTGATGAAGGCGTATCGTTTTCCCTTTTCTACGAGTTCTCTAAGCATGCCCGAGCCATGCAGGGCCGAATAGATCTCTCCATGGCCGGGAGGGTTCCATTCCAGAGATGGGTTTTTCTTCCATACTGCGGGGGCCAGGTTTTTTTGGAAAATCTTGGGAAACTTGGACTGCACAAATGTCCGGGGGATTTGGAATCGTCCATCGGCGGCTTTGTTGTTCAAGGCTTCCATGGTTTTTTCATGGGTGCTGAAACTGTTCATGAGCACCAGTTCCACGCCGCGTCTTTTGGCCCCTTCGAGCTTGAAATCCAGAAAAGTCCATCCGTCTTTCACCTCGATGAGGGACTTGGGGCCTTTGAGCCCCATGCTGGTGCCCAAGCCCCCGTTCAAGGTGATATATACGGTTTTCTCCAAGGCCTTTTTTCCGGCCTCGGAAAAATTCTCCAAATGCTCGGCAGCGGGAATGTCGTTTTTTCCGACCGGCAGGATATCGCGGTCGCAAATGTGCCCCTTTTGGTTTTCGACCACCTTTCGATAATAATAGCCGAAGGATTCCGCCACGTTTTCGGACAGCCCTTCGGCCCTGATTTTGTCGATGAAATCCGGCAGGAAGAGTTCCGCAGCTCCGTTATTGCTCATCGTTTTCGTTCCTGGTGCGAAATTCGCCAATTCAAGTCGTCGTATTTTGGTGCGTCGCACATGAATTGATACCGCCTGTTTAATTAATAAAAGGTTGAATGATTATCAATTCATGTGCGAATATCTATAGAGTCTATTGGAAACGTGTCAGACCACCGTTTCGATCCAGCCCATGTTGTCGGTGCTTTTGCCGTATTGCAGATCGGAGATGGCGTCGAAGAACTTGTGGGCCATGGGGCCGACTTTTCCATCTGCGACCGTGATCGCGCGGTCGCCGTACTTGAGTTCGCCGACCGGAGAGATGACCGCCGCCGTTCCCGAACCGAAAATTTCCTGGAGCTTTCCGGCGTCGTGGGCGGCCATGACGTCGTCGATGCCGAGCCTTTTCTCCGACACTTTCATGCCCCATTTCTTGCCCAGCGTAAGGACAGAATCTCTGGTGATGCCGGGCAGGATGCTGCCGTTGAGTTCGGGCGTGATCAGTTCGTCGTCGATGACAAAGAAAATGTTCATGGATCCGACTTCCTCGATGTATTTCTGTTCCACGCCGTCGAGCCACAGGACCTGCGTGTAGCCCGCCTTGTGAGCTTCTTCGCCCGCGTACAGGCTGGCCGCGTAGTTGCCAGGGGTCTTGGCTTCCCCCAGTCCGCCCCGCACCGCTCGCACGTGATCCCGGGTGACCCATATCTTGACCGGGTTGAACCCTTCCTTGTAGTACGCCCCCACCGGGCAAAGGATGATGAAGAATCGAAACGTATAGGAAGATCTCACCCCCAGAAACGGGTCGGTGGCGATGCAGGTCGGCCGAATGTAAAGTGACGTCTGCGGCGCGCTCGGGACCCAATCCTTTTCGGTTTCCACCAGTTTCTTCAGGCAATCCATAAACAGCTGCTCGTCGATTTCCGGCATGCAGAGCGCCCTTGCGGAATTGTTCATTCGTTTGATGTTGTCCCAGGGACGGAACATCTGGATCTTCCCCGCAGATGTCCGAAACGCCTTGAGCCCTTCGAATATGGCCTGTCCATAATGCAGCACCATGGTGGCAGGGTCCATGACAATGGGCTGGTACGGCTCGATTCTGGGGTCGTGCCAGCCCTTGTCTTTGTCGTAGTCCATGTTGAACATGTGATCCGTGAAAATCGTGCCGAATGTCAAATCCGAATCATTCGGTTTTTCTTTCAGTTTTTCCGCTTTTTTAATGGTCGGTTCCATGCCTGCCCTCCTCGATTAATTTAAAGGCCCCCTGTTTCTTGTCTCTGTTAACCATAAACGAACGACATATTTCCCATTTTGTTGCCGTTTCCAACATCGTTTCAAATAGCATACGCGTGTTTTAAATCAAGGTCAAAATGAACGCGATTCGAAATTTGCCGGGAATAGGGCTAATGGTTTGACAATTCCGCAAATGTCCCATATCATACCAGTTTTTCTGCAAGTCTGAATCATTTTTCATGAAAGGATATTAAAAATGGACAAACCCGATTCCATGGCTGGAATCGAACCGGTCAGACTTTCCGCCGACAGCCGGTTCAAATTCGAATGCCACCCTGGCGTAAGCTGCTTTACCAAGTGTTGCCGGGGAATCAACATCATCCTGACCCCCTACGACATCATACGACTGAAAAACCGTCTGCAACTCGATTCTGAACAGTTTCTCGCCATCTACACCAAGCCGGAAATCCTGGAAAAAACCGACCTTCCCATGGTCACGCTGAAACTCATGGACGACGATGAAAAGTCATGTCCGTTCGTGCGGGAAGACGGGTGCCTCGTCTATCAGGACAGGCCGACCGCCTGCCGCTACTACCCCGTCGGGGTCGCGTCTCTTTCGCACAAGGAGGGCGCCGAGGGCGAAGGTTTCTATTTCTTTGTCAACGAACCCCACTGCAAAGGTTTCGAGGAGGACAAGGAGTGGACCATTCGGGAGTGGCGAAAGGACCAGGGGGTCGATATCCACGACGAAATCAATGCCGGCTGGACCGACCTCATCGTTCGCAAACGTTCGTTTCCCAAAAACATCAAGCTGACCCAAAAGGCCAAGGAGATGTTTTTCATGGCCTGCTACAACATCGACAAGTTCAGAGCGTTCGTCTTCGAAAGCACCTTCCTGCAACGGTTCGACATCGAGCCCGAAAGGGTGGAAAAAATGAAGGAGGACGAAATCGAGCTGTTGAAGTTCGCGTTGGAGTGGCTGACGTCCGCACTGTTCCAGAACAAGGCGCTCCAGCCGAAGGACGGCGCGGAAGAGCTTTCGAAGGAATAAGAGAGGTGTCTGGCTATCGGGGATTTGGCTGCCGGACGATTTCGACCAAGCTACCCGCTTGATGATGTTTGCGGGATGAAACCGGGACACGATTTCGGTGGAAGGCTAATATCTGATTTGTGGGAAAAAACCATGTCAGGCATCCCTTTCAGAGGTGCGGGCAATGGTAACCAGAGCTTCCATCTCTGGCCGGAAGCCTCGTATATGCAACCCTGTCAAAGCCACGCCAGACCAGGATGGTCTGGTTGCCATCGGACGCGTTTTGCCGCAAATCCGCAATAAACCCCGACGGAATAGACGGACTCGTTCCCGCGCTTGCGCATGGGAACGAGTCGGATAAAAGAGCCGGTGTCCGCCTTTTTTGTATTTCAGTCGTTGTCCCCGTCCAAAAGCCCTCCGAGTCCTCCCAGTATGGAGCCTTCGCCCTTGCTTCCTCCGCGTTGCGGGGCCGCTTGGAGCATTCTTCCGGCCAGGCGGGAAAACGGCAGGGACTGGAGCCAGCATCGGCCCGGGCCCTGCAAAGTGGCGAAGAACAGTCCTTCGCCGCCGAAAAGGGCCGTTTTTATGCCGCCCGCCTGTTGGATGTCGAATCCCACGTCCTTTTCAAAGGCCACCACGCAACCGGTATCCACGTGGAGAATTTCTCCGGGGCGCAGGCGTCTTTCCAGGACCGTGCCCCCGGCATGCAGAAAGGCCATGCCGTCGCCTTCCAGCTTCTGCATGACGAACCCTTCCCCGCCGAACAAGCCGGTGAGGATTTTCTTCTGGAAATAGATGCCGATGGCGACGCCTTTGGCGGCGCACAGGAAGCTGTCCTTCTGGCACACCAGCATGCCGCCTACCTCGGCCAGGGACACAGGCACGATATTGCCCGGATAAGGAGCGCCGAACGCCACGTGGGCCTTGCCGGTCCCGTTGTGGGTGAATACGGTCATAAACAGGCTCTCGCCGGTCAAGAGCCTCTTTCCCGCCCCCACCAGCTTTCCCAGGAAGCCGCCCCCGCCGGAACTCGCCGAGCCGTCTCCGAACAGGGTCTGCATGTGCACGTCGCTGTCCTTGTACATCATCGCGCCCGCTTCGGCCACGGCGCTTTCTCCCGGATCCAATTCGATCTCCACGAATTGCATTTCGGTCCCGAATATCTTATAATCGATCACATCGGACACGCCTTGGGCTGGCTTGGGAAATCGTATTTTCGTGGATTGATAAATCTCCTGCGGTTCGGAAACCGGTTCTTCCACAACCGGCGGCGGAGGTTCCTGCCGGAACGTCAGTTCCGGCACGGCGGATATGGGGACCCATTTGGCGAACCCTTCCCGCCAGGCAAGGCCCTCGGGGTGGTTAGCCGCTTCGGACATAGCCTGGCCCTCGTCCAGCGGTCCGACTCTTTTGCCATCGTAGCTGAGATACCACTTTGCCATCTTCGTCGTCCTCTTTTTTGATGGGTTCTGTTTGCATTTCGACCTTGCAAGGTCTGCGGTTCCAACACCACTTATCTATTTACAATCCGAAGAAACGGGCGTCAAGCCGCAAGGCGCGCGATTTCTTCGAGCATTTTGGAAATCGGCGAATTTTTTGCTGTTCGCCGTTGATGATTTTTGGATTCGGTAGTAATATAGAGGTTTTGGGGAGCGGGGCCAAATATCACTTTGAAAATGCAAGAAAAAACGATATTTCGTTCCGCGAAACGTACTAAGAAAATTGGGGTTCATCGCCGATTTGTGGGGAGCGGTAAAGGTAACCAGAGCTTCCAGCTCTGGTCCCATATCGCGTATATGCCGCTGCTTGGAAGCCAGGACAAGCCAGACCAGGATGGTCTGGTTACCATCGACACACCTTTTCCCATAAATCCGCGATGAGCCGAAATAAATTGGTTCGTCGCCCTTTCCGGGACGACCCTCGAGTCGTCGGTTCCTTGGAAATCCGCGTTCGGACCAGGCAACTTTCTAACTTTGACACTTTTGACAGAGGCAGGTGAATCGAATTGGAAAGTTTTCCCGACAATAAAAAAGTGTACGCCACAGGGATATGCATCGGCGCATCGACCGTTTCCCTGGCCGTTTTGCGATACTGTCCCGAAGGCGGCGATCATCGTCCCGAAATACATTTGACCAAAACCCTTCCCCACGAGGGACACCCGAACAGGGTTCTTATGGAAGCCCTGTCCCTGCTCGCCCCGGAACACAAGGCGAAAATCGCCCTGACAGGCCGGAAGTTCGCCCATTTTGTCAATTTGACAACCATACGCGAGCCAGAGAGCGTGGAGGCGGCGTTCAGGTTCGTCAAGCCCGAGGGCGTGACGTGTCCGGCGGTGGTTTCCGCAGGCGGAGAGACTTTCATGGTCTACGTGATGGACGAGGCCGGCAACATCGCGGATGTCGTCACCGGGAACAAATGCGCATCGGGGACCGGCGAGTTTTTTCTCCAGCAGCTCAGGCGAATGAACGTCACCATCGAGGAGGCCTCCCGGTGGGCGGCGTCCGACGAGTATCATCCGGTATCCGGACGGTGTTCGGTCTTCTGCAAGTCGGACTGCACCCACGCCATGAACAAAGGAACGCCGAAGAGAAAAGTGGCGGCCGGGCTCTGTCGCATGATGGCCGACAAGATTCTGGAATTGTTGAAGAGGGTGGAAAAGAGAAACGTCATGGTCGTCGGCGGCGCTGCCGAAAACCGAATGATGATCCATTTTCTGCGCAAAAAGATCCCCGACCTGATCGTCCCGGAACAGGCGCCCTATTTCGAGGCCTTGGGCGCGGCCCTGTGGTCTCTGGACAATCCGACGCGCGAATACCCCGGCCAGGATCGCCTGGTGACAAGGCAGCAGTCGTCCTTCGAGGAGCTTCCCGCGCTGAAGACCCACGAGGACAAAGTGGTGTTCAAGAGCGGGGTTCGCGGAAAGATCCAGGCGGGCGACCGTTGCATCGTCGGACTCGATGTCGGCTCCACCACGACCAAGGCGGTCCTGTTGCGACAGAGAGACGACGCCATTCTGGCATCCATTTATCTGCGGACCAACGGCGACCCCGTTTCCGCTTCCAGAAATTGCTATGCGAGCCTTCTGGAACAAGTCCGCCAACATGTCGAACCGGAAACCATCGTCATCGAAGGACTCGGTGTCACGGGCTCGGGACGCCAGATCGCAGGTCTTCACGGCATGACCGAAGGCGTGATCAACGAGATCATCGCCCATGCGACCGCAGCTGTCTATTTCGATCCCAAAGTGGATACCATTCTGGAAATCGGCGGCCAGGACGCCAAGTACACCTATATCACCAACGGCGTACCCAGCGACTATGCCATGAACGAGGCCTGCTCCGCAGGGACCGGGTCCTTTCTGGAGGAGGCCGCTCTGGAATCCATGGGGGTCGAGGTCGAGTCCATCGCGAAATTCGCGTTGGAGGCCGGGCACCCGCCCAATTTCAGCGACCAGTGCGCCGCGTTCATTTCGTCGGACATCAAGACCGCCATTCACGAGGGGCTGACCCGGTCGGACATTCTGGCGGGTTTGGTGTACGCCATCTGTATGAATTACGTGAACCGCGTCAAGGGACCTCGGCCGGTGGGCGCAAAAGTGTTCATGCAAGGCGGGGTCTGCTACAACAAGGCGGTGCCTCTGGCCATGGCGGGCTTGCTGGGAAAGCACGTGGTCACTCCTCCGGACCCCGGCCTCATGGGGGCGTTCGGCGTAGCTCTGGAGGTCAAGAAACGAATCCGTGCCGGACTTCTGGAAAATTCCCGATTCGACCTGGAGCAACTGGCCCGGCGGGAAGTCTCCTACGGAAAGAGCTTTGTTTGCAGAGGGGCGAAAAACCATTGCGACCGGCGGTGCGAGGTGGCTGTCATCATCGTCGATGGCAGAAAATATCCGTTCGGGGGCGCTTGCAACCGGTACGAGAACCTGCGGAGAAACCTGAAGTTCGACACCGAGAAACTCGACCGGGTCCAGGCCCGGCAAAGGATCGTGTTCGAAGGCGAAACAGCGTCCGGGGAAAGCCGGGAGACCGAAAAAAGCAAAGGAAAGGTGGGCATCACCCGTTCCTTTCAGGTCAACACCTACTATCCTCACTTCAAGTCCTTTTTCGAAAACCTGGGATATGAAACGGTCCTGGCAAAGGAACCGAGCCGCGAGGGCATAGACATGAGAAACGCCCCGTTCTGCTATCCCGGAGAACTCTCCCACGGATTTTTCTATTCCCTTTTGGAGGACAATCCCGACCTGGATTATCTTTTCCTTCCCCACATGAAGGCCGTGGAGGCGCAGGCGGGTTTCAAAAGCTCCCAGCTTTGCCCCCTTGCTCAGGGCGAGCCATTTTATCTTCGATCGACTTTTCGGGACATGATCGAAAAGCGCGAAAAAAAGTTTAAAACCCTGGTGCCCGTGCTGGATTTCACCAAGGGACTGGAAAGCGCCCGTCCGGTTTTTATCGACGTGGCTGCGGAGATGGGGGAAACGCCGAGCGATTCCAGGACAGCCTTCGACCAGGCCTTGCGGGAACAGCAGGAGCGTTTTTCCCGGGTCGGGCGGATGGGCACACAAGTGCTGGAAGAGTTGGAAAAGGACCCGGACAAGATTGCCATCGTGGTATTCGGACGGTCCTACAACGCCTTTGCGAAAGAGGCCAACATGGGAATCCCCCACAAGTTCGCCACGCGAGGACATATCGTGGTTCCGTTCGATTGCCTTCCCTTCGAGCAACAGGACGCGAAAGAACACATGTACTGGGGAATGGGGCAGCGAATCATCAAGGCCGCTCGCCTGGTCGAAAGGCACCCGCAGCTGTTCGGCGTATACATCACCAATTTTTCCTGCGGACCGGATTCCTTTATCATCACCTATTTCCGGGACATCATGGGCAAAAAGCCGTCTCTGACTTTGGAACTTGACAGCCACACGGCCGACGCGGGAATCGAAACCAGGATAGAGGCTTTTCTGGACATCGTTTCCGCCTATCGCAGGCTGGGAATGGCGATGGCGCTCGACTCCGAATCCAACCATTTCCGTCCCGCGCGTCTGGTGTCGAAAAACGGCGCTCTCAAGGTCAGGACGTCTTCCGGCCGACTGGTTCCCATGACCGATCCGAGCGTGTCGATGGTCATTCCCTCCATGGGAAAGATTTTTTCCGAAGCCATGGCCGCGATTTTCCGGAGCGAGGGCATCAATGCCATGTCCGGCGAGCCCGCCAATCACGATATTCTCAACATCGGCAGGGGGTGGACATCGTGCAAGGAATGCCTTCCGCTGATTCTGACCACGGGCACATTGATCGACTATACCTCGAACCGGAAACGGGATGACGAAATACTTGTCTACTTCATGCCGACAGGCTCGGGGCCGTGTCGTTTCGGGCAGTACAACTGCTTCATGCAGGACCTGATCAACAAGCGGGAAATGAAGGACACCGCGTTGTACTCCATTTCTTCCGAAGACGCATACGCGGGCATGGGCTCGAAATTCGAGCGCAAGGTTTGGCGGGGAGTGGTGACGTCGGATGTCATGGAGGACATTCGTTCCATGCTTCTGGCCAACGCCCAAGACCCGGATCGCGCCATGGAAGTGTTCGAACAAAACTGGCTGCGCATTTTGAAAGCCTTGGAGCAGGGCCCCTTCGAGCCCCTTCGAAAGGCCCTCGAGGCGGCCGTGTCCGATTTGCTGAAAGTCCCTTTGAAAAGACCGCCCAAAGAGGTGCCGGTGATCGCTCTGATCGGGGAGATTTTCGTGCGTCGCGACGGCCTGTCCAGGCAGTACATCACCGAACACCTGGCCAAGGAGGGCTTCGCCGTGGTGTGTTCTCCGGTAGGCGAATGGGTGCTCTACACCGACTACCTGCTCAACAATGGCCTTGCCGAAAGCAATCCGGGATTCCTGGAAAGGCTTCGCCTGTTTATCAAACAGAAGTACATGGCCCACTCCGAAAAGCGTATCAAGTCCATATTGTCGCGGTCGGGCCTGGCCCCGACGGCGTCGGTGGACATCGACGGCATCATTGACGCGGCTTCGGACCTGATTTCCCCCGACCTGACCGGCGAGGCGGTGCTCACGGTGGGAAGCGCGCTGAAGGAAATTTCGACCCACGCTTGCGGCGTCATCGGAATCGGCCCCTTCGGCTGCATGCCCAACCGATTGTCCGAAGCCATCCTGACCGACAACATGAACGTCGAATCCGTGACCAGGGCCGTGGGCCCGGACGCATTCGAAAAGCACTCCCTGGTCGGCGACGGCCCCCTGCCTTTTCTGGTGATCGAATCCGACGGCTCCCCGTTCACGCAACTTCTAAGAGCGAAAATCGACGCCTTCTGCCTGCGCGCGCGAAGACTTCACGCCAGAAAAATCGGGTATCTTCAGGATGAAAACACGCCCAATTGAGAACAGGCATCGGCAATGGAAGACTGCGAGTTAATATCCCTTTTGGACGAGATTGAATCCGACCGAGTGGAAAGAAAGGAATCGGTCGCTGACGGAAAAAAAATCCGGCAGGCGATTTGCGCGTTTGCCAACGACCTTCCGAATCACAGAAAGCCCGGCGTTCTTTTCGT
Organism: Desulfobacterales bacterium; assembly: GCA_963674505.2. Taxonomy (GTDB): domain Bacteria; phylum Desulfobacterota; class Desulfobacteria; order Desulfobacterales; family SKZT01. Next base: position 4,150,867 of record CAXXIG010000001.1, read on the forward strand.
CGGCGTGGACGATTGCGGAGAGCCGACAGGGCTTCAAATTACAGACCAACTGTTGCAGCAATTGGCATCCATGCGTTCGGACGGCAACATTTTGCCCTTTCCCTCCCTGACAGTTCAAAAAAGGACCTTGAAAGGACGGGATGTCGCGGTTGTCCTGGTGGAACCGTCCGATTCTCCGCCCGTGCGCTACAAAGGCTCCGTCTGGGTCCGGGTAGGGCCGAGACGCGCCACGGCAAGTCCTCAAGACGAACGAATATTGGCGGAGCGAAGACGCTATCGCGACGCTCCAGGGGATATATTGCCTCTGCGCGACGCGAGCATTGAGGACTTGGACCGAAACATTTTCACGGATATCTATCTCCCGGCAGCTGTGAGTCCCGAAATCATCGCGGAAAACAGGCGCTTGCCGGAAGAACAAATGGCATCGTTGCGCTTGGCGGACTTGGGGCCTCCCGTCGTTCCCACTGTGCTGGGCCTTCTTGTGCTGGGCAAGAGGCCTTCGCATCATTTGCCCGGAGCCTACATTTCATTTTTGCGCCTTGCGGGAGAGCATTTGGCCTCGGAAGTGGTCAGCGACCATGATATCGATGGTCCCCTGCCGCGCCTGATGGAAAAGCTCGACGAGCTTGTCAATTTGCATATCATGACGGCGGTGGATATAACGTCCCAGGAAAAGGAAGTGCGTCGCCCCGACTATCCCATCGCAGCCCTTCGACAACTCCTTCGGAACGCGGTTATGCACAGGACCTATGAGGAGACCAACTCCCCTGTTCGCATCTACTGGTACGCCGACCGCATCGAGATCATCAGCCCCGGAGGGCCCTTCGGGCATGTGACCCCGGAAAATTTCGGGCAACCGGGCGTTACCGACTATCGAAACCCGAACCTGGCCGAGGCCATGCGGCATCTCGGATACGCGCAACGCTTCGGTGTCGGAATTCAAATCGCCCGGGAATCTCTGGCAAGAAACGGCAATCCTCCTTTGGAGTTCAACATCGATCAGGGACCGGTCATGGCGGTGGTCCGCAAAAGGACGCGTCATCCCGGCTCGTTCCAGCGGTGAAAAGCTGGAACGAGCCGGGCGTCTGGTATCAGTAGGGGCCTTGCACTTGCTTATAGCCTTCGGGCGTCTTGAAGATGGACGAATCCAGGTCTTTTTCCTCGATACGCAACAGGGTGGACGTCGATTGCCCCCCTCCCATGGGGTTGGGGGTGACCACCTTGACCGGAAAGCCGTCCATTTGATTGACATGGGCCGCGAAATTCAGGTGTTCCATCATGGGGTTCTTGGAAAAGGCGTCGGATATTTTTTCGCCGATCTTCTTGAGTTGCTTGTATTGCTCGATGTCCTGGGTCACCCAGTATTCGCTTTCCATCATCATGACGCTCATGGTGTATTTCTTGCATTCGTATCCGTTGATCTTCTGGGTTTCGCCGGTCGCGACAACCTTGGTGTCGCCCATCATTTGCTTCATCATTTGGGAGAAGGCCTTGCCCTTTTCGCTGCCGGCAGGACCTCCCATCTGGTTCAAATCCATGCGGGTGTAGGTCTTCTTGGCGTGATCCAGCTGGTAGACCGCCATGGAATCGAAATCCATGATCGTGGAGGTATTTCCCATGTCGGTGCGGGATGCTTCTTCCGAATAATAATGCTTGACGACCTTTTTGGAATCCTGTTGTCCGGGCATGCCTTTGGTCTCCTGCTCGGTCTCCCAATACAGTCCCGCATTCGCCGAAACGGCCAGAAAAGCGACCAGCAAGCCCGCCGCCAGCAGAATCGTCGATGATTTTCTGAATGCCATGAATTTTCTCCTTTTCTTTCGGTTAATGGACGTCATCGCAAGTTCGATATCTCGTTTGCGATTTGGCCCGACAATTTCCCCAGCACCCTGCTTTGGGCGGCCACCAGGGAATCCATGCCGCCTGGCGCCGGTTCGACGACCGACGTCGAAAACGTCGCCGCATCGGAACCGCGAGCCCTTGACAAAGTCCATATGCAATGCAGACGCACAGAGTCCCCCAAGCTTCCTTCAAAAGCGAGTACCTTCAGTTTAACGGAGCAGTCCGGTTCGAAGTCCCCTCGAAACGGATAGAGTTCGATCCGGTCCGTGCCCGTCAGGGCGGAGAGGTTTTCAGTCAGGACGCGAAGGAATTCGTCTTCCAAGGTGCCGGCCCATCGATGGAATTCGTTGACTTCCAGGCTGTTCGGACCCGTGCGGGTCACGATCTGGGCACGGTCCAGGTACTGGGGAAGGTCCAGCGGTCCCAGGCCGATGGTCAATCCATCGGACCTATATATTTCCTCTGTCCGGTCGCTTTGCGGAAGCGCGGAATTGAGCGCGAAGAATTGCACGGGCGGCGTCGGCCCCCGGCAACCTGCCAGCACAAGGAGCAGGACGCAAAAAAATGTCATTCGTTTTATCGGGTTGATTCCGTTCATTGTTTGGGCCCTTCCTTTCCATAGATGAGAGCGTCCGGATGGCGCTCCAGATATTCGGCGGTCGCGCGAATGGATCGCGCGGCGGCCGAAATCTCCTGTAGAGCGCGTTGCAACTCCGCAGCGACCGGAGTGTCGGGATCCAGCATGCTTTCCGCGCTGTCCAAGGTTTTTCCGATTTGCTCGATGCTCGTTTTCGCCGCGTCCAACGCGCCGCCCAGTTTGGGTACCAGCTGCGTGTTCAGATTCGATGAAAACCGGTTGATCTGCAACAGGCTCTTCTTCAGCTCTCCGAGCGCGTCCCCGATCTCCTCCGAAGCCAAAAGGGTTTGGGCGTCTCTCAGGGTCTTGTTGATTTCTTCGCCGATTTGCTCCATGGGCAGATTTTCCAGTTGTTTCAGGAAGCGGGCCAGGCTCGCGGCGATTTCTTCCAGAGGCGCGGGCATGGTGGGCAGGGCGGGATATTTTTCTGTGTAATCGACTGTGGCGGCGGGCGCGTCCGGAAAGAAGCCCATCCCGACATACAGCTGGCCTGTCAGGAGCATGCCGGTCTTCAACTGCGCGCGCAGTCCTTTTTCGACAAGCTTGTCGAGGATAGAATCGCCGTTGTCCAAATTCGCGTCCTTTTCGCGGATGCGTTCTATTTCCAGCGCGATCAGGACGGGAATCTTGAATTCGAGAGTCTCCCAGTGGAACTCGAGGTGGACATCCACGACTTCGCCGATCTTGATCCCGCGGAATTCCACGGAGGCGCCTGGCTCCAATCCCCGCACCGTTTCCTCGAAATACAGAAGGTAGTACTTCTTTTCACTGTAGGAGGGTTCCAGGATTTCCTCGTAGCTGCCGTAAAGGGTGAAAACATCGTCTTCGTCCGCTTGAACCGCAGTGTTCAGGGATACAGGGGTTTCGAACGAAATGCCGCCGATCAGCAGGGTCACCACCGATTCCGTCTTGATTTTCACGCCGGTGGAATCTACTACCGCGTCCACGCCGCTTGCGTTCCAAAATCGGGTGTTCTTGAAAACGTATCGGTCGTACGGGGCTTTGATGAAGATGCGAATATCCACGGCGGAGCCGTCGGAGAGCATTTCGTAATTGACCACCTGGCCGACCTTGACCTGTCGGTAATAGACGGGAGATCCGAAATCGAGGGAACCCAGTTTTTCGGCTTTCAGTTTGAAATGAAGGCCGGGGGTGTCCTTGGTGACCAGCGGGGGCATTTCCAGGCCGACGAACGAACGGGCGGGCTTGCCGGGCTTTCCCGGATCGATGCCGATGTAGGCGCCGGAAAAAATGGTTCCGATGCCGGAAACTTCGCCTGCGGCCACCCTCGCGCGGACCACCCAGAACCGCGTGTTTTCGGTCAAATAGTTCTGGGCGCCCCTGACCATCTCCGCCGTGACGATAACATGGGAAAAGTCTTCGCTCAAGTCGATGGTCTTCACCAGGCCCAGTTCCACGTCCTTGTATTTGATCTTGGTCTTTCCTGCTTCCAGGCCTGTGGCCGCGTCGAATCGAATGGCAATGACCGGGCCTTTTTCGGAAAAGGCCTTGTATGCGAGCCAGGAGCCGATGATCGCCGCGATCAGCGGTATAACCCACACAAGCGAAATACCGCGTTTCCCGGCCTCGATCTTGGCCTCGGGCAGTTCTCCCGTTTCGCCGTAAACAGAGGGGGTATTTTCAGACATCTTTTTCCTTTTCTCTTATAGCGTCCCAAATGAGCCTTGGGTCGAAGCTCATGGCCGCGAGCATGGTCAGGACCACGACGGCCCCGAAATATTTCGCGGCAGGACCGGCCTCGATGGTGGCGATGTTGCCCATTTTCACCAGCGCCACCAGGATGGTCACCACGTATATGTCTACCATGGACCAGCGGCCGACGGCTTCGGTGATACGATATAGCTTGGTTCGGTCCAAGGGTCTCCAGGCGGACTTGAGCTTTACGGAGGCGACCAGATAGGTCAGGATGAAAAGCTTCAGAATGGGCACGGCCACGCTTGCTACGAAAATCACCAGCGCGATGGGCCACATGCCGGTGGCCAGAAAATAGAGCACGCCGCTCATGATGGTGTCGGCCTGGGCCTTGCCGAAGGAGGTGACCACGGTGATGGGAAGCAGGTTGGCGGGCACGTACATGATGTACGCCGCGATAATCAGAGCCGAAGTCCTCGCGATGCTATCGGGCTTTCTCCAGTGGAGCGAGGCCTTGCATCGCGGGCATTTCGCGTGCGAAAAAGGCCTGTCCGAAGGGACCTTGCTCGCAAGCCCGCAAGTGTGACACGTGACCACGAGCGCTTTTCGGCCGTGTCCTTTCGTTGTCGAATCCGTCATGTCTCGAACCCCAGCCGCTGCCAGACCATGTCCCGGTCCAGGCTGGCATGCATGGCCGCAATGACAAAAATGAGCGCCATGAAGGCGTACAGGGCCGTGCCAGGCACAATTTCGGCCAGCTTGGCCAGTTTTACCAGGGAAACCAGGATTCCCAGCATGAAAACTTCCATCATTCCCCAAGGCTGAATGCATAAAACGAATCGAAATACCGGCGCGAGCTTCCAAGGAACGCGTCCGAACTTCAAGGGGACCAGAATGTACAACAGACCGAACACCTCCAGAAACGGAATCAGGACGCTCGTTGCCATCACCAGCAGACCGAGGCCGTACATTTCCTGCCCGATCAGCTCCCGCACCCCGGTAATCAGTGTCGTCTGCTTGACCTGGCCTTCGATTTCCATGGCCAGAAACGGGAACACGTTGGCCACGATCAACAGAACCAGCCCCGACAGGCTCAACGCCAGCGTACGTTCCAGGCTGTTTTTCCTCCGAACGCCCAAAACCGCCCCGCAACGGACGCATTTGGCCCTAGAGCCCTCGGCAATGGGCTTTTTAACATGCGTCAGGCCGCATTCATGGCAGATTATAATGGACAAGTTCGGTCGCAACCTCTTTTCGATTCGTTCTGCAAACACTCCGTTCTTCCCGTTCAACGGAATCTATGCAGAATAAGTCTTTTTATGTCAACCTTTAAATCGTTTCGAAGGCTTGCGGACTGTTGTTTGGATTGTTCTTTTAGCCCGGATTTTTTTATGGCTTTGCGCCTGGAAAATGTTTATCATGACCGAACAGTTTCGAAGCGTTACGACAATTTCGTCAAAGGAGGAAGGATGAGAAAAAAGGCGAGTATTTGGTTTTCAATATTTTTCTGTTTGACGGCGGCATCGGTTGTATTCGGCCAGCCCGACCTGACGGTCGAAGGGCCCGAATCGGCCGCGAAAATCGATTCGAAAATCCTTGAGGAAGGCAAGCTCCTTGTTACGGTCGAGGACGAAAAGGGCGAACCGATTCGAAACCTCTCCCGAGAGGATTTCACGGTCCTGCTAAACGGGAAAAAGGCCAAGGTCCTGTCCGTGGAACCTTTGGAAACCAGCCAGGATGTGAGCTTGAACATCGTCATGGTCGTCGACAACTCCGCCTCGATGAAACAAAGAAACGCCGTGCAACCGGTCCTTTCCGCCATGGACAACCTTCTCAAGATTTTGCGCCCCATCGACAACTTGCACATGGTCGTTTTCAAGGACGGCGAAACCATGAGCTTCAACGAGTACAAGCTCCATGTCGTCACCAAGAAGTCGAGCAATCCTGCGGAACTCAAGGCGTTCTTGCAGGAGAGTTACGGCCGGGGGCTGACGGAGAAGACCTATCTTTATGAAGCCATGCTGGCCGGGCTTTCTGTCGTGAGAAACATGCCCGGCGACGCCCACAAGTTCATGGTGGTTTTCTCCGACGGAGAGGACATCAACAGCGCCTTCGAATCGTCCCTGGTTGAAAAGGCCGCCCGCGACATTCCCAATTTCGAAGTGTATTCCATCGACTACATGCCGGGAAAGAAGCTCGATCCTTTCTTGTCCGCCTTCAGTCTCGACCACGGCGGCAAAGCGTGGAAGGCCAACGACGCCGCCGACCTCGCCCCGCTTTTCGAAGAGGTCTCCTCCAAGCTCATCCATCGCTACGTGCTTGCCTACAGATTCCTGTACCCGCCCAAGGGCACGGCCGCTCTGGCGCCCCGGCGGATTACCGTGGAGGAAATCACCACAATAGACAGTTCTCCCATGCTCAATTACATCTATTTCGACGAGGAACAAGGCGTTCTCCCCGAGCGGTACAAGCAGTTCGCCAGGCAGCAAGACACCGCGCAATTTTCGGAAAAAGCCCTGCGCGGGGGCTTGGACAAATACCACAACGTTCTCAATGTGTTGGGAAGCCGCTTGCGAGCCAGGCCGGACGCAACTGTCCGTCTGGTCGGCTGCAATTCCCACTACGGCAAGGAAAGAGGGCGTACCGACCTGTCGCGCGCACGGGCCGAGTCGGTGCGGGCCTATTTGCAGTATATCTGGTTAATCGCTCCTTCCCGAATGGAGGTGGAGGCTCGAAACCTTCCCAAGGTCCCCAGCACAGGTCGCATCGAGGAGGGCAGGGCCGAAAACCGCAGGGTGGAAATCCTTTGCGACGCCCCCGGTATCCTCGACACGGTCCAAAGCACGTACATCGAAGTCAGGAGCGACGCCGAATCCATCGAGTTGATCCCGCGATTTACGTCGGAAAACGGGATTAAGTCGTGGGAAATGGCGGTATTTTCCGACTCGGGGATTGTCTGGACGACACGAGGCGACGGCGTCCCGCCCGCGAAAATCCTGTTTCCCGCCGATGTATTCACGCCCGAAAATCTATCCAAATTCGGCATGCTCAAGGCGAAAGTCGTGGTCGTGGACGCGGAGGGCCAGGCATTCGAAACCGTCACCGCGCCCATCGCGGTCGATTTTATCCGGCTTGAAAAACAAAAAGCCGAGAATCTCGGCTACATGGTGGAGGAAAAATACGCCCTCATCCTTTTCGATTTCGACCGTGCGGAAATCAAGGACAGAAACGCCGCCATCGTGGAGCAGATCGTCGCCAGGATGAATGCGCGGCCCGACGCCGCAGTCAACATCGTGGGACACACCGACGACATCGGCAAGGAAGCCTACAACGTCAAACTGTCCGAAAGGCGGGCGAAAGCCGTCTACGACCAGATCGCATCGGCCATGGTGGACTTCGGCGGACGCGTGGTCCAGTATTCCGGCGTCGGGCCGGCCGATCCTCTGTATCCCAACGATTTGCCGGAAAACCGCGCGCTGAATCGAACCGTAACTGTAACCTTGATCTATGAAATGAAAGAATAAGCCATGAACGATGTCCAACATTACTCCTTTGGTCTTGGAAGGCGCAATTTTCCGCTCATAACAAAACACGCGTTGGCGGTCGCTCTGATTTCGATTTTTCTCGCCATGGCCACGGCCGGGGCCGATGATTCGCTTCTGCCGCTCAACGAGTCCTGGACCGGCGATTTGGACACAATGGTCGAAAAATGCGAAATCCGCGCCCTGGTGCCCTACAGCAAGACCCATTATTTCCTGGACGGGCCGGACCAGCGGGGCGTTACTTACGAAGCGTTGAAAGGGTTCGAGGATTGGATCAACAAACGCTTCGGAAGAAATAAATTGCGAATACGGGTGATCGTCATTCCCACGCACCGCGACAAGCTTTTTTCCGGCCTCGTGGAAGGCAAGGGGGACATTGCGGCCGGAAACCTCACCATAACGGCCGACCGCGAAAGGATCGTCGATTTTTCCGACCCCTTCACGACAGGCGTCAAGGAAATCGTCGTAACCGGTCCTTCCGTGGAAGGCCCTCGCACGGTGGACGACCTGGCAGGCCGAGAGGTGTTCGTGCGAAAATCCAGCAGCTACTACCAAAGCCTGGTCGAGCTGAACGAAAGGTTTAAAAAGGAAAAGAAAAAACCGGTCGAGCTGAACCTGGTCGACGATCTTCTGGAAGACGAGGATTTGCTGGAAATGATGGCCGCAGGGCTGGTCCCCATGATCGTCATGGACGACACCAAGGCGGATCTGTGGGGCGAAATATTCGACAATATCACGTTCCACAGGGATGTCGTCTTGCGCCAGGACGGTCGAATCGCGTGGGCCTTTCGCAAGAACAGCCCGGAATTGAAAGACACCGTGAACCGATTCGTAAAGGGACACAAGAAAGGATCCTTGCTGTTCAACATCATTACCAAGCGCTACCTGAAAAGCACCAAATGGGTCAAGAACAATATTGCCGACGAGGAGATGGAAAAGTTCAGGCAGGCCGCCGAGCTGTTCCGCAAATACTCCGGTCAATACAGCTTCGACTGGCTGATGATCGGCGCCCTTGCCTACCAGGAGTCGGGCATCGATCAAAGCAAGGTCAGCGCCGTCGGGGCCCTCGGCGTCATGCAAATGCTTCCTTCCACCGCCAAAGATCCCAACGTGGACATTCCGGACATACGGAAAATGGAAAACAACATCCATGCCGGCATCAAGTACCTTCGTTTTCTCCGGGATCGCTATTTTGAAAACGAACCCATGGATGAAAGAAACAAGACGCTTTTCACGTTCGCATCCTACAACGCGGGACCGGCCAGGATCGCGGGGCTTCGCGAAGACGCCGTACGTTCCGGCCTGGACCCGAATCTTTGGTTCGGAAACGTGGAGGTCGTCGCCGCCAAGAAAATAGGACGGGAAACGGTGCAGTACGTGGCAAGCATCTTCAAGTACTACACCGCCTACCGCTTGATCGTGGAAAAGAACAAAGAGAAGAAGGACGCGAGACAGGAACTGGAAAACAGCCTTTGAGCCAAACGGGCGTCGTCCGGGACGCCTGTCGGTTTTGGTTATAACGTCGGCCAACCAACACCGTCATTCCGGGCGGAGCTTGCTTTAGACCCGGAATCCAGGCGACGACCGAAACTGTCGTATGAAAACCGGCCGAAGCTAGAACCAAGCCCCGCCCGTCTTTTGCATCGCCGGCACTCGAGCCTGTTTTCCGTCCATTTGAATTCCTTGTTCCGTGAAGGCTTTTCTGGCATGCAGGCCTGAAGATCCTATGCGTCGTCCTTGTTTTTCCTAGAAATTTTGTGGGTCTTGAGCAACCTGTATAGGCGGGACTTGGACATTCCGGACTTTTTGCATGCTTTTCCGATTTCGTTGTTGCTTTTCCTCATGAGATTTTGCAAATATTCTTTCTCGAATCGAGCGACCTTGACTTGCCTGTATTCCTTGAGTGTCGGAAATTTGCCGCCATCCATAGGGTCGTCGAGCGCCGGGGATTTGTTCGCCCGTTTTTCGGCGATCATTTTCTGGACCGTCTTGATTCGAAGGTCTTCCGGAATATGGTAGTGGAATAGCTTGCCCGACTCTCCGACCCTGGCTGCCGAAGTCTCCAGCACATTGACCAGTTCGCGGACGTTGCCGGGCCACGAATAGGTTCTCAGGCATTCCATGAATTCCGATGTGACGCGCAGGGACTCGATTCCCTTCTCCCCGGCGATTCTTTTCAAATGGAACTCCACCAGCGCGCAAAGGTCCTCCATTCGCTCGCGCAGGGGGGGCAGATGGATCTCTGTGCCACACAGGCGGTACAGCAGGTCGCTGCGAAAGGTCCCCCTTTCGACCATTTCTTCCGGCTCCCGGTTGGTCGCCGCGATCAGTCGGAATTTGCTTTCGACCTCCCTTTGGGAACCTACCGGAACGAACTGGCGGGTATCCAGGACCCTGAGGAACTTCTGCTGGACACCCAAGGGCAGTTCGCCCACTTCATCCAGAAAAAGAGTTCCTTCCCTGGCTTTTCTGACAAGCCCCCCCCTGGGAATGTCCGCGCCGGTAAAAGAGCCTTTTTCGTAACCGAACAGCCAGCTTTCGACGAGGTTCTCCGGAAGGACCGTGCAATCGACCGCGACGAACGGCTTGTCCGCCCTGAGGCTGTTTGCGTGAATGGCCCTGGCGAACAGCTCCTTTCCCGTTCCGGTTTCCCCGGTCAGCAGCACGTTGCCGTCCCAGGCCGCGCACTGCCGGACCTTTTCGTGCGCTTGCAGCATCCCCGGCGAAGACCCCGCAATGCGATCCAGCGCAAGGTCTTGTACGGCGGCCGCCCTTTGTTTGTCCTTTCGGTACTGCAACGCCTGCTCAAGCACGGACAAGGCCTCCTCGATTTCGAAAGGCTTTTTCACATAATCCCAGGCGTCGCTCCTGATCGCCGTTTCCGCCCCGCAACGGCTGGCGTATCCGGTCATGACGATCACCTCAGGCGCCGAGGCCGTGCTTTTGAATTTCCCGAGCGCCGCAAGGCCGTCGCCGTCCGGCAGGCTCACGTCCAGGAAGATGGCGTCGAAGCTTTCTCTTCGGGCAGTCTCCAACCCCTCTTCGAGCAAGTGACAGCTTGTCGCCCGGTGGCCGGTTCTTGTTTCGACAAAGCGCGAAAGCGCCTTGCTCAATTGCCTGTCGTCGTCCACGATTAAAATGTTGGCCATGTTCCTTCCAAATCCTTCGCAATAGATGAATTCGGCGCTCGTTTGCCCCATTTTCAAATAGCGGTGAACAAAAAAAGCTCGTATCGTTCTCGGGGCTTGGTTTCTATTTCGGTAGCGCCCTCACCGCGTCGTTCCAACGCTTCGCACTGGAAGGCATACCGGTACGCTTCGCGTTCGCGTTCCATCGACGCATAACCGAAACAAGAACCAAACTCCGTTCTCGATTTGATTTTTTGCTTCGAATGTATAGAACGAACGAACCATTGTTGCAAAGAGTTTTCATCCTCCGCTCCCGTTTCTTTCGCCGCCGAATTGGGAGCAAAGAGTGTGCCGATATGTCTGGAAGGACCGAAACGCCTGAATTTGCTGACATTTTCGGAAATTTCCGAATTGCATTTGCCGAAGAGATGTAACGACTTGTTGAAATTCCGGTGGCGTCGTCGTCGCAATTCGTTACCTTTGGAAACACATTTTGGTCTTGGCTATAACGTCGGCCAACCAACACCGTCATTCCGGGCGGAGCTTGCTGTAGACCCGGAATCCAGGCGACGACCGAAACTGTTGGATGCAAACCGGCCGAAGTGAAAAACAAGCCCCGCATTTTTATGGGATAATTAAATGGGACTTGCGCAGGCGAACCTCGATTTGCTTCGGATGCGCTACGCTCTTGACAACTCGGTACGAAATGCCGTAGAGGCAATGGAAAATGGAGAATTGAAGACATGCACATCGACAAACTGATGTTTCATCCGGAAAAATATCCGACCGACCAATATTACCCTTTCGATCTTCCGATCTTTCGGGAAACGCAAGAGCTGCTCCTGGAAACACCCGTGACCTATTTCGTCGGAGAAAACGGGACCGGCAAGTCCACCTTGCTGGAGGCCATCGCGCAAAGGTGCAACATTCACATATGGAGGGGGTTTCAAAGAAAAAGCTTCGACTTCAATCCCTATCGGTATCAACTGGCCGACTACATCTCCGTGAATTGGACGGCGGGCCTGGTCCCCGGTTCTTTTTTCGGAGCCTCCATATTTCAGAATTTCGTAAAGAACCTGGACGAGTGGGCGACCACCGACCCCGGACAGCTGGACGATTTCGGAGGAAAATCCCTGGCGTCCCAATCCCACGGACAGTCCATCATGACCTTTTTCCGGAACCGCTACCGAATCGAGGGTCTCTATTTTCTCGACGAACCCGAAACCGCCCTTTCCCCGAAAACACAGCTGGAACTTCTCGAACTTCTCGAAAAGATGGGACGCGCAGGCCATGCGCAATTTATAGTCGCTACGCACTCCCCCATCATCATGGCTTGCCCCGGCGCCAGGATCTACGACTTCGACCGGTCCCCCATACGGCCCGTCGAATACGAGGAAACCGAACATTTCCGGGTGTTCAAGACCTTCATGGACGAAAGGGGGTGACGGATTGGCGTATTCGGGTTTCAGTGTTCGGCGTTTGGGTTCCGGTGATCGGTGTTCGAATTTCGGCCGCCGGGTTTTGGCCGCCGGTGCTTGGCGGAGACGCTCGTTTACGAGAACAAGGAGGAGGCGTCCATGAGCCTTTTCGACATTCTCGCCGTTTTGATTACGCTTTCCGCCGTGTTCAGCTACATCAACCACCGCTGGCTTCGTTTTCCGACCGCCATCGGCATCATGACCATCTCGCTGCTGGCGTCCCTGGCATTGATCGTTTCAAAGCCTTTGGGAATCGGCCTGGCGAAGCATGCGGCGCAAATGATGGCGGACGTGCGGTTCGACGAAACCCTTTTGAAGGGCATGCTCAGCTTCCTGTTGTTCGCAGGCGCCCTGCACGTCAACTTGGAAGACCTTTACCGGCAAAAATGGATTGTGTCCATCCTTGCCACCCTCGGCGTCGTGGGCTCCACCTTTTTAAACGGTTATTTGTCGTATTGGGCGTTTTCCGCGCTGGACCTGGAACTCCCTCTGGTCTATTGCTTTATCTTCGGCGCCTTGATCTCCCCCACCGACCCGGTCGCCGTGCTCGCCATATTGAAGACCGCCGGAGCGCCCAAGGCCGTGGAAACCATGATTTCCGGCGAGTCGCTGTTCAACGACGGCGTCGCGGTGGTGGTCTTTCTCGTGCTGCTGGAAATAGCGGCCGGGGGCCATCCGGTGACTGTCGGGTCGGTCGCCGGACTGTTTTTCAAGGAAGCCGCCGGAGGCATCGTCTTCGGACTTGCGGTCGGATGGCTGGCGTACCTGATGCTCAAAAGCGTGGACAATTACCAGGTGGAAATCCTCATAACCCTGGCCGCCGTTTCCGGAGGATACGCACTGGCCAACGCCTGGCACCTGTCGGGCCCCATCGCCATCGTGACCGCCGGGCTTCTGATCGGAAACAAGGGACGCATGCTGGCCATGTCGGACCATGTCAGGCATCATCTGGACATGTTCTGGGAACTGGTGGATGAAATCCTGAACGCGGTCTTGTTCCTGATGATCGGCCTGGAATTCCTTTTGGTGGATCTTTCCGGCAAGTTCGTCGCAGCAGGCCTCGCAGCCATTCCCATCGTCTTGTTCGTCCGATGGATCAGCGTCATCATACCCGTGTCCTTCTTGAAGCATTTCAGAGAATTCTCCCCCGGAATCGTCAAGGTCTTGTCCTGGGCGGGCCTTCGGGGCGGAATATCGGTCGCCCTGGCATTGTCCCTCCCCCCCGGCCCCTGGAGAGAGCCGGTTGTGGCGGTCACATACGCGGTCGTCGTGTTTTCCATTCTGGCCCAGGGACTCACCGTCGGATTATTGGTGCGAAGAGAGGCGGGAGGATGAAGATGCAAATACGAACGCAAGAATGAGATGGCGAACAAAGGAATGGAAGCGGAGTTCGACCCGCACACCTCTGAAAACCAAGTAGGAGGCGCGGGGGGAGTTTTAATTTCGATCATGCTATCACCACCTCGTTCCAACGCTTCGCGTTGGAATGAATACCAGGACGCGTCGCGTCCGCGTTCCGCAGAGTCATGGCCGAAACAAAGACCAAGCCAGAGGCTCGTCATTTCCATAAAAAAAAGGCAGAGCCTCTAAGAGGCCCTGCCCTCATGTCTTCAGCCTTATTCTCGAAACTCTGCCGTTAATTAACCCTGGACATCGATCCCCAGGTCGCATCCAAGATGCTCGTCAGGGGTCTCGCATTCGAAATTCCCTTTCCTGGTATCCGCGTGCCCTTCTTCTCTTTCCTGATCGGTCTCGATGTAATCTTGCACTTTCGCCATAATGTCACCTCCGTTTGTTTTGTGGTTGTTTTTTGTTGATTTCGTTTGAACGGTAACTTGCAAATGAATATGGGACAATCAACAACGGAGGAATAACTGAAAAATGAGGGGGCGATCCCGTTACCATGCCCGCCTGTCGGGCTTCTGTCCTGATGCCAGTAAAGCAACGCCCTGCCCCGTCCCATCGGCTGCAAAAACTTTACGCCGTCGGCATCCATGAAGGGGATTCAGACACCCTCCCCCCACCAAGCCCGTTGTTATCAAAGGCGTTCTCGTCCTTAACGGGACTTGGGACGCACCGGCAGGCCAACCCCGGCAATAAATTGCCGGGCTATTGTCTGTCGTCCCTGACGGGACTATACGGTCAAGAAACAGAATATGCTTTCGATGCTCTGCCGTTATGCGATCCAAACGAACCAGCCATGGCGGCATGGTGTCCGGCGCGTTTGCATTTCGCAACGCCAGAACATCGAAAACCGCGCCGCCGTGGAAGACGGTGCTACCGGGGCTATCCAGCTTTGGTCCGCAATGGCAACGCTCCGCTCAACCCGACCTACGCGCATTTCCCCAAATTCGTCGTAATCAGGAATTTCCCTGATGCAGCGAATAGTCAGATGGGGCTTTCATCCTGATTCTTTTTTGGCAGTGACTCCATTCGAAACCCAAGTCCGGGCTTTTTGTAGGGAGGGAGTTGCTTGGCAGTATCTTGAACGGGGATTCACGAGGCGGGGCTCATGTTCGACCCCCACTATTTGGCCAATTTGATAGGGTCGCGCCACTTTTTAAGGGACTTGGAAACAAATAAATCTGCCATCTTGCCAGCGTTTTGGCCCGTACGAACCAAAATCCAGCGCATTTTTTTTTGGCCGAACTTTTTATTTCCAAGTCCCTAAAGAGAATCAAGAACGCAACAACATGCCTTGGGCTTTGAAAAAGGTATAACAGAATGTCCCGTCGTCCGAAGTTGTCCGATAAAGATCGGCGATGCCCTTGTTCCAGGTTTTTTCGTCGATCATTTGCATGGCGATGGCCTTTTCTTTTACACCTTCCACCATTGCGATGAAGGTTTTTCGGGTGAACCCGTCCACCAGTTCGGGCTTGGAGGCGTCCACGTAAACCATGCGGGGAGACACCTGGACTTTCGACAGGCCTGCCTGAACCATCAGGGGGTACAGCCGCCGCCCGATCAGCGAGTCGCCACCCATGGATTTTTGAATCCTGATCAGGCAATCGACCGCCAAAGAAGCCTCATGGGACTGCGGATGACAGTAAAACGACCCGTGATCTCCTTCGATGACGGTGATGGAGCCGCCGTCTTTCAGGACCACCTTCAAGTTTTCAAGGGCTTCCAAGGGGTTTTCGAGGTGTTCAAGCACGAAGCAGATGAAAATATGGTCGAATGTTTCCGGGTCGTAGGGAAGGTTGAAAATGTCGGCTTTTTCGAATTCCACATTGGATATCCCTTCCTGTCTGACAGTCTCTTTTGCCTTGGCAAGAGACGTATCGGACAAGTCGATGGCGGTAATTCGGGCTTCCGGGCTGTTTTGGGCCAGCGGAACGGTCTGAGCGCCGATTCCGCACCCGGCTTCCAGGACCCGACTGCCTGGCGGATAGGCCGTGTCCGCGTGGAGCAGTGCCGTGAGAGTCTGGGCTTGGTCCTTCAGTCTTTTTGCCTCTTTTTTGGAATATCCATGCACGTATTTGTCCATCCGAGCCGTCTCCTTTTTTCGAAAGTTGAAATACCGCGCGGTCTTTGTCGCGATTGCCCGCATCTGCCCGTGATTTTAATTCTCGGGCTTTCGTCCGTCTTGTACAAAACTGCGGTATTTTCCCGGCGGAACTCCCACAATTCGCTTGAAATGCCGGGTGAGGTGGCTTTGGTCCGTGAAGCCGGTTTCGTATGCTGTGTCGGCAAGGGACCGCCCGGATTTGACAAGGTCTTTGGCGCGGCGGACACGCACCTGGATTTGAAAGGCATGGGGAGGCAGGCCTGTTTCTCGCCGGAAGGCGCGGATCAGATAGAAGGGGCTCAGGTTGGCGATGGACGAGAGTTGTTCGATGGAAACATCTTGACTGTAATTTTCTTCGATGTACTCTCGAACCTTTTCAACCGGTCGATGCTCGTGTCCGACGGAGCGAAGCGAAGGTGAGGCATCCGCGTGGCGCACGATCCATTGGCACAGCATGGACAGAAGGCGGGATTCGGCTTCCAGACGGGAGACTGCATTTTTTTCCGAGTCGATGTGAAGACGGCGAATCATGTCGGCAAGAGGGAGGTCATGAATGACCCCCGCTTGGAAAAAGGGCATTTGAGACGTACGGTCGGCAATTTGGCAGGCGGCTTTTTGTAGCAGGAGCGCGTCGAGATAAAACATCCGGTATGTCCATCCTGCTTCCGATACCGCATGGCCGGTGTGGACTTCGTCGGGATTCACCAGATTGATCGTTCCCGGAGAGGCCACTATATTTTCGCCTCTGTAATAAAATCCCAATGCCCCCTGCTCGATTACGCCGATGGCGAACCCGTCGTGGGCATGTTTTGGAAAGACGTGGTCGATATACGTGGCCCGCATCAGTTCGACGCCGTCGATGCCGGGGACTCTCCACAAGCGGCTTTGTTCTTTTTTCCTATCTGCCGAGGTCATCGCCCCCCGTCTCTGTAGAGGATTTCCACCGCGTTTCTGACGTATTTTTCGTCGGATACGCCATCGACGGCTTCTTGGGGGAAGCTAACCTTGGAACGAAGATGATCGGCGATTTTTTTTAAAAGATCGAGACGGGCTTCGGATTCCAGGAGGTCTCTTCGCAAAAGCGCCCTCATTGCCACGGAGGCTTCCTGCGGGGAAACTCGCTGTCTCAGGCGAGCGGCCAGGTGGGGCCATTCTCGGAAAGAGTTGTATTTGTCGGGAAAGAGCTTTTCCAAGTCCGGGGCGCAAACATCGGAAATCCTGGTGACCACGGTGTTGGCCGCGATGTCGCCCAGGCGCTGGGATTTGCCGTTGATGGCGCTGGCCAGCCCCCCGACCATGTAGAACAACGGAAGAATATCCACTGCGCGCAAAAGGTTCCGGATTACGATCTGGCTGAAACGCATGCGCAGGCCGTTGACGTCCATCACCCGGATGCGAAAGACCCTTTTGCCGATGGTCTGGCCCCGCCAAAACCATTCCGTTGCGATCTGATAGCCTACGGACACGGCGAAATAGGCGGCCATGCTTATTGCCGTTGCGATATCGACGTTGACAAGGCCGATGAGCTTCGTGATTTTTACAAGGACGGACATGGTTGCGTAAACCACCGCCATATCCAAGGCCAAGGCCATGCATCGGGTCACGGGTCCGGCCAGGTCCATGGAAAAAAACACCCCTTCGGGCGTGTAGATCGTCAACTTGCCGGCTTGTGAGGCATCGGTCAGTTCGTTTTTCATAAGTTTTTAGTGCATCTCTTCGTTTCTTTGCGCCTCTGCGTTGAAAAATTACATTAGTTTCATCGCGGATTTGTGGAAAACGGCAAAGGTAACCAGAGCTTCCAGCTCTGGCCCCATATCGCGAATATGTCGCCGCTTGAAAGCCAGGAAATTCCAGACCAGGATGGTCTGGTTAGCATCGAATCGCCTTTTCCCACAAATCCGCGATGAACCCAACTTTTTTGCCCCAAATGCAAAGTTGGCGCATATAAATCGGGGTCTTGGTTTTTAATTCGACCGGTCTTCATCAAACAGTTTTGATCGTCGTCTGGATTCCGGGTCTCCGCAAGCTACGCCCGGAATGACGGTGTTGGTTGGCCGACGTTATAACCAAAACCTGAATCGGAGGCCATCCATAGTGCAATTCTGCCGTCCCCAACGGGACTTGCCGCTCTATTGGAATTCCCCCCATGGCAATGAATTGCCGGGCTATTATCTGTCGTCCTTACAGGACTGTTTTTGTCAAATTAAAAAAAGCAGTATTGCCCGCTTCAAAAGCGGTAACTCTTCAATAAAATTTTGTTTCATTTTTCTTGTTTTAGAGCGTGGTCATTTATTACCCACCATCTTCGCCCCGATCAGTGTCTGCCGGACGTCTCGGGAATCGGCGGACCTTCCCGCGCGAGACAGAAAATACGACAGGGCGCAGATTTCGGCGACCCCGAATCCGATTTTCACTTCGTAGGGGATTATGGGTTCGTGGTACTGGGAAAAGAAGGCCTCGATGATTCCCGCCCAGACCAGGAGGACGGCTGCGCCGAAGACAATGACGGTCAAATCCGGGGTGATTTCCCTCAACCTCTGCCGAAACCCTGCCCGTTTTCCGAACCCGATCAGGGCGGCCGCCAAGAGTAACCCCCCCTGTCCTCCGAGCAGAATCGCAGGAATTTCCACGGCGCCGTGGGGCAGCAGCCAGCCGAACAGGAAAGCGGTCTCTCCGGCGGCGAGGTAGTCGGCGACCACAGCGCCGAGCATGACGCCGTTTGCGAACAAAACCGCTACCGTTCCGACGCCCCAGGTCATGCCCAAGGCCAGAACGAAAATGGTGACCCGGATGTTGTGGGTCATCAGGTAGGAGGAAAAGGAGGCTTTTCTTCCCCCGATGTTGTCATTGTCTGCGATTTCCTCCCTTTCCACCCGTTCGGAGGGGTCTGTCTGCAAATGGGGGAAGGGCATCAGCACGGATTTTGCCTCCGGATCGAGCACCACTGCCGCGCCCCCGAACAGGCAGCCGGCGAGCATCACCGCCAGGGCTGCCTGGAAGAATCGAACGTGCTTGCGAAACGTGGCGGGGAATCGTTTGAAAAAAAAACGCTTGAAGGAAAAGCGCTTGCGCTTTCCCCGGTTTTCATGGATTTCGCCGTATGCCCGGGCAACCAGGTTTTCCAGGTACCTTCTCAGGCCCGGCTCGGCGGAAAAGGTGGCGATCTTGGCCAAGTCGGTCGATGCCGCCTGGTAGAGATAGTGGAAACGCTTCACCTCTTCGACGTCCATGGAGCGTTCGGGGTTTTTATCCAGCGAGTCCAGGACCCGCTCCAACTCCTCCCAGTACGTTTTACGTTTTCGGGAGAATTTTCCGAGGTCGATGATCATGGTTTACAATAAGCCTACCAGCCCGCTTCCTTGCGATACTTCAACGCCTGTTGGTAATACTTTTTCAGCTTGGCCTGGACCTTCGCGAAAACCGTGCCGTGTTTGTACCGCCCTTCGACGTCCGGGATTCCGGCGGGAGCGCCTGTCAGGATTTCGACGCCTTCCTCCACGGTGGAAACCTGGTAGATATGGAATTTCTTTTCACGCACCGCCTCCACGACCTCGCGTTTGAGCATCAGGTTCTTGGCGTTGGCCGACGGGATCATCACGCCCTGCTTGCCGTCGAGGCCCTTGGTCTTGCAGACTTCGAAAAAGCCCTCTACCTTCTGGTTGACCCCCCCGATGGCCTGTATCCTGCCCTTCTGGTTCACCGACCCTGTGACCGCGATTCCCTGCTTGACCGGCATGTCGGCCAAGCTGGAAATGATGGCGTAAAGTTCCGTGGACGAAGCGCTGTCGCCGTCGACGGGACCGTAGCTTTGTTCGAACGTGATGCTGATGGAAAGGCTCAACGGATAGAGCTGGGCGAAGGTCCTGCCCAGGTAGCCGTTTAGAATCATGACGCCCTTGTCGTGGGTGGCGCCGCTCAGGTTGGCTTCCCTTTCGATGTTGACCACGCCCTGCCTTCCCATGAACGTCTCGGCGGTGATCCGTGAGGGCCGTCCGAAGGAGTAGTCGCCGATTTGAAACACCGCCAGGCCGTTGACCTGTCCCACCGCTTCGCCTTCCACATCCACCAGGATGGTCTCCTCCCTGAAGGATTCGTGGATTTTCTCCTCGTAGAGGTTGTAGCGGAAGCGATGCTCGGTGAAGGCTTTGACCACGTGCCTTTCCCGGACCACGTCGGAGCCGTCCTTTTTGGCCCAGTAGTCCGCCTCCTTGAGAATGCCCACCACGGGGCCGAAACGAAGCGTCATTCTCTTCTGGTGGGACACGAATTTGGCCCCGAACTCCACGATGGCGCAGACTCCCCCTACGGTGAAGGGAAGAAGGTCGGACTCCTTGCAGGCCCGGGCGATGAACCTCGCGTATTGCTTGACTGTGTCCTCGGTCCTTTCCACTTCGTAGTCGAAATCGGCCCGGACGTTGAATATCTTGTTGAACTTAACATCGAAGTTCTGGAGCCTTTGGAAGATTTCGTAGCTTCCCATGAGGATGACCTTCACTTCGATGGGGATGGGCTTGGGCCTCAGCGACGCGGTCATGTTCCCCGCGCCCATGGGGACGTCCTCGATGTAGAGCAGCTTGTTCTGCAACGTTCTCTTGAGCGTCTCCCAGACGAAATTGTTCATCAGGACCGCCTCGATGTCCAGAATCAAGTAGCCGCTGTTGGCGCGCAAGAGAGAACCGGCCTGGACCATGGTGAACTCGGTGGTGATGGTGCCCATGAAGGCCCGCTTTTCGATTCTTCCGAACACGTTGTGGAAAGTCGGGCTGGGCTCGAAAATGACTGGCGCGCCCTTCAAAGCACCGTTATCCACGAGGATGTTCACCTCGTAGCGCCTGAAGAATTCGTCGGGTTTTTTTTCACCCTGCTCCCCGGAGGGCATGAAGTGCCTCACGTTTTCCAGGATGTCGGCCTGGGCCGCGTCGAAATAGGCCAGAACGCCTTTCCAGCCCCGGTATTCCTCCCGAAGGGAATTGAAATGCTCCCGGACGACGAACAGGGCCGCCTCGCGGGTGAGCTTTTCCACCTCGGCCTGGAAGGACAGATAGATCCGGTTGGCCTCCCGGAAGGTGTTCTCCATCCGTTCCTGGATGCTTTCGATGTCCGTCTCTATTTTCTTTCGCTGGTCTTCGGGAAGATTCTGGAATTCCTCGGGGGAAAGCGGCTTGCCCTCGACGACCGGCACTGCCTGGAATCCCGCCGACGTCTTTACGATGTGAATGCTGGCTTCGCCGGCCTTCTTGTCCAGCTTTTCCATCAGGGCCTTGCGTTCTTCCGCGAACTTGGCCTTCATTTCCGCCTGCTTTTGCTGAAAAGCCTCCCCGGTCAAGGCCTTGGGCAGTTCGCCTTTCAGATCCTCCACGACCTTTCTCACCCTCTTGCAAAACCGCGTGGCGCCGCCCGAAGCTACGGAAACCGACTTGGGCCGATATTCGTCGGAAAAATTGTTGACCATGCACCAGTCGTCGGGAGGAGGCAGCTTTGCGGCGTACTGTCCCACCAGGTCCTGGATGATGGTGGTCTTGCCCGTGCCGGGCATGCCCGTGACGAAAATGTTGTACCCCGGACATTGGATGTTGAGTCCGAAGTCGATGGCCTGGACCGCTCTTTTCTGCCCGATGACTCCGTACAGGGGTTCCACTTCGCTCGTGTTCTCGAAAGAAAACAGGGCCCGGTCGCATTCGGCCCTCAGCTGTTCGGGATCGAGTTCCCATTTGCTTGTCATACATGCTCCTCTCTGGACTGTGAATCGTCTATGTCCGGTTGTTTTTCCGATAGAATCGCCTTTGCGGGCATGATTCCGGTGGCGGCCGCCGATACGATGTTCCCCGCCACGCCGGGACCGTCTCCGGCCACGTACAACCCTTTGATGCTGGTTTCCAGGTTGCTGGCCGTCTCCACCTGGGTGGCGAAGAATTTGATCTCCGGCGCGTACAGAAGGGTTTCCTCGTTTGCAACCCCTCTTACGACCATGTTGAGCTTCTCCAAACCCTCGATGATGTTGGTCAGGATCCTTTCCGGAAGGGCCATGGCGATGTCGCCGCAGACCACGTCCCGGAGAGTCGGCTCGATGAAGCTTTTTCGGATGCGTCCCCAGGTGCTTCGCCTTCCGCGTTTCAGATCTCCGAAGCGCTGAAGAATGGGCTTTCCGCCCCCGATGAGGTTGGCAAGGTTCCCGATGGCCTCGCCATATGCCTGGTTGTCGGTGACCGGCTCGGTCAGCACCACCTTGGAAAGGAACGCGAAGTTGGTATTTTCGCTCTTGAGTTCGCGGTATGCGTGGCCGTTTACGCAGGCGAAGTTGCGATAGTTCTCCTTGGATACGAAGCCGCCCTGGTTGGTGCAGAAGGTGCGGGTGGAATCGTCGTACTTCTTGGTCTGCACGAAAAAGGTCGGGTCGTAGATGATGTCGCACAGGTCCTGCATGACGTCGTTGTGCACCTCGACCCGGACGCCCACTTCTATGCCTCTCTGCTTGAGGCCGATGCCGTGCTTTTGCGCCAGCTTGCCCACCCAGTCGGCGCCGACCCGGCCGGGCGCCAGGATCACGTATTCGCTGCGGTACTCGCCCTTGTCCGTCGCCACTCCCCGAACGCGGCCGTCTTCCACGATCACGTCCAAGGCAGCCTCCGAGGTGCGCATCGTCACGCCCCCGCTCCTGATATGCTCGGCCATGGCTTCGATATGGGACGGAAGCATGTCGCTTCCCAGATGCTTCTGCCTGATGAGCAGCAGGTCTATTCCGTATCGCTTGGCCCTCTTGCGGATCTCCTTGGCGGCCTTCATGTCCGTGGGGTAGACGGGGCCGTCCATGCCGAACCGGTCGAAGATCTCCTCGGTCTCGGCGATCAGCGCTTCGGCCGCCTCCTTTTTCATGAACTGGGTGAGATCCGTCTTTCCCAGTTTGTGGATGAAGTTGAGCTTGCCGTCGGAAAACAGCCCCGCCCCGCCGATGCCGCACAAAATGTTGCACGGGGAGCAACCTACGCATTTCTTGCTTTGGTTGACCGGACAGTGGCGGGCGCCGGGTTCCTTTCCCTTTTCGACCAGAAGCACTTTCAGGTCGGAGTGTTCGTTCAGGTAGAATGCGGAAAAAAGCCCGGCCGGGCCTCCCCCCACGATGATTACGTCGTATCTGTTACCCATGTCGTCCTTTTTTCGGCGGTATGAAACAGGCGTCCTTGAGCCTCGGGGTCATTCGTTCCGGACCTTTGGCTATGGGAGCGCCGGTGTTCTTGGCGATGTTTTTGAGCATGTGATAGAAAACGAATTCGTGAACGGGCAGAAGCGCGAACCAGTAGGCGATGCCGCCGAGTCCCGACGGCAGAAACCTGGCCATGACGCTCAACTCGCAGCGTCCGGGACCCATGGGCGCGATTTCGAACTGGGCCAGGGCTTGCCCCGGCACTTTCATCTCGGCGGAAAGCACCAGCCGGCGGGGGGCGTCGATGTCCAGGACACGAAAGAAATCCAGTGCGTCGCCCACGTAAATTTCGCTGGCATGCCGCCGCCCGCGACGAAGCCCGACTCCCCCGAGGATTCTGTCGATGGCCCCTCGGATCCACCACAGAGCGTCGGCGAAATACCAGCCCGTGTCACCGCCGATTCGTCGCACCGGTTCCCAGACTTTCTCCGGGGGGGCTTCCAGCAGGACCTTGAACCCCGATTCCAGAATGGTCCCCCCGGCGTAGTCGGCGTCGCCGCAATAGAGCCATTCGGGCGGCGCCACGGCGCCTGCGTCGGTCCAGCAGGTATCCACCAGCTCCTGTCTGACGCGTTGCAGGGCGATTTCCATCGCCTCCCGGCAGGACAGAAGCTTTTGCGGGATCAGCTTTCTGATCCGGTTGTCCCGGCAGACCACTTCGGCGGAAAGCCCCTCGGCCAGGGGTTGCGCGATGGAGGCCGGAACCGGGGTCACCAAGTGAATCCACTTGGCGCTCAGTCGCGGCGTCAGGACCGGGACCGCAAAGACCACGCGCTTGGGAAGTCCCGCGACTTCCGCGTACATGTCGATCAGCTCCTTGTAGGAAACGATGTCCGGCCCGCAGATGTCGAACGTGTCTCCGTCGGTGTCGTCGTTTTCCAGACAGCCCTGAAGGTAATTGAGCACGTTGGCGATGGCGATGGGCTGCGACGGCGTGTCCACCCATTGAGGCGTGACCATGACGGGAAGGCGCTCCACCAGGTATCTCAGGATCTCGAACGAGGCGCTTCCCGAACCCAATATCATGGCGGCCCTGAGGTGCGTGGCCGGGACGGGTCCCGCCTGGAGAATCCTGGCCACCTCGTGCCTGGATTTCAGGTGCTTGCTGATATTGGGATCGTCCATGTCTCCGAGACCGCCGAGGTATATGATCTTTTTTAGCCCGGCATCGGCGGCTGCGGCAACCATGTTTTTGGCGCCCGAGCGGTCGGCATCGGCGAATTTCTTCTTGCCGGAAATCATGGAATGGACTAGGTAGAAAGCGGCCCGGCAGCCTTTTGCGGCGTTTTTCATGGATTCGAGATCCATGACGTCGCCTTCGACCAGTTCGACACCGGGGGACGCGCTCCACGGACGGCAACTCATTTTCGCCAGGGACCGTCCCATGGCCCTGACACGGAAACTGGCTTTCAAAAGCTGGGGAATGAGTCTTCCACCCACATAGCCCGTCGATCCGGCGACCAGAACGGGTTTGGTGTTTGTCATCGCTTCTCCTTGATTTTCTGAGTCGAAGCTTCCGTTTCGCCTGGATTGCAATATCGCCGGAAGCCGCAGGGGCGGGGCGTTTCGGGAATCGGCAGACGGTCGGGATCGCTAACGGAATTCGCAGCGCATCAGGATTCGTTGACCATGGCGACCACGCATTTTCTGAACTGTTCGAGATCGATCTCGCTGAACTGAATCCCCATGCCTTCCTCGTTGAACCAAACCACGGTGCCTGCGGCCTTCAGGTTAAGGTCTCCGGCATCCTTCAGTTTGAAAATAAGCTGGACCCCCACAGGCGTGGAAATCGGCACGCGTTTTTCGCTCAGCAGGAACATTCCCCGGGATCCCAGGTTTTTGACCTTGCCGCTGATAAGCTTGTTCTTGGCCCTGACATCCGCAACCACGTTGAGCCAAAGGTCCACTCTTGTCGCGTTTCTTTTTTCAAACGGCATATAACACCCCACGTTTGTGTTGTTTTGCATCCGCACGGTTGCATAATCGCACATCAAATGCCATAAGGTGATTTAGCATGCCTACGGTTGCAGGTAAAGATATAAACGACGATTCCTTGGCAAACACAGGTGAAAAGGGGCCCATTCATGAGTGAAACGGACACGCGATACGGAAAATCGAGCCGGTCGTGGCGGGTCAAGGCGCACGAAATCATTTTCGAGGCCGATACAAGGGAGGGAAAAGCCTTCGATTTGGTTCTTCTGGCCTGCATATTGCTGAGCGTATTGGCGGTGATGCTGGAAAGCGTCGCGGCAATCCGTTCCGCTTACGGGCCATGGCTGCGCGCGGCGGAATGGGCTTTCACGGTCCTGTTCACCGTTGAGTATGTTTTCAGACTTCTCGCCGTGGGAAAACCGGCCTCCTATGCCGCGAGCTTTTTCGGGGTGGTGGATTTGCTCGCCATCGCCCCGACCTACCTGAGCGTATTGGTAACCGGCGCGCAGTCTTTGATCGTAATCCGCGCCCTCCGGCTGCTGCGGGTGTTTCGGATTCTGAAACTGGGGCATTTTCTCATCGAGGCCAGGGTGCTGAAGGCTTCACTGACAGCCAGCGCCAAGAAAATCATCGTTTTTCTGGGAACGGTGCTGACCCTGATTTTGATCATCGGCGCGCTGATGTATCTGATCGAAGGCGAAGAAAACGGCTTCACCAGCATTCCCCAGAGCATCTACTGGGCGGTGGTGACCATGACCACGGTGGGCTACGGAGACATCGCCCCGCAAACCCTGGCCGGAAAAGTGCTGGCGTCGGCGGTGATGATCGTCGGGTATTCGATCATCGCGGTGCCGACCGGAATCGTGACCGTTGAGATGGCCAAAAAGGATTCCAAGGGCGTCAGCACCCAAGCCTGTCCCCAGTGCGCGGCCGAGGGGCACGATTTGGACGCCAGGCACTGCAAGTATTGCGGAGCGCGCTTGTAGCCGGGTCGCCCCCTGGGGCAATGAAACGCACCGCGCCAGAAGCCGACGATTTCTGCATGTGATTTACCTCGTCAAGCTTGGCGACTAAGGAGCAGGCGGTTCCAGGCTGCTGTTTTTTATATAGCCGTAGCCCTGGATTTCCAGTTTCAGTCGCGACCAGGAAGCGCCTTCGTAGTCGGTAAAAAGAACGACCTCCGCTCCCGGAGACAAGTAGCCCAGAACCGGGGATTGCTCGTCGGGATGGACATGGACTTTGGCCATGTCGCGGATGAGCGATTCCCAACCCTTCGTGTCGCCCGAGCCTAAAACCGACCGTATTCGGCCGACGATCTTTTCCGGGTCGTCTTCCGGGTCGGCGATCAGGTCGGGATGATGGACCTTCAGCCGGATTCTCGTCAAGTCCTCGGTCAGTGCGTTGAGAGAACAATCCATTTTGGTCTCGCCCCTTTGCGCCTTTACGAGCCCGTAATCTCTTTGGATTTCGATGTGATCGACTGAAAAACCGGATAAGGTAAACGTTTCCGCAGTAGCCGCGACGCATTCAACCAACGGATGCCGCAGGCTGTCTTTTTCCTCTTCCGGCAGGACCCTGATATTGTCGAGCTTTTCCATGACTCTGTTGTCGGCAGCGCAACCGGATAAAACGAGATAAAGGATCACCAGTATGAAGCAAAACTGACCGAGGGGAGAAACGCTTGTGTTCTTGATTATTTCGAACGTTTCGATCACCCGTGTTTTAATTTTTCGACGGAACCAACCGGCGGAAGTCCGCTCGGAAGAAGCCGCCGTCGCGGCCCCTTCCCCTTTGCGAAACGAGTCTGGCACCGTGTCGGAGACTATGGCATCCATTCCGAATATTCTACTATTGTCGTCCATTGTCCTCCCCTTTCCAACAACAAACGTTTTAATCAGCGATTTCATTTTCCCGACCATCGACGAGATTCGCTGAAAAAGCGTTTCGCGTTTTGTCCGAAAAAAAATTTTTGACCCGTTTTGATATTCTCTATGTCGCGATTCGAATCAAATTTTCAAACAATTTTTTCGAATTATGACGGATTTGGGGAACGGATGAAACAATGGCTGGGTTGAACGTCGTGGATTGCCGGGTCTCGCTGCTTTAACCCGTGAAACTTTTTGACACCCATGCCAAACTATTGTATTTCATGGATGATTCCTTCGGAGCGCCTTGAAGCGCTTCGGGCAAGCCTGCAAAATCGTTTTTTTTTTGCTTTTTTCTCTATCAAAATTGACATTCGGAGGAAAAACCATGAGACACGTCTTCAACCGTTTGGCTGCGCGAGTTCGACAGAAAATGGCCTTGCGCCTTCTGCCTGTTTTTTTCGGGGTTTTTGTTTTGCTGCACTGCCCCGACCTTTCTGCGCAATGGCTCGAAAAAGATCTGGACGAGGCTGTGGAAAGCCTGGTGAAAGAGCTGGTCGAGCAGGGCGACCTGAAGAACAAACCCGTGATTGTCAGCCCGTACGACCTGTTCGAATCCTCCACGGGACTTGGGTCCCCGCTGACCAACCAGCTGCGCGGCAAAATCGTGTCGGAGCTGAAACGAAGGGGGGCCAGGGTGCTGCTCCCCGGATCCGACGAAGACGCCAACATGATCTTGCAGGGCACTTGGCAGAGGCAGGGCGAGGACCTGGCCTTGGATTTCAAAGTGATGAAGCTGACATCGCAGGGGCCGGAGGCGGTGGCGGCTGCTTCGGAAAAGACCCCGCTTTCGGGCATCGATCCGGGAGCGCTGAAAAAAGACCGCGAATCATACGCGCGTCTCATGGTCAGAAAGCTGGAGGCCAAGGTTTCGGAAAGAAAACGGGGACGTAAGATCTATATGGAAAAGTTCGTGGTGGACGCTAAAGACAAGGATTCAAGCGGCCTTTCGGCCTATCTGTCCGACATGTTCAGAAACGCCATGGCCGAAAGCCAATTGTTTGCGCCCCTGGACGAAAAGAAGGCGCTCAGAGGACTATCCAGCGAGACCCTGCGCCAAAGGGGGACGAGAGGGATTTCCGCCAAGCACCAGAAGAAAACAGAGACCGCCAATCTCGTGGCCGTGCTTGCCGATGCGCAGGGCGTACTCAAGGGCAAGGCATGGCGGCAGGGTTCAACGGTCGCGGCGAATGTGGAAATATACGACATGGACGATACGATGATCACTGCCGCATCTGTGGATATTCCCAACGAAATATTTCCGGAGCGCATGATCAACCCGCCCCAAGCCCCGATTCTCGAGAGCATTTCGTCCACGCCGCAGACAGTCGGCGCTGCGAATATCAGCAAGGGGGGGCTTTCCGCCCAGATCGCCACCGACCACGGCGAAAACGAACCGCTATATAGAAAAGGAGAACATATCCGGTTCATCGTGCGGATCAATCAGGACGCCTGGGTGTACCTGTTCGATATCAATCCCCAGAACGAAGTGGTGCTGCTGTACCCGGTGGATGAAAACGGCGAACTCGCGCACGACCGGGAATGCGGATCGAGGCTCCAGTCGGGCAGTCCCCTGGTGCTTCCCGGAGACGGCTGCTCCTACGACCTGGTGGCCGACGAACCCTACGGCAAGGACGCCGTCTGGGCTGTTGCCTCCCGGACCCCGTTGAACCTCACCGGCATTTCAGAAAACGATTGGTCCAATGCGGAAATCTTCCAGCAGAAAATAAGAATGCAGGGGCTTTCCGGAAACGAAGGATACGCGGAAGCAATGCTGGAAATGGTGACCGCCCCGTAGATTTCGTTCGATTCGAAAAAAAACGCAATGCATCGGTTTCAATTTTTGAAATTTATCGGCTGCCTTCGATAACGAAGTGCAAGACGGAAACCTTGATGAAAAGCAAGGCAGGAGGAAACGTTTCGTGGGCGATTCCAAAAACGTAACGGTCATGATCACCGGAAAGGAGAAATCTCTCGTGGGAAAGATCGCGGAGAAGGTTTTCAAGCGCTATTGTCCGGCGGGCCGGAACGGCCAGATCGAACAGGAAGAATTGTTCCATCTGGGTATCGTGGGGCTTTTGGAAGCCAAGCAAAGATTCGACCCGGAACTGGGAGTTCCCTTCCTGGCCTACGCTTCCACGAGAATCAGAGGGGCCATGCTGGATCAGATCAGGGTGCAGCCCGTTGTGCGCACATCCCAGGAGTTCGCAAAAAAGGCCAAGCAGCTGAAAAAAGCGAGGGAAGGTTTTTTGCGTGAGGGACGCAATCCTGGCGACAGGCAGCTGGCGGAAGAACTGGGCTGGAGCGTGGATGAAGTTCGAAAAGTGTCAGCCCAGTCGGTTCACATGGTTCCGGTCAGAGAAAATGTCGAAAGGGACGACGACGAGACGCCTTATCGGGGAATGATCGCGGTCGAGCAGGGACCCGGCGCCGAAGAAGTCCTATTGAAAAGGGAACTGGCCGAAACGATGCAAGCGTGTCTTGAAAATCTTCCTTCGGATGACCTTCGGATGATTCTCGTAGGAAGGGTGCTGGAGAACGTCAAGCTCAGGGAGTTCGCCGAAACGATGGATTGCTCGATGCAAACCGTGTCCAACCGGGAACACCAAGCCCGGGAACTGATGAGGGCTTGTCTGGAAAAACACGGTTGGACATTGGAAGAATTGGGCAAAATCATGAAATGAGGTAAAAAATGAACACGGATATGGCATTGCAAACAGGTTTGGAGGTCTGGCGCGAGGAATTTGTCAGGCGGGAACGGGACATGGGTATGAAGGAGATCGGACATGTTTCCGACCGTCGGTTGTATCGGATGGCGCTTCCGGGAGGAATGAGAGACGCAGACGCAGAGGATTTTTCCCATCTGTCGCTCTGCCCCGTCTGCATGGGCAAGTGGGCGAATTTGCGGCAGGCGATTTCCGATATCGAAGACTCGGAAACATTCGAGGAGGACCGCGTGGTGTCCTGGGGCATGCTCGAAGCCGCTGCGACGGACAAGCCCGCAGGCCCCCTGCGGTTGCGCAGCGGCTGCGGTAATTTCGTACTGGGCGTCCTTCCCCGCATGGGCGACCCCGAAAACGGAATGGTCACGCTGGAAGTGGTATCGGACGCCGCCCCCGAAATGGAAGGGCGAAAAGCGACCGTGAAGGACCATGGCGGACGAACGATTCTGGAAGGCACGATTCGCCAGGCCAGGCTCGCGCGCAAGATCGGGGGGTTGTCCCGATTGGACCTTGCCCGGTGGTCCGTAGTTGTAAAATAAACGATGGAAGATAATCAATACAGGAACGGATTTGCGAAGACCTGGATGTTGTTTGAAAGCGGCAACGGCGTTGCCGTGGATTTGCAGCTTTTCGACGCTCCCAGGGAAAGCGCGCGTCCCATCGACGCCTACGTGGTGACGGAGGTCGAAGGATCTGTGACCCGTTCGGCCCGGCGCGCCGCCGGGGCCGCATACGAGGCTGTGGCCAGGCACGTATCCGATTTGCCCGCCGCCGTAGCGGGCTTCGATTTCGGCGGGTCGAGCCAGGTGATCGGAGAGAGCGGAGGGCTGGCGTTCGCGATTGCGTTGGCGAAGCACCTCGCTAGACAGGATCCGGGGCCGGTGGCCGCTACCGGCGAGGTGGAAAGCAGCCACAACGGAGGCCCCGTCGCGGGCATCCGAGGCATCGAAGCCAAACTGGATGCCGCCGCCGCAGTCCTGCCGGCCGGGGGACACGTTTTTTACCCGAGGGAAAATGACGGCGAAGTTTCTGCGGAGGCGCGGCGCAAAATGGTCGAGCAGGGATTGATTCTCCATCCCGTTTCGAGCGTCGCGGAGGCCATCGATCTTTTGTTTTTCCCGGATGCAGCGGAGTCTTCGGAGGACAAGGGTTCGGGCATGCCGGACAAGGCCACGGGCATGTCCATATTTTACCTGCTGTTTCTACTGGTTGTATTGTTCGCGACCGCCGGGCTCGCAGTCTGGCAAAGCCAGGGCCCCGCACCTGTTACGCCGTCTGCGGAGGTATCGGCGCCGACGGTTCCGGTAAACCAAAATGAAATCCCCGGACAGGATGCCGCTTCAAAGCGAAATGACGAAAAAACGAGACAAATCGGCGATGACTCCAACAGTGGCGAAATGGCAGCGGGTCGCCCCGAGACTACGAGCGACGAGACAAGCGGCGCGTTTAAGACGGAGGAAACGACGCCCGACAAGCCTTTACCCGCCAGTGCCGGGGAGGACGCAGCCCTCGATTCAGCGCGAGTCTCCATCGATATTTCCGGGAATACCAGCCTGAACGCGAGCATATCCAAAGCACTCGCCGACAAGTTGGAAAAATTCTATTCCGAGCAAAACCATTATCTCGGTCCGGTGGAAACCGTCGAGATAGCCGGCCAAGTGTACATTATGAGGGTCGAAGAAACGTGGATCGAGGAAACGCAGAACTTCAGGTCGAACCTGAGGGTGGAGATTCGAGATTTGTTTTACCGCGACGATAAAAGGACGATGCCCTACCGGAATATACAAGTCGATGTGGACGGAAGCGGCATGGTCGAGGACCTGATTTCTTCGGCCGCTCAGGAACTGATGACAAAAGTGTTGGTCGCGGTCTCTTCGAAGACAGAAAGCGGGACGTCGACGGTGATGTCGCCTCGAGAACCGGAGCGCCCTGAACACATCGAACCTCCCCCCAGGCCAGCGAGAAATCCTCGGTCTTCGTCGGGTTTCGATTGATCCAAAAACTCAAGCCAGAAAAAATATCGACCGCAAAACCCTCGCGGTTTTTTCCGCCATCAGTCGATGCCCGCTTGGGTTGGGATGGAGACCGTCCTCCAGGAAATAGTCCCCTTTGACCTTTCGATTCTCGTCCAGGAACAGATTGTAAAAATCGATACAAGGGACGTCGCTGTTTTCCGCCGAGGTTTTGATGGATTCCACGAGGTTCGCCAATTTCGATGCGCATCGATCATAGCCGGACAAGGGCGGCGTGATGTCGGATTCGGCGATGAATTCCAGATGCAACGGCAAGGGGGTCGCCAAGACCGGCGCGATATCGCGATACTGTGCCTGGCAGGCCATGGCGAAGATGTTGGCCACGATGACCTTCTCGTCCAAGTCCCACCACAGGTCGTTTGTGCCGCACATGATCAGCACGGCGTCGGGATCGCAACGGACCACGTCGAAGGAAAACCGCCCCAGAAGCCCGCCGCTGGTATCGCCCCCTATTCCAGTGTTGACCACTTCAATTCGAAGCTGATTTTCCAGAAGCACGGGCCAGGTGTGTTGCCGTTCGATATCCGCGCCTTCGGTAAGGCTGTCTCCGTGGCATACGATTTTATTCATGATATACTCGTCTGGTGATTTCCAATTGATCGCATTCTCAACGATTGCATTATCATTGGGAATTCAAGTTGCGTTTTTGCGTTTGAATATTTCCAGGGCACCGGGCAAAAGCCTTCGGATGAAGCCCTCGCGGTCCCTTTCGTGCAGCTGCATATAGCATGAGTGGTCCGGGTGCATCTTGCTCAAGACAGGAGGCGTTTCGCGCCAGAAATTCTTGCGCCGGTCGAATTGTTCGACCAGCTCGATCAGGCTGCGACCGGCGCAAGAAAGCGGTTCGAGCCAGCCCAGGCGACGCATCATCTCGAAACGAAACAGGTCCGCCAAAAACAGATGGACCTCCATCACGGCATACTGTTGCGCCTTTTCCAGATAATCGAACTTGTTTCCAAGACCAAGGTTCATCACGCCCATCGCGAATTCGTAGATGGCATGGGTGCCCTCTTCGCCTGGCTGGGCGAGATATAACAAGACCTTGTCGGAAAGGTCCTCCAGAGAGGTCTCCTTTGCGAAGGTCTTTCCGAAACGCTTTTTCCAAGGCCCGAAGACCCTGAGTTCCAGATGTTCCGAGCGAAATTCGCCAAAATCTACGATGTCCGCCATGTTCGATACCCGATGCTGTTAATTGTTTTACGGTATTGGTCTAACCCGAACCATTCTCTTTGTCAAGATTTCGAAGAATGAAGAAGCAATTCCAATTCAAGGCCATTGTTTTATTTTGTCGGTGACAAGGCATAAATCGTGATATACAATCCACGCTGGCAACTGGAAGCCCGTGCTGAAAGTTCCTAAATCGAAAAAATGAGATTGGATGGGAATGAAAACCAAATCGTTTGAAGCCGGAAACGAACTGGACCCTGCCGTGCCGGGCAGCGTCTATCTTTGCCAAGTGGGTGAAAATGTGTCCTGCGGGGCATGCTGCGGGCTTTACAACGTGGCCGACCCTTCCAGGGAAGCTCTGGAAGAAATGCTTGCGTACCGTACCGCCGAGTACGCTAAGGTGCCTCGGGAAATCGACGCTGTGCTGGCATTCAAGGAACGGATTGAACGGGAGGAAAACCAGGACCGGCCGTATCCGGATTTCCACCATTGCCCGTTCATCGGGCTGATCGGCAAGAACAGGTCGCGGGTAGGGTGTCTGCTTCATCCCCTGGCAGAGGGGGCCGGGGGCCTCGATTTCCGGGGGCTGAGCTATTACGGCACCATGGCATGCCGCCAGTACTTCTGTCCCACGCACATCGCCGTTCCCGCCCGATTCAAGCGCCTGATCCGAAACTACGCGTCGGATTGGTACCTGTACGGAATGGTCGTCACCGAGTCCAAGATGATCGTCAACTTTTTTTCGGAGATCGAAAAAAGAATGCAAAAGACCCTGGATGAGTCTTTTTCTAATATCGAAACAGGCTTAAAGGAGCTGCTGGCGGAATTCTTTCGTATAAAAACCGATTGGCCCTACAGGGACGAAGGGCGATGGCATCCGGCCAACTATTTTTTCAACGACCGGATATACCGGCCTAACCACATCGACTATGACGCCTTGAACACCGCAAAGTCGAGATACGATGCGATGTTCAAGGCGTTGCATTCGGTTTTCAAGACCCAGGACGCACTGGCAGAAGCCGAAGCATCAATCGACAATCTGATCGACCGGTTCCTCAAGGTCCTTGGCGACCGGTCGCAATAGCCACGCCTTGCATTTTCTCTGCTTTCAGGAATGTTTGGAGGGAAAAAAGTGGTAGAAACAATAGCCGCCTGCGCCTCCGTACGCTTGTTCCGTATCGGCCAAGCATGTCCCGATCATTTGCTTAGATACTTCCTCGTAGTCCGAACGCTGCGTTTCCTTTTACTTGCAATCCATGCCAAATCGGCTTGTGATCGATCACCGATATTATCTTTTTTCTTCGGGTTTCATCTTCTTTTCCCAAACGCAAAACCGCTATCAATGATTGCCGCAGTTGTGCTGGGCATGTTGGGCCGCTCCTCCGCAGGTCTGCTGGGGGGTGAACTTCATCAGCGAACCGGAGAGGACACCAGCCAGCGCGTCCTTTACGTTCTGCGCACCTCCGCTGTAGTACACCTCGATTCCCACTTGATTGAAACCCAGCAACGGTCGAAGTCCCATGCCGCCGGCGATCATGATCTTGACGCCTTGCTGCGCCAGATAATTGACAGGCGCCATGCATCCTCCCTGCTCGTGAGGCATGTTCGGGATAACCTGGACATCCTTGATCTGGCCGCCTTCCACCGAAGCCAGCGTGTAAACCTCGCAGTGTCCGAAATGCTGGCCGACCTGCGCCTCGAGTCCTCCGGGTTGCTCCGACGGTACCGCAATTAAAGTATCCATTGCAAAAAAACTCCTTTCGAATGATTGCGTAATTTTTTTAAAAACCGATTCCGATTCGTTTCGGATGTTCGTAATGGGCATATGCTCTTAAAAATTTAAGCCTTTCAATACAGCGTGTCAAGCGTTAATTTATTCGCCAATTCGGCCTTTGTGCAAGTCTCATAGACGAAAGAACATTGAAAGCATCGATAAATGTATGATATTGAAAGCATCGAATCCTATACCATGGAAACGAAAATATCAATGGGAAAGAGACGCTCGGAGAAATATGTTCGATGACCCGATACGACAATGACCTTTTAAAGTTCGAAGTTCCGGAAATTATTCACGGTGTAGGCGCTTTGTCGAAGATCGGCGACTGCGCCAGGCGATTGGGGGGCGAGAGGGTCCTGTTGGTGACGGACCCTGGAATAATTGATGCGGGGTGGATCGACGAGAGCCTGAAATATCTGGAAAAGGAAGACCTCAAATATACTGTGTACGACAATGTGGTGAGCAACCCGCGCGATTTTCAGGTGGAGCAGGGAGTGCAAGTTTACAACCGCGAAGATTGCGACGTGATCGTGGCGGTGGGGGGAGGCAGCCCCATCGACGCTGCCAAAGGGATCGCCATTTTGGCGTCGAACCACGGCCATATACACGATTACGAGGGCTGTAATCTGGTGGACCAGCCGATACCGCCCTTGGTATGCGCTCCCACGACCGCCGGAACCAGCGCTGATGTTAGTCAGTTCGCGGTAATCGCGGACACCCGGAAGAAGAACAAGATGACCATTTTGAGCCGGGCCATCATGCCCGACATTTCCCTGATCGATCCCAGGCTTTTGCAGACCAAGCCTGCCGATCTGATAGCAGCTACAGGGATGGATACTCTTACCCACGCCATCGAGGCCTATGTATCCTCTTTGTCATGGCCACTGACCGATCCGCACGCCATCCACGCCATCGAACTTGTGGCGCGTCACCTTCCCAATGCCGCAAAATACAAGGATCTGGACTCGCTGGTGGGGATGTCCATCGCGTGTCTGGAGGCGGGAATCGCGTTTTCCAACGCGATTCTGGGGGCCGTGCACGCCCTTGCGCATCCGGTGGGAGGTCTCTACGACTTGCACCACGGATTGATCAACTCTGTGCTTTTGCCGGTGGTGGTCGGGCAGAACCTGGAGCATGCCAAAAGCAAATTCGCCCGGATCGCGGTGGCCATGGGCGCGGAAACAGCGGGAATGAACGAAGACGAGGCTGCCTGCAGCGCCCGGGAAAAGATAGAGGAATTGATCGAGGAACTCGAAATGCCCACGAAGTTTTCCCAGTTGGGGCTGGATTCCGGAGACGTACCGCTTCTGGCGGAGCTGGCCCAGAAAGACCTTTGCATGCTGACCAACCCTTATTGTTTTTCGCTGGACGAAATCGAGGCCATGTACCGGGAAGTCTGGTAGGAGACGACATGACGGAGGGCAAAAGAATAGCAACGCACGATTTCAAGGGGCTGGGGTTTTCCAAGATCGGCCATTTCAAGGAAGTGCGATCAAAGATCAAGGAGCTGGAAAAGCTCAACATCAAGCTCGCCAAGAGGCACAATCGCCTCGAGGCGATCTTCGACAGCATGTCCGACGGAGTGACGATTCTGGATCGCAACCTGAAGGTGGTTTTCGCCAACAAAGTGCAGAAGAAGATGTTTCCGGACATCAACCTGATTGGACAGCATTGCTTTTTCGCTTATTATCGGAAAAACAAGATATGCCGGAACTGCCCGGCCCTGAAGACACTGGAAACGGAAGAGATCAAGCGGGGAGAGGTATTGGTGAAGTCCGGGGACTACAAGGGCCGGTATTTCGAATGGGCCACGTCTCCGATCAAGAACCCTTTCGGCGAAGTGGAGGAGATCATCCTGCTGATGCGCGACATTACGGCCCGCAAGGAGAGCGAATTCAGGCTTATGCAGGCCGACCGCATGGCGGCCATCGGCTTTCTGGCCGCAGGCATCGCGCACGAGATCAACAACCCGTTGACATCCATCGCGGGTTTTTCGGAAGGTCTCTTGAAGCGCCTGAAAAAATTCCGGAAGCTGGATGACGAAAAACAGATCGCCTCGTTTCGCGAGTATCTGGAAATCATCAACAGCGAGGCATACAGGTGCAAGGAGATCATCCAGAACTTGCAGGAATTCAGTCGAAGTTCCGGCGGCGACTATGAAAAAGTGCCCATGGACAAAATCATCAACGCCACCATCTCGTTGTTCCGTCAGCACGCCAAGGACAGCAAGATTCGCATCGTTTTCAAAAACCATCTGGCCAAAGGGTTCAATCGCGTCCTGGGAAAGGAATCCCAACTCAAGCACGTGTTCTTGAACCTTTTCAACAATGCGTTCAAGGCCATGGAAAAGGGCGGAGAGCTGTTGCTGGAGGCCAGAAACGACGGCAGCTGGATCGAGGTGATCCTGTCGGAAACGGGCGGTGGCGGACAAGAAGAGATCGACCGAGGGTGCGACGCTCTCCATTCGTCGTCCAGACAGGCCTCCATCGAAAATGGTACGGCGATCGATCTGTCGATTTGCTATAGCATCGTGCAACACCACAAAGGAGACCTCCGGGTCGAGAACAATTCCGGACATGGTGCCGTCTACACGTTGAAGTTTCCGGTCATATTGACATAGAATTTTTGTAAGTGTATTCATTATAATAACCACCGACGGTCAACCCGGTCAGGTTACAATTTACCCAAGAAGGGTGGAAGAGTTGCCAATGAATAACGGCAGAGTATTGGCGATCGACGACGAAGAACACATCCGGCGCCTGATTCGCAACGAATTTTCCCTGGAAGGATTCGACGTGTCCACTGCGGGAAGCGGAGAGGAAGGGGTGGGGCTTCTGGAAGGCGACGCCTTCGATCTGGTCTTGTTGGACATCAAGCTTCCTAAAATGGACGGGATCGAGACCTTGGGAACGATCAAGCAGATATCCCCAGACACGGAAGTGATAATGATCACCGGGTTCGGCGATATCAAGTCGGCGGTCGATTGCATGAAGATGGGCGCCAGGGATTATGTCACCAAGCCGTTCAAGCTTGACGAACTCTTGACGCTTTCCAATCAGGCCGTCCAAAAACGTCGCGCAAAAAGGGACGGCCTGAAAAAAAACATGGTCGCCAATGGGCTGGACAACGCCAAGTTCATCCATTGCCCGAGCCCGGCCATGCAAAAAGTCTACGACATGGTTGCCAAAGTCGCGCCCACAGACAGCACCGTGTTGATACAAGGCGAAACCGGTGTGGGAAAGGATGTCCTCGCTTTGCAGATTCATATCAACAGCGCAAGAAAGGACAAGGCCTTCGTTACGCTCGATTGCGGGCTTTTAAGCCAGAACCTTGCGGAAAGCGAACTGTACGGGCATCGGAAAGGCGCTTTTTCGGGGGCTTCCGACGCAAAAACCGGGCTTGTGGAAAAGAGCGATCAAGGCACGTTGTTTCTGGATGAAATCGGCAACATCGATTTGGAGCTGCAAAAGAAATTTCTTCGTTTCCTGGAGACCCGCCGATTCAGGAAAGTGGGCGACACCAAGGAAAGCCAAGTGGATACCAGGATCGTCCTGGCCACCAATCTGGACCTTT
Organism: Desulfobacterales bacterium; assembly: GCA_963674505.2. GTDB lineage: Bacteria > Desulfobacterota > Desulfobacteria > Desulfobacterales > SKZT01. The sequence goes on from CAXXIG010000001.1 coordinate 4,188,986, forward strand.
ACGACGCGATGAACAAAGGCGAACTCAGAAAGGATCTCCTGTATAGGATGGATGTTATTTCCATAACGATACCTTCGCTCAAAGAGCGCCCCGAAGACGTGCCTGTCCTGGCCCGGGATTTTCTGGAAAACCATCCGGACAAGCGACCCGGCATGACGCTGACCGAGGAGACTCTGGATGTCATGACACGGTACCCTTGGCCCGGCAACATACGCGAACTCAAATCGGTGATCAATAAGACGGTCATTCTTTCCGATGCCTTGGAAGTCCGCCCAGAAGACCTTCCATCGCATGTGTACGCCAATCGAAACGTACCCGCGACCAAACCCAAAAGCCTGGAAGAAATGGAAAAGGCCCATATTATGAAGGTCCTCGAGGAAACAAGGGGCAACCAGAGCAGGGCGGCGGATATACTAGGAATCAACCGCAAGACGCTTTACAAGAAGATTCACAAGTACGAGATCTTTTCCTGATCGACGGCCTTGTTTTTTTATCAGATGCAATGGCGAATTGTCTACCTGAGACCGAAAATGCGAATAGGAGTTGATAGTCGTTTATCGACCCCGAAATCGGCGGGGTTCGTAAATATTTCGGCCAGCTTTTCAATGATTTGTCGAAAAACCATCCGGAACATGAAATCGTACTTTTTTATTTCTCTCGCAATGAAACGACCCTGAAAGAGTTCGATTTTTTTCATGGGAACGGAAATGCCATCAAGCTCGCGAAACAATCGGAAATCATAAGATTTCTCAAGGAAATGGATTTGTCCTTTTGGCTCATTGTGGCCCAGGCCGGTGTCTATCCAACCGGTCGTTTCAATCCCCCGTATTCAAGAATACTATTTTCCCTCCTTTTTTCCGAAAAGAAGAGGCTGTTTTGGAAATACAACCATTTGGATTCGTTGGAAACTTATCGAAGCTTATGTTGCTTTTTGAGCGCATGATGGAGGATGCTGGCGATGTTTCATGTCGCGAATTTTCGGCTGAACCCCCATAAGGGACCGTTTGATGGAGAAAGAAATCATCGTTGTTTCGGGGCTGCCTCGAAGCGGGACATCAACGCTGATGGGAATGCTCGAGGCCGGAGGGATCGAGCTTGTGACGGACAATCTGCGCAAAGCCGACAGAGACAACCCCCTGGGCTATTTCGAATACGAAAAGGTCAAAAGCATCGAAAACGACAGTGCTTGGCTTGCGTTTATGGGTGGAAAGGCTGTGAAAATCATTTCCTACCTCCTTTGCCATATGCCTCCGGATTTGTCCTACAGGGTCCTGTTTGTCCGAAGGGACTTGGGAGAGATATTGATTTCCCAAAAGAAAATGTACGAGCGACTGCACAAAAAGACCGATTCGATCAACGAGGCGTTCCTTTTCAGAAAATTCGCCCTTCATCTGGCGAAAACAAAAACGTGGCTCGAAAGGCAAGAGAATATCGATCGCCTTTATCTGCATTACCATGAAGTTGTGAAAGATGCGCGAAGCCAGGCTGAGAGGATTCGTTCGTTTCTGGATCGGCCAATGAACGTTGGCGAAATGATCGCCGCCGTATCTCCTTCGCTGTACCGCAATCGCAAAACAATACGTACCGAGTAAGAATTCGTACCGAGCAAAAAAACGGAAAGGATACGACAGAAAATGCGACCAATATGCCCGATTGTCTGTTTCATCCTTTTATTTGCAGGAGCTACTGGCCCCGCCCAGGCATACATCGGCCCTGGCGCAGGGTTCGCTGTCATCTCTTCGCTACAGTCATTCTGGCTTTTCTGGCTCTTTTAGCGTGGCCATTCCGAAAAGTCCTTCTGTTTCTCAAGACACACAAAGGCAAGATGGCAAGAAAAGTGAAGAGGGCGATTGTCGTGGGCTTGGACGGTTTCGATCCGCATCCTGTCCGACAATAAATGGAGGAGGGACATCTACCCAACTTCAAAGCCTTATCCGAACAAGGTTTGTTTCGAAGCCTGGAAACTACGTTGCCATCCATTTCCCCTGTGGCATGGTCTTCTTTTGCGACCGGCGTCAATCCAGGCAAGCACCGGATATTCGATTTTTACACTCGAAATACCAACAACTAATTGCCTCAAGTGTCCTGCAAATACTGAAACACAACATTCTCTACATTCGCTACACCTTGCCTTCCTTAGTGTTTATCGTCGTTCCTGTTAAATTCGATCAATGTTTCCATATGATTCGTGTTGTCGAGGATCTTCCGGTTGGATGTAATGCTTCCCTCTCTCAGACTTTGTCGTGGTTTCATTTCAAAATATTCTAATAAAAACCTTAAGCAAGTCGAACTTCGGCTCAGTGGCTCCGAATTGGATATGATTTTTGACTCGCGGCCGAATCCATGGTATTGAAAGCGGAAAAAACGGCATGGAGACCATCATGCCAGACAAACGTCAGTTTCAGGAGGAAACGTTTAGGAGGACAGACATGTTTACATCCGTCGATATATTGGATGTTGCCATCCAGTTGGAGCGAAACGGAGAGAAAATTTACAGGCGGGCCGTGGAACAAACCGACAATCCGGAACTGGCCGACCTGCTGATGTGGATGGCCGATCAGGAAAAGGCACATATGGAATGGTTCACGGAGCTGAAAGAGAAGACAGATTCCCCGTTCGACGACCCGGCCATCCAGGAAATGGGTCGAGAAATTTTGCAGGATACCCTGGACGGGGTCGGGTTCGATTTGAAGAGAGTGGATTTTTCCAAGGTCGAACAGGTCAGAGAGTTGCTCAACGTGAGCGTCGAGTTCGAAAAGGACACGGTCATATTCTACGAGTTGCTGCAAAGCTTCGTGGAGGACGACGACAGCCGCGAGCTACTGCAAAAAATCATCGCGGAGGAAAACAACCACGTGCGACTTCTGCGCGAATTCGCCGAATCCGCAAAAATGGCTTGACAACTTGAAGAGCTATGAGCTATGAACAAACTTTCCGATGTTCGCAATGTCGCGGAGCATCGAAAAGAATGTTTTTGAAAGAAAGATCGGAATCGGAAAAAGAATGAAAAACACGTCCAGCATGTATTTTAATTTTGGCTTTTTGGGTTTTTGGTGGTGGCTTTTCAGCCGCTCACGGCGTGTTGTCTGGTTCCGATCTCCATGATCTAAAACTTGAAAAAAAATCAAAAAGGACCGCGAGCACGCCGATGGGCTCGCGGTCCTTTTTTTTTTGGTCGAACGATTAAGTTGTACAAACGCGGAAAGAAATTTTCGCGTCTAACATCACTGAAAAATGAAAGGAAAAGGAGGAAATATGCTGATCGTCATGCATCAGAAAGCGACCCGGGACCAAGTGGACGCGGTCGTCAAGGAAATCGAAACCAGAGGTTACCAGGCCTTGCCGATTCCCGGAGGAGACAGGGTTTCAATCGGAATCCTATATAATAAAGGAGCGGTAGAGCCCGGGCAGTTCATTTCCATGCCGGGGGTAAAAGAGGCCATTCCCATCACACGACCCTACAAGCAGGTGAGCCGGGAATTCCAGCATGAGGACACCGTCATTCAAGTCGGAGACGTGACCATCGGCGGAAACAGCTTGGCGATCATCGCCGGCCCCTGCGCACTGGAGAGCGAAACTCAGGCCATGACCATTGCGAGGAAGGTCAAGGAAGCGGGCGCCGACATGTTCCGGGGAGGCGCCTACAAACCCCGCACTTCCCCGTACACGTTCCAGGGCATGGGGGAGGACGGTTTGAAGCTGCTTGCGAAGGTTCGCGAGGAGACCGGACTGCCTGTGGTGACAGAGGTCATGGACAACGAAACTTTCGACTTGGTGGAACACTATGCGGACATCGTCCAGATCGGTACGCGCAACATGCAGAATTTCAGCCTGCTCAAAAGGGCGGGAAAGTCCCAAAAGCCGGTCCTTCTGAAACGAGGCATGTCGGCGACAGTGGATGAATGGCTCATGGCGGCGGAATATATTTTCGAGGGCGGAAATCGGCAGGTGATCCTCTGCGAGCGCGGGGTCAGGACTTTTGTCAAGCACAGCCGAAACACCTTGGATATTTCCGCCATTCCCTACGTGCGGATGGAAAGCCATCTTCCCATCATCATCGATCCCAGCCACGCCGCAGGCAGGCGGGAGCAGGTGATTCCGCTCAGCAGGGCCGCCGCCGCCGTGCAGGCCCACGGCCTGATGGTCGAGGTCCATCACGAGCCGGAAAACGCCTTGAGCGACGGTGCCCAGAGCCTCTACCCGGAACAGTTCGAGCAGCTCTGCAAGCAGGTGAAGGCCATATACCAGATCGTATAATGACTTGTGGAAATAAAAAACTATTCATCCACGGAAGGAATTTCATTCATGAAAATTTTCCAAGTGAAGGGAAGCTCCCGCGACTCGACGATCTATGTGGGAGAAACATTGGAGAACGTCGGGAAATACATGCCGGTGGAAAAAACATTTGTCATCTCCGACACCAATGTCGCCGAGCTATACCGGGACGCCTTTCCCCACTGCCCCGTCATTGTTATCGGTACCGGAGAAGCCATCAAAACCCTGGAAACGGTGAAGAACATTTATTCGGAACTGATGGATCTGGGGGCGCAAAGATCGTCGTTTTTGTTGGGAATCGGAGGGGGGATCGTATGCGACGTCGCAGGTTTCGCCGCATCCACCTATCTTAGGGGGGTCCGGTTCGGCTTCGTCTCCACGAGTCTTCTTTCTCAGGTGGACGCCAGCGTTGGCGGCAAGAACGGGGTCAATTTCCAAGGGTACAAGAACATGGTCGGAGTGTTCAACCAGCCGGAATTCGTGATTTGCGACATGAAGATGCTCAAGACCCTGCCGGAAAAGGAGTTGGTTAACGGATTCGGCGAGATCGTCAAACACGGTGCCATCGGCGACGAAGAGATGTTTGGCTTTATCGAGGATAATTGCGAGAAAGCGCTCGCCCTGGACCCCGACACCATCGAAAGACTCGTGTACGATTCGGTGGCGATCAAGGCGGACATTGTCAACCAGGACGAAAAGGAGGCCGGGGAGAGGCGAAAGCTTAATTTCGGGCATACGTTCGGCCATGCCATCGAGAAGGCGATGAAAATCGCCCACGGGGAGGCTGTGAGCATCGGCATGGTCATGGCCGCATCGATGTCGGTGCGAAGAGGCCTGCTGCCGCAGGAAAAGGCCTACAGGCTTTCTGAGCTTTTAAAGAAACTCGAATTGCCGACCTCCCTGCCGATCAAACCGGAAACCATTCTCGACGCCCTGAAAAAGGATAAGAAGCGCGAAGGCGATTCGATTCATTTCATTCTTCTTGAAGATATCGGACAAGCTGTGGTACAAGAAATACCGATTGGAGAATTGGAACTTTTAATGAACGAATTGTGAGAATTGCCGATGGTTAAAAAGATCATATCTGGAGGACAGACTGGCGTTGATCGCGCGGCGTTGGATTTCGCGATAAAATTCGACATCCCTCACGGGGGCTGGATCATCAAGGGCCGCTGGGCCGAAGACGGCATTTTGCCCGAAAAGTACATGCTGCAGGAAATACCCGAATCGAGCTATCCTCGACGCACCCTGAAAAACATCGTCGAATCGGACGGCACCCTGCTCATATCCCGAGGTCCCTTGACCGGAGGATCCGAATACACGAGGAAAATGGCGATTAGCAGAAACAGACCCCACCTGCATATCGACTTGAGCCGAACCGGCCAGTTTCAGGCGGCGGAACAAATCCGAAATTGGCTGGCCGAGGAAAAAATCGAAATCCTGAACGTGGCAGGGCCCAGAAGCAGCAAGGCGCCGGACATTCACAAAACTGTCCTCGATCTCTTGGAAACCGCATTTTTTCTGGAAATCATCGATTCGGCCCTGCCTACACGGGGAGCGAAACCCTTTGAAATCTACAAAATCAACAAATTGCCCGAAACGGTGGACGAGGCCGCCGAAAATCTCATTTCCGGGCTTTCCTTTGCCGACCGAACAAAAATCGCGAACATGTCGCCGGACAGACTCAGGCGATTGAACGATACATTCGGAGAGGAAATCATCACTCGATTCGCGCTTGGAGAAAAAAACCCGCTCCTGATGTCCTCTTGCCGCGCATCGTCGGGTTTCGAGGGAGACGACGCAAAAGCGGCGGTCGAAGTGATCATCGACAGACTCTGCGACAGGCTGAGACAAAAGAAAAACGTTCTGAAGCTGGTCAAATCCGGATAACGGTTTTTTTCTGGTGTTTGGCAGGTCTTTGGCGGCCTATGGCAAATGCAAAAGACGTTCATGACCGAAATAATGGGTGCAAGGGGGCGGGTTTCGTTTCCTTGCGCTTTTTTTTACATTTTTTTTAAGGAGGAGGTTTTCGTGGCGTTAGAAAATTTGGAAAAAATCGAGGAAAAGGAAATCGTGCCGGGATTCCGGGTCAAATTCGTACACAGTGATACCATGACCTTTGCGTACTGGGACATCGACGCCGGTGCGGAACTGCCGGAACACGCTCACCCGCACGAGCAGGTAGCCAATCCCATGGAAGGCGAATTCGAACTGACCGTGGGCGGCGAGTCGCGGGTCATCAAGGCTGGAGACGTTGTGGTAATTCCCGGAAACACGCCCCACTCGGGAAAAGCCATCACCGATTGCCGAATCCTCGATGTTTTCCATCCGGTCAGGGAAGATTACAAGTGACGGTAGCCGGATTGTTGATGGCCAGCTTGATTTCCGAAATAGTCGGAAACGAGACGGCGCAGGTCTTTTCTTTCGGCAAATGGTTTCATATGCCATGATTGTTTCGAGAAACTCAGATACGGGCCCAAGCTAATAAACCCTGCTGGCTGCGAGATTCGCGGATGGCGATACGGATTTTCCAGGCAGAGCCGTTCCCACCCCGGGCGTGGCAACGAATGGGTTGCAAAAATTCTAATTGGCGAGCCTTGAAAGAAATGTGAGCACTTTCAATGGCAAATATGGTGCCTCGCTCTGTTTTGTTGCGGGGATCTATCTTTTTCCAAGCGCAAAACCGCTATCAGTGATTACCGCAATTGTGGTGGGCATGTTGGGCCGCTCCTCCGCAGGTCTGCTGGGGAGTGAACTTCATCAGCGAGCCGGAAAGAACACCCGCCAAAGCGTCCTTTACAATCCTGAAAGTCGGATAAAGCGTACACTATTTGGTGCCTACTCCCAAGTACTTCAAGAACAGTCTGTCTCTGGCCACTGATTCGGTGGACCATCGATAGCTGCCCATGACAGTATGTACCTTTGTGGTTTCATGCGGTCGAACCAATCTATCGAAATTAACGATTCTCCGAATCGTCCATCCCGATAAAAGCCCGATCAGATCAAGACGGATTTCACGCCCGGCCTTTTTTTAAATTGATTCGCTTCCTGCTACAAAGACCTCGGACAAATTAACCGGAGGCTTTTGTGAAGAAACGAAAATGCGCGAACCCGGATTGTCGGCGTAGCGGCTGTGGCAGTCCACGAAGGCCGATAGGTAGGCGGGGACAGCCTCCGCGTTTTTCAGCACGTAAGGTCCGTCGGCGAAATCCCCCTCCCGCATGTCGTGGGTTTCGGCCACGGTCCAGCGACCCCGGACCTTCACTCTGCCGACTCCGAGCTTCAGCCTGGTGGCACCCGCCTGCTTCAGATGGCGGTAGAGCGTGGACCGGCTGACCATCTCTCCGAGCTGCTCCTCCAGAATTCGGTTGATGGCGCGATCCGACCTCTTGGGCTGGTCCTTTTTTATATCCACCGCAAGCGATATCGCTTCCGACGAATTCGCCCGCGTACCGCCCAGGTCGCTTCGCGGCTTCCTGAAAAGCCCCTCGAAACCGTGTTTTTCGAACTTCGCCAGCTTTCTCTTCAAAGTCGACAGCGACGGCTTCCCGACCTTGCCGTCCGGAAACTCCGCGGCCTGCGACGCTATCTTTTTCAGCATGGCGTTTTTCAGACCGGGCTCGATCTCCCCGTAGATGATCGGATAGAGCAGGTCGCACCAGAACACGGCCCATTTTTTCTGTTTTTTGTCCATAGAGTGCCTCCATGCGAGACACTCTACATCAGCCGTGCAGACAGGACGTTGCCAACTCGGGGAAAATCGAAAGGCCGAATGTCGCACGGTATTCGGCCTCGAAAAAAAAACAATCGTCGGCACCGCTCCAGCATCGATTTTCTCGCGTAGCTTCGATGCTTCGCGGGGCCGACCGCAAGCTTCGCGGAGTCCCGGCACGCGTTCGAACACGGAGCGGCCTGAAGAATCAGGTCGGCGGCCGGCGCCAGCGTCGTCTTCAGACGGCTCAGAGAGGTCAGCCAGCGATGGACGGTCGAATGCTCCAGCTGCGTTTCGCTGTCGCGATAGCCCGGCTGCGCGCTGCGAACGACCTTTCTGTAGGTCGCCCCCTCGTCTTCCGTGTATTTCGAACACAAATCCATGATCGCGGGCAGCGTGTACCGCTTGTACGGCAGGGCGAAATCGGGATACTGGGTGAACGTCCTGCCGCAGCCCGCACACTTCCACCTTGGCAGCAAACCGGCCACGACATGGACGATCTGCTCGACCACGACATGGAAATTTCTCCTGCGCGTTCCGTGTCGCTTGAACCAGTGCGATTCCAGATCGCATTCGGGGCGCGGGGGCAGAAGGCAGGCGACCTTTCCCTTGACGATCTTGTCCGCCGTATTCGTTTATTTGTTCGACGGTGGCCGAAGCCGGAACCTGGGTCTTGCGACTGCGGGGTTTATCGGTGTACATTTTCGAAAGCCTCCTTTTTCATTGGTTTGGGTTTGCGAACCGACGACATCGCGCATTGTCGCGCGATTGTCAACGGCCTGAAACTGGAGGCTTTTTCAAAAACGCGGGGCAGGCGGGGTATTATTCGATTTTTTCGGCGGGGTACGCGGGGTACGGCGGTCTATGCGGGGTCACTTAATTCGGGACTCTTTGGGTCAAATAATCTTGGACTTAGCAGCTATATGGAAAAGAACAAAATCCTGCAGAAGTATCGTGAAAACCTTGACAGTATGCCGGTCAGAGCTTCTTATGCTACATTCAATTTACTCAGGATTCGGGAATTGCGCTGTCTCCCCAATATCACGGAAAAATTTGGACCTGTGCGGTTGGGATCGACAGAAAGGCGTAAGACTCCTTTGTACCGGTAGCGCCGTCTTCCACGACGGCGCGGCGCCTGGGCTCGTTTGGATTCCACAGCGGCCTATAATCGAACAACGCGCCGCCGTGGAAGACGGCGCTACCGGGGTTATCCGGCTTTGGTCCTAAAGGAATGAACCCCAACCGCACAGATCGAAAAATTCCGATAATCTTCTTGGCCGGCCCCCCAGGGGCAGGCAAAAGCAGCTTGGGAAAGAAAGCATGCCGGAAGCTCGATTTGCGATTTGTGGATTTGTCCACTCCCGAGATTAACGCGATGGCGTTGTTGTCCCAAAAGGAACTCTTGACGGAGACGATCGATAAGCGTTCCGCCGATGTGATCGCTCTGCCGTGGTCGCTTCAAGAAGACAAAGGGGTGCAAAAATCGGCCAGACTCTTGGGAATGATATTGCTTTTATGGGCGCACCCTCTCGACATGCAGGTCCGGTCGGGTCGTTCGGAACCTCTTTTTACCCCGTCGTCACGCGCCAAAACCAAGGGTGGATTCGGTCTCAGAGGCACGGGATGCCGCGAATTCCGCAGATTGGACAATGCCGCCGACGAAGTCGTGATGCTGGCAGGCAGTTCTTTTGACGAAGCGGTCGAGGAATTGCAGGATTTTATTGTCGGTATTCGGGAGGAGGCCTCGGAGCCTCCCGTTGTTCGTGCCGGATTGAGTAGCCTCATAGACGAATGGCATCACGATTATTCCATCAACAAAGATATTGTCGCCATTATTGTCGATGCCATGGCCCGCTACATTCTTCATCTTCGATTCGAAGGGAAATCCCCACGAACCCTTTCGGGTGTTTATAGCGATTTGGAGGCTGCGGGCATGTTGGTTATATCCTACGATTATCCCGCGGAGTCAAAGAAGGCCGCCGAAATACTCGATCTTTTTTCCTCGCCGCCTTGGACTCTGGAATTCAAAAGAAAATTTACCGATTCACCCAATGCCGTCGCCAGATACGAACGCAACTTGAAGGGGTTCGCTCGTTTCCTGAAAGGCGCCAGGTAAAATTCAGGACTTAGCTTTTGCTTTGGGGGCTTTCCATATGGTGGGACGGTTTTTCAGGTTCTCGCTACGTCCGGCGAATCGGTGTCTTTGCCGATGATTGCCTCACAGTGCCGTCTCTCTTGACGACAGTCTTTCTTAGAATATCTGAACCGGTATAACAAACCTCGAAATCCACGTAGTTAATTTCTGAAGGATCGCCCTTGAAGCACTCATTGAACGCCTGGAGAATTTCCACGTCTTCGAGCTTCTGCGCCTTTGGATTTGGGTTATTGCGAGGACTGGGGATTGTGGACGGGAAAACGTATATGCAAGGAGGGGGCGCGCCGAAAGGACCGACTTCCGTGATTCGCTCTGGAAAATCCGCAGTCTTCGGGCAGGGCCTGCCGATGGTCCCGCACACCATGTCCCAGATCACAACCCCGTCAATTCGCTGTTCTCTGAAAATAATTTCGGCGCTCAAGCGGGTATGGATTCCAGACCATGCGTTGTGCCTCGGGTCGGCACCTGAGTTAGTGCATACGCTCCATATTATAAATTCGTGGGCATGGGGAGGGCGTTCGAAAATATTCGTGTTGTTTCCATCGAGGCACCCTTTCAATTCGATAACGGCCGTTCGGCCGCTATTCAGGTTGATGGTGTAATCGTGCCTTTTTGCTTCGCCCGCCGATTCCCAATCTGCGATGAATTCTCGATCCTGCATGTAGTTCAGCACATGTTGGACGAATTCCCTTTTTTCCCGCATTGTCGCGGAGAACTGACCGCGAATTCGTTCTATTGCGCCTCTGAAAAGGCCGCTCGAATAGACTCCGATTCCGAAAGCCCATGATTGCCCAACAAATGCGCTTCGGTCTTCAATGTTTCAGCGAATTCTATGATTTGTTTGCGAAGCTTGTCGTTTTTCTTACAAGGGATCACGCTCATGCCGCCGCCCTTTCCTGCTTGTTCTCCCTGAGCAAAGGCTCGAAAATATGCTCCGCCAGATACCGAACTACAGGAACGACAACGCCGTCCCCTGTTAAATGATAGGCTTCGTTGTATTTTTCCGGCAAAACGTAGCTGTCGTCGAGTCCCATGAGTCTGGCCGTCTCCCTGGTCGAAATCAGCCTTGATCGAACCCTTTCACCATCCACGACCATAATGAGTTGGCGGCTCGACCCTCCTGCTGGCGTTCGCAGGCAACCGGCCATGTCGTCGAACCGGACCTCCGCCCTTTGCACTCTGACGCCCTGCTTGTCCCTCCGCGTCCTTTTGTATAGGGTGCCAACCATTCTTCTCCCCGCCCGCTTGGCGTTCTCCACCTTTTCGCGATTGACATCGCTCATCATTCGTAGGAGCTTGGCCGTTTCAGAACTGGAGTGCCACGAAACTCCGGCAGGCTTGTCTTCGATTATGTTGGCGAAACGTTTTTTCCTCGGGGTCGGTTCCGGGAGGTCCCACCAAATCCAGTTGTTCCTGTCCTTCGTAGGCAGGGCCTCGAAGGTCTTGCGCATCCTTTTGGGGTGCCATTGCGCGCTCGGTTCGTTTCCCCGCATTACGGCAGGGACAAAAACATCGCCTCGAACACCTATCATGAAAAGTCGCGGCCTCGATTGGGGAACGAAAAGGGAGGCATCGATCACCAGCGCCCCGAACCGGTACCCGGCCTGCCTAAAACAAGCGCAGATCGTCGCGAAATCCTTGCCTGCATGAGAGCTTAGAGTCCCGCAAACGTTTTCCAGAACGATCAATTGTGGCGCGCGGTCCTCATTTCCCAACGACAGCATAATGTCCCAAAAAGGCCAAAAGGTGCCGGATCGGTCTCCCCTCAGCCCGGCGCCGCCTCCCGCCAACGATAGATCCTGGCAAGGGAAGGATGCCCACGCCAAGTCGGCGCGACCGGGAACGTCCTTGGAAGAAAGGGCCTTGATATCGGCCGTCGTCAGTTCGGTCGATCCCCAGTTTAGCCGGTAGGTTCCGCATTTTTTGTGGTCGAAATCGTTGGCGAAAACACAGTCCCATTCTTCACCCAATCCGGCGCGGACCATGCCTCCTCCCGCGAAGAATTCGTAAAATCTGTACATTTCGAAACCTTTTCTTTCCCTCTTTGCGCGGGATGCAACATTCATCGTCGCGTGTCACTTTGACGCAATCGGGATTTTTTGTCAAACAGCGCGTCTTTAACGTTTGCCGGTCTTTTGCGAATTCTCTGCGAAAGCGCCTTGCATCCTGATAAAACGCTTTACAATCTCGATTTAAATCTGGTATCCAGCTTCAAGAAAATACGGGGTGTGCCCGACCCGTTGGAGAAGGATAGAATAATTCTTCAAGGATGAAAAATGGGGGCAGGCAAGCTAAAATTAAGACCTTTGCTCTCTGAAGACGAAGTGTCTTTCAAGGAGGCGATCACCGCGTTCAAAAACGAGACGCCGCCTTTTGAATTCGATTTCGACGAATCGCGCCCTTTCATCGAATATGTCAGAAAACTTGAAAGATGGACCTCGGGCAAGGGGTTGCCGCACAGTTTCGTTCCGAACACGTTCCTTGTCGGGGCTGTCGATGGACAAATTGTCGGCCGTTTGTCTCTCAGGCATCGGCTGAACGACTTTCTGGAAAGAATCGGAGGCCACATCGGCTATGCCATCATCCCGAGCTGCCGGCGGCGAGGGTACGCCACGGAGATGCTCAGGCAGGCGTTTCCGATTTGTTCGTCTCTTGGACTCACGAAGGTGCTGATTACGTGCGATGAGGACAATGAGGGGTCGCGGAAGGTAATAGAAAAATGCGGTGGAATTTTCGAGAATCTGGCGGACGAGCCGGGGCTGCGGGTCTCCAAACGAAGGTACTGGATCGATATCGAATGAAGGAAACATGGACCATGGCCGGCTATAGCGCAATAACACGTCGTCGCACTGTCGGGTGAAGGCCGGTAGTAAAATTGGAGAAAAAATGAGATACGCTCATACAAATATCGCGGCACAGGATTGGAAGAAGCTTGCCGATTTTTACATTCGCGTTTTCGATTGCGCCATGAAACCTCCAAAGAGGGAGCTTTCCGGCGACTGGCTGGATCGAGGCACGGGGTTGTCGCAGGCCGAGCTGGAGGGGGTCCATTTGTTGCTTCCCGGCCACGGGGATGGCGGACCTACTTTGGAAATATTCTCATACAAGGATATGCATGAATCCGAGCCATCGATGGCGAACCACACCGGGTTTACGCATATCGCCTTCGAGGTCGAAGATGTCGAATCGACTTTCCAAAAAGCGATCGAGAACGGAGGATTAAAATTGGGGGAAGTCACGGAAAAGGTCGTCGAGGGTGTCGGTGTTTTGACATTCGTTTATCTCAGAGATCCCGAGGGCAATATCATCGAGATTCAATCCTGGAAAAAGTAACCTTGCCAAGCAACGAGGAGAAATATGAAAATCGCGCAATTTTATGAAAACGGGCAAATTCGTCTCGGGGTCGTTTCAGGGCAGAGTCTTCAACCGCTCGATTTCGACGGAGACATGACCGATTGGATAATCGGCAATATGGACGTCGAAAAATCGGCGGGTTCCGGCCCGGCCATTCCCCTGGCCGATGTCGAACTGGCCCCGCCCGTGTCTCGTCCGAGCAAGATCATGGCTGTCGGGCTGAACTATTTGGAACATGCCGACGAAGGCAAGGCGGAGGTCCCGAAGTCTCCGTTGGTTTTCGCCAAGTTTTCCAACAGCGTCGCGGGGCCTTCGGACGAAATCGCTTGGAGCGAAAGCGTCACGAAGAAGGTGGATTTCGAGGCGGAACTTGCGGTGGTGATCGGAAAGAAGACGAGAAACTGTCCCGAGCAAGAGGCCATGGATTCGATTTTCGGCTACACATGCGGCAACGACGTGAGCGCGCGAGACTTGCAGTTCGGAGACGGCCAATGGGTCAGGGGGAAATCCCTGGACACCTTTTGTCCTATCGGCCCGTGGATCGTCACGGCCGACGAAATTGCCGATCCGCAGAATTTGCATATTCAAAGCCGCTTGAACGGCGAGGTCATGCAGGACAGCAACACCAGGAACATGATTTTTCCGGTGCGATTTCTGGTTTCGTTCATGTCGCGCCATTTCACGCTGTTTCCCGGCGACATCATCCTGACCGGCACTCCCAGCGGCGTGGGCGTCTTTCGCGACCCGCCGGTCTTCATGAAGGACGGCGACGAAATCGTGGTCGAGATCGAATCCGTCGGACAGCTGAAAAACATCTGCCACGTCGGCGCTTGATACTCGCGCATTCGATGCTTGGCTGAAAAATCAGCTCGTTTCCTCCCTTGGCGGAAGGGAGTGTTCCCTGTTTCTTGCAGATCCGGCGGGAAGCCCCATTGCCGGACCTCTTATTTCTGTCGTCCCTAACGGGACTTGGGACACACCTTCGGCTCAACCCCGGCAATAAATTGCCGGGCTATTGTCGGTCGTCCCTAACGGGACTGTCCGGTTAAGAAACAGGGTATGCTTCCTCAGCGAATCATAGCGACCCGGAACCCGACCCTCGGGCTTCTGCGGTCCGGGGAGCTAAGGCTTCGTATGGCGCAGCGGCAGTACCAGTCGTCGGAGCCCCAGTCTCCCCCTCTCAGGACCCGTGCCAGGCCGGTTTCGGGTCCTTTGGGATCTTTTGCCACCCGCTTGGCGTAGTAGTTTCTGTCGAACCAGTCAGCGCACCATTCGTGGACGTTGCCGTGCATGTCGTGGAGCCCCCAGGCGTTGGGTTTCAACAATCCGACCGGGTGGGTTTCCCCGCCGCTATTGGCCTTGTACCAGGCGTATTCGCCGAGTTTCATTCTTTCGGGGCCGAAGCAGTATGCGCTGGAAGAACCCGCCCGTGCCGCGTATTCCCATTGGGCTTCGGTGGGCAGAAAATGCGAATTCCTGCCTTCCCGGTCGTCGAGCCTGGCGATGAATTCGAGGGCGTCGCTGTGGGACACATGCTCCACGGGTCGGTCCGGGCCTTTGAACTGGCTCGGATCGGTTTCCATGATTTGCTCCCATTGGGCCTGGGTGACTTGGAACCGGCCCAGATAGAACGACTGCTCGAACATCACCTCGTGCCGGGGCCTTTCGTTTTCGTCGGCCTGCTCGGCGACCGGATCGCCGCCCATCGTGAATTTTCCCGCAGGTATCTCGATAAATTCCATGCCGATGCTGTTTTTGATCGTTTCGCCCATCTTGTTCTCCATGGTGTCGCGTCGGGTTTGGACCGCGTTATTTCCCTATTCAGGCAGCCGGATCCGCTCCTTGTTTTTTTTGATGTATTCGAAAAGGGGCTCGGACAGGTCGCCGGCGATTTCGTAGTATCGGTCGTCGCATTCGCCAAGCTTGCGGCTTCTCTGTTCGTCCTCCTGGAAAATGCGCTGTTCGATGTTTTCCACGCTCGGTTCGCCTTCGATTTCGAGCGCGTCGATGGCGTCCTCGGCGATTTCGGCGACCTGGGGAACGCCTATCTTTCGCAAGGATTCCGCGACGATAGCCGCGAATTCGTTGGAGGAATTATAGAAGAACTGCTCGAAGCCGCCGTTGTTCACTTCCCTTTCCAGGGCTTCGACGGCAAGAACCACCCGTTCCTGCTCGCTCAGGCTTTCGTCTCCGGCTTTGGCGGCCTTTTGATCGATCGCCTCCTCGAAAGCCACCACGATGGAATCCGTGCGGTATTTGCCCTCCAGCGCGATCAGTTCGTCTGTGGATTGACCGGAATAATTGTCCAGCCATTCGATTTCGTTCATAATTTTCAGCCTTATTATTATAGGTTATAAAAACTGCCTGGCACCCAGCCCAATTGGCAATTGCGAGTATCTTAAAACAAACAGGCGTACTGCACAAGATTTGAAATCGTCTCCCTTTCGCAGATGCGTCAGCCGACGAACAGGAAAAGGTGTTTGACTTCGAATTATCCCTCCCTTACACTTGCTCTCTACCTGTAGGCTGGCCGTGCTGCGATATCGGCCTTTCGGGGCCTGAAAAATACGGTCTTGAAACATTGCAGGCCTTTGTCGTCGATGAATTCCACCGCGATGTCCGCCTCCCGGCAGCTTCTCAAGATGCGGGGAATGCCGCTTCCTCTTCCGGAATATTTGAACTCGCGATCCCGCGCCAGCATGGACAAGATGATGGGATTCCTTTCGATATGGACCCCCAGCCGGATGTTCTCTTCGGTCAGGGTATTGGGCAGGGGGCCGGGGCTTTCGATCTCCAGGCGGTCAATGAAAAGGTTTACGAAAATGGGGGCGTTGAAGAAATAGTCCCGGTGAATGATGGCGTTGGAGATGGCCTCGTAAAAGGCGACCGCAGGTATTTCGAGTATGCCGGGAGCGTTGAAATCGTCGTCCTTTTGAATCCGGTGAATGTTTCTTTTCACGAACGAGACCGCCGATTTGAACTGGTCGATCAGCTTTCCGCCGATCTCCTCCTTGTCTCGAAACACCTCCACGGACTTGTCTTCGCCTTCGAAATAGGTGGCCCGCACGCAGAAGTAGGAATTCTGGGGCGATTTTCCGAACAAAAGAAGACCCGCGAGCGTCAGGCGATTGTCGCCCATCAATTTCAGGTTTTTCAAGAGCCTTTCGTTTTCGATTTCGAAGCGTTCTTCCGGAGCTTCGTAGTACTGCTCGCAGAACCTTTCGAAATGCTTCCGGTCGAAATGCGACAGGTCGGCATCGGTCTCGATCTCGTCGGTGTTTTTTTTCATTTCGACCGCCAGCTTGTCGATGCTGCTTATATGTTCTTTTAGCTGGCAGGAGGAATCCTCCCCTTTTCGAACCATCTGGACGAGTTCGTTGCATTCCATACTCGATACCTCGTTGAAAAAGTTGTTTTCCAAATCGTTTCTATTTTGTCTTCTTTTGGGCATTACGGCAAGGTTTTTTCTCGCGCCGAGGATTGCGATGCCGCTCGTCTTTTCGGATTTTGGATCATCGTAAATTTTTGAGAACAAGGGTGTCGATGGCAACCAGACCATCCTGGTCTGGCGTATCTTGGATTCGACCGGGGGGCATCTTGGCCGTGTCGGACCGGAGCTGGAAGCTCTGGTTGCCGTTCCCCGATTGCAAAATTTTTCCTCATGGTTAGAATTCCCGGTAACGAAACGAAACAAAGGAGGAATCTGGAGGACGACGATTTATGGACCCGTTTTTCAGCCCCGAACTGGAGGGGGCTTTGCAAGCGTTGAGAAAGGACGTGCCGGACGCGGCCGGGCGTCTTCGGCTGGACGCCGCGCTGGACATTCCCGGATGGACCAAGGTCCTGGACGGCAAGCTGCTTCCCATGCTTTCGCCCGATTTTCCCCTTCTGGGGGCCATCTGCGGCGGAGGCTCGTCGGGAAAATCCACGCTGTTCAATTCCCTGGTGGGAAAAAAGGCGTCACCCACGGGCGGCAGGGCAGGGATCAACCGCAAAGTGCTCGTGGCCGCCCATGAAAAGCATTTCGAAAACAAGGAATTCTTGTCTTTCTTGTTCGAGCCGTTCGGCGCGACGCCCGAACCGCTGAAGGACATCTCGGAGCTGAGCGAGCCCGGTCCCCCGGTGTTCGTGAAATCCAAGGCGCTGCCCTCGAACGTGGTCCTCATGGACACGCCGGATTTCGACACCGGCTCCGGCGGCGAATACACCAACCGCGACCTGGCGCGCCAAGCCTTGGAAACGGCGGACATTTTCATCTACATTTTCACCAACTCCAACTACAACAACCGGGACAACACGGATTTCATCGCAAAGGCGCTCACCGGCATTGGAAAAAGGCACTGCTTTCTCGTCTATCGGGTCTATCCCAGCTTTTCGTCCGAGGAGGTGGAGGACCACGCCATGACCGTGGCTCGACACATCTACGGCGACGATGCGCGCAAATACCTGCTGGGAATCTACCGCGCCGACGAGGACAACTCGGTGGCGGCCGGGGAAAAGTACATGCAGGTCTACGCGGTGCCGCCCGACAACCCTCCGTTTTCCCAGGCCATGGCGGGAATCGATTCGGGAAGGCAGAGGCAGGCCCTCATGCGGTCCATTCTGAAGGACGCCACCGCGAAGGCGCACCACTTCGTGCGACAGGCGGAGCTTTCGACAAAGGCCCTCGGGCTCTACCTCGATTCCCTGAAGGCGGCCCAAAGCCTCTGCGTGCAGGAAGCTCTGACCCATTTTCCCATGGACCTGGTCATGAAAAGGTTCGCCGAAATCTGGCTCACCACCGACCCCGGGCACATCAAGGCCATGAGAAAGACCGGCGAGGTGGTGGGATTTCCGTTCAAGATGCTCATGACCGCCGGCAAATGGGCACGGAAAAAATTCTCCGATTCCCCCGAAACGCCCGATGAGCAGGATTACAAGGGCAAGGTCGAAGAAGACCTGCTGACTGCGGTCAACAGCCTGTACCAAAAGGCCCTGGCAGACGAGATCAAAATCCAGCTGCCCACGACGGACCCTGCCGCCAGCCGCATGATCGCGGCAGCGGAGGCCATCACAACATCCGCCGAGTTCCCTGTCCCCCGGGGACCGAAAGTGGCCATTTCGCCGGAGCGAGGACTGGCCTCCTTTTCGGTCCATGCGCATCCCGCCGTCCAAGGCGCTCGCGCCAGCCTGCAAATGGGCGACTGGCGAGCCACCGTCAAGACCGTGCTCGAAAAGCGGGAACTCATCACGACCTTTTCGGAGGGCATCGATTCGGAGCTGAAGGAACTGGTCGATCAGTTCCGGAAAAAGATGGGATTCATCGAAAAGTCCCGCCAGACCTTTTCCGCGTTGCTGAACGTGCTTCCGGCAACGGCCGCCGTCACCTATATCCTGGCCACGGGAGATCCGGTGGGCGCCACAGGGGTCAAAGTCAAGCTGACCGGGTTGTTCGGGCTTCACGATCTGTGCGCCCTGGTGGCCATACCGGCAACCACCGGCCTGAACAAGGCCGACCGGGACCAGCTGGAAAACCTTCTCGGCCCCATTGCCAAAGCCTGGCTCAACAGCAAACTGGACACGGTGCGCGACATTTTCGAAGAGGAAATCACGGGAAAGGTCGTCCGGTACGGCGAAAAAATCATTTCCAAGACCGAAGCCGCCCTGGCGCAAATCGCCAGGCAAATCGAAATCTGTGAAGAAGCGATGGAGCGATAAATGGACGATGCGGAAAGAAAAATATCTGCGGTAAAAGCGCTGGGGCAGATCGAAGGGATCAAGGACGACATCGAACGAATCGACCGCTCGCTGGAGTCGGTGCCGCTGTGGCGTCCGTCGTCGGCCTTGCGAAGGCAGTGCCGGGAGATTTCCGGGATGATCGACGATCTGCGGGAGCGCTTCGAGAGCAAACTGGTGGTGACTTTGATCGGCCCGAGCGGTTCGGGCAAATCGACCCTGCTAAACGCCCTGTCGGGCGCGGACGACCTTTCCGAGTCGGGAACGAGCAGGCCCACCACCAGAAACCTGGTGGTGCTGAGCGCCGCCAAGAGCGACGCCGAACAGCTTCGAAGAGAAATCGGCGGGGAAAACGTCCGGGTCTCCACCCGCCGCGCGCCCGCGTCCCTGGAAAACGTCATGCTCATCGACACGCCGGACACCGACAGCACGGAGCAGGAAAAGCATATTCCCATGGTCAAGCGGGCCATCGCCCTGTCCGATGTCCTGATCTGCCTGTTCGATTCGGAAAATCCCAAGCGAAGGGACTACGTGGATTTTCTGAAACCCTACGTGAAGCTGTTCAAAGGCGAGGCTCTGCTGGCGGTGCTGAACAAGTGCGACCGCCTGGACGAACGGGAGCTGAAGGAAAACATCCTGCCGGATTTCGAATCCTACTTGAAGAAAGCCTGGGACGGCACTTCCCCGTTCCTTTTCTGCATATCCGCCAGGAGCCATCTCCAGGCGCCCGGATGGAACCCGCAGGCCTCGCCCAGGCACGAGTTCGACCAGTACCCGGAGCTGAAGACCGTGGTGTTTGAAACGTTCAACCAGGCCGCGTTCGTCGTGGATCGCCGCCTGGAAAACGCGAAGACCCTGAAAGCCTATCTTCTGGACGAAATCCGAAAGGAGGCCGACCGGGACGCAGAAGCTCTGGCACGGGCCAGGGAACAAATCGCGGAGGTCGAACGCAAAGCGCTCAATGAGGCCGTGATGGCGGTCAAGACCGACGATTCCTCCCACATGTTCGGGGTGAATGTCCTGCTGTACCAGAAACTATCCCAGAGATGGTTCGGACCGGTGGGATGGGTCATCGCGCTGTGGGCGCGCATTCTGATCTTCGGCGCGGGCATGACCGCCATTTTCCGGTTCGGAAACCCCTTGCGGCAGATCGCGGGGGTGGCGACCTCGCTGATGCACTTCAAGAACTCCCGGGCGGCGGTGGCCGAGGCCGGAAGCGGCAAGCGGGCGGAAAAGTCCTTGCGGCAATACCGCATGACCATCCTGAAGGAATGGCCCGAGGCCGCCGAGGAGATGATTCGGGGGCGGTTCGACACTTCGGTGAGAAACAAGACCGCAGACGAGAAGGACCACGAGGAGATGACCGAAACCTTGTCCGGCCTCTGGTCCGATTCCTTGAACGAGGCCGTTTCCAAGGCAGCCCGAGGGTTCAGCGGTTTCTTTCTCCAGCTGTTTTTCAACCTGCCCGCGCTGTTTATGCTGGGGCATGCGGGATACCTGACCGCCAACCTGTACTGGCAGGGCAAATACCAGACCTCCGACTTTTTTCTCCACGCGTTTTTGACCCTGCTGGTCATCCTGTTCATGAGCTTTTTCATCCTGCAACTGCTGATTCGCGTCTTCGCATCGGCCGACCGAATCGCCAAGTTCGCATTCGCCATCATGAAGTCCCAGGCCGAAAACTATCCGGCCGCCACGTCGCACCCGGCCGCAAGACAGATCGACGCAGTCTTGCAGCTTGGTTCGCGCAGTCCCCGTTCATAAAAAACAAAGGGCGCGACCCCAAGGACCGCGCCCTTTCCTCCCGCTTTCGAACAATCGATGAAAACTACATGTTGTCGCCTTTGTCCCTTCCGCCTCGGCGAGGCTTGTCGAATCCCTTGCTCTTGCGCTCCGCACGGCGATCCTTCATCCCCGACTTGAGCTTTTCGATCTGCTCGGCGGTGAGAATATTCTTGACGGTCAGCCTGTCCTCGATGCGAAGCATGAACATTTCGCCCCGTACCTCCGCCATTTTCTTTGCGACCGCTCGCACATTGGCCTCATTGACGGCAGCTGCGGAAAATTCCTTGTCCAGTTGCAGATCGTAGCCGTCCATCTTGCTTCGCAGTTCGATCGCCTTTTCGCAGGCAGCAAAGTCGGCTTCCTTGAGTTTGGCGACCTGAGCGTCGGTCAGTCCCAAGTCCTTGACGGCCTCAGGATTTTGCCAAATGCCCAGGATGGAAAAATGGCGTCCGTGGTGCCCATGCCGTCCGCCAGGACCTTCTCCCGGTCCGAATCCCTTGTCGCCCATAGGGCCCATGGGGCCTTTCCCGTCGCAGTCTTGGGCGGAGCTGTAAGCCGGCAGCATAAAAAGCCCGGTCAACAGCAATACGATCAATACGGTAACGTTCTTTTTCATGGCTGTCTTCTTCATAATCATTGCCTCCTTTTGTGTGATGTTTGTGGTTCCATCTTTCATTCTTTTTCGGTTCCGAGGGCTTTTTCCCCGTGTTCAAGTGCAATATAGGCCACCCCTGTAAAGGGTTTGTGTCGAACACGGATAAAATTTGTAAAGGATTTGTAAAACGCCGGCAACATCGCTTAAACAAATAAAACAGTATCGTTTCTATTGTTTCCGAAGCATGCTTTTTCGATCAGTTCTTTCACATATTCGTGGCTTCTCAGAACAATCACGCTCAACGAACTTGTTATATGAGGGAAAACCACGGCGTGTTGCGGAGATCGCTAACGCTCGGCGCAGATACAGCTTCGAAATAGCGATCACGGACGCCCATGGTTTCAGCGAGCGCTGAAGGCAATGTGGAAGCATCCGCCAAAGCGAGGATTAGGGAAATTTCATGTTTTCAGCCATTGCCTGTCACGAAATGTCGAACTTGATGCCCTGCGCCAGCGGAAGCTTCGTGGACCAGTTGACGGTGCAGGTCTGTCTGCGCATGTAGGCCTTCCATGCGTCCGAACCGGCTTCCCGGCCGCCGCCGGTTTCCTTTTCCCCGCCGAACGCGCCGCCGATTTCCGCACCAGAGGTGCCGATGTTGACGTTTGCGATGCCGCAGTCGCTTCCGGAGTGACCCAGGAAGGCCTCCGCCTCCCGCAGATTGCCGGTGAATATGGCCGAGGAAAGCCCCTGGGGGACCGCGTTGTGCTTTTCGATGGCATCTTCCAAATCCTTATACTTGATCAGGTACAGAATCGGAGCGAAGGTTTCCTTGGCGACCACGGGCATGTCGGCCCGTGCTTCGCAAATGCAGGGCGTGACATAGGTCCCGGCTTCGTATCCCTTGCCGCTCAGGACTTCTCCTCCGTATAAAACTCGTCCGCCCTGTTTTTTCAGTTCAGCCAGTCCGGCTTGCATGTTTTTAACCGCTTCCCGGTCGATCAGCGGCCCCATGAGGGTGTCTTCCCGCAACGGGTCGCCGATTTTGACCTGGCGGTAGGCCTTGATCAGGGCCTGAGAGAGTTCGCCGAAGACGTCTTCGTGGACGACGATTCTCCGGGTGGTGGTGCATCGCTGGCCGGCGGTCCCCATCGCTCCGAAGGCGATGGCCATGACCGCAAGCTTCATATCGACGTCCGGGGTGACGACGATGCCGTTGTTTCCCCCGAGTTCCAGGATGGTCCTGCCCAGGCGGGCGGCCACGGTCTTTCCCACGTGCTTGCCCATGGGCACGCTGCCGGTTGCGGAAATCAGGGGGATGCGCGGGTCGTTGATCAGCGGTTCGCCCACTTGCCGGCGGTTTCCCGCCACCAGGTTCAACACGCCTTCGGGAACGCCGTTTTTTTCCAGCACGGGCCAGAGGATTTTCATGACCGCGATGGCGGTCAGGGGGGCTTTCGACGAAGGTTTCCAGACCACCGTGTCGCCCGCGATCAGGGCGTTCATGGCGTTCCAGGACCAGACCGCCACGGGAAAGTTGAAGGCGGTTATCACGCCGACGGGCCCTAGGGGGTGCCATTGCTCGTACATGCGGTGGCCAGGGCGCTCGCTTTGCATGGTCATGCCGTAGAGCATCCGGGATTGTCCCACTGCGAAATCCGCCATGTCGATCATCTCCTGTACTTCGCCCTCGCCTTCGGCCCGGATTTTTCCCACTTCCAGGGAAACCATGGCCCCCAGCTCCTTTTTGTACTCACGAAGGGCGTTTCCCAGCTGACGGACGACCTCGCCTCGCTTGGGCGCGGGAACGGTGCGCCAATGGCGAAACGCTTCCACGCTCTTTTCGACGACCTTTGCGTAGTCGTTATTGTCGGCGCACCGGATTTTGGCAATGGTCTCGCCGGTGATGGGGGTTCTGGTTTCCAGAATTTCACCTCCGCATTCCAGCCAGGAACCGGAACCGGCGCCCATCTCTTCCGAGCGCAGATTCAGGGATTTCAATATGGATTCCATCGGTTGTTCCTCCTTCTTCATAGCTAAGCCGGGATCGACGTGGTAAGCAAAGTCAACCCGCGACAGCCTTGACGGTTTCCTCGAAAATTTCCAGGCACACGTCGATTTCGCCGGCATCGACCGTCAGCGCCGGGCAGAAACGGACGGTGTTGGGGCCGCATCCGAGAATGAGAAGCCCTCTGTTAAAGGCTTCCCGGATGATGCTGTCTCGCAGCGCCGCTGCCGGGACTTTGGTCTCCCGGTCTTTGACGAATTCCACGGCAACCATCAAACCTTTGCCTCGAACGTCCCCCATGCATTCGTAGTTTTTCTGGAGACCTTGGAGGCCTTTCAGGAATTGTTCGCCCCGTTTGGCTGCGTTTTCGATCAAAGATTCCTGCAAAAGTTCGATGGTAGCCATGGCTGCCTGGCACGACACGGGGTTGCCGCCGAAGGTGGACGCGTGGGAGCCGGCCTCCCAGTTCATGATTTCGGCTTTGGCCAGAAGCGCGCCCAGGGGCATGCCGGAAGCGATGCCTTTGGCGAGCGCCATCATGTCGGGTTGTACGCCAAAATGTTCCATGGCGAACATTTTTCCCGTCCGGCCCATGCCCGACTGCACTTCGTCGGCCACGTACAGGATGCCGTATTTTTTCATGAGTTTGTAGAGTTCCCGGTGGAACTCGGGGGGAGGCACGATGTAGCCCCCTTCGCCCTGGATCGGCTCCACAAATACCGCCGCCACCTCCTCCGGGGGGATGGTGGTTCGAAAGAGCGTTTCTTCGACCCATCGCACGCAGAGCAGGTCGCAGTCGGGATGGCAAAGCTGGTAGGGGCATCGGTAGCAGTACGGGTAGGGAATGTGTGTGATGCCGGGGACCAGCGGATTGTAGTGCTTTCTTTGGATGGTCTTGCTTGCGGTCAAAGAGAGCGCTCCCATGGTGCGTCCGTGGAACGCCCCGTAAAAGGCGAGGTTCAACTCCCTCTGGCTATGCCACCTCGACAGCTTGAAGGCAGCCTCCACCGCCTCGGCGCCGGAGTTTCCGAAATAGCTCTTGTGCGCGCCGCCCCCCGGAGCGAGTTCCGAAAGCTTCTTCGCGAGCAATATCTGAGGGGAATAGTAAAAATCCGTGCCGGACATGTGGAGCAGCTTTTCCGCCTGCTCCTTGATGGCGCGGACCACTTTCGGATGGCAGTGCCCTGTTGCGCACACCGCGATGCCTGCCGTGAAATCCAGAAACAGGTTGCCGTCAACGTCGTGAATCCAGAGCCCCTCGCCGCGTTCGGCGACCAGAGGGTAGACACGCGTGTAAGACGGAGAGACGAAATCCTGGTCGGTCCGAACCAGCTCGGAAGCTTTAGGGCCTGGAAGAGCGGTTTTAATGGAGGGACGTTTCATTTCACACCTCGCAATCCATGATGTCGGCTATGGTAAGAAGTTTGAAAAAGACGCCTTGTACGCTGAAATTTTTCTTACTCTTCAAGTGTATTCTTTTGTGTTTCGAAGGTCAAGGGGAGATGGGAATACGGCAGCAATTCTAATTTGGGGTGTCTCTGGTGCCTTCAAGGTAACCAGACCATCCTGGTCTGGTTCGGCGCGTCAGGAAATTCCCCTTTACCGTGGGCACGCCAGACCAGGATGGTCTGGTTACCTTGGTCGCTGCAACCTATTCGGCATGGAATTTCCGTCAAATTTAGAATTGTTGGGGTAGGCGGGGACTATACAAGCGCTTCCGGGGGTGGTATATTTCGTTCAGCCTTTAACACGACATGGAGGAGATCGACATGTACAAGACCAAAGACATCATGTCCGGGGAGATAGTGACCGTGGGACCCGACACGGAGATCGTCGAGGCCGCCAAGCTCCTTTTGGAAAAGCGTTACAACGGGCTTCCGGTGGTGGACGAAGGCGGAAAACTGGTGGGCATCATTTGCCAGAGCGATTTGATCGCGCAGCAGAAAAGCATCCCTGTCCCGACCCTGTTTTCTTTTCTGGACGGTTTCATACCGTTGTCTTCCACCAGGAAGATGGAGTCGGAAATCCAGAAGATCGCGGCGATCAAGGTCGAGGACGCCATGACGAGGAATCCTGTCACGGTGAAGCCCGACACGAGCATCGACGCCGTGGCGGCCCTGATGGTGGACAACAATTTCCACACGCTGCCGGTCCTGGACGACGAGGGAAAGCTCGTGGGGATCGTGGGCAAGGAGGATGTTTTGAAGACCTTGATCGGAAAGTCTCTTCCGGTTTAGGCAGGTTTTTGGGAACGATTGTTTGTAAAAGCGCCGCGCCGCCGTGGAAGGCGGCGCTACCGCATGCCTGGCGCCTGTGGTGATGAAAATCCTTCTGAATGGCGGTTAATTCTTCAGCCCAATTTCGCTCCAACGCCTTTAGGTTTCAGGTGTCGGGTGTCGGGGGGCCACTCCTGAAACCCGACACCTGAAACCTCAAAATCGGGACAAATCCCGGCATAAAATAGTCCCCGGACATTGGATGCTTTTAATCAACCCACCTGGCACCTCAGCTGCGCACGGGGGGACGGTCGCCCTGGTAGTGGCGGCGCAGCCATTCGTCGCATTTGTTTCGGACCAAGCCCACCCATTCCGGATGTTCCAGATACCATCTCACCGTTTTTTCGATGCCGGTGTCGAAGCTTTCCTCCGGGGACCATCCCAGCTCCATCTGAATTTTGGAAAAGTCGATGGCGTACCTGAAATCGTGGCCCGGCCTGAGCTTCTTGTCGTCCACGAACTCGATCAATTCTTCCCGGGGCCTGCCGTCGGGCAAGGCCCCCATGTCGTCCAGGACGGCGCAGATTTTCTTGACCACGTCGATGTTTCTTTTTTCGCAATCCCCGCCGATGTTGTAGGTTTCCCCGCGCTTTCCGCGCTTCATGATCTCCCAGATGCCCCGGCAGTGGTCGGTGACGTAGAGCCAGTCCCTGACGTTCAAGCCCTTGCCGTATACGGGAAGCTTCTTTCCCTCGCGGGCGTTGAGGATGATAAGGGGAATCAGTTTCTCGGGATACTGGTAGGGGCCGTAGTTGTTCGAACAGTTGGAAAGCGTCGCGGGTATGCCGTAGGTGTGGGTGAAGGCCCTCACCAGATGGTCCGAAGAGGCCTTGGATGCCGAATAGGGGCTGTTGGGCGCATATGGGGTCGATTCTGTGAAGTGGCCGTATCTGCCCAGCGAACCGAAGACCTCGTCGGTGCTCACGTGATGGAAGAGAGACATCCTGTCCTTCCTTCTTTTGAATGTTTCCAGAAGGGTGAAGGTGCCCAGGATGTTTGTGCGGATGAAGGCGTCCGGCTCCACGATGGAGCGGTCCACGTGGGATTCGGCGGCGAAGTGGCACACGGTGTCGATCTCGTGGCGGTCGAAGATCTCCTCCATGGCGCGGGCGTCGCAGATGTCGGCCTGCTCGAAACGGTACTGCTCCGCGCGGGCTTCATCGATAGCGCCGTCGAGGCTTTCCCGGTTTCCCGCGTAGGTGAGCTTGTCCACGTTGACAAGCCGCATGTCGTCCTTGAAATCGGGCGAGGCCAGAAGGCATCGGATGAAATTGGAGCCGATGAACCCGCAACCGCCCGTGACCAGGATGTTTTTCATGTATACTCCTTCTCGTTTTTTCTCTTCTGTCATTTCAAATCCGCGATCAGCCTGATCGCGCCGGGGACGATTTCCGCCAAGAGCGGAAGGGTCCCCGGACATTCCCCGTCGATATCGACGAGCACAGTCTCTTTGGAGGCGGCCCAGACCTTTTTTCCCGCAGTCGTATACAGCTTGGAGCCTTTCAGGTTCCCGGTATAAAGCTTGGGGAACTTGCAAAAGACTTCCATCAGGTTCAAATTCCCCAGAATGGTCACTTGGAAAAGCCCGTCGTCGATTTCGGCCTTTTTGGCGACCTTCATGCCCCCGCCATGGGTCCTTCCGTTGCAAACGGCCACGTTCCAGATCGTGGCGAACCCCTCCAGCCGGTCGTCGATTCCGAGCAGGACCCGCTTTCTGCCATATTTGACGACGGCGGAAAAGGTCGCTTTGAAAAAGGAGACCGGGCCGAACCTTTTCTTGCTCCGATTGATCTTTTCGTCCACCTCTCCGCCCAGGCCGAAACTGGCGACATTGTGGAAATAGCGGGATGCGGCCTCGCCCTGGTGGGTCTTAAAGGAGATTTTGCCGATGTCCATTTTCATGGTCCTGCCAATGGCAGCCACGTCCAGAGCGTCTTTCCACTGTCTCGGAACGGGAGCGGTCCTGACGAAATCCATGCCGGTGCCGCAGGGAATGTATCCGATGGCTGGCCTGTTTTCCGGCGGGATATCCGCTGCCATCACACCGTTTACGATTTCGTTCAGGATGCCGTCGCCGCCGAAGCACACCAGCCTGTCGGCCCCCGCTCGAGCGGACTCTTCGGCGAATCGAATCGCCTCGCCCGGCCTCGATGTGATCAAGGCGCGAAAGTCACCTAGCTTTCTTTGCGCGCGTTCGCGCACATCGGGCCACATTTTGGCGGCCCGTCCGCTCGCCGCCGACGGGTTCAGGATCAGTACGGTTTTGGAATACGATTCCACGTTTTTCGACTCCTTTTTTCGACCTCATACCCCAATCCACGCTGTTTTGAAAGAAAAATCTCCTGTTTGCGCCGTTGAGGCCATTATTGTATTGAAATTTCCTCGCGCGCCATGATATGGAATTTCAATTTCGAAACCACGGCATGAAATGGTTGAACGCGTAGATGGCTGTCACTGAAAAACAACAAGCGATGTTGAGATCCATTCCCGGCATCGACCGGATTTTGGAGCTTGCGGGCGAAAAGAAGGAGTT
Organism: Desulfobacterales bacterium; assembly: GCA_963674505.2. Taxonomy (GTDB): domain Bacteria; phylum Desulfobacterota; class Desulfobacteria; order Desulfobacterales; family SKZT01. The sequence continues at coordinate 4,217,391 of CAXXIG010000001.1, forward strand.
CGAGCTGGTACCCAGGAGCGTCCTGACGAAGTCTGCACGATACGTGGTCGAGCAAGTTCGGAAAGAAATTCTGGCCGGGGAAAAGACGCTATCGGAAGAAGATCTCGGAAAAGACCGCATCTTGCTTCGGGTCAAGGACCGCGTCAAGGAGGCCCTGAAACCCAACCTGATTCCGGTGGTTAACGTCACGGGAATCGTGGTGCACACCAATCTCGGCAGGTCCATTCTGGCCCCCGCCGCTCTCGAAAATCTGATCGCCATCAACAGCGGGTATTCCAACCTGGAATTCGATCTGAAAAAAGGCAGGCGCGGTTCCCGCTACACGGCGGTGGAGGATGTCCTCTGCGAAATCAGCGGCGCGGAGTCCGCACTGGTGGTCAACAACAACGCCAGCGCAGTTTTGATCAGCCTGGAGACCATCGCCAAAGGGCGGGAGGCCATCGTTTCCAGGGGCGAACTGGTGGAGATCGGCGGTTCGTTTCGCATTCCGGAGGTCATGGCGAAAAGCGGCGCCATATTGAAAGAGGTCGGTGCGACCAACCGCACCCATCCATGGGACTATGAAAACGCCATCGACGAAAACACCGCCCTGCTGCTCAAAGTGCACACATCCAACTACAGCATCGTGGGGTTCACATCTGCGGTTTCCTTGCATGAAATGGTGCAGATCGGCGCCAGGCACGGCATAACGGTCATGGAGGACTTGGGCAGCGGCGTTTTCATCGATTTTTCCCGATACGGCCTGACCAAGGAACCCACGGTCCAGGAATCGGTGGCCGCAGGCGCGGACGTGGTCACGTTCAGCGGCGACAAGTTGCTGGGAGGCCCCCAGGCGGGAATCATCCTGGGAAAAAAGAAAATCCTGGACCGAATCAAGAAGAACCCCATCAACCGCGCTGTCCGAATCGACAAGATGACCCTGGCGGCCCTGGAAAGCACCCTCGCTCTCTATCGCGACCCGGTAAGGGCCGTGGAGACCATTCCCACCCTCGCCATGATTCTCGGCCCCATATCCGAAATAGAACACAAGGCCGCCCGGCTTCTGGCCCTGCTGGAGACACTGCGGTCGCCGGAGATCTCGTTCCGGCTGGCGGACCCCGTTTCCAAGGCGGGCGGAGGTTCGCTTCCGTTGCTCAACCTTCCCAGCAAAGGCGTGGCGGTCAAGACCAGAAACATGAGCGTGAACGCTCTGGAACGATTCATGCGAAACCACGAGCCGCCGATCATCGGAAGGATCGAAGACGACGTTTTCGTCATGGACATGAGAACGGCGAGGCTCGAAGACCTGGACATAATAGCAAACGCCTTCAAACATCTTCTTGACGAGGAATGAGAATGAAACAAATCCAGTTGGAATTGTTCCCGGAACAGGACCGCAAAGGCATGTACCACAAGTCGGACGCCACGCCCGAAAAGGATGGTGCGCATTCCCCGTTCAACTGTGCGGACGAAGCTCCCGAACCAGAAGGATCGGAAGAACATCCCCCGAGGTCTTCCTTTCCCGGCGTCCTCGCGGGCGACGGCTTTCTCGGGCATGCTTCGCAAAAGCTGGAAACCTGGGACCGGTTTCACGCGATGGCGATTCGCATCGAGCCGGACGAAAGCAAGGACACGGAAACGAAGCTGCGAGAAAACGAAACATCCCCCCCGCATGCGGCCGCAGGCGATGCCATGGACGTGGTCGCGGAACTGTTGGATCAACTTTGCGACAGAGTATCCGGTTTTTGGGGAATCGTCGCCGAGCACTGCCTGGGATGTTTCGTTCCGGAAATGGACGTTTCCGAGATCCTGGAAGCGGCGCAAAAACTGCGCGAGGACATCGCAAGCAAGACCTCGTTTTGCGCTTCCGCGGGAATCTCCGGGTATCCTCTGCTGGACTATTCAAAGGAAAACATCCTCGGAAACGCGCTGAAAGCCTTGGAACACGCCTCCTTCCTGGGGCCGGACAGCATGGTGGAGTTCGACGCTGTCAGCTTGAACATCAGCGGCGACAAGCTTTACCAAAATGGCGATATCGACGGGGCTGTCAAGGAGTTCCAGACCGCCCTGCTGATGGATTCGGAAAATGTCAATGTGAGAAACAGCCTGGGGGTTTGCTACGGCGTCAGAGGCGAACACGCCAGAGCCTTGGAGGAATTCGATATCGCCATGCGACTCGATCCCGAGGACGTTATGGCGCCTTACAACGCGGGGTTGACGCATCTGATGACCGGAGACGAGGACAAGGCCCTGGAATTTTTTCTCAAGGCGTACATGTTGGATGAAAACCAGTTCGAGGTTTCTCTTCGGCTGGGACGTCTTTACTTGAACCGGGACGATTGCGAGGCGGCCCTTCGCTATTTGGAAAAGGCCGTCGAGCTGAAAAAGGAGTCCGCCGCGGCCCATCGTTTCACGGGAGAATGCCGCGCCAAGATGGGCATGGTCGAAGAAGCCATCCGGTCGTATAGCGACGCGATCAAAGCCAACGGCAACGACGCCTACTCTCTGTCGGCCCTGGGGGGCCTTTTCGCGGACCAGGGAAGAAACATGGAAATCGCCATGGTGTTCTGCGAGCAAAGCGTGGAGCTGGCCCCGGAAAGCGGGCCGTTCCGATACCGGCTGGGGTCGCTGTATTTCAAAGACGGGCAGTTCGAAAAGGCCCTGGAGCAGTTCGAGCGGGCTGCGGAACTCGGTTCCGACTGCGAAGAGATGATCGCCGAAACAAAAGAACGCATTGCGGACTCCTTGTCCTCTTCCCAGGGGCCGGAATCGCCGGAAGATTTGAAAAACAGCGGGGAAACAGCAACGTGAAAAAAATTGTAGAGGGAATCGTCGAAGAAAGCCTGGCTGTCAAAAAGGCCTTTTTCGAAAAAAACACGGATTCGATTCTGGAGGCCGCCGACCGTATTGCGGTGTGTCTGGCGTCAGGCCATAAGCTGCTTGTGTTCGGCAACGGCGGGAGCGCCGCCGATTCCCAGCACATGGCGGCGGAGTTCGTCAATCGCTTCGTTATCGAGCGCGCCCCGCTGGCGGCCATCGCCCTCACCGTGGATACATCCCTTTTGACAGCCGTCGGAAACGATTACAGCTTCGAGGAAATCTTCTCCAAGCAGGTCCGCGCGCTGGGAAGGCCTCACGATATGGCCATTGGCATCAGCACCAGCGGAAATTCCCCCAACGTTCTGCGGGCTGTGGAAGAAGCGAAGAAAATGGGAATGTTCGCCCTGGGGCTCTCCGGGCGGGGAGGAAAACTGGCGTCTGCGGCCGACCTTTGCCTTTGCGTCGATTCCGATGCCACCCCCCGCATTCAGGAAGTCCACATCACCCTGATTCATGTCCTGTGCGACCTGACGGACAGAATTCTTTTCCCCGAAGCCTTTTCCAACGCCTGAAACAACCTGTCACGACCAACCCGACACAACCAACCTGATTCGAGAGGCCTAATCCCATGTCAAAAAAGAAGCATTTCGACCCCGTCGATCTGGGGGGCTTGAAAACATATTCCATCGCGGACCGGGAAAGCAAGGTGTCCGCCGACGATCTCGGAAGGCCCTGGGACGTCGGAGGAACGTTTTCCTCGTTTTTGGAACGGCTCCCGAACATTCTGGCGGCAGGGCAGCTGATCGAGGTCGTGGACGCCTTGGCGGCGGCCGTCCGCGACGAAAAAACGGTGATGCTGGCCATGGGAGCGCATGTGATCAAGGTGGGACTGTCTCCGATCCTGATCGATCTGGTGGAAAAAGGAGCGATTTCGGCCCTGGCATTCAACGGCGCGGGCATCATCCACGATTTCGAACTGGCCTACGCGGGCAAAACTTCCGAGGATGTAGCCGCCACCTTGCATTCCGGGGATTTCGGCATGGCCAGAGAGACGGGGGAATTTCTGGGCGAGGCCGTGCGTCGCGCCCACGCCGATTCCGTCGGTCTGGGAAAGGCGGTGGGACGGCTCATCCTGGAAAAGGACCTGCCCTACGCAAACATCAGCCTGCTGGCTGCCGCCGCCAAGGCCGGCATTCCCGCGACGGTCCATGTGGCGTTCGGCACGGACATCCTTCACATGCACCCTTCCTTCGACCCCGCCAAGGCGGGCGCGGCCACGCACTTGGATTTCCGGATCTTTGCGTCGGCGGTCGCCACGCTCGAAAATGGCGTGTACATGAATATCGGCTCGGCCGTGCTTCTGCCGGAGGTATTCTTGAAGGCCATCACCCTCGTCAGAAACCTGGGGCACCGGGTGGAACATTTCACGACGGTCAACCTGGATTTCATCAGCCATTACCGTCCATTGACCAACGTGGTGCGCCGCCCCACTCTCACAGGCGGCAAAGGATACAATCTGGTGGGCTGCCACGAAATCATGCTGCCGCTCATCGCGGCCGGTCTTCTGGAAAAGGCCTTTTCTTAGGCTCGGGCGCGGATGCCGCGAAAAGAATGGGCGGTGGGTCCTCCGACGACTTGCCGTCCTGCCAGTTGATTTTATGATCCGAGTGATTACTTGTAAATCCTTGGTTGAAAAACAATATCAGAGAGGTATAAAATGCCAATTTACGAATATCATTGTTGCAGTTGCGGAAAAGATTTCGAGAGTCTCGTGTTCGGTTCGGAGAAACCGAATTGTCCCGAATGCGATAGCGACGACGTTAGCAAGCAAATGTCGGTGTGCGGGTTTATGTCCAAGGGCAGCGGCGGAGAGACCGTCAGCAAATCCGCCGGGTCGTCGGCCTGCGCGGGGTGTTCCGCCACGAGCTGCTCCACCTGCGGCCATTGAGGCTGACCGCTCATGAGAAACGACAGCGGAAAACTGGTGATCGGCACGCGCGGAAGCAAGCTGGCGCTGTGGCAGGCGGAACATGTCAAGGCAACCATCCAAGAGAAATTTTCGGAATGGACTGCGGAAATTTTCATCATCAAGACCAAGGGCGATAAAATCCAGGATGTCCCTCTGGCCAAGGTCGGCGGCAAAGGGCTGTTCGTAAAGGAAATCGAGGAGGCCTTGCTCGACGGACGCATCGACATTGCGGTGCACAGCATGAAGGACATGCCCGCCGAGATTCCCGACGGGCTGTGCATCGGCGCGGTTCCCGCCAGGGAGATGCCTTCGGACGTTCTGATATCCAAGGACGGTTCCGAATTTTCACAACTGAAAAAAGGCGCGAAGATCGGCACCAGCAGCCTGAGACGGGGCGCGCAGCTCAAACACGCCAGGGCGGACATAGAGATCGTGCCTTTGCGCGGCAACCTGGACACGCGGCTGCGAAAGCTGGAGCAAGAGGACCTGGACGCCATCGTGCTGGCGGCCGCCGGGGTCAAGCGACTGGGACTGGAGCGCCGCATCACCCAATACCTGGATGACTCCGTGATGCTTCCCGCCGTGGGACAGGGAGCGCTTTGCATCGAAATCCGGGAGGACGACCCGGTCGTGGGGCCGGTGATCGAAGCATTGGATGACAAATCCACACACACCGTGGTCGTGGGGGAACGGGCGTTTCTCCACCGGCTCGAGGGCGGATGCCAGGTGCCCATCGCGGCCCATGGCCGTCTGGACGGCGAATCTCTCGAACTGACCGGACTGGTCGCCGACCTGGACGGCTCCACCATTATTAAGGACACCATATCGGGACCGGCTGAAAACGCGAAAGAACTTGGGACCCGACTTGCCGAGCGCATTCTCGAAAAGGGTGCCGGGCCAATCCTGGAAACACTGAAACAGGAAATTCTCACATGACCGGAAAAGTCTATCTTGTGGGCGCGGGTCCCGGAGACCCGGGCCTGATCACAGTCAAGGGAAAGGAATGCATCGAGAAAGCCGATGTGATCGTCTATGACTATCTTGCCTCGCCGACCCTCCTGAAACACGCCAACAACACCGCCGAGATGATCTATGTCGGCAAGAAGGGCGGTGACCACACATTGTCCCAGGACGGCATCAACGCGCTGCTCGTGGAAAAGGCCAAAACCGGGGCGACGGTGGCGCGGCTCAAGGGCGGCGACCCCTTCGTGTTCGGCAGGGGAGGAGAAGAGGCGGAAGTGCTGATCGAGGCCGGAATTCCGTTCGAAATCGTCCCAGGCGTGACATCCGCCATCGCCGCGCCCGCGTATGCGGGAATTCCGCTCACCCACCGGAAATTCACCTCCACAGTGGCCTTCATTACGGGCCACGAAGACCCCACCAAGGAGTCGTCGGACATCGACTGGAGCGCATTGGCAAGGGGAATCGGGACCCTCGTGTTTTTCATGGGCGTGAAAAACCTTCCGAATATCGTGGAGCGTCTTTTGGAAAACGGACGGTCTCCGGAAACGCCTGTGGCCTTGGTACGATGGGGCACCACCACCAAACAAAGGACCGTCGCGGGAACGCTGGCCGACATCGTGGAACGGGTGGAAGAGGCCAAGCTCAAAGCCCCGGCCATTATCGTGGTGGGCGACGTGGTCCGTTTGCGCGACGAGATGAAATGGTTCGAGAACCGTCCGCTTCTCGGCAAGAAAATCGTGGTCACTCGGGCTCGCCAACAGGCCAGCAACCTGGTGGAGCAACTGGAATCCCTCGGCGCCGAAGTCCTGGAATGTCCGACCATCAAGATCGTGCCCCCCGAAAGCCACGACCCGACGGACAAGGCTGTCGAAAACCTCGGCGCCTACGACTGGATCGTGTTCACCAGCGTCAACGGCGTGAAGGCCTTCTTCGAAAGGCTGTTTGCAAAGGGAAAGGACTCCAGGGCCCTGGGGGGCCTTCGCACTGCGGCCATCGGTCCCGTGACCGCCGAAACACTTTTACAGTACGGCATCAAAACGGACATACTGCCGAAAAACTACCAGGCGGAATCCGTGGTGGAAGCCTTCGCGGATCAGGACGTTTCCGGAAAGAAAGTTTTGCTCCCGAGAGCAGAGGAAGCCCGTCCCGTGATTCCCGTGGAGCTGGAAAAATTGGGGGCGACCGTTGACGAAGTCGCGGTCTATCGCACCGTGCAGGACAAGGAAAATGTCGATGCCCTGCTGGAGGAGCTGAAAAAGGGGGCCGTGGACATGGTAACCTTCACCAGTTCCTCGACGGCAAAGAACTTCAAGGCCCTCATCCCGGAAACGGAGTTTTCCGATCTTCTGAAGGGAGTGGATATCGCATGCATCGGCCCCATCACTTCGGACACGGCTGAGGAATTGGGCTTTACGGTCGCGGTCGTGGCCGACGAGTACACCATTCCGGGGCTGTGCGAAGCTGTCGTGGCTCATTACGCTGCGAAAGAACCAAAATAGGAACATAGCTTTTTCGTCCCGCGCTCCGCGTATATCATGGCCCGCAATTTTTCGACCTTTGCGTTTGGTGTTATTCCATGAAGGACCCACTTGTCCCGGTAGCGCCGCCGTGGAAGACGGCGCTACCGGGACAAGTGGGGTTTGAGCATCACCGTCGTTTCCAACTGCGCAGGTCGAAAGTTTCCGTCAACATTCGACCTGCACGAAAAAAGCCTTCAGCCCTATTCTATAGGCGCTTCCGGCTGCTGAGTCTGTTCCCGGGGGGCGGCCGGACTTTTTATCGGCTGGGCCATCAAGACGTTGGCTATCCTTTTCCCCGTTTCTTTTGCAAATTCCGCAATCTGCTCGTCGGTCGTATCGACATCGAAAGGCAAATGCAAGCCGAGACCCCATGATTCCTCATCGACGACAGCGTCGCGGAATTCCTCTTTCAAACTCTCGAACAGTTGCCCCGCACTATTTAGAACTACAAAAATCCAAATGGGCAAGTCATGATAAAATTCCCCGTTAAGGATATAGAGATCGATACTGAGAGGGTAGTGTCCGGGGGCTCCGCTTCGCTTCAATTTGAAATAAACGGAGCCCACCCTGTCTCTGTCGTCGGTTTCTTCGGCATACCAGCTCGTTTGTTTTTGTTCCGTATGTCATTGTTCACTCTCTTCTATGAAGTCATAAAGCTGTTCGAGAAAGAACAACAGCTTCCAGTTCGCCTTTGCCAGTTCTGAGCCGAAGCTACCATCCATTATCATGCCTCCTTATATTGAAGTAATAAATATCCATCAAAAAAACGATCAAGCAACATGCTGGAAGGGTTGTCAATTGTTTTTTTGTGCTTATAAACAATTCCATATATCTTGATACCCAAATTTGCACCATTCTATTATATGAGTACTGTTTTTCAGCATCAAGAATTACGGAACGGACTATAGTAAGTAGTGACAAAATAGGTCACGAAAGAACACGAAAAAAGCCCATAAGTCGTTTCGTGTTTTTTGTGAAATTTCGTGGCCGAATTCCTGATCTGTCAGAAGGGCACTTCCAGCTGTATTTGTTTCGGTTTCGTTCAGATGACGTTCCGTTGCACGAAATTGCGAGATTGGGTCTTTCATATCGGCTTTGAAAATTGTGTCCGCCGGTCAAATGGCCATCCAATGAAAAGGAACTGTTTTTGAAACTTGGCTGTGGCGAGATATTCGCTCACCTACGCCTCTTTCCCGAACCATCCTTGGATCATAGCCCGAAATTAACATATTGACAAATAAATATCTGTTTGTTATCTCTTTTTAAGATACTCGGGGGGACGTGAAAAGGAATCGTTTATCTTACGCGAGAATCACAGCTCGATCCTTCTACATCTGTACCACTTCAAGACAGACCTGCCATGGAAATGACACTTTCTAATCAAGATCCAACAATCTGTCCATACTGTCCGAGATTGGTTTTGCGTTTTGCGCGGGCTTCGTTTTTTTGGTCGGAGGTCCGTCGAACCGAGTCGGAGAGATGGGACGAAAGACGCTTGGTGCCAGGGCTATCCTTTCGTTCCATTATTGAGAGATGGCAGGCTTGGTTTTCACTTCTGCCGGTTTTCATCCGACAGTTTTGATCGTGGCCTGGATTCCGGGTCTCCGCCAGCTCCGCCCGGAATGACGCTGTTGGCTGGCCGATGTTATAACCAAAACCAGAGATGGCAATTGTTTTCATGGACAGGTCTTGTGCTGAGTCTTGCAAAATGCGACCTTGTCCATCTTTCTTTGTGATCAGGATGATCAGGATGCCGAAACGCGACTTTGCGCGATAGGTAAGCCGTTTTTCGGCCAAGGACCGGGAGGTTGGATTGAAATCGTATCTGTTTGCTTTTGTCGCATTGATTTCCATTGTCGCGATCAATAGTGGCTTTTTTGACAATGGGGTTTTCGGCGTTCGAATTGCCGGGGCGGACGAGGCCTCTGCCGTTCGGTCGGAAAATACCGACATTCTTGTGCGGTTCAAAGACGGTTTGCAAACGACGCGCAAACTGGAGGCGTCTTCCTTTCCGGTTCGCGCCCGGCGATACTATTCCCATTCGAAGGTATATAAGGTAAGCCCGCTGGATTCGGACGGCGCTTCCATGGCGGATACCCTGGAAAACCTTCGCGGAGACCCGTCTGTCGAATGGGCCGAACCCGACTATCCAAGAACAGCCGTGGAATTCCCCGACGATCCGCTTGTCGACGAGCAATGGCACCTGTCGAACCAGGGGCAGACGGGGGGGACCGCCGGAGCGGACATTTCGGCCGCCGAAGCGTGGAGTATCTCCACGGGGTCTTCGCAACTGGTGGTGGCCGTTCTGGACACCGGAATCGATTACGGGCACCCGGACTTGAAAGGCAATATGTGGCGCAATTCAGGAGAGGACTGGCTGGACGGATGGACCCCGGGCTTCAACGAAATCGACGACGACGGCAACGGCTATGTCGATGATTACTACGGAATCAATGTTCTGGAAGATTCGGTCGCCCCTCCCATTCGAATTTGGGGCACGCAGCCCATCGATACCGACGGCCACGGCACTCACGTTGCGGGCATTATCGGGGCGAGGGGAAACAACGCTCTGGGAGTCAGCGGGGTCAACTGGGAAGTCGGCCTCATGGCCCTGAAATTCATCGGGCCGCAAGGGGGCTCGGTTTCGGGGGCCATCGAATGTATCGAGTACATTCTCGATATGAAGGAGAAAGGCGTTCCGATATGCGCGGTGAATGCGAGTTTCGGCGGGGGTGATTATTCTCGATTCGAAAAGGAGGCCTTCGCATCTTTGGGGGACGCTGGCATACTGGTATCGGCGGCGGCGGGCAACTCCGCCAGCGACCTCGACAGCGGCGCCACAAACTATCCCGCCAGCTACGATCTCGACAACATTATCAGTGTCGCGGCAACCACCAATAATGACCGCTTGGCTGTTTTTTCCAATTATGGCCGGGTCGGTGTCCATTTGGCCGCGCCTGGCAGCGAAATATTCAGCACCGATGTGGACGAAGGATACAGGCTGCTGGGGGGGACTTCCATGGCCGCGCCCATGGTTTCCGGTGCCATCGCGCTTTTGAATTCGGTCCGCGACGAGTCCGACGACGACATCAAGGAAAGACTCTTGCGAGGAGTGGACAAGCTGGAATCGCTGTATGGCCGTGTTTTGACCAACGGACGACTCAACGTTTACAACTCCTTGACTGTGAAGCTGGAGGGGCCTTTTATCTTTTCCGTATTGCCCATAAGCGCGGCCCCTGGCGCTGTCGTTACCATATATGGGATGCGTTTTGGCACGCGCGACGACGAGTCTCGCGTCTTATTCGACGGAGCCGAGGCTTCCATTGTCGATTGGGCGGATGGGCAAATCAGATGCCGGGTCCCGGAAGGAAGCATGGACAGCGAGATCAAAGTCTATTCGGGCGGCCTCGTCAGCAACGAGGTGCTGTTCTCCATCTATTCCTCCTACAAATATTATTTGCCGTTTGCGCCGTCGTCTTCACCCTGGGTGTCCTATCTGGTGCTTACCAACTTCCACGATTTTCGCATCGACGTTCAGGTGAACGCCAGCAAGGCGGGTGCGTTCGTGTTGGACACCTTTACGGAATGGCTGAATCCAAATCAAATCTTGTATCGAAATATTGATGAATACGGACTGGAGGACATGCTGAACATTTTATGGGTGGAAAGCGAAACCGATATCCAGGTGGGGATTGTCGTCTCCTATTCGCAGGACGGCTTGTCCGATTTTTCGTTCATCAGGGCCCAGAGCCCGTAGATAAGGAGTTGGAATGAAGTTGATTATTTTAAGAATGCTGGTTTTCATTTTTCTGGTATTCGCATCTTGCGCGCCGCACAGCAATATCGCGCCCGAAGACGCGCTCAGGACTCGGGTGCAGGCCTACTGGGACGCCAGGGTGGAAGGTTCGGCAGAAAAAGCGTATCAGTTGCTCGAACCCGATGCCAAGCAGCGGGTCAGTTTGGGTACCTATGCCCATAGGTCCGGGCAATCTGAAATTTTAAGCTACGAAATCGAAAAGATAGATCTGGATATGCCCGCCGAGTCGGCGGTTGTGCAAGTGAGAAGGAGCTTCAGGATCAAGCCCGGAGTGGTACCGATCAGAATCGACCAGGACTTGGAACAAACCGGCCATGAGCGATGGGTCCTGATGGATGGTCAATGGTACATGTCATATGGCCTGCCGAAATTGGACCTGATTAAAAAGCCTGTTGGAAAGGGCGACTGACAATCGGTTGCTTCGCCCGAACATAACGGAAATTCAAACGAAGAAAGGGGGGATGTTTTTACAAATCGGAGGAAAGCCAATCACAATTTATTTAATCCAAAAAAGGGGGGATTACTATGAAAGCAACAATGAAAACAATTTTGGCTGTGGTATTTTGTTTCGTGGCTGTTTCGTCGGCGTGGGCCGGCGGACCCGCTGAAACCATGAGGGATTGGGCCGCCCGGGCAGCGGAACAAAGCGGGGACAGGAGTGCGGAGGCTGTTCCTCAAGCAGGATACGGCTATTACGTGGACCTCATGAGCAATTCCAGCGATCCTGTCAACGGAGGCTGGGTGAGTTTCTTGGTGGTCACCAATTGGGACTTGTCGGTAAGGATCCGCGTGATTACGCAATTTATCCCAACAGGAGGAACGCCTGCCGATATTATCACCAGGCAGCACTACGTCAATCCGAACGATATCGCCTACCTCGACGCCAATACTTTGGGCTTCAATTCCTACGGAAAATCCAACTGGTACGGTCTTGTCTATAACGACACGGACAATTTCTTCACGTGCGGCGTCCTGCTGTACCATACGGAATTCGGCCTCACATGGATTCCGGCTGTTTACGGAGGTACCCTGTAAATCGTTTCAAACTTTTCTGGCTTGATGTTAGTCTCGCTTCAGGATACGATTCGAGATGATAAAGTCCCTCATTGCGTGGGTTGCTGCAAAGTGAAAACGAGTGCTGATACTTCTCTGTGCCACAAGAAAGCACGCATATCGTAAGATACTATAACTAGGTGCGCCCTTCAAGCTCTTAAGTTGCTTGAAGGGCGTTTTTTGTGCTTTCAACGATACTGTTCAGAATATGCAAAGGCGTCGTTCTTTTTTACAATCGATGAAGGTCATCTTTTTAGGAGTGTAACCCATTGAATTTATTCGTCATCTTTGTTTTTCGGCCTGGCCGGTTTGCGAATCGGGTGTAGGTATTCTTTACAGAATTACACCCCAGCCGGTTCTCCCGAATCTTTTTGAAAATCGGAAAAGGACATTTTTTTAATTAAAAATCGACATTTGCCAGGGTGGACAAGCCTGCATAGACAGGGTCGATGCGGGGTTGCGGAACAATAGGTTTGTATGCGGCACCCCATCCCGCGTCAAAGACAATTATTACCGGCTTGCATCTTGCATATAGATTGAGTCATGAGCAGCGATCGTATCGCGTCCAAGGCGGTCTCTATTGTTGCAATCTGCCATGCAATTGCCACACGACCTGTTCGGAAAATATGACCTCGCCTCCCGATTTGCCGTTTGCTGGTAATTGACCGAAGGCAGGTTTTTTTAATCGGAAGGACAGGTATTATCGGAGAAGGGTCCTTTGACGGAAACAAAAAAAACAGGAGGTGCCAAATGAAATCCGGAAAAAGCAAAACTTTTATTTTAATTTTCAGTGCGGGAGCTTTTTCAATGTTATTTTTTGCGGGTCCGTCGCAAGCAGCCCTGCTGAATGTGGACAGCTCGCTTGTCGGGTGGGTTTCAACACCCCAAGAGACCATTTGGATAGGCCAGTATCAGCTCGGAACGAATGTTTCCTATACTTACGGCGGAGTGATTGATTACGAGGTGGTTCTCGATCCAGGCGAGCAGGCTACTATTACTGAGTTTTTGGAATTTAAAGCGGACGGTGTAGTTTTGGATACTTTGACCTTGCCCCGCATCATTTTCGCAGGTTCAAATGGATACACATACAGTGGTATGTTCGAACATTTGAACAGGGCCACAACATTTTTCGCGGCCATCGGACAGCACACTGTATCCTATGTAATGAGGGTTTCCGTAAACCCTTCGTTCGATGATACGATCACTCATTCGTTCGAAGTGAAGCCGATTCCAGAACCTGCTTCGCTGGCGCTTTTGGCGCTTGGAATTGCTACACTGGCCGGCATCCGTCGAATTACTCGTTCAAAGGGCCAGAAATAGCTGCTTTCACAGTTTCGTTCTCTTGTTTTCTTCGCAATGGAAAATTTCCGGACAACTTGTAGGCACTGCTTTTTTTTCAGCATGTTCGTATGGACAAGGTTCTATGATTCTACCATATGAAATTGCGCCTTAAAGCGCCGTCTTTCAGAGCGGCGCTTTTTTTGTCCTCAAACTTGGCAATATACGAAACTCCAAGGTTTGTTGCCAAGTGTCCAGGCCGCGAACAAAACGGCTGATCTATACCGTCCATAAGCTTTTTCGCAACGTGCCTTTTGTTCGGGGTCTTTGTCGAGCAAGGCCAAGTAAAGGGAATGCCAAGTAAAGGGAATTGGAAAGAAAAGAATCTGCCGTCTTTGCTTGTCTTCTGGCCCGTTCTAACCGACATCCGGCGCAATCTTGCCCGTTATATTTTTTCCAAGTCCCTAAGCCTCCATGTCGGCTGTGCCAGTGTCCCGCATTTGGCGGACCACCCGTTTTTTTCACCCTTTCTCTCCCTTTCCGGTAGCCGGTTCAGAACAGGTTGAAATAGTCGAGCAACTTGGATTAAGTTATTACATTGTCAGACGTTTGGATCCTTATAGTAAAACTTTTTCCGCCCCAAAAAGAAAAAGGCGGGGCATTTGCGCCCCGCCTTTGAAGATTCAGGTGCAAATTGTCTACGGTTTCATCCTCTTTCTGAATGCAACGAGTCCGATCAAGCCTACCCCTAGAAGAAATACAGTGGACGGTTCGGGGATGGGGGTTATGGAATTTCTGAATTTGCCGATTATGAGCTTGGCCTGCGGATTGTCTTGTGTAATTCCGGAAGAAAAAGTGACGATGCCATCCGGCGTATCGGGATTTTTCGGGACTGTGACTGTATGGTCCCATTCCCCGGTGTTGATGTTCCACATATCTGTCCCCTTGTAAGGACCGTAGGTGGTGCCGTTCGCCGATTTGAACGTGTAGCTGCCTTTGCTTGTAGCGTTTATGACGCCTTGTTCCCATTCGACATTGCCCGTAACGGTATATTCTTTGCCATTTATTGTGATCGTCGTCGAGACAGTGCCTTGGGGATCGCCTATCCACTCGACTGACCCGGCGCTCGTCCATGTTTCGCTGCCGACCGCCCCGGAGGATGTCCAGCTGTAAATTCCAGTGGTTTCGTCATAGGAACCGGACATGGCCAGCGACATGATTTCCCCTAAATATGCCTGATCGATTTTCGATTCCAGAGAAAAAGTTCTGGAGCCATAGTCGATTACAAAATCGTATTCGACCGAGTTGCCTGTGTCCACACCGAAGTAATGTCCGATGAACAAGGATTCGTTTGCATACGCCTCCATCATTGTCTCGAGGACCTCGGTGGTTATCGGGCACGCATCCGCCTGGATGGCGAAGAGTGCTCCGGCCATGAGAAAGGCCAATGCCAAAGTGCATCGTAAAATTTTCATGAAAGACCTCCTTTTTTTCGTGATTTGCGTGCGGCGGAAAGAAAGCGATTTCGCCTATGCTTGCGTCGGGATTCCGACACTTGAATATGCATTTAACAAAGATTTGAACTCGGTTTTTTTTACACAAATCTGTTCGAATAAGACTGCAATCTCGAAAATTGGAACAAACTGAAATAAAAACCCAAGTTTCATTCGATGGTATCACTGACGGATTATTTTTATTTAATAGTATAAAATTTTGTCCGTTGTCAAGGAAAAAAAATAAAGATCTTCCGGATTCATCGAATTGAAAGCTTCCAATGAACGGCGTTTTACGGAGTCGGTCGGTCAGGCTTAAGCGTTTGGCTATCAACGTCTCGTTCTTTCGGGTGCTTTGGCATTCGTAATTTCCTGGTTATAACGGATTTGGGGGAGCGGCAATGCGTAGGTTGGGTTGAGCGGGCTTCATGTTGGGTTTCGCTTTCTTCCCAACCATTTCGCGCGCCGTATCTGTTTGTTTGATAGAATTCCGTAGCGAAACCCAACAATTGACGACGCTCAACCCAACCTACATTTCACCCGCCCCCAAATCCGCTATAACCAGGTAATTTCCTGTCGAAATCCGACGATTTGGTTTCAGCCTGCTTTTTGGGCCCTGATTATGGTATAATATTGAAAATTAGCAACAACATTCACATCAAAATTTTCGATATCGGGGGCATATATGAAAGAACAATCTGAAGATCGCGATGGCTGCTGCAAACTGGATATCGATAGCGAGGTCTCGTATAAGACGGGGCTGCGGGAAATAGTGAGAAAAATCATAGAAAATTGCAGTGACGACACTTGTTACAATCACGTGGATTACGAGCCGATTCCATCTAGGGAAGCGATTATTGCGATTATCGACAAATTTTTTGAAATCATTTATCCAGGGTATTTCAGCAGGGAAAAGCTCGACCCGGTCAATTTGAATTATGTTGTCGGACAATGCGTGACCCAGTTGTTTTCGATGCTTGCAGAGCAGGTTGTCAGCAGCATCCGCCACGATTGTTTCCGCTACGATCTGCCCTGCAGCCGGTGCGACGAGCAGGGCAGCGCCGTGGCGCTGAAAGTTCTCGAGAAGATACCTTCAATTCGAAAAATCCTGTCCGCAGACATAAAGGCGGCGTACGAAGGCGACCCGGCGGCGAAAAGCTTCGACGAGATAATTTTCAGCTATCCTGGCATTTACGCCATTACGGTACAACGGGTGGCCCATGTCTTGTATCACTTAGATGTTCCGCTGTTGCCGAGAATCATGACGGAACACGCCCACAGCAGGACAGGAATCGATATTCATCCCGGAGCGCGCATAGAAGAAAGCTTTGTCATCGACCATGGTACAGGTGTGGTGATCGGGGAGACCACCAGAATCGGCAAAAACGTACGAATATACCAAGGCGTCACGCTGGGGGCTTTGTCGCTTCCAAAAGACGCGGGAGAGTTGCTGAGAGGCAAGAAGCGACATCCAACCATCGAAAGCGACGTTATCATCTATTCCGGCGCCACGATTCTGGGAGGGGAAACCGTGATTGGCAAGAGGTCGGTCATCGGCGGAAATGTCTGGATCACGGAATCGGTGCCGCCGGACACCAAGGTTGTTCTGGAAAGACCCAGGCTGGTGTATCTGTAGCCAATTTTTTTCCCGCATTTGTCTCATGAATCAACCCGACTCAAGGGACTTGGAAATAAAAAGTTCGGCCAAAAATGCGCTGGATTTTGGTTCGTACGGGCCAGAAGACAAGCAAGATGGCAGATTTATTTGTTTCCAAGTCCCCAACGTCGAAATAAAAATGGTGCGTTTATTCGTGTTGAAAAATCCGCTGTTGGGGTATAAGGTAAAACCTTAAAAACGATGCGGCCGAATGACGAGTCGCGCTAAAAAAACAACGCGAAGACAAGGAGAAATTTTCATGGAAAGAAAAACGACTCGATGGCTCGGTCTGTTTTTTGGCTTCTTGATTGTGGCGGCCATGCTTGTGGCGGTCGGATGCGCGAATTTGTCCGAGAAGTCGGATGCCCTGATCGCGGCGCACCGAGCGGGAAGACCCATTCCTGTCTTGTCCGTCGATGATCCGGGTATAGATTCGAAAACGGCGTACGAAATCCAAAAACTCTATGTCGCAGAGCGATTGAAAAGCGACGGAATCGGGGGATTCAAAGGAGGATTGACCTCCAAGGCGACCATGGAAAAATTCGGCGTCGATTCAGCGGTGACCGGGGTCCTTTTCGAATCGGGACGCCACGAGGGCCACAGCGTCATCAAGGCGGCGAGCTTTCGCATGCCCATGATCGAAACGGAAATAGGCTACGTTGTGGGCGAACGAATCGATTCGCCGGTCCGAAATTTCGCGGAATTGACACCCAGAATCAAAGGAGTCGTGCCGGCGATCGAACTGCCGGACCTGGGGTTTGCGGATATGAAACAGCTCAAGGGCGTCGATATCATCGCCGCCAACGTGGCCTCCGCCCAATACATCGTGGGCATGGAGCACGCATTGGTTCCCGACACGCTCGACGACATTTCAGTTTCTTTGAGAAAGGACGGAGAAACGCTGAGCGACGGGAAAGGGTCCGATGCGCTGGGGGGCCAGGGAAAAGCCGTCGTATGGCTGGTCAATTCCATCGTTGCGCAGGGCTACTCCATCGAGCCCGGACAAGTTCTGATCACCGGCGCTCTGGGTAAACTCGTCCCGGGAAAAAAAGGCGTTTACATCGCCGATTTCGGCGAAGCCCTGGGCAAGCTTTTTTTCAACATCGAATAGAATAGTCGAAGCACCAACCATTGCAGAATGAAAAATTTATTCGTCAACGCACTGAAATCCGGCGAGGACATCGAGGACATTTTCGTACTCGCGGAAAAGTCCCTGAAGCAGAAAAAAGACGGAAACAACTTTCTGAACGTGGTATTGTCCGACAAGACGGGGCAGCTGAAGGGGGTTGCCTGGGACAACGTGGACGAACTGAACGCGGCTGCGGTCTCTGGGGATTTCGTGTCGGTGTCGGGCAGGGTCTCTGAGTACCGCGACAGCTTGCAGCTCACCATTCGTTCCATGACCCGCTGCCCTCGCGATTCGGTGGAACCCGCCGATTTTCTTCCCGCAACCAACCTGGACGTCGACGAGCTTTTCCAAAGGCTGGTGGAAAAAACCGAGACGGTTCAAAACGAGCACCTGAAGCGTCTTTTCCACGCGTTCTGGGCCGACGAGGATCTCGTCAAGGCCTTCAAGACGGCGCCTGCCGCCAAGAACATGCACCACGCGTACCTGGGCGGGCTTCTGGTGCATACGCTGTCCATGGTCATCCTGGCCGACAAGGTCGCCAACCATTACCGGGGAGGCGCCATCGACCGGGACCTGCTGATCGCCGGGGCGGTGTTTCACGACATCGGGAAAATCCGGGAGTTCGTATACGATTACAGGATCGACTATTCCGACGAAGGCAGATTGTTGAGCCACATCGTGATCGGCATCCGGATGATCGACGAAAAGCTCGACGGACTCGAGGATTTTCCCAAGGAACTGGAGATCCTGCTGAAGCACATGGTGGTCAGCCACCACGGGACCAGGGAGTATGGCTCCCCGGAGGTCCCCAAGACCATCGAGGCGGTCCTGCTCAACTACGTGGACGAAATCGATTCCAAGGTCAACGGCATCCGGGAGTTCATCGGGCGAGAAGAAGGGGCCGACAACTGGACATCCTACAACCGGATGCTCGGAAGGCATTTTTTCACGGGAGGCCAATGACGAGTCGTTGCCGGGTGATGAAAATGCGCGCGGAGAGCCGGAATCCAGGCTTCCTTTCAAGTCCCGGCGGCAGACGGCGGCGAAAATGTCCGAACCGCAAGCCGCGGCATCTTGACGGGACAGGAACGTCGATGCGCCGGGAAACGATCGCCCCAGGTCATTGCCGTCCGGCTTGCGTCGGCTTGACGACAACGAGGGTGACGTCGTCCTCCCGCCTAGTGCCTGCGGTGAATTGCCCCACCTGATCGAAGACGGCGTCCAGGATTTCCTTCGCGGTCTTGTCGGCGTTTTGTTTCAGGATTTGTCTGAATCGTTTTTTGCCGAACATTTCCCCCTCCGTATTCCGGCATTCCCAGACGCCGTCGGTGCCCACGGCGATGATGCATCCCGGTCGAAGATTGTCGCGTTCGTATTCCGAAAAATCCATATCCTGGTCGATCCCCAGCGCCACGCCGCGTCCTTTTAGTTCTTCGAAAACGTCTTCGTGGGGATGGTACAGGATCGCGGGCTCGTGCCCGGCCCGCACCCACGCCAGTCTCTTTTTCCTTGGATCAAGGGCCATGTAGAAAAGGGTCATGAATCGGCCAGTATCGAAAATGTCCGAAGTCAAGTGCCGGTTCATTCCCGCTATGATGTTCGATGCCGAGCCCGGCCGCGCGGCCCGCATCCGCAGAAAAGCCCTGGCCGAAGCCATCAGAAGGGCCGCGTCGAGGCCGTGCCCGGACACGTCCCCCACGGCAAGCGAAAAAGGCGCGAACGGATATTGGCTTCCCCATAGAAAATCGAAGTAATCCCCGCCGACCTCTTCGCAGGGCACGCTTTTTCCCGCGACGTCCAGCCCGGGAACTTCGGGCATTCTTTGCGGCATGAGACCCTTTTGAACTTCGGCGGCAAGGGCGAGCGCCTTTTTGTGTTCCGTCATGTCCGCCACGAAAGCAACGTGCCCGATGATTCTTTCCTTAGAATCCCTGAGGATGTTTCCATGTATGAGGACCGGGATTTCCCGCCCGCTTTTTGCGACCACCGTGCCTTCCACGGTTCGATATTCGAGGGTCATCAGCTCTTCCCGGTGGCTTTCGAGATATTCCCTGTGCTGTCGGTTGGCCAAGTCCAGCGGGGTTTTCCCCAAAAGCTCCTCGCGGCTGAACCCGATCATTTGCAAGTAGGCCTCGTTGGCCTCCACGATTCTCAAATCGCGGTCCATCAGCAGAAAGCCCTCGCCTGCGGTCTCCACGATGCGACGGTGCTTTTCCTCGCTTTCGCGCACTTTTTCCTCGGCCAGTTTGCGTTTCGTGATATCGACGGCGATTCCCTCGATCAGCCGTTGCCCGGCTTCGGTTTCGAAAAGGCGGTTGTTGCACAGGACCCAGATCAGCTCGCCGTCCTTTTTTACCATCCGGGTTTCCATGTTGACCACCGCCATTTTGTCGCAAAGGGCGTCGCGCATGGCATTCCTGTCGTCCGGGTCGTAAAAGTGGCGGGAAGCGAAATCTTCCATGTTCGCGAGTTCCTCGGGCGATTCGTAGCCCAGCATGCGGGCGCAAGCCGAGTTGCAGTCGATCAGTTTTCCTTCGAGGTTTGCGATGAAGACTCCCTGCACCGCGTGTTCGAACAAGCCGAAGTACTTGTCGAACCCGGCGACCGCCTTTTCCAGGCGTTTTTCGATGCGCAGGACGGCCCCTTGCTCGCTCGGTTCGCCCGTTCGCAACTCTTTCAGTTCCATGGCGCACGCTTGCAATGCGCGCTTGATCTCCGAAAGCCTCGGGGTTTCGTGAATTGGTTCCATGTTCCTCCCGACGGGTTTGGTTCTTGTTTCGGCCATGCCTCTGCGGAACGCGGACGCGAAGCATCCTGGTATGCGTTCCAACGCGAAGCGTTGGAACGAGGCGGTGAGGGGATGGCCGAAATAGAAACCAAGCCCCTCCCGACTTGTCAAAACGCGTTTTTTTCCGTATGATGCGACGAATTCGACAATTAGCATAAACACGAACGGAAAAGAAATGGGAAATTCAATCCTGGACGCCATCGGAAATACCCCGTTGGTGGAGATACGCCGACTGAACCCGAACCCCTCGGTGCGGTTGTTGGCCAAATTGGAATATGTCAATCCGGGCGGCTCGATCAAGGACCGTGCCGCGCTGTCCATGATCGAGGCGGGGGAGAGGTCCGGCGGGCTTACCCGCGACAAGATCGTGATCGAAGCCACCAGCGGGAACACGGGAATCGGCTTGGCCTTGATCTGCGCGGTAAAGGGCTACCGCCTTCTGCTGGCCATGTCCGAGTCCGCCAGCGTCGAGCGGCGCATGATTCTCCAGGCGCGGGGAGCCGAGATTCTGTTGACACCGGGGCATATGGGGACCGACGGGGCCATCGAAGAAGTCTACCGCCTGGTTCGGGAAAACCCGGACACCTATTTCATGACCGACCAGTACAACAACGAGGCGAACTGGAGGGCCCACTACGAGGGCACCGCCCCGGAAATCTGGGAACAGACCGGTGGGAAAATCTCCATGCTAGTGGCCACCATCGGCACCAGCGGCACGGTCATGGGCCTGTCCAGGCGTCTGAAGGAGTACGACCCGAATATCGTCATCGTAGGCGTCGAGCCCTATCTCGGCCACAAGCTCCAGGGCCTCAAGAACATGAAGGAGGCCTACCAGCCGGAACTCTACCAGAAGAAGCTTCTGGACGAAAAAGTCAACATCGAGGACGAAGACGCGTTCGAGATGACGCGTCGCCTGGCCCGCGAGGAGGGGCTGTTCGTAGGCATGAGCAGCGGCGCGGCCATGGCCGTGGCGGCCGAGAAGGCCAAGACTATGGACGGCGGGACCATCGTCATGATCTTTCCCGACGGGGGCGAGCGCTACCTGAGCACCTCGCTTTTCACGGTCCGGGAAAAGGTGGACCTCAAGCTGTTCAACACCTTGAGCAGAACCAAGGAGCCCTTCATCCCGATGGTCCCCGGCAAGGTGTCCATGTACACCTGCGGCCCCACCGCCCATGCGCGCATGCATCTCGGAGAATGCAGGCGCTTCGTGTTTTCCGACCTTCTGGCCCGATACCTGGAATTCAGGGGATACGAGGTCAACCATGTCATGAACATCACCGACCTGGACGACAAGACCATCGAGGGGTCGGAAAAGGCGGGCATGGAACTTTCCGAATTCACGGAGATGCATATCGAAAATTTCAAGAAGGACCTGGAATTTCTGGGGATCAAGAAGGCTGCCAAATATCCCAGGGCCAGCGAACACATCGACGACATGGTCTCTCTGGCGGAAAAACTGGCGAGGAAAGGATACGCCTACGAGAAACTCCGGTCTCTGTACTTCAACATCGGCCGCTTCCCCAGCTACGGCGATCTTTCCGGCGTGGATTTGAACAAGATCAGGCTGGGCGCCACGGTGGATCTGGACGAATACGAAAAGGACAACCCCCGGGATTTCACCCTCATGAAGCGAGCCAAGCTTTCGGAATTGAAAAGGGGAATCTACATCAAGACGGATTGGGGCAATGTCCGTCCGTCCTGGCACATCCAGTGCGCGGCCATGTCCATGAAGTACCTGGGGGAAAGCTTCGATATTCACACGGCGGGAAGGGAGCTGATGTTTCCCCATCACGAAAACGAGATCGCCATTGCGACGGCGGTCACCGGCAAGCCCCTTGCCAAGTACTGGCTGCATTCCGACCGCGTCGCCATCGACGATAACGCTTCGGATAAGAACGGAAGCTCGCTGACCCTGGACCATTTGGCCGACCAGGGATTTACCGGCCGCGAAATTCGCTATTGGCTGGTATCCGGAAACTATCGCAAGGCGGTGGTCTATTCGCCCGAGCGTCTCGTCGAAGCCAGAAACGCCCTGAATCGTTTGGACGCGTGCATCCATTCCCTGGTGCAGCTGGAAAAAGGCGAGGCCTATCCGGAGCTGGATCAGCTCCTGTACGACGTCAAAAACGGGTTCGTCGGGGCCATGGACGACGATTTGAACATCTCGGCGGCCATGGCGTCGATTTTCGGCAACATCAAGACGATCAACATCCTGATACGCGACGGCGGCATCGATCCCGCCGGGGCCGAAAAAATCCTGGGGGCTTTCAGAAATATAAATTCCGTCTTGAATATTTTCGATTTTCAGGATAACTACGCGGACTCGGAGGTGCGAAGGCTGGTCCGGGAACGGGAAAGGGCGAGGGCCGAAAAGAACTGGGAATTGTCCGACCGCCTTCGCGACGAGCTGGAGGCCAGAGGCATAACGGTCAGGGACCGCAAAATCGATTGATATTCACAATTTGTCGCCACTGAAAAAAGAGGATTTATGAAACCGATATATTTTCCATTCACGTTCGTCTCGGAGCCCCTCTGCGAGAGTTTCGGACGGTTCTTTTCCCAATTCGTCCTGTACCATCCCTCCGAGGGAAGGGTGCCCGAGGCTTTTAGCAAATGGGCGGACCAGGGGCGTGTCGAATTGCGCGCCCCCCTGGGAGGACAGGAGGAGCGCCTCGAGGCTCTGGTCCTGGAATACCGGGATTGGCTGGAACGACAGCGCGGAAGCGAGACGACGTTCTTTAAAACCCGTCTTTTCGACAGCCTCGGCGAAGACACCGTGCCCATGTTCAGCGAAAACTCCACCTCCCGGATCAAGGCCGACATCAAGCGGGGCCGAGTTGCGCCCGACAAGCCCAAACCGGATCCCCTGTTCGCGGTCCGTCTGTTTCTTCTCATCGCCCACGCCTTCGACCAGCAACAGAGCGAAATCAACAGGGACCTGAAGCAGTTTCGGGATTTGGAAAAAGACCTCTTCACGGTCATGCGCGGGGACGACGATTTTTCGGAAGAGAGCGAAAAGGCCATCGACCGTGTGATCGCCGAAGACACGGGGCGCCACAAGACGGGGCAGAGGGTTTCGGCATGGCTGAAACTTTTCGAGCAGGACCCCGTGGGACCCGACGAATCCGGCTGCTGGCTGCTGCTGACCACCAGCGAGGCGGTGCTGGACCAGATTCCCGAATATTACGCCGATATGCCCCCTGCCTATTCCACGGGACCGGTCTCCCTCGACGATATTTCCTCCGAGAATGTTTCCGAAATCAGGGCGGCTGTGGCCGAAAACCTGGACCGGCTTGCCAAGGGGACAATGGAAGAAGACGGTCCCGTCGCGATTCCGGGATGTGAGCCAGGCAGCGGCGACCTGGGCTCGCTGAAAATATTCGCGTTTCCGGGGAAGTCTCCGCTTACCCTTTTTCAGGAATTGCAGACCGACAAGGGACCCCAGGGCGGGCAACAAGCGCCCGACGGCCGAAAAACCTTCGTGGCGAAATTCGAATGCCTTTGATGGAATGGCGTTCTCACGGCCCTCGGCAAACGGCACGATGTGGTTTGCGACCTTTTTTGGAAAAAAGTGTAGAAAGGCTTGACGGATTATCCGAATTGGTATAAGGCCTTTCCTTGAATTTGATTTCCCATGGTGAGTTTCACCGATTATTATTAACCGCTTCACCAATAATTAAATGGATGAAAGGAGGCTTTTAATGGCTTTTATCCCCACTGTAGACGAAGAAAAATGCGAAGGTTGCGAAGAGTGCGTGGATGTATGTCCGGTTGAGGTTTTCGAGATGGAAGACGGGAAGTCCAACCCGGTCAACGCTGACGAATGCCTTGGTTGCGAAAGCTGCGTAGAGGTTTGCGAGCCCGGTGCCATCACCGTCGAAGAGACCTAATCGCTAAGAAAATCATTTAAAGCGCCCGTCGCAGCCCCTTGGCCGCGACGGGCGTTTTTTTTCCGTCATCCGTTTCTTCGGTATTGCCGCAGCACTTCTAATCAAAATTGACAGAACTGTCCTAACTTGCTAAAGTTCCAACGATTTCAATGGCCTTCCCGCGCCAACCGGGGGGCCTTTTTGGATGCCGGCGTCCTTTTCGTACGCCCTGCCAAGGAACACGCATGGACTTCGATTTCGCAAAAACGCCTGAAATGGTTGTGGTAAGGCAAAAGCTGCACCGCGCCGCAATAGCCGACATTTGCCGGACGGTCGCGCAAGCCATGGAGACCCCGGCCGGTTTTTGGAAACGGGCGCGGCCCGGACAAACCGTGGCGGTGGCTGCGGGAAGCCGGGGCATCGACCGGATCGACCAGGCGGTTTGCGCCGTCGTGGAGTTTTTCAGAAAGAACGGGCTTCGACCTTTTATTGTCCCGGCCATGGGAAGCCACGGCGGGGCGACGCCCCAAGGGCAGGAAAAAATCCTGGAAAAACTGGGCATTTCGGAAAAGGCCGCAGGCGCTCCCATCCGTTCCGAAATGGAGACCCATGTCGTCGGGGAACTTCCCTCGGGCGTGAAAATCCATCTCGCAAAGGCCGCCTTGGAAGCCGACTGGATTTTTCCAGTCAACCGGGTCAAGCCCCATACCAAGTTCAAGCTGCCGGTGGAAAGCGGGCTTTGCAAGATCTTGACCATCGGGCTGGGCAAGGCGCGCGGCGCGGCGGAATTCCATGCCAAGGCCGTGGGGCGCGGGTTCGGCATCATCGAGGAGGCCGCCGCCGAGATTTTGAAAACCGGAAAGGTAATCGGCGGGCTCGCGCTTGTGGAAGACGGAGTCGCCAAGCTGTGCCGCGTCGAGCTTCTGGCCCCCGAAACGATGATCGAAAGGGAAAAGGAGCTTCTGGAACACTCCTATTGTCTCATGGCCCGGGTCCCTTTCGACAATATCGATATTCTGATCGTGGATCTGATGGGAAAGGACATCAGCGGCATCGGGATGGATTCCAACGTCACGGGCCGCCACAGGGACATCGCCGGGGACTTTTTCACAGCGCCCCATGTCAAGCGCCTGTTCGCCCGGGACCTGTCCCCGGGGTCCGACGGCAACGCCAACGGGGTCGGCCTGGCCGACGTGGTCTCTTCCCGGCTGGTCCGGGCCATGGATTTCGAAAAGACGAAAGTCAACGCGGTGACCGCCATTTCGCCGGAAAAGGCGGCCGTGCCGATTCATTTCGAAACCGACCTGGAATGCCTTCGGGTCTGCGCGTTGACCGCCGGCGTGGAAAATCCGGAGAGCGCTCGCATCGTTCGAATCAGGGACACCAAGAACCTGGAGTTCATATATGCCTCCAAGGCGTTTTCTGACGAAATAGGCGCCAAGCCGGACTTGGAATTGGCGGGGGACTGGGGGCCTTTTTCCTTCGACGAAAAACAAAATCTTCCCGATTTTCCGCCATGTCTGTAGGAGATGAAAATGGATTCGGAAACGAACAATAACAAGCGGCTGGTTTTTAAAACCGACTTCGGGCTGTGCGCGATTCTGTACCGGGAGGGACCTTTCCGGGCGGTCGGGGTGCTTTTGCCCCGAGCCAGCGAAGCCGAGCTTTTTGCCTGCGCGGACGAACAGGCTTGGGGGGCGCCCGGCACGCATCCCAAGGCGCGGAGCATGGCCGAAGCCATTCGGGCATATTTCGCCGGCGGAATCGAGGAAGCTTCCTGGCCGCCTTGGGAGTGGCTGGATTTCGGACGCCTGACCGACTTGGAAAGGCGTGTGCTGTCCGCCACGGCCCGTATTCCCCTTGGCCGGACCCTCTCCTACAAGCAATTGGCGGAAAACGCGGGGTGTCCGCGCGCCTATCGGTTCGTGGGGACCGTCATGGCCAAGAACCCCTTTCCGGTGATCATACCCTGCCACCGGGTGGTGCGAAGCGACCGGACCGTCGGAAAATTCGGCGGAGGGCCCGAAATGAAAAGAAAAATGATAGAGATGGAGGCCCTTTTCGCCTCCCGGACAGATCATTGCCAAAAATAACTGCAACACATAAAGGTAGCCAACGCTTATGAAACAGTACGTGATAGACGATATCGGCCAGGTGGATTACGAGAAGATGAAAAAATACCTGGACGATAATTTCAAGGACTCCTCCATGGACGGTATCTATTGGATTCCCATCGACGAAGAATTTCTGGACGATGTGCAAACAGAGCACGAGGAATGCCAGCCTTTCTATTTCGCGGTGGAAGCCGTACCGGAGCGCATCGTGTTCGAGCTTCTGGTCAGGACCAAAAACCGCATGCGCTGCGACTGCATGAAATACGCGAACGAATCCCAGAGAAACTGGCTGATCGAAGTCGTCGATTCGCTCCTTCAAAAACTGGAGATTCTAGCCTGATTTTTTCGCCCGGCGAAAACAGGCGCATTGGGAGAAAAAACAATGTTTCGTACCGCCATTGTCATATCCTACATCGTGGTCTCCACGATATTCTTCGGAATCCTGGCCATACTCTTTTCGCTCCTGGACAAAAGCGGCAACAATTCCCATCGCATCGCGGGAATTTGGGGCGCCTCGATTTTGCGGGTGGCAGGAATTCGCGTCAGGGTGACCGGACTGAAGCATATCGACCCGTCCCGGTCGTACATTTACATGGCCAACCACCAGAGCAATTTCGACATTCCGGTTCTTTTGGCGCATCTGCGGGTCCAGTTTCGATGGCTGGCCAAAATCGAGCTTTTCAGAATCCCGCTTTTCGGCTACGCCATGAAGCGCGCCGGATATATCAGCATCAACCGGACCGATTTCCGGGAAGCGGTCAAAAGCCTTAAAAAGGCTGCGGAAACCATCCGAAAGGGCACGTCGGTGGTTATTTTTCCCGAAGGCACGCGCAGCCGCGACGGTCTGATCCACGATTTCAAGAAGGGCGGCTTCGTGATGGCGGTCGATTCCAAAGTCCCCGTCGTTCCCGTGGTCCTGCACGGCACGAGAGCGATCATGGCCAAGGAGGATCTCAGAATCACCGCCAACAACGTATATGTGGAAATCAAGAGACCGATTCCCACGGAGGGATACACAAGAAAGAAAAAGGACGAGCTGATGGCCGCCGTGCGAAAATCCATCTGCGAATCCTTCGACCGGGGGCCGGTGGGAGTGCGATGCTGAAAATCATTCCTCTGGGGGGCCTGGGCGAAATCGGCCTGAACATGATGGCCTTCGAATACGAAGGCGCCATCGTGGTGGTGGATGCGGGTCTGATGTTCCCCGAGGACTACATGCTGGGAATCGATTATGTCATCCCCGACTTCTCCTACTTGAAAACAAGCGGGGCCCAACTGAAAGGGGTCGTCCTCACCCACGCCCACGAAGACCACATCGGCGCTCTGCCCTACCTTCTGCGGGAATTCAAAGTCCCGGTGTTCGGGACAAAGTTCACCCTGGGCATGGTGCGCCACAAGCTGGAGGAACACGACTTGTTGCCCGATGTCCATCTGGTGGAAATTCGACCGGGGGCGACACTGCATCTGGGTCATTTCGACATCGAGTTCATCCGTGTCGCCCACAGCGTGGTGGACGGGGTCGGGATCGCGCTCAATACGCCGGCGGGCCTGATCGTGCATACCGGCGACTTCAAGATCGGCCACTCCGGCATCGACGGCATGGACACGGATCTCAACCGTTTCGCCAGGCTCGGCGAGCAGGGGGTCCTGGCGCTGTTGTCCGATTCCACCAACGTGGAAAAGCCGGGATATACCATTTCCGACCGCCAAGTGGGGGAAACCTTGGCCGGCATCGCGTCGGAAAGCAATGGAAGAATCATCGTCGCCCTTTTCGCCTCCAGCATCGCCCGTATCCAGCAGATCGTGAACATCGCGGAAAGGACCGGCAGAAAAATCGTCTTCAACGGCAAGAGCGTGGAGTCCAGCGCGCGGCTGGCCTGCGAGATGGGGTACTTGACCATCGGCGAAAACACCGAGATCGAAATCGACGACTTGGGCAATTACAGCGAGGAGGAGACCATCATCGTCACCACCGGCAGCCAGGGCGAGCCCATGTCCGCCCTGGCGAGGATGGCCGGGGGCGTTCACAAGCACATCGAAATCCAGCCGGGCGACACCGTGATCCTTTCCTCCAAGTTCATACCCGGAAACGAAAAGGCCATCGCCAACATCATCAACAACCTCTATCGACGGGGGGCGGACGTCATCTACGAAAAAATTTCCGCAATCCACGTGTCCGGACACGCTTTCAGGGAGGAACTCAAGCTCATGATCCAGCTGACCCGGCCCCGATATTTCATCCCCGTCCACGGAGAATACCGCCATCTGGTGCACCACGCCCGGCTCGCCCGGGAGATGGGCATCCCCGAAGATCGGGTCCTTCTGGCGGAAAACGGGAGGGTGGTGGTGTTCGACGAAAACGGCGGAAGGCTGGGGGACACCGTGGAGACCGGCCGCGTTCTGATCGACGGAAAAGGCGTGGGGGACATCGGCCGAAGTGTTCTGAAAGAACGACGCGTGCTTTCGGAAGAGGGACTGGTCATGGTCAGCATGGTCTTCGACGAGGAAACCGGCGTGATCATCTACGGCCCCGAGATCTTGTCCAAGGGGTTCGTGTTCCAAACCGAAACCGGGCATTTGCTGGACGATGCCATTTGCGTGGTGCTGGAAATCGTGGAGGAGGTCGGCCCCGAAACCCCCGACCGGGTGGACAAGATTCGGTCCAAGGTCCAGACTGCCCTCAGGCAATACTTCTATTTTACCATCGGGCGGCGTCCCGTCATTTTGCCCTTCATTCAGGAAATATAGAAGAACATGCGAAAAGAAATCGCCGGAATATTGCTGTTTTTTCTGGTGGTCCTCACCCTGGTCAGCCTGCTGTCCTACAACCCCGAGGACCCGTCGATCAACAATGCGGCGGATGTCGCGGAAATCCACAACCTCTTCGGCCTTCTGGGCGCGCACCTGTCCGGCCTCCTGATCGGCCTGTTCGGCCTGGGGGCGTTCTGGATACCGGTGCTTCTGATGCTGGAAAGCCTGCGCCTGTTCGGTCGGCAGAACGTGAACAAGGCCTATGTCGCCGTGACCGTCTTCGGCGGTCTGCTTCTGGTTCTGACTTCCGGAAGCCTCTTTGCCATAAGGCAGGACCAATATCTGCTCTTCGGCTCGGAATTTTCCTCCGGGGGCATGATCGGCATACCGTTCAAGTCCTTTATGCTGGAACTGGCCAATCCGGTCGGCGGGACCTTCTTTCTGGTGATCCTTTGGCTGATCGGCCTGATGATGGGCACCGGAGTGTCGCTGTTCGCCTTTCTGAAATTTTTGGGAAAAGGGGCGGTGTCCGCCGGGGCCGCGGCCGGCACCGGCGTGAAGAAGATCGGCAAGGCGCGCAAAAACAGAAAAGAGCAAAAGGCCGTCGAAAAATTCGAGCGGTCCGCGCGGGAGCAAGCGCCCGAAAAGAAGGACGAAATCAAAATCATCACAATGCCCAGGCGGCCCATCAAGAAAAAGCCCGTACCCAGGCAGGAAACCTTCGACTTCATGAAGTCCGACGAGCAGTTCCGGCTCCCGTCGCTGGAGTTTCTGGAAGAACCCCAGCCGACGCGCAACACCCCGGACGACGAAAATCTCAAAATGCAGTCCAGGCTGCTGGAAAAGAAGCTGGAAGACTTCGGGGTGAAGGGAAAGGTGGTGGCGATCACCCCCGGACCCGTCATCACCACCTTCGAATATTCGCCCGCCCCGGGCGTGAAGATCAACAAGGTGGTCAACCTGTCCGACGATCTGGCGCTGGCCCTGCGCGCCATGAGCATCCGCATCGTGGCCCCCATTCCCGGAAAGGCCGTCATCGGAATCGAAATCCCCAATACAGTCAGGGACGTCGTGCGGTTCAAGGACCCGGTGGTTTCCGACGAGTTCGAAAAGGCCAAGTCCAAGCTGACCCTGTGTCTGGGCAAGGACATCGTGGGCAACCCGGTGGTGGCGGATCTGGGCAAGATGCCCCATCTGCTCATCGCGGGCGCCACCGGCACCGGAAAAAGCGTCGGTCTGAACGCCATGATATGCAGCATCCTCTACAAGGCCACGCCGGAAGAAGTCAAATTCATCATGGTCGATCCCAAGCGCATCGAGCTTTCCTCCTACGACGGCATTCCGCACCTGATCACCCCCGTGGTCACCGATGTGAAAAAAGCCACCAACGCCCTGTTCTGGGCCGTCAAGGAGATGGAGCGGCGCTACGGCCTGCTCTCAGAAATGCGCGTCCGAAACATCGCCCAGTACAACAACAAGATCGAAAAGGAAAGAAAAGCCAAGGCCAAAAGCAAGCAAACGGAGCCGCCTGCCGAAAATCCGGCCGGGAAAGCCGCATGGGAAAACGGCGAACAGGATGAAAGCAAGACGCCGGAAGCGCCTCCCGAACCCAAGAAAGCGGAAGAAAACACCAAGGCCGGGGAAGCGGAAAAGCTCCCCTACATCGTCATCATCATCGACGAGCTGGCCGACCTCATGATGGTCACCTCCAAGGACGTGGAGTTCGCCCTCACGCGTCTGGCGCAGATGGCCCGCGCTTCGGGAATCCACCTGATCCTGGCCACCCAGAGGCCCTCGGTGGACGTTCTCACCGGCATCATCAAGGCCAATTTTCCCACCCGGCTCACCTTCCAGGTGTCGTCCAGGACCGACTCCAGGACCATCATCGACTCCAACGGCGCCGAACAACTCTTGGGAAGCGGCGACATGCTTTTTCTTCCTCCGGGCACGGCCCGCCTGAAGAGAATCCACGGTGCTTATATCACCGAAGATGAAATCACCCTGATCACGGACTTTTTGAGGGAGCAGAGGCCGCCGGAATACGACGAGTCCGTCATCGAAGCGCCCTCCGAGGACAAGGAGGAGCTGAGCGAGGAAGACTACGACGAACGCTACGACGACGCCGTGGCACTTGTGACCCAGCAGGGCCAGGCCTCCATCTCCATGATCCAGCGGCACTTGCGGATCGGCTACAACCGCGCCGCGCGGATCATAGAAGTCATGGAGAGGGAAGGAATCGTGGGACCGTCCGACGGCGCCAAGCCAAGGGAAGTACTGGCGCGGGGCTACGACGACATGCCATAGGAATTTTCGGATAAGGATTTTTCATGAACCAGGAACTCAACGCCATCGTCATGCCCAGCGGGGTGCTGATGCTCGAATGGACGGACACTTCCGAACCTGTCCAGGACCGCTCGAGGCTTTTGCAGGAAACCCTGTTTTCCCGGTATCGCACTCCCGGCAAGGACTGGCTTGTCACCCTCGCCTTCGGCGACAGTAGCATTCCCCTGTCTTCTTCGATGGCGTTTTTCCGAAATTTCGCCTCCGAATTCGCCAAAAAGCTGACCCGGACACCGGACTTGGAATCCGTGCGGGAAAAAGTCCAAGTGGAACTCGACGAGGAGCTTCTCGAAAGATATCTCGACGCCGTCCCGCCCATGACCGGCGCGGAATACCTCACGAGAAAGGTCCTGGCGAGGATATGGGCGCGTCTCGGGGACGGATTTCGGCAAGCCATCTCGGATTTCGACGGCACGGTGGAGGAGTTCGTCGAGAAACGGGGAGCGGGGTTCCACGTGGCCGGCAAGGTGTTTTTCCACCTCGTGGAAAACAAAAGCCAGCAAGCGCCTTTCGCTTTTCTCTCCACCTACGCCACGCGAATCGGAAAAAAAGGAAAGGCCAAGCACCTTCCCTTAAAGCACGCGCTCGAGGAATACGGGGCCGAAAGCGGAAAACTGCTGGAGCTTCTGGCTTCCGTGCAGAGGGCGGCCAAGCAAAGCAACCTGATTCGCGATCTTCTGGATTCCGGGGAGCTTTTCCATCCGCTGGCCATGACTTCCAAGGAGGCCTTCACCTTCCTGAAGGAGGTCCCCCTTTACGAAAACGCGGGTATCATGTGCGGCATTCCCAACTGGTGGAAAGGCGGCGCGTCGGGCGCTTCCCTGAAGATCAGCATGGGGGGGGCGGCGCCGTCGGTCATGGGCATGAAGGCGTTGCTGGCATTCGACGCCGAGCTGTTTCTGGGAGACGCCCCCATCAGTCCCGAAGAAGCGCGCAAGCTCCTGGAAGGCTCCGAGGGACTGGCGTTCATCAAAGGCAAATGGGTCGCTGCGGACCCGGAGAAGCTCAAAAAGGTCCTGGAAGCCTACGACAAGGCCCAGGCCCTGGCGGACGAGGAGGGGCTGAGCGTCCGCGACGCCCTTCGTTTCCAGCTGAACCCGGAAAAATTCCTGGGGGTCGATGCCGAGGACGACGACATCCAGATCGGCCACGGCCAATGGATGGCGTCGGTGATGAAAAAGCTGGTCGATCCCGAAAGCATTCCGCCGGTCAAGACAGGAAAAGGTTTCCTGGCAAAGCTGAGGAAATACCAGAAAAAGGGCGTCGATTGGCTCTGGTTCCTGCACAACCTGCAATTCGGAGCATGCCTGGCCGACGACATGGGCCTGGGAAAAACCGTGGAACTCTTGGCCTTTCTAAGTTCCCTGCAAACCGGAAAAAACGGCGGTCCTTCCAAAGGCGGTAATTTAGCCAAAGCCAGCCTTCTGATCATTCCCGCATCCCTCATCGCCAACTGGGAGCGGGAGATCATGCGCTTTTTTCCGACCTTGAAATTCTTCGTCGCCCACCCCCAGGCGAACAAGAACGGAAAAGTCGAATCCGCAGACAAGTCGTGGCTCGATTCCCTGGACCTGGTCATCACCACCTACGCCCTTGCACAGAAGTACCAATGGCTCAAGGATTATTCCTGGCAATATGTCATCTTGGACGAAGCCCAGGCCATCAAGAATCCCGGAACCAAGCAGACCAAGGCGGTAAAGAGGCTTGACTGCGAAAACCGCATCGTCATGACCGGCACGCCCATCGAAAACCGCCTGTCGGACCTCTGGTCCCTGTTCGATTTTTTAAACCCCGGCCTGCTGGGAAACGCGGCGGAGTTCAAGAAATTCTCCTCCGGCATGAAAGACGACCCCGGCCGGTACGCAAGGCTCAGAAAAACAGTCTCTCCCTACATCCTCCGCCGCCTGAAAACCGACAAGAACGTCATCTCGGATCTTCCCGAAAAGGTGGAGATGAAAACATTCACCGAACTGAGCCGAAAGCAGGTGGCGCTGTACCGAAAACTGGTCGCGGACCTGGCAAGGACCATCGCCGAGACCGAAGGCATGCAGCGAAAGGGGCTCGTGCTCTCCGCCCTGATGAAGTTCAAGCAGATTTGCAACCACCCCGACCAGTATCTGGGCACCGGCCTTTTCGAGGAGAAAGACAGCGGCAAGTTTTCCCGCCTGCGCGAAATTTCCGAAACCATTTTCGCAAAGCGGGAAAAAGCGTTGGTTTTCACCCAGTTCAAGGAAATGACCGAACCTCTGGCCGATTTTCTCTCCGGAATTTTCGGGCGCGAAGGGCTGGTCCTGCACGGAAGCGTGCCCGTGAATAAGCGCAAAACGCTGATCGAAAAGTTCCAGAGCGGCGAATACGTGCCGTTCATGGTGCTTTCGCTGAAGGCCGGGGGCGTCGGCCTGAACCTGACCGAGGCCAACCACGTGATCCATTTCGACCGGTGGTGGAACCCCGCCGTGGAAAACCAAGCCACCGACCGCGCCTTTCGCATCGGACAGAAAAAGAACGTCGTGGTGCACAAGTTCGTCACAAGGGGTACCGTGGAGGAGAAGATCGACCTCATGCTGGAGAAAAAGGCCGAGCTTTCCGACCGGATTATCGCGGCGACCGGGGAAAAGTGGATCACCGAAATGAACGACGACGAGCTGATCGAACTTTTCAAGCTGAGCGTCGCATGAGAAAAAACGTCGCCTGAAAAACAGAAACAAAAGGACTGCCAATGAGCTTTTATTACCAACCATACGTGAGTGTCGCCGAGAAGAAGGCCAAGGCCAAAAAGAAACTGGCCCAGCTGCGAAAGAAAAACCCGGACATCCAGCCGGTGGCCATCGAGGGCATGGCTCTTGCGAAAACCTGGTGGGGCAAGGCCTGGAACAAGAACATGGAAAGCTACGCCGACTACGCATACCGCATCGAGCGGGGAAGAAGCTACGTCCGGCACGGCGCGGTTCTGGACCTTAAAATCGGCAGGGAACGCATCGAGGCTCTGGTGCAGGGCTCCGAAGCAAGACCCTACGAAGTTTCCATAAAAATCAAACCCATCGAAAACAAGACCTGGGAAAGAATCAAGAAAGCGTGCATGGGCGACATCGAGTCCATGGCGGAACTTCGGGAAGGAAAGTTCCCCAAGGCCCTGGGGCAGATCTTCACCGCCCAGGGGACCGGCCTGTTTCCCTCCCCGAAGGAAATATCGCTCTCCTGCTCCTGCCCGGACTGTGCGAAAATGTGCAAGCACGTGGCCGCGACCCTCTATGGCGTCGGTGCCAGGCTCGACGAAAACCCGATGCTCTTTTTCACTTTGAGAAATGTCGATGCAATAGAGCTTGTGGCAGAAGCCCTCGAGGATCAGACGAAAAAACTCCTGACCAAGGCCGAAGCCAAAAGCTCCCGCGTCCTGGAAAACGTCGATCTGGGCGCCATGTTCGATATCGACCTGGAAGGCGACGAAGAGGGGAGCGCTTCGGAAAAACCGTCCGGGAAAAAGAAAAAGGCGGCCAAAAGCAAAGCGAAAAAAGATGCCAAAGCGAGGACCAAAGTCAAAGCCAAGCCGGCCGGCAGGAAAAAAAGCGCTCCCGAAAAACCGGCGCAGAACCGGAAGAAAAGAAAATCCGCCCCGGCACAGGAAAACAAGTCCCGAAAAACGAAAACCGCACCGGAAACATTGAACTCCGTCTGTTCAAACGTGGCGGAAATCGTGGAAAACGCGATCCCCAAAACACGGAAAGGGGCCGATATCGCCGCCATCGTCAAAAAGACGTGCCTCGATTCCATTAAGGTCTATAGCGCTCTGGCCCGGTTGAAAAAAGCTGGAAAAATTGAAAATGTGAAAAGGGGAGTTTACCGCAAGAAAAAGTAAGCGAGAAAAAAACATGAAAAGAATCGGAGCACACGTAAGCGCGGCGGGCGGGGTCGAAAACGCCCCCCTGAACGCCAAGAAAATCGGGGCCACGGCCTTCGCCCTCTTCACCAAGAACCAGCGCCAGTGGAAGGCAAAGCCCCTTTCCGAAAAATCGGTGGAGCTGTTCAAGAAGAACTGCAAGGAATGCGGCTACAACCCCGAACACATCCTCCCCCACGACAGCTACCTGATCAACCTGGGCCACCCGGAAAAAAGCGCTTTGAAAAAATCACGGGACGCCTTTTTCGACGAAATGCAACGCTGCGAAACCCTGGGTCTCTCATTGTTGAATTTCCACCCCGGAAGCCACCTGGACAAGATCTCCGAAGACCAATGCCTGGAAGTCATCGCGGAATCCATCAACATGGCCTTGGAGAAAACCAGAACCGTGACGGCGGTGATCGAGAACACCGCAGGGCAGGGCACCAACATCGGATACTGCTTCGAACATCTCGCCCGCATCATCGAACTGGTGGAGGACAAAAGCCGGGTGGGCGTCTGCTACGACACATGCCACGGTTTCGCAGCGGGCTACGATATAACGGCCGAAAAAGGTTTCGACGACGTCTTCGAACAGTTCGACCGAATCGTGGGCTTCGACCGCCTCAAAGGGGTCCATTTGAACGACGCCAAGCGCGAAGCCGGAAGCCGCGTTGACCGCCACGAATCCATCGGAAAAGGCAAGCTCGGCCTCGCCCCCTTCCAAATGCTCATGGCCGACGACCGCTTCGACGAAATCCCCATGATCCTGGAAACCCCGGACAACGACCGTTGGGCCGAAGAGATCGAAATGCTCTTCAGGATGGCTGGCATCATGTCCTGAAACTCGATGCTCAAGTTTTTTCCGCCCAAAAAGGCGCATAAATTCGCATGCCTCGGTAGCGCCGTCTTCCACGGCGGCGCTTTAACCGCTGCTCGGTCCTTTCCGCACAGCCGAGGCGCCGCGCCGCCATGGAAGACGGCGCTACCGGTTCCAACCGGCTTTGGCTTTGGGTCGAAAACCGTGGGCTTGGTCTTAACATTGGCCACTTTCAGGGACTATCGTCGCGGCGGTCGTCATTCCGGGCGGAGCGGCATGTACCCCGGGTGTCGATAAAACAGGTGGACTCCGTCGCTTCCCGGAATTTCTTAACTGGAACATGTAGCGTAGACCCGGAATCCACGCGGCCGAATTTAGAACCAAGCCCAAAACCGCCATTCGCACAGGACGAAAAACCTTATTTTTTGTCATTCAAGACAGGCTTGTTTCCGGACTTGCGATCCTATAATTGCGAAAAGGTCGCTATGTATTCAAAAACTCTTCCGGGTTCGAGACCGTTCCGTGAAAAAGGTTTTCAAAATGCGATTTGTCCCAGCTGACCATGGTGGAAACGAACGGCAAATGCTTGTTCGCTATCGAAATCATCAAAGCGTCGCCCAGGGATGTTCTTCTTTTCAACATTTCGAATATGTCCCCTATTTTGACCACCGGGAATTCGGATTCGAAATCGGGAGCCGGAACTACTCTGATCTTGTATTTCTCCTGGAAATAGAACCATAATTCCGTCAACTGTCTTTCGTTCAGATTGAAAGACAGAATTCCGCATATTTCCAGAAGGTTGACAATGGTCGTGAAACCCGTTTTTCGTCTGGCAGCCAGAGATAGAAACGCGCGGTTGGTCCGGTAATTCACATCTCTTTTGTATCGAAGATCGATTACAAAGACATTCGTGTCGATTAAAATCAGGTCCTGTTTCTGGCCCATGCCTCCGCCTCTCTCCAATTCTTAAACTCGGGGTCCGTGCTGTCCAGCGTCCGCTCGATATCGGCCCAGGCCTCTTCAAACGATCTTGTTTTTTCCCAGGCCTCCATATCTTCCTTGGTCGGCGGAGAAATGACGGCT
Organism: Desulfobacterales bacterium; assembly: GCA_963674505.2. GTDB lineage: Bacteria > Desulfobacterota > Desulfobacteria > Desulfobacterales > SKZT01. The sequence goes on from CAXXIG010000001.1 coordinate 4,254,714, forward strand.
ACGGGCTTTCCGCGCCAAGTTACGGTCAACCGTTCTCCAGACCTGACTCTTCCGATGGCTTCGCCTGTTTTTTGTTTCAGTTGCTTCGCCGTTATGACGTTCATATCTCCTCTCCTTGTGTGTGTTTCATTTCGAGAGTAGCCACTTCAGCGTTTTGCGTCAATGTTTCTTGAGCGGACAGTCCCGCCAGAGACGACAGACAATAGCCAGGCAATTTATTGCCGTGGTTGACTGTCGTAAAAGACGCGGTTGTTTTTGGACTTTGAGTCATAAAAGACAAGGGTGATTTCGAACAGGCTGTCTTTACCCTCGACCACACCGATTAAAAGGACCTTGCAGGGCAAAGCAGGAGTGCAACCGCAGCCGAATAGGCCGGCTCGTCTCTGCGTCCCTCTGCGCCTCTGCGTCTCTGCGTTAAAAAACAGCCTCTTGAGGAGCGAGGGCCTGTTTCAACGCAGAGGGGCAGAGGCGCAGAGGGGGGTGTGAAAGATGCGATGTCACAAATCCGTCAAGATTGGAGCTGTTACTATTCTCCGAGTGGCACCTTGACTTCGACGCACTGTTTCCGATAAGAATCAAGTATAGATTTTTAAATATTTCGATTGGCGCGCAAACAATTATCGAGGAGAATCGTTCCATGACAAACGCAATCATCGCATCACTCGACGACGACACCGCCATCGGCATCGCGGGTGTCATTGCCAAAAGCCTGATGAGGGGTGGGAATATCGAGACTTCCCCCACTCCAGAGATGGCGGCGGCCTTGGAATCGGCCTTGCCGGTCGCCGGAGCCGGATCGGCGGACAGGGCGTCCGAAGGGGAAATCGCACGTGCCGCCTTGCAATGGCTGGCCGAAGATACGGAATATGCGAAGCGCATCTCCGCCATGATCCTGGGGGCGAACACGCAGCGGTTTTCCGTCGATCCCGCAACCATCGGCATGGTGGTCGCTGGCATCGTCATTCTGCAGACCCGTATCCGTTTCGAAAAGGACAAGAAGGGCAAGACCTCGTTTGTGATCGAAAAGCCATCCGCGTCGGACGCGCTTTTGAAAGCCTTGGTCGAAAAACTGTTGGGTTGGATGGACCCGAAAAAACAAGGATAGGAAACCATGCGCACCCTCGTCATACAGCATGTGGCAACGGACCCGGACAGGTTCGAAGTGGTCCGCCTTTCAGACGGCAAGCGCACCCGTGCGGTGGAAATTCCGTCGCCGGATTCTTTTCCCGTGGAGGGACGGCCCCACAGCAACCTGTCCAAGGAACTGCGGTGGTACCTGGAGGAATTTCTGGACTACCCCTTCGAGCCAAATACGGACGTCGCCGAGCGGGTGCTGGACAGCCTGAGGCAATGGGGCGAAGCGGCGTTCAACGCCCTGTTCGACAACCGGGAGGGCGGCGGATTGCTCAACGCGGCCGTCGCGGACGGCTATCGCCGCCTTCGCCTGCGAATCTCCTCGGACGATCCCCGCATTCTGGCCTGGAACTGGGAAGCTTTGAAAGACCCCATGGCGGAGCCATTCGCCCAAGTGTGCCGGATCGAGCGGAAACTCAACCGCGTCATGGACCCGGCCCCGCTTTCAAAAGACCTCCCCAAAGACTGCGTGAACATCCTGCTGGTCACCGCGAGGCCCTTCGACAACGACGTCCGCTACCGTTCCATCTCCCGTCTGCTGGTGGAACTGGCGGAAACCCGCAACCTTCCGGCCGAGGTCCACGTGCTGCGTCCCCCGACCCTGGACCGTCTGCAGGAGCATTTGCGCAATCGCCCGAATTTCTACCATATCCTGCATTTCGACGGTCACGGCGCGTACGGGGGCCTTTCGCCGGAACAGGTATCCGGGTTCACTTTGAAAGGTCCGCAGGGGTGCCTGGCCTTTGAAACCGCCGACGGCAAGGAAGACCTGGTCCTGCCGGAACAGCTCAGCGCACTGCTGCGGGACCATGCCGTGCCGGCCGTGGTGCTCAACGCCTGCCAGTCCGGCATGATCGACGCCGCCGCCAAGGACCCGTACGCCTCGGTGGCCGCATCCCTGCTGAAATCCGGCGTGCGCTCGGTGGTGGCCATGGCCTACTCCCTGTATGTCACTGGGGCCCAGGTGTTTCTGCCCGCGTTCTACCGCTCCCTGTTCAAGGACGGCAAAATGGAGAACGCGGTCCGGGCCGGAAGGCGGCAGATGCTTTCCGACATGAACCGGACCTGCGTGCGGGGGGACTTTCCGCTCCGGGACTGGCTCGTGCCGGTGCTCTACCAGCAGGCCCCCCTGGATTTCTCCTTCGCCGCCACCGCACGTCCCAAAAGCGAAACAGTCGCCTTGCCCCCGGAAATCGAAGACGAGGACAACCCCTACGGCTTCATCGGCAGGGACCGTCCCATCCTGGACCTGGAGCGGGCGTTGCGGTCCAAGACACCGGCCGTGCTCATCCACGGCATGGGCGGCATCGGCAAGACCACCCTGGCAAAAGGGTTCGTCAAATGGCTGGCCCGCACCCAGGGGCTGGGAAAGGGCTGCTTCTGGTTCGCGTTCAACGATGTCCGCAACGCCGAATCAATGATCAACCGCATGGGCGAAGCACTGTTCGGCGGAAACTTCTCCCTGGCGCCGCTGGACGACCGGCTGGAAGCCCTGGCGTCCGCCATGAAAGAACACCGGTTCCTCATCGTTTGGGACAATTTCGAATCCGTGTGCGGCATCGAGGGCACCGAGGTCCGCCCCCTCATGGACCCGGAGCAACGGTCGCTGCTGGCCGCGTTTTTAAAAAAGCTCAGAGGCGGAAAGACCAAGGTGATCGTCACCAGCAGAAGCCCGGAGGAATGGATACGCACCGAACGCCGCAAGCTCGATATCTCCGGCCTGGACGGCGAGGAGCGCAACCTGTTTCTAAACGAGATCGTCGATGCCCTCGGCATCCGGATCAGACAGGACGACCCGGACCTGGTCCGCCTGATGGACCTGCTAAACGGCCATCCCCTGGCCATGCGGGTGGTTCTGCCCCTGCTGGAGACACGCACCGCCGCGTCCCTGATCGAGTCCCTGCAAAATGACCTGAACGGCCTGGGTCCAGATGACGACGAAACGTCGGCCAGGCTCTACGCTACATTGGAACTTGCCCGAAAATCACTGCCCCAGGAACTTGCCCCTCTGCTGATCTTGCTGGGACTCCACGAGCGATTCATGGTCCTGAATTATTTCGAAGCCATGGCCCGGAAGGTTGAGGAATCCTGGACCGGCGCAAAAGTCCGGCGGTTCGCCGACTCTCTGGCCCATACTGGCCTGCTGCACGAGCGAGCGCAAGGCGTGTTCGAACTGCATCCCGCATTGACCGGCTATCTGCGGTCTGTCATGATAGCGCTCGAAACCGAAGACTCCCGGATCGCATGGACCCGCGCATACGTGAATGTCATGGGAACTCTTGCGGATGATCTTGTAGACACAGAACTGCCCGAACAGCGGTTTTTTTTTCATTTTTTTGGGGCAAGCTTTGATTTCGCCTTAAACATGGCTGAAAAGTTTAGGATGAATATGCATTTTTCAGCGATCCTTCGATCCATTGCTTTGCATGCCTATGAAATGAGAAATTTTGAAGAGGCGAAAGATCTGTTTCTCAGGTTGGCTCAAGCTGAAAAAAACGATGGCAATGAACAATTTGAAGCAGAAGCATATAACCTTTTGGGGATGATTGATAGAGAAAAGGGCAATTTTGACACTGCTAAAGAATGGTTTTGCAAATCGCTTAGTATCTCAAAAAAGTACGGTCATGAAAACCAAGCTGCGACAACTTACCACGAATTGGGTAGGATTTGTGGAGAAAAAAGAGAGTTAAGCGATGCCGAAAAATGGTATAAAAAATCCTTAAATATCAAAGAAAAGTGTGGAGATGAACACGGAGCCGCAGTCACCTATCACCAATTAGGAAGGATTTCCGAAGAAAAAGGTTCTTACAACATCGCCGAAAAATGGTATCAAAAATCTTTGGTCATCAAGAAAAAACAAGGAAAACAACGTGGGGTCGCACTCACGTGCCATCAGCTGGGGAATATCGCCTATAAAAAGCGCGAGTTCGATGCTGCCGAGAGATGGTATCGAGAATCCTTGGTAATCAAGAAGACGCAAGAAAACGAACGAGACTTAGCCATAACATATCACCAATTGGGTATGGTGGCAGAACGAAAAGAAGATTTTGTCACAGCTGAGAAATTGTATCGCAAATCGTTGAGTATTTCAGAAAAAAATGGAGACGAGTACGAGGCTGCGATGACATATCAGAAATTGGGTGACCTTGTCAGAGAACAACTCGATTATGATACCGCCGAAAAATGGTATCTAAAATCGTTGAAACTCCAAACGAAAAACGGAATCGAACAAGAAGCCGCGTCTACATGTTGCCGATTGGGTTTTGTCGATCAGAGTAGATTAAATTATAATGCTGCAAAAAAATGGTACCGCAAATCGTTAGAAATCTCAAAAAATCAAGTAGACGAACTAGGTGCGGCTGACGCATTTATCCTTTTAGGTATGGTTGCCGAATTGCAAGGAGACCTTTTAGAGTTCGGTACGTTTATGATAAAAGGCATTCTCGCATACGACAAATTCAATAAGTCGAAACCTTATTGGAGAAATGTAAATTTATTCAAAATAATATGTGATGAAGCCAATGCTGCCACCCGAACCCGCCTGAAAGCCATGTGGGCCGAGGCGGGCCTGCCGCCGTTTACCGAAAGCGAATCGGCCCCGAAGTAGACGCCACGAGCCATGCCCGCGCCAACGGAAACATGCCGCCTTGGGCCATCCGTCCCATCACCCCGTAGGAGATCTACACTGACCGGGCGGAACACCTGGAATACCTCTACGAATACGCGCTGAAGGCCATCACCCGCCGCGCCTCGTCCACGGTCCTTCTGGGCCGGCGGCGCATGGGCAAGACGGAGATCTTCAAGCGGGTGGTCAACCGGCTTTTTTTCGAGCAGGCCCATTACGCTGATCCTCGCAAATCGGTTGTGCCGGTGTATACTGGCTGGAAGGCTCCATCGTCATGTTTCTCGACGAATTCCAGCATGCCTGCGAGCCGAACTACAATTTTGCGATCGTACCGCTGATGCGCCATGCCATGGAGTCCCCCACCTGCCCACATTTCGTCGCCGTATCGACCTTTGGAGTTCTATCCGGCGAACTCGGAAGCCCCCGCCTTCTTTCCGGACAGTCGATCCGCAAACCGTTGGGGCCGATGACCGATTACTGGGGAGCGGAACTGGCCCTGCGCAGCGCGCGATATTACAGCGCGGATTTGCCGGAGGACATGGCCCCGGCGGTCTCCGCAAGATGCGGAGGAAACCCGTTCTATATCGCATCCGTTGTTCGCAGATCGGCGAAACAGGGAAAAACGCTTGCCGACGAGCAGACGTTCAACGAGATCCTGGCCGTCGATCTTTCCTCGGGGTTCATTTGGGAGGAACTCCGCGAACAGGTCGAAAGCTGGATCAAACGGTTCGACGACGTCGGCGTTGCCAAATGGGTGCTGTATCTATCGGCCTTTGAAAAGGACGAATGGATAAAACCGGAACGGATTCGAAAAAAACTGCTCCAAAGGGAAGCCCGGGACGTGTCCGTCGAGTCGGTTCGGGATATCCTGATAAAGCTTTCCCGAGGCGACCTGTTGGACTACTGCGAAATGGGCGGATGGTTCCGTAAGGCGGACGAGCCCATTCTGGTGGATTTTCTAAGGGTCTGGGGCCGGATCGCCGTTGAGAACAACAACCCGGTCAAGGTGCGACAGGAACTCATCATTGAATACCGCTCCTTGAAACGGGAAATCCACCATCGTCTCGGATATCTGGGCGGAGTCTGCATGGCCCAGGTCCTTTCGAACACTCGGCGGAGAACGATTCCAGCCCGATTTTTTCACACCACCGAAGATATTGCCGTCCCCTTCTACTGGGTGTATATCTTGCATCGCACCAAACTGGGCGCGACCCCCGACATTGAGCTGGACGTGGAAGCCGCCGCCGGAATGGAAATGTGGATCTGCGAAAGCAAATGGTGGCGGAGCAGCAAGGCGGGAGTCAAGGAAGTGGAATCCCTGCTGTACAAGGGCCGCCTCCTGCGGGAAAAGGAAGGGCCGGGCCTGGAAATCCTCCGCCTCTGGTTCTTCGCCCACGACGGGTTCACGCCCGATGCCGAAGCCCTGATGGCGGAAAAGGGCGTTCTGTGGTCGGACCGGACAGACCTGAACGGCCTGCTCGCCCTCGCGGGATTGAAGCAACTGCCGGATGTCCAATGAAAAGGAGGCAGGACAGCAATTCCAATTAAAAAACGATTGCACGGTAAGCGCAACGAACAATGATCAATCCAATTTCGGGAGATTTTTTTCTGCCGGGATTTGTTCCCGCTCGCGGCAATCCGCACGGGCTGGTTCGGGAGCGGGTGGGTGGGTCGATCCCCTGGCGTTGTCGCAAATTCAACTTCCCTTGAAATGGATGGCCCGACAATCTTGCACGGAGTCCAACCCACCATTTGCCCCGCCAATTCGGCGCTTTTTCGAACGAATGACATCGAGGCGGCTCGGGAAATGGTGGGTTGGGCTTCGTACAAGCTCGAAGGACGCGGGCGTTAACAAGCTTTGAACCAGCCCCGAACGCCAGGGTTTCAACCCACCCACCCTACGCACCCGAACCAGCCCCGCGATAGCTTGGGCGGAATAAAACCCGGCGGAATTGTTGCGGCTAAACAGGGAGCATTTTCATCACCCCAGAATCCAGCTGTTTTACCGACACCCGGGTTATATGCCGCTCCGCCCGGAATGACGACCGCCGGGACGATAGTCTTTGAAAGTGGCCGATGCTAAAATCAATCCCTTGAACATCGAGTAAAAACCTTATTTTTGTTCTTTTCAACCTTAGTAGCAGGCGGTTCCGATTTTTGACACAAACCTTATTACCTTATTGAAAAGAAGCGCTACGGCGACGCTGCGGACTCGGACGCATCCAGACCACCCGCCTGACCCCCTCAAGGGGGAATGGTGCCGAGGATTTGCGAACGATAGGCCAAAAATGGTAAACTTTGTATGTAAAACAGCATGTTCGGACGAACATCAAAAGCCAAAATTGGAATTGCTGGAGACAGGATGCAAAATATCCAAGCGAATAAAAAAATGCCGCCCTGGGCCATACGTCCCGTCACCCCGGAAGAGGTCTACACGGACCGGGACGAACCCTTGGAATATCTCTACGAATACGCGCTCAAGGCAATCACCCGCCGCGCCATGTCCACTGTCCTTCTGGGCCAGAGGCGCATGGGCAAGACGGAAATCTTCAAACGCGTGGTCAACCGGCTCTTTTTCGAGCAGGAGCATTACCGGGACCTGCGCAGATCCGCCGTGCCGGTGTATTTCAGCTTCCAGGACAAGCCCATCGACGAATGGAGATTCGCGGAAAAGTACGCCGAGAATTTTCTCCGATGGTACGCGGCTTTCCGGTTGCGAGACCCTGACCTTCTTTCGGAAAAGCTTTGCAGCCGGGAAGACCTGAGGGTCCGGGCAAGCGAAGAAATACCCGAAAGCGTCGGGCTTCGAGGGACATTGAAGTTTTTGACAACCCTGGAAAACAAAGGAGTGGTCGATCCCGCGTCCAGCGCCCTGACCCTTCCCAGGTTCGTCTCGGACAGAGACGACAGCACGGTGGTCGTATTCCTTGACGAATTCCAATACACCCGCCTGCCCCAGCACGGGTTCGATATAGTCGGGTCGATGCAGGAGGCGGTGGAATCCCCGACCTGCCCGCACTTTGTCACCGGTTCCGCCATGAGCATTCTGGCGAACGAAATTCTGGGACGCGGTTCTCTTTTCGGACGGTTCGACAGCGAACCCATCGGGCCTTTGACCGATTACTGGGGCGCGGAACTGGCCCTGCGAAGCGCCCGCTATTACAAGGCCGCGCTTCCCGAGGACATGGCCCCGGTGCTGTCCGCCCGGTGCGGCGGCAATCCCTTTTACATTACCGCCGTGGTTCGTCGCTCGGTCAAACAGGAAGAACGCCTTTCCGACGAACGCGCAATGGACGAAATCCTGGCCATGGACTTGTCCTCCGGGTTCATATGGGGAGAATTGAACGACCAGGTGGATCGGTGGATCAAGCGGATCAACGAACACGGAATTACCAGGTGGGTACTTTACTTGTCGGCCCTCGAGGAGGACCAATGGATTAGGCCGGAACGAATCCGGCAGGTTTTGCTCGACCGGGAGGGCAGAGACGTGTCCGTCGAATCCGTTCGGGACATTTTGATCAAATTGTCTCGCGGCGACCTGTTGGAATACAACGAGCTGGGCGGATGGTTTCGCAAGATAGACGACCCGATTCTTTTGGATTTTCTAAAGGTCTGGGGACGAATCGCGGTGGAAAGCAACAATCCGATCAGAGTGCAGCAGGACCTCATTCTCGAATACCGCACCTTGAAACGCAAAATCCACGATCATCTCGGGTATCTGGGCGAGGTCTACATGAGCCAGGTCCTTTGGAACACCCAGCGACGCGAACTTCCGGCCCGCTTTTTTCATACCCCCGAAGACATCGCCGTTCCCGCCCGCTGGGTGTACATCTGGCACCGTACGCGCCTGGGAGCGGCTCCGGACATGGAGATCGACGTGGAAGCCGCCGCCGGAACGGAGATGTGGATTTGCGAAAGCAAATGGTGGCGGGGCAGGAAAGCGGGAGTCAAGGAAGTGGAATCCTTGCTATACAAGGGCCGCCTCCTGCGTGAAAAGGAAGGGCCGGGGCTGGAAATCCTCCGCCTCTGGTTCTTCGCCCACGAAGGGTTCACGCCCGAGGCCGAAGCCCTGATGGCTGAAAAGGGCGTTCTGTGGTCGGACCGCGCGGATTTGAACGGCCTGCTCTCCCTGGCGGGGCTGAAGCAATTGCCGGATGTTTGAAGCCAATCCCTGGCTTCATCGTTTCCTCGCTCCGATATTCCAGGCCGCTTTCGCCGGATCGTCCGCGTCCCGAACGGGCCTTCCGATCACGAGAAGGTCCGCGCCCGATTTTACTGCCGAGGCCGGGGTCGCCACTCTTTTCCGGTCGTCGGCCGAGGAAAGCTCCCACGCCGGGCGAATGCCAGGGGTGACGGCCAGAAAATTCTTGTCGAACTTCTGCTTCATATGGGCGACTTCCAGGCCGGAGCAAACCACCCCGGCGCACCCGGCGTCGCGGGCCATGGCCGCCCTTAGGGCCTGCTTCCACGGCGGCGCAATGTCCGATGCTCTTCCATTATGAATTCATCGAGCACGGGTCGTCGCGCCGCCGTGGAAGGCGGCGCTACCGGGGCTATACGGCGTTGGTTATTTATCCAGCGTACTCGCGACGATCTCGCCCAAGCGCTCGATCCCCTTTTCCAATTCGGGGGTCCACGGATTTGCGCAACTCAATCGAATGCAGCTTCGAAAGCGTTTCCGTGTGGAGCACAAATGCCCTGGAAGAACGGCCACGCCCGCGTTTCTCGACTGACCGTAGATTTCGAGGCTGTCTGCCGAGGAGGGCAGGCGAACCCACACCACGAGTCCGCCGGCCGGAGCGGTGACTCTCGTTCCTTGGGGAAAATGCCGGGCGATGGCCATCAGCAGATCTCCGGCCTGGCGTTTCAGCGCGGTTCTCAGTTTTCGCAAATGGCGGTCGTAGGCTCCGGTCTTCAGGTATCGCGCGACCATGACTTGGCTCAATGTCCCGGAGCTTATGCCGGTGCTCAGCTTCAGGCGAACGATCTTGTCCCGGAATTTTCCGGGAATGGTCCATCCCACGCGCAGGCCGGGAGCGAGGGACTTGGAAAAGGAGGAACAGTATAGAACCGTCCCGCCCTTGTCGAAATACTTCAGAGTCCGGGGACGGCTGTCTCCGAAGTACAGCTCGCGATAAATGCCGTCCTCGATGACAGGAATCCCCCGGTCCGCGAACATTTCCACCAGCCTCTCCTTGTTGGCTTCGGGCATGAGGCTTCCCAGCGGGTTCTGGAAATTCGGAACGAAGAGCCCCGCCTTTACGCGGTTTTCCTCCAGCGCCTTTTCCAGATTGTCCAAATCGATCCCGTCCTTGGGATCGCAGGGGACTTCCAAGGCGTACAGGTTCAAGTCCTCCAACAGTTGGAGAAATCCGTGGAAGGTCGGCGACTCCACCGCCACCACGTCCCCCGGCGAAGTAGTGGCGCGCAGGCACAAATGGATTGCGTCCATGCAGCCGTTGGTCGTCACGATCTCGTTTTCGTCCAGACCGACTCCCGTGTCCGGCGCCAAGGCACGCCGGGCGATCTGCCGCCTCAATTCCGGGTTGCCTTCCGGGTTTTCGTAGGTGGCGACGCCGTATTTAAAATAACTCGCGGCGTTTCCCCGGATCGTTTTTGCCAAATCCTTGTACGGAAAAAGCTCCGGCGAGGGACACGCGCCCCCCAGCTGAATCAGGGCAGGATCGCTCATGTCCGCCACGATGTTGCGAAACAGGTCGCCGACAAAGACTTTCCGGGGGGCCGCTTCGTGCTTCTCCAGCTCAGGCGCGGGCATGATGTTCTTCATAAGCGGACGGACGTAATACCCGGACTTGGGCCGGGGTTCGGCCACGCCCCGCTTTTCCAGCTCCAGGTACGCCTGATGCACCGTGGTGATGCTCAATCCGGTGCGCTTGCGCAGCTTTCTTATGGAGGGAAGCTTCTCGCCCGATTTGTACACCCCCGCCATGATTTTGGATTCCATGTAATCCGCCAACCCCGCATATCGAAACGAGGCGTTCTCTTTTTCAACCTTCATCCTGTTCTCCGTCCGACGCCTTTCGCGCCATATCTGTCATGGTCAAAAATCGATTGTTTTGTATCTGTTATCCTGTAGCGAAATCCGGTAAATGAATCAAGAACGATTTGAAACGCGACGACAAAAACCATCGATTCGACAAAAACCATCGATTTTAGGCGAGGAGGTACAACAATGCAACCGTCGATCCAGTTGGCCAGGCGTACGGAAAGAATGAACGCAAGCATGATTCGCGAGGTGTTGAAAGCGGTTTCGCGCCCCGGCGTGATTTCCTTGGCCGGGGGAATACCGGCGCCGGAGAGTTTCCCGTTGGACTTGTGGAAGGAACTCACCGACCGCGTCCTGACCCGATACGGTGCCGCCGCTCTCCAATACGACCCTACAGAAGGTTTCGCGCCGTTTCGGGAGGCGTTGTCCGAGTACTTGGAATCGAACGGGATTCGGGCCGCAGCAGACGAGATCCTCGTGACGACGGGTTCCCAGGGCGTTCTGGACGCGGTGGGCAAGATTCTGATTTCGCCGGGAGACACGGTGGCGGTGGAGTCGCCCACATACCTGGGCGCGCTACAGGCCTTCGCCCCCTACGAGCCGGAATACGCCTGCCTAGCGTCCGACGACGGCGGCCTGATTCCCGAATCCCTGGAAGAAGCGTTGAGAAGGCGGCCGGTCAAGTTCGTCTATCTGGTCCCCACGTTTCAGAATCCCACAGGCCGTACTCTTTCTTTGGAGCGCCGCAAAGCGGTGGCCGGAATTCTGGAAAAATACGGCGCGCTCCTTCTGGAAGACGACCCGTACAGCGCCTTGCGATACAAGGGACGACCGGTCCCCACCATCAAGTCGCTGGCACCGGAGCATACGATCTACGCGAGCACGCTTTCCAAAGTGTTCGCGCCCGGATTGAGGATCGGTTTCTGCGCGGCGCCGGAACGCGTGCGCCGTTGGCTGGTGACGGTCAAGCAGGGCGTGGACCTGCACACGAGCACATACGACCAGGCGCTGGCGGAGCAGTACTTGCGCGGAGGATACTTGGACTCCCACCTGGACAAGATCATCGCCCTGTACGCTCCTCGGCTGGAAGCCATGCTGGGGGCCTTGGAGCGCTATTTTCCAAAGGGATTCTCATGGTCGGAGCCGGAAGGAGGCATGTTCGTCTGGGTCGAGGGACCCGAGGGCTTCGACGCCGAGGCCGCCTACCGGGAAGCGCTGGAACGCGGCGCGGCGTTCGTTCCCGGAAAGTATTTCTTCGCGAAAACGGGGGAGGGATTGTCCACCATGCGCCTGAACTTCACCATGGCGGAAAATCCCCGGCTGGAACATGCGGTGCGCGTCGCTGGCGAGGTCGCGGCCGAGGGGCTTGGTCTTAAAATCGACCACTTTCAAAAACTATCGTCCCGGCGGTCGTCATTCCGGGCGGAGCGGTATGTACCTCGGATGTCGATAAAATAGCTGGATCCCGTCGCTTCCGGGAATTTCTTAACCGGAACATGTAGCGTAGACCCGGAATCCAGGCGGCCGAATTTATAACCAAGCCCCGGCCGAGATGTCGCCTGTCCGATTGCAGACATGAATCCCGCCAATTGCATTAACTCGAAAATGAAATGGGGACGCCCTCTTTCTTCCTAAAATCCCGATAGGGACGACAGACAATAGCCCGGCAATTCATTGCCGGGTTTTCGAGCCTGCTTTCTTAAAAGTCCCGATAGGGACGACACAGAACATTCTGTAAACATTCATCCAATTTCGAAAGATATCTATTTCGCTGCTCCCTCCCCCAAGTCTCCTGAATAAAACGGCCGATTTCTTTCAGGTCCTGAATGGCCTTTTTGGTCATCCGCAAAGGCAACATCAGTTTTCGCCGTCTTCCAAATCGAGTTCTTGTAAAACACCATTCAAGGAATATTCAGAAACCCCGCTTTTTTCTCCGGCTTCCAAAGCCTGTCGGAGTGCGGAGAGCTTGATCTCCCTTTCCTCAAGCAGCCGCAGACCAGCTCTCACGGCTTCGCTAGCGGAAGAGAAACGGCCGATCTCAATCTGCTTGCTGATGAATGACTCGTAATGCTTGCCAAGAATCACACTCGTATTTTTTTGCATCTTGGAGAACCTCCCGAAAAACGATTTTGTACCCAATTATAATATTTATTGGTATTCATCAAAGACATCTGGAAAAAACAAGGCGGAAATTCCCACAGACATTGTTTTTTTCGATCTTTGCGGCTGGTTCGTCGGATACCCGACGCAATTTTCCTCGCACAAAGCCACAAAGACACTATGGTTGCCAAATGAGGAGCATGTTTTGAACGACGGCTGCGCAACCCAGCACCCAGTTGCACGAAAACAAATCCAACTTGATTTATTGTTCCGATCAGACTAAACATTCGCATCAGACATATGATTTTTCCTGGTTATAACGGATTTGGGGGGGGGTGGAATGTAGGTTGGGTTGAGCGTCGTTAATTGTTGGGTTTCGCTACGGAATTCTATCAAACAAACAGATACGGCGCGCGAATTGGTTTGGAAGCAAGCGAAACCCAACATGAAACCCGCTCAACCCAACCTACGCATTGCCGCTCCCCCAAATCCGTTATAACCAGGATTTTTCTTTTACGATTCAAGCAAGGAACCCTTTAAGACAAACGATGATCTTTTTCGACATTGACGAGACATTGCTCGACAACAAGTCGGCCGAGACTACGGCAGCCATGGAATTTCATAAAATTTATCAGGACATTTTTCCGGAATCGCCGAGCGAGTTCGCTCGCAACTGGCGAGCGCTCACGGAAAAACATGTTCAGAGATATCTGGCAGGCGAGTTGTCTTTTCAGGGTCAAAGGAGAGAGCGGTTGAGAGAGCTTTTCTCCCATGACCGAATCCTTTCGGATGCGAAAGCCGACAATCTTTTTCAAAGATATCTCGATGCCTATGAAAGGAGCTGGAGGCTGTTTCCCGATGTCGCATTCTGCCTTTTGCAGTAGGCCCTATGCGATAAAGTCCCTTTCGGAATTGGGAAATGTCATTCAAACGGGCAACACGTAAATTCGGCGGGTGCCCAGAGCGAACCGCCGGTTCATTTGCTCGGCGAGTATGGATAAGATATGCGAATAAATGAAGAGATCGTAGCCAAAGCCAGGGTTGCGCTTTTGGCAGTTCTGGCGTCGTTTGTTTTTTTCCAAACAAGCTGTTTTCCATCAGGAGCGGAAACCATGTATTGTCAAAACGACAGCCACAATATAAAAGACCCTCGTCAATACTATGCAACCCATGGCATCATGACCGATCCGGGGAAGCATCTACGTCTTTACGATGCCCTGCCAAGCGAAATTCCCGAATTGCGCACAGTCGCGCAAGGCCTTTTGGTTCATGTTTTTCATGCGCGCCTGCACGGCCTGAAACTCTCGGAGCAGCGAACGCAAGAAGTCGGCATTCGCAAAGTCGAAGACATGCTTGAACGCATGATCGAGCTGGACAGCTCCCCTCTCGACCGGCCCCGCGAACCGGTAAAGAGGCTTGTCGGCAACTGTCGGGACTACGCGCTCCTGATGTGTTCCTTTTTGAGGCACAAAAAGATTCCGGCAAGAGCGCGCCCGGGATTTGCGACATATTTCATGCCGGGGTCTTTCGAAGACCATTGGATTTGCGAATACTGGAACCAGGCGGAGAAGAGATGGGTGCAGATCGATGCTCAGTTGGATTCGGTCCAAACACAATATTTGAAACTCGATTTCGATCCCATGGACTTGCCCAAAGGCAAATTCCTCTATGCGGGCACAGTCCATCGGATGTGCCAAAAAGGGGAAATCGATCCCGGCAAGTGCGGGATTCACGACCTGAGGGGGCTTTGGTTTGTCAGGGGCAACGTTTTCCGGGATTTGATGGCGCTCAACAAAATAGAGGTTCTGCCCTGGGATGGAACGGAACTCATGGACGAGACGAAACACCCTCCCCAAGAGACAGCGACGCTGCTTGAAACCATCGTCGATTTGACCACGTCGGAGGTCTGCAAACTGTCTGAAATTCGCATGGTTTACCAGAAGCACCAGGGATTGCGGATGCCTCCGGGCTGGTCGCCATAAAATGGACGTATCAAATTAATTACCGAGAGCGTCGAAAAGCACGTTGAAAGAGTGACAAAATATAATTCACTTTAACATCAAAATCCAAAGATGTCGCAGCACGATCTTATCACCGATTTTTACCCCTGTTCTCGTGTGGATCGAACGAAAATCCATTACTTTCTTCGGCGTATCTTCCCGAACGATTTTCAGCCTTTCATCTGCATCCCAAATGCAGTTGTCCGAAATAGTCCCATCGGAGAGTTCCACTATCCATCTATCGATTTCATCATGCCAGCTTCGAAGAGAACCTTTCTGCACATATCCGACAATCGCAGCCAAATGCATCTGCGCTCCGTGGAGTCCACGTTTGAATCTTTGAATGCCACCGCTTGTTTTTTTTGCGCCTCCCGTGACATATTCTTTTTCGCGATCCTTCGAAGGGGCTGGCAAACGCTTGCCTTCGAGGACAAGAAAGGGGCTGTAAATTGTGTGCAACTGGGCTCTAATAATCGCCGGTCGAGACGGTGATGCCGAAAGATCGACACGACGCCTCTCTGTTTGGTATTCCTCATGATCGAAACGGACCATCGGAAATTCGTTTCGAGCGCGGGAATCCAGAAATTTGCAGAGCTGCAAGTTCAATTTATCTTCCGACTGTTCATCCGGTCTGTGCGGATCATCTCTCCATTCAGGCAGATTTGCGTAGACAAAATCGATTGTTTTTATATCGAGAGTATCATGGTCGATACCGGATTCTAAGAAACCTGCGAATTTTCCTTCGAAGTGTTTCGCTGTCACATTCAATATCCCTGCCGATGAAGATCCACAAGCGTCTCGTCGGCGTCGCGAATTGCCGTCGAACCGATCCAGTAGCGCAACCGGTCCGGTTTGACAATCAGCAATACGTTTCCGGAGTAGAAACGAAGAACCCTTGTCGTCCTTAAATATTCATGCGTCTCATCGTCGTAAATCAGTTTTTCAAGTTCATCTTTTTTCTGTTCTCCTACCCAAGACAAATTTGGACGCGCCCCGAAATAGAAGGGCTGGCAGGTCAACCCATCGAGAAAAACGGGGGAGGCGGCTTTTAGAGCATCGTAAACGGTACCGAGCATGCGAACGAATATTTCGGAATATTTCTTAAGATCGTCTCCATCCGCCGTAATTTTCAACAGTTTTGAATTTTGGCCAAGCCGCACATATTCCGTCATGTATTCGAGGACATCGCGGCATAAAACCTTTTCCCAAAACGACAGATCCAGTTCTTCAATATCATCAGGGAAAGGCAACCGGTCGATATCTTTTTTAAGTATTGCAGTGGATTTGCCGACCATTGACCGATTGGAGTTTAAAATGCAATAGAAACGGAAAAGCTCATGAAACCGGCGGAAGGTGACATATAGTTCTCGAAGCTCGGTCTCTTGGGAACGGGGAGCATGAATGCCCACAATCTCGTGGCGATATGCGATAGGTCCTTTATTCCAGAAAGCGATGGGAAGAGAATCTATCTCCTTAATTAAAAGAAGTGGTGGAGAAAAACGTTCCTCGCATCTGGGCCGTTCAAATTTTGTTATTCCTATCGGAACAATTTTAGAATCCTCAATACCATTTGGGGTAAATGCAGCTGTAGGAAGGAATCGTTTTTCCGATGTCAAAAAGGGAACTTGCGTTTTTCGGTTCCCTATATTGAATCCTTCCCCGTAATCCCATCTTTTTTGTTCCACGTATTCTGCCAGGGTACGCATCCGCCCGAGCTGCTGCGACACTGCGAACAATCTTCCCCCTCCAAGCAGATTGGCCCTCCAGACATACGGCTCACTTTCTGCATGTTCCTGGGAAACATGATGACGGTCGTAATGGTCAAGCTCGAAACAAATCCGCTCGTGAACGCTTGCCGTGCGCCTGAACGTCCAATGGGCAAGCACGTGTTCTGCAGACGGTTCGACGGCGCAAGCAAAAAACGCGACGGTTTTAGGATCAGCTCCTTCGTACAAGTTTCGAATCGATGTGAAGTCAAGAATTGCGCGGACTTTATATTTTCTGAAAATATTGGTTCGAAATGCTTGCGCCTTGAGATTATACAACAAACCAGAAGGTTGGATCAGGCAGATGTCGCCTCCGGGTCGAAGCACATTCAATGCCTGTTCCAGAAACAGATATGCCGCCTGTTTGTCCGGCAAACCGTTTCGGTCTTGGCTTTGCATTACGGCGGTTTTATCGATTTCAATGCCAGACTCTGTCAGTACGGATTCAAAAGGTGGATTTCCAACAACGATATCGAAATTTTCTTTTAAAGTAGGGTGTCCTCCCTGCCGATTATCAAGAAGGACGCGAAAAAAATCCGTTTCGAACAGATTGGAATTGCGCAAGGGATCGAATTTCAAATCACGCCAGATGACCTCCGGTTGCAACGCGTCGCAGATGGCCAGGCTAAGGCTGAACGCGGCAAGATCTACGGCGCCGGGATCCAATTCTATGCCGAAAATGCTTCGCTCGACGATGCTTTTGAGGGTTTTCGCGTCGGGACGCCGCCAGTTGTTTTGGCTGCGCCACACGTTGACAAGGCGTCGGAATGCGCCGACAAGAAAAATCCCGGAACCGCATGCCGGATCCAAAACGCGTTCCAAACCCGTGAGCTTTTCGTACGGCATGGCATGGTCCAGCAACAGACCAGCCAGGAAAGGGGGTGTATAAACTGTTCCGTGCCCGCCCTTTACGAATCTTTGATAGAGATGGCTGATGATTTCGACCGGCAGATGCTCAAAGGAAAATTGTTGCCACAGGTACAGCTGGCGATTCAATGTCCTTGCCCCGACAAGTTCCGCGAATCTTTTCAGGTTGCTTTCCGTAAGTGTCCGATCATCCGCCGGAAGAGCAAAAATTTCCCCGTTGAATTTGCGTTCGAGCGATTTCAAAAGCCGACGAACCTCTTCGGGATCTCCGCCCTTCAACACATCGAAAAAATTCCTCGCGCCTTTGCGATACTTTCCGAACCAACCGCTGCCAGGAAAAACTTGTCGGTCCTCCAAATATTTGATCAGTACCAGCAGGAGAAGCAGGCGGCGCAAAACCGGGTTGTTTTCACCGCCCAAATCTCTATCCGCTTCAACGACGGCCTGGATTAGCGACCTGTGAGCTGCCTTGGCGTGGTTTGCCAAGACTTTGTTTCTATGGTCTTCCCAAAAGGTCCCGTCCGAAAGGCGGAACGCGGAAAATTGTGAACGTTTTTTCAGTTCGCCGGATATTTGGCTCGCAACGGTAACCGTCTTCGCCGGATTGTATTGGCATGTTCGGTCTTCTTCCGCCCAAAAGTCCGGTCCGCGCGCGCATGTCAAAATGTCAATTCGACCGGGCCAGGCGACATACAGTAGAGGGACTTTTCCATGAAGCCACACGCTTCTGTGCAATTCAGCCAGGTCTTTTTTACCCAACCGCTCATCCGAATTATCAACCACATAGGCTGAAATCTGCGAAGACCGCCCATCCAAATAGCGGCGAAAAAAGATGAAATCGACATGGCGGAAAGATTTCGCATCGAAAACCGCAGCGCGCTCGTCAATGCTCAGGCGGTGTTTGTCTTGATCGGATATCGATACCAGTCCCGACACAGGTCTTCCATCCGAACCGGCAAAATCGAGGAATTGTAGGGAATTGTTGACCATTGACGAAATATCCTGTTCAAAATCAATTTATTGGCTTTTACATTTCCCTGACGCCTTTGTCAACGATATATGCGATTAGTTGCGGAAAAACGATTGCCTTAAAAATTCGCATTGGGCACCTCCTCTGGCTTTGTTGGAACCCGATTATAGACAGGCCTGCCTTTTCGACTTTTCAATTTCAGGAATTATTTTTTCAGTTTTAAAAGCTCTCCTAATTCGATGGGAAAGGGAAACACAATCACCGAGCCCTTGTTGGCGCTGATGTTGTCCAGCGTGGACAGGTAGCGAAGCTGCATGGATTCGTTTTGCACGGCGAGTTTTTTCGCCGCCGACACCAGTTTTTCCGCCGCCTGCTCTTCGCCTTCGGCGTTGATCACTTTTGCCCGCCGGTTGCGCTCGGCTTCGGCCTGCCTGGCGATGGCTCGCACCATGGTCTCGTTGATGTCCACGTCCTTGATTTCCACGTTGTTGACCTTGATGCCCCAGTCTTCGGTCTGCACGTCCAGGATTTCCTGGACGGCGAGGTTGAGCTTGTCGCGTTCGGCGAGCATTTCGTCCAGGTCGTGCTTGCCGAGGACCGAGCGCAGGGTGGTCTGGGCGAGCTGGCTGGTGGCGGCCTGGAAGTTTTCCACTTGAATGATGGCTTTCTCGGCGTCCACCACCCGGTAGTACAATACGGCGTTGACCTTCACCGAAACGTTGTCCCGGGAGATCACGTCCTGGGCGGGCACGTCCTCGACGATGGTTCTCAGATCGACCCGGACCATCTGCTGGACCAGGGGAATCAGGATGATCAGGCCGGGGCCCTTGACGCCGGTGAACCGCCCCAGCGTGAACACCGTGCCTCTTTCGTATTCGCGCAGAATGCGAATGGCGGAAGCCAGGAAGGCTATTGCCAACCCGACGAACAGCAAGTAAAGGGAAACTGTTGGCATTTTCCTATCCTTTCGTTTTCGGGTCCTTTTTTCGCACGTCCAGGGCGAGGCCCCGGATGTCGCGCACTTCGACGCGGTCGCCTGCGGAGAGATTCTCTTCTCCGGCGGCCTTCCATCGTTCGCCGCCCACGCGGACGTATCCGCTGTCGCCGGACCATTCCAGGACCGCGGCCTCTTTTCCGATCCAGCTCTGCTTGCCGATTGCGGCCGGACGGCGCTGGGCCTTCCAGGCGTAGCCGAGCACAAAGATCAAAAAGCCCCCGGACACGGCGGCCGCGCCGGCGATCACCGGCCAGGAGATGCCGAAGCCGGGAATGTCGCTGTCGAAAAGCATGGTGGCGGAAAGCACGAACGCCGCGATTCCGCCGATTCCCAGGATGCCGAAGGAAGGGGTGAACGCTTCGGCGGCCATCAGGGCGATGGAAAACAGGAGCAATCCGAGTCCCGCGTAGTTCAACGGAAGCACGTTCAAGGCGTAGAGTCCCAGCAGAAGACATATGGCGCCGACGACTCCCGGCGCGACGGCGCCTGGATTGGCGAATTCGAAGATCAGGCCGTACACTCCGAACAGAAGCAGGATGAAGGCGATGTTGGGGTTCGTCACGCTGGAAAGCAGTTTGATTCGCCAGCCCGGTTCGATGTGTCGGATTTTCAGACCGGCCGTCCGGAGCGCAACCGGCTTGTCGCCGACTGCCACTTCCCTGCCGTCGATTTTGCGAAGAAGATCGTCGATGTCGGATGCCACCAGGTCGATCACGTTTTTCTCCAGGGCGTCGTTCACCGGCAGGCTTTCGCCGTGCCGGACGGACTGTTCCGCCCATTCGGCGTTCCTGCCCCGCAAGTCGGCCAGGCTGCGGATGTATGCGGCCGCGTCGTTGACCATTTTGGTCTCAAGGGCGTCGCCGGACGGTTTTTGCTCCGAAGTCCCTTCGTCCTTGTCGTACTTGTCGTCCTTGTCTTCGGAACCGTCTCTCGCTTTTCCGGGCAGAGGCAGCCCGCCCCCTCCGATCTGGATGGGGGTGGCGGCCCCCAAATTCGTACCCGGGGCCATGGCGGCGATATGGCATGCGTAGAGGATGTATGTTCCCGCGCTGGCAGCCCTGGATCCTGGCGGATGGACAAAGCCCACGACCGGGACCGGGGAGTTGAGGATGGCGCGAATGATCTCCCGCATGCTTTCGGACAATCCCCCGGGAGTGTCCATGGCAAGGACGATCAGCGAGGCGCGGTTTTCCAGAGCGGTTTCGAACCCGTTTTCGATGTAGTCCGCCGCCGCCGGGCCTATGGGGCCTTCGATTCGCATGACCATGGCCGCGCCTTCCAGGCCGGGCTCCGAATCTCCACTCTCTGCTCCGGCGCAAGCCTGCCACTGAATTCCGACAAGAAAAATGATGAGAAAAGCGAGTTTTTTCATTTGCCTTCATTGGCCAAATAAACTTTGGACATCTCCGATTCGCCGGATAACGCGGCCAAGCATCGTGTTTTCTTCGCAATGGCCTTTCGTTGAACGCCGGAGGTCCTCTTCATGTTCGCTTGGTGTCTTTTCGCGGCTCGACACGGCTTTCGACCTGGGTTTCTTGCTTTATGATAAACATTTTTCAGCGGCAATGAAATTCAGACCTCCTGTTCGGCTGAGAAGAGAATGAAAAACAAAGGAAACGGGAGCATGTCCGGTTTCCGAGCCAAACCCGGATGGATAACGGGATATTGCCTGTCGTCTGGGGCGATGAAAAAGCGCGGAAAATGGTGGGTTGGTCTCTGTACAAGATTGTTGGAGCGTCTACGTCAAGAAAAGCTGGCTTAGCGACAGCGCCCGGGTCTCGACCCACCCACCCTACGAGCCCGAACCAACCCTCCGCGGATTGCCTTGACTGACAGACCCTTTGCGTTCTAAAAAGGGAGGCCGTATTTGGCCGAATGAAAAATGGTGTTTGTTCTATATTCGGCAAGGGTTGGCGGAGGATAGTTCGCCGCGCCGGCGTAGAAGGCGGCGCTACCGAGACCAACGAGTTTTGCACGTTGCGGTTGGTTCGAGGATCCCCGTTAATTCTCACACAAAGGCACGAAGACACTAAGGTTGCCGAATCGTCACTTTGCGTCTTTGTGCCTTTGTGTGAGGATTTTGAAGAGCAACCACACAGGTCCAAAAGTTTCAAAGGGCGGCGGCCGGCTGGCCAATGCCCCTTTTTTCAAACCTTTTTCATTGCATAGGGAGAAACCAGATGAAAAAAAATCTTTTGAAGACAATGCTTTTTGCAGCGGCGGTCGTGCTTTTCGGCTGGTGCGCGACCGCCGGGGCCGTCACGTACTACCTGCCCTATTACGTCAGCGGCGGCGGCGATTCCACCGGCATCGGCCTGAGGAACCTTAGCACAACGGCGGCCGCCAACGTCACCGTGAAGGTCTACGACGAGTCGGGGGGCGCGCCCGTTTCCACCGAGACCAGGCAAATCCCCAAAAACGGCCAGTGGACCAGGGTATTGAGCGACGGCGTTTCACGCGAGGGCTGGGTCATGGTCGAATCGAACCAGTCCCTGGCGGGACTGTGCTTCGTGGGCAAGGACGGCTGCATGATGGACGTTCCTATCACGGATACGGCTTCGACCTCGCTGGTGGTGCCGCACGGGGCGCAGAACCAGAGTTGGGACACCATAGCGTACGTGGCCAACCCCAACTCGTCTTCGACTCTGGTCAGGTTCCATTATTATGACTCGAATGGCGCGCTCCTATCCCAGCAAAGCGTGAATATCCCGGCACGGGGAAGCGTACATGTGCCCTATTCCACCATCCTGAAGGGGGCCGAGGCGTCCGGGGGAAGCCTGCTGATCTCCGGCGAACAGGCGGTGGTCGCATTCGCCCTGTACAGCAACCGCAAGACCGGAGCCTACTGGTTCGCGGGCATCAACGCCCTTTCGACGGACACTGACGGGTCCAACGAAGAGACGGATTGTTACGAGTTCGACGGAACATGGAGCGGGAGTTCAACCCCAATCCCAAGTGGCTGCGGAGGGACCCTCAGCGTTTCCTTTACTGTCTACCAGAGCAAGATTTCCGGAAGCTACACGGATTCCGATGGATACAAGGTCGAAATCGACGGTGCGATTTCCGGCGACGGTTCCATCTACGGTTTTTCGACGTATGGCTCCGTGCCGGACGTATTCTTCACAGGGGACGCGTCCGTAAGCAGTATGAGCGGGGAATGGATCAATATGGATGACTGCTACGGCACTTGGCGGATGACGAAGAAATAACGAGTCAAAGAGGCCTGGCGGCCGGTCTATTCGGCCGCCTTGCAATCCACCAGACCGGCGTAATGGATGCACGGCCGTCCGGAGTCGTCCGGATCGACCGTGGCCTTTACGCCGTAGACCTCCCGGATCAGCCGCGAGGTCAAGACCTCTTTCGGGCTTCCGCCGCATACGATTTTCCCCTTGGCGAGCACCGCGACCCTGTCGGCGTACCGGGCGGCCAGGTTCAAATCGTGCATGACGATGATGGTGGCCATCCCCCGGCGGTCGGTGATTTTCCGGATGGCCTCCATCACTTCGAACTGGTATCGCAGGTCCAGGCTGCTGGTGGGTTCGTCCAGGAAAAGAATGCGGGGCTTTCTCACCAGGGACTGGGCGATGAAGACCCGCTGTCTTTCCCCGCCGCTCAACCGTCCGATGTCCCTTCTTGCAAGCTCGATAACGCCCATTTCCCTCATCACGGCGTCAACGGCCGCGATGTCTTTTTTTTCGGGCCGCCAGGACATGTTGGTGCATTTTCCAAGTAAAACGGTCTCGAACACGGTCAAGGCGCCGTCGAAGGGGATGTTCTGGGGGGTGTAGCCGGCGATGGCTGCCATTTTCTTCCCGATGGGCGGCGTCATCGCGGCGCCGTCCACGCGGATGGCACCGGTCCATTTTCCGTTGACGCCGCAGAGGCATTTGAGCAGGGTGCTCTTTCCGGAGCCGTTGGGTCCCACCACCGCCACGATGGTCCCGGCCTGGGCGGCCAGGTCGATGCCGTTTAAAATGCCGATGCCGTTGTAGCCGAATTTCAGGTCGCTGATTTCTATCATTACTTGAACTCTCCCCGCTTCCTCACGATGAGGAAAATGAAAAATGGGGCGCCGATGGTCGATGTGACGATTCCTACCGGGAGCAGATAGGGGGCGAACACGCTCCGTCCGATGGTATCGGCGGTCACGAGCAAGATGGCCCCGATCATGGCGCTGCCCGCAAACAAAAAACGGGCGTCCTCTCCCAGCAGCATCCGTGCGATATGGGGCGCCACCAGTCCAATGAACCCGATCACTCCGGTGAAGCACACGGCGGCGGCCGTGAGCAGGGAGGTACAGACCATGGCCGTGTTGCGCACTTTCGCCGTGTCGATCCCCATTCCTTTCGATACATCCTCGCCGAACTTCAACGCCGTTAGCTTCCAGGAGTTCATGGCCAGAACGGTCCCGGCCGCGATCACCAGCACGAACACCACGAATACCCGGGGCCAGTCGGACCCGGCAAGGCTTCCGAACATCCAGAAGACGATCTGCTGCAACACTTCTTCGGGCGCGAAGTACTGGATCAGGGAGAGCAGGGCCGAAAACAGGTACATCAGCGCGATGCCCGCGAAAAGCATGGTCCCGGCCGACGATCCCTTGAGCCGGGCGATGAAGTAGATGCATGAAAACGCCAGGCACGAGAATAAAAAAGCGCTCCCGGCGATGGCAAACGGGGTCCATCCGCCCGCCGCCCCCGCCCCTAGGAGGATGGCCAGTGCGGCACCGAAGCCCGCGGCGCTGGAAATTCCCAGCGTGTAGGGGCTCGCCAGGGGGTTGTTCAAGATGGATTGCATGCCCGCGCCGGAAATTCCCAAAGCGACGCCCACCAGCATTCCCATGGCGATGCAGGGCAGCCGGAGGTCCCAGACGGTGATGTAGTGAAAGGCATCCACCGCGAAATGGCCGGGCAGCACTTTTTTCATGACTGCGGAAAACAGCGTCCCCCAGCTCATCTCCATGGAGCCCACGGAAAGCGAAATCAAAATGGAAATCGCCAGGAAAGGGACCATGCAGGCGAGCATGCGTTTCTTCGGACCGGTGATTTCCCGGTAGACGGCCACGCAGGAGGACGTTTCCATAGATGCGGGAGTATTCATGGCATCCCCCATTTCCCGCCGAATCCCACGGGCAGAAAACGCTCGTGGAATTCGCGCCAGGCCTCTTCCGGATCGAGGTCCTGGAAGGCCCCCGGATGAATCCATTTCGCGAAGTATTGCAGAGAGACAAAGTCGTAGATATGCCGGGACAGGCCGTGGTGGATGTAGCACACTCTTTTGTTCTTCACGGCCTGCAAATGCTCCCATCCGGGCCTGTCGAAGCGGTCCTCCAGGCTGTAGGGCGCGTTTTCCGGGGTGGCGTAGTATCCCAGAAGCGGCGCCCCCTTGCCGTGCTGGGATTTGTTCGCCCAGTTGGCGCAGGTGACAATGATAACGTCCGGGTCGGCCTTGAACAGGTATTCCGGAGAAATGTTGCCGTTCTTGACGATCCCGTAGCCGTCGGCGATGTTCTTTCCTCCCGCCATGGCAATGGTTTTTCCGAACATGAAATCTGCGCCATACGTGTTGTGAGGGGTCAGGCCCATCTCTACGTAAACGGCGGGCCTCTGCTCCGGGGTGAGCCGCTCGGTCACGTCGGTCACCCTCCGGATTTGCATTTGGTAGAAATCCACCAGCGCCATTGCCCGCTCCCGGAGTCCCAATGCCTGTCCCAGAAGAAGGATGCTGTCGCAGGTGTTCTTCTGGTCGTAAAAGTCCACATGGAGTACCGGGATGCCGTATTTTCCCAGGCGCTGCTCCAGATCGGCCAGGCGAAACGGGGCGACGGCCAGGTCCGGTTTCAGGGAAGCGATTTTCTCGCTGTCGGCATTGCCCGTGGCCGCGTAGCCGACATCGGGAATGCTCTCCGCAGGAAAGCCGGATTCCTCGACATACTTTTCCCAGGTCCACTGCCGCCTCCCCTCCCAGTAGCCGCGGCTCCATCCGACAATGGCATCTTGCGCCCCCAACGCGAATATCTCCTCGAAAAAGAAGAAGGGGACGATTGACCGGGCGGGCTCGTCGAGAACCACCCGGTCTCCGAGCATGTCGGTCAGCTCCATGGCGGCCGCATTCCCCGAACCGGCAAAAATCGCCCCTTGCACGACCATATATGCGAAACCGACCGTCAATAGCCCTGCGATCGATAGCTTGCAAAATTTCATAATCTTTCCTCAGAAGCGAATGGTCACCTCGGCAAGATGGCGGCGTCCGTCGGACAAGCCGGTCCCGGTGCCTCGGTAGTAGTCCCTGTCGCAGATGTTCTGGCACCCGTAGGATACCTCCGCGTGTTCGTTGATCTTGTAGCCCATCTTTAGGTTCAGCAGGCTGATTTCATCGTAGCTTCCGTAGACGTCCCACACGGTCTGCGAGTTTGTGATGTCTCCGTCGCCGTACACTTCGTCCGCGTACTCGTAGGTCAGCTTGGCCCAAAGGCCCGCGTACTCGGCTTCCAGGGAGAGGTTGAACATGTTCTCTGGCACCATCAGCAATTCTGCCCCCTCCGATGCCGGCGCCACGTCGTTGTCCTTCACCTCGGAGTCCGTATAGGTGTAGTTGCCGCCGAATGCCAGCCAGGAACAGAACCGGTGCTTGAACGCCACTTCGAACCCCATGGATTCCGCGCGTCCCACGTTGATGTACTTATACACCAGAAGACCGTCTTCCAGGTAGTCCATCCGGGCCGAGGTGATCATGTCCTCCATTTCGTTGTAGAACAGGGAGGCGCTGACGGAAGTTCGTCTGTTCGGAAAATTGTGGGTGACCCCGACTTCGTAGGAAGTGGTGGTTTCGGGATCGAGATCGGGGTTGGAATAGTAAACAAGCGCCCCGAAAGCCACGCTGGTGCGGTACAGGTCGGCCAGGGTGGGCGGGCGGAAGGCCATGCCCCAGGACCCCCGGAAAGTGGTGTCTTCCGACAGCCGGTACAGCAGGGCGATCTTGGGGGAGAACTGGCCCTCGGTGGAGGAGTCGAACCGGATGGTCGCCTCCTGGGCGCCGTCGATGGACCGGGCGATGCTCTCGCCGCCGCTGTTGTCCCAATAGTCGTACCTTCCGCCCACGAACAGCTCCCACTGGTCGGTCAGCGCGAAATCACCCTGGGCGTACGCGGAATAGAAATAGTTGTCCCCGGTCACTTCGGAAGTGGTGGCGGTCTTGGAATCGTAATTCTTCCAGTTGGAGACCTCGTTGACGGTTTCCTTGGCGTCGTTATACCGCACGCTCACCCCCAGCGTGAGCAGGTGCCGGTCCAGAGGATGGGTGCCGTGGGTGTCGAAATAGTAGCTGTAGCTGTCGATCTCGTTGGACTGCGCAGGGCCGCCCGCCTCGGTGGCGCCGGTCCTTCTGGCCTTGATGCGCTTGAGGTCGTGGTTCGTGTAACCCAACTGGGACGACAGGTCCGTCTCCCCGATCAGCCCCTGGTAGGAAAGGGAGGACAGGATGTTCTTCTCCTCGCGGGGCGTCCAGCGCATGCGGTACAGGAAGTTCGTCGGGCTAACCGTTCCCGTGTAGTACTTCCCGTCCTGCTCGAAATAGAAGCTCCCGTCGTCGAAAGTATCGCCGTTTTCGTCCACAAGATAGTTACGGGCGTCCTCGTGGTCGATGGTCCGGTCGCTGTAGACGCCCTGAAAGCTGAGACGGTGCAGCGGCGAAGGCTCGAAATCCGCCGAAAATCCCAGCTTCTCCTGATCCCAAGTCTGCTTTCCAACGTCCCCCACAAAGTACTGCATGTCGCCGTATTTGTCCCTGGACGATTGCACCCCGGTCACCTTGGTCAATCCGTCGATGTCCGACGTTTCCCTGATGGAAACGGTGTCGTTATAGGCATTGCGCTCTCCGTCGGAGGTCAGCTTGTCGTAGGAGGCCGACATTCCGAATGTTTCCGTCACGCGCTTCGACGCCTTGAAATAAAGGTGCGTGGTGTCGTAGGAAGATTGGTTGGCCTTGAAGAAGACCTCGTCTTCCTCGGGCACGTCGGTCATGACATTGATGACTCCCGCCATGGCGTTTCCGCCGTAGAGGGCGGAAAACGGCCCCTTGACCACCTCGATCTTCTTCACGTCGTCCAGGGGGATGGACTGAAACTCCACGTGCCCCATGCCCCAGAAAGGTTCGTTGAGGGGAATTCCGTTGTAGAGAACCAAGGTCCTCTCGCCCCCGGTGATGCCCCGGATGGACATGGTCGCCGAAGACGTGAAATCGGCGAAATTGCCTTTCTTCATGTAGACACCCGGCAGATCGCTCATGAACTCGTCGGCCCAGAACGCCGTGCGCCGCTCGATGTCTTTTTTCGTGACGACCTCCACCGACGCGGGCACGTCTCCGGTCTGCTTCTCGGTTTTCGTGGCGGTCACCACGACCTCGTCCAGGACCACCGCCTCCGTGTCGCCAGCTTCATTTTTCCCCCAGCACTCAGCCGCAAGGCACAGGACAACAAGTAAAATCATCCACGCTCTCCATCGAAACGGTCTCTTTTTCATTCTCTCTTCCTCGAGTGGGTTCATCACGATCCTCCATAGTCTTAGGTTTACGTACGGCGAAACGACCGCCGAAATGCGACTGGCGCAGAAGGTATGCGGGCGGCAGCAAGGGAATTCGCCTTCTTCGGGGAAAAACGACGCCTTGAGAAAAAAAGCCCGGCCATCTCCTTCCTGGGCCGTTGCGGTCGAAAGAGCAAAAAAAAAGCCACGAAGTTCCCGTCCCGACTCGGACGCAAAAACCTTCGTGGCTTCTGATCGATACATTATTTTGCTTTTTCCGCCCCTACGCCGCAGCGGAATTTTTTCGACCTGGGCTGTTGTTGTTCATCCATTTAGGACCGAAGCCGGATAGCCCCGGTAGCGCCGTCTTCCACGGCGGCGCGGCGCTTGGCGAGTTTGGGTTCCAAGGCTTGGTTCTAAATTCGGCCGCCTGGATTCCGGGTCTACGCTACATGTTCCAGTTAAGAAATTCCCGGAAACGACGGAATCCGGCGATTTTATCGACACCCGGGGTACATACCGCTCCGCCCGGAATGACGACCACCGCGACGATAGTCCCTGAACGTGGCCGATGTTAAGACCAAGCCCGGGTTCCACAACGGCAAAAAATCGGACAACGCGCCGCCGTGGAAGACGGCGCTACCGGTACAAGCGAGTTCTGCACCTTGCCGTCGTTCCCAACCGCACAGGTCGAATTTTTTCGTTTACTGCGGGCGACAGTCCTGCCATTCGCCCCGGCGCTTTCATGCGCCATTTAAAAAAGACGTCTTTTACGGGCATTGTCTCAAAATGTCAAATGTTTTTTATCGGCCGAGGATGTCCCTGATTTTTCTGGACAGAGAATGAATGGAATAGGGCTTGGAGATGAAATGGATGCCTTCTTCGAGAATGCCGTGATGGGCGATGACGTCGCTGGTGTAGCCGGAGGTAAACAGCACCTTGATTTCCGGGCGGTTTGCATATGCGCGATGATATGGTTCAAATCGATCGGCTGCGGCTCGATCACCTGTTTTCGGGAAAAGGCCAGCAGTTGTCTTGTGAGGTCCGCCGCGCTGTCGGCGGCTTTCATGACGACTTCAAGCGTCGAACGCACTGCGCTCTGCGGATCGGATGTCAGCATGAGCAGCTCGATGTTGCCCAGAATGGCGGTGAGCAGATTGTTGAAATCATGGGCCACGCCGCCCGCGAGCCGTCCGATGGATTCCATCTTCTGGGCCTGTTGAAGCTGCCGCTCGAGTTGTTCCTTTTCATCCTTTCGGATGCAGGATCGTCGTGTTCGGGAGGTGTGTTCGTCATATTTCGCACCGTTCGTCGGCACTCCCGGTTTTTTCGTCCTCGCCGCGCATGGGACTGAACTTGGCGCCCGCCAGCGAAGCCAGCACCACCAAAGAAGTGGAAATTCCGATCATCATGATCCCCAGGGCGGAAAGCTTGCCCCAGAGGCCGTCTTCGGCGAACCGGAGAATCTGGACCGCCAGCACTTCCGTGCCGGGCCGGGAGAGGACCACCGAAAGGGTCAGTTCCCGGACGAACATGGTGGCCATCAAGATCCACCCCGAAACCACGCCGGGAACCAGCAAAGGCACGACAATCCTCCTGATGGTCGAAAACGTGCCCGCCCCGCAGACCCGTGAGGATTCCTCCAGGTGGCTGTGAATCTGGACGAACGCACTGGTCAGCGGCCGGATGCCGTAGGGCAGGTAGGTCGCGATATACCCGATGAGCAGCGACCAGATGGTGGCGTACAGGGGCGTGCGCACGAAAAACCACATGAACCCGATGCCGATGACAATGCCGGGAAAGGAAAACGACAGAAAGCTCAGGGATTCCAGAAGCCCCGACGCCCGCGTACGAATCTTGACGATGGCGTAGGCCACGAAGATGGAAAGCGCCACTCCCAGGGTGGCGCCGCCCACGCCCAGCAACAGGCTGTTCTTCAGCGCCATCAGGGAAACGGGGTCCTTCATCACCTCGGTCCAGTGCCTGAAGCTCATCATGGAAAAGGCACGGGCGCTGGGGACCATGGAATACGGCACCAGGGACGTGTAGAACAGCACGATCACGGGCAGCACGATGAGCACGAAGGAAAGCAGCCCCACGATGCCGAAGAGCGGATACCGCGCCCCTTTCAAATCGATGGTCGAGGGCCGGTAGCCCCGGCTGGAGATGGTCACGTACTTTTCGCTCTCGGAGGTGAGATACCGGTAAATGTAGATCAGGGTGATGGAAGTGGCCAGGGCGCTCATTCCCACGGCCGCCGCCATGCCGTAGTCGGCCGCGAACCCGGTGGCGATGATCCGGTAGATGTGGGAAGCCAGCACGTAGATTCTGCCCGGCATGCCGATCACCGAAGGCACCGCGAACGAGGCCAGGCTCCTGACCACCACCAGAATGAGCGACGCGAGAATGGCGGGCCGCAGCACCGGCAGGGTCACGCGGGTCAAAGTCCTGAAGTTGCCCGCGCCGCAGACCCGTGAGGACTCCTCCAGGGAAACGTCGAAGGAGGCCATGGCGGGCGCGATGATCAGGTAGGCGATGGGAAGATCCAGCAGCCCCTCCACCAGGATCATCCCCTGCATGGAGTAGATGTTGAACACGGAACCGTCCAGTTGGAAAATCTGCTTCAGCAAAAGGTTGAGCAGGCCGTTGGACGGGTTGAGCAGAAGCACCCAGCTTACGCAGAACAGGATGTGGGGGACCATCATGGGAATGATGGAAATAATCCGGAACATGAACTTGAGCGGAATATTGGTCCGGGTGTTGAGGTAGGCCAGAAAAAGAGCCAGGACCGTGGCCACCGCCGCCGAGCCGACGATGAAGATCAAGGTGTTTACTATGATTTCGGCGAAATCGGGGTCGGTGTACGCCTCCACGTACTTTTCCAGGGTGAATTGGCCGAATGCGCCCAGTCCCTGGGAGAAGCTTCCGAAGATCAGCATGACCACGGGGCAGACGGTCAGAAAGCCGACGACGGCGATGAGCCCGGGAGTCAGAAACGATGTTCGGTGGCCGTTCATCGCGCCACCGTGAAGCAGTGGTCGGGGTCCAGGCTCAAGGCGACCGGGTCCCCCTCATGAAGGTCGGCGAAGGGTTCGATTCGCGTGAGAAGCAAAGTGTCGCCGACGCGGATTTCCCCTTCGCACACTTCCCCCACGAAGACCAGAGACTCCACCGCGCCATGGAAGACATTTCGCCCGGCCTCGCCGTCGCCCGCCGCGACGCGGATGAACTCCGGCCGGATGCACAGGACGACCGCCTCTCCCGGCGCGGTCCCCGGCTTTTTCTGGCAGAAGATGTCCCCGATGGCGGAACCCACCGACATGTAGCTATCTTCTTCGCCTTTTACTACGCCCTCGATGAGGTTGGCCCGGCCGATGAAATCCGCCACGAACCGGTGGTCCGAATCGAAGTAGATTTTCTTTGGCCCGCCGATCTCAACGATCCGTCCGTCCCGCATCACCGCGATGGCGTCGGACAGGGACAAGGCCTCGATGCGGTCGTGGGTCACGTAGACGGCCGTGATGCGCAGTTCGGACAGAAACCGCCGAAGCTCCTTGCGGGTCTCTTCCCGCAGCTTGGCGTCCAGGTTGCTCAGAGGTTCGTCGAAGAGAATCACCTTGGGCTCGGGAACCAGCGCCCGTGCCAGCGCTACCCGCTGCTGCTGGCCGCCGCTGAGCTTGGTGGCCGGACGGTTCTCGAAGCCCTCCAACTGCACGAACTTGAGCGTGCGTGCCACCCGCTCCCGGATTTCTTTCTTGGGGAGTTTCCGGGTCTGAAGCGGATAGGCCACGTTGTCGAAGACGTTCATGTGGGGCCAGATGGCGTAGGTTTGAAACACCATGCTGAGCCCCCGCCGCTCGGTGGGCACGAAGATGTTCTTTTCCGCCGACCAGACGATGTCGTCGCCGATGGCGATCTCGCCCGCGTCGGGCGATTCCAGGCCCACGATGCAACGCAAAAGGGTCGTCTTGCCGCAGCCGCTGGGTCCCAGCAGGGTGAAAATTTCATTGGCGGGAATGACAAGATCCACGTCGTCCAGGGCCTTGATGGTCTTGCCCTCTGACACATAGTGCTTTCGCAAGCCGGTGATACGGATTTCCATGGCGGATGACCTCGGATTTCCGGCTCGTCGCGGATTTGCGGGAACAGGCGTATTTTGGGTAACCAGACCATCCTGGCCTGGCGTGTCTCGGTCGCCGTATCGGACCAGAGCTGGAATCTCTGGCTACCTTTCCCGCCTCCCTTCGAAAGGAGAGGATACGCGCTATTCCCCACGAATCCGCGATGTGCCGAATGTCCCGAAAACCGGTCCGCCGGTTTTCGGGATTTGAACAGTTTGGATGGATTTTCAAACGACTTCCCGATGCCGTCGAGGGCGTCAGGGGGCCTCGAAGATTCTCTTGAATTCGTCGCCCCATTTCCGGATTTCGTCGTCGGAGAGTTCCCGGATGGGCAACACCTTGGCTTGGTCCATGCCGTCGATGGGCGGAAAGACGCCTGGTGCCAGCACATACTCGCCCACTTGGTCGGCCAGCATCTGCATGGCCTCCTTGGAGAGCCAGTAGTCCACGAAGACGCGGGCCGCGTTGGGGCGAGGCGCCGAAGCCGCCACCGCTATGCCCCTGGGGGTACCCAGCAGCGGCTGCTCGATCCGCGCCCAATCCAAGGGGGCCGGAGCTTTGGTGACGATGTACTTGGGCATGGAGATTCCAATGAGCTTCTCGCCGCTTTCCACCGGCGCGGGGGTGGGGCCGAAAGAGGCCACGAACATGGGCCGGTTGGCCGCCAGCCCCTTCACGAAGGCCATCCAGGCGTCCTCGGATTCGAACACGTTCTCCTTCAGCCCGACAAGCCACGAGATGGTGGTGGCGTGGGTGGAGGGGTTGGCCATGACGATCTTGTCCTTCCACTTGGGGTCGGCCAGGTCCTCGTAGCGCTTGGGGGCGTCCTCGGCCTTGACCAGCTCCTTGTTGTAGATGTAGGCCACGTACTCGATGCCGAAAACCTGAATCCGGTCGTCGGCCTTGGTCCATTCCGGGTAGTCCGCGGCCGACGGCGACCGATACGGAACGAACACGCCCTTTTCCTCCAGCATCTGCAACACGGGCAAAGGCGCCTGCAACACGTCGGCCATGAGCTTTCCCGCCTGGTGCTCGGTGAGCACGGTGGCCAGATATTTCGACGTGGAAATGCGGGTGTATTCGCCCTTGACCCCGGTCTTGGCCTCGAAGGCCTCCATGATGGGCTCCACCGCCGTGATATTGGCGTAGAACGCCGCTTTGCCCTCGGCCTTGGCCTTTTCGAGCACACCCGTGTCGGCTGCGTTGGCCGCAGGGACCAGGGCCAAAACCGCCAGAAAGATCAGAAAACGTTTCATCGGCTTGCCTCCTCTCTTTGGTTGGTGGGACTATGTCTTGCCATCGGCCGAAGAAATCGCCGGCCGAACCATGCCGTTAAAAAAAATCGCACATTAGCGTTGGAAAAGTCAAGAAATTACACCGGGTCCCAGCGATTCTAATTTTGACGGAAATTCCATGCCAAAGAGGTTGCAACGACCAAGGTAACTTCTTCTTGTCAACCTTGGGAGAAAAGGGGGGCGCCGGTCATCTGCGCCGGGATCGGCACGCCGAATTCCGCCAGGATCGTAGCGGTGATGTCGTAGAGGGTGGGGTTGTCCTTGACGACTTTCCGGTTGGTGAACAAAATGGCGGGGACCCACTTGGGGTCTATGCAGTGGTCGCCGCTCCATTTGTCGTCATTGTCACGCACGGACGCGGGGCGAAAGCCGCCCAGGATTCTCTCCCACGAACACCGATAGCCGGTTTTCCAGCCGATCAGGCAGTCGGGGGCGTACGGATGCGCCTTTTTTTCGGCTTCCGGCACGATTCTCACGTCGGTGATCAATTTTTCTCCCGTGTCGGGGTCCTTGAAATTCAGGAGGCGGTTTTTCAGGACGGCCAGCAACCCCAGGGTTCGGTTCTGGTCCAGAGCGCCGTACTCCTCTCTGCCGCGGACATTGAGATAAAGGGCATTGATTCCCAGGTTGTAGGCGACGGTGGACGACCAGTCCACGTTTTCAAAAAAGCCGTCCGATTCCAAGACATCGGCACCGGACCTGCGGAAGGACAGGAAGTCGTTTTCGTAAAGCCAGGTGTTCAGATTGACCTGTCTTCTGAAAGGCGCGAACCCGTGGTCCGACATGACAATAAGCGTGTTGGCCGGATCCGACAGGTCGAACTGGGAAAAGATCGAACCGAGCATTTGGTCCGCTTCGACGTACAGTTTTTTCAGGGTGTCTCCGCAAGCTTTATGCAGTTCCTCGCTGTACATGGGATGGGAAGGGTCGGTGGCGCGCCAGTACATGTGCGTGTTCTGGTCTATGCTGGAAACGTAGAAGAACAGCAGGCCGCTGGATTTTCTGCCGAAGGACTCCAGCTCGTAGGCCAGCATCTTCTTCTGTTCGCCCAGGATATGGTCCGCCAGCGTCAGGTATTCGTTTTCGTCGAGAACGCCGTAGGACAAGGCCTTGGTATCGTCGGGAAGCCCCTGGGTGTAGAAAAGTCCGACGTTTTCGACCAGTTCCTTTCCGTAGGAATCCGAGGAAAAGATCGGCAGCACCGGGTCGCCGGGATCGATGTTGATGGGCGAAACGTACATGGCGAACTCGTTGTGGACCTTTTTCAGCAGCACCCTGCAGATACCCGTCATGCCGTACAAATGGGGAATCGCCTCGTACGAAACCCGGATCCAGTCGGTCCACTCGCCGGGTTTCAAAACGAATTCCTTGTCCTGGATGACAAGCATGGCCACGGAGTTGTCCCGGTCGCGGTAGATCTTGAAGGGAATTTCCATTTCCGGATTTCCTTCGACCAGGGTATTCGGCGGTCAGGGCAGGGACGTCACGGCGACCCCGTCGCGAAATTCCACTGTTTTGACGACCCCGCCTGTTATGTTTCCGAAGGCCCCTTCTTTCGCGGTGGTGATGTAGGTGAAGCTTCCGTAGCCGCCCAGCATGTCCGGTGTTTCCAAGCCCGAAATCATATTGGTCCTGCTGTTGGCACAGGGAAAGTTCGCGGGCATCCTGGATATGGTCGTGGGAATGTCCCTTTCCGCCAGGTAGTCCCAGAAGGGCTTTCCCTGTCGGAGAATCTCGGTGCCCCCGCCGCTCAGGGGAAATCGGTAGTCTCCCAGAGACAGGACATTGTCCGGCGCGACGACTTTCGATGTCGAAAGATAAGGCACCATGGTTTGGGGATTGCGATGGATGAAATCGTAGATGCCGTGCACCGACGCAGGAGCCCCGGAGGCGAAATTGGACCAGGCCACGGGGCTTTGCAGCGGCATGCTCGTGGCCACGGACCTGAGAGAACCGTTTTTGGCCAGTTTGGAAAAGCTGGGCAGCAGCCCCTGTTTCATATAGTGGGAGGCGATGTTGATATCCATGCCGTCGATGCCCAGCACGATTATCTTTCGATTCACGGGCTTGCCGCTTTTCCACAGGCAACCGAGCGGGGCCAGGCCGAGGCCCGCGCCGATCACCCCTATGTGCTTGAAAATGTCCTGCGATTCATTTGATTCGTCTTCATGCTTTTACTACGTAATGTACTCGAGCTGCCTCATCTTTCCGATAACGAATATTAACAAACAAACAATAGTATTGCAAAAGTAATGAACATGGGAATGCGTGTCAACTCCAATCCGCAGCTTTCAACGGAAGGGCGATGCAAATGGAGCATCCGGCAGAAACGTTGTTGACGGCCCGCACCTTGCCCCCGAGCGCCGTCGCCGCCTTTCTCACGAAAGCCAGACCGATTCCAGTGCCCCGGGTGGTTCGCGTCAGGGAATCGTCCACGCGGTAGAAATCGTCGAACACCTTCTTGAGCGCATGCCGAGGAATACCGGGGCCAGTGTCGTCCACGCATATCTTCACCCATTTGCCGTCCGGGAAAATCCGAAGCGCGATTTCCTTTGCCGAACTGTTTTTCCCGAATTTCACGCTGTTTTCCGTCAGATTGATCAGGACCTGCAGCATGACTTCCCGGTCGTATTCGAACGATGGCGTCGCCTCGTGGACAACCTTCAAGGCGAACCCCTCCTGCTTCAACTTTTCCCCCATGACCCTTTTCAATTCCGCTACGACCTCCTCGAAGGTCCCGATGACAGTTTCTATGCGGAAAGTCTTTTGTTCCAGCCTTGAAAATTCCAGAACATTGCTGATCAAACGCGACAGGCGAGCGCTTTCGGAATGCAGCACCTTGTAGTATTCCTGTTCCCGCTCCGGGGTCCGGGCCATGCCCTGCTCCAGCATTTCGATGTACATCCGGATGTTGGTCAGGGGCGTTTTGAGTTCGTGGGTCACGGAAGAGACGAACCTGGAGCGACGTTCGGAAAGGTCCATGACCGCCTGCGCGCTGCGGTAGATGGCGAATAGGCCCGCCAGCACGACGAAGCCCAGGCAGGCGATCATGATGTTGAGGGTTTTGCGGCCCTGGGATTCGGGGATGTTTTCGCAGGTCAACGCAGCCTGAAGAAAGGAAAAGGGCCGGGGAAACCGTCGTTCCACCCGGAAGGCCGCATTTTCCACCGGGACCCCGGCGAGTTTCGAAGACACCTGCCGGTCGCGGTCGCGAACGTTCAGGGCGAGACGGGCGAAGGAGGCCATGGGCTGGCGGACGAAGTGCGTTTCGGCCAGATGCTCCAGGAAACGGTCGATTTCGAGCACGAACCCCTGGCGATAC
Source organism: Desulfobacterales bacterium (assembly GCA_963674505.2). GTDB lineage: Bacteria > Desulfobacterota > Desulfobacteria > Desulfobacterales > SKZT01. The sequence continues at coordinate 4,291,437 of CAXXIG010000001.1, forward strand.
ATCTGGTTGTCCAGTGCAATTCGTCGAAACACGAAAACGTACCGGCCGTCGATGAACACGGACTGCATGGGATCGACTTCCGCTTCGAGCCGGGGGGCGCGGGAGTCCGTGAAATCGGCGCTTTTGGAAACATCTCCGTCCATAGGATGCCTTTCGCCAGCGAATTCCTTGTCGAATGCGAATTGGGTCTCTCGCTCCGCAGTTGCTTGCACAGGGTAAGAGGACGGCGGGGCGGCCTGGTCTTTGGCTTTCTTCTGGTTCGACTTTGTCCAATAGCGAACTTCTTCGTTTTGGGCAAGGTTGACGGCTTGGCTGGGCGTGATGGCTTCGATCCGCTTTTTTTCCGTTCCCAGGTGGGACTTCTGGCGGCGAGACTGTCGGAAATCCAGGAATTTGTCTTCGAAACTCGCGGATTGCGCTGTCTCTTCCTGCTTGTATGCAAAAGTTTCGGGCGTCACCGGCTCTGCCAAGGCCGCAGTTCGCTTGCCGTTGAAAATTTCGTTGACCATTTCCAGATCGCCCACGACCTGCCCGAGGCTGGCCGGTATGTTTCCTTCGGGCGGGACCAGGGGCGTTTGAAAGGAGCCGTCCGGGTTGTTCTGGAAATACCCCAGGATGTACGGCACCTTGGGCGATACGGCCAACGGCGACGGGGTCTGCCTTGACTCCGAGACTCCTTCGCCGGACGGCGCATAGGTGTAGTTGTATTCATCGACGGCGCGGTTTTCCTCCTGCTTCACAATGGAGGCCAGTTCCTGCTCCATTTCGTTGAACAGGGTTTCGGCGAAAAAGCGCAGCTGGGCGAATTCCTCCTGTTCCAGGCCCCGGTAGGCGCTCCACACGAAGTAGGCAAGGGGGATGGACAGCGCCAGGACAAAGACCAGGATGAGCAGCTTCAAGCGGTTCATGCGCACGGCTCCAGGCGGTATCCCTCGCCGCGCACCGTGACGATGAAAGGTTCGTCGCCGATGAGCGAGGCGATCTTTTTGCGCAGTTTCAGCACGTGGATGTCCACGGTCCGGGTTTCGATGTCGGCGTCGGCGTAATGCCAGACTTCCGAGAGCAGTTCCTTTTTGGTTACGATTCGGTCGCCGTGCCCGTGCAAATACGCGACGATGTCCATCTCCCGGCGGGTCAGCTCGATTTCGGCATCGCCGCAAGACGCCTTCAGGATTTTTCCGTCGAACGCAACGCCCTTGCAGTTGATCACGGCGTCTCCGGGATCCTTGCCCGCGCGCCGAAGCACGGCTTCCACCCGCACCATCAGTTCGCGAAGGGAAAAGGGCTTGCTCACGTAGTCGTCGGCCCCGGCCTTGAAGCCGGTCACGATGTCGTCCTCCGACCCCTTGGCCGTGAGCATGATGACCGGCTGACCGGGCTTCTTTTCCCGCAGCCGCCTGCAAATGGCGAACCCGTCCAGCGTGGGAAGCATGACATCCAGCAGAATCAGGTCGAAACTTTCCGAAAGCGCTCTGGAAAGCCCGTTTCCGCCGTCTTCTTCTCCGCGCGCTCCATACCCGTTGAACACCAGCACGTCCAGGAGGCCGTCCAAGATGGACGGGTCGTCTTCGATCACAAGGATATCGGCTTTGGTTCGTTTCATGGATCCCATTCCTTTCTCTCTTCAAGGACCCGGAAACAGGCCCGTTGAAAAATCCGTTACAATCAGGAGAAATCCTACACCAACTCGCCGGTCTTTGAAAGCAAAACTTATGCAAAAAGCCGGCGCGTCTTTTTTGCATTTCTTTGAATTGCAATCCGAGGCTCGGCGGATAGAATGGAGACAGGAATTTGGAAGTGTCGGCTGTTGCTTGCTAGCTGCCAAGGCCAAATACCTTAAACCTTAAACCTTAAACCAACAAAGGAGACAATCATGAAGAAAAAGCATTCCAATCTTTTCCTGTTCACAGGCCTGCTGGTCGTTCTGACCTGCGTGGCCATGGCCTATGCAAACCGGACCGGGCAAAGCGTTTCCGGGCAGGCGGGACCGAATGTCGCCGCAGTTTCGGCTGCGGACGGTCCGGTGGAAATTTCCGGACGTCTGACCCAGGACACGGTGTATTCCGGGGGCGACGGAAAGGTCGCCCTGTCCCTCGCGCTTCGGGCGCAAGAGCAGGTCGCGCCTGACCAGGGAGACCGCCGGAACGCCGACCTGGTCGTCGTTTTGGACCAAAGCGGCTCCATGGAGGGACAAAAGCTCCATGACGCGCGCCAGGCGATTTTGAACCTGCTGGGCTGTCTGTCGGACCGGGACCGCTTCGCCCTGATCGCCTATGCGGACGAAGTTCGGGTCCTTCAGCCCCTTGCCCCTTTGAGCGATGCGAATCGCCGCAAGTTGTCCGCTGCGGCCGACAATATCTTCGCGGGTGGCGGGACCAATCTGGGGGCCGGGCTGAAGCAGGGCATCGAGCTTCTCTCGCGGCGATCCGATTCGACCAATTCGGGCAAGGTGATTCTCATTTCCGACGGCATCGCCAACCAGGGGATTATAGAGCCTTCAGCTTTGGGCCGCATGGCCTCGGCAGCCACGGAACAAGCCTTTTGCGTCAGCACCGTGGGCGTCGGGGACGATTTCAACGAACAGCTCATGGCCGCCATCGCCGACCGGGGTTCGGGCCATTACCATTACCTGGAAAATCCGTCGCTTTTTGCCGCCGTGTTCGAAAAGGAATTTTCGAACGCCAAAGCCGTGGCCGCCGCATCGGTGAAAATCACCGTTCCTCTGGCCGAAGGCGTTACGCTCGCGGAGGCTTCGGGGTATCCCGTCCGGTTCGAGAACGGCGTCGCCATGGTTTTTCCTGGCGACCTGCTGTCAGGCAGGACCAAAAAGCTGTTCTTAACCCTCCAGGTCCCCGCCGAAGCAAAGCGGGAATTCGAAATAACGGGCATCGCCGTGGACTACCGCAGTCGAAACCGGGACTACCGAACCGTCCTCCCCGAGGCCTTCCGCATCGCATGCGTCGACGACCCCCTGAAGGCTTTCGCCTCCATCGACAGGCACGAATGGGAGGAACAAGTCGTTTTCGACGATTTCAACCGGCTGAAGGAAGAAGTCGCCAAGGACATCAAGACGGGAGACAAGCGACAGGCCCTGGAAAAGATAGAGGCCTACCGCATCGAAAAAGAAGCGGTCAACCAGGCTGTGCAGTCCGTCGGAGTGGCGCGCAATCTCGAAAACGAAGTCGAAAAACTCCGGGAGGTGGTGGCCGATACCTTCGATGGCGAGGCCGGCGAAGTCGCCCGCAAGCAGAAGCGAAACGCGAAGTCCCTCCAGTTCGAAGGGTACAGCGGAAGGCGCGCGACCAAATAACCTGAAACCCAGGTGCTCATAGCAGTAGCGAAGCACCTCGGAGACGAGCCGTCGAAATCATTTACTCTTTTTTTTCTTTTCGTGTCTTTCGTGGCTCAATTATCTTACGCGGCATAGAAAGGAGAACGACCATGGGAATCATGACCAGATTTGCGAGACTGTGCAAGGCCGACGTCCACGGTTTCATGGACCAGCTCGAAGACAAGGGCCTCGTGCTCAAGCAGCATTTGAGGGAAATGGAGGACGAACTGGCCCGAAAGGACGCGCGGGCGAGCCGCATGCTCGGCATGAAGCAAAGTCGGGAGCAGGAGCTGGCGCGCACGGTCCGGGAAACGAACAGGATAGAGGAAGACCTGGCTGCCGCCCTGGGAAGCGACAGGGACGATATCGCCCGGTTTCTAATCAAGAAGTTGAAGACCGTCGAGGCCCAAAAACGGGAACTGGAGAATTTCATCGCAATCCTGGACCGCGACCTGGACGGGCTTTGCGAATGCGTCCGGACCCAGCGGGGCCAGTACGAGCAGCTTCGGTTGCAAGCCGCCGCCTACCAGCTCAGAGCCGAACAGGAAGCCTTTCGTCGGACCCTGTCGGACTGTCCGGCCACGGGCGCCGGCGCGTGCCCGGACGTGTCGGACGAGGAAATCGAACTGGAATTGCTGAGGCGTAAAAAGAGCGCGGGAAAGGAGGATGCATCATGAACACTTCGGCAAAACCCGTTAGGACCACCCTGTTTTTCGGCCTGGCGTGCGGCTTGTTCGCGTTTTTCTTGATCTGCGCCGCCCGCTGGACTTATCTTTCATTCGTCATCTACCAAGGCCTGGCCTGGACCTGCCTGGCCGTCTACGGCGTTTTGCTGGCCCGCTGGTCGCAAACGCCGCTTTCCCGAGTCGTATTTCCCTTGGCGCTGCCCATGCTGTCGTTGCTTTGCCACTCGCAGCCCCAGGCCTATTTTCTATCCTGCCTTCTGATACTGAGTTGGGTGCGAAGCGGGATCTGCTTTCCAAACACGCTTGCGGCAGGCTTGGCGACGGAGATTTCGCTCTGCTTCGGGGGGGCGGCCCTGGTCGCCTTTTTCTCCCCGCGTTCGGCCCTGTCCTGGGGCTTGGGGATCTGGCTGTTCTTCCTAGTGCAGTCCCTGTTTTTCCCGATCCGGGCGCGGCCGGAAACAGCCTCGGAGGGCAGTGCCGGCGTCGATCCCTTCGAGCAAGCCCGAAGAAACGCCGAGGAAATCCTCGGTGCCGGAAGGTTTGGCGGCGGGATTGGATCTTAGTGGGCCATTGTTTTTCTCATTCCAGTGAGGACCCCGTGACATCGGCAGGCCGTGGACACCACCAAGTCGTTTTCGGCCTGCCGGACTTTTTCCAAAAGGGCGAAAAGACTCGCCGGCCGGTATCCTCCGACCCCCGGTGCCAATTGGTGGCTCCGTATGTTCAGAGACGCAAAGCCGGGAAACGACAGGCGCGAAAGCCGGTCGAACATGAACATCTTTCGCGGCTTTCCGGTGACAAAGCAATGGTCTTTGGGTTCCGGGCAGTTGTCGGGGCACAGGAAATCCGCATAGCTCACGTACACGTCCCCCGTTTTTCCGAACACGGGGTTCGGAAGATATTCCCCCATGGCTTCGGGCAGAACGATTCGCCGAATCTTCTCCGGCCCCAGTTTTTTCAGGCACCACTCAGCAGCCAAATGAACCGGAACGGCCGGAACGATCCAGTCCGGTTCACACCCCGGAAGCAGGTTTTCATGAAGAAAGGCGACCCCGTCCTCGGCGACGGTTTCGCAACTTGTCCGTCCCGGCAATTCTTTTTCTCCCACGACCAGATCCACCAGCGTGAAACGCCTGCGCGACATTCCGCCGGAAAGCCGTTCGAAGGCGATTCGGCCGAACCGGCCGGCCCCGATAATCCAGATGGTTTCGTTCGACATGTCTTGACGATGCTCCTTTGCGATCTTTTTTGACCAAAAATCGCAAAAATCGGGGGACATGTCAAGCGAGCTTCCATTGCCCGGGGACTATTTTCTGCCGGAATTTGACGCGGCAAGAGAAAAATTCGAAGTCGAATGGAATGGGCCCTCGACCGGTATGCGGGACGCGAGCAAAGCATCCTCGACAGCCAAACGGATGGGGGGATCAGCAAAAGGAAAACTCGCTTTTTGTAAACGAAATTGACAAAAGGCGAGTTTTCAGTTTATATAAGGTTATTATCATTTCACGGTTCGCCCGAGCATGCTTTCCCAAAGGCTTCCAATTGTTCGATTTAAGTGTTCGATCATCATGCGTCATTTCGAACCGCAGACCGCAGACTGGAGACTGCAACACTCCACGACAAAACCTGTTTCATAGCCTTCTTTTATCTCATGGCAACGGACGGCGGGCCGACCGCCTGGAAGGGTCGCCGATGAAATTTTGTTTTGCATCAAAAAAAACAATAAAAATAAGGAAGGTCAACATGGGACGAGTTTCAGCATGTATTCGACGAACGATTCGTGCCGTTTGCGTTCTCGTCGCTCTTTTTGCGGCCAGCGGCGGTGTTGGTTTGGCCGAGACCGTTTACTGGAATATCGATGCGGATGGCTTCTGGGATGTCGGCGGCAACTGGGACACGGGCGAAGTGCCTGCATATGGGGCCGATGTCGTCATCGACCGGGCGGCCGGGACTTTTGTCGTTACGGTCCGTCTGGCGACAAATCAGGTGTCCTTGCAAAGCGAGGAAAATATCAAGATCGTTACGGGAGGCAACCTCAAGCTCGACAATCCTTCCGCCATATACGGAGACCTGATTTTCGAAGACGGCGCCATAACCGCGAATGATTCCTTGACGCTTTCAGGAGACATCCTGTGGAGCGGCGGCTCATTCGCCGGCGGCAATCAAATCGTCAACAACGGCGCCATGAGCCTGTCGGGAACGGCGACCAAGACATTTGCCGGACAATTGGACAACAACGGCCAGATCCATCATGGCGGCAGCGGCGCGCTGTATTTCCAGACCGGCGGAGCCGGCTCGACCCTAAACAACCTCGCCGGGGCGGTTTTCGAATTCCAAGAGGATTGCGATATCACGGGCGCGGGCAACTTCAACAACTACGGGACTGTTCAAAAATCTGGCGGGACGGACGAATCGAACATCGGCGTCGTCAAGTTCAACAACCTGGGCGGCGCGATAGAGGTCGATTCAGGCATGCTGACCTTGGCGGGCGGCGGCGCCAGTACCGGGGGCACGTTCATCGTCGATGCGGGGGCCGTGCTGGATCTGACGGGAGGCAAGACCAGCGGCGGCGCTCCTACGTTCGAGGGAACATACACCGGTTCGGGCGACGGGCAGGTCTTGCTTTCCACCGGATGGCTCCATACCGCCGGTACGGGAGCGGTTTTCGACATGCCCGACGGGCTGTTCCTTTGGGAAAGCGGCCGGATCGGCGCGGCTTCCGACCGGCCATTCACAAATACCGGCACGGTGACCATCGCAGGCGATCTCGACAAGGAGCTGGGCGGGACGTTCATCAACATGGGAAACGTCGTTCACAGTGACAACGGCGAAGTTGTCAACGTGAGCACAGGAGCGGGCAGCGTGTTCGACAATCGCGTCGGGGCTGTCTACGAATTCACCGGTGACGGAGCGCAGGGCGCGACAAATTTCAACAACGAGGGGACCGTTCTAAAATCAGGAAGCTCAGGGACGGCCCGTTTCGAAAAAAAGTTCAACAATTTGGACGGCACGATAGAGGTCAACGAGGGCATGTTGACCTTGGCGGGCGGCGGTGCCAGTACCGGGGGCACGTTCATCGTCCAGGCGGGGGCCGTTCTGGACCTGACGGGCGATGTTAGCGGGGGAGGCGCTCCCACATTCGAGGGGTCCTACGTTGGTTGGGGAGATGGCCAGGTGGCGTTGGCCACTGGCTGGCTCAATACCGCCGGCACCGGCGCGGTTTTCAATATGTCCGCCGGCCTGTTCCAGTGGGAAAGCGGCCGGATCGGCGCGGCCGCCGACCGGCCGTTCACAAACACCGGCACGGTGACGGTCGCGGGCGATCTCGACAAGGAGCTGGGCGGGACGTTCATCAACATGGGAAAAGTCGTTCACGGCGACAACGGCTCGATAATCAACGCGAGCACGGGAGAGGGCAGCGTTTTCGAAAACCGCATCGGGGCCACCTACGAATTCACCGGCGAAGGCAAGCAAGGCGCGACAATCTTCAATAACGAGGGGAGCGTTATCAAATCCGGAAGCTCGGGCGAGGCTCGCTTCGATAGCAATTTCAACAACTCTCCGCCGGGTTTTGTCGATGTCCGCGCGGGAAGGCTCAACGTGGCTGGCGGCGGCGAGAGCACGGGAGGGACCTTCAAGGCCGGGGCCGGTGCGGTGCTGGAGATCAGCGGCACAGGCGGAGCGGGGTCTTTCGACACTCAGGGCACATACACCGGCGAAGGGCCCGGCATTCTGGAAATAACCGGCAGAATCGTCGGCGACGACGACAATCCACCTGTTTTCGATTTCCCGGACGGATTTTTCCAGTGGACAAACGGCGAATTTTACGGCTCGTTCGTCAACACGAGCCATATCACTCTTTCCGGCGACAATCCCAAGATCTTCAGGGGCGAACTGACCAACGACGGCACGATCACCCACATGGACAGCGGCGAATTTGCGATCAATGTTACCAGCACATTCGACAACAAAGGCATCTACGATCTGCAAAGCGACGCCAACATTCAGCTGGTGGGCGTGAGTTATCCGCCCGGCGCAACGATCAACAACTTCTATATTTTTCGCAAGTCGGGGGGAACGGGAACTTCCGAGATCAGCGATCCGAGCGGCCTCGGGGCGTTTACTTTCAACAACACCGGCACGGTGGAGGCGAAGTCCGGGACCCTCGCATTTCTCGATCCCGTCGCGCAGATGTCCGGAGAAACATTGACCGGGGGGACCTGGGACGTTTCAACGGGCGCGACCCTGAATATCGCATCGGGAGGCGACATCGCCACAAACCAGGGACAGGTCGTCCTTCGCGGCCCGGGGTCTGCGTTCGGCAATATCGACGCCATCGAGACCAACGAGGGAGGGTTTCAGATACTCGACGGCCGGGATTTCGCCACAGTGGGCAATCTGTCCAACAGCGGCAGCCTGACCGTCGGCGCCGCGTGCGAATTGACGGTCAACGGCTCTTTCAGCGAAACCGGTACCGAGACGCTGAATGTCGAAGTCGCCGGCAGACCCGGCACGGGGTTGTTCGGCAAGGTGAATGTCGCCGGTAGCGCCGAGCTTGCGGGGGACTTGAACATTGTACTCGCCCAGGGCTTCGGCCCCACGGCGGGCGACGCCTACCAGATCATGACCTATGCCGGCCACGAGGGAGACTTCGCCCAAATCGACGGCCTCGAGCCTTTCTTCACAGCCGATGTCGAAAGTACCCGAGTGATACTGAACTCGGTGACGGCGGCGGCGGACATGGCGGTGGATGTGAACGGATTCACGCTTCCGGCCAACGCCGTGCCCGGAGAAGACATCACTCTCTCCTACACCGTCGAAAATCTGTCCGACACGGACATTTCCGGCGACTGGAAGGACGCCGTGTACATTTCCAAGGACCAGAGTCGCAGTTCCGACGACAAGGCGATCAAGATCGTCTCCCATACCGGCGGGCTGTCTGCGCTATCCACCTACGAAGAATCCGTCACGGCCCTGCTTCCGGGCGTCATCGACGGAAAATACTACATCCTCGTGGTCGCCGACGCTCTGTTGTCGTCGCCGGACCCGAACCGCGAAAACAACACGGGAGCGTCCGTGGACCGCGTCCAGGTCGATATCGACGCCCTGCCATTGGATACCACCGTTGCAGGCGCCATCGGAATGTCCCTGGATCGCTATTATCGCCTCGATGTGCCCGTGGGCGAGAGCGTGATGCTCCAGGCGGATTTCGAGGTGGAAAACCAGGCCGAGCTGTTTGTCCGCCAGTGGGACCTGCCGGATCGCTCGAATTTCGATTTCACCGTGTCGGACCATCGGGAGCTTCATCCGTCGATTCTGCTGTCTTCGGCCGGAACCTACTACATCCAGCTTCACGGGCTTTTCGGCGCGCTGGGGGGCAAGTCGTTCGATCTGACGGCCAATCTGCTGGGGTTTGAAATCACAAGCCTCGATCCCGGAAAAGGCAGCAACGCCGGCGAGGTCACCGTTTCGATAACCGGTTCCGGGTTCACCCCGGCGACCGCCATCGATTTGACGACCGGGGGCGTCGCACAGGCGTCCGGCGCGATTGTCTTCGTCGATCCGAACCACCTGTTTGCAACCTTCGATCTAAGCGCCCTCGAAGCCGGACCATACGACGTCGCGGCGACCGACGGGGCGAACGAGTTCACACTGGACAACGGATTCACTGTCACGGAATCTACGCCGGACAACGAGGGCAAAATCGAGGTTCGAATTACCGTGCCCCGATTTGTGCGACCCTGGTGGAAACCCAAGATCAGGATCAACTACCGGAATGTGGGCGAAAGCGACGTGAAAGCGCCCTGGTATGTCCTTGAGATCGACAAGGGAAGCATCGTCCGGGCGGACGGATCGGCAGGCGCAATCGTCCATTTTCTGGGCATCAGCCCCGACGGACCGGCCGGGACCCTACGTCCGGGGGCGGAGAACACCCTCTATTTCACCGTCCAGGGCGACGAGATCACGGGAGAGGAATTGGTGACCATACAGTTGTACCAGGTGGCCGATCCGGCCGCCATATTCGATCCCGCCGACCTCAAGAGTCTTCTCAAGCCGGACCATGTGCCATCCGACGCCTGGGACGCCGTATACGACAATTTCGAATCCCGTGTCGGGAGCGATCTTTCCCACTTGGCCGACGCCTTTCGGGAGGACGCCACATACCTCGGCTCTGTCGGCGAATACAACTCGGACATCATCGCGCTTCTCTACTTCGAACTCAACGAGGCCGGTCTGCGGGAGATTGCCGGCCGTTACATGAGCGGGGCCTTCGGACGAGGACGCCAAGCTTCGTGGGAGGTTTCGGCGGCCGAAGACGTCGATGGAAACGTCACCATTCGCCAGGGATCGAACCTGCGCGGGTTCGCTCTCCAGAGAAACGGCGGGTTCAAATCCGCCCCCAACGACTACGGCAAACTCGCGGCGGAAGGCGACGGGTACCGCCTGGAGGAGAAAAGCGGGGTCTTCATGGTCTTCAATGCGGATGGCGCCTTGGACTACGTCAGCGATGCCAATGGCAATCGCGTGACCATGAACTACGACGACGGAAGGGTTGTCGGACGAACCAATGCCAACGGCGACGAAGATTCCATCGCATACAACACCGATGGCCTCGTCTCCTCCATCACGGACGCCGTGGGCCGCACCACGACCTACACCTACGACGGCTCCGGCGAGCATCTCGCAAGCATTGCCACCCCGACCGGCAGCGTCGGTTTCACCTATGTGTCCGGGGAAGGGGCGGCCAGGGAACATGCCGTCGAATCCATAACGTTTCTGGACGGAACGAAGAAATTCTTCTCCTACGACGCCTGGGGAAGAGTTTCCGGCGGAAGCAAATCCGGCGGCATCGAGCCGTTTACCGTCACGTACGATATTCCGGGACGAAGCACCATAACCAACGACCTGGGAGAAAGCCTGCAACTGTTTTTCGACAGCAAGGGGAAGCTCCGCCGGAGCATCGATCCCCTGGGACGCGTCACCCGGTTCGACTACGACGGCAGTCTCCGGTTGACAGATACCACTTGGCCGGACGGGACGACGACAAGATACGGCTGGTGGGCAGGCCTTCTGGAAAGCGTGACCGATCCGGCGGGGCGAAAAATCATGGAGGCGGTGTACGATCCGTTCCCGTGGCGCATGACCAGTCTTTCGGACGCCAAGGGCAACCAAACCATATACGATTACGACGCGAACGGCAATCTTGTCGGCGTCACTTTTGCCGACGGCGCCACCGAGACATTCACCCGGGGCATTCGCGGCACCCTTGCCAGCCTGACCAACGCACGCGGGCAGACAATCGACTATACGTATACCGGCTACGACCGATTGTCTGAAAAAGACGTTCCCGGCTCGGCGACGGCCGAATTCGCCTACGACGGCCATCGGAACCTCGTATCGGTCGTCGAAGCGCCGGGAACGACGCAGTATGAATACGATACCATGGATCGGTTGACGAAAATAGCTTTGCCGAACGGAAAATTTCTCGAATACACCTACGAATCCGGCCATCGCCGGTCGAAAATGGCGGACCAGGACGGCTTCGCCACCAAGTATGTCTACGACGATGCGGGCCGTTTGAAAGAGCTTAGAGACGCTTCGGACGCCCCTGTCATTTCCTATGCCTACGATACCGCCGGCCGTTTGGTTCGGGAAGACAAAGCCAACGGTACTTACAGCGCAATCGAATACGATGCCGCCGGACGAGTCGCACGAATCGAGCATCTTGATTCGGGGGACAATCTACAATCGTTTTTCGAATACTCCTACGACGCTCTCGACCGGCCAGTATCGGTTACAACGTCCAATGGTGCGACAAGTTTCGGCTACGATGCCGCCGGCCAACTGGTCCGTGTGGAGCTGCCGGGGGGCCGCGTGATCGAGTACACGTACGATGCGGCAGGCAACCGAGAGTCTGTCGATGACGACGGGACGGTCACCGCTTACATGTCAAACGTTCTCAACCAGTACACGTCCGTCGGAACGGCCGTATATGCCTACGACGACGACGGAAACATACAAACAAAAACCGTCGGCGCGGACATTACCTACTACACATACGATTCCGAAAACCGCCTCGTGCGGGTGGAAGAACCAGGAGACGTGCCCCATGCCTACGAGTACGATGTCTTCGGGTCCCTCCGAAAAACCGTCGTCGATGGCACGACGACGACCCAGTACCAGTACGATCCTTTCGGTCTGTGGAACGTGGCCGGCGAGTACGACGGTTACGGAAACGTCGTCGCCAAGTACGCCCATGGATTCGGACTGGCGAGCCGTACCCACGCAGGCGGCGATGCGTCGTATTATGCCTTTGATTCGAACGGCAATGCCGACCATCTGACTGCTTCGGACGGCTCCTTGGCGAACACGTACGAGTTTCTTCCCTTTGGAGAACCGCTGGCCGCTTCGGAAACAGTTTCCAACAGCTTCCGTTACGTCGGCCGATGGGGCGCGATGCAGGACCAATCCGACCGCTACTACATGCGGGCGCGTTGGTACGACGGGGACCTGGGACGATTTCTTAGCCGCGACCCCCTCGGACCCGCCAGCGGCGACGCCAATCTTTACCGCTATGCTTTCAACAGTCCGGCAAAGCTGATCGATCCGCTGGGGCTGCAAACCGGGGGGGAAGGAAGCCTTGGAGCAGCCATGTGGGGAGCGGCGCAGTCCACATTTACGAATCCTCTTTACGGTCCGGCGGCTTCCGGATACGGTTCCGGGACCGGGAGCGGATTGTCTTCCTACTGGAATTCTCCGGGAAGCACCTGGGGAGTGAGCAAGCCTGCCGGGCTGGCGCCTTCCGGCGGGACCGCCTCCGGTACCGCTGCGGTCGAAACCGCCGCCGTGGAAGGGGCGGTTGTCGAAGGAGCAGCCTTGGAAGGCGCGGTCGTCGAGGGTGCGGCGATAGAAGGCGCTGCGGCGGAAGGGGCGACCTCCTCGGGATTGATCGGCTCGCTGGTCAGCACTCTCGGGGCGGAAGTGGGCACCTTGGGGCTTGGCACCATCACAGCCGGCGTTACCGTGGCGGCGGTCGGCGGGGGCGTTACCGGAACCATCGTGGGCGGCAGCGGCCTGGCCGTCGATCCCGACTACACCTACAACGATTTCTACACCGACTTTTTTTCCCAAAACTTCTGGTACTACGACACGACGGACCCTGTTTTGTCAACTCTCATCGCAGACAAGGGATTTCCCAACGCCACCAGCGGCGACCCCAACGAAATCGTCGGACCCACAGGATACGGCGCGGAGAACTGGATCGCCGCAGGCACTCCCCTGGCCTATATCATCCGCTTCGAAAACAAGTCCGACGCGGCCCGCCCCGCCACCTTTATTGCCATCACGGACCAGCTGGACGACGACCTCGACCGCGACACATTCGAACTGGGCGACTTCGGCTGGGACGACATCGAGGTGGAGGTGCCCCAGGGGCTTCGTTCCTTTTCGACGCGCGTGGACATGCGCGAATCCATCGGCTTGTACGTGGACGCTTCGGCCGAAATCGATATGGAAACGGGACTGGTCGCCTGGGATTTTACGGCCATCGACCCGGCGACGGGGGAGATGGCGGACTGGAATTCTCCGTCGGACGGGTTCCTGTTTCCCAACGACGAAACCCACCGAGGCGAAGGCTTTGCCTCCTACAGCGTGCGGCACAAGAGCGACGCCGTCAGCGGCACGGTCATCGAAGCTCTGGGCGTCATCGCATTCGATACCAACGACCCCATCGACACCAACGTGGCCATCAACACCATCGACGCCGAACCACCTACGAGTTCAGTAGCCGAGCTTCCCGCAGAGAGCTTTCCCGGCTTCACGGTCTCCTGGAACGGTACGGAAGCGCATTCCGGAGTCAAACGCTATACAATCCATGTTCAAGACAACGGCGGCGCCTTCTCCCCGTGGCTGACCACCTCCGACACCTCGGCGGTCTTCGACGGCCAAGCGGGACATGCCTACGGCTTCTACTCCATCGCCACGGACCAGGCCGGCAATACCGAGGAGGATAAGACTGCGGCCGAAACCGCGACGACAGTGATCGAACTGCCGGATGCGGACGAAGACGGGGTATCCGACGATGTTGAGAATGCATCCGACTGCCTGGATGCCGACGACGCGGACACTGACGACGACGGAATTCTGGACGGCGAGGAGGATACCGACCAAAATGGCAATGTGGACCCCGGAGAAACCGATCCCTGCGACATCGATACCGACGGGGACGGCATCCAGGACGGCACCGAGTCGGGATACGACATGGAGGATATCGGTCCCGGCACGAACACGGAGGTTTTCCAGCCGGACCTCGACACGGAGAGCATGACCGAACCGCTGGAGAAAGACACCGACATGGACGGTTTCCTGGATGGAATCGAGGATGCCAACCATAACGGAAGGGTGGACGAAGGCGAGGACGATCCGCTGCAAGCCTGCCAAGTCGATCCGGTCAGGATTGGCGGAGCATCGCCCGCATATTTTATGGACATTCGGAGTGCCTACGACGCGGCGGCGGACGGAGACACCCTCGAAATTCACGCGATAACATTTGCCGAAGATCTTGTCTTCGACCGCGAAGATGATATTGACTTGACCCTGAAACCCGGGTTCATGTGCGACTATCCCGCCCCTGCTTCAAGCATGACGACGCTCGAAGGTCCCTTGTACCTCTTGAAAGGAACCATTCGTATTTCCGAAGGATGTTTGCGAATTGGCAGCCCTGTCGCATATCGCTCCGAACGCTTCCGGTAGCGTAGCCAGGCAGGTACGTTCCAAGGTTTTTCCCGAATTGGAAAAACAGTCAGCAATTATAATTTGGGATGTCTCCTGTGCCTTCAAGGTAACCAGACCATCCTGGTCTGGTTCGGCGCGTCGGGAAATTTCCCTTTACCGTGAGCCCGCCAGACCAGGATGGTCTGGTTACCATCGATACACCTATTCCCCCAAATCCAGGACGAAACGAAACATTAAACAATTTTACAAAGGAGGAAGTCATGAAGCGTATAAACTTTTTGGTATTTCTGTTTTGCGCTTTTTCTCTTTCCGGTTTCTGCCGCCTCTTTGCGGCGGGCCCGGATCTCGTAATCACCGACATCTGGGTAGACGGAAACCGGATTCACTATCAAATCCAAAACATCGGGAGCTTGGCCTGTCCCGGTCACCACGAGACCTATCTGGAGATCGACGGGAGCTACCGCACAATGGACACGATCGCCTCGTCCCTGTCCCGGTGGCAGCGCCTGAACAGTTCCTTTTCGAAAGAGGATTTCAACTGCACCGGGATTCAGCAAAAGATCACAGCCATTGCGGACGGCGGCGGGGACATCACGGAACTAAAGGAAACCAACAACACTCTAAAGGAAACCTATGTCTGCGACCAGACCCCGCCGGAGATCACCGAAGGGCCCACGGTCTCGGAACTTCAGCCGGGCAGCGTGAAAATTTCATGGAAGACCGGCGAAGATGCCGACAGCGAAGTGCTATACGGGCAGAATGCGGGCGAGTTTTCCACCGTTTCCGACCAGACGCAGTCCCAGGACCATTTGATTTACCTGGACAGCTTGCCGGAGGGGGCCGTGTTTTGCTATCAAGTACGTTCCACGGACGAGTCGGGCAATACCGTGAAGAGCAGGCTCCAATACTTTGCGACTTCGCCGCCCCAGGACACGAAACCACCCGTCGCCTCCGAGCCCCGAAAGAGAAAAACCGACCAGCCGCTGTTTCCCCTTCGGTTCGATATGGAGGCCGAGGATGACAACGAAATGGACCGAGTGGAATTTTCCTACGACGGCGCCCATTTCATGACCGATTACGATGCTCCGTACAGTTGCTATGTGCTGCCCGACGAATTGGATATCACGTTTGCGTCCTTTTTCGGCCAGAATCATTCGGTTTTGGCGGAAGCCTACGATCAAAGCGACAATTTGACGATAATAAACGAGGTATGGGCCGAGTTGCCGCGTTGCGTGGAGATGGAACTGGAGGTCCACCTGTGCACTTCCACAACAGTCTATACTCCCGACGAAGAAATCCACGACTATTCCGGGGACATTCGAATTGTTGCTCGCAAAAACGACGGGCTGCTGTTGATTCCCGGCGAGGGCCCCCATCCCGCCCACACAGGCATTCGCTGGGCGGAGGTCGACGAAGTCCGGGTCTATTTCGACGGTTCGCTGATGGAAACGCTCACGCCGGCCGAGGACGAAACGACCCTGACCTTCACGTTGAATATCGCAAGTCTTTTGGCCCCGAGCCTCCATGAAGTCAAGGTCGAAATACAAACCGACGCTTGCGTGATAGCTCGCAGGGCGACCATGGAGGTGGTCCGTCAGCTTGTCGAGGTGACGGCGGAGCGCACCGTGACTCGCGACGGGACCGGTTTCGAAGTGGCGATCATCATTGAAAACGAAGGCACGACAACGGCCTATCTGGATTATCTTTCCGAGGAGGCGGAAGGTTTCCAGATCACCTGTCCGGACAGCAGCCTCTACGATGCGACGGTCACCTACAACCCTGGCACGCGGAGTTCGACCATAGAATACGATTTTAATTGCAGCGTCTCCGCCGGCGGTTCGAGGACCTTCCGGTATGCGGCGATACCGATTCTGTCCGAAGGGGTGTCGGACTACCGGTTGGGGGAAAACAACGCCTTCAGCTATCACGACGCTTTCGGCAACGATTATGACAGCGAACCGCTGGCGGAGACGGGGCTCGTAGACGGCTGCCACATCGGCGACGAAGTGGACGACGCCTGCGAGGAGAGCGATTACCTGATCGTGACCAACCCCGCCTTGCTGTTTGGAATCCACGATTCGGACGCGGTCAACCTGCTGCTGGCCAAAATCGCCGAACTGGCCGATGTCCGCAATGCCGTCCTGGGCTACTATCTTGGCGCCGGGTCTGTCCGCACCGCCTTTCGCAGCAGCGACAAGATCGGTTGCGGCAACATTTTGGGAAATTGGAAAGACGAAATCGTGATCATGGACGAGAGCGACAACGTCATCCGCGTCTACAACCCCAACCGCCAGCGCTTTATCGAATCTCCCGACGATCTGGAGCTGCCCATTCCGGTATCCGGCCTGCATTCCGACGATGTTCTGCTGGTGGGCAATCTCCTTGCGGATGCCGATCCGTCCCACCCCGAAGACGAGATTGCCGTCGTCGATGGCCATTCTTCTGGCGGCGCTCGCGGAGACGTCGTGCTGTTCGACTATCGACCGGACCACGACGATTTCGATCAGGACACCAACGACACGGTCTACGATCCCTCCGACGGAGACCAGATCATCGTGGGGGACATGATCTATCAGGCTGCGGCGCCGGATGCGGACGAAATGATCCTGTTCGACGGCGAATCCGGAGAGGTGGCGGCATACTACGGCAACGCGCCCGTACATCGACATTGGGACAGCGTGTACGAACCCGGCGATCTGGTTGCCGCCGGGGACCTGATCGCTTCCATCGACGGCGATGAAATCGTAATCGGAGATTTCTCGGCTCAGCGCATCTATATCTACAGCGGCACGGGAGCGGTCCAGCATCAATTCGCGTACTCCTTCGAACGGTCCGACCGTTTTCAGGTGAGCCACGAGGGGTTGGCCATCGCCGATTCCTCCGCGGACCGGGTCTATGTCCGGGGCATCGGTGTCGGCTCGGACCGGGCGGTCGGGGACTTCGACGTGAATGTCCACACCAGCGACGCGTTCGTATGCGGCCATGTGATCGAGCACGGCAGTCCACAGTATCTTTTTGCCAGGGGGCATCGCGAAGACCACTTCACCCACGGGGACGTGGAAATCTTCCCCTATTCCGGGTCTGCGGGCGGAAGCCCCGGCGACCGGGATCAGCTGGATGTCCTGTTGTCCCCGGGAGGGGAATGGGCGGAAAAGATGGGAGACAATTTCATCGACGGCGGATACCTCCTGATCGTGGGGGAAACCGAAATCATCCCCGCGTTTGCCTGTTCCTACGACCTTGCCTGCAACGGAACGAAGTATGTCGAATTTACCGACAACTACTACAGCAACACTTCGGGAGAAATGAAAAAGCCCGAAATTTCGGCGGGTCGAATCGTGGGCAACCATATCGACCGGCTCATGGTCCCGATTCAGACCAGCCTGGATGTGGCAAGCGGGGACAAGGAGCTGAACTTTGCCCAAGCCTATTGCTTCAGCGGCGACGAAAACCGGCACGAAACCGCTCGGGACGATGTCATAGAGGCGCTTGAAGACAAAGGCTGGCATGTCGAAAGCAGCGACGAGCCCAGCGAAGACACCATCTATCTCCATACGGAAGATATCGACGCCCTCTACATGGCGGCACACGGCTATTGGGACCATTGCTGGAGGGTCGATAAAGACAATGTGGAATCCCGTTTCGAGCCGGGTCGAACCGCGCCGCTGGTCTTCGCGGCATCCTGCCTGACCGGGGAGTATCCGGCCAGCAGCAATACGCTCGCGGAACGTTTCCTGAAAAAAGGGGCCTCCGCCTACATCGGGGCCACCGAAGTTTCCTACAGCCCATACAACCGCTACCTTTCCGAGGGCTTCTTCGAAGGTCTCGAATTCGACTCGCCCATCGGGGACGCCCTGAAAGGCTCCAAGCGAAATCGGATGGGCGACGGCGACTACGGGAAATACCAATCCGCCATTTACCACTTTTTCGGCGACCCCAAGCTGGAAGCGCCTTCTTCCAAGGCGATGGCCGACAACAAAGCCACGAAAAAAAGCCCGGAAGGTGCTGAAACCAGGACAATCCGGGGGCCGGTCGGTACGGTCCAGGTGTCGATTCCGACATTCACGGTGGAGGAAACTGCCGACGGCGATGTGGTTTCAATTCCGGGCGGGACCGTGCTGGCGGAACCGGGACAGCCGGAAGTGCCCGCCTGGCCCGTAAATGTCTATTTTTCAAAAGGAACCATTGTGCAGGACGTCGAATTGAATTCCGCCGAATATACTTCCGGCACCGATATCGACCTGGTCGTAGTGCAGCCCGAGGCCGACGGCGAAATCCATCCAGGCCCCGCCCTGCCCGATGCGGACGCCTGGCCCGACCGGCAATACGACTGGTCCACCGAGGCCGCTCCCGACGGCGGCGCCATCCTTACGGTCTGGATCTATCCCTTCAGGACCTGGCCGGCGAGTACCAACTACACCTTTTTAACCACCTGCACGCTCGATATCGATTACTCGTCCACCCCGATCATCGTCAACCGTCTCAGGACAGACCCGCGAATCTGTGCCATCGGCGATACCGTCACCATCGAAATGTTCGTCTACAACACGTCCCAACAGGCGACCGACGTTATCGCGGAGGCGGTGCTGACGCAAAACGGGGCCGAAGACAATTCCATCGGGCTTCCCATCAAATACCTCAAAAACCTTAAAAACCTCGCATCCTTCAGCTGGACCCTGGAAACGGCCCAGGTCACGCCGGACATCTACGATATTCGCGTTCGCGTGAAAACCGCGGACGGCCAGTTGCTGGCCGAAGAATCCACCGCCCTCCAGATCGGAACGAGCAACGGCATTACCTATCCGGTCGAAGCCGACCCGCCAGCCTTCGAGGTCGGCGAGGATATCAAGCTGTTGACAGGTTTCGAAAACACAGGCCAGGTGTCCGTAAATCTTTGCATCGTGCTGGAAATACAGGACCTGGATGGAAACGTCATCGAGCGTTTCGAAGACACCGCCACCGACCTGGCCGCAGGCGGCGTGTATGAAACCCATTGGGAATGGGACCCCACGGTTGCTTACACCGACTGCCAGTTTGTCGCCTACACCCTGTTCGACGGCAAAACCACGCCGGTCGAATCCGGTGTCTTCAAAGGCTATTATTTTTACGTCATGCCGAATCTGGGGGATTGCCCCGGCGGCGCGACATGCTTTTCCTCCATCGCGGATGCGATTGGTTCGGTCTCGGAAGACGGCACCGTTTTGGAGATCATGCCGGGCGATTATTCCGAAAATGTGATCGTGAACAATGCGGCCACCTTGGTCGTACAGGAGGGAAGGGTCGGCTTGGGACCGGGCTCGGGATTGTAAACGGCAAATTTCCGGGGAACGCGTGGCCCGAAATTTGATTTGACAAACCGATTCAACCCGTATAGTTTGCTCAAGATCGCTAGGGGTGCTGCAACAGCTGAGAAAAAACCCTTATGACCTGATCCGGATAATACCGGCGAAGGGAAGCGCGCTGAACCAAAAAATTCAGTAGTTTTTTTGTATTTAACGCCGCGCCCCCTGTCCGGGGGCGCGGCTTTTTTTTTAGAAAAACGAAAAAAGGAGAAAGCAACAGTGAACGAATATACCACCCAGATGAACGCGGCACGAAAAGGGATTTTGACGCCCCAGATGAAGCACATCCTGTCGATGGAACGAATTTCGGAAGAAAAGCTTCTTAAACGCGTCGCCGCCGGGAAGATCGCGATTCCGGCCAACAAGCGGCACGCGACCCTTTCCGGCGGGGGCGTGGGCCAAGGGCTGACCACCAAGATCAATGTCAACCTGGGGGTCTCCGAAGACTGCTGCAATATCGAAATGGAACTGAACAAGGTGCGGACCGCCATCGACATGAAGGCGGATGCCATCATGGACTTGAGTACCTACGGGGACACCGAGGCGTTTCGCCGAAAGACCGTCGAGATGTGCCCCGTGATGATCGGCACGGTGCCCGCCTACGACGCGGTAGCCCGGTACGGAAAAAACGTTTCCAAGATCGGCGTGGACGATTTTTTCAAGGTGGTGGTGGACCACGCGGAGGACGGGGTGGATTTCATGACCATCCACGCCGGGCTCAACCGGGTGGCCGTGGAACGGATTCGAAAAAATCCCCGCCTGATGCATGTGGTGAGCCGGGGCGGCTCCGTGCTGCTGGAGTGGATGGAGGAAAACGAGAGGGAAAACCCGTTCTACGAGCACTTCGACCGTCTTCTTGAAATCTGCACGACCTACGACATCACGCTTAGCCTGGGCGACGGTCTTCGGCCCGGAAGCCTGAAGGACGCCACCGACGCGCCCCAGATCCAGGAGCTTATTTTTCTGGGGGAACTCACAAAGCAAGCCTGGAGCCAGGACGTGCAGGTCATGATCGAAGGACCCGGGCACGTGCCCCTCAACGAAATCGCGGCCAACATGCAGCTGGAAAAGAAACTGTGCCACGGCGCGCCCTTCTATGTACTGGGCCCTCTGGTGACCGACGTGGCGCCGGGCTACGACCATATCACCTCCGCCATCGGGGGCGCCATCGCCGGCGCGGCGGGCGCGGACTTTCTCTGCTACGTGACCCCCGCCGAGCACCTGCGGCTGCCGGACGTAAACGATATGAAAGAGGGCATCGTGGCATCCCGCATCGCCGCCCACGCCGCCGACATCGCCAAGGGTATCCCCGGCGCCATGGAATGGGACAACCAGATGAGCGAAGCGCGGAAAAACCTCGACTGGGACAAGATGCTATCCCTTGCCATGGACCCGGAAAAGGCACGGGCCTACCGGGAGTCTTCGGCCCCCATCGACCAGGAAGTCTGCACCATGTGCGGAGATCTGTGCGCAGTGAAACGTAGCCGAAAGGTCTTGGAGTCTGTGTAAATGCAAATCAAACTTTGAGCCAAAGACGAGAGATCTCTATCCGGCATTCCTTTCCCCGGTCTTCCGGCCACAAGAAGCCGCCAAGCCATCTTGATCGCCATGGTCGAAGGCCTGTTATAAAAAAATGTGTTCATCCAGGTTCATTCGTGCCATATTAAACGAAAATTAGATTCGGGACAAAATTTTCCCTGGGGTAAAGCTCGTTCCAAATCAGGAGGATCTCATGAAATTTTTCAACACGGCTGGCCCGGTGAACTGCGAAGACCATTACTGCCTGCCCCCTTTGGAAAGGTTGAACCTCGACGAGGTGCTGCATCTGATCGAAAGTAAAAAATATTTCGTCCTCCATGCTCCCCGGCAGACGGGCAAGACCTCATGCCTTCTGGCGCTGATGAAATATCTGAATGAACAGGGCAAATACGGATGCCTGTATTTCAATGTGGAAAGAGCGCAGTCCGCAGGAGAAGACGTTGAAAGAGGCGTAAAAAGCATCGTCGGAGAAATCGCATCGAGAGCAAGACGCTCCTTGAACGACCGTTTTCTATACGACAGGTGGATAACTCTTGTGGAGCAATGGGGCGGCGAGGGCGCCTTGAACGAGGCGTTGACCCTCTGGACGGAGCAAAGCGCAAAGCCCCTTGTTCTTCTTGTGGACGAGATCGATTCGCTGGTGGGAGACACTCTGATTTCGGTACTGCGCCAGCTTCGGTCGGGTTATGATACGAGACCGCGCCATTTTCCTCAGAGCATTATTCTTTGCGGGATCCGGGACATAAGGGACTACCGGATTCATTCTGACAAGGAGAAAAAGGTGATTACGGGGGGAAGCGCCTTCAATGTAAAAGCCGAGTCCCTGCGACTCGGAGATTTCACCAGGAAGGAAACGGAAACCCTCTATGGGCTTCATACGGAGGAAACCGGCCAAGCGTTTGCCGACAAAACGCTCGACGCGGTCTGGGAGCTTTCCGAAGGCCAACCATGGCTGGTCAACGCCCTTGGTTATGAAGTCACTTATAAAATGAAAAACAAGCGGGACCCGTTCGCGACAATCACACCGGAACACCAACCCCGTGATTTCTCATCAACAACCATGAGGGGCGAACAGCCTGGAAATTGTGTTTTCTTGCAAACGACCGCCCGAATGGGAGGCCTCTCTTTGTTCAGCCCGGCACGTCCCCGTCTAAGATTTCCCGGATTTTCGCAGCCAGCTGCCGCTTGAAAAAAGGCTTGTGGATAAAGGCGATTCCATCGTCCAAAACCCCGTGCTCGGCGATCACGTTGTCGGTGTAGCCGGACATGAACAGGCATTTTAGCTTAGGCATCAGGCGCGAAAGTTCCTGGGAGAGTTCTCGTCCGCTCATTTCGGGCATGATGACATCGGTCATGAGCATATCTATTTTATCAGGGTATGCTTCGCAGACGCCGGCGGCCTCGACCGGGCCGGAAGCGGCCAGGACGGTATATCCGAGGTGTTTTAAAATCGTCGCGGTCACCTTGAGAATTTCTTTTTCGTCTTCTACCAGGAGGATGGTTTCGTTGCCGCCCGCGTCCTTTGGCTTCTGCTTTTTCGCTGGAGCCAGCCCTTCGGGGTTTCGGGGAAGGTATATGCCGAACGTCGCCCCCTTGCCGGGTTCGCTTCGGACATTGACGAACCCGTTGTGTTGCTTGACGATGCCGTAAACGGTCGCCAGTCCTAACCCGGTCCCTTCTCCGACGTCCTTGGTGGTGAAAAAGGGCTCGAAAAGGTTGTCGAGGACTTCCTTGTCCATGCCGCAGCCGTCGTCGCTCACCTCGATCTCGGCGAAATCGCCCGGATGGAACCCATCGTGCCGCATGCAATATTTCTCGTCGAAACTCGCGTTGCCGGTCCTGATGGCGATCGTGCCGCTGCCCTTGATGGAATCCCTGGCATTTACGCAAAGGTTGGCCAGCATCTGGTCGATCTGGGAAGCATCGGCCTTCACCGGCCATACGCCAGGATCGGGCCGCCAGGAAAGATAGATGTGCTCTCCGATCAGACTTCTAAGCATCTTCAACACCCCGTCGATCGTCTCGTTGACATCTATCGTTCTGAGTTCGATGGTCTGTTTTCGAGCGAAGGCCAAAAGCTGTTTCGTCAGTTTCGCCGAGCGTTCGGCCGCTTCGCGGATGCTTTCCATTTTATCGATGATCGGATCGTCCGAAGACAGGTCTTCTATGATCATCTCCGAATTGCCCAATATCACGCTCAGCATGTTGTTGAAGTCGTGGGCGATTCCGCCCGCAAGCCTTCCGATGGATTCCATTTTCATGGACTGGAAGAGTTGGCTTTCAAGCCTTTTTTGCTCTGTGATGTCGAAGCAGACACCCACTGCCGCATACATTTCGCCCTTTCCGTCCAGCAACGGGTATGTGGAAAAAAGTGCGGGGAAAGTCTCGCCGGATTTTCTCACCAACGTCATTTCACCGAAAAATCCGATTTTTCCAGACCTCATTTTCCGAAGCGTTTCGGGAAATTTTTTCACATCTTCGGGAATGTGAAGGATCGATACTGTCTTTCCCAGCGCCTCATTTCTATCATAGCCGAATATCTGCTCGGCCCCCGGGCTGAATTCCTGGATGATCGGTTCGGCGTTTTCGGCATCGGTTATGATGAAGGATACATTGTGTGCCGCGTTGAAAATGGCGCGAAGCCGCTCCTCGCTCTTTTGGAGCGCGTTCTCGGAACGTTTGCGCTCGCGAATCTCCTTTTTGAGCCGGTCGTTGGCGAAGCCGACCTTGGATATGTACGCCGTGAACCTGACCAGGAAACTCATCAGATGGTCGATGGCTTCCTTTGAATACCTCGGTATGCGGCGAAAGGCCTCCAGATACGCGTCTTTGTCGAAACCGTACATTTCGGCCTGCTTGACGAACGTTTCTTCGTCAACGTGGTCGTCGTCGTAAAAGAATTGTCCCGTGTATATGTTGCCCATGTGTTTCTTTCCGACATAGAGAGGGGTGACGACATCCCACAGGCCGTTTTTGCATTTGTATGCCACATATTCTCCGGGTTTGAGGTTTTTCGCCAGGTAAAGGTCGCTTTCGGTGCAGTTTCGGGCGGTCCGGGGATCTTTTCGATGAAATTGGGTGCATATGTCCTGCCATCCGGTGGATTCGATCACATTGCCGTCCAAATCGAGCACGGCCGTCACCATGTTCGTCAAGCGATGGAAATCGTCCATTGTGGATTGGATGGCGTCGATATCGATGATTGTCCGAAGATCGACGTCTTCGGTGTCCTCTTTGGGGGCCGATTCGGCTCCCGATGCAATCCGTTCGGGGCGCATAGAACCAATAACGGATTCCTTTTTCAGTTCAAGGTTTTCCCTTTCCAGTTCTTGTATTTTACGTTTCAGTTCTTCGTAAGTCGGTTTATCCATGGCGAAAAAAATCCGGTCTTTAATGGATATTTCCATTCAGGAAAAGGATTGCCCCCCCTGTCCCCAAGCCTGACAACCATCTTAACCCATTTGGCCGCAGTCGCAAAGAAAAATGAGGCGGTCCCGCCTCCGGGCAGAGGATATGCCGGTGGGGGGACTGTTTTTTTTGTTTCGGCCATGCTTTGGCGCGACGCGGACGCAAAACGTCCTGGTACGCATTCCCACGCGAAGCGTGGGAACGAGGCAACGAAGGCATTGTCAAAATGAAATCCAAATGCGTGCCTGCACCTGTCGGGTCCTGCGGAAATTCCTGATGCGAAAACCGGAGGGCGCCGGCCGGACCTCGCATTCGGACTCTGGTGGCGGCGGCGTCGGAACAGGCCGGGACGGCCTCGCCGGTCATCGACGACGACGGCGCGGTTCGCCAATGGCAAGGGCCTGATTTCCGACGCCCCGGAATGTGCGGATTGACGTCGGTATTTCCGACAATTCTTACGCGAGAATATTCTCGTGAAGCTCCTCCGATCTATCATTGGATGCGGGAATATCGGAAATGGCGAGTTCCTGCATCCTGGCCCTGGCAAAGTCCGAAAGAAAGATGTCGGACGACAGTTTGTCGATGTCGGCGTCTTCGGGCATCAGCGACGACTTTTTCATCAGTTTCGCAACGGTTTTCATGGAACTCTGGTAGGGAAAGGGGGCGAAATCCGACCGTCCCGGCGCGAACGCCTTCTGCAAAAGCTCCAGCGGCAGCTTCTGATACATTTCGTTTTGATCCCGGATCTGCTGGATCAATGCGGGCCTGTTTTCGGGGTTGTCGAGGGCGGAGGCGCTTGCGATGGCGGCCCGCGACACGTCCTTCACCAGGTTTTCGTTTTCATCGAGGGTCTTTTTCAAGGCGGCGAGAACGCAGCACGGATGGTTGTTCCACAGGCTTTGCGTGGTCAGCATCTGCTCGGCGATGCCTTTTTCGATGGCCACGGTGCACAGGGGTTCGGGATTGATGAAGGCGTCTATCTCGCCCTTGGCAAGGGCGCCGACGATCTTGTCCATGGTGATGGTTTCCATGGCGAGATCTTTGTCCGGATCGATTCCCGATTGCCGGAACAATTCCTTGATCAGGATATTGTGGAACATCAGGGGAGAATGGACCCCGATTTTC
Source organism: Desulfobacterales bacterium (assembly GCA_963674505.2). Lineage (GTDB taxonomy): Bacteria > Desulfobacterota > Desulfobacteria > Desulfobacterales > SKZT01. The sequence continues at coordinate 4,317,602 of CAXXIG010000001.1, forward strand.
TTGCCTTTCAAATCCGACGCTTTCTCGATGGCCGAGCCTGCTTTCACGACCAGGCACCCGCCGTCCGTGCCCACCCAGTTGGGAGAAACGACGTCCTGGTTCTTGCCCTTGAAAGGCCCGATTCCGAGTTGCATGGCGTATACGACCGGAGAAATGACCTGCCCGAAATCCAGTTCGCCGGAGAGTATCCCCATGGCGATCTCCTTGCTCGTTTTCTTGTAGACCAGTTCGGCATCCACGCCGTTCTTCGCAAATTCGCCCTGGATTTGCGCGTAAATAACGGGCAAGGCGCAATGGGACGGCGCAAGGATTCCTATTTTCGCCGTCTTCTGTTCGGAAGCAAAAAGACTTGCCCCCGTTCCGAACGGCGCCACGGCGTAGAGTGCTCCGGCAGCGCCGATCTTCAAAAAGCTTCTTCTCGTAATCCTCCCCATGTTTTCCGACATTTTTCCCACTCCTTTGTTTCCGGTTGCTGAAATATTGATGGAACCGACGGAAAATTAACTACTTGAAGGGTCCCGTAGAAAATCCCCTTTGAAAATGATATTGGAAAAAGGGGCGGAAATCAATGCAATTCTGTACGGAGTTCCGGCGAACGACCGAAGCCGTTGACGCCCCTGAAAAAAGAGGATATTATCTTCGTATTTGGCACAAAAAAATACGGTTGGAATTGCCGTTTTTGGTTATACCGTCGGCCAACCAACGCCGCCATTCCGGGCGGAGCTTGCGAAGACCCGGAATCCATGCGACGATCAAAACTGTTGGATGAAAACAGGCCGAAGCTAAAACCAAGCCCGAATTGGGGCTCGATCTTAACATCGGCCACTTTCAGGGACTATCTTCGCGGCGGTCGTCATTCCGGGCGAAGCGGTATGTACCCAGGGTGTCGATAAAATAGCTGGATTCCGTCGTTTCCGGGAATTTCTTAACTGGAACATGTAGCGTAGACCCGGAATCCAGGCGGCCGAATTTAGAACCAAGCCCGAAATTTCGTCCGAAATCGATTCCGCCGAACAACCGAAAAACCCGAACAGGGGAAGGTATGGTTTCATTTCTACGATATGGAGAAGGTGGCCTTGGACGCGAAATCGTCGCCGTTTGCGTTTCGCTCCTGGTAGTATTATCGATGTTTGCATGCTCGTCCGAAAAGTCCTCGGATACCCTTGACGAAAAAAAGTCGCAGGTCGAGGTTGCCGGGAAAAAAATCGACCCCAAAAAGGGTCGGAAGGAAACCCGGCTCGCTCCCGAAGAGATTGTCCGCATGTATATGGGAGCTTCCGAGCAAGGGGACATGGAGGCTGTTTTACGATTGATGACGGACGAAGCGAGAGAAGCGCTTTCATCCTGGAAACAAACCGCGCAAGAACAAGGGCAAAAGGGCGAAAAATTTGTCGTGGGAGAAGCGACTGTCGAAAACGATCTCGCCAGAGTCCCTGTCACCGTGAACGACTCTGCGGAAAGCGAGCCGCCCCGCGAATCGACTTTTTTGCTGCGCGACTCAGATGGCCGGTGGGGAATCTATGCGCTGGAAAGCGTTCTGGAGGACGGGTCCAAATTCATTCTGAATTTCGAGAAAATGGACGAGATGGCGAAAAAAATGGAAGACGCTTTTCGTGAAACGGTCTCTCCGGATTCGGAAACCATGCGAAAAGACGCCGAGATGCAACAAAAAAGCTTCGATGCCTTGCGGGAAATTTCACAGGAACAATTCGAAGCGGCTTGGAAGACGGACTTGATTGTGGAAAAACGGCCTGTACGCGAGGTCCTGGCGGAGTTGTTGGCGCCCATGGACGTACTGCCGCCCTCCGATACCGGCGATGGCTTGCTCGATACGCCAGTTTCCGTATCGCTGAAGGGCAAAAGCAGGCTTGAGTCCATCGAAGCCGTTTGCGCGCAACTCGGGCATTACCCCGAATATCCGCAGACGCCGGAGATGCTCTACGGCGTTATGGGAGGCTTTGTGGAGGCTTTCGCCAAGAGCGTGGGCGAAATGGCGGAAGGGGAAGGCGAATCCCATGCATCGAACGCACTGGTTTTAATCAAGGGAGCCAGGCCGAAGCCCGCGATATTTTTCGGGCCGCTGATGATGGTCGTTCGGCAAATCGAACAAAATCCCGCCTACGCCACAGGCTATTTGTCCCTGACCGTTTTCGGCGCGGACATCGACCAGGGAGTTTTCGAGCTTTTGGGGGAAACGGACGACCCGTTCCAAGTGGAAACGCTGGAAGACCAACGCGAAAACTCGCTGTTTCGTTCCATCACGCACGGAATGCGCTTTTCGCCCTATGGACAAGGGGCTTTTTTTCGTCTGGACCGCACCGTCCATTTGAAAAACCTGCTGCGCCATGTCGCCGGAATCCCGGAATTTTCCGGAAAGATGGTTTTCCAATTGCCCGCAGCCATATTGCAAGACGAATTTCGATTCGAAAACGACGGAGAAAAGATGGCCGAATCCCTCGGGCCGCTTTCCGTCGTTTCATGGCGCAAGGACAAGGAAATCTTCGTGGAATTCCATGGTCCGAGTTCCGTTCTCGGACACCGACTCGTGAAATACGCTCCTGCGGACGCCCGGGGAACGCCCGTGTTTGTCTCGACCACAGGCCATAACTGGGCGATCATCGAGGGAAGCGATCAACCCGGCGAGGTGTCCGCCCAACTGTCCCTGTCGCGCCCGGCCGCCTCGGTCGCGTGCAAATACGTTTCAAGAGTGGAAAACGTGGAAATACCCTTTTCAGTGAAATCCCTGGCCCTGCCGTCGCCGGAACTCATGCCCGAAGCTTTGCCCCCGCTGGAGCATCCCGGTTTCGACGAGCCCGTCTTCCTGGAATTCGTGGAGTTGGACCGTTCCGATCCCTATTTTGCCAAAGCCCGCATACGAATCGCCAACCATTCCAACAAAGATATCTCTCGAATCGAGGCGAAATTCGTCTACCTGGACGATCAAAAAAACGAAATCAACGAATTTCCGCATCGGCTGGAAGGCGCGGAAACTCACGAGGGGCAAGAGCTTTACGTGGCGGCGCGCCAAACGGCGGAAAAGCAGGTCACCGCGTTCTTCATTCCTGAAAATATGGCAGGCGCAACATTCCGGATCGACCGGGTGGAATTCATGGACGCCTCCGTCTGGGAACCATGATTCGTCAATTCCTTAGTGAGAAAATGAAACTCAAGGATGGATGAAATGAAGAAGACAACCATCGTTTTTTTATTGTTGACTGGCTGGATTTCCTTTCTATGCCCGGCGTCTTTGCTCGCGGAAAACCGCGTAGCTCTTGTAATCGGCAACGGCGACTATCATTCGGCTCCCCTGGCCAACCCGGTGAACGACGCCCGCGATATGGCCGCTGCGCTGGAACAGTCCGGGTTTACCGTGCTAAGCGAGATCAATGCGGATCGAAAAGAGATGAGAGGCGCGTTGAGAGACTTCGGAAAAATGATCCTGAAAGGCGGGGTCGGCCTGTTCTATTTCGCGGGCCACGGAATCCAGGTCAAGGGAGAAAACTACCTGGTGCCCATCGGAGCGGACATGGAGGCCGAAGACGAAGTCCAGGACGAATGCATCAACGCCTCCGCCGTGCTTAGGAAAATGGAAACCGCCGGCAATCGATTGAATATCATCATCCTGGACGCGTGCAGGAACAATCCTTTCTCCCGCAACTTTCGAAGCGCTGTACGGGGGCTGGCCCAAATGGACGCTCCCGCTGGCTCCATCCTGGGTTACGCCACCGCTCCGGGAGCGGTCGCCGCCGACGGCGCCGGAAGAAACGGCCTGTACACCTCGAAAATCCTGGAATATATGAAACAGCCCGGTCTGGAAATCGGCCAGCTTTTCAGAAAAGTCCGGGTCGATGTCATGGCCGCTTCCAATGACACCCAGGTCCCCTGGGAATCTTCCTCCCTCACCGGCAACTTCTTTTTCCGTCTTGCTTCGGATGTCCCTGCCAAGGAAAAGCCGGAAACCGTAAAAAAACCGGAAACGCAATATTTGAACGAACCCCCTGGAAAAGAGCCGTACGGAAAGACAGAGCCCTATCGCTCTAAGCCGGAGCCGCCAACGTTTCAAATCTCGACCGACAACATCGCCTCCCCGGCGGGAAACAACCGATGGAACTGGACAGTCTTCATCCGCGCCGACGACCGAACCCTCGGCCAGATCAACTGCGTGGAATACACGCTCCATCCCACCTTTCCCAATCCGGTCCGAACGGTGTGCAGTCGCGGACAGGGTTACCCCTACGCCTTGTCGAGCAACGGATGGGGAACTTTCACCATCCGGATCAGGGTGTTTATGGCAAGCGGAGAAATTATCCCGTTGGAGCATTATTTGCGATTTTAAATATCGAAACAAATTGCACCGCCGGGGATTGGTTTTAACATCGGCCACTTTCAAAGACTATCGTCCCGGCAGTCGTCATTCCGGGCGGAGCGGTATACAACCCGGGTGTCGATAAAATAGGTGAATTCCGTCTTTTCCGGGAATTCCTTAAACAGAAAATGTAGCGTAGACCCGGAATCCAGGTGGCCGCATTTAGAACCAAGCCCCACCGCCGCTTTGTCATCCTGATTGTCCCGAGCTTGCTTTTATTGGAAAAACACCGTACTTTGCCAGTGTGTCCATGATGATCGCAATTGGGCACGAATATTTTCAAAGAAAGTAATCGGGCATGGAGATTCAAACTGGGGTGATGAAAATCATCCAATTTCGGGAGATTTTTTTCTTCCGGGATTTGTTCCCCCTTGCGGCAATATTCACGGGCTGGTTCGGGAGCGTAGGGTGGGTGGGTCGATACCCGGGTGTTGTCGCCAATTCAACTTCTCTTGAAATAGACGGCCCGACAATCTTGCACGGAGCCCAACCCACCATCTTTCGCGCCGATTCGTGGCTTCTTCGAACGAATGGCACTGCGGCGGCACGGGAAATGGTGGGTTGGGCTTCGTATAAACTCGAAGGACACGGGCGTAAACAAGCTTTGAAGCAGCCCCGAACGCCATGGTTTCAACCCACCCACCCTACGCTCCCGAACCAGGCTCCATGATAGTTTTCGCGGAACAAAAATGGGCAGATGATTTACGGCAAAAAAGGGAACATTTTCATCACCCCACGCGTAATCCCCCCCATCCCACCTTTTCCAATCCTGTACGAACGGTGTGCAGTCGCGGACAATCGCGGACAAGGGACCCCTTTCGCCTTGTCGAGCAACGGGTGGGTTGCTTTCACAGTCAGGATAAGAGTGTTCATGGCAAGCGGAGAAATGATCCCTTTGGAGCATTATTTGCGGTGTTAAAGATCGAAACAAATTGCGCCGCCGCTTTGTCATCCTGATTCTCGATGATCCAATTTTTTCTGCCGGGATTTGTTCCAATTTCAAGGTTTCATGCTCCAGATTCCACGAGGTAGCCCCCACACACTTGAAACCCCGAGGGGTCGGAAAGAAACGGGCTTGAAGGGGTAACGTCGGCCGGCTTTCTTACCCAAGGGCCTCGATCATCCCATGGATTCCGGGTCTAAAGCAAGCTTCGCCCGGAATGACGGTGTTGGTTGCCTGACGTTATAACCAAAACCGGGCTTGGGAAATATCCGCCATCCCAAATGATTTCCATCTCCCCAGTGGCGATCTGAAAAACCCCGTCCGAGGTGAACATGCCTCCGCTCGAATATAAATGATTCCCATCTCTCCGGTTGCAATCTGAAAAACCTCATTTTCGGTCCTTTGCCTTAGTAGCAAGACGCACTGCACATCCCCCAACCTTATTACCTTAGGTTCATCGCGTATTTGTGGGAAAAGGTGTGTCGATGGCAACCAGACCATCCTGGTCTGGATTGACTCGACTTCCAAGCGGCGGCATATTCGCGACATGGGACCAGAGCTGGAAGCTCTGGTTACCTTTGCCGCTTCCCACAAATCCGCGATGAACCGGAAATTCTATGTACACCCCTCATTTTCGGCTCGGAAAAACCGGTTGCATTTTTACGAAAACCAGTCTATACGCTTAGAAAAGTGCAAAGACTCGAATTCGTCGTCCAGAGGCGAAAACAACGTATTGAGCGAAAAAGCGACTGTTCAAATTCGGACCGTATGCATTGCGACAGATTTGCAATTGGCAACCGTTTCGCCGCGGCTTGATGGATTGTTTTTTTTTAGGAGAAGGAAAAAGATGTTGGTCATGCGAAAAGAACAGATGGCCGCGCTGAAACAATTGGCGCAGCACTGCTTCGAAGCCGAAATGCTCGACCACCTCGCCGGTTTCTCGCCCCGTCTTTTCAAGCTGGCCGGGAAAGAATCCATGGAAAAGGCGATATCGTTCGGCATCGAACGCGCCAAGTCCTATGGCTTCGATCTTCGCGGCCCCGTGCGGCTGTACCTCGAATTGATGGTATTGTTCGGGAGCCATTTCGACACCGATCCCCAATATCCCTGGGCGGCCGAGATCCTGGCCGATGCGGACCCGCTCCCTCAGGCGCAACGCGCGGAAAGGCTCTACATGAAAGCCGTGGAGTGCAGGCAAATGATCGCGGGACCCAACGAAGCCTACGCCGTGAAAGCGACGCGAAGAATTGCGGAAGTCATCCGGCACTCGCCGGAATTCTCCTCGGACGATTTTACTTCCGAAATGCTGCGGCTCGCAAAATCCATCCATCCGGAAAGGGCGGACTATGTCGGGGATCGAGTCCTTGAAACGCTGATCCGCAAAGGGACGGACGCAGCGCGGATGCAAGGCCTATCGAATGGGCGCGGGCCAACTTTGTCCGTCATGCTCCTGCTGGCCTTCGGCCACGGATGCGACGCCGATCCCCTCTACCCCTGGATTCGCCCTATCCGAAAGAACGGCGCCGCGGAGGAACCGGAGGCCATGGAAAACCGGCTGAAAACGACGGCTCTCTCCTGGCTCGATTATTTGCTCGCAAATACTTGACAAGTGCAAAAGATTCATCATACTTGGACAACAAAAAGCACAAGTCGGGAGGGTGTTATGAGAATTATTAATTTCAGCGAAGCAAGAAAAAACCTAAAGTCAGTTCTGGATCAAGTAATCGATGATGCCGATTATACTATAATTACCCGTCGCGACTCGGAAGACGCGGTTGTTATGTCGTTGGAAATCTTCAATAGTTTTATGGAGACGCTGCACCTTCTTAAATCGCCTGCAAATGCCGCCCATTTAACGGAATCGATCGAACAATTCAAGAATGGGAAAGTCCAAGTGAGGGAGCTGATAGGTGAGTAGGAAATTAGCTTGGACCGACGAGGCATGGAAGGATTAAATTTATTGGCAGGCACAAGACAAGAAGACTCTCAGGCGAATAAACAAACTCGCCGTCGATACAATGAGACGACCGTTCGAGGGAATAGGAAAGCCCGAACCTTTGAGAGAAAGTCTGTCCGGCTTTTGGTCGCGAAGAATCGACGACACAAACCGGTTGGTTTATGCGGTCGACGAGGATTTCATTACTTTCATTTCATGTAGATACCACTACCGGATCGAGTGAAAAGCCGAACAAAACCCATTCGATGGGGGACGCGAGGTCGTAAGGGCCTCGGAACGAAATAGAGACACCAAAGCCGCTCGCATTGTCTGAGAGACTGTTTGAAAACTCTGGATCAGGCCCGAGCTTCAAGGCAATTGCGGGGTCTTGGACGGGTTTTCAAACAGGCTCTGATGACGGCAAACGCGGCGGCATATATGCTTTGTTTCGCGGCCATAGGCAGTCGTTCCGTATTCCCGAGGCGTCTTCGGCGGCTAACTGCCGATTCCGCTCCATTCTCTGGAAATCCAATCCTTCCCGGGACGGAACGCGGCTTCCCCCGCCTGCCGAACGCGAAACGCCCGTTTCGCTTTGCCGCCTTCTTGTTCCCCGACGAATAAGGTAATAAGGTTGCCGTCAATAGGGGTCGCAAGGCTACTAAGGTTGAAAAGAACGAAAATAAGGTTTTTGAAGAAGATCCGGAAAAAAACCTTATTTTGGCACTTCGCAACCTTAGTAGCACGCGACACCCCTTTTACCCCCGACCTTATTACCTTATTAAGTTCTCGGAACGAAACAAAGTCGTCACCGTTGCGTGCGATATATCGACGGCAAGAGAGTTGGCATGTTTATTTCGTTCCGAGGCCCTAACGTAGGGACCTATGCAAGAAATAGGCACGCGTAATTGCGCCAGTCGTCGATTCGTGTTTGCCTGGGCGATGAAAACAATTCCTTGTCGAAAGCTACTTGCGCCCGTCCAGTATGTTGCGCCGATGGACGACCGCGTCGTCCTTCATAATTTGAACCGTTCCGTTCTCGCAGACTTTCGCCGTATATATGGCATCCGTACAGCAACTCTTCACGATTTCGATGGCATAGAGATAGGGGGCCTCCTCTTCGAACGAAAGGCATTCCGGTCGAGGCTCGAGATCGGCCGCAACCGTCCCGTCTTCCGCGACAGTCACGCTCCCCTCGAGGTATTCCGTAAAGGCGTATTGAACGGCGTAGCGCCCGGCGTTTCGAATCAATCGACTCTGTCCGATTTCATTGACATGGCGCGTTTCGAGGGGAAATTCGATGGCTTCCCAAACAGCATTGACCACACGTTCTTCCAACTCGAAAAACGGTCGCTCCGAAACTTCATGAAACGTCCCGTCGGGCAACATGACCGCAAAGAGCCGTTCATAAATGCAACCGGCGGGACAATCCATGCCGGGACCATAAAAGATCTTCAGCAAGCAGGCTTGCCGGGTATCGAAGGGCAACGCTTGGGTTTGGCATGTTCGAATAGGCGACAACTTGAAATGTTTCCCGGCCTGAACTCATTATCAGGTATTCGCAACTTCGGAGACCGTGAACTTCGCTTCCCGAAGAGTGATTTCCCGGTACGGCACTTGAAATGTCCAATCCCCGGGCGCAAGCTCCCAAGGGTCCCCGAATGTGAACAAAACCGGCACGGGTTTTCCCGGATATAATGCCTTCGTCAATTCCCGGACATCCTCGAACGGCCGGGAGGAAGGCGCTTGCATCTTCGGATGGACCCGCTTGACGGCCACCGTGACGGGAGTTTCCTTCGGATTGCTTTTCAGGATCATGGAAAACCCGAACGTCACCCCGAAATCCCCTGGAATCCGATCTGTCTTTTCATAAAGCTCGTATCCCCACATTCGACTTCCTTGGTACAGGCCCTTGTCTATGATTTCGATTTCCGGATATGACGCATCACGGGCAAAACAGCCCTGAAACAAAGAAGGCAAAACAAAATAACTGCAAAGGATTTTTTTCCAAGCGGACGTGCCTTTCCATCGAGTATTTCCATATCCTCCTCCCTCGTGACTCATCGAATGGTTGCTGAAATACGTCTCAATGGCCGTTTTTGTTCATGCAAGGAGCTTTCCCTCGCTCGAAAGGATAGCCCGACTGTTCATTGGTTTCGTTTTCGACGATGAAGCAAGGTTTCGTCGGAACCGATCACGACCGCTCGCTCCCCCGTGCGCGCCCGAGGGCGGGCACTTCCGCACACACCCGCGTACATCTCGGGAAATAAGCGCCGAACCCCGAAAATATCCACTCCTTTACCTCGCGAGGTGACGTGTTACAGCGCACTGGCAAACTCAAGTCGCAGAAGGCTAACCATGACTCCAACAATACCTCACGAAAGGCAAAGGTCAAAACCTGAACCAAGGACGCGATTTTTACTTATCTTTTTTGATTCGTTCCCGGTTTCCCCCTTTTTTGACCGATACTTCATCTCGGCTGTGTTCCGCTCGCGAAGGATGTGGATTTGCTGGAATAACCGAGCGGCCTCTTCCAGTAGTTTGGGACACTACTTGTGCGTTTGGCTGGCGAGCCGGCAGGGCAGGTGGCTTTGCTGTAGTAACCGAGCGGCCTCTTCCAGTAGTTTGGGACACTACTTGTGCGTTTGGCTGGCGAGCCGGCAGGGCAAGTTGATTTGCTGAACTTCGGTTCCCCATAGAAAGGAAGTGATGTGGTCCTCCTCTGCCGGGCATCGAGGTTGAACGGAAATTATATTGAGATCTTCGAGTAGCCACCTCTAAAGTAAATGAATTAGAAAAAGTCGCGTAACAAGGTTCCTGTAAACTGGAAATACCGCTACATTTCAATAGCATATCGCGTCTCACTGATGCATAGTCGGGTAGTTTGTAATACAGTGCTGTCAAAAAATTTCCATCCCAATGGGTCTCATCTGGATTTGTTCTATCTCTGACTTTGATCCCGAGTTTTTTTAGTTTACTATCCAATTTTTGCGAATTTTCAAATTCTTGTATCTGGAGAGAATAATAGAGCCCGTTCACTTTGAAGGTCTTACTGTTGTTCGCTGAGATTTTCTCTAATGCTGCCTTCGAAGCCGCGACTAACCCAATATGTACATTGACATTACAGTTTGGCGTTACATTTGCTTTCACCTTACTTATTAAGTTTGCCAACTGCGAACCTGAGTATGCGGCGTCATCGATAAACACAATATCAGTCACACCGGACAGGTTAATCGGAATAGATATTCCATAGTCAAAAGCCCCTAATTCCTTGGTAGGCACTGAGATGATTCTTGCAGGAGGATTTCCTCCAAGTGCTTTAACCTTTAGCAGCACTCGGGCCGTTACCCAAAAGTTGCTTTTCCCAGGTTCGGACACGATACATACATAATTTTGAAGCTCCCTAAGATTAGCAGCCATCATGTCAAGTGCTCCTGCGAATTTTCTCCTGTCAATAATTACAAACCGGCTAATGTATTCTTTCACCACTTCGGGCAATCCCGATTGAGTACCAGATCCACCAATCTTTAAATCAAGGTTTTCACCCAAGTCAACGATTCCAACCGTTTCAATATATTTCTCCCATATTGCCCAGGAAACCTCCAGTGCAGCAGCGCCAGTCCTCCCCCGCTGATTTGATGAGCTAGGGCGAGAACCATTGACTGTTGATATACCTTCGGTGACCGGTAGGTAAGGGAGGGGGGAAGAGGGCTGGCCGCAGCCCGAACTTCCCGACCTTGGCGATCTATCTGACAATCCCCTAACATCCACCACCACAACAGGATTCGCAACATACCCATACAAATTCACGCCTCCCGCAATCCCCAAAGGATCGCTCTCTAAATACCTCCCAATGCGGGGAGCGTAATACCGAAACCGATTGTAATTGAACCCAGTTTCCGAATCGAAATAATGTCCGGGCCACCGCAGATTACATTCCATCCCCGACTTTTCAGTCAATTCAACCAACCCATAAATCGCTATCTGCGCCGACCAAATAACCCGCCGCTCTTCGTCCTCGATCAGCGAAGGCGTCCCCAGTTGATCGGAAAACAGGTAATGCCACCGACACTCCGTTGCCCCCGCCTCGACCGAGTCGTAATCAAGCATCATAAAGGGCGACAAGGCCATCGGATCCGCATAGACATAAATCCGCACCCGCCCGTCCGGCGCAATCTCTGCCGCCAGCTGATCCCCGTACCAATAAAAATCCGTTTCCCGCCCCTGCCACCGTTTGCAAACCCGTCTTCGCAGGATATCGTACTCCGCCGTCCAGTGCCCCTCCGGCATGTCGATGGCGACAAGCTGATCGAAGCTGTCGTACCGATACACTATACGCCTCCCCGCCCCCTCCCGCACCGCCACATGGTTGCGGTCGTTGTATGTAAAGCGCTCGCCGTTGGCGGCGGCGAGCCGGTTGCCGGGCATCAGTTCGACCCCTTGGAGTCCGGGCTGCTCGAGCAGGTTGTTGGCCGCGTCCAGCCGGTAGGACTCCATCCGGCCGCCGATGCGCCGGCCGACGAGGCGGTGGGCGGCGTCGTAGCTGTGTTCGACGGTCCCGTTCAGGGAGTCCTCGACCCGGAGCAGTTCGCCCTCGCCGGACCAATGGTAGCGCCGGGTCCAGTCGCGGCCGCCGCCGAGTTCCGCGTGCTTGAAGAGACAGCGCCCGAGTTCGTCGTACTGGGCAAGCTCGGAGCTTCCGTTCGCGAATTGCTTCCGGACGATGCCGTCCTCACCGATGCGCAGCCGGTGCCGCGCGCCGCCGGGGTCGGTCAGCACCCGCGTGCCGTCGTCCTCGCGGTCCCAGCGGAACTTGAACCGCCCGAAAAAGACCTGGCTCGCGGGAACGCCCCAGTCCGAAAATTCCATCGAGACACCGAGGCCGTCGCGCAGCTCCAGCGTCCGGTTGTTCATCCGGTCGTAGGCCATCTCGTAGCGATGTTTGTTCGTGCTGCCGCCTATGAGTCGCCCGGCGGCGTCGTACTTTAGGTCGTGTACGTCTCCCGAGCCCAGCACGCGCTGGACCGGGAGGTTGCCGGGGCCGATCTTCTGGGACAGCAGCAGGCGGCCGTCCGAGGCGTACTTGGCCGTCAGGTTGCCGGCCGTGTCGCGTTCGTAGGTTTCGCGCACGACGCCGTGGCGTCGCACCTCCACGAGCTGGTCCTTGAGGTCGTAGCGGTATTCGCTAAGGGTTCCGCCGGCGTCGGCGCAGGAGACGACCTCCCCGTAGGGGCTGTAGCTGTAGCGGACGCGGGCGCCGAGGGGATCGGTCGTCGCGAGCAGGAAGTGCCACGTGCCCCAGTCGTAGGTCCATCGCCGGCCGTCGAAATCGACGAACTCCCGGACGTTGCCGGCGACGTCGTAGCGCCATCGGCGGCGCCTTCCGGCGACGTCGCGCTGCTCGACCAGCCTCCCTTGGTCGTCGAACATCCGCCCGGTCTCGGGTGCGGGCCACCAGGGGTAGCCCGAGGGCGACGCCTCGCACGCCCGCGCGGGGGGCGCGTCCCCTGTCTCCTTGGACGGCTCGTCGGGCTTGAACACCACGAGCCCCGCGAGCTTGGGGGAAAGGCGGAGATCAGCAGTTTGCGAGCGGCCGGGGACCCGGATGCGGCGCACGTCTATCGCCCGTCCGTACTCGTACTCGGCCGGGTTGTCAGCGACCCAATGATCGAGCGGATGCGCGACGGACGGGTCCTCGGGGAGCGGGATGCGCCAGCCGAGGGGATCGATCTTGGCGACCGCGGCGCCGGTATCGTCGCGCTCGACAAGGGTCTCGTTGCCGTTGGGGTCGATCTCCGCCGTCCGGCGGCCGTTCTCGTCTCGGACGAAGCGTTGCGTCCCCCCTAAAGGGTCGCGGATCTCGTCAAGCTCGCCCTTATCCGAGAAGACGTAGTGCCAGACTCCGCCGTCGGGGCGGGTCACGCGGGTCAGCCTGCCCGGGGTCTCGTAGTCGAGTTCGGCGCCGTAGAGCCGCCCTTCGCCCTGGGCGCCGACGCAGCGGCCCCGGCCGTCGTACCGGTAGTCGAAGGCGAAGCCGGTGAAGCATCGGCGCTGGACCATGCGGCCGGCATTGTCGTAGGCCATGGCGTAGCCGCGCCCTTTGGCGTCCTCGGTGGCTACCAGGCAGCCGCGCGCGTCGTAGCGGTATTGGATCAGCAAACGCTCGCGCCCGCATCCGCTAGGCTTCAGGGTCAGGCGGAGCAGTCGTCCGTCTCTTTCTTCCTCCGCATCCAAGCGGCGCCGGGCGGAGTCGTCGATGCCGACGAGTCGGCCGGCTTCGTAGTGAAAACGCACCTCGTCCCCGTCCTTCAGCAGCCGGTAGAGACGCGCCCGGTCGCCGCCCGGAGAAAAAACGAATTCCATCGCCGGCTCGGCGTGGCCCGAGAGCAAATAGCGGTCGGCAGAGAGCCGCTCGACCCGGAAGCCGTGCATGGCGCAGGAGTCGCCGTCGCTCTGGAGCGCCGGGAATCGCAGTTTGCGGCGCAGGGGCTCTTCGAACATCAGCCCTTGGGCGTCTCGTGTAAGGGAGCGGTCGTATTCGTGGGCCGAGCCTCGGCCGGCGCTCAACACGCGGTGCGCTTGGGAGCTGTCGTAGTGGCGGACCCAGCGCAGCTCGATGGGGCCGGTCAGGCGGAAGTCCGGCATGCGGTCTACGACCGCCCCGGTGAGGGTGTCTACGGGGTCTCCAACCAGTCTGGGGTTGTCTTTTCGGGGCATAGCATTCGCTCCTGCTTGGCTGTCGATTCTATATGCAGCGGCCGATTCCCGCGCAGCGATCGCGTCGCTCGAATTCTTCTGCGGTGGAAGAAGCGGGCGGGACGCCCTCCTCTGCAAAGTCGGCCCTCGCCTCCATGCGAGCCGGACAGCAGGCGACCGGGTTGTTCGTCGCAATGCCTCCGCCCTCTCCCGAAGGATCTGTCAGTTTTCCCGAACCACGCATTTACTGTTTCCCTTCCCTTTATGAATCCGACGCGCAACCGATCATTCCCGATCCCCTGGCCCTGGAGGCGTCGCTCGCCCGCCGGCTAGCTGCGGAAGCCATCTGGCGCTGAGCCAGCCGCGCTCCACCCATATTGCCGACCTGCATCGAAGACGCCGCCAAAGAGTCGTGCCATATTCATACATTGCCGCCCCTGCCCGGGGCAGTCGAATACCGAGCCCCGCATTCGCTCGCCTGCGAGAAGAGTCGCGTCGGCGGCCCGCACCTTTCCGACTGGGGAAAACCGGCGCGGCAGGACCGCCTCAGGTCCGCTCGGCATCTGCGCTTCAAGATCGTCGCGCAGCGGTTGACCGAAAAACTCCATCTTGCCTTTGCAAATGACCGGTGTCATCGTCACCTCCGCAATGGGAGCCTGGCTTGCCATGCGCTTATTCGACCGGCTCGCTTTGCTCCCGTGCGCAGACCTTTTCATTTTTGCTGCGATCCAATTGCCAATATCAACTACATAGCAAATGGATTTTCACCATCACATAGAATGAGCATATGCCAACAACCGACAGGTTTGTCAAGAAAAATATTTCAATGGTTTATGACTTTATTGGTGAGACAAAACACGACCTGCGCGGTCGGGAGCGACGGGTAGGCGCAAAAATAAGGTTTGAAGTCTTTCCACATAGAGTTTCCGCATAACCGGGTTCGGTGCTGTCATTGCGATTTCGCCGTCGTCCGTCAGAGCTTTTATGGCAGCACACCGAAATAGTAGAGAAACTAATCCTGAGTGATGATTTGCGAAAATCGCATATGCCGTATGGGAATTTCACGGCAACAGCCCTTATCGCTTTGGCGCATGATTTGCGATTTTGAACATCGACGCAAATTCCATCACCGGTCTTTCATCCTGATTGTAGACCGTCGCCTTGCCGGAAAGCGTGCGCTCGTTTTCTTTTGTCGCTGTGGATTTCGCAGTCACCACGCCCTGTTTCACCTGGTACAAAAACTTCGATTCCATGGATATGGTGGCAAAATGGGTCTCGGGCGCAAGCAGGCTTTTGATCGCCATGACCACGGCGGTGTCGGCAAGCGCCGCAAGCGCGCCGCCGTGCATCAGTCCCTTGCCCTACGCGTATTGGACAAGAAAGGGCATGGTGAGGATCGCGCTGCCGTTGTCGGCGCTGACGATTTCCATGTTCAACAGCCGCTCGAACGGCGCGCAATCTATCCAGGCATCCAGTTGAATGAGATGCGGTCCTAAATTTTGGGGTTCCATCCGTTTGTCATTTCCATTCATTCGGTATTGTGTCGATCATGATGCCCCGCATCCGGCGCATTGGCCGCCGCACGGGGCTGGTTGAAAGCTCTGGGACAGCAAATCCCACCAAGCCTTGAATTCCTTGAGCTGGTCCGCCTGCTCTGCCTCCTGGCATTGGGTCAAGCGCTGGTAAAAGGCTTCTTCGAACTCGGGGGGCGAAAATGCGAGCGCTTCGCCGGCTAAAACGTCGTCTCGTTCCGAAAGGGTTGTCGCGCGGTTCAGGCGTCCCCTCAACTCGCTGTCTCTCAGTCCACGGTCGATAAAATCAAGTGCGTTTTTGGTACTCATAAGTTCTCCTTTATTGCAAAAAACGATCAATGGGTCAATGCGAATCTCTCGAGTTTTTTTAAGCAACATTGATGCCAATGAATGAAAAGCGGTAATATCCCAGCAGTTCTAATTTTTAGCGTCTCCGGTGCCTTCAGGGTAAACCAGACCATCCTGGTTGGTCCGGCTCGTCAGGAAAACCATTTATCCATATTGGCATTATGGTCATCCGCCATGATACATTTATGCGGTTTCCGTGTCCCGTTTCGACAAATATGTCTTTTGGTTTGCGATTCGGCCCTGGTTTTGTGGAACGGGGGACGCGGAAAGCACTGGTATGCATTCCCACGCAAAGCTTGGGAACGAGATAACGAGACAGCGGAAGAAAGGAGGTGGTGCGATGATTGTCGGAATCAACGGAAAAAGCTCAAATAGCGCAAGCCGATATCTTTCCAATGAAAGCGCCCCTGCACGTGTTTCCTGCCCTGCCTTCCCATCATTTTCGCAGAATTGCGGTCGTTTGCCACTTTCAATAGGCAGGAGAGGATTCCTTCGCTCTCGAATTCCACCAGAAAGCCGGTTTTTCCGTGGAGGATCAATTCCCGGTTTCCGGGAACGTCGCTGGCGATCACAGGCAGCTCGCAGGCGATGGCTTCCATGGCGGCGTTGGACATGCCCTCGTAGAGGGACAGGTTGACCAGGCAGTCGGACTGCCGGTAGATATCCAAAAGCCGGTTCCTGTCCACCCAGCCGTGCCAGCGCGCTTGCTTTCCGATGCCCGATTGTTCGCAGAATTCCACCATATCCCTTTTCTGGGGGCCGTCTCCTACCAGGCGCAAGACAAAGCCGTCTCCGAATTGTTGTTTGAAACGGGCGAACTGCTCGAGCATGAACCGGAGGTTTTTCTGCGGCTGAAAACGCCCGACAAACAGGAATGTGAATTTATCTTCGGCTCTCTTTATTTCTTTCAGGGGCTTGAAAAACTCGAAATCCACGCCGTTGGGGATCACTTCCACGGAAACCGGGTCCGCCGCCTGGGCCATCCTTTTCAGCCCGTCCGACGGGCTTGCGACGGCCAGGGCGTTTTCGAATATCTTGCGTCGCAAGGGTTTTAATACCGCATGGAAATGCCGCAGGCCGGGTTCGGCCCCCGGAACGTCTCCGCCTCGCAGGGAAACGACGTAGGGAATGTCGAACGCGCGTTTGGCGTACAGTCCTATGGGACCGCAGGGAAAGGAAAAAAACACGATGGCGCCCCGGAACCTTTTTTTTCCGGCCAAAGAACGAATCGCACAAAACGAAGAGGCGACATAGGAGGCCATTTCCAGGATGTTGGATTTCTCCACGGCCCGCCTCAAGGACCGGCAGCGGTATACGGACACGCCGTCTTCGAAAGACCAGCCACGCAAGTTGCCAAACGACGACGTCAGGACCGTGATATCGTGCCCTTGTTCCGCCAGGCTCCTGGCGATATTCCAGCTTGCGTTGGCGGCCCCCCCGCCCAAGGGAGGATACTCGTAGTTGACGATCAGAAGGTTCATGGCCGGGGCAGGCCGAACGCAGGATTGGCGCTCCATCGGGAGAAAAAATGCATGTTGAACAGAAATGCCCTGTTGTCCCTGCGATTGGAGAGGTGTTCGGCCAATTGCCTTTTGAGGAATCCGGGATTGAAAAAATCCGTTTGCGGAGGGGCGGGCATGCGCAGGCTGCCGTTTCTGTACCACAGCCCGACCGGCATTCCGAAGCCCTTCTTGGAGCGGTGGAGGATTTCCTTGGGCAGCACGGGTTCGAGGGCCTTTTTCAGAATGTACTTGGTCGTCCCGTTGCGATATTTGTACCGATGGGGGATGCGCCTGACCAAATCCACCAGTTCGATATCGAGAAACGGCGCGCGGACCTCCAGGGAGTTCATCATGCTGGCCCGGTCCACCTTTGCGAGAATGTCGTCCTGCAAGTACATTTTGGTATAGAAGCGAAGGGTCTGATCGACCAGATTGTCGCATCGGCATTGTTCCCACGTCTCGATGGCTTCGGAGTAGACCTCTTCGATATCCAGGGGGACCGAGAACAGCTCCCGCAGTTGCCGGGGAGACAAGGGGCCCAGCCATACCGAATTCCATAGTTGTTTGGGATAGCTCAACCCCCTCAGCGTCCGGTTGATTTTGAAATCCAGGCTCATGTTTCTATGGGACACCGGGAGGAGGGAACAGAGCATGCGAATGCCTTGGTGAACGGGCTTGGGCACGACCTTGGCGTACATCTCCGCCATCTTCAAGGCCCGGAATGGATCGTAGCCTGCGAACAGTTCGTCGGCCCCGTCGCCGCCCAGAGCGACCGTGACTTTTTTCCGGGTGGCCTTGCAAAGCAGGTACGTGGGCAGTATAGAGCCGTCGCCGAGGGGCTCGTCCATTCCGTCCAGAATCCGGTCGAGCATGCGGCTTGCGTTTCCAACGGAAAGGGTTTCGGTATTGTGGCGCGTACCCAGCATTTCGGCCACTTTGCCGGAATACGGGGATTCGTCGAAACTCTTTTCCTCGAACCCCACCGAAAACGTCTCGACCCTGTCCCGGCCCGCGATCCTGGCCGCGAATGCCGAAACTGCGGAGGAATCCATCCCCCCGCTCAAAAAGACGCCCAGGGGAACATCGGACATCAGCCGTCTTTCCACCGCTTTTTGGAGCAATTCGCGAATGGCTTCGCACCATTGTTCTTCGGCGTTTTCGGAAATGTCTTCGAAAGGTTCGATCGCGAAGTCCCAATACTTGCGCACGGAAAAATCGAGGGTCGAAAGGTCCAGAACGAGATTGTGCCCGGCCGGTAGCTTCAGGATTCTTCTAAACAGCGTGTTGGGGGCGGGAACATATCCATAGGCGAAATACTTCATCGCCCCCAAGTCGCTCAGGCGTGTCCCGACGCATCCATGGAGGCAAAGGGAGGTCAGCTCGGAAGAAAAGGCGAACGTGTCGCCTTGCCGGGAATAATACAGCGGTTTTTTGCCGAACCTGTCCCGGCTGATGAAAATTCGCTTTAGGTCCCTGTCCGCTATCGCGAACGCCCACATGCCGTTGAGCTTTTCCGGCAGGCCGTCTCCCCACTGGCGATAACCGTGCAAGAGGACCTCGGTGTCCGAATGGTTTGAAACGAACCGGTGTCCCTTTTTGCGCAGTTCGTCTCGCAGTGTCCGGTGGTTGTAGATCTCGCCGTTGAAGGAGACGACCAGACGGCCGTCGGCGGTCTCCATGGGCTGTCGGCCCCCTTCGATATCGATGATCGACAGCCTTCTGTGCCCTAGCCAGACTCCACCTTCCTCGCAGGTCCAAAAGCCTTGGTCGTCCGGTCCGCGATGGGCGAGCGCCCGGGTCATCCGGCGAAGATCGTCGAAGTTCCCGGCCCCGGCAAAGCCGCAAATCCCGCACATCAGAACCGGTCCCCGAGGTTCCTCGTTTCCCTCACTAGATACGCCTTTTTCTTTTGCGCTTCGTAGTAGGTTCGCATGACCATTTCGGCCAGAAGCCCCATCAGAATGCATATGATGCCGGTCACGATGGTCATGGTGGTCAAAAGCGGCAACGGGGTCTGGATGTAGGAGACATTCTGAAAAATTTTCAAATATGTCGCGTAGAGAAAGGAAGCGAACGAGACGCAAAAATTGAGAAAGCCGAAACCGCCGAACAGATAGATGGGTTTGTAGACCCAGTTGTCTAAAAATACGATGACGATGAGATCGAGAAGGACCTTGAAGGTCCTTTCGAAGCCATAGCTGGAGCTTCCGTGAACTCTGGGATGGTGCCTGACGGGTATTTCCGATATTTTGGCGCCTTCCCAGCTCGCGTAGATGGGAATGAAGCGGTGCATTTCGCCGTAAAGCTTGACCCCCTTGATCACGCTTTTTCGATAGGCTTTGAGCGTACAGCCGTAATCCTTGAGCTTCACGCCCGATATTTTGGATATCAGCTTGTTGGCTAAACTGCTTGAAATTTTCCTTTTAATGGAATCATGCCTTTTTTTCCGCCATCCGGAACACACGTCGTATCCCTTCTCCAGCTCGGCGAGCAACAGGGGAATGTCCTCCGGATCGTTTTGCAGGTCCGCGTCCATGGGGACGATTACATCGCCCGAAGCGTGGTCGAACCCCGCCATCATGGCGGCGGTCTGTCCGAAATTGCGGGTGAAGTGAATAACCCTGACATTCTTGTTTTTTCGGGCGAAGCGGTCCATATGCTTCTTGCTGTCGTCACGGCTGCCGTCGTTGATGAAAATGATCTCGAATTCGCATCCCAAACCCTCCATAACAATCAAGATTCGCTCGAGAAGCTTCTTCAGGTTTTTCTCCTCGTTGTAAACGGGGATTGTGACCGAAATTTTTTTTTTCATTTAACCGTTGTCCTTGTTGTCCAACCGGTGTTTGTAAAGCCCCTTTCTTTTCGGCGGCGCGACTTTCAGGGCATTTTTTTCGTATTCCAGCATCTTGTCGAATTCCTTTAACTGATAGTAGGTTTCGGCAAGGGTGTCGTAGGCCGTATCCAGAGTGGGGTCCTGATTCTTTTCCATCAAACGGGCCGCTTTTCTGGCATACTTTTCTGCGGTTTCCAAGTCTTCGAACACCCTGTCCCTGTGAGTGAGGATATGCCAGGCCATCTCGTTGTAGAGCCTGCCGTTTTCCGGGAAATCGACCGCCATCCTCTTGAAAATTTCGTAGGCGACCGCTGCGTGCTCTTTTTCGTTTTCCTCCCGGACCAGCTTGATCCCCTCTTCGTAAAGCTTCTCTTTCGAAATTACGGAATCATCGACCGCATGCGCCTCTCTAAGGAGTTCGTAGGCGGATACCCTCCTGCCCTCTTTTTTCTCCAGATAAAATAAATTCAGGCAAAGCTTGGCTAGGTTGAAGCGGTTGTTGACCCAAAATGCCCTGTCGAGCTTTTGCGCGGTCTTCAGTTTCTTTAAATATCCCATGCTTTTTTCCACTTCCCGATGGGCCGCGTAGATCGCTGCCATGTTGAACAAAACAGGGAACCTGTCCGGGGCCTTTTCCAGGACCATCCGGCCATATTTTTCCGCGTCTTCGATCTTTCCTTCTTCTGCGGCCTTGAAATGCATCATTTCATAGGCGATGGTCTTGGAATTGACCAGGCCATAGCTGGCCGCGTATCTGGTTATCGCAGATTCGACATAGTTGACCTCGGCAGGAGCCATCAAGTGATCGAGTCGTCTGAAAAGCTCCGCATGTTGCTTTTTGAAGTCGTCTGCGTCTTTAAGTCTCCCCTTTTTGACCAGGGAATCCTGGATCAGCAGCAAGTATTTGGCGAAACGCTTTCGGTAGACAGACGGAAGACCGACCAGGGTCTCTTGGTCGCTGATGATGGCCGGGGCCGGTATTTCGGGGCTGTTATAGTCCGGCTCGAAAAAATGAATGAGGTTGCCCTTGTCGATATACCTCACGTACCAATTCGGGGCGTATAGAAAGGTATTGTTCAACGAGGCCTTGTTTTGTTCGACGATGGCGATTTCTATTCCATATTTGCCGACCAGTTCGTCCGGGTCCATGACCCCCTGGAGCAAATTGGTGTAATCGTCGAAGACCCGATAAGGATGGGGAGCGAAAAAACCGTCCAGAAAGACCTTCTTGTGCGGATACCAGTTGTAGAGCAGAAAGCCCCCGTTCATGATGGTCGTCAGGGCTTTCTTATCCTTGTAGTCGTGCAGAACCTTGTCCGCAGTGTCCTTGGAAAACGTCGGGATTCTTCCGATGCCGAACGCGTGAAGCTCCGTGCCGACCGGCACCTTGTAGCCCGAGGCCAAGTTTGCGTACATGGCGATTAGCGCGACCGCGCAAACGACCTTCACCGGCCTGTCGCCGAGTCTCAAGGTCAACTCCGAATTTCTGGCTGCCATGAAAATCATCGCGGTGGCAAGGGTCGGAATGTAGCCGGTCATCCGGAGGTAACCGAGGCCGAAAAAGAAAATGGCGCCAAAAGGAAGCACATGGGAAAACCGAACGGGCCGGGAGAAAAATAGCAAAAGAACGAGTCCCGCGACTCCTAGAAGAAGGCTTGTCTTGACGTAGAGACGGTCCAACCTGTCGAAGGGGGACGTAAAATCCGCAGATTTCAGCAGGGAGTTGTCCTGCTTGAAAATCGTATTGTTCAGAGCGACTTTGATTTTCCGGAGAAATTCCACGAATCCCTGTGCTTGGACGCCGGCGGCGCTTATGCTCGGATGTGGAAACTGCGTCCGCCAGGTTTCGTCTTCCGACGGCGATTCGAATGCGCTTTTGCATGCCTGGTCGTTGCCTTCCCAAGACTGCGCGACCGGTTTCGAAGATTCGATTACGGTATCGTAGGAGATGTAATTTTTAATGGCCTGAATGCTGAAGAATTGGGACGTCAAGGGGTTCCAGGCGGATATCAGCGCGAACGAAACCGCAATGACTGCGGAGTATTGCAATACGAATTTTTTTTTCCCCGCGTTCAAGCCCCTCAGAGAGTCGATCCAGTCTCCGAGGAAAAGAAGCCCCGTCAGACCGAATCCCAGCAGGTAGCTGCCGTGCATGCATCCCCACACCCCGATCAGAGGGGGGATGGTCCACAGCAGTTTTTCCTTGTCTTCGTACCTGAGCCGGTACCAGATCCAGAAAAGCACGCTTGTGAAAATCAAAGAAAAGAGCGAGTTTCTGACGAGCTGCTTCTGGTAGGTGCCAACCACGAACAACATGAGCATCAAAAGCTGCCATCCATTGTAACGCGAACCCGCCACGGTTTTAAACAAATAGCAGGAAAGCACGACAATGCACAATCGCAGCATCTGCAACCCGAAATCTCCCCCCAGCCAGTGCACGCAGTACAAAAAAATGTCGCCGAGCCAAGTGAAACGAAGGTCCCCGTAATCATTGGTGACGGGGCTGAAATAGAATTTTTCGAAATTCGGCAGGCCCATGTTTTCCAGCATGCTGCGCCCCAGCTGCATGTGCCACCAGATATCCGTGTCGTAAAGCTTCGCAAGGGAAATGGGCAAGGTAAACAGCAGCAGCGCGCTCCAGAAATAAAACGCCGGATTTTGCGAAAGGATCCGTTCTTTGACGGAATGAAACGCGGATGCTTTTTGGGCTTGGTCTGGTTTCTTATTGTTTTTCGCTTTGGAAATGGATTTGGTTTTCCGGAGAGTATTCATATCGAAGGGTTCTCCCGAAAGGCTCCGCCTGCCGAACGAATGCACAGTTTTCTCCTTTTACGATAGAACAGAACCAGCGAGCCGACCGCAAAATAGAAAACATCCCGTAATAGAAGCCCTTCAGAGGAACCCGAGTGGCCTTCGCCCAGGGAGAAACACCCGCAGTCGAACTCGTAGCCCCTGGCAAGATTGATTCCGATTACGACCATGTACAGCAAAAGCATGCCGTTTACCAGCAAGGCGCCTGCCGCCGGGTAGATTCCCAATAGCAGCGCCAGCGCGGCCACGAACTCCACCCAAGGCACTGCGATGGCAATCAGGTTGATGGAATAGTCGGGAAAGAGTCCGTATCCATAGACGATTTTGGCGAACTGGTCCGGATGTACGATCTTGGAGAAGCATGCGTATAGAAACGTAGCCCCCAGAATCAGTCGGGCGGCCAATTCCAACCACGGATTTCCCGTCAGATGTTCAATCGTTTTTTTCAATCGGATACCCCCTCGCCTCCCACGCGGGAAAGCCGTCGATGAATACGCTGACTTCCCAATAGCCGTTTTCGAACAGCCGGTGGGCCAGCATGTGGCTGTCCTCGCATTCCCGGCCGGAACAATACGTAATGAAATACGTTTGTTCGTCGAATTGTTCTCTCAAGTCTTCCAGGCGGCTCTCGAATTCGTTGATCGGAAACGAAAGGGCACCTTCGATGCGCCCCTGGGCATAGTCGTCTCGGGAACGGGCGTCCAGGAAAACGGCGCTATTTTGGTCGAAGATTTTTTTAGCCGCTTCTACCGAATCGATTTCCAAATCGTGGTTGACGACCCCGTTGTCCGGGTTCGCGGTGATCACGCCTTTGCTCGTATCCCACTCCCCGAAAAGAGGGATTCCGTGCGGCGAAAACGAATTCACCGCGAATGCGGCGGCCAAGGCCAACGCCAAAAGGACCAGGCTTTGCCGGATGGTGTCCGAAATATACGCTTTGTCACGCATGTTTTATGGTTCGCGATACAATCATTCTCTAAAAAAAGGGAACGGGCTTCGATCTTGAGCGAAAAGCGCGTTCCTGCTCCTATTACGGCCTTTAAATAAACGCTGGGGAGTATAGAAAAGGATGGCTCGGGTGTCAAGAGGGCGAACAGGCGTGAACAAGCCATTCGGCTCGCAGTTTCACAGGCGTAGCGAAGGGCTCGGGGGGACTCCGCCCGGCAGCCCCCCCGATTAAATCGCGGACAAGCTTCTATTTTTTCTTGGTCTCGACGCCAACGGTGATTCGGTCCTTGATATCGTCGAAGGTCTTCTGACCGATACCCTTCACCTCCATGATATCCTCGATGCTCTTGAAAGGCGTTTTCTGACGATATTCGATAATCGCGTCCGCCGTCTTCGGGCCAATCCTGTGGAGCTGTGTCAACTCTTCCTTGCCTGCGGTATTGATGTTGACCTTGCCGTCATCCGCCGCCGATACCGGACCGCACGTGGTAAAAAAAAGTAGCAGGACCGAAATGAGAACAACAAATTTTCGCACGTTTCTCTTCATAACAACCTCCTTTGATAATAAGGATTGATGGAATGAGGCGGAACATTACGAACCGTTCTGCCGCCAATGAACTTCCGACTTCGTATCAAGTGATCTTTTTTACGATGAATTCCCTGATTCTGTTGCCGTCCATTTCCTTGACATTTATGACGAAATTGCCGATGGTCAATTCCTCCTTTTCCTTGGGGATTCTGCCGATCTCGTCGAGCACGTATCCTGAAATCGTGTCGTACTCCCTGGATTCCGGGATGTTCATGCGAATCTTTTTGTTGACGTCGTCGATGTGGGCCTTTCCCAGCACGATCCACTCGTTGCTTTTCACCTTGACGATGTGCGGTTCCACCTTGTCGGTCTCGTCACTGATCTCTCCGACGATTTCCTCGAGAACGTCCTCGAGGGTGACCAGACCGGCCACCCCCCCGTGTTCGTCCACCACGATGGCCATGTGATCCTTTCGCTGCTTGAACTGGTGCAACAACGTATCCAGCTTCTTGTTCTCGGGTATGAAATAAGGGCGTCTCATGATGCTTCGAATATCCGGCTTCTTCGCGCCGGTCGCCAGCTGCATGAAAAAGTCCTTGATATTCAGGATGCCGATGACATTGTCGCTGTTGTGCTCGATCACCGGGATTCTCGAAAATCCCGAACTGATTATGGTTTTCAAGGGCAGCTTCTTGTCGACCTCGATGACGAACATGTCGGACCGCGGGGTCATGATTTCCGATGTGCTGGTGTCGTCGAATTCGAAAATGTTCCGGATCAGCTCCTTCTCTTCCTCCTTGATCTGGCCTTCCTCCTCGACCACTTCCACGATCGTGATCAGCTCCTCTTCGGTCACGGTCGGACGGTCCTTCACTTTGCCGGTCAAAAGAGGAATGAAGTCGAGAATTTTTATAAGAGGAAAAAAAATGATGGAAAGCCAGTAGACGGGAACGATCACGATGCGAGCGATCATGACGTTGTTGCGGGTGGCGATGGATTTCGGGAAAATCTCCCCGAACACGAGAATCAGCATCGTCATCACCCCGGTTGCTATGCTCACCGCGTTGGACTCGAACATGGTCAGGGCGATGGATGTCGCCATGGCCGAAGAGCCGACATTGACAAGGTTGTTGCCGATAAGAATCGTCGAAAGGAGCTTGTGGGGATCGTCTTTCATTTTCTTGATCAGCTTGTCGGATTTTCTGGCTCCCTTGGCGATATGCTTGGCTTTAACTTGGCTGATAGAAAAAAGCGCCGTTTCAGACGACGAAAAAAAGCCCGACAGAAACAGCAAGAACAACAGGAGCATGATTTGCAATGCCATCGGTCTCCGCCTTAGCTCCGTGACGCACGCGACGGGTTCGCGAACCGGCCGAAGGGACGGGCAGTCAAGCGATGTATCGACGCCTCTACAGGATCTCGTACCATTTGATATCCTTGGAAAAGCCGCAAATACCTTTTCATACCAAATCTATGGAAAAATAACAACCATTTCATTTGTTTTTCGAATAATCGAACCTCGAAATCGAAGCGGTATCCCAAGCCGCCACCCTTTCTCCAGACGAAGATGCCGCCGGACTCTGTCGAAGCTTTTCAATCCAGACCGGCCAGCTTCTTCACCCGAACAAGTCCTGGGCTGAAATGAAAATACATCAGAGGAGAACGATAGCCCTCTTCGATAAATATTTTTTCCAGTCGGTCGAATAAAACAGGCCTGTCCGGCCATTTGAACAGTTTTTCCCGTCTCCGGAACTCCTCCCACTGCCTAGCGGCCTCCGGCTTCTTTTCGAAAACGTCCTTTTGGGCCGAATCGCACAGAAACATTTCGCAAACGACGGGTTTCAAATCCCAAAGGCAACCCTCCGGACCGAGATACACGCATTTGCGTCCGCTATTGCCGAGACCCAAAACGGCTTCCAAAGCGTCGAGCCGCTCCGGGGTCGATACCAAGGCGTTCAACACCATGTCCGCGAAAAAAGTGATGATACCCTCGCGGGTACAACATGCGCTCAAGTCGCTCTCATAACATTTACGGCGGCAAATGCCGCCGAAATGCTCGACAAGAAAACGTCCGACCTGCTCGCGAAACGCAAGATAATCCGCAGACATCGCCAACAGATCCTGTTTTTGCGCCCGCGAAATGGACGAAAGGTGTTTTCTGACTATGGACAGAGATTCGGCCTGTTCTTTTTGATAATCGCTGACGGACATAGCGGTCGAATGCGTTCGATTCGGCGGGGCGATCTGTTGTGCCTACCCTAATGTCCGCCGTTGTTTCCGTTGTTTCCGGTATACTCCTCTATGGCTTTTCTGAGGGTTTTGACGGCAAGCCTTATGCAATGTTGCTTCTGGTCCGGCAAATCTTCCAAGACGCGAAAAACATCGCGGTCGGTCAGGTTCTGAGCTTCTTCGAGCGTCTTGCCTTTTACAAGATCCACCGCCGCCATTGCCGCAGCGATGGCCCCCGGGCAACCAAGCACCTGATAGCGCGCGTCCTCGATTCGTCCAGCACCGTCCATCTTCACATACACCTTCATGGTGTCGCCGCAATGACCGGTGAGTTCGCTCACTTGGTCGGCATTGTCCAAATCGCCCATATAGGGTCTTTCCAGATAGTATCGCACTGCTTTTTCGGAATAGCCCGATCCGATCAGCATCTCGTGAA
This sequence comes from Desulfobacterales bacterium, assembly GCA_963674505.2. Classification (GTDB taxonomy): domain Bacteria; phylum Desulfobacterota; class Desulfobacteria; order Desulfobacterales; family SKZT01. The sequence continues at coordinate 4,344,708 of CAXXIG010000001.1, forward strand.
CGCACGCCGCGTCGCTATTTTCGGTTGCCTGCTCTTTGCTCATTTTACCTCCGTTGACTCGAAATATACGGTATTGACCGCAAACACATCTCTGACAAAAAATGGAACATATTTTTATATTCCTTTTTGGGCATCAGGTCAAGATCATCTTTTTCGCTTTTCCCATTTTTTTCAGACGGCCTTTCCGATTCGATACTCGTTTCCAAGCGGATTGAAACGAAAAAACGAATAAAACAAAAAGCTTGACAAAACACACGCCCCCCGTTAAAAATTCCCGATAGAATTTTCGGGAGGATCGGGATGCGTATCGATTTGGCAACAGTGAACATCAACCAGGGAATCGGCAGCGACTGGCGCTGGCAGGCTCGCATAATTGGGCTTGCCGACGGGGACTGATCCTCCATAAATCAGAAAATACAGGGACAAACGAACCGCGGGGGCCTGAAACCCGCGGTTTTTTTTTGTCCGGCCGCCGGTTTCGGCGTCCGCGAGACTTTCCATTCCAACAGAAAGGATTTTCAGGCATGCGAATTCGGCAATTTCCGACAGAGGGCGAATACCGCAAACTGGCGGAGGAGAAAAACACCATACCGGTGTGCGTCGAGATTTTGGCGGATACAGAAACGCCGGTGGGGCTTCTGAAGAAGTTCCGCGAAAAGAACAAGCCGCTGTTTCTCTTCGAAAGCGTGGAAGGCGGGGAAAGGTGGGGGCGCTACAGCTTTCTGGGCTTTTCGGCCCGGACAAGCGTCCGGGTCTATTCCGAAGCGGTGGAGATCGAGGAAAACGGAGGCAAGAGACGAATCGACCACGGCGGCGCCCCCCTGCCGGTCTTAAAGGACCTGATGTCGCGCTACCGTCCGGCCCAACTGCCGGGACTTCCGCGATTCTGGGGAGGACTCGTGGGATACCTGACCTACGAGGCGGTCTCCTTTTTCGAGCGCATTCCCCACAAATGGCCTGCGGAAAAGCCCCTGGCCAATTTCATAATCCCCGACGAACTGATCATTTTCGACAATATCCGGCACACGCTCATGGCCATCGTGATCACCTTTCCGGAAAACGCCGGGAAGGCCGAAACCGAATACCGCGAGGCGGAGAAACGAATCGAAAGAATGCTGGAGATCATGGGCGAGCCGGTTTCCCCAAACGGCTCCGAACCCGCGTCCTCCGCATTGGAGATTTGTCCTTCCGAAAAACCGGAAAGCTTCAGGCGCATCGTCGAAAAGGTCAAGGAGTACATCGTGGCTGGCGATATCATCCAGGCGGTGGTATCCCAGCCGTTCGTCTGCGAAACCGCTCCCGACCTTTGGGATCTGTACAGGGCGCAGCGGTTCGTCAATCCGTCGCCCTACCTCTATTTCCTGCAAATGGACGATATCTCCCTGGTGGGATCTTCGCCGGAAACCATGGTTCGTCTGGAAAACGGCGTGGCCACGCTTCGGCCCATCGCAGGCACGCGCCCCAGAGGAAAAAACGAGCAGGAGGACCGAGCCCTGGCCGACGAGCTTTTGAAGGACGAAAAGGAGCGCGCGGAACACCTGATGCTCGTGGATCTGGGAAGAAACGACCTTGGACGCGTGGCCGAGATCGGTTCGGTGCAGGTCACGGACCTGATGATCGTCGAGCGATATTCCCACGTCATGCACCTGGTATCCAATATCAGCTGCGATCTGAAGCCCGAATACGACGCGTGGGACCTTCTGGCCGCCACCTTTCCGGCAGGCACGTTGTCCGGCGCGCCGAAAATCCGCGCCATGGAGATCATAGACGAAATGGAGGCCACGCCCCGGGGGCCTTACGGCGGGGCCGTGGGATATGTTTCCTTCAACGGCAACCTGGACATGGCCATCACCATCCGCACGGCGTGCATCGAGGACGGCAGACTGACCGTCCGGGCAGGCGCGGGCATCGTCGCCGATTCCGACCCGGAGCGCGAACGCATGGAAACGGTCAACAAGGCCATGGCCATCCAGAAAGCCCTGGAGCTGGTCCGGCAAAGCCATTCGAAATAAGGAGACGCCGAAAATGATACTGATGATCGACAATTACGATTCCTTCACATACAACCTCGTCCAGTATCTGGGGCAAATCGGCGCCGATATGGAGGTGATTCGCAACGACGCCGCGAGTCTCGAAGATCTGGAAAGCATGGACATCGACGCCATCGTGATTTCTCCCGGACCGGGAAGGCCCGAAAGCGCGGGCATCTCCGTCGGCCTGATCGAGCGTTTTTCCGGCAGGATACCCATTCTGGGCGTCTGTCTTGGACACCAGTCCATCGGATATGCTTTCGGGGGAAAAATCGTTTCGGCCAAAAGGCTCATGCATGGAAAGACCTCCACGGTCAACGCCGACGGCAAAGGCGTATTCAAAGGAATCAAGAAACCCTTCCAAGCCATGCGATACCACTCCCTGGCCATCGACCGGCAGAGCCTTCCCGACTGTCTGGAAATCACCGCCGAGTCCGAGGACGGCGAAATCATGGGGGTCCGTCATAAGACTCACAAGACCGAAGGCATCCAGTTCCACCCGGAGTCCATCATGACCCCGGTGGGAAAACGGCTTTTGAGAAATTTCATCGAAAACGCAATGAACAGACAAGAGGGGGACTAGCGGCATGTTTCGCGACAATCTGAACAAAATCGTAGGACGGACGGACTTGACCGAGGAAGAGATGAGCGAGATGATCACCGACATTTTTTCCGGGGACATCACCAACGCGCAGATCGGCGCCATGATGGGGGCGCTGGCCACGAAGGGCGAAACGTTCGAGGAGCTGGCAGGCGCTGCCCGTGCCATGCGGAGAAAGGCGCTGCGGATTCAATCCTCCTCTTCGGTGGTGGTCGATACCTGCGGTACCGGGGGAGACGCGGCCAACACGTTCAACATTTCCACCACCACCGCCTTTGTGGTCGCCGGCGCGGGCGTGACCGTGGCAAAGCACGGAAACCGTTCCATTTCCAGCCAGTCGGGCAGCGCCGATCTTCTGGAAGCCCTGGGCATGAAGCTGGACATCGCCCCCGAACTCGTGGAGGAGGCCGTGGAGGAGATCGGGATCGGCTTCTTGTTCGCCCCGGTCTACCACGGGGCCATGAAATACGCCGCCCAGGCCCGCAAGGAAGTGGGCATTCGAAGCATCTTCAACATGCTGGGGCCCCTCACCAATCCGGCCGGGGCCAACTGCCAGCTGCTGGGCGTCTACGCGCCGGAACTGACCGAAATGTTCGCCCGCGCCCTGCAACTGCTCAAGTCCCAGAGAGCTTATGTGGTGCACGGACATGAAGGCCTGGACGAAATATCGGTGTGCGGCCCCACCCGAGTGTCGGAACTGAAGGACGGACTCATTCAAACCTACGACATTCATCCCGAGCAGTATTTTGGAGACCTGGCCGACCCCGAGGACCTGGAAGGAGGCACGCCGCAGGAAAACGCCGAGATCACCGCGAAAATTCTGGAAGGCGAAAAGGGCCCCCGGAGAAACGTCATCCTGATCAACGCGGCCGCAGCACTAGCGGCGGCGGGAAGAGCCGGAGACTTTTCCGAGGGAATCAAGATCGCGGAAAAGAGCATCGACGACGGCGCCGCCAAGGAAAAATTGGAGCAACTCGTTCGTTTCACGCAAGAAAACGGCTGATCAGAACAGGGATTAAAGATGGGAACCGATTTTCTGACAAAAATAATCGAGCACAAGGAACAGGAGATCGAAAGGGCGAGGGCGCTCGTTCCGGAAGCGCGTCTGCGAGAGCAGGCGGAAAGCAGGCAGGACCGACGCCCCTTTTTCGAGAACTTGAAAAGGCCGGGAGTCAACATCATCGCCGAGATCAAGCGGGCGTCGCCTTCCAAGGGCGACATCCGGATCGACCTCGATGCGGCCGGTCTGGCAAAGGCTTACGAAAAAGGGGGCGCGGCCGCCTTGTCGGTCCTCACGGACAAAACATTCTTCAAGGGTTCCGCAGAGGACCTGAAGACAGCCAGGGCAGCCACATCCCTGCCGGTGCTGCGAAAAGACTTCCTCATTTCCGAATACCAGATCTACGAAGCTGCGGCCATGGGGGCCGATGCGGCCCTTCTGATCGCCCGGTGCCTCTCCCCCTCTCGCCTGAAGGACTTGGCCGCGCTGGCCAGGCAATTGAACCTGGACACACTGGTGGAAATCCATTCGGAAGAGGACCTCGCCTCGGCGGCCGGGGCCGGGGCCGAACTGATCGGCATCAACAACCGCAATCTGCAAACCTTCGAAACGGACCTCGATATCGCCATGCGACTGGCATCGATGCTTCTGCCGAACCAAGTCCCGGTGGCCGCCAGCGGAATCCGCGACCGGAAAGACATCGAAAACAACCTGGAATTCGGCCTACACAATTTTCTGATCGGCGAAACTCTGGTGAGGTCCGACGATCCCGAGGGCCTGGTCAGGTCCCTGATCGGCGAACCGCGACGCGAGAAAAAGACATGAAAGACTCTGAATATATCCCCCAAATCAAGATATGCGGCCTGACCGAAGTGGATGTGGCCCTGTCGTGCGTCGAACTCGGCGCAGACGCCATCGGTTTCATCTTCTTTTCCAAAAGCCCGAGGTTTATTGCCGACAAACAGGCGAGCCGAATTTGCGAGGCCCTTCCGAAAGCCACCTCCAAAATCGGAGTTTTCGTGGACGAACCGTTCGAATCCATCATGAAAAGAGTTCGCGAATGCGGCCTGACCGGCATCCAGCTCCACGGACAGGAACCCCCGGAATTCATCCGCAGGTTCGTCGACGAGGGCATCTTCGTGATCAAGGGGCTTTTCACATTGAAAAGCCCCAGGCTTACCGACGTGGATATTTTCGACGCATCCGCATATTTGGTGGAATGCGGCAAGGGAAAGCTCCCCGGAGGAAACGCCATGGCGTGGAACTGGTCGGAGGCCTGCGAATTCGGCATGCGTCACCCCTGTGTTCTGGCGGGGGGACTGGGGCCGGAAAACGTGGCGGAGGCCATTTCCCAATGCCTGCCGGACGCCGTGGACGTGAGTTCCGGGGTCGAGTTTTCGCCCGGAAAGAAAGATGTGGACAAGGTCGAACGCTTTATTCGGGCGGTTCGATGCGAAAGCGTGGCGGAAAAATACGCTTCGAGAAACAAGCGGCCCAGGCCGATTTTCGTGGCCGCCTCTTAAAATAAAACAGAGGGGCAGGCCTCAGTCGCGACGTGGGGTGATGAAAATGTCTCCGGAAGCATGCTGATAATTTCGCTGGTTCTTTTTCCAAGATCGAGGGAAATGTTGTAAGGCGTAAGGCGTAAGGTTTAAGGCATAAGGTTTGGGGCCTTACGCCTTAAACCTTACGCCTGCCGCCCTGCAAAATCGGGACAAAATCTTGCAGGAAAATCAACCCGGCAAAAAGGATGATTTTCATCACCCCAGTCGCGGCGATACAAGGCGGCATGGATAAATAGTTGCCGATGGCGAGTCGCCCCCCATGTCAATCCTTCTGCGGCCACTCGTCCAGCTCCCGGTCCTCTGCGAAATAGCAGAAACGGTCCCATTCGAATTCGCGAAACGACACGGGGCATTTCAGCTTGACTTTGCGGTCGCTCACCCCCACGACCTCCCAGTCGCCCCGCCTGGGACCCGACGCAACGTGAATCTTCTGGCCGACTTCAAAAGGATAGGGCGAAAAAAAAGCGACTTTATAGGTATCCATTTTCTGTTCTTCCTCCGTGACTGAAGGGGGACGGCTCCAGGTGCCCACAGGCTTGGGATTGCGGCAACTGGGGTTGGTTCCTGGTTCGGCCATGTCCCAAGCTGGACGCGAAGCGTCCCGGTATGCATTCCAACGCGAAGCGTTGGAACGAGGCGGCGAAGGCATGGTCAAAACAGAAACCAAGCCCCGGCAACTCCAAGCCGTTCGAGTTCCCCTCGGAGGGGAACTCGAATCATTGGCAATGGGCCAAGCTTCCCCGGCCCTCCTATTTCTTCACTTGGGCCAACTTGCCGCTCAAAAGCCGAATATGGCCCATCTCTTCCCTGATGATGTCGTCGAGCCAGCCCTTGCCCTTGCCCTCCGGCACCGCTTCCTTCATCCCGAGATAAAAGACGATGGAATCCTTTTCGGCCTGGATGGCGTCCTTGAGGATCGTTTCGAGGCTCGACACGTCGATCTTCTTGTCGAAAAATACCCGGGTGTCCGCAAGCGCTCTCAAGTACTGCACAGATTCGTTTTCGGGGTCGAACACGGTCTTTTCCTTTTCGTTTTCCCCGAGCCACTTTCTCATGTCGGAGAATGTTTTTTCATGATTTTTTTCCATTTCCGCGAACTCGAGCAGCATCTTTTTCGCCTCCTGGTCGGATACGCCCTTGGCTGCCGTTTCGTAGAAATTGTAGCCGTTTTTCTCCATCTGTTCGGCCATTTCGAAAACATCGTCCGCATTGAAATCGTACATCATGTTTTTATAAAATCCTTTCCTGTCTATGGATTATGAAACCGGTCGAAAACACGCCTTGCATCCTGAGGCCCTATTTCTTGATGGCCCCGAGCTTGTCGTGCCAGGAACACCGGTTGCAGTAAGTTTCGACATTCTCGTCCATCTCCGGAGCATCGCTTTCGTCCACGTCGGGATCGAAACACACTTTTCCGTCCTTGCATGTGAATTCGTAGGTCTCGTACTCGTCGTCCGGGTCTTTCACATAAAATTCTTCGCACCCGCAAACGGGGCATTTGGAATCGCTCATAAAATACCTCCACAGCTTCGAATTCAAAAAAACGAAATGTTGCATCGAATTGCTCGATGTCAACTCGAAATTCCATCGGATTTCCAAAAAATCGATTTCGCGGAAGGTGCTTTCATGGTATTTTTTTCCCGGTTCGGTCATATCGCCGACTGCGAAAAAGACAGGGGCTTAAAGCTTTCCGGCCCCGACGCCGCCGGTCGAATTCTCGTCATATGGCTATCGCGGCGAACGATCAACAAAGAAAGGAGTTCGAAAATGGCCAATTTTCTGTTTGTGTTGAGTCGCAACGAAAACGAAGCCGCGACAAGGTGCTTTCAGTTCGCGAAAATCGCCCATTCGAAAGGGCACAAGGTCGATCTGTTCCTTATCGACGACGGGGTGAAATGGGGTGACAAGGAACGCGATTTCACAGGGAAAACGCCGACCGGGGACTGCCCCGACGACTACCTTCCCTATCTGGTCGAAAACCATGTCCCCATCGGGGTCTGAATTCCCTGTGCAAAAGCTCGTCAGGTTGACGAGGCCAAATTTTTCTCCAACATGGTCCTGGACGGCGGTCCGCATCTGATCGACTTGGCTGCGGAGGCCAAGGTTTTCAATTTTTAAACACGACAATTTCGCGCAAGGACCCATAACATAGACCGGATTGCAAAATCATTGTTCCGCGCATAGCCATATGACATTCAATGGGTTGGACCGAGCCGGTCGTCAAGAACAGGCGGACTCGTTGCCATGCTCTGCGCCTGCTTGGAGCATGAAAACGAAAGGATATGGCAACCTGGCAACTGAAAAAATTGGAATCGCTGGAAAACGAAAAAAAACATTGACAACCCGAGCAGAATCGGTTATTTTTGATCGGTTAATGAATATAGCAATACTCCATTGCCTGGGTGATTTTCGCCAGGCATTTTTTTTGACCATAACATAATTTTTTCTTCAAAAGGGTGGTTACGATGATTTGTACAACCGTTCGCGACGGCAAAGAGTGTCCTTTCATGACCAAAAACGGGTGTTCCTACAACGGCGGTTTCTGCCACGAAGTCGTGGAAGCTTGCGAAGGCTGCGGCCGGAAAATCGAAATCGGATCTGGCTGGTACTGCGCTTCCTTCCCCGAACCCAAGCTGAAATGGAAAAACGGCAACTGCAACTTGGCGACCCACGTCACGACCGCAACCATTTCCGCAGAAGCGAAGATCAACCCGCTGAAAGCTTCGAAACGCCAGAACAAGCGCTAATTGCATAAGATATAGGCGACACATCAAAACCCCGTCTTCCTGCCGATGAGAAAGACGGGGTTTTTTGCGTTCAAATCTTCGGAGAACTATGCTAAAAAAACGCTATTCGTTTTTTTTCGCCATATTTGGTCTTTTATTTCAAAGGATTCCAAGAGAGGGGCTTCATATGAAAATAGGAAAATTTCTTGCCAGAAAAACCCAGAGCCAACTGAACGGACGCGACGGCAAGATCGACATCGTCGTCTACGAGGAGGCCGAAACGGACGAAGGCGTTAAGATCGGCGAAAAATTCTATTCCATCGTCGCCATCTTCGACGAAAAATACGAGTGCATTCAGGGAGAGCTTGACGCAGTTCCCAAGGACATCGTAAACAACTTCACCAAATGGGGGTTTTGAAATTTTTCGTCCGCGACGATGCAAATGGTCCTGAATCCGGGGAACTCTTCAAATAGGACCACGTCCCGGAACCGGTTCGGTGTTAGAAGCTGAGGAAGCATATGCCGAGGAAGCGGCTTCGAATTTCTCGCAAGGGCTTGGTTTTAGCTTCGCCGGTTTTCATCCAACAGTTTTGATCGGCGCCTGGATTCCGGGTCTCCGCAAGCTTCGCCCGGAATGACGGTATTGGTTGGCCGACGCTATAGCCAAAACCTCTCTCAACGCATTGAAAAAAGAGCGGCCGCGCCTTCCCGGATCAAGGCGCGGCCCCTGCGAATTTGTCCGGCTTTCGATACGATCCGCATCCGATTCCTCCGCAACGCCTACAGGACGTTGCCGGCCAGGAACCTCTCGATGGAACTCTTGATGCCTCCCTGGGGCATTGCCTGGAAATTCCGATAGCAATGCGGGCAAAGGAGCACGTGATCGGATGCGTCCCGCATGTGCCTTGTCAGGGAAAAGTCTCCGCAAAGATTGCATGTGAATTTCGATACTTTCATCTGCTTGTTGGGCATTTCTTTATTCCTTGTCATGAATTGCACCCCCGATTGGAAAGAAGTTATCTTGCTCGAACAAAATTCCTTGCACCACCTCACTTCCCCGAGAAAACCATAGTACGATTCCGGCCCATCGGCTTCGGTATCGGGTTCGACTACCTGGATGTCGATCAGGGAATTCACCTCCAAAGGCCCGGAGGATTCCAGGCATAAACCGCCCAAACCGAAATTGACGATTTTCGATTCAAAAGGCCCCCCGCCATCGATCATTTCGAATCGAATGGGCGTATCGTATTGCTTTCTCGCATGCATCCTTCTGCATTGACGCCTCATGGAAAACCTCCGTTTCTGTGATTCGTGGGACTTGGAAACTGAATATGTTTATAATCGATTTGTCGAACATTTTAAATACTCGCCAACACCCATTCTTGAAAAAAAACATGCCGAAGGTTTCCCATGACCAGCGACGCTTCATCGGGAAAAAATCCCGGCCATCCGGGAATTTTTCCCGCCCGCAGTGAGCGAAATTTTCGTCAAAAATGGATGGATGCCGGTATTTACCGTTTTTCGGCAATGGTTTAAAGTCGGTAGTGGCAATACACGAGGCAAGGCCCTTTTCTCCCAAACAACGAAAGACAACTCTTCTTCGTTTGTCTCCGCAGAGAAACGAAGCGAAGGTACGCCTCTGCCATTCCGAACCGACGGTACGATCATTTGAAAACAAAAATAAGGAGGACCGATGCCCCTATACGAATTCCCGAAAACCATTACCATAGACGGGGACAAGGAATTGACAGTGAGGCCTTTGCGGAAAGAGGACGAACAAAAGCTTCACCAATACTTCACAGAACTTCCCGCCGAAGAAGTCGCCCGGTTCGAGGAGGATGTGACGAACCCGACAGTGGTGGAGCGATGGATGTACGACTTGGACTACGACGAGACCCTTCCGCTGGTAGCCATGGACGACGGGCGGATCGTGGCCAACGCCGCCCTTCGGTTCAACGAGATGGGCTGGACCCGCCACAAGGGCCAGATTCGTCGGGCCACGGTAGCCCCCGCATACCGGGAGAAGGGCCTTTCCATGGCCCTGATGCAGGAAATGATATCCATCGCCATCAAGCTGGGCCTTGAGCAGATCACGGCGGAACTGTCCCCGCAACTGGACGAAGCCTATTTCATGTGCGAAAAAATGGGGTTCAAGGAAGCCGCCGTCCTGAAAAATTTCATCAAGGACCAGGAAGGCAACTATGAGGACCTGGTGATCATGATCAAGGACCTTCTCAACTGATCCCCGCCCGGTTGGAAGCAACGTCTTTGTTTTGCCGAAGGCCCGCAGAAAAAAACCGCTTCGGGCCTTCGGCATTTCTGTTTTTCCGCTGCGAATTGCGGATTTACAAGAGTCGGATGTATTTGCTGAAGACCCATCCCTCCAAGTCGTTTTCGCCCTCCACTTCCACCCTGCTCCATCGGTCCGTCGATTCCAGCAGGGCGACTTTTGTTCCGGCGGCGAGGGGGGGCGAGATGGTTTCGTACTCTACGCCCGGTCCGTTTCGGATGTTCAGTAGCCGGGCTGCGACTTCGTACCTCGGGTCCTCCTCCTCGCTTCTTCCCAGAACGCGTGCGCGAATGTTCGGCAGAGGAAAGGCCGGGCCTGGATCCTTCTTGCGGTTGGGTGCGATGTCGTCGTGGCCCAGAATGTCTTTCAATCCGTATTGCTTGACGAGCAAAACCGCCAGATCCAGGGCCTTGGAGATCTGTTCCGCCGTGTAGGCATGCCAGAACGACGGTTCGATGTCGTGCTTGTGACGGGCGTAGACCACCTCGGTTTCAGGGTACTCCTTTTGGAACCACGACCGGTACGTGGACCCCACCTCGGTCAAGATGCCCGCGTTGTCCATTTCGATTCCGATCGAATAGGAGTTCAGGCCGGTGAGGCCCTGCCAGTGGCTCTTTCCCGCGTGCCAGGTTTTCACGTTGAAAGGGGCCAGCTGGACGACCCGGCCGTCTCTGGCCACCACCAAGTGGGCGGAGGCCTTGGCATCGGGGTTGCAAAGCCATTCGACCGAACTCTTGGCGCTTCCTGCGGAAGTATAGTGAAACACCAGGAACCTGGGTTCGATCAGCCCTCCTCGATTCGGCGTCTGTTTTTGTTCGACGCCGTCTTCGTCAAGCAAATGATCTCGGATTTCCATTTTTTTTGTCCTTTTGGATGAAGGGTTAACCTTATCGAGGCCCCTTTCGGGCGCCCGGTTTCCGCACCCCTAATCCGAACGCCCCCTCGAGTCGCACCGAGTTCTTCGTACTCTCTCCCTACTCGAAACTCGCCGTACCGTATTAATCCATACTACAATGCCGCCACAGGCTTGTAAATCGATATTAAAACGAGTGGCCGCCCATTCTTTTGGAGTTCCGGCTTTCGCCGGCCGCTGGATTTTGATATAATTTTTTTTATCTTGCCTTTAGAACGTTTCGCTTTGTTGGACGCTCAATTCGTTTCAACCGTTTATTTCAAGGTGTGAAAATGGAATGGAACCAAATATGCGAGGATAAAACCTTGCGAGATTTGCCTTACAAAATCGAGATGAACGAATGGGGGAATATCGTGATGAGTCCCGCGTCCAATCGGCATGGAAATATCCAGACGAAGATCGCCTTTTTTCTGATGACTATGATGAAGAATGGAACGGTCCTGACCGAATGCTCCGTGGATACGGCCAAAGGCGTGAAGGTGGCCGATGTCGCCTGGGCCTCTTCCGGCTTTTTGGAAAAGCACAGGGGAGAAACTCCTTATTGCGCCGCTCCGGAAATTTGTGTGGAAATCATGTCTCCATCGAACACAAACGCGGAAATGATGTTTAAAAGGGACCTTTATTTCGCCAAAGGCGCTTTGGAATACTGGCTGTGCGACGAGGATGGGAATCTGCGTTTTTACGGAGGCAGCGGGAAAGCATTGGAAGGATCGGAATTGTACCCCCAAATGACCGACAAGATCGAAGTCGATGCGTAACGGACGTTATTCGGAACGAAAAAAAAGATCCGATCTGCAGACTGATTTCCCCCCTGGAATCTGTTTCGAAGCTTCAGATTCCGGGATTCGGAATTTGTCACAAACAGCCGCTTCGAATCTGTCTATAGCGGCTTTGAGGAGCATGCGTGTGATCTCCCGATTTTTCAGTTTTCCCCTGGCCCTGCCGTGGGAAAACGTCGCGCTCACGATATTGTAAGGGATTTTGTCTCTCTGGCCGGTTTTTCGCTCCAGCCGGATGGCGCCGGTGGGGCATGTGGTGACGCATAGTCCGCAACCGATGCACCGGAGGGGGGCCGTCTTCGCCTTTTTTTCTTCCAAAACGACCGCATCCATTGGGCAACGCTCTGTGCATTTTCCGCAACCGATGCATTTGTCCGAATCGACAACCGACATGAAGGGACTGGATACGCTCCCGGCGGGTTCCGGCATTTTCTTGAGCTGAGTCAGCACGCCGCAGCAACAGCCGCAGCAACAGCACATGATATCGGTTTTTTGGGAAGCCCCGGGTTGCAGAACCAGCCCCAGTTCGTCGGCTTTTTTCAGCAGCTCCAGGATTTCGCTCTTCTCGGCGAAACGAGCGTGGCCCTGCGCCACTGTCATTTCCGCGATGGAATCGAAGCATATGCAGCAATACTCCGGCTTGTCGCAGCCCTCGCCCGCCAGTCTGCGCTCCAAGAGGCAAATGCAGGGACTCAGGGCGAACTTGACGCTGTCCTCGACAATGTTTTCCGCCCTTTCGTAAGTGGCGATCTTCAATTCCCCATGTACGCTTTTTCCTACCGGCACGGTCCTGAGCTGGGGCTTTTTCCAGGCTTCCCGAAAGAGAACGGGGATGTATTCGTCCATGTCCGCCGCCAGCTCCCTGTCGAGCCGTCCCACCTGGAGTTCCCATATGCCCAGAACATACTGGGCCGCCAGATAGAGGGGTTTTCCCACCGGGGGATTGGTTTTCAGAATCAGGCCTTTTCGGGACATCTCCTCCAAACGTCGCGAAGTTTCTTCCACCGTCAACTTCGCGCGGAGGGCGACGACTTTGGCGCTTTCGGGGATGAGGCCGAGCAAAGGGGTGAGCGCGGCCTCTTCGGGGGTGAATATACGCTTCAGGATTCGCAGCTCGACGCCGCTTTCCGTGGGAGGAAAGCCCCCGGGAAGATTGTCGAGGTGCCTGGCCAGCCTTCGGTAGATCGTATCTTTTGTTGCCCCTGTCATTCTCCGATTATGTCGAATACCTTCTCCAGCGCCGCGTCGAGGTTTTCCGGCTTGGAGCCCCCCGCCTGGGCCATGTCCGGTCTTCCGCCGCCACCGCCTCCGACCATGGCCGCGATTTTCTTGACGATGTCGCCCGCATGGAAGCGGCCGGTCAAATCCTTGGTCACGATCACGATGAGAAAAACCTTCTTCCCGGAGGCGCTTCCCAGGACCACGATGCCGGATTGCATTTTGTCCCGGAACTTGTCCGCCAGATCTCTGAGCGCGGCGGGATTTTCGATCTCCACGCGCCTGGAGAGCACCTTCACGCCGTTGATTTCGCGCGTTTCGTCGCCTTCTCCGCCGCCGCCGAGTCCGGCCGTAACGGTCGCCAGCTTGGCCTTGAGCCGTTCCAGTTCCTTTTCTGCGGCTTTCTGGGAAGCCACCAGCTTTTCGAGTCTCGACGGCAAGGCGTCCGGACGCTCCTTGACGATTCTGGCCGACTCCCTGAGTATCCTTTCGGTCTCCAAAACGTGCTCCACCGCAGCCTTGCCGGTGACCGCCTCGATTCTCCGCACCCCGGAGGCCACGCTGGATTCCGACACGATCTTGAACATGCCGATATTGCCTGTCATACCGGTGTGCGTCCCGCCGCAAAGCTCCTTGCTGAAATCCGAAAGGGACACCACGCGTACGCGGTCGCCGTACTTTTCTTCGAACAAAGCGGTGGCGCCGCTTTTGAACGCCTCGTCCGCGTCCATTTCATCGGTATGAACGGAAACGTTCTCCCGGATTTTTTCGTTGACCAGCCGTTCGATTTTCTCGATGGTCTCCGGCTCCACTTGGGAAAAATGGGTGAAGTCGAACCTGAGCCTGTCCGGAGCGACCATGGAGCCCGCCTGTTTGACGTGGTCTCCCAGGACCTTGCGCAGAACGGAATGGAGAATATGGGTGGCGGTGTGGTTGCCGGCTGTGGCCGCGCGGGCGCTGTCGCGCACCGAAAGGGCGACAGAGTCGCCTTTTGCGATCTTTCCGAAAAGCACCTTGCCCCTGTGGATGATCAGGCCGGTGGGATCCTTGACCGTGTCCTCCACCTCGAGTTCCAGGTTTTTTCCCGTTATCTTCCCCGTGTCCCCGACCTGCCCGCCGGATTCGCCGTAGAATGGCGTGCGCTCCGTGACCACCTCCACGAAGGAACCTTCTGTCGCCTCCTGCACTTCCTTGCCGTCTTCGGCGATCAGCACCACCTTCGACTCGGCAGCGGTGGTTTCGTATCCCAGAAATTCGGGCTTGTACCCCTGGGCGGTCAGTTCCTTGAAAGCGTCGGACACGCCCGCAAAGGAGACCACGGTCCTGGATTTCTCCCGCTGCTTTGCCATGGAGTCGTTGAAACCGTCCATGTCCAAGGCGATCTTTTCGTCCCGCACCACGTCCTGTACGATGTCCACGGGAAATCCGTAGGTGTCGTAGAGCTTGAAAATGACGTCGCCCGGCACCGTGCTTTCGCCCTTGGCCTTCATTTCCGACAGAGTTTCGTCGAGAAGCTTCAAGCCGTGGTCCAGGGTCTCGGCGAACCGGACCTCTTCGTTCCTGATCACGTTGGTGATGAATGCAGCGCCTTCGGAAAGGTCTGGATAGGCAGGCTTCATGATGTCGAAGACCACCTCGGCGGTTCTGTGGAGGAAAGGCTTCACCAGGCCGATATTCCGTCCGTAGCGAATGGCTCTGCGCATGATTCTTCGAAGCACATAGCCGCGCCCTTCGTTGGAGGGGAGAATGCCGTCTCCGATCAGAAAGGACGCCGCCCGGGTGTGGTCCGCGATGACCTTCATGGCCACGCTCGTTTCGAAGGATTCCCCCATGGCCTTGCCGGAAAGCTCCTCCACCTTGTTCATAACAGGCATGATCAAATCGGTGTCGAAGTTGGTGGGGGCGTCCTGGACGATGGACGCCATGCGCTCGAGCCCCAGGCCGGTGTCGATGCTGGGCTTGGGAAGGGGCGTCATTTTTCCGGATTCATCCCGGTTGAACTGCATGAAAACCAGGTTCCAGATTTCAAGCCATCGGTCGCAGTCGCAGCCCAAGGCGCAATCGGGCTTTCCGCAGCCGTACTTTTCCCCCCGGTCCAGATGGATTTCGCTGCATGGCCCGCACGGGCCGGTGTCGCCCATGGCCCAGAAATTGTCCTTTTCGCCGAACCGGACGATCTTTTCCGCAGGCACGCCGATCTGTTCGTTCCAGATCTTGTGGGCCTCGTCGTCGTCCAGGTAGATCGATACCCAGAGCTTGTCCGGGTCCAGGCCATATCCGTTGGTCAGAAGGTCCCAGCCGAAATCGATGGCCTTTTCCTTGAAATAGTCTCCGAAGGAAAAATTTCCCAGCATTTCGAAGAATGTGTGATGACGCGCCGTGTAGCCCACGTTTTCCAAATCGTTGTGCTTTCCGCCCGCCCGCACGCACTTTTGCGAAGTGGTGGCCCGGTTGTACCCCCGGTTCTCTTCTCCCAGGAAAATTCGCTTGAACTGCACCATGCCCGCGTTGGTGAACAACAGCGTAGGGTCGTCCGCAGGGACCAGAGAGGAACTCCTGACAATCCGGTGGTCGTGCTTTTGAAAATAATCGAGGAATGTTTGTCTGACTTCGTTGCCTGTCATTTTCATGATTTGCTCCCAAAAAATGTTGTTTCGGTCGGGAATTTTCGCGACGCTGCCATCGGCGGCCATCAGGCTCGGATCAACCGGCCTGCTTCTTCTCTTTTTTCGCCTCGGGTTTCGCTTCGGATTTCGCCTCCGGCTTCTCCGGTTCGCCTTCCACAGGCTCGCTGTCGGCCTTTTCCAGCCCCAGGCCCTGCCGGACTTTGCGGTAGAGGGACTCGTAGATGTCGGGGTTTTCCGTGAGGAACTTCTTGACGTTTTCCCGGCCCTGCCCGATTCGTTCGCCGCCGTAGGAATACCAGGATCCGCTCTTTTCCACGACATCCACCGAGACGCCCATGTCGAGAAGGTCGCCGGTCCTCGATATGCCCTCGCCGTACATGATGTCGAACTCGACCTCCTTGAACGGCGGCGCCATCTTGTTCTTCACCACTCGGACCTTGGTGCGGTTTCCGACGACATCCTGGCCGTCCTTGATCGAGCCTGTGCGCCGTATGTCCAGCCTGACGGAGGCATAGAACTTCAGGGCGTTGCCGCCCGTGGTGGTTTCGGGGTTTCCGAATACCACGCCGATTTTCATGCGGATTTGGTTGATGAAAATCACGGCGGTGTTGGTTTTTCCGATGGTGCCGGTCAATTTTCGCAACGCCTGGCTCATCAATCTTGCTTGAAGTCCCATGTGGGAATCGCCCATCTCTCCCTCGATTTCCGCTCGCGGGACCAGCGCGGCCACGGAATCGACCACCAGACAGTCGATGGCCCCGCTTCTGACCAGCATGTCGGCGATTTCCAGGGCCTGTTCCCCCGTGTCGGGCTGGGCGACCAGAAGCTCTTCGCAATTGACCCCCAGTTTTCTGGCGTAGGAGGTGTCCAAGGCGTGTTCGGCGTCCACGAACGCGGCGATGCCCCCCGCCCTCTGGGCTTCCGCGATGGCGTGCAGCGCCAGCGTGGTCTTGCCCGAGGATTCGGGACCGTAGATTTCCGTTACCCTTCCCCGGGGAATCCCGCCGATGCCCAGCGCCTTGTCCAGCGCGATGGAACCCGTGGATATCACGGGGACCTCGATGATGGGGCGGCTGCCCAGCTTCATGATAGACCCCTTTCCGAACTGGCGTTCGATCTGGGTCATGGCGGTTTCGACCGCCTTGTCCTTGTCCGACGTTGCCATATATGGTTTCCCTCCTGGTAAATAGGGCGCAATGTCTCGAATCGACGACTGCGCCCCCATTGTTCGATCAAATAGCTCCAACAAGCTGTTCGGTCGCAAGCCTCGTGTAGACCGCCCCGGATGGCTTCAAATCGCTCTTGAAAAGCACCAGTTCCCCGGCCTCGAACGAGGGCGTGGAAAAATCGGCATGCTCGCGAAGGGCCTCCGCAAGGCCTTTCGGGTCGATCCTCCCCTTGACCCTTCCTATGGTAAGGTGGCTCTTGAACGGTCTCTTTTCCCTCGGATACCCCTTTGATTCCAGTTGCGACTCCAGGTCCGATTGAATCTTGACGAGGGGGACCGTGTCGCCCGCCACCCCGACCCAAAGCACTCTGGGGTTTTTGACTCCGGGAAACACGCCCAGCCCCTTGGCCAAAAGAGAACACGGCCTGTTTTGGCTCGCCGCCGCCTTCATCGCCTCGGCGACTCCCTCCAATTCGCCTTCCGCAATTTCCCCCAGGAACTTCAGGGTCAGGTGGATGCTTTCCGGCCTGACCCATCTGACGGAAAAACGTTCTTTCTTCAACCGTTCCTGCACGTCCCGGATCTGGTCCAGGACCGTTTTCGGCAGCGGCAACGCGATGAACGTCCGAATTTTTTCGCCCATGCAGGCTCCTTTGTCAGCAAGGCAAGGTAAACTGCGGTTCGCCCAGGAGGAATTTGCCCTCCGAGATCCAGCTTTTCAGGATGTCGGCGATCTGGCGCGCTTTCACGATGCTGGACAGGGGGACAGCGGGCGTCTGCTTGCCGTCGATTTCGATGACGCCGCTTTTGAGCTGCGCGTAGCTCACCTGGCCGTAGCTTCTCGAAATGCCGTTGGGATAGTCGTGTCCGTAATCGACGATCTGGGTGAAAAGCTCCTCGTCGGAGACCGACGTGAACTCTGCCATTTCTTCGTTCAAGATCGGAATCGGGACTCCCAGGCCCACGGCAAGGGACACGCCGTAGCCTCGCAGGCTCAAGCCCACAAGCCAGTCCGGGCTCATCTGTTTCAAATCCCCCATGACGAACATGGTGCCTGCGGGAGAAAGCGGCACGCCTCTTTCCGACCGCTTCGCCTTGGGATTGTGCTGGGTGCCCGACCAGGTGACGTAGCCTTGCCCTCCTCCCAGGAAGATGCGCGTGCCCAGGCCGATGGTCTTGTAGAGAGGGTCGTTGAACAGCGGGCTGAGCTGGCCTGCGGAGCAATAGTTGGCGTTGCGCACTTTGGGTTTCAACGTGCCCATGTATGTGAAGATGGTCTTGTTGGTGGTATTGATGGCGCAGTTGTAATTCTGGTAGCCGTTTCTCGGATTGCAGAGTACGGCGTAAGGGAGTTCCTCCAGGGAGACCTTCTTTTCGACGCCTTTGTTCGGATAACAGTCCGTACCGTAGCTGGTCGCCTTCAAGCGCACTCTCTTTCCGGCCACCAAATCATGTATCACGTGCCCGCCGCCGTAGTTGAACTCTCCGGGATGCACCATGTTCAGCGGATCGTCTTCGGCGGTCTCGGTGGCGCCCAAGTAGCAATCGACCGCCGCCACCCCGCCGTAGGCAGGCACGTTGTTGATCCAGACTTTCGACGCCCGGATGGTGGGCACGGACTGCCCGAAATTGATGAACGCGCCCGAGGAACACATGGGAGCGAATGTCCCGGTGGTGACCACGTCCACCTCCCTGGCCGCCTGCACGGCGCCTTTGTCCTTTACGATGTCGATGATTTCCTCGGCGGTCGCTACTACCACGTCGCCGCTTTTGATTTTTTCGTTGATTTCTCTTATGGTTTTGTTGACTTTGAATTCCGGCATGTCCGTTGCCACTCCTTATTTATTTAAGGCCGTTTTCTTCGGGCCGTTGGAAAAGGCGTTTGTTTAAGAATGATCGTACTGCTTGGCGTCTTCGAGCTTGTCCGTGACGTTGTGCATTATCCAGTTGCCGTCCCACCATTCGATGGGGTTGATCATGGTGTCGTGAATCATCATGCCGAAATGGAGATGGTCGCCGCCCGCAAGTCCCGTGATGCCGGTCCGGCCGATGATTTCTCCCTTGGATACGACTTGGCCGGGTTCGACGTCGATTCCGCTCAGATGGGAATAGAGACTCAGAAGTCCGAAACCGTGATCCAGCACCACGGTGTTTCCATAAATTCCGATGCTGTCCGCGAAAACGACTTTGCCCGCGTTGCCGGCGGGTATGGGCGACTTCTCCAGGGAAGCCAGGTCGATTCCCATGTGAGTCTGGTGATCGACGACCTCGCCGTTGTAGACGTATTCCCTGTGGTCGGCGAACGACGCGCGTCGCGCCGAGTTGGGCAACCGTACGAACGCGCCTTCCCAGCGCATCACCGGTTCGGTCGTCAGTCCCAGGGAGGCCAGAAACTTTCCGTTTTCCTCCCGCAGTTTGCGGTTGACTGTCAGAAATTTCGCCAGCATGGGAGGAATTGTCTGTTCGGTGGCGTCGATCTGGAACTCCGGCATTTTCCAGTCCAGAAAACTGTCGGAAAGCCGGATGACGTCCTTTGTGAATTTCCTTTTCCGCAAATGGTGATAGAAACCGGCCCTGGTCTTGTTGCCGGCCCGGTCGGTCGCCTCCAGGTGCATTTCCGTGCCCGTGTCCTGGTCGTATGCCAGGGCGAAAAACGCCAAGTACATGTTGTCGTCGTCGAAATATCCCGCATGTCCGGGAAAAAAACGGTCTCCGACCGCTACGCCGCTTTTTGGACAGGGTTCGGAAAGACGATAGACGACCAATCCGGCGCCGCCCTGGTTGACATTGTGCGCTCGGCTAAGGATTTCGGCCACAGGCGGCTTGGAATCGACGACCATGTTTTTCACCAATTGGGTCTTGTTGCCATGCCACCAGTCCCGCCACGAATAATCCCGCACCTCCATTTGAAAGACCGCTTCGCCGTCGGATATGCCCAGCGCCTTCATATCCACCGGAAATTCAACCGGCTTTTCCTTCACTTTTCCCCCGCCCAGAACGCCGGCCGCAGGAAACTGCTCTTCGAACAGGGTCCATTCCTTGCCGTCTTTTTCCAGCCAGGCACGAGCGCTTCGCAGCCCGCTTTTTTCATCCCGCAGGGCCACAGCGAAGGTCTGGGAGTCTCCCAGGGTCTCGGGAAACGTCCCTGCGACCACGGGCTCTCCGCCCTCCAGCTGTACTACCAACATCCATCCCGACGGTATGATTATCAAAGCCGCCAGAATCGCCACCAACCACAGTTTAATCTTTTTCATAATCTTTTTACATTTTTGGGACCTGTGCGGTTGCTTTTCAAAATCCTCACACAAAGGCACAAAGTGACGATTTGGCAACCTTAGTGTCTTTGTGGCTTTGTGTGAGGATTAAGAGGGATCCTCGAACCAACCGCACAGGTCCCATTTTTGTACAAATTCGTTCCTGAATACGATTAAATCTGGACCATAACAATTTTGAAAACCGTAATCAAGGCTAACTTTTCGTTTCTTGACTTTTCGACCGGACCAAGGTAGATTGGCCTAAGCGTTTGGTCGAAACCACAAGGTTGGCGGGTTGCTCAAGCGCCTTTTCGGAGCGCGTTGCGAACTGGCTTGACAGCGCCGGGCCGGCTGGAGGCTTTCCGATCGCATCGCCGCGAGTTCGGAGCTAGTATAGGGCGCCGACAGGTAGTAAAGAAACGCCGGCGTGCGAAAGACGCGCCGAAACGAGTTCGAGCCAAAGGAACGGTATATAGGTTTATGCGTAAACAGGTTAACGTAACAAACATCAAGATTGGAGCGGGAGCGCCCTTGGCCTTCATCATGGGGCCTTGCGTGATCGAAAGCGAAAAACTGGCGCTGGAGACGGCCGGTTTTTTGAAAGACCTCGCCGAAAAAGCCGGGCTTCCGCTCATATTCAAGTCTTCGTTCGACAAGGCCAACCGGACCTCCATCGGCTCGTTCAGGGGTCCGGGAATCGACGAAGGCTTGAAAATACTGGAGAAGGTCAAGGCGGAAACCGGTCTGCCGGTGCTTTCCGACGTCCACAGGATCTCCGAGGTAAAAGCGGCGGCCCAGGTGCTGGATGTCATCCAGGTCCCGGCCTTTTTGTGCAGGCAGACGGATTTTCTTCTGGAGGTCGCCCGGACGGCAAAACCCGTGAACATTAAAAAAGGTCAGTTCCTGGCTCCCTGGGACGTCGCGCAAGTGGTGGAAAAGGTGGTGTCCGTCGGAAGCGGGGGGATTATGATCACGGAAAGAGGGGCCATGTTCGGCTACAACAACCTGGTGGTGGATTTCAGGGGCATTCCGATCATGCAAAAAACAGGTTGGCCTGTGGTGTTCGACGCCACCCACAGCGTACAGCTGCCAGGCGGCGCGGGAACCAGTTCCGGCGGGCAAAGGGAGTTCGCTCCGGTTTTGGCCAGGGCGGCGGTGGCCGCCGGGGCCGACGCCGTTTTCATGGAAGTCCATCCCGACCCGGACAACGCTCTTTGCGACGGCCCCAATTCTTTGAAGCTCGATGCTCTGGGAAAACTGACGGCCGAACTGAAACGGATTCGCGACGCAATATGCGAAAATTCCTCATAGACGCAAGGCGGGGCGACGAGAATATGTTCCATCAAGACAAAGCGCCAAAACGCGGTATTGTCGTCACCGCAGACGCAAGGTATGAAGGCACGGCCCATGGACAATGAAAAACTGAAAAACATCGAACTGCTCCTGCTCGATGTGGATGGCGTCCTCACCGACGGCTCCATCGTCTACGACGACAACGGCGGGCAAATTAAGTCGTTCAACGCCAAGGACGGCCTTGGGATCCGGCTTCTGATGAAAGCGGGGATTCAAGTGGGCGTGGTGACCGGGCGAAGTTCCAGGGCATTGCGCCACCGTTGCGAAAACCTGGGAATCGCTTTGGTTTGCGACGGCGTCGAGGACAAAGGCGCCCTGTTGGACGAGCTGGCGGAAAAAACCGGGATCGATGTCGAAAATATCGCTTTCATGGGCGACGATCTTCCGGACCTTGCGATCATGCGCAAGGCCGGTGTCTCCATCGCGGTGGCCGACGCACACGAGATGGTCGTGGAAGCGGCGGACCTGATTACTCGCGCCAAAGGCGGAGAGGGCGCGGTAAGAGAGGCTTGCGAGGACATTTTGAAAGCCTCCGGAAAATTCGACGAACTGGTGGGGGCTTTTTCTTGATGCGCGCTCGGCACACCCTGGGACAAGGACTCGATGCGGCCGAAAACGGCGAACCGTACCCAGACTTGAAAAACGGGGACCTTCGATGAAACGCAAGAGCGTATCCATTGTTTTCGGGACGGTTTTCGTTCTATTGACCGGGACGGTGGCGGCTGTGTTCATCGGCTACAGAAACATGTTGGACGGTGGCGACTCGCCCATTGCCATCATTTCGGAGGAAGCCTCCGTTTCCATCGGCCAAGTCCACCATACGGCCAGCCGCGACGGCAGGACGGAGTGGAAACTGGACGCCCAATCGGCCGAATACCTCCCCGGAAAGGAGCAAGTGTTGTTCAAGGACCTTGCCGCCGTATTTTATCTGGAGGATGGACGGCAGGTCCTGCTGACAGCGGATCGGGGAATTTTGCAAAAAGACACCAACGACATGGAAGTCTCGGGAAATGTCGTGGTGGTGGACGACAAGTTGAGGCTAAGTACGGAAACACTGCGGTACGAGCATGGAGCTAAAAAGATTTCCACGTCCAAGCGGGTTCGGGTGTTTTCCGAATCGTGGGACCTGGAGGCCGATTCCATGGCCATGGACTTAAACACTCGAAAAACGAGGTTCGAGGGAAGGGTGGAAGGATTTTTCGATGAAACGTTTTCTTTGTAAGCCGGGCTTGCGGCGAACATCGTCGGCTTTTTTGGCAGTCTTCGCCATTTTCGCCGTCTGGTCGCAGACGGGATGGGACATGGCGTTCGCCCAGCAAGAGCCAGGGAACGACGAAAACAAAATCCATATCACTTCCGACCTGCTGACCACGGACAACGAGGAGGGGTTCGCCGAGTTTTCAGGAAACGTCAGGGCCGTGCAAGGCACCACGATTATCCAAAGCGACCGGCTCAAGATCTATTACAAGAAGGACGGCAAAAGCGATCCGTCGGTCGCGGGCAGTCCCGGCGCCGTGGAAAAGATTGTTGCAACCGGCAATGTGAAGATTAATTTTGATGATAAGACGGCGGTTTCCGACAAGGCCGAATACATGACCGAAACACAGGTCGTGATCCTGTCCGGGGAAAGCACGCAAGTGACTACGGCCGACGAATCCATCTCCGGGGCCAAGATCACCCTGTATCGGGCCAACGGCAACGTACAGGTGGAAAGTGGCAATGGCAAGCGAGTGGAGGCGATACTGTTCGACGCCGGAAAGGCGGTCGAGCAATGATGGGTGTTGCAATTATTCGGAAAACAGGTAAAATAAACGACTCGGCTTCGAGTGCCGTAAGAACCTTCCGGTTTGCAGGGCAAATGCGAGTCCGGGGAAATGTCAGTGTGCGACGATCATGCCGACACTGAAGCTCGACGGCCTGGTGAAGGTCTACGACGGCCGCAAGGTCGTGGATTCCGTATCGATCAGACTGCAAAGCGGTTCGGTCGTGGGTCTCCTGGGGCCCAACGGGGCGGGCAAAAGCACGACCTTTTACATGGCGGTGGGAATCGTGAAACCCGACGGAGGCCGGGTCTTTCTCAACGACATGGACGTCACCGACGAACCCATGTATTTGAGGGCGAGAAAGGGAATCGGCTATCTGCCCCAAGACGCGTCGGTTTTCAGAAAACTCACGGTCGAACAGAACATCGTGGCGGTCCTGGAACTTTTAAACGTGGAAAAGCGTCAGCGCACGGAGATCGCGCTTAAATTGCTCAAAGAGTTGGGAATCGACCGTCTGGCCGGACAAAAGGCGAGCTTTCTGTCCGGCGGGGAGAGAAGAAGGCTGGAGATTGCGCGGTCTCTCGCCTCCAACCCGTCTTTCATTTTGCTGGACGAACCCTTCGCCGGAATCGATCCGCTGGCGATTATCGACATCAAGAAGATTATCGGTCACCTGAAGCGCCGGGGAATCGGGGTGCTCATTTCGGACCACAACGTACGGGAAACGCTAGGCGTGTGCGACAACGCGTTCATTGTCAACAACGGCAAGGTGATCGAATCGGGCTCGCCGGAGAAGATCGCGTCGAGCGAAATCGCGCGCAGATTTTATTTAGGCAAAGAGTTCAGGTTATAATATGGCGATAGAACTTAGACTTCAGCAAAAATTGACGCAGCAGTTGATCATGACCCCTCAACTGCAGATGGCGATCAAGCTCCTCCAGCTTTCGCGCCTCGAGCTTGTGGATGCCATTCACCAGGAACTGGAGGAAAACCCGGCCTTGGAAGAGGTGGTGGAGGTAGTCCAGGAAGATCGCGCGGAAAAGGAGGAAAAGGACGAGAAGGCCCAGGCCGAGGAGGCTGTCGAAGCCAAGGAACTAACCATCGAGGAAAAGCTCAACGACGATATCGACTGGAGCAACTACATCGACGAATACAATTCCCCGGGTCGCACCAACTTCGAAAGCGAGGACAAGGATTCGCCCCGCTTCGAGGCCTTCGTGGCCCACAAGAAGTCCTTGAGCGAACACCTGCTGTGGCAGGTCATGATGACGTTTTCCGACGAAGCCGAGCGCCGTATCGGCTCGGTCGTCACAGGAAGCCTCAACGCCGACGGATACCTCGACGTTCCCGTCGAAGAAATCGTCCGAATGACCGAAACCGATTCCGAACAGGTGGAAAACGTTCTGCGTGTCATGCAGACCTTCGACCCGGTCGGCGTCTGCGCCAGGGATCTAAAGGAGTGCCTTCTGGTGCAGGCCAACCACCTGGGCATCGACAACCCTCTGGTGGTCAAGATCGTAAAGGGACACCTGAACCATCTGGAAAACAAGAATTACAAAGCCATATGCCGCGCGCTGAAAACCAATATGGAAAGCGTAGTGGCGGCGGTGGCCGCCATCAAGAGCCTCGAACCCAGACCCGGAAGGCAGTTTTCCGACGAGCCCCCGCAATACATAGTTCCCGACATCTACGTGCATGAATTCGAGGACGACTTCGTCATTCTGCTCAACGACGACGGCATGCCCAAGCTCAAGGTCAATTCGTTCTACAAGAACGCCATCGGCAAGGACGAAAAAATCAAGGGCGACGCCAAGGAATATATCCAAGACAAGATGCGGTCGGCCGCGTGGCTGATTCGAAGCATCCATCAGCGCCAGAAGACCATCTACCGGGTGATGGAAAGCATCCTCAAATACCAGCGCGACTTCTTCAAGCACGGCATCTCGCACCTCAAACCCATGGTGCTGCGAGACGTGGCCCAGGACATCGAAATGCACGAATCCACCATCAGTCGGGTGACAACCAACAAATACGCCTACACGCCCCAGGGCATTTTCGAGTTGAAATATTTCTTCAACAGCTCCATCAACCGGGTGCACGGCGGCGCCATCGCGTCGGCGAGCGTACAGGAAAAAATCAGGCGGATCATCGAAGACGAAAATCCGAAAAAGCCTTTGAGCGACGACAAGATCGCTGCTATGCTGGAAAAGTCCAACATCAACATCGCTCGAAGGACAGTGGCCAAGTACCGGGAGATGCTAAAAATTCTTCCATCTCACAAACGAAAACAATTTTAAGGAGGTAGCGGCATGCATACATCGGTGACATTCAAAAACATTGATCCCTCCGACAACCTCAAAGCTTACGTGCAGGACAAGCTGGATCGCTACGACCGCTTTCTGGACAGTCCGGCAGAGGCCAACGTGGTCCTGTCGGTCGAGAAGTTTCGACACATCGCCGAAATCAACATCAACGGACGAAAGCTCAACATCATCGGCAAGGAAGAAACCAACGACATGTATTCCGCCATCGACATGGTCCTTGACAAGATCGGCAAGCAAATCAAGAAAAACAAGGAGAAAATCAGAGACAGGCGCGGCGGCGCCAAAATGGGAGCGTTCCCCGAGGAACTCGCCCGCATGGAGGACGACGAAAAACGGGTGGTCGTCAAAAACATCGAGTACAAACCCATGGACGTTGACGAAGCCCTCATGCAAATGGACCTGGTCACGGACAACTTTCTTGTGTTCTCCAACGCCAGGACGGACCAGATCAATGTCATTTACCGACGCAAGGACGGCAACATCGGCCTGATCCAGCCGCGTACCAAGTAACCGACAACGAAAGCAAACAACAACCAACTCCGGGGGGGCGCGCCGGACAGTACGACCGGCGGCGCAACCTCGGAATTTTATTTGACAGCCGGCACGACCGGAGCCATTGGATTCGCGATGAAAATATCGGAGGCATTGCTCAGGGAAACAATCATAGTCGATCTGAAAGCCAGTGACAAAAAAACAGTTTTGGAGGAGCTGTCCCGGCCGGTGGCGGATATCGCAGGCATCGGCCCGAAAGACCTCGTGACGGTCCTCATGGAAAGAGAAAGGCTCGGAAGCACGGGCATCGGCGGCGGAATCGCCATCCCCCATGGAAAGCTGAAAAAACTCGACAAGCTCGTCCTGGGCTTCGGACTGAGCCGGGAAGGCATCGATTTCGACGCCATGGACAACAGGCCTGCCCACATTTTCTTTCTCCTCGTCACCCCGGAAAATTCGACCCTGCTTCATCTCGAAGTTCTGGCGGGTATAACCAAGCTTCTTAAAAACGACGATTTCAAACGCAGGCTCATGCGGGCGTCCGACGCCGACGAGGTGCTGGAAATCGTCGAGACGGCCGAAAACGAACAGTGACGGTCTCGAATGGCCCCGGACCCGCAATCCGGAACGTAAGACTGACTATTTTAGAACAAGAACAATAACAATAACAGAATTCGAACCTTTTATCATGATCGGCATTGTAATCGTCACTCACAGCGGCTTGGCAGACGCCCTCGTCGAAGCCGCCCAGTTCGTCGTCGGAGGCAAGCCCGAAAACGTGGTCGCCGTCTCCATAGATCTGAAATTCAAAGCGGAATTACTGCGCAAGAAAATCGCCGACGCCATCAAGTCCGTCAACAAGCACAAAGGCGTGGTCGTCATGACCGACATGTTCGGGGGCACACCCTCCAACCTCAGCTATTCGTTTTTGGAAGAGGGCAAGGTCGAGGTTATCTCGGGGGTGAACCTCCCGATTCTGATCAAAGCCCTCGACAGCAGGGAAAAAATGAGCCTCGACAAGCTGGGCGAAAGCCTGGAGGCCTACGGCAGGCGAAGCATTTCGCGGGGAAGCGCAATCCTTAAGGGAAACAAGCGCGGCGAATGAACAGCGACCCGCGACGAACCCACAAAACGGGAGATATGCTATGGCAACAAGACTCGGCATAAACGGTTTCGGAAGAATCGGCAGGATGCTCCTTCGAGCCGCGCTGAACAATTCCGAGGTGGAGGTGGTCGCCGTCAACGACCTGACCGACGCTTCTACCATGGCGCACCTGCTCGCATACGACTCCGTTCACGGAAGGCTCGCGGAAAGCGTCTCCTTGAAGGACGGAACGCTTCGGGTGGGAAATCGCTCCATTGCGGTCACATC
This sequence comes from Desulfobacterales bacterium, assembly GCA_963674505.2. Classification (GTDB taxonomy): domain Bacteria; phylum Desulfobacterota; class Desulfobacteria; order Desulfobacterales; family SKZT01. The sequence continues at coordinate 4,372,183 of CAXXIG010000001.1, forward strand.
GATCAAGGATCCCGAAAAGCTTCAGTGGGGCGACATGGACGTAGATGTCGTCATGGAATGCACAGGGCTGTTCAGGGACCACGAAAACGCCTCCAAGCACCTGTCTTCGGGCGCGCGGAAGGTGATCATCTCCGCTCCCGCCAAAAACCCCGACGTCACCATTGTCATGGGAGTCAACGACAACAAGTACGAACCCGGGTCCCATCACATCGTATCCAACGCCTCGTGCACCACCAACTGCCTTGCGCCGGTCGCAAAGGTCCTGCTGGAAAACTTCGGGATCAAGTACGGCCTGATGACCACCATCCACGCCTACACCGGCGATCAGAGACTGGTGGACTTTCCCCACAAGGACCTGAGAAGGGCCAGGGCCGCCGCCATGTCCATGATTCCCACCACCACGGGAGCTGCGGCCGCAGTCGGCCTGGTCCTGCCGGAACTGGCCGGAAAGCTCAACGGCCTGGCCGTCAGGGTGCCCACCCCCAACGTTTCCCTCGTGGATATCGTGGTCACTATCCAAAAATCCGGTGTCACCGTATCGGACGTCAACGAAGCCCTCAAGAACGCGTCCGAAAGCCAGATGCCAGGAATCCTGGGATACTCCGAGGAACCGCTGGTTTCCGTGGACTACAACGGCTCGTCCTTTTCGTCCGTCGTGGACGCCTCCGTCACCTACGTGGTGGAAGACATGGTCAAAGTGCTGTCCTGGTACGACAACGAATCGGGATACTCCCACAGGATGGTCGATCTGGCCGCCATGATGGGCGCGAGGCTTTGATACCGGCCCCGAAACACAATTACGCGAGAAGAGGAGGACTATGCCCGACAGAAAACCCATGATAGCCGGTAATTGGAAAATGTTCAAAACCGTTCAGGAGGCCGTCGAGACCGCGACGCGCCTGGCGGAAATCACCGCTTCGCCCTCGGAAGCCGAGGTCATGATCGCCCCGAGCTTCGTCCAGCTCCATCCCGTCGCCCAAGCCCTGGCGGGAAGCCGCGTAGCGCTTGGTGCCCAAGACATGTTCTGGGAAAAGGAAGGCGCCTACACCGGCGCCGTGTCGGCCTCGATGCTGCTGTCCGCCGGATGCGCATACGTCATCGTCGGACATTCCGAGCGGAGACAATTTTTCGCGGAAACCGACGAAACCGTGAACAAAAAAATCCGCGCAGCCTTGGAAAGCGATTTGAAACCCGTGTTCTGCGTCGGGGAAACCGAATCCGAAAGAGATTCTAACAAAACGTTTTCTGTGCTTGACAAACAGGTGCGAATCGGGTTAAAAAATATAGTTTGTGACGATCTGGAAAAACTCGTGCTCGCTTACGAGCCCGTCTGGGCAATCGGCACGGGAAAGACCGCCACAAGCGAACAGGCGCAGGAGGTCCATGCGTTCCTTCGAAAACTGATCGAGGAAATTTGTGGAAATTCTCTTGCAAAAAGCCTCCGAATCCTGTATGGGGGAAGCGTCAAACCGAACAATGTCGAAGAATTGATGTCCATATCGGATGTCGATGGCGCTCTGGTCGGAGGCGCGAGCCTGGACGCGGAGACATTCGGCAAAATCGTTTATTACTGATTGTATTGATCGTGAACGGAAAACGGAGAGATTCCGTTTTCAAGATATAGGGAATAGCGGGCGAAGAAAACCATATGGGTATCTTATTAGTTGCCATTCACGTAATTGTTTGCATCGCGCTGATCATGATCGTCCTGCTCCAGACGGGAAAGGGAGCGGACATGGGCGCGGCCTTCGGAGGCGGCGGAAGCCAGACACTGTTCGGTGCCACCGGGGCGACCACGTTCCTCGGCAAGGCCACCACCGTCGCGGCGGTCGTCTTCATGCTCACGTCGCTCACGCTGGCCTATCGCTCGAGCCACCGGACCGCCGAGTCCATCATGCAGAACCCGTCCGTGCCCATCGAAGAAACCGCGCCGGCCGCAACCGCGCCGGAACCGTCGGCTACGGAAGAGACTCAGCCTGCCGCAACGGTACCCGAAGCCCCGGCCGCCGAGCAACCGGCAGCCGAACCGACGACAAACGACGAAGGCGAGAACGAATAACATGCCAAAAAATGCCGAAGTGGTGGAACAGGTAGACACGCTATCTTGAGGGGGTAGTGGGGAGACCCGTGCCGGTTCAAGTCCGGCCTTCGGCACCACCAATATTTAAAAGGCCTCGCGAGATCGAAACAGATCGCGCGAGGCTTTTTTTTGGCCGAGTAGTTCAGGTCAGAGCAACTCTAAATACTCGCACAAAACAAAATCGGTACCCAGCGCCTAATTGCAAGAGGTGGCCAAAACCTTTTAGGAACTTGCAAATGGCATTTGCAACAGAGTTTATTCGAAGAACGGTATAAAGCATCGCTAATATGCCAGATTCATATAACTCAGCGATTCTAATTTGGGCGGAAATTCCATGCCCAAGAGGTTGCAACGGTCAAGGTAACTATACCATCATAGCCTGGCGGGCCCGCAGTAAAAGAATATTTCCTGACGCGCCGAATCAGACCATATCTTGGTCTGGTTACCTTGAAGGAAACATGAACACCCATAATTAGAATCGCTGCATGTAGCTTGACATTGTGGGAACCCGTCGTTTATAATAAATAAATGAGGTTAGGCTCAATATTAAAAAGGGAGATAATCGATGGAATTCGGTAAAATTTATTGATTTTCAATAAAAAATTCGTATTTTTGGATATTGTTTTAGCTGTTGGTCGCAAAATACTGAATGAACCGTATTCTTACGCTTGACAGAAATTGTAACATCTATTACAAGTTGCTTAATTTTATTGATTTATTAAGATTTAAATAGAATTTTTTGTAATTTTGAGATTACATCATAAAAAAATCGAAATAAATACTTCCGAGATAGGTTCGCAACACAAATAACAGATTCACAAATCAATTTAAAGAAAGGGCACCTCGGCATCTTTTTTTTTGTTCACTTGATGTTGGGTTGATTTAGATAAAATGAAAAGAGTTAACGTTACAGCTTTAAAAGAAAAAGATTCATGGGGGCGATTGAAACCAATCAATAAATCCATAGCTAGAAAATTAGAACGGTTTTCAAAAAGATTTATTGAAGGTACCGAGAAAAGTTTTAACTCGATGAGAAAAGAGAAAAGGGCTTTTGGCGGAGGAAATCCTGAAGAGCCGAATTCTGTCGATGGTTTTTTAGTTTACTAAAATAGAGGGCAGACAAGAGAGCTGAATTATAATGCTCTCTTTTTGTTTGTTGTATCGAGGATACATTTGCGCAATTTTAAAATCTGCCAAGCAAGCAATGTATTTCTAATTTCTTTTGCCGATGATTTGTTAAAAGGGCCTGTTCCTCTTCCTTTGAGGCGTGTTTTTTCTTTAATGAGGTTTAGAAAATTCGAATCCTTAATCTATACAGCGGAAATATGCGACTTAAATCACGATCACAAAAACGAATGTGGGCCCCACTATCAAAGTTGCAATTTGTATAGGAATACTCTCGACAACAAACAATTCAAATATGATTACAAGCTTGAAGAAAAAACCTGCTTTAAATTTTATTTTTTTAACAGTGCGTTGAAAACATAGAAGAATTGGAAACATTGCCAAATTCAAGCTTGCTTGGATTTGTAATGGTTCACAAGGACTCTCTTAAGTTAAAATCAACGAATTCATCTGACGAAATTTTTGAAAAGTTTGTTAAACGCCTTTATGTCCCTCAATGCTTTGTCTCGTGGCCTTTTGTTGAAGGCCACTTCTCACTTCCCCATATCGATTTAGAGTGTCAAATTCATACCGGCTCCTTCAATAGGAAATTTAAAGTTTCAGGTCATTTTTTTTCAGAACAAAACAATATTACCAATGCTTGTACACAAGCCGCAATAAAAGTTGCTCTAAAATGCCGCTACCCTGAAATAACCGCAGAAGAAATTAACAGCAAAATTGGGGTAAACCACGTTGACCATTTGGGTACCGAGAACTTAAAGCCTTTAAGTTATAAAGAAGCTATAGAGGAAATTTCAGATACCGAACTGACGGCATTTATTCTAAAAAACAAAGACATGCCAAGCAGTCTGGAATTTTGGCAGACTGTACACTTGGCTGTAGATTCTCGTCTCCCCGTTATCTTGCTTTTCGACCTTGCCTGGGAAAAAGAGAATAGAGAATATGGGCACGCTGTAACAATAATCGGCTACACAGTCAATCAACACAGTTGGTGGTCATACGGGTTAATACCACAAGTTGGTTTGCATATTGAAGAGTTAAAATATCTGTCCAGCGTTTTATGGTGTAGCAATTTTATTTTGCAGGATGATAGAGTAGGCCCATACTATTTTCTTCCTAAAAATTTTTTAAGTTATTCAAAGGAAACAACTCCTTCAAGATTTCGTTTTCTACACGACAAATTTGAATCTTTGAAAAGATATGCTTGTTTTAATCAAAATAATATAGATGAGATTTTATACGATCCATTATATGCTGTAATTGTGACTCGTTCGCCTTCTAACATATGGAAAAACATACTTTTCGTCGAGCAATTTGCATATTTATGGATCAAGAGGTTTTTGAATCTACTAGAGGAAGATGGCGTTTTGGAAAACGATAGCTATGATGATGAAATAAATCCTTTCGAATCATATTTTTATAAATATTATGAAAAGGATCAGCTTATCCTTAGAACTGTTTATGTTTCGAAATCGGATTATTTTGATTCTATCAGAGAACATGAGGCTCTCATCCCCTTCAAGCGTGATCTTGAAAGGTTATTACCGGAATTTTTCATGTTAATTGAAATTAGTGTTCCAGAATTATTCTGGATAAATCATAAAAAGATAGGGGAGATTGTAATCGGTTTGGATATCATTGAAAAGCCGCTTTTGGAGAGAGATTCCTGTGTTTTGTTTGCTCGGTTGCCTTTGCTGGCATTTTTTAACAGACCGGAAATTGATATTAAGCCTATCAGTCAGAAAAGATTTCACTACGATATGGTTAATCCGAGAGGAATCTGTGTTTAGGCTCAAAGTCCATAAATTTCTTTGAGGTTTTAACTCGCCGACAGGTTTTAAATATGTCTGTTTATATTTACCTTGGCATACTTGTTTTGCTTTGGCTTGTTATTTTTTCCGCTATATTATTTTTATTGTTTTGCTTCGTTCCTGAATCGAAGTTAAAAGCCGTCCTTAAAAACAAGATCCTTCTTTTTTTGTCAATAGGCTTGATTGCGTATTTCTCTATGTGCATTGCAAGCATGGCTTTCGGTTTTGCAGTTGGACTTGCCCCCCCCCCTTCGAATCCACCTCAAACAAAAGCGCCTTAGAAAAAGCCAATTCAGAATTCGGTAAAATTGAGCAGGCTGCAGCAAAATTGAAACAAGAGCTACAAAATCTGGATGATTTGAAAATTAGAAAAGCAAAGAAAATATTAACCAGAACAGAGGATTTCATCAATTCATTGAACGTTGTCATTGAAAGGCAAAGCAGGGTTAATAATGATATCGTTGAAAGAATGGAATTGGGAGAAAAAAAATTGGTGCAATTGAAGTCTGAGATAGACACTTTAAGATCAATGAGCACTGATCAGAGAAATGTAATGAAAAAGCTCGTATTTGAAGATTCTTCAAGCTCTTTGCTCATTGGTATCCTTTTCTCATACCCAATTGGCTTTCTTTCCTCCTTTTTTGCAGCTTATGTGCATAATAAACTGAGACCTGAAAAAATTTGATATTAAATTTTGTTTTTTTTGCACATCGTATGGGTAGGAAGTGTTAGTCACGAGTTATCTATGTTAGGATTCGATTTGTTGAATTCCAATTTGCCAGTTAGTCTCGGGTTTCGGACGCGTAGGTAGCTACGTACCAAACTGTTTGAGCCAAAAAGTCCCGGATTATTTGGTTCGGAAGGACCGAAAAAAGCGCCTTCCAAAAAACGAGGAAAGCGCTGAAAAAAGTTAACGGGTGATGTCAGTCAGATACTCTACTGCGACTTTGAAGTTCAGGTGTTTTGCGACCGCCACCATGTCGATGGGGTTTGAAAGCATTCGTGACCCCATGCTCGAAGAACTGGTCCTTACGGAAAAGTATTCGGCGGGGGGAACCGCCCACGCATTTTCCGCCGTGTTGGAAAAATACGAGAACGATCTTGCTGAGGAACAAAGGAAGCTTCTTTTGTCGGTTTTGATCGCGGACAAGGCCGGCTTCGAAGTCCGGGACCGCAACGACGCCCACGCGCTCTTCTCGTGCCTGTCGGGGACGGGCGTTTCCGAGATAGAGCATGCGGCGGCGGATCTTGCTCGGGAATTTGGCGTGCTGGAATGGAACGACAGGTTCGGCCGCTACGTAATCATCAGCGATGCGGTGCCGAGAAGCGCCTTCAATCGCTTTTTGGACCAGAAGGTGAAGGACTCGGGTTTCGGACGTGTAGGTGCGCAAAACGGCGGAGAGTGGTTCTGGGCGGGCTCATTGCAAAATGAACGGGATTCAGTGTTTACCTACGGGATATAACGGGGGGCGGGACCTGTTTACTAAAGCTTCTGGATGTCTACTACCGATCTGGGAGGATCTATTTCCAGCTTGCCAAGCAGATCTCGTACCGGAGGCCGCAATTCGTTTCTCCGCAAGAATCGATGCGTGTCGGTGCGAAACTCGGTCAGCTGAATCTCGTCCAGATATCTTCCGATCTCGTGCCATGGTTTATTGCAGGCATTCTCCGCAATCCGCTCGATCAAAAGCGACAGCACGCATATTTTCACATGCGCCTCGATTCTCTCGGGGAGCCAGTGATACATCGGGGTCATCTTGATGCGAGTCCGCTTGAGCGACCTGAAGCAGCGCTCGATTACCATCAGGCTTCGATAGCCGCATGCCGCGTCTTGCAGACTGATGGAGTCGTCGTTCGTTTCCACAGCTCTGACGCATATCACGCCGAACCGCTTGGGCAGCGCAACTCAGAGCTTGCGTTGAAAAAGATGTCGCAAAAAGCCTATAGACGAGAGTTTCAAAATTTGATACGTTAGCGTCGAGTTATTTTTTTTTTTTGAGAATCGCAACAGGGGGGACGACGCTTTATGAAACGTATTGAAAAGAAGGGTCTGATACATTGCGGCCGATGGATTTCCGCATGGGAGATTGGTCAAATAAAGGAAACGGTCGGCCTGTTTCCCAAATTGAGTCTGACCGAACTGGCCCAAACGGTTGGAGAACACCTGGAATGGCGAACGTTCTCGGGTCGGAACAAAAGAGACGCATGTCTGGGGCTTCTTGAAAAACTGGAATCCGCCGGATTGCTGAAGCTTCCCGAAAAACGAAGGCGCGGCAGCGCAGGCAAGGTCGTTTCCCGCCCTGAGCCCGGAATCGAACTTGGCCGCAGTCCGATTGTCGGTCGATTGAAGGATTTGGGAAATGTCGAGCTGGAAGCGGCGGAGGACGACAAGGCAAGGCGCCTGTTCGAATATTGCATGTCACGGCACCACTATCTGGGCGCAAGCAGGCCTTTCGGCTGCCATATGCGATATTTTTTCCGATGCCGCGAAGGATTGCTCGGCTGCGCTCTTTTCGCCGGCGCGGCCAGGGCGATAGGCGCAAGGGACAAATGGATAGGATGGAATCGAATCGAACGGTCGAACAACCTGGGCCTGTTGATAAACAACACGCGCTTTCTGATATTTCCCTGGGTCGGAGTCGGGAATCTGGCAAGCCACGTGCTCGGCAAGCTTGGCCGTCGGGTTTGCGAAGACTGGAAGAAGCGCTGGAACTACAGGCCGGTGCTGATGGAGACTTTCGTCGATGCCGAACTCCACGACGGAGCGTGCTACAAGGCCGCCAACTGGAAATATCTGGGAAAGACGACGGGAACCGGACTGGCCAGAAAAGGAAAAAGCTACGAGACGACCCCGAAAAGGATTTACGTCAAGGCGTTGAGGAAGGATTTCAGAAAATTGCTGCTCGGCGAAGATCTTTTCCGAAAGGAGGCGTCGTGAGCGAATCGGCAAAGCGCGCGGGCGCGGAGGAGATAAAGTGCGGGAGGAAGGAGAAAAAGGCGGCGGAAAGGAAGCTGCGCGAAGAAATGGCGCAGGCCGGATTCGATACGGAAGGGCGCCCCTCGAAGCGAAACGGAAAATGCCCGTACCTGGACGCGGAGGAGGAAAGGCTGGCCCGAGGCGAAATCGCCACGGAGCAATTCCGACTTCTGAGAAGCAAATTGCCGGTGCTGCTCGGGCGCCTGGAAAAGATAAGGGATCCGAGGAACCCGAAGAAGATAAAGTACGCGATTTCCCTTCTGATGACATACGGGATTCTGATTTTCGTTTTCCAGATGTCTTCGAGGAGGCAAGCCAACGAAACCATGACGCGTCCGATGTTCCTGGAGAACCCGAGGCTTTTTCTTCCGGAACTCGAAAGTCTGCCCCATTGCGACACGCTGGCGAGATTGCCGGAAAAGATAGACGTAGGCGAAATCCGGAAGGCCCATTTCGACCTGATAAGGGATCTGATCGGAAAAAAGAAATTCGCAAGATACCTGATAAAGGGAAGGTACCCCGTGGCCGCGGACGGCACCGGGAAGTTGTCGGGAAGTCGTCTATGGGACGAAAATCTTTTGGAGCGCGCCGTGCCCGGAGACTCGGACGAGAAAAGATATTGCGTATACGTGCTCGAGGCGAGCCTGGCTTTCTCCAATTCGATGGGAATTCCGCTTGCCAGCGTGTTTCCGAACTACGACGACGGGGATCCCGACTCGGAAAAACAGGATTGCGAACTCAAGGCCTTCAAAAGACTTTCCGCACTTCTGAAGAAGGAATTCAGACGCCTTCCGATAATAGTGCTTCTCGACGGCCTGTATCCGAACGGCCCGGTGTTCGAGGCGTGCCGGAATAGGAATTGGGACTTCATGATAGTATTGAAGGACAAGAGCCTCAAGAGCGTACGGGACGAATACGACGGATTGAAGGAACTGTGCCCGGAGAACCGGCGTTCGATGAAAGTCAAGGGCAGAGTGCAGCGTTTCAGATGGGTCAACGACATCGCCTGCGAATACGGGGACGGCAAGGTTCAGGTCGTTCACGTGGCGGTATGCCGCGAAAGCTGGACGCAAATCGACGAAAAGACCAACGAACCCGTCGAAAAGAACTCGAAGCACGCGTGGATTTCGAGCATGCCGCTCGACGCGTACAATTTGCACGCGCGGTGCAATCTTGCGGCGCGCCGACGCTGGAACATAGAAAACCAAATCCAGGACGAAAAATGCAACGGGTACAACTACAGCCATTGCTACGCCTGCAACTGGAACGCGATGAAGGGTTTCCATTTTCCGATGAACATTGCCGTGGCTATAAACGAACTGGCCAGGAACAGCGAAGCGCTTTGCAAAGAATTTATTGAGAAAGGATTCCGCGGGTTCATCGGGTTTGTTCGGGAAACTTTGAGCGGTCCATGGCTCGACAAGGAAGCGACGGAAGCGAGGCTGCGGAAAAAATACCAGCTGAGATTGGCATAACCCAAAATCGAAATGAATCCGATGCCGTCCGTTAAAAAAAGACGCACAGGTGCCTTCAAGTTTCCGTATCCAGCCATGAACCCGACCCTGCGGATGGCGTCAAACGAGATTTTCCGACAAATTTCAAGGCCTTTCCGTAGAAATGGGCATGCCTGCGACGTATAATTTCGCGCTGCATGCTCCGAAAAAACATAGATGCGTCAGAGCTGCGTCGGTCAGGGTTTTCTTGTTTTGAAAAAAACGGGTGTAGATCGACTCGGGTTCCAGATGCCTGAACGCATCCAGGATTCGCCCCTTGTCGTCGGGGTGGATAGCGCGGATTCTCACCTTTTGGCCGCTTTTCAGGGTTTCGGTTTGGTCGTATTTTGCTGGATCCGTCATGTTAAAATCCTTCTGTGTATGATTGAGGAATGTGCCCGGCGGGATCCCTTATTCAGGGAATCCCGCATTTTTCTTAGGCCGGCGCGTGCCTTTTACGGAAAAAAGTCGGCTTCCATCAACGGCTGAACCAAAGCCGCTTTCTCCGCGCGGGTCACCCATCCGCCGCCCATGGCTTTGTAAGTGCTGATTAGTGAGCGGAAAAGGGCATTTTGGGATTCGGTGTACGACAGATCGACATTGAATAGACTCCGCTCGGCGTCAAGCACTTCAAGATAACTGGTCACGCCCTCGTCATATCGCATGCGCGCCAGGCGTGAATAGTTTTTCAACGCATTGACCTGTTTTTCCAGCGCCTGGAGTCTCTGACGTGACTTGGCGTTGCCGATGAGCGCATCATCCACTTCGCGAAAGGCGTTCTGGACGGTTTTAAGGTAATTGTTGAGGGCCTGTTCCTGGTAGGCCTCGGCCGCCTTGACTTCTCCGCCGATGCGGCCTGCCGTGAAGATCGGCACGGTCAAAGGCGCACCCAAATTCCATATCTTGGAAGGGTTCGTGAACAGATCCGACAGATCGGTGCTCGCGGTGCCCAATCCCCCGGTTAGTGAGATGGTTGGGAAATAGAGAGATTTTGCCACACCGATGCGAGCGTTGGCAGCCACAAGGCTCTGTTCCGCTGCCCGGATGTCCGGCCGTCGCTCCAGCAGGTCGGAAGGCAGTCCGGCCGGGACTGCCGGCGGGGTCAGTTCATCAATGGATAGCCCCCTGGGAATAGGCCCTGGGTTACGGCCGAGCAGAATGCTAAGGGCGTTTTCCGACTGCGCAATGGCCTGCTCAATGACGGGGATACGCGCCAAGGCGTCCTGGTATTCGGATTCCGCTTGGCTTAAATCCACCTCTGAAATGATCCCCTTGTCAAAGCGGAGTTGAAACAGATCCCGGGTCTGTTTCCGGGTTTCGGCTGTGTTTCGTGTGATCTCCAACTGTTTATCCAGGGCTGTGATGTCCACATAGGTGGCGGCCACGGCGCTGACCAGCGTCATGACCACGGTGCGCCGGTTTTCTTCCGCGCGGAACAACTCGGCCCGAGCCGCTTCGGTGGCGCGGCGGTATTTGCCCCAGAAGTCCAGTTCCCAGCCAGCGTTCAGGTAGGCCTGGTAGTAATTGAATGTCGAGTCCACCCCTGGAGGGATGGGACTTGGCCCTTTTTCGGTGACACGTTCACGGTATCCGCTTGCGCCGGCGCCAGCCAGCGGATACTGATCTCCCCGGGTGGAGAAATACCGGCCAAAAAATGCCTCGACATTAGCTGCGGCAATGCGAAGATCTTTGTTCTCTTTAAGCGCAGTGGATACCAGACTGTTGAGCGTCGGGTCGCTGAACTGCTCCCACCAGTCGGTGTTGGCCAAATTCCGGGCTTCCTTTTTCTCGAATCGCCAGGTTTCCGGTGTATCAACGGCCGGCCGCTTGTAATCCGGCCCCACCGCCGCGCACCCTGTTAACAAAAGCAGGAATCCGCCGCACAATAACCGGTTAAGCATGGCTGCCACCCTCTCCGCCTGTTTGCGGGGCGGACGGTGCATCAGCCGCCTCCCCCCGGTTGGCGAGTTTTTCAAAAATGTAAAAAGATGCCGGCACCACGAAAATCGCGATGAAACTGGCCGTGAGCATGCCGCCGATAACGCCCATGCCCATCACCCGGCGGGCAATGGCGCCTGCGCCCGTGGCGACGGCCAAGGGCACGCAGCCCAAAATAAAGGCGAAGCTGGTCATCAGAATCGGCCTTAGACGCACTCGGGCCCCTTCGAGGGCCGCGTCCCGGATGGACATCCCCTCGTCGTACTTCATTTTGGCAAACTCGATGATAAGGATCGCGTTCTTGGACGACAAGCCGATGAGCATGATCAGGCCGATCTGGGCGTAAAGGTTGAACTCCAGCCGGCTTAGAAAAATCGCGGCGAACGATCCAAAGATTGCAATGGGGAGGCACAACAGAACGGCAAAGGGCAGGGTCCAGCTCTCATACAGGGATGCCAGGATCAAGAATACGAAAATCATGGAAAGCACGAACACCACCCATGCGGGAACGCCCTCCTGGGCCCGTTTTTCCTGGTAGCTCATGCCGAGATAGCCAAAACCCATTTCCTGGGGCATGGCTTGGGCAAATACCTCTTCCAGTGCTTTCATTCCCTGGGCCGAGCTGAAGCCTGGATTGGTCACCACGTTGATCTGGGCTGTGCGGTAGAGGTTGTAGCGCATGGTGAATTCCGGACCGATGCGCTGTTCGATGGATGTCAGGGTGGACAGCGGCACCGGCTCTCCCGAGGTGTTACGCACCCGGAACTGGCCGACCTGGTCGGCGTTGGTCCGGTATTCGCCTTCGGCCTGGATATAGACCTGCCAGGTGCGGCCGAACCGGTTGAAGTAGTTGATGAAATAGCCGCCCATAAAAGCCTGGAGGGTGCTGTAAACATCACCCAACTCCACTCCTTGTTTGAGCACCTTATCCCTGTCCACATCCACGAAAAGCTGTGGCACGGTGGGCAGAAAGGTCGTGGTGGCCCGGGCGATCTCCGGCCGCTTTTTTGCCGCTTCCAGAAATTTTTGGGTGTTTTCCCACAGGAAGGCCACATCCTTTCCGGCGCGGTCCTGCAGCAGGAACGTGACACCTCCTGATGTGCCTATTCCGGGGATGGCCGGAGGCGAAAACGCGAAGGCAATGCCTTGGGGGACTTGCATTAATTGCCTGTTAAGGGTGTCCATAAGGACCCTATACTGGGTTTCGGGTGTCTTGCGCTCATGCCAGGGCTTGAGTGACACAAAGAAAAACGCACTATAGGTGTTGGTTACACCGGAAAGGAGGCTCAACCCAGACACACTGGTGACATACTCGACACCAGGCGTATTCATAATGACTTTCTCCACATCTGCAGCGGCGGCATTGGTGCGCTGCAGCGACGAGGCGTCCGGAAGCTGAAGTTGTACATAAAGATAACCCTGGTCCTCCTCGGGTAAAAACCCTCCGGGCACTTGCTCACCGATAAAAACGGTCCCCACCCCCGTTACGCCGATGATCAGCAGGCTGATGACGACCTTGCGGATCAGCCATGCGCTGGCCCGGACATAACCATTGGTGGCTTTGCCGAAGGCGGTGTTGAACCAGCGGTAAAACGCCCCCAGGGGTCCGCGGGCTTCTTTTTTGGGCTTGAGAATCAGGGTGGACAGCGCCGGGCTGAGGGACAGGGCGTTGAAGGCCGAGATGAGGACCGAGATGGCGATGGTCACGGCGAACTGCTGGTAGAGCTTGCCGGTAATGCCCGGGATGAAAACCGTGGGAAGAAAAACGGCCGACAGCACCAGAGCGATGGCCACCACCGGCCCGGCCACCTCCTCCATGGCCTTTATGGTAGCTTCCTTGGGGGATAGGCCCTTTTCAATATGGAGTTCCACAGCTTCCACCACCACGATGGCGTCGTCTACAACCAGCCCGATGGCGAGAACCAGGCCCATAATGGCAATGGTGTTCACGGAAAACCCGATAATCGGGAAAACGGCGAAGGTTCCGATGAGCGACACCGGTACCGCCAGGGCCGGAATAAGGGTGGCGCGCCAGCCCTGCAGAAAGACGAACACCACGATCACCACCAGCAACAGTGCCTCAAACAGCGTCTTTATAATTTCCTTAATGCCTTCCCGAACGGCCTCGGTGGTGTCCAGCGCAATGGTGTATTCAAGATCCGATGGAAAATTCTGTTTCAGATCCTCCATCAGCGCTTTAACCCCGTCAACGGCAGCGATGGCGTTGCTGCCGGGAAGCTGATAGATGGCAATGGCGGCCGCGTCCTTGCCGTTCATGCGGCCCGCCTGGGTATAGGTCTGAGCCCCCAGCTCCACCCGGGCGACATCTTTGATGCGCACGAACGAACCGTCCGTTTCAGCTCGCACCACGATTTCACCAAACTCCTCCGGATCCGTCAACCGGCCCTGGGCCCGTATGCTGTATGTGAAATCCACACCGGCCGGAGCGGGCTCGCCGCCCACCTGACCCGCGGGATTTACCGTATTCTGCTTTTCGATGGCTTTTACAATCTCAGGCACGGTGATGTCGAGCTTGGCAAGCTGATCCGGTTTGACCCACATGCGCATGGCATACTGGCCAGCTCCGAAAACGACCACATTTCCGATACCGGGCACTCGAAGAATCTGGTCGTTCAGGTTGATGGTGGCGAAATTGGACAGAAACACCGGGTCATAGGTGCCGTTGGGAGAAAAAATATCGACGACCATGAGCGGCGATGACTGGGATTTCTTTACGGTGACCCCATAATTGCGGACCTCCTGAGGCATTTTGGGGTCGGCCTGGGATTTGCGCATCTGGGCCAGAACCTGATCGATGTTGGGGTCGGTCTTGACATCGAAGTTGACATACAGCTTCATTTCCCCGTTGTTGGCGTTCAGGGAGTACATATAGTTCATGTTGTCCACGCCGCTCATTTCCTGCTCGATGGGAGTGGCCACGGCCTCCTCGACGGTCACGGCGTCGGCGCCGACATATGTGGTGTTGATATAAATTTCCGGGGGCACGATGTTCGGGTACTGGGAGGTGGGCAGCCCCAGAATGGACACGATGCCGACAATGACGATGATGATCGAAATACAGATTGCGACGATGGGCCGGTTGATGAAAAACTTTACCATGGGATCACCCTTTCTGTTTTGCCTTGTAAGGCATGGGATTCACCTTGACGCCGTCGCGCACCTTCTGGATGCCTTCGGCCACGACCCGCTCGCCTGCCTTGAGCCCTTCTTCGATGATCCAGTTTCCCTCATAGGTCTCACCAACCCTGACTCTCCGGAATTTCACCGTGTTGTCGGCCTGAACCACCGCAACCTGATGAATTCCCTGCAGCTCGCCCACCGCGCGTTGCGGCACCATAACGGCCGCATCCGTCTTCATAAGGGCCTTTATTTTGGCATACTGCCCAGGACGAAGAACATTATCGGGGTTTGGGAAAAGAATAGCCACCTGGATGGTCCCGGTCTTGGGGTCCACCTGCCGGTCGGCAAACCCGAAGGTGCCCTTATGGGGCCAGGTGGTGCCGTCTGTCAATATCAGTTCAAACTGGATATTTTCGGCCCCTTTCTTGCCTTTGCCGTTTTCCACCGCTTTAAGGTATTGCTTTTCGCTGATAGGCGCATAGACCTTAATGGGATTGACTTTAGAGACAGTGGTCAGTTCCAGGGCCTGAGGGGTGCCGACCAAGTCTCCGATCTGGGCTTTGGCAATACCCGCAATGCCATCAATGGGGGATTTGATTTTCGTGAAACCGAGATTGACCTGGGCTTTACGGACCTGGGCTTTAGCGGCCAATACCTCTGCTTCCGAGGCCTGGACCCGTCCAACAGCGTCATCCTTGTCCTTCTGGCTGACGGCCCTGGCTTCGGCCAGAGGCAGGATTCGCTTGAGCGTGGCTTGGGCGGTCTGAAGAATGGCCTGATGTCTGGCCAAGATTGCTTTGGCTACGCTCAGATCTTCTTCAAAAAAGCGGGGATCGATCTCGAACAGCAGGTCTCCTTTCTTGACAAAGCCGCCCTCCTCATAGTTTTGTTTTATCAGGTATCCTTCCACCTGGGCCAGAATCGTGGCGTTCACCATGCCGTTCATGGTGGCCACATATTCCTGATATACCGGCACCTCTTTTTCTATGACTGCTACCACCTCCACATCCTGGGGCGGTGCTTCTTTTGGCGCGTCTGTTTTTTTCTCCTCGGCGTGACCGTTCCAAGCGAACATCGTCATGAAAGCCATTAAAATCAGAATCGATACTTTTTTTTCGTTCACGTTCCCTCCTTTGTCCACGATGCCGCTCTTGAACATTGCTCAATTGCTGAAATTGTTTTATAACTATTATAAGTTAAATATGTTATGATCTAAACTTGCCTGAGATCAACAGAAAATACCCAAAGAATGGCTGTTTTAAAAACATTCGGCTATTCCCGACGGTTGAGGCGATAAAATAAATAATAAAAGAACATTATAACGCAAAAATGAAACAGACGCAAGCCTAAACTGAGCGATTCTTAGAAAAAAAAGGGCTCTTTGGCAAATCGTGTGGGTTGGCAGCGTTAATCATGCAATGCCTATGTTAGGATTCAATTTTTCGAATTCCAATTTGCCGGTCAGCAAAAACACGACGATTCTGAAATTCTTGAAAGTTTTGAAGCCTCTCGCTTTGGCTTTAGCTGCCTGAACGACGGAATTCAAACCTTCCAGAATTCCGTTGTTGATTTGCGATTTTTTCCAATCGACGACGCCGTCCCAGTGTTTCTTTACCGTCTTCGCCACATCCACAATAGGTTGAATACGGCTGTGGGTCGCCCAGAAATACCATTTTTTCAAGAGTGTCACGAACTCCTCCTCGGTCTCTTCTTCGTAGATGGCTTGGAAATTTTCCCTTATGTGAAGAGCTCGAATCGATTTCAGATTCAATTTCGACATTTCGAGTTCGTCGAGCTTCTTTCTCTCTTTTGCGGTCAGGTTTTCCCCGTTTTTCAAAAGGACGTAGCGAGACTTGACCAGTATGGGCTGCGTGGCGGCTTCCCGGCGTCTCGTTTCGTCCACGGCGGCGTTGATCAGCTTCAGGATATGAAACTTGTCGAAGGTTATGTCGGCCCGCGGCAGGAATTCGCTCACGCCTTTTATGTAGGCCGGCGACATGTCGCAACTCACCTGCCGCACCTGTTTTCGATCTCCGTCGCGCACCTCCAGGGAAGTTACGAAGTCCTCGACGGTTTTGTGATCCTTGCCTTCGGAGACATGCACCGTCCTTCTTTCGCACATGTCGATGAAGAGAGGTCTCTCGGATTTGGAAAGCCTCATTGTCATTGGTTTTCGTCCGCCGTTTTTTTAGGTTGCAATGGCCGTGACGCCCATGGTTCCAGGCTCTCGGATTTAAAAAAAAAGTGCGCGGGCGGCGGGCGATGGCGCGCCGGGAGCCGCTGGCTCGACCTGCGGTTTTGCGATCCCCCGAAGTTTTCTTTCTTTTCCTCCGCCAAATTCCGGCATCCGCCGGACTTTCTTCCCTTCCCAATTCGACCTTTATTATCAAGGCCAAAGCCCGCCGGGCGACAGGTCGTCGAAAAAAAATTCGCCGGGACTATGGACAATCCGTACCCCTTCATTATAGTGTAAATCAAGACGGGAATATGTTTGTTTTTTTTCGTTGCGGTTGGAAATCCACCTTTTGTTTGAATCTGGAAATACACAGGATTTGCACCTGAAAGAAAATGAGGCACTCGGAATATCTCGAACACGTAAAACGGCATTTCGCCGCGCGGTCGGACGAGGTCGAATTCGCAAAAGCGGTCCAGGGCCATGAAAAAGTGGTCGGGACCATAACGAATTTGAATCTCGACCGAACCGAGCCGATTCTGCGAAAGCTCTACTCGCCGAAGCCGCGAAGAAAGCCGCGCGACCCCGTGTGCATGCTTCGCGCCTTTATACTCATGACCCTGCTGAGAATTTCCGGCATCACCCAATGGGTCGGAGAAACCAAATACACCGCGCTTTACGCGATACTTTGCGGCTTCGAACCGGAAGACGTGCCGGGAGTCGGCACATACTACGGCTTTAAAAACAGGATCGTCGACGGGCCTTTTCGCACGCGAGGCGAAAACGAGACGCCCCAAAGCGTTTTGAACGCCAGGGCGCACGCCAGAAATTTCAAAAGCGAAAAGGAAGCGAAAAAACACGAGATCGATCCGTATCATTCGCAGTCCGAAAAGCTCGCGCAAAAGCTTTTGGAAGAGGCTGGGCAGCCCAGGGCCGAAGGGTTCGAAAAGATACTCGAAGATCTCCTTTTCCAGGCGGCCGTGATGCCGTCGATCGAATCGGGCGTTCTGGACGAAATAGACTCGACGATCGTCAGCGGCGACGGCTCCATACTGCCCACCGCCGCTTCGGCCGAAGGAAAGCCCCTTTGCTCGTGCCGGAAGCAGGGAGTCTACAACTGCGGCCACGACAGGCTCTACTCCAGTCCGACTGCGGAATGGCGCCACAACCACCGGACGGACGGATTCGAATTCGGCGACAGATACTACCATATTATAACGACGGTCAACGGACACGATTTTCCTCTGATTGCCGTTATGCCCGGAGGAAACAAAAGCGACTACACTCTTTCCCTGCAGGCCGTCGATCGGTTGATGAAAGCCGCGGAGGAAAACGATTCGGGCATCGGAATCAAAATGTTCGTCGGCGACGGCCACCACGATTCCAACGCCCATTACCGCTACCTGATCGAAAATGGAATCTCTCCGATCATTCCCCTGTCGAAAAACAGCAGGCCGGTCTCTCCGCACCTTCCGGGAAAAGACGAAATACGGTTCGACGAGGACGGAACGCCTCTTTGCGGGCAAAACGCGCGAATGAGGCGCCACCAGTACGACAGGAAGCAGAACAAGCATGTCTTCTCCTGTCCGGCCAAGCGAGGGACCCACAGAAACGGAAAGTCCGTCTACGTCTTCCGCGAAGACCTCTGCCCGGCCGGAAGGGATTGCAAGCCGGACAGCTCCCTGGGGCCTTTCGTCTACATCAAATCCGAAGACGACCCCCGGCTTTTTCCGCCCGTGCCAAGGACAAGCAGGCTGTTCAAGGAAATCTACAAGCAGCGAAGCGCCTCGGAACGAATCAATGCCGTACTCGACTCCTACAACCTCGACAACACGTGTCGAAACGCCCAATACGGCCTGATTCGGCTGACCCTGGCCAACATCGCCCACCATGCTTCCATCAGATACGCGGAAGCCAAAATGGCTGGAAGCGCTCTCGACGCCATTTCCTTCTTGAGAAATGAAGCGGCCGACAGTCCTCCGCAGGCCGTCGCGCAAAGCCCGTAGCTTCCCTCCGCGCGCACCCCCCCGCAAGGCATTCCGTTTCCCGAAACCAAGGAGAGACTTGCAGAGGTGTTTCCTGTCGGCCGAATTTTTTACCCGCCATCCTCCAGATTCGTCCCTTCGGAAGTGATTTTTGTCAATCAGCCGCCGATTTTTCCAAAAAAAACAACCCCGCCAGCCCCCCCGAATTGCGACGCCGCCCTGCCGCCTCGCCGTGCCAGCCTCTCGGATTAATTTCCCCAGTTAATCCGAGAATCCTCACATCAGGTCACGTATTCCGACACCCGCGATGCCTTCTATGGCTGGAGCGTGGTTGAAGAGGTCTCAATCCCTTTTACATCAGGTCACGTATTCCGACTGAATGCGGCCAAGGAGGCGGAGGCCAACCGGCGTGAGGTGTCTCAATCCCTTTTACATCAGGTCACGTATTCCGACAGATTTTCCTTGACGGTGGTAGTGGCAATGGCGATGATGTCTCAATCCCTTTTACATCAGGTCACGTATTCCGACAAGGACGGTGGAAGCGCTAGAAGGAACGAAAAAGGATGTCTCAATCCCTTTTACATCAGGTCACGTATTCCGACCCCAGAAAGGGTTCAAAAGATTCATTTCTGGTATGGCTTGTCTCAATCCCTTTTACATCAGGTCACGTATTCCGACAGGTTTTTCAGACCGTGGTGAAAACCACGGTTGACGTGTCTCAATCCCTTTTACATCAGGTCACGTATTCCGACTTTAACTCGAAGGAATTCGTGGAGGCCGTCAACTACGTTGTCTCAATCCCTTTTACATCAGGTCACGTATTCCGACAATTATCAGGCAATCGTTCCGAAATTCGGTTGGATCCTCCCAACATGTTGAAATCATTCAACATATTTGCAATTTCATTTCACATAGTTTAACAAAAAGACGCTCGTTCCATTCAAAAAAGGTCGCTTTTGACAGAGTTTTCGCAGGATTTATTGAAATTTAGGGTCCAAAATGTTAATGTATGTTATTTTAATATTGACATATTCATTTTATAACAACATACATTACCACATCATGAAAAATCTTACTGTAAGAGAAACAGCCGTAATCGAAAAATTGCGAAAATGCAAAGTCGCAAGAAAATCCGAATTGTGCGATCATTTGAAAATTTCGCATATGACTGTGGTGCGGGCTTTGAAAAAGTTCGGCTACTATTCGAGCTACAACAAGAACTCCTCCTTCTATACCCTTCGGGATACTCCCGATTTCGACTCGTACGGACTATGGGCCTACAATGATATCCGTTTTTCCCGAAACTTCACTCTCGACAAAACAATCGTCTCCATAGTGGACGATTCGGAATCGGGGTTCACCGCCGAGGAACTTGAGCGCTTGTTGAAAACGAATGTAAAAAACCTTCTTTCCCGTCTTGTATCCAAAGACAGGTTGAGTAAATACATGGCAGGTCGTTGCGCCGTATATTTGTCCGTCGATCCCGATCTTAAAAAGAAACAGGAAGAATCCCGGAAAAAAAGGATTGAAGAACGCGATGCGAAGTCGGCAATCCAAAGACGCGACGAGACGCCTTTGCCCGACAATATGGATTCTCCGGCCGTGATTGAAATTCTTGTTAGAATGATCGAGTTTCCGTCGGCAAGCGCGGCGTCTATCTCGCGAGCGTTGCAAAGAAAAGGGGTTTCCGTCACCGCAGGAAATGTTCGAAGCGTAGTCGAGTTCTATTCGCTCGAAAAAAAAACGGCTCGCTGAAAGTGGCCGAACTTGTCAACTGTCTGCGAGACGATTTCATGGGGAAAATCTCCGATATTTCCGCTCTGCCGGACGACGCCGAATACGTATTCGAATCTTGCGTCGATAATTCCATCGTTCAGAAAACGAGGCGCCGGACCGTTATCAGTCTGAAATATTCGAAATTCAGGTCCATAGAGATTGCAAGGCGGAAAAAAGACCGTTCGAAGACTTCGACTTTTCGCTCGTCGGAATTGGCCGCGATCGTTCCTTCCGGAGCCAAATACTCGTTCGATCTCATCGCCTTCGTCGGCAGAAAATGCTATCTGGAAGGATGCACGTTGAAATCGGTCAACGCAGAGATAGAAAAACGGAAAGGGCTGTCGCCCATACCCGCCAGCAGTCTTTACGATATTCAGCGCAAGTTTCTTTTCTATCTAGGGGAACTTCATCGAAGGGCGACTCCCGAGATCGAGGCCTTTCTTCGCAAGCGCGGAAACGTCACATGGCTGATCGACGGAACGATCGAACCGGGTTCCCCCGTTTTTTTCGGCGTCAAGGAGGCGCAGGCGGGAATATTTCTCAAAGGATGGAAGATTCCCACGGAAAACGAAGAGGACATTTCAAAATGCCTTCTCGAAGCCGCCGATCTTTACGGCAAGCCGGACGAGATCCTTCACGATCTGAGCGAAAGAATGATCAACAGCTGCGAAGCGGCCCTTCCGGATTGTCCGCACCGCGTATGCCACTACCATCTATGCGGCGATTTGGGCAGGGATCTCTACGATGCGCCCCAGAAAATGCTGAACAAGCGCATTCGAGCCATTAAATTGCAGCCGTATCTGAAGAACCAGAGAAGCAGTCAGACGCAAAGGATTCGAGGACAGATCAGGGACGGGAACGCCCGGTTGATTCTCAAGGATCTGTTGAGCGGAAATACAACGGATTTCGAATTCACCGACGTTTTAGCCCGCGAAATTCTTCTGGGCCTGCATTCCTGGATGCTCGACTACGCAAACGACGGTCGCAGGCAAGGTTTTCCGTTTGATCCCTACCTGCTTTATTTCCATCGCAGAATCGCCAAAATCAACGCCGTGGCAAAAAGCTTGATTGCAAGAGACAACTCGATCAGCAAATTGCCGAGAGTTTTTTACGGTTTTTCGGAAAGACTTGAAAAATACCTTGCCGATCCCGTGGTCGATACCGCTGCGAATTTATACGAGAAAGCATTCGATATTTTCCGGCGGATACGGGAAGTGCTTCGCATGGACGCCAAGGGACCGAGTCCCATGCGCGATTCGTACGAACTGACTTCCAGGGGAAGGAAAGACGTTCGCGAGTCTCTAAACGATCTTATGGAGCAATTCGGGAAGAGCGGACGCAATTGTTCAAGCAGCGAAGAACTCGCTCTTTACAATATCGCGTTGTCGCATGTCGGCAAATACAGACAGTATCTGTTCCGAGGCGACGAGGAAAAAAACGCGGGAGCTTCTTTCGTACGAACGACGAATGCGATCGAATCCCATTGGGGAAGCGGAAAACGGCTTCGCCGACAAACTCACGGTCGCATGAAGCTCGCACGGGATTTTTTCGCATTGCCCGCCGAATATATGCTGATACCGAATTTAAACAATCCGGTCTATGTCGAGTTGGTTTTCGGAAGTCTTGAAAAACTCCCGGAAAAACTCGCGGAAGCCGGAAAAACATCGGGCTCGTATAGTTCATGGTGCAAACGGCAACATCCTCTTAATACCGGAAGGCTGCCGATTAAGACAATAAGAAGCGAAGCGTTTATCGACGATTTAATCGAACTTTTTTAAATTTAGAACACAACGAAATAGGGCGTCCAAAATTTAAATCCAACCGAATTTCGGAACGATTGATTATCAGGGGTCATGGACCCCAATTGGTTACAAGATGTCTCAATCCCTTTTACATCAGGTCACGTATTCCGACAGCGCAGGGCCGGAATCGAAGGCCCAGAAGCGATAGATGTCTCAATCCCTTTTACATCAGGTCACGTATTCCGACTGGCCCAAGCCAATGAAGAAAAAGTGACGCTTCCCGAGATGTCTCAATCCCTTTTACATCAGGTCACGTATTCCGACAGCTTTTCACGCTCGAGAAGTTCGACGCACCCTGGAATGTCTCAATCCCTTTTACATCAGGTCACGTATTCCGACACGTAGTTTAGTCCGTTCTTCATTTTTGAAAAAAAAATGTCTCAATCCCTTTTACATCAGGTCACGTATTCCGACTACGCTCCTGATGTGCGTATCCGCGAGTCATCCGCAGTAGTCTCAATCCCTTTTACATCAGGTCACGTATTCCGACAATATGGAAGAATTGCAAGGCATTATCGAGGCAAATGTCTCAATCCCTTTTACATCAGGTCACGTATTCCGACGAGGCAAATGTTGCCTCGCTAAGAAAGTTGAGGGCATGTCTCAATCCCTTTTACATCAGGTCACGTATTCCGACCTGGTTCGTGCTTCTTTTACAACGGAGCACCGGTAACCTCGTCTCAATCCCTTTTACATCAGGTCACGTATTCCGACTTTTGGACACCAACCCTGAGGCAACTATATATGAGATGTCTCAATCCCTTTTACATCAGGTCACGTATTCCGACCCACTGTCGCCAATAATCAAAGCGAAGCCGAAAAAGAAGTCTCAATCCCTTTTACATCAGGTCACGTATTCCGACAGGATCAGCTTCGCTGATTTCAAAATCTCGAACAAGAAGGTCTCAATCCCTTTTACATCAGGTCACGTATTCCGACAGCAGAAGAGGAGGCTGCGAACTTCTTCGACGACGAGGGTCTCAATCCCTTTTACATCAGGTCACGTATTCCGACTGCCCTGATGGCCGGCGGAAACTGGGCACTTTGTCAGGAGGTCTCAATCCCTTTTACATCAGGTCACGTATTCCGACTCTGTCATGGGGGCGGCAGAAGGAGCGGCCTTCGGGATGTCTCAATCCCTTTTACATCAGGTCACGTATTCCGACAGTCATACGGTCTGCGCTAAGTTTGATGTTCATGATGTCTCAATCCCTTTTACATCAGGTCACGTATTCCGACGGTTCGACACTCCGGTCTGGGATGAAGGCGTCTCGTTGTCTCAATCCCTTTTACATCAGGTCAAGTATTCCGACAAAAAAGGGGAAAAATGAAAGTCATAATAGAAGAGGTGTCTCAATCCCTTTTACATCAGGTCACGTATTCCGACCCGTCCAGGGTCCCATTTCGGATTTTAACACCTTCGTGTCTCAATCCCTTTTACATCAGGTCACGTATTCCGACAAAGTCGTGCGCAATTAGGAAACTGGTAACAAAAATGTCTCAATCCCTTTTACATCAGGTCACGTATTCCGACCGGTCATATTATGGACCTGTTCAAAAGAGCATTCGCACAGTCTCAATCCCTTTTACATCAGGTCACGTATTCCGACAATGTCTACAATGACGATTATTGGTTTGGTGCTGTGTGTCTCAATCCCTTTTACATCAGGTCACGTATTCCGACTCGAAATTCGCATCACCGACAAGATGACTGAAGAGGGATGTCTCAATCCCTTTTACATCAGGTCACGTATTCCGACTTTATCTCGTCCAATTTTCGTAGAAGAAAATTTAGATGTCTCAATCCCTTTTACATCAGGTCACGTATTCCGACGCCTTGGCTCATCCCGATGGGACGTGGCCGAAACCATGTCTCAATCCCTTTTACATCAGGTCACGTATTCCGACAAATGATTTTGATGATGTCTATTCTGTCTTTCCAGTGTCTCAATCCCTTTTACATCAGGTCTCGTATTCCGACCTTGCCGGGTGGTTTTCCCCAACGCGGTGTGGTTGGATGTCTCAATCCCTTTTACATCAGGTCACGTATTCCGACAAAGAAAAAGGAATAATTTCCGTAAGAAAAGAAGATTGTCTCAATCCCTTTTACATCAGGTCACGTATTCCGACGAGTCTTCGTACCCCGACTTCGAGGACCGAGATAAGAGGTCTCAATCCCTTTTACATCAGGTCACGTATTCCGACTAGCCGGAGCCTGTGGGATTCTTTTGATAATCAAGAAGTCTCAATCCCTTTTACATCAGGTCACGTATTCCGACGGCAACAGCGGCAGTAAAATTGATGAAAAGAGTAAAATGTCTCAATCCCTTTTACATCAGGTCACGTATTCCGACGAGGAGGAAAAGATGAGCAAGAAAGAGAGAAAAGTTGTCTCAATCCCTTTTACATCAGGTCACGTATTCCGACACAAGGAGTGGTGCACGGTGGCCGACTAGTTAGAACGATGTCTCAATCCCTTTTACATCAGGTCACGTATTCCGACAGATGAGGCAAAGAAGATTAGTCCGCCTGGAAGCGAAATGTCTCAATCCCTTTTACATCAGGTCACGTATTCCGACAGATGAGGCAAAGAAGATTAGTCCGCCTGGAAGCGAAATGTCTCAATCCCTTTTACATCAGGTCACGTATTCCGACATGACTACTCAGGGGTACAAATCGGCCGGAACAAAAGTTGTCTCAATCCCTTTTACATCAGGTCACGTATTCCGACCCGATATCGATCCGGACAAGATCGAAAACCGCCAACTGTCTCAATCCCTTTTACATCAGGTCACGTATTCCGACGGGCCTTTTGGCCATTTTGGCGATCCTGGCGCTTCAAGTGTCTCAATCCCTTTTACATCAGGTCACGTATTCCGACAGTCGGGGTCAAAGAGAAAATCAACTCACAAGTTTTTGTGTCTCAATCCCTTTTACATCAGGTCACGTATTCCGACTGGAATCCTGCAGCAGGACAGCGTTTACTATGACAATTGTCTCAATCCCTTTTACATCAGGTCACGTATTCCGACGTTGTTTACTTTTTCCCCATTGTTGTGTTTCTCTCAATGTCTCAATCCCTTTTACATCAGTTCACGTATTCCGACAGATTGGCCCAGTACACGGTAAAGGCGGATTTGGGAGTGTCTCAATCCCTTTTACATCAGGTCACGTATTCCGACTACCACTGACCCGAAGGATTTCGTCCTTCGGGAGTAGTCTCAATCCCTTTTACATCAGGTCACGTATTCCGACAAGTTACCGTTTTAATGCATGTAGGTATGAATAGGGGTGTCTCAATCCCTTTTACATCAGGTCACGTATTCCGACTCGAGGGCTACCGCGACTACAAGCGGCTAGTCCAAGAGTGTCTCAATCCCTTTTACATCAGGTCACGTATTCCGACACCAACCTCACAGGCCTGCCTCCCATATCTAAGACTTTGTCTCAATCCCTTTTACATCAGGTCACGTATTCCGACCAAAAGTGATTTATGTGTGGAGAGCAACATTCAGGATGTCTCAATCCCTTTTACATCAGGTCACGTATTCCGACAACATGAAATTATGGGAAAAAGTGAAGGTCCGCTACGATGTCTCAATCCCTTTTACATCAGGTCACGTATTCCGACGTCTGCGCCCCCCACGGAGCCACCCGGGTAAGCCTGATGTCTCAATCCCTTTTACATCAGGTCACGTATTCCGACCTAATGAAAAAGGAACCGTTCCGGCGACCATCTTGAATGTCTCAATCCCTTTTACATCAGGTCACGTATTCCGACTCGTCGAAACACATACATCCCTCGAATTCATGGATGTCTCAATCCCTTTTACATCAGGTCACGTATTCCGACTGCCCAATGGGCGACGAACATCACCAAGAAGTTGGATGTCTCAATCCCTTTTACATCAGGTCACGTATTCCGACTTTACTAAGGGCAATGGCAGTTTCGATCAGGCCATGTCTCAATCCCTTTTACATCAGGTCACGTATTCCGACACCTCTTGGCATTGGGAGTGGTTGGCTACGGCATGCACAGTCTCAATCCCTTTTACATCAGGTCACGTATTCCGACCACGGCGGAAGAGCGGCTTACGCTCGCCGAAATCCAGTGTCTCAATCCCTTTTACATCAGGTCACGTATTCCGACCACGGCGGAAGAGCGGCTTACGCTCGCCGAAATCCAGTGTCTCAATCCCTTTTACATCAGGTCACGTATTCCGACATTCCGTGTCCATGGTATCAATGCAACAGGAAAAATGTCTCAATCCCTTTTACATCAGGTCACGTATTCCGACAAAAATCATGAAACAGGCAATAATTACCATTCTCGTGTCTCAATCCCTTTTACATCAGGTCACGTATTCCGACAAGGAAAACGCAAAGAGGCGGGGGTCTGAATCCGAAATAGTCTCAATCCCTTTTACATCAGGTCACGTATTCCGACACTTGAACCTTGAACCCCTTTAATTAGGGCACGACAACGTGTCTCAATCCCTTTTACATCAGGTCACGTATTCCGACTCGGGAAACTTGATGATTTGATCGATGACGGGTATTCGGAGTCTCAATCCCTTTTACATCAGGTCACGTATTCCGACAGGCGGCATGAAACCCGCCGAGTTCAACCCCATCGAGATGTCTCAATCCCTTTTACATCAGGTCACGTATTCCGACAGGCATATTGACGCTATTTATTCTTTCATTCCTCTATTAGTCTCAATCCCTTTTACATCAGGTCACGTATTCCGACTCAGCGTCTGGCTGATCAGCGTTCCCGTCGAAGACATGTCTCAATCCCTTTTACATCAGGTCACGTATTCCGACCATCATTTGGGACGAACGCAAAGAAGTAAGTGTATTCATGTCTCAATCCCTTTTACATCAGGTCACGTATTCCGACCTCTTTGACCGTTTCAAATACGAAAAAGAACAACCGTGTCTCAATCCCTTTTACATCAGGTCACGTATTCCGACGCATGGCCCAGGAGGAGTCCTGGGTCAGCGACCAGTGTGTCTCAATCCCTTTTACATCAGGTCACGTATTCCGACCGGACCCATAAAAAAGAAACCTGGACAACCAAAGATGTCTCAATCCCTTTTACATCAGGTCACGTATTCCGACAAAATGAAAAAAGAAATGGAAAAAATTTTAAGAGAGTGTCTCAATCCCTTTTACATCAGGTCACGTATTCCGACAAAAAATCGCCCTGATTTTGGTCCTTCTGGCTTGCTTGTCTCAATCCCTTTTACATCAGGTCACGTATTCCGACACACAGAGGGGATGTTCTCCCCGACACTGGCAGGTGTCTCAATCCCTTTTACATCAGGTCACGTATTCCGACAAACTGCGAAAAAAGGAGATTGATGAAATGAGACAGATGTCTCAATCCCTTTTACATCAGGTCACGTATTCCGACAGAGAAATTGATCCTGAAACTTTGGTCAACACAAGTGTCTCAATCCCTTTTACATCAGGTCACGTATTCCGACGCCTTCAAATTGGTGCTTTGTGTGGGAAATGAAAGTCTCAATCCCTTTTACATCAGGTCACGTATTCCGACAGTTCGGCATGGGACGGGCGTAATTGCCCGGATTGCAATTGTCTCAATCCCTTTTACATCAGGTCACGTATTCCGACCCTTCTGATCATGCAATCTCCACAGCTTGGCAAAAGGAGGTCTCAATCCCTTTTACATCAGGTCACGTATTCCGACGCGCGACAGAGTACAATTTCGCTTTGGAGACTTTTCCGTGTCTCAATCCCTTTTACATCAGGTCACGTATTCCGACTTGGTAAAAAGGAGAACGAAATGATCTTGATTTTAGGGTCTCAATCCCTTTTACATCAGGTCACGTATTCCGACCCGAGCGACGAAAGGGATGTCTGGAAATTGCGAGAATGTCTCAATCCCTTTTACATCAGGTCACGTATTCCGACGCCAGAATAGAGGGCGGGGAGACGGTGGACAAGGAAGTGTCTCAATCCCTTTTACATCAGGTCACGTATTCCGACCTAAAACGGAAGGCATCCCGGAGCACTGGGGAGATAATGTCTCAATCCCTTTTACATCAGGTCACGTATTCCGACCTCGGAGGAGGTTGTACCTTGATGGTGTATGACGACATGTCTCAATCCCTTTTACATCAGTGTTGGCTCCGGTGAAGATTGAACCCGCCCGTGCAAAAAAATGGACCCGGCCTGAAGTTGACTAAATCGAGAAAAACAGGTGTTGTTTTCCGGCTTGGAAGCTTCTTGACCTCGCGTTCAGGACCCCGCCCGAACCCGCCCCGAACCCGCCGAAACCCGCGTGCAAGAAAAAAAGAAGGAGCCCGCCACGATCCCGCCCGCAAAAGAAAAAGGCGGAACCTGCACCGATCCGGCGGCAGACCGAACTTTGCATAAGGATGTGGCATCCTGTGCGGGCTTGCGCGGATTCTCCTTTCATGTCGAGCTTTTCAGACGATTCGAAGATTGATCAGGGCTTTGCGGATTCGAACATCGCCGCGAGCGCATCCAGCCTGGATGAAAGCCGGTCGATTTTTTTCTCCAGTCTGTCGATGCGTTCGGCGAGCGGAGCGTCTTGTTCGGGGGGCTCCTTCTTGAAAACGGCGCCGATTTCCTTAGGGGGAAGGATTGGAGGGATGATTTCGGCCATGGAGGCGAAGCCGTGTCGATTCGAAGCGGTCTCGCCTCCCGCTTTGGCCGATTGTCTTGATTTGCGGTACTGCCTGAGTCTTTCGACGCTCCCGACGAAATCCAGAGAGGTCAGACTCATGGTAAGGTCGATGGCGTTGAAGTTCTTTTGGCACGAGAAGCATCGCGCCAGATTCTTTTCGTACAGCACCGACGTGTCGTAGCCCGAGCAGATCGGGCATGAAAACCGAAAGCGGCCGGAGACGCGCCTGACCGGCATGCGCAGATGATTTTCGATCAGTTCTTCGACGGGAATTTCGTTTCGCAGCTCCCGGAGTTCCCTTTCGGAGAAACGCCGTTTCATTTCTTCCCTTTGTCGGGGGGCCTGTTCAGGGCCTCGGACTCGTGCATGCGGTAGCTCGGCCCCTCGATGTTGATTATGACCGCGTGGTGGACCATCCTGTCGACGAGAGAGGCGGTTATCACCGGGTCGCCCAGATAGTCGCCCAGCGCCTTGAAGTCGATGTTCGTGGTCAGAATCGTCGAGTTTTTGCGGTAGCGACCCTCCACGACCTTGAAGAACAGCGACGCCTTGCGCGATTCCTCCTGCTCCAGGCGGTCGAAGCCGATTTCGTCGATCAGAAGGACCTGCGGCCGGACGTATTGCTTGAGCTTTTCCTCCACGGTGTCGTCGGCGAGGCCGGACAGAAGCCTGCGCAGCATGTCGGAGGCGGTCGTGTACCTGCAGCGGTACTGCCTTTTGCAGCACAGAAGGAGAAGCGCCTTGGCGATGTGGCTTTTGCCGGTGCCGGAGCTGCCCGCCAGAATCAGCCATTGTCCGCGTTCCGCGAAGCCCAGGGTCGCCAGGTCCATGATCTGCCTTTTGTCTATCGATTTTTGAAAGTCGAAGTCGAAATCGTCCAGAAGCTTCAGTTCGTCGAGCTTCGAGTCCTTGATTCTGCGCTCTATGCGACGTTGCGCCAGCGCCGCGTATTCCATGGCTAAAAGGCGCTCCAAAACCTCGAATGTCGCTCGGCCCTCCCTTTCCGCCTCGGACAGAACGGCGTCGAGCTCCTCGGCGATTTTACGCAGTTTCATTTCCTCGAGCATTCGTCGAAGTCTTTCCATGGGATCTTCTTCCATTTTACTCTTCCTTTCCCCCTAGCAGCCGGGAGTATTCCGACAGCGGGCGCTGACGGACTTCGGGAAGTTTCTCCAGAAGCTTTCCCGCTTTTCGCCTCGCCGTCGATTCCAGTGTGCGGGGCCTGGCCCTGGCCTTGAGAATCCGCTCCACCGACTTGCCGTCGAAGGCGCGGTATTTCGAGGCGTGGCCCAGAGCCGCGTCGATGTCGTCGCAGTGGTAGTTTTCCTTCTGCCGAAGAATGCAGCGCGCCTGGAACCCGCAGTTTCTCGGGTGGGCGCTCTTGAGGCCGTCGAGAAAGTCCCCGGCATGCTCGCCGAGCCGCAGAAACGCCTCCCGCACCGGTTCCAGGCCGTAGCGAACCTTGCTTGCCAGGCGATGCGCCGGATCTTCCATTTTCTCCCTGGCCCCCAGAGGCCGCCGCTCGTGGCGGGCGATCCGGACCAGGTCGGGGCTGTAGACGAATATCTCCTCTTCGGAGGCCTTCACGGTCAGAATGTCGGCCGCGTATTCGACAGGCACCGAGTAGAAGTTCGTGTCGTGCTCTATGAAGCCGTCGGGTCCGCACACTCTGAGAGCGACTTCGCAGGAGTCGTAGGGATGCGCCGGAAGCGGCAGCAGCGCGGACTTTTCGCGCTCGACAAACAGCTGCAGGGGCGAAACGCCCGTGGTTCCGTGTATGTGCGTGTCGCTGCGATTTGCCAGCCACCACTGCGCCGTCGATCTCAAGTCGGCCATACCCGTGAATTTGCGGGCGCCGAGCAGATTCGTCTCGACGTACTGGAAGGGTTTCTCCACTTTTCCCTTGGTCTGCGCCCTTCCCGGCCGGCAGGCGACCGGGCGGAAGTTGTAGTGGGTGGCGAAGGCGGAGAAGGCCGGATTGAAGACGGGCTGTCCGGCCTCCCAGCGCAGGACCACCGTCTTCTCGCCGTCGTAGAGGCAGGTGAAGGGAACTCCCTTGAAATACGCGAAGGCGTCCTGGTGCCTGCGAATCAGGGTGAAGAACTTGCGGTCGAAGGTGAAATCCAGGTACTGCCGGCGCGAATGGCCCAGAATATAGGAAAAGCAGAGCACCTTGCGCCTTCCCTCCTCCACGAAGTCTATCGTGTACGGGCTCCAGTCCATCTGCCCCTGCCGGCCTGGTTCCGTTTCGAATCGCACGACCGGCTCGATCTTCGGACGGGGGCGGATTTCCCTGAGAAGATCGCACACGATGGTCTTTCCCCCGTCGAACCCGGCCGCGACGAGTTCCTCGCGCATCCGGACTCCGGTTATGTTCGGGAACTCCTCCAGAAGGCTCGCGATCATCGGGCGGTGCTCGTCGAGCTTGCTCGGGCGGCTCGACTTCCTTTTGTCTTCCAGAGCGTCGTGTCCCAGGTCGCGACGAGCCTCGTTTTTGCGCAGTATCCTTCTGATCGTGTTGCGGCCCATTCCGAAGTGCCTGGCCAGCGCGCGAATCGCCCAGCCTTTCGCGCGCATCGACACGATCCGAT
Organism: Desulfobacterales bacterium; assembly: GCA_963674505.2. Classification (GTDB taxonomy): domain Bacteria; phylum Desulfobacterota; class Desulfobacteria; order Desulfobacterales; family SKZT01. Next base: position 4,403,755 of record CAXXIG010000001.1, read on the forward strand.
TTTCCAGATCCGCCCTGTCGGCGAAGAATTCAAACATCGGCGCCTCCCTTCTCTCGCAGCGACTCGCGCATGCCGCCGAACGCCGATTCGATGCCGTCCAGCGCCGACAGCACTCTTTTGGCGTCGGATTCGGACAGCTCCTTCAAGACGGCCGGCGGAGTCGTGGCGAGCCATATTTCCATTTTCAGCAGCCTTTCCATGATTTTCACGCTCCGGCGGACGGGCGGCCCGTCCGGTCGATGCTTTTCAAGCGCCTCTTTCGGCGACTGGAGAATCCCGCGCCTGCCCCAGGCCGGCCGGTCCGACAGAAGCCGCACCAGGCGGGCGGTTTCGTCGCTGGTCAGATTGTACTCGATCACCGCCCGCAGCGCCTCGGGCTGGTTGCCGCGCGGCAACCGCGCCAGTTCCCGGCCGACGGTCATGTTCACCAGTCCGAGCCTGAGATGCTCGGTCACCTCGTCGCTCAGCCGCTCGACCACCGACAGGATGCGGCACACCCAGCTCTTGTGGCGCCCGAGCAGCACCGCGATCTGCGTCTGGCTCAGTTTTTCGCCTCTGTGCAGCGAACGGATCACCAGTCCCTTTTCGAGTTCCGAGATCGTTTTCGCCCTCGAATTCAAGAGGATCATCGCCGCCTTGGCCGCCCGGACATTCCCGGCGAACACGCGAACTTCCAGCTTCGGCATATCCAGCTTGACAGCGGCCCTGAGACGCTTGAATCCGTCGATCATCTCGTAGACTGTCCCTTCGAAGCGGCCCGCGACCACCGGCATCATCTGCCCGCGGGTCTTCATGGATTTCTCCATCTCCGCCTCGGCCCTGGGATCGGCGATTCGCAGTTCGGCGAACCGCTCTCCGATCCTGCCGATTTCGATATGCGAACATTCGTTTTCCATTATCCCGGTGCTTAACACATTCCGGGGGCGATGTCTCTTGCGTCTTAAAAAACGCATCCCGTTAGTCGGCGAATATCCTCAATAAATTCGGCGGGTTGGCTCCATGAAGCGTCTTAAAAGACGCTTTCGCTTTGTTCGTCGATATCCCCTGTGATTTCGGCGGGTTAGGTCCATGATGCGTCTTGAATACGCTACCCCGTGTCCGGCGGGCAGGGCGCTTGCGCCGCAGGTCGCCTTTTGCGTTCCTCAGCTTCCTTTTCGATTTTGTATTTCCGAAGGATTTGCTCGACGAAGTATTCGATCACGACAAGAAGAGGCAGACCTATCGCCTCTGCAATGACGTCTCGGGGCAGATCCAGGTCGATTCTGGAGCGGGCGACCTCCGGGTCGATTCTTCCGTCGGGAGCCGACCGGCAGTACAGATCGACCTCTTCGAGCTTTTTCTGCAGGTGGTCGGCCTTCGACGACTTGCGGTTCTTCCTGTTGTATTCCGCGCACTGTCTGCGATGCAGCTCGGTTCGACATTCCGGGCCGCAGGTCTTCTGGCGGTCGGTGTGCCGGACGTCGGGCATGAACCATTTTTTGCAGATCTTGCAGCGTCTTTTTCTCGTTTTGGCCTTCGGCATTGTTTAATCTCCATCCAACGGTATGGAGATACGATACCTTGATCGGCGACCCGGGGGGCAGGATTAATGGGGGGGACTTCAGGCGGGTCCGTTTTTAAACGGATTTTTCGTGACGTTTATCCGGTCGGGTGGGTCCGATTTCCGGCGGAAAGTGGGTCCGAATTTGGCCGGAGCCAACATACATCAGGTCACGTATTCCGACAAGATACATTCCGCCCGAGCCCAAATCTGATGAAAAGAAAGTGTCTCAATCCCTTTTACATCAGGTCACGTATTCCGACAGACGCCGGGGCCAACCCGGAGCAGATGCAACAGATGTTGTCTCAATCCCTTTTACATCAGGTCACGTATTCCGACGGCACGTTCTTCATGAACTACTTTGTCGCCAGAGCAGTGTCTCAATCCCTTTTACATCAGGTCACGTATTCCGACTTCTGGGAACGAGTTTTGTCAAAGAGGACACAAGATGTCTCAATCCCTTTTACATCAGGTCACGTATTCCGACATCTGAGCAAGATCAAATTCGGGGAACCGAAGGCGATGTCTCAATCCCTTTTACATCAGGTCACGTATTCCGACGAGCGCACCCCGGAGGCTCGTTCGAGCGGCTGCTAATGTCTCAATCCCTTTTACATCAGGTCACGTATTCCGACAGGAAGGGATCGGACGAAAGTCCGGTCCCTTCACCGAAAGTGTCTCAATCCCTTTTACATCAGGTCACGTATTCCGACTCCGCCGCCATATTTCAAGGCGGTGGAACGGGTTAACTGGGTCTCAATCCCTTTTACATCAGGTCACGTATTCCGACACGCCCGTCTCATCCGCGGGCGGAAGCCGTCATGGAAGTTGTCTCAATCCCTTTTACATCAGGTCACGTATTCCGACGGGGTAATTATGAAATTTCTCGGTTGCTTAATTGGATTGTCTCAATCCCTTTTACATCAGGTCACGTATTCCGACTGGATGCATGAGGAATCCGGAACCTTCTACCCCGACGATGTCTCAATCCCTTTTACATCAGGTCACGTATTCCGACTATGTCACAGAAAGTCAAACCTGAAGACATCCATTAGTCTCAATCCCTTTTACATCAGGTCACGTATTCCGACAGCATATACAATATGAAAGAAACAAAAAGAAATATGTCTCAATCCCTTTTACATCAGGTCACGTATTCCGACTCCAGGCTTAATTATGGAAAGCGTCTTTCGATTTGGTGTCTCAATCCCTTTTACATCAGGTCACGTATTCCGACAGAGGGTGCCCCTGCTGGTCGCGGGGGCCCTGGCAATCGTGTCTCAATCCCTTTTACATCAGGTCACGTATTCCGACAGCTGATCGAGGAAGGCGAACGGCTCCGCCAGCAAGAGATGTCTCAATCCCTTTTACATCAGGTCACGTATTCCGACAAGATGGAAATCACAGTAGCGCCGGGCCAAAGCCCACATGTCTCAATCCCTTTTACATCAGGTCACGTATTCCGACGAACGCAAACAGAAACTCTGTGCGTTTGCGACCTTTCATGTCTCAATCCCTTTTACATCAGGTCACGTATTCCGACGCCAGGTTCCCAACGGAAGGGTCGATGTGAAACAGTTAGTGTCTCAATCCCTTTTACATCAGGTCACGTATTCCGACATGGATAGGAATCGCATTGGTAATCGGAGTGGTGATCGTGTCTCAATCCCTTTTACATCAGGTCACGTATTCCGACTCCGTTCAGGAAATCAAGGTAGTTAGGGCGGTGGAGTAGTCTCAATCCCTTTTACATCAGGTCACGTATTCCGACAGGTGCCTTGGTCGTCACTGACCTTGGCGCTTTCGGGGTGTCTCAATCCCTTTTACATCAGGTCACGTATTCCGACGTGTGGCAACCACCTGCTATAAATGGTTTAGCACGAATGTCTCAATCCCTTTTACATCAGGTCACGTATTCCGACATCTCCTCAAGAAAGTCGGGGTCTACACCCTGACCGTTGTCTCAATCCCTTTTACATCAGGTCACGTATTCCGACAGACGAGCTTCCAATTCGGCTACACAACCTCGAACGAATGTCTCAATCCCTTTTACATCAGGTCACGTATTCCGACGCCTTCACTACGGATGATGAACACCCGAAGACAGGGATGTCTCAATCCCTTTTACATCAGGTCACGTATTCCGACCGTTCTTGAAGACGATCAGGGGGTCCCTGTGGCCGATGTCTCAATCCCTTTTACATCAGGTCACGTATTCCGACCGTTCTTGAAGACGATCAGGGGGTCCCTGTGGCCGATGTCTCAATCCCTTTTACATCAGGTCACGTATTCCGACTACGTGTCGCCCCCTCCCGAAAAATAGCCGTTGTTCGAAGAGGTCTCAATCCCTTTTACATCAGGTCACGTATTCCGACAATATGGAAACCGCTACGTTCACTCCCGTCGAAAAGGACGGTCTCAATCCCTTTTACATCAGGTCACGTATTCCGACTACCTATCATGGACAAATACGGAGAAAGACTGCTCCATGTCTCAATCCCTTTTACATCAGGTCACGTATTCCGACTGGTTCATTTGGTTGGCAGTTATCAGCTGCTATAAACGTCTCAATCCCTTTTACATCAGGTCACGTATTCCGACCCGACGCCAAGAAGGCCGACCCGGCCCCCGGCAACGAAGTCTCAATCCCTTTTACATCAGGTCACGTATTCCGACGGTAGTGTCCGCGCTGTACCTTTCGGCCCGCAACGGTGGTCTCAATCCCTTTTACATCAGGTCACGTATTCCGACAGTTGGCGCCCATGTCGGGCGCTGAGTTGTTTGAGATGTCTCAATCCCTTTTACATCAGGTCACGTATTCCGACGGTCGCGGTACAAAAGTGGAAATCCGGCGATGCGACTAGTCTCAATCCCTTTTACATCAGGTCACGTATTCCGACAGTGCAAACTCCGCCAATTCGAGAAGAGGGTCTTCCATGTCTCAATCCCTTTTACATCAGGTCACGTATTCCGACAAAGTAATAATTTTCATTATCGCCCCTTCTAACAGCAATGTCTCAATCCCTTTTACATCAGGTCACGTATTCCGACAAAGTAATAATTTTCATTATCGCCCCTTCTAACAGCAATGTCTCAATCCCTTTTACATCAGGTCACGTATTCCGACTAAAAGGCCGAGCGCTTCGTCGAATTCTGGGCATGCCCGTCTCAATCCCTTTTACATCAGGTCACGTATTCCGACGTGGAAATATCACCATTGTAGAAGGGGGCTTGTTGGAATGTCTCAATCCCTTTTACATCAGGTCACGTATTCCGACCGAAAAGAATGGATCGTTCTCGAATCCAGGAGGAATGTCTCAATCCCTTTTACATCAGGTCACGTATTCCGACCTTATCCGTGGAAATCAAGAAGTCGCCGAGGCAATGGTGTCTCAATCCCTTTTACATCAGGTCACGTATTCCGACGACAGATTTTCCTTCAATGAGGGCGTCGACTATGGGATGTCTCAATCCCTTTTACATCAGGTCACGTATTCCGACAGTATATCGCCAAACATTTTAAAAAGAACGATTTCGTGGTCTCAATCCCTTTTACATCAGGTCACGTATTCCGACCTCGGCGGACCCGAATCGAAGGCGCGGAGGTAGTGGATGTCTCAATCCCTTTTACATCAGGTCACGTATTCCGACGTTCGGGGTGAAATGGGTGTGTTGTTCTCGCCGGCTGTCTCAATCCCTTTTACATCAGGTCACGTATTCCGACCGTCGAGATGATCGGAGATTACAAATATGGGTCGAGTTGTCTCAATCCCTTTTACATCAGGTCACGTATTCGACAGAGCAAAAATACCCGGGGTTCAAAATGAATGTTGGTTGTCTCAATCCCTTTTACATCAGGTCACGTATTCCGACGGGATTATCTCGGCAATAATAGGCAGTCGAAAAAGTGGTCTCAATCCCTTTTACATCAGGTCACGTATTCCGACGGCTATCGTGATTTTGGCTGTGGCTTTTTTGGCGGGCTGTCTCAATCCCTTTTACATCAGGTCACGTATTCCGACGCATCGTCACCCTCACCGAACTTGCCACGGTCGGAAAGTCTCAATCCCTTTTACATCAGGTCACGTATTCCGACGCAGGAGCAGGCCAATGAGGCTCGGGGCAAGGTGTATGTCTCAATCCCTTTTACATCAGGTCACGTATTCCGACATGAAAACGGTCAAAGGGTTCCGATGCAGCTGTGCGAAGTGTCTCAATCCCTTTTACATCAGGTCACGTATTCCGACGGGTATTCCACAACGATTTTCGAGACAAAAAAAAGCGTCTCAATCCCTTTTACATCAGGTCACGTATTCCGACTTCGATTTATCATGTAGTAAGGGACCCCAGAATCAGTGTCTCAATCCCTTTTACATCAGGTCACGTATTCCGACTAATTGCCGATATCATCCGCCAGTCTTGGGACAAGAGTGTCTCAATCCCTTTTACATCAGGTCACGTATTCCGACCGGACTACAATAAGCCGGGGAGGATCGTCGGGGAGGTGTCTCAATCCCTTTTACATCAGGTCACGTATTCCGACTAGTTCTTTTTATTAACAAAAAAAGGAGGACATATGGTCTCAATCCCTTTTACATCAGGTCACGTATTCCGACTTGTGTATAGTAATAATTTTATCTACTTTTCAAATGGTGTCTCAATCCCTTTTACATCAGGTCACGTATTCCGACTTTATCGAGTCGGGCATTATGCATATGCCAGGTACATGTCTCAATCCCTTTTACATCAGGTCACGTATTCCGACGAGTCCGACTCGATAATAATACCGGGAAAACCGAAAGATGTCTCAATCCCTTTTACATCAGGTCACGTATTCCGACAAAGAATCTTTTCATTTTTTCTCTCCTTTTTTAAAAGGTCTCAATCCCTTTTACATCAGGTCACGTATTCCGACAGCTAATCGCTCCGTAGCCGTAACGCAAACCGCCACAATGTCTCAATCCCTTTTACATCAGGTCACGTATTCCGACTCCATCCTGGCCGACCGCGACAAGGCCCGTCAGGCCCTTTGTCTCAATCCCTTTTACATCAGGTCACGTATTCCGACGTATCGTGGCGCTGGTCAAGAATGTCGAAGCACTTGATGTCTCAATCCCTTTTACATCAGGTCACGTATTCCGACCTTTCGCTGGTGATACAAAGAGGGTCCCAATGGAACAATGTCTCAATCCCTTTTACATCAGGTCACGTATTCCGACTCCGTAAAAACGAGGTATGGCATATGACTACGAAGTGTCTCAATCCCTTTTACATCAGGTCACGTATTCCGACTACGGATGGGCCGGGATCAAACCACAGGTATAGAAGATGTCTCAATCCCTTTTACATCAGGTCACGTATTCCGACATCGCAAAGGGTGAAGTTTTGCCCAGAAGAGGTTTCGTGTCTCAATCCCTTTTACATCAGGTCACGTATTCCGACTTTCTGACGGTCAGAGCGAACGGTTTTTGCACGGACATGTCTCAATCCCTTTTACATCAGGTCACGTATTCCGACATTTTTCTCGGGAGCGAGGCGCGCACCTACCTGGTGCATGTCTCAATCCCTTTTACATCAGGTCACGTATTCCGACAAGACGGCCAGCCCCTGGCCCTGCCGCCTGGTTGACCATGTCTCAATCCCTTTTACATCAGGTCACGTATTCCGACAAAAAAAGGAGAAATAAAGGGGGTGATAAAATGAAGTGTCTCAATCCCTTTTACATCAGGTCACGTATTCCGACATTTTTCTTATTTCGAAAGGAGATTTCAAATGACTCGTGTCTCAATCCCTTTTACATCAGGTCACGTATTCCGACGATATGAAAGAAGAGAAAAGAAAAGGAGGAATAGACTGGCCGTCTCAATCCCTTTTACATCAGGTCACGTATTCCGACTACGCATACAAGAAGGGGCTGCCGATCCTGAAAGTGTCTCAATCCCTTTTACATCAGGTCACGTATTCCGACAAGAGGGGAAAATACCTGTCATAGAATCCTGGTCGCTGTCTCAATCCCTTTTACATCAGGTCACGTATTCCGACCATCCAGAACCTGCAAGGACCGATCGCGTTGGCGGTGATGTCTCAATCCCTTTTACATCAGGTCACGTATTCCGACTACGGGGCTTTCGTCGCCGCTTCCGTGGAAGTAGAAGGATGTCTCAATCCCTTTTACATCAGGTCACGTATTCCGACTGGTAAGAGCCGATGTTGCTGAAAATCTCTTATTCTGGTCTCAATCCCTTTTACATCAGGTCACGTATTCCGACTTCAAGGAAAACGGGGAAGCCACCGGCATCGCCTCCGTGTCTCAATCCCTTTTACATCAGGTCACGTATTCCGACAATTCCGGACTATGATGGAATGGATTGGAGTGGACACTGTTGGTCTCAATCCCTTTTACATCAGGTCACGTATTCCGACAGGACGGAAGCCGTCATGGAAGTTCGACGGCAAGGTAATGTCTCAATCCCTTTTACATCAGGTCACGTATTCCGACTCGTCCGATGAATTGCCGGATAAGGATTACATGCAAGCGTGTCTCAATCCCTTTTACATCAGGTCACGTATTCCGACTTTTCCCAATTGCCTGGTGTCAACATTATCTGGGGAGTGTCTCAATCCCTTTTACATCAGGTCACGTATTCCGACACGGATTCGCCCTACTGCGAATTCGGGGGCAAGGGCGTGTCTCAATCCCTTTTACATCAGGTCACGTATTCCGACCTTGTTGTTGTAAAAAACATTAGGTACACTGTTTGGGTGTCTCAATCCCTTTTACATCAGGTCACGTATTCCGACGGTCTCGGATCCAGCGAATGGGACATAGCGGAATCAATGTCTCAATCCCTTTTACATCAGGTCACGTATTCCGACCCGGCGGAGTTGTAGTCGGCATAGCGGCATTCGAAAAATGTCTCAATCCCTTTTACATCAGGTCACGTATTCCGACAAGTCCATTGATATGGATAGACGAGCCGGGGCTCACTATGTCTCAATCCCTTTTACATCAGGTCACGTATTCCGACGACTCCCGAGGCTGAGTTCCTCGGGGTCGCACAAACATGTCTCAATCCCTTTTACATCAGGTCACGTATTCCGACGGACTCTTGGAAAGTCGTAATTCAGACCGACGATCCGGTGTCTCAATCCCTTTTACATCAGGTCACGTATTCCGACAATGAAAGGAGAAAAAATGGCGAAATATATAGAGGAATTGTCTCAATCCCTTTTACATCAGGTCACGTATTCCGACAAGTTCTTGATCTGGGTGATCGTCCTGGCAGTGATGTCTCAATCCCTTTTACATCAGGTCACGTATTCCGACCGAGGAGTCAATAATTTTGGGGGCTAATGGAAAACCGATGTCTCAATCCCTTTTACATCAGGTCACGTATTCCGACTCGTCATGGGGACAAAAGACAGGGATATGTCCTGTCTCTTTAGTCTCAATCCCTTTTACATCAGGTCACGTATTCCGACAAAGTTGCGGCTGTTAAGGCAACAGCTCCGGCGGCAATGTCTCAATCCCTTTTACATCAGGTCACGTATTCCGACTGGGTCTGGATCTGGGGGCCAGACAGCTACAAAAGAGGGTCTCAATCCCTTTTACATCAGGTCACGTATTCCGACTGGTCAGTCTCGATCCGATGACCATACTGAAAGGCATGTCTCAATCCCTTTTACATCAGGTCACGTATTCCGACCCGGGTTTGTGACGCGTCTGCTCGATTTGTTCTTAATGTCTCAATCCCTTTTACATCAGGTCACGTATTCCGACGCGCCTGGTATCTTGGGCGCGCTCATGGCCGTTGCCATGTCTCAATCCCTTTTACATCAGGTCACGTATTCCGACGAGAATCGGAATTTGTCGAGTGGCCATGCCCAGAAGCGTCTCAATCCCTTTTACATCAGGTCACGTATTCCGACTCTCGGCTGACCTGAAAACAGACAGCCACGCGACTTATGTCTCAATCCCTTTTACATCAGGTCACGTATTCCGACCGGCTACGCTTAGCACAGGTTTCTTATTTTAATTTAATGTCTCAATCCCTTTTACATCAGGTCACGTATTCCGACACTCCCGGGGACGGACTCCTCGGGGTCGTTACCATACTGGTCTCAATCCCTTTTACATCAGGTCACGTATTCCGACCTCCTTGCTCCGCTTTCAACGGAGTTTGGAGCTTTAAAAGTCTCAATCCCTTTTACATCAGGTCACGTATTCCGACCTTGTCCGGGTAAAACCGGACGGGTCCAACAGGGGCTCGTGTCTCAATCCCTTTTACATCAGGTCACGTATTCCGACTCCTTTACAAGGGCCACCTCGATGCCTTAGAAAGGAGTCTCAATCCCTTTTACATCAGGTCACGTATTCCGACGCGAGGTCCTGTGGCCGACCGGGCCGACCGGGGAGGAATGTCTCAATCCCTTTTACATCAGGTCACGTATTCCGACCCGTCATGGACGCCGCAACCAAGGCGGTCAAGCTCGATGTCTCAATCCCTTTTACATCAGGTCACGTATTCCGACTGCCCTTCAAGGTCTTCGAGGCCGAGTATGGCCAGGTGTCTCAATCCCTTTTACATCAGGTCACGTATTCCGACAGCGGGCGACCCTTCTCGACCGCGAGGCCAAAGTGAAGTCTCAATCCCTTTTACATCAGGTCACGTATTCCGACGATCTGATCGCTCCGATCAACCAAGTGGTTTACAATGTCTCAATCCCTTTTACATCAGGTCACGTATTCCGACACACTAGCCATGAAGTCTGTTTATCGTCAACTCAGCATTGTCTCAATCCCTTTTACATCAGGTCACGTATTCCGACAAAGGCGTGCGAGTGTGATTTTGGCCTCTACTCCACTAGTCTCAATCCCTTTTACATCAGGTCACGTATTCCGACTCTATAAAAAAGTTCGTAGTTCATAGTTGTGAAAGGTCTCAATCCCTTTTACATCAGGTCACGTATTCCGACACGGATATCTTCTCTTCGGCAAAGAAAAATCGAAAGATGTCTCAATCCCTTTTACATCAGGTCACGTATTCCGACCCTTTGTCGCCGATCTGGAGCCGGAAAACCTCAAGATGTCTCAATCCCTTTTACATCAGGTCACGTATTCCGACGCCATCTTTGTCGGGTTGATTATCGCCATGGTAATCATGTCTCAATCCCTTTTACATCAGGTCACGTATTCCGACCCGGGCAGAAGATTCGGGGTCCGAGGACTGTTTTTGAGGTCTCAATCCCTTTTACATCAGGTCACGTATTCCGACTTCACTGGCTGAAAAGCAAAACGTTGACCAAGGAAGATGTCTCAATCCCTTTTACATCAGGTCACGTATTCCGACTTCTTGATTCCAAAGTTAGTGGTTTCGTTACCGAGGGTGTCTCAATCCCTTTTACATCAGGTCACGTATTCCGACCGTAACTGGAAAGAAAAAGGCAGGACCCATGGCAAAGCGTGTCTCAATCCCTTTTACATCAGGTCACGTATTCCGACGATATTTTGCGCCCACATGGGACATGGTAAATGCCTATGTCTCAATCCCTTTTACATCAGGTCACGTATTCCGACAGGAAGCCCCCCCGTAACGCAAACCGCCACCAACAATTGTCTCAATCCCTTTTACATCAGGTCACGTATTCCGACGCATCCGATGTTCAAGGATGTGCCGTACTCGGTAGTCGTGTCTCAATCCCTTTTACATCAGGTCACGTATTCCGACAAAAAATGGCTGATCTTGAGAAAGCCCAACAAGAGAGTGTCTCAATCCCTTTTACATCAGGTCACGTATTCCGACTTCCCCGCGAGCTGGTCGAGGATCTGGCCCGCTGGTTGTCTCAATCCCTTTTACATCAGGTCACGTATTCCGACGACGGAGCGTTCCGCGCTTCCGACGGCAGTATCATGTCTCAATCCCTTTTACATCAGGTCACGTATTCCGACACTACATGCAAGTGTGGCAGAAAAAAAAGCCGACACGTGTCTCAATCCCTTTTACATCAGGTCACGTATTCCGACGTCTTCGCCAAGATGGCCGAAGGGAATAAAGAAAATGTCTCAATCCCTTTTACATCAGGTCACGTATTCCGACAGATGCTTCTTCACAAGTTGGAGAAGCATCAGTCGAATGTCTCAATCCCTTTTACATCAGGTCACGTATTCCGACTGCTGCCGCATACGAGTCTTGGCAGCGGAATAAGCGGTGTCTCAATCCCTTTTACATCAGGTCACGTATTCCGACAAAACGGAGATTAAAGTGTTGATCGGCTTTTTGGCCTTGTCTCAATCCCTTTTACATCAGGTCACGTATTCCGACCCTTGCCGATCGGCTGGAGAAGGCCGGTGCCCCCGTGCTCGTGTCTCAATCCCTTTTACATCAGGTCACGTATTCCGACTAAGGGCTAAACCAAAAAAGAGGGGGGGTTATTATGTGGTCTCAATCCCTTTTACATCAGGTCACGTATTCCGACGCCCCGGCTCCCGTTGCCGCCCCCGCCGATCAGGGATGTCTCAATCCCTTTTACATCAGGTCACGTATTCCGACAATTCGACCTCGATGTCGTCAGGGTCGAATTGGTTGGGGTCGTCTCAATCCCTTTTACATCAGGTCACGTATTCCGACTCATTCGCCAACCTTAAAGAAAGGAGAGATAATATGGTGTCTCAATCCCTTTTACATCAGGTCACGTATTCCGACACTCCCTCAAAGCGAGAAGATAGATTAATTAAATCTCGCTGTCTCAATCCCTTTTACATCAGGTCACGTATTCCGACACTCCCTCAAAGCGAGAAGATAGATTAATTAAATCTCGCTGTCTCAATCCCTTTTACATCAGGTCACGTATTCCGACCGTACATCATCCAGGCCAAGTCACGGGCACATTTCGAGTGTCTCAATCCCTTTTACATCAGGTCACGTATTCCGACTCCCAACCACGGGATCTATGGTTTTTGGATTGATACATTGTCTCAATCCCTTTTACATCAGGTCACGTATTCCGACCACGGGTCGCCGGTTCCGCATCCGCGCAAGCAGCATTGTCTCAATCCCTTTTACATCAGGTCACGTATTCCGACACGATTGTCCTGTTTTTGAGATTGACCCAGAGTCCATCTTGTCTCAATCCCTTTTACATCAGGTCACGTATTCCGACTTGCGGAAACGCTGCTGGAGATGGCAGCGGAGTACGAATGTCTCAATCCCTTTTACATCAGGTCACGTATTCCGACAGAGACGATGGGCTGCCTATAGTGGGCAGCATTTACAATAGTCTCAATCCCTTTTACATCAGGTCACGTATTCCGACCTGACTTTTTCTTTTATCGTAGTAGCCAACTTCGAATATGTCTCAATCCCTTTTACATCAGGTCACGTATTCCGACTAGCAAAATTCCTATATACAAAAGATTAAAACTTCATGTCTCAATCCCTTTTACATCAGGTCACGTATTCCGACTGTTAAAGAATGGGCCATGCGCCTGTTCGAGCCGGTAATGTCTCAATCCCTTTTACATCAGGTCACGTATTCCGACCGCGTGATTTCTGGGCGATTCGCCGCCAACAAGAGAGAGTGTCTCAATCCCTTTTACATCAGGTCACGTATTCCGACGTGGAGGAAAATTTATGAAACTAAAGTCAGGAGATGTCTCAATCCCTTTTACATCAGGTCACGTATTCCGACTCGTCGAGGGCTACTATGGCCCGGAGGCGACTCTGATGTCTCAATCCCTTTTACATCAGGTCACGTATTCCGACTATTACCCGCCACCAATGAAACTGGGTGAAATAAGAATGTCTCAATCCCTTTTACATCAGGTCACGTATTCCGACAGCATTTACAATACGGCAGAAACAAGAAAGGCAAAATGTCTCAATCCCTTTTACATCAGGTCACGTATTCCGACCTTGATCTTTCTCCAAGGTCACGATTTCCATTTTCCCTGTCTCAATCCCTTTTACATCAGGTCACGTATTCCGACAGGAGGAAGTTATGGGTATGTTGGATACCAGAGGCCATGTCTCAATCCCTTTTACATCAGGTCACGTATTCCGACGAAGGGATCGGACGAAAGTCCGGTCCCTTCACCGAAAGTGTCTCAATCCCTTTTACATCAGGTCACGTATTCCGACATCATCGTTTTGGGAGTTCTCTCCGCTGGCTTCATCATGTCTCAATCCCTTTTACATCAGGTCACGTATTCCGACAAAGGGAACGTTTTACGTCTTGTATTTCGATCGAGATGTCTCAATCCCTTTTACATCAGGTCACGTATTCCGACCCATCCGGCAACATTAGAGCCGGAATGGATAATTAGGAAAGTCTCAATCCCTTTTACATCAGGTCACGTATTCCGACTGGTTCGCCCGCAGGATGGTCGAACACCACGCCACAAATGTCTCAATCCCTTTTACATCAGGTCACGTATTCCGACGAAGAGGGGACCACCAAGAGAGAAGATGTTTCTCATCATGTCTCAATCCCTTTTACATCAGGTCACGTATTCCGACTTCGCGGCTCCAGATACAAAAGCGGAAATCCGGCAATGTCTCAATCCCTTTTACATCAGGTCACGTATTCCGACGCTCGCGGCCCGTTTTTTGGGCCGCAACTGGTTCAGGATGTCTCAATCCCTTTTACATCAGGTCACGTATTCCGACAGCCGAGAGGCTCGCGGCACTCCCGGCCCTGGACGAGGTGTCTCAATCCCTTTTACATCAGGTCACGTATTCCGACCATCTTGTTGGTCATCGTGACAATCGGCCCGGGAAAATGTCTCAATCCCTTTTACATCAGGTCACGTATTCCGACTTTTCTCACTTATTCTTAAGCCAAATTCATTTTGAATGTCTCAATCCCTTTTACATCAGGTCACGTATTCCGACCGGCCCGAAAGAGCTCCGTCGGGCCGAGGAGCTATGTGTCTCAATCCCTTTTACATCAGGTCACGTATTCCGACTACGGGTTTTTCTATCCCGTAGGTGCAAACCTGAAAATGTCTCAATCCCTTTTACATCAGGTCACGTATTCCGACATACTGTGACTAAAAAACCTGCGATAGCTGCGCTCGCGTGTCTCAATCCCTTTTACATCAGGTCACGTATTCCGACGCAGAAGAGCTGTCCGTCATGACACACGGGCAATGGATGTCTCAATCCCTTTTACATCAGGTCACGTATTCCGACAACAATCCTACAGGAGGGAAAAATGAAAAAGTTAGCATGTCTCAATCCCTTTTACATCAGGTCACGTATTCCGACCGCTGTGGGAACCCCGAGTACGAATAGGACAGGAAGGGATGTCTCAATCCCTTTTACATCAGGTCACGTATTCCGACTCGGGGGAGGATCATTGATAGATATCCACCTGAAATGTCTCAATCCCTTTTACATCAGGTCACGTATTCCGACAGAATTCTAAGATGTTCTACGTAAAAGTATTCTAAGCAATGTCTCAATCCCTTTTACATCAGGTCACGTATTCCGACAAGAGAACACAATCGATACCGACGCCACCCCCATCGTGTCTCAATCCCTTTTACATCAGGTCACGTATTCCGACGGAGGGATCGGACGAAAGTCCGGTCCCTTCACCGAAAGTGTCTCAATCCCTTTTACATCAGGTCACGTATTCCGACAGGGATCGGACGAAAGTCCGGTCCCTTCACCGAAAGTGTCTCAATCCCTTTTACATCAGGTCACGTATTCCGACATCATGATAGATATGAAAAGAATCTATGAACCGAAAAAGTCTCAATCCCTTTTACATCAGGTCACGTATTCCGACACCACCCGCTTTCGTTGCGGGCCGAGAAATATAGCGCGGTCTCAATCCCTTTTACATCAGGTCACGTATTCCGACAGGGCGAGATCGAAGCCCTCGAAATTTTAGAAACCGAAAGTGTCTCAATCCCTTTTACATCAGGTCACGTATTCCGACCACGTATTCCGACCCACGGCCCACCGGACGCCCAGAGGGCTGTCTCAATCCCTTTTACATCAGGTCACGTATTCCGACCATTTTTTCTTTCCTTTCTTATATGCTGTGTTTTTGTCTCAATCCCTTTTACATCAGGTCACGTATTCCGACTGCTCGGCACTATAGGAGCAACTTGTGGAAGCGTCATGTCTCAATCCCTTTTACATCAGGTCACGTATTCCGACGAGGCCATCGGGGCGGGCATGCCTCGGAATGTCGCGTGTCTCAATCCCTTTTACATCAGGTCACGTATTCCGACTCGCCTACAAAGGAGCCGAGGTTCCTCTTGGGGAAATGTCTCAATCCCTTTTACATCAGGTCACGTATTCCGACATATTTTCCAGGGGGTCATTGAGACCACCAGGAGGATGTCTCAATCCCTTTTACATCAGGTCACGTATTCCGACAAAAGCGGAGAAAGGAGTTAAACATGGTAAAGGCAGAATGTCTCAATCCCTTTTACATCAGGTCACGTATTCCGACAAAGAGGTGGATTTTCGTCCGGGAGAGGTGGAATACAGTCTCAATCCCTTTTACATCAGGTCACGTATTCCGACAAAAGGAGAAAACACCATGAATAGATACAAAGAAGAAGTCTCAATCCCTTTTACATCAGGTCACGTATTCCGACAGGTCTTCTGGTTATCCGGGAAATGCAGGAAACCAGAGTGTCTCAATCCCTTTTACATCAGGTCACGTATTCCGACCAGCGTCGTTTGGGAATGGTATTACCGGCTGGTCGCTGGTCTCAATCCCTTTTACATCAGGTCACGTATTCCGACGGAGGTATTACATGGAAGAATGGATAGGACCGATCCGTGTCTCAATCCCTTTTACATGAGGACTCTCGGATTTGGAAAGCCTCGTTATTATTGGCTTTCGTCCCCCGGTTTTTGAGATCGCAATTGCCGTGACTCCCATGGTTTCAGGCTCTCGGATTTAAAAAAAAGCGCGCGGGCGGCGGGCGACGGCGCGCCGGGGGTCGTTGGCTCGGCCTGCGGTCGTTAGGTCGCGCGCGACCTTCTCTCTTCTCCTCCGCCCGATCCCGATTCCGGCATCCGCCGGACTTGTTTTCTTGCCATATCAGTCCATTGTTATCAAGGACCAAGCCCGGCGGGCAACAAGGTCGGCGAAAAAAAAATGGCTCATCGCCGATTCGTGGGAAAAGGCGTGTCGAAGGTAACCAGACCATCCTGGTCTGGCACGCCTCGGCTTCCAATGGGTCGCACATTCGCGATATGAGACCAGAGCTGGAAGCTCTGGTTACCTTGACCGCTCCCCACAAATCCGCGATGAGCCAAAAAAATTGCCCCTGGCTATGGACAATCCGAACCGGTTCATTATAGTGTAAATCAAGACAGGAACAGGTTCGTTTTCTTTCGTTGCGGTTGAAAATCCGCCTTTTATTTGAATTTGGAAATACACCGGATTTACACCGAAGGGAAAATGAGGCACTCGGAATATCTCGAACACGTAAAACGGCATTTCGCCGCCCGGTCGGACGAGGTCGAATTCGCAAAAGCGGTCCAGGGCCATGAAAAAGTCGTCGGGACCATAACGAATTTGAATCTCGACCGAACCGAGCCGATTCTGCGAAAGCTCTACTCGCCGAAGCCGCGAAGAAAGCCGCGCGACCCCGTGTGCATGCTTCGCGCCTTTATACTCATGACCCTGCTGAGAATTTCCGGCATCACCCAATGGGTCGGAGAAACCAAATACACAGCGCTTTACGCGATACTTTGCGGCTTCGAACCGGAAGACGTTCCGGGAGTCGGCACATACTACGGCTTTAAAAACAGGATCGTCGACGGGCCTTTTCGCACGCGAGGCGAAAACGAGACGCCCCAAAGCGTTTTGAACGCCAGGGCGCACGCCAGAAATTTCAAAAGCGAAAAGGAAGCGAAAAAACACGAGATCGATCCGTATCATTCGCAGTCCGAAAAGCTCGCGCAAAAGCTTTTGGAAGAGGCTGGGCAGCCCAGGGCCGAAGGGTTCGAAAAGATACTCGAAGATCTCCTTTTCCAGGCGGGCGTGCTGCCGTCGATCGAATCGGGCGTTCTGGACGAAATAGACTCGATGATCGTCAGCGGCGACGGCTCCATACTGCCCACCGCCGCCTCGGCCGAAGGAAAGCCCCTTTGCTCGTGCCGGAAGCAGGGAGTCTACAACTGCGGCCACGACAGGCTCTACTCCAGTCCGACCGCGGAATGGTGCCACAACCACCGGACGGACGGATTCGAATTCGGCGACAGATACTACCATATTATAACGACGGTCAACGGACACGATTTTCCTCTGATTGCCGTTATGCCCGGAGGAAACAAAAGCGACTACACACTTTCCCTGCAAGCCGTCGATCGGTTGCTGAAAACGGCGCAAGAGAACGGCTCGGGCATAAGGCTCGACATGTTCGTCGGAGACGGCCACCACGATTCCAACGCCCACTACCGATATCTTATAAAAAAGGGAATCTCTCCGATCATTCCCCTGTCGAAGAACAGCAGGCCGGTCTCTCCGCATCTTCCGGGAAAAGACGAAATACGGTTCGACGAGGACGGAACGCCTCTTTGCGGGCAAAACGCGCGAATGAGGCGCCACCAGTACGACAGGAAGCAGAACAAGCATGTCTTCTCCTGTCCGGCCAAGCGAGGGACCCACAGAAACGGAAAGTCCGTCTACGTCTTCCGCGAAGACCTCTGCCCGGCCGGAAGGGATTGCAAGCCGGACAGCTCCCTGGGGCCTTTCGTCTACATCAAATCCGAAGACGACCCCCGGCTTTTTCCGCCCGTGCCAAGGACAAGCAGGCTGTTCAAGGAAATATACAAGCAGCGAAGCGCCTCGGAACGAATCAATGCCGTACTCGACTCCTACAACCTCGACAACACGTGTCGAAACGCCCAATACGGCCTGATTCGGCTGACCCTGGCCAACATCGCCCACCATGCTTCCATCAGATACGCGGAAGCCAAAATGGCTGGAAGCGCTCTCGACGCCATTTCCTTCTTGAGAAATGAAGCGGCCGACAGTCCTCCGCAGGCCGTCGCGCAAAGCCCGTAGCTTCCCTCCGCGCGCACCCCCCCGCAAGGCATTCCGTTTCCCGAAACCAAGGAGAGACTTGCAGAGGTGTTTTCTGTCGGCCGAATTTTTTACCCGCCATCCTCCAGATTCGTCCCTTCGGAAGTGATTTTTGTCAATCAGCCGCCGGTTTTTCCAAAAAAAACAACCCCGCCAGCCCCCCCGAATTGCGACGCCGCCCTGCCGCCTCGCCGTGCCAGCCTCTCGGATTAATTTCCCCAGTTAATCCGAGAATCCTCACATCAGGTCACGTATTCCGACGCGATCACCGGGCGATTCGCCGCCAACAAGAGAGCGAGTGTCTCAATCCCTTTTACATCAGGTCACGTATTCCGACGCCAGGGCCACCGGGGGCATCGGTATGATGTTAGAGAGTCTCAATCCCTTTTACATCAGGTCACGTATTCCGACAGCAACGGGAGGCCTCTCCCGGCAATCAGAGTTACAGTGTCTCAATCCCTTTTACATCAGGTCACGTATTCCGACGAATTTCAGCTTGAGAGTGTCTCCGGAATAGATTCCAGTCTCAATCCCTTTTACATCAGGTCACGTATTCCGACATTGGGGCTGGTCATCTACATGATCGGCATGGCAGAAGTGTCTCAATCCCTTTTACATCAGGTCACGTATTCCGACAGCACCATTTGAAAACGCAATAAAATCAGCATGTTAGCCCCCCGTTTACGAGGATCTCCGATTTCGGTCTTCAAATGCGCTTCGATTTTGGTCGATTTTTTGTTCAAAAAGTTCATATTGTCAATAAAATCAAGGGGTTAAAAATTACGAGGATCCCCCCCCTTTTTTGGGGTTTTTGAGATCCTCGTAGTCGGCGTTTATTTCATATTTGTTATTTTATTGCCTTTCATTTATTCAGGTTCTCAAAATACGACAAAATTGAAACAAGGGAGCAGCGACTCCCTTTGCAAAAGATTGTCCAAACCAAGCGCGTCAAAAAGTCGATTGCCGAAACTTTGGCCAATGCCCTTGCGAATGTTTTTTAACGCCAGAGCGACGAAAGCCGACAGACACTCCGAAACAAAGCGATAGCGAGACGCCGTCAACTCGGTTTCGGAAACGCGATCACCAAATCTGAAATACAAAAAAACGTTTCGGCTTTGAGCGCTCCGTCGAAACGAACTTTTTCAGGAGTACAGAACGAATGCCGAATATTTGGCACCGTCGATTACAGTTTTCTCAAGTTTCTCCACCCTTTCTCTGACAACCTCCCTGAAATTGACCAGTCGTCTCGTGTAGTTGTCGACAAAACCGGTCGTCATGAAGCTGTCGTAATTGCGCAGGAATATTTTCCTTGCGTTGTCGTCCATCCTAACTCCATTTTTTCCTTTTGTAAACTGGGAATTTTTAATGGCCTTCTTGTTGACAAGGTACAAGACCAGGCGGTCGGCGACCGGGCTTCTCAGTTCCTCGATCAGGTCGCTTGCCAGGGATTCCCTTCCGTATTCGAGATCGTGGAGGAACCCCATGAACGGGTCGAACCCGAACGCCGACAGGAGGCCGCATATTTCGCCGAACAGCAGCATGTATCCGAATCCGAGCATGGCGTTTACCGGGTCGGGCGGAGGATGGTATTCCCTGGTTTTGAATTCGAAACCGTGAAGGAAGAGTTTTCCGTAGGCTTCGAAATACACCTTGCCCGCATATCCTTCCGCGCCCCTGAGTTGGGCGAGGGTCGTTTTCCCTTCGATTTCGTCGAGGCTTTTTTGAAGGGCTTCCGTCGCCCCGGCCAAGTCGGCGTCGGGCCTGTTGCGCTGGTAGCGCACGAGGAAATTGCGTTGGTTTTTGATTTTCGCTCTCACGATTTCCCTGCTGAAATCCACCCTGAAATTTTCGTCCCTGTATAGGTCGCTCTGCGCCACGCGGAGGTAAATATTTTTCGTGTATTGGGGAACGATACGGAAATTGAATTTTCCGCGTGTGGAAAGGAATGCGATTTCGACGCCCTTGGAAGCCAGAAAACGCATCAGTTCGGTGGTGACCTGGCTGTTGCCGAATATGACGATTCTCTTGAGTTCGTCCGTGCGGTATTCGGCAATGATTTTTCCGTCCTTTTTCACGGCGATGCGTTCCGACCGCTTTTTCAGCTGAAGCCCGTTTTCCGTAATGTACAGTGTTTTCATTTTTTTTTTATGCCTTTCAGGAATGACAGCCTATATAATAAGGTATGGTTCTATTCCGGTTCGCCCTCCCCATTTTCGACGAGACGCAAGGTCCATTCCCATGTCCCGTCTTCGTTCCGCACCTTTTCGACGGAACCTAAGGGCGAAGTCAAGCCGCGCGAGCCGGATTTTTCGAACAATTTTTCCAAGTTCAGGCGGACATGCCGGAGTCGCTCTTCGATTTCCTTTCGCCTGCGTTTCAGCCACAGGTATTCGACAAACATCGAACATCCGTCGGTTTCCGAAGGGTTTTCGGTCGGAATATCCGATGGAACCGATTTTGGTTCGCATGCCGGAACGCCTTCGGACGTCCCTTTGTTTCCCATGCGCACATTATGTGCCTGCTCGACTTCGGGTCTCCGCTCAATTGGCGACATTTTCGCGTCGGGTCCCTCGTCTTTTCGATATTCGGAAATATAATCGGAAACATCGATCTGTTCTATGCTTGTATCCAACCCTTCTTCTTGAAAAAGGTCTTTGAAATCGAGATGGTCCTTCGCAATATTTCGCTCCGAAATCGATTCCTGCCTTTCGTCCTTTTCGGCCGTTTCCTCCGTTTGTTCGTTTTCCTCCGCCCGTCTTCTTCCCGGAAACGGCCTGGCCCCCCCGTCGCCGTCCAGTTCCGCAGCCAGCGCGTACATTACGGGAGACGGGTAGGACCTCGGGGGCAGGTCGAATTTGCATGTGCAGACGGACCGGGCGAGGTCGTGGAAGTTTTCTCGGATCTTGGCGCAGGATACGGGGCTTTGCTTTCTCCGGTCGATGTATTTCTGTGTCTGGTCGTAGTCGTAGTTGAGGGTGTGGCCCATGACCTTGTGGAGGAAGGCCGCGCCCTGTTCGCCTGCGAAGGTCAGGGTGTAGAGCAGGCAGACGCGTTCGTAGTGTGTCAGGTATTTCTGGTCGAACCACCCCATCCGTGCCTGCCCTTGTAGCCGCTGTCCTCTACGATCATGGACAGGCCCATGGATTCGCAGACCCGCTTGATGCGCAGGATGTCCTCGTGGGTCTTTTCCCGGAAGCGGGGAAGCAGGGAGGCGTCGGAGACGAGGATTTTGCGCTTGGAGACGTCCACGTCGAATACGATGAACTCCACGGTGTCGCGGACGGTGACGGGATAGACGGCCAGGGTGTCCTCGCCCGCCAGGTGCCTTCGGACGTCGTCGATGTTCATCGGACGTTCCACGCGTATGTACGCGCAGCGCCCGTTTTCGTCCACCCACTGTCTTGCGTGGGAGTCGCCCCTTCCCCGGAGGGTTTCCAGAAAGTTCTCCAGGTGGTCTTCGTCGAAGGACAGGTCCTGGAGGTTTTGCCGGGACTGGAGGCGGATGTTTTCCACGGATTTGCGGGCCTGTGGTTCGTCGCGGATTTCGAGGACCTTCTGCGCGGCCTTTTCGGCGAAGCCGTAGAGTCCCATGCGGGAGTAGCAGTCGGCGAGCTTGCGGTAGCCGTCGCGGTACCCGGGGTCCTTGTGAAGGACGGTTTTGACGTTCTCGATGGTCCTTCGGACGTTGCCTTGGTCCTGCTTCAGGTCGTCGATGCGGTTTTTCGCGGCGCACATGGACGGGTCGATTTCCAGGGCCTTGGCGTACTGTCCCGCGGCCCGGGAGGGCATTCCCAGGGACAAAAACAGCTCCCCGATCTGGAAGAGCAGGTCGGGGTGGCTGCAGGGAAATATTTCGTGCTGGCCGAGAAGGTTCCGCGCGTACTCGATTTCGCCCGCGTCCATGGCCAGGCGCACCATGCCGACGAGCGACAAAAGGTTCTGGGGGGTCAGGGACTTGACCGACTTGTAATAGCTGTACCATCCGTGCATTTTTGCATCGACCTCCTTGATGCGGTCGGGGATGTGGTCGGTCCTTCTGACGGGCTTGATCAGTTCCAGCCTTTGCTCGAACTGCTCGATGGATTTCTTGTCCGGGCCCTTGCCGTCTTCGTCCATGTAGAATCCCAGATACGAGATGCCTGCGGATACGCTGGATATGACGGTTTTTTCGGGGTTGTTGGCAAGCTTCAGGCCCGCCAGCAGCTCCTTGGCCGTCTGCTTCGCCCGGTCGAGGTCGTCGTTTTCTTCGGAAAAGACGGCGATATCGTCGGAGTAGCGCAGGTAGCGGTCCTGGTATCGTTCCCACATGGCCCGGTCGAACGGGTGCAGGTAGATGTTGGAGAGAAGCGGAGACAGGCCGCTTCCCTGGTGCGAGCCGACGTCGTTTTCCAGAAGTTCCATCTCCTTGAAGACCTTGGCCTTGAGCAGGCGCGACAGGAGGCGCGAGAGCTTTTTGTCCTCGACGGTTTCTTCGACCAGTCCGATCAGGGTGCGGTGATCCATGGAATCGAAGAACTTTTCCACGTCCATCTTGAGCATCCACCGGCACCCCCTGGCGATCAGCTCTTCGGCCTTTCGGACGGCCCTGGCGGCGGACTTTTTCGGGCGGTATGCGTAGCTGCAAGGCAGAAAGCGGGGCTCGAAGACGGATGCGAGGACCCGTGCGACGGCCTGCTGGACGACGCGGTCCCTGACGGCGGAGATGCCGAGTTCGCGCTCCTTGCCGGGGCGCGACCGGTCGGTGAAGGCCACGACGGGAAGGGGCCTGTAGCTGCCGTCGCGGAGTTCGGCCGAAAGGGCGTCGATGTTTTCGGGAAGTGCGTTTCCAAAGTCCCTGGTGGCGACCTGGTCGTAGCCAGCGCATTTGCTCTTGCCGCGCACGTGCCTCCAGGCGCCGTAAAGGTTTTCCTTGTCGTGGATCTTTTCGAAAATCATAGTACCTGGCAATCCTCCTGTGTTCTGGACGGCTCCGCGCCGAGGGATTGTGTCCGCTTGGCGCAGCCGCCGCAAAGGGTGTATACTGGGGTGATGAAAATGTTCCCTGTTTGGCCGCAGCAATTCCGCCGGGTTTTATTCCGCCAAGCTATCGCAGGGCCTGGTTCGGGAGCGTAGGGTGGGTGGGTTGAAATCCTGGCGTTCGGGGCTGGTTCGAAGCTTGTTAACGCCCGCGCCCTTCGAGCTTGTACGAAGCCCAACCCACCATTTCCCGAGCAGCCTCGATGTCATTCGTTCGAAGAAGCGACGAATTGGCGCGGAAAATGGTGGGTTGGACTTCGTGCAATATTGTCGGGCCATCCATTTCAAGAAAAGTTGTATTAGCGACAACGCCTGGGGATCGACCCACCCACCCTACGATCCCGAACCAGCCCCGTGCGGATTGCCGCGAGCGGGAACAAATCCCGGCAGAAAAAAATCTCCCGAAATTGGATGATTTTCATCACCCCAGGCGCGACCTGTTAGGAAAGTGCAAAACAGGGAGAAACGCAAAGGCAGCCGACCCACCCACCCTGCTGTCCGCCCCGGATCTGACGGGGTTTTTACTATGCGTGCTGTCGCATTCGGGTTGAAGGGACGGGGCGGGGAGGTTCGGAGAAATGGTGGGTTGGGCTTTGTGGGAGACCGGCAGGCGCGACCTGTTAGGAAAGTGCAAAACAGGGAGAAACGCAAAGGCAGCCGACCCACCCACCCTGCGGTCCGCCCCGGATCTGACGGGGTTTTTACTATGCGTGCTGTCGCATTCGGGTTGAAGGGACGGGGCGGGGAGATTCGGAGAAATGGTGGGTTGGGCTTTGTGGGAGACCGGCAGGCGCGACCTGTTAGGAAAGTGCGGAACAGGGAGAAACGCAAAGGCAGCCGACCCACCCACCCTACGATCCGCCCCGCTCCTGCCAGCTTTTTATTATGACTTCTCCGTTTCTATCCGTTCGGTATGATTCTTCTCAACTCGTCTCGCAGCGTCGAAAGCTTGTAGGGTTTTCGAAGAAAGCCCGCGAGTCCTTTTGCGGACAGCTTTTCCAGGATGTTTTCGGCGTTGAAGGCGGACGACAGGACGACTTTGGCGTTTTTTTCGGCCTTGCGGATTTCGTGGAACACTTCTTCGCCGTTCATGCCGGGCATGGTGAGGTCCACGATGCAAAGGTCGATATGTTCGGACATGTTCTTGAAGAGAAGCACGCCCTCCTCCCCGGATTCCGCCGTCAATGTTTTCAGCCCCAGCGTGCTCAAAAGGCTTTTTCCTACGTTTCTGACGACCTCTTCGTCGTCGATGAGCAGCACCGTGCCTCTGTCCTGGAATTCGAATCCCGGTCGCTCTTCTTCTTTGGTCCGGCCTTCTTCGAGAACGTCCTCGACGACCGGAAAATACGCCCGGATGGTAGTGCCTTCCGACGGCCTGCTCTTGACGGATACGGCCCCGGAGTGTCCCCGGATGATTCCGATGGAAGCGGCGAGGCCGAGCCCGCGTCCCGGAAACTTGGTGGTGAAAAAAGGGTCGAAGATTTTTTTGCGTGTTTCGGCGTCCATTCCGCAACCGTTGTCGGAGACTTCGATGTAGGAAAAGGAACCGGTTCGGGGGCCTGCGTCCGGAAACGTTTCGGAAAAGACCGCGCCGTCGCAGTATTCTGTCCCGTTGGAAATGGCGATTGTTCCGGACCCGTTGGTCATCGCCTCCGACGCGTTGGTCACGAAATTCATCAGGACTTGCTTTACCTTGGCGGGATCGGCCTTGACCGGAAGTATCCGGTAGTCCAGGTCGTATACGAGCCGGACTTTTTCCGTCACCGAGGATTCGATCAGGGGCTTGATGTTTTCCACCATGCGCGTCAGATCGAGCGTTTCCATGGATAGAAAGCCGCACCCGGTGTAGGCGAGCATCTGGTGGGAAAGGTCGGCGGCCCTTTGCGCGGACAGTTCGATCATTTCGGCGAATTCCCGGACATGGTCCGGAGTGGAGGATTCGCCGAGGATAAGGCTGGTGTATCCCAGCACGCCCATCAGGATGTTGTTGAAGTCGTGGGCGATTCCGCCTGCGAGCCGGGTCAGGCTTTCGAGCCTCTGTGCGTGCTGGATTTTTTCTTCCAGCCGCAACCGTTCCCTTTCGGCCTTTCTGGCGGCGGTGACGTCCCGGACAGTTCCCACGGCCTCCAGTACAGCCCCGTTTTCGTCGATCACTGGCTCGATTTCCAGAATCAGGGTCCTCGCCTCGTTGTCGCCGACCCGGATGTCGTACTCAAGCGGGGCGGACTTGACCCCCTCCTCCAGGGCCTTTCGGGAGGCCTCGCGGATGGTTTCGGCGTCCTTTTCGCAGACCGCCTTGGCGAATACCATGTCGAAACCGCCGTCCGACGCATTCTTTTCCACGTCCAGGATTTTGAAGATCTGTTCGGAGAAGGTCGTCTTTCCGGTCTTAGCATCCACGCTCCAGCTCCCGACCTGGGTGATGGCCTGGGCCTTGGCCAGGTTTCTTTCGCTTCGGCGAAGGTCCCTCTCGGTGCGTATCCGCTCATGAACCTCGGCGAGCAGGTTCCGATGTTCGATCTGCTGCTTGTGTATGGCGTCGGACAGATCCGTGACGTCCTGCACGGCGAAAAGGGCGCGGTATTCGGTTTCGTTTCCCGTCGGATACGCCATGGCGGTGGTGTGCTGTATCCTGAGGCGTCCGTTGGCAAGGTTCGAGGGAATCAGGTGCGGGTGCAGCTGGGAGGAAAAAACCGCTGGGGGGCCGCCTTGGAAAATGCATTCGAGGCGCCTCAGGTATTTTTTTTCGAGCAGTTCCGGAAAAAACTCCGAAACGCTTTTGCCTATGATTTGCTTGCGGTCGATGCCGGTCCAGTCCTCCATGCAAGCGTTCCAGAACCGCACGCAAAGGGCTTCGTCCAGAATGAACAGGCCGGTCGGAACGTAATCCAGAATGTCCAGGCCGGTCGGAACGCAATCCAGAATGTCCCGAGCCATCATGTCCCGAGCCATCATGTCCCGAGCCATATTGCCCAAGTCGGGTGTGTTCGGATTCATATGGCGCGTCTTTCCTCGACTGGTTCCTCCATCAGCCTGCCCAGCGCCTCCAGCAGACTGTCGAAGGATTCCAGTTCGAACAGAATCAAAATGTTGCCTTCCACCTCGAATCGTTCGATTTGAAAGAGTGTCTTGGCCAGAAGGACGGCGTCGCGGAACTTGCGCTCCCTCTTGTCCATGATTCCGCGGACGCCGCCTTCCAGGTACCTGGGAAGGCTGAATCTCATGGGTCTTTTGAGAATGTTGGCGATGGAGCCGATGACGCCGTTGATGACGATGTTGCCGACCTCGGTGAGGGTGCCCGCGCGAAGGCTGTCCATGTCCGTGGGGTCGGATTCGTCCCGGGTCATGACCGCCACCAGGTTGAGCGCGCTGGCCGGGGGAAACACCAGGATGGCCGAGCCTTCCATGCCCCCTTTGAAAAACAGCTGCACAGTGGCCAGGGTCCCATCGCTCATGTCTTCCAGATTGGCATATACCGAATTCATATCCAGAAAATACAAATTCGGCACGGTGAGCCTCACGTGGGCGTTGACCAGGTCGTTGAGGGACGCGGCCGCCTTGCCCATGCCGATGTTGATCAGCTCGGTGAAGGCGTCGCTTTGATCAGACGTCAGATTCATGCGCGACTCCTTTCATGGCCTCTTCCAGCGCGCCCCTCACGGTTTGCTTGAGCAGCGAAGCCTTCACCGGCTTTTCCAGGACGCGAAAGGCGCCGCAAGCCATGCACTTGTCCCGGGTGGAATCCTGGATGTCGGCCGTGACAATGATTACCGGCGGACGCGATTGCATGTCCATGAGCGCCGCAAGCATTTCGAAACCGTCCATCTCGGGCATGAGCAAATCGGCCACGACGCAATCGGGGAGATGTTCGGCGATGGCCACGAGCCCTTTTTTTCCGTCCTCGGCCTGGATAATTTCAAGCCCCTCTTGTTGCAGTATGCGACCGATCGAATTCCTGGCGAACCTGGAATCGTCGATTATCAGGATTTTGTTCATTTTCGCTCCCATGTCATTCGGCTATCCGTTCTTCGACAACCGTTGTTCCAATTTTCTGCGCAGCCGTTCGTGTTCGCTCACGACAACCGACAGTTGTTTATCCAAACGGCCCGTTTTTTTTTCCCGGGCTGTTTCCTCCAGTTTTCTCGCCTCCTCGGCCAGTTTCCGCGCGCCGACGGCGAGCGAGTCGCCTTTCAGCGTATGCGCTCCCCGGATGGCATTGTCGATGTTTCCCTGGCGAATGGCATCGGCCAGTCGAGACAATACGCCGGGGGAATCATCCAGAAAGGCGTTCAGATAAATCTCCACCAGACCGTCGTCTCCGTCGGCCAAGTCCAGCACTTTTCCATGGTCCCATACGGGTTCGTCCTCCGAATCTTCGCTGCGGCAGGCCGGTCCCTCTGCGATGCCGGCGGATCGGTTGTCGCGCGAACCGGAGGCGACCGCCCCGCAATATTTTTCAAGCACCTCCCTCAGCCTGTCCTTTTGCACAGGTTTCAGCAAAAATTCGTCCATCCCGGCCCCGAAGCATTTTTTCCGGTCGTCGGCGATGGCGTCGGCCGAAACGCCCACGATGGGAAGGCGGCGGGGCTGGCCATCGACTTTCCGAATTTCGCATGCCGCTTCCACGCCTCCCATGACCGGCATGCGGCAGTCCAGGAAAACCAGGTCGTAGCCCCCCGGCTTGGCCAAGACGCGTTCCAGCGCGCGGCGACCGTTGTGAACCGTTTCGATCCGGCACCCGAGTTTCTTGAGCATTTCCCCCATGACCTTGCGGTTGACCGGGCTGTCGTCGGCCAGCAAGACCCGCGCGTCGTAAGTTTTTTCCGCTCTGCGGCCTTTTTGCGAGGCTTCGACTTGGGTTTCGCGTGCCACCCCGAGGGCCTCCGCCAGCGCGGCCATCAATTGCGACGGACGAACCGGTTTGGTGCAGTAGGAACGAATCAGCCCCTTTTCCAGGTGTTCCTGGGCGGTTTTGATCCGGCCGGGCGTGGTGAGCAGGACCACGCCCGCCTTGCGGAACCGGGGACCTTTTTTCAGGCGGCCGAGCAACGATTTTTTGGAACCCAGGACCTTGTGGTCCACAACTAAGAAATCGAAGGGAGAAGCATCTTCGGCCAGGCGCGCCGCCTCGTTTCTGAAAAAGACCTCCAGGCACTCCATGCGCCAAGCCGACATGTGTTCTGCCAGCATGCGGCTGGCGTGCCGGTTGGGGACCGCCAGGCAGGCGCGAAGGCCGGCGAGCGTTTTCGGCGACGCGCTTTTTTTGTTTTCGTCGGCCACGGGAAGACGAATCTGGAAAGAAAAGGCGCTGCCCTTTCCCAAGACGCTTTCCACTTGGATGGTCCCGCCCATCAGTTCCACTAGCTGCCTGCAAATGGCCAGCCCCAGGCCCGTGCCCCCGAACATGCGCGAGGTGCTCGTCTCGGCCTGCTCGAATTTGTAGAACACCCGTTTCTGGGCTTCTTGCGTCAGGCCGATGCCCGTGTCCTCCACGCCGACTTTCAAGGAGCAATGGCCGCCTGCGCATTCCAGCATGTCCACCTTCACCAGAACGTGTCCGTGCTGGGTGAATTTCACGGCGTTTCCCGCCAGGTTGACCAGGACCTGGCGGATACGCACGGGGTCGCCGATGAAATGTCGGGGGATCGACGGCGAATAGTGCGTGATCAGTTCGATGTCTCTGTCCTCGGCCTTGGGCGCGAGAAGAACCCCGACCTCCTCCACGACGGCCGAAAAATCGAAGGACGTCTCTTCCAGGGTCAGCTTGCCCGCCTCCACCCGGGACAGATCCAGAATGTCGTTGACAATGGTCAAAAGGGCGTTGGCGGAACTGGCGATGGTCTTGGCGTAGTCGCGCTGCTTTCGCGTCATGGGCGTGTCCAGCAGCAGGTCGGCGAGGCCCAGGACACCCGCCATGGGGGTCCGTATTTCGTGGCTCATGTTGGCCAGAAAATCGCTTTTGGTCTTGTTGGCCGCCTCGGCCGCGCGCTTGGCCGCTCTGAGGCGGCCCTGGATCGACCGCAGCTCCTCGTTTTGAAGGGCCAGTATCTCGGAGAGCGACAGCAGAAGCACGTGGACGTCCAGCAGCCGCAACCGGCCACCTGTAAACGAAACGACGACCGGCTCGTACATGTCCGCGATGGGACGGGATAACGCCCGGCTGGCCGTCCGGTCGATTCTCTCGTCGCTTTTGGCGACCAGGGGGACGGTCCGGATGGTCTTGGCCATGACCCGTATGGGGCGGTCCAGATAGACTGCGGGGCCGAATTCCTGGGCCAGTCTTTCCCAGAAGACCCGTCTGGAGATCACGCTGGCGGTATACCCCTTGTACGTGACGATGACCCCCGGCAGGCGCCTGTCGTTCTTCAGGGTCCGCTCCACCTCCCTGCACAGCGTCTCCGCGTCCGCCAGGGATTCGTAGGAGGGAAGGTCCCCCGTCCTGGAATCCAGGGACAACGGGGGAAGCGAGGATTGGAACATGTTGCTTTTTTCTGTCACCGCAGTCCCTCGGAGAATCCGTCCTTCGCAATCGAACAGGCCATTTTTTTCATCCACTGTCTTGGGAATCAGCTTTCCATTTCGTATCGAATCGTTCCATTATTCGATACAACACGAAAATAATGAGTAACTCCCCAAAGCTTGAATTCTATTAGGGAATTGTTAGCCGAGAATTAATCCTCGATTGGTTTTGTTTGCACATTTGTAAGAAATTGTTCGCAATCCGCGTTTGTCTTAGTATACTGGGGCCAATAACAAGCGGCGCCTGCGGTCGCGCCCAAAATCGAAAAGACGCCTGAAAGAAATAAGGAGGAACCCAGATGCCGGACATGCTGGTGAAATTGTACGATCTTGCGGACCCTGGCGAATTGCTGGAGCGGCTGGAAGCCCTTGGGGTCCTGGTTCGACCCGCCATGCCCTACGAAAAGCATCGGGTGGCCCAATGGGTTCGCGCCTTGTTCGGCGACGGGTGGGCGAGCGAATGCGAAGTCAGTTTCACCCGGCTTCCCGTGTCGTGCCATATCGCCACGGAAAAAGGCGCGGTGGTCGGTTTCGCGTGCTTCGAGGCCACTTGCAAGAATTTTTTCGGACCGACGGGAGTCGCGGAAAACCGAAGGGGGCTGGGGATCGGCAAGGCGCTGTTGCTGTCGGCCCTTGGCGCCATGCGCGCGGCGGGATACGCCTACGCCATCGTCGGCGGGGCAGGCGATACGCAATACTATTGCCGGACGGTGGGAGCGACGGTGATCGAAGGGTCGTCGCCGGGGATCTACCGCGACCGTCTGGGCGGTTAGAAACCATTTCGGTTCATCGCGGATTTGCGGGCAGCGGCAAGGGTAACCAGAGCTTCCAGCTCTGGTCGCATATGGGGAATATTCCGCCGCTCATAAGTCAAGGCATGCCAGGCCAGGATGGTCTGATTACCATCGGCGAGCCCTTTCCCGCAAATCCGTGACGAGCCTCTATGTCCGACGTTTCGATTTTTAACCGAAAAGCAATCCGTTTCTAATCCAAACCGATTGTTGCGTCGTGTACATTGCCTGATTATCAGTGAAAGCGGGCTTGGTCCTTGATTCGGCCCTGGTTTGGTGGAGCACGGACGCCAAGCGTCCTGGTACTCGATGATCGAGTTCTTTCCTCCGACGGGACCGATGCGACCGTCATTGCGGGCGCAGCGTAGCGGAGACCAGGAAACCAGGAGATTCGCAGAAGCGCATGGATTCGAAGCTGGAACCAAGCCCGGATAAAGCTTTACAACCAAATACGAACGATGGGAATTTACGAAATGGAAAAAATGTTTTCAAAAGGCAACATACGGATTATGCTGGTAGCCTGGCTGGCATGCGCCTTGGTGGCGGCCTATTTCATCCCGTCCTACGATTTCGGGTTCGACGGGGTCAAGATCTGGCTTGTCATTTGCGGCCTGTTGCTTGTATTCATTCTGGCGGGAGCGCTGGCCAGAGAGTTCATGCAACGGCGTTTCCAAGGCTCCGGTCCCGTCCGATAGCCGGTCCTGGCCGCGACATCCCATCCAATGCTTTTTTTTCTGTCGTCCCTGACGGGACTTGGGGCGTCTTGGCGTTTCCACCCCGGCAATGAATTGCCGGGCTATTGTCTGTCGTCCCTGACGGGACTGGCTGGTTAAAAACAGGGGATGCTCCCCTCGCCGCCTCGTTCCAACGCTTCGCGTCCGTGTCCCGCAAATGCATAGCCGAAACAAAAATTGCTGGTTATAGATATTCGCACATGAATTGATACTTATCACTACAGCGCAACATAAAGGAATAAGCATCCATATATTGATCGAAATGTCTTGAATGACACAACCTATAGATTGATTTGATTTAAGTTGCGCTGTAGTGTTATTCCACCTTTATTACTTAAACAGGCGGTATCAATTCATGTGCGACGCACTATAGAACGGATTTGGGGGTGGGTGGAATGTAGGCTGGATTGAGCATCGTCAATTGTTGGGTTTCGCTACGGAATTCTATCAAACAAACAGAGATGGCGCGCGAAACGGTTGGGAAGCAAGCGAAACCCAACGTGAAACCCGCTCAACCCAACCTACGCATTGCCGCTCCCCCAAATCCGTTACAGCCAGAAAAATTTCAACCCCAGACGAGTCCGAGATCGTTCTTTATCCAAAACCTAATCCAAGCCTAGTCCTCTTCTAATCCAAATCGTTTTATCCTCTCCCTTCTTGAAGTTTTGGAAAACCGGATGGCGAATCCCATCCGGTCCCGTCACGAAAAGTATCTTCTTTTCGCTACCATGGGGGGGGGATGCCGGGGTCGATTTTGCTCCCGGCGCAATCTGTTTGATAATCGATTAGCAAAAAACGATTGAAAAAAGGAGAAGTGATGAAAAAAGTGTTTGCAGCCGTTTTGGCGGTAATGTTGGCGGCCGGTCTCGCGTCGGCCCAGGTGGCGCCTCTCGAAGGCAATGCCAAGTATGTATTCTACATGATCGGCGACGGCATGGCCAGCGTGCAGATTCACGCTGCCGAGGCGTACCTGGCCTCCGTGGGCGTCGAGGACATCGACGTCGAGGGTACCGAAAAGTCCGTGGATCTGGTCATGAACAGCGAGCTGGCCTATACGGGCTTGCAGAAGACCTGGGCGTGGAACCAGCTGATCACCGACTCCGCCGCGGCAGGCACCGCCTTGGCATGCGGCCATAAGACCTATGTGGGCGCCATTTCCGTGGACCCCGAAGACACCGGTGTAAGCTATAAGACCCTGGCCGAACTGGCCAAGGAACAAGGCAAAAAGGTAGGCATTCTCTCCAGCGTTTCCCTGGACCACGCCACTCCCGCCGTGTTCTACGCCCATCAGGACAGCCGGGACAAGTACTTCCACATCGCACAGGAAGCCGCCAGCAGCGGCACCCTCGATTTCATCGGCGGCGGCACGTTTCGCTACATCGACGGCTACACCGGCTCCCGCGCCACCGCGTGGCCCGAACTGGCCGCAGGGGCCGACGGCGTCGTCAACCTGTGGGAACAGTTCGAACAAAACGGCTTCACCGTGGTCCACGACCGCGACAGCCTCGGAGTCGTTCCCAACGGAACCAAGACCGTGGCCGCCAGTGAAATCACTTCTGGCTCCGCCGCCCTGCACTACGAGATCGACCGTCCCGACGAAGCCTGGTCTCTGGCCGAAGTCACCGAGGAAGCGGTTCGCATTCTCGACAACGAAGAGGGTTTCTTCATCATGGTCGAAGGCGGCAAGATCGACTGGACCTGCCACGCCAACGACGCTCTGACCAGCATCGGCGACACCGTCGCCTTCGACGAGGCCGTCAAGGTCGCCGTCGATTTCGCCAACGAACATCCGGGAGAAGTCCTGATCGTGGTCACCGCCGACCACGAGACCGGCGGCCTGACCCAGGGCTGGGCCGGGACCAAGTACGACAGCGCCTATCAGGATCTGAGCAAGCAGACCATGTCCTTCGAGGCCTTCGACTGGTGGATGAACGACTACCTGTCCTCCGCCACCAGCCTTCCGAGCATGATCAAACTGGTCATCGAAATTCTGGGCACGGGAAATATCGCCACGCTGGACTTGTCCGACGACGTCACCATGACAGCCAAGATCGAAGAGGCTTTCGGCCTGGTCTACGACGACCTGAGCACGCTCCAGAAGTCGCAGCTCGAAGAGGCCTTCGACCGCCAGATTTCGGGCGAAGAAATTCGGGGTTCAGAAGAAGACTACCTGATCTACGGCGGTTACAGCCCTCTGACGGTGGCATGCACCCACATCACCAACCAGAACGCGGGCCTTGCTTTCACCTCCTATAGCCACACTGCCGTTCCGGTCCCCGTCATGGCCAACGATGCCAGCTTCAGCGGCTACTACGACAACACCGATGTCGCCAAAAAAATCGCGGCGGCCATGGGCGGTTCTCTTGACGAATAACGAATCGCCATAGTCCATTGGCAACACGCGATGGAGCGGGGCCGCCTGCCGGCCTTCGCTCCATCTTTTTTCGGGGGGCGACGCGAACATGTCTGGCGCAAGATGGAGTATGTGCCGCTGAACACTTCTTTTTTTTCGTGTGTTTTCGTGTTCTTTCGTGGTTAAATATTCGTCGCATGGCTGCTTAATCTTCAAAGCCGCCCTCTTCTACCCACAGGAAAATTTCCATGTTTTTTCGACATTCGCTTTCACGGAAAGAAGCCGCCTTTGTCGCGTTCTTCACCATCGTATGCATCGCCCTGGCATATATGCCCACCGGATTCGAGGACCGGCTGCCGGAGCATTCCCGCTTCGCCCGAGGCAGGGTGCTGTCGGTGGACAACTCCGACATCCACAAGGCCCTGATCGTCAAGACCGGTTCGCAAAGCCTGAAAGTCCAATTGATGGAGGGCAGCTTCGAAGGCCAAACCGTCCCGGTGGTCAATCAATTGACCGGCAAGATGGAAATGGACGAAATCTATGTCCAGGGACGCGACATCCTCGTGGAATATTCCGTCCGGGACGGCAAGCTCGGACGGGCCGTGGCCCGAGGCAACTACCGCCTGCGCCTGGAGCTTGTCCTGATGGCGCTGTTCGCCGGGCTCCTGCTGGCCGTGGGCGGCTGGACCGGGCTAAAGGCCCTGCTCTCCTTCGTGTTCGCCGCCCTAATGCTCTGGAAGGTGATGATTCCATGGTTCCTGGAAGGAAAGGACCCCGTGCTGGGCGCGCTGGCCGTGGTGGCCGCGCTGACAGCCGCCGTCAGCTTCCTGGTCGGGGGGCTTTCCAAAAAAGGGCTGGTCACCTTTCTGGGAGCTTTTTCCGGGCTGATGCTCACATGCGCGCTGGCCAAGATGTTCACCGGCAGCTTCCGCATCCACGGCGCGGTACGGCCCTTCGCCGAGACCCTCGTCTACTCGGGCTTCGGACACCTGGACCTGTCGGGTATCTTCGTCGCCGGCATCTTCGTGGCCTGCTCGGGCGCCGTCATGGACCTGGCCATGGACATTTCCGCATCCATGCACGAAATCGCGGAGAAAAAGCCGGATATCGGGTTCTTGGAGCACGTGGCGTCCGGCATGGCCATCGGAAGGTCGGTCATCGGCACCATGACCACCACCCTGCTGCTGGCATACTCCGGAAGCTACATCGCCCTTCTCATGCTCTTCATGGGCCTGGGCGTCCCCTTGCCCACCATCCTCAACAAGAACTTCGTCGCCGCAGAAGTGGTCAACACCATCGTGGGAAGCTTCGGCCTGGTGACCGTGGCGCCTTTCACCGCGCTGACCGGCGGGCTGATCTACGGACTTGGCAGAGGCAAAGCCCCCGATTCCGATTTGGTTCCAAAGCCGCCTGTCGAAACAGTCGGACTCGGCTCTTGATTCGGCCATCGTGCAGCAATTCAAATTCCGACGGAAATTCCATGCCAAAGAGGTTGCAGCGGCCAAGGCGCCGGAAACACCCAAAATTAGAATTGCCGCCCATCGTGGAAAGCGGTTGACCAGATTACGAGAATATGCTTATAATTTTCCCGCCTTTTCCAAGGCGCCTGATCGAAATGGTTGTCATGCAATACAAACATTTTTTTAGAAGGAGGTGCGTATGGCAGTTTCATTTCCCCAAATCGGAAACAAGGTGGTGGCGAAGATCATCGAAACCAAGGGCGACTGCACCATCGGCATGAAGCCCGGCGACGAGTTCGAACTGAGCACGCACAAGTGCGGGGACTTTTGCGGGCTGTTCTACAAGAACATCCAGGGATGGGTCCAGACGCTTCAGTTCGGGGGGACCTTTCCTGTGGGCGACGATCCCGACGTGCAGGTCTGGGACTGTCCCAACCCGGCCAATCGCGTGAAAGTGGAGCTTCGCAGGATTAAAGCTTAGGCGATACCGTATTTCCATTGAACAAAAAGCCTCGACCTGATTGGTCGGGGCTTTTTTTTGATTATAACGGATTTGTCGGGGGCTGAAACGTAGGTTGGGTTGAGCGTCGTTAATTGTTGGGTTTCGCTAATTTTTTCGGCTCATCGCGGATTTGTGGGAAAAGGCGTGTCAATGGTAACCAGACCATCCTGGTCTGGCATGCCTTGGTTTCAAAGCGGCGGCATATACGCGACATGGGACCAGAGCTGGAAGCTCTGGTTACCTTTTCCGCCCCCCACAAATCCGCGATGAACCATTTTTTCTTTTCAATGTAACTGGAAGGTGTTCGATGTAAGAAGGCAGTAAGCGAAACCCAACAATTAAAGGCGCTCAACCCAACCTACGTTTTAGCCTCACTCCCCGAATCCGTTATAATCGTTTTTTTTCATTCGCTTGTTCGTGTGCGGTGGGGGTCAGTCGCGATTGCCTTGAAGATAATTTTTCACAAACCGGCACTCGGAGCAATGGTCGCGAAAGTCCCCGCAGAAAAAATTGCGGACGAATTTTTTGGGATTGTCCTTTCCGATATGGAACCGGTGTCCGGAAGATGGCGGGAAATAAGGGCAGTAGCGGTATTTCAATATCGGGGTCCCGTTTTTAATCCGGTAGAACGAAAACCTCAATTCGACCGGCTTCTTGGCGTAGTGGCAATCGGCAGGGTCCAAACCGTTCAGCATCGGGGCCATGCGGGAAAGGCTGCCCTCGACGAAACTGCGCCCGGCATATTTTCCGCCGTCAATGCCTTCCAGGTTTTGCAGGGCGACAAGGCGCGTTTTTTCGATGCTTGCCACGTTCAGGCCGTTTCCCTGGTCGTTGATCACCTTCAGGCCGATCTCCATGCTGGAAGACGGGCCGAGGGCATTCATGAACCGGTCCAGCTTTTCCTCGAACCGCTCCTGGTTGACAATCATCTTGAAATGTTTTTGCACTTTTGCCTCCGCGATGGATTTCAGGTTTTCCAGGTAAAGGGAGAAGGGAAAGCCGCGCGTGTGATGCGACCACGGTCCCGGCTCGAAACAGGAGACCGTGTGGTTTACGGTGATTTTGGCGAGAGGCATGGCATCGAAGGGGATACGGTGGAAATCGTTTGTGTCGAATTGAAACGAACAGAACACGTGAATTCTATCGACGTACCGGGCAATGTCGTTCAGAAAAGGGCCGATGTTCGGATAGATAAGAGGTTCGCCGCCGGATACATAAAGCCGGGAAGGTTTGAGCCGGCGAATCGCGTCCCGGTAGAACCCCATGATCGCATCGGTGGTACCGTCGCGGCTCATTTTTCGAAAAAGGGGATTTTTCTTGTTGGTCGCGCACCATCGGCACCGGGCCTTGCAGGGGTACGGGACTTGTATTCGAAGATGTTGAAACATGATCGTGTTTTATCGGTAAAAAAGCCGGACGTCAATCCCTTGGGCTGGACCATCGCCGCCTCGTTCCAACGCTTCGCGTTGGAATGCATACCAGGACGCTTCGCGTCCGCGTCGCGCCGAGGCATGGCCGAAACAAGAATCAACCTTCTGTCCCGCATGTCACTCGAAAAGAGCGTTTGTTTCATTCAAAATTGGAATCGCCAAGTGAAGGGCTTCGATTTCGGTGTGGAAACCAGTCGGTCTAACCTTGATCGCTCCCCGCAAATCCGCGATGAGCCAAAAAAACATACGTCGACATCAACCGCACAGGTCGAAAAAACTTGCCAGCGAGGTCCGATTACGCGATATTTACAACGAAACAGGCAAGCGGTTGCCTTATCTTCATTTAATTAAGGCGTGGATGAACATGACGGCAAAAGGAGGAGATCGAATGAAACGTTTCGTGGAAAGATCGATTTGGTCGATGATCGGTTCGACAATCGTGGCGACCCTGATACTGGCGGTTTCGCCCGAGGCCAGTGCGGCGGATTTTTGCGTTTCCAATTCCGCCGAGCTTGCCCAGGCGTTGTCGGTGGCCGAAGGAAACGGCGAGGATGATACGATCAAAATCGTGCAGGGGACCTATTCGGGAACTTTCGAATACGCCAGTGCGGAAACCGGCCTGCTTTCAATCGAGGGCGGATATGACGCGCAGTGCGAAACGAAGACGGTCGATGCGGACAATACGGTCATCGACGCGGGGCAGGCGGGGCCTGCGCTCGCATTGACATCGTCGTCCGATCCCGAATTTTCCATCGAAGGCGTCACATTGCAGAACGGGAAAAACACCGTGTCCGGAGGTGGCGGGTTGAGAATCGTCACTGACATGGGCTATGTCACCATCGACTATATGAAAGTCAAGAATTGCCGCTCGGACTACCAGGGAGGGGGGATTTTCATCCAAGGGGCGGAAATGACAAATATTACAAACAGTTCCATTACCGGCAATGTATCCGGCGAGAACTCGTCAACGGGATACGGGGGGGGATTGTTTATCGATTCCTCTTTGATGATCATTATGGGAGAATGCGACATCAGCGACAACCAAGGGGACGAGACCGGTGGATTCTACGCCGATATGTCGGTTGCGGCAACGGTCGGCGGCTGCGATATTCAAGGCAATACGGGGAGAGGGGCCTGGGTTTCGGCTTGGCAGTCCTCTTTCGGGGGATGCGTGATTTCCCAAAACGACGCCCAAGGTCTCGACGGCGGGGGATTTTATGTGGCCGCATCGTACCCCATGCTTCAAGACAACCGCATATACGGAAACAAAGCCCGCCGGGGCGGCGGCTTTTTCTGCGAAGGTGACGAGGCTCAAATCGGCGGCAATTACTTGTACGAAAACGAAGCGAGCGAATACGGCGGCGGCTTTTTCGCATCGCAAAACGAGGAATTGTATATTGCCAACAACCTGGTAGTCGAAAATCTTTCGGGAGAAAGCGGACACGGTTTCTTCATCGACCGGCCCGATTTTGCGGCCATCAGCAACAACACCGTCGCCGGCAACGCCAAGCTCGAATCCGGCGCGGGAGGGGCCGGAGGCGGCATGCATTTGCTTCTATACGACAACGGCGACAGGGCGGAACTGGAAAACAATATCTTCTGGGGCAATTCCGCCGACACGTGCTCGGATATCTTCATCGACGACGACTGCAACGACGACCAGGTCTATTCCGCCGTCAGTATTCTTAACAGCGACTTTGACCGAAGCGACGCGGGGTTTTGTATTTTGCAGGACTTTTCCTTCGACCCGAGCAATCTGAACAAGATAGAC
Source organism: Desulfobacterales bacterium (assembly GCA_963674505.2). Taxonomy (GTDB): domain Bacteria; phylum Desulfobacterota; class Desulfobacteria; order Desulfobacterales; family SKZT01. Next base: position 4,442,929 of record CAXXIG010000001.1, read on the forward strand.
CCTCTGTTTATCTACGCGCAGGGCATGGATTACCGGCTGGACCCTCTTTCCCTGTGCATCGACGCCGGAGACGAGCTGCAATACGCGCCCACATTCGACATCGACATGGCCGACCGTCCGGTCGGACAAAACTACGACATGGGGGCCTATGAAAGCGTGTTCAACTGCGAGCTGGAGCCCGTTGCGCTGGGAGAAGTGAAGTATAGCGACTTGCGGGCCTGCTTCGAAGCCATCGCCGGCGACGGCGACGTCATTTGCGTGGGCAAGATCTTCGTCGGCGACTTCGAAATACCCGTCGCCGCCGGAGACTCCCGAATCACCCTGACCGGCGGCTACGACTGCTCCCTTTCCTTCAACGACGCGCCCAACTATGTTTCCGCCATCGACGGCTCGCTGACCCTGGCGGGGGGCGCGGTCACCATCGACAAGTTTGTCATACAATGAAGACTCGGGGCTTGTTTTTCTGCTCGTTCCGCTCGTTCCGCTCGTTCCGGCGCCGCTCGTTCCCACGCTCCGGCGTGGGAACGCATACCGGGACGCTCCGGCGTCCCGTCGAGTGTATCGGCTGCTTCCTGCTCTGTTTTTCCCATTCTTCTGCAAGAATGCGTTTTCGCAAGCGGCTTCTCAAGATGTGAAGCATTGATACGGGACGCGGGAGCGTCCTTCAGGCGTTCCCACGCTGGAGCGAGGGAACGAGTCAACGAGTCAAAGGAGAGATCGTAAATGGCTGAAAATTTGACCGTATTGGCGGGAAAAAAGGCGTTGGGCAAAATCAGGGACGAGGGTCTTTCCCCCGACATGGTGGACGTGGTGGCCGGGGCCGCAGGCGGTCCCAAGTGGCTTCTGCTCAACTGGCTGGATCGGTTCCTGTTCTCCTCGTGGTTTGCAGGCAGGACCCGCCCGTTGCATCTGATCGGATCGTCCATCGGCGGGTGGCGCTTCGCGGCCCTTTCGCAACAGGACCCGTTGAAAGCGTTGGACAGATTCTCCGAAGCCTATATCGGGCAGACCTACGAAAAAAAGCCCTCCGCACAAGACGTCACCGACGAAACCCTGAGAATCATGGACGCCTACCTGGACGACGAAGCCGTCAGCCATGTACTGAACCATCCGTATCTGCGAATCAACCTTGTCGCGACGTATTGCAGACGACCGGGATGGCCGGACGCCAAGGCCGTGCTGGGGCCTTACGTGGCGGCTTCGGCCCTGGCAAACCACGTAGATCGACGGTCCCTGAAATGGTTCTACAAGCGGACCCTCTTCTACAGCCCGAAAACCCCGCCCCCGTTTTTGCATATGGACGGCTTTCCGACCCTGCGCATTCCGCTGGACAAAGCCAATTTCAGAAGCGCTCTTCTGGCCACCGGTTCCATCCCCCTGGTCATGAGCGGCGTGAAAAACATACCGGGCGCGCCTCGCGGCGTCTACCGCGACGGAGGGGTGATCGACTATCACCTCGACATCGAGTTTTCCGAGAGAAAGGACAGGATCGTGTTGTATCCCCACTACAGGGACCGCATCGTTCCTGGCTGGTTCGACAAGAAGCTGGGCGAAAGAAAACCCAATGCCGAACGGATGGCCAACGTGGTGATGTTGGCCCCCTCCGAATCGTTCGTTTCCGATCTGCCCTATGGAAAAATATCGGACAGAAACGATTTCTGGTTGTTCAAGGGAAAAGACCGGGAACGCATCCGGTATTGGAAGACGGTGGTAGATAGAGGGCGTCTTTTGGCCGACGAGTTCGAAGAGGCCGTGCAAAGCGGTCGCATACGGCACATGGCGCGCCCTTTGGATTGTCTGTGAGAAGAAAGGATGAAGTATGTCGTTTGTAAACATCGAAGTCAATGTCTCCCAACGCTTTTCGCCTGATTCCTGCGAAGCTGGAATACCCATGAAAAAAGATATCGACGCCTGCCTGTTAAGCCTTTTGGCCATTCTTTTCGGAATATGCGTCGCATCGGAAAGCGTCGCTTCCGAGTTCGATATCGAGAAGCTCCTATTGCCCTTTTCGACATTTGCGGAATACGAAGAGTCCACCGGCCTGTTCTGGGGGCGGCTCAGGGAAAACGGCTTGAGCTACATCGCTTCCGGGGACACGGTTTCCGGACAGGTCCGAAAGCTTTGCCAGATCGACAAGATCGATGGTTGGCCTCGCGGCTTGTCCGCTCTGGATACTGAAAACAGGCGTCTGTATTTCGAAGCGACTCGCAACGGCGCACGGAGATTGTTCGGCGTGGACCTGGAAAACGGCGACTTGGTCTGCCGGTCCGACAACCCCGACGTTTTTCTGAAAATGAGTTATTCGCGCTCGCGGAACGAAATCTACGGGTTGGAGCGAAATGCTGGCAAAATCGTCTTGTCGGCCTTGAACCCCGAATCGGGCGAATTTCGATCAATCCACGAATTTTCCGGAATCGAGAGCGTTTCCGGTTGCTTTTTCGCCGGTTTTCCCGGCAGACAAACGTGGATTCGCAAAAAGAACGCGCGCCTAAAAGGTCTCGGCGTCTCCATTCGTCCACGAAAGCGTGAAGTTTTCTTTTTTCTTGGTCGCGCGGAGGGCGAGGAAACGCTTTTCTCCTATGATTTGAAAACGCGGACTTCTTTTTCCTTTCCGTCTTATGCAGTGAAAACCGACGAATTCGGCGTCTTCTCGTTCGGGCAAAAAGATTGCCGTTCGGCAGTTTTCACCAGCGGCGTCCAGTTGTGCGTGGCCGTCGCGGGCTTCGATCCGAAAGAAAATACGGGGTTCATCGGCCATTTTTCTCCGAAATTTGCGGCAATCGAAAAGGCGATGGACGAAATACAGGCCCGGTTGAATGAAAGCGGCTCCGGGCTGGACGCCGAAACCATGGACCTGACTGTTCTGGGAGGCGTGGCAGATATGGCCGATTCCGTAAAAAATGTCCAAAAGGTCTATTCGTACCTGAGTGACAAATACGGCATCAGCGCCGATTCTGTTCGCAAATTCCATCCAGGCGCCTCCCAAACGGTCCTGATTATATTGGGAGAAGTTGTGGTCTTCTGAAGCTGGAAGCAATAATCGACCGTCGTTCGGATATTCGTTTTCTATTGACAACAAGGCGAGAGTTTGGCATTGAATTTGTAGTTGGTGATCAAGAGAGAAAGGGAACGCGTTTTGACATTGAAGAGAATATGGATTGCGGCGGCTTTCGCATTGGCGAGCATGACCGGCGTTTTTGCAGAAGAAGGCGATGTATCCGGAATTTTGGCGCAAGAGGCTGTGGATGTCTGGACCGCAAGCCTCGAACCCGGTTTGAACGTGCCCAGGCGAATCATGGATTGTTGCGGGCGTTGGTATTACTGGGACGTCAGGAGGCTGTCTCTGGCCGACGATATTTCCGTCGAAGGGCTTAAGGCGGATGGAAGCGGAAGAATCACGTTGACCATAAATGTGAACTTTTCCGACAACACCAACGGGCCCGCCGCCCATTTCCATCGAGTGAAATCGACCGGCAAGGCATACGGTTATAAAACAGAGGCCGAGGCGCTGTCCTGTACCGCGCAGTCCGATTTCGTATCGTCGGGCGGCCCGGCGAAGATGAAGGCTTTTTATTCGTTCGACGGAAACGCGCTTGTTTTGAAAGGAGGAAACGAGCTGTTCAAGATGAACGTTTTGAAGCACAAAAAGCAAATCGGCCCTTTTCTGGACAAGGTTCGGAGTTTCGAACGGAAAGGCATGCGGGACTGAAACTCGATGATCAAGTTTTTTTTCGTCATTCCCCCGAAAGCTTCGAATCCAGGCGCGTCTGCGGATGTCCTGGATTCCGGGTCTCCGCTGCGCTGCGCCCGGAATGACGGTCTCCTCGGTCCGGTCGGCGGAAAAACTTGATCATCGAGTGAAACAGATGAGTTTCGGTGTCGCCTATGATTCGGAATTCCGCTCCTTCCGGAATAGGTAGTCGTTTGATTCGTATAGAAAAGGAGCGAGGGGTAGGGAGCAAGGAGCAAGGGTTAAAAAGAAAGTATTAAGAAGAAAGGAGAAAGAAAGATGAAGAAAGTTGCAGGGATTGTATCGGTGGCTGTGGCGTTCATGATTTTTGGGTGCGTCGCAAGCCAGCAGGGTGTGAAAACGGACGTGGCCGATGTCGCCTCCCTGGAGGAGAAAGAGCGCGAGATCGCATCTCTCCAGGAAAAGGTCGCGATGGAAGCCAAGGAGAAGCAGGAGGCGGAAGCGCGCGCGATGCAGGTCGAACGCGAATTGCAGGCCAGGGAAGCTGCGCTGAGGGAAGCCGAGGCGAAAATGGCCGAGCCCGACGACGATTTTTCCGAGCCGCCCGACGCCAAGGTGGGGCAATGCTATAAGCGGTGCTTCCAGGGGCCGAAGTACGAAACCGTGACGGAACGCGTGCTCGTGTCGCCGGCGACGGAACGGATCGAATACACGCAGCCCACGTACGAGTATGTCGAGGAGCAAGTGCTCGTCAAGGAGGCCGATGAAAAGAAGCAGGTGGTTCCCGCCAAGTTCGAATGGAGAGAGGACAGCATTCTGGTGGAGGAGGAGTCCGAAAAAATCGAAGTCATCCCCGCCAGATTCGACTGGGTCGAGGAGAAAGTGCTGGTGAAAGACGAAGAGACCGTGCTGGTTCCCGTTCCCGCCAAATACGAATGGCGCGAGGAGAGCGTTCTGGTGAAGGAGGCTTCCCAGGTCGTCAAAGTCGTGCCCGCGAAATACGACTGGGTCGAGGAGCAAGTTCTGGTCAGCGAAGCGTCCACAGTCAAGACCCCCGCCAAAACCGTATACGAAACGGTCACGGAAAAAATACTGGTCGCTCCGGCCGGAAAGAAATGGGTCAAGAAATGGGTTTCCTGCACGGCCACGCAGAAAATGGAGGGGCTGAAAGAATGCGAGAACCTGTGCCTCGTCGAAGTGCCCGCACAGTATAAGACCGTCACCAAGAAAGTCCCCAGAGTGATCGAGGGCGAGGACAAGGTGATCCCGGCCACGTACAAGACGGTCAAGAAACGCGTTCTTGTGACCCCGGAAACCACCAAAACCATCGACATTCCCGCCGAGTACAAAACTGAGAAAAAGAAGGTCATGGTCGCTCCTGCGACGACGAAGAAAGTCGTGCATCCCGCCGAATACAAGACCGTCAAGAAAAAGGTCCTGGTGGAGCCGGCCAAGGAAAAGAAGATCGTGATCCCCGCCAAGTACAAGACGGTTAAAAAGAACGTGATGGTGGAACCGCCAAAGACCACGACCATTGCGATTCCGGCCGAATACAAGACCGTCAAGGTCAAAAAGCTGGTGGAGCCCGTTCGGGAGAATAGAATCCCGATCCCGGAGAAATACGAAACCGTGACGAAGCAGGTCAAGGTAGCCGACGGCAAGTGGGTATGGTGCCCGGCGACATGCACCGCAGAAATCACCCCCGGCATCATCTGCAAGGTCCAGAAGGCTCTGAAGGAAAAGGGATACGATCCCGGACCGCTCGATTGCATCTACGGCTGCCAGACCAAGCTCGCCCTGAAGGCCTTCCAGACGGACAATGGCTTGGGCAGAGGCATGACCCAGGAAACCCTTAGAGCCTTGGGAGTCAAGTAGCGCCGACTGGAATTTACGAAAACGATTGTTGTTGACGATTGATTTGAGAAAGGCCCCCGCCTTGGCGGGGGCTTTTTTTTGGGGAAGCGAGCCTGCGAACGTATGATGAATTCAGATGAAACTCGCCAGTTGCCTCGTAAAGGTTTGGTTGCTGCGACCTGGGATGAAGTAAATCTGATTTTTTTGAGCGTGTATTTTCCGGCTAAATTTGTTCCTCCAACAATCTGGCACAAGGCTTGGTTCGGGAGCGTAGGGTGGGTGGGTTGAAACCCTGGCGCTTGGGGCTGGCTCAAAGCTTGTTTAGTTCCCTGCCCTTCGAGCTTGTACAGAGTCCAACCCACCATTTCCGAGCTGGCTCGATGTCATTCTTTCGAAGAAGCGGCGAATTGGCGCGGAAAATGGTGGGTTTTGCTGCGTGCAAGATCGAATGGCACGGGCGCAAACAGACCAAGTACCCGTCCCAAATTCCGGAGTTGCAACCCACCCACTCTACGATCCCGAACCGCGTCTCCGGCCTCGCCCTGCAAATACGCCCGTCCCAGTGCGGTCCCGGCCGACATGATCGCGTCGTACACGGGGGTGCCGGGATCGGGGACTGAACCGTCGCGAGTGGCTCCCGGTCGATGTACGTGCGTATCTTCCGGCACTGCGCGCTTTCTCGCCTTTTGTCGGTCCATTCGCAGTCCTCATTTGTCCGGAAACGAGAACGCTGCCGTTCCAATTTCTTCCGTTTGACTTTTCAGGAATGTTCGAGGGTAATACCCTTGAGACTGAAAAAGGCAACCATACTTGAACCGGAACGAACGATCTGCATTATTACGATGTTGCTTCGAAAATACTGATGGAAACATGCCGCGACGAAATCATCCGGTATTTCGCGGGAATCGACGTTCGGGAAAGTGCGTTGATCGAGCATCTTCCGCAAGAGACGGTGAGTGTGAAGCGCGGGGATTTTCCCGTTATGGCGACGGATGAAAACGGGGAAAAGCTGCTCTTGGTTTTCGAGATGCAAACTAGGTGGGACCACGACGTGCCCCTGAACCTGATGGATTACAGGACCCGTTACATGCTAAAATATAGAGTGAAAACGGTTTCCTTTATTATCCTGCTTACGCCGTCCGGTTCTGCGACGGGTGTTTACAGGGACAACGAGGTGCGTTTCGCCTTCAACCTGATCAGGATTTACATAATGGACGGCCGCGAAGTCGTTCGGGGACCGCTTTGCCTGGCGCCTTTCGTGCCGCTGATGAAGCACGGCGCGGATTTGCTCGACCAAGCCGACGACTTGATTTGCCGGAGCCGGAAAACCAGGACGCAAAAAGCCGACCTGCTGACATCCATGGCTATTTTGTCGGGCATCGTTTCCAAGGAACTTCTGGTCCGACTTATTAACACTCGGTGATCAAGTTTTTTCCGTCATTCCCGCGAAAGCGGGAATCCATGAGCTTCCGCAGGCTTCTTGGATTCCGGGTCTCCGCTACGCTAAGCCCGGAATGGCATGCATCTCAAGCTGTTGCGCGGAAAAAACTTGATCATCGAGTAACAGGAGGAAAAATATTATGATCGAATCCGCCGCATACGACATCATCAAGCACGATGGCATGACAACCGAAGCCAGGGAGATGCTATTGGAAATCATGAACGCCTGGTTCCAAGATGTGCCAGGCGGCGAAAAGGTCCGTGATTTGTCCTTTGTCGTTGATCAAGGCGTTTGCGATGAACTGGGGCCCTGCCATGCGGGATGCTTCGACGACTTCGTTATACATGACGTTGTTTTCGAAATTGCCCAGGCTCGGGGGCGCTTTCGACGCCGCTGATGCCGGGAAATACGATCTTGCCGAAAAACAATGACCCTCCTCTACTGAAACAAGCGAATCCCCCCTTTACAAACCCCATACCTATATGGTACACATTCCGAATTGCAAGCACCGTGGCGCGGCTCCGTTCAACCCGGTCTCATCCGAAACCTATTGCGGCGAGCAGCTTTGTTTTGTAAGCATGATAGATTTTTTATGATTAGTCTCCAACGCGTTGTGCAAGGAAGGCGGCACACTTTTCAGGAAGCGGAGAGTAAGGCCATTTGCTGTCGATACTCGAAGGCCGGATACCCAATTGGCTCCGGAGAAGTGGAGTTCTCGTTCTGACAAACCGTCGAAAACGGAATGGAGGTAACCGGAAAGCGTTGATCGACAGAAAGTCCGTCAGGTCCTTGCTGGTTGCCTTTTTACTAACAGGGCATTTATGTCCGACATGCCTGACATGAACGTGAAAAGAAATTACAAATTGGATTGCATGAGGAATTTTGCTGCTTTTGCCGTTGTTTTGCTTCACACTTCGGCACATGTCCTCAGGAAAAAAGGAGCGATCCCGGCAGATGCTTGGTGGGTGGCCAATATTTCAAGCGCCTTAAGCACGTTAGGCGTTCCCTTTTTCGTGATGCTCTCCGGTGCGCTCGCCTTCTCCTTTTCCAGAGAAGAATCCTACGCGTCGTATCTTGAGAGGCGTTCGAGGAGACTGCTGCTTCCCTTATCTTTTCTGTATCATTATATATTCACCGTGGCTATATTTCTTCGAAAATCAAAAAGTTGATTTTATCGTGTCTCATGCGCTCTGCGGGAAGGTTTATTTTCATACCTACTTCTTCTATTTGCTTTTCGGTCTCTCTCTTTTTGCGCCTTTGATGAAAAGTTATGTTCGAAAACGCAGAAAGGATGTGTTGCTTTTCTGCGTCGTGGTTTGCAGCATCAGTTTCGTGAATTATTCTCTATATATTTTCACCGGAAAGCACCTGGGCTATTTAGCCATTAGCTACCAACTCTTAGGGGCCCTGCCCTATTTCATGCTTGGTCCCTATTTAATTGGCGCAACAGATGAAAAAATCGACGGTCGGATAAAACATGCATTCTGTATTGCGGCCATAGCGACTTTTACCCTGATTGTTTTCGGGTACGCAAATTTTGAAACCTTACTGCCTGATGTTCCTGGCCGCAAAGAATATTTTTATCGTTCATCCAATTATCCGGTCCATCTGTATTCCATTAGCGTCTTCTTCATAATGTATCAGTCCATGTGGCTTGATCGGATTGCGCGCGCGGTAAACAAGAGGGTATTGAAAGCCTTCTCAAATGCTACTTTGGGCGTTTTCATGATCCACCCTATCCCATTGAAGTTGTTGATTGGGAAATTTCCCCTGCCCCTTGAAGAACTCGTGCCGGCAATCGTGGCGCTGTGGATTGTAGTGCTGGCCTTCGCTGTTTTTTTCATTTCGCTGATTGTTTCGATGGCGGCGCGCAAGGTCGTTATACTTAATCATTTTTTCTAGCAGACCGTAGTAAGTATTGTTTTTCCCGGCTGTTTTTTTCCATGGTTTCGGTCTCCAGCAGAGTTTGCCTGACAGTGATCGCATTGCTAAATTTTGCGTATTTTAGACCTTTCCGCAGGAGAATATCAATGTCCATTGTGTGTCGTTTTCAACCTCCATTGAAATACTGCACGGTCCCGTCGCAAATCACGGCGGCCGAAGCCTTTCCGGGGTATTGTTTTTCCAAGATGGCGAGGGTTTCGTCCCAGGTTTCCTTGATCTGGTAGTTCTGGGGAGAAGAGAACAGATCGCACATGGTCGGGTCGGGGTAGCGGCTGCAGACCAGCAGTTTTACGTTGCCGGTGGCCGTGGCGAAGCCGCTTGTTCCGGGCGGTTTGAACATTCTTCCGCCGTAGTTTTTTCCGAAGCTTCTAAACAGGTAGTGGCAGACCTGTCCCTCCGGGGAATCCACCAGAAGCACGACCGAGCCCTTGTCCGGGTTGACCGCTTTCATGGCCAAAAACATGCAGATGGCCATTTCGTTGGCTTTGGCGTAGGCGTTGGCGATGACGATATCCTGTTTTTGAACGGAAGGGCAGGCGTAGTGGGTTTTGGCAGCCTCTGCGGCTTTTTGGTGGGCGAAAAGCGGGTCGCCGGCGAAGAGGTCCGTGATTTGGCCTTTGTCGTTGATCAAGGCGTTTGCGATGAACTGGAGCCCTGCCATGCGGGAGGCTTCGACGACTTCGTTGTACATGACGTTGTTTTCAAAATTGCCTAATCCGGTGCGCTCTGGTACGCTTTGGAACACTTGGGAATGGAAGTGGTGGGCGCTTTCGACGCCGCTGATCCCGGGGAATACGATCTTGCCTCCGCCCCCGAAACCGACATGAATGTGGGGCGTTACGCAGCCGATGCCGATTTTGAGATCGCATGCCATGAATTCCCGGTTGATTTGGACTGGCGTGCCCTGCCGGGTTTTTCCGAGGTAGTCGCAGTTTTCGTAGGGGTTGTGATTGTAGATGGCGTAATTTGCCACGATGTCGTCGCCGAGCTTCTTTCGGAAGTCGATGTTGGTCATGGCCCCGTGGAGGCCCAGGGCGGGGATGAAGCGGATGTTTTTCCTTTGGATTCCCTTGTCGTGCAAGGTTTTCAGCACGTGGGGGACGATTTCGTAGACCGGTGTGGGGCGGGTGTTGTCGTCGAAGACAATGCATGCCTCGTTGGCGGTGGCTGCGAGTTCGGAGAGGTTCGGGGAATCGACGGGGTTATCGATGGCGCGGGCGATGGCCTCGGAAGACATGGCCGGTTTGTCGAAGCCCGGCGGACGGACCATTGTCAGGTCCCATCGGTCGGGGAAGGTCAATCTGCGCGGTTTGTTGCCGTGCCACAGCATGTTGGGGACTTGCAACTCTTTCATGGTCGTTCCTTTCTTGTCTCTTCCGGCTTGCCTTTCGCGTCTACTCGTTACTCGTTCCCACGCTCCAGCGTGGGAACGCCTGATGGACGCTCCCTCGTCCCGTGCCACAGGCTCGCGTTTTGCGAAGCCCTTTGCGAGAACGCCCCATCTGGAGAATTGAAGGGAAAACGGCGTTGTGCACAGCGGTTGAAGGGACGCTGGAGCGTCCCGAAATGCGTTCCCACGCTGGAGCGTGGGAACGAGTAGTCCCAGCCGACTTTCCGCTAATCTTTCCCCTCTCCCCTCTCCCCACTCCCCACTCCCCCTCTCCCCACTCCCCCTCTCCCCCTCTCACCCTTCATACCAGTAAATACTTCCTCCTGACCTCCTCGTTTTGTTTCAGCTCCTCGATGTTTCCGTGGTACTTGATGCTTCCGTTGTCGATCACGTAGGCCCGGTCGCTTAAGTCGAGGGCGACTTTCTGGTTTTGTTCGGCGAGAAGGACCGTGATTCCGGTTTGCTTCAGCTGGAGTATCTGCTCCTTGAGCATTTCTATGATCAGCGGGGCGAGGCCCTCGGTGGGTTCGTCCAGGAGGAGCAGGTCGGGATTGGTGGCCAGGGCGCGGCCGATGGTGAGCATTTGCTGTTCGCCTCCGCTCAGAAAGCCTGCCTTTCTGGAATCGATCTTCTTCAGGGGCGGGAAGAACTCGTATACGCGGGCCTTGTTCCACCCGTTTTCCTTTTTGGCGTTCCGTTCGCTGATCTCGATATTTTCTCCCACGGTGAGGTCGGCGAAGACCCGGCGGTCGTCGGGGACGTAGCCGATTCCCATGCGGGCGATGCGATGGGGTTTCCGGCCTGCGACGGGTTGGCCCCGGAATAAAATCGCGCCTTGCTTCGGCGGAGTCAGGCCCATGATGCTGCGCATGGTGGTGCTTTTTCCCGCGCCGTTTCTTCCCAGCAGGCAAACGATTTCCCCTTCGGCCACCTGTAGGGAGACATCGAAGAGGATATGGCTCAGTCCGTAGTAGGTATGAATATTTTCGACCGATAGCATCGGGTTTCAACTTCCTCCCAGGTAGGCTTTTTTGACGTGTTTGTCTTGTCTTACCACATCGGGGGTTGCCTGGATGATGGAGATTCCGGTTCGCATGACCATGATGCGGTCGGAAATGGAGAAGACCAGCTCGATGTCGTGTTCGCAGAACAGGACGGTGAGGCCGAAATCGGCGTTCAGGCGCTTGATCAGTTCGATGGCGGCGGCGGTTTCTTCCGGGGACATGCCTGCGGTGGGTTCGTCCAGGATGAGTAGCTCTGGCTTGCTGCCCAAAGCGATGGCCATTTCCAGGACTTTCTGGTCGCCGTGGGACAGGGCGCCGCTAACCAGACGCGACTTGTCGGCCAGTCCCGTGTTTTCCAGGATTGCTTCGGTTTCCTCGACGGCTTGTCGGGCGGCCGGGGCGAACAGTCCGAGGGTTTTGCCCTGCTGCGCGAGCACGGCGGCCTGCACGTTTTCGAAGACGGTCATGCGGTGGAAGATGTTGACCACTTGGAAGGACCTGGTGATTCCCTTCTTGCAGATTCTGTGGGGAGCGAGTCCGGCGATGTCTTCGTCCTGGAACAGGATTTGGCCTTCGTCGGGTTTCAACTGGCCGGTGATCAGGTTGAAAAGCGTGGTTTTTCCCGCGCCGTTGGGGCCGATCACGGCGACGATCTCTCCCTGTCGGACTTCCAGGTTTGCGCGCGCCACCGCCATGAAGCCGTCGAAGGATTTTGCGACGTCCTTTACTTCCAGCATTTACATGTCTCCTGCGACTCGCTTGCCGCTCTTTTTTCCGAACCGGTCCAGGAGGAACCCCAAAATTCCTTCGGGAAGAAAGAAAATGAGCAGCATTAGGATTACGCCCATGACCGTGGTCCAGTATTCCGTCTGGGCGCCCACGAAGGTCCTGAGCAGCAAGATGGCCGCGGCTCCCAGCATGGGGCCGAAAAAGACGAACCATCCGCCAAGAAGGCACATGATGAGAATTTCCAGCGACAGGGTCCAGAACATCAGTTCGGGAAAGACGGAACCCTCCACCACGACGAACAGAAATCCGGCGACTCCCGCGAAAAAGGCGGCGATCGTCAGTCCGATCAGCTGGTGTCTCTTGACATCGATTCCGATGGCTTCGCTGCGTTCGGGGTTGTCCCGGATGGTTTGGAATATCTTTCCGAAAGAGGAATTGACGATGAGAAACATCAGCCCCATGCTTGCGGCGGTCACTGCCAAAGTGAAGTAGTAGGCGCCGGACGTGGAGGAGATGGCGTCGGGCAAGGGAACGCCGTGGATGCCGTCGTCGCCGCCGGTGAAGGAATACCAACGGAACACGATGGCCCAGACCAGCGATCCGAGCGAGATTTGCAGCATGCCGAAGTACAGCTTTGTCAGCCGTACGCAGATCGCGCCCATGGCAAGCCCCAGGATTGCCGCCGCCACCGGTGCCGCGACGAAAGCGACCCAAGGGCCGAGTTGGGTTTTTGTCAGCACTATGGCGGCCGCGTATGCGCCCACTCCGTAGAAGACAGCGTGGTGGAACTGGTACATGCCGCCGAATCCCAGCACCATGTTCAGGCTCGTGGCAAGCAGGCCGGTGACCATGATCAGCGCCGTCATGTAGATGTAGAACCGGGATGTAAACTGGGGAAGGAATGCAAGAAATAGGAGCAGTATCAGCACCGGCAGCAGGCATTTTATCGAAATCGGATTTTTCCTCACGTCGTTAGTCCCCGCGTTTTCGGAGAAATCGAGGCTTGCGCAGATGGCTGCCTTTTAACATTGGAGCAAACCTGGAGTTGCCGGTAGCGCCGCCTTCCACGGCGGCGCGATGCCTTCCGAGTCCGAATTCCAGCAGATGCCGCGCCGCCGTGGAAGGCGGTGCTACCGAAACACGCGGGTTTTTGCGCATTATCCGTGGGTCCCATTGGCGCGGGGCGAAAAGCAGCGCGGACAAAACGGCAAAAGGCCCTGTCCGAGTCGATTCGGGGTTTAGGTGGCGTTTGTTGTCATTCATCTCTGTTCACCGTTTCCGGAGAAAAGGCGGGCAGGCATACGGCGACGTACTCGGCGCCCTCGGGACCGGGCGTGCTGTAGCGGACCCATTCGTTGGGCATTGTGACGACGGCCTGTCCCTTTTTCACATCCATGATGCCGTCCTTGTGCTCCACGCGAAGTTCTCCGGCGATGACATAGGTGACCTCCATGAACTCGGGAGTCTGTCCGGGCTCGATCCAGCCCGACGGCGAAGTCATTTTGGCGACGCTTACTTCGGGAGTGTTCGTGTTGACGCGGCCCACGTACTCCTCGATTTTCTTCGGCTTGTTTCCGGCCGCTTCTATGATCGTGGGCGTCTCGATCAGTTTTGGCATATTGTCCTCCTCCCAAGTCCCTACGGACGGGACGCGGAGCGTTCGGTATCCGTTCCCGCGCAGAGCGCGGAAAAGAAGGGGCCTCTTCTTTCTACCATGTCGCTTTTAATAATCCCTTGGGCCTGACCATCAGGACCGCCACCACCGCGATGTAGGGAAACACGATGGCGAACTGGGGCCAGACCAGGATGCCGATGGCGTCGGTGAGGCCGAAGATCGTCGCGCCGAGCAAGGCGCCCCAGATGTTGCCCAGGCCGCCGATGATCACGATGAGAAATGCCTCGATGATGATGGCGTGGTCCATGCCCTGGGTGATGTTCTGGGTGGGGGCGACCAGCGCGCCGCCCAGTCCGGCCAGGTAGCAGCCGATGGTAAAAACAGCGGCGAACACCCAGCTGACGTTGATTCCCACGGCCGCCACCATTTCCCGGTCCACGGCGGCGGCGCGGGCGATCTTGCCGATTTTGGTCCTGTTGATGAGAAGCCACAGCCCGAGCGCCACCAGGGGGCCCACCGCCAGCAGAAACAGGTTGTACCGGGGAAACGGGAACCCGAACACGGAAAACGAGCCCTGCAAGAACGCCGGGGCGGCCACGGAGCGGTAGTCGGACCCCCAGACGAATTTGACCATGTCGCCGAACACCAGGGCGAAGGAGAAGGTGAACAGCAGAAGCATCAGGTGTTCCCTCTCGTAGAGGCGGCAGAGGATGAGTCTTTCCACCAAAAGGCTCAAAGCGGCCGTGGCAAGAGGGGCCAGCAGCAGGGCCAGGAAGAACCCGAGGGTCCCGCCCCCGAAATACACGGTCACGGAATAGGTGGCGAAGGCGCCGATCATGTACAGGGAGCCGTGGAAGATGTTGGGAATTCTCAGGACCCCCAGGACCAGGCTCAGGCCGGACGACACGATGAACAGGATCGTAGTCCGGCTGAGTCCCACCAGGATCTGCTGCAAAAACGCCACCGCCGTGATGTTGGCGCCGAACTCCATGCTCTTTTGCCTACTCTCCCCGGGCTTTCTTGATCTCCTCGACGTCCGGCATGACCTGGTCGCCGGGGATGGTCACGATGTCGGCGGCGATCAGGTGGTCGTAGCCATCGGACTTCTTGGTCGTGCCCATGTACATGGGAAGCATGGCCTGGTGGTCGTAGGCCCGCATGGTAACCGGGCCGACGGGGCTGTCGACGGTGAGGCCCTCCAGGGCGTCGATGAACTTTTCCGTGTCGATCTTGCCCGCTTTTTCATAGGCCTTGCGGATGTATTCCGCCGTCAGAAGGCCGTAGACCGCGCCGACTGCGGGCTTTCTGCCGTAGGCCTTTTCGAAGGTTTCGACGAATTTCTTGTTCTCGGGAGTTTCGGGATAGTAGTAAAAGTAGTTGGATGTCCCGATCACGCCTTCGGGAGCGTCGAGTCCCAGGGGCTTGAGTGTGGAAAGTTCGGCGGCGGTGTGCATGTAGAAAGGGATCCTCTTGTTGAATCCCGTGGCCTGCGCGGCTTTCAGGAAGGGAACGCAGTCTCGTCCGCCTGTGGCGACGATCACGGCGTCGGCCTTGGTCAGCAGGATGGCGGTGATGTAGGGGGTGAAGTCGGGCTCCCCCACTTTCCACCAGGACTCTCCGAGCAGCTGGACTTCGGGCTTGAGTTTCTTCAGGTTGTTCCAGACGCCGTCGGCGATGGCGTGGCCGTACTCGTAGTCGTCGCCCGCGATCCAGTAGTTGACGAAATCGTGCTTGGCAAGGCCCACGGCGGCGGCCTTTCCGGCCAACGCGGTGTTTTCCGTGATGGAGAACACGTAGCGATGGCCCTTTTCGCCGGTGATCTTGGCGCTCTTGGAAAAGGTCGCCAGGAACGGGATTTTCTCCTTCCGGCACAAGTCGGAAATGGCCAGTGCCAGGGCGCTGTTGATCGTCCCCATGAGAATATCGACCTCCTCTTTCATGATCAGCTCCTTGGCGGCGGAAAGCCCCAAATCCACCTTGAACTTGCTGTCCCTGGCGACGAACTCGATCTTTTTGCCAAGCACGCCGCCCTCGGCGTTGATGCCGTCTACGGCCATCTTGAAGGCGTCGCGGACGTCGTTGGTGTAGGTGCTCGGCGGACCGCTGTAGCAGTCTACGATTCCCACCTTGATGGCGTTTTTGGCAAATGAAGCGTTAGCCGGAAACAGCAGGGCCAACCCGGCAACCAGGCATAAGCCGTACATCGAGATCTTTTTCATGTCGTCTCTCCCGTGGTTATAAAGGTATCGGTTGATATCCTATGGTTGTTGTATCGTTTATTTCTTGTTTGGCGCCGATCACAAAAACATGGACCTCCCGCGGACCGTGGGCGCCGAACACCAGAGTCGCCTCGATGTCGGCGGTCTTGCTGGGCCCTGAAATAAACGTGAGGCAATTGGTCAAGCTTTCGTCCCTATGGGCGTCGTCGTACTTCAAAATGACGTAAAGCTCTTCCAGGTTGGCGACGATCCGGGAAATATCGATTACGGCGACGTGTATGGAGGGCGCAAGAGATGCGGCTCTCGCAAGTCCCGCCCCTGTTTTCAAGACCAGAGTGGCGCTTTCCGCAACGCAGAAATCGGCGGAGGTCACGCCGACAAATGCCTCGATGATTTTTTGTCGGATTTTTCTTCTTTGCGCTTCGGTTTTCGAGCCGAGGGAATTCACTGAATCGTTCTCGGGGGCTTCAACCGGAGGGTTGACGGAAGGCTTTTCGAAGTTCGTTATGTGGACTGGAATGCCATCCTTTTCAAGCTCCTTGTCCAAATGCAAACTGTCGATCAGCGGGTGGTCCCAGGCAACCACGCTTTTTCTATCCGAAAACTCCGGTTTCTTTCGACGGACCAGATCGGCGACCGCTTTTGCGGCCGAGGCTTCGTCATCCACGGGGACGACGCTCAAATTGATTGTTTCGGCTTCGGAGACTAGTTGTTTGAAAAGCTCGGCGCGTTCCTCGCGACCTCGATTCCTGATTCGTTCCAGCACGGCTTCGGCGCGTTTTGTCTCAGGAGCGAAAATCTTCTTTCTGCGTCCGTCCGCGTCCTCTCTGGTGCGCTTCAAAGCCCCTCTTACCATGCCGAGGAATTTTGTCCTGCGCGATAAGCCCTTTTCGGCGGTTTGGTTAAACTTCAACGCTTTTTCTTTCCTTGAAATCCGTTGGTCCTTCTCCAGCGTCGCCCGAAACTCTCCTGCGCCACTGGCCGCATGTCCCGGCAAGCGGTCCATCCGTCGAAAGGCGGCGGGAGTTTTCCGACCATTCCTTCTGTTTTGGGCAAGAGCTTTTGGCCTGCTGAAGCGGCTTTTAAAAACAGATCGTACACCTTCCGGTTGCTGATGATCCCGGCCCATATTTTGTACGCCGCCTTTTCCAGAGCGCTCGACGGCTTGACCCGCCAATAAGGATCGCCTTCGGCCAGCCTGGCGCGAAGAGCGAGCAGCATCCGGGGGATGTCGATGCGCACCGGGCAGATGTCCCTGCAAGCGCCGCAGAGCGTCTCGCCTAGACAGAGGTCCTTGGCCCGTTCGATTCCCGTCAGAAGAGGGGTCACCACCGACCCCACAGGGCCGGAGTACGGATACCCGTAGCAGTGCCCGCCGATCTTGCCGTAGACCGGGCAGACGTTCAGGCAGGCGGCGCAACGGATGCAGCACAGAATCTCCCGGAACGTCTCGTCGGCCAGAATCCGGCTTCTGCCGTTGTCCAGGATCACCAGGTGAAACTCGTCGGGACCGTCGATCTGGTCCTGCTTTCGCGGCCCGCCGACATAGCTGACGTACGCCGCCATGTTCTGGGCGGCGGTGGCTCTCGGAAGCAGGCGGAAAAGAACGTCGTAGTCGTCCAGCTTTGCCGTGACCCGCTCCATGCCCATGAAAGCCATATGGACCTTGGGCATGGTGGTGGACATCCGAATATTGCCCTCGTTGGACACCACCGCGATATGGCCGGTTTCCGCGCAGGCCAGGTTGCATCCCGAAATCCCCATGTCGGCGGCCAGGAATTTTTCCCGGAGCGCCTTTCTGGCGGCCATGGTCAGAGACGGCGGGTCCTCCGTGTAGGAAATGCCCAATTTTTCTTCGAAAAGTCTGCCGACCTGTCGCCGGGTCTTGTGGATGGCCGGGGCGATGATGTGCGACGGACGTTCGCCGGCCAGCTGGACGATGTATTCCCCCAGGTCCGTCTCGGCCACTTCGATTCCGGCTGCCATAAGCGCGCGGTTCAATCCGATCTCCTCGGTGACCATGGACTTTCCCTTGACCGCCAGCTTCACGCCGTGCCTGTCTGCGACTTGGAGGCAGTATCGAACTGCGTCTTCGGCGGTCTCGGCGAAAAAGACCCGCCCTCCGTTTTGTTCCACCTTGTCCGCCAGCGTTTCCAGGAGGATGTCCAGGTTTTCCACGGCCCGCATCCGCATGTCGTGGGCCGTAAACCGCAGGTGCGGTCCTTCCGGTAGCCTCTCGTAGGAGGCGAGCGCGCCTTTTCCCAGCCGGTTTTGAAGATTGGCGATAGCGCCTTCCAGGACCGTGTCCTTGACCGCCTTTGCCGCCAGTTCCTTGAATTTTTCCGTTTCGATTTCGGTCATAGGATCGATGCCGCTTTTATTCGGGGTCGTCTCCTTTTTTTGGGTCATCGCGGATTTGTGGGAAAAGGCATGTCGATGATAACCAGACCATCCTGGTCTGGCATGCCTTGGTTTCAAAGCGGCGGCATATCCGCGATATGGGACCAGAGCTGGAAGCTCTGGTTACCTTCTCCGCCCCCACAAATCCGCGATGAACCTTTTTTTCAGTCGAAAGTGGCCAGCAGGCTTGCGATATGCATGGCCTTGACCGGCAATCCTTTCCGTTTCAGCATGCCCTCAATGTTCATCAGGCAACCCATGTCGCAACCAACCACGGCGTCCGCGCCGGTTTTAACGATATTGTCCACCTTGTCCTCGAGGATCGCTTCGGAAATGGCAGGGTATTTCACGGAAAAGGCACCGCCGAACCCGCAACAGCGGTCGGAATCTTCCATCTCCGTGAATTCCAAACCTTTCACGCCAGCAATCAGCTTTCGCGGCTGCTTGGCAATCCCGAGGCTTCTGAGCAGGTGGCACGAATCGTGGTAGGTGACTTTGCCGTCGAAGCGGGCGCCCAAGTCTTCGACCCATAGAATGTCCACCAGGTATTGCGAAAACTCGAAAACCCTTTGGCCCAGCTTTTCCGCGCGGCGTCTCCAGGCCGGTTCCCGGGCGAAAAGTTCCGGGTAATGCAGCTTGACCATGGCAGCGCAGGACCCCGACGGGCACACGACGGTCTTTGCGTGTTCGAATATCCGGATGAACCTTTTGGCGGCAAGTCTCGCCTCCCGCAAGTATCCAGAATTGAAGGCCGGCTGGCCGCAGCAGGTCTGGTCCGGAGGGTAATCCACGCGAACGCCCAGTCGCCGCAACACCCGCACCGCAGCTTCTCCCACTTCCGGATAGAGACTGTCCACGATGCAGGGCACGAACAAAGCTGGCGAAGACTTTTCGTTTCTTTTTATCCCGGAATCCATCGATCCTCGATTGTTTGAAAAAGGTCGAAGCAACCTTTTTTCATATTTGCAATCGCGCGGAAATGCAAGTTTTTTTCATCGGAAAGGATTTGGAAGGTTTTTTTTGCGGGTTTGGGAAGGCGGTTTTTTATTTTGAGGCAATGGAGCGGCGATGTCGGGGCGGTTTCGACCCATACCTCGAAATCGCCCCGGCAGAACAAGTCTTGCGAAATGTCATGGAGCCTTGACCACCCGGCCGCTCTTGATGCAGTTGGTGCAGACCAGCATTCTTTTGCGTACGCCGTTGTGCAGGGTTTTCACGCGCTGAAGGTTGGGTTTGAAGCGCCGTTTGGTGACATTGTGGGCGTGGCTGACGTTGCAGCCCACTCTGGGTCTTTTTCCGCATATTTCACATATTTTGGCCATGGTTCGAATCTCCCGGTATTTGTTTCTAAGTTACGATCTCAAAAATTACAAACTCGGATTTATAAAAAAAATTTCGGATTCTGTAAAGAGTTTTTTTTCAGGTCGATGCTAAAAAAGTGGGCCTATCGCGGATTTGTGGGAAAAGGTGCGTCGATGGTAACCAGACCATCCTGGTCTGGCATGCCTTGGCTTGCAAGTGGCGGCCTGTTCTCGATATGGGACCAGAGCTGGAAGCTCTGGTTACCCTTACCGCTTCCCACAAATCCGCGATGAACCAAAAAGTGTTGGCAAAAAACGGGGTGATTCAGCGACGAAAGCACACGAAAGGCACGGCATGACGTATTGGGCAATCTTGGTGCCTTTGTGTGGGGATTGACGGGAATCCTTCGAATCAACCGCACAGGTCGCGGAGTTTCCGCCGTATCACCGTTTCTTGATGTCCTCGGCCAGTTCCTTGATGATGGACAGAACGTTGCTGCCTCTTTCCCTGGCGATGCGATGGGCGTCGTCCACGAGCCGGTTCGCTTGGGCTTGCAGTTGCGCGATGGGCGGCAGAGGGGTGTTCATTCGCTGATACTGCCACGCCAGCAGTCTCAGGGCCATTTTTTCCTCTTGTTTTCTGAAAAATCCCATGTTTTTTTCTTTATGGTTGCTTGGATGTCGATGGATGGTCCGCGAATGATCGGGCGGACCGGTTCGGTTTGACCGACAGGCTTTTCACGACTTGTTTCCCGTCTTGAGGCCGCATATTTCGAACAGCACGTTTTCCAGGACCCGCTTGGGGTCCTGCGCGGTGGATTTCATGAGGATGTCGGCATTCGACAAGGCGCGCAAGGCGTCTTTCAATTCTTCGAACGTGAAGTTGTCCGATTTTTTCAGCGTCTGGTAGACCGGAAAGGGGCTTTTCGGATTTTTGACCACGGTCAGGTCCGATTTGGGGGCGGCTTTCTTCTTGGGCGTTTTTTTTCCGGGCTTCGTCTTTGCGTCCTCGGGATCCTCCGGGGCCAGCTGCTCCTCCCAGTCTTGCAGCCGTTCCAAGAGCGCGCGGTCGTACTCGATCAACGCGTCCATCACTTTGTCTTGGAAATGGTTGTAGGTGGCGCCCTTGTGCCATGCGGCTCCTTCGGGGCTCTTGACGAACCCCTTGGCCAAAATCAGGCGTCTGATCTGGTTTACGACGGCCGTGAGCAACTGAAGCGGGTGCGTTCCCGCAGCGAGCATGGAATTGAGAAGAAACAGGATGTCCCGTGGATTTCGTTCGGTCACGGCGTTGGTGAACTCGTAGATCGGGTCCACCCTGGTGCGCTTGACCACGCTCTGGACATCCTCTATGGTTATATTCTCCCGCTGCCCGACATAGTTCACCAGTTTTTCCAGGTCGTTTTCAAAGGAGCGGATGTCGAACCCGATCATATCGACCATGGCGCGATATGCGCGTCCGTCCATTTTTTTTCCCGAGCGGGATAGGATCGTGCTCTTTCTTTGGCTTAGAATGGCCTCCTGCTGCTGCTTGTCGGCCTTTCTTTCGCCTCTGGGCACGGAGCAATCGACCACGAGGCCGTCTTGTTTGATGGCTTTGAAGAGGGGGTGGGTCTTGTTCGCCGTGTCGGTGGTGACGATCAGAAAATGTCCGGAGGGAAAACCCTTTTCCATGGCCTCGGCGATCATGCCAGCCGCGTCGGAGGCTTCCGCGGACAGAGAGACGCTTTTTTCCTCGCAGTATCCCAGAAGTTTGTCGAGCCACGCCGGTTCTTCGTCCATGTCGATCCCGAGCAGCTTCCGGCGTTTGCCTTTTTCCAGGTCGTCGAATTTCAGATTCAGCCGGTGCAGGAGGGTGACGAAGAGGCCGGAGGCCTTTTTCAGTTCGTTTTTTTCCACGGCCGACTTGGTCTTTTCCAGGAGGCTGCCCTTGTCCTCCTTGGAATAGAATATCCTTGCGTCGCGCAAGGCCACAACCTTGACCCCGGGAATGAGGGAGTAGGTGTTGACCCGCTCGAGAGCTTTCGGCACGTTTTCGTTGCCTCCGTCCAGAGGATCGTAGTTCAGGGTCCTTGCTTCCACCGGCACGAGGAAATTCACAGCGGCGTCCAAGGCCCCCTTGTAAAGAAACTCCTCCCCGTAGATCAGCCAAACCTGGGGGAGGTCTTCCTTTTTGGCGGATTTAAGCGTGCTGTTTAGATCTTTTAGCGGTATTGCCGGCATTTTTTCGCATTTCGCCCGTGTTGGCTTTTATCAGTCCCTTGATCAGCATGATCGCGGAGAACGCGGCCAGAGAGAGGCCGATCGCCTGCGAGGTGGAGAGCATCCCTCCGAAGACCGCTCCCCGGAAGTCGTCCCGGAAATATTCGATGACGGACCTGGTTATTCCGTAGAAAAAAATATAAAGGAAAAAGGTCTGTCCCTGGAATTTTTTCCGTTTGTTGAAAAACAGCAGGAATCCGAAGATGGATAGGTTGCTGAACGCCGAATACAGCTGTGTCGGGTGCAGGGGGGTGTTGAGCGGTGCCAGGGAGTCGGGGTTCGTGAAGGTGACGGCCCAGGGCAGATGGCAGGTCTTACCGTAGCAGCAGCCCGCGAAAAAGCAGCCGATCCGCCCCCAAAAATGCCCGAAAGCCACTGCCGGAGCCGCCACGTCGGCGGTTTTCCACAAAGGCAGTTTGTTCTTTTTCAAAACCACGGCTGCGGTCAGTGCTGCGGCGATGAACCCCCCGTAGAAAACCAGCCCTCCTTCCCAGATTTTGAAGATGCCCAAGGGATTGCGCGCATAGGCTTCCAGGTTCGTGGCCACGTAGAACAGGCGAGAGCCGATGATGGCGGAGATCAGGATGTAGAAGAAAAGGTCGCCGATGATTTCCGAGTCCAGGCCTTCTTTTCGGGCCAGTTTTTTTCCAGCCATCAGCGCGAACCAGAACGCCAGGGCCATGAAGACCCCGTAGGTGAATATCTTGAAATTCCCGATTTGAAGCAGTATGGGATGCATGGCCTGTCACATTTTCTCGGGAATCTTGTTGAAGACCAAGTGGTAGATGAAAATGCCGATCCCCACGGTGATGGCGCTGTCTGCCACGTTGAACGCGGGCCAGTGCAGATCCCCGATATGAAAATCCAGAAAATCAATCACGATTCCCAATCGCACACGGTCGATCATGTTTCCCACCGCGCCCCCGAAAATCATGGCGAACGCGGTGGAGAGAAACAGGTGCGTGTCGGGCGTCCTGTGGTAGAAATAGAGGATCAGGAAGACTGCGGCGCCCGAAACGAAGAGAAAGACGATCTGTCTCCACACGATGCTGGAATCGGCCAGAAAACCGAATGCGCCGCCGGGATTGTGCACGTGAACGATATTGAAAAAGCCCGGAATTACCGTAATGACGTCGTAAAGGCGCATGTTTTCCACGATGATCAGCTTGGTGGCCTGATCCAGCAGAACCAATGCGCCTGCGACCAGCAGCAGTCTGAGATATTTTTTCCGGGCAAGCATCGATGCGAAGATCCGATTTCCTTTACAGCCAGGCGACCAGCGATTCCCGGCATCTGCCGCAAATCTGGGGATGCTCGGGGTCGTGGCCCACGGAGGTGTCGTACACCCAGCACCGCTGGCATTTTTCGCCCGGCGCGCGGGACACCGCAATATAAAGCCCCTCGACTTCCTCGCTGGCGTATGCGCCCTCGGGCGCTTCGCCCGAAACCAGGCCTGCTTCCGAAACGATCAGGATCTCGCGCAGCTGGTCCTCGTAGGGTTGCAGGGTCTTTGCCAAATCCTCGGGCGCGAAGATGGAAATCGACGCGTCCAGGGGATGCCCGATCAATTTGTCGGCCCTGGCTTTTTCCAGGGCCTTGGTGGCCTCGCCCCTGACATCCAGAATTTTTTGCCACTTGGCGGACAGTTCGTCGTCGATGTACGCCTCGTTGACTCGGGGCAGGCTCTCCATGTGAACGCTGGACTTTTTGCCTTTGGTTTCGGGCATGTACTGCCAGATCTCTTCGGCGGTGAAGGCCAGGATCGGGGCCATCAGGCGAACCATGGTGTCCAGGACGATATGCATGACCGTCTGGGAGCTTCTTCTCTTCACATGGTCCGGTGGAAGCGTGTAGAGCCGGTCCTTGAGAATATCCAGGTAGAACGCCGACAGGTCCAGCGTGCAATAGTTGAACAGCGCGTGATAGATGGTATGGAATTCGAAGCGCTCGTAGGCCTCAAGGTTCTTTTTGACCAGCAGTTGCAGCTTGTGCAGGGCGAGCCGGTCGATTTCCGACATTTCCCCGTACGCCACCGCGTTCTTTTCCGGATCGAAGTCCGCCAGGTTGCCGATCAGGTAGCGGCAGGTGTTTCGAATTCTTCGGTAGGCGTCGCTGAGCTGCTTTAAGATTTTTTCCGAAATGCGAATGTCGTCGCGATAGTCGGAAGCCGACACCCAGAGCCTCAGAATTTCGGCGCCGTATTGCTTGATCACCGTTTCCGGTGCCACCACGTTGCCGACAGACTTGGACATCTTGTGTCCGGCCTCGTCAACGACGAACCCGTGAGTCAGGACGTTGTCGTAGGGCGCGCGGCCCCGGAGACCCACAGCCGTCAGAAGGGAGCTGTGGAACCATCCGCGATGCTGGTCGCTTCCTTCCAGATACAGGTCCGCAGGCCATTTGAGATAGTCGCGATATTCCAGGACCGCCTCGTGGCTGACCCCCGAATCGAACCATACGTCCAGAATGTCGTCTTCCTTCTGGAATTTGGTCCCGCCGCATTTTTCGCACTTGCTCCCCTCGGGGAGAAAATCCGAGACTTCCATATCGAACCAGGCGTCGGCCCCTCTCTCGCTGAACAGGTCGTAGATCTTGTCCATGATTTCGGGGGTCATCAGGACCGTGTCGCAGTCTTCGCAGTAGAATACCGTGATGGGCACGCCCCAGGCCCTTTGCCTCGACACGCACCAGTCCGGGCGGTTCTCGATCATGCCGTAGATGCGCTCCCGTCCCCAGTGGGGAATCCACCGCACCCGGTCGATCTCCTCCAGGGACTTTTTGCGAAGCCCGGTCTTGTCCATGGAAATGAACCATTGGGGCGTGGCCCTGAAAATGACAGGGTTCTTGCACCTCCAGCAGTGGGGATACTGGTGTTCGAGTTTTTCCTCGGCCAAAAGCTTGCCTTCTTCGGCCAGCTTGGCGTTGATGTCCTTGTTGGCGTCGAAAACGAACTGTCCCCGGAAAAAATCCACGTCGTCCGTGAACCTTCCCTGGTCGTCCACCGGAGAATAGGCGTCGATGCCGTATCGAAGCCCCACGTCGTAGTCTTCGCGACCATGGCCGGGGGCGGTGTGGACGCAACCCGTGCCCGCGTCCAGCGTGACGTGCTCTCCCAGAATCAGAAGAGAGTCGCGGTCGTACAGGGGATGGACGCATCGCTTGTTTTCCAGCTTTTTAGAATCGATTTGCGTCAGTACGGAATATTTTTCGATCCCGAAGGCCTCCATGCAGATAGCCGCCAGGTATTGCGCCACGATGTAGACCTCGCCGCCGCCGACGTCCACCGCCGCGTAATCGAAGTCCGGATGGAGGCTGATGGCGAGGTTGGCGGGGATGGTCCACGGCGTGGTGGTCCAGATGATCACCGACACGTTCTTGTCCGCCAGGACCGGGTATTCGTCGGCCAAGGAATCCCTCATGGGAAATTTCACGTAGATGGAGGGCGACGCGTCGTTTTTGTACTCGATCTCCGCTTCGGCCAAGGCCGTCTGGCAGGTGTTGCACCAGTAGATCGGCTTTTTGCTCCGGAAAAGGCTTCCTTCCAGGGCGAATTTGCAACATTCCCTCGCGATCACCGCTTCGTAGTTGTAGTTCATGGTCAGGTACGGGTTGTCCCACTCGCCCATGACCCCGAGACGCTTGAATTCGTTTCTCTGAATGTCGATGAATTTTTCGGCGTACTTGCGGCATTTTTTTCGGACTTCCGACTGGGTCATGCCCTTCTTGGCCTTGCCCAGTTCCTTGTCCACGTTGTGCTCGATGGGAAGTCCGTGGCAGTCCCATCCAGGCACGTACACGGCGCTGTAGCCGGCCATCTGCTTGGAGCGGACAATGATGTCCTTCAGAATCTTGTTCAAGGCCGTGCCGATATGAATGTTGCCGTTGGCGTAGGGGGGGCCGTCGTGGAGAATGAACAGCTCGCGGTCTCCGGACTCCTCTCTGATGCGTTCGTACAATCCGGCCGCTTCCCATTCCTTCAGCCGTTCCGGCTCGCGGTTGGCGAGGTTGGCCTTCATGGGAAACTTGGTGTTGGGCAGGTTGAGGGTTTTCTTGTAATCCATCGGAAGCCTCCAATTTATCGAAATTTCAGATTTTTCTGTTAGCAAGCAAAGTAGAGAAGTTTAGACCCAAATAAAAGTGGTGTCAAGAAATATGTGGGAATCCCAGCAGGTCTCATTTTGGGTGTCTCCGGTGCCTTCAAGGTAACCAGACCATCCTGGTCTGGTTCGACGCGCCAAGAAATGCCCCCTTTCCGTGTGCATACCAGACCAGGATGGTCTGGTTACCTTGTTCGAAGCGACTTTTTCGGGATGGATGTGTCGCCAAAATCGAGTTGATGCGCAGCGCCTCCAATAGGTTTTCAGGGAACCCGGAACGTGGCCACGACCGGCAGATGGTCCGACAGGGCCATGGCTTCGTTTTGCAGGACCCGTGATTCCCCGATGGCGATGTCTTTGGAGAAAAAGATGTAATCGATGGTCCGGTCCGGGGCGTCGGAACCGTTGGGGCAATAGGTGTGCCATTGTTCGAAAGCGTCGCCTTCAATGTCCTTCAAGCCGGGAACGGACGGATAGGAGCTGAGCATGGGCTGCAACTCGGACCCGGGGCGGTAGGCCCGCCTGTGGGAATCGGACAGCCTCTCGTAGGCTTTTTCGCATGCCAGAAGGTTGAAGTCTCCGCCGATCATGCAGGGCACGCCTCTTGCGGATTCCGATTTCATCAGTTCCAGAACTGCCTTCGCCTGGCGCTCCATGGTGTCGTAGCCTTGGGCGAAGGCCTCCAGGTGCGTGTTCATGACCGCAATCTCCCCCCCGCCCTCCAGGGCGAACCTGACGGACAGAACGGCCCTTTTGAGATTGAACTGTCTTTCGACAAAATTGACGGGCATCAAGGGAAGCTGGTGGCGCGCGGCAGATTTCATGGCGAATTTGGAGATGGTGGACAGCTTCATCCCCACGGGTCCCATGATCTTCGGATGCGGCACGAACGCGGCCTTCCAGTAGAACGCGGAGGCGTGGCAGCGGTATGATTCGGGCAGAAGCTTCAAAAGCTCCGCCAGCTGGTCTGTCCGCCCGGTCCGCGCCGCTCCGTGGTCGATCTCCTGCAACAGCACGATGTCGGGATCTTGGGCGGCGATCGTCTCGGCCGCCCCCCGCAGCGTGGCCGCGACATCTTCGGCCCTTGGCCTTGTCGCCCCGGCAACGCCCGGTGGGGCTTCGTACCAGAACACGTAGTTTTTCCCCGCGAAATACTGCGCGTTCCAGCTCATCACCTTGACGGTTCGACCCGGCCGAAGCCGGGGGGGCTTTCCGGAACAACAGGCTGTTTCATCCTGGGTTCGTTCCGGATGGTAGGTGGAGAGCCAGAACAGGCCGAACAGACAGGACAGAACCGCCGCCGCGATGGCAAGGGCATGCAATCCGCTGTCCGCCTAATATTCTTCGGCGGACTGGCGCGCGATTTCGGTAAGATAGCGTCCGTAATCGTTTTTGGCCATGTCCGACGCCAGGCGCAGAAGCTGTTCCCTGTTGATGTATCCGAGCCGGAAAGCGATCTCCTCGATGGAGGAAATCTTGAACCCCTGCCTGTTCTGGATGGCCTGGACAAAACTGGCGGCCTGTTGCAACGCCCGATGGGTGCCGGTGTCCAGCCAGGCGATGCCTCTTCCCAGAAGCTTGACCTTGAGCGTCTTTCTGCGGAGGTATTCCATGTTCACATCGGTGATCTCCAGCTCCCCGCGCGGCGACGGCTTCAGGTTCTTCGCGATTTCGATGACGTCGTTGTCGTAGATGTAGAGACCGGGCACGGCATAATTGGATTTGGGGTGCTTGGGCTTTTCCTCGATGTCGATCACGTTGCCGTCGTCGTCGAAGCTCACGACGCCGTAGCGCTCGGGGTCTCTCACCAGGTACCCGAAAATCATCCCTCCTTTTTCCAGACGCACTGCGTCTTTCAGCAAACCGGAAAGTCCGTGGCCGTAAAAGATGTTGTCCCCGAGAATCAGCGTGACGGGACCGTTTCCGATGAAGTCAGCTCCGATGATGAAGGCCTGCGCAAGTCCCTCGGGCTTGGGCTGCTCCGCGTAGGAAAAGGACATTCCCAGATCGGAACCGTCGCCCAGAAGCCGTTTAAACAAAGGCAGGTCTTCGGGCGTGGAAATGATCAGAATCTCCCGTATGCCCGCCAGCATGAGAATGGACAGCGGATAATAGATCATGGGCTTGTCGTAGACGGGAAGCAGCTGCTTGCTGACCACCCTGGTAATCGGATAGAGTCTGGTCCCGGATCCTCCGGCCAAAATAATTCCCTTCAAAAGAACAATCTCCCTTTCTATTTGTTGTGTTCGTTTTTCCGATTCATGGTCTTGCGAATGTATGAGTTTACGGGGTTTGGATTTGACTCGCCACTTGAGGCCGAGGCGTTTGCCTCCGCATTTTTCTGCCGAGATATTCGATGAGGATGACGGCCGCTGCTCCGAGAATCATGAGCGCAAACGCCAACGCGAACTCGCCGTCGAACGAGGCCGGCAAAACGTTTTCGGCCGTTGCCGTCCCATGGGTCGAAACGTGTTGGCCGAAGCTTTCCACCGATGTTTTCCAAGGCCATATTTTTCTCAAAGAGCCCACCAGCAGGCCCGCCAGCAGCGCGATGGTCATATGGCGATATCTTTCGAACAGCCAGTTGAGCAGTCTGACAAAGCATATCAGCCCGGTCGCCGCCCCTGCCGCCACGATGAAAAGCGTGAGAAAATCCCTTTCGGTGACCGCCTGCAAAACGAACTGGTATTTGCCCAGCAGCACCAGGATGAAGGCCCCGGATATCCCGGGAAGAATCATGGCGCATATGGCGAAAGCGCCGCTTAAGAATAGAAACCACGCCGTGTTCGGGGTGGATGCGGGCACCATGCCCACGACGACATAGGCTGCCAGCGTGCCTGCGACCATGCCGACGACCACCCGGGGATGCCATTTTTCGATTTCGAGACAGATGGTAATCGCCGATGCGGCCACAAGACCGAAGAAAAACGACCAGATCACCACCGGGTGGGTTGAGAGCATGTAGCTCAGGCCCTTGGCAATGGTGAAAATGGCCGTGAAAATGCCTGCGGCCACCGACACGAGAAATTTCCAGGACGTCGCATCCAGGGCCTCCTTGACCCTGCCGGACAGCAACAGCCGCAGACAGCGCAGGTCCACGGATTTGATCGACGCGATCAGCTCCCGGTATATCCCCAGAATGAACGCCATGGTGCCCCCGGACACCCCGGGGACCACGTCGGCCGCCCCCATGCAATATCCCTTGACACCCAGTATCAAGTAGTCCCGGAATGTCCGGTCCTTTTGAATGTCCCCCCTCATCCGCAATCTCCTTTTGTTCAATTCCGATTGTTCAATTCCGAATCCAGACCATAGATAATAGAGGATCGTCCGCATTTTTCAATACAAAATTGCGATCTTTGCGGCCGGTGCCGTTTTGTCGAGGGCCAAGGCTTGGAGGCTCGGTCGCGCCGTCTGGTGTCTGTGTTCGGACTTGGTTCTAAATTCGGCCATCTGGATTCCGGGTCTACGCTACATGTTCCAGTTGGGAAATTCCCGGAAAAGACGGAATCCAGCTGTTTTTTCGACACCTGGGTCATATGCCGCTTCGCCCGGAATGACGACTGCCGGGACGATAGTTCTTGAAAGTGGACGATGTTAAAACCAAGCCCCAGAGTTCCGGGGCTTGGTTTTTATTTCGGTAGCGCTATCACCGCCTCGTTCCAACGCTTCGCGTTGGAATGCATACCAGGACGCTTCGCGTCCGCGTTCCGCAGAGGCGTGGCCGAAACAAAAAACAAACCCGAGTTCCGCAAGAAGCGACGCTGCTGCGGAAGACGGCGCTATCGAAACACGCGAGTTTTTCGCCTTTTACATCGAGCCCGTCCGCGCAGGTCGAAAATTTACGGCTCTAAATAGGGACATTTTCTCGCGTTCGCCTTTCTGCCATTGCAATCATTCAAATCATATTTAACTTATTAAGTAATAAAACCGGAACGATCCGACAAATTGCATTTTTAGACAGGATTTTCCGTCCGGCGAAAGAAACGCAAAAAAAATCCGCGTTTCGAGACCGAAGTCCATTCGTCGGAATAACGCGAGATGTTTGCAATCAAAAAAAGGAGGACTGCTATGGAAGTAAAAAAAGTGTTGTGGCCGACGGATTTTTCGGGAAGCGCCGAAAAGGCCCTTCCCTATGTTCAATCCTTGACCGAAAAGTACGGCACCGAGGTGCACGTGGTCTACGTGATCGAAGACCTGGCCCACCATGACGGATGGTACGGGGACTTTGAAAAGGGGCGCATTAATGAAATCCTTGAGTGGGAGGAAAAAACCGCCAAAAAACGCCTCGATCAGACATGCTCGAACCATCTGGAAGGCTGCCCGCTCTATATCAAGCACGTGGCTATCGGCGATCCGGCCAAGGAAATCCTGAAACTCATCGAGAAGGAAAACGTCGATATGGTCGTCATGGCCAGCAGCGGCAGCCAGGGAAATTTCCGGTTCGGAAGCGTCGCGGAAAAGGTGGTGAAGAACTCCAAGGTGCCGGTCGTCACCATTCCGGTGGAACCGGTTTGAAAACATCTGTCGCAAAAAAGGCAGTTTGAAAAATAATTTTTCGTAGATGAGAAGAATCGAAAACGTGGGGCCAAATCTTGATTGGCGATCATGAGTTTGGAGCTTGGCTCAGCCATTCGCTTACCGCCTCGTTCCCACGCTTCGCGTGGGAACGCATGCCAGGACGCTTCGCGTCCGAGTGCCACCAAGACCTGGCCGATTTCAAACCAACCCGGCGATTGTTAGTTTGCGAATTAAGGTTGACCCCATGAACAAATCTATAATCCACCTGCTTCGAACACGACTTTGGGCAAAATCTAATTTACAAAGCTTCCAACAATTCTTTCACGGCCCGAGCGATTCGTTCGTGCGAATCCGTGCAAAGGGCTTTGGTTTCATGGCGGACCGGTTTGGGCCCCATGCATTGGCTTTTTTTAAGATCAAATGTTTTACCTCGAATCATTTTGTCTCGTCCATCTATGGCAAGCGGCTTCAAGCGTATTTCATTTTTTTCATCTATGTTCAGATACTGGCCGGTTACAATGATATCGACCTTGTTGGGCATCATGATTGTTTTCATTATGTCATCCATCCTCATGTCCGGGGTTCTGGCTGGATCGTATACGATATCGATTATTTCCAGGATATTGCTATTAGTGTCTACGATCATATGTTCAGGATTGTTAAGCTTGATTTTATGGTTTTGGTTTATTGCCATCTGAATGACATTGTCGATTGTGCTGTTGATCAGCTCCGCCTCCTCCGATTCGGAAAAGACAGTGCGCGTTGCCGCGTCCATAAAAGATAGCCTTGCGACGTATATGTTCTCCTGATCAGCTCCTTTTTCAATAAAAACGTCATTAAATATAGGCATGATCGCTTCATGTAAAATCTTGCATGGGATCTCGAATTTTTGCGTAGTAGGTTCAAGTTCGGGACAGATGTATTCGCTTTTTGCAAAATGCATTGTTTTTGCAATAATTTTTTTATCCATTTTACATATAGCGATCGGCTTCAGTATCACCTCGTTTATTTCGTCCTGTTCGAGATACTGGCCGCTGACGATCACGTCCACTTTGAAAGGACCCATAATGGCATTGATGATTTCGTCCATTCTCTCGTCCGGGGTTTTGTTCGGATCGTACACGATATCGATCATTTTCAGGGTATTGGAGTCGGTGTTTATGATCATGTGCCCAGGTTCGTTAAGCTTGATTTTGGGGTTCGATTTCATCGCCATGGAAATGCCGTCTATAACGGCATTGTTGATCAGTACCTGTTCCTCCAATTCCGCCATGAGCGTACGGGTAGACGCGTCCATGAAAGAAAGATTGGTGACGTAGATGAAATCCCGACCCCTTCCAGGCTGAAATTTTGTGCTTATCAATTGATCCATCTGGCCCATTGACCAAAAAGGGATCGGATTTTGACCAGCGGATGATACATTGTCCCTTGCAAGCCGGCTTTCGATTGCACCCGTTTTTTCTCTTGACGCGTTCTCGAAACAAAGCCGCTGTCTCTCGTTCAGCGCCGACTTGGGGACGTCAACCCGTTCAGCCCCCAAAACCTCTATGGAGGATTCTTGCTTGACAAGCCAGTCCGCCATCAGCTGCAGGACGAACTTGTCTCCCGCATCTTCCCACGAGCCGCTGATCAGTATGCCGTTTTTGCGCATATAGCGAGTGACATCCATGTCCTTGAGGTCGTCGTCCGTGACTGTGCGAAGGCTTTCTTCCCTGAACTGCTTCAACTGGCTGGGCGAAACTTTTCTTACGCTGAAGCTGACCCCTGCCAACTCCTGGTCGATCTTTTTTATTCTGGTAATGATTCTGCTCCACAGCGTCTTGGTCAGAGAATCGCACTCGTCTTCGGACTCTGCGTCCGTGAGGCCGTACACGGCTAATACAAGTTGCCTGCCATCGATACCCTCCGTGCTTAGCAGATTTTTTATCAAACCCAGTGTTGCCTTGGCGACAGCCAACTCCCCTGCATTCACAGACCCAGCGTCAACGATGTCGTGTTCGTTCAAATCGTCAATAGTCATAACTGGCTCGGGCGATTTCGGCGGAGCGAAAAATGTTCCGAAATACGCAAATGCAGCTGCCGTAATGAGAATAGCCGCTGCAAGTACTGCCCGAACGACCCACCTATGTTTCAGTGGCGTTCCTTCGGAGATGTTTTCTCCCGCCCGCAAAGCCTGTTTCAACGCCTTGGCGAACTCGCCCGCTGTCTGAAAACGGTCTTCTTTTTTTTCGCCATAGCCTTTCGAACAACGGCGTCGATCCCTGCCACGATCTTGCGCTTTTTCGCGATTGCCAAGCGCTTTGCATCGTCCTTTTCATCCGGATTTTCCGGAAAAAAGTCGAGAAGGGACTTGGGTTCGTCATTTTCGACAGCCAATTTCATTACGGTCAGGTCCATAGCTTCGAAGGGGCGCTGGCCCGAAACCATTTCGTAAACCGTTGCCCCCATGGCACCTTCGTCCAAGATTTTCAAAATAGAATATCGGCCGTTGCATATGCTTTTGTAAACACGCTTATCTTTTACCACTTTCGGCTTTCCTTTGATGTCGGAAACGTTCGAATGGAAATATCGGCGTTGATGCCTCACCCCGAAAAGGATGATCGTAGAAACCGGGACAATTTTGGCTTTTATGACAAACAGACGGTTCGTGTCAATGGCGAAATCCAAGGAGGATTCGCATGCGAATCCTGAAACCCGACCAGAGTATCAAACTTCTGTAGAAAGTGAAAAACGGCATTGCCGATTTTCATAAATGGGAATGTGATTTTTTTATGTCCGTCGCGCATTGCTCTAAATCAATTCTATGCTCCTTTTCCTTCCATTATTATTGCGCTTCTACAATCTCTTTGAGAGTTTCCGCCACCCACTTGTTAATGCTTTTACCGGAATGGGCGGCTGCGGCGGCTATGTCGGCGTGAACCTCGGGCGGAATCCGCAATGTCAGCTTTCCGGAGTATGTCTTTTGGGGATCTTCTCCGCGTTTCCGGCAAACCTCCAGATAGTGGTCTATTGCGTTGTGAAAATCGGATTTCAGTTCCTCCACCGTTTTTCCGTGAAAACCGATGATGTCGCGTATTCCGATAACTCTTCCGAAAAATATATTGTCGTCGGGATCGAATCCGACCCTCGCGGCGTACCCTTTATAGGAAAGCGTGTTTTTCATGGTTCCATTCCAATCCTGTGCAAGAATTCCCTGGCGTCTTCCACTTGGTATTTTTTCGCCTCCTTTTCAGGATGGGGTCTGTGGAAAAAAGCCGTCATGCCGGAAATGGTCACAGATATCCGGGAACCCGTCCCTTCCGTCAAGACCCCGCCCAAGGCAATCAACAAGGATTCAATGTCAGCAAATTTGATATTCGCACGGGTCGGAGTTGTGAAAACGGCCTGCAATGTTTTCCGGTGTTTCTTGTTCATACCTGACTTGATACCAGTTCTTGGTGGCTAATGCAATAATCTGGGATTCATTCTTTCTTTTGACAAGAGGCGGCAGGAGACCTGGAAAACCTGAGGCTTCTGAACGGAACTCTGCTGAAGAATTTCCGCGTCGTTTCGAATGATTTCATAGCGCCCCGGATTCCCGGCGCGAAAGGAGCAGGACCTGTTTTTTCGGTAAACGCCCGCGACTCTCGAACGTTAGAAAGGGCAATCCCCGAGCAACTCGCAAACAAGCGAGCCGGTAAAGCCGCGCGAAACGAGGTGGCGATACAGCTGTGCCTTTTGTTTCAGCGGGTCGGGTTTCAAGGACGCGGTGCGCTTCTTTCTTTCCAAAGCCTTCAGGCAAAGCTCCCTCTCCATGTCTTCGAGTGCCGCGTCTTGAAACAATTCGTCGATGATCGTCTCCGAAAGGCCTTTTTGTTTCATGGAGGTTCGAATGCGGTGCGGTCCGTAGCCTTTGCGGATCAGTTCCTTCAGATATATCCGTCCCGTTTCCTTGTCGTCGATGTAGTTTCTTTTTTCGCATTCCGAAACCACGGCCTCCACCGTTTGCGAATCGAACCCTCGCATGCGAAGCTTGCCTTCCAGTTCGAGAGCCGTGTGGCCCCTTCGCGCCAGCAACCCTACCGCCTTGTCCCATGCTTTTTCGTACTCCGTGTTATTCTCCGATACCATACGCTTTCCGATCCGGCATTTGGTCATATATTGGTTTTTTTTGGATTGCAATATGTCACAAATTTTCGGATGAAACAATTTCCGTGTCGGAAAATTCCGATGAATCGCATCGAAATTTTGGAAGTATGAAAAGAGTGCCATTTATATTTTCAGCAATAATCATGTTTTCCGTTTCGGCTTCGGCTGCCCGAGCCGAGAACTGGGGGCAGCTTCTGCAGCCCGAAACGGTGGTCAACGTGAGGGCGAAGAGAAGTTCCGATTCGCCCGTTGTGGGAAAAATCTATCCGGGAAACAGGGTCCGGGGCGATTTTTTCAAGGACGGGTGGTACGCGGTCTTCGGATTGCAGGATACGGGCAGGTCGGAAAAGGGGGCCATGGGATATGTGTCCGCGTCGTTTGTGAGGCCGGTCGATGACGTATCCAACGCCATCGCGCCCGAAACCGTTTCCTTGCTGGAAAATCCCTCCTCCAGTATCAGTGAAAACTATTGCAGGCTGGATTCCTCCTATGATTTGAACGCATTGCGGGAGTTGGTTCCAAAGCTTTCAAAGGTCTCCGACCCTCACACGGAGGACCTGCCCGAAATGATCGACAGAAAAACCGTTCGGGTCCTCATACCATATTCCCTCACCCACTATTACGTTGCCGACGGTAGAAGCTACGGGTTCGAATTCAGCCTGCTGAAAGAGTACGAGCAGTATCTGAACAAGACGACGAGACGAGGTGGCATTCCAGTGAGCGTGGAGTTCGTTCCCGTTCCGGAAAGGCTCGTCGTTCGATCTCTGGTCGGCGGCCTCGGGGACATCGCGGCGACCGGTTCCGCCATGTCCGAACCCGGCGATCCGCAGGTGGATTTGACCGAACCCTACCTGGAAGGGATTGGGACGGTGGTGGTCTCCAGCCAAGGTGCCGCGTCGTTGCAAAACTTGGAAGAATTGGCGGACAAGCAGTTTTATCTGGGACCCTCCGAAGGATATTTCAAGACCATCGAGCGGATTAACGCCATGCTTGTCGGCCAAGGTCTCGCCCCCGCCAGGGTCGTAAAGGCAGGGGGATTTTTCAATACCGAGGACATACTGGAGCTTCTGGACGCGGGAATTATCGAATTTAGCATCGTGGAAAGCCATGTGGCCAGATTGTGGCGGCCTGTTTTCAAAAATATTGCGGTTTCCGACATGCTCGGCTTTTCCGGCGGAGGTTCCATTTCCTTTGCGGTTCGAGTGAACAACCCGAAACTCAAGGAAAGCCTGAATCGTTTTCTGAAAGAACACAAGAGCGGCACTTTGCTGGGAAATATCTATTTCCAGAGATACTTTGCCGACGCCTCCCGGCTGAAAAATCCCATGAACGCTGAAGATCGGGAAACATTTTCGAAATACGCCCCTCTTTTCAAGAAGTACGGTGCTTTGTACGGTTTCGACTGGATGCTGCTGGCTGCGGTCGCATACCAGGAGTCGGGTCTGGACCCGCGCAAGAAGTCCCCGGCCGGGGCCGTGGGCCTGATGCAGCTTCTGCCGAGCACGGCAGGCGACCCCAGAATCGGGATGACAGGCATTCGGGACGAGGAAACCAACGTGCACGCAGGGACGAAATATCTGGCCCTTCTCCGCGACACCTACTTCGACGATCTGGAAAAAGACCCCTCCGTCAGAACGAGGTTCGCATTGGCGGCCTACAACGCCGGCCCCGCCAATGTCATGCGCGCGCGCAGACTCGCATTCGAAACCGGACACGATCCCGACCGATGGTTTGGGCACGTCGAGTAGGCCGCCCTGCGAGCCATCGGTCGCGAAACGGTCCGTTACGTGAGCAACATCAACAAGTATTACATGGCCTATTCGCTTTCCGGGTCTCTGGACTGCCTCAAAAGCCGGCAGAAGCAAAACCTTCTGGGCACTCCGTGAAATCGCATTGAAGACGTTCTGTGCGGAAGGTTTGCCGACGGATTGACAAATAATTTTCTCGCAAAGGCGCTAAGATTCCCAAATACGGTACTTCGCGTCTTTGCGCCTTTGTGCAAAAATTTGTTTTCGAGGCGTCGAAGAGTTGCCGCACAGATCCCGTCGGAGAGGATACTTATAAATTCGAAGCGTATTTCAGCTGATTCTTGTTGATGGTCAAGCCGTACTTTTCCTGGATGAATTCGTGCTGCCCTTCTGCGAACGGTATGTAGACCAGCCTGACTTTCCGGGCCTTGATCCGGATGGATTGCAGGAGTGGCAGATACTTTTCCGCAGGACGCGCGAAATCGGCTAAATTGATCATCGTGCTCTCCACGGCCTCTGTCGCGGGCAGGTTGACCGGGTAGATCCGGCCGTCGGGCAGTCCCTCCAGATGATCGTCGGGGGGCTGGGCGAGGGTGATGTTTCGATTCAGCCGCACGAAACTTGTCGGAGGGACCTTGAACGCCAGGGACCAGAAATAGAAGGGGATTGCGTCGTGCTCGGGCGACGGCGCCTTGGGCAGGTTGGCGATCTTGATCAGGTCCGCGTACGAATTCAGGTCGACTCCCTCGGCCGAGGCTTCTATCCTCCAGAACGGCAGGTACACTTCGCCGGGAACGGCCAGCGTCGAATACCCTATCTTCTGCAATCGCCCTTGCCTGGGAATCCAGATCGTCTTGCAATTGCGGCAGGCCAGGGCGAGCGAGTCGCGTCGGCCGTCCAGGTCCCATCCGCAGGCGGGGCAAATGGCCGCGACGAACAGGAAACGCCAGCGGGGAGCCGAGACGTCGAACCTGGCTGGGTCGAATTCTTCGGGCAATGGTCCGGACACCGGTTTGTTCAATATCGCGTCGAAGACCCGGTCTTTCATATAAAAAGGAGAATAGATTACGCTCAGGTTTTCGCCGATATAGTCCTGGTGGTAGACCGGCCGGGGCAGGTCCTTGCTGAAGCGCCTTTGAAATATGGACATGACGTCTTCGACGGGAAATGTCGGCTTCAGGAAGCGTCCGGGGGTTTCCGGGACGGCGAACTTCAGCTTCAGGGCCTGGCTTCGAAGGCCGAGGGATATGGGAAACAGGTTCGAACGAACGCCCAGGTAGCTTACGTCCATGAAACGATCCCTGATGCCTCCGGGCACGGACGAAAACAGCACGCCCTTGAATCTCCAGTACGGAACGTAGACGATATCATGGGACTCGGGCGCGTTGTGGGAAAACATGAACCGTGAGACGTCGCGCTGTATCAGATAGGACGTCACCCGGCAGTACGGGCATTGGAAAAGCCTGTCGGATTCTTCGAGGAGCGCGGGCGCCCCGCACTGGGGGCACCGGTGTTCGATGGAGAAGGACGTCATTTCCCGAGCTTTTCGCCGCACTGGTTGCAGTACGTGGCGTCGGCGAGGTTTTCCGCGCCGCATTTTTCGCAGAACACGGGCTTGGGCTTGGCTTCGGCCGGGCTTCCACAGCGCGAGCAGAATTTGGCGTTGGGGGTGAGGTTCTTGCCGCATTTGACGCATTGGGCGAGCACCAGCTGCTGGTGGCCGCACTGGGGGCAGAACTTCGCGTCGCCAGGTATGCGGTTGCCGCATTCGGCGCAGGTCGTTTCCGCTTCGCTCCGCCCGTTTTCGGCCACGAACTTGGAGAACATGGCGGGAAGCATCATGCCGACGCCGAGTCCCATTCCCGCGTCGGCCGCGCCGTTGGATTCCGCCGCCTTTTCCACGGCCATGGCGGCTTTCATCTGCATCAGCTTGTTCATGTCCTGAAAGACGCCCATCCGGCTCCGGTCGTCGATGGCCTGCTGCACGTCGGGCGGCGGCGTAATGGAATTGATGTACAAATGGGTCAAAGAGAGTCCGAAATGCTTGAAGTCCTGTTGCAGACGCTCGGCCAGTCCCAGGGAGAGTTCGTCGTATTGCGCGGGAAGGTTCAATATGGAATCGATGGTCTCTCCCATGTAGTCGTTGAATCTGGAAACCACGACGCGGTTGAGGTATTCTTCGATTTCCGAAGTCGCGTAGATTCCCTGGGTTCCCACGAGTCGATTGATCAGAAGGACCGGCTGCACGACCTGGACGTTGAACATGCCGAACGCCCGCAGGCGAATGAGTCCCAGCTCGGAATCCTTGAACGCTACCGGGTCGCGGGTGCCCCACTTCAGGTCGGTGAAGATTTTCAGGTTGACGAAATAGACCTCCGCTCTCAGCGGGCTGGCCAGTCCCCAGGGAATGCTGGCGATTTTGGTCAGAATGGGAATGTTGCCGGTCTTCAAGGTGTGCCTGCCCGGCCCGAAGGCGCCGACCGCCTTGCCTTTGTAGAAAAAGACGCCAGCCTGGCTCTCTCTGACGGTCAGCTGCGCGCCGTACTTGATGTCGGCGGATCCGGTTTCGGGCACTCTGTGCACCATTTCCTTTCCTGTGTCGTCGAACCACTCGATGACCTCCAAAAACATCGCGTTTTTCGTTGCCATGATATCGCCTCCCGGGTTGCGTCGTTTCCTTTTGGATGTGTTGACGTTGGGTTTAGACATGTTCGATTCGAGTTCTGAAAACTGTTTTAATCAAGTATATTAGTCAATTCAGTATAGAAGATACGGGGCCTTTGCGTCAATGTTAAAAATAATTCTTGGAGGACCTGTGCTTTCGTCATGGACATTTTAACGGATTGAATATCCTTGACGCCTGTTGAAGGGAGCTGTATAAGTACATAATTGAAGATGCAATAACGAAGTCTGGGCGGGTGCAGGGACGAGAAGGCCGGTCGGACTGATTGTTTGCAAGCAAGAGTTTTTTTCAAAGCAATCAGATTGTCGCAAATCCGAAACGGTGTGTATCCGCTATGAATATTCGCTTACCATTCGGAAAGGATTGTTCTGGTGCATAGAAAAACATCCATGCCTTCGCTGATCGCAAACCTGGAAACCGGTAGCGGGGCCGACAAGGACGGTGGCGACAAGATTCGCCTGGTTCTCGGCTCCTATCCCGACGGGGTCGCAGGCGAAAGCTCCTCTTATCCATTTCTAACAATCAGTGACAGCGATCCCATCACCGGTCTTCTGGAGGCGGGCGTTTTCACCGACGCGGGCTCTGCGATCAAAAGGGTGTTCCTCCTGGTGCAAAAAGACGAATACTTTGTTCGAAGGGACGACCTTTGGCCGGTGATCAACGACGATATCGACCGGTGCTGGCAGCGGGCCTTTCAGGCGAATTTCGCAAAAGGCGCTCCTGGCATGTCGCCGTTTGTTTTCGCCGAACAGATAGGCGAAGACGGGTCCCTTTTGCAATACCGCCCCCTTTTGCTGTGCCGTCGCGTCCAACGTTTTTTTCATCCGCCTTGCCCCGAGTGCGGCGGCCCGCTGGTTTTGTGCACCGACGACGAATTGCTGGAAAAAAACGGCCTGGAACCATATTCCGAATCTCTTTCGCGCTACTTGTTTTGCCGCCAATGCGCGACCGGTTCTCAACAACCCGCTTTCTACGTGAAAAGTCTGAGAAACCAGGACCCTTCGAGCCTGAGGGATTTCGAAGATCTGGTGGCCGGGTTCCGAGGGTTGCTCGAAAAGGGGGCTGCCTCCTCGCTCCCTTGCCAGGGATGCAAGCATTTGCAGGAATGTTTCCAGAATGACGGTCTCGTCAAGGAAAGGATTGTCGTTTTCTCGTTCTACCCCTTTTACATGATGGCGGTCGAGGCCCCCTCCCTGCATTCGCAGGATTTCGTGGCCCTGCTTTCCGGGGCTTCGAAAGAGGAGGTCCTCGAACAGCTCAAGAAAACGGGCGAATACGGCCGAAGCCGGCTCCTGGAGTCCCTGGGGCCGGGCAGGACGCGTTTCCTGTTTGAAAAGGACAGCCGGCTTTTCAGCGAGATCCTGTACTTGAAGCTTTCTTTCCTGGGCGAATTCGCCAAGGCGTTTTTCCGGAATCTGAACGTCTACAAGTATCCCGACTCCAGTCTTTCCATGGACGGAATCTGGGTGACGCTGCAACAGGAAAATTCCATGCTGCCGGGTTTCTGGAACTTCAGTGTAAGGCCGATAGAAATCGGCGGCGCCGCGCCCCAATTGACCTTCATACCTAGACTGCCTCCTTTTTTCAGCCTCTACGGCTTGGCTGTGATCTGGTTTTGCACGCTCCTGGCGAACAAGAAGCAGGGGGTCGTGGCGATTCGTCGCAAGATTTCCGAGGAAATGGAAAGGATTGCCGCCAAGGAGAGCGACACTTTCGAACGTTTGCTCAAGGACAAGTCCGAATCCGAGTTCGCCCCGGAGAATTTGTTCTGGGTGCCCGACGAGATGGCCACGTACATGCCTGCGGCGGATTCCGGGGACGGCGGGCTGCCTAAGGAATTGAAAGGCATTTGGGAAAAAACGCTCGCGCTCGGATGGTCTTTGCTGAAGGCGAGCATTGTAGGCGATGCCAACTGGTCTCAGGACGATTTCCATACAAGCCTGGAAAACCTTCGGGAGGAGATCAAACCCCTTCTTTTTGCCGCAGGGCCTTCCGAAGAACGCAAGAGCGATGTCGAATTGCAAAGGGACCTGGATATTTCCAGGATGTTGGGAAAAATAGCGGGCAAGTGGCGGGAGCGTATGGAGGCCGGCGGACCGAAGGTCGCGGAGGAGGACGAATCGAGGACCGAAGCATTCGACCAGTCGATGGAGCTGGAACTTGCGGAGGACGACGAGGACGAGGCCGAGACCGTCATCCTTTCCCCCGGCCAATTGCCGGTCGATGAATACGCCTTTTCGCCGGACGACGACGATAGCGCCGACGAGGCCCCGGAAACCGTGATCATGTCGTCGGAAGAACTGTCCGATTTGCAGGGCCGGGCGGAAGAACCCTACTCGTACGACCAATCCTCTGATATCGATATCGGGATGGAAATCGAGGAGGACGACGAGTCCGAATCAAAAACGGTCATCCTTTCGCCCGATTCGGAGGAATCGAATCGTATTTCCGACATTTCCGGAGATCGGGATGCCGTCCAAGACAAGGACGAGGGGTTCGTGTTCGAAGATCCCGATTACGGTTATGACGAAGACGAAGACGAAGACGGGGAAGACTTGGTGCAGACGGTCATGCTTTCGCCCGACGAAAAACCGGGACCTGAAGCCGATCGGGAAGAAGGCGCCTTTGAAATCCGCGAGCCCGAAAACGAGCCGAGACAAGATTCGGACCAGGACGACGACGATGACGACGATTTTCTTTCGGAAACGGTCTTTTTAAGCACGGGCAAATTCACGGTCGATAGCATCCAGTCCATGCCCGAGACGCCGGAGGCCGAGACGGACGGAGGCGGCCGTTCGAAAGCGCAACGACCCGGAAAGACGGATGGTGGCTTGGGCAAGGGCCGCGACGCATTCGACGGCACGGATGAACCAGGGCGGAAAAAGGACGATGATGACGACGACGATCCGTTGATGGCAACCATCGTGATTGAACCGGAGGATAAAAAATGATGGATACAGGGCCGGAACTCGAGCAAATCGCCGAGCAGATCGCATCGATCTATGAACGGAGTCCAGGAAACGCGGAAGAATCCATTGAAGGCTTTTTGTCGATGGCACTCGGCTCTCTGCCGGAAAGGCAGAAGATCGACGCAGTGGAAAGGCTGGCGCGCGAATTTAAAAATTCGGGGGCCGGGTCTTCGACTACTGCGGAAATCGAGGACGAAGTTTTGTCCAGGGTGTTTTCGCTGTTGCTGGGCAGAAAGGTCTCCCACGCCGACTTATCTTCGGAGCAATTGCTCCAGAGAATGGCGGATTCCATGAATACCGTGTTCGATTCTCTCAATCAGATCGTGGAGGTGATCAACCAGCATCTGTACAGGGAATATCCCGGAGACCAGACAATCCGGAGGGTCATCGGGTCCCAGATGACCGGCGACGGCCAGGGAAAGTCCCTGGAGTCGTATCTGGGGCAGATAAAAACTTCGTTTCTGACCGCGCAGCAGGCGTTCAGAAAATCTGCCAGGATTACAGTAAACAAGATTGTCAACGAACTCGATCCTGCGAGGCTCGGCGACGATGTCGGCGGGGGCTTCAAGTTCGGGCCGCTGAAAAAGGCGGAATACTTCGAAGTGTACGAAGCCAAGTACGACAAAGTGCGCAAATGGTTCGAATCGGATCGGTTCATGGAGGATTTCTTGAGGGAGTTTGAGAAGGCCTGTGAAAAAATGCTCACCTGACAAGGAGGAAAAAATGAAGAAAATTTTCAGTGCGTTTTGCCTGGTTTTATTCGCGACAATGTTCGCTTCCTGCAGCACAAAGCCAATGGCGCCGGTGGAGTGGAAATACGAAGAAGCGGCCATAAAGCTTTACGTCAACGCCGACCCCGAAGTGAACCTTTACGACAATATGGCTCACGCGCTTCACGTATGCTCCTACCAACTGCGCGACCCCAACGCTTTCAATCAGCTCGCCGAAACGCCGGACGGCATCTCCGATCTTCTCCAGTGCCGTCTTTTCGACGGAGGCGTCGCCAATGCCAAGGTCCTGTCCCGCCTGGGCATTCAGCCGGGCAAGGTGCTGACCTTCACGCTGGATCGGGCCGAGGGTGCCAAGTATCTCGCCGTCGTGGCAGGCTACCAGGTCTTGGAAAAAGACAGGACCGCTCGACTCTTCGACATTCCCGTGGTGGTCGAAAATGTCAAGACCGGATGGTTTTCGAGCAAAAAGGTGCAAAAGCCCGGGCTTTTGGAAATCGAGCTTTGGCTCGGCCCCCAGCAAATCGACAGAGCGTTCGTCGTCAAAGAAGAAAAGGAAGACTGAGCCATGGAAAGACCGCTTTTCTGGCACCAGGGACTCTTCCTGCAACCGCAGCATTTTCAGCTCAACGACATGTATACGCAGTCTTTGTTGAGACCTTTCAACAAATACATGCGCCCCCATTTCTGGGGAGTCGGCGACCAGGAAATTCAGGAGACCGCTCTGGGAACGAGAAATTTCAACCTGCTTCAGGGAGAATATCTGTTTCCGGACAACACCTACTTGGTTTTTCCGGGCAATGCGGTGATCGAGGCTCGTTCCTTCGACGAATCCTGGGTGGAGGGGGGAAAACCGTTCACCGTCTACGCCGGCATCAGGAAATTCATGGATTCGGGCGAAAACGTGACGGTCTTGTCCAAGCTGGAGGGGATTTCCGAGGTGCCCACCCGATTTGTCACCACCACCGACCCGGAGGAGATCGAAAACCTCCATCAAACCGCTCCCAAAGCCAAGGTCAAAAGGCTTTTCTACGCTTTGAAGATTTTCTGGGAAAACGAGTTGGAACATTTGGGGGACTATGTGACCGTGCCGGTCGCCCAGCTGATCAGGGCGGGCGAAGAGGTGGCGCTGTCCAAGACGTTCATTCCGCCGACCCTCTGGATATCCGGGGGAAAGCCTCTGATTCGGATCGTCAAGGAAATCCGCGATCAGCTTTCTTCCCGGGGACACCAGCTGGAGGAATACAAGAAGGAGCGCGGGATTCATTCGGCGGAATTCGGCTCGCGCGACATGGTCTATCTGCTTGCGCTGCGGACCCTTAACAGGTACGTGCCGATGCTGTTTCATCTGACGGAGTCCGCCCAGGTGCATCCGTGGGACGTTTACGGCGTGCTGCGGCAGATCGTCGGCGAGCTGAGCGCGTTTTCCGAAAGAATCAACATGCTGGGAGAGCAGGAGGATGGCACCAGGC
Source organism: Desulfobacterales bacterium (assembly GCA_963674505.2). Lineage (GTDB taxonomy): Bacteria > Desulfobacterota > Desulfobacteria > Desulfobacterales > SKZT01. The sequence continues at coordinate 4,487,125 of CAXXIG010000001.1, forward strand.
TGCTGCCCAACTACGACCATCGAAACCTCTTCCATTGCTATTCTTCCGCCCAGTCGCTCATCACGCAGTTGCTCGACGACATTACGGCGGGACCCGAATATGTGATCCAATTGGTCTACGACGGCACGTATTACGCGGCGGAGACGCCACCCTCCATTTTCGAGGGCAAAAACAGGTTCTATCTCGTCATGGAGACCGACGAGGACCCCAAGGCGATCTTGACGTCCCTGGAACACGCCGCGAAAATATCCTCCAGGGAGACCCTGCCGATTTTGATCGCAAGGGCGCTTCCCGGCATCAAGCTGGAACACATGCCGGTGCCGCCGCAGGAACTGCCGAGAAGGGCGAGGTCGATCTATTTTCAGATCAATCACCACGGCGACTATTGGTCGCAGGTGGAAAAGTCTCACAATTTGGCCATGTACTGGGATGCCGCGCCGGACGACCTTCGCGTCGAACTCATGGTCGTGGGGAAAGGCTAAGGAATCATGCGTCTGACCGACTGTTTCATCGACTTGATCGCCTATGTGGCATATTTCATTAAGTCCGTCGATACAAAGCAACCGCCGCTCGAACGGGTCAAGACCGATGTCGAGCGCCTGCTTTCCGACAGCCAGGAATGCTTGCGAACCGGCGATTTTTCAAAGGAAGACTACGATCTGGCGCATTTCGCCATTTGCGCCTGGGTAGACGAAACAATTTTGAATTCCTCCTGGAACGAAAAGAACAGATGGCTGGGCGAACAGCTTCAACGAGCGTACTACGACACGTCCGACGCCGGCGAGATTTTCTTCGAAAAGCTCAACACTGTAGGGCTGCACCAGCGCGATGTCCGGGAAGTGTATTATTTGTGCCTCGCCATCGGCTTCATGGGCAGATACCACAATGAGGGCGACGAATACCTATTGGACCAGCTGAAGTCCTCGAACTTGAAATTGCTCACCGGGAGTTCCCGCGCCGTGCCTTCGCTGGAGGCCGGAGAGCTTTTTCCGGAAGCCTATTCCGCCGACGAGGGCGACATCGGTCCCGCAAGAGGGTCGAGATTTCGTTTCTCGACCTTCACGTTTCTTTGCGCCGGGTTTCCGATCGTGCTCTATGTGGTCTTGTTCATAGTGTACAGGTTTATCCTGAATAACGTGGGAGAAAATTTGCTGGGGACGATTCCGTAAATGAAATCACTATTCATGAAATTGTTGAAGGCCTTTCTGATTTTCTCGGCTGCGGTGCTCGTTCTGCTCATCGTGTTCGGGGCGGTCCTCTTGCTGGGCTGGCCCTGGTGGGTGGGCTTTTTCATCCTTCTCGGGATGGGCGGCATCTGGCTCGGCATTATCCTGATCAGAAAACTGCTGCTTCGAAAACGCGAGCAGAATTTCGTCCAGCAGGTCATCGACCAGGACGACTCCTATATGTACAGCATGGGAGACAAGGACAAGGAACGCGGCAAGGAGCTTCAGGATCGGTGGAAAGAGGCCATGGAGGCCCTCAGGAAATCCCATCTGAGAAAATTCGGCAATCCCCTATACGTGCTTCCCTGGTACATGATTATCGGCGAGAGCGCCGCAGGAAAGACCACCGCGATCAAAAGCGCGAGGCTGTCTTCGCCCTTTGCCGAGCTGAGCCGCACCTCGGGCATTTCCGGTACGAGAAACTGCGACTGGTGGTTCTTCGAACAGGCCATTCTCATCGATACTGCTGGAAGATACGCCATTCCCGTGGACGAAGGACGAGACAAGGATGAATGGCAGAAGTTTCTCTCGCTTCTGATCAAATTCCGGAAGAAAGAACCGATAAACGGACTGGTCGTTACCGTCGCTGCCGACAAGCTGATCGAGCCGAGACTAGAAGTGCTCGAAGACGACGCGAGAAACATCAGGCGCCGGATCGACGAACTGATGCGAGTCTTGGGCGCGAAATTCCCCATCTACCTGATGGTGACCAAATGCGATCTCATCCAGGGCATGACCCAGTTCTGCGACAATCTTCCCGAGAAGACCCTGGATCAGGCCATGGGGTTTTTGAACCAGGACATGTCCAGGGACGTCATCACTTTCCACGAACGGGCGGTCAGGACCATCGGGGAGCGTCTGAGGGACTTGAGACTGCTGATTTTTCACAAAACGGGATCCAAAATCGATCCGGAATTGCTTCTTTTCCCGGAAGAGTTCGAAAGGCTCAAGCCGGGCCTCGACGCGTTCATCAAGGTCGCATTCCAGGAAAATCCTTACCAGGAAACGCCGATCATGCGGGGGGTCTTCTACAGCAGCGGTCGCCAGGAGGGCAGCCCCTACTCCCATTTCATGAGTTCGCTCGGACTGATCGACGAAAGAGAGGTGCTTCCCGGCACCAACCGGGGCCTTTTCCTGAAAGACTTCTTTTCCAAGATTCTTCCCAAGGACAGAAAGCTTTTCGCTCCAACCCAGAGGACCCTGGAGTGGAGTCGTCTTACTCGCAACCTCAGCTTGACTTCGTGGGTTGCGATCGTCATCGCCCTTTGCGGCCTCTTGAGCTTTTCGTTCGTCAAGAACCTCAACATCCTGAAAGTAGCCGACACCGACTTTTCGCCCGCGCCGGTCCTGCAAGGGGAGATATTCGCCGATGTTGTCAGCATGGACCGGTTCAAGCAGGGAATCCTGAATCTGGAGGAAAGAAACGACAGCTGGTGGCTGCCTCGTTTCTGGCTGACCGAGAGCATCGAGGTGGAAAGAAAGCTCAAGGAAAAGTATTGCGCGCAATTTCGGGACGGCTTTCTTGTCGCCTTCGACAAGCAGATGTCCGACCGCATCACCGGCTTTACGGTCGCGACTCCCGACCCGGTCGTCGGCCGCCACGCCGCGCACCTGGTCCGCCGAATCAACCTTTTGAACGCCCGCCTGGAGGGAAAGGACCTCGAAGAACTCGCCGAAAAACCCCAGCCGTCGTTCGATACCATCGTGGTGTCCGCCGACCGGCAGATACTTCCCGAATTGAGAGAGAAATTCCACGGGCTTTACTTGTACAATCTGGTCTGGCGCGACGACACCAGCCGGCTGAACAACGAAATGAACACCTTGCAAAGCTGGTTGAAGCATATCCTGAGCGTGCGCCCGGACGAAATGAACTGGCTGGCCGGATGGATGAACGAAAATCCGGACCTGGGCGACGTGATGCTGCAAGACTTTTGGGGAGGGAGCCTCTCCTATGTCGCCGACTATTCCGCCATGTCTTCCGGGGGGGGCGAAACGAAGCCGGGCGCGCCGGGAGAGGAAACGGCGAGCTTGCGACCCCGAGATACCATGGTGCATCGCGCATTTACCATCGACGGCAAGGAGCTGATCGATTCTTTCGTTGTGGAAATGGAAGAAGCGTTGCCGGAACCTATTGTCTTGCAGAAGCGAAAGACCGATTTCGAGCAGTGGTACAAGGAGGCCTACCTTAGGGAATGGTTCGAGTTCGGAAAGAGCTTCCCCAAGGGCGTGAAGCGTCTGAACGGCAAGGTCGAGTGGCAGCAGGTCGCTTCGATCATTGCCACCGAAAGGAGTCCGTATTTCGCTATTTTAGACAGGATGGCATTGGAGCTGGAACCTTTTCAGACCCCGTTTTTCGGCGAAAAGAAGCTTCCCGCATGGGTGGAGCTTCTTTTCGAGTTCAAGGCGGTCATGGCCCAGGCTGGCAAGGAAGGGGGCGTCGGCGTAGGAGCTTTCCAGGACTCGGGAATTGTCAGAAGGGCGACTGTCAAAGTGAAGGCCAAGATCTCCAAGTTCCAGAGAGAGACTGGATTGAGGGGCACTCCGGAAAGCCCGCAGAAACTGCAAGACCGGATGATCGCGGTGAAGGCTTTCGAACAGTACGACAAGGCCCTGAAGGACATAGCGCAGGTGTCCGCCTCCCGAAGCATCGCTTTCCAGATGACATCCTCGGTTTTCGGGGAAGATCCGGCCAGCGGCGCTTCTCCTTTCTATATGGCAAAGAACGCCACGCAGAACCTGAGTGCCGCCTTGGCGAGCAATTTGCCCGACGAGCCGATGTTCTGGGACCTGGTCCGCGGTCCCTACGAGTTCATGTGGGATTACTCCGTTCGAGAATCGGCATGCAGAATCCGGGGATTGTGGGAAGAAGACGTTCTGGTGGAGGTGCAAGGCATATCGGACCTCAACAGCATGAACAGCCTGCTGCTCGGCTCCGACGGCTACGTGACCAAGTTCGTCAAGGGACCGGTGGATCCTTTCCTGGGAAGAAGCTTGAAAAAAGGATATTTCGCCAAGGAAGCCCTCGGCAGAAAAATCCCCTTCGACGAGTCGTTTTTGAATTTCGTCACAAAGGGACAATTGGCGGCCCAGCCGAAGATCGCCGAATCCAAAGCCGACGATTCTTCGAGGCCCCCGATGCAATCCAGCTATTCTGTGACGATGAGGGGCTTGCCGACGGACGTCAATTCCGACGCGCAGATCAGGCCGCACGCTACCAATCTGCAAGTCGATTGCTCCAACCAGGCATTTTCCATGATGAATTTGAATTTCCCTGTCAGAAAAACAATCGAATGGTCTCCGACGGAGTGCGGGGATGTCAATTTCAGCATCGAAGTCGGAAATCTGGTGCTGAAAAGAACATATTCCGGCGAGGACGCATTCCCTCGTTTTCTTCGAGAATTCTCAGGAGGTACCAGAACGTTTCGGCCCGGCGATTTTCCCGACCAAAGGTCGAGCCTGGAGCGTTTGGGAATCCAATTCATCAACGTAAACTACAAATTCGAAAACGCGGAACCGGTCATCGGGCTCATGAGGAACAAGGCCAAGAAGGAAGCTACAAGGATAAAGGTGCCGAGTTTGCCGAGGGATATCGTACAATGCTGGGATCAATAAGAGGAAAGACGGCTTGGCAATGGACCGTCTGCGGCAAGCACCCGGTGGCCAAGGACTATTTCCAGGCCGGTTCCAACGCTCCGATGCTGATGGCTTTTTCGGACTGGGTGGACAAGGGGTATCAGCTGCTAAACGATAAGCGCCGCGAATCGTCCTTTATGAATTTGTGGCGATTCTGGGCGCAGGGAGTTAAAAAGGACATCGTCGTCTGCGGTATCGGCAAAGACAGCAGCGATCAGATCGGACGTCCCTATCCCATCGTCATCATGGGCACCGGCGGTTTGGCCGGATGGAAAAAGCACTGGGACCTTCTGCCGTTCGCGCTGGAAAAAATCTGGACGCAAATGGAGTACCTGTCGTCGAAAAAATACATCGATTTCCGGCAGCTGGAGGAGGATATGCGGATTATTCGGCCTCCGGAGCCGCTGTGGTCCGAATACGCCGATGACAGGAGAAAACGATACGATTCGACGGCCAGCCCCGACGGGGCCGTCCCATGGGACGTTCTGGAGCTGAGGCGCCAGGTTTCCGTCTTGACGCGGCAACCGGAGGTGATCGCTCCGATCAAGATGGACGCCTCTTCGGACCCCATTACGCCGGTCGGACTTTGGCACACGCTTTTGAAGGATTCCGCCAAAGCGATTCCCAATGCGGTTTTTATCGGCGGCGTAGGGGGGCAAACGAACCTGGCGGCCTTTATGCGTGCCTTGTCTCCCAACGACTTTGTCAGGATCTGGTCCGCAGGAACAAACGGCAACGACAGTAAGGAGGCTGGTTGATCATGGAACTGTCCGAATTGGGAAAAACGCCGATCAGCGACGACAAGCCTACGGGACAAGACCCGAGCTACGAACCCGAATTCGAGGCGATGGAGGCGGAAATCGAAAAGATGATTTCCCCTTCTTCCACGGAAACGGCGGACTGGAACAAGGTCGTTCGGCTGGCGTCGTCGATCCTCGCGGAAAAATCCAAGGACCTTCGCGTGGCAAGCCGCCTGGCGGTTGCAAGGATACAGCTGGACAAGTTCGACGGCTTCGTGGACGGTGTCCGGCTGTTCGCGGACCTGATCGAAAATTTCTGGGACAAGCTGTATCCGCCGAAGAAAAGAATGCGCGGGCGGATGGGCGCCATCGAATGGTGGCTGGAAAAAACGGAGGCACTGCTCGGACAGGAGGAGCCTGCGCCTACTCCTGCGGAAAAGCTCGATGAACTGAAAAACGAGCTGAAGCGGCTCGACGGTCTTTTCATCGAAAACTTGAAGGACCCACCCATGCTCAGAAGCCTGGAACGTTTTGTCGATTCCGTTCCCGCCATAGCGCAGAAAGCCCCCGAGCCGGAACCCGAGCCTGTTGCGGAGCAAAAGCCGGAGACGGCAGAACCCCAGGTGGAAAAACCGGTGGAAAAACCGGCGGAGAAAAAGGCTGCGCCTGAGCTGCAGCCAGAGCCCAAGCCTTTTGCCGCAGCCCCCCCGCCGACTACGTCGGCAGTCGATGCGTCGGCCGTGTCCTCGGGGCAAGACGCCGTAAAGGCGTTGCGTACGGAACTGGAAAACGTCCGAAGGCTCGGGGCTTTTTTGAGGGACAGCAATTTGATGGACCCTCTGGGGTATCGTTGCACGAGAATCGCGGCGTGGACCCTGATCGAAACCCTTCCTCCTGCAGTGGAGGGGAGCAACACCGCGCTGCCCGCCCCTGACCCCAATTTCACGGCCAGCATACAGGAGATGAAAAACAAGGGAAACTACGAGGCCTTGGTCAAGGCCTTGGAGGGCAGGGTTTCCCAATATCGTTTCTGGATGGACTTGAGTTGCATGAGCGCCGAAACACTCCTCGGCATGGGGCCACGGTATCAGGGCGCCTACGATGCCGTCTGCGCGGAAACCTCGAAATTCATCGCAAGGGTTCAGGGGCTCGAGAAGCTTGCGTTCCAGGACGGCACGCCTTTTGCCGACGCGAATACAAAAAAGTGGCTCAAGGGCCTGGGCGGTGCAGGAGGCATGGTCGAGACCATGAGCGCGACGGCTTCTTCTTCCGAGAAAGACAAGAAGATGGCGGAGGTTTTCAACAGCGCCAAGGAGCTTGTCGGTCAACAAAAAGTCGCCGAGGCTTTGTCGTCCTTGCAAAAGGAACTCCAGAGCGGAGGTTCGGGAAGGGAAAGACTATTGTGGCGCCTGAACATGTGCCGGCTTTTGATAGAAGCAAAAAAAACCAGGCTCGCCGTTCCCCATCTGGAGAAAATCCTCGCGGAGATCGACCGTTTCGATCTCGAACACTGGGAGCCGGTGCTGGCCCTGGACGGATTGCGGGTGGTCTGGCTCGGGTTCAGCGAGCTTGCGGACGAAAAGTACCAGCCGCGCATCGAAGAGGCACTCGACAGAATCGCCGGGCTGAGCCCGGCGGCGGCCTTGGGTTTGGCGGGGCTTTGAAAAATCGCGGTTGACATTTGACGAGCTTTCTTGCAGTCTTAGTTTAGTTTACAAATGCCATCGATCCGGAATCGCAAATTGCTGTGGCTTTTCATGCTTTGTTCGTTTATAATTTCCAAATCGGTATACGTAGAGTTCCAGAAATATTTATTACTAAATTGTTTCAAACATTTTAGAAGGGGGGTACCCATGGCGAAAGAAGGATCCGTTGCCCCGAAAGAACGGGTAAACATTGTCTATCGACCAGCCACAGGAGATGCGAAGGAAGAAGTGGAGCTTCCACTCAGGCTGCTGGTAATGGGCGATTTCACGCTGCAGGAAGACGAGCGGATGGTGGAAGAGCGCGAACCGGTAAACATCGACAAGGACAATTTCAACGAAGTCTTGCGGTCGCAGAACGTAGGCTTGAACCTTACGGTCCCCAACAAGCTTTCCGGCGAACCCGACGACGAAATGAGCGTGTCTCTGAATTTCAGCTCGTTGAAGGATTTCGGTCCCGAAGCCGTGGCCAGCAGCGTTCCGGAACTCAACAAGCTGCTCGAACTCAGGCAGGCGTTGACCGCCCTCAAGAGCCCCCTGAGCAACGTGCCGGACTTCAGGAAGAAAGTACAGGAACTTGTCAAAGACGAGTCGGCCCGGGAAAAGCTTCTCAAAGAACTCGGGGTTGATGAAGGATAAGAAAGGGAGGGTATCTTATGGCCGAAGAATTAGAACAGGCGCCGCAGGCGGTAGAGACCACGGAGGAGGCGCAACCTTCTATTCTGGACGAAATCGTCCAGGCGACGAAAATCAAGCCGGGCGACGAGTCGTACGGTCTGGCCAAGAAGGGGCTGGAGGCTCTCATTTCCCAGCTGATCAGGCCGGGAAAAGAGATCGAAAAGGTTTCCAAAGCCGTCGTCGATGACATGATTGCCGAGATCGACAAGAAGTTGGGCATACAGACTGACGCGATATTGCATCACAAGGACTTTCAAAAGCTCGAATCGGCGTGGCGCGGACTCAAGTTTATGGTGGACAGGACAGATTTCCGCGAGAACATCAAGGTCGAGATGTTGAATGTCACCAAGGAAGAGCTTCTCGAAGATTTCGAAGACTCTCCCGAAATTCCCAAGTCCGGTCTTTACAAAACAGTCTACACGGCCGAGTACGGCCAATTCGGCGGAAAGCCCTACTCCGCGATGGTCGCCAATTTCGATTTCGGGCCGGGTCCTCAGGACGTCAAGCTTCTGCAAAATGTGGCAAGCGTGGCGGCCATGGCCCACGCGCCCTTCATCGCGGCGGCCGGACCGTCCTTTTTCGGAATCGACAGCTACGAACAGCTGCCGGGGCTGAAGGACCTCAAATCCATATTCGAAGGACCTCAATACGTTAAATGGCAGTCGTTCAGAGAATCCGAGGACGCGCGCTACGTGGCCCTCACCTTGCCCAGGTTCATACTGAGGCTTCCCTACGGCCCCGAAACCTCTCCCGTGAAGGCTTTCAACTACGATGAAAACGTAGCGGGCAGCCACGAAGACTACTTGTGGGGGAATACCTCTTTTGCCTTCGCGTCCAGGCTGACGGACAGTTTCGCGAAATATCGATGGTGCGCGAACATTATCGGCCCCATGGGAGGCGGCGCGGTGGAGGATTTGTTGCTGCACCAGTTCGAATCCATGGGTTCCATACAAACGAAAATCCCTACCGAGGTGCTGATTTCCGAACGCAGGGAATACGAACTCGCCGAGGAGGGCTTCATCGGACTGACCATGCGCAAGGGCAGCGACAACGCCGCATTCTTTTCCGCCAATTCCGTCCAGAAGCCCAAGTATTTCGGAATCAGCAAGGAGGGGAAGGACGCCGAACTCAACTATAAGCTCGGTACGCAATTGCCCTACATGTTCGTTATCAACAGACTCGCCCACTATTTGAAAGTGATCCAGAGAGAGAACATCGGCACGTGGAAAGAGAAAAACGACCTGCAAAGGGAACTCAACGAGTGGATTCGCCAGTATGTGGCGGATCAGGAGAGCCCTTCTCCGAGCGTGAGGAGCCGAAGGCCCCTTCGGCAGGCGCAGGTCACGGTGGAGGATGTGGAAGGCGAGCCCGGATGGTATCGTGTCGGTCTCAAGGTAAGGCCTCATTTCAAATACATGGGCGCCTTCTTCACGCTTTCACTGGTAGGCAAACTCGACAAGGAATAATTTGGAAAACGACTCGTTCCCTTCGACAAGGGGAATAAGAAAGTATTGACAATCCGGATACAATGGCTTCATGGGGAAGCCGCTTCCGCGAAAAACGGGCCTTTTTGCCCACCAAACGCCGTTCGCGGCATTGGAGAAGGAGGAGAGCTATGCCAACACCAGCATACATGAGCATCGAAGGGACCAAACAGGGAGCGATCACCAGTGGTACCTTCACAGCGGACAGTGTCGGAAACATATGGCAGGAGGCGCATCAGGACGAAATCCTGGTTGAGGCCTTCAAGCACACGGTTACCGTTCCCACGGACCCGCAGAGCGGCCAGCCCACGGGCCAGAGAGTTCACAAACCCGTAATTATCACCAAGGTCTACGACAAATCTTCCCCGTTGCTTTACACGGCTTTGACAACGGGCGAAAGACTGACCAAGGTGGTCATCAAGTGGTTCAGGACAAGCCCCGACGGCGTTCAGGAGCACTATTTCACACACGAACTCGTAGATGCGGTCATCGTCGATATCACCGCGTATATGTACAATTGCCAGGACCCCGGTATGGCGAGTTTTACCCATTTGGAAGACGTCGAATTCACTTACAGAATGATTACCTGGACCCATGAAGTGTGCGGTACTTCCGGCAGCGACGATTGGAGAGCGCCGGTCGAATAGGATGTGTCAAAAGCAACCGCCGGTGCGAACGGCCCGGCGGTTGTCTCCGTACTATGCACAGAATCGGGCCGTCGCTCCATATTTTTCAAAGGCGGCCTGATTTTTTTTACGTGGAGCGCGTGTTCGTATGAGAGAAGATCGACTTCTGGATCGGGTAAGACGCCTGGAAAAGGATCCGACCCGCAGTTCTGGACAAGACGCCAGAAGGGTGGTCGATTCCATCCTTTCGCACCTTCAACGGATTTTGAACACCCGTCAGGGAAGTGCGCAGATCGCGGACGATTTCGGCATTCCCGATTTCACAGGATTGCTACATAGCATTCCCGAATCACTAAGAGACATCGAAAGGGCGATCCGGACGGTCATCCAGAAATACGAACCGCGGCTGAGAGCGGTGCGCGTCAGTTTCATTCCCAACGAGGACGACGCGTTGTCGCTCCGGTTCCAAATAGTAGCCAGGCTGGCCACGGGAGACGAAAACAATCCCGTAATTTTCGAAAGCATGGTGGATTCCGACGGCAAGATTCGGATTCGCCGCTAACCGGCGCAAGGTCCGGGCAAGGAAATTCCGAACATGTTCAATCGATACTACCAGGAAGAACTCGCGAATTTGAAGGATTTGGGCGCGGGGTTTTCCAAGAGCCATCCGGCGCTCGCCCACATGCTCAAGGGGCCGTCCCAGGACCCCGATGTGGAGCGTCTGCTCCAAGGCGTCGCGTTTCTTACCGGTCTTTTGAGGCAGAAGCTCGACGACGAGTTTCCGGAGATCATCCACGAGATGATCCAGCTGATCTGGCCCCATTACTTGAGACCCACTCCGTCGTCCACGATTATCGAATTTTCCCCCAAGCCCACTTTGAAGCAGCCCATCGCGATTCAAAAGAACATCCATGTGGCGTCCCCTCCAGTGGACGGGACTCCGTGTCTGTTCAGAACATGCTACGACGTGGAGGTCAACCCGCTGAAGCTTGTCGATGCGCAATTCGTGGAAGTGTCCGGGCAGCCGCCGTCCATTCGTCTCATGTTCGAGATCTCCGGAATCAAGCTCGAGGAATGGAAGCCGGAAAAACTCAGGCTGTTTCTGGCCGGGGATTTCAGCTCTTCATCGGACTTGTACTTCCTTTTGCGCCACCACTTGAAACGGATCGGCATCAAGGCCGAAGGCCCGACGCAAGAATGCGTTTTGTCGCCCGACCATCTGAAACCGGTCGGGTTCGAACTCCATCAGGAACTGATTCCCTATCCCACCCACTCGTTTCCAGGCTACAGGGTCCTCCAGGAATATTTCATTTTGCCTGAGAAATTCTTGTTTCTGGATTTGACCGGATGGGAAAAATGGAGGGACAGGGAGGACGCTGTCCGTTTCGAGGTGCGTTTCGAGCTGGCGGATCCGCCGTTTAGACCGACCAGGCTCAGGCGGGACAATTTCGTCCTTTCCGCCACTCCCGCGATCAACATCTTCCCGCACGAGGCCGACCCCGTCCGGCTGGACCATAAAAAGACCGAATACCCGGTCCGTCCTTCCGGCACGGAACCTTCACACTACCAGGTCTATTCCATCGAGAAGGTCGTCGGATACACCCACGGCACCGCCCAGGAAAGGGAATATTCGTCGTTCGACCTGTTCACCCCCGAACCCGAATCGGGACCGGTCTATCACGTGACCCTCAAAAGTTCGCCGGTGCGCGCCGAAACGAGTTTCTACCTGTCGGTCGCCTATCCCAAGGAATACGGGGCCCCGATGTCGGAAACCCTTTCCATCGATCTCATGTGCACCAACGGTTTTCTGCCCGAGGGAGTGCGAATGGGAGACATTTCGCAACCCACCAGCAGCACGCCGGAATTCGTGGATTTTTCCAACATCACTCCGCCGACTACGAGCATTCTGCCCCCTCTGGGAAGCAACCTGCTTTGGAGGCTTCTTTCCCACCTTTCGCTCAACTACGTGTCCTTGGCCAAGGCGGAAAACCTTCGCGCGCTTCTGGAACTCTATGTTTTCGAAAAGGGACGAGACCGCACGCTCGCCTTGGCGAACAAAAGGCGGATCGCCGGTCTCGAAAAGCTTGAGACAAAACCCGCCGACAGGCTTGTTTCCGGAATCCTTATGCGCGGACGCGAAATCATGCTCAGCGCCCGCAACGACCATTTTGCGAGCCAGGGCGACCTGTATCTGTTCGGTTGCGTTCTGGATTATTTTCTGGGAGCCTACGCTTCCATGAATTCCTTCACCATATTGAAGTTAAAAGAAGTTTTAAGGGGGGATCTGTATCAATGGCCGCCGAGAATAGGGGAAAGACCTCTGATATAAGTCCGGATGTATTTGCCGAGATGATAGAGGAGACCTCCAAGTCTTCGGGGGCCAAGCCATCGCTTCTGCTGGAGCTTTTGAGGGAAGGCCACGAATTCTCGTATTTTCAGACCTTGAGGCTGTTGCGCCTTTTCAGCCGGGAAGGGTCTCGAAAGTCCGATTTCGAACCCATCGAAAGCCTGATACGGGTGCGCCCCCACCTGTCGCTGGCGTTCCCCCCGGCCGATGTGCAACGTATCCGGGAAAACGACGACGAGGACGGTCCGCGCTTCGTGGCGGTCGCGAATTTTTTGGGGCTCTACGGCAGTTCGTCCCCCATGCCGACCTTCTACACCGAAGATCTCATGGACGAAGCTGCGGAGGACGAATCCACGGCCCGCGATTTCTTCGATGTCGTAAACGGAAGACTGTTCCAACTCCTCTTCACATGCATGATGAAATACAACCAGTTTCTTCAGATTGCCGAAGAGGACAATTATGAGAATATCGAGCGGCTTTACTGCATGCTGGGCCTGGGCGACGAGCCTTTGCGGATGGATTTGTCCGAGCCGAGGCGACTGATTCGCTACATCGGCCTTTTCACCCAGTATCCCAGGTCCGCTCTGGGATTGCAGACGCTTCTTTCGGACGCCCTTGGCAAGGTGTCCGTCAATATCATTCCCTGTCTTTACCGCCGGGCCAAGATTCCCGAGGACCAGCGCATGAAATTCGGCGGTCCTGTCGGAACATTGGGGGTCGATGCCGTCGTAGGCGAGGAGATCGACGACAGGATGGGCAAGTTCAGGGTGCAGGTCGGCCCTTTGAAAAGGGATCTGTTTCCCAAGTTCTTCCCTGGCAGCAGGTTGTACGAGGATATGGTAGCCTTGACCCGTTTGTACGTTCTGGACCCTCTCGAGTTCGACATGGAGATCATTCTGGCGGCGGGGGAGGCCAGGCAGATCTGCTTGGGCGCGCCCGAGTGGTCCCGCCTGGGCTGGGACACCTGGAGTTTTTCCGGAGATGAACTGGGCGAGGTCAGGGTGCAATTTTCCCCTGAGTTATAACATCCGAACAAGGAGAGGCCTATGATCACGGTAGACATAAAACAGCTTTTGGGTCGTTTGAACGGTTATTGCAAACGCTGCTTGGAGGGCGCGGCGGGGCTGTGCGTATCGCGTACGCACTACGAGGTGACCGTGGAGCATTTTTTCGCCAAGTTGCTGGAAGAACCTCAGTCGGACATTCCCCTCATTTTGAAGAATTTCGACATAGATTCCGGAAGGCTCGCCAGGTCCCTGGACAGGACCATCGAGGAGTTTCGCACGGGAAACGCCGCCAAGCCGGTCTTTTCCCCTCTTCTCATGGAGTGGTTCCAGGAAGCATGGCTTCTGGCGTCGGTGAATCTGGGAGAAAGCAAGATTCGATCCGGAGCGCTTCTGTTGGCGTTCATCATCAAGTCGGGACAGTTCGCGTCGGGATCATATGTCGATACTCTCAGGGAAATCGGCAAGGATGCACTTCTGGCGGATTTCGGAACATTCGTGAAAAATTCCGCGGAAAAGCCGGCCGAACGGGCTGCGGCAGCAGCCGCCGAAGAGGACATGGGGCCTCGGGATGCCACCGCGCTCGGAAAATTCTGCGTGGATTTCACCGCCAAGGCCAGGGAGAAGGGAATCGACCCGGTGTTCGGACGCGACCGTGAGATTCGCCAGATGATCGATATACTTGCCAGAAGACGAAAGAACAACCCCATCGTAGTCGGCGAGGCAGGCGTGGGCAAGACCGCCGTGGTCGAGGGACTGGCCCTGCGGATCACCGAAGGCGACGTTCCCGACCTTCTACAGAACGTTTCCCTGATAGGCCTCGACATGGGGCTTCTCCAGGCCGGCGCCGGAGTCAAGGGCGAGTTCGAAAACCGTCTGAAGTCCGTCATCAACGAAATCAAAGCTTCCGAAAAGCCCATCATCCTGTTCATCGACGAAGCCCACACCCTGATCGGAGCGGGGGGGACCGCAGGCGGCTCCGACGCCGCGAACTTGCTGAAACCCGCCTTGGCGAGAGGAGAACTCAGGACAGTGGCCGCGACCACCTGGTCCGAGTACAAGAAATATTTTGAAAAGGACGCCGCTCTTGCGCGCAGGTTCCAGCTCGTTCAGCTCGAAGAGCCTTCCGAAGAGACGGCAGTTCTGATTCTCCAAGGATTGAAGGAGAAATACGAAGAGGCCCACGGGGTCGTGGTGAGGACCGACGCCATAGAAGCGGCCGCCGAGCTTTCCAGTCGGTACATTTCCGGAAGGCAGCTGCCCGACAAAGCCGTGGACCTTTTGGACACCAGCGCGGCCCGCGTGAAAATTCTGCTGACGGCCAAGCCGGATGTCGTCGAAGACAAGGAACGGTCCATCCAGGCCCTGGAAAGGGAGAAACGCGGGCTGGAACGGGACAAGACCCACGGCATCGCCATCGATGAGGAACGGCTCACGGAAATCGAGGCCCGCCTGGATGCTTTGCGTGAAGAAGTCCAAAGTCTCACGGACCGGTGGAAGGAGGAGCAGGGGGTGGCCCACAAGCTCATCGCGCTGAGAAAGGAGCTGTACGAAGGCAAACCGTCCGAGGACGCTCCCGTGGATGCGGAACCCGCGCCGCCCAGGTCCGAGGAGCAATTGAAGAAGGAAATCGCCGAGACCGCCGCAGAGCTTGAAAAGCTCCAGGGGTCCACGCCCCTGGTTCGGGTCGAAGTCGATCCGGACGTGGTTTCGAAGGTCGTGTCCGACTGGACCGGCATTCCCTTGGGCAAGGTCATGCGCGACCAAGCCACGAGCATCCTGAACCTGGAAAACAACCTGGCCTTGCGCATCAAGGGCCAGGACGACGCCTTGCAGGTCATCACTCAGGGGGTCAAGGCGGCCAAGGCCGGCCTGAAAGCGCCCAACCAGCCCATGGGAATCTTCCTTCTGGTCGGACCCAGCGGCGTGGGAAAAACCGAGACGGGTCTTGCGGTGGCGGAGCTTCTGTTCGGCGGCGAGCGTTTCATGGTTTCCATCAACATGAGCGAGTTCCAAGAACGGCACACAGTCAGCAGGCTGATCGGTTCTCCTCCCGGATACGTCGGGTTCGGCGAAGGCGGCGTGCTCACCGAAGCCGTCCGCCAGCGTCCATATTCGGTCGTCCTGCTTGACGAGGTGGAAAAAGCCAATCTGGAAGTGATGAACCTTTTCTACCAAGTGTTCGACAAGGGCGTGCTTTCCGACGGAGAGGGGCGAGTGATCGATTTCAAGAACACGGTCATCTTTTTGACCAGCAACTTGGGGACCGAAGTGATCACGGAGCTGTGTTCCGACGGCGAAAGGCCGCCGCTGGAAACCCTCAACGCGGCGATTCGACCCATCTTGAGCGACCACTTCAAACCCGCATTGCTGGCGCGCATGAACATCGTGCCGTACTACACGCTGCCGCCAGATGTCATGAAGGACATCGTCCAGTTGAAGCTGGACAAGCTGGGCGAAAGGATGGCCGAGACCCACAAGATAAAACTGGTCACGGACCCCGCCGTGATTCAACAGATCGCCGACCGTTGCGTCGAGGTCGAGACAGGGGCGAGAAATATCGACAACATCATGAGCGGTACCATCCTGCCGAGGATGTCCATGGAGATTCTGGGGCGCATGGGCGAAGGTACCATGCCCTCCGAAGTCCAATTGGGCGTTTCCGAGGACGGGACCTTTTCGATCGGTTTCAGCGATTGAAAACGCTCGTGGAAACGGTGCCGCCGACGGCGACGGAAAGGATTGAACCTGAATGGCCGATAAGTTTGATATCATAAAGGCTGCCGATCAAATCTGGTGGGCCGGAACGGACAAGTACAACATATACGCCATACTCGACTCCGCCCGCGACGAAGCCATTCTTGGCCAAATCATGCTTTCGGGCGTGGAGAACAGGTGCCTTTTCGAGGGCCAGCAAGGCTTCGATCTCGCGGAGGTGGCGCCGTATGTCGTCCCCCTGAAAAAAGACACGCCCTTCACCAAGTGGGTGCTGGGAAGCGGATGGGGCAAAAGCTGGGGGATTTTCCTCCGCTCCGACGCCGACTTGAAGCATATACAGAAGCATTTTCGCTACTTTACCAAGGTGTACGACGACGAAATGCGCCCCGTCTTCTTCCGCTTCTACGACCCCAGGGTGTTTCGCGTCTATCTGCCCACATGCAACGAGGAGGAACTCGACACCATTTTCGGCCCATGCTGGGCGATTTTCGCGGAAAGCGAGGACGGTTCTTCGCTGATCGAATACACCTTGGACAAAAATGGCAAGCTGGACACGAAGATGCACAAGAACGCCTGACAGGATCGCTGTCGCTCCGGGGCTTTTGCGTTTCGGGCGACGGCGACCCATGCGTTCGGTCCCTAAGCCGCTCCGGTTCCAGGAAATTTTTACGTTTCTGATTTCAAGGAGGTTCACACATTGAGGCCAGCTCCCCGCTTCGCGTTTATCAGCAATCCGAACGTTCCCGCCTACAAGATCGAAAGCGGCGATCTTCTGATCGGAAGGTCCCCCAAGAAATGCCAATTCGTAATCCCGGACGACAACACCGTTTCCAGGGTCCATGCCAGGCTTACCTTCCGGGACGGCAAGTATATCCTCAAAAATTTGGGACAGAACCCCACCTTGGTGAATAAAAAGCCTATCGATGAAAAGGCGCTTCGCGACGGCGACACTGTCAGCATGGGCAAGACCGTCTTGCAGTTTCAGGTGGGGGCGGAAGTCGAGGTCCCGTCGGAACCCCTTGGCGAATCGGGCGATGCGGATAAGACCGTTTTCATGGAAAAGCCGTTAGAGGTCGTTAAAATGGGGCCTCGGCTGATGCTCGACGACGGGGTGTCTCCTGTCCGGTCGGTTTCTCTGGACAAACCCGAATTCGTCATCGGGCGAAGCGCCGATTCAGACCTTCGCCTGGACGATTCCTCCGTATCCCGACGCCACTGCGCGATCGTTTTCAGAAACGGCGAATACTTGGCTAGGAATCTGAGCGCGACCTATCCGCTTCTGGTCAACGACGCCAAGGTCGAGGGGGAGGAAAAACGGCTGTATTCCGGCGACCGCATCGATGTCGGAAGCAACGTGCTGACTTTCATTTCCGACCGTCCCGAGGACATCGCCCCGGCAGGCGAAACCGAAATCGTGACGAAAATGAGAGGCGCCGGTTGGGCGGCTATGGCGGTGGCAGCTATTCTCGTTCTGGTAGTGGCGGGTTATGCCATGTATTCCTATGTTTATCTACCCAGGCAGGAGAATAAAATGATGGAGGCGGCGGCCGCCAAGGTCGAATCGGGGGACTACGAGAAGGCCGGAAAAGAGCTGGCGGGCATTCTGGAAAAAAAGCTTTCTCCCGAAGCCGAAAAGACTGCGCAGGGACTTCTTTCTAAAACCGCCATGGAAATGGCGGAGCAGATGGAAAGCCGGGGCGCTCTGGAAGAGGCCCAGGCGTTTCTCAGACAGCACCTGAGAAGCTATGGCGCATGGGAGGCCTCCGAGCCCCTCTGGGCTAAGCTCGACTCCCTGTATCTGAACATGGGACGATACCTCGAGTCCCAGGAGAAGTACCAGCAGGCCCTCAACGAATATGCCGCCATCGACCAGGACAGTGTCTATTTTGAATCGGCGCAGAAGAGAATCAAGGCCATCTGGATGGAATTCCAGAAGGAAAATCTGCAAGACAAGGATGTGACGGAGCTGCTGGAAAGGGCGGAGAAAAGCTTTCTGGAAAAAAAATACTTGACCCCTGCCGAAGAAAACGCGTATTCTGCCTACCTGGCGGTCCTGGAGGAGGACCCCCAAAACCGCCTGGCCCTGCAGAGAATCGAGCAGATGAAGGAGTTCTACCGATTCCACGGCGACAAGCATCTGAAGGCGGGCAATCTTTCCCGGGCCATCACGTACTATGAAAGATACAGCGTGATCGATCCCGACGACCCGGAGATCGAAGAGAAGATCAAGGACGCCCGAAGCCGCTCGCAGAAGGCGAGAGTTGCCAAGGCCCCCCGGAAAAAGCCAGCCAAGAAAGCCGAAGCTAAGAAGCCCGCTTCCCTTCCCGAAACCGGAGCGGAAGGAAAAAAAGAAGTCGAAAAATTGCTGGAAGGCTCCGGCAAGGAGAAATCATGGATAATGGAATATCTTTTCGAGGACAAGGAAGGCGAAAAAGACTCGGAAACCCCTTGGAAATAAGGCGCATGGAAAAATCGGAAAAAAAATACGGCAGAAACGTTCTTCGAACCGCGTTGATTTTGGCTGCGATATCATTTTCGTTCTGGGGTTGCGCGGCGGTCGGCATCGACCCCACCCCCGAGGCCGTCGTGGAGAAGGGCGCCGAATTGCCCGTCCGCGTTGCGGTTCTGCCATTCGTCAACAAGACTGCCGACCCAGAAGCCGGGACGGTGGTCCGCAAAATGTTCTACAATTTCTTCTCCTCCCTCAACTACCGGGACGTCGAGCCCGGCCTGGTGGACGACGATTTAAGAAAAAGAGGATTGTACGACAGTATCTTGGCGGGAGAGCCCGCCGATACGGCAAAATTGGGCCAGTTTCTGGGCGTGGACGCGGTCATCTTCGGCGAAGTGACGGAATTCGGCAAGACCTACGCGGTGATATACGCCGAGACCGAAGCGGCGATGAAAGCCAAAATGGTGAGCTGCAAGACCGGCAAAACCATCTGGGAACTGGAGCATACCGCCACCATCGGCCAGGGCGACGTTCCCTTGAGTCTCACCGGGCTGGCGGCCACCTTGGTCCGGTCCGCGATCAACTACAACCAGGCCAAAAAGGTCAATGCCGCCAGCAAGCTGAGCATGCAGATGATCGAAACCATACCCAACCCGGAACGTATATCCGACCCTCCTCCCCGCATCGAGCTGCTGGTGCACAACGCCTCCGACAGGCTGGTCAGGCCCGGCCAGTCGCTCCGGGTGGTCCTGGTGGGAGAGCCCGGAAACGAGGCCTCCTGGGAAATCCCGCCGGTGATATCCCGCAGGCCGCTATCGGAAAAAGAACCCGGAACCTACATCGGTTCCTATGAAGTCCAGCCGCAAGACAAGCTGGTGTACGGCCGTGTGGCCGGCTACCTGAAGTCCTCCAAAGGCCTGGAAAGCCGCTGGACCGATGTCCTCGGCTCCGTTTCCCTGGGAGAACCCACTGTCCTTCCGGAAGTCGTATCCAAAGATTACGTCCTCGAAGCGGCAAAAAGCCCCTATTTCGGCAGCAATGCCCTCATCGTGAGGCCCGGCGCCACCCTGACCATAGAGCCCGGCGTCGTCGTATGGTTCCGCAAGCTGGGCATGGCCATTCAGGGAAGAATCGTCGCCCAGGGCGCCCAGGACGCCCCCATCAGAATTTCCGGCCTGGGCGAATCGGAATGGAAAGGCGTTCTGATGGACAAAAGCACAAACCAGAACCTCTTTTCCTATTGCGAGATATCCAAGGCCGAGTACGGCCTGCGCACCGCCAAGTCCAATTTCGTTCTGGACCACTGTCTTTTCCAGGACAACGGCTGGGGGGTCGTGCTGGACGGCGGGCAGGCGGACATCAAATCCAGTCTGGTCCGAACCAGCGAAAAAGCGGGCGTTTCCGCCAGAAACGCCAAACTCTCCGTCACACAATCCGTTGTATCCCAAAATCAGGCTGGCGGAATCCTCCTTAAAAACACCGACGCGATCATTCAAAACAACAACATCTACAACAACGGCGACTACGACCTGAAGGTCCTGGAGGCTGGGAAAAAAGTCTCGGCCATCAACAACTGGTGGGGGAAGCAATCGGAGGAAGCCCCGAGGGCCGTCGGCAATGTAGAGACGTCGCCTGTCATTCCGGAACCCATCGACTACACTATGTTCGAAAGGGTTTTCAAGTATAGTCCATAAAGGAGCGCTTCAAAACAAAGCCCATTTTCGATAATTTTACAGGAGGCAAACGCCCCGTGGAAACCCTGATGATTCACAACGTGCGCAAGGAATTTTTCCAGCTCGACCTCGCCCCCTACCGCCTTTCGTTCGACGACGGCTTGTTTTCCCAATACTATTATCTTCCTCTCTTCGAAAGGATGGAAAACCCTCGCCTATATCTGATCGCGACCGGTTTCATCGGGCAGGGCAAGCGCCGCGCGCGGTTCGACGGTCGGCACCTGCCGTTCGTTAAATCGCGGAGATACATGTACAGGGCCATTGTCGAAAAGAATTTCGACCAGTTCATGAACTTGGACGAACTCAAGGCCGTCGCCGACGGCGAAAATGTCGTCATCGGCGTCCACAGCCATTTTCACGACGTCGTCTTGGCCGAACATCCGCCCAAAAAGCCAGTGAGCCGTTGGAAGATCGCCCGTGTACCGGTCCCGGACGCATTGGGGGGCGACAGCATGAACCGACGCTCCAAGCTTGCTTTTCGGGGATTCGACGTATCCGGCGGGCGGTTGGTTCGGCGGTCTCGTTCGCAATGGGAGGAGTTCGTTCGATACGACACCGAATCATGCCTGGAATGGTTCGAGAAAAAGCTCGGTTTCCAGCCCGAAGACTATGGATTTCCGTTCAATGAATATACGCCGGAGCTGATCGAAATTTTGAAAGGTTACGGTTTCAAGAATTTTTATAATGGACGGTCTGGCGACGGTATGCAAATCGTAAACAGAATTGACATTGACAGCATGATTGACGACTGACTGCTTTATTGGTTGAATGGATTTATTAAGCGGGTTTTACCAACAATGAAACCCGTCTGCATATCTTCCGAGTATAGAATATCGACGTTTTCGTGCAATGCGCTTGCGAAGATAAGGCTGTCCCAAAAAGAAAAACAATGCTTTTCTCCGATGTCGGACGCCTTGATAAGAATTGTCCTGTTTAGCTCGATGACGTGGTACTTTTCATAGAAGCATTCGATGAGGTGCCGCAATTTTTCCTCGGAAAAACCCGCTTTTTTTGAAAGATTTACGCAAACCTCGTTGATAATTTGCGTAGTAACAGTTACGGAAATGTCCGCGTTTCTGATGAGAGCTTTCGCTATGCGTGATTTTTAAGCATCCTGGGTCTCCACAAAAGAATAAAGCCGGATATTTGAATCTATGAGGCATACTTTCTTGCTTTTATTTGTTTCTGTCATAAATTTCCTCTCTTTTAAAAGGCTTGAAGCCTGGCATTTTCAGAGGAGATTCCAGAAGTTCCTCGATAATATCGAAAGACTCTTCTCCGGTCGTATCTTCGGTCAACAATATGACCTTGACATTACGTAGTAGCTTTTTTCTGTATTTTTCGGGAATTTCGATCATTCCGTCTTTGACTTTTGCTTTAAACTCGACCGCATACATATTTTTTACCTTTCCATTAAGATGTGATTGTTGTGGGGGAAGTAGCTGCACTTCCCTCATTCTGTAAATTCTCAACCAAGCCCGAAGCTTGTTGCAGGTTTTCAGGTAAACGCGATATCCCCGTCGCAATAATCCAACGCGATTTTGCCCTTCGCTTTTTCCAAGGCGCTTTCTCCGCTTGTCGGCCAATACAGGTATGTTCTCGTCTGTTTTTTCAAAAAACTTTTCCATACCGGGTTTGGTTTCAGGAAAAGCCCCCATTTTTGCGGAATTTCGATGCGGTCGGCTCGGACTGCTCGTGCATGGGACAAAGCAGCGGCGCATGCGGCGGGTATCTCGTCGTCGTTCGCCAGCATGTTGTCCAAGACCCTGACCTGGATCCTTTTCTTTTGTGTGGAGGCGCAGGTGATCAGAAAACCTTTGTATTCTCCGGTCCTCTTGGAGAACAATCGCACGGGAACGTATTCGAAAAGGGCCTTTGCGCCGGAAAAATAATAATTGGGAACTTCGTCTTTCGCGTCGTCTTTGGAAAACACCCATTTGTTTTTCAGCATCCATTCGATGGTTTCGGGACCGCGATAAAAAAAAGGCGGGGAAGGCCATTGTTCTGGGAAAAAATCGGATTCTTCGATGTGTTCGGCCGTTTGGAAACGGCACCCTCGGGCCAATTGTGTCAACAGCCCGGATATGGAGGCGTAAAAAAACCGTTTCTCCAGCGCCGCAACCGCCTTTTCCAGCAGTTCGAGAAAGCGGGAAAGGAGGTTGGACCTGCCTCCGAGGCAAGCCAGCAACCCCAAAGCCTCGAACAAAGGCCCGGACACGTGGCCCCTTTCGACTCTGATTTGAAAATAGGGCAGCTCTCCTAAGATTTTCATGCCGAGGCTGACCATGGCGTTTTCCGCCTTTTCCGTGACCCGGGATGTGACAAGATCCTCCTTTAAATCCACGAGTTCTTTCAAAAGGAGTTTTCCCAGTCCCATGCCTCGATATCCTTCTTCCAGAAAGAACGTGGTGATCCAGAAAACCCGTTCGTCCGCTCCCTGGGTCCTCAACACTCCGGGCAGCCGTCCGATGTAGCCGACGCAACGCTGTCCGTCGAAGGCGGCCAGAAGTGCGACGTCGGAGTCTCGGGCGTGCGGGTTTTTCGCATGGGCCTTTGCCCGCGCCAGTGTGATGGGGGCGGCATGGGAACTGTCGCCGTTTGCCAGGAAATTCGACGCGAAACGCACCAGGTCCCGGAGTCTGACATGTTGGATACGAATGTCGTTCAAAGCAGGTTCTTCCTTTCCCGACGGTCGGGCAACGCTCGTGTTGCATTGCGGTAATGGGCGGTCTTGCCGGAAATACGTATTTCACCCTATTTATTTCGCCTCCCGATACCATTAATTGTAAGTATGGTCCACAGGTATTCGCCGGTCGAAAGACGTCGGAAATATACGTTTCGTTTACAATATCATCCGGGACCGCTATCGTTCCGGGAAAGATCTTCGTTGCATGAGCCATATCTTGATCGTCGATGACAACCCGTTGTTGCGAAGGACCGCCAGGGAGATCCTCTCCGTGGAATTTCCGGATTCGAAGATTTCCGAAGCGGCGGACGGCAACCAGATGCGGGCGGCTTTCGAAGAGGACCCGCCCGACCTGGTGTTCATGGACATCAAGCTTCGCGAGGAAAACGGGCTCGAACTGACCAGGGAGATCAAAGCCAGGCACCCCCATGTGGTGGTCGTCATTTTCACCAACTACGATTTTCCCGAGTACCGCCAGAAGGCGGACCTGAGCGGGGCCGAATTCTTTCTCTCCAAACTGGATTCCAAGGCGACGGATCTGACCAGAGTCGCCTACGATGTGCTTTCCCGATAAATCGAGTCTTCGGAGCGGCGTCCTTCCGAAAAACAATCTCTCCGGCACGAAATCAAAACCCGTCTTTTACCGGCCGAAAAATGCCCCTCGGTCCTTGACGAACAGCATGGAATATACCTATAGGTTCCATACGAGGTCGTTCGATCAAACAAGCGGCAATGGCGGCGCACGTCCGCTCGCATCATACATCGCAAGGAGGCATGCATGTTGGAGGAAATGAGAAGGGGGATTCTGGCCAGTTTCGGGGCCGTGGTTCTGACTCGGGAGAAGATCGAGTCGGTTTGCCAAAGACTGGTCGAGGAGGCCAAAATGAGCAAGGAGGACGCCGAAAGGCTCGCCAACGAACTCTACGAGGCGGGAAAGCGCCAGTGGACCGACCTGGAAAGCGGGCTGAAACACGCGCTCAGAAGCGCCATGGAAAGCATCGATGTCGGCAGCCACCAGGAAGTCAAGCGCTTGCGGGAAAAACTGGAGAGCGTCGAGAAGAGAGTGACGCTGCTGGAATCCGTCGGGCACGTGCCGCACGACAAGGAAGGGAACCGTCGATAGTGAAAATAAAGACCATTGCCAACCTGGGCCGCTTTAAGGACATCATCTTCATTCTGATCAAGTACGGTTTCGGCGGCATCGTGGAGCGTCTGGAGCTTCCGAGCATCATCGTGAAAAACGGCGACCGGGTCGATAAGCGAATGAGCGTGTACGAGCGTTTTCGCATGGCCTTGGAGGACCTGGGTCCCACCTTTATCAAATTCGGGCAGATCATGAGTCTGCGTTCCGACCTGCTCCCCAAGCCGTTGGTTCTGGAATTGAGAAAACTCCAGGACGACGTGGCGCCGGTGGAGTTCGCCCGGATTCGAAAGGTGGCGGAGGACAGCTTCGAAAGGCCCTTGGAGGACATCTTCATTCTCATAGAGGAGGAAGCCGTGGCCGCCGCCTCCTTGTCCCAGGTCCACCGGGCCGTGCTCAAGGACACCCGGCAGCCGGTGGCCGTCAAGATCCAGCGCCCGGACATCCGCAAGACGATCGAAACCGACCTCGACATCCTGGGGGCCATCGCAGAACAGATCGACGAAAGACTGAGCGAATACGAAATATACGACCTTCCCGGCCTCGTTCATCTGACAAGGCGCAACATCGAAAGAGAGCTGAATTTCAACCGGGAAGCGGGCTACATGAAAATCGCCAGGGCGAACCGGAGCGACACGCCCGGCGTGCACATTCCCGAACCGATCAACAAGTACTGCACCGAGTCGGTGCTGGTGATGGAGCTGATCGAGGGCAAGAAGATCACACAGCTCGCCCCAGGCACAATCCAGGACCCGGAAGAACTCGCCAAGCGGGGCCTTCGGCTGACCATCAAGCAAATTCTGGAGGACGGTTTCTTCCACGCGGATCCGCACCCGGGAAACATCCTCATCGACGACCGGCAGAACATGTGTCTTTTGGACTGGGGCATGGTGGGAAGGCTGACCGAGGAGGAGCGCTACGACCTGATCGATTTTCTCTACGCCATCGTGGAGAACGACAGCAGCAGGCTGGTGGAGTCGCTGCTGGTCATCACGGCGGCCGAGGGCGAAGTGAACCGGCGCCGGCTGGAAAGGCAGCTGCTCGATATCCTGGACGCCTACATGGCCGTGCCCCTGAAGGACCTGAACCTGGGCGCCATGATTCTGGATATCACGGAGTTGCTGAGGGAAAACCGCCTGCGTCTGCCGCCGGACCTTTTCATCATGCTCAAGGCCCTGATCACGGTCGAAGGCACCGCGCGCCAGATCTACCCGGAGCTGGACGTGATCTCCGAGGCCGCGCCCTACCTGCGCGACGTGGCCGCCGAAAGGCTTTCGCCCGGAAAATTGTTCAAGAGGTTCAAGTCCACGATCTACCGGCTTTTAACCTACCGGGGGAAGCTCAATCGCCGGTTTGTGGGAATCGTGGACAAGATCGACCGGGGCGAACTGACCCTGCGGTTCGAGCACAAAAAGCTCGGGGGGTTGCAGAATACCCTGGAAAACATATTCAGCCGGCTGACCTTCGGCATCATCATCGCCGCCATGATTATCGGTTCGTCCATGATCATCACCACTGGAGTGGAGCCGTTTCTGTTCGGCTTTCCGGCCATCGGCATCATCGGCTACATCATATCCGCCGTGGTGGGAATCTGGCTGATCATCAACATTATCAAGACCCGTCGCTATTGAAAGGAGATTGTCGCCATGGCTCGCACTGTCATCGTCGATGGCGTTCGAACGCCGTTCACAAAGTTCAATACGACCCAAAAGGATTTGGGGGCCGCCGAATTGGCCCGGTTCGCGATTCGGGAGATCCTGGAGCGCACCGGCGTGGACCCCGAAACTCTGGACCATGTGATCCTGGGCTGCGGCGGCCCGCCCGCCGACGCTCCCAACACTGCCAGGACTTCCGCCCTGATGGCCGGAATTCCCGTGTACGTGCCCGCCTACACCGTGCAGCGCAACTGCGCCGCAGGCATGCAGGCCCTGACGGAAGCCTGCATGATGATCGAGCTGGGGCATGCCAGGGCGGTTGTCGCGGGCGGGGTGGAAAGCATGAGCAACATTCCCTTTCTCTTTCGAAAGTCATTCCAGGACAAGCTGACCGACATCACCCGCGCAAAAAGCATCCGGAAAAAACTCAAGGTCGCCGCATCCCTTCGCCCTGCGGATTTTGCGCCCGTGATCGGCGTCAAGCTCGGCCTGACCGACACCTATTGCGGCCTCAACATGGGAGAGACCGCCGAGGTCTTGGCCAAGCAATACAAGATCTCCCGCAAAGAACAGGACGAATTCGCCCTGGAAAGCCACCTGCGGGTCGCCAGGGCCTGGCGGGAAGGCCGCTTCGACAACGAGGTGATGAAAATCTACAACCCCGGCGGCAATCCGCCGGTAATCGACCACGACAACGGCTACCGGGAAAACCAGACCATGCAGGCCCTCTCCAAGCTCAAGCCGTTCTTTGACCCCAAGTTCGGGACCATCACACCCGGCAACTCGTCCCAAATCACCGACGGGGCCGCGGCGCTGGTCCTGATGGACGAGGACTTCGCCCGCCTGGAAGGATACGAACCCAAGGCCTATATCCGCTCTTGGGGATACGCGGGAAACGATCCGTCCACCATGGGCCTGGGGCCCGCCTTTGCCGTGCCCATCGCCCTGGATCGCGCGGGGCTGGAGTTGAAGGACATGCAGCTGATCGAACTCAACGAGGCCTTTGCCGCCCAGGTGATCGCGAACGAAATCGCGTTCTCGTCGAAAAAATTCGCCGAGGAGAACCTGGGGATGTCGTCGCCCATCGGAGAAATCGACCGCGGTATCTTGAACGTGAACGGCGGCGCCGTGGCCCTGGGGCACCCGGTCGGCGCCACCGGCGCAAGGCTGGTCCTGACCTTGATGAAGGAAATGGAACGCCGGGACGTCCAGTTCGGACTGGCGACGCTGTGCGTCGGAGGAGGGCAGGGCGGCGCGATGATTCTGGAAAGAGCATAGGGGGAGGAAAAAATGAACGAGCACACCACCTGCAGCATCAACGACAAAGGCGTCGCGGTCCTCATGCTCGACAACCGCGACTCTTCGCTAAACGTGCTAAGCTCCGCCTTTCTGCAATCCTTCGACCGGACCCTGTCCGCAATCCAGGCCGAACCGGGAGTAAAGGCGCTGGCGATCTGTTCGGCCAAGGAAAAAGGCTTCATCGCCGGGGCCAACCTGGACGAGCTGGAAGCCATCCATACCGCAACACAGGCGGAAAATGCCGCGCGCAAAGGCCAGGAAATTTTCGACAAGATCGCCGGGATGAAAGTCCCGACCATCGCGGTCATCAACGGCCACTGCATGGGCGGGGGCACCGAGCTTTCCCTGGCGTGCCGCTTTCGGATCGCGGCCAAGGAAAAGACGAGCATCGCCCTGCCCGAGGTCAAGCTGGGCATCTTTCCCGGATGGGGCGGCACCCAGAGGCTTCCCAGGCTCGTTTCCTTTCAGACCGCCCTGGACATGATTTTGACCGGAAGAAGCTACAATTCATATCGGGCATATCGGTGCGGCCTCGTGGACAAGGTGGTCCCCGACGAAATCCTGAACGACTACGCCGTTTCCTTCGCGGAGGAAATCATCCGCACCGGCGGACGAAACTACCTGGCCGCTCGGAAGAAAAAAGCCACGGGCATGGTGGAACTGATCACCGCGAAAAATTTCGCCGGACGTTTTCTGATGCTCGCGATCGCCAAAAGACAAGTGCTTAAAAGGACGCACGGCAACTATCCCTCGCCGCTGATGGCCATCGAAGCCCTGCAAAAGGGGCTGGGAAAGCCTTTGGCCGAAGGGCTGAAAATCGAGGCCCGCCTGTTCGGCAAGGCCGTCGCCACCCCCGAGCACAAGAACCTTCTGCACATTTTTCGCCTGAGCGAACGACCGAAGAAGCAGACCGGAGTGGAAACGGAGGTTTCATTCGAAGCGCCCTCGAATATCGGCGTGATCGGCGCGGGGGTCATGGGCGGCGCCATCGCGCAGCTTTTGGCCTACAAGGACTATCCTGTCGCCATGAAGGACATCGACGACAAAATGCTTCTGAAAGGTCTCGCCCATGCCGATTCCCTGTTCGAAGGACTGAAAAGGAAACACAAGCTGACTTCCAGGCAAAAGCGCAGAAAAATGGAACGGATCTACGGCACGCTGGACTACGAGGCTCTCAGAAGAACGCAGCTGGTCGTAGAGGCGGTGGCCGAAAACATGGAGATCAAAAAGCGCGTTTTGCGAGAAGCGGAAGACTATCTCTCTCCAAACGCCGTGTTCGCCACCAATACTTCCGCGCTTTCCGTGACGCAGCTGCAATCCGCCGCGAGGCACCCGGAGCGCGTCTGCGGCATGCACTTTTTCAACCCGGTCCACCGAATGCCCCTTGTGGAGGTGATCGCCGGGGAAAAAAGCCACGATGCCGCCGTCGCTATGGTATTCGACCTGGCGAAAAAACTGGGGAAAGTTCCCGTCGTGGTCAAGGACAGCCCGGGCTTTCTGGTCAACCGCCTCCTGGGGGTCTACATCAACGAAGCCTGTCTGCTGGCCGAGGAAGGCTGCGACTTCCAGTGGCTCGATTCGCTCGTGGTCAAGTTCGGCATGCCCATGGGGCCGTTTCGGCTCATCGACGAAGTGGGAATCGACATCGCCTCCGAAGTGGGACGGACCCTGGCTGCGGCCTTCCAGGACAGATTGAAAGCCTCGGGCTTGACCGAGCGGATGGGAAACGCCGGGCTGGTGGGAAAAAAAGGCGGCAAGGGCTTTTATATCTACCGCGACGGGAGAAGAAGGATGGCAAATCCCACCGCCGAATCCATTCTGGGCGAATCAAAACGCGAAAACGGCGACGAGGCCGTCGAGCGCATGATGTACCTGATGGTCAACGAGGCCGCCCGCTGCCTGTCGGAAGGAATCGTGAAAACTCCCCACGACATCGATACGGGAATGGTTTTCGGCACCGGCTTTCCTCCGTTTAGAGGCGGCCTGTTGAGATGGGCCAACACCCTCGGTCTCGGCACTATCGCCCTCGCGCTGAAAAGATTCGCCGACCGTTTCGGAGACAGGTTCTTTCCTGTGCCAATGCTCTCGGAGGAGAAGTCGTTCTACTGATGCGCTGAAAAAGAGCAGCTTGAAAAGAGAATTGAATTCGATTATCATTGATTGAACAACGATTGAAGGAGTCGGATATGAACGTCGAAGAAATAAAGGAAATAATTCGCCGGGCGCTTCCAAGCATCATAATGGACGACATCGAGACACGCGATTCGATTTTTAAGGTCGCCCACAATCTTTTCGCTGGCAAAACCGAGACCGACAACCGGTTCGACCGCATACTCGATGAAATGCGGGCAGATCGGGAGGAACAAGCGAAAAAGTGGGAAGAACAATACCGGAAGTGGGAAGAACAAAACAGGAAATGGGATGAACAAAACAGGAAATGGGATGAACAGAACAGGAAACAGAATCGGAAATGGGACGAACAGAATCGGAAATGGGACGAGCAGAATCGGAAATGGGACGAGCAGAACAGAAAATGGGATGAAAACCAAGAACTCCTCAGGAAAATGAATGCGAGAATCGAAAGCGGCATCGGCGCTTTGGGGGCCAGATGGGGGATTTTCACAGAAGAGTCCTTCCGAAACGGATTGCAGGCGATTTTGGAGGATTCCTTCGGAGTCGAGGTCTTGAATGTCACCGAGTTTGACGAAGAGGGGGTGGTTTTCGGCCGTCCCGACCAAGTGGAACTGGATGTCATCGTCAAAAATGGCACATTAATCATCTGTGAAATCAAATCCTCCATGAGCCGGGGGGACATCTATATTTTCGACAGGAAGGCTTCCTTTTACGAAAAACTGCACGACCGCAAGGCCGACAGGAGAATCGTCGTGTCGCCCAATGTAGACCCAAGAGGGATGGCCGTCGCCGAAAAGCTCGGCATCGAAGTCTATACCCGTTCCGACGACGTCAAGATTTAATCTGTTCCGGAAAAATCCGGCTGGCAGGCAATGACGGATATGCCTTCGATAGCTTTGAAGTCCGAATCGGCTGAAAGCAGATATTTTAGATTGAATTTGTTCATGACTATGTAAATCAGTGCATCGTTTCCCATGAGACCCTGCGCCGCCATGACTTCCTGGATTTTCATAAGATCGCGGTAAGAAACGACCTCGATTGACAAGTGTATCGCTTGAATCAGCCGGAAAACAGGCTTTGTTTCAGCCGCCATGATTTTGACTTTTTCCGTGTCTCTTCGAAGCTTCGGCATTGTTTTGGAAACGATTCCGAATTTTTCCCTCGCCTTGATCAATACGATTTTGTGGATCACTTCCTCGATTATTCGGGTCGTGGTTATCAATCCCAACTTTTCTTCCTCGCCGAGCCTGAATATTTCTCTTGATACCCTGCATACGCCGATTAAATGATAAATAAAAGCGTTGGCATCTACGAAAATTTTCTTGTTGCGATACTTCGCGAAGTCAGCATTCATAGAAAATATCCTTGTCCTCGGCGATGCTTTTGACGAATTCGGTGTCTTCAAACTTGACGGAACCGAAAAGAGTGTCGGTTTCGGATTTGCCTTTAGATTCTTTATAAAGCTTGAAAGAAAGCTGCTGAACATCTTTGTACGAAGGAATTTCGCCGGTCTTTTCGTTCAAAATCAAGATGGCTTTTTCGATAAAGGGCCTCAATGTCTCGTTCACCTTTGTTATTCCGTCCTTTCCCTTTCGATTCGCGGCCTTTCGCACGGGAAATCCCAAGTCCTTCTTAATTTGGGCGATATAGCAGGTCTTGAATGTGTTTGGCGAGCTTATTGTTCTCATGGAATGCCCTCCCGATTCAATCGTAAAATTTACAGTCTTTATAATCTGACTATAGCAAATACAGACTGTATCGTCAACGATTGATTCGGTTGTTTTTCTGCGAAAGGCAGGGCCTGTTTCGGGCTTGGCTTTAATTTCGGCCGCTTTTCATCCAGCGGTTTCGATCATCGCCTGGATTCCGGGTCTAAAGCAAGCTCCGCCCGGAATGACGGTGTTGTGGTTGGCCGACGTTATAACCAAACCCCCTGTATCTCTTAGACCGAAATCGCTTTGGCAGCAAGACGGTTCTTGCGCACCGACGTTTCCATATGATATTTTCCACGGAAAAGGGCAGACAACGAATTTTCAACATAAAAAGGGGATGGAAACATGGATTTTGAACTAAGCAAGTCGCAGAAGGAAATTCAAAAGGCGGCCAGGGAATTCGCCAAAGGGGAGTTCGATAAGGAGCTTGCCTTGGAGTTGGAGAGAAAGCACGAGTTTCCCAGGAAAATCTGGCAAAAAGCGGCGGAACTGGGATTTATCGGCATCCATTTTCCCGAGCAGTACGAGGGCCAGGGGCTGGGGGTGCTGGAAAACATACTGGTGGCGGAGGAATTTTGCCGCAGGGATTCGGGAATCGGGGCCGCTGTGGTCCTGGCCGGTTTCGCGGCCGAAAATATCCTTCGGTTCGGCACCGACGAGATGAAGGAAAAATATTTGCCCAAGGTGGCCTTGGGAGAGGTGCTCTGCGGCGGGTGTTTCACGGAACCCGACCATGGTTCGGACATCACGCGCATGGACACCACGGCGGTCAAGGATGGCGACGAGTGGGTGATCAACGGTGTCAAGACGTTCATCACCAACGGATGTCTGGCGAGCTTTTTCACTGTGCTGTGCCAGACCGACCAGGAGACCGCGCAGAGCCATCGGGGGCAGAGCATGTTTCTCGTGGACGCAGACATGCCCGGCGTGGGGGCCACCGAGATCGGGGACAAAATGGGAATCCACATGATGTCCACGGCCGAGGTGACCTTCAAGGATGTCCGGGTTCCGGCGAGCAACCTGATCGGCAAGGAGAACAAGGGGTTCTACCAGGTTCTGGAGTTTTTCGACGAAAGCCGGATTCTCGTGGCCGCGCAGGCTTTGGGGACGGCCCAGGGCGCTCTGGATCGCGCCGTGGACTATATCAGGCAGCGGGAACAGTTCGGAAAGAAAATCGGCCAGTTCCAAGCGTCGCAGCACAAAATAGCCGACATGGCCACCAAGGTCGAACTGGCGAGGCTAATAACGTACAAGGCCGCCTGGAATTTCGACCAGGGGCGTATCGATCCCACCCTGACCTCCATGGCCAAGATGTACGCCGCGCGCAGCGCAGTGGAAGTGGCCGACGAAGCCATCCAGCTTCTGGGCGGCTACGGCTACATGCTCGAATACGAAGTGGAGCGCTTCTACCGCGACGCCAAGATCACCGAGATCTACGAGGGGACCAAGGAGATTCAGAAAAATACCATCGCGAGCGCGGTTCTAGGGAGAATGAAATAGTCGCTGGCGGGATGTCTCGAATATTGCGTTTTTTTCGCCGGCCAGGATTTCCAAAGCCTGAACGATGCGTTCGATCGACAGGGAAACGGCCGGCGTTGCCCCATCTTCAGCCGCAGCCCATTTCCAGATCATGCTCATTTTCATTTTCGCCCAAGCGAATTCCAAGGGGGCGTCGAGCTTTATCTTTTCGAAGAAGGCGGACTGAAGATATAGTCCGGGGTGCCAGAGATCGAAGCTGCCTCCTGAATTCCCAGTGACGAGCTGGATATGGGATTGGTCCTCCGATTTATTCAATGTGTGTTCCTTTGGCTGTGGCTTAGGCCCATCCTCGATTTCATATTGCCGAGAGTGCGACGTTTTAGCTCCTACCGTTTATTTCGAGAAAATAAAAAAAAAGCCCCCGCCGTTTTCAAGTGGCGGGGGCTTTTTTTTAAATCGTCGATTTCCTAATTAAAAAGGAAGCTTGCCGGATGTCATCAGCGAGAAAGCGGGGACCCAAAGTCCGACTACCACCCAGGCGATCAAAGACCATGCGACCACTCCGCCAGACAATTTTCCGTAAAACGCCAACCATACCTCGAAGGTAAGCACCGCGTAGCCCAGACAGGCCAGCGCCAAATACAAGCTCTGGCCCACGAGCTGGCTTCCGTCCTCCAGCACCGGTCCCCCGGTCAGGAATATGACCATGTAGATCAGCGAAATGATCGCCACCGTCAAGCTGACATTGCCCACGGACCTCAAATCTTCCAGGCCGGTCAAAAGCGCGTAGGAAACGCAACAGTACAAAACGCCGTGCGCGAACAACAGGCCCGCTGTAAAAGCGTCTTTGAAGACCGCCGCCTGAATTATCGCGCCCAGGACGACCACAATGCCCACGAATCCGGTTGCCGCGCCAGTTCCCTTGGCCTCGCCTTTGCCAAGGTTCAATAGCGCCACCGGAAGCCACATTACCGCAATCACTACGAGTAGTGCCGTTGTCATTCTTTCCTCCCATTTTTTAAGTTTTTTTCAGGCAATACGTGAATTAGTCCGAATACCCCCCATGGGTAAGGATACCACCCCCCTTTCGCAGTGATTGCGCATTCGGCGGAAACCAAATCGACATGTGTCAGCCTCGCCTCGCATTTCCAGGGAGGACCAACGGAAGATGGCCGATGGCTCCGCCGCTTCCAAGGAATCGGCCTCAGAACGCCAATCATGTCTCTTTCGAAAAAACAACTGAAAAACACGACCGACGCCCGGAAAGCCATCCTGAAAAAATTGGCCGAAAAAAAAGAATGCAACTTCAAGCGCAAGCGGACATCGCAAATATGTGGAAATGGTCGATTGCGGCGCAGGCGGAGATACACGCGCGGCTTCGAAGGCTTGTGCGTGTGCTAAAAAAACGAGACGTTCGCTTCCCCTGTTTTTGGTCTCGGCAAAATTCGCATGCAATGCCCATTCGTTTTTGCGCCAAACGAAATTCCAATCCGCATATGCAATTGTAGAGCCATCGATGCTAAAAAAATGACACAAAGGAAAGCTGCTTGCCGGAAAAAATGTTGATTCTATATAAATTCAATAGGTTATGAGGCCATGCTTTTTGAATTTACAAAGCCGTCCCCCGTAGCGAGAACTTTGCCGAGAGATCGAAATCGGGTTTTGCCTATCCCTTTTTGCCCCGCATAGCCTCACTTTGTTCAGACCATCGACAAAGCAAGGCGTTTTGGTTATAATCGTCGGAGACAAGAAAATCTAAAAAGGAATGACCTTCATGAACCAAAAATCATTTCCTCTGATATCGTCATTGGTGGCCGCTTTGATATTTTCGGCCTGTTTTTTCCTTTTCTCGCCTCCATTCCTCCCTTTGCGAAGCGCAAGCGCCTTCAACTTGAATTGCGGCAACGATTTCGTCAGCGAAGGCGCCTCCAAAGTCGATGTATTAAAAACATGCGGCGAGCCGATCTACAAGGAGTTTGTCGGTACCATCAAACGCGATTACGGAGACACAGAGGTCGAGGTGGTGATCGAGCATTGGTACTACACCGAAACCTGGCGAGCCAGCAGCCAGGACATGCGCTTGATTTTCCATGGTTCCAAACTGGTCCGAATCGAAAGGGCCGACGGTAGATTCTAACGCGCGATACGGTGATAGCGGGATAACTGGGGAGGTTTGCAATGAATTTGCTTGCAGTCGTAGGAAGTCCGAGGAAGGGCAAAGCCACCGATTTGCTCGTTGACCGGGCGGTGGAGGGCGCCATGTCGGTCGCGCGCGGATGCCGTGTCAAAAAGATCAACCTCGTCGATCACCGAATCGAGTATTGCCGAAACTGCCTGATGTGCCGCGAATCCAAGACGGACGGTCCCGTCGCCCCATGCGCGATCAAAGACGACATGGATTGGATCAGAGGCGAGGTTTTGCGGGCCGACGCCCTGCTTTTGGGTACGCCGGTTCACATGGGCAATGTCCCCGCTTTGACCATGGCGTTTCTGGAGAGGCTTTGCTGGACCTTCGCCAAGCCGGAGAGAAAAGTTCTGACCGTAAGAGGCGCTCCCAGGCCGCGCGGCGAAAAAAGACGAAAGGCAGCCATCATCGTTGTTTCCGGAATCGTGCCCCCGCTTCTCCGGGGGCTTTGCGACACGGCGACCCCGGTAATCCGGACAACCTTTAAAGACTCGTTGAACGCCCAAACTGTTGGAAGCATGTACGCGGGAGATGTAGAGCACCGAGGCGTCGAACGCTACCTGGATCAGGCTTATAAATTGGGAAAACGGCTGATGCTACGGGGTCTGTGAAACATGCGGCAAGCATTCCCCCTGTGTTTTTCGACCTCGTTTCCACGCTCCAGCGTGGGAACGCCTTAAGGACGCTCCCTCGTCCCGTGCCAAGGAACCCCATCTGTGTGGAGGAGGCTGCTTGGCAGCCGTCACATGGCCCGGGGGGGAGGTGCTTGGCAGAAGCCCCTGAGCCTCTTGCTTGACAATGGGAAAAAAACAGCGTAAAAAAGCCGAAATT
This sequence comes from Desulfobacterales bacterium, assembly GCA_963674505.2. Classification (GTDB taxonomy): domain Bacteria; phylum Desulfobacterota; class Desulfobacteria; order Desulfobacterales; family SKZT01. Next base: position 4,522,590 of record CAXXIG010000001.1, read on the forward strand.
TCGATGCGTTCGGCGAAATCCGCCTGTTTTATAGAGAGTTTGCCGAAAATAACGCAATAACAAAGAAGGTTATGCCAGGCGAAAGCCATCCCGACCTTGACGGGGTGGCTTTTTTTATTGTGGGAAACGAAAAAAAGGAGAGAGATCATGGTTGTTAAGATCACTGTTTTGACGGCGTATTTTCTGGTGGTGCTGGCGATCGGGCTGATCGCGAGGACCCGCTGGAAATCCTCGCCGGAAACCTATTTTCTGGCGGACCGAAAGCTGGGCTCTCTGGTGCTGCTGGGTACCATGGTGGCGACCAATTTTTCGGCGTTCACCGTGTTCGGCACGTCGGGCGCGGGCTACCGAGACGGTTACGCATTTTTTCCCATCATGGGGTTCGGGACCGGTTTCATGGCGCTCACGTTCTGGATCTTGGGCAGGAAAATCTGGCAGGTCGGTCGAGACCGGGGATTGGTCACGCCGCCGGAACTGGTGAAGTCCCTGTACCAAAGCCCGGCCCTGTCGCTGTTGTTCGCCGTGGTGATGATCGTTTTCACCATCCCCTACCTCGCCTTGCAGCCCATGGCGGCGGGCTACGCGCTGGAAGCGCTGGTGGGGCTTCCGTATGTCTGGGGTTGCGTTCTGGTCACCGCGATCATCGCCCTTTACACCCTGCGCGGGGGCTTGAGGGCCGTGGCTTGGACCGACCTGTTCCAAGGCGCCGTGATGTTCGTTCTCCTTTTGGTCTCCTTGGTCATAGTGGCCAACCATCACGGAGGGTTCGTGGAGGCGAATCGGAAGGTCCTGGGATCTTTCCCTGAGCTGTTCTCCCGGCCGGGAGGCACGGGCAAGTACACGCTGGGGATCTGGTTCAGCTACATGTTTCTATGGTTCTTCTGCGATCCGATGTTTCCCCAGCTCTTCCAGAGGTTCTTTTCGGCCAAGAGCGAAAAAAGCCTGTCGCGAATCATGCTCATGTATCCCTTCGTATGCACGGTGGTATTCTTCATGCCCATCGCTGTGGGGGTCCTCGGACGTCTTTCGTTTCCGGACATCGCCGGCAAGCAGGCCGACAAGATCCTTCCCATGGTGATCACCTCCATAAGCGGCGATTTCATGGCGGCGCTGGTCATGGCGGCGGGGCTTGCCGCGCTCATGTCCACCATGGATTCCCAGTTGCTGACCATGAGTTCCATCTTTACAAGGGACATCGTCGCGCCGTTTCGGGGGAAGAAAGGCGAATCCAGCGCCATGGGCCGTCTTTTCGTGATTGTTTTGAGCTTGGCCGGGCTCTTGTTGGCATACAAGCCGCCTGCGACCATTCTTCAGATCGCCACACAGACGTTCACCGGGTTGGCGGTGCTGTTTCCCACGGTCATATTCGGTCTGTATTTCAAGCGCGTGTATGCGATTTCGGCCATTTTGTCCATCGTATGCGGTGAAACCGCGCTGGCGCTGTTCTATTTCAAGGCGATATCGGCGGGCGCGTTCCTGCCTGTGGTTTGGGTGATTTTGATCGCGGTTTCGGTCTACATGGCCACGCACGGGATCATGGCGGCCAAGGAAGACGACCTGCGACTGTCGGTCCCCGGATGGCTCGCCAATCCATATTTTTTCATCCTGCTTTCCATTTTCCTGCTGGGAATCGATTTTTGGGCGTGGAAGAAAATCGATCCCGTGTTTTTCGGGGTCCCGGCGTGGCTCGGGTATTTTGTCGTTTTGTCAGCAGCCCAGACCTTCGTGATGGCCGCCTGGGTGAAAAGCGAAAGCGGGAGTGCGGTCGGACAGGTGGAAAGCCTTGACGCAGGGGCCTCGTTCGCGTCCCGGGTATTGCGGCGGACAGGGGCGGAATAGGAAACTGCGGAGTCGCGCCTTGACGGTTGCCTCGAAGGGGTCATGTATTTGGTCCCTTTCGCCTTTTTTCCTTGACATGGAGTACCGAATTTTTTTACCTTTTGCTCGATTCGTCGGATTTTCATCATTCTTTTTTCAAAGACCCGGACTCGAGAGGACATTCGGGCAAGAAGGGGGGGTTTTATGATCACAGGATCTTACACGGCGCTGATTACACCGTTTGCGGGCGAGGCAGTCGATTACGAAGGATTGGAAAAGCTTGCCCGGTTCCAGGTGAAAAACGGCATCAGCGGCATTCTGGCGGTCGGCACCACCGGAGAAAGCCCGGTGCTGACCTGGGAAGAACACTTGAAAGTAGTGGAAAAAGTCGCGGAACAAACCAAGGGAAAATGCACATGCATCGCGGGCACGGGAAGCAACAACACGAAGGAATGCCTGGAAGCCACCAAGCACGCGGCCAAAGCGGGCGTGGACGCCGTCCTTCTCGTGGACCCCTATTACAACGGACCAAGCTCCATAGAGATTCGCAGGGAATACGTCGCTCCGGTGGCCAACGCCTTCCCCGAACTGGAAATCATTCCGTACGTCATTCCCGGAAGGACCGGCGCGCAGCTTCTTCCCGAAGATCTGGCCATCCTGAACAAGGACTGCAAGAATGTCAACACGGTCAAGGAAGCCACCGGCAGCATCGATAACATGCGTCGGACCCGCGAATGCTGCGGCCCGGATTTCACGATCCTGTCGGGCGACGACGGACTGACTCTCGACATGATGACCGACCCGCTGGTCAAAGGCGCCGGGGTCATATCCGTGGTTTCCAACGTGGCCCCTGCGGCGGTCGCGAAAATGGTAGCGGCCATCGAAAATGGCGAAAGGCAGGAGGCGGAGGAAATTGCGAAAGCCCTTGCTCCCTTGTTCGGACTCGTGATGATAAAAACCCAGGAGCAGACGCCTTACGGGCAAGTCCTATGCAAGGGCAGGAACCCCATCGGAATCAAGACCTTTATGACTGTCCTGGGGCTGCCGTCGGGAGGTTGTCGCCAGCCCTTGGGAAAGACCACCAAAAACGGGCTCGACGTGGTCCTGAACGCCGCGAAAACCGTCTGGAAGAACAACCCGGAGATTCTCTCTCCAGCGGCCGAATTCTTCGGCGTGGACTTCGATGCCCGCCTGAACGATTCTTCAAGCTGGCAAGGCCTCGCCTACGAAGGCTACGAATAGAGAATCGACAGCCGACTTTAAAATAGGAACAAGGCCCGTCGCTTTTTTTTTCGAGTTACATCATCCCGAAAATCTGCGACGGGCCTTTCTTTTTCCATACGAAAAGGCTTTTTCGGGAAAAAGGCTTGAATGTAGCCGTGGATTTGAGCATTTCGGGGGCTCGTTCATCCAATTACATGAGAAGCGTGTTGTTTGGGGGCATGTCTCCGGTGGAGTTCGCGGTTGAACAAATGCAGCAAGCCGGTGTCGAAATCGTGGGACCTGTGCGGTTGCTCTTCAAAATCCTCACACAAAGGCACAAAGACGCAAAGTCACGATTTGGCAACCTTAGTGTCTTTGTGCCTTTGTGTGAGGATTATATGGGGATACTCGAACCAACCTCACAGGTCGAAATCGTGCGCGGAGTTCGCTGGGAATAACAGCGTCTCGATGTTTTCGCGCTATCCCTTTGCCAAGACCTCGACGTATGCCTTGCCGGTCTCGAAAGCTTCATCCAGATATTCCGGATGATCCAGCACGTCCTTTTCAAAATCGAGCTGGCGGTACAAGAGGGACTTCCAAAGCCCCATATCGAGGACGTCGAAAAAATACTTGACCGTCAGCAGGGTCCCTTCGAATAGTTTTTTTCCCTTGGTCGCCCCCGCCGCTATGAACAAGCCTTTTCTCTTCGGGGTCGCTTTTCGGTAAGGGGTCTTTTCCACCCAGTATTTTTTCACCCAGAGCGATTGGCATCGATCCATCAGGATTTTGGTATGGGCGCTAACGGTATAGAAGAAAATGGGCGATGCGAGCATGATGCCGTCGCAGGAAACGAGCTTGTCCACCAGCGTCTGGAAATCGTCCTTGATCACGCACCTTCCGGATTCCTTGCACCCGTAGATTTCCAGGCAGGGCGAGATTTTCTGGTCCCGCAGTACGATTTTTTCCACACGGGCGCCTTGCTCTTCGGCCCCTTCGACCGCGCGGTTCAGCAATGTCGATGTATTGCCCTTTCTTCTGGGACTTCCGTATATTGCCAGAATATGCATATTTCCTCTCGATATGGTTGTTGCGATTTGCGCTCTCGGTCTCTCGGGGGGACGCCGGATGTCCCTTAGGCCCCCAGGTCGGTGATGCCTTCTCTGAGAGCGAATTTGGTGAGTTCGGCGACGCTGCGCAGCTCAAGCTTGTCCATGATTTGTCTTCGGTGGGTTTCCACAGTCTTGACGCTGACGTTGAGATCGGAGGCGATTTCCTTCGTGGACCGTCCTTCGGCGATCAGCTGCAAGACCTCTCTCTCCCTCGGAGTGAGGACCGAAGATGCCGAATTGTCCTCGGTGGTTTCCAGCAGGTCCTTGACGAGAACACTGGCGATTTTCGGGCTCAGGTACGTTTCGTTTTTCCGGACCGTGTCGATGGCCAGAACCAGTTCTTCGAAAGCGCCGTTTTTGAGCAGATAGCCGGATACGCCAGCACGGAACATTTGGATCACAAATTGGCGGTCCGAGTGCATGGATAGGGCGAGCACCTTGGTTCCTGGGGATTCCGCCAAAATCTGGCGGGTGGCCTCGATGCCGTTCAAATCGGGCATGCTGATGTCCATGATAACCAAGTCGGGATTGTGTTTTCGGGCGATGCGGAGAGCTTGCCTTCCGTTTTCCGCCTCGCCGACGACTTCCATGCCCGGCATTGTGGACAGCAAGGAGCGCAAACCGTCGCGGATAATTCTGTGGTCGTCGGCTAATAGAATACTGATGCTCATTTTCTCCATCCTTTGGCAAACTCGCGTTCGGGCATGTCCGGCCGATTTCGATTTTCCCGGCGCGAAAGACGTATGGTGGAATATATAACATCAATTTTTTCGCAGGACAACGAAAAACAGGCGTGGCACTGGCCTTAAAAACAGTTTGACACGAAAGAAAAATATTTTGTAGAGTTTCCAAAGATCGTTAAGAACACTGGAATATGGAAAAAATCGCTATGGTTGGCAAGGAGATGAAAAACAGCGAATCGGTCTCCGAATTTCGGATACTGATTGCAGACGACGAGGAATCGAACCTGATTTTGTTCCAGGACGTCCTGCAGTCCGGCGCTTTCGGGGATTTCGGCTCCATGGGAAGCGCGGACGGTAGAGATGCGCCCGGAGAGGATGAAACTGCCTCCAGCGACAATCTTCCTGTTGCCTTCGACCTCCAGTTGTGCAGACAAGCCGACGAGGCCGTGGAGGCCGTATCGGGCGCCATCGAAGGGGGCAGGCCATTTGCGGTCGCTTTTCTGGACGTCAGAATGCCTCCGGGACCCGACGGCGTTTGGGCCGCGCAGGAAATTCGAAAGCTCGACCCCCAGATCGAAATTGTCATCGTCACGGGGTTTTCGGATTATCACCCGAACGAAATCGCCAGGCTCGTCCTGCCTTCCTACAAGCTTCTCTACGTCCATAAGCCCTACCACATCCACGAAATCCTGCAAACCGCAAAATCCCTCACCGCGAAATGGAAAAACGAACGCGAACTGCTCGCCATTCAAAGAGAGCTAGAGACCCGCGTGGAAAAACGCACCAGGGAACTGGCCCGCGTGAACGAAGAACTCTTGCAGGACATCATGATTCGGCGCAAGGCCGAAAACGCCCTGAGACAAAGCGAGGAAAGATATCGAAGACTCACCGAATCCATCGCCGACGGCGTCGTCATGATCAAGAACGGACGCATCGAATTCGCCAATCCGGCCTTCGCCGAAATGGTGGGATACCCGGCCCCCGAACTCCTTTTAAATTCAGATGCTTACCAATTGATCGATCCCGAGTACCGTCGCGACTTCGGAGCCTTCCTGGAAAATCTGCCCGAAAGCCCGAAAAAAGGGGAAAATTACCAGTGCCTGTGCGTGGCAAAGAACGGAAAACGGTTCTGGCTGGAAGGAAGATTCAACGCCGTTCGCTGGCAGGACTACAAGGTCGTGCTGGGCGCCGCCAGGGACATCACCGAGCGCAAGGAACGCGAATTGGCCATGCGCAAGGAAACACGACAGTACCAGAACCAGCTCTCCAAGCTGCGCTCCAGCCTCAAGGAACGCTACAGGTTCCAGGATATCATCGGCAAAAGCAAGCCCATGCAGGAAATCTACGAACTCATCCTCAACGCCAGCGCCTCGGACGCCAACGCGGTCATTTACGGCGAGTCGGGTACCGGAAAGGAACTCATCGCCAAAACCATCCACCAGTTGAGCGAGCGCGCCAAAGGGGCCTTCGTGCCCGTCAATTGCGGCGCCGTGCCCGAATCCCTGTTCGAAAGCGAATTCTTCGGACATATGAAAGGCTCCTTCACAGGCGCAATCTCCGACCACCTCGGCTTCTTCGACCAGGCCAACGGCGGCACTCTCTTTCTCGACGAGGTCGGAGAGTTCTCCCTCAATCTGCAAGTGAAAATGCTCCGCGCCATCGAAGGTGGAGGCTACACCCCCGTGGGGGGGACCGAAGTCCGAAGGGCGGACGTTCGCATCGTGGCCGCAACCAATCGGAACCTGCCCGAATTCGTCAAGAAGGGCAGGATGAGGGAGGATTTCTTCTACCGCCTGAACGTCATTCCCATCAAGCTGCCCCCGCTGCGCGAACGCCGCGAGGACATCTCCCTTCTGGTCGAACACTATATGGAAAGATTCGCGGAGGGCAAAAAAAGCAAGGCGCTTTCCGGAAGGGCCATGGACGCTCTGTGCAACTACGACTGGCCGGGAAACATCCGTCAATTGCAAAACGTCATCCAGCGTTACACCACGCTTCAGAACGTGGACTTTTCAGATCTTCTGGTGGGGCTTCGAAACGACGAGACACGGCTGGAGGTGGAAAAGGAGTCCGAGGCCTTCGAGAGGCTCGATTTCAAGGGGGCCGTGAGCGATCTGGAGGAGCGCCTGATTCGCAAGGCGCTGGAGAGGACCCGCTGGCACAAGGCCAAGGCCGCGAGTCTTCTGGGCTTGCCCCGTCGGACGTTTTTCCGGAAGCTCAAGGAGTACGGGTTGTCGTGACCCGTTTAGCGCCATTGTGGCACGAATCGTCGTATTGCCCTTCTCAAGGGAGTTTCGGAAAAAAGCCGGTCGTTTGAGTGCCATGTTGGCACTTTCCGTATGTCCGCCATAAGGCCGGGTCTGGCCCTTCTCGTCGTGAAAAGCCCTGTGAATCAAGCGCCTTCGGACTTTTTCTCGGGAGAATATGCGAATGGCACGGCTGTTGCTTCTTTATTTGGTCAAGGAAAACGAATTTTTCCGAAACAGCCGCAAAAGCCCAAACGCTGTTTCAGCTCATTGATAAAAAAAGCTACCCGAAGGCGAGTGATTTTTTTTCAAAAAATTGCCTGATAATTCGAGTATGTCGCGGGCACAGCCCACCCGCGGCAAGATTTGATTGCATTTTAATTTATTGCTGCAAGCATGAGTTTTTTTCCCGCCAACAAATCCCACCCATTAAAAAGTATCGGCCTTTACCTTTCGCTCGAAAAAATCACTCGCCTTAATTTTTTTATCAATCCAATAACGCATACAGTCCTCAAGCCCAACCCGAAAATAAAAAAAATCGAAGAAAAAGAGGGATTTACACTTGATCGGCAAGAAAAAAAGGGGTATAAGGTTGCCGTTTTTCGAGAGGTTATACCTCGGGGCGAGCGTTTTTTTCCGAATTGCCTGATTTTTAGGAAATGGCACTGGGCGTATGCCATCCGTGCCACAAATAAGATTGCATTCGGTCAAGATAGGAGCATTTAAGACAGTCCCGCCAACAAACCCCACCTTAAAAATATCGGCCTTTCACATCTCGCTAAAAAAAACTCGCTCGCCCTTTTTTTTTCAGGAGGGGCTTTTTTGTTTGCGCGGACATATGTCAGTGACTTGGCATCTGCCGTTTTCGGTATATGTTGGCGCAAGTCCCGCATCCGATACAGGCGTCGGGGACTGCGTAAAAACCGATTTGACGCAGTTTTGTTGTTTCATTATCAAAAATGGCCGGGCCGACCTCGGCACCGGCTAAATTCACTCCTTTGTATCGGATATACGCATGAAGAGCCAGGGGGGGGGCAATAGCATGAATGTTGTGGCAACAATAGATAATAGGGCAATTTGCCGATTTAATCTATCTTCATTTTCTTTCCTCGCTGTTTCTTCATACCCGTCCGCTCCACCGAAGGATCTGTCGCACCGGCTGTTTCCCGCGTGCACCCTCTCCGGCCTGCGTCCATGACGACTATTTCACCTCCGCCGACCTCCTCATCTCCGCCAACGAACTCCGCATTGATCCTGAGAGAGGTAATATTTGCGAGAATTTCAGCCCACGTCCCCGACTCGATAGACCGTTGAGCCTCGTCCAAAGCGATTTCGTAAATGGTCCAGGTATTCTCCGGCGGGTAGTTCGACATCGGGTCGATGGCATAAGCCGATTCGCCTGGGCCTTCGATCCTAAACATGTATGAGACCGCGCATGCATTCCCGCCGCTGGTGTTGTCAAGGTAAATGGCCAGTCAATCATTGAGGAGCCACCAACAAGATGTTTTCGATCCATATTTGACCGTTTTTAATCTCTACCATTTCGGAAATAGAAGAGAAACCTACGGGTGATGCCATTAAATCGTCTCCGAACCATAAGAACGGAACGAAAACCTATTTCCACGCCGCCGTTACGCCGGTGTTCGTCAAACCGGGCTGCAACAGGTTGATTTCACGGGTTTCGGAATTCATCGTCCCGCAGGACGGCCACGAAAAGCAGGATTGCGAAAACGCCGCAGCCAAGCGCTGGCTGAAGCAATACGGCACCTTTCTCAAAGGACTCGGCTCCACCGTCCTGGGCGACGATCTGTATTGCAAACAGCCCGTATGCCAAACGATCAAGGACCAGGGGCCCGATTTCATGATACGCGGGCTCGCATCCAAACATCCCGTCCCGGACACTTCGTAGCCATCCAACCCCTCGCCATCCCGAACCGAAGCGCACGGGACTCTCTTCCATACCGCCATTGATTGCCGGCCCTTGGCGTTCGCAGCCTCCCGGACAGGCGGCCTTTTCCATTTATTGCCGAACCTGAAGCATTCGCATTGAATTCCGTTTTCTTTCTCCTGAACTGCTCGAATGTTTATTGCCGATCAACCATATTTTTCGATGATAGGGATTTTCAAAAGACGCGCATGTTTGTTTTTTTTCGGAAATTAATCCCGAGTTCCATTTCCAGTTGAACATTATCCGACTGATAGCGCAAAATTAGAATTGCTGTAGACCGATCCGGATTGATTTCGGGACACAGCGAGCGCGAATCCGGCATTGCGACAAACTGGATTTTTTCGTTCACAATTATTCTTTGACACGCCAGACGAACCATTTGTATAAAGGCCCCTTGCATGATGGCTTTGAAAATGAAAATGGTGAACGATGAAAACGAACGAACACAGATGCGTTGTGAATAACGCACCGGCGCCCAAGCCGTTTCTCAAATGGGCCGGTGGAAAAACCCAGCTTCTGCCCGAGCTTCTGGCGCGAGTTCCCGATAGCTACGACCGCTACATCGAGCCCTTTCTGGGCGGCGGCGCTCTGTTTTTCGCCCTGGCCCCTTCCGCAGGGATCGTTGCCGATTCCAACCCGGAGCTGATCAATGTCTACAAATGCATCGCCGAGAATGTGGAACTGGTCATCGAATATCTGTCCGGTTTCAAAAACGAAGAGCAATACTATTACGGCATCCGAAAGCTGCGCTACCAGGATTTGAGTCCGGAATACGCGGCCGCCCGCACCATCTACCTCAATCGCACCTGCTACAACGGCCTGTACCGAGTCAACCGGGCGGGGGGGTTCAACGTGCCTTTCGGGCGCTACAAGAACCCGGCCATCTGCCAGGCGGAAAACCTTCGGGCTGCATCGCAGGCCCTGCAAGGCTGCGAAATCATTTGCGGGGACTACAAAACCGTGCTTTTTGAAAACGCCCGACCAGGGGATTTCGTATACCTGGATCCCCCCTATCTGCCCGTTTCCAAGTACGCCGACTTCAAACGCTACACCAAGGAGCAGTTCCACGAGGAAGACCATCGGGAGCTGGCCGAAGAAGTAAAGCGCCTTCACAGGCTCGGCTGCCGCTTCGTCCTGACGAACTCGAACCATCCGCTGGTGCGCAAGCTTTACGAAGGCTTTAACATCGATATCGTGAACACGCGCCGCAATATCAGCTCGAAAGCCAAGACCAGAAGCGGCGAAGACGTCATCGTCGCCGCCCCTGCCCGTAGGCGTTTTTCCGCAGCCGAAGTTCCCTCCGCTCTCGACGAAAAGGCCTTGGATTATCCGCCGACGCGTTTCATGGGTTCGAAAGAAAAGCTCCTTCCATATATCAAGGACGTGGCCGGACACTTTCGGTTCGATTCCGCCCTGGATCTTTTCTCCGGCTCCGGCGTCGTGAGCTATCTTTTCAAGACCATGGGCAAGCAGGTTTTTTGCAACGACTACATGGCCATGTGCGCCACCTACGCCAAGGCCATGATCGAAAACGACGACCAGTTGCTCTCCGACCGGGACATCGACGGGCTGTTCGCTCCCAACGCCGAAGCCGACAGCTTCGTCCAGGACACGTTTCCGGGTATTTACTACACGGACGAGGAAAACGCGTCGATCGACCTGGTCCGGGCGAACATCAAGAAAATAGAAAACAGACACAAGCGCGCCGCGGCAATGGCGAGTCTGATCCGCGCATGCTTGAAGAAACGGCCACGCGGCATCTTCACCTACACCGGTTTTCGCTACAACGACGGCCGGGCCGACCTGAAGCTGAGCATGGAGGAGCAGATTCGCAACGCGGCCCGTTTGGTCAACAATGCGGTCTTCGACAATGGAAAACGCCACCGCGCCCGCCGGGGCGACGCCATGAAAGCGGATTTCGCCGCAGACTTGGTCTACATCGACCCTCCGTACTACAGCCCGCTTTCGGACAACGAATACGTGCGCCGCTATCATTTTGTCGAAGGACTCGCCCGGGACTGGAAAGGGGTCGAAATGCAGTGGCATACCAAGACGAAAAAATTCAAAAGCTATCCGACCCCGTTTAGTTGCCGCTCGGGGGCGAAAGAAGCATTCGACAAGCTCTTCAAGCGTTGCCGGGACAGCATTCTGATCGTTTCCTATTCCTCCAATTCCCTGCCCTCCAGGGAAGAAATCGTATCTCTCATGTCCAAATACAAACGGCGCGTGGAGGTCGTGGACATTGATCATCGATACAGTTTCGCCAATCAGGGACACAAAATCGAAGACATACGAAACCAGGTGAAGGAATATCTTTTCGTGGGATTTTGAGCTGGAGAGGTCCGGGCATTTCAGGACTGCTTTTGCCCCTTTTTTCAACACATCCCATGCAGCGCCGGAGCCAGTTGGAAGAGTAGGGTGGGTGGCTCGAAGCCCGCGACGTTCGTGTATGCACAGAGCCTTTCGAAGCCGTCTTCCTTCCAGGCTTCCCGGGAATCCAACCCACCATTTTCCGAGCCGATTCGACGCATTTCCGAGGAATTTGCCTGGCAATCGCTGCAACGGATTAATCTTTTACGCTCTTATCCACGTCAAGCTTGAAAAGCGCGTTTGCATCCACTGAGCGAATGTGCAAATCCTGCTGCGGAAATGCGATCTCGATTCCCCGTTCCTTAAACAGGCGGTTGATCTCGAAGCGGATTTCCGACTCGACGATGAGCATGTAGTCCACGTCGGTCCAGATGCGAAGCCAGAATGTGAGGGCGCTGTCGCCGAAGTCGTAGAACAGGACGACGGGTTCCGGATATTTCAGGACCCTCTGTGCTTTGGCGGCGATTTCATACAATGTGTCCCGCACCAGTTCCACGTCCGAGCCGTACGCCACGCCCACCACGATTGTGCGCCTGAGCCGCAGGTCCTTGAAGCTCCAGTTGGTCACCTGGGAACTGATGAACTCGGAATTGGGGATGATCAGCGACGCGTTGTCGTAGGTCTGCACCAGGGTGGACCGGACGTTGATCTTGCGGACTTCCCCCCAGGTTCCGTTGATCTCGATGGCGTCTCCCACCTGGATGGGCCTTTCGAACAAAAGGATGATGCCGCTGATGAAATTGTTGAAAATGTTTTGAAGCCCGAAACCGAGACCGATGCCCACGGCGCCGAACGCAACCGCCATGGAGGCCGAACTCAGACCGAACGCGTACAGGGCGATCAAGATGCCGATGCTCCATGCGAGGTAGACGGATATGGCGGTGACCGAATCCTTCAGCCCCGTTTCCAGCCCGCTGTCTTGCAGGAGCTTGTCGTGCAGAAAGTATCTCCAGTAGCGCACCGCCAGGGAGGTCGCCACGATGACCAGAAATGCGTAGAGCGTATTGAGCAACGAGATGCGAAGCTGCCCGATTTCGAACGTGTAGGTGAAAATTTCGAAAATGCTCAGCAAGAGCGGCTGTTTGGCCCCCCAGGCCAGCAGTATGAAGAAGACTGTCAGCAGGGCGACTGCGGCCAGGGACAAGCGAAGCGCCAGCCATCGGACCGGAAGCACCGACTCCTTGATCAGCGAGGGGCCTTTCGCGGGCTCCCGGTCGTTCTTTTGCAAGGATTCCCGCAAGGCCTGAACGACCAGATACGACCACATCAGAACGATCACGGTACTCCCGCAAGAACAATACCAGTAGATGGCCAACTTGCCGAAGCCTGCCAGCTCCATGACAAGCCCGGCACCCGCGACCGTGTGAAGCACTGCGGAAGCCAATCCCTTCAGGACCGCGACTCCCTTGTACTCCTTCTCGAAAAACTCCGCCGCGTGTTTCTTTAAGAAGCGCCAGAATAGCATCGTCCAAAGGAGAAACGCGATCTCAAAGGCGAATCGCGCGATTCCCGCAATGACGCTGGTTCCCGAAATGAACCAGTCCAAAATCAGGTACGCGGTGGCGAAATAGCGTATGAGAAATATCAGGAGGCGAATCTTCAGGATCACCGACGCCGGTATGGCGGGGCGGCTCTCGTGGTTCCAGACCCTCACGAAATCGATGGGCCATTTGGTGAAAAGCCATACGACCAGTATTTCGAAAAACAGATAGAAGAGCGACAGCCCGTAATTGACCTGGAGCAGTTGGGAATACCCGTAGAAAAACAGGACCGTGCCCAGCATAAGCAGGCTGCGACGAAACAGCATCAGCGCAAGAGTGGTCCAAGGGTGCGTTTCCGCCGCAGGGCCTTGCAAAAAATGGTCGAAGAACCGCCCGAGTCTGCAGCATATCGCCACCAGGATCAAAAGGATGACAAAGGACGTGAACACGTAGAATCTGTCGGAACTCCAGACCAGGGACAATTCGGTTTGCCAGAAAGAAATCGAGAAAAACGAGGTCAGACGGTCTCGAATTTCCGAAAATTCCCCCATCAGGACTTTGAATCGCAAGTTTTCGGCTTGGTCGGTCGCTCTTTCGAACAGCTCTTTTTTCTTGCGGTCCGCGATTTGATTTTCGAACCTGGAAGCAAGCGAGCCCATGGCGTCCCGGACCGGCTTCAGCTCCTGGAGCCTTTTTTCAAGAATTGCGTTGATCTTTTCCGCGATCTCCACCTTTTTCGAGAGCAGGCCGGCGAGGGACCCGATGGCCTCGACGGCTCTCTTAGACGTTTCGGTGGGCTCTTCGGCATCCTTCAATTCTCCGAGCTGCCTCTCGTTGATCGCCAGCTGCTCCGTCGCCTGGGCCTTTAAAGCTGAGATGTCCCCGGATTTTGTTTTCAGCTCTTCCATCGTTGCCGAAATTTTGTCCAGCGAGGCCTTGTTGGCGACCCGGGCCTGTTCGAGATCGCCCACCTTGACGTCGGGCGTTAGAAAAAGGTTGGATTGGGCCGAATTCTGTATGGTGTAAGTCTGAAGCTGGGATTCGAAATCCTTTTTGGCCTCTTCCAAGGCCGTCAGACGCTTCTCGAGTTCGGCGACGTTCGCCGTCTCGTTCTCGGCGGCTTTCCGGATGGATTGCTCGAAGGCCTCGAGGCCGTCGTTTTTCGGCGCTTGTTGTTCGGGTGGGGGCGCTTGCTGCGAAAAAACCGGAAGCGTCAAAAGCGAAAACCCCATGAGTAAATAAACAAGAAAAACGATTATGTCGTAGTTTTTTTTCATAAATTTTTCTTTACAGATTTTTCCGATTCGCTCCTCGTTCTCGTTCCCACGCTCCAGCGTGGGAACGCATACCGGGACGCTCCGGCGTCCCGTCAACCGCACCGCGCCCCTCCGACCCGATTCTCCCGGACTTTCCCGATCATTCCTCGTTCCCGCGCTTCAGCGCTGGAACGTATACCGGGACGCTTGAGGCGTCTTGTCAACCGTACTGCGCATTCCCGACGCGATTTTCCTGGTCTTACGCAAGGATGCGTTTCCTCAAACCGCTGCACAATACACAGTCAATCGATACGGAACGCGGCAACAACTCAAACATGCAAAATCGCGGAAAATCATAATATGGGAGCGTACAGAGTGTCAAGAAACGCGGAATGTTTCCAGCAATTCTAATTTTGGGTGTCTCCGGTGCCTTCAAATTAACCAGACCATCCTGGTCTGGTTCGGCGCATAAGGAAATCGTCCTTTGCCGCAGGCTCGCCAGACCAGGATGGTCTGGTTACCGTGGTCGTTGCAACCTCGTTGGCATGTAATTTCCGTTACAATTAGAATTGCGGGAATGTTTCCGGCGGCATTCACCCCGAGTCGGTCGGTTTCGATGGAAACGGGCAATGCTCCACCTTGTCCACCGTGAGGGTTGCAGCGCCCCAGTCGATGTCCACCTTTCCGGTCAGAATATAAGGACGTCCCCGGTCGATCATGTGGCAGAACCGCTTGTATGCCTCGGGAAAAAAGGTGGTCTCCACAACGCCTCGGTCGTCCTCGAATGTCAGAAACTCCATAGGGTCGCCGTGCTTGGTGTGGACAGTCTTTCCGGTGATCAGCCATCCGGCGAAGCGGACCCGCTTTCCCGCATGTCTCGAAATTTCCGTGGATTTCACCACGCCGGCGTTTTTCAAGCTGTCTTCGAACAGCACCATGGGATGGCGGTCGCACAAAAATCCCAGGACAGCGAACTCCCGGCGCAGTTTCGCCAGTTCGTCCTCCGGAGGGAAGGCTGGTGTCGGGGCCGCGACTTCGCCTTGGTCCCCGAAAAGAGAGTAGGTGCAAGCTTTCCTGGCGTCCGTGTTTCGCCACAGGGCGAACTCCCATTGCAGGGCCGCGCGGTTTTTTTCCGGGTGAAAGCCGTCGAGCGCGCCGCAATGGATCAGCGCTCTGGCCTCGTTTTCCTCCGGACGCACGCGGTCGCAGAAATTCTTCATGCAGGTAAAAGGCGCTTTCTCCCTTTCTTCCACGATTCGGTCCATGGTTTTCCGTGAAAGGTCCCCGATGGAAAGCAGCCCCACCCGAACGGCCCCGCTTTCCCCCTTCCATCGAATCCGGCTGCGGTTGACATCGGGAGGAAGGATTGCAAGTCCTAGCCTCCGGCTCTCGGACACATAGGCGAACGCGCTGTAGAACCCGCCCCGGTTGCTGATGACCGCCGCCATGAATTCCGCAGGAAAATGCACCTTCAAGTACGCGGCCTGAAAGGACACCCGCGCGTAGGACGCGCTGTGGGGCTTGCAGAAGGAGTACCCGCTGAAACTCATCATCATGTCCCAGATGGCTGCGATCTGGCCGTCGCCCACCCCGCGTTTCCGAGCGCCCTCTACGAACCGCTTGTAGTAGTCCTGCAAATGGTGCTCCCGGTCTTTCTTGGCCATGATTTTCCTGAGGCCGTCGGCCTCCGCGTGGGAAAATCCGGCCAGGGAGACGGCCACCTTGGAAACGTCCTCCTGGTAGACCATGATGCCGAAGGTTTCGTCCAGAACGTCCGCCAGAAAGGGATGGATCGGGTCCCAGGCCCCGCCGTGGAGCCTGCGGATGTACTCACGGATGAAATCGTTGGCCGCCGGCCGGATGATGCTGCTATGGATGACCAGGCGCTCAAAATCCCCTACCCCGGACTTTTGCTGCAAAAGCCTCATGGCAGGGCTTTCGATGTAGAAGCAGCCCATGGTCCGCCCCTGGGCCAGGGCCTCCTGCGTGACGAAATCTTCTTCCGGCTCCCATCTTTTCTCGTCGAACGGATGGCCGTTCTCTTTGACATTGGCGATAGCGTCCCGGATCACCCCCAGGCTGCGGTTCCCCAAAAGATCGATCTTGACCAGCCCCGCGTCCTCCACCGCGTCCTTTTCCCACTGGAGAATCGGCACGCCCTTGGCCGCCATTTCCACCGGCGAATATTCGTAGACCGGCCGGGGCGTGATCACCACCCCGCCGGGATGCACCGAAAGATACCGGGGCGCCCCCATGATCTTCTGCGCCACCGCGATGATTTCCGGCCAGGGTTCCTGGAAATCCAGGTGCTTCAATCGCGGTAGGCTTTTCAACCGCTCGAACAGTTCCTCTTCCGAATCCGATTTGGGCCAGAACCACGGCAATTTCTTGGATACGCTGCCGATTTCCGCGTCCGTGAGCCCGAACACCTTGGCGACTTCCCGGATGGCCATCCGGGGCTTGAACGTTACATGGTTGCAGACCATGGCCGCATGTCCCCGGTATTTTTCCAGGACCGTCTCCAACACGCCGTCTCGCTCGTCCCAGGCGAAATCCACGTCGATATCCGGCGGGTCCTTTCTCCCCGGGTTTAAAAACCGTTCGAAATACAGATTGTGCTTGATCGGGCAGACATTGGTGATTCCCAGGCAATAGGCTGCCAGCGACGCGGCCCCGGAACCCCGTCCACAAGTGCGCGGGCTGTGCTTGACAATGTCGTCCACAACGAGAAAATAGGAGGAAAACCCCATGTCCGCGATGATTTTCAACTCATACTCGATCCTGTCCACCACCGGCTCCGAAAGCTCGTCCCCGTATCGGTTCCGCGCCCCGACATACACGGCCTCTCGCAAGGCCTGATCGGCTGTCTTGCCGTCGGGAGCTTCCCACGGTGGCATGACCAGCCCGAACTCCGGGCCGGTAAACGTCAACCGCTCTGCCAACACATGGGTTTCCCGCAGGGCCTCGGGACAAATGGAAAAACGCCTCTCGTACTCCTCCGGCGGCGCGAACCAAGCGTCGGCAGGAGCGACGTCGGCCTTCGAAAGACGCGAAAGGGAGGTGTTCCTGTCGATAGCCCGCAAATACCGATGCGCCAAATGGTCCTCCGGACGAAGAAAGAAACTCCCAGGCACCGCCACCAAAGGGACCCCGAGACGCCTTGCCGACTTGCGCAAAGGATGCTCCGACGAAAACGCCCTCCGAGGCATGGCCGCCCAAACCGCCACATCCGCTTCGTAAAACCTCTCCAGCAAGACCGGGTCGCGCACAAGCACCGAAAGCCCCTCGGAAAACTCGGGAAGAATGTCGAAAATTCCCTTTTCCGCCTCGCCCTTTCCCCCCTTCTTCTTTCTCGAAAGCGCCGCTTCATTGCGAGAACCGGCGAAAAAAGCATCATCCCCTAAATGCCGCCGGCTGATGAGCTCGCAAAGGCTCCGATACCCCTCCACGTCTTCCACCAGGCAAACAACGCGAGCCCCCGTTTGCGCTTCGGTGATTTCCGCGCCCAAGACCGGCACGATCCCTTCGCGCTCGCAAGCCGTAAGGAAAGGCAGAAGCCCGTACAGGTTGTCCGTATCCGTAAGAGCGAGACGGGAATACCCCATAAGGCACGCGGCGCGGCAAAGCTCCTTGACGGAAGAGGTTCCCCACATCAAGGAAAAATGGGATCGGACGGATAAAGGTATCATTTGGGGAAATTGTTGCTATTCCGAGAGTGAAAAAATCCTGGCTTAAGAAGAATCGGACCATCCGGTTCGAGACTCGGCATTATTCAAGCACCGGTTTTGGCTATAACCTCGGCCAACCAACACTGTCATTCCGGGCGAAGCTTGCGGAGACCCGGAATCCAGGAGACAATCAAAACTGTTGGATGAAAATCTGCCGAAGTTAAAACCAAGCCCCAAGTACCGGATAATAGGTGCTGATGTCGAAACATACCCTCAGGCGTCGCACATTTATCCGAACAGCTTGAGAACGCTTTTTACGCGGAATCTTTTCCATGCTGATAAAATTTGCCAATCTCTTCGTGGAACTTTTTCTGTTGTCCTGTAGAAGGAAAAGGAACGACTATGCCGTTATTTTTAACTTTGAACCCATGATGCTCCAGTCGCTGTTCCAGAAGCCTGCATATGTTCGCTTTTACCAATACAATCGGAACTTGTTTCCCTGGGGTCAAGTTCTCAAGATCTTCAATTAAAGCGTCAAAATCCCGAAGTATCACATCGTTTCTTTGTTTGCCTTTCAATCGATTGACCGGCTCATAAGTCGCGTCAACGATTATATACCCTTCCTTTTGAAAAAATTCGAGCCCCTCTTTTTTATTTTTTTCCGAAAAATTGAGTAGCTTCATCATCGCCGCAAAAAGAGGCTCGGAGGTTTTTCCATTTTCGTCGTAAAAATATAAACCCGAAGCTGGCGGGGATTCCAATACAAAAACAAGTTTCAGTTTTTCAGGAAGATATTTTTTTCGAAGACTCAGGTATTGTTCTTTATCCATGATATGCGCCAATGATTGTTTGCAATTTAATGGTTCTATTTTCTTGCATTTTTAAAAACTAACTCCTTCACCAGATTGGTTATTTCAAGAAATATCCTTGACAATTTTGGGCAATCGGATATTCAAGATTATGACAATAAACCTTGTAAATAGAGGTAAACGGCCGCAGAGGGGTGGAACGAGCTTGCGAGGGGAACCACATACGGTGCGACTTGACCTGACTGTTAGTTTTTTTTCACTGTTTAAAAATGCGGATGCCGGTATCAACTCTTTGCCCAACATAACGATGAATTACATCCATATATTCTCTTCCGACGTTGGTTCTTCTTTTAGCGACAAACCAAATTACACCTAAAATATTTACTATTATTTCGTTGTTTACTTTTTTCAAGTCTTTTCTTATAGCATCGTCGACGCAATCAACTCCGTTCGCGATGAATGCGTTGTCCGTCTCAACATTCTTGTCTCCAAAATGATATTTATCGATTAGCAATTCTATAATTCTTATTGCTTCCTTATCATAAAGCTTGTTTCCGTTTTTAATGTCATATGAGCACAGGGCGCTTTCGATTGTATTTCCATAATTTTCAAGTTCTATGTTGCCGTCCATTTCTCCTACAGAATATCTGGGAACATCATTATATTTTCTTTCCGGTTTCCTATAATAACGACATTCAATACATAAGCCAGGCTCTCTTGTTTTTCCGCAACATAAACTGCAAATTTGTTTGTCGGCAATCAAGCACTGTCTTTTCCCTTTTCTCGAATTACATATTGGACACTTTGCCATATATTTACTCTCTCTTTCCAATGGTCTGTGGGGTATCGCTTGTTAGCTAAATTGATACCAGTGGCTGAACGGGTCCGTTCAGCATTACAAATCGCATATTATGCGACAAATTAACCATACTTGCATAAATAGTGAGTCTTGGAAATTTCATGACCTATTGCATTATCGAATGCTATCATTCACGAAAAATTCTATCAAGAATATTTTTGGTATTCTTGACACTTTTGGCATCTTAAAATTCAAGACTTGGATGATAAATCTTAACATGAAAATCACAGGCGCCAGCAGTTGGGCGTCCTGTGTATTTTATGGTTCGGCAAAGCCGCATTCACTTTTTTCCCAATTCTGTTAAGAATGAGGACCGGCCCCTGCTGTTTCTCAAAATATCAAGTTGATAGCCTCAAATAATTGTGAATCCAACTCTTCCTTTGAAATGAATTTTCCTATTATATTCAATACCGATGAATCATTTGGGCAAAAAAAATTATAGTTAATTTATCTACTAAAGAGTCAATTCTATTTGTGTCGGTTTCACGTAAAAGGTTGAAAATATATTGGTCGTTAGCAGTTGTCGATATTCTTTTATTGCTTAACCCATATAGCTTTTCAATAAGATCCTTTTTTGTTAGTCTATTCTTCAACTTTTATGCCCTTAAGTATTATTTTTTTTGAACTGAATCTTCTGATAAATTGGTTACTTCTATCCCATCTATCAGCAGTTTTTTGGCCTTTTGTTGCCGAAAAATAATTAGATGTATCCGCATAAAATGCGGAGTTGTTTGTTTCTGTCCATATAAGACGCCTCTGACAATCCTCTTAATGGCACGCCAACCCCTTGTTTTAAATGGGTATATTGCCGCCCAATCTGTTTCGCTTGTCGTGTTATGCGGATCGGCATAAAAATCTCATTCTTACAGTTCATCCAGTGGGCTTCGCACCCCTTATGGCCACAGGTTGACGACATGTATCTTGCATTTAACAATACTTGCATAAACCTTGAATCCCGCAAAATTTATGATTTCTTGCATTAATCTTGAATCTTGCAAAATTCATGATTTCTTGCAAAAATCTTGAATTCCGAAAATGCATACAAAATAGGAGAGGTGTCTTTGTTCATTTCGAATCATCCTTGAGGGTCTTGAACCCCCCCAGTCTTCTTTCTTTTCGAACCCGCAAGATTTCGATCACGCACTTCCCGAAGAATACGGGCGTCATCCTTGTGCTTGGGATTATCTATTTTACTCTTAATTCGAATCAGACTGTTCAAATCGATCCAATTGGCGGTTACCTCTCCGTATCTGCCTCGAATCCTGTTTTTCCAGGCCGTTTCAAATCTGGCCCCGGGAACATGGAGCAGAAAATCGATTCGATCCGGTGCGATTCCGAGTTGCAGAATCTCTTGTTTTTTCATCGGATCCAAAAGAAACGGGCTTCCGAACTCGGACAGGGCCTTGTTAGCCTGCCCTACATTTTCAACGCGGGGGTCGATCCAGATATCCATATCCTTTGTATAACGGGGTTTTGCATGATAGATAAAAGCCAGTCCTCCGATGATAAGATAACAGACCTTGTGTTTCTCCAGCAAGGCCAGCATATCTTCGAAATCGTGTATGGTATCCATTTTTCAGGATTCCTCTTTGGGATTTCCATCCTGCTTGTTTCTTGCCCGAAGAGCCTTGAGAACATCTTTTCTGATTGCCACAAGTGCGGAAAGGCGTTGCTGCGGGGTCTGGTTTTGCCAGAAATCAAGGTCCCAGTCCTCGGCGGCTTTAAAACCGTCGGCCCGGTTGGCGACCATTCTCCTGCGGCGATCTTTTGCTCTTTGTGAAATTTCCATTTGCCAAAACCTCCAAGTATTATCTTACAAAATACAGCGGAGATCATAAATTACCAAATTCCCACGGCGCATAAGCACTTTGGCATCTATATCATTGGTTCAAAAACTTGTCAATAAGTACGACCAAAAGGTCGGTTCTATTACGCGATGTCTCGAACATTAAAGCCGGTTTTCCCTAAAACGCGGCTATGGATATGATGAGACACGCTCTTATGAGGCGGAAAATAAAGCGCTTAATCGACTGCATCATATCTTCTAATTCAACCATTCTTTTTGGTTGGGTTCGATTGTCCAAATAGCACTGAAAAAAGTAAGCAGCCTTCGATATCAATTTTCACCCAAAAATTCTCCGATAATCAAGCTGCGCTCATTTCGTTTTATAGCCTTTGGGAGACTCGAAAAGCCTAAGCTGGGCATCGGTATGACCTTTGCGATTCGCAACGCCGTACAGAGAGTTTTCTTCCACATCCTCATTGCCCCATTGGTGCCAGTCCGGTTGGCAGAAGCGTGCGAAAAGCTCAAGGTAGGGGCCTGGGGAGCAGGCCTCTACGAGGCCGTATATTTCATCTGGCTTTCTCGAGTGTTCCCGTTTTCGAGTCGCGATCAGATTGACCTGCGTTCTTCCTGGTTGAAGCGTTCTCATGCTTCCCCGAACACCGAAAAGAATCAACTCGGTTACATTGCGAAAATAGAAGCCGACACCCCGTCCGTCAGGCCCCCTATCTTTGCGAATCTTGTATCAAACAAGATTTGTTTTATACGTAGACCCCCAAGCTTCCATCACTTTCAGGCCTTCCATGAGGAGAGCATTGGGGACCCACAGGTAAAGGTGCGACTTTGTCGCAGCCAATTTGGATACCGGCAAGTCCATGACCTCCTTGAGTTCCATCGTCGGGTACCTGAGAAGCCGCCTATGCTCGGGGGCAACCTTTCCCGTACGGTTTTGAAATTGCAAGGGAGGGTCGGCCAAGATCGTTGAACATTGGCCGGAAACCTTTTCCGTCAAATCTTCCGACGGGTTGGGCTCGGTGATATTGTAAATCATTCCAGGCATTCTGGCCGAAACTTTTGTCTTTTTCCGCATAGGTCTAAAAGTGTTAAGATTACATATTAGCAAGCATTTTGGGACAACAAAAATGCATTGTGCACGTTCATGGCTTGTATCCACGGCAGATTGAAGGTCTCTCCTTCGGCAAGCATGAACGGGCTTTTGTGCGCATTTTTCGCACCCGGTAAAAAAGGAAGAAAATTTCTCGCGTTCGCCATCGCTCGAAACAGGCACCCGGCGCTTTCGGGGTCGCGAAAACTTTCCGCTTGCCTCGGCTTTCTTTTTACTATTTTCAGAAAGTTGTCTACTATCGACGTGGTCGGCGCTATGTCTTTTCTTTTGTTGAGCAAATATAGTGAACGCCTTCTTCCATCAGCGATTCAATCCTGGACTTCAACAATGGATGCTCGAATGCGTCTTTTTTAAGAAGGTGATTGAGTTTTGCTCGAAGCGCGCTTTCCGACGATGTCGTCTCCAGTATTTTTTTCACCTCTTTATATAGCGACGAAATCATGCCCTCGGAACAATCGGTTTGCTTTTGATATTCTTTCAATTCCTGGAACAGCTTTTTCAGAAAATGTCTTCTGCAAAATCCTATCCAGACATTTTTCAGTACTTTTTTCAAGGCGTTGGTAGATGCGAGCCATTTGTCCTTCGTCACTCCGAGAATTTTGAATTCAATATTCCGGACGAATTTTTCAAACGAGCAAGCCGGAGAATCCTCGTCGACGCCGTCCAAATAATCGCAATGCCAAACCAGAAGGTTTTTCGGATCCGCCAGCACTGCGGAATACGTCCGCAGATTCGGCTCCTTTTCGAATCCTTCGTCCTCCTGCAAATAACCGGAACCGACGACTCCGGCCCTGGTCGAAACCGCCGCCGGATGGAGAGCGCCGAGCCAGCGCAGCCAGTTCAAAATCGTCTGCTTGCTCCGTACCGGTTTCGCAATCAATTGCAGATTTTGCATCGCCGCCTGAATGCTCGCTCCGAAACGCAGCATGCTTTCGCAGACCGATCCGATTATTTCCAGGCTGAAATGCTTTTCTCTCGGCAAAAAACTCGGAATCATGGAAAACCTTTGTCCGCAGTCGCGGCATTCGACCATGCGAATCGGATATTCCTTGCGACCGGTCGTCGTGTCGGTCTTGCGAGGCCTTGACCGAAAACCGCACAAATTGTACCGGCTATGATCGGAGCAGCCGGGTTTATGGCCCGTGGCGTGTTTGTTTTCCTGTAAAAACCGTTTCGTTTCCGATTGGAATTTTGCCGGATCCGCAACCAGGTCCGCATAGCTGTCCGGTTCCGCCCATGGAAAAACATAGCTCTTCTCGCCTCCGTCCGATTCCAAGGCGTCGAAAACTTCTTCGATTTGACCGCCGCACTCGGTTTCGAAGGATTTCAACACGTATTTTTCCAGTTCCAGCGCCAAATCGCTGTCCGCGCGACGGCTGCTCCCTGCAATATCAGCAACATGGCCGAGCATCGAATCGACGGTCTTTAGAATTTGACGCCGATCGTTTTCCAGTCGGGATTTTTTAATTCTCTTTTTGCCCGGCGGAGGAGAAACTTTCAGGCCGAGCAGAGCTATCGATTCCCCGATTCTTTTTACGCCGAGACCAAGAGCTGTGAAGAGTGCGTCGATACTTGCAAACGGTCGAAGTCGACTTGTCCAGTCGCGCATTTTCAGTATCGCCCGTTCTATTTTTTCGAAAACAGGTCCGCCTTGTTTCGAATTATAATGGTTTTGCCGTCGCAAACGGTTGATCGCTTTTTCAAATTGGGTTAGAATTCTTAAAATGTTCGAAAGCGTGTCGTTTCGTTTCCGCATCTTTGGCTCCTTTTGTTGATTGAAATTTCAGGACCGGTGAAATCCCAAAATTTTTTTATCAACGCTTGGAGCCAAAGTCCAGCTTTATTTCAGGCAGTTAGAGCATGTTTCGGTGACAACCTCAACACTTGTAGACTTATGCGTCTTTTCCATCCGAATTCTTCGAGCGCATGTCTCATTCGCTGAGAAAACGGCCCTTCCCCGCAACCTACATGTACAAAGCTCTTAAAAGGGCAGTTCTATGTTTCCGAGCGCCTTTTCTGCATATAGATCGTAGCTTATCGTATACCAACAAGCCATGATCAGCATGAAATCTATTTCATTGGCTCAAAAACATGTCAATTGGTGCAAACATTAGTTCGCCAATATTATGGTTTTACGAGAACAATTCCAATCGTTTTTTCCAAGTATGACGAATTTGGGGAGGGGGAATGCGCATTGGTCGGGCTGAGCGGGGAATTGTGTTGGGTTTCGCTAGCTTCCTGCTCCTATCAAAAGCATGCAAAATTGGTTCATAAGTACAACTCGACGAAACCCGCAATCGTTAACGCTCAACCCAACCTACAGTCCGCCTTCCCCCAATTCGTTATAATCGGAATAAATGTCGTTGCAAAAGACCTCTTCATAGTTTATTTTGAAGGCATTGAATCCGGTGTGCCCGTTTTCTGCGTATGGGCTTTTCCGGGTCGTTTTCTTGTCGAGGGCCGTAAAAAAACAATTCTCCCATCTATTCCGACGAAACAGGACGCTCGTATGATCCTCATCAGGCCCCCGTGTTTCCTTCAACCATCTTTCAAAGGAGGCAATTATGAAATTCATCCATCTCAGCGACTTGCATTTCCACAGTCACGCCAAGGACAACAAGGAGGCGAAAAAAGTGCTGAAGTTCGTTCAGGACAATTATGCCTCGCACTATCTGATCGTGACCGGGGACATCGTCGACGACGGGCATGAACTTCAGTACGACGAGGCGTTCAAGGCCCTGAAGCCTTTCAAGGGCAGGGTGTTCATATGTCCGGGGAACCACGATTTCGGGGGGGCGGGAAATTTTTTCAGCAGGGAGCGCGCGGAGCGTTTCGACCATTGTCTCAGCCGCCCTCTGGAGCAGGGCGGGACGTTTTCCGGGGACCAGACGCCTGTGGTCAATTTCGTCGAGGAAAACCGGGAGACCGTCATGCTGATCGCGCTTGACACCAATCTGGAAACTTCCCATCCGTTCGATTTCGCCTGCGGGGAGGTCGGGGAATCCCAGCTTTCCTATCTGGACAGCCTTTTGGCCAACTCGGCGACCGCTTCCTTGACGAAAATCCTCTTTTTTCACCACCATCCGTTCATGCACGGCAATCCGTTCATGGAGCTGACGGACGCCAGAAGTCTGATGAGGACCGTATTCGGCCGGGTTCAGGTCATGCTTTTCGGCCACAAGCACGAATCGGCGTCCTGGAAAAACATGAACGGCATCTCCCATGTTTTGGCGTCGGACAATTCTCCCGGAAAGGAATTTGCCAGGGAGATCGAGATCGACAAAGGCGAGATTCGCGTCAACGACATAAAAATTTCCTGACAAAATCGGGGCTTTCCGCATAAGTCGCGCGGAAAGCCCGTTTCGAATCGGAATTGATCCGAATAGATCGAGGGCGATGCCGAACATGAGGGGCAAGCAAAAAAACAAACATAGACCACGAAATACACGAAATACACGAAATACACGAAATACACAAAAAAATGCGGTTTTCCGCTCCGTTATTTTTTCACATTGCCACTAACACCGGATTGAGGAAGCTGGCGACATGACCACGTCTTTCGTTGATCATAACTTAACATAATGAATGGGAAACTCATTTTGTCGCGTGTCGCGTCGGAAGTCCGTTTGACCCCTTTAGATTCGTGCTGTACATTTTAGTTTCGCTATGGTATAAAATTATTTGGTTGGATGAAATCCCCTGCAAAAGGGGATTTTTTTGGTGGTCGGTTATGCTAATCGTAACATAGGGGTTGTTCCATGGATGGTTTCGAAACTTTGCTGAAAGGTTCCGCCGAGGTCCACGGGCATTTGTGTCCGGGGCAGGTGATCGGGGTGAGGATGGCCATGACGGGTTGTAGGCTGATCGGCCTGGACGAGCCTTCGGTTCTTCCCCAGATCAAGAAGATAATCGTGTATGTGGAGATCGACCGTTGCGCAGCCGATGCCATCGCCTACGTGACCGGGGTGAAGCTGGGACGTCGTTCCCTCAAATTCGTGGACAACGGGATCATGGCCGCCACTTTTGTGAATCTGGAAACCGGCGACGCGTACCGGATCGTATCGACGGAGTATTCCCGGGAGCTGGCGTTCAAGTATGCCCCGGGAATCCAAGACAAGAGGTTGCGGCAACTGACGGCCTACAAGGCCATGTCCGACGAGGAGCTGTTCCGGATAGAGCGTGTGAGGGTGAATGTTCCGGTCCACGACATGCCAGGGCCGACCCAATTCAAGGTGAGGTGCCAGGAGTGCGGTGTCATGGTTCGGGACAAGAAGGAGGTATTCTTGAACGGGCGTATTCTTTGCCGTTCTTGCGCGTACGGGGGCTATTACGAACCCTGCGATTTGGATATGGAAGAAGCACCGGCTTTGAGAATTGCCGCAATGTGATTGGGAGACGAGAGCGATGTGCGAATGCGGAGGAAGAAAAAAAGAAGACTTCAAGTGCGAGAAGATCGACGTCAAGGACGCAGTGGGGACCAGGCTTGCGCACGACATCACCGAGATTCGGCCCGGAGAATTCAAGGGGCCGTCCTTTAGAAAAGGACACAAGGTGGAGGAGCAGGATATTTGCCGCCTGATGCGCCTGGGGAAGAACCATCTGTACGTGCTGGACTTGGAAGACGGCCAGGTGCACGAGGACGACGCCGTGCTGGAGCTGGCCCCGGCGCTTTCCGGCCCCGGGGTGACATACGACGCCCGCCCGAGCGAGGGCAAGATCCAGTTGCGCGCCGCCTACGACGGTCTCATGAAGGTCGATGCGGAATCTCTGGTGGAATTCAACATGATTCCCGAGGTTATGTGCGCGTCCATCCACGACAACGTGCCGGTCCGTCGAGGGCAGGTGGTCGCGGGAACGAGGGCCGTGCCACTGGTGGTATCCCGGGAGGTCCTGGACCGGGCGGTGGCCCTGGCTCAGGAGGCGTATCCCATTTTTTCGGTCAAGGCCTACAACCGTTTGAAAGTGCGCCTGGCGATCACGGGAAACGAGGTGTACAACGGCCTGATTCAGGACAGGTTCGAGGACATCGTGCGCGGCAAGCTGGAAAGCATGGGCGCGTCACTTGTCGAGACCGTCATTCTTCCGGACGACTTGGAGCGTATCGCGGCGAAGGTCCGGGAATTTCTGGAAGGCGACACGGATATGGTGGTCACCACGGGCGGCATGTCGGTGGACCCGGACGACGTGACCCGAAACGGGATTCGCATGGCCGGGGTGGACCGGTTCCACTACGGCGCCGCAGTCCTTCCCGGCGCCATGTTTCAAATCGCCTACAAGGGGGATATTCCCATCGTCGGAATTCCCGCATGCGCCCTGCATCATAAGATCACGATATTCGACCTGGTCCTGCCTCGCCTTCTGGCGGGAGAAAAGCTCGACGACCGGGATCTTGCCAACTTCGCAGTGGGCGGTCTTTGCCTGGAATGTCCCGAGTGCCGCTACCCCGCCTGTTCCTTTGGAAAAAGCCGTTAAAAAACGGAAAGGGGAGTTCGTCGCGAGCGGCGGGTCCCCTTTTTTCGAATTGCCCATTCAAATAAGGCTTTAAAATATTTCATACCTTTTTTAATTTATAAGTTCCGGTTTTTTTCAAAAAATCCACCTATGTGTTGTTGACAAATCCACAAGGACGAAATAAATTTTTTCCGGCCATACTTCCAGACGAACATATTTCAGCGCCGGACAGAATAAGTTTACTTCACTTATCATATCCAACCTGTTGATGCAATGCTTGCAGTCGAGGGCTTCCCTGTTTGTTTTTATAGAAGAAATTAAGCGATGGGGGGAAGAATGCAATCTTATTGCAAAAATGGTTTGCAGATCAAGCTTGCCGCAACCGTAATCGCAATCCTGGCGGTTGTTTGCGGCCTGGATGGAAAATGTGGCGGGGAAATTGCCACGGATGGCACGTTCGGCCCGGCAATGGGGCTGGGCGGGCCGCATTTCCAGATTGGGGCCGACATC
This sequence comes from Desulfobacterales bacterium, assembly GCA_963674505.2. GTDB lineage: Bacteria > Desulfobacterota > Desulfobacteria > Desulfobacterales > SKZT01. The sequence continues at coordinate 4,550,910 of CAXXIG010000001.1, forward strand.
GGTGCCATTCGAGGGGCGAATCTATTTCACAGCTTCCGCATCTTCAGCATTCGTTCCGATGAAAGCGCTACCTTCTCGGGACCGGATAGCATCCAAAACGTGATTAGCCGTGTTACCGGAAAGGATGTTTCTATCATCGACGGTTTGTTGCGTTCCGAGGTCGGCAATGCCGACTTCTTTTTTATCAATCCGGCGGGCGTTGTTTTTGGCCCAAATGCGCGGGTAGAAGTTCCGGCGGCTTTTCATGCAGGCACAGCGGACGAGCTTCGCTTCGAGGACGGAACAGTTTTCAACGCCACCGATGCGGAATCCAGCTGCTTGAGCGCGGCACGACCGGAAGCATTCGGTTTTTTATCGCCCCAACCTGCCAGCGTTGTCGTAAACGGGAGTCGGTTGGAATTTGCTCCCGATAGCAGAGTGACGCTGGGCGCCGGCGATGTGGTAATCCAAAGCGGAGCGAGTCTGGCCGGCGAGGGAGGCGGCATCCAGATAGCCGCTGTCGGCGCATTGGGCGATGCTGTTTTCTTTGAACCCGAAAAGGCCGTCTTTGCGGGAAACGGAACGGTCGCAATCACGGGGGCTTCTTCCATAGAGGCAAGCGGAAATGAAGGTACGGAAACGATAGAGCTACGCGGCGGCCATATAGAAATCGTGGATTCGCTGATAGCGGCGGACCACTATGGCGACACAAACAGCGGGGGAAAGATCTCGATCAACGCCCGAAGCTTCATCTGTACCGACAGCGAGGTGCGCGCAGCTGTCTTTGGCATCGGGCGGGGAAATGATATTGTTGTTGTCGCCGAAGATTTCGACGTCGTTGCAACCTCGGATCCCGACGGGCTTTCGCGACTGACGACAAGGGTTATGCCCGAAGCCAGCGGAGCGGCCGGAAACATACTGATAGAGACCAGTCGGATGTCTGTCAACGGAGGGCAGCTCAGCTCGATCATTGCAAATGGGGCAATAGGACATGGAGGTATGGTTGAAGTCCGGGCAAAGGATTCCATCTCGATATATGGATCAGGCGGGATATTTACTACAACACTTTCAGATTTCGCTGCTTCGGGTGGCACTATCAGAATCGATTCTCCCAGCGCCTCGTTCAGACTCGCAGAAGGAGGGCTCTTGCAGAGCGGTTCTACAGGAGCAGGCGAAGCAGGCGATATCATCGTAACCGCTCATGATGTGGAAATTGCGGATTGCGGGATAATCAATTCGCATACGTTGGGAACCGGAAATGCGGGTTCGATCAAATTGGAAACATCGGGAGATGTGACGATCATCGATAGTTACTTGTTTGCAGGCACGGAAAGCAAAGGCGGCTCCGGATCGATCGACATAGAATCTGCAGGTAGCGTCGAGATTATAGATAGCGGCATTAACTCGCTCTCGTATGAATATGATTATACCGGTATAAAATTAGGAAACGCAGGAAGAATTAGCATCAAGGCAGAAATGCTGACAATGTTGGACTCGAGCATTGATGTGTCCTCCCATAGTTGGGGCAATGCGGGCAGCATAGAAGTGGTGGCAGATAAAATCGACGTAAGAAACGATGGCGCCGGAACTGTCGATTTCAACGCTTCGAATTTTAGCCAATCGAATTTGGGCAGCGGGTCGGAATTGGTGCTAGGCGAAGAGGGGCGTTCCGGAACCGTCGAATTGACCGCCCGCGAAATCATTTTCGACAACGACGCAGACATCTCGATTTATACGAGTGCAGGGGACGGTGGTTCCATTACTGTTCGGGCGGAAGATTTGAGCCTGCTGAATGGATCGGATTTTTTGGCCTCGACCTTGGGACCTGGAAAGGGAGGGGATGTCGATATTCGCGTTTCCGGGAATATGTTGGTAGAAGGAAAAGATTGCAGCGGCATGGGGTCGAGTATCAGGACCGGACCGTTTCCGCTTGATGGAATGCAAACCGGCGAAAATGATCCCAACGTTACTGAAACAGGCCCCTCGGGCAACATCGAAATTGCTGCGGAGTCGCTTGTTGTCGGTCAGGATGGCGAGATTACTTCCGGTTCTTTCTCCGATGTGCCGAGTGGAAGGATTTTTCTGGACGTAGGCTCCCTGGAAGTCAGAGACGGCGGGGAAATAATCTCAAACGCTTTCGCGGAGGGGCCGGGGGGCGAAATAGTAATTATCGCCCGAGACACAGTCACCGTGCACGGATACAACCCCGTTCTTGCCATTGAGGTCAGCAAAATCACTTCGGACGCATCGTTTTCGGGGACGGATAAGGGCGGAAGGGGCGGGTCGATTCTGATAAATTCTCCGACACTCACGCTGGAACATGGGGGCGTTCTTAGCGCCGAGACCGGCTGCATTAGCGACGGAGGAACGATATATGTCCGAAGCGAGAATCTTGTCATCCGAAGCGGCGGTGAAATCAGCACGAGTACCTTCGGGGGCGGCTGCGGGGGAAATATCGATATAATCGCGGGTTCGATTTCCATCAGTTCGGCGGGCACCGAATCCTTGAACCGCTTGGTTCAGGAAACAGGCTTGCTGAGCAGAAGTTCTCTCGGAACGGCAGGAGATGCCGGAAATATCAGCATAATGGCCGACTCTCTTTCCCTTGATGGATGCGACATAACCATCGCCAGCTACCAAGCTCTCCCGGAAAACCAAACGGCATTCTCCACAGCCGGGCTCCTGAGAGTAGATGCGGACGAAATCCGCATGAACAGGGGAGCCAGCATCACTGCGGAGAGCACCGGCAATGTGTCTGCCAGCGCTGTCGAGATCGGGGTCGGGGAACTTCTGCTCATGCAAGGAGACAGTCGAATCACCACCGAGTCCCAAGAGGCCGACGGAGGTCCCGTATCAATCTTTGGAGGCGACGTCGTCTTGCGCGACAGCCAGATCACCACCTCGGTGAAAGGGCTCAATGGGGACGGAGGAAACATCGATATAGAAGGAAATGCTCTGGTGCTTCAGGGCGGGTTCATACAGGCAAATACAGCGGCGGACGACGCCAGCGGCGGTGATATTTCCATCGATGCCGCGCTGGTGGCCAGCAACGATTTTCTGGAAATCGGAGGTACAGAAGAGTTGCGGTTTCAGCCGGGAAGCGGGCTTAACATCATACAAGCGGCGGCGCCAGGGGGAGTAAGGGGAACGATCACCCTCAACTCCCCGGAACTGGACATCGGCGAAACCCTTGTCACGCTGTCCACTCCCTTGATGGAGGCCCCGAGCCTGATCACCGATCCTTGCGTCCAGGCAGCGGGAAAGGCTTCCAGCTCGCTGATTCTGCTCGGCAAAGGGGGCATGCCGGCGGGACCGGAGGAACCGGCTTCTGTATTTTTCGGAGGCCAGCGCTTGAACCGACTGATCGAATCCGAAGCGGACGATTCTACGCCCGTCCCCAGCCCGCGTTCGCCAAGCCGCGAAGGAATTCAATGATATGAAAACAGGCATGCGTGCAAGTCTTTTCTTTGTTGCCTTATTAGCTTTTTCTTGCACAGCCGAAGCTGGCGAGACGCTCTTTCCTGGCGGGGAGCTTTCGGAGCTGCCTGGTACGGGGCGATCCCGGGAGTCGGAGAGTACGCCCGAGGACGAAACAACCGGCTTGCCCCGGCCTTCGACGCCGGGGTGCGATGGGGTTACTTTGGCACCGGCAGGCGTGAGATTCAAGCTTCAAGCCGTGGTTTTCGAGGGAAATACTGTATTTTCGGAACGGGAACTGAAAGCCGTTGCCGACGATTTTGTGGGAAAGGAGGTCTCCCTGGCCGATCTGGAGGAGCTACGCTACCGTCTGACCCGGAAATACACGGACAATGGCTATGTCAATTCCGGTGTGATTCTGAAACAGGAACAGGTCCTGGATGACGGCACCGTTTCCTATCAGGTTCGGGAAGGACGCCTGGACGAGGTTCGTGTCAAAGGCGTTGGACGCCTCCGGCCCGAATACGTGGGAAAGCGCATTTGGCCGGATGCAAAGAAGCCGTTGAATATGGATTTGTTGCAAAAGCGTTTTCAGCTGTTGCTGCGGGACCCTCTGATCAGGCGCTTGAATGGCCGCCTGCTGCCCGGGACGGATCCCGGCAGCGCCGTCCTGGACCTCGATGTTGAACGCGCACGACCCTATGAACTGCGTTTGGGAGTGGACAACCACCTCCCGCCAAGCACCGGTGCGGAACGCGCCTTCGTGGATGGCGTGCTGCGCAACCTTAGCGGCTATGGAGATTTTCTGAATCTCGGGATAGGTTTCAACAACATCGGCGACGGAGGTTTTGCCGGCGACGGCATCGACGAATTCTATGCAAGCTACTCGTTGCCGGTGGACGACCGTGACAGCATGGTTGTCCTGCGTTTCGACGAAAACGATACCGCCGTAGTCGAACAGCCTTTGAAGGACCTCGATATCGAAAGCGAGACGCTAAATATCGAGTTCGGATTTCTTCCGTGTATATACCGCTCTCTTAGCCGCACGGCAATGCTTGGCTTTATGCTGGCGTGGAGGGAAAACCAGACTTCCCTCTTGGGAAGTCCTTTTCCTTTTTCCCTGGGGGCGGAGGACGACGGAGATACACGGGTCACGGTTCTGCGCCTGAGCCAGGAGATGGTGGAGCGAACTGCGGAGCACGCCTTGGCCTTTCGCTCCACCTTCAGCTTCGGCATCGACGCTTTCAACGCCACAGTGCATGGCGGAGACCGACCCGACGGCAAATTTTTCGCCTGGCTCGGCCAAGCCCAGTACGCAAGGCGCCTGGGCAATCAGGGACTTCGATTGATCCTGCGCGGCGACATCCAGCTCGCCGCCGACCCATTGTTGGATATGGAACGTTTTGCCGTGGGAGGCGTGCGCACGGTCCGGGGCTATCGGGAAAACGAACTGGTACGGGACAACGGTTACGCCGTTTCAGCGGAGTTGCGCTATCCTTTGTGGCAAGAGGGCGACAACTATCTGCAAATCGCGGCGTTCATGGACTATGGCAGCGCCTGGAACAAGGGAGAAAGCGCGCAGGAAGACCATCTGCATTCCGTGGGCCTGGGCTTTTTATGGAATCCGTTTCGTCGGGTCAATGCCGAACTCTACCTCGCCAAAGATTTAGAAAAGGCCGAGGACGGCGAAGAACACGATCTGCAGGACGACGGCATTCACTTCCGATTGATTGTTAGCTTATGAGAGGAGCGGCGTGATGCGATTCGGGACAGGGGGAATTTTTATTTTAGGTATTCTTCTGCTCTTTGTGGCAGGCATGCATCCGGTTATGGCAAGTAGCCCGGAAGATGACGAATCGGGGGCTTTGCAAAACGACCCCGTCGCGGTCGTGGCTCATTGGAGCAAGCTGATTGCACGGCAAGGCCATCCCCGTCGCATCGAGGCATTCATTCGCCGAGGCGAAGCCTACCGCTTCATGGGTCGCTATAGAGACGCGCAATTGGATTTCAGAGATGCTCAAATTGCCGCCCGACAGAAAAAAGATCAGGTATTCGAAAACCTGGCCACCCAGATGCTGGGCCAAGTGCTTTTCCTGCAAGGCGAGTCCGCTGAAGCCGAAAGAATCTTGCTCGGCAGCCTCGAACAGGCCACCCGCTTGCGTAATCCGCTGCTGGAGGCTGCAAGCGCCAACAAGCTGGGCAGTGTTCTTGCCAGTCGGGAGATCATAGACGAGGCCGGAGAGCGGTATGAACTGGCCCTCGCATTGGCTCGACAGGCAGGGGATCCTGGATTGATAGCGGCCGTGCATTGCAATCGGGCTCGACTTCTTGATGGAGAGGAAGCTGTGGCAGAATTGAGGGCCGCGCAGGAAACGGCCGCCGAAGTCGCCTTTCCACGAGAGCGGGCGCGATTGCTGCTCGGTATTGCCGCAGCGGCGCAGGATGTTGCTGCACCGGTGTTTCGCGAACAGGTTCTGGTTCAAGCCCTTGATATAGCGGCAAAAATCGACGAGCCTCGTCTCAAGTCGCTCGCTTCCGGATATCTCGCTGCTTTCCAGGAAGACCTGGGCTATCTTGCCAAATCCCAAGCTCTTACGGAACAGGCAATCTGGTATGCTCAGACCTTGGAAGCACAAGACCTGCTGCTGTGCTGGGAAGGCCAATTGGGCAGGCTGATGCGCAAGCAGGGCGATTCCGCTGCCGCGATCGCCGCTTATCGACGCGCGATTTATCATTTTGAAAGAAGCCGCCAGGACATTGCCTGTCAAGGCAGTGGCGCATCGTTTTTCGAAAAAAAACTTTCGCCGATCTACTTGGGTCTCGCCGATCTTCTGTTGCGACAGGCGGCGGCCGAGACCGATGAGGCGTCCGAGCAGATGCTGCTCCGGGAGGCGCGAGACACGGTGGAAAAAATCAGGGTGTCCGAACTGCAAGATTACATGCGCGATCCATGCATCGTTGCAAAAACCGAGAATATCGAAACGCTTTCGCCCGGAACTGCGGTGCTGTATCCAATTGTCCTTCCGGATCGTTTGGAGCTTTTGATGAGCATTGGCCGGCGTTTGTATCGAAAAACAAGCAGCGTGGACAAGGAACATCTGGCGGATGCAGCCAGAAGTCTATCTTACCGGTTCAGGGGAGGACTGTCGTTTCAATTCGAAGCCTCCAAAATCTACAAGTGGCTGGTCCAACCTGTCATTCCAATGATGGAAGAGAACAACATCGACACCCTGGTATTCGTGCCGGACGGACCGCTGAGATTGATACCCATTGGCGCGCTCGGAGACGGCGGTCGGTACTTGGTGGAGCGTTTCGCCATTGTTTTTGCTCCGGGCCTAACCATGCTGGATCCGAAGCCGTTGCCCAGAAAGCGGTTGCTGTGCCTTCTCGCCGGTCTCAGCCAGCCCGGTCCGGTGGTTGACAATCTGCCGGATGCGATGCTGACCAGCCTGCTTCGGGGTTCATCTTGGCAGGCGCAGCGCGGGATGCGGGGAATGCCGATAACGACGAGGGGGCTGTCGATTCGAATGCCTGCTATTTCCGAATCGACCGAACCAGGCGAGCAGCAGGCTCGTGTCGCGCAGGTCATAGAAAAACTGAAACTGCCGGGTGTGAAAGAGGAAATTATCCGGCTGTCGCAACAATTGGAAGCAAGGGTACTGCTCGACAACGAATTCCGATTCGAGCGTTTCGCAAACGAAGTGGAGAGTCAACCTTATCGTGTGGTGCATATCGCCTCCCACGGTTTCTTTGGCGGATCTGTCGAGGACAGTTTCATCCTGACCTACGACGACAAGCTGGATATAAACAGATTGGCGGGTTTGTTGCAACCCAAGAGATTCGCTCAGAAACCTGTGGAAATTCTGGTGCTGAGCGCATGCCAGACTGCCGAAGGCAATGATCGCACCCCCCTGGGACTCAGCGGCGTGGCGATTAAGTCCGGGGCCCGAAGCGCTGTTGGCTCCTTGTGGCCGGTCTACGACGAAGTCGCCCGGAAACTGCTGCCCGAATTCTATGCCCGGCTCGACACCCCCGGCGTAACCAAGGCGCAAGCTCTTCAAAAAGTCCAGATGGAGCTTATCGCAAGCGAAAAATATTCGCACCCGACCTTCTGGGCGTCCTTCATTTTGGTAGGAAATTGGCTATGAAAAATATCATAAGAATCGTGCAAGACCTGTTCCCGACTCGTCGGCAATTTGCGTCGCTGGGTGGTTGCTTTATGCAGATTCGCACCCTGCCCTTCTGTTTGCGTAGCTGGTGGAGGAAGCTTCCTAAAAACCGGAGGCGCTTTCTCCCCAACCTTATAGTAGGCCTTTCTATGGCTGTCCTTGTACACTATTTCCATGACTCCCCCTTTCTGAGGGAAAAGGAAGACGCCGCGATGGACTGGGTTATGCGGATACGCAAGGGGGCTGTAAAAAAAGAGCCGGCGATACCTTTCGGTTGGATAGACATCGACGAAAAAACCTATCGAGATTGGGACGAACCTTTATATTTGCCGAGGACGAAGATCGCCGATCTTATCGAATTCGCAATTCAATCCGACCCCAGGATGGTTGTCGTAGATATCGATCTGGCTCAAAGAGGTCATGATAAAGATTTTGATCAACCAGTCGTTGAAATACTTGAAAAGCACGCTGCGGACTGTCAGGGCAAACCGTTGAATTGCGCGGGTTGTCCTCCTATAGTATTGATCGCGTCCCTTCGCACTTCCGATTCGACAATGCCAGAACAAAGGCCTTCTCACTTGGACGACATCGTGTCCGATTCCCCCCACTTTTTTTGGGCGTCGCCGTTATTCGAAAAGGATTGGGACCAAAATATCCGTCGCTGGAGAATCTGGGAATCTGTTCGAAGCCAAGCCGAAAACATGACAATAAAAGCATTGCCGTCATGCCAATTATTGGCTGGCATTTTTCTGACAGAACCCGAAGGCACTGTAGAGACAGTGCAAAATTGCCTTGATTCTGCAGTCACGGCAGGTTTCAGAACGACTGCAAAGGCCAGTGGCGACAACAAAAAAATATCCATAGACTGTATGAAAAAGCCAGTTGATCTGTGGACACCAGATCATGATCAACGAGAAATAGTAGAGGTCGATCTTTTTGGAGACCGGCTGGCGCAACGAATCGTTTACAACATCCCGTGGCAAGAGGCTGCAACGAGCATCTCCGATGGCACGATACCGATAACAAAAACAATTGAGGAACCTGCGAGGAAAGACAAAAAAAGCTATCATCCTGAACGGTTGCTTCTGTCACGGGTTTCCGCCCTCAATCTCAGCGGAACCAAAGGGCGTTCCAGCATCGGTGATTTCAAGGACCGTGTAGTGTTCATAGGCGGGAGCTTCCGTGATAGCCGCGACATTCACGCGACGCCGTTGGGCGAAATGCCCGGGGTGTTGATTCTAATTAACGCGTTTCATTCCTTGCTCCAATATGGCAAAATAAAAGAAGTGCTGGCGGTCATACTTCTTGTCGAAGCTATTCTTATAGTTTTTGCCGGAGTTGTATTCAGTCTGTGGGACTCTTTTTTGGCGTGGTCAATTTTAAGTCTGGTCATTGGACTCGCATTGATACCCTTGAGTATCATCCTTTTCGGATATGGTTTTTGGATGGATTTCGCGCTGCCTTTTTTCGCGGTTCAATTACAAAATTTAATTTCCTCTTACGAGGACGGTCGCCAATTTCGACATCCCGGCCATGGCAAGCAGAGGGAGGGCTACCGAAGGCGGTAAGTCGGCTGGCTGACTGTTTGCAATATGGGTAGTCTGTAGAGCAAACAAGCTTGGCAAGCCTGATTTGTCGCAATAATGCGGGCGATGGCCCAAATTGCCTCGATATGAATCTGGGAGAAATACAATAGGATGATTTCCCTTTTTTTCCAGGCAAAAACATGGGAGCTTAACTTATGAAAAGAGTCATTTTTTATATCGCAATTCTGTTAGTCTGTGCCGCAGGTTCCAAGACAGGACGCGCGGTCGCGTGCGAAGCCTCTCGGCAGGTGGGTCTGGTGGTTGGCTTAAACGCCCCATCGGATCATTACCACCTCATCCGCAAAGAGAACGGAAATATCAAGGAGGTTGAGATAGACGTATTCATTGCACTTTGCGAAAACGATGAAATACGGGTGAATTGCAGGCGCGATAAAAAAGACGGTGAAGAAAATCGAATAATTATTCAACTTTCCGATGGAGAAAAGGTGCTTACTTGCAAGACCACCCCCTACACTCTTGCAGGCAAGTCGCCCTACTATATGCTCAATAATTTTGGGGTTTATTTGAGCGAATTGGTTGACTTTTTTTTTGGGGGATTGAACGACAGCTACCATAGCGCCAGCTTGGCCGCTCTATCCGTGCGAGGATGCGATGGACCGCTTAACATGTCCATGGTCGGCCATTCCGAAGCTTATTTGACCGCAGGCATTCGAAATTTGTACCTGGCGTGGAGCGGAGGATACCCTCCCTATACCTTGCACATCCTTAAAGGGCAATCAAAAGACCATCTTGCAAAAGTGGAAGGGCTCGAGGAAACTCGCGCTAAAATAAACGAAGTGGCCTTGGAGCCAGGCGAGTACTCGATGGAAATCGAAGACAGCTGCGGCCAGCGAGTCCGGAGGCGCTTCCAGGCGATTCTTCCCGAGAAGCTCCCGGCGCCTCCGTTTCACGAATCCGGCGTGGCAAGCAGCAATGTCGAAAAACAATTGTGGGAAACGATCTACGCCGCATGGCTGATCGAACAAGATCCTATTCTTTGGTCGCTTGAGGCATACCAGCGAATTTCAGCCGATTGTTCCGGTTTTTACCCTGCCGAATTGTTGCGCCTTAGACTGGAAGGCAAGTTGTAGCGGGTTCGTAGGAGTATCATGCGGGGCAAGCTGGAAAGCATGGGCCCGTTTATGGTGGATAACGTCGTTCTTCTGGAGGCGATGGGCATAATTGCGGCAAAAGCCTGGGGAGGGCGTCTGGAAAGCGACACGAATATGGTGGCTGCCACGAACGGAATTTCGGTAGCCCCGGACGACATGGCCCGAAACGGTAATCGCATGGCCGGAGCAAAGGGAGCGCGCCGCAAACGGCAGGCTCCCTTTTTTCGAATGGTTCCAATCAAATAAAATCTATTTCTGAGCTACTTCCACGTACTTGCCGTTTTGGACCTGGTACATGGCGAACCCGACGCCGATGGCGTCGCCCTTGTCGTCGAACTTGATGATTCCCAAGGGAGTGGCGACCCACACGGTGCGAAGGGAGTTGACAATGTCTTCGTACTTGGTGGAGTTGGCCTTTTCAATGGCGTTGGTGATGGCCAGAGCTGCCGCGTAGGCGTTCAGGTAGAAAGCGCCCGGGTCCTCGCCGTATTTGTCCTGGTGGGCTTTTACGATTTCCTTGGCGATGGGGTTCTGGGTGGTGTCCATGGGGCCGGTGGCGTAAACGCCTTCGGCGTATTCGCCCGCGACCTTGATGAAGGTGTCGTCCTTGACGCCGTCATCGGAGATGAAAACGGTGTCCATGGCTTTCTTGCGCATCTGGGAAACGATCTTGGAGGCTTCCGGATGGTATCCTCCGAAGATAACGGCCTGGGCGTCGGAGCGTTTGATCTTGTTCACCACGGCCGAATAGTCCACGGCGCCGGGAGTGACGCCTTCGTACAGGACCACTTCGGCGTTGGGCTCTTGTTCGATGAACTGCTTGGCGAATTCCGCCAGGCCTTTTCCGTAGTCGCCCTTGTCGTGGAGGACGGCGATTTTGGAAACTTTCAGGGTTTTCACGGCGAAATCCACTTCCAGGCGCGCCTGGGCGTCGTCGGAGGCGATGGTGCGGAAAAAGTTGGGATAGTCGCCGCTTTGGGTCAGGGCGGGGTTGGTGGCCGAAGGCGAAATGGCCGGAATGTTGGCCCCCTTGTAGATACCCAGCGCGGCCTTGGTCGCGCCGCTGCAAATATGGCCCAGGACGGCGATGACCTTTTCGCCGGTGACCTTTGTGGCGGAGTTCACCGCGACTTCGGGCTTGCAAACGTCGTCTTCGATCACAAGCTCGATGGGGTTTCCGTTGATGCCGCCCATCTTGTTTTTCTTTTCGACCAGAAGTTCGGCGGCCCTGACCGTGGGTATGCCGTAGGAGGCCAAGTCCCCGCTGTGGGGGCCGACCACGGCGATCTTGACGGGCTCCGCGCCGGCGTCCTGCGCCATGGGCGAAACAATCGCCAGAACAAACATCATTTGAAACAGCAAGCCTGCCTTTAACCAACGTTTTACGTCCATAATTGACCCTCCTGACTTTGTAGCGGTTTGAATGAATGGAACTTCGAGATACGCCGCACATTATTGGCGATTCAAAAATTTTCGCCTGAACGCGATTCATTTTGATTTGTATAATTTTTCACGCCGTCAAAGTCAAGCTAAATGCGCGACAAGGGCGTGTCGCGCGTTTTGGGCGCTCTGGGCGGCGGGAGCGAAAGCCAGAAGGATCGAAGTGTTCCAGCTTTATTTATCGAGTGCATAGTTGATTTCGGGCTTCGCCGTCCCGGTGTCAACAGCCGTCATGGTCTTGGAGCATAGCTGGCTGCGGTTTCGGCGGCACCTCCCAATGACCATGACGCCCTTGGTAGTGGCTGCTTGGCGCAGGCTTCCGGAAATGTCCATGATTTCCGCCAAGACCGCCGAAGATTAGAACACAAGAAACCGCCGGTACGACCAGGATCGCGCCGAAAGGTTTTTGGCATACGTCCCCACGACAGGCTTGCTTTTCGCTGCTGGCAAAACTATCATCTCTGCAATAATATTTTATTCCAAGGTTCGGCACCATCTTGCTAAGTCAATGCATCTGCCCGGATAAGGATGAAACGAGGTGAACAATGATTGGTTATAGGCTTTGCGACTTGCTCGACCTGCCCATTGTACAAAAGATGGCCGATGCCCATTATCGGGCGGCAGGGATGCCCATCGGCATTATCGACGCCATAGACGGTTCGATTCTCGTCGGGGCTGGATGGCAGGATATATGTGTCAAATTCCACCGCGCCAATCCGCTTTCTCTTCAACGGTGCCGGGAAAGTGACAGCTATATCAAGGACCATCTTGTCCGAGGCGAGGCCTGCCGCTACAAATGCAAAAACGGCCTGTGGGATATCGGGATACCCATCGTGGTTGCCGAATGTCATCTGGCGACCATGTTTCTGGGGCAATTCTTTTACGAAGGAGAGGTTCCGGACCGAATGTTTTTTACCCGTCAGGCGCATGAATTCGGCTTTAATGTCAACGAATATCTGGCGGCCCTGGATCGCGTGCCGGTCTTCAGCCGGGAAAAGGTCGATCATATCCTGGAATACGACCAAGCTTTGGCCGACTTTATAGCCGACCTTGCAGGGCATGCGCTTTCCAAGATCGAAGCGGACGAAAAAATCAAACGGCAGGCCGATTTTCTCCAGGTCCTGATCGATGCCATGCCCTATCCTGTTTTCTACAAGGACCGCCAGGGCCGGTATCTCGGATGCAATCGCTCCTTTGAGCGGTTCTACGGAATTTCGAGGGAACGGATTGCCGGCAAGACGGTGTACGAGATCGCCCCGAAGGATCTTGCCGATGTGTACCGCCGGACCGACGACGAGCTTTGGGCCAATCCCGGGATGCAGACATACGAGGGGTGTATCCAGTCGGTCGACGGGGAGCGACACGATGTCATCTTCCATAAAGCCACCTTTGCCGGACCGGACGGGTCCATAGCCGGACTGATTGGGGCTGCAGTCGATATAACCGAGCGCAAGCGTGCGGAAAACGAGCGCGCGGCCAATCTGAGGTTCTTTGAGAGCATGGATAGAGTCAACCGGGCCATGCAGGGAGCAAGCGACCTCGAACACGCAATGAGCGAGGTTCTGGAGGAAATGCTCTCGATATTCGATTGCGACCGCGCATGGCTGTTGTATCCGTGCGACCCGGAAGCTTCTTCGTGGCGAGTGCCGATGGAGCGCGCGCGGCCGGAATATCCGGGCGCTCTTGCATTCGGGGGCGAGATTCCCATGGACCACGAGGTTTCCCATCATTTGCAGACGGCTTTGGCCGCAGAGGGGCCCGTGACATTTGGTCCGGGATGCGATCGGCCACTTTCGGGCGAAGTGATGGAACGGTTCCGCCATAGGTCTCAGATTTTGATGGCCGTGTATCCGAAAGTCGATAAACCCTGGCTTCTCGGCATGCAGCAATGCTCCCGCCCTCGGGTCTGGACCCGAGATGAGAAGAGGCTTTTTCAGGAAATAGGAAGGCGACTGGGAGATAGTCTCGACAGTTTGTTGATGTACCGAGATCTTCGCAACAGCGAGGCCAAGATACACAGCATCCTGGACAATATCAGCATCGGCGTGGCCCTCATCAGTCCCGAAATGGAGATTCTCGAACTGAACCAGACGATGCGCAAGTGGTTTCCCGGCATCGATCCGGGGCAGCGCCCCGTCTGTTACCAATCCTTCAACGACCCGCCGCGCCTGGAAGTGTGCGACTATTGCCCGACATGCAAAACGCTTCAGGACGGCCTGGTCTACGAGGCCACGACGCAAACCCCCCGGCCGGAAGGCACACGCAACTACCGCATCGTTTCCTCGCCGATCTTCGACCCCGACGGCCGAGTTACGGCAGCCATCGAAATGGTCGAGGACATCACCGAGAAACTCTCCCTGGAGTCCCGGCTGCGGCAGGCCCAGAAGATGGAATCCATAGGCCGCTTGGCAGGCGGCGTCGCCCACGACTTCAACAACATGCTGGGCGTGATCATCGGGCATTCGGAACTGGCTCTGGAGTTTCTGGACCCGCAAAAGTCTCTGTATTCCTCCATGCAAGAGATACAGAAGGCCGCCTTTCGTTCCGCCGACCTGACTCGGCAACTGCTGGCATTCGCCCGAAAACAGACTGTCGCTCCCAAAGTGCTGGACCTGAACGAAACCGTGGAAGGCATGCTCAAAATGCTGCGGCGCATGATCGGCGAGAACATCGATCTTGTATGGCTGCCTGCCCAGGATCTGTGGCCGGTCAAAATGGATCCCTCCCAGATCGATCAGATTCTGGCCAACCTGTGCGTCAACGCCCGCGATGCCATCGCGAACCTTGGCAAGATAACCATCGAAACGCAAAGGGCGACTTTCGACGAAGCCTACTGCGCCAACCACTCGGGATTTATCCGGGGCGATTTTGTCATGCTGGCCGTCAGCGACGACGGACGCGGGCTGGACAAGGAGACGCTGGAAAAGATTTTCGAACCGTTCTTCACCACCAAGGAGATGGGCAAAGGCACCGGTCTCGGGCTGGCAACGGTCTATGGCGTCGTTAAGCAGAACAACGGCTTCATCAACGTATACAGCAAGCCAGGACAAGGCACGACTTTCAAAATCTACCTGCCCCGGCATGCGGCCAATGGCGAGCAGATGCGCAAGGAAAGGCCGGGGGGGCCGGAAGCGCAGGGGGGCGAGACCGTCCTGCTGGTGGAAGACGAGGCCGCGAATCTGAAAATTACCCGGCTCATCCTGGAAAGATTGGGATATCGGGTACTGGTCGCATCGACTTCGGACGAGGCCTTCGCCGTGGTTAAAAAACATTTAGGAGAGATCGACCTTCTCTTAACCGACGTGGTCATGCCCGGCATGAGCGGCAAAGATTTGGCCAAGGGACTCGCGTCTCTCTGCCCTGGTATCAGGATATTGTTCATGTCCGGATATACCGGCAATGTCATAGCCCGCCATGGCGTATTGGACAAGGACGTCCATTTCATCCAAAAACCGTTGTCGAGGGAGGGCCTGGCAGCCAAGGTGCGCGAAGTGCTGGCTGGATAGCATTCACTGACGACTTGACGAGTCAATGGGTCGATGCGGCGCCGAATAGGACAAATGGCTTTTGAGAGAGGTAGCGCGGCGCGGGGGGAGAACCAGGACCCGAAGCGGCCGGGGGGGCGTTCCCGCGCAGAGCGCGGGAACGACATGGCGACACGGATGCGGAGCTTGGGAAAGATATGGCCGCAGCCGGTTCGCGAGGTCAGCCCTGTTTCTTGGGGGACTGCTGCAGGCGCAGCTGCGCCTCGTTCAAGGTTTGGCGAAGCCTTTCCTGCAAGTCGTAGGCGTTGGGGATGGATATCACGATTCTGTTGAAGATGGTGCCGTGGTCGGGCATGGAGCGATGGCGGTTGCCGAACTCCAGGACCACGTCTCCTGCGCCTACGAAAATATTGATCATGTCCCGGTACACGTAGTCCAGGTCGGAGGCCACGTTTACCTTGATTTTTTCTTCTTCCGGATTGTCGGGCATATCGGTTCCTTTCCTTGCTCTTGTTCTTTTTTTCGTTGACCACCAGGAGCTGCTTGACGTCCGCGCCGTCGTCGTCGAACACCTCCAAGACTCCGCGATGAATCAGGATTCCCCGGTTCGCCCCGGGGAAGAACCGGACCTTGTCCAGCCTGGCGGGGATTTCCTTTTACCGAAAAAATCAAAGGGAAAGATCGGCTACTCATGCCTGGAAGCCCGGGGCTTTTGCCGGCAGGGAGACCACGAACACGCTGCCATGGCCGTCCTGCCTGTTTTCCACGCGGATTTGCCCCTGGTGGGCATCGACGATGCTTTTGCAGATGGCGAGCCCCAGGCCTTTTCCGCCTGCGCCGTTTTTGGTTTCGCTGCTCTGCGCGAATTTTTCGAAGATCCTTTCCCGTTCCTCCTCCGGGACCCCCGGGCCGCTGTCCTCCACGTATACGCAGGTCGCTTTGATCAAGCCGTCGTCAGGCTCGTTACGCTCTTCGTCGAAATAAACCGCTATCCTGCCGTTTTGAGGCGTGAATTGGACCGCGTTGTCGAACAGCTGCCGCATGACGATCTCTATGCCCTGCCGGTCGCAACGGGCGATCTTGGGTGCGCCTGGGGGTTCTACATCCAACCGGATACTTTTTTCGCGGGCTTTGGGTAAAAACTCGGGGACCACTTTACCGACGATGCTCCAGAGGTCGTTTTCCCCTATATTGAACTTGGTTTCCCCCGACTCCAGTCCGGAAATCTCGACCAGGTCGTCGATCAGCCGATAAAGGTCCGATGCGCTTTTGTTGATTTCCGCAAAATAGCTGTAAAGGCGCTCCTGGGAAACGCTTTCAATCTTGTCTATGCCGTACCGGGAGTAGTTCAATATGGCGTGCAGGGGCGTCAGGAGTTCGTGGGACATGTTGGAAAGGATTTCTTTTCTGGCTGCTTTCAGTCTTTCGATTTCCTTCAGAAGATCCTTTTCATTTCGGTTTTTCTCCTCGACGAGAGTGTCGAGTTCCCGTTTGATAAAGCGAACCGCATCGAAGATGTCGCTTAAGGGGTGGGACGCTTCGACAGGGCTCGGGCGAAGCATGCCGACCTTTTCCCAGTCGATGTCTCCCAGGAATTCAAGGACATCGTCCTTGTACCGGGCCAAAATATTTGGCAGGCCGGCATTTCCGTGTGTCGGTTCGGAAAATATTCGAATTTGGGAAGTGCCATCCCTGTCTCTTTCTATCAGTCGCAAGGCTTCGTCGAGGCTGCGCACCGGCCGGATTGGAAAAGGCATTTGATGGGCGACGAGCTTCACCCCGGTTTTTATGAATTTCGTATTTTCAAGATAAAAAAGCACCTTGAACGGATACTCCTCGTAAAACTCTATGAAAGATTCCGTGAAGGTCTTGCGCACGCTGAAGTCCAGTCCGTGAAGCCCGTCCATATCGACGACGAAATAGTTGAACTCCCCGCGTTCGACGAGATACCGGGCGACCTTTTTTCTCAAGGAGGAAATGGCGGGAAAGAAGGATTCTCTGACGTATCCTTTTGAACTGGAAAAAATGGTGTCCAGGCCGATAGTTTCGAAGCGAAGACAGTAATTTTCAAGTTCCAGGACCCACTTCTTGCCAACGATCTTCGGGGCCGTCGAGCTTCGCCTGCCCGCTTTCGCCTTTTCCAGCGAAGACAACGCCCCCTCCACCGCCTCCTGGTAGTTTTTCACGGCAAGACGGTCGAATTGGACTTTTTTGGCCATGCCTGCGAAATACAACCGCATTCTCAAAGAAAACGGAAGGCCGTAAAAAACGACCGAAAGCAGATTTTTTCTCTTGGCCAGCAATCCGATATATCCGTTGTACGCGTTCGATTTTACGCCGCTAAGTCTCGAAAAGTCTTCGATCTGGACGCATGGAGCGTCTCCGAAGGCTTCGCGGGCGATTTCTTCGATGATCGCGGCCGCCTTTTCGAACTCGTTCCCGTTCGCCTTGCCCCAGGGCTCGCAGAGCAGGATGCGCTTTCCGAGAAGGCGAACGGTCAGAAAGCATTCCTCCCCGCAATCCATGTCGGTCCATTCCGGACGTCCGTACACAGGAAGTCCCGACAGCGGGCATGCCTTCTTTTCCAAGGTTCGGAAATCGATTCCGACGGCTCGGAAGGCGGATTTGGGTTTCTTGTTATCGTTTTCTTCCATGGCAAACCACGAAAAAGAAAAAACGGTTCCATAGCAAGAAGGAACATCGAAAGCCGCGGCGCGGAGACCGCCCCGGCTTTGCAGGCGAAAAGCCCTGGAACCGCAAAAGGCCATTGCGCGGGCCGAGAGCTATTTTTTCTCTGACAGACAAAATATCGACAACCCTGCGAGCTTGTTGAAACGAAACGTTGTAGCCCTTTCGAAATCATGGATCGAAATAAGCAGGCGATTGACCGGCTCGGGATAGGTTTTCAACATGCTTTCGGCCCCTTTGTCGCTGGCTTCCAGGCCTCGTCGGTTCATGCGGCGAATCAGCGCGACAACCGGCAATAGCAAAAAGAAGAAAAATCGAATATCGAGAATGGCAAGGCCGGCTTCTCGCATGCATTTTTCGACCATGCGCCTGGTATATCTTCGCTTGTGGCCCAGAAAAACATCGTGCCCCGACCAGAGAAATTGGAACGCGGGGACGGTAACGAGCACCCTGCCGCCCGCCGGCATGCGACCGACATAGCGCCGAAGCAATCCCACGTCGTCGTCGACATGCTCCAGCACATCCATCATCAATACCAAGGACTGATTCAAACGCTCGATGGAAGGCGCAAACGTAATCTGCCGCCCCCGATAGATCTCCTTTCTTTCCTCCGAATATCCCGGGTCCACGCAAATCGCGCTTTTGCATATTCCGGCATCGATAAGTATCTTGGAAAAAACGCCGGAGCCAGCCCCGACGTCCAAAATATCGACCGCTTCGGAATCTCCCAAAATGCGAAGCAGGGCCTTTCCTTTGGAAACGTAGTACCAATGGCTCAGTTCCTCGTCGCCCAATATCGATTTTTCCTTTAAATCCATCAATGCTCCCCGGAATCGGCAAAGCTGCTTTTCACGCTTTCGCTCGAGCAGTCTCCCACGCCTATCGTTTTTTCGATGATGTAAATCGGCCGTCGCTTGACTTCGGCAAAAATTCTTCCGACGTATTCTCCCAGGATTCCAAGGCCCACCATGTTCAGCCCGCTGAAAAAAAGAATGACAACGAGGGTCGAAGCGTAGCCTGGGACGTCTATGCCCATAATTAAAACCCGGAACACGATGAAAAGCATGTAGAAAGACGCGAATACGGCCACGATCCCTCCCAAGTAGGTCCAAATCCTCAAAGGCAGGGTCGAGAACGAAAAAATACCGTCAAGCGCAAAATTCCAAAGCGACAAAAAGTTCCATTTCGTGGTCCCCTCCTTTCTCGCAGGCCTGACATATCCGACGCAGGTCTGATCAAACCCCAGCCAGGCGAACAGGCCTTTCATGTAGCGTGTTCTTTCGGGAAACAATTTGAGAGCATCGACCACCTGGCGATCCATCAATCTGAAATCGCCGACGTTGAAGGGGATGGGAATATCGCTCATTTTTCCGCTTAGCCAGTAGAAAACGCCGGAAGCCGTCCTTTTGAAAAAGCCGTCGCTGCTGCGGTCCGTGCGATGGCAAAGCACCACTTTGTATCCTTGCCGCCACTTTTCGACCAGTTCGGGAATCAATTCCGGAGGGTCCTGCAAGTCCGCGTCGATCGGAACAATGGCATCGCCCCGCGCCCAATTGAGGCCCGCCGTCAGAGCGGCCTCCTTTCCGAAATTTCGACTCAAATGAATTACTTTTACGCAAGGGTTCTTTCTGTTTTGGGCTTCGAGAAATTCCAGCGTTTTGTCGGAGCTTCCATCATTTACGCAAACCACTTCGTAATTTTCCTCCAAGCGTTCGAGTATCGGTACGATGGATTCGAAAAACGGCGCGATGTTGCTTTCCTCGTTAAACATTGGAACGATTATGCTCAGCATCTTTTTTTTCACGACGAAATCCTTTCGGGGTCAAGCCTTTTTTTTACTGCATCCCGAACGACTTGGCCCGCTTTCCACAGCGCGAACGAAGCGCACAAATACATCTCCGGTCTCAGAGGAATGGAATATCTGGGCTCCGATTGAAGGACCACGTAAACGGCGGACACATACAGCAAGACCGCGTACAGAATAGCGACAGCCAGTCTGGACTTGTCCTGCTTGCAAGTTGCCAGAAAGAAAAGGCCGGAAATCGCGAAAACGAACACGGGCCAATGTAGAATTCCCATGAGAAAATGAATGCTTGAGCCGATCATGGAACTTTTGAACCAACTGGTTGTCACCGGATAGACATAGACGTCTCCCTGGCCTACCAAAAGGTTCCAGCTCCACAATAACACAGGCTTGTCGATAAGATACCACTTCAGATAATGCGTCGGCTCGCGCTCCACTCGATCCAAAAAAACGGGGATGAACGCAAGCCATGAGCCGTCCACCCTTTTTTGGTCCAAGGTTGCCGGATTTTTGGGGTCCCTCGGGTTCGCTCTCCAATATTCATAGAAGTCATGGTGAGAGCCGATGATGAAGTTGTCCAGCGCTCTGTTGCTGGAGGAAAGCGAGTTTGCGGGCACATTAAAATACCCCCGCGCAGACCATAACAGCCAAGGCAATAGAAACAGCGAAATGTAGCACAGAATGATTTTTTTTCTTTTTTCGAAAAGGGAAGACGCCCCGTGGACTTTTCCGAACAGCAAGAGAACCGATACGATGAAGGGAAAAAAGAAAAGCACCGGGTTCACAAGATACGCAGCGCCCGAAGCAGCCCCGGACAATAAGAAATACCGTTTTTTTTCCGTCTCGATTCCGGCAAGAAGAAACAGAAGTTCCAAAGCCAGGCAGAACGCGAAAAGGGTTTCTGTAAGTATGTATGCGTTCATGGCGATCATATGGGGACTGAAGGCTACGAGGAATCCCGCAAAAGCAGCGGCCCACAAGGGAAGAAAGTACAAGCCGATACGGAATGCCATGCCTGCGGTCAAAGCCCCTAGAACAGCCTGCGCAAACTGCGTTCCCTCATAGAAACGGTTGCCGAAAAACAGCTTGCTGGCGGCAAGGAAAGCCGGATATCCCGGCATCCAATAGGAATCGGGGGTCGGCGATTCCGAGTATTCCTTGGAAAAGACGCCCTTGTGCAACAAATTATGGGCGTAGATGTAATAATATTTGGCATCCGCCATGATAGGCCTGTGGATATTCGTGCCGAGCGTATAGGCAATCCTGACTCCGAGCGCCGCAGACACAATCAAGAAAAACAGCAGGATTTTTTTCGGGTTGCAATCGTTTTTCGACATATCGCATCGATCTATCTAAAATACGCGAGCCAATGGTCCTGATCGTTGCCGACAGGCGCACACTTTTCAAGAACTAAATGGGACCGGTCTTCTCTCCCGTTGAGATTTTCAGATAACACAAAACAGGATCAATTGAAAGGCGTAATTTCCGGCCATGCGCTCTTTGATGAAAAGCCGCGTTGCAGGTGTGCGGAATCGTTGCCATTATTGGAATATTTCAGCATAATAAGGAGCGTGAATGAAGCAAGAGATTCGAGAAGAACCGGTTGGATTCGAGGAAGTGGAACATACCGCCGACGCGGCGCTCAGGGTTCGAGGTCGAGACTTCGAACAGCTTCTGGAAAACGCCGCCAAAGGAATGGCATTTATCGTTCGGGAACCCGAGTCGCCCAGCGCAATTCTTGAAAAACGAAGTGTCGAAGTCCGCGCGGAAGACCGCGAAGGCCTGCTGGTGGAATGGCTGGGAGAACTCGTTTTTCTGGCCGAAACCGAATCCTTGCTGTTCGAAGCCTGCGAATTCGCAGAGGTCGGCTCCACGAAGATCAAAGCGTCGGTCCTGGCGAGGAAAGCGGCTCGAACCAGGGCCTATGTCAAAGCGGTCACCTACCACGATCTGAAAATCGTCGAAACGCAAGCCGGACTGGAAGCGACCGTCGTATTCGACCTGTAGGGCCGAAGCGAAAAAACGATCATATGAGGATGGACATCATGTTCGATAAAGCATCCGTGAAGAAAATAGGCGACTTTCTCTATGAGATCGACCGGGCCTTTCGTGCGGACATGCGCGTGCCCGCGCGCCTGTATTCCACGCCCGAACTTCTCAAGCTGGCGTTGCAGGACCGCAGCCTGGAGCAACTCGTCAACACGACCACGCTTCCCGGAGTGGTCAAGTACGCCCTGGCCATGCCGGACATGCATCAGGGATACGGGTTTCCCATCGGCGGGGTGGTGGCGTCGAAGCTGCCCGACGGGGTCGTATCGCCCGGGGGGGTCGGCTACGATATCAACTGCGGCGTCAGACTATTGGCGACACGTATAGAAAGGCAAGAGCTGGCACCCCACGCCAAGCTTCTGGCAGCCGCTCTCAACAGCAACTGCCCCAGCGGCGTTGGTCAGGGAGGACGTGTCAAGCTGAAGGCCGGGCAATTGAAAAAGGTTCTTGAAACCGGTTCCCGATGGGCCCTCAAAAACGGGTACGCATCCGAAGAGGATTTGGACAGGACCGAGGAACAAGGCTGTATGGAGGGCGCCGACGCCGATCTGGTCAGCCCTAGGGCCATGGACAGGGGCAAGGGGCAATTGGGGACCCTCGGAGCGGGCAATCATTTCATGGAAATCGACCGGGTGGCGGAGATTGTCGACGAAGACCTCGCGCTTCGAATGGGACTGTTTCCGGAACAGATCGTGGTCCAGATCCATTGCGGCTCCCGGGGACTGGGCCATCAGGTCTGCACCGACTACGTCAAGTCGTTTCAAAAATGCGTCAAGAAGTACGGCCTGAAGCTTATCGATCGGGAACTGGTATGCGCTCCGTTGAGCAGTCCCGAGGGGCGAAACTACCTGGCCGCCATGAAGGCCGCGGCGAATTACGCCTTTGCCAATCGGCAGCTGCTGACCCATTTCGTCCGCGAAAGCTTCGACCAGGCCCTTGCCGGAAAAATCGAAAACAGACAAGTATATCAGATTTACGACGTCGCCCACAACATGGCCAAGATCGAGCGGCATGAAGTCGAAGGACAAGCGATGGAGCTTTGCGTACACCGGAAAGGGGCTACCCGGGCGTTCGGCCCCGGACACCCGGAACTGCCGGCCGTGTATCGGGACATCGGACAGCCCGTGCTCGTTCCCGGATCCATGGGGACTTCCAGCTGGGTTCTGGCAGGCGCGCGAACTTCCATGGAACAAACCTTCGGCTCCGCATGCCACGGCGCCGGACGCGCGTTGAGCCGCTCCCAGGCGAAAAAGAGGGTGAAGGGAACACGTTTGCTAAACGAACTGGAGGCCAGTGGCATCCATGTCCTGGCCAGAAGCATGCCAGGGTTGGCGGAGGAAGCCCCTGTCGCCTACAAGGACGTCGATAGCGTGGTGGATGTGGTCCACGGAGCAGGAATCGCCAGGAAGGTCGCGCGTCTGGAACCTGTGGCGGTGATCAAGGGATAATTCGCGTCAGAGGGACCTGTGTCTCGCTCCTGGGGTAAGCTCCACATCCAGCAGCTTGGATTTTCCTCGGGTCAATCTGAAAAGGCAAAAGAGATCGACCAGAACGAGCGCCGCCGACGGGGCCGCGGCGATAGCGACCTCCATGTTGCTCTCGGCAAGCACTGCGGCCAAAGACAAGTTGGCGTACATAAATTTTACCAGGTAGATCAACTGCAAAAGGGCATCGCAGCCGATCACCGCAACTCCGAACTTCCGTGCCCAATGGCGGAAACCATACAATCCGAAAGCCACGATCAGTTTGAGAAACGGCAGAACGGCGTTGAGCAGCAGCAAAAACGCCAGCATAGGCAGAAAATTCGCCGGGAATTGCCCCTGGTAAAGCCCCAGGATTCTGGAATAGGTGGTTGAGGCGGTCAGCGTAATTACGAAAATGGCCGATGCCGCCGTGAGAAAAGCGACGAGCTTGATCATGAAAAACCTCCGAATCTGCGCTGCGAAATTGTTCCGCTCAACATTGTAGTTTCACGGTCCTGTCTGAATGATCATTTCCATTTCAAATCGTTTTTATTATCAGGACGATTATATACCTCTTTCGGAAGGGTTGGCGCAACAAAATATTTCATGGAGGGCCGGAACCGTCCGACAAAAACATCCGCAATTCCAATTGTTGATACCATTGAAAAAACATCGACAAGCTTGACTTCTCCGAAGAATTTCAATAAACTGTCCGAACTGATCTTTTTTCGGGCAAGACGAGGGCGGAAAGCTTCGCGCGGGTCCGACAGCCTGTTGTTGCCGGGACCCGGAGTTGTCCTTAAACAATAAGCTATGAACAAAATAACTATTTTGGAGCATGCCAAGTGAAACGGTCGTTTTTTTCGGAGGAAAGGTTGGGGGCGAAATCGATGCGCCTGCATTTTTTGGCTACAACGGTAGTGTTTTTGGTCGCGTGCCAGGTTTCTTTCGCGCAGACTGCCGGAGTGACGGACGCCGAAATCGTCATCGGGCAGTCCTGCGCCCTAAAAGGCCCTACCAAGGTTCTGGGGCAAAGCCTTCGGCGCGGCGCTCAGGCCTATTTCAAGTACGTGAACGACAACGGCGGAATCAACGGAAGAACCATTCGGCTTGTAACCTATGACGACGGATACGAGCCCAAAGCCTGTTTGGCCAATACGACGAAATTGATCGAACAGGACCAGGTCTTTCTCCTTTTCGGCTATGTGGGCACCCCTACGTCGAAGGAAATATTGCCGTTGGTCATCGACAAGAAAGTCCCGTTTTTCGCGCCGTTCACCGGGGCGGAATTCTTGAGAAACCCGGTCAATCCTTTCGTATTCAACATTCGCCCCTCTTATTCGCAAGAAACCGAAGCCATTGTCGAAAAGCTTCTGGCCGAAAGGGGCATCAGCCGCATATCGGTATTCTACCAGGACGACTCCTACGGCGAGGCTGGGCTGGAGGGGGTTGTCAAGGCCATGGAAAAAAGGAATCTGGACATCGTCAACCAGGCCTCCTATCCCAGAAACAGCGCGACGGTGGAAAAAGCAGTGGACAAGATTTCCTCCGTGTCTCCGGAGGCGGTGATCATGGTCGGCGTCTATGACCCCTGCGCCAAGTTTATCCAACTGATGAAAAGCAAGGGTAGCAAGGCGATTTTCCTGAACGTATCGCCTGTCGGGGCGAGCGCCTTGGGCAACGCGTTGCTCAACGAGGGCGCCGGGGTGGTGGTCGCCCAAGTGGTCCCCTTTCCCTACGACCGTCGCATGCCGGTGGTGCTCGAATACAAAAAGCGGCTGGGGCAGTATTTTCCGGATGCAGAGCCCGAATTCGTGAGCATGGAGGGCTACATCGCGGCCAAGGCGCTTTGCGAAATCCTGGCGCAGGTCCCCGAACCCATTACCAGGGCGGCTTTCGTCCAAACGGCCGAGTCCCAAACGAACAAGGACATCGGCGGGTTCAGCTTCACCTTCGGCCCCGACAGCCACCAAGGGTCGGACAGGGTCTATTTCACGCAAATCGCTCCCGGCGGTTTTCTCAATCCCATCGACAATTTGAAGCATCTGTATTGATACTTTTGACGTCGTAATCGGGAGATCTTGGCGTCGTAATCGGGAGATCGTCTTTTCCATGCCCAACCTGGCCTTTTTCGTAACCCCGCATGGGTTTGGCCACGCCGCGAGAGCGTCCGCCGTGATGGACGCTCTTTCCCGAATGCCCGACCCTTGTCGTTTCGAGATCTTCACCGAAGCTCCGCGCTGGTTTTTCGACGATTCGGTTTCAAGCCCTTTCGGATACCACAAGGTCCTCACAGATATCGGTTTTGTTCAGAACACGCCTTTTCAAGAAGATGTCCGGAAAACCTTGAGGCATTTGGAATCGTTTTTCCCTCTCGAAGCTTCGTCGGTCGATAGGCTTGCGGAAAAAGTAACCGGTCTGGGCTGTGGCCTTGTCGTCTGCGATATTTCGCCTTTGGGAATCGCCGTGGGGAAAAAAGCGGGCATTCCCTCCGTTCTGGTGGAAAATTTTACGTGGGACTGGATTTACAGCGCCTATGTGGATGTGGACCGGCGGATCGCCTATTACGCGGACTATCTGAGAGACCTTTTCTCAGCGGCGGATTTTCATGTCCAGACCATGCCGGTTTGCAGTCGCGCCCCCGATGCGGACTTGCTCGCAGGGCCCGCCAGCAGAAGGCCTTCGACGAGCGTGGAGGCGGTCCGGAATTCTCTGGGAATCAGGCGAGACTGCAAAATGGTTTTGGTTACCTGCGGCGGCGTGGAAACGCATTACGCATGTTCGAAAAAGCTCGAACAAGTGAAAAATGTCCATTTCATCATTCCGGCAGGGGCGGGCGAGAGGGAATCGGCCGCAAACGTCTCCTGGATTCCGCAAAGGGGGCGCATCTCCCACCCGGATCTGATCTTCGCTTCCGACGCGGTGATCGGCAAAGCGGGCTACAGCACTTTGGCCGAAGTCTACGCGGCGAGGGTCCCCTTCGGATACATCCCCAGAAAAATATTTCCGGAATCGGTTGTCCTGGCCGAATTCATCGACAGGAAAATGCCGAGCCTGTCGATCATGGAGGCCGAATTCTTCGACGGTTCCTGGACGAGGCATCTGCCGAAGCTGCTGTCCATGAAGAGACAATTGGCCGAAGAAAACGGAGAGCCTATCGACAACGGCGCGGACGCCATCGCTGTCTTTTTGGGAGATTTATGCGCGAGGTACGGATAGGCTTTTATCGACCTGTTTTGACAACACAGGCTTGGCGCAAGCCAGCATCATTGCCAGGTTGAAAAAAAAGCCCTATAAAAAATAAGTCAGGATGATGGTGGATATCCCGCTTTCAGACGATAATACAGAAAGGAATCCGTGGGATTCGCACCCCCGAGTAAAGAGAGAAATGGTAATGAACGACAACCCACACGACAATAGTGGACTTCCTGAATTCCTCCGGCCCTTGTTCTGGGAATACGACTTAAACAAGATCGACCTTTGCCGTCATGCGGACTCGATCATGCACAGGATTATGGAAAGGGGCGATTGGCAGGCCATGCGCTGGCTGCGAAACGCCTACAGCAATGGCCGAATCGTTTCGTTTCTCGAAAGAAGAGGAAAAAAAGTGCTTCCGCCGCGCGAATTGAATTTTTGGGCTTTCGTGTCTGGGATACCTGAAGAAATCAGAGAGGCCTGGGTCGGGGAATCCTTGGAAAAAACGTCGATTTGGAAGCGGCGGCATGCATTTTGATATTTTGACAAAGGTTCAGCAGGAAGCGTTGCATGGGCTTGCCGACGCCCTGAAGGAAACCGACTTCTACATGGCTGGCGGGACTGCTCTCGCCCTGCAAATCGGCCATCGTCTCTCTGCGGATTTCGACTGGTTCGCGCCCGCTGTCGGGGAACCGGAAGGCTTGTTTGCGAGACTCGACAGGTTCGGAATCGAATATCGCGTCTTGTCCGTGGACTTCGAAACAGTTTACATCGATGTAAAATCGGTCCAAGCCAGCTTCATCGGATACAAGTATCCGCTCCTTAGGCCATCAGAAAATGGTCCCTTCCAAATTAGGCTTGCCTCGACCGACGATATCGCCTGTATGAAGCTTTCCGCCATTGCGTCGAGAGGCTCGCGAAAGGATTTCATTGACCTGCATTTTCTGATCAAAAAGTTTCGGAGCTTCGAAGATTATTTGCGATTGTACTCGAAAAAATTCGCGAGTCGCGACTTCGGGCATCTTCTCAGAAGCCTCGTCTATTTTCGAGACGCGGAATCCGAACCGGATGTTTCGACCATGCAGCCTTTCGATTGGCAGGAAATGAAAACAAATTTCGAGCGGTGGGTGGCAGGCTTTATGGACCGAAACCGATAAAAGAGCGCTTACGTTGGCGGAAACAAGGCCGATTACCTTGCCGGCGGCGTTTTGGGTGTATTAGAGGTCGGCCGCCGTGCCGTGCCGCAATCGTACCAGGCGCGAAGCGGCATCCCAGGTGAAATAGGTATCGGCTCCGTTGCCGCGTTGCATCGAAGTCAGACGACCGTTGTCGTCGTATTCGAAATCCACGACGGCTCCTGTGAGATCGTCGGACACATTCGTCAGCAAGCCCCGAGAGTCGTAAGCGTAGGTCACGGTTCATGGTGCGGGTACGTTGGAGGTCACTGCGGCCAGGCGACCGCCGTCGTCGTAAGACAGGGAGAGACCGTCGGCCTCGACAATACGATTCAGATCGTCGTAGCCATACTCCAGGAGCGGCCTGCCGGCGTAGGTGCGATTCAGAAGGTTGCCGGCGTCGTCGTCAACCCCCAGCCAATTGGAAAGACGTTCTGCGCTGTAGGTCGCGTCCCCGACGACATTGTTCGCCTCGTAGCCTGCGGCTCGCATGAGAGCGATGAACAAGGACGTTTGGTCCCAGTCGTTTCCGCGTCCGGCATACAGGGTCGCCGTTGCGCTGTTGGCCGAACCGAAAGTCGGGACGTAGGCGAAGTGGTTGCGCATCAGGTCGTAAAAACGGATTCCTTTCGAATCTCCATTCATTCCTCCTTGGATTGTCGCCGTCGAGTTCGGGCCTTCGACGGCAAGGCCAATATGCCCCGGCATAAAAACCGGACTCGTTATGCAATCATTATGCGGTCGTCCGGCAAATCTCCTCTATGGTCGTGAACCCTCGCAGGGCCTTTTTAAAACCGTCGTAGCGCATGGACTGGAACCCGGCGCGCCGGACCGAATCGGCCAGTTCCGAAACGGCGCCCTCGGAGGACACGAGCTTTCGGAGGGAATCGTCGAAGATCAGTGTTTCGTGAAGCGCCACCGTGCCGGAAAAACCGGACTGGCCGCACAGGTCGCAGCCTTTTGCGCGTTGCAACTGGACCGGCGCGGTCCCGTTCCACTGGAAATGCTCGTCGATTTCCTCCTTGGACGCCTCGTATTTTTCGGCGCAATTGGAACAAAGCCTGCGCGCGCGACCTTGGGCGAAAACCCCGAGAAGCAGCGGCAGGGTCTCGAATGGCTTGACTCCGAGCTGGAACAGGCGCACCACCGCCTGGAACGAATCGTTGGCCCGGATTCCGGCAACGACCAGATGGCCTGTCTGGGCCGCCTCCAGAAGCAGGTGAGCCTCTTTTTCCCGCTTGATTTCATCGAGTGACAGCACTTGCGCATCTTGCAAGAGCGACCACTCGATAGCGGAAACGGAATCGAACTCTTCGCCTTGTTTCGCCCGGACCTGATTGGCGCCGTCCAAGCGGTATTTGACCGGGTCGTCGATGGCCGTGACATTGATCGAAGGATTGACCAAGTGCTTGAGCACCGAATAGAGAAGTCCGGATTTTTGCGAACCCGGCGCTCCCGCGATCAGCAGAATTCCATAGGGGGCCTTTAGAGCCCCGACGAGCCGGTCGTGGTTGTGTTTCGAAAGCAGGATTTCCCTCAGGCCGGAGACCTTTTCCAGGCGGGTCCGTGCGATGGGTTGAAGAAGGGCTTTCTCGCCGAAGATGGTGGGCAGGGTCGAAAAAAAAAGTTCGGCCCTTTGGTCGGGAAGGGGGAAATCGATTCGTCCCCGTTGCGGCGATTCCGTCAGAGTTTCGTCCAGGTTGGCCAACTTTTTCAGACGGGCTATCAGCGCCGCGTGCAGTGAAATATCCAGCCGCAGTCTTTGTCGGAGGACGCCGTCGATGCGAAACCTCACGACGACCGTCTTCAGACCCGGCTCTATGTGGACGTCGGTGGCGTTCTCCTGGATGGCGAAGAGGACGATGCAAACAGGAAGTTCCACTATGGCCTGGCTTCCGGCGACTTCCTTCAGCTTTTCCGCAGTCAGGATTTCCTCTGTATTGAAGAGTTTGCTGGAGGAAATCTTTTCGATGAAGTCCTTGAGGCTGTCGCCCTCGGCGTAGGCTTTCTCCACGGCGTCCTCGATTTCCGATGGCAGGGAAAACACCAGGCTGACCGGACCTCCCACGACCTCCTTGAGTCTTGCGGCAAGCTCCGCGTCCGTCGGGTCGGGGGTCGCCAGGGTGACGGCGTCTCCGAACTTGTAGACCGGGATGACCTTGTGCTTTTTGGCGATGCTTTCCGGAATTTTGTGGACGATTTCCGGCTGGAACAGGGTCTTGTCCAGCTCCACGTACGCCACCCCCAGGCAGTCGGCCCAAAGTCTGCACAGCGTACCTCTTTTGGACGGCATGCGCTCCACGAGATAGGCAAGCGCGCCAAGTGCGTCGTTTTGAAACTTGCCTTGCAGGACCTGGCATGCCTTCTCCTTTAAAAGGCCCTTCGATATCAGGCTTTCGAAAAATTCGCCGTCGGCGTCGCCGCGGCCGGGACCGTCGCTCATCAATCTTGCGCCTTTCTTTTTCGCAGTCTTTCGATCATCCTTCGGCTGATATCCTCCTGGGAGAGTTCCGAGCCTTCCTTTTCGTCGAGGGCTTCGTCCTCCGGAATCTCGGCCAGCATTTTTTCCAAGTCGAATTTTTCGCCCACTCTTATTCCCCTTCTTCTTCGCGCATGGCCTTCACGGCGTCCCTGAATTCCCGGAAGGTGTCCCGGATGATGACCTTCATCTCCTCCAAGGGCGTGTCCTTGCGGAGGAAATTCGCCGCTCCCAGGCCCATGCACCTTTCCACGGAGTCCGCGTCGGCCAGCGATGTGATCATGATCACGAGCGCGTCCGGGTGTTTTTCCACGATTTCCCCCAGCGCTTCTTCGCCGGTCTTGACGGGCATGTTGATGTCCAGAAGGAGCAGGTCCGGCAGGTGCTCTTCGAAAAGCTCCACGGCTTGCCGGCCGTTGGCGGCTTCGGCGACCACTTCCGCGTTCATCGTCTTGAGCAGCGCCTTGATCATCGCCCGGATATGGGTTTCGTCGTCCGCGATCAATACGCGAGGTTTCGCTTTCTCTATCATAAACGCCTCCAATTCTCAATCATAAGGTGGTTTCTGTCTCAGAGATCTCGCCGTATCGGCAGCTTGAAACTGAATGTCGAGCCCTGGCCCACGTCGCTTTCAACCTCCAGCGCGCCCCCGTGCGCGTCCACGATTTTCTTTACGATCGCAAGGCCCAGTCCCGTGCTGTGCTCTCCGGCGGTCGGCTTGGCGCTCAGTTTCTGGAATTCGCCGAAAAGCCGGGAACGTTCCTCCTCGGAAATACCCGGCCCCCGGTCGCTGATGCTCACCGTCGCCATGTCCCCGTCGTTTTTCGCCGCAACACGTATTTTCGACCCGGGCGGGGAGAATTTCACGGCGTTGCTGAAAAGATTGTCGAACACTTGCGCCACCCGCTGGGGATCGAATTCCAGCTCAGGAAGGTCCCCCGCTTCCCAAACGATCTCCATGTTCTTTTTTTCCGCCGACATGCGGTTGATTTTCAATCCGGAGCGTATCAGCTCCGTCAGCGACCCCCTGACGGGCTTGATCTCCAGCCGCCCCCGCTCGATTACGGACACGTCCAGAAGATCGTTTACCAGAAACAGCATGTCGTTGGAGGTGGTGTTGATGACGCCCAGGTACTCCTTTTGCTCGTCGTTCAACGGACCGAATATTTCGTTGAGCAAAAACTCGCTCAGCCCCCGGATCGAAGACAGCGGGTTTCTCAGGTCGTGGGCCGCGATTCCCAGAAACTTGTTCTTCAGGTCGTTGAGTTCCCGAAGTTCCCGGTTGGATTTTTCCAGCGCCTCGTTCTTGGCGGCCAGGTCCGAAAGAAGCTTGCGGTTGCATTCTTTCAGACGGTGCTTGTCCAGGACCCTGTCCACGGAAATGGGCAGGGTGCGCAGGATGTTTTCGTCCTTGATAAGATAGTCGTTGGCGCCGATCTTCATGGCCTCGATGGCGACCGTCACCTGGTCGGTGGCCGTCATGACGATCAATGGGACGTCGTTTCCCGATTTTCGAATCCGTTCGATCAGCTCCATGCCTTTCATTTCCGGCATTTCCATGTCCGAAACCACCAGTCCGATGTCCGGGTCTGCGTAGAGCTTTTCCAGGGCGACCGTCCCGTTTTCCGCTTCTTCGAACAGGAATTTTTCAACCCCCAGCTTTTTCGGAAGCATCTTCCGGAAAAACAGATCGTCGTCAACGACGAGAATTTTGGTTTTCTTTTCGGACATCGCCCGACTCCTCGAAATGAAACGGCAATTCGCCTGCCACTGGCCCTCGATGCGACGCAGATGGCACGAGCTTTTGCACAAGGACTCGATGAAGCGCGCCATGGAGGCCGTCACCCGCCGCCGCGCCTGGACATGGGGCGCGTGGCCGCAGTCCGGCACGATCTCCCAGCAGACCTCGCCCGAAACGCCCTCCACAATGCCCTGCACCTGACGTTCCGTGGCGTACTCGTCGTCGGCCCCCTGAATGGCGAATACGGGACAGGAGACTTGCGGAAGACGGCTCTCGATGTTCCAGCCTCGAAAATCCGGCGCCAGCCAGGTGTTGGCCCATCTGCGAACCACCGCGTCGGTGTTTTCCCCGTGAAAACGGGCGAGCTTTTCCCGGATTCCGCCCTTTTTATATTCTTCCATGAATTCGGCGATGCCGCGTAGGGTCTCTTCCTCCACGAAAATGTGGGCCGCCTCCGTCACGATTCCCCGGATCGATTTCCCGACGATAGCCGCCGCTATAAGCGCGATGGAACCTCCGTCGCTGTGGCCCACCAGAACGGCGTCGTCCACGCCCGCCGCTTTCAGAAGCTCGGGAAGGATCCTGCCTGCCTCGTCCAGAAGATAGTCCGCAGGCCAGCGCTCCTCAGGAACGCCTGAGCCCCCGTATCCCCTCCGGTCGTAGATCAGGCCGTCCATTTCCACAGCCTCGCACAAACTGTCCGGAAAGTCCCTCCAGTGTCCGATGCAACCCAGGCCCTCGTGGAGAAATACCAGAACCGGCCTGTCCGCAGGCGGTCTTTTTCCCTCCAAAAACAGCCTTTTCACACGAAGCCGATTCCCGCCCGCGCGCACTTGCAACATTTCCGACCGCATAAATCCTTCCCCGCTTCGTTGTCATTTTCTCGTACAAGAACAATATTATAAACCGATTTTCGAGTCAAGGACCGCTACGGCGGACGGCGAGAATGAACCCGAACATGAAATCCCACGTCGAAAACAGGATAAGAATCATTCTGTACGGCATCGCCGAAGGTGCCACGAGGTGGCTTAGCTTGTTGGCAGGTGTCGGCCATTCAAAAAGCAGACCGGGAAAATCTGGAAAGTTTCGGAAATAGGAAACCATCCAAAAGATCTGCACGGAAGAAAGTTTTTAGAATGACTGCGAAAGTTTCTTGTGTGAAAGAAACTTATGGGCTCCACCGGATTTTTCGAATAAAGTCTAATTATCCGAAATACTTTATCAGCATGGATTCCGCCATGGGTACCGACTTCGAAGGGATTCGGAGGATAGGCCTTACAGATTTTCTTTTGGGAAACGATATCTGATGGACGCGAAGAAAAAACGATCTCGGCGCGGGAATCGGCACGAGGACACTGGTCGTGTAGCTTCAACTGACAGTCCCTTCATGGACGACAGACAATAGCCCGGCAATTTATTGCCGGGTTGACCCGCCGGTATGCGCCGAGTCCCGTTAGGGACGACAGAAATAAGACGACAGAAACAAGAAGTCCGGCAATGGGCCTTCCGTGCAACTTTTTCGATCCATTGGCAATCTTTGTACATTCCCGTTCCGTTTTTGGGCCCCCGTTCGCCAGCGCTCGACCTCCGCCGCAACATAGTAAGGCGGAGGACGCGCGCACGGGGCACAATTGAAAAGCCCTTTGCAGTTTCGTTGATAAAAAGCAAGTTCCTGTCTGGGATGCTAGGTTTTCCCATGCTTCGAATATTTTGGACCATGTAAAACCCTTTGACAAAATTGATATATCATCTATAACTTATAACTGTTCTGTTTGAAAAAGGAGACCGTACATCATGTCGGAAACCGCCGTATCAAAAAGGGACCTTTATCGGGAGCTTCTCGATTTGCCCGAAAACATGGTAGGGGAAATCATAAATGGCGAGCTTTACAGTCAGCCTCGTCCCGCGCCCAGGCACTCGATGGCTTCTTCAAGTTTGGGAGACGAGCTTGTCTCGCCCTTTCAAAAAGGCAGAGGAGGCCCCGGAGGCTGGTGGATACTCGACGAACCCGAGATTCACCTGGACCGCCAAGTGATGGTTCCGGACATCGCTGGCTGGAAAAAGGACCGGCTGCCGCAGTTGCCCGAAACAGCCTGGTTCGAATTGGCTCCGGATTGGGCTTGCGAAGTATTGTCGCCAAGCACCGCCCGCAAGGATCGAATTGTTAAAATGCCGGTTTACGCCGAACACAGCGTTTGCCACGTCTGGCTGATCGATCCGGTATTGAAAACCCTCGAGGCCTACCAACTGGAGGACCGATTCTGGAAATTGATCGGCGCCTTTTCCGAAAACGATGTCGTTTCCATTGCCCCGTTCGAGGAAATTGCAATCGAGTTGGAATTATTGTGGGTTGAATGAAGCCATCTGTTTTTCACCAAGGTGGTTTGCCCAAAACAGGCCCGGTCGGAGGTAACCAGACCATCCTGGTCTGGTTCGGTGCGCCAACAGCTTCCAGATTTCCATCGGCCCAGCCAGACCAGAATGATCTGGCAACCTTGTCCACTGCGGTCTACTCGGCACGAGTTCTTGTTCGAATTTAGAATTTGCCGTAAGTTTGCCATAATCGTCTTTCGAATTCGAATCGGACTGCAGCGCGCATTTTGTCATGATGCAACTATATAACAGGATTCTTACACGGTTAAAAAAAATGGACATTGACGTTGCACCGCGCTCGATCCCTTTGTTAAGGGGGCGATGAGCGCAATTCCACGCGAACAGGTTTTCCATTTCGATTCAAATTCATCCTGCAGACCCCGTCCGCCACTTTCCGCAATATCCTTTTGTTTTTCAACGACAGACCGCCGGTGTCTATCCAGTATGCGATTTCCCGAAAGGTTTCGACATAGCCGCCGCTTCTTTTGAAAAACAGTTCAAGCAGGCAGCTCTGGCTTATTTTTTCATCCAGTTGTTCCGTCAAGATCAGAAGGAATCGAACGAGAAGATTTTCAAGAAGCAATGTCCGGAAAGTCATGACATCCTGTTTGCGAAAGTCCCTGTCGGCCCTCTGTTTCGGAGGACCGAGCGCCTCGATCTTCTCCTCCGCCAATTTTGCTTTTTTATTCAGCCCGTCCAGTTCGCCGCGAAGATCCGCGAGCTTGTTCTCGCGCTGGGAAAGGCGCTTTCCGTGTCCCTTCTCCTTCGATTCCCCTACCTTGTCCTCCTGCAAGGCTATTCCCGATTCCTTCTTTTCTATTTTTCCGCGAATCGCGGCAGAACTCTTTTCCAGCTTCTCCTTCTTTCTCGCTTGGTGCCGATCTTCCGAAAATATCGTCTTCGTCCCGAAATTGACGTCGAGAGCCCCGTGCGCCTTCATTCTCTTGAAGCTGTTCTCCTGAACTTCGGTGCGCCGGCGATAGATTTCCGGCCAGTCTATCGGCTTCGCCATCTCCTTCGCGCAGGGCGTTCCCCAAAACGGCAGAAGGCGGTCTTCCTTTTCCACGATCACGAAATGCCTGCTGTCGTTCCCCGGCTCCTTCCAAGGGCCGGACCACACCTTGCTTCCGTCCTCGAGCCGCCCTATGAATTCCGCATCCCAATCCGACAGGCCTTCGAATTGATTCGCGTCCAGCATGCAAATCAGGCCCCACCCCCTGTCTTCGAAGGCCCCGGCCACCTCCTCCGAGTTCGCTTCGCGGTCGATGGCGAACAGCCTGATGCCGGTCAAGGCGACGATTTTTTCGCAATAATCCATTATCACCCCGGGCAATCGGATGTCGGGAGGAAAAAACTCGAAGAACAGAGCGTCTCCCCGTTCGTTGTGCGACACGACCGCGTTCGACCCGGCCATGATGCGCCCAAGCATGGTTATCTTGCCCTTGTGCATGGACGATTTGGTCCAAAATGCGATCATGTGGCCGTCTATGTAGCATACGGCGCCGGGCTCCCGCGGAATCAGCGCGGGCACGAGCGCTTCGCCCGCTTCCACGCGCTCGAGCTGTCCGAGGAACTGATTCAATGTCGAACTCTGATAACCCCTGCCTATGATCGTTTCCAGAGCGTGTTCCTTCATGTCGTATTCCGTGAGCTTGCCGATCCCGAAAAGCGGCGCGTAAATCAAGGCCTTGAATCGACGCTCTATCGTTTCCCTTCCGTGATTCAGCAATGGAAACGAATCGTCCGGGTTGTCGTCTTTGTAAATTCGCACCGTCTCTTGCAGGACTCCAATCGTTTCGCAAAGCGCATCCGTCGTCTCCAGCCAGATGTCGAACAAGTGCAGACCCGCATGGGAAATGCGAGGACGAATCTCGACCAAATCCTTGTTCCGGCAGGCGCCTTCCCCGGTCGGTCCCCTCTTCGCGGGCCTGCCGCGTTTGCCGCCCAAGCCCCATTCCAGTCTCAATCGGTTGACATGCCGTACCTTGAGAGGCACGGGTCCCTCGATTTCCACGATTTGTTCGATAAGCAGGCGAGTCTGGCAGTCCGGATTGTTCACAAGTATTTCGAACATTCGCATTTTCAGGCAGCCCGTTATTTTTCTGCCGTCGGAAAACTTCCTTGAAATTCCATCGTCCCATGCGGTATCTTTTGTCGCGTGCAATTTTGCGCCTCCCTTTTTTGGTATACGTCTGGGAGTGTATGATCGCGCGCTTTTTTTTGAATGTCCAATTGATTCTATAAATATTTCAGACAGTTACGATCAATATTGTACGAGTGTGTATGGAGCCTGTATAAAATGCTGGATTTTTCAATAACGGATTGTCTGTAATCGCGGCCTGTAATAACAATATAAGCAACAAGGTTCGACCCCGTTCTTTCATTCCAAATCGGGCAATTTTCTCAAACCGACGGTCGCAAGCAACCCGTCCAGATCTTCGCGCGCGGACCACAGCACCCGGTGTTCCTCCATCAGTTTTTCCGCTTCCCGCGTGAACCCGCCGTGGGCGAAAATCCAGAGACGGAGGCGTTCGATGTGTTCTTTTTCGCGTTCCTTAACGATTTCGTCCTGGCGCAGCAGATGTTTTACCGCGTCGGGTCCGACCTTTCTCCCGGTCCGCCATTTGCTTTCCGCCATCCACACCTCGGTGGCCGCTCCCCCGTAGATGTCCACTTCCATGTTCTTGCCCGAGCTTTTCCTGTGGCGCTGGTCGATGTAGAAGAAGCGGTGCGGCATTTCGATATCCTCCGCCGAGTGTAAGTATTTTCCCGGCAGCGTTTTTCCCTGTCCGTTCCACAGGATCTGGATCATGTAGACTTCGGACAGATGGCCTTTGTATTCGTGGAACCGCCTTTCGACGACGCTGAATTTGCTCAGAGTTCTCTCTTCGATTTCGGATCGCCGCTGCTTCTTCACCTCGATTTGTCCCCAGACCCGGATAAATTCGTTGAGTAACGGTTCGATCGCCATTTGTATCGCTTGGTTTTCTGAGGCGATTGTATCGCAACAGGTGCGCAAAGTAAATCGCGGCGGTCCTTGTTCGATGATTAAGTTCTTTCCGGCCAACAGCTTGAGATGCATGTCATTCCGGGCGTAGCGTAGCGGAGACCCGGAATCCATGAAGTCCGCAGAAGCTAATGGATTCCCGTTTTCGCGGGAACGACAGCAGGACAGCAGCTTGATTTTCGGTTGCAAGGTTTTTCTTTCCATTGTACGCTTACCCAACTTCAATTTCGACGACGTGCTTTGCGAAGAATCGCGATTGCGCGAGAAAGGGGCGAAACATGGGCCGAGGCTGTTTGCAACTGAAGGTGACCGAGTACCTGGGCATCGACCGATGGCGATGGCTGCTGGAGGACGAAAACGGCAGCTTCCTGGCCGACCGCGAGGTGCGGCTGGATTCCGGCGCGTTCGAATATCGGGGCTACATAGATCTCCCTGGTTTTTTGCGCGCCAACCGCGACGCCTACGGCGGCGACCGGGAGCTTTTTCGGATTCTGGGGGCGTGGATGGGGGAAAACGTGTTCGGGAAGTTGCGCGAAACGCTTCTCGGCTTTCTCGGACACCCTGCCGCAGTGCATGTGACGATTCCCGAGAACGCCAGTGACCTTCTGTATATTCCCTTCGAGCTGGCCCACCTGGAAGGGGAATCCTCCATGGTTTCCATGGGCGTGCGGTTCGTTTACCAGCCGGAAGACAGGGGCGAACAGCGCGACAAGCGGGCCGGGGCCACGACGGACGCTGTTCGCGTACTGGCTGTGTTCAGTCTTCCCCGGAGCGAATCTCCCCTCAATCTCCGGCGGGAGCGCTATGAGTTGAAGCGTCTGATGGAGAGCCTCGCCGGCAATCGCGGGCTTGCCCTGCATCTTCGCCTCCTGCAATACGGCGCCACCCGCGATACACTGAAAAAGGCGCTGCGGGAGTCGCCCGGATGGGATGTTATCCATTTTTCGGGGCACGGGCAACAAGGGGCCGTGTATCTGGAGGACGAGGAAGGGGAGAAGGACCCTATCGAGGCGTCCGAGCTGACCGGGCTGCTTCGTCCCGCCAAAGCACGGCTTTCCCTGATGGTGCTGTCGGCCTGCTGGAGTGCGGCGGAAAGCCTTTCGTCCGCGCGGAGGCAGGTCGGGCTCGACCCTCCGGTGCGAGACCGTCGGCAAGGCCCCGGCGAGATGGCCTCGCAGGAAGACCAGATGGCGGAAGCCACGGTCCTGCCTAGCTTGGGAAGGCAGCTATCCCGCAGCCTCGACTGCGCCGTTGTGGGGATGCGCTATCCTGTAGGGGACCGGTTCGCCGCCGATCTGGTCCTGCAGTTCTTCGAATATCTCCTGGAAAAGGGCCAGCCGGTCCCGGCGGCGCTTCAGTTCGCCTTGGAGGAGGCCTTGGACGGCGACTGGGACAACGCGCCCGTTGCCCTTTCGCCGGTAACGCCCATCCTGCTGGGGTCGCGGGCGGCGGACTTGGCCCTCGCGCCCCCTCGGCTCGAAAAGCCGGAACCGGTTCAAATGTCGGGACTCGTGGGGTTTCCTCCCGAACCCTTGCGATTCATTGGACGCCTGATGCCCATGATGCGGGCGGGCAAGGCCATGGCACCCCGCAGCAGGCCGTACAAGGGCGTGCTGTTCCACGGCATGGCCGGGGGCGGCAAGACGGCTTGTCTCCTGGAACTGGCCTGGCGGCACGAGAAGAACCGGTTCGCCCATTGCGTCTTTTTCAAATGCCCCGACCAGGACCAGTCCATCGCCACCGCCCTGGCCGACTTTCTCCACGTCGCGGAAGACCGGTTGCACATGACTCCGGGCGACCTGTCCGGCCATGCGGACGATCCCGCCATGTTCCGCCAGCGTACTCTGCCCGCGCTGCAAGCGATGCTTTCGAAAAACTCCATCCTGATCGCCATCGACAACATGGAAAGCCTTTTGACCGGGGAGGGAAACTGGAAAGACAAGAAATGGAAATACCTCGCCGAAACCCTGCTGGGACACGCGGGAGAATCCCGCACCATATTCACGTCCCGCCGCGTGCCCGCCCCGCTGGAAAACCATTCGGCCTTGCTCAAGGAGGCCATCCACGCCCTGAGCTTTCCCGAAAGCGTGCTCCTGGCTCGTGAGCTTCCCAATCTGTATAGACTGTTCGACGACGAACCGGAAAGGGAGCTGCTTCGCAAGACCATGGAGGTGGTCCAGGGCCACCCCAAGCTGCTGGAACTTGCCGACGGCCTGGCATCCGATCGCGCCCGCCTTGCGCGGCAGGCGGAAAAAAGCGAGGAGGAGCGGGGCCGGGACGTTTCCCTGAAGTGCTTTTTTGACGAAGGAGAATCGGAACAGTCCGAATCCGGCTTCGTGGAAACCCTGCGCCGATGGTCCTCCTCTCTGGCCCGGACCCTGTCCCCGTCGGCCCGCCTCCTGTTCTGGTTCCTGTGCCGACTGGAGGAGGAAGATCGGAGCAGGGACGTAATCGAGGCGACTTGGAAGCGTTTTCTGGAACGTGTGAAAGCCTCCGTCCCCGACGCGGCCGCCGTTTTGCGGGAACCGGACTTTGGGCTGGGCCCTTCCCTGAAGGCCCTCGTAGACACTGGGCTGGCCGAGGTACACGAAGAGCGGTTCGGCGAGAACGCCGTCGCTTTCTACGCGGTCCATCCGGGCGTGGCCGAGGCTGCGCGGGAGGAAGCCGGGGAGGAAGTCCTGGAAGGGGCGGACGCGGAACTGGGGAATATCCACCTCGCGGTTTTGAATTACGGCCTGGAAACTGAAACCCAGGGAGGCACGCGACTGGTCGTTCTCGGAGCCGAACGGGCCGTTCCCTATCTCATGCGGTCGCGGCGGTGGGTGCAGGCTGGAGGTGCTTTGGAACAATTGATTGATCGAGCGCAAGCCCCCGCCGTCCTGAACCGGGCCATTCCCCTTCTCCGGGTCGTCGCCAAGGCTGCCGAAGGTACCAATCACGAGGCTATCGCTTCGGGCGTTTTGGCAAAAGCCCTTAAAGTCGCTGGCCGATACGAGGAAGCCAAAGCAATACTCCAGGGTAACGTGAACCAGTGCGAAGTCCGCCGCGACTACAGCACTGCCCTCTTTAACGCATCCACGTTGTTTTACCTACTCAAGGGTACGGGGAAATTGGAGGAAGCCTTGGCGCTCGTCGAAAGGATGGCGGATTTCACCCGCCGCGCCGGAATGGGGCCATGGACGCAACTCGGCAACGAATGCATGCGGCTTCAGATTCTCAACGAAATGGGCCGATGGGAAGATGTGCTCGAAGCCGTCCGGAAGCACCGGAAGCGATTCCAAACGCTTCCTGAAAAAAGCGACGCCGATGAGTCAGTCTCTGGCTGGAACGTGCGCGAAGAATTTCTAAATACGGGCTGTAACGCCGCCATGAGTCTCGAACAATGGGGAACCGCCCTCGCAATGAACGCGGAAAAAGTAGAATCCCAGAAGGCCCGCGGGGCGGACAAACTGGAGATGGCAACGACTTTTTTCAACCACTACGCTCCGTTACTGAGACTCGGACGCTTCGCCGAAGCCCGGCGGCTCTTGGAAACGTACCGGGATGTCTTCGGCCTGGAACGCGACTACCGCATGCTCGGCAAGACCTACAGTGCGATAGCGGATTTGGAAGACAAAGAAAATCACCGGGAAGCCGCCGTGCGGTTCGGAAAAATCGCCCTGCAATACGGCTACCTCTCCGTTAGGCCCGAAAGCTGCGCCATCAACCACAACAATCTCTCCAATTATCTCAAAAGCGCTGGCGAACCTCGTGATGCGTGGCTCGCGCACCTGCTAGCCTCCGGAATCATGCGTATTCAAATCGGTTCGGGGGGGCTGAAAATCAACGTCCAAAACCTCATCAACTCCAACCTCCCCGACGCCCCGCCCGCGTTCGACCAAATAGCCGCCACGGTGGAGCAGATCGACGGAGTACGATTCCGCGAAATGTTCGCCCTCCTGCCCGCCCGGTTCCCCGACGGCGACGCAGCCGTCGCCGCCGTGTGGCAAATGGTCCGGGAGGAGCGGGAGCGCAAAACACATAAAGAGTAGAATATGAAAAAATTACTGGACCTTTTTCCATCGGATTTACAGAAAGCGATAAAATCGCGCGACATGGCAAAATTCATGGGCATCGTCGAAAAAATGCCTGTCGAAGAAGCAAAAGCGCTGGTCGAAGCCTTCGAACCGGTGGCGGCGAAACTGGGATTGGTCTTGGAACCCCCCAAAGGCCCCGACACAGAAAAAGTCCTGCGCGATTTCGAACCTCTTTTACAGGCCATAACGGCCATCGCTAAAGGAAAAGGCGACGACAATCGGAAAGCCCAGATCGAAGAAGGGTTGTCGAGATTGGAGAAAAAAGGCTGGCACCTCTCCGACGCCGTCCGCCGCATCTGGAACGGCGAACGCGACCCGGACGCCCTCGCCTCCGACCTGGACATCGATTCCGCCTGCCTGGTCCAACGCATTCTGGAGCTGATCGACGGAAAACAAGAGCCTTGACGAGTATGCCATGCACAAAGCCTCGATGTATGAAGCCGGACACTATTCGAAAATCGGAAAGGCGGCCGCCTTGAACCTCGCCAATTGGAAAGCAAGGGCGTTGCACCCCTTCTCCATGCGCTTGAAACAATTGGCGCGCATCATTTCGGAGATCTTAATCGGTGCGGCGATCTGCATCGGGTTGCAGGCGTCGTCTTTCCAATCGGCGGATGCGCAAAACGGCAGAGAACCATCGGGAGACGCCCCGATTGTTATCGAAACCATTCCTCCGGATCCAAGAGGAGGCAGAGCGTACGAGCTTGTCTATCTCGTGAAAGCCCCGATTCAATCCTACTGGAAATTCAAAACGGACTTTGACAACGACTTTCTGGTGGAAAACAAGTATATCCGCGAACACAAGTTCATTTCGCGAAACGGCAACTCGATAATTACCGAAAACAAGTATGCCAACGGCCCGGACAAGTATTTCAGGTGGCGGACGACCGTTTATCCCGAATCGAACCGGTTGGAATTCGTTCTCCTGAATCCCGAAGATTGCGGACAAAGGTTCCACTTCGGACACATCCGGCTGGAGGCTGTCGAGCAGGGAACGCGGGTCGTCCAGACGGCGTATTTCGACTTTTTCGGCGCTGCGTTTTGGGCGGGTTTTCCCTGGAGAGGCGGCATGCGGTATTTTCTGACGTACACCGCGCAATGGGAACAGCAGATCGTGTTGCGCTTGAAGGAAAGGTATGAAAATGAAAGTTCCGAATAACGAAGCTCCGTTGCGGGACAAACAGGACAAATCCCGAAGCGGCATTATCAAAACCGTCCTTTTGATATGCCTGTCGATCCTGTCGATGGTCGGTTGTTCCACGACTCCGATTCCGACCCGCTCCAACCGCCTCGGCGAACCCGGACCGCTGGGCGGCTGCGCGGATTTCTTCGCGACCCTGGACGAACGCGTCCGGGCTGCGAGGGCAATCGATCCCGGTCTTTTTCGGGTCGTGAACTACCCGTATTTGAGGACCGACCGCTTCACCGCTTCCTTTGCCGGAGAGGAGCAGGAACCGGCGGTTTTCGAGGCCTGGGTCGATCGGATGCAGGCCCTGGATCGAAACGCCCGCAGGCATGAAATCGCCAATCTGCCGGATTGGACGGCCGAGACGCTCGATCCGGCCGACGGCAGAGCGGGGATTCGTCGCAAAGTCGCCGCCTGCGGAAATCTGTTGCGGGGGTCGGATTTCAACGAGCCGGAACAAAGGCGGAAATTGCTCGAGCAGGTCGCGGCGCCGGACGAATACATTCTTTTTCAACGGGTTGCAGGCCTTTATCCACTGGCCGGCTTGCTGGTTTCCGGCGGCGTATCCAGATGGCATGCCGAAGCCAGGCAACACTTTTCAAACGATCCCCCTGTCGATTGGGAAACGATTCGCTATGTTCCCGGTCGAAGCGCCGGTCGAAAAACGCCGATTCGCAGTATCGGTTCGGCGGCACGCGACGCGTTGGGCATTCCCGTCTGGTCGCCCGCCCAGCGGGAGGCGCTTTTCCGGATGTACGCGCCGGTCTGGGAAGTACAGACGCAGGGCGACTACGACCGCATCGGAAAGATCGCCTGGAACGACCGGGCGGTTCTTTCCGTCGATACCGGCAGGCCGACGACCTACACGCTGTTGTCCTTCACCCGTTATCAAATGCAAATCCTGACCCAGTTGAACTACATCATCTGGTTTCCCGCCAGACCCAAGGAAGGCGCCTGGGATATGTACGGCGGCTTCCTGGACGGTATCAATTATCGCGTCACGCTCGATTGCGATGCAAAGCCGCTGCTGTACGAAACAGTGCACAATTGCGGATGCTATTACAAGGCCTACCCGACCGAACGGCTTCAGGTCCGGGAAACAATCGATTACCGGGAACCGCCGCTCATTCTCTCCCCGCCGAACCTGGATCATTCCGAAAGTCTTATGGCCCTTTC
Organism: Desulfobacterales bacterium; assembly: GCA_963674505.2. Classification (GTDB taxonomy): domain Bacteria; phylum Desulfobacterota; class Desulfobacteria; order Desulfobacterales; family SKZT01. The sequence continues at coordinate 4,594,510 of CAXXIG010000001.1, forward strand.
CATGCGGACAGGGACCCATTCCGTGCAAAGCCTCTACTCCCTGTCTCGAGACATGCAACAAAATACGGTGGCATATTCGCTTGCGGACTACGGACAGCTTCGCAGTCTGCCATATGCGGACGGCGACCGTCGGAGCATGTTCGATCCCAATGGCCTGGTCCCAGGCAGTCAGAGGCTGGAACGCTTTCTGTTCTGGCCCACCGGCGTCGTTTCCCCCGGAAGCATGCGCCAGTGGGGAAGGCATGCCGTCGCCTTCGTAGGCCGACGTCATTTCGACGATCCGGATTATATGGACAGGATGTTTACAGAGCCCTAAGGGCTTCGGCCGATTCTTCGCTGCTTCATTGCGTCTGTGTCGAACACGCACAGAATTTGATTTGATTCGCGGATCGAGTTCAAGCAGGTTTGCATAAAAAAAACGGGTAGGCCAACCGCATAAATTCTTCACCCACTCGTTGTCATTTTCTTGATATGACCAATTATATGATCCAATTTTTGAGACAAGGACCGCCGCGGCGGAAGACAAGGACGAACCCGAACATGAAATCCCAAGTCGAAAACAGGACAAGAATCATACTGGACAGCATCGCCGACGGCGTTTTTACCGTCGATCTCGATTGGAAAATCACATCTTTCAACCGGGCGGCGGAAAAGATCACCGGCATACCCGAGGAAAAAGCCCTGGGACGGTATTGCTGGGAGGTCCTGCGAGCAAGCATCTGCGAACAGGCCTGCGCTCTGGGGCAAACCATGAAAACCCGCCAGCCTATCGTCGACCGGGCGATCTTCATCGTAAATTCCAAGGGCGACCGCATTCCGGTCAGCATCTCCACGGCAATCCTGCGTGACGACGACGGAACCGTCATCGGCGGCGTCGAGACATTCCGGGATCTGAGCGTGGAGGAAGCCCTCAAAAAGGCCCTCTCGGACCGCTGCTCCTTCGGAGACATCATCAGCAAGAACAAGCAGATGCTCCAGCTTTTCGAAATGATCGAACTGCTCTCCGACAACGACAGCACCGTCCTGATTCAAGGCGAAAGCGGGACAGGCAAGGAACTCTTCGCCAAGGCGATCCACGCTACCGGAAAACGCTCCAAAGGGCCACTGGTCATCGTCAACTGCGCCGCCATACCCGATCAGCTCCTGGAATCGGAACTCTTCGGATACAAGGCGGGCGCTTTCACCGACGCCAAAAAGGACAAGCCTGGACGACTCGCCCTGGCCGAGGGCGGTACGCTTTTTCTGGACGAAATCGGCGACCTCTCCCCCGCCCTCCAGGTTCGTCTCCTCAGGGTCCTGCAGGACAAGGTCTACGAACCCCTGGGAAGCGTTCGGTCCGAAACGGCGGATGTGCGTGTCCTGACCGCCACCAACAAGGACTTGGCGGAGATGGTCGAAAACGGCGATTTCCGCAGCGACCTCTATTATCGAATCAACGTGGTTAGACTCGAGCTTCCGCCCCTGAGAAACCGCAAGGAAGACATCCCCCTTCTGATCGAACATTTCATCTCGAAATACAACAACCTGAACGGAAAGGAAATCCAGGGGACCTCCCCCGAAGCTCTGGCCATGCTCATGGAACACGGCTATCCCGGAAACATTCGAGAACTGGAAAACATCGTCGAGTACGCATCCGTGGTCTGCAAAAACGGCCTGGTCCGCATCGAGCACCTGCCAGAGAATGTCCGCCGCCCCAAGACGGTCGAGGCCGCAGAATCCCCCGGCGAGGACCTCTGCCGTTCTTCGGGCGGCGACGAAAAACGCCTCATCTACGAAACGCTGCGCGAGTGCGGCTGGCACAGGGGCAGGGCCGCCGAGGCCCTTCGCATCCATCCGGCCACCTTGTGGCGCAAGATCAAGCAGTTGGACATCGTTCTTCCGCGCATCGACGGCCGGTCCTGTCCGGGACGGCGTTAGAATATTGCAGTATTGCGCAATATTCTTGCATTATCGCAATGATGCAATGGTGTGATTCGGCGGCCAGCGACTCCGGCCAAGGCTGTCTGTCGCCAAAAAGCATCGGAATAAAGCTTTGTTCCTGGCTGGTCGGATTTGCCTCGGAGGCCTGTCCGCGCTGCTCCGAGACCCTTCGTCCCGTCGGTGTTCCAACGATTGTCCGGAATTTTTACAATCGATATGGCACGAAAAATGCTTTTCTTTTTTGGCATTGTCGCGGGACGGGGCGAAGACCCGGCCGTCGGCAGAAGCTTGAAATACAAGGACAAGAGGACGAATCTTTGACTTGGAGAAACGTTCGAATTTCGGTACGCGATTGCGGTTCGGGGGCGGCGGATGTCGCAGGCGGGCGGCAGGGCGCGTATCCGGGGGCCGGGCGTTTGGAATGCAATCGAAGGGACCCTTTTCATGCGTGTCGCGGTTTCCGTATGGGGAGAAAGGGTGTCTCCGGTGCTGGACACGGCATCGAGGCTGCGTATCGCCGACGTGGAAGAGCAAGGCCGGTGCGAAGCCAGCTTCGATGTCTGGCTGGAGGAGCGCGAGTTTTGTCGTCGTTGCTCCCGGATTTGCGGGATGCGAATCGATGTAATGATCTGCGGAGCGGTATCGCGGGCCATGTCCACCATGCTGGAGGCATCGGGAATAAAAGTGATTTCCGGTATATCGGGAAACTACGACGAGGTTTTCGACGCCTATTCGAAGGGAAGCTTGTTTTCGCCCCGGTTCATGATGCCGGGATACGGGGAAACGCTTTCGTAAGGCGTGCGAATGCAAGGCAAGACAGGAAACGAAATACACGATAAAACAGGAAACTCGTATTCGGGCGCGGGCTGCGGATCCCAAAAACTACGAAACGACCTCCCGCCTTCGTTGCGCGGTCCGCGCCCGATTTTTCATATCAGGTTTTCGCATATGGAAGAGAGATTGAGAGGTTGAAAGAATGATCATCAGTGTTGCCAGCGGAAAGGGCGGCACGGGCAAGACCACGGTGGCGACCAATCTGGCCGCCGTTTTGGGAGAGGAGGCGATCCTGCTGGATTGCGACGTGGAGGAGCCTAACGCCCATTTGTTTATCGAGCCGGAAGTGGATCTGGCGATCAAGGTGACGACCCCGGTGCCGGAAGTGGACGAAAGCAAGTGCAATCTTTGCGGCAAGTGCGCGGAGGTGTGCCAGTTCAAGGCCATCGTGGTGGTGGGCAAGACGGTTCTGACGTTTCCCGAGCTTTGCCACAGCTGCGGAGGGTGTTTCGCGGTGTGTCCCGAGGACGCAGTCATGGAAAAGGACCGGGAGCTGGGCGTGATCCAGAAGGGAACCAGAGACCTGGGCGACAAAGGCGTTTTGGAGATTGTGACGGGGAAGCTTCGTGTCGGCGAGGCCATGAGCCCTCCGTTGATTCGCAAGGTTTTGGGGTATTCGAGAAACGACAAGACGACCATCGTGGATGCGCCGCCCGGAACGTCGTGCCCGGTGATCGCGGCCATGCGGGACGCGGACTTCGTGGTGCTGGTCACGGAGCCGACGCCTTTCGGGCTTCACGACTTGAAGCTGGCCTACGGGGCGGTCCAGGTTCTGGGCCTTCCCTGCGGTCTGATCATAAACCGTTCCGACGTGGGCGACGACCGGGTGAAGGAGTATGCCAAAGAGACCGGAATGCCCGTATTGATGGAGATCCCGTTCGACCGCAGAATCGCCGAGGTGTATTCCTACGGCGGTTTGCTTGTGGAACAAATCGACGGCATGAGAGAGCGATTTTTGGATTTGCATCGAAAAATCCGCGAACTGGCGGAAAAAGAATCGGAGTCGGAACAATGAAGGAAATTACGATCATCAGCGGCAAGGGCGGCACGGGCAAGACGACGCTGACCGCCGTCTTCGCATCCCTGGCGAAAAACCATATCCTGTGCGACGCCGACGTGGACGCGGCGGACATGCATCTTCTCATGAACCCCGAGGTTCTGGAGAAATTCGATTTCATCGGCGGCGGGGAGGCGTCCATCGATCCGGATAAATGCACCGAGTGCGGCATATGCAGGCAGCATTGTCGTTTCGACGCCATCGACGCCGATTTTACGGTGGACCCGATTCTGTGCGAAGGATGCGGGGTGTGTTATTACCTGTGTCCCGAAGAGGCGGTGGCGTTCACTCCCAAAAAATGCGGGGAATATTTCATATCGGAGACGCGCTTCGGTCCCATGGTCCACGCCCAGCTGGGGATTGCCGAGGAAAATTCGGGAAAGCTGGTCACCCGCATTCGCAACACGGCCAGGCAAATCGCCGAGGAGAAGGGGCTGGACTTGATTCTGACCGACGGTCCTCCGGGTGTCGGTTGTCCGGTGATCGCGTCCTTGGGCGGGGTCGATGGAATCGTGGCGGTTTCCGAGCCCACTGTCTCGGGAATACACGACTTGGATCGGGTCGTGCAGCTTGCCAAGCATTTCAAGATCCCCATCGCCTTTTGCATCAACAAGTTCGATTTGAACGAGGGCGTTTCCGAAAAATTGAGGCAGTACGCGGAATCGACCGGCGCGAAATATCTGGGGAGCATACCGTTCGATCCGGCGTTCACCCGTGCCATGGTACAGGCCCAGACCCTTCTTGAGTACGACAGGAACACGCCGGCGGCCGAAAAAACGGTGGAAATCTGGCAGAGGCTTCTGTCCTTCGCGTCTTTATGACAGACGTCTTTTTGTCAAGGCGCGCGAAATGAAAACGCGCATATCGAGCCGGACCGAGGGTCCGGGACTCGCTCTTTCGGGAAAGCGGCGAATAGTCGCTTTCCCGATGTTGTTTTGGGAGGCATTTCCCACTTCATTATCGATTTGGACAAAACGAAAGACTTTCGGAAAAAACGGCCGCATTCTCCGTTTCGGCTGGAAAGACCGTCGAAAAAATTAGGGGCCGATGCTACAATTCATTGACAAAGCCGCCGCTATCGATAAAATAATCGAGGGATTCGAAATAAAAACAAGCTGAGGGGATTTGAATTATGGCAGCGAAAATTCTTGTTGTTGACGACGAAAGACCGGTTCTGGAACTTTTAATCGAAATGCTCGAAGACAGGGGGTACGAGGTCGAAGGGGTGGGCGACGGGGGCAAGGCGCTGGAGAAAATCGCGATGACGACCTACGACTTGGTGGTCTGCGATTTGATCATGCCGGGCATGAGCGGCCTGGAGGTCATCCGGAAGGTTAAGGACATCGACGAGGAAACCGAAATCATCGTGCTGACAGGCTATGCCACCATCGACAACGCGGTCCAGGCCCTCAGAAATCACAAGGCCTTCGATTTTCTCACCAAGCCCTTGGACAACCTGGACGCACTCTACAACACTATTGAAAAGGCGCTGGAACGTCGCGATTTGCAAAAGGAGAACCAGAGCCTGATCCGCGCGCTGAAAAAGGCCAACGACGAACTGGAGCGCCGGGTGGAAGCGCGCACGCAGGAACTCAACGAGGCCAACAAAGCCATGGTCAAGGAACTGACCGAACGTAAGAGGACAGAGGCGGAGCTGCGCAGGGCCAAAGAGACCGCCGAAGTGGCAAGCCGGGTCAAAAGCGACTTTCTGGCCAACATGAGCCACGAACTCAAGAACCCTTTGAATTCCATTCTCGGGTTCTCCCAGGTGCTTCAGGAGAAATATTTCGGCCCTCTGACCGAAAAGCAAGAACAATATGTCAGGGACATCCACCAGAGCGGCCAGCACCTGCTGATGCTCATCAACGACATTCTGGACCTCACCAGCCTGGACAACGAGAAGAAGGAACTGGATCTTTCCCATGTGAACCTTTGCGACATGATCGAAAGCAGCCTCAATTTCGTACGACAGAAGGCCCTGAAGCACGGGGTCGATCTGGAAGTGGAAATCGACGACGAAGCCAGGGACCTGATCGCCAAAATCGACAAGCGAAAGATAAAGCAGGTCCTGTTCAACCTGCTGTCGAACGCCATGAAGTTCACTCCCGACGGAGGCGAAGTAAAAGTGGAGGCCAAAAAGCGGTCGGAGAACGGGGCCGATTTCGTGGAAGTCTCCGTAAGCGACACCGGCATCGGGATAGAAAAGCAATACCAGGAGCATATCTTCGAGGAGTTTTTCCAAGTCAACTCCTCCAAGGAGGACAAGACCCCCGGCCCTGGCCTTGGCCTGAGCCTCGCCAAGCGCATCGTGGAAATGCACGGAGGCAGCATAGCGGTGGAAAGCGAGGGGGAAAACAAGGGGAGCCGTTTCACGTTTGCGCTGCCGGTGGGGGCTCTGGCTTAGGCCGCCGAAGCGGTACGCTATTCGCATCTTAGAGCATTTCCTGCTTTCCCGTCGAAAGGCCTGCGCAATTCCACCGGCGTAGCGAACAGGACACATAATAGGAATCCGGGGTTTTGGTTATAACGTCGGCCAACCAACACAGTCATTCCGGGCGGAGTTTACGGAGACCCGGAATCCAGGCGATGATCGAAACTGTTGGATGAAAACCGGCCGAGGTTAAAAACAAGCCCGGAATCCGGCTTTAAGCCGCAATCAAGCCGCCGCATAACGGAAGGCCTGTCATTTCAGCGGCGGCCCGTGCGTTTCGGGCGGTAAAATCAGAAATGTTGAAAAATATGCGGTCGAGAAAAGATTCGAATTGCACTATATGGCATTCGTTTCGAACACGACATTGAAAAACGGAAACAATCGACATCGTTTTTCCGTCGTATTGTCGTAAGCTTTCTTTTAAAGTCGTAGACTTGCCACCACGGACGGAGACATATCATGACGTTGTTCGTTCATGCCGCCGACATCCATCTGGATTCGCCCTTGAAAGGGCTTTACCAGGACGAATCCGCGCCGGATGTGGAAGAGATTCGCAGCGCCGCCCGAGCGGCCCTGGACAATTTGGTGGATCTGGTCCTGTCGGAGGACGCGCCCTTGCTGATCATCGCCGGGGATTTGTACGACGGCGACTGGAAGGATTTCAGCACCGGGCTTTATTTCGCAGGCAGGATGCGGAAGCTGGCCGAGGAAGGAGTCCGCGTGGCCGTGGTCCGGGGAAACCACGACGCGGAAAACAAGATGACCAGGACCTTGGTAATGCCGGAGAGGGTCAAAATCTTCTCGTCCCGAAAGCCGGAAACCTGGGTCCTGGAAGACCTGAACCTAGCCCTGCACGGCCAGAGCTATCCCCGTGCGAACGTAACCGAAAACCTCGCCCTCGACTACCCGGAACCGGTGCCGGGCATGCTCAATGTCGGGATTTTGCACTGCCTGATTTCCGGTGCGGCAGGCCATGCTTCCTACGCTCCCTGCACGGCGGACCAATTGGCCGCCAAGGGCTACGACTACTGGGCACTGGGCCATGTCCACGAACATTCCGTTGTCCGAAAGCAGCCCCCGATCATCTACCCGGGATGCATCCAGGGCCGCCATGTCCGGGAGGCGGGCCAAAAGGGATGCGTGCTCGTGGAACAGGAAAACGACGGCTTGCGTTTCGAATTCGCTCCTTTGGACGTGCTTAGATGGACAGAAGTGCATACGGACGCCACCGGCGCCGACACCCTGGAGGGAGTTGTCTCCCTTTTCGGCGACGCCTTCGAACAACAGATCGCCGAAATGGACGACCGCGTTTGTTGTGCCCGTGTGACTGTTTCGGGTCGATGTCCGGTCCATGGCCGCCTTTTGGAAGATCCGGAAACCGTCGTCGCCAACATCAAGGCCACTGCCGCCGAAATTTCCGGGGGCAAGGCCTGGATCGAAAAAGTGAAAATAAAAACCTCCCCGGAGATCGATCTGGCGCAGCTCGCCGAAAGCGACACCCCCCAGGGGGAGCTGCTGCGATACATGGAAGACCTCGAATCCAGCGAGGACCCCTTCGGCCAACTGGACGTGGATTTCTCCTCCCTGAAAGCCAAGCTGTCCGGGACCGGGGTTTCGGTGCCCGAAAACGACGATGGACAACTGCTCCAAGACGCCAGGGATATTTTGCTCGCCATGCTGGCGGACATGGAAAGCCGGGAGGAACGGTCGTGAAAATAGACGCGCTAAAGCTTATCGCATTCGGACCGTTTACGAACAAAACCCTGGATTTCTCCGGCGACCGGTTCGGCCTTCACGTGGTGTTCGGCCCCAACGAGGCTGGAAAAACCACGGCCCTGCGAGCGCTGACCGATCTGCTCTACGGGTTCGGCCATGTCGTCGAAGACGCCTGGATGCACCAGAACAAGGACCTGGCCGTTGGCGGCGCGTTCGTTCTTTCCGACGGCGGCGTCCTCAACCTGACCCGATATAAAAGGCGCAAAAACGATCTGATCGACGAAGACACCCAGGAACCCGCGAGCCAGGCCCTTTTGGACGAACACCTGGGGCGGATGGGCCGCGAGGCTTTCAAGCACGCGTTCGGCGTGTCCCACGAATCACTTCGACGAGGCGTGGAAAGCGTTCTGATGGCCGGTGGCGACCTGGGCCACGCGCTGTTCGCGGCCACCTCCGGCCTGAACACCCTGAAATTGGCCGTGACCCGCCTGGACGAAAAAATGGCAGAGCTGTTTACTCCCCGCTCCAGAAAGGCGCTGGTTGCAACCGGGATCGCCGAAATCAAGAAATTGCGCAAAGAGCAGAAGGATGCCTCTTCCAGCCATGTCCAATGGACCAAGATGAAAAAGCAGGAGGACAACCTGAAGGAATCGGAGAGAGGCAACGAGCAAGAGCTGGAAGATCTATCCACGCGCATAGCCATGTTGTCCAGGCACCGCGACGCCGTCAAACCCGCAGCCGCCCGCGAAAGGCTGAAAAAAGAACTGGATGAAATCGGCCAGGCGCCGCGTCTTCGAGAAGGTTTCCGCCAGGAGAGGGTGGAAACCCAGATGGGCGTCCGACAGGCCTTGGAGGCGGAAAGGAACCTGAAACGAGGTTTGGAGGAGATCGACGAAAGACTGGAGGCCCTCGCAGTGGACGAACGACTTATTTCCGACGCCAAGCGCATCGAGGCCCTGGCGCGAGAAGCCAGTGTGCACGCCAAGGCCAAGACCGACGCCAAGTCGCTTCGGGCGAGAATCTACCAGCAGCGGGAATCCGCCCGGGAGGCGTTGCAGCTTCTTCGGGCCGGCCTGACAGCGGAAACAGCTGAAAAACTCCGATTGTCCAAACCGGAGCATTCCAAAATCCAGCGGCTGGCCTCGACCGGGGTCAAATTGGAAGAGTCCCGGACTTCTGCGGAAAAAGCCCTGAAATCGGCCGCCGCCAAGCTGGAGAAGTTGAAAGGCAGCCTGGAAGCATTTCGAAAACCCGATGAACCCGAAAACGCCGAAGCCTTGCAAGGGGCGGTTGCTCGTGCGTCGGAACATGGCAAGATCGAAGAACAGCTGGAAAAGGCGGAAAAGGAAGCAGGATTGCTTGGGCGACAGATCGACTCGGATTTGGCCTCGCTGGGATTGTGGCAGGGCGAGCTTTCCAAGTTGGAGCGTCTGGCGTTCCCGGCCGACGAAACCATGCGCCGTTTCGGCAGGCTATTCGACGACGCCGACCGCAAGCTGGAAAATATGCGAAGCGAGCTGGAAAAATCGGAAAAGAAACGCGCGGAGCATCAAAGGCGACTCGACAGCATGACGCGGTCACGGGACCTGCCTTCCAAGCAAGACCTTCAAGAGCATCGGGCAATCAGAGACAGGGGCTGGTGTTCGGTCCGGGCAGTCTGGCTGCACGGCGACGAGCCCGATCCCGAATTCATGGCGGCTTTCGGCGACGACGGCCACCTTGCCGATCTGTACGAAAAAAGCGTAAAACGAGCCGACGACACGTCGGATATTCTGCGGGAAGAAGCCGATGCCGTGGCCCAGGCCGACCATCTCAGAAACGCGATTCAGGAGATCGACGCCGACTTGTCCTCCGGAAAAGAACGGCAAGACACGCTCCAAGGCAAACGTGACGAGATTCGGGCTCAATGGAAGGACCTGTGGTCCCCTCTGGGCGTCTCTCCTCTGTCCCCCGGCGAAATGCTGGAATGGTCAGGCAGGGTGAAGGAGCTGAAACGCAAGGCCGAGGAACTGCGAAAAAACGAAGCCGAAGCCGGGGCCTTGAGAAAAACAGTCCAAGCCTCGTCTTCGGAGCTGGCCTTTGCCTTGTCGGCCGCCAACGTGGAAGTGTCCGAAAACGCTGGATATACCGCCCTCCTGTCATTGGCCCGACACACGTTGGACAAAATGGAGAAAGCCGGCAAGGAGCGAAGAAACATCGAGGCGAGCATTTCCACATTGCAGGACGAAATCGACGGCCACCGGCAACGGACGGACGAAATCGAGAGGGAACTCCTCCGGTGGAGGGAACAATGGGCCGCAGCCGTCTCAAGGCTGGGGTTCGAGACCGATGCGGGTCACGAAGACGTGCTGGAATTCATTTCCGCCCTGGACGACATCTTCCGCATGATCGAAAAGGAGAAGGATTTTCAGATACGCCACGACGCCATCGACAGCGACTACGAGAAGTATCGGACAAAAGTGAAGGAGGCGACCGAAGAGCTTTCCCCCGACTTGTCCGACTCGGATCCCGAAACCGCCGCGTACAAACTCGACGCCCGCCTGAAAAGCGAGCAGGAACGCCTGAAGGAACGCAAGTTGCTCGAATCGGACAAGCGAAAAAAAACAGCCGAACTCTCCAAGGTCATAGAAAACAAAGCAGCCTTGGAAGAGAGAATGCGCATTTTCTGCAAGGAAGCAATAACGGACGATCCGGAAACACTGGCCGAAATCGAAAAACGCTCGGCCGAGAGAATCCGGCTTGAAGGCGATCTTTCCCAAGTGGACGAAAGACTCGAAGAGCTTTCCGCAGGCGAGGAACCGGGTCGATTCGTCGAGCGCGTAAAAAACTACGACCCCGACGAGCTGGCGGCCGAAATCGAATCCCTGGAATCGAAACGAAAGCAGTTGGAGGAAAAACGCAAGCGGATCGCGGCGGACCTGGCCCTGGCGGGAAAGGAATTGGAATCCGTCGGAGAGGAATCCGACGCTTCGGCCATCGCCCAGAAAGCCGAGGGGCAGACGGCCAAGACCGAGGCGGACGTTGAGCGATACGTGAAGTTGAGACTGGCCGCGGCGATTCTGGCCAAGGCCATGGAGCGCTATCGACAAACCCACCAAAGCCCGGTGCTGGATGCTGCCGGCGCTTATTTTCGAACCATCACCCGAAACTCCTTCGACGGTCTTCGGGCCGACTACGACGAAAAGGGCAACCCCGTGATCAAGGCGGTCCGGCCCGACGGGGCGTCTTTGACCATCGAGGATCTGAGCGACGGCAGCCGCGACCAGCTGTTTCTGGCCTTGCGTTTCGGAGGGCTGTCCAACTACGTGAAAAACAACGGCCCCATGCCCTTCGTGGTGGACGACGTCCTGGTCCATTTCGACGATGAGCGCTCCGCTGCGGCCCTCCAGGCCATGGCCGACCTGTCCCGCGACACCCAGATCGTCTTTTTCACCCACCACCGCCACCTGATCGACGTCATGGAAAAGGCCTTGCCCGAAAATCCGGCCACCATCCACTACCTGTAGCATTTCCCAAACTTCCAGACGCGGTTGTATCACTCGCTGATAAAGTTTTTTCCACCGGCCGGACCGAGGCGACTGTCATTCCGGACGCAGCGCATCGGAGACCCGGAATCCAGGAGATCCGCATAAGCGCATGGATTTGAAGCTTTCAGGAGTATTACGAAAAAAACTTGATCATCGATTATCACTCGCCGATCAAGTTTTTTCCGCCGACCTGACCGAGGCGACCGTCATTCCGGGCGCAGCGCAGCGGAGACCCGGAATCCAGAACCCCCGTATAAGCGCATGGATTCGAAGCTTTCGGGGGAATGACGAAAAAAACTTGATCATCGAGCAAATCCGTTTTAATCCCTTTTTTTATCCGGACGGGGGAATAATAACGGCTTGATTCGAGTGCTAAAAATTGGTATGAATCGAGTTTCAGGTTTTTCATCCGAACATTATTATTTAAGAATTGAATTTGGCGCAGTCGTTCCACGTTCTATCGATATCGGCAAGATGTCGAGGGTTTTGTCCCATTGCGGGCACATCGGAAATCTGGCGACGGGAGGGTTGGTCTTGGATCGGCCATTGCTTCGAGGAACGCGGACGCAAAGCGTCCTGGCAAGCATTCCCACGCGAAGCACGGGAACGAGTCGCAAAGCGATCGGCTGAAAATAAAACCAGGCTTGGCGACGAAACACCCGTGGAATGAAGCCGCGAACCAAGCTTTGATTTTTTTTAAGCGCGGCAGGCAGTTTTTTTCAACCTTTAAAAAGGAAAGGAATGCATCATGGATTACAGGAAAGCGGCAAGATGGGTCATGGCCGCAGTCTTTTGCTGGTTCGTCTTCGCCGGAAGCGTCTACGGGGAAAAGCTTCCCGGCTATGGCGCGGACCTGTCCCAAACTTCGGTGTCGGGAATGTCCTCCGGCGCTTTTATGACGGCCCAGTTCCATGTCGCCTATTCCGGTTCTTTGGTGGGAGCGGGGATCGTCGCCGGAGGTCCCTATTTTTGCGCAGGCTCCATATCCTCCGTTTCCTATGTTCAAAATGCCATGGAAACCTGCATGAACCCGACAGGCCCGGGACCGGACGCAATGAAGCTGTTCAGAAAGGCCATCGAGTTTCAAAAAAACGGATGGATCGACAATCTGAAAAACCTGCGGGACGACAAGATCTATATCTACAGCGGCTTCAACGACGAAATCGTAAGAACGAAAGTCGTGGATCAAACGAAATTCTTCTACGATCTGGTGGGAGTTCCCCCGGAAAACATCAGATATTCGAAATGGGTCGCCTCCGGCCATGCCCTTATCACCGACAACCCCGGCGATGTTCCCTGCCCGGAAAGCAGACCTCCGTTTATCAACGACTGCGATTTTTTCCAGGCCTACGACATTTTGAATCATATCTACGGCGACTTGAACCCGCCAGCGGCTTCGTTGAGCGGCAGTTTCGTGGAATTCGAACAGGCGGAATTCCTCGGCGACGCATTCGAATTGTCCGGCATGAGCGAGCGCGGATACGCCTATGTTCCCGAATCGTGCGAGGAGGGCGGATGCAAGGTCCACGTTTCGCTTCACGGATGCTTGCAGGGCGCGGACTACATCGGCGACGCCTGGTACGGAAAAACGGGATACAACAAAATGGCGGACACCAACAAGATGATCGTCCTGTATCCCCAGGCGAAAAAATCAGAGGACATCCCTTACAATCCCATGGGATGCTGGGACTTCTGGGGGTATTCCAGCCCCGATCCGGACGACCCGAACTTCTACAAAAAGGAAGCCCCGCAAATGGCTGCTTTCGCGAAAATGCTCGAACGCCTGGCGCAGCCTTTCAATGAATAACAGGCACGGCGCGTCCGCCTTGGTTTGTCTCGGTGCGAGCCAAGCAGTGACAAGAACGAGTTGCGTAACTTAAAAAACAGGAGATGGAAATATGTTGGAAGAAATGATCGACAAGTGGGAAGAAACAATACAATCGGCTTTGGCGCCTTTTAAAAAATTCGCCCAATACAGCGCCGGCGAAACAGGGCAGGCAACAGGAGAAATGTTTGACATGAAGGAATTCGCGAGGATAGGCAAAGCCTTGATGGATGCCGCCAACGAATTGAAAAAGATTCGGGAATCGTTCATGAACAGCATGGTGCGGAATCAACTCGGCTCCATGGAGCTGAGAAAATCGGCGGACGCCGTCAGGGAGCTGGAACAGATTCGGTGCGACGCGGTGGCCAAGCTGGCGGAAAACCAGTCGGGCGGCATCCATATTTTCATGGAAAGCGGCGCCGAATACCTGGAGACCTTGAAGGACTCCAGGGGCGTGGGCGATATCGTAGCCGCTCAAATGAACATGCTGGCCAAGATACAAGACAAGGCAAAGGAAAACATGCTGGGATACATCAAGGCATCGGACAGCTTTGTTACGGCGATGAAGGGCTGGACGGAAAAAACAATGGAAAGCTTTTCCGGCGATGCCGACGAAATCCCCGAAATACCGGATTGATTTCGAATGCGAATTGGTGCCGTTTCCGGTACCCGGCTCGAAGCCAGGGCAAGGGGGATTCTGCCATTTTTTTGCGGAACGCGGACGAAAGCGTCCTGGTATGCATTGCCACGCGAAGCGTGTGAACGAGGATATTATGCTGGTGGAATCGGTTCTTTGATCCGCCATGTCTTGGCGCGGCGCGGACGCGAAGCATACTGGTATGCATTCACACGCGACAAAAAATCCAGGGCCATGCCGGACGGATTCATCGTGGATTCATCGATGGATTTCCAGAACCAGGCTTTTATAAATATTCTGTCAAAAGTTTGATTTGCAATAAGAAAGGAAATCAATATGCAAATCCGGAATGATCAGATGAAAGTTTTTGAGCGACATGCCGAAAAAGATTTGGGTGCAGTTTTTTTTTGTCACTTTAGATGATGATATTGAATCAGCCGTCAATTCCATATACTGGCAAGCTTCCCGGCTCTTTCTTTTTCAAAAACAAATTTTCTATGACGGCAAATGACGGTTGGACCTGTCAAAAATGCGGTTATATGAGGGCATATAGACAGCCTGTCGCGAAACTGTTAAGTATATGAGCGGTTGAAAGACTATCTTTATCCCGTTTTGTTAGCATAAAAGCATGAAAAAACGGGTGTTTTTTTGTTTCAAAATTATCTAGTACATGATATTTTGCGCGACATAAATCATATACTTGATAATTATGGAGAGTCTATGACCAGGCTGAAACAAGAGGCCATCGAAAAGGCGCAAAAACATCTTGAAAGGATGAAGATTTTTACCGTAGACCAGGCCGCGTCAACTTTGGACTGTTCAATTTCGAACGCAAGGCTGAAAATAAAAAAATGGAGCGCCTACACCAGCTACAACTGCAACGGTCGCTATTATGCTTTGCCTGGAGTTCCGGATTTCGATCGCAACGGATTGCGGCGCCACGACGTCGCGGCTTTCTCGAAGCACGGCAATCTCAAGAAGACCGTCTCGCACCTTGTCGTTTCGTCCCGAGCCGGACTGACGGGCGGACAGCTCGGCGAACTGCTCGGCTTGTCGCCGCAATCCTTCATGCATCATGCCAGGCGTTATCCTGGCATGCGCCGCGAAAGGCACCAGGGCGTCTACGTCTACTTTTCCGACGGCGAAACGGCATACGCCGAGCAGTTGAGGCGGCGAACGTCAACCTCCCGCCCGTCGGTCGCCGGGACGATTTCGGAGCGGGAGGCGATCGTTATCCTGACAGCTCTTGTCAAGCGCCGCGGCATAACGGCCGAGGAAATCGCGGAGCTTCCGGAAGTCCGGAAAAGAAATATGAAATTGGCGGACATTCGAAATTTTCTGCGGTCGCACGGGCTGGAAAAAAAAATTCCGGATTCGCGGCGCTGAAGCCGATCCGTTTCCTTTCCGACCAGTTGACCGCCAAGGTGAAGGCAGGCGCGCTGTTTCGCCGAAAGCCCCGGATATTCTTCCAGCCGGAAACAGATGCGTGCCCGACGTGCGGCGGGCCGTTGCGAGTCGGAAAAACCAGCTCGAAAACCGTCGTCACAATGGACATAGGAGCGTTCGAAGCAAAGGAAACGGTGCTGCATTGCCCTTGTTCCAGGACGAACTTTCACTCCGAACGCTTGCGCGGACTCGCTCCCGAGAAAGGCACGTTCGGCTTCGATGTCATCGTCGAGGCTGGATTGGCGCTTTTCGTTCGCGGACGCACCAACATGGAGGCCAAGGCGGAGCTGGCCGGGAAAAACGTTTTCGTTTCCGAAAGACAGGTCGGCTATCTCGGCGGAAAATTCGTCGCATATCTTGCCCTTGCGCACCGCGAAAGCGCGCCGCGCCTGCGAGACGCGATGGAACGAAAAGGAGGATACATACTCCATATCGACGGCACCTGCGAAGGCGACAGTCCCAATTTGCTCTGCGGGCTCGACGGCGTCTCCGAGCTGGTGCTCGACACGGTCAAGATACCTTCTGAAAAAAAAGAGCTGCTCGTGCCGTTTCTCCGGCGTGTCAAGAAGCAATACGGCGACCCCAGGGCCATTGTAAACGATATGGGGCGGGGAATCGCGGCCGCCGTCGAAGAGGTGTTTCCCTGCGTGCCGGATTATATTTGCCATCTTGATTTTTTCCGCAGATTGCAAAAAGTATACGGCATGGTAAAAGACTTGGCCGGTGTTCGCCTTCGGGACGACTTCGGGGACGGCAAGCCTTTTGAAAGCGTTTTAAAGGTCTTGAAGGATGTCGCGGAGGATGGGTTGCTTGAAGAGATCGCGTCGAGCCTCGAAAGCAAGGCGGAGGTGTTCGACCAATTGCGAACGGCCATGAGGATCGCTCTGCCGGAGAACAAAAAGGGCATCGACGACACCGGCGAAGAGAACGACTTGCAAGGCATGGAGGAAAGAGTCGAAGAATTTAAAAACAGTCTGGCGGATGATCCGGAAAAGAAGGAAACATATGCCAAGATGATAGAACAACTTGAAAATTATTGGGAGAAGTTGTTTGCGGGGCCTTTGCCGGTCGATACTCCCGAAGGTACGGTTTATATTCAGCCCCAGAGAACGAACAATATCCTGGAACGATTTTTCCGCGAGGAAAAACGCCTGGGGCGAAAAAAGACCGGGACGGCGTCCTTGAACAAAACACTGAAGGCAATCCTTTCGGATACTCCGCTGGTCAGGAATCTGGAAAAACAAGAATATGTGGAAATCATTCTCGACGGGTGTTCGGACCTTGCGGAAAGGTTCGCGGAAATCGATGTTCGCATGGTTCGAAAAAAATTGGAACGTTCAAAAAAAAGCAATGAGAAGATATTGCCCGGCATTGGGAAATTAATAAAGAATGCCGACCTGATAACGAAAATAAGATCTGTTTTTATAGAGCGAGCAAATTGAATGCCAACCGACATTTGCGGTCATAGCAAATTTTTTTTCATAGACTGCGCTTTCGAATGCGTCGCGTCGTGAACATATGAGATAAAGTCGTCCCAATCTCCGTTGATTTCTATGCACCGGAGCTGCAGCAAGGCCTCCGCGCGTTCCTTGATCCATCTCATTCCGCCGTTGTCGAAGCGTTTCGCGATCACATAATTCACGGCTCCCTCCACGGAACCCGACGATATTTCGAGATCCTGCTCGCGCAACGTCTTGTAGTCCATTCTGCCGAGCCGACTGTTCAGATAATTTCTCGTCTTTTCAAGGGTTTCTCGCTTTTTCTTCGAGCCGGGCCCTCGCTTCGGCAGCAGGCTCAGTCTTCTGTCTATTTCTTCGACGATCTTTTCCGCGCGACCCTCGTACAAACGTTTTTTCTGCCGCTCCGCCCACTCCGCGAATTCGTCGCCGCCCTCCTTGTACATACTGCCCGCCGCTTTCCAGACATATTCGACGGCATGGAAGACATCTATGGTGTGAATGGCTCCGGGAAAAAATTCTTTCGCGTATCGTTCAAGATCGTTGTCGCCGTCGGCTGCGATTTGAATCAGTTTCCCGCTGTCTGCGGTGAACCCCCGCTTGTCCGCCTCCCTGCGGGCGTAGGCGAACGCATGGCGCTTGGGCGCGTACGAGGCGTACACTCTTTTGTTTATCGGTCCTTCCAGGAGTCCGTCGGCGCTGCGCCTCAGGGTGTACATGACCACTACCGTCGCCATTTTCGCGTTTTTGGACTTGTCGCCTTTTTTCCTGCGCTTTTTCGGGCCCCGAAGCTTGCGGGCCTTCCTGCCTCTGTGTCTTTGCGAGCCGGGGTGCGGGTTCTTTTTTCGTTTTCCGCGGCGCTTGTTCAACTCGCCTTCCGTCGCCGTCGGCGTGCCTTTGCCGTCGATCTGAACGACAAGGACATCGCCTTTCGGCGCCTGAACCGTCTCGAACCAATCGCCGGTGTGTCGCCCGAGACCTAGCACCATCTCTTCGACGGTTTTCTGGCAGGGGGACCGGTGAAGAAACATTCCCATTACCGCAACGGTCTGGGCATAGCTCATCTTCGTCGCGATACGGGTCGCAAGGCTTCGCAACCGCATGCTGAATCCGTCCCATGGAATCCCCAGTTCGATGTCCAGTGGATACCGCCCCCCGCCTTGCCCCTTTCTGTAAATATAGGTTCGCCAGTACCTTGCTTTTCCGAATACCGTTCCGACTTGGCGAGGCTTGAGACCCTGCCGCTTTTCGCCTTCTTCAACGACGTTGTTTTCGGATCCCTGCCAGTATTCCTGGCGCATCCCAAAAAAAAAAGGAAACAAGAAGACGGCCAAGCTCCGAAATCCGGACAATCAGGCCTTCCTCGAATTCCATGAATGTCGCTTCCCTGCAAGACATCGCCCAATCGACAATCTCGGCGAATTTTTCGCAGGCTTCGCGCCTGGCGATTTCCAAACACTCCCCGACATCCTCGGCCCGCGGAGCTACTTCCCGTCCGTCTTCCTCGTCAAATGTTTTTTATCCATCTGAAATAATTCCTTCATTGAGTTTAATGCGGTTTCCCGCTTTATGGGATGCAGTTTTTGCATGATAGAATACATGGTGTGGAACATATTTTCCACAAAAAATGAAGCTATCAAAAAAATATTCCGATTTTCAGCAGGTTGAACAAAACGGGCTGTCGCTGTTAACAACGCGAAACATGCTAACGTTCAATGATTTCTGAAGCTTGAGATCTGGAGACAAGAAAATCTGCGCCCACCTGTTATGAGAATTGGTTCATGTGAAGATGCGGCCTCATCAATTAGACGATAAAGATTTGATCTTGCTTCTGTGGCTGTCAGGGTTGGCATGAATTTACCTCCAAATTTGAAATCATCTTGATACAATCGAATTTGTTCGTCATTGCGTACGTTTTGTCAAGTGAACGGGGCCGGATATTGATTGGTGAATTCCAATGACATCATAATCGCAAATCAAGGTCCGTTCCCATTCATTCGCTTTTCGATTCCCAGCGAAACCAGTCTCGATGCCACCCCCCAGCACAAAACCACGAAAAGCGACACGCAAGACGAAATCGCCACGAAAGCCTTATGTATCTATGCCAGGAAAACCCCGCGCCATCGACCGCCTTCGCCTTTTGCTCCCTTACAGCCTCCGGACACCTCTTTGCGATCGCTTTCCACGCTTCGATATTGCCCTTCGTTACGAACTTCCCCGGACAAGCGGTTCGTCCGACATCCCAGTGGAAAAGAACACGGTCGTCCGGGATGCCGTACTTGCCTTGCAGCTGCGTTATCGCGTGCCCTATCGGCGCGTGCAGCCTCTATCCGGGAATTTGTTTTTCAGCTTTGTTTTTCTTGCAACGATAATGTCAGGGTGATGCCGGATCGAACGAAGTTCAATTGAGCCGCGTGACATCTGTCTGGCGACTACGTTTTGACAAGTAGTTAAAGCCTTCCGACCTTCCAACCTGTGCGAAAGCCCCTTACAGTGAATAAGAAATAGATTCTCACGCAAAGCCGCAAAAAAGGCAAAGGGGTCTTCTATGAGATCGCTGCGGCGGATTTGACATCGACGGCCGTACCCTATATTATTTCTTTTCGAGCGCCGATTGCGGGGAATTTCAGGCCGGATCGGCCCGAGGAAAGGTCTGTCAACGCCAATGGCGCGAAGCGATTTTCGTTTCGCGCAAAAAATCACGGGGGAACGAAGATGAGCTACGAAAAAGTGATCGTCGAGATCGGCGACAACCATGTGGGCCAGATCACATTGAACCGTCCGGACCAACTGAACACCTTCGACAGCGTCATGGCGGGGGAACTGTACCGCGCGCTTTGGGAGATGGACGAGGACAAGGGCGTTCGGGTGGTGCTGGTGAAGGGCGCGGGCAAGGCCTTTTGCGCGGGCATCGACGTCAACGAGCTGGCCGGAAAGACCACGCTGGAATACAGGGAATGGATCGAACGCATGGAACGTCCCCTGGTTTCGATATCCAAGATGAAAAAACCGGTGATCGCCCAGCTGCACGGCGTAGCCGCCGCAAACGGCATGGGGCTGGTGGCGTCCTCGGACCTGGTGATCGCGGCGGACAACGCCCGCATGGGCCTGACGGCCATCAATGTCGGATTGAACTGCGTCGGGCCGGTCATCCCGGTGGCGCGTTGCGTGGGAAGAAAAAAAGCCCTGGAGCTTCTTCTCTACGGGAACCTGATTCCGGCATCGGAGGCCCTTTCCCTCGGATTGATCAACAGGCTGGTCCCCAAGGATCAACTGGGGGAAGAGGCCATGAAGTGGGCCGAGGAACTGGCCAAGAAGAGCCCGGTGGCCGTGCAGATCGCCAAGACTGGCTTCTACAACGCCGAAGACATGCCCTACGAACAGCAGTTCGCCTACATGAACGAAGCCTTTGCGCGCCTTTGCTCCACCGATGACGCCAAGGAGGGCGTGGGCGCGTTCTTCGAAAAAAGGCCTCCGGAGTGGAAAGAGAAGTAGATTAAGAATCGACGGAGAACAACACATTGGATTCCGAGAAAATTCTGCCCGTCGAGGAGATGCTGGCGGAAGAAGAGTTTACGGATCGAGTGGAATCGCCACCGTCCGGATGAAAGCCATGAGGTTCTCGCAACAGTTATGCGAACTGCTCAAACTTCTTTACCGCTCGTCCGGCTGGAATCGCAATTTGGTCGCGCACGCAATGAGCGCAGGATACGGTGACCATTAGGGGAAAGGCTACGACGAGTACGCGGGCATGGACATCCTGGTTTTCTATCGCCTGGCTGCGGACGTTGTCGCCAGCATAGAAGAGACCAATGTTTCGGAAAACATCGAAAAGGGACTCAAGCATTGAATTCGACGACCGTGAACCTGGATCGATATTGCTCTCCGCAGACCTCCACCTTCTATGCGCCTCTGCGTTGAATACACACATCCCTTCGACGGCGGGAGGCCGTTTTTAACGCGGAGGCGCAGAGAACGCGGAGGTACGCAAAGAAAAACCGGTCATCATCAGAATCGCCTGTTTTTCCTTGACAAATGGGATCGACCGAATAGCTTCTCTTGAACTCTGTTAACTGTCGCTTAGACCGAAAAACCGTTGGAATGAACGAACATGATTGAAATTTTCGAAAAATGCAAACAGGACATCGTCGGCCGCGAAAATGAAATGGCGTCCATAATCGTCGCAATGGAAGCTGGAAAACACATTCTTCTGGAGGGGCCTCCCGGGACTTCAAAATCGACCCTGCTGCGCAAAATCGCTTGCGAATCCGATATGTCGCTGCACATCGTGGAAGGCAACATCGATCTGACGCCCGCCAAGCTCGTCGGATATTTCAATCCGGCCAAGGTGATGGCCGACCGCTACAAGCCCGAATACTTCGAAAAGGGTCCATTGACCAGGGCCATGGAAGAGGGCGGGATTCTGTACATGGAAGAATTCAACCGCATGCCCGCCGACGTCACCAACGTTCTGATATCCCCCATGGAAGAGCGAGAGATGGCCGTGCTTAGATACGGGACGGTAAAGGCCTCGCGGAAATTCACAGTGATCGCGGCACAAAACCCCTACGACGATGTCGGAACGGTAAGAATCAGCAGGGCCTTCATGGATCGCATTTGCCTGATAAGAATGGACTACCAGAGCGAGGAGGAGGAGCGGGAAATCGTTCGGATGCGAACCGGGAGCGATGACAATAACATCGTTTCATTGGCCGTTCAAATGGTCCGGGCGACCAGAGAGCACGACGACATCAAGATGGGAGCATCCGTCCGCGCGGCCATCGACATGGTGGATTTGTATTCCGGCCTGCGCAAGCTCTCCGACCGGCCCCGGCAAAACATCCTGATTGCCGCCCGCATGGCCCTGTCCAACAAAATCTGGCTGAACGAAATGACCCAGAAGACCGCGGACGAAATCATCGAGGATATCTGGAACAGCCTCGAAGACGGGCAAGAGCCCTTCCCGGACGGCGAGAATCCGGATGGCGACGAAAGTCTGGATCATCCGCCCCATGAAATTTCGTGCACCCAGGAACCAAACGCAAAAAAAAAACTCAACTCTCCGTAGCGGAGCAACTCATTGACCGCATATCGGGAAGTCCCCTTCTCGATTTCGACTCCAACGACCCGCGCCACTTTTGGCAAATGGCGCATCACTACAACAACCATCCGGAAGAGCTGGAGCGCTTTTTCGAACAACCCGGCTGCCTGCAGGCTTTTTCCCGCATGTTCGGCAAACTGCGAGACGATGTGGCAAAAAAAGCCGTAAGGATCGCCAGCGGCCTGATTATCGCCATCGCCAAGCAAATCGCCGATACCGGATGCCGCCCCGGCAAACTCGCCCTGGTACCGGGCTGCACGGACGGCTCCGAAATAGAACTGGACCGCAGCCTGGAAAATTTCATGGAAGCCCCGGAAAAAGGGATCGTCGACAATCTCGTGTCCTATGTGCGGCGCATGGAGAAAAAAGCGTTCGTCATGATGCTCGATTGCAGCTATTCCATGAAAAACAAAATCATACTCGCCGCCATCACGGCAGCCGCCATCGCCCAGCACTTCAAAAAGGACTACGCCATCCTGGCCTTCAACAAGGGGGTAGGCGTCTTGAAAAGAGTGGACGAACCCGCCGGCCCGGAAAAGGTCCTGCACAGGCTTTTCAAATTGGAGTCCTACGGCGACACCAACATTCGCATGGCGCTGGAGTCCGGGTTGAAGCACGTCCGAAAATTCGAACGAAAAGAAGGGCTTATTTTGACCGACGGCGACTGGAACAGCGGCGGGGACCCATTTGCGGCCGCAGTCAGGTTCGACAAGCTGAGCGTCATCGGCTTTCCCTTCGCCAACTTCGAAAAAATCCGCCTTCTCTCTCTACAGGGAAACGGAATGTTTTCCGTCGTCGATAAAGAAACCGAAATCGTGGGCGCAATACTCAAATGCTTGAGCTGAACTTGAGTCCTGTATCGATCTGGCTATTGATCTTAATCGCTTGCGGTGATAGTATCTTGCCATCAAGTGAGCTTTGACATGAACACCATTATGGACAGTGCTGCGCTATAGCGCAAGAAAAGAGAAGGAGCAAAAATTGGAACCTTCAATTCAAGTTCTTCGAAACTGGGAGGCGATTATCAAAGACCCGAAAGTCAGAGCGGCCATGCGAGACGTCGATCAATCATTACTGGACTGGACACTCAGCCTGACGCCTCTCGAAAGATTGCGTTGCGCATCCAATGCGGCGCGAGCGCTGAACAGGTTCAAACATGCCAAGACCGAAACAAGCTGACCTAGGTGCACTGATAGAAAGCCTGACATCGGCGGGAGTGGAATTTATCGTTGTCGGCGGAGCTGCCGCCGTCATTCACGGCGCGCCGACAAGCACGATCGATCTCGATATCGTTCATCGGCAAACCTCCGATAATGTCAGGCGTCTCATGAGTGTCCTGAAACGCCTCGACACCATTTATCGCGATCCGGCAGGCCGTCGTATAATCCCGAGAGAGGACGATTTGATGGGAAAAGGACAATTGAACCTGATCACGGAACTCGGCCCTCTGGATACTCTCTGTAGACTGCACGATGGCCGATGCTTTGACGAACTTATTGCCCATACAGTCACCCTGTCCGACGGAGAATTATCCATTTGCGTGCTTGATTTGAAAACTCTCATAGAAATCAAAGAAAGCACAAAACGTCCTCGAGACCAGCTTGTGATACCATTGTTGGCAGCTTTGTTAGAGCGTAAATCATATAAAGAATAGAATCATTCTCGCCGCCATTGCCCAGCACGTCAAAAAGGACTTCTTCTGGCCGACGGTGGCTGGAGCAGCTGCGGAGCCCCTTGATAGACGAATGTCGGGAATCGCTTCTATGTCGCAGCGAACAAACCGAGTCCGAAATGGGAACCGTATCCGAGGCAAATGGGCCCTTGCGCGGGTTCTTTGAGACAAATCTCCAAGGAGAAGCCGAAATCCGCAGGGGGTTGAGATCCCCGACCGCGTATTCGGACGAAATGGCGGTGGCGCAACAATTCCGAGTCCCTTCCAGGGTCGAGAAGGCGAAATTCCGCCAGTGCTGGAAGATTGCGCGACTCCAGTTCGGCGGCCACTTGGCCTTCCAGCGCGTTCTTGCCCGACTTTTTCAGGAATCTCGGCGCTACGAAGGGAGTGATGCCTCGCCATCGCTTCGCCCCGTCAGCCGGACCGAAAATCGAACCCAGGCGTTGGCCGTACATGCCGGGAAGCTTTCGCAACGATTCCCGGTCGCCTATCCCCACTAAAGCGAGTCGCAACGGCTCCACCAGTTTTTTTGCATACGTTTTTCGGATCGCCCGCACGACTTTCTGCGCGTTGCTGTCCAGCCCGTTCGGCGCCCAAACCAGCAGATGGTCCAGATGGCCGTCACCGTCCAAGTCCAAAGAAATCGCGTGGGCATGGCGATGTCCGTGCCTAAGAGGGCGGCCTTGCAAATCGCGCCCGGTCAGTGCGGGGCACGACAATCCCAAGCGATGGGCATGGCCGACCATGGATTGGTGAAACAGCTCTCCCTGGGGCAACGCCCTTGTCACCGGCGGCAGCGCATGGTTGTTGCCGCTTTTTGTGGCCATGGAAAGCAACATGGCGACAACGGGATGCGGGGAAGAAAAGGACGGCCGCAGAATCGGCGAACCGGGCTCCAGGGCGTCCGACCGTCTTCGGTACAACACTCGACGGCTTCCCGGTGGCTGGCTCCATCCATGCTTGCGCCAGAAAGCCGTCGTCTCCTCCAGACAGGCGATAAGGTTTTCGGGAAAGGGAGCAAGCGCGTTTTCCCGTTGCTTCTTTGTCGGCTTCTTCTTGCCGGAATATTTGTCGGCCAACTCGGACAAAGCCCCCTTCGCAGCGGACTCCCGCCATTCGGCATAGGCATTCGGCGACTGTGGCGCCAGCAAGCTCACCTGCTCCCAGCCGGGCCGGGGCGGTTCGTCCGACGGAAAGCAGTCTCCGCCGGTAGGCAAGGGCTCGTCCTGCCCCATCGTCCGCGCCGAAACCCAGCTTTCCGAGCGGCCCAGGTAGTTCATACGGGCAGCCAGAGCGGCCAGAAGTTCCGATTCTTCACGGGAAAGATTGACATCCCATACGACCGCCATCGCGCCGGAGGAAATTCGCGCCCAGGCGTCGAACACCAGTGTACGGTTGGGCAGCCCCTGCTTATCCAGCTTGTCCGTGGGCATGAAATGCCTGCTGTGGGTCCCTGAGGCGGAAGGCAGCCGATACGAGGGCAGGACCGAAGCCAGCGCTTCGAAAAGAGAACGCCCGGTCTCCGGAGGACCGTCTCCGTTCCACAATCCAGACGTATAACCCGTCGAAATCAGTCCCCGCAGCAATCGCCAAGGAGACGGAGGCCATTCGATCAGCCCCTCGTTGACGTGATGCCCCCAAGGCGTCGCATGGTATCGCCGGGCCGGGAATTCGATGAGAAGAGCGGGCATGGTCATTCCTCGCTTTCATCGACTTCGGCATCGTCGGGCTCTTCGTCAGACTTGCCTGATTTCGACTTTTTGGCCTTCTTCAGCTCGTCCTCGTAAGCGATCTCCGTTACAACCATCCGGTCGGAGCAAGCGGAAATGGCGGACTTCAGATCGACGGTCAAGTCTTCCAGGGAAGGAAGGGAGAAGCTTTCCGGCTCGACCGCTCGAATGTCGGGATCGACCACCTTGAGGTCGCAAGCTGTGCGCAGACGCAGACAGCCTCCGTCTCCGTCCGCAAGTGCGCGAAGCTTGTACAGCGCCAGCAGCGTCAGCAATCTTTCCGCATCGTCTCCCAGTCCGTAACCCCGAATCTGGGCAAGGTCAACGTTCGCGTACAGCACGATTTGCAGAGCGGTAAACTCGTCCCGGGCGAACGGTACGTTTCCGAACCCGTCCTTGGTGACGCCGGAAGGGTTCACATGGTCGTTCTTCACCCCGCCGGAAGCCGCCACCTGAACGCCGTCCGCCTCGATGAAGGCCGAAACGGCCCGGGCAAGGCGCAAACGCCCCCCGGCAAGCTCCTTTTTTGCAAGAAAAACTCCGTGCAATAAGGACCCCACATCGTATTTGAACAGCACGGAGGAAAGCAGCTTCCGATCGACAGGCCCGGTTTCCAGCACGTTCAGCTCGCTTTTAATGTCGTTCAGAAATGTCTTGTCAGAGTTTTCCAGCAAATACGGACTGTTGATGCGCTGGGCCTCCAGAATGGAATCGGTCAGAAACGAACCGTTTCGGGTCACCTTCACGTGGGAAAGCCCCGCCAGTTCTTGCTTGAGGTCCCGCCTAGCTTCGTCCCAGCAGATGGCTTCCAGCCGGTTGGCCATGCTCTGTGCGCTTTCCACCAGCAACGATGTCCCTTCGGAAGTCTGGAACGTCGCGGCCCCGAGGCTAGGAAAACCGGTGGGCTGAAACCGCTTTCCCTGCAAGGGCTTCAGCGGTATTTCGAACAACAGTCGATGGACGGTTTCCAGTGACGAAAGGTCGATGCTCATGAATCTTCCTCCTTGATGTTGTTGGGATCGATGCGAGCCATAAAGGCCAGCGCTGTTTTGGAATGGATGGGAAACGCCAGGGCGGCGGCCCACAGGCGGGCGGTTTCCGGAGACGCCGCTACGGCACGAATCGTCGGTCGAATGCCGGCGGTATGCAAGTGTCGAAGTGCCAACTCTCCTGCGCTCGCAGCGTCTCCGGATTCCAGCCGCCGCAAAATCGCCGGGTCGAACGGAATGGAATGCTCTTCGGGCGGCAGGGGAAAGGGAAGGCAGGACAGCCGGATCGCAATCCAGGCGTCGTCGGGAAACATGCCTCCTTTGGAGGAAGCGAGGGCTTTCGGGCGGGCCCGCCACTGCCGCCTGTCCAGAGCCAGAAGGCCCCGAGCCAAGCGCATGGTGCGATCCAAGTCCACTTCGCCTGCCAGCAGTTGTGCCAAATCCGTCAGACGGGCCGACGCCCGCTTCGAAGGAAAAAGCGCCGGAGTGCGAGATCCCGCCTGGGCGGCCTCCACGAGTCTCCGACGGACCGCCGAGATCGCGTCCTGCTCGCCTTTGCGCCCGTTCATGACTACTTCGGGTCGGGATTCCAGCCGACGTTCCACCCCGGTCCCGGTAACGGCAAATTTTTTCTGCCACCGGTCCAGCGGAAGCCAGTGGCGTCGCAAGGGATCTCCGGGAGATTGCAAGGCGAACGCGACAGCAAGACGAAAGCAAGCGGTACCGTCGTCGGCCGCCGCGACCCAATCCGGCCTCAAGGGAGGTACCGGCCCCGGTCCGCAGGACGCTTTCGACATCGGCCAGTGCCAGCAGGACCGCCTGCCACCTGGCTGGTTCGTCCGCATGGCCAGCGACGGCGAAAAGCGCGTCGGAAAGGTGCCGTTCCGCCATCTTGAACCTAACAGGGGCTGTGTTTTCCCGTGCAGCTCTCCGAAGTATGATCAGCCAGCGATCCAAATCGTCTAGGCAGGCGAGTTGAGGGAACAAGTGCTCGGGAACGGGTATTCGGCCGATGGGTACCGCTAGATTGCTTTGCCCGTTACGTTCGATGTAGCTGTAGCGCTGGAATGCGCGAATTCCGCGAGCGCTTCCCAAGCGGGCTGCGGCGCGGGCCATGTCCAAAGGTTCTCGCGCGGGGCGGGCGTTTATTTGGGCGCGCCCCTCGGCCAGAAGACGCCCGAGTTCGAAAAACGTTGTGGGTTGACACCAAAGGGGCATCCATTGCTCACCCCTGCTGCTTTCGTCAGCCTCGGAAGCGCTGGCGTATCCAGCCCCGTGAGCGTTTACAGAGAATGGCGCGGCAGCGCGGCCAGACTGTTCCGACGAGCTTCGGCGGGTAACGTGGGCAGAAAATGGCACGGCACCTTCCATCATGAGGATAAAATCTGCAGGGTTGAGCATACTGTCTCCGCTCGGACCATTTCCGCTGTTGGCCCCTCCTGCCCCGCCTGGCAGATATTGTCCGACGGCTTTTCCCGATTGGCAGCGCCTTGTAGGACTTCCCCAAAGAGCGCCTTCGAACCATTCGGTCGCCTCTTTTTTCGGGCCTCCGTCCGTAGCGGACAGATCGAACATGTCATTGAGGCGCTGCATGAAGTTGTTTGTGAAATCCAATCGCCCGTCGTTTCCCCCCGTTCCCAGCAATGCAGGGAAAACCGGACTGCCGTCCTCCTGTAGCACCATGGCCGCGTCCATCCATTGGCGGTGCGGCCCTCTCCAGGACAGGCGAAGCCTGGGAACGAGTTCGGCTTTACATTGTTTGAAGTGTCTTTCGGCCTCTGCAAGACGTTTCCTGTATTCCTCTAATTTCCTTAAGGCTTTCCGCTTGGCTACAGTCAGCTTTTTGGCTTCGTCCTTGATCCGCCTCACTTCGCGATCTGCATCGACCATTTGCAGGGTGAGAGGACGACTGGCGGAAATGCCGTCGCGAAACCTTTGGAAACGGGGAGCCGCAGAACTTTCCATCGGAGTCAGAGCAGGATCGTTTTCATAGTAGAAGCCGGAGCCTTTGTTCCAAGGAGAAACCAATGGCGTCGGTTCGTAGCGCTCCAAAAAGAACGTCGTCAGTTCTTCTCGTTCCAGCTTGGTAGCCAGCATGAAGCGTTCTCCCGACCACCAGCCCCGTGCTTCGGCATCGGCCTGTTCGGACACCAGCCGAAGGACCCCGATGGCTTTCAGATAGTGGGCCAGGGGCGCTGGAGCGCAACCGCCTAAACAATGGATATTCATGGCGTCTCCTCCGAATGCAGCAGTTCATCGCGAACCTCCTGTCGGGAGGCCCGCTGATCGGCGGCACGGAAAATGGCCTCCAGCCAGGCCAGAGCGAACGGTCCGCGCGTTTCCAGCAACTTCAAGACCCGTTCGGTCCATCCCATGCCGAATCGAGGGTTCAAGCCCGCCGCCGCCAAGGACAGATCGACGTCGAAGCCTTCCATTTTCTTAAAAGCGCCGTCGGCGTCGGCCAGCAGGATTTCAGGGACTTTGTCGCCGTCTTTGACACCCGCGATGCGGTGGGCTAGGTCGTTTGCCGCCTGGTCCGCCGGGGCGGTGTGCCAAGCCATCCGAACCTTGCCGTGATGGACGCAAACCAGGTAGGCCAGCAGATCGAATTCTTCAGCGGACAGCCCGGCCAGTTCGCTGTCTAAAACCGAACTCTCGACGTTTGGAGGATTTTTTTGCGGTGGCGCGAACCCGGCGGCCTCTAAAAGCTGTCGCCAAGGCCCCAATAGAGCGGGATGGTCCTGATTCACCCTTCTAAGGGCCGAAAACAGGGCGAGAACTCCGACCAGTTCATGGCGAAACCCGGCGCGTCGAGGGCCGTCATGCACAGGATACATTCGGTTTGGCGCAAGCCAAGCGCTCCGTTCGGCCTTGGCGATGTCGGGGCGGTCCGGGCGGTTTTCGCCGACAATGCAGTTCTGGAAAGCAGGGTGGGCCTTTCCGGCGTCGTGCCAACGCCCGCAAAGACCGAACAGTCCCGCCAGTTCCGGGACCAGATCTTCCGCAATGCCTTTGGCGATGGCACCCGCTTCCCTTCCGTGCACCGCGATGGTCTGCCAGGCGAAAACGCTGGTGGCGTCGCTGTCCGCGCTGGCGTCCGCGATTTCCTCGGGCAGCGGCTCGACGAGGGGAACAGGTTCGACCCTTGTTCGCCGACCCGGGTTCCAGCCCCTTTCCGGGTCGTATCCTCCGCAACCGGCGTCCACCAGCACCGTGCGCCCCGGAATCAGGTCGCGTCGCTCGATGGTCTTCCACTCGCCGTTGAGCCAGTCCCACGTCCAAGCCCTCATGGAGTCGAGCAGTCTATGCTTCGGGTCGTCTTTGGTCGCCTTTCCGCACAGCCAATCCCTCGCTTTTAGAAACGGAACGGCGCAAAGCGCGTTTCGGCTTGGACGCAACGACGGGTCGGGCGCCTCCTTGTCCGGCACGTCCGCCCAAAAGACCCGGACATCCCGTTCGTCCCCCGTCCGAATGAAACGGCTGATGTCGATATCGGCGCCGGAAAGGTCTGGAGCGGTGTCGAACAGTTCTTCCAGCTCGTGCCTGAGCAGGAGTTGGGGCGGGTCGTACGGATAGAGGCGGGGCAGCATTTCGGGATGGTCTTCCTCGAAGGACTCAAGCCGAAGGGGGGACACGTCGGAAAGCTCCTCCAGCGCTTCCTGGGCGGCTTCCAATTGCGACTTGTCGTAAGGCGCGGCAGCTTTGTCTGCCTTGAGCAGATCGTAGACCTTTGCCGCCCGATCCACTCGGTTGACCACCACCAGCACGAGTCCAGGGACTTTTGCGTCATCTATTAATGCTTCCGAAACCAAGCTCGCCAGCTCCTTTTCATCCTCTACAGACTTCAAACGGCAAGGCTTTCGTACGTCGTCCCATAGCCTCCCCGTCCTGTCGGAAGGCGGAATGGAGACGATTCCGACGCCTGACGCCAAACCTTCGGCGTCCGGGCTTTTGCCCAGCCAGTCTCTCTGGAGCGTCGCACTCATCCACCAAGTGCGGCACGGACGGGGGGAGCTGCCCGCCTCGGTGTCCTCGTCCCGGAAAACTTGCAGCTGGACCGACGTTGCCAGCCCGACATCCATCAGTTGTACCTCGTCCATTATCCAAAGGCAGTCCTGATTCAGCAAACCGAACTCCATGGGCCAGCGTGCACGCGCCGCACCGTAGCCTCGGTTCATCGCGCGCGACAGCAGCATGTCCTGGGTACCGATCAGCACCGCGCATTCCTCGGGATGCAACTGCCATTCTCCCGCGTCCGCGCCGCCCATAAGGGAATGGACACACACCTTTCCCCGACGGTCGCCGTCGGACCAAAGCCGTCCGGCCGCATTCAAGACCTTTCGAGCCTCCTGTTCCGTCTGCTCCACCAGCACGCGCATGGGAAGGCACCAGACAAGACGCCGAGGCCACGAGTCGTCGCCGCACTCTAACCGATGCCACATCCATGCGCAAAGTACGCCCAGCGTCTTGCCGAAACCTGTGGGCACCCGAACAAGTCTGTCGACGCAATCGGCATCGGAAGCCAATTCCGCCTGCCACGGCATCGGAGAGTTGCAGGACGTGATTTCTCGAAAAAAGGATTCGAAGCTCATGTAAAATGCTCCCTGATTTTATCAACGCACAACTATCGGTTAGGATAAAGGAACGTTATGTGTCGCGGTATCGCGGCGCACTTCTTTTGTTCAGGCAACCTCGGAGTTCTGCCTTCTACTGCTCATCGACGATCTTGGATGAACAGTTGATCGTCACCTGTTTTTCCTGGCTTTGGCCGATGCTGAAAGGTTGAGAGCGCAAACGCGATTCGTCCGGGCATTCCACATCGACCTTGTACTCGCCGGGCGGCACCTCGAAGAATCGCATCTCGGGCAGGGAGTCGGCCTCGTCCGCGTAGGTATTGCGAGGAACTTCGACAATTCGAATATAGGCCGTTATCGGCTGGCCGTCGGCACCGAGCACAAGGACGCCGATTCTTGCGTTGGCGCATATGCCGGTCACGTTTTTGCTTTCGCCCGCATGGAGAACGAATTGCTCGCTTTTGATCCTTTTCTCGGTATTCGAGCATTCCATGTCCACATAATACTCGCCGGGCGACACGGTGAAGTGCGAAGTTTCGCCCGCATGGTCGCCTTCTTCCGCGTACTGGCCGGTCTTCGAATCCACGATGCGGACGTACCCCGGTATGTTGTTGCCGGAGCCGTCCTTCATGGTCACGACGATCTGGGATTTGGCGAAAATCACTTTGCGGTGCGCTACCTGATCGTCGCTCACTGCAACGTCTTCCAATGTCTTGGTTTCCGTCATGGTTTCCGGCTTGACGGTCAGGGTGTAGTTGCCGGGCGGGAGAGAGAAGCGTACGCGCTTGCCCCCGTCCGAATCGACGATCTTGCCGGACCGGTCCATGACATTGACCCAGGCCGATACAGGTTCGTTCCTGTCGTCGAATGCCGTAACGACAAGGTTTTCGGACAGGGCCTTTTTAACCACGGTATCGAGAGCGTACTTTAATTTGCTGGCGTCTCTGGCCGGAAAATATTTGCCGCCGCCCGCCTTTGCCATGCACTTGAGTTGCTCCTCGGCCTCGCCGCCCACGTCGAATCCCACCACGTGCAGCACGAATTTGATGCCGAGTTTTTCCAAATCGGCCACGAATCCGCACGGGTCCGAGTCGCAAGTTTCCTCGCCGTCGGAAATGAGCAGGATAGTCGTTTCGTCCTCCAGGTGCTTGATGGCATCCGCAGTCTTTCGGATGGAGCGCACCATGGGGGTCTTGCCCTTGGGGTTGAGGGAATCGACCATGGAAATAAAGGCCTCGGCATCCAACGGACCGAGCGGAATCAATGTTTCCACATCGTCGCAATCTCCCTTGCGGCGGTGGCCGTAAGCCACCAGTCCGATATTGATGTCGGCGGGCAGGTCTTTTACGATCATGTCCATAGCCTCCTTGGCAATTTCGATTTTGGCCTTGCCGTCGATTTGTCCCCACATGGAACCGGATGCGTCAAAGATGAGCACCAGATTCGTTTTTCCACTCGAATCACCTGATGCGGGAATGGCCACAAAACCCGAGAGCAAAATTATTATTGCCAATTGAAAAATATTGCGCATGCTCTGTCCTTCTCTATATTTGATGTTTTTTGGGATTCACATGGTCCACTCGGCCAATCTTTGGCGGATGGGCCCTGAAGCGTAGGGCCAAATTCATCTTTGGGCATTGTATTCAAACCTCCCAATGGGCGCAAGGGAATTTTCCCGGGTTGAAAAAGCGTGTCTGCACCGGGGGATAGGCCTGCCAATGCGACACAGATGCTTAGATCAACTATCACGGACTCGTTTTGGAGGACCAGACAAGGAGGATTGTTGGTTACAAGGTTGAGAGATGTTCACTCCGAAAAAAAACTGTTTGTTTTTTCCCAAGGGGCACTCGGGGACGTTATATCGAGTTTTCCAGCCCTATCGCTTCTGAAAGACGAGTTTTCGAGAGTGGAACTGGGATGCCGGGAGGGCGCAGGCGGGTTGGCTTGCCTTCTGGGGACGGCGGACCGGTCCTTCGATATCGATTCCGCGATGTTTTCATCCATGTTCGTACCATCCGAAGCAGTTCCAAATTCGAGGCTTCTGAATTTTCTGGCTTCATACGACGCCCTGCTGTTTTTTTCCTTTTCCGAAGAGCTTGCGACCAATGTGGAGAGATGGACCGGAAAGCCGGTTTTTCGAATTCCGCCCAGGCCCGAGCCCTTGGAAAGGGCGAGAGTGCAGAAACGCCTATTGGAAAAGCTGGAGGATTTCGGGCTTGTGGAACAGGGGGCCGGAGAGAACATGGGGCGACTGTTTAGGGACTATCGCGGAGCCGGCTTCGACGAAATCACAGTGTTTATCCAGCCCGGCTCGGGCAGCCCTGCCAAGAACTGGCCCCTGGAAAAGTTTTTCGAGCTGGAAAGTCAGTTGGTTGAGCGAGGTTATCGGCCGGTGTTCCTTTTGGGTCCTGCGGAAAGGGGCTTGGAGGAGCGGCTTTTAGGAAGGGATAGCGGACACCTTAAGGACGACTGTAAAGAAAAGTTCGATTTTGGCTCGGGAAATGAGCGCTGGGGCTTCCGGGAGTATGAGGTCGTTCGGCCCGCCGACCTGACGCAACTGGCAAATCGTCTAAAAACCGGCGGAGGATATGTGGGAAACGATTCGGGGGTTACGCACTTGGCAGCATGGCTGGGGCTTCCGACCGTGGCGATTTTCGGTCCTACCGATCCGGCGCGGTGGAAGCCTGCGGGACGGCGGGTCCGTGTCGTGGTTTCCGATTTCCAGTGCGAGCCTTGCTTTGAAATTGGAAACAGAAATTGCGCCAATCCGGATTGCCTGGAGCGGATATCGCCATCCGAGGTGTGCAACGCGTTTGAAAGCCTGATGCGTAATTAGAGGGCGACCTTTTCCAGCCGAATGTTTTCCCCGTAATACATCCTGGCGATTTTTTCCATGCGGGGCGTGAGGTCGGAAACGTAGAATCGGTCGGGCGGTTTGGTCTCCTTTTCCAAACCGATCACGGAGCACTCGTCCAGATATTCGGCCAGGTATTCGGCGAATGCGCAGGAAGCGTCCACCACCGAGATCCGTTTGCCGGCCTTTGTGCAAATGACGTCGGTCAACAGCCAGAAGTCCGAGGACCCGGCGACCAGCGCGTCGATTTGGCGGACTTTCAGCGGCTGGATGTATTTCTTGACGATCATGTTGGTCTCCGGCTTTTTGAACCGGCACTCCCGGACCAGGGCTGAGAGCAGGGGGCACGCGTTGGAGTAGACCTTGGCGTCGGGTTCGAGGGTCTTGATCCGCTTTTCGTAGGTCCCGCTTTCGACCACCGCTCTGGATGCGATTACGCCGATGCTCTTTCGCCTGGAGACCGAAAGCGCTCGCTTTACCGCAGGCGTGATCGTATCGACGATGCCGACGGTAAAATTTTCCATCAGCGCCTGCATGGCGACGGCGGAAATGTCGTGGCACGCCACGGCGATCATCTTGGCGCCGTTTTCGACCAGAAAGCGGGCGGCGTCGAGAGCGAATGTCTGGATGGTCTCCGGGCTCTTGTCGCCGTAGGGCCCCTTGGCCGTGTCCCCGAAATAGAGGACCCCGTGCAACGGCGCCAGGCGCGACAGCATCCTTGCTGCGGAAAGACCGCCTAGTCCGGAATCCAGCACGCCGATCATCGGGCCACCGGCGTGTCTTGCAGTGTCAAGGTTGCGAATGCGCTCATCGTGTTTAAAATCCCTCTTTTCGGTTCTTTTCTTTCGACGGATCGACAATGCGACCGTCATCGATTCTTTATCTTAATCGAATCACCAAGACCATTGCAACATAAAGGAGGAATTAATGTTTGAAAGCCACCAAGGACCGTCCATGAACCAGAGGATTTTCGAACTCGGGCTTCCCATGGAAACCGTTTCCCTGTATCTTTTGTGCTGCGGCATTCTGGATGCGGACCTGACGCTTTCCGCCAAGAACATTCTCGAGCGTTGGAACGGTTCAGAAGAGGATTTTCGGAAAAGCGCGCAGGAGCTTGAAAAAAGGAACATCCTGGAGAAGGCCCTTTCCGACGGCGACGGCAACGGCAACTCTGTGTTTCGCTTAAAAGACATTCACGGCTGGCGCTGATCTTCTTCCTTCGCTCCGGACGAGCAAGTCCGACATTGATTCCATGGACATGATCGTCCGGAGCGACCGAAGCAACGGTCCTTTCCGGTCGGCGGAAACGCCTCATTCGCCTCGTTCTTCGATCACCTTCCTGACGCATTCCACGATGGCTTCGTCGGGAAAGTCGGTCCGGATTCCACGGCACGAGTTGGCCATGGCCTTCCAGTTGGCCATGTCCTTGACCACGGCCTGGATGAACGGCCATGCCTTGCACATGCGGGGCTTGACCGGATGAATGGTGCAATTTTCCTTGAAAAAGACGCAATAGCCGTCTTCCTTTTGCGCCAGAACAATCCCCGAACCAGATTTCTGGCAGTATTTCCTCAGAAATTCCTCCCGGCCGACGCCGAGGTATTCGGCTATTCTCTCGATGTCCTCGCTATTGACGTACGTGCCGCCGAACCCCCGGCAGCACTCGCCGCACATTTTGCACTCGAAGATGTCCTCGGGTGCAAGTTCCTCGATATCTTCGGATTCCTGTTTTTTTTCAGATCGCATGTCGGGTCTCCATCGCCCTTCTCAAAGTCACTTGATCCACGTACTTCAAATCTCCGCCGATGGGCACTCCGGATGCGATTCGGGTGACGGAAACCGGGTATTTGGACAGAAGTTCCGCGAGGTAGGACGCCGTGGCCTCCCCCTCCGTATTGGTACTGGTGGCAATCACCACCTCTTCGATTTTTTCCTTTGACAATCTTTCGGTCAGCTCCCTGATACGGATATCCTCGGGGCCGACGCCGTCCATGGGGGAAAGGACCCCCTGGAGGACGTGATAGAGGCCTTTGAAGGCCCCGGATTTTTCCAGCGCCACCAAGTCGGCGGGCTGTTCCACCACGCAAAGCGTCTGGCGTTGCCTGGTAGGGTCGGAGCAAATCTTGCAAAGCTCCGTGTCGCTCAGTCCGAAGCATTGGGAACACAGTCTGGTCTTCTCCTTCAAATCCAGGATGCTTCTGGACAATTCGCGCGCTTCCTGTGCGGGGGCGCGCAATATGTGCATGACCAGTCGCTCGGCGGATTTCTCGCCGATTCCGGGCAGCTTGGAAAAATTCTTGATCAGCCCGATGATGGTCGAGGGATAATGGGTCGTCATTTGGTATCCTTGCAAAGGCTTGGCGGACTCGCTCAACCGCCCGCTAAGCCGTGAAATTCGGCTGTTCGCCCTAAATCAGGCCCGGAATTTTCATGCCGCCGGTCAGCTTGCCCATCTCTCCGGAAACCATCTCCTGGGATTTGGTCAAAGCGTCGTTGACGGCCGCGAGAATCAAATCCTGGAGCATATCCACATCGTCGGGGTCCACGACTTCCTTTTCGATCTCGATGGAGACGATCTGCTGCTTGCCGTTGGCCACCACCTTGACCATTCCCCCCCCGGAGCTGGTCTCGACGGTTTTTTCGGCCAGCTCCTCCTGAAGCTTGATCATTTGCGCCTGAAGCTTCTGTGCTTGCTTCATCATATTTCCCATACCTTTCATCGGTCTTCCTCCTTTGAGATGTTCTCCTTTGCAATATTGATTTGAACGACTTCGCCGTTGAAAATTCTCAGCGCCTCGTCAACCAGCGGGTGGCTCAGGGCTTCTTCCTTCAGACGGTTTTCCCGGTCGATCCGGTCGCGGAAGTCGGTGTTTTGGTTCTCGTTGGCGTTGACGACGATTTCGGGGGCGCCCCCGAACAATTCGACGCACGCCATTTGGATGGCTTCGACGCTCTGGGCGACCTTCTTGTACTGGAAACCGTTGTCCCCGGCCTCGACGACCATGCGGGTCCCGTCGATCTCGATCAGCCTGGACTTGGAGAGCATGGCGCCCAAAAGGCCGTTTTTTTCGGCTATTTTTTCAACAAGCCTGTTCCAGGCCGCATTCGAATCCTGTCCGAAATCGATCTCTTGCTGGGCCGGAGCCTCTTTCGAGCACTCTTCCGCAACCGTTTCCGGCCCTCCCTGTTTCGGGACCTCTTCCGGCGGGGCCTCCGCCACCGGCTGTTCGGCATGCGGGATCTCTCCCGGCGGCGCTTTCGGCTCGTCGGCGACAGGTTGCGTTTCGTCGGGCGCTGGCTTGCCGGGCGTCGCTTCATCGCTCATCGGTTCCATAGGCCTCTGCGTCTGCGCGACATCGACCAGCTCTGCCGCCGCTGCCGTCGGTTCGGCTTCCGGGGCCATTGACGCCGATGCTACTGCGGAAGAACTTGCGGGAGCGGTCCGGATTTCCGAAACCACGTTGATGGCAGTCCCGGAGTCCAACGCGTCCTTGATTTGCCCCAGCCTTTCGATCAGCTCGTCCACCGATAGCGCGGGCTTCAGCTGGCACATTCGCACCAGTGCCATCTCCAGTGCCATCTTGGGCTGGGCCGAATACCGAATCGAAGGCTCCTCCCGGAACAAGGCGTCGAACAATTGGGAAAGGTGGGTCCCCGGAACGTTTTCGGTCTGCCGGGACATTTGGGACAACTCGTGGGTTGGCACGTCCACCAGTTTTTCCGGGTCCCCGCCCAGCTTGACCACCATCAGGTTCCGGAAATGCTCCAGAAGGTCCCCGTACAGCTTGTTCATGTCCTGCCCCCGGTCGTAGACCTCGTCCAGGAGAGCCAGGATCGAAGGTATGTCTCCCGCCAGGATGGCGGTTGTGATCTCGAAGAGAGTCTTGCGGTCGATCACGCCCAGGATGTCCAGTATGCGCTCCTTGGAGAGCACTTCGTCGGCGCAGGTCATGACCTGGTCCAGAAGGCTCAGCGCGTCTCGCATGCATCCGCCCGCCTCCTTGGATATGATTTCGAGGCTTTCCCTTTCCAGTTGCATGTCTTCCTTGCGACACAGGTTTTCCAGATGGTCGGCGATGGAGCCTACGTCGATCCGACGGAAATCGTGGCGTCTGCACCGAGAGAGAATGGTCAGGGGGATCTTGTGGGGCTCCGTGGTGGCGAAGATGAACATCACGTGGGCCGGGGGCTCCTCAAGGGTCTTCAGCAGGGCGTTGAAGGCGGCCGTGCTGAGCATGTGGACCTCGTCGATGATGTAGATCTTGTAGCGGCTGTGGGCGGGCATGTACTTGATGTTTTCCCGCAATTCCCGCACCTGCTCCACGCCGTTGTTGGACGCCCCGTCGATCTCGTAGACGTCCACCGCGCTTGAAGCGGTGATCTCCTCGCAGGACCTGCACGCGTTGCAGGGCGTTGGAGTCGGCCCCTGTTCGCAGTTCATGGCCTTGGCCAGAATCCGTGCAACGGTGGTCTTGCCCGTCCCCCGGGGACCCGAGAACAAGACCGCGTGGGCCACGCGGTCGCCGACGATGGCGTTTTGCAGCGTCGTGGTCACATGGTCCTGTTTGACCACGTCCTCGAAGGTCTGAGGGCGGTATTTTCGAGCTAGAACCAGATATCCCATACTTTATCGACTTTCTCTCCCAACAAAATTTTCGGGATAATAAGGCAACGAACCTGAAACGGCAACGAAAAAATGAACGAACGCTCGAAAAGCCGTTCGCTTCGCTACAACTGCCTCAAATTGTCAGGGGGAATTTGGTTCAATGGACAGCCGCTCGATGGAAAATGGCGGAGAGAGAGGGATTCGAACCCTCGGTACCGCTTTTGGCAGTACACACGATTTCCAGTCGTGCTCCTTCAGCCAGCTCGGACATCTCTCCGCATTGCGTCGGCTTTTTTTTTTGAAAAAACGTTCCGTTCCGTTTCGAGGACGATTTCTATCGAGGCATTTTCGATGCCATCGACATCCACCCTCCTCGCGGCACGGTTCGATCAAGGCGGTCCCGCCAAATTTCGTGCCGCCCGATCCGCTGGCGGAGAGGGTGGGATTCGAACCCACGATCCCGTTTTTGACAGGATACCGCTTTTCGAGAGCGGGGCCTTCAGCCGCTCGGCCACCTCTCCGGCTTCTCTTCCTCGCGGATGTAAAGCAAAATAATTACCCGATTTTCAGCCCGATGTCAATGGCAACATCGATTATTTTTAACAAATTTCAAACTCCGATTCCCCAATTTATCCTTGAACATCCCTCCTTTTTTTTGTATCAACAACCCTTTGTTCGAAAACACCTAAATGAAAAGGAACTCGATATGGCCGAAGTCGTCCCGTTCAAGGGCATTCTATACAACCCCGAAAAGATCGGGGATTTTTCCGACGTGATCGCGCCCCCTTACGACGTGATTTCGCCGAAGGAACAAGAACAATTCCACCAGCGTCACCCCAACAACGTGATCCGCCTGATTCTGGGCAGGATTCGCGAGACGGACGACGCAAGCGACAACCGGTACACGCGCGCCGCAGCCTACCTGGAGACCTGGCTCAAGGAGAAGATCCTGGTCCGGGACCAGGCGCCCGCCTTTTATCTGAACTCGGTGAAGTTTCCGCTCGAAGACCGGGAGGTCGTCCGGTTCGCGCTGGTCGCTCTGGTGCGGCTGGAACCATTTGAAAAGGGGATCGTCCTGCCCCACGAAAAGACGTTTTCCAAGGTGCGGTCCGAGCGCCTGGAGGTGATGAAGGCCTGCCATGCCAATTTCAGCCCCATCTTTTCGCTCTATTCGGACAACAACGGCATCCTGTCGTCTCTCAAGCAAGCCGTGGAGGGAAAGACGCCGGACATGGAAATGACCGACAGCAACGGTTTCGAACAAAAGCTTTGGAGAATTCTCGATCCCGCCGTTCACAAGAAAATCTCCGAATCCATGGCCGACAAGACGATCTACATCGCCGACGGCCATCACCGTTACGAAACCGCGTTGAGCTACCGGGAATGGGTCGCCGAAAACACCCCGGACTTCACGGACCGGCACCCGGCCAATTACATCCTGATGTCCTTGAGCAGCATGGAAGACCCAGGCTTGGTCATTTTACCGGCGCACCGTATTTTAAGCCAGGTGGGCGACGATGTTCTGGGGTCGTTTCAAAAACAGGCGGAAAAATATTTCCAGGTGGACGTTTACGATTGCGCCTCTCCGGAAATCCGCGAGGGCGCAGACCGGTTCGCCGAACGTTTTCAAACCGACGAAGCTCCCCATTGCATCGGTGTTTACATGAAAAAGGACAGCCGGTTTCTCGTCATGAAGCTCAAGGAGGGCGTGATGGAGGACCTGTTCGCCGGCGAGGTGCCCGAAGCGCTTCTGGATCTGGACGTGACCGTGTTGACGCGCCTGATATTCATGGAACTTCTGGGTTTCGACCAGCAGCGGCTCGACAACGACAAGCTGATCGCCTATTCGAGCCGAATCCCCGATGCGGTTCAGATCGCCGCGGAAGGCGACTACGACGCGGTTTTCATCCTCAAGCCGACCCGGATGGAGCAGGTGCGGCGTGTGGCGGAGCAGGGTCTGATCATGCCCAGAAAATCCACCTATTTTTTTCCCAAGGTGATTTCCGGGCATGTTTTGAACAACCTGGTCCCCGACCTGGAGGAGTGAGAAAATACCGTGGCGACGAATCGGACTCGCTCGGTTTTTAAAGTTCGAAAATTTTCGAGGCGTCCTCGCAATAGCCGCCGTCGGGCTTGTGTACGCGCAGGGGCGCCTTGATCGCAAGCCCCGGCCGACCGTACTTGACCGCTTTGAGCACGACCCGGTTGGCGTCCGCGTTTTCCGTCGGATAGATCGGCTTGAGCCATTTCGGTTCGAGCTTGGCCTTTCTAAGACAATATAAAAGGTCGGAAAGCCTTTCGGCGGGATACACGATCACGAGGCTTCCCGAGACTTTCAGCACGCGGGCCGCAGCGTCCAGAACGTCTCCGAGTTCCGCGAAGACCTCGTGCTTGGCGGCCATCTTTCCTTGATCGGAGCCGAGTCTTCCCGCACCGGCCTTGCCGAAAGGCGGGTTGGCCACCACCATGTCCACGGGACCGCCGAAGTCCGACGGTTTTGCGTGCTTCATATCTTCGCAAAACACCTTGATTCGGTCGGTCAAACGATTTTCCATCACGTTGATGTGGGCGGCCAAGGCCAGTTTGGGCTGGATTTCGATGCCGTATACGACGATGTCGGGGTGCCGGCGGGCGAGTATCAGGGATACGATCCCGCAGCCCGCCCCCAGGTCGAGCAGGCGCTGGCTGCGCTCCGGACGGGCATAATAGGCCAGAAGAATGGAATCCAGCGAGTACCGGTATCCTCTTTCCGGCTGCCGGACGCTCAGCGCGCCGTCGAAAATGTATTCGACGGTAAAAGAATTTTCGTCGCAATCCGATGGAACGTCGAATTCCGAATCGCCCTTTTCCCTATTCTCGTTCATTGATGCGCGCTAAAGACCGATCTTGAACTTGATATCCTCGACAATGTTTCTGCCGAGAGACCTATTGATTTTGGACACGATGGATGCTTTTTGAAATCGAAGTTGCTGCATCCACGGGGAGCTGCTCACCTCCACGTACAACAACCTGCCTTTGAACGCCGCAGGCCTGGCGTTCTGTGCGACCAGCTCTCCGACCGCGTCGTCCCAAATTCCCCAGACCCTCGCCAGATCGCCGTCGGTCTTTTCCTGAAACGCCTTCAGGGCGCTGTTCAAGATGGTTCCGATGTGAACTGGCGAGGCGTTTTCTGTTTTCCTGTCTTCCATATGGTGTCCCGAAGCGACAATATCCGTCGCTGGCTGTTTTAAAACCGGAAGCCGAATCTCGGGACTGCCGTCGCCCCGAAAAGTGCCTTGTGGCGCCCGGCCCGATTTCTCTGATTTTCCTTGACTTGAAAATTCTTGTTGCTTAAATTACACGGCTTGGACGTTTTGAAATCGTATCACATCCAAGTGTCATGGTAATTTTTTCAATTCTTATCAGCAATTTCGTTTGGAATCAACCTCGAGTCTTCGTGCCGGTCGCAAAGTCGGACGGGGTCCAAACAGCAAACCAACAACCGGGATGAATCAATGAGTTGGGACTGGGACAAATTAAAGGAACAACAGCATCGAATGGGGGGCGGCAAGCCACCCCAGGTCGATGACATTCTCGAAAAATTCAAGAATTTCAAACTGCCGGGCGGCCCCATCGTCATCGTGCTGATTGTGCTGGGCTTTCTCGCTTCCTCCATGGTGTACACGGTGGCGATCGACGAGGTCGGGGTCATCCAGCGATTCGGAAAATACGTGAGGACCGAACAGCCTGGCCTGAATTTTAAATTGCCCGCCGGCATCGAAAAGGTGAGAAAGGTCCGCGTGCGGCACGTGTACAAGGAAGAGTTCGGTATACAGACTCTCGTCGGCGGTTCCGGCAGCCGCTATGGAACCAACATCGACGACAACTCCGAAGCCCTGATGCTCACCGGCGATCTCAACGTGGCGCTGGTGCCCTGGATTGTGCAGTATCGAATCAAGGAGCCCTATAATTATCTATTTAAAGTCGCCGATGTGCGCCGCCTGCTCATCGACATGTCCGAAGCCACCATGCGGCTGGTGGTGGGCGACCGGAGCATCAACGAAGTCATCAGCAAGAGAAACGAAATCGCCGACGCCGCCAAGAAGAAGCTGCAAGAGGAACTGGACGACGCCGAAACCGGCATCTTCGTGAGTACCATCGAATTGAAGAAAACCAACGTGCCGCCTGCGGTCCAGTCCTCCTTCAACGAGGTCAACCAGGCGATACAGGAAAAGGAAAAAATGATTTACCAGGCCAAGGAAGAATACAACAAGGCCATCCCGGCCGCCAGGGGCGAGGCAGAAAACATCGTAAAGACCGCCGAAGGATACGGCCTCGACAGGGTCAACCGGGCCAAGGGCGACGCGGCCAGGTTCGAGTCCGTTTACGCGGAATACAGCAAGGCCAAAGACGTCACCAAAAGAAGAATCTACCTGGAAACCTTAAAGGACTTGTTTCCCAAGCTCGGCCCCAAATTCATCATCGACGGAGAGCAAGACAATTTCCTCCCCCTCTTGAACCTTGGAAAAGAAAGCGGGTTGCCTAAATGAATATCAAAACCATTTTCGCCATCGTAATCGTTTTTCTCGCCGCCCTCGTGCTGCTTTCCTCCGCCTACGTGGTGGACGAAACCCAACAAGTGGTGGTC
Organism: Desulfobacterales bacterium; assembly: GCA_963674505.2. Lineage (GTDB taxonomy): Bacteria > Desulfobacterota > Desulfobacteria > Desulfobacterales > SKZT01. The sequence continues at coordinate 4,637,513 of CAXXIG010000001.1, forward strand.
ACGCAGTTCGGGCGAGTGGTCGGCGAACCCGTAAAGGAGCCGGGGCTCAATTTCAGAATACCGTTCATCCAACACGCCAACTATTTTCCCAAGAACTTGCTGCAATGGGACGGCGACCAGGGCCAAATCCCGACCCTCGACAAGACCTACATCTGGGTCGAACCGTTCGCCAGATGGAAAATCGTCGATCCTGTCAAGTTCTTCCAGACCGTAAAAAACCCCGTGGGTGCCATCGCGCGCCTGGAAGACATCATCGATCCGGCCGTGCGGAACTTCATCACTTCATATCCTCTCATCGAGACCGTACGGGAAAGCAACCGGCCTTTGGACACGTTTGAGATCGGTCTCGAAGACGAGGAGAAAGAGGACAAAACCATTCCCGAGGTCCAGACCGGCAGGACAAAAATCATGGACGGCATTCTCACCCAGGCCCAGCCCAAGCTGGATCAGTTCGGCATCGAGCTGGTTGATGTGAAAATCAAGCGCATCAATTATGTGGAAGAGGTTCGAAAGTCCGTCTACGGAAGGATGATCGCGGAACGAAAACGCATCGCGGAAAAGTTCCGCTCCGAAGGCAAGGGCGAGGCCCAGAAGATCCTCGGTGAAAAGGAAAGGGACTTGAAGGAAATCATTTCCGACGCGTATCGCAGAGGCGAAGAAATCAAAGGAAAGGCCGACGCTGAAGCGACCGTCATTTATGCCGAGGCATACGGCCTCGACCCGGAATTCTATTCCTTCATCAAGACCCTCGAAGTCTACACGGAGGCCCTCGACAGCCAAAGCTCCCTCGTACTTTCCACCGAGTCGGAATTCTTCAAATATTTGAAAGGGTATGAATATTAAAAACTGACGGGAATTGGAATCGGCCCCGGAATCGCAGTGATTCCCGGCAGGTCCGATAGCGGCCACACAAAAAAGCGTCTTCCCAAAAAAAAGCGCCGGTTCGAACCGGCGCTTTTTTTGCCTGTCTCTATTCGCAACCCATTGCGGCGGATTATTTGCCCTTGCGTCTCTGATGGCGGGTCCTGGCCAGAAGCTTGCGATGCTTATGCTTTCTCATTTTCTTTCTGCGTTTTTTGATCACGCTGCCCAATGGTTTTCACCTCCCTTTTGTATTTTTTTTCGGGATTCTCTGTCACATCGAAGATTCGAGATGCTTTTCAAATCCTAAAACTTTTGAATATTAATCTATTTATTTCGATTAATCAACCCTTATTATTGGTTGATTAACGGTCGGCGGTGTGTTAGTTACTGATCGATACGCATTGCCAAGGGTGATTTCCGCCTATATACAGCCCATGCGGCCCAGGAACTGCGCTCCGCGAACCTTTCGGCGGCGGTAAACGCCATTTTGGGTTCATCGCGGATATGAGGGAAACGGTGAAGGTAACCAGAGCTTCCAGCTCTGGTCCCATATTGCGAACTTGCCGCTGTTTGGGTGCCAAGGCATGTCAGACCAGGATGGTCTGGTTACCATCGACACGCCTTTTCCCACAAATCCGCGATGAGTTCCATTTTGCAAACGAAAACTGGAAAAATGCACAAAAGAAGCATATGACGGCCGGTGGTTTGAAAAAATTCGACGAGCGCCAGATCGATCAGGTCAACAACTGCGTCTCCCTGGCCGAAGAGCTTGTCAGCGAACATTACAAGATGTCCGCCAGCCAGTGGCTTCGGAAACGATATGATGTCAATACCCTGGAGCACCTCGAAGAAGACGAGATCGTCCATGGGCCGTTCGCGCAGATCGTGCGGTACGAGGCCAAGAGAAAGGAGTCCGTGCTGGAAACCTCCACTTATGATTTTTACAAGGTATGCCTCCAGGATCATTCCATCCTGGGCGTTCTGGACAAGAACCCGGCCATGGAGCTTTTTCCGTTCTGCCTTTACATCGTGACCCACGAACTCATCCATATCGTCCGTTTCGGGACTTTCATGCAAAGCTTTTCGGCTTCGGCAAGGGAAAAGCTGGAAGAGGAAAAAAGGGTCCATGCGCTGACCTACGAAATCTTGGAGTCCGTGTGCCTCGACGGCCTGGCGCCGGTTTTCGACTATTACGCCAGTTGGAGGACCGACGAAGCACCCGGATTGCCCGTTTGAACGCCCGGCGCGAGTCGCCCGCCTTGCGGCTTTAAGGTGCGAGACCGACTGTCTTGACAAGAAAACGACATGATCTATATTGGAAAAAATTCGAGGCGGAAACGCCGTATAGTCAATTAATGAATCAAAGAAACCCAATAGCAGGAGGTTGCTTATGCCAATTTACGAGTACGAATGTGAAAGCTGCGGACGCGTCGTAGAGGCCCTCCAAAAGTTCTCCGAGGCTCCGCTGGAAACTTGCACTCACTGTTCGGGAAAACTCCACAAGCTCATTTCCCACAGCGCATTTCATCTGAAGGGAAGCGGCTGGTACGTGACGGATTACGCGAACAAATCGGGTCAAAACACGGAAACGCCTTCCAAGACTACATCCAAAGACACCGGCGAGCCAAAAGAATCGAAGAGCGAACCTTCGAAGTCCGTCGGCAAGAAAACGACCCCGGAGTAAAGTCTCCGCCTCTTTTCCGGGGCGTTACATTTCACGCCAAAGACATCGCTTGCTTCGAGGCCTCGAACATGTTTCTTCAAAGGCTTTTCAAACATGCCTTTACAAACAGGGTTCCATGGTTATTGTGAACCTCGAACGATACATGGGCTTTTCGCAGGCGTCGGATTTTGAAACAATATCAATGCGTTACGACAGCCTTGAACGCATTGCTCGAAGCTGGGGGCAAGGCGGGTCCCGAGACGGGGCCGACCGGCCATGCAAGCCGGCTAGACATTCGCACATTATGGTCCTTTGAGGGACCTTGGTTTAAAAGTAATTCAAATCTCATAGCAAAGGAGAACCGAAAAGATGAACCTTAGACCGTTGCAAGATCGCATCCTGGTGAAAAGGGTGGAACAAGAGAACACGACCAAGGGCGGAATTATCATTCCCGACTCCGCCAAGGAAAAACCCGCAGAGGGCAAGGTCGTCGCCGTCGGTAACGGCAAAACCGGTGATGACGGCAAAAGAATCGCTATGGACATCAAGGAAGGCGACCGCATTTTGTTTGGAAAATACGCGGGCACCGAAGTCAAGATCGAAGGGGATGAATATCTGATCATGCGCGAGGACGACGTCCTTGGCGTTATCGAATAGAAGCTCGAACAGATATCGATTCGAGAAACGCTCGTTCGTTGAAACAATATCGAAGAACAACAATCAAATTCTGATTTCAGGAGATAAACGGAGGATTTTTCAAAGATGGCGAAACAGATCAAATACGATATGAAAGCCCGCGAAGCCATGCTCAAAGGCGTTCGTACGCTGGCCGACGCGGTAGTCGTAACTCTCGGCCCCAAGGGAAGAAACGTGGTGATCGACAAGTCGTGGGGCTCTCCCACCATCACCAAGGACGGCGTAACCGTCGCCAAGGAGATCGAGCTGGAGGACAAGTTCGAGAACATGGGCGCCCAGATGGTCAAGGAAGTGGCCAGCAAGACCAGCGACATGGCCGGAGACGGCACCACCACCGCCACCGTGCTGGCTCGCGCGATCTACGAAGAAGGCCAGAAGCTGGTCGCGGCCGGCAACAATCCCATGGCTATCAAGAGGGGAATCGACAAGGCCGTCGAAGTCGCCGTCAAGGAACTTCACAAGATCAGCAAGCCCACCAAGGACCAGCGTGAAATCGCCCAGGTCGGCACCATATCCGCCAATAACGACGACACCATCGGCAATATCATCGCCGAGGCCATGAACAAGGTCGGCAAGGAAGGCGTCATCACCGTGGAAGAAGCCAAAGCCATGGAGACAACTCTCGAGGTAGTCGAGGGCATGCAGTTCGACCGCGGATATCTTTCCCCCTACTTCGTGACCGATTCCGAAAAAATGGTCGTATCACTGGACGAACCCTACATCCTGATCCATGAGAAGAAGATCGGCAGCATGAAAGACCTTCTGCCTATCCTGGAGCAGGTCGCCAAGATGAACAAGCCCTTGCTGATCGTGGCCGAGGACGTGGAAGGCGAAGCGCTGGCCACCCTCGTTGTCAACAAGCTCAGAGGCACGCTGCAAGTCGCGGCCGTCAAGGCCCCCGGCTTCGGCGACAGAAGAAAAGCCATGCTCGAGGACATCGCCATTCTCACCGGCGGCACGGTCGTATCCGAAGACCTGGGCGTCAAGCTGGAGAGCATCACCCTGCAGGACCTGGGCAAGGCCAAGCGGATCAACATCGACAAGGACAACACCACCATCGTGGACGGCGCCGGTTCCAGGAGCGCGCTGGAAGGACGCGTAAAGCAGATTCGCGCCCAGATCGACGAAACCACTTCCGACTACGACCGCGAAAAGCTTCAGGAGCGTCTGGCCAAGCTGATCGGCGGCGTCGCCGTGATCAACGTGGGAGCGGCCACCGAGACCGAGATGAAGGAAAAGAAAGCCCGCGTGGAAGACGCCTTGAACGCCACGCGCGCGGCTGTAGAGGAAGGTATCGTGCCCGGAGGAGGTGTCGCACTGGTTCGTACGCTCCCCGCTCTCGACAAGATCAAGATCAAAGCCGAAGAAAAGCTCGGTGTGAAGGTGATCATGAGGGCCATCGAGGAGCCCCTGCGCCAGATCTCCAACAACGCCGGGTTCGAAGGCTCCGTTGTGATCGACAAGGTAAAGAACTCCGAAGGCGCCAACGGCTACAACGCCGATACCAACGTCTACGAAGACCTGATCGAGGCAGGCGTGATCGATCCGACCAAGGTGGTCCGTCTGGCCATCCAGAACGCGGCGAGCGTTGCCTCTCTAATGCTGACCACCGAAGCCATGATCGCCGACAAGCCCGAGGAGAAGGACGCCGGCGCAGGCATGCCTCCCATGGGCGGCGGAATGGGCGGAATGGGCGGAATGGGCGGAATGATGTAGCCCTCCCCCCGCCGGTATCGCCGGTCTCATGAACGCAGGCCAAAGGCTGCGGATGTCTGGTTCGCGGTCATAAAGGCTTTCGCGAATAAAAACGATAAAAAAACCCTCCCCCGAGCATGGCGGAGGGTTTTTTTTTCGCATTGCGAAAAAAGTGCTTGATGTTTCTCTTTTCCGGTGCCAATGTAATGAGCTTGATGGGAAAGAACTGGTTCTTTGTCTCAAAGGCCGGACACAAGGACCTGATTTCATGCTTTCCACAAGCGCGGAAGATAGGGGGGGCGACCGTCCATGCCAGACAAAAGCAAGCTCGACAAATTTTTCCACAAGATCGGCCCTGTCAAAACGACGCTGATCGTAACGGTTTTTTTCACGAGCGTCTCGGTACTGTTGTGCCTGGGGCTGTCTTTCGCCATCTGGGAAAAGATCGAAACGCCGAGCATTTTCAAGGCGTTTCTGATACCTGTCACCCTGGTCCCCTTCCTGTCCTTGTTTTTCCGACGCTTCATCTCGCGACTGGAAAAGGCGGAGAGAAGCTTGCGAAAGAGCGAGGAAAAATACCGCAGCGTGTTGCAAGATATCGAAGACGGCTATTTCGAAGTGGACCTCGGCGGCTCTTTCACGTTCTTCAACCAACGCATGAGAGACATGCTGGGCTACAGCGACGGAGACATGGCCGGACTCAATTTCCGCGCATTCATGGACCGGAAGAACACCGCCATGGTGATGGGGGTTTTCAATGAAGTCTACAAGACCGGCAAATCCGCAAAGGCCATCGATTGGAAACTGATTCGAAAAGACGGCCAGGAATTGTACATCGAAACATCGGTCTCCCTGATACGCAACAGAGATGGCGTTCCCGTCGGCTTCCGGGGCATCACTCGGGACATCACCGAGAGAAAGAACGCCGAAGACAGCAGGAGGCTGCTGGAGGAAAGACTCCAGAATTCCCGCAGACTCGAGTCCTTGGAGGCTCTGGCCGGGGGAATCGCCCACGATTTCAACAACTTGCTCATGGGCATCCAGGGCTATGTCTCCCTGATGCTGCTGGACGCCAAGCCAAGCGACCCCCGGCACGACCAGCTGAAAAAAATCGAAAAGTCCGTCGACAAGGGAGAAAAACTCACCCGGCAGCTCCTCGGTTTCGCGCGGGAGGGCAAATACAATCTCGAAAAAATCGACCCGTCGGACCTCATGGAGAAAGCGGCCTCCATGTTCGCCCGAACCCAGCCCCAGATCGCCATCAGGAAGGCGTTCGTCAGAGACGGCTGGCGAATAGAGGGCGACCGGTTCCGCCTGGAGCAGGTGCTGATCGATCTTTTCGTCAACGCCGCACAGGCAATGCCCCATGGCGGAGAGATACTGCTGTCCACGAGAAACGATTGCTTCGACGCGCAAAAAGCCGAAAGCATGGGACTTGCCCCCGGAAAAACCGTAACGCTCTCCATCGCCGATACGGGCAAGGGCATCGACGAAAAAGTCCTGAACCACATATTCGAACCGTTCTTCACCACCCGGACCATTGGCAGCGGCACCGGCCTCGGACTGGCTTCCTGCTACGGCATCGTCAGAAACCACAAGGGCATTATCCAGGCCACCAGCGTTAAGGGCAAAGGCTCCACCTTCCGCATCTACGTGCCCGCTACCGAAGGCGAGAGCGCCGTAGAGGAAATCCCGTCCATCTCCATCGCAGCCGGACGGGAAACCATTCTAATCGTGGACGACGAGGAGATCGTGCTGGAGGTCGGGGCGAAAATGCTGGAAAACCTGGGATACAAGGTCCACAAGGCCAAAAACGGAATGGAGGCCGTATCCATCGTCGAGGAGCACGACGACGGCATCGACCTGATCGTTCTGGACATGACCATGCCGGGACTGAGCGGCTACGAAACATTCGAACAATTGCAATCAGTCAACGGCCGCGCCAGGGTGCTTCTATCCAGCGGCTACGGCCTGGACAGCCAGATTGCCGAACTGGTGGAACGGGGCGCGGGCGGGTTCATCCAGAAACCTTTCAAGCTCGACGAACTGTCCGGCAAGGTCAGAAGCATTCTCGACGAGCCGCATTCGCACCACTGACCGGCAGAGATAGCGCGCCGCCATGGAAGACGGCGCTACCGAACACTCCGGGATAGGTCCCCGGTAACCGAACACTCCGAGTCCGGTCCCCGATAAAAGGCCGCCAATTGGCCAGGTCGCACTCTATCACTGATTTCCCAGACCGTTCTGCCCCCCGCAGTCCGGGCACTGCCAGGTGATGCCGTTGCAGGTCATCCCCCATGCGTTTTCATCCAGGCACGCCTGGCAAATGGCGAAACCGCACCGGCAACGCCAGCAGAAACGAAATTCCTCCCGGCAACAGTGGCATTCGTAGCTTTTCGCCCTCGGCCTGCGCCTGCTTTTTTTCGTGGACTCCTTCATGATCTTTCCAAACCAATCCTTTATTGCAATCCTTAATTGACAGGTCCTTTTTAATCGGGCACTTTTCAAATTCCCGCGCTCCCGCCTTGTCGTTTTGACGGTTTCGTGTTAGAACCACCGGAAAAAGAACCTCTAATATTTCGCCGGGACGATGTCAAGGCGCGAACCGACCCAGGAAAGGAAACCGACCGCCATGGGAGAAAAAGGGCTTTTCGATCTCGATAAAAAGACCGTGTATCTTGTCGATGGAAGCAGCTATATTTACCGGGCGTTCCATGCCATCCAAAGCCTTTCCAACTCGAAGGGCATGCCCACCAACGCGATTTTCGGGTTCACCCGCATGATTCTCAAGCTGCTAGACGACCGCTCTCCCGAGTACATCGCCATGCTGTTCGACGCCAAGGGCCCCACGTTTCGCCACGAAATCTACGGCGAGTACAAGGCCAACCGCCCCCCCATGCCCGACGACCTGGCGGTCCAAATCCCCCTGATCAAGGAGGTGACCCATGGCCTGAACATCCCCATGCTCGAAAAGCAGGGCTACGAGGCCGACGACCTGATCGGCACGCTGGCCGCGCAGGCCGAGGAGGCGGGCTTTTCCGTCGTGATGGTCACCGGGGACAAGGATTTCATGCAACTGGTCACCGAAAACGCCGTCATCTGGGACCCCATGAAGGACAAGACCCTCACCGCCGAAAGCATCCTGGAAACCAAGGGCGTGGGGCCCGGACAGATGGTGGAGGTGATGGGCCTTTCCGGCGACACCTCCGACAACATCCCCGGCGTGCCCGGAATCGGCCCCAAGACGGCCGTCGATCTCGTAAAGACCTACGGCACCATGGAAGCCCTCTACGAACAGATCGACAAGATCACCAAGAAGAAACAAAAGGAAAACCTGGTCAAGTTCAAGGACCAGGCGTTTTTGAGCCGAAAGCTGGTGAAAATCGACACCGCCGCTCCTGTTCAGTTCGACTCCGAAGCGTTCAAGGCCGGTAAGCCCGACAACAACAGGCTGGCCAAGCTGTTCAAGGAACTCGAGTTTCGGCAGCTGCAAAAGGACTTTCCCATGGAGACGGACCTGAGCAAGAAAAAATACGTCTGCGTCACGGACCCCGAAGCCCTGGAGGAACTGGCGGCCCTGCTGGAAAAGTCCGACCGCTTCTCCGTGGATACCGAAACCACCTCCCAGGACCCCATGCGCGCCAGGCTTGTGGGCATGTCCTTTTCCGTCGAAAAAAACGAGGCCTTCTACGTGCCCTGCGGACACACCGGCCCGGGTTCCAAGTCCCAGCTCCCCTTCGATGTCGTCGCAAAGCGTCTTAAGCCCGTCCTGGAAGACCCCAAAATAAAAAAAATCGGCCAGAACATCAAGTACGACTGGCTCGTGCTGGAACGCCACGGCATCGAGCCCAAAGGCGTGTCTTTCGACACCATGGTGGCCTCCTACCTGATCAACCCTTCGAAAAGGGCGCACAACCTGGACCAGATCGCCCTGGACTTTCTGGACCACAAGACCATCACCTACGAAGAGGTCGTGGGCAAGGGAAAAAAGAACGCCGGGTTCGAGTCGGTACCCTTGGAAAAAGCCACCCCGTATGCCTGCGAGGACGCCGACGTCACACTCATGGCGGCGGAAGTCCTCATGCCCATGCTGGAGGAAATCGGCGCCACCGAGCTGTTTGAAAACGTGGAGCTTCCTCTCATTCCGGTCCTTGCGGGAATGGAAAAGCAGGGCGTGCTCGTGGACCAGGTCCATCTTCGCATGCTGTCCAAGTCCTTCGAGTCCCAGCTGGAGGAGCTGGAAAGACAGATCTACTCCCTGGCCGGAGAGGAGTTCAACATAAACTCCTCCCAGCAGCTCGGGCAGGTCCTGTTCGAAAAGCTCAACCTTCCGGTCCAGAAGAAGACCAAAAAAAAGGGGGCGTATTCCACCGACGTGGGCGTGCTCACCACCCTGTCCGCCATGCACGAGCTGCCCGCGCACGTTTTGCGCCTGCGCACCCTGAGCAAGCTGAAATCCACCTACACCGACGCTTTGGTCGGACTGGTGAATCCGGAGACCGGACGAATCCACACCTCCTACAACCAGACCGTGGCCGCCACCGGACGTCTGAGCAGCTCGGACCCGAACCTGCAAAACATTCCCGTGCGCACCGAAGAAGGACGCCAGATCCGACGAGCCTTCATCCCCCCGGACGACTGGGTCCTTCTGGCCGCCGACTACTCCCAGATCGAGCTGCGCATCCTGGCCCACTGCTCCGAGGACCCTATTCTCGTGGAAGCGTTTCAAAACGACGAGGACATCCACACCCGCACGGCTTCGGAAGTCTTCAACGTGTTTCCCGAGATGCTTACCCCCGAACTGAGACGACAGGCCAAGGCCGTCAATTTCGGCATTATCTACGGCATGAGCCCCTTCCGGCTCTCAAACGAGCTGGGAATCACCCAGAAGATGGCCAAGACATACATCGACAACTATTTCAGACGCTACAAGGGCGTAAAGGCCTTCATCGACCGCACCATCGAAGAGGCCAGAGAGACCGGACGGACCACCACGCTTTTGGGAAGAATCCGCCTTCTGCCCGACATCGGCAGTTCCAACAAGGTAACCCGAGGCGCCGCGGAGCGAACCGCCATCAACACCCCCATCCAGGGCGCCGCCGCCGACCTGATCAAGCTGGCCATGATCAAGACCGACCGGGCATTGAAGGAAAAAAAGTTCAAGTCCGCCATGATTATGACCGTCCACGACGAACTGGTCTTCGAAGTCCCCCCAGAGGAAATCGAGCCGGTCTCCGAACTGGTCAAGGAAATCATGGAGCATGTCTGGGACCTGAAAGTGCCGCTCAAGGTCAATTTGCAGACAGGTAAAAACTGGGCGGAAGCCCACTGATAAAAAGAGAAAGGAAACTTCGAAACAATGGATTTAGTGAGAATTATCATCGCCATCATACTCCCGCCCGTCGGGGTTTTTATGCAAGTCGGATTCGGGAAGCATTTTTGGATCAACATATTGCTGACCATTCTGGGCTACATTCCCGGCATTGTTCATGCGGTGTGGGTCATCGCCAAGTATTGAAGCCCCTGCCGAGCTGCTTTCGGAAACATGCCAAATGAAGATACGAAAAATCGAACGCAAAGCAAACAATCGTCCGGTTTGTAGACAAACTGATCTACGAGCAAGACAAGAAAAGCAGCGAGGCGTACCTTGCTGCTCAAACGATACTTCAGTCCGTCTTTCGAGATTTCGAGCTGCAAGTTGAATTTAAGGGAATCGATAAAGATAGAGAGGTTTTGGCGAGAGACGGGCAAACCATACGCGCCATAAAAAATTTTGCAGGCTCCTATGGCTGGCGTGTTGACAGAATATTGCTCGAGATATTCAGACTCGAGGGACTGCGTACTCCCTTGATAGACAAAAAGCTTGCAACTCTACGCGACATGGTTTTTTCGGACCGATATGCGACGGTGGAATTTGCAAAGCTTGAGAAAGAACTCGAAGCGACGATTGGCTACGACGACATGGACTTGGCTTTGATAAGACTGGAGATTGCAAAAAGGAAAGCCCGGGATGAAACACATCGCTAAGCAAGAGCCGCAGATATACAGAGACTTTATCGAAAAGCATTCGCCTGCCGAATGGGGCGACGTAAGCCAAGTGATCGGATACGATTTGAGCATGCACATGCTCATGGAGGAGCAAAACTGCCAATGCGCTTATACGGAACTCCACGTGGAACCAGAAAGCGCCCATATCGACCATTTTAGAAAGCAAAGCCTGTTTCAAAGCTTGAAATTCGATTGGGACAATTTGCTGACATCATGCAACAGCGAAGCGTATGGGGCGAAATGCAAAGACAGGAAGTTGAGAAAGCGGGAGCAGATAAAACATGGAACATGTGTTTTTTTGTACAGGGCACGAATTAAAAATTCGGAACATTGTAAAAAGCGAGGGACTTTACCTTTATGATGAACAAGGCAAGCGTTTCATGGACTTGGAGTCGGGGGTGTGGTGTACCTCTCTTGGCCACAACAACGACAAGATCAACGGTATTATCGAGAAACAAGCAAGATTATTGATGCATGCCGGTTTTTGTTTTTCCAACGAGGTTCTTGAAAAATCTGCGAAATCGATCCTTGACGTTGCCGGTTTCAAGAATGGGAAAAGCGTGTTTCTTTGTTCCGGCAGCGAAGCGGTCGAAATATCGAGGCAGATGGCCAAACATCTGACGGGGAAAAGTTTGTCATTGACGCTTCATGACTCATATCTCGGCGCATACTCTTCGATAACCGACAAATCCAGAAATTGGCGCTTGTTAAATTGGGAGAAGTGTAAAACTTGTCCTGAAAGTGAAAAATGCGATCTGTCATGCGATGTCCTTCGAGATATAGCGGAAGATGTATGCGAATTTATCTTTGAACCGGGCAGTTCCTCGGGTTTTGTAAGGTTTCCACCAAAGGCGATGATCAAAAATGTCGTTGAAATTGTTCGGGACAACAATGGAAAAATAATCGCAAACGAAGTGACGACCGGTATCGGAAGGACCGGCAAGTGGTTCGGCTATCAACACTACGATATCGAGCCCGATTTTATCGCTGTCGGAAAAGGAATTGGAAACGGATATCCCGTTTCTGCCGCGCTTATCAACCAAACAACAGCAAAGGACTTGGAGCGGAAACCGTTTCATTATTCTCAATCGCATCAAAACGACCCTCTGGGAGCTTCGATTGCACATGGCGTCGTCCAGTATATCGAAGAAAACGATTTGATATCGAAAGCGCAAAGAAATGGATCGTACCTGTATAGACGACTTGCATCGCTTGTGGACGAGGATATTGTTCTTGAGATACGTGGACGGGGATTAATGCTTTGTATCGATATCAAAAACAAAAAAGTTGCAGACTCTTTTTACGCGGCCCTCATCGAAAAGGGATATATTGTCGGCAATCGAGGCACTGCATTCAGGCTCGATCCACCGCTTACAATTACAAAGGCAGAAATCGACCGATTCATTGAGGCCTGGAAAAAAATAACGCCATGTCTAAAATGAACTGCGAAGCGTGGTTTCTATTTCGGTCGAGCCTTAACCGCCTCGTTCCAACGCTTCGCGTTGGAATGCATACCAGGACGCTTCGCGTCCGCGTTCCACCGATGCATGGCCGGGCCGAAACAAGAATCAACCCCGAGATTTACGACCGCATTGTTGGCCATTTCTGTTGAAATATCGGCGACTTTGGCATACCATCGCACTTGAACATGGTTTTTCGTCCCGGATTTGCGATGAAACGGCCATTTTGGCGTTCGGTCTTACCAAAGAACATCCGGCGAAGAGCGTTATCGGAAACGACGGGGACTTTTTGGGATTCTATCGCGAAACCGTCATGGAGGCGCTCCGTAAAATCCGAGACGATCACAAATACTGAGCAATACGAGAAATAACGACAGGACGAAGACATGCTGGTATTGAGCAAGGAGGACGTTCGGCAGTTGGTCGAACCGTTGGAGATGATGAAGGACATCGTGGATGCCCTGATGCTTTTGGAAGATGGCGGGGTGGCCATGCCCAGGCGCATGCACGCGGATTTTAAAAGCGGCGCGCTGTTGCTGATGCCCTGCTACGGCGGGGATTATTTCTGCACCAAGATGGTGTCCGTGTGCCCGGAAAACACTTCCAGGGGGCTTCCGGCCATATACGGGGCGGTGGTGTTAAACGAAGGGCGCACGGGAAAGCCGCTTTGCATGATCGAAGGCTCCCAGCTCACGGCCCACCGGACCGGGGCGGTGGGGGGCATCGGAATCCGGATGACGACCCCGGTGAGTATCGAAAACGTGGGCTTGGTCGGCGCGGGCGTGCAGGGGTTGCACCAGTTGATCTACGCCTGCAACGTGCGCCCGATACATTCCGTCAAGGTCCTGGATCATAGCCAGGCCAAGGCGGAGGAACTGATCCGGGAGCTGGAAGGGGACTTTCGCGACACGCGTTTTTCCGTGGCGTCCTCGGTCGAGGAACTTTTGGACCATTCCCAGCTGGTCATCGCGGCAACCAACTCGAAAACGCCGGTGCTGCCGGACGACCCGGAACTGCTCAAAGGGAGGAATTTCGTCGCCGTCGGCTCCTTCAAGCCCGACATGCGGGAGATGCCCGACAGTCTTTTCCGGTTGATCGACCAGCTGTTCGTGGACTCCGAGCACGCGGCGGAAGAAAGCGGCGACGTCATATACCCTCTGGAACAAAAGCTTCTGAAGAAAAAGCAAATCTTTCCCATCGCAAAACTGGTATCGGAGGACATCATGCTGTCGAAAAACCGGACCACGCTTTTCAAAAGCACTGGCATGGCCCTGTTCGACCTGGCGGCGGCGGTCTACCTGTACCGCAAGGCCGTGCAGTACAAGGCGGGCACGCCGGTGGATTTCGTCGATTGAGGGGAGGGAAGGGAAGAGCAATGGAAAAATTCGACTGGCGTCCGCCCGAGCATTGGCTGAGAATCCGGACCGTTGACATGCACACCGGGGGCGAACCCCTTCGGGTATTCATCGATGGCCTTCCCGAAATCGAGGGAAGCACCATCCTGGAAAAGCGTCGCTTCTTCAGGGAAAACTTCGACCACATTCGCACGGGGACCATGTTCGAACCCAGAGGGCACGCCGACATGTACGGGGCGGTCCTCACCGAACCGACCACCCCCGACGGCGATCTGGGCGTCTTTTTCATGCACAACGAAGGCTACAGCACCATGTGCGGCCACGCCATGATCGCCCTGGGAAAGCTGCTGGTGGAAGCCGGGATGATTAAAAAAGACCCGGACGATCCCGAAATCCGCATCGACGCTCCCCCCGGACGGGTCACGCTGCGGGTGAAAAAGGAAGGCAACCGGGTGGTTTCCACGTCCTTCACCAACGTTCCCTCGTTCATGTCCATGGAGGCGCTGCGGGTGCATGTGCCGGGCATGGGGGAAGTCGAGTTCGACATCGGCTACGGCGGGGCCTTCTACGCTTACGTGGACGCCCGTCCTCTGGGGCTCGCCCTCGACGGGAGCGATTACTACCGTCTCATCGACTGCGGAAGAAAAATCAAACGGGCCGTGATGGACAATTTCGCCATCGAACACCCCTTCGAAAAAGACCTGAGCTTTCTCTACGGCACCATCTTCGTAGGCGACGCCCGAAACGAATCGAACCACAGCCGCAACGTCTGCATATTCGCAGAAGGCGAAGTTGACCGCTCCCCCACCGGCTCGGGTGTCAGCGGACGGGCCGCGATCCACCACGCCAAGGGCGAACTGTCCATCGGCGAAACCATCGCCGTGGAAAGCATCCTCGGGACCCTCATGGATGTGAAAATCGTGGAGGAGACGACGTACGGCCCCTATCCCGCAGTCGTGCCCGAAGTATCCGGGACTGCCTTTTTCACCGGAAGAAACGAGTTCTGGTTCGCCCCCGAAGACCCGCTCAGAGAGGGGTTTATTTTCAGGTAGGAAAACAGAAAGCTACTCGTCGATTCGCTCCCTCGCAGAGCGCGGAAACGACGGCGACCCCGCTATTGGATATGCGGAGGTGAAAAATGGGAAAAACGGCAAAGAAATCCGCGAGTTACGAAGATTTATGCCGTTTGCCTGAAAATATGACAGGTGAGATAATCGACGGCGAGCTGTACGCCTTGCCCAGACCGTCTCTCAGGCAGGGCAAGGCGGTCTCTGTCCTGGCGGGGGAGATTGAATTTCCTTTCTAGTTCGGCAGAAACGGCCCCGGCGGGTGGCTGATCCTTTTCGAGCCGGAATTGCGCCTCGGCGATCACACCGTGGTCCCGGACCTGGCCGCTTGGAAAAAGGAAAGGCTTCCGGGACCTCCGGAAACCAACTGGATTTGCGTCCCGCCCGGCTGGGTGTGCGAAGTCTTGAGCCAGAGCACCATAAGGCTGGACCGGCTGAAAAAAATGCCGATCTACGCCCGATTCGGCGTTTCCTTCATCTGGCTGGTCGATCCGGTCGCAAGAACATTGGAGGTGTTTCGCCTGGAATCCGGCCATTGGCTGTTGACCATGACGGCAGGCGAAGATCAAAAGGTCCGGGCCGAGCCGTTCCAGGAAATCGAAATCGACCTGTCGAATCTCTGGTGGGATTGACGGCCCCACTCGAATATTTCGACTTTTGCGGACGGGCTCGCCGAACAAGGCGCAAGAATTCGCGGTTCATCGTGGATTTGCGGGGAGATACTCGTTCCCACGCTCCTGCGTGGGAAAGCCTGAGGGACGCTCCCTCGTCCCGTGCCAAAGGTTCGCGTCCTGCCATCTCGGAGAATGGCGGGTTGGTCTTTGTTCAAGATCGACTGGCACGGACCCCAAGCGGCTGGGGCTTGGTTTTAACATCGGCCACTTTCAAGGACTATCGTCCCTGCAGTCGTCATTCCGGGCGGAGCGGCATACAACCCGGGTGTCGATAAAACAGCTGGATTCCGTCTTTTCCGGGATTTTCTTAACTGGAACATATAGCGTAGACCCGGAATCCAGGTGGCCTCATTTAGAACCAAGCCCGGCGGCTGCATACCGGTGCCCGATGAAAAAGCGCCGACCCACCACCCTGCGTTCCCGAACCAGGCCAAAAGGTCGCTTCCGAACCAAGCCCGGAGGCTGCATACCGGTGCCCGATGAAAAAGCGCCGACCCACCACCCTACGTTCCCGAACCAGGCCAAAAGGTCGCTTCCGAACCAAGCCCGGCGATAGGAGAGCATTCGCCGCATCCTGACCAGCCAGTCCCGGAGGGACGATAGACAATAGCCCGGCAATTTATTGCCGGGGTGGAATCGCCAAGGCACTCCCGAGTCCCGTCAGGGACGGCAGAAAATATCGACTGGCAGGGACGCCCGCCTTCCCGCTGTGCAAGAGACAAGTATCGGCTCGCTGGCTCGTTCCCGCGTGGAGCGCGGGAACGAATTGCCCCGGCCGTCATGGCGTGTCAGGTCGCCGCGTTGCCGACCTCCTTTTCTTCCATGGCGAAAAGATCTTCGATCCTGGCCATCCTTCTTCCGGCCTCCTCTCCCAGCGGGCCTTGGGCCGTGACCGTTTCCCGGATGATCGCAAGCAGCGTCGGGACATTTTCCCCTTGGCCGTCGAGCAAGGCAGGGATGGTGTCCAGGGCCTTTTCCTCGTCGATGTAAAGCATGAACGCCTGCGTGCGAATCGCTTGTTTCAGGTCCCGCAGGGTCGTTTCTTCGGCGTACTTGCGACGGATTTTGTTGAGCATTTCGAACATTCTCTCGTCGGGGGAGTTGTCTTCCCAGCTGACGTAGAGGATCGCGCGCAGGACCGCCGCGCGCACTCCGCCCTGGTCCATGCTGTTTCTCAGCTCCGTCATTCGCCGGCGGACATAGGCCATGTGCTTGGGGTTCTTTCCGGGAAGGGGCAGCGGGGGCTCGTCGGACGCCCGGAGTCCCAGCACGGCTTGCAGCAACGGGTTCCCGTATATCCCGAAAAAGGCCAGCTCCGACATCGTTCCGCACCACTCCCGGAAGCCGTCCAGGGCGATGGACGTCACATTGGACACGCACTCCTGCATTTTCCAGAAAATATTTTCGGGCGACACCGGCTTGCGGTTTTCCAGTGCCCACTTGGAGGCCGGTTCCAGGACCTTCGCGGCGGGGTTTCTGTCGGACACCATGGCGTATCCCAGGCGAAGCGGATGGGCATCGCGGGAGAACTTGGCTGCCGGTTCGTTGGCGACCGCCCGGATTCCGGGCTGCAACACGGTCTTGTAGAGACCCAGGTTGGTTTCGGAAAGCCTCTTTGCCGCCGCAAAGCAGCGTTCCTCCTCGAGGGAGTTTCGTCCCAGCGCGCAGATGTCGTCCAGCGTGCGGCCCTCGAACCGGGAGATGTACTCGGCGTTGATCAGCTCGGGGTTGGCCGCGTCGGGGCCGGGAACTTCTATGACGGCCTGGTAGAGTCCGGGCGGAAGGCAATCGATGAAATCGATGTTGTGGGTGAACTCCTTGTGTTCCTTTTTCGCCACGCTCCCGCTCACGAAAATCCCCAGATGCCCGACGCTTTCATGGATGGCGTAGACGATGGTCTGTCCCATCGCGCGGATGCCTTCGACGCTTTCGTACAGGTCGGGAATCCATCCCAGGGCCTGCTGGGGCGGGGTGATGTCGTCGCCCTTGGAGCACAGGCAGATGATGGGCGACTGGATGTTCCTGAAATCCAGCTGGATATCGTCGTCGGTGACAATCCCGGCCGTGGAGAGCTTGTTTCCCACGAACAGGTTGTCCACGATGAACTGCATCTCGTCGGCGTTCAGGATGACATGGCCTCCCCACCACCGTTCGAACCCCAGGTAGCGCGGTCCCTCCGTGTCGATCCGGGAATAGAGGTTGTACTGCTTGGCCCAAAGGGTGTTGGCGGGATTGAGCCACTCGAAGTTCTGCACCAGCCAGGCGCCGTCGAACTTGCCGTTTCCAATGTCTCCCGTGAGAGCGGTCATCCAGCTGCCTCCCAGAAGCCCCCCGCTGTAGCGCATGGGGTTTATCCCCCGTACCCCGTCCCAGTACGACAAAGGCGCGCCCGCCAGAATCAGGGGGCCGCACAGCTCCGGATAGGCCGACGCCAGCATCATGACCGCCCACCCGGCCTGGCAGTTGCCGATCACCACTGGCTTTCCCTCGGCCAAAGGGTGCAGTTCCGCGACCTTCTTCAAAAATTGCGCCTCGGCCTGCATCACGTCCAGGATGGTCTGTCCGGGGACGGGTTCGGGCAGAAACCCGATGAAATAGCACGGGTGCCCCGCCTCCAGGGCCACCCCGATCTCGCTGTCCGCCTTGAACCCGCCGATGCCGGGGCCGTGCCCAGCCCGGGGATCCACCACCACGAACGGACGCTTTAGCTCGTCGGTCGCGACACCCTCGGGCGCCGCAATCCGCACCAGGTCGTAATTGACCGGCTTGGCAAGCTCGCGGCCGCTCATCACGGGCTTCGCCGTAAATTGCAGCACGTTGGTGGCCTCCGCGTGCACTTCGGCCTCCATATACTGGAAAAACTGGTTGCCCCGCCGGCGCATCACGTCCCAGAACAGCACGCTTCGCTGCGACGCGTCCAAAAGGTACTCGCCCAGTTGCGGGACATACGAAAACACATTATTTCCGGAAATCTTCCACATATCGACCTCGCCTCCCATGTTGATATTTCTGCAATTATATTGCGGCGCAATACAAATTTCCACCCCAAAATAGCCGAGGCCATTCGTTTTTCCCATCCGGATTGTCATGATTTTGCAAGAATTTCCGATCTATCTTGCCTCCCGGTTCCGAGTTAGGAGGATCCCTCGCCGGAACCGGGAACGTGTCTCCAGTCTTTGCAATGATCGAAGGTATCGACGCCATTACCAGCGGAGGGGGCTGGACGGCTGATACAAATGTTCGTTTGACAGATCGTCGGAACATATTCTGGCTGTTCCGTATGAGCAAAGAAGCGCCGCCCTCTCAGGCGGTGCTTTTTTCAGTTTTATTCTCGTTGACAAAAAGTGGGTCCCTGTCATAATTGGTTTATGATATGGTGCTTGTCCGCACCGGGATTGATTCAAATCGCGTCGCGATTATTCGAAACAGGAGGTTGTTCTCACACTTCTGTGAAGACTGCTCGTGTTCTTATAACTTACATCTTGTTTTCAAGAAATGCGTCGGAACGCGAGAAAGGAGGTATGAATTTGCTGTCGGCTGTCAAAGAAAGAAGGTTTAAAATATCAAAGGAGTTCCTATTGTAATGAGAATCGAAAGACTTCTTTTAAAAAATATAGGACCTTTTGTATTCGCAAGCCTCGATTTTTATTCTGACGGAGACAGCACCTGTCCGGTTGTCCTGGTTACAGGGGAGAACGGTACCGGGAAAAGCATCGTTCTGGACGCCATTAGAGGCCTTTTCGGTAAAAAATATTGTCGTCTCGAACGAAATATTGCAAGACGCGGGACCGACCATGACGCAGGCTCATCGAAAATCTACGGATTGTTTTTTACTGAAAACGAAAAGATCCCGATTGAAAGCACCGATATTTATGACGATCAGATCAAGTCCAGACGTGCTCCATTGGAATGGACATGGCCTAAATCCCATGAAGTGGACCGTTCCAGCGGGTTTCTTCATGTAGAAGCAGGAAGAGTTCGGATCGAGGGTGCTTCTCCCGCCAAAGACAGTTCCACGGAAGAAAGAAAAAATGGGACTCTACAATACTTCTCGTCGGTTGCTCAAGAAATGGAAAAAGGGGGGCGTTGTCCGAATTGGGTGGTCGATTATTGGTCCTCGGTGCCGACCGGCGGAACCTATAAGGTCGATGCGCTAAGGGCTCCTGATCATAAAAGCTTTTTAACAGGTTCTTTGCAAGGGGCCAAAATGGCGGCGGACGTTGTTCAATTGATGTGCCATTTCGACTATCTTCGAGACAGCCGGGACCCTAACGAGAAAGATACGGGAGAAAAGCTTTACGGAATTCTCGAAAAAATTGTCGAAAAGAGCCTCCTGGAGGGCGGAAAACTAAGCCACATTTCCCGTTCGAATTACCGCCCCCTCGTCGTTCAAAACGGCGTGGAGGTCGCACTTGAGAACTTGAGTAGCGGAAATGCATATTTGATATCGAATATGGTCGCATTGCTGAGCAAGATGTATTCGGTGCACATTCTCAGAAAAAAACCGCTGGAAGAGCTTTGCAGGACTCCGGGCTTGCTTCTTATCGACGAAGCCGAAAACCAATTGCATCCCAAATGGCAAAAGCGCTTCATACCCACCGTTCTCGAAATTTTCCCGAATCTGCAAATCATCGCAACAACCCATTCCCCATTCATCGTTTCATCCGTTTCCAACGCGAAGCTTTTCGTTTGCAAGGCAAAAAAGAACCATTGTACCATTTCGGACGAAACCGCTTTGTACAGCAACAAACCGGTGGATGAAATCTTGATGTCGCCACTTTTCGAAGAAACGCAGCCGTTCAATGAAAAAATATCGAGGCTGGTCAAGGAGAGAAAAAAGGCGGTGGAGGACGGAGACGTCGAAGCTAGAGAAAAGATTGAGGAGGAACTCATAGCGGCGAATCCAGAATATTTCAATTATTTCGACATGGACAAATTGATCGCAAACTTGCGCGCGGGAGATATGGACAAGTGATCCCCATCCGACGTTCGCAAATTCCGGACATTTTGAAAAAGAACCGGGATAAATGGACTTCCAAGTTCTTGAAGAGCAAAAAGGACAGACCATCTAAAAACCAGTACGCCCACCCCGAAATCATGGCGGAACTCTTCAACATGAGCCATGGGAAATGCTATTACTGCGAAAGCAAGCTGGGGACGGGCAAAGACGCCTCTGAGCAAGTAGACCACTTCGTCGAAATCCATTTGGACAAAAAGCTGGCTTTCGATTGGAACAATCTCTATTTGAGCTGCCCGGGATGCAACCATAAGGAAGAAATCGTCGAAGACTGCGCTATCGAATTGCCTCGACCCGTGCAACAAGAACGTCGATCCGGCTGCACACCTGACATTCGACGACGAATTGATCAGACCCCGCAACGGTTCGTCCAAAGGTCGCGAGACGATCAGAAAATTTGGGTTGGACCGTGAGGCATTGGACTATTTGAGGCTTAGACAGATCAAGCGTTTCCAACAAACTCTACTGAAAATTCGAGATAGACAGATCGCAGGAGGCCGAAGCTTCCTCGAAGAAGATGAAAAGGAAATTTTAAAAAGCTACCAGCAACCCGAACACGCTTTTTCGCTCATGTTCAGTGTGCTTTTAAGACCTTTGAAGCTTTGACCGATAATTTCTGTTGGCACCGATTCCTGCCAACGTTACGGGACCCGACGCCGGAGAATCGAAAGCGGCATTCCAGCCTATTTCCAACACGACATTCGTATGGACGATCAGGTTTTCGGGGCAGTTGCCCTCGGCGACCATTATAATTCCATCCTCGCAATCGACGGCACCCTGTATATTGGAGTAGCAAGGCGTCTTTCCGCCGCAATTTTCGTTTCGTTCGACAAAGGACACTGTCGGAAGGGGCTGCTGCGCCAACAGTGAAAAATAAGAGGGGCCGATTCTGTCTTCGTCGATAATCAAGTCGTCGATCCACCAGCCAACCTCGAGCCCGCTCCCGGCTTCGAAGTAAACGTCCTTGTTGTTGATACAAGGTTCGCCGCAATCGTGGAACACTCTGAAATTGCCGTCGAAACACAGCCGGTTGAACTTGTGGGGCACCTGCTCGGCCGAGGATTTGAAACTCGCGGTCTCCTTGAGAATCTCCTGTGTGCAGGCCGTCTTCAAGCCAGTACGCCCACTCCGAAATCATGGCGAAACTTATCAACATGAGCCACGGAAAAGGCTATTACTGCGAAAGCAAGCTGGGGACAGGCAAAGACGCCTCTGCGCAAGTGGATCGATTCGTTGAAACGCATTTGGATAAAAATTTGGCTTTTTATTGGAACAATCTGAGCTGAGACAGATCAATCGTTTCAAATTCAGACCAATAAGCCGCAACCACATGGAGCGCCTCCTTTGAAGTCGATGTTATGACGAACTTGCCCGAAATTAAACACCGATCTTCCGTTGCGTTAAGCTCTATGATTTTGCCGGTCGAAATTGCATCCAATATGTCTGGTTTCATTTTGATGAAATACCAATATGATCAGTGGTTGTAAAGATTCATGTTCGTAATACATCATCTCCAACTCTGAATCCTTTGGCTCCCAACCGTTCTCAAAGGGATATGGGAAAATCGGATAAAAATCGTCTCGGTTTGACAAACCATGGTGCCGCACGTTCCATATCTGTGGTTTTCCAATATTTGTTCTTGACATTCCGACCCATTGAATTTAACACACGAATATTAAACAATTTGGCTCGGGGTGGCCGGAGGGCCTGAGATCATACCCGTCGAACCTGATCTGGGTAATTCCAGCGAAGGGAACTGTTGGTTTGAATCATTTGCGTATGTTTTAAGGCCGTTCCCGCTTGGAAACGGCTTTTTTTGTTGCCGTCTTTCCAAGTTTTTTCTTTCTCGGACCCGTCGTTGTTCGGCCCGCCCCGCGATATCAATGTTTCAAACAGGCTGTGCGCCTATTGCAAAAGGAGGTTATCTATGCAATCCAAAGATGTCGCCAAGGCCGTGGTTTTCACGGCAATGGCGGTGGCCTTGTCGCCGTTTTTCATTCCGGTGGGCATATCCAAGTGTTTTCCGGCCCAGCATATGGTCAATGTTCTTGCCGCAGTGTTGCTCGGCCCTGCGTACGCGACAGGAATCGCTTTTGCGGCCGCCGTAATCCGGAACCTCTTGGGGCTGGGGACGCTGCTGGCATTTCCCGGCGGAATGATCGGGGCGCTTCTGGCGGGTATTCTCTACAAGTACACCCGAAACATGTACGCAGCTGGCGCGGGCGAGATTCTGGGGACCGGCGTGCTCGGTTCGCTTGCCAGCGTGTATATCGTGGGACCGATGCTGATGGGCAAGACCATGGCGGTCGGAGCGCTAATGATCGCCTTTAGCGTCAGCACGGCCGGCGGGACCGCCATTGGGATATTCGCGCTGCATGCGCTGCAAAAAGGCGGGATATGGCAGCCGGCATCCAAATAAGGAACGCGCGATACCGCTATCCGGGCGGACGGCTCGCTTTGGACGGAATCGATCTGTCCATCGGCAAGGGAGAGTACGTGCTGGTTTGCGGCGCCAACGGGTCTGGAAAATCGACGATGGCCTGCCTGCTCAACGGCTTGATTCCCCATTTTTTCGGCGGGAAGCTGGAAGGAAGCGTGATCGTAAACGGAATGGATACACGGGCCACCAACGTATCGGAGCTTTTCCCCCACGTGGGACTGGTGCTTCAGAATGCCGATGCGCAGCTGTTCAACGGCACGGTGGAGGACGAACTGGCTTTCGGGCTGGAGAGCCTGGGACTTTCCCCGGACCGGATTTCAGAAAAAATTCGGGAGACGGCGAAAACGTTTCGAATCGAACATCTTCTGGCGCGACCTCCCGACCTCCTTTCCGGGGGCGAAAAGAGAATGGCGGGGATCGCTTCCATCTATTGCCTGGGGCCGTCGGTACTGGTGCTGGACGAGCCCTATGCGAACCTCGACGGCGAAGGCGCGGAGAGGGTTCGGGAGGCTCTTAAGGCGCTGCATCGAAGAGGCCTTGCCGTCGTGGTTGTCGAGCAGAAACTGGACGAATGTCTGGAAGACGCGGACAGGTGCGTCGTCATGGAGCAGGGCAAAGTCCTTTACGATGGTTCTCCGGTTCGTGCGCGAACCATTTTGTCCTCTGCGGGATTGATTCCGGACTACTCGGAATGCCATGTGGTGAAAAGTAACGTATGCGACAACGGCAACTGCCCCATCGAAAATGTCAAAAGCGGCGAGGCTTTCGTCCGGGTCGAACAGTTGTCCTGCGAAATGGATGGAAAACCAATCCTTCGAAACGTCTCGTTTGCAATCTGCCGGGGAGAGACGGTGGCCCTTATGGGAAGAAACGGCTCGGGAAAAACCACTTTGATCAAGCATTTGAACGGTTTGTATCGTCCCCGAAGCGGCGGCGTGTTTTTCGAGGACAAGCGCATCGACGTAAGAACGCCCCCGCAAAAGGCGTCTCTGGCCGGGATTTCTTTCCAGAACCCCAACGACCAGTTTTTTAAAAGTCGGGTGGAGGATGAGCTTCGGGTGGGGCTGGAACTTGCGCAGGGCGACCGGGAGGTATGGCTGGAGAGAATCTGCGACGTTTTCGATCTGCATAAATTTTTAGACAGGTCGCCTTTCCGACTAAGCGAGGGCGAAAAGAAAAGGACCGCCGTGTGTTCTGTGCTTGCCATGGATCCTCGCCTTTTGGTTTTGGACGAGCCCACGGCCGGGCAGGACGGCCGTTTGCGGCTGAGGCTTGCGAAAATCGTGCGAGAATTGAACCGGGAAGGCAGGACCATCCTCGTGGCCACCCACGATTTCGATTTCGCCCGTGCGGTGGCGGACCGGTGGATTGTTTTGGAAAACGGCGCCGTGGTCGCGGACGGTCCCTGGGAAACCATAGAACAAAGCGCGCAGACGGCTGCGGCGTAGGACGATCATGGAAAAAACGGACCCGAGAACCAAGCTCCTTGTCTGCATCCTGGTCGTTGCAGCCGTGTTCGCGGCGCAAAGATTCGCGACGGTCTTGGCGCAATCGGCGATCATTTTGACCGCTGTTCTTGTTCTCCGAAAAGGGCGTTTTTTTGCGCAGGGTTTGAAACTGACCATGCCCATGGTCGGTCTGGTTTTCATTGTTTCCCTGCTCTGCCTGGATTCGGAAACGGCGTTTCTGCTCGCGATGCGGCTTTTCAACATTTTTACCGCTTCCCAGCAGGCTTTCGGATATTTGACCCCGGAAGAACTTTCCTGTGCGTTGCGCTACATGAAAGTCCCTTTCGGAGTAGTTTTCATGATATCGACAGGACTGCGTTTCGTTCCCCTCATGAGAAAGAAGATCGCCAGCGTTCGCGAAGCGCAGATGTCTCGTGGTATCGACCTTCGATTTCGGCTGAAAAACGCCGGCAACTTCATGGCCATGATGGTCCCGGTTCTGACCCAGTCGCTCGTTTTGTCGGACGAATTGGCGGTCGCCATGGAAGTCAGGGGCTTTGGGATGAAAAACCGTTCCTTTCGAAAGAAGCTGCGTTTTCGAAGGACAGACTACTTGTTATGCATATTTTCGACTCTTGCTTTCGCCGCGTTCGTGGCCTGGGAGTCGGGATTGTGCTGGTTCGTCTTATGATTAAATCGAACCATCAACCAACATGAAAAAAGAAGAAGGCAACATGAAAAGAATTTTGACCATAGCTGGTTCGGACTCCGGCGGCGGCGCCGGAATCCAGGCGGATTTGAAAGTCATCACGGTCCTGGGCGGATTCGGCATGAGCGCCATCACCGCGCTCACGGCACAGAACACGGTGGGCGTGCAGGCCATCCACGCCGTCCCCGTATCCTTCATCGAGCAGCAGCTGGATTCGGTGCTTTCCGACATCGGCGCGGATTCGGCCAAGACCGGCATGCTGGCCACGCCCGAGATCGTGGAAGTCGTGGCCGCCGCGATCCGTCGCCACGGCGTCACCCCCCTGACCGTGGATCCGGTCATGGTGGCAAAAAGCGGGGACTCTCTTTTGAACGACGACGCCAAGCAGGCCATGAAGGAAATTCTGCTTCCCATGGCGTTCGTTGTCACCCCTAACCTGCCCGAAGCGGAGGTCCTCTGCGGTTTCCCTGTACAAGATCTGGAGGGCATGAAGGAAGCCGCCAAAGCCATCCGCGAACTGGGTCCAAGGCACGTCGTGATCAAAGGCGGTCATCTTCCTGGCAGGGCCGTCGATATTCTGTACGACGGAAAAGACTTCGAAACCTACGACGCCCCTCGCTTGAACAGGCGAAACACCCACGGAACAGGATGCAGCTTCTCCGCCGCCCTGGCGGTTTTCCTCGGGCAGGGCTTTGAAGTAAAAGAAGCCGTTTCCAAGGCGAAATCCTTCATCACAAGGGCGATCGCCTCGGGGGTGAATGTAGGAAAAGGATGCGGCCCCACCGATCCCTACTCCCATGTCCGGGCCAAACTGGAACGACAGGAGGTTCTGGAAGAACTCGGAAAAGCTCTGGACGAGCTGAAGAAAATCCCGGCGGGAAAGATCGTCCCGGAATGCCGTTCGAACCTGACCTACGCGGTCTCGGACGCCGCTGGATACGACGACGTGGCCGGAATCCCCGGCAGGATCAGCAATGTCGGAGAAGAGATCGTCGCATGTTTCCAGCCTGCCTTCGGGGCAACCAGGCATGTCGCCCGTGTGACCATGGCGGCCATGGAAAGCGCCCCTGAACTGAGGTCGGCCATAAACATTCGCTACAAGCCCGAGATCATCGAAGCCTGCGAAAAATCCGGATTTCGCATGGCTTCGTTCGACCGAAGCCAGGAGCCCGCCGACGTCAAGGAAAAGGAAGGCGGAACTCTCGAATGGGGGACTCGCGAGGCCATGAAGGCTTCGGAAAGCGTTCCGGATTGCGTCTATGACGAAGGCGAGAACGGCAAGGAGCCCATGATCCGGGTGTTGGGGAAAAATCCGTCCGAAGTCGTTAGCAAGGTCCGGAAGATTTTCAAATCGTGGGCATACGGGATGGAGTAAAGCTGCGCAGGTTTTCGGGAATGGATAGCTAGCTTGGTCAACGGCGATCACTGGCCTTGGCCAAAATAGCCAAGGCCAATCTCAAATGGGCGCAGATTTTCTTGTCTCCAGATCTCAAGCTTCAGAAATCATTGAACGTTAGCATGTTTCGCGTTGTTAACAACGACAGCCCGTTTTGTTCAACCTGCTGAAAATCGGAATATTTTTTTGATAGCTTCATTTTTTTGTGGAAAAAATGTTCCACACCATGTATTCTATCATGCAAAAACTGCATCCCATAAAGCGGGAAACCGCATTAAACTCAATGAAGGAATTATTTCAGATGGATAAAAAACATTTGACGAGGAAGACGGACGGGAAGTAGCTCCGCAGGCCGAGGATGTCGGGGAGTGTTTGGAAATCGCCAGGCGCGAAGCCTGCGAAAAATTCGCCGAGATTGTCGATTGGGCGATGTCTTGCAGGGAAGCGACATTCATGGAATTCGAGGAAGGCCTGATTGTCCGGATTTCGGAGCTTGGCCGTCTTCTTGTTTCCTTTTTTTTTTGGGATGCGCCAGGAATACTGGCAGGGATCCGAAAACAACGTCGTTGAAGAAGGCGAAAAGCGGCAGGGTCTCAAGCCTCGCCAAGTCGGAACGGTATTCGGAAAAGCAAGGTACTGGCGAACCTATATTTACAGAAAGGGGCAAGGCGGGGGGCGGTATCCGCTGGACATCGAACTGGGGATTCCATGGGACGGATTCAGCATGCGGTTGCGAAGCCTTGCGACCCGTATCGCGACGAAGATGAGCTATGCCCAGACCGTTGCGGTAATGGGAATGTTTCTTCACCGGTCCCCCTGCCAGAAAACCGTCGAAGAGATGGCGCTAGGTCTCGGGCGACACACCGGCGATTGGTTCGAGACGGTTCAGGCGCCGAAAGGCGACGGCGATGTCCTTGTCGTTCAGATAGACGGCAAAGGCACGCCGACGGCGACGGAAGGCGAGTTGAACAAGCGCCGCGGAAAACGAAAAAAGAACCCGCACCCCGGCTCGCAAAGACACAGAGGCAGGAAGGCCCGCAAGCTTCGAGGCCCGAAAAAGCGCAGGAAAAAAGGCGACAAGTCCAAAAACGCGAAAATGGCGACGGTAGTGGTCATGTACACCCTGAGGCGCAGCGCCGACGGACTCCTGGAAGGACCGATAAACAAAAGAGTGTACGCCTCGTACGCGCCCAAGCGCCATGCGTTCGCCTACGCCCGCAGGGAGGCGGACAAGCGGGGGTTCACCGCAGACAGCGGGAAACTGATTCAAATCGCAGCCGACGGCGACAACGATCTTGAACGATACGCGAAAGAATTTTTTCCCGGAGCCATTCACACCATAGATGTCTTCCATGCCGTCGAATATGTCTGGAAAGCGGCGGGCAGTATGTACAAGGAGGGCGGCGACGAATTCGCGGAGTGGGCGGAGCGGCAGAAAAAACGTTTGTACGAGGGTCGCGCGGAAAAGATCGTCGAAGAAATAGACAGAAGACTGAGCCTGCTGCCGAAGCGAGGGCCCGGCTCGAAGAAAAAGCGAGAAACCCTTGAAAAGACGAGAAATTATCTGAACAGTCGGCTCGACAAAATGGACTGCAAGACGTTGCGCGAGCAGGATCTCGAAATATCGTCGGGTTCCGTGGAGGGAGCCGTGAATTATGTGATCGCGAAACGCTTCGACAACGGCGGAATGAGATGGATCAAGGAACGCGCGGAGGCCTTGCTGCAGCTCCGGTGCATAGAAATCAACGGAGATTGGGACGAGTTTATCCTATATGTTCACGATGCGACGCATTCGAAAGCGCAGTCTATGAAAGAAAATTTGTTTTTGAAAAAGAAAGAGCCGGGAAGCTTGCCAATATATGGAATTGACGGCTGATTCAATATGATCATCTTGGGTGAAAAAAAAACTGCACCCAAAACAAATCCAACGAGCCTTTCCAAAATAGTAAGGTAATAAGGCCATGAGGGAGCATTCCTTAAAATGCCGATCGGCAAATGTTTAGAGCCATTGCAGGAACGAAAGGCGCCTTTGTGCAAGTCCGTCGAAATTAGAATTGCCGGTCATTCCGGGCGGAGCTTGCTTTAGACCCGGAATCCAAGCTATGGTCGAGGCTTCCAGGTAACAAATCCGGCCGAAATTAAAACCAACCCCATCCAACTGTTCAGGCCCCGCAAAGCCGGAACAAATTTCGACCTGCGCAGTCGGAATCGACGGCAAGGCGCAAGACTCGCTTGTACCGGTAGCGCCGTCTTCCACGGCGGCGCGTTGTCCGATTCCATGCCGTTGTTGAATCCAAACGCACCGAGCGCCGCGCCGCCGTGGAAGACGGCGCTACCGAGGCTATTCGGCCTTGGTCCTCAATGGATGAACACCAACCGCACAGGTCGAAAAATTTCGGAGGAAATTTCATACCATAAACCGGATGATTTTCATCATCATAGGTCTGAAGGACGCTCCGTATTACCTGACCAGTTCGATATCGGTTTTCGGGACCCAGCATTCGCGGGAATCCGGCAGTTCGATGCGGGACCAGTCGGTTCTTGTTTCGACGAGCGTGAATTCCGTTCCAGCATGAAGCGGGTCTTTGAAGCTGGGTTCATAGGTATCGCTGTTGCCTTTGCGAGCCACGACCTCTTCGGCGATCACGACGCCGGGGCGGGTCTGCTGGCGATGGACATGCTCGGCAACAAGCGATGCGCCGAACAGTATGGAGAAAAGGAGCGAAATGGCGATGCACCATACCGTGAAGGGTCTGCGGAAAAAAATCCTGACTGATGCGAAAAGCCATAGGAGCATGAAAAAGGTGGAGAAAACGTACACGCGGGTCTTGGTGGAAAGGTCGTAATGCCAGAAGAACAAGGTCTTTAGAATGCGTGTTTCTTGTTTTTCTTCGATATGATCGGCGCGGTTGGCCCTGGCGAAATTCAGGTTCTGGCGCAAATTGGGGTCGTTGGGGATGAACTGTTCGGCGCGGCGGTAGTTCAGGATGGCACGGCCGATATCCTTCATTTTGAAGTAGGTGTTTCCGATGTTGTAATAGAGTTTGCCGTTGCTGATTCCTCCCTCTCGCACGATGCGCTCGAAACGCATGAGCGTTTTC
Organism: Desulfobacterales bacterium; assembly: GCA_963674505.2. Taxonomy (GTDB): domain Bacteria; phylum Desulfobacterota; class Desulfobacteria; order Desulfobacterales; family SKZT01. Next base: position 4,667,146 of record CAXXIG010000001.1, read on the forward strand.
TGGTAAAGCTCGCGCGCCTGGTCCGGGTCCTTGGCGGCTAGGGCGTTGGCGTTTCGAAACGTTTCCACGGCTTGCCGGTAGAGGGATTGGACGTCCACATTTTCGGAATCCGCCGCCAAAATCGGAGATGCCGCCCAGCCGGCAATCAACCCGAGGAACACAAGAATCAGGGCGGTTTTTTTGCATATGTCGCGGGTCCACTTTTTTTTCATCGCAATTTCTTCTCCAGCAATTTCGCGAGAGTTTCGGATTGTTCGATCAGCGCCGACGGGTCCGCTTCGTCCGAAAGGCAGCCCGCGTATCGTCCGGCTTCGCAGCGGTCGAAAATTTCTTTCAAACGGTCGATTGCATCTGCGTTCAATCCCCTTGCTTCCAGTGCCTGCTTGACGTCGTTGAATGTCAGCGCGCCGCCCGGCATGTCGAGTTTATCCCCCAGGTATTGCCGGAGAGCGTCCAGGATTTTGCGGTAGCATTCGCCGTTAGAGGCCGCATGGCTGCGGGCGTCTTTCATGCCGTTTGCCAGCCGCCCGTAGGCTCGTCTTGAGCGCAATGCGGCCGGGTCGCCGTGCAGGCGCACCTTCCATAAATGAGCGAACAAAAGGACGAAAAAAACGACGGGCGGAACGGCGGTCATGCCCAGCACGGCCGGGGATTTCAGCCATTGCGCAAAGCCCAAGGGCTGATTTTCGATGACGCTGGGGTCTTCGTAGTTGAAGGCGATGCCCTTGGTCCAGGTTTCGACGTCGTTGGCGGAGGCGGTGGGCGGCAGGGCCGCGCCTTCGGCATCCTTGGCCGTCACCACCTTTGCGGCCTTGACCGAAAGGGGGATCGGGGCGGATTTGGCGATCTGATATGTGCCGGTCCGGGTGTCGAAATAGGGCAGCTCCACAGGGGGAATTTCTGTTATGCCCGGTCTCAAGGGCCGGATGGTCTGGGTGAACACCTTGGTTTTTCCGGAAGTTTCCCCGACGGCTCGCTCATCGGGGATCTTGAAATTTTTCTCCAATTCCGCCTGCTGGTTCAAAGGCGGCAGCCCCACATGCTCCAAGTACTCTGGACCCCTCAATGCGATCTTCAGGGTGATGGGGTCGCCGACGCTGACATCCGTCGGCGAAGCTTCGGTCTCGATGGAATATTCGCCGACATGGCCGGCGAAATTCGCGGGCTTGCCCTCTTGCGGCACCTCGGACACGGTCAGTGAAAGTTCGTTGGAGAGCACGGCCACTTTGCGGTAGACCCCTTGGCGGCCGGAGAAAAAGTCGTCGTTTAAAAAATCCCGGAAGAAGTCGTTGCCGAACGAGCTTCTCCCCCGTCTATACCCGGCCAGCACCTCGCTAACCACTGTGGCCGGCTGAATCGAGACATGTCCTGATTTTTTGGGAATCATAATTTTCTTGAAAGTTATGGTGGCGTAATCCTTTCCGTCCAGCCGTCCCTGTCCTTTCTCCGCGATTACCTCGCCGCCGGAGAGCGGAAGGCGGTAAAACTTGCCGCCCGATCCCGTATCCACCTCCGGATCGGCGAAATAGAAATCCTCCGTGTCGTCGAGAATCGGCAGGGTCATGTCGAAGCCTCGAACATCTTCGCCCAGATACCAGGCGACGGTCAGGGCGACGGGCTCTCCCACATAGCACTGGTTTTTGGAGAGCTTCAGCCGCAGTTTGAAATCGTCGCTTTCCGCAGGCTCATCCACTTGGATTGCCACGGCCGATGTTCGCACGGAATCTTGACCGGCATGGACGGTTACCGGTGGGATGAGCAGCCTGCCGGGTCGTTTCGGCGTGAGCCGATAGGAAAACACGTAGCCTTTTCGGACGTCGCGGGTCATTTTGCCGTTGATGATCGTAATGGAGGAGCTGCTGTTCTGCTGCCCGCCCCGGTATTCGACCGTAAAATCCGAAATGCCGGACACATCCGGCTTGTCGGGATTTTCACTGCCGGACACCTGGATTTGGAAAATAAACGGTTCCCCCGTGAACACCGTGTTCTTTTCCACTGCGACGTCCGCCCGCAGCGGTTCCGCCAGGGCCGGTCGCCAACCGAGGCCTACGAAAAGAAAAACAATGAAAAGAAAAGCAAAGGCGGAGTTGGATTTCAGGTTGGTCATGGCTTGCCGGAAAGCGGACGCGAAGCGTCCTGGTATGCATTCCCACGCGAAGCGTGGGAACGAGGCGGACGGGGTGGTAAGTGATTGGTTGAATTTAAAACCAAGCCCGGCAAAGGCAATATTGGTTATGTTTCGTTTTGTTTTCATTACCAGTCCTTGTCCACTGCGCTGAACCCGCCGGCTTGCCCAAGGTCGCGCTCGTTTCTGTTCTTTCTTTCCTCGTCCAGAATTTGCTGCGGGTTGTCGGGCAATTGCGCCATTTGGGCCTGCTGCTTGTCTTCCTGCTGCTTGCCTTCGTCCTTCGGCCGATTCGATTGTCCTTCCTTCTTGCCTGCGGCCTGGGCCTCTTTTTGTTCGTCTTGATCCTTTTGCCCTTTGTTTTCAGCGCTTTGCGCCTGCTGACCTTTTTCTTTGTCGCCCTGATTTTCGGCTTGGCTTTGTTGCCCATCCTTGCCTTTTTCCAAAGCGGCGAGAGCATTTTGCAATTCGTCCAACGCCTTTTTCTGGTTGTCCTGGGCGGGCTCCGGCTGGTTGCCTTCCAGCTTTTCCGATGCTTTGCCTTGTTCGGAGGCGGCGTTTTCCAGATGGTCTTTCACCGGATTGGTCGCAGCTTGGTTCGGTTGTTGTCCGGGTGCCGCCGGCGCGGGCACTTCTTCCGCCGCATCGGAAGTCTGTTTGGAAAGACTGTTCTGTTCGTCGGCCAGATCGGACATCTTGGATTGCAATTCCTGCGAATCCCCGTTTTGATCCTTTTGGGCCGAAAGGTCCTTGTTTTGATCCAGCAGGGCCTGCTGTTCCTCGATCAATCGGCGGATTTCATCGGCGGTCTTCTGTATGGCCTCCTGTTGTTTTCGAGCCTCTTCTTTTTGCTTTTCGATGGCGTCCAGGAGCGCTTTCATGGTCAGGCGGACCACCTCGATGTTTTCGGCGGCCTCCTTGAAGTCGGGTTTGAGCTTCAGCGTGTCCTGGAAGTGGCGGATGCTGGTTTCGCAGGCTTCCAGGGCCTTGCCAGGATCGCTGTCCTTTTGCCGTTCTGCCTCGCGAAAGGAGCAAAGCCCGAGGTTGAACCGGCTTTTGGCCTCCAGATCGGCGGTCTTGCTTTTCAAAGCGGCTTGCTCGAAGGCTTGGGCGGCCTTTTCGAAATCCTCCTTTTTGTAGTAGGCGGCCCCTTTGTCGAAATAGATATGGGCCGATTCCGGCATCTCCACAGCCGCTTTTTCGTAAGCTTCCAGGGCCTGGTCGTATTTTCCGCTCGCATATGCGAAGTTGCCTTCCTCCACAAGGCTTCGCGCCGATTCGGCGAAAGCCGTGGCGGCGGCGAACGCCATGCCCGTGATTGCCAATATGAAGACGGTCCGTTTACGCATGTCTGGCTTGCCTCTTTTTTCTTTCGTTGACCAGCATCTCGATGAAAAGAAGAACGAGCGCTATAGCGATGAATATCTGGAATTTTTCTTCATAGCGTTTTATGGTCTCCGACTCGAGTTTCCTTTTTTCGGCGCTTTTGATCAGGCTGACGTATACGTCGCCGAGGTCGATGGTCCCGGTGGAGACATTCAGGTACTTGCCGCCGGGGGTCGCGTTCACCATCTTTCGCAGTGTATCGGCATCCAGCTTCGACCATATTTCCCGGCCTTTGTATTTCAAGAACGTCTTTTCCCCCTTGTCGTTGGTGACGGGGATGCGCCGGCCTTCGTTTTCGTCGCCCAGGCCGATTGCGATCAGCCGGATTCCTTTCTCCCCCGCCTTCTTGGCCGCTTCCACAGGAAAGCTGTCGTGGTCTTCGCCGTCGGTGATCAGAACGATATCCTTGAAGGCCTTGTCCTGGTCGTCGAACACCTCCGCCATGACCTTGCGTATGGCGTCCCCGATCGTGGTGCCGCCCCGGGAGATGCTGTCCGTGGAAATGGTGTCGAGCATCATCCGGAAAAACCCGTAGTCCAGGGTGAGGGGGCATTTGACCGCAGCGGTCCCGGCGAAAACCACGATGGCCACGCGGTCGCCCTCCAGCCGGTCGATGCAATCCTTGATCGCCAGCTTGGCCCTCTCCAGGCGATTGGGGACCAGATCTTCGGCCAGCATGCTTTTAGACACGTCCAGAAGAAACACCACGTCCCGGCCGCTGCGTTCGATGGTCTCGGGCCGGGGGTTCCAGGCGGGCCGGGTCGTGGCGAAAATGATAAAAACGACGGCGGCAATGGAAAGAATGGCCTTCCACGCTCTTTTGACATAGCTGATCGAGTTGTTCAGCCGGTCGTGGAGGGCGGTATCAACGAAAACGGCCAGGGCTTTTCGTCGCTGCCGCCAGGCGTAGATGTATACGCCGATCAGCAGGGGGACCAGCCACAGCAAATAGAGCATGTCGATATTTTGAAGTTTCACGCCGCTCATGGTACCTTCCTGAATACAGTGTTGTTCAAGACAATGGCGCATGTCGCAAGGAGGACCGCGGCCAATGCGAACGGGACGAACGATTCGCGATAGTCCACGAACCGCACGGATTCTACCTCGCTTTTCTCCATTTTGTCGATATCCTCGTAAATTTCCCGCAAGGACTCGGCGTCGTCGGCCTTGCGGAAAAAACCGCCTGTGATTTTCGCGATCTGCTCAAGCGCGGTGGTATCGACATGTTGCTCCATGGGCAGCTTGTAGACGCCGAACGGCGTGCGAATGGACTGCACGGCGTCGCCGCCGCCGATGGCCACGGTGTAGACCTTGATGCCCCATTTCTTTGCCAGTTCGGCAGCCTCGACCGGGTCGCGATTGCCGCAATTGTTTTCGCCGTCGGACAAAAGGACGATCACCTTGCTTTTGATCTTATACGATTTTTTAATACCCGGATTCTGCCTGGCAAGGGTCTCGTCCGCAGTTTCCAGCCGGGCGGCGGCCAGGGCCAGCGCATCGCCGATGTTGGTGCCGTCCTCGTTTCTGGTTTGCACCAGCTTTATGCTTCTCAAGAACTGGGGCAGGGCGCCGTGGGCAAGGGTCAGCGGGCAGATGGTATCCGCGTAGCGGGCGAAGGATATCGTGCCGATCAGGTCGTTGTGCCTTCCGGCCAAATCGTCGCCGTCGCCCAGGGCGAAACTTTCGAACACCTTCTTGACCACTTCCAGCCGGTTCATTTTCCGCCCTTTGTATTCCATTTCCGCGCCCATGCTCCCGGAACGGTCCACGACCATTTCAATGGCGATTCCCTTGCTAACGTCGCGAACCTTTTCTCGGCCGGTCTGGGGTCTGGCCAGGGCGACGATCAGGCAGACGATAGCCGCGACTTGCAGGACCGTCGCCAGCGGGGCCAGGGTCTGCCGAATGGATTTGCCTGCCTTGACCGCATTCTTGACCGTGGAGAAGCGCAACGCCCCCCTTCCGGCCATGACCCGCCGCAGCCACAGAAAAACAGGTATCAGCAGCAAAAGCGAAAACGCCCATGGTGATTCGAAATGCATACGCTACTCTTTCTTTTCCTCTTCTTCGGTTCCCGCGATAAACGCCTTGCACGAATCGAACATCAACTGAATGTCTTCTGCCGAGGGTCGATGTTCGGCGAATTTGACCAGGTCGCAGCCGGACAGAAAATTTTGCAGCAGCGACTTGTACTGCGCAATGATGCCGGTGCTGTCTCTCAGGCTGTTCAAAAACTCCTCCGTGGTCTGCTCCGGCGCCGCCAGGCCGAAACGGTTCTCTATGTACCGGCGGAGGATATCGGATATCCCCTGGTAGAAACGTTTGATTTCGCCCTTTTCGATCAGGTCTTGGGAGACCAGATTCGAAAGCTCCTCGTAGGCGATCTCGTGCGCCGGTATTCGCACGGCGGATACCGACCCGGCCGCTTTGCGCCTGCGGTAGATCAAAAAGCCCGACAGCGAAAGGACCGCGAGCGCTCCTCCGGCAATTGCCGCAACCATCCACGGATTGTAGGACCGGGGAAGGCCGACGGGGGGCGCGATGTCATGCATTTTCAGCTCGGCCATTTTTTCCGGCAAAAGCGATTTGACCTCGACGACGACCTCTTCGGATTCTATTTCGTGCAGTCCGTTCTCTTTATCCCCGGTTTTCCAAAAAGAGGCCTTGAGCGGCGGAATTTTGTATTCTCCCGACAGAAACGGCTCCAGGACGTACGAGCGCGTGATTTTCTTCCGGTTGTCGCCCACAAGCTCGGGTTGCGACGTGTGGTAATCGACGATGCCGAACTGCTCCAGTTTTTCCCCAACACCGGGCAGTTCGCATTCGTAGTTTTCATCCACGGTCAGCCCGATGGCCAGACGCAGCCGGTCGGCAATGGTGATTTCCGACCGGTCGATATCGAGAGCGAGGGTCGCCGGACCTCGTTCGTAAGTTTTGTGAATGCCCGGATCCTCCTTCTTCTCCGCTCGATTCTCCGCGGAAGCATCCTTTTGCGGGGAATCGTCGCGACACGACAGGACGAATACCAGGCCGAGGATTGCGAAAACGACCAGGGTTGCCTGAATAAAGCCGCGTACGCGTTTTGGGCGCGGACGAGAATGAATGTCGTTTCTGTTCATATTTGCCATTTCCGATTACTTATCAGCGTCGGCGCTTTCAGCCGGGGGGGCCGGGTTGGCCTCTCCAGGACTTTGGGCGGTCGCGGGTTTTCCGGACGGACCTCCGGCAACGCCTTTTCCCTGCGCAGCCATGGCGGCATCGGCGTCTTGTTCGGCCCGGTCGTTTTCGAATGCCGAACGATGAATGACGACATCGTAGGTTTCCTTCAACTCGCCCAGCATATTTTGCTGCACCTCCTGTTGCTTTTGCGACCGAAGGGTCTGGTATATTTCGCTGCGGACATCCTCGAACGGTTTCTGGGCCGGTTCGCTTCCCTCCTCTTCGGCTTCGGTCGTGTAGTCCTGCCGATGCGCTTCATAGTAGGTTTTCAGATCGCTTTCGGTGATGTTGATTCTTTGCGCGAATTCCTTTTGCATCAAGTCTCCGGCCAAGAGCGCTCTTTCCTGTCGCTTGATCTCCGCCTGAACCTTGGGGTCTTCCGGGAGTTTTAATTCTATCGCCTTTCGATAAAGGACTTCTTCCCCGATCATCTGGCCCAGAAGCATTTGGCGTTGGGAAGAAATTGAAAATTCTTTCAAAAGCGCTTCCTTTTGTTTCTTCAACTGTTCGTCCGGCATGTAGGGGGCCATCCGGGAGAGTTGTCCTTCGATCTGCGCTTCGATCCATTGATCCAAATCGGATTCCGTTATTTTTTCCGGCCCGATCTCGGCGACGACCTCGTCGCCTTTGGAAACCGACTTGTTTCCATCCGGCGACGGACTCATGCCCACTCGGTCGGATAGTTCGTAGCGAAGGGCGGCGAATTTTCCTGCGGATTCCAGGCAATCCTGGACCCTGCGCGATATTTCCGGGGCCAGCTCGGGGACCGTCGCGAAACTCTCGGAACGGTAGAAGCTCTCGAGCGCCTCCTCGTATTGCCTCTCCTGCTGACAGAGTTTTCCGATGCGGTACCAGATCTTGGCGGCCTCCCCGTTGTCGAGGGAAGCTATGGAAAGATACTGTTTCCAGGCGGATATGGAGGCCTGGTTCAAATCCTGCTTTTCCAGCTTGAGCGCCAGGTCCTTTTGGGCGTCGGGGGACAGGGAAGATCCTTCGGTTGTTGCGGAACGGGGCGATTCGGGCTTCCATGCCGAAAACCCCATATCGAGCCCGATATCGACAAGGATCGCCAAAAGAACGAGAACGTAGAGAAAAATCAGCGATTTCGGCGCCTTGAGCGTTATTGCTCGATCCCGTGGGGGAAGGCTAAAATCCAATTTCCGGTCTTCCGGTTCTTGTGTCATTGCGTTATCTCCGTAATCGTCGCTCGCGCGTTCTGAAAAATCGGACCAGCTCCCGGACGTAATTTCGTCCGGTCATGATTTCGAGGTGGTCGATGCCCATGGAGCGAAAAAGGTCCTTTAAAATTTTTTGCCTGTCCTGACCCAGATTTTCGTACCGCTTGCGGACCGAAGCGCTTCCGGTGTCTACCAGGACCAGTTCGCCGGTCTCCGCGTCTTCCAGCTCGATCAGCCCGACATTGGGCAGCGCCACTTCCCGAGGGTCGGCGATGGACATGGCGATCAGATCGTGCCGTTTGCCAAGCACTCGCATCCGTTTTTCAAAGTCTTCCCCGAGAAAATCGGAGATCAGGAAGACCACGCATTTTTTGGTTGTCACCCGCCCCAGGTACTCGATGGCGGCGCAAATGTCCGTGTCCTTCTGGCCGGGGGAAAAATTGAGAAGCTCCCGGATGAGCCTGAGCACATGGGTGGTCCCTTTTGCGGGCGGTATGAACATTTCCACCTGGTCGGTGAATACGATCAGGCCGACTTTGTCGTTGTTTTTGATGGCGGAAAACGCCAAGAGCGCGCACAGTTCGGCCGCCACTTCGTTTTTGGTCTGGCGGACGCTGCCAAAGGCGCCCGATGCCGACAGGTCCACCATGAAAATCACGGTCAGTTCGCGCTCTTCCACATAGCGCTTGACATGGGGCGTGCCGGTGCGGGCCGTGACATTCCAGTCGATGGACCGAATATCGTCTCCCATCTGATATTCCCGGACCTCGTCGAATTCCATGCCCCGGCCTTTGAACATGCTCTCGTATTCCCCGGCAAGGGCGTCGTTGACGGCTTTGCTGGTGTAGATCTCGATATAGCGGATTTTCTTGGCGAGTTCGCTGGGTATCATGGCACATCCACGGTCTGGAGAATCTTTTCGACAATATCCTCGGATGTCATCTCCTCGGCTTCGGCCTCGTAGGTGATGACGATGCGGTGGCGCAAGACGTCCATGGCGATGCTTTTGACATCCTGGGGCGTCACATACCCCCGGCCTTCGAAAAAGGCGTTGGCTTTGGCGGCCATGGCCAGGAATATCGTGGCGCGCGGCGACGCGCCGTAGCGGATCAGCTGGCCGATATCGAGTTTGTAGGCCGCCGGGTCGCGCGACGCCTCGACTAGATCGACGATATATTTTTCAATCCTTTCGTCCATGAATATCTCGTCGACCACCTCGCGAAGACGCTTGACATCCTCCGGCGCGATCACCGGCTCCACCTCCGTCGCGGGGTTCGATTTGGCCATGCGTCTCAAGATGGCGAGTTCTTCGATCTTGGTGGGATAGGTTACCTTGAGTTTCAGCATGAAACGGTCCACTTGGGCTTCGGGAAGCGGATAGGTGCCTTCCTGCTCGATGGGGTTCTGGGTGGCCAGAACGAGAAACGGGTCGTCGAGCTTGTAGTAGCCGTCTCCGATGGTCACCTGGCGCTCCTGCATGGCCTCCAGAAGCGCGCTTTGCACTTTGGCAGGCGCGCGGTTGATCTCGTCGGCGAGTACGATATTGGCGAAGACAGGGCCTTTCTTGGTCGTGAACTGGCCGGTCTTGGGATTGTAGATCGGCGTGCCGATCACATCCGCCGGCAGCAGGTCGGGGGTGAACTGTATCCGCCGGAACGATGCCTGGAGCATTTTCGCAAGCGTTGTCACCGCAAGCGTCTTGGCCAGTCCGGGGACCCCTTCGATCAGAACGTGATTGTTGCAGAGCAACGCCAGCAAAAGCCTGTCGATCAGGGTTTCCTGTCCGACGATTACCTTGTGGATCTCGTTGCGTATCCGCCCAATCAGGTCGCTCTCCCGTGCGACCATGTCCCCGATTTGCTTCACATCGACAGCCATTCGTATCTCCTTTTCTTTGCTGTGCCGTTTTTCTTTATCGATAACGTTCCGTGCCGTCCATCTTCCGGCCGGTCGAGGCAACTATAAGAGTAGAAAATTACAGGACCCTTTCAGGAACATTACATTTGTGAAATCTTCCTGGTTCATCGCGGATTTGTGGGGAAAGGTGCCTCGATGGTAACCAGACCATCCTGGTCTGGTGTGTCTTGGCTTCGAGGGAGTGGCATATTCGCGGTACCGCGACCAGAGCTGGAAGCTCTGGTTACCTTTACCGCTCCCCACAAATCCACGATGAATCATCTTCCTGAAAGGGTCCTGCGCTCCTTTATTGCATTAACGCTATCGGTTCATCGCGGATTTGTGGGAAAAGGCGTGTCGATGGTAACCAGACCATCCTGGTCTGGCATGCCTTGGCTTCCAAGCGTCGGCATATTCGCGATACGGGACCAGAGCTGGAAGCTCTGGTTACCTTTGCCGCTCCCCGCAAATCCGCGATGAACCGCGCTATCTCCTCCGCCGGTAACGGCTTTATGCCCATCGGAACCGATCTCGATGCGATCGGCTCCCACACCAATGATCATTCCGATTTCACGGCCTTATATATGGCATTATAAATGGTCGATCCCAAGGAAAGAATCAGAAGGATCCCGCTCGCGGGCAGCATCACCACTATAGCCGGAAACCGTTCTTCTCTTCCAATGGGCAATCCTAAAAATGCGCTGAAACCATAAACGGCCACGACACACAAAATAGCAAGGATAGGCCACCAGGAGAAAAACCAATAACCCGGCAGTTGGTTGCGCAATCTGAGTGAAATAAAAACAACCCAAAGAATGAAAAACAGCATGTCCAATTTTGTATCATTAACAAACATGTGCGCCCGGCCAGAGATTAAAGGGAGAGCATATGTTTCTATCACAGCCATGCAGACCATAAGAATGGCAGGGCTGATGACGAACAAAATTATTGCGGACCGGGAACACTTCGATGAATCGCCGGATGCGTTTGTTTTAGGATATACCATCGAACAATTCCTTCAGGCTGGCCAATGCGCGCAGTTGAGCGGCTCGGGTCAATGTGCCCGACTCGAACTGCGTGCTTGGAATTAAGTTATACTGACCCCGGAATTTCCAAAGGGTGCCAAATGCCTATAAATAAGTCTTACATCCCTGATATCAACACATCTCCGGTGGAATTATCTCCCCGGTCTATCCAGGCGCCCTTGGCATCTTTGCTTGATATCCTCACCGTGTAGATTACGTTCCGATGAGCCCCGCCGGATTTTATTGCTTCTTCCTTCGCAATACCGTATCACACAAAAAGCCTGTGTATTTTCGTTGACAAAAATCGAAATCCCGCCTTAAATGGGCGTAAAAAACGGTTTGATATTTTTGATTTATTCCATCGAAAGATGTAGACATTCGTTTCTTAAAGGTATCTTGTATGAAGCTTTTCTATAAAATTTATTTTTTTCTGATGCTGCTGTTGATTTTGGTTCTGGGCGGGTACGGCTACATGGGATATCGTCAAGAGGTCGCTCAGTTCGATTCCGATATGAAAAAGGACGCGCTTCTTCTCGGGAAAGCTTTGTCGGGCATGGCGGAGCACGCCTGGGAAAACTCGGGGCCGAAAATGGCGATCAAGCTGATCGGCGACGCAAATGCCAAAGAAAAATCCATCGAAATCCGCTGGGTCGATTTCGGCAATCCGTCGAAAAACTTTGCGCCGAAAGTCCCTGTCGAAAAACTGGGGCGGGTCCTGCAAGGAAAGACCGAATCGGTCGTCATGCAAAAAGCCGACGGCGAAGAATTCCGGGTTACATACGTGCCGGCAAGAACGGATGCCCAGGGTCGATGCGCGGTCGAACTATCGGAATCCTTGTCCGGGCTCAAAGAGTACACCCGGACATCCCTGGTTCGTCTTTTCATAACGGCGGCTATCCTGTTTATCGCCTCCGGCGCGCTTCACTGGTTCCATTTCCGAAAATGGATACACCAGCCCTTGGTCGGCTTCATCGACAAATCCATCAGAATCGGAAAAGGGGACCTGGCCCCCGATCTTGACGTGCGAGGCGACGACGAGTTCGCCGAGCTGGCGCAAACGCTGAATTCCATGTGCGAGGAACTGCAAGCGAGCCGGGAAGCGCTCATTGTGGAGAACGAACGTCGTATCGAGGCGCTCGAGCAGTTGCGCCATGCCGAGCGACTGGCCACGCTGGGAAGGCTCTCCGCAGGCATGGCCCATGAATTGGGAACGCCGCTCAACGTCATATCCGGCAGGGCCAAGCTGATTCGTTCCGGAGGGCTTGAAGAAAAGGACATCGACGAATGCGCCCGTATCGTCGGAGAGCAGGCGGAGCGAATCACCAAGATCATGCACGGACTTTTGAATTTTTCCCGAAGGAAAAAGCTGGCCCGCAGCCCGCAGGATATGGAAGCGTTGGTGAACCGAGTGCTGGAAATGCTCGGGCAAACGGCTCAAAAGGCGAAGGTGTCCTTTCGCGTCGTTTGCGACTGGGAAATCGCGCCGATTCCAGTCGATCCACTTCAAATTCAGCAGGTCGTCACAAACCTTGTCAACAACGGCATTCAGGCCATGGACGCAGGCGGTGTGCTGGAAGTGGGGCTGTCGGTGGAGGAAAAACAGAAGCCGGGTTCGACGGGACCGGAAGAAAAATACCTGGCCGTTCGGGTCAAGGACCAGGGGCCGGGAATTCCGGCGGAAAATTTGGAGCACCTTTTCGAGCCTTTTTATACGACAAAGGAAGTGGGGACCGGAACAGGGCTGGGTCTTTCCATCGCCTACGGCATCGTCCAGGAGCATGGCGGGTGGATCGATGTGGAAAGCGAGCCTGGAAAAGGGGCGTGCTTCATAATCAATCTGCCCATGGAGGCTTTCGAATGAAGGCAAAAGTACTGATCGTCGACGACGACCAGGCCATGTGCGAAATGCTCGATTTCGACTTGGGCCGTCGAGGCTTCGAAGTCCGGTGGCATACTCGTGCGGAAAACGCGTTTTCCGATCTGAAGGAGACCGATTTCGACGTGGTGCTCGCGGACATCAACCTGCCGGGCATGACAGGAATCGAATTGTGCGAAAGGGTCGTTTCGAACCGTCCCGACATACCCGTCATCACCATCACCGCGTTCGGAAGCCTCGAAAGCGCCATCGCTTCCATTCGTGCAGGCGCCTACGATTTCGTGGCCAAGCCCATCGATACGGACATCCTCGAGCTGGCCTTGAACCGGGCGATCTCCCATCGAAAACTGCTGGAAAAAGTCAGGTTCCTGGACCGGGAAGCTGGACGCAAGCCGCGATTCGACGAACTGCTCGGCGAAAGCCCATCCATGCAAAAGCTCTTTTCGCAAATATCCCGGGTGGCGGAGACGGACATTTCCGTGCTGGTGTCCGGCGAGAGCGGCACCGGCAAGGAACTTGTCGCGCACACCCTCCATAAGCACAGCAAGCGCCACGATGCGCCGTTTATCCCTGTCAACTGCTCCGCGTTGCCCGAGGCGTTGTTGGAAAGCGAGCTTTTCGGCCACAAGCGAGGGGCCTTCACCGATGCCACCAGCGACCGCAAGGGGTTGTTCCAGGAAGCCGAGAAGGGCACGCTTTTTCTGGACGAAATCGGCGAACTTCCCGTGATGCTACAGCCCAAGCTCCTGCGCGCCCTTGAAGAACGGCGCATTCGCCCGGTGGGTGCCAACAAGGAAATCGCGGTCGATGTGCGAATTCTGGCCGCCACCAACATCGACCTGGAGACAGCGGTCGAGGAGGGCAAGTTCCGCGAGGATCTCTTCTACCGCCTCAATGTCATGCAGATGGAAGCGCCCCCGTTGCGGGCGCGGGGCACCGACATTCTCCTGCTGGCCGACCATTTTATCAAGCAGTTCGCCCGTCGATTCGAAAAAAAGGTATCGGGCGTTTCGGAAAACGCGGCCAAAAAGATGCTCGACTATTCCTGGCCCGGCAATGTCCGGGAGCTTCGCAACGCCATGGAACGGGCCGTGGCTCTGACCCGTTTCGAAAAAATCGCCGTGGACGATCTTCCTCCCAAAATTCAAGCGTACAAAAGCGAGCATTTTTTCATCGGGAGCCTGGATCCCGAAGAGCTGCTTCCCATGGAAGAGGTCGAGCGCAGATACATCCTGCACGTGCTCAAAACCGTCGGAGACAATCGCACCCGGGCGGCGAAAATACTGAAACTGGACCGCAAGACCCTCTATCGCAAGCTCCAGAAGTACGGCGTTCAAAACGACTGACAACGCCTGTCCTCCCATGGAGGAGGACCAACGCCGGACAGCCGGTAGCGCCGCCTTCCACGGCGGCGCGGTGTCGGATGCTTCGCCGTTGCGAAGTCCCAAAACAACATGCGCCGCGCCGACGTGGAAGGCGGTGCTACCGGGACAAGTGGGTTTTGCGCCTTACCGTCGTTTCCCATTGCACAGGTCGAAAAACTGCAGGAAGGATACGCAATGCCAATTCCCGGCCTCGGGGGCGTTCTGCCCGACCGTGGCGAAACGCCCCGTCTTTTTCCGCGACTTCTCCTCCGACTTTGCCGGTGTCAAGCTGTTTTCAGGGCGGAATTGGGTCCGCCACCGGCCGAATAGGTGGACTCGTTGGACTCGTTCCCACGCTCCGGCGTGGGAACGCCTGAAGGACGCTCCTGCGTCCCGTGTCGAGGGAGCACGTCTTGCGCAGCCGTTTGCGAAAACAAAACACCCTCCTACACGCCTTCATTAAGGTGCAAAAACAAGGAGCGCTTCGGATGACGGGACGCTGGAGCGTCCCGATATGCGTTCCCACGCTGGAGCGTGGGAACGAGGGGCGAGAGGTCGAGAACGAAGGTGGGAAAACGTGGGAACGAAGGCCCAACCTTGCACCTTGTTTCTCGCCACCTTTGGCACGCTTCTTGGAATATCTCTTTTCCAAATCGGCTCGATCAAAAAACAAGCCCAAGGAAAGGAGGTAGCGATGATTATGGATGCGAAAGAAGCGGCTCGAACAAAAGGCCAATTTGGAAAAACGAAGGCCGGAGACGTGGCAATTGCCGCCAACCGGGTTTTGCTGGCGGAGGACGACCGGGAAATGAGGGCGCTTCTGGCGCTTTCCTTGCGAAAATACGGCTACGACGTGGTGGAATGCGCGGACGGCGTCTCTCTGCTGACCCATCTGGCGGCCTATCTGCTTCCCGCAGAGTACAATCGCGAACAGTTCGACCTGATCATATCGGACATCCGCATGCCCGGAGTCACCGGCATGGAAGTGCTCGAAGGCCGTCCGGAAATAGCTGAATTTCCGCCGATGATTCTGATCACGGCTTTCGGAGACGAGGAAACCCATCGTTCGGCCGAAAAATACGGTGCTGCGGCGATGTTCGACAAACCGTTCGACGTGGACGATCTCCTGGAGAAGGTACGCAGCATTCTTCCCCTGGAATAAATTTCAACCGAGAGTTTCTACAGATTGCGAAAGCCGGGCTTGGTTCTAAATTCGGCCGCCTGGATTCCGGGTCTACGCTGCATGTTCCAGTTAAGAAATTCCCGGAAACGACGGAATCCAGCTATTTTATCGACACCTGGGGTACATACCGCTCCGCCCGGAATGACGACCGCCGCGACGATAGTCCCTGAAAGTGGCCGATGTTAAAACCAAGCCCCGAACCCAAATCAAAGGAGGAACCTATGAATGATCTCAAACAAAAAAACCGAAACGAAATGGCTTCGCCAAGCTTGGTCAGGCGTTTTCTGGCAACGCTGGCCATAGCCCTTTTCATGCTTGTTCCATTGGCCTCCCAGGCGGCAACGGATGGGGGCATCGAAAGCCTTCGGCAGTCGGGCAAAGCGTTTGCCGAAGTGGCGAAGAAAGTGTCGCCCGCCGTGGTGTTCATCCAGGTGGAAAAAAGCGTGCAAGGACCCAACGTCCAGTTCTTTTCGCCCTTTGGCAACGGCGGACCCTTCGGGGACGATTTTTTCCGGCATTTCTTCGGCGTTCCGAAACAGGAAGGCCTGCAAGAAGACCAGCCGTCTTCCGGACGCCGCGTGGTGGGGCAGGGCTCTGGTTTCATCATCTCCAAGGACGGCTACATCCTGACCAACAACCACGTGGTGGGCGACACGGAAAAGGTGACAGTCAAGCTAATGGACGGGCGGGAGTTCACGGCCAAGACCATCGGGACCGACCCTCACTCGGACGTCGCGGTGATCAAGATCGACGCGGACGACCTGCCGGTGCTCCCGATGGGCGATTCCGACGCTCTTGAAGTGGGCGAATGGGTCGTGGCCATCGGAAATCCGTTCGGACTGACCCATACCCTGACTGCGGGAGTTGTCAGCGCCAAGGGCCGCAGCAGCATCGGCATCGCGGACTACGAAAATTTCATCCAGACCGACGCCGCCATAAACCCGGGCAACTCGGGCGGACCGCTGGTGAACCTGGATGGAGAGGCCGTGGGCATGAACACGGCTATATTCAGCCAAAGCGGGGGCTACATGGGCATTGGCTTCGCCATTCCCATCAACATGGCCAAATCGATCAAGGATCAGCTGATTCAAACCGGCGAAGTCACTCGCGGCCATCTCGGCATTGTGATTCAGGACTTGACTCCTGACCTGGCGAAATCCTTCGGACTGGAAAACCAAAAGGGCATTCTCGTGGCCCAGGTCTCCAAGGACTCACCGGCCGAAAAGGGCGGCATGCAGCAGGGGGACGTCATTGTGGAATTCGAGGGAAAACCGGTGAACGAGATCGGATCCTTCCGCAACCAGGTCGCGCTCAAAGCCCCCGGTACCAAGTCTAAGATAACCGTATTGCGGCATGGATCGCGCAAGACGCTGAACGTGACTGTCGGTCGATTGGAGGACGGCGAAGTCGCCAGCGCCGGAATTTCCCGGCGTATCGACAAGCTCGGCTTGAGTGTCCGGGACATATCGCTCGATCTGGCCGAAAAATACAACCTGAAGGATGAAAAAGGCGTCGTGGTGACCGAGGTGAAACCGGGGTCCGTGGCGGCGCTGGCGGGCATGAAGACGGGCTCCGTCATTCAGGAAGTCGATAGGAAGAAAATCGACAATGCGCACGAATTCGAGAAGACCGTCGAGGCAACGCCCAAGGACAGCGCAGTTCTGCTGCTGGTGAAAGAAGGGCAATATTCACGCTATGTCGTCTTGAAAACCGAATAGGCAATAGACAGGCAATAGGAAAAATCATGAAAAAAAGGCCTTCAAAGGCCTTTTTTTCATGGCAATCGAATGCAGGACGGGTTTTGGTTCTAACGTCGGCCAACCAACACCGTCATTCCGGGCGGAGCTTGCGGAGACCCGGAATCCATGGGATGATCGAAACTGTTGGATGAAAGCCGGCCGACGTTAAAACCAAGCCCGCAGGACGCAATGTACTCTGCGATTGTATCGAACTATGGGAATAGCTTAAACGTAGGTTGGGTTGAGCGTCGTGAAGTGTTGGGTTTCGCTGGTATAGTCTTTCAAACATTCTTGCAAGGTGCTCGACGCAAAATAGCAGTAAGCGAAACCCAACATGAAATCCCGCTCAACCCAACCTATGCCTATTCCACCAAATCCGTCATAATAAGAAAAAGGCCTTCAAAGGCCTTTTTTTTCATGGCAATCGAATGGAGGATACAATATATTCCGCGAGTGTATCGTACAACAATTTGTTGTTTTTTTAATCGGCCATGGTTTTGCGAAACGCGGACGCCAAGAGAGGGAACGAGTCAAACGAGTCGATTAATTATGTTTTTCGGAAAAAAGAAATGAGAAAATTTTCAAGCCTCAAAGCGATTCTGTATTTGCTGGCGCTGATTCCCCTGGCGTTCACTTGGGGGCTGGTCGTGCACAATGCCAAGGAAAGGGAGGAAAACGCGGTCGCGGAAATTCTGAACAACGCTTACCGGCTTGCCAAATACGCGGCTTTGGAGGAATCGGAATATTTTGCCGATGTGTATCGCGATTTGGGCGCTTTGTCCGATTTGTATGCAACCGAAGGGGATGGTGCGGAAAACGCCAAAGTCCTTGCCGCTTCCTTTCTTCGGCGTAACGAGGGTTATCTGGAAATAGGCGGGGCGAAACGGGACGGAAGCTTGCTGTTCACAACGAATCCCGCTTCCGGAGGCGAAAACTTTGCGGACCGCGACCGGCTTGCCCAAGTCATGGAAAACCGCAGCGACGGGAAAGGCCATTACCATTGGGACAATCGGGACGGAAATCCGTCGGTCGTCCTTTCCAAGCCGCTTTTCGGCGAGGAAGATGAAACGGTCGCCGTCTTTTTTGCGGTATTGGACGTCAAACGGCTCGACCGGCATATATTTCCGACCGGCTTGGATGCGCCCGAGGGTTCGCGAATTATTCAAACCAGCCAGCACGGGGACGTCCTTGCCTACGACTCCGGGAACCGGAGTTGGATCTCCGAAAGCACCTTGGACGACGATGTCGCCCGCCTGCTCCATGAAGGAAAAACCGGAATCGTCAGGGCCGAAAATGGCGAGGGATCGCCTGTTGTCTATGCGGTCGCTTCCGTGGGAAGCGACTTGGAGGGTCGAGGCGTTCGTTTGGCGATCGCCATTCCCGAAAAAACGGTTTTCGAAAAACCAGGCCGCGTTTTCAGGCGCGACATCGCTCTTTTGGCCGTGGTTTCCGCAGCCGCTATCCTCGCGGTGTGGCTGACAGGCCGCCAGCTGATTGGCAGGCGCCTGGAAAAAATGATGGACG
This sequence comes from Desulfobacterales bacterium, assembly GCA_963674505.2. Taxonomy (GTDB): domain Bacteria; phylum Desulfobacterota; class Desulfobacteria; order Desulfobacterales; family SKZT01. The sequence goes on from CAXXIG010000001.1 coordinate 4,685,661, forward strand.
CCGCCCAAAGATTGTCGAATGGCGATTTGGGCGCGCGGGTGGGCAAAATGCGCGGCAGGGACGAAATCGGTCGTCTCGCCGAAATCATCGACGGCATGGCCAGGTCCCTGGAAACCCTCGTGCGAAAAGAAAAAGAGGCCAGGATAGAACTGGGCGTTTCGCTGGAAAGAATCCGCGATCTGGCAAGGAGCCAGTGGAACGTTCGCGAGCGGGAGAGCAAAAGAATCGCCAGGGAAATCCACGACCGCCTGGGCCAGTCTCTTTCGGTCCTGAAAATGGACCTGGTCTGGCTGAAGAAGCGGTCTGCCCCGGATAATGCCGACGCATCCGGGAAAATCCGCGCCATGGAGCAAATCATCGACGACTCCCTGAAAACCCTCCACGAAGTTTGCTCGGAGCTGCGCCCGGTCATCCTGGACGATTTCGGATTGGCGGCCGCTGTCGAGCAACATGCCGAAGAATTCGAAAAACGGACGGAAATCCCTTGCGAGCTGAATATGGAAGATGAAAACATTGCCTTGAACAAAGAACAGGAAACGGCTATTTTCCGTATATTTCAAGAAACCCTGACCAATGTTTTGCGTCACGCGAACGCTACCAAGGTCTCGATTTCCTTGAAAAGACGAAACGGATGCGTCCTTTTGACCGTCGCGGACAACGGCGTCGGCATCGAGCAAGCGAAAATCGACGACCGCAAATCGTTCGGGCTGATCGGTATCCGGGAAAGGCTGTACCAGTGGAACGGCACCGCCCGATTTTTCGGAGAAAAGGGCAAGGGGACGCGTGTGGAAATTGAAATTGCCGAAGAAAACCCGGAGGAATCAATCCATGATTAACGTGATCATAGCCGACGACCATCCCATCGTAAGGGCAGGACTCAAACAGATCGTTTCGGAGGACCCCGGCATGCAAGCCACTGGAGAAGCGGGCGACGGCCACGAATTGCTTCGCCGCTTGAGGGAGCAACCCTACGATGTCGTCTTGCTCGATATTACCATGCCCGGCATGGACGGACTCGACGCCCTGAAACAGTTGAAAGTCGAATTTCCCCGCACGCCGGTGGTCATCCTGACGGTCCATCCCGAAAGCCATTACGCGTTGCGCCTCATGAAAGCGGGCGCGTCCGGATATCTGACCAAGGCGAGCGCGGCGGAAGAACTCGTTTCCGCCATACGAAAAGTCCACGGCGGCGGAAAATATATCAGCACGGCCCTTGCGGAGCAAATCGCTTTTTCCCTGGACTCCGACGCCGGCAAAATGCTCCACGAAAACCTGTCCGACCGGGAATTCCAGGTTCTTTCCATGATCGCGTCGGGGAAGACCGTGTCGGACATCGCCGACGAACTGGCCTTGAGCGTCAAGACGGTCAGCACCTACCGCTCCAGAATTCTGGAGAAAATGCGAATGAAGACCAACGCCGAACTCGTCTACTACGCCGTCAAAAACGGCATCGTCGAGTAGCCCGAAGCAGTCCGACCGCTTTAACCCCGCATTTTGTAGGACCGACACCGACATCCTTTCCCGCAAAATTCCTACGCGAAGATCCGAGTCAATCCGATTTCGAAATCGTTTCCGAACGGTTACCTTGTTTCTAAAAAGAAAGGAAATCGACGATGAAAACGGTTTTGATTATAGACGATTCGGCACCCGTACGAGAACGCATGGCGGAAATGCTCTCCGAAAATCCCGCAATCCAGATCGTGGGAGAAGAAGAGAGCGCCGAGAATGTTCTCGAAAACATTGAACGGCTCAGGCCCGACGCGGTCGTTCTCGATATTCGCCTTCCCGGAAAAAACGGCATCGACGCGTTGAAGGAAATCAAGTCGCTTTTTCCGGAAACCACGGTCGTGATACTCACCAATTACGACTACAGCCAATACCGAAAAAAGAGTATGGCGGCCGGGGCCGATTATTTCTTCAACAAGGCGCGCGAATTCCACAAGGTCGCCGAAGCCCTGATCGCCTGATGTGCAGGCGCGTTTTCATCGAACGGAAAATCGAAGTCGTTCGATTCCCTTTGGCACGCCGCATTTAGCGCGGCAGAAAGGAGCTAATCATGGACCAGATCGCAATCGGCGCCGAAGAGGCGCTCAGACACCAAAGCAAGGAGATCATCGAAGATCTCGAGACCTCCCCCGAAGGTCTTTCGTCCTCGGAGGCGGAGCAAAGGCTGGAGAAGTACGGACCGAACGAAATCATGGAAAAACAGACAAGTCCGGTCGTAAAATTCCTCAGTTATTTCTGGGGACCGATTCCCTGGATGATCGAAGCGGCGGCGATCCTGTCCGCCGTCGTCCGGCATTGGGAGGATTTCACCATTATCGCGGTCTTGCTATTGCTCAACGCCGCAGTGGGTTTCTGGCAGGAGAACAAGGCCGACAACGCCATCGCGCAGCTGAAGAAAAGACTCGCCCTGAGCGCGCGCGTCGAAAGGGACGGCAAATGGAAAAAAATTCCGGCCAGAGAGCTGGTCCCGGGAGATTTGGTGAGAATTCGCCTGGGAGACATCGTCCCGGCCGACGTCAAGCTGCTGCGCGGAGATTGGCTGGAGGCCGACGAATCCGCCTTGACGGGAGAATCCATGCCGGTGGAAAAGCATGAACAAGACGTGGCCTATTCGGGAAGCGTGGTTTCCCGGGGCGAAATGGACGCCCTGGTCACGGCTACCGGCATGGACACCTATTTCGGAAAGACGGCGAAACTGGTGGAGTCCGCGCAGACGAAGAGCCACTTTCAAAAGACCATCGTCAAGATCGGCGACTACCTCATAGCGCTCGCCCTTGCGCTTGTGGCGGTGATTTGCATTGTCGCGGCCTTTCGGCACGAAAGCTGGCTCACCACCCTGCAATTCGCGCTGATTCTTACCGTAGCCGCCATTCCGGCCGCTCTTCCGGCGGTCATGTCGGTCACCCTCGCCGTAGGGGCCTCGCGCCTTGCGAAGAAGAAAGCCATTGTCAGCCGCCTGGTCGCCATAGAGGAAATGGCGGGCATGGACATCCTGTGCTCCGATAAAACCGGAACCATCACGGAAAACAAGCTGACCGTCGGCAAAATTCTTCCCTTCGGGGATTTTTCGGAAAAAGACGTTCTAAAATACGCCGCCCTGGCGTCGAAGGCCGAAAACCAGGATCCCATCGATACGGCTGTGCTGGATAAACTTTCCGAAGACGAGGAGGCGGCGAACGAAACAGCCGATTGTTCGGTTTCGGATTTCAAGCCTTTCGACCCGGTGACCAAAACAACGCAAGCGAGTGTCCTGGATTCGGCGGGTCTGCATTTGAAAGTCGCAAAGGGCGCGCCCCAAGCGGTCCTGGAAAAGCTGGAAAATCCCGGAGACCTGGAAGCCCAGCTGGACGAAATCGTGGACGATCTCGCCGAAAACGGCTACCGCGCTCTGGGCGTCGCCCAATGCGACCCGGTCGGAGTTTGGCAATACGTCGGAGTGCTCGGACTCCAGGACCCTCCCCGTGACGATTCCGCAGAAACCATCGATACGGCGAAGAACATGAACATCAAGGTGAAAATGGTCACCGGCGACCACAAGGCCATCGCCAAGAGCGTCGCAAAGCAGGTAGGCCTGGGGCAGAACATCATGACAGCCGACCAGGTCGAAAAAGCGGGCGACGGACGGGCGCTGGAAATCCTGGAAAACGCCGACGGCTTCGCGCAGGTCTTTCCCGAACACAAGTACGATTTCGTCGAAAAGTTGCAGAAGGCCGACCACATCGTCGGCATGACGGGCGACGGGGTCAACGACGCGCCCGCCTTGAAAAAGGCCGACGTGGGAGTCGCGGTGGCAGGGGCGACCGACGCCGCCAGAAGCTCGGCCGACATCGTCCTGACCCAGCCCGGCCTGTCGGTCATTGTCGATGCCATCAAGGAAAGCCGCGAAATCTTCCAGCGGATGAACAGCTACGCGATCTACCGCATCGCGGAAACCATTCGCATCTTGTTTTTCATTACCACTTCGATTCTGGTTTTCAATTTCTACCCGGTCACGGCAGTGATGATCATCCTGCTGGCATTGTTGAACGACGCTCCCATCATGGCCATCGCCTACGACAACGTTAAATATTCCGAACATCCCGAACGATGGGACATGCGTATCGTCCTCGGAATGGCCACGTTTCTGGGCCTGGTGGGTGTTGCGGCATCCTTCGGATTGCTGTATATAGGCAGGCACGTGTTCGGTTTGGACATGGAAGCGATTCAGTCCCTGATCTTTCTCAAGCTGGCTGTGGCGGGACATCTAACGATCTTTCTGGCGCGCGTCCGAGGCCCGTTCTGGAGCAACGCTCCGGGAAAAGCCCTGTTCTGGTCGGCGGTGGGTACGAAAGCTCTGGCCACATTGCTCGTGATTTTCGGCTGGTACGTGGCGCCCGTCGGATGGAGATTGGCCCTTTTCGTTTGGGGGTACGCAATTGCGGCCTTCGTGGCGACCGACCTTGCCAAGCTGCTGGTATACCGGTTGCTGGACCATACGGGATTGAAGTTCAAACGTTAAAAAACCGTCGAAAAAGGACATCGGCATGAACAAAAAGAGCGGAAGCAGAAAAGAACAGCTGGAATGCGCAAAGGAATCCAGCGCCATTCTCATCAACGAAGCCCAGCTGGTCCTGGCGGAAAAAAGAACGTCCCTGGCGGCGATGCGAACCGGCATCGCCGTCTTCGCGATTCCCATGTCCATCCTAAGCCTGCTGATCGCCACTTCCAAATACTACGACGTCGTCCACGTCATGAACCTAATGATTCCCCTGGCCGCATTGAACGTCCTCCTGCTCGTCCTGGGCGGCTATCTGATCATCCGCTCGCTGATCAGGGTTCATAAGCACGACAAACTAATCCGACAATTGAAGGAACAACACTGTTTTTTAAGAGAGTTTCTCTGAAAAACCGAAAACGGATCAAGAAGCACAAATTGCGTCCGTTGGGCTTGGTCTTGACATCGGCCACTTTCAGGGACTATCGTCGCGGCGGTCGTCATTCCGGGCGGAGCGGTATGTACCCCGGGTGTCGATAAAACAGCTGGATTCCGTCGCTTCCGGGAATTTTTTAAATGGAACATGTAGCGTAGACCCGGAATCCACGTGTCCGAAATTAGAACCAAGCCCCGTCCGTCAATCTATTATTGGCTGGCATTTTGTCACGGTTTTTTGCCTGTGGATGCGATTGAATGCATCGTTTTTGGCGATAACGGGGTTGGTTCTTACGTCGGCCATCCCAACTCCGCCTCGTTCCCACGCTTTGCGTGGGAATGCATACCAGGACGCTTCGCGTCCGAGTTCTGCCAGCGCATTGCCGATGTTAGAACCAACCCCGTGATAACGTCGGCCAGCCATCATCGTCATTCCGGGCGGAGCTTGCTTTAGACCCGGAATCCAAACGACGACCGAAACTGTTGGATGAAAACCCGCCGAAGTTAAAACCAAGCTCAAGGTATCGATTGGGTGATAATCGGTGCCGATTCCAACAAGGGAGCTGGCAGGCTGCCTAAAAGGTGGGCGGCCAGAATTATCCAGGATGCTCGCGACGTCGGGGCCAGCGTATGGGTGAAGGGCAATTACGGGTATCCTGAAAAAATTAAAGAGTTTCCGCGCTCTTGAAAAAAATGTACGGGTCGGTTATTTTGCACACCTGTCAGATTGGAATGCTGATTCATATCAACAAAAATCTGGCATTGGGTGCGATTGCCCGTTATTAAAATGAGATATAGATTATAAAATACTGGTTGATGGAGCATTGCGATGATCTGGCGGAAAGTCGCGATGTTATTTCAAAAATCTTGGATAAATCGTTTTGAAAATGGATTCCCCGAATATAGAAATAGAAAGAGTAGATCGGCTTTTACAATTTATACTTGCGACGGCTGGCCAGGAGGATTTCGGAAGCCGGGAACTCGGTCCGATCCATTTGATAAAGTATATTTATCTCGCCGACTTGGAGCATGCAAAACAACACAGCGGCGAAACTTATACAAACCTTCCATGGAAATTTCATCATTTCGGTCCGTGGAGCACCGAGGCTTTTTCAAGAATTGAACCTGCGTTGCATTCTGTCGGTGCCGACAAAAAAATAATCGAATTGCACAAGCCGGAATATGAGCGGGAATTTGTCAGGTGGTCTGTAATAGACGACAATCTATACGAAAGACTCGAAAGGGAGCTTCCGATAGTCGTTGTTGGCCCGATTCAGAAATATGTTCACCAGTTCGGCGCAGTTACCGAAGACTTGCTTCATTTCGTATATAAAACGTTGCCCATGTTGCGTGCCAAGCCCGGAGAATATTTGGATTTCAAGCCTCCTTGTTTTTACGATTCAGATGGAAACTTGGAAGCAGCCCCCCAGCCGAACGCCAAAAGGCTTACCGCAAAACAACAAAAAAAAAGAAAAGCCGCTCTTGAAGCGTTAAGAAGCAAGGTCAGAAAAAAACTCGAAGAGAAAAAAAAGAAGCCTAAATTGGCTCGCTCTTTCGAAGCGCCGATATACGACGACATTTATTTCGAAGGTCTAAAAGCCCTTGACGCATGCGCGGGCGAATCGATCATCGAAACTCATGGCACGCTTACTTTTTCCGACGGCATCTGGAAATCAAAGGCAAGGTTCGATCCGGATGTACCCTGATGATTCCATCCAATCTATGGCGAACGAATGGTGGATCGAAGACGATTCGCGCATGTATTGCAGAGGAAGGCTAATAAAATCCTTCCTGCCTCACGTTGACCAAGTCCCTAACGAAATTGTGCCCGTTGGCCGCTTTTAACCAACCGAGCACGGCATGGCGGAATACCATTTGAAACCGCTAAGGATTGGTCAGGCTCGAAAAAAATCAAGGCTTCCGGTTGCTGCCATGCCGTCGTACCAAAACGAGATCCGGACCGTATATGGGGCCAAAAAACGGCCCGCGATCATTTTGTCCGAAGGCGGCGAGGTAGTTGATAGGGCATTGACCAGGGGAAAACCTCGATGGCAAACAGCACCGATCGTCCTAGTCGCGCCATGCTACGGAATCGACGAGGGTAGTTGCAGATCAGGCTTTCCCTCGATATTTGTCGATCGAGTAAAGCATTGTATGTACCCGCAATTTGTTTGGGATAAACTGCCAATCGCCGGAGCCGAAGAATCTATTGTGAGGCTTGAACACATCCAGCCTGTTGGAAAACACCACGATTCCATAGAGTTGACCAGATACCGACTTGGAGAGGAGGCCATCGATATTCTTGACGAATGGTTGGGGTGGCTTTTTCTCGGCGATCTCGACGAAGACAGCGTGTTGTACTGTTTTAGAAGCGAAATAGCGAATTTGTAATAAACATGGTGAACCTCCCGACACGGAAATCAAATGAGTTAAGGTCTCTCCTGCGAAGATCGATTTTACATAAACTGGATCGATTACTTCTTTGACGATGACGATCTGCATTTTCGCTGTGTCGTGATACCGGACAAGATCCTGCTGAACCACGAGGACTTTGATCAGACCCACGACGACTGCTATTATCGAGGACTCGAACGGTGACTGGCCGACTTATGACGAGGTACTTCACAGTTATTTCCATGGCGACTTTGTCAAAAGCAAGCTTTCATGGCCGGGAAAAATCGGCGGCCTGAAACGTTATCCGGAATACCAGGGAAAAAGCGCGACATTTTGGCACTTCATTTCGGAGGTTAAAAAAGAGGAGGAACGAATTCCAGATTTTCGCCGGTGTGAACGAATTCGCTGGCCCCGACCTGTCATTGATCACTTGCCAAACAGGCAACCGGCGCAAGATGATCGGGTTCTCTGGTGGAAAGAAAAGCGAAGGTCGGAAACACGCTACATTCTGACGCCAACATACTTCAGTTAAAAAGTGGTCTTTGCCGGCCGGGGAGATTACGTTCTTCCTTGGACAGCCTACTTTCTGGATAGAGAGCATCAGCGCCGCAAATTGCGTAAAAAATACGACGCTTTTTGGAGGGCTCCCTGGTGAAAACGTTCAATTCGCAACCCCATAAATGGCTGAAGCCGCCCCCCGAGGGGACGGCTTCGTTACTCCTTTTACACATGGCAAATGAGCTGAAATTAAAATAGGCCATATCGGAGCCATTATCAAGGAAAAATATAGAAACCGACCCCAAAGATTGATGAATTACAGGACAGGCATAGACGCGCTCGCCCTATCGTCGAAAACGTCTATTCAAGATATTTTTGGATTAAATCAACGGCCGAAGTTTTGGTTGTTTTGGAAAAGGGAAAAACCATCGGGTGTAAAGCAGGCTGTAATCGGAATATGGGCAACTGCGGTTTCAGGTTTAAAAATCACAGCCCTCTTTTATGGTATGGAGAGTTGGTTTCGTTCTCCAATTTCAACTTTCGCGATTCATTCAGGTCCGAATCCCGGTACCACCAGAAATCCCTTGCGCTAATTGGCCGGTTTGGAATAAAATCCGGGTTGTGAAATTTGGTAGGTGCTGCGATTTATTCAAGAAATCATGATTTTGGGGAAACTCAAGATTTATGCAAGAAATCGTGAGCCTGACGAGGATCAAGATCTACATAAAAAGTGTTGGATTGCCATTCAAAATGCAATTTGTTGTTCTGTAACATTTCCGTTCAATTAACGGTTCGCGATACTCTAAACAGGAGGAACTTATATGTATGACCGCATTTTAACAAGAATGCGGGAGGCAATCCGTACTCGAAATTATGTCATGACATTGCATGCCGAAGAAGAAATGAATGACGATAATCTTTCTATTTTTGATGTTGAGCGAATCATACTTACTGGGGAAATAATTGAGCGGCAAAAAGATCGGACAACTACGGAATGGAAATACTTAATCGAAGGTGATACCATATCAAATGGCATGGCCATTTGTGTGTGTAAAACAGGAATTACTGGAAAATTAGTCATTATCACAGTTTATAAAGAATGAGGTATAAGATGATTTGTGATATTTGTGGAAAAGAAGGCGCTGAAATACGCTATGTTACTCGTAGCTATGGCAAGAAAAAAGATTTGCTAATCATCGAGAATATTCCCGTTGTTCATTGTCCTAATTGCAAAGAGAGCTATCTAACAGCCGATACGCTTCATGAGATAGAAAGGATTAAACTGCATAGAAAAAGTTTTGCAAAGGAAAGATCTGTTCCAGTTGCCGCATTTAGTTGAATTTTGGAATATTAATATTTTCAAGTATACCGTAACAATTGTTGAGTTTTGGGAAACTCAAGATTAATGCAAGTATCCTTGAACTTTACGAGACTCAAGATTAATGAAAGAAATCATGAATTTTGCGGGATTCAAGATTTATGCAAGTATGGTTGATTTGTCGTTCAATACGCATTTTGTAATGATGAACGAAAATCGTTGAATCACTGGTTAGCCATAGAGGGAAGAAAAATGGAAACAACCAAATTTTCGTATAGTTTTATCGCAAAGGGATCAGATGGTAAACAATACACTATCGATGTCTTCTCAAAATACGCTGAATCACACTCGTCCTCTGGTTTTGTTAGTTCCCCCGGTCAACAATCATTAAGGATTAGGGAAGGTAACCAGATTAATTACAAAGAAAAGGGGGTTTATGAATTTCACACAGCGTTCGGACCAATTGAATTAACATCTGACGATCCCAAGGCACCGTAACGAAATAGATGTGTGTCTTACAAAATTATTTTATTACAATTAAGGTGCGCTTAATCAATACACAAAATTGATACCTATCAATTGCGAAGAAGGATAAAAAGCGGGTGGACAAGGACTGGATGAACTACAGAAGTTCGCGTTAAAGGCTGTACAATCTTGTTTGTCAGATGCACACCTGTAATATGCTGCGTTAGCATGATAGATCGTTTATGAAGAAACCAATTATAATAGGAGATAAGAGTTTCAGGTACAAGAAGGATGCTCTCCTGTATTACAGGAATATCTTGAACTCATATAGCTACGGGGATACCCTTACAGAGACAGATTTCAAGGATATTATGGATTTGTTGCGACTCCATGAGAAAGGAGAGGAGAAGGTTGGCGTCGGAGTAAAGGAGATTCGTGTTGAGCAGATCAGATACAAGACCAAGTGTTTCCGAGTGATCAGGGTGGATTCCACATCAGATGTATTCTCCTATATAAAATGCATTAACGTTGGAAATTCTCCAATTGCGAGGTTTAGGAGAACATGCCGTGATCTGGTCCGCAATGATCTGAGGGACGTAAAAGAAGCGTACTTTAAGGCTCATTCAAAAAAAGGTAAAGTGAAGTGCCAAGAAACAGGTGTGTGGTGCTCATGGGAAGAACTGAATGTTGATCACCGTCAACCCAACACGTTTTCGATCATAGTTGAACGTTTCATCGAGATGAATGGGATTGATGTCGAAAAGGTAAAATACTCTGAAGTTGTGGATGAGGTTTATAAATTTGAAGACGACTGGTTTTCTCAGTCTTTCCGAGAGTATCATCGCTCAAAGGCAAATCTACGCTTGGTAATGAAAAAAAAGAACCTTGGTCGTTCACATCAAGCAAGATTGGAAAGGCAGGGAAAGGATTTGGTGATAGAAAAGAAAAAATGCTAACAATCAAAATTAGCGGACGCAAAAAGCCGCGCCGCTGATTTGTGTCGTTGGCAGCACGAAACAAAAGAGGCAACCCGGAATTTTTTACGAGACTGAACGAAGACGAAAAACGAAAAACAAAAAACAATGCGGCGAACGATCAGGCAAACTGCTTAAACGAAGAATGTTGCTGGGACGCGAACAAAACCGCCGAACGAGACGACCTCGCGAAAACAAGCCTCGGAACCAGGAAACTGAAAAAAGTTGTGATTTTAGCCTTTTGAAAACGAAAAATCAAGATTCTATAACCCCTTGATTTAAAAGTAGTTTTAATTCACTTAGTTCGTATATCCTCCGAGAAAGGTATTTCTGATGAAAAAAACGGTTTTATTTTTTTTATTTATGATTTTTACTTTGGGGGTCTCTTATGCTGGAGACTATAAAATTGAAGATGTTTCAATGGTAGAAAACTCAGCAGGATACATTACAACTAGAGGTATGGTTCGTAATTTAGGTTATAGTTCTGTTAAGGGAATAGTTGAATTAGATTTTGTTAATTCAAATGAAGATATAGTTTATAGCATGAAAGCTTATGTTAATAAGGGTAGAGAAATACCTTCAGGTAAGTCATCTTTTTTTGAAAATACAATTCACAGAGATTCAGCTCCGGGTGTTAAAAGTGTCAAAGTTAATTTTATAGAAAAATAAAAACAATGCGGTGAACGATCAGGCAAACTGCTTAAACGAAGAATGTTGCTGTGTTGCTGGGACGCGAACAAAACCGCCGAACGAGACGACCTCGCGAAAACAAGCCTCGGAACCACGAAACCGAAAGCGGCGGTCGAGATAAACGAACAAGAATCGCAAAAGCCGCCAACCCGTCGCTCCATGGGACACCGAGTCTCTCCGCTAAACGCTCAGTTCCCCGGTGCCGGTGAGCTTTTCGTTAAGATTTAATATCCAAGTCTTGAGTTTTAAGAGAGGGGCATTTGTTAAGGATACCGAAACAATTGTTGAATTTACTGGATTTCAAGAATTATGCAAGTTTGGTTGATTTTTCGTTTAACAGGCTATTTGTAATGATGAACGATTTTCGTTAAATCACTGGTAATAAAAAAAATGAATCAATTAATACTTCAGCTGCCAAACCAATTTGAAAAAATTATTGAGCAAGTAAGAAGACAGGACTGGCTTATTTGTAACTTTGATGCAGGCGAGGATGACCTCTATAATCCAGCTGGGTATGTTTACAATAGCGATTTTAATGGTATACGATACAAAATTATTTTGGACCGGAACATATTCAGATTTATTTTTACTTCAACTAATAGCAGGACTCCAACTGAAAAACAAAGAGCAGCTATCGCTTTAATTTGCTTCTGCCAAGCAGCAGATATTAATTTTGAACCAAACTTAGCAGTTTATGAAAGGTTGTTACCGCAAAAAAAATATGTGAGTGAAGCAGTTGATGAGTTGTTTTTGTTCTACCGGGTCGATAACGCTTCAAGCGACTCTTTAATGTCTTACTCTTTATCTGAGAGTGATGTTATTGAACTATACCCTGAATCACGAGGGAATGCTGAAGATTTACAGAAGAGGCTAACCCAATATCAATGGTTAACAGAATGGAAATCGCTTTATCTGATTTTGTTAAAAATTATCTACTTCAATTCTGCTAATATTGACTCGAAACTTAAACTTTCCAAATTTATGAAATGGCTCGTAAAAGATTTTCGCCTTTCACTTGTTTCTATAATTTTTGCTGTATTTTTATTTAGTTCTGTAAGGCCAAAAAACATGGTCAAATTTAAAAAAAATTCCGAAAATGAGACCAAGTTGAAACAATTATACAATATGACATGGGATTTATTTTTTATGAACAATTTTTTTAGATTGCTGACAGATAAAGATCGTGGAAGCGAAATAATTGTTGCTACAGACGACAAGATAATAAAACACGTTTTACGAACTGCTATTGACGTGCAAAATGAGGGGAGTCTCCAAAAATTAAAATTTTACCTGCCGGCAAAAGAACATGAGTATTTAAATATTATAGAAGGGACCATTGAAAAAACTAAAGATAGAATTTATGACAGTACAGAATGGAGCATGGACTATCGTGAAGAGCTGATTGCCCAAACCGAGAAGGAAGTGCTATCCATTTGAATTATAGAATTATAATAAACAAGTTGAAGAAAGATGTTCCAATGCGTCAAGGTAAATGTAGAGCGTGTCCAATTTTTTAAACATGCCAGAAAAATATACGACTTTTGTGGGTTAGTTCAATGTGCGCCTTTTAGGAATAATGGTGAAAATATGATTTACTATTCCGTTGAACTCAAGAATCACAGACCACGGCATTAAGGGCGACGGAAAAAAGCCGCCGTGCATTATGCCCGCTATTCAAGAATAATTATCCTAATCATGAATTCAACCCACCTCAAATGGTCAACCATACCAAAACAAATCATAAAAGGCCTCGCTATATTCCATATTTGCCACGAGGCCTGTCTTTTTGATCAAGGGAGCCCATGCCATTGGCCAATGCTTTTGAAGCGATCACACGGCTATCTGGTTATCCCCAAATTTATTAAACAACGAAGCACAAGATTACATTTGATTTCGACTGCTCCTCTAAAAATCGAGCGGTCGGATTTTGCCCTTCGTCTATATCTATGTCTTCGACACCCGATTCGCGCAACGTTTTCAAAATGAGTTCTTTGATTTAGGGTTCGAGCGCTTTGTCTTCCCGCAGTTTTTCAATGTAGGGCACGGCATCCGGCTCCTTCCTTGCGATCAGCGCACTGGAAAGGACGTTCTTCACACCTTTACGCCTATCCGCCATCCAACCGGCTTTTTCCAATCTCCGAGGATAAATTCGACCGATTTTTTCAATCCCTTCCAATTTTCCCAGCCGGATGGACGAAGATCCGGCAACGATTTTTCTCGGAATGATTTTGGACACCCTTTCTGGCAGGACCCCTCTGTACCGTCTGGACGAATTCTTCGAGACCTAGGGCACGGAGCTTTTGCTCGTAAAGAAACCCAAGGCCGGGGCGTTTCAGGACTACAACGTGGCCAGGGTCCTCGACAAAGCCTTCAACACCGGCACCATGAAGATATTCACGAAAATATCGAGAAGGGGGGTTCTTCTGTTCGACCTCGAAACGGTCCATGTCAGTTTCGACACTACGTCGATATGCGTCTTCGGAGAATACGAGCAATGCTCCGGCGATGTTCCGTTCGCGATAACGCACGGCCACGGCAAGGACCACAAACCGGATTTGAAGCAATTTTTGATATCGATGCTCTGCGTAGGTCAAAAACACATTGATATCGATTGCGTTGAACCAGCGCTAAATACCGGGAGTTCGACCCACCCGCCTTATTATTCGAACATAAACTCAGCGCGAGCCAGGATCGTTTTATTCTTCCGGAACCCTCACGGCATTCTGCACAATAAATGCGACATAGGCCAACAGGCGCGGCGGCGTATTTCCCAACGCAAGTATTTTCCGTTGGCGCGCTGCGCCTTCTCCGGACCACGAATAGAAACGGGTCCTGCGTATTTTGATAAATTGTTCGTTCAAAACTTCGTCCAGACTCAGCCGAGCCTCGATACCCAAATAAATCTTTTTCAAATAGAAATGTCGTTCAAACCAGCGATACATCCAATCTTTGCCTTTGTCCTCAGGGTCCAGGGCGATGACGACGCCCAATTTTTTCATCTCGTTTTCGAACCCTTTCCTGGAATCGACCCTTTTGTAGTTTTCGAACGGGTGAAATACCGTTTCATCCATCGATAGTTCGGAGATATCGATAAAAGGCAATGAAGGCTGATCGACGAAAGGCACAATTTCGTAGTCTTTGAAATGCTCCCTCCATTTGCCTGTCTCCCCCGGAGCGGCTTCCATGGGATGCCACAGTCCGACACTGCCCCCCGGCGCCTCGCAAGTGTCTGAATCGACCGTGACAAAACTGCCGTCCCGGGTCGGTCGAAAACGGTCCGCTCCTTTTTTTCCGTCGGGATAGTGGGTCCAAATCAGGGTTCGAGCCATGGCCGCAAAGGATGTATCGCTTCTCAAAAGGCTCTTCCATTCGTCCATTGGCCAGCGATAATCGAGAAGAATCGCTTCCCTGAAAAATATTTTTCGGAGAACGGCGGACCTTTCGAACTGCTGTTTTATTTTTTCGTACTCCAGGCAAGCTCTTCGATGCTTGTTTTCATCCTCGTCCTTCTTTCTTTTTGGAAAAGCTTTCGTTTGCCTTCCGGTATCGGAAACCGCCCGCACCGTGAAATCGGGAGCGACACGGACCGAATAGGTGCTATGTCCCGTGTCCAATCGACATTCGGGAAAGACCGGATAATTCAGAACTTCCGAATAAAACCGTTCCAAGCCCGACTTATGCTTGTTCGCCATTTCAAAAAACACACGGCGCACCTGCCTTCTGGTAAAACGGTCCTGGTTGTAAAAAAGGTTGTCCAGGATATGCCAAATCGCCTCGGGGGTCCCTATGGATACGAGAGCCTCGACCACGGCCATGTATCGAGGCACGGGCGCCTTTTTGACTTTCATAAGAATTTCGGCAAGGTTGCTTGCGAGCCGATGATCTCCGCAATAGGCAATCACTCGAAGAAGCCAGCGATGCTTTTCTTTGAATTTTTGTTCCTTCCAGATTGAAAAGAGAGTAAAGGATAAATCATGTTTTTCCCGATCGGGAAGCAAATCCAATATCCATCGGGTGCGATCCGGAAGGCCGTCGTCCGCGTCCTCCGTCAGCATGAGAGCGTAACCCAGCATATTCCAGGTTATGGAAGGCGCAGCCGATTTCAATCCCGGCGTAGCGATGGCGCCCATTTTCTTTTTCATACTGGCATTGAAAAACTTTTTCGACTGCTCCTCCAAAAATCGTGCGCTCGGCTTTTGCCTTTCGTCGATTCCATCGTCTTCGA
This sequence comes from Desulfobacterales bacterium, assembly GCA_963674505.2. GTDB lineage: Bacteria > Desulfobacterota > Desulfobacteria > Desulfobacterales > SKZT01. The sequence goes on from CAXXIG010000001.1 coordinate 4,701,140, forward strand.
CACCCGATTCGCGCAATGTTTTCAAAACGAGGTCTTTGATTTGGGGTTCGATCACCCGGTCTTCCCGCAGTCTTTCAAGGTAGGGCAAGGCATCCGGCTCATCCCTCGCGATCAGCGCACTGGCAAGGACATTCTTCACGCCTTTTCGCCTATCCGCCATCCAGCCGGCTTTTTCCAATATATTCTGCCGGACCATGGAAAGCCGTTCGGACAGCTTTTTATTGAAAGTTTTCGAATTTTTCGCGCAAAGAGCCATGAGTGTTGTCGAAGCGTTGGATACAAGCTCCTCTGGAGCGTAGTGCATCAAATAACGGAGAGCGTCTCCGATAGGAAGGAGCATCAGCAACTCTTGTTTCTCGCGAATCAGGTCGCGCATGACGGGCTGTATTCCGCTGAGTTCCAAACGTTCTCGCGGATACCGATCGTACCCCTCCCTCGCTCTGGCGTGCACCCGAGAATTGATCAGTCTGAACATATCCTCGTGCACTCCCTCGAATCCGGCCTCCCACAATTTGCACAAGATGTTGTCTTCGAGGTCGATCAGCGGGCTGTCGAATGGATTTTTCCCGAAGGACAGCGCCGACCGAATCAAATCGGGCTCGTTTTCGTACGCGGCCTTCAACCTTTCTATGTAGTACGCTTCTTCGCAATACCCATCTTCGAGCGATAGGTTGCGAAACATGATTTTCGCGCCGAAAATCCGGGTTTCCCGATCGGGCGCTTTCGCCAGGATGCTCGGAACTTCGCCGGAAATCAGATCGCATCCGGCAATCCGAAAATCCTCCGGGGATTTTTCTGCGTATAAATAGAAACTCGAACAAATATCGGCGATTTTTTCATGAATATTCCTCGTTTTCACGAGTTTCCGATAAGCGAAAGCTCCTCTCATCCCGCCTATTTTTCGGACCTCTCTGAGGATAAATTCGACCGTTTTCTTCAAACCCTTCAAATCTTCTATTCTTTCCGATTGGATTTCCGAATTCGCAAGGTCCCCGGCCAACGGCAGATCGACAAGAATAATGATTTCTATGGGCCAATCCGATTCCATCAGGCCGGAAATAGTGACATAGCCCTTCGGGAGTTCGCTTTCAAAAACCCCGGGCTTTCTTTCCCTGATCGTTTTCATGACCTCGCGCGTCACCTCCTGCCAGCCCAGTTTGCGCATCCATCCACGCATTGCCGTAAGGCAAACGTGCGCCAAAGATTCGCTTTTCATCGATAGAAGCGATTCGGCGATCAAAGCCGAATCGCTTTCTATCAGGGGAGCGGGCGTCAGAATTTTTTCTTTGCCGATAAAAAAACCGGAGAAAACACGGTGGTCGTCAACCGCCTTGAAAAGCTCTTCGCACCGGATGAAAGCGCTCGATAGAAAAAGAAAAATGGAAAAAGCGTCCTCCCTGGCGTGATCGGAAGCCATCTTGCAGAGGTAAATATCCATTTGATCGAAAAAGGCTTTTACAAGTCTCGTCTGGTCGGGAAACTCAACCGGCCACGTCCGGCCATTGTCTTTTTGCGGTACGTGCCACTGTCTTTTTCGCTTTTGGGGATAAACGGCATTTTCCATTTTTTCGCGAATTTCACCCAATGGTTCGAGGCAATCGAGCCTGCAATTCCTCCACGATTCCAAAATGCGCTCCCCGCCATCCGCCGAGATCTCCACGCCAAGGTCCACCCACCATTGCAATAATGTTCGCGCAATATTTTCGTACGCAGGTGAATTATCCCTCACCGAAGCCATCGCTCCTCCGTATTTGAGATTTTATACCCTTCTGTGTATTTCAGGCTGAAAAAAACGAGAAGATTTCCAATTGCCCATATTGAGACGGCGGCTTTAACCGGCATTTCTCGCTGCCTTCTTCTATTCGACTATCGATTTTTCTGTCTTTTCGCTTTGGCCAGCTTTCTCTTTCTTTTCTTTTTGGTCTTCGACTTTGCGCTCCTGCCTCCTTTTCCGCCGGTTTTTCTGTCTTCGTGAATCGCCTTCTTGAACATCCCATAATGTCTTTCGAGCCGCTCCTCGTATTTCCGATCCTCGAGCAATTTTTCGAATATCTGCAGTAATTTGGGGGCGTATTTGGATTGACGATTCAAAGGGTCCAAGTACGGCCCTTTCAATTCGTTCTCCGGGACGGGATACTTCCCGCTCCCCATAAACCTGCGATAAAAGTCCTTCTCTTTCCATCCATAGCCTATGGTTGCGAAAACTTTTCCGGGATGGTCTTTCGAAATGACATTGATCATGACCCTTTGGCAATCGCATCCGGGGTCGTCGCAAAAAAATTCCACGAACGCATAGCTGCCGTCGGGCAAGTCGGGATCTCCGACGGTTGTATACACTCTTGTTTCGGTTTCGAGCAACTCGGGGAATTTCGTATGAAACGGGATCATTTTTTTTACCTTTTGTTGAAAGGATTTTTAAACACCGAGGCTGTCGTGCCGTCTGATATGGCCTTGGAGCGTACCATCTTGCCTTGAGATATGCAAGTCGAACGAGACCGAATCAAAGTTCGGAGGGACCTCGGCTCAAAAATTACGACCTGCGCGGATGACGGCCTTGTAATCGGGGACCAAGTCTTGATCGACCAGGTAGCGCCGTCTTCCATGGCGGTGCCGCCCCATCCGAGGAGCGCCGCGCCGTCGTGGAAGACGTCGCTACCGGAGCACGCCAGGCATTTGTCTCTGACGAAAGGTATTCATCCGCACAGGTTGAAAAATTTCGTTAAACGACGAAAATATGGAGGGAAATCAAATATTCAGGCTCGCCCTTGGCTGCTATCGCTAATCGGGGATTTCTTCGGAACGCGGTGCTTTTATTTTGATCCGATAAAATCGGTAGGCGGATTCCACACCGAAAGACAGAAGGACCATGCAGGCCAAAATCCACAGCCGTTGCGGGGAATCGGACGCGGTGCGCCAAATGAGAGCTGAGGAGGCGCACAGGCAGGCCAGGGCGCCGTCGGCGGAAACCATCCTGTTGCCGCATGTTTTTTTGTACAAAAGGAAATTGACCGCGTTGACCGCCAGGAATATGAACAGGAACCCCGCGCTTCCCATGGTGGAGATGCCGGACAGGTAGAAGAAGTTCGCGGTCAGCAGCGTCGCCGCCGAAGTGATCAGCAAACCTTCCACCGGGCGGTTCCATATTTTCCTTTCCAAACCGGATCGTCCGATCCGGCTACCAGCCCCGTTGCGGCTTTCGCTTTTCGTCCCGGAATATTCCTCTCAAAGGCATTTTCCTTTCAAAGGAATCGAGAACCGGGAACCGGAATTTCGTCCGGGTCGGCAGGCCGGCGTCCGCCATTGGCCCGGTGAGCTGGAAGCAGGGCCAACCGGAAACCCAAGTTGTCGTTCCGGTTGGACGGTTCGTTGTCGTTGCGAATCGCAGACCGGCAGTTGCGGGCGGAGTTGTTCCACGCGCCGCTGCGAACGACCCGATGCTAGCTTGTTCGATGTACGAGGTCCAATGATAGTGTTCCGCGCCACCCACCGAATAGACCCCGCCCCCGGCAGCCCCGGCGCCTGTCACCGTATTTCCGCTCGCCACGCAGTTTTTCATCTCCACGATATCCGTGTAGAGACCGCCGCCGAATGCCCCCCGATCTCTGGACTGGTCGAAATCGCCGACGCAATGGTTGTCGTACAAGGCGCAATCTTCCAGCACGGCCTTGCCCCAAAACGCCACAGCACCGCCCCTTCCCGGGGTCCAAGGCTGATCCTCCGGTTCCCTGGCCCAAATGTCCTCGGCGATGCTGCGCCCGCCTGTGATATCTACATTCAACAGGGCGAGGTCCCCGTAAATTGCCAGCACACGCGCCGGTTCGCTCTCGCCGCCCGTCCACTCCAAGGCTATGCCGGAATCCAAGCCGGACGCGTCGATGACAACATCCTTTTTCGCATAGAGCGCGGACCTGCCGTAGTCGCGCTCGAAATAACCCTCCAGATAGGATACCGGACCGCTCGGGGTCATCTCCATCCCCATGACCTCGCCTTTCAGGATGGAATGCGTCTGCCCCACGATGGACAAAAGGATCTTCCCGCCGTCAAGGCTCGGATCGAACACGGTCGGCTGACCTGGAGCTGCTCTTTCCAGCGCGGCCCGAATGGTCGTGGTTCCGGCAGGCGGGTCCGCCAGGTCCAAAAGGCTGTCGACGGTCACAGGAAATCCGGCGGCCACCCGCATCGCATGGACCGCTTCGGCAACGCTGACCCGCAAGTCCCCGTCCATGTCCGCCTCCATATCGATCGCTTCGGAAAGCACGCCCCCCGGACACGACCCGCAGAGACAAAACGGCGTTCTGGAGATCGACATCCAGATCCGCGTCCACATTTCCGAATAGATGGTCCGCAAGCGACATATTCGACGAGGATGTCGCTGCAATCAATGCCATAAAAAGGATAAACAACAGGCGATGGCTCGACATTTTCGTCCTCCCTGTTTTATTTATTGAACACCGACCGGCCCATGCTCCAAGAGCGTCGATCCCGACGTCATGCCCCTTCGCGCAGCAAATACGCCTACATGCCCCATGGCCCAGACAAGACCGTATCCATCCTCCAAGGTCAAAGACTTTCGAAACCTCGCCACATCCGTGCAAAAAATGGCGCATGGTCCGTCTTCTTCGATTTTCCCGGATTTTCCATTTATGTAATGCCGGATCGAAAACTTTTCCTTTTTTTTCATTCCCATGAGCGCAAGAAAGGGATATTCCCAATCGTCGATCCCGGTGACAATTCCGAAACGACTGCAATCCATGGACGCCATGATGTCTGTAGCATGCCAGTACGCTCTGCCCATGTCCTCGTTATAGACAAAAAATTGTTTCCATCGGGCAGTAGTAAAAATGCTGTCCGACGGCGCATACACCTCGGAAACAAACGTGTAACCTCTGTACTTAGGATGAATACTCATGAGCGGCCTGGAATAGTTGTAGACAAGCCAGAGCGTCGATGAAAAAAGCATCAGGCAAGCAATGGCGAAGACCGTCTTCTTGCCTGGCAACAAATTCGCGGCAACCGGGGCCATAAGAACGAACATGGGAAGTTGGTATCGGCTGTTCCAGGGGTTCCATTTGATGTAAAAACAGAAAAAGAGAAAAACTCCCAGCATCGCCGCAGAGTAGGCGAAAAGGTCCCTCGGTTTCTTTCGGCGTTTTGCAAACAGAAGAAAAAAGCAACATAACGCCAAGGCAAAATGGATGGGATTGCCGGTGCAGTCTTCATTGACGCTGAATGCGACAGAAAATCGAGTGTCGCCGAATGTCGTGTCGCGATCATTGGCATCCAATCCCAAGAGATGGTGAACATCTTCCATTCGCTTTAGCAGGAACAGATTAACCTCCTGGACGGGAATTTCCATGTGCAAGGCACAATTTCGCAGAACATTGGAGAAAATCGCGCCGGCGCCCTTTTTCTTGTTGACGTTTTTACCCCTATAATCCCGAGGGGCCACAGGGTGACCATACAATTGAGCATTGCGCGCAAAATGTCCTCCGTTGATTGCAAAAAACAACAACGCGCAGATACAACCGTACTTGATCGCCCTGATTCGTTTTGACCGAATACTGTCAAAGCCGATCCATACGACGAAAGGAAAACCCACAATGTAAGCGGTGGCTTTGGTCAAAACGGCCAGCCCCAGGCTTGCTCCGGTTAAATAGGAGCGAATCGCGTCGGGCCGTTTTTTCATCAAAATGCCGAAATAGACGAAACAAACCAGCCAGAATGTCACCACAAAATCGTTTTGCGTACTGGACGACTGTAGGATCGCCATGGGCATGGTTGCGACAAAAACCGTGCTGAAAAACTGGGCACTGATGCTTGCCCCCAGCGATTTCGCGATAAGCGAAACACCCGCCGCGCTGCCGACCATGCTTATCCATTGGGGCAAATTGCACAAGCGGTCGCCGCCGGTCAAAATTTGAAAATGCAGAATGATCATTTCAGCGCCGGGATTCAAAAACAGCTGCCTTTCAATTCCGGTCGGGTAATGGGCCACTGTTTTATTCTGAGCCCAATGCCATACACGGCTCATATGATAGGTCATGGAATCCCAAGTGTTGGGAGGCGCCGTAAGGGCAGTGGTCAGGGTAGCTGCCGCAATAAAAAACAGGAACGCCGCCTGGAAGCGATCAATGTCCGGATGGATGGCGACGCCAAGGATGGGCCACGATTTCGACCTCTGGCACAAATAAAGCAGCAACGCCCCCGCCCCCACGCACGCCAACGACCACAAAATCATCACCGCAGGAAAATCGAGGACTTTAAACAGACTCAAAATTTCCGTCGAACCAACGATGAACAAACCCCAGGCGACTGCGGCAGCCAAAAAAGACCGCCTCGCGCACCTCGAACCGAAAAACAGCCTATCCAACCCGGCGAAAAAACAAAAAAAGAAAAGAACCAGCAGTAAGATCGGAAGAATACCGAAAACAATATTTGCACTCTGCGGATTGAACATAAAATACGAATCCCCGTGATGGATGTGGAGAGAAACCTCAAAAACGATTCTATGACAACGTGGCAAACGTACGGAATTCGAAAAAATGGGACCATTGCGGTCGCTCTTTTAAATCCTCGTACACGGGCACAAAGACGCAAAGTGACAATTTGGCGACCTTAGTGTCTTTGTGCGAGAGTTACATGGGTGTCTTCGAACCAACCGCACAGGTCGAAAAAATGCCGAATTGCACACGGATGGACTCGAAATCGGCGAAGCGCCCGGTGTACTGGTGTCCGCATGTGACGAGTGTCAGCGAATTGGAGAGCGACCGATATCCAATAAGGGTTCAGGCCGAAGGCGAACTGATCCGCGGCGGAGTCCCGCACGTGATCTGGGCGTATGCGCTGTGGTTGTGAATCGACTCGAAATTTTCGGCGCCGACGGAAAACCACGTGATGTTGTCGTCCTCCTTGAGACGCTTGGCGACATCGCGCACGATATCCTCCACGAACTTGGGATTGTCGTATGCCTTTTCGGTCACGTATTTTTCGTCCACCCTTTTCAGAACGGAATAGACTTCGCAAGAAGCCGCCTCTTCGACCAGCTCGATCATGTCCTCCATCCAGATGAATTTCTTGAACCGGATGGCCAGGCGCACTTCGCCTCTCTGGTTGTGGGCGCCCATTTCGCTGATTTCCTTGGAGCAGGGGCAGACCGAGGTGATGGGAACGATGACCTCGGAGATCAGATCCGTTTTTCCGTGCGGGTCGCTGGTGCCGATGATGCGGCACGTGTAGTCCATGAGGCCGGGAGAGGCGCTGACCGGGGCTTGTTTTTCGATGAAATAGGGGAAGGTGACTTCGATGTGGGCGGAAGCGGCGTTCAAATGTTCCTTCATTTGGTCGAGAATCTCGGCAAATTTCTTGAGGGACACTTCGGGGCGGAAAATGTGGAGCAGCTCGACGAAGCGGCTCATGTGGGTGCCCTTGTATTTGTGGGGCAGGTCCACGTACATGTTGATGGAGGCTACCGTGTTTTGAAAGCCGTTTTTTTTGTCCAAGACTCGGATCGGATATCGAATGTTCTTGATACCGACCTTGTCGATGGGGATTCGGCGGTAATCCCGCTCGTTTTGAATGTCTTTCATCTCGCAGGTTATGTGATGGGCTCCTTCGAATGATAACATGGCGACCTCTCTGTCGAAAAAATGCATCTTCCAATCATAGAAGATAATCTTGTTTAACGCGCGTCATGGACCGGAAAACGTTGCCCTTGATTTTGCGGTTGCTCCGGTAAAGGGCCTGCAAAAATTCCTTGATCTCCTTTCGTTTCGAATTCCCGGAGGTGGGACACGGGTTTTCGAAGACCGGAAAATCCATTTGCGCGGCGAATTTACGGATCGAACCCTCGTCGGCGAAGCACAGGGGTCTGATCAAAACGAACTCTCCTCCGAAATAGGACTGGGCCGGTTTCATGGTCGCGATTTCACCCGCATAGCACATGTTCAAAAAAAGGGTTTCGATCAGGTCGTCCTTGTTATGGGCCAACGCAACCTTGTTGCACCCCAGTTCCTTGGCGATTTCGAAAATGCGCTTTCGTCTGAGCCTGGCGCACAAAAAGCAGGGGTTCTCCCGATTTTCCTCGCTGTGGGCGACAATGCCGTGGTCCGTATGATCCACGGTCAAAACGTATCCCTGCGATTCGCAGTATTTCGCCAAAGGTTCAGAGAAACCGCCCTCGAACCCTGGATCGATATATATGGGAAAGAGCCTATAGTCAATAGGAACTCTGCGAAGACGTTCATTTAACAACCAAAAGAGAGTGAGGCTGTCCTTTCCGCCGGACAGCCCCACTGCGATTCGGTCGTTGTCCGAGATCATGTCGTAGGCGTGGACGGCTTTTCCCAGGACCCTGTTGAGGGCTTTGTATGTATAGGTGCGCCTGGGCAAAACCGTCGCCAAGTCCCGTCCCTATCTAGGCTGGTCGGGGGCTTCATCCATCTTGATGTTCACCTTGCCCGCCGCGATTTCCCTCAGGGCCACGACGATGTCCTCGTTTTTGGGGGAAGAAACCAGATATTCGGAACCCTCCCGAATCTGGCGAACCCGTTTGGCGGCCATGTGAACCAGTTTGAAACGATTATCGACCTGCCTCAAGCAATCCTCGATGGTAATTCGAGCCAAAACCACCTCCGGTTTTTATGGTTTTTTGAAAAAATACGCTCCATGCTTCGAGCTGTCCCGAAAGAATCAGTCTCGCGCAATTGGCCGGCAGCCCCGCCCGTTTGCAGGGCCGTCTCGCGTTACAGTATTTCCACCAGCTCGTAATGTCTTCTTCCGCCGGGGGCGTTGAGAAGGATTTCGTCACCCATCCTCTTTCCGACGATGGCCTGTCCCAGCGGAGAGGATACGGAAATCCTGCCTTGGGCGATGTCGGACTCCTCAGGTCCCACGAGCTGGTATTCCACGCTTTCACCCGTGTCCACGTTTTCCAGCAGGACCCGGCAGGCGAAGACGGCGCGGTCCTTGGATACGTTGTCGGGATCGATGATGTCGGCGCTGGCCAGTTTGTATTCCAGTTCGCCGACTCGCCCCTCGATGAAGGCCTGGCGTTCCTTGGCGGCCTCGAATTCCGCATTCTCCGAAAGATCCCCGTGGGCGCGCGCCTCCTCGATGGCCTTGATGTTTTCGGGTCTTGCGACAGATTTCAGGTGTTCCAACTCTTTTTTCAGGGCGTTGTATCCCTCTCTGGTGAAAGGTATTTTTTCCACTTCACAACTCCATTGAATTTTTTGTTTAATCGTTCTTTTCGATGAATTCCTTGACCAAATCCCCCACCTGGCTGGTGGAAAATCCCATTTTGCCGGCGGATATGTCCTTCAAATCTTCGCGGAGGACTTTGACGACGGCCTTTTCGACCAGGGTTGCGGCCGCAGTCTCGCCCAGCGTATCGAGCATGAGCTGGCCGGAGGATATGGCGGCCAGAGGATTGATGATCCCCTTGCCGGTGTACTTGGGCGCCGAACCGCCGATGGGTTCGAACATGGAAACGCCGTCCGGGTTGATGTTTCCGCCCGCCGCGATGCCCATGCCGCCCTGGATCATGGCCCCGAGATCGGTGATGATATCGCCGAACATGTTGTCGGTCACAATGACGTCGAACCATTCGGGGTTTTTCACCATCCACATGCAGGTGGCATCCACGTGGGCGTAGTCGGTTTCGATGTCGGGATACTCCTTGGCGACTTCGTAGAAGGCCCTCTCCCAGAGATCGAATGCGAACGTAAGAACGTTGGTCTTGCCGCACAGGGTCAGCTTCTTTTTCTTGTCGCGCTTTCTGCAGTAGTCGAATGCGAAACGGATGCAGCGCTCGACGCCTTTGCGCGTGTTGATGGACTCTTGGACCGCCACTTCGTCGGGAGTGCCTTTCTTCAATACGCCCCCTGCCCCGGCGTACAAGCCCTCGGTGTTCTCGCGGACTACTACGAAATCGATGTCTTCGGGCCCCTTGTCTTTCAAGGGGGTCGCCACGTTCTCGTAGAGTTTGACCGGTCTCAGGTTGACGTACTGGTCGAAATGGAAACGCATGTTGAGCAAGATTCCTTTTTCAAGAATTCCGGGTTTCACGTCGGGGTGCCCGATGGCACCCAAAAAGATGGCGTCGGCCTTTCCAAGAGATTCCAGAACCTCGTCGGGCAGAACTTCGCCCGTGGCCTTGTAGCGTTCGCCACCGATGTCGTAATGGGTGTAGTTCAATTGGAACCCGAATTTTTCGGACGCCGCCGTCAGGACCTTGAGCCCTTCGGCGACCACCTCTGGCCCGGTGCCGTCACCGGGTACCACGGCGATTTCATAGGTTTTTGACATTGTCGCTCCTTGCTTGATTATGCTCCTTGCTGGATTTTGGCTTGGTCATACTCTGTTTGGTCATGCAACTAATATAGCGCATTAAAAACGGCGTATGCTTTTCCGGGTAGAAGCTGCGGAAGTCTTCCCCAGTGGGAATGGATGGAACTTCGGCTGTTCCTTATTCCGTTTCCGGCTTGTCGGCCAGATATCCTATGACGGTACTTCCGCCGGCGGCTTTTTCCCCCACGCCGATGTTCAGTGTCGCGTCGGGAGGCAGGTAGACGTCCACGCGGGAGCCGAAACAGATCAGACCCATTCGCTGACCCCGATTCACCCGCTCGCCTTCCTGAATGGCGCAGACAATACGCCGGGCGATCAGGCCCGCGATCTGGACGAAGCAGATCGTCGCACCTTCCGGCGTCTCCATGACCACCGCGTTTCTTTCGTTGTGAACCGACGCCTTGTCGAAGCTGGCGTTGAAGAATTTTCCCGGATGGTAGATCGTCTTTCTGATCGTTCCCTCTCGCGGAACCCTGTTGATATGGACGTTCAAGACCGACATAAAGATGCTCACCTTCATGCAGGGCCCTTCGAAAAAGGGGCAGGATTCTTCTCTTCCGGCAAGGACCACCTTGCCGTCCGCAGGGGAGACCACCGCGTTTTTTTCCGTCGGAATCACCCGGTCGGGGTCTCGGAAGAACATGCAGATGCAGAATGCGACCAACAGCCCCAAAAGTGCCAGGAAAGTCAGTCCCAAAAGCGCGAAAACCGCCGTGGCAAAGGCCGTGGCATAGATAAACGGGTAACCGGCCCTGGCCACCGGAAAGGCGGTCTGGCTCGGAGAGTCGCTCCACTGAAATTTTTCTGTCATGTTTCAGTCTTCTCTTTTTTGCGATGCTTGATTTGCAGTGCTTTTTCGCGGTGCCTTAAAATAACGAGGGTATGCGTTCCGCGAGAACTGTTAAAAAAGGCGGATCGAATACCCTCCGTGAAAATTCAAATTTTCTGTTTATAGCAAGCCAGTATCTATCTGTCAACCAAAAGAAGCGCCTATCGAACGTTTTATTCAGTTACGATTATTCTTTCGATAGAAACCCGCAAACTCGCGGTAAAATTGTTACCCGAAATTCAACTCCGCGTCGGATTTGCGGACGTATCGCGGTACCAATGCGGCCAACGGGTCGTCGCGGCAATCGGCAAAACGGGGAAGGGCGACCGCCGCCGCAGTGTGGGCGCGTATGTAGTTCAGCGTAGGAGGCGCGAAAACGGCCGAGTCTCCGAAAAGGTCTTCGAGCAAGTCCCGGTAAAGCGTGGCGCCGTCTCCCGTAAAAAGGCATCGGCCAGCGATTCGTCCTGCCAGTTTTTCGGGTCTGCCCACCATATCTCCGCCCTTTTGCACGGGGTTTCCTTCCCGGATTTCGAAGAGGGAATAATACACCTCGTGTTTTCTGGCATCCAGCAGGGCGCAGATCTGCAAGGAGGGATCGCGATACCCTCCGGCGGCTTGGAAAGCCAGCACCTCCAAGCTCGAGACGCCGACTAACGGCTTGCCCAAAGCATAGGCCAAGCCTTTGACGCAGCTCAATCCGATGCGCAGTCCCGTGAAGCTGCCCGGCCCGCGTACCACTGCGAAACCGTCCAAATCCCGGAGTTTTTCTCCGGACAAGGAAACCGCCTGGTGAATCATCTCTAACAGGTGCCTCGAATGGGTCTGGCGTCGGAAAAGATTGATTTCCGAAGCCAGGGAATCGTCGATGCAAACCGCGACGCTGCAGGTTCTGGTGGCCGTATCGACCGCGAGAATCTTCATGGCCGGTCAGGATTCGGGCTCGGATTCGGTTTCTGTTTCCATGGGGTCTTCCCCGAAAGCGATGGGGAGTACCTCGTCCATGTGACTGACGGTGATGAATTCGAGCTTGCGCCGAATGTTTTTCGGTATTTCATGGAGGTCTTTTTTGTTTTTTTCCGGGATGATCACGGTCTTGATGCCTCCGCGCAGGGCGCCGAGCGCCTTTTCCTTCAGGCCGCCAATGGGAAGCACGCGGCCTCTCAGGGTGATTTCTCCAGTCATGGCCACGTCGTTGCTCACCGGCTTTTCGGCCAGCACAGATATCAAAGCGGTGGCCATGGCGATGCCAGCCGAAGGACCGTCTTTGGGAATGGCCCCGGCCGGCACATGGATGTGAAGGTCCTGGTTGTCGAAAATGTTCTCGTCCACCCCCAGGGCCGGAAGGTTGACCCGGGCGTAGCTGAGCGCGGCCCGGGCGGATTCCTGCATGACCTCGCCGATCTGTCCGGTGAGGATCAGCTCCCCCTTGCCCCCGATCAAGGCGGCCTCCACATAGAGAACCTCGCCGCCGGTATCGGTCCAGGCAAGTCCCGTGCAAAGCCCGACCTGGCTTTCGTCCTTGTCCATTTCGGGCATGTATTTCGGGACGCCGAGGAAGCCCTGAAGCGAGTTTTTCGTAATCCGAAACGGTCCTTTTTCTCCCTCGGCGATTTTTCTGGCGACCTTTCGGCAGATGGAGCCCAGTTCCCGCTCGAGGTTCCGCAGGCCGGATTCGTAGGTGTATTCCTGAATGATTTGAGACAGCGCGCCCTCGCTGACGACCAGCTGCTTGGGCTTCAAGCCATTCTCCTTGAGCTGCCTGGGCATCAGGAACTTTTCCGCGATTTCCATCTTTTCCTCCAGCATGTACCCGGAAATATGGATGACCTCCATGCGATCCAGAAGAGCGGAGGGAATCGTGTCTGTCATGTTGGCGGTCAGGACGAACATCACGTTGGACAGGTCGAAGGGCAGATTGAGATAGTGGTCGCTGAACGCGAAGTTCTGCTCGGGGTCAAGCGCTTCGAGCAGCGCGGAGGACGGGTCGCCCCTAAAATCCGCCCCGAGCTTGTCGATCTCGTCCATCATGAATACCGGGTTGTTGGCCCCGCATTGTTTCAAACCCTGCAGAATTCGTCCGGGAAGAGCGCCGATGTATGTCCTTCTGTGCCCTCTGATTTCGGCTTCGTCGCGGATGCCTCCCAGCGAAATTCGGATGAACTTTCGCTTCATGGCCTTTGCGATGGCCTGGCCCAAAGAGGTCTTGCCCACGCCGGGAGGTCCGACGAAACAAAGAATCGGACCTTTCATCTTGGGATTGAGCTTTCGTACGCTCAAGTGTTCCAGGACCCTGTCCTTGACTTTCTCGAGTCCGAAATGATCGCCATCCAGGGTTTCCTTGGCCTTCTTTACATCGATGAAATCCTTGGTACTCTTGCTCCAGGGCATCTCCACGAGCCAATCCAGATAGGTCCGCACCACCGAAGACTCTGCCGAATCCGGATGCATTTGTTCGAGACGCCGCAGCTGCTTTTCGGATTCGACCAGCGCGTCCTTGGGCATCTTGGCTTTCTTGATCTTCTTGCGGTAATCCTCGATTTCCTGGAGCTTGTCGTCCTGGTCGCCGAGTTCCCGGTGTATGGCCCGCATCTGCTCCCGCAGAAAATAGTCCCTCTGGCTTTTGGAGATTTCGTCCTTGACGTCGGACTGAATCTTGGCCTGCATGGAGGATAGCTCCACCTCGCGGGAAAGGACGTCGTTGACTTTTTTCAGCCTTTCCACGGGGTCGATGATTTCCAGGAGGTTCTGGGACTCGTCGATTTTCAGTCTCAGATTGGAGGCCACGAGATCGGCCAGCTTGCCCGGATCTTCGATGCTTTCCAGGATGGGTACCACGTCGCCGGTCAGCTCGCCGCGCAAAGCGAGAATCTTTTCGGAATTTTCCCGCACATTGCGCATCAAGGCTTCCACTTCGAGGCTGATTTCGGGAACAGGAGCGTCCTCCAGAATTTCTATCTGAACACGATAATAGGAACGTTTCCGAACGTATTTCGCGATTTTCGCACGGGCAACCCCCTGCACCAGGGCTTTGAGCCTGCCATCGGGAAGTTTGAGCATCCTGAGAATTCTGGCAACCGTTCCAACGCTATACATGTCGCTCGCCTTGGGATTTTCGATTCCGGGGTCCTTCTGGGTCACTACAAGCATGAAGCGGTCCTGGGATACCGCCTCCTCGACCGCCCTGACGGACTTCTCCCTGCCCACGAACAAAGGGAGCAGCATGTCCGAGAATATGACCACGTCCCGCAGGGGCATCATGGGAAGCACGGTGGGAATGTCGTCTTCCAGCTCGTCTTCTTCAAGGATTGTGATCAAATCGTCCTTGTCTGTTTCCGCCATTTTTTCTCCTGTAATTGGATTTTCTGCCTGTCGGACTCGATTTCGCCGCCGAACCCGCCGAAATATTGCGGGCGCTCTGCAAAATCGAAAGTCCCGACAAATCTTTGAGTATAACACCTAAATTTTTTTTGACAACATCCGCGTGTTTTTTTTGAAATGGCCGCCTTTTTAGCGCACGCCCTATTGTGAACGGGTTCATAATAATGTAAGAATTCGGAAGTCAAAGAGTATTTTATGGACTGGACGCTTTCAAGGAGATTCGACCATGACCGTCTCGTACAACCTGATACCGATTTTCATATTTTTGCTGGGCTTGTGCATCGGCAGTTTCTTAAACGTCTGCATCTTTCGCATTCCGGAATCAAAATCGATCATCCATCCGCCATCCGCGTGTCCCGGTTGCGGCGCTCAGATCAGATTTTACGACAACATCCCCGTCTTCAGCTATATTCTCTTGGGCGGCAAATGCCGCAACTGCAAAATGCCGATATCCATCCGCTACCCGCTGGTGGAACTTCTGACGGGTCTTCTGGCACTTGCCGTATACACGAAATTCGGACTGACCCTTGAAGCCCTCGTTTATTTCGTTTTTGTCGCGGTCCTTCTGACCATTTCCTTCATCGACATCGACCACAAGATCATTCCCGACTTGATATCGTTGCCCGGCATCCCTATTTTCTCCCTCGCTTCGCTGGTCGTGCCGTCCGTGACTGTTATCGATTCCGTGATCGGAATAGCGGCGGGAGCCGGAATCCTTTATGCGGTGGCTTTTGTCTGGTCGCACCTGAAAAAGATCGAAGCCATGGGCATGGGGGACGTCAAGCTCCTTGCGATGATCGGCGCTCTGGTCGGATGGCAGGGGGTTTTGTTCACCATTTTCGTTTCGTCGGCGACCGGCACCATCGTGGGCTTGCCTTTCATGCTGATTAAAAAGGGGAATTTGAAGATGGAAATTCCATACGGCCCTTTCATTTCTATCGGGGCCTTAGCCTACATATTTTTCGGCCAGTACGTCATCGATTGGTATTTTTCCATTTGTTCATATTGACCAAACACTTTGAATTCTGAAGGAGGGACGTTGTTTGACCGGCCTGGAATTGATCGACACGCATAAACGCCGTCTGAATTACCTCCGTGTTTCCATCACGGACCGTTGCAATTTGAACTGCCTGTATTGCGAACCCCGCAAGAGGGTCGAACTGTTGTCGCACGACGACATTCTCCGATACGAGGAGATGGAGAGGCTCGTTCGAGTATTTTTGAAACTCGGCGTGGACAAGGTTCGTGTTACGGGAGGGGAACCCCTGGTCCGCAGGGGCGTATGCGGCTTTCTGGCCAGGCTCTCATCCATGGATGGGCTCACCGATCTGTCTTTGACCACCAACGGCGTCATGCTGGAAGACAAGATTCCCGGTATCAAAAGCGCGGGCGTTCGTCGAATCAATATCAGCCTGGACACCCTAGACCGGAAAAAATTCGAAAGAATCACCTGCATGGATCGATTCGATGCGGTCTGGCGCGGCATCCATAAGGCGCACGAGGCCGGCCTGGCGCCTGTGAAAATCAACACGGTGGTAATGGCGGGCATCAACGACGACGAAATTTGCGACTTGGCGAAATTGTCCTTTTCGTATCCGTTCCACATCCGTTTCATCGAGTACATGCCTGTGGGAAATTGTTCGGTCGCGCCGGAAAGGCCTTTGTTGGCCCCGGAGATCATGGAGCGCCTTGAAAAACTCGGAAAGCTCTCGCCTGTGGAAAAAGGGCCTTCCGACGGCCCTGCCCGCCGATTTCGATTCGAGGGCGCCGAAGGCGAAATCGGAGTGATCTCGGCCATGAGCCACCACTTTTGCAGCGAATGCAACCGACTGAGGCTCACGGCTTCGGGAAGCTTGCGGACCTGCCTGATGTCCGACGATTCCGAGGACCTGAAAACGCCCATGCGAAAGGGTTGTTCCGACGAGGAACTGGCCCGGCTAATCCGAAACGCGGTCCGGCGAAAACCGTCCGAACACCATCTGTCCGCCGATTCCAAACAGCGCGCTCCCGGAAGAATGTCGAGTATCGGAGGCTGAATGCTGTTTTTTAGCACTCCACCGGATAATCGAAGTTGATTTCCACGCATTCTTCATGTATGGAAACAGTATGCGAACACGAAAAAGCTCCGATCTTTTGACAAAGACCGCATCCAACCCGCGCAAAGGTGAACTATGTCGTCTCAGGCCACGATACTAATTTTCACATGTGTGCTGTACATATTGATTCTGGCGACTTTCAACCAGGCGAGAAAAAAATATTCCGGCGGAAAGATCGGGGCTGTCATCAACCTGATACTCGTTACCGTGGTTTTGCTTTTCGTATCGGAATACGTCCAGTTTTTGAACGCCTACGTGCCCGAAAACATCACATCCACCTTGCAGATTCTTTTCAAAACCATCGGCTTGGCCTTTCTGGCTTACGGCGGCCTTCGCATCGCCGGAAAATAATCGATTGGCGCGCCTGTCAAAAATCGAAATCGTCTTTTCTCCCGAAAATGGAAAAAAGTCCGCCGAACCCGCGTTTGGAATCCCTCACTTCTATGACGTGCTGCATGGTTTTGGCCAGAATGACCTGGATGTCGTTTAGGATGTAGGATTTTCCGATGGCTTCCGTCTGGTAGCTGTTCACGTGGGTCAGCGTCTCTTCGATTTCCTCTATCATTTCGATGGTCGGTTCGGCGCCCAGGATCTCCGGTGCCCTGTTCAGAAGGTTTTGCAAAAAAAGGTTGAAACTGTTCGCCAGAAACAGGCGTCCCTCCTCGAAATTCGGAATCGCCCTCATGGCCCCCAAAACATTGTGAATATTGGTCGCGTGAGGTTTCAACGGGCTGAAATGCCTGAAGATGTCCGTGCGCTGGAATATGAGGTCGTCGGGTTTGCATTCTTCCAGAACGGTCTCGGTATGTTTTCCCAGATCTATCTCAAGTTTTCTTCTGATCACATGAAAAACATCGAGATAGACCATGATGATCGCGGAATAGTAGGGAACCTGCGTTTTGAATTCGTCTTCGGCTTTTTTCTCGGAGCGTTCCTTTTTCGGGCCGCCGAGGTTTTCCGGCATATCGATCAGACCGGAGGAAACCAGGGAGTACAGAACTTTGTACACGATGAAGTCGCCGTACCCGCTCTCCTTTATGATTGCGTTGACGGAGCGGGTGCTGTCCACCAGCGAGAGGATCCGCCATTCCTCGGCATTCAACTTGACCTCCTCCTTGTCCTGAATGGTGGCGGCGATCTTGAAAACCTGCTTGTCGCTTTTGATCTGCTTTCTGATGATCGACATTTCGTCGATTCGCCTGGATGCCTCCAGCAATACCCTGGTGGTATTTAGCCGCGTGGATGCGGCGCCCTTCAAGTTGATTCGCGCGTCCTTGTACTCGAATTCGCCTTTTTCCCAAAGAAAAAGATTGAAGATGATCTCCTCGACATGCTTGTTTACGAGGGTCTGAATCTCTTCCCGGGAAACGACGCCCTTGTCTACCAGCACCTGGTCGAGAGGCTGGTTTCCCATTCGGGCCAGTTTCATGCAATTTTCCAGCCGTTTTTTGGAAACCATGTTCTTTTTCAAGAGCATCGGTCCCAGCCTCGATTCGCTGTCCTGTGCGACCGCGTATACGATGTCGCCTTTTTGAAAAACGATCTTGACCTCTTTTTTTTCGTTGACGACGCGTAAAAGTCCCGTTTTCCGGTCGTTGCAGAGAAGCTGCAAAATGCTGGCGAGAAAAAATGTTTCGAAATTGCCTTTTAGTAGCATTGGCGGGACCTGTGGAAAATGGGATCGGGCCTCAAGTGCGCAAAGTGGCCTGAATCCTCTTGTGATGGGTAAGAAGTTCCAGGGCTGACAATATGTCCGTACAAACGATATCGGCCTTGGCCATGGTTTTTGCAAAAGCGCCCTCGCGTAAAATCACTGCGATGCCGATAGCCGCCTCTTCGAGCATTAAAAGATCGTTTTTTCCGTTCCCCACGCAAACCACGCCGTCGCTGCCCAAGCTCTTGATGTAGTCCAGTTTCTGCCGGTCCTGCTCGAACTCCTCGATGACATGCACCTGGCAGGCGGTTTCCGCCAAGTTGGCGCGGACGCTCCCGAACGTATCCGCCGTCACGACGTGAACCTGCAAACGCTCGGACAGCGCGTTCAACATTCGCACGACACCCGGCATGATCTCTCCATCCACGGCCAACGTGCCGTTGTAGTCCAAAACCAGATGCTCCAGTCGGAGGCTTACCCCGCCAGGTATGTCGATTCCGATCATGCAATCACCATAGTGCAAGGATTTTTTTCAGACCGCCATGATGGTTTCCTGAACATATTGATCGATATCGTCCAGATTGATGACGGTTTGTTTTTCGTTCGCCAATTCGATGTTGGCCGTGCGAAGCTTGTCGAGAAGGCTGTAGACGATCAGCATGAGAATCTTGTTTCCCGCATGGGGATGACGTCTGAAATAATCGATCACGCTTTTTCGATGGATTTTCAGCACGACGGACGGTTCGGTGCAGACAACGCTGGCCGTAGCCTTGACTGTCATGAAAATCGCGGACTCTCCGACGACCTCCCCTTCTCTCACCGTGCTAAGAACGACATCGTTTGCGCCCGGTTTCTTCGCGAAAATACTCATTTCACCTTCGACCAAGGCGTAAATGCACCTGTTGATGTCTCCCTGGCCGATCATTTTTTCGCCCGCCTCGCAGCGCAACAACTCGGATTCTTTCAGAAACTCGATTCTTTCGTTCGCTGTTAGATATTTAAAGGTCAGGACATCTCCGATTCTCTCCTCGTAAGGCCCATGATCAGGTATCTGTTCCATCTGCAATCTCCGTAAGATGAGATTCGGTCCGTTCCCCCCGACGGAAAATAATTAAAAAACGCGGAAATGGTGTCAAGCCATATCGAAGCCCGACGCTTCGCGGCGCGATCTAAAACATTTTCTCGGGCGGCCGCCTTTCCGGCACATACTCACGGGGGATTTTTTCCTCGTTCCATTCCTTGGAAACATACAGGTTGCAATAGCAGCTGCCGAACTCCTCCACATCGGGCGTACGATATACGCAAGGGCAAAGGATATCCTTGTCCTTTTCCCGGTCGCCAGCTGCCAGACGGCACGGACAGGCCATGTAGCCATAGCGCTCCTTGTTGACCAGAAGCGCCTCCATCAGCTCCATCACCCGCTCCATGTCATTGTTGAAATAATAGCCCTTGGGCTCCTGAACCTTCTTCAATGTCTCGTACAATTGTTGCGCGTCCATATTACAGTCCCAACGCCTCCTTGATCTCGTCTTCCTTGAACCCTACGATCACCTTTTCACCGATCACTATCGTGGGAAAAGAACACCGAGGATTGAATTTCTTGACGTCCTCCAAAATGGCCTTTCTTTCATCGGCCTCCAGAAGATCTACATCCACGAATTCGTACTTCACCGTGCATTCGTTCAAAAGCTTTTTGGTGGATTTGCAGTGACTGCACGTACTCAGAGAAAAAATTTTAACTTTGGGTTGATCCATGGATCATTTCCTTTCGTGGGTCTTTTTTCGAATATGGGACTTTCTGCCCATGACAATATCGCCCTATGCAAAACAGACTCTTCACCCTAATACATTCCATCCCCATGTTCAATCAATTTTTGGGGTTCGCCGAAGCCGCCTGCCTGCAAGATAATTCGAAAGGTCGCGATGATCGTCGATGTCGTTCCAAGGTGGCAACCGGTAGAAACGAAGACCTCCCTGCTCGAAACGCTCTACGGTCTTGTCGAAAACCCGCTCCGAACCCCACGGAATCCTTTCGAAAAACTTCCCGGAATACGCCCCGGCCGCAAAGCCGATCAGATAGTATCCCCCGTCCTCGGCAGGGCCGATCACGGCGTCGTTTCGACCCAGTTCCCGCAACGCGTGGACGACAAATTCGTAAGGCAGGTCCGGAAGGTCGCTTCCGATCAGCAGCGCCCTCAGGCACCCTTCTCTGAAAACGGTTTCGAAAGCGCTGGCCATTCTTCGCCCCAGATCGCCGCCGGACTGGGGGATGCAAGGCCTGCCGTGTCCCAGCCATCGTTTCACAAGCGCCCTCTTTTCCGGCGGATGGTAACAGATCACGGTTTCGAAAGACCCTTGCGAAAGCATGGCCAACTCCGACTCCACAAATCCCATATAATACTCCAGCGCCAGTTCATCCCCGATGACTCTCGCCAACCTCGTTTTCACTTTTCCAGGCTCCGGCGCGCGCAAGAACAACAGGACGCACTCCCTTTCGTTATCATCGAGTTCCGTTTCCGGCATCGGGAGGGAAATCACTCCAAGGATTGCAAGGCGTCCATGATGATCTTCAGGTCCGGGCGCCTGTTGATGTCGGCAACGTGGGCGAGTCGAACGACGCCTTTTTTGTCGATTACGAAGATCGCCCTTTCGGAAGTGCCGTCGGAACGCAATACCCCGTAGCGTTCCGTCACTTCCCCGTGAGGCCAGAAATCCGAAAGAACCGGAAACCAGAGGCCACCCATCTCCCGTGTCCAAGCGTGCAAGGTTGGAAGATTGTCCACTGTCACGCCCAGCAAAATAGCGTCGCATTTCTCGAACAGCCCCCTCGCCAAATTGTACCCCGGCCACTGGTCCGAACATACAGGGGTCCAAGCCGCAGGCACGAACGAAATCACTACGTTTTTTTCGCCTCTGTAGTCGCTTAAGGAAACGTCCTTCCTCGACAAGGAAGGAAGCGAAAAATCGGGGGCCTCATCCCCCGCCTTCACCTTTAAAACACTATCGACAGGCTTCAGTTCGCCGGTGTCAAATATTTTGTCTCCGTATATGTCGGAAACAGCGCGGACCGGAGATGCAAAAAACGCCAGCATCATTAGCGCCGTCGCAATCAAACCGCAGCTCTTTTTCATATCCTCCTCTTCTGAGACAACGAGATCGATTCGTCATAGACCCGATTTGTCGAGCAAATCCTCCAGAAAATCTTCGGCATTTCCCATGGCTCCCACACGGAAGAACACCACCTGGGACTTGCCCCCGGGGAGGTTTCTCACCCCGATGAATGTTGGCGTACGAACCGAACCGATCTTTTTATGCGCGACGAATTGCGCGTCGGAAAACAACGGAAAATCGATTTCGTATGATTGGCGGAACAAATCCACCTCGTACGCGGAGTTGCCAACCCCGATGCCGATGATTTTTGCCCGCCCCTTCGCCCGCTTGGAAACCTTCATTTTCTCGTAAAGCTTGTTGACCTCCGGCGCTTCTCGCTGGCAGTGCGGGCAATACATGCTGAAAATCTCCACCAGGACCAGATCGGCGTCTATGTCGGCGACCGTAAACGACCGCCCCTTCTCGACCCCCAGATAGCTCCGGTGTTTCTGACTCTCTGGAGCCGCCAATTCCACAGACAGGACATTCCCTCCCTTTTTCGACGCTTCCTGGTCGATTGCCGCAACCTTGCCAGGTTCGGAAACTCGGGAATTCCCGCCATTCGCTGCGCAAGAGGCCATTGAAAAAACGGCTGCGCAACATATGCCTGCGCAAATCTCATGGAACAACAAAGTGCGCTTTTTCACTGCAAATCTCCTGTTTTTTACCGTTGGTCCACGTCGAACCGATGACAGTACCTTTGTTAATATCAATTACGGGGCCGCATGGCAAATCCGATTTTCGCCCGAAGCAGGATAAAATTCATGGGCCTGTGCGGCTGAGATCGACGTATGGGCCCAAAAATTCGTTTGCCCCGGCAGCGCCGCCTTCCATGGCGGCGCGGTGTCCAATGCTCTGCCACAACGGAACCCGAACGCATGAGGCCCCGCGCCGCCGTGGAAGGCGGCGCTACTATCCGGCTTTGGACCTTTTGGCGGGAACACCAACCGCACAGGCCGAAAATTTTTCGAAAAGTTCTTGACAGCGTACCGGATTTCATATAATTTATCAGTAACGATTACTGTTAAGAATCAAGGGCAACCACAAACACGAAGGAGGATACAAAAAAACAATGGCCGAGAAAAAAGTGATCAAGAAAAAAGAAAAAGAGGTCGATTTCAGAGATCTGTCGATCTGCGACGCTACCATCCAGATGATGGAGAAAGCCAAGCGCGACGGAGTCGAACTGGCGTTCGACCGTGCGGTGAACATGAAGCCCTGCCCTATCGGAGCGGACTCAGCATGTTGCAAGCACTGCTCTATGGGACCGTGCCGTCTCAATTCCAAGGACCCGTATTCCAAGGTCGGCGTTTGCGGCGCGACCATCGATACGATCCAGGCGAGGAACTTCGCCCGCATGGTGGCATCCGGCGCGTCGGCCCATACCGACCACGGAATGGGCATGCTGGATGTATTTCGCGGGGTGGTCAAAGGCGAAATCACGGATTACAAGATCAAAGACACCCTCAAATTGGAGGAAGTCGCCCGTTCGGTGGGAATCGAGACGGCGGACCGTTCGGTAGAGGACATTGCGCTGGAGCTTTACGAAGAGCTTGAGCGCACGTACACCCAGGTGGATGGCGAAATTCCGTTTGTCTCGAGGGTCCCTGAAAAGACCTTGGAGACGTGGAGAAAGGCGGGAATCGTTCCTCGCGGCGCCATGCGCGAAATCATGGAAATGATGCACCGCACCCACATTGGCGTGGACCAGGATTACAACAACATCACGAAGCAGTTCGCCAGGACCGCGCTTTCGGACGGATGGGGCGGCTCCATGGTCGCCACCGAAATTTCCGACATCCTGTACGGAACTCCCGTTCCGCAGGCGGCGGAAGTCAACATGGGCGTGCTGAAACAGGATATGGTCAACATTATCGTCAATGGACACGAGCCCAACATGTTCGAGTCCATGCTGGCGTCGGTCAACGAGCCCACTCTGGTGCAAGCCGCCAAGGATGCGGGCGCCAAGGGTATCAACCTTGTCGGAATGTGCTGCTCCGGCGCGGAGATGCTTTCCCGCCACGGCATTCCCCACGCGGGCAACTTCATGTCCACCGAGGCGGTCATCGTCACGGGAGCGGTCGATGCCATGGCGGTCGATGTACAGTGCATCAAGCAGGGGCTGGTAAAGGTGGGCGAATGCTACGACACACCCATTATCACCACCAATCCCAGGTGCCATATCGAAGGCGCGACCCACATCGAGCTTCACGAGCACAACCCGAGCGAGTGCACCGACGAAATCGTCATCAAGGCGATCTCCCGTTTCAAGAACAGGAAGTACCCGGTCGAGATTCCCAATATCGCCAACGTCGGCATTCACGGTTTCTCCCACGAATACATCAACTACATGCTGGGCGGCACCTTCCGGGGTTCCTACACCCCGTTGAACGACAACATCATCAACGGCCGTATTCGCGGAGTTGCAGGCGTTGTCGGGTGCACCAACCCGAGAGTCAAGCACGACTACGTCCACGTGGAACTGGTCAAGGAACTGATCAAGAACGACGTGCTGGTACTCCAGACCGGATGTTCGCAGATTTCCCTGGCGAAAGCCGGATTGCTGACCCCGGAAGCCGCGCACCTGGCGGGTCCCGGCCTAGCCGAAGTCTGCGAGACCGTCGGCATGCCGCCGGTCCTGGGTTGCGGTTCCTGCGTCGATAACAGCCGCATCCTGGTGGCGGCGGCGGCGATGGTAAAAGCTGGCGGACTCGGAAGCAGCATCGCGGACCTTCCCGCAGCAGGCTGCGCCCCCGAGTGGATGAGCGAAAAAGCCATCAGCATCGGGCAGTACTTCGTGTCTTCCGGCGTATACACCGTATTCGGCGCCACGTTCCCGATCGTCGACAACACCAAGTTCAAAGACCTGCTGTTCGACGGCCTTGAGAAACAAGGCTTCGGCAAATGGGGATTCGCGAAGGATCCATTCGATATCGCGAAACTGATGATCGATCACATCGACAAGAAGCGCAAGGCCCTCGGTATCGACAAAGCCCGCGAAAGGGTTCTGCTCGACATGGCCGACCGTCGCGATCTCGAAGCTGGTTGATGCGTCTCTCCATTCCATAGTCGCATGATCTAACAAAAAGGGTGCCTGAAAAGGCACCCTTTATTTTTTTGGTTCATCGCGGATTTGTGGGAAAAAACGTGTCGATGGCAACCAGACCATCCTGGTCTGGCATGCCTTTGCCTCCAAGCGGCTACGTATTCGCGCTACGGGACCAGCGCTGGAAGCTCTGGCTACCTTTACCGCTCCCACAACTCCGCGATGAACCATTTTTTGCGTCGGTGGAGAGGTTTTTCGCCAAAGAACCGGAATCAATCCAAATTTTTTTTCAATAGAACAAGCCCATCTTCCCGCGCATGCAGGATTGTCTTCAAATCGACATCTTTCCATTCGGGAAGTTTCAAAATCCGTTCTCTTAGCGCATTTCGATAAAGCATGTATTCGTCCCTGGCCGAAATGTTCGCCGAAACTTTCTCCGTGTACAGGAATGTTTCGATGGATCGGTTTTTCCCGTTCCTGTTTCCTTCGGTCAAATCCACGCGGCACTCCCCGCAAACCAGGAAACAATGCACCATTGGGACATAGGGAATTGCAAATTTTCGCAGAATGGCATCCGTTCCCGTTACGATCTCTTCGGTCATGGGATAGATGCCGATATATTTTGAGACCGGAAGGCCGAGTTCATTCGCCAAGGTGACAGCCACGGCATGCTTGGTCGTGCACGTTCCCATGTTTTCCGCAAATAGAATCATCGGCTCGTCTCGGTCGGAATTGTAGCCGTACGGCAAGTCGTGAACATATCGGCATGCGGCGATGAAGCTTTCGACGCCGAGTTCCAGGAATTTTTTGGAAATCGCCCCGGAATTTTCGATCGGATGTTCAGGCAAGCATGTGATTTGATCCATTTTTTCCCCTTGGTTTATACTTATTTGATCTCCTTGAGAGAAAAGTGGCCGTCTTCCGGGTTCAGAATCCAGTCCTTGATGTCGTCGCGAATTTTGCGAACGGCGGCGAGCTTTTCCTCCTGCGAGCCTTCCGCTTTGGCCGGATCGGGAAACGGCATGCGCCATCGTTTCGTTATGCCCGGAAAAATCGGACATTTGGACTCGGAATCGTGGCAGACCGTAATCACATGCGAATATATCTTTCCGGCTTTGAAAAGATCGAATACGCTTTGAGGTTTATTCCCGGACAGATCGAACCCTTCCTCCTTCATAACCTCCACCACGACCGGATTCACCTCTTCCGCAGGCTCGAAACCGGCGCTCTCTATTTCGCAACAGTCTCCCGCGAATTTTCTCAAGTACGCTTCCGCGATCTGGCTGCGGCCGCTGTTGTGCTGGCATATGACCAATATTTTCTGTTTTCCGCCCATTGTCGTCCTCCTTCAGTTTTGAAAATCTATGTTCACAGTGGAGTTGCCGGAAATTTCCCCATTTGCAGAGGCACCCCTATCTGTTTGATACGGGTTTGGTTCTTATTTCGGGCAAACCTCCGCAGAATGCGGACGCGAAGCGTCCTGGTATGCATTCCAACGCAAAGCGTTGGAACGAGTAGGTATGGGCGTGGCCGAAATAGAAACCAAGCCCGTTTGATACCACCGGTCACTCCCGTACATCACCTGCATTTGCCATCGGCGGTACCCGACAGCAAGGCATCCATCTTTTCCCCATCCCTTTTTATCATTGGATTGTTGGAAACAGATTCGACCACCCAATCCAAAGCGTTTCGGACCATTTTTCCGCCATCTTGACGATTCAAACGGTAATGCATCCACCGCCCTTGCTTCCTTCCCGAAATCAACCCCGCGTTTCGCAGCAGGAACAAATGTTTCGACACCGTGGAAGGCGCCAGTCCGAGAAGCTCGATCAACTGGCAGGCGCACAATTCTTCGCGACTGTCGAGAGCCATGACGATACGGACTCTGTTTTCGTCCGACAGCGCCTTTGCGATGTTCATGAATTCGATCACGCATCCACCTCACAATTCGCCAATTAACGAAATAATTCTCATGTTAGTTTTTCCGGAAACAATGTCAACGGGTTGTTGAACATTGCAGGAAAGCCCGGCCCTTTAAAAAAGGTTGCGCTTCGCGACAATTTTCGCCCATAATGAACCTACGCGAAAAACAAAATTGCAGAGACCGAACCGAAAAAATCCTCAATCTTCGGAATCAACGTTTAATCTGACTTCTCCGAAAAGGGGGTATTATGCAATGCGCCGAATGTCGAAAAGAAAATCCGGACGGTGCGAAATTTTGCAACGAGTGCGGTGTCCGGCTGCCTTCCGCTTGTCCGTCCTGCGGCAAAGGCAACCCGCCCGGAAGCAAATTTTGCAACAATTGCGGCCAGGATTTGGGCACGGTGGAAAAGAAGCCTGAAGTCGCATACGACCGCCCTAAAACCTATACCCCAAAACACCTTGCCGATCAAATCCTATCCAACCGCAGTGCCATCGAAGGCGAGCGCAAGCTTGTGACGGTTCTCTTCGCGGACGTCGCCAACTACACGTCCATGGCGGAGAGACTCGATCCCGAGGAGGTTCACCAAGTCTTGGACGGTTGTTTCAGAATTCTTCTCGGCGAGATCCATGCTTGCGAGGGAACCATCAACCAGTTCACGGGCGACGGCATCATGGCCATTTTCGGCGCGCCGTTCGCATGCGAGGAGCATGCGCAAAGGGCTTGCTACGCCGCATTGTCCATTCAACAAAAGCTTCTGGAATATGCGAAATCCATTATAAAGGGATTGGGCTTGGACTTCAAGATGCGAATAGGGCTTGATACCGGCCATGTGGTCGTCGGGGCCATCGGCGACGATCTTCGGATGGACTATACCGCCGTCGGAGACACGACCAATCTCGCGTCGAGATTGCAAAGCGCGGCAACACCGGGAAGCGTTTTCGTGTCCAGGCATACATACCGGCTTGCCGAGGATTTCTTCTATTTCAAAATCATAGGAAAGCTGGAGTTGAAAGGCAAGGCCTTGAGGCAACCGGCCTACCTTCTTTTAAAGCCGAAGGAGGTGAAATCCAAATTTCAAGCAGCCGCCGCAAAGGGGCTTACAAGGTTCGTCGGCCGGGAACGGGAACTCCAGGTTTTTAAAGACGCTTTCGACAAGGCCAGGTCCGGAAGCGGTCAAGTTGTAGGCATTCTGGGAGAAGCGGGAGTGGGAAAATCCAGGCTTTTGTATCAAATGAAGAGTATTCTCCCCGAGGGCGAATACACCTTTCTCGAAGGCCGCTGCCTGCATTTCGGCGGTGCGATGGCCTATCTTCCCATTCTGGACATTGTTAAAGATTATTTCGAAATCGAAGAAAATGACCGAGAGTCCGACATAAAGGAAAAGCTGGATAGGAAAATATCGTGGCGCAGCGAATTTCCGCAGGACTCACTGCCTGTATTCCAATCCCTTCTGTCTCTTAGGGTCGATGACCAAAGCTACATGAAACTGGACCCGGGAGTCAGAAAGATCAAGACTTTCGAGGCATTGAGGGACCTTTTCATCGCGGAAAGCCGGATAAGCAGCCCTCTGATAATCGCAGTCGAGGATTTGCACTGGATTGACAAGCTCTCCCAGGAATTCATCGATTATCTGATCGGATGGGTTTCCAGCACCCACATACTGCTGATCCTTCTTTACCGTCCCGAATATGTCCATCAATGGGGTGCCAAGTCTTATTACAATCGTATCGGCCTGGATCATCTTTCCTCGGAAAAAAGCTTGGAGCTGGTCCGGGCCATCCTGGATGGCGGGCGGGTCGCGCAGGAATTGGAGGACCTCGTTCTGGCCAGGGCGGGAGGCAACCCCCTCTTCCTGGAGGAATTCACGCACAGTCTCGTTGAAAACGGTTCCATTAAAATGGCTCCGAGACCTTGATGAACACACCGGGAGAAATGGCATGCGCTATTGGAGAGGATGGGGATGGCGACTGCGAGGAGAGCTTGCCTTGAAGACCGAATCCGGCGACGCCGAACGTTGCTTTGAAAAAAGCATCTCCATTTGTCAAGAAATGAACGCCGAAAACGAACTCGCTTTGGCATACGAGGGTTGCGGCCGTTTTCACAGGCAAATGGGAGACGGGGAAAAGGCTTGCGAATATTTCAATAAGGCATTGGATATATTCGAGCGACTCGGCACTCTTGTCGAGCCAGAGAAGGTTAGGAAGGAGCTGGAGGAACTGTAAAAGAACTTTTTAATTCAACAAAAACAAAAAAACGTAAAGGAGCTTTCGATTATGTGGGTCAGATTGATCGAAGTGCATGTCGATCCCGAACATGTGGGCGAGTTCGGCAAGATCTACAACGAACAGATTTTGCCCGGTCTGAAGGCGTACGATGGAAACATCGACGCGTTTCTCATGGAGTCGCAGGACAGGCCCGGCCAGCTCGTTTCGTTTACGTCCTGGAAAACCAGGCGCGACGGAGACGTTTACGAATCGAGCGGAGCATATGTAAAGAACGTGGACAAGGTGAAACATCTGTTTTTGGAAATGCCCACCTTGTGGTCGTATGACGTCAAAAATGGCGCATGACAATTAGGCAAAGGTCGGAAAACGGGACCCGCAATTTGCTCCCTGTGGAATTTTCCGGAACACCGGGACATCGAGAAACGCACGGTTCGCCTTTTTCGGAACGCCGGCTTTTGCAAAGGAGTTTGGTATGAAATGCCCGAGTTGCCAATCCGACAATGCCCAAAGCATGAAGTTTTGCGGCCAGTGTGGCTGCGACTTGAGGGGCGGGGGCGCGGAGAAAACACCTGCAAGAGCATACGGCGGCCCCCGATCCTACACGCCGAAATTTCTCGCCGATAAAATCCTCGCAAACAAAAGCGCCATCGAAGGCGAACGCAAGCAGGTGACGGTGCTTTTCGCCGATGTGGCCGATTTCACCGCCATGTCGGAACGGCTCGATCCCGAGCAGGTGCACGGCATCATGGACGGTTGCTTTGCGATATTGATGGACGAAATTCATGATCGCGACGGAACGATCAATCAATTCGTGGGCGACGGTGTAATGGCCCTTTTCGGCGCGCCCCTGGCCCGGGAGGACCACGCCCAGCGGGCCTGTCTTTCGGCCCTGGCTATTCAGAAGGCCCTGGAAAAATTCGGTGAAAGAATCGCCGAAGAATTCGGGGTCGTATTTAAAATGCGTTTGGGGATCAATTCGGGAACTGTCGTGGTGGGGGCCATCGGCGACGATCTTCGAATGGACTACACCGCCGTAGGCGACACGACCAACCTGGCGGCTCGAATGGAGAGCATGGCAAGGCCGGGCACCATCCTCGTTTCCGCCGACACATTCAAGATTGTCCGGAAGTTCTTCAGGCTGAAATCCCTGGGGAAATTGGATGTGAAGGGAAAACGCAAGCCCGTAGAAGCCTACGAACTCCTTGGTCATATCATCCACAGGCCCCGGCTGGGGATGGAGAGAAAAATCTATTCCGATTTGGTAGGCAGGCATGAGGAACTCGGTATTTTGGAACTTAAAGTCGCCAAGGCGAAAGACGGGAAAGGGTCGATAGTCAACATCGTCGGAGAGGCTGGAATCGGAAAATCCAGGCTGGTGGCCGAACTGAAAAGACAGGAAGTGATGTCTGGAATGAAACTGCTGGAAGGCAGGGCGATTTCGATCGGCAGGAATTTGAGCTTTCACCCGTTCATCGACCTGTTCAAGCAGTGGGCGGCGATCAAGGAGGACGACAAGGAGAGCGTAGCGTTCGAAAAGCTGGAGGCGGCGGTGGGGAAAACTTGGCCCGAGAATGTCCGCGAGGTGTTTCCCTTTTTGGCGACCCTCATGGGAATGAAGCTTTCCGGAAACTATGCGGACAGGGTCGAGGGCATCGAAGGAGATTCCCTGGAAAAGCTTATTTTCAAAAACGTTCGGGACCTTTTGGAAAAAAACGCCGAGCTGTCTCCGCTGGCCATCGTTATGGAGGACCTGCACTGGGCCGACGACAGCTCCGTGGCGCTTCTGGAATCGCTGTTCCGCCTGGCTGCGACGGAAAAAATACTCTTCATCAACGTGTTTCGTCCCGGTTATCAGGACAGAGGGGATCGAATCGCGGGAACATTGCGGGAAAAGCATGCGGATAAGTTTGTCGAAATCGTGCTTCAGCCTCTGGACAAAAAGGCGAGCCAATCGCTGGTCGAAAATATGCTGAGGACTTGGAACATCCCGTCCCCCCTTATGGATCGAATCGTCGCCCGAAGCGGCGGCAATCCATTCTTCATCGAGGAGGTAGTACGGTCGCTCATCGACGAGGGGGCCATTGTCGTTAAAAACCAATCCTTCGAAGCAACGGAAAAGATAGAAGACGTCGTAATCCCCCACAGCATCAACGACGTGCTCGCCGCGAGAATCGACAGACTGGAGGAGAAGACGCGCAACTTGGTCAAAGTCGCGTCGGTAATCGGAAGGTCCTTTTTCTACAGGATTCTTACGGATGTGGCCGAAGCCATCGACGATCTGGACAGGCAGCTTGCGTATCTGAAGGACATACAGCTGATTCGCGAGCGAAGAAGGATGGATGAGCTGGAATACCTTTTCAAGCATGCGCTCGCCCAGGAAGCCGCGTACGGATCGCTTTTGATCGGACAGCGCAAAAAGCTGCATCTCAAGGTCGCGGGAGCCATAGAAAAGGTTTTCGAAGAAAGACTTCACGAGTTCTACGGAATGCTCGCCTATCACTACGGAAGGGGCGAAGACGAAGAAAAGGCACAGGAATATTTGATAAAGGCCGGGGAGGAGGCCTTGAGATCGTCCGCCTCGAGCGAGGCTTTGCATTATTATCGGGAGGCTTTGAACCTTTATCTGAAGAAATACGGGGCTAAAGCCGACCCGGAAAGGGTGGCGTCGATAGAAAAAAACATCGCCTTCGCATTGTACTACAGAGGGCGCTACACAGAGTCCCTTGCCTACATCGACAAGGTGCTCGAATTCCACGGTTTTTCTGAACCTAAAAATATTGTATCCAAAACAGCGAATTTTCTTTCCGGTTTCTGCCACCTGTTTCTCGCATTGTACATTCCGTCCTTGAAGTGGCGCAAAAAACCGTCCGAACACGAGGGCGATGTCGTGAACTTGTTGACCATGAAAACCGAGATGTATTCGCATACCGACCCTGACAAATTCCTGCTTTGCTTTTCATCGGAGGCGAAGTTTCTAACCAGGTTCGACTTGTCGATGGTCAAAGAGGGAAAAAAGTCGTTTGCCTTGTTCGCTCCCTGCTTGACATGGCCCTGTATTTCCTTCAAGCTAGGCGCAAGAGTCATCGAATCGCTCCAAGGCAGTATCGACGAAGCAGACACCAAGGCCCTGATGTGCCATCGGTTCGCCAGAACCATGATGAGCGCGCTTCGCGGCGGTTTTGAATTCGGGTCGGAGCATTACGACGGGCCTTTGGTCGAATCCGCGCTGGAAATCGGTGAATTTTTCGTAGTATCCAGTTATCTGGTCTTTTGCGCCTGGATTGAAATCGAAAGAGGATGTTTCGACCGGGCGAAAATGTTTTCCGACATGCTCCTCGAAATCGCAGACACTTACGACAACGAATATGCAAGATCGATCAATTACGAAGTATCCATCAGAAATTGTCTGAAATCCAGGAAGCTCGCCGATGCCATGGCGGAAGCCGAGGAGGGAATTCCGATTATGAGCAAAGTGGAATTCCATGGGCTCCTTGCTTTCATGTACGGCCACAAGGCCCAAACGCAAGTCCTTTTGGGGGATATGAAGGGTGCGGAAAAATCTTTGAATCTCGCGACGGAATACGAAAAGAAAGCGGGGATGCTTCCCCCCATGTGGCTGAGCAGCGTCGTGCTCGGACACTTCGTTTTCTGTCTCCGCCGGATGGAAGAGGCCGTTACGTCCGGAGAGGGCCCGGAAATTTCCGTTTGGCGAAAAAAAGCGCTCAAATCGGGCAAAAGGGAGATGAAAATCGTCCGCAAACTGGCCCAGGACCGCACGGCGGCCTACAGGCACATGGGCGTTTATTGCTGGCTGACGGGCAATAAAAAAAAAGCCGCGCTCTGGTGGGCTCGGTCCATGAAGGAAGGCGAAAGGCTGAACGCTCTGGTCCCCCTTTCGCGCACTTATTTCGAGGTGGGAAAAAGGTTGGCGGAACCGGGGAACGACCGGGAGGCTATAAACGGTTTTCAAGCAGGCCAATATTTGGCTAAAGCCGAAACGATGTTCATTACGATGAATCTCGAATGGGACAGGAACGAACTGGAAAATTTAAGAACTTGAATGGAGGAATAAAAGCCATGATTTGTTCAAAATGCCAATTCGAGAATCGCGAACAGGCCGCGTTTTGCGGCAGATGCGGCGCAGCTCTTAAAAAGGAACTATCATGTCCGCATTGCGCCGCGATCAATCCTTTGGATAACCGGTTTTGCGATTCGTGCGGAAAAAGATTGCCCGGCGGCGAAACAAAAGGGGATTCCGTATCCGAAAAAATCGACGCCGGAAGAAAGTACGTGACGGTTTTGTTCTCCGACCTTTCCGGGTACACATCCATGTCGGAAAAAATGGATCCGGAGGAGCTTAGGGAAATCACCAGCCATGTTTTCAGGGAAATTTCCCGCATCGTAGACCGCTACGAAGGCTTCGTCGAAAAGTACATCGGAGATGCGGTCGTAGCCATATTCGGAGCTGCGAAGTCGTACGAGGACGACCCGGTCAGAGGCATCAAGGCGGCCGTCGAAATCCATCAGCTGGTGAAAAAGCTGGGTCCTCAGTACATGGAGAAAATCGGAAAAAAGTTGACCATGCATTCGGGAATCAACACGGGACTGGTGGTCACCGGCGATTTGAATTTTGAAAGGGGGACCCACGGAATCACCGGAGGAGCACTCAATGTGGCAGCCCGGATTTCCAGCATCGCCGAAGACGATGAAATACTGGTCGGTCCGGACACTTTTTCGCAGGCCGAGGGTTTCTTCGATTTCCACCCCCTTCCTCCCAAAAATCTCAAGGGCGTTTCGGAACCACTTAAAGTCTACAAGGTCCTGGCCATCAAGGCGCAGGCTGTAAAAGTTCGCAGGCTTCACGGTGTCAGGGCGAAGCTGGTCGGAAGAAGCGCCGAGATGGCGAAACTTTCGGCTGCCATGCAGGATTTGAAAAGGGGGAAGGGCCGGGTTGTTTCCGTTTGCGGTCCGGCGGGAACGGGAAAAAGCCGTCTTGTAGAGGAGTTCAAGGCGAGTTTGGACTTGGCGAAGATTCGTTGGCTCGAAGGGCAGGCGTTTCCGTACGCGCAAAGCATTCCTTATTTTCCGCTGATCGATATTTTGAACAGGGCGTTTCAAATCGAGGAGGGCGACAGTGCCGATAAAGTTCGGGAAAAGGTGGAGACCGGAGTCAATGCCGTTTTGGGCGAAAAAAATACCGCTGTTCAGTATATCGGGGGCCTTTATTCGTTGGGCTATCCGGAGATCGACGAAGTGAGCCCTGAATTTTGGAAAACGGGTTTGCATCGGGCAATACATTCGGTTCTGTCGGCTTTGGCCCGTCGGAGGCCTACTGTGATTTGCATGGAAGACTTGCATTGGGCCGACCCGTCTTTCCTGGATTTGTTGCGATCCCTTTTGTCGGGCTTTACGGAGCCCGTCTTGTATCTCTGCGTCTTTCGACCGGTCATCACGTTGTTTCCCGTATACCAGGCGGACAAGATGGCAGGCTCGGGGCTGTACATGGAAATCATGCTCAAAGACCTGTCCGCGTCCGAGTCTCGAACCATGGTCGAATCCTTGTTGAGAACCAGGACGATACCGGACGCTCTGCAATCATTCATTCAAAAAAAGGTGGAAGGAAACCCTTTCTTTTTGGAGGAAATCGTCAATTCATTGATCGAGACGAAAACATTGATCTGTGAAGACGGCGAATGGCGAGTCGCAGGCGACATCTCAAAGGAAAATACTTCATCGACCATCCATGGCGTCATTGCCTCCAGGCTCGACAGGTTGGAAAAAGAAACAAAAAGGATATTGCAGGAGGCTTCGGTCATCGGGAGAGCGTTTCTCTACAAAATCCTGAAAAGCGTGACGGCTTTCGAAGAAAACATCGACCGGCGACTCGGCCTGCTCCAACAAATAGACATGATCAAGACCAAGTCGATCCAGCCGGACATCGAATACATCTTCAAGCACGCCCTGACACAGGAAGTCGTGTACAGCGGTCTTCTGAAAAAAGAACGTCGGATGCTGCATGAAAAAATAGGCCGGGTGACGGAGCGGCTTTTTATTGACAGGCTCGCCGAATTCTACGAGACTCTGGCTTTTCATTTTAAAAACGGCCAGTCGAAAACCAAAGCCATCGGCTACCTGATGAAATCGGGAGCAAAAAGCTTGCGTAAATTCTCACTGGAAGAGGCCAACGGGTACTACAAGGAGGCCTACGAAATCTTCGCCCGGTTTTCCGCCAAATCCATGGAAGAAAAGGAAATGCTCTTGGATTTGCTCATCGAATGGTCCTATGTGCATTATTATCGCGGGACTTTGCGGGAGCTGACTAGATTGTTGCGCGACCATGAAAAAACGGCGGAATCTATCGAGAACCAGAGCAAAAAAGGAATGTTCATCGCTTGGCTGGGCTTTTCAAAGTTTATGGACGGAAGGGGAAAAGAAGCTTATCCTCATCTTCAGGAAGCCTTGAAAATCGGTGAAGAAATCGGAGACGACAAACTCGTCGCCTACGCATGCACGTGGCTTGCCTGGAGTTCGTGGGATGTGGGACTGCTGGACAAGGCCATCGAATTCGGAGAAAAGGCATACCAAATCGCCGAGAAAATCCAAACGGACCAATATCTTTTTTTCAAACCTTTGGCGGCTATCGGCCAATGCTGTTTGGCAACAGGCGATAGAAAAAGAGCTTTTGACGCCGGCTCCCGTATTTTGAATTACGAATCTAAAAATTCCAATGTCCGAAGTATGGCAATGGGACATTACACCTTAGGACTCGAAAAGTTGATAGCCGGAGATTACCAGGATGCGCAAAATTCCTTTGAAAATTCTATCGAGATTGCCAAAGACCCTGTTTACACAAATTTGGCAAGGTTATTTCTCGGCATTTCATACTTTAGAAGCGAAAAATTTCAAATGGCGGAAATTGAATTTCGTCATGTTTCGGCCTTCGATAAAAAATACGGATACCGTGTGATCGGGCTTTTGGGATCTGCTTATTTGGGTATCGTAAAAATTCTTAAGGGGGATTTTAAAGATGGATTGGGAATGTTAATTGATGCGTTGCAGGAATCCAAGGAAAGAGGAAGGACAACGCTGGAATCTTCCTTGGAATTGGCCATGGGAAAAGTATACTTGAAGCTGGGTGACGGGGGATTTCCGTCCGGCCATGAAAAATCGGAATTTCATTTGAAAAACGCGATTGCAATCTCTGAAAAAATAGGAGCAAGGGCGATCCTTAGTCAGGCGTCTTTTGAACTTGAAATACTGAAAAAAAACAGAGAAAATCAAACATGAACTTGAAGGCCCTTCAAAGAAAACTGGCGCTGCTTTCGCGGGAAAAGAAGGCCTACCAGGCCCAGAACAAATTGCTGGAGAACCTGATCGATCTGGCTCGCTCCAGTTCGGAAAGCGAGATGTTGATGTTGAGCATGCAAAACACCCTCGACCTTGCGGCCCAAGTGTCGGGGGCGGAGAAAGCGAGCCTGTTGCTGCTCGATGAACAGGGCGTTGTCACCGACAGCATACTCACGCGGGACCATCTGAATTCCGAAACCCGGACCAATCTGATCGGCTGCGTGTTGGACAAAGGTTTGGCCGGATGGGTCAAGAAACATTGGAAAGTCGGCCTGGTGGAGGACTCCCGGACGGATGGCAGGTGGTTCGATATGCCGGATCAGCCTTACTCGGTTCGTTCCGCCTTGGCAGTGCCGATTGTGAGGCACGGGTCGCTTTTCGGGATACTGACGCTCATGCATTCCGAACCCTGTCGGTTTAAGAAAGAAGCGATGGAAATCGTTCAGACAACCGCCGACCAGATGGCGCTGGCCGTGGAAAACGCTAAATTGTACGTGGAGCTGGCCAAGGCGAAAAAGGATGTCGAAGCCATTTCCATCGCTTTGAAGCGGGAGCTGGAAAAGGGCCGCAAGATTCAGCGGGACTTTTTGCCGAAGCGTCTCCCTAAAATCGGGAATCTGGAAATAGCCGCACATTTCAAGCCCGCTTTGCAGGTGTCGGGCGATTTTTACGATGTTTTCGTACTCCCGGAGAACTTTGTGGGAATCCTGATCGGAGACGTCAGCGACAAGGGAGTGGGGGCGGGCCTCTTCATGGCGCTGATTCGCAGTTTCATCCGAATATTCGCGGAGCGTCTGAGTCTGAATTTGGCAAGGCCCGAGCGGTTGTGCGGAGAACGGTGCTCCACTGCGGGAAAAGCCAGGTGCAGCGCCTTGGAAGCGGTCGATATCACCAACGGCTATCTGTTTCGCGAACACGGCGACGAGGGAATGTTCGCCACCTTGTTTTTCGGCGTTCTGGACCCTGAAAGCGGCCTGCTCCAATACGTCAGTGCAGGCCACGAACCGGTATTCGTTTTCGGCGACGGAATCGAACCAAGGTATCTCGGTCCCACCGGACCAGCTATCGGTCTTTTGGAAAGTGTCCATTACCAGTGCAGGGAATCGGCCCTCGAACCGGGAGCGATTCTTTTCGGATACACAGACGGCGTCACCGAAGCGTGTTCTCCCTCCGAAGAAATGTTCGGCAAGGAGCGATTGAAACGCTTTGTTTCCGAATCCGGTTTTGCATCGGCCAAAGAGTGCGTCTGGAGTGTGCAGAGCCATCTGTTTTCGTTTATCGATTCGGCGCCTGCCTTCGACGACATAACCATGTTGGCGGTCCGGCGAAGGAAATGAGACTTTGAAGGGGGCGACATGAAGTGTCCGAAATGCCGGAACGAATGTCAGGAGAACGCCAAGTTTTGCGTCGAATGCGGCCTCAATCTGAAAACTTCGGCGCCTGCCAAAGACACAGACATCGATTACGGGAAGCCTCGGTCCTATACGCCCAAATTCCTGGCCGAAAAGATCCTGACATCGCGAAGCTCCATCGAGGGAGAGCGAAAGCTAGTGACCGTGCTTTTCGCCGACGTGGCCAACTACACATCCATGGCCGAAAGGCTCGACCCCGACGAGGTCCACCTGATCATGGACGGATGCTTCCGGATTCCCATGGAACAAATCCACTGGTACGAGGGCTCCATCAACCAGTTCACGGGAGACGGCGTCATGGCCCTTTTCGGAGCCCCCGTCGCCCACGAGGACCATGCCCAGAGGGCCTGCTACGCGGCCCTGGCAATCCAGGACGCGTTGAAAGGGTACGCTCTGTCGCTGCGGGAAAAATACGGCATCGATTTTAAAATGAGAATCGGGCTCAATTCGGGGACCGTGGTCGTGGGGGCCAGCGGCGACGATCTTCGCATGGACTACACCGCCATCGGCGACGCCGCGAACGTGGCCGCTCGCATGGAAAGCCTGGCCGAACCCGGCGCGATTCAGGTCGCAAAAACACCCACCGTATGGTCGAGGATTTTTTCCGGTTCGAACCTCTGGGCGATTTGGAATTGAAAGGCAAGACCCGCCGTCAGGAGGCCTTTCGGCTATTAAAACCTGCCGGCGTGAAAACCAGAATCGAGGCGGCCGCCGTCCGGGGACTGACCAGATTCGTGGGCAGGCGCAGGGAGATCGAAAATCTCGTCGAAGCCTTCGAAACGGCGGCATCGGGGTCCGGACAGATCGTGGGGGTGGTCGGCGAAGCGGGCGCGGGCAAATCCAGGATTCTGCTCGAGTTCAAAAAGCGTATCGCCGACGCGGACTACGGGTATTTGGAGGGCCGCTGCCTCCACTACGGGGGCAACATGCCCTACCTGCCGGTCATCGACATTCTGAAATCCTATCTGGAAATCGAAGAAGACGACGGCGAACCGGCGGCAAGGAAAAAACTGGAGGACAAGCTCCTCGGCCTGGACCAAAGCTTGCGCGGCGCGTTGCTTCCCCTCCGGCAGGTGCTGTCCATGAAAATCGAGGACGAAAAGTATCTCCAGCTGACCACCGAGCAGAAAAAAATGAGGATTTTCGAGGCGGTCCGGGACGTTTTCTTTCGAGAAAGCCTCCTGCGCCCTCTCGTGGTCGCCTTCGAGGATCTGCACTGGATCGACAAAAGCTCGGAGGAGTTTCTCAACTACCTGATCGACTCGATGGGTTCCGCGCGGATTCTTCTGGTTCTGCTTTACCGGCCGGAATACGTCCACCCCTGGGGCGGAAAGTCGTACTATTCCAAAATCGGGGTCAACCAGCTTTCGGAACAGACGAGCGACGAGATGGTGCAGGCCATCCTTGGAGGCGAGCAGGCTTCCGCCGACCTGAAAAGGCTGATCTTCGACCGGTCGGGCGGCAATCCTTTCTTTGCCGAGGAACTGACCCATTGTCTGTTGGAACAAGGCTCCGTCCAAAAAAGCGGCGGAATGTACATTCTGAACGGAGCCCCCTCTTCGATCCACGCTCCGGAAACCATCCAGGGAATCATCGCCGCTCGTATAGACCGGGTAGAGGAAAACCTTAAGAGCATCATGCAGGCGGCGGCCGTGGTAGGCCGGGAGTTCGCTTTTCGCATATTGCGCGAAATCATGGAAATGAAAGAGGGCTTGAAGTCCCGACTCCTGCAGCTCCAAGGGCTGGAATTCATTTCCGAAAGAAGAATGTTTCCCGAGCTGGAATACATCTTCAAGCATGCATTCACTCAGGAAGTCGCATACGACAGCCTGCTTCTTCAAAAAAGAAAACAGATCCATAAAAAAATTGGAAACGCCATCGAGTCCCTCTATCCCGACAGACTGGAGGAATACTTCGAACTCCTGGCCTTCCATTACGGAAGGGCCGGTTGCGCTGAAAAGGCTTTGGAGTATCTGGAACTTGCCAACCGGAAGGCTGCCGATGCGGGCGCGATGCTTGAGGCCAAGGCCCATTTCGACGAAGCCATGAAATTGATGGACGCTGTTCCGGATACCGTAGAAAACAGCAGAAGGCGCATCCGCATGTTGAACAGCCAGGGTTTTGTAATGTTCCATCTTTTAAATTTTCGGGAATATTACGACCTTTTGACATACTACGAACATTTGGCGATCAATTTAAACGACGTGAGTGTGCTGGGGGCTTACTACAGCCGAATGGGACACTGCGAATGGGCTTTCGGATATTTTTCCGAAGCTGTCGATACGCTTGAAAAGTCTATCGGGCTTTGCCTTGAATCAAATAATTTCCAAGATCTTCTGTACGCTTATTGGGTCCTGCAGTGGGCGCATATAGGGACCGGTAATTTTGAAAAAAGTTTGGGGATAAAGAATAAAATTATTCCTATGATGGGGGAAAGGCTGTCGCTTCTGCTGTATGTGATGACAAGGGCCGGGGGGGTATTTGCCAATATGTTTCTGGGCCGCTGGGAGGAGGGGGCAAAAGACGGGATGGCTGCGTTGAAGGCTGCGGAGGATTTTTCGGACAATAGCCTGATTGCTATTTCAGCAGCTTTTCTGTCGTATTTGTATGGAAGAAAACAAGATCGGGTGAAAGCGTTCAAGTATGCAAGCCTGTCTGTCGATAAGTCCGAGACCCCTGCGGATAATTTGTTCTCGGAAACTGCCATGGCTCGTTTCTGGGTCTATTTTGGAAAACCGTCCGAGGGTATGAAATTTCTTTCCCGAATGAAAGGCGGCGATCCTAAAAAAAATTTTATAATAAATATTTTGGCCCACCAAATGATCCTTGGAGATGTTTTTTTAAGGACCTCTGAGTTTGAAAAAGCAGAAGAGACAATCCATGGAGGCCTTAAAGTCGCTGAAAAATGCGGGGCAATTCATTTTGTGGGATTTTTCTGGCGTCTTCTAGGGGAATTCGCAATGAATACCGGCCGGAAAGGAGCCGAAACTCATTTTGAAAAAAGCATTTCCGTGTTTCGAAAAATCAAGGCGGAAAACGAACTTGCGATGGCTCATGCCGGATACGGCCGGTTGAAAAGGCAACAAGGCGATCTCTCCAAAGCCCGCGAATATTTGAGTCTGGCGCTTGAAATTTTCGACCGTCTCGGAACTTTGATCGAGCCAGATAAAATAAGAAAAGAGCTGGCCGAGCTTTTGGAAGATGAATAAACGATTGGAACAGGTCCGGCCTGCCGAAGTTTGAATCGTTGCTTTTTTTGGCCGTTGTCTGTGCTACGCGCTTTACACAAACCGACGCCATAACAGAAAGATGTTTCCTGGGCCGACGCCGGGAAAGCGTCGGCCCAGGTTTTCAGTTGGCAAAGCCCTACTGGCAATGCCTCTACGTATTTTCACTCCGTGTTACAAGGTGGCCGCTGCGACACCGTCCAGAGGATTTGGCAGGGAGTACAATCTCCCTCTTGCCCTTCCCGAATCCTCGACGATCATTCCGTCGGAGACGGTCAGCCTTCGCTTCGCCGATTCGGCGCAGCGAAGGCTGTGGGTCACCATGAAGACGGTGGTCCCGTTTTGGTTCAGGCGGCGCAGAAGCCCCATGATTTCTTCGCTGGTTCGTGCGTCAAGGTTGCCTGTGGGTTCATCGGCCAAAAGAAGAGGCGGATCGTTTACGATGGCCCTGGCGATGGCCACCCGCTCCTTTTCTCCCCCCGAGATCTCGTTGGGCATGCGATGCGACTTTTCCCCCAATCCGACCCATGAAAGCGCCGCCTGCGCCATTTCCGTCTTTTCCTTTCTGGAAAGACGGGTCGTGGCGAGCGGAAGCATCGCGTTTTCCAGGACCGTCAAGTAGTTCACCAAGTGGAAATTCTGGAAAACGAACCCCAGGTATTCCCTTCTGAAATCCGCTCTTTTTTCTGCGGAAATCGCGTAGATGTCGATCCCGTCCACGACGATTCTTCCCCGGGTGGGTTCGGCCATCGCCCCCATGACGTCCAGGAGCGTCGATTTTCCGGCCCCCGATTCTCCCATGACCGCGACGAACTCGCCCTCCTCGATCTCAAGGCTGATGTCGCGGATGGCGTGGACGGCGGAATCGTCTTCTCCGTATACCATTTGCAGATCGCAAGCTTCTATGAAACTCATATGACCTCCTGTTTCTATATTGTTTTCAACGCCTGGACCGGATCCATGCGGGAGGCCGCCATGGCGGGATACAGGCTCGCGACGATTCCAACCAGCAGGGCCAGGGATACGGCGGCGCCTGCCAGCTGGGGATTCGGATGCGCAAGGGGTTCGGGGCTTTCGATGAAGAACCGGAACAAAAGGCGCGTACTTGCCTCGCCCAGAAGGTAACCCGAAATTCCGGCCGCAGCCGAAAGGATGGCCGCTTCCAGAAAAACGATTTTCATCACATGACTCTTGCGAAAGCCCACCGCGCGGAAAATCCCGATCTCCTGCGTACGTTCCCTGACGCTCGCCGTCATGGTCACCAGCACCACGAGGCTTCCCACCAGTACAACCACCGCCGACACGCCCATGGAAAAGTGCTTGAACCGCGACAAAGCTTCCATCCGGCCCTTCACAACTTGCTGGATCGCCATCACCTTGGCCCCTGGCAGGACCTCCGAGATTTGCGCGACCATGTCGTCGATGGGACAGCCCTGGCAAAGGGCGGCGATTTCCACCATGGAAACTTTGCCCGGCTTGTTCAACACCTGCTGGGCGGACCGAAGGGTCGTGAAAATCAGCTGGTCGTCCTGGGAGCCGGTCTGCGCGAGTATGCCCGATACCGTAAAGTCGCGCCCTTCCAATCGGACGACATCTCCCAAGTTCATTCCCAGCACCCTGGCGGCTTCGGCCCCGACCATGATTTGGTCTTCTCCCGGAAAAACGCCGGAGACCTGCCACCAAGGCTTGAACACCTGCGCGGCTTCGAAATCGACACCCGCAAGAAGCACCTTGCTGTCCGCCGCACGTGTGCTTCCCAATACAATGGGCCCCACGGCCGCGACGTTTCTGGCGTTCTTGATGTTCGCGATCCCGGCCAGGTCCTTCTGGAGGATTTCCTCTGTTTCAAACGACACGCCCCCTAGGGAGACGCCTCCGTAATTGAGCGACAGGCTTTCGGTTTGCGGCGCCACCAGGATATTGGCGCCGTATTTCTCAAGTTTTTTGTTGATGTCGCCAGTCATGGCGTCGGAAAAGGACACGACCGCGACCACTGTGGCCACGCCGATGGCAAGGCCCGCACACACGAAGAGGGCTTTGGTCTTTCTGCGCAGCAGGTTTCGAATGGCTATTTCCTTTAATGTCATGTTTGACCGCCTTTCGTTTCTACGATGTCTTCGAAAAATCGAAATATTTTTTGCCCTCCAGAATGTCCTCGACCAGAATCACCAGCTTGTCGCCGGAGATGCTTCGCTCCAGCGGCGCGGGGTTGCAGCCGCCCTGAACTTCGTTGACGCGAACAGAAGGAAACTTCCTTCCGCAATTCCTGCAAACCATGTCGTCGCCCTCCTGATAATACCCTTTGCCTGCGGGCCAGCAGACGTCGCATGCGTCGAACGCCGCCCTCAGGACGCCGTCGGAGCTTTTCACCACGAAGTACCGGACCGTGATTCCGCCGTCGGTATACTCGAAATGCTTCGCCCGGCCGTCGTCGAACAGGATCGTCGGATGGGCGAGCTGGCTGACGATTTCTTCATGAGCAGACGATTCCGCCACCGCCGGAGCGACTTCATCGCTTTTAAAATGGGCGAAGGCCCCGTACAGCGACGCCGCTATCACCGCGACCGCCGCAATCATGATCGGAATGCGGCTTTTCTTTTCGGTTTTCAGGACGGTCGCTTTTTTATCTGCAAGTTTTTTCTTTCTCTTAGTCATTTTGATTCTCCTTCTTTTCGGATCGTTTTTTTGAGCGTTGAATTCAAAAAAAGCTTTTCTCCGGAAACGGTGCGCGCCTTGCGCACCTATCCCGTCAGCGCACCAAGCCTGTCTATTTCATCGCCGCGCAGAGCTGGATTCCATAGCGGCTTGAAAAGCCCGTCAAGGCAATGCTTGGCCCTATCTTGGCGCGAATG
Organism: Desulfobacterales bacterium; assembly: GCA_963674505.2. Lineage (GTDB taxonomy): Bacteria > Desulfobacterota > Desulfobacteria > Desulfobacterales > SKZT01. Next base: position 4,744,627 of record CAXXIG010000001.1, read on the forward strand.
GCACCGATGTGCTTTGGAATCGAGACACGACATGGTTCTTCCGGTCTAAGCCGGGGCCTTCGAGTCTCGAAACAAATCCATCAACAAAGAAGGGAAAGGTTTTGGATGAAAATCGGGGAAGAAGGCGCCGTATTGGAATCAACGGCCCTTTTTTTAATTTGGGGGAATAAGACGATTAAAACACGATCATGGAAATTTCTCGCAATGGAATCCTGACCGTCCGCCATGCGCTGCCGGACCGGTATCGGAAACGATGCGTCATCGGACCCCGTGTCCAACTCCATATTGCAGCACGGATGGGTCTCGGTGGAAGGATCCGGGCAGCAGCCGGGGTCCCTTTTCATCGCCCCCGGATGCATACATGCCTTGCCCGCTTTGCCATGGTCGCATGTGCATTCCGTCCTGCAAATCGAAAAAGGCACCAACGCCTGCACCCCCAGAAACAATGCGAGGATGCAAACGATCCATCTGTATTTGTCCAAGTTTTTTTTCATCGAAATGGAGCTGTTTTTGTATGATCGATCAACGATACTAAACGCGGAGGCGCTTTCTGTCAATCCGAATCAATTCTTGCCGGCCAAAAGCCCGGTGAGAATTGAAAGGCCATCCAGGATCGCTTCCAGCTTGTCCCGCTCCAGCCGCCTTAGACCTTCGTGTAATGTCACTTGAATGGACGGGGGGGCGTGGGCCGCCAAGGCCCGGCCCGAATTGGTCATTTCGATGAAAATTTTTCGTCTGTCCTGGGCGCTCCTGACCCTTTTCACAAAGCCCTTTTGCTCGAGACGGTCGATGATTCCGGTCACCGTGCTGGATTCCACGAGAATTTCCCGGGCGATCTGAGACGGCGGCAAGGGTCCGCTCTTGAAAAGCGCCTTCAGGCAATTCAATTGCGGTCCGCTTACCTGGAACTCCTTGTTCAACGCCTTTGAGTGACGCCCCTCGGCCTGAATCAGGAGTCGGATTCGATAGATGATCTCCTCGATCATATCGTTCGTTTCAATCGGTCGCGCGACCGACCGATCGTCTTCGGCATCCCTTGCCATCGTTTTTCCCTCCGAAACCATTAAGTTTGTGCTGAAACAATATCTACTGCAAATATATCACCGAAAAATAGAAAATGGCAAGTTCTTTTATCGACAAACTGCGGACGGATCGGCCTCCAATTTCACCGGTTCCGAATCTCCTTGGTCCAAGCCCCGGATCAGCGTTTCCAGATTGGCGATGCAACGAAGGCATTCCCGGTTATCAGAAATGTGCCCGGAGGCTTTCTTTGCCAGTCGCAAGGCCGCGCGGCGACAGCCCCTTTCCATGTGAATATGGAAACCTGCCGCCTGGATCAGTCCTTTCAAGGCCTCGTGCTCCGATCCGTCGGTGTGGACCCATATCATTTCTATGCATTCGTGGAACTCGAAGAACAGCTCGTGGTTCCAGAGGATGATCGCGGCGCACAGGAGGTTCGTTTCGTCCAGGGACTCGATTTCCCGAAAAGCGCGTTCGTACCGCTGCAAGCGTTGTTGGACATATCGGACATGGCTTTCGGCGGTCGCCTCCCGGAGACATATTTCGGCGCAAGTTCGAAATAATTTCGGGGACCTGAGCCGGACGGATTCCGCGAAAGCGGAGGACAAATTGTTGCGAATATTTCTCGACGTTCTGTCGTTGAATGGATCGAATTTTGTATCAGCCATTTTTCTCGCGTCTTTTCATATTTTGGATTTTGATCACGATTTTCAAAGATTCCGGCCGCCTGGCGATTTGGAAAGCTTCGACCGCGTCTTCGAGGCTCGATGTTTTGGTCACGAGTCTTTCGACAGGCATGTCCGGATGTTTCGACAGCATGTCCAGCCCGTTTTGGAAGCTTCCGCACCGGGACCCGACAATGGTCTGCTCATGGATGACGACGGGAGTCGGGTCGCATCCTTTCGAACCGGTCACAGTGGTTTTCAAAACGATGACGCCTTTGGGCCTGCAAAGCATCATCGCTTGGCGAATGCCGTCGGGCGAGCCAGTCGCATCCACCACAATGTCGGCTTCCTGCGTATGCGCGCCGGTTTTCGACCGGGCAGAGAAAGGATTGAGGCCTGTTTTCAATACTCGCCATTTGGCCAGTTCGAGTTTTACATTGCGGCGTCCCAGGAGCGTGACATCCGTCAGCGCGGTGCACAGGACCCACGCGCAAAGGATTCCCAGACGGCCATCGCCCAGGACCACCGCTTTTGCGTCCCGTCTATGGACGACATGCTGCAAAATCTCGCATGCTGCGGACAAAGGTTCGACGAACACGGCTCGCCGGTCGGATATGGCATCGGGGATAACGTGAAGGTTTTTGTTCGGAAGAACGCAGAAATCGGCCATGCAGCCGTCGAGTCCCCGAATGCCAAGGACTTTTCTATCGGCGCAATGTTTCTCCATTCCCGACAGACACCGGGGGCAAATCCCGCAGCCGACATTGATTTCTCCGACGACCCGTTTGCCGAGCAGATTCCAATCGTCGCTTATATCGACGACCCCTGCGAATTCATGACCCAGGATACCCTTGAAGCCAGCGTATCCGGCGAGAATTTCCAGGTCGGTCCCGCAAATGCCGGCTTCGACGACACGTATCCTGGACTCGCCCGGTCCCGGTTCCGGGGTCGGATAGCCGGCGACGAACTCGAGCTTTTCATTGTAAACCAACGCCCGCATTTTAGACCCTTCCATGCACCTTGGATTTGATTGGAACCATTCAATCTCTCCGACGAAAAGGAACCATGGAATCCGCCAAGAAAGGGGAATGCACCCTTCCGGAAAATCCACGGACTCGTTCATCGGAAATCATATTTCCACGCTGCTTGCGCAGGATATCCTAAAAAAGCGAACTGATCAAAGAATTTGACACTGTTCTCATGATTCTGATAATGTTTGCCAATGATTACGACGATAAAATCCATTGGCAATCACTCCAAGAAAAGGGACTTTTCCAGGCTCATGAAACACTGTCTATCGCTGATTGTTTGTATTGCGGTTTGGTTTTCGGCCCCCCCCTTGCGGGCGGCCGACGCTCTGTTCGAAAGCGGTTTTTCCGGCTTGCGGTGGGGGGCGGAACTCTCCGCGCTGCCCGAGTTCGAAAGCTTCCGCAAACAGGACCAGGTCGAATTTTTCCGGACCCCGGACAAGGTGTACACCATCTTCGATGTCGATGTCGAAAATGTCGTTTTCGGCTTCCACCAAAACAAATTCTTCGCCGCATACGTCCAAATCCAATCTCTGGACGTCTACGGGAAATTGAAGCAACGTCTTACGGAAACCTACGGCAATCCCCGAATGACGCTGGTGGCCAAAACAGACCAGACCATCTACAGCTGGAAAGGCGAGAACGTCAAGGTCAAACTCAAAGTGAACGAAAGCGACGGCCTTGTGAAATTCGGGGTCTATTATTCTCCGATCTCTGAAAAAGTGAACGAAAAAGCAAGCGATCTCTATTTCGACGATTCTCCCAAATTCTTTCCGGTGGAAAAGGACAAGCAGCCGGAAAGAATACCGATACTTCGTTTCTAAGAGCTGTTTGGCGACGGACCTGCGGAAATTTCCGCCATCAATGCAAGGGAGAACGAAATGGAATCAAACAGAATCCGCGTTTCCTCCGGGGTCGGCGAACTCGACCGGCTGCTGGGGGGACTTTTCATCGGCGACAACGTCGTCTGGTACGACGACGCCGGCAGTCTCGCGCTGATCTTCTGCCTCAACTTCATCCAGGCCTCCAGGGCGCAAAACAAGCCCCTGATCTACGTCAGCTTCGACCGGAGCCCCAAGAACCTCCTGGATACCTTGGGCGCTCTGGCCGAGTATCCCATGCTGACCATTTTGGATTGTTTTACCTACGGCAAAGGCGAGGGGGCCGACGTGTTCCTCAAATTCTATCAGGACCCCGAAGGAAACGCGCACGGCCGCCGCATCATACCGGTCGAGGAGCCCATGAGCGTCGAAAAGACCATGGACGCCTTCTACGGCGTACATTCCGAATTCGAGGGCGACGTCCGGTTCGTGTTCGAAAGCCTCACCGGCATGCAGAAACTGTGGGCCGGCGAAGAGGACATCCTCAACTTCTACTCCCATTCCTGCCCCCGTCTCTACGAATTGAACACGGTCGCCTATTGGGTCATCGAAAAACGCGCCCACTCCCCCAAGCTCAGGGCTCAAATCAACCAAGTCGCCCAAGTCGCCATCGACCTGTCCCTCAAAAGGGGAAAAACGGCACTGAGCATTCTGAAAGCCGAAAAAAGAGACCCCGACAACCTCAACACCCCCTTCCACTACTGGACAAAGGACCTCGCCGTCACGTTCGATTCGGACCGCAAAAGCACCGGACGCATCGAACTGGGCATGCGTCTCAAAGAGCTGCGATCCAAAAGGGGCTTTTCCCAGACCGAACTTGCCAAGCTCGTGGGCGTCACCCCTTCCAGCATCTCCCAGATCGAAAGCAACCTGATTTATCCCTCGCTCCCCGCCCTGCTCAAAATGGCGGAGGTCCTCTCCGTGGATATCAGCTCCTTTTTTCAGGACGTTCCCGAAACAAGCGGGCGAATCGTCTTCCCGTCCTCGGATGCCTTGGACTGCCAGCTCGATGGCATCCCCAAAAAAAGCGTGCACGCCAAAAGACTGACTCCCGTGGACTTCGACCCCAAGGCCGAACCCTATCTCATAGAAATCCCCCCGAAAGAATCTCTGATGTCGCACTTTTTCATTCATAAGGGAGACGAAATGGGCTATATGATTTCGGGAAAACTCCTTTTGAAAATGAAAAAGGCGTCCTACACGGTCAAGGCCGGAGACTTGATCTATCTGACCTCGTCCATGCCTTCGCAGTGGAAGAACCCCGGTCCGAGCGTGGCAAGGATCCTTTGGATCAAGGTCAGGTAGCCTGAGAAAACCATCCGACATACTTTTCTGTTTGAAATTAACGACCTATTCTGCCATATTGTGTTTTTAAATATGCAACATTCAAGATCAAGGAGCTTTGATGCGCTGCCTTTTGGTTGACAACGATCCCGTGTTCCTCAAACTCATGGAAAAGATTCTGGTCAAAGAGGGCCACGAGATTCTGACAGCCCCCGACGGGCTTTCCGCGCTCGACATTCTCCAGGAATTCGTACCTGATTTCATTTTCGTCGATTACGTGATGCCCAATATCAGCGGGAGCACACTTTGCAGGATTCTCAGAAAAAAAACCGCATTGAAGGACAGTTTCATCGTAATTCTTTCGGCAGTTGCGGCCGAGGACTGGGCCAACAGGGTCCTTTGCGATGCGGACGCCTACATCGCGAAAACGCCCTTGAAAAGCATAAAGAACGACATCCTGAATGTGATCGGGGACAAGAACGCGGCCAGGAAGTATTGTTCGGAGGGCAAGGTGATCGGCATAGACGAAATCAAGCCCAGGGTGATCACCAGGGAATTGCTGACTTCGGCGAGCCACTACAACAGCCTGTTGAATCAAATGTCAGAGGGAATTCTCGAGCTGAATCGCGACAGGCGAATCGTTTACGCCAACCCGTCCTCCCTTGCGATTTTCGAAATGCCCGAGCATGAAATTCTGGGAAAATCCATATTCGACCTGTTTACCAATGAACAAAGAGATCGCATAGACATTCTGGTCAGGCGAAACAACAATTGTTTCCATTCCCACGACGAGGACAGGCTGATCCATTCGGGGAAAAAGCATCTTGCCGTGAACGTCACGAGCCTGGAGGGGTGCAACAACCACGCGTTGGTCATCATCGAAGACATCACGGACCTGAAAACGACCGAGATATCCCTACGAGACACCAATATTTTCCTGAACAGCATTCTGGACAGCTCCCACTCCTACTCTATCGTCTCCACGGATTTGGATCAGAATATCATATTTTGGAACAAGGGGGCCGAAAAAATGTTCGGCTACACGACCGAAGAAATGGTGGGAAAGAACAAAATAAGGATACTGTATCCCGACGAGGAAATCGACCGCATTTCGCGCGAGATCGCCGCCGGAGTAAGAGAAAAAAGGGATTCCGTATCTTTCGACACCAAGGAAATCACCAAAAACGGCGAGGAAATATGGGTCAAGATCCATCTTTCTCCCCGTGTCGAACCAGATGGAAGGGTCGTGGGGATTCTCGGAATCGGGGAGGACGTCACGGAACTGAAAAAAATCGAGGAAGAAAAGGAAGAGCTTCAGAACCAGGTTCTGCAATCGCGAAAATCTGAATCCATCGGCACTTTGGCGGGCGGTGTCGCCCACGATTTCAACAACCTTCTGATGGGAATCCAAGGGCATATATCCATAGCGATGCTCAATGCGGGACCGGACAGTCCCTTGCGGGAAAACCTGAAGGTGATCGAAGAATTCGTCATCAAGGGCGCCAACCTGACCGACCGACTGTTGAACCTGGCGAAAGGCGCCAAGGGGCCGGTTTCCCCGAAAAATTTGAACGCCCTCATCCAGCGGGCTTTGAAAGACCTTGACAAAGGCAAAAAGGACGTGGAAATAGAAACGGATTTGGCCGAAGACCTGTGGAAAGTCGATGTTACCGAAACGCAGATGATTCAGGTATTCCTCAATTTGTTCGCAAATGCGGTCGATGCGATGAACGGCCAAGGGTCGTTGATTGTGAAGACCGAAAACAGAATTCTCAACGAAACCTTTGTGAAGCCTCACAAGCTGAGCGCTGGAAAATACGTCGGCGCGACCGTCGAGGATACGGGAATCGGCATGGACCAACAGATCCTGCAAAAAATTTTCGATCCTTTTTTCACGACCCGTTCCAAGGGACCGAAAAAAGGTTCGGGACTGGGGCTTGCGACCGTTTACGCGACCATTAAAAACCACAAGGGAATGATCAAGGCGAAAAGCAGTCCCGGAAAAGGAACGGTTTTCGAACTTTTTCTCCCGGTTTCGAAAAAAGAACAACCCAAAGAGCAACAAGAACAGGTGTAAAATATGTCGCCAAAGGATAGCGCAGGGAAACCGGCCAGCGTTCTGATCATCGACGACGACGAAATGTCTCTGGAAGTACTTTCCGAAATGATCGAAGAATTGGACTACGAGGTATATCGGGCGAACACGGGGAAGAAGGGCTTTGAGATCTACGCCGAAAATTCTTCGGAAATCGCCCTGGTGCTCCTCGATATGGTCATGCCGGACCTCGATTGCGAAACCGTCTTTTTGGGATTGAGAAAAATCAACCCGCAATGCAAGGTGTTGCTGTCCACCGGAATGGACATGAACGACGAGGCCGAAAATATGCTGGAGCTGGGATGCGAGGGCTACATCCAAAAGCCATGCTCCCTGGAGGACCTTGAAGAAAAGATTCGCTCCATCATAGAAAGATGATCCTCCCGCCCCTCATCGATTCAGCATGATTGAATGGATTTCGGATGAAAAAGAAAATCAAGTGCCCGAAATGTGCAAACGCTTTAACCGTCGATGAATCCAGAATCCCCCCGACCGGGGCGGGAATAACATGCCCGTCATGCGGGGCCAAATTTCGCGTCAAGCCACGCAAGAATTCTTCGAAGTCGCCGACAGCGGGCGATGCGGCCGCTGAAAGCCAAGTGGTTTGCCCCGCTTGCGGCAGGCGACAACCCAAGACCGAATCGTGCGCGTTCTGCGGCATCGTGTTTTCAAAATACAAAAGGTTCCGCCCCTGCCCCAGGTGCGCAACCCAGCTGCCCCTCGACGCCGCAGTCTGCCACAACTGCCAATATCGCCTGTTCGATCCGCCCGGTGAAAAAAGGGACATTCGCTCGCTTCGCGCCGCCGTGACAGATAAGGAAAACATCGAAAAAGCGCGCAAGGGGGTTGTCGGATTTGTCGGCGAGTTTATCATGGACAACATTCGCTCGGCCGCTTTTGCAATCATCATCGTGGTTCTCGTGACGATTGTTGTCGGAAAGACCCCCTTGTTTTCGATCCTGTTCGAGGAAAACAAGGAGGTCATGTACACCGGGGACTGCGACGACTGTCGGCGGATGAAACAGTTCATCCGAGGGGACATGCCGCTCTTGCGGCTGAAAGTCGCGAACATGGGACAGGAAAATATCAAAACGATCAGGCTCACCGTGCGCGAACTTCCCTATCCCATGGTTCAGATTTACCACACGGTCCTCAATGTCTCCGGCGACAAAGCCCGCAGCCATGATCCGGAAGTAAGCCTGGCATGTTCCGAGGAAGAGTTTGTCGAGTGCCCCAAAATGAAAGCGATGCTGAATATCCAGGAAGTATGTGGAATCTTGCACAGCACAAAAGGGCAATATGAAGCGGAATACGGGGATGTCGATCAGCAACGCTACGACGGCATCGACCAGGGGACCGACGCCGAATTCGAACGAAGAGCGCGGATGCAACAGGATGGATTCGCCATGGAGGCCAGGAAGGAAGCCGAAGAAAGGGGCCGAAGACAAGACGACTGGGACTTCCACGATCCGTGCGTTGGGTGGGCCGAAGGTTCCGACACTGACAGTCGCCGATTCGTTCTTTCGAATCTGGCCCCCGGCGCTCTTGTCAAAATCGGACTCGTCGCCCATGGAGGAGACTGGGCGGACTATGACTACAACGAATTGAGAAGCGTGCGCATCGAGGTGGAAACCCCCGACGAGCCGGATTGCGAAATCGTCGCGGGCGATCCGCAGGCCGCCGCCCTGGCCAGGTTTTTCAAACGCGTAACAGAATTGTTCTGATGTCTTGGCAACGAGGCGGGAAGCTGTCCGGAATGAAAAGAAGGACGGTGAAAACCTTCTTCCCCAAGGTTTTCACCGTTAAGTCCGGACAACGAGCATGGTTTACGCTTGTTTTGCGATTTTTGTTTTTACCAAGTCGAGGACCATGCCCTTGGCCGTATCCAGATCGATATTGGCCATGTTGAGAACCAGGTGGTACAGGTCCGGCGCATCGAAGTCGGTCTTTCCGATCCTGCGATACAGGTTGGCCCGGCGCTTGTCCTCGTTTCTGATGGTGGACGCCGCCTTGCTGTAGGACATGTCGTACCTGTCCATCATGAATTTCACGCGGTTTTCGAACTCGTTGATAAGCAACACATGGACGACGTCGGGATGGCCCCGCAGGATATACTGGCTTCCTCGTCCAAGTATCACCGCGTTTCCCTCCTCGGCGATCTGGGCGATCATGACGATGAGATAATCCAGGTAGATTTGTTCGTCGATGTAGCCGCGCTCGTCCTTGAGGACCTTGTCCACGAGACTCCTGTTAATCATCGAAGATATTACCCTGGAAAGCTTGCCGCCCGCTTCCTTTTCCACATTCTCCACCCAAGTCTCGGAAACGTTGGCCGCCTGGGCGATTTTTGTGACGATTTCGCTGTCGGCGAATGTGTATCCCAACTCGTCGGCCAGCATTTTTCCGAGGGTTAATCCGCCGGCGCCGAATTGTCGTGAAATCGTGATAACTGCCATCAAATCCTCCTAATCTCTTCTTTCGAGAAGGCTTCGTCGAACAAACAGGCGAAACCGATAGATACGAACGGAAAAAAACATCAGTTTCCTCCGTGGGGAATAATCAATGTCGGGTAGGGCGATTTTTCGGCGATGTCCCGGGGCGTGCTTCCGAGCCAACGTTCCACCCATGTGCTTTTGCCGGACGATCCCAGCACTACGAGAGTGGATTTGCGGTCTTTGGCGGCCTTTTCGATTTCCTTGATCGTATCGCCTATGTAGACATGGGGCCGGGCCTCGATGCCGCGTTTTTCGAAAGTCTCGCAGATTTCGTCCAGCTTCGCTCTCTTTTCCTTGCGAAGCTGCTGAATATCCATGTTGGAGGAGCCTTTCAATTCTTTCGGGCTCGCAACGTGCGCGACGTTGATTTTTTTGATCACGCCAGTGAGATTCTTCAGGAAATCGACTGCCCGCATGCTGGCGGGAGACCAGTCCACCGCCAAAAGCGGTTTTTCGAAAGGCCGCTCCAAAACCGACCCCGTATCCGCCAAATGTTTGTACACCAGGACCGGACGCTCGGCCCTGCGCAAAAGTTCGGTGATATCGGAACCAGAATAGAAAAGCTCCAGCATTTTCATGTGGCGCCTGCCGATGACAATCAGGTCGGCGTCTTCCTTTTCCGCAGCCATGATCACCTGGGGCACCATGTTGCCGACCACGATGTAGACGCCGACTTCCATGCCTTGTTCGAACAAATGTTCGGCCCAGTCGATGAAACGAATGTTCGCTTTTTCTCTGAGTTTTCTCTCCTCGCTTTTCTTGTAGCCAAGGCCCCTCTGCATGGCCACGCGATCCCGCTCGATGACGTTCATGAAAATCACGTGTTCCAGCCCCGACTTGGTCAGGGGCAGAAGGGACTGCAAGGCGCCAAAACCCAGTTCTTCGAATTTGGTGACAAACAGCATCTTTCGAACAATCATATTTTTTTCCATTCCGTTCACCGCTACCCTTTTTTTGATTTCTTAAAACCAGTAACCAGTAACCAGTTCTCAGCCCAGGACCTTTTTCACCGTCTCGGCCAGCACGTCGCCGTCCACGGGCTTCTCCAGGTACGCTTCCGGTTCGGGCACAGGGTCGCCGCCGAACTCGGTCAACACTTTTTGAGACCGAAGAAACGATTTTTCCGCGATACCGCTGAGCATGATCACGGGCAAATCCTTGAGTTTCTTGTTGGTCTTGATCTTGCGGTACAAGCGAATGCCGCTTTCCCTGGGCATCAGAACATCCAGAATAACCAGGTCCGGCGTCTTGTTTTTCACGGCGTCTTCGCCTTCTTCGCCATTCGTAGCCATAATGGGTTCGTACCCGTTTTCCTCCAAGACCGTCTGCGTGAACAAACGCACATCCGGATCGTCGTCTACAACCAAAACCTTCTTACCCATAACGTATCCTCCTTGATAAATAAATTAATTTCGAAACCTTCCAAATTATGCTTATGAAAAAGTTTACATGAAACTTCGATCATCCGCAACTTTCATGAAGGGAACCTTCACGATAAACGTGGTCCCCTCCCCCGGTTCCGACTCGACTTCGATGGAACCGCCGTGTTCCTCTATGAGCTTTCTGGACACCAGCAGCCCGAGCCCGGTCCCCTTGTGGCCCTTGGTGCTGAAGAACGATGTGAAAATCTTGTCCTGAACTTCATCGTCCATGCCCATGCCGTTGTCTCCCACCTCGAAACGGACCGCGTTTCCATTTTCCAACGCGGTTTTCAGCCACACCCGGTGCGATTTTCCGGGAACGTCGTCGTAAATGCAGGCGTCGATGGCGTTGGACGCGAGGTTCATCAGCGTACTGTGAATGCTGCGGATATCCATCCCGACCCGCCCGATGGACGCATCGAGTTCCATCCCCAGCGAAACGTCGTGTTCCCGCGCGTTTTCCCCAAGCACCTGGCAAACGTCCTCGACGATCTCGTTGGGATTGCAGGACTCGTATTCCGGCTCACGCTCCTTGCTGTAGGACAGCAAGTCCATGACCAGTTCGGACGTGTGCCGGATATTTTTCTGAATCATCTGCCAACCGGCCTTGAGCTTCTCCGTGGAATCGTTCTTGAACCCCACCTCCATGAGATAGCTCCCGCCTTTGAACCCATGGAGAATATTCTTGACGCCGTGGGCCATGCCCGCCACGGTCTGGCCGATGGTCGCCAGTCTTTCGGCCTTGAGCAGCTCCTTTTCCAGCCGCTTGATCTCCCTCATGTCCGTCAAAAACGCCACGCTCCCCATGATTTTCTTGTCTTCGTACAAAAACGCGCCGATGAACCGGACCGGGATGGGTTCGCCGTTCTTGCTGAAAACCGTGGTTTCCAGGTGCTGAAGCCTCTGGCTGGGCAATCGCCAGTGTCGCTTCGCCTGGTAGGTCCGCATCAAATCCAGGGAAAACAGCTCCTTGGCCTTTTTTTTATAGAGCACTTCGGAGGTCTTGTAGCCCAATATGTGTTCCGCCGCCGGGTTGTAGATCACGATGTTGAATTTTTTGTCCGTGGCGACGATGCCTTCTTCGGAAGTGATGATGAGCTTTTCCATGAAGTTGGATTGTCGCCGCAGTTCGACGGTGGCCTCCTGCACCTCCCGTTCGAGGTTTTCCGTATATTCTTTGAGTTTTTTCTTGATGTCAAGCTTATCTTGCGCTCTTTGCAGCGCGACGGTGATGGCTTCGTCCCTTACCGGCTTGTTGATGAAGTCCGAAGCGCCGTGTTTCAAGGCTTCGATGGCGTTGTCGATGTCGCCGTGGCCGGTAATGATGACCACCTCGGAATTCGGGTCCCTTTCCTTGATCGTCTTGAGGACCTCGATGCCGTCCATGCCCGGCATCTTGATGTCGGTGACCACAATGTCGGGGGATTCGTTCGCGAAGACCTCGAGCCCCTGCTCCCCGCTGAAGGCTGTCACCACGTCGTAGCCGTCGGCCCGAAGGGACATGGACAGAACCCGCACGTTCGCTTCTTCGTCGTCTATCAATAATATTTTAGACATATATTCCCTTGGTCACTCGCCAGCTGCCGGAAATGTGATTTTAAACGTCGTGCCCACTCCGACCGTGCTTTCGATCTCGATATCGCCCTCGTAATCCTTCACGATTCCGTAGCTGATGCTCACCCCGAGTCCCGTGCCTTTTCCCGTTTTCTTCGTCGTGAAAAAGGGTTCGAACAATTTCTCCTTCACCAGGTCGGACATGCCGGTGCCCGTGTCCGAAACGGTCACCGCCACCCGGCCTTTTTCCGTGAAGGATTTGATGGTCAGAAGTTTCTGCGTCTTTTCGCCCTCCTGGCGGGCTTCCCTTTCGTCCATGGCGTCGATGGCGTTTGTCACCAGATTGATGAAAATCTGCTCGATTCTGTTGTGATCGGCCATGATCGGGGGAACATTTTCGTCGAGTTCGAGCGAAAGGTCGATCTGGTGGACTTTGAGCTGATGGCCGAGGACTTTGAAGACGTCTTCGATGGGTTCGTTTATAAACAGCTTGTGGCGCACCACCTCCGACTGCCGGGCGAAGTCCCGGACATGCTTGATGACCTTGGCGGCGCGGTCCACGTTTTCCACGATGTCCTTGGCCATGCTCTTTAAGTCATCTTCCGGTATCGTCGCCCCTTTCTTGATCATCTTCAGAAAAAAGTCCGCGCATATCTGGATGACGTTCAGCGGCTGGTTGATCTCGTGGGCCATGCCGGCCGCCATGACGCCCAGCGTGGTCATCTTGCTCGCCTGGATGAGCTGGGTTTCCTTTTGCACGCTCTCGGTGATATCCGTGGTGGTGGCGATCAGCACGTTGGCCCCCCCGTACTCGGCGTAGCTGACGTTGATGTTGACGAAAAAGGGCTGGCCGCCCTTTTTGTAATGCCGCTTCTTCGAAAAAAGGATCGAATGTTTCCTGGACAGGTTTTTCAGGCCGTTGATCACTTCCTGGTCGTCCGGGTCGCCCAGCTCCAGCAAGGAAGTTTCATAGAGTTCATGCGCTTCGTATCCGTAGAAATCCATGGCGCGCTGGTTCATGTCCATGATTTCGTAGGTGTTGCAGTCGATGATGAAAATCGGGTTGGGATCGTTGTTGAACAAGGTTCGATATTTTTCGTCCGATCTGATGTATTGTTCTTGAAGCATGGCGTTTTCGATGGCGACTCCGATTCGGTTTCCGACGAGTTCCAGGATGTCCTTCTTTTTGCTGGAAAAATGGGCGGGCTTCTTGCTCGCGATGCGTATGACGCCGAAGGGATTGTTCTCTTTGTTGCTGATGGGAACGTATGCCAATGATTTAAACCTCTCTTCGTGCAGGCGGCACATTTCCTCGCCGCCTTCGTCCGGAAGCTTTCCGTAGATGGTGAACTTGTCGCTCACCCCCACGCGATAGAGCATGCTGTCCATGGAGGCCGGATGTTCTCCGGGGCAAGAATCGCTGCACAGGCCCGCCTTGAATTTCATATAGAACAGGCCGTCGTTGCCGATCATGTAGACGCATACGGCGTCGGCATCCATGTATTCCAGCAACTCCTGCAAGGCGTTGGCGATTCGGTCGGAGAATTGCATGGGGGCGCTCAAGGCCGTGTAGATGGCCACAAGGACGCTCAACTCCCGGGTGTGCCGTTCCTGCTCTTCCTGGGCGCGACGGTCCTCGGTCTTGTCCCAGAGGGTTTCTATGGCCCCGATGATCTTACCGTCCGGGGCCTTGATGGGAGCGGCGGTGAAAAAGCACCACTTGCCCTGCCCTCCCAGGTTTGAAAAAAATTGCTCCGCCTGGTATGCGCCTTCGATCAGGGCAGACTGGTTCCACCTGGCCCCGTAGAGCTTTTCGATTTCGCAGGGATCGATCTGGTCCAGAATGACGTCGGCCATGGTGGGACGTTCTTTGGCGTAGAAAGGCATCCACTGCCTGCTCGTACCGACCACGTCCTTGGCGGGAAGGTCCGTGAGGCGCTCCATGGCCTTGTTCCAATGGGTCACGATATGATGCTGGTCGATCACGAACGTGGGAATGGTGCTTCCCTGTACGATCTGCTGCATGGCGCGTTCCTGCTCGAACAGCTCCTTTTCGACGACTCGCGAACGGTCGTTGCGCTCTTTGATGATGGAGGCGAAATGATCGGTCATGCTGTCCAGAAGTCGCCTGACAGCCTCCGGGTCCCTGGTTCTGGCATCGAACTCGTCCAGTCTTTTTTCTTTGAATTGCTGGACCATCAGCCGGTCCCACAGCGTCCTGGAGTCGAAATGGTCCACCAATTCGACTCCAGAAGGCTTGCTCTTTCTGATTTTGTCCGCGAGGGTCGGGTTGTTGCTCAATTCCAGGATCATTTCCAGATCGTCGAACTTGTAGAAGTCCCGATAGTCCAGCGTGGTGTAAATGCCCAAGGCTTTCGCCATCTGAAGACCCATGGCGTTTTCGTCCTTGTCGGCAACGCCGAGAATCTCGGGACGCTTACGCCGGAAATCGTCGCTGTACAGGAATTTCAAGAACACGTTGCCGAATTTTCCAGCTCCGACAATTGCGATCTTGCGCTCGAACAGACTATCGATCATTCCCGTTCCCCGTTTGGACGCTTTTCACCCGCAAGCCACGGGACCAATCCAGTATCATCGAACAACATGTCATACTCTTAGAAGAAAATCAGGGTGACCAGAACGAATGTCGGAATCAATATCACCAGACTGAACTTCAAAATATACCCGAAAAAGCTGGGCATGGGTGTGCCAGCCTCCTCCGCGATGGAACGGACCATGAAGTTCGGGGCGTTGCCGATGTAGCTGCAAGCGCCGAAGAACACAGCTCCTGCCGATATGGCCTTCAAATAAATGCTGTTGTCGCTCATGAGCAGAGGAACGGCCTCGCTTTCGCCTATACCCGGATAGAAGCTTCCCAGGGCCGTGTTGAAGAACGTCAGGTACGTGGGAGCGTTGTCCAGAAAGGCCGAAAGCGCTCCTGCCACCCAGAAATAGTGCATCGGTTGCTGCACCGAATTGATCAGAAACGCCAGCGCTCCGTTGGGCCCGGCCTTGAGTATCAACAGGCAGGGAATCATTGTGATGAATATTCCGATGAACAGGTACGCCACCTCGATGATCGGAAACCATGAGAAATCGTTTTCCTCGCGAACTGCAAACGATGTGGTCATCAGGGAGAGCACGCCCATCACGATCAGAAGACCGTCGCGAACCCAGTCCTGAACCGCCCGGTGCACTCCGAAAGTGTTGACATCGCCCCAGTCCACGACACCGCTCATCAGGACCGCGCCGATGACCCCGGCCAGGAAAAGGAAATTCAGAGTGCCCACAAGCCGCAACGGCTCCTTGGTCCCGTCGTCCGGCGGTGTTCCGGAGACTTCTTTCCGGTAAAAATAGGAATCGACCACGAAATAGATCGCAAGAAGCGTCACCACAACAGCCAGCATATGGGGCAGGAGCTGCATGGTCCAAAAAAAGCTGACTCCGTGCAAAAAGCCCAGGAACAATGGCGGATCGCCCAGCGGCGTCAGGGAACCTCCCACGTTGGCCACCAAAAATATGAAAAAGACCACCATGAACGTCCTGCTCTTGCGGTAGCTGTTCGCCCGCAAAAAGGGACGAATCATCAGCATGGCCGCCCCGGTGGTGCCCATCCAGGAGGCAAGGGCCGTTCCGATCAGCAGCATGCCGGTATTGACCACGGGCGTGCCGCGAAGCGAACCCTTGAGAAGAATGCCGCCCGACACGGTGTACAACGACCACAACAGAATGATGAAAGGAACGTAGTCCGCCAGGATGATATGAATGATTTCGTGCATGGCCGCGCCCTTGTATACGATCAGGAAGGGAATCGCCAGAGACGCCGCCCAGAACGCCGAGATCTTGCCGAAGTGGTGGTGCCAGATCGCCGGCGCCAGCAGGGGAAGCAGCGCGATCGACAGCAGGATGCAGGCGAACGGAATACAGCTCCAGAGCGGAAGCACCTCGCCGAGGTTCATGTGGCCGCCGTGCGCCGCGGCCGCATGGGCGAACTCCTCGTGCCCGGCTTCCCCGTGCGCGGCCTCTGCGTGTACGGCTTCCTCATGGGCAGCCTCCTCGTGAACGGCCTCCTCATGCTCTTCCGCCATCGCAGCCTCCTCGGCGGCGGCATCTTCCTCGGCCGCTTCCTCGTGTTCCGCGACAGCCTCTTCGTGCGCAGGCTCCTTTTCGGGTTCCGCGACGACGGCCTCTTCGGGCGCGGGCGCTTCTGGCTCTTCCTCGACAACGGCCTCCTCGGTCGCCGGAGCGGGGACCGGGACCACCTCCGCTTTTTGGCGGGTCGCAACCAGATTGATGCTAGCGAACAGAAAGTACCCTGCAAAAACGCACATTATTATGATAACCGCATTTACAATTCTATTCCCCATGCTCTTTTCTCCTTCCCCCTCGTTTGAAAAGATTGAATTAGCAACCCGGTTTTCCCGATGAACCGGCGTTCGAATCGCCATTTCGAACCTGAAAGCCGTTCCGTCTTTTTTCAGTAAGGTCTCTTATTGCATGGACGGACGAAAAATGTCAAGTCGCGAAACGGGATTCTATTGGAGACAGGCTGTTCAAGGACTCGATCCGCTATTCCGAGCCGGGAAATTTTTGAGAGCTGCTTCCTCCTCCGCTATGCAATCCCCGTCCGTTATGGCACCAATCCAGAAAACTGTTGTATTTCCGTTGACAGAAATTAAGGATCACAGTAAAGAAAGAATTACATTTTAGCCAGTTACAAGGTAATATGTCCTTCTATGGTTAAAGCTGTTTAGGAGAGAACAAAAAGATTCAGGATATCGACTATCAAGCCGTGACAATCGTTTACGATGTTGGAGTGGGGAAGACAGCGGCTTTACGTATCTGGATGACGATGCTATACCTGTTAGCTTACCCAGTAGTGGTGCCTGTGACTACGTGGAGGTTCTGCGCGACGAGATCCAACCGCCAGACAAGGTGCCTTTCATGCAGATGTTGATTCATATTCGCCGAAGCGACGGTGGGATATTGAAAAAACGATGTGTTTTCGTTGGCAAAAAGCGAGAGTCTATCTTGCTTGCCGCCGTGAGTCGGTGTTCTCTATCAAACAGAGCGAAAATAGCATTCTGATTATCGTTGACATAATTTGGATATCCGTCTACCTTATTTATCGGCGATTGATAGGAGTTGTAAAAACGCGTCATTGAATCATTTGATTTTCAGCGACAAACGTATAACGAAGAAATGAAAAAAAGATACAACCAATTTAACCCTAAACGAAAAATAAAGCAATTGGATCAAAACAGTTTTGAGCGTTGCCGGGAAATTGCCGAAAAGATAAAATACGGGGGCAACCCTGAACATAAAAAGGACCCCGGAGATTTTGGGCTCACGCCGCCAGTGGGAGCAAGGCCCGGAAAATCTTTGTGTGACGCTGTCCGCATTTTCAAAAAGCGCGAAGCTTTAGAGCTGATTCGCTCCGGTTTTAGAAAAGGTCTGGTAAGCGATCTTTTCCACGAAGAGTGGCCGCAAAATATCTGGGCCGTCACCGAGGATGGGTATCCTGTGGAGGCACAACTCGAGAATCAATCCACTGGTACTTATCACGGGTATCCGATGCCAAGTTCGGACCCGCTGGCTTCGGAAATTGTCAGAAGGTGGAAAATAGCAGATGAAAAAAAACGAATTCAGAATTGATTGCAAATGGATGGCGGCGGGCAATGATGTTGTGCATGAATTTTACCATACCATGGGGCTGATCGCACTGCGCGTCGGCAATTTTCAATTGATGAGAAATGAAGACATCTGGTCGGAGACGATTCGAAACGAGGTTTTGGCGTCCGCCTATCCCCTGGCGCTTTGGCTCGCGCATTCATGGTGGCGGTTGAACTGGGAGCCGCTTCCTCCTTCGGTGGGTATGCCATCGGTCGATTGGAGGATGGCCCATGAAATTGGCGCCGCCAATCACGGTTTTGTTTGGCCGAGGATCATATTCGCGACAGACAGCGAAGCGGTAAATGTATGGTCAGTGCCGTCGTTTGAAAACGAATATCAATCCGTCAAATATCTCACTGGCTTGAGTTCTCCATTTTCAATTCCTTTAACGGATTTTCAGCGCGGAATGGAGGATTTCATTTTAAAGGTACTGAACAGACTTGAAGTCAAGGGATTGAAAGAAACGGCGCTTTGGAATATCTGGCAGTTGGTGGTGGAGGACCGAGACGATCCGCAATGCGAGAAATACAGGCGTCTGGAAGCTGAAATGGGCTACGATCCGGACGAGTGCCCGGAAAATCTGATGAGAAAAGTACTCGAATTGGAAAAAAGGATGGGCACCTCCTCACTTCATGAACTCGCCCCGCTTCATGGCTTATTGCCTGGGGGCCAACCTTTTGAGGAAATCGAGAATCTCGTGAGGGGACAAGGTCTGAACGGAGAACCATCAATCAATTCGCGTTCCATAAATAAAACACAGGCGAGTCAAGAAGCCCCTTGGCAAAGTGCCGTCAAGGATGCAGCCGATTTTCGCCAATGGATGGGAAAGCCAATCGAAAGAATAGAAAATGCCGAGCTTTGCGGATTTCTAGGCCTGAAAATGTCCGAGTTTGAAAACTGGAGCCCCGACAGACGAAACAAGGCGGCAATTGCCGTAAAAGAATCGGCGAACCGATATAAGTTTTTTCCACGCAAGAAGCACCCGACCGGCAAACGCTTCGAACTGGCGAGGTTCATTGGGGATTATATTCTGGCCTCTCGCACAAACGGTCATTGGCTGGCCAGCACGGACCTGAGGACCTCAAGACAGAAATACCAGAGGGCCTTTGCGGCGGAGTTTCTCTGTCCGATAGAAGCGCTTAAGGAATATTTGCGAAATGATTTTTCGGAATCCGCCTGCGAGGACGCCGCCGAACATTTCGAGGTAAGTTCACAGACCATCGCGTCATTACTTGTAAACAACAATGTGATTTCGCCCGCTTACCATTTGGAATACTCCGAATTCGGATTGCCTTACAAGTTGGATCTCGAATATTCATGAAGGATGGGCACGTGGTGGGGTGATGAAAATCACCCGTAAATGGCACAAGACTTTTCTGCTGGTTTTTGTTCCTCTTTTTTTACGATTTTATTGAATTCTTTTCTGCGTGCATGAACAGATTTTCCGACCTTTTCCTGAATCCAGCGCCAAGCTTTCTTCGTCGGCGTCGAATCGATCGCTTTTTTTACGGTATCCATGCTGAGATCGGAAACCGACGCGGCCAATCCGAGAAGCATGCCGGTGAAGCCTCCTTTAACTTGATCGTTCTGAAGCCGCTTGTATTTTCCGATTGCCGATTCGATTATTTCGCTGCTGCCAAGAAGTCTGTCCCCGCCTGCCAGCCTGCGTCGAAAAATTCTCCCGGTCGGGGACGTCCTTAAGTTCCCTTTTCAAAATGGTCGCTCCCTTGTGCTTGATATCGTAGGTGCCGATGACGCCGTACTTTTCGCAGAATTTTTCGGCTCCGCTCTTTACGTCGGCGCCATGGTCGTAAACGATCTGTTTGGCAAGCCCCGTTTTCTCGATGGTTGCCTCGAGCTGTCGGAAAACTACCTCGCCGTTGGATTTTTCAACGGGGAAAAGCGCCAGGGGTTCGACATCCTCGTGTTTCAGATGCAGTTCGCAGTCCGGAAGCGAACTCTCCCTGACGCCAAGAATCACCATGCATTTTTCATTTCCGAGCTGAACGGTGTGATCGATTATCCATATCCAGTCGTCGGCGATCGTTTTCGGTCTTCCGAGCTTGTAAAGGCCGATTCTCAAAAGCCACAGACGACCGGCGCTCCAGCTCGGCATTTCGATTCCGAGTTCCAGAAACGAGCCGACGATATCCAGGCTGCGGCTCGCCCCCCTCAGACTTGCGCTCGCCTCGAGAACGAGTCGAAGAAACAGGTGCATATGCCCGTAGGAATACTTGTGGAATGCCGGAACCTCGCCGAATTTCAAGGCCGGCGCATCGCATCCTTCGGAGTTTTTTTTGGCGATTTCCCGAGTTCCTCCTCAAGCTCCCCGACCCGCCGTCTCAGATCGTCGATTTGCCTTTTCAAATACCGAACCTGTTCCGTCAATCGCTTGACGTTTCGCTTGGCATCCATGAACTTTTCCTTCCACTTGTCCCGGCTTCCTTTGAAAAAGGCCGCGAGCTTCGAAGGCGGACTTTTGTATACCGGCTTGTCGCCACCGATTTTATTGTCGGGCATTGTGCAATCTCCTGAAAAACAAGGTTAAAATTGTACAAATACCCTATATTGCGTCAAAAATCCAGCTATGATTTCATGTTTATTATAAAATTCATTTGCAGATAATTTGTCAAGGAACATTTCCCGGCAGGAAATTTAAGAGGTTTTATTGTGGATTTTCATCACCCCAGGTGTTGGCTGCAAGGTTTTCAGCGACGCCTTTTTCAACCTGCGCTTACGCATATCAAGGCGTTTCACAGTCTCGCCGAATCGACACAGGACGTATCCTATTGGAGTTTTCCCCGAGTGTCAAAGCGTTTTGGTCGCTTCCGGAAGCTTCGGGAAAGGGGCCGTGCTCGACAAGCAATGACAGATAGGCCACGAAAGAACACGAAAGAACACGAAAGCCACGAAAAGGTCCGTAAAACGTTTTGTGTTCTTTTGTGAAATTTCGTGGCCTGATTCTTGATCGCTACGAGTGTGGCACTGCCGGGAAGGGGTGTCAAACGATTGGCTGCGACATTCTCCATTGACAACATGGCGCTTCCAATCTATGATTTTGTTGTTCATCTAATTTTTCACCATCTTTTACCTGTCGAATAAGTTAAACGGAAATTGTCGTCGGTTATGACGCCGTCGGCTTTTAGCCGGTGCCAAAAAAAAGATGGAGTTCAGAGCCATGGCGCTCGGGAGATGTGGCTGTGGAACGAATAATAAGGGATTTTTTTCGAAGTTATAGCATCACCTTTTTGAAGTCTGTTCGAGACCGGGATCGAGTGATGAGGTTTGAAGGGATCGATTCGGTCCGGGGGTTTTTGCGCGGTTTTGCAAACGACCCTGTGAACTTGAATGTATTCCGCCAGATTGCCGTCGAGTATGGGACCGGCGTCAACTGCCAGCTCCTTTCCGAGTCGGAGATTCTGGACCAGATCGCCTTGCTTCTCTGGACCGGTCGCCTGGAGGTGCTGCTGGAACCGGATTCGAAAAAATTCGGCGGGGGCGGGACGAGTCCGTCGAAAAAGCCGGGGGGCGACAAGCCTGCGCCGCCTCCGCCTCCCCCTGAGAAACCGCCGCAGGAAAAGGAAGTTGTGACGCCTGTCATTACGCCCCAAGCGGCCATTGTCGTTTTGGTGAAAAAGGACCATACTACGCCGCAGCGCGAGAGCATCGAGCTTTCCGCCGACAAGAATATGACGGGGGGAAGCGGGACGCTCACGGTCACGCCATCCAAATTGAAATTCTTCGATGCCGCCCAAGGCGGAAACGAGATAACCTCCAAAACATTTACGCACACGCAGATCAACTCCAAGATCACCCTTTATGTAGAAGGCGCGTCGGCGAGCGACGCCAAGGAGGATATCGAGATCAAGTTCGCACTCAGCCCGACGAGCCAAACTGCGGGAACTCCCGCTACGGTCAAGGCCACGGCGGTGGAAATCACTCTGGATATTCACAAGACGCGAACACAGCAAAATCAACCCCCGGCGCCCATCGAGCAGGGGAAAAAATTCACCGAGGGCCGTTTTGTTCACGAGCAGGACGCAGGTGCCCATCACGGGCGCGCAATGGTTACGCTGCGCCGGGCCAAGCCCAATGATTTCGACGGAACGCTCGACCTGGCGCCTTTGAACGGCAAGGTGCAGCTGTTCGCCGCCGAAACAGGCGGGGCGGCCCTGGCGAATATCACCCATCAGAACACCTCCATCGACCAGAACAACGGGGTCGTGGTATGGGCGCAGGGGGCGTCGGTCAGCGGCGCGTTGCGCGATTCGGGGGTGCGGGCAGGGCTGGCCGGGGGCGATCCCGAAGGCGACAAGGTCGCCGTCACGGTGGTCAAATTCACGCAGATACAGGCCACGGTCAAGCCGACGCCGGCCAACACGGTGCGCGCCGGGCACGCCGCGCCCGCCGATCATATCTACACCACCACTTCCATGGACGAAGATTTCGCGACCAACACGCCGCTGGTCTTGATGCACATGGCACAGCCGGACACGAAGCTCGTGCTGACAGCCGCACCCGACGGACTGACCATCGACTGGGCCGCGATCCGGAACACCGACGACCACGCCAGCCTCGGCGGCCAGGGGGACCGTCCCACATTGACCCCCGACGCCGGCGATTCGAAAAAATGCGTCTTGCAAGCCGACCAGAAAGGTTCTTTTCGAGTCCGCCCGTTCATCGATTGCAACGGGACCGGAACATACGATGCCCAGATCGACAAGGGGCCCTCCATGCCCATGAACCTGGTGCTGGCCAACGCCGAGCGCACTGCGGACAGGAGCATGGGGCATCAGAACAAGCTCACCCACACGACCGGGGCTACAAGTTTGTCAATCCGCAACGGGACCTGGCCCGGAGTACATCGAAATCCGACCAACGCCGATCTGAACAACGCAGGCATGGCCATGGAAATCAATGCCAAGGTCACCGGCGGTGGCGCCGACGGCCGTCTGGGACTGGACATGGTATTCGGGGGCTTTGTCAACGATTTGAGAAACGTGCAGCTCGATTGCGACTATATCGACAACACGGCGGCGCCTCCGACCCATCATACCCTGGCGAACCTTTATGTCAGCAATCCGGGCGACGCCACCGGCAATCTTTCGGGAAAACCCATGTTCGTTGCGGGCGACCCGGCCCCGAGTCCATTGGCGTTTCCCATTTTGGACAGCGGACGAGGCAGCCCCGGCCTTGGCGCCGACAGCGCCACCATGACCCGGTCGTACCCGGCCACGCGCACCAATCTCGCCGTGGGCATCCAGTACAACATCCGCTGCATCGACAGCCCCGGACGCGGCATCCCTTACGATCATCCGTCCAATGCCAACGCCAAGCTGGCCTCCGTCACCTACCGCCACCAGTTCACCGGCTTTTTCGCATTCTGGACCAACAACACCAAAGTGCGGACTCAAAGCGGCGATCCGGCCGACCGGCTCTATTCGGTCGTCACGGAATTGGAATGGGAATGCGTGGGAGACTTTACCATGACCTACCCCGGCGGCGCGCCGACTTTGGGCGGAGGCGCCACCCACCGCGTCAACTGGACCAGCACCGATATCAAGCCTATCGAAAGGGCGCAGGACAACAATGTGGAGGTGCGTCCGCCAGCAGGCATCAGCGCGGGCTTCGCCTGGAGCGTTCAGTGATGCGGCGACGGGGGGTTGGTATCAATGCAGGCCATGTTTTTGCGGAACGCGGACGCAAAGCGTCCTGGTATGCATTCCCACGCGAAGCGTGGGAACGAGATGGCATGCCAGCGGCCGGAATAAAAACCAGGCTCCGGCGACGGCTTTTTCAACCGGTTTGTTTTTTACTTATTTTTTGTTTTTGCGAGGTTGCCATGATGGATGTAAAAGACAGCGCCGCAGATGGCGGTGAAAACATTCTTCCCGTCGTATCCGATTGCGACGCCGAAATTCTTTGCGCCACCCATATTTTCGAAGTGACGGCAGCCAAAGTCGATTTCTCCGTATGGGCGCCTGCCGAAGATGGCCTTGAAAGCAGGACCGTCGAGGCCGTATTCACTTTGGGAGAAAAATTGAAAGGCGAACTGGATGTGGAATCCGGACGGAACTTCGATTTCGTCTCCCGTCAATACCGGTCCGATCCATTGGGGTTGGAAGACGCGCCCGGCTGCTGGTCTCGCATCGATTTGCGACCCGGCGGCTCATGGATGGCCACTGCGGTCGGCCAGTCGCGACAGCCCGCCGATCTGATGTCGGACCGTTTTTGCACCGGCGTATTTCCGTCCGATTTCATGGAGGATGTTCGCTTGGCTCGCGGAGCCGAGCAACTTTATGAGCAGACGCTGCATGCAACCGGGGATGAGCATCCGAAATTGCAGGCGATCCGTGCTTTAATCGCTTTTGCTCGAAAAAACGGCGCCAATGCCCGGGATATGTTTGCGCGCTACTTCTGGTATCGAGTGAAGGATTTCTTCATGCAGAGCGAAGACCGGCCAGTCGAGGCGGTAGCGGAACTGATCGCCGACCCGGACGTCAGCGCCGAGTTTCGCGCCGAAATCGCATCGGGAGTCGCCGACGCCCTGGTCGCGGTCGGCCCGGACAAAAAAATGCTCGCCCCGGTTTTGATCTCCTGCTTCCAGCTGCTTTTGCAAAAACAGGCCGATGAATTTCACGAGCGCCTGATCTACGTGGAGCTTTACGAGCTTATTTTCGATGGCGACCGGCCGCGCTATGACTACGGCGAGCTGTTCCCTACGGCAGAAGACAAAAAAATCGACCGTGGACGGGTTGTCAAGGCGTTGAGGCGTTTCGATTTCGACCGCGCCGAAAAAATTTCGCAATGGCTCAATTGATTCGCATCCTGATCGTTTATTCGTTCCTAATTTATTCGGTCGTAAGCGGAGTATGTATCCAACCGGCTTTATCGTCTTATCCTGAAAGTCGGATAAAGCGTACACTATTTGGTGCCTACTCCCAAGTACTTCAAGAACAGTCTGTCTCTGGCCACTGATTCGGTGGACCATCTATAGCTGCCCATGACAGTCTGTACCTTTGTGGTTTCATGCGGTCGAACCAATCCAGAATCTGGGCGAGAGAGCGTTGCGCAAGCCAGTTTTCCAGTTTCTTTTCGAGCTTGATCAGTGATTTGGTTTTTCCGGGTTCTTTCTTCCCGAGCTTGGCTTGCACTTGCTTTATTTTTTTATCAGAAAACAATGATAGCCAAGCGAGACAAATTGCGTGAATTGTCTTCCACGCAGATTGTCCGGGTACCATGTGCGCGGTCGCGCACCGTCGAGCCTCCCCTTTTGCACGGCAAAGAGTTCTTCGATTTTTTCTCGCAGCCGATAATTTTCAAGTGCGGTAAATGTGTCCATAGTATGATTGCTGACGAGGACGAAATAGCCGAAGTACTTCTTTGCTTCGGCAATGGCTTTGTCGTTGAATCCTGCCTTCAGCTGTCCCCCGCGCCCTTTCCTGGAACAGATCAGGTACTTGTCTATTTTTCTTTTGCGCCGATTTCGTGAACTCGGTTTCTCCTTCTTCTATTTTCGCCTTCAGTTCAAGCAGGCACTTGCGAAAGGCGAGTTCTTTCCTGGCTTCGTTGTCGGGGGAATAGTAAACATGCGCATACAGACGGCGCTGGATCGTTTCTTTTTCACCGGCGACCTTGGCGTTGCGCGATCGCCGGCGTTCCAGACTGAACCGGTGCATTCTAAGCGAAGTCGCTCCGCAGATTGACGGGTCGAACGGACAAGTGCCGGACATGCCCGCCAGTGTTGCACGGAGCGCATCGACTGTCTCGCGGACCCAGACAATATTCGGATCGACCAGGGTCGGAAACTTCACATTGCGCAAGGCGAGTTCCATCATGTTCTTCTGGTTGTAGTAACCGTTGTCAGTGACGATCAGAGGTTTTTCCAGATTGAGACACTTATTACGTTGAGCGCCCAATGGCTGAAAATACTGTGTTCCGTTGCGAATTCCGTGGCACAAAATTACGTACCGGTTGGTTCCCGGCGGCAGAGCGCCGGCGCGATGCCATTTTTATCCAAGCTCCAGATCGCATCGATAGCTTGCAGGCAGTCCGGCTCGTCTTAAAAGCCGTCAAGCCGTTTCGAATTGGCCCGCCCTTCCTTCCAGCGTATTTCGTTTTTTTTCTTCTAACCAGTCATTTTTCGTAAAATATCCGATCTTCCCGGCTTGCATTGGTCCGTCAAAATTTCAAGGAGACTTTTTCCCAGGCGAAAACGTTGCCCGAGGATTGATGGACGGCCTCGGTGTCCATAGCGTTTCGCGAATTTTTCGGAGCGTCTTGAACGGATATCCTTGCCATGGAACCTGGCAACTGGCAAATAACAGTCTCGACAAAAACGGATTGGAGATCGACCGACAACAACATTCGGGAAGAGATACTGTTTTGAACCGATTTTATGTGGTGTCCCCTACCATCCCGACACGGACGGCAATTTCATTCCCGACATTCCAGGCTACGGTCCATGTCGCGAACTGGACGGGCGAGAATGCAAGCTTTGCATCGACAATTTTCGCGAGCGCGAGCAAGGTCCCGGCCCGAACCTGTGCGTGATGCGATGCTGCACCCATAAAAAAAGGATTCACGATCTATCCGCCGGGATGGGTTCCGTACGGGCGAAAGGCCCTGGCCCCGGTCGCCCTGGACGGCGGCGCGATAAGCAACGGCGACGGGGCGAGGCGCTTTGCCGGGACCTTTTTCGATGCGGCATTGGACGCAGCCGATCGACGCGCATGGCCCAGCCAAAGCGACTCCGGCAGCGTCGATCCCCGCTTTGCCACCCAAACTCGCCATCTGCGGCGCTCATCGCTTATTCTGGGCATCCATCCCTCCTTCGACCAGCGAGTCAGAGAACAAACGGCGCAGATTCTCGAAGTGCCAGGGCAGTCGCTTTGCGACGCCGCCGCCTTGATCGAACGACAGCCGGGGTACCATGGTTCGGGCAGGGCATGCTGCGACATCCTGGATTTCATTCCACAATCCGTCTTCCCGTTTTTCCGGTATCGACATGATCCAGTCGATGAATTCGAAAAGAAGGACAACGTCCCGCCTGCCGTACCCCATACGGTAGAGCCTTTTAATCAGATAAAACTTCCAGCTATACCGGTGTTCGGGTTCATTTCCGGTCTCCGCCGCCTTTAGATGCGCCATGACGACCGCCGCGAAAGGGTTAGGGGAATTCTCGATCCAGTCCCAGCGGTTCTTGAAATCCAGGATCTTCACTGTCGGGAACCAAAGCCTGGACTTGGCGCCCAGCACTTCGTAACTGAAGCAGGTCGGCCGCCACGACGTATTGTCGTCGGCCAGGACCGCGAGACTCGCCACCTTTCTGTCGAAGAAGTCGAATCTCCGGTAGTTGTAGACGTACATCCGCTTGGCAAAGCCTCTTCGGTCCTGTCCCTGGATTTCGATATGGCAAAGGACCCACTCCTTCGAACCGGTCAACAAATGTACGCACGCCATTATGTCGGCCCGCTTTCCACCGAACGCGGCGTCCTTCGCGATTTTCAGAAGCTCCTTGTCCAAGAATTCGTAGCCTCGGGACCAATCGATTTTCCTCGTGATTTCCGGAAAAAAGAAATGAATGAATTCCTTGAAATAAGCCTTAACAATTTTCTTCCAGAGCGTATCGAAGTCTTGCCGTTTCACTCTTTCGCCGGTCGCCGTCTTTTCGGCTTCAGTATTTTGATCGCTCATGAGATTTTCCCTTTTCCTCGACGAATCTCCGAATTATATATTCGGGACGTTTCCATGCAAACGGTTAAAACGGTCGGTGTTTTATGTCAAAAAAAATGACGGAGCAGGAGAAGGATGGGATTCGTCTCTGATTTCGGCTCTATCTTCGTTTCGCTTCCAACGCGAGTCGCTTGAGCCTCGTCGTATTATTTTTCCCTCTTTTTTTAAGCCTTATGCCGTCGCTTGGAAGCCAAGGCATGCCAGATCAGAACGGTCCGGCTGCCATCGACACGCCTTTTCCCACAAATCCGCGATGAGCCGATTTTTTTACTGGCTTCGGACAGGCATTGAAAAACAGCCTGATGCATATTAATGAAATCAAAAGATTATTCCCATGCGTCGCCAAAAGAACATCGATAAATTCGATTTGATTTGTTTTGTCCTTTCCGAATACATTCATTTCCACGTTTTTTTCAGACTCGGCTCTATCGCCTCATTAGCCTCGTTCCCGCGTTTGGTGCGGGAACGCATACCAGGGAACGCTTCGCGTCCGCGTTCGCCTAAACCGTGTCTTTCATCGTTTGTTTAGACGCGTGTTATGAGGCGTGTTATGAGGCGTTTCGAACAGGGGTGTCTGCGGGCCTTCGCCAACAAATTTAATCAGGGAGGAAATATGAAAAAGGTATTTTGTTTGTTTCTTCTGTGTGCCTTTCCGGCACTGGGAACGGGAGAGGCTGCGGCCTCCGATCTGGATGCTTTCAACGGACAGAAGGGCGAGATCAAGATCGCCGGGGGCACGGCCCACATTCCGGTGGTCAAGGAAGCCGCCAAGCGGATCATGACGGTTAACCCCGAAATCCACATCGTGATTTCCGGCGGCGGTTCCGGCGTCGGAATCAAGCAGGTGGGGGAAGGTCTGATCGATATCGGCAATTCCGGGCGGAAACCCACCGATGACGAAATCGCGCGCTACGGCCTTTCGATGTTCAAGTGGGCCGTGGACGGCGTGGGAGTGGCGGTCCATCCGGACAACCCCGTCAAGGCCTTGAGCAAGGCCCAGTTGGCCGACGTGTTTTCCGGCAAGATCGACAACTGGAAGGCCCTGGGAGGTCCGGACAAGGCCATTTCGGTCTACACCCGTGACGAGGCCAGCGGCACGCGCGACGTATTCTGGAAAAAGGGATTGAACAAGGGCGAGATCACCGAAAAAGCCAATTTCGTCGTATCCAACGGCGCCATGAAAACCGCCGTGGCAAACGACCCCAACGCCATCGGGTATGTGTCGGTGGGGCACATGGACGAATCCGTGGCGGCCGTGGCACTGGACGGCGTCGCGCCTTCGTCGGAGAACGTCAAGAGCGGCAAATACAATGTGGCCCGAGGGCTGTACAGCAACACCAAAGGCGAACCCCAGGGGATTGTCAAGCTGTTCATCGATTATCTGTTTTCGCCCGAGGGTCAGAAGATCGTATCCGAAAACGGATTCATCCCTGTCAAATAAAGGAGTGGAGATGCAGCGATTCTAATTTTGACGGAAATTCCATGCCAAAGAGGTTGCAACGACCAAGGTAACCAGACCATCCTGGTCTGGTAGGCCCACGGAAAGGGGCATTTCCTGACGCGTCCAACCAGACCAGGATGGTCTGGTTACCTTGAAGGCGCCGGAAACACCCAAAATGAGAATTGCTGATGGAGATGGTTCTCGTTTCGGCCATGTCTCGGCGGGACGCGGACTCGAAGCGTCCTGGTATGCATTCCAACGCGAAGCGTTGGAACGAGTCGACGAGTCGGCGGGGGGCATGGCCGAAATAGAAACCAAGCCCGAGGAATGGATTCAACAGGAGTGGATTCAATAGGTTCGGCAATGGAGCGGGTTATATGAAGAGGGGCGTCGAGGTCGTCGCGGAAACAGGGTTCATGATCTCCGCGCTGGCGGGCGCCCTGATCGTTTTCTGCATCTTCGGGTTCATGCTTTATTTCGGGCTGCCGATGCTCCAGGAAGGCGGGCTTTGGCGGCTTTTCACGAACCCCTGGTCGCCGCGAAACGGATTTTACGGGGTATTTCCCATGATCGCCGCGACGGCTGCCATAGCGTCGGGGGCTGTGGTGGTGGCGTTTCCCGCGAGTTTGGGTTGCGCCGCGCTGATCTGCGTTTTCGCCCCCGGCGGGTTTGGCGCGGTCTTGCGAAAAGCCGTGCAGATGGCCACTGGCATTCCCACGGTCGTGTACGGCTTCGTGGGGATATTTCTGCTGGTGCCGCTGGTGCGCTCCGCGTTTCAGGGCGGATCGGGCTTTTGCGTACTCACTGCGGTCCTGATGCTGGCGCTGCTGATCTCGCCCACCATGATTCTCTTTTTTTCCGACAGCTTCGACCGGGTCCCCAAGTCCCAGAGGGACGCCGTGGACGCACTGGGGGGGACTGCCGCGCAGAAGCTGCTCTACGTGATGATCCCCGGCGCGCGCAAGGGCATTGTAGCAGGCGTGGTCATCGCCCTGGGCAGGGCCTTGGGTGACACCCTGATCGCCTTGATGCTGGCCGGAAACGCCATTCAGGTCCCCAGCGTAGTTACGGATTCGGCCAGAACGCTGACCGCCCACATCGCCCTGGTGGTGGCCGCCGATTTCGACAGCATGGAATTCAAGTCCATCTTCGCCTGCGGCATTCTTCTCTACATTTTCGCGGCGGCCTGCGTGTTCGCCATCCGCATGCTGGGACCATCCAAGGGTGGAAAGTGAACCGGCTTGCGAACATATCGGTGGTGGGGTTTTGCTGGGCGTCCGGGGTGCTTTTTTTCGGCGTGCTGGCATGCATTGTCGGGTATTTGCTGTACAAGGGCGCGGGCGTGATCGATCTGCGGCTCGTTTTCGGGGACGCCGACCCGTTCGATGCGCTTCTGTTGAAACAAAGAGTGTTCGACGGCCTTTTTCCCGCCATGGCCGGGACGTTTCTCCTTGTGATTATTTCCGTGTCCATCGCCATTCCCTCGGGGGTCGCGGCGGGGATTTACCTGGCGGAATATGCGCGCGACAGCGTGAAAAAAACGCTGGGACTGTTTTTCGACATCCTGGCGGGGGTCCCGTCCGTGGTGATCGGGCTGTTCGGCTTTTCGGCGTCGCTGTTTCTGCACAAGCGCTTTTCCGGAGACATTCGTCCGTGCCTGCTGATATCGGCGGTTTCGCTGGCGATCCTGGTCCTGCCCTACATCATCCGGACCACGCAAGAGGCCTTGGAGAACATTCCGGCGCAGCGACGCATGGCCGCCCCGGCCATGGGGGCCACGCGGTTGCAGAATATCCGCTACGTGCTGCTTCCCCAGTCGCTTCCCGGCATTTTCAGCGGGGTGGTGCTGGCGGTGGGCCGATGCGCCGAGGACACGGCCGCGATCATGCTCACCGGCGTGGCGGCCACGGCAGGCGTCCCCCGCTCGCTGTTTTCCAACTACGAAGCTCTGCCGTTCTACATCTACTACATATCGTCCCAATACACGGACAGCCACGAACTCGCCACCGGATACGGCGCGTCCATCATTCTTCTTTTTCTTTGCGCGGTCCTGTTCTTTTTCGCGTTTCTGATCAGAAAGGGGTTGTCGTACCGGGCCTTTTACCGATAAATTATCCCGCCATGACGGACGAAGACATGGAAATAAGGGACTGGAAAATAAAAGTGCGGGGACTCGATTTCTTCTACGGGAATCGGCTGGTCTTGAAAAACGTTACCGCCCGGTTCGCGGAAAATTCCGTCACGGCCGTGGTGGGACCGTCGGGCGCGGGAAAATCCACGTTTCTTCTGGCGCTGAACCGCCTGTGGGAGACCTTTCCCGGCGCGCGGGCAACGGGGCGGGTGGAGATCAAATTCGACGGCCGTTTTCAGGAAATCCATTCTCGCTCGTTGCCCGTCGCCAATCTGAGACGCTTGGTGGGCATGGTCTTCCAGACACCCAACCCGCTTCCCATGAGCATCTATAAAAACGCCGCGTTCCCCCTGAAACTCGCGGGCGAAAAGGACAAGAAAGCGGTGGCGGAAAAAGTGGAACAAGCGTTGAAAGCGGCGTATTTGTGGGACGAGGTGAAAGACCGGCTCTCCCACGACGCCTCCGACCTCTCCGGCGGCCAGCAGCAGCGGCTTTGCATCGCCCGCGCCCTGATTCTGGAACCGGAGGTCCTCCTGCTGGACGAACCCACGTCTTCCCTGGATCCCAAGGCCGCCGAGGTCGTGGAAAGGCTTCTGGTCGATCTGAAAGCCAGATGCACCCTGATCGTCGTCTCCCACTACATGGACCAGGTGAAAAGAATCGCCGACCAGGTCCTGGAAATGCCTCGGATCGGCGAAAATGAGAATTGCCCGAACTGACGGCGGGAATTTTATGCCGGGACATGCAAGAAAAAAAAAGGGGAAGCGGCAGATGCCGCTTCCCCTCCGTCCCAAAGGCTCGCTATCTCAGCAAAGGCGTTATTCCGCCACGGTCTCGACGATAGTGGCGGTGATGACTTTGCCCTCGTCGTTTTCGGTCACAACGCCGGTGGCTTTGACTTCCTGGCCTACCATGGCACTCACGTCGAAGCCTTCCACCATGTAGTCGGCGTCATCGGCCTGAATAATGTATGCGCCGTCCATCTCTTCGACAACACCCGTGATGGTCACTTCCCCGGTCTGTTCCGTTGCGGCCGGCGCTAGACTTACGAAGTTGACGACCAAAAGGCAGGCCAATACGGCGATGACAAGCTTGTTCAATTTCATTTTTAATCTCCTTTCGAAAATGTTCTTTTATTTCGTCGTCTTTTTTCCGACGGGGTTCGTTTTTCTGGCATTTCTTAGAGCAAAGGGGATGCCAAGTTTTCAAAACCCTTGTTGCAAGAGGTCCTTGCATTTTTGGAGGGACCGTTCCGCAATCTGCCATGCCTAAAATTTCCCACTCGGTTACGAAAAATTCCCATTCGAGCGGCCGGAGGCGGGAAGTCGGACTCCGTGCAGGGCTTGGAACCGGAACCGCGTGGCCTCATCGACGGACCGGGGCCGTTTGACTTGATTCTCCACCTCTGTTATCTACGAATTTTCAACCACCGAGAAACTCGAACAAGAGTCTCGGAAGATCGATTCGAAGGATCGGATTTGGATGGCTCGCGTCACAGGCATAACGGCAAGATTGTTCATATGGTTTTTCCTGTTCGTGCTTATGTTCTTCGGCACGGTGTTGATTCTGTACGTCAACGTCAACAGGATGCTCAAAGTGTCCGACAGCATCGTCAACACCAAGTACGAGATCGCTTCCGTGTCCGAAAAGATGCTGGAGGACCTTCTCGGCATGGAAGAAAACGAAAAGAAATTCTCTCTTTTGAAAAAGGACGAATACAGGGATTATTTTCTGTCGGCCCAGTCCGAATTCGAAACAGGCCTTTCGACCCTCATGAGCATCGATTCGGACAGCGAGACGTCCGAACAATGGAAATCGTTGCGCGAGCGGTATCGCAACAAAGCGCCTTCTTCCGAGGCAATCGAAGAAGGCGGGGCCTCCGACGCGCTATGGATACCGGAGGATGAAATCAACGCGTGGATCGAAATTATTTCGGACGCCCGCCGGATGAACGAAAAGGGCATCCAGCTGGCCAACCTGGAGCTGAACAACCGGGGTATGGTGACGGTCCGCGCGGGCATGGTCGCGCTGGCGATTTCGGTCCTTGCGGGAGCTGTGGGCGGCTTGTTTCTGTCCCATTCCATGGTCCGGCCCCTGAAAGCGCTGCTCAAGGGCATTCGCTCCGTTTCCAGGGACAGCGCCATCGAGCCCATAAGTATTAACGCACCGGACGAGTTCGGAGAATTGGCGGCTTCATTCAACGAAATGGCGGAACGTCTCACCGAGGAACAGCGCATGCGCTCGGACTTCATCTCCATGCTCAGCCATGAAATCCGGACCCCTCTGACATCCATCCGGGAATCCGTCAACCTGATCGCAGAAGGGCTCATGGGCGAAATCAACGAACGCCAGAAACGCTTCCTTGATATCGCGACCGAGGAAATGAACCGCGTCAACGAACTTTTAAACCGCATCATGCAAGTATCCTACCTGGAGTCGGGAGCTTTGGAAATCGAAGCAGGTCCGATTCCAACCGTAGAATTTCTGGAGGGAGCGCTCGAACAAATGAAACCCGCAGCCGAAATCAAAGGGATTCGTCTGGAATCGGAATCTGCCGAAGAACTGCCGGATATCCTCGGAGACTCGAAATATCTCCAACAGGTTTTTGCCAATCTCGTCGGCAACGCCATCAAGTTTTCGCCGGACAACAGCCAAGTGAGGATAGGGGCGGAATGCGAAAGAAACATGCTCCGGTTTTCGGTGGCGGACGACGGACCCGGCGTGCCCAAGGCCGAGCAGCCGTTCATTTTCAACAAATATTACCGTGTGCGGGGAGTTCGCGGAAAAACCGACGGGGCCGGGCTGGGTCTCAGCATCGCCAGGCACATTGTCGAAGCCCACGGTGGACGCATCTGGGTGGAAAGCGAGCCCGGCCAGGGAACCTCCATGATTTTCACGCTTCCCGCGACGGCAAAGGTGCAATACCGATGAACAGGCAATTCGCTAAATACCGGACCTTCGCATTCTGCCTTTCCCTTTTCGGACTTTGCGCGCTTCCGTCGATCATTGGCTGCGCTCCGTCGGTGAAAAGCGTCCTGCCTTGGAAGGGGCAAAACTCTGATGCCCGGCTCGAGTCGGCCATGGAGGCCTATGAAAGGGAAGAGTTCCAAAGGGCGGCGGAAGACTTCCGGCTCGTCTTCGCCGGAGCGGAAAATCCGGATGTCCAAAAAACCGCCCTTCACGGCCTCGCCTGCTCCAGCTTCGTCCTCGCCACGACCGTGGAAGAGTTCGAGGACGCCTATCGACTCTGGAAACAATGGCGAGAAGCGCCGGGCCTGACTCCTCCCGACGAAAAGTGCCGTCTGTACGGGCCGGTCCTGGACAAATGGTTCGCGGCTGTCAACGAAGAACAAAACCGGATAGAAGCGGCGAAGGGACCTGCCAAAACCACCCGGGACGATCCCCAAGCCACTGTTCCGGAAAACGATGCGACAGAATCCGCATTGCCGCCGCCCCAGGCCGTTTCCCCCATCGACCCCGCATACGACGAGGCCCTGCGCCGGGAAGCCGCGAAAAACGAAGAACTCCTGAAGCTGCTCAAGAAGAGGGAATTCGAAATTCGAACCCTGAAAAAACGGGCGAAAAAAATGGAGGAAGATATGAAAGCCCTGGAGGAACAGCTTTCGGCCATCGAGGAAATCCACCAGGAAATCAACGAAAAGAAGAAAGGCATTCAGGGACCGTGAAAGCAAAGGAAACATCGAACCGACCCGACCGGCGCGCGGTGCTCGTGGTGGACGACGACCCCCATATCCTGGAAGTGCTCGAAGCCCGGCTCCAGGCATCCGGCTTCGACCCTGTCAAGGCGGTGGACGCACAGGACGCCTTGATACAATTGAAAAAACGCTCCGTCGATCTGGCCGTCTGCGACGTCAAACTTCCGGACATGGACGGTTTCGCGCTGTTCGAAAAGATCAGGGCCAGCCATCCGGCCCTGCCGGTGGTCTTTCTCACGGCCCACGGCACCATCCCGGACGCCGTGCAGGCCATGAAGTCCGGGGCCGTGGAATATCTGACCAAGCCCTTCGACGGACGCGAACTGGTAGCCCATATCAATCGAATCCTCGACGACCGCTCCGCAGCGCCCCCAGCCCCTTCCAAGCGGGACCTTTACCAGGGAAAAAGCCCCGCCATGAAGGAACTTAGCGACATGATCCAGCGCGTGGCCGCCATCGACATGAACGTGCTTATTCTGGGAGAAAGCGGCGTGGGCAAGGAGCGCGTGGCGCGCCTGATTCACGAATCCAGCCCCCGACGCGCAGAACCCTTCGTCGTGGTAGACTGCGGCTCCACCCCCACCACCCTGCTGGAAAGCGAACTCTTCGGCCATGTCAAAGGCGCCTTCACCCATGCGGTGCGCGACAAAAAAGGCCTGATCGAAGCCGCAGACAAGGGCACCCTGTTTCTGGACGAAATCGGCAACATCACCCCCGAAATGCAGATGCGCCTGCTGCGATTCCTCGAAGACCATAAAATCAGACGCATCGGAGACATCCGGGAAATCTCCGTGGACTGCCGCGT
Organism: Desulfobacterales bacterium; assembly: GCA_963674505.2. GTDB lineage: Bacteria > Desulfobacterota > Desulfobacteria > Desulfobacterales > SKZT01. Next base: position 4,780,571 of record CAXXIG010000001.1, read on the forward strand.
GCTGGCCGCCACCAACGCCAACCTCATGGACGACATCAAAGCGGGCAAGTTCCGGGAAGACCTCTACTACCGCCTCCGCGTGGTAACCCTGGTCATCCCCCCCTTGCGCGAACGAAAGGAAGACATCCCCGGCATGGCCCGCCACTTTGCGGATGATTTCTGCGCCCAAAAAGGACTTTCCCCCGTGGAAATCCTGCCCGAAACCCTGGACGCCCTCATGGACTACGACTGGCCCGGCAACGTCCGCGAACTGAAAAACGCCATGGAAGCCGGCGCGGCCCTTTGCACCGACGGAAAGCTCGCCCCGGAATGCCTCCAGCTGGAACTGTTCAAAAGGGAGGACGAGCCCGAAGATACAGGCGAAGAGACGTTCTCCCTGGAGGAAAGCGAACGGAGAACCATCGTTCGCGCTTTAAAAGAAGCCGGAGGCGTCCAGAAAGCCGCCGCCGAACTCTTGGGCATCAGCCGCCGGGCCATCCATTACAAGATCAAGAAGTACGGGATCAAACCAGGGGCATAATTGCCACGGAATCTAAAAAAAGCGAAACTCTGCAGTCTGAGCGGAGTTCTCAACCATTATACAGCTCAAGCTATATTTCAAACACAATAATTTTTAAGAAAAGCATTAGCCGCATATGAAAACAATCAGAAAGCAGAGCTGTGATGCAAAATGCTGTTTTAATGAAGAATTCTTTGTCCGGCAAAAGGTCCGATGACAATAGACGGCGTGCAAATACCATTTTCAAAGTTGTTTACGGCACACGTATAGCGGTCTAAAAATATATTGACATCGACAAAACTATTCAAGTACAAGGAATCATAGATAACAGGCCTCGACACGCCGCAAAACATTACGGCGATTGGCTATAACAATCCATGTCGGGCAACCGCCAGAGGAACAAAGTATGATATTGAAAAAAACGGATTTTGATCGCTTTAGAAGAACTGTTGAGCATGAAGACAATCTCATCAACCATCGAACTTCATGGTTGCTTGTTTCTCAATTATTTCTCTTAGGGGCATGTATCACGGCAAATAAATATCCTCTGATCATAAAAATAATCAGTATAATCATTACCATTGCGTCCTTTATCAGTGTTCTTGCAGCAATACTGGCATTAGGCAAAATCAGACAAGAAACCAAAGGGTATCATTGATAATTCTTACAGAGCACACAGCTTTAAGCAGGTTACATAATGACCAAGCATCCTAACAAACACATCCGAGAGTCAATTGAATATGCGGAAACTCATGGGTGGAAACTTGTCAAGGCGAGTGGACATGCTCACATTTGGGGAAAATTATTATGTCCGCTCCAATCTCGTAATGGATGTTTTTTCCACATTCACTCGACGCCACGAAATCCCGAAACCCATGCCAAAAGGATTCGACGGGCTGTTGATAATTGTGAGCACAATAGCTGAGGTAACGAAATGAAGATTTACGAATTTACATTAATTATACCCGAAATTGACGACACAACCGTCGAGGCGATTTACGGTTCGTGCCACGATAGCAGTATTGGCAAAACTCGGGGCACGATGTATGTCGCATTTGATCGCGAGTCCGAGTCTCTTGAGTCGGCACTCGACTCTGCAGTAGAAGATTTGCGAAAACTCGGGATAGAACCTTTACGGGTGGAGATGGATGTGCCAGAGGCAGCGTTAGCATCGTAGCCGTATTAAGCGTAACTATCATGTATCCTGATCATGCGTGACGAATTGCAACGGTTTACGATAATGCGCAATAACGCAGCCAAAAGGAAACTCCATGAAAAAAATCCCTTACGGCATCGCCAGCTACAAACGCGTCCGGGAAGAAGACTGCTACTACATTGACAAGACCCGCTACATCCCCGAACTCGAAAAAGCGGGGGACTTCCTCTTTCTGATCCGGCCACGACGGTTCGGTAAATCTTCCTTGCTGACACTGCTGGAATGCTATTACGACATTGCCAGACCGGACGAATTCGATTTCCTGTTCGGAAACACCTGGATCGGCAAGAACCCCACGGCGGAGAAAAACAGCCAGCTGATCCTCAAATTCAATTTTTCACAGGTCAGCCCCGACCCCAAAAATGTCGAAGCCTCGTTCCGGGCCCATACGGACACCGTCTTTCTCTTTTTCGCCGAAAAATACCGGAATCTGCTGGGGGACGACTGGTATGGAAAGCTGGAAAAAAAGACCAGCCCCCATGGAAAACTGGAGTTCCTTTTTTATTACGCAGGGTTCAAAGGATTAAAGATCTACTTGCAGATCGACGAATACGACAACTTCGCCAACACGATCCTGACCACCGCCGGACCCGAAAAATACCACGAACTGACACATGGCAGCGGTTTTTTCCGGTTTTTCTTCAATGTGATGAAAGGGGCGGGGGACCAGGCGGTTTCGGGTCTGGGACGAATCTTCATCACCGGCGTTTCCCCCGCTGCCATGGACGATGTGACCAGCGGCTTCAATATCGGCAGAAATATCAGCCTCTCCCCGAACGTAAACGGCCTTTTGGGATTCACTCGACAGGATGTGCTCGACATGATGGAATGTTACAGCGTCTGCGCCCGGGATGCCGAAAATGCGATGGCATTGATGACGGAGTGGTATGATCATTACCGTTTTTCCGCCGAAGCGGAGGAAACGCTTTTCAACACGGATATGGTTCTCTATTTCATGGGCCATTTTTTAAACGGTTACAGACCGCCGAGCGAAATGATCGATCAAAACGTCCGCATGGACTACGGCAAGCTCCGCCATTTCGTTGTTTTGGACAGGCAGTTGAACGGCAACTTCAGCTATCCTACGTACCTACCTGAATGTGACGGATTTTTACATAACCCGCTCCGAGGAGGAAATGGGCAAGGGCTTCGCCGACTTGTGGCTGGAGCCGTTTACGGAAAAATATCCCGAGGTCTCCTGCGGATATCTGATCGAATTGAAATACGCGGGCCGAAAGGGATTTACGGAGAATACAGAAAAAACATTGATGGACGAGGCCGAAGAGCAATTGAAGCAATATGCGGCCGATGAAAAAATAGCCCGCCGCCTGCACGGGCGGAAGCTGAAGTGCATCGGCATGGTGTTTTCCGGATGGGAATTGAAGGCGGCCAAGGAATTCAATTTGGATAATCTCTTGCCAGTCCGACGGAGCGGAGACTGAGTTCATTGTCTGGAATTATCCGGATAAGAATCGTGGACACGCGAGATTATGCTGAAAATAGACAAGTACTCAAACGCCGAACTCCGGGATTGTTTTGCGGCAGCTGCGCAAGCTGACGCGCTTGTATGCCCCGAGGAATACCTGAGGTGCTACGAGTTCCATACCGATTGGTCCGATGGCGTTCAAATGGCAAGTTTCAAAAGCGGCGGCGGAGACGAGTTGATAATGATCTTCATCGCAGATTCGGCCATTATAAAAGGATTTGATCACGAGTCCCCGGTCAGCCCCCATGCGCAGGATCCTTACGGGCTGTACCCTGGAATCTATGAAGGCGCACCACCATACCTGCTCGATGCTCTTCGAGATGAAGCCTTGGATTTTGAGGATGTTACATTCTGTTACTGGCGTACGTCCGACAAAGGTCCTTGGCAAAAGGGGCCAGTGGACTTGCGCGGATTGGACGATGGCAGTGATTACCTGCTCTCTCGGATAGTGACAAGCTTCAATGAATACGATGATTATGCAAAAGATTACTTTGAGGATGACTATTCTCCAGCACTTGCCGATCGGGTCAATGCTCTCTTTGAGCGCAAAAAACTTTGATAGAGCCAGGCTTGAAGAGAATTCAAGAAAAGGAATTCGATGGCAGTAAAATCAGCTGTCGTGGAAAACGGCGCGACCGATTAATTCGTGGGTGGCAGTAGGAATAATGATGAAGTTATTTACTCAAAACTATCTTGAACGGATGTGGCGAGAACCTGGCATTTATATTCCGATTCCACCCTACTTTACAGGTTTGCTGCATATGGTTCATGGAATTAGAGATACACTTTATGCCTATGCTCCGGATTCATGTGAGTTGGAGGTTTTAAATGGTTTTAACGATTGGCTGGCTAAAAAATGCGACGTGGATCTACCTCCACTCGGATGGTATCAAATTATAAGCGATCTTGTGGATGGCGATAAAAAACGTGTTGGTAAGTTTTGTGAATTTATGATCGAATATATCCAAGAATGCAATAACAGCGACACCTGACCATTTTTGGGGTCTGGATACGAGATGATGATGCATTCGTGACGTTGCTGAAAAAAAACAGGTGAGATGAAAAACGAAAAGGACAATGCAAGAAGACGATCGCTCGGAAGATACGTGGTGCTTGGTTTCATGCTCTGCATAGGATTCATACTAGGGTGGTATGCGGTGGTTCGATTGAGCAGCCCGTGGACCGTTGTCAAGTCCATCACGCTCCCTCAATTTGTCGCAGAGTCATCTCAGATGCCAATATGCACCTTGAAGGTGGGATGTTATAACATTGCGCACGGGCGTGGCGGACAATTTGAGGCGAAAAATTGGGACGGGGGAAGCCGAACCGATAAAATCGCCCGACTGAAAAAGATCGGAAAACTGCTTAGCGAGGAGCACTTGGAGATTGTCGTCCTGAATGAAGTGGATTTCGCAAGTGTCTGGAGCGGCCATATCGACCAAGCCAGAGTGATTGCCGAGGAAGGGGGCTATCCGTATATCGTCCAACAGCGCAATATTGACATCGCCATCCCGTTTGTCAGTCTTCGGTTTGGCAATGTGATTCTCAGCAAATATCCAATGACCGAGGCCACATTTCTTGATTATCCCAATCCGTCGGAAGTGGTCGAATTATTTACCGGCGGCTACAAAGAGGGGCTTGTGGCGACCATTGCCCTTCCCGATAGCAGCCAAATTCGAGTGGCCGCCGTTCATCTTTGCGTCAGCAGCGAGCCGATTCGAATCGCAAGCGCCGAGATGCTTCTCGAGGCTCAACGCCAGTCGGTACTTCCCATGATTCTGATGGGGGATTTCAATGCCGCTCCAACCGGGTATCCAGAGCATCAAACTGATAAAAATGGCCGGAACGCGATCGATCTCCTGTTGGAAAGCCAGCAGGTCGGCACGAAACTTCCAGGAGTTCCCGTTTCTCCAGAAGCGCTGACGTTTCCGTCTGAACGGCCTGCACAGATTATCGACTGGATATTTAGCTCGTCAGTCTGGAAGATTGAGAAAATGCGTGTCATTCGCACGCCACTGTCGGATCATCTTCCCGTCATGGCGCTCTTGGCGAAGACGCAAAAGCCTTGACAGACCTGGGGGGATACGTCAGCATGGAAAATGGATTTGTTGGTCGAGGGCATGTTGCGGTAAATGTGGAATGCACAACATTTTTTTGCACATGACAGATGTTCAACTGCCTCTTCGCGCCAGCGGGAAAAAAGACGTACGTTTAAAACAAGGAAATATGAAGAAATATCTATTGTTCATACTTTCATTTCTGTTTGTCTTGTTCGGTTGCGGCAATCTGTCAGCGGATCAGTTCCATGACGGAGATATCATCTTCCAAACGTCTCTGTCGAGCCAAAGCGCTGCCATTCAATTGGCAACACGCTCAAGATATAGTCATATGGGAATGATAATTTTTCAAAATGGCAAACCCTATGTATTCGAGGCGATCCGAACAGTGCAATATACCCCGTTGGATCAATGGATCGATAGAGGAAAGAATGGGAAATATGTAGTAAAACGCCTCCGAAATGCAGAAAAGTTGATAACTTCAAAATCAATCGAAAAGCTCAAAACTGTCGCAGCGACATTCGAAGGGAAACCCTACGATCTTACATTTGAATGGTCTGATGATTCCATATATTGTTCCGAGCTTGTATGGAAAATCTATAATCGTGCATTTGGCATTCAGGTCGGTCGGCTAAAAATGCTGAAAGATTTCGATTTGTCAAATTCCGTCGTAAAAAATAAGATTAGAGAACGGTATGGTAATAATATTCCAATGAATGAAACAGTCGTTTCTCCAGGGGATATGTTTTCATCGGAAATGTTGTATATCGTTTCAGAGAATTGAAAAGAAAGGCGCTATTCTTTTAAGACCGACGAGCAGCCTTGAAACGTTAGGTACATACATTGAACAAAGTCATATCTTCATTAGAGCAAATAACTCGATCAAAGGAATGCAGGGTCGTTTTCAATAAACGAGGTAAGCACATATTCGGAGGTCAAATCGAGAATCTCGAGATTGATGGAATAGATTCCCCAAAAAAAGATTCATCACATTTTTACAATTGACACTTCAGACAATCTTACGCCAATTCGTTTCAGCGATTGCAGATTTTTGCCCTTGATATTTCCTTTGGGATATGAAGACGTTAGCTATATCTCTTATTTTGTTACGGGCGAATTGGAATTGAGCATCACATCGCTCTACGGATGTACCATTGACAATCCGGAATACAATCATGGAAATTTACCTGTTAGAAAGGCTTCGCTTAAGCCATTGTCCTACGCTGAAAAACGAATTTACCATTCTGATATCAGACAAATGTCCTTTCTTGATAAAATCCGAATGAAGCGGTTGTGGAATGGAGAGTTTTTCGCAGTTTCCGGCATGCTTGAGTACAATAAAACTTTCGGGCCGTGCTTTAATTGCGAAAAGTCTGAAAAGGAGGTTTGCTCCTCATGGAAATTTGCCCAATTCCCGGCAACGCAGGAACCTTTCGGCAATATTTGGAACGACATACCTTCGGATTCAATGATCGAATTTTTCATTTGCATGGATTGTTTTCAGATTCATGGCAATCTTAACTGTACCTAACAGATGGGTGCAGGCGAGCCTTTCGCATGACGTCAGGCTCTCTGACCTATGGCATTGTGCGAGGATAGAATAGAATGAGACGGTCGCCAGTCGAAAAGATTTTCCAGACACTCCTGAGTGCTGTCATATTGCTTATGGTTTTCGGGGCGGATGGGTCTGGCCAGATGAATTTAGAGATGCCCGATATCAGCAAGCGCATTAACTCATTCGCTATGGCCCTTCTGAAGCAGCATGCGGCGACAACCAACCTTCCTGCAAACACGATACTCTCGCCCCAGAGTATCTTCCATTGCTTGGCCATGAGTTACATCGCGAGTGGCGGAGATACGAGAGACGAGTTGGCCAGGGTATTCTGTTTCCCAGAGGATAATCAGGCATTGCTCAAGGACCTCGCAGGCTTGCGCCAACAGCTGCACAAAGCCGACACCCAAAAGCGCATTGACATCGCGCTGGCAAACTCGGCATGGCTCGACGAGACTTATGCCGATTTCCGTCAAGAATTGCAGATGACCGATCTATTGAAATATTATGCTTGAAGAAATCAACAGCCCTATTGATCAGAGATTTTTAATGGTTTACGGACGTCTCAACGACGCAATGATCAGTGAATTAGAACTCTCGATAATTCCAAAATGGTTTGAAAGAATGAAAGGTATGCTTGATTCAGGGGTCTTGTCTGCACATCAGCGATTTTCAGAAAGAAATCGTACAAATGAAGCTGCTTATTTCACTTCATATGCCTATGCTGATATCAAGTTGGGTCGTAGATATAATTGGCTATATCGGAAAGACAATCCTTCTGCGGCAGTTAAATCAGATTGCGTTGTGGAGCATGCAATTTTCGAAGGGTGGTTCCCTTCAGATCGTATTGAACATGGTCATAAACACATACTTTTTCTCGTTTTTAACGAAAATGTACCAAAGTGTATAAATATCCTTAACCGTTGGGATGATATTGATCTAAAGAGCTGGGAATATGAACTTTGCGATCACGTTACGTATAATAGAATCAAAGCGATAGGCGCGAGGATCTAATCGATCATTTTAAATCGCGATTAATCCTATTAGAAACGAACCGGAATATTTTTCCGGCAAAGCATACCGATACGATCGACAGGACAACAGGAAATTACAATGTTCAATTTGTTTAGAGAACGTCGCCGAAAAAAACTAACACAGGCAGTCTTCCCTTCTTCATGGGAGAAAATAATCCTCCGCAACGTCGCTCACTATCGCCTGCTGGAAGATGCCGAGCGCGCTCGCCTGCGCAAGCTGATCCAAGTGTTTATCGCCGAGAAGAATTGGGAAGGCGCGGGGGGGCTGGAGCTTGACGACGAAATCCGGGTCACGATATCGACTCAGGCCTGCCTGCTTATTCTCGAATTGCCCCACAACTTTTACCGGAATGTCCAATCTATTATCGTATATCCCTCCGCCGTGGTTCCGCCGCAACGCAAACTCGGCTTCTTTGAAAATGCCACCGCGCCATTGGAAATCGAACGCCCCATTTCCGGGCAGGCGTTCCTGCAGGGTCCGGTAATTATTGTCTGGGACGCGGCCCTTCACGGAAGCCGTCATCCGGAGTCGGGCCACAACGTCGTCTACCACGAATTCGCCCATAAACTGGACATGCTCGACGGAGCAGCCGACGGCACCCCGCCACTGCGAGACAGGGCCGATTTTCGCGACTGGGTTCTCATTTGTTCCCGTGAATTCCAGCGTCTCAGACGCGACGCGGCAAATGGCAGGCAATCCTTTCTCGATGCCTATGGCGCGACGAGCGAGGCGGAATTTTTCGCTGTCGCTACAGAACAATTTTTCGACAAGCCGCAGATGTTGATCGAACAGGCGCCGGAGCTTTATCGCGTTCTACAGAAATACTACCGTCAGGATCCATGCGAGCGAGCGACCAGGAAACACGGAACGGATGAAAAGGGAGTGCCATGATCGAAAAACGTCTCGGCTACGAAAATTCCGTCGGCGTCTTCTCCGGCTTTTCTCCTTAAAAAGGCCTTTGCAATTCCCTCATGCATTTGATATCTGATTTTGCAAAAAGATGTCATTCGGCTTGGCTCGACCCCGTTTCATCCGGCATCAAGCAGACTTTGCCGTTTGAAGTTCTATATTCGGTTTTCTGGGATACATCGCATACAGCTGGATTGTTCCGCCAATCTTCGTCTTCCACCGGGGCGAACACCACGAGAGCGATGGCACCCAAGTTCAGTTTTTTCGCGTATCCGGCGGCTTGTATTTTGGCTTCTTCCAGCGCGGCCAGGTCCGTGAAGCTTTTGACTTCGATCACGGCCTGCCTGTCGCCGCATTTCAGATGCAGATCGACCCGTCCGTTTCCCGTGGGAAATTCGGGGCTGATGGCGCAGCGTCGTCCGACCGCGTTTTGAAGCCAGGCTTACAAGTGGAAATGTCCCGCTGCTTCGGAAAGATGCAGGTCCGCCCGCCGGGGCTGGTCTTTCCATGGGTTGATTCCTTTTGCATTCAGGCGTTTCAGGTAGTTTTTATACCTGTCCAGCAGCGCGGGAACATCAATCTCGGGTTTTTCGAATACGTCCGCAAGGCGATCCAGCGGTTCGAGGGCCAGAATGGGGGCGCGGTAGCCGACCAGGTCTGGAATGAGGGCGTTGTAGAGCCTGAGGTGGACGAAGGGGTTGGCGAACCGGCAGATTTCTTCGAAGTCGCCTTGCTCGGTTTGCAAGGTTTCCTTGTCGATCACCCTGTTCCGTCAGCAGTTCCCCGAACCATCTTACAGGGTCTGGCTGGCCACGGGTGACATCGTTTACGCTTCGCACGACCTCAGGTTCTACATGCTATCCACTTTCCCTTCGGTATTGCCCGAAAAGATCTTCGACCTCTTTGCTCGTGAATTTGGGCACTTGCAGCGAACGTTGAACATTGAACGGCGAACTCCTGTCTCTGTCGATGCCGAGGACGGCGTGTACTCCGACGAGCGCCAGTCCGTGGATGAGAAAGTTTTGCCTGTCCAGATAGATGTCCCTGAAGAAGCCGACCAGTCTGTCTATCGTATCGGAAGGCAAGTTGTCGAATTCGTCGATGAATAGAATCAGCGGGTTCTCGAAATTTCCCGAGCCGGTCGAAAACAGCTCCCCGTATCGGTGGCTCGGGATTGTTTTTTCGGTCATGGAAGTTTTGCCCACCTGCCTATGGTCGGCAAGTGCCGGCGCGGGATAGGTTTCGGCGATGGATGCCGATTCCTCCGATATGGTTCTTGGAATGCGCATGGAGGGAAAAATACCATGTGCACCTTGAATTTGTCAATTTTGAGAAGTGAAATTGTCAATGATTCGTTTATGTATCTTTTGTGGACAAGTTGAGAATCATTCATTTCTGTCATACAAGGAACGAAAACGATGGTTGGGATAGGAGGATGAATGGCGACTCGATACGTTGACCGGTTGCCTGAAAAAAGGCGACATGAGGCCTTGGATCTGTACCTGGAGGTCTTGGGCGACAAGCTGGTTCCTGTTTTGGGAACGATGGAGAAGGCCAAGCGCCTTCTTGCAAGGGACCTTTTTCCGCAGCGCTGCGTGGCGGCCTTTCGCGGCGAGCGGCTTGCTGGCGTGCTCTGCGTTCAGACGCCTGCGGGCAGTTTCTGGAACCCTTCGATGGAGTCGCTGATCGAGGAGTACGGGACCCTGGAGGCCTTGTTCAGGCTGCTCGGATTGTATTTTCTGTATCACGAAACCGGACCGGAGGAGTGGCACATCGACGGCATCGCCGTGGCCGAATGGGCGAGGAGCGAGGGGGTCGGAGCGGGACTGATCGACCGCATGGAACAACTCGCGGCCGAAAACGGGGTTGGAAAGATTTCGTTGGAAGTCGCGAATACAAACCAACGCGCGGTGGCGTTCTACGAGCGTTCGGGTTTCGTTGAAGTCTCAAGGCGCAGTCTGTGGCTTTTCAACCTGTTTTTCAAAATGCCTTTCCGAGTGTCGATCGCCATGGAAAAAACGGTCGCAGGGTCTATTTAAAATAGCATCGCCAATCCGTTATCCGGGGAATTCGGCTTTTCAATCCAGTCGATTCGTGATAAATATTCCGGGTTTGGAATTCGAGGCGGGCTCGTTGAATCAGGGCGCTTTTGGGCCTTTCGGACGAACCGTACAAGGAGACAACGCATTGATGTCCAATGGAAAGACCAGGATGGCGATAAAAATCAGACCGGAGATAGAGGGCATGGCGGACGAAATCGTGGCCATGCGGCGCGATTTTCATATGCATCCCGAGGAGGGGTTCCAGGAGCTGCGGACGGCGGGTATCGTGGCGCAAAAGCTTCGAGAATTCGGGCTCGAGGTGCGGGAAAATGTCGGAAGGACCGGGGTGGTGGGGGATTTGAAAGGCGCGTTATCTGGCCCGAACGTCGCATTTCGCGCAGACATGGACGCACTTCCGATCCGCGAAAACTCCGACGTGCCTTACAAATCCAGAAACGAGGGCGTCATGCACGCCTGCGGCCACGACGGACATACCGCGATGCTGCTGGCGGTGGCCGAAGTCCTGTCCAAACAGAAAGGCCGGATGCGCGGAAGCTTGCGGTTCATTTTCCAGCCGTCGGAGGAAAAGGACGGCGGCGCCACTTATATGATCGACGACGGCTGCCTGGATGGAATCGAGCAGATATATGGCGCGCACCTGTGGAACTACATCGCCTTTGGCCGGATCGGGGCGAGCGCCGGGCCGGTCCTGGCGGCGACCGATTCTCTGCGGATAGCCGTACGCGGCGTCGCCGGACATGGGGCCATCCCCCAAGGCACCGTGGACGCCATCGTGGCAGGCAGCGCATTGGTCGGCGCGTTGCAAACCGTTGTCAGTAGAAACGTCGATCCCATGCAAAGCGCTGTGGTCTCCATCGGCAAGATCGCGGGCGGCGACAACCACAATGTGATCGCCTCGCTGGTGGAAATGGAGGGGACGGTCCGTACATTGTCCGAAGACATTCGAAGGACCGTGAAGGAAAGAATTCTCGCCATCGCCGATGGGGTAGGCAAGACGTACGGTGCCGAAATCGATATGGGGATTGAAAAGGGATATCCCGCGTTGGTCAACGACGCAAAGCTTGTGGAAAAGCTCGTGGCGGCGGCAAAAGAAGTCGTCGGCGAAGGCGCGGGAAGGATTTCGCCCGGCATGGGAGGGGAGGATTTCGCCTACTATGCTCGAAAAATCCCCGGCTGCTTTTTCTTCGTGGGCTCCTCGCCGCCGGGGTTCGAGCCGGGAGAACTCCCGCACCATTGCCCCCATTTCGATATCGACGAACGGGCCCTGCTCGTCGGGGCTTCGGTATTCGTGCAATTGGCCGAAGACCTGCTTTTCGACTGACGCGAAATATGACGAAGGAGTTGCTTGTAAATACGAAGGGCTTGCTTGTGATGACGAAGGAATTGCCTGCGACGATGAAGGAATTGCCTGTGATGGCGAAGGAAGAATTGATCGAGAATGCCTATGCCGTTTTTTCGGATTTCCCAAAGCCTGTGCAATGCACGAACCATATGGATTTCGAGGATGCCGAGTTCAACGAAATCCTGCTCGGCGTTTCGCGAAGGGAGCTGTCCATGGAGCAGTTCGGCACCATCTCGTGGGGGGCCATGCCCTGCCTGAACGCCGCCGCCCTGGCCCACTTCATGCCCCGTCTGATCGAGATGGCGGTCGATGGGAACATCGATTTGGACGGCGAGCCGTTCCTTTGCCGTTTTATCAATTCATTCCATAGTTTTTCCGACGACAAAAGGTTCCGCGTGTTCGGCCCCGAGCACAGGAAAACCGTGGCGGAAACATTCGAGTTTTTGCGAACCCATTACCGGAAGCTTTTGGAACTCGAAGGCTGGCTGGACGAAGCAGAAAAAGGCGTGCGCAACTGGAGCGAATGACGGGGGCCGGCGCGGACCACCACGGACCACCACGGACCATTGCGGGTGTCCCTTCTTCAGGAAATAAGCTCTTTAAGCTTTTCGCTGAAAGTAAACCAATAAGGAAGAAGTGAAAGGGGTCTATGGAATGTTTCCCCTCCCCCATCACCCCATCACCCCATCATCCCATCATCCCATCATCCCATCATCCCATCACCCCCTCTCCCCATCACCACGGACACAATTCGGCTATAAACCCAAGGGCACAGTCTGCAAATCGAGCCCGTGTGCGCAAGTTTTTTCATGGAACTGGTCCTTTTTTCTTTTTGCGTTTTCGGATAGCTTTCGGATAAAAAGAAAGGAGGTCCTGATGAAAAGACATGCGATTTTTCGTAATTTTACCGTTTGCGGGAACAAAAAAGAGTTTTCGATGGCAAAAAACGATGTGGCGACGTTGGGCGGCGGCGAGGTCGAGATCATGTGCGTCGATGGCGGGCTTTACGTAACTTGGCGCAACGGTCGGGAGGCCTGCCTGGAAAGCGGGCAGGGGGTTTGCGTGACATCGGGCGGAAAAATCTGCGTGTGGGCGACGAGGCCATCCCGTGTCGCGGTCGAAGAATCGCGACACATCTTTTCCCCTCTTTTTTCGTTTTTCCGGAAAAGACCGCTTTTTTCTTGAACCGGCGAGAAAAACCTGCTTACAATTCAGGCGTATTTCGGATTGTCGCGATTTGGAATATGGGAAATTTTTGGACCTGTGCGGTTGCTCTTCAAAATCCTCACACAAAGGCACAAAGACGCAAAGTCATGATTTGGCAACCTTAGTGTCTTTGTGCCTTTGTGTGAGGATTATATGGGGATACTCGAACCAACCGCACAGGTCGAAATTTTTCGTAAAAATGCGGCGACGCCGAATTGTATTGCAATGGAGGTGGCCCCCGTGTATCATCGCCGACATGGTCGAAAACAAGATGAATGGCGGGCGAGGGGTTGGTTCTTGTTTCGGCCGTGCCTAGGCGGAACGCGGACGCGAAGCGTCCTTGCATGCATTCCAACGCGAAGCGTTGGAACGAGGCGGGGGGCATGGTCGCAATGGAAATCAAGCCCGCAGCTGGAAAGCGCCGGGAGAGGAGCATGAAGACGACTCGTTACGAACAAGTGGCGGACAGCATCCTGCAACTGATAAAAAACGGTGTCCTGAAAGAGGGCGACAAGATTCCGTCGCTCAGGCAGCTCAGCAAGGAGCTGCAAGTCAGCGTCAACACGGTCAAGGAGGCGTACTGGAAACTCGAGGACAGAAACTACATCATCGCTCTGCCCCAATCCGGTTTCTACGTAAAGAAGCAGCCCCGGCAAGCCTGCGCGCCCAAGGGGGTGGACCCCACGGAGCTGTCGCCCCAGGACACCAGCCTTTGCCGCGTCTATGGAGCGTTTCAAAGTCTCGGTCTCGGCAATGACGAGGCCACGCTGGGAATTGCCTCCGTGTGTTCCGATTTCCGTCCGTCCAAGCGGCTCGGGCGATTTATCCAAGAGGCCATCAGGGACAGCGAGCGAGAAGCTTTCGACTACATGATGCCGCCCGGCAACCTGATGCTCAGAGAACAGATTTCCCGGTGGGCGCTTTCGTGCGGGGCCAGCCTGGCCCCGGAGGACATCGTGATCACAAACGGGTGCCACGAGGCCATTTTTCTGGCTCTTATGGCCGTCTGCACGCCGGGGGACGCCATTGTCTTCGAAAGTCCTATCTACTTCAGCCTGCTGCAGCTCTTGCAGCAGTTGAACCTGAAGATCATCGAGATCCCCAGCTCCAGCCAGGAAGGCGTCAGTCTGAATACCCTGCGCTTTGTCATCGAAAACCAGCCGGTAAAGGCGATGTTCACCATTTCCAACTTCAACAATCCCCTCGGCTTCTCGATACCCGAGGAAAAGAAAAGGGACCTTGTGAAGCTGCTCGACAAAAGAGATATCCCTCTGATCGAAGACGACATATACGGGGACCTGGCTTTCGACAAGCGCCCCGGCACGTGCAAGTCCAGCGACAAGAGCGGAAACGTGCTGCTGTGCTCGTCATTTTCCAAGACCATCGCACCGGGACTTCGGGTCGGATGGATCGCGCCCGGCAGGTACTACGAACAAGTGATCGGCATGAAAATGCTGCTGAACATCGCCACGGCGTCGGTGAACCAGATCGCAGCAGGCCGGTTCCTGAAAGAAGGCGGCTACGAGCGGCATGTGCGGATGCTTCGCAAAAAACTGAAAGAACAGACCTCCCTCATGCGCAAGGCTATTTTGAAACATTTTCCCGAAGGCACCAACGTGACCGACCCGAAAGGCGGCATGTTGCTCTGGATAGAGCTTCCCGACGAAATCGACGCTTATACAATATACAAACGCGCTCTAAAAAGAAACATCATCGTGGCCCCGGGCCAGCTTTTCACGGTGAAAGACGCCTATTCCAACTGCCTGAGGCTCAATGCGGGAATCTGGAACGACAATGTCAGAAAAGCCGTGGAATACTTGGGAAAACTATGTTACGAAATTGTCGCATGATGAACTTGACGGTTGGCTTGTCCACATGGAAATCAGCTTTACAAAGGAGAATAATATCTTTTAACTTCGATTTGAAGACAGTTTCCGACAACATGGAGGTATGTCATGCCAAGGTTCGAATTTCAGACCGCGATACAGGACGACGGACAGATTCCCTTGCCGGGGGAAATCAGGAAAAGACTCGGTTTAAAGCCAAACCAAAAAATAAAGGTTATCATCGAGGTCCCACAAGCCGCTGAAAAAAGAAAATCCTATTCTTTCGGAAAGGTTAGAAAGCTACTTGAAAGTATCGACGGAGACATGAGTGATGAAATAATCGCCGACAGGAAAGACAGGATATGACACGACGATTTTTCATAGATACGAGTGCATTAATCAAGCTTTACCACGAAGAGGGCTTAAATCGCTTGATTCTTTGCAGTTGGCATCGGCCATGGCCGCATCGGAGCCTCCTGATCTTTTCATTGTCGCCGACCATGTTTTAGGGGATATTGCCGAAGCCGAAGGGCTGGAGGTTATGGCGATCTGAAAAACCTTCTGCCATTCCGCAGGGGCTTAGGCATTGTCAATTTTGACAATTGTTTCAAATACGGTTTCTTGGGAGTTGCCAAGAAGGCCATTAATGAAAGCCGCTTTGTCGATCTAAATCTCCGCAAAATTTTTAAAAAATTGTCGCATGATGAACTTGACGGTCGGCTTGTCCACATGGAAATTTTCGGGGCCCTCTTCGAACAGGGACCGGCCGGTCATGGGGCGGTAGATGGTGGCCATCTCGTAGGCCGGAAAATAGAAGGCGTTGTCGTGGCGCGAGACGAATTCGTCGGCGGCCGCCCGCAGCGTGCTTTTCGAATTGCATGACGCGGTCATGACGTCGGCGTCCTTTCTGAACGTGGCCCACAGATGCACGGGGGAGACCGTGACCAGCAATTGGCATTCGGGATTGTGCCATGCCATGATGTCCCGGATCCGTTCCAGGTTCTTGAGGTTCTCTCCGTAGCGGCTCACCCGGAACCGGTAGTCGCCCATGTCCCCGCCCTCGTTGACGTACGGTCCCGACGGCAGGCAGATGACCGAGCCGTCGCGACGGTCCTCCCAGATTTCCGTCAATCCCAAGGTCAGGATGAGAAGGCGCGCTGCGGTCAGCGCCTTTCTGGAATGCTCCTTGTGGCGCTCGAAGTCCTCTTGCGCCTCCTGCAAAGTGTCGTAGAGAATGATCCGGCGGTATGGGTCCTGGATTTTTCCGGATTCCGGGGAAATCCACCACCGGGTTTGCGGCTCGAAATCCTCGAAGGTGTATTCGAAGACCTGCCGCATGGAAAATGTGTTGTAGAGACGTTCCCAGGCCGCGCTGGCGTGGATTGAGGCCGGGCTGCCGGTTTCTTCCTGGATGTAATTGAATCCCTTGTCGATCAGCCGCCGTTTGATTTCCCGGGCGAAGCAGGAGCCCATGGACGCGATGGGCGTTTTCCGGGTCACCTTGAGGCCGATGTCCGCAGGCAGCGGATAGTCCCCGTCGGTCGGGGGATTGTCGAAACTGCCGGGCCACACTTGCCAGGGTTCGAATCGATGAATAGGGTGCACCTTTGAACGAGCCATGGAAATATCCTTTTCTTTTTCCCGTTTTTATCGTATGTGTCGCTCACTATAATCCTTCGGGCCGCATGCTCAAGCGGTCCGAAAAACGAGTGGCGAGGAGTCGCAAAATACAAGACCAAAGAATAGACAAGTATCGATGTCCCTGAAAAGCCGCATGCCATACGGGCCCACGACCCTGACCCGGAAACAGCTCGTCGAGGCTGTGAAAGCGGCTGCCCGCCGCCCGCACGGCAACGTGCACAAGGGCCGTCTGTACATCGCGCCGGAGGCCTTCGAGACCGAAGGGCTGGAGACCAACGTGCTGATCAGCCGCTTTTCCATTATCGATTGCACAGGCTCCGTCTATATCGGCCCTTGGTGCAATATCACGGCCCGCTGTCGCATCTACACCCACGACCATGTTCACGCGGGACGCCGTCCGCACTTGCAGGTCGAGGCCGAATGCGGCGTGGTCTGGCAGGACAAGCGTATCGGGGCCGACGTCTGCATCTACGACGGCTCCATCGTCTTGTACCAGGTGACCGACATTCCCGACGGCGTGGTGGTCGGGGCCGGTTCGGTGCTCACGAAAAATCCCGGCCCCTACGAAATATGGGCGGGCGCGCCTGCCAGAAAAATCGGAGAACGAGAAGATATCGACGACGCGGGAATTCGAAAGGTCCTGGATAGAGACAAATACCGTCTTTCCGAAGACCTTCTCGCGCGGGGCGAAAAATGGTATTGAGCCCGGAGGAACACCGAGAAAAGAACAAAAAGAGACTAATTCAATAGGTATGGCGCGAAATTCCACATTCAACATATTGATGTATTCCCACGACACCTACGGCCTAGGGCATATCCGCAGGACCATGGCCATCGCCTCCCACTTGAGAAGGCCTCGAATCAACATCCTGATCCTGACGGGCTCGCCCATCGCGGGACGGTTCTCCTTTCCCGAGCAAATCGATTTCGTCCGCATTCCCGGAATGATCAAGAAAACCAACGACGAATACCTGCCGCTTTCCATCAAGATCAATCCCAAGCACGCTCTGGACATCCGGAAAAACATCATCACCGCGACGGCAAAAGCGTTCCAGCCCCACTTGTTCATCGTGGACAAGGAGCCGCTCGGCCTGAAAAAGGAGGTGCTGCCGACGCTCAAGTGGATCCGGAAGTGTCTTCCCCATTCCCAGACCATCCTCGGCCTGCGGGACGTCATGGACGACGCCGAGACCGTGAAGAGGGACTGGAAGGAGAAAGGTGTGTACCAGAACCTGGAAAAGCTCTACACGGAGATCTGGGTGTACGGCATCCGGGATTTCTACGATCCGGTGGAAGAATACGCGATCCCCGAGGCGATCAGCCGGAAAATCAAATACACGGGATACATTCCCAGGGCGGTGTCGAGCAAGGCGGCGATTCGAAAGCACCGGCTCGAACTGGGCGTCAAGGAAGGCGAAAAGCTGGTCGTGGTCACCACCGGCGGAGGCGGAGACGGCTCCGGCGTCATGGACGCGTACCTGACCATGCTGGAATACGAGCCCAAGCCCCTTCCGTTCAAGAGCATCCTGGTCACCGGCCCGTTCATGCCCAAGGAGGAGCGCAAGAGAATATTCAAGCGAGCGCGTCCTCTGGGCATCCAGACGTTTCATTTCTACCGGCGCATGGAAAAGCTGCTGGGTTCCGCGGACCTGGCTGTGAGCATGGGCGGCTACAACACCCTTTGCGAGATCTTGAGCCAGGGCACGGTCAACCTGGTCGTGCCCCGGGAGACCCCCCGGCAGGAGCAGTTGATTCGCGCCAGGGCCTTTCGCAAGCAGGGCCTGGTGGAATACATCCCCTGGTGCGATCTCACCGCTCAAAATCTGAGGGAGAAGATCTTCATGATGCTGGAATCGCCGGAGCGATACCGGGACGCGATCTCCCGTTTTCCCTTGAACGGCCTGGAAACCATGCGCCAGCGATTGGACTTTTTCATCGACGACTTTTTTGTCAACAAGGAGTGCCGATCTTGAATAAAACGCCCGTGCTGGGGATGATTCTGAAAGGGTATCCCCGAATTTCCGAAACGTTCATATCCAACGAAATCCTTCTTCTCGAAAGCCTCGGCTTCAAGATTCACATTTTTTCCATGAGGCAGCCTCGGGAGCCGTTCTGCCACGAAAGCGTAAAAAGGATAAAAGCCCCGGTGGATTATCTTCCGGAAACCCTCTTGAAACCTCTTCCGCGCTTCTTGTATTACAATGCCAGGCTGGCGATGAAAAGGCCGGGCCTGTATTTATCCGCAGTTAAAAAGGCGTTCGTGCGCTTTGCGAGAACGAGGAAGGCGGCGACGCTCAAGCACCTTTTGCAGGGGGGATACTTGGTGGAAAAGTTCCTGCCGAAAAGCGGGGCGGTCCATTTCCACGCCCATTTCGCCCATTCCCCGACCTCGGTGGCCATGTTCGCGTCGCTTTTGAGCGGCCTGCCGTTCAGCTTCACGGCCCACGCCAAGGACATCTATACCTCGGACCCGAGACAGCTCAGAGAAAAGATCGGCCTCGCCGAGTTTGTGGCGACCTGCACCGAGTACAACCGAAAGCACCTGAGAGGTGTGGCCCGGGGAAATCCGGCCTCCGTCGCGACACCGATCTACCGCATCTATCACGGCATCGACATGGGGCTTTTCTCGTGGGACCCCGGCCGGGTCCTGGAAAAAGCGCGACCCCGGTCGCCTTTTCAAATCATGACCGTGGCGCGCATCACGCCGAAAAAGGGCCTTTCGACCGTCTACAAGGCCTTGAAGATCCTCAAGGACAGAGGCGTTGCCTTTCGCCACACACTGATCGGGGACGGGGACGACCGGGAGGAACTCCTGGCCCTGATTCGAAGCCTCGGGCTTTCGGAGCAAACCGAGTGGCTGGGGACCCGCCCGCACGACGTGGTCCTGGAACACTATAGAAAGGCCGACCTGTTCGTGCTGGGGTGCGAAATCGCGAAAAACGGCGACCGCGACGGCATTCCCAACGTGCTGGTGGAGAGCATGGCCATGGGGGTCCCGGCGGTGGCGACGAACGTTTCGGCCATCCCGGAACTGATCAGGACCGAAAAGACGGGCTTGCTGGTGGGGCCGAAAAATCCGGCCGCTTTGGCCGACGCCATGTCGCGCCTGCTGGAAGACGAAAACCTGCGAATGCGGATTGTCGCGGATGCCAGGGAGTTTGCCGCAGGCCATTTCGACAACAAAAAGCCCATACGGCAAATGGCGGCCGCGCTGAAGAAACACGCCGCCTTGTGACCTGAAATCTATCCGCTGTATTCCGCGATCAGCAGGGAAATGTCGTCGTCGATCTCGATATCTCCGCAAAAGCCCTTGGCCGCCGAATAGACGGTTTCGACAAGTTCCTCCGGGGACATCCGGGCGTTTTTGCGCAAAACTTCCAGAAACCGGTCCTTGCCGTAAAAATTTCCGTCCTTGTCGCAAACCTCCAGAATGCCGTCGGTGTACAGCACGACCTTGTCCCCCGGATCGAGCCGCCCTCCGGCTTCTTCGTAAAAAAAAGTGGAATCGGCCCCGATGACAGGGCCGTTTTCCTCCAGGACTTCGATGCCTTCGTCGGCGCGGACGATCACCGGCGGGGGATGGCCCGCGTTGCCGTAGGACAGCATGCCGGTTCGGCTGTCGATGGTTATGTGCAGGATGGAGAAGAAGCTGTCGAAGCGCTCGAACGGGAAGACATGGTTGAGGTTGTTTAGAACCGTTTGGGGGGACTCGAACTCCGAACTGTCGCACAGCAGGGTCCTTCGGCTGGACAGAAACTGGGAGACGGTCACCGCGATGAGGGCGGCGGCGACGCCGTGGCCGCAGACATCGAGCATGTACAGGCCGATGCGGTTTTTGTCGAAACGGCATATGTTGAAGATGTCGCCCCCGATCTTGCCCGACGGTTCGAATTTCCACGCCACGCGAACGTTTTCCGAAGGCGGGGCGGCTTGCGGCAGCAGGCTTTTCTGGATTTCCGCCGCTATGGCCAGGTCGCTTTCGATCTGGGCCTGCTTTCTTTCCAGCTCGATTCGCTGCTGTTGGACCTCGGTAATATCGTAGATCAAAACCAGTATCATTTTCTTGCCTTGGAACGAGATGTAGCGCGTACTGAACTGCATGAACTTGTCCACGGGCTGGTTGTTTATGTAGAATTTTCTGTTGAGCGGTATCCTGTCGGCGGGAACTTTCTCGGCAAGGGTTCTGATCACAGTGGCTTGCAGAATGCACTCCTTACAAGCGCGGGCTTCTCCGCAAGGCTTGTTCTCCAGCACGGAATGGACACATCCCGACACGCCGCCGAACCTTTTGTTCACCACCGATTCCGAGGCCTTGTCGAACATTTCGTAGAAATAGTTGTTCACCTGGAATATTCTGAAGGTCTCGTCCACGATGAGGACGGCCTGATCCATGTTTTCCAGGAGAAGGTTGAGGAATTCGTTCGATTCCCTCAGATCTTTCAAAAATGTCTTCATAGCTTGGTTTCTTCCGATGTTCCTAAGTTGTTGGCCGAATCGAAGATCTTCAAGGGACCATCCGAGGCAAGTCGTTCGCGGGTCAATGTTTGTTCAGGGCCTCTCTGATGGCCACCGCCATTTCGCGGGTGATGAAGGGTTTCATGATAAAGCCTTTGATTCCGCTCGATGCGGCTTTTTCGGGGGTCATGAACTCGCTGAAGCCCGTGCAGAGAATGATGGGGATGTCCGGCCTGATGTTGAGCATGTGCTCGGACAGGTCGTCTCCCGTCATGTGGGGCATGGTCTGGTCGGTGATGACCAGATCGAATTGATCCGGGTCGCTGTCGAACAATTTCAATGCTTCGAGGCTGTTCGTCTTGGCGGTGACCTTGTATCCGAGGTTGATCAGCATCTCCTCGGCCATGTCCACGATGTATTCTTCGTCGTCGACGACCAGGATGCGCTCGGAGCCTCCCGGAAGAGGGGCGAGGGGCTTTTCTTCGGCGACGGAGTCGCTGGAAACCCGAGGCAAAAGCACCTGGAACGTCGAGCCCTGGCCAAGTTCGCTGTAGGCCCGAATCACGCCGCCATGTCCTTTCACGATTCCGTGAACCACCGACAGACCGAGCCCCGCGCCTTCTCCCTGCTTTTTCGTGGTGAAAAACGGTTCGAAAATGCGCGCCAGGGTCTGGCGATCCATGCCGGCTCCCGTATCTCCCACGGTCAGGCGGACATAGCGGCCCGGCTCCAGATCCAGATATTTCCGCGTTTCCTCCAGGCTCAGCTCCACGTCTTCGACCTGGATTGCCAGGGTCCCTCCCTTTTCTCTCATCGCATAGGCCGCGTTGGTGCAAAGGTTCATCAGGACCTGGTGGATTTGCGTGGGGTCCCCCCAGATGAAACCGGAATCCGAGGCGACTTGCTGGCGGATTTCGATGGTTGACGGCAGCGTGGCGCGCAAAAGCTTGAGGGCTTCCTTGACGATGAGGTGGATCTGGATGCGGTTTTTTTCCTGGTTGGTCTGCCTGCTGAAGGTCAGGATCTGCTTGACCAGCTCCTTGGCCCGCGAACAGGCGTGCAGGACCCTCTCCAGCCTGGTCGGGATCTTCGTGTCCTCCGGGGCTTGCAGCAGGCACATTTCCGTGTACCCCATGATGGCGGACAGGATGTTGTTGAAATCATGGGCGATTCCGCCCGCCAGTGTCCCGATGGCTTGCATTTTCTGCGCCTGAATCAGCTGCTTTTCCAGCCTCGATTCGTTGGTGATGTCCCTTTTGACCGTGACGAAGTTGGTAATGTTGCCGTCGGCGTTCCTGACGGGGGATATGACGGTTTTCGATTCGTACAGGGTGCCGTCCTTTCGGGCGTTGGTCAGACGACCCTTCCAGACGCCCCCCGTTTCCAGGACGGAGTCGATTTCTTTGAGGGAAGCGTCGTCGCATTGATTTCTCCATGTCAAGTCCTGTCTTTTTCCGATGGCCTCCTCCCGGGAAAAGCCGCTCATTTTTTCGAAGGCGGGGTTGATGTATCGAACGAGTTTGTCGGCGTCCGCGATGGATATGCTTTCCGCCGTCTGTTCCACCGCCGCCGCAAGCAGGTCGCGCTGTTCCTGGCTCTTTTTTCTTTCGGAAATATCGGTGACGTACACCTGGTAAAGACGCTTGCCGTCCTCCATCACCGGCGTGATCATCAAGTCGGTCCAAACCAGGTCTCCGCCTTCCCGGAGCCACCGGACCTCGTATCGCCCGTGCTGGAACAATCGCTTGCCTTCGCCCTCTTCGTCGTCTTTCCGAAACATCTTTTGCAAATCTCTCGGATGGATCAGGTCGTTCAATCCCATCTCGCAAATCGATTCCCGGGAACAGCCGGAGATTTGCTCCAACGTGCGGTTGGCGAAAAGAATGTTCAGGTTCTCGTCCACGGCGAAAAGGCCCGCAGGCGAGGTTTCCACCAGGGTCCGATATCTTTTTTCCTGCAGATCCAACTCTTTGCGCGCTTCCTGGGCCAGAGCTTCCCTGGCCTCGTTCAAACTGCCCACCACCTGGTTGAACGCGCTGGCAAGCTTCTTGAATTCGGCGTACTGGATGGCGTTTTCGTTCAGGAAACGGTCCGAGGGGGCCTGGGCGATTTCCATGGCCTGATAGACCAGGTTGCGAACCGGCATGCTGATCATGGAGGCGATCGCAAAGGACAGGCCGACGGTCAATGTCAGTATCAGCGCTCCGATACCCGCGAATTTCCAGATCAGAGCGATTTTGCTCTTTTGCAGCGACTCTGCGGATTCAACGAGAACAAAGTGTCGATTGCCTTCCAGCGGAAGAAAGATCGTATCGTCCTCCATGGGGTAATTAGCGGATTCGGAATTCTGGAAGCGGTCGTCGAAAACACCTTCGGGGACCGGACGCGTGCTTGCGTCGATCAGGTCCTTGCCCATTGCGTTTTCCACGGCGAGCAGCGAGGACGTTCTGGAAAAGCCGCCGTGAATCCGGAACTTGTTGTCCCGGCTCAAATCGTGGATCGCAAAGGCGTCGCCGACGATTTTGTCCTGGTATTTGACCGCAATGGCGTAGATTCCCACGAAATTGCCTTCCCAGATGATCGATGGGTACTCGGTTTCCAGGTCGGACGTTTCGTTCAGGATTGTTTGGAACCGTTCGTATGGTTCGGGAAGCGCCGGAACGATTTGCGGGTCGCTTTTTTCCCTCGCCATGAAAAATACCCCGTTTCTGAAGGGATAGTTTTTTTCCACCGATTCCTCGATCTGCTGTCTCATTGCCAGCATCAGGCTCACCCGGACGGCGTTGTCCCTGGCGAACTTGGAAAGCTCGTGTTCGATTTCCCGGTGGCGATTTTGCAAAACGAGGCTGACCTGGTGCTTGCGGGACTCGGCTTCGCTGATGAAATCGCGGGTCATCAAACGGCTGATGACACCGTACAGGCCGGCGAACCCCACCGCCAGCGAGATGCCGACAAGGCACAGAAGGAGCCGGGTGATATGTCTTGAAAATGATTTTTCTTTCGACCGCTTGCCCAAGGTTCAGTCTCCTATCAGTTCGTCCGCCGTGAACAGTATTTCGTCCGGTATTCGGATTCCGAGTTCTCTGGCGCGTCTCAGGTTGAAAACAAGAGCGTAGCGTTCGGCCTCTTCGATACCTATGGCGCCTGCGGGCTCCCCGCGCATGATTCTGGCGACCATTTTTCCCGCCTGCCTGCCCATGGCGAAAAAGTCCACGGCCGCTCCGCCGAACAGCCCGAGCCTTGCGAAAACATAGTTCAAGGCGATCTCCGGCTTCTTCGAAATTCGGACCGTTTCCCTGATAATCTCGGGGGCGGTGAAAACATTGCCCTGTCGATCCTTCAGCAGCAAGGCCGCCAGGTAAAGAGCGCCGACGGCGTCGTCCTGGTTGGCCTCCTCCAACAGCCGTTTGTAGCGCTCCCAGTCGTCCACGACGATCATGTCCCAGCGACACGGGACGGACCTTTCCCCCAGTTCGCGCTCGATCTGGGCCATGATGGCCTCGCCGGTCGGGGAACGGTCTACGAAAACCCTGATCTTGTCGATATCGGGAAACATTTTCGCATGTACGCGGAAAGCGTCGGCGATATGCAGTTTCTCGTAGACCCCCGTGACCCTGCCGCCCGGTCTCGTTCTGTTTTCCATGAACTCCTTCTTTCCGTCGTAGAATTCGGGGGTGCGATTGATACCGGAAAAAACCACGGATATCCCTCTGGCCTGGGCTTCCAGCCCCACAAGGGAGAATGCCGCGTCGTCCAAGGTCACGAGTATGTCGGGCGAAAACTCCAGGATCGATTCCATCGCGAGCGACGCCTGTCTGCGCATCAGTTCCGGCGTGTTGTTTTTCCTCTTGACGTCCATGTGGAAGGTTTTCAGGCCGAATTGTTTTCCGAGGGCGAAGCCGGCTTTCCCCAAGGCCTCGATCACTCCGTCGTGCTGGGGCTGGCCGCAAACGTGGTTCTCTTCGTAGCTGTGCAGTATATATAAACGGTGGACATTTTCTCCTGCGTAAATACGCGAGGGGTGGATGGATGTCGCGAGAAGAACGCAACACAAGAATCTTTTCAATAAAAACATTTGAACACGGTCCCTAAACCAATCTTTTTTCGCTTGTTCTGTCTTTCGCTGTTTCAAGACGAAATCTTTTCCGTTTTATCGGACGACCGACACGGTCAAGCGAAAAGCCGCGCCTACGAAAACATTACGTATCGAAAACGTTTTTTCAATCTTATATCCAACCAAACGCAATAATACAAGGGAGAACGACCGAAAGCAAGGCATCGCCGTTTCTTGCGTCTCGGTTGCACTTGTCCGGAATTCCATTATTTTTCCCCTTTATCAGAGAATTCGGGGTTGGTTCTAACATCGGCCATGCCTTGGCAGAACTCGGACGCGAAGCGTCCTGGTATGCATTCCCACGCGAAGCGTGGGAACGAGGCGGAGTGGGGATGGCCGACGCAAGAACAAACCCCGCGAATTCCTTGGACGAAAGGAGCCAATGATGAGATCTACGATGAAAAAACATGATAAAAGAGGCAATCTGGCCCCTGCGGCATTGTTATTCCTCCTGTTCGGGTGCGTCGCGCAGTCTCCGCCGCCGACGAAGCCGCACCACACGGCCGACGGGTTCAAGAATGTCTATGAATACGGCCACAACTCGTTGGCGGATTTGCTTCGCTGGCGCTGGGACGCGCTTTGGAAGGACATTCCGGGACCCGAAACCTACAATTTCGAACCGGCGGCAAACGATCCCGGATTCCTTCGGAACAATCGAACCAAGACCACCCTGACCTGGATCGGCCATGCGACAGTTTTGCTCCAAATGCGCGGAAAAAACATTCTCACGGACCCGGTATTCGCCCGGCGGGCCTCTCCGGTGCAATGGGCGGGCCCCGAACGCGCCGTCGCCCCCGGAATCGCCATGGACGACCTGCCCCCCATAGACATGGTGCTGATCTCCCACGACCATTACGACGCCCTGTGCGAACCGTCGGTCGAAGCCCTTTACAACAGGCCGGGAGGGCGCGATACAACTTTCTTCGTGCCCATGGGGATGGCAAAGTGGTTCCATGAAAGAGACATCGCGAATGTCGTCGAGCTGGACTGGTGGGAAATTAGAGACCTGGACGGTTTTACCGTGACCGCGACGCCGGTTCAGCATTGGAGCAAGCGAAGTCTGTTTTCCAATAATGAAACCCTCTGGGCCGGATGGGTAGTGGAGTCCTCGGGATTCCGATTCTTTTTCTCCGGAGATTCCGGCTACTGCCCCCACTTCAAAGAGATCGGCGAAAAATTCGGCGGCTTCGACCTGGCCGCAATCCCCATCGGGGCCTACGAACCGCGATGGTTTATGGCCAAGCACCACATGGCCCCCGAAGAATCGGTTCTGACCCATATGGATGTCCGCTCGAAAAAATCCGTCGGCATCCACTGGGGAACGTTTGTTCTGACCGACGAACCCCTCGACGAACCCCCGCGTCGGCTTTCCAAAGCCATGCACGACAAGGGGCTCGACGAGGACACCTTCGTCGTTATGAAGCACGGGGAAACCATTTTTCCGGAAGATTGACAAAATAGTATTTTCAAAAAAGGCGTCGGTGGTATGCACGGACCGACGCCTTTCTTTTCATCGTCTGCATTCAAAGACAAAGGCAAAGGCGGGCTTTCTTATCGCCTCTTGCCCACTACTGCGTAGATCGGGTCGGAATATGCGAATTGCTTCGCGTACTTGTCGTTGTCGGGCCGAGGCAATCCTCGGGTCGAAAAGGTGGACAAGTCCCCGAACAAGGAAGACTCCAGAAAATACTCGGCGACCATGCCGACCCGTTCGAATTCGTGCAGCCGGCTCCAGATCGCGATGGCCTTGGGCGGGAACCATCGGTTGGAAAACGTCACGGCGAAAACGCCGCCTGGTTTCAACACCCGCGCCGCTTCTCTGAAAACCTCGAACGGACGGTTCAGATACTCCACCGACGCCGTGCACACGATGGCGTCGAACTCGCCGTCGCCGAAAGGAAGCCTGTCCGTCTTGTTCAGATCCAGCGTCAGGTAGTCGCTCAGGCGAGGGTTCGCCGCGAGTTCCTCCGCGTTCATTCCCAGGCCGACGGCGGTCGCGAATTCCATGTCTTCGGGAAAGTGCGACGTCCAGCTGCTCATCAAATCCAGCACCTTCATGCCAGGCTTCAATACTTCCCCGTATATGGATTTCACGTTGCCGATCGCCGATTCATCCAGGTGCTGCACGAATCGAGGCTTTTCGTAGAAGATTGAATCGTCGGTCTCGTCGGCCCTGGCGAACGGATTGTCCGTAAAGAAGTCCGTTCGCTCGTCGTTCCAGCGGGCCTGCATTCCAGGACCGTCGGCAGCTATCTCCAGCCAGGCGTTGCTCGTGCCGCCCCGCTCGTCGAACTTGTTTCTGACGTCGAGAATGCTCGCCGTCACGTTCACCTCGAATCCAGACAGCGGGTGATTCAAATCCACGTCGAGATGCCCGTTGCTCACTCCTACCAGGCGAAATGGCTCCCTGTTCGCTTGATATACGCCTGAAACGTCCCTCAATAGACCCTTGGGGTAGAATCTGCCGAAACGAGGGGCAATGGTTTCGTTTCCCATGCCTCTCTTATTGAACTGCCCCCTTTTCACGGTCGTTTGTTTTCGAGCGCATCTCGCCGACACGATGGCGCCCGGAGCGAAATCGAACGCCACGCTTTCTCCCGTCAGCTTGTTCATGAGCCCGTCGTACAATGCGGGCGGAAAAACGTCCCGCCAGAAATTGACCCTTTGCGCCGTGAATCGGTCACGATGACGCGCATTGGGACTTTTCCAGTCCAGCTGGAACTCGATGGTGGCCAGCTTGTCGCTTGTGGTGATCTCCATGTTCAACATTGTGGAACTCTCCTGTTGTATTTGGTTGTTAAACTCGCTCGAGTCGGCTGAAGAACTCGAAAATAATACGTCTGGCCCGCGAATCAACGATCCGTGATCGTTTCCCGATTGGAAACACGAGACCCCTACAATTTATGTTGTTGGCACAATTAACGTTGTATGAGTAGTCAGAAACCTTTTGTTTTAAGGGGTATGGGATGTTCTCGTCGCCTGGGAACAAAAAAGGTTGTGGGAGTTTCGAAAAATCGATTCGTACGCCTGCATGGGTGAAATATCCTGTGATTTCAATAGGTTGCGATGGTTTCGGAACTTTGGCACGCGGGTTGCAAGCCTTGATATGCCAGTTAGGGGGTTTTCGCAAAAGAATGAATTTGATTCAGTTATTTCTCGAAAATCAATTAACTGCACTCAGTTAACGAACTTAAACGCGTTATTCGAGCCCGCGAACGATATGCCGGGGAATGAAAAAAAAGGCGGATGTCGATGCCGGACTCGAGCAACGAACCGGTTTCCAACAAGGGGAATCACTTTTTTTAATCACAGTAAGGAGGGCAAAACCGTGGAAAAGATTAAGAACAAAGGTGTACAGGTAACGTTGGCTGGCTTGGGAATCAATCTTGCGCTGGGTATTCTATATACGTGGAGTATTTTCAAGCAGGAAATCAAGGAATCCATCATGTCCGGCGACGGCCGTTTCAACTGGGACATTGCTTCCCTCAACGACCCGTATGCCGTTTGTTGTCTGGTTTTCGCTTTCACCATGATCACCGCCGGCAGGCTGCAGGACAAGGTCAGCCCCCGCATCACCGCCGTCTTCGGCGGCCTTCTGACCGGCGCGGGCCTTCTGGTCATCTCGCAGTCCAACGTCGTGGCCAACTGGATACTCGGCTTCGGCGTCCTCACCGGCATGGGGCTCGGCTTCGGCTACGCCTCGGCCACTCCGCCCGCAATTAAATGGTTTCCCTCCCGCAAGACCGGCATGATCGCCGGAATCGTCGTCGCGGGTTTCGGTCTCGCATCCGTATATATCGCTCCTTTGGCAAACTTTTTGATCGCCAGATTCGGGCTCAACGAGGCCATGATGATCTTCGGCGTCGCCTTCATGATAGTCGTATGCGGTCTGGCAATGCTTCTTGTCAATCCTCCCGAGGGATACAAACCCGAAGACGCCGAAGCGCAAAAAGAGACCAAGGGCGCCAAGAAACCGGCCGCTCCCGCAAAGAAAGCCGAGGATTTCGGTCCTCTCGACATGATGAAAACCAAGGCCTTCTATAAACTGTGGTTCATGTTCTTCGTAGGCTCCGGCGCTGGCCTGATCATCATCGGCGGCGTGGCTGGCATGGCCAAGGCAAGCATGGGCGAACTGGCATGGGTCGTTGTCGCTCTCATGGCGGTCGGCAACGCTGGCGGCCGCGTCGTAGCGGGAATCCTCTCCGACAAGATCGGACGTCCCCGCACCTTGCTGATCATGATGAGTTCCCAGGCGATCGTAATCGCCTCCCTGCTCTTCATCCCCCAGAACTCCGCGCTCCTTCTGGTCCTGGCCGCTTCTATGATCGGCTTCAACTACGGCACCAACCTGTCGCTGTTCCCCTCGGCCACCAAGGACTACTTCGGCCTGAAGAACTTCGGCATGAACTACGGCCTGGTCTTCACCGCATGGGGCGTCGGCGGGTTCATCTTCCCCAGAGTTTCCCAGATGATCGTAGCCAAGACCGGTTCTCCTGAAACCGCTTACATTCTGGCAGTTCTGCTGCTCCTGTGCAGCGTCGGCATGACCTTCATCACCAGGGCGCCCAGAAGCATCCGCGAACGCGCCAGGATTATCACCGTCATGGAGCCCGGCAAGGTCTACTCCGGCCACTTCATCTACCAGCCGGTGTTCATGCCTGTCCTGAACGCCGAAGGCGACGCGGTGGAAGACGACGACAACAAGGTCGCCAGCATCTCGGGACGCAAAGCCTAACGGCAGTCCAGTATAGTATAACGACCTGATATAAAACGATAAAAAAGGCCCGGAGCGAATCTCTCCGGGCCTTTTTGCGTTTTCATGCCGCTCCCGCAACGAACTCGCTGCCTACATCGTGCCCGAAGATGATCGTAACAGATTCGGTAAATTGTTTGAAAAGAGTTTGCGCAAACCAGCCGAAATAAGTACCTCACCCCTTAAAGACCTCCCTCCGCCGTTTCCTATTCCCTTGTTCCTCTGCTCTTGGCTCTTTTCCACTTGACCGAAACGACAATTGTCTTTAATATACCGACATATGGCAACATCAAGACTGGGGGACAAGCACGTGCAAACATTGTCATTGAATGAAATCCTTGGCGACAAAGCCGATACGGGATTGAAAATCAGAAACCGCCTGGATCTTGTCGAGCTTGGCGCAAAGGGGCTGACCAAAGACCAGTTTTTGAACTTGGCCAAATTTCTCGGGCTTTCCGTTTCCCAACTGGCGGAACTTGTGCCTGTCAGTGAGAGGACCATCGCCCGGCACAAGCCGGACGAAACCTTCGGGCGCAATGTTTCGGAACATCTCCTGCAAATCGCCGAGATGATCGCCTGGGGAATGCAGGTTTTCGAGAGCAGGGAGAAGCTACTCGGCTGGTTGAACTTTCCCAGCCAGGCATTGGCGGGCAAAACGCCCATGAGCTTGCTGGCTTCCCGTTTCGGCACGGAAATGGTGAAAGAAGAACTGTGTCGAATCGAACACGGGGTTTACGCTTGATCGATCTGGCAATTTCGATTTCCGAGAAGGGTTTCCCGGTGCCTTTTCCATGTATGTCTACCGAATCGTGAAAGAACGCTACGCCAAGGACCTTTCGGGGACTGGCGCGAGAATCGTCGGAGGCCGCTGGAACAAAAAGGGCGTCCCTGTCGTTTATACGTCGGAGAGCAGGGCGCTGGCTTTTGTCGAATTTCTCGTTCACACCCCTTCGGCCATCGCTCCGGCCAACCTGTCCCTGGCGACCTTTCGCATACCGGACGAAATGGAGTTCCAGAAAATATCCCCCTCGGAATTGCCCTCCGATTGGCGAGATTATCCCGCCCCGGAAGCTCTGGCCGAAATAGGGAACCGATGGACAAACAGGAATCAAACCTCTTTCTTGCTCGTTCCGTCGGTGATCGTCGAGTATGAATACAATATCATATTGAATCCTCGTCACCCGGATTGCAAAAAGATTCGCTTGGCGAAAGTCGAACCTGTCCATCTCGGCAGACGCCTTTATCAATAGGTCATATTCAACAGGCCTTTCGGAAAAATAGGAAAGGAGTTTTCCATGAACCGAAAACCCGAATTCATCCGGGGGGAAATCCTGCGCAGGGTTTGCGACGGAGTTTCCGACGATCTTCTCACGGCAGGTCTCGGCAAAACGGGGCTGGAGAAAACCGTGTTGCATCCGGAGGAAATAAACGCGGATACGCTCAAGCAACTGGCCATCTTCGCCAATTACAAAGGGTTGCTGGATTTCAGGCCCGAGGGAGGGTTCGGTCTGCTGTACGGTCCCCATGTCGCCCCCGACGGGACCGCGATCCTGCACGAAGGGATGGTGGCCGGAAAGGAGTACATGTCCTACGCGGACGACGGTTCCGGGGAGAAGAACGTCGTGATGATGGTGCAGATTCCAGACGCGTTCGACCCGGAAATGCCGTGCATCGTGGCGGCCCCGTCTTCGGGTTCCCGGGGCGTCTACGGGGCGGTCGGCCTGGTGGGGGAGTGGGCCTTGAAGCGAGGTTTCGCGGTGGCATACACGGACAAAGGGACCGGCATGGGAGTCCACGACATGGACAGCGACACGGTCAACCTGATCACCGGAGAACGGACGGACCGCGAAAAGGCCGGGGCGAATTCCCATTTCACGGCGAAAGTCGAGCCAGACCGAAAAATCGGACCCCACCGAATCGCGATAAAACACGCTCACAGCGGCCAAAATCCAGAGGCAGACTGGGGAAAGCATGTCCTGCAGGCCATAGAGTTCGCTTTCTACCTGCTCAACCTGGAAGAAAATTTCGGCAGGACACAGGAAAACGCCGAGGTCGCGCCGACCCTGACTGCGGAAAACACCATCGTGATCGCATCGGGCATATCCAACGGGGGCGTGGCGTCCATTCGCGCCGCCGAACAGGATGAAAAAGGACTCATAGACGGCGTGGCCGTTTCGGAACCCAACGTCTGCCCCGAGCCGTCGGAATCCATCGTCGTGCGCCAGGGCGAAAAGGAATGGAAAGGTCTCCAATGCGGCAGGAACCTGCTGGACTACATGACCCTGCTGAATATCTACCAGCCCTGCGCCAATCTCGCTCCGGGTCTGCGAGGCGTCGCGCCCATGAACCATCTGGATGAAACACTCTGCGAAACCCGCTGCCGCGAACTTGAAAAGCGGGGCCTTCTGAACGGCGATTCCATCGAGCAGATGGCGATAAACGCACAAAGAATCATCAACGACTACGGGATACTCGAAGAACAAAACTACATCCAGCCCTCCCACTTCGCAAACTTCGTGGTCGAGGGCATCTGCGTCGCCTACGCCAACGCCTACGGAAGGTTCAGCGTGGACGACAACCTCTGCGGCTATAGCTTTGCCGCCGTGGACAGGGAAACCAAGATGCCCGCCCCCTGGAAGCAGCTACTGGCCGAGCGATGTTTCGGCGACGGGAACGGTATCGTCCCGACTTCCGGCGTGGAGCTGATCAACGACCGTTCGGCGGGCGGACCGATGCTCAATCGCGAGTCCGTTTCTACTACGGGGGAAAAGGACATGAATCTGGATGGCGCGCTTTGCCTCAGAAGTCTGGCGACCGGTCTGGACGAAAACGGCACCCCCTTGAACGGCGAACGGAAGGAACACGCCGAACGAATCGCCGAGAGCATATCCCAGGTCAGGGCATGCGGAAACCTGAAAGGGACCCCCGCAATCATCGTCCACGGAAGAAACGACGCCATTCTTCCCCCGAACCACACGTCCAGGGCCTACGCCGCCCTGAACTCCATTAAAGAAAACGACGCGGGCAACCTGCGGTACTGCGAAGTGACCAACGCCCATCACCTGGATGTCTTCAATGCTTTTCCGGGCTTCGACGCCCGGTTCGTTCCCCTGCAATGCTATCTGCTGCGAGCCTTGGACTGGATGTACGACCATCTGGCAGGCAAAAAGCCGCTTCCCCCCAGCCAGGTGGTCAGAACGGTCCCCAGGGGCTTGGACGAAAATGGACACGCCTTGCCCATCACCCCGGATAACGTTCCTCCCATCCAAGACAATCCCCCTAAAACCGACCGTATCTCGATTTTTCGGGGAACGGTGGCCATTCCGGATTGAGCCGCATGACAAATCATCGTTCGCAGGGAAAAAAGTATGAGTTGAAAGTTCCATGGGTTCCTGATAAAGAAACAAAACATAAATCGCGGCCTGCCGAGACATCGGGGAATCGGCGCCGCTGTTGCAAATTGGTTGACATCCAATTGGTTAACATCCAAAAGGGGAATTCGGAGGTCCTGATATGGCGGACGACGAAAAGGAAATATTCGAGTACGACAAGGACAAGGTGGACGAAATCGCTCTTGCCCTTCTGCACCTCGGCGTTTACGAAGGGGAGCTGGGTCTGAAAACATGGAAAAACATCGACCTGGGGGTTCTGACCCGGCTGCATGAAAGGGGCTATATCAGCAACCCCATCACAAAGTCCCAGTCCGTGGCCATCAGCGAGATGGCGGCGGAGAAGGCCGAAAAGCTGTTCCGGAAATATTTCGAGATCAAGAAAAAAAACAAGAAAAAGGAAACTTCCGAATAAATACAGGTTCGATATGCTGGACTTGATCGACGGCCACGCGCATTTGCACGAGATCGACCCGGTGGGTCCAGCCCTGGAAAGGGCTGCCGCAGTCGGCGTCAACCGCATCGTGGCCGTCGGCATGGATTTGGAAACCAGCCGCAAGACCCTTGACCTGGCGGAAAAGTATCCCGGATTCGTTTTTCCGGCCATCGGCTA
Source organism: Desulfobacterales bacterium (assembly GCA_963674505.2). GTDB lineage: Bacteria > Desulfobacterota > Desulfobacteria > Desulfobacterales > SKZT01. Next base: position 4,814,727 of record CAXXIG010000001.1, read on the forward strand.
CCACCCGTGGTCCATCCGCGAAGAGGATATGGACAAGACCTTGGCGTTCATCGCCGAAAACCTGGACCGATGCGTGGCCGCAGGCGAAGTCGGGCTCGATTACAAGGTCAAGGTCAAAAAGAAGCTCCAGTGGGACGTCTTTTCCCGAATCATCGAAATCGCAAAAGACAAGGACAAGCCGCTGATCGTCCACACCCGTTTTTCCCACGAGCGAGCGCACCGCATGGTTTCGGAGGCTGGCGTACAAAAGGCCGTCTTCCATTGGTACAGCGGACCTGAGGACATCCTCGAAAAAATCCTCGCCGACGGATACTTCGTGTCCGCCACCCCGGCCCTCGCTCGCAGCACGCCCCACCGGGCCGCCATCCGCAAGGCACCCATGGAAAAAGTCCTGGTGGAAACCGACTGCCCGGTAAAATACCAGTTCAAAACATCCGAACCCGCCACCCTCGTGGAAACCCTGCGCGCACTGGCGGACCTCAAGGGAATCCCCGAAGAGCAAGCCGCCCGCATCACAACGGAAAACGCGGCCCGCCTATACGGCATTGCATACAATTGAAAGAAACGATTTCCGTGCTTGGGTTTTGTTCCGGCCGTTCGCACACCACCTCGACCACCTCGTTCCCACGCTTCGCGTGGGAATGCATACCAGGACGCTTTGCGTCCGAGTTCCGCATAGACACGCTCGAGCCGAGAACCAGCCCCCGATTTTCGAATCGATACGGAAAAAAGATGTGACGTGCCTCGGCTCCATTTTTCCTTGCAATTCGAGCCCGATTACGTTAATAAAATTGATTTAAGCGATCAATCGATCTTTCACCATCTTCTGATCGCCGAAAAAACGCATTGCCCGGGTGGCGGAACAGGTAGACGCAAGGGACTTAAAATCCCTCGGTGCAAAGCACTGTACGAGTTCAATTCTCGTCCCGGGCACCAGTAAAATCAAGGGTTTGCGAGTTTGAACACTCCGAACCCTTTTTTATTCGGCGCTGATCTGGCGAAAGTTTTTTCCAGCAAAACAGCTGGGCTTTGTTATTATGATTTAGAGTTTTTTTGTCACGAATAATAATTGACAGGTTGTAGGGGTGATGTTAAAAACGTATTTTATGATACTTTTTGTCATCATTTTTGGTTTTTTTCGGGGTGAAGATGAAACAATTATCACTGTTTGAGTCTGATGAAATAGAATATAATTCGATACATCGGAATTTATCGACATTTAAATCTGGACTTGATAAATCTGTTCACAGTTGGTTTCGGTTAACACCGAGTTTTGGTCCTGATTTGGTAAGAATTGTTTTAAACGAGTTCAATTATACGGAAAATTCTATCATTCTTGATCCTTTTTCTGGTGCTGGTACGACCCTGATAGAATCGCAACATTTGGGATTAAAGTCTTATGGTTTTGAGATTAATCCTTTTTTGTTTTTTATTGGAAAAACATCGTTAAATTGGTCTTTATCTGTAAAAAATTTGGAGAAATTGGCAAATGAAATAAAGTCAAACTTCAGAAATTACAAAAATAATTTTAAAGGTTTATCCTGCGAAGATTTACCATGTGAAATTCCCAAAATTCATAATGTATACAGATGGTGGAGGCCCGATGTTTTAAAAAACATGCTCACTTTAAAAATGTCAATTTTAGAATCAACAGAAAATTATGGAAAAGATTATCGAGATTTTTTTCTCGTTTCTTTTGCAGGAGTTATAATCCCCGATTTAACAAATATCACCCTTGGAAGGTTACAATTACATTTTATCGACAGAATGAATGACGATATTCAAGTTTATAATATTTTTGTTAATCATTTGACGAAAATGATTAACGATTATAGGGAATTATCTGCTCCGCCAGAAAACATTCAAGCTTCGCTTTTCCACACTGATTCAACAATTTTGGACGGCATTAATATTGATAATAAAATCGATATTGTTATGACTTCTCCTCCATACCCTAATAGATATAGCTACGTTTGGAATACAAGGCCTTTTTTATATTTTTTCGATTTTTTCGAAAAACCAAAAGAAGCAGCGGATTTAGATAAGAAAACAATAGGTGGTACATGGGGAACTGCGACTTCTGTTTTATCGAAAGGGGAAATTGAACCTCTTTTTCCCGCAGTGGAAAAATTTGTAAAACCTGTTACGGACAATATTCGCAAGCTGGATAATTTGATGGCAAATTATGTCATGAAATATTTTAATCTTCTTACTAAACAAATAATCAGAATGGATGAATTTCTATCGGATGATGTCAAAATAGCCTATGTTGTCGGCAATACAAATATTAAAGGGACCTATGTTGCTACAGATCAAATTTTGGGTGATATAATAAAAAATCTTGGTTTAGGTTATAAAAAAACCTGGATAAATCGATTTAGAAGACGGCACAGCGGGAAAGACCTCTTTGAGTCTTTGGTATATGGCTCTAAGGAAAATTAATTTCGATATTTTTCTGCCAACATACGGAAAGCGTGGGAAGTATATAATTCTTTTGTTATTTCATCTATTTTTCTTCTGATACCATTACATATTTTTTCTTTTTGCAGAATTTTTGAAAGGTCAATATTATAAAGGTCTTTTGAAAAATTACTTGCATCTTCTCCAATTATAAAATACCATCCCGCTCGTTCTAAGCGGCCTATTGCATCCTGCCTGGGTGAAATTGAACTAAAAATTAAATATATTGGCGTAAGATCAGCTTTTTTTAAATAGTTAACCATATCGACATCTTTTCGCAATCTGGCACTATCGTTTGGGTTAAAATTATATCTAATCTCAATACCAACACCTTTGTTGCTGTCTAGTTTTGAATATTTTTTGACAACTTTAATAATGTGTTCTTTATCTTCGGGTGAAACTGCATCGAAAGGCAAGCAAGTGTCTAATTCCAGTTTACCGAACTTCGGAGCTATTTTTTCAATTGGTATATTGAATGCACTTGAGGCTATAAGTCGTGGAATCTTATCATATATTTCGCCGAGCCTCCTACCAATACTGACACTCATTCTGCCCATGAAGCGGATTAAAGCATATTCTTCGCAATCAAGACAAAATCTTGGATAAATTGGGTCGCCTTTCAGTTTTTTTATTTCGGATTCTAAAGATTTTTTGGAAAAATCGTTTTGTATTTTGGTTTTTAGGCCGTCAAGATGATGATCAAGTTGGAGAACTAAATTATCTTCGATATTTCTTTCGTCAGACGCGTTCATTTATTTCCCTTCTTTGAGCAAATCTTCGGGTTTTATTCCAAGTGCAGCGGATATCTTTTGTAGATTAACCAAGCTTAAATTTCGTTCGCCTCTTTCCACAGAGCCGATGTATGTTCTATGCAGGCTTGATAGTTCGGCGAGTTCTTCTTGAGAGTAACCTCTCAATTTCCTGTATATCTTAATATTGGCAGCAACAATTTTAATTATATCCATAACAGCTTAATCTCTAAAATTATGGTGACAATAAGTCTACAGACTATGAGTAGCATCATGCTGTTTTTATCGTTTAGTTTTGGGATTTTTATTTTATTTTGATGGCTTGATATTAGATGTCAGGTGACTTAGCGAGGATGGTTTTGACGTATTTGTGGGGTGTGGTATAATAATAGTGTATTCAATATCGCACTTCCCCCAACCGAATTTTTCCGAATTTTCATATTTTCCGCTTTTTTTGCGAACGTTTAAAAAAATAGTGTCGAATTTATATCGCTTTCGGTCTACGACCAGAAAGCGATAGCCCTCGTTTTCGATTTTGGCGAATATTCGTATACCAAACCACGAAACCGAGGGCTATCGCTACGCGATAAAATTCGACACAATAAAATAATGAATAAATATAAAATAGCTTTGCATGGTTGTGATGACAGTACATACATCAAGATAGAGCTTTCTGAAGAACAGGCTGATTTAATAAAAATGATTTCCGGATTATCAAAAAAAGAATCCACCTATGGATGTATGCCGGTTATGGAAATCAAAAAAATAAAATAAATGGACTACGAAGATTTAGATTTTTTAATGGTTTGCCAGGAATGTGGATGTGTTTTCGAATATTTGATCGCAATAGACGATTATAGGAAAAATCCGCAGATAACCATCTGTCCTGCCTGTAAACACGAATACGAATTATCAAATAAATAAAAACAATATGAATAAAGTTATCAATACCGAAAATCTACCAGTCAAAATGTGGCTTGATGATATTGAAGAGGGGGCATTGAACCAAGCTAAAAATCTTGCCAATTTACCATTCGCTTTTAAACACATCGCAATAATGCCTGATTCCCATCAGGGCTATGGCATGCCAATCGGAGGGGTTCTTGCCACAAAAGGCGTTGTGATCCCCAATGCGGTCGGTGTTGATATTGGCTGCGGAATGTGCGCTATAAAAACAAGCTTGACCGAGATTAATACTGATGCACTTAAAAAAATAATGGGGGAGATCAGAAAGGTTGTGCCTGTTCGGTTTCTTCGAAATCCTCTCCCTTTTCCGCCTTTTCGAGGTCCAGGCCGCAAACGACGTCGGAGCCCCAGCGGACGAGTTCCCCCGCGTTCATGTATCGCGCCTTGCTTCTCTGGTTCGGCGAAGCCATGTACGAAAGCTCCGTTTGCTGGACCTTCTTTCCGGATTTCGAGGCCCCGCCTACGAATTCAAGCCAGTCGGGGTCGCCGTTGAGTTCCCGCTTGAGAACGGCGGCGCCCTTGTGCTTCATGTCGTACGTGCCCAGCGTATCGTGCTTCAGGCAGAACTCGACGACGCCGGATTTTATGTCCGTGCCGCAGTCGCAAACGATTTGCCTTGGATAGCTCGTTTTTTTGGCGCATTCCTCGAGCTGTCGCCAGACGATTTTCCCGTTGGATTTCTTCACCGGTATCAGATCGATAGGCTCGACGTCCGCGTGCCTGAGGTGCAGTTCCCCCTTCGGCAGGTTTTTTTGCCGGATTCCCAGGATCACCAGACATTTTTCAGCGCCGAGCTGCACGGTATGGTCGATTATCCATATCCAGTCGTCGGCTTTTTCCTTGGGCCGCGAAAGCTTGTGCAATCCAAGCCTCGGCAGCCACAGGCGCCCGGTCGTCCAGCACGGAACCGGAATTTCCAGTCCGAGAAAGGAGAAGAATATCCCCATGGCCTTGCTCGCTCCCCTCATGCCTATGCCCGCCCCGAGAACAAGCAGCGCGAAAAGATGCATGTGGCCGAGCGAATAAGTGTGGCGCGCCGGCACTACTTCGAATTTTTCGGCGGTTTCCCCGGAACTTTTAGAGTTTTTTTTTCGGATTCGGAAAGTTCCCTCTCGAGTTTCTCTACTCGCCGTTCCAGCTCGGCTGCCTTGTTCTTCCAGTATCTGACCTTGTCGGCCAAAAGCTTGGCCCTGTATTTCGCATCCTTGTATTTCGCCTTCCAATTGTCCCGGCCCTTTCTGAAAAGTTTCGCGAGCTTGGATACGGGACTTTTGCAATCGGTCGCTTTCGAATCCTCCGGCATGGTATAATCTCCCTAAAACCAAAAGGTTAAAATTATACCCATACCCTAGTTTCAATCAAATTTCCAGCTATATCGACGTTATTTTTTGAAATTCTTTATAAAGATTTTTCCAACGGAATATTTCCCAGAGGATTTTTTTTGGGGCATTTGGGGCAATTTTCATCACCCCAGATCCAATCTCAGATTCGGGGTTGAATTCAGAGAAAAGTTCGGAAACCGATTTCGACAATGACATGATTCCCGAAGAGCCTCCTGTAGCCATCGCTCCTCCATTGGTTCCCTTTGAAGGCAAATTTAAATTGTTACGGCTATGGGAAGGCAGGGTAATCGAGGTCCGGGATTCTGAATTCGATGTCATAATCACGGATAAAACCAATCCCGAGTTTGATGATGAATTCGTAACGTTGGATATCGATGAAATCACCCCGGATGATTTGCCATTACTCCAAACCGGCGCTATTTTTTACTGGTCGATCAGTTACGTTGATTTTCCGGGAAGAGGCCGTACTCGCGAATCAAAAATTAGATTCCGGCGTCTGAAAGGATGGTCCATAGAGGAAATCGCAAAATCCAAGAGTACTGGTAAAAAATTTGCTGAATTTTTCGAATCAAATCAACTACAATCCCCCGAGTCACAATGAATTAGAGGCTTCGGTCTTCGGGCCTGGAATAGGAGAATGCGTTGTCCTCCATATTGGAAACGAGGAAGGTCTAATATTCCAAAACCGAGCGATATTAAAAGGTTGAAGAAGTACACATCGAATTTATTTTGCGCACCTGAACCGTTACCGTCTAAAAAAAAGAGAGACCGAACTGTTGAGAAGACTATGAATGAAATTGCGAAGATGAGAATCCCCCTTAATGGAAAAATGGGGTATATCCAAATACGTACAGGTATGTCGCCTGAAGTTTCGGTCGGGTTGAAAATTCCAGCGAAGAAGTTGTAGGAAGCTGTCATTCTCTTAATAGGTTGCTTTCTATGATAATCGCGGTAACGATCCGATTTCCGTTTTTGCCGCCGGTACCGTTTCACGAGTTCAACTGTGAGCTGGCTGCGGTGGAGCGACGAATCATGGCGATGTTGCGGGAGGTGAAGGAGTGAAAGCCCTTATTTCCGAAATCAGAGAGATGATCCTTGCGGCTCGCCGGGCGGCGGTTCATTCCGTCGATTTGATCCAGGTCGCGACCAACTTCGAGATCGGCCGCCGCATTGTCGAATACGAACAACAAGGCGCAGAGCGGGCGCAATACGGCAAAGCTTTGCTCAAGGCGCTTTCCGTCGAGTTGACAGCGGAGTTTGGGCGAGGATTTTCGCGTTCCAACCTGGAATATATGCGTAAATTTTTTTTGACCTATAAAGACCGATCATTGCAGATTTCCCAGATGCCATCTGGGAAATCTTTGATCGATGAAAAATCCCAGACGCCATCTGGGAAATCGTTTACCGATTGGCCTTTGGCAATTATGCAGACGCCATCTGCCAAATCGGCATTTCCGTTCAAGCTGAGTTGGTCCCAGTACGTGTTCCTTATTTCTATCAGAAACGCAGACGAGCGAAAGTTTTATGAGATCGAAGCCGCCGCCAATGGGTGGACTTTGCCTGAACTCAAGCGCCAGTTCGATGCCGGGCTCTATGAACGCCTCGCTCTCAGCACGGACAAGGACGGCATCCGCAACCTGGCGGCGCAAGGCCAGGTCGTCGCCCGCCCAGAGGACCTGCTCAAGGAACCCTATGTGCTGGAATTCCTCGGCTTGGCGGAAAAGGCGCAATATTCCGAATCCGAACTGGAAAGCGCCATCATCGACAAACTCGAACAGTTCCTGCTCGAATTGGGCAAGGGCTTTCTTTTCGAAGCCCGGCAGAAGCACTTCACCTTCGACGAAGAGCATTTTTTCATCGATCTGGTGTTCTACAACCGCCTGCTGCGCTGCTACGTGCTGATCGACCTCAAGATCGGCAAACTCACCCACGCGGACCTCGGGCAGATGCAGATGTACGTCAACTACTTCGACCGCTTCGTGAAGTTGGCGGACGAACACCCGACCGTCGGCATTGTACTTTGCAAAAAGAAGCACGATGCACTGGTTGAAATTACCCTTCCCGAAGGCGCCAACATCCATGCCAGGGAATATCAGCTCTACCTGCCGGACAAGGAGCTGCTGCAAAGGAAGCTTAAGGAATGGAGCGCGGAGGTGGAAGGGTTTCTATAGGTTGTTTATCTTTGTCTCTTTTTTTGATATGTAACGATGCCGTTGGTTATTTCGTAAAGAAGGCAAATAGAAATGGTTCATTGCGGATTTGTGGGGAGCGGTAAAGGTAGCCAGAGCTTCCAGCTCTGGTCCGATGCCGTATTTATGCAACACTCTCTGAGCCAAACCACTCCAGACCAGGATGGTCTGGTTACCTTCGGGACGCGTTTTCCCACAAATCCGCGATGAACCGTAGCAATTTGCCCTTGGTCATCGTCTTTGAAATTTACCTTTCATTTTTTTTAGAGGTCGTTTTCTATGGATTCTTCGGTCTCTGCGGCACCTTCGGAATCTTACAAGGCCGTTATCGCGCCGGGTGCCAGGGTTGTGGTTCGCGATGCGGAGTGGCTTGTGAGAAAGGTGCAAAGAACCTCTACGGGCGGCCTGGCGCTTACGGTTGTCGACATATCGGAACTGGTCAAGGACAAGGAGGCGATTTTTCTCGACGAGATCGACAGGGACATCAAGATTCTCGATCCCGCCGAAACGAAGCTCGTGCCCGACGAGTCCGGTTCATACAGAAAATCCCTCCTTTATATGGAAAGCCTTTTGCGGCAGGCGCCTCCCACCGACGAAAATCTGTATGTCGGCCCCGAGGCGGCCATGGACTTGGTGCCGTACCAGCTTGATCCGGCAATACATGCGCTTCGGCAGCCTCGTCAGCGCATTCTTATCGCCGATGCCGTCGGGCTGGGCAAAACGCTTGCCTGCGGAATCCTGTTGAGCGAGCTGATTCGCAGAGGCAGGGGCAAACGGATTCTGGTCCTGGCGGTCAAAAGCATGCTGACCCAGTTTCAAAAGGAAATGTGGAGCCGGTTTACCATTCCGCTGGTTCGGCTCGACTCCATCGATACCCTGAAACAGGACGCCGAGTATCGCACGTATCTGGAAAACGCATTCTGGGGTATTAACGTCATCGACGAGACCATCAAAAACATAGACGATCCTTCCGCCCTAATGGGAGTGTACGATATCGAAGCGAAGGAAAGGATCGTCGCCGATGCCATCGAGCAGAGAAAAAGCGAGGCCGAGTTCGAAAACATTCTGGACCAGACCGCGCAAGCCGCGATGGAACATATCGGTTCGGTCGATGCTGGTTTTTCGGCGGCACTCCGCGATTTTTACGTAAAATGTCTGAAATATAGCAGGCCATCCAGTCAACAAGAGCGGACCGTAATCCGTCATCCCTGCTCCGAGATACGCTAATAGCCAGTCCAACGCTTATTTTCATTGACATTCCGGGGTGTTTTGATAAAAATCCCATAACCTTCAACCTGCTGAATTTTTGACATAGAGGGCAAGCCGAATAAAACAAAAACAACTAATGCCATAATGGAATCACAAATCATTCGGATGACAACATCCTTACTTAACATAGCCCAAAGGGTCGGTTTTCAAGATTTGAATGGCATTTTTAATGCGAGGAGTTCTGAATGCAAAAATCCGATATAGATAAAATCCGCATAGCTCTATAAGTTTTGTCCGTGTCATGTTGGAACATAAGAAAGCATATTGACAAATAAATGTCTAGTCTAAACTTTATTTATTTGCTGATCGCCATTCATTAAAAAAAACATATTCACACATTCAATAAATGCCTATAACAGGTGATGGCTCAAAGGACAAAACTTTTAGAACTATGCGGAAAAAATTTGACAATGTTTATAAGGTAACGTCTCGGCTAAATGAAAAAGTTCTTGTTAAAGACGGAAATCAAATCAATTGGGTTCTATTTGATGAAAAAAGGACATGGTGGAGAGCAATCGACGAACTACAGAGATTACGCGCCCCCCCCATTAATTGGCAAAGCAGATAGACAATATTTATTCTGAAATCAGTGGACAAGAAGGAATATTATTCCTTGATCGTCCTTTTCCAATAACAAGCGAACCAGGCCTTTTCCCCGTCCGAATCCGTCCCTGAGGGCTTCAGTGACTTCGTATTCCATATCGCCTCCGACAACCATCCCGAGGCCCTGATCGGCGTCAGGGTCGCGGTCGTCCAAAGCGGGACCGGCTCGGCCCTCGTCAAGGTCTCCGACATATACACCGGCACGGTCGATCCGGACACCTCCCCTGGCGATAGAAGGCCTGTCCGGCGCTTCCGTTGTCCTGCAAAACGAGGCGGTCGCAACCGAAATTCACACAGCCAGAACCGACAACGCCGGGGAGGCGCTGTTTTCCGACATCCCCGCCGGCCTCTACGCCTGCCGGGTGTCCGCCGACGGCCACAATCCCCATTCGGGCACGGTGAAAATTAAGCCCGGCGTCGCGGCGAGCGAAAGCGTCTTTCTGATGAGCCGGCAGGTGACCGTGGAATGGTCCGTGCCGAAAACATCCGGTTCTAGCTTCCCGAAAACGATCTGTATTTCGAATTCGAACTCGCCGACGCCCTGCCCGAGACCCTGGAGGCGAGGCAGACCGCCGTTGTCGCCTACAGAATCGCCTGCCTGAAATCCCTCGGGGACGACCAGCCCGACGGAAGCGGCGGCGATACCGAATGCGCGAAATACATGTTCGAAGCGGACATCCGCGTCGTCGCCGAGGCGACCTGCTCCGATGGAGTCCCTATAGACTTCTACTGGGATCAGAAAATCAAGGTTCCCTTCAATTTCTGCTACGAAATCGACGAGGACGGCAACATCGCGTCGGAAATCGACATCGGATCCTACGGTGCGAGCATAGATACGGCCTCGTACGGACTCCTGAACGAGCCGGAATGCACGGGGGGATCGGAGGACTGCATCTTCTGCTCGGCCGAAAGACCCTCGTACGAAATCGAAAAATCGAAATCGACAGATGCGCCCTCATGGACGCCCTGGTCTTCGGCTCCGATCCCCTGGACGCGGTAACCCTGAAAGGACAGCACAAAAATATGGAAACACAAGTACAACTTTATCGGATTATTAACGAAGCAATACTTTTCCTGCTGGTTGCGTACGTTATTTATGGCTTCATCAAGATAAGAAAAAGAGACACTCATTTCAAAGCCAATGAAGTTGTTGCTGGTTTTTGGCTTAGAATCTTTTCAGGAATAATCGATTTTACAATTTTGTTTCTGCTATTTCTTGTTATTCTTTGTTTTTTTGACCCTTTCGGCCTCGAGGGTTGCGAATATTTCGAGACAATGGGTGAAATATTCGTTGTGTGGATTTATTACGCAGGCTTGCATGCATCGAAATTGCAGGCGACTCTTGGTAAAAAGATATTGGGTCTCAAAGTTGTCGATGGTAATGGAAAAAGGATTGGTTTTGTAAAATCCAGCGAAAGGTTTTTAGGCGCGATAATTTCTCAAATATTTTTTTATTTTGGATATATCATGATCGCCTTTACAAAATACAAGCAAGCCTTCCATGATATGACAACAGGTACTTTTGTCGTTAAAATGAAGTAGCATAAGATAGGAACTCGCTTTTTGTCAAAGAAACTACACCGGGCTTTTCTATAGTTCCCCGTCCGCCGGCGCCCGCCCTCCTCCGCAACATGTTGCGGAGGAGAGCGGGCGCCGGCGGACGGGGGCGTCGAATCGGAACGTGAATGGGCAACGATTGCCGATGGATTGAAAATGGTTTGCGGAAAGTCGGAAACAGCCCGGAAAACATGGGAAACAGCCTTTTTCGGACAACAGTCCTGCGCCGATCCCGGATTTCGATTTTTTTTCGGATGGGCAGGGACTTGGTCCCAATAGTCGTATTGCGGGATTTGAGAGTCCGAATCGTCTTAGACGAGTTCGGGGATATTTTTTTTTGATGGTGTTATCATATTGTTTGCAGGAAATACTCTATATTGTTATTTTAGTTTGACATATAGCTATATATTGTGTTATTCGTCAGGCGGTTATAATTAAAGAGTTCGTTGACACCTAAAGCCAGCTGTTTTTATAGGGATGGAAAAAGCCGAGTAATGAAAATAAACGAAAATCAGTGTGCTATCGAGAAGGAACAGAAACCGAAACCGTTTCTTAAGTGGGCTGGGGGTAAAACGCAGCTGCTGCCGGAACTGCTGGCGCGTGTTCCTGCAAACTATAACCGCTATATAGAGCCTTTCCTGGGCGGCGGGGCCATGTTTTTCGCCCTGGAACCTTCTTCAGGGGTTATTGCCGATTCCAATCCAGAATTAATAAATGTATATAACTGCATCGCCGCTAATGTCGAGCTGGTTATCGAGTATCTGCGGAATTTCAAGAATGAAGAGGAATATTATTATAAAATCCGTAAATTGCGCTTTGAGGATTTAAGCCGCGAATATGCCGCTGCCCGCACTCTTTACCTCAATCGCACCTGCTATAACGGCCTGTACCGGGTCAACAAAAAAGGCCGGTTTAATGTGCCCTTTGGGCGCTATAAAAAACCTTCGATTTGCCAGGCGGAAATTCTGCGGGCGGCTTCAAAGGCCTTAAAAGACTGTGAAATTATTTGCGGCGATTACAAAGCGGTCCTGGCTAAAACCGCCAAACAGGGGGATTTTATTTACCTGGACCCCCCTTATCTGCCGGTGTCCAAATACGCCGATTTCAAACGCTATACCAAAGAGCAGTTCTATGAAGAAGACCACCGCGAGCTGGCGGCCGAACTAAAGCGCCTGCACAAACGCGGTTGCCACGTCGTTTTAACAAATTCGAACCATCCCCTGGTACACGAACTTTACGAAGGCTTTGAGATCGATATTGTGAACACCCGCCGCAATATCAGCTCGAAAGCCAAGACCAGAAATGGCGAAGATGTCATTATTACCGCCCCGCCCTATCCGCGCCTGGTGATCCGAGAGGTGCCGCCGCTTGTTGACGAAAAGGTGCTGGCCTATCCGCCGACCCGGTTTATGGGCTCGAAAGAAAAATTATTGCCCTATATCAAAGATGTGGCCGGGCAGTTCCAATTCGATTCCGCCCTTGATCTTTTTGCCGGCTCCGGCGTGGTAGGCTATCTTTTCAAAACAATGGGCAAGCAGGTTTTTTCCAATGATTACATGGCCATGTGCGCCACCTTCGCGCAGGCCATGATCGAAAACAGCAACCAGGTGCTCTCCGAGCGGGACATTGACAGGCTTTTTGTCCCCAATGCCAAGGCAGATAGCTTTGTTCAAGAGACCTTCCCGAAGCTATATTATACGGATGAAGAAAACGCGCTGATTGACCTGGTGCGGGCCAATATCAAGAAAATCAAAAACAAGCATAAACGGGCCGTGGCAATGGCGAGCCTTATCCGAGCCTGCCTTAAAAAGCGGCCGCGCGGCATCTTCACCTATACCGGCTTCCGGTATAATGACGGCCGGGCCGACCTGAGATTGAGCCTGGAGGAACAAATCCGCAATGCGGTCCAGCTGATCAATAATTCGATCTTCGATAATGGCCAAAAACACCAGGTCCGCCAGGGCGACGCCATGACGATCAATTCCAAGGCCGATCTCGTTTACATCGATCCCCCTTATTACAGCCCGCTTTCAGACAATGAGTACGTGCGCCGCTATCATTTTGTCGAAGGGCTTGCCCGCGATTGGAAGGGCGTTGAGATGCAGTGGCACACTAAAACAAAAAAATTCAAAAGCTATCCAACGCCGTTCAGCTGTAGATCGGGGGCGGAAGACGCTTTTGACAAGCTTTTCAAGCGCTGTCGGGAAAGCATCCTGATTGTATCTTATTCTTCCAATTCCCTGCCCAGTAGAGAAGAGATCATATCCATTATGTCGCAGTACAAGCGCCATGTCGAAGTCGTTGATATTGATTATCGGTATAGTTTTGCCAATCAAGGGCATAAGACAGCCGATATCAAGAACCAGGTGAAAGAATATTTGTTTGTCGGATTCTAAAATGCTTTGGCATATCGGAAACACCACTGTCAGAACGCCTTACCGGCTTCAGGAGGCCTTGCGGGTTTTACAAGACTCTCCGCTTAACGGAAACATCAAAGGCCGAGAGCAGGAAAACGATTTTGCCGTCCTTCTTCACCGTGAAGGCGTTGTTAGCGCCCCACGGGTTTTAGAGAGCAAAGACGCCTCGGATCTGGGACGGAAATGGAGGGCTGCGCTCTCTCAGCTCGGATTCATTACCCCGGCTCTTTCCCGCGATCCCAGCCGGGGCGGGGTTGATGCAAAACTGTTGCCTTTTACGGAAAGCCTTCCCGAGCTTTCCGGGCGACCGTTTGAAATCACGCCCAATGGCTATCGCTTGTCCCGCTCAGAGCTTATTACCGCGCAGCAGGAATGTTTTCTTAGGGCTCTTGCCAGTTATCGCATCCCCTCGATTCTTGAAAAAAACCGCTATAAATGCAAAAGTTTTTCGCCGCTTCGCTTTATATTGCGTGTTTTTCACGCCCTCTCAAAAGAGGGGCAGGAAGACACCCTGTCCTTTCAGGAATATGCGCTCTATGTCCAAACTGCCACCCCAGAAGACGGCCTGGCCACCGTGGTTCAGCAACTGGTCGAATATCGCACCGGCCGGGAAAGAGCCAAAGGCAGGGTGCGGGCTTATGACCGGCAAAGATATGAGGAGGTGGCGGCGGCCTTTGGCTGCGTTGAAGGCACCTTGAACGATTATGCCGACCTGTCTTTTCGCTATCTGAAGGCAACCGGCCTTTTTCGCAGAGCAGGCCGTGGGATCGCCCTGGCCCCGGCCCGGAAACAGCTGGCGGAATTATTGCGGCAGGAGGAAGAAGCGTCTCTGTTGTTGGCTCCGGCCAAATTCGGACCCACTTTCCGCCGGAAATCGGACCCACCCGACCGGATAAACGTCACGAAAAATCCGTTTAAAAACGGACCCGCCTGAAGTCCCCCCCATTAATCCTGCCCCCCGGGTCGCCGATCAAGGTATCGTATCTCCATACCGTTGGATGGAGATTAAACAATGCCGAAGGCCAAAACGAGAAAAAGACGCTGCAAGATCTGCAAAAAATGGTTCATGCCCGACGTCCGGCACACCGACCGCCAGAAGACCTGCGGCCCGGAATGTCGAACCGAGCTGCATCGCAGACAGTGCGCGGAATACAACAGGAAGAACCGCAAGTCGTCGAAGGCCGACCACCTGCAGAAAAAGCTCGAAGAGGTCGATCTGTACTGCCGGTCGGCTCCCGACGGAAGAATCGACCCGGAGGTCGCCCGCTCCAGAATCGACCTGGATCTGCCCCGAGACGTCATTGCAGAGGCGATAGGTCTGCCTCTTCTTGTCGTGATCGAATACTTCGTCGAGCAAATCCTTCGGAAATACAAAATCGAAAAGGAAGCTGAGGAACGCAAAAGGCGACCTGCGGCGCGAGCGCCCTGCCCGCCGGACACGGGGTAGCGTATTCAAGACGCATCATGGACCTAACCCGCCGAAATCACAGGGGATATCGACGAACAAAGCGAAAGCGTCTTTTAAGACGCTTCATGGAGCCAACCCGCCGAATTTATTGAGGATATTCGCCGACTAACGGGATGCGTTTTTTAAGACGCAAGAGACATCGCCCCCGGAATGTGTTAAGCACCGGGATAATGGAAAACGAATGTTCGCATATCGAAATCGGCAGGATCGGAGAGCGGTTCGCCGAACTGCGAATCGCCGATCCCAGGGCCGAGGCGGAGATGGAGAAATCCATGAAGACCCGCGGGCAGATGATGCCGGTGGTCGCGGGCCGCTTCGAAGGGACAGTCTACGAGATGATCGACGGATTCAAGCGTCTCAGGGCCGCTGTCAAGCTGGATATGCCGAAGCTGGAAGTTCGCGTGTTCGCCGGGAATGTCCGGGCGGCCAAGGCGGCGATGATCCTCTTGAATTCGAGGGCGAAAACGATCTCGGAACTCGAAAAGGGACTGGTGATCCGTTCGCTGCACAGAGGCGAAAAACTGAGCCAGACGCAGATCGCGGTGCTGCTCGGGCGCCACAAGAGCTGGGTGTGCCGCATCCTGTCGGTGGTCGAGCGGCTGAGCGACGAGGTGACCGAGCATCTCAGGCTCGGACTGGTGAACATGACCGTCGGCCGGGAACTGGCGCGGTTGCCGCGCGGCAACCAGCCCGAGGCGCTGCGGGCGGTGATCGAGTACAATCTGACCAGCGACGAAACCGCCCGCCTGGTGCGGCTTCTGTCGGACCGGCCGGCCTGGGGCAGGCGCGGGATTCTCCAGTCGCCGAAAGAGGCGCTTGAAAAGCATCGACCGGACGGGCCGCCCGTCCGCCGGAGCGTGAAAATCATGGAAAGGCTGCTGAAAATGGAAATATGGCTCGCCACGACTCCGCCGGCCGTCTTGAAGGAGCTGTCCGAATCCGACGCCAAAAGAGTGCTGTCGGCGCTGGACGGCATCGAATCGGCGTTCGGCGGCATGCGCGAGTCGCTGCGAGAGAAGGGAGGCGCCGATGTTTGAATTCTTCGCCGACAGGGCGGATCTGGAAAATCGGATCGTGTCGATGCGCGCGAAAGGCTGGGCGATTCGCGCGCTGGCCAGGCACTTCGGAATGGGCCGCAACACGATCAGAAGGATACTGCGCAAAAACGAGGCTCGTCGCGACCTGGGACACGACGCTCTGGAAGACAAAAGGAAGTCGAGCCGCCCGAGCAAGCTCGACGAGCACCGCCCGATGATCGCGAGCCTTCTGGAGGAGTTCCCGAACATAACCGGAGTCCGGATGCGCGAGGAACTCGTCGCGGCCGGGTTCGACGGGGGAAAGACCATCGTGTGCGATCTTCTCAGGGAAATCCGCCCCCGTCCGAAGATCGAGCCGGTCGTGCGATTCGAAACGGAACCAGGCCGGCAGGGGCAGATGGACTGGAGCCCGTACACGATAGACTTCGTGGAGGAGGGAAGGCGCAAGGTGCTCTGCTTTTCCTATATTCTGGGCCATTCGCGCCGGCAGTACCTGGATTTCACCTTCGACCGCAAGTTCTTCACCCTGATTCGCAGGCACCAGGACGCCTTCGCGTATTTCAAGGGAGTTCCCTTCACCTGCCTCTACGACGGCGAGAAGACGGTGGTCCTGCGCTGGGAGGCCGGACAGCCCGTCTTCAATCCGGCCTTCTCCGCCTTCGCCACCCACTACAACTTCCGCCCGGTCGCCTGCCGGCCGGGAAGGGCGCAGACCAAGGGAAAAGTGGAGAAACCCTTCCAGTACGTCGAGACGAATCTGCTCGGCGCCCGCAAATTCACGGGTATGGCCGACTTGAGATCGACGGCGCAGTGGTGGCTGGCAAATCGCAGCGACACGCACATACACGGAACCACGGGCGTTTCGCCCCTGCAGCTGTTTGTCGAGCGCGAAAAGTCCGCGCTGCTGCCGCTTCCGGCGCATCCCTACGACTCCTGCGAAGTCGCTCTCAGAGTGTGCGGACCCGACGGCTTCATAGAGCACGACACGAACTTCTACTCGGTGCCTGTCGAATACGCGGCCGACATTCTGACCGTGAAGGCCTCCGAAGAGGAGATATTCGTCTACAGCCCCGACCTGGTCCGGATCGCCCGCCACGAGCGGCGGCCTCTGGGGGCCAGGGAGAAAATGGAAGATCCGGCGCATCGCCTGGCAAGCAAGGTTCGCTACGGCCTGGAACCGGTGCGGGAGGCGTTTCTGCGGCTCGGCGAGCATGCCGGGGACTTTCTCGACGGCCTCAAGAGCGCCCACCCGAGAAACTGCGGGTTCCAGGCGCGCTGCATTCTTCGGCAGAAGGAAAACTACCACTGCGACGACATCGACGCGGCTCTGGGCCACGCCTCGAAATACCGCGCCTTCGACGGCAAGTCGGTGGAGCGGATTCTCAAGGCCAGGGCCAGGCCCCGCACACTGGAATCGACGGCGAGGCGAAAAGCGGGAAAGCTTCTGGAGAAACTTCCCGAAGTCCGTCAGCGCCCGCTGTCGGAATACTCCCGGCTGCTAGGGGGAAAGGAAGAGTAAAATGGAAGAAGATCCCATGGAAAGACTTCGACGAATGCTCGAGGAAATGAAACTGCGTAAAATCGCCGAGGAGCTCGACGCCGTTCTGTCCGAGGCGGAAAGGGAGGGCCGAGCGACATTCGAGGTTTTGGAGCGCCTTTTAGCCATGGAATACGCGGCGCTGGCGCAACGTCGCATAGAGCGCAGAATCAAGGACTCGAAGCTCGACGAACTGAAGCTTCTGGACGATTTCGACTTCGACTTTCAAAAATCGATAGACAAAAGGCAGATCATGGACCTGGCGACCCTGGGCTTCGCGGAACGCGGACAATGGCTGATTCTGGCGGGCAGCTCCGGCACCGGCAAAAGCCACATCGCCAAGGCGCTTCTCCTTCTGTGCTGCAAAAGGCAGTACCGCTGCAGGTACACGACCGCCTCCGACATGCTGCGCAGGCTTCTGTCCGGCCTCGCCGACGACACCGTGGAGGAAAAGCTCAAGCAATACGTCCGGCCGCAGGTCCTTCTGATCGACGAAATCGGCTTCGACCGCCTGGAGCAGGAGGAATCGCGCAAGGCGTCGCTGTTCTTCAAGGTCGTGGAGGGTCGCTACCGCAAAAACTCGACGATTCTGACCACGAACATCGACTTCAAGGCGCTGGGCGACTATCTGGGCGACCCGGTGATAACCGCCTCTCTCGTCGACAGGATGGTCCACCACGCGGTCATAATCAACATCGAGGGGCCGAGCTACCGCATGCACGAGTCCGAGGCCCTGAACAGGCCCCCCGACAAAGGGAAGAAATGAAACGGCGTTTCTCCGAAAGGGAACTCCGGGAGCTGCGAAACGAAATTCCCGTCGAAGAACTGATCGAAAATCATCTGCGCATGCCGGTCAGGCGCGTCTCCGGCCGCTTTCGGTTTTCATGCCCGATCTGCTCGGGCTACGACACGTCGGTGCTGTACGAAAAGAATCTGGCGCGATGCTTCTCGTGCCAAAAGAACTTCAACGCCATCGACCTTACCATGAGTCTGACCTCTCTGGATTTCGTCGGGAGCGTCGAAAGACTCAGGCAGTACCGCAAATCAAGACAATCGGCCAAAGCGGGAGGCGAGACCGCTTCGAATCGACACGGCTTCGCCTCCATGGCCGAAATCATCCCTCCAATCCTTCCCCCTAAGGAAATCGGCGCCGTTTTCAAGAAGGAGCCCCCCGAACAAGACGCTCCGCTCGCCGAACGCATCGACAGACTGGAGAAAAAAATCGACCGGCTTTCATCCAGGCTGGATGCGCTCGCGGCGATGTTCGAATCCGCAAAGCCCTGATCAATCTTCGAATCGTCTGAAAAGCTCGACATGAAAGGAGAATCCGCGCAAGCCCGCACAGGATGCCACATCCTTATGCAAAGTTCGGTCTGCCGCCGGATCGGTGCAGGTTCCGCCTTTTTCTTTTGCGGGCGGGATCGTGGCGG